>NZ_JAMYWY010000001.1:0-4800000 GCF_024159265.1 Paenibacillus sp. 1781tsa1 | reverse complement strand
CTTTGCCGATTTCTCGATGGTGTATTTTGCCGAGAAACAGGGAGATAAATTAAATGGTTTCAGATCCATACAGTTTGATACAGCGCCCGTAGATATGGCGATTGCCTCAACAAACGATGAAGCTGGGGATTTGGCAGGTTTGGTGTATTATCAGAAGGGGCGACAAGCGATCTATCAGCTTTACCGTTCTGTCGGTGAAGAGAAATTTGACGAGTTGATGAGAACATATTTCAAACGCTACGTATATCAAAACGCAACAATAGAGGGGCTTCTTCAAACCATTGAAGATGTGCTTGGTAAGGAAGTGCGCACAGAAATGCAAACAGCCCTATATCAGCCTGATTTTGTCTTAAAGCCGGAATTCCAATTATCACAGGAAGAGACCGCTGCATATGTGCATGATATCTTACAAGCGCAATATCAGGCTGTCATGGGTATGATCCCTGATCTGCCTTATGAAGTGATGAATCGATTGATGGACAAAGTCCTTCAAGGCGAGGAATTAACCATTGTGCTCAGCGATCAGGCGAGTAAACTTGCAACTAAACAGCAGGAAGATATGGTAAATCAATTGACCGGATTCCTTGATATGACCGGTATGAGATACGACATTATACGGGATCGCAAGGAACTGAAGCAAAAGATGAAAAAAGAGATCGGCAACAGCAACCTTATTGTCATTGGCAATGCCAAGTCAAACGGATTGGTGCAGGCTTTAAAATTCAACATTATCGACCGGACGAAACTGACGGGTTTTTCTTGGAAGAATACCATGAATCAACCTCTCGCCGCGGGTGCATATGTTATCAAACATCCCTATAACCAGAATCGATTGATGCTTCATTATTTCTGGAATGAGGATCATCTGAGTGACGCGGCATTTGAAGCTTTTAAGCTGAAAATACAGGAGTCTATCGGATTCACTAACGACTTTTACCAGTACTATGTATTGGATAACCAAGGCAAGGAGAAATCCGATAAAAAAGTTGCGAATCCCATATCTTCACTTTTTGCGGAGTAAATAGTACAAATTTTTCCTTCAACAGGTTAGCCAATTCTTATTGGTTAGCCTGTTTAGTCTTGTTATGAAAAACCAGACTTAGAATAATAGGCTGCAAGATGGGCATAATGCTTTAACAGAAAGGTAACTTCATGAATATACTTATCGGGAGAAAACAATAGGAGGGATTAATATGAAGGATCAACATTATCCGGGCGTACCAATGAAAGGGACAATGGCCGATTGCAACGGTAAAGGAATTAAAGGAATCACTAAAATGAAAGCGTATTCATATAGTGCTAGAATTCGCCCTATCATTCGTATTTCTCAGGAGTCAGCTGCGAATGAGGGTAATGTTGTTGATTTTTCAATCCTATTAATAAACGCTTCGGATGTTTTATATTCGCGACCGGTAACGGGTAATACCCCGTTCACGAAGGAGTTGAGTTCCCATGTCTATGACTGAGAATATTGCTCAGGCAGCACTCGAAGCAGCGATGAAGGCGAATAGGGCCATTGCACCTTATGACTATTGTGATGCAGAATCCAGACACATGTACACGCCTCAATTTGATAAAAAAATGGACAATCCTATGTATACCGCAGCAATGGCGGGTTTGCAATCGATCTACTGGTTTCGGGCAATCAAAGTGAAGGGGCTTATCCCTGATGCGAAAGCAGATTATTATGCTACGTATTCTACCAACCATAATCGTATCGGTGGAATTGGACTTGCGTATTCCAACAGCCCGACAGGACCATGGACCAAACACGGACAGGTATATCTCGATACTGTGGTGGGGAATTCGACGGAAACGCCATTTGTGATCTGGAACGATGAAGAACAATTGTTCTTTATGTATTATCAACAAAACGGACTTGGGATCAATCAATCGACGGCACTTGCAACCTCTGTAGACATGATTCAATGGACAAGAGTGGGTTTGATTTTGGACAAACCTCCCGGTTTCCCAGGTGATGGTCATACCGGTTACTTCTCGTGTTTTAGAAATGGTGGCAAATGGATCGGTTTCTCGGTAATGGGCGGCGGTGATTTTGGCCGTAAATGTATTTGGCATTCTCATGACGGACGTAGCTGGTTAGCTGATCCAAGACCATTAATGGGTGGTAATGATGCGACTTTATCAGCGGAAGAAAACATTTCGAGACCCAATGCAGGTGTATTTATGTACAAAGGGAGCATGTGGTGGCTGGGCATGTTATCGGCTTATGCTTCAGGTGGGGTTACGACTGTAGCTCGGCCTGCCATTGCCAAGATCAGCGCAGACTTCCGTCAACTGTTGGACAAACCTTCAGATATATATTTTCCGGCATTGAATTGGGAAACGACCAACATGCAATCCTTGATGGTGTCCGTTATGGACGGTGTAGTGTACGTGTATTACAATACCGATCATAATATCGGTGTAGCCTATTCGGTGGGGGTGTAGAGATGATTATACGTGATGCAGCGGGTCAGATTGTGCCCTTTGGAAAGGTCCACAAACAGCTTGTGGCCGATTTTCTATACGGAACGTTACCGGATTGGGTGGAGGTGGTGGGCACCCCTACGTTTGAGCCCTTGCCTGATAGAGGAACCATAACAGTTACAACACCGGCCACGGCAGGAGCGACGGCAGAGTTGAAAATGAAACATCTGATTGACAGCTCGAAAGTAACAGCAATTGCAATTACTTTGGAAGCGCTACAATTCAACGGGAATATTGGAATATCAGTTCAGGTTGGCATTAAATCCAAGGATAGCAAGGCCGGCATCACCTTTTTTCATAACGTTAATCAGAAGTATGGTATGGTCCGAGCCTATAAAGCAGATGGAACGTACACGGATTTTAAGCAAAACATGGTTTTCTTCACCACCCAAGGTGTGGCGGGAGATGAGGCGCAGAATCGAAAGAACCTGACGGTGCTGCTCTGCACCGGGTTACAGTTCTCGGCGGGGTTCGAAAGACCTTCCGTGTGGCTTGGTGCGGATGATCAGTATGGAGGTGTTGCTGCTGACCTGAGTGGTGGGTTGTTCCAACATGGAGAATTGCAATGTCTGTTGAAACTCACCACAAGCAAGGCTGAGGCCAAGTATTTCAAATGTGCACAGATGAAAGTGGATATCTGGAGTAACTAATCAAACTGGGGAGCAGTCTGAAGACAAACAAGGAGCCTGATTGGAAGGGAGTAGCAACATACTACGCCAAGCTGGGATTTGCGAAACTTGAATTGAAATGACCAAGAGAAAAATAGATGATCTGCTTGGATCGGTCAATAACTTACTGGCAGTAATAGGGTACCTAAACACCTGACGCTTTGAAAAAGAAGTGCAGTGTTTGGGTACCTTTTTTATTTAGAGAAGGTTCATCATTGTACCGCCTGCTGCACCAGCAGCGACAACGATCCACGGTGGTACTTTCCAAAAAACGAGCATTAGAAACAACATGCATACCAGTGCAAAATCAACAGGAGTTAGGATCGCAGTTGTCCAAAGCGGATCGTACAACGATGCCAACAAAATACCTACAACGGCTGCATTAATTCCGAGTAATGCACCTTGAGTTTTCGAGCTTTTGCATAAAGAATTCCAGAAGGGCAATGCGCCTACGATCAGAAGGAAAGCTGGCAAAAAGATAGCGATCGTTGCAACCAAAGCTCCTGGAATGCCACGCATCATCGCTCCTAAATAACTGGCAAAGGTGAACAATGGTCCGGGTACAGCTTGTGCTGCTCCATATCCCGCCAAAAAATCGGACTTGTTGATCATACCTGCAGGGACGAATTCACGTTCCAGTAACGGAAGCACAACATGCCCTCCGCCAAATACGAGTGATTCTGAACGGTAGAAGCTATCAAAGATTAACAGCCACCCCGAACGATCAAAGGGTGTGAGTAACGGGAGAAGAATCAGGATTCCGAAGAATGAAGCCAAGCAGATTATAGCCAAGTTACGATTTACAGGGACAGACAAGTCTACTGTTTTAAACTCGGTCATTTTACTAAAATGAACCATCCCTATCACGCTGCAATAACAATAAAAAGGATTGGAGTGAACGCAGTTGGCCACACAAGAGTCGCCGCTGCAGTAAAGATAGCGATGGTTGCCCTGTAACGGTCAGGAGTTAGTTTTTGCCCCATGCCCCATATCGCCTGAGCGACAATAGCTACAGCAACAATTTTCAGACCGTGAATCCAGCCAGTACTGCTGATATCAAATCCTTGCAGAAGAAAAGCGAACAAGACTAACGCAATGACAGAAGGAAGTGTAAAACCAAGCCAAGCCATCAGCCCCCCCAGCAATCCGCCCCGGATGATACCAATTCCAATCCCGACTTGACTGCTGGCAGGTCCGGGCAAAAATTGACATAGCGCAACTAAATCTGCATAGCTTCGTTCATCCATCCATTTTCTACGGCGAACATATTCTTCATGGAAATAACCAAGATGAGCGATGGGTCCTCCAAATGAAGTAAGGCCGAGTTTGGTTGATACAGCCAACACCTCATAGAGTGTCCTGGATTTATGTTTGGGCTTGTCCGGGGATAGAAATGAATTATTCTCCAAACGTGTTATTCCTCCTTAAGTTCGACTTAGGCAATTCGATGGATGACAGTTAAGAAAGGATACATTTCCTCTACTGATGACTACAATGATAATCCTCATCATCGCTAATCATTTAAACACAGCATTAAACTGTATTATTTTTTAATAATAACTATTTACATACACAATTCAATTGTGTACAATGTAATTGTTAGCGATACAATGGAAATTGAAATTTAGTCAAAATAAATCTAATCAACTAAAGGAGTTTTCACAAATGAAAACATTATATGAAACAACAGTCATCAATACAGGTGGACGTCAAGGAATCGTCCAATCCCCAGATAACGTGTTTATGTTGGATGTTGCGGCACCGCCTGAACTGGGAGGACAAGTGACGACAGCTACCAATCCGGAGCAATTGTTTGCAGCAGGGTATAGTGCTTGTTTTAACTCCGCACTGGAGTTTCAGTTAAAGAAACACAAAGTTGAAATTGAGAGAAGTACTGTAGCTGCAACCGTCATGTTGGTGACGGATCCTGAGGATAACGGGGTGAAGCTTCAAGTCGATTTGGAAGTTAAAATTCTTGGTCTGGATGAGGAGACAGCAAAGAAATTTGTGAAACTTGCCCATGACTACTGCCCATATTCCAAAGGAATTAAAGGGAACGTGAATGTTAACGTGGAACTGGCGTAAGGCGTAATCACTGAAATGATTTGTTCTTGATAAGAAGCCTCCGAGAAATCGTGAGGCTTTTTTGGTTTATTTTGCTCCGAGTAAGATACACCTTGCCCAGAAAAAAACAATAATAATGGTTGTGATATACCTATAGGGGGTATAATGAGTAGTATAAATAGAATTAAAGGAGTGCAAAACATGAAAAAGTACTTACTGACTATATCGACTATAATTTTCGCAAGCAGTTTGGTTTTGAGTGGATGTGGCAAGGAGACTCGGCAGACTGTTGAAAGTAACGATGACAGTCATACAACCACCGCAGGCGAGATGCACCATTCTGAATCGGGAGAGCTACCGGAAGGACTGCGGGAGAAAAGCAATCCTACCTTTCCAATAGGAAGCCAGGCGTTGATGAGTGCCGATCACATGTCGGGCATGAAGGGTGCAAAAGCAAAGATCGTTGGAGCATATGAGACTACGGTATATGCAGTGACGTATACCCCAACCACAGGTGGAGATCCCGTACAGAATCATAAATGGGTTATCCATGAGGAAATACAGGACCATAAGGAACAACCGTATGCGGCAGGTTCCGAGGTGCTGTTGAGCGCTGATCACATGAAAGGAATGAAGGGTGCCAAGGCCACAATTGATTCTGCTAAAGAGACAACGGTATATATGGTTGATTATACCCCGACAACAGGGGGAGATTTGGTTAAGAATCACAAATGGGTCACAGAAGAAGAGTTAACTGCTATCCAATAGAGACCATTTGTATAAAACAGCCCTTTTGATACAGAAAAATCAAATTCATACTCAATTATGGGTTATAATGGTATTAAGATTACACAAAACTGCTGAAAGGGGGAATGTACTTATGATGGATTTTAGCAAACCACCCCATGGCTCTGAGACCGATACACACCGTCAGCGTCATCAGGAGAATGAACAGAAATACCTGTCCGGAGGCAAGAGCATTTGGTATGAAATCAGCAACTGGCTCATTCTTGGAGGTATCCTCCTTGTCATATTTTTATTATTCAAATACGTTTTCTAAATAGACACACAACCGGGCGAATCCCCATATGATGCATTACATCAGTAAGCATTTGGGGAAATGGGGAATCCGGGATGGCAAAAGCAAAGGGAAAGAAAGCTCCCGCATTAAAGAGTGACAAAATTCGGGTGTCCATGAAGTTGGTCACTTCCGATGTATGTGAGAGATGTAAAACACCATGTACACGAGGCATGGATTACGCTGCGCGGATGCGAATTGATGGGGCTATAGGCAAGGGCGTTCCCTGTATCCTGACCCGCCATACTTCATCATAACTCTTCGTATAATTCCGTAATTATAACAATAATAGAACAGAGGCATCCTTTAATGAGGATCGCCTCTATTTGTGCATTCCAAGGGGTGGAAAAAATTCTGGATAAAAAATGAAAAATGATGAAAAACAGCGCAACTTTGTGGATGAATCTACAGTATAAATGTACAACAGCTAGCAGCAGGGGAGGGAATATTGACGGGATGAAATGGAAACGAGTATTGCTTTGTGTCACGGTATTCTCCTTGCTCGGCGGGTCTTTATTGTTTGCAGATTCGGTGAACGAGAAGATTCGTGTTCTCATTAACGGCAAGGAAGCAGCTGATGGAGGTTATCTCATTGATGGAACGACCTATGTACCCGTAAGGGAAGCCGGAGGCGTCGTCAAGTGGGATAGCAGTAACAAGAGAGTAACGGTGATCAAACCGAATGTACATATTTTTCTCTTCAAGGGAGACACTGTATTTGGCAACGTTAACGTAGGTAAGCTGAAATTCAATGTATTTTCACAAGTGGACAGTCTGACAGCAGATGTAGCTGCGGTGAAAGTAACGATTACCAATCCAAGCGGTCAGGTGAAGGATATCCAGTCCCAGGAGCTTACGACACAGAAGGATAACTTCTGGTTCCGCACATACGATTTTACGTACGATTTCAGTCGTGCCGGCAAGTATCAAGTCGGCTTTCATATTAAAGAAAATGCAAACAGCAGCTACGTCCTGGTAGCGGAGAAAATCATTACAGCGCTGAACGATTGAAGCGAAAATAACCCTGTGAGTTAAATTGACCTGGGTCATTGAACATGTTACGATATGCAAGGTTACACAATTTCTATTTATAAAGTGAGGTATTTCAATGAGCGATCACACACATGAACACGGCGATGGCTGCGGATGCGGGCAAGACCACGACCACGACCACGAGCATGAAGAAGTCCTTCTCACATTAACAGACGAGAACGGCCAAGACGTGGAGATGGTTTTGGTGGAGACGTTTGACGTGGAGAAGCATGTTTATGCGCTCCTGCTGGAACGTAACAATCCTGAAGCTGACGGCATCATCCTGCGTATGGAAGAAGAAGACGAGGAAATGGTGCTCTACAATATTGAAGACGAAGAAGAGTGGAACCGCGTTGAAGCGGCTTACAACGAACTCGTTGCATCACAAGAATAGTCATTCTTTTGGAACATAACATGAAGGCTCCTTGATTTCAGGGGGTCTTTTGTTTGTTTTTTTAAGAGGTGGAAGAGTATGTTCATGACCTATCGAATGATGAAAATAGACCGAAAAATGCAAACTCACTTGTCCCATAAAATGAATTGTCCGACAAAATAAAAAAAGACCAAGCGTAAGGCTTGGCCCTTCAAGTTTATCCCTGCTCAGCGCTAGGGGGTGTTTTAGAAAATGGCATCGGCTTCCACGATCACTTTAACGTTGGTTACGCTGCGATCTTCGGGTCCTTTGACAGGCAATCCAACTTCGACATGATCGATGATGTAGTCGATATTCTCTTGAGTGATAACCTCACCCGGTAACAGGATCGGAATTCCTGGCGGATAGACATAGATGAATTCCGAGATAATACGTCCTGCGGATTCTTTAAACGGAATCACTTCGGTATCACCGTAGAATGCATCACGTGGAGTCAACATCAACTGTGGAATATCCGGCACTTTGACTACCAGTTCATGGGCCGGGTTCACTTGATAATAGGTACGGGAGAGATCCTGCAGAGCGTTCAGCAAGATATCCACGCTGTCGTCCGTATCTCCTGGCGTGATGAGACACAGAATATTGTACATATCACTAAGTTCGACCTCAATGTTGTAATGCTCACGCAGCCAGTTCTCTGTCTCATACCCTGTAATGCCCAGATGGCGAACATGGATCGTTACTTTAGTTGGGTCGTAATTGAAGGTCGCTTCTGTACCCAGCAACTCTTTACCGAAGCAATACAGTCCATCCATATCGTTAATCGAACGTCTGGCAAAATCGGCCAGATCAATCGCCTTCTGTGCAATCTCACGACCGTGGAGTGCCAGGTTGCGTCTGGATGTGTCGAGTGAAGCAAGCAAAATGTATGAAGTTGATGTTGAGGTGAGCAGACTCAGGATCGTCTGTACACGCTGTGGATTCACGAATCCATTCTTCGTGTTCAGGTTGAGTACGGAACTCTGTGTCATGGAGCCACCAAGCTTGTGAACACTGGTTGCAGCCATATCGGCACCTGCTGCCATCGCAGACAATGGCAGATCCTCATGGAAATGAATGAGTACGCCATGTGCTTCATCAACAAGCACAGGGACTTGGTAGCTGTGTGCCAGCTCAACAATCTCTTTCAGATCGGTAACCACACCGTAATAGGTCGGGTTAATGACAAGTAATGCCTTGGCATCCGGATGACGCTCAAGTGCACGACGGATGGACTGTGTAGTCACTCCATGGTCAATACCCAGATTGGCATCTTGTGAAGGAGAAACAAATACGGGTTTGGCGCCTGAGAAAATAATGGCGGACAGAACCGATTTATGCACATTGCGGGGCACAATAATTTTGTCACCCGGTGAGCATACAGACAGAATCATGGTCATAATGGCACTGCTTGTGCCTTGTACACTAAAATAGGTATAATCGGCTCCGAAGGCATCTGCTGCCAAAATCTGTGCTTCCTGAATGACACCGGTTGGCTGATGCAGGTCATCCAGCGGTGCGATGTTAATCAAATCTATGGAGAAGGCATTATCGCCAATAAATTCACGGAATTCGGTATCCGCTCCCAATCCTTTTTTATGGCCCGGAATATGAAACTGTACCGGATTGAGTGCCGCATGATTTTTTAAAGCGGTAAACAGCGGCGTACGGTGGTGATTCATTATTGCTGTCACAACCCTTCCTAATAAAATTGGTAAACAAAGATGAGTATAGCAAATTAAGACCCGAATGCAACAGGTATAATCGACAATTTTTTAAATTGCCGAGATTTGGGCACATTCCCCACGGTTACACTAAGGATAGGGAATAGGCAAATGAACGCCGAAAGGGGAAAAAGAATGCAAACTGATACAAAACCAGCCAAAATTTTGCGATCACCATTTTTTATCGCGATGTGGCTGACACTTTTTCTAGTTGAAATTATCAAAGGAGCCCTGTTGGTAGCCGTTTTGCCCGTGTATATGGACAATATTCTGGGTCTGTCCGCAGGCGTCATTGGTGTGGCATTTGCTCTTCAATATCTGGGCGATAATCTGTTCCGGGCACCTTCCGGCTGGGCAGCAGAACGGATCGGGTTCCGCGCAACGATGGTCACAGCACTAATCTGTACCTTAATCGCTGTTATTATGATCCTTTTTCTCAAAAGTGCCGTTGGACTGGCCATGGCCTGTCTGATTCTTGGCATCGGTACGTCACCGCTCTGGCCTTGCGCCATGACAGGAGTGACTGCGATGTCAGGCCCACAGAACAAGAATGGTACAGCAATGGGGGCGCTGGAGATGGCCGCTCTGGGCGGTACAGGCCTTGGTCCAGTCGGCATGAACTGGTTGCTGGAGCGTACGCATCATGATTATCGCACCATATTTCTTGTGTTGATGGGTTGTGCCATTCTCGTTATTCTGGTGGCCATGATTCTTCCTGGACGTGTCATCGTCGAAGGAGAGGAGCATGCCGAGCAAGCTGCGAAGAATCGAGATGTGAAATATCCAGCCAAACCGAACTTGCTCACGCCGTTCATCCGGCTGCAGAAGAGTGTGAAGGGCACACTGCAGCGGGTTCGCAGCACGCTTAATGTTAATCCACTGGTGTATCCTGCCTTGTTTATGCAGTCGTTTGTCATTGGGCTGCTCAGTCCAGTAATCACGCTATATACACGCACAGACCTGCATATCTCACCCAACCTGTATAGTCTGTTGTTGATTGCGGGGGGTGGAATAACCGTTATTGCCTTACTGCCTGTAGGTAAAATGGTAGACAGGTTTGGTACGAAACCGTTCCTTAACGTTGGTTTCTTGATGGCGTCAGCAAGTCTGTTCGCATTTTCCTCCATAACATCCATTCCGGTAGTCTTTGGTGTTGTTATGCTGGTGGGCGTCAGTTATGCCATGATTCTGCCCGCCTGGAATGCGTTTGTAGCCACACTGATTCCCAAAGGGGAGCGGGGAGCGATCTGGGGATTCTTCCTCACTTTGCAGGGATCAGGCATGGTTGTAGGTCCAATTGTTTCCGGATTGTTGTGGGACCATGTTAGCCATCCGGCCCCATTCATTGGCAGTGCCATCGTCATGGCAGGACTTGCCGTAGTGCACTTTGTGTTATCCCGTAATCCGTTTCGCACCGCTCCAGCCAAATAAAATAGAAAAAAGGGAGTTCCGTCAACCTTCATGGTTGTGGAGCTCCCTTTTTTGATGTGGCGGGTTATCCTTCTCGCCACAGAAGTTAACAGCATTTGGGATGTTTATAACATGAAAATCGGGGGCTTGCCCCTGTGCGCTTGCGGAAAGCTGTAGTGCTGCGGTCCTTTCGGTGAAAAATAGTCAAATAACCAAGTACCCTTACATAAAATGAAGTATAAAATAGGGTAAGCCGATTGAGTAGAAGCGATTGAAGACGAGGGCCGGAGCAGATCCGGTACAGATGGAGGGAGTGCCGTGAATAAGAGTTATGAAGTTGAATATTGCAATCTGGAGCTGCGGTTCAACCGTCGGCATATCCAAAATTTGATCAGAGACCTTATTCGTGAGGGATATTCACTATATTGGAGCGAGGACGAATCCTTTTTTATCCTGTCAGTCCGGACCGGCCGCAAGCTGGTAAAGCTCCGCTTTCAACAGACACGCACGGGGAACTATAAGATGACTGGGGATTACATCATTAAGGACGCAAAGCTTGCAGAATGGCTGGAGAAGCTGATTGGAGATACACGTGGGCATGCAGTTGTGAAGCGGTTTAAGGATCAGCAGATGACTGTTGAGAACATTTTATTCGGTGAAGTGATTCGGCTCGTGGAAGTTTCTGGTTTCAAACAGCGTGTGATATTTCAAAAGGAACCCGCGCCGACGGCGGAAGAGATGGAAGAAATGTTCCTCTCGCGTGAAGGCGAGGAAAGGCTCATGTTGTTGCGCATGGAAGTGGACGATGAACTGGAGCGCCTCCACACTGCCATACAGATGGATAATCTAGACAAAGCAAATGCTTGTCGTGAAGTCTTAAAACAACTGTCCGGACATCTGTTAATGTTGGAAGGTTGAGGAACAGTTAACGCTGGAAGGTGAATGAAAACTGCTCTCGAAAAATAACATCAATTCATATCAAAACCCTGGCGCAAGCCAGGGCTTTATTTGTATATAGAGGGCATTATGGACGACAGGGGTCAATGATAGAGTATTCCGAGCTTTCGATGAAGGCGTCGAATTCATCCAATCCCGCGGATAACAACAGATTGGCTTCATACGAGGTGATGGGGATGGCCCATAGTAACGGAATCGTTTCATGGCCTACGTGTATCTGTTCCAAGGATTCGCTTTCACCTCGCAATTCATCGAGGAGAAAGGCAGTTACAGTCCAACGGGAGGGTGCTAATTCGCTCGATGTCATCACACGCGGAACCGTCGAATCCGGTACATTTTCGATGTGATGGGAGATCAGATCGGCCATATAGGTGTTCACACGCTCCACATTTTCCCCACCGAGATTGGGTTGCAGCGCGAGCATCCACTCCGACGCGACCTTCTCCCCTGAAGGGCGACATGCCTGAGACAATCCGACCGTTGCGAATCTGGCGATGTCTGCATGCGCGGTGGGAGGGAAATAATAAATTTCGATATGAATGCCTCGATTCGGCTTCGAAAGAACGGTTCTGAGCTCTGGCATACCCCATTCATTGATATAAGCCCCCAACAAAAAGGTTCTGCGAATATCCATTGAAAATTGTTCTTGCTTTGAAAGCTGTTCCCATGCCACGTGTTATGCTCCTCCTTCTTCAGTCCAGGTTCAATGGATATGATTATACCATCAGATGTACAATATTGGATTACTTTGGTATGCGACAGAGCGATCCCCGCTGTATTTATGAAAATACGATGAACACCTCAGCAGATTGGGGTGTTTTCTCGTTGCGTAGCTGTGCCACGGGGTTCACTTCTATACATAAAACCGTTAAAATGGGAGTATTGTTGAGAATTTATTTCAATAAAATTAATTGGAGCAAAGGATGGAGGACCAGATGACAAAACAACAAATTGGCGTGATTGGCCTGGCTGTCATGGGCAAAAATTTGGCCCTTAACATTGAAAGCAAAGGTTTCTCAGTATCGGTATATAACCGTTCCCCGGAGAAAACCAATGATCTTCTGAAAGAAGCTGAAGGTAAAAACCTGACAGGCTCATTCTCCATTGAAGAGTTCGTAGCATCCCTGGAATCCCCGCGCAAAATTTTGATCATGGTACAAGCCGGCAAAGCGACCGACGCTACCATTGAACAACTGCTTCCTCACCTGGATGAGGGTGATATCATCATCGATGGAGGGAACGCATACTTCCCTGACACGCAACGTCGCAGCAAAGAGTTGGAAGACAAAGGTATTCGCTTCATCGGTACAGGTGTATCCGGTGGTGAAGAAGGCGCACTGAAAGGCCCTTCCATCATGCCTGGTGGACAGGAAAGTGCTTATAAACTGGTTGAACCGATCCTGACGGCGATCTCGGCCAAAGTCGGTGACGATCCATGTTGTACATATATTGGACCTGATGGTGCCGGGCACTATGTGAAAATGGTGCATAACGGTATTGAGTACGGAGATATGCAGTTGATTGGTGAAGCGTACCACTTGCTCAAATCCGTATTGAACGTTTCCGTTGAAGAGCTTCATACGATCTTTACGGAATGGAATCAAGGAGAGCTGGATAGTTATTTGATCGAAATCACAGCAGATATCTTCTCCAAATATGATCCAGAAACAGGCAAACCAATGGTTGACGTCATTCTGGACGCGGCTGGACAAAAAGGAACAGGTAAATGGACAAGCCAAAGTGCGCTGGATCTCGGCGTACCATTGTCCATGATCACAGAATCCGTATTCTCCCGTTTCCTGTCTGCCATGAAGGACGAGCGTGTAGCAGCTAGCAAAATCCTGAGTGGACCAGCCACTGAAGCGTTCTCCGGCGACAAAAAAGCGTTCATTGAGAGCGTGCGTAAAGCCCTCTTTGCAAGTAAAATCGTATCCTACGCACAAGGATTTGCACAAATGCGTGCAGCTTCCGACGAGTATGGCTGGGATCTGAAATACGGCAACATTGCCATGATCTTCCGCGGTGGCTGCATCATCCGTTCGCAGTTCCTGCAAAACATCAAGGAAGCTTATGATAAAGACGCAGCTCTGAAAAACTTGCTCTTGGATCCTTACTTCCAAAACATCGTTGAGTCTTATCAAGGTGCATGGCGTGAAGTTGTAGCGGCTGCTGTAAAACAAGGTGTTCCAGTACCTGGTTTCTCCAGCGCACTGTCTTACTACGACAGCTACCGTACAGAGCGTTTGCCAGCAAACTTGCTGCAAGCACAACGTGACTACTTTGGTGCTCACACGTTCAAACGTGTGGACAAAGAAGGCAGCTTCCACCACAACTGGATGGAGTAGTATCACCTATACGAATTCGATGAGATTTGGGTTGAGCGCCTTAAAGAGGCAGATTTGGCCTGCTAAGAGGCTTAAAAGAGGTTTGGCGTTCCGGTGATTGCCGGTTAACGCTAGGCCTCTTTTTTACTGTAAATAAGCTTATTGGGGTTCGTCAGGTTGCTGAAGAGTTACGGATTGAGAAGTTTGGGGGCTCAAAACTGCTTGAGGTTGAGATCTTACGTAGCTTATATGCTGGGAGTTACTTGATCTGTCTTGGAAGTACCTGCGGATGGTCGAAAGGAAGTCGGTTGGGAGATGGTCTTTCCCAGTCCGCAGGGCTGTGTTATGATAGGACAAAAGTGCTCACGAATTGCTTGAATTAAAGGAGTGTACACCTTGAGCAAGTCTAACAATATTATTCTCATCGGCATGATGGGAACCGGCAAATCAACCGTTGCTGATATGCTCGCACGTGAGCTTGGTTACCGATTGATTGATGTGGACGCCGCGGTGGAAAAAGAGGAAGGCTGTACGATTCCGGAACTGTTCACCGACAAGGGAGAGACGTATTTCCGTGATGCCGAGAGCCGCGTGTTGTGTTCGGTACTGGAGAAAAAGTCACAGGTCATAGCGACCGGAGGTGGCGTGGTGCTGCGTTCAGATAATTGTGACGTGATGTTGGAAAATGGTTGGGTTGTTGCTCTGACTGCTGATCCGGCAGTGATTGTGGAACGTGTTAGCGGCTGTGACAATCGTCCCCTTCTTGCAGGCAATACAGAGGAACGCATCAAGGCAATTATGGAAGAACGGAAAGACGCATACCGGTTCGCACATTATACGGTGGATACAACCGAGTTATCCGCTGCTGAAGTGACTCGTTTAATTTTAGCGCATTACCGCGTCTAAGCTTGTTATCATCGAAGTTTGATGGATGAAAGATGGTGGCAGATATAACAAAACGGGCCGTATTGGCCCGTTTCTAAGAGTGGAGTAGAAGTTAAAGGTTACAAATGATTTCGCTTCTCTCCGGGTTACTCTAGTCTTCCTGTTGCCACTGAAGCATACCGCCGACCATGTTCGTACAGCCTTCATATCCCAGTTGCTGCAGATATTCACAGGCACGCTCACTGCGGTAGCCGCTACGACAGATGATCACGATCTCGCCTGATTTCTCAATCTCAGACAGTCGGTCCGGAATCTGTCCAAGCGGGATATGCTTGGCTCCTTCGATCATACCTTGCGCGACTTCATCGTCCTCGCGGACGTCTATCATCTGCAGCTTCTCTCCCGCCTGTAAACGGCGGCGCAGCTCAGACGTTTCAATTTCAGCTATTTGTGTCATATTCAGGTCCTCTTTTCTGTATGGACTTAACGCCTATAATGATACCCAAGCGATGCATGGAATGTCAATTTGGCCACAATATAATCAATGAAGGAGAATTTCATCCATGGACGTTATTGTTAAACCAACCCCCACTCTGAACGGGGAAATCGGGGCTCTGTCCTCCAAAAACTACACTACCCGCTATTTGCTGGCTGCTGCGCTGGCAGAAGGCACAAGTACCATTCATTTCCCAGCACACAGTGAAGACAGTGACGCCATGCGCAGATGTATTCGTGATCTTGGGGCAGTACTTGAAGAAGACGACAGCAAGATTGTGATCAAGGGCTTCGGCAGTCATCCCCGTGATGTGCGTGAGTTGAATGTGGGGAATGCGGGTGCTGTACTTCGTTTCCTGATGGGAGTTACAGCGCTCTGCCCTGACGTTACATTTGTAAATACGTACCCGGATTCGCTGGGCAAACGTCCGCATGATGACCTGATCGATGCGCTTGGCCAACTGGGTGTAGAAGTACAGCACGAACAAGGACGTTTGCCGATTACAATTAAAGGTGGCAATGCCAAGGGTGGACACATTCGTGTATCCGGCTCCGTCAGCTCCCAATATCTGAGCGCATTGTTGTTTGTTACGCCTTTGCTTGCAGAAGACAGCACCATTGAAGTGCTGAATGACCTGAAGTCCAAGGTCGTTATCGGACAGACGCTGGAAGTGCTGGAGCAGGCAGGTATCGTTATCCATGCAAGTGATGATTACATGTCCTTCCGTGTACCAGGTGGACAGGCATACCAGCCAACGACTTATACGGTACAAGGGGATTATCCTGGATCAGCAGCGGTTCTTGCAGCAGCAGCGGTTACACAGTCTGATGTGAGAATTCTGCGCCTGATGGAGCAGAGCAAACAGGGCGAACGCGCCATCGTTGACGTTCTGCGCATGATGGAAGTGCCGTTGACACATGAGAACGATGTCGTACACGTTCAAGGTAATGGCAGACTGAAAGCGATCGAGTTCGACGGGGATGCCGCAACGGACGCCGTTTTGGCTATGGTAGCCGCAGCTGTATTTGCGGAAGGCACGTCTCGGTTCTATAATGTAGAGAACCTGCGTTACAAGGAATGTGACCGAATCACCGATTACTTGAACGAACTGCGGAAGGCAGGAGCGAACGTCGAAGAGCGTCAAGCTGAGATTATCGTACACGGACGTCCGGAAGGCGTAGAAGGCGGCGTTGAGATTAACGCACACTTCGACCATCGCGTAATTATGGCGCTTACAGTCGTTGGTCTGCGTTCCAAGGAACCGCTTCGTATTCGGGATGCACACCATGTAGCCAAGTCTTATCCGCAATATTTCGATCATTTGCAGGCGCTTGGCGCCTCGGTTCAATGGGTAAAAGAGTAAATAACTGAGAATCAGTCTTTTGAACACGCACTTTAATCAGAAAAGGATGGTGCTTGAACATGGAATTTAACAATCCTACTCGTGAAGAAATTGGACAAATTTTGCGCAAGGCAGGCAACATCGCAGTCGTCGGTTTATCAGACAAATCGGATCGCACTTCCTATATGGTCGCCGAAGCCATGCAGAGCAGAGGCTATCGCATCATTCCGGTTAATCCACAGGTGCAAGGTGAAATCCTTGGAGAGACGGTATATGCGACGCTTGCGGATATTCCAGAGCCAGTAGACATCGTCAATGTGTTTCGTCGCGATGAGTTCTGTGCGGATGTAGCACGTGACGCCGCTGCCATCAAAGCAAATGTCCTGTGGCTTCAGCTTGGCATCCATAGTGATGAAGCGGTTCAGATTGCGGCAGAGAACGGCATGACAGCGGTAACGAATCGTTGTATCAAGGTAGAGGATTCCATCGTTCTGCGCGGCGCTGGACGCGGCTGAGAGGCCCGTTCACATGAGATCGGTTGATCTCCTGATCTGACCCAATTGAATGATTGCAGGATAGATCCCGTTAACTTTGAAGTTGACGGGATTTTTTCTGTTCTATTTTTGCTATATAAAATGACCAATGGGTTACTGTTTTGCTTTGACAAAACGTTGCACAAAGCTTACCATCTAGGATAGAAAGGAGAGGTCGCCATGAATTGGCTCGGATCCTTGCAGCAGCTCGGACGAGCGGTAATGCTGCCTACAATGGTCCTGCCCGCCGCCGCAATTTTGCTCAGTGTTGGCAGTCTGCCTTGGGACGCCTGGGGATTAAGTGTTGTCGGTGAAGTGTCTACTGTGGCCGGACACGGCATTTTTTATTTCTTGCCGTATTTGTTCGCTGTCGGTGTAGCACTGGGACTCTCCAACCAGGCCGGACAAGCGGGACTCGCCGCGCTGGCTGGTATCGTGATATATGATCAGGTGACTCGCAACTTCAGTGATGGCACTGTTCAGCCTGCTTCCTTAATCGGAATCATACTCGGCGCGCTTGCCGGTGGGATGCATAATCGGTTTAAAAGCATTAAACTACCTGAAATTTTGCAATTTTTCGGGGGTTCAAGGTTTGTTTTGCTCATCGTCGGACTCTGTTCGGCATTGTTCTCCTGCTTTATGTTATGGCTCGCTCCGATTTTACAGCATGGATTGAACGCCATTGCCACGTGGGAATACAGTCTCGGCGGTTTTGGATTGTTCATCTACGGGGTGTTATACAGGGTACTGGTCGCTTTTGGACTTCATCATCTGCTTAACAATGTATTTTGGTTCCAGTTAGGAACGTTCGAAACGCCTGATGGTAACATTGTGCAAGGGGATTTGCCCCGATTTTTTGCAGGAGACCCCACCGCAGGATTCTTTATGGCGGGTTTGTTTCCCATCATGATGTTTGCCATTCCGGCGATAGCTTTTGCTATTATTCAGGAGGCTAGGGAAGATCTGAAACCGAAAATCAAGAAAACTTTTCTGACATCGGCACTCGTTTGTTTTCTAACCGGGGTATCGGAACAGATTGAGTTTGCTTTTTTGTTCGCAGCACCTTATCTGTTCATCGTGCATGCAGTGATGTCCGGCGTGGCCATGTGGATCAGTTACTGGCTTGATATCCGGCATGGATTTTCTTACTCCGCAGGTATTATTGATTACATACTCAATTTCCATCTATCGGAGAATGCTTGGAAGCTCATTCCGATTGGCATACTATATGGGCTGGTTTATTACTTCCTGTTCCGATGGGCGATTCGTACGTTCAAGATTCCAACGCCAGGACGTGAAGAGGGCTCCATGCTGGAAGATTGGGTAGGTAACATTCCTTATCAGGCACCTTTAATCCTTGAAGCATTGGGTGGAAAGAGTAACATTGTACAGGTTGAAGCATGTATTACACGTCTTCGCCTGACTGTGCATGATGACCGCCTGATCGACACGGGTGCCATGAAGAGTATGGGGTCCGCCGGACTGATTAAGCTGGGTGGCGGTAACGTACAGGTGGTATTCGGTACCTATTCGGAATTGATTCGGGAAGAAATCGCGAAGTTGTTGGAAAGAGATCTGCAACAGGTTCTGTTCTGTGCTCCCGTTCAGGGAAAAATGTTGCCCATTGAAGAGGTGCCGGATCAGATCTTTGCAGCCAAGCTTGTTGGGGATGGAGTAGCTTTTGTTCCAGAACGCGGAGAGCTGGTATCACCGGTGTATGGAACAATTATGCACTTGTACCCGACCATGCATGCTTTGGGGATTTCCACCCGGGAGGGGCTTGAGGTGTTACTGCATATCGGCATCGATACCTCTCAGTTGAAAGGCCATTTTGAAGCTTTTGTTCAGGAGGGCGATACGGTGGAGCCAGGGCAGTTGTTGATCAAGTTTGATCTTGCGGTACTTCGCGAGCAAGCGGCGTCACTGACAACCCCAATGGTAATTACGAATCCCGATCGAGTAAAATCATGGAGCTTTGCTCCATTTAAGCAAGTTAAGAAAGGTCAGGCATCCGTCATGTCCGTGGTGCTCTATGACAGGAACGTTGGAGGGGTAGAATGAAGATACAAGGCATCAACGGAGCTGCAGGCATAGCCATCGGCAAAGCATTTGTCCTGCCCAGTTGGGAATGGGATCTGCCGGATCAGAAGATGGATTCGGTAGATCTCGCCCAAGAGTTCGAACGGCTGTATGAGGGCATACGGACATCAAAGGATGAGATCGAATATATTAAAAATGAGTTCAAGGAAGTTGTTGGTCCGGAGGAGTCCAGTATTTTTGATGCACATCTGGCAATCCTCGAAGATCCGGTATTCATGAACGAAATTCGCGGCATTATCGAGCGTCAGTACAAGGCGGCAGAAGTGGCAGTCAAAGAAGCCATAGACCACTTTGTCACAATGTTTGACTTGCTGGAAGACGAGTATATGAAGGAGCGGGCCATTGACATCAAGGATGTGGGTAATCGTCTGCTCAAGCATCTGCTTGGTGCACCGGAGATTACACTCCCTTCAGATACCCAGCCTTATGTACTTGTTGCCAAAGAACTATCGCCATCTCAATTAGCGCATCTGAATCCCAGCCATGTCCTAGGCATTGTAACCTTGATTGGCGGGAAGACATCACATTCTGCAATAATGGCTCGCGCGCTTGGCATTCCTCTCGTTTCCGGTCTGGAAGCGAGTCTTGGCATGCCGGTAGAGACTGGTGATATGCTAGTGGTGGATGGTGATAACGGCTTGGTATTTACCGACCCGGATCGCAAGACAATTGAACGGTATACCATGCTTCGCAGCAAACAGCTGAAGAAAAAAGAACAACTTCAGGTGCTTGCTACGGTGGATGCTGTAACCAAAGACGGGGCCGTATTACACCTCGCTTCCAATATCAGTTCGGTGAAGGAACTGGATCTGGCTTTGAAACATGGAGCCAAGGGTGTAGGATTGTTCCGGACAGAGTTCTTATATATGGACCGGGCTACATTCCCTGGTGAGCAGGAGCAGTATGAGGTGTACCGCCTTGTGGCAGAGAAGACAGCAGGTCAATCCGTTGTCATTCGTACACTGGATATCGGTGGTGACAAGCAACTGGATTACTTTGAATTGCCGGAGGAAGACAATCCGTTTCTGGGTTATCGTGCCATTCGGATTAGTCTGGACCGTAAGGACCTGTTCAAAACACAGCTGACAGCCATTCTCCGTGCCAGCGCTGCCGGCAATGTCAAAATCATGTACCCGATGATCTCTTCGGTGGAAGAGCTTCAACAAGCCAATGAGATTCTTCGTGAGGCGATGTCCGATCTGGACGAGCGGGGATTATCATACGACCCTCACATTCAGGTGGGGATCATGATTGAAGTTCCTGCAGCGGTGATGATTGCTGATCTGCTGGCGGAGGAAGCGGATTTCTTCAGTATAGGAACGAACGATCTGGTTCAATATGTACTGGCAGTAGATCGAATGAATGAGCAGATCGCTCATATGTATCACCCTTATCATCCTGCTGTTCTGCGGATGCTTCGTGCCACAGCGGATGCGGCGCATACGGCCGGAATTGATGTCAGTGTGTGCGGGGAGATGGCAGGGGACGAACGTGCCATTCCACTTTGGCTGGAGCTTGGCATTCGCCACTTGAGTATGTCCCCGCAATCCCTGTTACGTGTGAAGCACAGAGTGTTGAACACAACAGCATCGGACGCCAAAGAAGAAGCCCGAAAGTGCTTCGCCTTGCGGACCAGCGGAGATATTGAGGAGCGACTGCAAGTTTTTAATGACTCCACGGGAAGTCCAGACGAACAAAGTGGTTCGAATGCATCCTGATTGGGGAAAATGGATATAAATACCTTTAAGTTAATATATTTACATTTGTGATAATTATTTATTGGAAACTTGTTTATATAAAATAACCCCACTGTGCATGAGAGCACAATGGGGTTATTTTTACTTGTCAGCGAGTGCATCACAGAATGCCTTGCCATATGGGGGAAGGTCGGGCGGACGACGTGCCGAGATGATATGTCCATCAACAACAACCGCTTCATCTTTCCAGATCGCACCTGCATTTTCCATGTCATCCCGAATGCCTGGTGTAGAGGTTACCGTAACCCCGTCCAGAATTTTGGCAGAGATTAGTACCCATCCTGCATGACAGATCTGTCCAATCGGTTTCCGATCTGCATTCATTTCCTTCACAAGTTCCAGTACTTTGGGATAACGACGCAGCTTATCTGGCGCCCAGCCGCCTGGCACAAGAATGCCATCGTAATCTGAACTGTCCAGTTCATCGAAACTATATTCGGCTTCAGCAGGCACACCATATTTGCCAATATAGGTTTTTCCTTTTTTCTCACCAGCAAGATGCACTTCTGCACCTTCTTCACGAACACGATGCACAGGGTACCACAATTCCAAATCCTCGAATTCTTCATCGACCAGAGCGATGACTTTTTTACCGGTTAATCTCATGTTCATCTCTCCTTTTTGCGTTAATTAGGTCTGTTGCGTCTTTAATTGTAACAGATTCTCCAAGGGACTTCATGGTTGTGCATATGCAGTCTGGAGGAAGCGATTACAAGTCAGTAATTACCTGCATTCGACAACCTTCATCTGGAGGGAGTGGTAATTTGTGCAACCTTTCTTTTGGAGCAGGATTTGAGCCGAAATAGGTCGAATGGTACTTATATAGAGTAAAGAACGAATGAGGTGATGGGTGTGCGCAAGTCGTGCAGATGTGGACATGTTATGGAATTGGAATTAAGAACCGTGGTATACGCCAAAAAAGTGGAGATTCGAAACGTACCCGTATTTGCGTGTACAGATTGTGTATCATACGAAGTGCTTCCGCCAGTCAAACCGGACTTAACAGAATGCATAAGCACGTTGGGTGAACAGCCCGTGAAGCAAGACGTATCTTTTGGTGATCGTAATGAACTGGCAGACCTGTTTCATGAGCAGCTGCTGGCCTGGCCGGATGCGACCGATCGGGAGATGCAATATCGGATGCAGCAAGCAGTGGAGGAACGTATTAATCTGCTGCTGGACATCATGGGTTACGCAACGAAGTCTGGAGATGCAGTTTGGATAGAGACCACGGAGCGCAGGTTAAGTCAGTTATCCGGATTTGTGTGGCAGGAGTATTTCTCGAATGCTGTCTAATTTTGACGTGCAAAATGCTTGTTTTCATGAAAATTGGCTTTTTCGCGCACTTTTTGTTAAGATATCGAAGAGTGAAAACGCTCAACATAGCGGTATTCCTGGTAAAGGGGGATGTATATCTAATGGCTGACATGACTAAAATGACAAGTATTGAACAGCTAAACTCCGCAGTGGAGGCTACCGAGGATCAACCCTTGCTTCTGTTTAAGCACAGCACGCGCTGTCCGATCAGCTCGAACGCATATCAGGAGATGAACGATTATTTGCTTAACCATGCCAATGAACAAGTGAAATATGGCATCATCTATGTTGTGGAAGATCGCCCGGTATCGAATGAACTAGCAAATAAGCTGGGTGTTAAGCACGAATCTCCACAGGCAATCCTGATTAAAAAGGGAGTTCCTGTATGGCATACTTCCCATTCAGATATTACTAGAGCTACACTTACGAAAGTTTTGAGTGAGTCCTAAAGCCTATTTTAATTGATTAATGCAAAAATTTGTCGTAATATAAATCTTAATGAAAATGGTATGAAAATTTACTGGTAATGGAGAGAAGTACTGTGACGGTAACCATTTATGATGTGGCACGTGAAGCTGGAGTGTCTATGGCAACGGTATCACGGGTAGTTAATAATAACCCTAATGTCAAACCGCAAACGCGGAAAAAAGTATATGAAGCCATCGAACGGTTGGGATATCGTCCGAACGCGGTAGCCAGAGGTCTGGCAAGCAAGAAGACAACCACGGTCGGGGTCGTTATTCCGGATATTTCGAACTCAACCTTCGCGGAGATTGCCCGCGGAATTGAAGATATTGCGAATATGTATCACTACAATATTATTTTGTGTAATGCAGATAAGAAGAAAGAAAAAGAAATTCGTGTAATTAACACGTTGCTCGAAAAACAAGTAGACGGATTGCTCTTCATGGGCGGAACAGTAACGGACGAACACATTCAGGCGTTCCAGTCTGCGGCTGTACCGATCGTACTTTGTGCAACAAGTGATGAGAAGGGCACATTCCCTTCGGTGGATATTGACCATGAAGCAGCTGCGTTTGATGCGGTAAACACCCTGATTCGTCATGGACACAAGGAAATTGCGATGATCAGTGGTACCCTGCAAGATCCTGCGAATGGATATGCCCGTTTCCAAGGATACAAAAAAGCACTGGAAGCAGCGGGTATTGAATACCAGGAGGATCTTGTTCGAATTGGTAACTATCGGTATGAATCCGGTGTGGAAGCAATGAAATATTTCCTTGGACTCAAGAAAAAACCATCAGCTATCTTTGCTGCAACAGATGAAATGGCCATTGGTGCCATTCACAGCATTCAGGATGACGGTCTGAAAGTACCGGATGACTTCTCCATTATTAGTGTGGATAACATCCGTATGGCTTCCATGGTGCGTCCTCAGTTGACGACAGTGGCACAGCCTATGTACGATCTTGGCGCAGTTGCGATGCGTTTGCTGACCAAGCTGATGAAGAAGGAAAATGTGGAGAATCCACGGGTTATTTTGCCGCATGAAACGATTCTTCGTCTGTCTGTAAGTCATGCAGATGTAGTGTAATCGGGATTATATACAGGAAAGAGAGGAACCTCTCTCTCTACATAGTGGATATGCGAAAGCTCCGGAGACGGAGCTTTTGTGCTGAATGAGGTTAAAAGTGAAAACAGGAGGATCAGAAGATGCGTGAAACGATTGGTATTATCGGAGCGATGGATGAGGAAGTAGAGCTTTTGCTGGCAGGTATGAAGCAGCTTGAGACGGTCAAACAAACCGGGATTACATACGTTGCAGGTGAGTGGCTGGGCAAGCAAATTGTCGTGTGCAAATCCGGCGTAGGAAAAGTAAATGCAGCGGTTACGACACAGATCTTGATTGATCGTTTTCAGGTTAATCGCATTATCTTCACAGGTGTAGCGGGTGCAGTTAACCCGGAGCTGAACATTGGAGATATGGTTATATCGTCTGTATGTGTTCAGCATGACATGGATGTAACGCCACTGGGGTTCGAACGCGGGGTTATTCCTTACCAGGAGACATCTGCATTCCCTGCCGAGGCTTCGCTTATTACACTGGCTGAAGAAGCGTGTAAAGTTCTGGGAGCCCATTATTTGATTGGTAAAGTATTATCAGGAGACCAATTTATTGCGAATAAAGATACCGTTAACATGTTATATACCGAAATGGACGGTGCATGTGCTGAGATGGAAGGGGCAGCTGTAGCCCAGGTTTGTTACATGAATCGTGTACCATTTGTTGTCCTGCGGGGGATGTCAGATAAAGCGGATGGTTCGGCGCATGTCAACTTTGCTGAATTTACCGTGGAATCTTCCCAGCGTTCACACCGTATTGTGGAGCACATGTTAGAAAATATGTAATGGCAGCACTAAGAAAAACCGCCTTTCGATTAGCTGTTCCATGCAGTATGGAGCAACGCTGCGAGAGGCGGTTTTTGTTATGTATATTGTTTTTCGAACAGATCATCGAATTAATACATGAACCGATGGCGGAAGCGTACACGATCAAACTGTTCTTCCGATGTGATAGGCACCTGACTTCCGATACGCACCATCAAACAGTTTGCAGGATGCGAACATATTTCAGGGTCGTCCGTTGCATACCAAGTCATGTCGATCGTTTGCATCAGCCTCTCCATCATTTTGCGATAATCCCATACATTTAGTCCGCTGCCCTTCAGATCCCAATGCCAATAATATTCTGTGGTGAAAATAATGTAATTCTCCATGTATTTATCTTCCAGAGCCGTAAGCAACATTTCACGTCCGATGCCAAGCGAGCGATAGTCGTCCGCAACCTCGATTGCTCCAAGCTCAATCAGATCAGTCATGTTGCCCTCGGACCAGCGTTCACAATCATCCGCATAGTGAAAGGTTACATAGCCGATAATTGTTTCATTTTCGTGTGCAATGATAATTCGACCTTCAGGCAATGCTGCGATCTCGGCCAGAGCTTCCTGCTGCTCCGTTGGGCGCCGAAAGGCATCCAGATCCGGATGGAAGGCAAGACGGGTTATCTCGTCGGCCTGCACGGGTCCTTCAACAGTAATTCGGTGGCCGGACTTGAAGATGGAACGCATATGATGTTCTTTGATATGTTCCATGGTTCATGCTCCTCTCTTTCCTACTTATAGAGGTTGTTCACAAAGGAACGCTTTTGATTACGAAGGATGCCTATCGGCATCATCAGCATCGAATATGGCATTCACCCGAAATAAGCGGGAGGCTTACGAAGTATGTTTCCAAAGGAAACATTTTAGTTGCTCACGTAGTTTTCCCTACGCTCCGCTACTCCATTTCTAGCTTCATCCCATCTTCTTGGTACTGAAAACCGATCTTCTTGAACACATATTTATAGCAAAAATCCAAAAAATTGAAAAGCCATAGACGACAATTGAAAAGATTTGCTATAATTGCGTAGACAAAAAATGTTCACAATTCAATACAGTATGGTTAACATCTGTTTGGCCGAGCAAGTACATGATGAGAAGTTCTCTCTACTAATGTAAGCGCTAACTGGAAGTTCAGTCAACACAAAGGCAATGAGAATTAACCCCTAACGGGAATCGAAATGTCGAGTTGAAGGAGGCTGGCAAGCATGAGTCAAGCACATGGTGAGATGCTGCAAACGGTTGTGTCTGAATCTAATCTGGGCGATTACACGGAGGCGAGAAGCCGGTTCGATTGGGAATCGGTGGAACGGCACTTTACGTGGCACGCCAGCGGAAAAGTAAACATGGCGCATGAAGCGATTGATCGTCATGTACTGGAAGGAAGGGGCGGAAAAACCGCTTTATTGTATAGCGATGCTTCACGTGAAGAGGCCTATACTTTTGCTGATCTCAGCGAACAGTCAAGTCGGTTCGGAAATGTTCTCCGCAAATATGGCATAACCAAAGGAGAGCGGGTGTTTATTTTTATGCCTCGAAGTCCTGAACTGTATTTCAGTCTTCTGGGTATCTTGAAAGCTGGAGCCATCGCGGGCCCTTTATTCGAAGCTTTTATGGAAACGGCAGTGAAGGATCGGCTGGAGGATAGCGGAGCAGTAGCACTCGTCACAACTCCGGAATTACTGAAACGCATCAAACGTTCCGAGTTGCCCGAACTCAAACATATATTCATTGTGGGTGGGGGCGTGCAGACGGAAGAAGGACTCATCGATTTTGATGCAGAGATGTCTGCCGCTTCGGATGAGATGGAAGTAGAGTGGTTGAATCGTGACGATGGTTTGCTCATTCATTATACCTCAGGCTCTACCGGTAAACCTAAAGGGGTGTACCATGTTCAAAATGCCATGATTCAGCACTATTATACAGGTAAGGTTGTTCTGGATTTACGTGAGGATGATGTGTACTGGTGCACTGCTGACCCTGGTTGGGTGACAGGCACTTCTTACGGTATCTTTGCTCCATGGCTCAACGGAGTGACCAATGTGATACGTGGTGGTCGTTTCAGTCCTCAAGATTGGTACAGCACCATCCAGAAGAACAAAGTCACGATCTGGTACAGTGCACCAACGGCTTTCCGTATGCTGATGGGAGCTGGAGAAGAGACCATTGCCCAGTTTGATCTGAGCAGTCTGCGTCATGTCATGTCTGTCGGTGAACCGCTCAATCCGGAGGTTGTTCGTTGGGGATGGAAAGCCTATGGTCAGCGAATTCATGATACATGGTGGATGACGGAAACAGGTGCACAGTTGATCTGTAACTATCCCGGAATGCCGATTAAGCCTGGCTCCATGGGACGTCCATTGCCTGGCATTGAAGCAGCCATTATTGATGATCGCGGGCAGGAATTGCCGCCGTACAGTATGGGTAATCTGGCTATACGGGCACCTTGGCCATCCATGATGGCCAAGATCTGGAATAACCCTGCGAAATACGAGGAGTATTTCAGGCTTACGGGCTGGTATGTATCCGGTGACTCTGCTTATATGGATGAAGAAGGATATTTCTGGTTCCAGGGACGGATTGATGATGTAATTAATTCGTCAGGCGAGCGCATCGGACCCTTTGAGGTGGAGAGCAAGCTCGTGGAGCATCCTGCGGTAGCAGAGGCGGGTGTAATCGGTAAGCCGGATGTGACACGTGGGGAGATCATCAAGGCCTTTGTGGCGCTTCGTGAAGGATATGAGGCGACACCGGAGCTGAAAGAAGAGATCTATCGTTTTGTCAAAGAGGGCTTGTCTGCCCACGCTGCTCCGCGTGAGATTGAGTTTAAGGATAAGCTGCCCAAGACACGTTCCGGCAAGATCATGCGCCGTGTCCTGAAAGCCTGGGAGCTTGATCTGCCGGCAGGAGATCTATCCACCATTGAAGACTAACGTTAATACTCTACGAAGCCAAATCCGGTGACTCTACCATTAGAATCGGTTGTAAAAGCCTGCTTTATGCCATTAGCATAAAGCAGGCTTCTTTAGCTGCTACAAGTGCAAATAAAAAGCCGCACCCTCAGATACGGTCTGAGGATGCGGCTTGTTTTGGATCGCTATGCCTGAATCAGGGTTGAAAATGTACGGCCGCGGAAGGTTCGGATTCACCCGCACTGTTGCTTGCAGATACCTTGAACCATCCACTGGTAGATGCGGGTACGCCATAATCCATGGTATTGCCCGCTGTCGTTCCAATTTTGGTGTAAGGAGCCGAGCCTGTTTCGCTGTAAAATACAGCATAACTATCTGCGTCCGGAGTTGACGCCCATTGAATGCGCAATCCTTGAGAGAGGGCAGATACGCTGACTTGACCCGGTGTGCCTGGGGCTGTCGTTGTCGTATTATCGGTCTGCGTTTCTTCCGGCGTAATGACTGTGCCTGGAACTTCAATCGGCTCATTAATCTCTTCTTCCACAGGAGGAGCTACACTTCCAGCACTATTTACGGTTGCGCTAGGAGAAGACTCTCTGCCAGCAACATCCACTGCGGTTACATAGAAGGCGAAGTTGCCGCCTTGAGCTGCATATGCAGAGAATGATCTGGATTCACCGGTCAGGACAACCTGACCTTGGTTCTGGAATCCTCCACCGTTTACAGAACGATACAGACGATAACCCACGACATCATTTTCAGGTGTGGCATTGAATGTAATGACAGCTCTGTCACCCGAGGTTGAGATTCGTACGTTACCTGGTGCATCAGGAGTTTTGCCATTATCTGTTCTTGGATCAATCTGTGTTGGCATGTCTGCATCAGCATCTTCAGGAAGGTAATAAGCAAGTGACTCATGTCGACTCATACGTGAGAATGCATTTTGCAATTCTTTGATGAGATCCGAGATTGGCTTTTTACGCTTGATTACTGTTTTTTCCTTCAACATGTCCGAAGGTGTTCCATCACGCGGAATATAGTTTACACCATTGTAAGTAATGTATTTGGCTTTGGCGACACCATCATCGCTATCCTTCGGAACAAACTTGCTGTTGAAAATATCCGTAACAAATTTGTCAGTCATGGATGTTGGCAACTTACCGCTGTAAGCCGATACCGTGCGCGTTTCGATGCCAGATGGTTTTTTGAACGAATCCGTGACGAACAGATCTTTTTGCGTATCGATCACTTCATTCAGGATTTTCGACCACAGTTGCTGCGCACGTTTTCGCTGTGATTTGCTTTCCAGCGTATTCACCGGCTGTTTGTATCCAACCCACACGCCAAGTGTGACATCTGGTGTATAGCCTTCAAACCAGACATCTGCATAGTTTTGAGTGGAACCCGTTTTACCTACAATCGGCACACTCTTCGAATATTTGTAATTCTCACGTACTTTATCTGCCGTTCCTTCTGTAATAACGGTCCGCAGCATATCGGTCATGAGATATGCTGTCTGCTCCGAGAAGGCTTGAACAGGTTCAGTATCGTGTTTGTAGACGATGTTGCCTTTGGAATCTACAATTTTGCTAATCATGTAGGAATCGTTATATACACCCTTATTAGCGATGGCACCATAGGCACTGGTCAGTTCTTCAACGGTTACACCGTATTGGAGACCTCCGAGAACACCGGTCTGTGCCTGATAGTCTTCCTTCTGAATCGTGGTGATTCCTAATTTCTTGGCGAAGGCCCACGCTTTGTCGATCCCGACTTCTTCATTGAACAATTTCAAAGCCGGTATATTAAGTGAGTAATTCAGTGCTCTTCGGGCCGTAACAAGTCCTTGGTAACGGTTGTTAGCGTTCTTTGCAATGTGGTACCCGCTCGGTCCACTTTTCAAAATGATCGGTGAGTCATCAATAATTGAAGCAGGCTGAACAAGACCTTCATCTAACGCAGGAAGATAAGCAGCTATTGGTTTCATCGTTGAACCTGGCTGACGTATCATCTGCGTTGCGTAGTTCATCTGTTCATCTTGAAAATCCCGTCCCTCAATCATGCCAAGAATAGCACCCGTTTTGTGATTAATCAGCATGGCAGCAGTTTGTTCTTTTCCTTTGACAGGATCATCTGCTGAGAAGTTGCTGTCATCTTCAGCAATGGTACGCATCGTTTTGTAGATACTTTTGTTGATGGTCGTGTAGATGCGATATCCACCTGTCCGCAGTTGCGTCTGAGCTTCCTCTAATAATGCACTGCTTTCCTTCTGAGGTGTGTCTGCATCCGTACCTTTGTCTGTAGATTCAGCTGTGTCGGAATTCAATTGTTTCATCAAAATCTGTGCAGCTTGTCGTTCCGTTTCCATCATAAGATATGGATAAGTATTGTAAGCCTTGATGGTCTTCGGAGCGAGTGAGCTTTTGATATCAAAAGCAAGAGCTTCATCATACTGGGATTGATTGATTTTACCCAGTTCAAGCATACGGCGCAGTACCAGATGCTGACGGTTGATTGCGCGATCAAATTTTTCCTCTACAAAATCCCCTTTACCATTAAAGGCGGAGTAGGAAGAGGGCGACTGAGGTAATCCAACCAAATAAGCGGCCTGAGCTATGTTTATTTTTTCGAGATCGTTAATATTAAACAATCCTTTGGCGGCCGCTTTGATTCCATAAACGTTGTATCCGCTGGAACCATTACCAAAAGGAACTTTGTTCAGATAGGCTGTCATGATCTCGTCTTTGGTCAGGAAACGTTCGAGTCGAAGTGAGAGCAAGATTTCTTTCACTTTTCGATCTTCCGTGCGATCCAGATTCAAAAACACACGACGTGCCAATTGCTGAGTCAGTGTACTACCACCGGTTTGTACTGATTCTTTCAGCACTTTTTGTTTCACGGCACGTAGTGTTCCGCTCATGTCTACACCTTTATGTTCGTAAAAATGATTGTCTTCAATCGAAATGACTGCATCAATAACCTTTTGTGGGATCTGGTCCGTAGTGACCGGACGCCTGTCTTCTTCCGTACGTAATTGACCGATCGGACTGCCGTCGGCAAAGTAAGCAAAGCCTGTGATGGAGTTTTCGCTGACTTTTTGTTCAATCAGGGCCCTTGAACGGACAGGCTCGTCTTTCACAATGGAACTGACGTATCCCATCAAAGCACCGCCTACAAATAGTGCCCCCATAAATCCAAGGACAACCATCCATTTGACGAAACTTCCCAGTCTGCGGGCAAAGCTACGTTTGCGTACAGTCTGTTCATCGGGCTTTTTCTTATTAACATCAACCATTCAGTGTCTTCCTCCTTTTAACAGCACTTATTATAGCATAAAAAGGCGGGTTTGCATGCCTGAGAAATACAAGTAATGGTCGAAATTTGCCATTCTGCCATGCATTATGCTATATATCATGCGATATTGAGGCACATTTCATGAGTTGTAAGCCAAAATTAGCAGGCCACCTCTATGCTGAGGTGCATAGGGTGGCCTGAATGATTTGTCGTATTGCTGGTAACTTACATTAGGTTTTGAAGCGTTGAATCAGCTCTAATAGTTCCTGGGTAAGATTAGCCAGTGAAGCAGATGCCGCCGTAATCTCTTCCATGGATGCAAGTTGTTCTTCAGAGGCAGAGGCAACACGAGTTGCGTGATCTGCTGTCTCATGACCAATGGTTTTGAGTTGCACTAATGTGGCATCAACCTGCTGTGATCCAGCTGACATCTGCTGCGCAATGGCTGAGACATGCTCAATCTGCTCATTAACATCTGAAATCTGTGATGAAATGGAGAGGAATAGTTCACCACTTTCATTAATGACTTCTGCGATGTGACTAACTTCGGAGTTCCCTTGTTCCATATTTTCAACGAGAGAAAGGACCTCTTGCTGAACAGTATGAATTAACTCTGCAATCTGCGCTGCTGATAATCTGGATTGTTCAGCCAGATTACGAATCTCGGAAGCAACAACACCAAACCCGCGTCCGTGCTCACCTGCTCGTGATGCTTCAATGGAAGCATTAAGTGCAAGAAGATTGGTTTGACGGCTAACTTCCGTAATCATGCCTGTAATGTGGCCAATCTCTTCCGAACGTTGGCGGAAATTCTCCAGTGCGGTCATCGACGTCTGCACAGAAGAAGTGGCACTATCGACCATACGCATGGCGGACTGAATCTTATCAGTCCCGACGCTTGTTCGTTCGGCCACCGTTCGCGATGAATCGGATACATCGGAGGCGGCCTTTGCAATTCTTCCGATCCCTGCAGATATTTCATTCATGGAACGGGAGGACTCTTGTAGCTCCTGCACCTGTTTACCTGCTTTATCTGCAAGTTCGACTCCTGTTAATGCAATCAGTTCGGCGGCTTTACCTGTTTCTTCAGCACCTGCGGTCAACTGTTGAGAGGTAGAGCCCACAGATAGAGCATGTTCGGATATAACCGATATGGTATGACGCAGTGTATCCATCATCTGATTCATATGACCCGCCATGACACCAAATTCATCTTTGGATCGTACCGGTAACTTCTGTGTTAAATCTCCATCAGCCAGCTGTCCAGCGACGATATTGACTTGATTCAGCTGTCTTACAATGGAGATGATGGTGTAGGTAACCACGCCTGCAAGCAGAAGTACAGCCAATGCGGCAATCAGTATGGACCAATTCAAGCTGTCATAGAAGGGTTGAAGGATGTGGCTCTTTGGCAGCGCCGATACAAGATACCAGTTCGAATCTGTTCCTTGTAACTTGGCAGGTTCGGCAATAAACAATTCTTCCCCTACTTCAGGGTCCGTGGCATAAAACTGAGACTCGCCGGACTGTATACGCTGAATGACCGTCTTCATATCAGATGGAATTAGGGCTCCTTCATTAGCCAGTTCCGGTTTGGAGCCGTGTGCAGCAATCTGTCCTTCGCTAGTGATAAGCATGGCATAACCCTGATCCGGATTAAGTGAAGCTATATTTTGCTGAAAACGATCAATGGTAAAGTCGGCCCCAACAATGCCGAGAAAATTTTTGTTTTCATCTAATAGAGGAAGGACAATTGAAACGAGTAGTGTTTCTTTTCCGCCAACCGTATAGGTAACTGGCTCGGACCAATAGATGGATTTGGTTTTCTTGGGCTGCTGATAGTAAGTACTAGTTTCACCGCTTCCCTCATAAGTAGGCATAGGCTCAAAATGCAGGGAGTTACCATCGCGTATAACGTATGGAACGAATCGCCCCGTAGCATCATCATATTCTTTTTTGTTGATGTGCTCCGCATCGTTTCCATCAAAGGCATTTGGTTCCCAGCCCGTATAAAAGCCAAAAACTTTCTCGTCCTTTTTCAAATACTGTTCAAGAAGTCTGACGATTTCTTCACGGTTGAGTGATCCGTTCTGAGCGGCATCCAATAACGTAGTACTCATGGTGTCCAACGTGTTTTTGACCTGATTAATGTCAGTCATGAACTCGTTCGTAGCCCGGTTTGCTGCCTGTCCAGCAACGGTTTCGCCGTACTGCAGGCTTTTGTCGTAAATGGATTTGGTATTAAATGCAATCAGGGCTCCAATACAACAGAGTAATACGATCCCGAGTAAAAGTCCAAGCTTAACAGCGAGCTTGCGATTGCGAAAAAAATGCATGTTTTAATCCCCCTCGATGTTATTCTTGTGATGTAAATATGGATGTGTGCTTCTCCTGAAGGGAGTCTATATTTTATATCGTTATTTACGTTCCTATAATGAAGATAATTAGAAAAAAGCATAGAAAAACAGCTGCCGAGAAAATCTCGACAGCTGTTTGGATTGAAACTTTAATGTGAATGCAACGATTAACGGTTGTAGAACTCGACGATTTGTTTTTCATCGATGTCTTGGGACAATTCAGCACGCTCAGGCAAGCGGATGAATTTACCTTCTACAGCTGCTTCGTTGTATTCAACGTATGCTGGAAGATGCGAACGACCTTCCAAAGCTTCTTTAACGGAAGAAAGAGCGCGGCTCTTCTCACGCAAGCCGATTACATCGCCAGTGCTTACTTGGTAAGAAGCGATATCGACTTTTTTGCCGTTTACAGTTACGTGACCGTGTGCTACCAACTGACGCGCTCCAGCGCGGGAGTTAGCAAACCCAAGGCGGTAAACGAGGTTGTCAAGGCGGCACTCAAGCAAGAACATGAAGTTCTCACCGGCAATACCTTGCATTTTTTGAGCTTTAGAGAACAGTGTGCGGAATTGCTTCTCGCCCAAACCGTACATGTGGCGCAATTTTTGTTTTTCTTGCAATTGCATACCGTAGTTGCTCATTTTTCTGCGTTGGTTAGCTCCGTGCTGACCTGGAGGGAAAGGGCGTTTCAATTCTTTGCCTGTTCCGCTAAGGGAAATGCCGAGGCGACGGCTCAATTTAAATTTAGGACCAGTGTAACGTGCCATGTTTAAAGTAGCTCCTTTTTAGTTAAAGTTCATATTAGGGCTCTGTTTGCGCTCCAATTTGTTGATGCGGGCTTGGCCTCGCATAGAACGATCAGGAAAGTTCAGCCGCTGTCCTGAAAGCAACAAAAAGAATGAGGGTGACACAACCGGTAATGCCCAAATTTAAAGACCCATTAGTAGTCTTCATCAACAATTTATATTACAGTTTAAGAGAACCAAAGTCAAGCGTAGAATAAAAGCAAAAAAACGTCTAAATTTGTCGATAGGTCATTGGGCCTAAAATAATGGGACAATTTTCTGAAATATGGATGCAAAAAAGCTTTAAACAGAGTAAAATAGATTGTATCTTAACTTTAAATCATCTTTATGTAATAAGGTTATCGCAACGAATTTGCAGGTTTGCGATAACGTCTGCAGATTAATGCATCCTGGTGGATGCAAAAACGGTGCAAAGGAGCGCCTGACATGTTAGAACATCTAAGAAGTTTACCTGCCAGCTTGAATTCACGAAGTTCGGGCGATTCCGCATCTGTTGCCGCTCCTCGATCTCATGAAGAGCATGTGTTGTGGATGCAAAAAATGGATATCACACCTTTTGATTTTTCATATTTGGGCAGCTTGCTAGAGCAGGCATACAGTGACTGGAACTCCAAAGTAGACTCAGGCCTGGACAGGAGATCAACCTTTTACAGCGTATGGAACACGGAAGGCGATTGTGTAGGGTACGATCGTGATCATGAGGCTGATCCAGGGTTGAATGCACGCAGGCTTGTATTGGAATGTTTGGATAAGAGACAGGCCCTGTCTCTCAGAGGGACTAGCGACCGTGGAGAATATCTCCTGATAACACACCCCTTATTCTCCAGAACGAACAAGGATATGTTTGCCGTATTCACTGCTGTGATCTATGAATCCAATCGATATGAAACGTCTGAAGCTGTGGTTCGATCTGAGGCATTGCATTACCGCACCTGCTTTTACCGAAGATTTGAATACATATTTATGACGGACCTGTTACATGCTCATGAACAAACTGCGCGTGAGGAACACCGGAGGTCTATTCTCTTTCAGATTGTTCAGCGAATGCATGACAAAATGGATGTCGACGCCATATTGGATGAGGTATTTGACAGTATGGACTATTTGTACCCGGCCACGTATATCAAACTGTATATGTCTCAGGATCAGAGCAACTTTAATCCGCGGATTCAACCACTGCTTGTCCACGAACGAGGAGACGATATATGTGTGCGTTCGTTTATGGAAGGCAAGCTGATCGTTGCTCGTTCAGATGAGGGCGAGAATCGCATCGTAGAGGTAGGTCTTCCTTTGAAAGGAAAACAAGGCATATACGGTGTATTCCATATCGAAATGAATGAAGAGATCATGGAAGAATCGGATCTGCAGTTGATTACGATGATGGTAGATACCGCAGGCACGGCCTTTGAGAACGCCAAATTGCATGAACAATCCAATATGTTGATTCAAGAACTTCGTCTAATCAATGATCTTACACAGCGCTTGAACAAGAGCCTGCATCTTTCGGAGATTTATCAATTATCCGAGCAAGAGTTAAAGGAAATATTTCAGGCTGAAACGTGTTGCATTCTTCAACTCAATGATAGTACGAATGACTTTGAAGTCATGTCATCTAACGTGAAAGATGTCTTTCACCAATCATTCTCTGTAGACTACGGTATCGCAGGCTTGGTGTATCGAACAGAGGAACCGCTTATTATATCCAATTATGCGCAATATGATAAAGTATCCTCTTTTTTCATGGAAGATACGGGATCCGTGTCACTGATTGCATCACCGATCAGAGTAAATGGTGAAGTGAAGGGTGCCATTTTGCTGGGACATAGTAGAGAGCATTATTTTTCATATGATAACTATCGGCTCTTGCAGATGTTATCCATTCATATCGGGCTTGCCCTGTCGAATGCCACGCTGCATGCCGAGGTTCGGCGCTTGGCTAATCTGGATATGTTGACAGGTCTTTACGTGAGGCATTATCTGGATAGTGTTATTCACGAGCGACAGGCTCATGAATTCTGTGGCTCCCTCATTGTGGTGGATATTGATCAGTTCAAACAGGTGAATGATACATTCGGACACCAGACGGGGGATCAAGTATTAAAACAAGTGAGTGAGATCGTCACCAGCTCTGTTCGCCCGGAGGATGTCTGTGCCAGATGGGGTGGAGAAGAACTGGCGATCTATATGCCACAGGTGAGTGTGAGGCAGGCGTTGGATTATGCGGAAGTGATTCGAAAGAGGGTTGCAGAAGAGACCAGACCACTCGTCACGGTATCCAGTGGCATCGCAGAGTGGAATTGGATGGATGAGAAGGTTAGTGTAGAGTCCTTGTTTTATCGGGCTGATATGGCTTTGTACAGCGCGAAGAATGGTGGTCGGAACAGAATAGTTGTAGAGGAACAGGATATAACGCGTTAAGAGAGAACAATTCCAATTGCGGAGTCGTTCTCTTTTTTTATGTATTAGAGATCAAGTTGTGTTATAGAAGGAAGTATAAGCGTATACGTGCGGGGCAATCTATGGAGAAAGTTCATGGAAGGGTGAAGATAGACATGCTTAACCGCCATTCGCTACGTATATTATGGTTATTTGTGAGCATCTTGATTATTGGTGTCCCGGGTTGTGGATTTATCCAGCGAGATCGAACGCCTGAAGAGGTTTTTTCCCTGGCTTTATCGGGGATAGCGGGAAAAGAAACATTGAGTTTTGAAGGAGAGGCAGGACTTCGACGGGAGAACAGTGGATTGTTCGAGAATCAGTTCAAATTCGAAGGAAAGCTGGAGAATCATGACCGTCTGACCCTTCAGACCCGATTACCTGGAGAAGTAACTGCTGTGGGCACAGGCATTCATACGACTGCCGTAAATAATAACGGACAGCCCAGTGGGTTTAGCGCCTCTTTTGAGCGGAAACAAGGGCAATGGATGGCATTGACAGCGCAGCATGAGCCGCTACGTGGTTCTCTTTCCCGCTTTAATCCAATTGCCCAAATGGAAAATATTGATAAGATGAACAAAACCATTCAATCCGAGTATGGGGCCGGTCGTCGAACCAGAACATTACGAATTGAACTTGCACCGGAAGATGCCAAAACATGGGCTGTAGCCCAGCTAAACGACGAAATGAACGCCATTCGGGCAGAATATATGCATAAGGCAGCTACGGTGAAAGGGGCGCGTAAAGAGAAGCTTGAGAAGGAGCTGGACAAAGTTTGGAAACAGGGTGAAATAACGATGCAACAGATGATGGAACAAGCTAACGTACAGACGGTATATCATCTCACCGTAGATCGGAAGAGCAGTCTGCCTCTTCGTTTATCCTCAGAAAGTCAGGTGAGTTACACGGACAACAACCGTAAAAGTAACAAAGAAGCCCTTGTCACCGATGTAAACTTCAAGTCATATCAATAAACGAAGTGAGGGACTGCCTGCTGACGGGATGACTGTTCGCGTGCTACAATAGTATCGTAATTTACCGTTGTTCAATTCAAGCATGGCAGAAGACAGGAGGATTTTACCAAGATGAAAGACCCAAGAATTCAAAAGCTTGCAGCAAGCCTGGTGGGCTATTCTGTAGATGTGCAGCCTGGTGAAAATGTATTGGTTGAAATGATTGGATCAGAACGTGATCTGATTAACGCCATTATTGAAGAGGTAGGCAAAAAAGGTGGTAACGTCTTTGTACAGTTGACCGATAAGACCGTACAGCGTGCTATGCTGAAAAATGCGACCGAAGAAATGATGAAAACATGGGCAGAGATTGATCTGAACCGTATGAAGCAGATGGATTGTTATATCGGTATTCGTGCGGGAGAAAATGTGAATGATCTGTCCGATGTGCCGGAAGAAAAAATGAAAATGTACAATTCGTTGTACTCCCACCCGGTACATAGTGAACAACGTGTCAAACATACGAAATGGGTTGTGCTTCGTTACCCTAACGCAAGTATGGCGCAACTTGCCAATACGAGTACAGAAGCGTTTGAAGATTTCTACTTCGACGTATGTAACCTGGATTACGCCAAAATGGACAAAGCGCAGGACTCGCTCGCTAACCTGATGAAGCGGACGGACAAAGTTCGTATCACCGGACCGGAAACAGATCTGAGCTTCTCCATTAAAGATATCGGTGCAGAGAAATGTTCCGGGCAAAAGAATATTCCGGATGGCGAAGTGTACAGCGCCCCTGTGCGTGATTCCGTGAACGGAACGATTAGTTATAACACACCAACGCTGTATAACGGAGTGACATTTGAAAATATCAAGTTCACATTCGAGAATGGAAAAATCATTGAAGCGACAAGCAACGATACAGAGCGTTTGAATGAAATCCTGAATTCGGATGAGGGTGCTCGTCATATCGGTGAATTCGCGATTGGATTCAACCCGCATATTCTGCATCCGATGAAAGATATTCTGTTCGATGAAAAAATCGCAGGCAGCTTGCACTTTACACCAGGTCAGGCTTACGAAGAAACAGACAATGGCAACCGCTCGTCCATCCACTGGGATCTGGTGTTGATCCAGCGTCCGGATTATGGCGGCGGGGAGATTTATTTTGACGATGTGCTGATTCGTAAAGACGGTATTTTTGTGATTCCTGAGCTGGAATGCCTGAATCCGGACCGTTTGAAATAGGAACAGGATTTTGCTGTTGCTAGGAAAGCGGATTCACGGTATCATGTAGTGGTAATTAATAGATGATATCAATCGTAAAAAGACGGAGGGATTCCTATGTCGAGTAATAACGCGGCTGTAGTGGAAATTGCTCAAACAGCAGGCAAGTTTACTTCTTCAATCGTGCTTCATTCGGAGAACAAGTATATCGATGTGAAAAGTATTCTCGGATTGTTTACAACGCTGATCAGCACGCACAGCTATGAACTGCATGTTCATGGTCCAGATGCAGTTGAAGCAAAAGCAGCCATGTCAGAAGTATTTGCCAAGCATGGACTGAATGTAAGCATCGCATCTGAGTAATAGCTCTCAAGAAGCACCTTTGCCTTTTTTGGCAGGGGTGTTTTTTGGCATGGAATGATCTGAATACTCATCTGGACGGGGCTGGAACAGGAGGATTAAGCTTCAACAGAAGGCTTAACTTTGCGGTCTTATTTTGGTCAGGTTCTTGTATTAGCTCTTCATTTCGTCTAATATTAGAGGTAGAACGTCTTTACGCGATTTTTGGGACATAGGGGGGAAAAATGCATGACTTCATCTGATCTGCAGGACCAGCTGAATTTGAAAGCGATCAGTCTTCTTCAAGAAGATGCAGATAAAATACAGAAGCTTATTGAAGTACAGATGGAGAATCTGGCTACCCGCTACTGCCCTCTCTATGAGGAAGTATTGGATACACAGATGTATGGGTTCTCCAAGGAAGTTGATTTTGCTGTTCGTGCAGGGCTCCTTCCAGAAGGTGCAGGTAAGCAGCTGGTTAGCGCGCTTGAGCGGAATTTGGCAATTCTATATGAAGCCTTGAACAAGAAGAATGAGCAATAGCCTGCAAATGCGCGGGTCAGAATAGAAGGCATGCAGGCGTTTATGCATGCTTTTTTTGTGCGTCCGAACGGAATGGGGATGCAAGCCAGCCGGAAGGCGTATACAAGCAAAGAGACAGCTCCAAATGTACATTGGGCTGCCTCTTGTGGCTGGTTTATTTTAATGATGGATGCGGGAGGCCTGGTTACACCAGGAAGAAGGATACACCGAGTATGATATACACCACGAGCAGGAGTAAACCTTCATACCAATTCGTTGAACCATCTTGGGTTATGGACTTGGCAATAAATACGGATACGCCGATGGCGACCAGTTCAATGGTTGTAAATACGATATCCATGGTTCTGCCTGTGAAATAGCTGACAAAAATCAGTACAGGAGCTACGAAAAGTGCGATCTGCAAGCTGCTGCCGACCGCAATCTCGACGGCGGCTCCAATTTTATTTTTCATGGCAAGCATGATGGCTGCACTGTGTTCGGCCGCATTACCGATGATGGCCACCAGGAATGCACCGACAAACAGTTCGCTAAGTCCAAATTCCGAAGTGAAGACTTCGAGCGTGCCCACCAGCCATTCACTGACGAAGGCAACCATGACCGTTGCAAGCACCAGGTAAAGTATAGATTTTTTCTTGGACCATGCCGGAGCATGTTCATGAGGCAGCTCTTCATCGCGATCCTCAGTGACGTCTGCAAGGTAGTTCTTATGCGTCACCATGGAGAATAATAACCAGGCAATATATGCTAGAATGAGCAATCCGGCTACGATGAGACTAAGTGTATTGGTGTCTTTCTGTGTAATGGAATGTGTATTGAGAAAGACTGCCGGAATAAACAGAGCAATGATGGCAACAATCATCAGGGATCCATTCAGACCTGCGAGAGAAACATTATAATTCTGAATTTTGAACTTGAGTCCCCCGGCAAAAATACTTAATCCAAGCACTAACAGCAGATTTCCGATGATGGATCCTGTCAGACTTGCTTTGACCATGTCGAACAGTCCCTCTTTAACGAGGAAAATGGCAATAATCAATTCGGCGGCATTGCCGAAGGTTGCATTCAAGAATCCACCCAGCCGCTGTCCGGCATAGTGGGCAACATTTTCGGTGGCTTTGCCTAAAAAACCGGCCACAAAAATAACCGAAATGGCTGATATCACGAACTGTAGAATCGAATCCCATTTCAAGAAGTGGGCGATGGCACTGAGTGCAAAGAACGCAATCAGCAAAATGGATGAAATCCGGTTTCTCACAACAAACACCTCGGTTATAAATTATTTTGTTTTGAATTGCATTGTAAATCGCTTATGAGATTATTTTCATATTTCAATATAACCAAATGGTGGTAGGTTGTAAACGCATCTTTTTGAGTTTAATTTGCTTTTTGGGGTGGAAAGGATTTAAAATACGAGTAACGAAGTGAAGGAGGATGTGGCATGGCAGAACAACTTCAACTGGAGAGCGGAAACATCCGGATTGCCGATGACGTGGTTGCGAAAATTGCCGGAATGGCTGCAATGGAAACGCCCGGAATTGCCGCAATGTCTGGAGGTTTGTCAGAGGGCTGGGCGAAGCGACTCAGCGGTAAAAACGTACAGAAAGGCGTGAGCGTTGAGGTCGGCCAGCTGGAAGCAGCCATTGACCTGCGCATCATCGTCCTGTACGAAACCCCGATTCATGAAGTTTCCCGTATGCTTCAGCAGAATGTAAGAGAAGCGGTAGAGACCATGACCGGATTACGCGTGGTTGAAGTCAATGTAAAGGTAGAAGGCGTATCTTTCAAAGGCGACGATCTGTAGACATCGCAATCCGCAATGGAGGACAGAGCTACATTGACCTGTTCTTCATCTTGATAGACAGTGTGTACCAAAAACAAACAAAAAAAGCTGCGCATCCAATCGGATGCACAGCTTTTTTTGTTTTTCTTTTTTTGAATGTTTATCTGTTCCGTTTCTGAAGGAATAGTCCCATTTATCGAATCCGACGAATGGATTCCCGTGAACGAAGAGCTGGAGAGGTACGCGTCTGAGTCTGTACAGTCACGGACTTGGTCTTCTCTTCCTTGATCACGTCGAGATTGTTGGTGCGCGAAATACTGAGCAGAATGCCCATGGCAACCATCATCACAAAGAGTGAGGTCCCCCCATAACTGATAAACGGAAGCGTAACCCCCGTCACCGGAATGGTCTGAGTTACACCACCGATGTTGATAAATGCCTGAATCGCGATCAGTCCCATGATGCCTATGCCGACCAATGTTCCGAATGGATCGGGACAGCGCAGAGAGACAATAATTCCTCGCCAGATGAAGTACAGGTAAACGAGCAGGAATAGTGTACTTCCGATGAATCCAAGTTCTTCACCAATCACGGAGAAAATAAAGTCATTATACGCATTAGGCAAATAGTGCAGCTTCATCGTACCTTGTCCAATCCCGGAACCTGTCATGCCGCCATCACCAATGGCAACAAGGGAACGGTAGAGGTTAAGACTTCCACCATTAATATCGGATAATGGATCCAGGAAAGCTTGGATACGTCCGATCTTGTAGTTCTGCTCCGCAGTGACTGCTGTTGTAGCGGTCGTCGTGTCGGAGGGAGACATGGAAGAAAATAGGGAATTCGCTCCGAACGCCAGGGCTCCACCGAGTACAACCAAGAGAATCGAACCTAAGATATGTTTCATACTGGCTCCACCGGCATAAATCAAGAGACCACAAGTGGACACCAGAATGAAGGTGGTACCAAAGTCTGGTTGCAGCATGATCAGTCCTGCGATGAATCCAACGATGAACAAGACGGGAAAATAACCTGTCTTGAAAACCCTGAATTTCTCACCTTTTTTGGTGATCAGAGCAGAGAGATAGAGAATGATAGCAATTTTTGCGAATTCCGCAGGCTGAAGACTGAAACCAAAAATGTAAATCCAGCTTCGTGCACCGTTCAATACTGCACCTGTGACCAACACAATCACCAGCATTACCGTAGTAAGCAGGAAAAAGGGTGCATAGAGCTTTTTGTACTTGTTAAAGCGGATATTCATGGCAAAAAACATGCCAAATAGACCGATAATCGCCCACATAAGTTGTTTTTTCGTGAAGTAAAGGGCATCATTGTTAAATCTTTCGCTTGCGATTGCAATGCTGGAACTGGAGCTGAATACCATCACCAGTCCGAAGCCCACCAACAATAAAGTGAGGATTAGCAGTTGAAAATCCGGCGTGCCTCTCTTCGTTTTCGTTTGGGCCGTTTGTTGTTTCATCGTTTGGCCCAGCCTATGCTTCCAGCAGTTCTTTAAGCTGCTGTAATTTTTGGGCTGCCAGCTTCACGACTGGTTGCGGAACGGAAGAGTCATAGTCCAGACCGTGAGGGAAGGTGGCTTTGCCGAGGTACACTGCTTCAACAGCAAGAACGGTATCCGGTTTTTCCAATTTGCCTTCCACTGCGCGGGTATTAATGCGTACAAAGTATTCTGATTTGGTTTGTTCATCTTCAATTTTGTAGTCGTATGTAGCACGGTAATATTCCCATTGCCACCGGACAAATCCGACTTTCTCGGCGCTCTCATCCAGGTATGCCAAGTCGCTCTTCAAGCCATCCAAGCCTGTATTCTCAAAAATCATAAGCGTTTGATCCTCCTCATAAGCTTCCGAGTATAATTCCTCGAGTATTTCTCTAGTTCATGATAGTATGTTTCCCCTTCCCGTGCAAGCTTTCCAAGGGCCTTTCGTATCGGTTTTCTTCCAATTCTGCTACAATATACAGCAATAGGTTTGAAGAGGAAGGTTCGGGCTTGATATAAGTCCCGTTCAAGATTGAAAGGGTGGAGAGACATGACTAATAATATATGGTGGGAAGATCTGCAGATCCACATGGTGGAATGGCGGCGTCACCTTCATCGCAATCCAGAGGTTTCCTTTCATGAGGAGAAGACATCCTCTTTTGTAGCGGATATGTTGGAGAGCTTTGGCGTTGAAGTGAGGCGTCATGTTGGTGGGCACGGGGTCATTGGTACAATCCGTGGGGATAAGCCGGGTCCTGTCGTTATGCTGCGAGCTGATATGGACGCACTGCCAATTCAGGATAAGAAGAATATCGAGTATGCTTCACAACAAGCAGGAGCGATGCATGCATGCGGCCATGATGGTCATATCTCCATCTTGCTCGGTACGGCATTGTATTTCAGCCGTCACAAGCAGGAGATCCGAGGCGAGATTCGCTTTTTGTTCCAGCCAGCAGAAGAACTGCTTCCGGGTGGAGCAGTCCAGGTCATTGCGGATGGTGCGCTTGAAGGCGTGGATGTTATATACGGAATTCATCTGTGGACCCCGCTGCCTGTAGGTGTTGTTGCCAGTAAAGCAGGGCCAATGATGGCTGCGGCGGACGATTTTTACATTGAGATCAAAGGTAAAGGCGGACATGGCGGGATGCCGCAATCCACGATAGATAGTCTAATCGCGGGTTCTGCGCTTGTGATGCAGCTTCAGACCGTTGTCAGTCGTTCGGTGGATCCATTACAACCGGCGGTGCTGACCATTGGCACAATGCAGGCGGGATCGGCTCAGAATGTAATTGCAGAGCAATGTAAAATGAGCGGTACAGTTAGAACGTTTGATGAAGAGACCCGAAACGGGATGAAAGAGCGTGTGCTTACCATGGTAGATCAGACAGGAGCAGCCTATGGGGCAGAGACGCAAGTGAAATATATTATGGGATATCCGCCTGTGGTGAACGATGAACAGGAGACAGCACGTTTCTTCAGGGAAGCTACAGAATTATTTGGGGCAGAACGAGTGCAAGCCTCCCCGATGCTGATGCCAGCGGAAGATTTTGCATATTATCTGCAGAAGGTTCCAGGGTGCTTTATGTTTGTTGGAGCAGGCAACCCGGATAAAAATGCGATCTATCCGCATCATCATCCGATGTTTGATTTTGATGAAGACGCGATGCAGACGGCCGTGAGATTATTTATCGCCATGGCTAAGGGTTACACAGCCGAATGACTTTAGATGCAGTTGGGCATCCTGTTCATACCGAGGTATGGGCAGGATGTTTTTTTATGGATTTTTTAGAGGTTGTTCAAAAAGTCCACTTTTCGGTACTGAAAACTAGACTTTTTGAACTCGCAATTATACATGTTCATTTTCGGAAGCAGCCGGAACTGGACTTTTTTTGTGATAGGAGGAAGATCAAATGGAAGAAACAGAACATATGGGTAGAACGGATGCTTGTATTGTTCAGCGAGATTTTACAGTTTTGCTGGAAGTTGGCCACCCTGGATTCGAAAGGACAAGAGAGCAGCTTGGGATGTATTCAGAACTGGTCAAGACACCGGCAGCATTTCATACCTACCGAATCACTCCGCTGTCGCTCTGGAATGCAGCTGCGATAGGGTGGGATTCAGATCAGGTCATCGCAAGTCTGGAGCGGGTATCGCGCTGGAACGTACCTGCTGCACTGATACAGGATGTTCGAAGAATCATGGGTCAGTATGGCAAATTAAAGCTGCATTCCGAAGCAGATCACACCAGAATGCGCCTTTACAGTGAGGATGAGCGGTTGCTGGATGAATTAAGTGGATTGAAAACGATAGCTGCCTTTCGTATGGAACGCAAGGACGCGCATCAACTTATGCTCCCAGGAGAACAGCGAGGGTTATTAAAAAGGGAATTAACACGATTGGGTTACCCCGTACTTGATTACGTGGGATATCGGGAGGGAACCAAGCTTTCATTTGAATGGCGAACCAATGATCCAGGAACTCACTCTGAGCGATTTGCGCTTCGTTCTTACCAGAGAGAGGCCGTGGATGCATTCGAAGGCAGTGAGGGCATGGGAGGAAGTGGTTTACTCGTACTTCCTTGCGGGGCAGGCAAAACGGTCATTGGCATGGCCGTGCTGGAGCGGCTTCAATGTGAATGCCTTATTTTGACGTCCAATACAACGTCTGTGCGACAGTGGATTCAGGAAATTCAAGACAAAACCACGATTACCAGCGAACAGATTGGTGAGTATTCAGGTCAGAAAAAACAGGTGAAACCTGTGACTGTAGCTACATATCAGATTCTTACACACCGGAAATCAAAAGATGCTGATTTTACCCATATCAAACTGCTCAGTGAGCGGCAATGGGGGCTGATCATATATGATGAAGTACATTTGCTTCCAGCGCCGGTGTTTCGTGCAACTGCGGATATTCAAGCTACGCGAAGGCTGGGATTAACAGCCACGTTGGTTCGAGAGGATGGCTGTGAACAGGATGTATTTTCGCTAATTGGTCCGAAGCTCTATGACATGCCGTGGAAACAACTGGAGCAACAAGGGTGGATTGCTGATGTACAATGCCAAGAGATACGTATCCCATTCTCCCCGGAATTAAGATCGAATTATCTGCAAGCCGAGGTTAAGCATCAATTTCGATTGGCTGCCGAGAATCCGGCAAAGGTACGTGTGGTTAAGCGTTTGCTGGAACGTCATCGGGATTTACCTGCGCTAGTGATTGGACAATATCTGGATCAATTAAAGTTGATTGCCCGGGAAATTGAAGCACCTCTGATCTCAGGAACCATGTCACAGCAGGAGCGAATCAAATGGTTTACCGCTTTTCGACGTGGAGAGATTAAAACGATTGTTGTATCCAAGGTTGCCAATTTTGCTGTAGATCTGCCCGATGCTGCTGTTGCGCTTGAAATATCCGGGAGTTTCGGTTCAAGGCAGGAAGAAGCACAGCGGTTGGGACGAATTCTGAGACCGAAAGCAGGGGAAAATAAAGCATATTTCTATGCGCTGGTATCAGAGGATAGCAAGGAACAGGATTTTGCATTAAACCGTCAGATGTTCTTGGTGGAACAGGGATATGAATATGCCATCGTTCATGAGAACGAATAGTTCATTTATACTCGCGAAAAGAGGAGGGAATGGGATATGTCTTCATCTGAACCAATAAATGAGCCTGTGGTACTGAACCTTGATTCATGGTCAAAGCTTACTTGGGTGGAACAAAAAGTGCTTGGTGCAATTTTTCACAAACATGCTGGTCAGCCTTTTTCCTCCCTTCTGCCGCGAGAGCAATGGGCCATCGAAGGACTAAGTGTCGCAGAAGCCAAATCTTCATTCACCAACCTTCGGCAGCAAAGATGGATTGAGTCTGTATATAAGAGTTGGGGGGAGCGATTATTCTATATTCCAGCTTCGCTGATGGAGACATTGACTATTGCTTATGCACAAAGAGTGGGTATAACCGTTAAACAGATGGCACAGCATGCTCATGTATTACAGGAAGGAAAGCCGGATATTGCTGCGGAACTGCTTCATCTGATTGCTTGGATCGGAAGAGAAGGACTTCCTTTGACAAGTAAGGGCACTATACATAAGAAAAGTGTTCAAAAATTAAGTGTGATCACGGTATTATCTTCGACAGACTTTGATGGTTTGGGTATCCGATATGAACATTCGGAGTTGTATCCGACCCACGTTGCCATTCTCCTTGATCTACTTCTCAGTCTGAATCTGGTTCAGAAGTCAGATGGCCGAATCCAGATTCAAGGTCATCAATTAAAAAAATGGTTGAAGCTATCGTGGACACAGATGCATCGGGAAATATATCAAGCGTGTATGGAAAGATACGGAGAAGTTGAACCCGCATTACAGCATTTCCGTTATCAATTGGCAGTGCTTGCTCCAGAAAAGAACATATGGTGCCGTATAGCGAATTCGGAGCTGAAATCACGTATTATGGGCTGGCTCTATGCCCTTGCTGGATGGGGTTATGGTGAAGTTGGAGAGGATCAGTCGGGATATCCGGCTTTCCGTTGGCTGATCGACCCGCAGAGCCTTTTATATCTAGAACGAGAGATGGTAAGTGAGACGGAACCGAGTGGATTTTACATGCAGCCTGATTTTGAAATGTTGGTGCCACCGGAAGCAAGGCCTGATGTGATCTGGATGCTGGAGCAATGCGCAGAACGGGTGACGCGTGATCGAATGTCCATCTACCGCATCACAAGAGAACGATTCGTTTCGGCCATAGCCAGAGGGTATGGATTACATGAAATGATGGAGTTTCTGGATCAATATGCCCTGACAAGCATACCGGAGAATGTACGTATTGCGTTGGAAGATTGGGGAAGGGAGACAGATGCTGCAACGTTGACTGGAGAACGGAAGATGGAGGTAACGAAGGCAAGTACAGGTTCCGAAGATGATCCGAAGTTATTAGAAAAAGATGTGTTGACCGGTGTATATTCTGCTTCTTTCTACACACCCGAGAATCAAGGTCTGGTTGATGTCCCTGCATTTCTGCATGGGTTGGAGCGTGATCATTCGGTGATTGAGAAGAAGTTCTCTCTGCTCAGATTTGAGGAGATACCGGAGACCTGGTACAAGGAGTGGCGTCGATATCATAGTTCAACCGCACGACAGATTGCTGCCAAAGCCATTGAGTGGCAGACAAAACTTGGGATACAGCAGGAAAATCGTACGCAATACCTCATTCCAGATCAGGTAGAGGGTCATGAACAATGGACTTTAAGCGGTTGGTGCATGCTGGATTCAAATGAACATACATCAGAGACGGAATGGCGTACATTCTCCCCGTCGGAGTGGGATACAATGCGTCTTATCCTGCCCGATGATGTCATAACGTGACTATTTTACGTGAGTATCAGGTTGAAAGGCGAATTTTCGAGCTCTCCCTATTTCTAATTGCAGGAAAAACTCTTCTTAACTATTCATGGATATGCTATGATGAGGTAGTCTACGTTAAGTAGAACTTTATATATAGATAGGATGAATATTTCATGAGCGTAGCGGAAATGAACACGGTCGATATGGCCCAAGTGTTAACGGGCGCATATGAACTGGGCGACATGATTAACCAATCTGCCGAAGTATCGGATTATTTATATTGGAAGCAGCAAGTCGAGACTTCCCCTGAGATTCAGATGGGGATTCGGAAGCTGAATGCCAAGAAGGAATTGTTTGAAGAAACACAGCGTTTCGGTCATTTTCACCCGGATTATCATGCAGCGAAAGACCAGGTGAAGGCTCTGGAACAGGAGTTGGAAAATTTCGAGGCGGTGGCCCGATTCAAACAGGCAGAGAAGTCCCTGGATGATATGTTATTCCAGATGTCAGAGACCATTGCATTCGCAGTGTCAACGACCATTAAGGTGCCGAGCAATGATCCGAATCCGAAGGGCGGCTGCGGTAGTGGCGGCAAGTGTGGTTGCAGTTAAGTAATCATTATAGAAAGGCGGGGAACGATGATGTTTGCGGAAAGGACAGGATTCATTATTTGGGTCAGTGATTTGAAGGCTGCCCGTAATCTCGAAAAATATGGCACCGTGCATTATATCTCCCGCCGTATGCATTATGTGGTCATGTATGTTAATGCAGAACGGGCAGAAGATACGATGAAAAATGTGAAGCGACTTTCCTATGTGCGCAAGATCGAACGCTCGTATCGTAATGAGATCAAAACCGAGTATGCCAGCAAAACCATGGACAAAACGAGCTTTTACGGAATATAGACGAGAAACTGGAGGGACCCCTTGGGGTCGCTCTTTTCTTAAATTATGCACAAATGGACTTTAGTGAAAAAAAGTTACACTTACGCCTTGAGGTTGCGGGACTAATGTTGTAATATATTTGGTAATAAATAGATAGAAAGTCCTATCTGGTGGAGAGTGATTCCCATGCGTGATAAGGTGATGCAACGTTGGAGCACCTACGAGCCGTTTTTCGTGGCTCTTGGAGACAAGAAAGTAGCCGACATCGTCATTACCCATCATGCCAAGATGCGGTATGCAGACCGTATTGAGCCTGCACGTAGTGATGATGACCATATTGCGGCGTGGTTATGGGAGTGTCTGAAGCAGGACCGTATAACACCATACTACCGTAATGAACAGGACGTCTACCTGATTGATGAGGATCTGGTGGTGGTCGCCGAATTTTCCGAGCTTGAAGGAGAATATGATATTGCGGGCAATCCGCTGCACAAAATGATTGTAGTTACGTTTCTGGGACGAATGTCGGAGACCATTGAATTAAGGGACCTGAAGTCATATTATTCATGGTTAAGACATTCAAGAAGAATGACACTGGTCAAAAATAGCCGTAAGCATAAGTAAGCCTGAGTAGATTCAATATGTTGAAATCATAGATTCAAGTATTATCGCATGCAGACAAGCTGCATGCTTTTTTTGTTGCCAAGCGGGAAATCGGCTACAATATAGAGAGTGTAATCGAAGAGGGGCGAAGATATGAATTTTCACCAGTTGCATATTTTTTATACGGTAGCAGAGAAGGGGAGTTTCTCGGCTGCTGCACAAGCATTACATATGACTCAACCGGCAGTGACGATGCAGATTCAATCATTGGAGGACTATTTTGGAACCAAGTTACTGCTTCGTTCCACCAAAAAAATAGAATTATCCGAAGCGGGCCGGACGTTATTACCTCATGCGAAACGGAGTGTAGAGCTGGTCAGACAGACGGATGAAGCGATGTCAGCGTTTACCCAGATGTTACAGGGCAGACTCCAGCTGGGAGCCAGTTTAACGATCGGGGAATATGTGCTTCCACGCATGCTCGGACCATTTGCACTTCAATATCCGGATATTTCAATCGTCATGAAAGTGATGAATACAACGCAAATTATGGATGATATATTAAAGCACCAGCTTAATTTTGGTCTGATTGAAGCGCCAGTGCACCACCCGGACATGATTGTAGAGCCTGTCATGCAGGATGAGCTGAAACTGATTGTACCTGCCGGGCATGATCTGGCCAAGCGCAGCAAAGTGAATATTGAGGATGTCATGAATTATCCCTTTGTGCTGCGTGAGAAGGGCTCAGGTACTCGTCAGGTGATGGAAGACCAATTGCAAAAGAAAAAGATTGATCCACAGGATATGAATGTTGTGATGGAACTAGGCAGCACAGGAGCGGTAAAATCGGCCGTTGAGGCAGGGGTAGGCATCACGATGTTATCTCCTTCTTCGGTGCAGCATGAACTGGCTCTGGGACTTGTTCATATTGTGGATATCCGAGGACTCGAATTCAAACGGCAATTCTATGCCATCCATCTAAAATCGTCCTTGTTGCCTCTGTCAGCAGTCGCTTTCCTGAACTATCTGCGTCAACAGGAGCAACCTGAGCCGGAACACAAGACGGGAAAGGCCTAAATCGTTGCGTAAATCAATGATAGATAAGATTTAATCACAATCCACTTTTGAAAGATAGGAGTTGCTGTGCGTGAATCAAAGCAAAGGACGCTGTGATCTGCATACCCATAGTCAGGCATCAGATGGAATGCAGCCACCTGCTGATAATGTGAAGCTTGCCAAACAAAAAGGGCTATCTGCGGTTGCTCTAACAGACCATGATACCGTAGCCGGTGTAGCGGAAGCACAGCAAGCGGGAAAAGAGTACGATATTGATGTTGTTGCCGGAGTGGAGATCAGCACTCGGGCTGGCGGGAAAGATATTCATGTGCTCGGGTATTATGTGAATACGGAGGATGAGCAATTCCTGCAACGGTTGCGCGGATTACGAGAAGCGCGAGATGAGCGGAATCATCTGATTATCGCGAAGCTTCAGGAACTCGGGCTTGATATCAGCTGGCAGGAAGTACTGGATGAGCTGGGACGGCCACTAGAGCCTGACGAGAGTATCGGCAGACCTCATATGGCTGATGTGCTGGTGAAGAAGGGATATGCTGTCGACATGCGGGATGCATTCGATCGATATCTTGCTGAAGGCAAGCCTGGCTTCGTGTCTGTACCCCGTGTTGCGCCGAAGGATGCGTGCGAGTGGATCAGAGCCGCAGGTGGAGCTGCCGTGATTGCCCATCCGGGCCTCTATAAAGATGATGAGTTGGTTCGGCGTATCATTGAGGACTCCCGTCCAGATGGACTCGAAGTGTTTCACTCGGACCATGAACCGGAAGATGAGCGCAGATACGCCGAGATGGCTAAGGGTTATGGGTTAATCGAGACTGGCGGATCAGATTATCATGGAGAACGGCAAGGTGTCGTTTTCCACGGGGATCTGGGTAGCAAAACCGTAACGGTTGATGTGTTGGAAAGGCTGAAGGCAGCTGCCTCACAGCAAGAGGGAGTATAAGTTAAACGTGGTAACGCTCCCTATGACTATAATGAATTCTGCCGTTAGTGGGGTACACTTTAGGGACGTTTGAGAATTAAGGACATGGATCATGCCAGGGATAAACCTGCATGTATTCATGTCCTTTTTTTATGTGTTAAAAAAGAGTCTATGTAATCGAATAGTTGACCCAAGCGCCGCGTGTAGCTCCAAGACGCTCGAATAATTGCTGTGCTCGTTCATTAGTCACGGCTGTGATCCAGGACATATAAGCACACCCATGTTCACGCGTATATTGCTGGCAGTGTGCAAATAATTTGGCTTCTGCTTCGCCTTCTCTGAATGCTTCCGTAACAAATAGGTCATTCATGATGGCGACACGCTCTGCTTTCATCGTGCTGTAAGTAAAGAACAGGGTGGAAAATCCGATAAGCTTCCCGTCCTGCTCTGCCACGAACTGAGCACCGATCTGCTGATTAAGCAAGTTGTTGATCAAAAGCTGGATGGATTGATCACCAGGCCAAGGGTTGTTGTAGAATCCCACCACATAGTCATGCATTAATGCCATCAGGGGTTTCAGATCATCAGGTTGAGTTTCTCTGATATGTATGGTCATGATACACTTCCTTAACTATAAATTTTATTCATCACAATCGAATTATTATACATATAAATGAATTAATATTCAATGAGGAAGCTAAATAAGCCGAGCTTCACATATCATTGAAACAAGTAATGCAACACAAAAATCCCCTGAACCGTTAATGGTCAGGGGATTCTGTCTTTGTTACTTTTACATCTATATAATTTGAACTAATCATTTACACGATAACGGAGAGGACAGAAAAAACCTGAAAAAGCGAAGCGTGCGCCTTTATCACCGGATTTTCCCTTGAGAAAAGGGAATCAAAAAATCTGGGGATAACAGCGATTGGAAGGTTGTTCTGTCATCGTAGTGTCAGTGTAAATAATCTTTAGTTCAACTTATATATACTATCCATTTTTAATCGTGGATGGTAGACTTTTGATCAACTCGTCATTTGGTGTGACAAACAAGGTCTTCTGATGATCATAGATGACAAAACCAGGCTTCGCACCACTTGGTTTGCGTACATGACGGATAAACGTATAATCGACAGGCACACTGCTGGACTCCTTGGCTTGGCTGAAGTAGGCAGCAAGCTGCGCTGCTTCTTCTAATGTAGCTTCACCAAAGTCCGTACTGCGAATAACGACATGTGAACCTGGAATGTCTTTGGTATGCAGCCAAGTGTCGTTGGAAGAAGCGAGACGGTTGGTTACGTACTCGTTCTGCAGGTTGTTTTTACCCACAAGAATGTCAATTCCCTCCGAGGAGGTAAACTGGTGTACGGTCGGACGATCGCTTTTCTTCTTCTTTTTACCCTTTTTATTGCGATCACGAAGGTATCCTTGCTGCACAAGCTCGTCCCGTATTTCCTCAATGTCGTTCATCGATGCAATGGATAGCTGCTGTAACAGGTTATCCAGATAGTCAATTTCGTCTTTCGTTTTGCCAAGCTGCTCATGAATGACAGCCAGACTGTTCTTGTATTTGTTATACCGCTTGAAATAACGTTGTGCATTGTCAGACGGTGTGAGCAGCGGATCAAGCTGAATGGTAATGTTGGCTTGGTCTTCGTCGTAGAAGTTCACAAGCTCCACGCTCTTGTCCCCTTTGTGGACCTGATGCAGGGAGGCAAACAGCAACTCACCCCATAGTCTGAACTTGTCCGCATCGTCTGCTTCCAGCAGATCCTTGTTCAGATTGTCCAGCTTTTTGATATTCTTGCTTCGCTCATTCTGCAGAAAACGGAGCAAATCACTTACTCTTTGTTTAACCGTGTCCCGTTCAGCCTTGTCTCCGTAATAATCTTCCATGCACTTGCTCATCGTGTCATACGTTTTCTCCAAGTCTTGAATGCTCTCAAGATGAACGGCAGAGAAAATCATTTTGCCTTTGGCGTTCATTCCGGTTACGGGCGTGTAGAGATGATCTCTGACAGGACCCATCACGGCTTCAAAAGCGCTCCAGAGTGCATCAACCTCAACTCGGCTCTCACGGCTCTCACCCTCAACCACAGCCGGAGTGCTCCCTGTGCCTTCAGCAGCAATCCCACGGGCAGCAATCTCTCCTGCAATTAACGGGCTAAGACCGCTAAAGGAGTTCACAAGCCAGCGTGATGCCTCTTCTTCAACGGCATGATAGCTGTCCTCGAATACTGTACGGCTCACTTCGAGCGGATTACTCTTATGTTGCTCAGGTGGGGCAGTATACGCGAATCCGGGCATGATTACCCGGTAGCTACTGATGGACGGAGTCACATGATGAATGCCATCCAGAATCGTTCCTGTAACGGGATCAAGCAAAATAATGTTACTGTGACGCCCCATTAATTCGATGATGATCCGTTTAACCGAAACATCCCCCAATTCGTCACGCTGGCGCACATCGATGTGGATGATACGTTCCATGCCAATCTGACGGATCTCCTCAATGATTGCACCTTCACAGTGCTTGCGGAGCAGCATGCAGAACATGGGTGCTTCCGTAGGATTAAGGAATGTCTTTTCCGTAAAATGCACACGGGGATATGTTGGGCTTGCCGAAACAAGCAATTTACTATTACCGCGCTGAGCACGCAGTGTGAGAACTACGTCATGACCATTCGGCTGATGGATTTTGCTAATACGTCCACCAATGCAGCCTTGCAGTTCATGAACAATGGCCCGTGTTACGATGCCGTCCAATGCCATTTTTCCACTTCCTCTCTCTATCGAGCACCTGCATTTATCATGCGCAATGCTTCATCTATATAACTGAAACGTGCAACCAGATATGTAAAAAAATAAGGACTGGATGCAGATTCTTCGTTGCTTGCCTGTTGAACACTGAACATGGTGCTGCGCAGAACATCGCAGACTTTTATTTTAGCCTATTCTGTCCATCAGGGAAAGGATTCACCTTCAGGGTGCTAATCACAGACCTGTCCGAATACATATAGAGCAGGTAGTTTGTCCGGCATAGTGTACAGCCTGTCGACCAGCGCGCCGGTGAGTCATGTGAGCTTATTTTGCAGATGAAATACAGACTGGGAGGGAAACTTGAAGCATGGAACATACCAAGTGGCATCAACTTAGTGATGAAGAGCTTCGTAACACTCTTGGCGTCAGCCCGCAGGAAGGATTGACGGATGAAGCTGTAGCAGAGAAGAGGAAAGTGGTCGGTTCGAATGAGCTGAGCGAGGGGAAACGTATATCTCCGATTACATTGCTCTTGAATCAGTTCAAGGATTTTATGGTGCTGGTGTTGATGGGAGCAACGTTGGTATCGGGATTACTGGGTGAGTATCTGGATGCGGTAACGATTGTGGCCATTATCGTACTGAATGCCATTCTGGGGTTTGTACAGGAATTCCGGGCTGAACGATCACTTCGTGCGTTAAAACAGTTGTCTGCACCTCTTGCCAAAGTGCTTCGTTCAGGTCAGGAAGTACACCTTGCAGCCAAACAACTTGTCCCCGGAGATATTGTCATGGTGGAGAGTGGGGACCGCATACCTGCTGATGTGCGCTGGCTGCAAACGAACAGTCTGGATGTGGAGGAGTCGGCCCTAACCGGGGAATCGGTTCCCGTAAGCAAACATTGCCTTCCGATTGCCGATGAGGACGTTCCACTTGGTGATCAGAAGAATATTGGTTTTATGGGCACCATGGTCACTCGTGGTACAGCCAAAGGTGTGGTTATCCGTACGGGGATGGAGACGGAGATGGGCAAAATCGCCGATCTGATCCAGAATACGGAGGAGCAGGAAACACCCTTACAGCACAGGCTGGAACAACTGGGCAAAATTCTTATTTTTGTCGCATTGGGATTAACCATTATGGTTGTCGTCGCCGGGATATTGCACGGACAACCAGCCGTTGGCATGTTCCTGGCTGGGGTCAGCCTCGCGGTGGCTGCCATACCGGAGGGTCTGCCGGCCATTGTAACCATTGCACTCGCACTAGGCGTGCAGCGTATGATCAAGCGTAAAGCCATTGTACGCAAACTGCCTTCTGTGGAAACCCTTGGCTGTGCATCCGTAATCTGTTCGGATAAGACAGGCACGCTCACCCAGAACAAGATGACGGTAACGGATGTATGGCTGGAGGGACGCAGCATCAAGGTTACCGGGGATGGTTATGCTCCTGAAGGGCAGATGCTGGAGAACGGCCGAATGGTGGAACTGAAGAGTGACCAGTCGCTACGCAGAATGCTTCAGATTAGTGCGCTTTGCAACAATGCGAGTATTGTGGAGACCATTGCAAACGAGTCGGGAAGCAAGAAAAAGGGCAAGGATAACAAAAAGGACGGCAAGAAAAATACAAAAAAAGATGATTTCCAAGAAGAAACGGTTAAGCGAGAAAATGTATTCTGGGAGTTGAAGGGAGATCCGACGGAGGGGGCGCTCGTCACACTGTCCTCCAAAATGGGGCTTACCCCTGCTGGCCTCAAAGAGCTGTATGCCCGGGAGCAGGAGTTCCCGTTTGATTCGGAGCGTAAGCGCATGTCGGTCCTGGTTCATCATCAGGGAGGCCGAATGATCTACACCAAAGGTGCGCCGGATGTTTTAATCGGACACTGCAGTTATATTTTGTGGGAAGGTAAAGTCGTACCTTTCACTGGAACGCTGCGGCAGAAAGTGATGGCAGCCAATGAAAGCATGGCCGGAGCAGCACTGCGTGTCCTCGGAATGGCCTATCGTGAAGTGCGGCCGGAAGAAAAAGTGGCTGACGAACACGCCGCCGAGAGTCAGCTTGTATTCGTAGGGCTTACAGGTATGATTGATCCGCCGCGTCGTGAAGTGCGAGATGCGATTGCCACATGCCGCAAGGCGGGGATACGAACTGTCATGATCACAGGTGATCATGGTACAACGGCAGAAGCCATTGCTCATCAACTCGGGATTCTTCCACGCGGTGGTGCTTCTCTAAGTGGTCAGCAGCTGGCAGGCATGACGGATGAGCAACTGGATAAACAGGTAGAGGGCATCTATGTATTCTCAAGAGTGTCTCCTGAACATAAGCTTCGCATCGTGAAATCATTGCAGCGCAAAGGACATGTCGTTGCCATGACGGGGGATGGAGTGAACGACGCTCCGGCTATTAAAGCGGCTGACATTGGGATCGCGATGGGCATTACAGGAACGGATGTCACGAAGGAAGCTTCGGCGCTTATCCTGAGTGATGATAACTTCTCGACGATTGTGGCTGCCATAGAAGAAGGTCGTAATATTTATGAGAACATTCGCAAGTTTATCCGTTATTTGCTGGCATCGAACGTGGGCGAAATTTTGACAATGTTCTTTGCGATGATGATGGGCTTGCCACTGCCACTCGTACCTATTCAGATTTTGTGGGTTAACCTGGTGACGGATGGTTTGCCTGCAATGGCGCTCGGGGTAGATCAGCCGGAAAAAGATCTGATGGAACACAAGCCTCGTGGTGCCAAGGAAAATATTTTTGCCCGCCGACTGGGTTGGAAAATTGTCAGCCGGGGTGTGTTGATTGGATTATGTACACTCGGAGCGTTCTGGCTTACCCTTCAGGCTGCACCGGATAATCCGGGTCAACTGATCAAGGCACAGTCTGTGGCTTTTGCTACACTCGTCTTGGCGCAGCTCATTCACGTCTTTGACTGCCGCAGTTCGCGGTCGATCTTCCACCGGAATCCATTGCAGAACAAATATTTGGTTCTTGCTGTAATTTCATCGGTTGTACTGATGCTGGTTGTGATGTACGTTGAACCGTTGCAGCCGATCTTCAAAACCGTACCGCTGGGCTTGCGTGAATGGGCGATCTGTATCGTTGCTGCAGGCATTCCAACGTTCCTTATGGGCGCGGGCAGCGTGTGGGGTGGTCGTCGTAACCGCCGCCGTATGGGTGGTTCTGGCCGCTTCGTACCGAAAAGTACAAAGTTTTCAGCATAAAATCAATACCTTTTCCTTACCTATTTCGTTATGCTATCCTCAAAATGATTCGAAGCGGCAGCTTTGGCATTTTGCAGGATAGCTTTTTTTGTGTAAATATTGAATATGAATTTCTATGGTAATCCTGTAGAAGAGCAAGAATATAGCTTTGGCAGCAGACTGCCAAAAGGAGTGGGCAAGATTATGGAATTTACGAAAATGCATGGACTTGGTAACGATTTTATCGTTGTATTTGGTGAAAAGGAGCTTCCGGCAGATGCTGCAGAATTGGCTGTGAAATGGTGCAACCGTTTCTTCGGCATCGGTGCGGACGGCCTGGTCTATATACTGCCTTCGGAAAAGGCGGACTTTCAGATGCGCATCATGAACTCGGATGGTTCGGAAGCAGAGCAGTGCGGTAATGCCATTCGCTGTGTATCCAAATATGTATACGATCATGGCCATGTTAACCAGGAGCAGATTACCATTGAAACGATTGGTGCAGGGGTACAACCTGTGAGTCTCAACATTCGTGATGGTAAAGTGGAAACGGTTCGTGTGGATATGGGTGAGCCGATCCTGAATGGTCTTCAAGTGCCTACAACGGTGGATGCCAATCCAGTGGTTGATCACTACATTGAAGCGAACGGACATGCGTTCAAATTCACTGCCGTATCCATGGGTAACCCGCATGCCGTTATCTATGTTGATGATGCTGTTAATTTTGATCTCACAACGTGGGGCCCACTTCTTGAAGTACATCCCATGTTCCCGAAAAAAATCAATGTGGAATTCGCAACAGTTCGTGACCGTGGATATGTGGACATGCGTGTATGGGAACGCGGAGCTGGCCCAACACTTGCTTGTGGAACCGGGGCTTGTGCAACACTGGTATCCTCTGTCCTGAATGGACATACAGATCGTACAGCAGTCATCAGCCTTAAGGGTGGGGATCTCCACATTGAGTGGAATGAAGCTGACAATCATGTGTACATGACTGGACCGGCTGAAGTTGTTTTTAAGGGAATTACGTCATAATATGAGAACGGTGTAACCCAAGAGGCCTGCGGGCCTCTTTTTTTGTTAAAGGACAGTGTGTGTGTCTCCTGTACAGAGACATATTGGGTGTTATGTGGAAAGAAAGTCCTTATGAGCTGGATATTCAACAAAAACCTGTGTTTTTCTTCGTTTTTTAGCGTTTTTTGTGTTACATTAGTATGAAAATGATCACAGCTAGGCGGGGGGAAAAGGGATGAAGGCGGATTTGCGCAAAGTTATGCAGGAACGAGTTCTCATTGGAGATGGGGCCATGGGAACGTATCTGTACCAAATGGGATTCCCGGTAGGGATTTCATATGAAGAGCTAAACTTGATTTCACCTGAAGTAGTGGCGGAAGTACATCGCCGTTATCGGGATGCAGGTACAGAGATATTTGAAACGAATACGTACTCTGCCAACTATGACAAGTTGTCCAAGTTCGGTTTGGAGTCCAAGGTGGAGGATGTGAACCGGACCGGCGTTCGTATTGCCAAAGAAGTGGCTGGAGCTAACGGTTATGTTCTTGGTGCAGTAGGCTCTATTCGCGGCGGCAAGCGAACAAACGTCTCCACAAGTGAACTGAAACGCTTTTATCAACAACAGATCTTTGCACTGCTTGATGAAGGCGTGGATGGTATTCTGCTTGAGACCTTCTATGATATCGAGGAAATGGATATTGCCCTTTTGCAAGCGCGCAAGCTAAGTGATCTACCCGTGATTGGACAGTTCGCGGTAGAGGATGTAGGACACACACTGGACGGATATACAATGCCAGAAGCATTCCGGATCATGCGGGAGCAGGGTGCGGACGTGATCGGTTTTAACTGTCGCTCAGGTCCAAACGGAATTATGCGTGCCATGGAAACCGTCTCCGGACGTATTGGTATTCCAATGTCTGTCTATCCGAATGCGGGTGCAGCAGATTATGTGGATGGTCAGTTCCGTTATGGTGCGACTCCAGAGTACTTTGGTCAGACGGCAGTGCAATTTGCGGAACTCGGTGCTCGTATTATCGGCGGTTGCTGTGGTACAACGCCTGATCATATTACCGCCATGAAAGAGGCGCTTGCAGATTACGTACCTTTGCCTATTTTGGAGCCTGATCCGTCAGAATCCAAACCGCGTATTGTGCTGCATGAACATGTGGATGAGCGCTCCGGACGTGGAGGACAGCCTACGATTGTTGATCTGGTCAAGCAGCGTCACACAGTTATTGTTGAACTTGACCCGCCGCGTGACTTGGACATTGCCAAGTTCATGAAAGGTGCGGAGATACTAAAAGCAGCAGGAGCAGACGCTCTGACACTGGCCGACAATTCATTAGCGGTTACACGAATGAGCAACATGGCGCTGGGTCACCTCGTTCAGGATCGCACGGGTCTCCGTCCATTGGTGCATATTGCCTGCCGTGACCGGAATCTGATTGGAACGCAGTCCCACATGATGGGGTTTGATGCCCTGGGGATTAATCATGTACTCGCTGTGACAGGTGATCCTGCAAGATTTGGCGATCTGCCTGGTTCAAGCTCGGTATACGATCTGACCTCTTTTGAAATCATACGCATGATCAAACAATTGAACGATGGGGTGGCCTTCTCGGGTAAACCGCTGAAGCAAAAAGCTGGCTTTGTCATCGGAGCGGCATTTAATCCCAATGTGAAATATTTGGATAAAGCTGTACAACGTCTGGAGAAAAAAATTGCCTCTGGTGCAGATTACATCATGACACAACCTGTCTATGACCCGGAGTTGATTGTGGCAATGCACGAAGCGACCAAACACCTGGATGTGCCTATTTTTGTAGGTGTAATGCCACTGGCAAGTGGACGGAATGCAGAATATCTGCACAACGAAGTTCCCGGAATTCAGCTTTCGGATGAAGTGCGTTCCCGTATGGCAGGTCTGGAAGGCGAAGAGGGCCGGGCGATGGGGGTAAAAATTGCCAAGGAACTGCTGGACGTAGCAACAGCACATTTCAAAGGCATCTATCTTATGACACCGTTTATGTTCTACGGCATGACGGCCGAACTGACTCAATACGTATGGGAGAAGTCGGAGCATCAATGTCCTACTTGTTTCAACCCTAATAATCAATTACAATAGTAAAACGGATGTGATGCCGATGTCATTCAGTATGACCGGATACGGTCAATCCGCCTTTCATTTTGGCGGCTATAAGGTACAATTAGAGATCAAATCTGTTAATCATCGTTATTGCGAAGTGATGATGCGTCTACCAAGAGAGTGGACGTATTATGAAGACGGTTTGAGGAAAATCGTACAGAGTCGTTTGAAACGTGGGCGGATTGATGTTTATGTAATGAAAGAAAAAGAGGAAGACCAGGCTCTTCCCGCTGTTCTGAATGAACAGACGGTCAGGGCCTATCTGCAGGCTGCAGAGCAACTGGAGACCCAATATGGAATGCAAGGCAAACCAAGTATTGTGGATATGCTTGGGCTGCCGGACGTCATGGTTCATTCGGATGGGACAAGTTCCATTCCCGAAGAGCAGAAGGACGAATGGGAGCGAGTTCTGCAGGAAGGATTGAAAGAGGCTCTGTCCAGCCTTGAACAGATGCGCGCTCGCGAGGGTCTTCATCTGGCCAGTGATCTGGAACGGCGTATTACCCGTCTGGAGTCACTGCATACCGAGATGCTTGATCTTGCACCGACTGTGGTAAGTGATTATCGCAACAAGCTAAGACAGAGGCTTACGGAAATGCAGGAAGAAGGCTCTTTCCCTTTTGATGAGCATAAATTGGGTATGGAAATTGCAATGTTTGCCGATCGTTCTAACATAGAAGAGGAGCTTACGCGTCTACTGAGTCACTTTGGACAGAGCAGGGAACTGCTGAAAAGTGATGAGCCTGTAGGTCGTAAGTTGGACTTTCTAATTCAAGAGATGAATCGGGAAGTCAATACGATTGGATCAAAAGCCAACCATTTGGCTCTGGTGAATCGTGTTGTCGAGATGAAGGCGGAGCTGGAGAAGATTCGTGAGCAAGCTGCGAATATCGAATGAACAGCCAAATTTCGGCAAAAGAGTCGCATGTATAGGGGGAAGAACCTGATTATGGCAATCAAACTCATTAACATTGGATTCGGTAACATCGTATCGGCGAACCGGATTATATCCATCGTGAGTCCGGAATCGGCGCCGATCAAGAGAATTATACAAGAGGCAAGAGATCGTCACATGCTGATTGATGCAACGTACGGAAGACGTACTCGTGCCGTAATTATTACGGATAGCGATCATGTCATTTTGTCTGCAGTTCAGCCTGAGACGGTCGCCCATCGTCTTTCTTCGAAAGATGATGATAACGACGAATAAAATGGAGTGTAATATGTCTAAAGGATTACTGGTAGTGTTGTCCGGCCCATCTGGGGTCGGGAAGGGTACTGTATGCAGCGCTTTGCGCAAACGGGTGCCGGAATTGATCTATTCCGTATCGGCAACAACCCGTCAGCCTCGTCTGGGTGAAGAACATGGTGTGAACTATTTCTTCAGAAGTCATGAAGAGTTCCTGAACATGATTGCTGAAGATCAATTGTTGGAACATGCGGAGTATGTTGGTAATTATTACGGAACACCGCGTGATTTTGTAGAGAAAACGATTAACGAAGGCCGCGACATCATTCTGGAGATTGAGGTCCAAGGCGCGTTAAAAGTGAAAGAGAAATTCCCGGAAGGGATCTTTGTTTTCCTGCTTCCTCCTTCATTGGACGAGCTGAAAGATCGCATTCAGGGCCGTGGTACCGAGAGCCAAGCGACCATTGATCATCGGATGTCCGTGGCGGTTGATGAGATCAGTCTGCTGGAGCAGTATGATTACGCTGTTGTTAATGATGAAATTGATTTGGCGTGCAAGAGAATAGAAAGCATCATAATCGCCGAACATTGTAAGATCAATAAATAATCCCTTTTGCCGCTGCAGAATGCGATATAAGTGGGGCAGTTGTCATATCATATACTGAAGCACTCCTTCTCGGAATGCCCGGGTGTGAAGACATGCCACATCAGTTCTGTCAGGCGGCAACTTGTGATTATACTAATGCGAAGAGGTGTTTGTTAATATGCTGTATCCTTCTATTGATGAAATGATGAACAAAGTCGACAGCAAGTATTCCCTTGTTGTTGCTGCTTCCCGCCGGGCTAGACAGCTACGTGAAGGTGAAAAATCGGATTTAAGAGGTGCGAGATCCCATAAACAAGTGGGCGTTGCACTGGAAGAAATCTATGGAGACCTGCTCGTTGTCATCAAAGGACAGGACGAAGAGGAAGAGTAAGCCGCCTGCGGCTGCTCTTCAACTGCATACGGCGTAAGCCGGATTAATTGACAACCGCGAGGTTGTTATTTTTTTACGAATAAGCATATTTCAATGAACTCATTGTTTAGACGTCGTATAAATTATCGGGGGAAATAAACATGTTGAACGGTAAAAAAATCGTGCTTGGTGTGACAGGCGGCATAGCCGCTTACAAAGCAGCAACATTATGCAGCAGACTGGTGCAAAAGGGAGCCGATGTTCATGTAATTATGACAGCTTCTGCTACACAGTTTATTACCGAATTAACGCTGCAAACGTTAACCCGAAACACCGTATATACCGATACATTTGATGAGCGTGAGCCAGCGGTCGTATCTCATATTCATCTGGCTGATCTGGCTGATCTTGTTCTGGTTGCCCCGGCTACCGCCAATGTGATTGCCAAGATGGCACATGGCATGGCAGATGATATGCTCTCAACGACTCTTCTTGCCACGACTGCCCCTGTCATGATTGCTCCAGCGATGAATGTACATATGTATGATCATCCAGCTGTAAAGCATAATATGAACCTGCTTGTTGGACGGGGCGCCATGATGATTGAACCGGGTGAAGGTCTGCTTGCGTGTGGATATGTAGGCAAGGGACGTCTGGAAGAACCGGAGAGCATTGTGGATGTGGTGGAACGTTACTTTGAACAGCGCGAATCTGCAGAACGTACAAGGAAGGAACAAGCTTCCCTATTACAAGGCAAGAAGGTTGTTGTTACGGCTGGAGGTACGATTGAGCGAATTGACCCAGTACGATACATTACGAACGATTCGTCTGGCAAAATGGGATTTGCCATAGCTGCAGCTGCGCGTGATCTGGGGGCCAATGTGAAATTGGTCATGGGCAATACACAAGCCAAGCCGCCGGAGAACGTTGAGTTGATCCCTGTGCAGTCAGCACAGGATATGTACGAAGCCGTAACACGCGAGTGGGACGATGCTGATATCGTGGTTAAGGCGGCGGCTGTTGCCGATTATCGCCTTAAGGAAGTTTACACCGAGAAGATCAAGAAGAAAGGCGACACGTTGTCGCTCGAACTTGTTAAAAATATAGATATTCTTGAAACGCTGGGCAAGCAGAAAACCCATCAGTTTTTAATTGGTTTTGCTGCGGAGACTCAGTCCGTTGAGATGTATGCACGTGAGAAATTGGAACGGAAAAACTGTGATCTGATCGTAGCCAATGACGTAACCCATACGGGTGCAGGATTTGGAACAGACACCAACGCGGTACATATCTATGACCGGGAAGGTTTGGTGGAGGAGCTTCCAGTGATGGCCAAGGACGATGTGGCTCATCGGTTGCTCCGGATTGCGGCGGAGCGCATTGCCGGGAGGAATTAGGATATGGAGATTGCCAAGGTCATTGTCGATGTTCCCGTGAAGGATACAGACCGACCGTTTGATTACCTGGTACCTGAATCGATGAGGGAATGGATCGAGATTGGCAGCCGGGTGGGTGTACCTTTTGGACATCGGACGGTGCAGGGATTCGTGATTGATCTTGTGCCGCGTACCGGAGAGGAAACATTCAAGCTCAAGCAGATTCAGGAGTTGCTGGACATTGTTCCCCCCTTGTCAAAGGATTTGGTTGAATTGGCCGAATGGATGAGTGGGCGTTATGCCAGTAACCGGATTCTGTCATTGCAGGTCATGGTGCCGACCGCATTAAAAGGAAAAGCAGAGCGATACATCTCGCTGGGAGATGCACTTGATGGACAGATGGCGGGTGCACAACCGGATGATGAGGTGTTATTTGTTTGGGGAGAAGAGTCTACGAACGAGAAAGTGCAGCAGGATATCATCCGTTTTGTTAAAGGTCGGGGTCAGGTACCGCTGCAACAATTGAGTCGAAAATATCCCAATCATGCTGCACTAATTAAGAAATTATTGCTTGGTGGCGTGCTGCTGGAGAGTCAGGCTATCAAGGACAAGTTGAATAAAAAAACGATGAAGTCCGTTGATCTGGCTGTAGATATTGCTGCTGCTCAGGAAGCACTTGCTTCATTCCCGGCGAAAGCACAGCGGCAGAAGGAGATTCTTTCTTTTTTGCTGGAAATGAAAGAGCTGCTGCCCATGCCGATGAAAGAAGTGTTATCCACACTGCAGGTATCGGCGGCGACGATGAAGGGACTTGAGGAAAAGGGATTAATCGTCACCGAGGACGTTGAGGTCTTTCGTGACCCTTATCAAGGAAGGAAGTTCCAAGCAACGGAACCGCTGCTTCTGACCGATGAGCAAAAGCGTGTTTACGACAGTATCAATGGCCGATTGCAGGAACAACGCCACGGGGTATTTTTGCTACATGGTGTCACAGGCAGCGGCAAGACGGAAGTCTACCTTCAAACCATTCAACAATGCATCGAGCAGGATCGGCAGGCCATCGTACTGGTTCCCGAGATTGCACTGACACCACAGATGGTGGAACGTTTTAAAGGGCGATTCGGCGACCAGGTTGCGGTCATGCACAGTCGTCTGTCTGGCGGTGAACGTTATGATGAATGGCGCAAGATTCGTGAGGGTCAGGTGAAGGTCGCGATTGGAGCGCGTTCAGCCGTATTTGCTCCATTCAGTCGGCTTGGGTTGATCATTATGGATGAGGAGCACGAGACTTCCTACAAACAGGAGGAAACTCCGAAATATCATGCCCGGGATGTAGCGGTTAAAAGAGCACAGCAGCATCAGGCCGTGGTTGTTCTGGGTTCAGCGACACCTTCGCTGGAAAGTTACTATGCGGCACGCTCTCAGAGCAACGATGATTTTGCACCACTGTTGCTGGAGATGCCAACACGTGCACTGGGTAACAAACTGCCCGAGGTGCGAATTGTTGACATGCGCGAAGAGTTGAAGGATGGTAACCGCTCCATGTTCAGCAGAGCTTTGCACAAAGGGCTGGAGGAGCGCTTGGAGCGTGGTGAACAGACGGTGCTTCTGCTGAATCGCCGTGGATATTCGACCTTTGTCATGTGCCGCAGTTGCGGATATGTAGCAGGTTGTCCGGAATGTGATATTTCATTGACGTACCATCAGCGCTCCAATAATCTTCGTTGTCATTACTGCGGGTATGCGGAAGCGGCTCCGGAAGTATGCCCGGATTGTGGAAGTGAGCATATTCGATACTTTGGTACAGGTACACAAAGGGTCGAAGAAGAGCTTGCGAAGCTCTTTCCGGGTATTCGGGTCATACGGATGGATGTGGATACAACAACGGAAAAAGGGGCTCACGAGAAGCTGCTGAAACAGTTTCGTGAGAAAAAGGCTGACGTATTGCTTGGCACCCAGATGGTTGCGAAGGGACTCGATTTCCCTGATGTGACTCTGGTTGGCGTGATCACAGCGGATTCAGCATTGAATTTGCCTGATTTTCGTGCTGCCGAAAAAACGTTTCAGTTATTAACACAGGTAGCTGGACGAGCTGGTCGGCACCAATTGCCTGGTGAGGTGTTTGTTCAGTCCTATACGCCGGAGCACTACTCTATTGGCCATGCGAGTAAGCATGACTATGTATCGTTTGTACGTGAGGAACTGTTGCATCGTCGTAATTTGCAATATCCGCCATACTGTCGCCTCATTCTGGTGACCTTTTCGCATGAGCAGCTTCCGGTATTGATTCGTCTTGCCGAGAACTACACGCGGATACTGAAAGAGAAGGCTAATGCGGCCGGTTGGCTCGGCAGTTTGGATCGATTCAGCAATGAGGCCTTTGATGTATTAGGGCCGGTAGCGTCCCCGATTCCTCGGATCAAGAATAGATACAGATTCCAATGTATGATAAAATGGCGGGGGGATGTAGACGCCATAGGACTCGCTCTGGCAACGGCCCGGCGTATGGACGACGACGTTCAGGCGCAAAAATTGCTTATTAGTCTGGATGTAGACCCGCAAATGTTAATGTAAGCATTTTGCAGTAATGCGGATGTAAACAAGCGGTATAAACATAGATTAAAATGAATACCCCAAAAATACAGAATATCGTCCTGAAATTATGATGAGGATTAGGAAGGTGCTTACAACATGTCGATTCGCATTATCGTGCAAGAACCAGATGAGGTGCTCCACAAGAGAGCCAAAGAAGTAACCAAAATTACACCGAATGTACAAAAGTTGCTGGATGATATGGCGGATACTATGTACGATGCGGAGGGTGTAGGTCTAGCTGCGCCGCAAGTTGGTATTTTGAAACGTCTGATTGTTATTGACGCAGGTGATGAGCAAGGGCTGATCAAGATGATTAACCCGGAGATCATTGCAAGTGAGGGAGAGCAATTCGGACCGGAAGGTTGTCTGAGTATCCCTGGCATTAATGGTGATGTTCGCCGTTTTGAGACCGTTACGGTTAAAGGTCTGGATCGTGAAGGCAAAGAGTTGATTATTACGGGTAGTGGCTTGCTGTCCCGTGCATTCCAGCATGAAATTGATCATCTGGATGGTGTACTGTTTACGGATATCGCCGAGAAAGTGTACGAAATTGCAGCCGATCAAACGGGACCGCGTCGTAATTAAGGAGTGATCGATTTGAATATTGTTTTTATGGGAACACCTGAATTTGCAGTTCCTTCTCTCGATATGCTGATTGCAGAGGGATACCATGTGGTGGGTGTGGTGACTCAGCCTGATAAACCGCAGGGACGCAAAAAAGTACTTACGCCAACACCGGTTAAGGCCGCGGCAGAACGCCACGGTCTGCCTGTGTTTCAACCCGTTAAACTGCGTGATCCGGAAGCGGTAGCCCGCTTGGCTGAATGGAAGCCGGACCTGATCGTGACTGCGGCTTTTGGCCAGATTCTGCCCAAAGCCGTGCTGGATATGCCTGTTCGTGGTTGTGTGAACGTGCATGGCTCTCTTTTGCCGAAATATCGGGGAGGAGCTCCAATCCAACGTTCCATTATTAACGGGGAATCCGTGACAGGAGTCACATTAATGTATATGGCTGAAGGCCTGGATACCGGAGATATGATCTCGCGTGTGGAACTGCCAATTACGGATGAAGATACATCAGGATCGATGTTTGATAAATTAAGTGAGGCTGGTTCCAAACTGCTTCAGGCAGAAATGCCACGATTGATTGCAGGCGAGACAACGGCCGTCCCTCAGGATGATGCCGAGGCTTCGTATGCTCGCAATCTGACTCGGGATGACGAGAAGATGGACTGGAGTCGTACTTCACGTGAATTGTTCAATCAGATCCGCGGCCTTGTGCCGTTTTCGGGTGCATTTACGATGTGGGATGATCAGGTCTTCAAAGTCTGGGCTGCGGCTAACCCCGATCAGGCGGATCTGGAAACTTCTTCGGATGCTGGACAAGCAGAGCCGGGAACGGTGCTGCAATTGAACAAGGTCGGGATTGAAGTTCGTACAGGCAATGGGTCTCTGTGGTTGACTGAGGTGCAGCCTGCAGGCAAAAAGGTGATGAAGGCCGCTGACTTTGCCCGTGGCGGTACATTGAAACCTGGAACGGTGCTGCGATGAGTGGTAACACACCGGGTCGTTCGTCGGGAAAAGGTCATAAAGCTACAGGTGGTGCATCTCGCTCCCAGAAACCCAAAACATCTGCTCGTGCATTGGCAGTCAAGGTTCTGAGTGCTGTTGAGCAAGATGGGGCATACAGTAATCTGGAGTTGAACCGTCGTCTGAAAGAGGCTGAACTGAGCCCTGCGGATGCTGGACTAGCTACCGAATTGGTGTACGGAACAATCGCTAGATTGAATACACTTGATTATTATCTGGAACGTTACGTCGCCAAAGGAGTATCCAAACTGCAACCATGGGTTCGCAGCCTGCTGCGAATCAGCGTATATCAGATGATATACCTGGACCGTATTCCGGAGCATGCCGTAGTGAGCGAAGCGGTTAATCTGGCGAAGAAACTGGGCCATCAGGGAATCTCGGGAATGGTGAATGGTGTACTGCGCAATATGATTCGCAATCGGGATGAACTTCGGATTCCAGAACATCTGCCGGTTGCCGAACGTATTTCACTGGAGCATTCCCACCCGTTATGGATGGTTGAACGCTGGATCGCCCATTATGGCGAGGAGACAGCGGAAGCCATCTGTCGTGCGAATAATGAGCCTCCAGCAGTGAGTGTCCGAGTCAACACAACGATGACCACACGGGAGAAACTGATGCATGAGATGGCAAGTACAGGTGCAGTTGTTGAAGCTTCTCAGTTGAGTTCCGATGGAATTCTTGTACGCAGTGGTGGGAATATGGCACTAACGTCCTGGTATCGGGACGGCTTGTTCTCTGTACAGGACGAAAGTTCCATGCTCGTAGCTGAAGCAGTTGCGCCTGAAGAAGAACAACTTATATTGGATTGCTGCGCAGCTCCAGGTGGTAAAACAGCTCACATGGCTGAGAAAATGCACGATCGTGGTCGTATTGTCGCTAACGATGTACATGCTCATAAGCGCCAGTTGATCCTGGATCAGGCGGAACGTCTCGGTCTGAGCTGCATCGATGCGGTAACTGGAGATGCTCTTGATCTGAACGAGCGGTATCCGGAAGCTTCGTTTGACCGCATTTTGCTGGATGCGCCATGTTCTGGCCTGGGTGTTATTCGACGGAAGCCCGATGTGAAATGGACCAAATCCGTAGAAGATATTGAAGATATCGCAGGCTTGCAGTGTGAACTGCTTGATCGTGTTGCACCGTTGTTAAAACCAGGCGGCATTTTAGTTTATAGCACATGTACGATTGAGCCTGCTGAGAATGAAGATATGGTTGCAGACTTCTTGAATCGACATCCGGAATATAGTCCAGCAGAAGCATCCGTTTGGTCTGAATCGGAGACCGCGAAATTGAAGGTTGTGAACGGAGGCGTTCAGATTTTGCCACAATACGCTCACAGTGACGGATTTTTCATCGCCCGGTTGACAAAAATAGCGAAATAACAGTTTAATAGAGCACGGAAGCATGACCGCCGAGGGGAACTTCGGCGGATTTCTTTGTGATGGGACTTCAGCATAATGGTCAGAGAAAAGTGATGACAGGGTGCGATGGCGGCATTGAGGTGTTATAATGCATGAAGTACAGATATCAAGGGTATACATGGATGTAACGTGGTCTTTGTGATAGAATAGGACGAATGGAACGAAAAGAAGCAAGCTAAACGAAAAGAAAAGAAGGAATAGGTGTTGACAACAAAATGAAACCTTTTATATATGATTATTCTCTGGAACAATTGCAGCAATGGGCTGTGGAGAACGGGGAGCCGGCGTTTCGCGGTGGTCAAATCTTTGACTGGATTTATGTAAAACGCGTGAATGATTTCAGTGAAATGACGAATCTGTCCAAGCCATTGCGTGAAAAACTGACAGAGCAATTTGAATTCGTAACGCTTAAGGAAATTACAAAGTTTGAATCCAAGGATGGAACGGTTAAATTCCTCTTTGGTCTTCATGATGATCATGCCATTGAGACCGTAATTATGAAGCATAACTACGGGAACAGCATCTGTGTAACCACACAGGTTGGATGTCGTATTGGTTGTACGTTCTGTGCATCGACATTGGGTGGGCTCAAGCGTAACCTTACGGCTGGGGAGATTGTTGCTCAGGTTGTACAGGCTCAGAAAATTCTGGATGAACGCGGCGAGCGTGTCAGCAGCATTGTAATCATGGGTTCGGGCGAACCTTTCGAAAACTATGAAGCAACGATGACTTTCCTGCGCATTATGATCCATGAAAAAGGACTGAACATTGGTCAGCGGCACATCACGGTATCCACGAGCGGAATTGTTCCGAATATCTACAAGTTTGCGGATGAAGATACACAGATCAACCTCGCCATTTCGATCCATGCACCGAATGATGCACTACGTTCGAAATTGATGCCGGTTAACCGTCGTTTTCCTTTTGAAGATGTAATGGAGTCCCTTCGTTATTATCTGGCCAAAACAGGTCGGAGAATTACGTTTGAGTATGCACTGATTGGTGGAGTAAACGATCAGCCAGAGCATGCAGCAGAACTGGCAAGTGTGCTTAAGAACATGTTATGCCACGTGAATCTTATTCCGGTTAACCATGTACCTGAACGCAAGTACGTAAGAACATCGAGAAGCGACATTTTCAATTTTCAGAAGATTCTCTCGGAACAGGGTGTTAATGTAACCATTCGTCGTGAACAGGGACATGATATTGCTGCCGCTTGCGGTCAGCTTCGTGCAAAGCATATGGAGTTGAGGTGAGAACGTTTTGATCAAAACAGTTCATGTGAGCCATATCGGACGAGTGCGTTCGGTGAATGAAGATTCAGCCTGGATTCGTAATCTCGATACAGGATATATTCTGGGTATTGTTGCCGATGGCATGGGTGGACATCTTGCAGGGGATACGGCAAGCCGCCTGGCAGTGGAGACGTTGGTACAAGATTTGGGAACACTGGAACCAGGTCTTTCGCATGCGTCTCTGTCTGCAGCTCTAAGCGATGCTATTTTGCATGCCAACGAAGTTATCTTCCGCACGGCATCCTCAGATGACAAGTACCACAACATGGGAACAACGGTAGTTGCGGCATTATTGAACGATACGGAAGGTGTTATTGGACACATCGGGGATAGCAGAGCCTACAAAATTGCGAACAAAGCTGTGGTTCAGCTAACCGAGGACCATACACTGGTGAATGAATTGTTCAAAAACGGTCAGATCAGCAAAGAGGATGTGTCCCATCATCCACGTCGCAACGTGCTGACTCGTGCGCTTGGAACAGATGCCGAGGTGAAGGTAGATCTGGATACCGTCAAGCTGGAGGAAGGCGAAGTTCTTCTCCTGTGCAGTGATGGTCTCAGTAACCTGGTTAGCAATGAGCAGATTATTCAGGTTGCCGGCAATCTGGAACTGGCATTGGAAGATCGTGCAGACCGACTGCTTCAGTTGGCTTTACTTGCTGGAGGAGACGACAACATCACGGTTGCCTTGTTCGAGTTGCAGAAGGATGGTTCCGTGAATACGGAAACGGGGTGTGAGTCATGATTGGGCACCAGCTAGGCGGACGCTATGAAGTGATTGAGCGTGTCGGCGGTGGCGGCATGGCTCTTGTGTACAAAGCCCAGGATCTTCTGTTGAACCGGAATGTAGCGATTAAAGTTCTAAGACAACAGTTTGTGCATGACGAAGAGTTTATTCGCCGTTTCCGCAGAGAAGCACAATCGGCAGCATCACTGTCTCATCCGAATGTAGTTAGCATTTATGACGTGGGGCAGGAAGATGACGTTCATTATATTGTCATGGAGTATGTGGAAGGCAAAAACCTGAATGAAATTATTAAAGAGCGTGCGCCTCTACAAGTGGACGAATCGGTCCGCATCGCTTCACAGATTGCAGATGCTCTTGATCATGCACATCATAATCAAATCATTCATCGGGATATCAAACCGCATAATATATTAATTGGCCGGAATGGCCGCGTGAAGGTAACGGACTTCGGGATCGCCCGTGCAGTTACATCTACAACGATTACGCAGACGGGTTCCGTAGTTGGTTCTGTACATTACTTCTCACCGGAACATGCCAAAGGCATCGTTACTGGTGAAAAATCGGACTTATATTCTCTTGGGATCGTACTTTACCAAATGCTTACTGGGCAACTTCCGTTTTTAGGTGAAAGTCCAATCAGTGTGGCATTGAAGCATTTGCAGGAAGAGTTCGATGAACCACGCAAATTCAATCCATTGATTCCGCAAAGTGTGGAAAATGTCATCTTGAAGTCCATGCGTAAAAATCCGCAGGAACGTTATCAGTCGGCTAAGGAAATGCAGACCGATCTGGAAACTTGCCTGATGCCGGAGAGACGTAATGAAACGAAGATTGATTTTCCGGATGAGGATGATATAGACCAAACTCGTGTGATGCCAGCGATCAAGCCTGAACCGCGCGGAGTTACGTCGACGGGTGCGGTGCCAGTGATGGAGTCTGACGAAGAAACTGGCAAGGGTAAAGCGAAAGCTAAGAACTGGAAAAAACCAGCACTACTCATTTCATTAACCGTTCTTATTCTAATCGCCATGGTGGGCGTTGTATGGTATGTCAAGGGTATGCTGGTCGTACCTGAAGTTACCGTGCCCAACGTGATTACCCAGACGGAAGAAAAGGCTCGCGAAATGCTTGAGGAGAAAGGACTCGTCGTCAGTGATGAGGTCATCCGTCTCTATCAGGAAGGTGTCGAACCGGGTATTGTCTTTGACCAGAGCAGAAAAGAAGGCGATGTCGTCAAAGAAGGTTCCGAGGTCCAACTCAGTGTTGGTGCAGAAAAAGAACTGGTGAAGATGATTGATGTCAAACAGGAAACTTATGATGAGGCTGTCAAGAAGCTGACTGCGCTTGGCATTAAGGAAGATCAGATTCAGCGGAAAGATGACTTCTCCAATGATGTGGCTTCAGGTTCTGTTATTTCCCAGACCCCTGGCGTCAATGAGGAATTCGATCCAGAGGCCGTTCAGATTGAGCTAACTGTAAGTAAAGGTACTGAAACGGTCAAAATGCCTGAATTGAAAAATCTTACCCGTAGCGAAGCCGAAGAAAAATTGAAATCCTCTGGACTTGTGCTTGCTCAGGTGCAGGAAGAATCAAGTTATACGGTGGACCAGGGCAAAGTGACGCAGCAATGGCCTGTGGAAGCGGGCGCAGAGGTTAGTCCTGGCGATAAGATTACAATCTTTATCAGTACAGGGTATCCGCCTGAGGCGCTAAAATATCCGTTTAATATCAATGTATCACCCAAAGAAGAGGGCAAAAACAGTAAAATCCGTATCACGTATGAAGACGCACGCGGCAAGAATCAGGAATGGGGAACACGCACCGTGAACTCAACCCAGACCTTGACCATTCCACTTGTGCTCGCTCCAAATGAAAATGGGGCCGTATCTGTATATCGTGATGGGCAGTTCTTGGATACGTATCTTGTCTCTTACAGTGAAGCCAAAAACGGAACAGTAAATGTACCTTCCATTGACCCGGAACAAAGCACGGAGACACCGCCAGAAAATGAGCCTGATCCAGGTCAAGGCAGTGTTGATGAGGGCAGTGGTGACCCCAATCAGGATGGTGAGCCTGAATCCACACCGGCAGACGGTGAAGGTGATAGCGTAGATGAAGACACTTCTGCCATGAGTAAGGGTAATGAGCACGGCAAGGAAAAAGAGAAGAAGAAAAAGGAAGTCATTAACGCATCAAGCCGTCCATAAGGGCGGCTTATGCTGGCGTCTGGATTAAATGTACCATCATCAAAAGGAGGGCGACGGAGCTATGCCAGAAGGTATCATCGTTAAAGCGCTAAGCGGTTACTATTATGTCATGCCAGTGGAAGACAACGGGGTTCCTTCGGTTGAAGGTTCCGCCGTTCAATGTCGTGCCAGAGGTATCTTCAGAAAACGGGGAACATCACCGCTTGTAGGTGACCGCGTCAGCTACATGTTGACTGAGAACGGTGAAGGAACGGTGGATGAAATTCGGAAGCGTGAGACGGAACTCATCCGTCCTCCAGTGGCCAACGTAAGTTTGGCTGTTCTGTTATTCTCGGTGAAAGAACCGGATATGAACCTGAATCTGTTGGACAAGTTCCTTGTTCACATCGAGCAGGCTGGTCTGGATGCTCTGATTGTGCTGACCAAACAGGATTTGGCTGATCCAGCCAAAGACACTGTTGCTGAAGTGAAAGCATTGTATGAACAGGTTGGTTATGAAGTGATCTCCACAAGTTCACGTACCGGTGAAGGCAGTGAACTGCTCAGAGATCGCCTCGCTGGTAAGATTAGCGTATTCTCTGGTCAATCCGGTGTAGGCAAGTCGTCCATGTTAAATGCATTGATGCCCGGCCTAACGCTGGAGACGAGTGCGATCAGCATGCGTCTTGGACGAGGGAAACACACCACCAGGCACGTAGAACTCATCCCCTTGGATAATGGCGGGTTTGTGGCGGATACGCCAGGGTTTAGCCAACTGGACTTTCTGGAGATCGGTGTGGAGGAACTCTCCACGTGTTTCCGGGAATTCGCCCAGTTTGCAGATCAGTGCAAGTTCCGAGGTTGTACCCATACCCATGAACCAGGTTGTCGTGTGCTCGCGGCCAAGGAGGAAGGTCTAATCTCCGAAAGCCGATATCAGCACTATGTACTATTCCTGACCGAAATGAAAGATAAGAAGCGGAGGTATTAACATGATTAAAATTGCCCCATCGATATTATCAGCTGATTTTGCCCAACTTGGTGCGGAAGTTGCCGAAGCCCAAGCTGCAGGAGGAGACTGGATTCATGTTGACGTTATGGACGGTCACTTTGTCCCAAATATTACGCTTGGACCTGCGATTGTAAAGGCGATCGCACCGCATACAAGCTTGCCGCTCGATGTGCACTTGATGATTGAGAATCCGGAACGTTATGTTGAGGAATTTGCCAAAGCCGGTGCAGCAGTCATTACCGTGCATGCTGAGGCTTGTGTGCATCTGCACCGCGTTATTCATCTGATCAAGGAGCAGGGAGTGAAGGCAGGAGTTGCTCTTAATCCGGGAACGCCAGCGTCTGCCATTCTTGAAGTTCTGGATGATGTGGACATGGTTCTTGTGATGACGGTAAATCCTGGATTTGGCGGACAGGCTTTCATCTCAGGTACCATGAACAAAATCAAACAAATTCGTACCTGGTTGAATGAAAAGGGACGTCATGATGTACATATCGAAGTGGATGGCGGAATTGCTGCCGACACGGCCCCGCTTGTGGTGGAAGCTGGAGCGGATGTACTCGTCGCCGGAAGCGCCGTATTCGGACGTGAAGATCGTGCTGCTGCGATTACTGAAATTCGCCGTAGCTACGGAGGCTGATTGATGACTCTTAAGGAGACGCTGTGGACGATGGCTGCGAGTCTCGTTACGGGACTTGTGCTTGCTCTGTTTGCGGTTATTCAATCCCCGTATAATGCCATTACGTCATTGATCGGGGTGGGCGTTGTCATTATGTATTTCCGCAAATTTGATCGTACGGGACATCGGGTTACTTTTGTTATCTTCGGCATACTGTATTATCTAATGAGTGTTTTCATGATCGCTGCCTATCAATATATTCCTACCCAAACGTAAATGACCTGATCTTCGGGCTTGTCATTGTGGAATAGGGATCGATGGTTCCGCATAAATATGGTTACATGAGCAGGTTTCTCATGTAGCCTTTTTTGTCGTGTTTGAGGTAAAGAAGGCCTGAAGCATAGGATACGGCGGACGCATGAGCATGATGGGGAGGGTGAATTATGAAATTTTACACATTCAAACTGCCGAAGTTTTTGGGAGGGTTTGTAAAGGCGATTCTTAATACGTTTCAAAAGAATTGATCCGATTGATAAGGTAACAGGGAATACCGCCGCTTTGGCTCAGGCTAATCTGGAATTCGTACCTGCGAAGCGCCATGCGGCGGCCATTCACATGTTCATGAGCGTATTCAAGAATCCCTTTTTTGAATACCAAAAAAGCACCTGCAAGGAACAAGGTGCTTTTTGCTTACCCGATTTATAGTAGCTTTGCGTGATTATACGCGAGTCACTTTACCGGCTTTCAGTGCACGGGTGCTTACGTATACACGTTTTGGTTTGCCGTCAACGAGAATGCGGACCTTCTGAACGTTTACGCCCCAAGTACGACGGTTACGGTTGTTAGCGTGGGATACGTGGTTACCGGTGCCCGGTTTCTTACCTGTCACATAACATTTGCGAGACATAGATTACACCTCCTATCCTAAAATAACCAGTTGCCTTCAGAAACGAAAAGTCATTCCATAAGGACTAAATTGTTCTTCCTGATCATAAAGATCAGGTTTCAGTAGCTAATGGCGTTGTTTAAGCCGGCATGACCGGATCATTTCCATTACTTAACCTGCATAAAACAATACTTGAATATAATATCATAATCAAAAAAGCTTCGTCAACTGATCCAAAAACTTTATTTATTTCTCCTGTCTAATATAGTACAATGTTGAGTAGTCCATAATACAGTGGTGAACAGGCTGTTGCCGCGAGGAAGTCGGAGAATACACCGTACCTAGAGGTCGGTGGTCTGCTTTTTGGCAACGCTGTGAGCTGCGGCATTCCATCATTGGCACCAGTCTCCACGCGGCATTCATGCCGGCTCTTGATACCGGTGCATATCCGTATGCCCCGAAGTTAGGGGTGCAGAGAGTGCAGGATATTGGTAGCCCGGCCGCCCAGACCGTTAATCCGGCTGACATGTTGTATTGTATGCCTGTGCCGGACAAGGTATGGACGAAGAATAACGCAGTCCGCGTTAGCGCATGAACAGACCAGACACATCTTGGTGCAAGTTGTTCGTGTATCAAGCTAGGAAGGGGAATTCTCACTTGAGTATACGTTCTTTAAATGGAACAGATTTCACCGCAATGGTACTTGCCGGAGCGGAACAACTTGGACAGCATGCAGAGCACGTCAATTCCCTGAATGTTTTCCCTGTACCGGATGGTGACACGGGAACGAACATGAATTTGACAATGAGTGCAGGAGTTGCAGAGATTAAAAGAAAAAGTTCTGCCTCCATCGGAGAAGCTGCCGGTATTCTATCAAAAGGCCTGCTTATGGGCGCACGGGGGAATTCAGGAGTTATTCTGTCGCAATTGTTCCGTGGATTTAGTCGTTCAGCTGCTCCCTATGAGGAACTGAATACGCTCCAATTTGCAGCAGCCCTGCAGAACGGTGTTGACGCAGCTTACAAAGCGGTCGTAAAACCCGTTGAAGGGACCATTCTTACCGTAGCCAAGGAAGCGGCGAAACATGCCAATTACTACGCAAGACGGACGAATGATATTACTGAATTAATGAATGAAGTTTTGTTAAAAGCAAAAGAAGCACTGGCAATGACTCCGGAATTACTTCCTGTACTGAAACAGGTTGGTGTTGTGGATTCAGGTGGTCAGGGGCTTGTATATATCTACGAGGGCTTTATGGAAGTATTGCTGCAAAGTGACGGTGTGAATCGTACTTCGCTGAACAAAGAAGTAACCCCATCCGTGGCAGCATCTGCTTTGAAACCGGCTGCACCGGCAGAAGTGGATATCAAGAAGCCTGCACATCAGCAGGTGATTGCGCCGGAGATGCCATTGTCTGCTCAGGCGAGATTGGAAACGGAGGATATTGAATTCCTGTATGATATGGAATTCTTCATTAATCGTGAGCTTGGAGAGAATGCGGGAGTGGCATTTGATGATGAGGCATTCCGGAAAGCGTTGTCAGTTAACGGGGATTCGATCATTATCATTGCCGATGATGAAGTCATCAAAGTTCATGTCCATTCCAAGACTCCAGGCGATGTGTTGAATCTGGCACTGCATTATGGTGAGATTACACAGATTCATATTCTCAATATGCGTGAACAGCATCGGGACCTCCTGACAGCAGGCATGGATATTGCTCCATCACCTGAATTGTTTGCAGAGATTCCACCTGAGGCAGCACGCAGTATGGAAGAGGCTGTGCTTCCTGCAGATGAGATGGCACCGTATGGTTTTATTGCGGTATCCTCCGGTGACGGTATTGCAGAGATTTTCCAAAGTCTTGGCGTCGATGTTGTTCTGTCCGGTGGACAGACGATGAATCCGAGCACTGAGGATTTTGTCAAAGCCGTTCGCTCCATTGCTGCGGAGCAGGTATTCATACTTCCGAATAACTCGAATATTGTACTGGCTGCGGAGCAGGCACGTGAACTGCTTGAAGATGAGCGCCGAATTACGGTTATTCCAAGCAAGACCATTCCACAGGGAATGGCTGCTGCTTTTGCTTTCCAGGAAGATGAGTCTGCGGAAACGAACCGTGACCAAATGTTGGAGGCCATCAGCCGGGTACAGTCCGGTCAAGTGACTCATGCGGTTCGTGATACGCAATATGATGAATTGGATATCAAGGCGGGACACTATATTGGTATTCATAACTCCAAAATTGTAGCGACGGATGAAGTCATGCTTCAAGCATGTGAAGGTCTGCTCAAACAGATGATGGAGAGCGGAGATGAAGTGGTGACGATCCTTGAAGGGGACGAAGCTGACCCTGAGGTTACTGCTGCCCTCGCTGCATGGCTTGAAGTAGAGTATCCTGATGCTGAGGTAGAGGTACATCGTGGAGGACAGCCTGTGTATTATTATTTGTTCTCCGTAGAGTCCTAATAAAGGTTGTTCAAAAAAGTCTCTTGTTGTGTTTTTGAACAGGTACCAATAGCACTCTGGCGAAGAGGAGGAGAGTCATGAGCCACAAGGTTGCGATAGTAACAGACAGTACGGCGGATATTCCCGAAGAACTCATTCGCAAATACGGAATTCACATTGTTCCGTTGCGCGTTCTGTTCGGTGAAGAGACTTATGCAGATGGCGTTGATCTGACTTCGGAACAGTTCTACGAAAAATTGAAGAAGGTTTCTGTGTTGCCTACAACTTCACAGCCTTCTCCAACTGATTTCATGAATGTATATCAATCACTTCTGGATGAGAACCCGGAACGCCCGATTGTATCCATCCACCTGTCATCCGGCATGAGTGGTACCTACCAATCGGCCATGCTTGGCAAGTCTTTGCTGGAGCGTGAGGGTGACATCACCGTGTTTGATTCGAAGTCAGCATCGTATGGGTATGGTCTAATGGTAGTACAGGCTGCTGAACTTGCCGAACAGGGGAAGTCAGCAGTCGAAATCGCTGCTGCCATTGAAGGGATGCAAAAATCTCGTAAATTGTTCTTTCTCGTGGATACTCTTGAGTATCTGCAAAAGGGCGGTCGGATTGGCAAAGCTTCAGCCATCTTGGGAACGTTGCTTAACATTAAGCCGATCCTGTCTATTGATGAAGAAGGCGTTATCTACGCAGTTGAGAAAGTCAGAGGTCACAAAAAAGCAATGGCACGTATTATTGAGCTGTTCCAGAAGGATCTTGCAGGCAAACGGGTAAATCTGGCGGTAGGTCATACCGCTGACCCGGGATCAGCGATCGCTTGTGCAGAGCAGCTTAGTGGTCATTTTACACTGAATGAAGTGATCTATACCAATATTGGAGCCGTAATAGGCAGTCATGTTGGACCAGGTGTCATTGCGATCTTTATGTGGCCTGTTCCGGAATGAGGGATTAGACATGAAATTGGAAGAAATATCAGTTAAGCAAATTAACGGCGTGAGTGCTCTCAAAGAGGGAGAGCTTCACGCCTTTGGCATCTCTACTGTTAAAGACCTGCTTGAATATTATCCGTTCCGTTATGAGGACTATCGTCTGCGTTCGCTTAGTGAAGTAAAGGATGGAGACAAGATTACGGTCCAGGGACAGGTGATGGGGATTCCTGTATTACAACGATACGGCAAAAAGTCCCGTCTCACCTGTAAGATCATGACGGAAGAGTGGATGATTACAGCTACCTGGTTCAATCGCCATTTCCTCAAAGAACAGCTTACGCCCAATCGTGAGATTGTGATTACAGGGAAGTGGGAACAAAAACGCATGCAGATGACAGTTACCGATTCGGAGTTTCCCGATAAAGGCGATGGGCGTTCAGGTACACTGCAACCTGTATATTCGGTAACCGGCAAGCTGACGCAACAATGGATGCGCAAAACGATCAATCAGGGATTGATTCAGTTCGGGGATATGATTCCCGAGATTCTGCCCCAGTCGTTGATGAAGAAATACAGCTTAATGCCACGCAAACAGGCGATTGCGGGGATTCATCGTCCACAGGACAACCGGGAAGGTCAACAGGCCAGACAGCGGATGGTGTATGAAGAACTGTTTCTGTTCCAGCTGAAAATGCAGGCGTATCGTGCGCTCAACCGGAATCGCATGGATGGTGTGGTACATACCACGGACAATACGACGATTCGGGAGTTTGTACGCAGTTTACCATTTGAACTGACAGACGCTCAGAAAAAGGTGGAGCTTGAAATTCTGCATGATATGCGTTCGCCCTATGCAATGAATCGGTTATTGCAGGGTGATGTCGGATCGGGGAAAACGGTTATTGCGGCAATTGCGCTATACACGACTGTTCGATCCGGTTTCCAAGGGGCTCTGATGGTGCCTACAGAGATTCTGGCGGAGCAGCATATGCGTTCACTGCAAAAGCTGTTTGAACCGTTTGGGGTAACCGTAGGGCTGTTAACGGGCAGTGTAAATGGACGTAAGCGTAAAGATCTGATCGCCTCGTTGCAAATGGGCATGATTGATATTGTGGTGGGTACACACGCCCTGATTCAGGAAGATGTCTTCTTCCGTGATCTGGGTCTTGTGGTGACGGACGAGCAGCATCGCTTCGGGGTGAATCAGCGCAGCGTTTTAAGACGTAAAGGATATAACCCGGATGTGCTAACGATGACGGCTACGCCCATTCCACGGACACTTGCGATTACGGCTTTTGGAGATATTGAGGTATCCACGATTTCAGAACGTCCGAAAGGACGGATTCCGATCTCCACGTATTGGGTGAAGCATGACATGATGGAGCGGGTGCTCGGGTTTATCTCCAGAGAAGTGGATCAGGGGCGTCAGGCCTATCTGATCTGTCCGCTCATTGAAGAGTCGGAGAAACTGGATGTGCAGAATGCCATTGATCTGCATGTGCAGATGCAGCAAAACTTTCCGAAATATCGTGTAGGTCTGCTGCATGGACGGATGACGGCTGCGGAGAAAGAAGAGATGATGCGTGACTTCTATAGCAATGATATTCAGCTGCTGGTCTCCACCACCGTTGTGGAGGTCGGGGTTGATGTGCCCAATGCCACGTTAATGGTCATTATGGACGCGGACCGCTTCGGTCTGTCCCAACTGCATCAGCTTCGTGGGCGGGTTGGTCGTGGTGCCCATGCGTCCTATTGTGTACTCATTGCTGATCCGAAGACGGAGGTTGGACAAGAACGTATGAAGGTCATGACGGAAACTGAGGATGGATTCGAGGTATCTCGTCGGGACCTCGATCTCCGGGGTCCGGGTGATTTCTTTGGTACCAAACAGAGCGGATTGCCCGAGTTCCGTCTTGCCGACATGGTTGCCGATTTTGCTGTGCTGGAACAAGCCCGAGATGATGTATCCCAGTTGATTGCGGAAGTAAATTTCTGGACGTCTGTGGACTATGCACCTTTGCGTGATTTCCTGCAACAACAGCAAGTATTCAAGGGAGATCTGATTGACTAAAGCTTGCCTTGATAGCTGGTTTTTCATATTACCTTTGTAAAAAAAGACAAGTGTACAAGCCCTCCCGACATATGAATAAGAAGTGAGTTCATTCTTTTGGGAGGTGCTATACGTTTTGGGTTATCAACAATATGGAATTAGTCCGCAGCTGGTGGAGCGGATCAAATTAAAGATGAAAAATCCCGCTGTCAAAGAGCGTATCAAAAAGTTGATTGATGGCGTGACCAAGTCTGATCTGCAAGATAAGGCCAAGGTCAGAAGGTTGGTCAAGTCTTCAGCTGTCATTATGAATGAGAATTTCTCTCCGGCGCAGGAGGAGCAGTTTGTTGCGTTTGTGCTCGCGCAGAAGATTGATCCGAACAATACGTTTCATTTGATTAAGCTGTGGGGGATGTTTAGGTAGGATTCGATGTAATGTTGGGTGGGATAAAGAGGGTTGTTTACACGGGGGCACTACGAGTGCAGTACCATCTTTCCATCGCTGTTATCCCCGGATTTTTTTGATTCCCTTTTCTAAAGGGGAAAATCAGGGGATAAAGGCGCACGCTTCGCTTCTTCAGATTGGTTCTGCCCTCTCCGTTGTTGTGTAAACGAAAGTACTTTATAAAAAACCAAATTACATCCAAGTTGGTGTAGTAATGTAAAGAAGGGTGTTCCACTAGTCATGTATGACATGATGGAACACCCTTTTTTTGTGGTGGAGAGCAGTTGGGATGATGGAGGTTTAGTTGGGCTTCAAATGGAATGTTTATGTATTTTTATCCGCTACACTTTTACTTTTATCCTGGAAAGAGCTGATGAATATTAAAGTTATGATTAAAACTACAATGATAATGCTATTGGAAGGGAATTCTTTCAGGATGTAGTCTTGCACAAGTAAGACCAGGATTGAGATAAATAAAATCATTTGTAGGACGAGCCTTGTTGAGCGATCAGGATCGTTGGATCGTTTGGACACACCATAGAGGGTAAGCCATATTAGACTAAAAAGCAGAAGTGAACTTAGGAGTAGAATGGCAAGCATGCATGAACACCTTTCTGTAATTAATTTTTGACCAATTGGAATAACATGACAAGTTATTAATTATATCATAGGAATTTCTGTATTTGTTGATTTTATGGAAATATGAGGTGATGGTTGATCTTCACATATTCCCCTTTTTTGATTGTCACAGGATGTACTTTGCTTTCCTCCGGGGGGAGCGGTAAACTGTTGCATACAAGTTAGCTGTGTGAATCAGACTTCATTTATGGATGTTGTGGCGGATTGGCATTACAATGAGACATGCAATTTATTTTCAGACAGATGTGGAGGAAGTACGATTGGAAATGTTTACGATGCTGCTTGGTTTATTTGAACGGGCGGCGCTGTTGATTATATTTTTATTCTTTCTGTCGAGGGTGCCTAGATTCAGGCAGATTCTGCAAAAGGGGAAATTAAGGTGGCAGGAGTCTATTGCGGTTACCTTGTTATTCTGTGCTTTTGCCATCTTCGGAACGTATACGGGCATTAATGTTGAGGGTTCACTGGTGAATGTCCGCATTATAGCCGTGCTATCGGGTGGTATTTTGTTCGGGGCGCCTGTGGGTATTATTACGGGGATTGTGTCCGGGGTCCATCGGTATTTGATCGATATGGATGGAGTCACAGCCATACCGTGTCTGATCACAAGTATTCTGGCAGGTCTGGTCTCCGGATATATACATAAGTATACGCCCAAGCCCAAGCGATGGATTATTGGTATTGGTGCAGGTATGATCTGTGAAGCGCTCACGATGTTACTGATCCTGCTATTTTCCTATCCCGATCCACTGGGTGCAGATATTGTTTCCAAAATTGCGCTGCCTATGATTCTGGGTGAAGTCAACATTGGGCTGATTGTGCTCCTGGTGCAGAGTGTCGAAGGGGAAAAGGAAATGATTGCAGCTCGTCAGGCGAAACTGGCGCTGGAGATTGCCAACAAGACCTTGCCGTACTTCCGTTCCATTGACGAGGATTCTCTGCGCAAAATCTGCCGTATTATTCAGGAGGATATTCAGGCCGATGCGGTTGCAATTACGGATACCCGGAATGTACTGGCTTATGTAGGATTTGGTGAGGAACGATATCATATCGGTAATGAAATTATAAGTGAGATGACCAAGAAGACGATATCCAGCGGGGAGATAACAATCAGTAATGATGTCATTGATGAAAAAACACCGGATATCCACTCGCTTTTAATCATTCCACTCAAAGAACGAGGAGACATTACAGGTGCGCTCAAAATCTATTATCGCAAAGCATATAAAATTACGTATCCTTTGCAAACGATGGCTGTAGGTCTGTCGCAGATCATCTCGACTCAGATGGAGGTATCGCGGGTAGAGGAGATCAAGGCTGCTGCCAACAAAGCAGAGCTGCGCGCATTACAGACGACCATTCATCCTCATTTTCTGTTTAATGCGCTAAATGCGATTGCTTCGTCCATCCGAACCAAACCGGATCGTGCGCGTGAACTGATTGTGAATCTATCCGGGTACATGCGTTACAATCTGGAGCTTTCGGATGAGTTAATTGATATTCATAAGGAACTGGAACAGGTCCGTAATTATGTAGAGATTGAGAAAGCTCGCTTTGGCAGCCGACTGAATGTGATCTATGAGATTGATGAGGTCGCGGTGCATATTCCGAGTCTTGTCATCCAGCCGCTCGTCGAAAATGCAATTATTCATGGCATCCTCAAGGTGAAAGGACCGGGTACTGTTCGAATTCGGGTACAGGATTATCCGGAGTTTGTGCGCATTAGTGTCAGCGATACAGGGGCAGGTATCAGTGCAGATATTATTGAACGGGTCTACCATGATCGTATGCCTGGTAACCAGATCGGGCTGTATAATGTGCATCGCCGGGTCAAGCTTATATACGGACAAGGTGTAACCATTACCAGGCTGGAACAAGGAACAGATATTTTATTTGATGTGCCCAAAGGAGATGTCGTAACAAGGTGATGATGGATCAATGAGAGCTCTTATTGTGGAAGACGAGATTCTGGCAAGTGAGGAATTGAATTATTTAATCCAGGAACATAGTCAGATTGAGGTGGTGGATCGCCTTGAAGATGGGCTGGATGTACTGAAGTTTTTGCAGGAACAAGAAGTAGATGTTATTTTTCTCGATATCAATATTCCCTCGCTGGACGGTATGATGCTGGCCCATCATATTGGGAAGTTTGCAACTAAACCTTATATTGTCTTTACTACGGCGTACAAGGAACATGCAGCAGAAGCCTTTGAGTTGGAGGCGTTTGATTATATTCTCAAGCCTTATGACGAGAAACGAATTGCTGCAATGCTCCATAAGCTGGAGCTCGCATTCAAACGTGATCATACGCCGGTGGAGCAACATGTTGAGGATGGACCAGCTACTATGGTGGACGGATCTGCTGCGCAGGGTGAACTGGTACGAGATATGAATTCCCATACGGACAGAAGAATTAATCTGCTGCGGAATGACAATATTATTGTTACGGATACGGCAGACATCTACTATGCGGAAGCGCAAGAGAAAGTGACGAAAGTATATACCAAAAATGGGGAGTTCACCATGCCAGTGAGCATATCGGATTTTCACAGCCGTCTGCCACAGGATACGTTCTTTCGCTGCCACCGTTCGTACGTCGTAAATCTGTCGCAAATCCGTGAAATTGTACCCTGGTTCAACAATACGTATCTGCTCCGTCTGCGCGATTTGGAAGCTGAAGTGCCCGTGAGTCGCGGGAAGGTCAAAGAATTCAGGCAACTCATGCGCATCTAGAAGCATTTCATTCCGCATCTGATGCAACTCATGCTCAAAACGGTGTAATGAATCCCCTTTCATGTATGATTAGCTTGTGAACGCATTCATGTATATGACATCGGCAAAGGGGAGATCACGATGAAAGCAGCTATTTCATCCGCTTCATCAGCACCTACATCAACAATTACACCTACAAAAATGAACCGCTGGCTTATTGTTTTGGGGACTATTATTGTACAAATGGGTCTTGGAACCATCTATACGTGGAGTTTATTTAATCAACCGCTGTCTGATCGTTTCGGATGGGACGTCAGCTCGGTCGCGATAACTTTTTCAATTACCAGTTTTGCTTTGGCATTTGCCACATTGTTTGCAGGTCGGTTGCAGGAACGTTGGGGTCTTCAGCGTCTGATCCGTGTAGCCGGAGTTGTGCTTGGACTGGGTCTCATTCTGAGTTCCCAGGTCACTTCGTTAACACTGCTGTACATTTTGGCTGGATTTGTCGTTGGATTTGCAGATGGTACGGCGTACATTACGTCGTTGTCTAATCTGATCAAATGGTTCCCGGAGCGTAAAGGTCTGATCTCGGGGATCTCGGTCGGAGCTTTTGGTACCGGTAGTTTATTGTTCAAATATGTGAACTCGGCATTGATTGGTGCCGTTGGTCCTGCTCAGGCATTTATGTACTGGGGCATTATCGTTCTGGTTCTGGTCGTTGCGGGATCATTCCTGATCCGTGAAGCGGTTGTTCGTGAACAGGCTCCGGCAAGCAAAGAAGGATCCAAACAAGTCGTGGCACGTCATGACTATACGGTGAAAGAGATGCTGCGTACAAAAGAAGCGTATATGCTGTTTGTTATCTTCTTCACGGCGTGTATGAGCGGTCTGTATTTGATCGGTATTGTCAAAGATATCGGTGTACAGCTTGCAGGTCTTGATGTAGCTACAGCTGCCAACGCAGTGGCCATGGTTGCAATCTTTAACACTGCGGGACGTATTATTCTCGGTGCGCTGTCAGATAAAGTAGGACGAATGAAAGTCATCGCTGGTGCGTTGCTGGTGACAGCCGTAGCTGTCATGACACTTAGTCTGGTTCCACTGACCTTCGGGATCTTCTTCGCCTGTGTGGCTGCCGTTGCATTCTGCTTCGGTGGTAACATTACGGTATTCCCGGCGATTGTGGCTGATTACTTCGGACTGAAAAATCAGAGCAAAAACTATGGTGTGATCTATCAGGGATTTGGATTTGGTGCTTTGGCAGGATCATTCATCAGCGCTCTGCTGGGCGGATTCCATCTAACCTTCATCGTGATTGCTGTACTTTGCGCTGTCTCGCTGTTGCTCGCACTGATCATCACCCCTCCAGGTCAAGGTCGTCGTGCACGTCAACGTGACAAACAGATGAACCTTAACCCTTCATCACGGGCAAGCTAACAACATGTATTGGAAGTACAGAACAGAGAATATTTCTTGATCTTAAAAAGCAAATTAAAAACAAAGTAAACAGAGCGGTCTCAAATGAGGCCGCTTTTTGGTATCTACTGTTGCCAAATTGCTGGCCAGCCTGTTAGCCTAATGGACCATCTGGCTACTGTAAGGGTGGTGCCTTGTGTGCATTCCATCATTCGCTTCTGTTATACTCTAGGTGAATTCAACAACAGCAAGACCAAGTTATGTACCCCAGAGGAGGCATATCATGAAATTCATTAAATACACACAACCTGATTTTGATGATTATTACGCATTGGTTTCCAATATGGAAGTGATGAAACAGATTACAGAACGGGCAATTCCGGAGCAGGAGGCAAGAACACAATTCGATTCCATGCTGGAGTTTAATGAGCGTTCCACATGTGGACATTACCGGGTATTTAGCGAAGATGGTGCGGGAGTGGCGTATGCCAAACTGATTCCGGACCAGGCAGACCCGAACCGGGCTGAAATAGGTTATATGATTCTGCCTGAACATTGGGGCAAAGGTCAAGGCACTTCCATAGCGTCCCGGCTGATTATTCAGGCACAAGCCGCAGGAATCGGAGTGCTCTATGCAGTTATCGATCCCGCTAACGCTGCTTCCCGCCGGATCTTGACCAGACAGAACTTTGTATCCACCTGGACAGGTGATTACGAGGGTCTTCCTGGTGAGATATTGGAGTTAAATCTTCAAATGAAGCGATAAAGGGAATGTCTGAGGGTAATCAGATATATGAGGCATCTTGCATGAGATGAATGGAGCTCATTACTCATTAATTATTTGGGCCCACCCATGCACATTTCATGCAAGATGCTTGCTTATATAGAGATGTGGAGGAGATGACATATGAGCAATACAACCATGGAGCGTCTGAATGATTTACTGCCGGAGTGGCTAGAGACGAGTCGGTTGCACACGGGGCAAGGCAAAGTCGCTTCTTATATCCCGGAGCTTGTCAAAGCTTCTCAGGATGAGCTGGGTATACATATCATGGACGCTGAAGGCAATTATGTGTCGGCGGGGGATTGCGGTGTGCCATTTACAATGCAAAGTATCTCCAAAGTATTCACCCTAATTCTGGCCTTGATGGATCATGGCGAAGAAGCAGTCTTCTTTAATGTAGGAAAAGAACCTACAGGCGATGATTACGACTCGATGATTAAGCTTGAGTTGGTTGAACCCGGAATTCCGTTCAATCCGTTGATCAATGCCGGCGCGATTACGGTGTCCTCCCTCGTTGGAGGAGATTGCAAAGAGGAGAAATCACGGCGCATCCTGGAGTTCTTCCGCAGGCTCGCGAATAATGATCAGTTGGGCTATAACGAAGATGTATTCCAGTCTGAGTCCGAGAGTGGTCACCTGAATCGTTCACTGGCGTATTTTTTGAAGCATAATGGTGTGATCAAGGATGACGTGGAAGATGTACTTGCCGTGTATTTCCGTCATTGTTCCATTGAAGTGACCTGTGCGGACTTGGCACGCATGGCGCTGGTTCTGGCTTATGATGGAACCGATCCGATTACGGGTGAAGAACTCATCCCTCGTCGGTATGTACAGATTGCGAAAACCTTCATGACGACCTGTGGGATGTATAATGCGTCAGGTGAATTCGCCATTGAAGTTGGCTTGCCCGCCAAAAGTGGGGTTTCCGGTGGGATACTAACTCTGGTACCAGGACAATTCGGTATTGGAGTGATTGGACCCGCTCTGAATCGCAAAGGTAACAGCCTTGCCGGCGTGCATCTGCTCGAGCGTCTGTCCAAGGAATTTGATTGGAGTTTTTTCTAAAAAGTTTTCGGAAAAAAGCCATACCCTTATATGTAGCCGATGAATCACGTATCCGATATTTTGCTTCTTTTGAACGAAGTGAATGGCCCGGGTATGTTTCGTCGGCTGCTTTTGGTATTCACCAGGATGTGTAGGAAGGCAGTCCTGCATGGTAACGACCATGCTGCATCTATCATGGAACATCCACAACATCGAGGTGGGTATATTCGCCTTCAGTGATTGATTCAGTCATTGGCTAGCGCCACATCTGTAATGAGGTTCATCTGAATATCCCGGGACCCGTCTTCCATCCGTAGTCTGAGGGTACGGGCAGGACGGTCCAGCCGAAGCACTTGACCGGTGTAACGGATATCGTCATGTTCGTGAAACAACGTAATAGTGACCATATCTCCAAGCATCATCGAGTTGCTGAGTAACCGGGACATTTCTTCCGCCGCCTGGGCATCCAGAGATGGGCGGGTACGAGGAGCAAGTTGTTCCTGATGAAGAATATAGGCTTCCCGGTGTTCGGGGAGCATCATGCGTGAGGACTCAAAGATACCGTTTTGCTGCAATTTTTTACTCATTTATAATGACCTCCAATTTTATGAGAACGTTCATGGGCTTGCGCGGACGAGCAGAGGGAGGATGCCCGCATAATGGCAGTATCTCCGTACCTGCGCTTGATATCATCTGTCGCACGTTCCAGTTCTCTTTTGCGTTCGCGGTCATCAAACCAGGACAGCTGAACTTCGGAATCGGGTACAAGTCCGGTCAGTGACACGCTGATGCGGCGGATGGGTAATCCGTCCCAATGGCGCAGGAACAGGGCTGCTGCCGCATCGTATACTTCATCCGTAATGTTGGTGGGTTCATTCACCTTCATCTGGCGGGAGAAACCGGTTGGCCGATCATAATCCTGTCCGCGACATGCAACCGAGACCACATGGCCCATAAGTGATTTGTCCCGGGAACGTCGACTGACGAGTTCCGCCAGTTCAAGCAGTACCACTTTGATATCTTCCCACGAGTCATAGTCCCGGGGCAGCGTCATCTGATGTCCAATTCCCTGCTGCTGATGAGCATAGGTCCCGGGTTTGACCGGGGAATCATCAATACCGCGGGCGATACGCCATAGTACCTCGCCATTCACACCCCAGCGTTCTCTGAGTCGGGACAGTGGGGTCTGGGCCAGATCACCGATCGTATGCACCCCCATCTTGTAGAGATGCTGCGCCATGCGGGAACCGACCATGAACATGTCTCGTACAGGCTTCTTCCAGATCGTTGAAGGCAGGTCTTTGCGAGGCAGCGTGCAGATGCCTCCTGGGACTTTTTTGGCATACAGGTCACAGGCCATCTTGCTAACGACCTTGGTATCACTGATGCCGATCCGAATGTACACACCCGTCTCCTCCATCACCCTGGATTGTATGCTGCGCGCAATCGTCTCGGGACTGCCGAACAGCTCCAGGCTTCCGGTTACATCGAGAAACTGTTCGTCAATACTATACGGTTCCACCAGATCGGTGAAAGATTGAAGGATGCGTGTAATATGAAGGGACACCCGAATGTATTCAGCCATCCGAGGGCGGACAACCACAACATCCGGACATTTGGCGAGCGCTTCGCCCAGTCGTTCTGCTGTTGTAATTCCATAGGACTTGGCGAGTGGACAGGCCGCCAGAATAATACCCGAACGGCGCGCCGGATCTCCCGCGACAACGAGGGGGCGGTCCTTGTATTCGGGATGTGCAGACTTCTCCACACTGGCGTAGAATGACTGGCAGTCAGCCAGCATGATGACACGTCTGTCTTGGCGGGACATAAGACTTCTCTCCTTATCCGTGATGCGGTACTCTGTTCACCATTGATTATCTTCATTTGAATATCGCTTTTTAACAGTTTATTTACAGTACGGAACAGGTGTTCTTGTTTTATAAGCATATCTGACAATCTAAAATGCGGCAACCGGAATTATTTTGCAAATTGGACACAATTGCCCTAAGGCCATATTAGAGTCAGAAATTAGGAAATAAGATGTGCTTTTTTACATTTAATGTGAGAGATCCGTGACTTGAGGGTGATGACCGGGCGTTCATTTCGCTTTTTGTAAAAGGGTTATAAATGGTACAGTCCTATAGAGGGGGACTGATGTCCTTTTTTGGTTTTCTGCACTTTTCAGAAAACCTTGATGTGACGCGGAATATCGCTGATGCGTTATCAGACTATAGTATCAATTTTGTAATCTTTATGGTTAATACTGTAAAAACGTCCGCAACTTTAAAATATAACTCGCGTTTAATGGGGTATGCGTTCTAACGGCAAACGTTGCCTGTACCCGCGTTGCACATAACAATAAAGGTTCCAGAATTGCAAGATCAGCAGGGTCCATAATTCATGCGATTCTAGCAAATATTAGTGTTTGGGAATCAGACGTACCCTGAAGACTTTCGGGTGCCCGTTGATGCCGCTTTTTACGAATCATGGGCAGAATGTTCCATTTCATGTTTGCTTCCATCAGCCTAGTTACAAATGCAGAGTCTTAGCGCTATAGTGAGAACTACACCGCTGACATCTCTACCAAGCGGACATCCGAAGCGGAATGATTCGTAAACTTCATGTTGGACCATTCGATGTTGAAGCAGGATGATATTAGAGAGGTGAGCAATCTAACGACATGAGCAGACAAAGACGAAGACGCTGGTTATTAACGGTGTTGACAGGCGCAGTGGTGGTGACCGGCGGGATATTTGCCGGATGGCACTATATGCAACCCAAGCTTGTTACGTACACAGCGGAGAACGGCACGGAGATGAAATTCAAAACGGATGGAGACCGGTTCATGGAATACGGGCCAGATGGAACGTGGAGGGAGATGTTCGTCAAAGGTGTCAATCTGGGCGCAACATCACCGGGGCATTACCCGGGAGAATTTCCGCTGACCAAAGAGGATTACTTGCGGTGGTTCCAACAGATCGAGGATCTGGGAGCCAATGTTATTCGGATATACACGGTTCACGAACCGATTTTCTACTCCGCATTGGTCGAATATAACCGCGGACGGGAGCAACCGTTATATTTTATACAAGGCATATGGTCACCTGAGGAAGAGCTGATTGAGAAGCAGGATGCCTACGCCGCCCATATTGAGCAGACGTTCAAGCAGGAGATTGAAAAAGCCGTATCTGCTGTCTATGGCGATGCGGACATTCCGGCCAAGCAGGGAGAGTCCAGCGGCAAATACAAGACAAATGCAGGAAAATATCTGATGGCCTGGCATGTGGGTACGGAATGGGACCCGGCGATGGTTGACAACACAAACGAGAAACATGCGGACGTGCCGCAGTACAAGGGAGTTCATTTCTCGGCTACTCCAGAAGCGTCACCGTTTGAGAACTGGCTCGCAGAGCTGCTGGATCATACGGCGGTTCTGGAGAAGAAGTATGGATGGGAGCATCCGATGACCTTCACCAACTGGGTAACTACCGATGTGCTGGATCATCCCGGCGAGCCGCTGTATGAAGAGGATCTCGTCAGTGTGGATGCCCGTCATATTCAGCCGGAGGCGTGGCAGGGAGGTTATTTTGCAGCCTACCATGTGTACCCGTATTACCCGGATCTGTTCCATATTGATAAAACGCTCCAAACCATCAAGGATGAGAACGGCGAGTACAACACGTACAAAAGTTATCTGCGCAAACTCAAAGCCGAGTTTTCCGATATGCCTGTAATGATTACAGAGTATGGCGTACCTTCTTCTCTTGGTATTTCCCATCTGGGTATGGGAGGCCGGAATCAGGGTGGACATAACGAAGTAGAGCAGGGAGATATTGACGCGTCATTGACGCAGGATATCTATGATGAGGGATACTCGGGAGCCATTGTGTTCATGTGGCAGGATGAGTGGTTCAAAAAAACATGGAACACAATGCCACTGGAAATCCCGGCTGATCGCCGTGCATATTGGCTGAACGTGCTGACAAACGAGAAGATGTTTGGTCTGCTTGCCATGGACCCGGGTAAACAGGAACAGTTGACCATCGATGGATCATTGGATGACTGGGATGATCTTAAGGATGAAGAGGTCACGACCTGGCAGGGCCAAGTGCACGGTATTCAGGAAATGAAGATGACCCATGATGAAGCTTATCTGTATATTGGGCTTACCTTGGATCAACCTTTTGACCCGGATCAGACGGTGCTACGAATTGGGACTGATACACTTGCAGGAGGCAGTCAGCCTGACAAGTTACTCCCGGGCCGGACGCTCAGTGATGGTCTTGAGACGGTGATTACACTGGGGCAGGATGAAGAATCTCAGGTGGAGATTGCCAAGGATTATGACTTTAATCAGCGTCTGTACGGCAAGGAAGGATATGACATGTTGCCAGATCAGCAGGAAGACTCCTCAGATCCGTTCCATCCATGGAATCTGGCAGTCAGCCTGAGGATGACACCGCCGGATACCCGATCTGCTCATCCATTCATGAATGAAAAGGTCGGAACATTGAAACGGGGAACGACGGCTCCCGGTCAGTCCGATACGGATTCATTAACGGCATGGCAGTATAACGGCAATCAGGTGGAGATGCGAATTCCCTGGATGCTGCTTGGGTTTGGTGATCCGAGTTCACTGCAAGCAATCGACTATGGACCGCTCAAGAATGGACGTGAGTTCTCCACAGTTGCTGTGGAAGGTGTCACTCTCATTCCATGGTTAACGGACCGCGCCACGAAGAAAGTATCTTGGCCTGGGGGTGAACAGACAACCCTGGATCTGAAGACTTTGCCGGTATATAGCTGGCAGCCTTGGGAGCAGGTGCAGTATAGTGAACGGCTGAAGCTTAGCTACGAAAAAATGAAGAAGAGCTACGAGAAAATTCCTAGTTTTCAGATCGAATAAATGAGTATAAAGGAGGACCTTTTCACATGTTTCCAAGTTTGGCTTTGGCCTATCTGTTTTTGTACATCTGTATCGCACTCGTTGTTGTAGGCGTCATCCTATTGTTTGCCATGAAAATGTCCCACAATGGCAAACGACGCAAGACGGCGTTCTATGAATTAAAACAGCGCGACTACTTCACTTATCTGCAAACGGCCTTGACCGAGAATAGCCCGCTCAGATTGCCACCAGGCAAACTGGCTCCGCTGGAACGCAGAGTTATTCAGGACAGGCTGATTGAATGGATCGACCAGTTCAAGGGTGAATATCGTGACAAATTGATTGCACTATGCCGTGAAGCAGGATTTGTAGAGCATGATCTGAAGGAATTAGGCCGACTGCGTTACGGTCGCCAGATTGATGCGGCTTATCGCTTGGGTGGCATGCGTTGTCCAGAAGCCGTTCCCGGCTTGATGGAATTGCTGAAGGATGAGAAGCCGGGGCCGATGGCTATTATGATTGGTCGTTCCATCGCAAGATGTACAATCCGGCAAGGGGAACTAAAAGACATGCTGGCGTTGCTGTTGAACAAAGGCAAATCAATTCACCATCTTGCAGCAGATATTCTGCTTGAAACAAGTCTGGATACCAGCAGAATTCTAATCGAATTGCTGGAAGATCGGAATCCGGATTTTGTCAAAGTCGGACTCGTTGCAATGTGGGGACAGGCTGTGCCTGAAGTAATGCCTGCACTGGACAGACTCGTAGGAGCCGAACATCAGGATGTACGTGCCGAGGCGGTGAAGCTGTATCTTAGCGCAAGTCCGGCACTGCGGGATGAGACGATCCTGAAGCTGATTCAGGACACTGACCCGGAAGTTCGTGCCGAAGTGGTGCAAGCACTCGGTTCGAAGCATGCATCGGGTAGCATTCCACTGCTGCGCAAAGCACTGAGGGATGAAGACTGGAGAGTTCGTTATAACAGTGCGGAGAGTCTGAGCAAGCTTGGCGAACCGGGATTTGAAGCGCTGTGTCAGGCTGCGGTACAAGGTACAGGTGCTGAACGCGAGATTGCGATGCAGCAGATCGAGAGTACCATGCAGCATACGAGAACCGATGACAGAGCTGTAGAGCAGATGATTGCTCATAACAAAAAAAGACTGCTGTATGATCGTTATTTTGGCCCTATACGAGAGAACAGAACCAGTAAGAAACGCACAGGTGTCGCTACGGTAGGAGGGGATTACACTGCTTAGGGATCTATTATTAATCTACGGCATGGTCGCAATCTACTATGTTGTTTTTGTAAATACGCTCTATTTTTCCATCCTGGCCTTATCGTTCCGTAACATCTGGACAATCTTCCGCCGGTCGCATTATTCGAAATACAATACCTTGTCAGGATCGGAACTGGTGCCTTCGGTTTCTCTGCTGGTACCGGCATACAACGAGGAACTGACGATTATTGAAAATGTGAACTGTCTGATGACGCTGAATTATCCAACGTATGAAGTCATTGTTGTGAATGATGGCTCCAGTGATGCCACACTGAAGATTTTATTGGATGAATACCGTCTGAAGCCGGTACCCAATACGAAGATTCGGGGCAAGATCGCCTGTCAGAAAATTCGCGGGATTTACCATAATCCGGAGTTCCCCGATCTGTATGTCATTGACAAGGAAAATGGCGGAAAGGCAGATTCCCTCAATGCCGGGATCAACCTGTCCCATTATCCGCTCATCTCTTCGATTGATGCCGATTCATTGCTGGAGAAGGATGCCCTGATCCGTATGGCACGCATGTATATGGAGAATCCGGAAGAGACAGTAGCCATCGGTGGAGATGTACGGATCGCCAATGGATGCAAAATCGAAAACGGGGCAGTGCAAGATGTATCGCTGCCGCGCAAGATCTGGCCCATGTTCCAGTCGATTGAATATCTCAAAGCCTTCCTGGGCGGACGGATTGGCTGGAGTCACATGAACGGTCTGATCATTGTCTCCGGTGCATTCGGTATGTTCCGTAAGGACGCTGTTATCGCCGTAGGTGGATACCGGGATGGTTATCCCGGGGAAGACATGAACATCATCATCAAGCTCCACCGGTATATGCTGGAAAACAAATTGAAGTACCGCGTTGCCTTCTGCCCTGAGGCGGTGTGCTGGACACAGGCACCGGATTCCTACCGGATCCTGTCCAGTCAGCGCAAGCGCTGGGGCCGTGGGAACCTGAAGAACATGCTGGAGAATCGGGGCATGCTGTTCAATCCGAAATATAAGGTTATGGGTATGGTGACCATGCCATATAACGTCCTTTTTGAAGCGCTCAACCCATATTTCCGGATTACCGGACTTCTGGCTCTCGCCGGATATGTGCTTCTGGATATGACGCAATGGCCGATTCTGGTTCTGTTCGGACTATTGAACTTCGTGAGTGGTTATCTGCTAAGTGTAGGCGCACTTGTCCTGGAGGAGATTGCTTTCAAGCGTTACAACAAACTCTCCGATCTGGTCAAAATGCTGGTCTACTCTGCGCTCAAATTCGTGGGTTATCATCAGCTGGGCGTACTGTGGAGATTGCAGGGACATGTGCAGTTCATGCAAAACAACAACTCATGGGGTACCATGACACGTCAAAGCTGGTCCGAGGATGAGAAGAAAACAAGCGAAGCCGCTTAAGTAAAGAATAATCAAAGCAATTATATGTCCAACTAGACATTTACACGATAACGGAGAGGGCAGAAAAAGCCTGAAGAAGCGAAGCGTGCACCTAAAAGCTTTCTGAAAGAAAACTGCATCGAAAGCATACGCTTATCCCCGGATTTCCCCTTGTATAAAGGAATCAAAAAATCTGGGGATAACAGTGATCGAAAGGCTGTTCTGTCATCGGAGTGTCAGTGTAAATATCAATTAGTTGAACTTATATAGATAATCGAGGAGAAGGGTGGAAAAGAACATGCCAAATACGGCGACATTGCAGCGTGAGGCTGCCGTTAATGTGTACCGAAGTGTAGAACAGGGATTGAAGGAAACGGGTGCCGAAACATGCGGCTTAATGTTCATCCATTGTGCAGGAAACTCTCAACCTGAGCAGCAGGTCAGGACACATCTGGAGCAGACGAGCGGGACTGCCTTCCAGGTGTGGAAGGATGGGGCCACTCAGGCGATTGCCGTCCTGCTGCCAGGTTTGTCACTGGATGAAGTTCATTATGAAGGACTTCGGATCAAACATGAGTTGCAAGAGACCGTCCCTGGTGCTGATCCACAGATTACACTGGCCAGTTTCGCAGAGGGTGAGCGCCCTTCGAAAGCAACCATTCAGCATATGGCTGAATCCTCGAAGCTCGTAGATTCGTCGGAGATTCATATCTACACGTTGGACAATACAGCGGACGAGCCGGAACGCATTTTGATTGTGGATAACGATCCTACGGTACGCGAATTCCTGCAGTTGCGATTGAAGATGCAGGGCTACGAAACCTATGAAGCTGTTGATGGACTGGCTGCACTGGAGTTGATCGAGAAGGTCACACCAGACCTGGTGCTCACCGAGCTGAATCTGTATGGTATCGACGGTCTGCCGTTCATCCATCATATTCAGAACCTGGAGATGGAGCAGCCACCCAAAATTGTCGTGTTGACCGAACAACGTGTCGAGCAGACGATTAGTCAATGTTTCCGCAGCGGAGTTGATGATTACATGACCAAACCGTTCTCGCCTGTAGAGCTGGATGCCCGAATCAGACGCTGCCTGCATTAGAAGATAAAAAAGAGCAAAAGACAACCATCTATTTACATGGATTTGAAGAACCATCAAATACACTACCCGGAGGGAATATCATGGAGAATCAACAATTCCACACATTACTGAATGCGATTGAAAATAAAGAAGCTGTACTCGGCGTTGTCGGGCTCGGTTACGTAGGACTTCCACTTGCCGTGGAAATGGTCAATCAAGGTTTCACGGTAATCGGAATTGATCTGGATGCGTCCAAAGTAGAGAGTATCTATCAAGGGGATTCCTATATTCACGATATTTCGTCCGATGAGTTGAAAAAAGTAATGCAAAGCGGTCGGTTCCAACCAACGACAGATTACAGCATGCTGCGCGTCATTGACGCACTCAGTATCTGTGTACCGACACCGCTCAGTGAGAATCAGGACCCGGATACGTCTTACATCGAGACGGTTGTGGATCAGATCAAACTGCATATGAAACCAGGTATGCTGATTACACTGGAGAGCACCACTTATCCAGGTACAACCGAAGAATTGATCCAGCAGCAACTGGACAAGATCGGACAAGAAGCAGGTAAAGACTATTTCCTCTGCTTCTCGCCTGAACGGGTTGATCCGTCCAACGGACGTTTCACGACATTTAATACACCGAAAGTCATCGGGGGTACAACCGAAGCTTGCCTGAAACTTGGAACAGCACTGTATAGTAAGTATGTAGAAACCGTAGTACCGGTATCTTCGCCAAAAGTGGCTGAAATGTCCAAACTGCTGGAGAACACATTCCGCAGTGTAAACATTGCCTTTGTGAATGAAATGGCAATGATGTGCGACCGTATGGGCATCGATATCTGGGAAGTAATTGATGCGGCAGCGACGAAACCATTTGGTTTCATGCCATTCTATCCAGGCCCAGGCATCGGTGGACACTGCATCCCGCTTGATCCGATGTACCTGTCGTGGAAAGCCAAAGGTTTCCGTTTCTATAGCAAATTCATTGAACTGGCGCAATCGACCAATGACAACATGCCATATTACGTGTTGAACAAAACGTCAACGATTCTGAACGAATACGCGAAATCTGTACGTAAATCGAATATCTTGCTGCTCGGTATGTCATACAAACCGAATATTGCCGATCTGCGTGAATCACCAGGACTTGAAGTATATGAACTGTTCAAGGAAAGTGGAGCCAACGTAAGCTACTACGATCCACATGCCGATTCTTTCCAGGACAAGCATGGGGAGACGGTACACAGCGAAGCATTCAATCTGGAACAGTTCAAGAAATACGATTGCATCGTGTTGATCACCAACCACAGCGATTTGCCTTACTTTGATATTGCCGAGATGGGTGTGCCGATTCTGGATACACGTAATGCATTCCGTTCGTACACACATCCGCACATCTACAAAATTGGTCACTCGGTTCAGCATCCTGTGTTTGAACCAAGTGAAGCGTTGCTCGTCTGAGGAGATATATGAGGCAACAGGGCAAGCTGGTAGGGATGGCGAAATGGGCCATTCTGGCTGTGGTGTTGTGCCTGTTGCTTCTGTCCTGGATGTTCAAATGGTTCTCCACGGAGCAACACAAAGCGACCTGGCTGTGGGACGCGTCCATTATTGCAGAACAGACACCTGAGATTATTGCCTTCTCCAAAGAACAGGGTGTGGATACCATCTTTTTGCAAATTCAGGATGAGTTGCCTGACGCAACATACCGCAAATTCATTGCGGCTGCCCGGCAGGCTGAGATTGAAGTGCATGGACTGAATGGACATGCAGACTGGGCCTATGAGCAGAAGCGGGATGAAGGGCTTGCTTTTATCGAGCGAGTACGAGCATACAATGCAGCTTCAGCCAAGAATGAACGTTTCCAAGGTATTCAACTCGATGTGGAGCCGTATCAGCTGAAACGCTGGGAAGACGAAGAGAGCAGTGTTATTGCGGAGTGGAGTGACAACATGAAGGCTTGGACAAAAGCGGGAGAGGCCGCCGGATTGTACATGAGCGCTGCCATTCCATTCTGGCTTGATGCCCGTCAGTCGGCTGAAGGTGATGGTACATTCAGCCGCTGGGTTATCTCCCACTTCGATGCAGTGGCGATTATGGCTTATCGGGATAGCGGGCAACAGATGTATGATCTGTCCAAGGAAGAACTGGACGAAGCGGATGATCTCGGCAAGAAAGTCTGGATTGGCGCAGAACTCGCGGATACACACGAAGGGGATCACCTGACCTTTTTCCGTAAACCCGTTAGCAACATGAATGAAGAAATGGCCAAGGTGTTTGATCTAGGCTCTTCCCATTCCTCTTTTGCAGGTGTGGCTGTGCATCATTATGAAGCATGGTATGCGAAGGAGAACGGTATTCCACTTGCGCGCAAGGATGAGAAACAGAAATAGCGTTACGTCAACGAAAATTTCCTGATTCCTGCATGATATGTGTATCAAGCTATAGTATAGAAAGAAGGCAAGTCCCGGGTAGATGGGGCTTGCCTTTTTTGGTGGTGGATTAAGCAATGGATTTTGCAGCACTACGATATACAGGAGTGAAACTCAATATCCACTGTAATTTGATAAAGGGCACAATGTACACAACCGCATACAAGCGTGGTACACGAGGCTGAATTATAGGCTGGGGAGCGAAAGGTCGCTCCCTCACTCTTTCGTGCTCTCCGCTGTGCGATAACGATTGGGTGGCAGACCGACCTGCTTTTTGAACGCTTTGGAGAAGGAGAACAAGTCGGGATAACCCACGGAATGAGCCACTTCCGTTAAACTTAGCGGCGTCTGCACGAGCAGACGTTTGGCTTGATTCATTTTCAATTGCTGAATATATTGCACGGGGGACAGACCATAGGCTTTGCGGAACTGTTTGGTAAAATGAGTCCGATCCACACCCGCATGAGCAGACACACCTTCCACGGAGATGCCGCCTGCAAAATGAATGTCCATGTACTCCTTGCCTTTCTGAAGCCAAGACGTGGCAGAATCTGGTTGCAACCCTTTGGTTGCAGGGGAACGGGCTATCCGGTCAAAGAGGCTTAGAAACCGGGTGAGTCGTCCCAGATCGCTCGCTCCATCCTGTGGTTTACGAACATCCTCCATGAACGAGCGCATGGCACTTGCAGTCTCCGGTGTTAATACACCTGAACGGTACGGTGAGTCGGGTGTAAGTCCGATTCGTGACAACAGTTCGGCTGCATATGCACCGTCAAATGCAATAAATATTTTCTGCAACGTATGCTCCGGGTCAGTCCAGTACTCATGCGTAACATGGGGAAACAGACAGAATGCATCCCTGGCACGAAGGGAATGACGCTGTCCATCCTGTATGAATGTACCTTCCCCCTCCAGCACAAATAACAAATAGTGATAAGGTGTGGTGCGAGGGCCAATATGATAGTTGGTCTTGGCTATATTACGGCCAATGCGAATAGGCCAAGCTCCCCCGGCTTTCTCAAATTCAGATGGAGTGAAGAATATAATATCCAAAAATTCGTGGTGGTCCTCCTTCATGCGTTCAATCTCGGTCATCAGGAACACCTCTTTAATGTATAAGTATCGTAGATACGATCTAAAAGTTTCGCTTGTAGATGTTGTTCAAAAGTGGAAAATCATATTTTTTGTACTCTTATTTAAACCTATTATACAGGTGGGTTTTATATATATTCAAGATAGGGAAGACCTAAATCTGTGAAAAGACCACAAAATGACAAAATAAACTTACCGCGAAATGACATTGCTCACAGACAAATCAATTGATATGATGTCCATACCTATTAAACCAAGTTAATTAATCGGCATTTGGAACTTTCATACGAATAAAATGATTAGAAATTAGGCGCACTTTAAAAATAAGTTTCAAGAGATGCCAACGTAGTGGAGGGGACGAAATCGATTCTGAAGAAGCGAAGCGGTCGCCTGAAAGCTTTCTGAAAGAAAGCTACATCGGAAGCATAAGCTATCCTTGAATTTTTACCTTTAAAAAGGAGAATCAAAAAAAAATCAAGGATAACAGTGATCGGAAGAACGATTCGTACCCGGAACGTCAAGGAGGCGTAACGGTAACTTTTTTAACATGAGACTTTATTTATTCATAGAAGGGATTGAACCTTGTGAGCGAACAGGAAGAAATGAAGTTTGGATGGTTTTTGCCTACAGCAGGGGATGGTAAGTATGTGGGGGTTGCCCCGGAGCGGGAGCCGAGTCTGGATTATCTGATCGATGTGGCACAGACGGCGGAGAAGGCAGGATTCGAATTTGTACTAATTCCGACAGGGGGAGCCTGTCTGGACGCATGGGTTGTTGGCTCAGCTGTGATGAGTCATACGAAGACATTGCGTCCCCTTGTAGCCATTCGCCCGGGTTTGGTTACACCCGTACTTGCTGCACGCATGGGAGCGGCCCTGGATCAGCTATCTGGTGGTCGCGCCATGATCAATGTTGTGACAGGCAGTTCCGTTCGGGATCTGGAGGAACTCGGCGATCCACTCGCACATGCGCATGATGAACGGTATGTTCGCGCGAGTGAGTATATGGAAGTCATGAAGCGTTCATGGACCCAATCGACGGGACTGAATCTGACGGAGTTTGCCGGAAGTGGTTCCAAATCTAGCGCAGACGAACCCAGCGATCCCAATCCTGAATTCAACGGCCAGTATTACAACTTCAAAGGACCGGTAGGCATGCCGGAGACGGTACAAAATCCACATCCACCATTCTATCTGGGAGGAAGTTCACCGATTGCCAAGAAGGTGGCCGTTGAGCATGCAGATACGTTCCTCATGTGGGGCGAGCCTCATGACTGGATTCAGGAGCAGATCGAAGAGATTGAGGTCATTCGTCAGCAGGTAAAAGAGGAAACGGGACAAGATCGCCAATTGCGTTATGGCATGCGTGCTCAGGTTCTCATTCGGGATACCGAAGAAGAAGCATGGGCAGCAGCTTGGGAGATTATTAGCAAAGTACCACCAGAAGCGATTGAGAAGGCGAAAGCCGCTTTTGCCGAGACGGATGCAACCAATCAACGCAGACAGAACGAGTTACGGGAACTGTCCGAGAAGCAGCAGTTTGTCGTAGGTCCCAACCTGTGGACAGGCTTGTCCGTTGTGCGTTCCGGCGGTGCAATCCTCATTGTAGGTACAGCCGAACAAGTCGCAGAACGTCTGATGGAATATGGAGATCTGGGCGTTACAACCTTCATTCTATCCGGCTACCCGCATCTGGAAGAGGCCGAAATCTTCGGACGTACCGTGATGCCGATCATTCGAGAGCAATGGAAAACAAGACAGAAGCAACATTCAGTTACTACCAACTAAATAAGTTTCTACCCATCTAAGTAAGTGCCCCTTTTTTTACACTTTAACGGAGAGGGCAGAACCGATCTGAAGAAGCGGAGCGCTCGCCTAAAAGCTTTCTGAAAGAAAGCTACATCGGAAGCATACGCTTTCCCCGAATTTTAACCATTAAAAGAAATGATTCAAAAAATCCGGGGATAACAGCGATCGGAAGATGGTACTGCACTCGGAGTGTGCCGTGTAAAAACTTTCGTGCAACATACATTAATCACCCTCAGGAGGTCGTCTTTCATGAAAAAAAATAAAAAATTAATCCTGCCGCTCGTCAGTATGCTGGTGATGTCCATCCTGCTGTCAGCTTGCGGCGGCGGGGATAACGCGGCATCTGGAGAGAACGGCTCCTCAGGGTCAGGCAAAGTGACGATCAGCTTCATGCATTGGCGCGGAGAAGATGTGGAAGCACTGAACAAGAGCATCGACGCATTTGAGACAGCAAACCCGAACATCAACGTGGAGATGCAGACGCTGCCCTCCGATCAATATCAGTCCACTGTACAATCCAAAATCAGTGACGGTTCGGTAGGAGATGTATTTGCTTCCTTCCCGGGTGCACAATTCGAAGCCTTCACCAAGGCGGGATTGTTCACGGACCTGAGCGGATCATCGTTCCTTTCGGCTTACAATCCGAAACTGATTGAAGCAGGACAGCACGATGGCAAGCAATATGCGATCCCGTATCAACTCGTATATAACGATCCAATCTACAATGTGAAGCTGTTTGAAAAATATGGACTGACGCCACCAACGGATTGGGAAGGCTTTCTGGCACTCTGCCAGAAGCTGAAAGACAATGGCATCATTCCGATTGCCTTTGCCGGAGCGGACATTGGCCCAGGGCAATTCATGAATACGATGGTAATGAACAATGCACCAAGTGACGACATTTTTACCAAAGTGGAAGCTGGCGAAGCGAAACTGACGGATGAGTTCTGGGTGAAAACATTGACTCAAATCAAGGAACTGAACGATAAAGGTTACTTCCAGCAGGATGCACTGGGTACTAAAGACCCTGCGGCAGGCGCATTATTCATTCAGGAAAAAGCAGCGATGCTGGCAAGTGGATCATATCAACTCGCTCAGAACAAACAGCAAAACCCGAATCTGGAGCAAAAACTGCTTGCACCAATTACAGTAAGTGCCGATCAGGCGAAATATGAAGGGGTGCATACCACTACATTCATGCTCGCGGTGAACAGCAAGTCGAAACATCCGGAAGAAGCGAAGAAGTTCCTTGAATTTTTGAGCAATCCCGATGTAGCAAGTGACTACGCCAACCAGACGGGACAGAATGTAACGGTGAATGATGTGAAGTACGATACGCCTGAGCTTCAGGTAGCCGGAGAATGGGCGAGCAAAAAGACCGTGTTCCAGCCACGGTTCACCATCCTGAATGGAGATAATCAAAAAGCCGTAACCAACTCCATTCAGGCCGTGCTGAGCGGCACTTCTCCAGAAGAAGCAGCACAGCAGGCACAAGCGATCATTGATCAGCATATCGGGAAATAAACGATGAAAAACCGTCTTCAGCTATCCCTGTTTTTGTTACCCGGGTTGCTGCTGTACGTGGCACTGTTCGTATTTCCTACATTGACGGGGCTGTTCTACTCCTTTACGGATTGGGACGGGGTATCCCCGTCGTATGCATTTGTAGGGCTGGATAATTACAAGGACAGTCTCAGCAGCATCGTATTCCGCAAAGCCTTTGGTAATAACGTGGAGTTCATGTTAACGGTAGTTATAGCACAAACCTTTATCTCACTTGTCCTGGCTCTGCTCCTGGTACGCAATACCAAGACACGCATTGTGCTTCGGGCATTGTATTTCTTGCCTGCGATTCTGTCCTCCGTATCGGTCGGACTGATCTGGGCGTTCATGTATGATCCATCCATTGGATTGATCAACTATGGACTGAATGAAGCGGGCATGAGCAGCATCGCTCGTAACTGGATTGGAGATCCCAAGATCGCCATCTATTCCATTGCTGCGGTACAGGTATGGGCACATGCCGGACAGATGATGATTGTATTCATCGCAGGTCTGCAAGGCATCCCGGCAGAACTGTATGAAGCGGCTCGCATGGACGGCGGCAGCAAATGGCAGGTATTCCGTACCGTGACCTGGCCACTGCTGGCACCTTCGGCAACGATTGTTGTGGCCTATACGACCATTCAGTCGTTCAAGGCATTTGACCTCATTTTCACCATGACGGACGGAGGACCGAACTACGCAACTGAAATTTTGACAACATATATCTATCATACCGCCTTTGGCAGCTATTCATTTGGTCTGGCTTCTGCCGGTTCCATGATCTTCCTGGTGTTGCTCGCGCTCTTGACGCTGTTGCAGTTCAAGGCACTGCGTGCCGACCGGGTAAGCTATTGAAGATTGGACGCGTGTTCGTGAGTATGCGAGCCGTGACTGGATGAGATGTAGAAGTATTTGTCGTTTCCGTTCCATCCGAACGGCGAACCTGAACGGCACCGAAGTTGACCTAATAGACTTAAAAAAAGAAGGGAGGGAGTTTATATGGTTTTAAAATGGTTCAATCGACTGATCCTGTTGGTGTACGCGCTGCTGATTCTTGTTCCGCTGTATTTTGTATTTGTATCTTCGTTCAAAACAAGTAGCAACTTCTTCACCAGTCCATTCAGCTGGCCTGACCCGTTCACGTGGGATAACGTCATTGGTATGTTCCGCAATCAGCCGATGTGGCAGTACTTCGGAAACAGTATGGTCGTAACGCTGGGAACGGTTGCGATTGAGCTGCTGCTGAGCAGTATGATTGCTTACGCCATTGTCCGCTGGGGCGGCAGCGTAGGCAAAATCGTATTTGCGCTGTTCGTGGCAGGCCTAATTGTTCCTTCTCAGGTGAGCATGCTGCCAATCTATTCCCTCACGCGTACACTCGGGTGGTCAGACAGTCTGACGGGCCTGATTGTCGTATCCGCCGCGATGCTCATGCCTGTCTCTGTATTTATGCTGACAGGCTTCATGCGCATGCTCAATTCGGAGATTCTGGAAGCGGGCAGTATGGATGGAGCAAGCGAATGGAGGCTCTACACCCGGATTGCACTGCCACTTGCTGCACCTTCGCTGGCGGCAACAGCGACGTTCCTGCTCGTCATGGTATGGAATGACTTGCTTATTCCGATGCTCATGCTTAGCAGTAAGTCCAAGCTGACTTTACCACTAGCACTGATGCAATTCCGTGGGGAGTATGTAACCAACTATCCGATGATGCTCACGGGTGTACTTGTCACTGCTATTCCGATGATTGTGCTGTTCCTGTTACTCCAGCGTTACTTCGTTGCAGGTCTGACAGCGGGTTCACTTAAGGGGTGAGGTATCGTAGAAATCGGAAGGAAAAGCTTATTTTGCATTGATTTCTGGAGCATTCTGCATAATAATGATTTAGTGTCAGAGTGACTACATAGAGATCAAGGGAGCTATAAGTGATGAGCAAACTGGAAGTATTGCGGAATCCCAAGCAGCGCAAGCTGCTGTTCAGTGCCGGCATGAGCTGGCTGTTTGATGCGATGGAAGTTGGTATGATCTCCTTTATCGTGGCTGCACTCGCCAAGGAATGGAGTCTCAGTCCGGGACAAGTCGGCGTGCTTACGAGTATTAACTCGATCGGTATGGCATTAGGTGCTTTGCTTGCAGGTGCACTTGCAGACCGTTTTGGACGGAAGGCCATTCTGATGTGGACCTTGTTAATCTTTACGATTGCAAGCGGTCTGTCTGCATTGGCGACTGGATTTGCCGTATTGTGTGCACTACGTCTGGTTGCGGGTATTGGACTTGGTGGAGAGCTGCCCGTGGCATCCACACTGGTATCGGAGTCGATGCCTACAGCAGAACGTGGACGTGCCGTTGTATTATTGGAAAGTTTCTGGGCAGGAGGCTGGATTGTATCGGCGCTCATTGCCAACTTTGTCATTCCGGAGTACGGATGGAGAATTGCTTTTGCCATTGGTGCACTTCCGGCGTTCTATGCATTATATCTGCGTCGTGCCATTCAGGACCCGCCGCGGTATAAGAATCACGCCAAACTTCGTAAAATCACGTTCCGCGAGAAAGTGGCTACCGTTTGGTCAGCACCACATCGCCGTACAACGTTGATGCTCTGGATTTTGTGGTTTACCGTCATTTTCTCTTATTATGGAATGTTCCTGTGGCTGCCTTCGGTTGTAATGGCCAAAGGATTTACGTTGGTTAAAAGTTTCCAATATGTGCTGATCATGACGATCGCACAATTACCAGGTTACTTCACCGCAGCGTACTTCATTGAACGTTACGGTCGCAAGTTCGTACTTGTTGTCTATCTTACATTGACTGCGTGCAGTGCGATTGCGTTTGGACTCGCAACCACGGAAGCAACGATTCTGGCTGCGGGGATCTGCCTCTCGTTCTTCAACCTGGGTGCTTGGGGTGGATTGTACGCTTACAGCCCGGAATTATATCCGACTTCCGTTCGTTCGACGGGTGTCGGTCTTGCCACATCGGTAGGCCGGATCGGTGGCGTACTTGCTCCACTGATGGTCGGTATGCTGGTTCAGCATGAAGTGGCAATCAGCCTGATTTTCACGATTTTCTTCGTGACAATCCTCATTGGCGCAGCGGCTGTGCTGTTCTGGGGCCGGGAAACGAAGGGACAAGAACTCGCCGAGTAATTGTCATTATATTCAAGCGCAACTTTTGTACGGGTCTGCCTGCCTACGGAAACGGGGGCTAGACAAGCGGTACAAGGTTGATACAAGAAGAGGTGTGACCCTGATACGACCATGGGCTCATACCTTTTTTTGTTATGTCCAAGACTCATTTTTACATGCTCCATCGGTCCGATAGACGGCATTTTTTCTATATCCTATAATGACACTCGGGATGTAGAGCCGTGAGGATTCAGGGGAAAGAAGTGGGATCTGGATTCAGAAAATGGAGGGTAACGAAAAGATGCAGACCAAGCGTGAAATGGATCAAATGCGTGAATTCAATGAGACCAATACGATGGGTGAAGCGACTCGAGCGAATAGCATAAATGGAAGCCACAACAACGTGATTGACATGGTGCGAGAACATGGGAATAACAACATACATGTAACGTACAGCGATAATAACATTAAACAACTGAGTGAGATGAACGGAATGTACGATGTGTATGTTGTGGATGAAAGTAAACCTACGAAAGAGATGGAGGTCAATAATATCATGAATAACATAACGAATACGAAAAATATGGAGTACACGGGCAGTGAGGATGTACGGATTAGAGCTGGTAATCTGAATGAAGGATCTGATGTGCGGACGAATGATCACACTATGGAACCTATCACCGTCAGTCGGAAAGTTACTCATGGGAAGGGGAGAACGGTTGGCAAAAGAGCAGGGCGGGTCAGCATGCTTCTCGGTGCCTGCGCGTTGACGCTGGGATTGACCGTGGTAGCGCCTTCTGCAGGGGCACAGAAGCTGGAACAGGGCGTTCGCAGTGAACATGTGTTGCAATTGCAGGAGCAATTGAGCGACCTGGGGTATTTTGACGCCGGTATGACCGGTTATTACGGTTCGATCACCAAAAGCGCTGTCCGCGAGTTCCAGCAGGCGCAAGGACTCAGTGCGGATGGTGTTGCAGGTCCGGCAACGCTGAACAGGCTGAATAAAAAGGCCAAAGCCGAAGGCGAGACGCTGCGCCAGTTGGCGAAGCTGATCCATGGCGAAGCACGCGGAGAATCTTTTGAAGGGCAGGTCGCTGTAGGAGCGGTTGTCATGAATCGTGTGCATTCGGATTTGTTCCCGTCATCGATCTCGAAGGTCATTTTCCAGAAAGGTCAGTTCACGGCGGTGGACGATGGCCAGTTTAATACCAAGCCGACGGCGACCTCTTATAAGGCAGCACGCAAAGCATTAAATGGCGTGGATCCTACGAATGGAGCGCTGTATTATTACAATCCGAAGATTGCCACTTCGGTGTGGAGCAAGAGCAGGCCGACGCTGCTGACCATTGGGCAGCATGATTTTACGAGATGAGATAAGTTGGTGGAGAATTAAATTCGTAGACAGTAATTGGATACCATAGTATAACCCCGGTGGGTGCTGCGAAGTGCAGGATTCATCGGGGTTAATTTAAGTTCGTATGATTTACAAGACTATAACTAGAGTTTCACACTGAATTGAAAGTTAATGATGGTCCTAATAAGTCTAGATCTATTGTTGTAGTTAATAAATCTGGTGGTAAATTCGAAGACTCTAGTCTAGCAATCATACCTTATACCTACCTCTTTTGAGAGTTTAGTGGTAAAATATTCTTACTATTTCCATTTATAATTGATTTTTTGAACCTATTAGACTAGATGAAATGGCCCATATAGTGAAAGAGGAACACATAATAGAATGAAGAATGATTATTTAAATGAAGAAATTTTTATTAATTGTATTAGCAGGATTATCTACTGTAGGTATGATTGGATCAGGAACAAGGATTTCAAGAGTTCAGATGATAATCAATTTAAAGTCATCAAGTTGAGTGATTTCAAGGCATACGAAAAGTCGAATTACGTTTTCAATAACATCAAACTCCGATGTCGAGCTAGATGAGTATGAGGTGTTATTGATTTTACAGGTGGATCTAAAATAGTAAACAAATTGCATGAAAAAGTATGGGTACAGTAATTTGCCCAACATGAATACAAAAAAATTCTTCAAAGAAAACAATAAGGGAGTACGACTATGGGTTGCTAACTATATTGATCTCGATAACCCGAATTCTCAATTTGATATGGACGGTGGCTCGATTGCTGTGATCAGAAAGAAATGATGTTTTATATATATGGTGGTTGCTCATTAAATTGAAAGTGAGGGAAGATTATGTACCGAATGGTGATGATCATCTTGGTTGCTATGCTGCTATTAATATTAGGGGGGTGTGCAGGTGTGAATGAGAAAAAAATAAAGGATCAAGAAATCATAAATCGGTCAGAAGCAATAGCAATTGAATATTTGAAAAATAAGTATAAATTAGATGTAACGATAACAAAAAAAAAAATTCTACCTAAAATGGCGATGAGTCGTGTCACTATCTATGGATATGTAACAGGACATGAAGATCAAACTTTTAGTGTGTATATAAACTATGAAACAAATAAACAAGAATCTTTCGGATATAGTAAACAACTAAAGAAGGCCCTTAATGAAAAAGGATATAATATACAATAATATAGGATGTGATGAACATAGAACGCTTATCTAGTGAAATAATTACTGATCAAAATTACAAGGTAATGTCGCAATATTCATATGATGAAGTAGAAGTCGGACAAGAATTCACAGATATTCCTGGCTGGGAAGTGCTAGATCAGAAACATAATGTATCCGGTATGGATGCTGTTACATTCTACAATCCCGAGACGAAGCAAGCGGTAATTGCATTTCGAGGAACAGAAGGGGACGCAATTCCGGCAAGATCTGTTCCAGATTTTAGAACGGATGCTTTACATATTGGTTTCCCCGAAATCGGGGCAACCATAGAACGTGCAATAGATTGGAAACCGAAGTTCTGGAAAGACTTCTCACGTGGGGTTGAAGATGGGTTAGGCATTACAAAATTAAATGATTGGGTTGGCGATGTCAAAAAGACGGTAGATAAAAATGTGGGTAGCTTTAATCAACTCTACGAGGCAGAAAGCTATGTCAAGAGCATGACAGACCAACATAAAGACCTACAGTTTTCCCTAACGGGTCATTCTTTGGGAGGTGCTAATGCACAGTATGCAGCGGTGTACACTGGATTAAATGCCGTTACTTTTAGCGCTCCCACAGTCGTAGCATCGCTTACTCCCGAGATGAGAAGGAAAGCAGAGGAGGGGGCATTTGATGGACTAGTGACTAACTTTATACATCCTGGAGATGGCATTGCAAGTGGTTTTTTTGGAGGTTATGAGCGGCATGTGGGGGCCACGTTTCTTATTGATTCTAACTATGCAGATGGAAATGAAAACTATGGCATTAACGTTTGGGCCAAGGTAGTGGATACGTTTTTTGAGGATGGTCCTAAATATCACGATATGAAGCACTATAGCTTCGATCAAGATGGATATATTGATAATCCTCTTTATGATGAAGTTACTGGAGAACGAGTAAATTTCTCTCCGCGAAAGCCTTCGGAGCATAATATACTTGATCACGCGCGCGAAGCATGGGACACATTGACCAAAGGATTCAAATCGGTGGCCAACGTGGTTGGTGGATACTCCGCAGGGACCATAGAGCTAACTCCTGAGGAATTGCAAGAGACTGCGGACAAATGGAGACGACAAGCTCAGGATATGAGTCGTACCTTTGAACGGATTCAACGGAACTTTTTCGAGTATACCGAGAGCAGCCATAGTCAGCGACTTGTACCCATCGTGTGGGATCTTCAAATGAGTATTAAGCAGCTGGATGAATGGCACCTGGAGCATACGTCGGAACTGGTGGACTACATTAATCAGAAGGCAGAAGATTTTATACAAGCAGATTCCGGAGCACAGTGAAAATTTACATAGTAGCAAACCGTGTAAAAAACCAAAGGCTTCACAAAGAACATGCAGAAACTAGAAAGACCTAACCAAACTAAATTAACTAATCGGAGAGTGGAAAAGTTGAAAAAAATAATGTTACCCATAATGAGCGCTGTAGTAGTCGTATCGACATTGATTCCTTTCCAGGCTTCTGCCGCAACAACAACCTTCAAAGATGTACAAGCTAATCACTGGGCAAAGTCTGCTATTGAATCTGCGGTTTCCAAGGGCTACTTCAAAGGATACGGTAATGGATTGTTCAAGCCCAATGCTTCGGTAACAAGAGCAGAATTTGCGTCCCTAATTTCACGGGTGGCCAAAGACAAGACACTTCCGGAGGATGCCCAGACTGATTCATTCAAGGATCTGAATGGACACTGGAGTAAGGCTGAGGTGGATCGGGCGGTTACTTTGGGGTTCATTAATACCAAAGAGTATCCAAACGGATTTAAACCAAGTACTCCGATCACTCGCGAGGAAATGGCTAAATGGTTGAGTTCCGGATTAGTTGCTTCCAGTGCTGAGTATAAAACAGCATTTGCTGAAACGAAAGGAACGTTACTTCCAGTCAAAGAGTCGTTTAAACCAGGAATTGCTCAAGATAAAATTCCTTATCTCGCTGTTGCAATGGGAACCAACTTGATGAACGGTTTTCCAGACGGATCGTTTGGAATGGACAAGACGACCACTCGCGCTGAATCTTCTGCCATTTTGCTAAGACTCGAAAATGTGTTGAAAAAAGAAGCTGTGACATTTGATGATCTGAATGAATTGAGAATGATGGGTACGAAAAAAACGAATCTTGAATTAGTATCTAGCCTGACTACAGGTAAAACTTCTATCGCTGATATTTCAGGGAAACGGAAAACGTTCCGCAACGGATCTGGTAGTCTGGTGTTCCATCGTTTAATTGGTATCAACACGTCAGAGCCTAAGAAGAAAGGCAGCATCTATACATCGTTGTTCATGACTGAATTCGGAATGAACAAATATAAGAATAGCGGCGTACTTCCTGTATTCAAAGAGATCACGATTTATCCAAAGAAACAGGGTTTTGACATTGGAGATTATAAGAATGGTGTTATTGATATGACTGGTGGGATGACTATCACAAATGAATTGAACCAAAAATATGGATACGAAGTAATTCCTAATTTAGAGCCTGCAAAGTTTTTTGCAAAGAATAAAAATGGTGTGAAGGTGTGGGTTGTGGAAAATCTTAAAATCAAAGACTTTTACGGACAATTTAACATGGACGACGGTTCATATGCAGTTATTTCAAATAGCAACTAGGCAGGGATTATAAAATGAAAAAGAAATGGACTGTTCTATCATTACTCGTAATATTCCTAATTTACTCCTTCGGAGTTATGTCTATTAAAACCTATGCTAACTTTAAGAACGGGTATCCAGATAAAGACATAGAAGTGAAACCAAGCGGATTAGCGAGAGGAAAGCAAACGATCAAAGTCAAAGTTACGGGAAAAGCTAATCCTAGGCCCAAGACTATATGGACTCAAGGCGATTTTAAAGTATGGCAAGCAACAAGTGAAAAATACGGTAGGGTAGAAACGAATACTTACTCTTCTAAATTAGATGCTCTTCCCTTGAAGCTTCCTTCAGATAAATTTGTTAAAGATGAGATTAACACGAAAAACTACGTACCGGATTCATTACAAGATAAACCAACAGGTAATAAATTCAAGAGAGATCACGTCACAGATATAGAAATTGATGATATTAAATACAACACCTCAGATAAAACCTATTCAATTAAGCCAGGTTCAAAACCGGACTACAAAAAAGGGAGTCTACTGGTAACCATAGAAACAAGAACTGGTACTGATTCTGTAGACGCGGATAATGTTGCTGATTATCAATGGGAAAAGAAAACTCCGTATGGTACAAGACAGGATGGAGATCCAAAATATCAAGTTGAGTATTACACACCACTAGAGATTGATTACAGTGGTTACGTTACGGAAACCAAAGAGATCCGGGTTAGAGAGGACATGCAGCTTCAATTAAATGATGTAAAATCATTGGTTGCAGAGATCAGAACTAAAGCATACGACCAAGAAGAATTCGGTAACTGGGTGAATGTCTCCAAGCGTGTCGATCAAATTGAATGGAGTTCTAACCAAAAAGAAGTAGTTTACGTAGAAAAATTAACAGGGCAAATTGTTGCTAAAAACGTTGGAACGGCTATCATCACCGCGAAATGGAAGAATTCCAAAGATGGACCGTATTACATTTATGAAAATGTAACGATTACAGTTGGCGACACGCCACCACCTGAAATTCCGGAAACTCCTGATGCGGCATGTGCAGAGTCACCTGTCGGAGAAATGACAGGGGAGAGAATGGACCCTAATGCAAGCGCAGTTATTAAGGCCGATCAACGTGGAAGTGAGCCATTTGACGTACTGCGAGGTATCCCTACCTCTGAGAGTTTATATGGCAATGTATTTGGTCTAAGTTACCTATTCCAAAATAAGTTTGTGAATATGCAAGGCACTTGTACATATACCGTAGTTGTTGAAAAAACGTATAACAAAACGTGGACAGACGAAAAGAAAATTTCGGATGGTAAAGGTGGTACGACAACGGTATCAACTCCAAGATCTAGAGATGTAAAAGTACCCTACACCTATACTGTGAAACGGGATTTCGAGTATTGGAAAATTGACACTTTGCTCGTTTATGAGATAACCGATGCGATCCTAAAAAACTATGCTCTACCACAGATTGAACTATATCCTGCTGATTATCGTAGTCCCATCTATGCGGCGGCTACGAACGGTACCTTTTACGCACCCAATACACCGGCTGTGTTAACAGCGCCTTCACAGCCAGTGCCGGGAGGGACCAGCGAACCTCCAACACCAACAGATGATCTCTCATCAATTGCGGAAGATGCTGTGCCCAAGATCCAAGTTAAGAATGACTATTTGAAGTTTAATGGGGCTGTTGTCATGGACAACGCAAAAGTAGAAGAAACGGGGCCAACGCCAGGTCAGATCGCAGAACCCCAAATGATTGGCAAAGATGTTCTGTACAGTCCTGACAATGAAATATCCAAAACCTTGTTAAATAAGAAGGATACGCCTAGTACAGGCGAAATCCGTTATGAATTAATGAGTGGAAATGTTAATGATGGTAATGAGGAAGAAACCTTTGAAATTCCGGGGATTAACACGGTCACTGTGCATACTCCAGTCGTGAACTATTCTCTTGTTTCAGACGATCAGCCTCATAATCAGAAAACGATACCGAATATGGATCGGTCTGCCCTTATTCTGGAGCGGCCGTTCACAGTACGTATCCCCACGAGCGGACAGCATTTGGATGTCAACTCGTATCCGGGATATGGGGATCGGGATTATGCCAAATATTATCGGATCAAACAGGTGCGGTTTCCGTTTGACGTATACAGTGCCGACCGGACACAGTTTTACCCGCGGAGTACGTGGATTGATATTCCGGTGTACGTACTCGATACCACCTTTTATCTGCCTGTATGGGTAGACGAAGGAGATTACCAAGTGGAGTTCCGAAATATTGCAGAGAATGCACCTGCCGACTTTGAATCGATGTCCAGAAGCAATGCCCAACCCGATGCCAACACAGATCTAACCTATCATCTGGCCAGCGACGAAGTATCCGTGGAGGTCATTGGGAGGTTATACGACTTTGAAATCACGGACATTGCAGACTACAACTGGGAGCTTGTTTTCCGGCGATTTAAGGGCAGTATTGCCCCAACTTGGATCAGTTATTGGACGGGAACGCAGGGCATCGACGGTGACAAGCGGGGGAACAAACCGCAATTCACCGTACCGATTCGCCCAGGCAGTCATCCGCTGCAAGGGTATCAAAATGTGGCTGTGAAGACGGGATATCACTTTAAGTTTGATTTCAAAACCAAGGGCAATATGTTCGGGTCCAGAGACGGCATTCGCCTGACTCCAACCTTTGATTTTGTTAGCAAAGATGGGAAAACACGCGTACCAGTAGATCTGTATTACTCGACGAACCAGCGAAGTTTTATTCGTATAGGTTCAGCGGAGGATCAAGTCAAGCGGTTTGTTATTCTCAATGATCGATTACGTCAAGTACCTTCGGAACAGCTACGAGATACGGCGACTTACAAATATAACCGCTATGGCGAAATTCATCCAGGCATGATGAGTGAACGTACGTATCAGGAGTACTACCGGGATAAATTTACGAAGATGAAAACTCCTGTAGGCGGATACAGTCTATTGCTGATGCCTGAGCAATTACGTACGTTTATCGGACCCAAAACCAATATTCCGACGAACGCAAGTGCGGATGTACTTCGTGCAAATGCTGCCATTCAGCAGTGGTATGGAGAGTATAGTCTACCCACCGAGCCTTACGTGGTTCAAGCAGGAACCAATCTGGCCGATTATGGGCGTACCCATGGTGGTTTGGATGCCAAGTCACCGATCTTCATGAAAAATGGTTATATCGTGGTCAACTTTAACTTGGAATCGATCCAGGAAGGGAATCTGGGGTCTCCGCATCTGCAATATATCCATGCACCGCTGATGAACCAATGGTTGCTGGAAGGATTTCAGCGTCAAGTCGAGGATAGCTACGGCAACTCGTTTACTTTAAGGGATGGAGATGTGGTGTTCTACCATGCCGACCGTTCCAGCAGAGATGATTTCAGTGCACAGGTGCCGCATTAAGCGAGAACGTGCAGCTAAAACAAGCACGAAATATGCCAAACGTTTAGAGCACAATAGGTTGAGATAAGGAAGACATAGAGTCCGGCATTGGACAGATGGAGAAAGCGATGAGTAGAATACAAGTAACCCCGGAGCGTTTGTTTGAAGCCTCACGAGAGGTTGAACGGACTCGCGCGCGAATGGGAGATACACGCGAGGAACTGGTTCGATTGATCCGCTGGATGGAATCGATGTGGTCTGGGATGGTGCGAGAACGGTTTTTAGAACGATTTGAAGAAACCCAGCCCCGCATGGTCGAAACGCTGGAGCATTTGACCCACATCGCGAAGGAACTCCGAGACATTGGTGTCCGTTTTCAGCAGGCAGATGAGATAAGCGGGGCAGCAGTGGCAGGTTCCGTAGCTACGATGTCTATCGGGCTGAAAGCAGCGAATAGTCCTAGTGATAAAGGATACCGGATGGTGTACAATTCGCAGTGGCATATGTGGCTACCGGTTAATGAGAAGGGCGTGACAGATCAGGCAGCCCTTCAGGCGTATGAGAAGGACAAGGGTAAACTGGATAATAGCAGCTTGAATCAAGGCCCTGGTCCTGTCGAACCAATAGATCAGGATCTGATCCAGTTACAGATTGGAGCACTGGAGTTGAGGGTTAACCCGTTTACGGGAGAGCCTGTCACGGACTCTTACGCCAAGATGATGATCGCATCTCTGAAATGGAGCCAAATCGTAGGCGGGATGGGCCTGGTCGTTGGAAATGCGAAAGGCAGCAAAGGTCCATATAAAAGGTCGTGGAACCAGTGCAGCATTGGACAAAGTGAAGCAAACAATTCGGGAAGCGAAGGTTAAGAGAGAAAAGTTGAGCAAGGGTGCTAACGGGACGGGGAATGCTCTAGTTAAAGACACTGGTAGCATTTCCAAGAATACTGCTAACTTAAGGATTTGGGCAGAAAAAAATGATTGGGTGAGACAAGATACTGCTGGTGGTGTCGAGCAATGGGGAGTAAAGAACGGCGATGGAACGTTTAGTTGGAGGTTGAAGTTAAAACCCGAAGCTAGTACAAGGGAAGGACTGGGTGCAGGGAGTAATCAACCTCGTTTTGATGCTAGACTAGACGATAAGGGAACATACGTTAATCCGTTTACAGGTGAAAAGGGCGGTAGAAGTGTTGGAACTCATATTTCATTAGGGGAGTGAAGTCTATGAATAGGGAAAGCTTATTGGAAATATTAACAGATCCAACAGCATCAGATGCAGAAAAAGATGACGCAGTAATTGAATTAGGAGAGAACTTCCAAGATGCTGAGACTGTGGATATATTAATTAAAGTTTCAAATGAAAGTAACTGTGATGACATGATCAAGGCAAGTTGTGGAGAGTCTATTGGTCAAATTTGGCTTTCAACACAACAGATAAGTTATGATAAATTATCTCATCTACATGGTATTGCTTTGACAGAGGTGCTCTCCTTAATCAAAGCACAATGCCCTGATTGGTACGAAACATATTTGGAGATGTTCCCTCAATCATAAAGGTATGATATAGCCCGAAGATTTTTTCTTGAGGGCTTTCTTTTTGTGGGACTATGTAGTACTAGCTAAATTCAACATTCAATGAACCAATAGCACATATAACCCATGTTACCCTTAAAATAATTTCTTTAATTTGTTGTTTACAAATTAAAGGCAGCGTCAAGGAATTTTGTGTAAATGAAATGGCCTTTCTTATGTAGATCCTCAAGGTAGTCAGAGCAGCTTTACCTGCTTCTTCATCCTCAGCGCGGTACACTTGAAATCTCCCAGATCTCTGCTAGATCCGTGACACGAACTAAATGAACGCAACAGGTTTGATACTTCGCCTGAGGTTACACCTCCTTGATTGCATTCACGATCCTGATCAATCCGTCGGAGGAAACAGAAGGATTTGCTGCATGCCACGCTTTTTGACTTCCTGAAGCAGCTCTTTCCAGATATAAGCGGATTCGGTCGGTGCAATCGCGTACGTAAGGACCTCTTTGGAGCCATCCTTACGAATGCCTACGGCAATATAGACCGCTTCCTTGGCTACCGTTGCACGCTTCACAGGGATGTACGTAGCATCAATATAAACGCAGACATAGCGCTTCTCGTGGGTCATACTAAGCTGCAAGTCGCCATACTCGGTATGAAGCGTGCGGGTTTACGAACCGCTAAGAGAGTTGCCAGAATTTACACCAGCACGGTCGTATATTTCGTAATCCAAAAAGGCTTGCGAGATACTTCTGTAATATCTTGTTTGGTGACTAAAGCTTGAACTAAATCTGTTGTAAAATGATTCATAGGGAAGACCTCTCTTTTGAATTGTTGTGTGCTAGCCCAATTCTAATAGAAAAGGTCTCCTTTTTCTATTTACACAATACACAATATATTCTACGCTCTCTGTTATTGATTTTACAGGTGGATCTAAATAGTAAACAAATTGCATGAAAGTATGGATGTATCAATCTGCCTAGTATGAACAGAAAGCAATTCTTCTAAGAAAATAATAAGGGAGTAAGACTACGGGTTACTAATTAAATTGGTCTCAATAACCCGAATTCCCAGTTTGATAAGGATGGATGGTGGCTCGATTGCTGTGATCAGACATAAATGAGGTTTTATATATAGTGGTTGCTCATTGAATCGAAAGTGAGGGAAGATTATGTACCGAATGGTGATGATCATCTTGGTTGCTATGTTGTTACTAATATTAGGGGGCTGTGCAGGTGTGAATGAGAAAAAAATAAAGGATCAAAAAATTATAAATCGGTCGGAAGCAATAGCAATTGGATATTTGAAGGATACCTATAACTTGGAGGTAACTATTACGGATAAAGAGATAACATCTAAAATGGCCATGAGTTGGGTGACTGTGTACGGCCACGTAAAAGAGCACAAAGAGCAAACGTTTAGTGTGTCTATTAATTATGAGACCAATAAGCAAGAATCATTTATTTATAGCCAACAACTAAAGAGTGCATTGCAAGAAGAAGGATATATTTTAAATAGAAATGCAACACAGTAGAGGGAGAGTTACACATGGAAGCTATTGTAAGACAAGACATTAGGATCTGAATTATAGAAATGGGACACATTGACCAAAGGATTCAAATCGGTGGCCAACGTGGTTGGCGGATACTCCGCAGGGACCGTAGAGCTAACTCCTGAGGAATTGCAAGAGACTGCGGACAAATGGAGACGACAAGCTCAGGATATGAGTCGTACCTTTGAACGGATTCAACGGAACTTTTTTGAGTATACCGAGAGCAGCCATAGTCAGCGACTTGTACCCATCGTGTGGGATCTTCAAATGAGTATTAAGCAGCTGGATGAATGGCACCTGGAGCATACGTCGGAACTGGTGGACTACATTAATCAGAACGTAGAAGATTTTATACAAGCAGATTCCGGAGCAAGGTGAAAATTTACATAATAGTAGTAAACTGTGTGAAAAAAACAAGATATCCCAAAGGAAATGCAGAAACTAGAAAAATCTAACCAAACTAAATCTAACTAATCGGAGAGTGGAACAGTTGAAAAAAATAATGTTACCCATAATGAGCGCTGTAGTATTCGTATCGACATTGATTTCTTCCCAGGCTTCTGCCGCAACAACAACCTTCAAAGATGTACAAGCTAATCACTGGGCAAAGTCTGCTATTGAATCTGCGGTTTCCAAGGGCTACTTCAAAGGATACGGTAATGGATTGTTCAAGCCCAATGCTTCGGTAACAAGAGCAGAATTTGCATCCCTAATTTCACGGGTGGCCAAAGACAAGACACTTCCGGAGGATGCCCAGACTGATTCATTCAAGGATCTGAATGGACACTGGAGTAAGGCTGAGGTGGATCGGGCGGTTACTTTGGGGTTCATTAATACCAAAGAGTATCCAAACGGATTTAAACCAAGTACTCCGATTACTCGCGAAGAAATGGCCAAATGGTTGAGTTCCGGATTGGTTGCTTCCAGTGCTGAGTATAAAACAGCATTTGCTGAAACGAAAGGAACGTTACTTCCAGTCAAAGAGTCGTTTAAACCAGGAATTGCTCAAGATAAAATTCCTTATCTCGCGCTTGCAATGGGAACTAACCTGATGAACGGCTTTCCAGACGGATCGTTTGGAATGGACAAGACGACCACTCGTGCTGAATCTTCTGCTATTTTACTAAGACTCGAAAATGTGCTGAAAAAAGAAGTAACAAGCTTTGATGATTTGAATGAATTACGTATGGTAGGTACGGAAAAATCCAACATTGAGTTAGTTTCTAATTTAACAACGGGAAACACGTCCATTGCGGATATCTCAGGTAAAAGGAAAACGTTCAGGAACGGATCTGGCAGCCTTGTGTTTCATCGTTTAATTGGGGTGAATATTAGCGATTGGAACAAGAAAAAAAGTATCTATGCACCTTTATTCGTAAATGACTTAGATAAATCATTTTACAAAAACAGAAATGTATTCCCTGTGTTCTCGGAGCTAACTATCTATCCAAAAGCTAAAGATTTTAGCATCTCACATTATTCGAATGGTGTGATCGACATGACTGGTGGTTCGCGTATTGATAATGGTTTAGACGCTAAATTTGGTTATCAAATTCTACCGAATTTAGAAAGTGCTATATTTTTCGCAAAATATAAAAATGGTATTAAGTTGTGGGTGGTCAACTACATCAGTCTTGATAATCCGAATAATCAATTCAATATGGATGATGGATCGTTTGCAATCATTAAAAAGAAATGAGGGAAAAACGTATGAGAAAGATTCCGGCTAGTATTTCATTTCTACTAGCCTCTACTAAACATATGGTAGAATATTCAACTAGGACTTAATCGCATGGTAAAAGTTAACTGAACAACAATTAATAAGAAGCTTCCAATCAGCTGTAAAAGAAGCCGCTGCAAAGGGCTACAAGTTTAATGAACCAGTAACAGTTGGACATTGGGAATTAATATTTAGTCCGTCTAGGGAAGCTGGGCAATTACCAGTGATTAAACATGCCCTTTATATTCCTTAACAGGGAGGAAAAAGATGTTGAAATTAAAAGAAATATTATAAGAAGAGATACAATCTTATTTGGAAACTGACTTTTATGTACCTGTAACCGTTGAGTATCCATTGAATGATATTACATCAAAAGAGCTATTTTATTATAGAATTTTTAATGAAAAATCATCTTTCATAGAAATTAAAGTGAACAGCGAATCGAAAAAAAATATTTGGTATTACGATAGTATCTATTAATAATATTGAATGTTATTCAAAAGAACGGGCAGATTTTAGCAGTGGAAGAGTAAAAAGATAATTGATTCAAAAGATGATTTTACAGTCATGTACGGTGATGATAAGCTCTTTCTTTTACTTGAAGAAAGCTGTCAAACTGTAAAAATAATAGTTTACCAAATGTTAAATTGCCACTAAATGGTGACAATGAGATTGTGGGTTATATATTCTATGATATTCCAAAAAAATAAAAGGAAAGATTTGGAGGAAGGGATCATTGCTTCAACCAATACAGCAACGTTCACTGCCCCCTGATCGGGTTGTATGGTTCGTTTCCCAATGAACTCACCGTTAGACATTACAAAACTCCTAACCCGAATATAGGGTCTTAGAACTGAAGCAGATAAATGGAGAAATTCACTTCTGGATGAAAGAACTGCGAAAGCGATCCTTCTTTGAGGATTAGATCTGTAAAACAACAAATCAAGAATGTGAGAGGGTGCATCTGATATACAGGATGCTCTATTAAGTGGTGAGCATCCCGAATTTTCTAAACAATTGAGGCTGTTCAAGGAAAGGATATGTCATGGGGATATTATACATTTATCAAAATGTGATTTTTATGGAAATCTGAAGATGAATTATAAATGAGAATAACTAGTAAGTAATCTAGCTGTTTCCTATTTCAAAGGGCGTATTTAGTAGGTTGGGAGGAAGAAATATGGCAAGAAGAAAAAGTAAGGCGAAACAGGAAGAAGAACTATTTCAGGGACTAGCTGGCTTGGTTACGCTGGTAGGCACTGCGGGTACATATTTATTAACAACTTCTTGGAAAGCTTCAATATGTGTTGGAGTTCTTGGATTTATAGGTGTGGTTTCATTAATGGTTAGTCTTCAACGTAAACGAATGAAGCGTTTAAAGAGGTCGGGAATAGCAGAGATTGATCAAATGGATGGATTCCAATTCGAACAGTATCTTGGGCATCTTTTTCGTTCTCAAGGCTATAAGGCCGAGGTTACCAAAGCAATTGGTGATTTTGGAGCTGACTTAATCTTAGTCAAAGAGGGAAAGCGAATTGCAGTTCAAGCGAAGCGCTACAGTAAAAATGTAGGGATCAAGGCGGTCCAAGAAGCCCAGTCCTCTATTGCGTATTATGGAACCGATGAAGCATGGGTTGTTTCCAATAGTGATTACACTTCAGCTGCGTATGAACTTGCAAAGTCCAATAAAGTGAGATTAATAAACAGAGAGGCTTTAATTGAGATGGCGTTAGCCATGAGAGTTCAGGAAGTTGTTACTATAGAGGCTTCTTCTGAAGTACATATACAGGAGAACACTTGTCCAAAATGTGGGAACAATCTTGTTAAACGTTCTGGTTCAAGAGGGGACTTTTTTGGATGCAGTAGTTTCCCTAAATGTCGTCACACTGCACCAATGAAATGACTATAGAGAGGCAGAGTTTATAAAAAAGAGACGCATTGAAGTATAGTAAAGGACTCCAACATTACATCATTAAGTTTAAATTTGAAGTTAAACCAAAAATAGCATCCAACAATGTGGGCGTCCTGGATACTATTTTTGGCTTTTTTCATTTTAAGATTGAAATTTATCTTTCAAATGGGATGTTTTCCTTGTTGAGCGATGAAGTTGAGCTAGATTACTTCTGGACCGTGAAAGGAATATTCAACGAAGTAGGCTCTACAATGGTTTCTCCAGTGTCATAGTCATAGATTCTATTGAAAACCAATTCAATGGATTCCAACTTGTCAGGGTCATCTGTATAGACTAAATCATAGCCCATATTATCCATACAGCGGGTTCAATCAGTTTGGTAAATTTCGGATCATTAGAATATAAATTAAAGTCAGGGTGAGTAGAAATGAAGTTGCTAAAGACCTCATTAGTTATAGTTGCACTAGTGGTCATCGCTTCTTTTACATGGTATGGCTCTTATAAGAGTGATATGAAGCAGCTGGAGGATGACTTGAGAACATATTTAACCGCCGAAAAAGGAATAGATGGGAATACGATTATAAGCATCACTGCTCGTCGAAGCAAAATGCCGATGTATCCTGTTGTCGTCAAATTCAAGGACAATCCGCAGGAATATATCTACTATAGAGCAGATGAATGGATTCAGCTGATGCCTGATCCGCATGAATAATTCAATCATACTTACTAAGATAATAGAGGATGATATGCAACACCATTGGATTTACCCATTCAATCCTGTACAATGAATTACGACAAAAACAAAGGTAGATTAAGGATGGATTAGCACGATGAGAATTATCATATCACCAGCTAAAAAGATGAAGATCGACACCGATTTGATGGCTATCGCGCAGATGCCGCAATTCATAAACGAGTCAGAACAGCTATTGAGTTTGCTTCAAAAGTTATCCTATGACGAACTGAAAGTGATGTGGAAGTGTAACGATGCAATCGCCGAACAGAACGTGGAGCGGATTCGGAATATGGATATAAAAGCAAATCTTACGCCAGCCATCTATGCCTACGAGGGCATTCAGTATCAATATATGGCACCGGGCGTTTTTCAAAATGAGGAACTGGCGTATCTTCAGCAGCATTTACGAATATTATCCGGTTTTTATGGCATTTTACGGCCTTTGGATGGCGTTACGCCGTATCGGTTGGAGATGCAGGGTAAGCTGCAAGGTCCCGGTTTCAAATCGCTCTATCAATTCTGGGGCAGCAAGTTGGCGGATCAGCTTCAATCTGAAAGCAATTGTATTCTGAATTTGGCTTCCAAAGAGTATAGCAAGAACATCACGCCTTTCCTGAAGGAGGCAACCCGGATGATCACTTGTGTGTTCGGACAAATGGTCGATGGAAAACTTGTTGAAAAGGCAACCCGGGCCAAGATGGCCAGAGGTGAGATGGTACGATATATGGCTGAGCGGAAGATTACAGATGTGGAGGATATCAAGAGCTTTGACCGGTTAGGTTTTGTTTTCTCAGAAGAGAAGTCGGAAGAGAGTACTTATGTATTTCTATATTCAGAGGGACAGTAGCCTGCTGTACAAAGGTTTATAAATTTTGGTTCGTATAGGTTACACATTGGTAAATGCCATCAAACAATTTGATGGCTCTTTTTTTTGTAGACTAAGGCAGTCTTATTCGGAATATGTTGTACCTACAGAGGTCTACAGGAAGCGACGCCGGATATCATTGAAACCTAATATGAATTTACAAAGTATATATAAAGAAGGATATAATTAGTTGCTATTTATAAATTTGTACTCGGTTACATCCAAAGAGGGGAGGACGAATATGCCATTTATTGGGGGAATCATTTTAATCTTCATCCTAGCATTTATTCTATGGGCATTAATGATCCCGCTATTCAATAAAATAGGTAGTAGAATTCTGAAGAAATACAATAAATTCAAACAAGAGGAGAATGTTGATGAAAAATTCAAAGACGTTTAGAACAGGGGCGATCGCGGTTGCATTGGTTATTATCGTGGGAGTATTATTGGTGACTTTCTTTGTAACACGAATTCCTAATGGATATGTCGGGGTTGTATATTCACCCAATGGAGGTGTAAAAGATAGCACACTGAGTCAAGGTTGGAAACTGGTTGGAGCGTTTGATAAAGTAACGAAATATCCGATCCGAATTCAAACGGTGGAATACAGAGACATTCAGATTGCAACTTCTGACGGAAAAAACATCACAATCGATTTTGCTTACAACTATCAGGTAGAACCAAGTAAAGTATCTTCTATATTCAATACATTTGGGCCAATTAGCATTCAAGAAATAGAGGATACATATCTCAAAACACGTTTCCGTGATGCAGCTCGTAAAGGAATTTCCAAGTTTACAGTCATTGATGTGTATGGTGAAAAGTCATCCGAAGCAGGCGTCGATGTTCAACAACGTTTCTCTGATGATGTTAAAGAGTTAGGATTTATCGTATCCAACGTTACCGTAGGCGTTCCTCAACCTGACGCCAAGACGCAGGAAGCAATCGATAAACGTGTCGAAGCATCTCAAGAACTGGAACGTAAAACGACTGAACTGGAGATTGCCAAAAAAGAGGCTGAACGCAAGCGTGTGGAAGCGCAAGGTAATGCAGACAAACTATTGATCGAAGCAGAAGGTCAAGCTAAGGCCAATAAAGAGCTTCAACAATCCTTATCGAGCCAACTCGTTGAATATGAAACCATCAAGAAATGGGATGGAGCCCTTCCATATGTGAGTGGATCAAATACGCCAATGATTCAATTACCGGGTACTAAAGTAGAGCAAAATAGTGGCGCGGGAAGCGTATCTCCCTAATTAGCGGTTGAAAATGCACGCCTTGCTTTCTCAACAAATTAATGTGTTGAAATTCGAATGAACAAGCCGGTCCAATCGTGGGCTGGCTTGTTTATTTTTGATGCATTTCAGAGGTACGACAAGAGACACTGGATTATTTAGTCTAAAGTTTGAATTCAAGAGTAGTGCGAACGTGGCATTGTTGGGATACAAGTCAGGCTTGTTGTGGCAAAAAGATACTCGGCATTGCCTTGGCAATTTTTGCTTGGCTACTGCTCTTAGGATAAAGTCACAATAAGAAAAGACGCAGCGAGAAATATCCCTGCGCCTGATCAAGCTAACGTAATTGTTAGCAGAAGAATGAGCTGTCATATCATATTGGGGGCGATCCGATTCGTATCCAAAGCTGATGAGCTTTTGGGCTTACCTCCCGTATTCCTCAGGATAGAACCAATATAGCCAGTTCCTCCAATATTCAGATAACATCCTTCCTGTTAACGAACATTAATCCAAGCGGTCCACTGTGTTGGGATGTTAATGGAATAGACCGTACCTACAAATTGTCCGCCTGTTGTATTAGGGGATTCATAAACCCAAGAATGGGCAAAAGCATCTATGACACGATCACCGTCTAGATCAATAGCTTCAGACCAGTTGTTTGTCATTGTATTGCCAGCGAGTTTGCCGAAGTGACTGCTGTCATAACCGATCTGGAAAGTAATACACTGAATCCAAGCCCCACCATGATCATTGGTTGTGGAGAGCGGGTTGTTATTGAAGCCGTAAATTTCTTGACCGCCATTAGGAGATACGACACCGTATACATTAATGTGAGATACTTTCGGAGCAGGCGCAAACAGAACTGGACCACCCGCATTATCAGCCTTCTGCGATTCAAATTCAGCTTTAGCCGCTTTCACAGCTTCACGGAATTCTTTTGAATTAATAATTTCTTCCTTTGTTAACGGTTTGGCTTGAGTCACATCACCATCTGCATAGGCAGCTACATTAAACGAAAGTACGAGAACAAGAATAAGAGCTAAACCAACCAACTTTTTCATGGTAATAAATTCCACCTTTCTTATTATGGGTATTCTTTTTACAAAAATATGGATAACGACAAATAGACCTGCTTGCAGATTAAAGCCTCTTGCCCTCCTTTCTTAAGAAAATGGTTCTTCCCCTTTTTTCTTTACTGACACAGAAATAAAGGAGGTAGAACTCTACAGGCTAGAAAACTCTATGAAGTAGGAATGTATATGTAAAATGAATGCCTGCCAATGATTATGTGTTGCAGACAAAATGTAAAACTCATTTATACGCATTGATATCTTAGCTATGACAGGCTCTGATCCCCACCTTGAAAATATAAGATTCCAAAATAAATATTTAAATTGTAATATATTCCATTTATACAAACATATAGTACCCCTATCTATCACTTTGAGTCAAGTATTTCATTAATTCTATTATTTATTAAATCATGCTGCTCATCGCAGTAAATTGCCATAGTATCCTTTAGTCGTCAAATTGAAGGACAATCCTCATGAACAATATATACCTACAAAGAGATCCTATGGGGCTGAAGGACGGATATAAATCATTCTGAGCGTAGGTTCATGCAGTGAAATCAGGAGGTTAGGCGGATGTATTGTACTAGTACTTCTGCTAACATAGGTTAATCATATATCAGATGAGCGGTGAAAACGGATGAGTACGATTAAGGTGAATCCTGAGCAACTACATCATGTATCCAATCAGGTGGATCAGGCCAGACAACAGTTGGAGCATATTCGCAGTGAACTGACGAGACAGATCATGTTCGTTCAGATGATGTGGATGGGGGCGACGCAGGAGCGATTCTACTATGAGTTTGAACAGTCGCGCCCTATATTGGATAAAGCACTGGAGAGCATGGTGTATACTTCGAAAGAGTTAAAGGATATCGCGATCTGGTTTGAGAATACAGACGCGGAGAAGGGCAGTCTGGGCAGTGTTATTGGTGCTGTTGGTGCGGCAGCAATGATGAGGAGTTCAGCAAGTGATGCGGGTACGGAGGATAAAGGCTACCGGATGGCGCAAGTCAATGTGTATGGGAAGCTGATGTGGATGCCTGTGAACGAGAATGGTGTTACGGATCAGGCAGCCCTTCAGGCATTTAAGAAGGATCAGGGGCATTGGGATTTTAGTCGGATGCAAGCTACGGATGCTGAAGCGCCAGGGGAAGATATTTATGCGATGCAGATCAAAGCCTTTGAAAATGGAATTCATCCCTTCACAGGCGAGCCTGTATCCGATAAATATGCTCAGATGATGTTGACTTCTCTAAAGTTTAGCCAGCTATTTATGGCATTTCAGATGGTTCGCGGGAGTATGCCGGGTGGTAAAGGACCTTTTCGCTTGCCTTCTTCTCATCCAGCTGTGGCGAAGATTAAAAAGAATTTGGAAGCGGCTGAAGCGAGGAAAACGAATGAGCAGAAGAAGGGTTCTGAGGGCAAGGGACAAGTAACTAAGACAGTAATAAGTGAACATGTAAGTGATGCTGAGAAATTGCAAAGGCCATATGCTCACCTAGTAAACGTTGATGGATTTAAGAGAGGTAGTAGACCTGGAGTATCAGGTGGTCATAATATGGACAAATTTAATGAGGCCTTACAAGAAGACGCAAATAAGTATGGGCTGAGTGTTAAAAAGGATTATTTTATAGGTGAGCCCAAGAAGCACAATGTCGAGGGGATCTACGAGGTGGAGTATCAAATTCCGTCCTTGAAACGAAGTGAATCAGATAAAAGTATTTTTGAACCGATAACGGACTCAAATGGAAATGTGCTTGGGAAGAGAGTGAATGATCCCAAAACAGTATATGATCCTAATATAATTTCTAATGAAAAAATGTATAATTGGGGAAAAGCAGCATTAGAGCCACAGATACAGACTGGAAACGTGAAAAACGGGATAGTTAAAGGAGAACTAAATGGGCTGAAATTTGTGGGGTTCGTAGATGAAAAAGGGAACATAAAGAACTTTTATCCTGCTTTTTAATTAATATCGGAGGAGAGATATGATGTACAAAATTTTGACAACAAAAGCTGAAATAGATAGATTAGTCGAATCTTATTTCTGGATTATTGATTTTCCAAGAGCATTAACATACTTCGGAGATCATGAGAGACATGGTTATGGTTCAGGTCCACTGGAGGTACAATTTTCATCCTATCATATGCCAGAAGAGGAAGAGTATATCGGTGATCAGAAAGTGTGTTTTATTGGAGAGCCGCCAGCATATGATGAAGATGTAATGGCAGTGATGGAGCATGATGAATTTTATAACTATTTGATGATTTACAGTGAGAAGTACGTGAAGGAGCACCCAGAAGCTAAACTGGAGATTTATAATTTATTAGATATGGTAAAAAAAAGATTGGGTTTACATTCTTAACTCACTGATTGTGAATCATAAATCATTTGGAGGAACAACGAAAGTTCGTTTATCTTATGCGTCCATAGTATTCATAGTCCAAGTACTGGCTGTACAGTTGGGAAGATATGCAAGCACTAAAAACGTTAACGTATGACCCCGATTGGTGTTGTAAAAAATCCGAAAGCTCTTCCCACCTGAATGTTGTGAGGAACGAGCTTTTTTGTATGCAGAAAATAATCAAAGAAGGTGACAGGACAGCAAATAAAGATGCTGAATAAATTATTGATGGTTATATTGATATGATTACATCCGCCTGTCCATTGTAATAAAAAGATTGGAGATACAAACATGATTAAATACAAGTATACCATTGAATATAAAGAAGATTTCAACGAAGTTATCGTGGACTTAGGCATTGATTCATCGTTAAAGAATGGTTATCTGATTAGTAATTCTTTGGGATCGGATATATTTGGAGACTTCGCCACGATCCAGGAAGAGATCGGAAACTTAATCGAATTACAGAAAGGGGAAATAACGTTATACGAAGGTGGAGGGAATGTGAACTTAATAAGATCTGACCAGTCTTTTACAACTTTTGAAGATATCTTTGCAGAAGAAGATGAAGAGGACAGCACATGTGAAATTGAGACGTTAGAATATGTAAAGATACTATTGTTATGGGCAAAAGAGAACTTTCAGTATAAAAGCCAGCGAGGCGTTATCTTGAAAGAAGAAGGGCAAGTAGCATTAGAGTGGTTAAACAAAAAATATAGTGAGATCAGTGAGATTTAGAGTTAGTATGAAATAATTTTATGTTCCAACTTGTAACAGCTTGTTCCTATCTCAAGATGAGTAGGAATGAGCTTTTATTTATATACGTGAAGTATTGAGCTGATATACTGAAGGAATTTGGTCTTATCGTCTCATTTAAAAGATCTCTTAACATGAGTTTGAGTTTGCAAGTATAATTGAAAATACTTAACAGTGGTGGCTCAGAAATGGAAATCTTTACGAAAAAGGATTCTTTGAATTAAAATATATAAAGACAGCATTAAATATTCTGGATTTTCTTCATTCGAGTGGAGGTTATTTTCAAGTAGATAAAAAAATAGAAGCTAATCTCATTTCATGACTATACATAATGACAATATGAAATATGTTTAAGGAGGAGAAAGATCATGGAAGCTTCACGTCAATTTGACTTAAATATTGAAAAAGTGCTTGAACATTGGACCCCTGCCTATGCTTTACGAGAACTAATTGCTAATGCTTTTGATGAGCATCTATTATCGCAAACATCTGTCCCGGAGATTTATAAAGATGAACAAGGAGCGTGGCACATTCGAGATTATGGCCGTGGTTTACGATATGAGCACTTTACACAAAATGAAAATAAGGAAAAGTTAGATAATCCAGAGATGGTAATTGGGAAATTTGGTGTAGGATTGAAAGATGCAATGGCTACTTTTGACCGTCAGAATATCCGAATCTTAATTCGTTCTCGTCATGCAGATATATCTATGGATAAAAGTAATAAGCATGGATTTGAAGATATCCTTACTCTGCATGCGGTGATTCAGCCACCATCTGATAATACTCTTGTGGGGACAGATGTGACTTTATATGGAGTCAAAGATGAGGATATGGAACAAGCCAAAGATTTTTTTCTTTATTTTTCTGGGGATGAAATATTAGAAAAGACCACATATGGATCTGTCTTAAATCCAAATAAGCAGAATAAAGCAAGAATTTATGTGAACGGATTGTGTGTAGCTGAAGAAGAGAATTTCCTGTTTAGCTATAATATTACCTCTTTAAATGCAGCTTTACGCAAAGCGCTTAATCGAGAACGGACGAACGTTGGGCGGAGTGCTTACACAGACAGAGTAAAATCTATACTACTTGCGTGTACCGATTCAGAAGTTGCTAATGAAATGGCAGCGGATCTGAAAAATTTTGAAACCGGTTATATTCATGACGAGCTGCAATGGACTGATGTGCAACTCCATGCCTGTAAAATCTTGAACGCTAGCGAAAATGTAATTTTCCTCACGCCTGATCAAATGAGGAATGGCGGTTCTTTAGTCACTCATGCACAAGATGATGGTTACCGAGTTGTGGTTGTTCCAGAGTCCATTGCCTTTAGACTTACAAAAATCCAAGATATTGAAGGAAAGCCAATTCGAGATTTAGATGGTTATCGAGAAGAATTTAACACAAGTTTTCAGTTTAATTACATAACTGTTTCTTCTTTATCGAAAGATGAACAAAAGGTTTTTGCTGTAAAAGAGTTAATCTTAAATTGGCTACCAAGTAGCCAAACAAAGAACATAAAAGAGATCTGTATTTCGGAGACGATGAGGGTAGATTATTCTGGTTTTGAAGCACTTGGATTATGGGAACCTTTAGAACAAAGGATTACTATAAAAAGGAGTCAATTACAGAACGTAGTTGATTTTTCGGGTACTTTGTTACATGAAATTACTCATGCGTTTACTGGAGCAGATGATGAATCTTTAGAATTTGAGAACGGATTAACTCAAATGCTTGGGCAACTATCGTCCTATGCTATTAAAAATGAATCACCAAGGAAATTTTTAGGTTTATTTAAGATGTAAAACGGATATCGTTTAGGGGAATGATTGAACTTTGAACTGAAGATATTTGAGTTTTTACGTAAAATACTAACTTGCGCAGATACAAATACCACCATCGGGCTCAGCTTATGCTGGGTCTAGTTTTATGTAACTTGACGGGTTTGGTCTCAATTTTCAATGTTGCTGTCAGTGTTGTATTATGAATATACGTAGATTTTTTGTTATATTTGCTGATTTTTCAGTTTTCTAATGTAATAATACCATACCGATATAATTTCTGTTTTGAGGACGTGAAAGCATTGAAAGATCAGTTACTGCACATGAGAGATAAGCTAAACAATATCAATAAACGTAATCGCTCCATTCGATTATTAAAGATTTATCAGAAATGGAGCTTCGACCTTTCTGCAATAGATATTATGGAAACAAGGCAAGATTCTGAATCAATTCTAAAGGCGATTTTAGAACAGAGAATCAAAGAGAAGATCACTTTACTGAAGCCGTCAATCGATAGTGAAAAGTCAATGAGTTTATCCAAAAAACTTACAGATCTTTATCGTCAAATTAAAGCGACAGAAGATGAGTCAGGTGTCCATGATTTATACTTAGGCTATCCATTCTTATCAGGAACTCTTGTAGATGGTACCTTCATTCAAGCTCCTCTTTTTTTGTTCCCAATCCGACTAGAGAAAGATAATACCAAGCTACAAAAGTGGGTAATTCAACTCGAGGAGGGTGGCCCACAGCTTAATAGAACTCTTTTTCTGGCCTTGAAGAAGTTAAATCAACTTAATTTTTCAGAAGAGATTTTCGAAGAGGCTGCCTCAGTTGCAGGTTCTATGGATTTTAATGAAGTTATCAATTTCTTGGCAAAGCAACAGCTAAAGGTGGAATATACAAAAACGGGACTAAGTCGCTTAAAAGAGTACATGTCTAATGACATTCCACAAGTATCAAATATGAGACTGTTGGAAAATGCAGTGATAGGAGATTTTCCGCAAGGCGGATCAGCCATCGTTCGCGATTTCGATGAATTAATTCATTTAAATGATTCCAGTTCCCTTGCATTAGTGGGAGAAATGATTGATTTTAATATTAATCAATCAAGGGATGAAGGATTATTGTCTAATCCAGTAAAACTTGATGAACGAGTTGATATTAAAGGTGATATTTTAAATGTATTGCAAAGTGATGGTTCACAAGAAGAAATTATTCGAGAAGCTCGTTTCCAAAAAGGTCTTGTTGTCCATGGACCTCCAGGAACAGGTAAATCCCAAGTTATCGTAAATCTAATTACGGATGCTCTACATAGAAAGAAAAAAATTCTGGTTGTATGTCAAAAACGAGCTGCATTAGATGTGGTTTATCAACGGATGAATACATTAGGTCTAAGTGATCATATTGCTCTGGTACACGATGAAAATGTTGATCGAAAATTACTTTATCAAAAGATAACGACAATATTAGAGCATAACGATTTGCAATTTGCTGAAGCTTTAGAACAATTAATAAACGTTACCTCCAGGCTGAATGAGCAAGAAGAATTACTTAATACAATTGCAAGAGCACTTTACGAAAAGCAACCGTTTGGTTACAGATTGTATGAACTTTATGGTCTATCCAATCCTATTATTGATTCAAACAAGATCATTTCGCTACAAAACGTTTCTGGTCAGTTGTCGAAGGAGTCTTTTCCTAAAATGACGGAGGCTTTATTCACGTATGGAGAATGGTATGAGTTGTATGGAAAAGAGCAATATCCGCTTCGTGATCGTAATAGTTTTGCTGACTTTGATATAAAAGAGAAACTGGATACGATTAAGAAATTGGAAGATTTAATTGATAAAGCAAAAAAAGCCATAGATATTATCGAAAAGTTAGGTCTGATAAAGTTCACTCCTGCTTACGCTTGGGAAGTTCAACAAAAGATAAACAAAATATATCCAGAACTTGATGGTAATCAAAAGCGTTTTTTTCCAGGGCTACGCTTATTCTGGTGGACCAAACTTACAGGCAAATCCATCATTGGTCAGATTACGAATGGAGAGGTATTTAAAGGAACAAATTCAACCGAGTGGGTAAAAATTAAAAAGATTTTAAAGTACACGTACGACTTAGGCAAAATAACCATGACACTAAATGAAGATTTGAATGCATTACGTTCACTAGTCAAGGGAGAAGATGTAGTAAGGTTACAGGAGCGAGTAGCAGACGGGGAAATTCCTTTACAAGAATTAATCTTGTTTTTAGAATATTTCCAGCAAGATTTTGATGATTTGAAATCAATGGATACGTTCTGGAAGCAGTCCAGCATTGAAATAAAAAGCATTATAACAGCCTTGCAGGAAAAAAAAGTTGATTATGAGAAGTCCCTCAATAAGTCTTGGGTCGACATTTTTAAGAATTCTGCATATGTACACTGGATTGATCAAATTGAAGCGAAGTACCCTGATGTTCAGAAGATTTCTACAAACGAATTTAGGAGAATACGCCAATCATTTGCAAAATTATTAGAAGAAAAACGGGAAGTATCAGCAAAATATTTAATTCACGAATTAAGGAATCATGTTAATCTTCTGCAACTTAATAAAGGACAATTTACAAAAGAGTTAAAGCATCAAACGAGTAAAAAGAGAATGATTTGGCCTCTTCGAAAGTTAGTAAACCAATTCAGCGATAACGTATTAGCAGATATTTTACCCGTTTGGCTGGCTTCGCCAGATGTGGTCTCTTCAATTTTTCCTCTTCAAGAGGGAATGTTTGATATTGTTATCTTTGATGAGGCTTCACAATTAACGGTTGAAAGCAGCATGCCTTCTGTATATCGTGGAAAACAAATTATTGTAGCTGGGGATGAAAAGCAACTTCAACCATCTAACTTGTTTAGATCCGGCTATGCAGATGACGAAGACGATGACGAAGCGAAGTATGATGTGGACGAGTCTTTAAGCCTACTGAATTTAGCGAAAAGACGCTTTCCAGAAAAGATTTTACAGTGGCATTATCGGTCAAAATTTGAAGAGCTAATTAATTTCTCAAACCATGCTTTTTATAATGGTTATGTCCAAATTGCACCCAATGTTACTCCGTTTAAAATCCCGCCTGCAATTGTCTGGAAAAAGGTAAACGGAAGATGGTTGAATCAGTCTAACGAAGTTGAAGCTTTGGAAGTTGTGATGCAGTTGAAAAAGATATTAATCGAACAAGATCAAAAATCGGTTGGTATCATTACATTCAACGCGAAACAACAGTCTAAAATTCTTGACGTGATTGATAAGACAGTTTTAGAAGACGAAGAGTTCAGAGTACTTTACACGGAACAAATGGCTCGTGACTTAGATGAGAGGCTCTTTGTAAAAAATATTGAGAATGTTCAGGGTGACGAGCGAGATATTATTATATTTTCTATCGGATACGCTAAAAATGAAGAAGGAAAAGTGTATAACCGTTTTGGAACACTCAATCAAAAGAATGGTGAAAATCGACTTAATGTTGCGATTACACGTGCTAAGGAAAGCATAACAGTAGTTTCCAGCATTGAGCCCGAGGATTTAAATGTAGCCAATGCGTCAGAACCAGGTCCTAGATTATTCAAAAGTTACCTGAAATATGCTAGAGCCGTTTCTGGAAATAAAAATGAAGATATCAAATCGGTGATTCAAGAGATCAATGAAACAATAAGCACGCATACAGCTCAGCAATCCTTACAATTTGATTCTCCATTTGAAGAACAAGTGTATCAGCAACTCCGTAACTTGGGATATGAACTGACTACTCAGGTAGGTATGTCAGGTTATCGAATTGATATGGCAGTTGTCCATCCGAATGATTCTTCCAGATATATTCTAGGTATAGAATGTGATGGAGCTATGTATCACAGTTCGCCAAGTGCTAGAGAACGTGATGTCTACAGACAAAGATATCTGGAATCAAGAGGATGGATCATTGAGCGAATTTGGAGTAGAAACTGGTGGAAGAATCCTGCCTATGAAATTGAGAAAATAGATCAACGAATCAAAGAATTAATTGAAAAAGGAGAAAGAAATTTCTATTAAGAGTTTAAATTTTAAAATTTCCATATGAATGAACTAAAGACAAAACTAGCGGATTTCCCGCTAAATCCCCATCTCGCCACATTCCTTGAATTACAATCTTCCTGAGGTGACTATAGCATGAAGAATAACATGTCAAACCTGATCGAGGATTTGTTTCACGGGAACCTGCGGTTGGACGAGTCGATTCATCCGGAGCAAGAAGAGTATCAGGAGATCAATCGTCAAATATCGGACATGATGCATAACTACAAAACAAATCTCACAGATACAGAATACGATGCTTTGGAGCAATTAGTAGACCTTATCGGACAGTCCACATCTATGTATGTGGAAGCAGCTTTTGAGAAAGGTTTTCGTACAGGCGGTAGACTCATCATTGAGGTTTTAGCCAAACCGTGAGTATTTACCTACTTCATAAGCCAGCGGCAGACAATACAAAGCAATTCAAAAATCCCCTTCTCCATTACCACCGATCAGGTTGGCATGGGGAGGGGACTTTGCTTTTGAATTATTCCTTTATCTCACTGACCAACAACCTACCGCGCCCCGATATTTGTACCCGCTGGCGTACCCGATCCAATCAGATCACTACCACCCGCAAGCTTGAGGAAATTATCCAAGATAGGTGTTCCGTCCGCGCTACGTGTTACCGAAGGTACGAGGGAGACAAAGTCGGCTGCGCTGGCGAGCAGGCCTTTGGCGTTCTCGCTTTTTTTGTTCTTCCACCAGACGTTGGTGCTGCTGACGTCGGTTCCGCTTGTTTTGTCACTGGCTCCGCCTTGGAAGGACAGGTTGTTGGTGAAGATGTGGGTGCCTACATCAAAGGCAAAGTTGCTTTGTCCATTGTTCCAGGAGGTGTTATTTTTCATCTGGATCGAACCTGGATTGCTGTTATAGGTGAAGCCATGCTTTTTATTATTAAACGCAATGTTGTTCTCCACAATATGATTCACTGCAATTTTCTCGCCTCCGAGCTTGAAGCCGTTGCCATCACTGTTGGAGGTAGAAGTACCGTCTGATGTTGCACCGTTAGCGTAGGCGATGCTGTTGCGGATCGTGACCGCGCCGATGGCGCCTGTGTCCGTTTTGCTATACAGATCCCAGCCATCGTCCACGTTATAGGCCGCAATGCAGCCGTCGAAGACGTTGCCCGGGCCAACGGTCAGTTTGGCGGCAAAACCGTCTGCATCCTCGCCGTCATCCGGGTCGTAGTTGTTGTGGGAGTAGGAACGAATGACTTCATTATATGCAGGCCATTCACTCTTGGCGGCGGTGGAAGCATAACGTCCCATTTGAATCCCCGTATCCCGATTGTGATGGGCTTCGATCTGCTCCAGGCGGTTGTAGCTGCCTCCGATGAAGATTCCGTTGTCACCCGCACCTTTCACCTCAAGACCTTTGACGAACCAGTAGTCTCCGAACATTTGCAGTCCACGATTAGTGGAAGCGAAGGTTTGGGCTGAGAAATCAAAGACCGGTTTCTCCGATCCATACGCCACCAGATTTTTACGTTGTGAGGAGGTGCCACTGTTACCACGTTCAATGGTAATGGTCTGCGAGAAGCTGTAGGTGCCGCCGCGCAGATAGATCGTTTTGCCCGGAGCGATCTGGGTCAATGCGTTAGCCAGAGACGTTGGACTGTTGATGGTTCCTGGATTACTGGCTGAGCCGTTAGGGGAGACATAGAGATCACCCGCAGCAAGTGCCACACTTGAGGTAGCCACGGCTTCTGATGGATTATTTTGCAAGTTGCTCTCAATTACATCCGCCGCGCTAACCGATCCACCACCAATCAATAAAAGAGGGAAAGCGGCACTCAGACAGATCTGGGCCATTTTTGATTTGAGGGAGCGCTCCTTCAGGGAATGTACAGATCGTACAGACACATGAGTAGATGTGGATGGGAATAATTTCATTAATAGACCTCCTTGGTTAATGGAAAATGGAATGCGTGAGCTGTTACGGTATGCCGGACAGATGCATCGATGAAGTAGATCATTGCGATGGAATGAATACTATCTGTACAGCATAGTTTTATGGTGAATGTTGTAAACGTCATCTTCAATAATCATTTGATCACATGGGTCAAGATACAGGCAGGTTAGGCGTAGTCGCTCCCAGTGCATGGAGTTTTACAGGTTACATGTAATCCTGACATTGGCTGGTAGCCCTGATTTAACGATGAATCATCTGAAATGAACTTCGAGATGCACGCTTTTACAACGCTCAAGGCACGAGACTCACCCTCAATCCACCCAAATGAACTTCGCATTTTCAAATAAAGAGCCGTACGCATCCAATAGGAGATCGTAAGCATAATCCGTGCCCTCTATCGAAATGATGGGGCAATCAACGTATAACAAAAAGCCCCATAGCGGCTGCCAGAGGCAACGAGACTATTGGGGCGATGTTCGAAGTGGCATTATATGATCCTTGTAAGCACTGTCCTTCATGGCAAGACTCATCGAATCAAGCGATGTGCTCCATTAAACCAACGCTGGGACTTATCGATCCGAACAATCTCATTGCATTATAAGCGATGCATAGACGAGAGTTCTACAACGCTGCCCACTTTAATATCCGTCCGTCTCACGACTGCGCTTCTTCGCTTGCTCGACACTTGGTTCATGTTTCGGCTGGACAGTTGCACTATCATCGGTAGGCACTGACGCCAGTCCTTCCGCCACACGACGACCGTAATCGGCATCCGCTTGGGTAAAATGAGAGATCATGCGCTCCCGGATATCCGGTTTGCATTGGGCCAGAGCATCGACCATGTTGCTGATTAGCTCATCCCGCTCCCAATCCTCGAATGCCCGGTAGGTATCCCCGGCTTGTCCAAAATCATTCGTGCGTTCGATCTTCTCACGCACTAGCCTGCCTTCCACCAACGGTTCATGTTCCGGGCCGCGCGGTGTAGCTTCTTTTAACCCACCAAGAGAGGAAGGCTCGTAGTTCACATGCGGATTCTGCCCCGGTGCACGATCCACCTGATATTGCATCTGCCCGCCGCTCTGATTGGTCGCAACACGGTTCTTCGGCGCATTCACAGGCAGTTGCAGGTAGTTCGCACCGACCCGGTGACGCTGGGTATCCGAATAGGAGAAGGTGCGTCCTTGCAGCAGCTTGTCATCCGAGAAATCCAGTCCGTCCACCAATACACCTGTACCAAATGCCGCTTGCTCCACTTCATTGAAATAATCCTCGGGATTACGGTTCAACGTCATTTTGCCAACGGGTAGAAAAGGAAACTGCTCCTGCGGCCAAAGCTTGGTTGGATCCAACGGGTCAAAGTCCAGCTCCGGGTGCTCGCCATCTTCCATCACCTGAACGCACAGCTCCCATTCGGGATAGTCGCCTTGTTCAATGGCATGATACAGATCCAGTGTGGCATGGTTGAAATTCTGCCCCTGAATCTCGCTCGCATCTTTTTGCAGCAGGTTACGTATGCCCTGATTCAGCGGTTCCCAGTGGTATTTGATGAGTACACCCGTGCCTTCCTGATTGACCCATTTGTATGTATTGACACCTGACCCTTGCATCTGACGGTAATTGGCCGGAATACCCCAAGGGGAGAAGAGGAACGTCACCATATGGGTTGCTTCGGGACTGAGTGAGACAAAATCGAAAAACCGCTCCATATCCTGTGCGTTGGTCAACGGGTCGGGTTTGAAGGCGTGTACCATATCCGGGAACTTGAGCGGATCACGAATGAAAAAGATTTTCAGGTTGTTACCGACGAGATCCCAGTTGCCATCTTCGGTATAAAATTTCACGGCAAAGCCACGCGGGTCCCGTAGCGTCTCGGGAGAGTGTCCACCGTGAATAACCGTTGAGAATCGAACGAATACGGGGGTTTCTTTTCCTTTTTCCTGAAACAGACGTGCCCGTGTATACTTCGATACTGGTTCATTCCCGGCCGTGCCATATGCTTCAAATACGCCATGAGCACCAGCACCCCGGGCATGCACAACCCGTTCCGGAATGCGTTCGCGGTCGAAGTGAGTGATCTTTTCGAGAAAATGATAGTTCTCCAGTGTTGTCGGTCCACGGCTGCCAACGGTTCGTACGTTCTGATTGTCCGTGATGGGATGTCCCTGTCGGTCCGTTAAAGTCTCGCTTGATTGGTCTGAGGAATGCTCGGATTGTGAAGAATGGTTATCCATGGAGTGGAACGCCACCTTTCCTTAAGTTGGATTCCTGTATATATTTTCCCTGTGGGCAGGTTCTATACATTATGGCAACCAACGAACATCTAAACGACCTTTTGAAAAAACTAACCAACCGCCCTGCGAGCTCCCTCGTAAAAAAAATCTTGTCACCCGCCTCATGGCGTGGGATAATTAACTTTTGCCCAGCGGCCTTTTTTGAACGGAAAATGAAATTTGGACCGCTTGTCTAAGAATGGAGGCTGACCTAGGATTGTCTACACAACGTTATCCTTTTGCATATGATCCGGCAGAGCCCTTTGTATCCCGTCTAGGGGAATGGGTTGCCGATGTTTTTTACGATATTTTGCCAGAGTCCGGTTTCGAGGTACGGGATGAACAGATTTTTATGGCGTACCAGCTCGAACGGGCCTATGGAGATAAAAAGACCATTATGGCGGAGGCCGGTGTCGGAACAGGCAAGACGTTAGTCTATCTGCTCTACGCGGTCTGTTATGCACGTTATACGGGCAAACCGGCCGTGATCGCCTGTGCCGATGAGTCCTTGATTGAACAACTGGTGAAGCCCGGCGGAGATATTGCGAAGCTGGCTGCACATCTGGATCTGGAAGTGGACGCACGTCTCGGCAAGTCCCCGGACCAATACGTCTGTCTGAACAAATTAAGTGCGGTGCGATTCGCCGATGAGGATGCGCCTGTTATTGAAGAAGTGCATGAGAGCCTGCCGGATTTTGTGAACACGCCGGGTACGCTTCAGGCTTTCCATCCATACGGTGACCGCAAACAGTATCCACATCTGAATGATCGTCAATGGAACAAAATCAACTGGGACCCGTTCCAGGATTGTTTTGTTTGTCCAAAAAGACAACGCTGCGGCCTGACGCTGTCGCGTGACCATTACCGTCGTTCCAAAGACATCATCATCTGTTCCCATGATTACTACATGGAGCATGTCTGGACCTATGATGCGCGCAAACGCGAGGGACAACTGCCCCTGCTACCTGACCACAGCTCGGTTGTATTTGATGAAGGACATTTGCTGGAAGAAGCAGCTCTGAACGCACTGAGTTACAAGCTGAAACACCGCATCTTCGAGGAACTCGTGACTCGCCTGCTTGAAGGAGAGATTCGTGAATCCCTCGCGGAGCGTGTGGATGAAGCCATTGAGAGCAGTGAACGCCTGTTTGCGTTACTAGATACGTATACGGTGGCGATTCCGGGATCGGAACGGAAAGAAGTTCGGGTAGAAGCTCCGCTTCTGCGTGAGATTGAACGGCTGACCAACGTATTGGATGCCATTGGCGAAGAATTGGTATTTGAAAGTGGATTGTTCTCGCTGGATGGGTACCAGATGCGTGTTGTCGAAGAGCATTTGGACATGATTCAGTCTGCACTTGCGCTATTCCGTAAGGAAGATGGCTATATCTGCTGGGCGGAAGAGAGTGAAGACGAGACGACATTATCGATCATGCCGCGTACGGTGAAGGAAATGCTGAACGAGCGTGTGTTCAACACAGGTATTCCAATCGTGTTCTCCTCTGCAACGTTATCTGTGGATAGTTCATTCCGTTATGTGGCGGACAGCCTGGGCATTGATGATTTTGTATCGTTCTCGGTGGCCTCCCCGTATGATTATGCGGACAAAATGAAGATGAAAATTACCGATGAAGCTATACCGGGTCATCCCGAAAATGAAAATCGCATGCGCGACGCGGTGTCCATGCTTCAGGAAAGTGGAGGACGTGCACTCATCCTGTTCCGTACGATGGAGGAATTGCGTGCGTTCAAGCAGGACATTGTTCATGTGCCTGAAGCAGAAGGATTGCGCTTTATGTATGAGGGCGACCGGGAGATCAGTGATCTGATTGCGGCATTCCAACAGGATGAGGAGAGTGTGCTGTGCTCCGTGAATCTGTGGGAAGGACTGGACGTTCCAGGACCGTCATTATCCAACGTGATGATCTGGTCGCTCCCGTATCCGCCACAGGACCCTGTGTTCAATGCAAAACGCAGTGCGTCGGCTGCACCTTATGAAGAGATCGATCTTCCGTATATGCTCCTGCGTGTGAAGCAAGGTCTTGGACGTCTGATCCGGACAAGCACGGATTCCGGTTCTGCGGTCATTCTCGATGAATCGCTGTATACCAAAAAGGAAGCCAAAGACCGCATTGCGGCCCTGCTTCCCGAAGGTGTGGAATGGACAACCCTGACACATTAATGACTGAATTCTAAATCATACAAAATCGTACTAAATCCTACATGTACATTGGATTATACGTTCTAACCGGGCCGAAATGGCTCCCATCAGAAAAAAGCTCTTGTTCTCTGCGGATGCACCATCCGTATGTGAGCAAGAGCTTATTTTTTTATTATGATGGTTCCTTCAATGTACTTCTCTTCCCTTTTTTTCGAGGGATTTCACCTCGCTCCCAATCGCTCCAACATTCTAACGAACCTACCACACCTTATTAGGGTGATAATGAAGTGATGTAAATTCTAACGAATCTCAGTAACGTTATCCCGGCGAAAGTAGCTTTTAAGCCTGTAAATCAACCCAATTCGGGGAAATAACGCCGCTGTGATTCGTTACACTTCAAACTTGCATAAATAGGAGCGAATAGCGTGTCTCAGGTTCATTAGAAGCAATGAGCGCTAAATGAACAATACATGTGTGAGTACTAAATGAATGCTCATAAGGGAGGGCCTCTGTCAAGCTTATAACTTATGGGCTCATGGCTTGTGGGACATGGAAGCCCCTTTTTGACGTGTAAAGATGTTAGCTGTGTTAAAAAATATCCATGCTCAGATACCGTTCCCCGGTATCCGGCGCAATGCAGAGCACCCGGTGTCCCGGCCCCAGTTCCTTCGCGATGCGAAGGGAGGCCCACACCGAAGCACCAGAGGAAGGGCCGAGCAACAGCCCTTCCCGGGCAGCAAGCTGCCGCATCGTATCCAGTGCGTCCTCATCGGACACCTGGATGATGGCATCCCACACGTCGGTATTCAGGATGTCCGGAATGAACCCCGGACTTGTACCGACGAGCTTGTGTGGTCCGGGCTCGCCACCGGACAACACCGGAGAACCTTTTGGCTCCACCGCATAAATGCGAATACCGGGTAACTGCTTGCGCAGTTCTTCCCCGGTTCCCGTAATCGTTCCGCCAGTTCCCGCCGTAGCGATGAAGGCGTCCAGCCTGCCATCCATCTGCTGCATAATCTCGGGCGCTGTGGTGATCCGGTGAATATCTGGGTTAGCCGGATTCTCGAATTGCTGAGGAATGAAACTTCCTGGAATGTCTGCCTGAAGTTCTTTCGCTTTACGGATCGCACCTGGCATCCGCTCCGCAGCAGGGGTGAGCACCACATCTGCGCCGTAAGCTTTCAGGATGTTGATGCGTTCCTTGGACATGTTGTCCGGCATGATCAGAATGGCTTTATATCCTTTGGCGGCGGCATTCATCGCGAGACCAATCCCGGTATTGCCGCTCGTCGGTTCAATAATGGTAGCACCAGGGAGCAAGTGTCCCGCAAGTTCAGCCTGAACGATCAGGTTGTAGGCGGCACGGTCTTTGACGCTGCCACTTGGGTTGAAGTATTCCAGTTTCACGTATACGTCAGCAGAGTCGCTGCCTGTGAGTCGGTTCAGTCTAACAGCAGGTGTCTGGCCGATCAGTTCGGTTACGTCTGCGGCAATACCTGTATGTGCGGGTGTTTGTTTAATCGAATGTGTATTCAAATCCATAAAGTACAGCTCCTTGATTGATAAGACGTTGAGAGATATCCAGTTGAAATCAAAACCCACGGTACAAGTCTATCTGCCATGGATGGCACAATGCTTGTTCTGTATGATAGGAATTGAATTTAGATCATGCCTTATTGGAATGGTTGGGTATCTCTGTTCCATCTTAATGAACATAACCTTCCGTGGTCAACTTGTTTTGAATTAAGCGGAGGACTCGGTGTCATAGGAGCAGCGATTAGGACGAAGCAAGTAGAAGTTGGATTCAAACGTAATGACGGATACATCGTCGCAGATCCATATGTGTTTAGATAACAACAGGGCGTATGCTCCAGTTCATTAGGGTCAGAGTTGCATCAGCTCTGCGCCAAGTCCATCTGCAGATGCCGACTGAGTTCTTTTTTGACTTCATTGCGTGCGAATGTCCATAACATATAGAACCGTTGCCAATACCCCCTGCACATATACAGAGTTTCGATACCATCAGCTTCACGATTCTCTTCCAGAACTTTGACACCGCGAATTCTCATCTGCTTGCGAAGACCCAACATCTCCTTGAGCACATTGTTCTGAATACGGGTCAGCGACAGAATGTAGACTTCAGGCATCTTAAGCATAAGTGTATCTAACGTTCGAATATCTCGCTCAAGTACATCCAGCAATAGTGTCCGTACAACCAAACCTTTAATTAGACGATGGTCTTCATCCGCAGGGGATGGGGCGGAAGTTGAGGATGTCATATGTGCACTTCCTTAACCTTTAATTGGAATTTTTTATTTACAGAACATGTGTTCCTGTATTATAATCAATATATGTAATGGAGATACACAATACAACCGAGAAATATTGGAAGCAAGCATTAACGTATTTTCCTGAGGATACAGATCGTGAATGAGGCTAAGGGTTTGAGGACAAGCCCGCTCCAAAATTAGGTATAATTTATGGGTTTTGCAGGAAACCTAAGGCCATAAACCAAATAAGCCTTATGCAGTGCAGTCTGCTACAGAAGTAATAACAAGCAATGAAATAAAGCAATCAATTGCAATAATCCTCTAAGGCTCGCTTGCCTTAATACTCTGATGCTATGACAACAAGTGAAAGTAGTTCACTCTACTAAAAATGTGCAACAAAAAAGCCCCTGCCTTGGGCGGCGGGGCCTATGGAATACTGCCGATTCAGCGGCAGGTTTGATGATGTGTTTAGAAATTAAGCAAGATATTGAGGCTTTTCATAGAACGCCTCTTTTTCAAGGATGACCTTATAAGGTCTTTCCTTGCCCTTCAGGGAGGGCCCAATGGTCGTTAGCGGTACGGCCGGCTTGTGGAAACGATCTTCTTCCTTGGGTTCCGGAACCGGTCGTGATGATTCGGGCGCAGAACTGAGGCGTACCTTTTTTTCGTTGCCCCAGCGCTTGCTTATTTTTTTCGTTTCCGGTTTCATTCCGGTTCGCCTCCTAACAAATCGTTGATGGCGTTGAACAGTTGACGATTCTGTAGGTCAATCTGCTGAAATACCGCCTCATCCGCTTCAATATGTCCAATAATGTGAACGGTGATTACATACCTCTTGGCTACAGGATAGCATAGCAGATACTCTTTCTCAAGGTAATCATCATACAGGTTGATCTTGATCTTGTTCTCTCGGTAAGAATCAATCACCAGGATGCGCTTGGGATCATCCGGTTGTTTGTCGTCATTAGCGGACAAGTCATACTTTCTCCCCGGTTCTCCAACATTACCACATAATTGCTCAATATAACCACTGTCATCTGTACGGTATATGGCTGTGCCACGTACAGCGAATGGAGGATGAGAGACAAAGGCAGTACGCAGGGCATCACTCATTCGTTCCAGCATTTTGGCATCTGCTTTGCGGGTGCGTAGCAATTCCCTAAAGAACCGCAGCAACTTAAGCAGTTGTAACCTTGCTTCTCCCTCGGTGCGTTTATGCTTCTCAATGATATTCTCCAATTCTGGATCACTCCAGCGTCCTTGTTCCTCAATACTGTCTGCAATCTTGGAACATGCCACAGACACGGCTGGTGCCCACTTTCCGTCAGAACGGATTTCATATACGAGTGGATTTAGTCCCAGCAGATCTGTGGGCATACGCAATCCTTCGACCTTGGTCGTGTCCTTGATGTCTGTAATATCCTCAGGAAGAATGAAAAAAATACGCTTTCGTCCCAGACGGCCCATAAACAGACCCATTTCAAGCATTGTATTATCCCGGACCGACGCGTAGTACTTCCCGCGAATTTTGGATATATCATCCGGATGAAAAATAAAAATCGCGAAGTCAGTCGTACGGACCTCTACTTCCAGATCGTCCATGGTATAACTACTTGGATTAAAAACCCCGGAGTACCAAGGGGTAACTTCGGCTGAAAAACGTAAGTTTTCGTGTACTGCGGCTGCAATCGGCTTCGCTTCCAGCGAGCAGCCAATAAAGACTCTTGGCTTTAACGTTTTCATCAATCCGCCTCGCTTAAACGGTAGTGGGATTCAATTGTTATATTATACCATAAACAGCAGAGTAAGTCTGGAAACGTCTGAACTGGACAAATCATAAGCCGATTACGTTTGCTATAGTGTATGTGTAAAAGGAAAATGATTCCTTTAAAAAGCACAAGAAAATAAAAAAAGGCCCCAATTTGTCACAGTTGGGTGACTGACAGTTATTTTTGGAAGCTTCGGTCATAGAATAAAGGAGCAGGTTGCACCATTAGCAAGCATTGCTACTCCTGGTGTGCCCGTATGACTGCTGGAGCAGCCCAGATGCTGCTTTATGCGCATATTTGACGGGTCCGCTGTTTAGACCCGGTCACGTTGGTGTTATATAATAGAAGAACAAGCAAGTTAGCTTTGGTGTTTAAATTGATTTAATTGCAACTGCTGTAAGTTGGAGATAGAATTTACACAAGAACGTAGAGTGCAGAACCCATCTGTAGAAGCGAAGCGCTCGCTAAAAGCTTTCTGAAAGAAAGCTGCTTCGGAAGCATAAGCTATCAACGGATTTTTCCTTTAAAAAAAGGGAATCGAAAAATCCGGGGATAACAGCGATCGAAAGAGGGTACTGGAATCGAAGTGATAAGTGTAAAGTTAAATATTCAAGCTTCTACATTGTTGTTATTTTTCAGTTTAATCAAGCACAGCTAACCACAACAGAACAGAAAGGATCAGGATACCATGAGTCCCCGAAGGACAATCTCCCCAAGGACAATCTGGAAACGTTACGATCTCTCATACACATAGCGCCCCTTGTAGAGTACACCAACCGGTTTCAAAAAAACGGCTGACTCTGCGAAAGAGGGGATTGGAATGAATATTCGAAGGACGTACACGATGATTTCTTCCAGGCTTGCCTTTTGCAGGGTACGGTCGGTCTAAAAAACCAACCTACAAACTGCGAGGGAACCTGAATGAAGAGAACATCGTTAACCTTACAACACGTTAAAACAGAGGCGATCAAATTCGCCATTATGCTGCTCGGTACATTTATTTTAGCTTTTGCTTATTATCACATTAACTTTCAGAATCATTTATCGGAGGGCGGATTTGTTGGTCTGGCCCTGCTCGGAAAATACGCAACAGGCTTATCGCCTGCCATCGGTATGTTGTTGCTCGACATTCCGGTCATGATCCTGGCCTGGTTCCTCAAAGGCTGGAAATTCATGATTCAGGCATTGCTTGGCGTCGCTGCATTTTCCCTATTCTATGACGGCTTTGAACGATACTCCACACTGGTGTTGTCGTTTAACGGAAATCTGTGGATTCCGGCAGTTCTATCCGGTGTATTGACTGGAGTAGGCGCTGGGATTGTGCTTCGATTCGGCGGAGCGACAGGCGGAGACGATATTCTCGCCGTGCTGGTTAGCCGCTGGAAGGGATGGAAGTTGGGAACCGTTTTCTTTGTCAGTGATGCTTTTGTATTGGGATTGTCGCTTTTCTTTCTTCCGGTAAAAGAAACTTTATATACGATTCTGGCCGTATGGATCGCCAGCAAAGTCATTACGTACGTCGTTAGTGTTCCGGCTCGCGGAACCGTGGCTACGACTTCAGCTGTGAAATTGCCGATGCCATCGGCTGCAGCCAAGGCGGTTAACGCTGCTGCTGTTTCACAACGGACTACGGTGGCTAGAGGGGTATCCCATTGATCATACGTTTCAGAATAATGATAACCTGTATGGATCTTGTTGAGATCTTGATTGACGGTTACGTTCATACAAAATCCCTTTTGACTGCATTTCAGCAGCAAAAGGGATTTTGTTGTTTTCGCTCAGATCATGGTTAATTATTCGCTGAACTGTTGAATAAGAGCCAACGATGAATACCGTCATTTTCCGGTGTCGTTCAATTCAGTCAAGGCTTAATCGAAGATGCAATCTGTCCATCCTGATTATGGATAATGGCACGAATATTCTGATGGCTACTGCGTTTCTTAGCTTCATCCACAGCTTCAGCTTTTGTTTCAAATGTAGACAGATAGGTAGACTTTCCTTCTTCCTTGATTGCCCAGCCAGCGTCGATAGGCACGACATGGATGTTGTCATGACTCTTGGACGAAGAGACGGGCTCGGAATGCCGACGCTGCGTGGAAGATGACTCTTTATGGTTAGAATTTTCGGAAGAAGATGTGGAGTCCGATTTCGAACTTTCTGGCACGGGATGATTCTCATCCCACTCTTCCGCCTTTGCTGTGGCAATGGCAATCGAGCGTCCTTCCTCGTACCCTTCATCAAGCAGGGCATTTGCAATTTCAATCGCCTTATGTCTGACACGTGGCTTCAGATTTTTCATGGATACCGGATAATCCTGTTTGTTCCAAGGCATATGAATCCCTCCTGTACAATAATGGATTAGTTGTATATTACCCTTTGAGGGAAGGGATAAACGATGAACACCGAGGTCGTAAATGCAATTACCGATGATCTATATAAATTGAAATAAACATTTACACGAAACGGAGAGGACAGAAAGAACCTGAAGAAGCGGAGCTAAAAGCTTTCTATGGAAAGCTACTTCGTAAGCATACACTTCGCCTAAAGCTTTCTGAAAGAAAGCTACATCGGAAGCATACGCTATCCCCGGATTTACCCCTTTCTAAAAGGAATCAAAAAAATCTGGGGATAACAGCGATCGGAAGGCTGTTCTGTCATCGGAGTGTCCAGTGTAATTATTCTTTAGTTCATCTTATACAGAAGGATCTCGTTTCTATACTTTTGCAATCCGCAGGCGTATAATGCTGTCTAGGAAAGAAATAAGTTCAATAACAGGAAGATAAAGGAGTACATACATATGTTTAGTCTTAGCCTGGCAATCCCTATGCTGTTCACCATGCTGATTCATGCCGCAGACAGCTTGTCATATGCGCTTCGACTCGGTGGATTACGCACCCGCAGAATTGCGCTGGCCATTTCATTGGCTGGTATTTTGCTGCTGGTTTCTCGAACTTCCAATATGGCTCAGGGTCCGATGGTAGGTAATCTGGTGGATACCGCAACACGTGGGGCCAATCCACACTTTGCAGCACAGTTGCATTGGTTAATGGGTGCGGCAACGATAGGAACGGCATTAGCCATCTTGTGTTTTCCAACCATGGTGAAGCTCTCATCCCGAATGGTGGTGCATTTTGAAGCAGCCGGTTCCATTCCTGCGATGGTTCGCGGTATGCTGAAGCGAAGCAAGATTAGAAATGCAATGTATTACATCACCCCGCCATCCTGGAAGATGGCCAAACGATTGGTACAGCATGGGATGCCAAGACGGTTAATGATGTTGAATGTAGCGGTAACCGCAATCTACACCACGGGTGTCCTGTCCAGCTTGTACGCAGCGTACCTTTACCCAGGGCAGGCTGTAGCTGCATCCCAATCAACCGGGCTAATTAACGGCATAGCGACTATTTTGCTTACCATCCTGATTGATCCGCGAATTTCCCTGCTCAGTGACCGATCATTACGTGGCGAGATCCGTTTGGATCGCATGAATCAGATTTATGGCTGTATGCTGGTATCCCGTTTATTCGGTACAGTGGTGGCACAGTTGTTATTAATTCCTTTTGCGTACTGGATTGGTTGGATTGTAAGTATGATGTAACGACTTCTTTCCTGAAGCGTAGCCTGGCACTCTCTTGTACATCTTCTGAAGCAATGAGAGGGTGCCGGTGCATATTGAATTGACGGAGTATTTTAGCTGTGATACTATTAGACCGAATAGTCGGTTTATTTTATGGAGGTTTTTCCAATCGAAGTTAAACGAAGAAAAGATGTTACCCAGATTAAGAAAGACATAGCGCGTAATACCAAGGAACTGTTTGCCCAGAAGGGATATAGCGCCACTTCCATGGAAGACATCTGTACGATTAACAATCGGAGTAAAGGCAGTATCTATTATCATTTCAAAAGCAAAGAAGAGTTATTCATGTATCTGATCAAGCTTAATAATGAAGATTGGATGGATGCTTGGCTGGACAAAGAATCCGAGTATAAGACTGCCATAGATAAACTGTACGGACTTGCTGATCATTATGTGGATGATTTGGCTAATCCGCTGAATCACGCCATTAACGAGTTTGTCTCGGGCCAGGTTGTTAGCCAGGAGATGCTCGATGAGATGCTTTCCCTGATCCGAATTCCGTATGCAACATATGAGTCCATTATTACTAAAGGCATGGAGGCCGGGGAGTTAAAACCGGATGACCCACAGGATGTAATGCACATTATCTACGGTCTGTTTAGCGGATTGACGACACTCTATTACGAGAAGGACCTGACGGATATTCGTCGTATTTACCACAAAGGCATGGCCAGTCTGCTGGCAGGCATCCAACAACATTAATTATGAAAAGCTGATGAAACGTCAGTTTTTCTTTTTAAATATTAATAAACCGGACAGTCGGTTTAAAAGGGAGATGGAGAATGAGCACTTTGTTCAGGAACAAAGCTTTTTTAATCGTTACAGGGTCTGATCTGCTGCAAAATCTGGCGATATGGATCCGGAATATGGCGATCCTCTATTATGTGATGGATCAAACTCAAGGAAGTCCAATAGCCGTCTCGCTGATTACTGTACTTGAATATGCTCCAATTTTTGTTTTCTCCATCATTGGCGGTGCACTTGCTGATCGCTGGAATCCCAAACGGACGATGATACTGGGGGATATTCTGAGTGCGTTGTCTATTGTCATGATTATTGGCGTTTTATCTTCCGGTTATTGGCAGATTCTATACGTAGCAACGTTTGTATCCTCTATTGTTAGCCAGTTTTCTCAGCCATCCTCTCTAAAGATTGTGAGGCGAAATGTAAAAGGAGAACATTTGCAATCTGCAATTGCGATTACACAGAGTGGTCAATCGTTGTTTTTAATTCTCGGACCAATCGTCGGAACGTTTATATACACTGCAATGGGAATTCAGGCATCCATGTACGCATTACTCATTCTATTCCTCATCTCTGCGCTTCTACTCACATTTTTGCCTAAAGACGCCACTCAGCGGGAAACAAATACTTCATTGCTTGCGGATATCAAAGAGGGCTGGCAATACGTTGCTCGATCTCCCTCATTAAAAATGCTTAGTATGGTATTCATCTGTATAGGGCTTTCTGCGGGTCTCATCAGCCCACTTGGAATATTTCTGATTACCGAACGTCTGGGACTTGAAGCAACGTCGTTACAGTTCCTGTCTGGAGCATCCGGATTAGGTTTATTGATTGGAGGAGGTATTGCGGCTGCTGTAAGTGGCAAGTTGAACCAGACCTCAACTCTAATCGTAGGTGTGCTGTTTCTGGCTCTAACCACGATGGGGGAAGTGTTATCCAGTTGGTTCTGGCTGACTCTTGTCATCGGCTTCTTGAGCTCAATCAGTTTGGCATTTATCAACGTCATCATCTCCACGTATTTGGTCACCCGGATTGATGAGCACTTGATCGGGAGAGTGAATGGCACCATCACCCCTTTATTCATAGGAAGCATGCTTTTTGGATCTTCCATGGCAGGTGTATTGATGAACAGCACATCCATTTTTATCGTCTACGCGATTTCGGTTACCGTGATGATCCTGGGTATCATTCCAGCGATGCGAATTCAATTTCATAATGATCAGACGGCTCCTGCCAGTCAATTAAATTCGGAAATCTCTTCGAGCCAAACCTAATCCATGCATTCTCGTGCAACAATAGTTCGTCTATTAAAATCAAGAATGCACAACAAAAAAGCAGCGGGATCATCCCACTGCTTTTTTTATTTGTATTATAACTTATTGGAAAAGGACGGCGTACTCACCGTATCCTTCTTTTTGCAAGTCTTCTTTGGGTACAAAACGAAGGGCCGCAGAGTTGATGCAATAACGCATTCCACCTGCTTCGGCAGGACCATCGTTGAACAGGTGACCCAGATGGGAATCCCCCTCACGACTTCTCACTTCGGTACGAATCATGAAGTGGCTGAGATCGGTTTTTTCCTTCACGTTGTGGTCACGCAATGGACGTGTGAAGCTCGGCCAGCCGCAGCCGGAATCGTATTTGTCGGTAGAACTGAACAATGGCTCGCCAGATACGATGTCCACATAGATACCATCACCGTGGTGATCCCAGAATTCGTTATGGAATGCAGGCTCGGTTGCGCTGTTCTGCGTAACTTCATATTGAAGCGGCGTCAGGCGCTCTTTCAGTCCGTCTTTATCCACGTTACCGGACCAGTTGCGTTCGATGAAATCTACACGTCCAGAACCTTTGCTGTAGCGTTTGTAATGGGCAGGGTTCTTCCGGTGATAATTTTGATGATGTTCTTCCGCTTCATAAAACGGTTTGGCTGGCAAGATCGGGGTGAAGATTGGTTTGTCAAAACGTCCGCTTTGTCCCAGCTCTGCTTTGGAAGCTTCCGCAATCTGGCGCTGTTCTTCGCTGTGATAGAAGATGGCCGTCTGGTAGGAAGATCCGCGGTCATGGAATTGCCCGCCTGTATCCGTAGGATCAATCTGCTGCCAGAACAGTTCAACCAGTTTCTTATAAGGGAAGATGGCAGGGTCAAACGTAATTTGCACAGCCTCTACATGTCCTGTTGTCTCCGAGCAGACCTCTTCATATGTTGGATTCTCGGTAGTTCCTCCTGTATAACCCGATACGATCTTGTGAATACCGGGCAGTTCTTCAAAGGGGGATACCATACACCAGAAGCATCCGCCTGCAAAAGTTGCTAACTCATTTGAATGTTGTTCCATGCTATAGTCACTCCATTTCTGATGAAGATTTAGCGCTCGTGTTCGAGCTCCAGCAATCTACCGTTTTATTAAAACTTGTTACACAAGCATTAGGCTTGCTCTTCTATTATATCCTGAATTGGCAAGCCAACCAAGCCGCAATGAAAACAAGCTGAATCTGAACGGTTTGCGAATTCTGAATTCAGGCTTTGTTGCGTGACCGAAAGCGAAATAATAGCAATACAATGGCCATGAACACCAGATATCCGGCAAGGATGGCCAGGCTCAGCCAGATTGAAGTTTCAGCTTGTGCACCTGCATAGGCAAATACAAAAATCGCTGGCATTTTGCCAATGGCCGTGGCAACCATAAAGATCCAGAATGGCGTGTACGTTATACCTGCGTAAATATTAACGGCCATCTGAGGCACGATCGGCAACAGTCTCATCGACATGACACCCATGAACGGATGTGCCTCCATCCATGTGGTAAAACGGTTCAGACCCCGAATGCGTTCGAGGTACGATCTCGCCTGATGTCTGAAAATGGTTCTTGCTCCGCCATAAACGAGCATGGCTGCAAGTGTGGTGCCAAGCCAGCATATCCAGGCTGCCGTGGTGGTACCGTAGCTGTAACCAAAGGCGATAATAACAAACTTATAAGGAATCACAGGCACAAGAGCAAACAATGTTGCCATGGCAAGTAACAGCGGGATGGATTGATGGAGATCGGTCCAGGCCAGCAGTTCATATCTGTAAATAAACGTGACTCCTGCAAGTAAAACATATAACAGAAGCCATAACCATTTTCGCAAAATCCCAAACGCTCCTTTCAGATCAGGCAGGTCTAGTCGTGTCCCAATCTGTACTGCTGTTCTTCATAAGTTTACCACGTTCGCCCATGGTCTGAACAATTCGTACGAAGTCTGCTGCAATCACTGGCAAGTTGCTGTCCGAAGGGTTACACTATAGGACGTGGAAATATAGAACCGAACTGAAGGTGGAATGATCATCATGGAAACAACCCAACGTAAACGAGTTGCAATGATCGGCCTCGGCGAGATTGCACGTAAAGTATATTTGCCGCTGTTAACAGCTCATCCGAACGTGGAGATTGTAGGCATTATGAACCGATCTCCGGAACCGGTCAAAGCCGTTCAGGAGGCGTATCGATTAGAACGGGGAACAACGGATCTGAAAGAACTGTTGTCCTGGGATCTGGATGCGGTGTTTGTACATACAGCAACGGAAGCGCACTTTGACATTGTCATGCAATGTCTGGAACAGGGATTAGCCGTGTACGTAGACAAGCCTTTATCCTATACGCTTCGGGAGTCGGAAGAGATGACTGCTTTTGCCGAGGCACAAGGTCTGTTGCTGGCCGTGGGCTTCAACCGCAGATTCGCACCGATGTATCAAAAAGCGAAACAATGGATGGAGGGTGGAAAAGGCTTCGACTCTCTTACAGTGACCAAACATCGTACAGGCATTCAGGATCGTCCTGCGGCAGAAACCATCTATGATGATCTCATCCATATGCTGGATCTGATGTTGTGGTACTCGGATCATAATGTGGAGCTGCTTCATCAATGGATTCGGAAGAATGATCTGGACCGATTACTGCATGCAACCGGAACGGCCAAGCTGGGCAGAACAGCCTACGGTCGATTCGATATGGTGCGTGAAGCTGGGGCAGATCTGGAGAAGATCGAATTGCATGGTGGTGGACGTTCTGTTGAAGTGGTGAACATGGACACGATCAGCTACCTGGAACAGGGGAGTCTGGAAACCAAAGAAACGTTCGGGAGCTGGGACACCGTGTTAGCACGCAGAGGTTTTAGCGGAGCAGTTGATAATTTCCTGGCTTGTCTGGACTCGCCTGATGATTGCCTGATCAGTGCAAGTCATGTCATGGACAGTCATGAACTGGCTGAACAATTGATTCGCAAATAGTTAGAGAATACACATACGGAGGAATACACGTCATGGATGAATATGAAAAGGAACGTAATAAGCAGATCGAGGAAGCGGTCATTGAAACCTATAAACAGGAAGAAGAGATGATGATCCTTGTATTTGCTCAGTGGTGTGTCAATAATGGTTTGGACCCGGAAGAGATGTACCGGCAAGCCTACCCGAATCAGCAGAGCAACGAGCGTTTGCAGCAGGTGCAGAAGCTGATTGTATCCAAGGAGGAAGCCGGTGAGATCCCGGATGATACGGTACTGGGTGTGTTGTCCATGTTTGGCAATGAAGATCTGGCGATGGTTGTATCCGAGGCCATAGCCGCGCGCAAATAAGTTCAACTTACGTATACTGATATGATTACATCTGTTCCCGGTGAATGACGCGGAATTCCTTCGGGGACATGCCGAACCGGGAACGGAATACCCGATGGAAATAGGTATAGTTGTTAAAGCCGGAAGACTCAGACACTTGCTCCAGGGTCATTGGGCTGAAAATAATCCGTTCCCTGGCCATGTTCAGCCGTACGTCAAGCGTGTATTGCATGATGCTTTTGCCAAACGCTTCTTTGAAGAGATGAACACCTCGTGAGACACTGATGCCAATATGTGTAGCCACATCATCCAGCTTGAATAAAGAGGAAGCGTTTTCTTCAATGTAGTTCTTGATCTCATAAGCCACATAATTGGTGTTGGTTATCGTTGGATGCTCCGCAAGCAAACGATCCACTTCGAGACATAGAATTCGCATATAATAACTTGAAATTTCCGGATAAGGATTGGAGATGCGGCGCTGCTCCAGTACGAGCTGTCGAAACAGGACCAAGAGACTTTCCGTCAATTCGACTTTGATCCGGGTTGGCCGTTTGTGACGTTTCCACCACTCATCCACCCAGGAACCATTGAAGAAGATGTGATAGTCGCCACTCTCCACCAGTCGTTCTCCCATGGGATTGGTTTCATTGTCTATTCTCAGCTCATAGGGCTCATCAGGATCAAAAAGAAGCAGATCGCCCGCATCCACCAGGGACATGTCCCCGTCAATGCGTGCACGGCAACGTCCGTCTGTTTGCAGTCTTAACAGGTAGTTCTTGACCCCTTCAGGCTGCACCATAGCGTAGGGTTTGCGATGAAATGAAAAGCCTGCTGTAAGAACTTGGCAGGATTGATCTGTCGGCATGGGCATACTCCTTGCAATTTGAAAATTATGACCAGATAGTTCATGTTTCAATCATATTATTCATTTTAATTGAAGCTGAAACGGAATACCATAGTATTAGATTTAAGGCACAGGAAACATCCAACAAAACATATGTATCTCAACCATTCAAACGCAGAGTTTCACCATGCGTAAGGAGATGAACGTCACAGTGGAGAAAATGAAAGCAGGCATCATCGGGTGTGGTAACATCAGCGCCATCTACTTGGAAAATCTCAAAAACAACCCGGTCATTGAAGTCGTGGCTGTTGCGGATTTGATTCGTGAACGCGCTCAGGAACGGGCAGATGAATTTAATATCGCAAACGTTTACAATGTAGATGAGTTGCTGCAAAATAACGAAATTGAACTTGTGTTGAACCTTACGGTTCCTGGCAGTCATGCCATGACCGATCTGGCTGCACTCGAAGCAGGCAAACATGTGTATGCCGAGAAGCCGCTGGCAATTTCTCTTGAAGATGGTCGCAAGGTTGTTGAGTTGGCTGAGGAAAAGGGATTGTATGTTGGTTCTGCACCGGATACGTTCCTTGGTTCAGGCATTCAAACGGCTCGTAAAGCCATTGAGGATGGGCTGATTGGCAAGCCGATTGCAGCGACTTCATTCTTCATGGGTGGAGGACCGGAAGCTTGGCATCCTAATCCGGAGTTCTTTTATGTTGCAGGTGGTGGACCGATGTTTGATATGGGACCGTACTACCTGACCGCTCTGGTTACGCTGCTAGGACCGATACGCAGAATTAGCGCCTCGGCAGGCATACAGATCGCAGATCGCAAGATTGGCTCCGGGCCGAAGGAAGGTACAGCGCTGCAAGTAGAAACGCCTACCCACTTGGCAGGAACCATTGATTTCGCAGAAGGTGCCATTGCGACCATGATTACCAGTTTCGATATTCGCGGAGCTTCGGATCTGCCACGTATTGAAATCTACGGTACAGAAGGTACGCTCAGTGTACCGGACCCCAACTATTTTAACGGGGAAGTGAAGGTTCGCAGATACGGTCAAGACACTTGGGAGACGGTCAAACCAGTCTTCGAAAGTGGACAAAACGAACGAGGCATCGGCGTAACCGAAATGGTCGAATCCATTCGTGCCGGACGCGAACACAAAGCCAGTGGCAAGCTTGCTTATCACGTACTGGAAGCCATGCATTCATTCCAGCGTTCTTCACTTGAAGGCAAGCACATACATCTGGAGAGCAGCTATGACTCTTTCGCAGTAACTCGCACAGTTCAAACTGAGATTGAAAGCGTGGAATCGCTCTAGCATGAGTAACAAGTGTTAACGCTTGATGCTCATACGAATGGTGGAGAATAACCAGTATTCTTACGTTCAATTTCAGGATAGAAACACTCTCGATTTTCCACACTAAGCAAACAGGCATATGATCTGAACGGTAAATGTATACAGTTCAATATTCATGAATTCAGCAATCATTCGATATCTAATCCAGGGAGGAATCGCACTTGAAACTCGGCGTATTTTTGGTACTATTCGGAGGACGTAAATTGGAGGATGCTCTTGATTATGTAGCATCCAAGGGATTAAAAGCAGTAGAGATCGGAACAGGCGGACATCCAGGCAATGCACATTGTAAGCCGGATGAATTGTTAAGCAATCCTACAGCACTTAAAAACTTCAAAAACGCAGTGGAATCGCGCGGTTTGACGATTAGTGCATTGAGCTGTCACGGTAACCCGCTTCATCCGCAAAAGGATATTGCGAAGGGATTCCATGATGATTTTGTTAAAACGGTAGAACTGGCTGAGAAGCTGGAAGTACCTGTAGTGAATACATTTTCCGGTTGTCCGGGAGACCATGAGGATGCCAAATATCCGAACTGGCCTGTTGCACCATGGCCGAATGACTTCCAGGAGGTCCTGAAGTGGCAGTGGGAGAACAAAGTTATCCCGTATTGGACAGAGTGGGGTAAATTTGCAGCAGATCGTAATGTAAAAGTTGGATTGGAACTGCACGGTGGATTCTCCGTTCATACACCAGCAACCTTGCTAAGACTTCGTGAGGCAGCAGGTGAAGTAATCGGAGCCAATCTGGACCCAAGTCACATGTGGTGGCAAGGTATTGATCCGGTTCAGGCCATTCACATCTTGGGACGTGAAGGAGCCATCCATCACTTCCATGCCAAAGATACAACGATTGATCCGGTAAACGTGAACAAACACGGTGTAACGGATATGCAGGACTATACGAATATGCTGGATCGGGCTTGGCAGTTCCGCTCGGTCGGTTATGGACATGATAACAAGACATGGGCAGACATTATTAGTGCTTTGCGCCTGGTCGGATATGATTACGTAGTAAGTATTGAACACGAAGACGGTCTGATGTCGGTTGAAGAAGGATTCTCTAAAGCCGTACAAAATCTCCAGCAAGTATTGATTGAAGAACCGCTGGGCGATATGTGGTGGGTTTAGAGCTACACTAGGGGGAAATTGAATATGATCAACGTCACCATTTGGAATGAATTTGTCCATGAGAAAATTCACGATGAAGTAAGGGAAGTCTACCCGGATGGTCTGCATCGAGCACTGGCTGACGGACTTGGCGGCGAAGGCTTTGCTATTCGTACGGCTACACTGGATCAGCCTGAACACGGATTAAGTGATGAAGTGCTGAATTCCACAGATGTGCTTATATGGTGGGGACATATGGCACATGATCGCGTAAGCGATGAGATCTCACAGAAGGTCGCGGAGCGAGTGCTGAACGGGATGGGAATGATTGTGCTCCATTCAGGTCATTTCTCCAAACCATTCAAAGCACTGATGGGAACCAGCTGTGATCTGAAGTGGCGTGTAGCTGACGAGCAGGAAATTGTATGGTGTGTTAACCCATCTCATCCGATTGCGGATGGCATCGAGGGCAAAATTGTGCTGGAAAAAGAAGAGATGTACGGCGAATTCTTCGATATTCCAGTACCGGATGAACTGGTGTTTGTGAGCAACTTCCAAGGTGGAGAAGTATTCCGGAGTGGATGTACGTTCCGGCGTGGTGAAGGTAAAATCTTTTATTTCCGACCAGGTCATGAGACGTATCCGACCTATTACAAGCCGGAAATATTAAGAGTGATCAGCAATGCTGTAAAATGGGCATATCCTGCCCGCAGCTTTAAGCCGGAATTTGGCAAGAGTGAACCTGTAAGACCATTTGGTGGCGTGCTGGTTTAATTCATAATTTGCTTTATTCCTAGAAAGAAATCAAAAGAATCTGGGGATGACATAATCTATACCAAGGAACCCTTCTGCAAGTCGATGATGACTGTGGCAGTTGGGTTCTTTTTGGGTAAGATAGTATTATGGGGAAGTTATACGATATTTCCCATGGTTACGGGGCAGGCTGTAAGGTATACTGGGATATAACAAGTTATACTTCTAAAATTTAAACTTTTTAGGGGCAGACGTTTTCTTTAATGCTTAAATATGTTATTATGAAATATACTAACAAAATGTAAGTTGAGTGATCTCTAAAGAGGTGATTAATGTGGAAGGTCAAGACTTGCGGATGTGTCCGCGTTTTGAGACGGCGTTTTCTTTTTTGGGCAAACGCTGGAATGGTTTAATTATTCAAACGTTGATGAGTGGTTCGAAGCGATTCAAGGATATCTCCAATCTGATTCCATCTATGAGTGATAAGATGTTATCCGAACGGATGAAAGATCTGGAGGGTGAAGGTATTCTGGTTCGTCACGTCTATCCTGAGACGCCGGTTCGTATTGAATATGAACTGACGGATAAAGGTAGAGCACTCCAGCCTGTCATGAATCAAATTCAAGATTGGGCTGAGAAGTGGGTTGACTAACGTATAGCAACATCATCCAATTTCGTTGCATGAAAGACATAGACTCCTGATTTCTGTGGAAATCAGGGGTTTTTGTCTTAAGTATAACGTGGATCGGCGTTTTTCTTTTGGGCTATGCACATGTTGTCATGAGTTGTAGTATAATCTATAGAAAATGGCCACAGACGGCCGGAGCGAAGGAGGCCCACTTGTCATGAGAGAAGAAAGCTTATCCCGTGAAGTACGCTACGGCAAGAAAGATATTGCAGAACTTGAGAGCGCATCCATTCAGGTCCATCTAATATACAAAAAAGCTGCAGAGTTATTTAAGCGCACAGCATATTCCCGTTCGGTTAAAGAAGATCTAGCCGAAGTGAATACGCATTCTGTGAACAACGATGGCCCGAGTTTAGCTCCGGCGGTGCTGCAAAAATGGATTCAAACGTCCAGGGGCTGGAAATGTATCGGATGTGAACTGGGACAACCTGATTCAATAATGTCCCAGATGGAAGAAACAATCGATGAAAAGCGGTTGGTTCTGGATGTAGGAGAAGGTCGTTTGGTTCAGGCAGAAATGTTGATTCAGGCGGTTGTCTGGTCTCAATATGAGAAGATTCGAATGTTTGCACCATGGCTTGGGGATGAACCCTTTTATAGCGTTCAGGAATTGGATGTCATTGCCCGTTATATTGTACCTACCTATTTCTCGGAACGGCCTTTGCATGAGCAAGGAAAGGTATTCAAGGTACATCAACAATATGGACAGATTCCGTTGTATCAGGAGTATGTAGACGCACCTTCATGTTGCGTGCAGGTGGACGGTGGATTGCTTGAAGGGCGATTGCTGACAGGTGTATATGTATCTGAGGAGCAGTTCTTCGGACTTAATCCATATCTGAAAGATGGCGATGGAGGACGGACATACATGCAGGCTAGTGTCCAGTGATAACGTAACCAATCAGAACATAAAAATGATTTAGATTGGAGAGCCTGTGTGCAGGCTCTCTTTCTTGTACAAGCCTTATTTGGAGGCGGTACCCTATAAAAAGTAACGGCTTTGACACTTTTTTTTGCTGAAGGTTGTGCCATAATAGAGGTTATGGACAACAGGGTGAATGATTTTACGCAGGGTGGTGTTACCTACATGATGAAGAAAATCCCCGGTTACATAGGTGTATGTTTGCTCCTACTGGCGATCTTGGCTGGTTGTAGTGAGACACAGCCTTCTGAGCAGCCAATTGTCAAGGAGACAGAAACAGCGAATACGATTACAGTGGCTGTAGATGGCAGTACGTTTTTGCCTGATGCAACAAAGTCCATTAAGCGAGATTTTAGTGAGGGTTTGACACTCAAAAAAGCATTACTCAATAGCGGACTGGTTGATTTTACGGCAGATGGCAAACGGATTCAATCCGTCGGTGAAGTTTCTCTGGATTCTTCGCTTAGCTGGGCTGTGAAGTTGAACGGCAAGGATATTGAACAGGAAGATTGGGACATGGAGCTTCATGCCAAAGATGAAGTGATTATTTACGTGAAAGCCGCTGACAGTGGGGGGGATGGCGTTGCATATCAGACAACGTTACTCAAGGTTAGCGGTGGAAACATTATGCCAACCCTCAATCGTCAATATGCCGGAGTCTACGTTCAAGAGTGCACCGTTCGCGATGTGTTGAAGTCCAGCGGAATTGTAAGAATGTCGGAGAATAACAAGTTCGTCGTTTCGGTCGAGAATGTCACACCCCGCATGAATGAGCGGTGGGTCATTATGGTGAATGACAAAGAACTAATGGAAAATGGCTTGGACATGAAATTGAATCCACGTGATGCGGTGAAGCTTGAATTGACCAATGCATCCTAAGCATACCAAGAAGCCCAATCTCTATTTAGGAGAACTGGGCTTTTTTCATTAAAATATATAAGCAACATCCGATTTGCATAGTCAAATATTAGATACGACAGATCTCGTTCGGGCAAAGTTCACAGTGACAGATCCCTTGCAGCATCTTCAGATCTTTGATGACAATCATGCCATTATCATATTCAATCGCATCTTTCTTGCGCAGATCGCTTAACATGCGGTTTACACTTTCACGGGTGGCTCCAATCATATTAGACAGGTCCGTGTGGGTAATTTTTTTGTGAATAATGACATGCTCACCATGAGGCTCACCATACGAATTCGACAACCGAATGAGGGTGGAGCAGAGGGCACCCGGTTTGCCATATAACATGAGATCCCGGAACTTCGTCTGTGTCAACCGATGGTGGATGCCCATCCATTTCATAAAGTCGATCGCAAAGTCACAGTGTTGGCAGATCAGCATCTCCAGGTCTTTATGCTCCAGTACACCAATCTCACTATCCTCCAGCACTTCCGCCGAGAAGCTGTGTTTCGATCCGAAGAACGGATCAGCCTGCCCAATCATATCACCGGACTGATACATGTACATGATCAATTCCTTGCCTTCATCCGTGGATTTGGTGATCTGGGCACGGCCCCGTTTCATATAATAAAGTTTGTCAGAGACGTCTCCTTCCCAGTACAGATGTGTACCTTCCGGATAGGTTCTATCTTTCATGGTAACCAGCAGATGGTTGAAATTCGCTTCCGAGAAACAGTTGGTATTGCCGCGTTTTTCCAGTACAGTAGTTAGTTCTATCATAAGTCTATCTCCCCTTTGTGTCCATCGGACGACATTCTGTAGTTTCCAGTAGTCTCCGAGGTTTGCCGCAAACCGTTGCCGTCCTGATCAGGGTCATCTCGGCCGGGAGGAAGGACGGTACAAATTGCGGTGGTTCAATTTTTAAGTTCAGTATATACCTAATCTTACCGTTTGAGGGGGAAGGAAAGGGGGCAAAAATGACGAAATTTCAAACATTGTGATAAAATTCACTTTTAATGGAGAGCATGAATTTTACAGCCCTATATTTTAAATAGGAAGTGAAAATGGTTGTATGAAGGACACTACAAAACTTAAATTAAATTTGTTATACTTTGTGAAAAAAATCACATAATTAAATTTATGGTCATGTTACGATGTGAATGTAAACGAGAGAGACAAACCAATACGAACCTTTAGGAGGATGAGGGAGATGGCTGTAAAGAACGAAGTCGCCCCAGCAAAAGAACCGACAGCAGGTCAGTATATTCAAACGTTAATCGACAAAGCGAATAAAGCACACGCCGCATTCATGAAAATGGACCAGAAGCAGATTGACCGGATTGTGCAAGCCATGGCGCTTGCGGGTCTGGATAAACACATGATGCTCGCCAAGATGGCTGTAGAAGAAACAGGCCGCGGAGTGTATGAGGATAAAATCACCAAAAATATATTTGCAACAGAATATGTGTACCACAGCATCAAGTATGACAAAACCGTAGGTGTGATTGAAGATAACGAATATGAGAGCTTCCAGAAAATTGCGGAGCCAGTCGGCATCATCATGGGGATTACACCAGTAACCAATCCAACATCAACAACGATGTTTAAGGCACTGATTTCCATCAAGACGCGTAACCCGATCATCTTTGGTTTCCACCCATCTGCACAGAATTGTAGCCGGGAAGCTGCCAAAATCCTGCTAGAAGCGGCTGTGAAACATGGTGCACCAGCAGACTGTATTCAATGGATTGATGATCCTTCCATGGATCGTACGAACGAACTGATGAATCATAATGATGTGGCTCTCATTCTGGCAACAGGCGGATCAGGCATGGTACGTGCAGCGTACAGCTGTGGTAAACCCGCACTGGGCGTAGGACCGGGTAACGTTCCTTGCTTTATCGAGAAAAGTGCGGATATCAATCAGGCAGTGACGGATTTGATCCTGTCCAAATCCTTCGACAACGGTATGATCTGTGCTTCCGAGCAAGCGGTCATCATTGAAGAACCGATCTTTGATCAAGTGAAGAAAAAAATGATTGCGAATGGCTGTTACTTTGTTAACAAAGATGAAGCAGCAAAATTGACAGCAGGTGCAATTAATGCCGAGAAATGTGCAGTGAACCCGGCGATTGTTGGTCAATCTGCGGTGAGCATTGCGAAGATGTGCGGTATTGAAGTTCCAGCAGGCACCAAAATTCTTGTAGCCGAGATTGAAGGGGTAGGTACCAAATTCCCATTGTCGGCAGAGAAATTAAGTCCAGTACTGGCTTGTTACAAAGTTAAAACGGCAGCAGAGGGAATTGAACGTGCAGCAGAAGTGGTTGCTTTTGGCGGCATGGGTCACTCCTCGGTTATCCACTCAACGAATGAAGAAGTAATCGGAAAATTCGCAGATCGTCTGCAAACTGGACGGATTATTGTGAATTCACCATCTACACACGGTGCCATCGGGGATATCTACAACACGAATATGCCATCATTGACGCTGGGATGCGGATCATATGGACGTAACTCGACTTCTTCCAACGTAACCGCAGTGAACTTAATCAATGTGAAAAGGGTGGCTCGCCGTACCGTGAATATGCAATGGTTCAAAGTGCCGAACAAAGTCTACTTCGAAAAAGGGGCAACGCAGTATCTTGCCAAAATGCCTGACATCACACGTGTAGCGATTATTACGGATGCCATGATGGTGAAACTTGGATATGTTGAAAAGGTAGAACACTATCTGCGTCAACGCCAAATGCCAGTAGCGATCGAAGTATTCTCCGATGTTGAGCCAGATCCATCCACAACAACGGTAGATCGCGGTACCGAAATGATGCGCCGCTTCCAGCCAGACTGCATTATCGCACTCGGCGGTGGATCACCGATGGATGCTGCGAAAGCGATGTGGTTGTTCTATGAATATCCGGACACGGACTTTAACGATCTGAAACAAAAATTCATGGATATCCGCAAACGGATCTACAAATATCCACGTCTCGGCGTAAAAGCGAAATTTGTAGCGATTCCAACGACATCCGGTACAGGTTCAGAAGTAACATCGTTCGCAGTTATTACAGATAAAAATCAAGGTAACACCAAATATCCGTTGGCCGACTATGAACTGACACCAGACGTAGCGATTGTCGATCCGGAATTCGTATACTCCCTGCCTAGAACAGCCGTTGCCGATACAGGTATGGACGTACTGACTCATGCGATTGAAGCTTATGTATCTGTTATGGCCAACGATTACACGGATGGACTTGCGATCAAAGCAATCCAACTGGTATTCCAATACCTGGAGCAATCTGCGCTGCAAGGCGACAAACTGGCACGTGAGAAAATGCATAATGCTTCCACCATTGCCGGTATGGCGTTTGCCAACGCATTCCTGGGCATTAACCACAGCTTGGCGCACAAATGGGGCGGTCAGTACCACACCGCACACGGACGCACCAACGCAATCCTGATGCCGCACGTCATTCGTTACAACGCGAAAAAACCGACCAAATTTGCATCGTTCCCGAAATATTCGCACTTTGTAGCGGATGAGCGGTATGCCGAAATTGCCCGGATTCTGGGATTGCCTGCACGTACAACAGAAGAAGGCGTAACCAGTCTTATCAATGCCATTCGCAAACTGAACAAAACATTGGGCATTGAAGAATCGTTCCAGGAAATCGGATTTGATGCCAAAGACTTTGAAGCACATGTCGATTATCTGGCTGACCGTGCCTTCGAAGATCAATGTACAACCGCCAATCCGAAGTTACCGCTGGTAACTGAACTGGCTGATGTGTACCGCAACGCTTTCTACGGAAAGTTTGAATAATAAATTTAGAACGAAGTGTGCCTTACGACAAGAAGATCAGGGTTCCCCGAGAGGGGAGCCCCGATTGCCGTCTTTCACACAATAACGAGAGGGCAGAAAAACAGAAGAGCGAGCATCTGTTTTTCAGGATTTATTCTAAGATTTGATTTGCTCCGAGCATAGAGGAGTAATGGTTCTTAAAGAGGTGGCATGGAATCCGTGACGTGGCTGTTTGAGTCAGATGTTCGCAGAATAACGAAGAGGGCAGAAAAACAGAAAAGCGAAGCACCTGTTTTTCAGGATTTATTCTAAGATTTGATTTGCTCCGAGTATAGAGGAGCAAAAGGTTCTTAAAGAGGTGGCACGAAATCCGTGATGTGGCCGTTTGAGCCAGATGTTTACACGACAACGGAGGAGCAGAAATAACCTGAAAAAGCGAAGCGCGTCATTGAAATGAATTTTGAAATTTATTGTTTTATCAGTTGAACTACACATGTACACGATAACGGAGAGGAGAGAAAAAACCTGAAGAAGCGGAGCGTTCGCCTTTATCACTGGATTTTCACCTTTGAAAAAGTGAATCAAAAAATCCGGGGATAACAGCGATCGGAAGGTTATTCTCTACTTGCAGTGGCCAGTGTACACCACCTAATGTTCATTCGCTTTTTCAGTAAATTTAAATAGTGAGCAGCGATCGGAAGTTGTTCTGCCCGCGCAGTGGCTAAGTGCGAAACTAAATAGGGTTCAATGGGACACAGCGCAGGTGGAGTGAGTTAGTTCACTGACTTTGTGACAAAAATCACAGATGATGAAAGCCCCAAGTCGTATACTGAAAATGTAAGAAAAACATTCATTCCGCGGTTCCGGTTCCCAAGTAGAGAGAACATGTTCCGGTTTATGTGAAACAATTCACATTAATCGCGGCTCTGGGCACACAATGCTACGAACGAAGCAAGATGTTATGTGTCCAGAAATCCAAATTAGTGGAGGGATTAAGATGTCGGTGATTGAAAAAGATGTCAAACAACAAACAGGCTGGAGAAACTTTACCAAAGGAACATGGACCAAATCCGTAGATGTGAATGATTTTCTGGCACACAACTTGACTCCGTATTACGGTGATGAAGCATTCCTAGCAGATGCAACCCAGAATACCAAAGAATTGTGGGAGATCGTATCTGATCTGACCAAAAAAGAACGGGATAACGGCGGTGTACTTGATGTTGATGTGAACACACCAGCGACTATTGTTTCTCACCAACCAGGTTATCTGGATCAATCCAAAGAGCAGATTGTCGGCGTTCAGACCGATGCTCCATTCAGACGTTCCATTCAACCAACAGGCGGAATCCGGATGATGATTGATGCATGTGAAGCATATGGCTTCGAATTGCCTCAAGGCGTCATTGATATATTTACAAACATTCGCAAAACACATAACCAGGGTGTATTCGATGCTTATACTTCCGATATGCGTGCAGCGCGTAAAGCAGGAATTATTACAGGTCTGCCAGATGCTTACGGCCGTGGCCGGATTATCGGTGACTATCGTCGTGTAGCTTTGTACGGGGTAGACTTCCTGATCCGTAACAAAAAAGGCGAATTGAACGCACTCGAAGTTGATGTCATTGATGAAGATGTCATTCGTCTGCGTGAAGAATTGTCTGAGCAGATTCGTGCATTGCAAGAATTGAAGCAATTGGGTGATATGCACGGGTTCGATATTTCCTTGCCAGCGACTACAGCGAAAGAAGCATTCCAATGGTTGTACTTCGGTTATCTCGCTGCCATCAAAGAGCAGAACGGTGCTGCGATGTCTCTGGGACGTGTATCTTCTTTCCTGGATATCTACATTGAACGTGATCTGCAAGAAGGCATTCTGTCCGAAGAACAGGCTCAGGAATTGGTTGACCATTTCGTAATGAAACTGCGGATTGTCAAATTCCTGCGTACACCGGATTACAACGAACTGTTCAGTGGAGATCCAACATGGGTGACGGAGTCCATCGGTGGTATGTCTGTAAATGGTGAAACACGTGTAACCAAAAACAGCTTCCGTTTCCTGCATACCCTGCACAACCTGGGACCTGCACCAGAGCCGAACCTGACTGTACTATGGTCCACGAAACTTCCAGAAGCTTTCAAAGATTATTGCAGCAAAGTATCCATTGAAACCAGTTCAATTCAGTATGAAAATGATGACCTGATGCGTCCAATCTATGGTGACGATTACGGTATTGCTTGCTGTGTATCGGCGATGAAGATCGGGAAACAAATGCAATTCTTCGGTGCTCGTGCCAACTTGGCAAAAGCTCTCCTCTATGCGATCAACGGTGGTCGTGACGAGAAATCCGGAGCACAGGTCGGACCGGAGTATCCTGCCATTACAAGCGAAGTGCTGGATTACAATGAGGTTATGAAACGCTTCAAACCAATGATGGAGTGGCTCGCGAAGTTGTATATGAACACCCTCAACGTCATTCACTACATGCACGATAAATACAGCTATGAGCGTATCGAAATGGCATTGCATGACCGTGACATTGTACGTACGATGGCTTGTGGTATCGCTGGTCTCTCGGTTACAGCAGATTCACTGAGTGCCATCAAATATGCCAAAGTAAAACCAATCCGTAACGAACAAGGCATCGCTGTTGATTTTGAAATTGAAGGAGACTTCCCTTGTTACGGTAACAATGAAGACAGCGTAGACAGCATTGCTGTCGAACTGGTAGAGAACTTCATGGGCATGATTCGCAAACACAAAGCATACCGTAACGCAATACCAACACAATCCGTTCTGACGATCACATCCAACGTGGTATATGGTAAGAAAACAGGGACAACACCGGATGGTCGTAAAGCAGGTGAACCATTTGCTCCTGGTGCAAACCCAATGCATGGTCGTGACAAAAAAGGTGCATTGGCATCCCTTGGCTCTGTAGCCAAATTGCCTTATGAACACAGTCTTGACGGAATTTCCAATACCTTCTCCATTGTGCCAAAAGCATTGGGTAAAGAGGAGACTACACGTAAATCCAATCTGACTGCGATGATGGATGGTTACTTCGGTCAAAACGCTCATCACCTGAACGTTAACGTATTTGATCGTCAGCAACTGATTGATGCGATGGATCACCCGGAAAACTATCCGCAACTGACTGTACGGGTATCTGGATATGCGGTTAACTTCATTAAATTGACTCGTGAACAACAGTTGGATGTCATCAACCGTACGTTCCATGGTTCGATGTAAGTGATATGTAAGTAGAAGACCGCTAGAGCAGGGCATTCCAACTCATATTAAACGCACAGCGGATGCGGATACAGAAAGGAAGAGGCAGCATGGTTAAAGGACATATTCATTCACTCGAAACTTTCGGGACGGTTGACGGCCCAGGCATCCGCTTTGTGCTTTTTATGCAAGGATGTCTACTGAAATGTCAGTATTGCCACAACCCTGATACATGGGCACTGGATGGTGGAAAAGAAATGACGCTGGAGGAGGTACTGGTTGAAATTGAGCCATATCTATCCTATTACCGCAGCTCCGGAGGCGGACTCACGATATCTGGCGGAGAACCAACGTTACAGGCCCACTTTGTAGGCGAAATCTTCAAAGAAGTGAAACGGCGCTGGGGATTGCATACGACACTGGACAGCAACGGATTTAACGAACCGGAACGGATCCACGATTTGTTGGATCACACAGACCTGGTTCTGCTGGATCTCAAGCATATTGATGACGAGAAACATATCAAGTTGACAGGCAAATCCAACGAGAGAACGTTGAAAACGGCCAAGTGGTTATCGGAGCAAGGTCGGAAAATGTGGATACGCCACGTGTATGTGCCTGGCATTCATAACGAGGAAGAGGATCTGCTTAACCTCGGACGGTTTATTGGAACGTTAAATGGCGTCGAGAAGTTCGAAATTCTTCCATACCATCAGATGGGGATCTACAAATGGGAAGCGCTCGGCAAAGTATATCCACTGGATGGCGTTCCTTCACCAAGTGAAGAAGAAGTGGAGCGGGCGTATCGCCTAATCGAACAAGGACGCCAGGAAACGGCTGGCATGGCTTGTTCCGGTAAATAATCTACCTTTATATGCAGGATGTATATAATTTGAACTAACCATTTACACGAGAACGAAGAGGACAGAAATAAGCTGAAGAAGCGGAACGTTCGCCTAAAAGCTTTCTAAAAGAAAGCTACATCGGAAGCATATGCTATCCCCAGATTTTCACCTTTGTAAAAGTGGATTAAAAAAATCGGGGGATAACAGCGATCAGAAGGTTGTTCTGTCATCGAAGTGGCAAGTGTAAATATTCTTAGGTTCAACGTATATACCAACCAAGCAGCCCTTGCGAATACACTTCGCAGGGGCTGTTTTTTGTCCAGTGAAGGATTTTATCCCTCCATTGATGAATTGTCATCCTTACGATGTAAGCTCCGGCTTTTTATAATCAGAGTGTAAAGCCAAATGCTCAATATCTTGAGGAGGGTCAACCCGATGAAAAAAAGAATGACATTGCTGCTTTCATTATTACTTATTACTTCATGGACTTTGGCGGGATGTGCAGGCTCAAGTAACGAGCCACAGCAGGGCGCAGGCAATACACCTGTGGAGGAGACAAGTAAGGAACCGGTGGAGATGCTTCTTCGCCACACGCAGGTGGGGGCTGACAAACAGAAAAGATTGGCCATTCTGCAGGATGTTGTGGACAAAGTGGAGGGTGAGATACCCAATCTGACCTTTACGCTGGATGGCGTCGAATCCGATGTGAATCGCAAGGAGAAGCTTCGTGGGGAGATGGCGGCAGGCAACCCGCCGGACATATTTGAACTATTCGGCAGCCCGGATTCCAAAGTGTATGCCAAGGAAGGTATGCTGCTTGATCTGACTCCGATCCTGCAAGAGCTGGGCATTCAGGACCAGTTTACATCCCTTGAACCGTTTACGTATGAAGGCAAAGTATATGGACTGCCGATTGGCGGTTCGGGCGAAGGTTTTTTCTATAACAAAGAGTACTTTGAACAAAAAGGATGGAAAGCCCCAACTACCATGGCTGAACTGGACAATATACTGGCCGAGATCAAGGCTGATGGCAAAGTACCGCTTGCTTCCGCATCCAAGGCGGGCTGGGTACCACTCATGTTAACCAACCATCTATGGTCCCGGTATGCCGGACCGGAGATTACCGCAAAGTTTGCAACAGGTGAAGCGAAGTGGACCGACCCGGGTGTTGTTCAAGGTTTTGCCAAACATAAGGAATGGGTTGATAAGGGTTATTTCAAAAAAGGTGAGCTGGGCTTCGAGTATGCCGAATACACCACGCAATTTACCAGCGGAGAAGCGGTATTAATGTATGACGGAACATGGAAATCATCTGTATTCAAGGAAGGCCAGAGCGGTGAATCGCTCATTGGCAAGGTTGGATTCTTTAATATGCCTCCGGTAGAGAACGGAGCAGGTGATCAGACGTCCTTGATGCGGGATGTGAACAATGGATATGGATTCTCGGCAGCCGTGGCGGATGATCCGCAGAAGCTGGAAGCCGTTAAAGCTTTTATCAAAAATTTCTACAATGAAGACATGCAGGTTCGCGGCCTTGTGGAAGATGGTGTGTTGCCTGCCATGAAGCTGGATGAGAAAGTGTTAACCGATAGCATTACCGATGATCTGATGAAAGAAATTGTGGCCGTGCTTAATGCGTCCAAGACGTCGTTCCCGGCATTTGATGCACTCGTTCAGGCTGATGTGACGACAGAGATCAGCAATCTGCAAATTCAGAAGTTGATTGGTGGGCAGACCACGCCAGAGAAGATGGCAGAAGAGCTGCAAAAGGTACAGGAAGAAGCAAACGCTTCAGTGGAATAAACCAATTCAAGTTGAAAATGCGATCGTTGAAGTGACTGAAGGAGGCTGACCATGAATACTTCACTCCGCAGCCCGTTAATCTATACGCTGTTTGTAATGCCGGCCCTAATTCTATTTGTAATGTTCTTTCTATATCCTATTGGCAGCTCCTTATATTACAGTCTGACGAGTTGGAATGGGGTATCCGCTGAGCCACGTTTTGTGGGTTTATCCAACTATGTGAAGGCACTGACTGATGAACGATTTTGGATTTCCACACGGAATAACGGCTTTTTCATCGGATTTTCAGTACTGATTCAGGTACCTCTAATCGTCCTGTTTTCGCTTCTGATCGCCAATGTGAAAAGGCTGAAAGGTCTGTATAAAACAGCTGTTTTTTTACCATCCATTATGTCGACAGCCGTTATCGGTATCTTATGGGGATTCATCTATGAGCCCAATATCGGATTATTAAACAAAATGCTTCATGTGCTGGGCATTGATCCAATCTACTGGTTATCAGATAACCGATTCGCCATGTTGTCCATTTTGGTGACTAATGCTTGGCAGTGGACAGGATTTTACATTGTCATGGTGCTGGCGGCCATACTGGCGATTCCCCGTGATTTGGATGAAGCAGCTGCAATTGATGGCGCAACGGCGGTACAACGTGCAATGCGGATAACGTTGCCGCTGATTCGCCCGATCATTTCCGTCGTTATCATGTTGTCCATTGCAGGTGCTATGAAAGCAGCTGACATCGTGATTGTTATGACCAAAGGTGGGCCCGCCGGGTCCACCGAGGTTCTGGCGACATACATGATCAAATATGCGATTACCAATTTCAAATATGGTTATGGCAATACCATTGCGGTACTGATTTTTGCTCTGACGCTTGTGCTTACTGCGGTGTATCAACTGCTGGTGGCGAGAAAGAGCGAGAAGGTGGAATATTGATGGCGAAAAACATAAAAAGTAGTATACCTCATGTGTTGTTAATGTTGTATTTAATCGCGATTTTGTTTCCCTTTTTATTTGTGATTTTCTCGTCCTTTAAGCAGGATAACAATGAGATCGCCTTGAATCCATTCGGTCTGCCGACAACATGGGAGTTTAACAATTATGTAGAGGCATGGGTGAATGCAAAGATTGGCACGTATTTCTGGAACAGCCTATACATTTCAATTCTGTCTTCGGCGTGCACAATTGTGCTCGGTGCCATGTTTGCTTTTGCCGTAACCCGGATGAGACACCGAAAATGGAGTCTGTTTCTATACAGCCTGATTCTGGCGGGTATGCTTATTCCCAACAATGCACTTATGCTGCCGATCTATCTGCTTGTTCGCAAAATGGGCATATTGGATACACATCTGGCATTGATCGTGCCCTATGTGGCCAATGCGATCCCCTTTACCATTATTATACTGGCGGCTTTTATGCGATCTCTGCCTGGTGAAATTGAGGAAGCGGCGGTTATGGACGGCTTGAGGGCCCCGGGTATCTTTGCTAAAATAGTGATACCTCTTACGGTTCCGGCTATTGTTACCGTTTTTATCGTTAATTTCCTCGGCAACTGGAACGAATTTTTACTCGCCAACTATTTCTTATCCACCGATAAATTGCGCACGCTGCCCGTGGGCATGGTCCAGTTTCGGGATCAATATCAGATGAACTATGCTCAGATGTCGGCAGGTATTGTATACAGTGTTGTACCTGTACTTGTGATCTACGCTATACTTCAGGAGAAAATTATAGAAGGAGTAACTGCAGGTGGTGTCAAAGGTTAATACCATGAACCAGTGAATAGGGAGAACGGGATATGAACTTGCGAATGAAGCTGGCCTTGGCATTTCTACTGCTGATCATTGTACCGATGTGTGCGCTGGGCATTGGCATGTTTCTGGTCACATCACATACGATTGAGAAAAAATACAATCAACAGGCCGAATATGCGCTTCAGGCTATTAGTTACAATATCGAGAATGTATTTCAGCAGATTAATAATGTTACCGACAACGGGATAGCGACATCTGTTTTCCAGATGGCATTGAACGCCAAAGATCCGACCAAGCAGGATCTGGGCACCGGTAATCAATTATCCCTGAATGCCAGCCAGCGCAATTTCCGTTCCCTTCTATATAATTATCCGTTCATCAGTTATGCCTTTTTATATGATTTACGTTCTTCCGAGAACAACCAGATTGTCTCCATTTTCACCAAAGAAAATTTTCAAGCCCTTCCTTTTCAGCAATTTAAAGTGCATCCCTTATTCAACGAAATTCAGCAACTTAATGGCGTGCCCAAATGGCTCGCACCTCTGGAGTATCCCGAATTGACCGGGGTAGAACCTGTCTTCACTCAGATCAGGCTGGTCAAGGAACTCAGTTATTTTCAAAATATTGGCGTGCTTGTTGTTCAGATCAAAAAAGGAGAGATCGACCGGATCTTCCGTCACCTGCAAATCAGTGATTCGGCACAGGATACATCATTCCTGTTAATTAACGAAGAAGGGCTGATCGTCTATGATCCTGCAGGGCGTTATAACGGTGAGAACATGCAAAACCTTGGTGCTGAATCGGGCAGTTACGGTCCCGGCTTTAGCAGCGTCAGAATGGTCTTTGACGGCAAGGAGAGCATCATTTCGCAATATCATCTGAAGAACTATAATTGGAGTCTCGTCAGTGTGACTTCATGGGAAGCCTTATCTGCGGAAACAAATGCTTTTGCAGGTTGGTCTGTCATCATTATTCTGTTCTGCCTGCTCGCAGCGATGATCTTCAATCTTTTTTTCATGAATCGCATTACGGGCAACATTGCTGTACTTGTAAGATTTATGCGCCGAGTTGATGATGGTGATTTTAATGCGAGGGTCGAAGGAAAAGGCTTTGACGAAATGCAACTGCTTGCGCAAGGGTTCAATGAGCTATTGGATCGTATTGGGGGATTATTCCGTCGTGTTCGGGCAGAGCAGGAGCAAAAGGCCCAAGCGGAACTACGTGTGCTACAAGCCCAGATCAAACCTCATTTCCTGTTCAACACATTGGAATCGATCAATGGATTGGCATTGCGCGGAGAGGGCCGCAAAGTAAGCGAGATGGTGACCAGGTTGGGCAATATGCTTCGGATCAGCATTCAGGATCAGGAGGAAATTCCGCTGAGTGAGGAAATAAGGCATTTGCAGAGTTATCTGGAGATTCAACAGTACAGGTTCAGTGATTTGTTCACCTATGAGATTGACATACCACCCCATCTATACAGTTCAATCCTGCTCAAGCTGACGCTCCAGCCTCTGGTGGAAAATAGCATTCAACATGGGTTTGAGGGAATCGCCTATTCAGGTGTACTGCGGATAAGCGCATATGCAGAACGGGATCAACTTGTGTTATGTGTTGAGGATAATGGGATCGGTATTCCCCAGGAAATGCTCGCACGATTTGAGTACATGGCAGCAGATCCGCCGGAAGACATGTTGGTGAAAGGGGCGGAATCATTATCGTCCATAACGGAACGTCGGGGATTGGGATTACGAAGTGTGGCAGATCGAATTCGTATTCAATACGGGGCCGGATATGGCATATTTATATGTTCAGCACCGGGGTATGGCACAGTTATTCGATGCATCATTCCATTATATGAGCAGGAGGAAGCCGGATGAATCTGACTGCAATGCTGGTTGACGATGAGCTGCCGATTCTGGAGAATCTGAATTACATTTTACCATGGAAAGAGATGGGCATTGAAGTAACGGGTACAGCGAGAAGTGGCCTAGAAGCACTGGATAAAGTGACAGAAAGTCATCCAGACATTATCTTATGCGATATTCGGATGCCGTCCATGGATGGATTGGAACTCATTCGGTTGCTGCGAGAGCAGGGTGAAACGTGTGAAATTATTTTGCTGACCGGGTATCAGCAGTTTGAGTATGCTCGGACCGCTATTCAATATAACGTGCATGAATACATATGTAAGCCCATCGATTATTTGAATCTGGAACATAAACTGCGTGAGCTTGCCGGGCAGATCCAGAAGAGACGTATGGAGAACGAATCGCAACGGTATCGCAGCCAAGAGATGGAAAGCTGGATCAGACACAAACATTTGATTGACCTGTTGCGGGGAGAAGCACCGTTGAAAATTGCCTATCCTGCCTCTGTTCCTGAATTCATAACAACTGCTGCACCGTATACGTTGCTGCTGGTGGATGCGGTCGGTTATTTTCGCCATTCTATCGGCTGGTCCGAGCTTCAGCATGAGCGATGGCATGAGACCGTCAGTTCCAGACTTAGGGAAGTGGCAGAGAGCATGACGGGGGACTGTCAGATTCTTTCGACTCGCAAAGGTGAGTGGTGCATCCTGCTGGAGGCATCGGGTGAGTGGAAATGTCGCTCAGAGGAACTGGCCCATCAGCTGTGTTACGAATTGAATGCGATCGTATCCTTGAATTCAAGTGTGAAGGTCAGGGTTGTTCAGGATGATGTGCCCGTGAACCGGGAAAGTCAAATTCTGGAGCGATACCGGCATTGTCAAAAAAAACTGATGTCCCATTCGGAGAGTGAAGACAGGGTGCTGAGTGCGAGTTGTCCCGAAACCACTTTATCGTATGATCACGCGGCCTCCAAAGGGGCTAACTCATGGATTACAAGAGAAGATCTGGAGCTGGTTACTCGGTGGATTCGTCAAGGGAACAAGCAGGGGTTGCGCGATGTATTGGGTCGGCTTAAACAGCGGATGGGGAATTCAGGACAATCCTTCAACAGAATAGATGAAACCAATCTTCGGTTTATGCTTGTACACATGCTTCGGGAGCTGCGCGAAGTACAGGCCATCGCTGAAGAGCACGAAGTGAATTATTGGAATGCATTGCAAGGTGCTGTATCCATGAGGGAACTCCTTGAACTTGCAGAAGTCGTTACCCATGCCTGTCAGGGCAAACAAACGCAGCCACGTCCCTCCGTATCGGAACTGATCCTATCTGCATGTGAGTATATGGATGCACGGCTGCAACAGGACTTGGGAATAGATGAAGTCTCCGATTGGCTCGGAATTAGCCCAGGATACTTCTGCCAACTATTTAAAACCCAAATGGGTGTTACTTTTGTGGAATACATGACGCAGAAACGGATGGAAAGTGCTGCTTTGTTGTTGAGTACAACCGAATGGAGCATTACAGCGATTGGGGAAGCAACAGGTTTCAAGGAGCGCCGTTACTTCTCCAAGGTGTTTCATAAACACTTCCACATGAAACCTTCGGAGTACAGGCAGAGCAAACGACTGGGTTCGTAGTGGCAAGGTAAACGGGAGGAGAGGTCGAATGAGACCCTTGAATGAGCTGACGTTGGAGCAAAAGGTAGGCCAATTGTTGATGTGTGGATTTCACGGTCAGCACGCAGATGAACAGATTACTCACTTAATCCGTAACTATCATATTGGGGGCGTCATTTATTTCCGGCGCAATGTGCATAGTGTAGATCAATTGACAAGGCTGTCCGCCGAACTGCAAGATATGGCTGCTGAAGCGGGGGCAATACCACTCATGATTTCGGTGGACCAAGAAGGTGGCATGGTTGCACGGATTGACAAAGAGGGAATGACTCAAGTGCCGGGTAATATGGCACTTGGCGCGACAGGGAATCCGGAATATACCCTGGAGTGTGCCCAAATTCTGGGGCGTGAGTTAAAAAGCATCGGTATCGATATGAACCTTGCACCCGTGGTTGACGTGAATAACAACCCGCTTAATCCGGTAATCGGTGTGCGTTCGTATGGTGAACATGCTGAAAGTGTGGCCGCTCATGGCGTAGCAGCCATCACGGGATACCAGTCACAGGGCATTGCTGCTACCGCCAAACATTTTCCGGGACATGGAGATACCGCCGTGGATTCTCATCTTGGTATGGTTACGGTACCTCATGATCGAAACAGGCTGGAACAGATGGAGCTGCTACCGTTTCGCCGGGCGATTGAGGCTGGGGTCGATGCTATTATGACAGCTCATGTGATGTTCCCTTCAATTGAGCCCGAGCCCATTCCGGCAACGTTGTCGCGTAAAGTTTTAACCGGTCTGTTACGCGAAGAGATGGGCTTTAAGGGCATTATTATTACAGACTGTTTAGAAATGCATGCAATATCCAAGCCGTATGGGGTAGCTGAAGCTGCCATTCGTGCTGTAGAGGCAGGAGCAGATCTAATTCTAGTGAGTCATACCCTGCAAGATCAGGTCGCTGCTGTGGAAGCCATTGTTCAAGCCGTTCGAACAGGGCGAATTACGGAAGATATTATTAACAAGGCACTGGAACGTATTATTACATGGAAGGCAGCGCGCTGCGGGTACCCGGACACTGGTCTTGATTCGCCCAAAGCGAGTGAAACGATCGAAGCAATCGATGTTGAACCTGTTAATTACAATGAATCCACTGAACCCAGTGATCCCAGTGAATTAAACGAATCGACGCTGTTCAAGATTGCTTCAAGCAGCATTACCATCGTTCATAATGATGGACTACTGCCGTTGGACCCAGAGAAGGACGTGCATGTCATCTGGCCTGAGGTTGTGCAGCGGACAGAGGTGGATGAACCATGGTCCCATACAGAATCGCTTGGTATAGCGTTATCGCAACTGCGAGGCAGAGTTCGTGAACACAACATTACAACTCAGCCCACCTATGATGAAGCGGATCGGATATTGGGTGAAGTGTTGGAAAGTGAACAAGTTATCGTGTGTACGTACACATCTGCAGGTCATCTTCCGAAAGGGCAACAGTATTTGGTTGAAAAGCTGAGTGAGAATCATTCGCTGATTGTCATTGCTCTGCGCAATCCATATGATCTGCTGGAGATTTCGAGGCCGGGAAGTTATGTGTGTACCTATGAGAATACACCTGCAGTCGTCCGGGCACTGTCCCATGTGTTAACCGGTGGACTGCAACCAACAGGCCGTCTGCCTGTCCGTTTGAGCTAGACCTATTTAATCTATACATCTCTCTGCGATATGGTGCTGATTGACCATATCGCAGAGAGATTTTTTTGTTGGAAGTTGTCAATGGGGAATTTTGGGATCTGATGACAAAAAGATAATGGATAGATAACTATTTTCATAGTATTTTCCTTCTATTAAAAGTTTACAATTCTCCTCTTAACTTTTTAGCAACTTTTCCCGGTTGCAAGCGTCTAATAATATGACTTTTTGAGGGGGATATTTATAAAATGGGAGCAGAAGGAGCCAAAGACAAAGAATGAATTTGAAGAAGAAATTGTCCATACTTACCGCTTTTGCTGTTTTTCAGGCGTTTGCAGTGATTCCTGCCAATGCGCAATCAGCAGTTAAGAGCGATACTACACCAGTGAATACAGCCAAAGTTAAATCCGTGGAGGTTGTGAAGAAAGAACAAACCATCGCGGAATCCGAAGTGAAATCCGAAACAAACACGCCAACATCAAATAATGAAACAACTGAAGAAGTGAATCCAGAAACCAATGTTCCTACAGGAACAGATGTTACTCCAGTTGATCCGGTAGAGGAACCGACGGACGAAGAAGGTACAGCTGAGGAAACCCCAACACCTGCACCAGCAGAAGTAGAGCAACCGTCTACAGGGAGTTCATCTGTTGCTGGAGGCGGGGGTGGAGACCTCACTCTTTATATGAACAGTAATAAAATGATGCAAGATGGCAAAACATATCTTGCCGGACAGCCAATGGCTGTTAAAAATGGTGTATCCTATGTAGCCATCCGTGCTCTCGTTGATCGGGTTGGCTATGATGTCAAATATGATAACACAACCAAAGAAACGATCATTATTAGTGGTGAAGATGAGCTGCGTTTCAAAACAAACAGCAAAATCTATACCGTTAATGGTGTGTCCAGAACGATGAAGGGCGCGGCTTATCAACAAAAAAATACGTTCATGGTGCCGTTGACTTCAATAACACAGGCTCTGAACATTACGTATAAAGTAAATCAATCTGCCAAAACGGTTGTATTGAATCTGAGTACCAAACCGGTAGCGAGCTTCACGGTACAAAAAGAGGTCTTTGCCGGAGACCAGGTAACCTACACAACCAGATCCAGCTCTCCCAAGGGACTCAGCATTGTAGATGAGCGTTGGACAGGTCGTCAGGATTCATTCGACCAACCAGGTGTATACACAGTAACCTATGCGGTCCAAGATTCAAGTGGTCAATGGAGTGATCCATATTCGGTTACGATTAAGGTTGAAAGACCGAATCTGCCACCTGTCGCGATGTTTACGACAGATAAAGAAGAATACAAAATGGGTGAGAAAATCACTTATATTGATCAAAGCACAGATGATGAGAATGCCATTGTAAAAACAGAATGGGATAACAATGCACTTGCATTCTTTGTTCCAGGACCAAAGACCGTAACGATTACAGTTACCGATAAACATGGTGCTAGCGATAGCTACACCAAGATGATCAATGTTACGGGAGAAACGCTATACAGTTTGACTGACTTCAATCAATTGTTTACACCAGTCGGTGAGAAGTTCACCTTCGACGGTGGTGGAGTACCGGCATTGGAGAAAGTTCCTTTCACTTATTATGATGAACCAAGTCTGTTGATCCGCAGTAACAGCCCGGAAACCGTGAATACGGAAGGCATTGTGTACAAGGAATCTTCCTTCGGGCAGACACGTTTCATGATTCACCATGTGAACAACACGGGCAAAAACGTGAAAATGTATGTTGTAGCGACAAACAACAATGCATACACGGCGTCCATTGACCAGCAAAACATGGGCTTTGCAGGACCGTCTCCTTTTGCAACGGTAGCTGGAAAGTTGTCCATTGACCGTTGGTTCCAGTCCATGCAGAATGGTACCGGACAAAAGAAAGTGTACATCCAACCAGGAGAGAGCAAGCTGATTCTCAATGATCTGAGCGTTCTCCCGATGAAACAGGGACAAGTCATCTCCTTGTATTCGGATGTATTCAGTGACTATGAACTGGATTACAACATTATCATGATCGAAGAAAACAAGGACCCGATGGAAGTGTTGTCGAGCCTGCCGGTTCTGGATCGTGATGGTGTTCACAACCGCGGAACGTACCCGAATGCAACACGGATCATTACGTATGATCAGGAAATAGGATCGAAGCCTGCGCGTCTTCCACTTGGAGACAACGCAAGTGATCCGAACCTTGTGGGAACGGACCCTATGGCTTACACAGAAGCTTCCAACGCAGGTAACTTCGGTGTATTGTACAAAATTACATTGAATAATGTTGCTCCGCGCACGTTGATTTCATTCAACCCTCGTGGAGGTAGATACTCAGGTGTGGCACTCGTGAATGGACAAGTTGTTCAGATTTCCACAGGTAAATCTGTAACTGCACCTAATGAGCAAAGCGTAATGTATCGCACAGGTTCATACGGCGAGAGTGTAACCATTCTCTTCTCAGCGGCACCAGGAAGTAACTTGCCTGTTAACCTGCTGTTCACGCCGCTTCCGGCTGAAAAGTAATATCATGAACATGCACGGACGGTTTGGAGTGAAAGCTTATATCATATATACCCGTTCACCCCAAAAGTCGCCCGAACGATTGATCATCTGAACCGTCAGGAAGGGACTCCATCAATATGTAATGTCATTAGCTCAAAGCTAAACGTAATGGCAATGCATGTGTATGGAGTCCTTTTTATGTGTTGTTGGAATGACCTAACCCGGTGTCTTCGTTGACTCTAATCGTAATTTGATGCATTATTAGATGTATACAGAAGAGGCAAAATGCTTGTAAGACAGGAGGTGCTTTAGATCATGCTGTCGACAGAACAGATTATTTCGACTATGTCCTCACAGGGGCTCCGCATTACTGACCAGCGGAAAACACTGGCCCGGTTATTTGCCGAGTCCCCCGGGTATCTTACACCCAAGGACGTCTATGAATATATGGGTAAAACTTACAGCGGGCTGAGTTTTGACACAGTATATCGGAATTTGCGGGTGATGCAGGAACTGGGTGTACTGGAACAGGTCATCTTCGAAGATGGCGTTAAATTCAAAGCACACTGTAGTGAAGATCATCATCACCATCATATGATCTGTCTGAAGTGTCAGAAGACATATCCTATTATTTTCTGCCCGATGCAGCTTGCGGATGCGCCTGAACAATTTCAGGTTGTAGATCACAAGTTCGAAGTGTTTGGGTATTGCAAGGACTGTGCAGAGCATGCTCCGGCCAAAGCGGCTTCGGGACATACACACGCTCACGGGAAGCATTGACGATGAAGTTATCACGCAGAATCGCTCAGGCACCCATTCGTGTGTACCGCAACTATATCTCTCCATTAACGCCGCCAACATGCAGGTTCTATCCAAGCTGTTCGGCTTACGCCATGGAGGCGATTGAAGTGCACGGAGCCCTCAAAGGCTCGTTGTTAACAGCGAAACGTATTGCCAAATGTCACCCGTTTCATCCAGGTGGTGTAGATCTGGTGCCACCAAAGGCGGAGAAGTCTACTCTCGTATCCGAGTAACGTTATAGCCTGAAGTATTCGGATGGCTTGGAAGCAGACCGGGATTGAACTTGAGGATGCTGTCCACTTGACAAAGGGGTCCGCATTTCAGTATATTTTTCCTATATGTGCAAGTTCAAAAAGTCTGGTTTTCAGTACCGAGAAGATGGGATGAAGTTAGAAATGGAGTAGCGGAGCGTAGGAAACCTACGTGAGCAACGGACATTTCGGCTGAATTTCAACTTCGATGCTGATGATGCCGGTAGGCATGATTCGTAATCAAAAGTAGACTTTTTGAGCAACTTCTATATGATTTCCAGTGAAGGGATAAGTACAGACACACCCCCAGTGCAGAGAGCCGGATGAGCTGAGAACCGGTCTGGGAGGAGGATGGAACATGGTCCCGGAGGAACCTCTTTCGAGCGTGCAGACAGTGATTTCAGAGCTGCTGTCGTAAGGCTGAGGCGTGATCCAGCGTTAATGGGCGGTCGAAGGACCGACAGAGCCTATGTTTTGCGAAAAACATGGGGAATTTGGGTGGTAACACGTGAGAGCAACTCTCGTCCCATAGGGGCGGGAGTTTTTTGTGTTCTTTTTTAATTGTTTTGGATGAAAGGATCACATGAAGCAGGAACATTCGAAGGAGGAGAAGTCATTCATGGCTGACCAAAAAACATTTTATCTGACAACCCCGATTTATTATCCGAGTGACAAATTGCATATTGGGCATGCGTATACAACGGTGGCGGGAGATGCGATGGTTCGTTACAAGCGTCTACGCGGTTATGATGCTCATTATCTGACAGGAACCGATGAACATGGCCAGAAGATTGAGCGCAAGGCACAAGAGAAAGGACAGACACCACAAGCTTTTATCGACGATATCGTTGTGGGGATCAAGGAACTGTGGAACAAGCTGGACATTTCCAATGACGACTTTATTCGTACAACCGAAGAGCGTCACAAAACCGTCGTTCAGGATATCTTTGACCGTTTGCTGAAACAGGGAGATATCTACAAAGGTGAGTATGAAGGCTGGTACAGCATTCCGGATGAGACGTATTACACGGAGACTCAACTGGTGGATGTAGAGAAGAATGAGAAGGGCGAGATTATTTCAGCCAAGAGCCCGGATAGCGGACACCCCGTTGAATTGGTCAAAGAAGAATCCTACTTCTTCCGCATGAGCAAATATGCAGATCGTTTGTTGAAATATTATGAAGAGAACCCGGGCTTTATTCAGCCGGAATCTCGTAAGAACGAGATGATCAACAACTTCATCAAGCCGGGTCTTGAAGATTTGGCTGTATCCCGTACTACATTTGAATGGGGCGTCAAAGTTAAAGGCGATCCAAAACACGTCGTCTACGTATGGATTGATGCATTGTCCAACTATATTACAGCTCTGGGCTATGGTTCATCCGATGCATCTCTGTATAACAAGTTCTGGCCTGCGGATGTACATCTGGTAGGTAAAGAAATTGTTCGTTTCCATACGATCTACTGGCCAATTATGTTGATGGCATTGGATCTGCCTTTGCCGAAGAAAGTGTTCGCACATGGTTGGTTGTTGATGAAGGATGGCAAGATGTCCAAATCTAAAGGCAATGTGGTTGATCCAGTTACCCTGATTGACCGTTACGGTCTCGATGCACTGCGTTATTACCTGCTGCGTGAAGTACCGTTTGGTTCGGATGGTACGTTTACACCGGAGAGCTTCGTAGAGCGTGTCAACTCCGACCTCGCGAACGATCTGGGTAATCTGTTGAACCGTACCGTTGCCATGGTAGACAAATATTTTGAAGGCAAAGCTCCTGCGTTTGCTTCGAATGTAACGGAATTTGATGCTTCTCTGGAAGAAGCAGGCCATGCTACGGTGGAAAAAGTGGAACAGGCGATGGAAAACCTGCAGTTTTCCGTAGCACTGACAGCGATCAGCCAGTTTGTCAGCCGCACCAATAAATATATTGATGAGACGCAGCCATGGGCGCTGGCTCGTGATGAGGCAAAACGCGATGAATTGGCATCCGTTATGGCTCACCTGATTGAAAGTTTGCGAATTGCTTCGATTCTGTTGCAACCGTTCCTGACTCGTGCTCCTCATAAAATCTGGGCACAGCTTGGCATTCAGGAAGGTGAACTTACGGCTTGGGATACAGCCAAGCAATGGGGTCTGGTTCCAGCTGGAAACGCATTGCAAAAAGGTGATCCAATCTTCCCGCGTTTGGATTCCGAACAGGAAATTGCTTATATCTCCGAAGCAATGACTGGTGGCCAAAAAGCAGCAGAGCCTGAAGCAAGTCAAGCAGATGCTGGAGCTTCAGCAGCTGTTGAACCGGTAACAGCACCAGAAGGTACGGAAGAGATCGGGATTGATGATTTTGCCAAAGTTGAACTGCGTGTGGCTCAAGTCATCTCCTGCGAACCGGTCAAAAAAGCGGATAAGTTGCTGAAATTGCAGCTGGATCTGGGTTATGAGCAGCGCCAGGTCGTCTCTGGAATTGCAAAGTTCTATTCGCCAGAAGAGATGGTTGGACGCAAAGTCATCTGTGTGACTAACCTCAAACCGGTGAAACTTCGTGGTGAACTGTCTCAAGGTATGATCCTTGCAGCGTCCCATGGCGACCAGCTTACACTTGCTACAGTACCTGACAACATGCCTAATGGCGCACAAGTAAAATAAAAAGAATCAATTTCATAATACCTTTAGCTGCTTCAATCAAGGGTAGTTACAAAAATCCTTTTTTATGAGTTATGAAATTGATTCAAATACTGTCGTAACTATGACTCAAGGTGGCCCGATGTATTTCGGGTCCCTTTTTTTTGTCGATATAATTTCGTACCTGACTGGAAGAGAACAAGCATATACTGTTATAACTCCGTACTTCAGGAAAGAATGAATAGGACGGGATAGCTTGACAAGTAGGGTCAGGTTACCTATAATTCTTTCAGTAATGTTTACGATTAAGAGATGCGGAGTGAATCATAATGACATTTTATAAAATGCAACATCAAGTTCCGGATAACCGGACAAGGAAGACGAGCAAAAGAGGCAACATGAAGTTACTGTGGACGGGTTTTCTTATTCTCAGTTTACTGGTATTGTCTGCGTGTGGGCAGGATAACTCCAATAGTGCGACGATTGTGGAAGGTAAGGTAAACGTTGTGACGACATTTTATCCTGTATATGCTTTTACGGCTGCAATTGGTGGTGAAGATGCCAATGTCATTAACCTGCTGCCAACAGGAGTAGAACCACATGACTGGACTCCAAAAAGTCAGGATATTGTTAATACGTCCAAGGCACAGCTGTTTTTCTATAATGGAGCTGGACTGGAAGGATGGGTGCCGAATTTCCTGAAGTCGCTGAATAGCGATACAAAGGTGAAGTCTGTTGCCGTCAGCGAAGGTGTGAAGCTGTTGACCGCTGAGGGTGACGATGGGCACGGTCACGGCGAAGAGCATGAAGACGAACATGCAGATGAGGCTACCAGTGAAGAAGATGTCGCTGATCATCATATTGATCCACATACGTGGGTTAGTCCGAAATCTGCTATGATCATGGCTGAAAACATCAAAAACAGTCTGGTCGAGGCAGATCCTGATCACACAGCAGGTTACGAACAACGTTATGAAGAGCTTCGTACCAAGCTTGAGACGCTGGATCAGCATTTTACAGATGAATTGGCTAAAGTGCCAAACAAGGAAATTGTTGTCTCGCACCAAGCGTTCGGCTACCTTGCGCGTGATTATGGACTATCCCAGCATGCCATTATGGGACTTTCCCCGGATGCTGAACCGACAGGGCAGGATATTGTGAAACTTGCGAAACTGGTTAAAGATGAAGGCATTAAGTACATTTTCTTCGAAGAGCTGGTATCTGACAAATTGGCGAAAACACTGGCAAGTGAAGCAGGAGTGGAGACCATGGTCCTTAATCCGGTTGAGGGATTGACCAAGGAGCAGGCAACCAACGGGGATGATTATTTCACCCTGATGGAGAAAAATTTGCAAAATCTGCTGATCGCATTAAAATAAGATAGAATGAAGGATTCAGATCAAAGAGTCTTTACCGTTTGCGGTGAAGGCTCTTAGGACGCTATGCAATCCTTATATATAATGAAGGGCGGCTTTGCCATGCAGCAAATCATGCCACTATGTCATGATCCAATTATAGAGATCGAGAAACTATCATTTTCCTATGGGGATCAGCGAGTGATTGAGAATCTCGATTTTATGGCCCAGGAACGGGACTTTGTCGGGATTATCGGTTCCAATGGGGCGGGTAAAACGACATTGCTGCGTATGCTGGTAGGACTTCTTCCTCCTGCGCAGGGAGATATCAAACTATTCGGACAGTCGATTCGCAGGTTCAAGGACTGGGACCGAATTGGATATGTGCCACAAAAGAATGCATTTAACCCGTTATTCCCTGCGACCGTTCGTGAAGTGGTCATGTCCGGTTTGTACAATAACAAAAACATGTTCCGTCGTATGTCTCGCAAATGTCAGCAACAATGTACGGATGCGATGCAGGTTATGCGGATTGAAGATCTGGCGAATAAACGAATTGGTCAATTGTCCGGTGGACAGCAGCAGCGTGTATTTTTGGCACGAGCGCTTATCAATCACCCGGATCTGTTGATTCTGGATGAACCCACAGTAGGTATTGATGCTGAATCACAGGCGAGTTTCTTTGAACTGATTACCCATATGCATGAACATCACCGCATGACTTTTCTGATGGTGTCTCATGATATGGATCGGATGGAGAGTTATCTGGGTTCTGAAGCTGCGGTAACGAATGGCAAAATTAATTTTCATGTCCGTCATTCGCATGAGGTACAGGATTGTGCTGAGACCAATCTGCAACATACCACTGCACAGGTACGCTAGCCGTATTTATGGCCCATTAGATTAGAGTAAGGCCGAAGGAGTCGTGTTTGTTTTGGAAATATTAATGAGTGATTTTTTTCAGCGTGCGCTGGCGGGTGGGTTGCTAATCGGCATTACCGCTCCGTTAATCGGACTGTTCCTGGTCTTGCGGCGGTTATCCATGATCGGAGACACCTTGTCTCATGTGACCATTGCCGGGGTTGCACTTGGATTCCTGATTGAAGTATATCCCATTGCGGTAGGCTTGATATTTGCCGTGCTGGCTTCATTTGCGATAGAGAAATTGCGCAAAGCGTACAAGAGTTACGCCGAATTATCGATTGCCATTATCATGTCGGGTGGCGTGGCTCTTGCATCCTTGTTCTTCACGCTGGGCAAAGGATATAATGCAGATGTCATGAGTTATTTGTTCGGCAGTATATATACCTTAGACGCTACGGATCTGAAGCTGGTAGGTGTGGTTACGCTGATCGTGGTGATTGTAGTGGCATTGTTACATAAGGAATTTTTCCTGCTCAGCTTTGAGGAAGATGCAGCAGCGGTTACAGGATTGCCTGTGAGAATTCTGAACATGTTAATTACTGTGATGACAGCACTCGTTATTAGTACGGCGATCAAGATTGTCGGTGCACTTCTGGTGTCAGCGCTATTGACCATTCCAGTAGCGGTCAGCCTGTTGATGGCCCGAAGTTTCAAATCCGCGATAATTCTGTCCGTCGTGATCGGTGAAATTGCCGTAGTCCTTGGACTGGTTGTTGCAGGCATCTGGAACCTCGCACCTGGAGCAACGATCGTATTATTGCTGATCATGATGCTGATTCTGACGATGATTGGAAAAAAAGGGTTCCGAGCCTGACGACTGAACGAGCAAGCACGTGAGCCCGGGGAAGGGAGACATCCGCTTCATGCCTGATGTTAATGTATGGATGGCTTTTGTAGCAGGTTTGGTCTCATTTATATCACCTTGTTGTCTTCCACTGTACCCGTCATACCTCTCCTACATTACAGGAATGACGGTGCAACAATTGAAGGATGACCGCAATCAGCGAGAAGTCCGCTTTAAGACCATGACGCACACGCTGGCGTTTATTCTGGGCTTCTCGGCTGTGTTTTATTCATTGGGCCTGGGTGCTGGACTGTTTGGCCAATTCTTCAATGATAACCGCGAACTGATTCGGCAATTGTCTGCGATTTTGATTATGCTTATGGGCTTATTTTTGCTAGGTGTGTTCAAGCCGCAGTTTCTAATGAAGGAACGAAAGCTGGATATGAAGTGGAAACCAGCTGGTTATCTGGGCTCTTTCATATTTGGTATCGGTTTCTCAGCAGGATGGTCGCCTTGTATTGGGCCCATTCTAACAGCGATTATTGCAATGGCTGCGAGTGAGCCCACAACCTGGCTGGCACTAATTACAGGTTATACTGCGGGGTTTGCCATCCCGTTCTTCATTTTGGCGTTTTTCATTGGTTCGACACGCTGGATCTTACGGTATTCCAATGTTATGATGAAAATCGGGGGAGCATTGATGCTATTCCTTGGAATATTGCTTTTTACAGACCAGATGACAAAGATTACAATCTGGTTGCAGCAGATTACACCAGACTGGATGATTATTTAAACGGATTAAGTGAAATTAGATTTTTTATTATGCATGATAAAGCAGGCTACATGTTAACCAGAGTTACTCTGGGTCATGTAACCTGCTTTTTAATCGTTTGGTAGGAATGCTTATACAAGCATCACTATTCGTGCAGGGCAGTACCGTTTTTTCGTTTAGGTGAAGTAATCAATATTGGCTAGTGGAAAATGTTCAAAGATCCGTTCCGTAATGAATTCGCGTAGCGCATCTTGCTGGTCATCTTTATACACATACTTGTACTGGCCCCAGCGGCCCCATTTCATCTTGCGTTTCTCGATATCCATCTCCAGCTTGGTTTTAGGATAACGCTTTTCAATGGTCGCTTTGGCCGTTTTGGTAAAACGGTGCTGGATCATTTCAAACGTAAGATCCTTGGTTGCTTCCTCTGGAAGCGTATCTGCCAGCTTCTGCAACAACTCGGAATATCCTTCTTCCCAGCCCTCATACCACATAATAGGAGCGATAATGAAGCCGAGAGGGTAACCTGCGTGTGCAATTTTGCCAGCAGCTTCTATGCGTTCCTCAAATCTGGAGGTAGCCGGTTCAAAGTTTTTGATGACATAATCCGAATTGACACTAAACCGGATACGGGTGTGGCCGTTATGCTTAATGTTCAGCAGAGGATCAACGTGATGATATTTGGTTACGAAGCGCAAGCGTCCGTATTCTTCATCTGCCATAAAACGGATCAAGTCACTTAAATTCTCCGTGATATGCTCGAGTCCTACGGGATCAGACGTACAGGCGGCTTCAAATCGTGTGATTTCTGGCGCGCGTTCTTCGATGTATCCTTTTGCAGCCTGAATGATCTCCTCGGTATTGACGTAGACGCGGACATAAGGTTTGGCACCAAGTGTAGTTTGAAGATAACAATAATGGCAGTGTCCCATACAGCCTGTAGAGATAGGGATGGCATATTCCGCTGAAGGTTTCGACTGGTCGAACTTGAGTGTTTTGCGCACACCAACGACCAGAGTACGCTTCGCCATCCGGTACTTTTCTTGTTCGGTTTCACCTGGCAGATTCGTGATCCGGTTATGCGATGTGGTCATCTGATAAGGGATGTTTTTGGAAGTCACCCACTCCATAATACGTTTACCTTTATCATATTCCAGCGCACCGGGTTCAAAGTACACCAAATCGGGAATAAAGGGTTTAGTACCTTTTGCTTTGCGAACTGGCGGTTGAGCTACACTTGTACTCACGAAATCACTCCTTTCGATGCGGAACTTTAATTAGTTTGCCTCGTACGGTGAAAAGTCACGCCTGCCAATTACTTGTGTACCGTGCGCTGCGAAATGTGCAGGACTTGCCAATGCGTATTGATAACATGTATCATTATAAGATAGGGACCAGGCACGAATAGGGGCCGGTCAGAGAGAAAAGAGGGAAGCAGATGCCAACGCCCAGTATGGAAGATTATTTGGAGCGTATATACAAATTAATTGATGAAAAGGGCTATGCTCGTGTGTCTGATATAGCTGAAGGACTGGAAGTGCATCCTTCATCGGTGACGAAGATGATCCAAAAGCTGGACAAAGACGAGTACCTGATCTATGAGAAGTACCGCGGACTGGTGCTTACGCCAAAAGGCAAAAAGATGGGCAAACGTTTGATGGAGCGCCATCATCTGCTTGAACAATTTTTAACAACGATTGGTGTTCAGGAAGAAAATATCTACAATGATGTGGAAGGCATTGAACATCACCTAAGCTGGGACTCCATTACATGTATTGAGTCCTTGGTTGAATACTTCCGTCAGGATGAGAGTCGGTTACGTGACCTCAAAAATCTTCAGGACGTCATGAGTAATACGGAGTCTTGAGTTCCAGCAGTACATTAAACAAAGTAATATACAATGAATTTGTATCCTGTGATCAAAGGATGCTTCTTGCCGTTTTAATGGCAGGAAGCATTTTTTTGTTTGGTTTGACACCATAATTTGGTGATTTTTCGCAACTAAACGGACGGTAGGAGCGTCTATTAAACTAGTAGAATTTACCGCAAATTTATAATGATTTTGGAGGACTGCACTAATGAATGTTCGTAAAGGATTGATGCTGCTGCTCATTTTTGTACTTGGATTACAGACAGCAGGCATGACGGCACAAGCAGCCGGACAGAAGGAGATTGCTATTTTTCTGGACGGCAACCGCTTGGAATCAGATGTATCACCATACATCTTACCCAAGTTAAATGTAACGATGGTACCTCTGCGTGTCATTAGTGAAGGACTGGGTGCATCTGTTCTATGGTCTCAAGCTACTCGTACCGTGACCATCCAGAAGTCCGATTCGGTCATCACGATGACGAGTGGACGCCAACAGGCGACCGTGGATAACGCTGTAGTTGGTCTGGATGCATCGGTAGAATTGAAACAGGGTCGGGTAATGGTACCCATTCGATTTGTCAGTGAGAACCTTGGCATTCGGGTGAATTGGAACCAATCAGCCCAGACCATTGATTTGTACACAGGAGACGTTTCAACACCGACACCTGAACCAACTCCGGTAACCCCGGCAGAGCCTGGAGGCACAGGCACTGTACCGGCATCTGAAGAGATGCGGGGAGCATGGATCTCTACTGTGAATGGAGACTGGCCTTCATCCGGGGCGAAGGGAAATGTAGAGAAGCAAAAGCAGGAATACACGAAACAGCTTGATACATTACAAGGGATGGGCATTAACGCCGTATTTGTCCAAGTGAGAGCCAACGGGGATGCCATCTATCCTTCAGGTCTGGTACCTTGGAACAGTGTGCTGACAGGGACACAGGGTAAAGATCCAGGTTATGATCCCCTCGCCTTTATGATTGAGGAAGCTCACAAGCGGGGCCTGGAGTTCCATGCCTGGTTTAATCCGTTTAGAGCGACCAACTCAGCGAGTACAACGAACCTGGCTGCAAACCACATCTCCAAGCTTCATCCCGACTGGATTGTGAATGCATCCGGTAAAATGTACATCAACCCGGGCATCCCGGAAGCCAGACAGCATATTATCGATACGATCATGGAAGTGGTCAATCAATATGATATTGATGGTGTACACCTGGATGATTATTTCTATCCATCGAATGTGACTTTTAATGATGATGCAGCCTTCAAAACCTATAACACATTGAATACCAAAGACCGTGCTGAATGGCGTCGGGACAATATTAATCAGTTCGTCAAGCAGCTCGGACAGAGCATTCACAGGGAGAAAGCTAACGTTGAATATGGGATTAGTCCATTTGGTGTATGGCGTAACAAATCCGTTGATCTGACTGGCTCTGATACCAAAGCGGGAGTAACCGCGTATGACAGCATGAATGCAGATGTTCGGACTTGGATTAATCAGGAATGGATCGACTATGTTGCCCCTCAGGTGTATTGGAGCATGACCCTGAGTGCTGCACGTTACGACAAAGTCGTAGACTGGTGGGCGAATGAAGTGGCTAATACAAATGTGAAATTGTATATCGGCCACTCTCCTTATAAGTTAGGTACACCGGAGATTGGCTGGCAGACATCACAGGAGATCATCGATCAGTTGAACTACAACAAAAAGTATGGTTCGATCAAAGGAGATATTTTCTTTAGTTCACAACACCTGACGAAGAATCCTCTCGGCATAATTGCCAAATTAAAAGCGTACTATGGTCTCTAAAACATTTTAACGATACAGTTATAAGACAAACCCTTGTTCTCATAGAGTGGCAGTAGAAACGTGGCTGCCTGGAGAACGGGGGTTTTGTTGTGTTAATTAACGCGGTGTTTGAAGGTGGAGGCGTCAAAGGCATCTCGCTTGCGGGTGCTGTGCAGGGTGCTCAAGATTGTGGCATTCAGTTCAATCGGGTGGCTGGCACATCATCCGGCTCTATTGTAGCTGCTCTGCTAGCGGCGGGTTACCGGGCCGAAGAGATGAAAGTCATTATCGAGAATACACCCTTTGTTTCATTGCTGCGTCGTTCCCCCATATTTAATACCCGATGGATCGGACCCGCAGCAAGGCTGTTCTTGAAGAAAGGACTGTACTCAGGAGAAGCGCTAGAATCATGGATTCGTAAGATGCTGGAGCAAAAAGGAATTCGCACATTCGCCGACTTGCCGCAAGGCAAGTTGCTTATTACCGCATCGGACATATCCAATGGGACCATCCTGGTGTTGCCGGACGATATTCGGCGGTTCGGCATTGATCCTGCCAAGCTGGATGTTGCAAAAGCGGTACGCATGAGTTGCAGTATTCCGTATTTTTTCGATCCGGTTGTCATACGTAAATCGCCAGTATTCTCCAAAGGACTTCCTTTTCAAGATCAGTTCGTGTATGTAGTGGATGGTGGACTGCTTAGTAATTTTCCGCTGTGGCTCTTCGATGGTGATCGTTCGGAACGAGGGGGAGATGTTATTCCGGTTGTCGGGTTCAAAATGGTGGGCAAGACGGAAGTGGAACCTGCTCGGATCAAAGGACCGCTAAGCATGCTTCAGGCCCTTGTGGAGACGATGCTCACAGCACATGATGAACGCTACATCGAACAGATTAACCGGTTTCGTACCGTGAAGATACCAACGCTTGGGATTAAACCGACGCAATTTCATTTATCGTTACAGGACAGCACGGCCTTATATCGTTCGGGTGTTACCGCAGGGAGCGAATTTTTCAACGGGTGGAATATGAAAATGTATGATGAACAGCTGGACAAACAAAGAAAAGAATTGCGCAAGAAACAAGCAGAAGCTCCGCCTCTGATTCCTGTATAAACGTGAAAAAAGCAATTCTCCGCATTGGGAGAACTGCTTTTTTGTATATTCAGTAACTTTTAGTGAAATTTCGGTATATCTTCATCGCTTTTACCCTTTTGTCCCTGAATTACCTGGAAAGGATAATCCTTGCGTTTCTTTGAAGAGCCGCTGCTCTTTCTGGCACTGGACTGTGCATTGACTTTCGCCATGGTTCGTGCCGATGGCTTAATCTTTGGTAATTTGGCTTTGCTTGCCCAGCGACGAGGCGGATATTTGTACAGCAGGAATACAGCTCCGAACACGACCAGAGGAATAATGATCCTGGATGGACTAGCATTTCCCAGCCAAGTCAAGACTCCAACAGCAGCTAGTGCAATGAACGTCCAAAATAAGATTGCCTGCTTGTTCATATCATTCACCCTTTCACAGGATCGAGTGTTGCAACAGGTACTTCTGATGTAGCAGAGACATTGGCAAGCTTGGCATCCAACTCACGCATACGGTTAAACGAAGCAATGGATACTTCTACCTGTTCGTTGGTCGGTTCTTTTGTTGTTAGCAATTGCAGCCACAATCCCGGATAGCCGAGATAACGCAGTACAGGAATATCGCGTACCGAATTCGTGAGCTTTAACAGTTCAAAAGAAATGCCTAGCACAACTGGCAATAACAACAGACGCTGACCCATCCGCTCCCAGAGGTTATCGTACGTGAAGAGAGAGTATAGAAACACGCCAATAATGACAGTCAACATAATGAAGCTGCTTCCGCAGCGGTAGTGCAAACGGCTGTACTTTTGCACGTTCTCCGGTGTCAGTTCTTCACCAGCTTCATGTGCGCTGATTACTTTGTGTTCCGCTCCATGATACTGGAAGAGACGTTTAATCATCGGCGTCTGTGAGATTAACCACAGATAGGCGAGTAACAGGATCAGCTTAATGCCGCCTTCCAGTAAATTATGCAAAAACTGATTGTCGAATGCATTTTTGAATAGAAAATTCTCGATAACAACAGGAAGCAACGTGAGCACAACTTTACCAAAAAGGAATGAAAGGATGGCTACGGCGGTTACACCAATGATCATGCTAAGGCTCCAGCCCGAACCTTCTTTCTCTTTTTGCTTGGCTTTCTCTTCCGGTTCCAGTTCATCATCAGCATAGGCGTCAGCAGAATAATTGAGATGTCTGCTACCTTTGACACTTGAATCTATAATGCTGACAATTCCGCGTAATAAAGGAATCCGCCGCAATTTCGTGACCCAGGACTTGTCTTGCTTGGGAACTTCCAGATACGTAATTTCGCCGTCTTTTCTACGAACAGCTGTAACGTTGACATGTTTCCCACCGAACATTACGCCTTCAATGACAGCTTGCCCCCCATAGCTGACAGGCTTGGATTGTTGAGGCAAATTATTCACCTTCCTATTCTGTTCTAGGCCTTCGCAAACAAAGGCAGTTTAATAACCCTATTGTATCGAATTTTAAGACCAATTTCTAGTTTGTGAGTCAAACCTTGAAGGATGTTGTTAAGATTGTCCTGTTTTGAACATACTACCTCGTAGAATCAGACAGGAAATTCGGGCATAATCCGGGATTATCAACTGAATGAAGGAGAATATCGATGACAGAACGTAAGCATGAAGATACATCACCTCCTGAAGGTCAACGACCTAAAGAACGGCAGCTAAAAGACAGGGGCAGGCGCCCTACCCAGAGGCAAGATCAAGCGCACTACTATACCAAGCCATTTTCCTTTGCATTGGAGCTTGGTTTCTTTGCAGGTCTAATCTGGGGAGGGTTACACTGGCTATTCTACCTGCTGCATTTTACGATTGTGCCTGTAGGATTTCTCGCAGAGCCTTTTTTCAAACATCAATATATATATACCGCAGCAGGGCATTTGACAGGCTGGCTGTTTTTTATTGTCTTTTCCGTCCTGGCTTCCTTGCTCTACACGTTCACGATTAGAAAATTGAAAGGGCCGTTACCCGGCATGGTGTATGGAATTGTCTGGTGGCTGATTCTCTTTGTACTGGTCGGACCAAAACTGGGGATGATGAAGCCTTTGAAAGGTTTAACATGGGATTCCATCATCACGGAACTCTGCTTCTTTTTGCTATGGGGGCTGTTCATTGGATACACGGTAGCCATGGAGTACACGGATGAACGCAAACGCGAGCCAGAGGAAGCGGGGGCATAGCGCAAAAAAGCTTCTCAATCCGGCAATGCCTGTGTTAAAATAGCAGATGGTTATTTGCAGAGAGGGTGGAGCAGCGATGAAACGAATTATTGTGATCAATGGTCCGAACCTGAACATGCTTGGCGTACGCGAGCCAGGCATCTATGGAACGCTTAGTCTGAAGGATATTGAGGACAAAATTCGCAGACAGGCTGATGAACTTGGCGTCTCCATCGCTTTTTATCAATCGAACCATGAAGGGGATATCATTGACCGTATTCATGCAGCGATGGGTGAAGCAGACGGACTGATATTGAATGCCGGAGCATTTACTCATTATAGCTATGCTATACGTGATGCAATCAATGCTGTAAAAGTCCCTACAGTGGAAGTACATCTATCCAACATTCATGCACGCGAAGCGTTCAGACATCATTCAGTAATTGCAACGGAAACAATCGGGCAGATTGCCGGATTTGGTGAAGTAAGCTATGAACTGGGATTGCTGGCTCTTGTGCGTCATCTGGACAAACAAACCTGAGCCGGGAACCCGGGAATGTGAGAGAAAGAAGGGTTACCGATGGAAAACAAACGAGTTAATAAATTGCGTGAAGCCATGCGTGAGCGTGAACTCAGAGCAATGCTGATTACAAACCCGATTAACCGTCGTTATATGACGGGTTTTACAGGATCGGCGGGATATGTGCTGATTACGGAACAGGATGCTTTCTTGTTGACTGATTTCCGTTACATGGCTCAAGCGCCTCAGCAAGCCAAAGGATTCACCGTTGTGGAGCACGGAGCTAAGCCGATGGATACGGTGCGCGAACTGCTTTCATCCGCGAATATCAAAGAAGTAGGCTTCGAGCAGGATAGTGTTACATTCGGCACGCACTCGGCTTATGCTGAAGCACTTCAGTCTATTGAACTGAAAGCTGTATCCGGGATCGTGGAACAACTTCGCATGTTCAAGGATGTAGACGAGATCGCGGTCATGCAGAGAGCAGCAGATCTGGCGGATGCCACGTTCAGCCACGTTTTACAGTTTGCAAAACCAGGCATGACGGAGCGTGAAGTGGATCTGGAGATGGAGTTTTTCATGCGCAAACATGGAGCAACGTCCTCTTCGTTTGACACCATTGTAGCATCGGGTGAACGTTCTGCTATGCCTCACGGTGTAGCGAGCAGCAAGGTCATCGGGCAAAATGAGTTAATTACATTTGACTTTGGTGCACTATTGGACGGATACTGTTCAGATCTGACACGTACCATTGCTACAGGTACACCTGTACCTGAACTGCGCAAAATTTATGACATTGTACTGGAAGCTCAGTTACATACGCTGGAGAACCTGAAACCGGGCATGACCGGACGGGAAGCAGATGCATTGGCTCGTGATATCATTGCAGGTCACGGATACGGAGATCAATTCGGACACAGCACAGGCCACGGTCTGGGTATGGAAGTTCATGAAGCTCCTCGCTTGTCCAAGCTTAGCGACGATGTATTGAAACCGGGTATGGTTGTTACCGTTGAACCGGGTATATATATTGACGGACTTGGCGGCGTGCGTATCGAGGATGACGTAGTGATTACCGAGACGGGTATTCATATTCTCACGAAGTCGGACAAGAAGTTCACCGTAATCGGCTAAATTACAGCCACAAGGGATATAAGACGATTTTTAATGTGTTATTTAAATTGAAAATATGAAATTCACCTTAACGGAGAGTGCGGAACCAATCTGAAGAAGCGAAGCGTTCGCCTTTATCACCGGATTTTCCCATCAATAATGGGATCAAAAAATCTGGGGATAACAGCGATCGGAGGATGGTACTGCAATCGAAGTGAACGAGGTGGCCTTTCTTGGATTCATTTTACATATAACATTAACCCATCGTCTTATATCACCTACTTTTCAACCATATCAGGAGGGATTTTTTGTGATTTCAGTAAACGATTTTAAAACAGGCTTGACCGTGCAAGTAGACAACGATATCTATACCGTGCTTGATTTCCAACACGTTAAACCAGGTAAAGGTGCTGCTTTCGTACGTTCCAAATTGAAAAACCTGCGTAATGGTAACACGGTTGAAAAAACATTCCGTGCAGGCGAAACCATTGGCCGTGCCATCATCGAAAACCGTGGCGTATCCTACTTGTATGCGAGCGGTACAGAGCACACGTTCATGGATAACGAAACTTATGATCAGTTCACATTGACTAGTGATCAACTGGAATGGGAATTGAACTTCCTGAAAGAAAACATGGTCGTTAAAATCGTTAGCTACCAAGGTGAAATCCTCGGAATCGACTTGCCAACAAGCGTTGAGTTGAAAGTCATCGAGACTGAGCCAAGTGTTAAAGGTAACACTGCACAAGGCGCTACCAAAAATGCAAAAGTGGAAACAGGCTTGAACGTACAGGTTCCTTTGTTCATTAACGAAGGTGACGTTCTCCTGATTGACACACGTGAAGGCAAATACTCTTCCCGTGCGTAACTTTCACAAGCTGTAAGCTAATAAACGGTATTAACAACCCTTTGCCATTCCTTTGGCAGAGGGTTTTTTTCGAAAAAAGATTAGCCTATCAGGCGCTTTCGTAATATACTGGGTTAAAGTCATTTCTCGTAGAGAATAATGACGATGGACATCAATTATGCATACTGCACAAGGTAGGGAGTGGATTTGCGTTGTCATTGTACGTCATGAAATTTGGGGGCAGCTCGGTCGGAGATACAGAACGCATGAAGCGTGTAGCCGGACGTGTTGTAGAAAAAGCGGATGAAGGACATCGGTGTGTAGTCGTGGTTTCGGCCATGGGGGATACAACAGATGATTTGATTGATCAGGCAAAACAACTGAATAGTGAGCTGCCTGCTCGTGAGATGGATATGCTCTTAACCACAGGAGAACAGATTTCGATCTCTTTGTTATCCATGGCTATTCAAGCGCTTGGGCGCAAGGCAGTATCGTTTACAGGCTGGCAAGCGGGTTTCCGTACAGAGCCGGTTCACGGAAAAGCACGTATTCATGATATTCATCCAGACCGTGTGAATGCAGCACTTGCTGAGGGCAACATTGTTATTGTTGCAGGATTCCAGGGCATGACGGAAGACGGCGAGATCACAACATTGGGTCGTGGTGGTTCGGATACAACAGCGGTAGCGCTGGCCGCAGCAATCAAGGCTGATGCGTGTGAGATCTATACGGATGTAGACGGAATATATTCTACGGACCCGCGGATCGTTAAGGTTGCGCGCAAGCTGAAGGAAATATCGTATGACGAAATGCTGGAACTCGCTAATTTGGGGGCAGCGGTACTGCATCCGCGTGCAGTAGAGTACGCGAAGCATTCCGGTGTACCTTTGATTGTAAGATCCAGCTTTAACCATAATGAAGGAACGGTTGTGAAGGAGGAAGCAGCAATGGAACAAGGCGTAGTGGTTAGTGGTATTGCCTATGACAAAAATGTGGCTCGCATCAGTATTCTGGGTGTGCCGGATGTACCAGGAGTTCTGGCCGAAGTATTTGGTGCACTTGCGTCCAATCAGCTGGATGTGGACATTATCGTTCAGAGCGGAGTGATGGATGGCAAAGCGGACTTCTCGTTCTCTGTGGCGCTGTCTGATCGTGAGAACGCATTACGTGTCATTGAAGGCCTTCACAGCCGTTTGCCTTACCGTGAAGTCACATCAGAGGAGAACCTCGTTAAAATCTCCATTGTTGGCGCAGGCATGGTCAGTCATCCGGGAGTTGCTGCGAAGATGTTCAAAGTCATTTCCGCTGAAGGCGTGAGCATCAAAATGGTGAGCACTTCCGAGATCAAAGTATCTTGTGTTATTGACGGAGATAAGCTGCATGACGTCATCAAGGCATTGCATACAGCATATGATCTCGACACTGCCGAGCAAGCCGTTATCGGCGGACCTCAAGATCGCAGATAAGGTGTTTCTGTGTATGGAAATTAGCAAAGGTGAACAGTTGCCAACGGGCATCTGTCCACCTTTTTTTGTTTTTCTCATAGTAATTCTCACATCAACTTGAACATCTTCCCCCCGCGTATGCCTCTGTATGGTTGCATGCGGTTCCCCTCCCCCATCTCGGGAACGCAATCCAGCAGGTTTAATTGAGAACAATACGAAATATCATGAACTCTGCCTAACTTTTCAAGCCTCCGCCCACTAACAGATCTTTGCACCAGATCCGGAATGCTCTCCTGACTTTGGGATACGGCTTGATGAAGCACTGTGCCGAGATCGTTTAGTTGGAGGGGAGAACAGGATTGACGGTGCAGTTCGTCAATGATACATCCAGCACACAAGCCGTCCTCCAAAGCAAATTCATCCTGGTTCCCCGCACATAACAGCAATACATCCCGTTGAAGTTCACATAGAACTGCCGCAACAGCCTGCACATTGAGGAATGAACCAGCGAATACATGTTTCCCCTTGGAAGCCTTGATCAAAGCTCGGGTACCATCGGTTGTGGTTAGAATAATGGTTTTATCTGCAATGCCTGCGGTCATATATTCATAGGGGGAATTCCCCACCTCAAATCCGGTGATTTTTTTGTCAAAACGCTCTCCGCCTCGAATGCAATCTTTCACTTCCATTTGTTTGGCTTGTGGAACCGTCTCTACGGCAATCACAGCCGAAGCGTCATACGCCAGAGCCGTAACAATTGTACTGGTCGTACACAATACATCAATGACAACTGCACTTCGCCCTGCAATATCAATGGTACGTACTTCATTCACATTGGCAACAACATCGACTCGCACTCCCCACAGCTCCTTTCTGTATCTGGGGATCGGTAGTTCTGTTTCGAACCGGAATGGAACTTACCTATCTGCAATTAATATATGCATGCACATCTAGACGGGTGCCTAGAACAGAAGGTGGATCTATGCTTTCAACTCTCAACCGTATTCTGAAGAATTGATAGATTTCAGCGTCATAAATTAAATGTACAGGCATAAACTTGAGATATGAACAAGCGCCAGAAGCGTGAACCAAATGATCTCAAGGTTGGAGGAGCCTACTCATGAAGGTGAACTGGAAGGAACTTTTTCCGGAACCGATCCGAACCATTCTCGGAAGGATGCCACCCGCTCTATTGGAACAAGTGGAGGAAGTACGTATTCGTGAAGGCAGACCCCTGGAGATTAATGCAGACAACACATACCACTTCCTGACACCTCAAGGTTGTCCGACCGGGAATCCTGAAGAAGCGTATGTCCCTCAGAAAGAAGTGACGCACAGGTTGCTGGATCTGATCAGTAATCATTCACTTTATACATTGGAAGAGGAACTGCGCAAAGGGTTTATCACCATACCTGGCGGACATCGAATCGGACTTGCTGGCCGGACGGTACTAAGCGGTGGGCGTGTCGAATACCTGCGCGACATCAACGGGTTTAACGTTCGGATAGCCCGTGAGGTACATGGAGTGGCTGATCGTATCCTTCCTTATCTTCTCGATATGAAGAGCGGACAGGTCCTGCACACGTTAATCCTTTCGCCACCACAACAAGGAAAGACGACATTGCTGCGAGATCTGGCGAGACAAATTAGCAGTGGTACAAAGCTTACAGGGGGCACTGAACTGGTTCAAGGCATACGTCCGCGTCTGAAAGTGGGCATTGTGGATGAAAGGTCCGAAATTGCTGGTAGCTACAAAGGAGTACCTGGCTTCGACGTAGGTCCCCGAACCGATGTGATGGACGGTTGTCCGAAGGCTGAGGGCATGATGATGATGCTTCGCTCCATGTCGCCCGATGTCCTGATTGTGGACGAGATCGGCCGTCCGGAGGATGCTGAGGCAGTGATGGAAGCCCTGCATGCAGGAGTCTCTGTAATCGCGACTGCTCATGGCCGTGACCTATCGGAGCTGTCGGCCAGACCCGCCCTCAGAACCTTAATTACAGAGCAGATGTTTCAACGATATGTCCAGCTGCAACGGACGAGCCGGGGCATGACCTTTCGGCTGGCTGATGGCAAAATGCGTGGGTTGCAGCAGAGCGGTGCAGGAGGTGAAGGCTTTGGTTAACATGCTTGGTGCGGTAATCATTCTGTTAGCCAGCACCCTCGCGGGTTTTTACAAGGCAAGACAGTATGCATTAAGACCGAGACAGTTGCGAGAACTCATTGCAGCCCTCCAGCGACTAATGACGGAGATTAACTATGGGCTCACTCCCCTTCCCGATGCCATGGGCAAGATGGGAGCCCAGACCAAAGAACCTGTTAAGACGCTGTTCCTTCATGCAGCCACACAGATGGAACCTCCCCATGGACTCACTGCTCGGGAAAGTCTGCAGTCAGGCGTGGATCTAGCATGGGGAAGATCGGCCATGAAGGCTGACGAGCGGGAAGTCATGCTGCAATTAAGCTTCAGCCTTGGCACAAGTGACCGTCAGGATCAGACCAAACATATATCGTTAGCCATTCAACAACTAATGCATGAGGAATCCCGTGCCCAGGCAGATCAAATGAAATATGAACGAATGAGCCGAAGCCTCGGGATGCTTGTCGGAGCGTTAATCGTCATTCTGATCTTCTGAAATAGCCGGGATAGTGAGGTGCCAAGGTCATGAATCTAGAAGTGAACGCAATCTTTCAAATTGCGGGTATCGGAATCATTATTGCCATGATTCACACGGTACTGAAACAAATGGGAAAGGAAGATATGGCTCACTGGGTGACCGTAATCGGATTTGTCGTTGTATTGTTCATGGTGGTCCGTATGCTGGACAGCCTGCTACAAGAGATCAAATCGATATTTCTTTTTCAATGAAAAACGGTCATAAAGCCGGATGGTGGTGACCTGTGGAAATTATACAAGTTGTAGGTTTGGCGCTCATTGCAACAGTACTCATTCTGGTCATTAAGGAACAGAAACCGATGTTTGCCTTTCTGATTGCAGCTGCGACCGGCATTGTCATCTTCATGTTGTTGATTGGCAAGATCGGTGCAGTTATCGAAGTGTTGAAGCGGCTTGCCGAGAATTCAGGCATGGAAAGCATTTATCTGAAAACGGTGCTGAAAATTATTGGCATAGCGTACATTGCTGAATTCGGCGCGCAGATTGTCAGGGATGCAGGTCAGGAGAGCATTGCTTCCAAGATTGAACTGGCTGGTAAGGTATTGATCCTTGTACTTGCTATACCGATCATCAGCATTATTATCGAAACCGTCATGAAGCTGATGCCGGTGTAGAAGGGGCGTGCGGACTTCATATGAAATCAATGCATCATAAGCCGCAGTGGCGCCTTACGGTTGTGCTGATGCTCTGTTTTCTGTTCGGTATCCTGGGACAGGTTACTGCAAGCGCACCTTCCGGTGAGTGGATGGAGCAGCAGGCGGATCAGCTTCCCAAGGATCAGGTGGAGAAATACTGGGATCAACTGATGCAACAATACGGTGGTTTCTTCCCGGATGGGAAGACCCCTTCCTTCATGGATATGTTAATCCCCGGCAATGAAGGGTTCAGCCTGAAATCGGTGTTTGTAGCCATAGGAACCTTCATGCTGCATGAAATCTTATATAATGGCAAGCTTCTGGTGACGATTGTGATGTTAAGCGTGCTCAGCATGATTCTGGAGACTCTTCAGACCGCATTTGAGAAAAATAATATTAGCAAAATCGCTTATTCCATCTGTTATATGGTCATCATCATCATTGCAATCAACAGCTTCAGTGTGGCGATTGGATACGCCAAGGATGCCATTACCGGCATGATCAACTTCATGATGGCCATGGTTCCCTTGTTATTCACACTGCTCGCGTCTATGGGTAATGTCATCACCGTCTCCGTGACACATCCACTCATCATTTTCATGATTCATCTGGTGAGTACATTGATTCACTTGCTGGTATTCCCGCTACTCTTCTTCTCAGCTGTTCTGCATCTCGTCAGTTCATTGTCTGACAAGTACAAGCTGACACAGCTGGCAGACCTCCTGCGCAATATTAGTGTGGCACTGCTGGGTATCCTGCTGACGATGTTTTTGGGTGTGATCTCGGTTCAGGGGGCATCGGGCTCCGTAGCGGATGGAGTCAGCCTGAAGGCCGCCAAGTACATCGCAGGAAACTTTGTCCCTGTCGTGGGCAGAACATTTGCGGATGCGACGGATACGGTCATTACAGCTTCTCTACTTGTCAAAAATGCAATTGGACTCACTGGGGTAATCATCATTTTGTTTCTATGTGCCTTTCCGGCACTTAAGATCCTGGCTCTTGCCTTGATATACAACGTAACCGGAGCCATTATGCAACCGCTAGGAGACACTCCGATTGTAGGATGCCTGCAGGCCATCGGCAAGAGCATGATTTACGTATTTGCGGCGCTCGCAGCCGTCGGGCTGATGTTTTTCCTGGCAATTACCATCCTGCTGACCGCGGGGAATCTGACTGTCATGATGCGCTGAATGTATGTTGGCAAGAAAGGGGATGGAAAGGATGGGGTGGCTGAGCAACTGGCTCCAGGAATTGATAATGATCGTTCTGCTGGCGACTTTCGTGGATATGTTATTGCCGAATCGATCCATGGAACGTTATGTCAAGCTTGTGCTGAGCCTTCTCATCCTGCTGACCCTTTTATCACCCATAACCAAGCTGCTCAAAAGTGATCCGGTTGGCGAACTGAAACGAGCAATGTCGGCAATGGATGCTCCATCGGATGGGAATGCAACACTCGAACAGATTTTGGCTCAGGGCAAGCGGCTGCAAGCGGGTGAACAGGAACAATCCCTGCAATGGACAGCGAAAGAACTGGCTAATGTCATGAAAGGCCAGATTGAAGAAACAACAGGAGCGAGGGTTCGATCCGTAGAGGTACAGCTAGCAATGAGTAAATATGAAACCGAGATGGAAGCTGCCTCATCCGTCGAACTGCCTGTGATCCAGCGTGTGTTGGTCGAGATGGCAGGAGAGGATGCAGGAAGCGAAGTGAAGGCTACGCAGCAAGAAGTCGCTGCAAATACAGAACCCATATTCGGAACAGACACAGCAACCGACAAGGCTGAATCATCTCAAATACAGCAGCCCATCCAGATCGGTCAGGTTGAAGTGCCTGATGTACAGATTGATGTGAGTAACGGGCAACGTGATGGAAATGAAGCGTCTTCCGAGCCTGTTATACGTGATCAGGCAGATGAGACTAAGCAGCAAGGTGAGACATCCACAAGGTCCGAACATGCGGTACAGATTATTACATTGCTGTCTGATAAGTGGGATGTTGATGCAAACAAAATACAAGTGAAAGAACCGAAAAGTGCTGAAGTTCTGTGAGAAGGAGGGTGTCCGATGAAACAATGGTTTAGAAAGATGGAGACCTGGATGGGGGGCGGAGAGGGTGGGGCAAGGCGGAGTCAAACCTTCCGCTGGCTGATTATCCTTGGGTTGATCGGGGTGGGAATCATGCTGTTCAACTCCTTCGTCAATGTCAAAAAAATTGATTCCGAAAATATCGGTCGGGAACCACCGGACCCGGCAACATCCATGGCATCCATACAGAGTGATCCGTCCGAACAGAATCCTTTTCAGGCGATCGAAATTGCATTTGAAGACAAAATCAAAGGTGTGTTGGAAAACATTGTTGGTGTGGGGACGGTTGATGTGATGGTTACCGTGGATTCCACAGAAGAACTGGTCGTTCAGCGGAACGTGAAGGATTCTCAGCAACTTACCGAAGAAACGGATGCCAGCGGGGGCAAACGACATATGACGCAATATACCCGTGATGGCGAGATTATTACGTACGAAATATCAGGGGATCAGACACCTATAGTAACCAAAAAGCTCAAACCGCAGATCCGTGGTGTGCTTGTGGTGGCGAGGGGTGCAGAGAACAAGGTTGTGAAGGACCTGATAACCGATGCTGTAGAAAAAGGACTGAATGTGGCAGCCTACCGGATCTCGGTTGTACCGCGCAAACAAGACTAATTTGATTTGTTGAATCACAAGATTCAATTCTCATAAGATTGAAGCCAATTTGAGGAGGAAGTTCTAATGAATAACAAACGTCAAACGGTATGGCTCGTTTCCATGCTGAGTCTGATGGTCATTTTGTCCGCGTATTATCTGTTCACTGAAGATTCCGGTCCAATCAACGCGCCGGTGGCTGACAGTCAGCAAGTCGATGGAATCAAGCAAGGGGAAGCGAAGGAGACGGCAGGCATTCTTGATCCTACAGAAGGATTGGTTGTGAATGAAGTAGTAAGTAGCGGCGAAGTTGAAAGTGATCCAAGTCCGGCTGGCGCTGTGGAAGAACCGGCGGCTACGGAAGGCAAAGAAGCTGGAAATACAGAGAAAACACCTGCTGCCGAGCCGGGAGAGAATAAGGGTGAAGCAGGCAAAGAGACCGACAAAGGGGCAGCAACCACACCGGAGACAGATGGTCAGGCTGGGGGCACTGCAACCAAGACTGATGAGGAAGTCCTCAAGGAGATGGAAGAGCAGAATACGACAGCATCTGCGAGCAGCCAGTTCCAGAACTACCAATGGCAGCGTGAAGAGAGCAACAATCGCAAGTATGAGGAACTGATGACTGTGGCAGGCGACTTGAGTAAAACACCAGAGGAGAATGCTAAAGCAACGGAGCAGCTCCGTACACTGGAAGAAAAAGAAGCCAAAATCACAGGCATTGAGGAGACTCTCTCCCAACAGTTTGCCAATGCGATCGTTCAAGAAGACGCAGACAAGTATAAAGTTGTGGTCCTTAGTGACAAACTGGATGTAAAACAGGCGGTATCCATTGTCGATCTGGTAATGAAAGAATTGGCCGTTTCACAGAACAAAATCAGCGTGCAATACGTTACAGAGCAGTAATCCAAATCATGGAAAAGCAGTCCCGGGAGCTGGTTCCACTCTCGGGCTCTTTCCATTTTTAATGATTATGATATAATACATAAAGCCATATGACCGTCCTAGTGAGACTGGCATGATGCCGAAGGAGTGAATAATGGAAATGTTTAAATTGAGTGAAATTAAAGAACTGATTAAACTGGTAGATGAAAGTTCCGTTCAAGAGTTGGAAATTGAAAATGAAGGATCACGGTTATCGATCCGCAAACCGGGCAAAACGGAGTATGTTCAAGCAGCTGCTGTGCAACCGCAAATGATCGCTGCTCCGCAAGTACAGCCGGCAGCAGTGGTAAGTGAAGCTGCACCGCAGGTCGATACTACAAGTCATTTACATAAAATTGTATCTCCGATGGTAGGTACTTTTTACAGAGCTTCCTCGCCGGAATCGGGTCCTTTTGTGAGCGCAGGTGATAAAGTTGTTGAGAAAACAACGGTATGTATCATCGAAGCCATGAAGCTGATGAACGAGCTTGATGCTGACATCAAGGGAGAAATCGTTGAAGTGCTGGTTGAGAACGGACAGCTGGTCGAGTATGGGCAGCCCCTTTTCCTGGTGAAACCGGAATAACCGTTATAGCTGGTTAACAGCTAACCGCATGAGCTTCGAAGGAGGACAAAACGAAATGAAATTTCAAAAAATACTGATTGCGAACCGTGGAGAGATTGCGGTACGTATTATTCGTGCCTGCCGCGAAATCGGCATCTCAACGGTAGCCGTCTATTCGGAAGCGGACAAGGATTCTCTGCATGTTCGTCTTGCAGATGAGGCTTACTGTATCGGACCGACACTGTCCAAGGACAGTTATTTGAACTTCACTAACCTGATGAGTGTAGCTACGCTGACGGAATGTGATGCAATCCACCCTGGATACGGTTTTTTGGCGGAGAATGCTGACTTTGCAGAAATTTGTGAGTCTTGCAATATTACGTTTATTGGACCTTCTCCTGAGGCCATCACCAAAATGGGTGACAAGGCAGTTGCCAAACAGACGATGAAAGATGCTGGAGTGCCTGTTATTCCTGGTTCAGACGGCCTCGTTGAAAATATGGATGAAGCCATCATGATTGCTAGAGATATCGGATATCCTATCATTATCAAAGCTACTGCTGGTGGCGGAGGTAAGGGAATTCGTATTGCCGAAGATGAAGAGACGCTGATTAAGCAAATTACCGCTGCTCAGCAGGAAGCGCAAAAGGCATTTGGTAATGCAGGTGTGTATCTGGAGAAATTCCTGACAGGCATGAAACACGTGGAAATTCAGATCATTGCCGATAAACACGGAAATGCAGCACATTTGGGAGAGCGTGATTGCTCGGTTCAGCGTCGTCGCCAGAAATTGGTAGAAGAAGCTCCGTGTCCGATTCTCTCCGAAGATGTGCGCACACTGATGGGCGAAGCCGCAGTACGGGCAGCCCTTGCTGTGGATTACTCGGGTGCTGGCACATTGGAGTTCCTGCTCAGCCCGAATGGCGAATTCTATTTCATGGAGATGAATACACGTATTCAGGTAGAGCACCCGGTAACTGAGATGGTTACTGGCGTGGATCTGATCCGTGAGATGATCTCGGTCGCTGAAGGCAATCCACTTTCATTCCGTCAGGAAGACGTGGTTATCAATGGCTGGGCTATTGAATGTCGTATCAATGCCGAAGATCCGGACCGTAACTTTATGCCATCACCAGGCAAAATCGGATTCTACCTTGCACCGGGAGGCCCTGGTGTTCGTGTAGATAGTGCTGCTTATCCTGGTTATACCATTTCACCTTTCTACGACTCCATGATCGCGAAATTGATTGTGTGGGGAGCGAATCGTGAAGAGGCGATTGCAAAGATGAAGCGTGCGCTTGGGGAATTTGCGATTGAAGGCATCTCTACAACTATTCCTTTCCATCAGAAATTGCTGGAGCACCCAACGTTCATTCGTGGTGACTTTGATATCAAATTTCTTGAGGAAAACGAGATTTAAAAGGTATATTGGGCTTGTTTGTCATAATGTAGCCCAAATGATATAGTATGTAATAATAAGAGCGCATGTCTCCTGCAAAGGATAAGCCCGCATCTCGCGGATGTTTGCAGGAGTTCCGGTAAAGCCGGACCGGAAGGGTTCTGAAGGTTGTCTAACCTGAGTCCAGCGCCCTGACGGATGGCCGCAAACTTATCTCGCGAAAGGTGTGTTGAACAGTTATGAGTACACTACCGACTGAATTTGAACGAACGGATATCGGTGAAATCCAGATCGCACCTGAAGTTATTGAAGTGATTGCCGGATTGGCAACCCTTGAAGTGAAAGGTGTTGCAGGCATGAGTGGTGGATTCGCTGGCGGATTTGCTGAATTGCTTGGTCGCAAAAACCTTTCCAAAGGTGTTAAAGTTGAAGTGGGCCAACGTGAAGCTGCAGTTGATGTTTCCGTAATTATTGAGTACGGGTACCGTCTGCCACAAGTGGCTACGGAGATTCAACAGAACGTGAAACGTTCCATTGAGAACATGACAGGATTGAATGTGAATGAAGTGAATGTGCACATTCATGACGTTCAGTTCAAGACCACCGAGAAAGTGGAAGAGATCGACCTGAACAGTCAGCGCGTAAAATAAAAGAAGACAGATTCCCCCGGCATCTTCTGCCGGGGGTTATCCCCGTCTTGGACAGGTCTTCATTATAGCGAAAGCTAAAATGACGATCTGATTTTTGCTAGTGAACAGGTTAAGTCATGTTAGTGAGCAAGGGAGGCTGTGCAGTTCGTGGCTAAAATACTGGATCGGCTTCTGTTGTTTATATACAGCATAAGCGTTGGAGCAATATCGGCAGCCGTCATTCTTCTGATCAGCGGTGTGCTGCCTTACGAATTGAATTATCAGCAGGAACAAAACGTTATTGTTGCGTCGGTTATTGCAGCAGCGATTTTGTTTATCCTGAGTTTGCGGTTTTTCTACATCTCGGTTCGGCGTGAGCGTGCATCGTTGCCGTCTGTAGATCAACGTACTGAGTTTGGTGATGTACAGATTTCGATGGAGACGATTGAGAATCTCTGTTTGAAGGCGACTTCCCGTTTCCGGGGAGTACGTGATGTCAAGGCACGCATACGCGTGGTTGAGTCAGGACTGGAGATTATGATTCGTGCAGTAGTGGATGGTGAGACACCTATTCCTGCGCTGACTTCTGATCTGCAAAAGGCGATACATGATCATGTACAAGAGATTACGGGCATCCCGGTTTCTTTTGTCACGGTGTATATCGCGAATGTAACCCAGTCGCCTAACTACAAGAGTCGAGTGGAATGAGGTGAGTTTCACTGATGCTGTGGAAAGAGATTTGGGATAGTCACAGAGGCCGAATTACCGGAATTATCGGCGGCATCTTTTTTGGATTTCTTTATGTATGGATCGGTTTTTGGGATATGTTGTTCTTTGCACTCTTGGTGTTCATCGGTTATACGTTAGGCAGACGAAGCGATTCGAAGCTGGGTTCGTCCATTCCCTGGAGGGAGTGGGGACAATGGCTGGGTGATCGCTGGCGTCCGTTTAAGTGACCTACCTGAACCCTGCAATATGTTTCTTCCGAAAATAGAGCTGTAGTTTAGGTTGCCCGTTTTTTGGAGGAAACGTATTGCAGGTTTTTTTGTGAAAAGGGATAACAATAACAATACCGTGGAAGCCATCGACTAATCACTTGAGGGATTTGATGAGATGGTTGCATGGATTATAAAATAAGCATGATGACGCTCCAGACGGAGCGCTGCAGGAGGCAGGACATGAAAAGACGTTTGGCAAGGGAAATTGCAGTACAAAGTCTGTATCAGATGGAAATGAATGAGGTGGGTGCAGCAGAAGCTGTAAACATGTTGATCAATGAAGCTGCTGAAGATAATGAAACCGAAGTGGTTATTCGCGATGCAGATGTAATGCGTACTTATGTTACTGAGATTGTACAAGGAGCTTGGAACAATAAGGAAGCGATCGACGGATTGCTCGTGGATTATTTGAAAGGTTGGCAGATCAGCCGTCTGTCGCGTGTAGATCGCCAGATTCTACGACTGTCTACGTATGAAATGGTGTTCCGTGATGACATTCCGGCAAAAGTATCCGTCAATGAAGCGATTGAACTGTCCAAATATTTTGGTACAGAAGAATCCGGTAAATTCGTCAATGGTGTACTTGGACGCATGATTCAGGAAGTTGACGCGATTAAAGCAAAATTATCTTAAGTTAAGATTAATTATAGTGTGTGTTCAAAAAGACCGGTTTTCAGTATCCTTCGTAATCAAAAGCGGGCTTTTTGAACAACCTCTAAATTTATATTCACATAAGGGAGAGAGAGTACAATGACAGCATCTATTATTAACGGTAAAGAAGTATCCCAAGAGATCCGCGCAAGCATGACAACAGAAGTAAAACAGCTTAGCGAACAGGGGGTAGTACCTGGTCTGGCTGTTGTGCTCGTCGGGGAAGATCCGGCATCCCAAGTCTATGTGCGTAATAAAGAAAAAGCATGTCACGACCTCGGCTTCTACTCCGAAGTGCATCGCTTGGATGCCAATACGTCTCAAGAAGATCTGCTTGCCCTGGTGGACAAGCTGAACAATCAGCAATCCATTAATGGTATCTTGGTTCAACTCCCACTGCCAAAACATATCGAAGAGAAAGCAGTCATTGATGCGATTGCCGTGGATAAAGACGTAGATGGATTCCATCCAGTCAATGTTGGTAATCTCGTCATTGGAGACGATAGTCTGCTTCCATGTACTCCAGCAGGTGTCATTGAACTGATCAAGCGTACTGGACTCGAAATGTCCGGTAAACATGCGGTGGTTATCGGAAGAAGCAACATCGTTGGTAAACCGGTATCGCTGTTGCTCCAACGTGAGAATGCAACGGTAACGATGTGTCACTCCCGTACAGCAAATATGAAAGAAATCACGCGTCAGGCTGATATTTTGGTGGTAGCTATCGGTCGTGCAAACTTTGTGGATGCTGATTTTGTCAAACCAGGTGCTGTGGTTATCGATGTCGGCATGAACCGTTTGGAGAACGGCAAACTGGCAGGAGATGTTGACTTTGAGAGCGTGAAGGCAGTATCTGGTCCAATTACACCGGTTCCTGGTGGTGTTGGTCCAATGACAATCACCATGCTAATGCAAAATACACTGATCGCTGCCAAACGCGCTCACGGATTGGCCTAGGGCTCTGTCTGTGGCAGATCAAAAGATCTACTCCATCAAAGACCTGAACCGATACATTCGAATGAAACTGGAATCGGATCAGGTCCTGTCGGACGTTTGGCTACGCGGAGAGATATCCAATTTCACACATCACTCCAGCGGCCATATGTATTTTACATTGAAGGACAAGGATAGCCGGATTAAGTCGATTATGTTTGCGTCCCATAACCAGCGATTACCCTTTGTACCGAAGGAGGGTGCAAGGGTTATTGCCCGTGGTAATGTCTCGGTGTATGAACGGGATGGGCAGTATCAATTCTACGCTACTCATATGCAACCGGACGGGATCGGAAGTTTGTATCTGGCTTACGAACAGCTGAAGAAAAAGCTGGAGGATGAAGGGTTATTTTCACCTTCGCGCAAAAGAGAGATCCCACGTTATCCACAGACTATTGGTGTTATAACTTCACCAACTGGAGCAGCGGTTCGGGATATCATGATTACACTCCAACGCAGATACCCTTCTGCCAAAGTTGTTTTGTATCCGGTTCTGGTTCAAGGCAAAGGTGCAGCACCTTCCATCGTCAAAGCGATTGGCAACCTGAACCGGATGGGAGAAGCTGACGTACTTATCGTTGGACGCGGAGGCGGTTCACTGGAAGAATTGTGGGCCTTCAATGAGGAGATTGTGGCAAGAGCGATAGTCGCTTCAGCTATTCCTGTTATTTCTGCGGTTGGGCACGAAACGGACTTTACCATTGCTGATTTTGCAGCCGATTTGCGTGCGGCTACGCCTACAGCCGCTGCGGAACTGGCTGTACCTAATCGAGCTGAGTTGCTCGATCAGATTGCACAACGTCAGCGCCAGTTACAACACAGCTTGCGTCAGCGTGCTGTACATAATCGTGAACGGCTCGCGAGATTACAGCGTTCGCCGGTACTTGTTCATCCAAGACGTACCTTGATGCAGCACACAGAACGACTGGATATGATGCATCAACGGCTGTTGAGAACAGTGGATACGCGTATGAAATGGACGGGAGAGAAGCAGGAGCGTCTTCGGGCGGCATTGCAACGATTCAATCCTCGTGACCAGGTTAATGCAGCACGCCGAGAGAATGCGGCAGCACGCAGACAGCTGGAACTTGCGATCAGATCCATAACCAGATCGAAGCAGCAACAGTGGAAATCATCTGTGCGGCATCTGGATGCGCTTAGCCCGCTTAAAGTTATGTCACGTGGATATAGCCTGGTCTATGACGAGCAGGAACAGCGCTTGATCAAGTCAACGAAGGATGTACAACCTGGAGATTCGATTAAGATTAAATTAACAGACGGACAGCTGGACTGTCAGGTTTGGGGAATGAAGGAGGACGACAATACCCATGGCGAATGAACCAGAATTGAATTTTGAAGAAGCAATGGCGGCATTGGAAGACATCGTAGGTCAGCTTGAACATGGTGATGTTCCGCTGGAACAGGCCATCGATCTGTTTCAGCGCGGAATGAAACTATCGCAACTTTGCGGTCTGAAGCTGGAACAAGTGGAACGTAAGATCGAGATGATCGTAGAAGAAGATGGAGAGCTTCGCAAGAAGCCTTTCGGAACTGCTGACGATGAGAGCGGTGAAGTCCATGAGTAATCGTCCTTCGTTTCAAGCATACCTTGAAGAGGTCACAGCTGAGGTGACAGAAGCGTTGAAACAGACGCTTCCTGATCATTGGGATGTACCCCAGTCGCTGGCGGATGCGATGCAGTATTCACTTATGGCCGGAGGCAAACGCCTTCGTCCTCTTCTGGTCGTTGCTGCGGCGGAAGCCTTCGGTGCACAGCGTACAGCTGCAATGCCGGTAGCCTGCGCCGTGGAGATGGTTCATACCTATTCACTGATCCACGACGACCTGCCCGCTATGGATAATGATGATTACCGCAGGGGAAAATTAACGAATCATAAGGTTTATGGTGAAGCAACAGCCATATTGGCAGGCGATGCACTGCTAACTCATGCTTTTTATAGCATTGTTCAAGCTGGACGCCGTAGTGGTGTGGCGTCAGATGCGTTGCTGTCCATCGTGGAGGACATGTCCGAACTCGCTGGAGCAAGAGGCATGGTTGGCGGCCAAGTTGCGGATATGGAAGGCGAACAAGGCATGACTGATCTTGCACAGCTTCAATATATTCATTTGCACAAAACGGGTGACCTGATTGTTTTCTCCCTCATTGCCGGAGCACGAATTGGTGGAGCAACGGAAGGACAATTGGAAGCCTTGCGTGTGTTTGGCCGTGATCTCGGCCTGGCGTTCCAGATTCAGGATGATATTCTCGACCTGACGGGCGACGAGCAGAAGATGGGCAAGAAAACACAAAGCGATGTGAATCAGCAAAAGGTAACGTACCCTTATTTTATTGGTATGGAGGCTTCTGTAGACGAAGTGAAATCCCTTACCCAATCTGCTAAAGATGCACTTGAAAGAGCCGAGTTACCTGATGCATCCAGATTGCTGGAAATTGCAGATTATTTGATGAGTCGAGATCATTAGATTCTGACAGAGCGCGCTGTTTCAAAACCTGTATAACCGTGTAATAAATGTAATGTCCTTTTTCCGAGTGGATGGAAAAAGTCTGTCCCGAGTGGATGCGGGAATACATATGGAGAAGAATTCTAAATAACTTGCTGGCGAGAATGCTCGTTATCGGGAGTATAGTGCAGGAAATTATGATTCTTATTCTTTTATGTTATAATGATTTAATGTCATTTGATTCATAATGTATATATCGATTTACAACAATAAACTAAACAATCTAGGAAAGCGGGGAGATTCTCGTGCTGCTTCCACAAATTAAACAACCCAGTGATCTAAAGTCGATGTCTCAGGATGATCTTGCCCTTTTGTCGGCAGAGATCCGGCAGTTTCTGATTGAGAAACTGTCCGTTACAGGGGGGCATCTCGCACCTAACTTAGGCGTGGTTGAGCTCACGGTAGCCCTGCATTACTGCTATAACAGTCCGGCAGACAAAATGATTTTTGATGTAGGGCATCAGGCTTATGTGCACAAAGTTCTGACAGGGCGTATGGACCGCTTTGATACATTGCGTCAACATAACGGCCTATGCGGGTTTGTCAAACGCAACGAAAGTGAACATGATGTATGGGAAGCTGGACACAGCAGTACTTCATTGTCCGCTGCGATGGGGATGGCCCTTGCACGTGATCTGAAGGGTGAGGACAACCAAGTTATCGCGATGATTGGTGATGGAGCGCTTACAGGTGGTATGGCTTTTGAGGCTCTCAATCATATCGGTCATGAGCAGAGAAAACTGATGGTTATTCTGAATGATAATGAAATGTCCATTGCTCCAAACGTTGGGGCCATGCATAAATATTTGAGCAAAATTCGTTCGGATCGTCATTATCTGAAAGCGAAAGATGATGTCGAGGGGATGCTTAAAAAAATTCCTGCTATTGGAGATCGTTTGGCCAAATCGGCAAGCTGGATCAAAGACAGTGTCAAATATATGATGGTACCAGGTGTTCTTTTTGAAGAACTTGGCTTCACATATTTGGGACCGATTGATGGGCACGATATTCCAAAATTGATTGAAACCTTCAAACAGGCGGATAATGTGGATGGTCCAGTCATGGTCCATGTACTTACAACTAAAGGCAAAGGCTATCAGCCAGCAGAAGCCGATTCGCACAAGTGGCACGGCATCTCTCCGTACAAAATTGAATCCGGGCAAGTGCTGAAAGCAGTCGGAAAACCGATGTACACGGAAGTGTTCGGTCAAACGTTGATTGATCTTGCGAAACAGGATAAGCGGATTGTAGCGGTAACACCTGCAATGCCTACGGGATCAGGTCTCATTCCTTTTAGTAAGGAATTTCCTGATCGCATGATTGACGTAGGGATCGCAGAACAGCATGCGGCCACCATGTGTGCTGCACTCGCTATGGAAGGCTTGAAGCCGGTCTTCGCGGTGTATTCCACATTCATGCAACGTGCATATGATCAGATTGTGCATGATATTTGCCGACATAACGCCAACGTGATGTTTGCCATTGACCGTGCCGGGTTTGTTGGACCGGACGGGGAAACACATCAAGGGGTATACGATGTGGCATTTATGCGTCATATTCCAAATATCGTTCTGATGATGCCAAAAGACGAAAATGAATTGCGCCATATGATGAAAACGGCGCTTGATTATAATGAAGGTCCAATTGCTTACCGTTATCCACGAAACAATGTGGTCGGTGTACCTCTGGATGATGTACTTGTTCCGATTCCAATCGGATCATGGGAGCAACTGCGTCCATCGGAGGGATATGCTGTCATCGCTTCAGGATCGATGGTACAGCTTGCCGAAGAAGCAGCGGAGTTGGTGAAGCGGGAAGGTATCACAACAGGCGTAATCAACGCTCGCTTCCTCAAACCTCTTGACGAGCAGATGCTGCGTGATCTGGCTGTTCGAGGAACCAAATTGATTGTACTTGAAGAAGCATCCCAAGCAGGTAGCATGGGTAGTGCAGTACTGGAGTTTTATGCCGAACAGGGATTGCATGATGTTCATGTACAATTAATGGGGATTCCGGATCGCTTCATTGAGCATGGCAGTATTAAGGAACAACGTGAGGAAGTGGGTCTTACCGTGGAAAATGTATGTGCTGAGCTGCGCAAGATGGCTGTTCAATCATCTTACGGCATACCCAAAACACGTTTTCCTTCGTAAATCTACATGATAGGAGAAATACATGTCACTCCCGAAAGAACGAATTGATGTTCTGCTGGTTGAGCAGGGCTATTATGAAAGTCGTGAGAAGGCAAAAGCTGCAATCATGGCTGGACTCGTGTACGCCAATAATGAGCCGATCGAAAAGGCGGGCATGAAAATTCCAAGGGAAGCCGAGCTGAAAGTTAAAGGCTCGGTACATCCCTACGTCGGCAGAGGCGGATTGAAGCTCGAAAAAGCGATCCGTCATTTCGGCCTTGATATGAATGGACTTGTCATGCTCGACATTGGTTCCTCCACTGGTGGATTTACGGATTGTGCACTACAGCATGGTGCGTCTCACGTTTACGCTATTGATGTGGGTTATAATCAGCTTGACTGGTCTTTGCGTAATGATGAGCGGGTTACTGTTATGGAACGAACCAACTTTCGCTATGTGACGCCTGAAGATCTGACGGGACCCGTGCCGAACTTTGCGAGCATTGATGTGTCGTTCATTTCACTGCGAATCATATTACCACCGCTCCTGGCTCTTTTGAAACAACCTGCAGATATCGTTGCATTGATTAAACCTCAATTTGAGGCAGGTCGTGAAAAAGTAGGCAAGTCCGGTGTGGTACGTGATACGAAGGTACACAAGGATGTTTTGCAGACGATGCTTCATTTTGCCAGTCAACTTGGTTTACATCTGCAGGGTTTAACTTTTTCCCCGATAACCGGTGGAGAAGGTAATATAGAATTTCTCGCACATTGGCGTCTGGAAGAACCAGAGGCATCACAACCAGAGAACGATCCAGCTTCACTTGATGCACTTGCGGAGCAAGTTGCCAAGGAAGCAGCTCATACATTTACGGGAAACTCATCATAAGATGGGTTTCTTTTCGCTGGAAAGATGATTGGTGTAAAGGGAAATCGGGAATGAACCTCGAATATGTCTTCGAGGTGAGCGATAATGGATGGTCAATATGACACAATCGTTATAGGTGTACTTGCTGTCTGTTTGATCTTGTGGCTGTTCTTCGGCTTGCGTAATTGGGTGAACCGACCGATGCCGGTAAGCTTGTCTGGAATGCAACTGAACGTGAAGATTCAGGACTCCCCTGCCTTGGATTTGCTTGAAGCACAGGGTTACGAAGTCATCGGTGGCAAAATGAAAGTCCCTCTGGCTTTTGAGGCCAATGAATCCATTTATTACAGCAGATTATTTATTGATTATGTTGCAGAACGTGAGGATCTCAGATACCTGGTGAAAACATCACGTCGCAGACAGCCACTTGAAATGACCGGCCCTGCGCTAAGGGATCGCTTCCTCAATTATCTGTTGTTATATCCTGGCTGTGAAGGATTGCTGTATGTTGACTTGGAGGATTCCGATATTAAGTTAATCAGGCTCATGGACTATCAGGAAGATGTTTATGATGGGGATGATCTTGACTAATATAAAAGAATGAACATTGCAGGGCAAAGTCTGCGGCGGATTTACAATTGCTGCTTTATTGCAATACATTTAACTGGAGGCATGTATGAAAGGACAAAGGCACATCAAGATTCGTGAAATTATTAGTCAAAATGAAATTGAGACTCAGGATGATTTGGTTGAAGCACTGCGCAAATCAGGTTTTCAGGTGACTCAGGCGACGGTATCCCGGGATATCAAGGAACTGCTGTTAATCAAGATTCCGATGGATGACGGACGGTATAAATATTCTTTGCCGACAGATCAACGATATAATCCGATTCAAAAGTTGAAGCGTGCGCTCGTTGATAATTTCTTGCACATTGATCACACGAACAATCTGGTTGTGATGAAATGTCTGCCAGGAACAGCCAACTCCATTGCAGCGTTGCTTGATAATATTGAGTGGAATGAAGTCATGGGCACAATCTGTGGAGATGATACCATTTTGATTATCTGCCGGACTGAAGGTAACAGCGTGACCGTTATTGAACGTATCATGGGTTATATTGCTTAAAGCAATGGTTCAAAAACATAATTTCTGAGTTAGTCATCCGGAGGTGTTTTTGCAGATGTTAGTTACGTTATCGATTCGCAATCTGGCTGTGGTGGAAGAAGTTGACGTAGTATTCCATCCGGGATTCCATGTACTTTCAGGGGAAACGGGTGCAGGGAAGTCGATTATTATAGATGCTCTTGGCTTAATTGCAGGTGGACGAAGTTCAGCTGATCTAATCCGGTATGGATGTGAAAAGGCGGAGATGGAAGCACTTTTTGAGATGGAACCAAGTCATCCGGTCTGGCAGACTTTAGAGAAGCTTGGTATCCATTGTGAGCCTGAAGAGCATTTGGTTATTCGGCGTGAGTTGAATACTCAGGGGAAAAGTACGTCCCGTATTAATGGGCAATTGGTCAATCTGACCATGCTACGTGAAGTAGGCGAGAAATTAATCAATATCCATGGTCAACATGAACATCAGAGTTTGCTGCGTGCAGAGAGCCATCTGGGGCTTCTCGATACCTATGGCTCGGAAGTAATTGGACCTGTCAAAGCAAAGTACCAAGAGCGCTACAGCAAGTTCATCACGGCGGAAAAAGAACTGCGTGCGCTTCAGGAGTCGAGTCAGCGGGCATATCAACTCTTGGACATGTATCGTTTTCAGCTTGAGGAGATCGCAGCAGCAAGCCTTACACGTGGCGAGGATGAATTACTCGGGGAAGAACGGGTCAAACTATCCCATAGTGAGAAAATGATGGACAGTGTTGCTGGTGCATATGATCTGCTCAGTGGTCAACGCGGGCTTGAAGCTGTGAGCATTGCTCTTTCAAGAATTGAAGACATTTCTGGATATGACAGCAAAGGACTACAACCCATTGTGGAGCAGCTGCAATCCGCATTTTATCAATTGGAAGATGCGACATTCCAGTTAAGGGATTATCGGGAGAAGATTGAATTTAATCCGGCGAGACTGGAAGAAGTGGAGCAAAGGCTGAATCTGATTTCTGGCCTCAGACGGAAATACGGGGACAGTGTTGAACTTATTCTGAGTTATTATGATCAGATTAGCCATGAAACCGACCAACTGGAGAACAAGGACGAACGGCTGGAGAAATTGCGAGCTGAACGCGACAAAATGCTTAACCTTGTAATGGAGTCTGCTGAAGAACTTAGCAAGGTTCGCAAACAATGCGCCGAGGAACTTGCTGCACAGGTGGAAAGTGAGCTCAAAGATCTGCAGATGGAGCGGACCACACTGCGTGTTCAGATTACCCCATTTGAAGATCCGAAGGGCATTGAATGGAATGGACGCCGTATTCGTCTGAATCGACAGGGTGCGGACAATGCAGAATTCCTGATCTCACCGAACCCGGGTGAGCCATTAAGACCACTTGGCAAGATTGCTTCAGGTGGTGAGTTGTCGAGAATGATGCTGGCGATGAAGAGTATCTTTGCACGGCATGACCGAATACCTGTGTTGATTTTTGATGAGGTTGATACAGGTGTTAGCGGTAGAGCAGCTCAATCGATTGCGGAAAAACTGTTCCGCTTGTCTTCAACTTGTCAGGTTTTCTCAATAACTCACTTACCACAAGTGGCTTGTATGGCAGATCATCAGTATCTCATTGAGAAACATGTCTACGATGGACGGACGATGACGCAAGTGGAATCGCTGTCAGACGAAGGCAGAGTGAAGGAATTGGCACGTATGCTAGGCGGCGTGGAAATTACAGAAAAAACACTGCATCACGCACAGGAAATGCTGAATTTGGCGGAAGCCAAAAAAGGGTGAAACGAACGGCTGGCGTAATGATTGACAGTAATAAAAGCCTGGGGGCAAGGTTATCTTAAAGGTACGCAATTGGCGACCACCTTTCGTCAAGCGAAAGAAGCAAAGGGAGTGTGACAGCCATTGAATTCCCCCCTCAGGAAGAAATTGCTAGGTCTTTTATTTGCCTTCTTTCTTTGTGTGATTAGCCAGGCCATTCAGCCTGTGCAAAGTTATGCTTCACTACCGGATGAATTGCAGGTGTTTGCTGGCAGGCAAGCAGATGTCCGGCTCGCTGTACCTGCTGCTTCAAGCGCCGTTGTAGATCGTCCTGATATTGTTGGCTTGGATGATCAGGCAGCGATGCATGTTACGAGTCAACAACCTTTGCATCTTAACCCTCAACAGACGGGACATGCCAAATTAACGTTGAAGTTGTGGGGTAAAATTCCGGTCAAAACAGTCCATGTGAATGTGATACCGGATTTGCGTGTTGTACCCGGGGGTCAAACGATTGGCGTCAAAGTTAAATCGGCGGGCATTCTGGTGGTTGGCCATCATCTAGTCCATTCTGGGCAGGATGAGCGTGTATCGCCAGGAGAAAACGCAGGCATTAAGCTCGGAGATCTGATCACGCATATGGATGGTAAACGTCTGGATGGCGTGGCAGGTGTCTCTGAAGCCGTTGAACTTGCAGGGAAAAGTAAAAAAGGTATTGATGTTGTGTTGAAGCGTGGTAAGGAAACGGTCAAGACTCGATTGACTCCGGCTTATGACTCCGAGGATCAAGCGTGGAGGCTTGGTTTATACATTCGTGATTCTGCAGCCGGCGTTGGCACACTTACCTTCTATGCTCCCGATCAGGGCGTATACGGCGCACTGGGCCATGTCATTACAGATATGAATACACAAACATCTATTGTTGTGGGTAGTGGTCAGATCGTCCAGTCCAATGTGACGTCCATTTCGAAAAGTGAGACCGGTGATCCGGGTGAAAAACGTGCTCATTTCCTCAAGGAAAGCAAAATTTTGGGCAATATTGAACGCAATACGGCTTTTGGTATCTTTGGTAAAATGTCCGGAAATCCTGAGCACAGTTTGTATTCAAAAGGTATTCCCGTCGCTTTCTCACATGAAGTCAAAGAAGGACCGGCCGAAATACTTACCGTGGTTGACGGTCAACAAGTTGAACGCTTCTCCATTGACATTGTCCATGTGGCAGATCAAACGGAGCCAGCAACGAAAGGTCTGGTACTTCGCATCACGGACCCGAAACTGCTGGATAAGACCGGAGGCATCGTTCAAGGTATGAGTGGCAGCCCCATTGTACAAAATGGTAAGTTGATCGGTGCAGTTACTCATGTATTCGTCAATGATCCTAAATCGGGTTATGGTTGCTTCATCGAATGGATGTTACAAGATGCTGGCGTTATGATGAAAAAGGAAAACACCAAAAACCTCAAGGCTGGATAAACAGCCCTGAGGTTCTTTTTTGTCGAAAGGAAACATAATATATCGGATAATGAAATAAATTATTTATTATATAGGATTGAGAAAAAAAAATAAAGAAAAATAATTTTCGACAGGAGGAATTTAACTTGCTGTGTCGAAAATTTAACCTGTAAGGAAATGTACGAAACGATGTTTAATTTAAAGGAGGATACCGTTTTGCAAAAAATTGAGGTATTGCTGGCCGATGATAATCGTGAATTTACGAATTTGCTTGCCGAATATATATCTGAGCAGGAAGATATGGAAGTAACCGGTATTGCATACAATGGAGAAGAAGTATTGCAATTGCTGGAGCAAACTCGGGATGTGCCGGATGTATTGATTCTGGATATTATCATGCCTCATCTGGACGGTCTGGGTGTGCTTGAGCGCTTGCGCGACCTGAACCTGTCTCCACAGCCTAAAGTCATTATGCTTACGGCATTCGGACAAGAGAATATCACACAGCGTGCCGTGCAACTCGGAGCTTCCTATTACATTCTCAAGCCGTTTGACATGGAAGTGCTTGCGAATCGTGTGCGTCAACTGGTGGGAACACAGACGGCGATGTCTACAAGCAGCGGATCATCCATGTTCATGAAATCCAATGTTGTGCCAATGGGCAAACACAAAAATCTCGATGCAAGCATTACGTCCATCATACATGAAATCGGTGTTCCTGCGCATATTAAAGGATATCAGTATTTGCGGGAAGCCATTACGATGGTGTATAACAATATCGAAATTTTGGGAGCCATCACCAAAACGCTGTATCCGGCGATTGCCGAAAAATTCAAAACCACGCCGTCCCGCGTCGAACGTGCCATCCGTCATGCCATTGAAGTGGCATGGACTCGTGGTAACATCGACAGCATCAGCCATCTGTTTGGCTACACGATCAACATCAGCAAGTCGAAACCAACGAATAGCGAGTTCATCGCGATGGTTGCTGACAAGCTCAGAATTGAGCATAAGGTAAGCTGAAAGGGTCAGGAGTAGTGATCCGCTACAAAAATTGTATTCTGAATAGTTTCCAGCCAGATGAATTTGGCGATAAACAACCTGAAATATCACATATCTTGGTGCGATGTATGCTAACGAATACCGTCATTTATTGGATGTAGTACATCCAGTAAATGACGGTGTTTTTGCTTTACGACTATATGAATCAAGAGGAAGAAATTGATCTGTGTACGAATTATTCCCAACATTTGAGATTGAGCATTAGAGTAATGCGATTAGTTAGATTCACTTAAAGGAAATATTTCATAAACTTTTACCTTCAGTTAACGCTTTTTCAAGTAGAAAGTGGTACGATGTGACCATTGACAAAGACCTACATATATATTTGGAAAGTTCGGATTAGATGCTACGAACAGAGGAGTAGAATCGTATGTTTACGCAAATAGGCGAGATTGCTGAACCAATTCCTGTAGTACAATCTGATACAAAATGTGATATCGTCTATCATCTTTTCAAGTCCAATCCCAGTTTGGAAGGTATAGCTGTTATGGGGGAGAAGGGTGTGTCATTGATGATGCGCCCCCGATTCTTTCAGCAGATTGGCACCCAGTATGGCTATAATCTGTATATGGGACGTCCTGTAGAACTTGTGATGAACACGCAGGCACTGGTCGTGGATTATTCGGAACAGATTACGGATGTCAGTGTTCTCGCCATGGACCGAGATGAAGGGGAAATATATGACCTTGTGCTGGTCACGTCGGGAGAAAGTTTTTTTGGAGCTGTGAGTATTCGCCGTTTGCTGCTTGCTGTTGCTGATGTACGGGCTGAAATGGCGATTTTTATGAACCCGCTGACTGGTCTTCCAGGTAATCATATTATAGATGAAAGGCTGTCTCAGGCTCTTCAGCTGGACCATTTTAGCGTATTGTACGTTGATCTCGATCAATTCAAATCCTACAATGATAGCTACGGCTTCAAAATGGGGGATCAGCTTATTCAGGCGACAGCAAATTTGCTTCGCAAGCTTTTTGTTCTTCCTGAAGCTTTTCTTGGACATATCGGTGGTGATGATTTTATTGCGATTCTCAATCACCATGATTACAAGCACATTAGTGAGGAAGTCATCTCGGATTTTGAGAAAATGAAAAAGACGTTCTACAACGAACATGATTGGCATCATCAATATGTTCTGGGGGAAGGACGCTCCGGGCTGAATCGACCCATCCCTCTCGTGTCGGTATCGATCGCCGTTGTGACCAATAGCAAGCAAAAATATGAAAACATAGATCAGATCATTGATGAGGCCACACGCATCAAAAAAGGTTGTAAAGCGATTGCCGGCAGCATCATCTGTGCAAATGATACCGCCAGCAATCCATGTTAGAAATAAAAAGTACACATTCGATATAAATGGAAATATACAACTATATGAGAACGTAGAGGACAGAATGAACCTTAAGAAGTGGAGCGTTCGCCTTTATACCCGAGATAGTAAAACGCAGAAGTTCAGAAAAACCGCTACGTATCAGGAATTAGTCACCTGTAATAGCGGTTTTTCTATCATTTGATGCATGCGGGTCCAAGGCTGTGTTCCGCAAAGAAAACATTTCAACCCCAATATGTATACATATAAGTATGTTTGAGCAAAAGGTACTCAGATTCGAATATCAACGGATGGGTATGAAGCAGCAGGAGATGCAAAAGCCGTAGTTTGCGGACTGTTTCCTGATTCCTGATCTGTGATTCCGCCATCTGATGGGTTCTCTTTACTTTCCGTTTTCTTTCCTTCATTTACTTCCTGATCTTCTTCTCCAGATGCTGCAGAGATAGGAGTTTGTGCTGCCTCTTTAGGTGCGGGCTGATGGATCTCTTTCACCAGATCCCCAATCTTTTGATTGACCTTGCTGAGCTGAGAATTGACGTCCTGAACAACCTCTCGTTTTGCCTGAAAGACGGTGCGCTCTGAATTTTCCAACATCATGGATTTGCCCAGATCGAGAGCGTTTCCCGGAGGATTAATCTCCAGAACGAGTCGGTCGAATCGGGTCTCTCCTTCAGTGGTCTGAATGGAGCCCTGCATGCGATCACGCAAACCGACCAGCTTACCCAATTGATCATAAGTCTGACTATGTTTAATTAGATGATCCAGTGAAGGGGCTTGTGTCTCGTCGGTTGGTTTGGTTGGTTGCTGTTGAGTTTTTTCGGGCTGTCTTAATTTGTTCTTTTCCTGCAATTCCTCTGATTTAATTTGAGCGATCTGGCTATCGATCTGGGAAATGGAGCTCGTTAAGGATTTAATCCGCTGAGCTTTGGTTTTGGTATCCAACTCGTCATTGGTTTTTACCCCTTGCATTTCTTCATTGAGCCGGATCTTCTGCTGCATGAGTCCCTGAATTTCTTTATCCCGACTGGAGACTTGATTCCCGGGAGTGAAACTGCTTTTGGTTGCAGATGAGATTGAATTCATATTCTCTGTACCCCTTTCACTCTTTATCATGGTTCTATTTACATATATCGGATGTTAAGAGAAGGATTTGAATAGCTTTTTTTGTTGTGAGGATGGATCCATTTACATCGGTTGTATTGCGTACTTTATCATAATAATTGATAATGGTTATCAATAAGTGAGTAGAGTACAGACACAATCTATGCAGATGGAGATGGGTTAGCAAAATGTGGAATGATTATTATATCCTCTGGAACTATGCTGCGGTGAGTATAGCGGATATACGTTACATTGAATTAGAAGCATATGAAGAGATGAATTACAAATTTCCAACAAGTACCTTTGTACTCACCATTCAGGGTGAGGCTGGCGTAACGATTGAAAACCAAACGTATGAAGTGAGTCGCTTTTATATTCTCCATGGGGGAAAAGGGAGTAAGTTGGTGATTCAAGCAGGCGAATCCGGATTGCGTTTATATTACTTGATGTACAAAGCAAACCTGTCTCGTGGAGGGAGAAACGATCTGGGAAGGTTAATGGAGCGTATCAATCCGTTCCAATTGAACTATGGCTTTACCCCCGATATGCCAACCATTCTATATGAGCAATTGAAGCAGATGCACTTTTTGTGGGATCAAAAGAACCCCATTCAGCACTTTCAGGCCAAGAGTTTGTTCTATTCCTTTGTGGAGCAGATATCGTCACAGATACCTCGTGTATCCAATCGCTATCCAAGTATGATGGATCAGGTCAGTAAAGTCATTGAAATTATAGAGTCTTCCTACACCCAGCCACTTACACTTCATGTTTTGGCAGAAAGGATTGGTACCAGCCCCAGAAGTTTGTCACGCAAGTTCAAACAGTCGACGGGAACCAGTCCCATCGATTATCTGCTTCAGTTTCGGTTGTTCAAAGCCAAGGAGATGTTACTGCAAACGGACGCCACGTTGGAGGAGATTGCAGCCGGTATCGGTTATCCGGATGGATATTATTTGGGACGTATGTTCAAGAAACATACAGGTCTTTCTCCTTTGCAATTCAAAGAAAAGAGCTCAGCACCCCTATATTGGCCTGATCTGACATCAAACATGGCGCGAAATGACATTTTCAGAGGTGGAAGTGGAAGGTATGTTTATACTGATGGTGATAATCATTATCAATATAAGCATGGAGGGTCAATAGATATGAACAGACAGACAAGAACGGGAATGCTGCTTAGTATTCTACTAAGTCTTACGTTACTGCTGAGTGCCTGCTCTACAGGTGTTGCCAGTAATTCAAGCGGGGATGCATCCGGAAGCAATAATACATCAAGTTCCACGAAGACAGTAACAGCGGAGAATCAAAGCAATTCATCGGAACCCCGCACAGTCTCAACGGTTAAGGGAGATATTACAATCCCCGCTGAACCTAAACGGATTGTGGTTGACTTGTATCTGGGCAGCTTGATCGCTCTGGGAATCAAACCTGTGGGTACACCAGAGATGAACCTGAAAAATCCTTATTTTATCGACTCACTTGAGGGTGTACAAAATATTGGTGAATATGAAACCATTTCTCTTGAAAAGGTGTTGGAACTTGAACCGGATCTGATTGTGACAGGTAATCCTGATTTATTTGATTCCTTTAGCAAAATTGCACCTACCTTGGTTGTACCTTATGGCGAATTTAAAAACACCCACGAAGAGATCGCCTACTTTGGAGAAATGCTAAATAAAGAAAAAGAATCGGAGGCATGGTTAGCCGATTATGATGCAAGAATTGCAGATGCCAAGAAGCGCGTTGGTGAGGCGATTGATCCGCAGGCTGAGGTGTCGGTTATGCAGTTCTATGATAAAGCACCGTTGGCCTTTGGTGATAATTTTGGGCGGGGAGGTCAGGCGGTCTACAGCGCACTTGGTTTGAATCCTCCTGCAGATAAGAAAGAAATCTTAATGAAGGATCAACTTGTTGAAGTATCATCGGAAGCGATTCCTGAGTTTGCCGGAGATTACATTATTCTAACAGCAGATAATCTGACCCTGGAAGAGTTGAAATTGAAACCAGTCTGGAGTTCACTGGATGCGGTTAAGAATGATCGAGTGTTTATCTGGAGCCCGGATCGTTCATGGTACTTTGACCCGATTGCAACATTGGATCAAACAGAGGAATTGGCCGCGTGGTTTACGAAGATTTCTGAACCCAAATAAGCGTAACAAGTTATAGATGAGATGAAATCCAATTCCACTCTAAATTACAGTTGATAATGAAAATTATTATCATTTATAATAAAGGTATATTAGTGAACCTTTGCTACACATATGTTATCGGATGTGTGGCAGAATGATGACCTTGTAAGGCCTTTGGTCCGGGTGAGGCTGGGATTGGAGAGTATTCAATGCAATTAGATGAACAGATGAAATGCTGGAATCATGCCGCTGTTAAGGTTCTGGATATACGCCGGATCGTTATGGGGGCAGGGGAACAACTGAGTTCCTATACACTTCCGGCAAATGGTTATATATATACGATTCGAGGATCGGCTGTGCTTCAGTTGGATGGAAAAACATACAATGCAGAGCGATTTCACATGCTTCATGGGGCAAAAGGATCTTCACTGGATATCCGAACAAACGAAGATTTGGAATATATTCTGCTCTATTACAGAGCATTCCTTGCCTTTCCTAGTTATCGCAAAAAGTGGTTATTGGCACAGCCTGAGGCTGCCCCGTTTTCTTTGCAATATGGATTTACGCCAAATAGTCCGCTTGGACTGTTACGTTATCTGGATGAGCTTGAGGATGCATGGGCACAGTCCGGCAGTCTGGATCTGCTTCATACGAAAAGTTTATTTTACCAATTCATTCATGAAATGATGGTTCAGCTAACAGAGCAAGAGATCAAAACAGAGCTTGCTGACCCGGTGAAACAAACCCTTCGTTACATACAGACCCATTACAGGGAACAGGTCACGCTTGATTCTCTGGCTGAACAATTTAACTACAGCTCTCGTCATTTATCCATGCAATTCAAACGAAAAACGGGTTACAGCCCTATTGATTATTTAATTCAGACTCGAATCGCTAAGGCTCGCAATCTGCTTTTGCGATCTGATGCAACGCTGAGTGAAATTGCAGCAGAAGTAGGTTATTCGGATGTGTATTATTTTAGTCGTATCTTCAAAAAACATGTGGGGATCTCTCCGATACAGTATCAACGAAAGATGAGAGAAGAAGCGAGAACAGAGGATCGTCCATTGGTAATCTCTGAATCGTCCATTGGCCGGAAGTGGAAGTCGGGATATATTGATTATGAGAATCATTATCAATATATAGACGGAGGGTCTACACCGATGAAAAGAAGAAAAACAAGTTCCAGTATGATTATGGTTGCATTATTGAGCATAACGATGCTGCTCGCAGCCTGCTCTTCAGGTACAGCAACAACACCAATAGCTGGCGAAGGCACGGGTGCCAGTTCCAATAACAGTAGTACGGCAGTGTCATCAGACACAGGAAGCCAAGCGAACAAAGACAATGAAACACGAACGGTCTCAACGGTTAAGGGTGATGTGGTTGTTCCAGCGAATCCTAAACGGGTTGTTGTATTATATCTCCAGGGAGACGTCGTCGCACTTGGAATTAAGCCCATTGCTACATCTGAAGTATTCAACGGGGCTGCCTACAAGAGTGAGCTTGAAGGTGTAAATTCACTAGGCACCTGGTTCGAACCGAATCCTGAAGCTGTCATTGACCTTGATCCGGATCTGATCATTGTTCCTTCCGAAGAGACGTATACGTTGTTAAAGGATATCGCACCTACGGTATATATTCCTTACGAGAAAATGACAACAGAAGAAAGACTCCAGAGTATAGCGAGTATTTTTGGCAAAGAGCAGGAAGCCGAGACGTTAATCACCAATCTCAACAACAAAGTCGAAGAGAGTAAGAAGACTCTTGCAGATGCAGGCATATTGGACAAAACGGTATCCATTGTGGAGGGTGGTTTGAAAGGTATGGTTGTTGTAGAGAGCAAGCAATATGGCCGAGGATCTCAGGCACTATATGAGTACTTGGGGATGAAAGCACCTGAAGTGGTACAAAAAAAAATTGATGTAGTATCGGAAGCGGGAGGCTCCAATCTATCCATGGAAGTACTGCCTGAATATATAGGGGATTACGTATTTCGTTCGGTGTATGAAGGTGCAGATAACCTTACGAATGATCCAATATGGAGTAGCATACCGGCTGTGAAAGAAGGTCGCCTAATTGAGATTGATTTCGATTTCTTCTATTATTCAGATATCTATTCAGTCAATAAACAACTTGATTTTGTCGTGGAAAAGCTGTTGGCGGCTCCAAGAGCGAAATAGTAAATAATAGTAAATAATAGTAAAGTGCAGAGTAGTTCGTAAATGTTTTGTACAAGAAATGTTTGTTTTTTAGCCATTGTATTTTGATAAGATTACCATTACACTAGGATTTAAGTGATAATGAGAATCGATATCAAATACTCGATGTTCTGGATCGAATTAACGGAGGTATTTTTAATATGAATCAGCAGTTGGAACTCTATGATGTAACCATTATCGGCGGTGGCCCTGCGGGCATGTACTCTGCCTTTTATAGCGGCATGCGGGATATGAAGACCAAGTTGATTGAGGCACGTGACAGATTGGGAGGTCGCATGCTCTTTTATCCGGAGAAAATGATCTGGGATGTCGGGGGTGTGACGCCAATTCTGTGTGAAGATCTGATCAAACAATTGGAAGAACAGGCAAGAACTTTTGAGCCAACCCTCGTATTTGAACAACAGATCGAAGGATTCGAGCGTCAACCTGATGGCACAATTCTGTTAACTTCTGCAACAGGTGAACAACATTGGACACGTACCGTCATCATGGCAATCGGATATGGTATATATAAAATGGCCAAGCTGGAGCTTGAAGGTGCAGACCGTTACGAGGTTAGCAATCTGCACTATACCGTGCAAGAGTTGGAGCCATTCCGTGGTAAACGCGTGTTGATATCGGGTGGAGGCGACTCTGCTGTGGACTGGGCGAATGAACTGGAAGCTCTGGCAGAGCAAGTTACGGTTGTGCATCGTCGTGACCGCTTTGGCGGGCTGGAGCGTAATGTACTGCGTATGAGAGAATCCTCTGTAGATGTCCGTACACCTTATGCGGTAGAGACACTGCATAGTATGAGTGGTGATGTGATTGAACAGGTGACCATCTCACACGTGGACACAGGTGAAACTGAAATGCTTGAAGTCGATGCTGTCATTGTAAACCATGGTATGAAGAGTGACTTTGGTCCAATCCGGGATTGGGGACTTGATCTTGGCGAATGGCATGTCACTACAACGGAGAGATTACAAACCAATATTCCTGGTGTTTTTGCCGCAGGTGATTTTGTAGATTATGGTAGCAAACTGTATCTGATTGCTGGTACCTTCACTGATGCTGCCCTTGCTGTGAACAGTGCGAAGCTTTACATGGACCCTGAAGCGGAAAAAGTGGCTTATGTTTCCTCCCATAACAGTCGCTTTAAAGAGAAAAATAAAGCTCTTGGTGTAGTAGAAGAATAAAGGTCTGCGATCGGTTATATTAAGATGACTTCGGATTCATCCCGAAGTCATCTTTTTTGCATAAAATGGGTAATAAGAAGGCATAATTTTACCAGAAGCAAAGGCTGCCGAATTGTATAAACACTACCAAATGTCTATAATAAGCCTGAGAAACATTAGAATGACACTATATAAGTTGAAATAATCATTTACACGATAACGGAGAGGACAGAAACAATCTGGGGATAACAGCGATTGGAGATTGTTCTGTCATCGTAGTGTCAGTGTAAATAAACTTTAATTCAACTTATATAGATACCATAAATAGATCAGAGTGGAGTGCAGCGTATGAAAAAGGGATCACAGCCACAACGAGGTTTCACCTTCATCCAGCGGTGGTTCAAACGATCTGATAAAAAAAAGATCAAATGGTCAGAAATGTATCTCGCACTTGCAGGTGCGCTCCATCGCTTGTTGGTTGAAGGGCGGCGTGAACGTTCAGCAGCCAAACGGCTGCATCAGGACTTGCCCATTAACGCGTTGGGTGAGATGAAACTAGAGCCAGGGGATATTGTGTACACGCCAAGCTCGGAATCAACGTATTACGCCGGGCATATGGGCATTATCGGTCTTGATGGCAAAGTGTATCATGTACACCCTTATGGGCCTGTATTTGCTGATTCATTAGAGTGGTATCTCACGCGGTTTTATGAAGGGGATCGCTTCATTGTATTCCGTTCCAGACTGAGTGAGGCAGGCATGAAAGCAGCAGGTTGGGTACAGGACCATTACAAGCAGGTGAAATTTTACCGATTGCAGACCAATCTTCGCAGTATTGAGCGTAATTACTGTTCCAAGTTTATATATCAGGCCTATCAGTTCACATCCGGACTGGATCTGTGGAGTCGCAAATTTACCCGAATGAATCAGGGGTATATCTACCCATTTCGAATTGAGCGCTCACCAGAGCTGGACGTTCTGGGAACTTTTTATAAATAAGGTGGGAACCGACTAAAATACTGTTCTTCCGAAAGGAAGGAAAGCAGGTTATGTCGGTTTTTTTTATATGTGTAGAGATTAAAAACAGGAAAACCGCCCAAAACGTCGAATAGATTATGAGATAGGCATGCACAACTTGGAATCGTATACATAACAGAAGGCGCGATGATTTTTAGCCAAAAGCGAAAAAACGACTACGAAGTAGGCGAACAAGAGAGAGTGAAGCGAGATGAAATGGCCGGGCTTCTTACACCGATTCCGACTGAACCAAAAAGTAGTGAAGCTATCGGACTATACCCCAAAAAAGGAAAGGAGGCACTACTGTTCCATATGTAAGAAAAACGTCAAATCGGTCGTGCATTATGCGGCACCACAGGGAAATGTTTCAGGTGTATGCAGTTCTTGTAAGTCTTTGGCGGATGAAAGAGGAATGTTTCCCATTTAATAAGAAGAGATGCGCTCAGGAAATAAGAATTTTTTGATTTATGCGCGTTTTTGTAGTACATTAGCAAATGTATTCGAAGGAGGATTCTAATGTACTCAGGTAGACAAGACGATACTTTATACATCATGACCTACACCTTAAACAGCGGTATCAAGGGTACGGTTCCACTGTCTAATAAGCAGATTATTGAGTGGCTGGATTGCTACAGAAATGAGAAGCGCTTCGTGACCGAAATCGGCAAGGAGTTTTTTGGATTGAATGCAGGATTGGTAGCAGACTTTAAGGTTCAGAATCATTTATCGGATTATCAGCAGACCATTATGCCTACACAGCAACAGGATAACCTGGAACGCCTGTCCAGTGCTTATAAATCAACCGAGTTATTAATGAAGATTGATTGTAAATGCGGCACGGCTTACGTGACGGAATCTCCATACAAGCGCACGAAATGGTACTGCACGAAGTGTAAAGAGATTGTATTTTTGGATGCTAAAAAAGGAATGGTGGAAACGTCGCGTGGTGACGCTTACTACATGACCAACAAATATTTTGTTTCCCGGGACTAGCGGGAAGTGATCCTGTAAGCATCGCTGCAAAGCGGTGCTTTTTTGTGCAAATGTTCGCCGCGACAAACAAAAAAGCCCATAAGGGCTTTTGGAGGATCTCAGAGATCTCTTAGAAATTATGAGGAGCATTCAACTTTGTGAGGAGGAATGAAGCAGCAACGACAGCGTGGCTCGTAAGCTTCTGAATCGCCAATCATAACAACCGGACCCAAGGTAACGGGTTCCCCATTGACGATACGTTGCGTAAAGGCAGCATCTGGGCTGCCACATACGGCACAGAAAGCCGAGAGTTTCTCAATGTCATCTGCCATGGCAAGCAAACCGCCGACATATCCGAATTCCTTACCACGGTAATCCATATTAAGTCCGTCCACAATCACATGTTTGCCACAATAAGCTAGCTCCGAGACAAGTTCCATGATGGCACTGCTGAAAAATTGTACTTCATCAAATGCAACAACATCAGCATCTATGGTTTGATTCAGGATCATTTCTACGGATTCCGGGGTTAATTGCCGGGGAATGGAATGGGCAGGAAGTCGATAACCAATTCGGCTCACGATCTCATCCTGGGCAAACCGATCATCCTCGGCTGGTTTGTAGGCCACAACCTTTTTACGGCCAAATTGAATTAATTTCTGACAACGGCGAATGAGTTCACCGGATTTTTCACTGAACATGGGTCCAGTAATTACGGTAATACGTCCTGTTTGCACGGTGCTGCTACTCCTCTCACATACGGGATTCAACAAAAAAAGCGACCATTACAGAGTACCACAAAATCTTTGGAAAGAGCCAGAACTAATCTGTGCAGCTTTGTGTTACTATATGGAATGTTAAGCCGTTGGTTCCGGCAGCTGTTACCAGGAGTTATGGAAAAGAGGTGTTTACGATGAGTGAAGTATTAACATCACTTCAAGAACGATATGAAAGCTTGAAAGAGCAGGCATCCCTGGATGAAGCGGCGCAGGCCTTATTTGCAGAACTGTTCGCAGAAGCGGAGCGACTGCAGGCAAGTAACCTGACGTTGCGCAGAACGATCTTGAAGTCTTCTTCCAAAGAATCGCGTATGTCTACCAAACTGCGGGATGCTTTATACGAATGACCCGGAGATTACTCCGGGTCCTCTTCTGTCTTTAATTTGCGAGGGAATAGAATACCTGCTGTAATTCTGGCAATCATGGCAAAGGTGAGACCAATGCCTGCAAACATGTAGATGACGGTAAAAGCTTTGCTGAACCCGGTGGTTGGCACAAATTCAGGATGTCCCACCGTAGTCAGGGTAACCGCACAGAAGTATAACGCATCAATCCAGTGCAAACCTTCAACACGAGTGTAAAACAAAGTGCCTGACAGCAACGTTGCTGCCGTTAACGCGAACAAAGCCAGAAACTTGGGGTCCTTGAACGCATGGAAAATGCCTTTGAGCAGTCGTTTTAACGTGATTATAAATGATACCATGTTGATCCATCCTGTCTATGTAAAGTAGGCGGTGTGTTGTATAAACACACAAAAAGCCCGGACTCAAGGAGTCCCTCCGGGCGTCTCTGCTTTTTCGGGTACATTTTTGGACCGGAAACGGGGACCTACATAATTACGCTTGCGGTCACGGAACAGGATCCAGCCTCCCAGAAAACTCATACCTGCGGCAAAAAGGACAAGTCCACCGCCAAAGGAAAGCCACTGGAATCCTGGTGAAATCAGTTCGTTCCCGTGCTCGGCATAATATAGGAACAGGGCATCTTTCATCATCAGAAAACCCTTCATTGCCATTAAACCGGGGATGACCAGAACAACAATCGCCAAAAATCGCGCAAATACCAATCTTGTATTCATGAGCTTTATACCCTTTCTGCCAAAGTCGACATTAAATAAAGGTTACGCTTACAGATCATACCTGATTCCATCATAGCTTGGAATGCATAGGCTGTCCATGTGTGATTGCTTCAAACTTTGAGTTGACCGCTCAAGGAGAGTACAATGGCATATAGAGGGTATAAGCCAAACCATGATTCAAGCCATCATAAATGATACTGAAATTTGATTCATAGAGGAGAGCATGAGAGATGCCAATTACATGTGATGTTGCAATTCTTGGAGGAGGAACCGGTGGATATGTAGCCGCGATCCGGGCTGCACAGCTGGGAAAACAGGTCGTTATTATTGAGAAGGACAAGCTCGGCGGAACCTGTCTGCATCGTGGCTGTATTCCGAGTAAAGCTTTGCTGAAAAGCGCGGAAGTGTACGCCGAGATTCAGGAGAGCGAGACGTATGGTATCGAGACAGCTGGAGCCACACTTGTATTTCCCAAAGTACAGGCGCGCAAGGATGCGATTGTGGAACAGCTTCATCAGGGCGTTCAATATTTGATGAAAAAAAATAAAATTCAGGTCGTACACGCGAACGGTCGCGTTATCGGACCTTCCATATTTTCCCCGCAGAGCGGAGCGGTCGCTGTAGAGTTCGAAGATGGGGAGATGGATACAGTTGTGCCGACCAATCTCATTATTGCTACTGGTTCACGTCCACGTGTGCTGCCAGGGCTGGAACCGGATGGCAAGTTTATTATGAGCAGTGACGAAGCACTACGAATGGATGAACTTCCTGCATCACTTATTATTGTCGGGGGTGGTGTGATTGGACTGGAGTGGGCATCCATGCTGAATGACTTTGGTGTAGACATCACGGTGGTAGAAGCAGCAGCTCACGTATTGCCTGCCGAGGATGAGGATGTTGCCAGAGAAATGCAGCGCTTGCTCAGCAAGCGAGGGGTTCGTTTCCTGACAGGTGCCACTGTTCTAACGGAAACATATAACACGGATCAAGAGGGCATCCAGATTGATGTGCAGCTTGGTGACGATAAGCAGGAAACGCTGAGAGCGGAGAAAATGCTCGTGTCGGTTGGGCGTCAGGCCAATGTCGAAAATATCGGACTCGAAAATACAGATATCAAGCTGGAGCGCGGCTTCATTGCTGTGAACAAACAGTTACAGACCGGTGAAGGTCATATCTATGCTATTGGTGATTGCATCGGTGGATTGCAGCTTGCACATGCTGCAAGTCATGAAGGTATTCTTGCTGTCGATCATCTGGCGGGCGAAACGGTACATGCCGTAGAATCCCATCGCATCCCGCGCTGTGTGTATACACGTCCGGAAGCAGCAAGCATCGGATTCACCGAGCGTGAAGCCAAAGAACGTGGCTATAAGATTAAAACAGGGAAGTTTCCATTTTCGGCCATTGGCAAATCGCTTATTCACGGAAGTCGGGACGGATTCGTGAAGGTGATCGCAGATGCCAAGACGAATGATATATTGGGGGTACATATGATTGGCACCCATGTGACGGAATTGATCGCTGAGGCTTCATTGGCTCAGATGCTGGATGCCACACCTTGGGAAGTCGGACAAACCATTCATCCGCACCCTTCTCTGTCGGAAATCATGGGTGAAGCCATGTTGGCGGTCGATGGAAAGGCCATTGGAATGTAAGCCAAACAGGCTTATGAGAAAGGTTCTTTCCTTTTTTGGGTAAAAGGGATTATAATAAGGTTAAGCCAAGTCTTAGTACCAGGTTATAAGATCGGGTAGTAAGAGTGGCACAGGCTCTGATTAAAAGGAGGTACCTCATATGAGTTCACAAGGTACTGCAGACGCGGTCCATCGGCATCAACAGCTAGGACTTAGCGATGGTGAAGTATTGGATATGTACAAATACATGCTGCTCGCACGCAAGTTTGACGAGCGTTGCTTGCTCTTGCAACGGGCTGGCAAAATTAACTTTCACGTATCCGGTGTAGGACAGGAAGCTGCGCAAGTAGGGGCGGCTTTTGGTCTGGATCGGGATAACGATTATTATTTACCTTATTACCGCGATTATGGCTTTGTCATGGCGGTAGGCATGACTCCGCGTGAGTTGATGCTGTCTGCTTTTGCAAAAGCGGAAGATCCGAATAGTGGCGGGCGGCAAATGCCGGGTCACTTCGGTCACAAAAAGCTGCGGATTGTGACGGGCTCCAGCCCGGTTACAACACAGGTTCCGCACGCTGTTGGCTTTGCGCTGGCTGCCAAAATGAAGAAGCAAAAATTTGTTTCTTTTGTTACGTTTGGCGAAGGATCAAGCAATCAGGGGGACTTCCACGAGGGAGCCAACTTTGCAGGTGTGCATAAATTGCCTGTCATTATTATGTGTGAGAACAATCAATATGCAATTTCGGTACCAATTCACAAACAGTTGAGCGGCAAAATCTCCGATCGAGCACAAGGATACGGGTTCCCCGGACTGCGTGTAGATGGTAACGATGCATTAGAAGTATATGCTGCAGTGAAGGAAGCGCGTCGCCGTGCCATAGCAGGCGAAGGACCCACACTGATTGAAGCGATGATGTATCGTCTCTCTCCTCACTCCACTTCCGACAATGATCTGGCTTACCGGACCAAGGAAGAAGTCGAAGAGAACTGGAAGAAAGATGGCGTTCCTCGCATGAAGAACTACTTGATCGATTGCGGCATCTGGGACGAAGCCCGGGATGCGGATCTGGCTTCCCAGCTTGCGCTGGAAATGAAAGAAGCAACTGAATATGCAGACAACGCGCCATATCCGAAACCTGAGGACACTCTGACGCACGTTTATGCGGACAGCGAAGAAGGGGGACGGTAAGTATGGCAGTGATGGAATATATTGATGCAATCCGTCTCGCGATGAAAGAAGAGATGGAACGGGATGAAAATGTTTTTATCCTTGGTGAAGACGTAGGTCTCAAAGGTGGTGTGTTTACCACAACTAAAGGGCTGCAAGATCAGTTTGGCGAAATGCGAGTGATGGACACACCTTTGTCTGAGTCCGCTATTGCAGGTGTTGCCATTGGTGCAGCGATGTATGGCATGAAGCCGATTGCCGAGATGCAATATTCGGACTTCATGTTACCGGCAACCAACCAGATCATTAGTGAAGCGGCGAAAATTCGCTATCGTTCCAACAATGACTGGAGCTGTCCGATTGTTATCCGCGCGCCGATTGGTGGCGGAATCTTCGGTGGGTTGTATCACTCCCAATGTCCGGAGTCGATTTTCTTTGGTACACCTGGACTGAAAATTATAGCTCCCTACTCGGCATACGATGCCAAGGGACTGCTCAAGGCCGCTATTCGCGACCCGGACCCGGTACTCTTTTTTGAAAATAAAAAATGCTACAAACTTATCAAGGAAGATGTGCCTGAAGATGATTACATCGTTCCGATTGGTAAAGCCAACGTACTTCGTGAGGGTGCGGATATTACGGTGATCGGTTACAGTCAGCCGCTGCATTTTGTCATGCAGGCTGCTGAGGAGCTGGAGCGTGAAGAAGGCATTACAGCACATGTTCTGGATTTGCGCACATTGCAACCGTTGGATCGTGAAGCGATTATTGCTTCCGCTCGTCTGACAGGCAAGGTGTTGATCGTACACGAGGATAATAAAACCGGTGGTGTAGGTGCCGAAGTTGCCGCAATTATTAGCGAGGAATGTCTGTTTGAACTGGATGCACCGATTCAGCGTCTCTGTGGACCTGACGTGCCGGCCATGCCAATTAGCCCAACATTGGAGAAATTCTACATGCTGAGCAAGGACAAAGCCAAAGCAGCAATGCGTGCACTTGCCGAGTTTTAATTTCGTTTTTTGGATCGTTTAATAGTAAAGTTTGGAGTGATAATCAAATGGCTGAACGTATGAAATGGATCGAGGTCATTATGCCGCAATTGGCGGAATCGCTGGTCTCGGCTACCATAGGCAAATGGTTGAAAAAACCGGGCGACCGTGTGGAACAGTACGAGCCGATCTGTGAAGTAATCACGGATAAAGTCAATGCCGAAATTCCATCCACTGTGGATGGAATTATGGGTGAGCTTTTGGTGGAAGAGGGCACAACGATTGCTGTTGGTGAAGCAATCTGCCGCATGCAGGTCGCAGCTTCTGACGAAGAAGCGGCTGAGCAGGTAACACAAGTATCGCAGCAACATGTAAGCCATACTCCTGTTGCCGCCTCAAATACAGCAGGACATGATCCCAATCAGCCGATGCGTAATCGGTATTCCCCGGCAGTTCAATCCCTGGCAGCAGAGCATGGTTTGAACTTGCAAAGCATCCAAGGCACTGGGGCCGGTGGTCGTATTACCCGCAAAGATGTGCTGGCATTTGTTGCACAGGGAGGTAACGCGGCTGGATCTTCTGCACAAGAATCATCTCCTGTAGCACAGCATACACCTTCTGGTGTGCCGTCTGCTTCCCCATTCAGCGGCGTAAATCGTGGAAATGGAGAAATGGGTTTAACCGCTGGAGAAGCGATCTCAGCGTCCGATGCAGGCGTTCCTGTGAGACATTCAGGCATTCATCTAACCGAAAGCCCGAAAATTCCACAGATTGAAGTAGAAGGTGGCGGCCAGGGAAGATCGGAGTATTTCATCGATGTTACACCTGTGCGTAATGCCATTGCCCGGAATATGCGTCAAAGTGTATCGGAAATCCCGCATGCATGGACAATGATCGAAGTTGACGTAACGAATCTCGTGATGCTGCGCAATAAACTCAAGGATGAGTTCAAGCGCAAGGAAGGCATCAATCTGACATATCTGTCCTTCATGATGAAGGGTGTCGTTAACGCGATTAAAGACTATCCAATCATGAACTCGGTATGGGCAGTGGACAAAATTATCGTCAAACGGGACATTAACCTGTCCATGGCGGTAGGGACCGAAGATTCCGTACTTACACCCGTAATCAAACATGCCGATCAGCGAAATATTGCAGGTCTGGCCCGTGAAGTGGATGAACTGGCTCGCAAAACACGTGAAGGTACGCTGAAGCTGGACCATATGCAAGGTGGTACGTTCACGGTGAACAACACGGGCTCATTCGGTTCGATCCTGTCCCAGCCAATCATTAACTATCCGCAGGCAGCGATTCTTACATTCGAGTCGATCGTCAAGAAACCCGTGGTTATTAATGATATGATCGCTGTTCGTTCGATGGCTAACCTGTGTCTGTCGCTGGATCACCGAATCCTGGATGGCGTAATCAGCGGACGTTTCTTGCAACGTGTCAAAGAAAACCTTGAAGGATATACCTTGGAGAGCAAGGTGTACTAAGTAAATAGTTGACGGGAAAGTGTATGTGCCGGAGGCCGTGCACTTTTCCTGCTGTCTATGGACAAGTGCTCAATTGTACATTGAACCTGAAGCAGAAGGGTGTGGGGAATCATGAGCAAGCCGCTGGATGTTGCATACCTACCGATGCTTGATTATGAAGAGGCTTGGAACCGCCAGAAAGCGATTGTGCAGCGATTGGACGAGGGCGAGGGAGCCGAGCAGATGCTGCTGTTACAGCACCCGCCAACGTATACGATTGGTTCACAAAATCATCCGGAGCATCTGCTTCTCAGTCCGGAAGAGTTGCGTGAGCAAGGGATTTCTTTGTTTCAAATTGACCGCGGCGGTGATATTACTTATCATGGCCCAGGTCAGTTGGTAGGTTACCCGTTATTGATTCTTGGTCGGGATGAAGACTTGGATTTACACGGATATTTACGGAAACTTGAACAGGTACTTATGGATTATCTCGCAGACCAGGGCATCGAAGCCGGACGCAAAGAGGGTTATACGGGTGTGTGGATTGGCGATATGAAGATTGCTGCGATCGGCATCAAGTTTAATCGCTGCAAACACCGCCGCGGTTTCGTGACCAGTCACGGGTTTGCTTTTAACATCAGTTCAGGCATTCAACATGCTGGGTTTCAGGGGATTGTTCCTTGTGGAATTGAGCAGTATGGCGTTACCTCACTGGAGGATATAACAGGCAAGTCTTATACAGTGGAGCAGGTAGCACGCGATATTGTTCCGTACTTTAATCGCATTTTTCCATATCAAATCAATTGGATTAGCGAAAAAGAAGCCCTTCAACGGCTGTAAACAGTTCGTCGAAAGGCTTCATGTGGCTATCCGAACAGCAACGGTTCGAGAGCTATGAAAAGGGTGGACCCGATCATGGCGATCAGCATGAGATAGATGATGATTTTGAACCATTTCTTTTTTTGCATGATGAGAGAACTCCTTTCAACATAAAGTGTATGTTCAAAAAGACTGGTTTTCAGTACCAAGAAGATGGGATGAAGCTAGAAATGGAGTAGCGGAGCGTAGGGAAAACTACGTGAGCAACGGACATTTCGGCTGAATTCCATATTCGATGCTGATGATGCCGCCAGGCATCCTTCGTAATCAAAAGCAGACTTTTTGAACAACCTCATAAAATAAACAAGCCATAGTAATTGTATTGTACCGTATCTACGAGAGGGAGGAAAGTCCTGTGATTAAACAACAACGTGTTATTGATCAGTTCATGGAACTGGTGCAGATTAATAGTGAAACAAAAAATGAACAGAACATCTCGAAGGTGTTAAAAGAACAGTTTGCAGACCTCGGTCTACATGTCTATGAGGACGACACCATGGAGCAAACCGAACATGGCGCCGGAAATCTCGTTATTACCTGGGAAGCCGAAGGAACAGATGGCGTTGCACCGATCTTTTTCACATGTCATATGGACACCGTAACGCCGGGACAGGGAATTAAGCCTGAACTCGGTGAAGATGGCTGGATTCGCAGTGATGGAACAACGATCCTGGGAGCAGATGACAAGGCAGGGATTGCGGCAATGTTCGAAGCGATTCGTGTGATTCAGGAAAACAAGATTCCACATGGTAAAATTCAATTTGTCATTACGGTGGGCGAAGAGTCTGGCCTAGTAGGCGCACGTGCCATGAATTCAAAGGATATCGATGCCGAGTTCGGCTATGCGCTGGACTCCAACGGAGCTGTAGGTACGATTTGTGTAGCTGCACCAGCCAGAGCTGAAATTCAAATGAGCATCTATGGTAAGTCTGCACACGCGGGAGTGAACCCGGAAGACGGAATCAGCGCCATTCAGGTTGCGGCCAAAGCAATTGCAGCGATGACACTGGGCAGAATTGATGATGAGACAACAGCAAACATTGGAAAATTCCAGGGTGGGTCACCACTCAACGTGGTATGTGACTTTGTACAGCTTGAAGCGGAAGCACGCAGTATTGTGCAGGAGAAAGTCGAATTGCAGATTGCACAGATGCGTGACGCGCTGGAAACGACATGTCGTAAATACGGTGCAACGGCTGAATTCAGAAGTGAGATCCTGTATCCCGCATTTGGTTTCCATGATGAACATGAGGTTGTACAGCTTGCACAGCGTGCCATCCGCAGTATTGGGCTGGAGACTCATACGTTCGCTTCTGGTGGGGGCAGTGATGCCAACATCTTTAACGGATTTGGCATTCCAACCGCGAACCTGGCGGTAGGGTATGAGGATATTCATACAACCAAAGAACGCATTCGTGCCGAAGACATTGTAAAGTTGTCCGAGGTGGTTATCGCTATTATTCAGGAAACGGCAACAGACAAGAAATAACATGTAATTCTTAGACAAAAGTCCGAACCCGGTCTGTGCGGATTCGGACTTTTTGCGAATTCATGTTATATTTCAAGGGAGAAGACTCGGTAATATTGGATGAAAATCTATCCATGGCTTAATAGATCAATGACCCATTGATTTACGTCCAGCGAGCAGATCACTTAATTTGGCATCCGGTCCCCACTCGTGCAACCATTGCTTGAGTATGAGCTGTACTTGCCGGGCTTGTCCTACCACGTGTACGGATTTAGGCGTCAAATAACTGTTCATCAAAATCCCCCCTGATTTGTTTATATTTGCTGTGTGACTTCTATACGCTCACCATATGCCCAAAATCAGAAATTTATACATTAACCGAATATATAAATTGAGCTAATCCTTTACACAAGAACGGAGAGGGCAGAAATAACCAAGAGAAGCGGAGCGTTCGCCAAAAAGCTTTCTTTTAAAAGCTGCATCGTAAGCATAAGCTATCACCAAATTTTATCTATTAGAGAAAGAAATCAAAAAATCTGGGGATAACAGCGATCGAAGGGTTGTTCTGTCATCGGAGTGGTTAGTGTAAATATTTTTAGTCAATTTATATATAATCCAACGATATGGAGTTGAAGAACGAATGAAACCAAACCAATCTGCCCAATCCATCCATGCAGCGCAACCTGCCAATCCGAAGTTGGATGAAGTGACCGTATCCACCAAGCCAATCTTCGAGGGGAAAGTGATTTCACTACAGGTCGATACCGTTAAACTGCCGAACGGTGAGACGGCTACACGAGAAATAATCCGGCACCCTGGAGCAGTAGCTGTACTCGCTCTGAATGGGGATCGCATGCTTGTAGTGGATCAGTATCGTCAGGCAATGGGACGCACCGAAGTGGAGATTCCTGCGGGAAAACTGGACCCGGGAGAAGAGCCGGAAGTGGCGGCCGCACGTGAATTGCGAGAAGAGACGGGATATGTGGCCAAGTCGTTGCGTCATCTGCGTTCGTTCTACACGTCACCAGGATTCGCAGATGAGATCATTCATCTATACATCGCTGAAGAGTTGGAAGCCGGAGATATGGAACTGGACGAAGATGAATTTCTTGAAGTATCCGAGATCACACTGGAGGAAGCTTACGAACTCATGGACGACAACCGGATTAGCGATGCTAAAACGATGATGGCTGTGTACGCGTGGGACCTCTACAGAACGACAGGACGGTTCTAGGGATGAATGACCAACTGGAAACGTCCACGATGTGGGAGCCCTGTTATACAGACCTGCATATTCACATTGGACGAACCTCTCGCGGTGAGGCCGTAAAAATCAGCGGCAGTCGCGATTTGACATTTGAGAATATTGCCCGGGAAGCATCGGATCGCAAAGGAATTCATTTGCTTGGTGTTATTGATTGTCATTCTCCGGTTGTACAGATGGATATTGAACAATTGCTGGAGAGTGGTACGATGTCCGAGATTGAGGGCGGCGGTATTGCCTACCAGGACACCACCATTCTGCTGGGTACCGAAATTGAGCTGCGCGAGCCTGGAATGCGTGAGTTCCATATGCTGGCGTACTTCCGTGATCTGAAAACGATGAAGTCCTTCACGGACTGGATGAAACGTTATATGAAAAATGTGAACCTTAGTTCTCAGCGTGTCTACGTGCCCGCTCTAGAGATGCAGTCTGAGATTAAGGCGCGTGGTGGACTAGTTGTGCCCGCACATGTGTTTACACCGCACAAAGGCATCTATGGTAGTACTGCGCCCCGTATGAGCGATGTGCTGGATACTAGTCTCGTGGATGCGGTAGAGCTGGGGTTAAGCTCGGATTCATCCATGGCCAGTTATATTCGGGAGTTGGATCATGTACCGTTTCTGACCAATTCGGATGCCCATTCACTCGGTAAGATTGGACGGGAGTATAACGAACTGCAAGTTGCTACCCCTTCTTTTGATGAATTCCGCATGGCTCTTCAAGGAGAAGCTGGCAGGAGCATTGCTGCCAATTATGGTCTGAATCCAAGACTGGGTAAGTACCATCGTACTTACTGTGCAGCCTGTGGCAGTATTATGGATGAGCAGGCGATGTCGGCAGAGCGCTGTCCTCACTGTGGCAGTCTGAAGCTGGTTCAGGGGGTGTTGGACCGCATTCTGGCCATCTCTGATCGGGAGAATCCTCATGTTCCTGCTAACAGACCCGCCTATCATTATCAGGTACCACTGGAGTTCATTCCGGGACTTGGCAAAGCCAAACTGCGTCAGTTACTGGACCATTTTGGTACAGAAATGAATGTACTTCATCGTACGCGTGAGGAAGAACTTGCTGTGGTTGTTGGACCTGTGTTGGCAGGACTTATTGTGGCCGCACGGAATGGACAACTGGAGCTGTCCACCGGAGGTGGAGGAACGTACGGGAAGGTTGCTGTTCAGGTAAAATCGTCAGATTAGATCAGTGATCAAAGGGTTGTTCTGTCATCGCAGTGACCCGTGTAAATATTCTTTATTTCAACAGATATAGCTTCACTTCACGCAGAGTCAATCTGGACAAGAAGTCATACAGGTGCATTCCGGTTCATAAGAATGACTATGAGGATGTAACTGAGAATCCTTGCAGCATGATACCGGAAAGGGGACTCGTACCTGTATGCGCTCATCCTACTTTACATTTAAAGGTCAGACTTCGTTATATGTATTCGTGGCTGTCTTGTTTCTGGTCGGCGTCATTTTTGGCGCGCTTATGGTGAATGCATTGTCTCTTGATCAACGCCAGGATCTGGAGGGTTATCTCGGCAATTTCTTCATGACCGTGCAGCACAGTGCACAGCTAACAGAGACCGGGGCCTATTGGGACATCGCCATGCTTCATCTAAAGTGGGTAGGTCTGATCTTTATTCTGGGTTTATCCGTCGTTGGACTACCCGGTATACTGGTTCTGGATTTTCTGAAAGGTGTGCTCATTGGATTCACTGTGGGTTACCTGGTTGGGCAGTACTCCTGGAAAGGGCTGCTGTTTGCACTGGTTTCCGTGGCACCACATAATCTATTTGTCATTCCAATCCTTCTGATCTGCAGTGTGGCAGCAATGACGTTCTCGTTATACATCATTCGCAATCGTGTTTTGATGCAGCGAACACCTGGTCGACAAAGGCCTTTTGCTTCATATATAGTGTTAACTTTGGTTATGGCTGCAATGCTGCTCGGCGTGGCGTCTTTTGAAACATGGGTTACACCTGCGATGATGCGCTGGGTCACGCCAATGCTACTACCGGCCTAACGTGCACCGCATAGTGTAAAATGTTGACTTTAATTACGCACTCCCCCTATAATGAAAAGAGTGGGTTAAGTTGCAGTGTGCAGTGATTTCCTAGGGGGAGGGAGAAAATGGAAGCACGGATTGATAAAATTAAGCAGCAACTACAGTCCCAAGGATATAAATTAACGCCCCAGCGGGAAGCCACCTTAAGAGTACTTCTTGAGAATGAAGAAGATCATCTGAGCGCAGAAGACGTATTCATGCTCGTTAAAGAAAAGGCTCCCGAAATCGGTCTGGCAACCGTGTACCGTACCCTCGAACTGCTGAGTGAGCTGCATGTTGTAGAGAAAATCAACTTCGGCGACGGTGTAGCGCGTTATGATCTGCGCGGAGATACATCCAAGCATCACCATCATCACTTAATCTGTGTTCAATGCGGAAGTATGGATGAAATACGTGAAGACTGGCTTGGACCGCTTGAAGAACGTTTGGAGCGGGAATTCAACTTTTCGGTAGTAGATCACCGACTGGACTTTCATGGAATTTGTTATCGTTGCAAAGCTAAAAATGAACAGAAACCCAAAGATGAAGAATAACATAGCATATCTTCAAGCTCTCACCGGCGGTTTTGACGGGAGAGCTTTTTTGGCACCGGACATGATCTGGAGTTTACCCCGAATGGCATAAACTTGTGTTTATGGACATACCCTGATTCAAGGACATTACCGGATTTGAATCAGAAGGGGGATATACCCATGATTATATCAGTGCGGAGAGGGCTCCGTTTTATTCGATTTATTATATTTTTTGCTGCACTAGTCTATCTGTTCTATCATGTTCTGGATCTGTTCAATGGCTGGATCTCACCTGTGGACCAGTATCAGATGCCGACTGGCAATGCAATCAAAGTATTTCAGGAAACGGATTGGCCGGGTAATGGAGAAGGACGTCCTACGATGGCAGAGCGTCTCCGTTTGTTCTATTGGTACGGGGAGTAGCTTCGAACAGCCAGGGATGCAAATACGGGAGCAGTCTGCCAGAGCGGCAGATCTGTCAGTTGAGGAGCGTTGTACATGAAACAGACGATACACGCCTATGCCTTATACTTGGAAGATGATAAAGGGATGTCGAGCAGCACGCTTGAATCGTATCTCCGAGACGTGGACAAGTTCATTGAATTTGCAGATAAGGAATTTGGCATACGCGAAGCCGATCAGGTCAGACGCACGCACGTCGTCCTGTTTGCAGGACAGCTCAAACAGGCAGGACGTGCCAATGCGACCATTGCCCGCAGCATCGTATCTCTGCGCTCCTACTTTCATTTTTTAATGCGGCGGGGGGAAATTATACAGGACCCTACGTTTGATGTGGAAGCTCCCAAGGCGGACAAGTCGCCACCACAGGTATTAAGCATACAGGAGATCGAACAACTGCTGACAGCGCCTGATGTTCGTTCACCGCAGGGTGTGAGAGATCGAGCGATGCTTGAACTGTTATATGCTACAGGTATTCGGGTCTCGGAACTGATTGCGCTTGACATTCGGGATGTACAGCCAGGCATGCGCTTCATACGATGTGGTGGGGCGGGCAAGGAACGCATCCTTCCCATCGGTGCACCCGCTGCACATTGGGCAAGTGTATATGTGGAGGAATTCCGCAACAAGTTGCTCAAAACCGATTCGGACGAGCAGGCACTGTTCGTGAATGTATCTGGCAGACGTTTAACCCGGCAGGGCTTCTGGAAGCTGCTCAAAAAAGCGGCAGTGGATGCAGGAATCTCGGACGAGATTACGCCGCATACGCTGCGTCATTCTTTTGCGGCACACCTGATTGCCAATGGGGCGGATACACGTGCGGTTCAAGACATGCTGGGTCACGTAGAGCAGCCTGGACAACAATATGGCAACCATGGTCGTAAAACCATGAAAGAAATCTATGAAACCCATCATCCGAGGGCAAGATAGATTTTGACGCATGGCATTCACAAATAAATGCGGAACATCGGGCCGATTTAGGATAAAATAAATTGAATACATCCAAACGCCGTTATACATAAGACGGATCGTTTCAACTCAAGGAGGAACATACATCGCATGACAGCATTAAACCAACAAATGATTTCGGAAGCAGCATCTTATATTCAAAGCAAAAGCTCCATCAAGCCGGAAGTCGGTTTGATTTTGGGTTCGGGTCTTGGCGTACTGGCAGAACTGATTGAAGATGGCGTAAGCATCGCTTATCAGGATATTCCACATTTTCCGGTGTCCACGGTAGAAGGACATGAAGGTGAACTATTGGTCGGCACCATTAAAGGTCGTCCAGTTGTGATGATGAAAGGCCGCTTCCACATGTACGAAGGATATGGTCCTGAATTGACAGCTTTCCCGGTACGGGTTATGAAAGAACTGGGTGTAAGCAGCTTGCTTGTAACCAATGCTGCGGGGGGCGTGAATACGTCGTATGAAGCTGGAGACTTGATGCTGATCTCTGATCACTTGAATCTTACAGGCAAAAATCCACTGATCGGACCAAATGACGCTGCACTGGGCGTACGTTTCCCTGATCTGTCCGAAGCCTATAGCCGCCGTTTGCGTGCGCTGGCGAAGGATACGGCCGCATCACAAGGTTTTAACGTACGTGAAGGGGTATACGCAGGTATGCTTGGTCCGAACTACGAGACACCAGCAGAGATCAGAATGCTGCGTACATTGGGCGCAGACGCAGTGGGCATGTCCACTGTATCTGAAGTGATCGTGGCACGCCATGCAGGCCTGGAAGTGCTCGGTATTTCCTGTATCAGCAACATGGCTGCCGGAATTCTGGACCAGCCGCTGTCACATGATGAGGTGATGGAAACGACAGAGCGTGTTCGTGAGTCGTTCCTGGCGCTGGTATTGGCTGTTATTCCGCAAATGTAAGCAAGATTTGAGTAAAGAAGGTTACCTCTTCGAATGAGAACTCATCGGGGGTAACCTTTTTTTTTGTTATGTTGAACGTACGCTTACTCATGCGTTGAGTAAAGTGCGTTTTTTTCGCTTTGATCACATTTTCAATAAAAGTTCGGGAAATCATGCTTTACATGGAATAATTTACTGGAAACGGGCCGACAATGATTAGCAGTACATGCATGGAACATGCAGTAAGCAAGTCATTTGAGGAGGTAACCTTGTGAAGAAAAGAATAATGGCATCGTTCATGACCCTTTGTATCCTGCTGTCCCTTATGGCATCAACGGCATTGGCTGAAGAAACACCGAAGGCAGCGGGAGGGACGGATCTTGCCCCGTCGGCACGCTCTGCGATCTTAATGGATGCGGACACGGGAACCGTCATATATGAGAAAAACAGTCATGATCAGCTGCCTCCGGCGAGCATTACAAAAATTATGACCATGCTGCTTACAATTGAAGCAATCGACTCGGGTAAGCTGAAACTGACGGACAAAGTAAGAACGAGTGAATATGCCGCTTCCATGGGCGGTTCGCAGATCTTTCTGGAGCCTGGGGAAGAGATGACAGTCGATGACATGTTAAAAGGGATCGCGATGGCTTCAGGCAATGATGCCTCGGTGGCTATGGCTGAGAAGATTGCTGGTTCGGAAGAAGCCTTTGTACAGCTGATGAATGAGCGTGCGAAGGAGCTTGGCATGAAGGATACTCATTTTGCCAACTGTAACGGTCTGCCGGTTGATAATCATTATTCTTCCGCCCATGATATTGCCGTCATGAGCCGTGAACTGCTGAAGCATTCCGGGATTACGAAGTACACCGGTGCCTATCAGGATTACCTTCGCAAAGATACGGAAAAGCCATTCTGGCTGGTAAACACGAACAAGCTGGTTCGTTTTTATGCAGGGGCAGACGGTTTGAAAACAGGTTACACATCCGAAGCGAAATTCTGTTTGTCTGCAACAGCCTCCAAGGATGGACTGCGTGTCGTTTCCGTGGTACTCGGTGAACCGAATACCAAAACACGGAATAGTGAAGTATCTTCGATGTTTGACTATGCCTTTAGTCAATATACGATGAAGGCGCTCTACAAGGCAGGGGATCTGCTGGGCAGTCTGAGAATCGAAAAAGGCGAAGTAGCCGAGTTGCCGCTGAATGCCACACAAAATTACAGTGTACTGATGCGCAAAGGAGCCAAATCCAATGACATCCGGCATGAATTGTTAGTTGCCAAAGAACTGAAAGCCCCGATCAAAGCCGGGCAAAGTATAGGAAAACTTGTGGTCTATCAAGGCAACGACGTGATTAAGGAGTTCGACATTCAGGCTCCGCAGGATGTGAAAAAAGCTGGCTGGTGGAAGCTGTTCAAGCGGACAACGTCTAACCTGTTTGACTAAACGGCGATTTCTGCGAGTTGCGCGTATCCTTCGAACGTATTTTGTAGTTAAATAGGGGTTTTCTTCTAGTTTTGTCGGGGGGCAGGAAAAGCCTTCGAAAGCGTAGAAATCCTTGTTCAAGACAGGGAGGAGAGTGAGCAAACGTGAACTTGCATGTGGAAATGGAACACCATCGCGGGATTCTGATTGTACGATTATCCGGGGAGCTGGATCACCATACAGCTGACATGGTACGGATGCAGATGGATGAAGCCATCCAGCGGAGACAAAGCGAGCATCTCGTACTCAGCCTGAAAGATCTGCAATTTATGGACAGTTCGGGTCTGGGTGTCATTTTGGGAAGATACAAGCTCATTAAGAATAAAGGCGGCAAGATGGTGGTCTGTGACGTCAATTCGCCGGTGTACCGTTTGCTGGAAATGTCGGGTCTGTTCAAGATTATGCCGATATACGAAAATGAGGGAACTGCTCTCTCAGGTCTGGAGGTCGTCTCATGAATGAAGGAACAGGGACAAATTTCATGAATCTGCAATTCGCGGCCAAGTCAGAGAATGAGTCGTTTGCACGGGTAACCGTTGCTGCGTTTATCTCCCAGCTTGATCCAACGATGGACGAGCTCAGTGACCTGAAGACGGTCATTTCGGAAGCCGTGACCAACAGCATCATCCACGGATACAACAACAACTCCGAAGGTGTTGTGTCCATCCAGGCCGAGATTCGGGAAGACATGATCACGATTATTGTGGAAGACCGCGGTGAAGGTATCGAAGATCTTGAACTGGCGAAGCAGCCGCTGTATACGTCCAAACCCGAACTTGAGCGGTCGGGCATGGGCTTCACCATTATGGAAAACTTCATGGATGAATTCGAAGTCAGCAGTGAGCCCGGCAGAGGCACCTCCATCAAGATGAAAAAAAGGATTGAATCCAAGAAAGCATTGTATAATTAGGGGTTGGTGTTCTTATGGATGCTGAAGTGAAACCATCTTCACAGACCTATTTGGACGATGCCGAGGTCAAACGGCTGATTGCGCTCAGTCAGTCGGGTGACCATGTTTCACGGGATACGCTGGTGAACTGCAACATCAGACTCGTCTGGTCCGTCGTACAGCGTTTTATGAACAGGGGATATGATCCTGAAGATCTGTTCCAGATTGGTTGTATCGGTCTGCTCAAGTCAGTAGACAAATTCGATCTCAGTTATGACGTGAAGTTCTCAACCTACGCGGTACCGATGATCATCGGAGAAATCCAGCGATTCCTGCGAGATGACGGTACCCTGAAGGTCAGTCGTTCACTGAAAGAGATGGCGAATAAAGTCCGCAAAAAAAGGGACGAACTGTCCAAACATCTGGATCGTCTGCCAACGATTAAGGAAGTTGCCGCAGAGCTGGGAGTAACCCCGGAGGAAGTCGTATTTGCCCAGGAAGCCAACAAACCGCCGACCTCAATCCATGAGACGGTATTCGAGAATGATGGTGATCCCATTACGTTAATGGATCAGATTGCCGACGAGTCTCAGGAACGTTGGTTTGACAAACTGGCGCTGAACGAAGCCATCGGTGGTCTCAGCGAACGGGAGCGGTTAATCGTCTATCTAAGGTATTACCGGGATCAGACCCAGTCCGAGGTTGCCAGCAGGCTGGGTATATCCCAGGTGCAGGTTTCACGTTTGGAGAAAAAAATACTGCAATCCATCCGCGACCAGATCGCACAGTGATTCGGGGATTGCGAAAACATGATTGGTGCTTATGCACCAATATACGACAACTAACAACCTTCTATCGCGCATTATGGCGAGGGAGGTTATTTGTTGTTACTACGGATCGATCCTGAACGACTGGACTGCATGACCAGCATCATACCAAGAATACATGCCGTACCCATCCATTGATAGATGCCAAAAGGTTCATGGAGCCATATAACGGTTGTTCCAACAGCAGCAAGGGGTTCTGCGCTCCCGAGCAGACTGGTTTCTTTGGGGGTAAGACTTTTAAGACTCGCAATATAAAACCAAAAAGCAATCATGGTCCCAAAAATGATTGTAAATACCAAATAACCGTAGGTTTCGAGCGGGATGCTGGCAAAATCCATTTTCCAAGGCGGGTGAATAAAACTCATTCCCATACCACCGATGATCATAGCCCAGCCGACCACAACAAGTGAATCAAACTTTTTAATCAGTTGCACGGCATATAGCGTATAAAATGCAGCTGAAACCCCGGATAACAGACCCCACATGACTGCGAGCCAGGAGACAGATAACTGCGTAAGCGAGCCATTCGTAAGCAAGAGAAAGCAGCCGCCGAGAGCCAGGATGGCGCATGAAAGATCATTGCGTGTAAGGGTAGACTGCTTCCGAAGTGCGATGTATATCATGATCATGACAGGAGACAGATACTGTAGAAGGGTAGCTACCGCTGAATTGCCGTGTTTAATCGATGCCATATACGTATACTGAACGGCAAGCATGCCTGCCAATCCAAAAATAATCAGCTGTGCAGCTGTTTTTTTATTCCTCCACACATCAAAAATCTGAACTCGCCCACGTGTAAACGACTGAATAACCAGAAGGAGTAGCCCAGCGATCAACAATCGTATAGTGACATACCAATTGACCTCAATTCCATCCAGTTGAAAGAGTTTTTGAGATACCGTACCTCCAACTCCCCAGCAGATAGCTCCCGTCAGAACGAGTACGATACCCGAAATTTTGGATTTTGCAATTGTCATCCTTTTTCGCCTCACCTTAAATATAAGAATAGTGTTATATTAGTGAGAAATGCGGTACATTAATATCAATATCACACTTAAAAATATAACTATATTGAGATGAGGGCCATGCAAAATATCGAATTTATCATCGATCACCATTTGAAAGAAATGACGGAACACCGTACCGATACATTATCCGTAGCCTGTTATGAGACAACTATTGTTCAACATGTTCACGGACATATTCCTCTCCACTGGCATGATGAATTGCAGTTTGTTGCCGTTCTTCAGGGAACGGCGTTGTTCCATATCAACGATCAAAAGATGATTTTGTCCAAAGGTGACGGGATTTTTATCAACAGTGGAATAATGCATATGGCCGAAGATCACGGGGTGAGCGAAAACTGCATCTACTTATGTCTGAATTTGTCCCCGCATGCTGTAATGCCCTCGGATCTATATATAAAGTACGTACATCCATATGTAACAGCAACTAATTTGCCTTTTCTGTATATCGAAAGAGCTAACACTTGGGGAGAACAGATCCTGGATGCTATTGCACGGATTAGAAAGGAGCTAGTGGAGCAAGTTCCTTTTTATGAAGTGAAGGTTGCTTCTGCGGTGCTGAATATGTGGAAACTGCTGATTATGAACGGATATTCGCTGGAACATGATCCATCGGAGATGAGTAGAAACAAGCGAATGAAAGACATGTTGCAATGGATTCATCTCAACTATGCCAATCCGATTAGGTTAGAGGATATTGCAAAGGTCGGACAGTTAAGTCGATCGGAGACGTGCCGTTATTTCAAGCAAATTCTTAGAAATACACCCATGCAATATGTGATCGAGTACCGCATTCAAAGAAGCATTGATCTATTGCAACTCTCCGAGCGCAGCATCACCGAAATTGCTTATGAGGTCGGTTTTAACAGCACAAGTTATTACATTAACCAGTTCCGCAAAACAATGAACTCGACCCCTTTACGATTCAGAAGGGCATTGAGTAAAAGAAAAAAAGGTAATAATTTTTGATATTGTTCACCTTATAAAAACCAATATCCAAGAGTCGCCCATACGGCGACTTTTTTGATATGCAAAATAATGCCCCACACTTCGTTACGCCTCAAATCCCCAAATTACTAAAATTAATATCCAGAAGCTACCTTCACAAGTCATTGAATTTATGAACAAAATAACCACAAAAGCTCATCTTTCAGTTCCCTCCCTGCCACCTCCCCAACATATTTATTTCAAACTTTTGGAAACGAGAGGACGATGGGTAGCGGAGGGATGGAATCGGTCAAAAAGAGCAAAGCGTGAGGGCTTAGCTAAGGATACACAAGCAACGCAGGCGGCAGATTAGACCTGAAGAAGCGAAGCGTTCGCCTTTGTCTCCAAACTTCTACACAGTTGTACAGGCATGCAGAAGAACTTCAAGAGTCATGGGACTTTGAACAAAATAACCACAAAAAACTCATCTTTCAATTCCCTCCCTGCCACCTCCCCAACATATTTATTTCAAACTTTTGGAAACGAGAGGACGATGGGTAGCGGAAGGATGGAATCGGTCAAAAGAGGCGAAGCGTGAGGTCTCACCTAAGGATACATAAGCAACGCAGGCGGCAGATTAGACCTGAAGAAGCGAAGCGTTCGCCTTTGTCTCCGAATTTCTAACACTTAGAAATCCATCAAAAGAATTTGGAGACAACAGCGATCAGAAGGTTGGTCTGCCGTCGGAGTGTCTGCGTGTATCCTCCCCCGAGCAACAGCGACCAATGACCGATCCATCCCGCAGCGCCCGCACCCACCTCCTGATCTTTTTCCAACCCGTTTGTAATAAATTTGCACATTCTTCAAATACTAACCTAAATTACGCAGTAAAGGAGTGTTATGGATGTCTCAGACACCCACTCCAATGGTCTACGTTCGACTGCGCAGCCGCATTCGCATCCAGAGGGGCAGGGCAGTCAAGCTTGGAGACATTGCACATGTACTGACCACTTCTGAAAATCAGGAGAGCAGGCTACTGGAGCTTGAACTTTTGCGTCCTGGACCGGAGGATGGCAATCTGATCCTCATTGATATATTACAGATTATTCCCCAAATTCGGCACATCTTGCCGGAAGTAAGTGTGGAACTGATGGGATCAGGTCATACGTTGGTTGAAGTCATCGCGGGAAATGGTCAACCTTCCAAGTCCCTGTTCATTCTGGTTTGGCTGCTGCTTTTCTTCGGATCAGCCCTAACCATTATGAATTTTCATGCTGATGTGAACATGCAGGAAGTACAGATTCGAATTGTGGAGATGCTCACTGGGCATCGGGACGAACATCCCTACCTGTTCCAAGTGGCGTATTCGATTGGGATTGGATTCGGAATGGCGGTATTTTTTAATCACTTGTTCAAGAAAAAGTGGAATGAGGAGCCTACCCCGCTGGAAGTGGAGATGTTCCTATACCAGCAAAATGTAGATCAATATGTGGTCATCGAGGAAAGCGAACGGATGCATGAGCAGGAACGTAGGGAGATGAATGCGGATGAGCGTTCTTAATGGAGCAATCAGCATTGTATTGGGTATTGCCGGGGGAATTGCCGTAGGAAGTGGCGTAATTGCGCTCATTCTGGTGCTCGACATGATTCCCAGGTTGGCTCAACTTACGCAATCGTATGACAAGACTCACTGGTACGAAGGGGCGCTAATCGGTGGTTCACTGCTCGGGACGGTGGCGGACTTCTGGCACTGGAAAATGCATGGGGTGCTACTGCTCAGCCCGATTGTTGGTTTGTTCTGTGGCGTGTTCATCGGTCTGCTTGCCGCAGCACTCACCGAGGTGCTTAATGTACTGCCCGTGCTAGCCAAACGGCTGGGCATGAAGCCTTATCTTTTTGGCTTACTGCTCGCCATGATTTTGGGCAAAATGACAGGTTCCCTGTTTGATTTTTTTATATATCAGCGGTAACTCGTGGCCATAGGAGGATGGAAGATGGATGAACAAACGGAGCACGCAGGCCAGGAAAATAGTGAAGGTATAACGGAAGAGATGTTACACAAGTCTGCTTATGAGATTCAGAAGGAAGAAGAGGAGAAGGCGTACAATAAGAAAAAACAAAATGAGATGTCTGATAGCATCGAGGAATCCGTGCAGTATTGGCAGGAAAATGATGATATTTCCCCGCGGATGAGTGAAAACAAAAATACGCTCAAGCAAGTTCTCGGACTTGGGGAATCCTTTGACGTGGATATGAGAGAGATGGTGCTCGGTGGCAAACATGTGGGATTGCTTCTTTTAACGGGTTTCGCCAAGGATGAGATCCTACTGGAAGTATTAAAAAGGTTAACCTATCTTACGCCTGATCAGGTATCCGAGCACGCACTAAAATCTTATTTCGACTCTTACATCCCCCACATACAGGTGGAAAAAGTCGAGAAGATGAGTGCGGTCATCAACAAGGTTCTTACTGGTATGAGTGCATTGTTCGTTGAAGGGGATCGCTCGGTCCTAGTAATGGATACCCGGAGTTACCCGGTTCGTTCACCGGAAGAACCTTCACTGGAAAGGGTAGTCCGCGGTTCCAGAGATGGTTTTACCGAAACGCTCCTGACCAACGTAACATTGGTGCGCCGCAGAATACGCGACCCTGGACTGAAGTTTGAGATTATGCAGGTGGGTCGGAGAACACAAACCGATGTCTGCGTGGTATACATTGACGATATTGTGGATAAAGTGCAGGTGGACTCAGTCCGTGAGAAAATTCAGCGGGTGGATATCGATGGTATTCCCGCCGCAGATAAACAGCTGGAGGAAGCGATTATCAACAAGGGATGGAACCCATTCCCGCTCGTTCGATATTCGGAGCGGCCGGATGTAACAGCATCCCATCTGCTGGAGGGCAGAGTCGTCATTTTCGTCGATACTTCTCCCAGTGTAATGATTTTGCCAACGACGTTCTTCGACCTGTGTGAACATGCAGAGGAAAATAGACAGACGGCATTGATGGGGACATATTTACGATGGGTTCGTTTTGCAGGGATTCTCATATCGCTGTTTTTGCTGCCCCTATGGCTTCTCATGGTAATAGAACCTTCGCTCAAACCGATGGGGCTGGACTTCATTGGTCCACAGGAAAATGTGAAGTTGCCCCTGATTTTGCAGTTTCTTCTCATAGAGCTTGGTGTCGATCTATTGCGGATGGCTGCGGTTCATACGCCTACACCTCTGGCATCGGCCATGGGTTTAATCGCAGCCATTCTCGTTGGAGATATCGCCGTGAAAACGGGATACTTTGTTAATGAGGTTGTACTCTATATGGCCATTGCAGCTATTGGAATGTTTGCCACACCAAGTTACGAGTTGGGACTTGCCAACAGGTTAGTCAGACTGTTTTTACTCATAGCAGTAGCGATATTCAAAGTTCCGGGATTGGTTGTTGGCTGTACATTGCTCATATTGGCACTCACCGTTCACCGGTCGTATAATTCTTCGTATCTATGGCCTTTTATACCGTTTAATGCAAAGGCCTTGGGTAACTTTTTATTCCGGCTTCCGCTGCTGGAAAATAAAAAACGTCCATCATTCAACAAAACACGTGACAACACCAAAATGTCCGATGATCCGGACGGTGAACTGCGAAAAAGTAAAAAACACAAATGATCTTCCGAAAAATCCATTCATCTCGCCGCCTAATTTGATATACTGGTGTAAAATCATTGGAATAGCAACTGTTCCAGTATACAAAAAAGTGAGGAATGCAGATTATGTATTTACATGGTACAAGTAAAATAAATGCGCAAGGGCATCTGGAGATTGGCGGAGTTGATGCAACAGATCTGAAAGAACAATTTGGAACCCCGCTCTATGTTGTGGACGAGCAATTGGTTCGCGAGCGTTGCAGAGAGTACATGGAAGCATTCCGTGCTTCCGGCTTGGGTTTCCAGGTTGCATACGCAAGTAAAGCATTCTGTGTAATGGCGATGTGTGCCCTTGCAGCTGAAGAAGGACTTTCCCTGGATGTTGTATCTGATGGTGAACTGTTCACTGCACTGCAAGCAGGATTCCCGGCTGAGCGCATTCATTTCCATGGTAACAACAAAACGCTGGAAGAAATCGAAATGGCTCTTGATGCAGAGATTGGATGCTTTGTTGTTGATAACTTCAATGAGTTGCATCTGTTGCAGGCTGTAGCAGCGGACAAAAATCGTAAAGTAAACATTTTGCTTCGTGTGACGCCTGGTGTTGAGGCTCATACGCATGAATATATTTCCACAGGTCAAACGGATTCCAAATTTGGATTCGATATTGGCAATGGTACAGCATTTGAAGCGATTGAACTGGCTTCCAAGCAGTCTAACCTGGTATTGCTCGGTGTGCATTCCCACATCGGTTCCCAGATCTTCGAAGTTGAAGGCTTCCAGATGGCTGTTCAACGTGTTGCTGAATTTGCAGCAAGCGTATATGAACGTCTTAACGTTGCTTTCAAAGTGGTTAACCTTGGTGGTGGATTCGGAATCCGTTATATCGACGGAGATACGCCGCTTGAAGTTGCGCAATACGTGAAGGCTATTACAGACGCAGTTAAAAATCATTTTGCCCAAATTGGCTATGCCGTACCTGAGATCTGGGTTGAACCAGGCCGCAGCATCGTGGGTGAAGCGGGAACAACGCTGTATACCGTTGGAACAAGCAAAGACATTCCAGGCGTGCGTAAATACGTTGCCGTTGATGGTGGTATGACCGATAACCCACGTCCTGCTTTGTATGAATCCAAGTACGAAGCTGTGCTAGCCAACCGTGCGAATGAGGCTGCTCAGGAAACGGTATCTGTTGCGGGTAAATGCTGTGAGAGTGGCGATATGTTGATCTGGGATCTGGATCTGCCAAAAGTGGAAAGTGGTGATTTGCTCGCTGTAGCTTGCACAGGCGCGTATAACTACTCCATGGCTAGCAACTACAACCGGATTCGTCGTCCGGCTGTTGTGTTTGTCAAAGACGGTCAAGGAGATGTCGTAGTACGCCGTGAGACGTATCAAGATATCATTCAGAATGACCTGGTACCAGCGCGCATTGGCAAACAGCCAGTAACTCGCTAATTCGTCAAAAGATAATGCGTTTCTGCATTATTCAGGATATAGGGATTCTATAATTGAAGCAGATGAAAAGGGAACTTCCTTTTTCGTCTGCTTTTTACGTATTCGGACTAAATTGTGAAAAAAGTTGCCGTTTTTTTTGCGATCCAGTCATTTTCGGTGTACACTAAGAAAAGTGCTGTAATGCTTGACCCAGGGTCATGCGTTCTGGCACCATTAACGATGGTCAATACGAAAGGAGTCATTTACATATGGCGAAACAAGCGAAAATTAAATTGGCAAACGGCGGAGAAGTTCTGATCGATCTGTTCGATCAAGAAGCTCCCAACACAGTAGCAAACTTTGAGAAACTGGCTAACTCCGGTTTCTACAATGGTCTTACATTCCACCGCGTTATCCCGGGCTTCGTAGCTCAAGGCGGATGCCCTAACGGTACCGGTGCAGGTGGCCCAGGTTACACAATCAACTGTGAAATTAACCCGAACAAACATGAGCGCGGAACACTTGCTATGGCACATGCTGGCCGTAACACAGGTGGAAGCCAGTTCTACATCTGCTACCAACCGCAACCACATTTGGATGGACAACATACTGTATTTGGTAAAGTAACTAAAGGTATGGAGTTCGTGGACGCTTTGGAAGGTAAAGACAAAATGGAAACTGTTGAAGTTGTAGAAGCTTAATACCTTCAGCTTAACTGGATCCAAACATGAAGTGCTTCTTTTATAGAAGCACTTTTTTTATTTTTCATATGACACATATTCGAAATCGATGATTGGAAAGGATGAATGAACCTTGGATATCGTTACTCAGCTAAGCTTGTTAAAACAAATTTACAGTGATCGCACGTTGTGGGACGAAGAACTGCAGGCATCGCGACATGTCGTTCCAGATCGTATATCCGCACAGGAGCGAGAAGGGCTTGAGGCAGCAGGGCATGAACCGAACCGATTTGTACGTCCGGGGCATGATGAAACGATCACTGAGCTGAAACAACTTGCAAATCAATGGACGATTAATGAAGCAGCACAGGCCTTTGTTTCTTCTTTGTGGTCAGCACCCATGATCTGGCGCTCGCTGCTTACGGGCAAGCTTATTGCAAGCGGTATGCCAAGCCATGAACACACGCCATATCCATCTTCGAGTACTTGTAAGATCTGTGGATTAAGCGTAGACCAAGCAACCGACACGACGTTGCAATGGTATTGGCGCATGACCAATGGAACACCTTTGGATGGTGATCCCTTTGGACAAGTACTGGCACTTCGAGAGCTAGCTGCCGCGCAGGGGCTTCCAATACCAAATGAGTACGACCGCTGGACACTCCGTGCGGTGTTAACGGTGCTGCGCGAATTACCTCCGAAAACACGCTACAGCAAAGCAGCAATAGCACTCAAGAAGGAACGTCTTTTGCCTACACAAAAGGAATATGCATACCGTGACTTGCTTGAGACATTAGCTCTGATTGGCATACTGGATACGCCGGAACATCCCGGAATGATCACAGAATACACTACTTACATACAGCGTGACGAGCGCCCCAATGTGCGGGTTGAGGTACAGGCGCCTCTCGCGTGGTGGGACTCATCTGTCGGAATCAATGAGAACAACCTGAACAAGATATTCCATGATTTTGATCTGACGAATATATCTCTTGCGGATAAGCCTGAAGAGAATCCAACTGTAAAGGACACAATCTTAGGGGCATTGGAGAAAAAGAGAAGTGTTCGTGGCAAAGTGCCCAAGGCATCTCCTGATGCAGGTACCGGGGAGGTACAGTCTGGAGATGTGTATGCTGTTCGGGTCCGGGAAGGCGTATGGGTGACAGTATATTGTCATGAAGTCAGAGACAAACGTGTCATCGTTGAATATCTCGATGGTGTCTTTCCTGACATGCCGGGAAAAGCCGATTTGCAGGGAACGTTTCGACCGAGAACGACTGGACGCTGGCAATGCTCGGCTATCGCGATCGATTCCACAAGTTGGGTCAGAAGAGTTGCGAGAGGTATTCCGCTTCCCAGTTCGCCGCTGCCAGAACCTGACCGCTTACCATTTCACAATGCCAAAGATTTGAAGCATATGGTGCGTTGGTGTTTTCCTGATATGTAGAATGCTGTGATGGAACTGAGAAGGATGTAAACTAAAATCGTGTCTCTTAGTGAGATGCGGTTTTTTTGCTGTATCTTAGCTTATTAAAAGTTAGTATGTGACAAAAAGGAACAAAAAACAATTGATTTTTTGGCATTAAAGTGCTAACATCCAATTAATAACGAAAGCAATCCTTCAGGGCAGGGTGCAATTCCCTACCGGCGGTGATGCAGGAAGTGTAAGGACACATGTCCAGCACTTGATGCAAAGTCCGTGACCTGTCTGCCTGTGGCAGATGGCTGATCTGGTGTAATTCCAGAACCGACAGTATAGTCTGGATGGGAGAAGGAGAGGTGCAGACCTAACAGGTTTGCATTCAGCAGGAGTTGCTGTACAGTCACGATTTGTAATGTCTTGCACTGTGCAGGGAAGATCCGGTTACGCCGGACAGTTCCATACATATGCCACACTATAAAAAGCTCTTTACCTGTAATTGATGTTGATTAAGGTATGTGTCTATTTTCATTTGCCCGAAATGAAGTTTTGGGCAAAGTGTTGGCGTGCTGTATCCATTTGACTCCTGTTGTTGACATTTGTCTCTCATCATCCCCATCGAACGGTTGTTCGACGGGGATTTTTTAATAAACAAGACTTTAAACCGCGGGGTGAACGGATTTGGAAATGATCAATGATGAATTTTATATGGCACTGGCACTAGATATGGCGGAACGAGCACAGGGACAGACGGGAATTAATCCGGTTGTTGGATGTGTAGTTGTGAAAGAGGGTCGTATTGTAGGTCTGGGGAGCCATCTGAAACGTGGAACCGGTCATGCGGAGGTGCATGCACTGAACATGGCAGGCAGCGATGCAGAAGGCAGTACGGTATACGTTACACTTGAGCCCTGCAGTCATTATGGCAAGACGCCGCCTTGCAGTGAACGCCTGATTCATGAAAAGGTAAAACGTGTTGTGGTATGTTGTGAAGATCCAAATCCGCAAGTATCCGGCAGAGGTATAAGCATGCTTCGTCAACAAGGCATTGAAGTTGAAGTTGGCGTACTGCGTGAGCGTGGAAGACGCATGAATGAAAAATTCATTAAATTTATTACAACGGGTCTCCCTTTCGTGACACTGAAGACGGCTACTACCTTGGATGGAAAAATTGCTACTCGCAGCGGAGACAGCAAGTGGATCTCCAACGAGTCCGCTCGTGAGATTGTGCATGCCCTTCGTCATCGTCACCAAGGCATTATGGTTGGTGTCGAAACGGTGATCGCGGATAATCCGGAGCTTACAACCCGCTTGCAAGTGGAAGGCATCAGCCCGGTACGTATCGTAGTGGATTCCAAGTTGCGTCTTCCAGTAGGTGCCAAAATGGTTAAGGATGGACTAGCTCCAACATGGGTATTGACAACAGACGAAGCGAGTCCTGAAGCTGCTGAACGTTTGGAAGCCTATGGTGTTGAAATTATCCGCTGTGGTCCTGGACCACGCGTGGATCTGTTAAGCGGACTTAGCAAGTTGGGTGAGCGTGAGATTGGTTCGATTTTGCTTGAAGGTGGGGGCACCTTGAATGGAGCCATGCTGGAGGCACGGTTGGTCGATCGACTGCTCATGTTTATCGCTCCTAAGATTGTAGGCGGTTATGATACACCTGGCAGCTTCCGCTTCGAGGGTGTGGAACGTATGAATCAGGCAATTCAATTGAATCAGTTGGAGATCGAACAAGTTGGAGATAATATCAGCATTGGCGGTATTCCAGTGTGGCCTGAATAAATAAATGAATTTTAAAATAGTAAGTTGGTTCTATATATATTAAACAAGGGAGGCGGCAGCATGTTTACCGGTTTGGTGGAAGAAGTTGGTCAGATCCGGCGTATTAGTCGGAAAGGCGAAGCGATGGTCCTGAATATCGGAGCTTCCGCCATCATGGACGATCTGAAGATTGGTGATAGTGTAGCAGTGAACGGAGTATGTTTAACTGCGACAACGCTGGAAGGTGGAGGTTTTACCGCCGATGTAATGCCTGAAACGTATCGCCATACCAATCTCAGTCAGCTGCAATCTGGCAGTAAAGTTAATCTGGAGCGGGCCATGCAATCAGGCGGTCGTTTTGGTGGACATATCGTTCAGGGCCACGTCGATGGTACTGGAGTGATTGGCAGTATAACACGTGATCAGAATGCGATTGTGTTTGAGATCAAGCCGGATGATCACCAGTTGTTCAAATATCTGATCCCCAAAGGATCGGTTACACTGGATGGCATTAGCTTGACCGTTGTCCATACATCGGATACCTCATTCACGGTTTCCATTATCCCGCATACCATTGGTGAAACTGTACTAAATGTGAAAAAGACAGGGGATACCATTAATATCGAATGCGATATTTTGGGTAAATATGTGGATCATCTGCTCCAGTATGGGAGAGGACATCGGGAGACTGGTGCTGGCAAGCCGCGCAGCATCAGTGAAGATTTCCTCTCCAATCACGGATTTGCATAGAAAGAGAACAGAAATAAACTGGAGGTGGACCAATGTCAGAACAATCCATTCTGAACACGATAGAAGAAGCCATATATGATCTCATGCGTGGTAAACCCGTCATTGTTGTGGATGATGAAGATCGGGAGAATGAAGGCGATTTTATCGCTTTGGCCGAAAAGGCGACACCTGAAGTCATTAATTTCATGATTACTGAAGGTAGAGGGCTGGTCTGTGTTCCGATTACACAACAACGTGCGGACGAACTTAACCTGAAACCGATGGTTCAACAAAATACGGATTTCCATGGAACAGCTTTCACCGTCTCTGTGGATCACAAAGATACGACCACAGGTATCTCGGCACATGAACGCTCTATAACCGTGAAAGGTCTGATCGATCCTGAGGCGAAAGCCGGGGACTTCCGTAAGCCTGGTCACATGTTCCCACTCATTGCAAAAGACGGCGGCGTACTTCGTCGTGCCGGGCACACAGAAGCGGCGGTAGATTTGGCCATTATGTGTGGTTCGTATCCCGCAGGCGTTATCTGTGAAGTGATTAAGGAAGATGGCACAATGGCCAGACTTCCGGATCTGCAGGAGATTGCCCGCAAACATGATCTGAAGCTGATCAGTATTCAAGACATGATTCGTTACCGTAACGAAAAAGAGCAGCTGGTTCAGCGTGAAGTGGCTGTACGTATGCCAACGGACTTTGGTGAGTTTCAAGCGGTGGCTTATACAAACGCTGTGGATAACAAGGAGCATGTGGCTTTGGTTAAAGGTGAAATAGATGGTTCCAAACCCGTACTTGTACGTGTGCACTCTGAATGTTTGACTGGCGATGTATTCCATTCCCATCGTTGTGACTGTGGTCCTCAGTTTGATGCGGCACTCAAACAGATTCACGAGGAAGGAAACGGCGTACTGCTCTATATGAGACAGGAAGGTCGGGGCATTGGACTAATCAACAAACTCAAAGCCTACAAGCTGCAAGAGGAAGGTGTGGATACCGTGGATGCAAACCTGAAGCTGGGATTTGCTGCCGACTTGCGTGATTACGGGATTGGCGCCCAAATTCTGAAAGACCTTGGGGTTCGTCAGATCAGACTGTTAACGAACAATCCTCGTAAAATTAAAGGTCTTGAAGGATATGGACTTGAAGTTGTGGAGCGTGTTGCGATCCAGATGGAAGAGAACGAGGACAATACGGTGTATCTTCATACGAAGCAAGCCAAGCTGGGACATATGCTCAAGTTTGATGATATCGAGCAGAACGAACAGTAAATATATTTTAGATGAACAACGTTCACCATGTAATTTATGGAAGAGATTAATTAGGGATTTCCGTTACTTACATTACATTATACCGTTAGGGAGATGACTTGAATGCCACAATTTTTTGAAGGACATTTAGTATCAGAAGGATCCAGATATGGAGTTGTCGTTGGACGTTTCAACGAATTTATCACCAGTAAATTGCTTAGCGCAGCGCTCGATGCATTCAAACGTCACGGTGTGCAGGATGATGAAGTGGATGTAGCCTGGGTTCCAGGAGCGTTCGAAATCCCTCTGATTGCGCAGAAAATGGCGGAGAGCGGCAAATATGATGCGGTAATTACCCTGGGAACAGTCATTCGTGGATCAACTACGCATTACGATTATGTGTGCAACGAGATGGCTAAAGGGGTAGCAGCAATTAACCTGAAAACTGGCGTGCCTACGATCTTCGGATTGGTTACGACAGAAAATATTGAACAAGCGATTGAACGTGCCGGAACCAAGGCGGGTAACAAAGGTTGGGATGCAGCTACGGCGGCAATTGAAATGGCAAACTTGACGAAACAGCTAAAATAGTGCTTATTTAATAGTAGTGCCCTGCTATGCGCAGACGAAGACGGGAGACCGGATTCGGACGGCTTGGCAGGGTTTTGTATTTTTCTGGCGGGAGGATTCGTCTAGTGACGGTAGTTACATACAAACTGGAGACTTTTGAAGGGCCTTTGGATCTGCTGCTTCATCTGATTGATAAGGCTGAAATTCATATCCAGGATATTCCCATCAGCGATATTACCGATCAATACATGGCGTATTTGCATTCGATGCAGGAACTGGAACTGGATATTACGAGTGAATTTCTGGTCATGGCAGCAACACTGCTGTCGATCAAGAGCAAACTTTTACTGCCCAAACCACCGGTAATTGAAGACTTCGAGGATTATGATTTTATGGAAGAAGAAGATTATGATCCACGTGCAGAGCTGATTGCACGTCTGATAGAATATCGCAAGTACAAGGGAATTGCGCGACATCTTCATGAACGGGAGTGGGAACGCAGCCTTATATTTTCCAAAGAGCCCGAGGATCTGCGGCCCTATATGCCCGTAGAAGCCCAATCGAATCCGGTTGAAGGATTACACACCTCAGACCTGATTGCAGCATTTCAGAAGGCTTTACGCAAGGCTGAGAAGCGTACAACCGTAACCCGGATCAAACGGGATGAAATTTCGGTTAAGGACCGGATACGGGATGTCATCGGCGCTTTGGAAAGTATGGGGCCGGGAGGAAGACTGTTATTCTCCAAATTGATGGACGAGCATATCTATCGCCATGAGATTGTTGTCACTTTTCTGGCGGTGCTGGAACTGATGAAGATGAAGCAGATTGTCTGTTATCAGGAACGGATGTTTGAGGATATCGTTATGGAGTGGAGAGGGGAAACAAAGAATCATGGATTTTCCGAAATTGAAATCAATTATTGAAGGCCTGCTGTTTTTGTCCGGAGAAGAGGGTCTAAGTATCAAACAAATTGCCGAGATCGTGGACCAGCGCGTGGAACTTGTAACGGACGCGATTGAGGAGATGATTCGTGAATTTTCACAGCAGGGTCGAGGCGTACAGATTCTAAAGATCGCTGGCGTAGTTCAGTTGGGCACCTTGCCTGAGCATGCTGTGTATTTTGAGAAATTGGCGTACTCTCCAGCACGGACTTCCTTATCCCAGGCGGCTCTGGAGACGTTGGCCATCGTGGCGTACCGGCAGCCGATTACCCGGGTTGAGATTGAGGAGATTCGCGGTGTAAAATCGGAGCGGGCTATTCATACACTTGTGAATAAGGATCTGATCATTGAAGTGGGACGAGCTGAGGCGATCGGACGACCAATTCTGTATGGAACGACCAAGTCATTCCTGGATTATTTCGGACTGGCTTCAATTAAAGACCTTCCGGAACCAGGCTTGTTCGAAGATTCGGAGAACCTGGAGGAAGAGACACAACTGTTATTCAACAAACTGGATTTGCAACAACTGGAACCGGAAAGTGCTGATCTGACAGAGGATGCGAGTCAAATTGACAACGAAGATGATAATACGGACTCTTCACTTTAAATTGCAAGTTCATACTAACCGACACCATCAGTGGAGTCGGTTTTTTTGTGCATTGTTTTAGATAAATGGTGAATAGAACAGTATCCATACAAATATGAAATGGGATTTTTAGGTCAGACGTGAATTTTTTCCTATCCAGAGTGCCATACTAGACGAGAAAAGAATTGAGGGCTTGGAGGTAAGGCCTGTGTGGATTTGGCTTGGAGGAATCGGTTTATTGTTCGCATTGCTGATTGCCGCAGTCCTCATCTCAAATGTTCATGTACATTTTACATTCAGTAAACATAAAAGTGATGATTACGCCAATATTAATGTACGTATTCTCTATGGAATTGTGCGGATTAACTATGAGATCCCGAGTATTGTTTTTCGCAATATGAAGGAAGGTTTTCTGGTCAAGACCGAACAGTCCATGAATCATTCCAGAGGGGAGGCACAGGGGAGTGAGCGGGTTAACAAGCGTAAAGTCAAGAAGTGGGCCAAAGATGTAAAGATTATGCTAAGGGCGACCGATGCACTCAAGCTGTGGCTCAAGCAAACACTCACGCATGTGCATATGACTCAACTGTCCTGGTCTACCCACATCGGGGTTGGCGATGCAGCATACACAGCGGTGCTGACGGGCTGGGTGTGGAGTATCAAGTCCATCATTATTGGTTTTCTCACCTATCAGATCCGTTTCGATGATACACCCGTGCTTCAGGTGATGCCGGTGTGGTCAGACGAAATGGAGTTCAGAACAGATCTCGATTGCAGAGTAAAGATGCGGATTACAGCTCTTTTGATCGCTGGAGTTACACTGCTAACCCGTGTGCTCCAAGTCGAAGGCGGATGGCGGATGTGGCTCAAGCTTCTTCAAGAACAGCGCCGCAAGCGTAAGGAGAAGCAAAAGCAAAAGCAAAAGCTTAGTGGGACAGTACAATAAGTTCCCATCAGATCAGGTCTGTTTTTGAAAATGTGGGGTTGGAGTAACGCATAGTATACTTCAATTGCTTATTTACATAAGTCCCTTCAAGTTTGGGGATGATATGGTTAGATCAAACCAAGCTTACATTGAAACTGGAGGGAATTAAAATGTCAGATCATCCAATTCAAGGCTTAATGGAAACCGCAATGGAGAATATCAAGGCCATGGTGGATGTCAATACAATTGTTGGCGATGCAGTCGAAACACCGGATGGTACCGTGATTCTGCCAATCAGTAAGGTGGGATTCGGATTTGCTGCCGGTGGTAGTGATTTTCACGTCAATGGAGAAAGTAGTGGCAAAAGTGGTGCTACGAATACCTCTACTGAACATGCCAGTTCAGCAAAAGTAGCTTCTCCATTTGGTGGCGGTAGTGGCGGAGGTGTATCCATACGTCCTATTGCGTTCCTGGTGGTAGGTAAACAGGGGGTACACATTGTACCACTCGATAACTCCACACATCTCTTTGAGAAGCTCATTGACTCTACCCCTTATGTTCTGGACAGAATTCAAGGTATGTTCCAACGTAGTACAACACAAACGAATACAACAGATGTGCCGCCGGTTACACCAGATCCATCAACCTATAGCTGAATCATTTCGTCATGATCCCTCCCGCATTAGCGTGAGGGATTTTTGCTGTTTTTGCCCTATGGGACATACTCCAAGTTGTCCGAACATAAGATAGTACAAGATTCCAAGTGACCCGGAGGAATGAATTGATGCGAAAAATAACGAAAGTCCTTGCATGTATGCTTATCCCTGTCTTCTTGCTGTCTTCCTTAGGGGTTACTCAAGCCCAAGCAACAATTCAAGGTCCGTCTACACATGCGCAAAGCGCTGCTCTCATTGATGTCACATCAGGCCGGATCTTATACAGCAAGGATGGGGATAAGGAACTGCGAATTGCCAGCTTGACCAAAATCATGACGGCGATCGTAGCGATCGAACACAGCAAGCTGGATGAGAAAGTGAAAGTGTCTCCCACGGCTTTTGCCAAAGAAGGATCGTCTCTTTATCTGAAGTTAGGTGAGGAGATGACACTCGAGAACATGTTGTACGGGCTAATGCTCCGTTCAGGCAATGACGCGGCTTCTGCGATTGCGGAGCATGTGGGGGGTTCGGAAGAAGGATTTGTGCTATTAATGAACAAAAAGGCAGAGCAAATTGGTCTGACACATTCCCACTTTATGAACCCTCATGGACTGGATGCAGAAGGTCATTATTCTACAGCCAATGACTTGGCCAGATTAACTGCCTACGCGTTGCACAACCCGGTGTTCAAACGCATCGTAGCCACGGAGGACAAATCCGCACCGAACCCCAATGAAAGCTGGGAATACTCCTGGCACAACAAAAATAAAATGCTGCGGATGTATGAAGGTGCAGATGGCGTGAAAACGGGCTATACAAAGAAAGCTTTCAGATGTTTGGTCAGCTCGGCTACACGCAATGGACAACAGCTCGCCGCGGTAACGCTGAATGATGGAAATGATTGGAATGATCATGCTCGAATGCTTGATTTTGGGTTTGAATATTTCCCATTGGTAGAGATTGCTAAGCAAGAGCAGCCTGTGCAAAATACAGATGTCGTTACAGGCCGGGGATTTTGGTATCCACTTGCTGAGAGTGAGAAAAGTTCATTGACCAAAAAGTTGATTCTGCACGAAAATCGCGCCCAGTCGGAAACGGAAGGGAATAAACAATCGACAGACCCTACGTTTGGATTGGCAGGACGCATCGATATGCAACTTGATGGTAAACTTGTTGGCTCGATTCCGGTGTATCGCAAAGGTAGTTTTATTCCTCCGGAACCGAAGACAGCCGAGTCAACGCTGGGTGGCATCGGAGAAGTCTCTTCCTGGGCAGCTGCGTGGCGTGCCGTATTAAGTCACCTGTTGTCTCCTTAGTTGAACCATCGTTGAAGGGAGGGTATAACCATTGATCAATTTAATTTGGCTGCTTATGATCTTAATCGGATTTGCTTTTGCAGCCATCAACGGCAATATTGAGGTGGTCACGCAAGCCGCTTTTGATGGCGCGGCAACGGGAGTTACAGTCTGTTTTGGACTGATCAGTGTGCTTGTGTTCTGGATGGGCATGATGAAAATGGCTGAGGATGCCGGTCTCCTGGCTCGGATTGCTAAGCTGCTCGGTCCCATTGTAGGCTTCCTGTTCCCCGATGTGCCCAAAAATCATCCGGCGATGGGTTATATTCTCTCCAATATGAGTGCCAATCTGCTGGGGCTAGGAAATGCGGCTACACCAATGGGAATCAAAGCCATGCAACAGCTGCAGGAGCTTAATCCGGATAAACAAACAGCTTCTCCAGCCATGTGCACCTTACTGGCTCTGAATACGGCCAGCATTACCATTATTCCGACAACGCTGATTGCCATCCGCTTAAACTATCATTCCGCCAATGCTACAGAGATCGTGGGAACAACATTGATGGCTACCATTATTGCTACACTTGCTGCTATAATCGCCGATCGTTGGTATCGAAATAGGGCTTTACATAAACCGCCGCGTATACAGAAAAGTGGCAATCCCGGCATGAAAGGATGAGCACCTTTGTTAACCTTCATCAACTGGATCTCCGTCTGGGCCATCCCGGTTATTATCGCGTTTGTTCCATTATATGCGTTTACCAAAAAGGTCCCGGTTTACGAATCCTTTGTTGATGGGGCCAAGGATGGATTCTCTACTGCAATCAGTATTATTCCGCATCTCGTGGGCATGATGGTCGCAATCAGCGTATTTCGTGCCTCGGGTGCACTGGATTTTGTGATTAGTTTGTTAGCTCCGTTGGTATCCTGGATGGGTGTCCCAGGCGAAGTATTGCCACTCGGAATACTGCGTCCTTTGACTGGGACAGGCTCCCTGGCGTTTACAACCGATCTGATCAAAACCCATGGCCCTGACTCCATGATTGGACGCATGGCATCTACAATTCAGGGAAGTACAGATACCACGTTATATGTGCTAACTGTCTATTTTGGGGCTGTAGGCATAAGGAACGGTCGGTACGCACTTAAAGTAGGGTTGTTTTCCGATGTCGTTGGTTTTATTGCTGCCCTCGCCATTTGTTTGCTCGTTTTTGGTTAAAAGATATCTCCTTTCCTTCCGATATATTAGATATGCTAGAATAATAGCGGAGGAGAGTGAGACATGCAGAAGAGTTGGAGACGAATGCTCCGTGTCGGAATGTCAGGTGTGCTTGCCATTGCAATGCTCGCAGGGTCAACGGGGCTGGCAGCGGCTCAAGCCGTTCAGACGATACATTTTACAGGTTACTTCGACAAACAGCTGCGTGCACAAATGGCAGTCACAGCGGATTCTTTTCCAGTCGTGAATGTACGTTTGATCAAGCAGGATGAACCCGATATGGTATATTATGATGTTGGTACCTCGATACTGATCTCGAAGGATGAAGTGCTCACGAATTACCATGTTGTTCAGAGTTTTGCTGAACTGTCTGATGGTGATGAAGGCACACTGACTGTTGCGAGTCCAGGTTCCTTAGGAAAGCCTGTAAAGGCAAAGATTATTAAGACAGATCCGGTGACAGACATGGCGCTGCTGAAGCTGGACAAGGAAATAGACGCCCAACCGGTCACATTTGCAAACGCGAGGGATAACCAGGTTGTCTATACGATTGGATTCCCCAAAAATCCTGCTGGTGATCTGGTCATCCTGGATGAAGATTTTCCTTCAACCTACAATACGATAGCCAAAAGCAGAGTGTTCAGTTCCCAAGCCTCGGATGTTCCGGGTAAAAAGGGAATCGGCAGTATTGTGAAATCCATGGCACAAGGTAATTCAGGTGGCCCTGTTCTGGATCAGAACAACCGGGTCATTGGTATGATGACATTTGTGTACGGTGGACGTACCTATTATATTACTTCCAAAACATTACAGTCTTTCATTAAAGCCAGCGCTACGCCTGCCAAAAAACAGGTTGCGGTTGCCGGCAAAGTTTCCAATTAAATGGTTTGATGAAAAGGCTTATCTTTACCCCATCTGTGATGAACAGGTAGTGTAAAGGTAGGCTTTTTTTGCGTCAGTCTCAAAGGGGAAGGTAGCCTAAAATGGAGATTCGTGTCGTCAGTTTACAAAATCCTTGGATTATCCTTGTGATTTCCTTGCGTGATGGGTATCATTAGTGTGAGGTGACATGACAAACATGGAAAGATTACAAAAAATTATCGCACAGGCAGGCATTGCATCCCGCCGCAAGAGCGAGGAACTAATCCTGTCCGGCAAAGTAGAAGTTAACGGGGAGGTCGTAACCGAACTGGGTACGAAAGCGAACCCCGAAGAGGATATGATTACGGTTAATGGAAAACCGATCCGCAGTGAGAAAAAAGTGTACTTGATGTTGAACAAGCCAAAAGGCGTAATCACAAGTGCATCTGACCCGGAAGGTCGGAAAATTGTATCCGACTACCTGAAAGGTGTTAAGGAACGTGTATACCCTGTGGGTCGTCTGGACTATGACACAGAGGGCTTATTGATTCTGACCAATGATGGTGAGTTTGCACATTTGTTGACGCATCCGAAGCATCACGTACCCAAAACGTATCACGCAACGGTCAAAGGTGTGCCGCATGGTACAGCTCTGGAGAAGTTGAAGACAGGCATTATGCTGGATGACGGCATGACGGCTCCTGCAGAGGTGGAGTACAAAGATGTGGATACAGCGGCCAATGAGTCGGTGATCTCCATTACGATCTATGAAGGGCGTAACCGTCAGGTTAGACGCATGTTCGAGGCGATCAACCATCCGGTAACCCGGTTGAAACGGATTTCGTTTGGTGGCATTTTGCTACAAAACCTGAAACGTGGTTTGACGCGTAATCTGACCAAAGAAGAAGTTAACAACCTGATTACTCTCGCACAATCAGAACCAGCCAGAAAAATGAAAAAAAGGTAATGTGAGGACACATAATTTTCATAAAACCGCCGCAGTTTTGTGACGAAATTCGCTATAATTGTTCATAGGATGTTCACAGTTGTCCTTAGTTCAATGATATGCGAGTGTTAGAGTCACTAAAAAGGGGAGCAGCACATGGGGAAATCAAGAAGAACGGTGCAAATCGTCATTTTGTTATTGATCCTGGTGTTGGGCGGATATGCGATTACCACATCGGTATCCGGCTCGAATGGCAAGCCAAAGGAAGGGGACAAGTCTCCTTCTTTTGAACTGCTGGGCCTGGATGGTCAAGTTCATACGTCTGATGAGTACAAAGGAAAAGCAATGGTGATCAATTTCTGGGGCACCTGGTGTGAACCTTGTGTTAAAGAGATGCCTGCACTTCAGGCGCAAGCGGACAAATGGAAGAACCAAGGAGTACAGTTTGTCGGAATTAATGTTGGAGAAGACCAGATGACCGTGGATAATTTTGTTCGGCAGGTTGGGGTTACATTTCCAATCATGTTAGACCGTGAGAAAAACTCGGTTCGTGATTTCGGGATCTCTCCGATGCCAACGACGTTCTTTGTATCCGACACGGGCAAAATCTCTACCATTCATATCGGGCAACTTGATTTGGACACACTTGACGCTCAAATTTCGCAACTGGCGAAGCAGCCCTGACAGGAGGTCTATTCGTGTTCCAAAATACCAAATGTGAGTGCGGACACCAGAATCCGGTTGGCACTGTACTATGTGAAGCATGTGGGAAACCGATACTGGAGTCTGAAGCTAAATCGAATGAAGTGCTGGAAATGCGTTATGATGGCATGGCGCGTCGTTCACAGCGCAGTAATCCCAACATCATTGACCGCATATGGAACTTTTTTTCATCCGTCAAAATTGCTGTCTATATGATTGTTTTCACGCTTGTAGGCTCTATGCTTGGTACGATCTATCCGCAAGAAAGTACATTTTTAAATATTGATCCTTCCGTGTATTACAAAGAAACATACGGACAGTTGGGTCATATCTATTATCTGTTGGGTTTATCCCATACATACGAATCCTGGTGGTTTATCTTGCTGTTGGTGCTGATTGGTGCATCATTGGTGATATGCAGTCTGGATCGCGTCCTACCGCTCTACAAAGCACTGAATAAACAGAAAATACGTAAACATACGCAATTTCTGACGAGACAGCGTCTGGTGTACCAAGGATCTATCGAAGAGGCACCAGAAGACTGGATTAAGAAAGCGGTTACGCCGCTTAAAAAGAAAGGCTACCGAGTGCACACCCAGGGTGATGCTTTGCTCGCCGAGAAACAGCGATTCAGTCGATGGGGCCCATATGTCATCCATATTGGACTCATTATATTTCTGCTGGCGGTGCTCGCACGAGGGCTGCCTGGCCTGAATCTGGATGAGCATGTTGCTTTTCCGGAAGGTGAGATTAAAAAGATCCCGAATACGTCGATGTATCTGAAAAATGAACAGTTTAATGTTGAATTTTACAGTGAGGAAGAAGTACCTGAGCAATTCCGTAACCTGAATAAGACCGTTCCAAAACTGTTCGAAACAAAAGTTGTTTTATATGAATGTACAGCAGATTGTTCGGATCTTTCGAAAAAACCTCAATTAGCTGAGGTGGCTAGACATGATGTTCGTGTGAATCATCCATTAAATTATAACGGTCTGAAAGCATATCAGTTTGATTATGATCTAACACCCACCATTCGGTCCGTAACGCCGGATCTGGTCAATACAAAGACTGGTGAAGTATATGGGGCGATTAAGATTGATATGGTCGATACCCAAAAAACATTTGAAGCGGGTCCTTATGAACTGACTGTAAAGGAAAAGTTCATGGACTTTGGATTGGATGAGAATGGACAGCCCAAATCAAAATCGCCTTCACCTAATGCACCTGCTTTTCTCTTTCTCATTAAGGGACCGAATCTGCCGGAAGAAGGGATACAATATCTTTATTTTGCGAAGCAGATTGATAAACAACGGTTTCAGCAGGATGCAATTAACCAACAGCTGATTGGAACAGAGATTCCTTTACAGTTGGAAGTAGACAGCATGGACAAGGTTGATATTATTCAATCCGTAAGTTATCTCAATATACGCGTGGATAAAGCAATGCCTTTTGTGTGGGTAGGAGCCGGCATTGTCATGTTGGGTCTGGTCATGGGTTTTTATTGGCATCATCGCCGCATCTGGATTCGTTTTGATGATCAACAGCTTACCTTGGGTGGACATACCAACAAAAACTGGTTTGGCTTCAGGCGTGAAGTGGCGGCTGTTTTGAAACAAATGAATTTGGAAGTGGAAGAGAAGTCGTTGGATAACGGGGGGAACCAAGCATGAATTTATTGGATTTCAGCAGCGACGCATTTATCGTAGCTTTCTTTCTCTATTGTGCCGCATTCTTTTTATATGGTGTTGCGGTAATGGGCAAAAAATGGAGCAATCGTGATCCTCTGGACCATATGAATCGCTGGGGTAAACGAGCTTTCATTGCCTCGACTGTCGCTTTGGCGGCACATCTAGTATTCTTTGCAACCCGATGGGCTGGGGCAGGGCATATCCCGGTTAGTAACATGTACGAGTTCATGTCTTTTCTGTCCATGATGATCATGGTTGCATTTATCGTTGTATACGCCATATATCGGAAGTCACTACTGGGTTTGTTTGCCTTACCACTTACCATCATTATAATGGCTTACGCTGCTGTATTTCCCCAGGAGGTACAGCCGTTAATCCCGGCACTTCAGTCCATCTGGCTGAAAATTCACGTGACGTTGGCCGCTCTTGGCGAAGCATTCTTCGCCGTGGGGTTTGCCGCAGGGTTCATGTATCTGCTTCGTACCGTTGATTTCAGTGGTAAAGACAAGTCTTCAAGACGGCAACGAGGATGGGTTGAATTCACCCTAGTTACGATCGTCGTCGTTATCGGATTTATTGGAACGGTATTTGCCTTTCGTGCAGCTGGTTATGAGGCAGTTTTTGTGCAGAAAACGGTCAGCATTGACACGGAGGTACAGGAAAATAGTACAATAGAGAAAGTGAATTATCGCATGCCTCCGATTTTTGCTCCATATAATAGTGAAGTGGAGAGCATGACACCGTTTCTTGGCATGAAAAAACCTTTACTTGAGACGCCTTCCTGGATGAACGGCGTAAATGCCGGGCGTAAGCTGAATACGGTGGTTTGGTCACTTATTGTAGGTCTGATCCTGTATGGAATTGTACGACTTCTTGTGCGCAGACCACTTGGACAAGCGTTACAGCCAATGATGGATGGAATTGATGCCGATGATCTGGATGAGATAAGTTATCGTGCGATTGCCATCGGTTTTCCGATATTTACGCTGGGAGCATTAATCTTTGCCATGATCTGGGCTCAGATTGCCTGGAGTCGTTTTTGGGGTTGGGACCCCAAAGAGGTCTGGGCGTTAATTACATGGCTATATTATAGTGTGTATCTACATTTGCGTTTATCCAGAGGTTGGCAAGGTCAAAAGTCTGCATGGCTTGCAGTTCTTGGATTCCTGGTTGTCATGTTTACGCTGGTTGGCGTGAATCTGATTATTGCCGGATTACATTCATATGCTGGAGCGGACTAGGACAGACTCGTCTTGCAAAGGTTGGGTTTAGAAGCGGGAAACACAAACGTACCTTTTTTTTGAAGGGTATTCAAATATTGTTCGCCAGATCGAACATAATAGAAGTGATGAGGAGTTATTGCAAAGGGGCTGGAGAGGCATGGCTGAACATGAGAATCGAATACTGGTCGTGGATGACGAAGAGAGAATCCGCAGGCTTTTGAAAATGTATCTTGAAAAAGAAGGTTATGAAATCGATGAAGCCGAAGATGGGGAAACTGCGCTGCGTAAAGCAACAGCAGGGGACTACGGACTGATTTTGCTTGATGTAATGTTACCAGGTATGGATGGAGTTGAAGTGTGTACCCGTCTTCGTCAGGTGAAATCAACGCCGGTTTTGATGCTCACTGCAAAAGGTGAAGAGATTAACCGGGTTCAAGGCTTCGAAGTTGGCGCTGATGACTATGTAGTAAAACCATTCAGCCCACGTGAAGTGATTTATCGTGTCAAAGCGATTTTGCGTCGATCTTCAGCGACAGCATATCTCTCGAAGGAGAGCAATTCGAGTAACAACATCGTATTTCCGCATTTGGTTATTGAGCATGATGCCCACCGAGTAACCGCTGGCGGTGAAGAGATAAGCCTTACACCAAAAGAATATGAATTGCTGCACTACCTGGCAACATCTCCCGACAAAGTTTTCTCCAGAGAAGAATTGCTCAAAGATGTATGGAATTACGAATTCTTTGGCGATCTTCGTACCGTGGATACGCATGTGAAGCGTCTTCGCGAGAAACTTAACAAGGTATCGCCAGAATCGGCGGCCATGATTACGACGGTGTGGGGTGTCGGTTATAAACTGGAAGTACCGAAGTAGTTTTAATTTCTGGAGATCGCTGGTCGGGAAGTTATGGATTACTATTATCTGCCTTGTGGGTTGTGTACTTATAGCGCTGGGTCTTTTTTTGCTGCCCTACATTGATACGAACTTTGCAGAATCCGAATCCAGAGATATTAAGCGGTTGTTCACCTATGTCTGTATTATCGGATTCAGTTTAACTACGTTTTTGGCATTGTTTCTATTCACCAAAATAACGCAACCCATGCAGCAATTGATTCAGGCAGCCAATGCGATTCGCAAAGGGAACTACGGAACGCGTCTATCCCTGGTAACGAGTGATGAGATTGGTGAACTTGCCAACACATTTAATCATATGGCTGCCCAACTGGAAGATAATATTCGAAACCTTAACCATGAGAAGGAACATTTGGCGAGTGTGCTTCGCAGCATGACCGATGCGGTTGTTACATTTGATGGTGAAGGCAAAGTTATTCTGACGAATCCGCCAGGAGAGAAGATCATGCAGGCATGGTATGATCTCGATTGGGCAAAAATGGACGAGGGACAAGAATCCGAGCAGTCTGACAAGACTTCGCGTGATGTACCCGAGCCCCTTCTTCCTTTGTTCAGAATGGTGATGGAGCAAGGTGGAGACCAGAACTCCAATGTTCACGTACAGCAAGGTGTCTGGTCTGTTCAGATGGCACCTTTATATGCTGACAGTGTTGTCAGAGGGGCTGTGGCTGTCTTAAGAGATGTAACAGAAGAAGTGCGTCTGGAGAAAATGCGGCGTGATTTCGTGGCTAACGTATCTCATGAGATACGAACTCCGCTATCCATGATGCAAGGCTACAGTGAAGCCCTTTTGGACGGCATGGCAACCTCACCGGAAGAGAGCGAAGAATTGATCCAGGTTATTCATGATGAGTCCCTCCGGATGGGCAGACTGGTTAAAGACTTGCTTGATCTTGCGCGGATGGAAGCTGGACACACGGACATGGTGATGAAGGAAGTTGACCTCGGAGAACTGCTGGAACGTGTATATCGAAAGTTCTCGGTGCGATCAAAAGAACAGGGAATTCAACTGCAATTTAAGTTCGAACAACCAACCATTGAACTTCAACAAGCAGATGAGGATCGACTTGAGCAAGTATTTACGAATTTGCTGGATAATGCATTCAGACATACGCCTACTGGCAAAAATGTAATGATCTCAGCCGAGCGGGTCACTTATCTTCGTGCGCCATTTGTCAGAGTTTCTGTGAAGGATCAGGGTGTAGGTATCCCTTCATCCGACTTGCCATTTATTTTCGAACGATTCTACAAAGCAGACAAGGCTCGTGTTCGGGGTGAAAGTGTAGGTACAGGGCTTGGTTTAGCGATTGTGAAAAATATTGTTGATGCGCATCAAGGTATGATTACCGTCAATAGTGTGCTTGGCGAAGGAACAGAGTTTATTTTGCAATTTCCCTTGGATTCATCGAAATAGCCTGATTTCATACAAAAAGTGCGGAAACACCCTCTGATGGAGGGTGTTTTTTGTTGAAGAGTACCGTTTAATCTTGTTCAACGTGGAACATAAATTCTTTTTTTTATTTTGATTAGTAAGAGTGTCCAAGATAATTTTCCTTCTTATGTTACATAAGCTTGAAAAGCAAGCAAGATAGAGGAGGATGAGCTAAGCATGTCCGATGATCGAAAAAGGGTCAATATTAAAGCTTTTCTGGAAGGCAGATCTTTTAGGGCGGGCTCTCCGTTTATTCCCATAAGCACAAAAGAACTGGAGCAGTTTGAATCCATACTGCGTTCTCTCGCTGTGACTATTCCAGCTGCAATCAGTCAGCCAACTTCAGCCAATATACTGGCATTACAAAATGGATTACGACAGTTACTTACATTTGTGAATCAATCAGAGTTTCGTGCCGGGGTAAAAGCAGAATTACAAGCAGTACTGGAATTAACGATTGCAGGCTCAGAGATTGTTCCTGTTCCTTTAATTAATCTCGCAGGTAACTTGCAAAATTTACTAGATGATTTGTTGAGTGTGACGTTACTTCTCGAAGTGCCACCTGCAGAAAAAGATAAACTTGTGGGGTTAATCCGTTCGATATCGTTATCCCTAAGTCGGGCGACGACGACTTTCGGAACAGGAGGGGTTACCGGACCGGCTGGCCCACAGGGAGTTCCAGGAGTTCCAGGCGTACCTGGTGTTCCAGGAGTTCCTGGGGTGAAAGGTGCTACTGGACCGGCAGGAGTGATTGGACCAATCGGCCCAGTAGGCCCACAGGGAGCACAAGGCCCGGCAGGGGCACCTGGTGTAGGTCTAAACAATATTACCGGATATGATCCAGCACTTGGTCCAACATATGCTCAGGGCCAAGTCGTCAGTTATGAGGGGAATCTTTATGTTGCCAATGTAAATGGGCCCGTGGGCACACCCGGGAGTTCCCCAGATTACACACTTTTGTTGGCGGGAGGAACGACCGGAGCTACAGGAGCAACCGGAGCTGGTTTAACGGGTGCATTAGCATTTGATCCAGCGCTTGCCCCAGGTTATCCTGCAGGTCAGATAATTACCTATAATGGGAGTACTTACATTACAAGTGCAGCTGGTCCTTTAGGAACACCGGGATCTTCATCGGATTACACATTAATTGCTGCTGCCGGGGCTACAGGTGCAACTGGTGTAGGCCTAACTGGAATAACTTCTTTTGATCCAGCGCAGTCCCCGACATATTCAGCAGGTCAGATCGTTACTTATAACGGGAGTACTTATATTACGAATGTTGCAAGTCCTGGTGGAGTGCCAGGAAGCTCACCGGATTACACGCTGCTTGCGGCTGCGGGAGCCACAGGTGCAGGAACGACAGGGGCAACCGGTGCAACAGGCGTAGGTTTAAGTAATATCGTGCCATTCGATCCGGCATTAGCACCAACATATCCCGCTGGACAGATCGTCACCTTTGGAGGAAGTACCTACATTACGAATGTAGCATCACCAACAGGTACACCCGGGAGTTCAGCAGATTATACACTGCTAGCAGGATCAGGAGTTACAGGTTCGACTGGAGCTACAGGCATCGGCCTCAATGGTGCAGTTCCGTTTGACCCAGCAGTTGCTCCAACGTATCCAGCAGGTCAGGTTGTTACCTTTAATGGCAGTACGTATATAACAAATGTGGCTTCTCCTACGGGTACTCCAGGTGCTTCGCCGGATTATACATTGCTCGCAGGTGCAGGGCCTACAGGAGCCACGGGTTCAACAGGTGTAACAGGAGCGACAGGTGCAGGTTTGAGTGGAATCGTTCCATTTGATCCGGCCGTAGCGCCAACGTATCCAGCCGGTCAAGTTGTAACGTTCAACGGCAGTACGTATATTGCAAATGTCGCCTCACCAAGTGGAACGCCGGGTACATCCCCAGATTATACGTTGCTTGCGGGTGCAGGAGCGACGGGTGTGACGGGGGCAACTGGCGTTGGAGTGACAGGAAGTACCGGAGTCACAGGTGCATCCGGTGTAACAGGAGCGACAGGTGCAGGTTTGAGTGGAATCGTTCCATTTGATCCGGCCGTAGCGCCAACGTATCCAGCCGGTCAAGTTGTGACGTTCAACGGCAGTACGTACATTGCCAATGTTGCTTCACCAACAGGAACGCCGGGCACCTCACCGGATTATACGTTGCTTGCGGGCGCAGGAGCAACGGGAGTTACCGGGGCAACTGGCGTTGGAGTGACAGGAGCTGCAGGAGTCTCCGGTGTAACAGGAGCGACAGGTGCAGGTTTAAGTGGCCTCGTGCCATTTGATCCGGCAGTAGCGCCAACGTATCCAGCCGGTCAAGTTGTAACATTCAGCGGCAGTACGTATATTGCCAATGTTGCTTCACCAACAGGAACGCCGGGCACCTCACCAGATTACACATTGCTTGCAGGCGCAGGAGCGACGGGTGTCACGGGAGCAACTGGCGCTGGAGTGACAGGAAGTACCGGAGTCACAGGTGCATCCGGTGAAACAGGAGCGACAGGTGCAGGTTTGAGTGGAATCGTACCATTCGATCCAGCGGTAGCGCCGACGTATCCAGCGGGTCAGGTCGTAACATTCAATGGAAGTACGTATATTACCAATGTGGCATCACCAACAGGAACGCCAGGCACTTCGCCGGATTATACACTGCTTGCAGGCGCAGGCTCTACGGGTCCCACAGGAACATCAGGTGCAACCGGAGCGACAGGGGTTACAGGAGCAACAGGAGTCGGCGTAACAGGAAGTACCGGATTTACTGGTGTGACTGGTGAAACAGGAGCAACAGGTATAACCGGAGCGACAGGAGTCGGCATAACGGGAAGTACCGGAGTTACTGGTGTCACTGGTGAAACAGGAGCGACAGGTATAACCGGGGCCACAGGAGTCGGCATAACGGGAAGTACCGGAGTTACTGGTGTGACTGGTGAAACAGGAGCGACAGGTATAACGGGGGCCACGGGAGTCGGCGTAACAGGAAGTACCGGAGTTACTGGTGTGACTGGTGAAACAGGAGCGACAGGTATAACGGGGGCCACGGGAGTCAGCGTAACGGGAAGTACCGGAGTTACTGGTGCGACTGGTGAAACGGGAGCAACAGGCATAACTGGAGCCACAGGAGTCGGTGTGACCGGAAGTACCGGATTTACTGGTGTGACTGGTGAAACAGGAGTAACAGGTATAACCGGAGCCACAGGAGTCGGCATAACGGGAAGTACCGGGTCAACGGGTGTCACTGGTGAAACAGGTACGACAGGTATAACCGGAGCCACGGGAGTCGGCGTAACAGGAAGTACCGGGGTAACTGGTGCGACTGGGGGAACAGGAGCGACAGGTATAACCGGAGCCACAGGAGTCGGCGTAACGGGAAGTACCGGAGCAACTGGTGCGACTGGGGAAACAGGAGCGACAGGTATAACCGGGGCCACAGGAGTCGGCGTAACGGGAAGTACGGGGGTAACTGGTGCGACTGGGGGAACAGGAGCGACAGGTATAACCGGAGCCACAGGAGTCGGCGTAACGGGAAGTACCGGAGCAACTGGTGCGACTGGGGAAACGGGAGCGACAGGTATAACCGGAGCCACAGGAGTCGGCGTAACGGGAAGTACCGGAGCAACTGGTGCGACTGGGGGAACAGGAGCGACAGGTATAACCGGAGCCACAGGAGTCGGCATAACGGGAAGTACCGGGTCAACGGGTGCGACTGGTGAAACGGGAGCAACAGGCATAACTGGAGCCACAGGAGTCGGTGTGACCGGAAGTACCGGATTTACTGGTGTGACTGGTGAAACAGGAGTAACAGGTATAACCGGAGCCACAGGAGTCGGTGTGACCGGAAGTACCGGATTTACTGGTGTGACTGGTGAAACAGGTACGACAGGTATAACCGGAGCCACGGGAGTCGGCGTAACAGGAAGTACCGGGGTAACTGGTGCGACTGGGGGAACAGGAGCGACAGGTATAACCGGAGCCACAGGAGTCGGCGTAACGGGAAGTACCGGAGCAACTGGTGCGACTGGGGAAACGGGAGCGACAGGTATAACCGGGGCCACAGGAGTCGGCGTAACGGGAAGTACGGGGGTAACTGGTGCGACTGGGGGAACAGGAGCGACAGGTATAACCGGAGCCACAGGAGTCGGCGTAACGGGAAGTACCGGAGCAACTGGTGCGACTGGGGAAACGGGAGCGACAGGTATAACCGGAGCCACAGGAGTCGGCGTAACGGGAAGTACCGGAGCAACTGGTGCGACTGGGGGAACAGGAGCGACAGGTATAACCGGAGCCACAGGAGTCGGCATAACGGGAAGTACCGGGTCAACGGGTGCGACTGGTGAAACGGGAGCAACAGGCATAACTGGAGCCACAGGAGTCGGTGTGACCGGAAGTACCGGATTTACTGGTGTGACTGGTGAAACAGGAGTAACAGGTATAACCGGAGCCACAGGAGTCGGCATAACGGGAAGTACCGGGTCAACGGGTGTCACTGGTGAAACAGGTACGACAGGTATAACCGGAGCCACGGGAGTCGGCGTAACAGGAAGTACCGGGGTAACTGGTGCGACTGGGGGAACAGGAGCGACAGGTATAACCGGAGCCACAGGAGTCGGCGTAACGGGAAGTACCGGAGCAACTGGTGCGACTGGGGAAACAGGAGCGACAGGTATAACCGGGGCCACAGGAGTCGGCGTAACGGGAAGTACGGGGGTAACTGGTGCGACTGGGGGAACAGGAGCGACAGGTATAACCGGAGCCACAGGAGTCGGCGTAACGGGAAGTACCGGAGCAACTGGTGCGACTGGGGAAACGGGAGCGACAGGTATAACCGGAGCCACAGGAGTCGGCGTAACGGGAAGTACCGGAGCAACTGGTGCGACTGGGGGAACAGGAGCGACAGGTATAACCGGAGCCACAGGAGTCGGCATAACGGGAAGTACCGGGTCAACGGGTGCGACTGGGGAAACAGGAGCGACAGGTATAACCGGGGCCACAGGAGTCGGCGTAACGGGAAGTACGGGGGCAACAGGGACAACTGGAGTTACAGGAGCAACGGGAACATCTGTAACATCTAACTCGGCTTTTGCTGAGAACACTAATGGTACGATTGTTGTAATATTGGGTGGTACACTCGTTCCATTACCGAATAACCAAAATATTGGCACAGGTATAACCGTCAATGGGACAAATGACACCTTCACGCTTGCCAATGCAGGTCGTTACTATATCTCATACAAAATAAATCTGACAGCTGCACTTGCTATCCAATCTCGGGTTTTACTTAACGGTACAGCTATTCCAGCGAGTGTAGTATCTCCAGTACTTTCTCTCAGTCAGCTGCAGTCTGACTTTATGGTTACCGTTACCGCTGGTTCAACAATACAGTTACAATTATTCGGGCTTGTTGGCACAGCTATTCTTTCTCCTCCGGGATCTACACTAAACATTATTCAGTTAAGTTAATAGTTGATATCGTATTATACTATTTCCCTAATGGGCAAAAGAAGTGGAACTCATACGGGATTGGTGCATCAGATTGTCGAGAAACCCAGATCATTTTTAGATCTTGGGTTTCTCTTTCTTTCGAGATAGTGGGTCAATCAAATATTAGGTGCTTGGGGCGACCGAAAGAGTAAGTTCCGCACGGCCAGAAGTATCACTCACCATTATCAAATTTAATTTGAAATTGAAATGAATACGTAACTTACTTAGCGACAAAAAAAGACGGAACCACGAGGGTCCCGTCTTTTCTTATACCTTTACAATACGTATGATTATTCCAGCACGATTTCAACAGCAGTATTAATCTCAGGCAGCGCAGCAAGCTGCACAAGCACATCTTTTGGAACAGCTTTATCTACGGTCAGAATCATAATCGCTGCACCACCGATAATTTTACGTCCAACCTGCATGGATGCGATGTTGACATCGTTTTGTCCAAGCAGTGTACCTACACGACCGATAATACCCGGTTTATCGTTATGTGAGATCAAGATTTGATGACTTTCCGGAGCGATATCTACCGGGAATTTGTCCAGACGAACGATACGTTCTCCATAACCTGCAAGCAATGTACCCGCTACACGGCGTTCCTCAGCATCCTGAGTTGTAACCAATGTTACGGTAATCAGGTTAGTGAATCCTTTGGTTGCTGAGGTTTGGCTTACAACCACATTCAGATCACGGATTTTGGCCAGATGCATGGAGTTAACGATGTTGGCTTCCCCACCCAAATGTCTGGCGAGAATCCCTTTCACAATGTAACGTGTGAGAGGAGAAGTATCTACTTCAGAAAGTTCACCAGCATAGTCGATACGAATCTCCTGCACTGCATTTTGTGTAATCTGTGCTGCAAAACTCCCCAACGTTTCACCCAATTTGAAATAAGGCTGCAATTTGTTCATTACGGTTGGTGCAACAGCCGGCATGTTAACTGCGTTTTTGAATGGTTCATTGCGCAAAATATGAAGAACTTGTTCGGATACGTCAATTGCTACGTTTTCTTGTGCCTCAACAGTGGATGCACCAAGGTGAGGTGTGACGATGATGCTAGGGTGATTCAGGAATGGATGGTCCTGAGCAGGTGGTTCACTTTCAAATACATCAAATGCTGCTCCGGCAACAATGCCTTCGTCAATGGCTTCCACAAGTGCCATCTCGTCAACTACACCACCACGAGCACAGTTGATGATACGCATGCCTTTTTTCATCACTTCGAATTGTGGACGTGAAATCATGTGCCGTGTTTCCGGTGTTAATGGCGTATGAACGGTCATGAAGTCCGCATTGCGAATGATATCATCTACACTAGCCAGCTTCACTTGCAGCTTCTCGGCACGCTCCTCCGTGAGGAACGGGTCGTAAGCAAGAATGTCCATTCCGAATGCTTTGGCGCGCTTGGCAACTTCACTACCGATCCGTCCCATACCCAGTACACCAAGCGTTTTATTTCTTAGTTCCACACCCAGGAAGGTTTTACGATCCCACGTACCCTGAATAGTCTTGGCATATGCCTGAGGAATGTGTCGTGCCAATGCCATCATCATGGCAAACGTATGCTCACAGGTTGTGATGGTATTGCCATCAGGTGCGTTAATAACGATGATACCGCGCTGTGTAGCAGCTTCCAGATCAATATTATCTACACCAACACCTGCACGTCCGATCACTTTAAGGTTGGTACCCGCCGTCATAATACGATCTGTAACACGAGTCTGGCTACGAACCAAGAGGGCATCATAATCACCAATAATGGCAACAAGTTCATCTTCACTAAGACCGGTTTTCTTCTCAACAACAACATCATTTGCATCCACCAGTTGCTGGATACCGAGATCACTGATTGGGTCCGACACTAAAACTTTGTACATGGTTTCTTCCTCCTTAGGTATGTGTATCTATATCGTCAAGGTTTGACCTCAGGGAAGAGGTATTCCTTAAAACCAGGTTGATTCTTCCGCCCAACAACGCGGTGTCGCAGCAGAGGGGGAAGGTGAAGCAAATAGAGTGATTCCACAGATATCCTTTAAAATAAATCAAAAAACTCTCAATCCACATACTGCTTGCGCAATAAGGGACGAGAGTTGTCGTGGTACCACCCTAATTCACCGCCGTTTCGCAACGACAGTCTTAGCGGTCAATGAAGACCGAAGAGGATAACGGGTCTAAACCGATTGCACCTACTCCAATTTCAATGCAATAACTCAGGAGCGCTCAAGACCATTTGCCTGCCACCGATTCACACCAACCATCGGCTCTCTGTAAGACGAAGCAACGTCTTTTTTCCATCATCGTGTTTAACGTGACTAATTTTTTCATAATGTATCATGGCTGACATGAGCATGTCAATAGGCTTAAATGTTTTAAATTGTTTTGCAGATGTCTTTCAGTTCATACGTAAACAAAGTCACCATAAGCAATACAATCCTTACTGTACTTACAACAAGAAGATGGAATATAAGCTGTTTGATGAACCGGATTTTACTGCTTTAATGAAGTAATGGCAATGACACAAAACCAGGACTTGGGGCAGGCCTTGAACCTATTTGGTTTTTTGGCTATCATTTAGTATACTATCCGATTGGACAACGTAATTGTTATCCATCAAATTTAACTCAAGAGGACAGACGCATCCGATGAAAAAATTCAAGTTTCCCAAGTTCAAGATTCAGAAGGCTGAGCCACAGCAGCTTACCGAGCGTTTGCTTTTAATCAATCTATACTTTACACAAGGCCTGACACTGATTATCGGAGTTGTGTGGATCTTGTTGCAAAAACGAAACTTGTTAGATGTACTCGCATGGCCTGACAATTACCAATTTGTATGGTGGGGTCTTGGTCTTGCTGGCATTATGCTTGTTATGGACTTGGTACTGTCGTATGTTATACCTCAGGAAAGCATGGATGACGGTGGAATTAACGAGATGCTGTTCCGTGGGCGTCCGATCTGGCACATTGTATGTATAGCAGCCATTGTTGCTGTGTGTGAGGAATTATTATTCCGTGGAGCCATCCAACATGCCATCGGTCCTTACTGGACAAGTATTTTATTTGCAGTTATCCACATTCGTTATCTGCGTCACTGGATTCCAACAGGCTGGGTGTTTGTCTCAAGTTATGGATTGGGTTGGATTTACATGCAATCCGGCACATTATGGGCGCCTATATTATGTCACTTTATTATTGATTTGGTGTCCGGATTAGCGATACGTTTTCGGAGGGGATCATGAATCAGCCATTAAGTAGAATGAAGACATATGGCAGTCAGCGCCATCGTCAATCGGATAAAAAAGAGACATCCGAGCGAGAGGTGGCTTCTCAAGTAAGCATCATTGCTGAGACAGCAGCAGCTGCTGAGGTTGGCGGAATTACACCAATTACTTCCGTTACTTTACCTAGATCACAGCGCAAGCCTTATACAGAAAAACTGGAAAGTCCAGTGCTTCCTCAAAGGGCACCATCACGCTCCAAAAAAACGCCAAAATCAACAGAAGAATCGATCCCCGAAGCGGGTTCGCTTCCTACACGGACAGAATTACATCCTTCACGTCGTTTAAAATTGAGCAAGAGGTTTGTCAATTCACTCATTTTTATTTTTGTCATGTTAACGATTAGCCTGGTTTGGTGGGGAGTAAAAGGGGCACCCGCTCTGAACACGTTCCTTCCCTTGCCGTGGTAATGTTATTACTTGCAGGATTAGTCATTTTGATGGGAGTTTTGCTTCTCTTTCATATGTGGCGTGAAGCCCATGTTCATCAAATGATTGAAGAAGAGGTTGAAGTTCCTCATCTGCCAACATCCTTTGACGGGGCCATGATTTTGTACGTATCCGACACTCATAAGCGCAAGCTAAAGCAGAAGGATCTGGAAAACTTTAAAAACAAAGTGGACTGGGTTCTAATCGGTGGAGACGTTGCGGAAAAAGGGATCTCATGGTCTCTGGTTAGACATAATATGAGACTCTTATCGAATATTGCTCCTTCTTTTACGGTGTATGGCAACCATGACAAGCGGGCTGGTACCGCTCAACTTGCTCGAACTCTTCAGGAGTCGGGCGTTCAGCTCCTGCAGGATAATGTGGAATATCTGCAACGGGGCAATGACAGATTGAGTCTGATCGGTATAGATTATCGTTCCAAACAGGGTGATGAATTGTTACAGCAGGTCGGCGACAGTTTTTGCAAAATTGCGATCATTCATGATCCTTTGCAGGCCCTTCGCTTGGAGCAAAATGCAGATCTTATTTTAAGTGGTCATACACATGGCGGGCAATTGGTATTACCATTTTTGGGACCTGTGTTCCTTAGTAAAGCCTATCGTCCCATATCGAATGGGTGGTACTCCCTGAAGCGCAATCCGGAGGACGTTCATCAAGAAGGTAAAATGCTGGTTAGCAGAGGATACGGTACGAATCATCTTCCTCTCCGACTAGGTTGTCCTGCGGAGATGCATATCATCACATTAAGAGTGCCCGCGGAAAAAGCATTCACAGAGAAACAGCCTTGATCCATTGGATCAAGGCTGTTTAACTTTTGATGCGAGAAATCAGGATTTAACGAGCTTCCAATTCTATTGCACGCGGATCAACAAAGGAGTAGCCTTTCTTTTCGAGCTTGGTCAGCAACTCATCCAATGCTTCAACCGTCCATGGCAATTCATGCATCAAAATATTGCTTCCTGGATTTAACTGGTCCAGTACATTTTGAATGACTTTTTCCGGTTTGTCTTTGGTGCTTTTATCCCAATCGAGAGAACCATTAGACCATGTCATATATAACATGCCATTCTTCTTCACAGCAGCCTTCAGTTCATCATTACCCGATCCAAAAGGTGGCCGGAAAAATTGCGGTTCCTCACCAATGGTATCCTTCACTATTTTTTGGACATCTGTAACCTGTTTTGCCGCCTCAGATTTAGACATTTTTTGGAGATCTTCATGATCCCAGGCATGATTGCCTACAATCTGACCCCGTTCATGTATGAGTTTGAGCAATTCCGGATGGCTTTTCACCCGATATCCATTGACGAAAAATATCGCTTTAGCGTTATGTTTATCTAAAGTGTCGATTAGTGAAGTGATCATTTTTTCTTCTTTGGGTCCATCATCAAACGTTAACAAGACCACTTTGCTTGGGTTTGAATCATCGTTTGGTTTAATATAATAATTTTCATTCATATGATACGTCTTTTCCACTTTCTCTTCTGTAGAAACCTTCTCCGAAGATTCAGGTTCTTCTTCTGTCGCAGTTGAATCTTCCGTTGAAGGCTCGGGCACACCAGTTCCGGGTTCTTCTGTTTCAGTTGGGTTAGAGTTACCTTGCTCTTCTTGAACCGTGGTAGTTGATTCGCCCGCTGGTGCGGAATTATCAGATGTTTTTTCTTCTGCTGTCCCACAAGCCGACAGCAGCAAACTTGCAGCAATGATCAATGCGGCGGTATGTCTGAACATGATTTCAACTCGCTTTCCTGTATTTATACGGAATGAGATCGCTCACTCCCGCAAACACTAAACATGATTTTAACACTTGAAGGAGGTTGGTGTAATGAAGACGTCATCCTTTTTTTGGGGTCTTGTCATTGGTGTTGCAGCCAGTTCATGGCTATCCAAAGGCAAATTGCCCATGATGTCATCGGGTTCATCAAGAAATATGATGGATCAGGCAAAACATAAGATGATGGAGATGACTTTCCCGGGTATGGACGGGTTCACAAGCAAGCAAAATCAACATGGTGAATCCCACAAAAATCCGGTAGCAAAGACCGCAAGAGCAATCACACCGCAGGAAAAAGAAGCGAATATGAGCATGCTCAAAGATTTTATTCGCACCAATCCCGATGTGAAGCATGAAGTTGAGCAAATTTTAAGTCAAACAAACACAACAGTACCGGGTTTATAAACCAAAACCTCCAATTAGAATCATCCACAGTCTGGATTGGCTGTGGAATGATTCTTTTTTTGTCGATTTTACTTCGTGCATTTAGAGGTATAAAATGATAACATAACTACATAGATTTATTTTCAGCACATATTGTTTTGTGCTTCATAATCTGTTATAAGACTTGCTTATAAAGGGGAGATCCTGTATGAAAATAGAACGACTAAGTCACGATAAGATACGGATTTTCCTGACCTTTGACGATCTGAGCGAGCGCGGAATACAAAAAGAAGATATGTGGCAGGAAATACCTAAGGTTCATGAACTGTTCACTGAAATGATGGATCAGGCCTATTCCGAACTTGGATTTGATGCCACAGGTCCACTCGCTGTCGAAGTATTCGCACTTCCCGCTCAAGGGATGGTTGTCATTGTCACACGTGGAAAATATGATCCGCAACAATATGGTTCAGGTCATGAAGATGATCTTCCTGAAGAAGTATATGAAATGGAAGTTACACTCGAGCAAAGCGATTCCATCGTTTATGCATTCAAGGACTTTGAAGTGCTCATTGAAGCTGCACATATGTTGCGTCAGCATGTTACGGATGCTGGGAGACTTTATTCTTATAAAGACAAGTGGTTCTTGCATTTGGAGCCAGATGAGGTAGATTCCACCAAACATGCGGCATTGATTGCCTTGCTTGCTGAATTTGGCGAAGGTTCCTCAGTTACTCCAGCAGTCATGGAAGAGTATGGTAAGGTTGTTATTCCTGCACAAGCGATTGATGTTATCTGCACCCACTTCAAACGCCAGGATTAATCTCTAGTTGTAATCGCGTCTTTAGTCAGAGGAGGGAATTTCGGTGCTTTTGTTTTCGGTCTTAGCGGCAGCAGTTGCTCCGGGTCTCGCCTTGTTAACATACTTTTACCTGAAAGACCGTTATGATTATGAGCCACTTCATATGGTATTGCGGGTTTTCCTCATGGGGATTCTGATGGTACTGCCTGTGATGATTATTCAGCGTGGCATGATGATGTGGCTCGGGGATAATCCTTATCTTGAGGCCATTATGATCTCAGGTGGTGTGGAGGAATTCGTTAAATGGTTCGTACTTTACCATATCATCTATAATCACACCGAATTTGATGAGCCGTATGACGGCATCTTATATGCAGTCGCTGTTTCACTTGGATTTGCCACTGTTGAGAATGTGTTGTATGCCTTTGCGGGGAATGCATCCGTCTCAGCCATGTTCCTTCGGGCACTGCTCCCTGTTTCAGGGCACGCTATGTTTGCGGTAATCATGGGTTATTATATGGGTAAAGCCAAGTTTATCGGTGGTAAGAAAAAGCGGTGGTATCTGGTTCTTTCTCTGGTGTTACCTTTTTTCTGGCATGCATTGTACGATGTCATCATGAACACCATGGTGAATCATTGGTTGTGGTTTATAGCGCCGCTAATGGCGGGCCTGTGGTATGGGGCAATGGGTAAAATCACACGTGCCAATAACCGTTCTCCTTTTCGTTTTGTGAAGCGGGAGGAAGAGGTTAAATTATAAAAATACGGACACACTGGTGGACATAAAGCGCATATTGCGCCTATGGCTCCGGTGTGTTTTTGTTTTTTACGGATAAACTCCCGGGGAATGACCAACAGAAACGGAGATCGACTGTGATGAGAATTAAAATTAAAATCAGATGCAAACAATGCGGGGAACGTTTTACATTACGTGGCAAGAAGGAACGGGGCCGGATCGAGACGGGATTCAAGCAGTGCCTCTGTGATAACAGAGACCAGTTTGAAATTGAAGAAGAGGGCATGGTTACTGGGGTTCAGTTGAATTAAAAGGAGGACCCAAACGGTACTTCAGCAGCCTGCTTGTGTAAGGACTGGAAATCGCATGCATAAGAGATCTTTCTTCGATCCACAATAGAGGTAGTGGTTTAGAAGAAAGGAGACTCTACCGATGTATAAACGTTTAAGTTCAGTTATGTTTCCGATATTTGCGGTTCTGCTGGTCGGTGCGCTCGTGTGGGGCTATCAGGAGAACCAGGAGAAGAATGCAATTCTGATCAAGGCAGAGAATCAATATCAGCGTGCCTTTCACGATTTATCTTTTCATATGGATAAATTGCATTCGGAGATTGGCAACACTTTGGCAGTTCATTCCACATCGCAGGGGATGCATCGCAAAGGTTTGATGAATGTATGGCGACTCACCAGTGAAGCGCAGAATGAGATTAACCAACTGCCACTCACCATGCTGCCATTTAACGAGACAGAGGAATTTCTCTCGCGTATTTCCAACTTTGCCTATCGGGCCTCGATGCGTGACTTGACGAACGAACCGCTAAGTGAGAAGGAAATGGGCAACTTGAAAAAGCTGTATCAGAATTCATCCGAAATCACCAAGAATCTGCAGGATGTACAGCAGAAAGTTCTGACGGATCGTTTGCGCTGGATGGACGCGGAGACTGCCATGGCAACACAGGAGCAAACAATGGATAACACGATCGTTGATGGTTTTCGTACTGTGAACAAAAAGGTGCAGGAATACCCGGAGCTTGATTGGGGTCCTTCCGTATCGAATATCTATGCAAAACGAACAGTCAAGAAACTGGATGGCATGCCGGTGACCAAAGAACAGATTCAGAGCAAGGCTGCAAAATTCTCTGATGCGGACAGCAGCAAAATCAAAGTGCAGGAAAACGGTAAAGGAACAGACTGGGAATCGTATACTGCGACGGTCGATCATGCCAACAATGGCAAACTGATGATGGATTTCACCCGTAATGGGGGGATGCTTATCTCTTACAGTGATACACGTCCGATTGGAACCAAAAAAGTATCTCGTCAGGATGCCATGGCAAAAGCAGATCAATTTCTAACGAATAAAGGCTACAAAGATATGAAGGCCGTCAATTACGATGAATTTGGTAATCTGGGTAACCTTACTTATGTGCGTAAGCAAGGGGACACCCTGATCTATCCTGAGAAAATGTCAGTTCGTGTAGGACTGGACACAGGAGAAGTAACCGGATTTCAGGCGAGTGACTTTGTCTACGAACATAATGACAAGCGCAAAATTCCGAAAGCAACACTTACGGAGCAGCAGGCACGTCAAAAGCTCAACTCGGACTTTGAAGAAAATTATGTACGCAAATCCCTGATTGAGAATGATTACAGCAAAGAAGTATTGTGTTATGAATTCGGAGGGAAAATTAACGGTTCTCGTTACCGGATATACATTAATGCGAATACAGGAATAGAAGAAGCGGTTGAAGAGATCAAACCGGTCAATGCAACCTCATAAAAAGATGAATAATCTCAATTTTAAGTTGAGCGAATAATTGCGGCAGACCACGATGTGGTCTGTTTTTTTCTTGTTCAATGTGAGAAAGGTCATGGTATAATAGTCCTTGTACATACGAAGATAAATACATAAAGTGGCGGTGAACAGCTTGTTTCCTAAAATAAATGAAATTTTATACATCCAGATTGCTTCTGCAGATGAAAAAGAGGAACACAAAGAGTACAAATCACGCATTGCAGACATGGATGAAAGCAGTTTTCTGATCGAAGTTCCGATGCAACAAGGAAGCAGCCGTCTGAAAAGGCTCTTTTTCGGAGAAGAATTGTCTATTTCATATATTACGGAGGATGGAGTCCGGCATTATTTTAATACCTTTGTTACAGGATTTGAAGAAGATGTGGTTCGTCTTGTTCGTATCCGTAAACCTCTTTCGAGCGATATTTCCAAAATACAACGTCGTAGCTTTCTTCGTGTTCATGCAAACCTCGAATTGGCCATCCAGAGTGAAGATCTGACCCGTGCCGTTGGATTGACTGAAGATATCGGTGGCGGTGGATTGTCCATCTACGGCGAAGCGGGGTTTTCAATAGCTGAAGGTCAAAAATTGAAATGCTGGTTGCTTGTTCCGTACCGGAATTCAATCATTGAACATGTGAATTTTGAAGCTGAAGTTGTGCGGATCAAAACCCTGGAAACCGGCAGACAACTATGCATGCTGAAATTTGTGCAGATCTCAGATTCGGAGCGCCAGAAAATTATCAAGTTTTGTTTCGAACGGCAACTGGACTATCGCACGAAATAGGAATGTTGTGGCATAAATAGAGGGAACTGCGGGCACCGTAATGTAAAAAACGGAGGAATTGCCATGAATCATCGTCATGCAACCCGCAGATATGAACGACTTTATTATGTTTTCTCCAGACGAATGGAGCGAAGGGTTACGATTCTGATTACAGCCCTTTTGATCCTGCTTGTGGTGTATCAATTACTGCTGTTGGTACCAGGCTTTAAAAAGAATTTGACCACAGTTGATCGTCTGGAAGGAACGCCAATTCAATTGCAAACGGTGAATGAGTACGAGCAGCGCTGATTTGTCTGTTTTTGCATCCATGTGTAGAGTGTGGTATAATTTTCACGATGCAGGCAATGCCTGTTTTTTTATTGAGGTTTATCGTTTGAGGAGGAATGCCCCGTTGGCAAGCCAGAACACATCAGAGAACGGGAAAATGAACGTTGCAATTGACGGACCTGCCGGTGCCGGGAAAAGCACGGTGGCCCGATTGGTTGCAGAGGCGCTCGCGTATGTATACGTCGATACAGGCGCAATGTACCGTGCGGTAACCTTGCACATGCTTCGGAAAGATATTGCGCCAGAAGAAGTGACACAGGTACTTCAGGAAGCCCAAAAGCTGGTCATTGATTTACAACCGGATCCCGACGGACAGAAAGTGTTCTGTAATGGGGAAGAAGTAACCTCGGAAATCCGCTCCCGTGAAGTGACGGGAATCGTGTCCCGATATGCGCAAATCGAGGGGCTGCGTACGCAATTAGTGGATACTCAGCGGCAAATGGCTTTGCGCAAGGGCGTCGTTATGGATGGACGCGATATCGGAACGACAGTATTGCCCGATGCGGAAGTGAAAATCTTTATGACTGCCAGTGTGGAAGAGCGTGCGCTTCGCCGCTTCAAAGAACTGGACCCCTCTGAAGGACTGACGTTGCAACAGCTGGAGCGAGACATTGCCACCCGTGACAGATTGGATGAGAATCGGGAAATTTCCCCACTGCGTTGTGCTGAGGATGCTATCGTCCTGGATACAACACAGATGAACATTCATGAAGTGGTTGACAAAATCGTATCTTATTGCACAATGGTCAGAGGAGAGATCGGTCTATGATTTACACATTTTGCAGCACATTACTGCGGATCATTTACACCATTCTTTTCCGCTTGGAGGCCGTTGGACGGGAGAATATTCCGAAAGAAGGCGGCGTACTTTTATGTTCCAATCATATTAGTAACTTCGATCCTCCAACTGTTGGTATCAAAATTCGCCGTCAGGTGCGTTTCATGGCCAAAAGCGAATTGTTTGAAATTCCGGTACTCGGCCGAATTATTAAAGCCGTAGGCGCTTTCCCCGTTAAACGTGGAGGTGTGAGCAAGGAATCCATCAAAACCTCACTCAATATTTTGCGTGATGGTCAAGTGCTTGGGATCTTCCCCTCGGGGAGCCGTCACAATGATGGAGGTATCGGCAAAAAAGGAGCAGCGAGTTTTGCTCTCCGTAGTGGCGCTACAGTTATTCCTACTGCTATTATCGGTAACTACAAAGTTTTTCGTAAGATGAAAGTTGTATATGGAGCACCAGTAAGTTTGGACGAGTTCAAGGAAGACCCCTCCGGAGAAGCTCTGGAGAAGGCGACTGAAAAGATTATGTCCAAGATTAACGAAATGGTGCAAACGGGCGTGCCAAGCAAGTAATGGCTTCGTCGGTAGCTGAGTGCATGTTTCCATATTTTTGAGGGAGACTAAAGCTTGAGTACTCAGTGATGAAAGTGTTTTGAACTCTGCTACAGGCAGGTTTGAATATAATGGGGTTTTTGAATTGAGGAGGGTATTTGACATGTCGGAAGAAATGAAAAATCAAGAAGCAACCCAAGATGAGTTGGATCAATTCGTTTCCTTGAAAAAAGGAGATACCGTAAAAGGAACCATCGTCAAATTGGAAGATAACCAAGCCTATGTGAGCATTGGATATAAATATGACGGTGTCATTCCAATTCGTGAACTGTCTTCATTACATGTGGACAGCGCGTCTGATGCAGTAGAAGTTGGACAAGAAGTTGAAGCTAAAGTTCTTAGCATCGACGACGAGAAAGAAAAACTCGTTCTGTCCAAACGTGCAATCGACAGCGAAAACGCTTGGGATCAATTGCAAAAGCATTTTGAAGACCAAGACGTATTCGAAGTTGTTGTAGGTGATGTTGTTAAAGGTGGTCTGGTAGCAGACGTGGGCGTACGTGGATTTATCCCGGCATCCATGGTTGAACGCCATTTCGTTGAAGACTTCAGCGACTACAAAGGACGCACACTGCGTGTTAAAGTGAAAGAGATCGACCGTGAGAACAACAAAGTGATCCTTTCCCAAAAAGACGTACTGGAACAAGAATTCGAAGCAAACAAAGCAACGGTTATGGCTGGTTTGCAAGAAGGTCAAGTGATCGAAGGTACAGTACAACGTTTGACTCAATTCGGAGCATTTGTTGATGTGGGCGGAGTTGACGGTTTGGTTCACGTATCCGAGCTGGCTTGGACACACGTTGAAAAACCATCCGACGTTCTGTCTGAAGGCGACAAAGTTAGTGTGAAAGTGCTGAAAGTTGACCCTGAAAAAGGCAAAATCAGCCTGAGCATGAAAGCAGTTCAACCAGGTCCTTGGGAAACTGCAAGCGAAAAATTCAATTCCAGCGATATCGTAACAGGTGTTGTAAAACGTCTGGTCGACTTCGGTGCATTTGTTGAAATCGCTCCTGGTGTTGAGGGACTTGTGCATATTTCGCAAATCTCCCACAAACACATCGGCACTCCTCATGAAGTGCTGAAAGAAGGACAAGAAGTTCAAGTTAAAATCTTGGACATGAACCCTTCTGAGCAACGTGTAAGCTTGAGCATCAAAGAAACAGAAGAAGCTCCTGCTCAACCACAAAAATCAGAGCGTCCAGCAAGAAACAACGCTCCACGTGAAGAAATCAACAATCCAAACGTTTCCTTGAACAATCAAGGTATGAGCACTACGCTCGGCGAACTGTTTGGTGACAAACTCAGCAAATTCAAATAAGTTAACAATGCATGGTTCTAAGTTATATACTGCATATTTTGCTGAATAATAAAAGCAAGATCGGCGAGCCCCAGGCGGGTTCGCCGATTGTTTTTATTGCAAGTAATTTGGCATGAAACGTTAGCCAAGACTTATCTTTTTTGCTATGATGATTATCGTAAGTATGGACAGGAGGAGTGGACTGTATGGCAAGACCCGTTGTGGCAATTGTCGGACGACCGAACGTGGGTAAATCCACCATTTTCAATCGGATCATCGGCGACAGACTGGCCATTGTGGAAGACAAGCCGGGCATTACCCGTGACCGTATATATGGAATCGGTGAATGGAACGGTAAACCATTTAGTATCATTGATACAGGTGGTATCGAAATTGATGGTGAAGATGTCATCTTAAAATCGATTCGGATGCAAGCAGAGCTCGCTATTGAAGAAGCGGACGTTATTGTATTCATGTGTGATGCAAAAGCAGGTATTACGCAATCGGATGAAGAGGTAGCAGAGATGCTCTACCGCTCAGGCAAGCCTATTGTTGTAGCTGTTAACAAAGTGGATAATATCGGACGAAGTGAGCTCATTTATGAGTTTTATGGATTCGGTTTCGGTGATCCCATCGGCGTATCCGGAAGTCACGGTACAGGTGTAGGTGATTTGCTTGATGCTATTGTGGAGAAGTTGCCAGAACTTGAGGAAGAGACTTACGATGAAGATGTCATTCGTGTAGCTCTGATCGGACGTCCTAATGTGGGTAAATCTTCACTGGTGAACGCTATTCTGGGGGAAGAGCGTGTCATTGTAAGTGATGTGGCTGGAACGACCCGGGATGCGATTGATACACCTTTTGAAAAAGACGGCCAACGTTACGTGCTGATTGATACAGCAGGTATGCGTAAGCGTGGTAAAGTATATGAAACAACTGAGAAATACAGTGTAATGCGTGCTATGCGTGCGATCGAGCGTGCGGATGTCGTTCTGATTGTCATTAATGGTGAAGAAGGCATTATTGAGCAGGACAAGCATATTGCTGGATATGCATTTGAAGCGGGCAAGGCGTCTTTGTTTGTCGTGAACAAATGGGATGTAGTTGAGAAGCATGACAAAACGATGAAAGAGTTTGAGACGAAAATTCGGGATCACTTCCTGTTTATGACGTATGCTCCAGTCGTATTTTTGTCAGCCCTGACAAAACAACGCTTACAAAAATTATTGCCGGTTGTAAAACATGTAGCTGAACAACACTCGTTGCGTGTTCAGACGCATCTGCTTAACGATGTCGTATCGGATGCGGTAGCTATTAACCCTCCGCCAACAGATAAAGGACGGAGAATGAGAATCAACTATGTGACTCAGGTTGCCGTTAAGCCACCGACCATGGTTGTTTTTGTGAACGATCCGGAATTGATGCACTTCTCATACGAGCGCTATCTGGAGAACAAAATCCGTGCAGCGTTTAACTTTGAAGGTACACCAATCCGTATATTTACTCGGAGGAAGTCCGACGAAGGTTAGGGGAGAAGTGTGTGATTTTACAAATCGCAGCGATTGTGCTGAGTTATCTGCTCGGTTCGATCAGCTTTAGTGTCCTCCTTGCAAAAGCGATACGGGGGATCGATATTCGTCAGCACGGAAGCGGAAACGCAGGAGCTACCAATACGTTGCGTATTTTGGGTAAAGGACCGGCAATCGCTGTTCTGTTACTTGATGTACTTAAGGGTGTTGCAGCTGTATGGATTGGAATCTGGCTGAGTGACGGTTCTGCCTGGATTCCTGCACTCAGTGGTATAGCAGCCATTGCAGGACATAACTGGCCTCTTTACTTCCATTTTCGTGGAGGAAAAGGGATTGCCACGGCCATTGGCGTTCTGGTGAGTCTTGCTTTCCTACCTGCGTTATGTGCTGGGGTGATCGCTATTCTGTCTATTGTATTGACCCGATATGTTTCATTGGGGTCGCTGATTTTTGTAGCATTTACACCGATCTTTATCCTGGTATTACCCGGATATTCAATGAATATCTTCTGGGGGAGTCTAATTATTTGTCTGTTTGCGTTCTGGAGACATCGTACCAATATTGCGAAGCTCGCCAAAGGACAGGAAAATAAATTGGGATCGAAAAACCCTGGAGGGGGTAAACGAGTTGTCTAAAAAAGTTGCTGTTCTGGTCGCTGGGAGCTGGGGAACGGCTCTGGCCAGTGTACTTGCCGCCAATCAGTTGGACGTGATGATGTGGACACGTGGTGAAGACCAGGCTAACGAAATCAATAGCAAGCACACCAATACTCGCTATCTTCCGGATGCGGAGCTTTCACCACGTATTCAGGCAACAAGTGATATGGAAGCTGCGGTGGAAGGCGCTATAGCTGTGTTAATTGTTGCGCCTTCTTCAGCCATGCGTGCAGTTACGAACCAGCTTAAGGCTTATTATAAGCCTGAGATGTTAGTCATTCATGCAACCAAAGGTTTTGAGACAGAAAGCCTCAAACGGATGTCTACAGTCATTTCAGAAGAACTTGAATGTGAAGAAGGCCGTGTTGTTGTTCTTTCTGGCCCAAGCCATGCGGAAGAAGTGGTGAAGCGTTGTCCGACTACTGTGGTTGTAGCTTCATTGGATAAGTCATCTGCGGAGGCTGCTCAAGCTTTGTTTATGAATGCCTATTTCCGGGTTTACACGAATCGGGATATGCTCGGTGTTGAGCTGGCAGGCGCATTCAAAAACATTATTGCTCTTGGTGCAGGTATGTCCGATGGTCTTCAATTTGGTGATAATGCCAAGGCTGCCTTGCTAACACGTGGTCTGGCAGAGATCACACGTATTGGTGTAGAGATGGGAGCGAATCCGCTAACGTTTTCGGGACTTGCCGGAATCGGAGATCTGGTTGTAACGGCTACAAGTCAGCATAGCCGGAACTGGAGAGCAGGTTCGATGTTGGGCCAGGGACAGAAGCTGGATGATGTTCTGAAGTCCATGGGCATGGTGGTAGAAGGCATTCGAACTACACAAGCTGCCTATTTCATCTCGCAAAAATACGGTGTGCAAATGCCGATTGCGGATCAGCTGTATCATGTTTTATTCCAGGAGAGACAGCCGCGTGATGCAGTTGAAGCCTTGATGGGACGTGACCCGAAGACTGAAATGGAAGTCATGAAGCTTGAAACCTGGGAGCAATGGCATTCCTGATTGTAATCAGCCTAAACCTATTTGTGAAATGAGAAGCTTATTCACCTTTTCTGTTGCGGACTCATACTATACACATGAGTATTGCCGGAGGAGGGGAGACGAATGGGTAACAACATTTCCAAAGATGCGCTGAATGCAATCAACAAGAAAACGGGTAAAACGATCACAGAAGGTGCCGTCAAGAAATTGGCAAGCACGGTGAAACCAACGACGATTCAAAATGAAGCTCAGTTGCGCCAATTGATCAAACAAGTATCCGCCATGGCGAAAGTTCCGGTATCTGAGGATACGGTTAAGGATATTGTGAGTGCGGTCAAGAAAAGCGGATTGAATCCGAGCAGTATGGAATCGTTAATGAAAATGATGATGAAAAAATAATAGATCACGCCTGCTTGTGCAGGTGATCCAGTAAGACAAAAAGACGAGTCGGCTCCTGTCGGCTTGCTTTTTTGTCTTTTTTTTGGAAAGTTGAGCTGAATTTCGTGTTATAATGGTTGCAATTGTCACAGTGTCAGTGATGAATATCGGACTGAAGGGGAGACTGCTGGATTATGAGCGCAATGGACAAGATGTGGCTGTCATTGGTCGCCATCCTCATTATGGGACTATCTGTATTCCTGATTACGTTTGCTCGTGCCAAAACAAAAGGTATTGTACGGGGGATTCTTTCCTTAATTGCATTTTTGATTATGCTGATTGGCTTTTTCGGTGGAATCGCTTCTCTGACCTGATTTCCTATGCCTGAAGTTTACATCCGCATAAGCACATCATAAGAACTGACACAATGAACACGGATGAGGGGAGTGTGAGCCTATGGGGCCGCATGATACGGAGGGTCGGACAGAGCGTTATCCGGAATTACACGCGGCTTTGCTGGAAACGGCCAAAGCCTGGAACACACAGCCACAGACATGGTTGCTTGGAGGAAGCTGTGGTTTGCTGCTTCAGGGAGTAGAGTTGCAACAGGCTCCCAGAGATATTGATATTTATGCGGATGTTGCTGCTGCTAAGGAACTTCACCGTAGTGCTCCAGGGGAAATGCTTGACGAGCCTACAGTGGATAAAACAGGACCTTATGCTTCTCTGCTAAGCCACTATCAGGTTGGTGAATGTGCGCTGGAACTGGTTGGTGGCTTCGAAATATGGGCTCGCAAAAGTTGGTACCGTATTGAGATTGAACATGTACTTGCTCCGCATGCACCAGTAGCACAAGTGGGTTCATATACCCTGCGACTGATGCCGCTTGCGCATGAACTGTTGTTTAATATGCTGCGAGGTCGAGAAGATCGTTATGTACCCATTGCGTCACAGATGCGACAGCAACCACATGCCCATCAACCTATAATGATGCTTTTAAGTCAACAGAATGTATGGACAAGCCGCTTTAGAGCCGAAGTGGAAGAACTTGTTGGCTTTGCATGGTCACAGTAGGGAGGAACATAATGGACTACAAAGTTACTTTTTTACCCATGAACAAATCAATCGTGCTCAAACCAGGGGCAACACTTCTGCATGCAGCTCGACGTGCCGGAGTCAAGATTACGACCCGATGTGATGGTAAAGCGGCTTGCTTGATGTGCAAGGTGAACGTAAACGAAGAATATCGGGCGGAACTGTATCCGCCAACGGATGCAGAAAAGCGCAAGCTGGGTTCATTGTTGGAAGCAGGTACACGACTGTCCTGTCAGGCCAAGGTGTGTGGTTCTCTATCGGTTCATGTTCCAGAGGACCCGCTAAAGGCAGCCATTCGGAAACAACTGGAACGTCAGCAACAGGAAGATGACTGGTTCTGAGATAAGCGTTATTCTAGGAGGACACGGATGATTAGGAACAAGCCAAAATGTGTTGAAGGAAGCGGACGGCAGCGTCTGAAACATCAGATGAGCGGTCTGCTGTTATTCCTGTTGTTTGCTTTTACAGCAAGTGGTTGTATGTATCCATCGGAGAGCAATTCGGACCCTAAAATAGCCTATCGGGAAAGCGTGAGCCGTATCCAGAGTGCGGTAGAGACATTCCAGCAAGATAAGGGGATTTTACCAATCATCAATGCAGATATGGAAACGCCAAAATATGAAAAGTTCAGAGTGGATCTGCCCAAGTTGAAGCAGCTGGGGTATCTGGATGAAATACCGGGAACCGCTTTTGAAAGTGGTGGGAGCGCTTACTTCCTTATCCAGGATGAAGAAGTGAATCCCACCGTTAAAGTGATGGACCTCCTGACTGTTCAGAAAGTCAACGATGTGCAGCGAATGGTTAATCAATATAAGTCCGTACATAACAATAAGTTGCCGAGCGGGGAAGAACTGTATCCGGGGTTATATGCTGTTGATATGGATCAGGCTGCACAGGCAGGCACTCCTTCCATTACATTGAACAGTGTATATTCAGGTCAGGCATTACCTTTTATGATGGATGACGAAGGCAAGGTCTATGTAGATTATGCTTTTGACATTATGCAGGCCGTGGAAAAGTCTGATATGTCTCCAGCAGAGACTGAAGATGTTCGGGAATTTCTGTTGGAGCACTCCTACTTCGTACCTGTAAAATCGGTTTTCTACGTTTGGCAAAATAATGCACCGGTTGCACAGCCAATAAAATAAGCCTGGTTGCCATTCATATATCTAACTGTATGACCCCCATGCTTCTAATGGTTCAAAAAGAGATATTCCAAATCAGGGATATCTCTTTTTTTTGTCCGTATGAGCAATAACTGTCATAAAAGCTTCACGGATCACATAAAGTAGATTGAAATAAAGACGCGCAGTCCGAGATCGGGGGATTCTCCTAATGTCATCACCATAAGATAAAAAAAACAAAATTACGCGTCATATTGCCGCATACGGATACATAAGATGATACTAGTCCAATTGCATGTACGAGTTAACGCCGCTCTCGCCGGTTTCATCAGAATGCAACGTTCGGCGGCGGACGACTTCCGGGCACTCACAAAGGCGGCTCTACCGTTGCAGGGATTTCAGTCTTCTGATTGAAAAAACGAAGCGGATGCTCTTTAGCATTTTTCCTTCGGAGTAATTTAGGGAGGGGATTTCATTGGAGAAAGTGGACATTTTTAAGGACATAGCTGAGCGGACCGGAGGGGATATTTATCTCGGGGTTGTCGGCGCAGTCCGGACGGGAAAATCAACATTTATTAAACGATTCATGGAAACGATCGTATTGCCTAACATCGCAAGCGAGGCTGATCGTGCCCGTGCAGTGGATGAACTTCCACAAAGTGCAGCAGGCAAAACCATCATGACTACGGAACCGAAATTCGTACCGAATAACGCAGTTCAGATCAAGGTGGCAGAAGGACTCGATGTTAATGTGCGCCTTGTCGATTGTGTAGGTTATGCGGTGGAAGGAGCCAAGGGATACGAGGATGAGAATGGTCCACGCATGATCTCCACGCCTTGGTTCGAGGAACCAATTCCGTTCCAGGAAGCCGCCGAGATTGGGACTCGCAAAGTCATTCAGGAGCATTCCACACTGGGTGTTGTGGTCACAACAGACGGCACGATTGCCGAAATTGCCCGCAGTTCCTATGTGGAATCCGAAGAACGGGTTATTGCGGAATTGAAAGAAGTGGGTAAACCGTTTGTCCTGATCATCAACTCCACTCGTCCTCGCAGTGAAGAAGCCCTGCAATTGCGTAGTGAGCTTGCGGCCAAATACGACATTCCGGTCATGACACTCAGTGCCGCCACGATGACAGAAGATGATGTGACGGGTGTACTTCGTGAAGTGCTCTATGAGTTCCCTGTGCATGAAGTTAATGTAAACTTGCCGAGCTGGGTAATGGTGCTGAACGAGACTCACTGGCTGCGCAGCAACTACGAAAATTCTGTACGGGATACCGTCAAGGATATTCGCAGACTTCGTGACGTGGATCGGGTTGTCGCTCAATTCATGGAATATGAATTCATTGATCGCGCAGGCCTGAGTGGTATGAACATGGGGCAGGGTGTAGCCGAAATTGACCTGTACGCGCCGGATGAACTGTATGATCAGATTCTCGTGGAAGTGGTTGGCATCGAGATTCGCGGTAAGGATCATCTGCTGCAATTGATGCAGGAATTCTCGCATGCGAAGAGAGAATACGACCGCTTCGCAGAAGCGCTGGAGATGGTCAAAACGACCGGATACGGCATTGCTGCTCCCTCTCTCGCCGAGATGGCTCTGGATGAACCTGAACTCATTCGTCAGGGCACCAAATTTGGCGTACGCCTGAAAGCAACGGCACCGTCCATTCATATGATCCGGGTTGATGTGGAATCAGAGTTTGCTCCAATCATCGGTACGGAGAAACAAAGTGAGGAACTGGTGAGATACCTGATGCAGGACTTCGAGAACGATCCGATCAAGGTATGGGATTCAGACATGTTTGGCCGTTCCCTGCACTCCATCGTGCGAGAAGGAATTCAGGGCAAGATTGCCATGATGCCGGATAATGCAAGATACAAATTGCAAGAGACGCTGGGAAGAATTATTAACGAAGGTTCCGGTGGCTTGATCGCTATCATTCTGTAAGACATCAAAAGACCGTAAGGGGAAATCCCTCGCGGTCTTTTTTATGTGATTTCTTTATTTTGGATGAAATGGATAGGAAGAATAGTGCTTTCAAAAAAACTTAGCGATTTTTAGCTTTAAATTGCTAAAACCCATTTACATACTAGGGATTAGCCGTTATATTAATATTCAACTATTGTGATCGAGATCACAGAGAGTGGACAGGGGGAGACAGAGATGAAAAGAAAAGAGACAAAATGGGTATGGTGGAGTGTGTTATTAGTATTTACATTGGCGCTGTCCGCTTGCGGAATCAAAAAAGAACCGGCAGCAACTCCAGCTTCAGGTGCATCAGATGATACGCCAAAAACGGAAGCAGTTACAGGCCCTCTAAGCGGTAAACGAATTGCACTTATTATGGAATTTAATACAGGTACCTTCTCGCAGCAATATGTACAAGGTGTCAAAGAAGAAATCGAAAAATTCGGTGGAGAACTGACGACGTTTGTTGCCGATAATGACAAAGCGAAGATGGTATCCTTGCTTGATAGCGCAATTAACCAGAAATTCGATGCCATTCTCACGGATCACGGTGATTCCCTATTAGAGCCAGGCGTGAAGAAGGCAGTAGAACAGAACATCCCAGTAGTTGTATTCGACGCAGCTATTAGCGTTCCGGGAGCTACAGTCCTGTCACAGGATGACCAGAAGATGGCTGAGCTGACACTGGAGCAAATGAAAAAAGATATCAATGGACAAGGCAATATTGTCAAAGTATGGGTAGCTGGTTTTGCACCGATGGAACGTCGTCAGATAGCATACGGTGAATTCATGAAAGCCAATCCGGACATCAAGGAAATAGCTACATTCGGTTCTGCACAGAACCCGGCGCTGGATACTCAAGCCAAAATGGAAGCCATTCTCAAGCAATATCCAAAAGGTGAGATTACAGCTGTATGGACTGCATGGGATGAGTTCGCCAAAGGTGCAGCGCGTGCGATTCAACAAGCTGGACGTGACGAGATCAAAGTGTATGGTATCGATATGAGTGACGAGGATCTGCAAATGATTCAGGACCCGAAAAATCCTTGGGTTGCTTCTGCTGCTGTTGATCCAACGGATATTGGTCGTGTCCAAGTACGTTATGCTTATCAGAAACTGAACGGGGACGAGACAGAAGATTCAGTTGTGCTTAACCCGGTCTATGTTCAACGTGAAGCTCTGCCAGATAAACAAATCTCCACTTCGGAGCTGTCAGAGTTCGTTGAAGGATGGGGTGGCAGCACACAAGGAATCAAAGACTGGATGAGCGAATACGGAATTACTGCTAAATAAGCAGCGTATGGGAAGCGCGCCGCAAGGCGCGCTTTTTTTCAAATAAATGAAGATACGTATGGTCTGGATGAAAAAAGGGATGCTCCCGGAAGGGAACGATTGGAGGTTAACATCATGAGCACTGCACCGATTCTGCTTCAAATGGAACATATCCACAAGCAGTTTTCAGGTATTCCTGCACTGAAGGATGTGGATTTCTCTGTAAAAGGTGGGGAGATTCATGCGCTGCTGGGTGCCAATGGTGCCGGGAAGAGCACGTTAATGAAGATTTTGTCCGGTGCTTACCCATTGGATCAGGGTACGATCCAGCTGAGTGGACAAGCGCTTCATTTAAGTTCTCCGGGAGACGCGAAGGCAAGCGGGATTCACTGTGTCTATCAGGAAGTGGATGCGGCACTGGTGCCACAGCTGACGGCAGCGGAGAACATTATGTTGGATCAGCTGGCTTCACCTGCCGGGGGGTGGTGGAAAAGTCCGCGGAAGCTGCAACAGCGTGCGGTTGAGGCGTTGAAGCAATTAGGGGCGGACATATCCGTTCACCAAAAAGTGGCTGATCTGACGCTTGCAGAAAAACAGATGATACTGCTGGCGCGGATTTTGATTCAGGATGCCAAGGTCATCATTTTTGACGAACCTACTGCACCGCTGAGTCAGGAAGAAACGGATGCATTTTTCCGAATTGTTCATCTGTTGAAGGAACGGGGCGTAGCCTGCATTTTCATTACCCATCGTCTTGCTGAAGTGACGGGTCACTGTGATCGCGTTACGGTTATGAGGGATGGACAACATGTATTTACCGGTGAAGCAAAGGGACTGACAATCAATGATTTGGTTACTCAGATGTTAGGCAAACCATTTGAAGAAGAGTTTCCTAAGACGGAAGCACCCGTGGGGGAGCTGCTGTTGGAAGCGCGTGGGCTTCGTCGTGGAGTGAAAGTCAAAGGTGTTGACCTTTCTGTACGCCGAGGTGAAGTCCTCGCTGTGGTAGGTCTGGTAGGCGCGGGTAAAACGGAAAGTTCTCGTTTGCTGATTGGTGCAGATCGGCTGGAGGGAGGCGAGATCCGGCTTAACAACCGTAATCTCCGTCTGTCTCAGCCTGCGGATGCGGCGGCTCTGGGGATTGTTTCTGTACCGGAGGAACGACGTAAACAAGGAATCCTGATTCAGGAGAACGTGGAACGGAATCTAAGTCTGCCTTTGCTAAGCCGTCTCAGTACATTAGGTTTCGTAAGCCGCAAACGGGAACGTCTGAATGCGGAGTCCTTGGTGAAACAGCTTGGAATTAAAACATCGTCAGTAAAGCAGGAAGTGAAATATCTAAGCGGTGGTAATCAGCAGAAGGTAGCCATTGGTAAATGGCTTAATGCGGATGCCGACGTATTTATATTTGATGAGCCAACCAAAGGCGTAGATATTGGGGCGAAAAGTGACATTTTCCGCATCATCAATGAACTGGCTTTGGCCGGCAAGGGCGTCATCTATTTCACCTGTGAACTGGATGAAGGCATGGGAATTGGCGACCGAATCGCTGTCATGTGCGAGGGCGTAATCGTGAAAGAGTTCAAACGAGGCGAAACTAATCAAGAACAGCTGCTATACTATGCAAGCGGTGGACAAGAGGTGCAATCATGAAGGATAAATCACTGGATTTTGCGTTCCGTTACGGGGCGATTATAGTCATTATAGGTGTTATCGCATTTTTCGGCATTAAATTGCCTTATTTCTTTACGTACAGTAACTTGACCGATATTTTGGGCTCAATCTCTATCGTTACGTTTGTAGCGATCGGTGTTACGTTATCTCTCATTGTTGATGGATTTGATCTCTCGGTAGGGGCGACTGTCTCATTGACCACCGTCGTTACTGCTTCGTTAATGATTTGGTATCAACAGCCGCTGGCGATTGTAATTATCGTGCCACTGATTATCGGGGCTGTTATTGGTTTATTGAACGCTTTGCTCATTGTAAAATTGCGCATTCCGGATTTGCTGGCGACCCTTGCCACGATGTACATCATCGGAGGTATTCACAAAACGTATGCACAGGGATATACCATTTACAATCATATGCAGTTCCCTGATGGGAGCAAAGCTGCGGGAGAGATGGACCCGACATTCCTGCTTATAGGGCAGGGGAAATGGCTGGGGATGCCAATATCGGTTATCCTGCTGCTTATTGCGGTAATAGGTGTGCATATCTTTTTGACGTATACGAAATATGGGCGCCAGATGTACATTACAGGGGGTAATGAGGAAGCTGCACGATTGTCTGGAATCAAGGTAAAAAAGGTGCGTACACTCGCCTATGTAGCCGCTGGAGTGTTTGTAGCAATCGGTGGTATCATCTATGCTTCCAAAGTAGGATCTGGGCAAATTGATGCGGGATCTCCGTTGTTAATGGAATCCGTTGCTGCAGTGTTTGTCGGTTTCTCTGTGTTCGGCGCGGGTAAACCGAATGTCATCGGAACCTTCATCGGTTCGGTTCTGATTGGTGTTCTTGTGAACGGGTTAACGATGATGAACGTACAGTATTTCACGCATGATATTGTAAAAGGTGGAGTTCTCGTGCTTGCCCTGGCGGTTACATTTTACGTCTTAAACCGCAACCGGACTTGAAATTGTGGGCTGTCTGTATTAGTATGAAATTTGTTCGGCGTCTGAAATGCCCGTGGTTTCAGACGACATTCTGCCGAAAATGACTGTTGACCGCAGGCGGAGATTTGTGTTCATCGCTCAAGATGTACGTAGATTTTTTGCGTATGAACGTATATTTCGCTATAAAACGGAAACACAGTATAACATTCAGGACATTGATACAGGAGGTGAAAAACAAATGAACAAATCAGACTTGATTACACACGTATCTGAAGCAACTGAATTGTCCAAGAAAGATGTAACGAAAGCGGTTGATGCCGTATTCGAAGCAATCTCTGAGGCTCTTCAAAGCGGAGATAAAGTACAATTGGTTGGTTTTGGGAACTTCGAAGTTCGCGAGCGCTCTGCACGTAAAGGACGCAACCCGCAAACAGGTGAAGAAATCGAAATTCCTGCGAGCAAAATTCCTGCATTCAAACCAGGTAAAGCGCTCAAAGACGGAATTAAATAAGATTTCTACATATTCCATATGTCGACAAAAAGACCGTGACTTGTTCACGGCCTTTTCTTTTGCCCTTTAACGATGATTCTTGCGGCTATCCGAGTGCTCAGGATCATCCGGTTGCCCGGTATAAGCAACCAGAATCAGATCTTCGCCAGCAGCTGCAGATAGATGCTGTTCGATTTCTTTTAACTGAGAAATATGCTCGTCTGTAAGTGCGGCAGGGGTGTACTTCATGCAGATTCTCCTTTCTGTGGCTGTACAACTGTAGTATGACCCGAGGGTAGCCGATTCTTACGGCTCATTCGTATAAGGCGCAGGTTGACAAATGAAACAATCTTAATCATCATTAACGCTATCGAACTAAAGAAGGGGACATGCGTGATGGATCATCCAACCGGCAATGATTATATTGTAATTAAGGCAGAGGAAAATGGTGTCCAGGTGATCGGATTAACCCGAGGTCAGGATACACGTTTTCACCACACCGAGAAATTGGACAAGGGTGAAGTGATGTTTGCCCAATTTACCACCCATACTTCAGCTATTAAAATCCGGGGCAAAGCCACGCTGATTACCAAGCATGGACAGATTGAATCGGAGTAATGGACAGATTGAATACAATCAAATGAAGATTGCAGGCATAGCCTGCTTTTTTTCATTGTACAATGAGGTATGAGCCTTTACTGGACAGACTACACTAACAGGTAAAGGCAAGGAGGCGTATATGAATCCGCGGATGATTGTTACTGCTTCAATGCTGGCAACGGTTGCGGCGGTCTTTCTGCTTGTTGCGATACAAACCTTACATATGCGTACATGGGGCGGGGAAAACGTACAACCTGCCTCTGCATCACATCATCCCGTTCAGCTAACGAATGACAATCTGGTTGATGTGTTAAGCTCCATGCAACTATCTACACCCATTGCAAGAGTGGAATGGAAACAGTCCATTTTGAAACTGGACCTCAAAGTAAAAGGAACGGGTACAAGTTACACTGAAATCTATGAGAACATGGCAGCTGTAGCGGATCTGGGCTTTCGTACTCTGGATAACGTGGATCAGGTGCTGCTGCGTGTGATGGCAGAAGATGAATGGATGCATAAACGACATCTGTTGCTTGCTGCTGATATACGGCGTGGAGAGTGGCCCCTGTATGCGATTGACACATTACGGAACTGGAAAAGTGCGGCCTTTTCAGAGGAATTGAAGGACTGGTTTCATCTGATGGAGACGGAACTCTGGAAGAAGCAATTCGAAATGACAAGTCAGGGGTAATAGAATAGCAGGATTCAGTGCGTGCCCGATCAACATATGCTATAATATATAAGATTGTAGTGCAGAAATGGTTTAACAATGTTAAGGCTCGGAGGCTGAGAATGAATTCATATCGCGTACCCCAACTAGCAAAGAAATATACGGATTACGACATGATTCGACAACATACGGAAATCCCATCATTTCCGGATAGCCGGGCACGTCTGCTGCAGATATTTGTGGGCCGCACAGACGAAAAGGTGCATCAAGAGTTATATGCTCTTGCAACTTCGCTCGTTCAGTTGGCCATGGATACGCATGATCGAATCGATACTATTTCCGGTGAGCGGAGAGAGCAAGAGATGCGTTCACGCCAGTTGAATGTACTCGCCGGGGATTATTTAAGTAGCCGTTTTTATCAATTGCTTGCCCAAGCGGGCAGAATTGAAATGATTGGCAAACTCAGTGGTGCTGTATCCGGAGTGAACGCACGCAAGATGACGCTGTATGAACGGATGAAGAAGCTTCTCGTTTCGGCTGACGAATACTTGCGTGAAACGGTACAGCTGAGGATGCAGCTGTTTCTTTCATTTACAGGCATGATTCAGGATAACGAAGAGTCACTATGGAACAGCCTGTTGACCGAATTCAGCTCCTGCGAAACGATCGTGGAAGAACTGAAGCGGATGAATGACGAAAAACAATATCTTCACAGCTATGCATACTGGCACATATACGAGCATGGTAATGACGAGGAGCGCAATGTGCTGCGTCAGTCTGAACCGGATTCACGTGCATGGAACGCTATGGTGCTGAAGCATAGGGTTGGCGAAGTTTTGCTGGACAAGCTTCGCGAGTGTACACACCGCATTCAACTGTTGTTGCAAGACGAGGAAGGGCGGATGGGTTTGCATGAGATACATGCAATTCTTGAGCCTTACTTGGCATATTTGCAGCCTTCACATGCGGCAGTAAGGGAAGATTGAGGGGGAGACAGACGAATGGGGAGCGGAGAGACCAAACCGAAAGAAGAATATGTCCATTCGGTTTTTCAGAGTATAGCCGGAAAATATGATGTCATGAATGATATTTTAAGTTTCCGCAGGCATAAGGCTTGGCGTAAATTCACCATGAAAAAGATGAATATGTCCAAAGGCGACACCGGTCTTGATTTGTGCTGCGGCACATGTGACTGGACGCTCGCTATGGCAGAAGCAAGTGAAACGGGGCACATGCACGGACTTGATTTCAGCAGCAACATGTTGGAGGTCGGCCAGACGAAGATCAATGCGGTGCAGCGTCAGAAGCAGATTACCCTGACACAGGGAAATGCCATGTCACTTCCTTTTGAAGACAATTCATTTGATTATGTGACAATCGGGTTCGGGCTTCGCAATGTACCTGATCTCAGACAAGTGTTGTCTGAAATGAAACGTGTGGTCAAACCGGGCGGTATGGTTGTGTGTCTGGAATTGTCCAAGCCAACATGGCAGCCGTTCAAAGGCATTTATTATTTTTATTTTGAGAAGGTTTTACCGAATCTTGCCAAAGTGTTTGCTAAAAGTTTTGAGCAGTACAAATGGCTGCCGGACTCTCTGGCCATTTTCCCGGGAAGGAAGGAACTGGCAGACATTTTTGCAGAAACAGGATTACAAGAAGTGCAGGCCTACCCTCTAACCGGAGGTATCGCGGCACTGCACATTGGAACCAAGGAGAATCAGCATGTTTAGGAAAATTCGCATCTTTTTAGAAATGATCAAGATTGAACACACGCTTTTTGCTTTACCCTTTGCATTTATGGGGGCCATTCTAGGCTCCATGGTAGTGAATGATACTTTCCCAAGCTGGATGCAGATCATGTGGGTATTACTTGCGATGGTCGGTGCACGTAGTGCAGCATTCGGTTTGAACCGGATTATTGACCAAGCGATTGATGGCAAAAATCCGCGTACCGCGATGAGAGCCATCCCGGCAGGACTGTTGAAAAATGGGGAAGTTGTTATATTTGTCATTATCTCATTTATATTGTTATTCTGGGCCTCATCCAATCTTAATGTATTATCCATGCAGTTGTTACCCATTGCTGTGTTTATGCTGGTACTGTATTCTTACACCAAACGATTCACATGGTTATGCCACGTCGTTCTTGGAATGACGATTGGTTTGGCTCCGCTTGGTGGCTGGGTAGCTGTCACAGGCACGATGGATTGGACAGCGATTGTGCTGTACGTTACGATTGTGTTCTGGACAGCAGGCTTTGATATTATCTACGCATGTCAGGACCTGGAATTTGATCAGGGCGAAGGTCTTCATTCCATACCTTCCCGTTTTGGCCTGGTCAAATCATTGCAGATCGCTAAGTTCTTCCATGTGATTACTGCAATTGGTTTTCTTGTATTATTGTTGATAACAGATCTGAGCTGGTGGTATGGCGCAGGCATGTTGGTGACGTATGGAATTCTGTTCTATCAGCACTATATTGTATCGCCTAATGATATGAGTCGTGTTCAAACGGCATTTTTTACCATGAACAGTTTGCTTAGTTTAATCGTATTTACGTTCACTCTGATTGATCTGGCGGTGAAATAAATGGTGCAGCAGCCGGACAATAAACGACTGGTTGTCGGAATTACCGGAGCGAGTGGCAGCATATATGGCATTCGATTAATTGAAACGCTGCTTGATTTGGAATATAACGTTCATCTTGTCATATCTAATGCAGGGTGGCGTGTACTGAAAGAAGAATTGGACTGGGATGTGACGAATCGGGACGCGGTGCTGGACGAAAAATTCGGCAACCGTGCCGGTTCTCTGATCTATCATCCTGTGAGTGATATAGGGGCCTCCATTGCAAGTGGTTCTTATCTGGCCGACGGCATGATTATCATGCCATGTTCGATGGGAACTCTTTCTTCCATTGCACAGGGATCATCGGATAATCTGATGTCCCGCGCAGCTGATGTTATGATGAAAGAGGGAAGAACATTGATCCTGGTGCCACGTGAGACGCCTCTCCATGCAATCCATCTGGAGAACATGCTGAAGCTTTCTCGTCTTGGTGTGCGAATGATACCGGCTATGCCTGCTTTTTATTACAAACCTCAGACTATGGATGAGTTGATTCTGTTTTTGGTGGGGAAAGTGCTGGATAGCTTGCGCATCCCACATCAACTGTTTACAAGATGGGGAGAACCGGATGAACGGGGATAACGACTGAGTTCGATACAAGGCTGTTTTTTGCCAAGGTGTTGCTCGGTTTATTTGTCCCCCGAATCCCGGGGTATTGGTGAGTGCTGATGGTGAGTCTTCATGAACCACAGTCTTGACCCATGCTCCGGCAACTTCTGTATTTTGTTTCAGAACAAGTCGCAGAGTTTAATTCCCGGGTGTCGGCCATGACAGTCGGAGAAGAAGAATACGTTAGATCCTTATGGAAAAACACAAGCAAGAACGGTAAGCCGGGTTTTTCGTAATGCCTGCAGGCCCGACTTGCTGGAGGGGAAGGTAAGCATGGATTTGTGGACTGACAATACGCTGATACGGGTGAACGAATGAAACTATTGGATATTTTCGGGTTGTTAAAAAAGGACATGGATTACATTGAGAAAGAGCTGTATCGCAGTGTTCGAGGAGAACAGAAGCTGCTGAGTGAAACGTCGCTTCATTTGCTCAAAGCAGGAGGAAAACGGTTGCGGCCCGTTTTTGTGTTACTTGGCGGGAAATTTGGTACATATGACATTGAACGTCTGAAGTTGGTAGCGGTTCCGCTGGAACTGATTCATTCCGCTTCCCTCGTTCACGATGATGTGATTGATAATGCGGAGACACGCCGAGGCAAACCCACTGTTAAATCAAAATGGGATAATCGGATTGCCATGTACACTGGAGACTATATCTATGGTAAGGCACTTGAAATGACTGCCGGATTATCCGATCCAGCTATTCATCGTATTCTTGCTAAAGCCATGGTACAGATGTCTATTGGCGAAATGGAGCAAATTCGCGATTTTTTCAATACGGGACAAAGTGTTCGTAACTATCTGCTGCGGATTCGCCGTAAAACAGCACTTCTGATTGCGGTTAGCTGTCAGTTAGGGGCATTGGCCACACGCGCGCCTGAGCATGTATCTTCCCTGCTGTATACGTACGGATACAATGTGGGGATGGCTTTCCAGATTCAAGATGATGTACTTGATCTGGTAGGTACCGAGAAACAACTTGGCAAGCCACCAGGCAGTGATATGAAGCAAGGAAATATTACTCTTCCTGTACTTTATGCCCTAGAAGAATCCGATCTGCGGGAACCTTTGCTTAAGGAGATTTCCCGTGTCCAGCATGAAGAAGGACGGGCAAGTGCATCGGATGCAATTGGAATGATTCGCCAAAGTCAAGGAATCGCTAAAGCAGAAGCCCTTGCTGACCGATATATGAAGAAAGCGCTCGATGCTCTCGATCAGCTACCTAACATCAAGACGACCAAAAACCTGCGTGATATCGCTCATTTTGTGGTTAAACGTACGCATTAAACGTTTTATGACCTTCAACTCTCAGATCGCTCATACCCAAAGATGAACAGACTTGTGATATTCCTCATTGGGAGGATTTGGACATGTATGTTACAATCAGAGGGATTGCGTTTACATAGTGATTAACTTTGAACCGTGAGTGAGGAGTGAGCTGATGGATCGTACATTTTTGATGGTGAAGCCGGATGGTGTGCAGCGTGGATTGATCGGTCGAATTATTAGCCGTCTGGAAGACAAAGGATTTAAGTTGGTGGCAGGCAAATTGGTGCAGATGTCTGAGGATCAGGCAAAACGCCTTTATGCTGAACATGAGGGCAAACCGTTTTTCGATGATTTGGTTCGTTTTATCACATCTGGGCCTGTATTTGCCATGGTGTGGGAAGGGGACGATATTGTGGCGCTTGCGCGCATCGTCATCGGAAAAACCAATGTGAAGGAAGCAGCTCCGGGTACCATTCGCGGAGACTTCGCCAGCCACACACCACATAATCTGATTCACGGAGCAGATTCACCAGAAAGTGCTTCCCGTGAAGCAGCAAATTTCTTTGCTTCAGATGAACTGGTGGTATACGACAAGAGCATCGCAGCCTGGTTGTAATTATTAGCCAAAAGGGTGATACACGATGCTGGAGCAAGAACAACTACTAGACCCGGATTACACCGGATTCATTCGTAAAATCAAAGAGAGCACAGGCATTGATCTTGCTCAATACAAGGAAGGCCAGATGAAAAGAAGGCTGACCACACTTCGCAACAAAAACGGGTTTCATACATTTTCTAACTTTTTTGATGCTATGCAGAAAGATAAATCATTGTTTTACGAGTTCCTTGATCGTATGACCATTAACGTGTCTGAATTCTGGCGTAATCCCAATCGTTGGGAAGTGTTGCGGGACGAGATCCTGCCTGAGCTGCTAGGGTCCAAGCGTCGTGTCAAAGTCTGGAGTGCAGCCTGTTCAACAGGTGAAGAACCTTACACACTCGCCATGATTTTGGACACGATGGGCATTTTGAAGGACAGCTCAATTACGGCAAGTGATCTGGATGAAGGTGCATTGGCCAAAGCCAAAGAAGGGCGTTATATGGAACGCTCACTTAAGGATGTGCCAAAGGAAACGGCGAACCGTTACTTCAAGCAGGATGGTTTGGTATACCGTATTGATGAGCAACTCAAAAATTCGATCAAGTTCATGAAACAAAATTTGCTGGTGGACCGTTTTGACGATGGGTACGATCTGATTGTGTGCCGAAATGTCATGATCTATTTTACCGAGGAAGCCAAAAACCTGTTGTATCACAAATTTGCAGCAAGTTTACGTCCAGGCGGTATTTTATTTGTGGGCAGTACGGAGCAGATCTTCTCCCCGGGACAATATGGTCTGGAGACAGCAGAAACATTTTTCTATCGGAAAAAATAATGATAATGGTTGTTCAGCCGTCTGAAGCACATGTACATGTGTTCAGGCGGTTATTTGTATACCAAGTACAAGAAAGAGCCGACTTTCTTGTCAAAGCCGGTCAGCTATACTATAATAAGCAAAGAAATTATGGGATTTTAGCAATGTGAAGTTTAACAGTTTAAAGGGGGAACGTATTATGAGTTTACGCTATTTAACCGCAGGGGAGACGCACGGACCCCAATTGACCGCTATTATTGAAGGATTGCCAAGTAATTTGACGATTGATTTTGAAGAACTGAATTTCCAGCTTCACCGCCGCCAAAAGGGATATGGCCGTGGACGCCGGATGCAGATCGAGAAGGATCAGGCGAATTTCGTTGGTGGTATCCGTCACGGATATACAACAGGTGCTCCGGTAGCGCTGGTTGTTCAAAATAATGACTGGAAACATTGGCAGAATATTATGAATATTGAGCCGATCGAAGGCAGTGATGAAGAGAAACGTCGCGTTCATCGTCCTCGTCCTGGACACGCTGACCTGAACGGTGGGCTCAAGTATAATCTTAAAGACTTGCGTAACGTACTGGAGCGCTCCAGTGCACGTGAGACAACGGTACGTGTGGCATGTGGTGCCATTGCACGTCAATTCCTGGCTGAATTTGGAATCAAGGTAGCTGGACGTGTACTTCGTATTGGAGAGATCGAAGCTCCGTATCAGGACCTTCCGATTGATGAACTGATCAAAGTTACAGAAGCTTCCTCTGTACGTGTTACGGATGCTGAGACAGAGAAGAAGATGGAAGCCTACATCGACCAGATTAAACAAGAAGGCGATTCCATCGGAGGAATCGTGGAATGTATCGTTGAAGGGGTGCCAATTGGTCTTGGCAGTTATGTTCAATACGATCGCAAGCTGGATGCACGAATCGCTCAAGGCGTAATGTCCATTAATGCATTCAAAGGTGTAGAGATTGGTATCGGATTCGAAGCCGGAGTCATTCGTGGATCACAGGTGCATGATGAGATCATGCATACGGATGAGCGCGGCTACCACCGGGCAACGAACCGTCTAGGCGGATTCGAAGGTGGTATGACGAACGGTATGCCAGTGGTTGTACGTGGTGTGATGAAGCCGATCCCTACGTTGTATAAACCACTGCAAAGTGTGGACATTGATACGAAAGAAGCATTTACGGCTCAGGTTGAGCGCTCGGACGCTTGTGCTGTACCAGCAGCAAGTGTGGTGATGGAGCATGTTGTAGCGTGGGAAATTGCCAAGGCATTCCTGGAGAAATTCGGCGGGGATTCCATGGAAGAGATCCGTGCTAATGTTGCTAACTATAACGCTCAACTGGAGAATTACTAATATGCGTCAGCTGACGGTACAGTTGGAGGAACGCTCATATCCGATTCTGATTGGTAGCGGCTTATTGGCACAAGCCCCTCAATATTTTGAGCAATATGGCCTAACCAAAAAAAGTCCGTTACTCATCATTACAGATGAAAATGTGGCTCCCAAATACTTGTCAGGTTTGGAGCAAACGCTGCGTACGGCTGGTTATACAGTCGTATCGGCGGTTGTACCCTCTGGTGAAACATCGAAATCCCTTTCGGTGTACCAGGATATGATGACCGTCGCTATCGAAGGCAAACTGGATCGGAGTTCTGCGATTCTGGCCCTAGGTGGTGGTGTCGTAGGTGATCTGGCTGGCTTTGTTGCCGCTACATATATGCGTGGAATCAAGTTTGTTCAAGTACCTACAACGATTTTGGCGCATGACAGCAGTGTAGGTGGCAAGGTGGCTGTCAATCATCCGCTGGCCAAAAATATGATCGGTGCATTCCACCAGCCGGAGCTGGTACTCTACGATGTGGACACACTTCAATCTTTGCCACCACGAGATGTTTCGGCAGGTTTGTCAGAGATGCTGAAGCACGGGCTGATCCGTGATGAGGCTTTCGCACACTGGTGTGAGGAACATGCAGAGGAGTTGCTAGCGCTAAATCCTGAAGCGTTGGGATATGGCCTGGAGCGAGGTTGTGGCATTAAGGCAGAGATAGTATCCAGAGACGAACGTGAAAATGGAGAACGTGCATTGTTGAACCTTGGACATACGATTGGTCATGCCATTGAAGCGATTGCTGGATATGGAGAATTCCTGCACGGAGAAGCGATATCCATCGGTATGGCTGGATCGGCATTGCTTGGTGAGAAGCTTGGTGCTCCAGCAGGACTCTATGAAGATACGGTCCGCATGTTACGTTCACTTCGCCTTCCAACAACGATGCCTGCTCATCTGGACACGGATGAATTAATGGAAGCGATGATGCATGACAAAAAATTCCGTGAAGGTCATATGGTGTTCATCATTCCTGATCGGATTGGGGCTGCAAGAATTGTGAAGGACGTACCTGTGTCGGCAGTTCGGGACGTCATTGAAATGCTCAGGAAGGGAGAATAACAGCAATGGTCACACGGGGAATTCGCGGGGCTACAACAGTCACGCAGAACAACGAAGAACAGATTTTGAAAGAAACGGCTGTATTGCTGCAGGAGATCGTGGATCGCAATGAGATCCAACCGGAAGACATCTGTAGTGTGTGGATTACGTTAACTGGGGATCTGGATGCTGCTTTCCCGGCAAAAGCTATCCGCCAACTGGATGGCTGGGAACTGGTACCACTGATGTGTGCGCTGGAAGTTCCAGTTAAAGGTGCCTTGGCACAATGCATTCGATTCATGGTACATGTCAATACAAACAAAGCTCAGAACGAAATCCATCATGTGTATCTGAACGGTGCACAGGCATTGCGTCCGGATCTGGCAGCACCTTCTGGATCTTAAAGAAGCAGGTTGTCAAACCGATCATAATGATGTATAGTGAGAACCAGTTGAGTAGAGTTGAGATTGAGCTGAGAGCAGCTGAGCTAGTGGAGTATATAGCAGAGTCCAGTGGGTGGTAACCGGGGCAACAGAAACCGGTCAACTGATTCACGGTACGTCGTGCTACGGAAGTTTTAACAGGAACAGGGAAGCAAATGTGTCGTAGGACACCTTTTGTTTAGATATATCTTGGTACAACACGTACAATGTACTCTCCCATATTTTACAGAAATATTGGAATGAGTAGTTGATGTGTTATAACTGATTTATTTTCCCGCATTGGATGATGTGAGATGCATCAATTCAGCGACCTGTGAATAATCCGACAGCGAAGTATAGGGACTTGTTATTTATGAAGCATCACCCTGTTAATTACAGCTTATAACCAAACCTCTACCTGATGGTAGAGGTTTTTTTGTACATATTATTTTTTCTTCTACCTAAATCTGAAAGGACGTGATTTGATGATAACGCCAAACGTTAATCAAGTACTGAAAATGTCAAATGAGTATAATCTGATTCCGGTAGTCAAACGGATTTTGGCAGATATGGAGACTCCGATTCGAATATTCCGCCGTTTTGCTGACAACGACCGGGCATTCCTGTTGGAAAGTGTAGAGGGGGGGATCCAATGGGCGAGATACTCGTTCATCGGTACAGATCCGTTCCTGATGATTTCGGCCAAGAAGGGCCGGATTGTAGTGGAAGAAGCGGGGCAGACTCGTGAATTGCCAGGCAAACCGATTGAAGAACTGAAAGCACTGCTGCGTAAGTACCGCAGCCCAAAAGATGATGAACTTCCACCATTCACAGGTGGGGCAATTGGTTTCTTCGGATATGATCTGCTGTCATATTATGAGAAGCTTCCAGCTCATGCGCTGGATGATCTGAATATGGATGACATACGTTTTATGTTCTGTGACCAGATTATCGTGTTCGACCATGTGAAGCAGCAGATGCTGCTCGTCGGGAATGTACACGTCAAGGATGGTGCAACGGATGATGAGATACGGCAAGCGTATGCAGTGACTTCGGAGAAGCTGGAGCAGGCCGCTGAACGGCTGCAGCAGCAAGGACCAGGGGAAAACCTGAATCCGCGTTCCATTCCGGGAGACGTGGAATTGGGGGATATTCGCTCCAACCTTACGAAGGAACAATTTATAGGTAATGTGGAGCAAGCCAAAGAGTACATTCGCGCAGGTGATATTTTTCAAGTGGTATTATCCCAGCGGTTTCACATTGATACGGAGGTTTCTCCGCTTCACGTGTATCGCGTGCTTCGGACCCTGAATCCATCACCTTATATGTACTACCTCAAAATGGATGATGAGATAATCGTGGGTACTTCGCCTGAAGCACTGGTTAAGGTGGATGGAAATCGCGTGGAGACACGTCCGATTGCAGGCACACGTCCAAGGGGGGCAACCGAAGCGGAAGATCGTGCACTCGCTGCTGATCTGCTCCAGGATGAGAAGGAACGTGCGGAGCATCTGATGCTGGTTGATTTGGGCCGTAACGATCTGGGTCGGGTATCCAGCTTCGGCAGTGTGAAGTGTGACATGTTCATGGAGATTGAACGGTATTCTCATGTGATGCACATGGTATCCAACGTTACAGGTGAGCTAAGAGAAGATAAGGATTTCTTCGATGCGTTCCTCTCATGCTTGCCAGCGGGTACCGTATCTGGTGCACCGAAACTGCGTGCAATGGAGATCATCGCGGAACTGGAGAAAGAGGCACGCGGTGCCTACGCAGGAGCGATCGGATACCTCGGTTTCTCGGGTAACATGGACTCCTGTATTACGATTCGTACGATTATTTTCAAAAAAGGAAAAGCATATGTACAGGCCGGGGCGGGAATCGTGTGGGATTCTGTACCTGAGAATGAATATGTAGAAACGGTTAACAAAGCCAAAGCATTGCTCAAAGCGATTCGAACAGCAGAAGCAATGTTTCCTGCCAAAGAAAAGGACAGCACGTTGAGATTGGCGAATGCAGATTACTTTGTCACACCAGCGGCCGCTAAAAACTGAGAGAGGAGAGACCGGAGATGAACATAAACCCGATAATGAATGAAAACCCTGTAACCCCAATTGCTGAGATGACTCGCGAGGATGGTATGAAGAATGGATTAGCAAAGATTTTGGAGGGTAGTCATCTGGAGCAAGCCGAAGCACGAGATTTGATGTACTCGATTATGAGAGGTGAGGCAACGCCGGCTCAAATCGGAGGTTTGTTAATGGCGCTGCGCATGAAGGGGGAAACGGTGGATGAGATCACTGGTTTTGCTGAAGCGATGCGTGGTCAGGGCGGACGGATTCTCACGGATGGCAGCGGCTTGTTGGACACTTGTGGAACAGGCGGATCGGGAATTCACAAATTCAACATTTCCACGGCATCTGCCATTATTGCTTCCGCCGTCTCGGTTCGGGTCGCCAAACATGGCAACCGTTCAGCTTCAGGCAAAGCAGGTAGTGCAGATGTATTAGAGGCACTCGGTGTAAATATCCATCTGAACGGGGAACAGGCCAGACAATGTCTGGATGATATCGGAATTTGCTTCTGTTTTGCCCAGGTATATCACCCTTCCATGCGTCATGCGGCAGGACCAAGAAAAGAGTTGGGTGTTCGTACCATTTTCAATATGCTCGGACCATTAACCAATCCTGCGGGAGCAGATCGTCAATTGCTCGGCCTGTATGATCGTTCCCGGACGCCGATGATCGCTGAAGTACTGAATCGTCTTGGTCTCAAAAGAGCGTTGGTCGTGGCCAGTCATGATGGTCTGGATGAAATCAGCATCTCGGCGCCAACTCAGGTATCTGAACTTCGCAATGGTGAAGTGCACACCTACGATATTGATCCACGTGATATGGGCTTGTCTTTGCATCCGCTCGAAGCGGTGCTTGGAGGAGATGCAGCACAGAATGCCGAAATTATTAAGAGGATCTTCCAGGGTGAGCAGAGTGCCTACCGTGATGTCGTTCTGTTGAACGCCGGAGCGTGCATCTATGTATCCGGTCTTGCAGATAGCATTGCTGAAGGGGTAACACTTGCCGCCGAAGCGGTAGATTCGGGCAAAGCTGCCGGGAAGCTTGAACAGTTAATTCATACAACGGAGGCGTACAGTCATGTATCTTGATCGAATCGTTGCAACCAAACATAAAGAAGTAGAAGTATTGGCACAGACATTTGGCATGGATGAGGCTATCCAAAAAATCGAACAACTCCCCGCAACCCGGGGGTTTGAACAAGCACTATCAAGCGGACGCAATCGCAAACTCGGCCTTATTGCTGAAGTGAAGAAGGCTTCGCCATCCAAAGGGTTAATTCGCCCGGATTTTCATCCGGTAGAGATTGCTGCTGCTTATGAGCGAGCGGGTGCAGACTGCATCTCCGTATTAACGGATGTATCGTATTTTCAAGGGAGCAACGAGTACTTGCAGGCGATTCATCAGGCGGTGAATATTCCGCTATTACGCAAGGATTTTATTATAGATGAACGACAGATTGCCGAGGCAAGATTACTGGGTGCGGATGCGATACTGCTGATTGCCAGTATTCTGACACCTGAACAGATTCGTCAGTATCTGGAATTTGCCAAAAGTTTGGGGCTGGATGCCTTGATTGAAGTCCACGATCGAACAGAACTGGAGCAGGTATTGGACATTCCGCAGGCAACACTTGTGGGCATTAATAATCGTAATTTGAAAACATTCGAAACCAGTCTGAGCACGACACTGGATTTGATGGAATTGATTCCAAGTGGCGTCACCTTGATTAGCGAAAGTGGTATTGATGGACCAGAATCAACAGTACCTCTGATCCAGGCTGGTGTTCATGGTATTCTCGTAGGTGAGCATCTCATGCGCAAGGATGATGTCGAGGCGGCTGTATATGATCTAATGGGACCCAAATGATGAATACTTCCATACACGATGGCACAGGCGACAGTATGTCAGAACTGAGAAACCCGCTGCCAGCGGCCGTAAAAATATGTGGACTTCAGGACGTTGAAGTGCTAAAATCGATGATAAACTTGCCTGTGGATTACATTGGTGTTGTTTTTGCCAAGTCACGCCGCCGAATCGAACCCGAGCAGGCTGTTGCATTAAGAACGGTGTTGTTCGAATGGTCTGCCTATGATCGGCCGAAGCTTGCGGGTGTATTTGTGAATCCAACGCTCAAAGAGTTGGAACACATTATGGAGATTGCTCACCTGGATGTTATTCAACTGCATGGACAGGAGACTGCGGAATTTTGCCAGCAGGTGAAACAGCGGTGGGATGCCAAAGTGTTTAAAGTTTTTTCTTTTCCCAAAGATGAAACGGGACCGGAAGCTGATGATGCAGCCATAAGGGCTCTTGATACTTATGATAAATTCGTGGATGCGATATTGCTTGATACCCATGATCCTCTATATGGAGGGGGCTCCGGGAAAACGTTTGCCTGGGAGCGAATCCCTGCCTATGCTGAATGGGCGAAAAGTCGCGAAATTGCCCTGTTCGTTGCAGGAGGTTTGCAGCCGGACAATGTACAACAACTAATACAGACATATGCACCTTTCGGCGTCGATGTATCCAGCGGCGTGGAGACTGAAGGTGTGAAGGATATTGCCAAAATTACAGCATTCGTAGAAAGGGTGAAGCAGGCATGACACATCAATTGCCGGATCAACACGGGCGTTTCGGTCACTTCGGAGGCCGCTTTGTACCTGAGACACTAATGAACGCACTTATTGAGTTGGAGGAGGCATATAGCCACTTCTCTGAAGATGAGGAATTCAACAAGGAACTGAACTATCTGCTAAGCGAGTATTCTGGACGTGAAACGCCATTGTATCATGCAGAGCAATTGTCACGCCGATTGGGCGGACCGAAAATTTATCTGAAACGTGAAGATCTCAACCATACAGGCGCGCACAAAATTAATAACGCCATTGGACAAGGTTTGCTTGCCAAACGGATGGGCAAAAAGAAAGTTATTGCCGAAACGGGTGCAGGTCAACATGGCGTTGCAACGGCAACCGTAGCCGCATTGCTTGGACTGGAATGCAAAGTATTTATGGGCGAAGAAGATACAGAGCGTCAGCAGTTAAACGTATTTCGAATGAAGCTGCTCGGAGCAGAAGTGATTCCGGTTACGTCCGGAACACGGACCCTGAAGGATGCTGGTAATGAAGCGCTTCGCTACTGGGTCAGCAATGTGGAGGATACATTCTATGTGCTCGGATCAGTGGTTGGACCTCATCCATATCCGATGATGGTGCGAAATTTCCAACGAGTGATTGGTGATGAGACCCGTCGTCAGATTCAGGAGATCGAAGGACGTTTGCCGGATGTAATTGTAGCAGCTGTCGGTGGAGGTAGTAATGCGATCGGGATGTTCTATCCATTTATCGGTGACCAGGATGTGAAGCTTGTTGGGGTTGAAGCTGCAGGCAAAGGGGTCGATACCGAGTATCACGCTGCGACGATGACCAAAGGTACGCATGGTGTATTCCAGGGATCTATGAGTTACCTGTTGCAGGATGAGTATGGACAGGTTCAGCCAGCGCATTCCATCTCGGCCGGACTTGATTATCCGGGTGTTGGTCCGGAGCATTCCTATCTCAAGGATATTGAACGGGCAAAATATGTACCGATCACGGATCAGGAAGCACTTGATGCCCTGCAACTCCTATGTCGGACGGAAGGAATTATTCCTGCTCTGGAGTCTGCACACGCGGTTGCCCAAGTTGTCAAACTGGCGCCTGAACTCACAGCAGATGATATTGTAGTCATTTGTCTGTCGGGACGTGGAGATAAGGACGTTGAATCGATCATGAAATACACGGGAGGCGACTTGGGATGAATCTGATGGACCAGACCTTCCAGCAATTGAAGCAACAGAATCGCACGGCACTTATTCCATTCTTAACCGTGGGAGACCCGGATGTGGATACAACGATCGATATCATCAAAGAGCTTGAGCAGGCCGGAGCGGATATTTTGGAACTGGGTGTTCCTTATTCCGATCCACTTGCAGATGGCCCAGTCATTCAGCGTGCTTCCGAACGTGCGCTGAAAAGCCAGATTACTATTCGTACGGTTATGGAAACCGCAGCAAAAGCTCGTAACGTAGGCGTGAAACTGCCGTTTGTGCTGTTCACCTATTATAATCCGGTATTGCAGACCGGATTGGATGTATTCTTTGAAGAATTGGTCAAACACGATATCAGTGGCATGATCATTCCGGACCTGCCAATTGAGGAAGCGGAAGAGATGCGACAACGTGCTAATCGTGCGGGTGTACATCTGGTGCCTCTTGTTGCACCTACATCTAATGCACGGATTGAGCGTATTGTGAATGGAGCAAGTGGCTTTATCTACTGTGTATCTTCCCTTGGGGTAACCGGAGAAAGAGCTTCTTTCTTTGATGGCGTGGAAAGCTTCATTGAAACGGTGAAAAGTCTGACAGATCTCCCTGTAGCGGTAGGTTTCGGTATCTCTAGTCATGAGCAGGTGGCACATTTCTCCCGCATCTGCGATGGCGTTGTTGTAGGTAGTGCCATTGTTCGTCAGGTGGAAGATGCGATTCCTCTGCTTGAAAATCCGGATACGCGTGCAGCGGGACTGTTGCAAATTCGCAACTTTGTGGCACAATTAAAGGGATAGAGATGTCCTGAAAGTACATCCTTTGGACACATGAGGTGCACGCTGATTCGTGTCTAACATTATTTCAATAACAGGAGGCGGTTGGGTTGAAACCGAAATCCCAGATTGTCAATCTGCCTGTGTACCAGCCAGGCAAACCGATTGAAGAAGTGAAACGTGAACTGGGGCTTGAACAAGTCATCAAGCTGGCCTCCAACGAAAACCCATACGGCAGTTCTCCTGCCGCCCTGGAAGCCATTACGAGAGAAATGACTAACATAAGCATATACCCAGACGGTAGCTCGGTTGAGCTGACGGGAGTTCTTGCTAAGCATCTTGGTGTTGAACGGAACAACTTAATATTTGGTTGTGGTTCCGATGAGATTATTGCTTTGATCACGAGAGCTTTCTTCTTGCCGGGTGACGAGACCATTATGGCAGATCAGACATTCTCCGTATACAAAAGCAATGCCGATATTGAGGGTGCCGTTACCATCGAAGTGCCTCTTAAAGATGGAACGCATGATCTGAGCGCGATGCTTGCGCAAATCAACGACAAAACGAAAGCAGTCTGGGTGTGTAATCCAAATAATCCGACAGGTACGATTATCTCCGAGCAGGAACTTACGGCCTTTATGGACCGCGTGCCTGCTCATGTGATGGTCATACTGGACGAAGCTTATTATGAATTTGTAACCGATGAAGCATATCCGCAAAGCATACCATTGATCGAACGGTATCCAAACTTGGTCATTCTGAGGACATTCTCTAAAATTTACGGTTTGGCTTCGCTCCGGGTCGGGTACGGCATTGCACGTCCTGAAATTATTGATTTGATAAACCGTGTACGTGAGCCGTTTAACACTTCCCGATTTGCACAGGTTGCGGCAACGGCTGCACTACTGGATCAGGATTTTGTTCAAGAGTGCTCGAAGCGGAATGCAACGGATCGGGACTTCCTGCAAAATGAATTTACACGGTTGGGCTTGTCGTACTTCCCTTCACAGGGTAATTTCATTATGGTTGATCTGAATATGCCTTCGGCAACGGCGTTCCAATCCTTGCTCAAACAAGGCATTATCGTTCGCCCAGGATTCCACGTATACCCAACTTACATTCGTGTGTCCGTCGGAACATCAGAACAGAACCGTGCATTTGTCACGGCACTGGAGAACACGCTGGCTGAGAAGGCGGTAGCACGCCCTTAATACTGGCGATGAAAGAGTGAGGACCCATGAAACTAAAAATTGCAATGATCGGTGTAGGACTCATCGGCGGTTCACTTGCGCTCTGCTTCAAAGGCAAGCCAGGTGTAACCGTGATGGGTTACGCCCACTTGGATGAACTGAAGGACAAGTACATAGCGAGCGGTGTAGTGGATGATGCTACGCTCTCTCTGGAAGAAGCGGTAGAGGATGCCGACTTTATTTTTTTGTGCGTTCCCGTAGGTTTGCTTGAATCCTATTTCGAAAAGCTCTCCAAGCTGCCATTGAAAAAAGGATGTATCATCACGGACGTAGGAAGCACTAAAGCTTCCATTGCCGCTTGTGCCGAGCATGTGCGGTTGACTGACGCTTACTTCATTGGTGGTCATCCTATGGCAGGGTCGGAGCGTGCAGGCGTAGATGCGGCCTCAGCCGTGTTGTTTGAGAATGCATACTATGTCTTAACCCCTTCAGAACATGTACCTGAGGAAGCCTACAGCAGGTTGTCCGAGCTGCTTGCGTATACGCGGGCACAGATCGTGCGTGTGGAACCACTGCTGCACGATGACATCGTGGGGGCGATTAGTCATCTGCCCCATGTTATTGCTGTAGCGCTGGTGAATCAGGTGCGCGAATATAATGAGTCGAATCCACTGTATAAAATGCTGGCTGCAGGTGGTTTCCGGGATATCACCCGGATTGCGTCCAGTGATGCGATTGTATGGAGAGATATCTTGCTTAGCAACCGTGATGTCCTACTGGGCTTGCTTAAGGACTGGAATAGCCAGATGAAGGCATTTACGGATATGCTGGAGCATAAGAACGGTGAAGGCATCGAGGAAGCATTCCGTCAGGCCCGTGAGTTCCGCAGTGTATTGCCCGAACGACGCAAAGGCATGATTTCACCGTTATTTGATCTGTACACCGATGTCCAGGATGCTCCGGGTATGATCGGTAAAATCGCAACTGAGCTTGGGGCGAATGACATCAACCTGAGCAACTTGGAGATTATCGAAAATCGGGTGGATGTGCCAGGCATTATGCGTCTGTCTTTCCGTCAGGAAGAGGATATGGAACGAGCCAAGACATTATTGGATTCTTTAGGCTATCAGGTCTGGATATAAGACGTGAAAGGGGGCGAAAGCCCTCTTTTTTGTGAGGTCATATTGAAGGTATTCAATTGATTTTCTCATGAAAAAAAAGGATGGATTATCCTGAAATTTCCGATAGATATAATTAATTCAAACAATTTAACTTAAAGTGTTGACAAAATGAAAACGTATACATATAATAAGGGTACAGTATGGTTTCTCTCCACTCCTATCCAATAACTGTATTGCTCCACGTGAGCAATGGCCGCTTATGTAAGCGGTCTTTTTTTTGTCTAAAATGGAACGAAAGGGCATCATCTATATGTTTGAATATACACACACGCATATATCCTCTCTTTACATCACCCTCCTTAATCAGTTAGGCCTCCTTAGATCAAAAAAATATCACATTTTTGTAACCTTTTCAGTACATCGTCCGTCTATATAAGAAAGGCTTACCAAAAAGGCTCAAAATGAAGTCATGAACGTGAAAATGACTGCATATGAATGACAGGTCGGGTTCTGTGGACAGCAATGGATTTGCCAGGATGATGCAGACCGTTGTACAATAAATACTGTTAATGTAGAAACGTTGGGGAAATTGCCATTACATAGGGGAATTTGGCGGGAAGGCCAGTTATGGTGCTGAACGCTGTTTATATGCGGTGAGAACCGCAACTTTTTTGTGCCTGTTCGGTAATACATGGATAGAGTCGAACGGGGAGAAGCACATGGATGGGCGAGGAGGGGTCGCACTCAAATGACGGATTCCCAGTTGATTCGAGAGATCAAGGAAGGTAACCTGGAGTTATATTCCGAGCTGATGAGTCGTTATCAGCGTAAAATACTGGCTTTCGTATATCATATGTTGAAAAGTTCCAATATGGAGCTGCTTGCGGAAGATCTCTGTTCTGAGACTTTCTATAAGGCGTTCCGCAGTCTGCACTCTTTCCGTGAGGTGGATGCCTCATTCTCAACCTGGTTATATACCATTGCGAGAAATACGGTACTGAGTGAGCTTCGCAAACAGCGCAGCGGAAATGTCCCACTTGAAGAGAGCGGGATTGTTCCCGTTGCTCCTTCGGAGAATGCACCGGAGTATGCTGTACTGCGCAGCGAGCGGGTGATGCTGGTTAGAGATGCGATTAACAACTTGCCGGAGAAGCAACGTTCTGCGATTATACTCCGCGAGTATGATCAACTAGACTACCAGGAGATTGCGAATATTCTTGGGCAGAGCGTCAGTTCTGTGAAATCGCTATTATTCAGAGCAAGATCAAGCGTAAAAACTCAATTGGAACCTTATTTCTTCGAACCGGTGTACGAGCCATATGAAGGGATGAAGAACCGATGAATTGCAATGAAGCCCAGGAACTGTTTGCACTGGTCTGGGACTTGCCGGAAACTCATCCTCAGCGGATTGCATTTCATGCTCATCTCGCTGGCTGTGAAGAGTGCTCCGAGCAGTTTGAGGTCTGGGAAGAAGCCCAGATCTTGCTGCATAGCATCCCGGTTCCAGTGACAGAACAACAGGCAGAGAGAGTAAACCGTAACGTTATGGACCGGATCTATGCGGAGTCTCCATGGTTATTGCCGGAGGAGGCAAAGGTTAATCGTTTCTCTGCTGCGATTCGCAAGCATATGTCTTTGTGGATTGCCGCGTTCCTGGCTATTTTTTTATGCAGCTTTCTGTACATGGCAATGTTTAAGCCAGATGTATCAGAAGCTGAGCAAACCCAAGTTGTTGCTACGGGTATTCTTGAGACAGGGGTTGCCGGAAGCGCACCTTCGTCATCTGGATTGTATCAGTACGACATGACTGGAGCGGATAGAGGAAGCATAATTGAACCTTTTGTAGTGAGTATGGGACCTGCTTATCCGCAGTATTGGATGGCCCTGTCTTTACTTGCAATTGGAATGGCGTTATTTTCTCTTGGACGTATGCATCGAACAACGAATAAACGTAAACAAGGTGCGAGTGCATAGGTTATAACCTTTCGTTCGCCGTGTGGAGAAATGAGGGATGTAAGTGCGAATCGGGCTTATTCGTCACGGTCTTACAGACTGGAATGCGGCGGGCCGTATACAGGGGCAGACTGATATACCTCTGAATGGGGAAGGTCGTGATCAGGCAGAGCGACTGGGAAGACGTCTGTTGACGGAAGAATACCAGTGGGACTATATCATCACAAGTGGGTTATCGCGGGCACAGGAAACAGGGGAGATTATCTCTGAACTGTTGAATGTACCTTTGCTTGAGCCGGACGCACGGTTGAAAGAAAGGGCTTTTGGTCAGATCGAAGGTCTGACTTCAGAAGAACGGGTTGCCCGCTGGGGTCAATCGTGGGAGACATTGGACTTGGGACAGGAGCAGATTGCGGATATCCAGATTCGTGCACTGGCGTTTCTGGAAGATCTATGGTCTGCCTACCCGGACCAAAACGTACTCATTGTCACTCATGGAGCTTTTCTGGCGAACCTGTTAACAGCCTTGTTTAAAGATCGGTATACACAGCGGATTGGAAACCTGTCACTGACGATCCTGGAAAAGGAACGTGATGACTGGAGTCCGCTGTTATATAATTGCACACGACATCTGTCTTTGGACACAGCAAAACAACCTGAGTAATCCACTTGGGTTGTTTTTTTGCATTTTATGGGGAAATAAAGCCTTTATATGATTTCAAACCTCTCATTTTTCTTCTGATTGTCCGACTTGGGGCATAGTATGATTTAAAACATAAAAGATTTCCAAAAAGAGGTTTAGATTATGGGAATTCCGTCAACGATGTTTACAAAACCAAACTATTTCAGGCTCCAAATCAGCAGCCGAAGTAGTTAACGGGCGAGGCGATGGACCCATGAATCTAGCGGATATGCTTACTTTTGCCGATATTGGCCAGCTTAATCGAATAGCAGACTATTACCAATGTGAATGCAAGCCCAACTCCAAACATGAACTCATCCAGAGTATTCTCACTACATTGGGCAGCAGACCCTTTTTTGAGCAGCAGGTACGTCAACTGAATCAAGCAGATCAGCGCTTTTTGAACAACTTGTTGTTTGATCCTCGCCAGTATTATGGTATGGAAGAACTCATTGCCATAGCCCGTCAATCGATGGACAAAAAGGAGAGTGAGGCTGGCGCCAGTCCACGTGATCTCATCGTTCGCTTCAATAAGAGTGGATGGTTGTTCAATGGGACAACGCAGCAGACCAGGTATTTGTATCAGGTGCCACAGGATCTGAAATTAAGATTCAGGGATGTGTTATCCACACATCTGCGAGCAGGGATTACAAAAACGACGGAACCACCCATGTATCGGGATGAGTATCATCTCTTAGCGGATGATCTCAAGTTGTTCCTACAGTTTGTCCAGCAGCACGAAATTGCCCTTAACGCTGAGGGCATGATGTACCGGCGCTCTCAACAGCAGATTATGGAGCATCTACACATTAGTGAGGAATTGGTGGGCAAAGGTGGATGGAGATTCGGATATGGCCGTTCGTTCAAGGATTACCCGGATCGTTTCGCACTTCTCTACGACTATGCATTTCACCATCGGCTGGTTCGTGAGGAGCAAGGCACGCTGAAGCTATCAGCAGCTGGAGAAGACAAGCTGGGGGCTGAGAAAACAGCCGAAATGATACAGCTATTTAGGTTTTGGTTAAGATTGTATAAAGGTGCTATTCCCAATCTGTCCTCTATTGTGTATTGGACTGGCGAATGTGCCTTGGAATGGTCAACCGCCGAGTCGCTGTTTCGTCAGATCGGTCCATTCATTCAGCCGTTCTATTATGATACGCCCGAGGCCATCTATGATAACAGAATTGTTAAAATGATGTTGCATCTTGGCATGGTCCGTATTGGGGAACATGAGGAAGGCCGGACGATACAAATGACAGCCTGGGGCTCACGTCTTGCTGCATCCTGTCGCTCCATTTCAGGAGACATTACACCTATTTTGTTTGACAAGTGAAGGACAAGTTGCTAAAATCACTCCCAAATTAAGGAGTGATAATAATGATAATTCCATACAAAGGTCTACAACCTCAGTTACACTCTTCGGTATATATGGCTGAAGGTGCAAAACTAATCGGTGATTTGAGAATGGGAGAAGAGTCTTCCGTCTGGTTCAATGCGGTCCTACGGGCTGATTTGGCTCCTATTATCATTGGAAAGCGCTGTAATATTCAAGATAACGTTGTCGGGCATGTCAATACGGATCAACCTTTGATTGTGGGAGATGATGTTTCCGTAGGACATACAGCGATCATTCATGGTTGTCGTATTGGAACTGGATCATTAATCGGCATGGGAGCCATTCTGCTGAATGGAGCCGACATTGGTGAATATACACTGATTGGAGCCGGTTCTGTTGTTACTGAGAATAGTAAAATTCCGCCCTATACTCTTGCTTTGGGGACACCTGCCAAAGTGATACGTGAGCTGACTGATGCCGATCTGGAGCGGATGTCCAGAACTTCACTGGGTTATGTCACCAAAGGAAAAGAATATAGGAGCTCTTAAATCCGTTTTGGAGGTGCATCCTATTGGATAAAATGAAAGTTACGTATGAAGTCATGTTGGGGCTGGCAGCTGAGATGGTGTGGGACGAAGCGCTTCGCAAACAGCGCAGCGAGAAGCTCTATTTGGAAATCGATAAAGCGTTAGCTACCGGAGACGAAGTAGCTTTCCGGAGTCTGACGGATGAACTGAGGACCATAAACTGATAGACAAAATAGATCCTTTCTGAGATAAAAGGGAATGCGCAGATGCGTGTTTCCTTTTTTGATATGTGAAATTCCGAAATGAATGTCTGGATTTATTAGATATGGTCATATATAATATGGGAATAAAATGGATAGAGAGGGGATATAGGGAATTGAAATTCAGTGAGATGACTCAAGACAGCTGGGCTGAACTGCAACTCTATCTGGATACATGCCTTATTCCATACACAGCTCTTAGCGGCGAGCAGTCGCCAGTTGAAGTTACCGAGGCATTGGAGCGGCTGAGAGATTTTCTGGACATGGTCGAAATTCCTTTCAAAGGGCGAATCATGACTTATCCAGCCTTTCATTATGCCAATTCAGAATTGTCAATGACATTAAATTCCTTGTCCGCACAGCTTAAATCTTCAGGATTCAAATATGTGGTTATTATGTCATCAGATGGTCATTTGAATGAAGTGGACATTCCATCTGCTGATCTGGTTTTGAGACGGTCCGTGTTAACTCATGAGGTCGGAGAAGAGGGGATTGCGAGATTTGTAGGGGAAAAGATACGAGAGTTGTGGAAAAAATAGTTTTTGACGACAAATGTGACAATTTACCAACATTTTTTTAATAACGCTTACAATTGAACCTTAAAAATGTGTGACAAATTCTTGACGGTGTTCTAGGGCTACTATATGATTATGTATGTTCTAGTAAGTCGTGGAATTTATGAAAATGAAAACGTTTGAGAGAGCTGGCTGAAAAAGGGGGTTGGAGACAGTATGAGCAGTGAGCATGACCACCACGAAGCTTCATTGAAATTGCCAAGCCGCATGGAGATGTCACGCAGGCAGTTTTTGACCTACACGCTTGGTGGAGCTACAGCCTACATGGCCGCCGGTGCAATCCTTCCTATGGTCCGTTTTGCGGTGGACCCGATTTTGCAACATAAGGGAGAAGGCACCTCTGTCAAAGTAGCTGAAATCAGCAAAATTACGAATGAGCCTCAAGAATTCACCTTTGAACTTAAACAACAGGATGGTTGGTATCTGAGTAATGCATCGTTAGTGGCGTGGATTCGCAAAGACGAGCAGGGTAAAATTTATGCACTCTCACCTATCTGTAAACATCTGGGATGTACAGTAGGCTGGAACAGTGACAAGCAGTACCCTGACGAGTATCATTGCCCCTGCCATGGCGCGCACTATGACAAGGAAGGGAAGAATCTTGCCGTAGCCCCCAAACCGCTGGATGAGTACGTAGTCAAGGAAGAGCAGGGTTGGGTATATCTGGGCGACATTGTTCCGAACACCCGAGTGAATTAGGAGGCGTGAACGCAGATGTTTAAAAATGTCTATGACTGGATTGACGAGCGTCTCGACATCACGCCAATCTGGCGGGACGTTGCGGATCATGAAGTTCCAGAGCATGTAAATCCGGCTCATCACTTTTCCGCATTCGTGTACTGCTTTGGTGGATTGACGTTCTTTATTACTGTTATTCAGATTCTGTCAGGCATGTTCCTGACCATGTATTACGTACCTGATATTATCAATGCCTACGCAAGTGTGGAGTATCTGCAGACCAAAGTAGCCTTCGGCCAAATTGTTCGCGGCATGCACCACTGGGGAGCCAGTCTGGTTATCGTAATGATGTTCTTACATACGATGCGTGTGTTCTTTACAGGCTCTTACAAGGCACCGCGTGAAATGAACTGGGTTGTCGGCATGCTGATCTTTTTCGTCATGTTGGGCCTGGGTCTGACAGGGTACTTGTTGCCATGGGATAACAAAGCCTATTTTGCAACAAAAGTAACACTGGAGATTGCCAATACGGTTCCTTGGTTGGGACCGATTATTAAAGAATTCCTGCAAGGCGGTACGATTGTTGGTGCACAGACACTAACCCGATTCTTTGCCCTGCATGTATTCTTCCTCCCCGCTGTGCTTCTGGTGCTTCTGGTCGGACACTTTATCATGATCCGCAGACAGGGCATTTCGGGACCACTATAAACTGAGAAGGGAGGAATCGCAATGGCTCACGGACATAAGAAGGATGATGAGGAAAAGGTTATCTTTGTCGGTGATTCACGGGTCCGTAAAGGGGCGGGATTCATTACCCCTCCTGATTACACGGCGTATCCCGGCAAATCAGAAGCCTTTATTCCCAACTTCCTGCTGAAAGAATGGATGGTTGGTGTCGTTGTATTGGTGGGGATTCTGGTACTAACGATTTCAGAACCTGCACCTTTAGGCTATCCGGCCAATCCGAGCGCATCCGTAATTCCTATGCCAGACTGGTACTTCCTTTTTCTATATCAGTACTTGAAGTATCCATATGCATCGGGCGATTACGTTCTGCTCGGGGTACTGGGGGTCAGCGGAGTTGCTTTCGGAGCTTTGCTGCTGGCACCATTTCTGGACACAGGCAAGGAGCGGCGTTTCTATAAACGCCCCATTGCTTCATCACTGATGATTTTGTCGGTCATTTCTGTATTCTACCTGACGAATGTAGCGTGGACACACTACGAGCATGAGTTGGAAGCAAGTGGACAGAAGCCTGAACATATTCAACGTGAAGAAGAAGCACTGGAGAGGCGTGAAGCGGGACTCCCACCAGTTTCCAATGCACCTGGACAGCAAGAAGAAGTTGCGATCGTGGAACAGGATGATCCTGCAATGGAAACGTACAAAAAGGCTGGATGTATTGGCTGCCATGCGGCTGATATGAAGGGTGCAAGTGGACCTTCACTTCGGGGTGTAGGTGACAAGCATAGCCAGGAAGAGATTCTGACCATTATCAAAGAAGGCTACAACGAGATGCCTGCGATGTACGATCAAGCGATTGCTCAAGGTGTAACGGATGAAGAGATTACTCATCTGACCGAATGGCTTGCGAAACAGAAAGCAGAACAGTAAAATCGAAATAACCAATGAAACCTGATCGTTTATGCGGTCAGGTTTTTTTGAAGTGTTTTTTGGACAGCACTGTATCGTGCGCAATATATGATGAAGGAAGGGGCAGGGAATGTGGCTTTATCGTATTTCTGGAGCAGGGAATTTCTGACCAATCGTTATTTCCTGTGGCTATTATTTTGGTGTAATGCGGTAGGAACGGTATACGGATACATCTGGTACGGAGAGCAAATGAAATTGACGCTAGCGGAGCAGCCGGTGTGGCAGATCGTATTTGTGCCAGATAGTCCAACAGCGAGTTTGTTTTTTACTTTAGCGTTGCTATGGATCTTGTACCCACCACGGTCCATTGTTATCAAACGGATCGGACATGTGATTCAGGCGCTTGCTGTGGTCACATCTGTGAAATATGGCGTGTGGGCCGTATCCATTATTTTCGCTGGCTGGATGCAAGGCGGCACACAGCACTGGCAAGACTGGATGTTGATTGCTTCGCATAGTGCGATGGCTATTGAAGCTCTTATTTATGTACGCTTTTTCGGCTTCCGATGGGCTGCCCTTGTCGTTGCAGGTCTCTGGACGCTGTTGAACGATACAATGGATTATACATATGATATTTACCCTTGGTTACCCGGTTCCCTCTATGATCATGTAGATGGTGTACGTAATTTCACATTCGGACTAACACTGGTGAGCATTCTGTGCGCGTGGCTAGCCTTAAGACAGGCAAGACGTACCTGATCTCATACTTTGGAGAAATAATAACTCGTTTCATGAAAAGTCGCTATTGTAGCGGCTTTTTTTTGTGTCCAAAATGTGTTCACATTCTGCTGTTTTATGTTAGAAACGACAGCTGACTATGCGGATGGGGCATTCACCCTTTTGAAAGATGCATTTGACAGCTCGATTCTGGATGGCAAAATGAAGATGAAGATCGAATTTTACGATGGGCAGAGTATGAACTATTCCATTCAAAAAAAGCGGAAATAATGTAACAGGTTTAGGTATCATTTTCTAAATGAACTGTCACCAGACGAGTAGGGTACGGAATCCTCTTCTGCTTGTTCTAACGAACTGTCCCCCGCCATACATTGGTGGTGGGAGGGATGTCCATGAAGAGAACGTTCGGGATCAAAACTGGCTTATTGGTGGTATCGTTCATGGCTCTGCTGCTTTGGACGAACTTAGCATATCGTGTAACCGCGCAAAGTGAAGGACTGAATTCGATTTCAGATCAGCAAGTGTCCACAAGCAATTCAATTGCACAACTTAATGAGGAAGCAGCCATATTGTATCGTCAGGCGCTCGAAAACAATATTGAAGAAGTGCGAGGAAGCATTCTGCGCATCAGTAAAAGTTTGGAGCATATTTCCTTTGAGGGACAAACGACAGTCGAGGGCATTCACGCCTTGTCCGAAACCGTAGTTGAAGTGAAACAAGCCGTTGTGAAGGTGAAAAATGACGATGCTTCTCTTCAGCAATCCTCTGCCAAACTCAGACTTGCAGCAGATAGTCTCGCAAATCCAACCAAGCCTTTATGGCTTCAGTATTATAAAATCGTAAAAAACGATCTGGACGCTTTATCCGCTGCTACAGATCAAGGGCAAACTGCGGCCGTACTGGCAAATCGCTACACCGTTTTGGAGGAGCATTATGAGACGATACGTCCTGCCGCTCTGATTCGACGTGAACCGTATGAAATTGCTCAGATGGACGCTTGGTTATCTCATACCAAAGGGCTTACCGCTGCAAAGCAACCTGATCTGGCTCAGTTAAAGAGCATGGTGGGCCATGGGGAGGAGCTGGTGAACCAGTTATTTGGTCGCGAGAAGGACGAGAGTGCCTTTGTACCGTTTGTACAAGGCCCTGATCGGAGGGCAGCCGGGCTGCTGATAAGTTCGGTCATTGTGGCGACGCTAAGTTACGCCGGATATCGTAAATATCGTGCACAGCAGCAGGGGATTTTTCCTTTTCGGCGCTAATTGGATATAAACGTGATTGTGGTATATTTTTTAAAAAAAAGACCTCTTTCGCATAAACAGCCACGGTAACGGCTCTTCATGTGAAAAGAGGTTTTCTTATAGTCTCTGTAGCTGTCAGCTTTCTTTGAAACCTTCTCCATGTACATCGTGAACATCGCTGATGATGACAAAAGCTCTGGGGTCAATGGAACGTACAATGGTCTGCAGACGCCTGAACTCTTGCCTGGATATCACACAGTAGGCCATGTGTTTAGCCTGTTTAGAGTACGCGCCAATAGCTGGAATGAGAGTAACGCCACGATCCATATCCCGTGTGATCTGATCCGCAATCTCGGGTGCATGGTCACTAATGATCATAAATGCCCGGGCAGAATATGCACCTTCCTGAATAAAGTCGATGACTTTGGAAGCGATGAATACAGCTACGAGCGTGTACAGAATTTTTTCTTTGGGGATGTAGATGAGAGAGAGCCCGATAATGACAAAATCGATGCCCAGTAATACTCGCCCCATACTCCATCCATACTTGCGGTTTAGAATACGAGCAATGATGTCTGAACCGCCCGTCGTGCCACCCCAACGAAATACGATGCCAAGACCGGCTCCAAGGGTAACGCCTGCATATAAAGCAGCTAACAGGAGGTCATTCTCGGTATGTAATGGTTCAATCCAGCCCAGATGAATCAACTTCTCAAACAACCATAGAAAAACGGTCAATGCCCCGATTCCGATACCTGTATAGATCATCTGTCTGCCGCCCAAAATTTTGAGCCCGATCAGAAATAGGGGGACATTAAGAATCAAGGTCGTTAGTGAAGGTGAGATGCCGAAGGCATAATTGATCAGCACGGTAACCCCGGTGAGGCCACCTTCCATAAGTTGGTTAGGGATAATGAAATAGAGGAGCCCAAAGGCATATAAGGCTGTACCCAGCAGGATGGGAAGTACCAGTTTAACTTGAACCCAGGTTTTGGCAGTGCTCATAAGATCCCTCGCTGTATATAAATTAGAATGAAGAAGCAATCATTCCCATCCTAGTATACCTGTTTATTGATTCTTTAAAAATGATTTGTCGCTGATGATGGTGGAAGTGAATCTAAATAACTGATATTATTAGGAACAAATACGACATCATTTCAAAAGGAGAATCCGTTCTCATGGAGAAAAGCATCGCAGAAATGCAGCGTGAGGTTGATCAGTATATCTCCCAGTTCAAGGAGGGATATTTCAGTCCTCTGGCCATGTTGGCCCGGATGTCTGAAGAGGTTGGGGAGCTTGCCAGGGAAGTGAATCATGAGTTCGGCGAGAAGCCGAAGAAATCTTCCGAAGCAGCCAATTCCATTGAACTTGAGCTTGGAGATATTTTATTTATCACGATTTGTTTTGCGAACTCACTCGGCATTGATCTGGCTGAGGCGCACGACAAAGTCATGCATAAATTTAACACCCGCGATGCCAATCGGTGGACTCCCAAAAACACCGATTAGGCGTAGATTACATATGCTGTACCATCACCCGATCGGGGAGGGTCAGCTTAATGATGAAACCGGAAGAATATATGCAGCAGGCTTACCGCTGTATATTGCAAAATGATTTTGAGCAGGCGATTCGTTGGTTCGAGTCAGCCATTCACGCTCATCCCAAACATGCGGAGTTATATTATCGCTGTTCCATTACCCACGCCCGCAGCAAACATCTTGTTCCGGCGCTTGAATATGCACGTAAGGCGGTGGAATTGTCGCCAGGAACAGAAGAGTATATTTTACATCTGCAGACATTGGAAGCGAAACAATTGACCTCCAGAGCGAAGTTGCTGTTGGAGCAGGCGGGTATTGCAACACAGGAGCGCTATGTGGAAGCGTCAACGATTTTGCAAGAAGCGGTCAAACTTGATCCGCTCTCCGTTGAAGCTCATGTTATGCTTGCGCTGGCTTACAGTGATTTGAATGAATTTGACTATGCAATTCAGGCGCTGCGTGAGGCAATTTTGCTCGACCCGCAGAATGGGCAGCTGCATCAAATGTTACAGGAAATCAAGCAACGTATGAAATCCATTCAATAAGAATTCATTTTGCAAAGATTCTTTTAAGTTGAAATGGATTCAACGATATGATCCAACATAGCGAGGAGATGCAGTCAATATGAGTGAAGTAATTAGAGTTGCCGTGATCGGAGCGGCTGGCCGAATGGGCCGTGAAGTTGTGAAATTGGTACTTCAGGACCCGGAATTGGAGCTTGCAGCGGCTGTCAACCGCTCCGGAGCAGGCACGGATGCAGGAACCCTTGTTGGTTTACCAGAGTGTGGGGTACTGGTGACTGATGATATCGAAATGGCGTTTGCCGAAACAAAACCTCAGGTTATGGTTGATTTTACAGTGCCGCAATATGCATTTACACATACCGAGATCGCGATTCGTCATGGAGTTAGACCTGTCATGGGTGTTACCGGCTTTACGCCGGAGCAGATTGAACAGTTGGACAAGCAATGCCAGGACAAAGGAATTGGAGGGCTTATTGCCCCTAACTTCTCGATTGGTGCCATTCTGATGATGCGATTTGCAGCACAGGCTGCCAAACATATGCCGAATGTGGAGATTATCGAATATCACGGGGATCAGAAGCTGGATGCTCCTTCCGGAACAGCGATCAAAACGGCTGAACTGATTGCTGCCAATCGGGAAGAACTTCGTCAGGGTAACCCGAATGAGGAAGAAACCATTGAAGGATCACGCGGCGGATATTACAACGGCTTCCGAATTCACAGTGTACGATTGCCTGGCGTATTCGCGCAGCAGGAAGTAGTTTTCGGTGACTATGGACAGTCACTCAAAATTCGGCATGACTCCTACGAGCGAGCAGGTTATATGCCTGGTGTTAAGATTGGTGTGCAAAAGGTTATGGAATATACAGGAATGATCTACGGATTTGACCACTTCATCGACTAAAGGAGATTGTCATGTTGAAAATAGCATTTATCGCCCATGATCGTAAAAAAGAAGAGATGGTTAATTTCGTGACGGCATATGAGCCTGTTTTTACGGACCATCAATTATATTCTACAGGAACGACAGGCCTTCGTATTATGGAAGGAACATCTCTGAAGATTCATCGATTCGAATCAGGCCCATTGGGCGGAGATCAGCAGATTGGAGCTTTGGTTGCGCAAAATGAGATGGATCTGATTATTTTCCTGCGAGATCCACTGATGGCACAACCTCATGAGCCGGATATCAATGCGTTGTTACGTCTTTGTGATGTGCAGGGAATTCCCCTTGCCACGAATATCGCAACCGCTGAAATTTTGGTTAAGGCTCTGGATCGTGGCGATTTTGCTTGGAGAGAGCTCGTACATAAATACAAGCCTGAGGCTGGATTGAATTCGGGTGATTCCGAATGAGTCTGGATATTCTCATCTTTGGAGCACATGCGGACGATGCGGAGATTGGTATGGGTGGAACGATTGCCAAACATACCGCTGCTGGCTTGAAAGTAGGCGTGTGTGATCTGACTCGTGCTGAGATGTCCTCCAACGGAACAGTAGAGCGCAGAACCGAGGAAGCGGAGCAAGCCTCCCGCGTCCTCGGTCTTTCGTGTCGCACGAATCTGGGGCTTCCTGACCGTGGTTTGTATCTTACTCCTGAACATGTACAGGCAGTAACGGCTGAGATCCGGCGTCATGCCCCTCGAATGGTATTTGCTCCCTATTGGGAAGATCGTCATCCGGATCATGTCAATTGCAGTAAGCTTGTGCAGGAGGCTGTTTTTAATGCCAAGCTTCGGAACTACATGCCGGATATGCCTGCTGTGCAGGTGAAGGAACTTTATTTTTACTTTATTAATGACATTGGACCTACGGATTTGATTGTAGATATTACGGAACACTATGGGCAAAAAGAAACTTCATTGCTCTCTTATCGTTCCCAATTCGAACTGGGAGAAGGAGCGGTCTCGACGCCATTGAATCAGGGGTATATTGAACGTGTAAGAGCCCGTGATTCCTTGCTCGGACAACGCAGTCTCATCCCTTTTGCAGAAGGTTTTGCTACAATTACACCTTACGTGGTTCATCAATTTGGCCCGAGTGCCCAATAAACGATTTCATTTTTTACGTGTTAATGAGGGAAGTCGCTTCATTAACATGTTGCATTATATCAACCTGCATGAAGCGGGAGATCAAAGGAGCGTCCATCGGATGGATAAAAAGCTAAAAATCGGCATCACCTGTTATCCGTCCCTCGGCGGGTCTGGCGTTGTTGCAACGGAGCTGGGCAAATTGCTTGCCGAACAGGGGCATCAGGTTCATTTTATTGCCAACAGTATTCCGTTCAGACTGGGTACGTTCCAGAAGAATATTTTTTATCACGAAGTTGAAGTCAATGATTATTATGTGTTCCGTTACCCTCCGTATGATCTGTCATTGGCAACGAAGATGGCTCAGGTGGCCAAGTCTCAGCAGCTGGATCTGCTGCATGTTCATTATGCCGTACCACACGCGGTATGTGCCTTTCTCGCGAAACAGATGGTAGGGGACGGCCTGAAAGTAGTTACGACGTTACATGGAACGGATATTACGGTTCTGGCTCAGGATGAATCTCTGAAGGATCTTATTCGACTTGCCATTAACGAAAGTGACGCGGTCACTGCGGTATCCAAAGATTTGATTCGGGAAACGGTCGAATTGCTGGATATTCAGCGTCCAATCGATCTAACCTATAATTTTATTGACAAACGAATATATTATCCGCGGGATGCAGCCAGTTTGCGAAGAGACTTTGCTGCGCCCGAAGAAAAAATATTAATGCACATTTCCAACTTCCGACCGGTGAAGAGAACTCAGGATGTGGTGGAGGTATTCCGTCAGGTACAGGAGCAGGTTCCGGCGAAACTGCTATTTGTAGGAGAAGGGCCTGATTTGCCGAAGATGCAATGGAAGATTAATGATCTCGGCTTAAATGATAAGGTTCATTTCCTTGGTAAGCAGGATGATATTGCCCAGGTGATCTCCATGGCTGACGTGTTGATGCTTCCATCGGAGAAGGAAAGTTTCGGACTTGTGGCGCTCGAAGCAATGGCTTGCGGCGTACCCACGATCGGTTCACAGGCCGGAGGAATTCCGGAATTGGTCTTACATGGTAAGACGGGATTCTTATCCGCGATCGGGGATACACAATCGATGGCCGAGAACACCATCCGTTTGTTAACAGATGATCGTTTGGCTGCGGAGTTCAGGGAAGCGTGTCTTCAGCGCGCGCATCACGACTTTTGCAATGATGCCATTCGGCATGAATATGAACAGATTTATTATCGGGTGCTGGGAAGGGAAGTTCCGAACTTGAAGCCGGTTTGCGGTTAATCAATTGGTTTGACGAAATTATACTGTGCATACCACGACAGGCAAGAGAAGAGGTGATATGTGGTGGTTCAATGGACACAGGTTGATCGTGAAATGGCAATTCAAAGTGAGAATGTACTCACAACTTTAAACAAACATGGCTACAAGGCATATTGGGTAGGTGGTTGTGTTCGTGACGAATTGCTGGAACGAGTTGTAGACGATATGGATATCACGACATCTGCTTCTCCCCAGCAAGTCATGGAATTGTTCGACGACTGCATTCCTACAGGTTTGCAACACGGAACGGTTACTGTTCGTTCAGGCGGTTATTACTTTGAAGTTACCACGTTTCGAACAGAATCCGAATATCAGGATAACCGCAGACCTGCTGCGGTTCAATTTGTTCAGGATATCAAGGAAGATTTACAGCGGCGTGACTTCACGATGAACGCTCTTGCCATGGACGTCACTGGGACAATCGTTGACCCGTTCGGTGGACAGGCAGATATTAAGGAAGAGCGAGTCAGATGTGTAGGTTCTGCGATGGAACGATTTGGTGAAGATGCACTGCGGATGCTCCGCTGTGTCCGGTTTGCATCGGTATTCGATTTCAAAATTGCTCATAATACGTGGGAAGGTCTAGTAAGGCAGAAGGACCTGCTTCAACATATAGCGATGGAACGTGTACGGACCGAGATGGTAAAAATGATGTCGGGACCGCATCCATTAAGAGGGCTGGAACTGTTATACAGAAGTAATGCGCTTGCGCATATCAAAGCGCCGGTAAGCTCGGCCCGATTCAACAAGATGTTGTTATCTAATCTGGAACAGCTGTCAGGTGAGCATGTGTTGCTCCGTTGGTCACTCATTCTGATTGCTGGCGGTTATAGCAAGGACGAAGCAGACGTATTATTACGTCAGTGGACATTCTCTAATGAACATCGTTCTCGTATAACAGGGGTCCTTCAGGTGGAGCAGTTGATTCATACTTCCGTACAGGAGCAGAAGGATACGGTTAGTCTCCGTTCCGATTGGATCGTTACTGTTCTGGCATGTGGTGTTCAGGCTGCCGATGATTGGCTTCGAATACAGTCCCTACTGCCAACAGGCTGGCGGAACCAGCCTGAACAGGCAGAAATGCAGGTTGTTTTGGTTCAAAAACTGGCAGTCGAATGGAGTCAATCAATCCCTGTGCATGACTTGAAAGAATTGGACATCACAGGGGAACAAGTGTTGCAAATGGTGCAGCGCAAAGGCGGGCCTTGGCTGGGTCAACTGATGAAACATTTGTTAAGAGAAACGGCGATTGGAACGATAGTGAATCAGCATGAAGCGCTAAGTGCAGAAGTGAAGCGGGTGGTTCAAGATGACCAAACATGAAGATCTGTTACATATGTTATTAAATGCAGAAGGACGATTCGTATCGGGTGAAGAGATCAGTCGTAATCTGTCCATCAGTCGGACTGCTGTGTGGAAACATGTGAACAAGTTGCGAGACATGGGTTATGAGTTTGAAGCTGTTTCCCGCAAAGGGTACCGTATGGTGACGAAGCCGGATAGCATTGACGCTACTGCCCTCCAATTGGCGCTGGACACAACCGTATTTGGCCGTAAGGCTGTTCTGTTGACCTCGACCTTGTCTACGCAAGGGGATGTTCTGAAGCTGGCTGAACAGGGGCAAGCTGAAGGTGCTGTGGTCATTGCGGAAGAACAAACAGGAGGACGAGGCCGTTTCGGTCGACAGTGGTTCTCTCCTCCGGGTAAAGGAATCTGGATGAGTGTCCTGTTGCGTCCTGATCTACCACTTCAGCATACGCCACAGCTCACTTTATTAACAGGAGTGGCTGTATGTCGTGCCATTCGAACTTGTACAGGCGCTGATGCAGGCATCAAATGGCCCAATGATCTGTTGATTGATGGACGCAAGGTATGTGGCATATTGCTTGAATCCACGGTGGAAGATCATGAAGTCAGATACTGTATTGCAGGTATAGGCGTTGATGTGAACTTTGATCCCGAGGATTATCCGGAAGATCTGACGACTATAGCGACTTCGCTCAAGATGGCGACGGGGCAAGCCGTTGATCGTACCAAGCTCACGGCTGCCATTTTAACCGAGCTGGAACAGTTATATTTTTTGTATCAAAAAGAAGGATTCGGTGTGATCTCAGCTCTATGGGAGGCCCTGTCCGTATCGTTAAATCGAGAGATTACAGTGACGAATCCTCAGGGTGTCATTGAGGGGAAGGCAATCGGTCTGGACGCTTCAGGAGCACTCCTTGTGGAGAAACACGGTGGTGAACATGCGCTAGTCATCTCTGGTGAGATTTCCTGGAAACCTTAAACAATTTGTCGAATTTTATTGGTAAAATGAACATAAGACGTGAAGTTTGAGCAGAACTTTGGTATACTGTGTTCGTGAGGCGATATCGGCTAATACAGACCGAATTGCACTCCCGTAACAGTAACCTTTGTTCTGCTTTGATGTGTTTGATATAAGCAGACCGCACGCAGTGCAAGAATGAAATACGTTTAAGTGAGTTGTTGGATTCTGCTCTGAGCCGAAGAGGACCGAGACAGAAGGGACGATCGCAAGTGACTCTTTTTTGACTTTTCGGGACTTTTTAGTGGAAAACTAAAAGGTTTTTTTGTTGCGTTTTATTTGAAAAGAAGAAAGGAGCCATGAGAGAAAATGGCGAACAAACAAGCGATGAATATTGTGAAGATGAAAAAATACAAGCAGGATGGCGTGCCGCTTAGCATGATCACGGCTTACGATTATCCAACAGCGCTCCTCGCAGAGGAAGCAGGTATCGATCTGATCCTGGTTGGCGATTCACTTGGCAATGTAGTGCTGGGTTATAATTCGACACTTCCGGTGACCATCGACGACATGGTGTACCATACACGTTCCGTAGTGCGTGGGGCTGAGAAGACGTTTATTGTGGCTGATATGCCTTTTATGACTTATCATGGCAGCGTGGACGAGACGCTTAAGGGCGTACGTCGACTGATGCAAGAGGGGCATGCCCATGCGGTTAAAATGGAAGGCGGAGTCGAGATTGCGGACACCGTCAGAGCCGTTGTGCAAGCAGGCGTACCTGTTCTTGGACATATCGGTCTGACACCTCAATCGGTTAATCAGATTGGTGGTTACCGCATTCAGGGCAAGGATGCAGCGGATGCGAAACGTCTGATGGATGAAGCCAAAGCCCTGGAAGCTGCTGGTGCGTTTGGCATTGTGCTTGAACTGGTTACGGAAGAAGTTGCACGGGCGATCTCGGAGGAACTGTCCATCCCAACCATCGGAATTGGCGCAGGACGAGGCTGTGATGGTCAGGTACTGGTATTCCACGATGTGGTTCAATACGCCTCTCCGTATACGCCCAAACGTTTTGTCAAAACCTATGGAGATGTGGGTACACTAATCAGAACCAGCATCGAAGCTTTCGTGAAAGAAGTGAAAGATCGTTCGTTCCCGGCCGAAGAGCATGTATTCAGTGCTGCGGATGGTGTTCTGGACCAACTGTACGGACAACGCAAGGAAAAGGTGGGAAGTAACTCATGAAAGTATTACGGACAATCGCAGAGTTGAGACAGGAACTAAGCTTGAAGCGTCAAGCGATTCGGTCCAGTTCGTCCGTTGTAGGTCTGGTACCGACAATGGGTTATCTTCATCAAGGTCATGCAAGCTTGATGCAGGCAGCCAGACAACAGAGCGATATCGTGGTATTAAGCATATTTGTTAATCCGATTCAATTTGGCCCTAATGAAGATTTTGACAGTTATCCGCGGGATGAAGCCAGAGATGTGGAAACAGCACGCTCACAAGGAGTAGATATCGTATTTATTCCCTCAGTTGAAGAGATGTATCCACAGGCAACGCAGACAACGGTATCTGTTTCACAATTGACTGAGCGCCTATGTGGCGCTTCCCGACCAGGACATTTTAACGGAGTAACGACTGTAGTCTCCAAGCTTTTCAACATCGTACAGCCACAGCGTGCATTTTTTGGTATGAAAGACGCTCAGCAGGTCGCGGTCATTCAACAGATGGTGAATGATTTGAATATGCCTGTAGAAATTGTTCCCTGTCCGATTGTTCGCGAAGAGGATGGTCTTGCTCTTAGTTCACGTAATGTCTATCTTAGCGCAGAACAGCGTACACAGGCGTTGGTTCTGTCGAAGGCACTGCGCGCAGCTCAGGAAGCCGCAGATACGGGTATAGCTATAAACGCCGCAGATATCCGTCGTATTCTGCGCGAGCAGATTGCAACCTCATCGCTTGCAGTGATCGACTACGCTGAGATTCAGGCTTTTCCAAGTCTGGAGCCGCTCGCAGATCAGGAAGAAGTTCAAGGACGTGACGATCTGCTCATTGCACTTGCGGTGAAATTCGGAAAAACAAGATTGATTGACAATATAAGGTTGCAAAAATCGGAGGTACTGTCCCATGTTTAGAACACTCATGAAATCCAAAATTCACCGGGCTACGGTAACGGAAGCCAACTTGAACTATGTGGGTAGCATTACCATAGACGAAGACTTAATGGAAACATCCGACTTGATGGAAAACGAGAAAGTGCAAATTGTGAACAACAACAATGGTGCACGTCTGGAAACTTATGTGATTCCAGGACCGCGCGGAAGCGGGGTCATCTGTCTTAACGGCGCAGCTGCACGCCTGGTGCAACCTGGAGATAACGTCATTATCATTTCTTATGCCATGATGTCGCAAGAAGAGGCAAATACTCACAAACCAACCGTTGTATTTGTAGATGGACAGAATAAGCCTGTACAAACCATGAAGCAGGAAGTCCACGCAACAATTATGTAATCGACTGGTAAGGAGAATGAAATCGGCCCTTGAAGCAAAAAATGAGTACAGGTCACTGCACTAATCCATTTTTTCAAGGGTGGGGATGCAACGATGTTCCAGCATGTTTTCGCAGAAATGAACGACATGTTAGATGAAATTATCAAGAGCTATCCTTCCGCTGAAGGTCTGAACAAACAAGAATTGCTGCAAAAGTGGAACTTGCTTAAGCGGATGAGTGACGGAATGCTGGATGAATGGCTGATGTTTGAAGAAAAGATGAGCCAGGTGAGGGAGCGGGAGATGGATAAGCCTGCTTCCCTTGAACCGGAACAGGAAGCTGTTACCGCTCTGCCTGAACTCCATCTGGAATGTTTCAGTCGAGGACAGGGCTATTTCAAATTACAGATGTATCCGCAGGCGATCTTGCAGTTCTCCCGGGTTGTGACCGACCATCCGGAGAGTGCATTGACTCGTTTTTACCTGGCACTCGCCTATCTGAATTTGGAACAAATGGCGGAAGCAGGGACACATTTGCAGCAGATCATGTACCTTAAGGGTTCACCTCGCTTGAAGGGACTTGTATGTAATGCCCTGGGCTGTATTCAAGCCAAGCTTGGGAATCCGGAGGGTGCATGTTCACTCTTTGCACAGGCCCTTCAGTATGACCCGACGTTGACCGAACCACTGTACAACATGGAAGCATGCAGGTTGAACAGGGGAAAATTGCAATATGCTAATCAGCTGACGACCCTTCATTAAGCGGGAATTCGGCGACAAAAAAACGGTGTTCCCTCCTTTGGCATAGCGGCGGGGACACCGCTTTTTTGTCAGTTAATTTTCAAATCCCCTTTTTTTTGCTATGCTGTAACATAGACTGGAATGGAAGGGACCGTATATTGCAATGAAATTTGCCGTATTGGATTTCGAAACAACCGGCACGCAGTCCGACGGTGAGATTATACAAGCCGGACTTGCCATCATAGATCATGACTTCAGCATAACTCAAATATATAGTTCTTATGTGAACCCTGGTGTCCCGATTCCCCCGTTTATCTCGGGGTTAACGGGTATTACCGATGAAGATGTGGCGGACGCTCCTTCACTCGAAGAGATGATGATGGAGATGGTTCCGCTGCTTAACGATGTGGTGCTTGTTGGACACAACGTAGCTTTTGATTTTCACTTTTTGCAGAATGCTCTTGACCGTTGTGGTTATCTGCCGTTCACTGGCCGTATTCTGGATACCATTGATTTTCTGAAGATTACGTTCCCATCACTGGGTTCTTATCAACTCGGTTATGTGTCTACTGAATTTGGATTTCAACATGATCGCCCTCATCAGGCAGACAGTGACGCACTGGCGACAGCCTATGTGCTGCTCAAGTGTCTGGATGAGTTAAAGGAATTACCGCTCATAACGATTCAGCGGCTCAGTGACCTGTTCGCACCAGAAGACAGTGACTTGGGTTGGTTCTTGGACGGGATGCGCAGTGAGAAGGAAGCAGAGCCGATTCAGGATCTGGACGGACATACCTATTATCGGCAGCTTGCTCTTAATGTAAGTGATTGGACCGATATTGGTGCACCACGTGATGAACGGGAGGGTAACCCCCTCGATGGTGTAAGCTTCGAACAGTTTATGGACCAGGTTCGGGAGAACCTGAAGGATACGTTGGATCATTACGAAGAGCGTGAAGCGCAGACTCAAATGTTCAGCAGTGTAAGGCAAGCCCTGGATGAAGAGAAACATCTCTTGATCGAAGCTGGAACGGGTACCGGTAAATCTCTGGGTTATCTGTTGCCAGCGATTTACGAAAGTGTGAAACAAGAACAGAAAGTCATGGTCAGCACCCATACGATCAATCTGCAGGAGCAATTGAGAGAGCGGGATATTCCAATGCTGACCCAAGTGGTTCCGTTTCCGTTTAAGGCTGCTGTCTTCAAGGGACGTGGACATTACCTGTGCCTGCGCAAATTCGAGCACAAAATCAATAAACGTGAATTCGCCACACCCAAAGAGGATTATTTCACAGCCGCTCAGATGATCGTGTGGCTTACTCAGACCGAAACTGGAGATGATGAGGAGCTTAACCTTAGCGGACGCGGAGGCGACTTCTGGGAGACGGTACAGAGCGAATCTGAGTCCTGTCTGGGAAGATCCTGCCCATGGTTCCGCAAATGTTTCTATCATCGCGCCAAACATGAGGCCGGGTTGTCTGATATCGTAATTACCAATCACTCCAAACTGTTTACGGATGTCAAAGCAGCACATCAGCTGTTGCCAGCCTATGAGAGTCTTGTGATCGATGAGGCCCATCATCTGGAGGATGTAGCTGGTAAACATCTTGGAATGCATATGAAATATTTCACGTTGGTTCATACCCTGACCCGTCTGTTTAAAGACAGTCGTAATGGACAACTGCCTATGCTTCGTTCGCAGTTATCCGGGCATGAAAATTCGGTGCAATGGGGCTCCATGGTGGATCAGATGTTCCCGCTAGCTGTTGAGGTTAAGGAACTGTGGGATCGTATGAGCGATGCCCTGTTCGGTCTTTTGCCTGAACGAAGTGATGCTTCACCGGGAGAGACAGGGCAATTTTCCCTGCGCCTGAAGGCATCTCAGAAACCTGCGAAATGGCAGGAGTTGCAGGATCTGGAGAACCAGATCTATGTGACTCTGGGCGATTTGGTTCGCAAAGGGGACAAATTGCTGCTTGAGGTGAAAGAGGATCAGGATGACTATCAATCGGATAGTCTGATTACGGACATTACAGGATTGCTGAAAGATCTGACCACATTGAAGGAGAATCTGCGATTCTTCATGCGTATGGATGATGCCAAAACGGTGTACTGGATGGAAGCCAGCGGTCAGTTCCGAAGTAAATCTCTTCAACTGTATGCCGTACCTGTAGATGTCAGTGCACAACTGAAGGATTTGTTCTTTGATAAAAAGAAAAGTGTTGTGCTTACATCGGCTACGCTATCTGTAGATAAGTCATTCCAGTTCATGATTGAGCAGCTTGGCTTACAGGAAGCCTCCGAGAATAATCGGCTGTTAACGTCGATGCTGCCGTCACCATTCAATTATCGCGATCAGGCACTTCTAGTGATTCCCCGTGATTTCCCAAGTGTGAAAGGCAGTGTGGGTGATGCGCACTTTGTCAATATGCTGGTGCAATCACTTGCAGAGACCGCAATTTCCACGCGTGGACGCATGATGGTTCTGTTTACTTCATACAAGATGCTGCGACAGGTCTATGATCCGCTGAAGGAGGCACTGTCTGGTAACGACATCTCGTTGTTGGGCCAAGGTGTGGACAGTGGAAGCCGCTCCAAGTTGACTCGCAGGTTCCAGGATGCCAAAGCTACGGTACTCTTGGGCACGAGCAGCTTCTGGGAGGGTGTAGATATCCCGGGAGAAGCACTGACCTGTCTCGCTATTGTGCGCCTGCCTTTCCAGCCGCCGAATCATCCGTTGGTGGAAGCCAAGAGTGAGTTGCTCCAGGAGCAAAAGAAAAATCCATTTATGAAACTGTCTGTGCCGCAAGCGGTCATTCGTTTCAAGCAAGGATTTGGCCGATTGGTGCGTACAGCGAAGGACAGAGGTATTGTCATTGTTTATGATACACGTGTGATTGAAGCGTACTATGGCAAATTCTTTTTATATTCATTACCTGGTCCCAAAATGGAGCATATGCTCACGGAGCAGATGGTTCCACGAATTACCGAGTGGTTAGAAAAACCTGTTAATGAACAAGAATAATGGTTGTTTTGTTCGTTATATCATTGCATGACACGATCATTTGGCGTTAAACTTTATTAGATATTTCCGTATCCGATTAATGCAGTTGCACGTAAGAACTTATAACCTAAATTACAAGGAGCATTCTGTATAAAATGTCACGTCTATCTTGGAGTTTATACAGAATGCTCATCTTTTCATCTATTATTTTATCGTGGCATTGGTAAGGGGGAGCAAGAATGAAATCGGATAAAATTTCGGAAGCGGTGGTACGACGTCTGCCTGTATACTTGCGCTATTTGAACGAGTTGCATCAGCGTGAGGTGGCTACTGTTTCTTCTCAAGAGCTTGGACAGAGGCTGGATCTGAATCCTGCCCAAATTCGAAAAGACCTGGCTTACTTCGGTGATTTTGGTCGAAAAGGGATCGGATATGATGTATCCTATTTGATCGAGAAAATTCGTCACATTCTCAAAATTGATCAGCAAATTAATGTAGCTCTGGTAGGCGCGGGTAACCTCGGACAGGCCTTGTCCAACTACAACGCATATCTGAAAGACAACATGAAGATTGTTGCTGTATTCGATGCATATGGACCGAAGATTGGTAGTCAAATCAACAGTTTGACGGTAAAACCAATGAATGAATTGACGGAAGCGGTTAAGACGGATAACATCCGCATCGGGATTATTACAGTTCCAGATACGGAAGCTCAAAATGTAGCCGATCAGCTTATTGAATCCGGAATCGAAGCAATTCTTAATTTTGCACCAACCATTCTAAAAACACCGCCACATATCCGCATTCACCATGCTGACTTTACAACGGATCTGCTTAGTTTGGCCTATTACTTGGAGACTGGAAAGGACGACGAGGAAGATGACAACAAATAGATGGGTAATTCATAACGGCAAATTTGCTGTAAATGAAGGCACAACATGGAATGTGGTTCATGGATACATGGTTGTTGAGAATGACAAGATTGTGCATATTGGTGAGACATTGCCGGATGGAGACGAAAATTGCACCAAAGTGGATGGAAAAGGATTGTTTTTCCTGCCGGGTCTGATCAATACGCATGGTCATGCAGCGATGTCGTTGCTCAGAGGACACGGAGACGATCTTGCGTTGCAAGTATGGTTGCAGGAAAAAATGTGGCCGATGGAAGCGAAAATGACTTCACAAGACGTATATTGGGGAACTTCGCTATCCGTGCTTGAAATGTTGAAAGGCGGAACTACAGCTTTCCTGGATATGTATGATCACATGGATCAAGTTGCCAAAGTTGTGGAACAATCCGGTGTTAGAGCAGCACTGGCACGTGGTGTAATCGGGTTGTGTTCGGAAGAAGAGCAATTGCGGAAGCTGGAGGAGTCGGCAGCGTTTGCACGTGAGTGGAATGGACAGGCAGATGGTCGCATCACAACCGTAATCTCGCCACACGCACCATATACATGCCCTCCTGACTACATAGAGAAGCTTGTACAGGTCGCGAATGACCTTAACCTTCCTCTGCATACACATATGTCGGAAACGCTGCGTGAAGTGGAGCAGAACGTTACAGACTATGGACTGCGTCCTGTGGCACATCTGGAGAAACTGGGCTTTTTCTCCCGTCCATCCCTGGTTGCACATGCGGTGCATCTGAATGATGAAGAGATTGAAATTTTGGCCCGCCATGATGTGGCTGTATCCCATAACCCGGGAAGTAACCTGAAACTTGCTTCCGGTGTTGCGCGGGTACCTGCGTTGCTGAAAGCAGGAGTTACCGTGTCACTCGGAACAGACGGACCGGCAAGCAACAACAACCTGGATATGTTTGAGGAAATGAGACTGGCTGCATTGATCCACAAAGGTGTGTCTGGTGACCCGACGGCAGTGCCAGCGGGCGAAGCGTTACTACTCGGAACTTCATATGGTGCTAAATCCATCTTCCTGAACAATACCGGAGCGCTTCAGGTAGGCATGAAGGCTGATTTCATCGCCCTGGACATTGAACAGGCACACTTCTACCCACATACAGACCTGATCTCACATACGATCTATTCGGCCTCTGCCAAAGATGTGGAGCATGTATGGGTAGATGGAAAACAAGTGGTCAAACATGGCGAATGTCTGACGCTGGATGAAGAGCGCATTTTGCGTGAGTCTCAATTGGCATTTGATGGTTTGCTTGCTCGTTAATTGCATTGCAGAGCATCATAGGGAAAGGAAGTTCGGCTTTTGAAGAAAAAAAAGAAGTGGATATGGATTTCGCTGCTTGCACTGGTTCTGATTCTGTTTGGGCTTCAGCGTTATTACGTGTATGTCACACAGGACCAGCGTAAGGAAGAAGCGCTCGCCATACAGGCAGCACAGGAGAAACTGGGCATTACATCTTATGATGAACTGCGTAAGTACATCTGGGGAGATAAAGAAGGCTCTGACAACATCTACTGGACCCTGATCGGCAAAAACAAGGATAACCAGGATGTAATGGTCTGGGTTAAATTCGATGCAAACAATCAACCTGCTACAGGTGCTAACGCTGTACACAGTGAACTGCTGCAGAATGGGATGTCCGAAGCACAGATACGCAATCGCTTTAGTTCCGAAGTTCCTGCCGGTGAGATTAAACGAATCATGCCCGGAGTTGTGAATGGAATATATGTGTGGCAAGTGTATTATAAAGACGGTACGCATAACCACTATCGATTTTATCGTTTTAGCAATGGAGAACAGGTGGACTTGGTCTACACACTCCCGAACAGCTAGAACCAATAGAGTAACTTAGCTAGAGAATCATAGAAATGAAAGAACCGGCAGACGGATATCCGACTGAACCGGTTCTTTGTGTTGCCTGTGAACAGTTTTGATTTAAATAGTTAAAATTAATAATTTATTCATATTTTCGCCTTCGAAATTGTATATACGATGTGATATACTCAGATATGTACTCATTGTTACATTCAAAACAAATAAACCTGTCGAAATTTTCGCAGGAGTCAATGTGCACATATTCGTATATACCAATAAGCCAGTAGGTTAGGCCAAAATCTGGGAGGGGTAATTCACTTGAAGCTAAAAGTATTGCCTATTGCTTTAACTGCCGTCATTTCAGCCGTTGTGTTGTTTGGAGGTTGGTTTGTGTATCGTCAGGTGGCTTTGCAGAATCCGATTGAAAAGATGGTTACCCAGTACGATGGAGTCAATGACGTTCAATTAACTATTAACCGCAATGACGTACAATTGAAACTGGATCTGCAACCTGATGTTGATTTGGGCAGACTGGTACAATATATTCACAAAGAAGGACAGACCTTGATTGGAACTCGTTCACTAAAGTTGGATGTTGTGGATCATTCCAGTGAAGCACTGGAAAGTTGGTGGGGTGATGCGATGTTTACCGTAGCTCAGGCGATGGAGAACAAACAGTACACCGAGATTACACCAACGTTGTCGAAGATGGCGACGAATGGGATAAAGGTAAATACAGCGATGGATGACAACAATGTATATGTCAGTCTCAGAGACGGAGATGCCAGCAAGTTTATTATTCTGCCGCGTGTGCCCGGTCAGATAGGAGTGTGGCCTAATGCCTAAGTGGACCAAAGAAATTGCCATTGGATTTGTCCCCGTGTTGATTATTTTTCTTGCTTTTACTGGTGTTAACATTGTTCCGATTCTAATTGCAGCGGTGTTTGTCGGAGCTTTGTTGTTCATGATGCAGATGCGTGGCGGGATTACCGTAGGCGCTGCACAGGAGCGTAAACGGAAGAAAAAAGGTCCGACCAAGCTTACTTTTGAAGAAATTGGTGGTCAGGACAGTGCCAAGCAAGAATTGCGTGAAGCACTAGACTTTCTCATCAAACATGAAGAGATCCGCAAGTTCGGGATTCGCCCGTTAAAAGGGATCTTGCTGACAGGCCCTCCAGGGACAGGTAAAACGTTGATGGCCAAAGCTGCAGCCCATTACACCGATTCTGTCTTCGTAGCTGCATCGGGTAGTGAGTTTGTGGAAATGTATGTTGGTGTGGGTGCCAGCAGAATTCGGGATTTGTTCAAGGATGCGAGAACCCGTGCCACCAAGGAAAATAAAGAAAATGCCATTATATTTATCGATGAGATTGATGTCATCGGGGGTAAACGTGAGGGCGGACAACAGCGTGAGTATGATCAGACGCTGAACCAGCTCTTAACGGAAATGGATGGAATCTATTCTTCCGATACGCCAAGAATACTGGTTATTGCTGCAACGAACCGCAAAGAAATGCTGGATAGCGCCCTGACACGTCCAGGACGTTTTGACCGCCATATTCAAGTGGACTTGCCTGACAAGAAGGGCAGAAAGCATATTCTGGAACTGCATGCGGTGAATAAACCTCTGATGAAAGAAGTTAATCTGGAGAAGACAGCGGAAGAATCGTATGGTTTCTCCGGTGCACAGCTCGAAAGTGTGATGAATGAAGCAGCTATATACGCCATGCGGGATGGGCTGTTACACATAGAACAACGTCACTTGTCTCTGGCTATTGATAAAGTCATGATGGGCGAGAAGACAGACCGTGAGTCCAGTGTGGAAGAGAAGAAAAGGGTTGCCATTCATGAATTGGGACATGCCATTATGGCTGAACTTGTTCGTCCGGGCAGTGTAAGCCAAGTAGCACTTAGTCCGCGTGGACAAGCGCTGGGATATGTGCGTCATAACCCGCAACAGGAACAATTCCTTTATACGAAGCGTTTTCTGGAAGAACAGATTATGATTGCACTCGGAGGAGCAGCTGCGGAGGAAATGTATTACGGTGGACGTTCCACAGGTTCACGCAATGACTTCGATCAAGCAACCAATGTCGTGCAAACGATGATGGCTTCGGGGTTGACTTCACTCGGGATTGTGAACATGGATATGGTCACAACCGAGGAGCTTATGCGAGAGAATAAATTAATACTGCAAGAACTAATGGAACAGACGAAGCGGTTACTTGAAGAACAACGGACAATTTTCGACAATTCACTCGACATCCTCATTCGAGAGGAAGTATTGTCTGGCGAACAATTTCGTTGTCAATTTCGTGACAGTGCCCGTCTACCAGCATAATTTATTTATGCTGGTTATTTTTTTTTACATTTCACTCGTGCTAAGATATTATTATATGTTGGGTCGAAATTTGTAATTTTCGGCGAACAGGGTACAATAGAGAAATAGAGAACCGAAAGGATGGAGCAGAACCATGTTTTTCAAAAAAATAGGAGTTGTCGGCGGCGGTACGATGGGGCAAGGTATTTCCCAGATGCTCGCAGCCAAAGGACTTGATGTGCTTCTCGTGGAGCATACAACACAAAAACTGGATCATGCCTATGACATGATCGAAACGAACCTGGATAAACAATTGGAGAAATGGGCGATTACAAAAGCGGAAAAGAAATTGATTCTTTCCCGTATTACCAAGGTAGCTCATTTAGCTGAACTTGGAACTTGCGACATGGTCATTGAGACAATCTCAGAGGATCTGGATGCGAAAAAAGCAGTATTCAGTCAACTGGACCAAGTTTGCCCAAGCAATGTCATTCTGGCAAGTAATACATCCACGCTGAGTTTGACCGAGCTTGCAAGCTCGACCAAATACCCAGAGCGTGTTATTGGTATGCACTTTATTCACCCGGTATCCCGGGTTGATCTTGTAGAGATTATTCGTGGACTGAAAACTTCGGATTCGACATTCGAGGAGACCAGACGTTTTGTTGAAGAAGTAGCGGACAAAAAAGGAGTCATGATCTATGAATCACCTGGATTTGTAACTTCCCGCTTGATCTGCCTGTTGATTAACGAAGCGTTGCATGTATTACAAGAAGGTGTTGCATCTGCTGAAGACATCGATGATGCAATGCGTATCGGATACAACTTCCAACATGGACCACTCGAAATGGCTGACCGTTTCGGATTGGATTCTGTTGAAGCTGCACTCGAAAGAATGTTCCGTGAATTCGGAGAATTGAAATATCGTCCTTCTACAGTCCTGAAGAAAATGGTGCGTGCAGGACACCTGGGTGTCAAAACAGGCGAAGGATTCTTCAAGTACGACAAGGATGGTGACCGACTGTGAAAGTACTCGTAATTAATGCGGGGAGTTCCTCGCTCAAATATCAACTGTATAACATGACTGACGAATCTGTTCTGGCTAAAGGTTTGGTAGAGCGGATCGGAATGGATTCCTCCATTCTGACACACAAACCGACAGGCCGTGAGGATGTTACAGAAGTTAGTGAAATTTTGGAACACACAACAGCAATCCGTAAAGTCATTGATATTTTGACTGACAAAGAAAATGGCGTACTGGATTCTGTAAGTGAGATTCAAGCTGTTGGACACCGCGTTGTTCATGGTGGTGAAGCATTTAAAGAATCTGCACTGGTAGATGATGCTGCCAAAGCTGAAATTCGTCGTTTGTTCGACTTGGCTCCACTTCATAACCCGGCAGCAATGATGGGTATTCGTGCGGCTGAAGCTAATATGCCTGGTGTGCCACAGGTTATGGTCTTTGATACAGCGTTCCATCAAACGATGCCTGAAAAAGCTTATTTGTATGCCATTCCGCGTGTACTTTACAAAAAATATAAAGTACGTCGTTACGGCGCACATGGTACTTCCCATGATTTCGTAAGCAAAGCTGCTGCTGAGTATCTGGATCGTCCATTGGAAGATCTGAAAATCATCACTTGTCACGTGGGTAACGGTGGGAGTGTAACAGCAGTTAAAGGTGGCGTATCCGTGGATACTTCGATGGGTATGACTCCGCTTGAAGGACTGATGATGGGAACGCGTTCCGGTGACCTTGACCCAGCCATCGTACCTTATGTTATGAACAAGGAAGAACTGAGCGTAAGCGAAGTGAACTCCATGTTGAACAAACACAGTGGATTGCTTGCAATCTCCGGAATCAGCAGTGACATGCGTGAGATTACAGAAGGTATGGAGAATGGAGATGCCAACTCCACGCTTGCTTTTGAAATGTACGAATACCGTCTGCGTAAATACATCGGATCATATGCAGCTGCAATGAATGGTGTAGATGTGATCGTCTTCACAGCTGGTGTAGGTGAGAACTCCGTTGTTCTTCGCCAAAAAGTATGTGAGCAGCTTACGTATCTTGGCGTTGAGCTGGACGAAGCCCTGAACGCAGTCCGTTCTGGTGAGCCACGTCGCATCACAACAGCGAACTCGAAAGTTGATGTTCTCGTTGTTCCAACGAATGAAGAATTGGTCATTGCTCGCGATACGCATCGAATCGTATTGAATTCTCAGTAATCTAACTGTAAAGTAAATATAGAATGGCAAGGAAGTGCAGAGGACAGGCAACAGCCTGTCCGCTGCATTTTCAAATTTCAGGAATCAAGGGGAGATATGGCATGGATACGAATTGTGTAATTCGTAATGTGAACGAGCATGTGGGCGAGACCGTAACGATCGGTGCCTGGATTAACAACAAACGTTCCAGCGGCAAAATTCAGTTTTTGCAGCTGCGTGATGGAACCGGATATATTCAAGGGGTTGTTGTAAAAAGTGAAGTTAGCGAAGATATCTGGAACAATGCCAAGAGCCTGACACAAGAAAGTTCTTTGTATGTTACAGGGATTATTCGTGAAGAACCTCGCAGTGCGTCCGGTTACGAGATGACGGTTACTGGGGTCGAAATCATTCATCTGACTGAAAACTATCCAATCACGCCTAAGGAGCATGGTGTTGATTTCTTGATGGACCATCGTCATCTGTGGCTCCGTTCTACGAAGCAACGTGCGGTTATGGTGATTCGTGCAGAGATTATTCGCGCTGTTCAGCAGTTCTTTGATGGTAACGGATTCACACAAGTTGATCCTCCGATTTTGACACCATCGTCTGCAGAAGGAACGACGAACCTGTTCCACATCAAATACTTTGATGAAGATGCTTATCTGACGCAAAGTGGTCAATTGTATATGGAAGCAGCAGCCATGGCATTGGGCAAAGTATATTCCTTTGGTCCTACATTCCGTGCTGAGAAATCCAAAACACGTCGCCATCTGATTGAGTTCTGGATGATTGAGCCGGAAATGGCATTTGTAGATCACGAGGAAAGTCTGCGCGTACAAGAGAAATTTATCGCTCATGTCGTTCAATCCGTGGTGAAAAACTGCCGTGCAGAACTGGAATCCATCGGTCGTGATGTATCCAAGCTCGAAGGCATCGTAGCGCCATTCCCACGAATTACGTATGATGAAGCGATTGAATTCCTGCATGGACAAGGTTTTGATATTCCTTGGGGAGAAGACTTCGGTGCACCGCACGAAACAGCGATTGCTGAGAAGTACAATACACCCGTCTTTATCACGCATTACCCTGCAGGAATCAAAGCTTTCTATATGAAACCAGATCCGAATCGTCCAGAAGTTGTCCTCTGTGCTGATATGATTGCACCAGAAGGCTACGGAGAGATTATTGGTGGTTCTCAGCGTATTGATGATCCGGAATTGATGCAACAACGTTTTGAGGAGCACAATCTCTCGGATGAAGCTTACCAATGGTATCTGGATTTGCGTAAATACGGATCGGTTCCTCACTCCGGTTTCGGTCTGGGATTGGAGCGGACGGTAGCATGGATCTGTGGATTGGATCATGTACGTGAAACAATCGCATTCCCACGTATGCTTTATCGTCTGTACCCTTAATGCTTAACCGAGGAGCGTCTATGGAAGATACCACATCCAAAGCCTGGTTGGATGGAGCAGCTTATGGCATGACTTCGGGTACAGCCCATCTGCCTTATGCCTTGTTACGTTATTATCACCAGCTTGGCCTATCAGATGCAGAAGTGCTTCTTCTGATTCAATTGCTAGGGTTCCGTCAGGCGGAGTTCAATGAGTTTCCGACGCTTGAAGAGCTTGCTGGGCGTATGGGACTTGCACCTGAAGGTATTGCCAGAATGTTGCAACGTCTGATGAGGGATGGATATATCGCTATTGACGAGCATCGTGACGAGGAACGTGACATCCAGTACGAGCGATATGACTTACATGGATTATATGCCAAGCTTGCAGCGTGCACTGCGGAAGAAGTAGCCGCATTCCGTGCGGAGCAGCAGAGTAGCAATACAGCACGTCAAGATTCGAACAGTGTTCAAAAAGAAGAGGAAGAACGGAACATGTTCTCCATTTTTGAAAAAGAATTTGGACGTCCGCTCTCTCCAATGGAGTGTGAGACGATATCCGGCTGGTTGGATCAGGACCGTTATCAAGAGGAATTGATTCTAATGGCTCTGAAGGAAGCGGTTTTTGCAGGCAAAGTACATTTCCGGTATATCGATCGAATTCTGCTTGAGTGGAGCCGAAATCGTGTAAAGACCGTTCAAGACGCGAAGGCGTACACGCAGCGGTTTCGTAATGGTGGACGTTAATTCCAGCGTAGGCAGGGATAAAAAACAGGCCAGAAGTCATTCTGTGCCTGTTTTTTTTGGATTATAGATTGGATGAGTGATCAGCAACATCAACCTTTCAGGGAACGAATTTATTTGGTTTTACAAAAATTTGATAGATCACGCAGGGGTTAACGCACAAGCTGTCGTCTATTGTATTGGAGAGGAGGGGAGAGTTATTGATGAAGCGCGCGTAATCGAACAAATCCGTCAAGGAGATACATCCCAGATGCGTACTCTGATTGATAAATATAGCCAGCATGTATACCATGTGGCCTATTCCGTACTCAGGAACGATCAGGATGCACAGGATGCAGCTCAGGAGGCGTTCATACAGATGTATAAATCTCTCCCCGACTACCGTTCTGAAGGTTTCAAAACGTGGTTAACCCGAATTGCCTTTCACAAAGCGATTGATGCCAAACGCAAGCTGGGCAGACGAACCGCTGAGGATCTGGGTGGAGAAGAAAAAATAATAAACATGCCCGGACGGGATGAAGACGTTCTTACCCGTCTCGTTCGTGAAGAACGTCAGGATAAACTTCGCGAACGGATTAATCAGTTGCCTGCTCAGCACCGTGACATTATCACTGCGTATTATCTAAGCGAAAAAAATTATGAGCAGATTGCCAGTGATGCACAGGTGGCTGTGAAAACCGTGGAATCCCGCTTGTATCGTGCCCGGCAGTGGATTCGAAAACATTGGAAGGAGGATGAATGGCGTGAGTAAACAGGAGAAATATACCACTGCGCAATGGACGGATTATATTGAAGGCCATATGAGTGAAACTCAAGCGAACCAAATGGAACAGCTGCTGATGAAAGACCCGGATGCGATGGACAGTTATCTGGAAGCACTCGGCATACATGAGGAACTGCCCCCGTTGCCTGACCCGACAGGTTTTGCAGATTCAGTCATGCATCGGATTGAGGGTATTCAATCCTCCAAGGCACAACGTAAATCCCGTGCTGGACGAAACCGGCGCTGGCTTGAACATAAAGTGTTCCATTACGCGGTAGCGGCCTGTTTGACATTGATCTTCCTCTCGTCTGGACTTTTTGACAAGGTGGCACCTTATCACAAGTTCCAGGATGGCGATCACAGAGGGTCTTTTACGGAGAAATGGACGGAGGCAGCCACTTCATGGCTGGATAACCTCAAGCCTAAACCATAAATGGTTTCACATTGCCTGAAAAGAAAGGATGACGACTGTGCACTCAGATCGTAACAAATTACTCGCATTTCTATTAAACCTGATACCCGGTCTTGGTTTTATGTATTGGGGTCGAGCCGCAAGAGCCGTGATCTATCCATTGCTTTTCTTTGGGACAGCTGTTGGCTCATTCATGCTGGCGTGGGCGTTTGGTCAACAGGACTTGATGATTTTTGGTGCACTATGTGCCATGTTCTTCTGGGGAATCAGTATGCTGGATATCAGTATACTTCTGCTTCGAGCACCATCTCCAGGTGATGTTCGATACCAGGGTTATGGGGCTCATTACAGTGGGCCGCATCAGGGGCCGGCATATCAGGGAACATACGCTGGTCAGGAAGGCCATCTGGGACAGATGGAGATGGACCAAGAGGGAATACATCAACGACAGGGCGAAGAGTATGGCGATCATGCAGGTCTCTATGGTCAACCCATGTATCGAAAAGGCAGTGAGGGTGAACGCTTCTTCACCATTTTGCTCTCATTTGTTCCGGGATTGGGCCACCTTCATCTGGGATTGTTGCATCGCGGGTTGTCATTCCTGATGGCGTTCTTTGGGTCATTTGCCATGATGGTTTTTGTGGCTTCGATCACCAATGAATCGGTGTTTCTAATGTTCCTACTCATTCTGCCTGTGATATGGGTATACTGTATGTTTGATGCGGTGCAGCATGTCCACCGTAAGCAGGCTGGAGAGGTACTGCAGGATCGGACGTTATTCGAGGAATTGGAGATGGGCAGAGTAGCCGGACGACGCAGTAAAGTGCTTGCAACCCTTTTATCTGCTTTTCCAGGTGCGGGTCATCTCTATCTGGGTTTGCAAAAAAGAGGCATGCAATTGATGTTCCTGTTCCTGGGCAGCATCTATGTTCTGGACCTGCTTCACTTATCGGTGTTCCTGTTCATGATACCGTTGATCTGGTTCTACAGCTTCTTTGACGGGCTACAGTGCTCCAGTCGCTATGGACGCGAGCCATTGATCGATCAGCCGATCTTCAAGGATTGGGCCCGCCATCAGCGCCTGATTGGATTCGGGATTGCCGCGCTGGGTCTATATTACCTGACGATCCGTCTTGTCATTCCACAGCTGAATGAGCTCTTCCCTAATGCATTTATGACGTATGAGATCCGTTCCTATTTGAACACCGTCATTGTATCCTTGCTGCTCATTTTTGGCGGCTTGAAGTTGCTGTTTGGCAAGCAACGGGGGACGGGTATCCAAAGTGCTGCTCATCGAAATGATGAGGGTGCAGACAGCCTCTTTTTATTCAAGGATCGGGATGATCGACTGTAATTTACTATCCAAGTTGACCTAAAGATTATTTACACTGACACTACGATGACAGAGCAACCTTCTAATCGCTGTTATCCCCAAACCAAAAACACGCCGAGGCTTATGTATATCAGCCTTGGCGTGTTTTTGGTTGTGCAGCTTTGATTTCAAAATAAATGATTGCTATTTCGTAGCGCCCTTCAGCAGAAGTTGACGGTACATCACTTCGAACAGGAATTCGAACGCTTCCAGATGACGTTTCGCTTCAAAAGCATCCTTACCCCAGGCATAAATACCGTGGTTCCGAAGCAAGATCCCTGGTACATTGGCATCAAGTACACCTGGCACCAATTCAGCGATAGATGGAATATCCGCAAAGTTAGGCAGGACAGGTACACGAATCTCCGCATTTTCTTCCCAAATGTTGAAAGCCTTGATCAATTCGATTCCTTGAATCGGTACGTGTCCTTCTGCTCCAAAGAATTCACTAATCAGGTTGTTAAACACGGTATGCACGTGGAATACAGCACCGCAGCCGGTCAAACGATAGATTTCGCAGTGAATCAACGTTTCAGCACTCGGTTTCAACGTTGTTGTTTCAATCGCTTTGCCGTGTTTGTCCACAAAAAGGAAGTCTTCCGGTGTGCGAAGAGACTTGTCCTTGCCTGAGGCGGTAACCGCAAAATAAAATTGCTCCGGGTCAAAGTCTCCTACACGCATCGACAGATTGCCACTAGTTCCGGGGAACCAGTTACGACTGGCGAACAACGCTTTGATATCAGCCAGTTCTTCAAGGACCTGACGTTTGTGTTCCAATGTAATCTTTTCAAAACCCATCTTTACAGCACTCCTTGTGTTTGCTTCTGTTTCATATCTTCGATGATATCGTAAAAGGTAGCGAATGGCACATGGTCCACACCAAGTTCAATACATTTGTCAGTCAAAATGGAGCGGGAGTAGACGAGATCGGCAATCTTTGCACCCTCAAAATCTGTCAGACTGTCTCCAATAAGAATTCGATTATATTGATCTTCCGGGAAGGTACGAATCACGGTTGTTTTGCACATGCCGCAGCCATTCTCACAAGGAGGTTGACAGGGATTCGGCCATTCAATCTTAATGGTTTCACCCGAGAAGTCAGCTCCGTTGCAATAGACATGATCCTGAGGGATATGAAATGGTGCGAGTAACGGTTCGATAAAAAAGTCCATGCCACCGCTGGTCACATTGAATTCGATCCCTTCGCTGCGAACGTAGTCAAGAAACTCGCTGAATCCTTCACGAATCCCCGCTTGTCCAAGCACAAATTCCACAATTTCATCTTTCTGCGATGCAGGCAGAAGAGCAAACATGGCTCCAACACCTTCACGCAGCGAAATGTTCTGCTCGATCGTATCTTTCATTATGGCTTCAATGCCCTCAGGCTTGAAATGTTTCATGATCGCTACGATGTTGTCGGAGAGAGTAATCGTACCGTCAAAGTCACAGAAAATGACTGTTTTTTTATCACTTCTCATCGTTCGCCACCCCACAAGTCCAGTGCGCTTTTCAGCTCCGGATGATCGGTTGCATATTGCGCGAGTGGAATGGAACGCTGAGCTGCCTCGATAGCCTGCAGGAATGCACGTCCGCCTGCCTCTGTGCCCATAGGATGTCCATGAATACCGCCACCAGCATTAACGATGACATCTGTGCCAAAGTCGCGCAAAATAAGCGGTACAAGGCCTGGATGGATACCGGCTGAAGGCACTGGCATACTGGTTCTTACAGGCAGATCAGCTGTCAGTAATTGCTCCGTGATCGCCATATTTTCTTCCTTCGGCATCGTTACGGATCCATAAGGAGAAGGGAAGAGCACCAGATCGGCACCCGCAAGACGCATTAACTGGCCTAGTACAACCGAAGCCGACATGCCGTAATGTGGTGAAGGATATAGTGCGCCTGCAAGTGCAGGGTGAGCCATAATTGGCACATTGATATCAGGATCACTGCTGAGTTCATGCAGCACATCATATCCGTAGGACAATACGTTGAACAATAATGCATTCGCTCCAGCGCCAATGGCACGTTCAGCTTGCTCTTTCAGACGAGATGTAGGTCCTGTAAGATTGGTTGCATACAGAAGTTTCTTGCCCGTCTCCTGGCGTGCCTGTTCGGCAGCTTTCATGCAGACCTCGACTCTTTTTTCGATGGGGGTCAATTTATTCTCGAACAGAATCTCATCGTCCTTGATCAGATCAACGCCACCAAGAGCCTGACGAATAAATTGTTCACGCAGTTCATCTGCATCCAGTCCGATAACCGATTTGAAGATACTCATTAACAGTGGTCGATCATGCACACCAAGCAGATCACGAACACCATTCAGTCCAAACTTGGGTCCTGGGAATGCACGGAGGAAGCCATCCGAGAAACCAAGCTTTGTTAATTTGATCCGGCCATCCATTGAGATTTTGCCAAAGACCGTCACGAGCAGGGCAGGGATATCTCGGCTGAAGTTGATATCTGGATATCCAATGGTAATGTCGGCGTATCGCTCACCTGCAGCCATGCCATCAGCTTCATGTACTTCTACACTTATTACTTCACCGAGATGCTTCTGCATCGCTTCACGCTGGGCTTGCGGCAACTCCGTCCAGCTGCCAACGGTCATGCCGATTGCGATGGACTCGGCCTTCTTGCGAAAGTCTGCATGATCATCATGAAGACGATATGTGGCTGTGCACATGTTATTCATTTTTTAAATCCCCTTCCAAAGCAGCTCCCATCTCCCGTGAGCGCTCTGCACAGCGGTTGACGGCTGCGATTACATTTTCAAAGAAATCTCCTTCGTCCAGCGTCTTCAATGCTGCCTGCGTTGCCCCTCCCGGGGATGTCACATCACTACGAAGTTTCATCGGTTCTAGACCGGTTTGTTGTACCATCCGTGACGCGCCGAGCACCGTCTGAACAGTGAGATCGCGAGATTGCTGACTGGATAAGCCACCACGAATACCTGCGGCAATCATGGCCTCCATTAAATAGTATACATAAGCAGGACCGCTTCCGGAAATCCCTGTGAGCACTTCGAGTTTATCTTCAGGTACGATAGTCACGATACCAACCGCTTCAAACATGGTCATCACTATACTGCGCTGTTCATCCGTAATCTCCGCAGAGAAGGCAAGACCAGTTGCACCGAGTCCAATGGTACTGGATGTATTCGGCATGGTTCTGGCGATTGGCTGTTTACGACCGAGCAAGGACTGCATCGTGCGGATCGATAATCCGGCAATGACAGATACGATCAATTGATCAGGTGATAACAAAGGACCGAGTTCACGCAGCGCTGCGGCAGCATCTTTCGGTTTCATACAGAGTACAATGACCGGAGTGGAGGCAAGATGATCCAGAGATTGTGAGGCCGTTCCGGTATGTACTGCATAACGGGTACTGAGCTCTTCCTGACGTTTCTGGTTGCTGCGGTTCAGCATCGTAATATCCTGAGGACGAACGACTAGGCGGGAGATCAGTCCGCGCACGATGGCTTCAGCCATCGCGCCTGCTCCGTGGAAAGTAATCTTCTGTTGTAGTAACGTCTGTTGCTCTTGACTCATAGTTATCGTTCCTCCTATATAACTGGTGCTGGGATGTTATTGACGAATCTGTCCATTGCCTGTAATACGATATTTGGTTGACGTCAGTGCTGGCAGTCCCATCGGTCCACGTGCATGCAGTTTCTGGGTACTGATTCCGATCTCGGCTCCATAGCCAAATTCAAATCCGTCAGTGAAACGCGTGGATGCATTGTGATAGACGGCTGCCGCATCCACGTCATGCATGAAGCGCTCTGCATGGGCTGTATCCCGGGTTACGATACACTCGGAATGTTTGGTTCCGTAATGTGCGATGTGCTGCATCGCTTCGTCCAGGTTCTCAACCACACGGATATTTAAAATATAATCGTTGTACTCGGTCGCATAGTCTTCCTCGGTTGCCTCAAGGGCAGAAGGGACAAGACGGCGCACCGTGTCGCAACCTTTCAAGACCACACTCGCCTCACGGAATTGCTCGGCAAGAGCAGGCAGATGCTCTTCTGCATATGCGGCATGCAGCAGCAACGTTTCCATGGAGTTACATACGGATGGACGTTGTGCTTTGGCATTGATGGCAATTTCGGCTGCCATAACTGGATCGGCTGATTCATCCACATAGGTATGGCAGATGCCTGCCCCAGTTTCGATTACTGGTACGGTTGCATTGGCAACCACATTACGAATGAGGGAAGCCCCGCCGCGTGGAATAATAACGTCCAGCAATCCGTTCAGCTTGAGCATTTCATCTACGGAAGCACGATCTGCATCTTCAACCAGTTGCAAAGCATCAGCAGGCATGGCTGTCGTTGCCAGTGCCTGATGCAGCACCTCGACAATTTTACGATTGGAGGACAGGGCAGAAGAGCCGCCGCGCAGAAGCACTGCATTACCTGTTTTGAGACATAATCCGGCTGCGTCTACAGTTACATTAGGACGAGCTTCGTAGATGATGCCAATCAGGCCAATCGGCACTCTTAATTTTTCAACATGCAATCCGTTTGGACGGGTGAATGTCTCTAACACTTCTCCGACTGGATCAGGCAGATCTGCAATCTGACGTAATCCTTCAGCAATGCCTGCGATCCGCTCCTTATTAAGGGCGAGCCGATCCAGCATGGATTCCGGCGTGCCTTGTTCTCTGCCGCGTTCCAGATCTTCGGCGTTTGCCGTAATGATGGAATCCGTCTCTGTAATCAATGCATCTGCCATGACACGCAGGGCCGCATTTTTCTGTTCTGTATTCAATCGGTTCAGCTGTGGAACCGTGGCTTGCGCTTTGATGGCTTTTTCTCTCACTTCACTCATCTTAATTCCTCCTCATATATATAAAGTTGAGTATTTCAACCACATGTTAAACTAAAGATTATTCACACAGACACTACGATGACAGAATAACCTTCCAATCGCTGTTATCCCCAGATTTTTTCGATTCCCTTTTCTAAAGGGAAAAATCCGGAGATAAGCGTATGCTTCCGATGTAGCTTTCTTTCAGAAAGCTTTTAGGCGAACGCTCCGCTTTTTCAGGTATTTTCTGTCCTCTCCGTTACGTGTAAATGATTAGTTTAACTTTAATATAACTTCTTGTTTACTTTAACGTAATCCACTCGTCTCTATGAATAACCTCAAGTCTATGGATGCTAGCGAGTTGTTTCATCACTTCGCCACTAGGAAGTCCGGCAATAAGTCGAAGCTGGTCATCATCATAATTGACAATACCGCGACCAAGCAAGGTTTCATCCATTCCAATGACCTCTACGACGTCTCCGGCGTGGAATGTTCCCAGCACCTTTTTGACCCCTACAGGCAGCAGACTATGTCCACCATGCACAAGAGCCTCTTCAGCACCATCATCCACAACAATTGTACCGAGCGGAGTAGACATGAAGCCAAGCCATTGCTTTTTACGGGATAACGAAGCGAGTCGTGTCTCAAAATAGGTCCCTTTGCCTGTTCCGTCCACCGCCTGTTGCATATCTCCAGGCTCTTTCACACTTCCTACAAATACAGGGACACCTCCACGGGTTGCTACCTTGGCTGCATCGACTTTGGATCGCATTCCGCCTGTACCAACCGATGAACCCGAACCGCCGGCAAACGCGTAAATTTCAGCCGTTATTTCGGGGATGCGGTCGTAACGCATGGCTGAAGGATCTTTACGTGGATCAGCGGTGTACAGCCCGTTGGTATCCGTTAGAATGATCAGATGCTGTGCCTTCACCAGGTTCGCAACCAACGCGGACAATAGATCGTTATCACCAAACTTCAATTCGTCCACGGATACCGTATCATTCTCATTGAATATCGGAATCACTCGCTGTTTGAGCAGCTCTTCTACGGTCATTCCTGCATTACCCATGCGTTTACGACTGTGAAAGTCTGTACGGGTTAACAGAATTTGTGCCGTAGTAACGCGGTGCGCTGCAAAAGCCTGTTGATATGCCTGCATCAGCAATGCTTGCCCAACGGCCGCTGCAGCTTGTTTCTCATGCAGCAGTTTGGGCCGCTGAGGGTAACCGATCTCCCGGAATCCGGCCGCCACTGCTCCAGAGGTGACCAAGAGCACTTCATGACCCTGCTCAGCCAAGGCTGCAATTTCTCCGGCAAAAAAAGTGATCGAACTGCGATCCAGACCGCCTTCTTCCGTGGTAAGCGAGCTGCTTCCAATCTTAACTACAATACGTGAAGCCATGGTTTCACTTCCTTAAACATGATTAATAAGTGCTTCTGGGTCAGGCTTAAGCGGGTACAAAAAAAACTCCCGCCCTTTAGTTAAAAAGGACGAAAGTTCGTTACTTCCGCGGTACCACCTTTATTGATGATTAGATCATCCGGCTTCATGCCCTGTAACAGAAGGCACTGTCCTGTACGTAACAGGCCGCTCAGGGGTAGGTTTCAGAGAAGAGCCGCGGTAAATTCTTTCAGCAGGGTGGAATTTACTCTCTGGGCGCGACTGATATTCTCTTACTGGTCCCGTCATCACGTTTCGTTCAATATTTCTTATAACATACCATGGAAACTTGGCATATGCAAAGGGGTTATCGTCCTGTAAATTACTTGAATAAGTTCAGCTTGCCAATCCGTTCCACAGCTTCGCGTAATCGGTTTTCATCACTTAGCAGTCCTGCGCGCACATAGCCTTCACCATGCGAACCAAAACCGATACCTGGGGCGACTGCCACTTTGGCATCCCGCAGTAACAAGTCCGCAAATGAAGCAGAGGTATAACCTGCAGGTACAGGCAACCAGCTGAAGAATGAACCTGCCGGTTTTGAAGCTTGCCAGCCAATCGAGGAAAGCGCATCATAGAACGCATTACGACGGGATTCGTAACGTGAAACCAGCGAAGAGACACATTCCTGAGATCCAGTAAGTGCTTCCGTTGCCGCAGCTTGAATCCCACCGAAAAGACTGACATAGATATGATCCTGAAGCAGATTGATTTTAGAGACGATCTCTGCATTACCTAGCGCGAATCCAACACGCCATCCAGCCATATTGTACGTTTTGGATAACGTATAGAACTCAATGCCCACTTCTTTGGCACCAGGGGCTTGTAAGAAACTTACTGGACGATGTCCGTCGAATCCAATCGCACCGTAAGCAAAGTCGCTGGCAACGACGATTTGATTTTGAATGGCAAATTCAACTGTATCTTCGTAAAACGATAGTGGAGCCGTTGCCGACGTTGGATTGTTGGGATAGTTGAGGAACATCAGCTTGGCCTTCTCCCGATCTTCGGCTGTAACTGCTTCGTAATCCGGCAGAAATGCATTGGACTCCAGCAAAGGCATAAATGACATGTTTGCTTTCGCGAGTGCAACACCAGACCAGTAGTCCGGGTAGCCTGGATCGGGAACGAGAACAGTGTCACCGGGGTTAAGCAGGACCTGAGGTAACTGAACCAGTCCTGTTTTGCCTCCGAACAGAATGGCTACTTCAGTCTCGGGATCCAGATCAACATTGTAATCTTCCTTATAACGTTTAGCGACAGCTTCCTTCAGGAAAGAGTACCCTCTAAAAGGGGAGTATTTGTGGTAGAGAGGATTTTCTGCCGACTCTTGCAGTGTTTTCACAATATGAGGAGGTGTAGGTGTATCCGGGTTCCCCTGACCCAGATTGATCACGTCATGTCCACTTGCGATTTCACGATTTACATTTTGAACAAGCGTAGCAAAAAATTGCGTTGGTAGCTGTGTCATTACATCAGAAGTTGGTATCGTAAAGGCTGAACGAGCAGTTATATGGTCTGAATGGGTCATTAGCTTCATCACTCCGGTTATTAAAAATGGCAAATAGTTCTCATTAATTTATCACGCCAATCCCGAGCTGTATAGAGGGAAATACACTTGATTATGCAGTACATACGTGCAAAGAGTGGAGGATTGTACAAAACTGAAAGTGCTCATTTCGTTTTGTCCATTGAGCTGAGAGAAGCCATGTTTTATGATAATATCCGATAATGATAATCAATATCATTAAATTATATTGCACCATGCACATGATATAGGGGGAGAAATAAAAATGAAAAAAGGCATACGAAATACGGCAGTATTATTTACGATTACGTGGTTATCCGTTCTGCTGCTGGCTTGTGGAAATCAGGGTGCAACACCTGCTGCTGGTGCAGAAGATTCCAAAGCAGCCACAGAAACTCAGGCTGAAGGAAAGACAACCAATCAGGAACAAACTGCAACGGAAGAGACAACGAATGAGGGTGAGACCCGGGTATTCAAAGATTGGACTGGCCATGAGGTTGAGGTTCCTGTAGATCCGAAGCGAGTCATCTATCATGGAGAAGTTACCGGGGACCTGCTCGCGCTAGGTGTTGTTCCTGTAGGCATACTGCATCAGGAGGGAACCGTATACGATGATCAGGTTGCTCAGGCAGAAGATGTAGGATTTCCGATTAGTGTGGAAAAGGCGCTAGCCTTGAATCCCGATCTGATCATTTTCTCCAACAGTGATGAGGCACAATACGATCAGATCGCGAAGGTTGCACCTACGGTTACCTTTGATTCGTTCGGGTCAATAGAAGATCGGTTGCGTATCCTTGGCGACTTGTTGAACAAGAAGCAAGAAGCGGAGGATTGGATTACAAAGCATCAACAAGCAACAGAAGAGATGTGGAAGCAACTTCATGAGAACGGATTGAAAGAAGGGGAGACAGCTTCAGTATTCACCATGTATCCCGGGAATCGTCTGTTTGTCATGGCGGGTGCAGGATTGCCACAGTTGTTATATGGAAAAGACGGGCTGAAGCCAACCGCAGAAATTCAGAAAGTATTAGATCAAGACATGGGATTTGTAGAAATTTCGACCGAAAAATTATATGAAATTGCAGGTGATCGGATATTTATTCTAGATCCTGTGACCGACGATGCAAAGCAATCCACCAAAGAATTGCTGGATAGTTCAATCTGGAAGAACCTACCTGCTGTAAAAGAGGGAAAAGTATATCGTTTTGATATCGTAAAAGCTTCAAGTGATGCCCTTTCCAGGGAGTGGCTGTTACAAGAGCTGCCTAAACAGATGATCCAATAATTGATGATGAGCCAGTAAGGCACCAGTAATACCTTTAAGTAATGTTGATTAAAAAGTAAAAGGAGCCTTCAACCTTTCGTTGAACGCTCTTTTTTGCCGAATAAACTCATATCTGGATTATTGACCATCGCTCGCTTATAATCAGACCATATAGAATGATTGATAATTATTCTCATTTTAGAAAAAACGAGGTGAACCGACATGCAGGCTTTGGATGCCGATGGGGGAGCGTTGTTCTTTTCAGCATTCATGTTTCGGCTGGATCATCTGGTACGACGAATTGAACCACCTGAACAGGTGATGCTGGAAGTTGCTTGCGAGAAACATGCCTTCCTGATCTGCGAAGAAGGGGATGGGCGTTTATATATAGGACATGAACAGTTTTCGTTTACTACGGGATGTGTTTATCCACTTTCTCCGGGAGAGGGCTACCAGATTGAACATCGCAGTGACTCGGAATTGAAATATTTCGTGATGGCTTTTGATGTTATTCATGTGTTAACGGGTGATCCGGAGCTCTATACCCGCCCTGTATTTGAGCACAGAAACCAATTGAATGGTTATCCCTATGCTCCATTAAGTGGGCTGTTGGAACAGATGTATGTCATTCGGGATTATAAAACAGATGCCGAATACAGTCATCTGAATGCACAGTTCCAAAAATGGATGGAGATGATCATTACCCGGTACACCTCTCCGAAGACGGTACAGAGTATGGAAGCCAGACTACACAGTACGATTCAGTATGTAGACGACCATTATGCTGAAGAAATCACTGTACAGAAACTGGCACGTCTCGCGGAGATCAGACCAGCACAGTATACGACCCTGTTCAGACAACTCACGGGTCACAAGCCGCTTGATTATGTGAATCATGTACGTATCAAACATGCCAAGGAATGGCTTCGCAAATCGGATGAACCGCTTCGGGATATAGCGAGCCGCGTTGGGTTTAAGGATGAGTATTATTTCAGCAGGCGTTTTCGCCAAATGACCGGATTGTCTCCTCGTCAATATGACAGATCTATTCAGCAGCAAACGTTGGTACAAGATTGGTTGGGTCATGATGTGAATATTCCAGTAAACCCGGAGCGAATTATGTTTTACGGAGATTCAGCTGGAGATCTGCTTATGTTGGGCATTCAGATATTGGGAGAACAGACCTATGACGCGGTTGCTCCGGTTAATGTGGAAGCAGCTGTTATCATGAAGCCGGATTTGATTATCTTTGATAGCAACAACGAACAGCAATATGAACAACTTTCTCGCATTGCACCAACACTCGCTTATAACTCACATGCCATGTTGGACGAGCGAATGCGCAGTTTGGGCAATTGGTTTGGCAGACAATCTCAGGCTGAACAATGGCTAACCTCCTATGGGGAGCGTACTGAGCAGATGTGGGCGAAGATCCATACAGCGATTGAAGCAGGGGAAACGGCATCCGTATTTACATACCATCGGGGTGCACGATTATTTGTTATGGGCAATATCGGGCTTGCGCCACTATTATATCATCCGAGAGGATTTAGGCCGGTTACCAAAGTGAAGGAAGCACTTGCGGCGGGCAGAGCCTATAAGGAAATTTCGGCTGAAGCGGTACGTCAGTATGCGGGAGATCATGTATTTGTCATGCTGCCTGAGGAAATTGTAGCCCGGGAGGCTACAGAGATGCTGATGAAAAGTCCCAGTTGGAAGAACCTTTCGGCTGTGCAGAATGGACGGGTGTACGCTGTGGAGGAGTCGACTTGGAATGTGGGTGATGCGCTCACGATCGATCGATTGCTGATCTTGCTGCCTGAGTTGTTGTGTACAAGTTCATAACAAAAACAGGCTTGCGGTACTCAAGAGGATCAAGCTATGATAGCAGGTATTACGGTTCAGAGGAGTGCTTGTCATGACAGAAAAACAACAGGGAGAAATGCGTGTAGCCCTGATTCAGGGCGATATTCAACTCGGAGACCCTGAGGCCAATCATAAACATATGCAGGCGTTGCTTGAGCGTGCGGTAGAACAGTATCCGGATCTGGGGCTGGCTGTGCTGCCTGAGATGTGGAATACCGGATACGCTTTGACTCAAATTCATGAACTCGCTGACCCGGAAGGCCAGAAATCTCGGGAATGGCTGTCTGCTTTTGCTCAAAAACATCAAATTTCCATCGTTGGCGGTTCAATTGCCGAGAAACGGGATGGTCAAATATACAATACAATGTACGCGTATGACCGTGAAGGAAAACAGCTCACTCGGTACGATAAATTACATTTGTTCCGTCTGATGGACGAGGAGAAATATTTAGAGCCTGGTGCGGAACCTGAAATTTTTGAATTGCAGAACGGTCTTACAGCGGGTGCTTCGATCTGTTACGACATCCGGTTTCCGGAACTTGCCCGCACCCTTGCTTTAAATGGTGCCAAGGCATTGATTGTACCGGCCGAATGGCCGAACCCTCGTCTGCACCATTGGCGTACATTGCTTACGGCACGAGCGATTGAGAATCAGATGTATGTGATCGCCTGTAACCGTGTGGGAAAAGGGGGAGACACCGAGTTTTTCGGACATTCCCTCATCATTGATCCTTGGGGTGAGATTGTGGCTGAAGGTGGCGAAGGGGAAGAGATCGTGACGGGAATCATTCGCCCCTCCCTGGTAGATGAGGTTCGCGGGCGTATTCCCGTGTTTGAAGACCGTCGACCTGGCGTTTATTTTGGCGAAAAATAAAAATTGAAATAAAATTCTTTAGATAAAGTGTTTATTCTTCCAGGGCGCGGGTAATGATAACTATCCCGTTACCAAGGAGATGATCAATCAATGGACAACCATGTGAAAGATACGCTCAGGAGACTGGAACAGGATAACACAAGGGAAGATCACTTAAGGGCATTCTTAGAGAATGGAGCAGGAGGGCTATCACCGCCTGATTCAACTGTTCAGGACGAAGGCCGTATCATGAATCAGCAAAACAGGCTGACAAGCGATCGTAATTTGCGAAAATAAACCGCCACACATGAAGTTTTCTTATGTACGTTTCTACATTAACATTATAAATTAGCATGAAAGCTAAACAACTTAACAAGCAACATTGTACTCTAACCAGTTACTGTGATCGCGATGTAAGAACTCTATCCTGCGGATGCGGGAAACGAGTATATGACAAAGGCTTGGCCCATTAGGGTCAAGCCTTTGTTTTGGTTCTGTATATATGTCACCATACCTATAGGAGAAATTCCTTAGTCTCCCTTGGACAATTCGGCCACCGTTTGTTGAAACGTATGGATGAATGCTTCGGCTGCCTTCGACAGTACTCTTCCTTGACGGTAAGCCACAACAAGTGTTCTGCTGGGAGTTGGCTCAGCAAGCGGTACGTACACAGGTACGAATTCACTGCGCGGCGCACGGGCAATGAAGCGTGGAACCAGTGTAATGCCCATCCCTGTGGCGACCAGTGACTGAACGGTTTCAATATTTGTGCTCTCGAACACAACTTGGGGATCAAAACCGGCCTGCTCACAGAGATCAAATGTAAGTTTGCGGAAACCCTGTCCTTTTTTCAATACAACAAATGGTTCATCGCGAAGCTCTTCAATGCGCACAGGAAGCGGATTTTCCGGATCTGCCCTGCGTGCCAGAGGGTGATTCGGGGGAACCGCCAGATCAATCCGTTCTTCGCCAATAGTTACATAAGACAAGCTTGGTTCTTGTAAAGGAAGAGATAACAGGCTCAGATCAGCTTTGCCGCTTGCTGTCAATTTCTCAAGCGTAAGCCCGGAGTCTTCCAACAAGGTGACTTCAATCTCGGGATACGCTTGTTGGAACGCAGGAAGCACGTGGGGGAGCAGGTGTGAGCCAGTGATGGGCATGCTGCCCACAACGACTTTACCTTTGCGAAGCTGTGAGATGTCTGACATTTCCTGACGTAATAACTCCATGGCATCTACGATCTTCTGGGCTTGCTCCACAAAAGTAACACCCGCATGGGTTAACTCTACGGTGCTTGTATTACGCTGAAACAGCAGTACTCCCAATTCTTTTTCCAATTTGGATAATTGCTGGCTTAATGAAGGTTGGGCAATATGCAGTTTTTCTGCTGCTCTGGAGAAATTGCGTTCGGCCGCAATTTGCAGCGTATATTGAAGTTGTCTGAATTCCATCGTCATTGGTCATTCCTTTCGTTATGCCACCATTATATCACTACAGATAAAGAAATCATTCTCTTTGCCGAAACTACCGGTAAACTCTAAAATCAGGAGGCGGCTTCTTTATTTTGTATAAAAACATTGACAGCGAAGAAGCGGGAACGTACTATAAGACATATATGATAATGATAATTGTTATCAATTGAGACCTCAGCTGTGAGCAGTGGTTTATTTGTCATTCTCTTATTATAGGTTAAACCTATTACATCTATAGATATTATATCTTGGAACAATGAAGGACGGGGTGATATATTTATGTCATTCAAGAGCTTCACTTTTTAAAGAAAAACAGAGGCTCTTCCAAGGACCGAACTTATGATGAGGTGAAAATGATGAGTAAAAAAACGATGTTTGAGAAAATTTGGGAAAATCACGTAATTCATCAAGAAGAAGGCAAACCAAGCATTCTGTATATCGATCTGCATCTGGTGCACGAAGTAACTTCTCCGCAGGCATTTGAAGGACTTCGTCTGAGTGGACGTAAAGTTCGTCGCCCTGAGTTAACATTTGCAACAATGGACCACAACGTTCCAACCAAAGACCGCTTCAACATTACAGATCCAATCTCCAAGCAACAAATTGATACACTATCGCAAAACTGCCGTGATTTCGGCGTGAAGTTGTATGATCTGGACACGGTTGATCAAGGCGTTGTACACGTTATGGGACCTGAACTGGGTCTGACTCACCCGGGTAAAACGATTGTATGTGGTGACAGTCATACATCCACACACGGTGCGTTTGGCGCACTGGCATTCGGAATCGGAACAAGTGAAGTTGAGCACGTTATGGCGACTCAATGTTTGCAACAAGCGAAAGCTAAAACAATGGAAGTTCGTTTTGTCGGCAAACGTAACCCGGGTGTTACCGCGAAGGATATGATCCTCGCAGTCATCGCCAAATATGGTACAGATTTTGCAACAGGTTATGTTATTGAGTACACAGGCGAATCCATCCGTGAGTTGAGCATGGAAGAGCGTATGACGGTCTGCAACATGTCCATCGAAGGTGGAGCAAGAGCAGGATTGATCGCTCCGGATGAAACAACATTTGAATATCTGCGTGGACGTGAATACGTACCAGCGGGTGCGAAGTTTGATGAAGCTGTAGCAGGATGGAAACAGCTTGTAACCGATGAAGGTGCGGAGTTCGACCATGTGGTTGAAATCGATGTGGAAACATTGATTCCGCAAGTAACTTGGGGAACAAGCCCAGGTATGGGAACCGACATTTCTTCGAAAGTTCCTGTTCCGGCTGAATTGCCTACAGAAAACGAACGCAAAGCGGCTGAAAAAGCGCTTGAATATATGGGACTTGAACCGGGAACACCAATCGCCGAGATTCCAATTGATTATGTATTTATCGGTTCTTGCACCAATGGTCGGATCGAAGATCTGCGTGCAGCTGCAAAAGTGGCTAAAGGTCACACGGTATCCAGTCAGGTTACAGCAATTGTTGTACCAGGTTCAGGACGAGTTAAAATCCAAGCAGAACAAGAAGGTTTGGATAAAATCTTTACGGAAGCTGGATTTGAATGGCGTGATGCGGGATGCAGTATGTGTCTGGCGATGAACCCGGATGTATTGAAGCCAGGACAACGTTGTGCTTCGACGTCCAACCGTAACTTTGAAGGACGCCAAGGACGCGGAGGACGTACGCACTTGGTATCTCCGGCAATGGCAGCAGCAGCAGCGGTTAAGGGTCACTTTGTGGACGTACGGGACTGGAATTTCAAAACAGAAGCAGCGATCTAATCTATAACAGACAGAAGGGAGAACGTTTAATATGGAAGAATTCAAAACATTACAAGGCATCGTTGCACCGGTAGACCGGGTCAATGTAGATACAGACGCAATCATACCGAAACAGTTTCTGAAACGGATTGAACGTACCGGATTTGGACAATTTTTGTTCTATGAATGGCGTTTTGATGAAGAGGGCAACAATAATGCTTCCTTCGAAATGAATAAACCTCGTTATGAAGGGGCATCCATCCTGATTTCACGCGCCAACTTTGGCTGTGGATCTTCCCGTGAGCATGCGCCATGGGCAATTATGGACTATGGATTCCGTTGTGTCATCGCTCCATCTTTTGCAGATATCTTCTATAATAACTGCTTTAAGAACGGAATCTTGCCAATTAAGTTGTCAGAAGAGCAAGTTGAAGACTTGTTCCAACGTACAGCTACACATGAAGGCTATGAGATGAATGTAAATCTGGAGAACAAAACGATTACTGATGCATACGGATTGCATATCGATTTTGATCTGGATGAGCATCGTCGTCAATTCCTTTTGCAAGGACTGGACGATATCGGTCTCACTCTTCAACATGATGACGAAATCGCTGCGTATGAGCAACGCCATGCGGCAAAACTGTTCGGTTAATCGCTAAATTAGCGTACAGCAGAAAGCTTCTGCCTCGCCATAGGAACCTTGTTCCTATGGATGAGACAGAAGCTTTTTTTTGTAATTTCAGAAGCTAAATTAGCTTAATAAGTCAGCTATACATAGAAGTCCTGATCCTTCTTGGTGGAATACTTCATCAGATACTCCCTGTCATTCTTCCGTTCTCTGAATCAGTTTTTTTGTAATACTGCCTGTTCCGATATATGTATATTCTGAAGTTACATTAATAGATGGAATTTCATCAATTTATGACATCACTGATACGAAATCGATACACATTCATGTAAAAGAGATGATGTTCTTAAATGTGATCTGCTTTTTTATCTTATTTCCGACCGAATATGACAACGTTGTAACCGGATGAAGGGACAATATCTGATAAACTGATTAGTAGATTATGGAAGGTTACATAGCGCCATTGATGTTACGCTGCAGAGAATCAGGTCGGATGTTCAAAAGACAAAAAGAATGGTGGATGAGGTATGAAAAAATGGTCGGCAGCAGTCGTTTTTCTTCTGTTCCTATGTTTATTTCCAGTCATGGCCCATGCAGACACCACTCCCTCGATTGTACTCGACGGTGTAACCATTAACCAGCAGACGGGAGCACCTGCCGAAAATATCGGAAAGACGGTCATGGTTCCGATTCGAATTGTATCGGAGAATCTGGGTTATAAGGTGAAGTGGGAGAAGGCAACTCAGTCAGTCCAGGTTCAAAAAGGAAACAGCACAATTCAAATGACGGCTGGGAAAGATGCAGCTACAGTGAATGGAAACGTGGTGAATCTGGATTCGCCTCCACTGATCAAACAGGGAACGACGCTTGTTCCGTTACGCTTTGTTGGGGAAGGCATGGGTCTGCGTGTTGGTTGGGACAATGGAACCAAGACAGTAAGCCTATTTAGTATTCCTCCCGTAGTCGGAACGGAAGGTGACAGTGACCCCGTCGAGGCTCCTGTCCCGGATGGTCTGACAGAGCTTCAAGGGATCAGCTTCAGCGGAGATCGGTTGATTGTAGCAACAAACGGGAATATCAGTCCCAAAGTATCCAGTATAGGCGGGCCAGACCGTATTATAGTTGATCTGCCTTCAGCCACTTTCTCTCAGGAATTCATTCAGGGACAAGCCTCTAACGCGGATGGCAGTGGACAGATTCTCGTTACGGATTCATCATTAGTTTCCAAAGTCAGGTATGCCATGTTCAGTAAATCGCCTTCTACCGTGCGTGTCGTTCTGGATCTGAGTCAGTCGGCTACAGCCAAATGGTCTGTTGGAGATAACAATGTCTTGCTCGTTGACCTGACAGCCACGAGTGGAGAACCTACAAGCCAACCGGCATTACCTACGAATGATGGCAAAACCATTGTGGTCATTGATCCAGGACATGGTGGTCGTCAATCTGGTGCAGTAAGTTTGTCAGGAGCTTATGAGAAGGATTTCAATCTGGCTGTAGGGCTGAAGGTACAGGCGATCCTTCAACAATACCAAAATATTCAAACGGTCATTACACGCCAGGATGATACAGAGCTTTCACTCAAACAGCGAGTGGATATTGCTGAATTGAATAAGGCAGATGTTTTTGTGTCCATTCATGGAAACAAATTCACAACACCCGTACCTAACGGCGTTGAAACGCTATACAGTCGCAAGGAAAGCAAGACTTTGGCTGATACTCTTCACAAATATGTCTTGCCGATAACAGGGCTCAAGGATCGTGGGGTTAAAACGGCTAGCCTACATGTGACCCGTGAAACAACCATGCCTGCTGTGTTACTTGAATTAGGTTTCTTAAGTAACCCGTCAGATGAAGCAGTCATGCTCACAGAAGAATACCAGGACAAATGTGCACAGGCGATTGTGGACGGAATTGTTGAATTTTTGGGACTGTAAAGTGAATTGTGCGCAAATATGAAGGTTAGGGTAGTACGTTGTTTAGAGATGTATATTTGATAAATAAGGAAAAAATAAGACATTAAAATGTAAAAAAAGCTTGATCTGACAACGTTTTTTTTCTGTTATGTTGGAATATATTCGCAACTTTTGAGAGCGAGGGGCGTCTAATAGGTGTCTGGTAATGCCCAAACGGTCAGTCGGAGTTGAAAAATGACAACATGCGGCAAAAAAATATGAGAATGGTAGGGGTGAAGGATGAAGAAGTTCGGTTTTTTGGTACTGTTATTTGTCTTTGGGCTCGTATTCCCGGGCTATAGTCACGCAGCAACAGACACGAAAATTATCCTAGACGGAAAAGAAATCGTACAGCCATCGGATGCAAAAGCGGAAATTATCAACAGCAAGGTGATGGTTCCGATCCGGGTTGTGTCCGAAAATCTTGGATATAGCGTGGAGTGGAAGCAGCAAACGCAAACGGTGACTATCAGCAAAGACAACACTGCCATGCAGATGATTGTTGGACAGAAGACGGCAACGGTGAACGGCAGTAACGTAAACCTGGATGCCCCGCCACTCGTTAAAAATGGTACTACGCTCGTACCTCTCCGATTTATTGGTGAGGAAATGGGTCTTAAGGTGGGTTGGAACAATACCACGAAGACGGTAACATTAGTTACCCAGAATTCAGGTTCCGGAAACGGGACAACCACACCTCCGAACTCTGGCAATGAAGGCGGAGGATCGGATCAGGAAGGTCTTGTACTGGTGAACGGCATCAGCTTCAGCGACAACCGCCTCATGATAGCAACAAGCGGAAGTACGAAGCCGAACGTCTTCACGATGACAGGACCAGATCGAATCGTTATAGACTTGCCGAATACCGCATTTGCTGATTCATTCAGTGAAGGACAGGCTCTAGACAGCAACCAGAATGGACAACTCGTCGTTAGCGGCTATCCGGATGTGTCTAAGATTCGTTACTCGTTATACAGCAACAGTCCATCCACAGTTCGTTTTGTGATCGATCTGTCCAGTTCGAAAGGGTACAGTGTGCAAAATGATTCCGGACTGATCATGATTAACCTCGACAATCAAAGTGGTACACCTGCTCCTCCCGTTGGGAATAATGGCAAAAAAGTTGTCGTTATCGATGCAGGTCACGGAGATCATGATCCTGGGGCAATCGGTGTAACTGGTAAACGTGAAAAAGACTTCAATCTGGCAATGGCTCTGAAAGTGGAAGCCTTGTTGAAAAAAGAATCCAAAATTGACGTTGTGTTAACGCGCAGCGATGATACCTTTTTGGCATTGAAAGAACGTGTGAAGATTGCACAAGACATAAAAGCGGATATCTTCATCTCCATTCATGCTAACAGTGGCCCTACTGCTGCGAACGGTGTAGAGACATTCTACACACGCTCCAACAGCAAAGCACTTGCTACAGTGATGCACAAGTATCTTTTGCAGTCATCCGGACTGAAAGATCGTGGAGTGAAAACGGCAAGTCTCCATGTTACCCGTGAAACGACAATGCCAGCAGTTCTGCTGGAAGGTGGATTCCTTAGCAATAAGAGCGACGAAGCAGCCCTGTTCACGGAGAGTTTCCAGAACAGTGTTGCCAAAGGTATTGTTGCAGGAATCAAGGAGTATCTGGGAATTAAATAAGGGACAAGCCCTTATGTTGAGGAGGCGGAGTTAGAATGAACAAGAAAATATGGATTGCAGCCTTGCTGGTAACGGTTATGGCAGTAGCTGCTGGATGTGGAAGCAAGCCAACAGCTGCTCCGAATCAGACGCAAGGCGCAGAAACTGAAAACAATGTGACCGAGGTTGAAGGCGAAACAATTACCGAACCGGTAACTGCTGAACCAGAAGAGAACACAACACCAACAGAATCCACGGAAGGCAGTTCGGAGGAAACGACTACAACTACTCCGCCAAGCGAAACGTCTACGGACACGCCAACAACTTCCGAAAGTAATGAAAAGAAAACGATCACTGTATTCTATACGGATGAAGAAGAACTGGAGTTGCACAAAGCTTCGGCAGAGATTTCATACGCATCGGATGATGCCAAATATAAGGCTGCCTTTGAATCACTGCAACAGAGCAAAGATGCTAAACTTGTCCCGCTGTGGTCTAAGGACATTGAATTGAAGTCTGTTCAGTTCAAGGATGGAGCTCTTACGCTGGATATTCACATGCCAGATACGGCACGTCTTGGAGCAGGTGGAGAGTCTTATGCGTTGGATGCTCTAAAACAAACTTTCTTCCAGTTTGATGAAGTAAAATCACTTGATTTACTGGTGGATGGTCAGCAGACCGAGAGTCTGATGGGCCATGTGGATCTTGAACATCCAATGACAAGATCCGAATAGGCTGTACAGCATGCTGTTGTACCGTGAATCTACGGAATATGGGTCGTTTTACATGAGAGAGGGGAATCATAGGTGACTTTTAAATATAACAATCCATCACACTCTAAAAAAGTAGTATCAGCCGTGCTTGCAGGCATGATGGCCCTTAGCGCCGGCGGAGCTGCCATGGCAGCAGAATCAACAGAAACGGGGCAGGGTCAGACTGCTGCGGTAACGAATACGGCTGCACCAACTGGTTTGTTCAGTGACATCAAGGTCGGATACTGGGCCGAGAAACATGTGTACAAACTGGCATATCAAGGCATTCTTCTCGGTAATAACGGCCTGTTCCGTCCAGGAGACGCGGTAACACAGCAAGAAGCTGTAACGATGGCAATCCGTTTTATGAATCAAGAGGGCCAGTTGAAGACCGACTCGGCTGCGGCATTACCGACAAACATGGAAGTGGGAAATTATTTCAAGCCATATGTCGCGCTGGCACTTCAACTGGGACTGATTGACAAGACGGAAGAATCAACGGTGGATGTATCCAAGACATCATGGGGGCAAAAGCCGGCTTCACGGGAATGGATTACGAAATTGTTAATCCGCTCATTGGACAAGGATGCTGAAGCGAAGGCGCAAAACAATCAATCTACCGGATTTGCTGATAATGCAGATATCTCTGAAAGTGGTAAAGGTTATGTCAATCTGGCTGTTAGCCTGGATCTGGCCAAAGGTGTAGAAGGGAACAAATTCAATCCAACTGGTTCCGTAACCCGTGCTCAACTCGCTACCTTCTTCAGCCGTGGCGAATCGTTGACGGATACAGCGTACCCGAACACATCCACAGGTTATGTAACTGGATTGAAAGATGGGCAGATCACGCTGGTAGTGGACGGCAAAGCCGTTAACTTCGCAGTGAACAGCAGTACGCCTTACTTTACGAAAGACAGTGAGACGCGTGCTTCATCCACAGATGTGAAACTATATACAAAAGTTATGGTTGTGGGTTCGGCAGGTGGGGCTTCCTATGTGGAAGTGGTTGATGCTACACCACAGGTGGAAAGCGTTGAAGGTACATTTGCACGTTCATTGTCTGGCAACAAGATTGGTATCTTTGTGGGCGAAAATTACGAAACGTACAGTTATGATGAGGGAACTGCATTCATCGATCAGAATGGTAATGCAATCAAACTGTCCGATATTACGGCAGACAGCGTCATCGAAGTACAGCGTGAGACATTCTCGGCTGACAAAAAAACAGTCGCTATTCGTGTGAAATCCGGCATTGTGAACAAGAGTGACAATGGCGTAGTAGCTGAAGTATCTACTTCAGGCAAAACCATTAAACTTGTCAATGCAGCGGGTGCTACCGAGCAGTTTGCATACAATGACAATCTGCTTATCACATATCAGAACCGTATCCTGTCAGTGGCTGATCTCAAAGCCGGAAGTGCCGTGAAATACACCGTTAAGGACAGTGTTCTGCAAACGATCGTATTATCTCAAGGTGTAGAGCAATCTGTACGCGGAACACTGGTTGAGATCGGTGGTAACCAATCCACGTTAACGTTCAAACGTGAAGGAGGTTCACTGGAGGCAAAACTGCTGACTGAAAAGCCGGAAGTCATTATCAATGGCATTCAGGATGCAACGCTGAATGATCTCATCACGGATGCAACGAACGGGGATCAGGTGGAATTGACATTAAACTCTGATGACCAGGTAACGCGTATTCAGGTCATTGGACGACAGATGGAACCTATGAACGGGGTAACGGTTGTATCTTACAATAGTAAAACAAAGGTACTTACCGTGTTGGACAACAACAAAAAACCGTTTGTATTTACATTGGATGAGAAGACTAAGCTGGATTACAATACGACCAAACCTACATTGTCTGGTCTGGAGTCACTCTTAAACGATGGTCGCAAATTGGATCTGACATATGTGGGAACACGTGCATTGTCCGTTAAAGTGATTTATAAGTACGAAGGTACGATCAGCAACATTGATACTTCTGGCAAGAAAATCAGTTTGTTGTCCGGTAATCAGACGATTACAGTGCCTTATTCAACAGTTCCTACAGTTGAGATGTATAACAAATCCGGCGCAGGTCTGGGAGATTTGAAGATTGGTGACAAAGTTACCATAACGCTTGGAGCAAATCAGGATGTAGTACAGAAGGTTGCACTGAACACCGTGGCTCAATTCGAAGTGGTTGCCTTGGAAGCAAATAGTCGTATTCGAGTAAAATCCGATCTGTTGACAAGTCAGTTCTACGTGGATCAAGCGGTACTGACAGGAGAGAGTGGTCAGACGATCACGCCTTCACAGCTGACAGCAGGCAACCTGATTAATGTAACGTTTGAAGGAGCTACGCCAAAAGCGGTTCAAGTTGTGAAGCGTACGCTGGCTGAAGTTACAGCGGTGGATGCTTCATCCGTAACACTCAAGCAGTTTAACGGCCAGACTGAAACTGTGCCTGTTAGCGGTTCGGTTAAAGTCGTAAAATCGGGCTCCACATTAACTTCACTGACTAGTCTTACGGTCGGGGATCGTGTGGAAATGACAAAAGATACGGATAATTCCACACGTTTCAGAGTGCTGACTGTCATGAGTAAACAATTCTGGTCTTATGATGGCGTGGGTAACCAGATTTTGGTTAAACGGGAAACGACAGCAGACACAAACTATCGTTTTGCACTCGGCTCAAGTGTATTTGTTCACCAGGGTGACAATACTTTAAGCGTGCAATCTCTCAGAGATAATGATAATATTGTATTGTATCTCCTGAACAATGTGATTATGGAGATTCAAAAACAGTAATCGTTTCTTTTCGAGGATCAAAAGAATGACCGTCTTGATACGGGATCTTTCCCGCATCAAGACGTTTTTTTTGCAAGCTTTTTGAGGTCCCCGCAAAGTACTCGGATGAAGCTTCGAAGTAAGGCTCCGCAGAGTGGAGTCATTTTGTGGGAGGTAGCTCTTCATGAATGCAGCAACGGTTAGGCATATACTCGAAACTATGGAAGCAATGTTTCCTGATGCACATTGCGAATTAAATCACAGCAATGCATTTGAATTGACGGTAGCTGTCCTTTTGTCTGCCCAGTGTACCGATGAAACGGTGAACAAGGTAACCGCAGATTTGTTCCAGAAGTACAGAAGCCCAGCAGATTATCTGGCAGTTCCTCTCGAAGAGCTGGAACAGGATATTCGGCGAATCGGTCTGTACCGGAACAAGGCCAAGCATATTCAGAACATGTGCCGAATTCTAATAGAGCAGTATGGCGGTGATGTACCGCAGGAACATGATCAGCTTGTGACGCTACCAGGTGTCGGGCGGAAAACCGCGAATGTAGTTGTTTCCAATGCGTTTGGAGTACCGGCAATTGCGGTAGATACTCATGTTGAACGTGTATCGAAGCGGCTGGCGCTTGCAGGGTGGGATGACTCCGTACTTGAAGTCGAAAAGAAACTAATGAAGCGCGTACCTCGGGATGAGTGGACTTTAACTCACCACCGATTTATATTTTTTGGACGCTACCATTGCAAGGCACAGAACCCTGCGTGTCATATCTGTCCATTGCTGGACATATGCAGGGAAGGGAAAAAACGTATGAAAACGTCCCAAATCAGGAAAGATAAGGAACGTGTCATCACCCGAAAACGAAAAATAAATTAATGAGCAGAAAAGGATGAATAATCATGAAATGCATTTCCGTGTACACTGACAATTTTGAGGCTTTCTCCGATATTTTTGAACAAATCGTTGAACAGGAAATGGCTGAGAATGAAGAAAAAGAAGTAGAAGGCATCACAGTAAGCCATTCTGGCGATGTGCCTGAACATTATCTGGAGCGTATGTCCGTTAAACCAGAAGTTGTGGTTATGAGAGACAAAGGCAGAGACATCACAATTCTGCAACATGGACAAGTATTTGAAATCTTGCTTCCTTCCATGGAGAACGCAGTTTCCTAAGAATTGATTAAGCTATTGGTTCTGTTGTATTAAAGAGTAAACAGTATGCTAAATACCGAGTATAGTATGAAAGATAAAGCCGACTTGTTCGGTTTTATCTTTTTTAAATTATAGATTTATATGTTCTTAACGCAGCTGAACAATTCGATAATTGCAAGAAAAGCAACCGCTAAACGCGTTCTGTCTTCTGTGAAAATACGTTGATAGACGTTTTTCTTATATCTGTATTTTGTATATATAGGATAGTTCATGTATATTCCATTCCAATCGTTCAAATTCAAACTTGATAATGTTAAAATAAATGTTGTAAAAGAGATAGACATCGAAACGGATGTCAAATTAGAGGAGCCAGGGGGAAGGCCAGTCATGTCCAGAACAGATTACCCAAAAGAAATGGCCAAACCTCTGCTTCCGCTGCGTGAAGCGATGGAGCAGACAGGGGACCATACGGCTGTACAGGCTTTAACGGATTTAATCAGCAAGGCGGAAATGAAACATCTGACGATTGCGTTCTGTGGTCATTTCTCTGCAGGCAAATCGAGTCTCATCAACAGTTTGTGCGGTAAGCGGGTGCTGCCTTCAAGTCCCGTGCCAACAAGTGCGAATGTGGTATCCATACGTAATGGTAAGCCAAGAGCGCTTATTTATACTACGCCAAACGTAAGCGCTGACAATGGAGCAGGAACACTTGAAGTTTCTCCAGAGGAATTGGAGGCGTATTGCAAAAATGGGGGAGCGTACAGCTCCATTGAGGTATGGGATGATATTCCCCTGCTGAAAGATGATGCTGTTCTGCTGGATACACCCGGTGTGGATTCTACAGATCGGGGGCACAGTCTTGCGACCCATTCCGCGCTCCATCTGGCGGATGTGGTTTTCTATGTCATGGACTATAATCATGTCCAGTCCGAGACGAACCTTTCATTTGCCAAGAGTCTGTCGGATTGGGGCAAACCCTTGTTTTTGATCGTAAACCAGATCGATAAGCATCGGGAACGTGAGCTTTCTTTTGAACAATATACCGAAGGGGTCGAAGCTATATTTGCAGCCTGGGAAGTGAGATATGACGGACTGTTGTTTACTTCCCTCCGCGACAAGCAGCATCGCTACAACCAGTGGGATATGCTACCGGAACTCATTGGACACATGATGCAAGAGAAGGAAGCGTTAATTACGCACAGTTTGGCAAGTTCGGCCAGTCATGTAACGGAGCAACACCTGACGAGAGAAGCGGAGAAACGTGAGGATGAAGAACATTCTCTGCTGGATGAGATTGGTGGCAAGGAAGGGATTGAACGCTTGGAACGGGAGCTGGAGCTTCTCGATCAACAAGCAGAAGACATTCGTACCGGGCCTTCGCGAGTGCGTGAGAAATTCCGGGCAGAGCTTGAGCCTCTTCTGGCGAATGCAAATCTTACTCCTGCGGATATTCGTACGTCGGCTGCTGCCTATTTGGAGAGCCGCAAACCGGGTTTCAGGGTAGGTTTATTGTTCTCAGGCGGCAAAACCGAGCAGGAGAAACAACGCCGTGCTTCTGAACTGGTGCGGTTATTACAGGATCAGGCTTCCGGACAAGTGGAAGTACATATTCGTACGATGCTTAGGCAGCTGGGTGAATCCCATCAGATATGGGGAGCGGAGTGGGAGCAGGCGCTCAATACGGAGCTTCCTGCTGTGGATGAAGCACTATTGGAGATGAAACGCAGTGCCAGTGCAGAGGTATCTCCCGAGTATGTGATTCAATTCAGCAAAGATGTGCGGGGCGAGATTGAGACCCGCTATCGCAGGTCGGCCATGATGCTGGCCGACCGCATGCTGGAAGCGCTGGCTGCGCGAGGCGAAGCCGCGCTCCAGGCGCTGGACGCCAGCCGCGCAGCGCTGCTGGCGCAATCCGCGGCGGCGGCGCGCTACACGGCGCTCCAGCGCAGCGCCGCCGCAGAGGCAGCAGGGCTGCGCAGCCTGCTGCCCGATGCGGGCCCCCTCCCCTCCGGGCTGTTGCCGGAGGGGAAGGGCCCGCACGTGCCCGCGGTGCCTGAACCGGGCGAAGCTCCCGGTTCGCATGCGGGCACGTCAGCGTCTGTGGCTGTGCAGCCACAGACGTCAGAGGCACCGCCAGCGCAGCGCGCAGTCGCGGCGGCGGTGCCAGGGCCAACGGCGGCGGCTGGCGCTGAACGCCGCCGACGCCTGGACGCAGCAGCGGCACGGCTCGAAGCCGCTGCTGCGCTGGTAGAGCCGTACCCCGCCATGGGGTCGGCGGTACGGGATCTGCGTGCACGCGCGGCTTCGCTTGCGGGCGGCACGTTCACACTCGCGCTGTTCGGAGCGTTCAGCGCTGGCAAATCCTCCTTCGCCAACGCGTTGCTGGGCGAAGCTGTACTACCCGTCTCGCCGCATCCAACAACAGCGGCGATTAACCGGATCATGGCTCCTGCCGGGGGCGCGGAGCATGGAACAGCCCGGGTCCGCATGAAGACCCGGGACGCCTTCCAGGAAGATCTCGCCTATTCCTTCCGTTTACTTGGACTGGGTGAACCTGGAACCGAGTGGCAGAAGCGAGTGAAATCCCTCTCGCCACAGGATGTGCATCCGGCGGGGCGCCCGCATTACAGCTTTTTACAGGCTGCGGCAGCCGGCTGGGAAGAAACAGCGGACCAGCTAGGTCAGGATGTACTGGTGGATCTGGATGGTTACCGTAATTTTGTCGCAAACGAGAAGAAGTCCTGCTTTGTAGACAGTATCGATCTCTACTACAGTTGCGATGTAACAGAACAGGGCATTGTGCTGGTCGACACACCAGGAGCGGACTCCGTGAATGCTCGTCATACGGGTGTAACCTTCAATTATATGAAGAATGCGGATGCCCTCATTTTTGTAACATATTATAACCATGCTTTCTCACAAGGAGATCGCCAGTTCCTGAATCAGTTGGGACGGGTCAAGGATAGTTCTGCCATGGATCAGATGTTCTTTGTTGTGAATGCCAGCGACCTGGCTTCCTCTGAAGAAGAATTGGAGCAGGTTCTCGATCATGTGAGTACCCAACTGCGCAGTAACGGAATTCGGGCACCACGACTCTTCCCGGTATCCAGCATACTGGCGATGGAAGGCAAGATGGCAGGCGATTCGAAGCTGCTTGAGCAATCCGGTTTTATCCGTTTTGAGGAAGAGTTCAACCAATTTGCAGGCAGAGAATTAGCCGATCTTGCCGTAGGCGGAGCTTCAGAAGAGATGGCACGTGTCATTCAGCGGCTGAAGAAACGCGCGGAGGATGCGGCTCAGGGAGAGGAAGCATTGCAGCAGCGGCGGAATGAACTGGAGACTATCCAGGGACAATCACGCCAGCGCATACAGCAACTTGCAGCACGATCCATGAAGGAAGAACTGTCACAGGAAACAGCAGAACTACTCTTCCATGTGCGGCAGCGACTTGCCTACCGCCTTGGCCTATTCATGGCAGAAGCATTCCATCCATCCGTACTTCGGGAGGATCGGGGCAATCTGAAGACGGCTTTTGCAGCCTGTGGACGTGAACTGTTGCGCATGATTGCCATTGAACTGGAGCAGGAACTGCTCGCTACTACCCTCAGACTTGAACAGGCAGGTCAGACTTGGCTGACGAAGCAAGTTACGGATTGTATAGATGAGGTGAGACAGTTATCAGGTGGCGTGGATGTGTCACTGCCACTGACCGAACGCTGGAGTACACCTGTGCTTGAAGAAGTCCGTCTGGAAGAACCGTCTGGATGGAAAAGCTATTTGAATTATTTCCGCAATCCGAAACAATTCTTCGAAGGGGATGGGCGTCAGCGGTTACAGGAGGCACTTGATCCTGTCCTCAAACAGATGATCATTGAAGTTCTTCCTGCTGCGCAAGACAAACTGATTCAGTTTTATGACAACCAGCTATGTCAATCCTTGCAACACCAATCCCGTCAGTTGGAAGAACGTCTGGACGAGGCGGTGAGCGGAATTCAAGATACACTGGAGAGCGGAATTCCGGCGGAGCAATGGACCAGCTTGTCTAATCAACTGGAACAGATTGAACACCGTTAAAATCACGGTATAACGCGTATTCTCTGGAAGTCTTTGTAAAAAGAAATGATGGATACAGCAACACATTGAAAATGTTGCGAAACTAACCTCAAAAAGGCCCCTGCCGAAAAGGCATATAGGGAGCCTTTTTTTGGTACGAACAACCTGAAATAAAGAGAATATTCAAACATTTGATTGAAAGGTGGGTATTTACCTTCGTTAATGCGTCAATAAGCTGAAAGCAGGCAGAATATGGTCTGTTATTCGCTTTGCCGCGAATGGGGTACGGTGATAAACTTCATAAATGTTCATAGTATTTTTGAACGACATAAGAGGAGGAGAAACATGGATGTTCTTAGGCAACTGCAAATCTTTTTTTGGGAAAAGCGAACGTATTTATTTGTATCAATCTTGTTCCTCGCCTTAGCGACCGCACTTGGGTTGGTGTATCCGTACATGCTGAGAATATTGATTGATGATGTTATTGTTCCGCGCACTTTTGAAGACGTTCCCATAATTGCCTTGACTGTGTTAGGTGTAGTGATTTTAAAAGCAGGAATGCAGTTCTTGCATGGCTTTTTTGGAGGACGCTTGGGTAACTTCCTGGCGTACAGACTTCGTAACGCATGTTATGAAAAGCTTCAATTTTTATCCTTCCGTTATTATGATACGGCCAAGACAGGTGATCTGATGTCCCGCCTCACGGGAGATTTAGAAGCCATCCGTAACTTTATCGGATTTGGTTTCGCCCAGATTCTCAACATGGTTTTGATGGTCGTATTCGGCGCAATCATGATGATGACCATGAGTTGGCAGCTTACACTGTTCACGCTCATATGCATCCCATTACTTGCCTTCGTTGCGCTGAGATTCGAATCCAAAATTCACCCTGCGTTTCAGGAGATGCGGCTGGCGCTCAGTTCACTGACAACAGCGGTACAGGAGAATATTACTGGCGTGCGTACGGTAAAATCCTTTGCACGTGAGCCTTATGAAGTGGAGAAATTCTCCACACGTAATGAGCGTTACAAGACGAATCAGATTCATGCCGCAACATTGTGGAGTCGTTATTTTCCGATCATGGAGATTCTTGCTTCGGTGAGCATCGTGCTGTTGCTGGTGATCGGTGGAAGAATGGTTATACAGAATACGCTGACACTTGGTGAACTCGTTGCCTTTTTCAGTTTGATCTGGTACATAATCGGTCCAATGTGGAATCTGGGGTTCCATATCAACAACTATACGCAATCCAAAGCTTCAGGTGAACGGGTGCTCGAACTGCTCAATACGCCAGTGGATGTGGAAGAAACGCAAGATCCGGTCATTGTGGAAGCAGACCAAGTGAATGGTCATGTGACATTTGAATCCGTTACCTTTGCCTACGGCAACAAAATGCCAGCGGTAACCGATATTAATTTTGATGCTGCACCCGGTTCTGTAATCGGTTTCCTCGGGGGGACAGGGTCAGGTAAATCGACCATCATTCAGCTTCTGATGCGTGCATATAACGTCAACTCGGGTACGATCAAGCTGGATGGCAAAAACATTAAAGATATAGGCATTCGCAGTTTGCGGAGTCAGATCGCTTCTGTTTTCCAGGAAACATTCCTGTTCTCATCCAGCATTCGCAATAATATTTCCTACGGACTTAAGAATGTCACCATGGATGAGATTATCCGTGCAGCCAAGCTGGCCAAGGCTCATGACTTCATTATGGAGTTCCCGGACGGATATGACACGGTGGTTGGTGAACGCGGCATGGGATTATCGGGTGGACAGAAACAGCGGATTGCGATCGCAAGGGCTTTGCTGAAAAATCCGAAAATCCTGGTACTCGATGATGCAACCAGCGCCGTGGATATGGAGACGGAACATGAGATTCAATCCGGTTTCCAGGAAGTAATGCGCGGTAGAACTACATTTATTATTGCACACCGGATATCTTCACTAAGACATGCAGATGAGATTCTGGTGCTGGATGAAGGTCGCGTGGTACAACGTGGCAAACATACCGAACTTATTGAAGTACCTGGACCATACCAGGATGTTTATAAAATTCAATACGCAGATTATATTGCCCGCGGTAAGCGGGAGGCTGGGGAGCAGGTGAATTCATGAGTGCCGAAACGATAGCAGACAGGCGCGAGGCCAAAGGGGCCTCTGAGAAGAAACTGAATGAACGATTTGTGTATCAGGATGATGAAATTATTGAAAAACCGTTTAACTGGAAAGAATTCGGACGTTTATTTGCATACATGAAACCTTATGCGAAACAACTGTTGCCACTCGTTATTCTAATGATGATTCTCGGTACCATTACGAAATTATCCGTACCTTTTCTGATCAGTCTGGCGATTGACCGGGCCATCGCACCGGCAACAGGGCTGCCAAGTATGACCATGCTTTATCTTATCGCAGGCTCCATATTTGTGTTGTATCTCATTCAATGGGCAGCCAATACGTACCGGATCAAATTGACGAACATTATTGGACAGCGCGTTATCTACGATCTTCGCTCGGATCTGTTCAAGCATATCCAGAAGCTGTCCTTTAACTTTTTTGACAAAAGACCGGCAGGTTCCGTTCTGGTGCGTGTGACGAATGATATTAACTCCCTTCAGGATCTATTCACTAACGGTGCAGTTAACGTCATGATCGACTGCGTGCAGCTGCTCGGGATCATTGTAATCTTGCTGTTGATTAACTGGAAACTGGGTCTTGCCGTAATCATTACGGTGCCAATCATGTTTATCATCTCGACCAAACTGCGAGTGCTGATCCGTCGTGCCTGGCAGGATGTTCGAATGAAAAACTCTCGTATTAACTCCCACTTGAATGAATCCATTCAGGGGATTCGAGTGACTCAGGCTTATACACAGGAAAAAGAGAATATGAAGTATTTTGACAACATGAATTTGTCCAGCAAAAAGTCATGGGATAGAGCATCAGCGATGAACCAGGGCTTCGGACCACTGATTGAGATCACAGGCGGATTCGGTACATTAATCCTCTTCTGGTTTGGTGCTTATCTGATTCAACAGGATCAGTTGACCGTGGGATTACTTGTTGCTTTTGCCAACTATGTCGGCAACTTCTGGGACCCAATCAACCGTTTGGGACAGATGTACAATCAGTTGCTGGTTGCGATGGCATCATCGGAGCGCATCTTCGAATTCATGGATGAAAAACCAAGTATTGCGGATAAACCAGGTGCCAAGCCACTTCCTTCTATTAAAGGAGATATTGCATTCGAAAATGTGGTGTTCGAATACGAGAAGGGCAGACAGGCGCTGAAAGGAATCAGCTTCTCGGCGGCTGCGGGACAATCAATTGCACTTGTTGGTCATACGGGCTCAGGTAAAAGTACGATCATCAATCTGATCAGTCGTTTCTATGATATATCCGGCGGACGTCTCACCATTGACGGACAGGATGTGCGGGATGTAACGGTAGAGAGTTTACGCAGCCAGATCAGCATTGTATTACAGGATACCTTCATCTTCTCGGGTACGATTCGTGACAATATTCGATTTGGACGACTGGATGCAACGAATGAAGAGGTGGAGGACGCAGCCAAAGCAGTCAATGCACATGAGTTCATCATGAAGTTGCCTGGCGGATATGATACTGAAGTAGAGGAACGCGGGAACGTATTATCCATGGGACAAAGGCAATTATTATCCTTTGCCCGTGCGCTACTTGCTGATCCACGCATACTGATTCTGGATGAAGCTACAGCCAGTATTGATACGGAGACAGAGCTTAAAATCCAGGAAGCGCTGAAGGTGCTTTTGCAGGGAAGAACGTCCTTTATGGTCGCTCACCGTCTCTCCACCATCCGGAATGCAGATAACATTATTGTCCTGGATCATGGTGAAATTAAAGAAGAGGGCAACCATGAGCAGCTTATCCAAAAACAAGGTGTGTATAATGGATTAATAGAAGCTCAATACAGATTTTTGTGATAATCTCCTTGGACGCCTGTGAAGCGTCTGAACACATATAAACTTATAACACTCTGGAGTTCTATAGCCTGATCCTTCAATAATGAGTGCATCTTATTCATTGAAGACAGGTTAGAGAATAGCCGGAGTGTTTTTTTTAATCCTTATTGTGGTATGTTATATTTTTGAAGAATCAAATCAATACAATCGTTCATGGCTGGAAGGAGATCAATGCAGATGGACAACAACGAAATAAATTTAAAGCATTTGGATCACCTGGATCATATGAACTTTAGGCTCCTTCACGTGAATTATACGAGTGATCCTGCGTGGCTTCTGAGGAAACACTTCATTGAAACATACATGTTATTATTTGTAGCCAGTGGGCAAGGATGGTTGAAGATAGATGGAAGTTTCATTGAATTGAAAGCGGGCGGACTGTATGTAGGCTTTCCGGGGCAGCTGGTTGAGGCAAATGTGCATTCGTTAGATGAACGAGGTATGTATCACATGAGTTTTGAAGTCACGTACGCACCGGAGCAGGATGCTGGAACCGCCCTTAATATGATGAAGCAACTTTTACGTAATGAAGTGAATGGCGAGGTCAGCTCATCTTCGCCCGTTGCTGTTGGCGTGATCTGTCAGATGATTTACCACCACACAATGAAGAAGGATGGCTTGCAAAGGTACTATGGTCAGATTCGTTTTCAGGAACTGTTGTATACCATGTTTTACGACGTGGCCTATGCCGAAAAGACGGATCTGGCTTCACCAATTGAACATGTTAAAGGCTACATGGAGCAGAATTATTCCAAGAGATTAACTATTGAGGAATTAGCAAATGTGGCACGATTGAGCCCTCGACATTTCATGCGTTTATTCAAGAAAAGGTATGGCTACAGTCCAGTCGACTATTTAACGCTATATCGAATTAAACAAGCCCAGATCTTAATGAGAAATGATCACAGTTATCGACTCAAGGATGTGGCATCGTACATGGGGTATCAGGATGAGACGTATTTCCGGCGTAAATTCAAGCAAATCTCCGGCGTTCCACCGGCAGCGTTTATACGTAATAGCAAACAAAAAATTGCTGCGGTTCATTCTTTGAGCATTGGTATACTGCTTGCATTGCAGATCATTCCATGTGCCGCGCCGGCAAGTCATCCATGGACATATTATTACAGACGTAAATATGAAACGGACAAAGTTATGCCACTCGCTGAGAGTGAGATCACCTGGCTGGAACAGCTTCGATTAGTTAAGCCTGATTATATTATTACGATTGGGACGGAGTCTGAGGTTTTGCAAAGTCAGCTTCAATCCATTGCTCCTGTGTGTGACCTTCCGTGGGAAAAAGGGGATTGGAGAGAGCATTTGAGATATGTTGCAAGCTTTTTGGACAGGTCTGATATTGCAGAGGTATGGCTTCAAAGATATGAACAGAAAGCAACGGTCATAAAGAATCAGCTTGCGGATTTCATACGAAAAGACAAGCTAGTTGTACTCAAATTTTATGGCGAAGAGTTGCAATTGTTAGGTCCAAGGAGCATTGCTTCCGTTTTTTACGTTGATATGCAAATGGAAGGTCCCGAAGGAATTGAAATTTATTGGGAGCAGGGCACAGTGAACATTAAGGAGTTGTCTGTTCTTAACATTGAAAGAATATTACTGATTGTTGGTGATGATGAGGCATCCAGACAAACATGGTCTGTTGTGCGTAAGTCTGAAGAGTGGCTTGAGCTGTTAGCGGTACAGAATGGCGTAATAGATGTCCTTTTGTCGAGCGTCCTGCTGGACTACACGGCGTTTACCCATGAGCTTATGTTGGATGAAATATTAAAGTTATGGCAAGATCGTCCATGGCAAAAAGTCTGAATAGTCAATATCATGCCTGAACATATTTGATTATACTACTCCTATATCTTAGTGATAATGATAATTATTATTGATTAGACATTGTCATATATTAACGACCTATAGGGGGTACATACAGAATGAGATTCAGATGGTTAACCGTCATATGTACAATGATGTTGATGCTCGTTATTTCGGCTTGTGGGGCAGCAGGTAAAGAAGCGTCTACGAGTGAAGGCAAAGAAGCGGGTACCGCCAATTCTTCAACGACAGAAGCAAGTCAGGTGAAGAAAGTGAATACGGAAATGGGAGAAATTGAAATCCCGGTAAACCCACAAAAAATAGTGGGTCTGTCTGTTGTATATCCAGAGTTTTTATATTCACTTGGGATCGTACCCATTGCTGTACAGAACTACCATGAGGAGTTTCCTTCTTACTTGCAGGAACCGTTCGCAAACACGATGAAAATGGGAATAGGAAGAACGCCTAACTTTGAAGCCCTCATGGAGGCAGCTCCGGATTTAATTATCGCTCCTGACTGGTGGTCCAAAAAGGACTATGATCAGCTTACTCTGATTGCCCCTACCGTACTTTTACCACAGCGTGATGATTGGCGTGATGAACTGCGGGATATGGCCAAAATTTTGGACAAAGAAGAGCAGGCAGAAAAGGTTATTCAGGATTTGGTCGCTAAGGAAAAGGTAACTGCTGACAAATTGGATAAGCTGATTGGTGAAGAGACTGTTCTCTACATTAGAGTAATGGAAAAAGAAATTGTACTGCATGGAGAGAATCTTGACCGAGGAAACTTTGTCCACAAACGATTGGGAATGAAGCCACTTCCTAATTTCCCGAAAGATCAAACGGCCATGTCCGTATCCTTGGAAGTACTGCCTGAATACGACGCAGATCATCTGATCGTTCAGCTGGATGATGAGACTAATCCGGAAATTAAAAAGAAATTTGAAGATATGTTATCGACATCGTTATGGAAAAACCTGAAAGCTGTCAAGCAGGACCATGTTTACATGGTGGGTGGCAAGGAATGGTTCAATCTGGGAATGTCTCCGCTTGCCGACGAATATGTCATTGATGATATTGTTGCTGCTTTTGAAGAAAAAAACAAATAAACAAACTGGTAATGTTACATGTATCTCGAATTCATAACTAAATTAACAGGGTGTGTTCAAGATGAATGAAGAAGATATCTATGATGTAACCATCATTGGAGGCGGACCTGCAGGCATGTATGCGGCTTTTTATGCAGGGATGCGTGACATGAAAGTTAAAATCATCGAAGGTAAAGACCAGCTTGGTGGATTTCTGCATACCTATGCGGAAAAAACAATTTGGGATGTAGGTGGTCTACCGCCTATGAAATGTTCGAAGTTGATCGAGTGGCTTGTTCAGCAGGCCAATACGTTTAATCCAACGTTTGTATTGAATTGCAAAGTGGAAAGGTTCACTCGACTGGATAACGGAATATGGAGTATGTTTACCACTGAAGGGGATATCCATTATACGCGTACGATTATTGTTGCGGTAGGCCGTGGTGTCGCAGAAGTTCAGAAGCTGGAGCTTCAGGAGCCAATTGAATGTGAGTATGAAAATCTTCATTACACCGTGCAAAATCCAGCACATTTTTCAGGGAAACGTGTGCTCATTTCAGGAGGAGGCAACAGTGCAGTAGACTGGGCAATTGAACTTGCTAAACTTGCACACAGTGTAGTCGTAATCCACCGGAATAATGAGTTCCGTGCAATGGAACGAAATGTGAGCGAGATGAACAATATAACGGATGTGAGAACACCATATAGTATCACGCAGCTTCACAATAATGGTGAACGAATCCATCAAGTTGTGATTACGCATATGGAAAGTCAGGACAAAGTCGTGTTGGAAGTGGATGAAGTCGTTGTTAGTCACGGATATAAAAGCAATTTAAGTGATCTGGCCAGTTGTGGCATAGAAATGGACGATGGAATGGTTCGAATGAGCCACCATGCACAGACGAGTCTTCCAGGTGTTTTTGCAGCAGGGGATTGTGCGACCCACGAGAGCAAAGTCAGACTCATTGCCGGAGCCTTCAATGATGCGATTGTTGCAGTCAATAGTGCGAAACAATACATGACACCAGACGCACCCAAGATGGCCTACGTTTCCTCACATAATGAAATTTTCAGAGAAAAGAATCGACAAATCCCAAGATTTTAAATTTGGGATTTGTTTGTGTATTCCGATTCTCTGAAATATTAAAATCTTCCCTTTTAACTTTTCCTTAATTCTGGGAGGAATGGAAAGAGTATCGAATCTGTAAGCGGTAATTGTAAAATTTGATCGAAAAAACACAAAAAATCTTGTAAAATTCACAAGAAAAATAGGGAGCACTCTTGCAATCTTTAACCAAAACCCCGAAAATAGAGAGACAGATATATAGAAGATTTCTCTTTGGGAGGATTGGAAAGAACATGTGGGGTGCTCCTTTTACGGCTCAAGCCAAAAAAATGCTGCTATTAGGCAGTGGAGAATTGGGAAAAGAGGTCGTTATTGAGGCCCAACGACTGGGTGTAGAGACGATCGCTGTTGATCGTTATGAGAACGCACCTGCAATGCAGGTCGCGCACCGGTCTTACTGCATCGACATGCTGGATGCCGAAGCTTTGAAACAATTGATCCGTAAAGAAAAACCTCATTACATCGTACCTGAGATTGAAGCTATTGCAACAGAAGCTTTACTGGAGCTTGAGGAAGAGGGATTTTGTGTAGTACCTACTGCCCGAGCTGCACGTCTAACGATGGATCGCGAAGGCATCCGTCGTCTTGCAGCCGAACAATTGAAACTTCCTACAGCTGATTACCTTTTTGCGGATAACCTGGAACAACTTCAGGATGCCGTACGTGAGCTTGGCACACCTTGTGTTATTAAACCATTGATGAGTTCTTCCGGCAAAGGGCAGAGTGTATGCCGTACACCGGGGGATGTGGAGGATTGCTGGAACATTGCTCTTTCGGGGGCTCGTGGCAAATCCGTTCGTGTCATCGTGGAGAGCTTTGTGCAATTTGACAGTGAGATTACATTACTTACCGTTAGGTCTGTATCAGGCACCGTATTCTGTCCTCCGATAGGCCACATTCAAAAAGATGGGGATTATGTCGAATCGTGGCAGCCTCATGCGATGACTCCTGAGCAATGGGAGCAGGCTTGTCATATTGCCAAATCCGTTACGGATGAACTTGGCGGCTATGGACTGTTTGGAGTGGAATTGTTCCTAACATCGGATGGTGTTGTGTTCAGCGAGGTATCTCCTCGTCCGCACGACACAGGTATGGTTACAATGGTGACGCAAGACAGTTCCGAGTTTGCGCTGCATGTACGTGCAATTCTTGGTTTTCCGGTTACAGGTGTACATCTGTTGACACCGGGAGCTTCAGCGACGCTGAAGGCTAATGATGAAACATCTGACTTTACTGTAGGCGGGATTGAAGAAGCGTTGGCTCTTCCTCGTACTCAGATTCGTGTATTTGGCAAACCTGAGACCAAAGTAGGACGCCGAATGGCTGTAGCGCTAAGTGCTGGCCAAGATGTGGAAGAAGCTCGTAAAACAGCGGTGCAAGCCGCTAATATGCTGAAAGTGGAGGTAAATCATGTCCAATAATGTTGAGGCCCCTGTACTGATGATCCGAGAGTGTGAACTGCGAGATGCTGAAGCGGTAACGGGACTGATGCGAGAGGTCAGCTATCCGACAACAGCCAATGTCATGAAAGAACGCATTGAATGTTTGGAAACCAATCCTAACGCATGCATGCTTGTTGCCGAAGTGGATGAACAAATTATTGGTGTGATTGGCTTGCAATGTGTGCAAAGTCATGCCTATCCAGAACCTGCCGCACAAATTACTTCCCTGATTGTAGGTCAAGAACATCGTGGTGGTGGTATTGGCCGTCGTCTGATGGCTCGTGCCGAAGATTGGGGCAGACAGCAAGGTGGTAAACAACTGTTTGTCACAGGTGCGAACCGTGAAGTGACTTCAACAACGTACTCTTTTTATGAGCACATTGGTTTTCAGAAGAGAGGTTATCGGTTCAGTAAAGTTCTTCTATAGTATAAAATAAGTTTCTTCTATTGCATGGAAATTCTCATGATATCCGGATCTGCACGTTCTGATGTAGTGACTGATAAATAGATGGTGAAGCGGCATTCGACTAATATTTTTAGTCTGAATGTCTTTTTTTTATGCTTTTATAGGCAGGGATAGAGGCAGGCAGGGCACGCTCTCAGTATGATCTGATACATTCTAGAAAATGACAAAAAAGTTACTTTTCCATATTTTATAGGTTCACAATCTCCTGTTGAATTGATATACTGCTAGAGTATTAATTACAAAGTTGTAATAACTAATCTTAAGGAGATGAATGAATTTGAAAAAGAAATGGATGAAAACTGTCGTAACGAGTAGTCTGACAGCCGTACTGGCCGTAGGTGTAATGCTTCCTGCTTCCGCGTCTGCTGCAGATTCAACATATAAGACTGTCACCACTTACAAAATTACAAGTACAGACAGCCTGAAAGCATATCTGGAGAAATGGCTGAAACAAAACGGATATACTGTATCCGAGGGGCAAATCGTAGAGAAGCCTGCTACACAGCCTGATCAAACGACCAAACCTGCTGAGCCGACTACAAAGCCAACTCAGCCGACTACAAAGCCAACTCAGCCGACTACAAAGCCAACTCAGCCGACAACTAAGCCTGAGCAACCGACTAAACCAGCACAACCAACACAAGAAGAAAAACCGGCAACGACACCGGCTAAAGATCCTTCAAACACGGGTAACACAGGTAACAATACAAGTAATAATGGTAGCGAAAGCACACAATCCGACTTTGCTACGCAAGTTGTAAAGCTTGTGAACGCTGAGCGTGCCAAAGCAGGTCTGAGCGCACTGACTTCAGATGCTCTTCTGGACAAAGTAGCTGTAGCCAAAGTAAAAGATATGAGCAACAATAACTATTTTGATCACCAGTCACCTACGTATGGTTCTCCGTTTGATATGATGAAACAATTCGGAGTAACTTACAGCTATGCAGGTGAGAACATTGCCAAAGGACAAAAAACACCTCAGGAAGTTGTAACAGCCTGGATGAATAGTGCAGGACACCGTGCCAATATCCTGAGCAAAAACTTTACGCATATCGGTGTAGGGTTCTACAACGGATACTGGGCTCAAGAGTTTATCGGTAAATAAGCAATTATAATGAAGAAAGTATGAACTTTCTTTTTCACAAGGTTATGCCAGCACAGTTGAAATCTGTGTATGGCATAACCTTTTTTCCGTTAAATGACATATCGAAAATGAATTCTGCGAATGTAGCGGCAAAATTTGCAAATTAACGACAGAACATTTATGTTATTTAGGAATAGCATCATCAAGGCGTGTCTTGAAAACTCCGAAGCAAGCGGATTTTCAGACACGCCTTGATGTAAAGTCATTATAAATTATTAAGCACCCAGACTGGTGTACATGAGCGGAGATGTGATGATGAAAAAGAAAAAAAGCCTTGATTCAGCACCATGGATCTGGAGAACCGTCAGTACAGTATCCATCTTGGCAACCTTGTTGTTGTTGTTTGGATTTGGATACGCTATAAAAGACGTGATTTTCCCCGAGGGAGATTCAGCGTTAACTACAGGCCAGGAGGCAACTGCTCCATCCAAGGATAAGGAAGGAGAACCCGCTGTAGTGGAAGATGGCAAGATTCGGATGGCCGTCATTGGCGATTCCCTGGCAAGAGGTACGGGGGATGATGAGGGACTCGGTTTTGTGAGACGTGCAGGGAACCTGCTTAAAGATAAAGGATATGACGTTCAGGTTCTTAACAATCTGGGTGTGAACGGTTTGAGAACGGATGCTTTATTGGAAAAACTCGATGAGCAAGGCGTACGTTACGTCCTGCAGCAGTCCAATTTTATTTTGCTATCCATTGGCGCGAATGATCTGTTCCAGGGAGGGCAAGTTCTACAGGGGGAAGATCCGCCAACAGCAGAGCAGCTGGCAGCGGCTTTACCCGAAACGTCCAAACGCCTTCAAGAGATTTTGAAGAAAGTCAAAGAAATCAATCCCGATGCACAGATTGCGTACATAGGGTTGTACAATCCATTTGGTGATGTGAAAGAATTGGAGAAGCCAGGGAATGCAGTTGTTGCCGCTTGGAACGATGCTGCACTGGCTATTTTAAACAATGAGGATAAGATGACACTTGTCCCTACATTCGATTTATTTGAAAATCATCTGGGGGAGTATCTTTCGTCAGATCATTTTCATCCAAACGGACAAGGTTATGAGCAAATTGCAGTTCGGATTGCACAGGAATTCCAGGCGGATACACCGGCAGAAGGGAGCGGAAATTAAATGGCAGAGCAGCAGTATGATTCCGTCCTGTCTGTACAGCATCTGAAGAAGCGGATCGGGCGCAAGTGGATCATTAAAGACGTTACATTTGACGTAAAACCTGGTGAGATCTTTGGATTTCTCGGTCCAAACGGTGCAGGGAAAACAACAACGATACGGATGCTGGTGGATCTGATCAAACCGACAGAAGGGAAAATTAAAGTCTGTGGTTATGATGTGAATCGGGACCCTGAGCGCGCTTTGAAGTATGTAGGCTCCATTGTTGAAAATCCCGAGGTATATACCTATCTGACCGGATGGGAGAACCTGGAACATTTTGCCCGCATGCAACCGGGAGTGGATAATGATCGTATCCAGGAAGTTGTGGATATTGTACGATTGGATCAGCGTATTCACGATAAAGTCAGAACATACTCACTTGGTATGCGTCAGCGGCTCGGTATTGCACAAGCGTTACTTGGGCGGCCTCGTCTGCTCATTCTGGATGAACCGACGAATGGCCTTGATCCAAAAGGAATTAAGGAACTTCGTGTCTTTATTAAACAACTTGCGAGTGAAGGGATGGCTGTATTTGTCAGCAGTCACTTGTTAAGTGAGATCCAGCTTCTCTGTGACAGAGTAGCGATTATCAGTGCAGGGCGTGTGCTTGCCGTTGGAGGCGTAAGCGAACTGATTGAAGATCATTCCAAGTTGGCGATATGGCATGTTTCCCCACTTGAGCAAGGCAAAAAGATGTTACTGGATGCAGAAATTGCTCTGGTAAGTCGACCTGCGGATGTAATGGATGATACCATTGTTGCGGGCCTTGGTCCCAACGCTGTGGTTGCCGAGATGCATGAAGATCGCATTCCTGATATGGTACAACAGATGGTTCAAGCTGGTGTACAAGTTGAAGGGGTACAGCGGATTCAGCCTACGCTTGAACAACTATTCTTAAAAATGACAGAAGGTGAATCCATTGAGTAATATCATGCCGCTGATCCGGAATGAAACGATTAAGATGGTGAAGAAAAAACGGCTTTATATTATATTTATTGTACTTGCGATCCTGGTACCGATGTTTACGTATGCCCAGATGAAATCTGCGGAGAATAATCGCGACAAGTTTGGCGGCGATTGGCGGCTTGAACTGCAACAGGCCATCACAGACAATCAAAACTCGCTCGGTAGCGATCGGGTACCTGAAGAGTACAAGAAATATAGAACAGTGTATATCCAGCAGATGCAGTATTATCTCGAAAATGACATCAATCCAAAAGAACCGGGTGGTGTTACCTTTACACGGGAGTTCATGAACAATGCAGTTGGATTGTTTATTCCACTGTTAATCATGGCTATTGCTTCAGATCTTGTTTCAGGTGAACGTACGACAGGTACGATTAAAATGCTTTTAACGCGTCCGGTTAGACGCTGGAAAGTGCTTCTGAGCAAATTAATTACGCTGATTATGTTTGTCTCGATCATCGTGGTATCAGCCTACATTATATGTTATGTCATATCGGGTGCGGTCTTTGGTTACAAAGGCTTCAACATGCCAATCTTCACAGGATTCAAAGTTGTGGGAACAGATGTCGATATGTCGGCAGTGCATGCTGTAGACCAGTGGTTGTATATGCTTATGCAGGCAGGATTGATCTGGTTTGTGAGCGTTATTGTGGCTATGCTTGCATTTATGGTATCCGTACTTGTGCGAAGTACAGCAGCAAGTATCGTTATCATGATGGCCGCTCTGATTGCAGGAACAATCTTGACCAGTATGGCTGCATCCTGGCAGACAGCCAAATATCTGTTCATGGTTAACCTCGAACTTCCTGATTATTTGTCAGGTGGATTACCGCCAATCGAGGGTATGAATTTAGGTTTTTCTCTTATTGTGCTTAGTGTTTGGGGCGTTGCTTCACTCATTGTGTCATTCCTTGTCTTTACGAAACGGGATATCTTGAATTAAAATGGACAAGGATAAGAAAACATCTGTTTGCATTTTAGGCATTTTTTTAGTTGCAAGTTAAGAAGGGGGAGCATGAATGGTCGAGCAAATCGATATGTCGGCAGGTTCGACAGGCGGAGGACAGGGGTCTTCAGGCTACGACGCGGACGACATTCAAGTACTTGAAGGGTTGGTAGCGGTACGGAAACGGCCGGGGATGTACATCGGCAGCACCAGCACTTCGGGTTTACATCATTTGGTATGGGAAATTGTCGACAACGCTGTCGACGAACATCTCGCCAAATTCTGCTCCAAAATCGATATCACGCTGCATAAGGACGGTTCTATTACGGTTCAGGATAACGGAAGGGGAATTCCGACAGGTATACATAAAACAGGGATTCCTACTCCCCAGGTCGTGTTTACGATTTTGCACGCAGGCGGAAAGTTCGGTGGATCAGGATACAAAAAATCAGGCGGTTTGCACGGTGTAGGTGCGTCAGTTACAAACGCATTGTCCGAGTGGCTTGAAGTCGAGATTTTCCGTGATGGTAAGATTCATCGTCAGCGATTCGAGTATTGGAAGGACAAAAAAGGGATTGAACATGTCGGTGAACCGGTCTCCGGTCTCGAAGTGTTGGGCAATACCAATCGGACAGGTACGAAAGTGACATTCAAACCGGATATTCGGGTGTTCCAGAATGGCATTCAATTTAATTATGATACATTGGCAGAACGCCTTCAGGAGATTGCTTTTCTGAATTCTGGTCTGAAAATTGTGCTCAAGGACGAACGTTCGGGCAATCAGGATGAATACATGTATGAAGGCGGAGCAAGCCAGTTTGTTGCTTTTCTTAACGAAAATAAAGATGTGTTGCATGATGTTATTCACTTCTATGCGGAGAAGGATGACATTGAAGTCGAAGTGGCAATCCAGTATAACGCGGGTTATACAGAGACACTGGCTTCGTTCGTGAACTCGATCCCTACTCGGGGCGGCGGTACTCATGAGACCGGATTCAGGGCTGCGTATACCCGTGTAATGAATGATTACGCACGGCGAACCAGCATGATTAAGGAAAAAGATAAAAACCTCGAAGGTAATGATCTGCGTGAAGGCATGATGGCCGTCATCAGTGTCAAAATGTCAGAGGTTGAGTTCGTAGGTCAGACGAAGGATCAGCTCGGAAGCGCAACCGCGCGGAGTGCTGTGGATTCGGTCGTGTCCGAGAATATTCAGCGGTTCCTGGAAGAAAACCCGCAGGTAGCGCAAACGTTAATTCGCAAAGCGGTGCAAGCCTCCAGAGCCAGAGAAGCAGCTCGCAAAGCACGTGATGATATGCGTACAGGCAAGAAACGCAGTGAAAGTTCCAACCTGAACGGCAAATTGACGCCGGCGCAATCCAAGGATTTTACCCGAAATGAGTTGTTTATTGTCGAAGGTGATTCCGCAGGTGGTTCTGCCAAACAAGGGCGCGACTCAAAGATTCAGGCTATTTTGCCCCTTAAGGGAAAACCGCTTAATCCGGAAAAATCAAAGCTGGCGGACATTCTCAAAAATGAAGAATACCGCGCCATTACCGCGGCGATCGGAGCGGGCATAGGAACCGAATTTGCAGTTGAAGACAGCAATTATTCCAAAATTATCATTATGACCGATGCGGATACGGACGGCGCACATATTCAGGTGCTGTTATTGACCTTCTTTTATCGTTATATGAAGCCTTTAATTGATGCAGGCAAAGTATATATTGCTCAGCCGCCATTGTACAAACTTACTCGTAAGTCTGGTAAGCTTGCGAGTGTTCGATATGCATGGACGGATGAAGAACTGGCGAATTATATGAAGGAATTCGGTAATAATGTTGAGCTTCAACGTTATAAAGGTCTTGGTGAGATGAATCCGGATCAACTGTGGGAGACAACAATGAATCCGGAAACTCGTGCGATGCTGAAGGTACAGATTGTTGATGCAGCAAAAGCAGAACGTCGTGTATCTACGCTCATGGGTGATAAGGTTGATCCGCGGAAACGCTGGATTGTAGAGAACGTCGACTTTACAGAGTACGAAGAATAGAAGGTGCTTGGAATGAGTCCATCAGAACAATTTATGCCGGCCTTTCTCGAAGAGGTCGTAGGGGACCGTTTCGGTCGCTACTCCAAATATATTATTCAAGATCGAGCCATTCCGGACGTCCGGGATGGATTGAAGCCAGTACAACGGCGTATTCTGTACGCCATGTACGATTCAGGTAATACGCCTGACAAGACTTACCGCAAGTCTGCCAAAACCGTTGGGGACGTAATGGGTAATTATCATCCACATGGTGACTCCTCCATCTATGAGGGCATGGTGCGGATGGCTCAGCCATGGAAAATGGGCCATATGCTCGTGGACGGTCATGGTAACTGGGGATCACAGGATGATGACCCGGCAGCGGCGATGCGGTATACGGAGGCCCGTTTGTCGCCGATCGCGATGGAGATGCTTCGCGATATCGAGAAACGGACGGTTCTGTTTAAGGATAATTTTGATAATACGGCCAAAGAACCGGTTGTATTGCCATCCCGTTATCCCAACTTGCTGGTTAATGGTGTCAGCGGTATCTCTTCAGGGTTTGCAACGGAGATTCCTCCACACAATTTGCGTGAGGTCATTGATGCTTCCATCGCTGTGATGGAGAAGCCGTCAATTGAGCTGGACGAGATCATGATGTTCATGAAGGGCCCTGACTTTCCAACCGGCGGATTGATTATGGGCGGTGACGGCATTCTGGATGCTTATCGCACAGGTAAAGGACGGATCTATATCCGGTCCAAAACCGAGATTGAAAATATGCGCGGTGGCAAACAGCAGATCGTCATTACCGAAATTCCTTATCAAGTCGTGAAGTCGCGTCTGGTTACAGCGATGGAGAACATTAGACTTGAGAAAAAGGTAGAAGGTATTGCCGAAGTGCGTGATGAGAGCGGACGTGAAGGGTTACGGATCGTGGTTGAGCTGAAAAAAGAAGCTGACGCACAAGGTATTTTGGCTTATTTGCTGAAGAAAACCGACCTTCAGGTCACATACAACTTCAATATGGTTGCGATTGTGAATAAAGCACCACAGCAAATGGGATTGAAATCAATTCTGGAGGCTTACATTGCCCATCAGCGTGAAGTTGTTACATTCCGTACCCGGTTTGAGCTGGAGAAAGCGGAAGACCGTGCACATGTGCTGGAAGGCTTGGTTAAAGCTCTTAACATCCTTGACGAGGTCATTGCAGCGATCAAAGCGTCAAAGAATCGGCAGGATGCTCAAAATAACTTGATGTGGATGTTTGGATTCACGGAACGTCAAGCGGATTCCATCCTTACTTTGCAATTGTACCGTCTGACGAATCTGGAGATTAATTCTCTGGAGAAGGAACTCGGTGAACTGATGAAAAAGATTGCGCAATTACGATCCATTCTGGATAGTGACCGCAAGCTCATCGGAGTCATCCGCAAGGAATTGATGGAGATTCGTGAGAAATACGGCATAGACCGTCGTTCTGCGATCCAGGGTGAAGTGGAAGAACTCAAGGTTAATCTCGAGGTACTTGTGAATGCGGAAGATGTATTTGTTACGTTATCCAAAGAAGGATACGTGAAACGTACAGGCATGCAGTCCTTTACACGTTCTGGTGGTGAACGGAGCGGAAGTGGTGTAAAAGATGGCGATTATATCGCTCAGGTTCTGGAAGTAAATACGCTTGAGAATCTGCTTGTCTTTACGAGGAAAGGTCAGTATTTCCTGTTACCAGTTCATCAGGTACCTGAGTTCAAGTGGAAAGACCCTGGTACAGCCATTGTGAATGTCATTCCCCTTGCGAAAGACGACCGTATTGCAAGTGTGCTTGCTGTGAAATCCTTTGAGGAGCCGAATCACAGTCTGGTCTTCGTCACACGAAGAGGACAGGTGAAACGAACGGAACTGAAGGATTACGTTACCAAACGTTCCGGAGCAGTTGCAGCTTGTAAGGTGGGCAAGGACGATGAAGTGTTATCTGTACATCTGAGTACGGGTGACCAAGATATAATGTTGATTACAAAAGAAGCCATGGCGATTCGTTTCCGTGAGGATGAGGTCAATCCAATGGGACGTGTATCTGGTGGTGTTCGTGGTATTCAATTGAGAGATACAGATGAAGTTGTATCCGCCCTATGGGTTGCAGGAGATGAAGGTGAAGTTGCCGTGTTGTCCGATTTGGGATATGGTAAACGTTCATTACTCTTAGATTATGCTGTGCAGAGCCGTGGAGGCAAGGGGCTTGCCACATTCGAGTTCAAGGAAGGCAAACGTGTGAAACCGAATGGCAGTCGTATTGTTGGCGCTTTTTATTGCAAAGAGCAACGTAACATCACTGTCATGACCAAGGAAGGCCACGTGCATCCGATCTCTTCGGAAGGTGTTCCGATCACTGAACGCAAACATATTGGCAAACTGCTCGTTCCTGTGGACAAACAGGACGAGATCGTTGAACTTCTGAGGGACTTCAATGAGAATCAACCAGCATCAACTTCATAAAAACAAGCAAATAAGACTTTTCGCAGCGCAGCTAATCCTGTCATGCGAAGAGTCTTTTTTTGTTGTTCGAAGGCGGATTAGAAGAGCACATCCATGCGAAGTTTAACAACCTTCGTCGATTACGGTCGATCGCTAGGAAAATGAAAAAAGGCAGCAGGAATGCGGCTTTGGAGGGCGAAAACTTAAGCAGGTGAAGTGATAACCGGTTGCAGAGAGGAGCGATGCAAGATGTATAATTCCGATTTTGCCAAGTGCTGGTCCAGACTAACCAAAGATTATAAACTGCATATGGATCAAGAGCTGGCACCCTCATTGACGGAGGCTCAGTTAGCTGTTCTGGAGGTGCTTGAGGATCATCAGAAGATGAAACCTTCGGATCTGATTCCTTATCTGGCGACTACGCCAGCTGCCGTAACCATGCTGCTCGATCGGATGGAAAAGAATGATCTGATTCGCAGGAATCGGGATAATCAGGATCGACGCATTGTCTGGGTTTCTCTTTCCGATAAAGGAAGAATGGAAACAGAGCGGGGGATTACCATCCGCAATGAATTCATGAACTCTGTTCTCAGTAACATATCGATGCACAATCAACAATTGCTGGTATATCTGTTAGGCAAAATGACAACACCCAAAACCAAAGAGCCTGCATTATCTACTTCGGTATAATACAATGCTGATTCTTCTGAATAACCATAGGAGTACCTGCTCGTTTCATGCAGGGGCCCTATGGTTATTTTATTTACAAATTACATATGATACACATTGTGTCCAGGTTAGTTGATGAAAGGCAAGGAAATAATACAGTTTAGTATGTCTCAATATTATTTTCGTGATTTCATATGTAAAGAGTTGACTATGTAAATATTTTTGTTATAATAAATAATTGTTCCCCTGATATTTCGTGTACGAAATATTATATTCCATAAGTAAAAGGGTGAATCAATGACTGATACGTATGAAGTATTCTATATTATCAATTCGTTCCGCCAAGTGAATCAAATGCTCTTTCGAGCATTCTGGAATGAAAACAAGGAGATCGAGTTGACTTCGATTCAGTTTATGGTGTTATCCATCCTGAGGGAGCGTCCTTCCATCGGCATCAACGAAGTGGCTGAGCTATGCCATATGGGCAGCAGTTCCATGAGTGCTGTTGTGGAGCGGCTCGTAAAGGGCGAGTATATCGTTCGGACACGTTCAGATGCTGACCGCCGATCCGTTAAGCTTCAGATTACGGATAAAGGGGAAAAGGTCCAACGGGAAACGCACCATTTGTGGATGGAAAGAGTGTCGCCCATTCTGGATATATCGAAGGAAGATCTTGAGCACCTACTTAGAATTCATAGTCAAATGATTGAAAAGTTACAAGGAAGAGAGATGAACAACATATGAGCACGACTACTGCTGCAGCTCCATCCTCCGCGATGGACAACATCAAGAAAGGCCCGATTGTAGCGGCATTGTTAATTGGTGCCTTCGTGGCATTTTTGAACCAAACCCTGATGAACGTAGCTCTTCCTAAAATCATGGAAGACCTCGCGATCAATGCAAACAAAGCCCAATGGTTAACCACGGGTTACATGCTCGTCAACGGTGTACTGATTCCAGTTACGGCGTATCTGATTGCGAAATTTTCAACTCGTCAAATTTTCATTACAGCCATGACTCTCTTTACCATAGGGACGTTAGTCTGTGGTCTTAGTCCAACCTTCACCATTCTAATGGTAGGTCGTGTCATTCAGGCTGCGGGTGCAGGTATCCTGATGCCTCTGATGACCGTTGTATTCCTGACCATCTTCCCGATTGAGAAACGCGGCCAGGCCATGGGAACCATGGGGATTGCGATGATTCTGGCTCCTGCGATTGGGCCTACACTTTCAGGTTATGTAGTTGAGCACTATTCCTGGAGATTATTGTTCTACATCATCTTGCCATTCTCTATTATTGCAACGGCAATTGGTATTGCTTTTGTCAAAAACGTAACACGTCAGTCCAGACCTAAACTGGATTATCCAGGTGTTATTTTATCTACACTTGGTTTTGGTAGTTTGCTTTACGGATTTAGTGATGCGGGTACCGATGGATGGGGCAGTGCAATTGTCATTGGATGCCTCGTCGTAGGTGCGATATCCCTGATTCTGTTCGTTATTCGTCAACTGACAACAGATCATCCGCTCCTTGAATTCCGTATTTTCAAGTACAATATGTATTCATTAACGACAATTATCAATATGCTTGTGACGATGGCGATGTTTGCAGGTATGATCCTGCTTCCTATTTTCCTGCAAAACATTCGTGGTTTCTCACCGATTGAATCAGGACTTCTGATGATGCCTGGTGCGATATTGATGGGGATCATGTCTCCGATCACGGGTCGCATATTTGATAAGGTAGGCGCTCGCTGGCTTTCGGTTGCAGGTCTTGCCATTACGGCGATTACAACATTTGGACTGAGTCGTCTGGCCATCGATACTACTTACGGCTACATGATGTTTATCTATACGGCTCGTATGTTCGGTATGTCGATGCTGATGATGCCGATCCAGACAGCAGGTCTGAATCAACTGCCTCAACGTCTGAATGCACATGGTACAGCGATGTCCAACACATTGCGTACTGTTGCCGGTGCAATCGGTACAGCCATTCTCGTTACCATCATGAGCAGCAAGCTCAAAACACATCTGGCGGATGCAGTGGCTGCTGGCCAAGTAGACCCTAATAATAAGACAGCGATGTTAGCTGCTACCGCCGATGCAACGATTTACGGTGTTAACTATGCATTCATCGTGGCTACCGGAATGACCGTGGTTGCTTTAATTATGGCGTTCTTTATTCGTAAAACAAAACCAGCTGTTGAACCTGTTACGGTAGAACAGGAAAAAGCGACGGCTACAGCATAACGAATATCAGATAAAAATCAAAAAAGAGATCTCTAGCAGTTGAAGAGGGGTACCCCCTAACTGCCTGAGTTCTCTTTTTTGGTGTGTGAAATATGGGGAGAGTAATCTTATTCGGGCTGGATCGTTGGATCGATAAGAAATACAGGATCGGGCTCATGTCCGAACCGTTTGAGATTAATGGTTCCGTTCAGCTGAAACTCCACACCTTCGCTAATCAGTTCTGTTTCCTGCATCATACGCGAGTGTTCATCCGGGATGGAGATTTCGCCTTTTGCATTGACGACGCGGTGCCAAGGCAGACGTTCCTTGCGGCTCATAGAGTGCAGGATTCGTACGACTTGTCTCGCGGCTCTTGGACTACCGGCATGGGCTGCAATCTGACCGTAAGTCATCACTTTACCTTCGGGAATTGCTGCGATGATTGCAATGACTTGTTTGGTAAATGGGGTCATCAAAATGTCTCCTCTCTGTATCTTAGGCATATAGCTGGAAATATTAAAAAACGTGTCGTTCAGATACAGAATCTGAACGACACGTTGTATGGACAGATCTAACCTGATCCTGTGCACTTATAGAGGTTGTTCAAAAACACCGCTTTTGATTACAAAGGATGCCTATCGGCATCATCAGCATCGAATATGGCATTCAGCCGAAATGTCCGTTGCTCACGTAGCTTTCCTACGCTCCGCTACTCCATTTCTAGCTTCATCCCATCTTCTCGGTACTGAAAACCAGTCTTTTTGAACACGTATTTATATAGGTTGTTCAAAAGCTTTTTGGTACACCGCAGCAGGCCATTCTGCCCAGGGAAACTCTCTTGCAGGCAAAGATTGTAGAATAACTTCTTCTTTGGTAACTGGATGAGGAAAGGCTGCAATCACAGACCATAGAGCAATTTGTTGCCCGGGTTTATTCACACTTGCACCGTACTTCTGATCCCCGTACAGAGGGCAGCCGACTTCTTTCATCTGCACTCGAATCTGATGAGATCTGCCGGTGTGCAGTTCAATATGGACGAGGCTGTAACGGTCTGTCTCCCCTATAACACGGTAATCCAGAACGGCATCCTTACCGCCAGCCGTACCCTTAGGTACAACGGTAACGGTATTTGTGCGTGCATCTTTCAGAAGCGTGTGTTTTAACGTTCCCTGCTGTGCAGGCAACTTGCCATGTACAACAGCCGCATATATTTTACGGAAATGACGTCCCCGCACTGTCTCGGACAATCTCGAAGCTGCTTTGGATGTCTTGGCAAAGATCATTGCCCCTCCAACGGGACGATCAAGTCGGTGTACTAACCCGAGATAGACATTGCCAGGTTTATTATATCGTTCTTTCAGATCTTGCTTCAGCAATGTGAGCAAATCCGGATCACCTGATGCATCTTCCTGGGTAGGTACATTGACCGGCTTCGTAATACCTAACAGATGGTTGTCTTCGAACAGAATCGGAATTGCATCGTGATCATGCCGATGTTCTGACATGATTAGGACTCCCAACGGCCCAAAATACCACAAGGCAGATCCAGACCACTGCGTGTGATCGGCAGACCGATTTCACCTGCGGTAATGTCACCACCGTACTGAGCAGACATCGTCATGGTCAACATGTTGCGCAGAACTGTGGAGGAGATACCCGTGGTGTAGGAGTTAACCAGCATGAATAATGGATTATCCGACAAGATCGTCATACATGACTTCAAGAATGGATAAAGGTTTTCTTCCAGTTTCCATGTCTCGCCATTCGGACCGCGGCCATAAGAAGGAGGGTCCATGATAATGGCGTCATAACGATTTCCACGCCGTTGCTCCCGTTGTACGAATTTGAATACATCATCTGTAATAAAACGAACAGGGCGATCAGCCAGTCCGGATAATTGAACATTTTCCTTGGCCCATTGAACCATGCCTTTAGCTGCATCCACATGCACGACAGAAGCGCCTGCGTAAGCTGCGGCTACTGTTGCTCCGCCCGTATAGGCAAACAGGTTCAAGACAGAAATCGGGCGTCCTGCATTGGAGATTTTATCCATCATCCAGCTCCAGTTGGCGGCTTGTTCAGGGAACAGACCAGTGTGCTTGAAGCTGGTAGGTTTAATGTGGAATTTCAGGTTTTCGTATCCGATCGTCCAGCGCTCGGGAATGGGCTTTTTCATATCCCAGTTACCGCCACCGGAAGAACTGCGATGATAGTGACCATGCACCTGACGCCATTCATTGGTTTCTTGCTCAAGGGGCCAGATAATCTGTGGATCGGGTCTGCGTAAAATCACATCTCCCCAACGCTCCAGTTTCTCGCCGCCTCCTGTATCGATTACTTCATAGTCCTTCCAATTCTTAGCTACGTACATAATGATTTATCCATCCTTCAAAAGTCATTTGGATACTATTGTACAACAAAAAAGGGCTTGTACGCCAGTTGGGGGGCGGGATCATTGGAGGAAGTTATTATATCTGATCATAAAAGGGTGAAGGATGTTTAGCTGTGTTGAAATTCAATGTGTGCCATATACTGAAAAACAAAGATAACCAAAAATTTAATTTGACAATGATAATCATTATCACATATGATTTTGTTAATCCAAAATTCATTCTTTCTTCATAGAGAGAATATTACATGATCCAACTAAAGTGAGGGAAACATAGATGGCTAAATTGTTAGTGGCTTATGCGAGCATGACGGGAAATACAGAAGAAATTGCAGAACTGATTGTGGAAGGAATTACACAGGGAGGCCACGAGGCAGACCTAAAATCCGTTACGGATTGTAATGCATCTGATGTATTGGACTATGACGGATTCATGATCGGTGTGTACACCTGGGGAGACGGGGAGTTGCCAGATGAATTCCTTGATTTCTATGAGGAGCTGGATGAGCTTGACCTGAGTGGTAAGAGAGCCGCGGTGTTTGGTAGTGGTGACACCTCGTATGAGCAGTTCTGTGGTGCAGTTGATCTCGCGGCTGCCAAGCTGCAAGAACGTGGGGCGGAGGTATCTCCAGAGATGTTGAAAATTGAATATAGTCCGCTTGAGCAGGAGAAAGAAACATGCCGTGACTTTGGCAAACGCTTCGCTGCTGCCGGATTACAGGTATCCTAAAGATCATGTTAAGACATAATGTTCAGGCAGCGATGCCAGTCGGAAGGAATGACCTTCCTGGACGTCTGCTTGAAGATTACAGATTGGAAGAAATGCTGCGCAGCCCACACCGATTCATCCGCCCTGAACCAGTGTCTGAGCAGCGTCCTCCACTGCAATGGAGGCACCGTGTACAATATGCGGTGAGCCATGCGGTCAATGCCTTTTACAGTCTCGACCCCGATGTTCGCAAAGAGGTACCCGTACAGTATTTACTTGAAAAATGGTGGCCCAGAAAGGCGGATGGTTTCGAATCTGTTCTCCATTACTGGGATGTGAAGAGCAAGATCACGGATGAATTGTCACTCGCCATTGCAATGAACGATGATCTGAAGCATCCAGCCATTCTTTTTGAACAGTGGAGAACGGAGTTACCTTCATTATCCATGCATTTGTCGATGATATTTCAGGCCGTCTGGCAACCAGAAGGCTGGGATTCGCTACTTATTCAGAAATATATGGTTGTCCATGATCCGAACGTAGTTGAGGCGTTTCAGCATATGGCCAGTGCATTCTGCTGGGAAGCCTTCGGAAAATTACCGGGGATGATTGAGATATACTGCTTGTTGGAAGGACGCAAAATTAGGTACATCCCTGGACGCCAGTCTCTGATTCGTTCCATGGACTACATTCACTTGATACGTGATAGCATGCCGCAAGCGGAAGTGGTGGAGTCAGAAGAATTTACGACGCGTGATAAAGCGCGCATACACGAAGAGGTAGACCGCTGGAGAACGGAAGCCATTGAACCGAAGAAAACATGGTTGATGTGAAGACAGTTGAAGGAGAACGATATATCATGCAGATAGAGGAGGGGAAGTTGCCATGTCTACCGGTCTAAGTCACGATATAAGCAGCGGCAAAAGACGTGCAGGAACTTGCGAATTCAGTCCGTTGCCAGTACCCCAGTCGGTTATACGAAAGTTGCTTGATGAAGCAGATCCTTCATTATATGTGATGAGTTCAGAACCTTGGAGGTTTATGTTGTTTGCAGGCGAAGGACGACAGCTTTATCTAGAAGCGGTCAGACAGAGCTATCCACCCCATCTGGCTGATCGCTACGGCGATTGGGCTACATATCAATACACGGAAGCAATCCCTACCCATCTGGTTGTCGTGGCGCCTAGAAATGCCCGAGAGGATGATCTTCTGCCGGCCAAAGCCTGGAGCAAACGCTTTAGTATACTGGCTGCGGAACAGGGTTTGAATGCGGTTTGGAAGATCAATGATTATCAACAACATCCTGTATTTATGAATTTGATGGGTTTGACAATTGAAGAGAAGGTGTTAGGTGTATTCCATATCGGTTACGGAGACCAGCCTGCATTGCGGGATATGGATGCAAGCAGACCAGCCTCTGAACTGATGACGGTCTATGACCATCTGGTATAAAAAAATAATTCATTAGTTCTCTTATTGGCTGTTGTTGGATAGAAAATCACGAACGAGCTGACGATTCGTCTGATCTTTGTTGTAGACAGAGTACAACCGATTGGATACCGTAAGGACATTGCCAAAAAAGAATCGTTCGAATTGGGTCTGTCTGCCCCCGAATGATCCAGCTCCAAGCTCCCAGATCAGGCGGAAGAGAGCGTTGCGTTCGTGAGAAGCCATATCATTCCCTTTCAGATATATATTCAGTGAAGGAGCGATATCGGATTGAAACTCTTCTTCCTGAGGGATCATAATCACCCCGCTCGAACCCAAGAGCTGCAGAATTTCAATCATCTCAGGATAAAGTTTCGGAAAAAGGAGATTGGCTGCCATCAATGGTTTGGGTGCAGGTATTACAAATCCTCTTCCGTCTGGTATTGCACCTGCCTCCGCGGCCAAGGCCAATGCTTTTAACGATTCAAGACCTGCGAACACACGTGCAGATTTTTCTATAACATGTGCTTCCGTATTCAGATCCAGCGTATCCGTGAGAAGCTGGATTGTACCGAGAACAAATTCCGTCTTGGCAATATAACGACACAATACCTGATGACCTGCGTGAATATGAAAGTTGCTGCCACTGAAGAGACGCGAGGACATTTCCTCACTTCCTGCAAAAAATATTCGTTCATGCGGAACAAGCACCCGGTCAAAGATGACGATATTGTCCATTTCTTCATATCTGGAACTCAGAGGATAGTTGGTGTGAGATTCGGCAGCGTACGTATCCCTGCATACCAGACTGATTCCTGGGAGATCATTGGGGACAGCAAAAGAGAATGCAAATGGATTTTCGTCATCAAATGGGGCGGGAGAAGGTGACGGATAGACAAAAATCTCATCCGAAGTGGCAGCTTGTGTAGCCATCATGAATGCACCGCTAATAATGAGACCTTCCTCGGTGCGATCCACGACCTTTGCGGCAATAGCATCCTCAGTAGCATCCAATTGCCCTGACATTTTGCTGGCATATGGCTGAATGAAGGCATGGGATAGCGTGATATCATGATCACGGCAGTACGCATAATAATTTTTGAGATTTTCCGCATATTGCGGAGACAGTTCGTTCAGGAGATCGGCACCTGTGTAAAAGGACATTATGGCTGTATTCATGTAATCGGGTGAGCGACCAAGAAAGCCATGATGCACATTTGCCCAGATATTCATCCCTTCCCGTCGTTTACGGAGGTCGTCGGCACTGGTTGGAGGCAGGAAGGATATGCCCACAGGTTTGCCGTCTGCCGGGGAGGCATACGTCATCGTTTCTGCAAATTTAGGATCAGATTGCAGATCATACATGTACATCTGGGTCTCCATTAAACCAGCAAATGCTACATGTTCAGAGCGTTTTCCAGTAATAAGGTTACCTTTGTACCAGCAAGGGACGGACTGTGCATCAATTCGTTCGCGATACTGTGTGCCACTTTTAACAGGCATTGTTATTCACCTCTTGGTTCTAATCGTTCATGGGCAGACTCATTTCTTACGTAGTGTACGTAGGTGATCTGTCCAATGTGCATTTAAGAGGCGAGAAGGATTTTTATGTAGATTAGGGCTTGATAATAATTATCATTCTTGTTACAATAGACAAAGAAAAAAGGAACCGGTAAGGGTTCCTTCAAGTGGATCACATGAAATTACTTATTTTACTTCAAAAGTCTTACAGTCTGTTTCAGCAGACTGACTTGCTTCTTTGGAACTGTGGCTCACGATGTAGATCGAAGAAGCGTTACATTTGTTCTCTTGAGCCCAGTGACGACAGGAATTAACTTCACACAATACGTCTTTTGCCATGATTGTTAACCTCACTTTAATTGGATTACATTCGTTGGTATAAAGAATCCAGAGATAGCAAGTTGCCGCTTGCAAATCTGGAAATTTGTTGCTCTCACGAAATTTAGAGGGCTTTTTTGCGTTATACACAACGATGCATATTTAGAATAGCAAATTTTATTGAAGCTTGCAACCAATGACTTCCTCCTGTGGCAGAATAGTGGACGTGCTGTGGTTATATTTGCAAAAAAGGCAGCAAAACATTAACGGCATCACATCTGGCGGAGCGCCTTGATCTGCCATTGGTTCTCGTGAGATTCGATGGGGACAGTATTTTGGTGGCTGCAACGAATCTGGAAACCCAACTGGATCATGCCATATGGCGGCGTTTTGATACAAAGATGACCTATGGAATGCCTGATGATTCAAGTCGCAGATTGTATATCAGCAAGTTGGTGGGGGCATTTGAACAGGAGAGCCGGCTGGAAGATTACATATGTGAACGCCTAGCAGGGTGCAGTACACTTCATAAGTAACTGATCTCGGATGCGTACGATGAATACAGGCCACGTGTCTTAGAGTGTTGACTGAAAAAACGCTGAAATAGCCCAGTCTCCTGAATGGAATTCTGGGCTATTTGTCATGTTAGCATGCTGCGTTACACTTTAACGGCTGCTCCGTATGCTTTTTCTGTATTCATGGCTTCTTGAGTTGCAGTCCAGCGTGGAAGGCTCAATCTGAACGTGCTCCCTTCCGGACTACTGGAGACAAGTGTCAGTTCACCGCCTTGTTCCTGAGCGAGTAACCGGCTATATGTTAAGCCTAGACCCAGGCCACGGTTACGACGTTTCTTGAGCTCTCCACGATAGAAGCGTTCGAAGATCTTGGGTTGGTCTTCGGCCGCGATGCCTGTGCCGTTGTCCTTGACATCAACATACAGCATCTGTCCTTCTGCGCGTAGATAAATATCGAAGACAGCCTTTTGTTCAGGAGCTGTGGCATGAAGTGCGTTATTGAGCAAATTAACAATGATCTGCTGAATGCGGAGAGCATCCCCCAGGGTAAAGAAGTTGACTGGTGGGGTGTGCAGCTGAACCTCTGGCAGTTTGTCCTCATACGCAATCTTCCACTGATAGATGATCTCACCGACCAAAAGCTTCAGATCCGTCCGTTCCTTGCGAACGGTAACACTTCCTGCAGCCATGGCGTTATAGTCAAGCAAATCTGCGACCATACGCTCCATGCGTTCAGATTCCTTCAAAGCGATATCCAAAAATTCTTTCCCTTCCTGTGGACTCACGACATCGTCACGTACTGCCATAACGAGCCCCTTGATGGAAGTTACCGGTGTCTTGAGTTCATGACTTACCCCTGCCAGCGAAAGTGTGCGCCATTCTTCGAGTTGTTGGAGACGAGAGGCCATATCGCGGAATGAATTAACAAGTTCATTGATCTCACGCTCTCGTGTATTCAAGTCAAGACTCACATTATAATTGCCACCTCGAATCTGTTCAGCTGCATAGGCTACCTGACGAATAGGTCTGGATAACTTATTGGACAGGAGATAGATTGTGAACCATCCACAGAGGATTAGTCCTCCGAGGATTAGAGCCACGAGCCATATGGTCTCTGGACCAAATGTAATGGATTGTTTGGACTGCATAACCCACACTTTACCCAAGGTTTGATCGCCCTCGGATATGTTGACCGTTACACCTGCATATTTGTTGTTTCGCGGTTCAAGATAGTCGTCTGACAGTCGATACTGCACATCTTTTTGTTCCATTTTAGGCTGGGAAAAGATCAATTGATTGTTATTGTCCAAGATCATCACACAAAAATAATGATCTGTATTAAATAGTTTCTCTCGCTTGGTTACCAATCTGTCCAGATCGGGTGGAACCCGAAGCATATTATTTTCACTGGTCACATGATCGGCAATCTCCAGACCAAGAAGTTCTGCGGTTTTGAGGCTTTTCTCAATGGAAGTTGTTCGAATCCAGTAGAGTGCCCCTGCCGCAATAATCGTGAAACCAATGCATAGAATCAGAAAATATCGCAGTGTCCAGTGTGACAGAATGGATATCGTTCGTTTCGGTTTCTTCTGTTTCAGTTGGCGATCCAAAATTGATACCCCATTCCTCGCAACGTCCGAATTTCTCCCGTCTCTGGCGACCAGTGGGAGAGGGCTTGGCGTAGTCGTTTAATCGATAGATCCACAGCACGGTCACTGCCATCATAGTCCATCCCCCATACCTGTTCAATGAGGTGATCCCTGGTAAACGTACGATTCGGATAATCGGACAGGAAAAACAGTAATGACAGGTCACGAGGTGTGAGTGCAACCTCTGCACCATTCAGCAGCACCTGCTTGGCAGCAAGATCAATGACGAGATTTCCAAAGGAACGTTTCTCTTCGCCACCTGAGGTCCAATGTGGATTACGCCGCAACACCGCATTAACTCTGGCGACCACTTCTTCTGGTACAAAAGGTTTGCTCATATAATCGTCCGCACCGGCATTCAATCCGTTGAGACGGTCTGAAATGTCATCCAGTGCGGTTAGCATGATCACGGGACAAGCACTTTTTTCACGAATAATCCGCAGCAGATCCCATCCGTCCATTCCTGGCAGCATCACATCAAGTAATACGAGGGAAGGCGTGACGGTATCAAAAAGGGTAAGTGCAGTCGGTCCATCTGCTGCATGATGAACTTCAAATTCTGCTTTTCTCAGATAAGCAGCCAGTACTCGTGCAATAGCTTGCTCATCCTCGACGATAAGTATGGATTTCAAGAAAAGCGTTCTCCCTTCATTTCATAAACTTGTACTGATTTTACATGAGCAAGAGCGTAAAGCCAATCCTGTATTACAGATTTGAAAAAAATATCGCACTTGTCGTATCTTGACTTCTTCCTGACACATTCGGTTGATATGATCCATATCAACAAGCAATCTAAACAATCATATAACTGGAGGAAACATACAGATGAACAAGAAAGCGAAAGCATGGCTTATTACAGGTGTAGCGGCGGTTGTCGTAATCGGTGGCGGCGGATACTATCTTAGCAATAGCTACTTGGGGAACAACGTGGAGATTGAGCAGGTGCTTCCTGCGAGCACAGCGACTTCCACAACTACGGTAGATAGCACAGGAACGGCTGTAGCCAATGAAACTGCGGGAGCAGAGCAACTGAACGGAGACTGGAGCATTAGCGAAGGTTCCAAAGTATACTTCTCCGTAACCACTTCGCAGGAGACCGTTAATTTTGTGGACGAGCAAGTAACAGGCAATTGGACTATTAATGTAGACGATGCTGCTCAGATGAAAGCTGAAGGGCAGATCGAGATGGACGGGATCGATTCCGGGAATGGACAGCGTGATGGACACGTGAAGCAAGCCGATTTCTTCGACATTGCGACATATCCACAAGCAACATTTACAGCGACGTCATTTGAAGGGGTACCTGCGGAATGGCCTGTTGGTCAAACGGTTGATATCAAGATGAAGGGTACTTTAACCGTTAGAGGTATTGAAAAAGAAGTAACTTTTGATGCAAAAGCGGCTTATGAGAATAACGAAGTATTGTTGTCGGCGACATCGATGGTAACATTCGAAGATTTCGGAATGGAAAATCCGCATTCGGTTGTACTTTCGACAGAAAATGATATTCAGGTACAGCTTGAATTAAAACTCTCCAAGTAAGTGTAGCAACGATCATATACCTAAAAATCTGTTCTGCTTTCGCCTTCTGGTGGACGGACAGATTTTTTTGTTTCTTACAAATTGTGTGATTCTTATCGCTCAAATGACACTTATACAGGATCATATTGTTAAAATAACTGCTGTTTCCTTTGGATAATGCCGTGTTACCCATCGCTATTAAGCGCTTACAATGAGGAGGATTCATCACATTCATTGATCCATGCACAATCAAACACAAAAAGGGGGAGATCAAGAGTGAACAAAAGGTACATAAGTGGTTGTCTGGTCTTACTGATGCTGTTCTGTGATCTGGGACTGATGGTTCGTCCAGCGGCTGCAGAAGATGCGAAAGTGAACGTGGCACTTAACAAGGCAGTTACGGTAAGCACAGAATATTTGGAGTGGAAGAGTAAAAAGGAGCACTTGGTTGATGGTAAAAGTGACACGCATTGGGCAGCTACGGCTGGAGTGACAACGGAACAACCACAGTGGGTCATGATTGATCTGGGTCAAGACTACAATCTGTCTGGAGCGGAAATCACGTGGAGAGAAGACACGGTTGTAAAATATATGATAGAAACATCTGCTGACCAGGAGACATGGACGGAAGTTGTTGATCAAAGTGAAAATGCCGATCCCAAACAGATCGCCGATCTGACCTTTCAGCAGAATGATGTACGATACATCAGACTGAATATATCTTATTACAAGGGTGAGGGAGTTTGGCCGGAAATATTGGAGTTCAAAGTGTGGGGAGAAGCAGATGGCACTGAACCGGCCAATATTATCGGATATGATCCGATCGAAGTGAGAACGGTGACCAGAAGTGCGCCAATTCTGCCCAACGAGGTAAAAGCACAGTTCCAGAACGGAAAATCGGGGATGGTACCTGTGACATGGGATCATATCGACCCTCTGGAATACGCTTCTGAAGGCGATTTTACGGTAACAGGGACTGTATATGGTGCGCCTCCAGAGCCTCAGCTTAAAGCTAAGGTGATCGTTGAGGGATACCGTGCAGACTATGTTAGAGGTGTCGATATTTCCACGTTGACTGCCATTGAGGACAAAGGCGGCAAATACGTGGACAGCAACGGTACGGAGCGTGATTTGCTCGATATTCTCAAGGATCGCGGTGTCAATTATGTACGTCTTCGTCTGTGGAATGATCCACAGAAATCAGGGGGCTACAACGATAAGGAAGATGTCATTCGTTTGGCTACGCGGGTGAAGGAAAAAGGCATGAAAATCCTGTTGGACTTCCACTATTCGGATGAGTGGGCTCACCCGGGTCAGCAGCTTCGACCCAAAGCTTGGGAAGGTCTTTCCCACGAAGAGTTGAAGCAAGCCGTATACGATTATACGGTTGAAGTTGTGGGAGAGATGAAAGCAAAGGGCGCCATGCCAGATATGGTGCAGATCGGTAATGAGATCAACAGTGGTCTTCTGAACGGCTTGAGCAGCGACGTGGATTTCGAGCAAAATGTTGCATTGCTGAAAAGCGGAATTGATGCTGTACGTGCAGTAGAAGGAGAGATCACCGATAACGCGGATAAGGTGAAGATCATGATTCATCTCGCAGAAGGCGGCAAGGCGGATACGTTCAAATGGTATTTCAGAGAGTTAAGTGCACGCGATCTGGACTATGACATTATCGGACTGTCATATTACCCGTTCTGGCATGGGACATTTGCGGATGTACAGAAAACGATGAATGAAGTGTCAGCTGAGTTTGGCAAAGATGTCATTATCGCTGAAACATCCTATCCGTTTTCCTACAAAAACGGGGACGCTCATGGGAACATCATTGGATCGGACGAAGCGCTTCATGTTGGGGGAGCAGACTTCCCCGCAACCGTTCAAGGTCAATATGATGCCATCGCCGGCATTATGGACATGATTGCAAATGTGCCGAATAATCATGGTGCAGGTTTCTTCTACTGGGAGCCAGCATGGATTCCGGCCGGTGTAGGCTGGATTGCATCTGAAGGGAATGCATGGGAGAACCAAGCGATGTTTGACTACGATGAATTTCCGGCTAATGGCGGCCATTCGTATGAAGGCAGAGCGTTATGGTCCCTTGATGTGTACAAACGCGGATTAAACCTTCTGCCGGCAGACCGCCAGCAACTGGATGCGGCACTTACACGAGCCAAATCATTGGTACAGACTGATTTTACTCCGGAAAGCTGGGGTACTCTGGCTCCGGCAATCTCCTCAGCGAATGCAATATACCAACAGGCATACACGCCGGGTGGGGTGACTCAAGCAGATACAGATGCAGCGACAGCAGCGCTAGAACATGTGATGCAGCAAATGCAGGTTATCCCTCCGCAGCTTGACGAGCTCAGAGCCAAAATATCGGAAGCGCGTACGTATCAGCAGGCTGACTGGTCTGCGGCCACTTGGGCGGTATTGACCAAAGCGCTGGAAGGCGCTGATCAGGTCTTGAATGATCCAAGAGCAACACAGACGGATGCGAATACAGCAGTTAAACGTTTGCATGATGCCATTCAAGGTCTATCCAATGTGGACAAAACACAACTGCACCAGTACATTCAACAAATGCAGCAGCAGAATGAATCTTCCTATACACGCCGGAGTTGGTCTGTATTGCAACAATCTTTGCAGGCAGCGATTCAGGTCCGAGATAACAATGCTGTTGTCCAGTCTGAGGTGAATTCAGCACTGAGTACGTTGAAACAAGCCTTTGCTGATCTGGTCTCTCTGGAGGCTTTAACAACAGGCAAAACGGCAACGGCTTCAAGCAGTGCAGGGACAGGAGGCAATCAAGCCAACTCTCCTGAAGGTGCAATTGACAACAATCCGAACACTTCATGGGGAACAGACCAGAGTAAAGATAGCTGGTGGCAAGTGGATTTGGGTCAGGTTGCTAACCTCCGCAAGATTGAGATGTCGATGTGGAGTGGCGGTATCAAATATACGATAGAAGTGTCCAATGATAACAAAAATTTTGTGAAAGTAGTGGACACCACAAGTGATGTTGTTGTATCGACCGCACCTAGCCATGTACTTCCAGAAGGCACGGAGGGACGTTATATTCGGGTAACGATTAAAACAGGTCCCACATGGGTAGGATTCATGGAATTTGAAGCATACGGTACGTTCCCGGCGGACAAATCGGCACTGCAAGCTACTGTGGATACGGCTGAGAAATTAAAACAAGCCGAATACACGACATCAAGCTGGAATGTATTCAGTAAGGCGCTTTCTGAAGCGAAGGCGTTCATTCAGGATGTTGAATCTTCAACGCAAGATGTAAGCAATGCGGATCGTGCGTTACAAGATGCTGTGAGTAAGCTTGTGCGTCAAGATAGTACACCTGGCTCTGGTCAGCCATCACAACCAAGTGTACCTTCACAACCTTCCAACCCTGGAACAGCTCCTTCGACGGGGAATCCGGCTGTAACAACACCGGCTGAACCTGGTAATCCGCCAGCGAAGGGTCTAATAACGGTAAAAGGAACAGCAACCGGGGATGACAAGTATTCAATTCGTCCAGATGTATCTCTATTAACTCAGGCACTGCAATCCATGGATGCAGGAAATCGTACGTTGAAGCTGATTGCAGATGTGCCTGACACAGCCAACACAGTCACATTCCAATTGGCTGCAAGTCAACTGGCGGCATGGATTCGTTCCGAGGAAGTGAAATCCCTGGATGTAGTCGTAGGACAGACTACCGTTCGTGTTCCTCTAAAATCACTGCCGCTAAACATTGCAGAGACTGCGGGAACGTTCGACATTGTAGTGGCAAAAGGATCAACAGATGCACTATCCACATCTCAAAAAAAAGCAATCGGTCATCATACGATTGTTGATGTGAATTTATTAATGAACAATAAGCCAATATCATGGACAAACAGAGCGATTGAAATTGCTCTATCCAGTGTAGAGCAGCCTAAGCTGAATGATGTGGTTATGATCGTACATTCCATATCTTCAAGTGGGGAAATGAAACCTGTTACGTACTCCAAGTACGATGACAAAACAAAGACGATGGCGTTCAAACCGCTGGAATCCGGCAGTTATGTCATTACAGAAGTTGAAGTACCATTACATGATCTGCAAAATTACAACTGGGCTCTCCAAGAAGTGCAGAACCTTTACGGTAAGGGAATTATTGCGGGGATGAGCGCAACTCGTTTCGCCCCGCAAGGTGAACTGACCAGAGCACAATTTTTGCAAATGATAATTAAAGGTATTGGTGATACACGCCAGCCGGATCCATCTATTTCAACCCCAACGGATGTGAAGGAAGGGCAGTGGTATGCCGATTCAGTAAGACTTGGCATTGAAATGAACATTATTCAAGGCCGAGCAGATGGAAGCTTTGGAGCCAATGAACGTATTTCGCGAGAAGATATGGCCGTTATGCTGAACAGAGCACTGAAGGTTGTTCAGCGTGAGGATGCAACCCATTCTGTACCAGGAAATATGGTGTTTGTAGACAACGATGAGATCGCGCCATACGCCAAAGAGGCTGTAGCCTCGATGCAACAACTTGGACTGCTGAATGGCATGCCTGATGGCACGTTTGCTCCGAAAGAAACGGCGAACCGTGCACAAGGGGCTGTTGCGGTAGCCAGATTGATGGAACAACTGTATTAGAGGTAGTTCAAAAAGCCCACTTTTGATTATGAAGGATGATGCTTGATGGCATTATCAACACTCATGAATAGAAAATAACGAAGTAGCTAAAGAGATCGGATCATATGATTCGGTCTCTTTATTTTTTGTGAAAAGAGATTATATAAGTTTAACTATTGATTTACATGATAACGGAGAGGACAGAAAAAACTGAAAAAGCGAAGCGTTCGCCTAAAAGCTTTCTGAAAGAAAGCTACATCGGAAGCATATGCTATCACCGGATTTTCCCTTTAGAAAAGGGGATCGAAAAAATCTGGGGATAACAGCGATTAGAAGGTTATTCTGTCATCGGAGTGTCAGTGTAAATAATCTTTAGTTCAACTTATATAGAACGGACCCGCTTTCTTTACATAGGCATATAAACATTTTGTTAATGTCGTATTGACAATATCATTTTCGTTTGATATCATTTCGATAATATCAAAACGACAATATTAAGAAATGGGGAATGAGCCATGTTTGGATTCCGATTTGCGAAGTTTCAACCCAGTGAATATGTAATGAAAGTGAAAAATGGTGAGGTAAAACGTCAGGGTGTTGGATTGTCCTTTTATTACTATGAGCCGACCACATCGGTAGTGGTCCTACCCGTGTCCTCGGTGGATGTACCATTCATGTTCGAAGAGATTACGGCGGACTATCAAACCGTTACAGTGCAGGGACAACTAAGCTATCGCATTGTAGATTATTTGAAAATAACACAGAGCCTGAATTACACATACAATTTGCGCAAGAATCGGTATATTTCCGACGACCCCGGCAAACTGGACCAACGGGTAATCACCACAGCGAAAGTACTAACCAAGAAATATCTGGAGAAAATGCCGTTGAAGGAGGCCATTCAATCCAGTGAACGGCTGGCAAGCAGCATGAAACGCGAAGTTGTGCAAAGTGAAGAGTTGGAGAAACTGGGCGTTGAGCTGATGAGTCTATCCATTCTGGCCATTCTGCCCAATAAAGAGACGATGCGCGCATTGGAAGCACAAGCGCGGGAAGAGATCTTACGTCAAGCAGATGAAGCGCTGTATGTGCGTCGCAATGCATCGATTGAACAGGAGAGACGAGTGAAGGAGAACGAACTGAACACGGAAATTGCCGTGGAGACGAAGAAACAGCAAATTCGTGAGACCCAATTGCAGGCAGAGCGCTCGGTGAAACAGAAACAAAACGAGATGGAGCAGGAGCAGCTTCAGTTCAATACAGCGATGGAGGAACGCAAGCAGCAACTGATTGAATTAACCATTGCCAATCACAATGCCGAAGCCGATGCAAAAGCGTATGAGATCGCTGCCGTGATGAATTCGTTGCAACATGTACAGCCCAATGTACTGCAAGCGATGGCAAACATGGGCATGAATTCCGATAAGCTGATTGCACTTGCATTCCAGGAGCTGGCTGAAAATGCAGGCAAGATCGGACAGCTTAATATCTCGCCGGATCTGTTGCAGGGGTTGATGGCTCCCGCGCCGGGCAGAGATCAGGGAGGTAGAGGGCGATGAGATTAGGAAGAAGAGAGCAGACAGAGCAAGCAGGGAAATCAGTACGTCATCAGGCTGCGCCGGACGATCGAATGAGTGAACACAAGCTCATTCTCGTTAAGCGTCGGACCCGACTGGAAGAGTTGGTGGTTCGATATAACACGGTGCAGCAAGCTCAGTTTTATATTGAACGTCTGGGCGCCGACTTCAGTGATTATATGGAGGAAGACCATCGTTATCGGTTATCTGTGCAGCAGGCGCAGCAGCAACTGGGGCAATTGGGCCGTGTACAGACCATTGATCGGGAACATGTGCCGAACTTTATTTTTGGAGAGCAGGATATCGTAGTGGTGGTTGGACAGGATGGCCTTGTAGCCAATACCCTCAAATACGTAACCGAGCAGCCGCTCATTGGTGTGAACCCGGACCCGATGCGGTGGGACGGGGTGTTATTACCTTTTACCGTGGAGGATCTGAGCTTCATTGTTCCTGATGTCATTCGAAAGCAACGGACTTTGAAAGAAGTCACTCTCGCTAAAGTGGAACTCAATGATGGACAGTATCTATATGGCGTCAACGATCTGTTCATTGGTCGAAAGACACATGTATCGGCACGTTATGAAGTGCGTTTGGGTACATCCGCAGAACAACAATCCTCGAGCGGTATCATTGTATCGACAGGCATGGGATCGACAGGCTGGTTCAAAAGTGTGCTGGCCGGGGCCACCGGAATTGTAGCATCGTCAGCATGGCAGGACATGAATTCGGAAGCTGAGGTTGCTGTTGCATCCTCATCCATTCATAAAAGCAGGCAGGAGCTGAATCAGTTTAACTGGGATGCGCCGTACTTGTATTTCTCAGTAAGAGAACCCTTTCCAAGCCGAACGACAGCGGCCAACCTGGTGTTTGGACAGATTCATTCGAAGCAACCACTGCACATTGTATCCCAGATGCCAGAGGATGGTGTTATTTTCAGCGATGGGGTTGAGCAGGACTTTCTTGAGTTTAATTCAGGAGTGGAAGCTATCATTGGTTTGGCAGAGAGAAGGGGGCGTCTCGTAGTCTGACCCTTTATTTCCAAGCCGTTTCCAACTAAAATGGGTAACTAGATGTGATACATTAACGTCAGGAAACGGAAAGAGGGTTAACGATGCAGTCGATATTGTTGGTTGAAGATGATGCCAAGCTTGCAGGATTGCTGGCGGCTTATCTGAACCGAAATGGATTCCAGGTACAGGTCACCGGTGATTTTCGTCATGTATTGGATGAATTCGTGAAGATGGAACCGGATCTTGTGCTGATGGATGTGAATTTGCCTCAATATGATGGATACTACTGGTGCAGACAGATACGCACACATTCCATATGTCCCATTCTATTCATATCCGCTCGGGATAGCGGCATGGATCAGATTATGGCATTGGAGCATGGAGCGGATGATTATATTACAAAACCTTTTCAATATGAAGTCGTTCTTGCCAAAGTCCGCAGTCAGCTGAGAAGAGCCTATGGTTCTTACGCTGCTGTGCAGCAGGAATTGAAAGTGAATAACGGTCCCATGATTCTTTATCCTGAGAGATTCATATTGGAATATGATGAACGCTCAACAGAGCTGACTCAGAAGGAAGCTATACTGGTGGAAGCACTGATGGTGAAGGCAGGTCGAGTGGTCAGCCGGGAAAAATTACTTGAACAGATGTGGGAAGATCAGCATTTTATTGATGATAATACGTTGAATGTATATATTACACGGGTACGCCGGAAGTTGAAGGAACTGGGTGCAGAAGAGATTTTGGAGACGGTTCGCGGAGCGGGTTATCGCGTGTTGGATCTGGGTCCCTCTGCACAAGGACAAGGGAAATGAAACTTTTCCTGAAAGACCACCAGATGTTAGTTGGATTTTATGTGCTGCAGATGCTGCTTGTTCCGTGTGTGTATTGGCTCTCTGGTGAAGATCGCCCGATGAAAATTATCCTCTATGGCATGCTGATTAGTACCGTTGTGCTACTGGTCTATCTGGTCGTACGTTACTTCCAGCTAAGAGCGTATTATCATCTACTTCAACAACCACGCAAATGGGTAAAAGAGCCTTTTCAGACGCTTGGAAATTCGGTTGTAGCTGAGGCTATCCAGGAATTGTTACACGAACTGGAGCGTAATCGGCAGAACGAGATTGGTCAGTTACGTTCCAGCAAAGAACAGCAGGTGGTATTCATGAATCGCTGGGTCCATCAGATGAAGACACCGTTGTCCATTATCCAACTGACCTTGGAAGACGTGGAAGATGAGACGGCTGGCAGTATTCAGGATGAGCTGGATAAAATGCGCAAAGGACTTGAAATGGTCTTGCATTCATCCCGGCTTGAACAGTTCGAAGGAGATTTTCGTGTGGAGCTGCTATCTCTGCAAGAGGTGCTTCGGAGCAGCATTGCAGAGAACCGACGTTTGTTTATACGCAAAGGCATTACCCCGGATATCCGTATGGAGGAAGGTCTTAAGATCTACAGTGATTCCAAGTGGCTGCGGTTCATGTTTACCCAGATCCTGACCAATGCCGTGAACTATTCCGATAGCAAATCAGGCAAAAAAGTCTTTATTACCGGTTATAATCAGGGAGAGCGTACAATCCTGGATATTCAGGATGAGGGAATCGGCATCTCGTCCGAGGATATTTATCGTGTGTTCAATCCCTATTTTACAGGTGAACGTGGCAGGCAATACCATGAATCTACGGGAATGGGATTATATCTGGTTCGTGAGATTAGTGCACGCCTGGATAACCGGGTAGAGTTGTTTTCGGAGCTGAATAAGGGAACATTGGTTAGATTCAGCTGGGTTCATACGAAAGTTCCGCAGTAAAGAGCGCTTTGCCCACAGCCGTGGGTGAAGTGTTTTTTTTATAGATACCAAAAGTCATGGAGGCAGGGGAACAGAACCTTAAACGGGATGTAAGGCAAGTTTAAGGTAATTCGATAGCACCGTTACGGAAGCTCAGGTAGGATAAGTATAGGATTAACATATAAAGAATGATGGATCAGGAGGGAATTACGCATGGAAATGTTACAAGTATCGGGACTGAGCAAAGTATATCAGGGCAAAGTGCAGACTCAAGCCCTTAGCGATATTCATCTGACAATCAAACAAGGTGAGTTTGTGGGCATTATGGGCCCGTCCGGCAGTGGCAAAACTACATTGTTGAACATGGTCTCTACCATTGATGAACCCAGCTCAGGCAAGGTGCTAATTAATGGCATGAACCCGTTTGATATGAAAAAGAAAGAACTTGCCATGTTCCGCCGTCGGGAACTCGGATTTGTCTTTCAGGATTTCAATCTGTTGGACACACTGACAGTTGCCGAGAATATTGTACTTCCATTGACACTGGACAAGATCAAACTGAAGGAGATGGAGAGCAGACTACAACGCATTACAGCCAAGCTTGGGATTGATCATATTCTGGATAAACGAGTGTACGAAATCTCGGGCGGACAGCGACAGCGCACAGCCATTGCCAGATCCATGATCAATATGCCTTCGATTGTATTGGCGGATGAACCTACTGGCGCATTGGATTCCACTTCATCTCAGGCCGTCATGGAGTCGCTTGAACAGATTAATCAGCAGGAGAAAACGACCATTATGCTGGTTACACATGATCCCCTTGCTGCAAGTTATTGCAACCGAATTGTGTTCATCAAGGACGGGAAACTGGCAGCGGAGGTACACCGCGGAGATAATCGACAGACGTTTTTCCAGCGGATCATTGATACCTTATCCTTCTGGGGAGGGAATTCACATGAGCTTTCCTCAGTTCGCGTTTAATAACATTCGCCGCAATGGGCGAGCGTATATTGCTTTTTTTCTAAGCAGTGTGTTTATGGTCATGATTTTCTTCGCTTATGCAGTGTTCATCTATCATCCATATGTGACCGAGTTGCCGATGGGTGCCACAACCGCAACGGGGATGCAGGTGGCTTCGATCATTGTTTATGTGTTTGCATTTTTCTTTGTCATGTATTCGATCAGTGCTTTTCTCAAGTCACGGAGCAAGGAGTTTGGCATTCTAACCATACTTGGTGCGGAGCCTGGACAGATTCGGAAATTGGTCATATTGGAAAATATGTTGATCGGCTGTCTTTCCATTATTGCCGGTATCGGCGGAGGCATGTTGTTGTCGAAGCTGTTCCTGATGTTAACTACTCGTTTTATCGGGATGGAAGATCTGCCCTTTTATTTTCCGGTGAAAGCAATTCTGATTACGATCGGGGCCTTTCTGTTATTATTTTTCTGCATTTCGCTCTTCACATTGGTATTTATCGGAAACAAACGGACGTTAGAGCTTTTGACAGGGACCAGCAAACCTAAAAAAGAACCCAAAGCTTCCTGGTTCTTCTCACTTCTGGGCCTGACATTACTTACAATCGGATTTGTAGTACTCCGCAGTAAATTGAGCGGCGGTACGATCTTACTCGCAGCAGTAACAGGCATCGCGGGGACGTATTTTTTCTACTCACAACTTTCCGTGCTCATTATACGGGTATTAAAGCGTAATCGTAAAACGGTATGGCATGGTACTCGTCTGTTATGGATCTCAGAGATGAGTTACAAAATGAAGGATAATGCTCGCATGCTGTTTATGGTGACCGTGGTCATTGCGATTGCTTCGATGAGTGCAGTTGTAATTTTGTCACTGGATCAAGAGAACCGGGAGCAGTTTACCAATAACGATTTTCCAGTCATATACAATGTGTACACACCATCGGATCAAATGGATATGAGCGCTATTGATTCGACACTTGAAGCCGCAGGCTTGGATTATCAGCAAGTGTATCTGGAGTACTTCTGGTCTGATGCAGATCAGAGTGCTGTCTCAGTCATGCCACTCAGTCATTACAACCGATTCAATGCGATCCAAGGAAAAAAGACATTCCAATTGGATTCAAGTGCAGCATTATTCGTAGATTCGCGTAATGAGAAGGATCAGGCTCAGATCGATCGCAACAGGTTTCGCAATTATGCGGAAGGAGACACATTGACCTTGAATCTGGAAGCTGGCCCGATGCAAGCAAGAGTTACAGCCACGGATGTTGAGACACGGTTTGCAACCTTGATCTATTCAACAGGTGTAGTTGTCCTCCCGGATGAGAAGTTTGAAGAGATCACACAACAGACCCATGAAAATAGATTATCTGGCAAAGTTCTGTATCAGATTCCTGCCTGGGGTCATGCGGTACCTGAACGGCACTCCTCGGAAGCTATGGTTACCGATCAGTTACTTTCGTCCGCAGATACCATTCGAAGCGATAATGCTTCGGATGAGAATTACTCCGGATTTCTGACCACTCGATATGGAGATTTTGAAAGATACAGACAGGGTACAGCACTTTTTACCTTTCTGGGCATATTTATCGGATTGATCTTCTCCATCTCTTCGGCAAGCTTTCTGTATTTCAGACTGCATACCGATCTTGAAGCCGATGGAAAGATGGTGCACTCTCTTTCGAAAATGGGTCTCAGTTTCCAGGAGATGAAACGATCATCCACCGTTCAGATTGCCATTCTGTTCTTTTTACCGATCGGGGTAGCTATCATTGAAACGTTGGTCGTGGTTAAGCCATTTCTTACTGAATTCGGTATTACCAATTATACGATGCCGGTGTTGACTGTATTTGGTGCGTTTCTACTTGCACAGACGTTTTATTTCTTTGTTATTCGTTCGAGATATATCGCTTCTCTGCGCAAAATGATGGTTTAGTCTTCCTGGAAACGAATGATTATAAGATGTCCTCGTAGTCTATTCATTGCCTGCATTTCTTGATTCAGATCAAGGAACTGCGGGCTTTCTTGCGATAAGATGAATGTATTCACAGATTACATTATCGAGGAGGAGGATGATAATGAGTATTACGTCACTGCAAAAAGTTAAAGTATTCAGCGAGGACTGTTTTACGAAACGGGTTATATTCCAGCAGGGCGGAGGAGTGACCTTTGTCCTTCATTTTCTGCCAGGTCAGCAGCTTCCCGTTCATAAACATCCGGGCACAGACGTTATTTTGCTGGTAGTCGAAGGCACAGGCACACTTATTCTGGATGGTGAAGAACAAGTGGTGAAACAAGAGGATGTGATCCATTGCGGCGGAGAGACGGAATTTGAATTCCAGAATACAGGAGATCAGGAGGTGCGTTTGTTCGTGGTGTTAAACCAAGTGCCAGCAGCATCGTATGCAAAGGACATCTAACATTGAAGGGGGTTACGCATCCCTTTGTTGCTTCAAAGCTTGCAAATCATGAATGATAATCCGGTTGCGATCCACTCCGAGCAAATTCTCTTTCGTAAGCTGGTTTAAAAGCCGATTTGCTGTTTCCCTTGTGGTTCCAATGGAATTGGCAAACTCCTGATGTGTCATGGGCAGGTTGATGATAATCTGGTCTTTATGCGTCTGTCCGTGCTGCTCTGCGAGCATAAGAAGGAAGGAAAGCACACGGTTGCGTACATCCTGACCAGAGAGCACCTGCAATTTATCCTGTAATTCTCTTATTTTATCACCGAGCACACGCATAATTTTGATCGCAATGGATGGTGTACTCAACATTAATCGTTCGAAAAGTCGGACAGGTATGGCCAATAGTTCGGTAGGGGTAATGGCTTCTGCGGTCGCCGGGTAAGGGTGCGCGTTAAAAAAGCCGGTGTGTGGGAACATATCTCCTGTTTTGAGGAAAGAGACGATCTGTTCATGCCCGTTCTCATCGGTTTTATAGGCCTTTACAATGCCGGTACGGATGAAAAAGACAGCTTCTTTTTCGCTTCCTTCGCTGAAAATAACCGATTTCTTCTGAATGCTTCTGGAAATGGCGATATCTTCGACCTGCTTTAATTCCTCGGGGCTAAGGTCCTGGAAGATGGGGAACTGTTGTAGAAACTCCGCTGTTGTACCTTTGTTTACCCTGCTCATGAGAATCTCTCCTCTCTGTGTTCATTTTTCTGAACGACGAGATCATTTCATCATAGCGTGATTTTGGAACACATCAGGTGATATAGATCACCGTAAAGCCACTTCACTGTTTTTGAATGCTCCACCAGGGTTAATGGAATGATAGAATCTGATTGAATAAGAGAGGGGTCGGCCCGGATGTGGACTGCATTCATGTGGGGCGGCATCTCTGCCTCAGCGGTAGTCATTGGCGCACTCGCAGCATTGTTTCTGAAGATTCCCAAACGAGTCATTGGCTGGATCATGGCTTTTGGGACAGGAACATTAATTGGTGCAGCGACCTTTGAACTTCTCGGAGATGCGCTGAATGATGGAGGAATTATACCTACAGCCATTGGATTTACGGCGGGTGCCGTCGTGTATACCCTGTTTGACCTGCTCGTTTCTGCAAAGGGAGGAGCAGGGCGTAAACGTTCGGCAAAGTCGGGAGACTCGAATCAAAGCGGGCTTGGGATCTTTGCAGGAACCGTAATGGACGCTATCCCGGAATCCATCATGCTTGGAGCCAGCTTGCTTGCCGGAAACGGTGTCAGTGTGGTCCTGGTAGTATCGATCTTTGTCAGCAACATCCCTGAAGGCCTGTCCAGTACAGTTGGACTACAGGGCAAGTATAGTCGTGGCAAAATCATGTTGATGTGGCTGAGTGTCCTGTTGATCTCGGCTCTTGCAGCACTGGGTGGATATCTGTTTCTGGAACAGCTTCCAAAGGAGATGGGTGCAGCGATTGGTGCATTTGCAGGTGGTGGCATCATTGCCATGATCTGCTCGACGATGATGCCGGAGGCATTTGAAGAAGGCGGACCCGTAGTGGGTTTGATTGCATCCATGGGATTGCTTGTGTCGCTGTTGTTGGATATCTGAATGAACTGACCATACGAAAGAGTATCCGAACAGAGTGACTTCTGATCGGATACTCTTTTTTCTGCCAAAAACAAGTTCCTACGTACCTGCAAGCTTCCTTACCCAGTTCATTGGCTGTGGGCGGGCAATTCAATTCTTTTCCTGAGCTGTTCCAGTTGAAGAATAAGAATGCAGTTCCCTGTAACCTGAAGCAATCCCTGAGTTTGCATCAGGACGAGTTTACGACTAAGCGTCTCTGGTGTGATACCAAGCAATAGAGCCATATCTTTTTTGTAAACAGGCAATCGGATCTCATGCTTTGCATGATTTCGGGTGTGGAAGAACAAAAGCAACTTGGCAATCTTCTGTTCCGTTGTCATCGCACTAAGCGAGCTGTTCCATTCATCCGTTTCACGGAGAAGATTGGAAATGGCAAGCAGGAAATGATAAGCAAGCTTCGAATCATGTTCAAGTAACTGGTCAAAGTCATGTTTGTTAATGGAGCAGATGGCCGAAGGCTCCAGAACTTCAGCGTTTGCAGCATGTGGTTTTTGGTGTAACAGGGAATCTTGTCCGAAGAAATCGCCGGGAAACAGAAACCGGATAATATGTTCCTTGCCATTTTCATTGGTTTTGGATAACTTCATACATCCCTGATGAACCACGTAAAGCGTATCTGAGCGATCGCCTTCCTGGACAACAACTTCGCCTTTGTTATACTGGCGGGTATGCAGAAGGGAGCTCAGCAATGCAGCTTCGGATGGATCAAGATGCTGGAACAGAGATACTTTGTTCTTTCATTTCAGTAGTTATATAGGTATAGATTACGTTATAGAGGCAGGAACGAGTGTGATGAGGCACACACTTGTGTATATCTTATGTAGTGCCGTTTTCAACAATCTGGCTTCCATTCTTGTGCTGAGGAACGGAGTTTCATATAATTTTAGAGAGATGGATTGGTAAATGTTGAGTATTTTCAGCCTGAGTGTGTCTTAGTTTCAGGAGAAAGGTGGATATGGAATGAAACGTTTCGAAGATGAGAGTGCGTATAAGTATAGCTTCTATTCGGTACTTCGTCGGGGCGATAGGGTGGATGTGAAATGTCCAAAATGCGGTGGACACGCATCTATTGAAAAGCGGCAAGATCAACTGGGATGGAAGTGTTTTGATTGTTACGCTCAAGCTCTTGAAGAACCAGTGTATCAATATAACGCCAAGGGGAATTGTGCTGTATGTGAACGTTGGTTGAACGTGGAGGTCACAGACGAGAAGAAAACGTCTCACCGAATAACGCAACTGGAATGTCCGCATTGTGGTTCTGTAAATCAGGTTGAATTACATGCCAAGCCGATATACGGAAGGTGTTTTTCCGAGATTCGTGCAGGGAAAGATCCTGTATTCGGGTTGGATCTATACTTCCTGGATGAGTTCAGAGGAAAAATAATATGGGCAGTGAATCGGGAGCACTTAAATTATCTCATCGCTTATGTTTCCGCAGATCTGCGTGAAAAACCTGGAAATATGCCTTTAAAAACAGCTTCACATAGTATTCCAGCTTATATTAAGGATGCGAAGAACAGGGATTTGGTTGTACGTACACTATCGAAGCTTCAGCACAAGACTGGATGAGACTGAAAGCGAAGATGAAGCGTTAAAGCTGCAAGGGAGAGTGAAACATGAAACTACGATTTAAATTAACTATTTTTGCAATCATTCTGGGTATGTTGATGATTCCGGCTTATTTTATTTTACAGACTTATGGCATATTTCAAAAACAGACAGTCTTATCTGACTATGCTCTCGCGGTTGATGTGAATGGCAAGTCCTATGCAGCCTGGCCGCTGATTAACAGTTTTGCAGCGATGGATAAACAAGAGGATAACCGTCAGTTTTATTACCGGATCGACATGAGTCATCTCCAATATCTGTTTAATCTGGCCTATCGGGAGTATGAAGTGAAGCCCGGTGGGGACAATCCATATCTGGCTGGTACTATAAACTATGAACACACGGACCACAACTACGTACAGACCGAGAAGCAGTATGAGAACGCCAATGATTTCTCAACGGTCTTGAATCTGTATGATCAGGAGGGGCAGGTGATTTACTCCTACGATAACACTGGCAAAGCGGATGACGAATTGGTGAAGTCCATAATTCATCAGGGAATGAGCCGTAACAGTGGCGGTAGTAGTGAAGCTGCCCGCGATCCATATATCAATATTACGGCGTTATTCCGCGAGAAGCTAAACATCGATGTGAAACTGACGGTGGATGAAGAGCACAAAGTGGTGACCATTCGAATGAACAAATCGGAGGCGAGATGATGAATGAGTATGGTGTGCAACACGGACCTGCTTATCTTGAAGGTTTGACAAGAAAAGAAGAGGACATTAAGTCCGAGGAAGTGGAGTGGAAAGGCAAACTTCAAACGAGTGATGGTCATGATAAATTCCATATTTTTTATTATGGTGACTTGACGGAAGATGATCTGATTACTTGGCATGATTCGACACCGCTTCTTGTATATGCGGAGCATACCGTCACAGGTGAACGCTATCTGCTCATTGATGCCGCCAAGCATGGATATGATGCCATGTTATGTGAGACCTATTCGGAAGAAACACTACGTGACAGACCCCTTCGTCCTTATCTGGATGTTGAAGGAGAGGACATCTTTGAGGTGGAGTTGACGGCCTTTTACAATGTGCCTTGGGATGATGAGTTCGGCGAAGATGTAGATGCAAATGGCTCGTATGAACTGATTACGGGAGAGCGCGTGCATTTTGATCAGGTCAAACGTGATGGATATGATGCATTTGCCATTCGTATTCTGAATCGTAAAGGGGTATGGACTGACATTGTACAGGAAGAACTGGCTTAGATCTGTAAACGAATGAACCAAATTGAGATGGGAGATGTCAAAAAAATGTATATCGTATCCCGTGCACTTAAGCCGGTTCCACCAGAGGAACTGGATCACTTTGAACAACAGCATGCCATCTCACTACCTACGTCATACTGTACCTGGATTGAACAATACGGGGAAGGCACGTATACGGGCTGGATGAATGTACAAAGACCGGACCCGGAAGTGTTGAAGCCTTTTGTTGAATATGATTTTTGGATACATACGGATGAATCGCCTATAAGTCAGCATCAACTTGAGCAGTGCATTACCATCGGCAGTTCAGTAGATGGAGATTTCCTTGCTGTTCATCCGGAAGTTGAGGGGCTGTTGTGGCTACCGCGTCATGATGAGAATATCACCTTATGGACATGCTCGGAGAATGAATTTGGCAAAACGCTGGATCGGATCTATTGTGGGTATTACCGTCAGGATACGCCGATAACGCCACGATACTATGAACCGTGGAATGAGCTGCGGAAACATACGTTTTACCACTTTACAGGTCAGGAACAGGGAAGTTCAATGCAGGCACTGGCAGAGATGTGTAAAACGGAATACGAGTGGGACGCTGTGTTGGAGAATGAGTACATGTGCAAGTTGTTTATGGCGTCAATGGGCGGATATGTACGTTTTAACTATGCAACTGGGAGAGAAGTTGCCTTGTTTTATGAAGAAAAGAACGGTACTGAAGAGGCCACAGATAACGATATCAGTCTGTTTTTGCAAGCACATCATTGCACGGCATATGAATAGGTTAGGGTGGTGGGGAACAGATGAGTTGGTTAAAGGAAGACATCGCGGAACAATGGCGCAATGAAGGCAAGCGTTATGCAAGGGATGTGAATGCATTTGTACGGAGAATCATGGAGGGAGAGCAACCAGATGAATCCGAGCTGGAAGGAGACTCCAGAAGCGCGATGAGTACTGAAGTATTCCATATGGTGAGACAGGCCAATCTCCACAGTGACTTGGAGATGCTCCGACGTGAACTGCCAGCAGCGACATGGCCATTGAGCGAGGCGTTTCAGGCTTCCATGCAAGCGGTCAATGTTGCAGGTTATCTGAACGAAGAAACGTGTGTATGTAACACGGGAATCTTCACAGAGAGAGGTCAGATCTATACAATGGATCAACATGGATGGCAGTTGATTTCTCCGTTTACTTTTGCAGGGTGCTCATCAGACGGATTGGACTATGCGCTTGCAGGACCGGATGGGATTCGTGTTATTCGTCAGCCTGATCGCAGATTGGAAGGACAGGAGTTGGCAGCATATCGTTGGGAGGATATTCAAGCCCGGATACAGTCTTCCTTCCCTCGGATCGAATCGCTTGCGGACTGTGAGCATCCCGAACGGACACTAGAGGGACTTGTACCTATGGATGAAGGTAGAGCAATACTTATACATTCACGATATGGGATATATCTGGTCACGCAAGCTGAGGTGACCTTGCTTCATCCCGATCTGGCAGAGATCGAAGAGTATGAGTTAGAGGATACACAGATAGATATGGGACATGCAGCGGTATCTCGGGATAACCGATGGATTGCTTATGGCAGCCAAGGGAGCAATCATATGGTGATGGACCGTCAGGTGAATAAGGTATATTCCCTCTATCCGGAATCGAGTTACCCTCATTATGCCGCATTCATGAGTGCTAAGCAGAGCGTCTGGTTTAACGCATGTCATTTCTATAATGGGGTCACGATACAGGTTCCACTAGAAGATATACAAGGGAACGAAACGAAGGAAGACTGGCCAGTCATGGATGAGAATGCACGTGTGTATGCTGCAGTGGAAATAGAGGCGGGCATGGTGCTTGGAGATGCCTATGGTTACCTGTACTGTGTGAATGGCGAGGGTGAGGAAGTATGGCGTCATTTTGTGGGCAGTACGATCTATTCTCTGGCTGTATCCCCTGAGCAGTCCAAGCTAGCAGTAGGTACCTATGGCGGTATGTTGCATGTGCTCGATCTTCATTCCAACGAGATGGACGAGTACGGGATCGGTACAGGCAGTCTTCGTGAGTTGGAGAGGTATGTATTGTGGCGTGGAGAAGAACCTCTGCGCTGGTGAGGTAGCATTATGACCTGGTTAGGGGTGAAGGCATGGAACGTGAAGAGGCTGTAATGTTATTAAAATGTCATGCTTTTTCCTATGATGATCTGAGTCATCCCAAGATGGAGAACGGTTTTATTGGCAGTCTGCGTCCCTTTCGCGGACATTTGATTGAGGAGAATTTTCATGAATTGATGAAGATATTACGTGTTCTGGCACCAGAACTTGCACAGCCTTCACTGGATCGGGAAGTCATGGCATGTCTTTGGGGAATTACTCATATGGCACGTGCCTGGGCCGTTGAACCCGAGGGCATGCTCCGCAGAAACAATCTCATTTCGGACGAGCAGGTAGTGTTGATGGAACAATGGCTTAATTTGTTATCTTACGCAGTCATGATCCTGATCGAAGGTGGTAGAGAGGAAGAAGCGTTTTGGGAATATCATCAATATGTGCAAGAAGACAATGGCGGAGCTAAGAAAGGGGAGGTCTAGTGAAACCGGAATCGAATGTAACATTAAACGTACTTATTGACGAGCTGAATCGCTTGTTGGATGAGAAAATACAGGATCAAGAGATTCGCCAATTGTTTGAAGAGTATCAACATCGGGAAGGGGCATCCGAAGAAAGTCTCGATGTATTCGAAAAAGAGTATGGCGTCCGGCTACCTGGCGATTTTCGTACCTTTTACCAAGGCAAAGATGGTAGTGGCTATGGGTTGCATGTGCTCTACCCGGGTGATGCTGAGGCTGGGCGTTGTACGCCATTTTATCTGATGTCATTGGAAGAGATTCGAGAGACCAAACAATACTTCTGTGAGGTAGATGAGAAGCTCGAAGAGTATTATTTTGCGGAAGAGATCAGCCAGTTGGACCCGGAGATCAAGCCATATCTGTTCCATAAACCATGGATTCCATTTGCAACGATCGCGGGAGGTTCACTGTATCTGATGCTCGATTTCGATCCAACAGCGGAAGGGCAGTATGGGCAGATTATTATGTACGTGCACGATCCGGACTTTATCTATTATCTAACGCCTACCTTCACGGATCTCCTCAGTATGTCGAACCGAAATCTGAAGATGATGGATGAGATTACGTATTAAGTCCTGAATGATCAGAGAATAGGTTTCGATAAAAAAGAAGCTGCCGAAGCAGCTCCTTTTTCTGATCTGAACCTGGACTTTGAATGAATCACATGTTTACCACTGAAAAAAACGATGTCCGTGAAATCCGCCGCCTGGGGGACCTCCGTGTCCACCCGGACCACCCGGCCCGCCGCCGTGAGGTCCACCGGGATAGCCACCTCCTGGGAAATGACCAGGGTGTCCACCGGGGTAACCGCCGCCGGGATAGCCACCATGCCACCAAGGACCTCCGATCGGAAATGGAAGTGGAACAGGAACGATGGGCGGGTACGGATAGGGATAAGGGTAAGGGTACGGGTACGGTGGTGGCGGATAATAAGGGTAAGGATAACCCGCAGGTTGCGGGGATGATACTGAACCAGGGCCGTATGCCATGTAACAAGCCTCCAATAACTGGATTGATGATATCAGCCTATGCCACAATGGTTTCAGGTGATACAGCAGATTGAAGATTAATCAATATAGAGTCATGAGGGGGAACCTATGGTAGCCGTAGCTTTTCACACCGATCCAAGAGGAACTGCCTATGAACTGTTGATTGACGAATTGATCGAGAAGACAGATCGTTTTATGCTGGTTGACCGAAAGTATGTTGAGGGAGCTACACCTGAAAGAGTTGCCAAAGTATTACAGAGACTTGAGCCGTATCTGATTGAAAACAGAACGATGGAAGAAATGATGATGCAAAGTGGCTCCATGTATGCAGAAGGCATCTATTACATATATCGTTGCACGCCTGAATCTGGGCAGGTCCTTAAGGAGGAAGCCAATCGCTTTCATGACTGGTTATATCCGTCATTGCCGGACGATCTTTGTTTTCTGAAAGAGGATGGGAGCGATTACTTCTACACTGTTGCTCATGAGAATATGTATGGCATGAACATTACACAAGAAGAAGCAATTGAGCTAATGGAGCGTATTCCAGGCTTGTTCTTCGATTTAGATCGTCAGAAAGATATTCATCGACTGTTGGACGATGCCATCAGGCATCAGACTGATGTGCTGAATATTAGTTCACATTACTTGAAAGAGATTCCGGAACGAATTCGGGAATTGACGCACTTAAAACGTTTGACGATTTTTGAGCAGGATGTATATACACTTCCTCCAGCCCTTTTTGAACTGACATCATTGGAAAAATTGGAGATCATGACAGCGGATTTGGAAGGCATTCACCAAGACATTGGAAAATTGAAACAACTTCGAGAGCTTAGAATTTATTGCGGTAGTTCTTATCATGTTCCTACCGGGTGGAAGCCAAAGGAGAAGTCGGATCTTGGTCTGAAACATATTCCAGCCGAGATTGGCGATTTGAGTGAACTTGTGAGTCTGGATATAAGTTACTCTGGCATCCGTGAAATCCCACCCGAACTGGAGCAGTTGAAGAATCTGCGTTATCTGAGTATAACGAATAGTTTAATCGAGGGAACGCCAGACATAGTCAAGCGAATGACCTGGCTTCAGAGTGTAAATTTGAACAGTACTCCATTAGGGATCAGTTGGGAGGACGTCTCCGACGAAGCAGAATTTTAATAGCCAAATATCCCTGCTCGGGATGTCCGAGTCAGGGATATTTTGTTATACGATGAAAATTTGGCGGAAATGGGCTCACGGATCTGGGCGCTGGGCATAAGCTGGCATATAGGTTATGACCTAAACCGAGAGCGAAGGGCAGGCGTTTTATTTTGGCAACCTCATACATGGATTACACTTTACCAAGCACTCAATTTACTTATGATTTAAGCAAAAACCCGTTATTCAAGAAGGATGAGAACAACTACATTAATTCTCTGTCCATCAACCAGTTAAACACACTCGGCAATACTTCTTTACTGGATATTTTCCTCAGCACAGGCAATGTGGTTGAACCTCATATTCATCAGAATGCAACAGAACTGGTATACTGCATCAGCGGTTCAGCAGTCGTGTCACTCATTAATCCGTTCACGAACGAGTTGCTTCATTTCCCGATTACACCAGGGCAGGTAGCTAATGTACCTCAAGGCTGGTGGCACTATGAAGTGGCTACTGTAGATCATACCCATTTACTGGCGATCTTTGATGCTCCTGTGCCTGAGGCGATATTTGGCTCAGACATCCTGCGTCTTACACCTGCAAAACTTCTGGCTTATACGTACTGTCTGGACGAGAAAAAAGTTCAAGAAGCGCTGGCTCCCATTCAAAAAACAGTGATCATTGGACCGCCGGCAGATTGTAAGACTTCCACTGCCCCTGTCTCTAACAGTGCTCCCAATGTGAATCATCAGCCTTACGTAATGCCTAATGTACAGCCAAACATGCCACCAAACACACAACCCAGCATGCAACCAAACACACAGCCGAATATGCAACCAAATGCACAACCAAACATGGCACCAAATACTCAGTCCAATATGCAACCTTACGTAAACCGTCTTCCGTACTGGGGTACTTGGGTCGATCCACGTATTATCCACGAACCGGGTTGCCCGTATTATAGAGAGCTTCCTGTGAATACGAATATTCAAGAGGAAAGATGACGGTTTATTAGGCAAGGTTTATCTAGTACACATAGGTACTTCAGTTGAAATATGTATAGAAAAAGAAGCGTCCACAAAGGAACGCTTCTTTTTTTGGATTAAAGCTGTCTTCAAACTTGCCGAAAGCCGATGCATACCTGAACGTGTCCGAAGCATGGAGTGCTAACGAATCGCAGGCGTATTAATGAAGGATTTAAAGCGTGCTCAGAAATTTAAAGAATCTGAGACATGCTATATCAGAAGAAACAGCCGTTTGACGTGTTTATATCGGGGATTTCGGGAAATAACATGTCTGGTGTTCCTTACAATTTTAATTGAGGACCTAGAGGCCAAATAAGGTGTCCTGAGTTCCTAAGAAAATTTTCAACTAACATTTACACGATAACGGAGAGGGCAGAAATAACTTGAAGAAGCGGAGCGTTCGCCTAAAAGCTTTCTAAAAGAAAGCTACATCGGAAGCCTACGCTATCACCGGATTTTCCCTTTAAAAAAATGGAATAAAAAATCTGGGGATAACAGCGATCGTAAAGTTATTCTGCCATCGGAGTTCCAGTGTAAATATATTCATTAGTTGAACTTATATATGATTTAATTTACGATGTGTAATTTCGGCCCAAACCAATTTCCGTTAATAATTGACGATAAGCAATTGAAGTACGGTCAGCGGGAATATGGGCCTCGGCATGCAGATCCAGGGGCAGATCCTCCGGTTTCTGTGACTCGACCATCTCGCGGTCCTCTTCAAATACCTGCAAGTTGAACTTGATTGTGTCTTCAATAGGAGCATCTTTGTCAAAGTTTCGTGTGATTGGACAGAATAGACGGGTATAACGGGCAGAGATCGGCGAAGCACAATTTAGAATATTCAGCTTGTCTTCACCTGGGAAATGTACCGTCAGAGAAGCCGCAAAAGGCGGGAACACCCTAAACTCACGCAACCATTGGAAACCTTCTGGAGCAACAAGATCTTGCCCTTTGCCATAGTTGCTCACCGTACTCCAATATTCGGCCAGTAACTCATTACCTTCGCGTTTCACTTTGTATTGGGGCACTTCTGTATTATTTCGGTCACCAAACGTTTCAGTATGCACATAGGCAAAATGGGATACATCGAGGAATCCCTCCATTTGTCGTCCAGAAGAACCGGCAATGTCAAAGTTGGGTGGCAAAATATTAATATAATCCGGATCATCCCATCCAGGGAAGGAGGGGATCTGTTCTTCCGTTCCCGCCAAAGTGGTCCAGATTAAACCATAACGTTCAACTGCCGGATACACGATAAGTCTGAGCTTAGGCGAGATCTTGGAGCTTGGGTGTGCAGGTACTGCGGTACATTTACCTTCACAATTGTAACGGAAGCCATGATAAGGACAGACAATCTCACCATTTTCTACCCAGCCTTTGCTGAGTGGGGCCCCGCGGTGAAAACAAAGATCCTTGGCTACGACTACCTGGTCATTACTTCGATAAAGAACCAGCTTCACATCGAGTAATTGAGCAGCAAGTGGTTTGTCTGTTACTTCGGTAGCTTGTGCTACTGGATACCAATATTGTGATAATACATGCCAGTCTTCAGCGGTGAAGGTACAACCTCTAGGCAATTCGGACGTCACATTAGGGTTTGCGTTGGAAGTTATCATAGTAAAACACTCCTTGCCAATAGGAATAACGTTTTTCTTTTTATGTCAGAAAAGTTAACTTGATTAGACGTATGTTACTACTCTCTTGGTCAAAGTATCAATATATCCAACCTACTTTTGGTTGAAATCACAAACAGTACAGCAAAAACCGTACATGAACACGGAAATTTTCGGAATTACATTACGTCAGATGTTACTTGTAGTAAAAGAGAACAACCTTTCAGTTTTTTATTTCTTTAACTGATGGATGGCTATATTGAAATGTTTTGTTAGAATCTCAGTGTAATATCTGTTAGTTGAGCTTACATTCTTATGGGAATAAAAAGATTTTCGTAAAGTATGTCACAGATCCCGACCGTCGTTTGTCTACAGTATGTAAACCAAATGACGGAGGCGAATGAGAAATGAATTTAAGAACGAACTACAGAGCAGTGAGTCCAGGCGCTTTTAAAGCGATGATGGCAATGGAGCAATATATATCCGGGCAATTTGAAAATAAAGTATTGTATGAGTTGTTAAAAATCCGCGTGTCCCAGATTAATGGCTGCGCCTTTTGTCTCGATATGCATGCCAAAGATCTGATGAAATTGGGAGATTATGCGGATCATATTCTCCTGCTGAGTGTGTGGCGTGAAGTGGCTTTCTTCACGGATCAAGAACGTGTTATGCTGGAGCTGGCTGAAGCGGTGACCCGAATCTCGGAACACGGTGTACCGCTTGCGTTGTACGATAAGGTCCGTGAACATTTCAGTGAATCCGAACTGGTGGATCTGATCCTGGCCATTAACACGATTAACAACTGGAACCGGATTGCGATTACAACAGGGATGTATCCGGGTTGCTTTAACTAAAACTACACGCACCATGCCAGAGGGGGCCATTCTTATGAATTCCAATCTCCACGCCAATGAGCCAGATGTGTCTTCTCTGGATGTTGGTGAATTGTATATTCGTTATAAAAAATATGCATTTTCAATAGCTTACCGCATGCTGGGCAGTGTGGTAGAAGCTGAAGATATTGTGCAGGATTGCTTTGCGGGGATTCAGAGCACGTCTGCTCAGGATATTCGTAATCCCAATTCCTACATCGCCAGATTGGTTGTGAACCGAAGCTTGAATCTGCTAAATTCCGCCCGTAATCAGCGGGAAAGTTATGTTGGTGAGTGGCTGCCAGAGCCGATGGGTGACAGTGAAGAGGCGAACATGCCAGAGGAAACGATGGAGAAAAAAGAGCTGATCTCCTACGCCTATCTGGTCATGTTGGAGCGTCTATCGCCCATGGAACGGGCTGTTTTTGTCCTTCGTGAAGCGTTTCGATATGATTATTCCGAAATAGCGGATTGGCTGGGCAAAACAGAGAGTAACTGCCGTCAAATCTTTAGCCGTGCCAGACGAAATCTGCCCGAAAGACTTCCGCCGATCGAGCAAAGTGATGCGGATATGATAGCCAAAGGTGAATTGCTGAGCCGTTTTACAACGGCTTTCCTTCGTTATGACGTCTCTGCCATGCTGGAGTTACTGGCAGATCAGCCTGTATTTACAGCAGATGGCGGTGGCGTAGTGCACACGGTTATGAGAACAATGAACGTTCACAAAGGTGTGCTTGCACTCCTGACCTCACGGCGAGTTCTTACGCGATTGCGTGAAAGAGAATGGGTACCCATGTGGATCAATGGCGAACTTCAACTCGCGTTGATGAAAGAAGGGCAATTGTCCGAGGTACTCTGTTTGGAGTTGGACGCTTTCGGAGAGCGGATTGAGGGCGTGTATCTCGTCGTAAATCCGAACAAACTTACATCAATAGATACTTCAACTCTTTGATCCAAATGTAAGGACTTGATATGTAAACTTAAAAGCGGCACCCTCTGTCACGAGGACTGCCGCTTTTTTGGCATACACATTTTGCTATTCAGCATCCGGGTTAATCAAGGGCAAATTGTTGTTGAACAGTTTCGATGATTGCTCTGATCTCAGGGGTAAGCTCATCATTGTTCTGCTTGAGGATCAGCAAAATCTTTTCCATGGTATCCAAAAGAACACTCTCCGTATTGGGCTCACGCTTAGCCAGGGCTTTCTCGTAAGCCTTTTTCACTTCGGGGTCCATGGTGCGGATTTCTTCATCCGTGTACCAATCATATACAGGCGTGTTGTCACTTCCGTAAAACACATATTCTACAAATAACCACTGTTTCACTGTTGATATGCGATTGGAATTCGGGAAGTTATTCAAAAAGGCTTCTTTCTCCAATGTACGCTGAATTAATTCGTTCCAGGAGATGATGATGCCAGCATCTGCAGTTGTCATCTGATTGGACTCAGTAGCCATAATATCAATGTACGCGGCAATATCTGCTTTAACAAAAGGTTTGAACTTTTGGTAGATCTCATAATTGATGATAGGGTAATACAAGCCCTCACTGGTTTCCAGTTTGAACCCGAGATCAGATGCTTCCTGCAGAACCTTCCTCACTGACGGATCTTTAATTTCTTTCAGCAGACGACTATATGTAAGCTTCTGTTCGTAACCAAGTTGTTCATGGGCACGAGATAGGGCTTGTTGAAACTGTTCCGTATACATTTGGTTATCCATATCCGCCAGCTTCATATTCTGCATATTCTCCAATTGCAGGGTCATTAATGTTGCCTGCCAAGGACCGACTTTGTCGATATGATTCATCAGGTATTTACGTGCTTTAGCCACACTCGCTGTGGATTTCACTGCTTCCGTTCGATACGTTTGGAATTGATGATATACCGCTTTGGAAGCGGGAACAGGTGCAGCCAGTGTTGTTGAAGTCGTAAGTGTTGAGCCGATAGCAGTACAGCCGAGAGCCATAGCCAGTAAACCAAGTTTAGCAGGTTGATTCCATCTCATTTGTATACCTCCCCATTAATGAAGAAAAGTCATTTGAATTTTCTTATAACCGCATTTCACCGTATTTTATATGTATGATCCGTATGTTGAATATGTAAGTTCTGTCTTTGATTAAACCAGTTTCTGGTAAGTGAATCAAGTGTCTTCAGTAGGAAAAAGATTACATAATTAAAGAACAGCCCCTTAAACCCGAAAGGGTTAAAGAGACTGTTCTAGGTATTCGGACTTTATTTTCTAATTAATGAAGTGGTTTATTGCTATTAGGCATCTGAGGTGCTCCGGTTGCTGGGATGTATGCCTGAAGCATCTGTTGTGTATCACTTGCAGTGAGTTGAGGGACTTGGTAATAGGCGTTTTTATTCTGGAACATGAAAATTTCATAAGCCATCTCGATAAAATGCTGGATCTGTGAAGCGATGACACGGCGAACCGTTCCGTTCGTGATCTCACTGCAGGACATGCCGAGTAGACTCGCATGTGATTTAATGAGTCCAAGCATATGACCGCTAATCCCGGCATCCTTCACATCAGCCAGGCTCTGGTTTGGCTTTTTCGGTGCTGAGGGCTTAAGGCCATATACCGGCGGTACGATGTTGGGAATCATGTAGGTTGCCGTCTCTTGATGAGGCTTCTGTCCGGATGCAAAACACTCTGCTGTCAGATTGTACTGGGATAAAATGAAGTTATACTGCCGGTCTAGAATGCCAATCAGTTCCTGGCTCTGCACGAATGTACGGAAGATCATATATTGATCCAGCACATTAATGGTGGAGGACAGGATCTCATGCACATCGAACATCTCATGACCGCCATGATTCATGTTAGGCGTAACATTGGGATTTGTGTTTAAAGTAGGTTGTACTAAATTCTGTGGGTTCATCGAATTCGGATTCATTGGTAATTTGATTCTCCTTTGGTAAATGGTATGATTCTAGTATGCTTGGAGAGTAGTAAATTTATGTAATGTGTACGGAAAAAAGCGTAAGCAACAAATAGGACAGGTTTGGTGGTGATTAAGTGGAGGAGACCGATTGGAGTGTAGCCAAGGATGTCTTTGTCAGACATTACGGGAGCGCTGTACAGATGCATCGAGAAGGCGTGTATGCGGACTATAAGCGACGGGACGTACCCCAAGAGTTAGAGGAACAGTGGATAGGGGAGCGGATTCAACAATTAAGTTCAGAGCTGTCTATCATGAATTGGGATGCGGTGGATGAGCTTGCGTTGATTGCCAAACATCGGACAGAACCCAGTATTATTACGGCTATTACAGCATTTGCTTCAAGACAAATGAAGAGCGCGGACAGTATGGTTCGTCTCGTGTATGCTGAACGTCTGATTGAGCTGATTAAACGGTATGAATCCTCTCTGCCAATGGACAAGATACGGGAAACCTATCAATTGACGATGGATTTGCTGGTCGATGTGGCGACTAAACCGTTGGTGCTTGATCCAGGCCATGAATTACAGCAGTATGGATTAAAGGATAAACGTGGATTGAATTTGCGTGTTGAAAAGAACAAGGAAGAAATCATCCGATATTTTCGAAATTAATTTGAATTTTATCAAGTGAGGTCAGAATCATTGAGAAAACTGAATTATATTCGCATATTTATTTTCCTTTGTGTGGTCACAGCAGTAACGCTTGGCTTGTACTATGTAGCCGCTGATTGGCTGGATCAGCGTTATTTCCGCTTCCTGATCTGGAATCTGTTTTTGGGCTGGATTCCTTTTATGTTTTCATATGCATCCTATCTGCTATCTGATGTGAAATGGAAAGGGTCCGCATGGCTTGCAGTGGGAAGTGGGTTGCTGTGGTTGTTATTTTTCCCGAACTCTTCTTACATTGTTACGGATTTGGTTCATCTGACAGCAAGAAGTTCCCGGTATTATGGTGGGAACGGAGTGGACTACACATACTGGTACGACTTGAGTGTTGTATTAATGTTTGTCTGGACTGGACTCCTGCTTGGCTTCCTGTCGATGTATCAGCTTCAGGAAGTGATCTATCACCGAATTGGACGCTGGGCATCCTGGATCTTTGTACTGGCAGGTTGTGCTTTGGGAAGTTACGGGGTATTACTTGGACGTGTATATCGACTGAATAGCTGGGATGCACTGACGAATCGCGAGACGCTGATTGAGCTGATGCACGAAAGTGTAAGCCGCCCGTCTCTGGCGTTTTGCCTGTTTTTTGGCGCGTTTATCACTACAATCTATGCCACATTGTATTATCTGATCAATACGAGGTCTCCCCGTGAAACGAAGAAGAGTACAGGAAGTCCCGGGTCGGACCTGCAAGCGTTACGCTAACGTATGTTTTTTAAGGCCGAACTCATTCGATCTAATCTTAATGTATATTGTTTAAAGGGCTGTTCCAAGTCATACACATGGCTATTGGAACAGCCTTTAACATTATAACGAGCCCTGGATCTGCTGAAAAAAAACACCTCTACTTATCAGAGATTAACTCAAGGATTGTTTTCACAACCAGTTCGGGTTCATCGTGGATAACCATATGACCACTGCGTGTTGCCACGATGAGCTGACTATCCTTCGATATATTCAACATGTTACGCTGCCCCGATTGCCATATGGATTCGAGCTTCTGCCCCAGTTCAACTGAAATCCCTGCTTGAGCATAGTCTTGAGTACGTCCGCGTGCAATGATACGCACAGGCATTGATCCAAGATTTTGGCCACGAATGGCATCTTCTGTTAAATGGGCGAGTAAGGCTTCTTCTTCTTTGGCATGAAAAAAGGAGGGGGTAGCAATCACATTAACAAAGGTATCTCGATCTTGCTTGGCAACCAGACCATCAAGCAAAAAATCTGGAAATAATCTGAAAGCGCCGGATAACTTCAGTAAGGATAGGAAGGAGGCAGACGGGTTTCCCTGAAACTGAGCCTGTTCCAACAAAGCCTTAGTATTCTGTTCATCATCCTCAGGTCTCGCATCAATGAGGACTAGGCTCTGAACCTCACTTGTATAGGTCTGTGCAAAGAGTCTGGCATACATACCACCAAGGGAATGACCTACCATAACGTAAGGTCCCTTGATATTCTCCTTCTCCAGAGCTGCATGTAACTCTTTGACGATATTCGCACCTGTACGTTCTGTAGGAGCAGATTCACTCCAGGCATACCCTGCGCGATCATATGTGACCACCGTTGCATGTTTAGCTAGTTCCGCAGGAATGTCTCTCCACGACAAACTCGTCTCACCACTTCCAGCCTCCATAAGTATGGTCGGCGAGCCATTGCCTTGTTTATGAATGTGCAGTTGGTAACCGCCGACTTGAACTAACGTACCCGGAGGTGGAAAATCCTTTTTGGCCTGTGACGAAGCAAACCACTCATAGAGGAATGCTGCACCAATTAGTAGTAGCACTGTGCAGAGCAGCTTCACCATGATAATGAAAATTCTGAATCTTTTTCGTTTTTTGGTTGGAATAGTTGTAAGCATGATCTTAAGAATTCCTCTCCTACAGCTGCTTTTTTATTTAGTACAATGTATTAAAATATATTATAGCACAGTGTATTACTAAAATAGAAGTCTGGTGTATAATGTTGTCATGCCAAAAATCGTAGATCATGAAGCTCAGAGGAAAATCGTTGCTGATGCAGCAATCCGGGTCATTCAAGAGCATGGACTGGAGCATGCTACAGTTCGGAATATAGCAAAGGAAGCAGGACTATCTGTAGGTTCCATGCGTCATTATTTTGCCACACAGGCCGAATTGTTCACCTTTTGCATGAATCTTTTTGCAGAAAGGGTACAGAAAAGGGTGGAGGCGTTACAGATGAGCGGATCTGTCCTGCAGGATATGAAGAATCTGCTCTTGCAATTTCTCCCCTTGGACGAAGATAGAATGATGGAAATGGAGGTCTGGTTTTCGTTTACAGCTAAATTATTGGTGTACCCCGAATTAAAAAAGTTAAGTGACGAGATGCATCAGGGGATGTATCGATCTGTTCAGTGGGTAATACAGGAGTTGCAGAGCCAAGGCATGACACCTCCTGATCTGGATGTCGAGATGGAGATAGAGAAGTTATATGCTCTTGTGGATGGACTCGCCATTCATATGTTAATGCAGCCTGATAGACTTACAGTAAACCGAGTGGAACAAGTGATTGAACAACATTTGAGCATGCTGTGTTTAACTTAGTCTTATCTTGTATGAAAGAAGGGTTATTTCCTTTTATAAGGGAGTAGCCCTTCTTTTTTGTGGGAATTTGGCAGGTATGCTGGATATGACGAAGAATTAAGAATGAGAATGTAATGAATACATAGACAAGTAGGTGAACAACAAAATGTTAAATGTATTAGTGCTGACAACAAAAGTAGAAGAAGTTATGGAACGCGTTAATTTTTCGGGTGTTGTATTACTCCAACAAGGCGGGAAAACCCTTTTGAATATGAAACGTGGTTATGCGAATCGCAGTGAAGAGCTTGCGAATCAGGTGGACACACGCTTTGGAATTGCATCAGGATGTAAGATCTTCACGGCAGTGAGTATATGCCAACTAATTGAAGCCGGTAAGTTATCTGCTGATTCCAAGCTTACGGATGTGTTGGATGTGAAGTTTCCACTGTGGGACGAAGGGATCACTATCCAGCAGTTGTTAACACACACGTCAGGTATTCCAGATTATTTCGATGAAGAAGTGATGGAGGATTTTTCAGAATTGTGGAAAGACAGACCCGTCTACGCGATGCGGCGATTAAGTGACTTTCTGCCCATGTTTCAGCAGTTGCCGATGAAGTCGTCTCCGGGTGAACGTTTTCACTACAACAATGCGGGTTTCATAGTGCTGGGGCTTATCGTGGAACAGCATTCAGGACTGTCGTTTACAGATTATGTGGAAGAGCACATTTTCAAAAGGATTGGCATGAAGGACTCCGGTTATTTCGTAACAGATCAGCTTCCGCGTAACACGGCTTTAGGGTATATCGATCATGAAGATGGCTCCTGGAACACCAATATATTCTCCATCCCAGTCAAAGGTGGATCAGATGGCGGGGCCTATGTTACGGCACCAGACATGATTCGATTCTGGGAGGCTTTGCTGGGTCACCAATTGTTGAATGCAGAGACAACACGTCAGTTATTAACTCCACAAGTCCATCAAGAGGATGAAGAGTACTATGGGCAGGGTATCTGGATTGACCGCAAGGGGGAAGGGATTTTCAAATTTCATGTCATGGGGTTTGATCCAGGGGTGTCGTTCATGTCTTCCGTGTATCCAGACTATGATCTGCAACTGGTTGCGCTCTCGAATCAAGAGTCTGGTCCGTATCCAATCACGGTTGCCATCGAAGAAGCATTAGCATAACGAATAAACCCTCAGCTTATGGATTAGTTATCCTACAACAGGTTGAGGGTTCATTGGTCTAACCATTGGTCGAACAACATAAAAGAGCGGCCTGCATTTATAACATTTTCCACAGCTCAGGAGCTATTAATCGAGGGAAAACATCCAGTGGAGGTTTCTCTTTCTTTCGTTTGTCATTGGTTAACACCGTAACAAGTTCCAACTCAGGGACAATATATACATACTGACCACCAAATCCTCGCGCGTAATAATAATGGAGGTTGGGTCTGTCGTTTTCAGCAGCAATATCTTCGGCAACAGACCTTTCATTCGGATAGATATCGACCCACCAATGCCAAGCATAACTGCCGTAATTAGGTGGGCTGACTGTAATGAATGGCTGCGTTGAACGGGTGACGAGATGACTGGAAATGAGAGACTCCCCTTCCCACATTCCTTGCTGTAAGAACAGCTGACCGAATTTTAGCAGATCTACGGGTAACATCTTAAGTCCGAATCCGCCGGTGTGTACACCTTGAGGGTCGCTTTCCCATTCATAATCCTTAATTCCTAGCGGGTCAAAGAGATAACGTTCTGCGAACGCGGCTACGTTCATACCTGCATTTTGCATCAGAATGGCGGATAGGATCTGTGATACTCCTGAGTTGTACTCCATATGTGTACCTGGTACATGACTTAACCGTTGTTCCAACGCAAAATCCACCCAATGATCGGTGCGGGTCATGCGAGGAAATGAATTCTGCCCGCCAAACTCATCCCAGTTGAATCCAGCTGTCATGGTGAGCAGTTGTTCCAGTGTGATTGCTGGTTTACGCGGGTCAGGATCGGATATCAACTGTGGGAAAAAGGTAGAGATTGGGGCTGATGCCTCTGGCAACAAGCCTTTATCCATCGCTATACAGATGAGTGCGGACAGCACACTCTTGGTACATGAATTGATTTTTGCAATATCTGTCGCAGCCTCTTGGTTGCGGTAGTGTTCGTACATAAGCTCACCGCGTACGCTAATGAGGCAGCTTCGCAGATCCAGCGGTGGAATGATATGTTGTAACTTGGATGACAGTGATGAAGGATTCATAGTGTCCTTTCTGTACGGTTGATTTGTTATAAGATTTTGTAGAAATAGTTGTCCATTATCTTAGCATACTCCCGATGTAGGGCTCAACAAGCACTACATTATTATGTCAAAGCAAGCATGTAAATGCGATTTTCGATGTAAGCGATAAGAAAGCCATGCGAATATTGCATAAATCTCCAGCATTGTCTGTCAATCTTATATAATTGTCATGAAAAGAGTACTAGACATGTATAAGAGAAAGGGGCTGTGATGTGGGAAATATAATAGAAGAATTGTATTACGGTAACCTGAGACCAGAGGAGAATATTGTACCTAAAGATTCGGAGTATCGATCTATTAATAAGGAGATTACAGCTACTATCGAAAAATTTCAGAAAAAGCTCTCGGAGGATGACTTTAAACAACTGGAGGAATTGTTTGATATGATGGATCAAGTTCACTCTATACATTCAAAAGAGGTTTTTGCGAGTGGTTTCAAGATTGGGACGTTGATTATGATTGAGTGTGGATGCTCAAGCTAATATTTTGATTTCTACAACATGTGATTATATAGAAGAGGTTAGTAAAAAGTGATAGGGGGAATCTTACTTGTTCCAGATCGGAAATCAAGGATCGTTCGAAACGCTTCCTGATCATGCCAGGGCAATATATGAGGGAGATACCGGTGCTGTAGAGCAATTCGTTAAGCAGGGCATGGATCTTGAGGAAGAGATTACGCTCAGTAAATACATAGCATTAACGCCGCTCGACCTTGCCTTAATCTGCAATCAACTGGAAGTAATTAAATTGTTGGTAGAGCATGGAGTTAATCTGAATGTCAAAAATAATCCGGCAATCCTGAAGGCGGTTAGATATTGTGGAGAAGAAATGGTGCGATACCTGTACCAGCAAGGAGCCAAGTTAAATGGCCTTAATCGGGTCAAATCCAGTGCATATGATGAAGCCTACTATGGTAACAAAAAGAATATAACCGTGCTGAATGAACTGGGGTTGGATATTCGTAAATATGGAGGCAAAACGTTACGCAAAGCGGTAGCTGATCACGATATGAAAACAGTCCAGTACTTGCTGGATCAAGGAGTGGACGTCAATTACAATGAACCGGACATGGTATATCCGTACAAGGCCACCCCTCTCACGGTAGCTGCACGACTTAATAACATGAAGATGGTTCGATATCTGGTGGACCAGGGAGCAGATGTGACCATTCAGGAGAAGGATGGAGAGCGGGCGTACACGATTGCAGTCAGTCAGAAAAATGAAGAAATGGCTGAATATCTAAAGGGGCATGAACCTCAAGATTTTCATGATATGAGCAACAAATTGCATGCTTTAAAGTCTTATAAACTCCCACAGCAACTTATTGATTTTCTAACTAGCAGTAAGAGAAGAATGGACTTGCCAGATAATGAATTAGGTATCCGGTATATAGAATTCTTTCATTTAATCGATACCGTGGAGATGAAAATGGGCAGACAGAAGCTGCTACGTATTTCCTCGAACATCGATCAATACTCACATATCCTGATTGTCTGGAATCCGAGTGAAAAAATGATTGGATATGCAGACATTGAACATCAAGAACACGGAACGATAGGTACATTTGAAGAATTCATGGCGGATCCTGTTGCACTTTTAGAAGGTACCCTGAATTAGATGGATTGTATACGGAAATTCTATTAACCTCTTTCCTAATTAACATGCGGAAGAGGTTTTTACTAATATGAACATTCTAATATAGGAGAAATATCATATGAAAAACCGTGGCGACAAATACCATGTATGCAGCTTTGATATTATCTCACCCATCCCCATCCTGAACCAGAGCAACTCAGTTCCAATGAAAATGCAAATGGCATATTTAATGAAACGTTTCGAATTAAAATTTATAAATCATCTTTATGATAATCAGTATTTGTAAGCGTTTTATTTTCTTGTTTACGGAAATGGGAAATTTATGATAACATATACACGAAACGTTTCGAATCCATTTGAAGGGAGAACATCATGAAAAAAGCAAAAATATTCAGCTTCATTTTAACTTTTTGTCTGCTCACTAATTTAGCTTTAACTCCTATGGCCTCAGCAGGTGACTCAAACAATTTAATTGGATTTCGAGCAGAGTTGAAAGCGATTGCATATAAGACCTATTTGTATTTTGAGGACTATACGGATCAGAACACTGGCTTGACTTACGATGAAGTTCGGCTCACTGAAAACGGGACAGAAGAAGCTAAACGTACCTCGCCCACGAACATTGCCATGTATATGATGAGCACCGTTTCAGCGCAACAATTAGGCATTATTTCAAAGAAAGAAGCTGTACATCGTCTGCAAACGACTATCAATTCCCTCGAAAAGTTAGAAAAGTGGAACGGCCTATTTTATAACTGGTATAACACAGATGACGGTTCAGTGAAGAAAGATTGGGGACAATTTATTTCTCAAGTCGATAATGGCTGGTTATCCGCTGGTTTAATTGTTGTTGGGCAAGCCTATGAAGAACTTCATGGGAAAACAAGCAAGTTGGTTACAAATATGAATTATACTCCGTTATATGATCCTGAAGTCGGCCAATTCCGCGGAGGCTATGATGTGGCTAAAGGCGCACTGACGGATCACCATTATGGAATGTTTTACACGGAACCACGTGTAGGCAGCTATATTGCCATTGGGAAAGGTGACGTTCCCCAAGAGCATTGGTGGAAGATGTATCGCACATTACCTCAAGAATGGGATTGGCAAGCTCAGATTCCTCAAGGCAAATCCGTTAAGTACGATGGAGTGGATGTGTTTGAAGGAAGTTATGTATACAAGGATAAAAAGTTCGTGCCAAGCTGGGGAGGCAGTATGTTTGAAGCTCTTATGCCCGGTATGGTCATAAAGGAACAAGAACTGGGTACTCAAGCTTTGGGCTTGAACAATCAGCGTCATGTTGAATTGCAAATCGAATATGCCAAAGAAAAAGGGTATGCCGCATGGGGCTTTTCACCTTCTGCAACTCCGACAGGTTACAGTGAGTTTGCAGCAACGCCGTTAGGGACCTCAGGTTATAAAGATGGAGCAACGGTTACAGCACACGCAACATTCCTCGCCCTGGATTATGCCCCTGAAGCTGTTCGAAAGAACATTAAAGCTTTAAAGAAATTCAAAATGGTCGGTAAATATGGTCTCTATGACTCAGTCAATGTTGAAACAGGAGAAATTACGAAAGCTTATCTGGCACTGGATCAAGGAATGATTATGGTGTCGATCGCCAACTATCTTGAAGATGGCATTATACGCGATTATTTTCATAGTGATGTGATAGGGCAGACGCCAGAAGAATTGTTGAAAAAAGAAGTGTTTTCTATTCAATGAAGGGGAGGAAAACTTGCCATACCGATTGTTTAAACGGAACGAAGCAGAGTGTATTCTGCTTCGTTCCATTTGCGTTTGTCGAACCGTCTCTTAGGTTCAAACCTCCTATCCGTAGCGAGAACCGCCAAGAGCCTTCCGGTAAACTTGAGATGTTTAGGCTTGGTGAAAGGCGTAGTTTTTCTCATGAATGATGCAATGACTTCCAGAGTTGTATTGGTAGTTATCAAGATCCTATAGAGAAGATTTCTTCTTCGTATTTAATACCTCAAATGCTTCTGTCAAAAAATCCATGGTATGCTTAGGGATCAACGACTCATAGGGTTTTACGTTTCTATAGAGTTCTTCGTTCTTTTCTTCGTCATGGAGAATCAGTTGATTTAATTGGGTATTTGCAATAATGTCTTTCAACTGTTGCTGTATGGAAGGATGATCTGGTTTAAGATCGTGTATGGTAGCTCGATGGACAAGCAATAGCAAATTGTATAATTGTTCATCCAAGTAAGTTTGCTTAGAGCTATCCTCTGGGAACACCTTTTCAATAATATCCGTAGAAACATACTTTTGAAGCAGCTTCTTTTGGTCCTCCTCAACACGCATCGAGTTCATAAGTAACATGAGCAATTCTGAGTTTAATTCATTAAATTGATCTTTTTCCGTTAACAGTTTTATTCGTTTAATTAATGCTAAAGAACAATCAATAGCTTTTCTCCGATGTTTAAGCGATTGTTCTTGAACTCTAATTAGCTCATCAAAAGAATATTGTGGATCTTCAAAACTGGCTTTAATCTCGTTTAATGAAAGTCCTAGACTTTGTAATAATTGGATTTCATGCAGCCTTTTAAAATCCTCATTTATATATACATAATGATCATTTTCGTTCTTTTGTGAGGGAACCAATATGCCAAGTTGTCGGTAATGTCTTAACGTACGAACTGTTGTGTCCGCCAGCTTTGCAAATTTACTCACTGTTAATCGCATCTAACGTCCCTCTTTTCAAATAATCAGTTCTTGTATTTTCGTGCCAGAATAATTCCAATAGAAATATTATAAATGACATGGGCAAGGATTGGGGGAATTAACGACCCCGTAAAATAAAAGAGTAGAGCAAAAATCAAACCATTTACAAACACAACGATAAGGATACCCGTAGCTCCTTTATATTGAGGAACATGTATTATCCAGAATAGAAAAGTGCTTATTAGAATGACGAGCCAATCCACGAACAAAGAATAGCCAATAAATAATCCGATCAGGACACCTCTAAAAAAGAATTCTTCAAATATACCACCTATCGCCGTTAAAGCTATACCGCTTGGTTGGATCATTATTTTTTTAATCACATCTGACCCCTCGGTCTTAGGGAGTTCTGTTCTTGTTCTGACAAATGTAATTAGAACAATCGTAGTAATAAAAAAACTAAAAATAAGACCAATGATGATTGCGGATAACATACTAATTTTGTCTGGCATGAATAAGGAAGCTATAAATGGCAACATTTCTCCCCACTTAAATAAACCAATAAAAATAAATCCAATTAATAGAAAAGCTGATTGCGTTAGTAATGCGATCAACAGTATTTTGTAATGTTCCTTTGCATGGGTTTCAGACATAATGAAAACTCCTTTATCACATTTTTTTCATTGTAGATTGTGACGTAACGTCCTCCGCAACAGCTTTTTTTTATCAAAGTATTGATCAGTTACTCATAACAAACGTTTGAATTCTTGCTCGGTGATCACAATATGTTTCTTTTGCAACGTGGAGGAGGTTCGTAATTCACATATTTACAGCCTTGCTCCATCTGCAACCATCCACAACAGGGCTGAACGAAAAGTACCGCAGTAGCGCGGTTTTGCACACCTTATCGTGACAATGCAGAACCTACATATTTACCGTGTCAGCTTCGTTTCACTATACTTCGGATTGTAAGCGTTACCAAAAAGGGAGTCAGCAAGAATGCAAAGTAGCAACGTAACCGTAGGTAATGAAAGACATAGAAAGGAGTGAGAGAGTGAAGGAGAGTCACACAGTAGTATCCGTAAATCCTTCATTGAAGAAGAACTCCCTTGGCAAGAGAATTTGGAAAAACTGGGAGCTTTATCTGTTCATGCTTCCCGCGTTGTTGTATTTCCTTATTTTCCATTATGGTCCGATGTACGGCATTCAGATTGCTTTTAAGAATTTCGTACCTTCAAAAGGAATTACAGGCAGCGAATGGGTTGATTTTGACCATTTTGAACGGTTCTTCAATTCTTATTTTTTCTGGGATCTGCTCTGGAACACATTCAGTATCAGCTTCTATGAACTTGCCATTGGATTTCCGCTGCCTATCATATTGGCACTGGCTTTCAATGAAGTCCGCAACGGCCCGTTCAAGAAATCGGTCCAGACGGTCACCTATGCACCCCATTTCATTTCTGTAGTTGTCATGGCAGGTATGATCATTACCTTTTTATCACCCTCAAGCGGAATGATTGTCCGGTTCATCGAATTCATTGGTCTTGAACCAGCACAGTTTCTGACTGATCCCGCATGGTTTAAGACGGTGTATGTATTCTCCGGCGTCTGGCAGAGCACCGGGTGGGGAACCATTATTTATCTCGCAGCCCTGTCAGGCGTAGATCCCCAGCTCCATGAAGCAGCCATTATGGATGGAGCAAGCCGAATGAAACGGGTGCTGCATATCAATCTGCCGACGATATTACCCACGATTACGATCATGCTGATCTTGAATATGGGTAATATACTGGGTCTTGGTTTCGAGAAGATTCTGCTGCTGCAGAATTCACTCAATATGGAAGCATCCGATGTAATTTCCACCTATGTATACCGCGCCGGTTTGGTGAACGCCCAGTATAGCTTCTCAACAGCTGTCGGATTGTTCAACTCGGTAGTCAACGTTATTTTGCTTGTTACAGTCAACCAGATCGCCAAACGCACCAGTGAGAACAGCCTCTGGTAGAAAGGAGTTGAAGTCTTTGGTTACTGCGATGAAAGAATCCAGGGGGGACAAGCTTTTTTTGATCAGCACTTATATTTATCTGGGTCTGGCAATGCTGGTTGTTCTCTATCCGCTCATCTATATTCTTAGCGCTTCAATCAGTTCGCCGCAGGATGTCAATTCGGGAGCGATGTGGTTGTTTCCGAAGAATGTAACACTGGACGGCTACAAACTTGTGTTTGAGAACCCGAAGATATGGAGTGGTTACTGGAACACCATTATTTACACAGTTGTGGGCACTCTGCTCAATCTCGCCGTCACTCTGCCGGCCTCGTATGCGCTCAGCAGATCTGATTTTGTCGGGCGCCAGTTGTTCATGGGCCTCATTCTGTTCACGATGTTCTTCAGTGGCGGAATAGTGCCGACGTATCTGCTGGTTAAGAACCTTGGACTCATGAACAGCATGTGGGCATTAATTCTGCCGGTGGCCGCTTCGGTCTGGAATATCGTCGTGGCCCGCACCTTTTTTCAGACGACCATTCCGAAAGAACTTCAGGAAGCAGCGCACATTGACGGCTGTACGAATCTAAAGCTGTTCATTCGCATTGTTCTGCCGCTGTCGGCACCGATTGTAGCGGTTATGGCCCTGTTCTATGGGGTTAGCCACTGGAACAGCTACTTCCCGTCTCTGATCTATTTAAATGATGAAGCGAAGTATCCGCTGCAGATGGTTCTGCGTCAGATCCTTGTTCTTCAGGAAATGACGGCGGAAACGACGGGCTCATCCATTAACGGCGAGGTGGCCACCGCCATGAATAATAAGGCAGAAACGGCATCCCTGATTAAATATGGAGTCATTGTTGTCTCCACACTGCCCATTGTGGCAATTTATCCGTTCCTGCAGCGCTACTTTGTCCAAGGGGTCATGATAGGCTCTGTTAAAGGCTAAACAGCTAAAATGTGATGAAATCAGGGGAGGAATTATAAATGCCAACCACACGCAAGCCATGGAAGATGCTGCTGTCTTCGGCTTTAGTTATTACATTACTGGCAGGCTGCAGCAGTTCAAACGAAGGTGAAGCGAACAACAATCTCGGAAAAGTCGCTGTGAACAATGAAGGTTTCCCGATTGTGAATGAACCCGTTACTTTGTCGCTTATGGCGCCAGATGTAGGGATTCAGAACTGGGAGAACATGGCGGTGCTTCAGCAGATGCAAGAGAAGACCGGTATTAAGCTGGAATACAAGAACGCACCGAAGGATAGCTTCGAAACGAAGAAAAATCTGGTGCTCGCCAGTGGAGATTACCCAGATATCCTCTATGCTGCCGGTTTGACAACTGCAGAGCAGATGAATTACGGAGAGCAGGGTATCCTCATTCCACTGGAGGATCTGATTGAAGAGTATGCTCCGAATTTCAAGGCGCTGTTGGAGGAGAATCCGGATGTCCGCAAATCGATAACTGCACCGGACGGGCATATCTATTCCTTGCCAGTAGTTGAACTTAGCCAGCACTGGTACCGCAATCCAATGTGGTATAACGGAGACTTCCTAAAGGCGCTGAATATCGATAAACTCCCCGAAACAACAGAGGAGCTGTATACCTATCTGAAACGTGTGAAAGAGGAAGATCCCAACGGTAATGGCATAGCTGATGAAATTCCGATCTCCTCGGTGACAACACCCGCTGCGAACCTCCGCGATATCCGTACATGGCTGCTGGGTGCCTTCGGCATTTATGAAGAAGAAATTTACGTGGACGATGCGGACAAGGTGCATTACACACCACTTGAAGAAGGCTACAAGGAGTATTTAACTTATATGAACCGCCTGTGGTCTGAAGACCTGCTGGATCATGAGAGCTTCTCACAAACAGCGGAGCAAAAAAAGGCCAAAGCACAGAACAATCAAATCGCCCTCTTTTCGGACTGGCATGCCTACATGAGCAAAGGTGGAGAACCTTCGACGGCGGATCCGATGTTTGCACCTGTTCACAGTGAATCAGTTGCTGCTCCAGCGATTGCAAAGAACAGGGGGATTACAAGCGGCGCCTTTGCTATTACGCAGAGTAATCCTGCGCCGGAAGCCTCTATGCGCTGGGTGGACTATCTCTATTCCTATGAAGGTGCCATGTTCTTCAATAAAGGTCCAGAGGGCACTCTCTGGGAGTACACTGACAAAGATAACCGGGTCAAACGTTACTTGCCGGTACCCGATGGTAAGGAAATGGAAGATTATCGGGCAACGCTGACACCTAACTACGGCATTCCCGCTCCTACCCTGTCCATGGATGATATTAATAAGGGGTTGAAGACAGACTTTGACCTCTGGGTAGAGCAGGAGACCAAGCAGAAGCTTCTTGATAAAGGCGCACGGATTCCGTTTCCGACTCTGTTCCTTACCGTGGAAGAGCAGACCGAAATCAGCAGCCTGAATTCAGATTTGAAGACATATGTGAATCAGATGGAGGCGAAATTCATCACTGGAGCCGAGCCACTTACGGGTTGGGACAATTATGTGGCGACGGTCAAGAAAATGGGCGGAGAGCGTATGGTTGAAATCAACCAGGCTGCCTATGATCGTTGGAAATCCAACTAATCAGGTCCATGCGAAGAAAGTTGCTGTAAAAATAAAAGATGAGATATAAGGTTACAACGCGTCCCTGAACATTCATGCAGATGCAGGAGGAATAGACATGCAAATCACGAGACATCCGAATAATCCCATTGTTGTCCCGGGCGACTATGAATGGCGTAAGGTTACGGTTTTCAACCCTGCTGTCATCATCGATAACGGTAAATTTTATATGATTGAGCGCACTGCTGGTTCCCTAACTCCATGCAAAAATTATTTGGGTCTGCTAGAGAGTGAAGACGGGATAAACTTTACCCACGTGAAGGATGAGCCCATTGTGACGCCAGACATGCTGGGATTCCCTTATGGTAGTGTGCAGGACCCGCGGATTGTCAAAATTGACGGAACCTTCTATCTGAACTACGCCCTTCGTCCCTGTGCCATGAGTTATTACCCTACCGGGGCAGGCATCCCCCTTCGCTCTATTCCGGAATATCCGGACGGGTGGGGGGACGAGGCGGGACATTGGCTAACCCGGTCCTCCATTTTGAAATCAGATAATCTACTGGATTGGGAGTTTGTGGCGGACACGACACCTCTTGATATTAATGACCGGGACAACATTCTGTTCCCTGAGAAAATAGGCGGCAAATTCGTACTGTTGCGCCGCCCTGAGGAATATGTGGGGGAAGCCTACGGTACGGATAAGGCGGCCATGTGGATTACCTATTCCGAGGATCTCGTTACCTGGGAAGAGCCCAAGCTGCTCGCTACCGCGCAGAATCTGTCCTGGGAATCGCGGAAGATTGGGGGCTCTACGCCCCCGATCCGTACGGACAAGGGCTGGCTGGTGCTCTATCATGGCGTCGATGAGGGCATTGTCTACCGTGTGGGGGCCATGCTGCTGGATTTGGAGCAGCCCGAGAAAATCATTGCCCGGACACATCATTTTATTATGGAGCCAGAGACGTATTATGAGAAATTTGGGTTCCAGATTCCCAATGTCATCTTCCCAACCGGAAATGTGGTCAAAGATGGACTGCTCTATATTTATTATGGGGTGACAGATACGGCGATTGCCCTTGCAACTGTTCCGCTGGACGAGCTGGTAGAACACATCCTCCAGGAAGGGCAGTAGCTAAATAAACCATCAATGACGCGGTATCTTCAAATATAAGAATGTAGTACAGATGGTGCGGAAGCTCCGCCAACTTAAACAGGTCTTTTAATAGTAGCTCCTCTCAAGGCATGTTCCTTGCGATACTGCCCTGGCGTCAGACCGATTTCTTTTTTGAACTTGCGGATGAAATTTGGCGCATCCATGTAACCGACCTGTTCAATAATTTCTTTGAGCGGTGCGCTAGTGTTCTCTAGCAGCCGCATGACTTCATCTACACGCCGCTGCCAGATATATTGTGAGAAATTGCGGCCGGTCTTCTCTTTGAAGCTCCGGCTTAAATAAGATGTTGAAATGGCAAACTTAAGCGCCACATGCTCTAGACTGAGTGTGTAGTCTGCAAACTGTTGATCCACGTAAGTCAGAACGTCATCCATTAATGTAGACTCACTTGTCTTTGTATTCAGCTCCACCTGCGCGCAAATGTCAGCGGCCAGACTGAGCAAACGACTTTCCAGCTCTTCAAGTGTTTCGAAGGAAGTTAATTCCGGCATATTAGCGAACACTTCGTTCATACCAAGCTCGGAGGCGGTGCGTAGAAAAGTGTTCAGCAGATCAAAACAGATGCAGCGCAGTAGATGAACTTGCAACGGCTCGTCTTTGATCGTATGAATGGTATCAGCAATCATTTGGACAGCTACTGATTCGTTGCCCTGCTTTAGACTCTGCTCCATTTTCAGCATGGATTTGCGTGGAATCCAGAAGCTCTCGGCAGCAGAAGGGTTCAGCTCTGCAAGCTGCTCGAAATAAGTGACCTGACCGCTGCGCCGGATGATCCGGTGCTCCAGAGCTGCAGCGGCTTCAATGAAGGATTGGTTAAGACGGGCCAAGTCTCTGTAGGCCATGCCGACACCGATACTTAGAGATAGCTGAGAGTGCTCGCGGATTAACGTTTGAATGGCTTCAATGACCTGCTCCAATTGGCTTTGAATCGGCTTGTCCGCATCACCGGGAAGTGAAATAATCAGGGCAAACTGGTCCTTGACCGAGAATTCTACACCGAAGATCTGAGCACCGGTACCGGGAAGACATACATTGCTGAGTATTTCCTGCAACAGATGGCGTTCCTGCCAGGACTTGCCGCCGGGCACAGTATCATCCCAGGACAGAATAGCCGAGAAATAGAGCCCTTGTCCTTGAGGATGCCTGAATCCTGCGCTAAGGATCATTTGTTCGATCTCCGGATCATCCGGCTTGCCGTGTTTGAGTAACAGCAGCATGCACTGATTGCGGACGAAGGGTTCCTGAAAATCAATTTTCGCACTGTAATTGTGTAGGGTCTGTCGTATCCATTCCCATTCATTGCGGAGCTTGGGAGCATCATCGCCGCTGCCTTTCATCTTGTCCATCAAATCCCTAATCGGATGGTACTGCCGTTTGGCTAACAGTAGCGCAGCAGCTATGCCGGTAATGACGGTAATACAGAAGACGATTAGGACGAGGGTCTGGACATGGGCGACACGGCTGAAAAATTGGAAGCTTGGCATCGTGGTCACATAGGTCCAGCCATTTTCTTCAGATTGAACAGAAACAACGGAGTATTGTTCTCCATCCATCTTCAAATTATGAATACCGGGCTCAAGTGTAGCCAAATTCTCAATTTCGTCCTGGGGAAGGCTTACGCCATGGCTATTCGCGGTCAACACCTCTCCGGAGGGACTGAAAATATAACTGCTTCCTGAAAAATCACTCAAAATCGAATCCATGACCCCGGTAAGGTTGGATTCTTTCATTAAATAAACAACGGTCCCATATGGAAACGGGTCATTCGGTTTAACGGGCACAAGCATGACGAGCATCGACTCCACTCGGGAATTAACCTTCACGTTCTCAGCGGGACGGACCAGGGGCTGCCTAGTTTCATTCAAGTCCCGCCGCAACTCTTCCGGATTCCAATGCTCGAACTGATAGAGGCTATCAAAGGTGACATCAAGATTAGCCAGACCGCGGTACGAATAGATGTTGGCATCGTTATGGAAATAGAGAAGCAGATCCTCCGCAATGCTGCTGCTAGCTTTGTAATTGGCCAGCGCCTGAATCGCCTCCAAACTGTAATAGGGATGCTGTACCATATAAGGGGTCAGGTGTTTGTCATAGGCGATTCTCCCCGCTATTTCCTGAAGCTCATTCATACGGTTATCTATAGTGCTCTTCACCTGGTTAAGCTGATTGACATTTGATTGTTCAATCTCTACACGCAATCCTTTGACAGCGTTTTCATATACAAAAATAGTTACACCTGTCAGAGGGATAAGAAATATGAGAATGTAAGAAAAGGCATATTTCAGCAGAAGCCTTGATTTGAAATGATTCCAGCTGAGCCTGAATCTGTCGAGCAAGGATGGCTTGAGTGCCGAATTTGCCATGAAGCAGTCCCTCCAGTGTTAATATATTCGGATTAAAATCACTGTTCTCTTCTGGATTACACTTGTGCTAGCATAAACATTATAACATTATAATCTTTAGAATAAAGTAGCTCATCATGCTTATTTTAACGATTTGGAAGTACAGATTTCATGAATCATTTTTTGAAATTTGCCTGTATACCGGGGTTGAAAAAGGAGATGGGATGAGTGGGCACAGAGAATGTGCTGCGCAATTTGCAGCTTGTTGACGGGCGGATCATGGATATCGCCATTCAGGACGGGATCATCACCGCCATGTCACCGCCAGGCCAGGCTGAAGGAGAAAATGAGTTGGATTGTTCAGGGTTATATGCGTCCAGTGGATGGATTGATCTGCATGTGCATGCCGTCCAGGACCTTGATCCCTATGGCGATGATATCGATGAAATAGGTGTGAAGCAGGGCGTAACAACGCTTGTAGATGCCGGAAGCTGCGGTGCAGATCGAATTGGAGCTTTCTATACCGCAAGACTACAGGCTGCTACACAAGTATTTGCTCTGTTGAATATTTCAAGGATCGGGCTCGAACGGACGGATGAACTGTCGCAGCTGGAATGGATTGACCGGGCCAAGGTACTGGAGGCAGCAGCGGCTTATCCTGATTTCATTGTTGGTCTGAAAGCCCGCATCAGCCAAAGTGTCGTCAAAGACAGCGGTATACAGCCACTCAAGTTGGCACGCGCACTCTCGGAAGAAACGAAGCTTCCGCTCATGGTTCACATCGGTTCTGCTCCGCCCGCGATCTCTGATGTGCTGGAGTTACTACAGTCGGGTGATGTAATCACCCATTATCTTAACGGCAAGTCCAACAATCTGTTTCATCCGGACGGCACACCGCTGCAAGAATTACTGGATGCGGCTGCTCGGGGAGTTCATCTGGATGTGGGGCATGGTACGGCGAGCTTCTCCTTCCGGATTGCAGAACAGGCCAAGGCTGCAGGCATTGCGCTGAATACAATCAGTACGGACATTTACCGAGGCAACCGTATGAATGGTCCGGTATACAGTATGGCGAATGTGCTGACGAAATTTCTGTACCTTGGCTACAGTCTGGAAGAGGTCATACGTGCGGTTACAAGAAGTCCAGCGGAGTGGCTCGGTAAGCCGGAACTCGGGCAGATTAGGGTGGGACAGCAGGCGAACCTGACTTTGTTTTCCCTGGAAGCAGGCGAAAAGCAACTTGAGGACTCGGAAGGTGATGTCCGGGTCACGCAACACTATATTGAGGCTAAAGGAGTCTTTGCTAATGGGTCACTCATTACAGGCTAAATATGGATTGAAGCGTGTTATTAATGCCAGTGGAAGAATGAGCATCCTTGGCGTTTCTGCACCAACGGATTCAGTCATGGATGCAATGAAACAGGGCGGACAGCGGTACGTGGAAATTGCGGAGCTTGTGAACAAATCCGGAGAATATATTACACAGTTACTTGGTTCGGAGAGCGCAGTTGTGGTGAACTCTGCATCCAGCGGTATTGCGTTGTCGGTTGCAGCCATTGTGACCGCCGGAGATTCGCGTCTAAGCCTTCGTCTGCACCAGGAGCCGATATTGAAAAATGAAATTATTATGCTCAAGGGACATAATGTGCAATATGGAGCGCCAGTTGAAACCATGATATTCCTTGGTGGCGGCCGGGTAGTGGAAGTCGGATATGCGAATGAAGGCCGCAAGGAGCATATCGATCAGGCGATCGGTGAACACACTGCAGCCATTCTTTATGTTAAATCCCATCATACTGTTCAGAAAAACATGATTTCAGTGGAAGAGGCCTGGGAGGTTGCACAGCGCAGAGGGGTGCCGCTGATTGTGGATGCAGCAGCAGAAGAGGATCTGCGCAAATATATCCAATTTTCGGATCTGGCCATTTACAGCGGGTCAAAAGCTATTGAAGGCCCTACTTCCGGCATTGTCGCCGGCAAAAAGAAATATGTGGAGTGGTTACAGGTACAGCTGCACGGGATTGGCCGCAGCATGAAGGTCGGCAAAGAGACCATTTTTGGGTTACTTCAAGCTCTGGAGGAATACCAGGACAAAGCGGACAATAGTGAACGAGAGAAGCAAACGCTGGAGGCTCTTCAGCCACTTGGTGGACTTCCTGGTGTTTCAGTCCGCATCGTGCAGGATGAAGCCGGTAGATCGATTTTCCGAGGACGTGTCCAGATTGATTCCTCTCTTGCTGGGGTGGATGCGAAGAAAGTGAATGACCAGCTTCGTGAAGGTGTAATTGCGGTATATACCCGAGACTATGGCGTCAATCAGGGGTATTTCGATATTGATCCAAGGTCGCTGCAAGGGGATGATTTGCAGGTCATCGTCAGCAGAATACATGAAATCGTGGGAGGCAAACCAGAATGAGTCATATTCAGCAGTGTCTGTATAAGAATAGGGCGGCAATGAATGTACTGGCAGGAAGTATCGGGAACGCTAGAGATGTATACGAGGCTGCGGAAGGTTATGTACTTGTGGGTGTGCTCTCCAAAAATTATGCTACGTCGGAGGAAGCCGTAGTTGCCATGACTGAATATGGTCAGGCTATTCAAGAAGCCGTATCCATCGGACTTGGGGCTGGAGACAGCCGTCAGGCTGCAGTTGTGGCCGAGATTGCCGTGAGCTACCCGGGAAGCCATATCAATCAGGTATTCCCGGCAGTGGGGGCAACCCGTGCCAATCTGGGACCTAAAGATAGTTGGATTAACTGCCTGGTATCTCCGTGCGGGCAGCCAGGCTATGTAAATATATCGACTGGCCCTGTTAGTTCAGTAACCACTCCGCAGGCCATTGTTCCGGTTCATGCCGCCATTGCACTGGTTCGTGACATGGGAGGGAACGCGCTCAAATATTATCCGATGCAGGGATTGAAGTTGGAGGAGGAGTACCGTGCGGTTGCCAAGGCTTGTGGGGAAGCGAATTTTGCTCTGGAGCCCACTGGCGGAATTGATCTGGACAACTTTGGACCCATTCTAGAGATTGCACTACAGGCAGGTGTACCTCAGGTTATACCACATGTCTATTCTTCAATTATTGATTCACAGACCGGGAGTACGAACGTACAGGATGTCCGCAGACTACTGGAAACAATGAAATCGCTGGTGGACCGGTATGCCTAGGGTTGCTGCTTTTGGCGAAGTGATGATGCGGCTGCAGGTTCCGGGCTACGAAACGCTGGTCCAGAGCAGCAGGCTGGAGTATTCTTTTTCCGGCAGCGGGGTGAATGTAACGGCAGCATTAGCCAGATACGGCCATAACGGCGCTCTTATTACGACCTTGCCGGAAACTCCGGTGGGCGAAGCGGCTATCGCTTATCTGCGCAAGCTTGGGGTGGATACCTCTCTTATTAGACAGGGCGGTAGACACCTTGGGATGTATTTTCTGGAGAATGGCTTTGGAGCCCGTCCAGGCAGAGTCACTTACACAGACCGGCTGGGCAGCAGTTTCAATACTGCGGATGCGACCAATTATGATATGAAAGATCTTGCCTCCCGGATCGACGTTCTTCATTTGTGTGGCATTACGCTGGCTATGAATGATGGCGTGCGCAAGCAGATGAAACGGCTTGCTGAGGAAGTGAAGAGTGCTGGGGGCAAGGTTGTATTTGATTGTAATTACCGTCCTGCGTTATGGGGGACGGATGGCTATGTCAAGGCCCGCCCGCATTATGAGGAACTGCTGAGGCTGGCAGATCTGGTGCTAATGAATGAGAAGGATGCGATGGGTATTCTTGGCATCGGAACCGGAGAATATGATAGAATAACACAGATGAAGCAAGCGATTCCTGAAGTTGCACAGCGCTTCGGAATCGGAACGGTAGCAGGAACCCACCGTGAGATTAACGCGGACCATACGCATTCCTTGACAGGATATATCTATCATCAAGGTACGTTCGTATTTTCCCGCAAGCTAACATTCCCGGTGTACGACCGGATTGGTGCCGGCGATGTGTTTGCCAGCGCCATCATCCATGGGGAATTGCAGCAATATCCACAGGAACATACGGTTAATATGGCAGTGGCGGCAGCGATGCTGGCCCATACCACACAAGGTGATACAGCGCTTTTTACTGAGAATGAGGTGCTCCGGGCGCTGTCGGACCATACCTCAGATGTTGAAAGGTAGTGAACAGTGAGTGTCCCTAAAGCGCAAGCAAGGTCCTTTATATCAGCAAATCCAAAAAATTCTCAAAGATCGGATTCTACATGGCGTATATCCTCTCGGAAGCATCATTCCCTCCGAGCCACAGCTGGAGAAGGAATTCGGGGTCAGTAAAATGACAGTCCGGGGTGCGGTCCAAGAGCTGTCCCAGGAAGGCTACGTTCAGAAGAAAAGCGGTGTTGGAACGATAGTGATGCGCAATACCTCTCATCAGAAGCTCTCAAAGGGCAAACGGTTTACGGAACTGCTCGTAGAAGAGGGGCATAAGCTGGAAAAAAAAGTTCTGAATTCCCGGTTACTGACCAATGATGCCGGAACGGAGCAATATGGTCTCTACGGGCCGTACTGCCAGCGGATTGAAAGGCTCTATATTTTTAACGGACAACCTTATATTCATCTGATACACTTCTTGGCAGCAGCTGCATTGCCCGGCGGAGGCAAGCAAGAAATGAATGCAGACATCCAATCGCTGTATGATTCATTGGAGGAGAACGACATTTTGCTGGAGAACTTCAAAGACCGTTTCTTTGTAGAGCCGGCAGCTCCTGAGGTATGCCAACTACTGAATATCCCCCCGGGGACGCATCTGCTCAAGCGCCTTCGTAACTCCTTCGACGGAGAAGGCAGATTAATTGAGCACAGTATCGGCTGTTATAACACGGAACTTCATCATTATCTGGTTAGTTATGACACTTGAGGCCGGCGGACATATCGTGCAAGAAATAGTATGCATACAAAAAAGGGTCCTGCACTTTTGATACCAGGACCCTTTTTGCGTAAATTAGAAATCCTTCAAACGATCAAATACCTCATATAATTCCTCGTGATTAACCTTAACCGAAAGATCTTGTCGCAGTTCTAATTGCTCATTCAACTGATCCAGCAACTCCGTTAGAACAACATAAATCTCTTCCCGCTCAACAGTTTCAATAAAGCCGGTCTTGGCATCCATCTTGTTGAAGGTCTGTGTGTAGTTCTCAACCATGGATACGAGCTGCTTGTGTAGAGACTCCTGATCGATGAAGACTTGACTTAATTGACGAATTTCCTTCAAGCACTCCTTGTATTTTCGTTCTGCACCATTCGATGCTAAGCTACTTGTAAACCAAGGATTCTGCAGAACTAATAATAGATGAATTATATCAAAGTCATTTAGTGACTACCATTTTGGGATAGAGCCGAATAGGCTTGAATACTTTTATAAAAAGGAACGATGTCTATGGATACAGGTATGAGCCGTAACAAAAAACTGGGTGATTTTCTGAAATCACGTAGAAGCCGCATTCAACCGGAACAAGTTGGATTGTCAGGATCTTATGGACAGCGAAGAACACCGGGGCTAAGGCGGGAAGAAGTAGCGGTACTGGCTGGTGTCAGTGCAACGTACTACACGTGGCTTGAACAAGGAAGGGAGTTGGCACCTTCACGAGAAGTAATGCAAAGTATAGCGAACGCGCTCCGGTTAACGCCGGAAGAGAAGAGTCATCTGTTTGACTTATGGGACCCGAATACGGAACATGAATTCCTTGCTTCGTACTCACAGCTGGATCCAGGTTGGCAGAGTATTATTGGCCAGTTGACGCATCCTTCTTTTATTACCAATGAACGTTCTGAGGTACTTGCCTGGAATGACGCAGCGGATAAGAACCTCTTTAACTTCTCGTCGATGAATATGAATGAGCGTCTAATGATGCGGATTTTATTTTTGGATGCAACGCTCAGGGAGCGTATGCACAATTGGGATGAATTCGCGCGGCACTCGGTAGCTGTTTTCCGTACGTATTATGATAAGTATCCGAGTGACCCCGAATTTACCAGAATCGTGAAACAATTGAGTGAAGAAAGTGTGGACTTCCGAACGATCTGGAATCTGCACCAAGTCGAATTAAAACAAGTGAATCGTGTGCTGCTTGAAACGACGGATCGGTCAGATGGTGTTGTACATGCGTACGATATCTATTCCATGAATAATCTGAACAGCCAATCAGGCATTCATTGCTGTATTTATGTTCCTGTTGTCATGTAGTAGGTTAATTAGATTAGACTAGTAATTTCTTTACTAGCATACACGGAGTGTGGTTGGGTTCTCGGTATTGAAATAGAATGAACTTAAGCTCAAACGTAGCTATTTATCGTTTCTATTTTAATATGAAAAGAGGGAGCCTCATGCTCAAGACAAGAACGTTAGGCAATGACAAATTACGTATATCTGGGCTCGGCCTGGGTGTGATGATGATGCCGGATAATGACGAATCGGTACATACCATTCAGGGTGCACTGGATGCAGGAGTCACCATGTTTGATACGGCGGATCTGTACGGAGAGTATGAAAAACAGCGATTTGGAGGGAATGAAAAACTGCTTGGGCGTGCGCTACAAGGTCGAAGATCTGACGTTGTTGTTGCCACCAAATTCGGTATTACGCACACACAGGGCCCCAAAGGAGATCCGGCCTACATTAAAAAATCAGTAGATGCGAGTCTCTACAACCTGGGAATGGATTATATCGATCTGTATTATCAACATCGTCCTGATCCGAATACCCCCATTGAAGAGACGGTAGGCACGCTTGCTGATCTGGTTCAACAGGGTAAGATTCGATATATTGGTTTGTCCGAGGCGCCAGTAGAGATCATTCGTCGTGCACATGCTGTTCATCCGATTACAGCGTTGCAGACGGAATATTCCTTGTGGAGTCGAGAGCTTGAGGATGAGATTATGCCTGTCCTGCATGAATTGAACATTGGCTTGGTTCCATACAGCCCATTGGGACGTGGCTTCCTGACTGGTCAGATCCGATCTATAGATGACTTGCCGGAAGACGATTATCGTCGTCACTATCCGCGTTTCCAAGGTGAGAATTTTCAGAAAAATCTGGAGGTTGTTGGATTGATCCAAGAGATGGCTAAGGAAAAAGGATGCACGGTTTCTCAACTTGCTCTGGCCTGGTTACTTGGAAAGGGAGAACATATCGTTCCGATTCCGGGGACCCGTAATTTGGATAGAGTTCACGAGAACTTAGGCGCGTTAGAGGTTTCGCTTACGGATGATGAGATGAAGCAGATTGATCGCATATCACCTCAAGGCATTGCAGCCGGAGGCAGATTCCCTGGCCAAGTCTAGCTCCTTAAGACAAGATACAAGAAACCTGCAGTTTCGGATGAAAAAGAATGTATAACAGGTCAACGGTATTATCTTTCTACTCTCCGGCATACAGTACAACAATGAGATGTATGCTCAAGGAGGAGAAATGATCGAATGATGAATCCGATTTTGCAAGCCCCAAATGTTCCGCTAGCTGCCGATTCCAATGCGGTGGTCAATTATCAAAGGGATTCACGCAACTATGTAACCCAGTTGTTTGGAGAACAGCTGCCGACCATTGCAAATGGTTTCTTCAACGTATACTTAAGCAAAGGAATTATTGTGCAGCCACACTGGCACACCAATGTCACGGAGATGGTTGTAGTCATCAGTGGTGAAATTACAGCGTCAGTCTTTAATCCGTTTACGCGTGAACGATTGACATATCGTCTGAAACCAGGTCAGGTTGTGGTATTTCCGAAAGGCTGGTTTCACTGGTTTGTTGCTGAGACTGATGACGTATATGTATTAACGATCTTTGATCAACCAACGCCTGATATTGTGTTTGGAGCAGATTTCTTGGCAGCTACACCGCCCGAGGTGGCTCACCGCGCGTACTGTTTGGATGAAGAGGCGTATGCCAGAGCCATTGCGTCCATTAAAAATGATGCCATTCTGGGCCCTCCAATAGGATGTGATACACAGGTTTCTGATCAATCGACTTCCCCTTCCGAGACGTCCGTGTCACCATCCAGTAAGCTGAAGTCTTAATTCAAATTCCTTATTCATTATAAAAGTACAGAGCCTGTAACTGGAGAATAACAGTTGCAGGTTTTTTTGACGTTTCGATGTGTCGATGTGATTATTGTATGAAGTGTATGAAGGGGTTGGCATTATATTAGAAAAAAATTCAAAATCCTTGAGTCAGTGTGTTACGTTCTCTGTTAGTATAGTATGAACATCCAACGAAAACGGAGGACTCATGAATGAACATGTCAGAGATGGAAACACTTGAAACTGCAATGAGTTATGCACCTATCTTGATGTTTGATAGAAACGAACCCTTTTATCCGGATTTTGTTGGCATTTCTGTGTTGCATCAATCAGGGCCTTCACCATCGTTCAGAAGGGACATTGAGTTCCCAAGCGAGGTAGTTCAATACGTGATTGAATATGCAATTTGGTGGGATTATGAGATCGGACATCTGTATGAAATGGAGCATGTATGGGTTTATGTGGGCCATGACGGAGAGGTTGTAGACTGTGAAGCCAGCTTTCATGGGAAGGTACTGCGTGGATTGTTGAAGGAACGGGTCAATGTGGTTGGACGTCATGTATGTCTGTACTCGCAGCCTGGCAAACATGCTTTCTCACCACTTCCGGTTGTATTTGAGTTATTGCCTAACCTGTATAGTGCCACAGGTTCGAAAGCTGGATGTGATGGGCTACTTGTGAATGAGTTGTTTCAAGGTTATTTTGAAACGAATGAACAGATCGATGCTCAGGTGGAGCGTTATCTGAAGACCAAAGCGTTCGTACCTACCATGGAGTTCGAAGAATATGTATTAAAACCGGAGATGTTTATGACATGGGATAATCTGTTTGGTATTATTCCACACAGGATTAAGGATCGCTTAATGGAACTGGAGCAGTTATATAACACATAAGAATTTAGTTTTAAATGGGTTTTGTATTAATTTAAAGTGTGTTTTTTTGTTTCGAAACCAAACTCTGTTGATTCGAGTTTGGTTTTTTTTATGGGAATATGGACTCACTTTGAGTATGTATTTGTTAGACTTAAGTCTTGGAATGTGGAGTATAAACATCAAAATATATCATTTTTTTTGCGTGGAATATGATATGTGTTAGACGGAAGAACTATACAACTTCTTATGTAAATATTAGAAGACCATATCATATTTGAGTTTGCATGGAGATGTATATGTAAGTCAATGCAGATTGTTGAATATACGTATATATGTAAGATGGAAAAACAGTTTAATGGGTAAAAAGTATAATTTATATTAAAAAGAAGATTCTTTATATCTGAAATAAAAATTCATAATAGTGCAATTTTATAGAAATAAAAATTTTCTATTCAGTTTTAATATATTTATGTCGAAATAGATCGTAAGTTGTCTGGAGCGCGACCTAGAGAAGGGTTTACCAACCAAGCGTTATATACATAACTGGACACTACGATGCCTAGGAGGAGATTACATGAAGTGGTTTGGAAACTTGAAAACAGCAACAAAGATTATCTCAGCATTTTTGATTGTGTCGATAATCCTTGCGGCGCTTGGGGTCTACTCCGTAGTAACTTTGAGAAGTACGAATGAACGAATGCAAGAGATGTATAACAACAACTTGATTTCGGTTAGAGAACTATCCTCGGCCCAGGTTGATTATCAGAGGTTACGGGTAAACGTGCGTGATTTGAACTACGAAACTGTTGCAGCAGAACAGACCCGAGTTACGGAAAATATCGCTACAATTCGTCAATCCATGGAGGAGCGACTTGCTACGTACCGTCCTCTTGCTACTACTCCGGAAGAAGTGGAACTGCTTCGTAAATTAGATACCCAGTACGACAGTTATATGAAACTGTATGATCAGGGCGTCACTATGGCAATATCAGAGGATGATGCCGCGTTTATCGCTTTCCTGAAAGCAACATTGAAACCTCCTGGCGATGAAGTGGTAAAAACGCTCGCAGACCTGGTGAACCTCAATGTAACCCTCGCAGAACAAGCTAACATCAAGTCTGAAGAAGCTTACAACACTGCATTTGCGGTAACGATTGTTATGGTGGTCGCATCTGTACTCTTTAGTATCCTCATTGGTTACTTGATCTCTCGCTCGATTTCGAAACCACTCATGTCCATGTTGGGTCTGGCAACGGAAGTGGCTAATGGTAATCTTACCCTCAAATCAGACATCTCCAGTAAAGATGAAGTGGGTCAACTGGCAGCAGCACTGAATCGTATGGTCGACAACCTGAAAGAGTTAATCAACAATATCGTGTTGAACTCCCAAAGTGTTGCTGCTTCTTCGGAACAGATCTCAGCCAGTACACAGGAAATCGCAAGTACCAGCACAAGTCAATCCAGCGAGGCAGGAAACATCTCCGAATTGTTCAAGGAGCTTTCACTTGCCATTAACTCTGTCGCTGCAAGTGCGGAAGAAGCAGCTGAATTGTCCAATGATACTGTGAAGACTGCGCGTGAAGGTGGACTTGTTGTACAGACTTCATTGGAAGGTATGCAAGCTGTTAATACGAAAATGACCAAACTTGAAGATGATTCCCGTAAAATCGGTGACATCATTGAAGTGATTGACGATATCGCTGAGCAGACCAATCTGCTTGCGCTGAATGCAGCAATTGAAGCGGCACGTGCGGGAGAACAAGGGCGAGGATTTGCCGTAGTAGCAGATGAAGTCAGGAAGCTTGCAGAACGAAGCGGCGAGGCGACCAAAGAAATTACAGCCATCATCAAAGCGATGCAGGAAAATACGAGACAAAGTGTACAGGCCGTAGCAGCCAGTGTTGAACAGTCTTCCATGACTGGGCAGGCGTTTGATCAGATTATTGATATGGTCAATAACTCCTCCCAGAAAGTAAACGAAATTGCAGCTGCATGTGAGGAAGAGGCGGCTCAAGCGGCAGAAGTGATGAGTTCTGTTGAATCCATCTCGGCTTCCAGTGAAGAATCGGCGGCTGCATCAGAAGAGACTGCGGCAACCTGCCAGTCATTGGCACATCTGGCAGAAGAGCTGGCGAATTCTGCGGCTGCCTTCAAAACCCAATAAACCAAATTGAATTGAGGGTGAATCGATGTCTTCACTTCAGAAGGAACAATATATTGAGCTGTCGGTAGGTGCAGAGACTTGCGCCATTCGAATCGAAGAAATTCACGAAATTATTAAAATGCTCAGCATTACAGATATCCCATTCAGCCGTCCAGAGATCAAAGGGGTAGTTAATCTGCGTGGCAAGGTTGTATGTGTGATGAGCCTGCGCAACCTGCTGGGTATGCCGGATGAACCGGATACCAGAGCAACTCGAATTATCGTAGTTCGGTATCAGGATGAATATATTGGCTTGATCGTGGATCGGGTGAACAAGGTAACCACATATTCGGAAATACATCCGCCAACCGGAGGTTACGGTCGTAACCGTGAAGGGGCATTCCATGGTGTAGGTCAACATGGAGACGAGCTTGTGGGCATTTTGAAATTGGAAGAAATATTGGGCGGTTAGGGAGGAATACACGAATGATGGATTTGTCTGCCTACCGTGACATCTTTATCGAAGAACTGAATGATCAACTGGAACGGATGGATCAGTCTTTGCTGGCATTGGAGCTTTCGCCTTCTGTTGAACTGGTTCAAACGCTGTTTCGGGCAGCCCACACCATCAAGGGATCGGCATCCACAATGGATTTTCGTGAATTAAGCGACCTCACTCATGAGGTGGAGTATGCCCTTGAATGGGTCAGGGAGAAAAAACCTGAGATGACTTCGGAGCTAATTGATACGTTGTTCCGTTCTTTGGACGCCATGAAGGTGCTTCGCGATCAGTATATCCGTGGGGAAGCCTATGCAGACTTTCGAGCGGTAGTACGAGAAATAAAGGATCTAATTCAAACCCCGGCAGTAGTCGGAAAACTTGTAACACCTCAATTGCAACCAGCAGAATCGATTGTTGCACAGGTTGCTGTCGTGTCAGGCAAGCACCTATTGTCCATTCACATTGTGCTTGAGCATAAGTGCCAGATGAAAGCAGCCAGATATCATATTTTGCGCCAACGCATTGAGGACATATGTGGGACTGTGGTTACAACTTCTCTCATGGAGATGCAACCGGGCGCGCAGAATGAAGATGACCATTATAGTCAGTTCATCATCATCGTGGCAACTTCGAAGGACCGTCAGCAGCTTGAGACAGAATTGTCTACAGACTCGGATATTCATATGTTGGAGATTCATCCATATATGCTGGAATCCAATGAGATTGCAGCGACTTCTGCACCAGTTGAATTAATCTCTGAACCAGAGCAAACAAAACCAAGCTTGCCTACCGTGACTACATCAGGCTCGGGCTCGGATGAGAAAGTGAAAGCTGCTCAACCTACAGTTCGTGTGAGTGTTGAACGTCTGGACCATTTGATGAATTTGGTGGGTGAACTGCTAATTGATCAGACATCCCTTGCAGATCTGAGTGGATCGGGTGCGCGTAAGGAGTCTTCCTCACTCATCCAGAGTATTGGTGGCGTATCCGATCATATGGGTAGGGTTATCAAGGAACTGCAAGAAGGTGTAATGAAGACACGGATGTTACCCATCGATCAACTATTCAGTCGCTTCCCGAGATTGGTTCGTGATCTTTCGCAGAAGCTGGGTAAAGATCTGGAACTGGTTATTCAAGGTGGAGAGACTGAACTTGACCGGATGATTATTGAAGAATTGAGTGACCCGCTAATCCATCTCATCCGCAACAGTGCAGATCATGGCATTGAAAGCGCAGAGGTTCGTGGAGAGCTGGGCAAGCCGTCCAAGGGACGTATTACCTTAACTTCGTTCCATGAAGAGAATCATGTCGTTATTCGGTATTCGGATGATGGTAAAGGTATCGATGGGGAGAAGATTAAGGCTTCCGCCTTGGGCAAAGGCATCATTAGTGAGGAACAGGCTGCACGCCTAACAACACAGGAGGCTGTGCATCTCATATTTGAGCCCGGGTTCTCCACAGCTTCTTCTGTAAGTGAAGTATCAGGTCGCGGCGTTGGAATGGACATCGTGCGCAGCCAGATTGGGCGGCTTAACGGTATCATTGATATTGATACGGAGGTTGGTGTTGGCACCACGTTTACGATTCGTCTACCACTCACTTTGGCGATTATTAAAGGTCTGTTAGTCAAAGTATCGGATCGTGTTCTGATCTTGCCGATGTACAACGTGTCCGAGATTGTTCGAATCTCACCTGAAGATATTCAGATGATCCAAGGGCAACAAGCCATTCTGAATCATGGACGAATTGTACCCTTTCACCGACTGTGTGACAGACTCAACTATCCTCGAACGGACCGCAAATCCAAAACCATTCCACTGGTGATTGTGCGTTCCGTCGACAAAATTGCAGCATATGCAGTAGATGAGATCATTGGAAATCAGGAAGTCGTTATTAAGACACTCGGTACGTATCTGGGTGCGATGAACCATCTTTCTGGTGCAACGATCCTTGGTAATGGTAAGGTTGCCCTTATATTGGACGCGTCCTATCTGGTCAGTCATTAATCGTTGTATACGTATCCTGCAGGTTAAAGAGCCTCATCATCCATAACGGGATGGTGGGGCTCTTTGTTGTACTTTTTGACATGGTAACCACTCAGGACTGGAAAATAAGATCCATAAACCGGTTGGCAGCCAAAGAAATCGGCATATTGCGCTTGGTCATAATCCCCACATGGGAAGGGGGGAGCGGGACATCAAGCTGAATTTCGAAGAGAGAACCTTCCTCCAGCTCCTTGGAGATAAACTCACGTGTGACATAGGAAATACCCAGTCCTCGACGCGCAAACTCAATCAATAGATCAACGCTACCGACCTCAATCTCAGGTTTCAACGTGTAATTATAGCTGTTAAACAACTCGGTTATAGCCATCCGAACCCGGCTGTTCCGGGAGAAGAGAATCAGTTGATGCTCTAGAAGCATCTCAAGTGTCATGACTTTACCCTTCAACTGAGCATAACGTTCCCCAGCTACAAAACAGTCTTTCAACTGAATGCTTTCCCTGACTTCGAGCTGCGGATCAACAATGGGCATTCGAACCACACCAAGATCGATCTTGCCTTCTTTTAGAAAGGTAATGACTTCCGGCGTGGTTCCATGACTCAGATGTAGCTTGATGTTAGGATACAGGGTGTGGAATTCCTCCAGATAGGCCAGCATGTAATGCTTGAACAGGGAGTCACTGCCACCAATCCGGAGTTCACCATTGTCGAGATTCTTCAATGCGGCCATTTTTTCTTCCGCAAGCGAGATCAGAATCTGGGATTGTTCAATATAGGAATACAGACTGGCACCTTCCTGTGTCAATGCTACACCCTTGGAATTTCGATAAAACAGGGTAAGACCAAAGCTCTCTTCCAATTGCTTAATGGCATGACTGACGCTGGGTTGAGTGATATACAGTGCTTTTGCAGCCTGTGTCAAACTTCCCGTTTTGGCGGCCCAATAAAAGACTTTATATAGTTCGTAATTTGTAGTCATAGATGTTGTCTATAGCTCCTGTGAAATATATTAATTACTTGTATGGCTATAAAACGTATTATAGTGTAACTACAACAAAGAAACCAGAGTTACTTGGAAGGAGAACGGTGAGATGGAACCAACTACCATTGTTTTATTTGGTGCTACTGGCGATTTAGCCAAAAGAAAAATATATCCTGCCTTATATAACTTATATCTTGAGCAGAAGCTTCCTGAAACCTTCTCATTGATTGGTCTGGGGCGTAGAGAGTGGTCTGATGAATTCTTTCAGGCACAAGTGGAAAAATCATTAAATGAATTTTCCAGACGCCAGGCAGATCCTGAAGTTGTGAAGTCATTTGTGAAAGCTTTTCGCTACAGTGTATTGAATATAAGCCATAAGGAAGATTATATAAAGCTGTTGGGATTAGTTGAACAAAGAGAAGCTGAGCTTGGCATTCCGTCCAACCGCTTGTTCTATCTCTCGGTTGGTCCGGAATTCTTCGAACCCATTGCAGAGAACATTCAACAAATTGGGCTGGGTTCCACAGAGGGCTGGAAGCGTCTCGTCATCGAGAAGCCATTTGGTCACGATCTGCAGTCCGCCCGAGACCTTAATCGCAAATTAAGCGAATCGTTCACGGAGGAAGAGATTTATCGGATTGACCACTATTTGGGCAAACCGATGGTACAGCGCCTGGAGACGTTACATCAGAGTAACCCAATCATGAAGGCGTTATGGAACAACCGCTACATCTCCAATGTGCAAATTACGGCTAATGAGACTGTAGGTGTCGAAGAACGTGCATCCTATTATGATCATGTAGGTGCAGTGCGAGACATGTTCCAGAATCATATGTTGCAATTGCTCATGATGATGGCGATTCAGCTTCCATACAACAGTACTTCCGAAAAAGTTGGATTGAAGAAAAAGCACATTATGGAATCAATCCAGCCGTTACAAAAGCAAACCGTGGGCGCAAGCATCATCCGTGGACAGTATGCAGAAGGCAACATTCAAGGCAAACCGGTAAATGCTTATGCTGCTGAACCGGGTGTAGCGGAGAATACGATGAATGACACATTCATTGCTGCCAAATTGCAAATCGATGATTTCTTCTGGCGCGGTGTTCCGTTTTACATTCGTACGGGTAAAAGAATGAAGGAGAAATCAACACGTATCGTGATTGAATTCAAAGAACCTTCAGGACAAACGAATGTGCTGAAAAACAAGGGTTCCAAGCCAAACCTGCTCGTCATTGAGATGAGTCCTGATCAGAGCATGACATTGCAACTGAATGCAAGTGATCCTGAGAATAAAGGTGAATTCAAACCGGTTCATATCGATCTTTCTCCGGATAAAGGTGACCTTGCGGAAGCTTACGAGAATCTGATTCGTGATGCTTTGCTAGGTGATCCAACATTCTTTGCCCACTGGGATGAAGTAGAATTGTCATGGGCATGGGTGCAACCTATTCTGGATGCATTCCAGGAAAATCTGTTGCCACTTCACCTGTATCCTGCAGGTAGCTATGGTCCGGCTGAATCAGATGCTATGCTTGAAGAAGATGGTCACCACTGGTGGTTTGATGAGCCGGCGGATCAGGAGTCTGTAGTTACAAATAGCATACCCTTGGCGGTTAATGCAAATCTCTAAACCAAAATAAAAAATATATCTGGAGGTAATTTAATCATGAAATTTTTTATCGATACAGCTAACGTGGAAGATATCCAAAAAGCATACAAAATCGGCGTATTGTCTGGTGTAACAACAAACCCATCTCTGGTAGCCAAAGAAGGCGTGAAATTCGAAGATCGTATTGAAGAAATCTTGCGGTTGGTACCTGAAGTTGAGTCCGTTTCTGCGGAAGTGACACCAGATGCCCTCACTGCTGAAGATATGATTGCACAAGCGAACGAATTGATCAAAATTAACAACAGCGACAAAAACATTACGATCAAATTGCCAATGACACTTGCAGGACTTGAAGCTTGCCGTTACTTGACCAAAAAAGGCGTGAAAACCAACGTAACGTTGATCTTCACGGTGAACCAGGCGCTTCTGGCTGCTCGTGCTGGTGCGACATATGTATCTCCATTCCTGGGACGTCTTGATGATATCTCTGAGGATGGCGTACAATTGGTTACCAAAATTGCTGAATTGTTCCGTACACATAACCTGGATGCACAGATTATTGCGGCTTCCGTAAGACATCCGGATCACGTTACACGTGTAGCAATGGCGGGAGCACATATCGCGACTGTTCCATTCTCCGTCATTGAACAAATCTCCAAACACCCACTGACAGATCAAGGTATGGACAAATTTGCAGCGGACTGGAAAAAAACAGTACAATAATCACTGAACATTTATTCGTTTCAACTTACAATAGAATTATATAAATCATGGAGCATTGGGAGGACATAATGAGTAAACAGCAGATTGGTGTTATTGGATTGGCAGTAATGGGTAAAAACCTGGCTTTGAATATTGAAAGTAAAGGGTTCTCGGTATCGGTATTTAACCGTTCCCCAGAGAAAACCCATGATCTTCTGAAAGAAGCAGAAGGTAAAAACCTGACAGGTGCGTTCACAATTGAAGAATTCGTGGAATCCCTGGAGTCTCCGCGCAAAATTCTGATCATGGTACAAGCAGGTAAAGCAACAGATGCAACGATCGAACAACTGCTTCCTCATCTGGATCAAGGCGACATTATTATCGATGGAGGTAATGCTTACTTCCCTGACACACAACGTCGCAGTAAAGAACTGGAAGAAAAAGGCTTCCGCTTCATCGGAGCAGGTGTATCCGGTGGTGAAGAAGGCGCACTGAAAGGCCCGGCAATCATGCCAGGCGGTCAGGAAAGTGCTTATCAGTTGGTAGAACCGATCCTTACAGCAATCTCCGCCAAAGTGGGCGATGATGCATGCAGCACATACATCGGACCAGACGGTGCCGGACACTATGTAAAAATGGTGCATAACGGTATCGAGTACGGAGATATGCAGTTGATTGGTGAAGCTTACCACTTGCTCAAATCCGTATTGAACGTTTCCGTTGAAGAGTTGCATGAGATCTTCACCGAGTGGAATCAAGGAGAGCTGGACAGCTACCTGATTGAAATCACTGCAGATATCTTCTCCAAATACGATCCAGAAACAGGCAAACCAATGGTTGACGTGATTCTGGACGCGGCTGGACAAAAAGGAACAGGTAAATGGACAAGCCAAAGCGCGCTGGATCTCGGCGTACCATTGTCCATGATTACGGAATCCGTATTCTCCCGTTTCCTGTCTGCCATGAAGGACGAGCGTGTAGCAGCTAGCAAAATCCTGAATGGACCAGCAACTGAAGCATTCTCTGGTGACAAAAAAGCGTTCATCGAGAACGTGCGTAAAGCGCTGTTTGCAAGTAAAATCGTATCCTATGCACAAGGATTTGCACAAATGCGTGCAGCTTCCGATGAATACGGCTGGGATCTGAAATACGGAAACATTGCCATGATCTTCCGTGGCGGATGTATCATCCGTTCCCAATTCCTGCAAAACATTAAAGAAGCATATGACAAAGACGCAGCACTGAAAAACCTGCTGCTTGATCCATACTTCCAAAACATCGTTGAGTCTTATCAAGGTGCATGGCGTGAAGTTATAGCGGCTGCTGTAAAACAAGGTATTCCGGTACCTGGCTTCTCCAGCGCTCTTTCTTACTACGACAGCTACCGTACAGAGCGTTTGCCAGCAAACTTGCTGCAAGCACAACGTGACTACTTCGGTGCTCACACATTCAAACGTGTGGACAAAGAAGGTTCATTCCACTTCCAATGGATGGATACAAACGAGTAATATCAGTTTCGAATATATAGCATTCTTGCAGTCATTCATGAATTCAACTTCATGGTACCTGCAAGGGTGCTTTTTCTCGTTTATGGTTCGAATTTGAATATCATCAAATTGTAATAAAATGTACGAATCTGGGTTTGGTAAACAGATGATCTGACCCTTCAACTACGTTATACTTGTTCAGACGGAACTACATCCGTAATAAAAATTCAGCATACAACTTATTGACGTGGAGGTTAGACCGGGCATGTTTGTATTAGTGGGTATATTGTTTTTGGTGATATACGGTTTATTAGTGTTCTACATAGGCTGGAGCGGTTGGAGTTGGATGAAACCAGTCGTGTCCGCCAGATTTCGATGGTTTTATATTATAGCGCTTGTATTCCTTGCCGTTTCCTTCATTCTGGCACGATTATTTGGAAGCATTTCGTTCCTCGGTATCATCGGTTCTTACTGGCTGGCAATCTTCTCGTTGTTATTGCTGATCCTGCCCGTCGTTCACCTGACGATGTGGCTGCTGAGATTAACCCGTATTCCAAGACATCACACACAGAAATGGGCGGGAGTCGTTACGCTGGTGCTGTTAGTGTCTACAATGGGTTACGGAATTTTCAACGCCTACAGCCCTGTAGTGAGAACATATAATATCCAGATTGATAAAAAAGTAGAAGGTGTAGACAAGCTCAACATTGTCATGGCTGCCGATATGCACTTCGGACTTCTGTCTGGCCCCGCACATGCCAAACGCATGGTGGAGGAGATCAATGCACTGAAGCCGGATCTGGTGCTGTATCCTGGAGATATTATTGATGACAATCTGGATATGTATCTTAATAGCGGAATCGCGGATATTATCAGTGACATTCAGGCTCCATACGGTGTCTATGCTTCTCTTGGGAATCACGATAAGTTCGATGGTCCGATTGAAGATCTGATTGCTGCGCTGGAGAAGAGCAACATGCAAGTTTTGTACGATGACAAGATTGTCCTAGAGGATAAGATCACCCTCATTGGACGGAAAGACCGCACAGAGAAGGATCGCGCAGAAGTAGCTACGTTAATGCAAGGTACTGACTTGAACCAACCGGTACTTATGATGGATCACCAGCCGTATGATCTGGATATTGCGGAGCAAAACAATGTAGATCTGGTCGTATCCGGTCATACCCATCGTGGTCAGATTGCACCTGCTCAGTTCATCACACAGGCTATTTACGAGAATGATTGGGGCTATCTGCAAAAGGGTTCCATGCATTCCATCGTAACCTCCGGATTTGGCTTCTGGGGACCTCCAATTCGTACAAGTAGTCGTTCGGAGATTGTACAGATTAATGTGACGTTCCAGCAATGATGAAAGGCCCTTCGAAAGAAGGGCTGCCTAATAAGCACGTCAAGCGTAGATTGATGATACCGGCTCCGCTTTTATGATGACAAGATTAAATCTACTGTCGTCATAAAGCGGAGTATTTCTTATGCAATTTTAAATCGGCGCTTCAAGCCACCTGTTTTTTTTATTATGTAAGTTAGTTTCTTACCCCTTTTGAAGGAATGGCTTCAAACGAATAAAATGCGCCTTTTGTATTGATTTTACCGATAAGCGTTGCGGCTCCTTTTTTCGTGAAGGTGTACTCGTTCTCTTGGATACGAACGGAATAACCTTTTAGCTCAATACCAAATATAGATCTGACTGTAGGTACAGCGATGGATAGTGCTTTGTTTTTGCTGAGCTTGGGCTTGGCAAAAGACTTTTTGAAATCAGCATCATTTTTCCAGTTGATACCTAATTCGTTGGTGACTTTCCATACCTTTCCGGTCTTGCTGCCGATATGTACGTAATTTAGATTGTCGTCATCCCTATACTGCCATAACATATCTTTTCCTTCTACGGTAAATAAGGTGTAATCAAAAGCTTTTACTGAGGGTATTCCAAGTGTTTTGAGTGAATTTCGTGCTATGTTTGTCATCCAGGCATAGGAATCATCGATTTTATATTGCAGAATTGCCGACATTTGATTATCTTTGTCCACATCGATGTAAAGTTGTTGACTTGGTCCAAAGATGACCCAGTAGTTTTGGAGTAAATGTCCATGGTCCTGATCATTGGCTTTGAAACGCAAAAATCCACTTTTAATGAAGATATCTTCATCCTCAAATGTTTTTAAGAAGGCATCAAGCTTCAGGCGTAGCGCATTATCCATGACTTTATTGAGATCAGCGGTATCATACATGATAAGGGTGGACGCGACATGATTTGTATCAGGATCGTATCTTTGTGTGAAATCTGCGAATCCAGTTCCATCTATAGTTCCGTTAATTACCCACGGATCAAATGATGTGTCTATTGTGGTGAATTGAATATTCTGTTTCCCAACAAGTTTAACTAGTTCATCACTTAAAAGTTTTTGTGTCTTCCGACCCAGATGCTCAGCAGACTCGTAATTCTCTATCAACGAGAGGTTATTGGAATTTGCGGCCAAGGTGAGTGGGGCAGACAACAATAATGACATTGCAGCGACGAATACGGTTAAAGAAACGATTTTTTTCAAAATGAATCCTCCTGTTAAGTTTAGGTCATATTATTAAATGTCAGTGCGCACATATCATTCAATGTACCATAAAAGTAAAATGTTGCATAACCATATAAACTCAAACATCGGTTTCCTGTTGACACCGTTTTCAGGTTATGATAAATTATATCCGAGGCTTGTTACCGGTAATGCGGGCAAAACCACTATGGAAATGATTTTATTATTTCTGTTTTGGTTTTGCCCTTTTTTATTCCTCAAAAAAAACCAGGTGGGTCCATAATGATTATTAAACAGATATTTAATAACAATATTGTCAGTACCGTGGATGACAAAAATCAGGAACTACTGATCCTCGGCCGGGGTATCGGATTCAAGTTCAAAGCAGGCGATGAGATTGATGAAGAGCGGATTGAGAAGGTATTCCGTCTTCAGGATACATCGATCTATGAGAAATTTAAATCCATCGTAGCTGAAGTGCCTATTGAGATTCTGCAGGCAACAGATGATATTGTGACACTCGCACGAACACAATTGAACAAAACCATCAGTGACGGGATCTATGTCTCGCTGTCGGATCACATTCACTTTGCTGTTCAACGCTTGGAAAAAGGAATGATTACTCGCAATCCACTTTCTTGGGAAGTTCAGCACTTCTATAAGGCGGAGTATGATGTGGCCAGAGAAGCACTGACCTTGCTGAAGGAAAGATTGGATATTGAGTTCCCCAAAGATGAAATCTGTAATATTGCACTACATTTCATCAATGCGGAAGTGAATGATTCCATGAACGATGTCACTCATCTCATGCAGCTATTGCAGGAGATTATGAATATCATCAAATATCACTTCAACGTCGAATTGGATGAAGATAGCGTCAATTATTTCCGCTTCATCACCCATTTGAAATATTTCTGTCAGCGTGTCATTACCCATTCTTCACATGATGATGCCGAGGAGTATTTATATGAAGTGGTTCGGAAAAACTATCCGGAGACATTCAAATGTATTGGTAAGATCGAGACTTTTATCCATAAGAACTATCAGTATGACATGACTCACTCGGAGCAGTTATATCTAACGCTCCATCTGGAACGTCTGATGAAAACCAAGCGGGACGTATAATGTTCACGCAACAGTATGAAATTACAACTGGATATCCTATGGGCTTGTTACTGTTCAATCAGGCAATACCCGAATGAGATGGCGCCACATTTTTGCGCTATATTCATTCGGGTATTTTTTATTGGAAAAATGAGGAGGAAAACATCATGAAACATCAGGAAACGGCGCAGGAAATCATCAAAGCCGTTGGGGGAACTAAAAATATCAATTCAGTGTATCACTGCGTTACTCGACTGCGCTTTGATTTGAAAGACAACGATAAAGTTGATAACGGCTCACTCAAAAAACTGGATAAGGTCATGGGAACGAATATTTCAGGCGATCAATTCCAGGTCATTATCGGTAATGACGTGTCGAAAGTATTCGACGCTATGGTGAAGGAAAATCCGGCAATCCAGCAAACTACAGAAAATAAAGAGCCAAAGTCGGATAAAAAACAAAATGTCGTGCTGAAAATTTTTGAAACAATCGCAGGTGTCTTTGCTCCGATGCTCCCAGCGATTACAGCTGCAGGTATGCTCAAAGGATTACTCGCTTTGTTCGTATCCTTAGGTTGGATGTCTGCTGGAACGGATACGTACCGTATTCTTTCGGCTATCGGTGACGGAGTGTTCCATTACTTGCCTTTACTGATCGCAGTCAGCGCTGCTCGTAAATTCGGCAGTAACCCGTTTGTTGCGATTGCACTAGGTACGGCACTGATGTATCCGGATATGACAGCATTGCTATCTAGCGGTGAATCGGTTGGATTCTTGGGAATTCCGGTTACGGCTGTAAGTTATGCTTCATCGGTTATTCCAATTTTACTCGCTGTATGGTTGATGTCCTATGTTGAGAAGTGGGTTGACCGCGTTATTCCTGCTGCACTCAAGCTGCTGCTTGTACCATTAATTACTTTGCTTGTCATGGTTCCGGTAACGCTAATTGCGATCGGTCCATTGGGTACATTTGTAGGTAGCGGATTGTCTGGCGGTATCAACTGGCTGCTGAATGAAGGCGGATTGATTGCAGGTATTGTTCTGGGCGGCGCGATGGCGCTTATTATTATGACAGGAATGCACTATGCACTTGTGCCGATCATCCTGAGTAATATCGCTACACTGGGATTTGACAAATTCTTGCCATTGACCTTTATCTCCAACATGGGTCAGGCTGGTGCAACTCTCGGCGTATTCTTCCGGGCAAAAGATAAAAAACTCAAAACCGTGGCATTGTCAACGAGCTTCACAGCACTCATGGGTGTAACGGAGCCGGCTATGTACGGGGTTAACATGAAGTATAAAAAACCATTTGCCGCAGCGATGATTGGTAGCGCAGTCGGTGGCGGCTTCGCCCTTGCTTTTGGCGCAAAAGCGTATGTGCTTGCAGGTAACGGTGGTCTCCCAGGACTTCCTTCCCTGATCGGTCAAACGTTCTGGTATTCCTTTGGCGGTATGATTCTTGCATTTGTTGTAGGTACAATTATGTCTACGATATTCGGTATTAAGGAAGAAGAAGGGGACGCTGAGGCATTGGCTCAATTCTCACCAGGCGCTTCTTCTGCGGCAGCGACAGCACCTTCAAGCGATGCTGCAAGCGTGAACGTGGACGACATGGGCGCTCCAACACCAACGAGTAATGCGGTAGCCGTTGCACCGATGACAGGTAAATCCATCCCACTCAAAGAAGTCAATGATCCAACATTCGGTGATGAATTGATGGGTAAAGGTGTGGCATTTGTTCCTACGGTGGGTGAATTGGTATCTCCAGTGACGGGTACGATCATGAATGTGTTCAAAACGAAACATGCGATCGTTGTCCGCAGTGATAACGGAATGGAATTGCTGATTCATGTTGGAATTAACACGGTGAAGCTGCGTGGACAGTATTTCGATGCACATGTTGCTACAGGAGCACGTGTACAGGCTGGAGACAAGTTACTTACATTTGAACTGGCCGAGATTGCAAAAGAATACGATATTACAACGGCTATGGTTGTTACCAATACGGCTGATTACAAGCAGGTTCTACCTGTAAAATTGGGCCAAATCACGATGGGTGAAGACGTCTTGAAAGCTGAAATCTAAACTGTCTTAGGACTAATAGACAAATTCAAGAAAAGAAGGAGAGATACGGATGATTCATCGACAAGGGTTTCCGGAAGGGTTTCTATGGGGCGGCGCTATTGCCGCCAATCAGGCTGAGGGTGGATTCGACGCTGGCGGTAAAGGTTGGTCGACAGCCGACATGGTTCCTTATTTTGAGAAAAAGGACTACACCAACCTTAGAGAACTGATGCATGTTACGAGTGCAACGGTTGAGAAAGCCATGGCACATCACAGTGCAGAAGGTTATCCGAAGCGTTACGGGATTGACTTCTACCACCGTTTCAAAGAGGATATTGCGCTCTTCGCCGAGCTGGGTTTCAAGACATTCCGTCTGTCCATCAACTGGCCGCGCATTTTCCCGAATGGTTATGATGACGAGCCGAATGAAGAGGGACTGCGCTTCTATGACGAAGTGTTCGATGAACTTCGTAAATACGATATCGAACCTCTCGTAACACTCTCACACTATGAGATGCCTATGGCGCTTGTACTGAAATATAACGGCTGGGCAGGCCGCGAAGTGATTGGACATTTTGTGAGATATGCCGAAACTGTGATGACCCGGTACAAGGACAAGGTCAAATACTGGTTGACGTTTAATGAGATTAACACAACCATTATTGAACCGTTTACTGGTGGCGGTATTATTGAAGACCGGGTGGAGAACACGATGCAGGCTTCCTATCAGGCCCTTCATCATCAATTTGTAGCCAGCAGCCTGGTAACGGAAAAAGCACGTCAGATTAACCCGAACTTCCAGATCGGATGTATGCTTGCACGCATGATTCACTATCCGGCGACGTCGAAGCCAGAGGATGTGCTGCAAGCACAGATCGATAACCAGCTGAACCTGCTGCATACGGATGTACAAGTTCGTGGTAGTTACCCAACATTCATGGCTCGGTACTGGGCAGAGAACGAAATTACCATTGCCATGGAACCGGGGGACGAGCAGATCCTGCGTGAGCATACGGTTGATTTCATCTCATTCAGTTACTACACATCCTTGGTGTCCGCAGTGAACCCAGAGGAATATGGAGTGACGGGTGGTAACCTGTACAGCACGATTAAGAACCCGAATCTGGAGCGTACGGAGTGGGGCTGGCAGCTTGATCCGATTGGTTTGCGCGTTGCATTGAAAGAACTGTATGATCGTTACCAATTGCCATTGTTTGTGGTGGAGAATGGACTTGGAGCGAAAGATACGGTAGATGCAGATGGTTCCATCAACGATGATTACCGGATTGATTATCTGAGAAAACATATTACACAAATGAAAGAAGCCGTTATGGATGGTGTGGACCTGATGGGATATACCAACTGGGGAGCGATTGATATCATCAGTGCATCCACTTCGGAAATGTCCAAGCGTTATGGCGTGATCTACGTGGATCAGGACGACAACGGACAAGGCACATTGAATCGGTATAAGAAAAAGAGCTTTGGCTGGTATCAAAAAGTCATTGCCTCCAATGGCGAAAACTTGGAATAGATTAATCTGAATAGGCACCCAAAGCGTAGCTAGTGTTACGTCATCGGGGTGCCTTTTTAAATATCATCTCGCAGGATTTTCATCAACGCTAATGGCACTTCAAGGTAAAAAGGATGACTTCATAACATACTGGATGGTATACTGTGATCGTATTGGGGGAGGGATAACCATGAAGAAACCTATTATTGCTGTAGATATGGATGACACGATATGTCATCTGGTCAAGCGGGCCATATATCACAACAACCTCAACTTCCCGACCCATCCGTTGCGGTATGAGGATATGATTCATTGGGATACATCCCATTTGCGTCATCCAGAGAGCACGCATGATGTATTTTATGGTCGGCCGGGTCTGTTCGAGGAATTGGAATTATATGACGAGTATGTTGTAGATGAGATGCGAAAGCTGAACGATGCTTATGATGTCATTGTCGTGACGGCAGCAGAACCAAAAACAGTCGTTGAGAAGTGGAACTGGCTTCAACAGCACATGCCTTTTATAACCGCTGAACAGTTTATTACATGCAAACGAAAAAACTTGCTCGGATTCGATCTGCTCATTGATGATGGAGCACACAATCTGATTCCCGCGCATGAGGATGGCAAAAAGGTTATCTGTATCCCGCATCCGTGGAATATACAGGAGCGTGAGCGATACAACTTTCCGGTAATGTCCTCATGGAAAGAAGCCAAGGCATACATAGATGAAATGTTACAGGTTGTTGGTGTCTAAAAGGTAGTTAATCTTATCGTCCAGAGTGCAGTGCTCTGGATTTTTTGCGATAGGCGAGAGGTGTTTCGCCTGTTATTTTTTTGAATGCAGCATAGAATGAATCCATATCCCGATATCCGACCAGCTCTGCAACCAGGCTGACTTTGTGCTGTGAATTCTTTAGAATTTCGCAGCTTTTTTGTATGCGTAGATGTTGTAGGTAGCCGCTAAAGGTCTGTCCGGTATGCCGCAGAAACATTCGCCCAATCTGTTTTTCGCTCCAGCCTGATATGCGTACCAGATCAGACATCAGAATACGATTGCTTGCGTGTTCCTTGATATAGTGAAGGATGTAATCAAAACAAGTGGAATGACTCTCTTCATCATAATCCTTTTGATACTGTTGTCTGTAGGTCATCAATACCAACTGGCTTGCCAAGGTGTATAACATAGTAGACGAGCCGATTCCCTGAACAGAGGATTCACGATATAGCTTCACCATTAGTTCTGCAATCTGATCATTGTGATCCACAACGGATATATAAGGAACCTGATTTTGTGCCAAGTCCATCAGATGTTGAATGATTTCTTTTTCCTGAATGATGGCTGTCAGCGTGTTGATCAATTCAGCATTAAACAGACAATTATATATAATTAACGGATGCTCGGTTACGTTTGTGCTCACAGGACGAAAGACATGAGGAACGCCAACAGGAATGACAAAAAGCATGCCTTTCTTCACGGGAATGACATCTTCACCGATATGATGAAAGCCCTTTCCTTCGGCAACATAGCTGTACTCAATAAATTCATGTGCGTGAAAAGGAAGCACAAAATCTTCAGAGCAACGATTGACAAAAAGTTGCAGATGGTTATGCAGAAAGTATTCGCTTTTCATGAGTTCTACAGTTGAATTCACGGGCAACCTCCTCGCACAGATGGCTGAATCACCGGATGAAATAGTCCGGATTACCGGGTATTTACGACAGCAGGATCGATATAATTATATCGTAACCCCGAATGGGAAGCCAAGATGGAAAGGACGATCTGCTAATGTTCAACGTTAGTCACCTTCGCTGTGAATATAGAATCAACCCGATAGGCCTTGATGTAAAATCACCAAGATTAAGCTGGCAGTTGCAGTCCGATCGGCGGAACTGTATGCAATCCGCTTATCAGATACAGCTGTCCCTGACGAAAGATTTCGATGGGATTACATGGGATTCTGGCAAGATAAGCAGTGATCAATCCATACATGTGGAACTAAATCATTTTCAGCCTTCTCCGCAAACGCGATACTATTACCGGGTTCGGGCATGGGATGATACAGGAAGGGATTCAGACTGGTCCGAAACGGCCTATTTTGAGATGGGACTCATGGATTGTCATAACAAGTGGATAGCAGAATGGATCACAGCTCAACCAACAGATGATGGAGATACGTCATGCCCTCGTATGCGCAGGCAGTTTAATGTGAATAAGCCAGTTACGTCTGCCCGCATATATGTGACTGCACTTGGATTATATGAGTTGCACATGAACAACACAAGAGTAGGAGAAGACTATTTTACACCTGGCTGGACTTCTTATCGTAAGCGATTACAATATCAGGTTTATGATGTTACTCATCTGCTTCAGGATGGACAGAATATATTAGGTGCTAATCTGGGAGATGGCTGGTACCGAGGGTATCTTGGCTGGAACAAAGAACGGGAGATATTTGGTTCAACGTCCGCATTGCTGCTGGAACTGCATATGAAATACGCAGATGGTTCGGAGGAATGCATTCTATCCGATGGGGAGTGGACGGCTGCTCCAAGTGCCATTCGCATGTCGGACATCTATATGGGGGAGACGTATGATGCACGAATGGAGTCCGATTGGTCGGATTCATCTGAAGTGAATTGGTCACCTGTGAATGTACTGGAGCATCCCAAAGATATCATCGTTGCACAGGAGAATGTACCCGTCACCCAAGTCGAACAACTACAGCCAATCGCCTTGTTAACAACGCCACAGGGAGATCGTGTAATAGACATGGGGCAGAATATGGTGGGATGGGTGAAATTCAGCATTCAGGGTGAGGCAGGTCAGAAGGTTGAGCTGCACCATGCTGAGATATTGGATCGGGAAGGTAACTTCTACACCGATAATCTTCGCTCCGCCAAGCAGTGTATTCGCTATTCGTGCAAGGGGGATGGAGTGGAAACATTCGAACCGCATTTTACGTTCCAAGGGTTTCGATATGTGAAGCTGGTTGATTTTCCTGAACACGTTCATCTGGATAATTTCACCGGAATAGTGTTGCACTCGAATATGGAGCAAACAGGTCAGTTCTCATGCTCCAGTCCATTGGTGAACCAACTGCATCACAATATATTGTGGGGGCAAAAAGGGAATTTCCTTGATGTGCCGACAGACTGCCCACAGAGGGATGAACGGCTCGGGTGGACCGGTGACGCACAGATGTTTGTCCGCACGTCTTCCTACCTTATGAATACAGCGCCTTTCTTCACCAAGTGGTTGCGGGATCTGGAAGCGGACCAGGGAGTAGATGGAGGTATTCCATTCTTCGTTCCAGATCTGAGAAGTTCCACGTCGGAAGGATGGGGTGACACCAGTCATTCCTCCGCGGCTTGGGGTGATGCTGCAGTCATCTGTCCTTGGACTATCTATGAGATGTATGGGGATGTCAGATTATTGGCTGAGCAATATGGGAGTATGAAGCGGTGGATCGAGTACATTCACGGGCAAGGTGATAACCCATATCTGTGGAACACAGGATTTCACTTTGGCGATTGGCTGGGGCTGGACTCCAAGCCCGATAGTTATGTCGGCGCAACGGATACGGATTATGTGGCAACTGCATTCTATGCCTATTCGGTTTCGTTAACTCAAAAAGCGGCTGAGGTACTTGGGAAGACAGATGATGCTGAATATTACAAAACGTTGCATACCAACATTGTTCTTGCGTTTAATAATGAATTCGTCACTCCAGCCGGCAAAATTGCTGTTCCAACGCAAACAGCGTATGTTCTCGCACTGCAATTTGACCTGTTGGACGCTACTGCCCGCACTCGCGCTGTCGATCAATTGGCGAAACTCGTGAAAGAGGCGGGCAATCATCTTACCACAGGATTCGTGGGCACACCTTATCTGAATCCGGTACTGAGTGATGCAGGTCTTCACGACCTGGCATATACATTACTTTTTCAAGAGGATTATCCGTCCTGGCTATATCAGGTGACTCAAGGGGCAACGACGGTCTGGGAACACTGGGATGGGATCAAAGAAGATGGTAGTCTCTGGAGTGCTGATATGAACTCGTTTAACCACTATGCGTACGGTGCGATTGGGGAATGGTTGTATCGTTATGTTGCCGGCATCCGGTCCGATGAACATCAGCCAGGATTTCGAATGGTGCATATTGAGCCGCAACCCGGACCTGGACTGGATTGGGTGGAAGCGAGTTTGGAGACGATGTATGGGCAAGTAGCTTCAAGTTGGCACCGGCTGGCGGAGGGAGAAATGGAGATACGCGTGCACATTCCTGTCAATACGAGAGGTACGGTACGTCTTCCTGGAGCAGGTGCACAGATCGTTCTGGAGCAAGGGAAACCGTTGGATCAGGTAAATGAAGTTCAGGATATTCGAAGTATTGGAGGCGATATTGAAGTCACACTTGGATCAGGAAGTTACCAGTTCAAGTATAAGGACACGGATATGAAGAAGGACCGAGATGTTCAGGATGTTACATTGACAGAGTCTGTATAATAATAGAATAAGCAGTAAGATGTATATTTGAATAGGATCTGCTCACACGCAAGTCCTTTTTCGAACTTGTCTGATGGAAGAGCAAGAATGTTGTGTCCTGGAAGCGGGACTATGGCAGTTTCAGTATCTGTTGGGAGGGTGTAATGACCGTGGGGAAAGAACATGTTAGATTGATTAAACCATCGCGAGCGTATAAGGATGCATATTTGGAATTTTATGAAGACTGGGTGAGAAGTGGAGAGTTGATGGTACCGTGGGTCATTTCCAAAGATCCTTCCGAGTTTGATGAGATGTTGGCGTTTTTGCAACGCAATGAACAAGGCATCGATATTCCGGAAGGCTGGGTCAAAGACAGTACATACTGGTTGGTCACGGAGAGTCATAAAATTGTGGGAGCAGTCAATATAAGACATGAGCTTAACGACAAATTGTTCAACAGCGGAGGACATGTTGGTTATGGCATCTGTCCTGGAGAGCGGCAAAGTGGCTATGGTTCCGAAATTCTCAGGCTGTCTTTGGAGAAAACGAGAGAGCTTGGAATCGCCAAAGTATTGGTCGTATGTGATGCAATAAATGAGCCATCCAAAAGGGTTATCCTTCGAAATGGTGGAATTCAGGATGAGGACTATGTGGAGTCCAATGGCAATGTTATTGAACGATTCTGGATAGAAAATGTCGAATAATGCAGAATAATGGTGATATATAACGAAAATAATATAGATTATGATTGTAATACCCTCGCGTGCTGATTAAAATGAAGCATAGAATCTGGATTGCGGCCGGAAACTATCATCCCATATCAGGCACAAGTGAGGTTATTTTTATGAATCAACCGGTTAATCGGCCCCGGCGTATTGAGTATCTGGATCTCTATCGTGCATTGGCCATCATGGCAGTGGTAGCTATTCATGCGACTTCAACTGCAGTTGCGCATTACCCCAAGCATACATTAGATCATGATGTGTATTATTTCTGGAACACGTTTTTGCAATTTGCCGTTCCGGCGTTCCTGTTCTTGTCATCCCTAGTCTTGTTCTACAACTACAGCTCCAAGGTGAATGAGAAGGGTTGGATGCTCGCTTTTTATAAAAAGCGTCTATTCTATGTATTTGTACCCTATGTGGTGTGGTCCCTTATCTACTTTGCCATTAAACAGTTGCTTGCGGGCAAAGAACCTTTGACCCACGGTGTTCAATTTGCAAAACAATTAGTGATGGGAACCGCTCATACCCACTTGTACTTTTTTCTGATTATTCTTCAATTCTATATCGTTTTTCCATGGCTTCTGTCCCTGACTCGCTATCGTTTGTTTAATCGTTATTTGCCATTATTCTTTATTGCGGGTCAAGCGATCTTCTATGCACTACATTTGCAGTTTCACTTCGAACGAACAGGAAGTTTGTTACCCAGTTATCTGATCGTGATTGGTTTTGGCGCATGGGTTGGGCAGAACTTTGAGTGGGCATTGAAGAAACTGTACACTCACCGTTATGCACTTATAGCTGCGTTATTGAGCGGAGGTGCCATTTTTATATATGGTAATGCTTATATCAAAACCGCTTTTGCTGCATACCCGTTTATTACCTATACCGTGCTGTTCCTGTTCCGCAATCTGTTTACGTTGTCAGCCTGCTTGCTCTTGCTGATCTTCAGTGAACGATTGGGCGCAGGAAAACATACTGAAGTTCGTAAAGCTACGCATGTTCTGGATTCTTTGGGTACAGTTGCGTTCGGTGTATTTTTAATGCATCCACTGGTATTGCTCTTCTGGAGACGTGAATTCACAGATGACCTGGCTCGGCACTTCAGCTTGGGTATCATTCTATCTTATGTTGTGGCGCTCCTTATCTCATGGATCTGCGCGATGGGATTGCGCCGGATGAAGTGGGGATGGGTACTGATTGGACGTTAAGTTAAAATAAAGATATGCCATTTAAGATAAGAGTTTTCAAGCCCTAAAGCGTTGTAATTTGGTACCCATACACTGAACACGTTCAAAAAGAAGTGTTTAGTGTATGGGTACCTTTATTTAGTACAATTCCATGGAATCAGACTCATACCCATTGAGAGCGCTTTATCAGATGAGATGAACGAATTGGTTCGTATTGGAGCTGCTGTTACTGTTTGTGGTAATATGTATGAATTCCATGAGAACGTCCTTAAGAAGATTTTGACCAAAGATTGCTAGCCTAATCACCATTAAGTTCAAAAGTTAGAGTCTACCTACATATTTTTTTTGCTTATTTTAGTGATAAACAATACCTCGACAATCTCCCTTATTTATTTCTACAGATTATGATCAATTTCACATTTATGTATAATATTGTTGATTTCAGTCTAGGAATCAACTAAAATTTAATAAAACATTCCAATTTCTTCAAATGGGGGTGACTTTTGATGACATGGAATTTGTACAGTATGATGCCCAAAATGATCATGGCTCCCGGCTATTCTGAAACGGTATGTACGGAGCCAAATAGAATTTTGGTAGCGTTTACCGAACAGTCTTTTGAAACGAGGTATCGTGACACCTCGTACTATATTTCCTCCAGGGACTTGTTGGTGGGCAACGATCTCATCCTGTTAAACCGATTGTCAGTACCTGTCGTAATCAGCGTTCTGACCTTGGAAAACATGACTAAAATGCGCTTTGGTTTTCCAATGGTATTATCCAGACAAGACGACGGAGTCAAGTTGTTTGTAAAATGCCTTTTAGAGATGTTCGGACAGAGCACTTTCAAACCTGAGTACAGCAAACAACTATCCCTTGAATTCACACGATTTTTCAATATGTACCGGATGATGAACCAGAGCACCGATAATTTGAAAGGTAAGATTGACAACCGATTAATTATCGTTCATCGCATGATTCGAAGTCAATATTCGGAGCCGCTTACCCTTGAAGACATGGCAGCACGAATCAGCTGTAATCCGGTCTATTTAAGTAACACATACAAGAAAGTGTTCGGTTGTTCACCCATTAAATCTCTTCAGAAAATTAGAGTACAAAAAGGGCGCGAACTGCTTAAGCATACCGATCTGACGATCAATGAAATTACGAAGTCTGTCGGTTATATCTCTAGTTCACAGTTCTCCGGGTACTATAAAAAATATTACGGGCGCTCTCCAAGTGAATATCGTAAACATCTGTGCAATAAGACAGGGGAGGGAATCAGTGATGGAACAAGTATCTAACTCGATGATTGAAGCAAAAATCATTCAGATTATTCACAATATACTTGGATACCACTTGGACATTCCTCTCGATGAGCGATTAGAGAATCTCGGGTTTAACTCAATAAAATATATTTCACTAATTGTTTCACTAGAAGAGGAGTTTGAGATTATTTTCCGGGACGAGGACCTGTTGTATGAATGTTTTGCTACAGTGGAGCAGATAGAGTGGAGAATATCGGGTATGGTATCTTCTGCATGAGAAATAGCTGGGGAAAATATGGACAGAGACTTATGTTTAAGGCTGTATAATTAAATTTTATTCACTAAACAACATATTAACGACACTTTGTGCGATGAACGTATCACAGAAATCGTGCAAAATAAACACTGCGAATTCATGGAATGAGGGTCTGAATTGAAACGATTATGTGAGTTGTTAGATCATTCAGAACAACGATATCCGCATAAAGCAGCTTTGATCACAGACGAAGGCCATTTTACTTATAGTCAACTAACTCAGGAGAGGGATCGTATATCCGCTTATTTGCAATCCTGCGGTGTAAAAACAGGCGAGCGAATCATACTACTTTTGCCTCATGGCAAATTTCTCGTCTCATCCATGTTTGCTGCCTCCAGGCTTGGAGCAACCTATATCCTCTTGCATGAGAGTACAACAAGTTATCAGTTGGACTACATTGTTAAAGATTCGCAAGCTTCCTATCTGCTAACGACCGATGCTTTTGTTGAAAAGTTGGCGATGTCATCCTATATAGGGATTAAGGTCATATCGGAAAATGACGTGACCACACATGCATTGGAGCATAGCAGATTAGATGACCCGGAGTACGAAGATCGCTCAGGTAATGAAGTTGCCTGCCTGTTGTATACATCGGGAAGTACAGGCCGGCCGAAGGCCGTGGTGTCACACCACTCCAGCATGCTATTTGTACTGGAGAGCATTCAGTCTTGCCTGAAAATAGAAACAGACGACGTAATCGGCAATTTTCTTCCGTTGTCTTTTGATTACGGAATGTATCAGGTTTTTTTAGCATTTAATCAAAATGCAACGATAGCCTTGGGTCAGCGATCTGATGTGGGCCCGGCGCTCATTCATAAAATAAGGGAATGGGGTATTACCGGGTTACCAATTGTACCTAGCATGGGAGAAGCGCTGATCAAACTTATGCGCAGACAGATGACACAATTACCAGAGATTCGTTTCATTACCAATACAGGAGCTGCACTACCCCAAGCATATATAAAGGAATTTAATAGATTTTTCCCGAATGCCCAGCTACATCTGATGTACGGGCTGACGGAGTGTAAACGGGTCTCCATCCTTCAGCCGGAATTTCTCGCTGATAAACCGGGGTCTGTCGGAACATCTCTTCCGGGTACAAGTTGCACCATAATCGATGAGAGAGGATTGCAACTGCCACCATATAAGGTTGGCGAATTGGTTGTGCATGGTCCTCATGTCATGATGGGTTACTGGAATGATACGCAGCGAACACAGCACGTTTTTCGAAATATGGCTTCTCCTGAGCGGAGCTTGCACACAGGGGACTACTTCTGGATGGACGATGAAGGTTTCTTGTATTTCTACGCTCGCAAGGATGATATGTACAAGCAAAACGGCTTTCGTGTAAGTCCTACGGAGATCGAACTGGCAGCAGTCGACATCGATGGCGTCGAACAAGCCGCGCTGATACTGACCGGAGACACCGCTGTGCCTATTCTTGCAGTGAGTTCTACACGGACTGCGGATAGCATTCTCGACGAATTACGAATGCGGCTGGAGGATTACAAGATGCCAACACACATCTATGTTACAGACCAGTTACCTTTAACTTCGAACGGTAAAATCGATAAAAACAAGCTGAAAACAGACCTGGAAAAGGAGTGAAGCGTTTGGACTATGGAGAGTTGCGGTCGAAATACGGCAGTCCGTTATATATATACGACTTGAATATTCTTCGCCAATCCTGCCACAGGTTAAGAGATGCATTACCCGAGCCTTCGATGTTGTATTACTCTCTGAAGGCCAATCCTCACCCGGCAATCGTTAAGCAGTTGTTAGATTTGGGGTGCAGGGCTGAAGTTTCATCGCTAGGTGAGCTGAATTCCGTGTTAGAAGCCGGAGGATTGCCCCGGGATGTATTGTACACTGGTCCTGGGAAGAGCGAATTGGAATTGAAGGTGGCTGTTGCACAGGGAGTACAATGGTTCTCGGCAGAATCAATGAAGGAGCTGGACAGATTAAGGTCTGTAGTGTCTTCTGGTACACCTCCAATTCAAGTCATTATGCGAATCAATCCCGATCAGGGCTTGGCTGATGCTGGACTGGCCATGACGGGCACACCCTCTCAGTTTGGAACGGATGAGCAGAAGCTTTTGCGAGAGCTGAAGGAAATGCAGGAATGCGACGAAATTCGTATTGCCGGTTTTCATATTTTCAATGGCACCAATACTGCGAATGCAGAGAGACTTGCGGAATCTTTTCTCTCTTCCATTCAGGTGATTGCGAGAATATCCAAGGAGACCGGAATTCCACTCCAATTCGTGGATTTAGGAGGCGGATTTGGACATCCTTATGCTGTGTCAGGCACCCCTCCGGATTTTAGTGAAATCAAGGTCCAATTGGAGACTGCTCTCGATGAGCATATGCCGGGATGGAGAATGGGAGAGCCTGCTATAGCATATGAGTCCGGACGATATCTTTCGGCCGCATGCGGTGTTCTGGTTAGCTCGGTTGTGGATATCAAGGAAAGTAAGGGCAGCCGTTTTATCGTTCTGGACAGCGGCATTCACCATCTGGGCGGGATGGCGGGGCTCGGACGCATTCCACGCGTTCAGTATGACATCAAGCCCGTCACAGAGAAGACCGACCCTCATCCGGAGTCGGCCCACATTGTAGGACCGCTGTGCACCCCTCTTGATTTTTTCAACAAAAAAGCAGCTATGCCTTCCTTACAATTGGAAGAGCAGGTCTATATTCCGAATGTTGGGGCTTATGGGATTACGGCCAGTTTATTGGGATTTCTGAGCAGGGAAATTCCCGTTGAATTGGTCGTGGATGAGGGTGAAGTGAAGCATGTTTCACAGCTTGCTCTGACACGAAGAACGCACGTGAATGAAATGCATGAAGGGAGGACTATTCATGAGCATTGAACACATTGAACATGAAGTCACAGCGCTGGTAAAGAAGAAAATTCATCGTGATCTGGAGATGACGGACGATCTGAAAAGCGCAGGCCTCGATTCTATGAAAGCGATCGATTTGCTGCTGGAACTGGAAGAGAAGTTTGAAATGACTATTCCCGATGAGTACATGATTAATGATACGTTTGCTTCCATGAGCAACATTGTGAACATGATCCATACGTTGAAGCAAAATGCTTAGCTTTTCTATTAGGGGCGAGGGAGGATGCCATGGACGTACTTTTCATCTATAGCGGAAAGGGCGGAGTCGGAAAATCCACTTTCGCTGTAAATTTAGCCTATTCATTACCAGGGTTAAGAGTAGGACTGTTTGATGCAGATTTTGAAGGGCCAAGTATACCTACCATGGTATCCGGAGTTGAAGACGAGTCTATGGTAGCAGAAGGACTTGGAATCCACCCGGGAACCTACGCAGGCATCCGCATTTCTTCGCCTGGACTGATTGAAAACAACGGCCTCAGCAGATCTCTTTCAGGCAAATATTTGGAAGGTGCACTGGATCAGTTACTGATAAAAGCCCGCTGGGATGTAGATGTACTAATCGTCGATATGCCTCCAGGGACTTCCGAGATTCACCACCAGCTGCTTCGTCTCTTGAAAGGACGGTGTCTTCTGATTACAACGCCTCAGACGGTAAGCTTTGCAGATACTCAGAAAGGGATCGACTTGATGCGACGGATGGAGGTTCCACTGCTTGGTATCGTCGAAAATATGTCTCAATTCCAATGTGAATGCTGCGGGCATTCCACTGCGATCTTTTCGGGGGATACCCAAGGCATGCTAGCTGTTCCGAACGGTCTGCAAGTGCTCGACACGTTTCCTATAATACCTGAAATTAGTGCGAAGGGGAACGCAGGCATTCCATTTGTACTAGCGAATCCAGAACATCCTGTTAGTGTGCGAATGGCCGGACTTGGACGTCAATTAGTTATTTTACTCACACAAAAGTTCAGCACATGGAGTGTACATTAAGAGTCTTACTTTGGTAAAGGGGAGAATGCCGTTGCTAAAACCGTTAGAGCTGAGCAGAGGACTTATCCCGGAGGATATGCTATCGCAAGCGTTAGAGCAGTACGGCATCATGGAATACACAACGTACCCATATCTCAATATGAATGGTACTGTCGTTCCGATAAACCGGGTTTCGGAGACATCCAGAAAAGCCCTTGTTGAAGACCGGGAGGGAAACCTCTACTTTTTGAAAGAAATTCCTTGGTATATCCGATCCATTGAGCACGCCGTGAGCGTAATTCAGCTCCAGCATGAGCTGGCTCAGAAAGCGGTTCGGGTCCCTGCCGTTCAGTTAACTACATCCAGGGAGCTGATTGTACATGCAGGTAATCAAAGTACATTGTACCTTCAATCGTACATACCAAACGGCTCGATGTACAATGCGAAGCCTCAACAGATACGCGCTGCCGGCGCGGTATTGGGTGAATTTCGGATAAAGGCTGCGGCCGCATGTTCATTTCACACCCTGAAGTTGCCCGAGCAATCTCCTTATGCTTCTACAAAGGATGTACTTGTACTTTTGCTTAAAAAGTACATGCAGAAACGCAATGAAATGAGCAAAGAGGATCAGGAGCATGTGCAACGTTTTGTCCAGGTTTGCAAGAAACTGGTAGACGAGTGGTCTGTTCAGCATGCTGACAGAGCAGAAGCGGTGACATCAATTGCACATGGAGACTTGAATCCGATGAATTTCATTTTCTCATCCGACGGTTCGGTGTCGGCCCTGATTGATTTTGACAATGCATGCTTCACTGATTCCCTTGTGGATCTGGCTGAAGGACTGCTTACTTTTTCCGGCATAACCTACCGTTACGGCAGTTCGCGTTTTAAAGCCGTTCATGAATTGGAACCTCAGCCGTTCCAGCGATTCCTTGAAGGCTATCAAGAACATCATTCCCTGCTGGCCGAAGAAATTACGGTACTTCCGCTGTTAATGGGCACAACGTGCATCAGGCTGGCAAGTCTTGGTCTCATTCGAGGGGATTGGCCTGTTTCCTCAGCGAGTATGCACATCGATAACATTCGGAATGTCGTGAAGAGCTCGCAAGCGTATTTGAGTGAAAATTATTGAACCCACAAGGGGAGGGAGGTTGGACATGGAGAAGAGAACGCTGGGAAAGACAGATATGCATGTGGGCGTCATGGGGTTTGGCAGCTCCCAGATCGGTTATGAACAAACCAGCCAGGAAACAGTGAACCACCTGCTGAATCTTGCACTGGATCATGGACTTAATGCTATCGATACTGCTGAGTGTTACCCGAACAGCGAGGAACGAATTGGTCAGGCCGTTTCGGGAAGGCGTGCAGAATTCTATCTATTCACCAAATGCGGTCATTCGGACGAGGATAAGTATCACGATTGGGACCCTGACTGGCTGGAACTGAGTGTAGACCGGAGCCTGAAGCGACTGGGCACAGATTATATCGATGTTTTGCAGCTGCACGGTTGCTCTGAAGAGATTTTACAACGTGGTGAAGTCATTCAGACGCTAAAAAAGATTCAGGCTGCGGGAAAAGCGAGATATTTGGGTTACAGCGGGGACGGGGAACAAGCGAAATATGCGATCAAGATGCAATGTTTTGATACGCTGCAGGTGACCGTTAATATTGCTGATCAAATCGCCTTAGAGGAAATCATTCCTTTAGCACAGCAGCAGCAGCTTGGCGTCATTGTGAAGCGTCCGATTGCCAATGCCGCCTGGGTTAACCCAGAGGAGCATAAGAAACGTTATGAACGCCAGCTTGCTATGTGGAAAAGAATGGGTAAGACACCGGAATCTATGGTCAAGCCAGCAAAAGTAACTTATGAAGAGCGTTTGCTTAAGCTGGGGTATTCCTTTCAAGAGGATCCTTTGCTTACGACAGAACTGGCACTGAGGTTTGCGTTGTCGATTCCCGGTGTGCACACAGTCATGGTAGGCACGACGAAACCAGATCGTTGGCTGGACAATTATGCATTGGCAAGCAAAGGGAACCTTGCTGGGGAACAATATAAGGCCATTCGAGAGCGCTGGAAGGAACGGATGGACAAGGAATGGTTCGCGGTTCCATAACATCAATAGCAAGAAAGGAGTTGCTTGATCATGGGTCTAAAATCGCGTTTTCTAGATGATGGTTATGCTGTCGTTACAGGAATATTTGTAACAGATGAGGTGAATCAGCTAAAGATTGCGATGGAAAAATTGATCACCAAGGTGAAGCAGGAACCACTCCGGTATACGACTCGTTACACCTTGAAACAAGAGCCTGATTACGACACTTGGGGTGTAAATAATATTTTCAAATTGGACTTGTACGAGCCCGCCTTCGGAGACGTTTTTGGGAACGAACGTCTGATGGATGTACTTCAAGAGATATTGGGCGAAGAATTGCGATTTTGGGGAGCCCATGCGCTGTGGTCGCCGGAGAAGATCAATTATCGATTGCGTTGGCACCGGGATTACGGGGATAACGAGTTATATCACCCAGAAGGTATTCCCAATCATGTGCAGTTCAATATTCCTTTGTACCCAGACTCTTGTTTTATCGCGATTCCCGGTTCGCACCGACGTACACTTTCCGATGAGGAGAGATGGGAAGTGAACAATAACGGGGCTAATCCGTTACCTAACGAGGTTAAAATTACATGTCAACCCGGAGACGTTCTATTTATGAATGCGCATACACTTCATCGCGGGGCATGTACGTTTCAAGACTACAGGAGAACGTTTCATTACAGCGTGCAAGGTAAAGAGGAAGCGTATGGAGGACATACTTCCTATCCGGAGATGAAGGAAAAGGGATATCTGGATCAGATGCACCCCACGGTTCAGCAACTGATGATTAATTCAGTCCAATGGGATGAATCTCACCCCCTATCTTCAGTGGAGTTGTTACGCAAGGTAAGAAGCAAGAACGAACGTCAAAATTATATCGCCGGCCAGATTTGATTGATTAACCCAAAATAATAACCATATGAGGAGAGATGAGCTTATGTTAGGACCTTATTATACTAAGAAAGACAAGAAGTTGGGATATCGCGGGAACAACATATATGACGCACTGGATAATGTACTTGCAGGGCAATACACGCTGGCAGAAGCTGAGAAACGGGTCACGAGCTTCAGTGAACAGAAGTATTGGGGCGCTATCGCCAGAATTAATCATCAGATCAATATGTCAAGCAATCTGTTTTTTGGAGAAATGAATGCACTGTTTACACTGCTGCCTTTGACTACTCGAATGATTTCTTCTCCAGGTGCCGTGTATGGTCGCGAGGCCATCAGTTATACAACTGATGTATGCCCTATTTCTTTGGAGTGGTTTGATCTGCCGAACAAGGCATTTCTATCAGAATCCTCACAAATTTATCTGGAATTGTCGGTGCTCCAGCACCAGGTAGACCATGTATACTCCGTGTATAACTCATTCCGCAAGGAAAATGTAGATGCATCCCATCTGTCCGAGTTTCACCATATCGAATATGAAGGCGCGGTTGATCAAGTAGCGAATAAGGAGATAATCCGTCAATTGTTGTTTAGAGTCATTCAGGATTTGCTCAAACATAATGAAGCGGATCTGAGTGTGTTCCTTTCCCAGGATCGTCTGAATCAACTTGACGAAGTCAGTCGCAGTCAAAAAATAACGGAATTAACCTTTGAAGAAGCTTTAGCCGCACTTTACGAAGATACAAAAGATGAAATCTACAACAAATTCACACTTGAACACTTCGGTTCATGGGAAGAAGTCCGACTCACCGAGATTTATGGCGGATTCTTGGCAATTAGTGAGTTTCCTTTGCTTGAAGTACCGTTCTACCACGCCGAAATGAAGGGGCGGGACAGACGCGTTGCAAACAATACGGATTATATCTGGCCGGGATATCGGGAAACGATCGGTAGCGGTCAGCGTGTGGGTACCCTTGACCAATTGAAAGAAAAAGCAGAAGTGTTCAACCTGCCTGAAGAAGATTACGCATGTTATCTTCAGTCCAGAACGCTCGACAACTACAGGGAAACATCGGGCTTTGGCGTTGGATGGGAGCGATTGATCCATGGTTTGCTGGAGATGCCATATATATGGAGTGCCGTTCAGTTCCCGAGAACCAATGTGACTTTGAAACCATAAGGTGGGAAACCATTTATGATAACCAAGTGGGACCATTTTCAGGACAAGCTACTAGGTTTAATCGAACACGCAACAGCAAAATCTTCATTCTACCAACAAAGGTTACAAGGCGTTACAGATGCCAGCTGGAGCCAATCCAGTTTTGAGCAGATACCCATATTGGAGAAATCTGAGTTGACCGGCAGAGAAGAATCGCTGCTTACAAACACTGAGGCCAAACTCTATGTTGAATATACCAGTGGTTCCACGGGACAACCGCTCAAATGTTATAAATCAGTTGAAGAAAAATGGAAAAAAGCGCGCCTCTTATGGGGCCTTCGAAACACTAACGGAGGTATTGGACCTAAAGATCCGTATGCCATGTTTTATGCTTTCAATGAAGATGATCTGTCAACGGATCCCATATCCATTTACCATGAGGTCATGTATCTGTCCATGCTTGATCTGTCCCCGGAACGACTGGACGACTATTATGAAGCGTTGCTGAAGTATCGTCCGCAGTGGATGCTGTCCGTATCCACCGCACTCTATCTATTCGCGAACCATCTGCTGGAGCGAAAGCTGGATCGGAGCAAACTTCCGTTTAAATATATCGAAATTAACGGAGAGATGTTATTTGACTATCAGCGCAAGGCGATTGAAGAGGCCTTTGGTCCCATTGTTTATAACCATTATGGTTCGCGCGAATTTTGGTGTATTGGCATGAGCTGCAGAAGTGGTAATCTGCACTTGTCTAGTGATCAATTGTATGTGGAAATTGCGAATTCGGACAAAGATGGCTATGGAAACGTAGTGATTACTGACTTGACCAATCGAATCTGGCCTTTGATCCGTTATGACACAGGAGATATTGGCAGGCTGTCTGAACAGAAATGTGACTGCGGATCGAGATATCCCGTCATCGAAGTGACTGGTGGGCGGGCAACCCAATATATTCGATCAGGTGATTGGATCGCCAATCCGATTCTGTTTCATTATGCGGTAACCAAGGTCAACCGGAATTTCCCGGATGCCGTTCGACAATTCCGTGTAATGCAAGTGCAGGAAAAGCAATTTATGTTTTACCTTGTACCTGGCAAGGGATTTCAGGAAGCAGCCGAGTTCCTATTGCAGCAAGAACTGCTGAACAAACTGCCTGACGATGTTAACCTGACGATTGTTCATCAGGACAGACTGAGTATGGATGGTCCCAAGTTCGATTATTTTATTCCTTATCGCCAGGCGAATACATGATGTCAGCAATATTGCCAAATCATTCTATATCTGAGGGTGAGCATATGTCGCATTATGAAACGGTGTGCAGGCTCGTAAAAGAAGAGCTTGAGGATCGGATTGAAGAAAATTATGTCTTTTCGGGAAAAGAAAATCTGGTTTCTGATCTGCAACTGGACTCCATCATGATTCTTCAGTTGATCATCAAGATGGAGGATGAGTTTCAAATCACGATTGAGGATGATGAACTTACACCGCAACTATTTGAGAATGTTGAAGTGTTAACGGCCTTCGTTGATACCAAGACAGCGTAAAGGATGAATATTCGTGCACATTTCTCTTCAAGGACTTCGATTGCTTCTTGTTGGGGGTTCGGGAACGCTTGGAGGGTGTCTTCTTGAAAAAATGCTGCAAGAAGGGGCGATTGTTGCTGCCACCTATAACCAAACCCCTATTCATAGTAATGAATATCATATGAGTATACAGGATCGTCTGCATGTCGGTCATCTGGATGTCACGAATACAGAACTTCTGGATGAATCCTTGCAAGTACTGATGGATCGACTGGAATGGGTGGATGGGCTGATATATAATGCCGGAATTATCAACGACGCGTCTTTTGACGAGATGAGTTATGCTCAATGGCGCAAGGTTATGCAGGTTAATCTGGACGGCGCATTTCTCGTCTCTCAGAAAGTCAGCCAGCTGATGAAGGCTCGAGGCAGGGGCAAGATCATTCACGTGTCCTCGTACCGGGGGATTGTAGGAAGCGCACAGCAAAGCAACTATGCATCTTCCAAGGCCGGACTTAATGCTTTGACCAAATCAATGGCACGTGAGTTGGGTTCATTCGGCATTGCCGTTAATGCAATCTGTCCGGGGTTTATGCGAACCAATCTGAACCGGCATCATGCTGGAAAATATCAAAAGGCACTCGAAGAGAGTCTTTTGTCCCGCATTTCCACACCGGAGGAGACAGCGAATTTTATTCTCTACCTGTTGTCCGAACACGTTGCCAACGTCAGCGGGCAAATCTTTCAAATGGACAGCAGAGGTTAGACAAAATGTACGCGAAGGAGGCGAATGGATGAAGGATATGGAACCCCGGTGTATCGGTGAAATACTGTTACATCAGGCAGAGCGGAGTCCGGATCGGATTGCCGTAACATTCGGCGAGGAGAAGTGGACGTATAAGCAGCTTTTGTCCACAACCGCGGCCTTGCAGTTAAAGATTGAGGAACGTGTTAGGGAAGGCGAAGTGGTGGTGATCTGTTTGCCCAACTCTCCTGCCTATATCCATGCTTACTTCGCTGTTACCTTACTGGGAGCGGTAATCATGCCGCTCTATTCCGGCAGTTCCGAGGCAGAAATCAGGCTGGCGTGCCGCACAGTAGACGCTGCTCTCTGTATCACTACTCACGAGATGAAATCCAAGCTAAGTAATCAGAACCTGTCAGTCCTGAGCCAGGAAGAGTGGCAGGCACCGGATGAGGAGACGAAGCCCATATACAGGCCTCGTCTAGCAGACGAGGTTGCCTTAATGCTGCAAACGTCGGGAACCACCGGGAATCCCAAAATTGTGCAGCACACTCACCATAACCTGATTACTAATGTGAAGGCTCATTGCGAATCTCTGTCACTGACGGAGAAAGATAAAGTGTTGATTACGCTGCCTATGCCTTTCGGCTATTGCAATACCTCCCAATTGTTAAGCCACCTGTACCTGGGTGGAGAGTTAGTCATTATGACGGGTCTGTTTCTACCCACTTCATTCATGAAAACGATGCAAGAGCAAGACATTACCGTAGTTACTGCAGTACCAACCATGCTGCAAGCGTTGAGCCTGCTGAAATCCGATTATAAATCGCTGCCCCATCTGCGTTATATCTGCTTTGGGGGAGGACAAGTTACGCCTAACATACTGGAATCTGTTCGCAAGAAACTGCCTTCCCATGTGAAAATGGTGCAAACGTACGGCCAAACGGAGGCTGGTCCGCGGATTACAACCAGGATCATTTCGGAAGTATACGAACCATCTAATGTAGGGCAAGCCCTTCGCGGGGTTGAAATCTCCATAAGAGATGAAGAAGAGAATCACTTAGGTGTTCATGAACCAGGTGATATATGGGTTCACAGTCCCAGCATCATGAAGGGATATTACCTCAATACAACAGAGACGGATAAAGTCCTGCAAAACGGATGGCTTCGTACAGGAGATCGCGGTTACTTGGACGAACAAAATAATCTGTGGCTACTGGGAAGAACCAAACTGTTGATCAAAACAGGAGGAAAACAAGTGCATCCTGAGGAAATTGAGCGACTGATCATGGAGCACTTTCCGCTGGAGCAAGCCATTGTCAAAGGAGAGGCCGACCCCTGGCTCGGCGAAGCACTGGTGGCTTACATCATTCCTCGCAAGTCGGATACACTTGTTGAAGCTACGGACATTTTGCGTTTTTGCCGTTCCAAGTTATCCGCTTACAAGGTGCCTAAAAGGGTTGAAATTGTGCAAACCCTTCCGAGAACCGCTACCGGAAAGATCCGAAGAGATTAAGGAAGGAGGAACTCTTCTGTATATTTATCGTTACGGTCCCTTTCATGTACAGGTGGATTTTGCATCTCGTCTTCATGCGCTTGGGGAACGCACCAGAAACTGGTACGCACACGTCTTGATAGATGATCAGCCAGAAACGATTGATCATCACTGCAGGATTGAAGCTTGGGACACAAGTCCTTGGATTAACAACCCGGAACGAGACGAAGTAATCTGGGGCGAAGACCGGGTGAATATTCGTTCCAGCCTGCAGTTCAATTATAACATCGACTGGGATTCCGGTTGGAACAGCAGACTGCATTTCGTTCAGCGGACAGGGTATGACGAATATGAAGATCGGTCATGGGAATTCTCTCAACGGATTTCTCTTTTTCCCAAATTGATGGACATGAACGCATTTCTCTTGCACTCGGTATGCGTTGTAGGTCAAGACGGAAAAGCGATTATTTTTCTAGGAACAAGCGGAGCCGGTAAATCGACGATTGCCCAGAAAGCAATCGATTCAGGGTACTCCGTCATTACCGATGACACGGCGTTGCTGATGTTTGTCGAGGATGAATTGAGAGTATATGCCACTCCGTATATCTCCCGATCCGGTCTTATTGGACAGCCTGGATTCTGGACGGTCGGTGCGTTTGTTCTGTTGGGGAAGGATGCTGTTAATACTGTCATACCGGCCAGCAGACAACCGTTCGTACAATCTCTGCAGGAACGAATTTTTGAGACACAGTATCTCACTCATATCTTTTCATTCTCCAGCGGCGGACTAGGTGGCGACATTGCCAAACGATTGCTGGGGTACACACGTAAAATTACGAGGCAGTACAAGGCTTATCATCTCCAATTCAATCTGCAGTTGAAGCTAGATGACGTGATGGGCGAATTCCTGTCTGGGGAGGGGCAACATGTACGTTAACGTACGCGCTATGATCGAAAGAGTGGTGAAAGGTGAGCTCCAACTGTATTTACAGATTCGGGACAAGCCCAATCAACCCAAAGCATGGGAATTGCCTGGAGGGCAACTCGAAGAGTACGAGTCCATGATCGATGGACTGAAACGGGAGGTCAGGGAAGAAACAGGCCTTGAACTGACTCGCATTGCAGGAAAGGATACGTACATGCAGGTAAGAACCAACACAGGTTTACTGGAGGGCATTCAACCTTTTGCTGTCTACCAGACACTGGAGGGACCTATCGATTCAATGGGCGTATATTTTCGCTGCGAAGCTGAAGGCATAGCCTTGCAGTCCGGCGATCAGGCTCGTGACGGACGTTGGGTACCTGTGAAAGAATTAAAGCAAATGGCAGAGCAGGATTTGGAAGCCTTCAGCTGGATTGATTCTGTGGGTATTCAGTTGTATCTGCAATCGGAAGATAATAAACCATTTCAACCATTGGAGAAGGGGGATTTAACATGAGCAAAACAACACACGACACCATTGCGTATTTCAAAAATAAAGCGGACAAGTACGACTTGGTAGAGGAGCAGGCATATTGGCAGCTCTCCGACCAGCTGTTATGGAACGTTTTCAAAAAAGAAGTCTTGGATCGATTACCCGCCGGGTTCACGTTTTTTGACGCGGGTGGAGGGACTGGTCGCTGGTCGCTTAAAGTCCTTCAAGAATATCCGGAGAGCACCGGATATACGTATGATCTGTCGGAAGACATGCTTAGACAAGCGATGGCCAAACGCGAAGCGAATGATCTTCAGGACAGATGGACGATCCGCCAAGGTGACCTTCATGCTATTGAAGGCGTACAGCCGGCATCCGTGGATGTCTGCTTTAACTTTCATAACGTATTGGGATTTGTGGAAGAGCCGCTAAAAATGCTGCACGAAGTCGTGAAGTTGCTTAAGCCCAAGGGGTACTTGGTATCGTTTACACCTAATCTGTACCATGCCCTGTACTTTAATATTTCCCTGGGCAGAATTGAAGAGGCACGGAAGTTAACGGGCGGCAAAGGGCGATTCACGCTCGAAATGCCCGATATTTATATGTTTACTCCCAAGCAGCTTCAAGAATATTATCTTGAATGCGGGCTAAAAGTATTAAATCTTAAAGGCTTCCCAGCCTTCATTTATCCCGGATTTCTGGAGACACAGATTGAGGGTAACACCCAAACCCTGAGCGAGATTTTGTCTGATCCGGCTGTGTTCGAGAGCATTTTGGAGATTGAATCCCAGTATCTTGATGTAGAAGAACTTGTATCGCGTGGAAATAATATTTTTATTGTCGGGCAGAAGTAATTCTCTTCCAAGGCGAAAGGAGCTATTTGCCATGTCATCAGATTCTACTCTAACCGATGAAGAAAGATTGGTTTTATTGTGTTCAAAACCTGCTCTTCGTAATGCGGAGATTGAAGATTTTCGTCAATTAATGGCTGCTCACATGGACTGGAGCCGAGTATTCGGCATGCTGCATACCCATGGTGTGATGGGAACCGCATGGCAGAATATCGAGCGTTACTTTTTGGTGAAAGGCACGGAGAAGGCGATCTACGGCAAATTCGTTAGTTCGGTCAAGCAAATGTATCATATGCAAAAAATGCGAGGCGAACAACAGTGCAGATTCACCCTTGATATCTGCCATGAGCTGGACAAGCGGAGTATTCAATACAGTTTGCTGAAAGGGATCGTACTTTCCCAAGTCGCCTATGGGGATCTGGGGAGCCGGGATTTCAAAGATAATGATATGCTTATACATTCAAGCCAAATTGATGAAGCGATAGCGGTTATGAAGGAAATGGGATACGTGCAGGGAATGATCAATTATAAAACGAATTCGGTTACCCCGTTGCCTCGCAGGGAAATTATGATCCGATCAATGGTGTCCCATGAAGTGATTCCTTTGACCAAATATATAGAAAATAGTCCGTTTCTTGAATATCATGCGTTGGATTTGCAATTTTCGCTTGATCTCATGACCAGTCGCCGTACTGATACGGCAGTGCAGCAAATGTTGGAGAGAAGCCAGGTTATTGATGTTGCAGGACATCCTGTCCGCACCTTGGAATGGGAAGATCTGCTGTTATTCATGCTTATCCATCTTACCCGAGAAGCAACAAGTGAATTGGATGTAATGGCGTACAAGGATATCCTGCTCTATAAATTCATGGACATTCACCGATTCCTGGACAGCCCTCAAGTGAATGTGGATTGGGATAAGGTACTGCAGCGGGCACAGGATTTGAATTTCCAAAAGGAAGTATTCTATGCCCTGCATTATACGCAGACCCTGTATGGTGGGGCCGGACCGGAAGGATTCCTGGACAAGCTGAATATGGAAGATCGGGAATTCCTCCATCAGGTGTATCGGTACAACAGTGAAGATATTGCTATCCGTTGGCAGAATTCCTTTGAGGAACGATTATTTGATACGAATCGACCGTTCAAACTTCAGAAGAGCAATCCAATCGTTCCAGGGAAAAGATGAAGCATTTCTGACCAAATCCATTTAAGTGAAAGGGATTTTGATATGCGATATTCGTATGAAGTATCCGAAGTCACGGACACATTGTCCGAGGTAAGATTGGCGGCAAAGCGCTTTGCTGAAAGAGCCGGTGATCATGACCGGGATGGGTCCTTCCCCAAAGAAAATATAACTGACTTGAAGTCTGCAAGCCTAATGTCAGCATCAATCCCTAGCCTGTCAGGCGGTGAACGGCCTTCACTCCGTTCCTTATCCTCTATGGCAGAACTTTTGGCAAGCGGGTGCTTATCCACGGGAATGATATGGGCCATGCACATACAGCAGGTGGAGGTATTAATCCGTCAAGAACAGAATGATTTTTCAGATCATCTTCTGTCCAGGCTGCAGGAGGAACAGCCCTTAATCGCCTCAGTCACAACTGAAAAGGGAAAAGGGGGGCACTTGCTCTCGTCCCAAAGTCCGATGGTTACCAATGGAAGCTCGCTCTATATTGACCGAGATGCTCCAGTTGTAACCGGCGGTGAGCACGCCGACTGGTTTCTCATCACAATGAAACCTTCTGATCAAAGTCCCGACAGTGATGTCCAACTGGTCTTTGCCGAACGACATCAACTGGAACTGGAAAGTGTCTCCGATTGGCATGCCATGGGGATGAGAGGGACCGGCAGTGTGGGGATACACATTCGTGGCTCAATTGGAGAAGAACAGCTGATCGGTGCAGCGATAGAATTCAAACCGCTAGCTGTACAGACGATGATTCCCATGGGACATATTTTATGGTCTGCCTGTTGGCTTGGAGCCGCTAAGGGAGTATACGAAGGGTTAATACAACTCATCCGTAATCCGCAAAATCGTTCCCGCTTCAATTTGCAGTCTGAGTTGCTCTATGCAAGGCTTGCAAGGATTCGGCTGCAGTTGGACACGGTCAACATATACCTTAACGAGATGATCAAACAGTACGAAGATCATTCCAACCAGGGGAATTTGAAACTGCTTGAAGCGCCGCGGTTCAATATTCACATCAATAATCTTAAAATTTTGGCATCAGAGACTCTTTTTCAGGCAACGGATCAAATGATAGACATTGCAGGACTATCCTACGGTTACACCGCTAATGACCAGCTTCCCTTGGAAAGGGCTTTTCGGGATTTGCGTTCTGCAAGTCTGATGTATCACAATGATCGGCTGTTACTGGCGAACGGAAAGCTGAATTTAATAGATCACAGGTTGCTGCCTTGAAAGGGCGCAAAGTTTGAGGGTGACATATGAAGGATAATGTCTCAGCAGCAATACAATCTAAACGATCGGTACCTCCCCAAGACTCACTATTTCAAACTTATCGATGGGTCCTGTCTTATGTGCAAAAATACTATGGCATGTTTTGGCTGCTGGTGTGTTGCGGTATTGGAGTCACGTTCATTCAGGTTTTCATTCCCAAGGGCGTTCAGTATTTCATCGATATCATCGTTCCATCTGCTGATGTGATCCGATTCCGGTGGCTCATTATTCTGTTGGTTGCCGGCATGTTTCTGATGTTTGGTCTGATGGCATGGCAAAATCTGTTGCAGAGGTCCATTCAGGAGAAGGCGGCACGAGATTTGCAATACGATATTTTTAGTCATATGAGGAAGCTGGGGTATTCTTATTTCCAACAACGCCCTGTTGGTGAAAGCTTGTCGTTCATGAACACGGAAGTGAGTATCCTGCAAGACTTCTATCGGTTTCTTCTTCCGCATACGATCCAAAACATTGTAGTCTCTATTGTATCCGTCACGGTGATGTGTGCTATTAGCATTCCTTTAACACTGATCATGGTGCCGTGCCTGCTTCTCTATTATCTGGTTGGACCATCCATCGAAAGAAAGGCTACCATCTTGGCTAAGCAGAATACGGAACAGCGCATAGCCTATAATCAAAAGGTATACGAGAGCGTGTCAGCTCTGACCGAAATGCGTGCCCACGGAGCCGAGGAATGGGATTGGAAACGGTTCAAGGGACACATGCAGCCTTTTTTGGATGGACGGGTTCGCATGTTATGGATGGCTTTCTGGAGGGGCACGATACGCCGATTATCCTATTACGTTGGTGGAGTAGCAGTCATCCTGTACGGCATCCACTTGGTCAAGGAACAGGCGATGAGCGTAGGAGAGATGTCGGCGTATTTGCTTTACTATTTCCAGGTCATGCAAACGGTAACTCTTGTCATTACGGTTATTACGGAGCAGAAAGTACTGATGCATCAAGCTTCCAAGATCCATCGCTTCATGCAAACAGAACCTCAGGTTGTCGAAGAGGCCGCACCTATCTGCTTGAAGGAAATCAGAGGAGAGATTCGGTTCGAACACGTCACATATCGATATAACAAGGGTCCGGAAGTGCTCTCGGATTTTAATCTGATGATTAAGAGCGGTCAACGAGTGGCCATCGTAGGTCCAAGTGGACACGGAAAGTCTACCCTGCTTCAGCTTCTGGTTCGTTTTTATGATCCACAGCAGGGTGAAATTCTGTTGGACGGTGTACCTATACGAAAACTTTCATTTGCACAATTGCGAGAAAGTATAGGATATGTGTCCCAGGAAACGTATCTTTTTGGCGATACCATTCGCAATAACATTCTTTTTGGTCATCCGGACGCGACAGAGGAAGACATGATCCAGGCGGCCAAGGCCGCATATGCACATGATTTCATCTCGGCTCAGCCGGATGGATATGACACGCTGCTCGGGGAAAGAGGCGTTAACTTGTCCGGAGGTCAGAAGCAGCGTATATCCATTGCACGTATGTTTATCAAGAAACCTTCCATTCTATTGCTTGATGAGGCAACGTCCGCGCTTGATACAGCGAGTGAACAAGAAGTACAGCAAGCACTGGAACGTCTACTGCTAGGCAGGACGACCATTGCCGTTGCTCATCGGTTATCTACCATTAAGGATTATGATGTGATTGTTGTGCTTGAACATGGACAAATCCGGGAACTGGGAAGCCATGAGGAATTGATGAGAAGACAGGGAGCTTATTATCAGCTGAATTCGGGAGAGGAGGGGTGAGCTTGTCGATGAAAAAGCATATTCATTTTCTAAAAAAATATATCATGTCGCGTCCCTCATTGCTGCTCATCTCCGTCATTCTGATGTCCCTGGAGTCTTTGTCTTTCCTGAGTATCATTGCTCTCCAGCAGCGTCTCATTGACAATATTTTATTACAAGGCCAATATGAACTTGTGCCAGAGATCGTCTGTCTTTTTGTGCTGGCTTTCCTTCTTTATGCCGTGCTGTTCACCTATGCTCCGCACATGATGCATCGAAATCAGTCCGTTATTCAATCCCGTATGGCCGATGACTTTATGTCCTATGTATACAGAATCTCGATACGTCAATTGCAAAAAGAACGCATAGCTACATATGTGCATTACATTACCCAGGATCTGGACAAGGTTGCCGATATGATCGGAAATCAGATTCCTCGCGGTATTCAGCAGCTATTTGTGGTTCTGTTTGTAGCCGTTATGATTGGGATGGTCAGTCCAGTCATGCTGATTGCTTGCTTTGTACTGGGGACAGCATACGTGATTCTCGGCAGAGTCTTCGCAGTTAAACTGAAGAAGGCAGCCGGCCATGTTCAGAAGGCGAAATCCGGTGTGCTCGTTCATATTGAGCAAGGGATCTCGTCCACCCGAGAAGTGCTGGCTTATCACAGACTGGCCTGGGAGAAAGAGAGATATGACAAGCTGTACAATACGTATTACGAGAAAGTGATGCAGGAAGGCAAACAAGTGAATCTCAAAATGATCACCAGCGAACCCCTGAATTGGGGGGTGAGAGTGCTCATTCTTGGATATGGAGGTTTGCTGGTCCTACAAGGCGAACTATCCATTGGCATGTTCGTTGTCCTGTTCCAGCTTGGATTCCAGTTTATCCAATACTTACAGGATTTGTTCAATTCATTTATGGACTGGTCCGCAGGCGGTGCCAGCGTGGAAAGATTGCTCAACGTGATGGAAGGGGAGCAAATGGATGAAGGCAACTCTCCTGTACCTTTGCCGTTGCAAAGTCTATCTTTTAACCATGTTGACTTTAGCTACGAGCCAGGGCGAAATGTTATATTGAATAATCTGACCTTCAACATTCCAATGGGACTTAAAATTGCCATTGTTGGTACCAGCGGTTCCGGAAAGTCAACCATTGCCCAACTCCTCATCCGTTATTTCGATCCGGATGGAGGTCGTATACTGGTGAATGGTAAGCCGCTCAACCAATTGTACCGTTCAGAGTGGACAGAGCGTATAGGCATTGTATTTCAAGAACCTTATCTTTTTCCGGATACCATTCAAAACAATCTTTTAATGGGAATAGAAGATGAGCAGTCTGCGAGTTTGATGAGATCCGCTTGCGAGGCAGCACAAATCGATGATTATATCGTGAGTCTGCCGGAGGGATACGATACTTTTATTGGTGATCGGGGGATCACCTTGTCTGGAGGCCAGCGTCAGCGTCTTGCCATCGCCAGAGCCTTGATTCAAAACAGAGACATTCTGATATTGGATGAAGCAACCTCGGCGCTGGACTTGACAACAGAAAGACGCCTGCAGCAAGCCATTGACCGTTACCGTGAAGGAAAAACAACCATCGTTATTGCTCATCGTCTATCAACGATTCAAAATGCGGATCTGATTTTTGTCATGCATAAAGGGGAGATGGTTGAATCAGGAACGCATGATCAACTGTTAAATCGAGAGGGATTGTACCGGGAAATGGTCAGTCTTCAGGACTTGAATGGAGAAGGACAGCAAACGGACCTTCTCCAGAGTTTGAACCAAAGCGGGCCGTCAGCTTTGGCTTAATATCGGTTTGCCACTGCGAATACCCCGACTGTTGAAATCATTTAATAACAGCTCAAGTGATTCTTTCTCCAGTTGGTACAGAGCACCTAATCTGCCCATCAAGCTGATGATATGATCCTCACGTTGGGTCATGCCGTATTTCAAAAACTGGTTCAGGATAATCGTTGCCTCTTGTTCAACTCGAATATAGTTGTCTTTAAACTTTACGGGAAAAACATAGTGGCCTTCCTGTTCTATATACTTAATTTTGAGATTCATAAATTTTTTGTGTTCTTTCAACGTATACAACAAACGTGTATCAATGGTTCGCTGCTTGGAAAGCATCATCTCAAAAAACATGATTAGTTTATTATAGATATCCAGACCGAAGGTGCGATCCGAATAAAGCGCAGGCGTATAAAAGCTCTTGAAGTTTTCCGTTTCATTACGAGAGGTATAGTAGTTTTCCATACATTCGGCAAAGTAGGAGAGAGAAAACTCATAAATTTTCCCATTGTGGTACTCCGGGTTAATCTTTAACAGATGTGTGAAGTTCAGATAATCATCATAGATATCACAATGCTCGAACGCCGTCTTCAGATCATCATAAGAGACGGTTGTTCGAGAATAAATCCGATACTTGAAGAATCCAGCAAGCTGAAACTCCCGTGTGGAGTCATCATATCCATAGATCATAACCGCATGTGCAAAACGATAGTTGCGAAACGAAGGCGTATCAGGAATATAATATTCATCCACGTGGGTCCATACGTAATGCCCGGAATCGATCTGATCCTTAATAAACGAGATGAAATCAGGAATAGACCCCAGGATAAGATTGCGGTGCAGTCGCTGTGAGTCTTTGAACCAGGGATTAAAGTGATGTTCTGGTGTCTGTACGTAGAAGTCCAAGAAAATCTCGTCATTTTTCCAATCGGATAGAAATAGATTCGCATAATTCGAGTAAATCCAAGGTTGGCACTCCTGATGGTCAGAAATAATGGAAAGATAAAAGGCATGTTGAGGATAGTTTGAGATGAGAGGATTACAAAGAGGCAATGTTTTCATCAATGGTGCTCCCTTCACTAGATAAATTTTTTACTCATATACCTTAATTATGGGAGATTATTGCTTGTTTATTTGTATTTTAGTATATATTTGTTAAAAATTCAAATATTTAAATGAATACAGGTGATTCAAGGTTGTTAATGTTCTCCAAGCTCAATCTTCTAGAAAGCTATGAAAACATAGTAAGAAGATTTGAATAATAAAAAATATGACTCTAAAATATAACATAACAAAAGACCAGAATGTTTTATCTAGAATCAGAGATCAGATATTAGATGGCTTGTATGAAGAAAAGCTTATTTTGGATGAAATGATAAAGCTAATATCCAAGTGAAAAACTCCGATTTTATAAGGTGAAATTAGAGCTACACATTTCTTGAGATTGACCCATCGGAAAGATTGGAGCGAAACAAGAGCCCGGATGAAGTGGCAAAGTTAATTCAGAAACGATTTAATTTATAATCTGAGAAACGTCTATCTTAGCAGAGTAGACTTATATGAGAGGGGCATTACACATGTATTTTGTTATATTTTTGCTCATAGGACTTGTTTTATGTTATCTGTTCCCATTTGGTCCAATAGTGGCCGGGGGCATTATTTTTGCACTTGTTTTAGACCAATACCGCCAGACGATGCATATGCGTGAAGATATCCGAGACATCAAGAATCATCTGGGATTAATGAACAAAGGCGAGGCGCAGGAGTATGAGAGGGATAAAGAATACACGCAAGTGGATCGTTTGGATTCAGAACAGATGGACATGATTAATCGAGGAATTGAAGCCGAACTGGAGAAAGAAAGCAAAAACAATAAATTGTAAATACCTGTTAAATAATTCTTGTTTTGCTCACTCCTGTGAGTATATTTACCTAGATCGGGAGTCATGCTAATACGATATTAACTTTTTGTTGCACTGTGTAGAACTTTGTAATATTATGAGGGAAGCGCGTACAACATATCGGGTTGTAACTGTTGAATCAGGCAAAGCCGTTTACCTTGAGAAAAGGGATTGGTTTGTCTTTTTCTGTATATTGGAGTGATAAAGTGAAAATCGAGAAGGTGCTGAACAATAATGCTGTAGTTGCAATGAATGACGAACAACAGGAAGTTATTATCATTGGCCGGGGGATTGCTTATCAGAAGCGGGCAGGTGATATGGTTTCCGAGCAGCATATCGATAAGATATTTACTTTACAGAATGAAGATATTCAGGAAAACTTCAAGGCATTAATCTCAAGCATTCCTCTGGAATACATGAAAGTGTCCGAGGAAATCATCGCTTACGCCAAATTAAAACTTGGCAAGAAACTGAATGAGAGCATTTACTTGCACCTCACAGACCATATTCACTTTGCCATTGAGCGGTATCGCAAGAATCTGCCTATACGCAACGGGTTGATCTGGGAGACGAAGCAGTTATACAAAGAGGAATACGAAGTCGGAATGGAAGCGCTCAATATGATCTGTGATCAGTTTGGCGTAATCCTGCCCGAGGACGAAGCCGGTTTTATGGCACTTCACTTTGTCAATGCAGCTTTGAACGAAGAAATGCCCAACATCAAGAGTATGACACAGGTCATGCAGGAAATCTTGACGATTATCAAGTATCATTTCAAGATTGATTTTGATGAGAACTCACTGACATTCTATCGCTTTGTGACGCATTTGAAGTTTTTCGCCCAACGTTTGGTGAAGGGAAAACATTACAAGAGCAACAACGACGATGAACTGTTCCTGATGATTCAGAAAAAGTATCCAGCAGCGCACAAGTGCTCGGAGAAAATCAAGAAGTTCATTGAAAGCAACTACACCTATCAACTAACTGACGAAGAAATCATGTACTTAACGATTCATATTGAGAGAGTTGTGAATGCAACTTCTGAATAATCCCATAGATCAACTTGCAGGGTTGCAACCACCAGGGCAAAACCTGAACGATTGAATGACAGAACATACCGTTAACCGGATGTTCCGTACACATTCAGATGTTCAGGTTTTTTTATTCTCTCCAATAGGCTTCGAATCCGTGTTTAACCAGAAAGGAAGAAACAACTTCATGAAACACGAGCAATTAGCCAAAGACATTCTGTCTGGCGTTGGTGGTAAACAGAACATTAACAGCGTAGTTCACTGCGCGACCAGACTTCGTTTCAAATTAAAAAATGATAGTAATGCCAAAACAGACGAACTCAAAAATCTGCCAGGAGTCATAACGGTAATGCAAAGCGGTGGACAGTACCAGGTTGTCGTGGGCAACGAAGTGTCTGATGTGTATAAAGCCTTGCTACAAGTTGGCAATATGAGTACTGATGGACCGGTCTCTAATAATGATGAGTCTGACTCTTCCGGCAAAAAAGAAAGTCTCTTGGGTCGATTTATCGACTTGATCTCAGGTGTATTTACACCCATTCTTGGCTTGCTTGCTGCAACAGGGATGATCAAAGGTTTCTTGTCCATGTTTACTTCTCTTGAGTGGTTGGACCCGGCTTCAGGAACATATCAATTGTTGAATGCTGCTGGAGACTGCCTGTTCTACTTCTTCCCAATCTTCTTAGGTTATACAGCAATGAAAAAATTCGGTGGATCTCCATTTCTCGGGATGGCCATCGGAGCATCACTTGTATATCCGACCTTATCCGGTCTTAGCGGTGGAGACCCGTTGTATACACTGTTTGCAGGCACATTGTTTGAATCTCCGATTCATATCACGTTCCTGGGTATTCCTGTAATCTTGATGAGTTATTCCTCATCCGTAATTCCGATAATTATTGCTGCTTATTTTGGGGCAAAGGTAGAAACGTTCTTCAAAAAGATCATTCCTTCTGTTGTGAGAACGTTCCTCACGCCATTCTTTACCATTCTGATTGTTGTACCTGTGACATTCCTCTTGATTGGTCCAATCGCGACATGGGCAAGTCAGCTGATTGGTGCCGGGGTATCGGGCATCTATGACTTGAGTCCGTTGGTAACCGGTATTGTTGTTGGTGGATTGTGGCAAGTATTGGTCATCTTTGGATTGCACTGGGGTATCGTACCCATCATGTTGCTCAATCTGTCCACTCTGAAAGCAGATCCAATTCTGGCGATGATGTTTGCTGCTTCTTTTGCTCAGATTGGTGCCGTTCTTGGCGTTATGCTTAAAACGAAAAATACTAAACTCAAATCACTTGGAGTTCCTGCCTTTGTATCCGGTATCTTTGGTGTAACTGAGCCTGCTATTTATGGTCTTACTTTGCCATTGAAAAAACCATTTATTATGAGTTGTATTGCTTCTGCAACCGCTGGTGGTATTATTGGATTCGCTGGTTCCAAAATGTTTGTATTTGCTTCAGGAATCTTCGGTGTTCCAGCGCTCATTAGTCCCACAGAAGGGATCAACTATGAATTCTGGATGGCCATGATTGCTACTATCATTGCTTTTGTATTAGGCTTTGTTCTTGTTTATTTTGTAGGATTCAAAGATCCTGCTAATCCGGAGGCTGCCAAACAGGCTCCAGAGCCAGTAAAAGAAGAGAAGGTTGCACTTGAGCCTAATCCAAACAATCGCTACGAAATTGCCAGCCCGATGACGGGTGATGTGGTTCCTCTGAAAGAAATTAATGATGCTACATTTGCTGGTGAACATATGGGTAAAGGAATTGCCATTCGTCCAACCAGTGGAAGAGTTGTATCCCCGATTAATGGTGTGGTACAGACGATTTACCGTACCAGACATGCGATTGGACTTGTAGATGATCAAGGTGTAGAGATTCTAATCCATATCGGTCAGGATACGGTACAGCTCAAAGGGCAACATTTTACTGCACATGTAAAAGACGGGGATCGTGTGACTGTTGGCGATTTGATCGTTGAATTCGATCTTCAAGCTATCATTGAGGCGGGATATGAGACCGTTACACCGATTATTGTAACCAATACGGCTGATTATTTGGACGTGGTTGCGACAACAAATCGTGAAGTGCAAGAGAAGGATAAATTGATTACGATTATTGGTTAATTCTGTCCGTATCTTATAAAGACCTGCAAGTTGTATACTTTGAAAAAAGTGATCTCTTGCGGGTCAATTCTATGTTACTCCAATCAGAAAAGATGCATGAAAACGTTATGAATTGACAGGTGAATATGTCCATGTTGTTAGAAGCGACACGCTATCGATTATTATTAAATAAATTATTAAAATAAGTGTTGCAAATGTAGTTCAGATGTACTATGATGGGTTCATGAAGTAAGCGCATACATTAATCGGGTTGTAACTGTTCAATCAGGCAATTCCGATCATCCTCCTTTAAGAGGGTCTAGGGTGTAACTTACTTTCGTTGTTAAAATAATTAAATACCAATGTGTACAGCCTTACAGGGTTGCAACCGTTAAGGGCAAAACCTGAATTGCTGAATAACACGACTGATTTCCGGACGATCCGGTATGTTGTGTATGTTCAGTGGTTCAGGTTTTATTTGTTTCAAAAGTCATGGGGAGTCTACTTAGAGAGGGAGAATTACAATGAGCAACTACGATCAATTAGCTAAGGACATTCTGTCAGGTGTAGGTGGTCGAGACAATGTAAACAGCGTATTCCATTGTGTAACAAGACTGCGGTTTAAACTGAAAAATGAAAGCGTAGCCAAAACGGAAGAACTTAAAAATCTGCCAGGTGTTATTACCGTCATGCAGAGTGGTGGACAGTATCAAGTCGTTATCGGCAACGAAGTGCCGGATGTATATAAAGCAGTGGTTAAGGCAGGGAATTTCCCAACCGAAGGTCAGATTGAAGAGGAAGCAGACAACTCAGGTAAAAAGGTAGGGTTGTTCAGCCGCTTTATCGACATGATCTCCGGTGTGTTCACACCATTACTCGGTTTGCTGGCTGCAACAGGTATGATCAAAGGTTTTACAGCCATGTTTGTAGCATTTGGATGGGTAGAAAATACATCAGGAACATATCATTTGCTGAATGCACTTGGTGATTCACTGTTCTACTTCTTCCCGATCTTCCTTGGATACACGGCAATCAAGAAATTTGGGGGTTCACCGTTCCTGGGTATGGCGATAGGTGCTTCGTTAGTGTATCCTACGCTGTCCGGTTTGACTGCAGGAGATCCACTATACACTTTGTTCACAGGTACATTGTTTGAATCACCAATTCACATTACGTTCTTAGGTATCCCGGTTATATTGATGACGTATTCAACATCGGTTATTCCGATCATTATTGCTACGTTCTTCGCTGTGAAGATTGAAAGATTCTTCAAAAACATCATTCCTAAAGTGGTTAGCACATTCTTGGTTCCATTCTTCACTTTGCTCGTGATTGTTCCGGTAACCTTCATTGTAATTGGTCCAATAGCCACTTGGGCAGGTCAATTGGTTGGTGCAGGTACAACAAGTATCTATGAATTGAGTCCAATTATTACAGGTTTGGTTCTCGGCGGATTCTGGCAAGTGCTAGTACTGTTTGGACTTCACTGGGGACTTGTACCGGTTATGCTTCTTAACCTAAGTACATCGGGGGCTGATCCAGTTCTTGCAATGTCCTTCGGCGCTTCTTTTGCTCAAACGGGTGCAGTACTTGCAGTTCTGCTCAAAACAAAAAATTCCAAGTTGAAATCATTAAGTATTCCAGCGTTTATTTCCGGTATATTCGGAGTAACTGAGCCGGCAATCTATGGTGTAACTCTTCCATTGAAAAAGCCGTTTATCATGAGTTGTATTGGTGGTGCTGTCGGTGGTGGTATTTTAGGATGGGCAGGCTCAAAGCTTTACGTTTTTGGTGGACTGGGTATCTTCGGTATTCCAAGCTTTATCAACAAAGAAGCAGGTCCAGATTCTGGATTCTATATGTCCATTGTCGCAGTATTGGTAGCATTCATCGTTGGTTTTGTTCTGACGTATGTGGTTGGGTTCCAAGACAAAGTAGAAGCTAAACCAGCTCCAGCACCTGTACTTGATCCAAATCCGAACAGCAGATACGAAATCGTGAGCCCAATGGCTGGTGAAGTCGTTGCACTGAAAGATATTAATGACGTAACGTTTGCAGGAGAGCATATGGGTAAAGGGATTGCAATTCGTCCAACCAGCGGTAGAGTGGTATCTCCAATTACGGGTATTGTTCAAACGGTATATCGCACGAAACATGCCATTGGTATTGTAAGCGATGATGGTGTAGAGATGCTGATCCATATTGGTCAGGATACGGTGAAGCTGAAAGGTGAACATTTTACAACCCATGTGAAGGACGGAGACCGTGTTAACGCAGGTGATTTGATTGTTGAGTTTGACCTGCAAGCGATTAAGGATGCAGGATATGAGACGGTTACACCGATCATTGTCACGAATACTTCGAATTATCTGGACGTTGTAGGAACGAAAGATGCATCTGTTCATGAGAAAGATAAATTGATCACGGTATTAAGTTAATTGAAATTACAGATGGTTTAGGAGGAACTCCTCAATGAATGAAAAATTTACAGCCTTCCCGGAGAATTTTCTCTGGGGAGGAGCAACAGCAGCAAATCAATTGGAAGGTGCCTATCTGGAAGGTGGCAAAGGTTTAACAACGGTAGATCTGATTCCGATTGGTGCCAATCGATGGAATATTGCGCTGGGTAACCTGGATTCGTATGAGCCAAAAGCAGGGGAATTCTATCCTTCACATGAAGCTATTGACTTCTATCATCGGTATAAGGAAGATATTGCGTTATTTGCAGAAATGGGATTCAAGTGCCTGAGGCTCTCGGTAGCCTGGGCACGGATTTTCCCTAATGGGGATGAAGCGGAGCCAAATGAAGCAGGCTTACAATTTTATGATGATGTCTTTGATGAGTTATTGAAATACAACATTGAACCTGTTGTGACGATCTGTCATTTCGATGTACCTGTGCATCTGGTCGAGACTTACGGCGGGTGGAAGAATCGCAAGATGGTCGGTTTCTTCGAGAAATATGCGACGACGTTGTTCAATCGATACAAGCATAAAGTGAAGTATTGGATGACGTTTAATGAGATCAATATGTTACTGCATTTTCCTTACATCGGAGCGGGCATTGTTCTTCAAGAAGGTGAAGACAAAGAGCAGGTCCTGTATCAGGCAGCGCACCATGAATTGGTAGCGAGTGCACTTGCTGTGAAGGCCTGTCACGAGATCATTCCTGGTGCACAGATCGGGTGTATGTTAGCCGCTGGTATGGTCTATCCGTACAGCTCTAATCCGGATGACGTGTGGAAGGCCATGGAGAAAGACCGTGAATCGTTCTTTTTCATCGACGTGCAGTCGAAAGGAGCATATCCGGGTTATACCAAAAGATTTTTCAGGGAAAATGATATTCAGATTGAAATGCAACCAGAAGACCAAGATATTTTGATGCAGAATACAGTCGATTATATTGGTTTTAGCTACTATGCAAGCCGTTGTACAAGTACAGACCCTGAGATTTTGAAGGATTCTACCGAAGGTAATGTATTTGGTTCAGTGAAGAATCCGTATCTGCAAACATCCGAGTGGGGATGGACTATTGATCCTAAAGGTCTTCGAATTACATGTAATCAACTGCATGATCGTTATGGCAAACCTTTGTTTATCGTGGAAAATGGACTTGGGGCAACCGATGTGCTGTTAGGCAATGACTCCGTTGAAGATGACTATCGCATCGAATATTTGAATCGTCATTTTGCCGAGATGGCTGAAGCGATTCAAGACGGTGTAGAACTCATAGGTTACACAAGTTGGGGACCGATTGATCTGGTCAGTGCGGGTACCGGAGAGATGAAGAAACGGTACGGCTATATCTATGTAGATAGAAATAATGATGGCACGGGTACACTTCGCAGAGTGAAAAAGAAAAGTTTTCATTGGTACAAAGATGTCATTGCGAGTAATGGCGCACAATATTTCTGATACAAGGTGTCCAACGCTATAGAATAGACAAAGAGCAGTCTCGTTATTACGGGATTGCTCTTTGTTTATGAGGGGATGAATTTGACCCATGATGTGGCTTTCAGATATAATTAAAAAATCAAGAGAATCTTGTCACTTAAGAAGGGGGAGTATCCAATCATGAAGAAAAAATCACTTGCGGTTATATCTTCCGGATATGGCTACTCTACTGCTGTCTTTTTCTAGAATCTATTCCAAGGGAGATGTCTGCCCAAAATCGGAAGAAAACTAGGAAATAACGCAGAAAAATCTTAAGAATGACGAGGTAATCCAAATGAAAATCGAAAAAATCACCAGAAAAAATCCAGCGAATATGCCAGCTCCTGTAGGACAATACACGCATATTACAAGAATTCCGAGGAACGCAGAGTTATTTGTAACTTCGGGTCAAATTGGAGCAGATGCAAGCGGACTCTTTCCGGACAGTCTGAATGAGCAAGTTACTAATACATTTAATAATATCAAAACAGTGCTCGAATCTGAGTGTTTAGAGGCTGAACATATTATCAAAGTGAACGTATGGGCAACCGAGAAAATCGATTGGGATTATTTATATGCTGAATGGGGACAATTATTTAATACGAATTATCCTGCAATGACGATTGGATATATTACGGAGTTAGGTCTGCCAGAGATTAAAATTGAAATAGAGCTTTGGGCGGCAAAAGTTTAACAACGAATACTTTTTAAGCAAAAGAAGGAGCATCTTATATACAGATGCCCCTTCTTTTTTTATTCGTGAAGATAGAAGATATGCCTTTGTGCAAACATGAGCAATAGTCAGTGTATTATGGCACCTGTAAGCTCCGATAGGCATTCAATCGTCCATACGTCCAGTAGACTCCGGAGCCGGATACTGGATCAGAAGCGAAGCATAGTGCATCCCGAATCTGGGCATTGGTTTTACCTTGTGCAGCGAGAAGTGCGGCCACTCCGGCCACATGTGGGGCTGCCATGGATGTTCCGCTCAGGTAGGCATAGGAACCACCCAGATAGGTGGATAGAATGGTATCTCCTGGTGCAGCCATATCAACCCAGGAGCCATAGTTGGAGAAATTGGATTTGAGATCGGAAGGATTAGTTGATGCGACAGCAATGACGTTGGGATACGATGCGGGTACGATCGGGAATGAAGTGTTGTCGTTGCCGGCTGCAGCGATAATTACGGCTCCACGATCCCAAGCATACTGCACAGCAGCTTGGAGGAATGCGTCTCCCATCGGACCACCAAGGCTCAGGTTAACAACCTGTACACCGTTATTGGCAGCATAGACAAGCCCGTTACCGACATTACCTACCGTTCCTTGCCCGTTGTTATCCAGTACCCGGAGCGGAACGATGGATGCGAGTGGTGCAGCGCCTGCGATTCCCACACTATTGTTGGTAACAGAAGCAGCGATCCCTGCTACATGGGTACCATGTCCGTTCCCGTCTTCAGGGATATTATCATAATCAACATAATCGTAACCGGGGATGAGCTTGGAAGCCAATTCTGGGTGGTTTAGCTGTACACCAGTGTCGATAATGGCGATTTTAACAGAGCTGTTACTTTGAGTGATATCCCATGCAGCGGGTGCATTGATTTTGGACAGGTTATACTGGTAAGGGAAGAAAGGGTCGTTAGGGGTGAAGGAAGCCTCAACAAGGTAATTTGGCTCTGCATGTTCAATCAACTCATGATCTTTGTAATGTTTCAGCATCCGGTGCATTTTTTTGCGGGATTCCACACGGTACCAACCCAAATCCTCGTATGTTTCCGCGACTTTACATCTCCCTTTTTTGTGAAGGGTGTGCATCTCATCTGGTGTTGTACCTTCCTTGAATTTGACTAAGAGCTGCTTGGGAGCATGTGGGTGAAACTTGCTCTCGGCACGTTGGTCCAGATAACGATACACGAACACGATTATTGCTAGCAAAATGAAACCAAAAACACCTAACCATAACCACATGAGCGTTTCTCCCTCCAACATGGATTGTGACACGCCTTATCGTATGCGAACTCTATCAGACTGTGTGGGCACTTTTTCAATTTGGTTAGTAGTGTAGATAGATTGATAGGAAGGGTCAAATTCGGTAAGATGAGATGAAGAGAGCCAATCTGGCATGAAGAAGGATTAAGGAAATGCCTAGAGATAGCTCCCAATATAGAGGAGAAGGAACGTGGATCTTTTGACACAACTTCAGGGTATACCGACAGTAACACCAGTTCAGGCACGTCAGATTCATGATGCCATTGATTTTGCCATGCGTGTACGTAGAGAAGTGTTTCCCATGATGGATCACACGAGGTTACCTGTGGATTTCGAGCAGTTCACAGAACATTATCTGGAATCCAATGGATCGATCTTTCTTGTTGCAATGATGGGGGATGCGGGCATCGTCGGAACGATTGGAATATTACCATATGATGGACGTATTGAAGCCGTGGACGGTCGATATGCAGCCCAGTCCGCAGCCGAAATTGTGAAATGTTATGTAGATCCTGCGTATCGCAGATACGGCATTGGTTCCATGCTGGTCAAAGAACTGGAGAATGTGGTGAAGGATATGCACTATACGACACTTTACTTGCATACACATCGCTTCTTGCCAGGAGCCGTAGATTTCTGGAAACGCCAAGGATTTACGGTTATTGCTGAGCAAGAAGATGACTGGCAAACCGTACATATGGACAAGTTGAATTGTATGTGACCATTGGAAGCTGAACCGAAATTCTGACCACATTTTTGGAAAAATTGATTGATGATACTATAACTCTTTTATTCAATAACATAGACATATACGAGATACATGATGGGGGTATAAGCAGATGCAAGAAATGAAGCCGAAAATTGTTTTTATTGATATTGATGGGACACTGGTAGATGATGACGGAAGTATTCCGTTGTCAGCACAGAAGGCATGTAAACAGGCCAGAGAGAATGGACATCTGCTCTACTTATGTACAGGCCGATCCAAGGCGGAAATTTATGATTCCATCTGGGATGTAGGGTTCGATGGCCTGATTGGTGCAGGTGGGGGCTATGTGGAGTTTGGTAAGGACGTGCTGTATCACAAAAGGGTGACAGCGGAAGATGTTCGACATATGGTTGATTTCTTCAATGAACATGAGATTGACTTCTACCTTGAATCCAATTCGGCTCTGTATGCGAGTAGTAATCTGCAACCTCACCTGGAACGCCGTATCTATGGTGATGTGGAGAATGATCCTGTAGCCAGAGAGAAGAAGGAACTGAAACCGCATCCGTTTATTGCCGGATTGACGTATGGAGAGGCCGACCTGTACAAGGATGACGTGAACAAAGTATGTTTCTTGGAGAGTTCAGTCATCCCGTTTGAGCGAATCAAGCAGGAGTTCGAAGGCAAATTTGAAGTCATTCAGTGCACCGTGCCGATCTTTGGTGAAGGAAGTGGTGAGCTAATGATCCCTGGCATTCACAAAGCCATTGCAATCGCCGATCTGCTGAAACATCTGGGCATGTCGCAGGAGGATACATTCGCCATCGGTGATGGCATGAATGATGCAGAGATGCTGGAGTTTTGTAACGTCGGCATTGCGATGGGCAATGCAAAGCCAGGTCTGAAAGCCATTGCAGACGATATTACTGGAACCGTTGAGGAAGATGGATTGTATCATAGTTTTGTGAAGTATGGATTGATCACTAGATAAAGAAGATGTTGACTATCAAACCAAGTTGAGAGATAGAAACGGATGATACCGTACACCCTTTGTCCCAAACCTTATTTTAGCCCCTGCATATATTATTGCAGGGTCTTTATTTTGGTTTAAATAGATCGATTATATTTGCTCACAAAAGGGTTGAAATCAAAACATAATATCTAAATGGAGGAGGTAATCGAAATGGCCATTTTGTCAACCGGACCTATTGAGAATAATGCCGTCAGTGCTGTTAGGCCAACACAACAAGTTACAGTTAAAATCGATAACAGGAATTCTTTGGATGGATCTGTTGTTTTGATACAAGGTTATAATTTGACCTCTACGAGGAATTTATATGTCAGCGAGCAGATTTCAATTGCCCCGGATCAGGTAGTGACAAGGACTTATTTTGCCAATCTTGATGCATTTGAATTTGTCTTTACAGTTGAAGGTGCAGCTATAGAGCAGACGGAGATTTCCGTGTGGGGCAAAAATGCTTCCGGCCAGCTTGTCGCCGCACATCGATTAGTCTCTTCTGAACTTGAAATGGATGGAGATAACACACCAGTCAACCGTATTTATGTTGCCAATTTCAACAGTAACGATGTTTCCGTCATTAATGGCGAAACAAATACAGTGATTACTACCATTCCTGTGGGGACGAATCCTGCAGGGATTGATGTCAATCCATTAACTAGTCGTATTTATGTCGCAAATAGAGGCAGCAATACCATATCCGTCATTAATAGTGTAACCAACGCAGTGATTACTTCTGTTCCGGTTGGGAGTGAGCCAAGTGACGTAGGGGTCGATACAGCGACCAATGCTATTTATACGGCAAATTTTAATTCATTGGACACAACTGAAGATGTAACCGTTATTAATGGTTTGACCAACACGGTGATTGATGCGATCACTATTCCGGGACTCAATTTTTTAACGGGTATAGGCGTCAATTCCTTAACCAATCGGATCTATGCAGTAAATTTTAATTCTGATGCGGTGTCTGTGATCGATGGAGTAACAAATACGGTGATTGCAACAATACCCGTTCAGGTCAATCCATTCCGTGTAGGTGTCAATCCAGCGACCAACCGTATTTATGTATCGAATTTTACCAGTAATACGGTTTCCGTTATTGATGGTGTGACAAATACCGTAATTGATACCATTCCGGTCGGCGTTACGCCAGCTGAAGTAGCAGTTAATACATCCACAAACGCCATTTATGTACCAAATCGAGATACAGATAATGTTTCAGTAATTAGCGGATTGACCGATACAGTGATTGCTACTGTTCCGGTCGGGATTAATCCAAACGGAGCGGGAGCCAATCCTTTAACTAATCGAGTTTATATAAGCAATCAAGATGACAATACCATTTCTGTGATCGATGGCGAAACAAATACGGTAATTGATGTCATTCCGGTGGGGGCGCGTCCGTTCGCAGTAGCTGTAAATCCGTAGAAAGGTGTGGTGATTCCGATGAAAGAAGTTATAACAGCAGAAGCATTAATGGCACAGCTGATAACCATGAATAAAGAGAATTCTGTATGCCAAGTTAGGATTCCGGGTAAGGGGATGTATGCCATTGTATTGCAGGTTGATTATTCAACTGTACCATATTCAGATCAAATATTGAGTGATACAGAGAACGAAGTGAGCGAAGAAATCGGATCTGAATTAAAGAAAAATCCTTTTCTCTGAGGATAAGGAGAATCGTGAGTCTTAAATGATCAGATCAGAATGGAACAGGCATCTTCTCAATGGAGGTGTCTGTTTGCATAGTACTCAGACTGTAGACAAGATCCAGTAAAGTACAACACTAAATGTTCCGACACAGAGGCCAACAAGGAGCCCAAAAAGAATCACGAATTTTTTTCCGTTCATAGATATAGGTGACCTTCCTTTTGAATGGAATGGATTTCAGTATACATTTTAATCAACCTTTTAACAATTCCCCCCTTCTGACCGATATATAATAAGTACGCCCAAATGATAAGATAGAGAAAGGAGCACATAGCATGGATATTGCAGCATTATCAATGGCCATGAGCCAGGCATCCGTAGCACAATCGGCGAGTTTGCAGGTGATGTCTATGTCGAAAGACATAGCACAACAACAAGGTCAGCAAATGACGGAAATGTTAAAGTCACTTCCGGCTCCTCATCCCAATCTGGGTGGAAGTCTCGATCTTTCGGTTTAGTTGATATTACAGCATGTGTTCTCGTGTAACACCCATTGCAGCAAGCAAAACCCAACCCGCTCCAATTCGAAAGAATTGAAGCGGGTTGGGTTTTTTTTCGATAGGTATGTTCAGGCCGTTAATTCCAGATTTATTTCTGCTCAGCGTAGCTTCGCCAGGCTCGGCAATCTGCCTTCAAAAGGCAGCGTATCCTTCAACGTCCATAACTCATCGTAACTGGAAATCTGAAGATCGGCTTTGGATAAGTCCTGGTTGCCTGATCCCGGATTGTGATAGCCAATGCAGCGCATGCCCGCACTATTGGCCGCCTGAACACCGTTACGAGAGTCCTCAATCACCAGACAATTTGACGGGGATGCGCCAATCATTTCAGCTGTGGTCAGGAAAATATCCGGTGCCGGCTTGCCATTCTCGACTTCCTCTCCGGTCATGCGTACCTCAAAGTATCGCCCAAGTCCGGTCTTGTTCATGATCAAATCAATCAGTGCACGTGGAGAAGAAGAAGCAACGGCTATGGGAATATGTTGCTCGTGCAGCCAGCTTAACCAGCGTTCCACGGAAGGCATTGCCGTCAAGTTGGAATGAGCCAGCATGGTTTGCATCACATTATGCTGATGATAAGCCAATACCTCATCTAACGTAGCTGTCAGTTGATGGTTGTCCAATACTTGCTGCCACATGGACTCCAGCGTAACACCAACATAAGTATGGTGTTCTTCTTCGGTCATCACTGCGCCAAAATGGGCAAAAGAGCTGCGCTCAATCTCGAAATAAATCGGTTCGCTGTCAATCAATACACCATCCATATCAAAAATGACTGCTTGAATGATGTTATCATCGGCCGCACCCAGTCCGCCAGATTCTTGATTTGCTACCATGTTGTATTCCTCCTCCAGGATTGTGTAAACATATATCTCTAATCTACTCTATTTTATCATGGTTAGCTTTGCGTTTTAGAAACGGGAACCGCTGGATTGCAGTACAACTTTGATTGCATGTGAAGAGGCTTGAAGTGTGCGCCCCTGGATATCGCAGCCAAGTGTGCGGAATGCTTCTTCGTAATCCTCCAAAGGGAAGGAGTGGGTAATGATTTTTTTAGCCGGAATGATCTCTTGCTCAATCATATAATGTGCTGTTGCGAATGTGCCCAGAGAATCGATGGAGCCAATAATTTTCAGACTGCGGTCCACGACTTCTTTTGGATTAAAGGACGTATTTCCATCTCTCAGACCTACCAGCATCAGATAACCGCCACTGGCGAGCTGGGAGAGTACTTGTGTACCTACAACACCTGTAGTATCCACAATCATATCAACCTGATGGGTTGCGGGGGACAGCGATTCTATTGCATTTTCGAAGGATGAATGAACCTGCCAACGATCTGGTGCAATGGAGCCGGCAATGGCTAAGCGTTCTTCGGAGATGTCAACCAGGCAGCCGGTAACACCTTTGGAAGCGAGCGCGTAGCTGTACAGAATGCCAATCGGGCCTGCGCCGAGGATGATCGTTCTGAAATTCGGCAGTAGATGGATCTGATTAATCCCCGTCAGCATACAGCTGAGCGGTTCCGTCAACGTCGCTTCTTCATAGCTCACATGATCCTTTAATTTGTACAAAAAGCGATCCTCGGTCACATAATAATCCGTAAACGTCCCGTCAGCACTTACACCTGTCTCCGTAACAGACTTATGGGTACAATGATTTTGTCTGCCTGTTCTGCACATGTCACATTGTCCGCAATAGTAGGTAGGGTCGATCACAACCCGGTCGCCCGGTTGTAATGTCGTTACTGCAGAGCCAACATCAATGACTTCCCCGGCAGACTCATGACCGAGAATGACAGAAGGGACCGCATGATATTTGCCGCTAACAATACCGAGATCGGTACCGCATACACCTGTCGCCCGAATACGAACCAACACCTGATTATCTCTTGTAATTTCCGGGACAGGCCGTTCCTCAAGCGCAACATCCCAAGCCGATTTGTATACCAATGCAAGCATGATATAACCTCCTTATAATAATAAAAAATATAAATATAGCGATTCATCTTTAAACAGTTTCTGACAAGATACGAAAGTAGTGAAGGGGACGAAATCGATTCTGGAGAAGCGAAGCGTTCGCCTCAAAGCTTTCTGAAAGAAAGCTGCTTCGGAAGCATACGCTTATCAACGGTTTTTTCCCTTGGGTAAGGTGAATCAAAAAAACCGGGGATAACAACAATCGAAAGGTTGTTCTGTTTGCGTAGTGTTCGAGTGTAATGTGAATTACTCATTAATGAACACTGGCAAGCACCGAATCTAACCGCTCTACAATCTCTACCAATTCGTCTTCGGTTGTCGTAAGGGAAGGGCGGACCTTAACTACGTTACCGAAGCCATATCTTGAACTTCTCAAGATCAGATGCTCATCTGTAAAAGCGCGGTCAACAATGGCATTCGTTTTTAACGTATCCGGTTCATTACCGTCACCTACGATCTCCAAGCCCCACATTAACCCGACACCACGAGCTTCACCGATACTTGGGTATTTCATAGCCAATTCTTGCAGCAATTCACCCAGAATTTCACCTTTGCGTTTCACAGCATCCAGAAACCCGGGTTCAGATACCACTTCCAAGGTGGATTTGGCAGCGGTTACGGAGATCAGATTGCTACCTGAGGTGAAGGAGTGTTCATGCTTTTCGAGCACATTCAATCGGGATTGCATTAATACAGCAGCAACAGGTACGCCGATTCCGCCAAGACCTTTGGCAAGGGTAATCATATCAGGCTGGATATCAAACAGTTCACTGGCAAACATGGTTCCGGTACGACCGATGCCTGTCTGCACTTCGTCAGCAATAAGAATAATATTGTACTCGTCACACAGTTTACGCAGTCGTTTAAAATATCCGGCAGGAGGGATGATGTTGCCTCCATTCCCCAGAATGGGTTCGATGATCATGCAGGCGACTGAGCCGGAACTCGCATATTCTATCGCATCAGAGATAGCTTCAACGCATTGATATCCGCAGTCTCCGTTTGAGGATTTGAATGGGCAGCGATAACAGTATGGGGCAGGTACATGAACAGCGTTAGCCACAGCTGAATTGGGGAACCGTTTCCGCCTAAAGGCATTCCCCGAAATCCCGGTGGCAAATTGGGTCTGCCCATGATGGGATAGATACAGGCTAATGATGTCTGTTGATTCGGTATACTTCTGTGCAATTTTGGTCGCACATTCGTTGGCAGTTGAACCAGTAATATCCCGCATCCATCCGGCATTAATGTCGTTTGGAGCATATTCGATTAAGTGATCAAGTACTTCATTTACGTAGGGTTCAGTGAAGGAGGAAGACATATGCGTCAGATTGCCGACTTGTTCCTGAATTTTGCTGACTACATGTGGGTGATTATAGCCCAGTGACAGATTGAACGTGCCTGACACGCCATCGAGGTATTCAACACCTGAATCGTCAATCAACTTAATCCCTTTTCCGGCTATGAAGCGGTTGTTGGTTAAAGTTTGCATATGATTTCCTCCAATATAATGGTGTACTAGCTCGAACGAAGCTCAACAATCCCGGATGATGCGGGCATCACCTCCCTTAAGAAACGATGTTTACATTTCCTTACTATGTTGTGCGAGAGTAGCACTTACTGCATTATTTTTTACAGTCCATAGATGAGAGACCATCAATGTGAGGAGCAGGATCAGACAGAATCCGGCCAAAATCCAGATCGTATTCACAACAGGCCAGGTACTCATACTCCATCCAGTCACATACTGCAAGATGGCACCTCCAATACCACCCGATGCAATCAGGATACTGGTTGTCCGCTCGGTCATGCCGGGAATCAGAACATTAGCATAGACAAGTGCGATACAGAACAGCCCTGACATGAACAGACCGGTTCCGAAGATCAGCACATACGTTGCCCACAGTCCAGTTACAAATACCATAGCAACTGCGAACAAAAACGTACCGACTGTACTCCAGATCAGGAAAGGCATATAGTTGACGGCTTCCGCTATTTTCCCGGAGAAAAGACGACCGATGATCATCGCAATCCACAGGATGGAGACACTTAGTGATGCGACAGATTCCTGAAGCTGCAGTCGTTCTACGAGAATGGAGGGCAGGAAGTTCATTAATCCCAGTTCCAATCCCATGTAGATGAAAAAGAAGATAACGAAAATCGTCAGCAGACCGAGATGTTTTCTCGAATATCTGGCTTTACCTGCTGCATGCGCCACTGTATTCTCACCAGCTTGTTCCAGATACATTGCGGCTGGCCGGGGCATAGTGATCCATAGCAGCATGAGAACCAGTGACAACACAGCCACCGCATAAAAAGTGAGATGCCACATGTCCATCCAGATAAATAAAGCAGCGACAGCAGGAATGAGAAGTGCTCCAAGAGCAAAAAAGACATCCAGCTTAGACATGGCGACTGCCTTCTGATTCTCAGTGAATTCGATCGTGAATGCACCTACAGAGGGTTCGATGATACCTGAGCCGAAACCTACGATAATTGTGAGAAGGAGAACTACAGCCCAGGATGGCAAAAAACCGAGTAATGTATAGGCGGCTACAATACAGATCAAGGCAAGGGTAAGCATGGCTTTTCTTCCGATACGGGCTGTCAGGGCAGGAGCTACAAGTACACCGACAAGAAATCCAAGAAACTGCAGAAATAACAAAAATCCGCCATCACTGTAACCGCGCTCATAATATGACAATAAAACAGGGAGAAGTGCACCGAGCACAACGCTGGTTATGCCGATTAACAGATAAAAACCGCAGCTTAGAGCGAATATTCTTTTCAAAAGCCCGCCTCCTAGTTGGATGAAAATTTTATATTATGTAATTAATGTTTATTTCATATATAACTTATACCATAATTGCCCAAATGTACATGCTTTTTATTGTAAAATAATGTTAAGTTTTGAAAATTCGTGTTACATTTTTTTCTAAAACGATTTCGTGTCGAAAGGATAGATACGATCCAATCAATATGACCTTTTAACAATATTGCATTGGTATTCATCGAGGATTGTAAACTGGGCATATATCAAAAAACGTTCCCTGTCTGAGTAGACGGGAAACGTTCTGATTAGCCGTTCTATATGATGGTACCTAACCTCAACATATAGCCATTAAGCAGTCTGTACAAAGAAAATTCCATCGAATGGTGCGTGAGCAGACGCGAGACCCTTTCGCAAAAATAAATAACCGTTTGCATCAGAAAGACCCAATATATCTCGATAAGGATCAGGAAAATCTCCGGAATATACTTGACACACCAGTTGATACTCCTCTACCAGATGCTCAATTCCTTTTATTCCGTTTGGTAAAGTCGGAGAGAAAAACGAAAATGCAGGGAACTCCTGATCGTCCAACTCCATTTCAATCAAACGTACACCGCTTAACGGAATGGGTGAAACGGGACATACGGAAGTTAGCGGATGCGTAGATACCGAGACATAAGTGTATCCTGCGAGAATATTTTCGTTCCATTCCAGCTCATCTCCCGCATAGGTTACCTGGTCCAGAAAGTATTCGGAGGCGGAGTAGGTGGAGAAGACCGAGATATATTTATCTTGTGGTAAAGAAGGGATATGGACCTGCTGTGAAAGTGTGTTGCAATGGATGGAGAACAGATGCATTAAAGGCTGCCCCTCAGGGTTGAGCGGCCAGTCTGCAACGTATGCGATTTCTCCACCAATCCATATGCCAGAGTCTAAGTTTGGATCAGCGGGATCAATTGTAAATCGAGTAACTTTGTCCATGGATACTCCTTCCAGAGTGTATTTTGGCTTTCCTATGAACCGTTGTATGTCTTCTCATATAACCATTCATTGCTTCGTATCAGTATAAATGAGATGATGGGGAATGAGAATCAGTACAAGGTACTAACTCTTGCATGAAGTAAATGAACGCATCATTAAATTCAATGAACCAGCAGATATATTACAGATGAGAAGCGGTGACACATGTTAATTAACAAATACATAAGTGAAACGGGATTCTGCTCCCGCAGGGAAACGAACCGATTAATTCAAGCAGGACGTATAACGATCAATGGCAGGGTATGTGAAAAAGGGGCGAATGTTGAACCTGACGATGTGGTACTCATTGATGGCAAGGAGATTCCTCGTAATGACAGCGAACCTGTCTACATTGCTCTGAACAAACCCATCGGTATTGTCTGCACAGCAGCAGCACATGTGGAAGGGAATATCATTCAATATATGAATTATCCTTCTCGCATATTTGCAATAGGCAGGCTGGATAAGGCATCTGAGGGGTTGATTTTGCTTACGAATGATGGAGGCATTGTGAACAAGATGATGCGTTCGGAGCATAATCATGATAAAGAATATGTAGTGACTGTAGACAAACCTGTAACCGACGAATTTGTAAAGTCCATGTCTAAAGGCGTTGAAATTCTGGACGTAGTAACTAAGCCCTGCGAAGTGTATAGGCAAAGTGACAATGTATTTCGTATTATTCTGACACAGGGTCTCAACCTGCAGATCCGCAGAATGTGCAAAGCCTTGGGATACCGAGTCCTGAAACTGGAGCGCATCCGAATTATGAATATTACGCTGGATCAACTGGAGCGGGGTCAATGGCGTCATCTGGAGCAAGAGGAACTGGAGATTCTGCTGTCTCAATTGAATGAGATCAAATGAATGAATTCTGCTGCATGTCAACGGTGGTCAACCAAGAGTTCCAGTTATATCCGTAAAAAATGAAGCAAACACTAACCGCTACGCGCATTAGTGTTTTTGTTGTTAAGCTTGTGTCCTTTGCGCTCTGAAATGTAAGAGCCGAATAGGGTTAAGAACGCACCAAGCACAATCACCCAGGTTATCTGTTCTTGAAGAATTAGTGCAGATGACACGACAGTAATGACAGGCACCAGATAGATATATACACTCGTTTTGATAGCTCCGAGAAGATTCACAGCCTGGTTCCAGGTCACGAAACACAGCGCGGAGGCACCCAGACCGAGGTAGAGAAAATTAGAAAGATTGGTCATACTCGTGAAGCGCCCGAGTTCCAGATGGAATTCAAACAGGAAAAGAGCTGGCAGCATGAAGATCAGGCCATATAAGAACACTTTGCGGGTCGCACCAATGGTGTGATAGCGAAGCTGGCCAATTTTACGCATTAATACAGAATAAATGGCCCATACCGCAGGTGCTATGAAAGCAAGCAGATCACCTACCGGATTCAGTTGCAGAACCAAACTGCCGTTCAGTGCAATGAGTAGGATACCGCTCAAGGCAATCCCAAATCCGATTATAAAGCGGCGAGTTAACTTCTCACCCTCCAGGAAGTAATTGGCGAGCACAGCAGTGAAGAACGGGGCAATGGAGACAATGACACCCACGTTGGAAGCAGTTGTATACACCAGTGCAATATTTTCAATGAGAAAATATAGCGTTACTCCACATATTCCTGCTCCGATAAATAACCATTCTTCTCTAAATGAGGCGGTCCGCAGTGAACGCGGATAGATTAATACGAGTACCAAATAACCGATCAGAAAGCGAAAAAATAAAATTTCTACAGGAGTAAAATCATTCAACAGGACCTTTGTCGAGACAAAGGTAGTTCCCCAGATCAATATGGTAAATAAGGCAAGCAAATGTCCGGTAGCGGCATTGGTGTTATGATGACTCGTCATACGAGGTTATCGATAGTTCGTTTCAATTCCGCATCATGGTTGAAGATACGTCTATATTGCTTCGGCGTCAGGCCGATCAGTTTTTTGAAAAAATTCGTGAAATGGCTCTGGTCACTGAATCCTGTCTGTGCGGCTACTTCAATCGGAAGCAGGCCTTGTTCCAGCAGACGTTTGGCTTGATTAATGCGAATGGTTTCCAGGTAGCGGTAAGGGGATATCCCTTTCTGGCGAGTGAATAAACGCAGCAGGTGATACTTACTCATCTCCGTCAAAACGGCTAACTCGTTCAGCGAAATGCTCTCCATGTAATGCGCTTCTATGTAATCACATATGTGCCTGATCTCTGTGGTGACATCCTGCGTGGATACAGGTGGTTCAGCATCCGAATAGTCTCGCATTAATTGATCCAGCAGAAAGAGTAACAATTCTTCTTTGCAGAAATCCGATTGCTCCTCCAGAATCATCTGATGAAGCTCATGCAGGGAACCCACAAGTTCACTTTGGTAGAGAACGGGGGATGTAAACCGCGGCAAGTAAGCTTGTCCAGTAATCTCTCTCGCATACTCTAACATAACCTCAGGCTGGACATTGATACAGCGATAATCGAGAGTTCTGCCATCGACCTGTTCGCAGGCATGAGGATCATGTGGGTTAAAGACAATCATGTCGCCACTATTCAGAATGTATTCTTCGTTGTTGCAGACGAGGTGACGCTTGCCTTGCTCAATAAATCCAATGACGTAATAGTCATGAAAATGATTCGGAAACTTCTGCATAATGCCTTCAAATTGATAAGCTTCTAGCTGTAGATCGGTATCAAATACCACAGTTCGGACTTCCCGAGTCATGATGCACCTTCTTTCTGGTATGTTAAGGTCATTATAGGTTGCAAAGAAGGAATTTTCTTGAACGATATTGCTATTGCTCGAAGTGTAAGAGCGGACAGATATCTCCAATAACAAAACACCCGCAATCCCAGAGGGAGAGCGAGCCCTTTGCTTAGTATAGTTGATTCATGAGTTCAAACCTATAGATATGAGGAAAAACAGCTAAAGAAACTGGGTTTTGTTCTTACTGTAAAGTCGCCAGCACTTCAGGTGTAAAACCCTGAATCTCTGATAGGCGGCCTTCGCGTACTTTGGCGGCCCATGCTGGGTCACCGAGCAACGCACGTCCAACAGCCACCAGATCAAATTCTTGTTGATCGAATCGCTTCATAAGTTCGCCCATACCTGGATGCTCAACTTTAGTACCTCCTGTGTCAGACTCATCCGGCATCCCTACAGAACCGACTGTAATCGTGGTTTGACCACTCAGCTTCCGCACCCAACCTGCAAATCCAAGATCAGATCCTTCAAACTCAGGCTCCCAGAAGCGTCGTGTCGAGCAGTGGAAGATATCTACACCTGCATCAACCAGCAAACGAAGGAAGTGTTCCAGTTGTTTCGGTGTGTCGAACAGTCTGGCTTGATAATCATTCATTTTCCATTGGGAAATCCGCATTGCAATAGGAAAATCAGGACCTACCGCAGCACGAACTGCCATTACAAGTTCAACCGCGAATTGGGTTCGTTTCTGAAGGTCACCACCATAGTGGTCTGTTCTCCTATTCGTCGTTTTCCAGAAAAACTGATCGATCAGAAAACCGTGTGCACCGTGAAGTTCAATGCCGTCAAAACCGATGCGTTGAGCATTAACTGCTGCATCAGCATAAGCTTGAATCACAGTTGCGATCTCTGCCTCCGTCATGGGCGCACCTACTTGCGTACCTTCCATATCAACTCCCGATGGACTCAGTGATGCCGCTTCCGGGTGTGGGTCAGATCCTGAAGGACGAACGATTCCCATGTGTAAAATCTGAGGGAAGATTTTGCCGCCAGCTTCATGAACTTGTTTGACCACTTCAGCCCAGCCCTGCAGAGCTTCTTCTCCATACATATGAGGGATTCTAGACTCACTTGATGCAGACGGATGTTCAATGGTCGCACCTTCTGTAATAATGAGTCCAACACCCTGCTCGGCACGCCGGCGATAATATGCGGCTACGTCAGAGCCCGGGACACCGTTCGGGGAGAAAGCACGAGCCATGGGGGACATGACGATGCGTGAGGACAGGGTTAGCTTTGAAACGGTGTATGGCTGAAACAAACGCTCCGTAGAAATGATGTTATATTGTGGATTACTCAACATATGCACCTCCATTATGTTGTACCTCTCAGTGGGTACGAGTGCAATGTTAGCAATCCCTGCGAGCTTGCTCAACCAACAGTTCGATTGTTTTGTTGCTTAAGCGAAAGAATTCGTAAATTGTATGATGTTTTGGAACGCCAGTTCACTTGTTGTATAAACAGCACTTATCTATAATGGGAAGAACCTATCCACCGATCTTTAGTACAAAGGAGTATTAGGAAATGTCAGGAATATTAACTTCAAATTCTAACGATCCGCGTGTGATTCGCACTCGGCAATTAATCCTTGATGCGTTTTTAGCTCAGCTGAACCTTAAAAATTTCAACAGTATTACGATTCAAAACATTACGGAAGAGGCCACCATTAACAGAGCCACATTTTACGCCCATTTTCAGGATAAATATGCACTCCTCGAAGCCTTGTTATCGGATGCTTTTATGGAATATGTAACGAAAAGGGTGAATCCGGATGCGCGGTTATCAGCGGAAACCATGCAGCAGCTTATATTTTCATTATGTGATTACCACGTCTCTAGCAATGGGTGCATCAAAAAATATGAGACGGTTGCACCAATTATTGAAGAGAACATCAAGACTCAACTGGAGCAATTCCTTCTTGAATTAATGAGCAAAGTGGCGAAGGATGCAGATCCCAAAACACTAAAAATTACTGCAACCATGCTAAGCTGGTCGATCTATGGAATGACGTATCGATGGAATATGGATGGAAGACAGGAATCGCCAGCTGACTTGGCCCAGCGAGTTGTCCCCTATATGATGGGCGGATTGGAATTGTTGAATTAACTTCATTTTAACGAAATCGCTTTACTATTCGAATGGACGAAGGAGAAATGACAATGATTGAACATTTGGTTGTTTTTAAATTTAACGATAAAACCACGCTAGCCAAACAGCAGGAATTGGTGGCTCAATTGCTCGCGTTACAGGAACAAATCCCGGGAATTGCCGCGCTGACCGCAGGAATTAATGCAACGGAAGAAACGGACCGTATTCAAGGTTATACGATTGGGTTAAGAGTGACGTTTGAAGATCAGGACGCACTGCGTGCTTATGGTCCACATCCTGCTCATCAGGCATTTGTAGCTTCCCTCGATGGTTGGGTGGAAGATGTCATTGTAGTTGATTATGCGATATAAAGCCCCGATATCAGAGGTTTAACGAATATAGGAGTTGAAGATTCCCATGTGTTTAATTTTATTTGCTTACCATATGCATCCAAAGTATCCACTTATATTGGGATCAAATAGGGATGAATTCTATCACAGACCTACTGCTCAGGTACATTATTGGAAAGACCATCCTCATATATTGGCTGGCCGGGATTTGTCCAAAATGGGAACCTGGATGGGCGTAACAACTGGTGGACGTCTGGCTGCTGTTACGAATTATCGTGATCCGAATGAAGAGGCACATGCCAAGGGCTCAAGAGGAGATCTGGTTGCTGACTTTTTAAAGGGAACATCCACACCTGAGCAATATATACAACAAGCAGAGCAAAGTCGCAATGATTATCCTGGCTACAACTTATTAGTGGGGGATCGCGACGACCTCTATTATTATTCGAATGTGGGTAATGTCGTGATGAAGTTGAAACCGGGGATATACGGGATTAGTAACCACTTGATCAATACAGAATGGCCCAAGGTGAAACGTGGGAAAGAAGGGCTGGAGAGAATCATTCAAGGGGAGAACGTGGACGAGGATACTCTCACTGAACAAATATTAAGTTTGTTGCAAATTGCAGATCCTTCAGTGGATGAACTTCTTCCTCATACCGGTGTTCCATTGGAGTGGGAACGTTTGCTTTCTCCCATCTTCGTCAGAAGTGAGAAATTCGATTATGGGACCAGAGCTTCATCGGTTGTTCTGATGAACAGAGAAGAAGTGTTTTTCACGGAAATGGTTCACCAGAACGGAGAGGTAATGGAGCAACGTTTTAACATCAAGCTACTCAACTGACAAGCTGAGAATATGAAACAAATGATGTTCAGACATTATGAATTAACATGAAACACTGAATCACTGAAGTTAAATCCCTCGTTCATGTTTCTTTTCTTCGGAGTGTCAAAGAGTACTTTCAAATCTTTTGTGTCAACTTATATAACGCGACATAAACGGTATGAGAGTACCTTTTGTATACCACGCCCAATTTTAGTTGGGCTCTTTATCTCTTATCACAATTCTATGTTATGAATCATGGAACTTCCCTGAATAGTTTATATAATGTGAATCAACATAACATGATTTTGCAGCGGTTCGGTTGATTCTAATTTCAGGGGGGCAACGTGGGATGAAAGAAACCAAAAAGATGAGAGTTTTTTCACTCGGGATTCAGCACGTATTAGCGATGTATGCGGGAGCAATACTGGTACCTTTGCTTGTGGGCAGAGCACTAAATCTGACTGCAGAGCAGTTGGCGTATCTGGTTTCCATTGACCTGTTAACGTGTGGGATTGCAACATGGCTTCAGGCTCGGAAAGGCAAGTACTTGGGGATTGGTCTGCCCGCGGTGCTGGGAAGTTCTTTTGTAGCGGTGACACCCATGATAGCGATTGGATCGCAATACGGTATTCCTGCCATATATGGGTCGATCATTGCAGCGGGTTTATTTATCGTCATCTTCGCCGTGTTTTTCAGTAAAATTGTCAAATTGTTTCCACCAGTTGTGATCGGTACAGTGGTAACCATCATCGGTCTTGCGTTAATCCCAACCGGTATTAAAAACATGGCGGGTGGAGCAAACAGCGAGAATTTTGGAAGTTTGGACAATTTGGCCCTTTCATTTGGTGTTTTACTTTTCATTCTGATTCTGAATCGATATGCTCGTGGCTTTGTTAAATCCCTGGCTGTTCTCCTTGGTATTATCGTGGGGACCCTCATCGCAGCCTTCATGGGAAAAGTGAATTTTACTGCTGTACAGGAAGCCTCCTGGTTCCATTTACCCCAACCCTTTTACTTCGGATGGCCTACCTTCGAAATCGGTCCCATTATTACAATGATCATAGTAGGGACGGTTGTCATCATTGAATCAACAGGTGTTTTTATGGCTTTGAGCAAAATCTGTGATCAACCTATTAACGAGAAAGATCTGGCACGGGGATATCGCGCAGAAGGTCTCGCGTTTGTCCTGGGCGGCATATTTAATGCTTTTCCATACAATACCTTTGCACAGAATGTTGGTTTGGTTCAGCTCTCCAAAGTAAAAACGACCAATGTCGTTGTTGCAGCCGGAGGCATTCTGGTCTTTCTGGGACTCATTCCAAAGGTAGCTGCTTTTGCAACCATTATTCCAAGTGCTGTCCTCGGAGGAGCGACGGTTGTCCTGTTTGGAATGGTCGTCTCATCCGGGATCAAAATGCTGCAAAACGTCGACTTTGGCAAACAATCCAATCTGTTAATCGTGGCTTGCTCCGTTTCTCTTGGACTTGGCGTTACCGCTGTACCCGATCTATTTGCCCAGCTTCCTCAAAGTATTCGGATTATTGTTAGCGATGGTATTATCACAGGAAGCCTGTCAGCGATCCTGCTCAATGTCTTCTTTAACCTCGGTTTCAAAAAAGAAAGTTTGCCTGTACAACCCGTACAGGTTCAGGAAGCACATACGTAATTCTTGTCATAACATACATGTCATAGCGTAAACGGAACAGATCCAAGAAGGTTTTCTGGGAAGTGGAATGAAAGGAAATGACTCCACTTGGCCAAGAAACTTCTTGGATTTTTTTGCGCGAAACCAACAATGTGGTAGTTCCCTTATCAAAGTGACTATTCGTGAGGAATGCAAAAGGAATGCAAATATGCTAAAGTTTCATCAAGAACATTTTATATGTTCGGTTAAGTCAACAACCTCTTGAATTGAATTTCCATGCGACTACATAAATGAGCATTGGTTTACAAGGCTAAAATAAAACCTGGGGATGATCCCTTGGTACAGAAAAGGAGTTGTGATCACCATGCAACAAGAAACGTTGAACAAAGGATGGAATTTGGACAATAGTTATGCGCAATTACCGCAACCCTTTTTTACACGTCAGGGCGCAGTGCCTGTTGAATCACCAAAGCTAATCATTTTTAATAGACTGCTTGCCTCCAGCTTGGGACTGGATGTGGAGTCTCTTGACAGTGATGAAGGAGCGGAAATTTTTGCAGGTAACCTGGTTCCGGAAGGAGCCGAGCCTTTAGCTCAGGCCTACGCAGGACATCAATTTGGCAATTTTAACATGCTTGGTGATGGAAGGGCTTTGCTGCTGGGAGAACAGATTACGCCACAGGGCGAGCGAGTGGATATCCAGCTGAAAGGTTCAGGAAGAACACCCTACTCCCGTGGAGGGGATGGACGAGCTGCTGTTGGACCCATGTTGCGTGAGTATATCATTAGTGAAGCGATGAATGCACTAGGTATTCCAACGACTCGCAGTCTGGCGGTGGTGGCTACAGGAGAAAATATTATTCGCGAAACAGAGCGACCTGGGGCTATCTTGACTCGTGTGGCATCCAGTCACATCCGAGTAGCAACCTTCCAGTACGCAGCCAGATGGGGGTCTGTTGAAGATCTTCGGGCGTTGGCTGATTACACGTTGCATCGACATTTTCCTGAGGTTGCTCAAGCTGAAAATCGTTATCTTCTGCTCCTTCAGGAAGTGATTAAGCGGCAGGCGGCTCTCATTGCCCAGTGGCAGCGAGTTGGTTTCATTCATGGCGTGATGAACACGGATAACATGGCTATTAGTGGTGAGACCATTGATTATGGCCCATGCGCCTTTATGGATGCTTACAATCCTTCGACCGTATTTAGCTCCATTGACAGACAAGGTCGCTATGCTTATGGCAATCAACCGTATATTGCCGGTTGGAATTTGGCTCGATTTGCCGAGACGCTTCTGCCGCTGTTGCACGAAGATGAAGAGCAGGCGGTGCAACTCGCGCAAGATGCCATCGCACAATTTTCAGAATTGTACCATCATCATTGGCTCAAGGGGATGCGTTCCAAACTGGGCTTGTTAGATGAAGAGGCCGAAGATGAAGCCTTGGTCAAGGATCTTCTTGAACTCATGGAGAAGCATAGTGCAGATTACACCAATACGTTCCTGGCTTTGACCTTTGATACATTGGAAGGAACAGCTTGGTTTGGCACGTCAGAATTTGCTGAATGGCATGAGCGCTGGCAAGCAAGATTAGACAGACAGCAAGGTGAGAAGGAAGTCTCTAAGCAGTTGATGAGAACGAGCAATCCAGCGGTCATTCCCCGTAATCATCGGGTCGAGGAAGCCCTTGAGCGAGCAGAGAATCATGGGGATCTTAGCGTAATGGAGAAGCTTTTGGCTGTACTTTCAGATCCGTTCGCACATTCACCTGAACAGGCTGAATATGCAGAACTGCCTGCACAATGCAATACTTCGTATCAGACTTTTTGTGGGACCTGATTGAACGGTGTGGAAGAAGAGGCTGCCTTTGGCAGCTTTTTCATTTACACTCTGTAATCGACGTTAAAATCCAACATTTATATTGAATCCGAGCATGTCATGCAATAACGAGAAAAGTAGAGATTTACTTTTATATAGGCAGGTGCATTCATGTCCAACATGTTAAGCAAAGAACAAATGGCAGACATTCTTTTAGAGCTTTTAGAGCGAACACCTTTCCGCAGGGAACAGATGCAGAACTATGTTAACCGCTTGTATGAGACCTTTAAATGGGACGGTGTGCCCTATGTAGAGTGTGGAAAAGATACGTATATTGTTCGAATATACGAACGTGGTCTCGTCTCGTTAGAGAAAAGGGTAAAACAGCCGGATGAAGTCATCTATTGGCTGCTGGAGGATATTATTTTCACCGCGACGCATGTAGAGTTGTTGGAAAGACATGGTGTAGATAATAAACAGACGCATTTGAACTATACGGATGAAGTCATGAAGGAACTGAACAGGGGTGTTCAGGAAGCTTTCCAGCAGATCGGTGATCCATATTTACATTGGTATCAGACGGGGAAACGTCAGGAGTTAGAGAGCTCGGAATAAAGAAAAGTGAGGTGTGTTACGTGAACGAGCAAGATATCAATGATATTTGGTATGAGTATGCTGTATTATTTGTCGAAAAAAGGAATGAATCTGAACAGGGATGGGCTTCGTTGAATTCGAACGAGCAGGATATTGCTGCTTTATGGCTGTTAGAGGCGGATGTCTTTAATGGCGGTTTTATACAGTTTTTCTGCAACTGGGGGGAAGAGGTATACCGTTACGCGTTGCGGGCATTACATATCATTGGTGCGACTCAAGTCGTGGAGATTATTACCTCAGCATACGGCTGCATTGAGCATTTGAAAGAGGATGAAAGGCTTACTGGATTATGGGACATTCCTAAATTACTGACAAAGGAACAAGAGCACCAATTAGATGAGCTGGATCAGCAATTTTGGAATAATGAGGATCAGATCGCGGAGAAAGCTTATGGTTATTATCACGGAAAATTGAACATGATGATTATATAATCTGGTTTTAACTAAGCATCGGTTGTTCTGTCAAAGGATTGCATACTTGGTCTTGCAATGACTGAAACGTTCGGCTATACTTGCTATAAATTGAATACATGAATTACGTTGATAGAGCGCAGTAGCGGCTTTGTCCCTGTTACAGAAAGTCAGGGGTTGATGGAACCTGATACATACAAGGGCTGCGAATTACACTCTGGAGTACTTGGGTAATGCCAAGCGGATGGGCAAACGATATATTGCCAAAAGTGGTATGGATAACGTGTTAAGGTTACGTGTTGTCCATGCAATTTGGGTGGTACCACGGTTATGATAATCGTCCCTGTGTCTAATGAAGACAAGGAGGCGATTTTTTTGTGTCCAAAAAAGCCGTTCCAGCGTGTAATTTCGTAATTTAACGTAGATCATGACTGAATTTTGAGGATAGAAAAGGGGTTATACGAATGAATATTATTGATGAACTACAGTGGCGTGACGCCATTAACCAGCAGACGGATGCTGAGGGATTACGTGAATTGACGGAAACAAAGTCCGTTTCTTTGTACTGCGGTGTTGACCCAACGGGAGATAGCATGCATATTGGACATCTAATTCCCTTTATGATGCTGAAACGTTTTCAACTGGCAGGACATCGTCCAGTCATTTTGATTGGTGGAGCTACGGGCACGATTGGTGATCCAAGTGGTCGTCAGGCAGAGCGTTCTTTGCAAACGATGGAGCAAGTGCAGGAGAATGTGGATGCACTGACAGCGCAGATGAAGAAGTTGTTTGTAACAGACGGGGATAATCAGGTTCGCATGGTGAACAACTACGATTGGACGCACAAAATCAATGTCATTGAATTTTTGCGTGACTACGGCAAAAACTTTAACCTCAACACCATGCTGGCTAAGGATGTAGTGGCAAGCAGACTGGAAGGCGGAATCTCGTTTACCGAGTTCTCCTACCAGATCCTTCAATCCCTCGACTACCTGCACCTGTTCCAGAACGAAGATGTACAGCTTCAAATTGGCGGTTCTGATCAATGGGGGAATATCACGAGTGGTCTTGATCTGATTCGTAAAAAAGAAGGATCTGAAGCGAAGGCGTACGGTCTGACTATTCCGCTGATGCTCAAATCCGACGGTACGAAATTTGGTAAAACAGCTGGCGGCGCAATCTGGCTTGATCCGAACAAAACGACACCATTTGAGTTCTACCAGTTCTGGGCGAATACAGATGACCGTGATGTGATCAAATACTTGAAATACTTTACCTTCCTGAGCAAAGAAGAAATTGAAGCTTTGGCTGAAAAGGTAGAGACAGAACCGCACAGACGTGAAGCGCAGAAAGCACTCGCGGAAGAAATGACAAAATTCGTTCACGGCGAAGAGATGCTCGAACAGGCTAAGCGTATTACAGCGGCGCTGTTCAGTGGTGATATCCGTTCCCTGACAGCAGACGAAATCGAGCAGGGTTTCAAGGAAATGCCAACATTTGAAACGGACGGCGAAGCCAAAAATATCGTGGACTGGCTCGTAGATCTGGGTCTGGAGCCATCCAAGCGCCAGGCGCGTGAGGATGTCACCAAAGGTGCAATTTCCATGAATGGTGAGAAAATCACGGAGCTTGAATTCACGGTGTCTGCAGAGCATGCGATTGGCGGTAAATTTATCATTATCCGTAAAGGTAAAAAGAATTACAGCCTGGTTAAACTTCAATCATAGTTTCCAAGAAATAGAACGTAACCCAGATACGTAAGAGACTACAATATAGGTACAAATAAAGTCACAAATACAGAAACAAAAAGACCGTCTTCCATCTCTGTCAGGCGACAGAGTGGAGACGGTCTTTTGTATAACAGGTCAGTGCTTGACCTAGTTTATTGATTAACAATCGCTGTGATCTCTTCATCCAGATCAAGTCGTACGTTCTCACGGTACGCCCGGATGTTGTATTCACTGTGCAGGTAGCGAAGAATCGCTTCAATCATATTGGACTCCACCAGATATTGACTGCGGCCTTGAATCCAAACTTCAGCGGAATAACCGGTATCTTCTTCCCAGCTCAGTTCTACGTTGACATCGGTTGGACGTACACCCTTACGTTCTGCCATATGAATACAGATTGCATTCACAATTTCATCCATGCTCAGAACCATAGAGATTAGTACCGTCCGTTTCTGTTACGGTCATCATCACGATCATTGCGGCGGTCATAACGGCCATCTGCTGCAGGTTTACGACGATTGGAGATGGCTCTGAAGAGTGCCATAGCTAGCATAACAATCAACATGATGGCTGCAACGTTCACGAGCAATCCAAGGATGTTACCCAGGGCGCCCATGCCACCGAACAATCCACCGAACATCATACCAGCAAGACCACCAAGCATCATGCCTTTCATGAATCCGCCGCCACCGCCGAAGAATCCACCACCACGAGTTGCAGCTGCACCAGTACCGGAGTTATTACCGGAATTGGATTGATTCACGTTGCTGTTGGAGTCGGATTTCTTAGGTGTGTTGGTATAACTTTTTGTACCGGATTTGAATCCGCCACCACGTCTTGCATCCGCAGAATCCGGATTCGTTACTCCCACTGTTGCGAACAATAATGTAAAGGCCATAAATACCATCATTAGATGTTTAACTCCGAATTTTTTCTTCATTGTAAAGATCGTAACCCCCCGATTAATTTGTTTGATTCGCCCAAAATTGGGCCTTACTCAAGTAATACGGTTAACTTACAGGAACGTTTCAAATTTTATTAAATTTCTGAAACGCTTGGACTGGGGTCTTGGATTGCAGCTTGACCATCAAGCAATTGGGTAACCCAATGGCACCATTCCAGACCTGTTTGCGCATGCATTAACCCTTTTTGTACCAGGATGTAGCTTCCAAAATCTCGATTGCCTACACGAAGATTATCCAGAGGTATACGTGACTTCAGATCCTCGAAGTACCGTATACGTTCCATAAACCAGCTTTTACGCTCATTGAGAATGCGTCTCATGCTTCCGTCTTCCGCTATGCCAACACACAAAATACGCAAATTAAATTCATCGCGTGTAACCGGTGCGGTAACAGGAGTGATCATCCATTCCAAGAGCTTTTCAATGCCTTTTTCCGTAACCGCGTACATTTTCTTATCCGGTTTGTCAGACTGTTGTACCCAGCGGGAGGCCAATAACTCATCGTTTTCCATCTTGGACAGGAGTGGGTAGATCTGGCTGTGTTTTGCCTGCCAATGTGGCTGGATTTTCAGCATTAGATCATAGCCCGATGACTCCTCGCGGGTAAGCAGCCCGAGTAATCCGTAGGAAAGTATGTTCATGCACATGTCTCCTTAATATTAGGGCTAGGTCAGAGAAAACAATTGATTTCATTTTCTTTGACCGCTTTCATAAAAGTGTACACTGAAACTGTATGGTTTGACAACCAGATAGAGCAACCGCCTTAATTTAGACAAAAAAAGTGCGAACCATAAGGTCCGCACTCCAAACCATTTAGAGAGATGCCTGTTGTCCATACCCTTCAGCGACAAGATTAAGCTCACCTGTGGCAGAATCGATAACCATGCCGTGAACGGGTACATTGGGAGGAAGTAATGGATGCTTCTTGATCACTTCCACAGTTCCTTTTACCCCTTCTTCAACACTGTCAAACCCGCGCAGCCACTTTTTCAGACGAATGCCGGAATTTTCAAGCGTAGACATGACCTCTTCGGAAATTCCACGTTCTGTCATGTGACCGATCATCGTTTCAGCATGCAGGGAAGCCATACCACATTCTGTATGACCTACCACCAACACCTCATCAGCGCCCAATTCATAGATAGCAACCAATACAGAACGCATAACACTACCAAAAGGTTGAGAGATAATCGCACCTGCGTTTTTGATGATTTTCACATCACCGTTTTTCAGGTTCATAGCCTTGGGCAGCATTTCCACCAGACGTGTATCCATACAAGTGATGATAACCATCTTTTTAGTTGGAAACTTGCCAGCCGTATACTTTTCGTATTCTTTAGTCTCGACAAATGATTTGTTGTAAGCCAAAATCTCTTGAATGTTATTCATGTCCATTGCCTCCTGTTATCCAATACGACGAGCACGGCCACTTGCAATTCATGCAGCTTGTCCTACGCGCCTTTGCGTTAATAGTGTATCACGGTCAGCAAATGGCATTACTCCAACCTTTTAGAGGTTGTTCAAAAAGTCCACTTTTGATTACAAATCATGCCTGAAGGGCATCATCAGCATCGAAGTTGAAATTCATTTCTATCTTCTCGGTAATGAAAACCAGACTTTTGGAACACGTATCTTGAGGAGGATCATGCAATTTGCCTCTGTTAAAAGTTGATTATACTCAATAGGAAAAGTATCATCAATAGGTGAATAAACTTTTTTTGAAGAGGTGAACGTTAACAATGGATAAACAAACACAGGAACATTTGGAATCCTTCCGTAATCTGGCTCGTAAAATCAAGAGCTATCATGAAGCCATTGGTTTGCTTCACTGGGATCTGCGCACAGGTGCGCCGAAAAAAGGCGTTCCGACTCGTTCGGAGACGCTGGGTATGTTGTCCACCGAAGCATTCAAGCTGCAAACCTCGGCTGACATGAAAACCTACCTGGATGTATTGACTACTCCAGCGGTATTGGAACAACTCGAAGATATAGATCGTCGTCTGCTTCAAGATTGCAAGAAAGAGTATGATCGCAGTCAATCCGTACCACCAGAGAAAGTCCAAGCCTATACTGTGCTCACGGCCAAATCCGAAACTGCTTGGGAAGATGCCAAGCATAACAGTGATTTTGCCGGGTTCTCCCCATATCTGACAGATATCGTTAAGCTCAAACAGGAGTTTATTGATTATTGGGGTGTAAAGGATACGCGTTATGATACGTTGCTTGATATGTACGAACCGGATCTGACCGTTGAGAAAGTGGATGCTGTATTTGCCCGGCTCAAAGCACGTTTGGTACCTTTGCAAGAGAAGATTAATGCTTCGGACAACCAGCCCAATACAGAGTTCCTGAATCAGTTGTTTGACACCGAACAGCAGGAGAAGTTCAGTCTGTTCATCTTGGAACAAATGGGCTATGACTTTGAAGCTGGACGATTGGACGAGAGTGTTCATCCTTTTGCAACAGGCCTTAACCCGGGTGATGTGCGGATCACAACACATTATCTGCAAGATGATGTAGCAAGCGCAGTCTTCAGTTCACTGCATGAGGGCGGACATGCCCTGTACGAGCAAAACATTGATGACAGTCTGGCGGGTACCCTTCTGGCCGAAGGAACGTCCATGGGGATTCATGAGTCTCAGTCCCGTCTTTGGGAAAACATGATTGGTCGCAGCCTGCCATTCTGGACACGCTATTACAAAGATCTGCAGCAGCATTTCCCGCAACTGAGCGAGGTTGAACTGGAAGATTTCTATCGTGCAATCAACCGGGTGGAGAGTTCACTTATTCGGATTGAAGCGGATGAACTGACATATAACCTGCACATTATTATTCGATATGAGATTGAGAAAATGTTATTTAACGATGGCTTAGAAGTGAAGGACCTGCCAGAGACCTGGAATGCAAAATACAAGGAATACCTCGGTATTATGCCAACGAATGATGGAGACGGTGTCCTTCAGGATGTTCACTGGTCCGGTGGCGACTTTGGTTACTTTGCTTCGTATTCTCTTGGTAATATGTATGCAGCTCAAATTCTACATACATTGCGCAAGGAAATGCCGGAGTTTGATACCCTTATTGCCGCAGGTAATCTGATTCCAATTAAGGAATGGCTTACAGATAAGATCTACCGGTATGGTAAAAGTCGCACACCTTCCGAATTGATTGTTGCCGTAACGGGTGAAGAATTGAACCCGGATTATCTTGCTGATTATCTGGAAGCCAAATACACCGAGATTTACAAGCTGTAGGTATCGCATATATAACATATTGAATAGCATTACGAAGAGCGGAAGAGTCGGGCATCATTGCCCGGCTCTTTTTTGCATTCAAGTTCTTAACCTTTTGCTGGGCATCGGCATATCCATAATAGAGAGAAACTGCTGAAACCAGTGAAGGAGGGAAACAACATGAAATACACGCCATGGTTCGTCCGGGGCATCGTTATTCTGCTGATTATCATTGTGGCGCTCACCAGCTGTAATAAGGAAGAGAATGCAGCCAAGATTACGATTGGCGAAGTGACTCGTTCGGTATTTTACGCACCGGAGTATGTGGCCGTGGCTCAAGGTTTTTTTGAGGAGCAGGGACTTGAGGTGGAGATTCAGACAACTGCCGGCGGTGACAAAACGATGGCGGCATTACTCGCAGGTTCGGTGGATATCGCCTTGGTAGGAGCGGAGACGTCCATATACGTCTATCAGCAGGGAGCGGAAGATCCGGTCATTAACTTTGCTCAGCTCACCCAGACGGATGGTACATTTCTGTTCGCTCGTAACACAGAAGGTAGCTTCGATTGGGAGCAACTGAGGGATTCCACATTTCTCGGTCAACGCAAAGGCGGCATGCCGCAAATGGCAGGGGAGTTTGCACTGAGCAAACATGGTATCAATCCGCAAAGTGATCTGGAACTGATACAGAATGTGGACTTTGCCAATATTGCGTCTGCTTTTGCCTCAGGCACGGGTGATTATGTTCAACTGTTCGAACCCCAGGCATCGATTTTTGAACAAGAAGGTCGGGGTAAGGTTGTTGCATCGTTTGGAACAGAAAGTGGTCTTCTGCCTTACACCGTCTTCATGACGAAACAGAGTTATCTTAACGACAACAAGGATATCGTGCAGAAGTTTACGCATGGTCTGCATAAAGCGCAGGCATGGGTGGACTCCCATACGGCTGAAGAGATTGCTGAAGTCATTTCTCCTTTTTTCAAAGACATCGATCCAGCCATTTTGGTCAGCAGTGTGAACCGTTATAAGGAACAGGGCAGCTATGCTACGGACCCAATCATTGATGAGGAAGAGTGGAACAATCTGCTTGATGTCATGAGTGCTGCCGGAGAGTTGAAAGAACGCGTGGATTTGAATGCCATTGTGGATAATGCCTATGCGGAAGAAGCCACGAAATCAAAGTAATGGGTATTCAGGAAAGGAAGTGAGCAGAATGCCTGAATCCGAAAGTGTGATCCGACTGGAGGGGATCTCTCAAGTATACGTCAGTGAGCGGGAAGCTTCATTGGTGATTGAGGACTTGAGTCTGGAGATCCAAAAAGGAGAGTTCGTCAGTCTGGTTGGACCGAGCGGATGCGGTAAAACGACACTGTTGTCGATCATCGCCGGGCTGCTCACACCCACCCGAGGAGAGGTTAAGGTTAAAGGGAAACTTGTTGGCGGTCCCTCATCACAGATTGGTTATATGCTTCAACAGGACTATCTGTTTCCATGGCGGACCATTCTCGATAACGCATTGATCGGTCTTGAACTGACAGGCAGACTGGATGAACGGAGTCGTGAACGTGTACGGGAACTGCTGATAAGTATGGGCTTGGCCGGAACAGAGAATCAGTACCCTTCAGAGCTTTCAGGGGGCATGAGACAGCGGGTGGCACTGGTGCGTACGCTGGCAACCGATCCGGGAATTTTATTGTTGGATGAACCATTCTCGGCACTGGATTATCAAACCAAGCTGCAACTGGAGGATCTGGTGTCGGATACGTTAAAACAGTTTGGCAAAACCTCTGTACTCGTCACCCATGATTTGTCTGAAGCCATTGCGGTCAGTGATCGCGTCATTGTACTTGATCGCAATCCTGGCCGCATCCGTCGTGAATTTATCATTCCGGATGGAATTCGGAAAGCACAGCCCTTCCATGCCAGGGAGCAAGAAGGATTCAATGCGTTGTTTCAGGCGTTATGGAGTGAACTGGATCAGCCCGGGGGAGGTGAGAAAGACGCGTGAATCATACGAATCCGAAGCAGGAAAAGCGTGACGAATGGATGGGACAGCTGCATCGGAATCATATTCAGCAGGTGGCCAGATGGCGCCATCAAGTGCTTGCCGTACAGTTATCTATGCTGGTATGTATGTTTTTGCTATGGGAAGTGGCAGGCAGACTCCGTTGGATTGATGTACTGTTATTCAGTTATCCAAGCAAGATTTTTGCACAGATTGGCAAGGACATCGCTAGTGGCGAATTATGGGCACATGTTGGGGTAACCGTAGGGGAAACGGCAGTTGGTTTTTTACTGGGGACACTCGTTGGAACCTTGCTTGCGGTTTTGATTTGGTGGTCTCCTTTTTTGTCCAAAGTGCTGGACCCCTATATGGTTGTGTTCAACAGCATGCCAAAGGTAGCACTTGGCCCGATCTTTATTGTTATGTTTGGCGCTGGTTTTACAGCCATTGTTATGACTACGTTGTCCATCACGGTCATTATTACGACACTGGTGGTGTATAACAGCTTCAATGAAGTGGATCCCAATTATATTAAAGTGATTCGAACCTTTGGTGGAGAACGTTCCGAGATTTTTACGAAAGTTGTTTTGCCAGCTTCTTTTCCGGCGATTGTATCCACTTTGAAGGTGAACGTGGGCATGGCCTGGGTGGGTGTAATTGTGGGTGAGTTTTTGGTCGCCAAACAAGGGCTCGGTTATTTAATTATCTATGGATTCCAGGTATTCAACTTCACGCTTGTATTATCGAGTCTGTTAATTATTGCGGCAGTTGCAACAGCCATGTATCAACTTGTTGTCTATGCAGAACGCAAAATGCTGGCAGGCCGCAGGTGATTCCGAAGTGTTTTTCTCGTAATGTGACCGGGTATGATATGTATACAATTTCACAAGGGGTGTCACGTTGCCCGATACCGTAAAATCAAGTACCATATTTAGTATGAATATTCCGTGCAGATCCGGAATGAATGCGATGATTGGAGAAGAGGGCCTTGAGGTTCTGTCGCAACGATCTAACTTGCCAGCGTCCCTCATTCGGGGCGTGTTGCTGTGACCGGCATGCATGCGCATGTCGGTTGATGTCGTCTAGTTTACATTGGGATTAGATATACTAGTCATGACTAATGAATGAGGCGACGAGCTGGCTAAGAATTTTTTTTGCAGCTTAGAGGAGATGGAATATTAAATGGGTTTTAGGGTAATTAAAACCGCAATCGCCGCATTAATGGCCGTGCTGATTGCGGACTGGTGCGGCTTGCCAGGACCAACATCTGCGGGATTGCTTGCCATTCTTGGGGTGGATGTAACGAGAAAACGAAGTATTCGCACCATATCGGCGAGGTTCTTTGCTTCAGTCGTTGGACTTTTATTTGCAAGTGTACTTTTTCACTTTCTAGGCTTCCATTACTGGGTACTGGCCGTATACATATTGATTGCATTCCCGGTTATTGTCCGGGTGGGCTTCAAGGAAGGTATTGTAACAGGTTCAGTGGTTGTGTTTCGGGTGTTCAGCGGCGGAGAGATGGACGTGAATGTTGTCCTCGTACAAATTGCTTTGTTACTGATTGGTCTTGGTTCTGCAATGGCGGTTAACCTGGCCTATATGCCGGCAGCGGATCCACAGATGCTGCGCATTCGCAAACGAATCGATGAACTCTTTTCGAAGATTTTCAAAGAATTCGCGGCGACGCTGCGTAATCCCAATGAAGCATGGGCGGGTAGAGAACTGATTGAAGCAGATAAAGCGATTCTGGGCGGTATTGATGCAGCCAAGCGTTCTCTGGAGAATCAGGTGATTCATCCGAATGAGGAATGGAGTGTCTACTTCTATATGCGCAAAACGCAGCTCGACTCGATCCAGCACATGATGCATCTGGTGTCCCAGATCTATCAGAAGATGCCGCATGCGGAAATGGTATCGGAGCTGTTCGATCAGCTCAGTCAGGATGTACTTACTGAATCCTACACCGGACGAACTGAAAAACTTCTTGCGGATGTGCAAGAAGAATTCAAACGTATGGAACTGCCGGATACAAGGGAAGAATTCGAGATTCGTTCCGCAATTCTCCAGTTGTGCCGTGAACTCGCGCTGTATCTGAAAGTCGCGAAGAAGGACAAAGCACCGTCCCCAATATCGGACCGGTCCCAATCTACAAACGAATAATAGAAAATAGTTGTCACCCTAGACGAATGCCCTGCATACACTTGTAGTGAATGATTGTATGGAGGAGGTTTAAAGATGTCATTGAGTCATAAACATCAATGTAGAGAGATTATCACGAAGGCGATCTGCGGCAAAGGTCGTAAGTTCTCTACCGTAACACATACCGTGACTCCGCCAAATGGTCCGACAAGTATTTTGGGGGCTTGGATTATCAACCACCAATATGAAGCCGTATCAGCGGGTGACGGAATTGAAGTTATTGGTACTTACGATATCAACATTTGGTATTCCTATGACAAGAATTCGCAGACGGATGTAGCCAAAGAAACGGTGTCGTATGTAGAACATGTGCCTTTGTCCTATCTGGACCCGAAACACCGGACTTCCACAGTGGAGGTATCTGCGGATGCAACGCAGGAACCTAGCTGTGTGGAAGCCACAGTATCGGCGGGTGGAAGCAGTGTAATTATCCGGGTAGAGCGGGAATTCGCTGTAGAACTCGTTGCCGAAACCAAAGTTTGTGTGAAGGTCTGCACAGATGGTTGCGGTGATTACGAAGACAAGGACTATGACTTTGGCAGTGGCGATGGAGATTATGACGATCTCGATCCCGATCTGCTCGACGATGAGCTGTGAGTTTGACTCGAGTATTTGTTAACCTAAGGTATCATATGCGCCAGAAGGCGCGGTGAAGAGGGCGTAAGCCCTCTTTCTTCTTAAATATTGATAAAATGGGTGTTAACGAGCCTCGCAATGTGCATGGAATACCTTTCACGGGAAGGCTCCGCATTGCGGGGTTATTTTTATTTAGTTGCATGATCGGGGAGGGGGGACATAATGAATGTGTTAGAACACGCGGAGGAGGCATTGCGCCGATATGAAAGAATGACCTCTGGAGAACGTACAGAACGGTTGAAACAGGCAGGCATTGAAGTATTGTCACTGCGCGATCGGCGCAAACGTGAACCAGGCTTGCGTGTACGCTATGATGTCGAGATAAGTTGTCTGCAGGCGATTCGAATCAAGCGCAAGGATACCAGTGGCATGGGAGGGGCGCAGGAAACTCTGTTGGAGCGTGAAGCGAGTTCAACCTTGTTTAAGCGCATAGAACGACTTGCGATCAAAACGCTGTATACGCTAGGACTGGATCATGGAGCCGTTCGAATGGAATCCTCAGGGAATGGAGGTTGTGCAGTCATTTCGATCGATCCGAATCCGTGGAAAGGGGTGACCAACCTTGCTGCTACCTATAGGGAAAGCTGGAAGCAGCATCAGGAACTGCTGGATGAGGAAATGAGTCACAGGCCCACTCCAATACTCGGCATGGACCCCGAGTTCCTTCTGGTGCAGATGCCGGAATCCAAAATCGTACCCGCCTCCAGATTTCTTGAACGCACAGGCATGGCAGGCTGTGATTCCGTGACCATTGGTGGACGGCGCATATATCCGGTTGCCGAACTGAGACCCGCTCCCAGCTCCGAACCACGAGAACTGCTGGCTCATCTGATGAGGGCATTCGCAGCCGCTTCCCGCAGCATCAGTGATCACTCCCTCATCTGGCAGGCAGGAGGGATGCCACAACGGGGCTTACCTCTGGGCGGTCATATTCATTTTAGCGGCGTGAACCTTACCGGGGAACTGCTTCGCGCACTGGACAATTATTTGGCACTGCCACTGGCATTTCTTCAGGACCCCCGTGGATCGGGAAGACGCCCCCGTTATGGAGCACTTGGTGATTTTCGCCTGAAATCATATGGTGGGTTTGAGTATCGTACGTTACCCAGTTTTCTTGTGTCACCCCTTGTTGCGAAAGGTGTTGTGGCATTGGCAGGTCTGATTGCGAGCGGGTATACTCAATTACGGCAGCGTCCGTTGGAGAAAGCAGAGGTTCATACCGCTTTTTATGAAGGAACGCGCGAAGTGATCAAGGAATACATTCCAGCTCTGGTAGATGATCTGAAGAGGTTGGATGGATATGCACGTTATGAACGGTATGCGTCACCGTTACTCCTTCAATTAAAACTGGGAAGAACCTGGGATGAGAGCCGAGATATCCGTAAACTCTGGAATATTCGGGCAGGTTCATGAAGAACGGACATTTTTTTGATATAATAAGAAACAAGTCTTTTATAAGTAATAGCTACGGAAGATATGGAGCAGCAACCCTTGAAGGAAGTGGCGAATAGCCAAAACATAAGGCGGAGGCGCAAACACGGTGCCTGACCGTCTTATTGTCCTTCCAGGACGCGTTTCTTCCTGACATTATAGGAATGGGATGGAGGATATTCATCATGGCTCAGTATACGCCAATGATTCAACAATATTTGCAAGTGAAGGCCGAAGCGCAAGATGCTTTTCTATTTTTTAGACTGGGTGACTTCTATGAGATGTTCTTCGAGGATGCGATTAATGCTGCTCGTGAACTTGAGATCACGCTGACTGCACGTAACGGAGGCACGGATGACAAAATTCCAATGTGCGGTGTACCTTATCATTCGGCTGACAATTACATACAGCGTCTGATTGAAAAAGGATATAAAGTTGCGATATGTGAACAGATGGAAGATGCGAGTGTAACCAAAGGCATGGTACGACGTGAAATTGTTCGTGTGGTTACACCCGGAACGGTAATGGAAGGCAAAACATTAGGGGACAAGTCCAACAACTACATGGTGTGTCTTACAGGTAATCAAAATACGCTCGCGCTCGCGGCCTGCGATCTGTCAACGGGTGAGTTGTATGTGACATCTATACCCTATTCCAAGGAATGGCTTAAGGATGAAATCGGCATCTATGAACCATCGGAGCTTGTGGGGGATGCAGCGCTGCTTGAAACGGTAGAAGCCGAGGCATCTCCAATCGGTCGCCCTGTGGTCTACACGGCGTGGACAAAGAATAAGGAAGATCTGGTCCGTCAGCAGTTTGGTGAGGCTGTATGGGCAAGATTAGAGCCTGAACGTCAAGCGTGCATTGCACGTCTTTTCTCCTATCTGAGTGAGACACAGAAACGTTCTCTGGGACAATTAACCCAAATTTCAACGTATGAGCCGGATCATTATATGATCTTGGACCCGTTTACCCGCCGGAACCTGGAATTGGTTGAAACCGTGCGTGAACGCTCCAAAAAAGGTTCATTGCTCTGGTTGCTTGATCGGACTGAGACGTCCATGGGTGCAAGAATGCTGCGTCGTTGGGTCGATAAACCATTATTGCAAAAAGGGAAGATTAATGAGCGTCTTGAAGCAGTGGATACGTTGTACAACCAGTTTATATTGCGTGAGGACCTGCGGGCAGAACTCAAAGATATCTATGATCTGGAGCGTCTGGTAGGCCGGATTGCGTTTGGTAATGCCAATGGTCGTGACCTGAATGCGCTCAAATCATCGCTGGAGAAAATTCCAGGACTTCGTCAGCATTGCGCTGGGTCATCTTCCGCAACACTGCAGCATATTGCCGAAACGATGGATGATTGCAATGATCTGCGTGAAGCGATCGGGCAAGCCATTGTGGACGAGCCGCCTGTATCGGTAAGAGACGGAGGCCTTATTCGTGAAGGGTATCATGAACGTCTGGATGAATTGCGTGAGGCTTCGGTCAACGGGAAACAGTGGATTGCCGAGCTGGAAGCGCGAGAGCGTGAGGCGACAGGCATTCGATCGCTGAAGATTGGATATAACAAAGTGTTTGGTTATTATATCGAGATCACCAAGTCCAATCTGTCCGCGCTGCCAGAGGGACGTTATGAACGTAAACAGACACTAGCCAATGCAGAACGTTACATTACGCCAGAGTTGAAGGAAAAAGAGACGCTGATTCTCGAAGCTCAGGACAAAATGGTTGATATTGAGTATGGACTGTTTGCAGAGCTGCGCGAGCGGCTGAACAAAGAGATTGCAAGATTGCAAAAGCTGGCCGAACAGGTAGCGGAAATTGATGTGTATCAATCTTTTGCCGTAATTAGTGCTGAGAGAAACTTTGTACGGCCTACGTTGACCGACGGTTATGATCTGGTTGTGGAAGAAGGACGCCACCCGGTCGTCGAGGCGGTCATGCGAGATGGTGCATTTATTGCCAATCACACCGCAATGACCAAGGAAGAGGCACGTATACTGCTGATTACTGGACCAAATATGGCTGGTAAGAGTACGTATATGCGACAGGTCGCTTTATTCTCCATTTTGGCACAAGTGGGTTGTTTTGTACCTGCGGGTCAGGCGGAAGTACCGATCATGGATCGCATTTTCACACGGATCGGTGCCGCGGATGATCTCATTGGCGGACAAAGCACATTCATGGTGGAGATGGCTGACATTCAGGTCATGACGGACAAAGCGACACCACGAAGTCTGATTATTATTGATGAATTGGGACGGGGAACGTCGACCAGTGAAGGTATGGCTATTGCTCAGTCTGTTATTGAATATGTACATGATATCATCGGCTGTAAAGCGCTCGTATCAACTCATTTCCATGAGCTTGCTCATCTGGAGGAGAGTCTGGACAAGCTGGCTAACTACTCGATGGCGGTACAGGAGAGCGGTGACAAGGTTAATTTCCTGCGCAAACTGATTGCCGGAGCAGCCAGCAGCAGTTATGGTATCTATTGTGCACGCCTTGCAGGTCTGCCTGATAGCATTATTGAGCGGGCGAATGGATTGTTGCATGGATTCGAACATGCGGCTGCGCAAGTAGCGGTGGGTAGTGAATACATCGGGAACGAGAAGCAGGAAGCGGGCCTGAACGTAAAAGGTGTAGAATTCCAACACACGGATTCAGCACCATTGATCCGTGAGCATGAGATTGTGGAGAGTGCAGAGTACACACCTTCTATTGAAGAGTCGGCCGGGAAGCAACATACAAAGAAATCAAACAGCAAAGGACAGTCCAGCGCAAACCATTCGGATGTGGTTCAACTGTCCATCTTTGGGGATGATGAGCCAAGTGTGGCAACGAAACCGGATGTAGTTGTGGTGGATAAACCAGCGCGAGAATTCATCCGTACGATGAAAGATATCGATGTCATGAATATGACGCCTCTTCAGGCGATGCAGATATTAAATGATCTCAAATTGAAGGCACAGCAATTATCCTGAATATAAGGGAGGGGAAAACCTGTGGCGAAAATACATGTGCTAGATGAACATATTGCCAACCAGATTGCGGCTGGTGAAGTGGTTGAACGGCCTGCTTCAGTCGTCAAGGAGTTGCTTGAAAACTCGGTGGATGCAGGAGCCACCAAGATTGAGGTGACAGTGGAAGAGGGCGGACTCCTCAGTATTCGTGTCAAAGACAATGGGTCAGGTATCGAGCCAGAGGATATGGAAACTGCCTTTTATCGTCATGCGACCAGCAAAATAGCCCATGGCCGAGATCTGTTCCAGATCACAAGTCTTGGATTCCGGGGAGAAGCCTTGGCGAGTATTGCCGCAGTGTCCAAGGTAGAGGTATTATCGGCAAGTGACAATGACGGGCGGGGGCGCCGCATTGTAATTGAAGGCGGGAATCTTGTCTCTCATGAAGATGCAACCTCACCCCAAGGTACAGATTTTGCAGTGAAAGAACTATTTTACAATACACCAGCCAGACTCAAATATATGAAAACGATCCAGACGGAACTGGGACATATATCAGATGTACTTTACCGGATGGCGATGTCGCATCCAAACATTTCGTTCAGATTGCGCCATAATGAGAATGTCTTGCTACAGACGTTAGGCAACGGCGATCTGCTGCAAGTGGTTGCTGCGATCTATGGGACAAGTGCTGCCAAAGCGATGCTTCCCATCCAGGGAGAAAGTCTGGATTACCGGGTGAGCGGGCTGATCAGCCTGCCAGAATGGACACGTGCGAATCGTGGTGGTATGTCAACGATTGTTAATGGGCGATTTGTTCGCAATTACGGTCTCAATCAGGCTATTCTCAAAGCCTACCATACCTTGCTGCCCATCAATCGCTTCCCGCTTGTCGTGGTGCAGTTGGAGATGCATCCATCTCTTGTGGATGTGAACGTGCATCCAGCCAAGCTGGAGGTTCGCTTCAGCAAGGAACCAGAACTGTATGAATTTGTGGAGACGACGTTGAAGGGGATCCTCCGGCAGGAGGTATTGATTCCGCAGGTCAAAAAACAGCAGATCCGACTCGGAGATGATAGTTCCTTTATCCAGGAACAATTTCTCTTTCCGCGTGGTCCGCTGAAAGACCAGTCTGATGCAGAAGGGTATGGGCAACAAGGTCCACTCGGGAAACCTTCTAATGCATTGTTAAAGTTGACTATGGAAGATGATGATCTGGATTTGGATGCTCCGGCGGATGTGTCCGCAGTACAGCCGGTAACTGAACAGGGACAGACAGTGCCGCTGCCCGAAGCTCCACCTGAGGTTACACACCCCCCTGAGCAGTTAGAAAGTTGGAACGGGGATATTTTCCAGAAGGGGACGAGTCATGATGGGGGGCTGACAACCGCTGACGTGCAGGAAGCTACTAAAGATGTAAGTACAAATTCTTCCGAAGCTTCTCCAAAGCCTGATCTTTCTTCACAAGATAATGGAGGTCGTGTAGCAACAGAGAAACCGTTGGCTGAAGGCAACTCGACTACCTACCGATCCGATTCTGTAACTTCACCGGTTAGGGAAGCACGTTCACCCTACAATCCGTCTTCGAGTGCGAGAAATGAACGGCCGTGGAAAACTTCAGGTTTGCCTGATGCCACTAAACTTGCTGCTGCCATTAAATCGGATGCATCCATGCCCGCATTTCCGGAACTGAGTCTGATTGGGCAGCATCATGGTACGTATTTGATCGCGCAAAATGACCAAGGTTTATATTTAATTGACCAGCATGCCGCTCATGAACGTGTGAATTATGAATACTATTACGAGAAATTCGGTAATCCTGCTCAGGCCTCACAAGAGTTACTGCTGCCGATTACCTTGGAATTCACACCTTCGGAGACGGAAAAGCTGAAAACAAGGCTGGCCTGGTTCGAGCAGGCCGGTGTATATTTGGAGCATTTCGGAGGACAGACGTTCCGAGTGCGTTCCCATCCATTCTGGTTCCCTAAAGGGGACGAGAAAGACATTATCGAAGAGATGTCCGAATGGGTTCTGAGCGAACGCAGCATAGATGTAGCCAAAATGAGAGAAGCTGCATCCATCATGTGTTCCTGCAAGGCGTCCATCAAGGCGAACCAGAAGCTGACGGATCAGGAAGCAGAAGTGCTGATTCAGCGTCTGGGTTCATGTCGTCAGCCCTACACCTGTCCACATGGGCGCCCGATTGTGGTTTCATTTTCAACGTATGATCTGGAAAAATTATTTAAACGAGTGATGTAGTTATTTAGGGGGACATTATGTACATTACAACCGGTGACAAGGAGATTGCCTCTCAGGTGGAGCGTGCGCGTAAACTCGCCGAAACGACAGGAGGTACCTACGTACCGCGAAATAGAACATCTTTACCCAGACTGATTGAACATTATGGTATCAATGAAATACTAGTGGTACTCAATGGAAGAGCCCGTCTGTTTCGCAAAGATGCAACGGAGCTTGAGTTTCACCCCAGTATGGGATTTGTTCGCGCTAAACGTGTTCTAAGAGGGGAAGCTGATCCCATGCTGGAAGCTGGTTCGGTACTTGAAGGGGACACCATTGTTGATTGTACCGCTGGACTTGGTTCAGACGCGCTGGTATTTTCGGTTGCAACTGGGAAGAGTGGACAAGTCATCGCATGTGAAAGTTCTCAAGCGCTCTATACCCTGCTGCTGGAGGGCATGTCCCATTATAAGAGCAATCAGCCCTTGGTGGATGAGGCTTTCCGGCGCATAGATCTGCGGCATGTGGATCATCTTGATTTGCTGCGTTCCATGCCAGATCGAAGCTGTGACACTGTATATTTTGACCCCATGTTCCGTGAACCAATGATGGATTCAAGTGCAATACAGCCCTTGCGAGATTATGCGAATGCTCATGCGCTGGATGAAGAGAGCATTATCGAAGCGAGACGAGTCGCCCGTAAAAGGGTAGTGATGAAAGAAAAGCGCGGCAGCGCGGAGTTTGACAGACTCGGTTTTGAAATACTTGATCGGGCGAATGCAAAAACCCTGTACGGAGTGATTAATGTTGAACGTGGAAGTTAAACCAAAACCTAAACTGCTTGTGCTGGTTGGACCAACAGCAGTAGGCAAAACTAGAATGAGCATCGAGCTTGCCCAAGCTTTCAATTGTGAGATTATCTCAGGGGATTCGATGCAGGTATATCGTGAAATGGATATCGGAACTGCCAAAATTACCTCTGAAGAAATGAAGGGTGTACCTCATCATCTCATTGATATTCATGAACCGGAGTACCCATATTCTGTGGCCGAGTTTCAGGAGAGTTGCACCCGATTGATTAGTGAAATCCATGAACGTGGTAAAATGCCTTTTATTGTAGGTGGTACCGGTCTGTATGTGGAATCGGTATGTTACGGCTTCCAATTTTCCGATAGTGGTTCGGATGAAGCGTTCAGGGAGCAACAATTCAGCTATGCGGAGCAATATGGCGCACAGGCCCTTCATGATCGATTGAGGGAAGTTGATCCAGTTAGTGCGGATCGTCTGCATCCGAATGACCAGCGGCGAATTGTACGTGCGCTTGAGATCCATCACCTCACAGGCGAGAAGTGGTCTGATCAGCTGGCAGTACAGAAGAAAGAGTCACCTTATGACCTTCTTATTGTTGGTTTGACAATGGATCGTCAGAAGTTGTATGCCCGGGTAGAAGAGCGGATTGACCTGATGATCGAACAAGGTCTGGTAGATGAGGTGAAGTCCTTGTTGGAACGGGGAGTGGCCAGAGGTCATATTTCCATGCAAGGGCTGGGATATAAGGAAATTGCAGCGTACTTGCAAGGGGAAGTGAGCTGGGAAGCTGCGGTTGAGTGGTTGAAGAGGGATACGCGCCGGTTTGCCAAAAGACAGCTTTCCTGGTTCCGCCATATGAAGGATATTGAATGGGTGGACATGACGGATACCCAGGATTTTGAAGGGAAATACAAGCAAATAAGTAAATTGATTACACGAAAATTTGATTGATTTGAGCGATGATTAGTATTCTTCTGACAAGCATCGATTAGATCAAGATATGTAAACCTCTACCTTTTAGTTATCAAAAGGATAGAGGTTTTTATTTATCACTAGAATAGGTGGAAGAGATTAAGGGTTCGCCAAACAATGGATAAATGAGCTATAAAATGAAGAATTTGTCCCTCTTTTGCAAAACTGGCCAGCGGTGTATAATGGATAAGTCTTCTATTTGTTCACCTCGTCAAGAATGGGTGTAAAATAGCAGACAAGGGGTTTTTGTGGATTATATGAAACTGTTCATGATATAATAGCACGAAAGCTACTCAGCGATATTGAATATTACTTGAACACGAATTCAAATGAACCAATGGGGGTACGGCTAATGAACAAGTCCATCAACATCCAAGATACGTTCTTGAACCAACTGCGGAAAGAAAATATTCCTGCTACGGTCTATCTGACCAATGGCTTCCAAATCCGCGGGACGATCAAGGCATTTGACAATTTTACGATCGTCATTGACAGCGACGGACGCCAGCAAATGGTCTACAAGCATGCCATCTCCACGTTCACGCCGCAACGCAGCGTATCGCTGATGCAGCAAGATAATAGCGGCGAAGCTTAAAAAAATTACGAAACCTTTTCACCAACCATTTCGTCTACAAGTATAGGTATTGAAACAGAGCAACCTGAATAAAGGGTTGTTCTTTTCATTCCGGGCAAAATATGTTTAATATATGCTTGAGCCAACAGACGAATAGAAATTATGCAACTGAAAGGGAGTCAGGAGGTAACATGCCAAACGATCCGTTGTCGAGGTCTAACAATCGCAACAACAATAACAAGTCACCCAAAAAAGCGAAGCCAAAGACCTCTAAAAAGAAAAAAATTACGGGTAAACGCGTTGGATGGACACTATTTTTCACAATGGCAATCGCCATATTCTGTGCACTAGGCGGATATTTATTTATTATGGTGAGTGGTGAAAATCTGCTCAAAGCCAACAAGGACAAAACTACAATTAATGAAACTTCAAAAGTATATGATCGCAATGGCCAATTAATGGGGGAACTATCCATTCAGAAGCTGGAACCCGTCAAAGAAGATGATATTCCTGAGTTGGTGAAGCAAGCCTTTGTTGCAACAGAGGATAAGCGATTCTACGATCATCAGGGCGTGGATATCTGGTCCATCGGGCGTGCGGCGGTTAAGGACGTCATGGCTCGTTCCATGGTGGAAGGTGGTAGTACACTAACCCAGCAGCTTGCCAAGAACATGTTCTTGTCTCGTGACAAAACGTTCTTCCGTAAAGCAACGGAAGTATCGATTGCCATGGCATTGGAGCGCAAGTACACAAAAGACGAAATCCTGACGATGTATCTGAACCGGATTTTCTTCGGTCATCAGCGTTACGGGATTAAAGCGGCATCTGAATTTTATTTTGGAGTTACCGATCTCAAGAAGTTGAAGTTGTGGCAAATTGCTACATTGGCAGCGATGCCGAAAGGTCCTTCTGCTTATAACCCGGTAAGCAATCCAAACGACTCCAAAGCACGCCGTGGTGTGGTATTACAGCTGATGTATGAACAAGGCTACATTACCAAGGCGGAGATGGATGAAGCAAAAGAGATTAACTATAACTACAAGCGACCAGAGAAAGACATGAAGTATCAAGCCTTTATTGATTATGTGCTCCGTGAAGCTGAACGAGTAACAGGTAAAACGGAAGATGATCTGAATATCGGCGGCTACAAAATCTACACAACCATGGATGCTCAGGCTCAAACAGCCATGGAAACTGCCTTCACAGATGATAGTCTGTTCGAGGCAAGTAAAGACGATCAACAGGTTCAAGGTTCCATGGTAATCATGAACCACGAGAATGGCAGTCTCGTTGCCCTCCTGGGTGGACGTGATTATCAGACCAAGGGTTATAGTCGTGTAACGCAGAGTCGAAGACAACCGGGTTCTGCTTTTAAACCAATTGTGTCTTATGCACCGGCTCTTGAAACAGGAAACTACAGTGCCAACTCGGCGCTGAGTAATGCGAAGCAATGTTTTGGTAACTACTGTCCTGGTAACTTGCATGGATATTCTTCGACGATCAGTATGACAGATGCCATTACGAAGTCGGAAAATATTCCTGCGGTTTGGTTACTTGATAAAATTGGCGTTAACACAGGCATTAATTTTGCCAAGAGTGTAGGTATACAACTGACAGATGAAGACAAAAACTTGGCGATTGCACTCGGTGGTCTGAGTAAAGGTACAAATACACTCGAAATGGCGCAAGCCTATAGTGCATTTGCCAACCTCGGAGAATACCGACAAGCCTATTCGATTAAGGAAATAAAGGATAGCGCAGGCAAAACCACATATAAACACGATAACTCGGACACAACGCGTGTCATGAGCGAGCAAAATGCGTATCAGCTTACACAGATGCTGCAGAATGTTGTTAATGACGGTACGGGACGTTCAGCGCGCCTGGATCGTCCGGTAGCGGGTAAAACAGGTACTGTTCAAAGTGGTATCTCTGGCAACAGTGCCAACCGTGATGTATGGTTCGTTGGATACACACCGGAATGGACTGCCGCAGTATGGATGGGCTATGACAATCCGGATGCCAATCATATGCTTAAGAACAGCAGTAAGCTGTCCGCAGCTTTCTTCGCTAAAGTCATGGGAGATGCGTTAAAAGGCGTTCCAGTGAAGCAATTCAAAGCACCGGCTGGAGGGCAAACACCTCCGCCAGTAGAAGAACCAGAACAACCGACTCTGTCCGTTAGTGGCCTGAGTGGATCATACGATCCAAATGCTCAAACCGTCTCACTGAGTTGGACTGGAACAGGTGACGCGAGCACGCAATATCGGGTGTATCGTAAAGAAACTTCCGAAGCCCAGTTCACGCATCTCATTGATTCAGTAGGATCGACCAGTGCACAAGATTTAAGCGCGTTGCCTGGCCTGACCTATGAGTACTATGTGACAGCCTACGACTCGGCATCAGGACTGGAGACAGATCCTTCAAACACCATTTCCCTGATGATTGAAGCGCAGGAAATGCCACCGGAGGAACCTGATCCAGGTATAGACCCTGGAACAGAGATAGATCCTGAGCAGCCGGGTACGGAGAATCCGGACAATGGTTCACCGGATAATGGCAACTCGAACGGTAATAATGGTAACGGGAATGAAAATGGCAACAACGGAAATGGCAACGGTAATAACGGCAACAATGGTAATAACGGTAATAACGGTGGAGCCGGCCAAGGAAACGGTCAACCTGGGGGAGGAAACACGACCCCACCTGGTCAGGGGACAACAGAGCCAGGCGGTACCGGTGAAGGTTCCAATGATGGGGCCGTAACAACACCGGGCGAGGTTGTAACTCCGGACAGCGGAACGAGTGGTGATTCTGGAGGAACAGATGCACCTGCAGATTCTCAAGCTGGAACCGGCGGTTAAGCCAATGAATAACTAAATAGCTGCATTCATTAAACTGCTTCCCGGAATTTCGGTGAAGCAGTTTTTTTGTTATCAAAAAAGAATGTGATTTGATGAATAGGTGGGACAAAGCTTGATTTTGAGTGTATACCTTAAATATGGTAAGCTGTAACTATTCGTAATACGTTGTGTAAGATGGGCCCAGAGCGCTGGAATTCATCATACGGGCGGTATTACCTTGTTCACCAATAACATCAGAGCAGGTCACGGACCTGTAGTCGGCAAAGAGGGGTTCGTATGAAACGGAAATTCGGGGACCGCGCGAACTGGCGCCGGATTACGAACCGACAATTCACATGCCGGTTCGTTCAATCCAAAATTTTTACAGGTTATATTACGTTGTACACCATACAGGATTTGAAAGAACCTCTGTGGAAAACATATGGAGGCAGTACCTTCTGTATCGCAGATAAAGGTTATTCCTGGCTGCAATACTACCCGAAGGGAGAGCATTTTGTGGTTACAGCGATGTTTGACGATCAGGAACGGATTGTGGAATGGTATATTGATACATGCCGTAGTCAAGGTATAACCGATCAGGGGGTTCCTTGGTTTGATGACCTGTATCTGGATGTCGTTGTGCTGAAAGATGGAGAAGTATTTTTGCTGGATGAAGATGAGCTTGAAGATGCATTGTCACGGAAGCATATTACGACAGGTGACTATGACTTGGCTAACAAGACGGCAAAGGAACTGCTGCATGCCATTGATGCACATGTTTTCCCATACTTTCAGTTATCGCTGAAGCACAGGCAAAGTTTGTTTGAGAACGGAGAGTTTCGAAAAAACATCCAGATTTGAAACATGTACCCTAGCCGTAGAATTCTTCATGATCCTTCTAATATTGGAGCGCCTGATAGAATACATTAATAATCAGGAGAGTTCAGCCCGATAAAATAGAGGTGATGGCGAATGAACGGACGGGTCATGGCTGCAGGAGAGCAACCAGGAGGCAGACCATCCAGACAAATTAATATTGTGTTGCGTAACCAGGAACCTCAGATGTTGGTCAAAGATGAAGCGGCGGCAGTACAGGCAGCCAAGAGTATAACCAAACATGCGCACTTCCAGGAGATACAGGGTGAGTTGGAGCAACTGGTTGGACTTGAAAATATCAAAGACTTGGTATTTGAAATCTATGCTTTCCTACAGATCGCTCAGATGCGTACTGAAGCAGGCTTACTCAGTGGTGCGCACGTGTATCATATGATCTTCAAAGGCAATCCGGGAACTGGTAAGACAACCGTGGCGAGGATTGTTGCCAAACTTTTTCAGAAAATGGGTGTGTTGAGTAAAGGTCATCTTATTGAAGTAGAGCGTGCGGATCTGGTTGGGGAATATATCGGTCACACGGCGCAGAAAACAAGAGATCTGGTCAAGAAGGCACTCGGTGGGATATTGTTCATTGATGAAGCTTACAGTTTGGCACGCGGCGGAGAGAAGGATTTTGGCAAGGAAGCCATTGATACGCTTGTAAAGTCGAGGATAATAGTTTTTATGTATTTGATTCGTTGTCATTCGATAAGCCGAAATGGGGAGGTGAAACCTTTACCCACAAATGGAGTGGGATTGAACATATGTATCCCCTCATGTTGAAAATGTACAATGAAGACTTACTTAGCTTTGAACAAATTGCAGAAGCCACTGAAACGGACTGGTGGACGATTAAGCAAATGTTCAAAGCTAAGGGGGCAGATATATTAACCACCAAAGAAAGGGGCATTAAAAGACGTGCTCGTGACTTTGAGAGGATATACGACTTGCATTATAATGATGGACTAGCTTTTGCTCGGATTTATAAAGAACATGGATTGAGCCCAACTTACTGTAAACAAGTACTTGAAGAGAATATGCACAAGTTAAAAAAATGAAAAAAATACCCCTCAAGAGAATAATATCTCAAGAGGGGTTAAGTTTTACCTATATTTGTTATTTATCTTTATTTGAGTGCAAAATTGCCTGATCTATCACAATTTCAATAAGTTGCCTTTCAGAAACCGTTGGTATGACTGCGTTTTTCGCCAACAAATCATCAATAATTCTCAATGAAATTGCCCTTTTATCAACATTGTCATCCATGTGTTCATTTACATAATCAACAACTCTATCTGCGATATCTAACGCAAATGTGGCTTTATTCTTATCTAACTTATCCGTCTTAATCACATCAAGTACAAGTCGAGTCACCAACAACATTTGCTTCATGCCTTCAGCTTTGTCCTTCGTAATCCATCCTTTTTCCCTAGCAAAGGGAATGACAAATAGCCCTCCTACAACAGCAGCAAGGATGATTGCAATTACATATAAATTATCCATTTATCTAAACTCCTTTATGTATAGTTACTTACTTACTTTGATGTTATTATCTTTACGGTATTGAGTTACAAGAATACGCCAAAAATCATAGCTACCTTTATTATCTGAAATATGATCCTTGTAATACTTATAGGCTTCTTGTGCCCATGTTGGACATTCCATATTGGCTTTTAGTTTCTCAGCTTGAATCCATTCAGATTGTTGCTGAATTGTTTTTTCAAGACTGGCTACTTGTTGTTTTTCTGCTTCTGTCATTTCTTCATCATCCTTTGGTTTAGTATTTGGGATAGGAGTTGCACTTGTAATATTGTTTCTTAAGCGATCTAATTCCACTTTAACTTGAGGTAAGAAATTCTTATTGGCTGAAGCAATTGTATTGCCATCTCCCCAGTATGCAGTACCCGGACATGATTTACTTGATTTACCTGGTGTATAATCTGATAGTCGAGTACCACTTGCTGTGAACCAAGCGTGGTACACAATTTTATCCGTGTTGACAGGCACATAAAACTTTTCACACAGAGTAGCGTATAAGTGAATTGCAGCTTGTTTTTGAACAGGTGTCATGATATCTACACCTTTATCAAAGCATCCAACTATCTCGATTCCCACATATCCAGCATTGTTATTATAGATACAAGCAGGAGTCATGTTTAAATCACGATCCAATGACACTCCAACTTTACCATCCTCGAACAAAGTTAAGTGTTGTCCAGTGGCTTTCCACTTGTTCGTGTTAATGTGAAAGTCACGCATACCCTCTAGACATTTGAAGTGGTCTTGTTGTGCGATTCCATTAACCATTTTACGAGTGGTGTAATTGGGTGATCCAGTGTGGTGTACTTGTAAGCCTTTAATTCTTCGGGTAACTTTTTGCTTTTGTAGCCATGAACGGAATTCTGATATGTCGAGTAGAAGGAAATTTCCTTTTTGAATCATTCAATCACTCCTTATTTATTATTGTTTTCTTTTGAATCAGAAACATCTCCGCTTTTATCTTTCAAAATAGAAATTGCTTTTTTGACCTGCGAAGGAATTGGCAAACCGCTCCGAGCCCAGTTTTCCGTGAGACTTAACAACTCATTTGCAATATAAAAGTATGTAGCCCCTACAGCTAAACTTAGAGTCCCGTTCAACCCAATTACTGCATCGATTTTGTACATTACAAAAATAACCGTGAACATTAGAGCTTTTTTGGCTATCCCCAATGAACCTTTGTTTGAATTAAGACCCTTGTCTTTACGATCAGGATATCTGTGTCCCTCAATTGCTGAAGCTATAATCCCAGTAATAAAATCCAAAATTGTAAGGGTAGCAAGTAACTCCAATAGATTGCTCCAGCCTCCAAACATATACGATGTTACACTTCCAACCACCCCCACAATAAAATTTAGAAATTTGTCTGACACATTGTTTTCCTTCTCTCAATTAAAATAGACTCCCCTACAATGGAGAGTCTTTCTGTATTACATAATGTAAAAATAGAAACCGCTACCTCGACCTTTTATCATAATCGTAGCACTCAGATCCACTACATCGAGTTGACGGAATAGTGCATATGAATCAACGCTTGTTTCACCGATTACTCTTGGATATAGATAGCCAAATAATTCGGGTCTGCTTATAGTCATCTCACTATCAACAATACTGCCAATTTTTGCAATGAGTTGACCACTTAAATCGGTTTTCTGCCTGATATCAAGTGTAGCCCCAATATAATCATGATGCTTAACATATATTTCTGATTCAAGGTCATTTGCATATTTCACGTTTAAAAAGCCATATAAATTAGGTCTACTTACAGCTACACTACTTGGAACATCATCGTATAGTTTCTGCGTAACAGTGATCGTAGAATTTATATCTTCTCTCACAACTGTGTAATCGGAAACAGTAATATAACCCAACAAATCAGGTTTACTTATTATGATTGAGCCTTGTAGTCTGTTTGAAGTGGGTACATCTAGATAAACATCTAAGTCTCCATCAAGACCAACATTCCTCACTGCTAAATATCCAAGTAGATCAGGTTTAGCTACCATGATTTGTGAATGTAAATCAAATTCTTTTGCTACATTTACAGTTAGACTTGAATCTAAATATTCATTCGCACGAGTATACTCAGTTACAGTTAAATAACCTTGAAAGTCTGGTTTAGCAATAGTTAACTTCGCCTGTCTTTCCTCTAGTTCTGAGTATACAACGGCTATTGTTGATTCAATACTAGTAGATTCAGCATACATTACATCTAAATGTCCGTATAAATCAGGTCTGGTAATATACAGAGAAGATTCAATATCTTTATCTAAGATATCTTCTGGTCTGTGTACAGATAGAAGAGAGTTTAAATATTCGATCCCTATATTACTTTTAACATTTAAAGACGATGCTATATTAGATTGCCCAACTCCAATTATATTAATAGATGAATTTACATCTGCTCTGCCTAAACTATAATTGTCTGTTGTTATATATCTAATCTGAAGAGAAGGAGACCTATCTGATTCACGAGTATTGAAGTATGTAGCATGATCACTATTTGACTGAATAATTAGACCATAGTTAATACGACTACCATTAATCCAATCTTTAACAATACTCAGAATATCAATTTCAATATAATATTTAGCTTTATTTACGTTATAGTTGTCTTGCAACAATTCAATTGCAGAAGGTTTATTTACATAGGTAATACCATATTCACGCCAAATAGAACTTGGTTGCCACAGGGTAATGTCAGTTCCGTCATTAAATGATCCACTGTAGTACAGTCTCAATTTAGCTTCTTCAATCTTATTTATATCAGTTATCCTTGATGCAATATCTCCAAAATCTATAAATGATTCAAATTGTTCTCCTTCGGGCGAATTACCAATCAACATACTTTGCGTGTTGCCATAGTTTATGATTTGCTTATCAGCACGACTTCGAGTAGTAGCATCAGCAATAGGAGGGAGGTCAACTGTAACTCTAGGAGCAGCCAATAGTTCGAAACTACCTAAAATTCTATTGTGTGGGGGAATATATAATTCAGCGTCGATATTATTAACGCTAGTGGCTATGACGCTTGACTCTAAAACTATTGTGCCGCCGTACATTACATTTATCTTTGTATTTAAGTTACTAGTTTCTTGCACTTTAACTTCTAACGTAGATTCAATATCACTAGATCGTCTTATTGCTACCTTTAGTTCGGACTCTAAAGGGCTCTCTTCTTGGCGATAGAGAATAAATCTACCTTCCATACGATTTGATGGGGATCTGACATATATTTCTCCGTTTATGTCGTCATACAGTTCATCCAATTAATCACTTCCTATCTCATTGTATTGAGACATTAATTATTCTGTTTCTTCGCATTAATCTTTAATTCAAAAATTCCATTGGGGACTGGTTCAGCTTCTACGTCTGAAGTTAATCGAACATAGAATTCCTTTGTTTCATCAATTCCTGTTAGCCCATAAGTGATATAGTCAACAGGTAAGAATGGAGTTTGCTGTCTTGATAGCTCTACACCAACACCAAGGGGTAGCTTTTCTTTATTTACTTCGAGCAGCAATTCATCAATCGGATATCCGAGTTGATTTTTAATGATCACTCTTTGATCTAATGTAGTCTGACCTGCGAAAAGAGCACCGAAGTTTAAATATTTTAGAATCCCCCCAAAGGTATCTGACAAATATTCTCCTGACTCATCCATAAACATTAATCCTGAGTAGCTTCCTGTGAAAGGTTTTTCCCAGTAGTCTGTTTCTCCCCAATAATCTTTAAACTCAACGCGAAGGACGTTCTCTTGATTGAATAAGATATCTCTTTCAGATATATTGATACTAATATTTTGAGGAGATGGAGCTAGGGGTGTAAAGCTTCCGTCAGTAGGGTAATAGGACTTATTATTTAAAATGACACGATATTGAACTTTGCCTTGATCACTATCATCTAAACTACCCGTTAACTTATTTCCAGATAAATTAAGTTCAATTGTTGCATTAGTATTTAGCACATAAAAGGCAACATTGTCCATCTTAATTGTTTCTGTGGCTGAATTGATATTGAGCTTCATATTATCAATTGCAATTCCAGTTTCTGAATTATGTATGCTATCCTCAAAGTAATAAGCAAAACGAATCTTATTACCTTTATCCTTTAATGCTACTGAATCAATCTTGGAAACATCGTAATGACTCATCCCGCTCTGTTTAAATGTAAGTAAACTTGCAATGCCAATCGTTCTCCACTTACCAAACTTACATACTTCCCAAGTGTCTCCTTCATTAAATGAAACCGCATATCTCAGCGTACCATTAGTTGAATTAAGTTTATCTACAATAGAAAGTAGGTCGCCATACATATAGTAATCATCTGTTTGGATAATTGATTGAGGAGAGGGGATAGAAGAGGTTGAAGCTATTTTAGGATTATTATTGTCACTCCACGTAACCACGTCAAAATCTCCCTCAAGTTCATCCAAGGGGGAGTAGTTCGCCGTAATATTCAATTCTGCCGATGTTTTGGATGGATCATCTGTGTAGTATAGAACATCCAAACTATCACCTAACTCATCGTAGAGGGTAAACGGTTCGGTTTCAATTGTAATCGTTGATTCGGTTTGATTCGGGTCATCGGTGTATTCGATGATTTTGATCTCTTTGTCTTCCCATTCTTCCGCGAGTGTGAAAGGATCAGTTTCGATGTTGAAGGATGCTTCTGTTTTTGTTGGGTCGTCGGTATAGTAGCATAGATCAATTTCGCTTTGAAGTTGTGACCATGCGGATTCAGGGATAGTTGAGATGTCGTCCATTCCAAAATTCAGATAGTCCTGCTCGGTGGGGCTAGAAGAAGACAGGGTAATCCAATTAAAAACTGAATAATATTTGTAGATGGAGTTGTTGAAAATAAATGCTTTCTGAACTATCACATTATTATAGGCGCTATATCCGTTGGGAATAGAGTATGTAAAGGGAGTTGATCCAAAGTTAAACACCACTCTCTTTGAGGCTGTACCTCCCGGCCTATATAACGGATAAACCATCCCCAAGCTTTTGATGTCTGTGTGTGAAACTCCCATGCTCACACCATTACGATAAAATTCGAGTGTTCCTTGATCTAGATTTAAAGCAATTCCAATTATCCCACCTGATGAGGTAGATGATCCATATGACCCGTTCTCGGGGAATTTTGAGCCATTGTAGGCATAGTAGGTCCTAATATTAGCATTTGTTACAGGGTCACTTAGCCCAAATGTTTTATTTGATACTCCAACGTGTACCTCATTGTTGCCGCTGTCCAATTTTACTTCCCAATACCACTTACCTGATGATCTTCCATGAGTAGCACGAATAGCAGTTGTTGATGTACTTGTGTCTGTAAGGTTGCCATTAGACAACACATGACCAGAACCCATGTCATTCGGATTAAGGGTAACATTCAATATCGCCATAATCTCATCTCCTTTCTAAAATCTTAATCAAACAATCATTTCACATAGTTATGTGATTGATGCTTTCTTGATTGGTGTTTTTGATGTATCTATTTTTTGTTTGAATACTTTGCCTGATCCAAGAGTCGTTGCATTCTGTTCAATAAATGCGCTACTTTCAAAAATTGACGATAAGTCTATGCTCAACGATTTATTCATTCCATGATTTAAGAAGTTAGACTCTAATGTATTCGCGATATTTAGTAAACTACCTTTTGTTGTTTCTTTCATTTTAAATTCATAAACATTTAGATAGCTCGTATCTCCATTATTTGCAGTCACATTTAACCTATAATATCTAAACTTTTGGGTATTAATTAATGAATACTCTTTTGTTTCAGAAGCAATCCATGAAGAAATATTAGTCTTAGAATCTAAAATAGTCTGCTCTCCACTAAAAACGCCTGTATTACTACCTTCGAAAGTCCAACTTTTAGGTGATCTTGATGTGGATAAATATGTAGACAATGAATAATAATTAATTATTTTTTCATTGTCTGATCCAAAATCATATTTTATCCAGCCTGTAGTTGATCCATTTGCAGTTATCCACCCACTAGTTGAATTTTTATCAAATGCTCTCCATGCTTCTCCTCCTGCTAAAACAGAACTTGCACTTGATACGCCAATAGGAGTAGTGTTAGAAGTCATAGCAGGATTTTCAAAAGTAGAAGGAATAATGACAGAGTAATACTTATCTTCTGATGAAATCAAGAATTTATTCGAATACGCATTGTTAAAAGTAATATGAGGAATTATTAGTCTATATGTTGAACTTGATGTGCCAAGAATTCTTAGTTTAACTGAATTGGTATTTATGTTTTTCTTTCCATCTATTACTTTTACATTAGTAGTTACTAGTTTGCTCCACGAAGAACCCCCTGTTCCCAAACCCAATCGTTCTGCTATTTTTTGTCCATTTGCCCAAACTTCGAACCCATAAGGCTGATTGGCGTTCGCACCGTTATCGACATAAACATCTACACTCTCTAAAGCATAGATTGTCTTTTCAAATAAGACATCTATTTCCACCCAAATATTATATGAATCTGTTAGATAAGTGTCCGTAATTGTATCACCAAACACTTTCATTAAATCAACAGAAAGATTGTTTGTTTGGCTTATTACCTTTATCGCCATAATTCATTTCTCCTTTCAAATAAAATAGAACACACCTTATAGATGTGTTCCTCATAAATTTAGCCAAGTGTAATTTTATCCACTCGGCGTTTTGACATATCAACTGTGTGCTCAAAGGTTTTTCCTGAACCTAATACAGCGCTTGTATTTTTTATGTTTCTCTTTTTGGTTAAGGAGCCATTGAAACTTGTTATTGAGTCCGCGCCATAACTAAGAAAGTTTTTCTCACTGTCTATATTTAATTTGTAAGCAACAGACTCTTTTAGAGAGTAAACTCCATTACCCGATGAAAGTAAGATTTTATTAGCAGAAACATTGGCATATGCTTGGTATCCAGTTGGTATACTATATGAAAATGGTGAGGCTCCAAAATTCACAGTGAAGGTTTTAGAAGTAGTGTTGATACTTCTAAAAAAGGGAAAAACTGTACCTAAGCTTTTTAAGTTTGTATGAGAAACGCCCATACTCGCACCATTTTTATAGAATTCCAGTGTTCCATTATCCAAATCAAGAGCCACACCAATAACGTCGTTAATTGCCCATGTTGATCCGTAGGCAGTATTCTCAGGTATTCTTGGTCCATTTATACCGTAGTATCCTCTCAAATAAATCCCATCACCACTGTTCGTGTTCCATACGGCAGATGAGATGGGATATCTAATATCAGCAATACCCATAGCAAGGGCAGCATTACCGCTTACGTATTTTATCTCCCAATACCATTTACCAGCAGTCTTACTATGTGTTGCACGAATATTTGAACCAGCCGTAACTGTATCAGTAAGATTGTCTGTTGAAAGTAAGTGTCCAGTTCCAGCATCATTGGGATTAAGTGTTACATTGATTACAGCCATTCAGAATCATCTCCTTTCTAATTGAAATCATTATTTCACAGACAAATTTGTGATCTCATTATATTTTTTTAGATTTACTGTAGATTTAAAAACCTTGCCTGAACCAAGCGCCCCATTACTAGTCATAGGCTGCACAATAACTTTACTGCTACGATTAAACACACTGAGATCAACTATGCCATCCGAAATAAATACACTTTTAAGAGGCAATGTTGTTGATAAATTAATCCAAGCGTTATTCTTAAATGTTTTATAATTAGCAGAATCTTGAATTAGAGAATAGTTAGCCAAGTTGTCACCTCATTTACTGAAACGTTATTCCGTTAATCTTACTTAATTTGTTTCGTTCAAACTTTGTGCGATAAAGAAATCCATCTTCATGTAACGATACAGTGGGGGAGAGAGCTATGTTACGTTTTAATCTTAACGTTCCATCAGATGATGAGACATAGTTTGTATTGTATTTACCATCTGTAAATTCATCTATGGTGAGTAATGCAGGAGTTAGAGCAGCAGACAATTCAATTTTAATTTGAGCATACAATCCCACTGGACTATTAATTTTTCCATCTATATATGTAATCTCAGCATATTCACTCCAGTTAACATTATTGGACGATGATTTAGTATAAATTTTGTATGCTGTGTTGGAGCTACTATCTATAATACTTTTCACAACTCTCTCAAAAGCGGTAACTTTATCACCAATTGAAATTACAGCGGATTCCCATGTTCCCTTCGAAGCATAAATTATCTTACCTGTGGAATCAGTTGTTAATTCTCTAAGTTGTAGTTTACCGTTTCTAATTTCTGTTCCATTGTGGATACCGTTTGTTAACGGAATAGGTAAGCCGATTTCTTTAGTGCTCAATTTATCTCCACCTCTTTATCGAATAATCCAATTCAAATTACCAGACATGTTTTCTTTTAATGGTGCGTGTAGTTCTTCGGTTACAATCCCATCTGTGCGAATAACAATTTTTCCATCCAAATCTTTATCCGAGGTAATTTTAATTTGTAAATAGGGGCTGTCCTTAAAGGGAATGGTAAGAATACATTGAAAATTAATGTTTGCGTCTACTAAATACATTTGCTTCTTGTATCCAATATTGTATTGTTCAATACGAGAGTCAAAATTGCCCTGTTCTTTTTTATTTAAAATGTTTGCATCTGAAGATGAATCCTTGTACTGGATGATGTCATTGTATAAGAACGTTCTTCCCGTTAATGGATATTCTTGATTGTCTGTTTTATATGAAATCATAATTCGATGGCTGTTCAACTGAAATATTCCATTTGCTACATCAAAGTAAACCTGACTGCCTTCTCCAATTAAACCAAAATAAATTAGCTTATCTTTTTCTATTTCATAGTAAGAATTGTTTTTCTTTGTTTTTGAATCATATTCTAAAAATGATGTTCCATCATAATAATCCGCAACCCATATAAACGATTGCAATGTAGGAACTGGAGATCTATTATAACTGGGATTGCCCAATATCATTATTGCATCCTCCTTTTAAAATAAAAAAAAGAGAGTGACACGTAGCCACTCTCGTTAAAATAAATTATATGTAATTAATTACACATGCCTGTAAGAAACACGCAATTTAAATGCCTGTAGTCCACTTGAAGCATCCAATGGAACCGCACAGCGTAGAGATACAGTTACATAATTACCTGCTGAATCGGTTGGATTGCCATTATTGGATACACCTAAGATTTCTTGACTTCCCGGAGTAATAGGGGTTGGATAAATTGAACCATCTGATTTCTTCGATGTACTACCAGTAGTTCCAATTGGTTTTGATGCAATTTTACCGATTCGACTTGTATCTTGATCGATATCTGTTTCTCCTAGCGAATCTACTTGAGCATGGAACCAACTATTCTTAACAACTTCAATGTTGTATTGCGGGGTATCGCCCGTCCCGTTGCCCATGTCTCTAGTTGTAATCGTGCAATCCTCCATACGTGCAACATCTTCTACGCCAGTACCTTTTGTTGTATCGTATCGATTGTTCCAGATATTGAAGGTGAAAATGCTGCTTTTAGTATCAGCATCAATTGTCCCAAAATTAAATGGAGCCACAATTTCTTGCGTGTGTGTTGCATTTCTCCATGTTGGTATTGGTTTAGCCATATGTATCAAACTCCTCTATGTTCTAATAGTTATTGCGATCGTTAAGTCCTGTAAATCTAACCCTGCATTTAGGATATTAAGTCTATATAAATCTCCTGCGTTGACTGTTTTAGTCTTGATTGTTACTGTCCTGTCATCAAAGTGCTGATTTGCTCTAAAGTGTAGTTTGTCATTTAGAATACTTGTCCAATTGACCATATCTCTGCTTTTCTCGATATCAATGCTAGTTTCTGTTTCCCCATAGACACCACAAAGACCCTTAATCTCAATGATTTCACCATTGAAAGGAAAGGGGGCGGGAGTTTTTATAATTTCGGAGAACACATTTTCTTGTTTACAAAGTACGATCACTCTATCTTGTAATTCCAATGGCATATCTTTTAACTTCATGTGCTCAGAAACACTCATAAGCCCATCTTTAAACTCATTAACTGTTTGCAAATTAGATGCAATTAGATCAAACAGAATCCAATCGTTGCCGTCAAATCGATATCTCTTACCATCCTTGTGTGTTTGTACTGTCCATCCGATTTGAGGTAGTGGATACTTCGTTCTTAGTTCTGCAATATCTGCAACAGGCTCTTTGTAAACTAAGCGAGTTGTTTCGTAGGCATCCCTAGCTTTATTCGCAGCTATTGTTGCATTGTCAGCAGCTTGATTAGCTTTATCAGTTGAAACTTTGGATAGATCAGTTTGAGCTTGTGACTCCTTAATGGCATCCTCAATCAGACCTAGCGCAATTTGATTTTCATCAATTTTTGTCTGAATCTGATCAATGTAATCCTGTAGTGTAATTACCACATCTGGATTGCGTTTGACCATTGCATAAATACGGGAAGCAGGATACATAATCAACCCTCTACCTTTGTATCTACACAAATGAGCTTTACCTTCTTGAGAACTGTGAAACTGGATTGTTCCCATTCCATAGTGAACTAAGAATTCGTGCTCATTTAAGACTCGACGATTTTCAAATACCTCTTGATCAACTTCAACGAATCCAGCGATGTTAACTTTATCAGTGGGAGAGGGAAGCTCAAGGAGAGTAATTAATCCATTGATAACTGGTAATGAATCTGCTCTATCAACAAATGGATCTTGCGGTGTACCGTTACGCGAGATGATTGTTAAGGGGTCATTATACTGTAGATATGTATTTAAATCTGGCAACTGTTCACCCCCTTAGTTGACGAATACATTGCTAGTGCCAGAGGTAATTGTTGTAGTTGTTCCTAAATGTGTAGTTACATTTTTACTAATACTTGATACAGCTTTTCCCTCAGTAAAAACAGTGGAACTTCCTGTTGAGACTTGACCCGAACCCGAGCCTGATGTACCGGGGCTAATTGAAATGATAGATCCACCAAGCTTTGGTGAAGGTGATGGATCAGCTACCCATTGTTCTTGAGTGGGTGATGATATGGAGGCAATTGGTTGTCCGTTAATATATACCGTAGATGATGAATTAACTGTTCCCGTTATTTTTGCTCCCGTTGTATGTGTTGTTGTGTCATAAACAGTGTCATAGCCCGTACAGTTTCCAAATTGATCCCAAGATGAACATTCAGATCCAGATGGATATCTTTCAACATATGATACGTGTCCACTTTTATTTGATTCCTGTATTGTTGAACCTTTAATTGCTACTCCAGTCATGTAACCTCCTACTGTAAAAGTGTAAATTGGTATCTAAATTTGATATCTGCATTACCCGTTACTCTTAATATGTTCTTTCCAACAGGGAAGGAAAGGTAGTTATTATTGAAATCTTTATATCGATATGTGACTGCTAAGGAAGTTTCAATGTCCTGATTCTCATTGTCTACAAACACTGTTTCATCATGAATAAGGTTCTTGAACTTGAATTCATCATAATTGTTTGAAGTATTGATGATGCTAAAGTCTCCGTTGCCTTGTTTCGTTATCCAAATTTCAGGAGAACAATTTTTATCTCCCTTATTGTCAAACAATAGGATAGGTTCAAAGTAAAATGTTATGCCTTTAAATTCAGGAATCTCATCATAAGAATTTCTTATGAACAATACCCTAAACATAATACTGACATTAAAGAATCCAACATCTTCAACTATATCGGGAATGTGAGCACCATTTATACAGTTTTGCCACTCTGACCAGTTGAGATTGTCACGAGTAAAGCGAGTTTGAACAACAATATTAGATCCAATTGGCTCGACTGATTCCCATGATATCTTGCTTAAAACTCCATCGGCATTAATAGGAATTGGTATTGGATCAGAGGTGTAGCTTCCTTTGAGATTGATAATTGATTGCCAAGTAGTCATATCCTCACCTAACCAATCTTACCAAAGGGATAGAATAGAACTGCACTACCAGCTTCTTTCCACCTTGTTATTCGATACGTGGCCCAAGTAGCATTTTTGTCATAAGTTGTAGCACCATCGACAGTTTGCCAAGGTGGTTCTGCATTGCCAGATTCACCAGCCTGAATACATATGTAAAATCGACCATTATCTATTGTAGGCAAAACTATATCGTTAAGTTTATATTGTGTAGTTGCCGCCCACGTACTTGCTAATCGAGTATCATTAAATTGCACATCAATAGAGACGGGGAAGATGGGTTCTGTGTATCCCGACGTACCAGATTGAACGCAAACATAGACATGCCCATTATCAACTCTAGGTACAATATAGTCACCAACAGTATAGCTCTTAAGTCTTTGCCAAAATGGAGCTGCTTTGCCTGTACGTACATTTACCCAACCAACGTAACCATCATATACAGGAGCGGTATTGTATAATCGCTTAGTCCTTAGATAATCCCCACTTGTTGGAGTGGCAGATACATAATCATCTGAGATGAGATCTAGGATATCGAAATTTTCGCCTAGTTCTCGGATTGTTTTTTCTATCTCATCGGTGAAAGAGGGCTTTTTAAGTTTTAGCTTGTTTGTTTCTGTAGACATATAACTCTCCTTTCTTTAAATGTCTGACCATTTAGTACCAGCCTCAAAATCTGACCATTTTGGCTTTGCTGGATTGAGTACTAAATTTCCTTGTGGATTAGTTATTGTTGATTGATGCGTTCCTGTAGAATATGTATTTTTCTTGATTTCGAGTGGAGCGTAGTTCCATTTATAAACACGAGAAGTCATGATGGGGGAGTATGAGTAGGGAGAATCACAGCGGAAAGTTAAATTGATATAACCTTGCTTGAGACAGTTGTGAACAAGAGTAGAATCATCGACAACCATCGCATAGAAAATGCGTTCAGCTCCTACGGCTAAATCATTAGTGAAATACAATGTCTGATAGTAATCATGCTGTGTAAGCCACTGAGCAATTTCACGGATTTTTGCTGTGTTCCATGTTTCTTCAAATGCAAAAGAGACCGAAAACTTTAGTGGCTCAGTTTCAGTCCTCATAAAATAGGGTCTATCATTACCTTTAACTTTTTCCTCAACTATTTCTCGTGATGGGAAGAATATTTCTTCTTGCATGCCACTGTTTATATTGACATTGAGAAGTCCATGCTCAACAGAAGTTTCTCCGGCAAATGAAAAGTAGAGGGAGTCACGTATTGTAATCCAAATCACCTCCAATATAAAATTTGGACAAATAAAAAAAGCCCTATTTATAAGGCTTTTATGACACTAATTTCTATGTAAAATCGGTATTTCATTTAAATATAATCAATCGTACTCAACATATTGAGGAGGTACACTAAATATCATTTTAGCAACACCTAGATCTTCATCTCGCTCAACTTCATAGAATCCTAGGCTTTTATAAAAATGTAAGGGTTCTTCGTCAAGATAAGATTCTAGATATACAAAGTTGCAACCAATATTCTCAATCAAATCGATAGCCATACCCAAAACTCGATTGACTGCGTCTCTTGCTATTCCAGTTCGTTTATATCTTTTGTCTACGCCTAAGAATTGAATATGTACAATTGGATACTTCTGATTTCTATAATAAGGGTTTGTGGGGAGTGTACCAGTTAATCCTAGGCGATCAATATGTCTCGAATGAACTGCTACCTCCCCCAAACGGGTACTAATGAAGCCAACAATTTCATCATCTTTGAAGAATAGTTTTGTTATACAAAAATTGCACCGATGCAGTTCAAGTGCATGTTCCTGTAAAAACTCATTAACAGCATCTTTTCCACAGTCAAATCTCATTACTTTATCCATATATTCTTCTGAAATATAATCAAATTCAAGTTCAAGTGACATGGCTTTTCTCCAAAAATATAATTATTTTTTTCTTCTAGGGATAGAAGGTGTTGATTTAATTTTCTTTATTAGTTCTTCGTTTGTTTTTCCCCTATTAAATAGTAAGTCAGTGAACAGTCTTGCCTTCTTTTCAGAATCTAAATTGATTTCAGGACTTTTCACATTTAAAGTTGCCATCTTTTTTCCCTTCTTTCCATTAGCCAATTCAATCACTCTCCTATCAAAATAGTCAGACAATGATAGTTATGATTGAACTATTAGCAATATGATAGTTTTAATTCAATAGCGCTACATAAATTGGTATTTCATGTACACATCATAACACATTTAACGTTACACATACAGTTTATATAAAACACTTTTAATAGTTCTAATCAAATAATACGAAGTGGAAAGAGAGAAGTTAAGCGAACTATTATCAAGTAAAGTATGCTTTCATGGGAATATAAAAAGCACTCAATCTAATGAGTGCTAGAAATTCATATAATGATTCACTTGATTGGCATATTGAACTTTGAGACTATCTCTTTTTACTTCAAATTCTTCCTGTGTAATCATGTTGTTATCAAGAAGAGTTTGGAGTTTATTGAGTTCGTTTGTTAACAGTCTAGTGTGAAAATCTGCTTCTTCATTTTTTGCTTTGACGGCAGTTGATTTCATTGCTTCGTAAGCATACAAACCAAAGAACAGCAAAGAAGAGACAATTAAAATATTTGGCGCTGGGTGATGTCTTGTTAACGAAGGAACCGAAGCGAACCCTAGAATACATAAAGCAAGTGCAAAAACTAGATAGAAATTCTTCTTATACAGCATATGTAGACCCCACTTCCTAATTATGGAATGATTATACCATGCCAAATGGAGTAGGTCTACGGTATTAGAAAAGAGGGTATCTTGGAAGGGGAAATTAGGAAGATAATAAAAAGCCACCCTCAATAAGAAGGTGACTTACTTTAGATGGAAACCAGTGTAGCGACCAGAACACATCTGATTTATATGCTCAATGCTTGCACACGACTACAATGGGTTTACTCCATCAGTACTTATTATATACCCAAGACGTTAATTAAATAACAATATGCACAAAACCAATGGAGCGGTTACCATACAGGCAACTTATGTTTCAGTGTTTTAACACGACACCAGTGGGTTTACTTGTGCATATATATTATAACATTATGAAACACTTCGGTAAAGTGGAGAAAGACTATCTTGCATTAAAATGTACTACTTTGTCTGTACCAAAAGATCCTCTAGGGAAAAGTTCGATATTTGTAATTTTAGGCTTAATAATGTTATAGAAATAATCTTCATTTTTCTCATACTTTGAGTAAATTGCATTTGCAACAAAATCAGCAGCTTGAATTGCATAACTATTTTGAGATTCATAATACTTTACATCAATGTTGATATTCAGGTCTTTTTTGTAGATAAGTTCAAGTTTTATATATTCAGAGAAGGAATTTAATGAGTTAACTTTAATTGAACGTTGATCTAAATTAATAAATAAGTCTTTTGTAGATTTATTTTGTGCAATAGGAGATATCAAAATTTGCAACATATAATTGTATAATAGATTTTCATCTTGAAGTAAAGCTTTCTTAACATGAAGTTTATCTGCGACAATATACTTAATTTCAATGTCTTTAGATACAATCTTGTTCAAAAAGTAGTCTTTAATAATTTGAGTAGAGTGACTTGCTTTAATTTCATTAACATCAGAATAATTAGGAAAAGTCTCTTTTGTTTTTAAAACTGCTTTTTTAATGACATTCTTCAATGGCGAAATATTGTCTTTTACACAAATTGCGGCAATAATGAAATATCTGCCGCCAGTCCCGAGATTCCCGGATTCGTCAAAATTCAAGATCATGTGGAATCACTCCTTGCCTATATCATTATACGATAGGTGGGAGAATATTCCTACAGAACACACATTCGATTTTTACACTTCGACCAATGCAGGGGAGAGGACACCCAATTCAGTCAATCGCTCGGTGAGTATTGAGTCGATGTTTTTGAAGTCCCAATATGGGATGCGTATTAGTGGAATGTTATTGGATTTGCAGTAGTCGGTTTTTATTTTGTCCTTTTTCTGTTGGAGTTTGAATGCTTTTTCTCCACCCCAATGCATGACTGGTTTGAAATGATGTTCGCCATCATACTCAATGAGGCACTGTATTTGTTCTTGAGTGTTGAAGATTGCAAAGTCGAATGGCAAAGGTCTTATATATTTGCAGTCTGAATGCGAGTATTGGCGTTCCATTTTGATCGAATTTAAGTCCAAAAACCTTGATATATAGAGTTCGCCCTTATTGAGTTTGCAAAATGGACATCTTTTTCCACTCAAAAAGTCTGTAGGTTTAACGCTGTACAGATGACCGCAATGTACATGTAGTATTTTAATTTTATTAATAGTCCCTTTGTACTCACTCGTTACCTGATAGTCACCTTTAGTAAGATTGTATACTTCTTGTTTGAATTCTTCTGTACTCTTTAAATATTTGCCCGAACAAATGACACAACTGCTTTTACTACAAGTTCGCCTGTCAATGTTACAAATCCATTCATGTTGACATGTTGAACACTTCCACCAAGCTTTTTTACCGCTTTTGGAGGTTACTTTGTCTGGGAATAGCCCGAGCTCATCATTTCTTTCATACAACCATTCTTTTAATAGTGCGGGATATAGAGCTGAGAGCGAATTAGACTCGTTTACTCTTTTCCCATCGCAATAAGGACATCCTGCTGCATTAACTCTAACCTTTATCTTCATCAGGTATCCACTGTTACATACGTTACAAGTCCACCAAGCAGTTTTTTGGCTGCACGAATTTACTTTTTCGGGCGATAGGTTATTGTTTTTGGAATAATCCCAACTATCTATAAGATGGGGGAAGCAAACAGAAAGAGATTTGCTCTCATTCAATTTTGATTCGGCACAATAGGGGCAAGCCTTCCCACGGAATCTATTTGCAGGGCTCATAGAGTAAACAGATTTACAATCAGCGCAGATCCAATTAACTTTGTGATTACTCCCACAGCTTACTTCTGAGGGCTTCTTGTTGTTTGAATTCCAGTCCCATTCTTTAGTGAGTTGAGCTCCCGCCTTAAACTCAAACGATTTACTATAGGGAGTATTATTTTTAAGCTTATCTGCTCCGTTTTTCCAGCCACATTTTCTGCATCTGTCCAAACCATCTCCAGCATTACGTCTAGATATTATTTCATTATAAGTCCGGTTTTGAGATTCATCACCACAGATGTCACATATTTTTGTCAGTTTGCATTCGCTTGTGTCTAACAAATGTTCAATCTTTACTATAATTTTTGTGCCACGCTCCACACGAGTTCTCCCAGATTTCCTTTTGCGAGGTATAACATATCCCAACTCTTCGAAATGTTTAATGTTTTTAGCGCCAAGTGAAACTTCTACATACTTTTCTTTTATGCTCATCTACCGCCAACCTTTCCAAAGTTGAACTTATTAATCTCTAACAACAAATCACAGGGCATGAGGGAAGACCGCTTCATAAACTCAAACACCTCGTAACCTTTCCATCCTAAAACAATTTCGTACTCATATGTATTAGCCAAATCCATCTGTTCCAACATTTCGAGAATCAGATTCTTAAAGTCGTAGCTGTGAAGATTCTTGTGTTTAAACGGATTGTAGATTATATAATTCACTATTTCCTCTGCGCCGTTAGAAATCTTAATGGCTTCTTTTTCGTTTTCACCTATCGAGTGCCACACACGTCCATAATGATCTCGTACATAGTAAATATTCTCGTTAGAATCAAAAGGGGCAACATATTGGACTTTGGTTCGCATGTTATCAACTCCATTCAATTTGTTTAATGTATTGAACAACTGAGTTGATATTACTAATCTATTGAGAATTTGTCAACTATAATAAAAATGTTACTTGCATTGAACGAGGCTAGATGGTGTATAATATTGACTATAGTCAACAAAAAATGAGGAGAATGAGTTTGACATACTCAAAAATGGAACCCAAAGATTTCGGACAATTCTTGAGACATCTAAGAGGAAATCGGACACTTCGAGAGGCAGCAGAGTTGAGTGGTCTGAGCTATACCTATATCAGTATAATTGAGAAGGGATATAAGCCCGGAACTGAGAAACCTGTTAAAATAACTCCAGATGCTTTAAAGAAGATCGCTACAGCGTACAATCATTCATATGAAGACCTCTTAATTAAAACAGGATACATCGCTGGAGATATGGTTTTTGATCAAGTTGGAGAAGAGTGGGTCTACAGATATCGCACAATCGAGGAATCGGAAGAGTTGGCAGAGAAGGAAGCAAAGATAAATGAAAATGATATCGAAAAACTTCTTCTAAACAATCAATATTTGTCTTATAACGGAGTTGTGCTTTCTATTGAAGATAAACTACAAATTCTTGAAATGATTCCCGTGTTGATTTATCGTAGTAGATAAAACAAAAGAGACCTCTTTAAAAAAGGTCTCTTAGTTTGGAATATTCAACAATTAGAACATGTAAATACGAAGTAGGTCATACATAGCTGCACCATCTTTTACTAGATCAATAGCTTTCTTTCCATCATTATTTTTAATTTCTGGATCTGCACTTAAACTTTTTAGTTCGCCAAAGTAAAATCTATCTTCTTTTTGAGCCACTAAGTGTAACGCAGTCATTCCGTTTATATCCTGCAAATCTACATTTAGCGAATTGCGTTTGATCGCTTTATATGCTTCATAGTTGTTTTCATCAATGGCCATCATTAACAATGTTTGTAATGATGTACTATCTTGAGCATTGACGTCCAATGTACCATTATTCAATGCTGTACGAATCTTCTCAGCATCTAATTTACCATCAGTTGAGTAAGTTTCTTTCAAATTTTTCACCTTTTTGCTTGCAGTCGTATTTGTGTTAGTTGAGTTGCTTGGCGTGGAAGATGTGCTATTCACTGGTGGTGTAGTTGAACTAGAACTTGCTGATGAGTCCTTCAACGACACTTGAGAGCTGGTTACAGATTCAACTGAGTAACCCATGGCATTTGCTGTGTCTCGTACTGGAAGATAAAGCTTCCCATTGACGTTGAGCGGGCTTTCAGATAATTTTGCTTGAGCGCCATCCACAACAATCTTTACATTTGATTGTGTGGCTTTTAGGTATGTTGCAGCTCCAACAGCAGATCCAGCAGTTACTGCAACGCCAACTATTGCACCAAGCATAAATGTTGGCAGTTTAGATAGAATTTTCTTCATAGAAATATGTACCTCCGAATTTTTATAGTAGAATTATCCTGTATAACTAGTTAAATTATACTATATATATCGGTAGTTTAATTGGAAAAGTTTAGTTTAAATCAATGCGAGTACCGTTAATTTTAACATTTCTAGTCGAGTTAATGTTAATATCGCCGTTTTGCGCTATCTCTATGAATGAACCGGATTCAATGCCAATTTTTACTGATTTTTTAGCAAGAACATTGAACGAATCCATTGTAATGTTGATGTCACCACCATCACTTTTAATCAGTATTCCATCATCTGCGAGGTCGATACTTCTCAATCTAGCAGTATTACTTGCTTTATACTCCTGTTTGTATCCACCATTATATTTGGTATTGACCATTTTAGCTCGATCATTGGCACCGCCATCACCAGTACCAATTTTCTCTACAGGCTGAGCAGCATCACCAGAACCTTCGAAAGTGGTTTCACGTTTAATCTTCATGGTTTCTTTGGGGAGCGTATAAGAGTATGCAATAATACCTGTATTTTCAGTAGTTAAAATACGTTTTTCACTGTCCTGCCAGAATAGAAGTCTATTACGCGAGTCTTTTGCTTGTTCCTTTGCAGACACTTGTGCTGTTACATATCGCTGAAAATTATCTTGAATATCAATGTAGTCGATGTACTGACCAACATTAGCATCTTTACCAATAGTCTTTAAACGGTTTACTGTGAGGTTGTTGATGTAACCATCATCTGCAAGAATTGTGTTTACCTCTAACATTTCAGCCATCAGTTTACCAACATTGATCATATCAAAGTGATCAAGGTCAATAACACCCGCATCTGTATCTATTAATAGTTCTCCAGCTTTACCATAAAATTTAGCTTTACGTGCTTTGAGGTTTCCGAAGAGATCCACACTGAAAGCTGCATTATCGAAATCTTCTGCGCCCTCTGATATTCTTCCAGCCCACATTCCGATTTTTGGAAAAATTTTGAATACGCCATCTCCATCACGCAATGTAAGGGAAGAACCTTCAATTTCACCATTTAAGAATTTTGAGTTTTTAATCTCAGCTCGATCTGCGAAAAGGGCATTTAAGTAACAATTACCAAAATAATCCACTCTAAAGGGAGCATTGGCCCACACATCAGATCCAATACCAAGCCCGAATTCGTTAATGACGATAACCTGATTGTCATCACCAACACGCAATCTAAAGTTGCCATCCAACGATAATCCCAATACATTAGAAGTTATTCCGTTACGAATCTTATCGATGTAGAATCCTCTAGAGTTATCCATTCCTGATATGTTAGTAATAGTTCTATCATTGCAATTGCTCGAAGCATATCGATTAACATGTAGCCCAAATACGTCAGGCAGTTCTGAAGTTAATCCTAACCTTACTACAGGTCGACCGCAGCGATCATCAATCATGAGTTTTGAACCTTCGATAGTGAATACGCCTGTTGTGTCTCCAATAACCACACGTTGCCCTAAAATGATTTTACCTAGCACCATCTCAGCGATGACCCCATCAGCGGAGATGGCTGTCTCGTATTTGAGTCCACCGGATCTCGTGAGTCCCACTTGCCCGTTTGTTAAACGAAGGAATCTTAACGGATCGTTGTCATCTGAAATCGTAATTCCCTTGTTATTAATTTCTACAGTATTATTGATGCTCATGTTGATCTGATTGGTTATCTTGTTCCAAAAATTATCAAACAATTTACTCATATCAGAAGAGTCAACTACGGCTTGTCCCCATTTGGTTTTGTTAACATCAACAACTACACTAGTATTCTTTGTATCCTTTAAAAACTTCTCTAATCTCGTACTCTCATCGTTAACATTCTTAGCATTACTCAACGTTAACTTAATACTCGATCCACCAAAGTCATAGCTAATCTCACTTATCCTTGCTGTTAACTCAATCCCCAATGGCTCATATTTAACATTAACAAAGTCACCAAGGTTTAACTTTTTCCAATTGCGCTGTTCCTCAATTATCTCTAAAAAGTTAACAATATCGATCTCTACTGCTAATTGTGGAACTTGCAACTCCTTGAACTTTTCCATTGCTGCATCATATAAATCTTGCTCATCTATGTACACATCATCGCTAAAATCTTTATTGATCATATAAGGATTCAATTCATACAGTTGTTCAGGTGTAAAGTTGTTCTCCGAATCCAGCAACACTTGCAACACCTTAGTCCGATTCTGTACATCTGTAATCTGATTTAACTTATTACTTACTTCAATCTGCTTCAAGTTAATCTGATTTTCTTTATTGTCTAAACTATATCTCTCAACAATCGCATTATCATTACCAGCCATCTGATACTCTTCAATTGAAATCGTAGCAACTTGCATAAACACGCCTGTAGATGATCCATTTACGGTAATTGTGGTTGTCTCAAGATTGTTCAACTTGCCCAACATTACCCATCTACCTGATGTTACTGACTTCACAGATCCATTCAATGCAACAGTCAAGCCAGAAGAGGAGTCAACTTTAATCATTGCTACATAGTTATATCCTTTGTTCAACTTGAATGTTCTCGATGTACTACCACTATGACTGTACTTCTCGAAAAACATCTTGTCGCCAAACTGTTGAGCAAGAGTTACTTCCTGAACAACTTTTTCGTCCTGCTGTAGCTTATTCAAATCAATCTTAAGTTGATTTAATTGTGTCTCATAGCCTTCTAATTCCTCAAGATACTGTTTGAACAATCCTGTCTTACTCTCAACCAACTCTTCATAATCCAATAGCGCATGGCACAGTGAATCAGACATCCAATGACTTGGTGAAATCACTGTTTTATTGGCATCTCGTTCAAATGGATAAATCCAATATCCATAGTTCTCAATGTAGTTTTGTCCAGTTGGATTAACCTTATTGATTCCCAGTCCATCTTTGCCAGAAGCGGAGAGACGTGTGACCATTTCCTCTGAACTACGATTACGACTCATACTCTTCATCAGCTTACCATATGAAACGGTTAAACCCATGTTGATCCCAGTTAATTCTGGTTTAGTCATACTCAATGTACGAGTATCCGTATCGAATGTAACAATAGCATTATAAACTTCGGCGATAGAGTATATCGCTTCAAGTACAGTAGAAGAGGGGAACTCGAATGCTCTTTTGCTCAACTTAAAGTCTGCATCTATGTAATCTACATTCCAAATTGTATTACCTAAACGAAGCATATCTTCAATTACTTTATCTGCTCCGTATGACTCAACCTCATAACTTTTAATCAATTTATCTGATAACTCACGTACTAACGAATAACACTTGACTTCCATCACATCTGAATCATCGAGATTATCACTAATATCATTTACAATAAACCATTCAACTTTAACCCCAGTAACAACTTTGATTAAATATCGCTCTTTGATTAACTCCACATTCTTATTAGGCTTCAACTTGTGATGCTTATCAATAAAGTAGGGGAGAGAAAATGATAATTCGCTCACATCATTCAATTTAACGTTTATATTGTCATTGAAGATTTCGCTTAGTTTACTGATAATCTCACGATTGGGTTTAGCCAGAAAGTATTGTGGTTGAATAGGTTTCTTCTTACGGTCAATTTCTCCTAACATACACATTCCTTTCCGATAAATAAAAAGAAGAGAGGGTTAACCCTCTCCTTAAATCATTCTTGTTTTCAATTGTTTGTTTACTGCACCAAAGAATTTGTCACTTAAACTTTGTCCAGTATCTGTGTCTTTAGCAACGATAGTTACATTCTCAATTCTTACACTGTTGTCTGTGCTACTTGACTCAGTGTTACTCTTAGGAGATATAGAGTTTAGGCTCAAACCACTCTTAAATCTGTCAAACATGTCTCGTGCTACATTAATTATCTTCAACACGTTTGACGTGTCCGATTTGTTGAGAACCAGTTCTTTCTCATGAGCTAATAAGAACTTACCTTCCTTACCGATACCAGCAGGAGTCATACCACCAGTTTCAGCAGAGAATATCTTCTGATTCACTAAATCCTTAAAGCTACCATCTGGGAATCCATACACTGAACGCAACTGGTCATTCTTGGACTTGAGTGAGTCAAACTGTTGAGTAAGATTCTTGTACTGCGAAGACGCTTTATCAAGTTTAGACATCTCAGCCTTAATCGACTCAGCAGATTGCTTATTACTCAGATACTCAGTCCAAGCTACACGTGCAGCAGTTGTGCCTTTAATGGTTCCAGTTTGACCAGTTGAACCGTTCCCACTACTAGTACCACCGCTTCCCGGTTCAGTAGGGGAGTAGTCACCTGATTTAAACTTGTCTAAACCGGATCTGCCCAACTCAAATTGATCCAAAAGATTCTGCATCTCTTTGGATGTCTCAAATATATGAGTTTTCATGTTGGCAAATAACTTGTCATACTCACCACCAATGATTCCAAGAGTAGCAGTCACAACGATTGCATCATTACTCATCAAGCCTTGTTTGAGATTATAGAAATACTTCTGATCCTCTAAGATGTCTTTATATTTACGCTCAGTTTTCTTTTTCTCATCATCCAATTTATCAAGAGCGTCTTGATGCTGTTTATCTTCTTCATCTTTGATTTTATCGTTGTAATTCTTGTGGTCATCGAGTTGGTCTTGTAGCCCTTGTTTAACCAATTCGCGGTCACGATCACGTTGATATTTACGAATCTCCTCATCAATAGCAACGAGTTGTTCTTCTAATTCTTTACGCTTAGCTTTACCCGACATTGATGTGTCAGCAGAGAGAACATTGATTCTATCCTGTATCTTTTGACGCTCATCCATTTTCTTCGTGAGTTCTTCTGTATAGTCAGTAGATGTATTCTCACGGTCAAATGCTTTGAGTCGAGCATTAATATAATTCTCAAACTGTTTTTGTTCATCATCGATATTCTTGGTACGTTCCTCGTGACGCTCATTCTCTTTTTTAATTTCTTGATCAAGAACTTCAAGCGCCAAGTCACGTTGCTGTTCGATAACTTTTTTATATTCTTCAATGATATTGTCAGCGGCAGATTCACGCATATCTTTAAGAGTCTTATTGACATCAGCTAAGGCAGAATTTGTACCTAATAAAGACAAGTTGAGTTCTTGAAGTTTGTCATTGTAGTAAGCAGTCAACTCAGCGTTTAATTTATTGTTGGTTAACAGTGATTTAACATAGGCAATTTCTTTAGCAATAACGGAGCTCTTGTTCTCAAGCAGGGGAATTTGGCTACGCAACTCTTTGTTGTATTCAACAGTACCTTCAGTCAGTAGGTTTAAGTTAGCATCTGACAACGCCAGTGAGTCATCGTTCGCTTTTACTTGCGTTTCATATGCGGCAATTTGACTATCAAAAATACTCTTACGTTTATCATCAATCTGTGACTGATAATCCCACCATTTAGCACTATTCTCAGCAAGTTTAGCATCGTATTCGCCCTGAGTGATTTTTTTATCAATCAACTGTTTGCGAATATCTTTACTTTGTTGCTCTATCAACTTCTGCTCTTGTTGAAGTAAACTGCTCTGAGACATTTCTTCTTTACGCCATTCAGGGCTGTCTTGTGTATAACGGCTTTGCTTGTTAGCAGACAGTTCGCGTTTGGATTGAAGTTTTGTAATTTCATTGTCGGTTTTTGTTACATATGCATCAATAATATCAAGACTCTGCTGATACACTTCGGCAGTCCACGCAGATAGATTGAGCTCTAAGTCACGTACAGCGTCATCGATTTCTTTTTGGGTGGCTTTAACAACCTCAGTTTTAACTTTACCATCGGAACTAGTAGTCGCAGTCTTTGTAACAGATGTATTTGTATTAACCGATGGAGTGGAAGCTGATGTAGATTCGCCAACACCATTAATACGTCTAGCACTACGGTATTTTGGCCCCCAATAACTGTTGTCTAGACTCTGTTCACTAAGTCCACTTTTTGTACCCATTTGAATAAACTTACCGTTACCAGTATAAATACCAACATGAGAAGCTTCGTAGCCTTTTTTGGTTTCGAAGAAAATAAGGTCTCCCTTTTTCAAATCCTTTTTAGCTACAGCCGTACCTTGTTGGGATTGTTGAGCAGCGGTGCGAGGAAGAGTAATATCCATGAACTCTTCAAAGAATTCCTGTACGAACTGGGAACAGTCAGCAAGAGCACGTTTCTTGAACTCTTCAAAAGTCCCTTTGAATTTCCCGCCAATTTGTTGATATTTGAATTGACCTTGCATACCAAGTGCTGCACTAAGCATTGTGTCTAACTTTGTACCAGATCCATTAGAAGAGGAGGTAGAAGAAGATGCATCTGAAGTAGTATCACTTGCTGAGGTAGTTGTTGTCGTCTTAACTTTAGTGGAAACTAATTCAGAGGGGTTCTTAAGAGCTTTTTTGGCTAAAGCAATTTGATCTTCAGTGAGTTTCTTTTCTTTTTCTAAACTGGCAATATACTCTTTAGAACCCTTAACCATTGTGTTGCGCTCATTTTGAACTTTTTTGATTGCATCAGCCAATTTAATAAACTGTTTCTGGGTTTCCGTTAGGATCTCATTGGTATCTGTATATGATTGATTCGACTTATCATTGGATTTAGTTGCATCCTGTACAGCTTTATCGCCATTCTCAACCATTTGCTTGGTGTCAGAACCAATACTCTTCCAAGTCTGTAGTGTTGCAGTTAACTCAGCCAATTTTTCTTTTTCATAAGTTAAGTCAGCTTGTTTGCCACCAGCAGATCTAACAGCGCCCATTCTGGATTCAGTCTTAATATCTTCTAATGGATCTTGTCCAGCAATGTCTGAATAGTCTTCTTTCATCTGATCAATGAGTTTCTGCCGCGCGCTCATCTCTAATTCAACAGCCGCAATTCTTTTCATCGAAGCTTCGATAGCTATTTCTGTTTTCTTAATCTCTGCATTGATAAACTCTGTTTTCTCTTCTTTTTTTGCTTTTATGAATTTTAAAATAGAATCTTTACTTAGACCAGTGATCTTAATAAAGTCACCATATTTTTCATTCATTTTCTTGATAGTGTCAGCAGAAAGTGTATTCTTTTTGGCGAGTTCAGACTGAGCTTTATTTAAAAGTTCAACTTCCTCTTTGGAATTAGTAGCCCAAACTGATAGTTCATCAAGTTTCTTAGACATTTCACTAACTTTTTGTCCTGTTTGATTAGCTGAATCTCCTAATCCATCTACAGCATCCTCAGTATTTTCAACACCCTCAACTACTGGAGCATAGTCAACTTGAGATATAGCGGCACCCATATTTCTATAGGATTCAGCAGTTAAGTTTGCTACACCCGGTAGGGACTCTAAGAGTTTCATTCCTTGTTCAGCATTCTTTATGTTGCCACTTTGAACACCCTGAAAAACTTGACCGATATTATTTTTAATCTGATCAGCAGGTATTTTGCTTTCAGCAGCAGCCTGAGCATAAATATCAATAAATTTGCGAGTCATTCCACTTATCTTGACATTGTTTCGTTCCTGCTCATCAACGTATTCTTGACCAGCATTTTTAAGAATTAGTGCTTTTTTATTTGTATACTCTTGAAGTTTAGTGTTAGTTTCATCATATGCAGATAATTCTTCTTGTAATGCTTTAGCTGCATTCTGAGCGTGACGACTATTTGCATCATATGAAGGATCTGATGTGCTAGTTTGACTAAGAATCTTTGTTCGTAAATCATATTCTTCTTGTGCTGCTTGTTTACTTTTTTCTAAAGCAATTAATTGTTCTTTGTACTTAGAAATATTACTTTCAATGTCTCGTGAGTTTGCAGCGTATTCAATTTCAGCGCGATCACGTTCTATCTTTAGTTCTGCTTCTTTGAGTTCAATTGCGGATTTTATTGCTTCATTGTTTTCTTGAATAGATTTGGTTTGTCCATCTATTCCTTGAACAGTGATTCCATATTTTGAAGAAAGTTCACTTTCGATTTGGGCCAATTTTGATTTTTCATCATAATTCAAACTGGTTTTCTTGGAGAGTGAATCGTACTCTTCTTGGAGTTTTTTAAGATTAGCTAGATCATATTGCTTCTCATTTAATGCTTCAGTTTTGTCGGTGAAATCCTCGGTTGCTTGAGTGGCATCAGAGAAGAGACCAACAATACCTTCAATAGCCCAACCCAATGCAGCAAAAGCGGCACCGATTCCTGTTGCAATCATGAGACCACGAAGAGCAACTTTAGCAATATTAGCAGCCCCGGATAATCCCATAAGCGATAGTTTAGATGCAATGGTAGACAAGGAAAATCTATTTAAACCTGCTGAAGCAGTACCAGTTTGAATAGTGAGTCCAAACATAGATGCAATAGTCTTAGTCATTTCAATGATTAGCATACGGAATCCAAGATGGAGACCTAGAAGGGCAACACTAGCTACGCCGAAGATTACAGGGAGCGCTCCAACTACATCGACCACTTTAGCAACACCGTTCAACATGGAAGCTATGAGGGAGGTAAGAGTTACAATTGAGTCGGAGATTATTGCATCTCCAAAGGCGAGGGACATAGTTTCCCATGCAGTTTTCATTTTCTGGATACGCGCTTCGAGTGATGCCATATATTTTTCGTTTTCGCGTGTAGCTGAACCTTGAGAATTAAGGGCTGTTTCTGTAGCTTGAACAGAAATGTCATAATTTTGCATTAATGCTAAAAATCTAGTGAGCTGATATCGACCAGCGAGATTTACGGCAGTATTTTGTTGTTGCTCCTTAGATAGTCCATTCCATTTTCCTGCTAAATCATCAAGTATATCTGAGACATCTCGAACCTCACCGTTCATTTCACGCATTGATACACCTACGCCCTTAAGCACATCTTCAGACTTAGCCATTGATGTGACACGAGAGTAGATACTCTTTAATGAGTTACCTACTACAGATCCACTTTCACGCGTTGCAGTGGTAATTGCCGCAGTGTCTCCAATCAATTTTTCCATAGAAATTCCGAAGGTATTTGCACTGGCTCCAGCTCTAGTCAATGAAAGAGCTAAGTTCTGCGTCGTAACCGCATAGTTGTTGTCTACTTCATTTAACTTATTCGCAATTTCAATACTCTTTCCAGCTTCAACATTAAATATTGTCATTGCTGCCGTTAATGTATCCACCGATTCCTGTGGTGTTAACTCAGAGATGTTCTGCAATAGCGTTGTTGTCTTTGCAAGGTTCATCGTCTGATCTTCATCGAATCCCATCCTCGCAAATCCAATAGCATTCTCATTTACTTCTGTAATACTTCTACCTAACTCATTTGCCAATTGAATGCTTCGACTCAACATGCCCTCAAAGTCTGTCGACTCATCCATTACACGTTTCAATTGAGTCATCTGACTATCTACTTGCACGACCACACTAACCATGTCTCTCAATGCTCGTGTAATCATATATACAGATGATGTTGCACCTGCCCACATAGCTACCTTGGATGCTGCATCACCAAAACGTTGTCCTAGTGTCCTAGTTTCATTACCAGCTAATTTAGCCTGAGATGTAATCTGTGTTAATTTAGTTTGCAACTCTGTCAATGCATTCTTATAATTGCTTACTTTCGATACATTGCCCAATTGTGCATTCAACGCATTTAGCTCAGCGACAGCAGATGAATTTCCCTTAAACCTAGCCTGTGCTGCTGTAATCTTCGCTTGCATATCAGCAACAGCTTTTTGCCTGTTTAGATTTTCTGTAATTGCTGCTGAATGTGCCTTATCTAATGCATCACGATCACGAGCAATTTTCTGTTCTTCAGCAAACCTCGTTTTTAACTGATTAACAAACTGCTGATTGCGCTGTTCTTCTTCTTTAAGGCTCTTCTCAGCCAAAGCCTTACGTGTAGCATATTCTTGTTGAGCAGCTTGTTCACGTTGCTTATTTATCGCTTGCTCTTTTTGTAATGCATCTTGCTGTTGTTTGAGATAGTCAGTTATCTGACTGTAATTCTTGACATTACCTTCATTATCAACATTGACACTAACTTGTTGACCAGTCTGATTCTTATATTTATTTGTAGTACTATTGATTTCGCCAAGCTTATTCTTGTTGGCTCTAGTTCTAGCTAGGGAATACCCGTCTAATTCTTTTTCAAGTTGTTGTAGAGTTTTCTTTTGTTCTGAATAAGCTTTTGTTTCTTCGTTAATCTTCTTCGTTGTCTGCGTGATGATTGAACCATTTGCTAATTGTTTCTGAGTTACTTTCTCAATTGAACCATCCAACATCTTAGTTGTCTTAACTGACTCACTAATTACCTTTTGTTGCTGCTCTAATGCAGTACTCAGTACTTTGCTAGCAGCTACAAACTCATTCATCGATTTAATAAATGATTTATCGATATCCACTTTCAAATTCAAAGATTTGAGAGAGGGATGTTTAGCTAAAGCTTTAATTTCATCGTTGATATTCTTAACGCTGGAACCCATGCTGAGACCAGCTTCAATCAAAATCTTCAAATCAGTCATAATACTTAAATCACTTCCTTTTTGCTTCTAATATCTAAAGAGAAATAAAAAAGAAGCGATTCAAATGATCGCTTCTCAATGTTACTCATATTCAATTTGTTCAACCAGTTCACAGACCATATCATAAACGTCTGCTTCATCGCCCTTAAATGTAGAAGGGGAATGATTGAGGACACTGTCTTTAATGGACAACAGCATTTCTCTATTGTTAATATCCTGTGGAATCTCAAATTCCTCTTCGTAAAATTCATTGATATCTTTGAGCCAAGCCGATTTATCTTTGATCAAAACTTCTTCACCCTTTTGGACGGGCTGATTATTCTCATCATAAACGATGTGCTGTTTATTGATTTCAACGGTTTCATTTGCTATTTCTAAGATTCTATTCTTCAATAGATTTTTAAGTCGTGTTCTCATTCGACTTGGTTTTCGTTCCAACTCAAGAGAATGGAGGAACTCGAAGAACTTCTCCACTTGATTGTTCTTGATTATCATTTATCTGCTCCCTATATGTTCAAATGAAATGGTAATTTTACTAGAACCGTTTATATGTAAATGGGATAACCTTATCTCTAATTTGTGACTGCATCAAATGATCGTATACTCCTATACCTGCACCACTGGTGTCAATATGGACAAAGTCAATATTTTTACGTGCCACATGATAAATAATAAACTCAGATATAGATTTGCTACTCTGGTTGTCTGTCTCAGTGAGTGAGGTGGTCTGAATGGTCTTATTTTCTATGTCTTTAATAGTGACATTTGTTTTTCCTCTTCCGTAATCGACATCCATAGTCACATTCGATTTTTGAATTGGGACAGATATACATTTTGAATGGCTTATGGTGGAAGTGATTTGGGGGAGTAGATGAGGCGAGGGGACAATACTAGGCGATGAGAAGGGAAAATATTTCTTCATGTCAATGACCAACTGATTAATATGTTTCTCCATTTTTAAGTTGAATTCCAAAACTTCCTCTGGTGTACCTTCAACTTCAATTCCGTGAATTTTGGCTTTCATTTAAACCTCCAATTTAGAAAATCTGATTCTTTTCTTCTTCGAAATCTCTCAAGTCATAAATTTGTGTTGTTGAAATATCATTGTGATGGGCGACATATTTAGATACCAAATGCATCGGCACACCAGATTCTAACAAATATGTGATACATGAGTTTTTAAATATATGTACGTTAATTCTACGCTCTAACATGTCTGATAACACATTGGTACAGAAATCATTGGCCCATGCTGAAGACATCGCTTTTATTTCATTCCCATATCTAGTTGTGAAAACATAATCGCTTTCGTAACCGCGTGTATCAATCCATTTTTGCCAATATGGTAAAACCTCTAATGGAACCATATACTCTAGCGGCTTACCATCGGTTGAAGGACCCTTGCCGCGAACTACGTGAGATAGTACATAGTTCTGGCCTTCAGGAACTTTATAGTCCATGATTTCCGATTTAAACTGAATGATCTCTGAACGTCTAGCACCTACAAGGAAAGCTGTAGCAAGCCATGCCATACCTAGCCAGTTTTGATCTTCTTCAAGAATCTTCATCATTGAGTCATATTCATCTTTTGTAACTTTTACCTTCTCATAAACTCTATTCCGCGCTATAGCAGGGAGTCCACGAGTAAAGTTTCTAAAGCCTTTATAATTTTCTTCTTCATCTGCGATAATATTTTCAATGTGGTTACAAAGGCTAGATACAACAGATTTTCTTAGGCTAATAGCAGAGGAAGACATTTTACGATTGTCACGTATGAAACTCAGATATCGCAAGAAATCACGTTTGGTGATCTTATAAAATGGTTTGTCATTCATTGAACTAAAAAGATACCAGCCAAATTGTCGAAGCACACTTGTATATTGCTTTCTTGAAGCTGGGGAGAGATCTTGTACGGAGATAAATTCATCTACAATTAATCTATAATCCTCATTTACTTGTAGCCACATTTCTTCTGTTACTTCTGCTTGTTTCTTTGCTGGTTCACGCAATGTGTTTTGCTTAACTTCTTTTTTACTCAATTAACATCATCCTTATGTATATTGATCGTAACTTTCCAATGCCATAAATAACACGCTCCCTGTGTTTTATTATTTTAGTGTAATTCCTTGACGCTTAAGCCCAGAATAAAGTGCCGCTTTGTGAGCACCAGTGTTCCTCAACTCTTCTCGTGTTGCCTCAGTGAATGGACGTGGGACACCTGCATACTCAAATCCGTATTGGTAATTCTGGCCCGATTCCACGACTTCAGCAACATTCCTATCTCCATCTGAACGAATATTTTCAACTACTAGAGTAGTGTCATTAATCAATTCAGACTTCATGCTTTCCTCACTACCTAATAATCCAGTCCGTGAATACATAGTCGGTTCATACACATCATAGACTTCTTCTTTTACTTTTTCTTTTTGAATTTGCTTAACTGTCTTAGCTACATCATCACTCAATGCTTTTGCAATAGGTTGCTTCAACTTTTGAAGAAACTTAATCAAATCCTGTTGTGTTTTAACTTGCATCTGAAATTTCCTTTGAAATATCCTGTGCTTGTGCAACTGAAGCCACAGCCATTTCAGCAATTACTTTAGCTGCTTGCTGTTGAGCTGCTTTGAATCTCTGCTCTAGTTTGTCTAGTTCTTCTTTTGGGAATGAGTTAATTACTTCATTAGTGATTCCATTGTCCATAAACTTTCTTGAAATCTCGATCAGACTACCCAAACTCATTTTCTTCGGAAATGGAAGGTCAGTGAATTTCTTCATCACCAATACATTAAATAGACTTAGAGTTCCACGAATTAACACATCGTCTAGTTCCGTCTGAGTTCGCAATTCCTCAACGAGAGCGATGTATTCTGTTACTGCATCTTCCATCAACGACTCACGAAAAAATGTATGTACGTTTACCTCATAATTTTCAGAAGTTACATAGATTGTTTTGCGCTGATTATTCTTGTTATCAACCGTATTAAGTTTTGCCAGTGTAAGCTTATTTGATTTTGCCATTTATTCATCTCCCATTATGGTTTGTAACCATGATACGCATTGATAACTTGTTCAGCTCTCAAATTGTAGTTGTGATACTTGTACACGAAATCTTGTGCTTTTTTAGCTTTCTGTTCTCGTTGTCTGTCTGTCATGCTCAATACTTCATCAATCATCAATAACATCTCATCAGTATTCTTGGGTAGATAAACATGATCATGGAATAGATATTGTTGGGCAGGGGTGAAAGGGGAGATTAGAATGCCTCCTCCAATTCCTAAGCTTTCCGCAGGTCTCATTGATGTTTGAGTTATAGACTTATCATCTAAATTTTGTCCTAGAATTATCTTGCTAGAGGAATATAGATAAGGTAAATCCTCATATGCACCATATCCTTTGTAGGTGAAGGGATGACTCAACAAATTTACATCACGATTAGTATCCATCCACCATTCATTGCCAAATATACTCACATCATAGCCCCGTTCTACCACTGGCATAATAAAGTTTCGAGTTTGTCCAAATCTGCGCTCATAGTTATTAGCAATAAGCACAATATCTCTTTGGATTCCCGAATCTGTATTTTTGTGGAACTCAGGATTGCATCCAAATAACATCAACTCTGCTTGCTTACCTTTGTTCCAATAGTTAGGAAGACATTCAGCAGTTGTTGTAAAAATATAATCAGCATAATCAGACCAATAGTCACCTATCCAATGATCAAACGGAGTATCTTCAATCGAAAAGAATACGTGAAATATTCCTTTTTCTTTGGTGTGCTCAAATATGCCTTCAGCAAAGTTAGCGAAACACTCAGAAAATACAATATCTACATGATTGTTCTCTATGTATTCTTTAAATAACTCAACCTGAACTTCCTTATCTTTGTCCCACAATTGATATTTGCCATCCATAATATGTACTTCGTGTCCAAGGTTATTAAATCCTGAAGATATACCAAATTTTATCAATGCACTGTTATTTGTGAATAAAACTTTAAGACCCAATGACAACACCACTTTTCAGTGAATATTCCTCAATTGCTTTCTCAATCTGCATGAACCGTACTTCCCAAGTGTTATCAGAAGCAATTCGCTTAGCTTCTTCCTTAAACCCTATTTCTTTGGATTTAGCAATTGCCTCATCTACCTTAACTAAAAACTCTTCATCATTGTCTGCCGTAAGTACTGCTGATGGATAAAGGTCTGTTTCATGCCATTTTGTTGCTACAGTAATCGCTCCCGCAGCCAAGTGTTCGTACATCTTAACCGGAGAGGCTGATTGAGTAATGTTTGTTTTTGTATTAAATGGAATAAGACATACATCTGCATGCGCGTAATAGTCATATAACTCATCATGGTTCTTGCATCCCAAGTTAATAACATTCGATGGACATTGTTTACCAAACTCCAGTCCTACAAATACAGTAGGATATTTTTCGGCTACTTTCTTAATCAGATATGTACTCGTCCATGAACCAAGAGCTCCAACAAAGGCTACGATAGGGCCATCAATATCTTCATATTCTTTCGGTCTTTTGGAAGGTTTATTGATATATTCAGATGGAGCAGCATTACGTACCAGATGTACGTTCCCATGCATTTTACTTCGAATATCATATAGTCGTTGACTTGAAGTGAGCATAATGTCCGCACTGTCTACGGCAAACTCCTCATATTGCTCCCAATCTGGAAATTCATCGATACTGTCATAAATTTTAATTTTCGCGTTTACTTTATCAAAGTGTTCGGCTGACTTTGCCCATGTAGCATAGGCCACATCGATTTTATATTTACCGTGTTTAACATCTTTCATAAACGATTCGAAACTATGAATTACATAAATATTAGGTTCAACTTCTTCAATAGGTTTGTCAGTTTGAGTATTGTTACAAAAGTAAACTGTCCATCCGTTACGTGCGAATTGAGAAAGGATCTGTTGTGGACGTTGCTTTAAAAATTCCCAGTTCAGGACGGGAAAGTAGAGTATCGTTTTTTGCTTCATTCATAAACTCCCTTAATTGTTGTTCAGACATAATGTGCTGACTATAGGCAAACAAATCGCAAAAAAGCTCAAAGCCATTGTCTTGAGCCATCTTACAAAAATATGCGTCTTCGCCTTGTGGATGAAATCCGTATTTTATAGACTTATAAACTGATTTATCCAATAAAATGACCGCTCCCGTTAAATCTACTCGTTGCAATTTTGAGCAGAGTAGGGTGGGGGCAGTCTTTACATGATAGTTAGTAATGTGTCGATATTGCCCTTTATCATCCAACTGCATGATATTTGGATACATGTACGGCTTTTCTTTATTGGTCAAATATCCATTGTAAATTAGTGCAGATATAATCTTTTTGCCGTGTTTAAGCAGTTTAGTAATTACATCGGATTCAACAAGGATATCTGTATCAATAAAGATTAGTTTATCAGTTCTAGTTTTAGTCATAATGTAATTCTTTAAATTGCTCAAATGCTTATAGATATGTTTGTTTCTTACGGTAAATTCACGTTCATCTTCTGGTGTTCCATTATTGATTACATCAATTCGAATATTGTTGTACAAACCCTTATTGCCTTTTTTAAATTCTGTCAGCAACTCAAATGTTCTGTCTAAACTATCATTGACAACGAAATGTAGATCAATTAAAGATTTAGGATAATTGATCTCAAATATTTTCAGTAAGTATTGGGGCAGTATCCATTCTCGATTACGGACTGGTGCAGCAATTGTTATTGTCTTCATATTTACTCCTAGAAAAAATAAGGGGTAAAGCATTAAGCCTCACCCCTTAAAATTAGTCTTTATAGATAATTTCATCTTTCATAACTTCAATACCATTAATTCGAACAGGGAACAAATCAAACACCAGAGTTAAGGATGCTGGATCTCCTGTAGGAGAATATGTGACAGTGAAGTTTGGTTGCAATTTTGCTTTGTAATAAATTTGTTGAGAAGAGGTAATATCGCCACCAATCTCTTCGGCATACACAGTATCGCCAATGAGCTTAACATAACCCGGGAAACCTTTAGTGGTATAAGAAAGCTTGGCAGCATTTGCTACAGCGAATTGATAGTAAACTTCAACATCTTCACCAATATTAGATGTGGATGTGCTTGCAAGTTTCACTACACTGCCCGTCACAGAATCAATCTCTTGGATATCTGTTTTAATACCACCGATATACGAGAATACGCTAACTGTACCTGCTCCACCAATCGGAGTCTTAGTGAGAGTTACTTGTTTGCCTCCACTGCCATCATCTTCGACAGTCAGTACCTCAGATTTATTGATGTTCTGAGCGCCGTGTTGGATTGGCTCTCCTGCAAGCATCGCCAAGTGCTGGAATGTAAAGACTTGTGTTTCGACTGTCAATGTAGAGTCTTTGTCCCCAGACCAAGAGTGACGTTTTGGGTTTCCATCTCCACCGCGACTATATACAGTTTCACCAGTCCACTCATTGCTAGTGGTGGTGGCATAATCAAATGTCATAATTGGATCAAGCACATTGGGTGTACTAGAAACATAATTGAAGATTTGTAAGTTAAGATTGTTACGTGAACCGTAACGATCAAGATGTAGTGCCATTAAAAAACCTCCGTATTAAATTATAATTTTGTTTTTTTGATCCATTCAGGAAGTTGATCGTCTTTTCCTAAGTGTCCGTTTGCCCACACGGGCAGAATACGATCAAAGCTATCTTTGGTAGTTAATCGTTCGAACTGTTCATACACTTGGTAAATAGTCAGATTCTTAACGTTGAAGATATCTATTCCATTTCCGTTGGCAGCACAAAGAATAGAGAGGATGTCTTTAAAATCAAGTCCATCATCCTGTTTCTTTTGTTTTAGTTCGAACATCATCATTTTTTTCAACATCTCTTTGGCTTTACTGCTTGTTGTATTGAGTTTCTCAGATTCAGCCTTGCTACAATTCAATTGCTTAATTACGTCTGCAATTTCTAAATAATTCTTTCTAGAAATTAATACTCTATCTTCTAGCATGAATGCTTGATAAATGGGATCAAATTCAACTTCGCCATGAACGAAAAAACTTAGTGAGCTTGCAATGTGATTCCTTATTGCTTCTTCACTGGTTAGTATCTCAAAATCATCTTGTTCGGAAATCTCGTTAATTGCTTCACTTGAAACTCCAAATAGATCAGACAGTATTATATTTTTATCAAAAGAACATAGCGTAAGCTTTATCATGTAGTCCTGATACCCAACCAAAGAGATATCATTAACCGTAGGTGAGAAAATTCTCAAACCAGAATCCAAAGCATAGGGGTTACCCAAGAACAAAGCTAACCGATCTACTTCTATCAATTGAAATCACACACTTTGTAACTTATGTATGAGCCATGATAATCAGGATTCATGCTTAAAGCATCCATATCATAAAACTCTGCCTTACCGACACCTAAACCTTCAGCTTCATTAAATATCTCATCTAGCTTTGTGATTATATAATCAGTACGAAGACAGCCATAAGCTGTTCTAAATAGGTCTTGATGGGTAAAAACGCTAAATGTGATTAATCCACTTTTAAATGAGGTTTTAGTAGGCCGATACTTACCAAAGGAGATAGTTATATATGTCTTTTTCTGATCAGAGGTTCCGGGAATGAAGCGATGGGGGAACAGTGAACTGTAAAGTAAAGAGGCATTATCAAAGTCTGGTTGCTCAAGAAAATTTAGTTCATTATATTTCAGAGCTTTCATGATTTCATTAGAAGAAAGTATCTTGTCAATAACGGTTGTTTTATCTCTTGCTATACTCTCGAATCTAGACATAGCACACCTACTTTACAGTATAATTTCGGCGTATCTTGTAATCGAGAGGCCCAACTTCATCGACTTGACGAGTGTCGTCAAACGTAGACATAACTGTCAATAGCTGTGCTGGCGTTTGTGGTACAGTCCTGTGAATTTCTTCTCCACGACTGTTATGTACAGTGAGAATATATTCGTTACCTGTAACAATCAATTCTCCTTGCTCATAAATCACGCTAACACATTTTAAAGCATCGACGGCACTTCCTTTGTTAGTATGCTTTGATTTGTCAAAGGCAACTTTGAGCTTATTATCAGTACCAACTGAGTACACATATTCATATTGAGGATTGATTGCCACATCCAGATCTGCATCAATGATTTCAAGCGTTGGTGTTGCGCTCATTACAATGTCGCCATCTAGACCAGATGAATGTTGTTTAGATAGTGGAAGTGGAGAAAACACGAGATAGTTGTTTACTAAGCCTTCAACAAACCTCTCAGCTTTAAGTTCTCCAAGTCTTACAATAGCTTGACCCATGAACACACTCCTTATATTAGTGATTTAATTTTAATTTCTTTCTTGCCTGAAGACAGCCCATTGGTATTTTTAACATGCAAAATAACAGTACCTAATTTACGGATACTGTTTGCTTTAACTACGCATGTATTTGCTATAGGATCTTGCGAGGATATTGAGGCGAGGAGAGTAGGGGAGCCATCCAAATTTGTTAATGAAAATGAACTTTCATCAGAAATTTTAATTCCATTATTAAAGAAACTAGCCACATATGTAGACTCGCGGTTTAAGTAAATATCATTTGCTCCGTCTATTGTAGCGTCATAGTCATAATGGATGGTGGGGGCTACATAAATATTCAGTTGTTTTTCAATTCCATACGCTGAAACAGTTATAACCGTTTCACCTGATTCATGAATAGTAATAGTCCCTTGTATATCGACACTAACCAAATCAGTATTCGAACTAGAGTATTCAATTTGCGGATCAATTATTTCAGATCCGTTTCTCATTACTATAGCGTTGATTCTTGCTGATTGATGAATGCTCAGTGATAGAGGGTTGTCATTGAGGATATGTAACTCATATTTACCTAACTTGTGGTAGTCAGCAATACCCAATTCAAGATTGTCTTTGACTGGATCAATTTGATCTGACTGTAAACTCAAATTTACCAATCCATCATCGGACATATAATCTGTATCAATCACCTTGAATGCTTCGCTGCCAATAATGAAGCGTGTATCACGTTGTATTGATTGTGTTTCAACATTTTTACTCACTACAATTTGTCTACGTCCAGCAGGGAGGTTCATTACCTTATCTTCTTCAGTTCCGAAATTCGAACGGGCATTAAAGTAAAGAATAGAGGGGAAGGTTTGAATATATCCATCTTGATTAATCCATTTAAGATCAAAGTTACACTTCTCAATCTTGCCTTTTTGATAGAGTGAATTATCTTCAACATGGAGACATAACCATTGATCACCATTGCCTTGAGCGACTTTATCTCCAGCGTGGATTGTTAACCCCGGATACATGATTATAGATTTTATAGTTGGGACTTTACCGTTTGCTAATATGTGCACAGGAGAAGTTTCTGTTGAATCATTGAGGTTAATTTCTTCATACGAGAGCGAATTGAAAAAATCATTATTGATTATGTTAACATTCTGCTGCTTTTTATATTGTGGGACGGAAAAAGGGATGCTTTTAATACGAGCAGTTAAACTTTTGTAAGCAATAATTGCACCTACTTCCACTCATATGAAGAGTAAGAGTATTGAACAATAAGGTTGTTTACACGTTCCTGAATATTGTCTCTCAAATCCATCTTTGATTTTAGATTATTTGACTCAGCATATCTTTTGAAATCTGAATTATTTAAAGCCAATCTCATTTCTAAGACATTATTAACTTCCTTATCCATCCATTCAACTTTCATCATTTCGGCAAGAATCTCTTCTTCTAATTCAGAAAGAGTAATGTTAAAACACTTACTTTTTTCATCTCTGTCAAGTAGATTTTTTCTACAGTGAGTAAATTTTGCTATAGATGATTTTAAAAAGCTGAATATATAATCTTCATATGTGTCAGTTGATTCTCTAAACAATTCATCCAACATATAATCTTGAATTTTCGTGCTGAAGCGTTCATAGATATTTACAAATGGAGTCATTTAAACACGCCCATCTTAATTTTGCTCTTGGTTTGCCAGCTCAATCAAACTATTCCCAATGTAATCATCGATAGCTTTGATTTTATTGAAATCCCCAAATCGATTATCTTGAGATTTGATTCCTTGAATGTATCGTTGAATAAAAGTCTCTTTTTGAACTTTAGTCAAACCTTTTAAAACAAACATCATTTCAACGGTTGGCAAATCAACCAACTTATCAAGTCGCTCTCTGTTTAAAATATTTTCATAATCTGAATCCAGATAGAGAGCTTTAACAACGTTTTTATTCAAGATGAAGTATGCTCCGTTGCGAGTCAACTCGGGATGATTGTAGTAAATAGCTCGCAGTTCTTCGTAAGTTACGGATCGAGTAGCACCAAACTCTGGAAGGTAGAGTGGCTGAGGAGAATTACCCTTTAAGTTCAATCCGCCTTCGATCAAACTTACAATCTTAACTAATTGATTTGAGTTAATATTCAATTCTTCTTCAATATCGTAATACTCGTCTTTTACTTTTTCGACAGTCGTAGGGACTGACTGAGTCGCAACTTTGTCTTCAAGCAATTGTTTAACCATAGCTTTTAACTCTTCAATCTCAGTCGACATCTTTTCTTTTTCTAAAGAACTTTCATCTGCAACATCTTTTGCAGGTTCAGCATTGGCTGTCTTTCTCGGTGCTGCCATAAATCAAAACACTCCCTTTGTAAATATAAAATAGGGGTACTCTATAAAAGCACCCCTTCTATTTTAAATAGTATTACGCCAGTGAGTTCCACATAGCATAACGACCACTAGTCACAATTTTAACATCCCAACGTTGTTGGATTGTATAATCCACAGACAAGTCTGCATTTTGAGACGCTTGTGACTCAATAATTTGTGTATTACCTTCGAAGCCAATTTTAACAATCTTTTGTACAGCAGAAGAAAGAATCAAAAGTGTTTCTTCGTCAATCGCAAAGTCGTCTGTGTTTGGAATCAAGCGCTGCTCCAGTTCGAATAGATCAGTTCCTTGGAAATTAGTTAGGTAGCCATTCGTATTGTATTTATCACCAAGACCGAATTTGAAGTACTGATCAGCAGGAACCACTTTGGACAGCGCAAGTTTAGAGCCAAATGCAGTAGAAGTACCACCACCATTAGCAGCAACCACTCGTTGTGTCAGTCGGTTGAATTTATCTTGTGCAAAGGCTCCTGTTTCTTTATATCCAGCACCCAAAGTTGGGTAACTATCAATAATTGCATTGTATACATCAACGGTAATTTGAGTTTCAACTGAACGTACAACCCGTGTAACAAATTCGCCCCAGTTTACTTTACCAGAAACAATTCGATACCAATCTTCGCCTACTGTAATAGTGTGGTTTACCGGAGTAAGAACTACATCGCTACCGAGCAAACGTTGACGTGTGCCTTTTCGTTTACCGTTGGAAGCCGTAGATACGACAAACAGATCGCTGTTTGGCACGTTAAATACCAGATTATCTCCCCAACCAACAGACTTTACATCTGCAAATTGATTGAAATTATCAAGAACTGTTTCAGGCACTACGATGTCAAGCATCTCAGAAATCAAAGAGAACATTGTCCATTTAACAGTGGGATGAGATTGGAGAGCAGTTTCATTGAACTGATGCTCAGAAGGAAGATTTGCATATTTGATAGCCGTAGAAGTCAGATTTTTAGAAAATAGGTCTTGTTTTTCTTGAAGGGAAAGAGTCCCAGCATACTGACGAAGTTTACTTTTTTCAGACTCGCTTGTAGAGTTTTCATACCGATAATGACGGAAAAGTTCCACACCAGCCTGTACGATGTCTTTTTGTTGCTCATCCATTTTGCTATATCTTGCAGAAAAATATGGTTTCATTAATTGTTATCTCCTTGGATTATAATATTGGTTGAATTAAACAGAGCGTACGACAAGCAATTTAGTGGCTGGGATACGACGATTACCTACAGAGATAGTTGTTTTATCAATAACCTTCATAGCAACTAATGTGTTTCCAGTAAGGTCATCTGCTGCCGCAGGTTTAATATCGCCATTCACAGGAATAACATATTTTTCTTTAGTCGTAACACCAGTAATACCATCATCTGTAATAGTAAAGTCATCTCCTACCTTCAAATGAAATGCCGTTGCTGGACGATTAGCTGGATTTGTAAACAGAGTTACATCAGTAAGATCTACACGTAAACCATTCACTTCAATCAACTCAGGTGACCGAACCAACAAAACTTCTTCTTTAGTTACATCCGTAGGGGTTGCTGCCACATACAAGTCGGGCTGACCAGAAACTTGAGAAGCAATAGTTACGAAACTACCATTTGGCATTTCTACAGTATTTTGTACATTTTTAATAAAGGAATCAACATTAGTTCCTGCCATAGTACCTAGATTAACAATTTGCATTTATAAATCTCCTTTAATATGTATAATTATTGTTTAAGCCGAGACCAAACATCTTTATTTTTTGTTTCATCTGGTTTTTCGTCTGATTCAGTATGAAGAGTTCCCATTTGACTGAAGTCAGTTTTAACGCTTTTGTTGGTTTCAGAAATACGATCATATGCAAATGATTTAATATCGCGCTCAAATTCAGATACTGAATCATAAGAAGATGATTTTTCACGCCACTCATTTAACTCTTCACTGGAGAAAGCGCGCGCGATTTTTGAGAAGATTACTTCAATTTGCTCAGCTTTCTTTTTATCCTCAGTGTTTCTTTGGTATTCTTTGAGTTGCTCCATTGCAGCATTAAGACCTGAAATTTCATTTTCCTTTTGAGACAATTGTTCTTGAACCTTGCTAAATTTATCATTCAATTCAATATAATCATTTTGCTTAGTAGATATTTCTTCCTTCAATTCACTAACAATTTGAACTGCATAATTTTTATGCTCGTCTACAATCGAATTAGTAAAATTGATTTCGGATTCTTCAGAAACTCCGTTATCCCAATCTGTGGGAACATACTTAATCTTTGTTGTAGACTCAAATTCAAAAGAAACATTATCTCCATTTTTTGAATATGGAACACGCACGTCTTGATAGTTGTTCATGCGGTCTACAGCATATACATTCTGCTCATCAAAGTCACGCATACGGTATCTTGCCACTTCAATATCTTCGTCATACCAGTTTTTTGTTGTATATTTAAGCTCCGAAAGTTTTCGGCTTAATTCGTCACTCATCTGGCTCACTGTAAGATTGAAGGAGGTTGCGATATCTTGTTTTGTTTTCAATTCTTCGTTCTCCTTTTGTTCTTGTTCATTTTCTTCTTTTGTAGAAAAATTCTTTTTAAATGTTTCCATTATGGCATTGACTTCATTTGAGAATTCAGAAATTTCAATTGATGAAAATTGCAATTCTATCGTTGAGTTCTGCATCGCTGGTTGAACATTTTCACCAAGTCCACAAGCTCCATAGAACTGGAATTTCGTAAAGTGGAAGCAGTTATCTTCTCCCCATTCACCCTCAAACTCTTCTGATAACTCCATTGATTGACCTTTGATTAAATCTCGACTCATAATATCAGTAGAATCATCAAATTTAGTCCATAGAAGCGCTTCGACGGTCAAGAAGGTTCTAGTTTCTCCATCGTCACAAAGTCTGTCTTCAAAAGTAGCATTGTTTGACTCGGGAATAATACCGATTGCTTTGCCTAAGTATTTTGTAGTAACTTCGCCATCTTTTCGTACTATGATTTCACGATGATCAGAGAAGTCACTCTTTCCAGTCGATCTATTATTCTCAATATAGGCTAATACCGGAGTATTACTGAGAGAAGGGATTGCGTCTTCAATGGCTTCTCTGGAGAAGTATGATCCATTGTGATTCTTTCCTGTGTGACAAAGCCAAATTTTCACTTTTTGAAATCTAATGTCTATTTCTTGTGACTCATATGTATTTATAGATTGAAATAGTATAGGCACATTTCTTGAAACTGTATTTTGCAATTAATTATCACCCCCCTTCATTGTTAAATGTCCAAGTTAGAGTCGTTGTCTCGTGTTTTTTCTCCGCTATCAGTAAGATTAGATTTTTGCGGAGCACCAACTTCATTTCCTGACTGGACATGAGAAGAGGAGAGAGGACGCATTCTATCTTTTAGGTCAATTGAGTCTTCGAGGTTAATTAAATTGGAGAATTCTTGAGGAGTTTTTCCCATTGAAGTAGCAACATACGTCACAGGAGCTCCATATTGCGCGGCTTTTATGGCACGATCAAATCTTTCTTGTTGATCAAATCTAGTACCTTCAAGGTGACACTTGAACCTGTATCTACCTGTTATTTGGCGAAGTTGAAAATTAATGAATCGTTCAAATTGCCTGTATATTCTATATACAAACATTTCATCTGTCTTTATAGAGGCAGCCAATCCAGAGCCGTTTAATTGCTTTTCACCGAACAGAACAGGGGATGTACCGGAGGTCTCCCAGAATTCACTATTGCCCAATCCTACAATACTGTCTTTACTGTCAGCTTGCTTGAAGTCTAGAGCTTCTGTTTCTAAGGGTGTGGTTACAACCTTCACGCCTTGCGGAACTGCTGACTGCATGAGGGCTGAGAATTGACCAGCGGTGTCAGCCATGATTGCAAAATTATCTTTTTGGTTTCCGCTTTTACCTGTACCATCCTTGTGCATTGGAATTTTGTTTACAAGTAGCTTCCATACGTCTAATGATGTTTTCGTCTTTAGCAATTCTTTGTAGTTAACAATTTCAATACTGTCTAAGAACAGTCCCATCAAAGGAGGAGAGACACCAGCATGGGTATCATCAAATTTAAAAGTCCAAGCTTTTGCAGGATCAAGTTTCTGCCAATAGCTGTATCGTCCATTTGAATATCCAGACTTATTCTTAGAATAATCTTTTTCTCCGATAAAATTGCTGTAATATTCTCGAAAGTCGGGATGAAAATCATCTAAGTTGACACCCGGATTCAAAAAGTATGTCATATTAAAAGCAAATTGATATCCTAGTTCGTTTCTAGACCAGATCTTACAATAGTTACTGGGTAGTTCTTGTAGCCGTATACCATTTTCACTTTCACGCATATAATAATATTTAACATCTTCCAAGATCATACTTTCTGCAATTTTTGGTAACTCAGAAGAAAGATCGAAATCCTCAATCCATTGAAGTGCTTTATTATATGATTTTTTAAATGCTTTACTTTTCATGTCTTCAGCATCTGCATTAGTTGGCTCTAAATAATGATCATATGTAAGTATCTCAGACATGTAGATTACTAGTTTCTTAAACTGCATAATAAAGTTAAACAAGTACTGGGATAAATCTTTTAGTTCACGTTCATGATTTTTTGGATCTGACAGCATTTTCTTAACACTATCACGATTAAACTTTGCAGGAGACATATTCATATCTTTTAAAATTTGGTTTTGCCAAACAGGACTAATCATGGATGGGTTGTTCAAGTTGGAGAACAAAACTTGTACAAACTTTTTCGCATATTCTTCATTAAATACAAACGACTCTTCCTGTGTATCCTTTTGCTGATCCGGTTTCTTAGTTGTACTTTTCATTTTTCACCTACTTCCATTACAACATCCTTAAGAGAAGAAATAATCAAGATAGTTCAATTCAACTTCATCTTTCTTTACGTCTTCATATGTTTTTAAGTAATACAGGACATACGCAAGAGCTGCCCATATATCCTTTTCGGTCTTTTTGACTACTTGATCAACACCTAGTTTGCCACCTTGTTTTTGTACCAGTTTAAGATTGGCAACTTGGTCAATCAATTGGTCAGTTTGAAAGTGTGCAGCTTTAATCTGATTAATATCTGATTCTTTCTCTTTTGTTCCTTTTTGTGTTTTGCCATTTAAATCAAGCATTTTTTCTGGAACTAAAAGTTTTAGTCGCCCACTCTCTACAAAGTCGATAAAGTTTGTGATAATATCTGTTTGTATTCCTTGTGCTTTTAAGCTAAACACTTTCAATAATCCAACACCATCTTGAGGGGTTTCATCGGTGTTAACTGTATCCCAACTGTCAAATGGATCTGTCTGGAGAGGGTCATATGTTTCTTTCATTAGCTCCTCAACAACACCCTGTCCAATACCATTGGCATCAACAACTGTAACGGAACCATCATAGTGTTTATCAAGTCTCTTAAGGAACATAGCTTGATCATTAAAGTTTGTTCCGTTGGGTGGAATGAATATATTTGATACAGTTACGTGCTTAATTGTACCATTACTATTTCTTTCTACCTCAACAATGACAAAGGCAGATTTATTGTTGTTGTTTGACTGAGATCGTGCAATATCTGCTCCAATAAAATATTCTCTGTTTTTTTTCGGCATAATCGACGCTCTGCCCACTGTTCGCAATTCCATTAATTTGTTTATATTAACTAGCGCGCCATCACTTACACCACACCATCTTGATTCATAGTTCTGAGCAAATGATATGGCACTTGTGGTTGGATCATCTTTCTTAGCAAGTATCTGAGTTCTAGTTTCGCCTCGACCATAGTGGCAAGGAAGTTCCCAACTTGCACCTAAAACCATTTTCCCTTTTAAATCTGCCATATCATCTATCATGTTACTTAAGCGAATAAATTCATCGCTACCTCGATATCCACTTGTGGTTAGGTAATTAATCATACCGTTTAACTCATAGGGATTGATTGCAGATAATCTACCTATGGTTCTACGTGGCACATTCACTACGGGTTCTAATGCATCTTTAAAGAGAGTGTTATTTAGCAACGCAGATTCTTCAACATTCAATCTTCTTCTACGTTGACCTTTTGAGTTTTGAGCGTTGGCAAGCACACTGTATATTGCTCCTGAAGTAAATATAACCTCAACCTGATCTTTTGAGAAACTAGATTTCACTATTTCATTATTCATGAGAGGGAACCACTTTATAATTTCATTGTGTTTTTCTTCACTAATAGAGGAAGCATTTTCTCTTGTTTGTGCGCTCATAGCTATGGTTATATCAGGAAAGAAAATACAAGTATGATAAATGCTCATCAATTCAATCATCGTTTTACCAAAACCACGGGGGAATACGCCATATGTACTTACAAATCTACTCATAGATCTTAAAAATACTCTCTGATCTAAGTCTAGCCTCATGCCGCCTTTTTCTGGTGTGATCAAGTCATAAAATAAATCAGGGAACCACTTACTCCATTGGACAAACTCAATCCATTTGCTTAGATTTTTATCAAATGAATTACTTTTTTTATCATCGATTTTAACAGGAGAGTTAAACTCAGCATTGGTTCCAACTCTAGAACTCTTTTTAGTGTGCTTGAAGTTATCGCTCTGAAAATTATTGTAATTAGCCATGACCTGATTCATCCTTATTCAAATCGCTCATCTGGCTTTCATAATCCATCTTTCTCTTGTCATAAAAATCATAAATCTCTTTATATTCGCAAGAAGGCAAGCCTTTGATGTCACGGACGTAGTTAATATAGCACCATAAAGTAACATCTACCTTATCTTTTGGTTGCTCAATAAATGAAGGGAGTAGTCCCATTATTTCGTGATTTTCTTCAACTATCCTAGCTAATTGCCCAAACCCGTCGAGACCTCCAGACAAGTCTGCTTTGCTCATTTGCGATGGTTTGAGTTTTCCAGCTTCTGCTACATCTTTTACCATTGCAGCCCATTCTTTAGCGCCCTTTAAATCTCCACTTGATTTTGCAAGTGTTTCTTTGACTTTATTTACACAAAATTCTCTAAAGTATTCCTCATGCATAGTAGTCAAGAGTTGAAAGCTGGACTTTAGTTGTTGGTACTTATTTTCAAATAGTATGTATTCATCATCTGGATACCCATAACCATATTTGTCTTTTAGTTCGCCTACATCGTATTCACTGCTAATATATATCTGATTGTTTGTTCCCTGTTCTTGGGTATCTTCAGTTAGTACTGAGTCATTCCATGTTAAATCCTTGAACTTCTTAAGTTGAATTGTTTTTATGTATAAACCAAAAGTGTCTTGTCTTTTCAATGTTGCTTCTTCGATTGCAGATTTCCATATCGATGCAATGAATGGACGATTCATTTGCAAAAGTGCATCTTTTACTGTTTGCATATTAGAGTAGTCTATATTCTTTTTCAGGCATGGTTTACAAACGCCGAATCTACCGTCTGAGTCAAACTTACTTCCTGAAACATAAAAGTCTGTGACATTTTTATCTCGTTCACATGTATTACAATATTTTTTTTCTTTGATCGATTTACTATCCATAAATCACCTTCCTAAACATGCTCCTTAATAAAAAAACCATGGGGTAGGAGGGAGCGTCCGGTTTAAAGAACCTTATGGCAGGATCTCCCCATGTAAAAATAAATAAGAAAAAACCCGATTCTATTTTTAATCAGGTAGTCGATTTATGTATTCTTTGCAATTACAATCTAATGTTATAGGTGAGTGTACGCCCTTTGTCTTCTTCGAGTATCATCACTTTAGCACCGGCATTTGATGTCTTTTTGAGTTTTAGTGAATAGTCATCAATACCAATAATAGAAGGGGACTGAACATATTCAATGTCTCGATTTCCATTCATGCCAATAGTCTTCTCGTGTGAGTGATGTAAATGTCCGCTCAACAACAGATGAATCGGTTTGCTATACGTTAAAGAGTAATCCTTAATACTGTTTTCTAGATTTTTTTCGTTCTCTCCGTGAACCCCAAGCACTTTTGTACCAAGGATATCTAGATACATAAATTCATTGCAATTAGTTACTGAAACATTCTTGTTACCCTTTAGATTTGCTGAAATCAACTTAGTAATCCACTTTTGAGCATTTTCATGTGGGAATTCATCTCTTTTACCTGAAAGTAATCTAAGTTGATCGTGGTTTCCAAAGATGGAGTAATAGTCAACTATGCAATACTTCGACAATTCGTTCAACCACTGACTCATAAATTCAGCAAAATGGATCGCCGAATCAGTAACTCCCATTTTGAGACTCATTAACTGACTCATGCGAAGAATACCGTCAACGCTATCACCTAAATTAGGAAGAGTGACATGGTTAATCTTTTGTTCATCGTTAATAGAAACAAACTCTTCAAGCAATTTCCACATACGATTCTCTAGAATCTCTGGACTATATTCATTGAGAAGTTCACCTTCCCATCCAAACAGTTTGAATGACACACCGTCATGCATGTCCGCGATAGGGAAGAGGAAGTCACGTTTTGCGTTATTCTTTTTGATATAAATATCTGGAATTTGTATAGTTGGGCGATTAATTACTGCTTCTGCAATCTTTTCTTCAAGCAAATCCGCTCTACCTTGCTCACGAATCATTTTGTTATACTCAATCTTTTCAGTTTGAAGTTTAATCCGCTCTTTTTTTAATTCAATGGTTGCATCCTGAACCTCATCAACCACCTCGTTAGTTGCATATTTCTCAAGAATAATTGGTTTCCATTTAGAATATGAAGCGTAGTCTTTGCGCCATCTCGATTCTGAAAATTCCTCGCCTGATTCTTTATTTAGTAGATCAGCTATCTGAATCCAATTCAAACCATATAGTTCTTGATTGTCTCCCAATCTAACTAAGTAATCATTAATTCCTTCGTCAGCTTCCCTAAATAGTTTATTTGGAGTCATTAACTCACTCCTTATTCTTCGACTACATGACTTGGCTTAAAGTCAGAAGCTAGTGTGAAGGAAATTTGTTCCCCATCGAAATCTTGAAGTAATGCTTTTACGTCATAAGTTTGAATTCCGGTCTTATCTTCAGCCGTAATTTGCATCTTGTCCATATCGAAAGTACCTGTACGATTAACCGTTTTACTGTCTTTATTCTTTGCCATATTATATTGCCCCCGATATATATTATTGTCCTGATTTAAAAGAGGAGAGAGGTCTAATTCATCCTATCTCTCCTCATATATACTGAAATTATGTATTATTCTAATGTAACAAGTATATGAAATTACTCTTTTACAGCGTCTTTTAGCGCTTTGGCGGCCTTGAAAGCTGGTTTTTTGGAGGCAGGGATAAATACACTCGCTTGTGCTTTGGCGGTTGCCTCATCTACGCCTTGTTCTTTGAGTTCTTTCAAAAGTTTAGGATTTACACCATTGCGCTCTTTAGTGTCACGAACTTCAAAATTACCAAATCCGAAAAGTTGAACTTTATCTCCACTTGCAAGTGCTTCTGTAATCGCTTGAAGTGTTTCATTGATTGCTTTTTCAGTATCTTTTTTAGTCATACCCGTTTTCTCTACTACCACGTTAATCAAATCTGCTTTGTTCATTTATAAATCTCCCTTGTGATTGTTTTTTTGTTTTTGGTGAAAGTATGCCATTTAAAACTTCTGTTACTTGTCATTAAGCCGTGAATTAGCATACCTCCCCTAAAACACCTATCTAAAATACACTCAATTTTATTGAAACCCTTATGTATCAAGGGTTTTCATTTTTCAGCCAATTTTCGTTTCCGACTTTTTATTATTTTTATTCCTATAAGTTAAATTTCTCTCTTTTTTCTTCTCATTGTCCACGATTTTTCCACAGGCTTCACAATATTTCTTAGAGTTGTTACTTTTATTTCTATTATTATCAATTACGGTATTACATCTTTCACATAGTTTGATTCTTGAGACAAGATTTTTTTTGAGATTATCTACAATTATATCTCCGAAACTTGACCATAATGTTGTTTTGTATCCAGAGTTTGAACCATTATATAGATACTCGATTAAAACATCAGTAACAAAATAGGGATCGCTATGTATTTGTAACAATTCATTTCTTATGTACATATAAACGGGGAGCTGGTCAGTGTTATTTATATCACCACTTTTCTGCCTCGATGAAAGCATCCACTTAGTGTCATTTAAATCTCTATACTTGTTTAACACTGCATCATACATCTCATCTTTATCCCTTCTCTGGCTCATTAAGGTTCTATAATCAAACTCATACATATCAGAGACAGATTTAAATCTAATTCGAACATCTGGAAACATATTTTTCAGCCTATTAACCGTTGTTGTGTTGCTCCAAGATTCAGTAATTCTTTTTGCTTTCTTATTTTTTCTGTCCTGTGGCTTAAGTCTATATTTTTCGTAAGTAAAGAAATGGGGCATCTTCATTTTATTAAATGGCTTAAACATAGTCTTGATTTGTTTTGGTCGAACTGGCTTGTAATTTGTTTTCGCTGCATCAATCTCAAAATTATTTTCCATTGTTCTGATTTTAACTAGATCTACATCTACTGAATCGCTGTTCCACAACTTTGTAATATCGTTGCTGATGATTCCAATATTTCCGCTAAAAGCTCTTTTTAAATTTTTCTTGATGCTATTTCGACTGATTTTCTCTGCTGGGGCTTTCTTCATATCATAGTAGAGCGGTACAATGCCCTCCATATTCCTTTCAGCTACTTTTACTAATGTTTTATCGTTACTTACTGTCACTTTATCTCCGTCACAATCAAACATTAGGATTTTGCTGATAGGGTCGTGGATAGATGTATGAACACTTTTACTAACAAACCACTCTCGGGTCACATCATCAACTACATTAGATCTGACCGCATGTTCCTTATAAAGATGTGGACTTCTCAAACAATCGACTTTATCTTTGTCGGGTATTGAAACGCATGAAACTTCGCCATCTAAAAGTAGTCCTATTGGTTTTTTATTTCCATTGAACAAATACTCACAAAATGCATACAGATCAGGAGCAATGAAAGTATAGCATCCATCAACTTTGATTTTTCCCGTATATACTTTCCTCATTAAACTAGCCTTGGCTTCCTTAAGTTTAGTTTTTACGTGAGGATCTAATAAGAGCTCTGGATATATGTATAATGATTGTTGTAGATTGTTCTTATCTTCGAACTTCCCCTTTGTTGCCCCCAACAGGTTGAGCATTTCGTCAGGGTTACTTACTGTTTCTTGGATGTCATTACGAGTAGCTGATACAAGTTGGTCTAACTCTTCTTCGGAAATTAGAGTTAGTGTTTGCAACATTTGATAACAAAGTCGAGCAGAGCTTAATTCATCTTCTTCTGTGTTAGTTACACTGGCATGACAGTTATGCTTCTTGTAGAGTGACTTATACTCATCCCAACTTTGATAGTATTTCCACATCTTAAACTGAGACTTAGTGAAGATAACTTCTATCTTATCTTTAATAATGTCGTGTTTCTTACCATATATATCAGTTACAATTCTATTGTCTTCTCCCACAAATTTATCAAATGGGAAGGGAACGAGTAAGCCTTTAACCCAAGGTAGACGAACCATAAAGGCTTTCTTGCTCTTCTTTGGTAAAATCATACCGCAGCCATCCGTGTGGCACACTGGCACATCCATTTTTCTACGACGGACGGTATAGTTGACATCATCAACGAAGTCTACGGTAGTATTGATTGAAGTTTCAAAATCTTCCACAACGATTGAGCGATCAATATTGAATTTGCCCCATAGATCAGTTGCGCTCGAACATAATGCTAAGTAGGCCAAGTATTTATTAATGCTAACACCATATAGCCTTTTGTTGTTTTTACCAGTGTCAAAGTGATTATTGATTCGCTCTTCAGTAAGACCACACATTAGGGTGAGTTTGACTTCTTCCCAAGTTTCCTTTTTCATAAAGACGGTTTTCTTAGTTCTGATTTGTCCAGCAGACGCAGTAAATGGAACATACTCCTCACCATTTAGAGTGAACCCGTTCTCCACTAGACTGTCAAATACACTGTAGTAATGAGTTTCGACAATGATAACGTCTTCGTATGTCTGATTTTCTACTAAACCAAGTGTACGAGTGAGTGAAGACTCAAAAAGAGATACTTTATTATTGATAGACAAACTATTTGGGTTTAAGTTTCGCTTTAGATTAACGTTTGAATCTATAACTGCTCGAAAACTAGTTTCTAATTCCTTAACCTTGTCTTTCTCGTTTTTCAGTTTTGCTCGGTTGATTTCTTTTCGCAATAATCTTTCTTTTAATGTAAAGAAGGCGCTCGTATCAACGCTATATATGTATACTTGCTTATCCAGTGCCATTCAAACATCCTTTACTATATGTATTATTTGTTTGCAATACTCTTATACCAGAAATATTCATTATCCAAAACATCTATGTATTCAACACAATCATGTATTCCATCTCGCATCCAATCGGACACCATTTTCGCATCATATGTATCTACTTCAAATCCATCATAGTATCGATCCTCCCAAGTGATAGTTGAGTGATTTCCTTTAATGTGTTTGTTCTTCAAATTGCTGCTCCTCTATGTATGTTTTATATTTGGTGTTCATCACCATGTACTCATATTAAGCTGAATATAAAATAAAGTCAATACATATATTTACTCTTTAAAAATAGTAGTGTATAATCAGATTTATGGAGGGGATACAAATGCAAACCGTAAATGTAGTGGGTCTACATAATAACTCGGTATTTGATGATATGAGAACATATTTGAAAAAATTCAACAGTGTTCACACTCAGAAAAATTACGAACGCTCATTAAGAAGCTTTTACATGTGGTATAAAGGTAAAGATATTGAAATGCTAGTGAGAGAGGATATGAAAATTAGAAATGCAGATTTAATTGGTTATCAGATATATCTAAAAGAGCATCCTATTGATTACTCAAATAACTCAATAAACAACATTATGGCAGCCATACAAAGTTTTTATGAATTCCTTGAGATCAATGAATATGACGTCAATTCGAAATTTGCTAAAGTAAAGGTTCTACCAGATGACTCAGAGCGAAGCGGAGCTTTATATTACAATGAAGCAGAAATGATGGCCTCATTACTACGAGAAGAAAAAGTTAAAGGCATTGAAAAGGCAGCTTTCGTCCGATTAGCTTACACAGCAAGTTTCCGCAAAAGTACATTATTGTCAATCTGCTACTCCGATATTAAATTAGATGATAACAGAGGATATTATAATATTCACACTGTTGGGAAGGGTGGCAAAAAACACACTGTTCCAATCTCCAAAGAGTTATACAGTGAGTTATTACTTATAAAGAATCAAAAATACTACGGGAGGTATGGCGACGATAAAATTTTTCATCTTTCAACCAAAACGATTCAGGTTATGATGGACAACTTGAAAGAACAGATGGGGATTTCTCCTGAAAGAAATATAAAATTTCACAGTCTAAGGAATGTAGCTGCTGGATTTGGAACATTGGAAGAAGCCAAAAAACATCTTAATCACACGAATGTCTCAACAACTGAAACCTATTATAGACACGTTAACGAAGACCGCTCTAATAGCATTAGCTTAAGAATGGAAGAAAAAATTGAAGATTCCATACTAGAAAAGCTTTCAAAAGAAGAACTTATCGAGTTGATTATGCAACAAAACCATGGAGTGCTGACCCAAATGAAAAGAGATGCACGAGAAACAATCAAAAACAAAGGAGAGATGGTTAATTGAGTATAATAGAACTGAAGTTAACACCGGAAAAGATGATGTTTCCAAGAAAAGAAGCTGATAATAAGAATGATTTTAGAATATATTCCTGTCACGCAAATGGTCCGAATGTACTTTTGAACTCGTATGGAAATCTTAGCATCAAAGGCGTAATGCAGCGTTTGGAATTGGGAGTCGAATACGAAGCACAAATTGAGCTTGAGAAAGTAGATGCAAAATATGGTGCAAGCTATAATGTGTTATCCATTTACCAGGAAGTTCCTGAAACAATGGAGGGACAAAAAGCATTCCTTGCTACCTTAATGACGGAGCTGCAACTTAAAGAATTGTATAAAACATATCCAAATGAGGATATTGTAAAATTGATTATTGATGATAAATTTGAATATGAAAAAGTTAAACAGTTCGGATCAAAGACTTACAAAAGGATTAGGGATAGGATTCTTGAAAATATCACTTACCGTGACATACTAAGTCGATTAGGCAAATACGGTATTACCTATGACATAATACTAAAACTTGAGAAAACGTTCGGTTCAAAAGAGTTAGCAATCCAGAAAATTGAGGATAACCCATATGAGCTTACTCAATTATTTGGATTTGGATTTAAACGAGCGGATAAGATTGCGCAGTTGATGGGCTTTAAGAAAGACGATCCACATAGAATCAAGTATGGGATTAGATTTACAATTGATGACAACCAACAACAAGGGCACACATATATGTTAAAGGATGAATTGTTGCGGAATGCTTCTGAGAAACTGGAACTTATGGAAGTATTAATTGAAGATTATCTGTATGAGACAGATGGACTGGTATTTGTAGACGACAAAGTTTCGCTTACTAGAACCTACAATGCCGAAAAGTATATAGCAAAACGACTGATGGAAATATTAAGCGGTGGAGAGGAATTAGATTTTGATCACGAGAAATACATTTTAGATATTGAAGAAGAGTATAAAAAGGACATACCAAAAGGACTTACATATCAACAAAAGGATTTCTTTAGAAATATTCAAAAACATTCCGTCAACCTACTGATTGGATATGCCGGAACAGGAAAAAGTAAGCTTCAAAAGTTCCTTGTAGATTTACTAAATAAACTAGGACTTACATACGTTTTGCTATCCCCATCGGCTAAAGCAGCAAAGGTTACCCGCACATACACTGGGGTTAACGCTCAAACGATACATAGAAGAATTGGTTTTGGGATGGACAAAGAAGAAGAGATGATGCTTGAGATCCACGAAGATTTTGTGCTAATTGATGAGTCCGGTATGACAGACGTGTTTATTCTATCTTCATTACTTTCTAAGATTAAGAATCCGAATTCGAGAATATTGTTCGTTGGTGATGATTTTCAGTTGCTATCGGTGCAAGCAGGAAACTTTCTACATGATGCTATTGAGAGTGGAGCAATTCCTATGACCAAGTTAGATATCGTCTTCCGTCAGGGCGATGGGGGAATCCTCGATGTCGCAACCAAGATCAGGGAGGGCAAACAGATTGTGTCTGATGATTTTGATGGTAAGAAGTTATTCGGAAATGACCTTCTTCTTCACTGTGTAGATCAGATTCAAATAGAAAAAGGATATAAGCACTACTATAATTTGCTACTCAATACATATAAACCCGAAGACATAATGGTTTTATCACCAACTAAAAAGGGGAAAATAGGAACAATAGAATTGAATAAATACATACAAGAACAGGTTAATCCTTTTGATGATGACAAGAAGCAGTACGAATATGGATACGATGGATTAATCAGAGTTGGAGATTATGTACTTAACACAGTTAATATGTATAAGATAGCAAACATGAATGAAGAAGCCATAGATGTTGTAAATGGAGATTCAGGGAAAGTTATCGATATAAAGACAGAGGATGACAAGAAGAGTAGTGATGAAGACCTACTAGAGAGGGAGAAGAAGGGGATTATTATTCAATTTGATGATCAATTAGTCAGATTAGATATTGGATTAGCTGCTCAACTATTATCTGCTTGGGCATTAACAATACATAAAAGTCAAGGAAGTTCAAGCGAAGCAACATTAATTGTAGTAGATAAATCCAATAAATTTCAGATTAGTGCCAACTTGATTTATACAGCAATAACGAGAAGTGTATCTAAGTGTATATTCTTAACTCAGGCAGAGACATTAAACTTTGCCATTAGAAAAGTAGAAAGTAAGAGAAGAAATACTCATTTGTGCCAGTTGTTAAAAGAGAGTAAATATAATTAAGTATTTAAAATTAGTCTATTGGATGTATATCCGGTAGACTTTTTTTTGTTTTACGATTAAAGGGTAATCGTGAATTGAGTCACTGTAGTGTGAAACGTAGAAATACCAAGGGATAAGGAAAGAGATGATGTTAGGGGGTATGTTGATCGCTAGTGTGTATCGCAAAAGCCTATACATACCAAGGGAAATAGAGTGAAATCGGACATAATATGCCGTGAAATGAGATGGTTACAGTAATGTAATGAATCTGAAAAGGTAGATGGGAGTATGAGGAAAAGGATTAGTTACGATTGAGATTGTGATTGATATTTGGTGAAAATAGAGTTAATAGTTACAAAAACATTACAATTAAATGGAAATTAAATGGGAGGAGATAAAATATAAATCAGGGTGTGGAAGTGGAAGTGCTAGGCCACTATTTTCCAATTATGACTCGATTTTGGATTTAAAATAGCCCCCCATACCCTTACTAGATACTACACAAGATATATTGTGTGGCATCTAGAGCATACAAGAACAACTCTACAACTGATCTATTATGCTGCTTAATTGTCAATATATTTCTCAAAAAAATATTTCAAAAACTCAAATTTTCAACAAATTTCACCTTACACTCAGTATACGGGGTGGGGGTATAATATAATCACTGGGTAACAGTGTTTGCGTAAATCATGACTTATTATAACTAATTGATAATTGTCCACTATATATATCGTCTCACATTTACTATATCCATCCTCATCTATCCATCTCTATTACTATTCATATTCATCATTCATATGCTTACCACTGTATCCACTCCAAATACTATCTCATTACCTTACTGATCTTCTCACACTGTATTCATCATACCTAGGCATTCACTGTTTAAATATAATTTTCAATTTTCATCATTGAATCTCCAATCCTAATTTTCATTTTAAAAATCCCATTTACCTTTTCATCTTCCACATATCCATTACAACTCACCAAACTATATCAAAATAAGAATTAAAATATGTACAAACACATATTAATATGATATAATTATCTTACAAGGTTGATACAGGGGGTGAATACATGATACCTGAACCACTATCCAATGATACATTGCTTACACTTATACCTCAACTAGCATCACAAGGCAATATAGAGTTATCATCACATGCTGAACTAAGACTTAATCAGCCTGATAGGAATTTCACTTTTGAACGGTTACTGTTCATACTGCGACATCCTAAGTCAATCACATCTGAATGGGATGAAGAGAGGAAGCGATACAAGTATAAGGTACAAGGTTACAATAGGAGACATGTAGTAGTTAGCCTTATCATAAGCAATACATATATCAAGGTAGTCACGGTGTTCTAACTGTGGCTACTGATTCACCTATTTAAATTACATACGATTGGGGTATAATACAATATGATTACATATGGCAAGAGAGTAGCCAATACATTAAAAGAGGAGGTTACATATATGAACAACTTCAATGATGCATACAACAATGACAAACAATACAAAGAGTCATTAATCAACAGTGTCATATCTCCAGACAAACACGAAGCATACGAACAGGCAGTAAGTTATACTATTGACGACTTGGTTGGAGTATTGGAAGCATACAAGCATGGATCTATTACAGATGAGAAAGAGGCACAAGAACAGATTAGAGTATTCTTGGAAGAGTACACTGTTAAACTAATCAATATTATCAAAGGGAAATGATTATTGTTTCTCTTTTATGAATGAATATATGTAACTGAATTATCATGATTGTATTCACGCTTTCACTCTAGCCATAGGGTTTTACATATATGATTATCATTTCAAATTGAAAGGGTGAGTAAGCATCACGATTAAAGTAGTAGACTCAATTATGGGTTCGGGGAAATCGACCTTTGCAATTGAAAAAATGAATAAGGACACAGAGCGTAAGTATATTTATATCACTCCATTTCTAGACGAAATAACACGAGTGAAGCATTTATGTCCAAACAAGAGATTTGTTGACCCTAAGAATTATGACAGTGAAGGACACTTTCAAAAGAAACAGGATTCTCTTCATAACCTTTTAGCTGCTGGTCACAATATAGCGACAACTCACTCACTGTTTAAACAGTCTAATGAAGAAACTAAAGAACTTATTCAAGCAGGGAACTATGTTCTAATATTGGATGAGGTTATGGATGTGGTCGATCATTTAACAATTAAAAATTCTGATAGGGACTTATTGTTTGAAAATAAGTTTCTCAATGTGGATGATGAAGGGTACATAACTTGGAATAATGATGATGAGAAGACGCGCAATTACGATGGGAAATTTAACGATATCAAACACATGGCAAACAACAGGAATCTTTTATTCTATAAAGGATCTATCCTCATCTGGACTTTTCCTATTTCTATTTTTGAAGCATTTAAAGAAGTGTACATCCTAACGTATTTATTTGATGGTCAGATTCAGAAATATTACTATGACTTAAACAAAGTGCACTATGAATATTATCACATTGAAAATTCGAATGGTGAATACAATTTACAGAAGGGTAAGAATAGGAATCCCAACATCAAAGCGCAATACGGGGATTTGATTGATATATATGATGGTATTCTCAATGATATAGGCAATGATAAATATTCTCTTTCAATGTCTTGGTATGAAAACAGAAATCAAGCTGTTACCAAGTTGAAAAATAATGTGTCTAATTACTTTAAACATAAAATGAAAGCCAAGTCTAAAGACATCATCTGGACAACATATAAGGACTTTCAACCTAAAGTTAGCGGCAAAGGTTTTCAACGTTCTTATATTGCTGTTAATCTAAGAGCAACCAATGATCATAGACAAACAAAGTATCTGGCTTACACAGTCAATAGATTTATGAATCCAATTATAGAAGGTTTCTTTATTGAAAGAGGAGTAAAATTAAATCATGAACTCTGGTCAACTTCAGAACTTATACAATGGATTTGGAGAAGTTCAATACGAGATAATAAAAAAGTGTATATTTATTTACCTTCTAAACGTATGAGAAACTTGCTAAAAGAGTGGTTGGAAACTTAGGTTGGGAAGTTTTAGTTCCCAAGATTGAAAAAAAGTCCTTATGTACCAACGGTTTTGAGACTCGCCTCTCGGAGAAAAAAATGTTATTATTAATTAATACAAAAGACTAAAAATACAAAAATATAAATGAATTATTATGCATTATAAATTCATAAATATACATAGTTATAATGAATCAATAATAGTAGGTGGCGAGATCCATTCCGTTTCACTCCATGGCTGTCGCTTCACCTTCATCCACAACAAAAACCGTTGTGTCTGTCATTGGCAGTATTCCTTAGACTAACTCTAAAAAAAGTTAGTCTATTTGTCATTAAGAATAAAAATATGTATTGCGTTTTAATGATTAATCATATATAATAAGTATATAAGGTAAAGGAAAACGAACAGAGGAGTTGAAACCTATGTGTCAAACTAAACTGGCAATTATGAAGTCACAATGGGCACGTAAGCAAGCATTGAAAAGTAAAACAATCGTAGGAACATTGATCCTTCGTTAATATAAGAATTAAAATACAAATATAAAACTAAAGGGGATTGAATGCAATGACAAATTTCAACCAAATGGATATGGATTATAAAGTGGACTACCTTTCTGAGTTGTTGGCTGAGCAGATCCGTAAATTTGACGATAGATATAGCAACTTGTCTGATACTGAAAAAGGTTCTGTAAAATTGGGATTTCATCTTGATTTAGCCGACAGCAATGTAACTGTAACTGATGAGTTGATTGAAGCTGTTAAGGTAGAATTCACCAGTTCACCAATTATTGATATGTTGATTGAATATAAGCAATTAAACACTGTAGAGATAACAGAAACACAACAAGTAACTCTTAATAAACTCGAAGAAGGACGCAAAGTGAGTATCGTTAAATTCACTGAGTTCGGATTTCCACAGCTTATTCATACGGTTGTTCAGTCTGTTAAGGTTGATCGCTACGCACAGTATGATAATGCATTATACATAACTCACAAACCTAAACGTAAACGGTCTAATTGGGTTGAAATTATCTTACCTTATCAAGAGGTTACAGTTTATGAAGGTTGGATTGATTTTGATATCGATGCAATATCTCTTACTACAATCACTTCTAATCAACATGTAACTGTTAAGCAATCTAGATACTCAAGTTTTGATCCTAGATATATGGCTGATATCAAATCTTCGTTGTCTATCTCACCACTAATCACTATCAACGAGAAAAAGGAGGAAATCACATGTTAAGAATCTATTACATACATCCAGTACATAAAACCAATCCATACGCAATGTTTAAGCAGCCAGAGCGAAGAGTACATTCACAAAATCAGACTAGACGTTCATCAGTAGGGTTATCCTTCAGCCAACACCTTGAACTGGTTGAATCTTTGATTAAACAATAAAAATAATAATAGGATTGGATGTGTATTTGAATGAATAAGATTACTCTGATGTTGATGGTGTTTGTAATGAGTTTGATGGTAACTAGTGCAGCCTTTGCCAAGACAGATAGTGTGACCACTAAACAAGCTACAATGACCATAGAGAAGGTTTACTACGCTAAGGGCAGCGGTTATTACCTTGCTCATACAACTAAAGATAAGGAAGGACATTTCTGGGTGTTGCAGGTGACTGAAATAGCAGCACAGAAAGAAGACGAGTCATTTACACAAGTATTAAGAAAGCAATATCAAGGTAATCAGGTAATAGTCACATATGTTGAACCAATTGACTCGGATGAAGAGGTTGAAATTTGGAGTGTTAAACTAAAATAACTTATCTAAGGGATTCCTAAAAAGGAGTCTCTTTTTTGTATTTAAGAATAAATATATGTATTGACTATTAATTGATTATCCTTTATAATTACATTAACAAGTTAAACAAGAGGAGATGATACATATGTTTAAATTTTTCAAACGTATCAAAGAAATTAAGGCGGTAAAAGAAGCGGCTCGAATCGAGGCAATCAATGTTCGACTTGCTGATGAGCGCGCTAAACATGAACGCCTTTGTGCAGAGTTCACTGCAAAAGAAACTGCTCGGCTAGAAGCAATGCGCAAGGAAAGTAGCGAGAAGTGGAAGCAGCGCTTCCGTGAAGAGTGTGAACTGCAAGGCAAACAAGTACCGGCATACATGAAGTGATATAATGATCACCATATAAGGAGGGATACAATTGGAAAAGACTAAGTTTGACGGTTTATACGAATACATGGGCTATGTCATTTATAATGGAGGATCAAAACATGAATGGGATGTGGAGCCAATGAACTGGGATATCAAAGCCATTGAGAAATTTAAAAGCCAGACAGAAAGCCACAAAACTTTAGCTAAAGCAAAGAAGTGGATAAAAGAAAACGTAAATAATATAAGAGAGGCAGATTACTCATAAGTGATTTTGGGCTTGTGAGTACTTACTTAATAATAAATATATGAATATAACATAAAATACTCATTTCATAAATAATATAATTAGGAAGTCGAGGCACAGTGATGAGGATAGAACCTCTGAAGCCGCTCATACCTTATGGGGTTAAAATGAGGGTGCTAAACTGAGTGCAGGTTGGACTGGGGTACAACTTCCTAATTACAAACTCTAGGCGGTGGTAAATTGAAATTCGTAAAATACAAGGGCTATTATCAAAGCGAGGATTCTAACTACCGTATCATAAAAGAGGGTCGTTTCTGGGGAATATGGAAGAAGTATTACGAACCTGACATAAGGATTTATATTTATGACGGTTATCATGAAATTTGGTCAGGACATAAGACACTTAAAGACGCAAAGGACCACGTTATTGAATATATTAAGGAAAAAAATAATAAATAGGTGATATAAAAATGAGGCCTTTAACAAAAAGAGAGCTAATGAGTGACCTTACATACTTCTGGACTAGAGCCAATGAGGACAATAAAGGCATGACAGCAGAAGAGGTTAGAAATTTTATGAAAGAGACAAAGCTTTATCTTCGTAATGAGGAGAGCTTATCTAAGGGCAGCATGTGTGAATGATCTACAAGATTAAGTAAAAGAGTGATTTCATCCAGATGCGGAGGGATAGAAATGGCGGTGAGAAAAACACACAACAGGAAAACAGATAATAGATTTTTCTCTACGGATATGAACGAAACAATCAGTAAGGCGAAAAAACATTATAAAGTGTTTGGAGAGTTTTACGTTAACACCGTTATAATCGACAACATTGTCTCCTACTATGCTGGCAATCAAAAGAACAGCACGACACAAACACACTTTATAAATACTTCAAATTATGGCGATAGAGCGAGCTGGAAGGAAGTAGTGTCTGAATAAAATTCTTGTTTTACTTAAATTAGAGGAGGAAAATATCATGATTTCAACAGCATCTTACAAGGCTATCACTAAAACAGTTAAGAAGGTTATAAAAAAGCTAGAAGAGAATGATATCAGCTTCGAAGTTCAAGGCGATGAACATTCCTTTGCTATAACTCCAACTTGCACAATCAATACACAGCTTTCAACAATTGAAATACATAAAAATAAAATTACAGTAAATGAAAAAGAAGTTAAAGACTTGGATGAGATGATGGAGATCATTGACGAAGCTGAATTTCAAATTAACTTTTAAGAGGAAGTGAATACATGAAAAAGGTACTGGAGTACATCCACGTAACTTATCACTATGAATCCAGAGAAGAGCGAGAGGATCACGTTTTACAGATGGAATCAGAAGGATGGGAATGCAACGGTCAAATTAAAGAAACAGCATCACTGCACACTGGAGAATATGTCTACTGTGGGAAATTCGTAAAGTACAATCCATTTATAAGATAATACATAGGAGTGATTTTATTGAATATAGCTGAAAAACAACAATATGACAAAGGTGTGTTTTATTCGGATTATGACGTGGAAACAGATATGTACGGTGTTTTTCATACTGACTATAGGCAAGGACATTGTTTTGGGTTGTTTTTGGGTAGAGAAGAGGCAAACATTGAGGCTAAAGAGAGAAATGATACTAGGAATTATCTAATTGAAGGAGTGAATTAGTTATGAAAGATGAATTAGTCATTACATTGAAATCAACTAATAGCGCTACAGATATTATAGACTTTGTTACGGCAGTAAATAAAACAAACAACTTGTCCGCATTGATGCTACCAAGATTGGAAAATAGTAATCAAATTCAAATTGAGATTTATAAGATCAATTCTTAACCGACTTCATATAATGAATTTAGTTAAGGAGTAATAGGAGGTGTTTGTATGACAGTTGATGAAAGCCAAGACTTGGCTAAGAAGGTTATTTATTGGGCAAGCAAGGGTTATGAAATTACCTATGACATCGTTAATCAAATTGACAATGGGAATCAAAGAGATGTTGAATCTGCGCGCGCGCCACTTCACACGTTCACCGTTTATGTTTTTAGCAAAGAACAAGAGGACTATATTTATATGATAAGTCATGATGATCCGATTGAGGCACTGAAAGACGGCATTGCTTATTGCGAAGACAAGTTTAAAGATTATGTCTATTGACAGTGGGATGAAGTGGATTGAAGCTTAATAGTGCATGAATATACAGTACTAAAAGTATAGAACTCGTGATTAGTGATAATTTAATTCATCATTATGCATAAATGTAATGAGAAAAGAATGCTCTTGCTCTTCATATCAATAAAAAAACTAGGGGGAATTGAAATGGGAAGTAAAGCAATTTTAAAGAACAGAACTCATAACTTAGAATTAATGATTACTGAAAAACGAAGCGTGAAGGATATTTTAACCTATGCTAATTTTATAAGAAAGAAATTGATTGAGAATCAAATTTTTGATACTGAATCAATTGATAAGGTAATTAGTGAAGTGTTATCAGATAACTGCAACATGAAGAAAATAGGAGTAGCACTAGACGAATTAGATAAACTTATTGAAACAACATAAAACCAAATGAATTGCTTATTTGACTAAATTTTTTTGAGTATATATTAAAAATAATTTTAAGGGGGTGAATACTATGACACTAAAAGAAAGGACTCAATCCATCATTGATAACTATGGAGTTAAGAAATCATTTATTGCGAAGAAATTAGGAATCAGTAATGCGTTATTCTCACTATTTATAAACGGGAAACAGCCTCTACAGAAACCTGAGATTGTGAAGCTTGAGAATTTTATTTCTACTTATAAACAATAAAATAACATTGGAGGACTTTATTATGAGTGAAGCAATGCAATTGGAGAAGTTCGTTGATGATCAAACGCTACGAAATGAATACATAGAAAAAACAGAAATACTAAACAAGGTTAAAGCTTTGAGTTTGTTACCAGATGGCGAAAATATGACGATCAGACAAGCAGCGGAGTACTATGAGGTAAGTATCGAAACTATCAGGAAAACCATTCAAAGAAACAGACAGGAGCTTTCAGAGGATGGAATTAAAACCTTGTACAGCAAGGATTTGAAAGAATATAAGCTGACTCTAGGACATAGTGTCCCAGAGTTGGATAGAGTGCCTACAGCAATGATTTTGAATCGTAGATGCTTACTACGTCTTGGAATGCTCCTCAGAGATAGCGAAGTAGCTCAAACAGTAAGAGAGTACTTATTGAAGGTTGAAGATACACTAACTGACTCACAAAAAGTAGAAATTCTGGGTGGATGGTCGGACGAAGAGTTGTTGTTGGTCGAAGAAATGATTCAGAAAGAAAAGGCAAAAGGAAGTACTAAAAAAGTAGCAATCGAAGCGGTGTCAAAGATTCTGAAAAGGAAAGAAAATAACATTAATCAGAAATATTATCAAATTACTAAAAAACATGGATCTGTTCACAATTATTTAGTGGAGAAGAATGTAATTCACTTGGGTAGGATAGAGAACGCAGAACAAGTCGAGAATTCCCCCGAGACGGATATAGTATTAGATGTACCGCAAACTTTAGCTGGGCAGCTAGAAAGCATTCTGGGAGATATGAGGTCTAGCATAGGGCATATCTCTCAGATCAATGAATTGAAATTAGAAATTGCCGAACTTAAAAATCAGCTCAAATTAAAAGATGTAATTATAGAGGGTAAGGATGCACAGGTTAACAATAAATCTAAAGTGAACAGCAAACTTAAAAAGGAAAAATCAGAACTAGAACATAAATTGAATTTTATAACTCAAATCATAAACAGTAGTAAGGTAGTTGATAAGAGTCAAACGGAAAGCGCGGAAAGTAAAAAGTATTTGCTGAAGAATGGAGTAGTTGAGACCAAATAAAACCAGTCTTTCATAAGCAGCCTTAACGGGCTGTTTTTTGTTTGAGTAAAACAAGACTTTTATCAGGATTAACACTAAAATAATACTTGCATATGTATATTTATTGTAGTATAATTATGGTACAAGATAAATACATAGCTTAACACAGGGATTATATAACGTAGGAGATGAGACTATGAAAACATATTCCATCACACAAAATAAGATATTTGATATAATGAAAGTGGAAGATCGAAATCCTGCAAAACTTTTCAAACGTCTTAAAGAGACAGGAGCAGCGCCTTGTTGTAAACGCTGTGGTGGTTCTGGGAGGTATTCGTATAACCTAAAAGACGGATCAATTTGTTACGGTTGCGGCGGAGCTGGCGTAATCATTGAAAATGAAAAACAACTACTTGAAGTCGTCTCTTCTAAAGTAATTCAGGACAAGCTCGAAACATATTTAAATGAACTTGCTCTAAAAAAAACGAAGAAAAGTGAACCGATTGTAGAGACTGTTGTAAAGTTTGAAGAACCAGAAAATCCCGAAGATTACTTGATGAAGCATTATAATGATGCAATAGAACGTATGGATTGGGAATTTGTTGTTAGAATCATGACGATTATGAAAAATAAAGGAGCCCAATCTGAAGGAAAGTTGGCTACTGAGAAACAAATATCATATATCAAATCACTTGTTAAAAGAAAGAAGCCTAACATTCAAAGCGATATGGACAACTTGCAACAACTAATAACAGACTTTGAGGAGGATCGGAAGAACATAACACATGCTGAAGTGAATTATATCATTAACTGGCTGACAGAAAAATAAAAAATAAAGGAGGATTAAGATGATTACTAAAGTAACCCAATATAAAGGATTCAAGATACATAAAGAAAATGATAACTATATTATTTACACTAAGGAAGAATGGTCTTATGGAAAAGGGATAAGACAGCCTGAGTGGGACACCAACTCTGAGTCAGAAGCGAAGTCATTTATCGATGCTTATAATACATTATGACTTCAGTCAACTTTAAAATAATGAAGTTCAAATGAAATTTTAATTTGATCATCTTTCGAGAGAATGAACTATATGAATAATCAAGAGGGAGTAGTGAAATTTATGTTAAACAAAGAGGTTTTGATTGTAGATGACTCATCTAAATATAAAGGTAAGGTTGGCAGGGTTGTTGAAATTAGAAGCGAGGGTTGCACTGATAAATATATGATTAGTTTGACTAACCCACTTGAACCCAAGCCTTTTTCAAAGAAAGATATTGAATTACTGGACTAAATGTTACTTTTACATAAACAAAGAGGAGTCAGCATTTAAGCAGCTCCTTTTTTATTTTTTCTTTATTACAAAATACAAAGACGCAATAAGAAGTACTGTAGCTATAAACAGTACAGCTATAACATATTCAATCTCTAATGTTGTTTTGTAAAGTATGTATCCAACTAATGCTAACAAGTTGCCGATCAACCAGAATATTGTACTTCTATTCATAAATCATCACTATTCTACAAATCTCCTTCTAAAGTACTAGGACATAGGAATATTTTAGTTGATAGGAACTTCTTTATCAAGTAAATGCATTGTTAAATGAATCATTTTTTAATAAGAATGAATATACGCATTGTGTTTAATATGGTTATATAGTATAATGGTTATAGGTTAAAGATACAGCGTACTCAAAAAAGAAACAATGTGCTGGAACAATACATAATGTATTTGAAACAACGATTTCATTTAGAAAAGGAGGCTAACATTGAATTTTAAACTTATTGAGGAACTAGATACTGACACCGAAATTGATTGGTGGAATAGCAACAGGGAAAGAGTAAATGTAGTCATTAGATCATTTAATGATTGGCAGACAACTCACAGGTTTGATGAATGGGAAGGTAAAGTAGTAATTGCCAAAGCTGAAGCCTGTGAACGGTATGGAGGAAGATACGATTTCTCTGGTTGGCTATTTGAAATTCTTGATGAGATTAAGGAATTTGTAAGAAGTAGAATAGATGATTCTGAGTAAATACAGTATTTTACATAGAAAAGGATGAGAGATAATTGAATAAAGAAATCTATAGCAGAAAGACTCCAAAGGGAGTAAACAATACTCCTGCATTCAAATTAAAAGCGAGAGTTATGGTTTTAAAAGGTGGTAGCGATGCACTCCATCTGATGGGCAACATTGGAAGACAGGAAGACGATTTAATCAATGTAGTTGCGGAAGATGGGAACTACTACATCGGCACATTCTGTGAGGGGTTTGGATTCTTTGATGTACACTTTCTAAAAGAGAATGTACGACCAATGAATAAGGAAGAAGTAGAGAAACTTAATAGGACGTATCACACAATTAACGGTAGAGTTCTTGGTAAAAACCACTATAATCCCGATGGTTATTGGATTGGCAATCAAGAAAGTAATTGATAGCAGGAATTTATTCAAAATTCAGGAGGAATCAAAAGATGATTGTTGAAAAATATGGAGCCAACAAATTAGATAAACAAAACAGTTTCACTTTGACATGTAATAAGTGTGGTAGTAACAATACTAGCATTATGCCATCTAGTCACTATGATAATGGTCAATATTCAAGACCAACAAGAACTTCGTTGATTTTAAAATGCTTATCTTGCAGTGAGAATCATACCTGTAACATTGCATAAGAAGCCAAATGAAACAGTTATTTTATAAGGAGCGAATAAAAGCTATGAAGTTAGTATGTGACTGTGGAAATGTGAGTGAATATAGTATTAAGAATTCTTTCACAACAACTGACGGTAACTTAGAAAGCATTACATATGATAATGGTGAATTCAAAGGTTTTTATATTTCAATTATTAGCGAACATCATGGAATTATTGAGATACACTGCGAGTCCTGCAAGAAGGAAGCTCAGTTATCATAAGATGATAAATGTTGAATTTGATTGAAAAACTAACTATACATATAGGGAGATGAGTTAAATGGAATGGAACTTTTTAACCGGATCACAGAAGCATAGAACTGCTATGAGAGCAGATGAAGCTATCGAATGGGATTTGGAACTAGTCACACATATTTTTGGCCTTGCTGCTATCGCAAAAAGCGAACATAAATTTTATGATCCTGAACACAAGGTTGACTCAATGAACATAAGAGTTTTGATCGACAATATAGAAGTTGATCCATCAATAGGGTTTAGTCGTCTTCTTGGTGTCATCAAGAGCTGCGAAGAGGAAACAGAAAAACAAAAGAAGTTTAAATACGACTTGCAAAGATTTATTGCAGATTGGGAAGATACAAATACCTAATGAAAGTCTGATTTTATAATGTTATTTAAGACCCAATCTCAGAAGGATAAAATGGAAATTATTTAAAGACATTAGTCATTATTTACTATATAATTAGCAAGTTGACTAGTACATTAGGAGGTAGTGTTTTGAAATTATTGAGAATCTTAGCTTGGTTAATCGTGCCCTTTATCATGATTTTTATATCGTGGAAGAGGCTAGGTAGGGTTGCAAGAATTGGCGGAGCTATCTGGGCGGGTCTAGTTCTATTAATAATTGTGATACCACCTGAGGAAAATCCAGATACGTCGGCAACGGCAAAAACAGAAGCAGAGGTTTCACAGGAAAAAACGCCCAAAGTGGAAAAAGCAGTTGCTGTGGTTGATACCAAAACCGAGAATACAGATGATAAAAAGGCCAAGGAAGAGGCTAATCTGAAAGCCAAAACTGACGCTGCTGCTAAAAAGGCCAATCAAAAAGAAGTACTAGCATTTGAAAAATCTGTTTACGCACTAGAAGAGAGAGTATGTCGCCAATTATGAGTACATATCAAGAAGCTATGACTGGTTTGGGAAATGGTACTGTTGATATTTATACTGTCTATGAAGCAACAGAGAATGCGAAGAAAGCTGCTGATCACTTGCAGTCTAAATTTTATAATTTAGATGTTCCTGAAGGTCTCCCTAAAGATGTAAAAACAAAGTTAAATGGAGCCACTTCTGATTTAAGTACGGCCTACTACTCTAAAGGTAAGGCATTCGATGCTGTTCTTGAATTCTTAGATGACCAAAAGCCAAGCCATATGTCTAAGTTTAAAGATGAAATTGCCATGTCCGATTCATTTGTTATGAATGGAATCTTGAAGATAATGGAAGCCAAAGAAGCTGTGGGATTGAAGTTGGACGCTAAATAGATTCTATTTTAGAGGGAGTGTCGATTTTAAGGGCGCTTCCTTTTATTTTATTTACGGTTTGTACGAATGGTGATTTTTTTAATGAAGATTTCAAATTATCTAAATTGTAAACTTTGGCAATTCACATTATAATCCAGTTGTTCACATATGGTTTACTAAACATGACAATGGGGGAGTTAGTTTGAAAAAAAGTATTTTAAGTTGTTTTGTGGCAATTCTAATTTTCGTTTTTATCGTTCCTCAACATTCCTCTTTTGCTGCTACAATTTTACCCGTTAAGACAAAAACACACGATTATAAGGGGCAAAAATATGTTCAATTGACTGGTGGTAAGAAAAGTGCAATAGATAAAATTAACAAGGAACTTAAATTACATGCTGTTACAGCAGCTAAAGTAAATACTGATGTAAAAAAAGAGAACAAGTCTCATTTTTATAGTTCAACTTCAAGCACTAGATACAACAAGAACAATCAAATTTCTGTTGTATTTATAGATGCCATTTACACAGGTGGAGCTCATGAAATGTTCTCTACATACACATACAACTTTAATTTGGATACAGGTAAGAAGATTGAAATGAAGGATATTGTTTATACTGAAAGTCAGATTAGCAATATGATAATTTCAATCAGTTACAATTTAACTCTCTTAAAGGAGTCAGGAAGAGCAATTTTTGATGAGAATATTTTCGATTTCCCTATTTCTCCAGACACTCCCTTCTACTTGTATGATGGAGGGATAGTTATTAAATTTCAACCCTATGAAGTAGCGCCATTCTCCGAAGGCTTTGTAGATGTGAAAATTCCCTATTCAGTAATCAATGGCCCCGATATTGCAAAATCAAATAGCGCTACAGTTCCTTCTTCCAGCTATATTGAATCTAAAATTGATGACGATTTTGAAGGATATGATGAAGATAATTTGTATGAGTTATCAAACGGGCAGATATGGAAGCAGGTAGAGTATAAGTACTCATACACATATTCATATAGACCTGACGTGATTATCTACAAAGACGGATCTAGATACTATATGAAAGTTGAAGGAATGACGGATAAAGTTCAAGTTGAAAGAATCAAATAGTTGGATATGGGCACGGTTCAAATTGAGCCGTGTCTTCTTCTTGTGAAAGATTAATTTTACCCGAATGGTCAGTGATGTTAAAATATATGTACATATAGCATCTTAGAACTGACTGGATGGTGGATAACATGAGTAATATTCTTGTAAAATGCTCTAGAGAAAGATGTAATAACTACAGAAACGAAAACGATCCTCTTGGATTGTGTTTCGTATGTCAGGAATACATGCTGAATGCCGCTGAAAGAATAAGAAAAACCATTAAGAAAACTCCTCAATCGCCTTCCAAATATCCCTATAAAACTAAAGAAGAATTGAGTAAGTTTGCCTTTAATGTTTGTTTAGTAAAAAAATGCAAGTCTAGAGTCTTTATGAGGGAAAGATGTAAGAAACATTATATTGAATATATGAAAAAGAATAATAAAAAATAGACTCAAACAGAGATGCTAATTAGAGCATCTTTTTTATCTCTTAAGAATAAAAATATGTATACAAACAAATAGTTTTATGATAATATAAGATTATCAAATAGAAGAGGTGATCACAATGTATCAAGTGGTTGTCATTGAGAAAATTTTTGGTAAAATTGCTAGGAATACATATGGGTTTCCAACTGAAGACCAACGAGATTTGTTTCGTGAATTGTGTGAAGATGATAATGTAATCGTCCTTACTAAGGATCGAATTGCGGTTCCAGTTTAGGTGAAACTATAATTTGATCAAGATATTAAAGGGGGAATTATTATGATGGGATCATTTAGTGTTGAGTGCTCAGGATGTGGAAGAAAAATTGATTTACATTCAAGTAAAGAAGATGAGGATTATACAATAGAAAATCATGGTGAGGAAGAGTGTTTCTTTTGTAAGGAATGTAACTCACAATGAAATGATCCTTTCATAAGGGAGTTGATATTGATGGCTAAAAAGCAATGCTATATGTGTCAAAAAGAAATTAACACAAAAGAAGATTCCCATTATAAGTTTGGCGGGAAGTATATCTGCTACACAGAAGATACGGAAGATTGTGTAATTACTTATTGTTATGAGAATCGTATTGATCCACTTGAAAAAGATTGAATCAAATGAATATTTTATTGAGTTAAATTACTTATTTCTTTTTTTGAAAAAACCTAATAAAAAGGCAAAAATTATAATAACGAGAAAAAATCCCAAAGATATCACCCCTTTTTTGGATTATAGCATGAGCATTGTTGTTTGAATATCGGAAACCTTAAAAGATCAAAACTTATTGTTTTAATTAGTTACTAACCATCTAATATAATAAAAAGATTATTTTATGAGGAGACGAACAATTATGAAATGCTATGCTTGCAATTATATTCATGATAGTGATAAGAATCCCTCAAAGCCATGGGATACAGAACTATGCATCGAGGAAGGGTCGAAGCCATTTCAACACCTTGAAACCACTGTTCATATCAGAACTGAAGCAAATTACGGAGGCCCCCTGCTCAATGAAGTCAATTTATACGCCTGTCCTAAGTGTGGGACTGTAAGAATGGAAAGATGGTAAAAGGATTCTTTGATTAAGAAAGGAGGGAATGAATGGATTACCTTAAGATCTTGTCATCGAGGTTCAACCTGAGAGAGGAATGGACAAGACACGGTATTACCGTTTTAAAGAGTAGTGAATTATATATTCAACTAATAGAGCCCAATCACAGGACAGGCTTTCAGTATTGTTTAAGAGCTGACTTTCCAGAGACATTTAATAGATGGGCTTTGGTATTGTTTGAAGAGGAATTCTTAAACGATGGAGGATTCTTGCAAGCATTAGAGGCACTTGATACTTTTATAAGTGATAAAATAAATATCGTTAAAGAAAAGATATCAAAAGGTGTAAGACTGGAATAAAAGAAGTATTTGATTTTTTAAAAAAGAGGTGTGTAAGATGGTATGGGTTTATATACTTGTTTTAATCATCCTTCTTGGGGTCGGGATGAGTCTCCAAAGGCAATATCGAGAAAATAATAAACAATAAAAATACGAAAAGAGGAAATTATAAATGAATACATACAACTTGATTGCTAACGGAACTGTTATCGAATCTATTGAAGAACAAGGCCGCTGCCAGAACACAATGGCTTACGTTTTAATGGATCGCGTATATGCCCTTACATCTCAATTGAAAGAGCACATTAACGTTATTGTAAAGGAAACTGGAAAGGAGCATTATTATAATGTTTAAACATGGTAAACTATTTTCAGATGGTACATTGAGAGTGCTGAGTCATAGTGGGAATTGGGTTAAATTAAAAGAGGCAGCAGAGAAATATAATACAAAGTAAACTAATGAGGAGCGACTATATATCGCTCCTTTTAAGTATAAAAATAAATATTGTATTGTAAAATACTATGTGATATAATTTCATTATCAAGTTACGATGTATTGGATGAAGCAACAGTGTACTGTTAAAGTTTACTACTATATAATTATGACATACATATGATTGTGAAAGGTTTATTTCATCAGAATTGAGGAGGATACAGCAATGAGCAGAAGTCAACTCTTAAAAGATCTAGTTAGCGGCTCTATAACTTTGGAAAATATACTTCTAAGATTGAAAATTATTCTTTCAGACCTAGAAAATGAATGGATTATGGAGTGGGTTAATGGAGAATTAGAAGGGTTTGGAGAAGAAGATAATCTTCCTAAATACAGAATGTTGACTGGAGTTCCCACGGGCACTTTTATTGTTAATGGCAGAGCAAAATATACCAATTCACAAGTTCCAATCGAGTCACTCTTAACACTGGAGGAAATAGAAGAGATAATTACTATATATTTACGAGATAGTGTGTCAACTTTACAGTCCATATTGAATTCCGACAAACAGGGAAAGTATGGGAAACAAATACCCACATACGAATGTCACTATATTTCAAAACCACATTTACAAATTGCTAGCATGAATATTGTCATTCCTCATAATCAATTAACCGACATAGTATTGAAAGTTAAGACAAAATTACTAGACGTGATCATGGAGCTTGAAAAAAGATTTACGGATTTAGATGAATTGGACATTAAATCTCAAATTCAGAACGATGAAGCTAAAGAGATTATCGTTAATATTATTGGTCAAATTATATATGAGGGATCAATAGATATTGGCGATAACAATCATGTGAAGAATTCGCGTATTGGTAAGATGTCTGGGAGGGAATAGAAGATGAATATAAAGATTGGTGACAACAATAAAATTAAAAATTCTTCGATTGGCAAACAAGTTAATTTGAATATGAATGAAAATGATAAGAGCGATCCTAAGCCCAGTTCGTTTGCTCAAAGGCATCCAATTCTACTTTCTGTAATAATTTCGATTGCTACAGGATTCATCTTGCTGTTCTCCTTTTGGAGGAACATCATTAACATCATTGAAAGTCTATTTTAAATCAACTTAAAATAACTATTTTATATGAAAGGAGAAAATATAAAATGAGATGGTCTGATCTTACTAATGAATCACAATCGATTCTAGAATGGCAAGAGCATGTTCTAACGGGCAAACCTCAGACTCTTGTCATTGAACGCGGCAAAGAATTCTATCAACGCTGCCCAGCTTTTACTGGCGATGTAAGAGTATTTGTATCTGATAGTATATTCGAAGAGATCCAGCAATGGCTTCCTCATGATAACGGCATTACATATAAAATTGATGGGAACAAGATTACAACAGAGTTCAAAGATGAAATAAAATCAAAATTGGAATGAAGATAAAATGACTGTTTTATAGGGATGTGAGTAGCGATGAAATTGAGGGCTCTGAACAGAAATCCTTGGGATGATTTTGATGTTTGGCAGGGGAGATTTAAAGGACATGTGGTTGAGATAGGGTTTCCGTATCGTGATATAGACAAATATGGTAAAGGATATAGGGTCACAATTAAATATAAAAGAAGTATCGTTCACTCCTCTAAATTGCTTTTTGATGGACTTGAGAAAGCAAGGGAGTTTTCGATTCAATGGATAGCAAATTTATTAGAAGCGAGGGATACATAATGGCAAAAAGGAAAAACGAGGTAAACCAAGAAGAGTTGGCTCAAGCAGCACACGAAAGAGCCTTGAAAGAACTAGAGGAAAAACTACATCTTATCTCTGAACCAACCTATATCTTTGAAATAGGTGAACCAGTATCATTAGGAGCATTGGAGGACGTAGTTGTCTTAGCTAATCTCCATGAAGGAAAAATTGTTGAACTTGGGTATACTTCCGTCAAAACCAATTATGGAAATCCTATCAGAAATGAAAATCAAAAAGGTTACTGGTTGTGGACTGAAATCAGAAAGTTGAACTCCAACAGAGACTCGCATGTAAAAAATGAAGACATTAGACTCAGCTACTCTCAGATGGGACTAGAATCGCTATTCCATAAGGCATATTATTTTGGCGTTGACTTTGATCCAGAATATCAACGGAATTATGTATGGAATGAAAGCGATAAAGTTAAACTAATTGATGCGATTTTTAATAATGTGGATATCGGCAAGTTTGCATTTATTCATCTCTCTGATGAAGAGTGGGAAGCGAATGGTCGCAAGTACTCATATGAGATACTTGACGGGAAGCAACGCCTCAGAGCTATTTTGGATTTCTATGAAAGTAGATTCAAGTATAAAGGATTGTATTTTAAAGATATGTCTCCAAGAGATCAGTTGCATTTTAGAAGGTATGCAATTAGCTCTGCTGAAACACGTAATCTGGACAGAGAACAAAAATTAAGATACTTCCTTATGTTGAATACTGGTGGAAGAATTATGAGCGAAGAACATCTTGATGTCGTGCGGGAGTTGCTCAATGAGGTTCAAAAGTCTTAATCAAATGGCTATTTTACGGAATTGAGAGGGAAACGAGAATGATCTTCAAAAAGAAGAAAAGGCACGAGTACGAGAAGCTTAGAGTCATGGTTCTAGATCCAGACCTAGGGTTTGATGTTAGGTGGATGGAGAATAGAATGGGTAGTCTTTCTGAAATTATAGGGAGTTATCCTCTAGGTTCGTCAATTAAAGGAACAAATTTGAGCGCTCAATCAGTACCAGCGGCAGCAAGTGAAGATAAAAGACCCAACATCACTGTAGGAGACAGGCAGCTTACTGGAATAGTTGTAATTATGGCTAATGACGGAGACTGGAGTGGGGGCACTAGCAAAAACATTTCAATGTCCACAGATGATGTGAAGTTTATTTTGAATACCTACGATTTAAAGTAAAAGATGTGTTTCACAGGAGGGGGAGCAATGTGGATATAAGGTACATACTATTACTGTTGCAATTCTGCGCTTCTTTAGCCTCAATACCAGTCGTTCTAACGATGTTTTTCATTGATTGGGGGGTTAGTGTCATCTTCCCTTTCATTGTTGCGCTATCGTGGTATATAACCTGTTTTCATAATCCTGTTGCGAGGGATTTGTGGGAGAAATGGAGAAACAAACGAAAATAAAATTACTGTAAAAGGCATGTTTCATTGAGTATATTTGTTTGGAGGTCTGAATGTGAACATTCATATTGAGGATATTGTGAGTGGATACAGAGTAAGCGTTGTACATGATGACAACAAACCTTCCACCAAGAGGATTACTGAAATAAACTTAGGAAACATATACAATATTGTAGGGCCTCTATACAGCAAACAACAGAACATGTTAAATAAGGTTTGTACAGTAATCGAATTTATTGAAGATAGATCTGGATTCCCATCGAAAGCTAAAGTAAGATATGTTGATAATAACAGGGTGGGGAGAGTTTCATTGTATAATCTTGCAAGTGCTAGCAGCGTACATGAAAATTTCTAAGTGAGATACAAGATTTACATAGAGTAAAAAAAAGAGGAGTGTACTCTAATGATGAATTTATTTTTGAAAATTTATGTCTGGTTCAATGGTGGAGAGATCTATTATAAAAATGGGGAGCAATTTGTTCGATTAAAAAAGACAGTAGGGTTAATGAGAACAGGTGGATATATTTTAGTTGACTATAAAGTTAAAAATATCAAGGGAGTTCCTTTCCTGTCTCCAGTAAGTCTTAATCAGTGATCGCTTTTAAAAATGCAGATTTTACAGCAAAGACTTAATCACAGTTTTATTGGAGGTATAGAATGAAAACCACTCATGTTGGCGAAGTACGTAAATTAGTTGGAAGATATCTGAGGGATTTCAACGAGAAGCATGGTTTCGAAGTAGGAAGCAGTGAAGAAAAATTAAAAAAGGGTTATCAGATGGAGGCGGATGCACGTTCAAAAAAAATAGTTTTCGATCCCCGTGAAATAACTAGTATCTTTAATGACCCCGAGTTCGCTTCACAGGCTGGTGTGTCTACTATTGAAAATTTCATTAAAATTTTAATAGCGCATGAAGTTGGGCATATTTTGGACTATAATAAAAACAGTTTTTATTTCTATAACGAAGGATACTCTGAGGTATTGGAAAAGAATGCATGGCGTATTGGAGAACAGTATGTTGAACAGGATTTGAAAAATGAATACGATGCTTTTAAGGACTTTTCCATGGATTCCTATCGAAGAGATAATAAATTTGATAAAATGTAGATTTCACATAGAGACAAGAATAAAACCCACCAATTAAATGGCGGGTTTTTTGTTATGTTCGAATAGCCCCAATTCAGCGGCTTTTGCAAGTAACAGTGTAAGTGCTTCTTGGTTCTGTAACGCGTCCAGCGTCCTTTCTGAACGCCTAGAATCTATTTCTAATGATACAAGGCGTATCTTCGTACGATACACCTCTATCTGCGATTCTATGGCGAGTAGGTCATTATGCACTTGTTGAATATAAGTAATAATATCCTCAATGTCTCGATACTTCTTCGGGGGTTGCGAGGGAGATTGTTTGTTTCTAAGCTTAGTGAGTTTGGCCTTTAAAATTTCTTTTTTGTAAATATGACGGATTGTACTGTTCCATCTAAATCCGCACGCTGCTGCTGTACGATTAAGTTTCAACCCTACATCAGTAAATCCACTTAATTGTGTTTCTCCCTTAGAAATTTTGGTTAATATAATTGTAGATAGTAATAGATCTTCCTCTTTGGTCCAGTTGTCTTTTCTTTCCATAAATCCACCTCTGCTTACCTTTTAATTACAAATATATCCTATTTGTCAATTGTTTATACCTTCATTTGGAAATATTTTACCCCCCTACTAATTATGCTTGACAGAACAAACGTTCTCTATTGTTATATGAAGTGATTGCGATTATAATAATGAATATACAGATGATAAATAAAATAATAAAAGAATAAAAATAAATAAATTAAATTTGGAGCGTGATGACATGGCAGTTGCTATGGATCGAGTGATGAATAAAGAAGTTAAAAGACTTGATATGTGGAATGCAAACTTAGGAAGTAATCGAGGCAGTGTTCAAAGCGGTGAGAGACCAGTGGTTGTATTGGGAAATGATAGGGGCAACAAATATAGTCCAGTAGTAATTGTTGCGCCAGTAACAAGTAAAGTAAAAAAGCCAATGCCCACACATGTTAAAGTTGGTGCAGAAGAAGTAGGTCTATATGATGATAGCATTATATTGTTGGAGCAAATCATGACAATATCTAAAGATCAATTAGATTTCAAAATTGCTAGTTTATCTGAGAAATTTCATGCGCCAATTAAGAGCGCTTTGGCAGTTTCGCTTCAGATGCTTTAAAACTCTTTATGTTACTTATGTACTTTTATGAGCTCATTTAGATCAACGATATTTAATACTTCACAAATTATAGCTAGATTTTTTAAGGGTATTGATTTAACTTCATTATTACATAGATCGTTAATAGTAGAATGTCTAATCCCTGTAAGCCGAGAAAATTCTCTATTTGAAATTCTTCGTGAGTCTAATATAGATTGTAATTTTATTTCAAACCACCAATTTTTATCTGTACTTGACATGTGAATAGTCTCCTTTTATAATATAAATAGTTAATGGAACGAAAATCGTTCCACCTGATTAACATAGCAAAAAACTCCCTGAGAATAGGAAGTTATATCAAATTTCATTCTATCATTTTTCTCAGTCACACAACAAGAGGGGTATTCATGAAGAGATACAGTCTAATGAAATTAATTGATTATGATATCACATCTAAGATTGAGACGTGGAAATGTTTAAAATTAGGAGCAGACAATCCCCATGAGTTGAGTAATTTCATGTTCAATGGTTATAGAATATATGACAATAAAGATAATGTAGTTGTTAAAACAAAATTGGATTTATCTCAATGGTTAAAAGATAATGTTAAGTCTCAGAAATGAGGCTTTTTTGTGCTTTATAAACGTTTTGCAATAGAGTTTATTTTGTAGTAAATTAGAAATTAAGAAGAAAAAAACATCTAAATTTTAACCACATACAAGAAAAATGTATTAACAATTTATTAAGAAAGTTTAAAAATATAATGAAAAGCCTTTAGATGATGTATTATATTTATACTTATATGCTATACTAACTCTAAAGGAGAGTGTATAAATTTATGAAATTTGAAAGAATTGATATTGAAAAAAGGATTTTAAACACATTGAATGGGATTAAGAATTCAAGAAAGTCACTGAATGAATTAAATATTAAATTATCTGAACGAAATGTCCCTTTCGGTATAATTGAATCAATAAACTCAAATCCTCAAATAATAACTGAAATTGACATACCAATTATAATTGGAATATCTATGGCACTTTACGATTTAACTAAAGATAACAACCTACATACAGAGTCTTTGTTCGGAAACAGAGAAATTAGAGATGCCTTAGATATTTTAAACAGTACTCTTAGCGAAAAAATATATCTTCCATTACCTTTTAACGATGTATTAAAAATTAAAGATGATAGCTATGTAACTAAGATATCAATTAAACAATTAGTCAAGATGTTTGAGAGTCAACTCATAATATATGACTACGAGGCACAACGTGGCGCAAATTTTAAAGTGAACAAGTCTGGGGGGATTGTGAAAACTCCTATCCTAAACAAGGCTAGTGTTAAGCGAATTGCAGGTAAAATGTCCAAAAACGATTATTTTGAGGACATGATAACATTGAACGTTTATTCTACAGAAATTGAGCCTCTAACTTATCATGAAGATCAAAGGTCTCTTGTTATTAATAATGGTTCAATTATTTCTATTGTAGATGGTTTCCATAGGCTACAGGGTGCTGTAGCTGCGCTACATTTAAATCCTAACTTAGATTTGGATTTAATTCTTTCAATAAGATCTTACGATCAAATAACTGCTCAAAGATTTTTTGGTCAATTGAATACAATAAATGTCTTGCCTAAAGCTAGAAGAAACGAATTGTCTCAAGTAAGAATGTCAGATAAAGTGGTATCTAACTTGCAAAGAAAATCAGAGTTCGGAAATAGAATCATATCATCAAATAAAATTAGTGAAATAAATGGTGATTTAACAACATTTGATGTCTTGTCATATGCAATAGATAGTCAATATAAAATAGAAAAACAATTTGATATACTTCAAACAACAGACTATTTAGACAATTTCTTTGTCTATTTACTTGGGATATACTCTGAAGAGTTTTCCTTAAATGCTCAAGAGAGTACACGTACGTTACTTAAACACCCTTTGATGTTTTTGGGATATATTGTGATTGCAAAGTATATGCAAGATAATAAAGTTCCTTTAAGTGAGATTAAGAATGTGATTGAAAAAATCGATTTAGAAGACAATAATTTAAAATCATTACTCGTTGAAAAAGGTATCACTGGAAACTCTAGGGCGCGCAACAACATAATCGAGTATTTCGAATCTTTATTTAGAGGTGTAAAATAAAATGAATAAAATATATGATGACGAATTTTTCAATCCCCTACAAAAAGAAAGATATCTAAAAGATCAGACAGAGTCAACCAAGAGAGCATATAAAAGAATATTGCTTAGAGCCTCAAAAATTGAAAACAAACTAGGGAAAGATCTTTATGATTTTAATTTGAATGAAATAGGCCAATTACTATATATTTTGAAAGCTACAAAACTTAGTACTGTTATGCATTCTGGAAACATAATTCAAAATTACATTAGATGGGCGATTGCTCAAGATCTACGGGTGGATAATATTAATCCTTTAGATGCAGTTGCTTCAGGTGAGTATTATAAGCAATTTTTAGACACTAGTGAGCCAAACATTTTTCATCACAAAGAAATATTGAAATGGGTCAAAAATTGCATGAATTATCAAGATAAGCTAGCTATCTTGGCGATATATGAAGGAATCTATGGAAGACAATATAGTGAACTGCTAACACTTAAGATGAGCAGGGTTAAAGAAATAAGCGAAAATCCCCCAGCGTATGAAGTAGATCTAGTAAATGAAACATTAGATGGTAATGAAATAAGAACAATTCCTATCTCAAATGATCTATATAATATAATGAGGATTGCGAATACAGAAGAGGTCAATTATAAAAACAATGGATTGACATTTGAGGGAATGAGAAACAACAAGAATTATTTGACTAAAACAGATTATGTGGTTCGTGCTGCTGAAGATGCGCGCACCAGAGCACAGGGGAATACCCCAGCAGCTCCAGCTTTAATAAATAGAAGAATTAAGAAGATCGCTGAACTATATCAAGTTCCAACTCTTACTCCAACCAACATACGAAATAGCGGTATGCTCTATATGGCTCATAATTTACTCGAAGAACGAAACAAACTGGAGAAAGAGGAGTATGCTTTAGTATGTGAAAGATACAACGTAGGACGCACAAAGAATGGCGATTATGTATATGGCAGACTAAAAGCAGACTTTCTAAATATTGAAAATATAGAGTCAATTTATGGAGAAGAATAAAGAATATCTTTATTCTTCTTTTTTTTAATAAAACGATTGACGAAGATTGAATTACATGATATATTTATTTTATCAAATACATATATTCATTCTTAAAGAGCGGAGAGATTAAGAAAATGAAAAGCGATCTAATGTATGCCCTGATGTCATTATTGGATGGAATAACAATTTTTATGTTTGCCTTCGGCTGCTTCAAAGTAAGTTTTAAAGATTATTGGAAAGAAATTTTAGTGAGCAATGTGATAATTTCAGTAGGTACATTCTTGATGAGATCTAACGATGCAATTTCAGGAGCCATCCCATTAATATGTTTCATATTATTAGCAGCACTGTTGACATTTTATTTTAGGATTAGACCGGGGAGTAGCATTAAATTAGCTATCTATGGATTTGGAGCTCAATTCATATCACAGATATCTGTAGCAATACTAATGATGTTTGCTTCTGGGTTAAGTTATTCAGTCACACTAAGTAGTTTCGGATTTTATATTCAACTCATTGGAGATTCAATGTTGATAGTGCTTACTTTAGTCTTACAAAGAAGAAGGATTTGGTATACTACAATGCCATATGATTACACTTTTAAAATTAAAATAAACAAAACAAACGTTATCAGTGTCACTATTGGGTTACTAGCTATTATCTTACTTTACAATGTTAAGCAAATTGAAAATGTCTACCTTGGTTTATTATTTTGGATGGTTTGTCTAATAAATATTATCTTTATAGATGTCGTTAAAGAAAAGAGTGAATCATTATGATCGATAGATATGTAAACAACCTTTCCCAAACACTAGTTTCCAAATATCCTAAAGAGTTGCCGCCATATGGTATAACAAGATACGGAATTAAGTTTATAATCACCAACATCTTACCTATCATGTTATTGTTACTTGTCGGTTTTATGTTAAACAACTATAATAATGTTTTAATGAGTATTTTATCATTCTCATTGCTCAGAATGACTTCAGGAGGGTATCACAGTAAATATCCAGAATTATGCTTAATTTATTCAACAATAATTATACTTTCTATAGCTTCATTTGGTAATAACTTTGAGGGTTTTGAATGGGTAATTTCTGGTATAGCTTTAATTTTAGTTACGATATTTGCACCATCAAATATTGAGAATCAAACTAAGATTTTAAAAAAGTATTTTAAGTACTTAAAGTACATATCAATTTTAACTGTATTGATCGGAGCTCTAATTCAGAATCCAATTGTTAGTTGCTCAATGTTGGCACAAAGTCTCCTTTTGATTCGCATGAAGGGAGGTGAATAAAATGATTAAATTGAACTTTATGAAATTTACTATGACAATGGTTGGTTTTGCACTAAGCGCAATTGCTTATGCCGGTGTAAATACAGCAAGCTGGACGCTGATCCACAGCGAACCAGTACCTGAAGAAATGAAATAAAAACATTGCCCCCTTGTTCGTTATAACTAGGGGGCAGATTTAACAAAATGAGGTGTAACTAAATGAATCACATTATTGTCCAGAGGAAAGAGGGTAAAAAAATAAATGAAGAAGCAGAATGGTTACTATTAGTTGATATAAAATCTTCTATTAAAGAACAGATTGGAGGGAAAAAAGAATATAAAACAGTTTATCAAACCTTTAAAGGAGATGAATATGTCTATTGCACAAGTAATGATGCAATCATGCGGTTGCTACATAAGCATAACGGTTTAGTAGTCGTGGATCGCGGCAGAATGGGCAATCTTCATCATGCAGAGCATATAGATTATGAGAAGGGTAAGATGTTTTTCGACGTAGAATCAAATGATTACATAGAAATCATTGGTGAATCAAGAAAGAGCATTGTTAAGGAGTATTTTAAGAAGCTGTTTGGCAAGCCTTAAAAAAATATTAAAAGAATAAAAATATATAAATAACAATCATTAAGAAATGTCTTAAAAGTATAATAATGCTTTGACGAAATACTTTTATATTGTATAATAAAATGAGAACATAAGTTCTTATTTAGATTAATTCGACACACATCGACATTATGATGACATACTTTCCATTATTATCTACTTGTCAAGCATTTTTAGTAGGGGGGTTAAAGTGTTTGTCAAGTGCTAAAAGATGGATTAAAATATGAGATAAGGAAGTTAACTACAAAGTAATCACATGAGAGGAAATGGGTATATGAAAAATAGTGTTGATATTAGCAGCAAGTCTATCGGACTTTTAACCATAGCTGAATTCTTTTTCCCAGATTGTCTGAATAACGAAGATTTTGTCAGTAAGTGTAGTGGTATGAATGGATATCAAATCAATGAATATCTGGATAATTACAGAGTCTCCATGATCTCTGAAACACGATTTGATTCATGCAGCGAGTTTGTTAATACATATAGAGACAATGAAACTTCTGCATTGGAGAGGTTGTTTCAAGAGAAAATAAACAGGACTAAACTGGAGACATTGAGATGCAAGAAGCCAGAAACTATATATGAAATTCATGTTCAAGATCCTACTGTACCATTTAACCATTTTACAGGATATTTTATGTAGCCGGATTTCCCGGCAACATATAAAGAATAAAAATACATATTTACAAAATAACAATCTTGGATTATACTGAGTAAGTAAGCCAAACAAGTTAATCAAATAATAGTTTCATCAAGAAATAGTTTGGGTCTTTAGCTCAGTTGGTTAGAGCGTCGAGCTCATAACTCGGTGGTCGGGGGTTCAAGTCCCTCAAGGCCCATAAGAAATAAAATAACACGCATAGCGTGATTATATAGAGGAAGCAAGTTTACTTTGAAAAGGTGGTGAAACACATGATAAGCAGATTGAGAAGTCCTCCAATGTCACTGATTAACTAGAGAGACACACAATCAAAAAATACATATACACAAAGGGAGATAATATTAATCAATGGCAGAATACACAATTAAGGTAAACAAGACTCACAAAGGAAAAGAATTCAAAGCACCGTTCCGCTTTATTGGGAAAGTGAGCAAGTTTAGCAAAAAGGATCAAGAGACTGAAAGTTGGGAAGAGCTACCTTATTATGAAGAAAAAATGACTCGATCTGCAAATCCAAAGCCTCGCCGGGTGTTACAATTCAACATCGAAACTGCACTTAGTAACAAATTGAAAGTTGAAATTGCAGGTATGGAGCAAAAGTTTGTATATGCTTACAGCCGTACCAATAAAAATACAGCTAAGATTGATTGGAATGTTCGGTTCGATAAAGATAAATGGGTTGATTTGAATGGTAAAATTAAAAATATTGATGATACCTATCACCTAATTGATTCTCCATGGGATAAGGCAGAATCGCTTTCCGCACTGATTAAAGACGATGTATGGGTAGAGGTTAGAGGGGAGTATGAGTTTGAGTCAATTTCGGGTGACGAGAGAGATATTGAATTCCGCAAACGAACTATCAGTTCAGTTAGACCAATCGTTGATGGTAAATTTATTGCTGATGATGGAAAGCCTCTTCCGATTAAAGTAAATAATAAAGAAATTGAATATGTAATGGATTTGAAATCTCCTGATTTTATCGAAGTAAATAGTTTTAATATGCAAATTGGAATTAAGAGTACTTATCAAGATGAAGCTACTGGAGATACGAAGGTAAACGCAGTATTCTTGAAAAACGCTAAAGAACGTTCAGAGCCAATGGATGTAGAGCTGATTGTATATCAAAAAGAAGTAGAAAAAGGAAAATCAATGGCAGACGCATTTGCATCTCTTAATACATACGATTTTATTGAAGTTACAGGACAAGATAATAATAGAGCAACGTTCGCATATGTAGATATTGTAGAAGACATTCCTTCCGACGATCCTTTTGCCGATGTAGATGATACGCAAAAAGTAACGCGTCAAGAACGTGTAACCAATGGAGACAAAAAGGGATTGGAAGTAATTAGTTATGTACAAGGTAGCATTATGCGTGAGCTGTTGACTGAAGAAGAATTCAGAAAGACAGCAGCACTAACTAGTGACGATCCATTTAGTGGTAGCGGAAATGCCGATGACCTGTTTGGCAAATCAGATAGCGATCAATTCGCGACCAACAAAGATGACGACCCATTCGCTTGATTTGAGATAGATGTGATGGGGTGAATTTAGTCACCCCTTTCCATAAAGTATAAACAAAAAATAATATAAATGGAGTGATATGATTAAATGAGTTGGAGAAAAGCTGCTGTATCAAAGAATGTTCCTAAAGTAGACCTACAAGCATACAACGTACTGGTGGCAGGTGGTTTTAAAGCGGGAAAAACTAGATTGTGGAAAGAGGTCATGGAGCTATTTTATCCAAACGACCCAGACGCCGGTTTGTTGCTTGCTTTTGAAGATGGTTATACGTCATGGGAGCTTGAATCAATCATTGATATGCATAACCGTGATTGGAAATTCTTTAAAGAGGTCGCTGTTAAGAACCTTGTGGCTGAAGCCGCCGAAAAAAGAATTACCAAGGTTCTAGGAATTGATACAATTGATCGAATGTGGGCGATGGCAGAAGAATACATTATTGATACATATTCTAAAAAGTATGCTAAGAAATTTGCATCGCTTCAAGACATCACTGAGAGTGTAAAAGAATTGAACGGTCATACACTTACAAAACAAGAAGTATGGCAGCAAATTGATATTTTGAAGAAGAGTGGGTATGGATTCTTTTGGCTTTGTTGGACTAAAGAAAAAGAAACAACCACTATTGATGATGTCAAGTTTCAATCTATTGAACTGTCACTGAGTAAGTCAGGTAGAGATATTTTTGAATCTCAGGCGCACCTAATTGTAACATTATTTAATGAGGTTGTAGTAATTGATAAAGAAGGAAATGAGCTTGAGGAGAATAAGAAGACCAAGGGTGGTAAAGATGTTGCCTCTAAATTCCACAAGAGTGAGGTTATGATGTACTTTAGACCATCAAACTATATCTCTATTGGTGGAGGACGATTCACAGATTTACCTGATAAGGTTGACTATAGTGCCAAAAACTTTTTGGAAGTGTTTGAGAATGCAGTTAAAGGTCAGTTGAAGAATACGTCTGCTACAGTAGAAGAATTGAAAATCACTCAAGAACAAGATCGTGATGTACAAGCAAGAGTAGCTGTCGAACAAGTTGAACAAATACAGATGTCCTCAGATGAACTCAAGAAAAGCATTGCTGAATCGATGCAAAAGTTTGATTACAATCAACGAAAAGAGCTGATTGGTCCTAAATTTATGGAGCTTCTAGGAGATTTGGATTATCGCAAATCAGAAGATGTATCAAAACTATCAGAAACATTGAAGTATATTGAGCAACTACAAGCTTAATACATAGAGTACATGAAAGACAGATATCATTAAGAATCATTATACGGCCTCACTTGAAATAGTGGGGCTTTACTATAATCAATTATCAGGAAGGTGATACGTTGGAAGTACTCCTATCTCTATTGTTGGCACTGTCCATTGGTCAGGCAGGATTAGAAAGTGCCAATCAAGCACGAGAAGCGAAAAACACGACTAAGATTGAGAGTGTTAAAGTTGAAAAGTCGGTTGAGTCTAAGAAAGTTGTCCAAAAGGAAGTTAAGCAAGTTAAAGAAACCACTAGCAAGAAGAGTAATAATAATTATGATTGGATGTATTTCGAATTGACCGCTTATACTAATCACGAAAATAGCACTGGTAAAAGCAAAGGACATCCCGATTATGGGAAGACGGCAAGCGGAGTAATGACCAAAGAAGGGGTAACAATTGCTGCTGACTGGAAAGTGTTACCCGAAGGAACAAAGGTGTACATTGAAGGTGTTGGAGAAAGAATTGTACAGGACGTTGGGGGAGCAATAAAAAAGAACAAGATCGATGTTTATTTTGAAAGTAAAAAAGATGCAATAGATTTTGGTAGAAAGAAGAATGTAAGAGTAAGAATTATTGATTAGAAGAGGATGAATACATATGAACGAAGTTGTTAAAGGAGTAGGGAAGGACGCTCCTACAGTTATCAACGAACTTGGCGGGAAGCAGTCACAAGTCCTGTATCGATTTGATCTACTCAATCCAGCAGCAATGTTTGAAATGACGAAAGTCTTAAAGTATGGAGCAGATAAATATGGTGCAGATAATTGGATGAACATTGAAGTAAGAGACCACATCAATCACATGTTGATTCATGCATATGCTTATTTGGCTGGAGATACCTCTGATGAGCATCTGTCACATATTATGTGTCGTGCAATGTTTGCGCAAGCTGTAGAACTGAAAAATCAGCAATATCAGAAAGACAGAGTAGTTTGTGAATAGGCTTAAAACAGTAAAGTACATAAGTGAAACCTCTGTAGATGAGATGGTCAAACAGATCGTCTCTAAACAGAGTGATATAGATAAAGTTATCGAATCAGCAAAAGCAAGTAGGACGGAATATGGTCTTAAGGTACAGAAGTTAATTGAGCGTTTAGAATCACAGTAAAAGCTGTATTTCATCGGAAATATTAATTCATATAACAAGGAGAAAACGAATGAGTAAATTTAAAGAATTCATTAAAAAGGTAGCAAGTAAATTTAGTACTCCAGTTAAACCATTGGCAGCGGAAGTGTTTAAGGAAGAAAAGTTCAAGATTGATACACAAGGTAATGTGAAGGCAAGTGATTTGAAATTGAACGTAACTGTATCTGGTGAAGTAGAAGCTGAAGGGCTGAAGTATAAAGTTGATCAGTTAATTGTTGATTGGCGAAGTGTTGAAAAAATGGTTAAGGCCATTGAGAAGGGATATAAAATCAAGCAACTACAAAGTATCCTAACTAAAACTAAGAGCAATCGGATCAAAAAGAAAATTCAGAAACGGATCAATACATATGGAAAAAATCCAATCACACGCAATTAAAGATATCTGGAGAGTCAGAGAAGGATTACTTTTAGAGGTACATAAGTTTAAAACACTCGGTCATTGCTGGATTAGATCAAAGAAAAGCGTTAAGCAAATTAGAGGATGTAAAGGTCTAACAGAACTTAAAGAAGATTATTGCGACAGCTACACCAAGAAGACTTACCCAAAAGGCACATTGATCTATAACACTGTTCCAGTTGAACCAGAGATGAACAAGAACAATTTCAAGTTTGAGATTAAATCAAGCGGTGGCTCAATTTTTGGAAAGAATTCAGAAGAAATCAAGGAAATATTGGACGATATTGAAAAAGCGATAAATGCATACTAGGGGGTAGTCAAGTATAAAAGTTCTCGAATGCTCGTCTAAAGGAGATAAACGCTATTCTGCCTTTTATGCGAAAGTTAGAGCGTGGGGAAAGTTTGATTCAATAGAAAACCACTATCAACTAAGCAAAAGATTTGGTGAATTTAAACCTACAAGCTGGAAAGATGCTAAAGGTAAGGAACCAACACACATTGAATTGAACGGCAGACAATATGAGTTAAGGTTACTTTCTCAGTGGTACAAGATGCTGTGGGTTAACTATTTGGACAACAATCCAGAACTTGTAGAATACGCAAAGCAATTCGATGATTTCAATGACATATTTAAAGGTAAGAGTTTGAATTGTCAGGCAGACGTAGTAAGACAATACATAAAAGTAGGTAGACAGTCTTTAGTTGATGATTATCAGGAATTGATGGATATGTTTAAGAATAAGGAGTGCTAACTGTTGAATAATAGATATGAATGTTGCTTCGAATTGCCTCACAAGGGAATTTACTTTGAAATTGATACGGAAGGTTCGCACGTATCCATCTCAAGTTTTAAAGATAGCGAATTTTTAACTGAGGTTTGCCTCAGAAAAGACGATGTAATACGACTAATTCATCAACTGCAAGAAAGTTTAGAAAAGGACTGATTATATATGACAGCAAAATCACATTTTAGAGGTCATGAGATTGAATATCTCAATGAAGAATGGGTATTTTCAGACACTAAAGAATCAACTGTAACAACGTTCGAGACTCGTCCATGTGGGCATTGTAATAAGTTTGCAACTCCTGAAGGTCATGATTCTTGTCTTGGTACACTGCCACGAGTAATGAATGCGTGTTGTGGACATGGAAGCGTGAGTGAGGCATATGTTCAATTTATGGATACTTCGTGTGTCAGAGGAAAAGAAGCGCTAGAGATGATTGAGATTTTGAGATTTGAAAGAGAGTAGGGTGGGAATGAAAAAATTCAAAGTAGAAGTTACCACAACCAATACATATGAAGTTGAAATTGATGAGAATGTCCTAAATGAAGAATGGATGCAAGAGTTTAGAGAAACCTTCTATTCATTCAGTACACTAGAAGAACATGCACAACAGATTGCAGAGCAGAGAGTTCGTAAAGCAGAACGTACCGATTCATTCCTAGAGGGGTATGGGAAGGTTAGGGTTAAAGATTACTATGGATTTGACTCTAAGAAATGGGATAATCCAATTGATGGGATTACTATCAACATCATTGATGAAGATGAAATTACAGAGACTGAAGTAACTGAGCTCTCATAAGGGTGATTAAATGAAAAGAAAATGCAATTATTGTAGCAACAAAGTAGAGGCAAAGTATCGAAACAGCGAAGTCTACTGTTATTTACATAATCAAGAAGATGAATTATATGATGCTGACGAAAATTGTGAGCATGAAATTGTTGCTGCTGGTTTTAGTGGTGTTAAGTGTACAAAATGTACCGGATGGTTTTGCTTCTAGGTAAAATAAAGATTTCTAAGAAAATAAACAAGACAATTTTCATTGACTTGTTGGTGTCTCTTGAAAGATTGTCTTGTTGTAAAGGTCTTCTCTTTTTATAAGTATTACTTCATTATAGTAATTTGGGCTTTTGCTAAGTATTATTTCTCCAGAAGATGTACTTTTGAGAATATAATATTTCTTGTCTTCAAATTTTAAGTAGTAATTATACATTCTCTTAACTATGAGAGGGTAAAGCAATAGTGTGAAAATGAATATTCCGAGTAGCAGATTTATACATAAATAAATAATACTTTCTTTCCAGTTTGATGAGCCTTTAATAATAAAAAGCCAGCTGCTAGTTCCTATTGCATTTATAAGAGTTATATATGTAATTATTAGAACTCCTCTAGTTATTTTTTGAGAGTCGTTCATAAGTGCTTTTTCAAATGATGAAGACCTCACCATGGCAACTGATTTAATAAGCAGCCCGAGTAAAGCTATTACCGAAGTTGCCCCTAGTAGGGATAATAAAGTTGTAAATTGATCCACAAGACATCTCCTCTCTATATATAACAATTATATCTGAAAGATGATTACAGTGGAAGATTGATGAAATTGATATTTCATCAGGAAAGGAGGAATGAGTTTGACACGTTTCATTACGATGATCTACTCCAACGATCAATCAAAAGCCGAAGATAAAATGAATGAGTTAATAAGCTTCTTGTCTAAAAAGTCTTTCATTAAAAGAGAAAGGGACAACGTCAAGACTGTAATTGGAACTTTTATGGCTAGAAAGTTCAGTGAACGATGTAGAGGATACAGATATCAGGAAGCCTATATTGATAAGACGCTTTGGGAAGATCCTTCAGATATCGCATTGATTATAGCGAAGTTAGTGCCGCTAAGAGATGATGAAGGTGAAGTTGACAATAGTTATAGTTGGAAGGATCATGTACATTTTTTCTAAAAAGGAGGCGATGAATAAATGTACGATTATTTATATTACTTAGCAAAACAAAAGTATAGATTTTATGAAAAGCTCTACACTGGTACAAGTTGTGCATATCGTGAAGATGAATGCCTTAACAGAGTTAAGCTTATACATAAATATGAAATGTTACTAGAGGTAATTGCAATGTTACCAACGCAAAAACAGATTGAGTTAAGGAGTATTGAAAAAGAGTATTTTGAGGATGCTCCATATGTAAGTTAATCAAATCGTTCTTTGACTGAGAAAAAGGAGTGAGTGAATGAACGAAGATTTAAAGTTTCTAAAAGAGTTGCAAACAGAATTAAATATTCAAGAGAATGACTGTCAAGCAGCACCACGTTTCTGGACAATCATGGATTATAAAAAAACTCCCGGAAACGAAGATTATGATAGCGGTGAGTTACAGTATTTTTTCAACGATGGGGACCATGTAGTATTTGAAGACTTAAACCACTTAAAGGGGTTTGTTGAGGAACACTACGAGGAAGACATAGATGATGAGTTGAGATGGCATTTGAATAATGAAGATTTTGAGTTTCTCTGGCAATACATAACAAACAATTTGAATGATGATGGATATTTTGATTCGGTATTCGTAAAAGAAGAAGAGTTTATTGCTCCGAACACAATGTTTCTGACTAAAGCCGAAGCAAAACGACATCTTGAGTTAAACCATTACCATTACACAAGTAAGGCACATACATATGCAATGACAGCGTGGAGAGCTCCAAAGGTAGAAAGATTGTTGAAGATTTTGAGTGAGTTTGATTTTGATTCTGTTAGTGGGACTTTATCATCTGAACAAAGTGAGGGGCGAGAGTGGACAAATGAAGAGAATTGAAATACTTATGAATCATTTAGAAGATTGCCTACTGTATGTGGACGGTGTTCCCTACAACGATATTGATTATCGTGATGTCGAAGGGATTATGCTTCTAAAGGAAGTCCTAAAGGATGTCGCAGACATAAGATTAAGAAAAACAAGACTGAGTATCCTTGAATTCCCCGATCTATTACAACCGATATTCGATTATCAAATCTGAATGAAATCAGCATTTGACACAAATACGATCAATGAGGAGGAAAGCGGTTATCACAGAACAAGAATTAGAAGATTTAAAACAACAGTATGCTGGTACATACTTAATTCCAAAAATCCTTAGAGAGTTTGAAATGTTAAGAGAAAGACTGCCCGACGATTGGCTTGATGTAAAAGATAAATAAAGATAAAGATAAATAAAGAGAAACGAGGCTGATCTATATGAATGGAGAATACGCATTGTATGTGATAAAGGCTGAATTACGAAATAAGAAAGCAGAGATGAAACAATTAGAAGATAGTGGGGATGATTCAGTGGTTAGGACAATCACCAAAGTAAAACATCAAATTTACGATTTGGATTATGCAATTGAGATACTGTATGAATACCAAGATGAGGACGACAGGTAAGTCTAAATTTTTTATAAGAGGAGGTAAGAATGAATCGTAAATCAGAAATTGAAGCAGTAAAGAGTCTAGGGGAGAAGATTGGCTATGGAAATCTAATGGACATTGCTTCAGCCTTATGGGCGGTTTCACTGGAAGATAAATATGGAATTAAGGCAGGAGCCTTTGTGCCTACTGTACTACCATTCATAAATAAAAAAGATAGAAAAGTTACCGAAGAGCGACTTGACTCAATGATGGAACATGTCAGAGAAATGATAAAATGAAACTTTCTTGGAGATTGGAGAGTTGCAAGTGAATGACAAATGTATTAAGTGTGATGGTGATATATTTGAATCTGGATCAATCAGTAGATGTTTGAGATGTAGAAGAGCAACTGCAAGAGAGGTTTCTGGGGAAGATTATTTTAAATCTAAAAGTAATATGGTTTCAAAGGAGAAACAGAGTGAATAGATTTAAAGATATACCTGTTTTTGAATGGGATGATCTAGACGGTAAAACTTTGCTTATACGTGTAGAAGGGTCTGAAGAAGTAAAGATTATAGCTGGTTATGATCCAGTGGATGGGAAAATGTATGTTTTAGCCGAAGAGTTTAATACTAGGGGAGTTGAATTGAATTAGAGACTTTACTAAGGAAGAATCAAATAACTACACCAAAGATTTGGAAAGTTTATTTTCTCCTACAGGGCAAGAATTGAACTTCGAAAGAGGTGTGATACACGATAATAAACTGATATGTATATTAAAAAATCTCGTCATAGCTGCTAATGAGTTAGATTCTGAGCTATGTACTATTATGAGTCGAGGAATTGATGAAGGTGCGAGTATGACAGGTAATAGATATGAAGAACTGATGGATTATATTATTGAGGCTGAAGACTATTTGAAGGAACAAGGAGTTGATGTCGATTGAGTTATACGGCAGAAGAAAGAGAAACAGTATGTGTATGTAACGATGAAACAAATGAGTGGGAAGTTTATAGCTGTTCGCCTAAAACAATCACGAAGATCAAGAAAGCTGGATTGGAATTGTTGCGGGTCGATGAAAATGGAGGACATTATTTTAAAGGTGACTATGGACAGGTGTCATTTCGTGCTAAAAGTACTGGTCGAGTATGGACTGAGGAGCAAAAGCAAGCTGCCGCTGAGCGTCTTAAAGTAGCAAGATCAAAGAAAGGACAATAGATGAAAAAAGAGACAGTAGAACGAACAGAAACTCAAAGGGATAAGATTATTGCAACATTGAAACGAGCTGGAGATTCAGGAGTAACCAACGTAGAACTAAACAAGATCGCTTTACGATACAGTGCACGTATTCAAGAGTTATATGTTCGTGGATATAAAATACATAGTGAAGAATTAGATGGTGGAGTTACTAAATACATATTGATTTCAGAACCAACGGAGCCGTTCAAGAAGCCTGTTAAGGCAGTAGTCATTTTGATAGAAGATATAGAGAGTAAATATGATGGAAACATTAGCGCGCGCGAATTAAACGAGTATTTAGATGCACACGGTTTCACAGTTAGACGTAAGATTGGATCGTATTGTTAAAAAATAAAATAATAATTGGAGTGATTAAATGCTATACACTGTTACAAGCATGCAAAGGAAGGGTCAATTCAAAAAACATTATTATGAGATTATTAGTCAGAATATTGATTGGGACAATTTTTACGATGAGGACAGAGATGCATTGATAATTAATTTAGAAAATCTAGTGGATCTCTATAATCTTTTTAAGGGTCTAGAAATGCAGATGGGTCATGGTGGACATATTACAGTTGATTTCAAAAATAATGTAATTTACATCTTAGATAGTTGGATTGAATAGATACTATAAAATGAGAATATCATTTAGAAATGGAGCTGAGTAATTGAACGCAATTAAGCGTCTATTGTTGAAGAGTAGTTTCTTTAGAAAGACAATACATAGAAGTGGCGAAGAAATACATAAACAAAAACTGAACGACATTAGTAAGCACCTGAGAGAAGCTAAGAACGACCTTATTAAGTTACTACCAACTCAGATGTGGCAACGATTTGAGAGTGAAGCATACGTATCAGGTGGGTGTATCTATAGTCTATACCATGACAAACAGCCAAAAGATTATGATTTCTTCTTGGTAAATCAATCACTGGTTGATGAGCTTAGAAAGTACTTTATTGATCATGCCGGGTATCACGGTAGCGATATGAGTAGCGGTGTACATAATGACTTACCTTTGATTATTACAAATAACGCTATATCTATAGGCAAGTATCAAATCATCACTCAATGGGTTGGTGAGCCACAAGAGGTCACTGGGCAGTTCGACTTCGGTCACAATATGTTCTATTGGAGAAATGAAAAGATTTATACATTAAGCGACTGGTCGTATCTAAAGGGTAATGCATTAGTCTATAACGAACAGCGCGCGAGAGACATTGTGGGAACTATTGTACGTGTTCCAAGATTCGTTCAACGTGGGATGACGATTACTCAGAAAGAAATGAGCAAGGTTTTATTAAAGTTGAATAGTGTTGGATTCACAGATAAGGAAATTGAAATATTAGAAAATAACAAATTGGATCGATTTGGGTCATAAAAAAGAGCGGAGGATATCCGCTCAGAGTAATTAATTGAAGAATAAAGCCATTGCTTTGTAACTATTTGATTTAAATTTACCAGTGCCAACTTCTAAGAATATGAAATGATTGCTGCTCTGATGTTCGGGAGTAATTGAGATACTATCAAATACATCCGGTGGGACAGTAATTACGAGAATTTGAAAGTTGTTAATTGTTACGAATACTGGTGACAATAAAACCATCTCCTCTATCAAAATAATTAATGGGGTTAACTGTATTAGGAGTATACACACGTTAGATGAGAGTTATACCAAGTGATAAATTTCAAAGTTTTATAATATCGTGATTTTATTTAAAAGAAAGGAGCTAGTTTTGATGGCAAGTAAAAAATATTTAGATCAAGAGGGGCTACAACTGAAGATTGAAAATAAAGAAGGATTTGAATTTCAATTGTTTTGGAATCATGATAGTCCCAAAAATGCCTTAGAGCATGGTGAAGATGACGAATTCTATGTAACTGTAAAAGGTAACATTGGTAGAGCTGGGGTGGATTTTTCACTTGAAGATGCCATAGCTTTAAGAGAGACATTGGATCATATGATCAAGCAAATGAAAGCGAATTGTCAACCAGAAAGAAGGTGATCTTAAATGGCAGTATTTTGCGATAGAGAATGCGAAATGGTTGGAGCGGTTTGTGATTTCTGTATCCATTATAAAGATGACAATACAAATGGAAAGTTTCAAGGCGAAGGCTTATGTAAAGTAAAGAATATTCGAACCGAAGCGCATTTTTCGTGCGATGATGATTTTCACTGTTTCCAAGCAAAGTCACAATAAAGGAGAGTAAAGAATATGAGAAAAGCAATTATCAGAGGATACATTATTTTTGATGAAGAAGAGTTGCAGCATAAAGACAATATCATTGGACAGATTGATCATGAACTATTCAATGTAGAAGGCGTTGTTGAATGGGAATTTGATTATGAATTAAACGAAGAGATTGAATACGTTCAAGAAGATTAATTCTTGATGAAGTCGCAATTTTACATAGAAAGGAAAATTATAAATAATGAGAGAAACGAGAACATTTACATTGGGTGAGAAAGCACAAGAATGTGGGTTTACAGTCAACCGCGAGATTCTCTATTGCTCGTATTGCGGAGAGCAAGCAAAAGAAGATGATGCTGGCTCTTCTCATAATCACAGATGGGAAGAAAATATTGTTTATTATTGTGAATGCAAATTAGCAGTAAAGGAATCTAAGTTGAAGGAGGACATGTCCACTCTTAAGAATAAATTGTTTCACCTAGAACGTGAATTAAAAGACATGAAGAGATTTGAAAACAATGAAATCGTAAACAAAATGAAATTCAATAAAGAAGTTGAAGGACTTAAGAAAAAATTCCAAATAAAATAGAAATTTGATCTAGATTTTAACCATAGGAGGAACCAAAATTAATATTCATTCTTTACTCTTGAACGATGAAATTAGAAAGTCTGTATATGAAGAATGTGACGAAGAGGTAAGTTTAGTTTGGAATATATTGATAAACGAAAAAATTGTACGAAACTCGATTCAATCTAAATATGCTGCTGCTAATTCTGCGACAAACATTGAAAGATTAGATTTTCTTGTCCTTATTTTCGAAGAAATTTTTACATTGTACAGATCGTTAGTGCTCAATTCAATTGAAGGATATTATGTTCCTTCGATTATATCTACAAGATCTTTAATAGAGTGTGTAATAAATTGCAAATACATACTTGAGGATCAAACCAACTCAAGAATGAAATCTTTTCAAAATAACCCTTTTAAGTGGACAAATAAAAGTATTAGTTACAGAGCCAATAGTATAGGCGAAAGAAGTCTATATAAATCATTTTACAATATGACTTCAAACTACACACACCTTAACTTTGTATCGTTAGCTCAGAAAATTGGAGAAAATAATATTGTCTATCCTTCGCCATTTTATATGAAAGACAAGGTGAAGAATACATTGAACATAAACAATGCTATGGTAATCAGTTTCTTGAGATACATAGTAGATAAATTCGAACTAAATTTAAATATACTGAGTGAATTGAAAATAAACAAAGACGTAAGCGAAATGATTGAATTTTTCAGATATGAAGACATTATTTTGGATAGGTTTGCGGAAGTTGCTGAAATGACCCCTGAGCAAAAGCAATTAATGGTAAAAGAGTTTCGATCATTTCTTAATAGAACAAAGAATACGGTAAATAAATCAAAGAAAAAGAAAAGAAGATAAAAGAGGACTTTTATTTGAAATAAAAAAGAGCCGACTCTTTAGTCGACCCCCCATTAGTAGGTTATTGATAGACATTTCCTTGATATCTTGCGTATACAACACCATTGGCAATATCGTAACTAACCAGTGGCAAAGTCCCATACCAGCCATCTTGGTTATAAATCCAGAATGGAGGCACACCATCTCCAACGTTAAAGTAGGTTAAAACGGTCATAGGTTTTACAGCTAATTTTACAGTTACTCTATCTTGATCCGTGGTAGTTGGGCTTGCCTGTGTAGCGTTTGGTAAAAAGGAAGAAATCATAGCAAGTGAAAGTGCAAACATTGCGATACTTCTTTTAATATTCAAAGCAATTCATCTCCCTGAAAATGTATTTAAACTATAAGATAAGTATATTGCAGGGCAAATTCCATTACAATGAATAGTATACATATTATTGAATTAATTTACTTAAAGTGTCTATTGAGTGAATAGGATTAATTTAATATAAAATTGCAGATCAAATGTAAACTTTATCAAGATATTAGGGAGGAGACACATGCAGAATGTTTTTAATCATTTGTCACAACAAGGAAGAAATATAATTAAGCATGGCCGATTAGATTATAAAATGCTACTTGAGCTAAAAATGATGACCACATTTTACGAGTACATAGAGATAAACACTACGTATCATGACAATAAAAATGATGAAAATTTCATTTCGTGGATGGATATAGAAGGCATGGGTTATGGCTGGAGATGGGCTAGATATGAAGAAGAAGACTGGTACAAAATGATGCTTCGCCTTGTTTGTGATGAATGTAGGTTTCTAACAAAAGAAATGAAATATACATATTACTTTGTTTATGAGTATCAAAACATTTTGTTCTATCACTTTGTTGTTAAAGATAAGTATGATCGAAGAGACAGAATCATTCAACTTTCAAATGAGGAACTATGGGGATAATATCACTGAGAGGATGAAGGGTAGTGAATGCTATTATAATCAGAGCTAAAGAGATGGACAGTAAGTCAGTCGAGGAGCAGCTTCGCTTCTATAAACAATGGTTTGAAGAAGGAAGCTGTGTTATGTCTGGTTCGGAGCTAGGTAATGATTGGGTTATTTATAATGATCAAGCATATGGTACAGAAGCATTTGAAAGAGTCATCGCAAAAGAAAAAGCAGAATTAAATGAGCGCATTGAAAGTTTAAATAAACAGATTAAACGGGCTGTGTCCGAATTGGATAAACTAGAAAACGAGATCTGATGAAACATAGATTTGATCAAGAATAAACAATACATATTAGAGGAGAATGTTAAATGACATCACTATACAAATTATCTGAAGATTACAAATTCCTAAGCGAATACCTTGAAGCTGCTCTAGAGAACGACGAAATTGGAGAAGATGACTTTGAAATGTATAAAGATACACTCGAAGCATTAGAAGACGGCATTGAAAATAAATGTGAGAATATCGTGAAATTCATGCGAAATCTTGAAGGGGCGATTGCAGCTCATAAGGTTGAAGAACAACGTTTCAGTAAGAAACGTAAGTACATGGAGAACAAACAAGAGCGTTTGAAAAATCTTTTACATGAATACCTTGAAGGCAACAATATTGAGAAGATGAATGCTGGAGTGTTTAAAGTTAAACTACAAGTAAATCCGCCTTCAATCAATGTCTACGATCCAACGAAGATTCCAGATACATATAAGATAGCACAGGAACCGAAGATTGATAGTAAAGCTTTGCTTAAGGATGTTAAAAACGGTGTAGAAGTTGAAGGTGCAGTTCTTGTAACAGACAAAAAACACATTAGAATAAGTTAGATTAAGAATAAAAATATGTACAATATAAATAAATGGTGGTATAATAACTTTAACAAGTTGTTGTAGCATCATTTTTTTGTCGAGAGGAGATACATATTTGAAAGATAGTGGTGGAATTGATATTGAAAAGATGAATAGAATTGCTGAAGAATTAGGAATCAAAGTGACTAAAAACAGTAGTAGCCCCGGTATTTACTTGACCGAAAATGGAAAGCGTAAAAAGATGGATGCAATAAGCTTACTTATGGCAATATTCCCAGAATTAAAGAGTGACTTAGACAACATTAAGAAAAGGGATGAGGAACATTGAGCAACTTAGCCGAGAGAATGCAAAGCATGCTAATTCAGTACATAACAGATGCAACCCAATTAGGTGAGCCTTTATCAAAAGTAATTGTTGAAAACTCCACCTTCTCTGAAATGTTAAAAGAGGACCTAGATTTTGTAGGCCATTATTCATTAGAATACTGGGCAGATCAGGTTCTTGGAGAAACAGTAGATAGATTGAGAAATGCACTGGATTCATTAGACAAATTAAAGTAATAGTATGTAAAAGATCTGTTTCATCAAAATTATAAATTAATGTAAAGAAAGGATTGAAGACATGAGCACAAAACTGAACCTTAACAAAATTGAAACAGCTCAAATATTATGTGACCAATGGAATAAACTATCAGATAAAGAAAAGAACGTTGAATATGCAGAGTGGATAGAAGATTTAATCACAAATGGGCATTATGTTATTGAATTAGGACAGTATGGTGTACAGGACACATATCCAATTCCTGATTATTTATCTTTCAAGGAATATGATCACTGCTGGAATATGATACATAAGAAATGGATCAAAAGACAAAGTAAGTAAAAGGCACGTTTCATAGGAAAGGTAGGACAAGTTGTGATTGTTCAAATAAGTAGACTTCCCACATATATGAATACATATTTTCAGAAACACACAGACAACACAGAAGTAAATGTACGGTGGAATAATTACTGTGATGAAGAAGGGAAGGATTGTTGCAAAATATCGGTTGATAGTATAGATGGGGATGTCAACTATTATTATGATGAGGTATGGGGCAGCATTGAAAATATTGAAGCAGTACTGGAGGAATTAAAATGAAGATCATTTGTAAAGATAACTTTAATAGAGAGTCAGTGAGTGACAAATTAGTTTGTGAGAATGTAAGTGAATATTATGGAGATTTGATAGTTGATATTCTTAACGAGAAGCTATCAGGTGATCATAGTTCCGATTACTATGAATTGGTCGATAATGATTATGAACTGTACAGATGGGAGCCGTAATCTATGCCATACATCAAAAAAGACAGCTTGAAAGAAATGCTCCGCTATTTTTTCGTACAAGGATGTAATGCGGGATATGGCATAGATGCTGAGGATAGCCTTATAGATCAAGAAGAAGCAGCGTTTAAATGTATCTATGAAGAATACTTTGATACCACTAGAAAAAAAGGAGAAGGTTGAATGGAATACATAATTAGACTATCTGAGGATTACGAAAAGTGTGAACGAGTGCTAAATAAATTAGGTATCGTGGCGTATGTGTCTCCCGTTATAGATGGATTGATTTTTTACTGGAGTAAGCTTGATATTGAGTATTTAGAAAAGAGAGACTTTATTGGGCAGATTGAAATTGCTCCAAAAGGAACATTCGTTAGCTATCGATAGGAGGAAATAAGTGAATCTAATTGAAATTCAAAAGTTTATGAAAATTGCAGAACGTCACTCACCGAATTGTTTTATCAATTCCAAGTTTGAACTAATAATTGAACCTAAAAATAACATCTACTTTCTTCTTGAAGATGTAGAAACTGATTTCGATCTTAAGAGAAAAGTGTTGGCGTGGCTATCCAGACCAAGCTGTAAAGGAGTTAGTCTGTATTGGCAGAAACGATTCAGAGCAATTGTTAATGAGTATCTAGAAACCAATTTTACATTTGAAGAAATGAATGAGATATATACATACTTAGGCAACGACTGTAAAAGGAAAAAGACAACTAAGTTTATTGAATCAGGCTATGATATGACGGTTTTAAAGGAGGATAATTCCAATGTACAAAAAATATTGGAGCGAAGATGGTCAGCACTATATGATGAAAATCAGTGAAGCAAAAGTAGACACAAGTAGAGTATCTGGTACGACATACTATAAAGTCATACAAAAGATAAAGATTTGGGAGAAAAGAAAGTATTTTTTTGGTTGGAAGTGTATCTACCTAAATCAGTGGGATGAACAGTTTGGTACGAATCTAGAAAATAAAATACATAAAAGTGTGAGAGACTGCTTTGTGGGTAACCGCTCAGATAAGATATAAGAATTATATGCACATGAAAGGTCTATTTGATTGAAAGGAGAATCACTATGAACAAGAAAAGAGCAGAAGATGTGCTTTGGGACTTTCACAGGGAATTGGTGAGCCTGTCAAAAAAGTTTGGGATTAGTATTCATGCAAGAAGCAGAGAAGAAATCGATTATGACTATGAAGAAGGGCCTTATGTTAGTGGGATAAGTGATTATATTGTCTTGTCTGATGCAGAGGGAAATGAAATCGCAGTAGATTTAATTACTCCTGATGATTTAAATACTGAAAATTGATTGTGAAATGCGTGTTTCATAAAGAAATAGGAATATGAAGAGTGGAGTAATTGAAAGTAAATAAGAGAATAAAGGAGATTGAAGATGCTGAGTTTGGATGACATCAATTTCTACAAAGATTATCTGAATCAATCATTTAAATCTGACTACCCCAAATTAAGAAGGACATTAGATATCTTTGATTTAGTATTGATTAGCAAAAAACTTGATCATGACACTGGATACACAGGGCAGCTAGGACTAGTTCAGGGATACAGTGGCGTTCCAAATTATTATTATGTGATTGCTTTTGACGAACGAGCACAAAGGTATTGGAGTTGTGGTTTTTCATCAACAGAACTCTCTTGGCCTAAAACTAGAAACAATCAGAAGAGAATTAATAAGTATGGAGAAAAATATAGTGAGCTTTTTAATGCATTTTGTGACTGGACTTGGAGAAACAAGATAAATTTATGTACGAAAGAATTTCAGGTGGCATGGGATGACTACAAAAACAAGTCAGAGAATGGAGAGGATTACTTGTTTAGCGATGAGATCAGAGTAGCAGGAAAACATGTTAAAGGTATCATTAAAGAGCAGGTTGGTTTTCCATTGCGGTTCTACGGGAGTATTACCTTAACAAATGAAACGTGGAGTGCTGAGGATTTAAAAAGTGTTGCTAATGAAATTTATCAGGTAGCTAATAAGCTAGATGATGTAGAGGAGGAAATCCATTGATTGAAAAATTGACTAATGGATATTGGACTTACATAGAAGATAGAGATGTTAAAAAGGATGATATCATCAGATACATTGCTAATCGAAGTGTCGTTTATAAGGTAGAACAGGACGCTTACTTAAGTGGGTTCAGTGTCTATAATTTTTCGTTGAGTGAAGTCAAGAGTATTTAAAATACATATTTTAAGGAGAAATCTATGAGAAATATATATGTTGTCGATCCACCCAGAGGAACAGGTGAATATTGTGAATGTGGACAAGAAGCAATGTTTATATTGGGTCTCAGTGATAAAGAAAAACCACACCATATTTGTCCTGATTGCATTTCAGAAGTTGCCAAGCGTATTATCGATGCTTTAGTTTAAACAAAAAACGCTAAGAGAGGAAGAAGACAGCCAATGAAAGGTAAACATGGACTGAATCAATATCGACTAAATCATGCAAAAGGATATGCTCAAAATTTTTTAGAGATGGTGAGCAAAATTGAGATAATGTTTCAAATGTCTGATCAGGGACTTGTTGAAGATGGAGTTGCAGAGAGATACATATCCAACAATATAAATGAACTCGATAGAAATTGGGAGTATTTCAAGGGATACATTGAACAGCGTGAAGACATGCGTTAATTTTTGATCAAATGAACATTTCTTTAAGAATGGCTACCTATCCGCTACTTACAACTTGGTTTTATTGAAGTGACGGATAGGTTTCAATCATATAAAATTATTCAGCACTCATTTGGCTGTATACTTGAGATCTTATTGAATCTATTTTATCATCTTTAAGGTTCTTGTCGGTTATGTTGGCTATCTCAGCGATCGTGTCTTCATCTAAGAGGTATTTTGTTCTCAGTATGTCATACACTTTTAAGTATTGATTTATTATATATTGATAATCTTTATCATCACTGTCTAATTTAGCGTCTGATATATCTTGAAGTATTCCAAATAACCATTTCATTCCTGCGCCAACAGCGACTACTTCATCTTCAATTTTCTGTGACTCTTCATACAAATAGAATCCAGCATCAACATTGTCAATTAGTGAAGTTGAATTGCAACCTACAATCGTAAGACAAATGCTACATACTGCAAGTAATTTAAAGGTGAAATCTGTTATCATTATTTACTAACTTCCCTCTGTATATAATGTAGAGCTATTCATAACTTTTGATGAAAGACAAGTTTTACAAGAAGAAAAAAGGGTGGAGAAATCCACCCTAAAGTTTTACCAACTTATCCTCAGGTATATCATACTTGTAGACTGCTCCATTAGTGAGCTCTACATAGTAATATCCCCAAGTGACAATGTACTCAGGATGATTTTCATATACTCTGACTACAAAATACTTCCCATCCTCACTATAACCCTCATCCATCATGCCAAGCTTGTACTTATCTACGTCTTTCTTAATTTTCGAATACACATACTTGTAGGCATTATCCTCATTTACAATAAACTTCGGTTGCTTGCCAATATAAAGATTGTCCTCTTTTAATGAAACCTTCTCACCAATTGCATTACTCATACTTCTAACTGGTACATATGTAGTGTTCTTGTACGTTATTGCATCAGTTGTGGACTTCTTATTTCCATCTACATATAAGTTAACCTTCTGAATTACTGCCTTAACTGGTGTAGTAGTTGCTGCAAATGCCGTTGCACCTGTAATTGTTGAACCAAGCAGGATACCGATTACTAACCCCTTTAATTTGTCCTTCATTATATTACTCCCTTGTTATCTGAAATAGAATGCTTACTGTATTATACAACTTAAATATCTAAATGAACTACAAAAATTTCCTGTTGCATAAAGAACGTATGTTCGGTGTATAATACTAATACAAACAAACGTTCTTATTTGATTATGGGAGTGATAATGATGGCGAAGAAAGAGCGGACAATTATGTTAATTGACATGCAATCGTTTTATGCCAGTGTTGAAAAGGCTAAAATGCCACAGTACAAAAACAAACCATTGGCAGTTGCAGGAGATCCAGCAAGACGTTCAGGAATAATACTTGCTGCATGTCCTCTGGCTAAGGCAAAAGGCGTGTCAACCGCTGAACCATTATGGCAATCACTTCAAAAGTGTCCTGAACTAATTATAGTAAGGCCACATATGCAGGAATATATCGAGGTTTCTACTCAAATTATGTCCATTATTGAGGAGTTTACCGATCTAGTGGAGCCCTATAGTATCGATGAGCTATTTTGCGATGTGACTGGCTCTCTTCACTTATTTGGTAATGACCCGATTGATTTAGCAAAGCAGATTCAAGACAAGATTTACAATGAAACGGGAGTCTATGCAAGAGCAGGTATCTCAACCAATAAAGTAATGAGTAAGCTCTGTTGTGATATGATCGCAAAGAAGATTGATGGTGGAGTATTCTTTCTTAGAAAAGAAGAACTACATGAGCACATAGGTGATAAGCCAATTCGAGATATGTGGGGTATTGGATCTAGAATGGAAAAGCACCTGTGGAAAATGGGTATTCGAACAATAAAACAGCTTGCCGATACTCCTCTATCAAAATTGAGAAGTAAATGGGGTGTAAACGGTGAGGTTATTTGGAGGGTAGCCAATGGCTTAGATGACTCTCCGGTAACAGTAAATACTCACAGTGTGCAAAAGGATATTGGTAATGGTATGACTCTACCTAGAGACTATACTGAACAGTGGGAAATTGACGTTGTAATTCAAGACATATGTACAGAGGTTTGCAGACGTACCCGGAAAAAGGGATTAATGGGTAGTGTAGTCACTATGAGCCTATCCGGTGCTGACTTTGATCATCCAACTGGATTCAGTAGACAGGTTAAATTGCAAGATCCCACAAACATAACAGTTGATGTGTGTAAGATAGCTAAACAAATCTTTAGGCAACATTGGGATGGTCAACCTGTAAGACGAGTTGGGATTTCATTATCGAATCTTTCCAATGCTGAGACGTATCAACTGTCATTGTTCGATGATCAGGAACAAAAGAGAGCAGTGGATAAAGTAATGGATGACATCAAGGATCGTTTTGGTGATATTGCAATCTTACGGGCAAGCTCAATCACGTCTGCTGGTCAGGCTATCGACAGATCAAATAAAATTGGGGGGCATTATAAATGAGTAAAAAACTTGAGGCAAATGGATTGTGGGAATCAAGTCGTATGATGCTGCCACAACATAAAGAAAGAATCATTGAACATCGTTCGAGGGATAATGATGAGATTAAACCTCTGCTAAATGAGGATGAGTGGGAGGTAATTTACCAGAACATAGGCATATCATATAGATACACTGAGGAAGCGAATTTTGAGGTGTTTGAGCTGAATTCCAAACGGGTTGTAAGTGGGATTGTATCAAAGGTTAATGAGTTAGGAAAGAAGGTTAGAGTAGAATGGGAAGATGGACACGAATGGATTGACATAAAAAGTTTAGTTGCGGTGCGATTATCAGGAGGAGGATTAGAATAATGAAGCAAAGTGCTGAAGAGTTGGAACTAGTGAAAAAATATGCTGAGATGCCACTATTATTAGATGTAATAGAGGAGGACAAGAAGAGAATCGATGAGAGCAGTGTTATATTAAAAAGAGAGCTGAAATTCTATTTAAATGCACTACAAGACAAGGTGACCACCGACATATACGAGCTGAAGAAAGCATTAAGAAATAGAGACATTAAAATAATCGAACAGAAAAGAACCAAAGAAAATTTGACTATCTCCTATTCAATTCAGGGCTATCAACATAAGATGAGCCCACTAATGAGTAGGGTTAGAACGGATGTATTAGTGATGTTAGCTGATTACATGAAATTAGATTTAACTGATATGTGAAGTGAATTGTTGCTTGACTTTTAAGAATAAAAATAATAATATTATTTATGTGAGATAGAAGGATAAATTTATTAAATGTCGAATAAGTTAAGTACTAACAAATAGGAGTGATATACCATGAGAAATTACGATGAAGAAATTGCAAGAAAACAAACAGAAGTGGAAGCTAAGAAAGACGAAATGGCACACATACATACTGTATTTATGCAAAGACTGGCTCTATTTTTCAACAAATTATATGCCGAAAAAGCAAAAAAGTTAGTAACTGACAATGCCGAAAAGTCATACGAGGTTGGCGAAGATAATCTTAAATTATTGAAACAAGATGTTCAACTGTTAATTGAAAGATCACATGAATTAATAAGTGAGCATTTAGATAAAGAGGAACTTTGGTGGCACCAGAGAGAAAATAGTAAGACCTATAGACATATTAATGAGCATCGTATCCCCGATTTTTTAGAAGAGCAATTGAGACTAGTCTATGGTGAGTTGGGGAAGGTATTCGAAAAACATAAAATTATTACAATTAGGGAACATAGCGATACACGTACACATACAGGTGTTATGAGTGATTTTGGGCGGAAAAATGGAAAAATAAGATACGCTTATAGTTTCGATTTGAGTGAAGATGTACTACAGGCACTAAATATCTACTCAGAAGAACATCGTAAAGCCACAGTTATAATTTCACAAATTGAAGAACTTAAAAGGGAAAAAGCCGTTACGCAGATAGGTGACGTTTGGGATTCACTTTGATTTCTCTAGTTTACTAAATCAAGTTTCTTTATTAAATAACCGAGATATCACAAAACAATAAATCTCAACTTGTATCTCGGTTATTTAATAAAATCAAATGAAAGAGTAGTTTTATAAAAATTAACTATGGAGGTTTAAAATATATGAATTTTCAATGTGAAGAATGCTTTGATAATGAATATGCAGAGGTTGTTGGGAGTGGTGAAGATGAAAATGGTGAATTCACTGATTATGAATGTGCCGACTGTCATCATGTAACCAGAATCTACGATCCTGAATAAGAAGAATGTTCATCATACTCGAAAGGAGGATTCAAAAATGAGTAAAAAGGGTGGAGAGATACTCGTTGATTTATGGAGTAGAGTTGACCAAGCCGATTATGACTTAATGATTGAAGAAGCTTTTAAGCTACTACCAACAACTGCCCAAAAGAGATTTATAGCAAAACTTTTAGATAATAACCGATGGGATCTTGCTGGAGAACCTAACGAAGAAGAAATTTTTAATTATCGGAGCTTCGTTAATACATAAGCCATTGATAAAACGAATCTTTTACTCAGTCTCTGAAGGGATGATAATTGTGCATATTAAAATCAAGAAGTGTAGCAGTGATTCATATTGGTATGCCAATAAGATAAATCAACAATTTGAGGTTTCTGGTGTAGAGGAAGATATCTATAGAGTCAAAAACTATAGTATGGGTGAAGTTGGGATGAGATGGGACATTGCTCCAGTGCTAAAGACAGATGCTGAAGAAATGGACTCGAAATCATATCCTGAAACAAGAAAAGCTAAACCATGGCAAGTCAAAGAATTTAGAGCTGACAAGGCAAAGAAATCAGCAGAACGGTCAAGTTTCAATACTAAACAAGAAATAGATAAGTATGAGAAACTAAATTCTGATGCAGAGGTTACAAACAAATTACTTGATGAAATGTGAGATTAATTAAAAAGAAGGAGTTGTACATATGGCTATCAGCAAAGACATGAACACTGTTTATGGTGGATTATTAAAAAGCAAAGGGATAGATGACGCAAAAGCTTGGCTGAATCATCAAGGATATGAATTTATCGAGAATCCATCCAAAGCAAGATCTATTGAACTAAGAAAAGATGAAAAATCAAACTTTTACAGTACAGTCAATGGTGCTTGCTGGCAGGTTTATAGAGAGAAAACTAAGTAAAATATGACTTTCATAGAGAAAGGATTGAACAATATAAGTGATACATATTACTGGAGACATTCATGGAACAATTAGTGTGAACAAGCGACTCAATACTAAGAACTTCCCACAACAAAGGGATATGACTAAGGATGATTATGTAATCATTGCTGGAGATTTCGGTCTTATATGGGATGGAAGTAAAGAGGATCAATATTGGCTCAAGTGGCTGAATAAGACTAAACCATTTACGACATTATTTATTTGCGGTAATCATGAGAATTTTGATTTGCTTGAAGAATATCCAGTGGAAATTTGGAATGGTGGCAAAGTACATAGAATTAACGATAGCGTTATTCATCTGATGCGCGGACAGGTTTTTGAGATTGAGGGTAAAAAGTTCTTTACGTTTGGTGGCGCTGCTTCACACGACAAAGAGTATCGTAAAGAGGGTAAGTCCTGGTGGAGACGTGAGATGCCATCTCAAGAGGAATACGAAGAAGGATTAAAGAATCTAGAGAAACATGAATGGAAGGTAGACTACATACTTACACACACTTGCTCTACTACATCGCTAGAATATATTGAGCAGCGTTGTAATATACGAATGGATCGAGATGAGATGCATCCCTACTTTTATGGTATAGAGCAGAAGGCAGACTATAAACAGTGGTATTTTGGACATTTTCATCATGATTTTGAGTTACCGAATTATCAGAGGTTATTGTACACTGATATGATTAAAATAAATTAAATTAAATAAAATAGGAGGACGTTTTATTAAGAATGATTAAAAACAATTATACAATCAATGGAGATGTGGCAATCTTGCACATAACAAGAAGAAACGGTGACAAGTTTGATGTGTTAATTGATAAAGAAGACTTAGATATCCTAGATAAGAATAATTACATGGTCCATGTTAGTTGGGCAAAGAATGCTAAAACATACTATGCAGAGATTTCAAAACGTTTCACTGGAGAAAATGGTAAAAGAAAAGGTGTAACAATTATGCTCCATGGTGTTGTAATGGATAAAGTACATAAGAATAATAAGACGCATAAAGTGGATCATATAAGCACAAATAAATTAGACAACAGAAAAGAGAATTTGAGAATTGTAGAATCAATTAACAACAGTAAAAAAAGAAAGTCTAAGAATAGCAATAATAAGTCTGGATATCGAAATGTATCTTGGAACAAAGATTATGAGATGTGGGCTGTACAACTTCAAGTAGATCGTAAAAATAAAACAATGGGTCTATTTGATGATGTACATGAAGCTGGAAGGTACGCTGAAAAGATGAGAAGATACTATTATGGTGAGTTTGCTGGTAACAATTGATATAATACATAAGAATCTACATCAAATTTTCCTTTCATGGAGAAAAAGAAAGGGGCAGTTTATGAATTCAATGGATTTTGAAGCACGAAAAGGAAATCTAAGAACGTACTTTCTTTCAGACAAATTCAAAGAAAATGAGTTGGGTGAAAGAGTATATTACAAAGGCAAAAGAAATCTAAAGGAGCTCAAGTATATTCTTGATTTGGTATTTGGGGATGACTATGAGATTATTAATGAAACATATTTGCAAAATAGTCTAAGTAAAGAAATTGGTGGCTATATAACATGCAAAATGTATGTTGATGCTGATTTTAATGGCTTCAATCAAGGGGCTGCTGGCGACAATGTTTTTGCAAGGTTTAATTTAACTGAAAATGCTTTCTATATGGAACAAGCGCAGACAATTGAAGGCTTGGATCGCAACTGGTAACTTTATAGCATGAGGAGACAAGAGATGACAAATCATAGAAAAATTGTATTAGATTATCTTATGGAAGAAACACCATTTACCGTGAAACAGTCGTTTGTTGATCGAATTCAAGAAATTAATGAAGGATACGATGAAGTGCCTGAAGAGGTGATTGATTCATATAGGGAACTTAATGAATATGAAGTTTGGGAGATAATTCGTAAAATTGCTTGTGAGGGGAAAAGGCAGAACTCTAATTAATTAACATCCTAGAAAAGTTGTATTGCACAGAGCTAAGAATTGATAAAATCTTTCTTTTACATAGACAGGAGGAGGACGAATGCAGATTCCTGAAAGTATACCCGAGTATTTGACAGTGATGCCTTACAACGCTAATACGGCTTACAAGATGAAGAGGGAAGAGTCTATCGTGAGGCTGTCAAAGATATTGTCAGATGAATTTAGTAGCGTAGATGAATTGTGCAAACATCTTACAATTGGTCAAATTAGACGTATCAACGAACTATTGTTGACGGGAAAATATGATTTAAGACAAGCAATGGATGAGGTGAAAGATGTTCTCATCTAAAGAGTCAAATAATTTGATGATCGACTATTATCATACAGACATTAAAAAATTGAATCCAATTGAGCTAATGGGCTTATATTTAATAGGTCATGTAACTTTAAATAAACTAGCTGAACTATTAGGAATTACAGCAAACGATGCAAGAAAATTAGTCAATAGAGTGTGTAACGACATAGAGGTAACAGCAAAAGTTGATAGGTCGGTTCCAGATGTAGACATTCTCTAGGATAGGGGAGTAGATAGATGAAAATACATAATCGTGAGGCCGCATTTAAAGCCGTTTCGGGTAGCATAAATCGCAACTTGAATGATGAAGCTTCAGACAGAGACGTCAAATTCTTTGTACTACCAACTTTTGACGATCTATATGCTGGATCGCTTTATAAAAATTTTCAAACCTCTGAAGTAGAGGATATTGAAATTCATGATGTGAGAAAATTAGAAAAGCTGCTAACCAATTCGAATTTAACTTTTCTAGAATTGCTTTATTCGGTTGAAGTTGATACTTTTGGGTATCTTGAAATTGAACAACTTCACTCAATGAGGGATAAAATAAGTACGATTAATTTAAGAAGTCTTTTCAATAGCTGCTTTGGTATGTATAGGGGGCAAATGAAAGATCTTACCACTCCAAACTCTGAGTCGCAGATGGCTTTGATTGAGAAGTACGGATATAATACGAAGAAAGCCATGATGTCGCTACACTTTTTGTCATTCCTGACTAAATTCTATGTCTCTGACTTTAAAGATTTCAAGGGTGCGATTACATACCGTGGCGTAGGTAGAGAAAGCATGATGGATATTAAACACGGTAAGTATTCTCTTGATGAATTCAGAGAGATGGCTAAATCTAATGAAGAAGTCGCTCTTAATTTAGAACAGAAATACTATGATGTTCCTTTTAATAAAGAGACAGATTATCAGTTAAAAGAGTTATTGCGTACGTTGGTTAAAAACCATTTGAAAACAATTTAGAAAGGATTAGATAGATGGATAATGAAAAGATTGACTATTATATTAAGAGTTTATTTGGGGAAGGTATTGTTAAAAAAGCATACTGCGAAAACCTGAATGAATATCTAGAAAATCATGATCTTATCTATGAAGAAGAAATTAATCTTACCAAGATTAAAATTACAGTGGAATTAGTGAATGGTACTGTTTTAAAGATTGATCGAGACAGTATCTACAAGTCTATGTAAAAGTTTACTTTCACAGGAAAGAGGCGAATCATGATGACCAATAAGAAAACCAAAGAACTTTGTGCGCTAATGGATGATTTGCACGACCACAAAGAGAAATTGGATCATTATGCCATACATAGAAATAGATCTGGTAATCGCGTATCAAATAGACTGAAGCTCATGGAGGAACAGGCGGCAGAAATCGAAAAGATTGCTTTAAAAATTCAACATCAAATACAGTCCATGAGAAGAACTTAATTTGCTAAAAAGCGCGCTCTATTAAGGAGGTTAAAATCTTGAAGAACTATTTTGTCTATACTAATGAACCTGAATTACTTGAAGTGGTGGGATCAGTCTATTATCCTAAAATTAAAATGAGCTATGTTATATTTACTACCGATTTAGAGACAACAGAAATATGGAAGATTCCTAGCGTATATGAGGTTAGGGAATGTGAAATGGGAAGATTGGACATCTAATCTATCGAGAGGAGGAATGAAGATTGCAGCACTACCATTTATTCAAGAAACTTAAAGCGGATACATGGGATTGGCACAGTGATGAAGATGATGAATTATGGGAAGAAATTAGAAAAGAGTATGACAACGACAAGTGGAAGCCCGTCATGGAACTTTTGGTCAATCAGAACATGAGTAGAGGAAATAAGGCTTTAATCACTAAAACTTCATATAAGCTATCAAAGAGGATTAAAGAGGAACAAGAAATCGATGTTTTCCCTGCAATCGTTAAGATTGACTACGGCTCAATGGCAAAGATGGAACGTTTCGGATGGAAAATGTATTCAATGCTTGGTGAACATATGAGAAATGTTTATTCAAACTGGGCTCCTAAAGATTTATTACCAAAAAAATACGAAATTGAGTCCGAAGTATTTGGGGCTCTTGATTTGGAGCTACATAGAAACTTGAAGATTAAAGACAAAAAGTAGGGGTGGCTGACTTGGATGACGATAAAAAGCTATACAAAAAAGCTATAGAGCGTATCGACGAACTTGTAGATGAAGTATTACAGACTTGTAATGAAGTCGCTGACGATAATCATTATGACCGAGATTGGGTTTTAGATCGGTTCAGAACGCGTTTCAACAGAGCAAGAAAAGAATCCGTTTAGTACGTTAAAGAAGAACTCTATAAAAGGTTGATATCATATAGAAATGAGGATGAGAAATGGAAGTTAAAAGTCAAACAAGATGGGCTGAGATTAAAGAGTCGCTTAATTATGCTTCAGAAGTTAGAAAAAAGATGATTTCCCTATCTGCCAAACTAACCGTAGCTATACTGAAGAAGCAAGAAGATATTGGAATTAGCAATGCAGATTTAGCTACTAAAGCCCAAGTCGGTGAGAAATCCATTGTAGATTTAACTGATAATGATAACGTGCCGAGTATTGAAATTTTGATTAAGTTGTCACTGGCATTAGATATTGAGTTTGAATTAAGTACACAAAAATAATACTTGAACAATAAAAATACATATGATAAGATAAATCTAAAGGAGGAATTAAATACATATATGAATTTAAAAACAATTAAACGAAAGCTGCAAGATGCACACAGAGACTTTATTGGTTCTATAGATGATGAGTCAATTGTAAAGCTTGTTAATGAAAAGTCTTTTATTACCGGAGGAGCTATTGTATCGCTACTGCTTGATGAAGAACCGAATGATTATGATTACTACTTCATGGATAAAGAATCATGCAAGAAGGTAGCGGAATACTACATCAAAAAATTCAATAAGAGAACCAATAATCACTACGATGTTAAGGTTGAAGAGAAAGAAAATAGAATTAGAGTTATTGTGCCAAGCGCAGGAGTAGCAGGAGCAAAATACAAAGAAGGATATTTACCAGTCTTCGTATCGTCTAACGCAATCACTCTTTCGGATGATGTTCAATTGGTAAACAGATTTTATGGAAACCCTGAAGAGATACATAAGAATTATGACTACATTCATTGCACGTGTTACTTCATCCCACATAAGAACGAATTGGTTTTGCCACAGAAAGCTCTGGAGTCAATTCTTACAAAAGAACTTAAATATGTTGGATCTAAGTATCCACTAGCATCAGTTATTAGATCAAGAAAATACATACAAAGAGGTTGGAGTATCAACGCAGGACAATACTTAAAGATGATCTTACAATGTGGTGAGTTAAATCTAGATGATGCGAATGTCTTAGAAGAGCAATTGACTGGAGTAGATTTGACTCTGTTTAGAGATATTATTGAACAAATCAAAATCAACTCGGTGAAACCTGATTTTGTAATCAGTACTGAATGGATATCTGAAGTAATTGATCAGGTATTTGATGGAGAAGGTACAGATTCGATTGACATTTATGAGTAGGTAAAAGTACAGTTTCATCAGAATATTGGATTAGTAAATGGAAGAAATACGGAGAATGAATGAGCATAAGGGAGGTAAATATGGACGATAATATGAAATTATTTTTGAAGAAATTAAATCAGATCACAAAAGACACTGGAATATATATCAAAGTATATGATGACCCATGGTATTATCCAACACTAGGGAAAATCGAAGATCAGAATAAAGAAAGCGATACATGGATTAGTTATGACAATGATAAAAGAGAATATATAACAGTCGCTGGTAATCCATATAATTAGCATAAGTATTCAAGAAGAATAAACAAAGATTGGATTGATTGTAAGTGGAAGTAGAGTTTAAAACAGTGGATGATATATTAAAACACTATAATAATAAAGATAAAGAAAATAAGGATTCAGAGGCTATAGAGAAAAGTGAGTAAGTGTAGTATATAAAACAATACATATATTACCGATGAAACTGCATAATCCCGTTTGATATACTTAAATGGGTGATAATATGTTTACTTCTCCAATGTTGTTATACAAAGCACCAAACAACTTGCCATTCGATAGTGATCTGCATTTAACAGAGCTTAAACTCGATGGCATTCGCCTTATTATCGACTACAGGGATAAGGTGAAAATATATACCAGACACAACAATGACGTTACGGCCAAGTTTCCTGAACTGGTTGAAAATTTACCAATCCAAGAGGGGACAACACTTGACGGTGAACTGATCGTAACTGATTCAGACGGTAAGCCAAACTTTGAATCAATCATGGAAAGGTTTATGTCAAAAAAGAGTAAGCACAAAGTTACATTTTGCGCTTTCGACATAGTTAATTTTGAAGGAAAAAGTGTGACTTCCAAACCTCTTATAGAACGCAAAGAGATACTGTCCAATGCCTTCGTAGACAATGAATACTATGCTAAATCGATCTATATAAGAGGAAATGGAATTGAGTACTTCAGCCTTGCCAAGCAGCAAAAACTTGAAGGAATAGTTTTGAAGGATATCCGCTCAAAATATGAAATCGATAAAAGATCCGACAAATGGTTGAAGGTAATCGCGTATGAGGTAGGAGAATACTACATTGCTGGATACAAGAAAAATGAATTTGGTTGGATATTGTCTGATGGTAAACGAATAGTTGGGGTAATGAGTTTAGCTGTTGGCACAAACGAGAGAAAAGCGGGATATAGAGTGTTCCAGCAACTTAAAAAGAAAGAGACAGAGGATACGGTTTACATCGATCCTGCCATAAAGTGTGTTGTTAAACACCGGGGATACACTAAAAACAACTTGCTAAGATTGCCTGAATTCGAAAGCTTTGTATTCTAAGGAGGTGATTAAACTGGCTAGACCAGTTAAGTGTCCAATCTGCACACAATATGGACAGAAGGAAGACATGAAGTATGAAGAAGACAAACGATACTATCATGTTGAGTACTGTCATGGTAAGTATTTAAAGTTGAAGGCAGAGACAGTAAAAGAGAATCAAGAGTGGGACAATCTCTATCAATACATAATTAAGTTGCACGATATTTTATTGTTACCAAAAGGAAATATCACACGTCTTAAGGATCTAAGGGCTGGTTATGAGACTAAGAATGGCAAGCGTGAACGTAAATGGAGAACGGGGCCTGATTTTGGACTGATGCTGGATGCATATGTTTTGGCTGAAGACAGCATTAAATGGAATCTTACAAATACTCTGGACGGGTCAAACGATGTAAGAGCAATAAATTATTGTATAAGCATAATGATTGGTAAATTAAATGAAGCATTTGCAAGACGTAAAAATCGGATTGAACAAATGAAGATAATTAAAAAGACAACTAATCAGGATAAAGAGATAATTAGTAGCTCAATTAATAATAAAATAATCAAAAAAGATGACATGGATATTAGTGATTTTCTTTAGGGAGTGTGTGCTATAAACTATTTATTAGAATTTTGTGAGCCGTCAAGAATTCATGAGTCTATTTTTGTTGGATATTTGTGGAGCAATCCATCTCTATATGAAAAGTATAAGAACCATGAGATAACTAAAGATACATTTACAGAACCAGTATGGTGGTTCTACTTTTACATAGGAAGAGAAATGAGTATAAATAGCATCAAAACCTTTGATGATACAACAACATATTCATTTTTATCATCTCGTCCCGTAGAAGTCGGCAGGAAGTCATATTTCGAATACTATAACGAATACGGCGGCTATTCCACAATTGAAGAGATTGTTGAGGAATGTGAGAAGGATAAAGGTAACGATGAATATCATTTTTCGGAAATTCAAAAGTATGAAAGCCTAAGAAAATTTCAAAAAGAGGGATTAATTAATACTGGCGATCTCAACCTTGTAAAAAAATTAACAAAGATGAATCTAAAGCAGCTCCAATCTTTCTTCCAATACAAAACTAGCATTATTTTTTCACATATTAATTGTGGAGAGGTGGTTGAATACAACTTAAGCGACGATCTCGACCAAGCCATTGATAAAATGAATCAGGGTGAGGCAATGGGGCTTCCACTGCACGACTCCCCGAGACTTAGTAAGAAGATAAAGGGATGGAGAAAAGGTGAACTTATTTATTTGGTTCTTAGCTCAGGTGTGGGGAAAAGCTCTATAGCTATGGAGAAATTTGTTTTGTCTCTATATGAAAATGATCAAAAAGGCATGATGTTTACCAACGAAGAGAACGTTTGGAAATCTAGAAACCTTCTAATGGCTACGGTTTCTTCTAAGAAGCTAAACAAACCAATTAACCGAGAGAAGCTTTCAGAGGGGAAATTTGATGAGGCAACTCTTGAGAAGCTTTACAATGCGAGAGATTGGATTCAACAATATCCAAGAGACTTAGTAAAATTTTATGATCTGAAAAAATATCGAGTCGAAGATGTGTTAAGCCGTATCCAAATGATGAAACCGCTCAATTATTCATATGGTCTTCTAGATACATTTAAACCTGATAATTCAGCAAATGAAGCGGCTAGATGGGAGGCTTTTAGTAATGCTGCTCAGGCAATCTTTGACTGCATAAAGCCAGAAGCAAACAATTTGGGGATGTTGGCGACTGTTCAACTGAAGATAGGTAAAGAGTATAGGTTTCTAGATCTCAGTGCGATTGGCAAGTCACTTGAAATAGTAGAGGTTGCTTCAGTAGTTCTTATGGGTCGCCTTCTATATAATGACGAGATGCCCGGGAAAAAAGAAGAAATATTTGCTTACAACTGGGAGAAAAGCGATTTTGATGGTAAATGGCACAAGAAAGAATACAAACTTGATCCTGAAAAAACCTATCTTATTGTGTTCATTGCCAAGAATCGTGCCGGGGAGACATCGGAACAAATCATCTATGAGGTAAACTACGGAATTAACAGCTTTAAAGAAGTTGCCTATTCTCAGATGGGTAAAAAATCAAACTCGGCATTCTAATCGAGTTCTTGTTGATTGAAGGTGGAATAATGAGTGAATGAAGATTTAAAGTTAATTAAACAGAAAATTCTTGAAGAAGAACGAGTTGGTGAACTGCTTGAAGTAATGGGATGTGAACATGTCAATCCCAAGAAGAATAGATATGAAGCTCAATTACCTTACAAGTTCGAGTCCCCAAATAAGAGGTCTGTACAAGTTTACCTCAATGAATCTTTATCCAGCAGAATAAGGTCACTTGGGGAATCAGACATTGATATTTACGGATTAGTATCATACATAGTTTTCGATCATTACACATTAGAAGAGCAAAAGAAAAGTCTACCAAAGGCTAAAAGATGGATATGTGATAAGTTAAATTATAAGCAGTTTTTATCAGGATCTTATTCTCCCAGTCCATCATTAGATCATTTAAGTTGGCTAAAAAATGTAAAAAGAGGACGCAAGAAGAGTCGGCTGAGAGACGATTTGGAAAACGATATCTATGACGATGAGTACATGAATCAATTTGTCATGTTGCCACATAAAAAATACTACGATGAAGGAGTTGATTACAAAACACAGATTGAATTTGGCATAGGATATGACATAAGAAGTCAAAGAATTGTATTTCCAATACACAACCGTTTCGGGGATATTATCTCTGTCAAAGGAAGAACAATTTATGAGGATTATGAGGATAGAGATATCTATAAATTTATGTATCTCATCAACTTTAACAAGATGATAGAGTGGTACAATTGGCATCGAGCTATGTACTATATTCTTGAGGAAAAAGAAGTGATTATATTTGAAGCTGAAAAGACATGTTGGTTAAGTAGTCAGTTTGGTTTTAGAAATTGTCTGGCAATTAGCGGTGACGACATTAGTGAATATCAAGTAAAGATGATCAAAGAGTTAGGGCTAGACATCAATATTGTCATTGCTATGGATAAGGATAAGTCCGTAGAAGCAATAAAAAAACAAGCTGCTAAGTTTGGTAAAACACGGAATGTGTATGCGTTATTTGACAATAAAAACATGTACAAAGATAGGGATAGCCCCTGTGACCTTGGTTTGGATACATTTAAACAGCTATACGAAGAATCTAAATTTAAAATTTCTGTATGAGAGAGGTGTTAAATGTTTACTGTGAAGCAACTCGAAGAACTTAGCTTTCTATCTTGGTGGGATCTGGAGTGTCCACCCTTAAAGTTTCTAGTGAGTGACTGGAAAGAAGTCAATGGATTGAATGATGAGGCTATTGAAGCGATGATGGATATTTTGACTGATGTATAAGCAGATAAAATATAGTTTTCATTAAAATAAATAAAGAATAAAAATACATATTGACTTTGAATGATAATGTAATATAATAATACTATCAGATCGAAAGGGATGGTTGAATGTATGAGCAGAGGATGGACGAATCTGATTTTAGTCTCACTAAAAATGAGGAGGAAGCCACCCATGTTAAAATACTAGCGTGTCTGAGGAATGTGCCAGTTACAATCGGGGGAATGTACAAGCTCTACACTATGAAATATGATGATTGTGCCGCAGTAGAAGAAGAAATATACATATTAGATGATAACGGAAATGAGAACTTTTCATTCTGGATCTGCTGCAAAAAGGATTTCTACAAGTAACTGTTTGGACAACATTCATCAGGTGAGGAGAATGATCTGATGAATGTTGGATTTCATTGAGAAAAGAGGAGTGAAAACATGTACGTGAAAGACTTAGAAAAACTCATTGACGATAGACATTATAGGAACGACCCAGTAATTACAGGAATGTTCAAAATGCTAAAGAAACAACAAAAATATATTGAATTTCTAAAAAAGAAGAATGAGCAAATTATCAATGCTATGTAACAGTCTCGACTTTTAGAAAGGAAAGTGTATCTGAAGATGGATAAAGATGTGCCTCATGAAACAGTAACAAAACAATCAATTTGGTACAGTGCAGGATATACGCCAAGCTTTACATATTGTCCTAATTGCCAAGGATCTATTGGTTGGCGTCCGAAAGAAGATCGTTGTTGGAGATGTAATCAGAAAGTCATTTGGAAGTAAGTAAATTGGATTAATAAACAATGGGGGATGATGCTATGAGTAAGACAAGAGTAGAAATTGTGCAACTAGTCTCTAAGAAAAAGAATCTAGCACAGAAGAAAATCAATATTTATTGCCTGACCCATACACACGATAGCAAACCTAGAGAGTACTGGGTAAGGGCACCATACTCAGTAAATGTATTCAATACACTAGTAGCATACATACAATTTGAAGTGTCTGATATTGAACAATCATACGGAATGGATCAAGAAGATGTGATAAAAATTCTTGAGCAGTTTTATGATTGTAAACAAACAGAAAAACCAGATAGAGGAACATATTTTGAAATTGATTTGTATTACAACTGGGAGTACTTCTGTAGTGCATATGACGATGTTCAAAAGATTGAGAGTATGAGACGTTTAGGACTGAAAGAGGCTTTAGTGGACAACGTTGAGCGATTTTATCAAACTCACCCAGAGTGGAGACCAAAAGATGTCGTTACAAATTAAGGATGAAACGGTATATGTGATTTATCGAAATGGTCAGCCATATGAAGCACAAGGCAGGAAGCTCGTTTACACATCCAAAGGAGCCGCTAATGGTGTAGTCACTAAGGAAGCTTGTGATGAAGCAAGATTATCTTATGACCGTGATTGGTATGAACTTAGTAATAGCAAACGAGAGTCTATGACGGAAAGAGTGAAACAGGAGTTCGAGGTTATAGAATATGGACCAAAGAGGTGAAAGGTGTATGTGGCAATTATACATTTGCGATGAAAATGGAGATATGAAGCCTTTTCTGAAGCCATTCGAGACACCTGAGGATGCAGAAAACATGGCTAAAGTTCTTGAAATTATGCCTTACTCGATTAGAAAATCTAAGTAAAATTTGAATTTCATAGGAAATAGGAAGGGGTATCTACTTGATTGGTTATACGTTTTTAGAGGCAGAGGCTATTGACAGAATGTACGATGAAGGAGTTTCTAGTAAAGTAATTGCAGACCAAATCAACAATGACTTTCATGAAGGCAAAAGCGTTCGAAACAAGCGTTCTGTTAACTATGTAATCAATAAGATATATCAAGAAGAAGATGGATGGTATGAGCGCTTGGAGAAAAAGTGGTTGAGCAAAGATAAATGAACCAGCAAAAAAATGTATATCTGAGGAGAAGATGAGCCATGGGAATGTATACAGGATTGAGATGTAAGGTCGTAATTAAGCCAGAATATCGTGAAGAATTGCAAAGATTACATGAAGAAGGTTATGAATGGGAAACCTCTGAATTCGATTTTATGCGGGAATATGGACAACTTGGTAGGGCATCATTTATCCCCCGCGGATCGTTATCCTACATGCCCAATGAATGGGAAGATATTCCTCTAAAAGAGGATGGCTCTCTAGATTATCGGAATGGAACTGCGACTGATGGATTTGTAAGAAGCTTTGACTCTGATACAGGATATTGGACATTCCAGTGCAGCTTAAAAAATTATGAGAATGAAATTGAATCATTTTTTGAAATTGTGCTGTCGAAAATTACAGAAAGCATCGAACATTTAGAATACTTCTATGAAGAATGGTCTAGCAGCGTATTCTATGATCTAGACGAAGGGGAAATTGCGAAAAGCACCAGAGAGGGAATTAAATATCAAGACAATAATTACGGTGGCTGGTAAATAAGAGTAAGTAAAAGAAGAGTTTGATGGAGAATCAGAAAGGAAGATGATGGAATGGTATATGTATTAACGAATGAACAAAAAGAGCTTATCAATGAGATTGTCAGTGAAGTTAACAATGAATGGTTTATCAAGTGTCACTCTCAAAATCCAGCTTTGTGGGATGATGAGATTTTGCACAATATCCCCCTTGAAACTATTTGCGAATACCTTGGAGAAAAGCTTTCAATAGAAAAAAAGCTACGATTGGCCTACAATAGCTTCGACAAATATGTAGTAGATGGTTATCAGGGAAGAGAAAGTGATTTCAAGGTAGGGATGCGCACTGCATGTGATATTTTAGGCATTGCCTTCTAGCAACTGAAAATCTAAGTAAAAATATACTTTCAAAGGAAGTTGGTGATGTATGGCTAAAAGCCTTAATGACTTTATAGAGCGAATAGACTTAGAGCAAAACAGGTTCCGAAAACAAAGAGCTTTACTTCTACAAGCAGCCGACAATCCAAAGTTGTTTTTTGAGAAAGCTTCTGAGGTTATCAAAAGAAAAGATTCTCTATTCAAAATCATGAGTGTTTACGAAGATGGACAGAGAAAGATGGATTCACAAGAACTTACGGAATACATAGGAACACTGTTAGATAGATTTTTTAAGCAAGAGTTAGACGACCAGAATGTAAGTGTTAAATTAAGCTCACACCCTTCGATGTACTGTGTAAAGGTAGATGATGATCAACTCGTACATTTCGACCCATATGAAAAGTATTATGGTCAAAGAAATTATCGTACTGCTCATCAATTACAAGAGGATTATGGCAGCACATTAGCACGACTCAATGAAGAGACAATTGAAGTAACTAGTAAGCTCGAAGATATGAAGAAAGCAAAAGAAGGTACGTATGAGTGGATTATCCAATTTTATATTAAGAAAAATAAAGGTGTATTGAAAAAGCTGCGTGGAATTGCGAAAGAATCATTGATCTACACTTTTAAAATGAAACAAATCAATGAAGGTATCGAGAAGAAAATTAAGAAATACGAGTGGCAACTAGAAGAACTCAAGAAAAGAAAAGATAAGCATATAGAGTGTGGAACAGGAATCGAAATGCTAGAACTAAGGTTGCAAGCAGCAGATGTTATATCGGATGTATTTAAGAAATATGGATATAGACATGAAGCAGAAAACCATAAACTCTACTAAAGGAGAATTACATATGAAAAATATTATTGCTAGTTATGCCCTTTTTGTCGGGTTGGTTGCAATGAATCGCCTTGCCAAACCTGTGCTTGAATCATATCCTTCACACGCTTTTGAATTGACGGCAATGTATGGGGCAACCACATTCCTATTGTGGATGATTGCTTTCAAGTATATTCACAAGAAGTTTAAATGAAACTGCTCTTTTACCTAGAATTGAAGATCAAAAAAGCCAGTAAACACAAGGGTTTTAAAATGCTGCTTAACTAATTTCTGAGGAGTGGATCGATTTGAGAAAAGTGAATATCAAAATCATCAACAAACATACAGGATTGGTAGACAAGTGGTTAACAAGTAGTTGGATAAATAATAATGAGAATATTGCATTACCTGAAAAATTCAAAATAGTAGTTCAGTAAAATGTTGAAAGGAGTGATTTTGCCATAGCATGGAAACAAAAGCAACCCAAAATTCCATTTGAACCTTATGACAATACATATTCAAAACTAGCGAAGATTAATGAGATTGAAAATATCGATGAATTTCTTAATCCACTCTCTAATGTGGTACATAATCCATATCTACTAAAGAATATAGATAAATTGGTTGAACGCATTGTAAGAGCAATTAAGAACGGTGAGAAGATTGTGATTTATGCAGACGTGGATTTTGATGGAATTTCTTCGACGGTGATACTATATAAAATCATACTAAGGTTCACTGATAATGTTCAGATCAAATATGTTGAACGTAGCCAAGGACACGGCTCTAAATTCATCATCGACCAAATTGAAGATGATACAGACTTATACATAGCAGTAGATAGCAGTAGTAATGATGTAGAGCCATTAAAAGTGCTAGTTGATAAAGGTATTGATTGTCTAGTTATAGATCATCATTCAGTTGATGTAGAGAATCCATACTGTATTTTAGTGAATCCTCAACAAATAGGATGTGAGTACCCAAATAAGAATGCTTCAGGTGGGCTGCTGGTATATAAAGTGTGCCAAGTAATAGATGATTATATGGATACTCGATACTCGCTTGAGTTGAGCGATTTGCCGGGATTCGCTTTAATGGCAGATGTTATGTGCATGAAGGAAATGGAGAATAGATATTTTGCAAAAGTGTCACTCAAAGGATTACGACATGAAGGTATGAAGCTATTGTTCGAAGCGATGAATTCAGACTTGAAAAATCTCACCTCGACAGATTTCTTGTATGGTGCTAGTCCAGCAGTAACAGCAGCAACGAGAGCCGACAATATAAAATTGGGAATAGACTTTCTGATGTGCGACAAAACTACGCCAGAAACTAAGGGATATGTTAAAGAACTAATCAAACTAAATGAAAACCGCAAACTTGTCCAGTCAGAAGCCACTGAAGCAATGAAAACGGGACTTTGTGAAACCGACAAGGTGATTATAGTTTTTGATCCTACTGTTGGAAGAGGACTGAATGGTCTAGTGGCACAAGAGATTTCGAAGAAGTATAACAGACCAGCAATTGTGTTGGGTTTTGGAGATGACGAAGATACATACTCAGGAAGCTTCAGGGGATTAGATGACTTTTCGATGCTGGAATTATTAAAGACTTGTGAGAATGTGATTTATGCCGCAGGACACGATGGCGCAGGTGGTGTGGGTGTATCAATAACTCATCTTGAATTGCTTCGACTTGAACTCAACTCCAAACTTCAAGACTTTGTACCGGACGACACTATATATTACGATTTAGAGTTTAGTGCTGATAGTGTTAATGAAAATCTAATCAACTATCTTACAGAGTTTTATCGTTATTCAGGCAATAACTTCAAGCCCGGAACATTCTTAATCAAAGACTTATTCATCTCTGATAAGAAATTGATGGGCAAGAGCAATAACACAGTAAAGATTGATTGTGGAAAATTACAATTGATGAAGTTTAAAACAGATGAAGAGTATTACGACCAAGTACCAGTATTCACAGAAGTTGAAGCTGTAGGTTCACTTAATATGAACATGTGGACTCAGTATCGACCAAAGAAGAAAGTAATTAAGACATGCCAATTATTCATTGAGGATTATCAAGAAGTAAACTAAACAAATATAATACTTAAACGAATGGAGAGATATATACATATGAAATTATACGGAATTGCGACTAACAACATTAATCAAAGCGTGGTAATCGACAACCTACCAACAGACTATCTAGGTGCAGTCATTGCAGCGAAACAACAGGCAGCGAAAAAGGGCTTCACGTTCCAATATGTTAAGCCAGCAGAAAATGGTCGAAAGGAAGGATCTGTGTTGACTAAATTTAAGAAACAACGTACTCAACGCAAATCTAATAAGCGGTAATACATATGAAGAAACAAAAAGTAAGGATAAAGGTTTCGGAGCACGCGAAGCTTCGCTGTGAGCAAAGTAATGTTGGAGTGGGATATCTCATTAAGATGATATCCTCCATTCCAAACGTACAAGGAAAATTAAGATGGATGACTGAAAAGGGTGTAATTGTGATTGAAAGAGTGAATGAAGGCTTGATTCTAGTTCGTACATTCATCGCTCGATTCAAATATAAAGGCAAGAGATATCGTAAAGGTTGTATGACTTTTTAATACATAGACAGGTGATCGAATGGACAATGAAGCCCAAGAATTTATTTTTGGCAGAGTTGTATTTAGTAGGCTAGTAGCATATGAAAGACCGGAATTTGTAGCCAAATATATAGAGAGACATAAAGAGTATGATAGAATGAACAATTTTTATGATCTAAAGGATAGATTGATGAAAAGACGTATCCGAGCAATTAAAAACCATTGATATATAAGGCTTTTGTAAGTCAGATATCTAGGTAAAAGAACTGTTTCATCAAGAAAGGAGAGAATGAAGATGGACTTAGTTATCTATGTCAATGAAGAATTTGAAGATGAGAAGGCATTGTACGATCTTGACGAAGGTAAAGTGTTATTGCAGGGAGACCAGTATCATGATGGTATTGGCAGTCGTATCGCTGGATATTTAGATGCACTTCATGACTATGGCATTTATATGGATTATACAAACAAAGAATGGATTAATAAAAATCACGAACATTTTAAGTTACTAGGGTTTTATTCTGAGTAAAATACAAGTTTCAATAAGAAAGGAGCTCTTAAATGGCATCGATAGATTTTTCTAAATTAAATATTAAGTTAAATAATCGTGAGCTTGCAGATGAAATGGTCAAATTTCTAACCAGCAAATTGGGACTAGAGCATAGTCAACTTTGTCTTTCCTCTCTTCAAATCATTGAAGACTCAGTTTGGAAGAGAAATTCAAATTCATTGGCGCTACTTATCACAAGCGATCCTGAAATGGTGTCACTTTTCAAGGCTGCTAAGCAGATAGCGAGTTTATAAAATAGTGGTTTCACAGAGATTCTAAGGAGAGATACTATGCCAAATTATTTAAACAGCAAGAACGAGAAGAGTGTTTACTTGTATGTTTACGGTGATGATTACGCAGCAATCGATTTTTCAAGAAATTATAACCCTCAAGTAGTATATGAGGAAATGTGTAGCAATGGTGAAACTCATAAGATTATTGACGAGAACGAGTACATTGAATTGAGGATTATTGAGTTTGATAAAGTAGACAGTACATTTGTAGATTGGATAAAAGATAACTTGTGTGATTATGATCAACTGAAAGGCCGGGATATCATCGAGGTGCAGCCAGTTCAGTCTACATAAGATTTTCATAGAATAGGGGAACCATATATGGAAGAACTAAGTAAGCAGATGAATATTGCAATGAATTCAACAAGAGAATCTGGATTAGTTATTGGAGAGGCAATGAAAAGTGTCTTGAAGAGATTGAATGAAGGAGGTAAATGAATGTTTCCTGAACTTAGTAATTTTGATATCAACAATAGACTTGAAGTTTTACGAACACAACAACGAAAAATCAACAATGAAATTGCAATGCTTGAAGAAATGAAGAGTCGTAAGCTGTCTGAAGAATATGGTAAATACACTATAGCTAAAGTCAGAAAAAAAGATATTTATGATCCTTACCCAACTGTTCGATTCTAGAAGGGAGAAATATATAGATGGAAGTATTAATTGAAAAGATTATTGAAGATATTGAAGTATCACTTAATTACTACAAGGATACAGATCCAATTGCTCATGATGGTGAGATTCTAGGATTACAGGAAGCACTAGATATTATTCAAGATCAGTACGAAATTAGCAAACATACATAGAGGAGAATTGAATATGTTGATTATTGATTTGGAGAATGAAGAGAAAACCTTCACAAAGGTAGATGAAGCTGTGGAATTTTGTGAGAAGGAGTTTGGTTACAGGGGCACTATGTGGGATGCGGTTAAGCGTAGATGTAATTTGAATCAACTTTGTGAGCTACTTCGAGAAGATGAGATTTGTGCTTGGATTCATCCATAAAATAATAGGAGTGATTTAATTACATGATGATTTTTCTGTCAATTTTATTCTTTGCGGTTAACTTGAACACAATTTTCAAGGGTTCGTTTTTTTCAGAAACAAATCGAAAATTAAAGTTACTTGAGATTGAGCAAATACAGAGTAATGAATCAATTGAAAAAAGAAACATGGACTATCTTAAAGCAGGATGTTTGCCTCTGATCGGTGCCTTAGTATATATCATTGTGGAGATTACCTTTCTTATAAACGCATTTAATTACGATAATGCTAAGTATCCAACTTTATTTATCGTAATGCTCCTGCTGCTGTCTTTAGTGGTTGGATTTTCTAAGAAAAACATTAATAAGATGAACGAAGAAGAATTAGTAGCTACAAAGTTTAAGATTTTGAGTTCAAAGAAAGTAAGTTTGAAAAGTATCATTAGAGGTTTAGTTTGGACTACATATTATGGATATATGATTTACGTAATTGTAATTTAAGTGAAAGATATATTTGATAAAGAAAACGGAGTGAATATATGAAAAAAGCACTTATAAGCATTGGAATCATTATTGGGGTCTTAATTCTAGTCATAGCAATTAGTGTAGGAACAATTTGGAGTCATCGTAATACAGCAGTAAAACTTGAAGAAAGAATTGAAGCACAGTATGTTAGCAATCAATCTAATTACGATAACATGTGGAAGAAATTTAAAGAGATGACTCAGGTAACAGATCTACAAGCAGAACAAATTAAGGATGTATACACTGGACTTATTGCTGGGAGATATGATGATCAAGGGCTCCTCTTTAAGATGGTACAAGAACAAAACCCGCAATTAGATACATCAGTTTACAGTCAACTTCAAAGGGAAATCTCAGCAGGAAGACAGCAATTCGATAATAACCAGAAGCAAATTACAGACATTATCAGAGAATATAATACATATATCAAAGTTCACTTTATTATGGCTTCAATCACACAAAGAACGATTTATGACATGAACAAATATGTTATTACATCGGAGCAAACACAGGATGCCTTTAAGACTAAAAAAGCAGATGTAATTGATCTGAAATAGGAGCATCTAAATGGCAATGTTTATATGTGTAGGAGTGTTAGCACTAGTTCTTCTAGTTAGATTTGCAACAAAAGCGAGATGGGGACTGGCTTTAGGAGCTGTCTTAGCATCATTTATTTTCACTCCACTATTTGTATTTATTGATTACTCAAGTCAGACTACAGCAACTGAAGTTTGGTCTGGTCGTGTAATCGGATGGGAACACAATGAAGAGTGGGATGAATGGCATCAACCCGTAACTAGCTGCTCAAATAATAATGTGTGTTCTACAACTCCCGGCTATTGGGAACATCACGATGCTACAAATTATATTAAAACTACTGATAACGGGAGAGTTCAGGTACATGTCTCTCCCGATGGTAGAAAATTAAACGACAAATGGCCTAATACAACCGAAGAACTAAAAGTGTTGTGGCCTTATAATACTCCAACAGCTTCAACACATACATATGAGAATAAAGTTCAAGCATCTTATTCGATTTTCAAGCATGACGACATAGATTTAGATAAGTTTCCCAATCTACCCGATTACCCTGAAGCAATGCGTGATTACATTTATGTTGATAGGATTTTGGGCGACGTTAGAGACAAAGATAAAGCACTGACAGTACTAGCTGAAGTAAATTCGGAACTTAACAGACCAGTACCTAATCCTGAAAAGCCCGGTAAAACAATGTCGTGGAAACAGGTAAATATTATTTTCGTCAATGTAGGGACCAATACAGATCCAAGTTACGGTTTTGCTCTACAGGATAAGTGGGAAGGTGGAAACAAGAATGACTTTGTGATTGCCTTCTCTACCAATGAAGACAACAAGGCTATCTGGAGTTATCCATTTTCGTGGAGTGAGGTAGAGTTACTTAAGTTAGATGTCAGAGACTATATGTTAAATCAAAACAATCTTAATGACTTCACAGCAGTTGTACATGACGTAGGAGATCTTGTTGCTGATAAATTTGTACGTAAGCAGTTCGCTGATTTTAATTATCTTCAGATTGATACCAGCAAAGGTGCATGGATTTTTATCTGGATAGTAAATAGTCTGATATTTATTATTACAGCAGGTCGGATGTTGAAGGAACATGGAGAAACCAAATGGTTTAAGTATTAGGAGGTGACAAGATTATTGATAAAATGTGGATAGTTGGAATAGAGAAATATCCAAAGTATCAAGTCGTTATACAGATTGTAGATTTAGAAAAGGGAAAGTATCTGACTCCAAAAACAATCAGAGCAAGCAACCTCGAACAATTTGCTGACGAATTGGTTCTAAGTATCTTACATAGCCAACCCAATAAGATCATATTTGATGAGTTTTATGATGGCAAGCTCTTCAAAGAAGTAGTACTAAACAAATTAGAATTAATTAGATTTAAGATTGATACTGATGGAAGTGTACTTGGCTACTTTGATCAAAATCATAGCGAAACGCCAAAGTTTAAGTTTTATTGAAAGTCAAATTTTATCAAGAAGGAGATGCTTATAAATAGTGAGAGAAGCAGAATCCATTGAAATGTTTAATACGGAATCTAAATGGCACAGTAATATGCTGGAGATATTTCTTAATGTGAATTTTACATTTATTCCTTGGGAGAAATTTTTAGCTGAGGTGGGGATAGCTGCTGAAGAAATTGAATCAGTGGGAATCTCTCCGCCGCATACCGAAGATTTTTTCGATTGGAAAACACACCAATTTACTACAGAAAACTTTGTTGTTGAAATAAAAGGTAAGATCCTTTCAGATTGTTTTAATGCTGGCCTTTACCGTCAAAAGCAAGGATTAGAGAGGCTATATCTTGTATTTGATGTACTGGATCACAATAGAAACATTGTTAAGATAGATCATACGAGTAAAGCAGGTATAAATTACTCTATTGATATAAGAGGAGTACTTTTATCTGAAAAAGGCGATTATGTCATTTGATGAAAGTACCTCTGAATAAGAAATAATATAAAACCAACTAAAGGAGATACATATATGAATCCGCAAATTGAAAATAATTTTTCCTATCATGCACCAAAAGAGGGTCAACCTCAAAAGTATGAAGAGATTCGCGAAGCAGCAAAAGAGTTGGCTTACCTGTTGGAAGAATCAGTACCCAATAGTCGTGAGAAATCACTGGCAATGACAAATCTTGAACAGGCTGTATTCTGGGCTAACGCTGGAATCGCTCGTAACGAATAAGGGGGATTAATAAATTGACAACAAAGTAAAAGAGCTTGTACGAGAACTTGATAACCTACATGGTGATTATGAATGGGAGTATGATAAAGCTTTGAGCCTGAAAAACAAATATCATGAGCAGCAGGGAAGATATGAAAAGATTGGTGAAAAGATAACTGAGAAATTGAGAGAGCTCCAGAAGGTAGATCCAAACTATGAGTACGAAACCGATTGTATTTAAGAGAGGTAGACTATATGAAACAATACGATGAAGAGACCGAAGAGTACTATGTATTTAAGATGACGAATGCTGACGATGTTGCTTTAAATGGTGATCAGGCAACAGTTATTAAGACGCATCACGAGAGTTTGCCTCCTACAGATATCATTGCCAAAGAAGTGAAACGTTCAGGATTTGATACTTTTGAAGTCACTCATGTTAAAGAAACAGTTAAAAGATATCAAGTATAGGAGAATAATAACTTGAAAAATCCATTCAATAAAAATAGTGAAGGAAAATATGTTGTAGACATACATACCTTTCAGGCTTTAAATAATTATCTCTATTGCCCCTTTCCAGAAGACAGAGATCGAGAAAAGTTGATTAATGCACACAGATATTATATGCAAATGCAAAATGATTATCCTGAGCATGAAACAGTTCCACTTATCCTAAGAAACTTCGGAGGAGAGGTAATTATTGAACTTCATATGAATGGATATGTGCTAGATGTATGGGGAAACCGATAAGACTATGAAATGCACATTTGATAGAGAGGGGTGAGTTTTTGCAGACTCTAATAGACGCAAACACTATGCTGAAAATTGAAGATATCTTCATTGAGAATTTAACTACAGCAGCCAGAACAAAAGAGTTAATTGATACAAACAAGAGACAGCGATTATTGGGTAAGACAGCCTCATTAATACGTTATGCCAAAAAACATGACAATATTGCTGTAGTTCTTAATGAAGATAAAAGTTCAGTAGCGAGTAAAAGGGTTTGGTATGACTATAAAAATATTTTCTCAGTTTCAGAGCTTGATTTTGCTTATTTCGATGATTGTGTTTATGCAGTAATTGATGAGTTTGTAGATATAAACACCGTTGAGGGCTATGGCTTAACAGTATTAACCGGATACAAGCGATTGGATGATGTTAATTATCATATGCATAAGGTTAAACAGATTATCGAAAGCAATAAGACTAACACATTCCTTGTCACTAATTTTGTTGATTTCAACAAAACATTTAAGATAAAGAGTACAGGCGAGAGCATTGGCGAGTTTTATAAAAGCTTAGTAAGCGAAATAGGGGAGATATCTGACTGTTTTGTTGATGTGAAGATTAACGGGATAAAAACTCTAAGATTTTGTTCGGATAATTATTATTATTTGCTTCCACATAGTGTATGACTGATCAAGTTTAAATAAAGTGTACCTTTCATAAAGAAGTAGAACATTAAACAAACAACAAGGGAGATGGATAGAATAGCAGCATACGGACAACAGGTTTGGGGATCAGCAGACATCAATCACCAAGTGACAATTACATCAAGCAACAACACATTTACGTTTAGCATTGACGATACCCCATACACTATTACACTGCCAAATGGCACGTACATGACAATTAGGGAGAAGCATGAATCCGAGTTGATTCAAGCAATAACTTTGGCAACGTCTTCGTTGAGTATTCCTGTACAATTTAAACTCGGTGGAATGCACTATGATCAGAAGTACAATGTGCTTATCATTGAACATACAGACAAAGATAATAATCATGTATTGGATAATTTTACTGGTAGTGCAAACGATACGTTGTTTGGTACTATTAAATTCAACCTTAATCCAAGATGATAATAAAGAATAAAAATACATATTGACGTTTTATATATTATGAATTAAACTAACAATATAAACAAAACAACTAAGAAGAGGTGTTGAAGATGGACAGAAATAATCGGATTCAAAAGTCACTTGATAAATTAAACAAAAGCTTAGAGGATCTGAATATGGCTCTTGATCGACAACATCTCAATAACAACAAGATGAAGCAAAGTGCAAAAGAGTATTTCCAAGTTAGAACCCATCTTGAGATGAAAAGAGAGCGAGAGGGCAGTAAGGAGTGGAAAAGCGATTCGACTAAATGAAGCAACATTAGATTTATCTAGAGTGCTAATCGACTGTTTTAAAGCTGACATTGGCACAGAGAATGAGAGTATGCTACACGAAGACAACTACATTAGTAAAACAATGAAAAAGAAGTTAGGTAAAAAGCAGTTCGATGAATTTGATAAGTATGGACAAGAGGTGTGGAGAAATGCTTGGGGAGAGTTTGATCGAGTTACTTTCCACACCAGAGATAGTTAAGTGATTATTTCAAGGAGGTGATGATAGTGCAGTTTAATGTGTTATTGCAACACGATTTCGGAGAGCAGACAGAGGATCTGGATTTCTTGGTGAACGTAGACGAGGAAGATTGTTATGAAATGGCAGGAGAAAACCCAGTTACCACTGATATTATGAAGCAGGTTGCAGTTGAATACGCAATAGTAAGATTCTTTAAGCAAAATCACGTATTCAACATCGGTGATATGATTACTGTTTTAGAAGTTGAAGAGATGTACACATAAATAATACATATGATTTAATGAAATAATTCTTTTACACAGATATAGACATTTGAAAGTGAGGATTTTAATGCCCCGATTAGTAAACAAACCGAATAACAGACAGCTAGCTTTTGATGAGAATAGAATTAATACATATGCAGATAGAGTAATGAGTGGATTTGATTTAGACAAGGCAAAGTTAGTCAAAGGTGTTAACAGTAAACTAAGACGCGATGAGGTAACAGCGGAAGAGATCAGTGAAGCTTTCTCAATGACAGCTCTAGATTTGGTCACAAAAGAAGAACTAAATTGGAAGTTTGTTGCTGCAAGAGGACTATTGACAAAGCTCTATAAAAAGGCCGCCAACAATCGAAAATATAAATCATATATTGATGAGCCATACGGTTCATTTTATCCTCTGATTCAAACTTTAGTTGAGAAAGGAATCTTCAGAGAAGAACTTCTCACCTGTTATACAAAGAAACAGATTGAAGAATTGGGAGAGTATATTAACCCAGAGCATGATCTGCTGTTCGACTATATTGGATTGCTTACTCTAACAGAGCGTTATCTTACTCATGACTTTGATGGAAAGTTAATGGAACTACCACAACAAAGATATATGGTTATTGCGATGTATCTAATGCATCAAGAGCCCGAAGATAAACGTATGGATCTTGTCAAAGAATCCTACTGGGCAATGAGTAACCTGTATATGACTGCTGCTACACCAACAATGTCCAACGCAGGGAAAAAAGTTGCTGGTCAATTATCTAGTTGTTTTATTGACACTGTAGATGACTCGTTGGAAGGCATCTTTGATTCCAATACAGATGTGGCACGACTTAGTAAAACAGGTGGAGGAATTGGGGTCTACCTAGGAAAAGTTAGAGCAAGAGGCTCTGACATTCGAGGGCACAAGAATACGAGTTCAGGTGTAGTGCCTTGGATTCGCCAACTAAACAATACAGCAGTCAGCGTAGACCAGCTTGGTACACGCAAAGGTGCAATTGCGGTTTATTTGGATGTATTCCATCGTGATATTCTAGCTTTTCTTGATCTGAAGCTCAATAATGGCGATGAACGAATGAGAGCACACGATATCTTCCATGGTATCTGCCTTCCCGACTTATTCATGGAAAGAGTTGAGAGTCGAGGAGAATGGAGCTTGTTCTGTCCACACGAAGTAAAGTCTATTATGAGATGGAAAGATAGTGATGGGCGACCACTTGGATTGGAAGACTTCTATGACGAGGAAATGGGCAAAGGAACCTTCAGAGAAAAATATGAAGAAGCAGTAAACCATCCTCTGCTACAGAGGATCACTGTTCAGGCAATTGATATTATGAAGCGTGTGATGAAATCTCAATTAGAGACTGGAACACCGTATATGTTCTATCGTGATACAGTGAATCGTGCTAACACTAACGGTGCACACGGAATGGTATTTTCCTCAAATCTTTGTACAGAGATTATGCAAAACCAATCTCCTACTGTAGTTGAAAAAGAAGAATTGGTAACTAAAGACGGTCAAACTCGTATCATTATCTCTAAAATTCCCGGTGACTTTGTAGTATGCAATCTCAATTCCACTAACTTGTCTAAAGCAGTACCAGATAATGTTCTTGAGCGACTTGTCCCAATTCAAGCTCGTATGCTAGATAATGTTATCGACATCAACAATATTGATGTATTGCAAGCTCAATACACGAATGCACAGTATAGAGCCGTTGGATTAGGAACGTTTGGACTTCACCACCTGCTTGCTCTCGAAGGCATTCATTGGGAGTCTGACGAAGCTGTAACGTATAACGATAATCTGTATGAAAAGATTAACTATCTACTTGTTAAAGCAAGTATGGATCTGTCTAAAGAAAAAGGACATTATCCTAAATTTAAAGGCTCTGACTGGGACACAGGAGAGTATTTTGTTAAGAGAGATTATGTTTCAGGTGAACGAGAAGGAAAATACATAACCACCGAACAGTGGAAAGAGTTGCAAGCTGAAGTACAGAAAAACGGTATCCGTAATGCTTGGCTGTTCGCCATTGCCCCAAATGGATCTACATCAATTATTGCTGGCTCAACTGCATCGATTGATCCACTATATGAATTAATTTCATATGAAGAAAAGACCACATATAAAATCGCTAATCCAGCTCCAGATCTGTCCGAAAGAACAAGCCCTTATTACCAAACGGCGTTCATGGTGGATCAACATGCATCCGTTAATATGGCGGCTGCCCGTCAACGTCACGTCGATCAGGGGCAAAGTTTTAACTTTTATGTTCGACCAGAAATCAAAGCAACTGACTTCTTAGCACTTCATCTTCATGCATGGAGAGCAGGTATGAAAACTACCTACTATGTTAGAAGTAGGGCTTTAACAGTTTAAGGTTGCGAGTCATGCGTTAGTTAAATATAAGGAGAATACGTAATTGAAAATTCAGAAAATCTTCAACACGGAAGCACCAAACAAATCTACGCGAATTATTGAGGGGGAAAATTCGGGTATCCTTAACTGGAACGATATTCGAATGCCTCACATGTATAAACTTTACAAGGTTTTGCTGCTTAATCATTGGATTGCAGATGAAATTCCCATGTCTAAAGACGCTTCACAGTTCACTCAACTTAGTAAAGTGGAACAGGATACATTTAAAATTAACATTTCGCTGCTTGCAGTATTGGACTCAATGCAAACAATGTTTGTTGGCGATGTTAAAAGGTATTTTACAGACTCATCGTTGGAAGCAATCTCTGCAATCATTGGGCAGCAAGAAGTTGTACATAATCAGTCTTATTCCTATGTACTTTCCTCAATTGTATCCGATCAAGAGCAGAAAGAAATTTTTGAGTACTGGAAACATGATCCTGTGTTGCTAGAGCGGAACCAATTCATCTCAGATATTTATCAGGAATTCCGTGACGACCCTAATCCACAAACGTTCTTTAAATCAATGGTGGCAGATTTGATCCTAGAGGGCATCTTCTTCTATAGTACATTTGCATTTTTCTATAACTTGGCTCGTGATCAAAAAATGATGGCGACTAGTCAGATGGTTAGCTATATACAAAGAGACGAGAACCAACACTGTTACTTCTTTGCTGAGGTATTTAAACAGCTACTTGTTGATTTCCCTGAGTTGAACACAGCAGAGAACATAGATTATGTATATAGAACTATTGATCAAGCAGTTAAACTTGAAACAAATTGGGGTTACTATACACTCAAAGATATTCAGAGTATTGATCTGGATGAGTTGAGCGACTATATCAAGTACACGGCAAATAAACGTCTGAAGCTGATGGGCATGGAGAAACTATATGATGGTGTAGATGTGAACTGTATGCCTTGGATTAAGCCGTTTTCGGATGAAGCTTTGAACTCAACAAAAACCGATTTCTTCGAGGCTAAGTCTCGTAACTATGGTAAAGTTGGCGATGATAACGGATTTGATGATTTGTAAAAGGGAGATAGATGCATAGATATGACAAACTCAATTAATAATAAAACTGATTTTATGAAGGTACGAGAGTTTCAAAAAGCATTTAACTGTCCAGCACCAGAAACACCTACAGCATTAGATGATAAGTTAGTTACGAATAGAGCCAATTTTATTATGGAAGAAGTAGTTGAGCTACTATATGCATCATCTGATGGTGACAAAACAAGGTTTAATGAATTTGTACACAACCTTATTAATTCAATTTACGATACATACAATAAGCAACTAACCAAACCATTTCCTGAAGATCGTCTGATTGGACAGGTTGATGCGCTAATTGACATTAAATATTTTGCTGAAGGTGGACTTGTTGAAGCATCGGTTATCCCTGATGTGATTTTCGATATTGTCCATAGTGCAAACTTATCCAAAATCTTTCCAGATGGAAAGCCGCATTATAACGAAGTCGGTAAAGTAATTAAGCCTGATGGATGGGAAGCGCCAGAACCAAAGATTGAGAAGGAAATCAAGCGCCAGATTGATTTGGGAACATTACGATTTAACTAATACATATGGGCGGTGGTTAATCCACTGCCCTTTCATTTGAACATTAAGAGAAAAGCAAAAACGACATAAGAAACTAAAAGGAGAATGCACAAAATGATGAGATATACGTATTTATATGAGGTTGTATCAACAGGCGAAAAATCCGAGTTCAGCCAAATGGCAACAAGCAAGGAAGAGGCCGCTGCACTGATCATTGCTCGTATAGCCGATCTGGAGTTTACAGATGAGTCTGATATCAAGCTAGGCAAAGTCATTAACATCAGCAAAAAGGTGGGAGATAACTACATTGCTTGCGAAGGGTGTGCGTCTTAAGTGAAAAACTATCTCGATTTATTGAAGGATATTCTGAACAACGGCGTGCATAAAGGAGACCGTACAGGAACAGGAACACAATCTGTATTTGGCAGACAGCTCCGTTATGATCTGTCCGAAGGATTTCCGCTGGTAACAACCAAACGAATTCATCTCAAATCGGTTATTCATGAACTGTTGTGGTTTTTGAGTGGCGATACCAATATATCTTATTTGAAGGAAAACGGTGTGAAGATATGGGATGATTGGGTTGATGAGAACGGTGATCTAGGGCCAGTATATGGCTCGCAGTGGCGCACATGGGAAGCACCAAACGGAGAAAAAATCGATCAGATCTCCGCAGTCATTGATTCGATCAAAAATAATCCGGATTCACGACGTCATCTTGTCAGCGCATGGAATGTGGCAGAGATCAATAATATGAAGCTTCCACCTTGTCACTTTGCGTTTCAATTTTACGTTGCAGAGGGTAAATTATCATGTATGCTTACGATGCGTTCTGTGGATACGTTCCTCGGGTTACCGTTCAACATCGCGAGTTATGCGCTCTTGACTCATATGATCGCGCAGCAATGTGATCTTGAGGTGGGTGATTTCATCTGGTCTGGAGGGGATGTTCACATCTATTCTAACCATGTTGATCAGGTTAAAACTCAGATGGAGCGTGAACCTTATGCTTTACCTAAGCTGGTAATCAAACGTAAGCCGGATTCTATTTTTGATTATAAGTTTGAAGACTTCGAGTTCGAGAACTATCAGCATCATCCGGGCATTAAAGCTCCAATTGCCGTATGAGTAAACTTTCGATTATTGTTGCAACCGATAAGAATGGTCTGATTGGGAATGATGGTAGGTTACCTTGGCACATACCTTGGGATTTGAAGTACTTCAAAGAGATGACAGTCGGAAAAAATTTGATAATGGGAAGAAAAACATACGAATCCATAGGTAAGATTCTGCCTAACCGAACCAATATTATTTTAACCACCAAAGAAAATTATCAAGCCGAAGGTTGTATTGTTGTAAATAATATGGATGAAGTAATTAAGATAGCAAATGAATCGATTGTAGACTCATTCGTTATAGGCGGCTCCTCAATCTATGAACAGTTTATTGCTCGTGTTGAAGATATGTACATAAATGAGATTCAATCTGTATTTGAGGGAGATGCATATTTCCCAACTTATGATGAGAATGAATGGGATGTTACTGAAGAGCAACTAATTGAAACTAATGAAGGCGAAAAATGTTACAAAATAATAGTTAAATATATTCGAATAAATAAGAATAAATATATGTACAAACAATATAATATGTGATAAGATGAGTACAGGTTAAAGAACCTGTACTTTTTCTTATTTAAGGAGATGAGACATGAGAGGAGAAATGATCAGTTTAAATGAAAGTATTGCTGCTGCTACCAACAATATTATTAGTTGTAATTATCAGAAATCACAAACATTGGATCACGCATGAGAAGATTAAAGATATCGTCACTTTGAATTTTTGGAGACACGTTTTCTATGCTACAGCATTATCATTTATGGGGTTCAACATTATAACGTCTTTGACAAGTTCAAATGATACCACTACTCAAACAATCATTAGTTTGCCAATTGTTTACGTCTACAGTATATTGTTTAGTCCTTTAATTGAGGAACTGATATGCAGAAAATTTGTGTTTGGATGGTTAGATAAAAGATTTGGATTCATTATTGCAGCTCTAATGAGCTCATTGGTTTTTGCAATTCCGCACTTTAGTTTTTCATTAGCTTTAGGGTACATTTGGTTGGGACTTGTATGGTCGTGGCATTACAAGAAAAGTGAAAATATCTTAGTAACAATAGTGAGTCATTCAATTTATAACTACATAACAATCTTATTGATGTCGATGGGAGGATAGTAAATACATATGGTCAACAAATTGATTCAATATCTGTTTTGGAGTAAAGCGTTTGAGGGAATCAGAGAAGCACACAAGAAAATGTGTTATGAGTTAGGTAGATATGATGAAGAACAAGAATACTGTTATACATACATAGATGAAAAGTATCAAAAATAATAAAAAAATAAGAGGTAAAATACATATGAAAATTAAAAATAATGTTGTTGAGAAGTATGCAGAACTCTGTCCTTTGAGTTACATGAAATGTGATTCATTCAGTGAAGTGGAGTACAAAATCGAAAGAAGTATTGCGCTGGGACAAGCGATCAAGAGAACTGACAAAGAGAGGCACGTTCAATATTACCATAACTGTTTCATTATTCAGAACAATACTGTAGTGGATATGTACAAGGACTTGAGCAAATGTGTTGATGTGCGGAAATCGGTTAAAAATGCTTACGACTGGAAGGCAGGAAAAGCAATCGTTTGAATGAAAGCCGTCTTTTATTAAAACTCATAATACATATAACAACGTACAAACAACATATTAAGGAGATGAATAACATGGAATATCCAAGAAATATTGAATTGTCTACTCACGCATTCGAAAGAGTACAGGAGCGATTCCCTGACTATGGAAAAAACAAAAAGATGGCTACAGATTATATACGCTCAATTTTAAAGAATTCTGAATATATTGGAGTTGTCCCTGATCAAGATGGAAAAGACTCGCATATGTATGTCTTCAATTATAGTACTGCTGTACACATTAGTTATGACTTAGAAGCAATCACAACTGTATATCGTATTGAAGTAGACACAGTTAAGCGAAACAAACAAATTGGATTTAGAAGTAAGGTAGAAGAGTTGTACAAGAAAGAATTTCGCAAAATACATAGAACAGAATCTTCAAAACGCAAACAGATGAAATATTCTAAGGCAAAAAATGAAGCAGAAATTGCCGCACTAAAATATAAGCAGTTGGTAACACGTTCTGAAAATGTAAGAGGGGCATGTGCAAAAAGAATCGTTGAGTTACAGAACGAGATTCTGATTAAAGAGAATGAAATCAAAGACATGCAAGTATTGAAGCGAAGTGTTGCCTACGCCATTGCAACAGCGAGCTATTAAGGAGGTTGGCTTAATGAACATTCTTGAAGCAGCCCAGTATAGTGCGAATGGATTTACAGTTATTTCGAATCAAGGTAAGAGATATTCTCCAGATTCGCTCAGTATCAAATGGATTGGGGGTCACTATGCATCTATGGATGGTTGTGGAATGACAGAATCCGAACGTAAGGGAGAATGGGAAGCGGTAATTAGCCTCAAAAGTTAATCAAAATCTAATTTTATCAAAATATCTAGGAGGTATAACACATGGCAATTGAAGCACATCGTTGTAACGTAACAGATTGCAAGGGATTCATCGTATTTGAAAATGCAGACTTTGATAAACCAGAAGTGGTCGATGGAATGTACCAGTACACAGCCCCAAGGTGCACAGAATGTGAAAAAGAGTATAAGGTTGTTCCTCACTATATCGTAATTAGCTTGGATGAATACGGAGATATGGAACACGTTGAATCGGCATGTATCACCGAATATGAAAGACGAGCGAAGGAGCGTAAGATTGAAGAGGAAACAGATCCGTGGGAACGTGTTCGCAAATTCATTGAATTCAGCGGCTACACGTACTCAGTGAACGATGTCATTTACGCATACGCTGACTATCGGCAAGAGCCACGGTATTTAAGCCATAGCATGAAAGATTGCATCGACAACCTGAAAGAATCGCTTGATAAACTTGTGCCATTTGGCATGTAGGGAGGATACATAAATGACAAAAACATTGACCCGGGAGCAAGTATTGGCGATGGAGCCAGTGGAAATCGACCGCTATATTCATTCAAATTTGTTTAATGGCGAAGATTTAACAGGATTTAAGTATAGGCATGTAACTTATACAATACCCGACAGACGCGTTTTTGTTAAAGAAATTGATACAGGCGTGATATGGAGAGAATGCCTAGCTTATTCCCTAGAGATATCATCTGCATGGGAAGTAGAAAAGAAGATCAAGGAACTTAGGTTACAGGCTAAATATTGCACAGCATTAAAACAGGTTGTGGTTGGCACAGGAGAATATGTAGGAATGTTTGATTATATCCATGCAACACCTGAACAACGCTGTAAGGCAGCACTATTGGCTGTACTGGACATTTAGGAGGACTCAAGAATGAATCAATACCTTGTATGCTTTAAGACAAAAACGGAGTGGGAAGTTGGACTAATGTTTAAAATTGATGTCTCTGTGAATAGACCAAACAATCCATCTGATGATGAGGTTATCAACGATTATTTGAAGTTGTACTATGGAGAATCTATAGATTATGAAACACTCCAAAGATATGTATTAAGCGATGTTATACATATTGATGAAGATTATTGTGTAGAAACTTGACTAGAGATCAATAAGGAGATGAAGTGAAATTGAAAGTAATTGATGCAGATAAGCTTACTCAATGGGTCAATAAAGAGAGATTGGAATTGGAGTCAGAAGGACAGTCAGTACTAAGTATGATATTGAAAGAAATTGTGAATGGAACCTTTGATATAACTGATCGTTATATTGGAATTGACGATAGTAATGGTAAAAAGATGTATGAAGGCAGCATTATGAAAATCACCTTTGACTCTAATTACTCAGAAGAAGAGTACTACGTTGGAGTCATTAAATATGGAGCAGAACGTGGATATCCAGCCTTTGATTTGGAACCATGGATTGATTGTGACATGAATGCAATTAGTTGGCTCAAAAGTGAGAGTGATCCATCTGTAATCAAGTATGAGGTAATTGGAAGCATACGCGATAATCCAGAACTATTGGAGGCTAAGCAATGAAAGAGAAAACAATTAAGTTCACAGGTAAACCAAGCGGCGACTACGAGTCATTTGTATGGGATGTTATCAAGGAAGACTTCATCAGGATATTAGGTAGAGAGCCAGATGAGGACGATCAAGCCGAAGTTACTGAGGGAAGGTATATGATTTACCCAAATAATCTATTAAAGGGCTTTGATGAACAAGATAAAGATTTTGAATTTGAAATTACTATCAAATGTCTGTGAAAGTCTAGTTTGATCAAGAATTAATAGAGGAGTGTAATGAAATGTTTTATGTAATGGTTAAGAGTGGAACGAACGGATATTCAGATTATGATGATTGTGATTTACTTCTCACTGAGATTCCAAGCAGCAACATTCCTCGTATTGGAGAGATACTTGAATTTGGTGATAAAGAAAACTTTACACGAAAGAAATATTTAGTGAGAGAAATTAAGAGAAGTTACAATTTTAAGTCAGACAAACATGAGTACGGTGAATGGACTTATGTATATGTAATTAATGCTTAATCAGGAGGAATGTCAATGCTAAGAATTAAAGAAGATTACTTTCAAAACATTATAAGTAATATTAAAGATAGGATGTTGAATTTTGATACTGAGGGCGGATGTGCATGTGGGCGACTAGAGATTAAATTAAGCGATCATTTGTATTTGAGCGTATATCGAAGTTGCCGTAAAGCAAATGCAACTCCAAACGAAAAACTTTGGCACATTGAAGACGTTGAGTTTTACAAGCAGTCGTTCGAGTATGCGGAAGATGAGCATCCAGAAGAAGTTAAAATGAAACTCGACAAAGAACAAGAATACATATTGATAGATCTTTGAGAGCAGTAACAGAAGAAGATTGGGGAGAAGAGTATAGATGATTTACGTAATTGAATACGAACATCTAGCAGACGAGCTAGTGAGGAATGAAAGGACAGAATGGCACTTCAAACAAGTTAAAAAGTACGCCAATAAATTTAAATTAGAATTAACAGATGAGGAATTCAGAGGGCTATTCACTCTACAAAAGAAGGATAAGGATATAGGCTGGATTATGCACCAAATGAGTTATGGTAGCACATTCACCGATGCACTAATCTCGTACATAGGTTGGTTAAGATGAAATATCATATTACCCCAAAACAAGCAAAAGAAGTTACAGAGGAACAGTTTTACTCTTTCTTTAGTGATATTGTACCTCGTAAAGATTGGGCCAATTATCATCATAGGAAGATGGACATTGGTAAGATGATTGACTATTTAGATGAAGTAATAATTAGCAAAAGTGTTATAGATGGAATGTGGAATGTGGCTGCTTTTGATAAACACTACGAAGGAAAAGAGTTTGTTGATGCTTTATGGCAAGCAATGAAGGATGATATCGAAGCGTATATATAGGAGGATTAGAGTATGGAAGAATATTACGAACACCTTCAGGTTATCAATGATACTTTAGTTAACAAAGGTGACTACTTTTTTAAGGAAAACAGCGCTGCTCGAAGATTTGCAAGCGAAGTATTATCAGAGGCAGAAAATCAATACTCAGATGAGGGGTTTTATCACACTTATGAGGATTTTAAGGATTTCCTTTATACTCATCATGTAGATAGTATTGCCTACTTTATCTATGAAGAGAAATATAAATAAGATGATGAAATACCTGTTTTACAGAGAAATAAAAGGAGGAGATTTAGTTGAAATGGCTGATATGGACAATTAGATCTTGGTCATGTGATCATGAGTGGTTGTATGAAGAAGGTGTTTTTAAAACACTTTATGTAGATTATAACCAAACGACATCCAAGACCAGAATTTCAGCTACATGTTCCAAGTGTGGTTGGCATCGTAAATATGACAAATTCTAATAGTAAAGGGAGATGATTAATTGAGCAAATATGAATTGAGCCTATCAAAAGACTATGTTCCCAGTTGGACTGTAGTAGATGCAGTACGAGAACTTTTTCAAAATGCACTTGATCAACAAACGGTTAAATCAAACAATGAAATGTTCTTCGATTACGACAATCAGAAACAGGTGCTTTGCATTGGCAATAAATCATCAATTTTGGACGTTAGAACGTTACTCCTTGGTTCATCTACAAAAAGGAACGATCCAAATACAATTGGTCAGTTCGGCGAAGGTTATAAGATTGCAACATTAGTGCTAACCAGATTAGAAAAGAAAGTTACCTTTTATAACTACGGAGTCAGGGAAGTGTGGAATCCTAGATTTGTAAAAGCTAGAAGATATGGCGGGGAAGAGATTCTCACATTTTTTATCGATAAAAAGTTTATCTGGAATAAGGTTCCTGATAATGATTTAACAATTACAATAGAGGGTATCACTCAAGATGAATACAAAGAAATTGTAGATTCCAATCTCCATTTGCAGGACGTTGGTAAAATTATTGAGAGTAGATTAGGAAGAGTTCTCGAAGAAGAGAGATATAGAGGCAAGGTTTTTGTAAATGGATTATTTGTGTGTGATTACAATGAGTACACACAAGGATACGACTTTAAACCTGAATACATAAATATAGACAGAGATCGCAAGTTAGCCGATTCATTCCAATTAAGATGGTTGTCATCTAAAATGCTAAAAGGCGTTGATTCAGATAGAACTTTAGACTTAATTAAGAACAATGCAGCAGATGTTCAATACATAGCAAGTGTGGATGGATCTGATAAGTTATTTGATAAAGTATACGAAGACTTTTTGGATGAAAACGGAGAAAGTGCAATACCAGTAACCAATCAAGATGACTATAATAGAATATCGAAATCGGCTACTCACAAACCAGTGTATGTATCAGAAAGCTATGCTTCTTCAATAAAGAAGAGTCATAAATATACTGTGCCTCTCATCAAGGTGGATCTAAAAGAAACGATAAATTCACGCTTAGTAAAATGGTTGGATTTACACAAACAGAGTTTATCCAACAAAGCTATTAGGCAACTTGAAGAGATTATAGATGACATTGCAGAGTAGTTATATAAGATAATGAAACAGTTGTTTTACAACAAAAAAAGAGCAGCCACACCAATTAAGGTAATGACTGCTCTCGGTTAAACCTTCGTCTATTGCACCCCTGCAATAAAATAATTTTAATAGTACGTACACAATAAATCAATAGAAATGAGGCCATAACATCAGAAAACTCGTAGTTAGCGACATCCACGGTTGTCACGATGAATTCAATTGTATTCTTAATAAGTGTAAATACAACCCAGCAACAGACCAACTTATGCTTCTTGGTGATTATGTTGATAGAGGTTTGAGAAGTAAACAAGTCGTGGATCAAGTTATGACTCTCAAAGGTGAACAAAATGCTATTGTCTTAAAAGGCAACCATGATGACATGATGGTATCTGCACTTAAGCATGATGATGAGGCGTATGATGCTCAATGGCTCAATAACGGTGGATTCACAACACTAATTAGTTACATTGGTGGAGATTATTTTGAGGAAGGATTCGATTGGGATAAATACATAGAAGTAAAAGAGTACATACGAAAGAATTATCATCATCATATAGATTTCCTTGATTCTCTTTCACTGTATTACGAAGACGATAATCATATATATGTTCATGCTGGTATCAATCCATTGCTTAATAATTGGAAGAGCACATCGAATGATGATTTTATTTGGATCAGAGAACAGTTTTTCAAAAACAACACATGGTTAGATAAGAAAGTGATTTTTGGACATACTCCAGCAATTCATTTACATGGATCTGCTGATATCTGGTTTGATTCCAAAGGAGACAAAATAGGTATTGATGGAGCATGTGCATACGGTAAACAACTAAATCTATTAGAAATTACAGAAGAAGGATTGTACATTCAACATAATGTACAAAAAGGTGAATCATATGAAAATTAGCATTAAGTTAGAGAAGCGTATTCCTAATTTCAATAATGAGGAAATGATCAAACTTGCCAAAGAAACAGGAGACAAAGACTTAAAGGATAAGATCATCAAAAACAACATGCACTTTGTAGTAAAGTTGGCTAACAAAACATTATCAAACGGGTCTCCTGAAGAGCTTGATGAACTAGTTAGTATGGGAATGATTGGACTTTTAAAAGCTTATGATACTTATGATCACACTAAAAATATTAAATTCACAACCTACATGGCTAAAGTAGTAAACAGGGAGTTTTCTGCTAACGCTAGAGCTAAAGGAATGAAATGTCGCAGCAAATACACTAGCATTAGTATGGACAACAATCTCTACAAGGACAATAGTGGAGATAGCGAAAAATTATTGTCAGAAGTATTGTCAGATGAAAGTCACCTTGATTTAGTCGCTGTAGAAGATTCTATTTTTGATGGTGTATTGAATGGATACATTGAACGAAAGTTGACTTCCAATGAGAAAATTTTCGCTCGTAAGTACTTCTTTGAAGGAATGAGTGTATCCGATATTGGCAGGGATATGAATGTCACAAGACAAAGAGCTCATCAGCATTTTAAAAATAGTGTGCGGAAATTGGCTCCAGCATTTGCATAATACATAGTTTAAATGAAACTTATATTTTACATAGAAAAGAGGAGTATCTTGAGCAGAAATAAAATAATTAAGTATTATGTTTATGACAATATTACATATAAAATCACATATAAAAATAATTCTGAGTGGGTTGAGAGAGTAGGAGTGATTCATAGTCACAATGTAAAAATCAAGAAGAAGCTATGCCCTTTGGTGTACCAGACTGTATTCAACGTTAATTACTCATTGAATATTGGAAAAAGTTATATCGAAGAAGCGATTAATAATTACTTTGGGGAGGAAAATGGGAATGGATAATCGACAACTTAAAGATCTTTTCTATTCAGAAGAGATGGAGTCAATCAGGAAAGCCTACTACAATGAAGCTTATAAACAAGGCAAGTTTGATGAAGCAGCAAGCAAAGGCCACACTAAAGAAGTATTCAGTTGGGATGGCGATGATTACAGTGTTTGGAAAGACAGAGTTTGGTATTCAGATAAAGATCAGTTTCATATTGAAGTAGAAGGATACATGGGATTTGCAAAATTAAGTCATGCAATTAACAGTTACGAAAAGTTTAATGTAGAGTTCAAAAAATACATAGAGCAGCACGGAGAATTAAAAGAAAGACATACTGGTGGATGGAAACAAGTATATAGAACAAATGCAATCGATATATCCTTTGAAGGAGATTCTTACTGGATATTTCTTGATGGACACAAGTCTGAGGAAATAAGTGACTTGTATTGGTACATGTATGATGTAATTAATCAACTAAAAGAATTGAATGATTCTTTGTAAAAGATGCACTTCAGCGCTAATGAGGAGAGATAAATATTTTAAATGTAGTAATTAATGCTTGGCTATTGTTCTTTTCAATCCTTAGTCTAGTTGTATTTATAGGTGTGTTTAGAGGTAAATTGAAATTTACATGGGGCCATTTACTGTGGTTCATCATCGGCATGATTTTCGTCGCTATCCCATATCAGGCAATGATATATGAGTTAATGGAGACAAAATGAAAAATGTAAATAGACACATAGGCATATACGGCTATAAACCATCAGCAAGGTTATATAGCAATGCAGACTCTCTCTATTGCAATAACTGTGAAGCTAAGCCGAGATTTACTTCAACTAAAGAATACTTCGTGCCCTCATAATGGTATCAGTATTCAAGTGCCTAGACACATGCACATGGATTATTTGTTCAGATTGTTATACACCTTTAAAAGTATAATAGAGAACAGGAGTGATGCGTTATTCAGATTCAAAGTTACACAAAGATTTTAAATAGTAGATTTGATAAGGGATTGATTGAGAAAGAGAAGTATGAAGAATACATAGTAAAATTGACCGAATGGCAGCTAAACTACGGCATAGAATATTACCAGACCGAGAATGATCCATATTAATAGGAAGGTAAATACATATGATTGAATTAAACGATAAGGAATTATTCTTGATTTTTGAGAAACGATTAAGAATGTACTACCCTTCATTTAAAGATAAAAGTATAAGATTTGAATACAACTTTGATATGAACTATGCAAGCTACGATTATGTTAACAGGAAGCTCCACTTTAACAACTACATCCTTCATTTTCAGTTTGAAGGTGACCGTTACAGAAAGTTTAGCTATTATGAAGCGGTCAGAATGATTGAGCGTGAGCATCCAGAAACAAAAGTGAGATTGAACCTATACATAGACAATGAATTAAACGACATTGATGATGAAGACAATTACAAACAGAATGTAAAGTTTTATTGCATTTTAGATTCAGACGATGTTGAGTTGACTGGTGACCAATTATCTTCAATGATTGACCTTGCATTAGATACTCGAACTGAAAATTGTGATAATCATGAATGGCTTAGTGAATTATCCTTCAGATATCAACGTTTTTTGAAGTCTAAATCCTGATGAAACATCAATTTTATTAAAACTTCATAATAAGAATAAAAATATGTACAATAAATATAAATGGTGGTATAATCATACTCATAGAGGCTACAAACGTACACAAATATACCAGTATGGCTTAATTGCGAATACTTGTGTACATGACTTTAGAGGAGGTTATATCACTTTGAGTAATATACTGAACTTAGATCTGGGTTTTAAGTGGACCAAAGCAGAAAGAGATGGTAAATTTTATCGTCAGCCCACAATAGTAGGAGAAGCAAAAGACATGTTTGATCAGAATATTAAATCAGATCATTTCGTCTACAATGATGAACTATTTGTGGGAAATGTTGCTCTAGAATTCAGCGACATAAAGTATTTCTCACTAAACAACAAAAAAGCTGAAGCTGAAACTAGTGATGTTGTTATGAAGACCACGTTGGGATACTTGGCAAAAAAAGATAGGGTGAATTTGGTTAGTGGACTTCCCATTAACTTTTACTTCACACAAAAAGCTCCATTCGAAGAAAAACTACTTGGTCTTGCCGATCAAGGAGAATATAAAATTCGAAAGGGAAAAGGGAAGAGTTACCCCGTGCAACCCATCGTTGAAAGGTGCAAGACGGTTCCACAGGGTTTGGGCATTACAATGGACTATTTACTAGACGACGATGGAAAGATCATCAGATTAAAAGAGGCAAAGAAAAAAATACTTACAGCAGATTTAGGGTTTTACACTCTAAACCTATTGGGATTTGATAAGTCCACAATAATGAAAGAGTCAAAAAGTGTATTGGTTGGTGTCGAGAAAGCCTACACACTTCTACAAACTTACATACAAAAATTAACTGGACATACACCTGCAATTTACGAATTAGACCCATACGTTATTTCAGGTAAATACCAAGGTCACAACATAGTTCCTTTGATTAGAAGAGCATTTAAATCATTAGCTTTACAGATTAAGAATGAAATTGAAAGTCTGAATACGGAATTTGACATATATTTAATTGCTGGTGGAGCTGCTCGATATATCTTTGATTACCTAGATTTACCCAATAAAGTCTTGATGGATCAGTTAGCTCAAGTGAGAGGGTACGGGAAGATAGGTAAAAAATCATGGAAATAGCGGCAAGAGCAAGATTAAGACCAATTAAAGATGAGGATCTACGCGAAGTTTGGAAAAACCTGCCTCCACACGAAGATAAGAGTGATGTCGTAAGGAGAGCACTTAGGTTATTGTTCTTCGGCAGTACTCCTTTCTTACTCAACACTAATTCGAACCATTCAACTAATGACGAGACTGCTGAATTCATTATTCAGAGCGAACAGGAACAATCAGAGAATATTGAGCAGTATGAGGAGAAGTTGGATGAATTATTTGATTCATTTTAAAGTAGGCTTCGGCCTACTTATACATACATTTTATTCACGAATACAGTTGAGCATTTTAACAATACATCGCCCATATACTGTCTTAACGAGGTGATGACTGTGGACGAAAGCGTTAGACGAATAACCGTAAACGAATCAAGGATTAACATTGTATTTAATGCAGACGAAGGATATAAGTTGACTCCTGAGTTGGCTGAACAGGTTGCACCGACAAGCAATCAGAATGAATCCACAGCAGACATTTTTAGAGAGATGGGTGAGATGATTGGGCTTGAAAAAGTAAAGGATCTTATATATGAAATTCATGCACTCATAGAAGTCAATAAACTTCGGAATGAGGAAGGTCTCAAGAACAGTAAGCAGGTGTACCATATGATTTTCAAAGGTAATCCCGGTACTGGCAAAACCACCGTAGCAAGGATTATATCTAAGATGCTAAATAAAATGGGTGTACTGAGTAAGGGTCATCTGATTGAGGTTGAACGTGCTGACTTAGTTGGAGAATACATTGGACATACAGCATTGAAGACTCGTGATCTCGTAAAGAAGGCTATGGGAGGAATACTTTTTATCGATGAAGCTTATAGCTTAGCCAGAGGAGGAGAGAAAGACTTTGGTAAAGAGGCTATCGACACACTTGTAAAAGTAATGGAGGACAAAAGTGACGACCTAATCATCATACTTGCTGGGTATCCCATAGAGATGGACGACTTTCTTCAGATCAACACAGGATTGCCCTCTAGGTTCCCTATACAGATTAACTTTGATGATTACTCTACGGATGAGTTAATGTTGATTGCTCTAAAAATGGTCTCAGAGAAAGATTACAGCTTTACTGGTGATGCAGCAGATAAACTTAAGCACATAATACAAGAGGAAAAGGATCTGAGAATTCACTTTAGCAATGCCAGATATGTGCGTAATGTTATTGAGAAAGCAATCCGTCATCAAGCTGTCAGACTAATGAGGAAACGTGAGAGGATATCTCGTCAAAGCCTAATGGAGATCACAGCGCGAGACATAACATCAAATTTAACCGAAACAAAGAAAGTTGAAGGTGTCTATACAGTGTAGAGACGACTCCTGTAAAGAGTGGAACATCTTAAAAAGAATGATTGATCTTTACAGGAGGACTTAAAGGAGGTGGTTAAGACGTAGATTAATTGTAATAAAATAATATATAGAATCAATATTTTATGAAATGTGCAAGCAAGGAGATGATCATACGGATAATTATGTAATTTATCATTTGCATTCAGACACTAGCAATCCATCAACTTCAATGGCTATAGATTCTGTGACTAAGTATCAACAGTATATTGATGAAGCAGAAAAGGCTAATATGCAAACAATCTGTTTTTCTGAGCATGGAAATGTATTTAATTGGGTCAAGAAGAAGCAATCGATCGAAGAAAAAGGCATGAAGTACATTCATGCGAATGAGGTATACCTTACCGAACATAATGACAAAGAAAGCGGCTTGATTCGCGACAACTACCACTATATGCTAATCGCAAAGAATCTTGAGGGAGCACAGGAATTAAATAAACTAACATCGCTCTCGAACAATAAAGATGACGGACACTATTATTATAATCCAAGGATTACTTTTGAAGAGCTATTCAATACCTCAGATAATATTATCATGACATCTGCTTGCCTTGCATCTCCGCTATGGAGGGCAATTAAAAATGACAACAAGCAAATGATGAACAGATTTATGGATTTCTTTGTTAAAAATAAGCATAGAATGTTTTTTGAGATTCAATATCACACTCACCCTGAGCAAAAGCTATTTAATCAACATCTACACAGTCTGTCACTTGAAACAGGCATACCGCTTATTGCAGGGACAGATACTCACGCCTTAAACAGATCTCATGCTGATGCGCGTAAGATTTTAATGAAGGCTAAGGGTGCGACATATGGAGATGAAGATGCATTCGATCTAACATTTAAAACATATCCCGAAGTTGTCAAAATGTTTGAGGAGCAATCGGCCTTACCTAGAAATGTCTACCTTGAAGCTATACATAATACGAACGTTATGGCAGATAATATCGAAGAGTTTACAATTGACTCGTCACCCAAGTATCCTAAGCTGCACGAAGACTCAGAAAAAGTGTTCAAAGAAAAGATAAATGTTGGAGTAATCGAACGAGGAATTAACAAGTTTGACAAGGAAAAAAAGGATGCATACTTTAAACGAATTAGAGAAGAGTTTAATACATATAAAAAGGTTGGAGCAATTGATTACATGCTCCTCCAAAAAGACGTAGTTGATTGGGCGCATAGTAATGATATTTATCAAGGATATGGTCGCGGATCAGTTAACGGAAGCTTAATTGCGTATTTATTGAAAATTACTGAGATGGATAGTATAAAACACAAGCTAAATTTTTTCCGGTTCTTGAATCCAGAGCGTATCTCTCTTGCTGATATTGACTTAGATTGGCCTCCATCTAAAAGGCAAGATGTTATTGATTACGTAGCAACAATTCCCGGCATTAACTTCTCAGAGATTATCACCTTTAACACTGTGGCACTAAAAGGAGCAGTTAGAGAAGTTGGAAGGGCTTTAGGTATGGATCTTGCAACAGTAGACGCTATTGCTAAGTCAGTATTCAAAGACGATAAGAAGGTAGATAGAGTAGATCCAAAGTATCTCGAAATGTATCCTGAACTATTCAAATATGTTGAGTTGGTGCAAGGAGTTATAGTGAGTATAGGGTCTCATCCTTCTGGTTATATTGTTTCTCCAGTAAGTCTCGAAGACAACATTGGTCTTTGTTATACAAAAGAAAGCAAGTATCCAGTGAGTCAGATCAATATGAAAGAACTCGATGGACTCAATTATGTAAAGTTGGATATTTTAGGTTTGGATAATAACGAGATAATCAATGAGACTTGTAAATTGGCTGGAATTGAACGACTTACACCGGACAATATGGATGTTGACGATAAAGATGTCTGGAATTCGATACGAGAGTCAGGTTTAGGCATATTCCAATGGGAAAGTAATTCTGCCCAAGCATATCTTAAAGATCTACTGAGTGAAGAAACAATACATAAGATAGAAGAACAGAATGATATGTTTAGTTATATTGAGCTATTTTCAATTGGCAATGGAGCAATTAGACCATCGGGAGACTCATACAGACAAGCTTTGGCAAATGGCATATTCAAAGATCATGGTCATGAAGCATTGAATAATTTTCTGAAGAGCACTATTGGATATTTAGTATATCAGGAACAAATCATGAACTTTCTTGTAGAATTCTGTGAGTTTTCAATGGCAGAGAGCGATAGTGTTCGAAGAGGATTGAGTAAAAAAGAAGGAACAGAGAAGTTTCTACCAGAGATAAGAAAGCGTTTTGTGCATAAAATGAATTTGGATTACGGAGAGACGGAAGAAGATGCGCTTGCTGTCTTAGAGCCTTTCTTACAGGTCATAGATGATGCACAGCGTTATGGATTCTCCGATAACCACTCAAATCCATACTCTCACATCGGCTATGGAAATGGATATCTAAGACACTATTACCCTCTAGCCTTTCTTACTGTGATGTTAAATATAAATAATGACAACATAGAAAAGACAGGTCAAATAATTAACTATGCTAAAACAAGAGGTGTTGAGGTGTCACCGATTAAATTTGGAAAATCTAACGCTGATTACTCATTTAGTAAGGGTGATAATACTATCTACAAAGGTTTAAAATCTATTAAATACCTTAATGAAAAGATTGCAGAAGAACTATTATCCTTAAGTAAAAATACATATGCATCATTTGTTGAATTGCTAGTGGATTTAAACGAAAAAACATCGGTCAACAGTCGTCAAACTGATATATTGATTCGTCTTGGGTTCTTTAGAGAATTTGGTAACATTAGTTTATTGGTGACGTTGTACAAAGAGTTCTCAAGTGGAAAATCTCAATATAAAAAAACATACGTTGAGAAGACTAAACTTAAGAGGGTGGCGGATCTAGTTGATGAAGAAAATAGGATTCGCACTGAGAATGACTACTCCAAAGTTATGCCAAACGAAGAAGTGATGTTCCAAAAAGAAATGCTAGGGTACTCCGAAGCTGTATTTCCCGATATAGAATCGGCTTGGTGTGTAGTTACCGATTTAGATGTTAAATATAGTCCCAAGCTTACCTTATACAATCTTCGTAATGGTGATGAACGTGTCTTTAAAATGGACAAGAAAACATTTAACGTCAAAGATAAAGCGTTGAAAATTGAGAAAGGAGATTTAATTGAAATAACAAGCCATAAGAAAAAACCAAGACAAGTCCCAGACGGTAATGGTGGCTTCAGAGCCACAGATCAGACAGATGTTTGGATCACTGGCTACAACAAGTATAAGGAGAATGAATAAATGGAGAACAAGCTTAGCAAATCAAAGATTGAGCAAATTATTGGACGCAAGTTGACCGAGAATGAATATAAAGAGGTTGTTGGAACGGTTCTTAATCAATTGTTGAATGAAAAAGTTGAGAAAACAAATGGATAGATTCGATAATGATTACCACTATATCCACTTTCATGATCCGCAAGAAAAGGAGGTGAAGTATTCAACCTGTTATGGGTGTGGGGAAACTATCAATGTTGGCGAAGAGATATTAGATGTGTATGGAGTTTGTGTTCATGATACATATGATTGTTTGTTTAAATCGGTAGAGGCTAAACGATTAATTGCTGGAGAGGAATGATTTATTGGCTACAAATCTAGGTAAAGTTTTTGAAGAGGATTTTCAGAAGTCAGCAGCTCAAAGTGTAGAGAAGATATTCTTTGTACGTTTAAAAGACACTCACATCCCCGTTGATCTTCGTTCGCGAGTTAGAGTAACGAAAAATGACTATGACTGTATGGTGTTTGCAAAGAATCATTTATTCACATTAGAACTTAAATCAACAAAGGATAAATCGATTAGTTTTCAGGAAAGTGTAATCAAGCAACATCAGATCGATAAGCTGTCAGAAGCAAATACATACGAAGGTGTAATATCAGGATTCATTATGAATTTTCGTGAGCCAGAAAACAAGGCGTACTTTATACATATAGAAGAATTTTTAAAGTATCAAAACATAGCCCAGAATCAAATCAAGGAGCATACATATAGAAGCAAAGTAAATAAAAGTAGTATTTCACTAGCCATTTGCGAAGAAATAGGAATTGAGATTAGAGGTTTTAAACCTAGAACAAGATGGCACTACCATTTAAAAGACTTCATCAAAGAAGCAATCAATACATATGGAAAAAAGGATGCGAATAAGGAATGAATGAGAATTTAAAATTGAAACGAATGTCGGAATACACAATTACAAACAAATATTCAGATGAACACAGTTTTGATAAAAAAGAACTCGAAGACAAATTTTCTGATTGGATTGAACATATCGTCAATAAATATTCAGACGTTAACCTTGATGAGAGTTAATTATGCTATAATAGGTTTTATGAATGAAAATACAGAAAGGGGATTAAAATGATTGTTCTAAAAGATATGCAAAAGCTAAATGCAACTCAAATTACAGCCTTGATCGGTAAGATCAGGGCTATTGTTTATACTCGTGTATCATCTGACATTCAAATTGATAACTATTCGCTTGAATCTCAGATCGATATATGCGTGAAAGATGCAAAAGATAAGTTTGATATTAGCGAAGATGAGATTATTGTTCTACGGGAAGAGGCAGAATCTGGTGACAATCCTAATCGTCCAATGCTGAATTACATACTTTTCTTATTACAGAAAGGACTGGGAACAAAAGTCATCTTTCTACACCCAGATAGATTGAGTAGACATCTCCACCTACAACAACAAATTACCCATCAAATTTGGGAACTTGGCTGTGATTTGCACTTTGTGGAATTCGATTTGCAAAAGGGAAATGCCGAGTCAATGTTAAATTACAATATCCAAGGCTCCATTGCTCAGTACAACAAGGCAAAGATTCTTGCAAATACGAAACGTGGCAGAAGGACGATGGTTTTTAACAACAAGATACCCGGAATGAATCGTATCTATGGTTATACTTATGATAAAGATCTGAATACTCTTGTTGAAAATGAGTATGAAAAAGAGAGATATTTGACAATGGTTAATATGATACTAGAAGGTTCAACTGGCTCAGAGGTTGCCGCATACTTAGCTAAAAAGAAGTATCCTGCACCAAAGGGAGACAAGTGGTATCAAGCAACCATCAGTCGAATACTTAGAAATGAGTCTTATATGGGTACATACTATTATGGAAAAACTGAGGTAGTGCGAATCAATGGTAAGAAAAAACAAGTACCTAAACCAAGGGACCAATGGCAGAAAATCACGATTCCAGCCTACGTTGACGAGGTTACATTTGGTCGCTTGCAGAAGTGTTTAGATGGAAATATAAAAAATGGTGGTCGCCCCTCGGAAGATTACCTACTAAAGGGGATTGCCAGATGTGGAAGATGTGGAGCTGCTGCTTCGTCTGGTATTACCACTAGGACGCAAAATGGATTGCTTAAATACTATAGTTGCACAAGAAAGACAAAAAAATCGTATAGTGTTGAAACCGGAGAATCCAATAAACTTTGTTTAGGAGAAAATTGGCGAGTTGATATGGTAGACTCTCTCATTTGGAGCGAAGTAGTGAAGCTGATTGATAATCCTAAAACTCTGATCGATAAGATGCTTGAGAGAATTTCAGATGTATCAAAAGTCAGAGACATGGAAAGAAATAGAGATGAGATTATAAAATTGATCAAAGAAAAAGAGTCTTCTAAGGCTAGATATATTGATCTTTATGCTGATGGAATAATTAAATCTAAAGATGAACTCTCTATTAAATTGGAACCAGTAGAGAATGAGATTGATGAACTAAATAAAGAACTTGGTGCAATAAATGATAACCTTAAAATAAGTCAGAGCGATGACGATAATATACAGGTAGCAGTTTCAATGCTAAATAAATACAGGAAAATAGTTAAGGATAGTCTGTCTATAGAAGATAAAAGAAGGATAATGAAGCTATTCATCGAAAAGGTGATATTAAATGATAATAAAAGGCTGGAGATAGTATATAAATTCAGCACTTTTAAGGAGATTGAATCTATTAATTCATCTAGTAACTCTATCAATCACCAAGTCCATGGAAGATAACAAAAATCAGTTTATACTGATTCTTGCCGGTTACTCGGAAGAGATTGATTTTTTTCTTCAGACGAATCCCGGATTACCTTCCCGCTTTCCTATTCAAGTGGAGTTTCCAGACTACAGCATTGATCAGTTGATTCAAATCTCTGAGATTATGGCCAAAGAACGTGATTATATTCTAATGCCTCAGACCATACTCAAACTAAAGCAGCATTTGCTTCAGGAAAAAAATGATTCGCTGCATGCGTTCAGTAACGCCAGATACGTTCGTAATGCCATTGAGCGTTCGATCAGGCATCAGGCGGTTCGTTTGTTGGAACAATACACGGAAGGCAGTCCAGGGAAACTGGAGCTGATGACAATCCGTACAGAGGATTTGAACTTTGAGCGAAAGTAAGCGATAATATAGTTTTTACACTAGCCGGCCGGGCCAACCGGTTCGGCTTAAGGCATGCCATGGCATATTTGTGGTAATGAATATTAACGGATTAGTACTTAGAGGGAGTGAACATATACATGACAAATGGCACGCATGATACAGATATGGTCAAAAAAGATCGCGCCGTCTTGGTGAGTCTTGTTACGGATGATGTAAAACGTACAGGTATCAATCCTGAGTATTCTTTAGAGGAATTGGTGAAGCTTGCCGAGACAGCTGGAGTGGAAGTGCTGAGTGTGCTTTCTCAGAACAGGGAAAAACGGGATACCAAATGGTTCATTGGTAAAGGTAAGGTAGAAGAACTTCGTGCAATTGCAGAGGAACTGGGAGCAACTACAGCTATTTTTGATCAGGAATTGTCAGGCGCACAGGTTCGTAATCTGGAAGAAACTCTGGATCTTAAAATTATTGATCGTACCCAATTAATTTTGGACATTTTTGCACAGCGTGCCAACACTAGAGAAGGTATCATTCAAGTGGAATTGGCTCAACATAGCTACTTGTTGCCACGGTTGTCGGGTCATGGCAAGAATCTGTCCAGACTCGGTGGCGGAATCGGAACAAGAGGCCCGGGTGAAAGTAAGCTGGAGACAGACCGTCGTCACATCCGTGGGCGCATTGATGATCTGAAGCGTCATCTGGAAGAATTGACTCGTCATCGTAAGTTGCATCGTGAACGCCGGAAGAAGACAGGTATTGTTCAGGTGGCCCTTGTTGGTTACACCAACGCTGGCAAATCAACCTTGCTCAAGCAGTTGACTGCGGCAGATGTGTATATTCAAGATCAGCTATTTGCTACCTTGGACCCAACTTCACGCACGATGGAACTTCCAAGTGGTAAAGAAATCGTACTTACTGACACGGTTGGATTTATTCAAAATCTCCCGCATGATCTGATTGCAGCTTTCCGGGCAACGCTGGAGGAAGTAAATGAAGCCGATCTCATCCTGCATGTTGTGGACGCCTCATCAGCTATGCGTGAAGATCAGATGCGGACGGTTAACACGATTCTGCAAGAACTTGGTGCAGGGGATAAACCGCAGTTAGTCCTGTATAACAAAAAAGATGCGTGCACACCAGAGCAGCTTGAGATGCTTCCACTGGATAAAGATCATATTAAAGTAAGCGCATTAGACTCAGAAGATCTGCTTAAAATCCGTGAATTAATTCAGACCGAGCTTACTGGTGACACGAAACGCTTCCGTATTCCGGCAGAACGTGGTGATCTTACGTCGGTACTCTACAAAATTGGTGATGTAGTGGATACCAGCTTTGAAGAGAATGATGTTATTTATGAAGTGGAATTGCAAAAAGGTGAATATGAGAAATTTGGTTATATGCTCGAAAATTTTATTGAATCGTAATACTCATGACATATTGATGTGATAAGTTACACGATAATGGCTATTCAACGTCAGATTCGTGCTATGAAGGGGAATGAAGTAAGATGGTAAGCTTTGATTCAGAAATATCTGAACTTCAACATCAAGTTGAGCGTCAGATTGAAGGACAACTTCAACAGATTGATCGGATCACAGATCACAATCAATGGAAGGTGATTAATGCTTTCCAACAGCGAAAAGTAAGTGATTTTCACTTTGCAGGATCAACAGGTTATGCATATAACGATCGTGGGCGTGAAGTGCTTGATGAAGTATATGCTGATGTGTTCGGCGCAGAAGCCGCGTTGGTACGTCCTCATTTCGCTTCGGGTACTCATACGATTAGTACAGCTCTCTTTGGCGTGTTGCGCCCAGGTGACGAACTATTGTACATCACGGGTAAGCCTTATGACACATTGCATAAAGTGATTGGCAAACCCGGTGATGGTACAGGTTCGTTACGCGATTTTGGTATCGGCTACCGTGAGACGGCTTTAACTGCTGAAGGCAGCGTGGACTGGGCAGCAGTTGAGAAAAGCATTACACCGGCTACAAAAGTCATTGGGATTCAACGTTCACGTGGTTATGACTGGCGCTCATCCTTTTGTGTTGCTGAAATTGCTGAGATGGTTACGCGTGTTAAAGGGCTTAAGGAGGATGTCATCGTATTCGTGGATAATTGTTACGGTGAATTCACAGAAGAACGTGAACCGACAGAAGTCGGAGTTGATCTGATGGCCGGATCACTTATTAAGAATCCTGGTGGAGGTATTGCGGAAACCGGTGGATACATATGTGGGAAGGAACAGTACGTACAGTTGGCAGCTTATCGCCTGACAGCCCCTGGAATTGGGGGAGAGGTTGGAGCAATGCTGGGGACAACACGCGGCATCTACCAAGGACTTTACATGGCGCCGACAATTGTAGGACAAGCTATCAAAGGTAGTACGTTTGCTGCTGCGATGTTTGCTGAATCCGGATTTGTAACCAAACCCGCTTGGAATGAAGCTCGTACTGATCTGATCCAGGCTGTTCAGTTCAGCTCTGCTGAGCACTTAATTGCCTTCGTGCAGGGGATCCAGCGCGCAGCAGCGGTGGATAGTCATGTGGTTCCTGAACCGTGGGATATGCCTGGTTATGAACATCCTGTCATTATGGCGGCAGGTACGTTCATTCAGGGCGGAAGTCTGGAATTATCAGCCGACGCGCCTATTCGTGAGCCGTATATCGGGTATATGCAGGGCGGATTAACGTACTCTCATGTCAAATATGGCGTTTTGATGGCATTACAGACCATGAAAGATCGTAAATTATTGTGAGTTTATCTAACACGTCATTGACACTTGGTAATAACTAAATGTACAATAGGGTGAAGAATAGATGACTGGAAGGTTGATGAACATGGGTGATGAAATTCGCAGAAATATGGCCTTATTCCCGATTGGTATTGTAATGAAACTTACGGATCTCTCTGCACGTCAGATTCGTTATTATGAGCAGCACAGCTTGATCGTTCCTGCGAGAACGTCAGGTAATCAGCGGTTATTCTCTTTTAATGACGTAGAGAGATTGCTAGAGATTAAGGCTTTGATTGAAAAAGGAGTTAACATCGCCGGGATCAAACAAGTGATGAATCCTGTTTCGAAAGAATCCGAGGAAGCTACAGTTATCACGCCAGATACTGAAGTTAAACGCAGAGAGCTGTCCGATACGCAGTTGCACCGCTTGTTGAAACAGCAGCTTGTATCAGGTAAGAGACCTGGACAAGTATCTCTCATTCAGGGAGAGCTTTCCCGATTCTTTAATAAAAAGTAAATTCGCATAACTTGGCGAGTGGGGGGAAAACATGCACTTTTGGTGTGAGACTCCTTGACCCGTGGAACTTTCTAATGTACAAATATAACAGGCAAGCCAAATACGCAGATAAGAAAGGGAGAGGTTATAGTGAGTTATACAAAAGAAGACATTCTCCGCATTTCGAAAGAAGAAAACGTACGATTCATTCGATTGCAATTTACCGATTTGCTTGGAGCTATCAAAAACGTTGAGATTCCTGTGAGCCAGTTGACTAAGGCTCTGGATAACAAAATGATGTTCGATGGATCTTCCATTGAAGGTTATGTACGTATTGAAGAGTCCGACATGTACCTCTATCCAGATCTAGATTCTTGGCTTATTTTCCCATGGGTAGCAGAGAACCGTGTTGCACGCCTGATCTGTGACGTATATCTTCCGGATGGTAACCCGTTCCCAGGAGATCCACGTGGCATCTTGAAACGAAACCTGAAGGAAGCCCAAGATATGGGATTCACTTCCTTCAACGTTGGTCCTGAACCTGAGTTCTTCTTGTTCAAAACAGACGAAAAAGGAAACCCGACTAACGAACTGAATGACCAAGGTGGATATTTCGATTTGGCGCCTACGGATCTTGGTGAAAACTGTCGCCGTGACATCGTTATCACACTTGAAGAAATGGGCTTTGAGATCGAAGCTTCCCACCATGAGGTAGCTCCAGGTCAGCATGAGATCGACTTTAAATATGCTGATGCGCTGAAAGCAGCTGACCAGATTCAAACGTTCAAACTCGTTGTCAAAACGATTGCACGTCAGCATGGTTTACATGCTACATTCATGCCGAAACCACTGTTTGGTATGAATGGATCCGGTATGCACTGTAACCAATCCTTGTTCAAAGGCAGTGAGAACGCATTCGTTGACGAGTCGGACGAGCTGGGACTGAGCAAAACTGCACGTCACTTCATGGCTGGAACTCTGAAGCATGCACGTGCTTTTGCAGCAATTACTAACCCAACTGTGAACTCATACAAACGTCTTGTACCAGGTTATGAAGCGCCTTGCTATGTAGCATGGTCTGCAAGTAACCGTAGCCCAATGATCCGTATCCCAGCTTCCCGTGGTCTGAGTACACGTGTTGAAGTTCGTAACCCGGATCCGGCTGCTAACCCTTACTTGGCTTTGGCTGTTTTGTTGAAAGCAGGTCTGGACGGAATCAAACGTGAGCTTTCCTTACCAGCTCCAATTGACCGTAACATTTACATCATGTCAGAAGAAGAGCGTGTGGAAGAAGGCATTCCAAGCTTGCCAGCTGACCTGAAAGAAGCACTGAACGAATTGATCCGCAGCGAAGTCATTTGTGACGCTCTCGGCGACCACGCCTTGGCTCACTTCTATGAGCTGAAAGAAATTGAGTGGGATATGTACCGTACACAAGTCCACCAATGGGAACGCGATCAATATATTACTTTGTACTAATCCCCGAATCCCTTTCGCCACATGGCGTGAGGGGTTTTTCTTTTTGTGGGCAAGTACCTATTTAAAGAAAAATCAAAGTGCCCACAAAATGCCCACAAAATATTTTTCTATTCGAAAATTTCTTCAGTGAATTTCATTTCTTCCCCGCACTCAAGTGAAAAAAACACGCAGGTATGAGATAGTGAACGGAAAGGGAGGGAGATCACAATGTTGTAAGATTCTGATAACTTTAGATTCAATAACGAACCTAAAAATTTTCTTTTGAATTTTGTTTCGTGACCATGAGTAAAAAATCTTCGTTCAAACTTTGAAAAGATAAATATGATGCATAGCTATTTCAAGAATTTGATGGAATTTCTATGTCAATTAGTGAGAATAAATTGATTTGATCACTAAATTATTACTTCATTTAAATAGTAGATAATAAAGCTTTTCTCAATCTGAATAAGCAATATTGACTCAATGAAACATTCTCTTGAGATACAATTCAACAAATTAAAGGGCATTCTCTCTGGAAAACGAAAAATGAATTTATCGCAGTACTCATCCTTGTCGACAGAGTATAAAAAAATGGCCCACCCATTTATATAGCGGGGAGCCATTGAATATCTACTAAAATATTATTTAGCTGGTTTTTGTGAATTGAATTGTATAGGGCTCATTATAGTTGTTGATACCGTTGTCCATAATTCTGAAGTAAACCTTCTCACCAGGTTTAGCATTCCAACTAATTGCCTCAGGGTATCCCCGTCCATTCCAGTTATCCATTTGAATGGACAGGATCGCACCGCTTGCATTCATTTTAATAACACCCATAACAATGTCGAAGTTAGCTGGTGGAGTGGCTATAACAGAATATGTGATTTCGGATGAACCGTTTGTGTTGTCGACTACATAAAAATCGTTGTCGCTCATGCTATCTAAATACTGTGTTGCGCTAAATCCAGAAGACTGGTTTACACTTGAGTACATCACTTCTGCTGTCTCAAATGAATCGGCCCACCCTGTTTTAGCGAATGCAGAGCTGGAACCGAATGCTAATAGACAAGCAGTTGCCATAACAGAAATAGAGAATTTTCTTAATCTTTTCATATTCAAACCTCCCAAATATACTAGAACCAATAGAGTAAGATTCTGTTTTAATTTTTTATTTGAAATTAAAGATATCGAGTAGATCTCACATAATTAGGTTGGCCAACCATGGTTAAATATACCATATAAGATTGTTATTTGTAAATAATACAGTTGTAAAATGTTGGATTTATGAATATTCTTTTGGAATACTAAGGTTGACTAATTAATAGAAATGATCTATTTTTGCAACAAACATGCCTTTTATCGAACAAATAGATTTGGTTGATAATAAGATAAATATACATATAAGACATTATTATTAAAGATGATTTCCTCCCGGTAGCCTTATGTTGGTTCGGATATCTATCTGGCATTTACTAAAACATTGATTATGGAGGAGTAGGAGAAGCGTAGCGCACAGTATCCATTAAGAACATGGGAAAGAGAAACTTTCGTGATACATTCGAGTATAGGGGCAAAAATAGGAGCCATCTTCAACGGCTCCTTTGTTTACTATGCAAACAAACTCAAGGATAAAACCACAAATCATTGAATTAGAGAAACCACTTCTCCTCGCCCGCAGAGTTATCCGCAATTAGGACATATGTTGGCAGATGATGACATTGAATGCGTAAGATCTACAAGCTATATCCATCCCTTCAGATCTCAGTACGTATAATCTTCTGTAAAAAAATAAAGATGAATTCTAATAATACCCAATAATTCGCTATAATCAATGGATACTTGCATTAAAAAGAATAGTAGCTTTCTCATATATTAAAACGCCTACCCAATTTCAGATACTTTCAAATCAATATTATGTTGAAAGTTTCATATAGAAGAGGTATACTTTAATTAAATTTTGAACAATTTAATTTTTAATAATTAATTGGAGATGTTAATATGGATCAGGCAAAACAACTAGTGACAGAACAACGTACATTTTTTTATACAGGACAAACTAAAAATATCGAGTATCGGATTAATGCGCTTCAACAGCTTAGAAAAGGGATTGAGAAGTATCAGCAACGGATCCAAGATGCACTTCGGGCGGATTTGAACAAATCTGAGGCGGAAGCTTATGGTTCCGAGATTCGCATTGTTCTTGGTGAACTGGATTTTGCATTAGAACATCTGCAGGAATGGGCTGAACCCAAACAAGTCCCAACCAATTCGGCTATGCCGGATGGGGTGAGCACCATTTATCCTGAACCATACGGAGTAGCGCTTATTATTGCACCTTGGAACTATCCTTTCCAACTTGCATTCGGTCCACTGATTGGAGCAATTGCAGCCGGTAACTGTGCAGTTATCAAGCCTTCTGAATTAACACCAGCCGTATCTCGTCTGACGTATGATCTGATTCAGGAGATCTTCCCTCAGGAGTATATTGCCGTTATGGAGGGGGAAGTTGAAGCCAGCACAGCATTGTTGAAAGAGAAGTTTGATTATATTTTCTTCACAGGCAGCACGGGTGTTGGTCGCATTGTTATGAAGGCAGCTGCGGAGTACCTGACTCCTGTAACTCTTGAGTTGGGCGGTAAGAGTCCTGCTATTGTCCATAGTGATGCAGATCTGAAGCTGGTAGCTCAGCGTATTGTTCGTGGTAAGTTCCTGAATGCAGGACAAACATGTGTTGCGCCGGATTACTTGCTTGTGCATGAACAAGTTCATGATGAATTGATTAATCTGATTGGCACAGAGATCAAAGATAAATTTGGGGATGATGTGTTACAAAACACTGATTTCCCGCATATTGTCAACGCGCGTAACTTTGATCGGTTGTCGAAATTCCTCACAGATGGCAAAACGCTGATAGGTGGACGTTCTGTGCGTGAGCAGTTGCTGATTGAGCCGACTGTACTTGGAGATGTGAACTGGGAATCACCTGTCATGCAAGAAGAGATCTTCGGTCCGATTCTTCCTGTATTTACGTACAGTGACTTGAACCCCATGCTGGATGAGATTGTTCGCCGACCAAAACCATTGGCGCTATATCTCTTCACACAGGATGAGGAACTACAGGATCAGGTGCTGAATCAAGTATCCTTCGGTGGGGGATGTATTAATGACACACTTTCTCATATGACTTCACATTATCTTCCGTTTGGTGGTGTAGGAGAGAGCGGTATGGGCTCATATCACGGACAACAGAGCTTTGATGTGTTCTCGCATCACAAGAGTGTTCTGAAACGCAGTGAATTATAAGCCGATAAAACAATATAAAAATAAAAAGAGGTTGTCCTGTTCATCAGGGCAACCTCTTTTTGTATTTCAGTGCATTGCATCTAGTTTTGTTACTCAGGTTAGATATTAATGAATATCTCGGAAAAGGCCAATGACTTTACCCAGAATACTAACGTGTTTCAAACGTAAAGGTTCGAAGGTCGCATTCTCCGGTTGAAGGCGAATATGATCTTTCTCTTTATAGAACGTTTTCACTGTAGCTTCATCGTCTTCAGTCATTGCAACAACGATATCACCGTTATCAGCAGTTTGCTGTTGACGGACAATAACGTAATCTCCGTTAACGATTCCAGCTTCCACCATACTATCTCCGACTACCGAAAGCATAAACACTTTCTGTTCGCCTACATAATGTGTAGGAAGAGGGAAGTAGTCTTCAATGTTCTCGGTTGCAGTGATTGGAACCCCGGCTGTAACCTTACCAACGACAGGAATACGTGCAACGCTATGAGCAAATTGATGAGAATGCTCAGATTCTTCCTGGCTCAAAAGCTCAATGGCTCTTGGCTTGGTAGGGTCGCGTCGGATCAAACCTTTTTTCTCCAAACGATCCAAATGTCCATGTACTGTTGAGCTGGAAGCCAGTCCAACCGCTTCACCAATTTCCCGTACGGAAGGAGGATACCCCTTCAACCGGACTTCATTTCGTATAAACTCCAGAATAGCCTGCTGCCTGCTGGATATCTTCGACATACCGTATCAACCCCATTTTAGTAACGTTTGGGAAAATTATAACATAGAACCTCCGTTCGTACAAACATAAGTTCTAAATATAATGGCATTAAATCAGTGTTTTTTAACTTATAGAACAGAATTTGTCCAATAGCCAGAGCATAATACTGCAAATGCTTTGCAAGAGGGCTTGAATTAAGATAGTTCTCCTTCGAAAAATAAGCGAACAATTGTTCTAAAAATCTATTGAACAAAACAAGTGTTCGTGTTATATTGATTTCAACAGATAGGAACAAACGTTTGGAGGCGGGTATTTAATGAAATATTCAACTTATCAAAGTATTTATGAACCGATGAATTCGGAACTGGTGAAGTCTAACATAGGGAACTACAAGAAGGTTTTAGCGCGTTTCAAGATTTCTTCATGGATGTTAAAGATAGCCATTACCTCATTGATTATATTTATTGGATGCAGCACTGTTTTAACTGTATTTGCTGGCAATGAGAACGATGTTCTGCCTGGAGGAAAGATAGCCGTTTCACAAGGAGAAACATTATGGAGTATTTCTTTGGAACATAAACCGACAAATATGGATACACGTATATATATAGAAGCAATTAAGAAAGTGAATCAACTTCAAGCGACTTCCATCCAAGTGGGGCAAGTACTAACTCTACCGCAATTCGCAGAATAAAAGCACATCAATGAGTGTTAACGCGTGTCAGCTTGACAAGCTGCCTTTATCATGGCAAAGTTAATATGACTTTGTATTTTTGGAGGGGACAAGCTTGGATATAGATAGTCTGGTAGCACGCATTAACGAATTGGCTCGTAAGCAAAAGTCCACTGGATTGTCGGAGGAAGAACTTGCTGAACGTGCTGAGTTAAGAGAGATTTATTTGAGTAATATTCGCAGTAATTTCAGACAACAACTGGATACCATTGAGATTGTTGATGATGAGAATGACAAAGGCCGCCAAGGCAAACTCAAACACTAACGAAACCTAATGATATCATTATGATATTTAGGTTTCTTCCTGTTATTTTGAGTGTGCAATTTATAGGGGGAAATGTTGGTTTACAGTTATGTAGCCGATACAAAGACACATAAGGGGGATTCTCATGTCGCGTTCGTTCGAGAGAACGGTTAAGAAAAATTCCAAGCAGTTAAATCAGCAACGCAAAAAAAGTGGTCAACCAATCACAGGTACACCAGGTGAAGAAGTCTTTAAGGGACGCAGCCTTTTGTTCCCTATATTTTTGATTGGTCTCGCCTTTTTGTATCTGTTTATGAGCACGTTCCTTGTGCAAGCTCCGATGACAACCTGGGACTGGGTGACGATGTTGCTTTACGTATTTTTGGCAGTCATCTTCATGCTTCGTCGTCCATATATCAAGATTAGCAGTAATCGGATTATAACGACGAAGGGTAATCGTGAACGTTCAATCGGGGTTGAAGATATTGTCAAATTCAGAATTGAACCAGGCACAGTTGTTATCGAACATAAAAGTCGCGGGAAAAGATGGGTGTTCACCAAGTTATTGAACCGTTACGATACAGATGCGATTGCAGAACGTTTGCTGAAGTTTGCAAAAGCACACCAGATCACCGTGGAAACCGTCGAAAAGTAATTATTGCATAAAGGGGTAGATGATCGGAATGGCGTTAAAAGCGATTTTGTTCGACCTGGATGATACTTTATTGTGGGATGAGCGCAGTGTTCGAGAAGCATTTCATGAGACTTGTCTAATTGCAGCACAAGAGACTGGGGTCAAACCCGAAGAACTTGAAGAAGCTGTTCGTAACGAGGCACGTGCACTGTATGAATCTTATGAGACCTTTCCTTTTACCAAAATGATTGGAATAAATCCGTTTGAAGGCCTTTGGGCCAACTTTAGTGGAGGGGATCAAGCTGAGTTCCGTCAGTTGGAACAACTTGCTCCAGTTTACCGTAAAGAATCCTGGCGTCGTGGCTTGTTGAAATTGGGTATAGATCAGGAAGACCTTGCTGAACAACTGGCCGCGCAGTTTGGAGTAGAGCGGAGATCCAGACCTCATGTGTACGAAGAAACGATGGATACCTTGCGTCAGTTACAAGGGAAATACAAACTGTTGCTGTTGACGAACGGTTGTCCTGCTTTGCAACAAGAGAAGTTGGATGGTGTACCTGAATTGACTCCTTTCTTTGATGAGATTATTATCTCGGGTAACTTTGGAAAAGGAAAACCAGATCCCTCCATATTTGAGCATGCTTTGAGTAAACTGGGTGTTAAACCCGAAGAGAGCATGATGGTTGGGGACAAGTTGACGACTGATATTCGTGGTGCTCTATCATCAGGCATCCAAGCCGTATGGATTAACCGTGAGCATAAGACCAACAATGAAACGTATGCGCCTGACCATGAAATAACGCATTTATCGGAATTAAATCAGCTTATTGCTAAGTTCTGAGCAGATCAGCTATAACATCTTTCCTCAGCACCCTGAAACATTGGAAGCTTCAATGAACGATGATGACGTTCTTGAAGTTACCAATGTTTTTTTATTTGAGCATATTGACTAAATAACCTTGTTAAATGAGATTTCCATTTATTTTGCTAAAAGTTATTGAAATTAGGGGGAAGCTGGATTAGAATATAACTAACATACTAGTATGACTAGTATTTAGATTGTCTTAAGCAATTTCTTTTGACTTAATTCATTTGAATGGAAGCAGGAGTTGTTGCTAATTATTTTCGGTTTATTGTAAGCGCTTTATACACTTCGGAGACCTTCTTTCGATTTGGAGATCACATCAATTATTAAGTGCTAATTCATGAGGTGAAGCACCTTGGATTGTGTGGTTTTACATAACACATTAAAATGATATCGCTTACATTCAGCTGTTATCTATTTCGTAGTGGGGGTGAAGTTGAAGGATTGGTTGTCTTCTACAAAAAGAAGCGATGGGAATTGCCCATGAAACAGTCTATATCTATCAAGTTCTGGATTGGAGTGAAAACACATGGAGTCGGAAACCGCTAAAACAACGTTAACCATGACATCTTTACGTAAAGAAAGCAGATTACGAACGGCAGCAACCTTGTTCCGCAAAGACTGGCAGTTGTATTCACTATTAATCCTTCCCATCATCTATCTCCTTATTTTTAAATATGGGCCGATGATCGGTAATGTGATTGCGTTCAGACGCTTTGTTCCCGGGGGAAGTATATTTGGAGAAACGTGGGTTGGATTAAGATACTTCAAAATGTTCATTGAGGACCCTACCTTCTGGAGAGTATTCGGTAACACGCTGATGCTGGGCGGACTCGCGTTGCTCTTTACATTCCCGGTTCCAATCATTTTTGCCTTGATGCTTAACGAAGTGAAGAGTAAACGATTCAAAAAGTTTGTACAAACTGCGTCTTATCTGCCTCATTTTCTATCCATCGTTATCGTAGCGGGTATGATCCTGCAGCTGACAGCAGTGAATGGTTCCATTAATGGACTGGTGGCTTTCTTCACTGGAGACAATATTCCTTTTATGCAGCGAGCTGAGTGGTTCAGAACAATCTATATCACTTCTGAGGTATGGCAGGGTATGGGTTGGGGAGCGATTCTGTATCTGGCTGCACTGACAACCATAGATGATTCTTTGTATGAAGCTGCGCGTATCGATGGTGCCAATCGGTGGAAGCAAACAATTCATGTAACGATACCAGGGATCTTGCCTACGATTGTGACATTATTGATTTTGAACATGGGTAATTTCCTTGCTGTTGGATTTGAAAAAATCTTACTCTTGTACAATCCGCTGATCTACGAGACATCTGACGTGATCTCCACTTACCTGTATCGGGTCGGACTGGAATCCAGTAACTTCAGTTATGCTACCGCAATTGGCTTGTTCGAATCGCTGATCGGTCTGATTCTGGTGTTCTCCGTAAATGCGATCTCACGCAGACTGACACAAAGAAGCTTATGGTAAAGGAGGAGCATCATGCAGGAATCCAGATCTTACAAGGTATTTAAAGTATTCAATGTTATCTTTCTGCTGTTCGTGGTATTTATAACACTCTATCCATTCTTAAATGTCGTGGCACAATCCTTCAGTAGTGAGTCCTATATCAATTCGGGCAAGGTTAGTCTGTTCCCAAGAGGATTCAATGTGGAGACGTATAAGACCATCTCGCGTGACAGCATGTTCTGGACGAATTATAAAAATACGATTATCTACACTGTGGTAGGTACGTTAATCTCCATGTTCATGACGACTATTTTCGCATATGCCCTGTCCAAAAAGAGATTAATGGGTCGCAAGTTTCTGACCATGTTCGCCGTATTCACTATGTTCTTCAGTGGTGGATTGATTCCAAACTATGTGTTGATTAATTCCCTTGGGTTCAACAACACCATGTGGGCACTCGTTGTTCCTGGCGCAATTAGCATATACAACATGCTGATCATGAAGTCATTTTTTGAAAATATGCCTGAAGAACTGGAGGAAGCTGCCTCCATTGACGGTTTGAACACTTACGGGATTTTGTTACGCATTATTTTGCCACTAAGTAAAGCAGTTATGGCAACCATGGTGCTGTTCTACGCAGTAGGTCATTGGAATTCCTGGTTCCCAGCCTTTCTGTATTTGGACAAAAAAGAACTGTTCCCGGTCACCATTTATTTACGCAATATGATTGCAGGAGCGACAAGTGGGGCGTCTGCCGGTGCAACCTCAGCGGATAACCTGACACAGATTGCTGCCAATATCAAATCAGTAACGATGGTATTAACCATCTTGCCGATACTCACCATCTATCCATTTGTCCAAAGATACTTTGTAACCGGTATCATGTTAGGGTCTGTTAAACAGTAATACGCAGCAACATATAAATTGAATTAAAGATGGATTTACACGGTACACTCCGATGACAGAATAACCTTTCAATCGCTGTTATCCCCAGATTTTTTCGATTCCCTTTTTAAAAGGAAAAATCCGGTGATAAAGGCGAGCGCTTCGCTTTTTCAGGTTTTTTCTGTCCTCTCCGTTTTGTGTAAATGAATAGTTCAATTTATATAGAGTGATTCACATGATTAACATTTAGATGTTGTTTAAAGTTTAAGGCAAGGTCAACCTAAACCAAATTCAGGGGGATAACCTAAATGAATCAAAAGCCACGTAAGTTTGTTGGTAAAATGGTGATGGCAACAATGATGAGCGTTGTTTTGGCTGCATGTAGCAGCGGTAATGGAGACGGAGGTGACGTCACAGAAGTTCAAACCAAGGCAGCGATGGAGACGTACAATGTAGGTGACACATTCAAGGCAACTGAGCCGTTTAATCTATCCATACTATACAGTGATCATCCTATTTATCCTTTTAAAAAAGACTGGTTACTTTTCGATAAAATTACCGAACTGACGGGTGTTACGCTTGAGCCAACGATTGTTCCCATGAGTGACTACTCTCAGAAGAGATCCCTTCTAATCAGTTCAGGCGATGCACCGCTGATTATTCCCAAAACCTATCCTGGTGAAGAATCTGCATTTGTATCTTCCGGTGCGGTCTTGCCCATTAGTGATTACATTGATTTGATGCCAAACTTCAAGGATAAAGTGGAAAAATGGGGTTTGGAAGATGAACTCGAAGGACTTCGGCAAGAAGATGGAAAGTACTATGTGCTCCCGGGTCTGCATGAAGAAGTATGGCCGGATTATACATTACTGGTAAGAACGGATGTTTTTGAAGAAAATAACATCGCCATCCCGACGACATGGGACGAATTGTATGATGCAGCCAAAAAGCTGAAAGAAATCTACCCGGATTCCATTCCATTTTCAGATGGATTTAAATTCAATAGTACATTGAACATCGCTGCTACCGGTTTTGGTACCAAGGCTGGATGGGGTTTTGGTAATGGATTGACGTATAAAGAAGATCTGGATGAATTCGTATACACGGCTACAACACCAGAATACAAAGAGCTGTTGACCTACTTTAACAAGTTGGTATCTGAAGGATTGCTGGACAAAGAAAGTTTTACACAGGATGACGATCAGGCAATACAGAAATTTGTATCCGGCAAATCTTTTATGATTAACGGCAATTCCCAAACGCTGGTGCTGCACCGAAATGATATGAACAAAACGCTGGGAGAGGGCAAATTCTCAGTTGAGAAGATTACAGTTCCTGGTGGACCAAAAGGCCAATTAATGTCAGGCTCCAGACTTGAAAACGGTGTCATGATATCCGGAAAAATTCAAAAAAGCGAAAACTTCAAAGCCATTATGCAATTTATTGATTGGTTATACTACAGTGATGAGGGTCAAGAATTTGCCAAATGGGGCGTTGAAGGCGAAACATTTACCAAAGAGGGCGGAACACGTAAATTGGCAGAAGACGTGAACTACAATGGTTTGAATCCAAAAGGAACGAAAGATCTGCGTGTTGACTTCGGTTTCTCTGGCGGTGTATTTGCCTACGGTGGTACAACAGATCTGCTGCAATCGATGTTTAGTGAAGAAGAGTTGAAGTTCCAGCAAGACATGAAAGATACCAAGGAAGTGATCCCGGCTGAACCACCGATTCCATACTCTTCTGAGGACCGTGAACGGGTGACACTTCTGAGTACTCCACTGAAAGATTATTCAGACCAAAATACACTTAAATTTATTTTGGGCGAGCGGGACTTGTCGGAATTCGATACGTTTGCCAAAGAGCTGGAAAGTCAAGGTCTATCCAATTATCTGAAGCTGGCAAATGACACGTACAAAGCCTACAAAGAAAACAAGCAATAACATAGTTAAGGTTGGCCAGATTACCGTTTCACTCCGATATATAAGTGGAACGGTAATTTGTGCTAAGATGAATGAATACGGCTGATAGAAAGAGGTCTAGGCATGTCAATTAATCAAAAAATTAGAGGCTCGACCCGGGCATATTCATATAACCTGTTAAAAGAGCGAATTCTTCATCTGGAACTTAAGCCGGGTACCAAGATTTCAGAGAAAGAGATTGCAGATGAACTGCAGGTGAGCAGAACTCCCGTGAGAGAAGCATTCATGAAGCTTGCTGAAGAAGAACTGCTGGACATTATTCCACAGAGTGGAACGATCGTCTCTCATATTAATCTGGAGCATGTGGAAGAAGGCAGGTTTATGCGGGAGAAGATGGAGAAGGAAATCGTGACTTTGGCTTGTGTTTCTTTTCCTGAAGAGTTCAGATTTCGACTTGAAACCAACATTGCAATGCAGGAAGTCTGTATAGGAAAAAACAATTTCTATCGTCTTTTTGAACTGGATGAAGAGTTTCATCAGATTTTGTTTCAGGGCACGGGTAAACTGAGAACTTGGAAAATGTTGCAACAACTGAATATTCCGTTTAATCGGTTGCGTTTGTTACGTCTAGCGGAGGACTCCAATCTGGAGGTCATTATCTCCCAACACAAAGATATATATCGGCTTATCACAGAGCGTAAAACGGAACAGGCTGTTCAGGTGATGGAAGCTCATCTTAGACTGGTTGTGATTGAACAGGAATCGATAAAAGCGAAATACCCGCATTATTTTATATAATGCACCGATGTTGTATAATACTCTCCATATGCATATGCGAAAACCCCTGTTCAATTGAACAGGGGTTTTGGTTAAGCGAGTCGTAACACGAGAGTGTTAGGCTTGTTTGATAAATGTAGGATCAGGGTATGGATCTGCAATCCAGCCATCTTTTTCGATGAACAGACGTACAGCAATAATTTGTTTGTTCTCCATTAAAGTGAAAAAGTGCGGTGTATTCTCAGGTACAGAAATAACGTCTCCAGGAGACAGTTCTACATTAAAGTAGCCCACATCATCTGTAGCTTTGATAACAAAGATTCCTTTACCAGCGACAATCGCACGGATCTCATCTTCAGCGTGGGTGTGGATCTCTTCGAACTTGGCCAGCTTTTCTTCGATATCTGGTGTTTGTTCGGACAGCGTAATGACATCCCAGATCTGGTATCCGCGACGTGCAGCCAAATCTCTGATTTCATAATCGTAAGTTTCCAAAACCTCGGTTTTCTGTTCATCCGTTAATCCAAAGTTATTTTGCAGATCAGTGTTCAGTTTGGATGCGTCCCACTTCTCATATAATACTTCATATTTGTTCAAAAAATTTCGAACATTTTCGTCACCAGTGATGCGTTCGTTCGTATTTCGGATAACAATTTCAGCCATGTTCTTTCCCTCTTTTCCACTTGGTTTAATTGAATTATATCGGATTGCTCTGTTTTTGTCGATTCTCAAATTCCGTTCATATTCGTGCAAACCCGCCATCTTTCGGGAGAAAACCCGATCTTTCACATTAAGTTAGTTTCTGTTAAACTAAGATTTAACGTTTTGCGGGGGTGAAGATATTGGATAAGATTAGTCTACACGATGCATTAAAACAACGAATATTAATCCTCGACGGTGCAATGGGGACTATGATTCAACAAGTTGATCTGACTGGCGAAGATTTTGGCGGCGAAGATTTGGATGGATGTAATGAAATGTTAGTGCTTACTCGTCCAGAACTGATCCAGCGCATTCATGAAGAATATCTGGAGGCTGGCGCCGATTTAATTGAAACCAATACATTTGGTGCGACATCGGTCGTGCTTGCTGAATACGATATTCAGGATCGGGCACGCGAGATCAACCTGGAAGCAGCCAGAATTGCAAAAGCTGCAGTTGATCGTTTCTCTACACCAGAATCTCCACGTTATGTGGTAGGTGCGATGGGACCAACAACCAAAACACTGTCTGTCACTGGGGGCGTAACGTTCCAGGAACTTATCGACAGTTATTTGGAGCAAGCGCTTGCTTTAATAGAGGGAGGCGTTGATGCGCTACTGCTTGAAACCTCACAGGATACCCTCAATGTAAAAGCAGGCAGCATTGGAATTCAGCAGGCCTTCGAACAGAGTGGCGTTACACTGCCTCTGATGATATCAGGAACGATCGAACCGATGGGAACGACCCTTGCGGGTCAGAACATCGAATCCTTTTATATATCCTTAGAACACCTTAACCCAATTTCGGTAGGGCTAAACTGCGCTACGGGTCCGGAGTTCATGCGTGACCACATTCGTTCGCTTTCCGGAATGGCATCGGTTGCCGTTAGTTGTTACCCGAACGCGGGTCTTCCGGATGAGAACGGTAATTACCATGAGTCACCAGACTCGCTTGCTCAGAAGATTGGTGCTTTTGCCGAACAGGGCTGGTTGAATATTGCTGGTGGATGTTGCGGGACAACCCCTGCACATATTCGGGCTATGCGCGATACACTTGCCCAGTACCCCCCAAGAGAAATGAACGGAACACATCCACCTGCATTGTCTGGTATAGAACCAATCTATATAGAACAGGACAATCGTCCCTACATGGTCGGTGAGCGTACGAATGTGCTGGGATCACGGAAATTCAAACGACTCATTGTAGAAGGCAAATATGAAGAAGCTTCGGAAATTGCTCGTGCTCAAGTGAAAAATGGGGCGCATATTGTCGATGTGTGTGTACAAGACCCAGACCGTGAAGAGTCTGAAGACATGGTGAAGTTCCTTGAATTGGTTGTGAAAAAAGTAAAGGTTCCTCTCATGATCGATACGACAGATGCTTCAGTAATTGATCTGGCCCTTCAGTACTCACAAGGTAAAGCGATAATTAACTCCATTAACCTTGAGGATGGCGAAGAGAAATTTGAGCTGATCACGCCGTTGCTCCATAAATATGGTGGTGCGGTTGTTGTCGGAACGATTGACGAACGAGGTCAGGCGATTAGTCGGGAAGACAAGCTTGACGTAGCTAAGCGCTCTTATGATCTTCTGGTGAACAAATATGGACTCAAACCCGAAGACCTCATTTTTGATACGTTGGTGTTCCCGGTTGGTACCGGAGATGAACAGTACATCGGTTCAGCCAAAGAAACCATTGAAGGTATAAGAGTGATCAAGGAAGCGATGCCTGAATGTCATACGATACTCGGGATCAGTAACATTTCATTCGGACTGCCTGAAGCAGGCCGTGAAGTGCTGAACTCAGTGTTCTTGTATGAATGTACCAAAGCAGGTCTCGACTATGCCATCGTGAACACAGAGAAATTGGAGCGTTATGCGTCCATTCCTGAAGAAGAACGCAGGCTCTCGGAAGAGCTTTTATATAACACAAATGATGACACACTGGCTGCATTCGTAGCGGCGTTCCGTAACAAGAAGGTTGAGAAGAAGGAAAAAATCTCGAACCTTTCACTAGAAGAACGTCTCGCTTCATATGTTGTCGAAGGAAGCAAAGAAGGATTACTGCCAGATCTCGAACAGGCACTGGCCAAATACACTGCACTTCAAGTGATTAACGGTCCACTTATGCGGGGGATGGAGGAAGTAGGTCGTCTCTTTAACAACAATGAGTTGATTGTAGCTGAGGTGTTGCAGAGTGCGGAGGTTATGAAGGCTTCTGTAGCATATCTGGAGCAATTCATGGAGAAGAATGAGACTTCGGTTAAAGGCAAGATCATTCTGGCTACAGTTAAGGGCGATGTGCATGACATCGGGAAGAACCTGGTAGAGATCATCCTGTCCAATAACGGTTACCGGATCATTAATTTGGGTATAAAAGTACCACCAGAACGTATCATTGAGGCTTACCGAGAAGAGAAAGTCGATGCAATCGGCCTCTCGGGGTTATTGGTAAAATCAGCCCAGCAGATGATTCTTACCGCTCAGGATTTACGAACAGCAGGTATTGATGTACCTATTATGGTTGGCGGAGCGGCGCTAACACGTAAATTCACCAAAAACCGTATCCGTCCTGAGTATAATGGAATGGTTGTATATGCCAAAGACGCGATGGATGGTCTGGACCTGGCGAACAAATTGATGAATCCCGTTACACGTGAAGCGATGCAACTGGAGATGGAAGCCGAGAAAGAAGCGGATGCTTCAGGTGCTGTAGCTGTTCAGGCACTTCCAGAGCTTACACGAGTGGAGCGTTCGGATATTGCTGTAGATAATCCGGTTCTTGTACCGCCGGATCTGGAGCGGCATACGATGCGCAACTATCCGTTATCACATATTCTGCCATACGTGAACATGCAGATGCTGCTTGGACATCATCTAGGGTTGCGCGGTTCAGTTGAGCAACTGCTTGCTTCAGGTGATAAAAAGGCTACCGACCTGAAAGCAGTGGTGGATGATATCATGCAAGAGGCTGTTCGTGACGGGATTATTCAGGCGCATGCCATGTATCGTTTCTTCCCGGCTCAGTCCAGTGGTAACAGCATCATTATTTATGATCCAAAGGACACGAGCAATATTTTGCATACATTTACGTTCCCACGTCAAAAAGTCGAGCCGTTCCTGTGCCTGTCCGACTTCCTGAAACCTGTTGAATCCGGTCAAATGGATTACGTTGGCTTTATGGTTGTTACTGCCGGACACGGTGTGCGTGAACTATCCACGGCGTGGAAAGATCAAGGGGATTATCTTCGCTCGCATGCTCTTCAATCCGTAGCGCTCGAAGTAGCAGAGGGATTAGCTGAGCGTGTGCATCATATGATGAGAGATATCTGGGGGTTCCCAGATTCTGCCCAGATGACCATGAAGCAGCGTCACGGTGCACGCTATCAAGGGATCAGGGTATCTTTTGGATATCCGGCTTGTCCGGATCTAGAAGACCAAGGACCGCTGTTCAAGTTGTTACAGCCTGAGGATATCGGTGTGGAATTGACGGAAGGTTTCATGATGGAACCTGAAGCATCCGTATCAGCGATGGTATTCAGCCATCCGCAAGCGAAGTATTTTAACGTAGAAAAAGCATAAATCAGTTGAGTGTCAGGCAAAGCCCTCCGCATTGTCGGAGGTTTTTTGCTGGCAACAGAAAGAGGTGCGATCCAGAATGGAACTATATTTCCTGGGAACTAATGCTGGTGTACCTACGCTTCAACGGAATGTAACTTCCATTGGGCTACGCATGTTGGATGAGCGCAGAGCTTTGTGGTTGTTTGACTGCGGGGAAGGAACGCAGCATCAGATTTTAAGTTCTCCGCTTAAACTAAGCAAATTGGAGAAAATATTCATTACTCACCTGCATGGTGATCATGTATTTGGACTTCCGGGACTGCTTTCGAGCAGAGCCTACCAAGGTGGCACAACACCATTAACGGTATATGGTCCTCCAGGTACAGAACGAATGATCAGTACAACCATGGAGCTTAGCCAATCACGGGTCAACTATGAGTTGAATATCGTGGAACATACGGGTGGCGTCCTGTTTAAGGATGACAGTTTTATTGTGGAAGCTGCTTTGCTTGAGCATCGGATCGACAGCTACGGATATCGGATAACGGAAAAAGATCGTCCAGGCAGCCTGGACCCGGCCAAACTGGCGGAATACGGTTTGAAACCAGGCCCATTGTTCGGCCGACTGAAACGTGGAGAAACCATTACGCTGGATAACGGTGACTCGCTTCGTCCAGAAGATGTATTGGGAGCGCCAAAACGGGGCATGGTGATCACCATATTGGGTGATACACGTCCATGTGACAATGTACAGCCTCTTTCCATCAATGCAGATGTACTTGTGCATGAAGCTACATTCATGCATGATCTGGCCGATACAGCGCATGAGTACTATCATAGTACTTCAAAACAAGCGGCAGAAGCGGCTAGAGCAGCCAATGTTGGGCAACTAATCATGACTCACTTTAGCTCACGTTACAAGGATGAGGATCAACTGCAGCCACTTTTGGAAGAGGCACAGTCCGTATTCCCGAATACTAGGCTTGCAAACGAACACCAGCTTATTCCTGTCGTGCATCGCAAGCAAGAATCTTAACCAGGAATGCGATTCAGTGCACGGCTAAACACGTCATATAAAGAACCGGGTAATTGCACGGGACTGAGGGAGAGGAACTCCCGCGGTCCCTTTTGCAATCTGGTCAGAAAGCGTGTAGGATGGGCAATATGAAGAGGGAAATGATTCAAATTATTTTCCGGGAAAGCGCAGGAAATGACAAGCTTGTACAGAAGACGCGCGAGTTAAACCGTCGGTGTTCGATTCGGTTCGACTTGTTACATGCACATGTCAGCAAGCCATTATTTTTTGCCTGAATACATAGGTTCGCGGTCAAGTTCAAGGTAAATGATTAAGGACATGAAACGTTAATGGAATAAAGAAAGGAAGTGCTGTGTGTGATTAAGGCCTATCTGATTGACTTGGATGGTACGCTCTATCATGGCAGACATCGTATCGAAGGAGCCGATCAGCTTATTCGAACACTGCAAGAGCTAGGAAAGCCGTATTTATTCGTAACCAATAATTCTTCTCGCACACCACAAGGTGTGGCAGATCATCTGAACGGGATGGGCATACCTGCCGATGCGTCTCAAGTGTGTACTTCTGCTGTGGCTGCTGCTGAATACGTTGCCGAAGAGTCCCCGGGTGCAAAAGTGGCATGTATTGGTGAAGCAGGACTGCTGCAAGCCATAGAAGAAGCAGGACTAAATTTGACAGAAGATGCACCTGATTACGTAATACAGGGGATTGATCGTGAATTTTCCTATTCTAAACTGACCAAGGCGCTAAGGTGGATTAATGCGGGATCAAAATTCATCATGACCAACCCGGATCTGCAGCTTCCCTCCGATGATGGACTGACGCCTGGGGCGGGAACGATTGGAGCAGCAATTGAAGCCGCAACCGGAGTTCGTCCTACAGTTATAGGCAAGCCATCCAGTGTTATAATGAAGTCAGCTATTAGCCGGCTGAACCTGGCGTCTCATGAAGTGGCAGTGATCGGAGACAATATGCGAACCGATATTGCAGCTGGAGTTGCAGCAGGATGTGAGACGTTGCTGGTACTTACCGGTGTGACAACACGGGATAATATGGATGGACACATTCAAGCAGCCAAGGCTCGACCTGATCATGTGTTTGAAGATTTGCATAAATTGATGGAGTGGCTGTCGCAAGAGACAGACCAAACTTCCAAAAAGGGGTAATGTACGATGCCGGAACTGCCGGAAATGGAAAATTACCGGACCTTGTTGTCCGAGAAAATACTTGATCTACCGATTACAGGTGTTGTAATTAACCGCGATAAAACGATAAATACGGAGCCTGATCTGTTCATCAATGAACTTACAGGCAATCGCATCATATTTGTTGAGCGCCGAGCGAAGCATTTGATTTTCCACCTGGCTAATGGCAAACGTCTGGTGCTGCACCTCATGTTGGGCGGTATGATTTTCTGGGGCACGGAAGAGGAACGCCCTGATCGTTCCACACAGGTGGAAATTCAGTTTGGAGATCACATTTTATTCTTTATTGGCCTGCGCTTGGGGTATTTACATCTACTTACTTCAAAAGAAACCGAAGCGGCAATGTCCGATCTAGGACCGGAACCTTTGGATCGACGGATGAACGTTGAACGTTTTGCTTCTCTGTTGAAAGGTCGTCGGGGTACACTCAAGACAACGTTGGTTAATCAGCATATCATAGCAGGGATTGGCAACTGTTATTCTGATGAGATTGCGTTTGCTGCGGGTCTGAGACCAAGCTCCAAAACGCAGAACATCGCAACTTCACCTGAACTGACGGAGCGCTTGTTCCATTCGATGCAGTCCGTGTTGCGCGAAGCAGCTTTTGAAGGTGGTTATATGGAAATGCCACTGATGCAAGGGGATACGAAGACCGGAAGCTTCGACGAGCAATGTCGAGTGTACGATCGGGAAGGCGAGACTTGTCCGCGCTGCGGGGGAACGATTGAACGAGTGGAAATTACGGGCAAGAAGGCATTCTTCTGTCCGAAATGTCAGCATGATGCCTAACACCGGAATCGGGGCACATGTCAGCACGAGAGGTGGATTTCTTCAGGCAGCCAAGAGAGCACATGCGATGGGGGCAACGGCGTTTCAGTATTTTCCGAAGAACCCGCGTAGTCTTGGTCTGAAGAGTCTGGATCTCAAGGATGCTGAACAGTGCAGGGATTGGTGTGAACAGCATGGACTGGCTTCGATTGCTCATTCACCCTATCCTACGAATCCGGCATTGGGCATGACCCGTGGAGAGGCGGGGTTTCATGCTACAATAGCTTCTATTCGCAATGATCTTGAAATTTCGAATGCTTGCGGTTCTGTTGGGACGGTGGTCCATTTTGGACATATCAAAACAAACGATCCGCTGGAGGGTTATCAAAACCTCATTCATTGTCTGGATACCGCTTTGGAGAATTGGACCGGTCATTCTAAGGTGCTGCTTGAGAATCAGGCAGGTGATCATGGTCCCATGGGCACGACAATGGAAGAAATGATACAGATTCGCAAATTGAGCCGATATCCGGAGCATATTGCATTTTGTTTTGACACATGCCATGCTTTTGCTTCAGGTATGTGGTCGTCAGGCAACGAATTGGAGATGCTCGATCAAGGCAGGGTGCTCGGATACTGGGATGATGTTGCTGCTGTACATTTTAATGATTCCAAATATGCGTCTGGTTCGTGTAAGGATAGACATGCGAGGATCGGACAGGGATATATCGGAAATGAATCACTGAAAACATTGATAAATGCGCCTGAGTTCCAAAAGGCGGTTGTTGTGCTCGAGACAGAAACGGGCGAAGATGGAACGCACCGTGATGATATAGCGCTCATGCGTTCCTGGTTATAATGGGGAGAGGAGCGATTGTATGCATGTTTTTTTGGATGACTATCGGGCATGTCCGAAAGGATTTGTTCTGGCAACGAATGCAGAAGAGTGCCTGATGCTGCTAAGAGAAGGTGACGTGGACATTTTGTCTCTGGATTATGAGCTTGGTCCGGACTCGCCGAATGGCGGTGAGGTTGCGGCATCCATTGTTCGAGAAGGTTTATTTCCGCGTGAAATCTATTTGCATACGTCCAGTATGTTTGGGAAACGCCAGATGTACGAGATGTTATATAGCAATAAACCCGATTCGGTAACCATTCATAATGGTCCAATGACGGGCGAGGTTATGCTGCGTGTTGCTGCGGGAGAAGAAAGTTAATGAAGCCAATTACATCCAAAATGTTAATGCGCGGCGTATGGGAAGGCATGCCACAAGCTGTGTTTATATACACCCCTTTATGTGGGACATGTTCGGCTGCACGGCGTATGTTAGAGGTTGTTGAGCACATGCTGCCAGAAGGTATTTTATCCGAAATGAACATCCATGACATTCCTGAACTTGTACAACAATTTCAAATTTCAAGCGTACCAGCCGTGATGTTGTTTGACGGCCAGCAAGATGTTCCAAAGATGGTTTATCGGATGAGCTCTGTGGAGCATTTACTCTCGGAAATCCGGAAGGCGGTGCTGAAATGAGTATAATCTCAATGGAACATGTCTCACTTAGACGAGAAGAGAATCAGATTCTGGATAACGTGCATCTGCGCATTGAACAAAACGAACATTGGGTTATTCTGGGTCGGAATGGTTCTGGCAAAACAACGTTGCTGGAAATGATGAACGGATATATGTTTCCAAGCCAGGGACGCATTGAAGTACTCGGTAATCTGTATGGGCAATGTGACGTCAGAGAAGTACGCAAGGAAATCGGTTATATCAGCCAAACGTTGATTGAGAAACTCACTCCCAGAGACCCGGTATGGGAAGTCGTGGCTACAGGTGCTTATGCTTTTTTGCGTTTTTATCAGACCATCCCTGATGAAGTAAAAGCAAAGGCAATGAGTTTGCTAGATGACATGGGCTTTGCCAACTTGGCCAACAACCCGCTTGGAACGCTATCCCAAGGGGAGCGTAAAAAAGTCATGCTTGCTCGATCATTAATGGCTGAGCCAAAACTGCTGATTATGGACGAGCCTTGTGCCGGGTTGGACTTATATGAACGTGAGAAAATGCTGGCTGAGATTGATCGTCTGCGCCAGCGTAACATTACAGTGGTGTATGTAACACACCATGTTGAAGAGATCGTACCTTTATTTACGCATGTGGCCTTGATCCGCGATGGACGCATTGCGGCGGCTGGCCCCAAGCATGAAGTTTTGACACAAGACACAATTAAGCATACGTACGATGTCCCGGTCGATATCCAGTGGGATGACGGTCGTCCGTGGATACGCGTACGTTCTGGAGGGTAACACAATTTGAGTACACAATCGTCTTGGGAAGAAGGCAACTTCTCCCGTTTTATCTGCACAGCCAATCATGGCTTTGCCCCTTATGCACAGGAAGAATTACGCCGTACGTTTGGTGCGGTTAAGAGCACAGTACTCGTACCGGGAGAAATTTTGCTTGCGGGTCTGCCTGTAGCGGAGGAAGAAGTTGCAGGTAAACTGCTGGAAGATTATCCAACGTTTTTACGTCATATCCAGCCTGTTCAGTTTCAGGAGAATACAGAAGATTCGGAGCAGTCTATTGAGAAATTGATTGCATTTGTGTTGAATCATAAGGAACTGACCGGTGCTTCTGTCGTACTACAGGTGCGGAAGACAGAAGGGGCCTTTTGGCAAGAAAATGCAGCCTCATTGAAGCAATTGCTGACCGAAAAGCTGGATGAACTCGGATGTGAATGGGTTGTACGTGATGCTGAATATGTCATTTCCGTATTTGCTGCGAATGATATGTTGTATGCTGGCATATCCAGACCTGAACAGAACCTGTCAGACTGGAGCGGGGGAGCCGTACGTTTCCAAAAAGAAGATGGACAGATCTCGCGTGCTAAGTTCAAATTGCTTGAAGCCGAGCAAACGTTTGGCATTGACTTTACTTCATTTCATAAAGCACTTGATATCGGTGCAGCACCAGGTGGATGGACCTCGTTCCTGCTTGAACGCGGGCTTGAAGTCACGGCAGTAGATCCGGCGAAGATGGATGCAACGCTGCTGGCATCACCAAAACTGACTTTCTTGAAGAAAAATGCAGGCGATGTACGCTTTCGCGAAGGAGAATTCGATCTGCTCGTATGTGATATGAGTTGGAGTCCTAAGCTGATGAGCCGACTTGTATCAGACCTTCTATATAGTCTTCAACCTGGGGGAACAGCGATTGTTACCGTGAAGTTATTGCATAAAAAACCGCTCGCACTCATTAAGGATGTGATCGATACGTTTGAGCGTTCACGGATGCAGATTCAACGTTCCAAGCAGTTGTTCCATAACCGGGAAGAGATTACACTCTATATGGTCAAATATTAAGAGATCTAGCCTTGATTAAAGCAGCTAAATGTATTATGAAATTGATTCGATTAAGCACATTAAATTTTGTGCTTTACAATCTATTCCTGGCTGTACTATAATGATACCAATATTAACCATAACAAACCCAAGGGAAAGCATCCCGAAGCGAACGAACCCGGATATCCGGTCTGTTCGTCTTCGGTGAAGTTTTCCCTTTTTTGTTGTGTATTGAAGGAGGAATTGGTATGAGACATCCGGCCAGGCTGGAACGCGGAAGCCTGCTGGGAGGTAGATATCGTATCGTATCCATTCTGGGAACAGGCGGAATGAGCCATGTATACGAGGCGGAGGATTTGAAGCTGCCGGGCAAGATATGGGCAATTAAAGAAAGCGTAACGGCTATGCCATATGAAGGCAGCATGGAGACAGAGGCCGCCCTCCTGACATCACTCCGCCATCCAAGATTACCGCAAATTGTTGATTTTTTTGTCCCGGATGAAGATGGGTACACGTACTTGGTGATGGAATACATCGAAGGGTTAACGCTCAGTGAGTATTTCAAGCAGTGCCGCGGGAAAATTCCGATGGAGCAGTTAACGGAGCTGGTGCTTCAATTGCTGGATGTGTTGAGTTATCTGCATAATCTGAATCCACCTGTCATCTATAGGGATCTGAAACCATCAAATATCATGATCACCCCGGAACATGAAGTGAGATTAATCGATTTTGGCATCGCCAGAAGTTACAAACCGCAAAGTGCCGAAGATACCGTCAAGTTGGGAACAGCTGGTTTCGCCGCTCCAGAACAGTATGGCTCGGGTCAGACCGATGCCCGTTCGGATCTATATGGACTCGGAGCATTGCTGCTATATCTTATGACTAGTGGGGCGTATACGGAATGGATTCAAGGTGTAGAAAGCTCTATTCGGAGTGATGTTCCACGGACGTACATCCCTGTGGCGAGAAGACTGTTAAGGTATAATGCCGAGGAGCGATTCCAATCTGCGGATGAGGTGAGGAAGGAACTGCTTCGCATACCTGGTGGAATAACGCCTGGTGGAGATGCGACCATGACCCTGAATGGCGGAACAAGAGTTATTGCCATAACTGGTGCTTCATCTGGTGTAGGGGTTACCCACACCGCTATAGCTATCAGTCATTATCTCGAAAGGCAAAACTTTAAAGTAGCTGTGATCGAAATGTCACCTCGCTCTCAATCCTTTGCAAGAATTCAACAAATCGCTCAAGCAGGTAAACCTGTGCCAGCAGGCAGACAGTTTGCAGTGGATGGTGTGCATTATTGGAAACAATCCGGGCGAGCGGACATATTGTCTTTACTTGGGGGGAGTTATCAATTTATCGTGATGGATCTCGGTAGTGGTCAGGACCAGAACCGACTGGAAGAATTCCTGCGTGCAGATCTGCCGATTGTTATAGGCTCAGGTGCCGAATGGAGGCAGGCGGAGATAAGCGCTTTTGTTCGATCACATCATCGGTATCCTCAAGAGAAATGGATATATTGTCTGCCCCTCGCAGCGATTGAAGCTGTCCAGCGCATTCGTAAAACGCTGGATACATCGAGTGTATATGGTCTGCCGTTACATATTGACCCTTTTGACAAGGACACACAGATGGATAAGGTGTTTTCTCATATTTTAACGCATATGATGGCACAACAACCCAAGAAACGTTCGTTCTTTTCACGAAGGAAAGTACATGATTAGACGAGATTACGAAAGGAGAGCCTCTTTTGTCTAAATTAAGAAAACAAAGCCGTCAACTGATCTATGCCGGGCTTATCGGAGCAGGAACTGTAGGGTTGGTGTTCGGAGGATATGTTATTTATAATGTCAAAACGATGGGGGATGTCAGGTCAGCCGTAGAAGCCCGTTATTTATCAGCATATGAGGAAAAGGAAGCTGAATTAAAGCAACAATGGGATTCCGGAGCACAAGGATGGGTAACGATTCGAGATATTGAAGCAGGTGAACCGATATTACCAGAGGATCTGAAGCTCATTGCTGTTCCGGATGCACAAGCACCGCGAAATCTCTGGTCCAGTACCAAGCAGATGGAAGGCCAAGTGGCCAAAATAGAGTTGAAAAAAGGAACAGCGATTACCACTGAGATGGTGTATGAGGATACACCGGCTCCGCCTGATTTAAGAAATCGAGAGCTGCAAGTTGTATTGCTGCCGTCCTCACTTGTTAAGGGAGATATCATTGATGTTCGTATACAATTCCCTACTGGACAGGACTATGTTCTCTTATCGAAGAAGAAAGTGGAACGACTCAATGCAGCTACCTTATGGATTACGATGACGGAGGAAGAGATTCTGTCACTCTCCAGTGCAATTGTAGATGCCTATTTACATAAAGCTTCAATCTATGCCTTAACCTATGTAGAACCACAGTTTCAGACACCTGCAATCGCGACGTATCCAGCCAATTCAGAAGTGTTAAAACTGCTGGAAAGTGATCCGAATATTGTTCGACGAGCGGAACAGGAGTTATCCAGACAGGTACGAAGTTCGCTTGAAAGTTCACTGGCCGCCTCCGTGACAGCTCCATCAAAAGGGGTTGAACAGGATGTAGCACAATCCTCAGTTACCTATAACAGTCGTCCATCAGCAAATAATCCGGCTACATCGGATGCGGTGAAGTGGAATGATGGTTCAGGAAACGGAGCAGGAACTAATTCTGGAAGTGCTAATGATCCTGCTGAAGTTTTACAAACAGAACAGCAGAACTTGCTAACGGGCGGAGAATAGAGACCAATACTAGTGTTCAGTTTAAGATAATTCAGATAACAAGGATATTGAGAGAGAGAAGGGAGTTATAACATCTATGCATACATGGATCTTTGCGGGTTTATGTGAGAAGAATGATCTGATGCTATATCTTTGCAAGATATTGGCTTCGACAGGCAACAAGGTTTTGCTCGTAGATGGTACCTTACAACAGAAGTATGGGTACGGTGTAGGTGACAGTGAGCAGTCTTTGCGAATTACGGAATTTGAAGGATTTGATATCGCTTGTCATTTTGTCACTTCAGCAGCTGTAGAGAATCATCTTGAAGTAAATGGAGAGCGATTGGACAGTTATGACTATGTGTTATATGACATGGAGACCTCACATTTCGCTTCACGTAATCTGTGGCTAAACGCAGATGTAAGAGTCTGGGTGAGTGATTATGAGCGTTACAATCTGGAACGTGGCAAGGGCTGGTTGAAGCGGTTGCTTGAAGAACAGACGTTGCCTGGTGAGCTGTCATTTCAGAGGCTCTTAATTAACGGGGTTGACTGCAAGCTTGAAGCTCGTTATCTGTGGGCATATCTGGAGGGCAGTCCGTTTGTGTGGACAGGAGAATCCTTAGTGCTTCCGTGGGATGAGTTAACAGCGGCAGTTAAGCTTGAAAATGAGCATCATCGCCGAGTTCATCTTGGACCTTTGTCACGAAATTACAAAAAGTCGTTGTGTCGTGTGGTCGAGCAGTTAACAGGTTGGGAAAGTGTTCGTAGTCGTCGTGCAATGAAAGAAGCAGAGAGGATGAGAGCATGAGCACTATTACCTTTTGGAGCCCTTTTGCAGGAACAGGTTGCACTTCAAGCACATTAATTAGTGCCTATGCGATGGCACTTCACTACAGAACAAGGGTGTTACTTGTTAATGCAGGCCTTGCCGGAACTGGCACAGAAGCTGCTCTACCATCCAAAGATACGGATTCAGCAGATTTTATGTTCTCCTTCGAAGAGGGTGGCTGGGATGCGATTGAACGGCTACATTCGAGCGGAAGTCTGAATAAACACAATCTCAGGGATTATACCAAGCCGCTTTTAAAGGAAAGACTTGATTTCCTGACTGGAAGAATTGATGAGATGGAACGTTGTTCCCCGCAGGAACATGGTGAGACTGTGAAAAGGCTGCTGAACGTAGCTAACGAGTATTATGATCTGGTTCTTCTGGATGCGGATCATGCTGATGTCGATTTGCAGCTCAAGCTGCAACAAGCGGACTATGTTGTCATTAATCTCGATCAAAATATGCGAAATCTGGAGTTGTTCTTTGAAGAGATCCTGCCAGCACGAATGAACAATAAGAATATGCATGTTGTTATTAACAAATACGATTCGCATTCCCGTGCAACGCTTTCCAATATTCGGCGCCAGTTCAGATACAAAGGTACGATATCTGCGATCCCGTACACAACTGGTTACTTGGATGCAATGAATCGGCGAGATGTCGCTAGGTACTTGCAGTTGGAAAGCTTGACTGAGGATAAGGATATTCGTAAAGGGAGCTTTGCTGCAAGCATGAGCGAACTCGCTCGCCTGATTATGGACGGTGCAGGTATACGCACAGTTCTGAAGAGGCTGGAAAGGGGAGCCTGAACCTCCAATGCTCTGGAATACCATATGGATAAGTTTAATTTTGATTCTGTGCCTGACTTATGTCTGGTTCAAGTATAGTGCGTTTCTTCGTGAAAAGAATGCTCGTGTTCCTGAACAGGAATCCTTCACGATTGACATGTTGATTGAGAAGGTGAAGAACTCACTTCATGAGCTTAGTCATAGTCAACTCGCGGATGCAGGTCTGCACGAAGAAGAATATCGTCGAAGAATCAATCAACGTGCCGAGATGAGAAAAGCGCTGAAGGGCTGTGTCTCAGGCAGTATCAGCGACAAAACATATGTCAAAAATCTGATAGGGGATCTGCTGACCCGAAGGATAGGATTGAACAAATCAAATGTAGATGAAGTCATTTTGTTTGCAGAACCGGATTTATTGACGATCCAGGACCGATTCGAAATTGTGTTTTATCTGTACCGACAGCAATTCGGTGTGGATGCACTCTCCCGAATGATTGATACCTACGATCTGGGAAGGCTGAGAATGGAGGAAGGTACGGAGGACGGAGGGAGTTATTATATTTCCGAGGAAGACATTCACTATGTTTTCGAGTGCGAATATCGAGAACTTGGATTCAGAGAAAAGACGGATATCATCGTGCAGCGTATCTATCAGCATTACAAAGGATTTTCGGTTGTTGATGAGATAAGAGACCAACGTATTGACGGCGTTAGTGGTGGTGTCAGCGGTATGCTGGACACTGTTCATAATATGGGATTTCAGAAACCGGCATCTTGGAATGATTTCTTGGAGCATGGACTTGAGGATGAAGCACATGAAGAACCGCTAAGTGGGATGGAAAGCGTATGGGTCTTCTATAAAGGTAAGTCCATTCATCTGTCCTTTCTGTCATTCGGCAGCATCCGTGAACTGAAAAGGGTGTGCCAGAACATATACAAATACAATTATCCTGGACAGTTGTCTGAAGCAAGTGGATACAAGGTGAACGAGATGAAAGACGGCTCCCGTGTCGTGGTGGTTCGTCCTCCGTTTGCAGAATCATGGGCGTTCTTCGTTAGGAAGTTCGATATCCCGAATGCTTCACTTGAACAATTGATTACGGGTAACAACGCAGATCTGCCAATTACATTACTTCAATATTTGATGAAAGGAAGTCGGATCACAGCGGTAACCGGAGCACAGGGTTCTGGTAAAACGACATTGCTTATGGCTATGGTCAAACACATCTATGCATCGTACACCCTTCGGGTGCAGGAGATGGCGTTCGAACTTCAATTAAGACGGATCTATAGCCGGCGTAATATTTTGAGTTTCCGAGAGACTGAACACATTTCAGGTCAACAAGGGCTTGATTTGCAGAAAAAAACGGATGGTACCGTCAATATTCTCGGTGAGGTTGCGAGTGATGAAGTGGCAGCATGGATGATTCAGATGTCTCAGGTTGCCAGTCTGTTCACCCTGTTTACACACCATGCCAAAACGTTTCGTGATCTGGTCTTCTCTCTCCGTAATTCCTTGCTCAAGACAGGTATGTTCCAGCATGAGCATATTGCTGAGGAGCAAGTTGTGAGTGTCATCAATTTCGATGTTCATATGAAGAAAGATGCTGAGGGACGAAGATATATCGAACGTATTACGGAATGTCTTCCTCGTGCGAATCAAGGTGACAGCGTGGAAGAGAGGGCTGGTTTTACATTTCGTAATGTTGTGGAGTGCAGAAATGGAGAGTATGTTGCAACAGCTCCAATCTCTTCAGGATGCATGATGGATATGCAAGAACAGATGACATTACAGGATGCCGAGAAGTTTGAACAGTTTATGAAGCAACACTGGGGTGATCAGCATGACAATTAAATGGATTCTGCTCCTCGTATTAAGTATTTGTGCAGGAGTGTTGCTGATCACACTTCTGGTTTTAAGTATGTTACGTCACAGAGGAGGTGGTCCAACAAGTCAATCCGGCGGTATTCTAACTTCCGGGAGGAAGGGATTCAAGGGACTGGGATCAATCTTGTTGCAGTCCTACCGCTTTGGAATGAAAGTCCCACTGTTATCAGCCTATATTCTACAAGTGCAGAAGCGTATTTCATTTCGACATGTGGGGGATGAGCCCTCACTTCGAAGACTGACGATGACAGTGGTTCTCATTATCCTGGGAGGTTATGGAGGCATAAGTATCGTTCTGTTTTTTCTGCAGCCGGGTATCGCTTTTGTAATATTGTCCGTGCTCTGTGCTGTGGTGCTAAACAGTCTGGTATTGGATATGTGTCTCAGTCGTATAGAGAAAAGGTTGCTGGTTCAGATGTTGGATCTCTTTGCAGATGTAAGGCATCGGTATCATCAGCATGGCATGGTTGAAGAAGCGCTATATGAAGCCGCTGAAGCAGGTACAGGAGAAGCAGCAGAACAAGTAAGACTGATCTACGAAGCTCTAACTTCTCCAGATCCGAATGAAGCACTTGAACGTTATTATGAAGTGGCTCCCAACCGTTTTCTCAAAGGATTTGCCGGCGTTTCCTATATGGTCATGGAGTTTGGGGATAAGGACAGAGCACAAGGCTCTATTTATCTTAAAGGACTGGGTAACCTGACTCAGGAGATTCATCTGGAGATTTTGCGGCGTGATAAATTAGATTACCTGCTCAAAGGACTTAATATCATCGCGCTAGCTCCGGTATTGTTCACCGCTCCAATCGAACGCTGGGCCAGAGTCAGTTTCCCAACGATGGATGAATTTTATCGCAGCAAAATCGGTTTTGTTACCAAAATATCAATTTATGTCATCATCATCCTTGCTTATTTGCTTCTGCAAAGGCTCCAACAATACGATGAAACTCGATACCGGTCAGGACATAAGCATTCATGGTTGGATCAGTTTCTGTACAGGCAGACCTTCATACGAAAATTGGCGATGCTGTTTGCAGCGAAACCTGGCAGTGCGCAGTACAGTCAAACGATACGGCTGATGAGGGAGAGTAGCTCAGAGTTGAAATACGAATGGCTTGCTATTCGTCGAGTGACGTTATTCGCAGGTTGTTTGGTCCTTACAATGGGTTGCATCTTGCTGTTGCACCAGGTTGAACGGAACCACATCTTGTATGATCCGATCCGGGATGATCGAATGTTTGGTGCAATGGCTGAAGCGGATCTCAGGAAAGCTGAGGAAAAAACAGCATTGGATCAATCCGTGCTGGAAAGTGTAGAAATGAACCGAGGAGCTACATACGAAGAAGTCTCCAACGCGTTACAGCAGTTATCTCCCGTTCAGTTGGACCATGACAGCCAGGCAGAGACGATCGCGCGCATTATGCAGAAACTAGAGGTATATAACAAACAATATGTACGCTGGTGGGAAATGATTATAGCGATTGTCATGGGTGTAGCAGGGTATTACATGCCCGTATGGCTCATGTTATTTCAGCGGAAAATGCGAAGGTTGGATATGCGACATGAAATCTATCAATTCCAGACAGTGATATCCATTCTGCGTGAGATGGACCGGATGTCAGTCGAGGAGATATTGGAATGGCTCAATCGATTTGCCGTCATTTTCAAGCGTCCGCTGCAAAAATGTTTGTTGCATTTTGAACACGGGCCAGAGCTTGCACTTGAACAATTAAAGGAAGAGGCGGGCTTGCCCGAGTTCCAGCGATTGGTTGATAAATTGCTTCTTGCTCTTGGCAAAATCTCAATACGTGAAGCCTTCGATGATCTTGAGAGCATGATGGCATTCTATTTTGAACAACGCAAGCAAGAGTACAGCAAGATGATTGATGTCAAAGCATCATGGGGGCGAACCATCGGATTTACACCCATGTATGCCCTAATCTTTTTGTACCTGGTCATACCATTGGTCGGTATGAGCTTCTTGCAGATGAACATTTATTATGAACAAATTCAGAAACTGTAGCACAATTCATCTGTGTGACAGTCTGAAATAGTTTAATAACTTATAACTTGGGAGGATTTATCATGAACAATGCATCAAGCGCTTTAAAGGTGGCAGCAGGGATATTCTTGACGATCGCTCTGATCACAATTGTAGTTCTGTTATTTATTTCGGCTCAGGAAGCAACCAAGACGGCCCAGAACAATTTTGCTGATATCCAGACCGAGTTGTCTCAGGCTGCATTTACCGTGTATGACGGAACAACCATCAGTGGATCACAGGTAACTAATGCGCTGCGTAAATATGCGGATAAGGATCAGTTCGGTATTCAAGTCATTACAGGTAAAAATAAAGCGGGTCAATGGTACGGCAATCAATTGAACATTTCACAGGATCTAAATAATGCGGACTACGGCTCGGTTATTGCTCCTGACGATAAAGTGGGGATTATTAACCAGACCATGAGTGAAAAGGACAATCAATATGTCAATCCAAGTGGTAAATTCAAAGCCATTATTGTTAAAGACCGTTCCAATGTGGTAAGAGGGCTGATCTTCCAGCAATCCTGACAGGAGTTGGTTTAACATGTCCCAGAATACCCAGCATCTTATGTTGTTTTGTACGGCGGTTGTCCTGTTTGTGACAGCCTGCCTGTACGGGCAACAGAATGTAAAGATTTTATCCGCTTCATTGAATGACAGAGTACGGACAATAGCAGGTATTGAAGGTCGGTTGACAACAACATTGCATACCACCAAACCATCTCAGTATAGTGGTGCGGAAGTGTTACATACCGTGAGACAGATGACAGGCACAGGCATTCCTGTGGAGGTAGATGGGACCCCGTATGTGATCGATCCACTTGTCAGCAAAACAGCGACTATTCCAGTCCAGCTCGATGCTACCTACAGACCAGAGTTTATACGAAATGAAACTGGAGAACTGCTCAAGATTGTTTTTTGGAAGGAGGCCAGTGTGAATTGATTAATGCCGCATCCAAGCTGCTTGCCGTATTGCTCGCAGTCCTTCTGCTCTATGTGTATCCAGCTGCTGAAACAGCCAATCGGCAGGATGATATAGCACGTATGACGGCTGTTCAGAATGTAACACGTTTTGTCGATGCTGTTCGCACGAAAGGATATATCTCACCTCGAATGTTGACTGAGTTTGAGGAGCATCTGGCACAGACGGGCAATGTGTATGAGGTGTCTATGGAACATTTACATAAGAAATATGTACCTCACTATACAGACCCGACGAACAATCAAAGTTTTACCGGGACTTATGAGGTAGTACAGGATGGATATTACTCAGCTCAGATTCGAGAAAGATTATTTCCGTCCGAAGGAGTGCTGCCTGCTGATGATCCTGGCCGAAGATATACGTTGACAACAGGGGATTTTTTCACCGTGACGCTCCAAAATACAAATCGTACACCTTCCATGCTCATTCGTGAATGGTTGAGTGGTTCGGCTCAAGCTTCAGCAGTATTTGTCACATACGGAGGTATGGTCCTCAATGAAGATTACTGAGCTATCCATAATATTCGTGCTAATCTTCTTCCCACTCTTCTGGATAATCTCACTTCATACCCAAGATGCTGAAGAGGCTAATTATCTTGCACATCGATACAGATCTGCACTTCAAACAGCAGTCATGGATGCAGGTGCAGTCATGCATCAGAATGAGAAACAAAATGATGAAGCAGGTTATGATTCAACCAAGTTTGTTAAAGCAGACAAGGAGCTTGCCCTGTTAACATTCACTCAGACAATGGCTTTGAATATGGGAATTCAGGATGATCCCGCAGCTATTCGAAACATGTTTAATTACATTCCTGCTGTGGTTATTTTGGATTACGATGGCTATTATATGTTGTCCACAGAAACAGAGTTGACAGGTATTCGTGAAGATTCATTCAGACAAGTATGGAGCCCTAAGAAACCCTATACATATTCAGATTCATACGGTAACAGTATTAACTTTACACTGGACGACTACGTGTATGCCTATGACGCAAACGCAGGGAAATGGATTGAGGGATTTCAAAAAGAGCTGGCTTCAAGCACACAGATTCCTTTACTTCAGAATACCAGCGTATTTGAACAAGTTAGACAAAGCCGGATTGTGACTACTGTGCAGGATAATCTGGCTGATGTGATTAACCGCCATAATGAGTTTGCCAGAAAGAACGGTATTTCCTATACGTTTACGATGCCCCTGATTGCGCAGGAAGATTGGTACAACTCCATTAACGATACAGGGATTATGGCTTTTATCCAGGGTATAGGTGTGGGTGACCAGAAGATCAACAATTACGCAATTGGTGGAGGCAGACTTGTGAAGAAAACGGCCATCGTAGGTGGGGTAGATCCATTAACGGGTATCAAGTACTATTACCCCTCCACATGTGGTAATGGTTACCGTGCTGAAGAGGTGTTCACAGACGCAAGACAAGCAGCTGCACAAGGTTATTTCGAATATAAATGCTCTAATCGTTAGGGAAGCCTGTATGAAAAATCATGGAAGAGGTTCCTGAACTGTTTACATTACTTTCAGAAAAGATGAGACCTGTGCTAGAATAGGGTTTCGGAACAATAATAAAAGTAATGTCTAATAGATAGGAGCAACCTCATCTTATGAGTTTATTGTCAGTAGAGAACGTGAGTCACAATTTTGGAGATCGCACGTTATTTAAAAATGTATCGTTTCGTTTACTCGCCGGAGAGCGCGTAGGACTTGTTGGTGCCAATGGTGTGGGTAAATCCACATTAATGAACATCCTTACCGGTAAATTGCTTAAAGATAGTGGAAAAGTGGAATGGACACCTAAGGTCCGTTATGGATATCTGGATCAGCACACAAAGCTTACGCCAGGCAAAACCATTCGTGACGTGCTTAAGGATGCATTCCTTCCGTTACTTGAATTGGAAAAAGAAATGATGAATATTACGGACCAGATGGCAGATGCAGATCCAGATAAGCTGGAGCAGTTGCTGGAAGAGATGGGCGATATTCAGGAACAACTGGAACAGGGCGACTTTTATCTGATTGACGTAAAAGTGGAAGAGATGGCCAATGGTCTTGGTTTGTCCGCAATTGGTCTTGATCGGGATGTCGCAGCTCTAAGTGGTGGACAACGTACCAAGGTGCTACTTGCCAAGCTTCTGCTCGAGAAACCTACAGCTCTTTTGCTGGATGAGCCGACCAACTATCTGGATGTAGAGCACATTGAATGGCTGTCACGTTACCTAAAGGATTACCCGCACGCATTTCTCCTAATCTCCCATGACACGGAATTCATGAATGAAGTCGTAAATGTCATTTATCATTTGGAATTTGCCAAATTAACGAGATATGCAGCGAACTATAACAAGTTCCTTGAGATGGCTGATATGAATAAAGCCCAGCATATTGATGCATACGAGAAGCAGCAAGAGTACATCAAGAAGCAGGAAGATTTCATTCAGCGTAACAAGGCACGTGCTTCAACTTCAGGTCGAGCGAAGAGCCGGGAGAAACAGCTGGACAGAATTGAACGTATTGATCGCCCAGATGAAGCGGCCAAACCAACGTTCAAATTCAAGGATGCCCGCGCGAGCAGCAAAACGGTCTTTGAGGGCATTGATTTTGAAATTGGATACACGTATCCTTTGCTGCCCAAAATGACGATGACGATTGAACGTGGTGAGAAAATTGCCATCGTAGGCTGTAATGGTGTGGGTAAATCTACACTGCTAAAAACCATCCTGGGAAAAATATCTCCACTGAGTGGAAAGACTTTCTTGGGAGATTATCTCGAAACGGCCTATTTCGAGCAGGAGGTTCGTGCTGGAAATATTACGCCGATCGAGGATGTCTGGAATGAGTTTTCACATTTGACTCAGAATGAGGTTCGGGGTCATCTTGCTCGCTGCGGGTTGAAAAATGAGCACATTACTCGCCCGCTTAACATGCTGAGTGGTGGAGAACAGGCCAAGGTTCGTTTATGCAAACTCTTAATGCGTGAAAGCAACTGGATTTTATTCGATGAGCCAACGAACCATCTGGATGTCACAGCCAAAGCGGAGTTGCAACGGGCCTTGAAAGAATTTAAGGGAACGGTGTTACTGGTATCTCATGAACCTGATTTCTACGAGGGTTGGGTCACCAAAACATGGAATGTCGAGGAATGGTCTGAGAAAAACTAGACGATTGAAGACAATGTTTAACAGAAATGACGGTGACAAAAAAATCCGTCTATGGTAACATAGGCTACAACTTCATATGAACACTAGGGGGGCCGCACGATGCGGCTGAGATGGAAGAATGCGATTCCGGACCCTTTGCACCTGATCTGGATCATACCAGCGTAGGGAAGTGGCGAGCGCGTTTCAGTGAATGACGTGAGCAAACGGCAACTCGAAAAGATTTCAACCGTCTGCTTAGCGAATTGAAACATGCAGTTGCGTGTATATCGTTAAGGCTATAGGTCTTTAGCTGTATTGCACGAAATGAACTGTATGCATCAGTCAGTCATCTGGATATATAATTAATACGCAGCCACTCCCCTACGGGAGTGGCTTTTTTGTGTTTTCATAGCATTCACGCCTGGAAGGAAAGGGAGGGTACGGCAATTTTTCATGAACATGTTCACGAATCATTTGAATTGCATGTTGTATCTACGGGGGCAGGAGATCGATCATCTTTTGTAAAAGCAGCCAAGGACGTTTGGCCATGGGTGGACTATATTCACATACGAGAGAAACAACTTACATGGCAAGACAAGATCGGTTGGGCTGAAAGTCTGCGTAGCGTTGGCGTTCCATCTTGTCGCATCGTTATCAATGGTTCAGAATTGCCTTCACAGAATGCCATCTATGGCGGTGTACATTGGGGGCAAGAGGCTTTGCGCAAGTACAACTCCTACAATGCTGTCATAAGCAAAATGCAGCGACTTCGTCTGGGTGTATCTGTTCATTCCATCGATGAGGCAAAAATCGCTGAAGAACAGGGAGCCGATTACCTTTTCTTCGGGCATATCTACTCAACCAACAGTAAGCCAGATCTTGAACCAAGAGGATTATATGCTCTTGATGAAATATGCAGAGGTGTCTCCATTCCTGTCATGGCGATCGGGGGTATAAAGCCGGGAAATATTCACGCGATTCGCTCTGCGGGCGCACAGGGAGTCGCTGTGATCTCGAATGTATGGGCGAGCGATTCACCGGATCGGGCCGCTGCATCATTAAGGCAGGCTATCCTTGCTACAAGAAGTCTGAGCCGCTGAAAGGAGATGAGAGGATGAAAGAGATCGTAACGGGTCAGAACAGGAATCATTTCAGTCATCAACTGAAATCTGAAACGGAATCAAGAAGCAAAAGTGTAACAAATAATCCGGATAAGATTCATGCAGAAACGATTATTGTAGGCGGAGGCGTTGTTGGTTGTGCCATTGCATATGAGATTGCTTCCCGTGGACAGGATGTTTTGTTGCTGGAGCGTTCGGCGATTGCGAGAGGCACTTCTTGCGCAGCGGCTGGAATGCTGGCGGCGGATAGTGAGGATTTTGCTCATCCTTTAATGGCTAAGCTTGCCAGGCAGAGTAGAGAGTTACTTATTGAGCAACAAGTGCTAATGGATACCCTCAGCGGGGTTAAGATTGGCCTGCAACGCCATGGATTCCTAACCCCGTTTCGATCATACAGCGAATTAAGCCGCTATAAGAACAATCGAAATTCTGCTCTGTCTGCTGATGAGGTATGGTGGGATCGTTCGGTTGTGCAACAAGAGGCAACATGGCTTAACAGAGATACGTATGGAGCCTACTACAGACCTTACGAGAGTGAGATTCTTCCATTCCATCTAACGAAGGCATACGCTGAATCCGCTCAAGCATTGGGAGCGCGTGTTATGGAGGACATACAGGGTATACGTGTGCTAGCAAACGAACAAGGCGTGCAGGGGATCACCACATCGATCGGCGAGATGAAATGCAAACATGTCATTATAGCCGCTGGATTACAGAGTGAAAAGTTGATGAGACATGTGAATCTGAGCTTACCTGTGTGGTCGGTAAAAGGAGAAATAGCCGCCGTTCAGTTCTCAGATGAACATGCAGGGTACAGACCTGACAGAACGGTGTATGCAGAGGATATCTATATTGTTCCCAAAGCCAATGGCGAAGTTTGGCTCGGGGCAACCAGTCTGCCAGGCAGAACGGACCTGAACGTTTCTGTACAGAGTGTTCAGAAGTTGCTAACAGCGGCTACCTACTGGGTACCTGGGATGAAAGAAGCGCGATTCATGCGAGCGTGGGCAGGCGTAAGACCGGCAACTCCAGATGGGCTGCCTTATATTGGTGAATGCAAGAGTATACCCGGGCTGTTCGCCGCCTGTGGGCATTACCGTAACGGTATCTTGCTTAGTGCGATAACAGGCAGACTTATCGCGGAGTTGCTCGCTGGCAAAAGCTCAGAAGAACTCGGAATTGAGGCGCTGAGTCCTGAGCGATTGAACAGAAAGGGAGTGGTGCAATGAATATCATTGTTAATGGTCAACGGATGGAGATTGATGACGGATTGAATCGTGTAGATAAACTGCTCCATTCATTTGACCTGCAAGTCAAGACTGTAGTTGTTGAGCTGAACAGGCATATCTTAACGCGTGAGTACCATGAGTCAACGACATTAAGAGAAGGCGATCGAATCGAGATTGTACATTTTGTAGGAGGCGGTTGATGATGTTGAACATCGGTAAATATACGTTTGAGTCCAGATTGTTGCTCGGAACAGGCAAGTTTTCGGATCTTGAAGTGCAAAGTCAGGCTGTGGATGCATCTGGAACGGAAGTTTTAACCTTTGCTGTTCGCCGTCTGAATCTGGAGGAACGTAACCAGAAGCACTTCCTGGATACATTGGATCTGGACCAATACACTCTTCTTCCGAATACGGCTGGGGCTTCCACAGCGGAAGAGGCAGTGCGGATCGCCGAGCTTGCGCGGGCTTCGGGACTTTGTGATATGATAAAAGTCGAAGTCATCGGAGATGGAATGACATTGCTCCCAGATCCGATTGAAACGTACAAGGCTTGCGAAATTTTGCTTGAAAAGGGCTTCACGGTATTGCCTTATATTTCAGATGATGTCATTCTGGCCAAAAGGCTGCAATTGCTTGGGGTACATGCCGTAATGCCTGGTGCTTCTCCCATCGGAGCAGGTAGAGGCATCATTAATCCCTATAACCTTGAGATCATCATTGAGCAGGCCGTTGTGCCTGTGATTGTGGATGCAGGGTTGCGCTCTCCAAAAGATGCTGCTTATGCCATGGAACTTGGGGCAGATGGTGTATTGTTGAATACAGCGGTATCCGGATCAGGAAATCCGGTGAATATGGCTAAAGCGATGCGAATGGGTGTAGAGGCAGGGAGACTGGCATATGAGGCAGGCATGATTCCTATGAAGCGTTATGCAGCAGCCAGCAGTCCGGTGGAAGGAATGGTTCATACATGATAGATCAACAACAATCAATTTCCTCCGAGCAGGCCGACCGGTATTCCAGACAGGAAAGGTATGCGCCACTTGGCAAGGAAGGCCAGGACAGATTAAAGGGCAGCAAAGTCTTAATTGTAGGCGCTGGTGCACTCGGAACAGGAATTGCCGAAACGTTAGTTCGTTCAGGCGTCGGGCACATAACGATCGTGGATCGTGATTATGTGGAATGGAGTAACTTGCAGAGGCAGCAATTATATGTAGAGCAGGACGCAATAGAGCGGATGCCAAAAGCGATGGCGGCGGAAAAACGTTTATCTGCCATTAATTCCTCGGTTCATGTGGAAGGAAAAGTATTGGATGTCAGAGTAGACGAATTGGAAGAACTCGTTCAGCACACAGACTTGATCATGGATGCAACGGATAATTTTGATACCCGACTACTCATGAATGATATGGCACAGAAGCACCGTATTCCCTGGATTTATGGTGGATGTGTGGGTAGTTACGGCATCACCTATACGTTCATGCCTGGAGAGACGCCATGTTTAAATTGTTTGCTGGGTGAAATCCCCCTGGGTGGAGATACCTGTGATACGTCTGGCATCATACCACAAGCGGTACAGATGGTAACGGCGAATCAGACAGCAGAAGCAATGAAGCTGCTTAGTGGCAATGCGAATGCATTGAGACGCAAGTTGTTGTCATTTGACGTGTGGAGGAACGAATACATATCCATCAATGTGGATGGTGCGAAAAAGCAAGACTGTCCTTCGTGCGGCCCTTCGGCAACGTATCCATATCTTTCTGCGTCCAATCTGGAAAAAACCGATGTGTTGTGTGGAAGGGATACCGTTCAGATCCGCCCTGCACGGCGCATGAATCTGAATCTTCAACAAACCGCGGATCGCTTGAATAGACTTCAAGAAGGAAAAGTGGAATCCAATCCGTTTCTGGTTTCTTTTACAACAGGGGCCCATAGAATGGTCGTATTCCAGGATGGACGTGTCCTCGTACACGGAACAAAAGATACATCTGAAGCGCGTACGCTCGTTCATCGTTACTTTGGTTAAAGCAAGAAAGAAACAAAGTCTGTTCCCTTGAGGGAATGGACTTTTTCATTTTACGGCATGCTAACTGTACCAACCACTGCTACGAGCAGCGGGGATAGAGACAGGCCGGGTGAAAAACAGTGAAAACAGCTATTTTGCTGATTGGAGCAGGAGAGCAGGTCAGCCTTATTCACGACGTTTTATGTGCTGAAGGGTATGAGGTGCAACGAATGGAGTGGTCTGAACTAAACCAATCCGTCGAGCCTTCGTCGCTGCATATTAACCTGATCATTCTGGTAGACCGGGAAGAGGGGAATGCACATCGTGACCAGGATCAGAAATTAGAGTTGAAACGATGGATAGATACAGGTCAGGTTATACCTCTACTGGTTATCACTTCAAATGCATCTCCTCAGTTCATCGTGGAATGGCTGGATTACGGAGCTAATGACGTGATGGAGGAGCCCATCCACTTGACCGTGATGCTAGCCAGAATACGCAACTTATTGCGTGTTTTTGCGAATGCAACGCAAGAGGGTGAAGAAGTAATTGTAGTTCATGATCTCAAAGTGAATTTACGTTCAAGGCGGGTAAATCGTGCGGGTGAGTACCTGACATTAACGCCAAAAGAGTACGAATTGCTCGAATTTCTGGCGTTGCATGTGAATGAAGCATGTACCCGGAGTGATATTTTACGGGAAGTATGGGGGTATGAGTATGCCATGGATACCAACGTTGTGGACGTGTACATCAAACATCTGAGGGTTAAGGTGGATAAGGGGAGAAGTGTGAAACTAATTCATACTGTGCGTGGAATCGGTTATATGCTTCATGATAAAAATTAGATATCTCACCACATTCCATGAATCTCCAGTTTAAAGTGTGGTGAAAAAAGGGTAAAGAAAAAGACCGGAACATATCCTCCGGCCCTTACTCATTAACTATAAACGGTTCTAAAGTACACGACGAGCTTTAACGTAAGTTCTCTTCCAAGTACCGGAGTTCAGATCCGAGATCGTTACGCCTGGAGATCCATACGTATGCAGAATCTTTCCGTCACCTGCGTATACACCTACATGAGTAACGTTGGAGCCTGTAGAACGGCTACCGCTGGAGAAGAATACAAGATCGCCAACACGCAGATTAGCTTTGGACACAGCTGTACCTTCTTTGGATTGTTTCACGGAAGTACGCGGCAAATCTACACCATACTTTTTGAAAATATATTTCATAAAGGAAGAGCAGTCAAAAACCCTGGTTGTTGATGTTGAAGCACCAAATTCATATGGAGTTCCAGTGAATTTTTTACCATAGTTAACAATTTGTTGACCTGTGGACACAGATGCAGTTGCTGCCTGTGCAACAGGGGCATTAGTCATTAATACAGCTCCAAAACCTAGTGTAGCGCACAACCCGACGGTTACGGCCTTTTGGACAAAGATGTTTGTTTTCATGTTAGTTAGTACCTCCAAAATTCGTTTTCGTTAAGTTGCTAGAGCGAGTATAACAGCTTTGTAACAGCCTAGAAATTGGATAAGGATGTGTAATCCCTTGCGCCACAGTCGTTTGGGCATGTTTATTAAAATATAATTAAAAATGTCAAAAAATTAATCATTGACGAATGATAAACAAAGATGAAATAGAAAAGACCCTTGAATCTCAAGGGTCTTTGTTGTGTATGAACCTATTTTCTTATTGAAATCACTGGTTACAAAAACGTAATAATTCAGATGACAATACGGATACATTTAGTCTTTGCTTTGAATAATCAGTAATAAACCGCTATCGATAGTGACTGTACCGGAAGCGCCTAAGAGTCGGTTGCTTACACCAAGAGATTGACCCATGCGAATGGTGGCTTGATCCAGAGGATACATGAAACCTTCCAGCGTTATTCCTGTAACTTCATGAGTTAAGGGGAGTAAAGAAACATATTTATAGTTACGGTGTTCAACCACAGCTTTGGATGTTGTCAGTGTCATATAGTTGTGCTTGTCCTGGATTACACAAGAGATATGATGCTGCATCGCGCGAACCATTATATGTACATTAGCGAGTGTATGATCCATCCGAGTACCTATGGCACCTAACATAAGAATGTGAGAAGGTTCGTGATCTAACGCTGTTTCAAAAGCCATTTCCGTATCGGTAAGATCCTTATAAACTGGGTCGCATGTAATGAACTTGGTGCTATTGTTACTAACAATTATACGTTCCTCTTCGGAGATAGAGTCGAAATCTCCAACTGCAATATGAGGCTGAACGCCGTGTTCAATTAAAAATAATGCGCCGCGATCGGCCGCGATGATCATGTCATCTTCACGTATCTCCTGAAGTAATTCCGGAGATAGATTTCCGCCTGTAAAAATAACAATCCGTTTCACCGTCATTTTATTTCATCCTTCCTAATTCAGAGAAAAATAGTTCGTTGTTCAAATATGTTGTTAGAACTTGTACAAATATATTCACCAAACCAGTATAATCCACAAAATGTGGTTGCACAATTTCAGTGCTCGCGGATACAATGGGTAGAGCGACATGGAGATGACTTGAAAAGTGAGGTTTGAACAGGTTGGACTTACACATTTTTGAAGTATTCAGCATTATAGGCACCATCGCATTTGCAATGTCCGGCGCCTTCGTGGCAATGGAAGAGGAGTATGACATTTTGGGTGTACTTGTGCTTGGACTTGTCACTGCATTCGGAGGCGGGATTATCCGGAATGTACTTATAGGTATACCTGTAACGACACTATGGAGTCAGGGATCACTTATTATGCTAGCCTTAGTATCTGTAGCGATTGCGTTTATACTACCTCTTAAGTGGATTAGTCACTGGAAGCGAACAGAGGCATTGTTTGATGCAATCGGCCTTGCAGCATTTGCAATTCAAGGGGCGCTGTACGCGGCGAACATGGGACATCCTATTAGCGCAGTTATCGTAGCAGCAGTAATGACCGGTATTGGTGGAGGCGTTATTCGTGATGTGCTTGCTGGACGTAAACCGCTTGTATTGCGTGATGAAATCTATGCTGTATGGGCAATGACAGCCGGTTTTGTCATAGGTATGGGCTGGTTAACAACGAATGCCGGATTATTGCTATGTTTCGCGGCCGTTGTGTTTTTCCGAATGTGTTCAGTACATTATAAATGGAAACTGCCACGTCGTTCGTTGGTGCCATCTGAGACGGAGAAGGTCAGTCCTCAGCCGGAAAGCATTGTAACACAGCCAGCATCGTCGGTACTTCAAGGTACGTTAAGCAAGGGGGATTAATATGATTCATGTTTTATTTGTATGTCTGGGTAATATATGTAGATCACCAATGGCTGAAGCAGTCCTTCGTCACAAAGTCCTGGAGAAGGGGCTTGAACACCAGATTCGTGTGGACTCAGCGGGTACAGGGAACTGGCACGTTGGTAAACCTCCGCATGAAGGGACTCGAAAATTGCTGGATTCGTACCAGATTTCTTATGCCAACATGGCAGCGAGACAATTCGCCAGCGAAGACTTTAATCAATTTGATTATATTGTGTGTATGGATAATTCGAATGCAGATAATGTACGCAACGTTCCAGGTGGAGCTGATGCGGAGATCATCAAGTTTATGGACATGCTTCCGGAGGAAAAACTCAGGGAGGTACCTGACCCGTATTACACAGGCAACTTTGAAGAGGTATACGAGTTGGTTAACGCAGGCTGCGACGTTCTGTTGAGAAAGATTGAAGAGGAACATTCCATAGCCTAGTAACTAAACCTGATCTGCTATTTAACTTGTAATCGGACAAAGAAGCAGGAGTGAGCAATTTACCCGGCAGGATTTCCTGCTTCTTTTTTAGATTATAATTGTAAGCGGTATCATTACTGTGTTAAACAAAAGCGGCATTTCGGCCGCCTGTTGGTGAGATCCAATTATCTTTCCTGAAGAAAATATAACAATGCATCTGGCAATTCATTCTGCCAAAAACCCCATTGGTGGTTCCCGTCTTTCTCCTGATAGGAGACGAGAGCGCCACGTTTTTCCAGCAAATCACGCGTATCCCGGTTTAATTGAACAAAATTATACGTACCGGTGTCTGCCTTGAAGGCAGTTTCCTGTAAACCAACGATCATCCAGATCGAGAGCCAGGACAGATCTTCAGCTGCAGCGTAGATTTCTTGAGAAGCAGAGTAGAAGGCACCGGACATACTGATGACACGTGTGAACAGATCTGGATATAACAGAGCAAGATGAAGCGAAACACTTCCACCAAGCGAGTCTCCGGCAAGAATGCGTTCCTGCGGAGAACGGCGCACAGGATATTTCTCTTCTATATAGGGAATAATCTCTTCAGCGAAGCAAGCGGTATATGCCTTGAACCGATCTCCGAATGGAGCATATTCCTGCGTTCTCACAGACACATCGACCTGAACACCTACAATAATGAAAGGTTCAGCTCCTTCGTCCAAAATAATTCGGTTAGCTGTTGTAGCAATTCGACCGAAATTGAAAAACTCTTCGCCATCCTGACAATATACGACAGGGTAGCTAAGTAATTCGTTATAGCCCGGAGGAAGGTAAATACGGAGCGTTCGCTTCTCTCCGAGATAGCGACTTTCAATCTCTTCCTTCACAATCGTGCGTTTCAAATAGCGGGAATCCGTCATAAAACGTCACCTTTCTCAGTTAATTTTTTGCATTCGACCGCGCAATACGGTAAGATTACCCTTGTGCGGGGTTAGGTCAAACACGCAATCATGTATTATGCTGTTATACCAATATTAAGCCCCTGTTATACATACAATCCGGCAGGAAACATAAAAAAATTACGGATTTCTTTGACGTATGGAGTGAAACAGGTGTATAATAATATTATAACAGCGGAACTTGATATTCAAATTTTTTGTTGAGGTGAAGAAAAAAATGAGCAAGGTTCCTTATGAAGTGTATACAGAGGATGTAGAAGCTCTGTCCGTGCTGTCTCCTGACGGCGAAATTGTTAACAAAGACATGATGCCTACACTTTCCGATGATCAATTAAAAGAAATTATGTACCGCATGGTATTTACCCGTACTTGGGATGACCGTGCAGTAAACCTGGGCCGTCAAGGTCGTCTTGGTTTCTATGCTCCAGTATCTGGTCAAGAAGCTACAATGGTTGGTAGTGAATTTGCAATTGAAAAAGAAGACTTTGTATGTCCTGGCTATCGTGACATTCCGCAACTCGTATGGCATGGACTTCCTCTTTATCAAGCATTCTTGTACTCCCGTGGACACCAACATGGTGGACAAATTCCAGATGGCGTTAATGTATTGATGCCACAAATCATCATTGGTGCACAAATTCTGCATGCAATGGGTATCGCTATGGGTTACAAATTGAAGAAACAAAAACAAGTTGTTATCACGTACACAGGTGATGGCGGTTCTTCTGAAGGTGACTTCTATGAAGGTCTGAACTACGCTGGTGTATACAAACTGCCTGTTATCTTCTTCGTACAAAACAATGGTTATGCCATCACAACTCCTTTTGCTAAACAAACAGCAGCTCTGTCCATCGCTCACAAAGCGGTAGCAGCAGGTATCAAAGGTGTTAAAGTTGACGGTATGGACATCTTCGCTGTTATCAAAGCTGTTCAGGAAGCTGCTGAGCGCGGACGTAACGGAGAGGGCGCTACATTGATCGAAGCAGTAACATACCGTTTCCGTCCTCACTCCCTTTCGGATGATGCTTCCAAGTATCGTACAAAAGAAGAAGAGGCAGAATGGTCTGCTAAAGATCCTATCGCACGTTTTGCTAAATATCTGGAGAAAAAAGGTCTTTGGACTGAAGAAGATACAGCACGTGTGAAAGAAGAAGCAAAAGCTAAAGTAAATGAAGAAATCAAAAAAGCGGAAAAAACCGAGAAAATGACGATTTCAGGCTTGATCGACAGCATGTTCGAACAAACGCCTAAGCACTTGGAAGAGCAAAAAGCTGATTTCCAATAAGTTTTTTCCGATAAAGCATAAACATCCGCGACTTTAATGTCCCGGTATACATGTACGAATTCAAATGTGAACTGTCAATGTTTAAGGAGGAAATGAAGCAAATGGCACAAATGAACATGAAAGAAGCAATCCGTGATGCGCTTCGCGTGGAGTTGAAACGTGATCCTAACGTTCTGCTTTTCGGTGAAGACGTAGGTAATGTAGGCGGCGTTTTCCGTGTAACGGAAGGTCTGCAAAAAGAGTTTGGCGAAGAGCGTGTATTTGATACTCCACTGGCTGAGTCCGCTATTGGCGGTTTGGCTGTAGGTCTGGGTGTTCAAGGCTTCCGTCCGGTTGCTGAGATCCAATTCGTTGGTTTTATCTTCGAAGCCCTTGACCAAATGGTAGTGCAAGCTGCTCGTATGCGTTTCCGCTCCGGTGGAAAATACAATTCTCCAATCGTATTCCGTACACCATTCGGTGGCGGTGTAAAAGCGGCAGAATTGCATACAGATTCCCTGGAAGGTCTGCTCACGCAAACACCAGGTATCAAAGTAGTTGTTCCTTCTAACCCATACGATGCAAAAGGTCTGATGATCGCTTCTATTCGCGATAACGACCCTGTATTCTTCATGGAGCACTTGAACCTGTACCATGCTTTCCGTGCAGAAGTGCCTGAAGAAGATTACGTTGTTGAATTGGGTAAAGCGAACGTTGTTCGTGAAGGTTCCGATGTAACAATCATTACTTACGGTATGATGGTTCATACTTCTGTGAAAGCAGCAGAGGAACTCGAAAAACAAGGAATCAACGTTGAAGTTATCGACCTTCGTACGGTTAGCCCGATCGACATCGATACTATCGTTGCTTCTATTAAGAAAACAAACCGTGCAATTGTTGTACAGGAAGCTCAAAAGAGCGCAGGTGTTGCAGCTGAAGTCATTGCCCAAATCAATGAAAAAGCAATCCTGCACTTGGAAGCACCGGTTCTGCGTGTAGCTGGTCCGGATACTGTATATCCTTTTGCACAAATCGAAGATTCTTGGCTGCCTAACCCAGCACGTATCGTTGCTGCGGTTAATAAAGTCGTAAATTTCTAATTTAATCATCTGACATGCCGCAAGGCGCAGTATGGTGATTCACACCGCAGCGCAAGCTGCACTGTAAACAGCCATTAGCCCCTTGAGTAACAGTTATTTGCATTAGCAGTAACAGTTGTTTCTTGGAGTTAAGGGTTGTTTTCAGGATTGAGCACATAATCAAGGAGGTTTTTCAGTTGGCTAAATTTGAATATAAATTCCCTGAATTGGGCGAAGGCCTACACGAAGGCGAAATCATCAAGATGCACATCAAAGTCGGTGACAAAGTAACTGACGATGACATCATCATGGAAGTACAAAATGACAAAGCGGTTGTAGAAGTACCTTGTCCGGTTAACGGAACAGTTACAGAAGTATTTGCTAAAGATGGTCAAGTCTGCCACGTTGGTGAAGTTGTAGCGATCATCGATGCAGAAGGCGAACTTCCTGAGCAAGAGGACGCTCCTGCTGGCGATCAAGGCGAGCAAGAGAAAGAAGCAGCTCAAGGCGGAGCTGACACAAGTGGTTCTTCTGCAGCAGCTTCCAGCTCGGATGCAGCTAAAGAAGGCGGCAACAACAGCGTTCCGGCAGTACCTGCCAAAGATGTTCTGGCAACTCCAAGCGTGCGCAAATTTGCTCGCGAACAAGGTGTAGACATCGCTCAGGTTAACGGCACTGGCAACAACGGTAAAGTAACCAAAGAAGATGTTGAATCCTTCAAAAACGGTGGCGGTTCTTCCGCAGCGGCATCTTCAGCAGCTCCGGCTCAAGAAGAGAAAAAATCCGCAGCACCTGCAGCGGCTTCAGCTGATCAATACCTTGAAGAAGAGCGCGTACCATTCAAAGGTATCCGTAAAGCGATCTCTAACGCAATGGTTAAATCGGCTTACACAGCTCCTCACGTTACAATCATGGACGAAGTGGATGTAACTGAATTGGTTGCTTTCCGTACTCGCATGAAACCAATTGCAGAGAAAAAAGGAACAAAAGTTACTTATCTGCCATTCATCGTTAAAGCACTGGTTGCGGCTTCCCGCCAATTCCCGGCTCTGAACGCTATGATTGATGAAGAAGCTAACGAAATTGTTTACAAAAAATACTACAACATCGGTATCGCAACAGATACAGACAACGGTTTGATCGTTCCTGTTATCAAAGATGCTGATCGTAAATCCATCTGGATGATCGCTGATTCTATCCGTGATCTGGCAGCTCGTGGTCGTGACGGCAAATTGAGCGCGAATGAAATGAGAGGAAGCACAATCTCCATCAGTAACATCGGTTCTGCTGGCGGTATGTTCTTCACTCCAATCATCAACTTCCCTGAAGTTGCTATTCTCGGAACAGGACGCATCAGCGAAAAAGCAGTGATCAAAAACGGCGAAGTAGTTGCAGCACCTGTAATGGCTCTTTCCCTGAGCTTTGACCACCGTATCATCGATGGCGCAACAGCACAAAACTTTATGAATTACATTAAACAGCTGCTCGCTAACCCTGAGCTGCTTGTTATGGAGGTGTAAGATATGGTAGTAGGCGACGCTTCTCTCAATATCGACACATTAGTAATTGGTGCGGGTCCTGGTGGCTATGTAGCTGCCATCCGCGCTGCTCAACTGGGCCAAAGCGTATTGATCGTAGACAAATCCGAACTGGGCGGTGTTTGTTTGAACCGTGGATGTATTCCATCCAAAGCCCTGATCTCTGCTGCACACCAATATGAGTCTGCACTTCACGGTGAAGCTTTTGGTATCTCTGCTGAAAACGTAAAAGTGGACTTCAGCAAAACTCAAGAGTTCAAAAACGGCGTTGTTAAGAAAATGACTGGCGGCGTAGCTGGTTTGCTCAAAGGCAACAAAGTTGAAGTTTTCAACGGTGAGTGCATGTTCATCAACGAAAACGAAGCTCGTGTATTCAATGACCACGAGTCACCACGTTACAAATTTAAAAATGCAATTATTGCAACAGGTTCCCGTCCAATCGAACTGAAACCTTTCCCGTTTGGCGGACGCATTCTGTCTTCGACAGAAGCTCTGAACTTGCCTGAAGTACCAAAAAGCATGATCGTTATCGGTGGCGGATATATCGGTGCTGAGCTTGGTCAAATGTACTCCAAATTCGGTGCAAAAGTAACAATCATCGAAGGTTTGGATACAGTACTGCCAGGTTTCGATAAAGACATGACTAGCCTCGTGGCTAAAAACATGAAGAAAACAGGCATCGAAATCGTAACGGGTGCAAAAGCTGAAAGTGCTGAGCAAACGGATAAAGATGTAACTGTTAAGTATTCTGTAAATGGTGAGTCCAAAGAAGTAACTGCAGATTACCTGCTGGTGACTGTTGGACGTCGTCCAAATACGGATGGAGAACTTGGTCTCGACATGATTGGTGTTGACGTTGACGAGCGTGGATTTGTCAAAGTTGACCACCAAGGTCGTACTAGCATTCCTCATATCTTCGCTATCGGTGACATCGTATCTGGCCTGGCTCTGGCACACAAAGCTTCTTATGAAGGTAAAGTGGCTGCTGAAGCAATCGCAGGACAACCATCTGTAGTTGACTACAAATGTATGCCGGCTGTTGTGTTCACAGATCCAGAGTGTTCCAGCGTAGGTTACACGGAGAAAGAAGCTAAAGAAAAAGGTTACAAAGTAAAAGCAGGTAAATTCCCTTATGCGGGTAACGGTCGTGCTGTATCTTTGAACCACGCTGAAGGCTTCGTGAAAATCGTAGCTGACGAAGAAAGCGGCCTTGTATTGGGTTGCCAAATCGTAGGTCTGGAAGCTTCCAACTTGATTGCTGAGCTTGGATTGGCAATCGAAATGGGCGCTACTTTGGAAGATCTGGCTCTCACAATTCACGCTCACCCAACTTTGGGCGAAATCGTGATGGAAGCTGCGGAATTGGTTATGGGTCACCCGATCCACATCATCTCCCGTTAAGATCATCTAAGCTTCGGATCCGTCCGGCATTATACGTATATCAGAAGAGACGAATGACGCTAATGCGTTATTCGTCTTTTTTTTTTTGAGCAAAAGCCTAGAAATTTAAGGTACAGTGTATATGATTATGGTGGAAAGTTATACATTCAAAAGTTTCAGTGAATTGATTTCATCCACTATCTCAATTGTGGTACACTGTAGTAATGATCAGTCATGATGTGGCTCCAAGCTAATCATGGTCTATGTAATTAGTATTGAAGTTAAACTAATCTTTTACACGAGAACGTAGTGGACAGAAAGAACCTGAAGAAGCGGAGCTAAAAGCTTTCTGAAGGAAAGCTGCATCGGAAGCATACGGTTAGCCTTTATTCGCGGATTTTACCTTTGGAAAAGGTAATCAAAAAATCTGGGGATAACAGCGATCGAAAGGTTGTTCTGTCATCGTAGTGGTAAGTGTAAATAATCTTTAGTTAGTACGAATAAAAGTGCGAGGAGATTGCAACATGAAAAACTATCTCGATTTATTACAGGATATTCTGAACAACGGCGTGCATAAAGGAGACCGTACCGGAACAGGAACACAATCTGTATTCGGCAGACAACTCCGTTATGATCTCTCGGAAGGATTTCCGCTGGTAACAACCAAACGAATTCATCTCAAATCGGTTATTCATGAACTGTTATGGTTCTTGAGTGGTGATACCAATATATCTTATTTGAAAGAAAACGGTGTGAAGATCTGGGACGACTGGGCGGACGAAAATGGAGATCTGGGACCGGTATATGGCTCGCAGTGGCGCACATGGGAAGCACCAAACGGAGAAAAAATCGATCAGATCTCCGCAGTCATTGATTCGATCAAAAATAATCCGGATTCACGACGTCATCTTGTCAGCGCATGGAATGTGGCAGAGATCAATAATATGAAGCTTCCCCCTTGTCACTTTGCGTTTCAATTTTACGTTGCAGAGGGTAAATTATCATGTATGCTTACGATGCGTTCTGTGGATACGTTCCTCGGGTTACCGTTCAACATCGCAAGTTATGCGCTTTTGACTCATATGATCGCGCAGCAATGTGATCTTGAGGTGGGTGATTTCATCTGGTCTGGAGGGGATGTTCACATCTATTCCAACCATGTTGATCAGGTTAAAACTCAGCTGGAGCGTGAACCTTATGCTTTACCAAAGCTGGTAATCAAGCGTAAGCCAGATTCTATTTTTGATTATAAGTTTGAGGATTTCGAGTTTGAGAACTATCAGCATCATCCGGGCATTAAAGCTCCAATTGCTGTTTAATTAAGTGTTCAATCTCGATAAGAGACCTGGATCGAAGGAGTGTATTACCCTTGAGTATTGAATTGGTATGGGCAATGGGGGAGAACGGTGTGATTGGATTGAATAATTCAATTCCATGGCGTTTACCCAAGGATATGGCCTTTTTCAAACAACGTACGTTAAACAAAACGATTATCATGGGGCGTAACACGTGGGAATCTTTTGGCGGTAAGCCGCTACCTCAGCGCCGTAATATCGTAGTGACAAGAGATCTGAATTACAAGGTCGAACAGGCTGAAATCGTACATACGATTGAAGAAGGGCTGAGCGTAACCAAAGGTGAGGAACTATGCGTAATTGGAGGTTCCCAAGTGTATCGCGAGTTCCTGCCCCTTGCAGATCGTCTTGTGGTGACCAAAATTCATGAGAATTTTGAGGGAGATACGTTTTTCCCCGAAGTGGATTGGTCCGAATGGGAACTGGTTGAACAGATTGAAGGCGAACAGGATGAAAAAAATGTCCACGCATATACGTTTGAATTTTATGAACGTAAACATTAAATATGGCATATAAAGATCCTGACTTCGGTCGTATTTGTATGATGAGAGGCGCTGATTGCGAAATATTCGTGAACAGCGTCTTTTCTTTCTAAAAAAATGAGCCATTTTTTTAGAACGGAATTCATATTACATTAATATAACATGAGTGATTGATATTTATGTATATTATACATACGATTCAGCATTAAACAGTAAAAAAGTGTAAAACATTTGGGGATTTAACGTTGTGAAGCCCTAAAACAGGTCTGAAATACGGAAATAAGAACGATTTTTAGCTGAATATGTTGAATTCAATGACAAATTATCTGACATTTATATAACGTTTCGACTTTTTATCTCTTTATCACACACCAGATTTCGGAGTTCAAAAGCACATTTAACACCAAAATAAGGGTATTGACCATAGGTAGACTTGAAAGATATGATGTATAAAATACAAATAATTATGCGGATAATCCATTTAATATTCAACACAGTAAATGCTACTATAATTGAAATATCTTCGAGAAGATTTTGTGATACAATAGACAAAAACTCAAGTAATGAGTAATCCATTTCATATAGAACCATGCACATGAAGGGATTAAGACAAGAACGGATGGGGGAAAACGTAAGATGTCTACACCTACTGGATTTATGGAATACAAACGTCAACTGCCAGCGGATCGTGAGCCAGCGGAGCGGATCAAGGATTGGGAAGAGTTTCATAAACATATGGCAGAAGAAGAACTCAGAACACAAGGTGCACGATGCATGGATTGTGGTACCCCGTATTGCCATACAGGTATAGATATGGTTGGCGGCACGTCAGGTTGCCCCGTGCATAACCTGATTCCAGAATGGAATAATCTTGTATATCGCGGACTGTGGAGAGAAGCACTTGAGCGCCTTCACAAAACGAATAATTTCCCGGAATTTACAGGTCGCGTCTGTCCAGCTCCTTGCGAAGGATCATGTACAGTTGGCTTAATCGGTCAGCCTGTAACCATCAAAACGATTGAAGAAGCAATTATTGAAAAAGGTTTCGAAGAAGGATGGGTCGTTCCGGAGCCTCCTGAAAAACGTACGGGTAAACGTGTAGCTGTCGTAGGCTCAGGTCCAGCTGGATTGGCTACTGCGGCTCAGTTGAATAAAGCAGGACATTTGGTAACGGTATATGAGCGTTCGGATCGTGTTGGCGGATTGCTGATGTACGGTATCCCGACGATGAAATTGGATAAAAAGGTCGTTCAACGTCGTGTTGATCTGCTTGAAGCAGAAGGTATCCAATTCATTACGAACACCGAGATTGGTAAAGATATTGCAGCACAACAACTGGTGGATGAATATGACGCTGTTGTATTGTGTGGTGGTGCAACGAAGCCGCGTGAATTCAATATTGAAGGCAGCGACTTGAAAGGCGTTCATTACGCCATGGATTTCCTGAATGGCAGCATTAAGAGCTATCTGGATTCCAATCTGGAAGATGGTCAATATCTGTCGGCTAAGGATAAAGATATTATCGTCATTGGTGGCGGTGATACAGGATCTGACTGTGTAGCTACATCGCTGCGTCATGGTTGTCGTACGATCACTCAATTCGGTACGCATACACAAGCGCCTATGGAGCGTGATCGCATTAACAACCCTTGGCCGCAATTCCCGAACGTTTACACACTTGATTATGCACAAGAGGAAGCCAAAGCACTGTTTGGTCAAGATCCGCGTGAATTCTCCATCATGACAACGAAATTTGTCGGAGACGATGAGGGGAACCTCAAAGAATTGCATACAGTACAGATCGAGCGTATTGTGGATGAAACGGGTCGCAAGATTTATCAGCCGATTCCAGGTACAGAGCGTGTATTCCCGGCTCAGATGGCGATGATTGCCATTGGTTTTGATGGACCGGAACAAACGTTGGTAGAGCAACTGGGTCTTGCAACAGATCGTCGCACAAACGTTAAGGCACGTTACGGCAAATACAATACCAATGTGGATAAAGTATTTGCAGCAGGTGATATGCGTCGTGGTCAAAGCTTGGTTGTATGGGCGATTAATGAAGGCCGTGAGGCTGCTCGTGAAGTGGACAAATACTTGATGGGTGCTTCGGTTCTGGTGTAAAAAGTATAGAACGAGATATCAATGACAACCTTCGCGATCAGCGAGGGTTGTTTGCTGTTATTTTAACCAATTTGACTACATATTTCATGCAAGTGTGAGCAATAGCATTGCTTTTTAAGTGATAAAGATTTATTATTATATTATAATGATTATAAATAAGGATTAACTGAAACCATGAATCCGTACGATAAAAGTAAATTTCAATGAATATAAACCGGAGGTGCGACCTGCTATGGCAAGTAACCGGGACAAGTCCATTTCAGAACAGATCTTTCACATTAAAAATCAATTGGTTGAAAAAGGATATAAGTTAACACAACAAAGGGAAGTTACTGTACGTGTATTACTTGAACATGAAAAGGATCATTTTAGTGCAGAGGAAGTTTTCCTCCTGGTTAAAGAGCAGTTCCCTGAGATTGGATTGGCTACCGTATACCGAACTCTCGAACTTCTGAGTGATCTTCAGGTCGTTGAAAAGATTAACTTTGGCGATGGTGCTGCACGTTTCGACCTGCGAAGCACGGATGGCTCCCATCATCACCATCATTTGATCTGTACAGAATGTGGAAAAGTAGAAGAGATTATGGAAGATGGTCTGCTTCGTTTGGAACAACAGATAGAACGGCAGTATGGCTTTGCAGTTACGGATCATCGTCTGGATTTCCAAGGTGTATGCAAAGAGTGCAGACAAAAACATGTACTGAAAGAACAGGCAGCAGGTTAATTCATTTCGGGAGGGTGCTCCCGAATCCAAAATCTGATATAATAAGTATCAGAAGCAAGGGGCTTCCGTCGGCGGAAGGCCCCTTTTTGCCGTCATGCGGACGGTGAAGGAGGAGAGATGGACGGATGAAGACACTGGTTATAGCGGAAAAACCCGACATGGGTCGAACCATTGCCGCCGTCATAGAACCAAAGGCCAAGAATAATCGCACGTATCTGGAGGGTGAGCATTACATCATCACATGGGCGATAGGGCATTTGCTTGGACTGGCTGAACCGGATGCCTATGATACGAAGTACAAGCGCTGGAATATAGCGGATCTGCCGATCATACCCGATCAGTTCAAGATTGTCCCCAATCCGAGAACGAAAGATCAGCTCAAAATGATTGGAGAACTGGCGAAACGGGCTTCAGCGATCGTTAATGCTTGCGATGCCGGGAGAGAAGGGCAGTACATCTTTGCTCTTATACAACAGCAATTGAAGCTGCGTCAGCCTGTAAAGCGTTTATGGATATCAGATTTGACGGCAGAGAGCATTAGACGTGGTTTTGATGGTCTCAAGGATGCCTCTGAATTTGAAAATCTGACCCATGCTGCTCGCGCCAGAAGTGAAGCCGATTGGCTGATTGGCATGAACGCCTCACGGGCGTTTACAACCCGCCATAATGCATTGTTGTCTGTAGGCCGTGTGCAGACGCCGGTACTCGCGCTAATCTACGATCGGGAAATAGAGATTGAAGCGTTCCAGTCACAGACCTTTTATGAAGTAGCCGCCTGGTTTCGGCAGGAAGGTGTCGAGTACCGGGGACTGCGTCAGGGAGATAAGTTGACCGATGCGGAGGCAGCAGAGGCCATTACAGCCAGTGTGAAGGGCAAGACAGGGCAGATTATCAAATACGAAGCGAAGCAAACGAAGGAGTATCCGTATCGTTTGTATGACCTGACCCTTTTACAGCGTGAAGCCAATGCCAAGTTCGGATATGGTGCCAAAAAAACATTGGATATTGCACAGGCCTTGTATGAAAAACACAAGGTAATTTCGTATCCGCGGACAAACTCCAACTATGTTACTGAACAGAATATTGAAGGTATGCACAAAACGCTAAACCTGCTTAAAAATGGTACCTATAGTGAGCTTGCGCAAGGGGCCAAGCCGGAGCTTGTTCATAAGAATAATAAAGGGGTATGTAATCCGAGCAGGGTTGAGGATCACCATGCGATCTTACCTACATTAAAGCGACCAGGTACCTTATCCAAGGATGAGCAAAACATCTATGATTTGATTGTCAGACGTTTCTTGTCTCACTTTTATCCTCCGGCGGAGTATAAGCAACATACCGTGCTCACCGAAGTGGAGAAACATCAGTTTAAGACATCTGTCAAAGAACTGCTGTCCCTCGGATGGAAAGTGGTTCTCGGTTCTGGAGATCAGGAACAGGGCGGTGCAGGCAAGAAGAAGAGCAAGAAAAACGGCAATGAGGAAGAGGAAGCTGAAGAGTGGACGGACAAGGCTTTTAGTGTACAACCTGAATTGCCTGTTCAATGTACGAAAAGTGAGTTCAAAGAGAAGGCGACTCAGCCTCCCAAAAGTTATACCGAGGGAACATTGCTCAAAGCGATGGAAAGTGCAGGCAAGCAGATCGAGAATGAAGAGCTGCGAGATGCGATGAAAGACAGTGGTTTGGGTACTCCGGCTACACGTGCTGCTACGATTGAGCGCCTCAAAAACGTAGGTTACATTACGATGCAGGGGAAAAAAATGCAGTTAACGCTCAAAGGAAGAACGGCTATCGAATTGATTCGCCGAGCAGGCGTAGATCTGTTAACTTCACCTGAGATGACAGGCCAATGGGAAAGAAGATTATATCAGATTTCCAAAGGTGAGGCGGGGCAGGACAAGTTTATGGAGAACGTTAAGAAATTTACGTTGTCCATCATCGAGAAAGTGCGTGTGCAAGCGCCGGCGCCGGCAGATGCTTTTGGAGAAGATTCGCGTGCAGGTAGGGGGAAAGGCAAGGGAGCCAGAACCCAGGCCGGCAATACAAGGACATCTGCCAAGACAGCTAGTGGCGGTTCGGCTGTAAAAACGTCCCGTCAGACTTCGGCATCTTCATCAAGAGCCGGCAATGGGAAAAGCACGACCACCAAGGCGCCGTCCTCAAGTGGCAGCCCTTCGGGAGTGAGAGAGTTACTGGCACCTTGTCCTTCTCCCGGCTGCACGGGTCAGATTATAGAGGGCAAGAAGGGCTACGGATGCTCACGTTTCAAGGAAGGCTGTTCCTTTGTGGTATGGAAAGAGTATGCAGGCAAGAAAATCACCAGTACGATGTTAAAATCGCTGATTGAGAAAGGGAGTACCCAAGTACTGTCTTTCAAACGAAAAGACGGGAGTACGGTGAAGGCACGTATTATTCTCCAGGATGTGGTAACAGGCAAGTTATCTGGGGAGAAGCAGGATGCTTGATCCTAGTCATCATTAAGTAAAAAGGACCCTTATCCAAGGGTCCTTTTTTGTTGCTGCTGTTGTATATTTTCGTGTATGACTTTGGGTACCTCTTCCAGAGCAGTGATGGTATACATCGACGTTTCCGGATTAGGCTGAAGTTCTACGATGTTGTATTGCCATTCGTTTGGCTGTTTAATGTATATGCTGTGAATTCCGGCTTTTACCGCGGGCATAATATCTGTCCGCAGTGAGTTGCCAATCATCCATGTTGCACGACGATCAAACGGACCGTTAGATAGAATGCCTTCCAGTGCTTCAATGTTTTTGTGCTGTCGGATATAGATCCGATCATCAAAATAAGCTGAGAGCTTCATCTGATCAATCTTACGCTGCTGGATCACAGTTTCGCCGCCAGTATATAAGTAGAGGGAATGTCCAGCACCTTTGAGGTTCTCAAGCGTTTCAACCATATGAGGATAGGGTTCAACCTCCTGATCGTACACACTCATACCCAACTTGCTCAGATAAGATTCTTCTCTGGGAGAAGTTGATCGGGCAAACTTTTTAGAAAAGTAACGGTAGGTATCAATCAGGGATTGCGGGAAATGATGACTCGCAAAGCCAAGCTTGTTCACTCCGGTTACATCGATCTCGAGCTGTTTTTCGCGAATCTCTTGCGTTGTCAAAGAATGTCCATCAAACCACTCCTGCATATTCTCAAAGAATTCTCCCAAAATCAGGTTGAAATATTTGTTGCAGTATACGAGTGTATCATCAAGGTCAAACAAAATATGTTGTTTCAGTAATTTCATGATCTAACTCACTCCTTGTAGCCAGCAACTCCACAATGGTTCATATGAATTATATGCGAATGTAAGATTCCAGAAACATATTCAATTCAGATACGCCATCTGGCCGAATACTGTATTTCTCTTTACGGTTACTTCCGAGCAAATGAGTTCGCAGCAGACCTGCGATGCGCAGCGCCATCACCTGATCTTTGACCGTATCTTCATCTTTACCCAATTCTTCACACATCTCAGCGAGAGACTTTGGTTCATCCGATACGTAACGAAGCAGGCGAAGTCTTTCGGGATCAGCCAGTGCATGGGTGAATCGTAAAAGGCATGTTGGCGGCTGGTCTTCATTTTCTTCAGGTGCATCTACGGGATACTGCATAATCATCATTCCCTCATAGAAGCAGTACATATTAATAGGGCGATTGTGCACCGTTGGAAACAGGATGACTTCGTTCAGTCCAGGCATCGGTTCAACAAGAACTCCTGCCGTAGCATATTCAATAAGCAGTTCAGGGCCCATTTTATCAAGCAAAATGCGTTTTTCTTCGGCATCTTCTTCCAGCCATACACGCTGATCTTCGCTCATATTCTGACAGTAGTGTTCATCCCATAGTCGCAATAATGGGACATAACTGTTCCGAATGCGCGTAGATTCTTCTATTGTAAGAGCGGGCAGTAGAGGAGACACACGTGCATATAGGTCTTCCGCTGTCATTCCGGCAAGCATGTCCAGAAACTCACGATTTTCCTCCGTATCATTTTGATACGCTGCCCATGCAAACAGCACATCAAAATCATCAAAAGGCCAAGTGGCAGCAGGTGCGAGCGCAGCTCGTACATTGGAGCTTAGTTTGCCTTCCACTTCCAGAATCCATTCAGGACCAATATCCAGATGCTGAATCCATTTTTTCGTGACATAAACCAAAAAGCTGTTAAGCATTTCATATATCGGTGAAACATCAATTTTCACATGATAGGCCATAATGTTGCAGAATCCTCCCGTCACATCTAAATGTACGCAGCGACTTAAGTACGATTAGTGCGTGTTCAAAAAGTCTGGTTTTCAGTACCAAGAAGATGGAATGAAGCTAGAAATGGAGTAGCGGAGCGTAGGAAAACTACGTGAGCAACGGACATTTCGGCTGAATTTCATCTTCGAAGCTGATGATGCCACTAGGCATGATTCGTAATCAAAAGTGGACTTTTTGAACAACCTCTATTATGGCTTGTTTTGCAGGGCGTTGTCCACTATAATGTTCAAGTCCGGGGCAAAGCCCTGTTCCATGAATAGCAGATAAAAACCATATGTATAACATACGAAAGTCGTCAGCGATGGCGATTTTTCTTTGTGTGCTCGCAGGAGGAATGAATTCGTGTCATCGATTACTCGTCCCAAACTATCACACTCGACAGCCAATTATCTGATTCTGATTACGGTTATTGTGGTGGCGGGCATAAGCCAGGGGCTGTTGCTTCCTGTGCTTTCAATTTTTTTGGAGCAAAAAGGGGTTTCACCAGGATTAAACGGATTAAACGCCGCCGCGTTGTACATTGGTTCATTTGCCATGACGCTAGTGGCGGAGCGACTACTAGGTGCATTGGGGTTCAAAAAGCTGATTGTAGGCGGCCTGTTATTGGTCATGGTTCCTTTGATCTTATTTCCTTATTTACCAGATATTAAAATATGGTTCATTTTACGTCTGGTCGTTGGAATAGGAGATAGCGCACTACATTATGCGGCCCAACTCTGGGTGCTGCTTGTTACTGCACCTGAAAAGCGTGGACGTTACATATCATTATATGGCATGTCCTACGGTCTCGGATTCAGTATTGGTCCTCTGGGAATAAAGCTGCTTGGCTTCGGTGATGCTGTCCCTTTCTGGGTCTTGTTCATCTGCATTGCAGCAGTACTTATACTGGTATTAATGAAGCTTCCGGATACGAAACCGGAAAAAGCAGAGCATGGCCAACTGCCGGAACGTCGCTTCCGTCGCAGTCTGGCATGGGCTTGGTATGCACTGTTACCAGCACTCTTATACGGATATATGGAGGCCGGTATGAATAGCAACTTCCCGGTGTATGGCCTTCGTATTGGATTCGATACCAATCAGATTTCATCGTTGCTTCCATTTATCGGTATTGGAGGTTTGTTCCTTCAATTGCCTCTCGGAATGTTGAGTGACCGATATGGGCGTAAGAAGATATTGATGTTTGCGGGCATCAGCGGGGGAATTGTCTTCATGCTGGTTCCAGTCGCAGGTACGCATTTCTGGTGGACACTTGTATTGTTAACAATTGCAGGTGGCCTGGTCGGTTCCTTTTTCTCACTGGGTCTGGCTTATGCCGCAGACATCTTGCCTAAAGTGTTGCTGCCCGCAGCCAACGTAGTGGCATCCTTTCATTTCACGATTGGAAGCATTATCGGACCGAATCTGGGTGGTCAAATGATCAACTGGATTTCACCCGGAAGCATGTTCACCCTACTTGGAATCATGTACCTTCTTTTTGGTGTGGCAGGTATATTATTTCGTCGTAAACCTGAGTTCGAATCTGTGTTAAAATAGAAGCTGGTGTTCGCATGGAAATTGATGTCCATTTCCGAGTACACTAGTGGTAGGGAAAAACATGGACAAGAGGAGACATCGCGATGATCAGAGTAGAGAACTTGAGTAAATCCGTTGGCGTGGACCGCGTTCCCGTTCTACGGGATATTCGATTTGATATGCAACAAGGTGAGATGATAGCTGTCGTTGGTTCAAGCGGTAGCGGTAAAAGCATGTTGCTTAAATGTTTGGCCATGATGGAAAAATGGGATTCTGGCCGATTTACGGTGGATGGTGCCGAGATCTTGAAAGAAGGCTGGTCTGGAAAACGGAAAATAAAACGGGAATGGGCATACTTGGAGCAGAATCCTGAGTTATTCCCCAGACGTACAGCTCTTAAAAATGTATTAATCGGACGATCGGGTCAGACTCCCGTATGGAGAATGGTAACCGGTATGGTACGTTCCGATGATTATATGGGTGCTATGGATTATCTCGAAGGATTGGGATTACTCGATAAAGCACATCAAATAGCAGAAAAGCTTAGCGGTGGCGAGAAGCAGCGTGTTGCTATTGCAAGAGCACTTGCTCATGGTGCCAAAGTGGTTTTGGCCGACGAACCTGTGATTGGCCTTGACCCTCATACAGCAGATTCGGTGCTGGAAACACTACGCAAACTATGTGAAGAAGAACGTGCAACAGTCATTGCAGTACTGCCTATTGAACTTGCTGAGAAACATGCCACACGGATCTGGGGATTGGCAGATGGCAAGATTGCTTTTGATATTCGTGGACGAAGACTGACACAGCAAGAAAAAAACCAGATTTAAACTATTGAAAAGAGTGATGAGATTGTTTAATTCACGGTGGGGACGCTTCATTGCAGCAGGAACTATGGCAATTATGCTTGGTTCTGTTCTGAGCGGATGCACAGTCATAAGTGACCCCAAGGGTTTGATGAGAAAACCAATGATGTCCACAGATAAGGAAAAATTATACAACGTGGTTCAGCTTAAATTACCACCAGAGAGTACCTTGATCCGTCCCAAGGATATGAATAACACCAGTATGATTCGGGTGGAAGACTTGAATGGGGATGGAACTCGAGAAGCGATTGTCTTTTATGAGACACCAAACGAGAATGTGCGAATTCATGGCATGATTTTGGAAGAACAGGGAGGCGCATGGGTTAAAAAGCTTACATTTGATGTGCCGGGAAATGAGCTGCAATCCTTTAAAGTATTGGATATTACGAATGATGGAAATCCGGATATTATTCTTGGTGTTAGTTTACAGGAGCAGAAAGCTTTGACTGCCTATTCGTATAAAGGCGGGGCACTGGAGCAAGTTCTGGGCGGAGTCCCATATAACCAGTATATTATTGATGATGCGCAGGGAAATACGCTGGATTTGAGTGGGGATGGCAAGAGTGATTTTGTTATCGTATCGCTGAACAACAGCGGCTTTGCAACCATTGCGTTATATCAGTACGAAGATGGCAGCTTCAAGGAAGTTGATCGGGTGCAGACCGATTATACGGTTAAAGAAGTTTATAGTGCTCTTGGTGGAGAAATCTCCAAAGGACAAATGGGGATTGTACTGGATACTGAGCTGGATGATCGGAGTTCCTTCTCGCAAATTATGTATGTTAAGGATAACAAGTTAGTCAATGCTTTTAAATCACCGGATCAAACGTATAGAGATGACAAAATTTTAAGCGGTGATGTCGATAATGATGGTATTATTGAGTTTGGACTTAAAGAGACTCCAAAAGGCTGGGAGCATTACGTTTTTGACTCCAGGTTGTGGTTCTATACCTATTACCAATGGGATGGCAAAGAAGGCAAGAAATTTGTCTCGTTCCAATTCCGGGATGATGCTGATTTATTTCATCTAAATCTCAAGCCAGAGTGGTACGGTAAGATCACTATTGACACCAAATCGGAAAAGGAAAAATATATTCGATTTAAAATGATTGATACGGACGAAACCGTGGCAGAGATCAAATATTTCACCCTTTCCAAGTGGGAACAGGAGAAGGGTAAAAGCTGGAAGGAAATTACGCGTACCAAAGATCGGGTTATTGCTTCACGGGTAGCACAATCAGAGGCGGGTAAAGATGCACTGAGCAATATTTCTCAGCTGAATAGAAAGGGAGAACTTAATGAGTAAAGTACTTATTCTTGAGGATGAAGAATCCATCCGCAGTTTTATAGTGATTAATTTAAAGAGAAACGGATTCGAAGTGCTTGAAGCGGGTGACGGTCATGAAGCGCTTCGCATACTGCAAACAGTACCGGATATTGATCTGGCTCTGCTGGATGTCATGGTACCAGGTATTGATGGATTCGAGGTGTGTCGACGGATCCGTGAAACCAATGAACGTCTGGGCATCATCTTTTTGACTGCGAAAGTTCAGGAACAGGATAAAGTGTACGCACTCTCCGTTGGTGCAGATGATCACGTAAGCAAGCCTTTCAGCCCAACAGAGTTGATTGCACGTATTCAGTCGTTATTACGCCGTGTGAACGTGCATCGGGAAACTGCGGCGAAGGTTACGTTCCAGTCCGGACCATTTTCACTGGACCTCATCTCGAAGCAATTTAAGAAACAGAATGAAGCCATTGAGTTGACTCCAACGGAGTTTTCCCTGATTCAGTTTTTCCTGGAAAAAGAAAATACACCGCTCAGCCGCGATGTATTGTTAGATCATGTATGGGGAAAAGAGTACATGGGTGATCCCAAAATTGTGGATGTTAACATTCGTCGTCTGCGTCAAAAAATTGAGAACAATCCTTCCGAGCCCGAATACCTGCAGACTGTATGGGGTCACGGGTACAAATGGAAGGGCCGGGAGCAATGATTAAAAAAGGCATTACACGGCAGATCGTACTACATTATTTCTTTGTAGTTTTTCTTGCTCTGCTGTTGGTCGAATTCGTATTTATGTTGGCAGTGCAAAGGTATTATTATGAAAGTATCTACAATACGATTAGTACCCACATTTCCAATTCAAAGGACTTTTTCGAGCCGATCGCTCGTGAGAATAACACGGAAGATGGCAATAATCTGTCCAGATTGATTGTGAATTTGGCACTGTCCAATACTGAATTGGAAATTTTGGATCTGAACGGGCGCGTATTGGCGAGTTCAACTGCTTTTGAATCCGACCGTGCTGTGCTGCAAACCAGTGATATTATGCAGGCTTTGAACGGGGATATGGGACGCTGGATTGGAAGACAACCAGGTACTGGAGAATCCGTCATGGCCGTTTCACACAAGTTTGATCTGGGTGGCGAAAATACTTATGTGATTAGATACCTTACATCGCTTGAAAATGTGAATTCCAAACTACTGAATATGGGATTGCTTGCAATTGCGGTCGGTATTGGCGTGCTTGCTATAGTTTTGATCATTAGTATTGGGATGGCGAATTCCATTGTACGTCCAATCAACAACATCACCGCAGTTTCTGCCCAAATGGCCAGAGGACGGCTGGATGTCAGGGTTAAGGGGAATTACAAGCACGAACTGGGCGAATTGGCATCAACACTTAATTTCATGGCACATGAGATTGTGCGCAGCAATCAGATCAAGGATGATTTTATCTCGTCGATCTCCCATGAATTAAGAACACCGCTGACCAGTATTAAGGGCTGGAGCGAGACACTGGACTCAGGCGGCTATGATCCGGAAGAAACCCGTATCGGCATGGGTATCATTTCCAAAGAAACCGAACGATTGATTGGACTTGTCGAAGAGATGCTGGATTTCTCCAAATTGCAGCAGAATCAGATGAAGCTGGTTAAAGGAACGGTCAACATACGTGAAATTGTGCAGGAAACGATGTTGAATGTCTGGGCCAAAGCGGAACAAAAACAGGTTCATCTGAAGTTGGAAACAGACGAGACTCGAGCTTATAATGTCCATGGAGACGGCAATCGACTGAAACAAGTCTTCTTAAACATTGTGGATAATGCGATCAAATTTTCACATGAGAATTCCTGGATTTTCTTGTCCGTTAAAGAAGAGAGTGGTCAGATTATTGCGGCTGTTCAAGACACCGGTATCGGAATTAGTGAAGAACACCTGATCAAAGTACGGGATCGTTTCTTCCAGGTCAATCATCAAAATGGGGGAACGGGACTGGGACTTGCGATTACGCAAGAACTGGTTGAACTGCATGAGGGAACAATCACGATGCAGAGTGAACTTGGATCGGGTACAATCGTTACGGTGACGTTACCGGCTGTGGCTGATGAGACGGGTACAGAGGATTCTGTAACGCAGTCTGGTGATAATGCATTCCCTGAAGAACAAGCAGAAAGTGATGTAAAATTGGAACAGGAAAAATCTTAAGCTTGAATGAATTTACGGTGATTGAATAGTTCTGCTTCAATAAATATTCATTTTAACACCAAAAAAGGCGAGCCATCCAAGGCTCGCCTTTTTGGTATAATGTCTATTTCATTATGAAGAAAGTTCACCAGCGCGCAAGCGCCCACTTTTCTCATATACTTCTTTCAACATACGCACGGGTTGCGTACGGACAGCCGGTTTGGCAGAGACGATCTCATTAGGTCCAACGACAACAATTTCATCGGCTGTACCCTTCACAATTGCACCGTCTTTGATAATCGCACCCTCACCGATGATGGCGCGTTCGATGTGAACCCCACGGCCTATACGTGCGTTAGGCATAACGACACTGTCTTTAACCTCAGAACCTTTACCTACTTCAGCACCGCAGAAAATAACGGAACGTTCTGCACGACCTTCAATGGCACAAGAGTCGTGAATCATGGAAGTTACCTGTTCGACCTTCGCATTTCTGGCTTTGTAAGCACTTGGCTTGGAGCGCCAGCCGCGAGTAAACATCGGCCAGTTTTCTTTTTGCAGACTCCAGTCTTCCTCGTTATAGAGCAGATCCATATGTGCATCCCACAGACTTTTAACTGTACCTACATCTTTCCAATACCCATTAAAGTTATAGACAAAGAGGGGATTGTTTTCGTTCAACATCTGAGGAATAACATCTTTACCGAAGTCATGGCTGGACTCAGGGTTAGCAGCATCTTCCAAGAGATGGCGCTTCAAGTACTCCCATTTGAACATGTAAATGCCCATTGAAGCCAGATTACTTTTCGGTTCAGCCGGTTTCTCGGCGAACTCTGTTACACGCAGATCAGCATCGGCAGCCATAATCCCAAAGCGATGTGCTTCGTCCCATGGAACTTCCATAACTGAAATCGTTGCTGCGGCATTATTGGCTTGATGAGCCTCCAACATATCACGATAATTCATATGATAAATATGGTCACCCGACAAAATTAGAACATTTTCGGGGTTTTGTTGATCAATATAGTCAATATTTTTATAAATAGCATCCGCCGTTCCCAAGTATTCGTCATTTCCTGTATGATAAGATGGAAGTAAGGAAATTCCTGCCTCATTTGAGTTGCCATGTCCCCATGGTTCTCCTCCACCGATATGATCGTGTAACGATTCCGCTTGGTACTGCGTCAATACTCCTACAGTATCGATCCCTGAGTTTACGCAGTTACTGAGAGGAAAATCGATGATCCGGTAGTGCCCGCCAAACGGTACAGCGGGTTTTGCGATACTCGAGGTTAAAGGGGCTAATCGCTTCCCTTCTCCTCCCGCCAACAGCATAGCGATGCAATCTTTATTAAACATAATCGTTTCCCTCCCAAAATATTGTGCATTTGTGCATTGTAGTACATCATTAACTCAAAGTAGAGCAATTGAAACTATTGTTGCTGTAAAAATTCAGAAAAAATACAACATTTTCTAAAGCGCCGCATTTTTCTTTTCAACTTGGCTAGAATGGGGTAATGGTAACTGTTATATCTATTTTCTTGAGAAGAAGGTGATCTCTTGGCCATTCAACCGTTAGCACACCCGGACATATTGCCGGAGCATATTTATTTATTTCATGAAGGAAACCTTCATCACAGTTATCGAATGTTGGGCGCGCAGCCTGAGACTTGCGATGGCCTTCAGGGGTATCGCTTTACCGTATGGGCACCAAATGCCGCAGAAGTAGGACTGGCTCTGGACCGCAATGAATGGAAAGGCGAAAAGGAACCTTTATATAAGATACCCGAATCAGGATTTTGGAGTCGTTTTTTTCCGGAAATCAGCGAAGGAACTTTATACAAGTTCCGTATACTAACGGAAGATGGTACAGAATTGCTCAAAGCGGACCCTTATGCGTTTCAAGCGGAGGTTCGACCTCAGACAGCTTCTGTCACTAGTTCAATCGAAGGGTATAAATGGAATGATGGAGCCTGGAGACGCAAACAACGTGCCATGTATAACAAACCTCTACATATTTACGAAATGCACATGGGAACCTGGAGGCGTAAAGAAGACGGGAGCCTCTATAGTTATCGTGAGATGGCTGATTTGCTCGTTCCTTACTTATTAGAAATGAAATATACACATGTTGAGATGATGCCCCTCAGCGAACATCCATATGACCTTTCGTGGGGATACCAAAACACAGGCTTTTATGCGCCGACCAGTCGTTATGGGCATCCGAAAGATCTGATGTACCTGGTGGATACACTACATCAGGCTGGGATTGGCGTATTGCTGGATTGGGTTCCTGCACATTTTGCCAAAGACGCTCATGGGTTGCGTATGTTTGATGGTACGCCTTTGTATGAGTATGCAGATCCGATGTTAGCAGAGAAGCCGGGATGGGGCACACTCAGCTTTGACTACTCGAAACCTGAAATTCGTTCATTTCTGATCTCCAATGCATTATATTGGATGGAGATGTATCATTTTGACGGACTCCGTGTTGATGCTGTTACGAGTATGCTTCGGCTTGATTTTGAGAAGCAGCCAGGACAATATCGTACCAATGATGAGGGTGGTCTGGAAAACAAGGAAGCTGTAGCTTTTTTGCAGCAGCTGAATGAGACGGTGTTCAAATATTTCCCTTATGCATTGATGATGGCTGAAGAATCAAGTGCATGGCCAATGGTGACTTTACCAGTACATGAAGGTGGTCTGGGCTTTAACTACAAATGGAACATGGGCTGGATGAATGATACGCTTGATTACATGGAATCTGATTTTCATGAGCGTCCTTCCAAACATCATTTGCTGACTTTCCCGGTCGTATACTCCTTTGCTGAAAATTATGTGCTACCTCTGTCTCATGACGAGGTTGTTCATGGCAAAAAGTCGCTCCTCGACAAGATGCCAGGAACTTATGAGCAGAAATTTGCTGGCATGCGTGCTTTTCTGGGCTATTTTATGACTTTCCCAGGGAAAAAGCTGTTGTTTATGGGTGGAGAATTTGGCCAGTTCATCGAATGGAAAGATGAGGATCAACTGGACTGGTTCTTGCTGGATTATGACAGTCACCGCAATTTACATAAGTTTGAGCGTGAGCTGTCTAACCTGTACTTGAGCGAAAAAGCTTTGTGGGAGCTTGATCATTCCTTGGACGGTTATGAATGGATCACTCCGGATGATCAGGACCAGAGTGTCATTTCATATGTACGCAAAGGAAAAAAACCTGCGGATACACTCCTTGTGCTCATTAACTTTCAGCCGGTCAAGCGGGAGCGTTACCGGATTGGTGTCATGCGTCCCGGTATGTATACCGAAGTTCTGAACAGTGACCATTCCGTTTACGGCGGTTCAGGCATTACTAATGATATGCAGCTGCCTACCGAAAAGATTCCTTTTCATGGGCATCCGCATAGTCTTGAATTAGTTTTGCCTCCGCTGAGCATCGTGATTCTAAAAAAGAACACGCGTCGGAAAACGGATGAATCACCTGCGAGTATTACTTCCGTCAGTTCAAAAACGAAAAATAAGAAAGAAAACAACACGCTGAAACCGAAGAGGAGGACAAAGGCATGAATATTCTATTTGCTGCTGCTGAAGTACATCCATTTATCAAAACAGGAGGCCTTGCTGACGTAATCGGTGCTCTCCCGTTTGCATTGAAGAAGAGCGGGGCAGACGTGCGGGTGATTATGCCTAAATACAAAGGGATTCCTGATGAGTACAAAGACGCGTTGAAACCAGTCATTACAACAGATGTGCCTCTTGGTTGGCGCAGACCCTATTGTGGGATAGAAATGCTGGTTCATGATGGAATTCCAGTATATTTTGTGGATAATGAGTATTATTTTGGACGTGATGGAGTGTACGGGTATATGGATGACGGCGAGCGTTTCGCCTTCTTCAACCGTGCAGTTCTCGAAGTGTTACCACAGATTGAGTTCAAACCTGACGTGCTGCACAGTCATGACTGGCATGCAGGAATGATCCCCTTGGTGCTTGAAGCCCATTACCGACATGATTCATTCTACAGTGATATTCGTACGGTATTCACCATACATAACTTGTTGTACCAAGGGGTATTCCCGCATGAGTTATTCAGTGAAATCCTTGAACTGGACGATCGATATTTCACCGTGGATGGAGCCGAATATTACGGTAATGTCAATTTCTTGAAAGCAGGAATTGTGTATGCTGACCATGTGACAACCGTAAGCCCAACATATGCACAGGAGGTGCAAACCTCTTATTATGGATACGGATTGGACGGACTGCTAAGCTCACTAGGGGATCGTTTCAGCGGGATTGTGAACGGGATTGATACCAAGAGCTACAACCCGGCAACGGACACCAAAATTCCAGTGAAATACAGAACAAGTCTGTCCAAGAAAACGGAGAACAAAATTGAGCTACAAAAGGAACTTGGACTTCCTGTTCGTCCCGATGTACCTCTCATGGTGATGGTGACAAGGCTGGTGGACTCTAAGGGGCTTGATCTGGTCTGCCGTATCCTGGATGAATTGTTGTACTATGATGACATTCAATTCGCTGTACTGGGAACAGGAGAGCCGATGTATGAACACTGGTTCCGTGAAGCCGCTAATCGTTATCCGCTCAAAATGTCTGCCCAGATTACGTTTAACGATGGGTTATCCCGCCGCTTCTATGCAGGTAGTGATATCTTCCTAATGCCATCGAGGTTCGAACCATGTGGTATTAGTCAGCTACTGGCTCTGCGGTACGGTAGTGTGCCCCTCGTAAGGGAAACAGGCGGTCTGAACGATACTGTGCAGGCATACAATGAGTATACTGGAGAAGGGAATGGTTTCTCATTCACAAGCTTTAATGCACATGATATGATGAATACCATTCGACGTGCCGAGGAGATCTACAAACAGCCAGAACATTGGAAGAAGATTGTGAAAAACGCAATGAGCGGGGAATACAGCTGGAACGTCTCAGCTGAAGAATATATGGACATATATCGCCGGATCACGCATGAGCCTGTAAACTGATGTAATCCTGAATGAGTCGCAGCATATCATGCTGTGGCTTTTTTAATCAAATAAACAAAAACACTTCCAAAGTTCAGAATGAAAGTCAACATCTGAGACGGTGGAAGTGTTTCTTTTTTCTTTTAAATAACAGTCTGAATTTACACTTTAGTATGTTGGATGGTCGCCGGATCAAGCTGTCTATACAAAATGCGGTACCCATATGGGTCAAGTTTAATATTCATCATTCCCTCGGTTGGAAACACAGGCTCTTCAGTCAATGCATCCTTCCAGTCTTTCGTTTCCATGGGATGAGAAAGCGTTCGATCTTGAGGTGTATTATTCATCCATACGGTAAAGTGAAGGTTGTCATCCACACGTTCGTAGACAATACAGGGATCATGGTGATCAGCCTTAAGGAATCGGAAGCGTCCTTTGCGCAGGGCTTCATTGCTTTTGCGTAAATCGATCATCAGACGATAGAAATCATACAGTTCTCTGTCTTGCTTGGCGGGGTCCCATTCCATACATTTTCGACAATCCGGGTCAGCATCACCACTAATTCCCACCTCATCGCCGTAGAAAATACAGGGTGTACCGATATAAGTGAAAAGAAATACAACCGACAACTTTAATCGTCGTTTGTCTTCTCCTAAGCGGGTCAGCAGTCGTGGGGTATCATGGCTGCACAGCATATTGAAGATTACTTCGTTAGTTTGTTGCGGATAGCGCATAATCAGTGAACCCATCTCGTTGGCAAAGTTATAACCATCCATTGAACCACAGAAGAACTGAAGCACTTTGTCGGCAAATGGGTAATTCATAACTGAATCAAATTGATCACCCATAAGCCAGGTTAAGGAATCGCTCCATACTTCACCAACAATATAGGCTTCCGGATTCGCTGCCTTAACAACCTTGCGAAAATCACGCCAGAAATGGTTGTCCACCTCATTTGCTACATCCAGACGCCAGCCATCCAGCTTGATTTCCTTAATCCAGTACTCTGCTACATCAAGTAGATATGCCTTAACCTCAGGGTTGGCTGTATTGAACTTGGGCATGTTGCCATAGAAACCAAATGTATCGTAGGTAGGTATACCGTCTTTGATCTGAACCGGATATTCATTGATGTGGAACCAATCGGCATACTTTGAGTTTTTTCCATTCTGGAGAACGTCTTGAAAAGGAGGGAAGTCTTCACTGCAATGGTTAAACACAGCGTCAAGCATGACCCGGATACCCAGGCGATGGCATTCTTCTGTCAATTGTTTGAGCAGGGCATTGTCACCGAAATGGGGGTCGACTTTTTTATAGTCTATCGTGTCGTATTTGTGGTAGGAATTGGCTTGGAATAGCGGGGTAAAGTAAATGGCGTTCACGCCAAGTTCGGTCAGGTCATGCAAATGATCCAGTACACCTTGCAGATCTCCACCAAAATAATTGTCCAGTTCAGGTTTGCCACCCCAGTCATGGGTTTCTTGTGGATTCAGCTTGGGATCTCCATTAGCAAACCGCTCAGTCATGATTTGATAAAAGACGGCTTCTTTAGCCCATTCGGGTACCTTAAACACATCGATTTCATGTATATACGAGAACTCATAATATCCTCCGGTTGGATAGGGGGGCTCATAATGAATTCCGTTATCGGCAAGAAAAACATCTTCCGAACCGGCGGTTATTCGAAATATATAGGTGAGACGTTTAAATTGTGGCTTGACAGCAGCCTCCCAATAATCAAACATGTTATCCGCAGCAGCCTTCTCCAGTTGTATTTCCTTATACGTTCCGTTCCAATTGTACTTATCTCCAGTCAGTGCAGTCACGTATTGCACATCATTTCGTTTGGTTCGTACGCGCAGATGTATGGTAGACGAATTATAGGCATAAGCCCACTTGTCACGAGGAACATGATACATGGCTTCGAGCAGCATGACAGCACCTCCTGAATATAGAATAAGTTACGAAAACCAGTCTTTTTGAACACGCACTTATAGTTATAAATAACCAAGTTAGCCAGCAAATGAATCACATTTACTGTAATAAAATGAATTATTTTCATCGTTTTCAAAGGTTTCTTTCACAGCATCTCCAGCTTATCGCTGAATATACGTACAGATATTTAAGAAAAAGGCACCCTGAACAGCTTAAAATTCAAGTCTGTTTAGGGTGCCTATATTACATGTTGATTAGATCTTAGCGAATAGCTTGCTCGAACTCCGTGCGGATGGTTTGAAGTAGCTCTGGCTGACTCAGTACGTCATAAGCTGTTGTAGCAAGTGCCTTGGCTCCCAGAATCATGCCATCCAGCGCGCGCTCCTGAAGTGCAAGGTCACGGAAGGCAATGGAGTGCAGGGTATGAACCTCATCCACAACACGAATGTAGGGGTGGATTGCAGGACATTTCAAGGAAACGTTACCGATGTCCATTGAGCCATGATCGTTACCACTGACAATCTCTTCTTGCGGGATGCCGAGTTCCATCAGATTTTGACTAAACGCAGCTGAGAATGCCTCATTGGTGACCATCTCGTCGTAGGACGTTTCATAGTTGGATGTCACCAGCTTGCAACCTGTCTGGAGAGCAGATCCTTCAGCGATCTGAATCACACGTTCTGTGAGGACATTCAGTTCTTTGCGGGTTGCTGCACGTACATAAAATTGGGCAGAAGCGTAGTCAGGAATGATGTTCGCTGCCTGACCTCCATTGTTGATTACACCATGAATCCGAACGGTGCTTTTCACTTGTTGTCGGAATGCATTGATTCCGTTGAACGTTTGAATGACAGCATCAAGTGCGTTGATGCCTTCATGCGGACTTGCAGCAGCATGTGAAGATCGGCCATGGAATTCAAATTGCACAGCATCAATAGCCAGCGAGCTGCCAGACTTTTCGTAGGCATAATACGGATGTGCCATAAGGGCAACATCACAGTCATCGAACACACCTGCTTCCGCCATTGGAACTTTGGCACCACGTGTCTCTTCAGCGGGTGTGCCAAACACTTTGATCGTTCCACCTATCTCATCGAGAATGGATTTCAGCCCAACAGCAGCTCCAAGACTCATCATGCAGATCAGATGGTGACCACAAGCGTGACCGATCTCCGGCAAGGCATCATATTCGCACAATAATGCAACGGTAGGGCCGGGTTTGACAGCGGAATACGTTCCGATAAAGGCTGTCTCCAGTCCAAGGATCGGAGCCTCTACAGTGAAACCGTGGTAGTCCAGTTCTTCTTTCAAACGGGCAGAAGCGAGATACTCTTCATTTCCCAGTTCGGGGTTGGCGCCGATATATGATGAAATGGCTTTAAAACGGGAAGCATATTGATCAATAACCGTCAGAATTTGTGATTTGTTAGCTGTCATTAGTAAACTCCTTATGCAAAAATGAAAATAATTCATTGATTATATCATGTTTGCTTCAATTTTTCAGAAACAAGTCAAGATTTGTAATGTTAAAATGCATTGCATAATCATGCATTGTACTTTATAATGACTCAGTCATCAACATGAGAAGCATACAAAGTATTGTAAGGGGAGAGAAAAAGGTTGAAATTAATAAGTCGTTACACCATGATGCTGTTAACCTTTGTCGTTCTGCTGACAACTGCCGTTCCTGCGGCACTTGCAAGTGGAACTACAGATAATTCAAGCAGTAAAAAGCTGGTGCTCGGTACAAGTGCCGATTTTGCACCCTATGAATTCCATAAAGTGATTAATGGCAAAGATGAAATCGTCGGTTTCGATATTGAGATCGCCAAAGAGATTGCCAAAGATCTTGGCGCTGAGCTTGTGATTGAGGATATGGGCTTCGACGGTCTTCTGCCTTCATTGCAGAGCGGGCGTGTTGATCTGGTAATTTCAGGTATGACGCCGACGGATGAGCGGAAGAAAAGTATCGATTTTTCCGATACCTATTATAAATCAAAACAAGTGATTATGGTTCGCAATGTGGATAAAGACAAATATCCAACCATGGCAGAACTTGAAAATGCGAAAATTGGCGTTCAGAAAGGCTCCATTCAGGAAACGATCGGACAGAGTATTCCAGGAGCGAAGCTTACTGCGCTTGATAAAATCTCCGATATCGTGCTTCAACTGCAAACCAAACGCATTGACGCGGCAATCGTTGAAGACACTGTTGCTGCAGGTTATCTGGACGATATCATTGGACTTGCTGCTGCTGTTCCGGACGAAGAGCAAGCAGAAGCTGCAATCGGGATTCGTAAAGGAAATACTGAGCTGCTAGCTGCAGTAAATGGAACACTTGAGCGATTGAAAAGTGAAGATAAAATCAACCAGATGGTGACCGACGCCAGCCTCTTGATGGCGGATAAAGCGAACAAATCACAAAATATTTTCCAAGTATTCTGGCAGTACAAAAGTTTTTATGCTACAGGTGTAGGATACACACTTCTGTTGTCTGCACTTGGGGTTATCTTCGGGGTAATTATTGGATTGATCATCTGTTTGTTCCGTTTGCATGACGCTGCAATCTTGCGCTGGATCGGTACAGCTTACGTTGAAGTGATCCGTGGCACACCGATGCTGGTACAATTGATGATTATTTACTATGGTTTTTCCCTAAGCTTTGGCATTAACTTCACGGCACTTCAGGCAGGTATCATTACACTTTCAATCAATAGTGGTGCCTATCTGGCGGAGATTTTCCGTGCAGGTATCCAAGGTGTGGATCGTGGTCAGTTGGAGGCAGCGCGTTCGTTAGGTATGGGAAGAGGCGCCGCGATGCGTTATATCATATTGCCACAGGCCTTCAAAGCTGTATTACCTGCGATCGGTAATGAATTCATTACCATCATCAAGGAATCCTCTATTATCTCCGTTATCGGTATGGTGGACATTATGTATCAGGCAAGTGTGGTCAAAAACATTACGTATCAAGGCTTGAGTCCATTTTTGATTGCAGCAGCCATCTACTTTGTAATGACGTTCATTTTGTCCAAGCTGCTGGGACGACTGGAAAGGAAGTTGAGTGCAAGTGATAGACGTTAGACAATTACACAAATCTTATGGAAATAACGATGTGCTTAAGGGCATTAACGTGACGATTGGCAAAGGTGAGGTTGTCGTGGTCATCGGACCTTCCGGTTCAGGTAAAAGTACATTCTTACGTTGTTTGAACCTGCTGGAGCAGCCTACCTCGGGAGAGATTGATTTTGAAGGCGTGTCAATCACGGATCCCAAGCACAACATTAACGCAACTCGGGAGAAAATGGGTATGGTGTTTCAGCATTTCAACCTGTTCCCACACAAAACGGTAGAGCAAAACATCACGATCGCTCCGATTAAAGTGAAGAGACAATCCACTTTGGAAGCGGAGAAAATTGCTGCTGATCTGCTTAACACCGTGGGTTTGTATGATAAAAAAGATACATTCCCGAATCAGCTGTCCGGTGGACAGAAGCAGCGGATCGCCATTGCTAGAGCATTGGCCATGCAGCCTCATGTCATGCTGTTTGACGAGCCTACGTCGGCATTGGACCCCGAGATGGTCGGTGAGGTACTGGATGTCATGAAACGTCTTGCAGAAGGCGGTATGACTATGGTCATCGTAACACATGAGATGGGTTTTGCACGTGAAGTTGGAGATCGAATCCTGTTCATGGATGGCGGGGTTATTGTGGAAGAGGGAACACCTGATGAGGTGTTTGGAGCACCGAAAAATTCACGTACACGTGATTTTCTTGCGAAAGTACTCTAAATGAAGTGATTAAATAGCGTTACTGACTTCAAGTCGGTGACGCTATTTTTTATTGAAAATAATTATATATGGAATTCAAAAAAGTAACTATTCTGTTACCAAATATATAGGGGATATCTCTTCCGACACTTTTAGATTATTCAGTATTCTTACACGTGCTTACACATGTTAAAACCATTTGGTAAGAATTACTACAAGTTCAGGTTACAAAATTGTGATATATTGAACTCTGCCGAAACTTCCGGACAGGGAGTGCGGGGGATGTAACGATGCAGATTGTGCAGGGGGAAGATCTACAGCACACTGCTTGGGGTGAATTAGGGGTACATATCGTTTCAAATGTAATGATGAACCTATAGGGTGGGCTCCTCATCCGAATCCGACAACTAACTTCGCAGGCATAATGAGGGAGGAAGACCATGATTAACAAGAAACGTATAGCCAAAACAGCAGTAGCATTAATGACAACAGCAATGCTCATTCAAGCCGTTCCGGCTCACGCCGATTCAGTTCATGTGGCCAAAGAGGGGGATACCTTCTACACCTTATCGAAACAATACGGAGTAGCAGTTAACACGTTAGTTAAAGCAAACAACGACATTTCGCCTTACAACATTTATGGTGGTTTGAAAATTACGATTCCCGCTAAGGCAAACAATGTAGCTGCCGCGGCGACGGAAAGCAAGACCCAAGCCAAAACGGTTACCACAGCAAGCTTGGACGTTAACACAGATAACAAAGTGGTTCAAGCGTGGGGTAAAACATTCGATTACAGTAAAGCTGTGAACGTGAAAGCAACGGCATACTCTGCAGATCCGTCTGAAAATGGAGGATGGGGTGCGGTCGATTATTTCGGGAATGACCTTGAACTGGGTACGATTGCAGTTGATCCAAGTGTGATTCCACTTGGAACCAAAGTACTGGTAACGGGTCACAGCCATCCAGGATTGCCAAAACAGGCTTTTGTAGCCACAGCACGTGACGTGGGCGGTGCAATCAAGGGTCACAGGATTGATATCTTCATCCCTGGTAGCAAGCAGTCGGTAAGCACATTTGGTTTTCAGGATATCGAGTTGTACATTCTGAAGTAGAGCGTAAATTACATCTAAAATGAATTCAAACAGGGTGTCTGCCAGTCGCTAACTTGCGATTGAACAGCACCCTTTTAATATGTTCATAATTTCCTGAGACGGTTATTCTATTCTTTGGCCTTCGGTAATCCGAGCATTTCGTCCAAGGTAACCAGTTCATACCCCCGGTTACGCAGTTCCTCAATAATTTCAGGCAAGGCCTCGATCGTGCCATTCAGATTGGATCCTACACCGCCTCCTGCATGTTGCAGAATGATGGATCCAGGTTTTACGGCAGATAAAATGTTATCTTTCACCTTTTCCTTGGGAAGACCTTTCCAGTCCAGGGAGTCAACGTTCCAGTTCACAATACTATAATGTTGTCTGGCAGCCCATTTCAGCTGTTCTTCATTAATGTCTCCGTACGGAGGTCGAATCATCTTGGGCGTGTATCCCGCCAAATGGCGAATGATATCCCCGGTATGTAAAATTTGTTTGCGGAAGGCATTCATCGACAGTTTACTGAACTCTGGATGATTGTAGCTGTGATTGCCAACAATGTGCCCTTCCTTAACAATCCTTTTTACCAAATCGGGGTGCTTCTCAGCACGACTACCAACGATGAAAAAAGTAGCTCTGACTTTATACTTTTTCAGCAGATCCAACACTTGCGGAGTGAACCGTGGATCGGGCACATCATCAAATGTCAGCGCAACCTGTTTCGTTGAAGGACCATTGGTTTTGAACGTATCGGCATATTTTTGACGTAACTGTCCCAGTGTCAGTTGTTCTTCTTCTACGGAATCAGAACTGGATACCGATTCACTTGGCGGGTCTGAAGCATCCCGTGATGAAACTGGTGGAGCTTGATATCCTCCGAGAAAAATAACGATAACCATCAGCATAATGAGGCGTACGCGCACAATAACAGCCTCCTTTTCCAAAATGACGTTCTCTTTGGTATGCCCGGGGGTTTGAAAAAATATGCGCAGTGTGAGAAGTTTCATTGCTGATTTAATTCATGACAGCCATAATTCCTCCATATATAACATATAGAAAAGGATTGGTGGAATAACTATGAGTACATATGATTTGAAATCCATACGTTTACAGGTGATTGAAGCAGGAGAGGATAAGGTTTTTCTCGTTACCGGAGGAAAGGCTCATATTGGCGCTGTAGCCACGTTCTATGTGGAAGATGAGCGGGTCAGCGGCACGACGGTCCATATTCCGGGACATAAGGAACAAGAACTGTGTGAGCGGCTTGCCCGAAAGGCTGCCCAACAATTAAAAATGACCGTTACGGTAATCATGGGAATCCATTTTGATTCCATTACACGGATGCAGATCGACGAAATCGTGCAGACTGCAGAGAGGCTAATGGAGGATCATCTCAACAAGGAAATGTGATCTTCCTAAACAATTGCTTGTTTTGATTTTATTTTATTTGCTAAAATTGAAACGAGTTGTAGATTGTTACGTATGTATGTTTATATACGATGTAATATCGACTAGGAGGAATAACATAATGTCCATTTTCAAACGTTTGCGTGATTTAACCATGTCTAACATCAACGCCATTATTGACAAGGCGGAAGACCCAATCAAGATGACGGACCAATATATCCGTGACATGCAAGAAGACCTGGAAGATGCGGAGAAAGCAGTAGCTCAACAGATCGCCATTGAGAAGAAATTCAAGCAGCTATTCGAGGAGCAGGAAGCTCTGGTGAAAAAACGTGAAGAGCAGGCGCATACGGCGGCACGTGCTCAAAACTTGGATCTGGCCCGCAAGGCTTTGGAAGAGAAAAAAGCGGCTGAAGAGAAGATGGTTGAGTACAAAACCAGCTATGATCAAAACAAGGCTTCTGCAGATAACCTGCGTGGCAAGCTGGACGAGATGCGTAAGCAACTGACTCAAATGAAGAACAAACGCGAAACACTGGTAGCCCGCTACAATGCAGCAAAAGCGCAAACGGAAATCAACAAAGCGTTGAATGGGTTTGGCTCCGATACTGCAAGTGCTGGTATGAAGCGCATGGAAGAGAAAATGATGCAGATGGAAGCACAGGCAGAAGCAAGCAACGAGATGTCTTCCAAAGGCAAATCGCTTGATGAGGAGTTCGAGAAGTTGGGTAAAGATCAGGCTGTTGAAGACGAACTCGCAGCATTGATGAAACAGTACGATAATAAAAACTAATACCTTGGTTGTCAGCAGGGTTAACCGGCGGAGGAGAAGAGCGTTTCTCCTTCGCTTTTAAATGCGGTTCATGTTGAGATGTGGGGGCTGTGTAAATGGATTTGAACATTTTGGCGATGCTGGTCTGGACAGTATCTGGTTCGGTTTTGCTGTTTGTCTTGATGTATGTCGATTCACTGTTCACGAAATATAAGGATTTTGCTGAAGTTAAGGCTGGCAACATGGCAGTTACCACTCGTATGGTGATGAAATTATTTGCACAAGGCTATGTACTTGCTACGTCCATTTCTACGGCTGGTCATCTTGGAGAAGCGCTGTTGGTGTCCGTGGTATCCTTTATCATTTTGTTGATTCTGGAGAGTGTCGTTCACTTTATGATTCGCAGATGGGCCAATCTCGATCTGGATACTGGAATTCAGCAAGGGAAGACAGGTTACGGGTTGTTCTCCGGCGCTTTACATATCGTGGGCGCACTGATTATTGCAGCTTGTTTATAAGATAAGGAACAGGAGTAATTCTCATGAGTGTATGGAAACGAATTAAAGGAATACTAACGAAACCTGAACCACCGCAGGCAGAGAAAACGATGCTACAGCTTGCACCTGGTGATATCTGTGAGGTTTCTCTCGTCACTTATGAAGTCGTTGGTCGGGTACAAAATCGCGCTCGAAATGCAGTTGTGCTCACGCTTCAGGATGGTACCGCATTTCGATATTTGCATATCGAAGAACGGGAACTCACACGTTACGCCCTATATACACCCATTGATGGCAGGCTTGATGCACCTGATGAAGTGCCTACATTGCTGGATCTGGATGGACGCGCATATCATCTGGAGGAAGAGTATGGAGGAATGGTATCTACGGCAGGCAGAACACCATATGGCCAGGCTGGAGAACAATTAGTATGGCAGTATCAGTCCGATGATAATATGCTTCTTCGCGTGGAGTGGCAAGACAGAAGATTTACACTGTATGAGGGTGAGTCCATTCTTCCTGCGGATATCAAAGTGATTCGTTCGAGCTAGGAGAGGTTCCCAATGAAAAAACGCTTGGCACATGGATTAAAATTAATGCTGGTCCTCAGCCTTGTGATGTCTCTGTTGTCCGCGTGCGGAGCACCTTCTGTTCAGGACACATATCCGCTTGAATCGGTTAACGGTAGTGGTAACTCAACGTCTTATGTGTACCGGGCTTCGGACCGTACCGTTCCGGAAGTGGCTCAGGAATTGTCTGACCAAAGGCAACCGGATCAGATCTCGGCAGAGAACACAGAGCGTATGTTCCTCGTGTATCAGGACGAGTATTATCACCTGCAACAAGACCCGAACAAGCCCGAGGATACCTTGGTTGAGGTGGACTCCAAAGAATATGTTCGGCAGAACTACGATTCATCTTTTCTACAAGGCTACCTGACCGCTACATTAATTGGTAATCTTTTTGATTCTTTTGGCGGGCGAGGTTATGGCAACTATCGGGGATATACCAACAAAGATACGTATAAACCGAGTGCAGGATCTTACCGTGCGCCAACAAGTAATGACAAGAAGCTTGCTCCACCTATTACTGTCGATCGGAAAGGTACGATTACAAGGCGTGGAAGCGATAAAGATTCAAGCGTGGGATCTGGCGGAGGATTATTCAACCGCAACAAGGATCAAAGCAAGGGAACCATTGATCGCAACAAAAGCAGTGGTGGTCTGGGCGGGTTGTTTGATTCACCAAAAAAATCCTACAAAAAACCGAAAACCAGAGTGGGCGGCGGCCGCATTATGAGGCGTAGATAATAATCTAATCCTAAGCGTGGTTGCCAACCATCAAATAGTCCAATTCATAAGAACAGTGAAAAGGTAAGGCGGATTCATCTCTGCCAGCACATCTACCTTGGAGCTGTTCTTTTTGGTTTATGATTTGCGAACATGATTGGATTTACGTACACGGGGAATGGTTGAAGCAGGTTGTTTGCGAATCCAGCGGATAAATGGAACCATTCGTTCATCCTGTCTTAAGGACTGCAGGTCCGTAAGACCAAGCGTTACAATATCGCGATTGGTATATAGCGAATGGATCTGTTTGTGACAAGGGATGCACAAGTTGGCCGTAGGCAGAAAGGTTCCTCCCATTTCTTTGGGTGTCAGATGATGAACGGTCGTGTCCACAGGTTCTCTTCCGCATAATTCACATTGGTCACTCATGATGATTACCTCCCTTTGTAAATTATATTATGGGCAGACAAGAGTCCTTTCATGTTAAATATAAGGTCAAGGAATGTTACACCTACATGAAAATAAGATTTTGTCACAGGATTCAATTAAGTGATGTGCTTGTTATCTTACCGCATTCGGGCTACACTTTCTTAAAAGATGATATGTCACTAGGAGGTAAGAAAACTTTTGAAACTGAACTCACATTCACATGATATGACAACTGCCAAGTTCAACCGTACAGCTGTACAGGTCCCGGATGCCCAAGCCAAAGTAGCAGCACGAGTTACTTCAGGCTCTATAGAGAAAGTTCACCTTGAGTCTGCCCATGGACGTACTCTTGCAGAGAGCATTCAGGCACCGCATCCGTATCCATTCTTCCGGAGATCGGGTATGGATGGATTCGCGATTATAAGTACAGATACCATAGATGCATCGAGTGATCATCAAGTTTGGTTTCGTGTAATTGATGAAATTCCTTGCGGCTACACCTCGGACCACACTATTGTTTCAGGTACAACGGCTCGCATCATGACGGGTGCACAGGTTCCGGAAGGTGCAGATGCGGTAGTCATGATGGAGATGACGGAGAGCAAGGTAGAGAACGGAGAACAGTGGATTGCATTGAAACGGCACATATTGTCGGGTGCTAACATTACACCAATCGGACTGGAAGTCCAAGAGGGACAGCAATTGCTTGAAGCAGGCACGATCATCAGAGCAGGAGAGCAGTCCGTGTTAGCTACTTTTGGCATAGCAGAAGTTCCCGTATTTCAACGTCCAAAGGTGGCGATATTCGCAACAGGCACGGAATTGCTTGATGTGGATGAGCCATTACAACCAGGTCGGATTCGCAACAGTAACAGTTACATGCTGCGCTCTCTGGTCGTTGAAGCAGGTGGAGAGCCTGTGATGTACGGTTCAATTGCGGACGATGTGAATACAGCCAGGGCCAAATTGGAAGAAGCCATACAAGATAATGATATCGTAGTGACCACAGGTGGTGTATCTGTCGGGGATTATGATATTATGGGCGAACTTGTGCTGGAAGAACATGTGGAGATGTTGTTTAACAAAGTGACGATGCGACCAGGCAGTGTAACCACAGCTGCTGTGTATAAAGATAAATTACTTTTTGCACTTTCGGGTAATCCGGGGGCATGTTTTGTGGGTTTTTGTCTCTTTGTACATCCAACCATTCGTTCTATGCAGGCGGATGCTCATCCTTATTTGGAAGAATGGACTGCAATTTTGGAAGAAGAATACACGAAAGTGAACAATTTTACACGGTTCGTACGTGGACGCACAGAGATCCGCAACGGAATGGTGTACGCTATACCGGCTGCTGCCCGTGTAGATGAATCCAGTGTGATGATCACTATTAAGGACAGTGATTGCCTGATTGTTGTTCCGCCTGAGAAAAAAGGTATTCCTGCGGGTGAGCAGGTACGTATTCTCAAACTGCCCACAGGTCATGTGAGGTAGTTGATAGATGACTACAATGAGTGATACCAAGCCACATATCATACAGATTGTCGGATACAAAAACACGGGCAAGACAACCCTGACAACCGCGTTGATCGGACACTTTTCTTCCATGGGACTTAAGGTAGCAGCGATTAAGCATGATGGACACGATCATTTTGAGATGGATCAACAAGGAACGGATTCGTATCAATTTGGGGAGGCAGGGGCCGCGGCTGTGGTTGTCATGTCAGAGAAACGTACTGCGATTATGGAACGAAAAGCAACCAGGCTGGAGGATATGTTAAGTCATCTGTCCGGGTATGATTGGATTGTTATTGAAGGATTCAAGGATGCTTCTTATTCCAAATTCGTGATGGTTCGAGAAGAGAAGGATCTGACTTTGGTTGATCAGCTTGAAGGGGTAGTGGGGATAATCTCATGGTTATCTTTAGAGCAATTTAAGGAGCGGAGCATCGTAAGCGATATGGCTTGGTACTCCGTTCATGAAACGCAGGAGATAGCCAAATCGTTGTTAGAGATGGTGCAAAGCGAATGAGTAGGCTACGTGGGTAAGGTAAGAGAGATTATAAAACGTAATATTTATTATGTAAACCTAAATTGTTTATAGTGTTACATCGGATCTAGATTATTTTTATATTATCAGGAGAATCCATCAAAAAAGCAGCAGACCTTTCTCGGATCAAAATCCTTGATGCGGTGTGCTGCTTTTATCTTGTTAGAGAGGTTACATCCCGTCGTCAGTACGACGTTCGATGGCTTCGGACATCGTTTTGTCGGTAAGGTGAGCATAGATCTCGGTTGTTTCCGTAGAAGCATGTCCAAGCTGCTCCTTGGTTTTGTAGATATCATTTTGCAAATAATAGTCGGTTGCGAATGAATGTCGTAATTTGTGCACGGTCAAGTATGGTTTGCCAAAACGTTTGGCATATTTCATAATCATGGCCTGGATCGCTCTTTTGGTCATTCGGCTTCCTTCTGAATCTCCGTTACGCAAAGCAATGAACAGACCTTTCTCTCGCTTGGGCGTACGATAACGTGATTGCCGTAAGTTCATATAGGTCGCGAGTTCGTCCTTGGCCTGTTCCCTGAAATAAACGGGTGTTTTGTACGTCTCATCATTATTACCTTTGCGATATACATACAGGAGTTTGTTGTTCAGATCGAGGTCATCGACGTTCAGGTTCACAACTTCCGATACCCGTAAACCTGAATTGAGTATCAGGCTGGCGATGCAGGCGTCCCGTTCTTTGTTCAGCTCATGGGAATACAGTGCCTGTTTGTTCTTCTCCATATCGACAGCGTAACCTTCAAGGATATAGCCGATAAATTCTAGCAGTTCCTCTTCCTCCAGAATTTTACCTTTGAGTTTGGCAGCGGTGTCCTTGGGTTTATGGGTACGTTTGATCTCGATTTTGGCCATAATGTTCCGCTTCAGCAAAGGGTAAAAGTCTTCATCTTCCGCAATCTGGCTCAGGTAATGAAAAAGGGAGCGAAGGGAAGAGAGTTTGCGAGAGACGGTAATTCTGGAATTGGTTCCTTCCCGTTTGGTTGTGAGAAATAACCGATAGGCGGTAACCGAATCCATGCGCAGGACTTCCAGTTCATTCAAAGTTACTTCTTTATTAGAGCTTGCCTCGGACAGCCCTTCTGCTCGCAACCAACCGAAGAAAGCTTCATAATCTCTCAGATATTCGAGCAGGGTTGAAGGGGACAAGTCAGGTAGCTTGTAGTCCATGAATTGCTGAACGAACCAAGGCATGGAAGGTAGTTTTTCATCCAGCTTGCATCGATCAATCTCTTTTTGCACGTTGGTCAAGTTCGACACCTCCATGTGAAAAACATATAAAATTAATATTCAATCTAATCCTATTCTATGCTCTAGTGTACCATAATTTACATGCTCACAGCCTGTTCACCGAAGTAGGCAGTATATTGATGGGATGCTTCCTTGCCCTTCGGCACGTAAACCTTTAAAGTAATCAGTATACGTAGAGCAGAGGAGGTGAACCGGATGAATATGAAAATAGAGCTGGTTCCCCGCGAACGCAGTCAGGTGATTCGGCATTTAATGCAATTTTATCTATATGATTTTACCAAATATCTGAATATTGATGTGGACAGTAACGGTATTTTTCCTGAATATCCCGGTCTGGAGGCATTCTGGACAGAAGAAGACCGCAAGTTTCCTTTTTTGATTTCAAGTGATGGGGCACCTGCAGGGTTTGCTCTGGTGGAGAAATTGGAACCTGGAAGTAAGGATAACGACTACTATTTGACTGAGTTTTTTGTGATGCAAAAATATCGGCGCAGTGGTGTGGGTACTCGGGCAGCCTATGAATTGTTTAGACGTTTCCCAGGGAGATGGAAAGTGACCCAGGTTCGTAACAATGTCATTGCGCAGGCGTTCTGGCGTAAAATTATAGGAGATTATACGGGAGGCCGTTTTCGAGAGAAGTTCCATCCGGAACTGGGCAATCCAAGCCAGTATTTTGTAACCTGATCCCAATCGGGATTTACCTACATATAAAACATTTGCTTAAATGAACAATTTAATGAAGGAGTGAGTGACATGAACGTACCCACATTCCATCTCGATGGACAGACAGCATTGGTGACAGGTGCAGGGAGAGGGATCGGAAAAGCAATTGCGATTGGACTTGCCCAGTCAGGCAGTGACGTTGTACTTGTATCCCGAACAATGAAAGAAATAGAGGAGACAGCTGCTTACATTTATGAACAGACAGGGCGTAAAGCGCTCGCTCTAACTGCGGATGTGACATCAAGAGAACAAATGGAAGAGACGTTTCAAGAGGCGATCTCGGAGATGGGTAGTCTGGACATACTGGTGAATAACGCAGGTATGAACATACGGACACCAGCACTTGAAGTTACGGACGAGCAGTGGGAGACCATCATGCAGACAAACTTAAAATCGGCTTTCTTTGCTTCGCAATTGGCGGGTCAGCATATGAAGGAGCGCGAGGGTGGGAAGATCATCAATATCTCTTCGGTAGGCGGCCACACAGCTCTTCGAACAGGGGTCGTATATGGCGCGACCAAAGCTGCATTGATTCATATGACCAAAGTTCTTGCATTGGAATGGGGGAAATATGGAATCCGTGTTAATTCAGTAGGACCATGGTATTTCCGAACACCGCTGACCGAAAAACTGCTGGATGATCCCCAGTATTTGCAGGAAATTGTAAGTCGTACACCGCTACAGCGAGTGGGAGAACTGGAAGAAGTGGTAGGGCCGGTTGTGTTCCTGGCATCAGATGCAGCGGGATATATAACGGGTCAAACGTTGTTGGTTGACGGTGGAATGTCCATTTATGGTTTCTAAATAAATGAAGTTGGGTGCAGTCTGGAAAAGTGGGTGGCTTAACCAACTCATGGGTAATAACATATGGGAAGTTATCTGTATTTCTATTTATCTGTACCCAATTCACTGAACTTGGAGGACGATAACCATGGAACTACGTAATTACGGAAACACGGGCATGAAGGTAAGTACACTTGGATTTGGCGGAGCGGAAATAGGCAAAAATGTATCCAAAACGGATGTAGCGACATTGTTGAATAGTGCCCTCGATGCCGGATTAAACGTGATTGACACGGCTGAATGTTACGGTGACAGCGAGGAATTAATCGGTGAGGTGCTGTCCCATCGGCGTGACGACTACTATTTGTTCACCAAATGTGGACATGCTGCCGGGATCGAAGGTCCGGATTGGGATGCCAAAGTACTGGAGCAAACGATTGACCGTAGTTTGAAACGGTTGAAAACGGACTATGTGGATGTTATCCATTTGCATAGCTGTTCTGAAGAAGTTCTTCGACAAGGAGCAGTAATTGAAGTACTGCAACGTGCCAAGGAAGCAGGAAAGACCAGATTTATCGGATATAGTGGGGATACAACAGATGCGCTGTATGCGATTCAGACCGGAGTATTTGATAGCCTGGAGACTTCATTAAATATCGCAGATCAGGAAGCAATTGATCTTACGTTGCCTGAGGCAAGAAAACGAAACATGGGTGTAATCGCGAAAAGACCAATTGCCAATGCGGCCTGGACGTATGAAACACTTTCGGAAGAGGCTTATCCATTTATATACTGGAAGCGCTTAAGTGAACTTAACTATGGTTTTCTGGGTGAAGATGCTCAGGCAGCGGTAGAAACAGCACTGCGTTTCACGCTAAGTACCGAAGGCGTAGATACGGCTATTGTAGGAACAGCCAAGCCCAATCGCTGGCAGCAAAATGCCGACCTTGTGGCTAAAGGGCCACTACCACAGAAATTATATGATGAGATTAGAGCACGATGGAAAGAAATCGCCGGAGCAGATTGGACTGGCCGGACTTAATATAATGCATATATTTTAGGGAGTCGCCATTATGGCGGCTCTTTTTATACCCAACATAAAATATTTTCAACATATGAAAAATTCACAACAGCATTCGGAACAGAGGCTGAGAAAAATTTTAGGGAATCATGGCTAAACGTAAGCCAAGTCCGATAACCGATGAAAAAGGAAAAATTCCAGGAAGTAGCCCTTCTTACAAACGACTAAATTTATAAAAAACAACGAAGCTTTTGAGATCATAAGAAAAATAGCAAGTCTTCGTTCGATATGAATGAAACAACGACTTTATTATATTATTTCAACATATGAAAAATTCACAATAGAAAGATCATTCTCTCACTTTAGTTACCATATCACATAAAGTTTCGTTAACGCTCCGACATGTTTAAAAGGAAAACCACTCCAAGCGATAGAAGTCAACAACATTTTTTTTCGGATTTTAAATAGGATTGAGAATATCCTTCGGAATGATGCCTAAAAGTATATAGCTTAAATTCCTCATCAGAATAAATTAAACATATTAAATATTATGTAAACTAATAATAATTCTTTTGGTAATACGGACATAAAACCTCCATGACCTGTAAATCGTAAGGGGAACAGGTTGAAGGAGGAGCTTCATGAAAAGTCAGCAACACCGTAAAAAAGACAACGATAAACTAAGTTGGGTCAGCCTGTCTTTATTTGGCGCGGGTTGCACACTGGGAACTGGATTTTTTCTAGGAACCAGTCTCGCAATTCATTGGGCCGGCATATCCGTGCTTATATTGTTGGTGCTGGCGGCGGCAGGTACTTACTTTGTATTTGGTGCGCTGGCACAGATGACCGCAGATGATCCAAAGGAAGGTGCTTTTCGAACGTATGCAGGCGAAGCATTCGGACCTTGGGCTGGTTTTGGTAGTGGATGGATGTACTGGTTCTCTGAAATGCTCATCATGGGCAGCTCATTAACGGCACTTGGGCTGTTCTCTCAATTCTGGTTTCCCAAGTTTCCGCTTTGGGCATTTGTTGCGATCTATGCCGCTATAGGTCTGTTCATTGCTGCACTGGGAGCGAAGGGATTAACCAAAACGGAGAATATTCTTGCTGTAATCAAACTTGCTGCAACGGTTGCATTTATAGCTATAGCAGGAGCAGCTTGTCTGGGTTGGTTACCTGTAAAAGTGACGCCTGAACAATTAAAGAATGAATGGTTCCCTCATGGAGGTAAAGGAGTATGGACCGGTTTCATCTATGCATTCTTTGCTTTTGCCGGGATCGAGGTCATGGGCTTGATGGCAGCCAACCTTAAAGAGCCAAAAGATGCAGTGAAATCAGGTCGAGTAATGTTATTATCGGTGAGTACACTCTATGTGATTGCCATTGCGTTGATCCTGTTTCTTGTGCCTTCAGCTCAGTTGACCCCGGATGAAAGTCCTTTGGTCAAAGCCATGTCAACCATTGGCTTAACCGTAGTCGTGCACATTCTCAACGGAATTCTGATTATTGCCGGATTCTCGACGATGGTGGCTTCGCTATATGCCATTACGTCCATGTTGGTGAAACTCGCAGAAGATGGAGATGCACCTAAGCTGTTTACGAAGACCTGGGGGAAAAAGGACATGCCACTTCAGGCATTGTGTTGCACAGCGGCCGGATTACTCCTGTCTACGTTGATGGCATTATGGATGCCCAAAAGCCTTTTTGAATATGTGACGACAGCCGGTAGTCTGGTGTTGATGTATACATGGCTACTTATCTGCATCACATACATTAAGAAATTGAAGCCTGTGAAGTGGAATCGCATCAAAGTATGGATTGCCATGGTATTAATTGTGGCCGCTGTGGCCGGAACAGCGATGGAAAAAGCCAGCAGAACGGGTCTGCTGGCAAGCGTGGGACTTGTGGTGTTCCTTGGGATCATCACATATATTGTTCACAAAGTACGTGGCTCCAAATCGGCGCAATCTTCACCCTCCAGACCTTAAGCAACTTTCACGGAGGTTACCCAATATATGAAGAGTACGTAATAAGTGCTTAGGATTATTTCGTCAACTTGCCCAAAGCTTGCTTCATCCGCATGAATGGACATTTGGAAGGTGTCTGCTCATCATCAGGCAAAAAATATTGTTTCCATTCCAGATTATCCTGCTGACCATACCACATCAGTGAAGGGTGAGCAGGTACAGCATCATACGCGGCGAGACGTTTGCGGATTAAGGTTTTCATTTTACGGCCAAGAGGGGTGTTGTCATTAATGGATTCGAATACCCACCGCGGTTGAAAAGCAAACATGAGATAAGGAAAATGTCGGCTGGCTCGGAGTTTATGTGCTGGAGTCGCACAGAAACAAAAATATGGCTCACCCCCAAAGCAAAACTCCCAAGACGAATCATGAGGGTCAGTTGAAATATGTTCCGGCCAAGGCTCGGTATCGTGTGAACTTACCCGATTAAGCATTTGCCAGAATAAGGTCTGATATTGCTCCACCGTTGTGTGATCTTTCAGATCACTTGGCGTCTCACAGATCACGACCATGGAAGCATAATGACCGGTGTCTCTGGAGACAGGACCATATTGTCTAAGCAGATCGGCCATATCTTCAGCAGCATGTTCTGATCGGGGGTCACACGTAAAGCCATATCTCAAATGTCCTGACAGAAATCCCATTCGTCCTGGTACACATGGATACGTATTATTTTCATCGGCAATCATATCTGCAAATTGCGAATAAGCGTCCTGCTGCCAAGATGGAAGACGCTCATATAAACTATTTATTTCGTCGGCACTATACAGCTCCGCCATTGATTCCCAACTCCATTCCACATGATACCGTTACAGTATTAATGTGGGGGAAGTTGGGTGACTGTCCAGCCTGATTTTATTGTCAGAAAAAAATGGAGCGCACAGCTTCGTACCCGAAATACAAACCAAATCCGATCAGGCAAATTCCTGAAATGATGGAGATCCAGCGCAATACATTCTCACTGCTATGTTTGTGGAATCGACTGGCCATGCCAGCCATAATGACATCCCACACCAGGATACCGATGAATATGCCTGAACTGTAGAGCAACAAATGAGCGGTGTCCGTATGCTTGACAGTTGTCGCGAGAATAGAGCCATAGATCCCAAGCCAGAACAAAATATTCAGTGGATTGGACAGAGCCATCAAAAAGCCGGATATAAAGGATTTTCGAACAGTGGCTTCCGCAGTAGATGTACCGTGAATCCCCTGTTTCAGCTTCGAGAGCGTTTCCACTCCCGTGTAAATCAGAATAAAACTGCCAAATGACCAGAGAAAAGAGCGCATGAACGGCGTGTCCAGAAAATGGGCAACTCCAAAATAAATCAGCAGCATATACACCAAGTCTGCAAACATAGCTCCGAGTCCTAGAATCCAGGCATGCATGAATCCATGTCGAGCTCCACGGTCCAGTTGAGCAGCATTAATCGGACCGATTGGAGCGGACAATGATATTCCCAGAATAATATAACTGAACAGTACAGACATAAATACGTTCACTCCTTAACGGGTTCGACGAATTGTACCAGTCGTCACAGAAAATGGGTACAAGTCATCGTATTCCCGCAAGGAGTGAATTAGAACAGCTGCTTTTTATCATAGTGCGTCAAGGCTTGTTATTCTGTTAAAGTTCCACATCCAATTGGATTGGGGTGCAGTTGTAGCCGTTGCATGAGCTTTCTTCACAAGGGCAAGCGGAGAGCCCGATCGTGAGATCCATTAATGCCTCCATCTCGATATAATCACCTGCACGAGAATCGGGAGCTACAACATCAATCTTACCTTCACTGTCTACAACCGACTTCATAAACAGATTAAAGGGATAGTGTTGATCCGGCGGTAAGATTCCGAAGGGTTCCAGTGCCGTGTTCAGATTGTGATAACAACTGGCGTGGTCCTTTTTATCGTATAACACCTCATACATTTCTGGACGACAAGCTGAGTTGAAGAAATCATGAACCCCAACGGTGTCACGGACAATCTTGAGTAATGGTTGATATTGATTGGAATACACAAATTGTCCCGGTTTAATTCGGTAAGTACGTAATACGTCCATGGTCACACCGGGGTCCAAGCGATGGTTAGCATCTGTAGCATCGTATGCCACAAAATCAATAACTTGCTGTCCCTCCAGATCCGTTATGCGTAATAAGGAACCTTTGCTTACTTTCAGAGCATATCCCGTTTTGGCAGGGATACGATAAGACTGTTTATGGCGCTGATTCGTATTCATCCGTCACATTCCTCCGCTACTTTTTGCTTTCAGTATGCGGAACAGATGAAGTTTTCATGCTGGGAATAGTGGATTACCTTTCATCCCGATCCAGAGATCTGATTGTTCAAGCTGTGCAGCCAGATGTAATAACCAATCTTCACGTCCCTTGGTTGCCATCACTTGTACACCCATTGGCAAACCTCCAGGTGTGATATGCAGAGGTATACTTATCGCAGGCTGGCCAGTCAGATTCGCAAGCTGGGTGAAAGGTGTATACGTAAGACTGGGCTCAAACATTTCATAGATGAGTTGTTGCTGCTGGGTCTTGTCCAACTCACTAATCCGCATCAGATTACGGATCTGTTCGTCATGAGGTGTTAGTTCCCCAATCTTAGGCGCAGGAAAAGCATTAACAGGTGTGACGTAGAAGTCATAACGCTCAAACAAGGTGGACATCTGAGCTGCGGCTACATCCCATTCAGCTAAGCTATGTACAAATTCCGCGGCGGACACCTTTTTGCCAGCTTCAGCCAGAACCCAGGATTCAATCTCCATATCATCGGAGGTCAGAGCGCGGCCCATGGATCGTTCCATGGTAGAAATCATCGCGGCCATCTCTCCACTGTTCATCATGTAATAGTTCTCCATCAATCTAACTCCGTTGACTGGACTCAGCTTTTCTTCAACATAATGACCTTGTTCTTCCAACCAGCGAACGAGCTTGAATACAGACTCTTTGGCTTCTGCACTGACGGGTGTACCTACAGGCGAATCCGTTGTGTATGCAATTTTCAGTTTGCGTTGATGTGGATAGCTCATATCTGCCAAGTAACTGCCCGGAAAGAGTGGCGCATGAAACGCAGCTTCAGGCTGTATGACTTGTAAGGTATCAAGCAATGCAGCACTGTCCCGAACCGAGCGAGAGAGGGCGAAATCAATCGATGCGCCTTGCCATTGACGACCAACTCCCGGTCCTACAGGTGTGCGCCCACGAGTTGGCTTCAATCCAAACAGTCCGCTAAAGGAAGCCGGGATACGAATCGAACCGCCTCCGTCACTGGCTCCGGCCAGAGGAACAATACCCGAAGCTACAGCGGCAGCGGCACCACCGCTTGATCCACCTGGAGAGTGATTGATATTCCAGGGATTGCGACTTGGACCATGGAGGCGGGGCTCCGTAATATTTTTCAAGCCAAACTCGGGCGTATTCGTATGTCCTATGATGAGAAAACCCGCATCACGGAGTCTAGTGACAAAGTTGGAATTACGTAATGCCCGATGCTCGCTGAACAGACGGGAGCCTGAAGTGAGAAATTCACCTTCCAAGGATTGAGAGATATCTTTCAGGAGCAGGGGCACACCGGCAAAAGGTTGTTCTCCAGGGCGAACTAAACTGGCTTCCTCCCGTGCGCGATTTTCATATGTACGAATAACTGCATTAAGTTGCGGATTCACTTCTTCAAGGCGTGCAAACGCCGCTTCCAGCAATTCAACCGGGGATACTTCCCGGGATCGAATCAGTTCAGCCAAACCTACGGCGTCGTGTGAGGTATATGAGAATGAAGACATTATGATCGTTCCTCTCTGAATATAATTCATCTGTTTATTCCATATGTCATCGTACCACCGGATTAGACAAAAGACAAAACATAGAAGAGACGTAGTGCGATGATTTGCATATTCGGTATGAGGTCGAATGGAAAAGAGGGAGGAGTTGCGATATCAAAATAAAGCAGAGGGTTAATAGCCATATTACTCATTGAGAAAATGATCGTGTAATATTAATGGAATGGAAATGAAAAAACCATTGCTCATCTAATACGATGTACAATGGTTTTATTTTAAAATTCGATTATTGATTTATATGTGATGCTAGGATATTACCTTACTCTGTTCGCAGCTTTGGTGCCGCATCCGCCGCAGTTGATGATCGTTCCTGCTGTTTGGAAATGGCAAAGAGGGCAACCCAGATTAAGATAAAACCAAGCAGCTGCTCCCATGTAATTAGCGTACGGAAAGCAATCCAGTTCACCAACACACCTGCCATCGGGAAGCTGAGTTCTGCAAGAGTTGCAACAGAAGCTTTGGTTGACGACAGACCTTTGTAATACAACAGAAGACTGAGCAAACCTGGTAACAATGCCTGACCGAGAATGTTGAGGATCACAGCAGTCTGTTCACCCGTTCCGGACGGAAATGTCCATGCCGCACCTTCGTTCCATGTCATAAAGATCAGGAGCGGGAGCGCAACGACAAAGCGAAGGGAGGTGACGGTTTCGTAACGCGCCTGTCCCAGCATCAATCGTCCCATAACGGTTGAACCTCCCCATAAGGCAGCAGCACCAAGGGATAACAAGCTTCCAGCATGAATCCAGTTGTCCCAGTTACCTAATGGCAATGTGAAGCCAAATGTAAGCAGGTACGTTCCTGCTAATGCGATGAAGAACAATCCACCGAAGCGACGTGGCAACGTTTCTTTCAATAACAGTTTAGCCAGCACGATAGCGAAGAGTGGTTGCATTTTTTGCAATAAAAGCACCGTGTTCGGATCATTATGCGTAAGTGCCATGGTGAACAACACCGTTGCGAGTGCTGAACCACCCCATGAGATAAAGATCACGGCAATCCAGTGGCGAGCGCGCAGGTTTTTCAGATCAGCCCGAAATTTCCACAGCACAGGAATGGCAATCAGACTGACAATGATATGTTCCACCAGTACAATCTGCGTGGATGTCATCGTGTTTAGCAAAATAATGCGGAAGAGTGGGTCGACACCCCATAAGGCGGCGCCTAGAACTACAAGCCAGAATCCGGTATTACTTCGCTCCTTGCGGTAAACAGGTGATGCTGCTGATGTCTTTTCCATATTCAGGACTCCTTCGTCAGAACACGGAATCTTCAGTTGGCAAAATCGACAAAAGCCCCCGTTTCGGTATATACCAAATAAACGGGGGCTCATCCAAGGACATGCGTCAGGAAAGAGGCCTTTCCATGAACGGCATGTCAATGTGTTGATCTTCTCTCATCCGGACTGTACCGTCGGCCTTGGATTCACACCAAGTCAGTCGCTAAATGTCCTTCTTTAAGAACAAATAGCGAGTCGCGGGCTGGTTCCGAAGAACATCACCGCCGGTTGGGAATTGCACCCTACCCCGAAGATCCTATTCAATTATATAGTGTGTTGAACAAGCTGTAACATTAATAAGTTCATCTTATTCCTGTAAGCGCTAGCAGTTCAAGCATTTTTTTTAGAAAACGATTTTCCAGCTTCCTTGCTGTCTGCGAAGGAGCACGATCTGACCTGCGTGATAGGCATCGTGAAGGATCCAGCGGGCAAGTTCGTGTGCCCATTTCTCTTTGGAGTCCATATAAGCAGCTTCAAGTTCTGACTCTTCGAGTGCAGCTAATTGATCTCGCAATTGTTGGGCTAATCGAGTTGTACTCTTCATCAGTGTATTCCATCCGTCTTCATCCGTTGCATCTCCAGGATTGCCAAACGTGTATTCATTGGAGTCTACAGCAGGGAGGGTAGGCTCTTTACCTTGCATGCGACATAATAAGCGATGATTGTAATAATACATATGGTTAACCAACTGCCAGATGCTTAATCCTCCTGCGGGTGGAATCCAGGCGGCTTGCTCTGCTGTAAGACCTTCCAAAGACTTCGACAAAGGTACAATCCAATTGCATTGATCCCATGTATCATCCTTTTGAATAAGTAACACATCTAGTGCTGTTGTTTTCGTCATTGTCGTTTCCTCCTTAAGTATCATTGTGATGTATGATGTAACTAGCTAAAACTGATTAATGAGGTTACACTTAATATAACACATCAAAGACAGAATGTAACCATCTTTATTGAATTAAGATAGTTACACTAAACGGAGGTAAACATGGACAGACTTTGGACTGATTTTGTAAACAGCGATTATCACGACTGGCGTGGGGGAGATCGATCGGAGGACAGGCTCGGGAAGGCGAACTGGCAGCAAGACTTTCTGGATCGATGGCAACTTAACGCCTCGGTTCCTGCATCTCCAGAAGATGAGTTCTCGATGAGAAATTTCAGAAATGAATTGATGGCTCTTGGAGCCCGCGTGTCTTCAGGAGCATTATTAACGGATTTAGAAAAACAATGGTTGAACGGTGTTATGGAAAAAGGGCATGTGAGAAGAACATTGACTACAATTGATCAGGAACTGAAACTCCAACTGGTAGCTGTGGAAGCTCATTGGCATCAGGTGATGGCTGAGGTAGCTGCTGACTTTGCTACGACTTTGGTGGAGGGAGAAGCGGGCAGGATTCGAATCTGTGATAATTCGGATTGTCGCTGGATGTTCTATGATGATACCCGAAGCAGAACACAGAAGTACTGTGATGATAAGATGTGTGGCAATCTGATGAAGGTTAGAAGATTTCGGGCAAAACGCAAATTCCAAAATTGATAAATACTAACAATAACTATATAATGTATATATACTAGCGAAAAAATAGTCAGAAGCAGTACAGATTTGTAAGCAGGATGTGATCGTCTTTCAAACCAAAATAGATGGGAGATGTGTCTTGTGCGGACAAGTTATCTGTTGAAAAATGGCTGTGTGTTGTCGATGGATGCTAAAATTGGACAGTATAAGAGGGCGGACGTTCTGATTCAGGATTCACTGATCATGGCAATCCAGCCCGACCTGGATATTCCGGATGCGGAGATCATTGATGCTTCATCGATGATTATTATGCCTGGGCTGGTGGACACGCATCGGCATATGTGGGAATCACTTGTCAAAACAGCGGGAACCAACTGGTCGTTACCAGTTTATTTGCAAAATCTCTATTATGGTGCGATGGGAAGCAAGCTCCGCCCACAAGATAGTTATATTGCCAACCTGCTCGGTTCCTTGGAAGCGCTTAACGCAGGAGTGACGACAGTAATGGATTGGAGCATGCCGTATTCCCCTGACCATACGGATGAACTGATTCGTGGACTTCAGGATGCTGGCATTCGGGCAGTATTTGCTCATGGAGTTCCTGGTGAGACGAACTACTGGAACCGAGATAGTCAACTGACATATTCAAATGATGTGCGAAGAGTCAAAGAACGTTATTTTTCATCACGGGATCAATTGCTTACTTATGGGCTTGCCATTCGTGGTCCGGAGTTCAGTCATTGGGATACAACGGTGAAAGAGATCGAACTAGCACAAGAACTGGATGCGATCTGTTCCATGCATGCCGGATTTGGCAGTTGGGGATCTGTGGATCGGTCTATTAGTCACATGTACGAAGCGGGACTATTAAGTCCACGAGTGAATATCGTTCATGGTAACACCATGGGCATGGATGAATACAAAATGCTGGCAGATAGCGGTGCTTCCTTGTCGGTCACACCTGAAGTTGAAATGATGATGGGGCATGGATATCCGGCCACCGGCTATTTTCTTGAACATGGGGGAACCCCTACACTAGGTGTAGATGTTGTAACGTCTACAGGCGGAGATATGTTCTCACAGATGAAGTTTGCACTTCAGGCTGAACGATCCAGAGCCAACGAACAACTTTTGCAGCAGGGTGAGATGCCAGGTGAATTGAACTTGCAGTCCAGCCAAGTACTGAGATTTGCAACTTCGGCTGGTGCACAAGCATTGGGATTAGAGCAGAAGGTCGGTACATTGACCCCGGGAAAAGAAGCAGATCTGATCATGATTCGTACTACGGATCTGAATCTGTTCCCCGTCCATGATCCAATCGGCGCTGTCGTTCAGTTCGCCAATCCATCCAATGTGGATACCGTGTTTGTGGCAGGTCGCCTTGTGAAGCGAGAGGGTAAGTTGTTGCATGTTGATTTGGACGCTATTCGTCATACAGCGATGCAGAGCCAAGAATATTTGTTATCCCAATACCGGATGTCGGACGCGGAGAGAATTGCTTTTTCCTAATTCGCTTTTTCATAAAAACCAGAAATAGTTACTTCGTATTTTCATATACACCTCTAGCTGTATAAAGAGGAAAGGAAGAGCCATATCATGCGATGTGGCTCTTTTACATGCCTTCATATCGTCGAATTAGACAGGATAAGGGAGGAAGGGACAGCGGAAAAAGACGAAAAAAGCTCTCATTCTCTTGCCTTCATATAACAAGGTAATTTAGTTGTTTTTTATAGAAAATAAGGCTACTAAAAACTGCGCATAATATAAATTATACGCAGTTTAGTTTTAAATCGATTTTCATATTCAACCCCGTGCAACAGTTCATGATAATTTTCGCGAAAAAAGAACAAAATAAGAGATCCTTAAAAATAAATTTAACCAAGCAACGCGATAACGTGTAGAATTCGATAGGTTTTTATAGGTGATCGATAAGATAGAACAAATGACTTTTTCATAGAACAGATGGGAAACCATTTAATCTCTGCTACATCCATAGCACATTCAAGATTCATGACGAGAGGAACATGACTATGCGTGAGAATGAACATCGATCTTCATTATTTCGTAAAAAACCAATTGCGTCGGAGGGCGATAACAGCAGTGCATTAAAACGGGCGCTCGGTCCCTTGGACTTAACCACACTTGGGGTGGGCGCTATTATTGGTACCGGGATTTTTGTGCTGACCGGTGTAGCTGCCGCAACGTATGCTGGCCCGGGTCTTGTACTGTCATTTTTGCTGGCAGGTATCATATGTGCCTTCGCTGCATTGTGTTACTCGGAGTTTGCCTCAAGCATACCGGCATCGGGTAGTGCGTACACGTATAGTTATACGGCTTTTGGCGAAGTGATTGCCTGGATTCTGGGATGGGATCTGATATTGGAATATGGATTCGCGAGTGCGGCGGTAGCCAGCGGATGGTCTGGATATTTCCAAACGTTGTTATCCGGATTCGGTTTGGAGTTACCCCATGCGCTAACGAGTGCGTTCAGCCCGGAAAAGGGAACCTATTTTGACATCACGGCTGCGGTCATTACTCTAATCATCACTTTCTTGCTCACCCGAGGGGTGAAAGAAGCGGCTCGTGCGAACGGTATCATGGTAGCGATTAAAATCATTGTGGTGCTGATCTTCATTGGTGTAGGTGTTTTCTATGTAGAACCGACCAACTGGCAGCCTTTCTTGCCTTTTGGCATCTCCGGTGTAACTGCGGGAGCAGCAACCGTATTCTTTGCTTACATCGGATTTGATGCGGTCTCCACAGCGGCAGAAGAAGTTAAGCGGCCACAACGGGATTTGCCGATTGGAATTATTGCGTCACTGGCGATCTGTACCGTTCTCTACATCGTTGTATCATTGATCCTCACAGGCATCGTGCCGTATAACATGTTGAATGTCAGTGATCCGGTTGCGTTTGCATTTGAATTTGTGCAATTGAAGGGATTGTCCTGGATTGTATCTCTTGGAGCGATTGCCGGCATTACGACCGTATTGCTGGTCATGATGTATGGTCAGACACGTCTGCTCTATTCCATGTCTCGTGACGGACTGCTGTCACCGGTCTTCTCCAAGGTTAGTGGTAAAAGTCAGACACCAGCTGTAGGGACATGGGTTGCAGGCATTATCGTCGCTTTGTTCTCCGGGTTCATCTCGCTGGGACATCTGGCGGAGCTTACGAACATCGGAACGTTGTTTGCTTTTGCAGTCGTAAGTCTGGGCATTATCGTGTTGCGTAAAAATAACCCTGATCTTAAACGCGGCTTTCGCGTTCCACTTGTGCCACTCATTCCGATTCTGAGTGCCTTGGGTTGTGTGTACTTGATGACACGCCTTGCAGCGCTGACATGGATTACGTTTTTTGCGTGGTTGATCATCGGATTGATTATCTACTTTGCGTATGGACGCCATTACAGTCATCTGAATCCGGCACGCCGGATCTCCAGTGCTTTCAGAGCGAAGGATAAATAGATTAGTCGAGAACGTCTTTAACCGAGAACATCTTCATTTTTCCTCATTTCGTATCGCTTAGGCGAAGCGGGATGGGGATTTTTTTTATATAGAAAGATAAAGGGTGATAACAGAAGGGAAAGGTTGGTATTTTCTTCATATATGGGTAAGTAATAAGGGACGTAACCAACATAATCAAGGGGCCGGGGTTGCGGCTAAGCCAAATATGAAATATATTTGGGGATGTGACATGCCATCAGACAGAAGAGAGGGGATGTATCATGAACACACCATTACATACGAATTCAGATCATCAAAATGCAGCTTTTGGATTTGCACTAGCTGACTCAGCCGTACTTGCAGATGCACAATTGCTTGTTTCACATTTAGAGGATTCACAAACCATACAGTTGGATATTGATCCGCAGCGCCTTCTGAAGGATGGACGTAAAGTATCTGTCATTGCACAACAGTTGGATTCACCAGTCAATCGTCAGGATGCCCATATCATCTATGGTCAGGAGCTAGCATATGTGCACTATGCTGTTAACCTGAAAGCAGATAGCACGATCTCGATTGCTTCTATTGAAGGCGTTGAACACCCTGTTAATCTGGGTTGGTCAGCATTTACAGAAGGGGAATACGAACTTCGAATCTCCCTACATATGAAAACACCCCGTATTGCTGAAGGCACGCTCGAACCTGAGCAGATTGCCATGGTTAAGTACGCGCAGGTAATTACCGTATATATATCGCTTTTCCCGGCAGAAGCAGCGTCGTTGAATTCACCATCTCAAGCTGTGTGGAGCAGAAACCATCATGTATTTGACTCCTATGGCAGAGGAGGCTTCATTCTTGCTGACCTGTCTCGGCTCGCTAAGCGTGTAGAAGAACTGATTGGACCGGGTAACCATAATCTAATTGAACAATTTGCGGAAGGGGAACTGTCGGATACGTTGCTGGAAGAGGGGCTGATGGCGATTGCCTGGGGCGTGACTCCGTGGTGTTATTCACTCTATTCTGCACCAGATGAGCAGTCTGCTCGAATACTTGCCGTGGACAAGCTGGGCGATGAACCTGAACGGCAAGGGATCTACCATATTGATCCGTCCATTCAGCAATTAAGTATCGTGCCCGCGAATGAACTGGCTTACTGGCCTGCATGTGTTCGAAAAGATTGGCCTGTTATAGATGTGGATGGTGAAGGTGAGACGTTGAATATAGATCTGTATACTCAGATCTGTGAATCCGTGAATGGGCTGCATGAGAATCCATTGCCATCGTTTGTACTTACGCGCAGTCAAGGCAAACCCGAAGCGATCCTTCCGCTGATTGACGTTGTCATTGTAGATGAAGTATAGAAGCCCTACTTTATAATAAATATATAAATTGTAAATAATCTTAGCCAATTTTAACCGAATCGAGGTGACTTAGACAGATGATGACTGAGGAGATCCAGGAGCAATATGCGGAGGAGCTAGAAGCTTTTCACATATGGATGAAGGACGCCGGATATACAGGCCATACGGTAAAATCATACACGGGTGACGTGGTGGAATTCCTGATCTCCATTCAAGGAAAGTCACTGGAGCAGGTCAAAAAGCTGCATGTGCTGTCTTTTCTGTCCCGTGCCAGGGAGCGTGGGGTTAGTGATGCCACGAGAAATCGCAAACATGCGGCGGTGAACTGTTTTTACAAGTCCCTCATTGAACTCGAATTGTTAACGAATAATCCGGCTTTTGGCATTAAAAAATCCAAAACCGAGAAAAACCGTGCGCCCGTTTTCCTTGATGAAAGTGGTTTGACACGTTTCCTGGAGTCGGTAGAAGGCAAGTATCGCACACGCAATCTGGCTGTTTTTCTGCTGATGGGGTATATGGGATTACGGGTTGGAGAAGTGCATGCTTTGGATTGCAAAGACTATAATGCGGAGCGGCGTACATTGGATGTATTTGGTAAAGGTCGTAAATGGCGCTCGCTACCTGTACCGGAGACCGTGGCAAACGTATTGTCTCAAGCTATGGCTGAGCGTTTGGAACCTTGGCGACCGAAAGAGGAAGCACTGTTTGTCTCGCAAAAAGGAAAGAGACTGTCGATTCGCAGCATTCAGCTCATATCAACGGAAACCTTTGAACGTTTCCAGCAAGAATCACCAGCTAACCAACGTCAAAACTACTCCAGTCATAAGCTGCGTCACTCTTTCGCGACCATGATGTTACGGCGTGGAGCCGACTTGCGTACGGTGCAGGAGCTGCTCGGTCATGCATCGATTCAAACGACAACTGTCTATACACATGTCACCAGTAGGGAGAAAGAAGAGGCTATGGCTCTGCTTGACGTTAAACTTCCGACATATTAAGAAGTAAATAACGCTTATTTAATCTGAAGAGAAGTCTGTCCTAGGGACAGGCTTTTATTTGTTTTCATGTGGAGGGTGTATTTTGAACATAATATATATTATGTAAACCTATTATTTAAACAATCACAATCATAGTTATAATCAAAATCAAACCAAAGGGGACCATCTGAATCTTCTCTGGAAGATACCAATGGTCCCTTTGGGTATGACAGATATGTTAATTTACAACGGTTAACATGCTTAATCGTTCACGATATGAATGACTGCGTGGCTAGATTACTCCAATCCAGCGATCTGTTCTTTTAATTTGTTAGCAGACGCCTGGAAAGCCACTTTCTCGGTTTCATTCAACGGAAGAGGCAGAATCTCGCGCACACCGTTGCGATCGACAACGCATGGAACGCCCAGATAAACATCCGATACGCCATTGTAATCTTCAAGCAACGTGGACACGTTCAGAACGGAGCCTTCGTTGCCGAGAATTGCAGCTACAATGCGGTCCAGAGCAAGGGCGATTGCATAGGAAGTTGCGCCTTTGGCATTAATAATCTCATACGCTGCATTTTTGGTACGGTCGAAGATATCCTGCTGTGTCTCTTCATCCAGTTCCAGATCTGTTCCTGCAACGTTAGCCAGGCTCCATACAGGTACTTCGGAATCCCCATGCTCACCAATAATGTGGGCGTGAATACTACGTGGGTCGATCCCTTTGTTCTTACCAATGAGGTAACGGAAACGTGCGCTATCGAGCAATGTACCTGAACCAATGACACGAGAAGCCGGCCATCCGCTTTGTTTCCATGAAGTATAGGACAGAATATCTACAGGATTCGTTGCGATTAACAAAATACCATGAGAATTCACTTCAGTAATACGCTCAATAATTTCTTTGAAAATGCTTGCATTTTTCTTCAGCAGATCAATCCGGGTCTCGCCTGGTTTCTGGGAAGCACCTGCTGTAATAATAATGATATCTGCATCTTTGCAGTCGGAATAATCGCCAGCCCATACTTTCACGCCACCCGTAAACGGAAGACCGTGGTTCATATCCAGCATTTCGCCGGTTGCCTTATCATGATTCACATCCACAAATACCAACTCGGACGAACGCTGTCTCAACATTAGCGTGTATCCCGTTGTTGTTCCCACCGCACCCATGCCTACAATCACGACACGACTTGGTTTCAGAGCTGCACTATTTGTCATGTTCATATCCTCTCCTTTTTGGGTTATACTCCCATCCATATTAAGGGATTAGAGAATAGAAAGCGAGTGTTGTCTATAAAATAGTTCACATTTCATGTCTTTTTACCAATTATTCCGTCGAAAAACAGTTTAGGATGAAATTAATGGTAATAAATGTGCGACATTTAAGCCGGAGTAGGAGATGGAACAGGGAACGGCATGCCCACGAGTGGGCAATGAGCCTTTTACACAAGGTTTGTGGTAGAATAGGAGCAGTGGATTCTGATGAATCGTAAATAAAATGCCATAGGACAGGCATGCGCGCCTGTATATTGGATGAGAGAGGTGGAACCCACTTGCGTTTGCAATGGATCAAAATCGCGCAGACAGCATTGCTGTCTATAGGTATAGCAGCCTTATTGGCTGCATGCACCGACTCAGATCAACCTCCGGTAGCAGAACCTCCGCAGCAGCAGGAGGACGCCGGGAATACAGGGCAGACATTAACTGTCGTTCCCCCTGTGAACAGTACTGAATCTGCAGATATGGCCAAGTACCAAATACAGACCCGTTTGACCGATTTTCAGTTGCTCAATGACAACGGAGGATTGGCGTGGGGGGTGACGCGGAATGCGTTGCGCCTGTACTATACTCAGGATCAGGGAAAGACCTGGACCAATGTATCACCCTCGGAAAATGTACAATTTCCGGCTAACCCTAAATATGGACAAAGCATTTATTTTGTAGATCGTACACATGGTTGGATTGTTCGTGAAGGTATGGGTGGAACCGATACCATGGTGCTTCGCACCAACAATGGGGGCGTAACTTGGAGTCTGTCTTCTCTGTCCAAGACGGATAAAGTGACAGCGATCTCCTTTGTATCTCCTGAAAAAGGCTGGATACTTACCACGGTGGATACCGCTATTGGTAAACAGGACAAGAAACTGTACTTCACCGAGGACGGTGGAATTACCTGGGATCGGATGTCATCCAGTGATGAAGATAGTAAACAGGAAGCAGAAGAGATCTCCAGACGTGGTTACACCACAGGTATGACTTTCTCGGATCCGAAACATGGTTTCCTGACAGCCATGGAATTCGGTACACCGAAGTTGTATGTTACCTCAGACGGCGGAGAGAACTGGAATGCTGGACCATCTTTCTTTGATCGAAACAAATTCAACGGGTGTGGTAATTTCAGTATCAGTTCACCCCAATTTTTTGGACGTGAAGCACAGTCAGCCTGGATGTCAATGTCCTGCTCTCAAGGCGAGAGCACGAAATTTAATGGTTTTTTCACCACAGATGGTGGAAAGAGCTGGAAGGTGTCCAATTTCACGTTGAATAAACAAACGGGTGCAAATCGTAACCTTTCACCAGTATTCCTGAACGCATTAGAAGGTTGGGCTGTGCAGAAGGGCATAACCTACCACACCAAGGATGCGGGCAAAACATGGAACGCTCTTCCTGCAAGCAGTGTACTGGAGAAAATTTTCGAAGACTATCCTGAGATTGTGAAGATTCAGATGGTTACCTCCAAGCTAGGCTGGATATTAGTTGAAAATACGGATGCAAAAAGATCGTTGTTACTGCAAACGATGGACGGCGGTGTACACTGGAAAGTGCTATAAATGTAGAGTGGTATCGATGTGAATAGATAGGGAAAGTGAGGAGCCGTAGGGTTTCTTTCTTTTTGATTGAGAATGTGAAATAAATCACAATTATAATATCTAAAAGATGATATATTTAACTCAACAAGAGAAGGAGTGATGAAGATGAGAACCAACGGTCAAACTCAATTCACGCAGGCGGAAGAATTAACTAGATATATGCTTCAATTATGCTACACATGTGACGATGCCAATCGTTGTACAACAGAGGAAGCGGTGAAGGCTTGTATGGCAGAACATGCACAGGCAGACCAGCCCGAACCAGCTGAAGGTGGAGATGTAACCCGCGGGTTTATGGATCTAATGTACGCTTAGTAATCGAAACTGATCAAAAAAAGCTGATATATCAACGTTTTGCCCCCAACAGGGGGCTTTCTTTTTTTTAAACTCGAGTAGAAAAATTAGTTTACGTACTTTCCATAATCCGGTACGGCAATGCGGTCAAATTCATTAACCAGTTTTCTCAGGCTTGTTGTTAGTAATTCACCAGACATCGGTATTCCATGGCCAGTTACAGCAACCAATGGCTTTAAACTCTCAAGTTTGACAACAGATTGCTTTGCAGCTTCCCAATCTGTTGTTAAATAGCGAGGCGGTCCACTGATCTCCAATTCTTGATTCAATACTTTATACATATACTCTTGTTTTACAGTAGCGAAAGCGTCACCTGCAATTAACGCTCCGTCACTTTCCCTAAACAACGAAACATGACCGGGAGAATGTCCTGGGGTATGAATCCATTTAAATCCTGGCATATGGGGTACACTTCCGTTCGGGGGTAACGTTTGTACATGACTTCCAAGGTTTATTGGATCATTGGGAAAAGATGGGGAGATTTTCGCTACCAAACCACCTTCAACCGTAGGGTCTGGTTCCGGGTAGTTTTTTACCCCTGTGAGGAAGGGGAGCTCTAACGGATGTGCATAAACCGGAACTCCCCAGTGTTTGACAAGTTCGATCACCCCTCCGACATGATCAAAGTGTCCATGGGTCAAAATAATTGCTTTGGGGCGGCTGTTTGCACCGAAACGTTCCTCAATGACAGAAATTATTTCATTTGCTGACTTTGGCATTCCGGCATCTACTAAAACGAACTCGCCAGATTCGGGGTTACCTACTAAACAGATATTTACAATTTGGATCGTGTAGCAAAATAAATCAGGTAATATTTCAGTCCCTACACCACTTCCCACTGAAGTTACAGGGATAAACTTATAGTCGGTACCGTAATTCAATTCTTCTTTCATTAGCTCATCCTCCTTAACGTTGTTGAATTGACTTGCTGTAGTATACCCAGAAGTTTAAAATTATCCGATTTCCGTACCCTCCGCAAGCGGATTATCAAACAATTAATGGACAAAACTAGCGCATTTTACATGCATGTCGCTGTGCAAAAAAATGAATCCATTATACCATCGGTATTTTTTTACTTATGAATATGTATCTCATGAACATGGAACTATACTTCTGGTGGTAAATTAAAATTTGAAGGAGCTGTTTTGATGGGAATATTAAGTGGCAATCCAAAAAATGAACCTATGCATTACGGTGAAATCTTCAGCGTATGGCAATGTTCAACGGTCGCGAAGGGAGCTCTTTCCTTTTACCAAGCATTTTCTAATCATGCAGGAGATAAAGAATTGAAAAAAATATTGGAAGCTCTAATTGATCAAGCTAAACTTGAGATCAAAGAGTGTGATACTCTCCTAATTGATAACGGAATTGCTACCACACCAGTTTTACCAGAAAGACCTCCAGTAAAACTGGAAGACATTCCTATTGGTGCAAGGATTACAGATCCTGAGATAGCAGCAAGTATTGCTTCTGATACTTCAATGGGATTGGTTGCTTGCAGTCAAGTTATGGGCCAATCCATTAGAGAAGATATCGGAGCCTTATTTGCGAAATATCATGTTACTAAAACCGCTCTAGGCCTTCGTATTCTCCAAATGAGTAAAGAAAAAGGTTGGCTTATTCCCCCGCCTCTTCAAGTGAAAAGACCGGAAGCTGTCGGGGTTTAAAAATTTATAAAAATCCCTGCTGACGATAAAAGTTAGCAGGGATTTTTATATTTTAAAATAAATTATGGTGCTGGATTAATAAGTAACCACTTATTGTTACGGATTAGAAACATAATCAGGCATCCTGCGCCTGACAATGAAATGTATGCGCTTCTAAATGTACTTCGCAAATCGTGCAGCATGGGTTATTATAGAAATAATTAAGGTAATTTTCTCAAAATGTGGAATTGATTTAAGCTACCACTATCGGACCGTAAACTATCAACCTATGTGAATGCGTTGGGCAAAGCGGGATTTGTCATTGAGCAATTCATTGAGGACTCAGATGATGAATTGATGCAATTGCAAAATGACGATTTTGCCACTAAAGCAAAGATGCTCCCTATAACCTTTGTGGTAAAGGCACGAAAACTATAGTAGATAATAAGGGGGCAGCAAATGAAGATTAAACGAAGACATCACGGTCTTATTAAAATGATCGCTTGTATTCTGTCACTACTATTTTTCATTATGACATGTGCGGTACCTGCGCGCGCTGAGGTAGATCGAGTGGAGACAACACCCTCCAGGATTGCGTTGTCTTCGCTAGAGGAAACGATTGATTCATATGTGGCCACGAATCAGAAGAACACCGCTGCCGTTTCAGTTGTGGCTATTAAGAACGGTGTGACTATTGTGAATAAGGCCTATGGTTACGCAGATTTTGAGCAACAGAATAAGGCAGACACCTCTACTGTATTTGAATGGGGTTCTACTTCTAAACTGTTGGTCTGGGCGAGTGTTATGCAACTTGTAGAGCAGGGGAAGCTTGATTTGGATACCGATATTCATGAATATTTACCAGAAGGGTTTCTAAAGAAGCTTGAATACGATGCCCCCATTACCCTAATGAACCTTATGCATCATAACGCAGGATGGGAGGATAGATTGATCGATTTATGGTATTCATCCGAGAGTGATATTGTGGAATTAGGTGAAGCTTTACAAAAATTTGAGCCGAGGCAGATCGATAAACCTGGGAGTGTCGTTGCTTATTCAAACTATGGTACGGCTATGGCTGCTTACATCGTTGAAGTGCAAAGCGGACAACCCTTTTATAAATATGTCAGTGAACATATATTTAACCCGCTGAATATGAAAGACACTTCGATTCACCCGTCACAGTATGATAATCTACACGTCTTGAAAAGGAGAAATGAGATTCAAGGGTACACGACGAGTCTGAAACTCATCCCTAAGAACAGAGCATACATAAGCTTATACCCTGCGGGGGGCGCCATTGGCACAGCAGAGGATGCAGCTAAATTTCTCGCAGCCTTAATGCCGGTGGATCATAGCAATTTATTATTCGCGAACAAGGAAACGTTAGACGAGATGCTGTCACCAAGTCTAAATTATGATGGAACTTCTAATCCTCGAATTGCACATGGCTTTTTTGAAGTAGAGTACTGGGTGCCTGCACTGGAACACGCTGGAAGTACGGCGGGATTTACAAGTAAATTTGTTATTGACCCGGAGTCTAATTTTGGTTTAGTGGTCATGACAAACCAGTCAAATGAAATGGCTTATAGCGTTGGTCTTGTCCAGAAGGTGTTTGGAAGTAGCTTCAGTACAAATTCGGTTACATCTGAGAGAGGAGGATATTATCTGCCTGCGCGACGGGTCGTTTCCGGTTTTACGAAGGCATATTCGATGTTAAGTCTGCAGAAGTATACAACATTTGACCTTAGTAACTTTGCAAATGTTGTTGAGCGTAACGGGACTATTGAGAAGGTCTCCGTTCCTTATAATGACTTTTTGCCCGTATCCAACTTGACGATAAACTTGATCAAAGCATCTTTTATTGCGCTTGCAGTAGCCATCCTACTCAGTTTGAGAGCGATAATTGGCTATTTTATTCGGTTATCCAAATACAAATTAAAAAACTGGGAAAGACCCGGTACAGGATTTGATAAGTATCATATTGCTATTAATATTACCAGTGTAGCATTGATTTTAAATACGATCTTATTGTTCATGCGCGCCTTAGGCTTTTCCCCCTATTCTTCATTACGCATCCATCTCATCTTCAACTTGGTTTATGTGCTTTTAGCAGCGGCGTACCTTGTCTTGTTGTTCTACAAATTGCTGAAGAGAAATTACAGTAAAAAGCAAACGGTAGTTTACATCATGTCTGGCATGTCGGCTTTCCTATTTGCTGCTTTTATTATGGGATGGGATTTGTACTTTTAGAGCGAAATTATCGACGAGAACATGATCAAAAAGGACAATAAATAGCAGAAAGGATGAAACCATGAATATTCAGGATCTCCCCATTGATATAAAAGAACATATAGGGAAAGTTCAGAAAATCACTTTTCCTAAGCAAGGTCATACCTCTACTGTGGCTATTCTGGATACATTCGACCAAAAGTACATCATCAAGAAGACAGAAAACGCTCTTTATAATGAATGGTTATCCGATGAACATAAGGTGCTTCAATACCTTCACCATTCGGGACTCCCTGTTCCAAAGGTATATTCATTTCATACGGAGGACACATCGAGATGGCTCCTGATGGATTATATTGACGGAATAACTTTAAGAGAATTTCTCTCTAAGATGCCTGACCTCCAAAGTAAAGAAAAAGCGATTTTTAACTTTGGGCTTAGTTTAAAGAGAATACATGAAAGCTCTTGTCCCATTGAATTACTCAACAATGACAGTGCCTGGTTAGATACAATACTTAACAAAGCAGAATATAATCTAACTCATTTTGCTGTAGACGGGTCTGCAGAACGACTTCAACAGTTGAAAGAAGCAAGGCCAAAACCAATAGATAACACTTTTATTCATGGAGATTTTACTATAGATAATGTGCTAGTTAATGATTGTAATATTGTTGGAGTTATTGACTGGGCAGGAGCAGCTTATGGCGATCCAAGATATGATGTAGCATTAGCCATTAGACCGAAGCTTAATGCGTTTGATAATGAAAAAGATAGAGAAATATTTTATAAGGGTTATGGAAAGTTAAGAATAACGGATGAAGAGTACAATTATTTTGGAGACGGGATATATAACTTTTTTTAGAATGTTTTTATACTACGTTCTTCAAATGCATATCCAATCTCTTTAGAAGGAGTAAAACAAATGAGCCCTCCAAAACATATCGTATCTGCCGCTGCAATAGTGATAAACGACAAAAATGAATTATTACTTATTAGAGGACCACGAAGAGGATGGGAAATGCCAGGTGGTCAAGTAGAAGAAGGAGAATCTCTTAGTCAAGCTGCAATTAGAGAGACGAAAGAAGAATCTGGCATCGACATTGAAATTATCAAGTTTTGTGGAATATTTCAGAATATCGAAAATTCAATATGTAACACATTATTTCTAGCAAGACCGATTGGTGGGGAATTAACGACATCATCTGAGAGTTTAGACTCTGGTTTCTTTCCAATTGAAGAAGCGATTTTAAAAGTCGAATGGAAAAACTTCAGAGAAAGAATAGAGTATTGCTTGAACCCTGAGATGCAACCTTTTTGCATTGAGTTCAGTGATAAGAATAATATTTAATGTTTCCGGAAATGAGATTACATATTTCAACGAGGGTAACAAGTGTTGTTCTGGACGTAGGCGTATAAAGGAGGCTAACAGATGAACAAGAACAGTGTTTATGAAACAAACAGCTTCTATTGGGATACAAGAGGGAATGACTTTTTGAGAGCAATCGTGCTTCCACATTATGGAGCATTCATATCAGAAGAAAAACACCAACTATTTGGGGATGTCTCAGGATTAAAGATGTTAGAAGTGGGCTGTGGAGATGGTCAATCCTTGCAGTATCATGGGGATCGCAAAGCAGGTGAGCTATGGGGTATGGATATATCCCAGAAACAGATAGAAAAGACACAACAACACTTGAGAACATATGGTATTTCTGCAACATTGATATGTTCACCCATGGAAGAGGAATCTAGTATCCCTATTAATTATTTTGACGCTGTGTATTCGATTTATGCCATAGGTTGGACAACCGATCTTGAAGGTACTTTCAGCCGAATCGCTTATTATTTAAAGAAAGATGGCATTTTTATTTTCAGCTGGTCTCATCCAATAAACAGATGTGTTGTTGAAGAAAACGATAGATTTGTTTTCAATAAGCCATATTCTGATGAATCGTGGTATGCGGTATCTCCAGATTCTTGTCAGGGCGAATTAACCTTGGCTGATCGTCAAATATCAACCTATATCAATGCGTTGGCGAAAGCGGGATTTGTCATTGAACAAATGATCGAGGAATCCGATGAGGATATCATGCAATTACATAATAGTAGCGATAGCCTCCTTAAAAGAGCGAAGATGTTACCTGTAACTTTTGTGATCAAAGCAAGAAAACGATGATTAAATGAAATGAATCGGAGAGTGGACTATGTTTAAATATCAATTGGATACTGCTACCTATGTAACGATATTGGCGATGAAAGATGCACCCCAATTATATAATTTGATAGATAGAAACAGGGATCATATAGGAGCGTGGTTGAAGTTCCCCAGTATGACATTAACAGAAGATGATTCAAGAACCTTCATCAAGGGAACACGTATACGCTATGCTCAAGATGATGGTTATTGGTTAGGAATCTGGTGTGGAGACGAGCTTGCTGGTTCTATTGGATACTTATACATTGATCAAGAAAACAAGAAAACTGAAATAGGATATTGGCTAGGTAAGGAATATGAGGGTAGAGGACTTATTACAAAATCGATTAAAGTGCTAATTGATTACGCATTTGATGAACTTGAATTAAATAAAGTTGAAATTGGCGTAGCAACAGATAATTTCAAAAGCCGCGCAATTCCTGAAAAATTAGGCTTTCAACGTGAAGGTGAATTAAGAGATTACGAATATATTAACGGTGCATATTTAAACAGGATTATTTATGGGTTGAAAGCAGATCAATGGAGAACGTAATAAATCAAATTTTATTTTAACTAAAGGAGCTAGTTATGAGAAGATTACCGCTATTTATAGTGACAGGCGCAAGTGGAACAGGAAAAACAACGATCTCTTCGCTTGTTCGCAAGCAGCTTCCCGAATTTGACGTCTTTGATATGGATATCATCGATAATGTCGATTGGCAGATTGCCAAAGAGAATTGGTTGAGGATTGCGTATAGCATATCCCTAAGTGGACGAGGGACTGTTTTATGTGGAACGATGGTGCCGGAAAACATTGCATCGTCCGATTACATCGATCGATTTGATCGAATTATATATATGAATTTGCATTGTGACGATGTTACTCGCGAGACGCGTTTAAGAGCTCGTGGGTGGGACGAGAACCTGGTTGAAGATCACAAGAATTTTGCCAACTGGTTACTCCAGAATTCGGAAACTGCATTTGACCCGCCAATGCCAACAATTGATACGACAGAACTTACAGCAGTGGGAGTAGCTGAACAAATTAAAGAATGGGTTTTAAAGAACTGGTGTGAGGAATGAACAACTAAAATAACCTCATAGTTAGATTGAGTGGGAGGAACAGGATGCTGCCTTTTCAAGTGAATGAATCTATTGTATTAAAGCTGATCCAATCTCGAGATAGAGATGAGTTGTATGCGTTAATTGATGAGAACAGAAAGTACTTGAGAGCGTGGTTACTCTGGGTTGATAAAAGACAATCGCCCAGTGATTTAGATTCTGTAATAGAAGTATGGACACATAATTATGAAGAGAAGAACGGTTTTGATTCCGGAATATGGTTCAATGAACAATTGGTCGGGATGTTAGGATTGCATTATATTGATTGGAATAATCGAGCAACGAGCATTGGATATTTTTTAGCTGAGTCAGCACAGGGCAAAGGAATCATTACCAAATCAATAGAGCAATTGCTTAAATACCTCTTTAACGAGTTGAAGTTAAATCGTGTCATTATTCAATGTGCAGAAAACAATTTTAAAAGCAGGGTTATACCTGAGAAAATCGGATTTTCAAATGAAGGTACATCCAGAGAAGCTCAATGGGTCTACGATCATTATGAGAATATTGTGACGTATAGTCTGCTGTCTAGTGAATGGCATACTTAAACGGTAGAGTACATCGTCTGATGAGACGAAGGAGGTCACGAATTGTTTCTCAATGTATTACTTTGGTTGATTATTCTCTGGGTGATCTCCCTTTATTTCAGTTTTCCTAAGAAAGATCGCATCTACACAGTCAATGTGCCAAGTACATATTACATTCAATCTTCAAATCGTTTGGATATTCAGAAAAACTACGAATGCGCTGCATTTTCCAGTGCGTTTGTCTTGAGACATTTCGGTTTGGAGTCCAACGGAACAAAGCTTTATGAAACCTATCCTCGCAAATTACTGGATGGGACGGTATATCCCAAAGCGGTCGTTGTTTTTTTCAGGAAGCTAGGATATCAGGCAATGTACTTACGTGGAAATGTGAACACGTTGAAGAAGCAGATCAGCCAAGGGGTGCCTGTTATTTTATTTATTAGAGTACATCCCAAACAACGTTATTTGCATTTTGTTCCCGTCGTTGGTTATGATGAAACGCATTTTTACTTGGTTGAATCGTTAGATCACAAGATTAATTGTGATGAAGAATATTACAATCGAAAAATCAGCATAAGTGAACTCAACACGTTATGGGGCTCATGGTTGCCCTTTTGTCAAAACTCATATATCGTCGTACATCCGACGCAGATTTAAGACGGCCCTCTTTCAAGGGACATGAAATATTAGCTTTAAACCAACTAATCTGCTTTAGTCGGAACGTCTGCGTGGTTAAACCAAGCAACTCATGCCCAAATGGCATGAGTTTTTTTGAACAAATATCGTTACGTAAACCAGCTCGACTCAATTAATGGTTAGAACAAAATAGATCAATCGTATGGGCGGTGTGATATAAATTTTATTGTTTTTCCTGGGAATTAGCTGAGTTTTTTACTAAAATGGTTGTTCGTCCACGCACCTTTTCATCTACATACGTACGTTAAACTATGTCCATAGGGAGGTGTCCACACGGTGAGTCATTCAGAAGTGAAGAAACGAATGAAGAGAAAAAAGGCAACATTACATCCATGTAAAATTAAAAGAAAAGACCGTCGATTGAAAGTGGTTAAAAAGTTCGTTCAAGTAAAATGTCCGCCTCCAGAAGTAAACATCTCTACCCCTACCGTCGTTGGTCCAACAGGACCCCAAGGAATACAAGGCGTACAGGGTATTCCAGGTAAACAAGGGGTTGAAGGGCCACCTGGAGCTCAAGGGCCAGCGGGAGGGCCGCCCGGACCACAAGGACCTCAGGGACAGCCTGGTCCTGCTGGAGCCGTAGGCTCTCAAGGTCCGGTTGGACCTGCTGGACCCATGGGAGCCCAGGGCATTCCGGGAGAAGCAGGGGCTGTAGGGCCGCAGGGTCCGCAAGGTAATCCTGGGCCTGCCGGTGCAATTGGAGCTCAAGGTTTTCCTGGCCCCCCTGGAGCTGTTGGGCCAACCGGTGCGACAGGAGCAGCAGGTCCGGCAGGCACAGCTGGTGCAACAGGAGCGGTAGGTCCCGCTGGAGCAGTAGGCCCGGCAGGACCAGCCGGTGCAACAGGAGCGGTAGGCCCCGCTGGAGCAGTAGGCCCGGCAGGACCAGCTGGTGCAACAGGAGCGGTAGGCCCCGCTGGGGCAGTTGGCCCGACAGGAGCGACAGGAGTAGCTGGTCCCGCTGGGGCAACAGGATCTACAGGTGCGACAGGAGCAGCTGGAAGCGTGCTGGGATTCGCTGACTTTTTCGCACTGATGCCACCTAATAATGCTGCAACGGTTGCTCCCGGTACGGATGTGAGCTTTCCTCAGGATGGGCCGACAAGTGGAACTACTATCGCCCGTACGGGGCCTAGTTCATTCAATCTGGCAGCCATTGGTACGTATCAGATTTTGTTCCAAGTGAGTATCAATGAAGCGGGTCAATTAATCTTAACCCTCAATGGGGCAGATTTGGCCCCTACAGTAGTTGGGCGAGCTACGGGAACGTCTCAGATTGTGGGTATGTCTTTGGTGCAGACAACCGTGATTAATTCTATTCTGACCGTTCGGAACCCGGCTGGTAATTCTACTGCGTTAACAATTACGCCACTTGCGGGTGGAACAAGACCTGTATCGGCACATCTTGTGATCACACAATTAGCATGAGTCCGTTAACAGCCTTGGCTAATTGTCCTTTGCTTGTTTAAATATGCATGCACAATGGTAACACTGGTTTGCTTGAACTGAGATAACAGTGCTTTACTCAAGGCTGTTATCTCAGTTGGAGCTGATGTTGTACATAATCTAATTCGATATGATGACCAAAAATAATATTGGCAATGTTTCGGTAGCGGAGTAGTGGACAAGAGTCAATCAATGAAGCGCACCGTATTCATTCACTCCTTCTTTGATTTAATTGCTCAAATATTTAATCGGGTTAACAAGTTCTGTGTACCTCCGCATATACATTACAGGAGACGGGTCAAGACTCCGGCTGTCCTAAGTTGTATGAACGGAGGGAGAGACATGGGCATTGAATCATCCTGGATGTTTGATTTGTTTGGAACCGTCTTTCCGGTTGTATTTGTTCTGATTATAGGTATAGTCCTTCTGTCGATGGGAAAAGAGGTATGGAGGTGGGGACGCAACAACTCGGAGCCGCTGTTGACCGTGCCTTCACGAATCACCAGCAGACGGATGAAGTTGAGTCAGACGCAATCTGAACCAGGCAGTACAGCACGAACGTTATACTTCGTCACCTTTGAAGTGGAGAGTGGAGATCGACTCGAATTCAAAGTTAATGGCGAAGAGTATGGTTTGTGCGCTGAGGGGGATGAAGGACGGCTCTCATTCAAAGGAACGCGTTATATAGGCTTCGAGCGATATAATCGCGTGTATTCCGAACGCCTACGTGGTTAAACCGAGCAGCTTGCGCCAGGATGGCGTGAGCTTTTTTTGATTATTTGCTGGACAAGCGTTTCTTATTGGCCCTGACGTGTATTTATATAAGAAGAGGCATAATGAGATTAGGATCAAAGGATCATTATCATAGAGGAGGCAATGAATATGTCATTTACAGATCAGGTCGTTGTTGTAACCGGTGCCGCTCAGGGAATCGGACGGAGTGTGGCTGAGGCTTATGCGGTTGCCGGGGCCAAAGTTGTACTTGCTGACTATAAGGAAGCGGAGGGTGCGGCAGCCGCAGCTTCCATTCGTAATGAAGGTGGAGAAGCCATCTTTGTCCAATGTGATGTTCGGAGCGAGCGGGACATTACGAACCTTTTTCGTACGACCGTAGATGAATTCAAACAAATTGATGTTTTGGTGAATAATGCAGGACTCGCCAAATGGAAATCACCCTATGAGCTAACGCTGGAAGAATGGGACGATGTACTCAATACCAATGTGAGAAGTTGCTTTTTAGCGAGTCGGGAAGCAGCCAAACATATGAAAAGCAATGAACACGGGGGGGCCATTATCAACATGGCTTCTACACGTGCACTGATGTCTGAGCCTGATACCGAAGCTTATGCCGCATCCAAAGGAGCGATTGTAGCTCTGACGCATGCGCTGGCGGTCTCACTGGGCAAAGACCAAATTCGGGTCAATTGTATCAGTCCGGGATGGATTGAGACAGGTGACGTGGAGAAATTGAAAAAGGAGGATCATGAGCAGCATCCATCTGGTCGTGTGGGTGTTCCTTCGGATATCTCCCGTGCTTGTCTATATTTATCTGATCCAAGCAATACCTTTGTCACAGGGACCAACCTCGTTATTGATGGAGGCATGACCCGAAAAATGATATATGAGGACTAGAACCGGGATCGATCCGGGCGAGCCCTCCGCTATACCGACTTAAGAGTAATAAGCCCAAGTTAAGCACTTGGGCTTATTTGTTTTTAATAACTCGGTTGCTATAATAAATGTGATTTTACAACAGTAGAGGAATGGAGGGAGTATATGTTCGGGAAACAATCCCGGAAGGTATTTTGGCTGTTACTGCTGATCGGAGGGATGATAATGATAGGGAATGAGTCACCTGCTGAAGCTGACGGCGCGGATATACGGGCGGCCTGGGTATGGCAGGCACAGTCTGTTAGCAACGGAGATGAGCTGTTGGCTAATGCAGCTAAACATAAGATAAACAGGCTGTACGTGAATGTAGACATGACACTGTCCAAGGAGGTATACCAGACGTTTATAGCCAAAGCCAGCCGTGCAGGTATTGCGGTTGAAGCGCTGGGAGGCGATCCATCCTGGGCGGTCAGTGGGCGTGAAGGCCCCATGCTCAGATTAGCGTCATGGGTAAGTGACTACAATCAGGCTGCTGAGCCCAACGAGCAATTTGATGCCATACATCTGGATATCAAGCCCTATGTATTACCAGCTTGGCAAGAAGATGCCAAGCCATTGGTACAATCCTGGGTGGCCAATATGAATCTGTTATTTGAGCAAGTGAGACAGGATGGCGCAGTTGCAGTGAATATTGACCTGCCATTTTGGCTGGACTCCTATACCGTCACAGGGAACAGAGTTTCTGAGGATGCAGATAACGAACCATTGTCACGTTGGTTCATTGAACGAGTGGATCATGTCACTTTACTCGCTTACCGTGATAACGCGCAAGGGAACAATGGTATCATACGTTTAATTGAACAGGAAATGAACTGGGCCGATGCCAGCAATGTGAGCGTCACCGTTGGGTTGAACACCAAGCCAATGCCTGGCGAGGAATTCACGACTTTTGCCGGTAAAGGTGCAGCGCAGCTGGAAAGCGTTATTGAAGAAGTTGCCTCCGCATTCAGTGAGCATACTTCTTACGCCGGTTCTGCTGTACATGACATCGTATACTGGGGACAGCTGGAGCCGTCAGAACTGCCATCACCGGAGAATCCATCCAATCAGCCAGAGATTCGGGGAACGTATATCTGGGAGGCCTCTCAAGTGACGAATGACGGGGGAGAGCACATACTAGAGTTTGCGAGAGAGCAGAATGTTAACTGGTTGTACGTTAGGTTAGATCTGGATCAACCCTATTCCAGTTACCGCAGTTTTGTGAAACGGGCAAAAGCACAGGGCATTGAGATCCATGCGATGGGTGGACACCCCATCTGGGGCAAGAAGGAGAACCGTCCACGCATTCAGCGCTTGATTGATTATGTGAAAAACTATAATGCGGAATCCGAGCCGGATGAACGATTTGAAGGCATCCATCTGGATATTGAGCCTTACACCTTGCCGGATTGGGAGAATAGTCGGGACACCCTGCTGACCGAATGGGCTGCCAACATTACATTTTTCCAGGAAGAAACGAAGAAGGACAGCGATCTCGAAACGAGTGCAGACCTTGCTGTATGGCTGGATACCTTCCCGCTGCCGGGAAAAGACATGTCTGTGACAGAGTTTATGATTGATACACTTGATCATGTGTCTATGATGGCTTTCCGTAACAGCGCCGAAGGTTCCAATGGGATTGCTGCTGTTGTGAGTCAGGAGATGGAGATTGCAGATCGTCTGGGCAAAAGGTTGATGATTTCGGTAGAAATGAAACAGAACCATGAAGGTCCTCATATTTCTTTTTATGAGAAAGGGGCAGCGGAGATGGAACTTCAGCTTGCCAAGCTTCCGGATCTGCTGGCCGAACATCAGGCTTACCAGGGCAACATTGTACATGCCTATGATTATTGGATTGAAGCCAAGCCTTAAACAGGCGAGTATTATAAGAAATAACTTGCTTTGGAACTTCACCGTGGGTGAGGTTCCGGGCTTTTTTTTATGGAAAAAAGATGGAATCGTGTCACCGAATGGGCTCCTGCACAATACGATGTACGGTGATGAACAGCTGAAACAAAGGAGGAAACAGACTATGGCTGTTATTAAAGCCAACTCAGAGGACGTCAAGCTGCTGGCTAGGCTGCTGAGGGCGGAGGCTGAAGGTGACGGCGAACAAGGCATGCTGCTTGTAGGTAATGTAGGTGTGAACCGGGTGTTGGTGGATTGTCTGGACTTTAGAGATATTCGCGACATCAACCGCATGGTATTTCAGAACCCCGGAGGCTTCGAGTCAACACAGAAGGGATACTTCTACCAACGGGCGAGACAATCCGAGATTCGTTTGGCGCAACGTGTAATTAATGGAGAACGTTTTTGGCCAGCCAGCAATTCGTTGTGGTTTTTCCGACCTGTGGGCGACTGTCCGGATACGTGGTATAACCAGCAAAATACAGGACGTTTCAAAGCACATTGTTTCTTCAGTCCGACAGGCGACGACTGTCCGGAAGTCTATTAAATTTGGGGAGGAATCACTATGATTAATCAACCGTATCAACCGACGACTCAAACATTGGGTCAGCAAGCGAATTCCGTATTGGGTCAACAAGCCAATTCTCAGGTTCAAGGTACGTCATACAAAATTGGTAACGGAATGCCTTCCATGTCGCCAACACCAGGGATGGTATCTCCTAGCTCGACTAGTGTACCGCCACTCGTATCCAGCGGAAGTCCAATGACACCTACGGGTGCTGTAGTTACGACAACGGCTCCTCAATTTGAACAGTCATACATTGAAAATATTCTGCGTCTGAATCTTGGGAAGTACGGCACGTTCTACATGACATATGAAGGCAACAAAGAATGGAACGCTCGCATATTCCAAGGTATTATTGAAGCAGCGGGCCGTGACCATATTATTATCAGCGACCCGAAGACAGGAAGACGGATTATGCTGTTGATGGTCAACTTCGACTATGCTACATTTGATGAGCCATTGTTGTATCAATATCCGGGCGTGGTAGGCAACTACCCACAAGCTCCAAGCAGATTCTAATTGGCGCTTCTCGATTTCAATTGATATTTGACAGGTTTAACACATAGTGAATTGCAGGCTGTCCCGAGAATGTGGAGGTTATCCGCAAACGGGGCAGCTTTTTACATAAGCAGTTATTCAAAACGGCTAAATAATTGAGTCATACGTAACCTTTTGATAAAAAGATGGCACTTATATATGAACAGACCAGCAACATGCCTATATGAAGGGAGTCTATAGCATTGAAGTCATGGATTGAAGGAGCAATGAAGGGCGAACCCGAAGCTTACGCACAACTGATGTCGCAATATCGCGGAATGGCTCTTGCTGTAGCCTACCACCGGTTAGGGGAACCATTTTGGGCAGAAGATGTTGTGCAGGAAGCCTTTACGGAAGCCTTTGCCAATCTGTCCAAACTGGAGGACCTAGAGGCTTTTCCGGGGTGGTTCAAGGTGATCGTGGAGAGGCAGTGTTATCGCTGGCTAAGACGCAAGCAACATACGATGATTCCAGTTCAGGAGCTGGAGCATGTATTCCATGAAGAGGATCAGGCGCATAATCCCGAAGAACAAGCGGTGCAAAACGAAATGAATCGTACGCTGCGTGATTGTATTGCAATACTGCCATCATCGATGCGGATAGCTGTTGAACTGTTTTATTTGGAAGGATACTCGCTTAAGGAAATATCGGATTTCCTCGGGGTCAACGTACCTGCATTAAAGAAAAGGCTGTTCGATGCCCGATCCAAACTCAAGCGCTCTATGCCCGTGAGGGATCTGGTCTCTATGTTCAATGACTTATATGAAGGAGGAAAAGGATTGTTACACATTATGAATGGGGATCACGCTGCCAATCGTTTAAGAGAGAGTGGAATCGAGGGAGATATCCTCGTATGGAGAGAATTGTACACATTCGGACCGGTAGCCCAAGATATGGAAGATGCGAAAGAGCGGAAGAATCGGGCCTCCGTATTGGAACGGCAGTTGGGCATTCCACAGACGGAATACTTGCAGATTGAGGAGCTTGAACGCAAGTTGCATTCCTTTCAACAATATAAGGAGATTGTCTTATGGTTCGAATATGATCTCTATGATCAGACGATGTTATCTTACCTGTTACATTATTTCAAAGGACAAGCACTCCAGAATACGAAACTGAATCTGCTCTGTATTGACTCGTATCCAGAGATTGAGCACTTTAGAGGACTGGGACAGCTTACCTCCTCTCAGATCGAACGGCTGTCTGGGAGTTGGCATGTGATTGAGAGAAATGAGTTACAAGCCGGTGCACAGTTCTGGGAAGCCTATACGTCAACGGATTTCCGGCATCATCTGGATTACTTGCAGGCAGACACTTCTGCGCTACCCTTTGCAAAAGCTGCATTTAAGGCACATTTGTCCCGTCTGCCATCTGTATCAAACGGTCTGGGGCTGATTGAGCAGACCACACTGGAGACCATTAGAGCAGGGGTAGAGCATCCGTATCCATTATTTCGCGAGGTAGGGGACAAGCTGCATATTCTCGGGATGGGTGATCTTGAATACTGGGCACATCTGAAGCGGATGACAGAAGGACCTCATGCTCTGCTTCAGATGATTGGAGCAACAACTTTCCCTAATTTCAAGCAACATGATGAAACATTCCGTGACGGAGTCCTGTCGCTTACGGAACTCGGAATTCAGGTGTTGAATGGAGAAGTCGATTGGGCGCTGCTGAAGCAGGATGAATTCTGGATCGGTGGTTTGCATAACGAAAGCGGAAAACAAGCCGGGTGGCGCTGGAATTCCGCTTCTGAGACCGTAGTGGAGGTTGAGTCTACATCGTAATTAGTGGATAAAATCTGAGAAAATAACAGTATTGCAAAAAGAGAGTATCCAGCGATGCGAAAGCATGAGCGAGGATACTCTCTTTGGTTTGGTTAGATGATTGTATGTGAAATCTTAAAAAAACAGAGAAATCGTTACTTTTGTTAAAGAAATAAGGCGTTTGTGCCATTTCGTTGTCATAGGACACGGATTGACTGTGTAGTGTAGAATTATATAATAAAAGAAGCATATCTTTATTATTCGACAGAACACGGTGGAGGTGGAAGCATTGGGAAGTTGAAATTGCATATGAGCGGCAGAATGGCTAATATCCTACATTTTCGAAGGAGGTGGACCTATTTGCCGAAGAATGACGGCGAATAGGATGAAAATTTGAGTGACCCCTTACCGAGTATTTTAAATTTAGTATTAATTGGTTTACTTGTATTGATGAATGGTTTCTTTGTGTCGGCGGAATTCGCGATGGTGAAGGTTCGTGGAAGTCGGATTGAGGCTTTGGTGGAAACAGGCAACAAAAATGCCATCTATGCTTCCAATATCGTACGCAATCTGGATGCATATCTGTCAGCTTGCCAACTAGGTATAACTTTGGCTTCACTGGGACTCGGGTGGTTGGGAGAACCGGCAATTGCACATCTGTTAGAGCCCGTGTTTACCGCATTTGGACTGGGACCAGTCTACGTTCATGGAATCTCTATTGCCATTGCATTTGTGATTATTACGATCTTGCACATTGTACTGGGAGAACTTGCTCCCAAAACGATGGCGATTCGAAAATCTGAGACGATCACGTTGTGGTCTGCGGCTTTGCTAACGTTCTTCTACAAGTTAATGTATCCATTCATATGGGCACTGAACGGTATGGCTAACGGCTTGTTGAGACTGTTCCGAATGGCACCAGCTTCGGAGATGGACTCGGCACATAGCGAAGATGAAATACGCATTCTGATGAAAGAAAGCAATAAGAGCGGTTTAATTGATAACACTGAATTAGCACTTGTTGATAATATATTTGATTTTACGGATACAACCGCCCGTGAAATTATGATTCCGCGGACGGAAATGATCTGTCTGAATGCCAATGAGTCCATGCTGGAAAATCTGGAGATTGCCAGTGAGAGTATGCGAACAAGGTATCCGGTATATAACGGAGACAAGGATCATATTATCGGCTTTATTCACATTAAGGATCTGATGCGATCCCAACTTACGGATACCATTTCCGTAATCCGACCAATCCTGGCTGTACCAGATACCACACTGATCAGTGATCTGCTCAAGCGCATGCAGCGTAGCAAGACACAGATTGCTATTCTGATTGATGAATACGGGGGAACCTCCGGGCTTGTCACGCTTGAAGATATCATGGAAGAGATCGTAGGTGAGATTCAGGATGAATTCGACCAGGAGCGTCCTGCCATTGAGCAAGTGGATGAGATGGAATACTCCATTGATGGATTGATGCTGATTGAAGAAGTCAGTGAACGATTCGGACTGGAGATGGATCGTGCCGATTACGATACCATCGGGGGCTGGTTATACTCCAGAGTAGATACCATTCCACCTGAGGTTGGTCAATCGGTTGAGTATGGGGGGTATGTATTTGTCATTCAAGAGACAGAGCATAAGCGGATTTCCCGAGTGAACGTGATTAAGCTGGAACTGTTGGTTGAAGAAGAAGGCGCATAGCCAGATCGAAATCGGTACAAATGAAGCTGTATGGTGACGTAATGGTCATCGTACAGCTTCTTTGCATGCTCATGATTCTTTGGGTGCGTGAATGACAATATCGGCGTAACGGTTCTCTGTGACCAAGCTATTTTTGATATAAATTCGCTTATAAGTAACATAAACATTCTCTCCAGGAGCGAGATCATGCTGGATATTCAGCTTTTTTCGAGTGGATTTGGTTGTCGTCGGTGTCTTTATCGTGATGATATCGTACATGTCAACGAAAGTAATCTCGTAGGAATTGTAGTCCCCCACCTTAGTGGTGGATAACACCGGATTTTGTTTATACTGGGTTAAGTGATCATTCACCATGCCGAGTGTTGCAGGTAACACGTAAAACAGAAGAGCCAGAGGCAGAAGGCAGAAAGCAACCCCGAAAACACGTAAAAATTTGACGTGGGAAAGGGTTCGGCCACTCTGTCTGAGGAAAAGAAAAGCAAGGATGGGGGATAGTACAAGTCCCCAGATCATAAAGGGCAATACATAGCGGTCAATCCCCATGCTTATCCAGTTTTCCCGGGCTGTAGCCAAGAAATATACTAAGGTCCCGACGGTAAGCGCACTCATTAGAATGACAAGCCAACGTTTGAACGATCGGGATACTTCGATGTGTAACTCATTCGGATTGGAATTGTGACGATGTCTTCTGGATTTGGAATGAAGTTTACTCAAGGGATACACCTCATTTGCAACTCATGTTGGTTACTTTGGTTTCGTGCATACATTACTGAATACATACGGGATGGAATAATTTAGGTTTCACCATGTTGGAAATGTATAAAAAATACAAAAGACGCTGCCGACAGAAACATCGGAGCGTCTAATTTTTTTTGAAACCTGTCACCCGATCCGTCCGTTTATACCCTTACACAAAATGAAGTATAGAAGCGGAGGATGGATCAATATGCGGAAAATGAAAACGAAGAGTGCAGCATCTATTCTAAAAATAACACTTGTTGCCTTGTTCATGGTGCCGACGCTCCTGGCTATACCTACGTCTGAACCAGCCGTTGCAAGCCCGATTATCAAGGTGTCCTCTGCTGGTGCACTTACAGCTCCACCGCCGCCAGAACCATCCATCCATTCGCTCGCTAACACTCGCGAACGTGGACATATCTATCAAGCGGTCGGTGCAGTCATCCCTGGGGGAGGACTGTCGGCTATCGTCAATACCAAGACCACGACCTATACAGCAATGAAGACACTTTCCGTAGATTATCGACTTGAGCGCTGGACAGGAACAGTATGGGTGACTTTCAAAGCCAATTCCAACACTGCAACGAATTCAAACTTACTGAATGCTACATCGGATTGGACCGTTATGCCAGGATATTATTATCGCGTTACCAGTATCCATACAGCGTATGATGGAAGCACCACGGATACAAGCAAACATGTCTCTGGCACCGTGTTGTTTTGATCTTATCGGCTGGTGCTGCCGGGAAACTTCTGCTCTTGAAAATCGTTGGCAATCGCAGTCATCTCTTCTTCCGAAAGGGTGCCAAACAGACTCATATTGTTGGAACCCATCATCCACTGAAAGGAGTTATAGGGTGGGCCGATATACATCAGTGCTTCCGTGCCGTCCGCCAGCTTGACGGTGCTCATATCACGAAGCATGGCCCCTTCAATTTTCTCCCCAGGCATGACATAAACATAATCAAACTGGATAATCTCATCCTCTATGCTCTTGCCTTCACTGGTATATTGAACTCTCATTTGGTTGGACTCATAATAATCGTCTGGATTCACAGGGTTTTCCGTATCAAGCACAAGTTCGAATTTGACCTTATTGAATCGCTCGGGAATGGCCTTGGATAACAGAAAGTCACCCATGAACCCTTCGCGGGCGATTTCTTCCGTAACAAGTACTGGACGAAGCAGGTGGCTCGATAACTCATACGAAGGTGTATTAAGAGCCTCTTCTTCTTGTACTTTAAGAATGTCATCTAAGCTCGTTTCCGGAGGTGGAGGCGTTTTGGCTGTTGACGGATCAGCCCCCAGATGGGTCGTGCGATCCTCGATGACAATGGATTTCATGCCATTGCCCCAATCCTTGATGGATTGTACAAACGGGGATACCGCTTGCGTACCGGACGGCAGGCTGAAAATAACGGCCCCAATGGTCACCGATGCAGCTACGACAACTGAAAGTCGCAAGGTACGTATTCTTTTTTTACGTAAACCGATTTTGTTAATTTCCCTGTGTACCTTCTGCCAAGATTGCTGCATGGATTCGGTATGGGAGGCGGAAGGGGCAGAGACGGCATGATGGAAAGCCTCATCAAAAGCCAGATCAAACGCAGCGTCGAAATATTCGTCTTCCAGCTCTGAATCGAATGGCTCCACGTTCTTATCGGACTTGCCTTTGCTCAATGCTTCCACCCCATTCCTTATGTAATTTCTTCTTGATACTGCCGCGGGCTCTGAACAAGCGTTGCTTCACAATGTCTTCGGAGGTATCCAGCAGTTCGGCCATCTCTCGGTAGGAGAGACCTTTTTTCCACCGTAACTCCACCAGTACACGATATTCCGGTTTGAGCTGTCCAAGATAATATTCAATAGACTCTTCCATCATCTGCGTTTCTACCATGCTTTCCACGGAAGCTGCTGTCTGATTCATCGTCTCCATATCTATAAAAACACTATCCGTATCCACTTGGTTACGGTTATTTTTATTTTTTCTCAGATAATTAATAGCTGTGTTCCGTGTGACGACCTTGAGCCAGGCTTTCAGTTTGACCTCGTCTTCGAAAATGGGTTTGTTTTTAATGATTTTGATAAAAGCTTCCTGAATAATATCTTCTGCTGCAGCACGCTCCTTGATGATATAAACGATAAGACCATGTACCATATTATAATATTCATAATACACTTCTTCCTGAAGTGCAGAGCCTAAATTATGGAAATCTGAGGCGAGTAGTAACTGGAGCCGATTGGCCATGATGTTCTCCTTTCTGGTGAACAATCCACAAACATTGGTATCATTACATTTTACAACATAATATGGAAACGATACAATGGGAGGTTGGTCCGGGAAAAACCAGATGAGGGAAGTGGGTATAGCCTATGGAACAGTTTGCTGAAAACTAATAAAAGGCCGTCTCGCCAACCATAAACACATGGTTGCAAGACAGCCTTTTCGACTGTTCAGTGAAAATACATTACGGGAGATAACTCTCCGTAATCTGTTAGAATGCCCAGTCTCCCTTAAGGAAGATGGCTTCACGTTCACCGTTTGCCGTAATACCGTAGATGTCCGTCTCGGGCGAGCCCATCATGAAGTCCACATGGGTGATACTGCTGTTCATGCCACGAGCTGCAAGCTCTTCAGGAGACATCGATTTGCCACCTTCGATATTAAATGCGTAGGAACTGCCAATCGCGAGATGGCACGATGCATTTTCATCATACAATGTCGTGTAATACAAGATACCGCTTTCTGAAATCGGGGAATGGAAGGGAACTAGAGCCACTTCGCCGAGGTAATGCGAACCTTCATCCATGGAGATGAGTCTTTCCAGCGTATCCTGACCTTCTTCGGCATGAAAATCAATGATACGTCCATTCTCGAATGTGAGTGAAAAACGATCAATGATACTGCCGCCATAGCTGAGTGGTTTGGTGCTGGACACCTTGCCGTTAACACCGTGCTTGGCTGGAGCAGTGAATACTTCCTCTGTCGGGATATTTGCTACAAAAGGGGTGCCTTGCTCATTCACGCTACCTGCCTGCGCCCAGATATGACCTTCTGGAAGCTCGACAGTAAGATCCGTCCCCTGGGAGAGGAAATGCAATGCTTGATACTTCTTGTTGTTCAGTGCAACCGCTTTGGTTTCCAGTCGTTCAATATGCTGTTCCCAGGCCGCTACAGGGTCCTCCAGATCAGCTCTTACCGCAGCAAAAATGGCTTCCCACAGCTGGTTAACCTGCTCCGTTGCCGGGAGATCCGGGAATACTTTGGCAGCCCAATCGGGGGAAGGACAAGCCACACCCGTCCAGCTCATTTTATCCGCCTGTTGATACTGACGGTACTTGGCCATCGCCTGACCAAATGTACGCTGATGGGTCGAGATCCGCTCAGGATCAATACCTTTCATCAGGTCTGGGCTGGATGACAATACCGTCAGGAAGGCCGCATTATTGGCAGCCAGTTCTTCAAGCTCCGCTGCATGCCATTTCGGCGGCTCTTGGAAGGATTCCTCAGGGGCCATCTCAAACCGCAATCGATTCACCGTTTCATCACCGTATTTTACAATCACCTGCTTGGCACCAGCCTCGTATCCCTTACGCACCAACAAGCGTACGAATTCAGCGGTATCAATCATGGCACTAATGACAAATACTTGCCCGGGCTGCACGTTTGCGCCTACTCTTACAGCCAGTTCAGCGTAACGATCCAGTTTTTGTTCGAAACTTAACATATGAGTTCCCTCCAATTGTTGAATTTTTGACCTGTTGACGCAGGAAAAGAGAGGAGTGATCTCCTCTCTCATAATCCATCAAAGGGGATTAAAATGCCCAGTTTCCTTGCAGGAAGATAGGCTCTTCTGTACCTTCGGAGGTTACACCGTGGATGTTCATTTCTCCAGATCCAATCATGAAGTCTACATGAGTGAGACTGGAGTTCATGCCACGTTCAATCAACTCTTCTTTGGACATCGATTTACCACCTTCCAGACAGAAGGCATAGGCATTACCAATCGCCAAGTGGTTGGAAGCATTTTCGTCAAAGAGTGTATTGTAGAACAAAATATTCGTATCAGAAATCGGTGACTGATGTGGAACAAGGGCTACTTCACCCAGATAGTGTGCACCTTCATCCATCTTGATCAGGTTTTTGAGTGCGTCCAGTCCCTGCTCAGCGGTATAATCTACAATTCGACCGTTCTCGAATGTCAGGGAGAATCCGTCAATCAGGTTGCCGCCGTAGCTCAGTGGTTTCGTGCTGCGAACGGTACCGTTAACACCCGTTTTCAGCGGAGCTGTGAATACTTCTTCGGTAGGCATATTGGCAATAAAGACATGTCCTTGCTCATTCACACTTCCACCGGATACCCAGATATGTCCTTCTGGGAGTTCGATGGTCAAGTCTGTGCCTGGAGCTGTATAGTGAAGCTTCTTGTATTTTTTGTTGTTCAACAGATCAGCGCGGGAATCGAGATTTTGTAAATGGGTTTTCCATTCGGCAACAGCATCCTGTTCACCGATCCGTACGGTTTTGAAAATAACATCCCACAAGCGGTCCACTTGTTGTGCTTCCGGCAGGTCCGGGAATACTTTAGCTGCCCATTCCGGAGAAGGAACGGCTACAATAGACCAGCTGAATTTGTCAGCCATCTGATACGAACGATATTTTTCAAGCGCTTTGCCGCGCACTTTTTGGCTAGTAATAATGCGTTCCTGAGCTACACCGTTCAGCAGATCCGGATTCTCAGCGATGACGTGCAGTACAGCGGCGCCTTCTTCAACGAGTTCAGTCATTTCAGCTGCAAACCATTTCGGTTCAATGGAGAAGGCTTCATCTGGTGCAAGATCGTAATGAAGACGTGTAACGGTTTCATCGCTCCAGTTAACTTTGACCAATTTGGCACCTTTACCGTAAGCTGCTTTGACAATCAGTCGTACAAAATGCGCTGCCGAGATTGGCGCGTTAACCACAAGCGTCTGTCCAGGGTGGATATTGACACCGACTTGTACAGCCAGTTCAGCATATTGCTGCAGATTCGTTTCGAAAGTATTCATGCTATTTTTTCCTCCAATGTGATAATAATATCGTAGCTTGTTGGCTATTATAGATGTTGGTCAAACACGTATTTATAATCCTCATTACAACTATGTAAGGACTCCAATGGTTCCTTCATTGAATAAGGTATACGTTGCTACGTTATATATTGTACAATTAACCAATAATAATTACCAAACTAGGTTTACCAGAAATGTTGGAGACCGCCTGTAGATGAAAGATTAAAGGAGAGAATGATTGTGAATATTGAAATTATAAGTGCTGAAATGCGCCGTGAAGGTGAAAAAGGATACGTGGGAAATACCGTTTACCGCACAGAAGGAGAAAAGTCAGTATATGAGATTACCTTCATGAGCAAGAACGGAAAAGATTGGGACTATAGCTTGCATTTCACGGAGCAATCCGGTGATGAAGAAGAGTTACTGCGTATGGACGAGTTGCTTGAAAATGATGACGATCTGTACAATCAATTGCTCGATGCTGCTTTGGAGGCATTTCCGGCTTAACTGACCGAGATGTTCTTGTTCTATTGTGTTGTGTCGATGACTATACTAGACGGTGTATGCCCGAAACAGGGTGTATACCGTCTATTTTATTGGAAATGTTGAATAGATGATCCAGAAAAGGGAAGTCTACGAGATGAATGGAACCAGAGAGACAATCCGCCTAATGGGAGGTAACCGTGAATGGCATCTGACAATCTGATTACAGAAGGGTTGACGGGACTTGAAGAAGTCGCGCCCGATATTCTCAGTCTACGTACACTATTCGTTAATGTCGTGTTCATCGGAGAGCCAGGAAGCAGGAACTGGGTCCTCGTGGACACCGGAATGGCGAGGTTCACAGATCATATTGTTCAGGTTGCAACAGAACGATTTCAAGGTCCGCCGTCTGCGATCATATTGACGCATGGTCACTTCGACCATGTAGGAACCGTTATTGAGCTGGAACAATTCTGGGGTGTGCCCGTGTATGCTCATCCGCTTGAAATTCCGTATTTAACGGGATTGAAAGATTACCCGCCAGCGGACCCTTCTGTAGGTGGAGGTTTAATGTCCAGGTTGTCATTCGCATATCCCAATGAGGCAATCAATCTGGATGATCGGATATTCAGTTTACCCAAAGATCATTCCGTTCCAGGCGTTTCAGGCTGGAAGTGGGTGCATACACCAGGTCATACCCCTGGACATGTGTCGCTGTTTCGAGAAGCAGACCGTTTGTTAATTGCGGGTGACGCGATCATCACGGTGAAGCAGGAATCACTATGGAGTGTGTTGCTTCAGGACAAACAGTTGCATGGCCCGCCGTCCTATTTCACAACGGATTGGCAGGCTGCTCATCAATCTGTTCAGCATATCAGGCATCTGGAGCCGAAACTTGCGATTACCGGGCATGGGCATGCATTGAGCGGAGATATGCTTAGCGAATCCCTGAAGCGGCTTGATCTGGATTTTGAAGAAAGTACAGTGCCGGATCACGGCAAATATGTGGATTAATTCAACCAACATAAGAAGTATGCAGAGACAGCCGCAGGGGATTGCAGCTGTCTTTTTCCTGTCTTTTTTGTTTTTCTATCATCAATTTGTTCTCTATCATAGATTGGTATTTTGTGCTCGGGCATGATATAGTCGAGCCGTATAATATAACCTTAGTATGCAGGAGGTACATATAACGATGACACAGCAAAATGCAGCATTTGAAGAACAATTTGGAGGGATACCGGCCGTCTGGCTTCGTTTCAATCAGTTTGAAGCGGCAGTTATTCCAAGCGTGGGTGCCAACCTCGTTGCTTTCCGTGATACGGAAAAAGGATTCCGTTACTTGAGAGAGCCGAATCAGGATCAGATGGATGAGTTTATGGCTGCACCTGCGGTCTATGGAATTCCGATTCTATCTCCACCAAACCGTTATGAGGATGGACGTTTCCCGTGGAATGGTAAAGTCTATCAGTTGCCTGTGAACGAACCGGCTACAGGTAACCATCTGCACGGATTTTTGCATGATGCCGAGTGGAAGGTCGAGGGATATGGTTCTGATCAGCTGGAGAGCTATGTGTTGCTTAGCCAGGACGTGAAAGAAGGGCATACATTCCATCAATACCTGCCGTTTACGTTCACGGTGACGCTTCGTTACTCTTTGAGTAGCCAAGGACTTCAGCAGCAATTGATCGTCCGCAACACCGGAAAGGAAACCATGCCGAATTTGTTTGCATTCCATACGGCAATCGCAGTACCTTTTGCACCGGACAGTCAATCCTCGGATTACACGGCCAAAGTTACGATTGGACAACGACGTGAATTGAATGAGCGTTCTCTGCCAACAGGACAATTTCAACCGCTTACACCTGAGGAAGAACTATTGAAGAAAGACGGAGTTAGCCCGTTCTTCGCTGCCATGGATAATCATTACACTGCAGAACCGCAGAATGGTCGTAACTATATGGAACTTACGGATCACCGTACTGGAGACAAACTGGTATATGATGTAGGTACTTCCTACAAGCACTGGATGATCTGGAATAATAACATGGGTGGCGAATTCTTCTGCCCTGAACCACAGATGAACCTGGTTAACGCTCCTAATGTTGAAGGCATCCCTGCAGAAGAAATCGGATTGGTCGGTCTGGCACCAGGTGAACTATTCGAACAGAGCAGCCGATTGTATCCAATTGCGTCACAAAAATAATTCACGCTCGTTTTGCGCTACGCTTACAATTTTGTCGAAAAGGTGAAAACCTGCTCGTAAATCATGTATAATATGACGAGATACACAAGCTTTGTAGAGACCCAAACCATCTTTTTGGAGGAGGACAAGCAAGTGGAATACCGCATTGAGAGAGATACGTTAGGCGAAATGAAAGTACCAGCCGACAGGCTGTGGGGAGCTCAGACGCAGCGCAGCAAGGAGAACTTCCCGATTGGCAGTGAACATATGCCGATGGAAGTGATCCGTGCCCTTGCCATTTTGAAAAAAAGTGCTGCGGCCAGTAACCATAAATTAGGTAAATTATCTGCGGCTAAGTCCGATGCTATCGCTTATGCAGCAGACGAGATTATTGCAGGCCGAATTGATGACCATTTCCCACTGGTCGTGTGGCAGACTGGTAGCGGAACGCAATCCAATATGAACGTGAACGAAGTGATTGCCAATCTGGGGAACCAACTGCTGGAGCAAAAGGGAAAAGAAGAGCGTCTGCATCCAAATGATGACGTGAATATGTCCCAGAGCTCCAACGATACATTCCCAACGGCGCTGCATGTCGCAGGTGTTCTGGCTGTTGAGGATCAACTCTTGCCGGCCATTGCGGTATTAAAAGCTACTTTTGCAGACAAGTCGGAGGCATTCAAGGATATTATCAAGATTGGACGTACTCACCTTCAGGATGCAACACCAATTACGCTTGGCCAGGAGATCAGTGGTTGGGAAGCCATGCTGGGCAAGAGTGAGCGTATGATTCGTGAAAGTGTACAATACCTGAAGGAGCTTGCGATCGGCGGTACAGCTGTCGGAACGGGCATTAATGCGCATCCGGACTTTGGGGACTTCACTGCCAAGGAGATTGGCAAACATACGGGGAAAGATTTTGTATCTGCACCAAACAAATTCCACGCACTTACAAGTCATGATGAAGTTGTATATGCGCACGGTGCGGTTAAAGCGCTTGCAGCTGATTTGATGAAAATTGCCAATGATGTCCGCTGGTTGGCCAGTGGCCCTCGCAGTGGATTGGGCGAGATCCGTATTCCGGAGAATGAGCCAGGCAGCTCCATTATGCCAGGTAAAGTCAACCCAACTCAGAGCGAGGCCATTACGATGGTGGTTACGCAGGTCATGGGTAATGATGCAGCGATTGGTTTCGCGGCAAGTCAGGGTAATTTTGAACTGAATGTATTCAAACCGGTTATCATCTATAACTTCTTGCAATCCGTGCAACTGCTGGCGGACTCCATTATTGCGTTTAATGACAAGTGTGCCGTAGGCATTGAGCCTAACCTGGATCAGATTGAACATAATCTGAACAATTCGCTCATGCTGGTTACGGCGCTCAACCCTCATATTGGTTATGAAAATGCAGCCAAAATTGCGAAGCTTGCGCATAAAGAAGGCTTGTCTTTGAAACAGGCGACGTTACAAACGGGCCTGCTTACCGAAGAGCAATTTGATCAATATGTTGATCCAGCCAAAATGATCGCTCCAAAGGCCTAAAATCAGCCCAAATGAGCAATATAGATCAATGAAGAGGACGACCTGCACAAGTAGGTCGTTTTTCTTATGCTTACCGATGAACTTAAAGCTTGTCAGACTATACGTATACATATAAACTACATATGCACCAGTTTTAATTTAATAGAATGGGATTCGTATATATTTGGAGGTTTCCGCGTTGTCAAAAACGAGAAGATTTACGATACGCTCCAAAATTTTATTGGGCTATCTTGTGGTTGTGCTTTTGTTTGGAGCTGTTCTGCTAGTACTTACGGCCCAAATTAATGTGTTACAGAAGGAAAATGATTTTATCTCTCATCATGATCTGGAAGTACATAATCTGACCAACGCGATTGAAAAAAATGTCTTGAACATGGAGACAGGACAGCGTGGATTCATGATTACAGGCAATGAGAGTTACTTGGAACCTTATTCTCAAGGTCTATCCCAGTGGAGTTCCAACTATGATCAGTTGAATGCTCTCATTAGTGACAATCCTTCGCAGCAGCAGAGTCTGCAAAGCATCAAAACTCATATTACGCGCTGGATTGAGATTGCTGGGGAGCCGTTGGTAAAGTTGAAAAAGCAAGAGGATCAAGCCAAAGTTGTTGCATTCTTTCAAACTGATCCGGGTAAAACTGAAATGGATCTACTACGCTCCCAACTTACTACCTTCCGTAACACAGAGATCGCATTGACTGAGGCAAGGGTAACCGATCTAGCCACACGGAGCTCCACATTGTTGACCATTATGTATACGCTGTGGGGAATTATTGCAGCATTATCGATTGCAGCGGCTCTTGTGATATCCGGAAATATCGTCAAAACGTTGCGAGATGTTATGCAGACCATCAGTGATATCTCCAAAGGTGGGAACCTGAAGCAGCGAATTCAGGTGCGGACACATGATGAAGTGGGGGACCTGGGCCACGAAACCAACAAATTACTGGATGAAGTACAGGAACAGAATCGGGTCAAGGACCAGATCACAGGCATTGCTACACTTTTACAGAACCCGACCAACCTGGAGGGATTGTCCCGCTTGTTCCTGAACGAGATTGCCATGTTGTTTGAAGTTCCCTATAGCGTCTTGTATTACTGGAAAGACAATCGACTGCTGCGCGTGGCTGCGTATGCTGCAGATGGAGAGAAAGAACGTTCGCTCGGTAAAGTATCGCTCGCCCCGGGTGAGGGGCTTGTGGGTCAAAGTGCTGTGGAGAAGCGAGTCTTGCGCATGAATGATCTGCCCCAGAACTATATCCGAATCTCTTCGGGTCTCGGGTATACATCTGCCACCTCTCTTACCGTAGTACCAGTCCTCTTCGAAGGCAGAACGATTGCGGTCATCGAGCTTGCTTCAATGAAGCCATTGCAAGAGAATGATATGAAGCTGATGCAAGAACTGACGGACATTTTTGGTGTTTCTTTACACTCGACCGTCACTCGCATGGAATTACAGCAATTATATGATGAGTCACAAGTTCTGAATGAAGAGTTACAGGCACAATCGGAGAAACTTCAGTCTCAGACCGAAGAAATGCTGTCTCAGACAGAGGAACTGCAAATGCAGACCGAAGAGCTTCATATACTTAATGAACGTCTGGAAATACAAAAAAGCGCTGCTGAGACATCAGCCAATGAACTTGCAGTTGTGGCGGATCAGTTACGAACAAGCTCGGGGTACAAATCCGAATTCCTGGCGAACATGTCCCATGAATTACGGACACCGCTTAACAGCATGTTGATCCTGTCCGAAATATTGTCTGAGAATAAAAACCAACACTTGAATAGTGAAGAACAGAACTATGCTTCGGTCATTCACAAGTCAGGCAAGGACCTGCTGAATCTGATCAATGATATTCTGGATCTATCCAAGGTAGAGGCCGGGCAGATGGAAGTGGATTTTGATGATGTCTATCTGAGCAGTCTGCCCGAAGTCATGAATCAGTATTTCCTGAAAACAGCGGAGCAGAAAAGAATAGATTTCCGAATTCAGCTCCAGAGTCCTTTACCGGAAACCATCGTGACTGACGAGATGAGAATGCATCAGATTCTCCGAAATCTGCTCTCAAACGCATTCAAGTTCACCAGTGAGGGTGAAGTTGCCTTAACCATCTCGAAAATGAGTCTGGTGAACCCGGAAGCGGATGGCCAAGAGACCGACGTGATTGCTTTCTCTGTCAGTGATACAGGGATTGGCATTGCGGAAAACAAACTTTTGCAGATCTTTGATGCATTCAAACAGGCGGATGGGGCTACGGCACGTAAATATGGCGGGACAGGACTTGGCCTGTCTATCTCTCAATCGCTTGCAACTTTGCTAGGGGGTTCAATCTCGGCAACAAGTCGTGAAGGACATGGCAGTGTGTTCACGTTGTTCCTGCCACTGCGAAGAGATGAACCTGAGAGCATGAATGCATCGCGGTTGTTCCTGAATGAGGTGGCTAGCACTACACCTGAGATTCATAAGCTTCCTTCAATAACTTCTGAACAATCTGATGTTTTATTGACACCCCTGGAAGAAGCGTTGCTCAGTGGTCGTCAAGTGCTTGTCGTTGATGATGATATTCGAAATGTATATGCGCTAGCTAACGCTCTCGAACAATACGGCATGAATGTCATTTCAGCTCAAAATGGGTACGAATGTCTGGAATTGTTGGAGCGTGGAGGCGTCAAGCCTGATATTATCATGATGGATATTATGATGCCGGAACTGGATGGTTATGAGACGACTCGCCAGATCCGTGAACGGCTTGGCATGACGCAGCTTCCGATTATTGCACTCACAGCCAAGGCCATGAAAGAGGATCGGGAGAAATGTATTGCAGCAGGTGCTTCGGACTATCTCAGCAAACCGCTTAATATTAAAGATGTGTTATCCCGTATGAAATTATGGATGAATCACGAAACCATGGAAATCTGATCTAAAAACCTATGCCGATTACAGGAAAGTGCGCTGTAATTAGGTCATAGGTTTTATTTTTTTGCCATGTAAGCTTTATTCAGAAAATTGATGTTATAATACTTAACAACAAACGAGATTAAATGGATGAATATAGATTTAATTAGGAATGTAATCCAGAAATAATTCTGCTTAAACGAAAATAACATGATTATGTGTTATATATATGGGAGGTAGTGTCCATGCAACTTACGGTTAAAGAGGCTTTACAGGTATACCCGTTGTCCGAGGCCAAACTGGTTGCGGGTGGAGAAGGGACTTCACGGATGATGAAATCCGTTAATGTCATGGACGCTCCTGATATCGCGGATTGGATCAAATCCGGAGAAATGTTGTTCACCACTGCTTTTATTATGAAAGACAGTGAAACAGATGCACTGCGTTTGATGCGGCGCTTGAATGAACGCGGCTGTGCAGGGCTGGGCATCAAGCTGGGACGCTTCTGGCAGTCCATTCCCCAAGGCATTGTCGAGGAAGCCGATCGGCTTCGTTTGCCGCTGCTTGAGCTTCCTTTTCAATTCACCTTCTCGGACCAGATGAATGCTTTGTTCAAGGCTGAACATGAACGCAGTAACCGATTGCTGCATGAGGTTGTGCAGAAGCAAAAGAAATTAATGCAGTTTGCACTGCAACAGCAGCCACACCGGAATGTGTTTGCCGAACTTGCCACGGTGTTGAACTATCCACTTGCCGTCATTGGTTCACGTGGGCATGTGCTCTATGGCAGTGAAGGCATTGCAGGGGATGCTGTAACCCAGGGCTGGCCATGGAAATCGGTCATGCACCGAGTGAAATGGAATCAGGGAAGTTGTCATCGCGTACCGATCAAGCAGAATGATGAAGAATACGGATCATTGCTGGTGTTTACCGATTCAGCCTTATCGCTTCGGGCAGAGGAGGAGCTGTTCCAACAGGCTGCCGATGTATTGGCATTCTATATGGATATGACTTATCGCGAGCATATTAATCCAACCGTTCAAGATGAGATGCGTACGCTGCTTTCACAGTATCTGGATAACAAAATGACCATTCAGGAATTGACCACCATGAGTGAGAACAAAGGTGTACATCTGTTCCAGGGAACTTATCAGTGTGTACTCATTACGCTTGAGCCGACGCTGTTTGCCGAGGGAAAACTGCTTAAACAGATTCATCGCGAATTGCAGTACAACCCGCTGATGCAATTCACGGCCTCACAGCATTTTCAGATCGAAGATGGCATTCTGTCCATCTATACCTGTCCAACAGGGCGAGATTATGGAGAGGAGCTGTCAAGTTTTCTGTTAAGTCGTTTCGGTGATGTTCTGGCAGCGCAAGAAGCAAAAGGGGCACCGGCTCCACGCTTCTGGATCAGCAAAATGAAACATGAGCCCAAGTCGCTCCGTGAAGCGTACCAGGAGTGCCTGGATACACGACAACTGGCTCGCCGGTTCGGCATGAAAGACCGTGCGTTGCAATTTGAAATGCTTGAATTTGCCTATGTGTTCCAACATGTACCGGATAACATCATGGAGAACTACTGTAATAAAGTACTCGAACCACTCCTTGCTAGGGACGGTGATCCCAATCAGGTGCTGATGAATACATTGGAGTCCTTTATCGAGAATGATGGATTGATCAATGAAGCTGCCAAGCAGCTGTTTGTGCATCGCAACACGGTCACTTATCGTATGGAGAAAGTCGGCAGCTTGCTGCAAATGGACTTTAAGAAAACGAATGATCTGCTGAAATTAAAGCTGGTATTCACCTTCCGCAAGTTTGTGCGGGACAAAGCAGCTACAAGACCGCACAATGTGCAACTCTAAACCGCGCATTGTGCAAGATGACAATGCTACTGGGTCTCAGACCCATGAACCGCATTCCCTTGATGGAGTGCGGTTTTTTCATGTTTAAGGACAATAAAAGCTGAACTTCCCGTGCATAGCAAACAAATCACAACTCTGATGTTATGTTATATTACAAAATTGCGTAAATATTGTTGTCGCGACATTGAACGACACTTAGAATGAAGATCAATAATCCACAACAGACCGGAGGTTCTAACATGAGCGACTTAATTAAACTTGTTAACAACTGGTCTATCACGCAGTTCGTGCATACGTTTGGCGGCTTATTTGAGGAATCACCATGGGTGGCTGAGCGTTCCGGGCTTTTACGACCTTTCGATTCATTTGAACAGATGATGAAAGTGATGAAGAATGTGGTTCAGGCATCGGATGACCAGGTGAAGTTGCAGTTGCTTCGAAATCACCCGGATCTTGGAGCACGAATCAGCATGAGCAGCAACTCCGTTCAGGAGCAGGCTGGGGCAGGCCTTGATTCACTCTCACAAGAGCAGTACAACGAACTTCAACAATTAAACAAAGCATATACAAGCCAGTTTGGCTTTCCTTTTATATTGGCTGTAAAAGGCCATACCGCGAGCTCCATCCTCGAATCCATGAGGCAACGTCATCGCCGAGGAAGGGAAGAAGAATTCGAGACTGCATTGAAGGAAGTATTCAAGATTGCAGGCATTCGCTTGGAGCAATGGCTTGCACAGATCGGTCATGAACATGAGTTCGTGAGCAAGCCAGCCGCAGTGCAGCAGCGGACTATGTATTACGGAAAAGGGGATGTGTGGATGTACCGTTCCTACGCCAAACCGTTGACGGGTATACAGTCCATTCCGGAATCTCCTTTTATGGGACGCAGCAATATTCTGTTTGGATTAAACATTAAGGTCGCTGTGCAGGGCGATGAATTCTTGCCTTCTTTTGCAGAAGGGGATAATTCGCTGGTGGTCGCTACCGATTCGATGAAAAATTTTATTCTCAAACACGCAGCGGATTACACAGGGGCAACGGTGGAAGGATTTCTTGCACTGGTAAGTCGTCGTTTCCTGGAGACGTATCCGCAGATGAGCAAGGTTCAGATGACAGCGGACCAGATTCCTTTTGAAGATATACCCATTGGATTAGAAGGAAGCTATCGACCGAGTGCGCTCGTATTTCGTTATTCGCAGAATGATCGTGCGACGGCTGCCGTGGAAGCAGAACGAACAGGAGACTCGATTGAACTCAGCAACCATTTCAGTGGTGTAGCCGATCTGAGACTGATCAAGGTCAAAGGCAGTGAGTTTGCTGGATTTATGCAGGATGAATATACGACTCTTCCAGAGACATGGGATCGACCGTTATTTATTTTCCTGAACATCAATTGGCGTTATGAAGATCCGAGAGATGGCATGGATGATCAGCGTGGACGGTATGTAGCGGCGGAACAGGTCAGAGATTTGGCTGCTGCGGTGTTTCATGAGTGTCGATCCGCTTCCATTCAACATCTGATCTACCAGATTGGACGAAGGTTGTTAAGTCGATTTGAGCAACTGAGTGAAGTTTCATTTGAATCCAACAATCGGACTTGGGAGACAGTGCTGGAGGAAGTGAAAGAGGGAGAAGGCAAAGTATTTACCGAACCGAGACCACCTTATGGATTCCAGGGTTTCTCGATGACAAGGGATGATCTGGGAACAGACGGCCGGGACGCCGGGAAAGAAGGTGACGTCTAATGTCGATGTCTGATGGTCGAATTACAACACATGTGCTGGATACATCCAAAGGCGTCCCTGCTGCGGGTGTTCGGATCGAACTGTATACCCTGAAAAGGGATGGAGAACAGGAAAGCAAGACAAAAGTAGCTGAGTCGATGACCAATGCGGATGGGCGTTTGGATGCACCGCTGCTGGATGGAGGCAAGTTGGAGCCAGCGATATATGAGCTTCAATTCCATGTCGAGAGTTATTACGCACATCGTTCATTGGAGGAGCTGGGGCAGGCATTATGGACGATTGTTCCGATTCGTTTTGCCGTATCTGATGCCTCAAGCCATTACCATATTCCATTATTGATTGCTCCAGGAGGTTACAGTACATACCGGGGAAGCTGAACATGCACATACCCGGTTCTGATTTAGGGGGAGGGTCATCCACATGACAACATTTGATACCATCATCCGGGGGGCCCGGGTGGTGCTGAGAGATCGGGTAGAGCAACTGGATATTGGCATTACTGGTGAAAAAATAACAGACATATCCACACGCCTGACCGCTGGCGAAGCGACTTGGATCATAGAAGCTGAGGGGCTTACAGTGATGCCAGGCGTCGTGGACATTCATGTACACTTCAATGAACCCGGACTCGCCAGTTGGGAGGGATTCCGGTCAGGTTCGGCAGCCCTTGCCGCAGGGGGAATCACGACCTATGTCGATATGCCGCTTAACGGCGTACCACCAACCACAAGGCCGGAAGCATGGGAAATGAAAATGAAAGCAGCGGCAGACCAATCGTATGTTGATTATGCCTTCTGGGGAGGTTTGGTTCCCGGCAACCGAGATGAACTTGCTCCACTGGCACGGCTAGGTGCTGCGGGATTCAAGGCATTTATGTCCGAGCCGGGTGGAGATGGGGAAGACATCTTTGCCAGAGCTGATGACCATACCCTGCTGGACGGGATGAATGAACTTGTAACATTAAACCGTGTGCTGGCACTTCATGCAGAGGACGAAGGCATCGTTGCCGAACTTGCTACGAGAAGCATTGCTGAGGGAAAGACTGAACCGATGGATTATATCCGGTCTCGTCCTGTGGAAGCTGAGGTCGTCGCGGTTGCCCGAGCGTTGAAATACGGCGAACAGACCGGGTGTGCGCTGCATTTTGTGCATATTAGCACCCGGGAAGCGTTAGATCTGATTGCAGCAGCCAAACGGCGTGGGCAAGACGTAACTTCAGAGACATGCCCTCATTATCTGACGCTGACCGATCAGGATGTGGTCCGATTGGGTGCTGTAGCGAAATGTGCTCCACCGCTTCGCAGCTCTTCCGAACAGGAGCATTTATGGGATGCACTGACTTTGGGATTGATTGATGTTATTGCCTCAGACCATTCTCCTTGCCCGCCATCCATGAAACAATCTGATAACTTCTTTGAAATCTGGGGCGGCATATCCGGGGCACAAAGCACACTGCTAATCATGCTGGAGGATGGACATCTTCGGCGTAATATCGACCTCCCGTTGCTCGGAAGAGTGCTCTCCCTTCAGCCTGCCAGAAGGCTTGGTCTGGAGAACAAAGGAGAGATTGCGATCGGCAAGGATGCAGATCTGGTCCTGATTGACTGGGAGAAAAGCACAACCCTGAACACGAAGGATCTGCTCTATACGCATAAACAGAGCCCCTATGTGGGACGTACATTTAACTGTCAGATTGCAGACGTATATTGCCGTGGTCAGCGTGTTTACAACTCGGAATCCGGTTTATCTCCTGTGCCTATCGGGCAACACATTACGGCTTACTCTTCTAGTCCCATCGAAGCGGGAACGGAGGAGACGCTATGACGGAGTCTGGAGTATACTGGTCATCCGGTACAAATAATGCCCCACTTCCTTTGCCGAGTGTGGAACAGGTGGAGCTGCAAGCCATGCTTGACTGGCTGTCGACATATGGTGCGGATACACAAGGTGGCGTCACACGTCTGTTGTATGACTCGGCTTGGTGTGAAGCACAAGGTGCCCTTGCAGCCAAAATGCAGGAGAAAGGGCTGTCTCCCGAATTTGACCAGTCCGGTAATCTGTATGGAACACTCAAAGCCGAGGGTGAGGAATCAACAACTGGTGCAGAGGTATTACCAATTGTGACCGGTTCACATATTGATTCTGTCGTGTATGGTGGCAAGTATGATGGTGCTTACGGTGTGGTGGCGGGAGTCCTGGCATTGGAGTATTTGCAGAAGAATTTCGGAGCACCGAAGCGCACACTTCAAGTGGTATCGTTATGTGAAGAAGAGGGAAGTCGCTTTCCTTTTGCGTATTGGGGTTCACTCAGTATAACTGGAATAACGTCTCTGGAAGATGTAGAGCATTTGAAGGATCAAGACGGCGTTACATTTGCACAAGCGATCCGGGATGCGGGTTTTGGACCTGATAGTGCATATAGACCTGCCGCGAAAAATTACGGTGCCTTTATTGAGCTTCACATTGAGCAAGGTCAGGTTCTGGAACGCCTTGGACATTCGATTGGAGTTGTATCCGATATCGTAGGTCAGAAGCGGTTCAATATTACCGTAAGCGGGGAAGCGAATCACGCAGGAACGACGCCGATGTCCTGGCGCAAGGACGCACTTGCCGGAGCAGCCGAGATGATTACTGCAGTAAGAAATATCGCATTGGAAGCAGGAGAACCGCTGGTAGCCACGGTTGGGCGAATCACAGCCGATCCAGGTGTTGGGAATGTGGTTGCAGCACGGGCAGTATTTTCATTGGATATCCGCCATATCCGGCAGGAGAGTATTGATCGATGCTGGCAGGATATGCTTCAGGCTTTTAGTCGAATCGCAGCCGAGCAGCAGCTCGGACTGGACTGGGAAGAACATCTGTCGGTAACGCCCATTCCTATGAATGCAGAGATGATCTCAGACATTCAGGATACCTGTGAGCAGGAGCAGTTGTCCTACTGGTTAATGCCAAGCGGCGCGGGACATGATTCGCAGATTTTTCAGCCGGCTTGTCCAACAGCCATGATTTTTGTGCCGAGTCAGGACGGTATCAGTCATAATCCACTTGAATATACAGCTGAGGCAGACCTGATGCACGGTTTTCGGGTTCTGGTCCGGCTACTCTATAAATACGGTTACGGGAGTTGAATGAAGATGTCCAACTATAAAGAATTATCTCCGTCCTTGCGGACCATTATGACCCCGGGACCGGTTGAAGTTGATCCACGTGTTCTCAGAGCATTATCCTTTCCGATCCTGGGTCAGTTTGACCCGGAGTTCACATCCTTAATGAACGAGACGATGGCGATGCTGCGTGAGTTATATATGACAGATAACGAGTGGTGTTATCCAGTTGATGGTACATCCCGTTCAGGCATTGAAGCGGTGTTGGTCAGTCTGATCCAGCCCGGTGACAAAGTTCTCGTCCCGATCTACGGACGATTTGGACATCTGCTGGTTGAAATCTCGGAACGCTGTGGTGCCGAGGTTGTCTTTTTTGAAACGGAATGGGGAACGGTCTTTGATCCGGAAGAGGTGATCAAGGCGATTCATACCCATAAACCGAGTCTGGTTGCGATGGTTCACGGTGAAACTTCCACCGGTCAGATGCAGCCCCTTGCCGAGATTGGCAAAGCCTGTCGCGACCTTGATATCTTACTCGTCGTGGATGCTGTAGCAACCATTGGCGGGACTCCGGTGGAGACGGATGCCTGGTATCTGGATGCGGTGATGGGGGGAACGCAGAAATGCCTGTCCGTTCCTTCGGGGATGGCACCTCTCACGTACAACAGTCGTGTGGAACAGAAACTGATGAGCCGCAAAACCGTTGAACGCGGACTCCGAGACGCAACCAGTGCGCGGGCAGAAGGCCGCACCATTGCCAGCAATTATTTTGACCTGAGCCAATTGCAGGATTACTGGAGTTCGGCCCGGCTGAACCACCATACAGAAGCCACCTCCATGCTCTATGGTCTTCACGAAGGATTACGTATTCTGCTGCAAGAAGGATTGGAGGCCAGGTTCCAGAGACATCTGGTGAATGAACGTGCGTTGGTCGCTGGAATTCAGGGAATGGGACTGCAACTGTACGGGGATATGTCCAGTAAACTTCCGGTGGTCACCTGTATTACTATCCCGGAAGGAATTGATGGTGAGTCGGTGCGCAGCATGTTGCTGAACGATTTCAGCATTGAAATTGCCAGTTCATTCGGACCGTTGAAAGGGCAAATCTGGCGGATCGGTACCATGGGATTCAGCTGCCAACGCAAAAACGTACTTCATGTGCTGGGAGCGCTGGAAGCGGTTCTTCTCCGTCATCGTTACGTATTACCAGCCGGTGAAGCGGTGCAGGCGGCATTGGATGTGTATGCAGGGAAGGAGGGCGCTTTATGTTAAATCAGATGCCAATATCCAGAGAGGTCATGGTTACTACTCCTCATTATCTGGCGAGTGCAGTGGGAAGCTCCATCCTCCAGCAGGGCGGGAATGCTTATGACGCTGCTGTTGCGGTCAGTGCAGCGCTGGGTGTAGTATATCCGCATATGACCGGACTTGGAGGAGATGCCTTCTTCCTGATTCATGACGGAGCCAGCGGTGAGATTACCGCCTATAACGGAAGTGGCCGCTCAGCCGCAGGCATTCATGCCGATACGTTCAAAGCGATGGGTATGAATGCCATTCCTCAACGCGGTGTGCTTAGTGCCATCACGGTTCCGGGAATGGTGGATGCCTGGTGGGAAGTCTGGTCCCGGTACGGTAAGTTACCGTGGGAGAAGTTGCTTGAACCTGCCGCGCAGTATGCGGAAAAAGGATGCCCTGTATCCCGGAATTTACGCCTGTGGATGGAAAGGGATGAAGATTTCATTATGGGGCATACACCGCTGCGAGCGGTATTTGCGCCTTTGGGTACACTTTTGCAGGAAGGTGAGCTGCTGATCCAGCCTGATCTTGCTGCCTCCATTCGTCTGATTCAGACGGAAGGGCGAGATACTTTTTATACAGGAGAACTTGCGGATCGTCTGACTTCGGCTATTCGTGAGGATGGGGGCATGCTTGCACCAGCGGACTTTGCGGGTCATCAGGGCGAGTGGGTGAAACCCGTTAGTACGGGTTATCGTGGGTATGAAGTTCATCAGATGCCGCCCAACTCGCAGGGTTTCTCCATGCTAATGATGTTAAATATGCTGGAGCATATTGATCTGTCCTCGGTTGCCCGTACCTCACCGGAATTTTATCATCTGATGGCGGAAGTGGTAAAAAAGGCGTTTCGTGATCGTGACCAATATCTGACGGACCCGGATTTCAGAGACATTCCGCTGGAACATCTGTTATCCAAGGATTACGGAGACCAATTGTGGAATGAGATTCAGTCTGCTCCACCAGTGGCACAGCCGTTTTTGTCCAAAACGATAGGTCAGGACACGGCGTATGCAGCGGTTGTTGATAGCGAAGGCAATGCCGTTTCCTTCATTCAAAGCCTGTATTTTGACTTCGGTGCAGCTTATGTCCCAGGGGATACGGGGGTGATCATGCAGAACCGGGGGTCGTTTTTCTCCTTAGACCCGAGGGATGCCAATGTTCTGGAACCCAACAAACGCTCATTCCACACGCTCATGCCGGGCCTTGTTACACGAGATGGCAAACCCTATATGCTCGTGGGTACACAGGGGGGAGAAGGCCAGCCGCAGACACAATTATCGGTGCTTACCGGAGTGCTTGATTACGGGCTGAACATTCAGGAAGCAATCAGCTTGCCGCGTTGGGTGTACGGACGTACCTGGGGCGAAGACGGCGATACAATGCGTGTGGAGAACCGATATCATGATGACGTATGTGCAACCCTTGCCCAGTGGGGACATAACGTTGAAGCGAGAGCACCTTGGGACGGTATTATGGGACAGTCGCAAGGCATTGTCATTCGTGAGGACGGCATGATTAGTGGCGCGGCAGACCCCAGAGGCGATGGTATAGCTATTGGATGGTAACAGCTACATGAACAGTTGTAATTTCAACTGGATAATTACACGATAACAGCGAGTTGAACGATATAGACAGACACGGATAGGGGAGATTGGCATGGGAACGATCCTGCTGAAAGGCGCACAGCTTGTGACGATGAATGCTGAGGAAGAAGTGTTCATTGGAGATCTGTTGATCGAGGATAACAAAATCAAGGAGATTGCAACGCACATCGATGTTCACGCTGACCAGGTCATTGATGCTCGCGGCAAAGTGCTGCTGCCGGGCTTCATCCAGACGCATATTCATCTGTGTCAGACCTTGTTCCGTGGACGTGCGGATGATCTGGAACTGATGGATTGGCTCCGTCAACGTATCTGGCCGCTGGAAGCAGCGCATGATGAGGAGTCCGTGTATTATTCGGCAATGCTCGGACTTGGCGAATTGATCTCCAGTGGAACCACGACAATTCTTGATATGGAGACGGTACATCACACAGACTCGGCGTTTCAAGCGATGGCACAGAGCGGCATCCGGGTCATCTCCGGCAAGGTGATGATGGATCATGGAGACGAGGTTCCAGAGCCCCTGCGTGAGAATACAGCAACTTCGCTGCAACAAAGTGTGGATCTGCTGGAGAAATGGAACGGGTTTGGCGGCGGACGCATTCAATATGCTTTTTGTCCACGCTTCGTTGTATCGTGTACCGAGGAATTGCTGATAGAAGTGCGCGATCTGTCCAATAAATATCATGTCAAAGTCCACACCCATGCCTCCGAGAATCGCGGAGAGATCGAACTGGTCGAACACGAACGCGGGATGCGTAACATCGTATACCTCGATCATATTGGTCTGGCTACCCCAAGATTGGTGCTGGCCCACTGTGTATGGCTGAGTGAGGAAGAGAAAGAGATCATCCGCAAGCGCGGAGTCAAAGTCACTCACTGTCCTGGATCAAATATGAAGCTTTCCTCTGGAGTAGCGGATATTCCGGATCTGCTGAATCGTCAGATCGCGGTTGGGATCGGGGCTGATGGTGCGGCGTGTAACAACAATCTGGATATGTTTCAGGAGATGCGCCTCACAGCGCTGATGCAGAAGATTCCTCATGGTCCAACGGTAATGGATGCCCGGACTGTATTGCGCATGGCTACCATGGGTGGTGCAGAGGTGCTCGGCTTGTCGAAGGAAATCGGCAGTCTCGAAGTGGGCAAAAAGGCAGATATGCTGCTGCTGGATCTGGATGATTTCCACACGTACCCTTCTTATGAGACGGATGTCTATTCACGCGTGGTCTATTCTGCAACACGCAGTTGTGTGGACACCGTAATTATCGATGGCAGCATTGTACTCAAGAATCGTAAGATTCAGACGATTGATCGCGGCATTGTGCTGCGTGAGTCGGATAAAAGCATTGCGAGATTGATGAAGCGCATCTGATCGAAGGAACGTATGCAATTCAGAAAGGATGGAGACCGATATGGAAATGCATGATCTGTGTACAATCGCAGCCCGTGAAATGCGCTGTGTGCTCGCAACAGCGATTAAGGTAGAGGGTCATGCTTACCGTAAGCAGGGAGTCTCTATGCTGTTGACCGAGGAAGGCCAAATGTATGGCAGTATCAGTCCGGGATGCCTGGAGAGTGATCTTCAGGCCCGGGTGAGCCATGTGCTGGATACAAACCAGATGGAATTCGCGGAGTACGACATGCGTCCCGAGGATGATCTGTCCTGGGGGGAGACGATTGGCTGCGGCGGACTCGTTGTTGTGCTGCTTGAACCAGTGTGTGGTGAACTCCGATCTACGTTGCAGAAGATGCATGAGTGTTTGCAATCCGGCGCTGCAACAGTGTTAACCCGAACGTTCCAAGATGATTACACAAGGGTTCAATATGGATGGAAACGGATTGAGCCTACGGAAAAAGGGCACCAGCCAGTCTTGCGTCCTTCGCTCGTCCCTCCTCATGATCGTGTGACAAATCATAATCCAGCTTCATTGCAGGTTGATGTACAACACAGCAGTGGGAATATCAAGTATGAACATACCGCATTAACACAACATTCTCGCGATATACCTCGCCTTACGCTTGTGCCTGAAATGGTACCTGCTACGTCAAACGGATCTCACTCTTCCCCTCCGTCCGGTGATTCACAACATATCTCTGAGGCTGATATACCGACTAAAGATGCGGTTTCAACGAATCCCTGGGACCTTCCGCAACAACTCACTTCGCTGTACACGCCTAAACCTCGCCTGATTATCATCGGAGCCGGGAATGATGTTATTCCTGTTGCCAGACTCGCTCGGTCCGCAGGATTCCGTGTTGTGGTAGCCGATTGGCGAGAGTCCTTATGTACTTCGGAACGATTCCCTGAAACCGAACTTGTACTGGGTTTCCCATGTGAGATCATGCCTCTGTTTAAGGTAACCAAAGGGGATTATTTGATATTGATGAGTCACAATTTCCCCCGCGAACGTGAACTGTTGGAGATGTTAGTGGACTGTGAGTATGCGTATCTTGGCATCATGGGTTCCAAAACACGAACAGCCCGTCTGCTGGATGGTTTACCACCGTTGAAATATGTACATTCTCCCGTTGGTTTGAGCATCGGGGCGGACGGTCCCGAACAGATCGCCATCAGCATTGCAGCGGAATTGATCGCATGTAAACATAAGGTTTCTTCCTTGAGTTCCGAGGTGGGGCAGAAGGGAAGCGTTGCACATGCGAATGACGGGCATAGTTCTGGCAGCAGGTAAGAGTTGTCGCCTTGGTCGGGATAAACTCTCGGTTGTCATGCCAGACGGGAGGTCACTGGCTGCATGGTCACTGGAAGCTGCGCTGAATTCGGAGCTGGATCAAGTGGTCTGTGTGGTCAAACCGGAAGATTCGTTGGCATGGCTGCCTGTAAAATGGTTTGATTCTGCCACGTATGCGTATCATGCAACTGCGCGACTTCGAATTGTGGCCTGTGCTGACTATGCTTGCGGCATGGCCAGTTCTCTTCATTCTGGCGTATTGTCGGCCATGGAGTACAAACCGGAGGGCATTCTCATGTTGCTGGGGGATCAGCCTTTATTAAAAGCGCAGGATATTAATCGGGTGACCACAGCACTGGCTACCCACAAGCTGAGTGACTATGTCGCAGCTACCGACGGTGAGGGAGGCAAGCCGCCCGTTGCTTTTCGCTCCCATATGTTCGGTCCTCTGTTGTCTCTGCATGGAGATGAGGGGGCACGCAAGATTATGCGCAGCGCTAATTATTCAGGAGTACATGTACCACTGTCTGAGACTAGTTTCTGGGACGCGGATACAGAACCGGAATTGGAACGCATTTTGAATCATGTATATGAATCGGGGCAGGCAGACTATATAACGGGAGAAGATTAATGACTATGTATAATTTAATTACATGAGGTCAGCCAGGCAGTCTGGTTGGCCTGTTTGTCTTCTTTTCACGTGTGGTGAAAGAAACTTCATGTTAGCTTTTGATAGATCATAATGCATCAAGCACAAATAGAACGCAGGTTTTATACATTTCTCCAAAACGATGTGAAGGTAATTGACGTTGCTGCTTAACTCTCATATGATTTGAAGAATTATCTGGATCAGACGGTTGAATGTCCTGCCCAAGGAAGAGAGAGAAAGGGGATGCAGCGATGGTAACACCGGCATACGGTTCTGGAGCATTGCCATCGGTATGGCAGCCTGAGAACCTGCAAGAACTCCAAGCGTTAAGAAGTAGACTCAAGGGGATATGTTGTTTCACGGCAGGCGGAACATTGCTGCGAACCCAGTGGGAGGGCGGCTTGGTTCCAGCGCCTGAACACATGATTAGTCTGGCTCGTATTCCTGAAATGAGCGGGATATCTAATCGTGGAGATGAGATCGTCATTGGTGCAATGACCCGATTAAAGGATTGTGCTTCACAACCGTTGCTGCAACAACTTCCTATTCTGCAAGAAGCGGTGAATGCAATTGCTGCTCCTTCTATTCGTAATGTGGCAACCATTGGCGGGAATATTGTGTCCGGAGTAGGGGATACACTGACTGCTTTGCTTGTATATGATGCGGAGCTGCACTGGTTGACGGACAGCGGAGTTGAAATCCGCAGTGTGTCTTCCTGGCTTCAGGGTGGACCGGATGGCAGCCGTAATCCAGGGGACGTATTAATCTCGATTCATATCCCGATGAGGCTGACCTCTTTGCTTGATGTGGACAGTGAGCACAGGCCTGCTGCACGAGAAGTTTCCTTTTACCGCAAGTTGGGTCGACGGGAGACATTCAGTGCATCGCTGGTGACGGTTGCGTTGTATGGAGAGATTAATTCGGATAAATGCTGGACCAAGATTGCGATTGCGGCTGGTGGAGGCTCAGGCATGGCGATGCGACTTCTGGAGTCGGAACAACAGATTCTTGGTAGCGAAGCTTCTGTCATGCAAGCGGCAACTCTTGCAGCTGCTGTGGCTAACGAATTTAAGACTTATGGCGATGTATTTGCAACGGAAGATTATCGTAAACAGACCGCAGGCAACCTGCTTGGCGCCGGGCTATGGGAGGCACTTCACGAATAGATAAATGAGATCAAGCAAAGGGGAGAGGGATCATGCTACTGAATCGGAAACAGAGCGGGAAACGCTGGCATCTGCGGCCAGATGGGGCACCCAAAGTAACAGGGCAGCTTCAATATCTGACGGATATGACACTACCTAACATGATCCATGGCAGAGTATTGCGAAGCGAATATCCTTATGCTCGCCTATTGTCTATAGATACTTCGGAAGCTGAGGCGTTGGAAGGCGTCTATGCGGTTCTGACCTCCAAAGATGTACCAGGTCTGAATCGTTTTGGCATAGCGACCCCGGATCAGCCCGTGTTTTGCGAGGATATTGTCCGTTATGTGGGGGATGCCATTGCAGCAGTTGCTGCGGATTCCCCGGAACGTGCGGCACTTGCGCTGGATGCGATTCGCATAGAGTATGAGGAACTCACTCCGCTGAATAGCACAGACGCTGCATTGGCTCCCGGTGCACCAGAGCTGCATGAGCATGGTCCAGGTAATGTGCTGCATCGGACGGAGATCAAACGTGGAGACGCCGAGCAAGCCTTTGCTGCGTGTGATCATATCGTGACAGAGACCTATTTTACCCCTCGCCAAATGCATGCGTACATGGAGACAGAAGGAGGCCTGTTTGTCCCGGATGAAGAGGGAAGGCTGAATGTATACGCGGCAACGCAACATGGCTATAAAGACCGGATGCAGCTTGCGCGCATTATTGGCTGTCCTGAAGAAGATATTCGGGTGGTGTCTTCACCGATTGGTGGTTCATTTGGCGGAAAAGATGAACTCAACGTACAGCCCTATGGTGCATTACTGGCCTTGAGATGCGGACGTCCTGTGAAAATGCATAATTCACGTAAAGAATCCGTGCGTGCAGGGTTGAAACGGCACCCAATGAAGATTGAAATGCAGACCGGTATGAGTCGAGAAGGTATCATCCAAGCGCATCGTGTCCGCATTACAGCAGATACCGGCGCGTATGCCACACTGGGTGCACCGGTGCTGAACTTCTGTACCGAGCATTGCCTTGGACCATACGCCATTCCAAATGTGGATGTGGAAGGTGTGTCTGTGTATACGAATAACGGGCTGTCAGGTGAGTTTCGTGGATTTGGCGGGAACCAGGCGATTTTTGCCATGGAAGGCCAGATGGATCGGCTTGCAGCAATCATGAACATGGACCCTTGGGAGTTCCGCAGACGTAATATGAGGGAAAAGAATGATCCCGGACCGCTAAATCAACGCATTCTGGTTACGGATGGACTGTCCCAAGTATGGGAGGCATTGGATCGCTCCGAACTGTGGCAAAAACATCAGAGTCCTCCGGCAGATCCTACTCTGCCGCCGTGGATCAAACGCGGAGTCGGAGCAGCCATCGCCATGCACGGTGCAGGGCTGGGTTATGGCATTCCAGACCCTGCGGGAGGCCGTCTGTCCTTGAACAACGAAGGCAAGATTGAGGTGGCGTTCAGCTACGAGGAATTCGGTCAAGGGCTCATTGCAACGCTGGAAATTATGCTATGTGATCTGTTTCAATGCAGTACATCGGATCTCAGTATCATCATTGGAGACACGGATCGTGTACCACACAGCGGATCAAGCACAGCTTCACGTTCAACAACGATGGCCTGGATGGCTCTTCAACGCTTGCAGTCTCCATTTCGTTCCCGTGTTCTCGCTGTTGCGTCTGAAATCTCAGGCATTCCGGCAGATGAACTGGTAACAGGACCTGGGGGGATATGGCGCAAAGGTCAGCTTCCTGCCGAAAGTTCAGAAGTAGAAACAGATGTGCAAGAGACAGGAAAGAGCGAGAAGGAAGTAGTATTGGCTCTGGAAGACGTAAATCAAACGTCTGAAGAAGCAGGAAAACTAGAAAAGGCTGAAAGAATTGAAGTGGCTGAGATCGTTGCTGTTGGGAATGAAAGTGATCAAACTGCTGAAAGTTGTTTAGGTGCATCTCCATACCATGCGAAAGAGGGAGTTTCATCAGGCTTTGTGGTTTCGTATGCCGAACTCGTGACGCAGGGCGAAGCCGATGAATGGATTTTTGATACAAAGTTCGATTACCCAACTACGCCGGACAATGTGGTAGGCGGGCATTATTTGTATACGTATGCGGCGGTTGCGGCAGAGGTGGAAGTAAATACGTTGACCGGAGAAACCAAGCTGCTCGATACACGCCATGTTGTAGCGGCAGGCCCGGTGATCAACCCTATGGGCTTTATCGGACAGATTGAAGGCGGCAGTGTCATGGCGCTTGGATTCACGTTGACCGAGGATGCGGTCATGCAGGACAGCCGTTATGTAACCACTAACCTCGACACATATCTGATCCCAACCATTCAGGATATTCATACCAATCTGGAGGTTGAAGCCATTGAAGACTTACCCGAAGGTGATGCGTTTGGCCCTAGGGGAATCGGTGAGATAGGCTCCGTTGCGCTTGCGCCGGCCATAACAGCTGCAATTCATCAGGCGACAGGCGTATGGGTTAACCGTCTTCCTGTACCGAGGGAACAACTGGTCAGACCTTTAAATGTACCTTTGCAGGAAGGAGTGAGTCCATCATGAGTAAGCCACTTGAGAATCACTGGACAGCCGTTGTGAATGGCGAGCAGAAACATCTGGAGATCGCGCAAACGACCCGACTTGTCGATGTGCTTCGGACTCATTTGCAGCTAACGGGTACCAAAGTATCCTGCGAAGTGGGTCGCTGCGGTGCATGTATGGTTCTGATGGATGGAGAGCCTGTGAATTCCTGTCTTGTTATGGCTTATCAATGTGATGGCAGTGACATTACGACGATTGAAGGTCTGCACGGGGACGAGAAAGGCACTCTGCATCCGATTCAACAGGCTTTTGTGGAGGAAGGTGGCTTTCAGTGTGGCTACTGTACTCCCGGTATGGTGATCTCAACCAAGGCATTACTGGATGCACATCCTGAGCCTTCTCAAGAACAGATTGAAACGGGGTTGTGCGGGAATCTGTGTCGTTGTACCGGCTACGGTGGCATTATTCGGGCGGTACGCAAGGCAGGGGAACGCTGTGTGGAAAAGGAAACATCAGCCGAGGAAACCGTTAGTTGAACCGGGACGCTGGACGTGGACATAATAACAAGGAGAATTGAAGAATCATTCATTGAAAAAGCATCCGATCGAGGAATGCTTTTTTTGTTTTTTTAGATTTTCTGCCAAATACAATCATATAACGGAAGATGAAGTTTAGGCCTGAATCTGGTTAGGTAATGAACCGTTTTCGATTGGATTCAAGATTAGTGAGACGATGGAGTAATGTTGTTCAAAATACTGGTACAAAAGAATTTAAAACATTCATTTCCACCATATATTTACAAATATTGATGTGCATGCTATGTTTACAATGAAAGCGCCATCATGAATGGGTTCATTGACATTTCATTATCATATTTCACTTGGGAAGGAAGATGGAATTGATGAAAAATTTGCTCAAAAAGGCAACCGCAATGATGCTGGCATTGGCCCTACTGATTGGATTAATGACAGCGCCCGTTCATGCAGACACACCGTTGTTCACGATCGAAAGCGAAGATGCGCAGCTCACCCCGGATCTTCAAGTGGTTACTTCAATCTATGGACAACCCAAGCCTGGATTTTCAGGGGCCGGATTTGTCTGGATGCAGAACTCTGGCACATTAACCTTCACAGTAACTGTCCCGGAAACCGGCATGTACGCGATCTCCACACGATATATGCAGGAACTCAGTGCAGATGGCAGGTCACAAAATTTAATCGTGAATGGTGTTACGAAAGGTGCGTACATGCTGCCTTACACGACAACATGGTCAGACTTCGATTTTGGCTTTCACAAGCTGAATCAGGGTGCCAACACGATTGAGCTGAAGGCTGGCTGGGGCTTCGCGTATTTTGATACTTTTACAGTGGATCATGCGGATCTGGATCCCCTGAATGTGCAGCCAGTTCTCACTGATCCTGAAGCTACACCGGAAACTCAAATTTTGATGAATTATTTAACGGAGGTATACGGAAACCATATTATTTCTGGTCAGCAAGAGATCTACGGAGGAGGGAATGACGGAGATACAGAGCTTGAATTCGAGTGGATTCATGATCTGACCGGAAAGTATCCGGCAATCCGTGGCTTTGATCTGATGAATTATAATCCGTTGTATGGTTGGGAGGACGGTACAACCGATCGCATGATTGATTGGGTGAATAACCGTGAAGGTATTGCAACAGCTTCCTGGCATATCAATGTTCCTCGTAATTTCAATACGTATGAGCTTGGGGAATTTGTAGATTGGAAAGAAGCTACGTACAAGCCAACCGAAACGAATTTTAATACAGCAAATGCGGTAATACCCGGTACCAAAGAGTATCAATACGTGATGATGACCATCGAGGATCTGGCAGAACAATTGCTGATTTTGCAAGATAACAACGTTCCGGTTCTGTTTCGTCCGTATCATGAAGCAGAAGGCAACGGGGGACTGAACGGGGAAGGAGCATGGTTCTGGTGGGCTTCGGCAGGCGCAGAAGTATACAAAGAGCTATGGGATCTGCTTTATACCGAATTGACCGAGACGTATGGTTTGCACAATCTGATCTGGACCTATAACAGCTACGTATACAGTACTTCTCCGGCTTGGTATCCGGGTGATGATCAGGTAGATCTTGTCGGATACGATAAATACAATACGATCTACAACCGTTATGACGGTTTGTCGGGCGTGCCCAATGAGGATGCGATTACCTCGATTTTCTATAAGCTTGTTGAGTTGACAAACGGTACGAAAATGGTAGCCATGACGGAGAACGATACCATTCCAAGTGTGAAAAATCTGACCGAGGAGAAATCAGGATGGCTGTACTTCTGCCCTTGGTATGGCGAGCATCTGATGAGTTCTGCATTTAATTACCCGGCAACACTGAAAACGCTTTATCAAAGTGATTATGTCATTACGTTGGATGAGCTGCCGAATTTAAAGGTTAACAATCCCAATCCCAGCGCATCCATTACCCCTGCAAACGTTGATTTTGACAAATATGCACCCAATCAAGCCGACAAAGCCGTAACGGTGAATGCAAATGGTAATACGCTGACCGCTCTTCGGGCAGGCAACCATGTGTTGACCGCAAATACGGACTATACCCTGAGCGGAAGCACATTGCTGCTGAAAAAAGCTTACCTGGCGACACTGCCGGTTGGCGAACACTCGATTGTTCTGGATTTTAACCAAGGCCAGGACCCTGTGTTAAAAGTCAAAATCGTGGATTCAACACCGGGCACCAATGCTGTGATTTCACCTGTGAATGCAACATTTGATAAAGCGACGAATTCCGCGCAAGATATGAATGTATCTCTCACCTTGAATGGCCGACAGCTTACAAGCATCACCAAGGGGAATGTTACTCTTGCATCGGGTCAGGATTATACAGCATCCAGCTCTGCTGTTGTTCTGAACAAATCCTATCTTGCCACGCTGCCCCTGGGCCAGAATGTGTTGACCTTTCACTTCAATGGAGGAAATAACGCTGTGCTTACAGTGAATGTGGTAGACAGCACGGTTACTGTGCCCGCCGGAGATTTGACGATTCAAGCTTTTAACGGCAATACAAGTGCATCCACGAACGGAATATCACCCAAATTCAAATTGGTCAACTCTGGTGATTCGGCCATTCCGTTGAGTGATGTCAAACTGCGGTATTACTATACAATTGACGGAGAAGAAGCTCAGAGTTTCTGGTCTGACTGGGCCAGTATGGGCAGCACAAATGTAACGAGCCAATTCGTTAAACTGGAGACTCCAGTTGCCGGAGCGGATCATTATCTTGAAGTGGGCTTTACAAGTGCAGCGGGAACATTGAATGCAGGTCAGAGCGCAGAGGTTCAAGCTCGCTTCTCCAAAAACAATTGGACGAATTATACCCAGACTAATGATTACTCGTTTAAGGCATCTGGCAGTCAGTTTGCAAACCATGATAAGGTTACCGGGTATGTGAATGGTCAGCTGGTATGGGGACTTGAGCCGTAAGCAAGAGAGAACAGTTGAGGGGCTGGATCAGGGGTTGAACCTCTAATCCAGCCTTTTATGATGTTAGACGGTGTACAACCGCTAGACGGAATATTCTTTTTCAAGCTCAGTACGTGACAATGTATCCCTATCTGTTCATATGCGATCTATTATCTTTTTCGTATAGCCCATGATGAACTGAAGAAGCAGACCTGCGCAACACACAGTTAATAATGTACCAAGCCCGATCGGTCCACCAAAAAGGAATGCCAGCATCAAAAATACAAAGTAAATCAATGTTCTCGATACAAATAAGGGGGTTCGCGTGATTTCGTGCATAATTAATGTTAAGCGGTCAATTGGAATGGGTGCAAAATTGGTCTGTAAATAGATGGCCGTGCCGATACTTATGATCACTAATCCAATGACAAAAGTCATTAGTTTGCTGTACCAAACTTCGGGCGTGATTAAAGATTCAGATACATATAGCCATATATCAATCCCCACACCAGTAATGAATGCGGTGATGAGCCCCAGAAACTCGGGTTTTTGCTGCTTCAAAAGCGAATTACATCCAATTAATAGGAAAGCAATGATGACCTCCCAGCTACCTACACTAAGCCCTACATGATGTGACAGCCCTACCAGAAGTGCATCAAACGGTGAGGTACCTAGTTCAGATTGGATGGTAAGGGAGATGCCAAGCGTTAAGATTAGAATACCTGCGACAAAAAGTAAATATTTCAAATTCATTCAACCTCTTTTTTAATATTATGTTGCAAATACAACAAAATTGAGCTAAATTCAATGTAACCCTTTTTTAGTGCATTTGCAACAAACGATTAACTTGTTAAAGGAATGTGAATATAGATGACGATTCGTATAGAGTTATGTACCATTGAACATGTATGTGAATTACAGGAGATTAGTTATGAGACGTTTAATGAAACGTTTAAAGCGCAAAATTCACCCGAAAATATGAATGCTTATCTGGAAAAGGCGTTTAATCGGGAGCAATTAGAGACTGAACTATCCAATGCGGAATCACAATTTCTTTTTGTCTATGTCAACGATAAAATTGCAGGGTACATGAAGGTAAATATCAATGATGCGCAGTCTGAGAAAATGGGAGTGGAATCCCTTGAGATCGAGCGTGTGTACATCAAAAAAGAGTTCCAAAAACATGGCCTTGGTAAAGTGCTGCTCGATAAAGCCATAGAGATGGCAAAAGAACATCACAAAACGAATATTTGGTTAGGCGTATGGGAGAAAAACGAAAATGCCATCGCATTTTATGAAAAGATGGGGTTTGTACAGACAGGAGCCCATGCTTTTTACATGGGAGATGAGGAACAGATTGATTTGATAATGACCAAAACGATACTGTAACTGGTTCATTGAGGGGAAAGCTTGGGAGAAAAAATGCTAATTAAGCAGAATTCTTTCGGGCTTTTTTATGTTTTACCAGAACCTTTGAATAATAAAAGGCAGAAATGAACGAGAAACGTTTCATAATAAATATTATGTAAACTTATTATTTTCGATGACCATTATAAGCTGCATCTATGGCATTAGTAAAAGTTAAAGTCCTGATTAATACATAATTGGCAGTAGAATTCAGCTTGATAATCGTTAAGGGAGCCGATTGACCTCGAGGACGCTCATTACAGTTTATTAGTTTATTTCTGCGTTTGGACAGCCAGTTGAAAATCGTTTTCGTTTGTCGTCTAATAGATCGTGTTTTGTTCTTAATAATCACTATATTAGTTGTACATATTCCTTGTTAAAAGAACTTTTTGCGTATGAAACGGGCGTGTCAATTCATCATGTTAAACTATTTGGTTTTAAACGCGGAAAATGGAAAATAAAATTAATATTTCAAGTGAGAAAACAGGTGGATTGGATTCTTGAAACAGGCCGAAAAAAGGGTGAAATCAATCGAAATATTAATTGGATAAATAAGGTATAAATCGTCAAAAAGGCGCTGCTGCACCGATTACAGATCAATTTCATATGGATTTGCGATGGATTTAGTACCGCTTTCAAGTTATGCTTTTGGAAATTGGAAAGGAAGTGGGAAAAATGGAACGCGAACTGGCGTTGGAAATTGTCAGAGTAACAGAATTGGCTGCGTTAGCTTCAGCACCTTGGATGGGACGAGGCGACAAGAACAGTGCAGATGAAGCGGCTACTTTGGCCATGCGCGCCATGTTCGATTCCGTGTCCATTCGCGGCACGGTGGTAATCGGTGAAGGAGAAATGGATGAAGCACCCATGTTGTACATCGGCGAGGAAGTGGGCAACGCTGAGGGACCTGAGGTTGACGTGGCTGTAGACCCGCTCGAAGGTACAGAAATCGTGGCCAAAGGACTAAACAACGCTTTATCGGTTATTGCAGTGGCGGGAAAAGGTAACCTGCTCCACGCACCGGACATGTATATGGAGAAATTGGCGGTAGGGCCTGCGCTTGTAGGCAAGGTCAGCATTGAAGACCCAGTTGAAGTCACACTGGAGAAAGCCGCTGCCGCATTGAACAAAAACATCTCGGATCTGACGGTGATGATTCTGGATCGTGTGCGACATGAGAGCACAATCAAGACACTCCGCAAGGTCGGCGTGCGGATTAAGTTCCTCAGTGACGGTGATGTTGCGGGTGCAATGGCACCGGCTTTCCCGGAGGCAGGCATTGATCTGTATGTCGGTTCTGGAGGAGCACCAGAAGGTGTACTGGCTGCCGCAGCGCTGTCTTGCCTTGGGGGCGAGATTCAAGGTCGCCTGATGCCTGCCAACGCGGACGAATTCCAGCGCTGCCTGCAGATGGGGATTGATAATCCATACAAAGTGTTAACGATGCAGGATATGATCGGTACAGAGGACGTCATTTTTGCTGCAACAGGTGTGACACCAGGTGAGATCTTGGGAGGGGTACGGTATCTTGCGGATGATCGCGCCGAGACGGATTCAATTGTCATGCGTGCAAAAACCAAAACCATTCGGTTTATTCGTTCCCAACACTTCCTGCCTAACAAAGAAGTGCTGCACAAAGTAAGACAGCTCCAATCCACGCCGGAACCATCGGACCGCATTCCGAATCATGTGAAAACGATGGAGCAGGCTGAGTTTAGTCAATCCTCCGTTGATCATGGCGTTACAACAACGCTGTAAGCTGGACTCTCCATTCATTGATCAAATAGCATCAACTGAGAGCGTTTTAATGAGTTTGATAAGTAACTTGAACCCCTAAGATTACAGGTGCTTGAATCATTGAAAGTACCATCTCTGGTAAGATAATAATGAGGGCTTGGATTAATCCAAACCCTCATTTTTTTTGTGTTAAAAGCATTGACAACGGTTACATGGCATGAGAAAATGTACGCGCGTACATAAATATCGATTTTTAATTATTACATCATTAATAGGTGAGCTAGAAAGGGTTGAAATTCATGGCATCACGTAAAGAAGTGGCTGATCTTGCGGGTGTTTCCGAGGCGACAGTCTCCCGGGTGCTTAATGGGGTAGGTCCTATTAAAGAAGAGACACGCCGCAAGGTTCTTGAAGCTTCCGAACAGTTAGGCTATGTGCCCAGCGCTCTTGCTCGCAGTTTTGCCAGAAGTAAAAGCGGGAACCTTGGCGTAGTATTGCCTTATGTTCCGAAGGCGCATCTGTTCTCGGCGTATTTTTTCTCGGAAATGCTGAGTGGGATTGGAAGCAAAGCCAGAGACAATGGCATGGACCTGCTGGTTATGTTCCGGACACCCGGTGAAGTGATGAATTATACGGATCTGTTCCGGCGTCAGAAAGTGGACGCTTGCATTATCCTTGGTGCCAGAGATGAACATGAAGAACTGGCAGCCTTACAGCAGCTTCACCAGGAAGGACACCCGTTCTGTGTCATGAATCAGCATTTTGCGGGCCAATCGTTCACGGAAGTGGATGCGGATCATGTGGAAGGAAGCAGGCTTGCTATACGCCATCTGACGGATCAGGGGTATCGCAAAATCGCTTTTCTCAATGGTCCAGACAGTTATTCCAACAGCCAGGAGCGAATGGAAGGTGTCCGTCTTGGCCTGCAAGAAGCAGGTATGGAACTGGATCCGAGTCTATTGCTTGAGGGGAATTATAGCAGACGAAGCGGCATTGAGGCGGCAGCGATTGTAGCAGATCGGCTACATGAGATTGATGCTGTATTTGCGGCCAATGACCGGATGGCCATTGGTGTCATGCATGGTTTGCGTGAGCGGGGAATAGGACCTGCGGATTTTCCGGCATTTGTGGGTTATGACGACTCCGATGCCGCCGAGATGGCGGTTCCGCCGCTGAGCAGCGTCAGGGTTCCATTTTTCGAGATGGGTGAACTTGCAGCATCGAAGGTTATGCATGGGTCTGTGGGTGAGACGCATCAAGCGAGTAACCCTGTACCAGCAGTAACCGAATCAGCGAGAGCGTTGTTGCCTACCGAATTGATCATCCGTGCTTCTTCTATCCGTCAATAGTTTATTGGTTGGTACACATATTGAAAGACTTTTTATAATTCCAAAGGAGGAAATGACCATGTCAAATCGTCTTCGTGTCGGAATGGTTGGATACAAGTTTATGGGGAAGGCCCACAGTAATGCCTATCGCAGTCTGCCGATGTTTTTCCCGTCTGCTCCGCTGCAGCCTGAGATGTCTGTGATCTGTGGACGTAACGAGCAGGGAGTGCAGGAGGCAGCGAATCAGTTCGGCTGGTCCGAAAGTGTAACCGATTGGCGCGAACTGGTGAAGCGGGATGATATCGATCTGATTGATATTAACGCGCCAAGTGATGCCCACAAGGAAATTGCGTTGGAAGCAGCCCGTCAGGGCAAGCACCTGTTTTGTGAGAAACCACTCGCTCTGTCCCTCGCGGATTCGCGTGAGATGCTTCAAGCCGCAGAGGATGCTGGAGTCGCCCATATGGTGGGGTTCAACTATCGTTTCTCACCAGCGGTGCAATTAGCGAAGGATCTGGTGGAGAGCGGACGACTGGGTAAAATCTATCATTTCCGTGCATTTTTCCTTCAGGACTGGATCATGGACCCTTCGTTCCCGCTGGTATGGCGTTTGCAAAAAGAAGTGGCTGGCTCCGGTTCCCATGGGGATCTAGGCGCGCACTTAATCGATCTGGCTCGTTTCCTTGTTGGTGAATTCCAGGAAGTCATCGGAATGAGCGAAACCTTCATCAAAGAAAGACCACTTGCAGCCGAGATGACCGGGTTGAGCGCAAAGGGCAGTTCAAATGCGGATGCACCGAAAGGAGAAGTGACCGTTGACGACGCGACGCTGTTCCTGGCCCGATTCGCAGGAGGTGCGCTTGGCAGCTTCGAGGCTACACGTTTTGCAGCGGGCCATCGCAGTACGAACTCGTTTGAGATTAACGGCAGTCTTGGCAGTGTACGGTTTGATTTTGAGCGGATGAACGAACTGGAAGTATATTTTACAAAGGATGAAGAGGACGTACAGGGATTCCGCCGTGTACTGGCAACCGATCCTGCACACAAGTATTCAGAAGCTTGGTGGCCTGCCGGACATACAATTGGATTCGAGCACACGTTCACGCATGAAATGTTGGAGCTGGTGACAGCGATCTCTGAAGGACGACAACCATCACCAAGTTTCCACGATGGGGTCGCTTGTCAGGCTGTACTGGAAGCGGTAGAACGTTCGGTGACGGAGCGACGCTGGGTGACAATTGAAGAGATGTAAGTGAGCAAGCAAGGCGGAGGAAGTCAGGATTAGCATTGAGCACAACTAAACTAGTTGAAAGCGAGTGAATAAACGATGAGTAAAGCACTGATTGTATGGGGCGGCTGGGATGGTCATGAACCGGAGCAGGTAGCAGCGATTTTTGAGCGTATATTGAAGGAAGAGCAGTTTGAGGTTGAAGTCTCCAATACGTTGGAGTCTTATGCAGATGCAGAGAAGTTGATGGGTCTGGATTTGATCGTACCCTTGTGGACAATGGGACAGATTGAGCAGGAACTGGTCAATAACGTATCAGCGGCTGTTCAGAGCGGTGTGGGCTTGGCTGGTCTTCATGGCGGGATGTGTGATGCCTTCCGAAATAACGTAGACTGGCAGTTCATGACAGGTGGACAATGGGTTGCTCATCCAGGTAACGATGGTGTGGAGTATATGGTGAACATGAAGCGTGGTTCTAGCCCGTTACTGGATCATATTGAAGATTTTCAGGTGAAAAGCGAACAGTACTACCTGCACGTAGACCCGGCAGTGGAAGTGTTGGCAACAACTCGTTTCCCAGTGGTGACTGGTCCGCATGCGGCGAATGGCCCCGTAGATATGCCTGTTGTCTGGACGAAACGTTGGGGTGCAGGACGGGTATTCTACAACTCCCTGGGACACCACGCAGACATTGTAGACATGAAACCTGTGACAGAAATGATGCGCAGTGGTTTCAAATGGACAGCAGCAGGCAAAGAGCTTGCCAAGAGTCGAGTAAGTGCAGCAACCGAAGTGTATACAGGTATGGCGGACAACCAGAACTAATGAGATTGTAGTTTGAACGTAAACGTAACTTCAGTGTCAACCATTCATCCTCAAAGGATAAACCATTTCTGATCCACGGCGAAGGGAGCCCCAGGCATGAAAACAATGAAAGTAGGCATTATTGGCTGCGGTAAAATCAGCGGTATTTATATGGAAAACTGTCACCGGTTCGAGGTGCTGGAACTTGTTGCTGTTGCGGATCTTGATCGGAAACGTGCAGAGGAGCAGGCTGCAGCCTATAACGTGCCAAACGTATACAGCGTGGATGAAATCTTGGCTGATCCCGAGATTGAGCTGATCATCAACCTGACGATTCCTTCCGTTCATGCGGATGTATGCTTGCGGGCCCTCGAATCAGGCAAACATGTATATGTGGAAAAACCGCTTGCAGTTACCCGTGAGGAAGGTCAGGCTGTGCTCGAAACAGCGAAGCGTAAAAGACTGCTCGTGGGCTGCGCACCAGAGACGTTCTTTGGATCAGGCATCCAGACTTCACTTCAATTGGTGGAGGAAGGAGTGATCGGCAAGCCGGTGGCGGCGACCGCATTTATGATGAGCCGTGGTCATGAACACTGGCACCCAGATCCGGAGTTTTATTACGCATCAGGCGGTGGGCCAATGTTTGACATGGGTCCGTACTACCTCACGGCATTGGTTCAACTGATGGGACCGATCAAGTCCATTGCGGGCATGACAGGTAAAGCCATGGAAGAACGGACGATTACGAGTGAGAAAAAGAGAGGCCAAGTGGTTCCTGTCGAAATTCCAACTCACGTTACGGGTCTGTTGCAGTTTGAACAGGGAGCCATTGGCACGCTGATTACGAGCTTTGACGTATTTGGCGGAAGTGCACTGCCACCGATTGAGATATATGGCACGCATGGCACATTGCAGGTACCTGATCCCAACACCTTCGGTGGTCCGGTTCGTTATCGCTTGCTGGGTGAACAGGAATGGACGGAAGTTCCGCTTCTCCCAGGATATCAGGAAAATACTCGCGGCATTGGTGTGGCAGATATGGCCTATGCAGCTCATAGCGGACGTGCACATCGGGCGAGTGGGGAACTGGCATACCACGTACTTGAGGCCATGTGGGCATTCCATGATTCATCAGATGAGCAGACGTTTTACCAGATGAAAAGCTCGTGTCAGCGCCCGGCTGCATTGCCGGTGGATCTGCCATTATACACATTGGATAAGTAAGATAACTATTAAGGTTGACGTAAGGTTTACCTTATGACGAATAGCCCCTTTTCCTCCAAACCAGGAAAGGGGTTATTTGTTATTGGGCGATCGGAAGGTTGTTCTGTCATCGAAGTGTCCAGTGTAAATATTCTTTGGTTCAACTTATATAGTCATTTATGGCTCAAATCCCGCCTGACTAATCCAGATCTCATCTTCGGCAAAATAGTCTTTCATCCGCTGAACAACAGTCTGATATGCATCTGGATGATACCAGTGCTCCATCCCCACTTGCTGGTAGAGCGACTCCATGCCGAGTCGCCGGGTGCGCTTGCCCTCACTTCCATCGCCCATGAAATAATCGTCAATGCATACGCGCCCAACCAGAGGTCTCAAGATGGCTGCAAACTGTTCACTGCTGGGTAATACGGGAGCAATCGCAACCTGTGTTGGTATTCCGGCATCCCGCAACTGTTCCAATGCACGTAATCGGCCTGCAATCGGTGGAGCGGAAGGACTGAAATGTTTGCGCATATCGTCCAGATCCGTCTCCACAGTCATACTGACCCGAACCCGGTCACCTAACTGTAGTAGCAGATCTATATCCCGTGTAACGAGTGGACTGCGGGTTTGGACCAATACAAAATCGGGCGGATACTGTACCATCGTTTCAAGCAATGAACGCGTGATACACTCCTTGTACTCAGCGGGTTGATACGGGTCTGTACTGGATGACATGAACAGCGTGACTTTGCCTTTCGCCAGGGCACGCTGCAATTCTTTGGCGAACACTCGGGAGGCCTCCTGTTTCACATCAACCCAGCTCCCCCAATCCTCTTGGCGAAATAAAGAGACTGGCATCTGTCTGACATAACAATAGGAACAACCGAAGGCGCAGCCTGTGTAAGGATTCAACGTATGTGTATATCCATTAAGGAATCCTGTTCCTTTGTTCAGTAACGTTTTGGGTACTTTGTAAGAAAGGTTGGTTTTCATGAGTTGTCATACCTTTCGCGATAGTGTGCAGGTGTAAGACCTGTGTGTTTGCGAAATACAGTAATGAAATAAGCTGAGTTAGGTATACCGACATGGCGTCCAATATCCGTGACAGTAAGTCTGGTAAGTTCAAGCAACTTTCGGGCTTCGGTGATTCGTTTTTCCTGAATATATTGAACCGGTGTGCGGCCTGTAATCCGCTTGAACACACGATGCAGATGATAAGGACTGCCATGACTTACAGTGGCAAGGACATCCAAGGTTAGAGGTTCGGCGTAATGATGTTCAATGTAATCGGTGATCCCATATATCCACTCCTGATCAGGTACCCGCTCGCCTGTAGGTTTGCAACGTTTGCAGGGTCTGAACTCTCGTGCCAACGCTTCTTCAACACGTTGAAATATCAGCACATTTTCAGCTTTGGGTGCTCTTGACTTACAAGAGGGGCGGCAGAAAATACCCGTTGTCTGCACGCCGTAAAAGAAAGTTCCATCATAAGAATTATCGTTGTGGATGATGGCATGCCAGTATTTTTCATCTATCGATTTGGGCAGTATGCGATCTTGATCTGGACTTTCCATGGTGCTCACCTCATCTCTAATTATACCCTTGATTCGAAGGGATTGACGAAGTTTTAACTTAAAAAGCAAGATATCAATATCTGGGATACAGTACCTTCCTTCAATCTGAACGAAATATGAGCTACAATATATAGGATGGTATTACAGGTTATATAGGTTCAACTAAACTTTCTACACGAGAACGAAGAGGACAGAAATAACGTGAAGAAGCGAAGCGTTCGCCTTTATCCCCGGATTTTCCCTTTGAAGAAGGGAATTAAAAAAAATCTGGGGATAACAGCGATCGGAAGGTTATTCTGTCATCGGAGTGGTAAGTGTAGATACTTTAGTTGGATTCATATAGAACTCAAATGAAATTTATAGATGAAAGAGGTAGGTAGGCATGGTTCGTTTTGGCGTAGTGGGTACCAACTGGATTACAGAAAGGCTTCTTGAAGCCGCAGCACAGGTTGAAGGATTCAAATTAACCGCCGTGTATTCAAGAACTGAAGAAAAGGCTAATGCATTTGCAGATAAATATGATGTTGAACATCGATTCACCGATCTGGAAGAGTTGGCGGCAAGTGATGTGATCGATGCAGTCTATATCGCAACACCGAATACGGTTCATGCGGAGCAGGCTGAACTTTATCTGAGAAACGGTAAACATGTATTGTGCGAGAAACCTCTGGCTGCAAATAGCGCCGAAGTTCGGAGGTTGATCGATACAGCACAAGAACATCAGGTTCTGCTCATGGAAGCGATGAAATCTACTCTTGTTCCCCAGTTCAAAATGGTGCAGGAAAACCTGCATAAAATCGGTCCTGTCCGCAAATACGTAGCAGGATACTCTCAGTATTCTTCGCGTTACGACAAGTACAAAGAAGGGATTGTCCTGAACGCGTTCAAGCCTGAACTCGCCAATGGCGCGTTAATGGATCTCGGTGTATATTGTCTCTACCCATTGATTACATTGTTTGGTGCACCTAACCGTGTTCAGTCCCAAGCGATGATGCTGGAATCTGGGGTGGATGGACAGGGCAGCGTGCTACTGGATTATGATGGGATGGATGCGGTCGTTACATACTCCAAAATCTCCAACTCTCATCTACCAAGCGAGATTATGGGGGAACTGGGCAGCATCATCATTGACAAGATCGGTTCACCAGAACATGCAGAGATACGATACAATGACGGTACGGTGGAGCAACTCACAGTCGAAAAAAACCATCCGGCGATGTATTATGAAGTGGAGGAGTTCGTGAATCTGGTTCAGGAAGGCAAAAAGGAATCCGACATGAACACGTATGAACGTTCTTATGTTACGATGCAGGTCATGGATCAGATTCGGAAGCAGATCGGGCTTGTGTTCCCTAACGATTGATTCCAAAACGGAAAGGTAGCTGAGACGAGATGAGCAGAGATGAGCAGAGCAACAATAGAGATGATCAGAAGAACAGCAGAGAAGATAACCGTGTCAATGATTCTGGTGGATTGGAACTGTCACAGATTGTTTTCATAGGAAGAACCTTCGAGGAATATATGAAGATGTTCAACTTAACGGTAGAGGAGATTACTGGCAAGTCGATTCTGGATTGTCCCGGCGGAGCATGTTCGTTCAGCAGTCAGGCGCGCAAGTTGGGTGCAGACCCTATAGCGGTGGATATTGCCTACGAATACGGGATCGACGAGCTTGAAGTAAAGGGATATCAGGACATTGAGCATACGATGAAACAGATGGTACCCGTGCAAGACATATATGTGTGGGATCAATTTGGATCAATCCAGGGGTTAAAGGAAGAGCGAACTCGTGCCATCACAGATTGCATCGCAGATATGAGAATGTTCCCTGACCGTTACGTAGCATCGGTGCTCCCAGATCTTCCTTTTGCCGATGAACAATTCGATCTGACGTTATCCGCCCATTTTCTTTTTACGTATGCGGATCGATTGCATGTTGATTTTCATGTTGCAACCGTAATGGAGCTGCTGCGTGTGAGCAAACGAGAGGTTCGCATTTTCCCAACAGTGGATCTGTCTGGCGAACGTTACAAGCACATGGATGAATTAAAATTAATACTCGAACAGCGTGGATACGCCGTTTCCGAAGAACTAACTTCATATGAGTTTCAAAGGAATGCTCACACCATGCTTCACATTGTTAAACATAATTGAACAAGATAGGAGGTTTTTCGGATGAATAAAGTCCTTATACTTGGGGGTACACGCTTTTTTGGCAAACGTCTCGTGGATCACTTACTGTGGGAAGGGAAGTCGCAGATCACAGTCGCCACTCGTGGTAAAACAGATGTTGACTTCGGACCCGAAGTGAACCGGATCAAGATGGATCGTGAAAACCCGGAATCTCTGGCAGAGGTTGCGCAGACAGACATGTGGGATGTCGTGTACGACAATATCTGTTATTCCCCAGATGCGGCGAAATCGGCATGCGAGGCATTCGCTGGGCGAACCAAAAGATACGTTTTGACATCCACACTCTCGGTGTACGGTGATCCCAGACCTGGATTTAAGGAAACGGATTTTGACCCGTATACATATCCGTTACAGTATGGGAGTGCGGAGGATTTTTCGTACGGAGAAGGTAAACGGCTTGCAGAAGCTGTGTTTTTCCAGGAAGCGGATTTCCCAGTTGTAGCGATGCGTATTCCAATTGTACTCGGAATTGATGATTATACGAGAAGACTTCATTTTCATATTGAACATGTGCAAAAAGGAAAACCGATTGGCATGCCAAATCCGGATGCGGAGATTGGATTTATCAATTCCACCGAAGCGGCAAGATTCCTCGCTTGGCTTGGACATTCGTCCATTACCGGTCCGGTGAATGCAGCTTCCAAGGGTGCGATTACACTGTCAGCCATGATACATCTTATTGAGACGGTCACGGGCATGCAGTCCCAGATCCTCACAGAAACGGTGAAAGAGGACATGTCACCCTTCGGAATTGAGCAATCATGGACGATGGACATGACCAAGGCAGAACAAGCTGGATATACGTTCGAACCTCTAATGGATTGGTTCCCAGGACTCGTTCGTGAGGTCGCTCTCGCATTACAATCGGAGCGGTAGAATATCGGCTTGGATGGAACCAAAATGAAACTGAATGAACCTGACGAACCAACCAGTTCGGACGAATTGGGTCATTCCAACGTATGAACATCAAACAGGGTGCAACCAGAGCGTAATCTCCGGTGCACCCTGTTCATGTTGTACATTTTTCGAATTTGAACGGGAGCTAATCCAGATAGGTGGGACTAATCATTTACACGATAATATTTAGTCAACTCTGGTGCTTAACTCTATTTTTGCTCACGTGGAGCAGTAGCTGAAGCCCGTATGCGCAGTTCTGATGGTAGAATGACGGTTTGGGCTTCGGAAGGGGCCATGCCCTCAATTCGGTCAATCAGCATTTGTACGCCCTGAAACCCAAAGTCATATGCTGGCTGTGCAGCTACGGTCAGAAAAGGATCAAAAGCAGAAGCCAGATCCAGATCGTCGAAACACACAACGGAAATGTCTTCTGGTACACGCAGTCCTCGTTTGCGCAAAAGCCGAATGACCCCAATCGCCAGCATGTTGTTGGCTGCAAAAATGGCTGTTGGTTGCTCCCGTTGTGAGAGTAGTCGATCCAGTCCCTCTTCATCGGTGAAATTCCGGTACCCGGTTCGCAGCACAAGCTCGGGATCGATCTCAGCTCCGGCCTCACGGATACCCTCTATATAACCTTCCTCCCGCAGTCTGGCGGTAGAAACCTCGGAAGAACCATTGACCAGAGCAATGCGCCGGTGCCCCAATTGCACCAGATAACGGATTAGCTCAATTGCACCTTCCCGGCTATCTCCGGCAATGATATCTGACGTAATACCAGGGACGGTTCGGTCCAGAAAGACAAACGGTATGTGACGTTCCTGCAACTGTTTCAGATGAGCTAGAGAACGATCTCCCGCCGGGGCAAAGAGTACACCATCCACACGAGTAGACAGAATCGCATCTACGTAATCCTTTTCCTTATTGTAATCCTCGTCACTATTGCCGAATAAAAGACGGTACCCACGAAGATGGGCTGCATCTTCAGCACCACGGGCGAGTGTTGTATAAAAAGGGTTGGTAATATCGGTAATAAGCAGCGAGAGCATCTGGGTTCGCTGAAGCACAAGGCTGCGTGCATTGGAGTTCGGGATGTAGCCAAGTTCGTCGATCACCTGTTGCACACGTTCGCGTGTCGCGGAACTTATGCGGCCTGTATGGTTAATGACCTTGGAGACCGTCATGGCGGAGACGTTGGCTTTTTTGGCAATATCGTAAATGGTAATCATTAGGGACCTAACCTTTCCGCAACATAGTCTTACCATTCTATAGGATAATGCCAATTGACAGCAAGATAGGCTCATGCTATGTTAGGGTTACCGATAACCCTAAAGGGTTCTGAACGTCACTACTACATAAACCATTTTGTTAAATTCGCTCATGCACGTTCCATTTTCTAGAATAGGGGAACTACATACAAAGCTGATTAATGAAATGGTTTATTGGTATTTTTTCTTTTTTAAATATGTAAACGTATTCAATAGTCGAGAAGGCTCTGGATAATCTGTGTATGCAGTTCTTGTGTGCCGCCCGGGTATCGGTTGTATTTCCGTCATTATCTCACGCCATTCAATACACTTGGATCAGACAAAAGATTTCTCAATTCAACCCAAATTCTATGAAACGAATTGAAGGAGGACACTTTAGTATGACACATCAGGATTATCGTTATAAGCAGGCTTTCCCCAAGATTGGTATTCGTCCGACGATTGATGGAAGACGCAAAGGGGTTCGTGAGTCACTGGAAGAGCAGACGATGCGGATGGCGACATCCGTTGCCGAGCTGCTTGCAGCCGAACTGCGTTATCCAGACGGTTCCGCGGTGGAATGTGTTGTCGCTGAGACTTGTATTGGCGGTGTGGCCGAGGCGGCCGCAGCATCTGAATTGTTCAGTCGTTCCAATGTGGGCGTAACGATCACCGTGACACCATGCTGGTGTTATGGTACGGAAACCATGGATATGTCGCCATCCATCCCTACTGCCATCTGGGGTTTTAACGGGACTGAACGTCCGGGTGCAGTATATTTGGCAGCGGTACTCTCTGCCCATGCACAGAAGGGAATTCCGGCCTTTGGGATCTATGGAGAGGATGTGCAGGACGGCGGAGATACAACGATTCCCGATGACGTGCGCGAGAAATTGCTTCGGTTCAGTCGTGCGGGTCTTGCAGCCGCTAGCTTGAAAGGGCAAGCTTATCTATCCATTGGATCAGTATCCATGGGGATTGCGGGTTCGATTGTGAACGATTCATTTTTCCAGGAGTATCTGGGTATGCGCAATGAATACGTGGATATGAGCGAACTTACTCGCCGTATCGAAGAAGAAATCTACGACCCCGAGGAGTATAAACTCGCGCTGGCATGGGTGAAGGAGAATTGTAGCGAAGGTCCGGACAACAACGCTGCCCATCTGCAAACGGATCGCAAACGCAAAGAGTACGAATGGGAAACGGTTGTGAAAATGACCCAAATCGTGCGTGACTTGATGGCGGGCAACCCAAGGTTGGCAGAGCTTGGGTTTACAGAAGAATCGATGGGCCACCACGCGATTGTATCCGGCTTCCAGGGACAACGGCAGTGGACGGACCATTCTCCGAACGGAGATTTTCTGGAGTCCATATTAAACTCTTCCTTTGACTGGAATGGCAAGCGTGCGCCCTATCTGGTTGCAACAGAGAATGATAGCTTGAATGGTGTGTCCATGTTGTTTGGTTCGTTGCTCACACATACGGCTCAGATCTTCGCTGATGTGCGTACGTATTGGAGTCCGGATTCGGTACAGCGTGTGACGGGGCATCAGTTGGAAGGAAACGCGAAGGATGGCATTCTGCATCTGATTAACTCCGGTTCCGCAGCTTTGGATGGCACAGGACAACAGTCCAGAGACGGGAAGCCTGTCCTTAAGCCTTTCTGGGAAATTACAGATGAGGAAGTTCAGGACTGTCTGAAAGCCACATCGTGGAGACCGGCATCCGTTGAATATTTCCGCGGGGGCGGCTATTCTGCGGATTTCCTGACCAAAGGTGGTATGCCTGTAACGATGACACGTCTGAATCTCGTCAAAGGACTGGGACCAGTGCTGCAGATCGCTCAGGGTTACACGGTTGATCTGCCTGAAGATGTGCATGATACGCTGGATCAGCGAACAGATCCAACATGGCCATCCACCTGGTTTGCACCTGTTCTAACCGGATCGGGAGCGTTTACTTCCGTATACGAGGTCATGAATCAGTGGGGTGCGAACCATGGCTCCATCTCGTATGGACACATCGGTGCAGATCTGATTACGCTCGCTTCCATGCTACGCATTCCGGTAAATATGCATAATGTACCTGAATCGGAGATTTTCCGTCCGCGTGCATGGGGATTATTCGGCACAAGTGAACCGGAGAGCGCAGACTACCGTGCTTGCAATGTGTTTGGCCCGTTATATCGCTAAAATAAAGTTCCATTCCTGTCAAACGCCATGTTCCTTATGAAATGAAGGTAACATGGCGTTCTCTTGAAAGCTATGTTCAGAACTCGAATACGGCTTATCGCGTAGAGTTAAGGAGGCTTGAAAGAATGGGCAATCAAGCAACACATGTGCTTGCTGCCGATTACGGCGCCGGTAGTGGACGGGTAGTCCGGGGTTCTTTTGATGGAAACAGACTCTCGTTACAAGAATTACATCGATTCAACAATGAACCCGTGCAGCTGGGGGATGGATTGTATTGGGATTTCCTGCGACTTTTTCATGAATTAAAACAAGGCATTGTGAAAGGGACGCAAGGCGTCTCTCCAACGGTCCGTTCTATAGCTGTGGATACGTGGGGAGTGGACTATGGACTGGTAGATGGGGCGGGAAGATTATGCTCGAATCCACGTCACTATCGGGAGGCACGCAATGCGCAGTGGATGGAAGAAGTTCTGCACCTTGTGAAAGAAGAAGAACTGTACGCCATGTCTGGCGTTCTGCCGCAGCAAATCAATACGGTATTCCAATTGCTAGGCAGTGTGCGAGAGCATGTCAAAGGTTTGCGTCCGGATGTACGCATGTTATTTATGCCAGATTTGTTTCACTATTATCTATCCGGTCAGCAGGCTTGTGAGTATACGATTGCAAGTACCAGCGGGCTGTTGCATGCAGGAGAGGCGCGTTGGAATGAGCAACTGATTGGACGTCTTGGTATACCGGAAACATTATTTCCAAAACTCGTTCAGCCTGGTACCGTGCTGGGGCAGTTAACGAATGATTTATGCGCCGAATTACGGACTGGACCGATGCAGGTAGTCTCTGTGGGCTCACATGATACCGCATCTGCCTTGGCAGCCATCCCTGCGATGGATTCGAATTTCGCTTTTATCAGCTGTGGAACCTGGTCTCTTATGGGTGTGGAGCGTGATACACCTGTATTGGATGACCGAAGTCTTGCATTGGGATTCACCAATGAAGGGACCGTAAGTGGTAAAGTACGTACCCTGAAAAATCGTTCAGGTTTGTGGCTGCTACAGGAATGCAAACGACAGTGGGAGCGGGAGAATCAACTTTTTACACATGAAGAACTGATTCAATTGGCTACCTTGGCAGCGCCGCATATAAGTTACGTATCGCCGGGAGATAGCGTATATTTGGCGCCAGGGAATATGGTTGAGCGAATATGGCAACAATGCAATGCCAGCGGACAGACAATACCTGAAACGACTGGAGCGGTTGTACGCTGCATTCTGGAAAGTCTTGCTCTGGAATTCAGACAGACGCTGGATGAACTGCAGTTGATTACAGGTACAAGACCTGGTGTCATTCATATGGTTGGTGGCGGTGTGCACAACCGACTATTGTGCCAGTTTACAGCCAATGCAGCCGGCGTACCGGTGGTGGCAGGCCCGGCAGAGGCAACTTCAGCCGGGAATTGCATGCTGCAATTCCTTGCACATGTAGAAGTGAGTAGCTTGGCTGAGGTCCGGGAGGTCATGGCTACTTCCTTTTCCCCCGAGACCTATGAACCTGCGGATACAGAGGTGTGGCAAGAAGCTTATGAGAACTACCAAAGTCTGAATCAAATCATAAGGTAATGAACAGATTCAATACAATGAGCATGGACATAAAATGCTAAAAAAGAAAAGTTCGAGGAGTGGTGAGGAACATGTCTGAACAGCAAATAAGGGAAGAGTTGACGAAATATGCCCGCAGAGCAGTTGCCCAAGGACTGGTCGTAGGCCCAGGTGGTAATCTCAGCGCCCGTTCGGAGGGGACGATGTTGTTGTCTCCGAGTGGTTACGCGCTTGAAGATCTGGAGCCTGAAGAATGGATTGCAATTGATATTGCGACCGGAGAGACTCGGGCCGGAGCAACACGCCCTTCCTCTGAAGTATTGATGCATCTGTACAGCTATCGTGTGAATCCGGATATTCAAGCCATTGTACATACACATCCGGCATATACAATCGCACTCAGTCTCGTTTTCGATGAATTGCCACACTTGTTTCCTGATCAGTCGGCATTGGTGGGCGATATTGGATTCGTGCCATACGTTCTGCCAACGACCAAACTTCTCGCGGACGCAGTCTCAGCAAAGGTCGAAGAACATACGGCACTCATTCTCGTCAATCACGGATTGGTCACAACGGGTAAAAACCTCCGTGAAGCCCATTACCGCACCCAGGTAGTGGAAGAAAGTGCGAAGGTGTATATGATCGCCAAGGCAGCAGGGGAACCTAAAGTACTTACTGCCGAAGAATACAAGGAAATCCAATCTCTTGAGAGTGAAGCATACCGTGTGCAGTTGCTGCAACAACTCAAGTCCTGAGACCTTATTTGTTCATTCGTGAGTGTGTTCATGATTCAAAATATTACTATCTTAAGGGCAGTTTGCATCCTCCAGCTAAATGTTGGAATAAAGGATGTGAAATGCTCTTTTTTAATGTCGAATTAGTAAACGTAATATTAAAGCGGAAGTGAATAATTCGTACTAATTTGATGAGATTTGTTGAAACTGAGATGGCTTGAAGTTATACTATCGTTAATCATCAATGAGTAACAACTAAAAGCATAATTAATAACAATTAAGTATTTAAGAGGGGGGAAATGCAGTGGGTCCTGAGCTAAACGAAATGGAGTTGGAATACGAACTGCTGAAGCAGCTTCGAGACGCCAGCGCTCCCATCGGGGCTAGTACGTTGGTTCATACTTTGGGCAAAACGTATGGTCTGAGTCAGGCAACCATCGGAAGAAGACTTATGGAGATGGATGTTGAAGGTTTTACGGTTCTGGAAGGTCGCAAGGGAAGGACTCTGACCGAACAGGGTCTGGACCGAATGAAGACACTGGAAAGAGATTTGCAGCAAAAAAGTGTGAATTCACAGTTAATTCAGATGTTAAATCATTCCGGGGAAAAGGCACTGCTGGATGTTCTCGTTGCCAGAAGGGCACTTGAGCGGGAGATCGCTTCCCTGGCAGCAGAGCGTGCCTCGAAAGAATACATATTACTGTTGCAAGCATCGATTGCGAACCAGTATGAATTGCTTTCCAAAAATATTATACCATACGAGCAGGACCGGGAGTTTCACAGATTGCTGGCTTATGCTGCGCAAAACCAAATTCTTCTGCACGCGGTTGAACTGGTATGGGAGACAAGCCGTGATTTTCTGGAGACAGCATATATTCGCCGGAGAGTAGGAAGTGAATTAGTTGTGGACCATCAGCAGATTCTGGATGCTATTATAGCCGGCTCTCCAGAGCAGGCTGAAGCGGCAATGGTGAACCATATTAACCAAATGATCAATGATGTCAAACGTTATTTCGCCATGCAAAACCAATAAAACACCTTTGAACGAAACCCGGTGTTAAAGGAGTTGAGCTTGTGGACACACTCTATCGTTTAGGCATAGATATCGGAGGTACTTTCACGGATGCACTGGTGATGGACCATCAGAACAGGGTGATTGCGGCGCTGAAGACGCCATCGATTGCAGCAGCTCCAGAACAGGCGATTTTCAACGTACTTGATCAACTCAAGGCAAATGGCGTGAACATTCGTGAGATTGATCTATTTGTGCATGGAACAACACTTGGCGTCAACACGTTAATCGAACGAAATGGTGCTGTTACAGGCCTGTTGGTCACTAAAGGATTCCGCGATATTCTTGAGATCCGGCGGTTGCGACTTGAGGATACAACCAATCTGTACGGTGACAAGACAGATCCGTTAGTGCCGAGACATCGCGTTAAGGAAGTTGATGAACGGGTGATTGCGAGTGGGGGGATACTCCAGCCACTGAATCAAGAACAGCTGTTGCAAGCGGTGCATGAGCTGGTGGAGGATGGCGTTACAGCTTTGGCCATCAGTTTTTTGCATGCTTATGTGAATCCTGCTCATGAACAGCTTGCGGAAGATCTGATCAGGGAACGTTATCCACAACTGTTCCTCTGCCGAAGCAGCGCTATCTGGCCACAACAGCGTGAGTTCGAACGAACACTCGCAACGGCGATGAATGCTTATGTAGGTGAAAGGATGGGGTCTTACTTCCTGCGTCTGCAAGAAGGGATTCAGGCGTATGGCCTCAAAGCCAACTTGCTGTCCACCATGTCCAACGGTGGAATTATGACAGCTGCCAGAGCGGCTAATGAACCGGTACGCACGCTTCTATCAGGGCCTGCTTCCGGCGTAATCGCCGCGACCCATATCGCTGAACGAGCTGGGATTCATCAGGTCATCACATTTGACATGGGCGGGACAAGCGTTGATGTTGCTCTGATTGACAAAGAACCAACCTATTCATCCGAAAACAAGGTTGGTGATTTTCCTGTCATCATTCCTGCTGTTGATGTAACGGCTATAGGAGCAGGTGGGGGTTCAATTGCCTGGCTTGATTCCGTAGGCGTACTCAAGGTTGGACCACGTAGCGCGGGAGCCAACCCGGGTCCGGCATGCTATCAGCGCGGGGGAGAAGAGCCGACAACCACAGATGCCTATCTACAGCTCGGTATCTTGCATGCTGATCGTTTCCTTGGTGGACAAATGCGTCTGTATCCCGAACTTGCAGAGCGTGCTCTATCCAATCTGGGAGAGAAGCTTGGACTGAATGCTGAACATACTGCGCAAGCCATTCTCGATGTAGCAACCGCCAATATGTATGCCCAGTTTTCTCCCCTAATGGCTCGCAAGGGTGTTGATCCTCGTGATTTTACGTTGCTCGCATATGGTGGAGCTGGCCCGATGCATGCTTTTCTGATGGCACGTGAGGTAGGCATTGGCAGAGTGCTGATCCCGCCATCTCCGGGAACGCTGTGTGCCATGGGCTGCACGGTTGCCAATCTTCGCAATGATTTCGTTTATACGTTACATAAAAGCACCCAGACTTTAGTGTCTGGCGAATTAGGTTCTCTTTTCGCTGAACTGGAAAACCAGGGACGAAGCTGGGTCGATGAGGAAGCGCGAGGCGGTGTCAAGCTGGACAATATCTATTGCCTATACAGTGCGGATATGCGCTATGAAGGACAAGCATTTGATCTTGAGGTCACGCTGACATTGGAAGAAATTGAAGACCCTAAAAAGGCAGGAATGAAATTCCATTCATCTTACCAAAACGTGTTTGGCATTAGTCAGCCAGAGGCGGAGGTTATGTTTGTAAGTCTCAGAGCGACCATTGTTGGTGTTTTGCCTACTCATAACACGGTAGCTCCAGCAAATTTTCCATTCGATGAGAGTGAAGCGGAAGAACGGATCATTACCTTTGACCATGTACAGCAGACAGCTAAGGTACTTAAAAGGGGACAGATTCCACAGGTGGATGCTCCCATCCCCGGGCCTATTATTGTGGAGGAATATGATACAACGATCTTTATCCCGCCTGGATTTAAGGTACACCGGGATGCCTACGGAAACGTGATTGGGGAGGTGGAAGCATGATCGGTGACAAGGTCTTTCTTGAGATTTTCAACAACCGGATTCAAGCCGCCGTGGAAGAAATGGCGAATGTCGTTCTGCGCACAGGATTCACCGCTTTTGTCAAAGAAACGGGCGATTTTGGAACCTACCTCTTATCTCCATCCGGGGAAACGTTCGGCTCGCCGCTGGAGACGGGCTACAATCTGTCCCTGGGCATTCCTGCTGCTGCGACCATTAACAGTATAGAAGACTGGAAGGAAGGGGATCTCGTCATATGTAATGATCCATATTCTACCAAAGGCATGGTCACACACCTTCCAGACATTCATCTCATCAAGCCTTATTTTCACGAAGAGCGTATTATTGCATACGGCATGTGCTTTGTTCATTCTTCTGACGTGGGTGGCAAGGTACCGGGGAGTGTATCTCCCAGCGCCTACGATATTCATATGGAAGGCATTCGTATTGCACCAGTCAAGCTGTATGAAGCTGGTGTTCTGAACGAGCAGATCCTGCGCATGTTTCTGGACAACAGCCGAATTCCGGAGCAAAATCTCGGTGATCTCAAAGCGCTTATGGCTGCATTGAATCGGGGAGAGCAGCGGCTTGAGGAACTTATTGCACGTTATGGCGTGGAAAAAATTCAGCAGGGCATCGAACATTTGCTGGAATACGCCGAGCTGAAGGCCCGTGCCATTGTGCAGGATATTCCGGACGGATCCTATGACTTCTGGGACTATCTGGAGAAAGGACCAGGGGGATATCCTATTCGGTTGCGTTGCAAGATGACGATTGCAAGCAGTGACATTCATCTGGACTTTAGCGGCACCGATCCTCAGGTCAGGGCTTCATTCAATATCCCTACCCACAATCAACAGGGACATTACATGCTGGTACCCGCACTCATTCGTTATTTCCGTACACTCGATCCGACCATTCCTTGGAATTCGGGCATGATTCGCATGGTGCGAAATTACGCGCCGCCTGCTTCCGTGCTTAATCCGGAGCCGATGGCAGCTGTTGGGGCACGTGCCGCGACCTTTATTCGGCTGATGGACGTAATCACGGGAGCCCTGGGGAAAGCTCAGGGCAATATGGTCCCCGCGGCAGGAGCTGGACAAGCCTGCATCGTCATGATGGCGATGACAGATGCATCCGATGGCAAGAAAAAGGTGGGCGTAATTCAGCCGATCTGCGGAGGTTCGGGAGCTAGGCCGATGAAAGACGGGATTGACGGCATGGATTTTGCGGTCGGTCATCTTCGGAATATTCCTGCGGAAACGGTGGAATCCGAAATGCCTGTGTTAATCGAGCATTATGGTCTTCGTACTGACTCGGCAGGTGCGGGAACCTTCCGGGGTGGAAGCGGGATTGACCTGTGTGTCAGAATTCTAACACCGGATACTGTATTGACGGCTAGAAACATGGAGCGTATGGAGTTTCAGCCGTGGGGCAGGCTCGGTGGTGGTGTAGGTTCACATGGAGAAGCGATTTTTAATGCTGGGCGTGCAAGTGAGCATCATCTGGGAAGAATTGATGAGCTGTTACTTCAGCCTGGAGAAACGGTTACGTTCCTTTCGCAAGGCGGAGGCGGATATGGCGATCCGTATGAACGTGATTCTCGTCTGGTTCTAGAAGATGTAAGAAGAGGGCTGGTATCCACGGAGAAAGCTCTTGAGTTATACGGTGTTGTGATTGACGGCTTGGAGCTAAACGAGAGCGATACCGAACAAATGCGAGCCAAGCGAGCGCGTAAGCAGGAGGAGTTCGCCTATGGCAAGGCGCGGGAACAATTTGAAGACATATGGAGCGATGAGATGCAGGTAACGCTGAATCAGGCATTGCTGAATGCTCCGCTTGCACTGAGAGACTACCTGAAGCGTCAGACCATGGGCATTGTAGAGGAGAAACATAAGGATTCCCTAACTGTAGATCCACGGGAGATCTCAGACATTATGGAAGGGATACGCCAGCAAATAGGGTTGAATTGATCAAGTGTATGGAGAATATCTAGTTCCGTCTTAGCGATAAAACCGTAAAACCAACTACATGGATGGGGGAAATTGCATGTTTAAATCAAACAAAAAACGCTTTCTCAGCCTCGCCTCACTGACACTGGCCGGTACATTGGTGCTTTCCGCTTGTGGTGGAGCCGGTAACTCAAGTAATACTGCCGGAGAGAGCGATTCTTCAGGAGCAGGAGCAGGCGCAGACAAAGTTAAGCTGACGATGTTTATCTGGGCCGGTTCCAATCAGGATGTTGTTCCTAAAGAAGTGGTTGCCGAGTATGTGAAAGAACATCCCAACGTTGAAGTCACTTTTGAGGAGTCCTCCAATTCGGTAATGTATCCAAAGATGGTGGCAGGCAAGCAGGCTGATGCCAACAATCCGGTCGTCAACTTCGGTTATTTCAATGCAGATGCGACGGCTAAAGGTTTGAACGATGACATGTGGGAGCCATTAGATACAAGCATCGTAACCAATATCAAGGATATCCCGGAGTCCTTCCACAAGCCAGACAATAAAGGTGTGGTCTGGGGCGTTTCGAGCTTCGCCCTGGTATATAACAAAGACCTGGTAAAAACGCCGCCTACCAGCTGGAACGATCTATGGGATAACGAGGAGTTCAAAGGAAAAACTGCGCTCTGGGACTACATGTTTTATTCCTATATCTCCCCGCTTATTGCTGCCAAAGGTCAAGAAATTGGCGCATCCTATGAAAATCCCGAGCCAGCCTTCCAGTTCTGGGCAGATCGCAGTGACCAGATTGGCACATTGGTTTCATCTAATGATCAGCTGAAAGCACTGCTGGAGTCAGGTGATGCACTCATTGCCCCATTCAGTGCACAGGTTGCGCAGACATGGATTGATGGAGGTTCTCCACTTGCCGTAGCATATCCAAGCGAAGGTGCCATCTCCTTCCCGTACACACTTCAGGTCGTGAAGGGCTCAACACCTGAGCAGGCACGTGTTGCAAACGAAATCATTAACGAATTGTTGAGCGCAGAGGCGCTGTCACAATACGCAGAAGCGACGGGTACGCCAGTAACCAGTACGACAGCTGCAGTTCCAGACAAGTACAAGGATGATCCTTCATTCTCCGTTGAAACGCAAAGTAGCGGCATTAATCCAGACTGGGATGTGCTCGCACAGAACAGCTCTTCCTGGAAGGAACTATGGGACCGACTCGTGAAAACAAAGCTTCAATAAAAGGATTGTTGTCAGGCACGCAACGATTCCGGGTTCTGTTATGAACGCGGAACGGATGGGAGGGAATCAGAGATGAGCAGCGGACAAGAAACCATATCCATTGAAACAAGGGAAGTCACGAAGATCTATGGTGAACGAGCCGCCGTTGATCATGTAACACTCCAAGTGAAAAAGGGCGAATTCGTTTCCTTGCTTGGTCCGAGTGGCTGTGGCAAAACAACACTGCTGCGCATGCTTGGCGGACTTGAGCAACCGGATCAGGGCACCATTATGCTGGGAGGCCGGGATGTGACTGGCGTTCCAGCCTATGGACGCAATAGCAATATGATTTTTCAGCAGCTTGCGCTGTTCCCTCATATGGACTTATTCAACAACATTGCCTATGGGCTAAAGGTAAAGAAGTTACCAAAAGCCGATATTCAACGGCAAGTAGGTGAGATGCTGGATCTGGTCCAGCTCGGAGACTATGGCAGGCGTGCAGTGTCCGAGCTGTCCGGGGGGCAGGCCCAACGCGTCGCCATTGCTCGCGCACTGATCAACAGACCCGAAGTGCTGCTGCTTGACGAACCTCTCTCTGCATTGGACATGCAGCTGCGTCTCGATATGCAGCGTGAACTGAAACGCATCCAGCGCGAGTTCGGTGGGACGTTTATCTTTGTAACGCATGATCAGAGTGAGGCTATGAACATGTCTGACCGAATTGGAGTCATGCGCGCCGGAAGGCTGCTGCAATATGCAACCCCTGATGAAATCTATGAAAGACCGGCCGATAGTTTCGTAGCCAAATTCATTGGAGATACCAACCTCTTTGAGACGAAAGTGTTAGGACATGATATCAATGGAATTCGGGTAGAATGTTTCGGCAATTCATTGCTGGTGAAAGTCAGAGTTGGAAATGCTGTACCGAAAGTGGGAGCAGGCCATTCATTATCGATTCGTAATGAGTATATTCGACTTGGAGAAGATGCAAATCTTTGCCTTAATAAACTGGATGGACATGTGATTGAAGCGGTGTACGGCGGAGCAAATATTCGTTACAGCGTGCAGATTGCAGAGGATTTCCTGGTTCAGGCCAGTGTGCTGCATCAGCGGGGAGTCTCACGTTATAGTCCAGGTGAGCCCATACAAATTGGCTTCGATCCAGAGGACGCGCTCTTGTTATCTGAACCCATGCATGACCATGTACAGGGTGCAGGAATATGAATCGGATCGCGGAACGGATCGTGAATTTGTATTCCTTCGGGAACCGCACATGGGTAACCCGGTTGCTGCTTCTGTTGCCTGCGCTTGCTATGATGGGCATCGTGTATCTGGGCGGGTTGCTGATCTTTGGCAGATATAGCTTCGATATGTATGAGAATGGCAAGCTTATTCGTGGCTGGGACTGGGGGGCCTATCGTGCTTTTTTATCTGATCCTTACTATTGGAAACTGATTGGCACAACGTTTCGCATTGCCTTCAAGGTTACGCTATGGAGTCTTTTGCTGGCATATCCGCTGGCCTATTGCATTGCTGGTCTAAAGAAGCCTGGCATGAAGCAATTGTTGCTGCTACTCACCTTTCTTCCGCTGCTGGTCAGCGCAGTTGTGCGTTCTTACGGATGGCAGCTTTTGCTGTCCAAACAGGGCTTCATGAACTGGTTGTTCATCCGGCTGGGGCTTACTGAGGAAGGATTCAGCATGATATACAACGAGACAGGTGTCGTTGTAGCGCTTGTCCATATTTTCTTGCCATTTATGGTCTTTCCAATCCTGAATGTATTATCCCAAAGTGATGCCTCTTTAAAGGCAGCTGCTCAGGATTTGGGGGCGGGCAGCTGGCAAACGTTCCTGACCATTACCCTGCCTTTATCGGCAAGAGGCATTGCAAGCGGGGTACAGATTGTGTTCACGTTATGTCTCACCGCCTTCACCACACCTCAACTGATTGGCGGAGGAAGAGTCATGACACTTCCGGTATTTATATACCAGCGAACCTTGGATACCAACTGGCCGATGGCTGCGGTTGCCAGCTTGTTCTTGCTTGTATCTTCCATCGTCGTCTCCTTGCTTGTGAATAAAGGAGCAGAAATGTTGATGTTCCGTCGTTCCCGTAAGGGAGGTCAGGCGTATGGTTAAGTCGAACAGGGGCACCAAGCTGTTACTCTACATCTTTGTAGGCGCCGTAGCCATTTATTTGCTGTTGCCGCTGCTGATGATTATGTTGACATCTGTAGGCTCAGGTTCAGCCAGCAAATTTCCCCCAGAAGGTCTGACCTTGAAATGGTATGCCAATCTGAGTGAGCAAACCCAGTTTCTCGATGCATTCAAGAATAGTCTTATTGCTTCTACAGGGGCGGTTCTGCTGGCTTTGATTACAGGTACGCTTGCTGCGCTAGCGATCGTGCAATACCCTTTCCCTGGCTCTGGTATCTTAAGGGCATTTTTTGTATCTCCGATGGTTATGCCGAAAATTACGCTGGGTATCGCATACCTGATTTTGTTCTCGAAAATGCATATTGCAGGCGGACTGTTTGCACTTATTTTGGGTGAAGCGGTCATTGTGCTTCCATTCGTGCTCACTCTTGTGGGCAGTGCGTTAGCCAATCTGCACCCGGCTCACCGGGAAGCTGCCGCGGACCTTGGCGCAGGGCCGATGCGTATCTTTTTCACAATTACGCTGCCACAGCTCCGACTATCCCTGCTCCTGTCGGGGTCTATCGCTTTTGTCTTCACTTTCGATCAGGTAGAGGCTGCCCTGTTGTTGCTCCGTCAGGATAGCTACACATTGCCGATTCAGCTATTCCTGTATATGGAGAAATGGCAGGACCCAACGATTGCTGTTGTGTCTGTCGTTCTGATCGCTTTTGCGCTAGCTCTGTTTATGACGATTAAACTAGTGCTTCGCTCTGTACCGGGACTTGACCGTTTATTTGGTCGCACCAAAACAAAAGGAGGTCTGGATCAAAATGAATAATCCACAGCATCTGTCCCATAGCTCAGGTCTAAATCGGGATCGGGCGGAAGAAGTGATGAAAGCTCAGGGGCTAAGTGCCCTGATCGCAACTACTCCGGAGAACATTCACTATGTCATCGGGTCCCAGCTGCGTGCAAGCAACTGGACGATGCAGATTTATGCGGTTCTGCCTGCGGATAGATCTGCTAGGCCGTGTATCGTCATTCCAACGAATCGGTTGGGCGTGGTGGCCCAATTCGGTATCACTGGAGTGGACATATTTGCCTACAGTGATTTTTTCGTGGAAGGTTCAATTGAAGGCAAACTTTCAACTGACGACATCGATCTGTTCTATTCTCTCCTACAAACGACGGTTATTCATCCAAATCCAGTTGAAGCACTCAAGGCAGCATTAAAACAGCTTGAGATCGAAGATCAGCCGATTGGAATCGATGAGATGCGGATCGCTCCAGATATTCTGACGAGAATCAAGGAGGAGGTTCCTGACAGACCGGTAATTCCTGCATATAAGTTGTTCCGAGAAATCCGCCTGGTCAAGACACCTTTTGAAATCGAGCAACTGCGTCAGGCTGCCCAATTAAATGAACGGATTGAGCAGGAACTCATTGACCTGATTGCCACAGGTGTTCATGAGAAGCAACTTGCCGATCATTATCGTCTGGCTGTGATGAGAGCAGGTGGGACTCCCGCAATGACAGCGGTAGGGGCAGGGCCACGTAGTGCCTTGCCACTCATTGAAAATTATTTTCATACGATTGAGACCGGAGATCAGATCCGTTTCGACCTTTGCCTACAGCTGGAGGGATATTGGGGAGATACGGGCCGCACAGTTGTTGCAGGGGAGCCTACCGCTTGGATGAAAAAACATTTTAATGCAGTCAAAAGTGGATGGGAGACGGCCCTTGAGCGTGTGCGCCCTGGCGTCAAGGCATCAGAAGTATTCCATGCGGCAGTATCTCGCGTACAGCGTGAGGGGATTCCGCATTACCGACGTCAGCATGTCGGACATGCCATCGGGTTGGAATTGTACGACGATATAACCCTCTCTCCAGGTGACCAGCGCGTACTTGAGTCCGGAATGGTGCTATGTGTTGAGGTACCCTATTACGAGCTCGGTGCTGGTGGATTCCAAATTGAAGATACAATTGTCGTAACGCCAGATGGTTATGAGTTTCTGACCCATATGGAGCGGAAACTGTTCACTAAATAACGATAAATGGAAGGCTTCACTGGCGATCAGGCCACAGTCGATCCAAGAAGCTTTCTTACTGAGAAAGTTGGAACATCCATGATTCAGCAGGGAACGAAGACATTTCGTAACATTAGCCTTGCACTGTTCGCCGGAGGTTTTGTCACTTTTGCTTTGCTCTACAGCCTCCAGCCCCTGATGCCTGAGATTAGCGAAGCGTTCTCCATTACGCCGGCACACGCCAGTCTTACGCTATCGGTAACAACGATCGCCATGGCATTGACGATGCTGTTCATCGGGTCCTTATCTGATTCTGTGGGCCGACGCTTTATTATGACAGCAGCACTGGTGATATCTTCTGTTATTGCTTTGTTGAGCGCATTCAGCCCGGGATATACGGAGCTTCTTCTGCTTCGTATTCTCCAGGGTGTGGCACTCGCAGGGTTGCCATCTATAGCAATGACATATCTGTCAGAAGAAATTGAACCTAAAAGTCTTGGTTATGCCATGGGCCTATATATTAGCGGGAATTCGATTGGTGGCATGGCAGGTCGTTTTATCAGCGGTGTGGTAACAGATTGGTTCAGTTGGCGCGCTGCTGTGGGTTTCATTGGTATTCTTGGACTGTGTGCAGCCGTTATTTTTTGGCTTGTCATCCCGCCATCGCGTCATTTTGTCAAAGCTTCACCCGGATTCAAAAATCCAATACCTCTTTTGTGGTCACAATGTCGCAACCCAAGGCTGCTGTGCCTGTATGGACTCGGTTTTCTACTGATGGGGGGCTTCGTGACCCTGTTCAACTATATTGGTTTTGAATTGACGGGTGAACCCTATCATCTAAGCCAGTCCATTGTTGGAAGTCTTTTTGTGGTGTATCTGATGGGCACGGTCAGCAGCACCTGGATGGGCCGCCTTGCAGATCGTTATGGCAGATCACATGTGCTTGGAATCGCACTGGGCATCATTCTGGTTGGTGCAGTCTGTACCGTTCATCCAGCGCTTTGGGTCAAAATTATCGGACTCGCTCTGTTTGCCTTTGGTTTCTTTGGCGGCCATTCGATCGCAAGCAGTTGGGTTGGACTCGTGGCCAATCAGCACAAATCCCAGGCTAATGCGTTGTATTTGTTTTTCTACTACCTTGGTTCAAGCGTAAGTGGAACAGGAGGCGGACTGTTATACAGCCATCTGGGATGGATGGGCATTGTAGGCATGATTGGTGTGTATGTTTTGATCGGTTTTGTCTTGTGTAATTTGCTTGTTCACAGGTTGAAGGGACAGGCTACATAAAGCAACTTTTTCCGACAGCTATTGCATATCCTGAAATACCGAGTATAATACTTGGTAAATAGACGAAAAGGGGATGCAATAAACGATGAAAACACATGCTGAATTGAACTCACTTCTTGTTGACGATTATCTGGATCTCCTGAACATTGCGAAACAGCTAGGTGATGACGAATGGAAAGATGCTATTCTGCAAGCATTGAAGGAAGAAGTCGATGCAAATCATCATCTGGATTCAAAAGAGGTAAGACAGGATTTATGGATTCAATTTGAAGGCATTAATGAACAAATGCATGATCTGTTAATGCAACTGAAGCATGCCGACAGTCCTGAGGAGAAAGAGCAGATTATTGAAATGATCTGGGGATTGAAAGTAGACCGTCATGCGATTACACGTAAACTTGAAACCATGAGCCGTGCCAGCGCTGGACATCAATAAGCTCTAGGTTGATTATACATTGAAAACCCGCATGTTTCCTGGGAATATCCCTAGGAAACATGCGGGTTTTGTTTATGTTTTGATTGTTTACTACACTGGAAGTGAGTGTTCAAAAAGGTCGGTTTTCAGTACCGAGAAGATGGGATGAAACTACCTCTCTTAAAACAGTTTTGCGAAAGTGCGCGCCTGTTCAATGGCTTGTTGCTTGATCTCATCTGCACGATCTTTATACTGATTATGCCCCTCTACAAATATGCCATCAAGCTTCGGCACACCAAGGAATGACATGATAATGCTTAAATAACGATGACCGGATTCCATCTGAGCCGCTGGGCCTTCGGAATAAATGCCGCCGCGTGCTTGAATATGCAGCGCTTTTTTGTCAGACAACAGTCCAACTGGACCTTGTTCTGTATACCGGAATGTTTTGCCGGCCACACAGATAGAGTCCACATAAGCCTTCAGAATGGGAGGAAATGAGAAGTTCCACATCGGTGTTACAAAAACATATTTATCAGCTGAGGCAAATTGATCCGACAGTTCATTTAAACGACTTACTTTCGCCTGTTCTTCGGAAGTCAGATCACTGCCCGATTGCAGTTTGCCCCAACCACTGAAGACATCCGCATCGATATGCGGAATATCCGAGCGATACAGATCGAGGTGAACAACCTCATCAGAAGGGTGACTTTCACGATACGCATCAATAAATGCTTTGCCCGTAGCCATGCTGAAGGAGGTTTCATGATCATGAGGATGGGCAGTAATGTACAATAAGGTAGACATGCAGTTCTTCCTCTCTGTGCGATTAATGGGTGAACCAATCTTGGCAATAATGAAGCGACCGCAGTAGTATGCATCGTTTCTCCCGTTTTATACGTCAGAAAGGAATTGAATGGATGGAATGGAGACAATACTGAATTGGATGCGATGTAGTAACCAGATACTAAATCCATGTATAATATACAGGACGAGCATTTATGTTCCAACGATAAAAGGGATGAGTGAGATGAGCGCACATGGGAATGGACCTGGAGAAGCAACGATTAAGCATTGAAGCAGCGAAATTGTATTATCAGTCCGATTACAGCCAGCAGGATATTGCCGCCAGATTGGGCGTGTCCCGTCCAACCGTATCAAGGTTACTTCAGTACGCGAAAGATCGCGGATACGTCCGGATTGAGATTATGGACCCGCTGGAGGATATCGATATCATTGCGGGAGAACTTAAATCTAAATATGATCTGGATACGGCACTTGTATGTTTTGCCCCGCTGAAGAGTGATGAGGAAATACAGAAGCATATCAGCAAACGAGCAGCTGACTACCTTCAGGAGACGGTTCAGGATGCGGATATTATCGGTGTGACTTGGGGAACAACCATGCATGCCGTAGCACGTCAGCTTCGTCCCAAGCAGGTTAAAGGTGTCGAAGTCGTGCAATTGAAGGGGGGCGTAAGCCATTCCCATGTCAATACGTATGCCGCTGAGATTGTACATTTATTCGCTGAAGCTTTTCACACGGTACCAAGGTATTTGCCACTGCCGGTTATTTTCGACAACATTGAAGTGAAAAACATGGTGGAAGCCGATCGGCATATCGGAAGAATTGTAGAGCTTGGTAGACAGGCCAACATCGCTTTGTTTACCGTAGGTACTGTGAAGGAAGATGCATTATTGTTCAGGCTCGGTTACTTTAATGAAGAAGAGCAACAATTGCTGATGAACTCCGGTGCAGGTGACATTTGTTCACGCTTTTTCGACGCGGAAGGTCAGTTGATCAGTGAAGAGATTAACAGCAGAACCGTTGGAATTGATCTAGCCGAGTTGAGAAATAAGGAAAAATCAATTCTGGTCGCCGGGGGACAACGCAAAATTGAAGCCATTCACGCCGCGCTTAAAGGTCATTATGCGAATATTTTGGTTACGGATCAGTACACAGCACAGGCATTACTGCGATTCTAAATTCAAATGGATATGGATGACAACATCTGCCACGTAAAAAGGGCGGATGTTTTGCTTTGTTAGGAAGAAAATATAACGAAGCAAGAACTGTAAGTTGAACTGTGAACAAAAGTTCAAGTTGATTTTTACATATGTTCATGTTAGTGTAAGGGTATAGAAAATAACTAGTTCAGATAAGGGAGAGATTCAATTGACTACACCACAATTAGCTAAAATGATCGACCATACGCTGCTTCGTGCGGACGCAACGCAAAGTGAAATGGCCAAGTTAACCGAAGAAGCGAAGCAATACCAGTTTGCTTCCGTATGTGTTAACCCAGGTTGGGTTGCTTATGCTGCTGAGCAGTTGCAGGGTACTGGCGTAGACATCTGCACCGTTATTGGTTTCCCTCTGGGAGCATCCACAACGGAGACTAAAGCTTTCGAAACCAAGGATGCGATTGCTAAAGGTGCAACTGAAGTCGATATGGTCATCAACATCAGCGCTTTGAAAGATGGCAAAGATGATTATGTTGAACAGGATATTCGTGCTGTCGTTGAAGCGGCTGCGGGTAAAGCTTTGGTGAAAGTCATTATTGAAACTTGTCTGTTGACGGATGATGAGAAAGTACGTGCTTGTCAAGCAGCTGTACGAGCTGGAGCTGATTTTGTTAAAACTTCTACAGGTTTCTCTACAGGTGGAGCAACGCCAGAAGATATCGCTTTGATGCGTCGTACTGTAGGTCCTGATATTGGCGTTAAAGCTTCCGGTGGCGTACGTAGCCTGGAAGATATGCAGAAAATGATTGAAGCAGGTGCGACTCGTATTGGTGCAAGCTCTGGTGTGAAGATTATGCAGGGCGGTCAATCTACATCTTCTTATTAAGCAAAAGGTTTAACAAGCACAGCTTATCAAACAAAAGTAATGTTATATTCTCTGTACTTGAGGCTTCGTCTCAGGTACAGGGAATACAATTTACACTTATACTTTAATTAACGGAACTTATTGTAAGCGCTTCATAAGTTTTCTGAAAGATTACTGATAAGAATCTTTTAAGCACCCTTTGAGCTGAATTTCACATCCGGCTTAACTACCTTCAAAGGAGAGATCAAATGAAATTTCTAATTGCCCTTCTTGGTTTACTCGTTGTTTTTGGACTGGCTTATATCGCAAGCAACGGTAAAAAGAAGATTCGCTACCGACCGCTGGTCGTTATGATTGTTTTACAGGTGATTCTGGCGTATGCCTTGCTGAATACAGGGGTCGGGACATGGCTGATTGGTGGCTTCGCCACCATATTTAAAAGTTTGCTTGATTATGCAAATGAAGGAATTGCATTTGTATTTGGTGATTTGACTACCGTAGGTGCAGATACTGTAGGGACACCGTTCTTCCTCAGCGTATTGATGCCAATCGTTGTTATCTCTGCACTCATTGGGATATTGCAGTATATCCGAATCTTACCTTTTGTTATAAAATATATTGGTCTGGTATTAAGCAAAATCAACGGAATGGGCAAACTGGAATCATATAACGCGGTTGCTTCGGCTGTATTGGGGCAATCTGAAGTGTTCATTTCTGTGAAAAAACAAATTGGGTTGTTGCCAAAACATCGGCTGTACACCTTGTGTGCTTCGGCGATGTCCACGGTATCGATGTCGATTGTCGGTGCCTATATGTCCATGATTGATCCGAAATATGTGGTTACGGCACTTGTGCTGAACCTGTTTGGCGGTTTTATCATTGCTTCCATTGTGAATCCTTATGAGGTTACAGAGGAAGAAGATATATTGGAAGTACAGGAAGAGGAGAAACAGTCCTTCTTCGAAATGCTCGGCGAATACATCCTGGATGGATTCAAAGTCGCCATCATCGTAGCTGCGATGTTAATCGGTTTTGTTGCCTTGATTGCACTTGTTAACGGAATGTTTAGCGCAATACTCGGTATTTCATTCCAGGAGCTGCTAGGTTATGTGTTTGCACCATTTGCCTTTATTATGGGTGTTCCATGGAAGGAAGCTGTTCAAGCGGGAAGTATTATGGCTACCAAAATGGTATCCAATGAATTCGTAGCCATGCTTGATCTGACGAAGCAGACAACGTTGTCTGCCAGAACAACAGGGATCGTATCCGTCTTCCTCGTATCGTTCGCCAACTTCTCCTCCATCGGTATTATTGCCGGTGCGGTGAAGGGACTTCATGAGAAACAAGGTAATGTGGTGGCCCGCTTCGGTCTGAAACTGCTTTACGGTGCATCGCTTGTCAGTGTATTGTCAGCGATCATCGCCGGACTGTTCTTGTAAACCGGATTATTGGAAGGAGTGCTTAGGTTATGTCAACTTTTAAAAGAGTACATCTGATCGTTATGGATTCTGTAGGGATCGGCGAAGCGCCGGATGCAGCAGAATTCGATGATTTTGATGTAGATACCTTCGGTCACATTGCACGTGAACGCGGAGGTCTGAAAATGCCTCACATGGCCAGTCTCGGACTGTCCAACATCAAAGAAATCGAGGGTGTCCCTGTAGCGGACGCACCTAAAGCGTATTACACCAAGATGCAGGAAGCATCCAGAGGCAAAGACACCATGACAGGTCACTGGGAGCTGATGGGTCTTTACATTGATACACCTTTCCGTGTGTTCGAGAATGGTTTTCCCGATGAGTTGATTCAACGCATTGAAGAGAAAACGGGCCGCAAGGTGATCGGTAACAAACCGGCCAGCGGCACGGAAATTCTGGATGAGCTGGGGCAAGAGCATGTCGAAACTGGTGCGCTCATCGTCTACACATCCGCGGATTCGGTTCTGCAGATTGCAGCACATGAGGACGTTGTTCCACTGAAAGAACTGTATGAGATCTGTGAGTTCTGCCGTGAAATTACACTTGAAGATCCGTACATGCTCGGCCGCATTATTGCACGTCCATTTGTAGGGGAAGCGGGTAACTGGAAACGTACTGCGAATCGTCATGACTATGCGCTCAAACCGTTTGGTCGCACCGTTATGAATGAACTGCAAGATAGCGGATTTGATGTCATTGCCTTGGGTAAAATCGCGGACATCTATGATGGTGAAGGTGTGACCAAGGCTGTTCGTACCGTCTCTAACATGGATGGCATGGACAAGTTGTCGGAAACGATGGATGAAGAGTTCACTGGACTCAGCTTCCTGAACCTGGTTGATTTTGATGCCCTGTACGGTCACCGTCGTGATCCGCAAGGTTATGCTCAGGCACTTGAAGACTATGATGCACGGCTGCCAGAGATTTTTGCCAAAATGACCAACGATGACCTACTGCTGATTACAGCTGACCATGGTAATGATCCTACCTATCGTGGTACAGACCATACACGTGAATATGTACCACTGCTTGCTTACTCTCCGCGCTTCAGCGAGGGTAAAAAGCTTGATCTGCGCAGCACATTTGCTGACCTTGGTGCTACCGTAGCCGAGAACTTTGGAGTGAAAATGCCGGAACACGGCACCAGCTTCCTGAAGGATTTGAAATAGGTTTTAAAACTGGATAGGGGATGTCGGAGTAGTTGAGGCTGCTCCGGATCCTGCCATCATAATAGACTAAATATATAACTGGAGGAGATTCATTCATGAGTACACATATTGGAGCAAAACCCGGAGATATCGCAGAAACGATCCTTTTGCCAGGAGACCCTTTGCGCGCGAAGTATATTGCGGATACGTACCTTGAAGATGTTGTATGTTACAACGAGGTTCGTGGAATGCTCGGTTACACAGGTACATATCAAGGCCACCGGATTTCGGTGCAAGGTTCAGGGATGGGTATTCCGTCCTTCGCCATCTATGCTAATGAGTTAATCAGTGAATATGGCGTGAAAAACCTGATTCGTGTTGGTACTTGTGGCGGTATGCAAGAGCATGTACGTGTACGTGACGTTATCCTTGCACAAGCAGCATGTACCGATTCCAGCATGAACAAACATGTATTTGGTGGATATGACTTCTCGCCAATCGCTACGTTCTCTCTGCTGAAAGAAGCATATGACCGTGCAACAGCTAAAGGCATGAAGATTCATGTCGGTAACGTGTTCAGTTCCGATTCTTTCTACCGCGATGACCGTTCCGTCACTGAGAAATTGATGAAGCACGGCGTACTCGGCGTAGAGATGGAAACAACAGCACTGTACACCATCGCTGCCAAGTTCGGTGTTAACGCACTGACCATCCTGACGGTAAGTGACCACCTGCTGACAGGCGAAGAAACATCTGCCGAAGAGCGTCAAAAAACGTTCAACGACATGATGGTAGTTGCTTTGGATACAGCAATCACACTGTAATTGTTGTATTTTATATTCAAACATCATTTGATTTTAATCGAAACTTTTGTTTGAAGCACGGAGTGAAGGAACCGGAATTGATTCTGAAGAAGCGAAGCGTTCGCCTTTGTCTCCGAGTTTTCTCCATTGCAAAATGGAATCAGAAAAACTTGGAGACAACAGCGATCGAAGGAACGATCCGGAGCCGGAACGGTCAACGGTCTAACAACAAAGTGTTCTATACAATCAATACACACACAAGGAGAGATCATCATGAGAATGGTAGACATTATTGCCAAGAAACGCGACGGAAAAGAACTGACAACAGCTGAGATTGATTTTGTTGTTCAAGGATACACACAAGGAGAAATCCCGGACTATCAAGTCAGCGCTTGGGCGATGGCAGTATTCTTTAAAGATATGACAGACAAAGAACGCGCGGACCTGACCATGTCGATGGTGAATTCCGGTGAAACGATCGACCTGTCTGCTATCGAAGGCATCAAAGTAGACAAGCACTCCACAGGAGGTGTGGGCGATACAACAACACTGGTACTCGCTCCGCTCGTTGCTGCGCTGGATGTTCCTGTTGCCAAAATGTCCGGACGTGGACTTGGTCATACGGGTGGTACAACAGACAAACTGGAATCCGTTGCTGGCTTCCACGTAGAGCTTGAAAAAGAAGAGTTCATTCGTCTCGTAAACGAACACAAGGTTGCCGTTATCGGACAAAGTGGTAACCTTACACCAGCAGACAAGAAGCTCTATGCACTGCGTGACGTAACAGCTACCGTTAACTCCATTCCACTGATCGCCAGCTCTATCATGAGCAAGAAAATTGCAGCAGGCGCAGATGCAATCGTATTGGATGTGAAGACGGGTGCAGGTGCATTCATGAAAACAACAGAAGATGCTAAAGAATTGGCACATGCCATGGTTAGCATTGGTAACAATGTTGGACGTAAAACAATGGCTGTTATCTCCGATATGTCCCAACCACTAGGTCTGGCGATTGGTAACGCGCTTGAAGTAAAAGAAGCCATCCTCACCCTGCAAGGTAAAGGTCCGAAAGATCTCGAAGAACTGTGTCTGGCACTTGGACGTCAGATGGTATTCCTTGCGGGCAAGGCAGATTCCTTGGAGCATGCTGAGGAGAAATTAAAAGAAGTGATCCAGAACGGTAAAGCACTGGAGAAATTCAAAGATTTCCTGGCAAACCAAGGCGGAGACGCTTCGGTTGTCGATCATCCAGATCGGTTGCCACAAGCACAATACCTGGTTGAAGTTCCAGCAGACAAAGACGGCTATGTTGCCGGAATCGTTGCTGACGAAATCGGAACTGCAGCAATGCTGCTCGGCGCAGGCCGTGCAACAAAAGAGTCCGAGATCGATCTCGCGGTTGGTCTGATGCTGAACAAAAAAGTCGGTGACCCAGTCAAAGCTGGTGAGTCTCTCGTAACGATCCATGCCAATCGTGAAGACGTAGCAGACGTCATTGCGAAGATCAAAGAAAACATTACGATTGCGGATCATGCCGATGCACCTGTATTGATTCATGATATCGTAACGGAATAAAAAATAAATACAGAGCAGATGAGGTCTAATCTCTTATCTGACTGAACACGAAAGCCCCAAAGCGATGTAATCCTCAGCTTTGGGGCTTTTTTGTTACTGAAGAGAAAACGGTTAAGTCACTAGCGATTATTGGTTCTTTATTTGCTCATACGCCATCACTGAATCCGCATTGGTATAAATGTAAGGGGTGGATGGCTCGGATACAGGTGTCAACTTTGTGGCCCGGATCTCAATGGTATCTTTGCCATCTACTTGTGCGGAGCCGATTGTGCCATCGATTTGTACCCAGCTGTCTGTAGGGAAACTATTTGCTTCTGGGATGTGAACCATGACGCCGAAGGGAGCTGCATCAGCAGGGCAGCACATGACGAGAAATCGCCCGAGTGCAAAATGTGATTCATGATCCATGCTTTTGTCACGGTAAACAAAACCGGTTAACGAGATATCTTTGCCTGCAAATTGTCGCTGGAACATATCGATCGTGCCGAGTGTTTCAGAGAAAATCTCAGGATAGACTCGAATGACCTGTTCTTCATACAACTTCTCCGCCAGTTCTGCGAATTCGCGGCTGTACTCATCTGGCGGTACAAATTGCACGTTGGTGGCCGTTGTAGATGTAACAGTGGTTTGTTGCTGTTTTTGCTGTGCAAGATCTTGTACATTTAATTTTGCTGTTTCAGGTAAAGGCTCTTTACGACGAATCTCCGGAGGAGCATACGTGAGAGACATTCCTTTTTGACTGGCCATAGAGCTGCCGAGAGCCCGATCAGGTAACAGAAATCCCAGCAACAAGGGAATAGCAATCAGACCATATACCATTGAGCTACGAAGGAACCCCGAGGGTGGTGGATGTTCACAGTCGCAATGAACCTCGTTTCTGCCGAATAATCCATGCCAAGCCATGGTAACAGCAATAAATAAAAAGGGAACAGGGCAGCATAACAGCAGTTTTTGCATCGTTGGTGCCAAATAATAATGAAGAGAATCACTCGAATTCAAGTGAATAATGTATACCGCTAGTCCGCCGATCCATGCTGCACGGATTAAGTTATGCCATTGGATGACGTGGGATCTTGGAACAGGAGATTTGGTCATCGTATAGACAGTGTGGTTCATATCATCACCTCATTTCTATTCATAGTCAGGATGAAAGTTCATGGGGTTAACCATTCATGTCATGAAGTATTTTACTCAACGTTTATACCAGCAGGTTAATCAACCAAGAGCCGACGAAGACGAGTGTGATAATCGCCAGACTTAGACCGATAACAAACCGGGTACGGAAGGTCGAAAGCAGCATGAGCGTACTTTTAAAATCGAGCATCGGACCTAGCACAAGGAAGGATACTAGCGGCCCAAGTGCAAATGTATGTGAGAACGCAGAAGCAACAAAAGCATCAGAAGTGGAGCAGAGAGACAGTACATACGCAAAGCCCATCATAAACACATAGGAGGCGACAGGACCATTGCCAAGTGAGATCAGATCGCTGCGGCTAATGAATGTTTGGATGCAGGCTGTAATCAAGGCACCGATCACCAGATATTTGCTCATATCGACAAATTCATCTCCGGCATGAATGAAGAAGCTGCGCCAGTTTTTCACATGGTTGTGGTCATGAGCATTTGCATGGGCATGAGGTTGGGCCATTTTAAATCCAGGATGCGTCTTGACCTCGGTCACTGGGACTTTTGGCAACCGAAGGGGATTTCGACGAACAAACACATACACAAGCATGCCTATGGAAGCTGCTACGGCAAAGGCCAGTCCCATGCGGGCAATGGTAATCTCAGGATGGGAGGGAAAGGCGAGCAAAGTTGCGGTAAATACGATGGGATTCACTACAGGACCACTCAAGATGAACGTAACTGCAATATAGGCAGGCATGCCTTTGTGCATCAACCTTCTTACGACCGGGATCATGCCACATTCACAGATGGGAAAAATAATACCTAGCAACCCTGCCACCAACACGCCGCCGATCGGGTTCTTGGGCGTAAGTCTGCGGACCATTTCTTCGGATACGAACCACTGCATGAGCGAAGACAATAGCACACCCATGAGCAGAAACGGTGCGGCTTCAAGGAAAATACCTATGAATACCGTTTTCATATTTTGCAAAGCTTCACTGTTCCATGCATCCTTCAGGTCTGGAGCCATTGTGATCAACACGGGAACAAGAAATGCACAAGGGATCAGGAAGGACAGGAGCTTCAGATTGGCTGCCATTTTCATGAAACAGACCTCCACAACTAGGACTTTGCTAAAATATATGCTTGTACGTGAGGCAACATACATCATTCCTATGTACTAATCCATATTTTTACTATTAAAAGAGATTCATCATCAATGATCTTAGTGAGGTTAATATCGATACAGGCTTAATACGAAATGGTGGAGGGTTATCACGCAATGATGAGAAGCTGGTAGAGATGTCCAATGGTTGCACCTGCTTCACATTAGGATGAACTGGCGTGAACTGAAAGATCCTTTTCCGGCGTGGAGTTGACAAAAGAAAAGCATAGGCTAATATCATTAAATAGTAATAATTACGATTAGACAAGAGGAGGCACCAACCATGAGAGTCATTGTAACTTTAGCCTGCACCGAGTGCGGGGACCGCAACTATACAACAACCAAGAACAAACGTAACCATCCAGAGAGACTTGAGATGAAGAAGTACTCCCCACGTTTGAAGAAAATGACGATCCACCGGGAAACCAGATAAAATTTTTTTGTTATTTTTAAATCGTAATATTTACGAAAAGAGGGAAAGACATGATACTATCCTCCATGCGTGATGTTGAATTTGGATATGGCAAAGAGCCAGTCATTGATCAACTGTCGCTGGATATCCATGTGGGAGAGTTCATTGGCATCACAGGTCCCAATGGCTCTGCCAAAACGACCCTGTTAAAGCTGCTGCTGGGGCTGCTCAAGCCCTGGAGCGGCACGATACATATGAATCCGCAGTTGAAACGTGGGAACAACTCCAATATCGGTTATGTTCCCCAGCAGGTGGCATCCTTTAATAGTGGATTTCCCAGTACGGTAATTGAACTGGTTCGGTCAGGGTGTTACACCAGGCTGGGGCTATTCCGCAGATTCACAACAGAGCAGGATGCCATCGTTGAACGCAGTCTGCGTGAAGTTGGCATGTGGGAGTATCGGAATACACGAGTTGGCGAGCTTTCCGGCGGACAGAAGCAGCGGATCTGCATAGCAAGAGCTATGGCAGAGCAACCGCAGGTTCTGGTACTGGATGAGCCTACAACGGGAATGGACCGCCACAGTCGTGAAGGATTCTACAATCTGATGCGCCACTATGCTGATGAACATGGGATCACCATTATTATGGTTACTCACGGGCTGGAAGAAATGGGAGATCGATTGGACCGAACCATTACTCTGGAGCGGCAAGAAAGTGAGGAATGGCAGTGTTTGAGTACGAATTCATGCAACGTGCCTTCTGGGCAGGTGGACTGATTGGAGTCATCGCTCCAATTCTGGGTGTCTATCTGATGCTTAGGCGGCAGGTATTAATGGCAGACACGTTATCCCATGTCTCACTCGCAGGAGTGGCGCTCGGTTCAGTCATGAACCTTAACCCGGTCATCTGCGGATTCGCCATCGCAATGATCGGTGCATTACTGGTTGAACAACTGCGGCGAAGTTACCGAACCTACAGCGAGGTACCTGTAGCGATCATCATGACTTCGGGGCTGGCCCTTGCTGTGGTATTAATGAGTCTCCAAACCAATCTGTCCAAGACCTTCAGCTCATACTTATTTGGATCAATTGTCGCGGTTAGCGATATGCAGTTGTGGTTGATGGCAGGGGTATGTGTGATTGGTGTACTTTTTTTCATTCTGCTACGAAGACCGTTGTATAGCTTTACGTTTGATGAAGAGACAGCTTCCATTGGGGGCGTTCAGGTGAGAGGTTTATCGTTTGCATTTGCCATTCTGACAGGAATGACTGTAGCTTCAGCCATGCCCATTGTCGGTGTGTTGTTGGTTTCTGCTCTCATTGTACTGCCCGCTGCCTTGGCACTGAGAGTGTCTCGTAGTTTTACAGCAGCGATCATTGTCGCAATAATCACTGGATTAATCGGTATTTTTAGCGGACTGACCACATCTTATCATCTAAATACACCTCCGGGAGGAACGATTGCTCTTATCCTGGTAGTCTTCCTATTGACTGGAATATCAGCGCAAAAGCTGATTGCACGATGCAATCGCAAGCGTCACCGTAAAGAAACAAAATCACAGCACGTCATTCTGGTCAACCATTCAAGGAGGAATACATCTCATGAAATTCGGTAAAAAAGCTACGCTCGGATTATTGTTCAGCCTTACACTTATCGTTGCAGGCTGCGGACAAAAATCCGCTTCGGATACAAATGCAAGTTCTACAGGTACCGGTAATACGGTCTCCACAGAGAGTGAAGCTGCAAAATTAAACGTACAGGTCAGCTTCTACCCGATGTATGAGTTCACTAAAAATGTGGCAGGGGATCTGGCTGATGTACATACGCTTGTTCCAGCAGGGATGGAGCCTCATGATTGGGAGCCCACACCACAGGACATTGCCAGTATTGAAAAAGCGGATGTGCTAGTATACAACGGTGCGGGTATGGAATCATGGATGGATCAGGTCACTGGAAGTCTGAGCAATGCTTCGCTCATTCAGGTGGAAGCAAGCAAAGGCATCAACCTGCTTGAAGGTGGAGAGCATGATCACCATCATGAAGATTCGGAGGCAACAGAACACGATCATGACCATGCGAATGGAGCGACTGCAGAGGAACACGACCACGATCATGCGGTTGAAGTCACTACGGAAGAACACGACCATGATCATGACGCTGAGGCGGAAGAAGGACATGGGCACGATCACGGTGGACTGGATCCCCACGTATGGCTGTCTCCTGCACTGGCTGTCAAAGAAGTACGTAATATTGAAGCGGGATTGGCACAGGCTGCCCCGGAACATGCTGAAGAGTTCAAGAAGAATGCAGATGCCTACGTTGCTCAACTGGAGTCACTGGATCAAGACTTCAAGGCGGCTGTGACGGATAGCAAACGCAAGGATTTCATCACACAACACGCTGCATTTGGCTACCTTGCACAGGAATATGGATTGCAACAGGTGCCCATCGCAGGATTGTCACCTGAACAAGAACCTTCGACAGCGCAGATGGCATCGGTCATTGATTTTGCAAAAGAGCATCAGGTGAAGACGATTTTCTTCGAGACTTTGGTGTCATCCAAAGTGTCTGAGACGATTGCAAGTGAAGTGGGGGCCAAGACGGCTGTACTGAACCCGATCGAGGGACTCACCGAGAAAGAGATTGCGTCGGGAATGGACTACATTAGTGTGATGAGACAGAATCTGGAGGCTCTGAAACTGGCACTGAACGAATAATAAAAGATCAGTTTGATGCCTTTCACCGAAAAAGGTACAATAATACAACATGCTGAGGAATGGAGTGCCATTCCTTTGCCTTTTTGCGAAGCAGAGAGCACAGGGATGTGCTCTCTCTTTGTTGATAAGGTGACCGGATCAAGGAGAACAGGAGGACGCATTGGATGAATTTAAATGAAGAACATGAAGTGCTGCTAAGTGAACAGCCTGTCCATCTGTGGAGACGGCGCAAGCTGGAGCTGATGCACTGGACAGAACGTGACAAACATACGGTATCCCCGAAGAAAACGGAGATGTGGAACGGTGTTGAAGTCGATGCCGAGCTCGTGAACGCATTGTCCATACTTCAGAAGGCGGGGGTAAAGACGGAATTTTCATGTGCAGGGGTGAGTCCGCTTGATGAACCTGTCGATCATTCCCTCTATGCTTATGTTACCCTTGTGCAAAGTGAAGTTGCAGATCAATTCGTGCACTACGCGCTCCATCGGATGCGGAATCGACTACTCGTTACGCTAGAGGCCGAAAAAGGCCGCTATGATTTATCTTCTTTTTTCATTGGACACAATCGGAGCTTCTGCTGGTGGATGGAGCACTGCGCATTACAGTTCGGAAGCCGAAACGAATCGAGTGAAAAAAGCGTAGTATAAAGGATAGACATGTTTACTTGAAGGTAAAGGAGGTATGACACGATTGAATAAGTGGGTCAAAACGATACTTTTTCTGCTGGGCTCAGCCTTTCTTACACGATTCATCCCATTCTCGTCCTTGTTCCGCAACCTGGATACGATGATTCACGAATTCGGTCATGCACTAATGACACTGGTATTGTCCGGTAAAGTGCTGCGGATTGAATTATACGCGGATCATAGCGGTGTAACGTATTCGTCCATGCTGACACCAGGCAGATCCATTTTGGTTTCTCTCGCGGGCTATATCAGTGCATCGTTGTTCGCCTGGCTGTTGTTTTACTTATACCGTAAAGGCTTGCACATGTGGGGACTCGGGATTATGACAGCTGTCGCTCTAGTGTCGCTCCTGTTATATGTAAGAGGGGAGTTTGGCATGTTATGGTTGACCGGGTTCATCGTACTTAACGTTGTCATTATGATTTTTGGTGCGAAGATTGTGAAGTTCTATTATCTGCTACTGGCTTTTCTTACACTGGAAGAGTCGGTCGTTAGTGCTGTATACGTTGGAATGATGTCCTGGACCCAACCTTCACGGGCAGGAGATGCGGCGAATCTCGCTCAGCAGACATTCCTTCCGGCGCTATTCTGGGGAACGCTGTTTGCTTTGTTTGCACTATGGTGTGCCAAGGGAGCACTCAGTCTCTTTTTCCGCAAAGAAGGCACTTCGCGATCATCGCGGTCTCGGGGATTACGAAGAGCGTAACGGATATAAAGGCATACCAAGCAAAGAAGGCACTTCCCTTTCTACCTGAAGGGAGAGTGCCTTCTGCTTTTGGACTTACATCGGATATAAAGGATATAAAACACACGGAATCTAATCCCCTAGATTATCCCATAACACGTAAAAGTAATAAACTTCTTCCATGATCGCCTTGTCATCCTCTGCTGCAACGCCGCCCTTGATCCGAGCAAGGGTGCCCAGGATATCATATATCGTTTCACGTTCCACACTGAACTGAATGCGGTTTACGATTTTATCCCAAGCCTGCATGGCGTAATTAATTTGAGACTTGGCTTCAGTCCATTTTTTGCCCTCAACCTGTTTCTCCAGCATTTGTATAGATTCAAGCAAGCGATCATCAGTGCCAAAGGGCTTTTTGAGAAAGGATCCGCTAGCCATAACTGCAACGAACACAAGAATGAGGCAGATCGGAAGCACATATAGCAGCCAGAAACGCGTTTTCATTCAACCGCCTCCTTGATGTAAAGAGTTTAGAAAGGTCCCTCATAATCGCCCATATCGATTTTTTCAGTGATTTTATCCTTGAACAGATCCACATACAATTTGTCATTGGGCAATATGGCGGCAAAAGCGATATCCTGTATCGTGATCTTTTGCTTTTTCAGCTGCTCGCTGAGCCAGTTGATATCCTTGTTTCGTTCTTCCAGATTTTGCTTAATCAGAAGTCCGTCAATAATGATTTCTGTCATGAGCTTACTTTTTGGCGGGTGCATATGCATGTCTTTTGCGGTTACCGGTTGATTCTCAGGTTTCAAAACGACCGAGAGGCTACCATCCGGTTCAAGAATGGCATAGTCTAGCGTCGTAATATCAAATACATCTTTTTGCCTTAGCATCATGGTCAACTCGTCAAATTTGACTCGCATTTTACTCAGGTTCTGTTCGAGAATTTTACCGTTCTGGATGATCAATGTGGGGTCAGAGTCCATTAGTTTGGAGATGGTACGATTCTTCAGTGTAATATACTGAAAGATGATCGTAATGATTGTGAAAATGGTCAATGCCACAAAATGAATCCACGCTTTGGAGGAAAGATCAGTTGCAAAAGTTCCCGCAATGGAACCGATTGTGATGCCGTTAATGTAATCAAAATACGTCAAGTTACCCATCTGCTGTTTGCCCAGCACCCTTGTGTAGATGATCAGGGTCAGGAAGGCAATAATAGACCTTACTGCAACAACCCATGTTTCCTCCATCATATATGTATCACCTTCCTTTACTTCTCCGTTGCACTATAACAAGCTTTTCCTAGGCTGGGTAATCTTATGCTTGAACACAAAAAACCGACACATGGATAAGTATTCCAAGTATCGGTTTCAACAATTACCTATATGAGTTGAACTGAATCATTTACATCTAAGGAAGATGAAAGAAAAAACTTTGAAAAGGAAGCACTCGCCTTTATCGTTATACACCAGAGTACGCCATAAATCCGCCATCTACCGGAATGACTGTGCCAGTCACGAAGCCTGACTGTCTTTCATCCGCAAGCCACATCAATGTGCCAAGCAGATCTTCCGGTTTGCCGAAGCGGCGCATGGGTGTATGCGCAATAATTTTACTGGAACGCTCCGTAGGTGAGCCGTCTGGTTGCAGTAATAGATTACGGTTTTGCTCGGTCAGGAAAAATCCGGGTGCAATAGCATTGACACGAATACCCGATTCGGCAAGATGAACGGCGAGCCACTGCGTGAAGTTGTTAATTGCTGCCTTCGCAGCGCTATACGCAGGAACTTTCGTCATGGGCGATGGGGCGCTCATGGAAGAAATGTTAATGACAGTGGCAGGAACATCACGCTCTATCATATGTTTTGCAAAAATCTGAGTGGGGATGAGAGAACCGACAAAATTCAGATCCATCACCTGACGAAATCCCTCTACACTTACATCGAAAAATGTTGTGACATCGCTTTTTTCCAGATCTTCCAATCTGAAAATTTCATTCGTGGTGTTGGCACTGGCGTTATTGCCACCGGCGCCATTAATAAGAATATCACAGGGTCCAAGCTGTTCCAGCACAGAATCAGCCGCCGCTTGCACACTATCGGCCTGGGTTACGTCACAGGCAACAGCAATCGCTCTGCCACCCGCAGCTTCAATTGCAGCTACAACTTCTTGCCCCTTGGACACGGTACGGTTCAGAATGGCTACAGCTGCACCGTGCCGAGCGAGTTCTTCTGCCATGGAGCGGCATAATACCCCAGCACCTCCGGTGATTACAGCCGTTCTGCCTTCAAGACGAGAGGAGCGTTCATATTGGTGTTCACTCATGCTTTTGCCCTCCTTTGCAGGGAATCCCAGACACCCCAGAGATACATGATCCCCAAAGCCCTGTCATAGAGTCCATAGCCAGGTCGGCACTGTTCTCCCCAGAGATGACGACCATGGTCGGGTCTTGCATAACCTTCATAACCGATATCGTGATAAGCCTCAACAACCCCTGCAATATCAACACTGCCATCCTGACTGCGATGTGAGGTTTCGATAAAGTCTCCATTGTCGTAGATTTTGACATTACGAATGTGGGCAAATGGAATCCGATCCTTGAACTCGTGTATCATCCCGATAATGTCATTATCCGCATTCGCTCCCAAAGAGCCGCTGCATAGCGTCACGCTATTATAAGGGCTATCATATAGATTCAGATATTTTCGAACATTCTCCTGACTCGTAATAATCTTTGGTAATCCAAAGATTGGCCATGGCGGATCATCCGGATGGATGGCCATTCGAATTCCCAGCCGTTCGGCTGTAGGAATAATCTCTTGCAGGAAATAACGTGCATGCTCCCACATATGATCCTCGGTTACATCCTTGTAGGCTTCAAACAGACCTGTTAAGTACTGCAATCGTTCCGGTTCCCAACCTGGCATGGTGAGTGCGGAGTTTTCGGTAATTCGACGAACCAGTTCAAGGGGTTCTATATCTGCGAGTTTACTGTGCTCATAGAAGAGGGCAGTTGAGCCATCCTCCATTTCCTTGTGCATATCCGTGCGCAGCCAGTCGAAGATTGGCATAAAGTTGTAACAGATGACCTTCACACCAACCTGAGCCAGTTTCTCCATCGTTTTAATATAGTTCGCAATGTATTTATCCCTTGATGGCAGCCCCAACTTGATATCCTCATGGATGTTCACACTCTCAACGACATCCAGATGTAACCCGGACTTGTCCGCTGCTGCTTTGACAGCGAGTATCTTGTCCATTGGCCATTCCTCTCCAGCAGGAACATCGTGCAGTGCCCACACAATACCTTCTACACCCGGAATCTGCCGGATATGATCCAGCGTTACCGTATCATTGCCTTCGCCAAACCAGCGAAAAACCATTCTCATCCCGTTCACCTCATCATGAATAGTAGTAAGAAAAATGCAGTCATTGAAAATAGGAAGGATATGTATCCTGCAGGACAGCCAAATCGGTAACAGTTAAATGCAAGTGTTCCTGCATCAGTCGCTCTGCTGTGTCGGCATCATGCTGCTGAATGGCCTTGACCATGGACCGGTGCTGTTCAATCAAGTGATCCCACTGATGATCCGAGGACAGGCGTAACATGCGACTACGATTCAAATGTACATTCATCTGCTGGATAACAGTCCAGATGTTGCTTTTATTGCAGCCTGCGAAAAGAGTGCTATGGAATTCCTCATCCAATTGGAACATTCGTTCATCATCCGGTTTGACCCTGCATTCCTGTTGCCACGCAAGGTTCTGTTCAAGAGCTACCATCTGTTCCTTCGGAAAGTTCTCGCAGGCGAGCCTGATTACGGCTCGTTCGAGCTGTTCACGCATGAACCGTGCTTCCTCAACGAGATCGACCTGAATTAGAGAGACGTAAGTGCCACGCTGTGGGTACACTTCAAGCAGACCTTCCTGAGCAAGTCTTACAAAACTCTCTCGAACAGGTGTCCGGCTGACCTGAAACTCCAGCGAAATTTCCTTCTCAGAAATAGCTGTTCCCGGAGGCATCTTCAGACTTAAAATGAGTTTTTTCAGCGTGAAGTAAACGACATCTCGGGTTGAGTAAGATTGCTTATTCATGAAAGACATACTGCTCGCAACAGGCAACAAACCGGCTTTGGATGATAACTTTGGGGTATATTCCACAATTTCAACTCCTTCATTGACATACTACCATACTTGTATGGTAGTATGGAAGCGCTTTATCGGCATTATATTAAATTTAGTTGATGGTTACTTGCAGTTCAAGGGAGTAAAGAGTACAATTCAGTTTATTAGGTTCTAATGTTTAAACCAACAGACATCAAATGGGGAAAACACACAAAAAAATATTGAAAAAGAAATCGTATAGAGGTGAAAACCATGGGACAAAAAGCAATTAGCGTTTTTCAAACCTGTATCCCGTTATTTCAGGTGTTAAGTGACAACCATCGTCAATCCATTTTGCTGACACTCACCGAGAAGGGAAGAATGACGGTGAATGAAATTACTGAGCACTCCAGCCTATCCCGGCCAGCCATATCTCATCATCTCAAGCTGTTGTTAGAGAAGGGGCTCATATCTGTGGAACAGAAGGGCACACAGCGCTATTATTCGGCTTCATTGAATAAATCGGTGGAACTTCTGAAGGAACTAGTAGCTGCTTTGGAAGAAGAGTGTCTTTAAATTAATAATGATAAAACATGCTTTTGCATGTACCTTATAGGTTCGTAAGTTTAAACGCTTAATCAATACTAAACAGAGGAGTATGTATATATGACATCGACTATACAGGAAGTAACCAGTCAGGAAGTTGAACTGATTTTGGAACAGCAACGACAATTCTTTCATTCCGGGGCTACACGATCAGCAGAAGTCCGAATTGCCCGTCTGACCCAACTCAAGCAGGCGATTCAAAAGTATGAAACCAGACTGACAGAAGCTTTATATCAGGATTTGGGCAAAAGTGATTTCGAATCCTACACAACCGAGATCGGATTTATGATGGACAGCATCACACACACCATTCGTAAAGTGAAGAAATGGGTGAAACCCGTTAAAGTGAAAACGCAAGTGGCACTCCTGGGTTCCAAAAGTGTTATTATACCTGAACCCTATGGAGCCGTTCTAATCATCGGACCGTTTAATTATCCTTTTCAACTCTTAATCGAACCATTGGTAGGTGCGATTGCAGCAGGTAACACAGCCGTGCTCAAAGCGTCAGAGAATACACCTGCGGTGTCAGCGGTTGTACGTGAAATGATTGCGAGCGTGTTCGAACCAGCATACGTACAAGTGCTTGAAGGTGCCAAAGACACAACGACAGCGCTGATTAATGCGCCTTTCGACTATATCTTTTTTACAGGCAGTGTACCGGTAGGCAAGATTGTGATGGAGGCAGCTGCCAAAAATCTCGTTCCCGTTACGTTAGAACTGGGTGGCAAGAGTCCGGTCATCGTTGATGAACAGGCGGATATCAAAGTAGCTGCGCAGCGCATTATATGGGGCAAACTGCTCAATACAGGACAGACCTGCATCGCACCCGATTATTTGCTTGTGCATGAGCGCGTGAAGGAACCGTTAATTACGGAGATGAAAGCAGCGATCGTGTCCTTCTTTGGTTCGGATATCCAGCACAACAAGGACTATGGGCGAATCGTGAACAAGGGACATTTTAAACGTCTGACAACTCTGATTGAACGGGATCAGGCCAAAGTGATATATGGGGGAGCTTCGGATGAGCAAGATCGTTTCATTGAACCTACGCTGATTGATGCAGAATCATGGGATGCAGCTACAATGGAAGATGAGATATTTGGACCGATTCTGCCGATCATCAGCTACCGTAACCTCGATGAAGCCATTGTAGAAATCGTAAAGCGGCCGAAACCACTCGCCTTGTATCTGTTTACTTCAGACACCCAGATTCAGGACAAAGTGCTGCGGGAAGTTTCTTTTGGAGGTGGCTGCATTAACGATACCATCACACATGTTGCGAATCCGCGTCTGCCATTTGGCGGTGTTGGTCATTCCGGTGTTGGTTCGTATCATGGGAAGTATAGCTTCGAAACGTTCTCCCATCTCAAAAGTGTACTGAAAAAAAGCACCAAACTGAATCTGCCGATTCTGTATCCCCCGTATGATAACAAGCTGAAGCTGATTAAACGTTTGTTGAAATAACACTTCATATAAATACAGAGAACATCTTGAATCAAATTATGCAAAAAGTTGAATCAAGCCGAAAAGCCTGCTACTGGACCTTATTCCAGAGCAGGCTTTTCCTGTCGGTAACGGGATGGTGACATGCCGGACCAGCGCTTGAATTGACGACTGAAATGGGCAATATCCTTGTAACCAAGCATGACGGCAATATTCTGAACGGACAGCTTCGGATTGCCCAGAAGAAGCTTCGCTTCATGCAAAACCAACTGGGACAATACAGCACGGGGAGACTGACCGAATACCTGCTTGAACACGCGATTACAGTGAGAAGAACTGATGCCCAGCTCTGCTGCAATATCATCAATGCCATAGTGACCGTTGGATTCGTGTCCCTGTTTGAATTGCTGACTCATCAGGCCTTGCAATCGATTGCGAATCTGGTGGGCGAGTTCGATCTTTTCATGTCCGTCGGTAACCCATTGTGCTGCCTCTTGCGAGACCGCCTCCCACAGATGGCCAAATAGTTCGAATACTGCAGATTGCAACTGCATACGCTGCACCATCGTATTTGCAGTTTCATCATCAGCAGATGACATTAATTTGCGTAAAACCGGCTCAATTTGCTGTGTAACCGGACTATCCGCGCTGAATCGTACTTGTTTGATGCGTGCCAGCAACGATAGGAACAACTGATCATCAATATCAAAGTGCATACAAAAATACGTGAATCCCTTGCAGTTATGGCTCTGACTGGAATGAATGCTTCCCGGAGGAATCAGGAGCAGTTCACCCGCCTTTTGAATATATAGGGTACCGTTCACCATCATGCGTTGCTCGCCTTCGGTAACATAATTCAGTTCATATTGAGGGTGCTCATGCGCCGGATAATCCCAGTCCGTACCAACACTTCGTAAATGAATGGCGAACAGATTGACGGTTGTTTGCACATCTGGATAAAAAATCTCATGGACACTTTCTCCCAAAGTAGGAGGCAAGTACGTTGAAGACATGAAAGACCCTCCTTTATTAGAGGTTGTTCAAAAAGTGCGATTTTGATTACGAATGATGCCTAGTGGCATCATCAGCATCGAATATGGAATTCAGCCGAAATAAGCGGGAGGCTTACGAAGTATGTTTCCTTCAGAAACATTGCGGTTGCTCACGTAGTTTTCCCTACGCTCCGCTACTCCATTTCTAGCTTCATCCCATCTTCTTGGTACTGAAAACCACTCTTTTTGAACATGCACTTATATTAAATGCAATGATTCTTTGTAACCGCTTTAATCCATTATAGTCTATCAGCTTGATTTGGGTAAATATCCGATTGATTTGATCATGGTCTGAGGTGGAACCACGTGTTAGGATGGGGCTAATGAAAACGCATGCAAACTATTTTGAGAGGGGTTATGATTCGTGAGCACATCCAAATCCATCTTTTATAATGCACATCACGCACCAATTGGTGCTTTTGCGAGTTTTACACTGGGTTACAAAGGAGCCAAAGGCGGGCTGGGTCTTGAACTCGGCAAACCGGCAGACCAGAATGTATATATTGGATTACAATCTCGTGATGGAGAGAATTATCAGGCGCTTCCTTTTTATGAAGCTTCCGAGGATGAGAGCAGCCGCTATGATGTAGAGAAGTTGGAGAATGGGGACACGGCGTCCACAACAGCGTCCCAAGTTCCACAACCTCTTATTGCGGCTTTTCGTGATGAAGAGATTACCCGTGAATTCACCTCAGGTACGGATACATGGACTGCAGGAGATCTGACATTCCGTATCTACACGCCTGTACGTCCGGTACCTGATCCAACGAGTGGAGATCGAGAAGCTTTAATGGATGCTCTCGTACCTGCCGTATTGGTTGAGATGACGATTGACAATACACAAGGTCAACAAGCACGCAAAGCCTACTTTGGTTATCAGGGAAATGATCCGTACTCTGCGATGCGTCTGATTGGGGGACCGGAAGGTGGCTCCATCACAGGTGTGGGACAAGGTCGACTTACAGCGATTATGTCGGCAGATGACGGACTGTGGCCCGCACGCGGATTCACGCTGGAGAAACTCTTGCAGGAGAAACATCGGGATAATCTGGCATTTGGACTTGGCTCAACCGCTGCACTACTGATGGAAGTGCCGGCTGGAGAGAAACGTACGTATCAATTCGCAGTATGTTTCTATCGCGGGGGCATTGTGACAACCGGAATGGACACAACGTATTGGTATACGCGCTACTTCTCCGATATTCAGGCAGCAGGAGAGTATGCACTACAACGATTCAGTGAGTTGACCGCATCCTGTGGAGAGGTTGAACAGCGCCTTGGAACGGCTGCTTTGACTGAAGATCAATCATTCATGCTTGCTCATTCCATTCACAGCTATTTTGCCAGTACTCAATTGCTGGATGCCGATGGCGAGCCACTCTGGGTGGTGAACGAAGGTGAGTATCGGATGATGAACACACTTGATCTGACGGCCGATCAGTTGTACTTCGAGCTTGCCTTGAATCCATGGACGGTGCGTAATGAGCTGGAGTGGTTTGTCAAACGATACAGTTACACGGATCAGGTTCGTTTCCCGGGGGAAGAAAAGTTACATCCGGGCGGAATTACCTTTACCCATGATATGGGTGTTGCCAACGTGTTCTCACGCTCTGGATACTCGGCATATGAGCTGGTTGGCATTGACGACTGCTTTTCACAGATGAGCCACGAGGAACTGGTGAACTGGCTCTGCTGTGCGACAGTATACATTGAACAGACACAGGATCAAACGTTTGTGAAAAACATGCTGCCTGTTATCCAGAATTGCTTCGAAAGTATGCTTAATCGTGACCATCCTAACGCGGAGCAGCGTAACGGTCTAATGGGTCTCGATAGCAGTCGAACCCAAGGTGGAGCGGAAATTACGACTTACGACAGCCTGGATGTGTCACTGGGTCAGTCTCGCAATAATATCTATCTGGCGGGTAAATGTTGGGCGGTCTATGTTGCATTGGAGAAGCTGTTCGCAACGGAGAAGTTGGCGGATCTGTCACATCAAGCAGGGATTCAAGCGGATCGCTGCGCAGCCAGTATTGCTGCACAGTTGACGGATGGCGGCTACATTCCAGCTGTTATTGCAGAAAATAATGATTCCCGAATCATTCCGGCGATTGAAGGTCTGGTGTTCCCTTACTTTACAGGCTGTGAAGCAGCGTTGGATGTCAATGGTCGTTTTGGACCTTATCTGAAAGCACTCCAAACTCATCTGAAGACGGTTCTTGTACCGGGAACATGTCTGTTCGAAGATGGAGGCTGGAAACTGTCTTCAACAAGCAATAACTCGTGGCTGAGCAAAATCTATCTGTCCCAGTTTATCGCTAGAGAGCTGCTGGATGTGGAATGGAATGAGACAGGCAAGGCAGCAGACGCGGCTCATGTCAACTGGCTGCTGCATCCGGAGGAATCGTACTGGTGCTGGAGTGACCAGATCCTGTCTGGTGTAGCGGTTGGCAGCAAGTACTATCCGCGTGGTGTAACGTCGATTCTATGGCTACTCGAAGGAAAAGGGAATCGCCTTGCGCAGATCTATGCTACCAAGGAGGCGGTACAATGAACCAATCTGTCATTCAATCTGCCTTGTCAGGTCCACAGTATGATGCGTGGCTGGGATATCACTCCGAATTGCCAAAAGCGAATGGAATTGCCTATAAGAAGGCTCCTGCGTGGAGCAAGCTGATTCTGGCGGAAGAGAACCATGGAGTAATCACAACAGCGCTGACCGAACTTTCACGGGGACTGGAGAAGTTGTATGGCGTGAAGCCCTCGGTCAGTCAGCTGTCTGATGCTCAGCAAAGTGAGCGGCACAATCACGATTCCGCTCCCGCCATACGAATCGGTACTTGGACAGGGAGCACTTCGGTGGCTGCGTCGTTCAGTGAGACAGAGCGTTCAACTGTTCAAGAAGAAGGGTACATCATTCGTGAGAACGAGACCGAAGGTGTACTGGTCATTGGATCAGAGACTTCCCAAGGTGTATTGTATGGTGCATTCCATCTGCTTCGGGAACTGACAATGGATCAAGGGAGTACAAGTGAGGCGGATGGCGCTGTGAGTAAATGGAGCTTCATTACAGAGCAGCCTACCAATGCGCTACGGATGATTAATCAATGGGATAACGTGGACGGCAGCATTGAACGTGGTTACGCAGGAGACTCCATTTTCTATGATAACGGGGAATTCACACTGGACTTGGACCGCATCAGGGACTACGCACGCTTGCTCGCTTCGACGGGCATCAATGCTATATCGATCAATAATGTCAATGTACACCGCCGTGAGAGCCTGTTTCTGACGGAACGTTATCTTAGCGATGTGGCGAAGGTTGCTGCTGAATTCAGAGCGTATGGTATTCGATTGTTCCTGAGCGCCAACTACGCGAGTCCAATCGAGATTGGTGGATTACGTACGGCAGATCCGCTGGATGCACAGGTACGGGAATGGTGGAACATTCAAACGGCCAAGGTGTACGCAGCGATTCCGGATTTTGGCGGTTACCTGATCAAGGCAGACTCCGAGAACCGTCCAGGACCGTTCACGTATAACCGTGATCATGCTGATGGTGCAAACATGTTGGCTGAAGCCCTTCGTCCATTCGGTGGATTGGTCATCTGGCGTTGCTTCGTCTATAACTGTAAGCAGGACTGGCGGGATCGTTCCACTGACCGTGCACGTGCAGCATATGACCACTTTACGCCGCTGGATGGGCGTTTTGCCGAAAATGTCATTTTGCAGATCAAGAACGGGCCGATGGACTTTCAGGTGAGGGAGGCGGTATCCCCGTTGTTTGGCGCCATGGAAAATACGAATCAGGTGATTGAATTCCAGATTACACAGGAATATACCGGGCAACAGCGTCATCTCTGTTATCTGGTTCCCCAGTGGAAAGAAGTACTGGACTTTGACACATACGCCAAAGGCGAAGGTTCAGAGATCAAGCGCATTGCGGACGGTTCTCTGTATAAACGACCTCACAGTGGCTTCGCCGCAGTATCCAACATTGGTGCAGATGCCTGTTGGACAGGACATCCCCTCGCGCAGGCGAATCTGTATGGATACGGAAGACTTGCGTGGAATCCGGAGCTGTCGGCGGAAGAGATTGCCGATGAGTGGGTCAGACTGACATTTGGACATGAACACGAAGTTGTGCGCCAGGTTACGGGGATGCTTTTGACTTCATTAGATATCTATGAGAATTATACTGCGCCTCTCGGTGTGGGTTGGATGGTTAATCCGGAACATCATTATGGACCGAATGTAGATGGATACGAGTATTCCAAATGGGGGACGTATCACTTTGCCGATTGTCATGGCATTGGTGTAGATCGAACCGTGAAGAGCGGCACAGGGTATACCTCGCAGTATCATTCTGAGAATGCCGATCGTTATGAGTCCTTGGACACCTGTCCGGATGAGTTAATCCTGTTTTTCCATCACGTGCCATACACCCATGTTCTGCATTCTGGTAAAACGGTCATTCAGCATATTTATGATACACACTTTGAAGGTGTTGCACAGGCGGAGGGGTTAGCCGAGACATGGAGACAGCTGGAGGGAAAAATTGACCCGGTCATTTTCAGCAAAGTTGCTTCATTACAGGACAACCAAGCCGAACATGCGAAGGAATGGCGGGACATGATCAATACGTACTTCTATCGCAAGAGCGGAATTGCGGATGAACAAGGTCGAATAATCTATTAATTGGTGATGTGAAGAAAGAAGATACCTTGTTTTCTTTGATGTAGAATAGACAGCATGGACATACATGAGGAGGAGATAGGTATGGGACAACATCAACTGCCCGAGACCATGAAGGCCGCGGTCATGACAGAGCCAGGACACATCATTATTGAGGAACAACCCGTCCCGCAACCGGCAGCGGATGAGGTGTTAATCCAGGTGATGGCTGTCGGGGTGTGCGGCTCGGATGTGCATTATTTTGAACATGGACGCATTGGCAGATTTGTGGTGGAAAAACCGATCATTCTGGGTCATGAGTGTGCGGGGATCATTGCTGCTGTTGGCTCGAACGTATCACGTCTGAAAACAGGGGATCGGGTTGCTATTGAGCCCGGGGTGACTTGCGGACGTTGCACGGCATGCAAGGAAGGTCGCTATAACCTGTGCCCGGAAGTACAATTTCTGGCGACCCCTCCGGTGGATGGGGCATTTGTACAATACATGGTGATGCGTGAAGATATGGTGTTCCCGATTCCGGATCATCTGTCCTATGAGGAAGCAGCTATGAACGAGCCATTCTCTGTTGGTATTCACGCTGCACGCCGTAGCAAGTTGGCTCCGGGTACAACGCTGGCGATTATGGGCATGGGTCCCGTTGGACTCATGGCCGTGGCTGCTGCCAAATCTTTTGGTGTAGAGAAGATCATTGTAACGGATCTGGAGGAAGTTAGGCTGGAAGCGGCTCGCCGCATGGGTGCCACTCATGCCATTAATGTGCGGAATGAAGATGCGCTTGCTGTGATTCGCGGGTTAACAGGTGGTGTGGGTGTCGATACCGCATGGGAAACAGCGGGCAATCCAAAGGCGCTACAATCCGCTCTGTACTCACTTCGACGCGGAGGCAAACTTGCGATTGTGGGTCTGCCTGCACAGGATGAGATCGCACTCAATGTTCCATTTATCGCGGACAATGAAGTTGATATCTATGGCATATTCCGTTATGCCAACACGTATCCGGCAGGTATTGAGTTCCTGAGCTCCGGTCAGCATGACGTAATGTCCCTGATTACGGATCGTTATTCGCTTGAAGAGACACAGCAGGCGATGGAGCGTGCATTACACAATAAGAGCGGTAGTCTGAAGGTCATGGTATATCCGAACGGCAGATAAGAACAACTTGTAAGAGTCCGGCAGTTCAGGACTCTTTTTTGTTTATTTTTTTGCAAAAAAAGTATGGGTCAAGCTCCCATAACATGGTATAATTCATGAAGATTTTAATATATAAAACGATACACACCATAATGGTGAATAAGTACTTAGCGAAAGGAACTGAAGGTTGTGAGAGTACATGAATTTATGATTCACGCTGATTTTCATCGGGATGATCTGATGTCGGTATCTTCTCAAGCGTCACGTTTTTCCTCGGATATTATTTTGTCGTATATGGAGTCTGAACATGAGCATCGTGTAGATGTCAAAAGCCTGCTTGGAATGGCGTTACTACCCATTCGATATGGTAGTGTTGTCAGATTACAGACAAGGGGCAGGGATGAACTGGAAGCTTTGGAGTACATGTTGAATGTACTGGAGAAAGGGACGGCGTGACACCTGATGACGTGCAAAATCACAGATATCATAATTTTTTCAGCTATTCCTCAAATCCTGCTGGTACTTTGTCCAAAAAAAGAGTATAATAAAATTTAGTTTGATTCTAAAGAAGTACCCATATTAAAGGAGTGTAAATAGATTATGCCAAAAGTTGACATCCATCCAAAGACACAACTCGTAATTTTTTACGATGCAAGTGCTGATTTCAAATTCCTGAGTTCTTCCACGAAGTTCTCTAACGAAACTATGGAATGGGAAGACGGTAACTCTTACCCAGTAATCCGTGTGGACACTAGTTCCGCATCCCACCCGTTCTTTACTGGTAAACAAAGAAACGTGGATATCGGTGGCCGTGTTGATAAATTTAACCGTAAATACAACATCAACAAATAAGTTTGTCCATACATTACAAGAAAACCTCGGGATTCGTCCTGAGGTTTTTTTTGTGTACATATTTAGGGTAAACCTTGAGATTTTTAATTAGTATTTATATAGAGATAACCATCCGATTAAAAATTAATTCAACCAATTATTGCGCTTACAACACATTCGGATGTACACTAGAAAACAGAGTTAGAACATATGAAGGAGGAAATAGAGATGAGCAGCATTACACATATGGTAACGTTTACACTATACGCAGGTAAAGATACACCGGAGGCAGAAGCCTTTTTGAAGGAAAGTTCGGATGCACTGGCTGTCATTCCTGGGGTAGAGCAATTTCGGGTTCTGAGACAGGTAAGTGAGAAGAATGAATTTGACTACAGCTTCTCTATGGTCTTTGCGGATCAGGCTGCGTATGATGCATACAACAATCACCCGGTTCACCGTCAATATGTAGAAGAGCGTTGGGAAAAGGAAGTCAGTCGCTTCCAGGAAATTGATCTAATCCAGCATAATCATTAATATTCTCTACATATAGGGAAGAAAGCTGAATTACCATATACAGCATTGAACAATGCTGTATACTTCTCTTAATAATGCGTAATTATCGAGAGACTATAGCGTTATCCGAAATCGTTTTCGAAGAAATGAAAACAAGGAGGTTTTTGCTGTTATGCAATTGGATCTCACCGGAAAAACAGCTCTGGTTACAGGCGCAACCGGACAACTTGGGAGAGTGATCGCACGCACGTTGGCCAACTGTGGAGCCAATCTGGCTCTACATTACATAAATAATGATACCAAGGCTCGGGAGCTTCAGGGTGAGATTGAAGCACTTGGTCGTAAGGCTGTAATTGTACAGGGAGATATTACCAAGCAGGATACGGCATTTCGGATGCGTGATGAAATTCATCCTGTCCTCGGCGGTGTGGATATCGTCGTTGCCAATGCGGTCATTCAATATGAATGGACAACGGTGTTGGAACAGTCTCCTGAAGATTATTTGAGCCAGTTCGAGTCCTGTGTTATGCAAAGTGTATATCTTGCCAAAGCTTTCATTCCACATATGCAAAACGTCAAAGCCGGCCGCTTTATTGGCATTAATACCGAATGTGCGATGCAAAACTTCGCTCATCAATCTGCTTACACCGCTGGTAAGCGTGGAATGGATGGCGTATACCGCGTGCTTGCCAAGGAGGTTGGCGAGTATCAGATTACCGTAAACCAGGTTGCACCTGGATGGACAATTAGTGAACGTGATCGCTCCAGTGAGCCTGGGCACGATGAGGCATACACTCGTACCGTACCGCTGAAGCGCAGGGGTGAAGACCAGGAAATCGCCAATGCGGTCGCTTTTCTTGCTTCGGATCTGTCCTCATTTATCACTGGTGCCTATATCCCGGTAAGTGGTGGAAATGTGATGCCTGCCATCTAGTGTCCAACTGGATTTGGTTGGAAATCCATATGAAATACGAATAAATTGAGTTCAACCATAAAGAGGATGTCCCATAAGTCATGAATATGACGGGGGCATCCTCTTTGCAATTTTTATTTTGTTTTAATGGACCTGACACACGCTACTCGCCCCCATTTGCCCAGATCTGAGATCTAACGAATCACAGAGACGCAATTTCGTCGATTCACTGGATTTTTTAGGTTTGGAAGCCCGTTTATGACTAAATAGCGTTGCTAAGGTTCGTTAAATTTTGCAACCGATGATCATCTGCCTTTTAAGATGCGGTATGTTCGTTAGCGTTTGGTAGCCATTGGAGCGAGGCTGAATTCCTTTTGAGAAGGGGCATATCTTTTCATATATCCAGACATACATATGATTTGGTTCGGTTTTCAGAAGAATGGGGTATAAGAATAGGTATATTACCTGAGTGGAAACATAATCAAAATGAGCAATTAAAGGAGACCCATCACTTATGAAAAAAACAGTCGCGGACGTTCTGGTTGAATCCTTATTGAACGCTGGCATCAAACGCATATATGGAATTGTCGGAGACTCCTTGAATGCAGTACTTGACTCCATCCGTCGTTCAGGCAAGATCGAGTGGATTCATGTGCGGCATGAAGAAGTGGCTGCATTTGCTGCCGGGGCAGACGCTGAGGTCAGTGGAAGTATCGCTGTCTGCGCAGGGAGCAGCGGTCCTGGTAACATGCATCTGATTAACGGTCTGTACGACTGTCATCGCAATCGTGTACCTGTACTCGCCATCGCTGCACATATCCCAAGTGACGAGATTGGCAGTGAATACTTTCAGGCGACTCATCCGGAGTATCTGTTTCAGGAATGCAGCGATTATTGTGAAGTGATTACAACAGCGAAGCAGATGCCTCGTTCCCTTACGATGGCGATCCAGACAGCAGTCGCACGTTCAGGTGTATCTGTCGTAGTATTACCGGGGGATGTAGCTGGACTGGAAGCGGCGGATCTGCCTGTGCCTGAGCATGTGTATCATGCGACCAATCCTGTGGTGCATCCTTCTGAGCCGGAACTCGTAAAACTGGCGGAATACCTGAATCAAGGCAAAAAAATTACGTTATTGTGCGGTGCAGGCTGCGCGGGCGCTCGGGAACCCCTTATGCAGCTCTGTGATCGGTTGAAATCCCCCATGGTTATTGCGTTAAGAGGTAAGGAATATTTGGAGTATGACAACCCTTATTCCGTCGGCCTTACCGGCCTAATCGGGTATTCATCCGGTTATCATGCCATGATGGACTGTGATGTATTATTGATGCTGGGAACGGATTTCCCGTACCGTCAATTCTATCCCGAAGATGCAAAAGTGCTTCAGGTCGACATTCAATCTTCCCATCTCGGTCGGCGTACGAAGCTAGATTACGGCGTATGTGGGGATGTAAAAGCGACCATTGAAACTTTGCTTCCATATCTAACAGAAGAACACAGTGACAAACATCTGCGTAAAAGTGTGGATCGTTATGTGAAAGTACGTAAAGAACTGGACGAGTTAGCCGTTGGAAAACCGGGTAAAAAGCCTATCCATCCGCAGTACCTGACCAAGATCATAAGTGATGCCGCAGCAGAAAATGCCATCTTCACCTGTGATGTCGGTACTCCAACAGTATGGGCGGCCCGTTATATCGAGATGAGCCGCAACCGCAGGCTGCTCGGTTCATTCAGTCACGGTACGATGGCCAATGCGCTGCCACAAGCGATTGGTGCCCAGGTCGCTGATCCAGGCAGACAAGTCATCTCGTTGTCGGGTGATGGTGGTATCACGATGCTGATGGGTGATCTGTTGACATTAAAACAGCATAATCTGCCGATTAAAGTGGTGGTGTTTAATAATGGAGCCCTTGGTTTTGTTGAGCTGGAGATGAAAGCTGCCGGATTCCTGGAATCCGGAACAGAGCTTGTCAATCCCAACTTTGCGATGGTTGCTCAGGCCATGGGCATGGAAGGCATTCGGGTTGAGGATCCGGGTGAACTGGAAGGAGCTATGCAGCGTGCGCTTCAGCATGATGGTCCTGTACTAATTGATGTTGTGGTGAATCGACAGGAATTGTCTTTGCCACCGAAGATTGAGTTCAAACAGGCGGAAGGGTTCACCTTATGGATGATGAAAGCCGTGCTGAACGGACGCGGTGACGAAATCATCGAATTGGCAAAAACCAATTTGCTAAGATAGGCGTTACGATTAAGCGGATATGCACCGTTTGAAGTTGTAGAGATACGGACTTTAAAAGGATTGTTTTGTAAAAGAGGAGCATGCAACAAGGTATTATCGTTGCGTGCTCCTTCAATAGAAATGCTGAAAATGTGATATCTTATATAGTATGAATGCATATTATATGATTTGTTTTTATGTCGAAAGTCTATTAGAATAGGTAAAGTCAGGAAGGTTTATGCCATTTTTGACCTACATATTGCATCATTACATGTACGTACCGTTTCATATCGTATTCATCGATCCAATTACAAGATGACACACACACATGGAGGAGATCAACATGAGTCACGCAGGAAAAGTAGCCATTATCACTGGAGCAGGAAGTGGATTGGGCCAAGCAGCAGCGCTAAAGCTGGCTGAGAAGGGCGCATCCATTGTCGTCGTGGATCTTGTCGAAGAGACAGGTCTTGAAACGGTTAAGCAGATTGAGAAGCTGGGAAGTAAAGCTATTTTTGTCCAAGCAGATGTGAGTAAAGCACCTGAAGTTGAGAATTATGTGAAAAAAGCAGTCGAAGAGTTCGGACGAATCGACATGTTCTTTAATAATGCAGGTATTGCGGGTCCTGGGATCAAGTTGATTGAACATACGATCGAGCAGTTTGACCAGATTATTGATATTAACCTGAGAAGTGTATTCTACGGGTTGAAGTATGTGATTACGGAAATGCTTAAAACAGGTGGGGGTTCCATTCTGAACACAGCCTCTACAGCCGGTATTGTTGGTGTACCCGCGGTTGCACCTTACGCAGCAACCAAACATGGCGTGGTCGGCTTGACACGCACAGCTGCAATTGAATACGGCAAGGACAATATTCGTGTGAACGCTATTGCGCCAGGCACGATTGAGACACCGATGGTTGTTCAGTTTGGTAAAGATAATCCTGAAGTGTTCAAAGCAACGGTTGACAGCATTCCATCTGGACGCCTTGGCAGACCGGAAGAGATCGCGAACCTGGTTTCCTTCCTGCTTGGAGATGAAGCGCCATATATCAATGGTGCAGTATATCCGATCGATGGTGCAGTAACAGCCCAATAAGCGTTAAGCTTATCGGCAATAGAATAGTTGTTGGTCAAAGAGAGGTCACTGTATGTGTACAGTGCCTCTCTTTTTAATTTCTCTTTTATGCTACGAATGGTACTGCGAATCCATATCATGCAACGTTGTGTGATGCATCAATTTGTGTGCTTTTATTAGATGATGAACGGTACGAGCCAATAACAATGATGACGGCCACAACGACCCCGACAGCCCCAATCCAGGTAATGGATGACAATGAAATGCTGCTGACCGCGATGCCACCAATACCTGCTCCGGCGGCCATAGCTAATTGCATGACCGAACTATTTAGACTAAGCATAATACCTGAGGATTCGGGAGCCATGGTGACAAGGTTATACTGCTGAGTTGGACCCGAAGACCATGCGGCAAAAGACCACAAAATCAGAACAAGGAAAACAGCGAAATGAGAGCTTGCCGTTATAATCAGCAGGACCAGACTCACGATATGCACTGTCATGCCTGTAACCAACGTACGTTTGACACCCCATCTGTCAGCACTGAATCCTCCTACTTTTGAACCGATCAGACTAGCTATACCGAATGCGAGTAAAGCTGAACTGAGTAGTGCTTCGTTCATTCCTGCAACGGTTACGAGATAAGGTGAGATATACGTGTAAGCAATGGAATAACCACCTAACCAGAAAAATGTCACCAGCAGTGCCAAACCAATTCGTGGCTGTTTGAGCAAAGACAGTTGTTTCTTCAGCGGGACAGACGCTTCCGCTTTTGAAGGCGGAATGGCAGCCGCAATAACCAGCATGGAGAGAATGCCGAGAACGGCAATGCCGGCGAAAACAAGCTTCCAATCCCAGGATGCAGCCACAAGCCTTCCAAGCGGAACGCCAACAATCAATGAAGCTGTAAATCCAGTGATTACTGTGGCGATTGCGCTAGCCTGTTTGCCCTCGGCAGCTATTTGGGAAGCGACCGTTAACGCCGTGACAACAACGACTCCCGCACCCAGAGCCATCAAGACACGTGCTGCGACGAACAGTCCATAGCCCGGCAACAGATAAGCAAGTACATTAGCTACAACGAACAGACCAAGGAAGTACAGCAACAGCTTGCGACGATCCCAGCGCGAAGTCAGTGCAATAATGACAGGTGTACCAAGCGCATAGACGAGCGAAAAAATCGTAATGAGCTGCCCGGCAGCGATCAAAGAGATATTCATGGTATCTGCAATGCGATCCAAAATGCCGGCAATGACATATTCGGACGTTCCTACAAGGAAGCTGACCAAGGCAAGAACATAGATTTTAAGCGTAGAAGACATGATACATAACCTCTTTCTGTTCATAATTATTATAATTCTAGAAATATAGAAATAAAGACGAGAGAATTAGACATGAATGCCGTGAATGCAACCCATCTGCGAATGGTGATGTAACAACTGAGATCATGAAGATTGGTATAAACGTAAACTTATGAGACCTTGTTCTACGATAAAATGTTGTTCACTGTTTCAATATTTCTAATTATATAGAAATATAACTTAAATTTTTTATTTATTTAACAGATAGGGAACAAACTTCTGTGCGGTCTCCGTGTTCAGGCTGTAGTAGATATACGTACCTTTCTTCTGCGATGTGAGCAGGCCGCAATCGGAAAGCTGTTTCAGGTGATGAGACAGAGTCGATAGGGCAACGGTAACAAGGCGACTCTCCAGATCGGCAGGACACAGATTGCTTTCGCCTGATAGAATCTGAATGATTTTGTAGCGTGTTTGCTCACCAAGTGCTTTATGAATTTTGACCACTTGTTCAAGTTCATTCGAGTTTGGTTGCATCATGATCTGTCCTTTCGTCTTTATTTCTTATTTCTAGTAATATGGAAATAAGGTTATCACATGTGGTTTGAAAAGTAAACTCTCGGTGAAGATTCCGCTTTTCTGCTGGCTTAACAGCCGAAATCCGGTTTAACTTCTCCGAGAGTTATGTAAGTTAATATTACCGATGTAGGGAATCAACATAGTCTTTGGCTTCTTTTAACGATAGACCTCTGGCTTCACGCAGTCGTTTGATGGCCACTATTTTATTCCCTTTTTGTACAAGTGCAATCAGCTCCTGATCCAGATCAGTATGGCCTGGTGGGCTTGTGTGGGAAGGAGATTCTTCCTTCGGCGACAAGGTGTAATTGAAATCGGAGCGTGGGCTGGCGATTGCGGTTGAACCATTCTCCAGACGTTCCACATCTCTTTTCAATTCATTCAATTGGCGTTGCAGGCTGGTGACTCTGACCAGTAAAACAAGGATCAGAAGCAGCAGAACGATCCATACCAAGTTGTTTATTTCCATGATGTCATGTTCCTCGCTTTCATGTCTTCATATTTAGCCATTATTTAAGTTGAACCGGGATTTCCTTGACACCACGAACAATCATGCCAGGTCTCCATTCCAGTTCATTCACATCTGCCTGAAGCTGTATATTTGGAAAACGATTCAGAAGTGTACTGACTGCAATCTCACCTTCCAGACGAGCAAGCGGCGCTCCGAGGCAGAGATGAATACCTTTGCCAAAAGCCAGATGTGAACTTTTTTCGCGGGTAATGTCAAAGATATCAGCATCCTTAAACTGCTGTTCGTCCCGGTTGGCGGAATCAAGTGCAACAATGACAAGTTCACCTTGAGCGATATGCTCTCCACGGAATTCAATATCTTCCAGAGCCCAGCGAGATGTGCTGAACTCCACGGGCCCGTTATAACGCAGCATCTCTTCAATGGCATTGTGAATAAGCTCGGGCTGATTGATGAGCAGTTCGCGTTGCTCCGGATGCTCTAACAGGGCGAGAATCCCATTACCGATGAGATTAACGGTTGTTTCATGACCGGCAATGATTAATAAGGAGACCACGCCAAGCAGTTCTTTTTCAGTTAACTGCTGCCCGGATTCTTCTGCAATGACGAGCTGGCTGATCAGATCTGTGCCCGGGTCTTGGCGTACTTTCGCGAACCAGGCTGTAAGATAATCCGTAAACTCCTTGGAATGCTGCTCAAACAGCTCAGCGCTCTCCGCTGTGGAAGCATCGATTACCGTATTGGACCATATGCGGAATTGGTCACGATCCTGGGCAGGGACTCCCAGAATTTCACTAATAACAATGATGGGCAGCGGGAAGGCAAAGTCATCGATCAGATTCATTTTTTCCTGTGACGGGAGATTGTCCAGCAGATCATCAGCAATGTCCTGAATATGGCTTCTCATGTTTGCGACCAGTTTGGGCGTGAATGCTTTTTGCACAAGTCCCCGAAGACGTTTATGATCTGGTGGATCGGAGAACAACATATTATTCGAGAAAATGCTTTGATTTTCAGCGCCGTAACGTCGGACCACGTCTTTGCTGAAGCGAGGATCTTTCAGTATCTGCACTGCATCCTCGTATCGGGTAATAATCCAGCCAAATTCCCCATGAGGAAACATGACTCTGAAAACGGGTTCATCTTTTCTTAACTTTTCATACACCGGGTAAGGGTTATGCGTGAATTCTTTGGTAAAAAACGCTGGCCTTGAGGATTCGTTCGATTCATTTGGTTTCAAAATTCAAAATCTCCTCTCATATTCCTGCATAATACCTGCACCCTCTATATATTCAATACGTAAGCTTTTGAAACCTTGTTTTTGGTCCATGTGGATGATAGAGCAGGAAAATAGAGGAAGATGGAAGAAGACATGTGTAGAGGGAATCGCTTATTATGCTTGGTAAAAATGAAAATGAGGTGAACGCTGACATGTCTTACGCACAACTTCCTTTGCATCACCACCAGATTCCGGCAAGTCGAATGGTTCTTGGCTGTATGCGGTTTGGGGGTGAATGGGATGGTCTCCCCATTACTTCAGATCTTGTCGTGGAAGGTCATCGAGCGGTAGAAGCAGCTATCGAAATAGGCATTAATCACTTTGATCTGGCGGACATTTACACACGTGGTAAGGCAGAGTATGTGTTGGGGAGAGTTTTATCTGAAACTCCTGGCTTGCGTGAACAGATCATTATACAGTCGAAGTGTGGTATACGTCTTGTAGGTGATGATGAAGGACCACAGCGTTATGACACCTCAGGTGCACATATCCTGGCGAGTGTGGACGGTATTCTGGAACGACTCGGGATCGATTATCTGGATATTTTGCTGTTACACCGTCCTGATCCACTAGCCCATCCACAAGAGATTGGAGAAGCACTGGCTGAGCTGCATCATTCCGGTAAAGTGCGCCATTTTGGTGTGTCCAACATGGGTTCTGAACAGATTCGTCTTCTTCAGCTCCATAGTAAAGTACCTCTGATTGTGAACCAGTTGGAGATGAGTCTGGACAAAATCGGATTCGTAGAAGCTGGTGTGACGGTAAATCGACCCCAAGCGAGAGATAACGTATTTCCCTATGGCACGATGGAATATTGTCAGGCAGAGCATATTCAACTGCAGGCTTGGGGTCCACTTGCTCAAGGGCGATTTACCGGTAGGATCGTCGAAGGACAACGCCCGGAGATTGAACATACGGCTGGGCTGGTTGATCGAATGGCCAAGGAGCGAGGTGTGACACCGGAATCTATTGTACTGGCTTGGTTAATGAAGCATCCAGCAGGGATTCAGCCTGTCATTGGTTCGATCCGACCAGAACGTATTCTGGCCTGTCGTGATGCAACGAATATGGAGCTTACCCGTTATGAGTGGTACGAGCTGTATTCCGCTTCATGCGGGCGTAGAATGTAAGTAGAGACATCGGAGAGATGGGTTCGTTTCGATCAAAATTCATAGATATTGGGTGAAATATGAATGTAGAAGAAGACACGGGTGCTGACCTGTGTCTTTCTTTGTGATATTTGGCCTCCATTGGTTGAAACCCAATATGGGAAGTGTAATGATTTCTAAGGTCATATGACCTACAATGCGAATGTACTAGTCATAAGCATGCTGTTTCGGATTCAGTACTCTTGTGTTGGCACGGTTGTATGGATATTACACCTGCATATTTGCGCTAGAGGCTATGTCCATGGACTTAGGAAGAGTGCTGATAAGAAGGACGTTTCAACCATTTTTATCGTTTTACCGGGTAGTTGCTCGAGTGCTGTGATAAAATGATAGGAATAAGAACATACGATCTGTTTATGTGAGAGGAGACACCTTGACGATGGAGATGCTTAAACCACCCGCCGAGATATTATACGAGGTTGAATTACGTGCACTGCGAGAAGAGGATCAGGGAAAACGTCCCCCGAACTGGCTGTTATCTCCCGCCTATGTGCGCGATTTTATTATTGGCAGGGATAAGCCAGCGCTATTCAATGGTGAAGAAATCCCGATTACCCGCAAATTTTATGGCAATGACGTGTTGATCGAACGTGCAGTAGTCACTCTGGCAGGCAATCGGGGATTAATGCTTGTGGGAGAACCCGGAACAGCCAAGACCATGCTTAGCGAACTTCTGACCGCAGCGATATCCGGCACCAGCCTGAACACGATTCAAGGTACAGCAGGCACAACAGAAGATATGATCAAGTATTCATGGAATTACGCCATGTTGCTGGATAAAGGCCCTTCGGAAGCGGCGCTTGTACCATCGCCGTTATATAACGGAATGAAGAAAGGCATTCTTACCCGATTTGAAGAGATTACACGTTGTCCCGCTGAAGCGCAGGATAGTCTGATCAGTATTCTCAGTGACAAGGTCATGAGTATTCCTGAACTGGATGGCGGTGTACTGTTTGCCCAGCCGGGATTTAACGTTATTGCTACAGCCAATATTCGGGATAAAGGTGTAAACGAGATGAGCGGTGCGTTGAAAAGGCGTTTTAATTTCGAAACGATCAAGCCCATTCATAACGTGAAGATGGAAGCCAAAATTATTGAATCCCAGGCACGAAGCCTGTTATTACATAGTGGAATTGATATTGAAATTAACCCGGATGTGGTTGAATTGCTGGCTACAACATTTATGGAACTGCGCACCGGCATGACACGGGAAGGCTACAAGCTCGATACACCTCAAGCCTCCATGAGTACGGCAGAAGCAGTGTCTGTCTATGTCCAGAGTGCGATGACTTCCTATTACTACGAAGACAAGGCTATTGCGCTGGATCGGTTAGTGCAGAATATGCTGGGGACCATTGCAAAGGAAAACGACAAGGATCTGTCCATTCTCAAAACCTACTTCTCCAAGGTTGTTAAAGAGCGTTCCAGGGAAGAAGGAATGTGGAAGGACTATTATGAGGAGAGAAAATGGATCGGTTAACAGCAGTTCTGGACCCTGATGTTGATCAGTTACAATCCTTGTTCGAGTCCCATGTGTATAACCTGAGTAATCATACGGTCTATTATCCAATACGACACCATAGCCCTGCATGTTCATATCACTTATTACGATTAATCGAAGAGTACAAGCCGGATATCATTCTGATCGAAGGACCAGAGAGCGGTAATCCATTAATTTCGGTTCTGAGTGATGAGGCAACCTTGCCTCCTGTCAGTTTGTACTACACCTATGAGAGTGAGTTGCAGAGAGAAGCCTGTTATTATCCGATGCTTCGTTATTCGCCTGAATATGTGGCTATGCAAGAAGCAAAACGACTGGGCATTCCGGCGAAGTTTATTGACCTGGACTACCAACATTTCTCCACTCATGCATCCAAATCCGACCAGATAGAACAAAAGGAGATCTCCATCCAAGACGAAACCTTGCTTGCGGGGTCTGACTTTATTAACCGATTGTGCCAAAAAACAAACTGTCGCAGTTTTGATGAATTGTGGGAAAAGGTGTTTGAGATTGGTGGACTGGAGAAATCTACTGAGGAATTCGTGCGGGATGTATTCACGTATTGTACGCTATCCCGAATGTGCTATTCCACGGAACGATTACAGTCTTCAGGTGATCTGGCAAGAGAAGCGCATATGAAACAACGTATTCAACAAGCGGTACTTGAGCATGAGCGTGTGCTTGTCATTACCGGTGGATTTCATACGTATGGACTGTTGATGTCAGAGAAACATGAATCAGAATTGGAACAGCCAGAGATGGATAAACAGCATGCAGATCAGCATTTGGATGGACAAGGTAAACCAGGTACGTCTCAACAAGGTGCGTTTGAACCAAGTGCGGTTCACCAACAGATGTATCCGATGGTCTATACTTTTGCTGAAGCGGATCGGCTTAATGGATATGCAAGCGGCATGCCTTATGTGAATTATTACGATCAGATCTGGAACCAGCTGCTTCGCAAGAAGAGTACACCGTACAATCTAACGGCTCTGGACTTGTTATCTCGGCTGATGCGCAAATTACGGGACGGTCACGAACATGTATCAACCAGTGATGCGATTGAGGCGTACAGTATGATTCAGGGGCTTGCCGGGCTTCGGGGTAAAAGGGAAGGTGGCGTCTATGAGTTGATGGATGCAGCACTCTCTTCCTTTGTGAAGGGGGAGCTTACCTTGGCGACCGACAAACCGTTGCAAGAGCTGCAGCAGTTATTGACAGGAGACGTCATTGGAAGCGTGGCTCCCAATTCATTCAGTATCCCCATCGTGGAGGACTTCAAGGCACGTTGTACAGGATACAAATTGCAGATTCGCACAACTGGACAACACAAGAAAGTGCTGGATCTGTATGCGAAACCGGAGCATCGTCAGATAAGCCAATTGATTCAGTGCATCACGTATCTGGTTCCGGAATTCGCGAAACGGCAATCGGGGCCAGACTGGATCGCAGAGCGTGACATGAATCTTGTTCGCGAAACCTGGGTTTATATGTACTCTTCCCGCATTGAAGCCAGATTGATAGAGAACTCTCTCTATGGCGGAACACTTGCTGGAGCAGCCACACGCAAAATGGAAGAACAGATGCAAGAAATACCGGATCATCATAGCGGTGAACTTGCCCGACTCATGCTTCAAGCGCTGCTCATGGGACTTCAGGACACAGCGATGAAGCTCTATGAACAGGTGCGCTCAGCGCTGAGAACGGACGGGAATTTTCTATCCTTATGTAACAGTCTGCATGTCTTGAACCGAATTCATCAACACCGCAGGTTGCTGGGATTATCTGACGAGCGACATCTCCCTGACCTGGTATCCGAAGCCTATAGGAACGCCGTAGACAAGTTATTACAGCTCTCCAGAGCCAATCCGGATGAACATGAAGCCATTATTCAGGGGTTGAAGCTGCTAGCTATGCTCGCAGAGTCATCAGAGGAGCATTTTCAGGATGAGACATTCCGAATCCACCTGAATGAGCTTCTGTCTGATCACCAGCTTCCGGCTCAACTGGAGGGTGTGTGTGTGGCTATTTCCTCTGGGCTCGGCGACAGGCCCAGAGATGAGATTGTTGATCGTGCTCGCGGGTATATCCACGGTACACCGGATCAGACCCGTCAAACGGCACTTTTTTTACAGGGAGTATTCACTGTCGCACGTGACGCTTTTTTATATGAAGATCATTTGTTGTTCGAGTTGAATGTTTTGATTGAACAGCTATCCTACGAAGACTTCATCAGTATGGTACCGGAATTAAGGCTGGCATTCACCTACTTTACACCTATGGAGACAGGCTTGATTGCTGAGCGGGTGGCAAGTCTGCATCAGGTTGAACCAGATGAGATGTTAAGGCCAGCGGTTGATGAGCAGATGCTGATCCAGTCCAGAGCATGGGACGAAGCGCTTCGAAAGGAGTTTGCCACATGGAAGCTAATATGAATGAAGCGAACCGGAGAACGGACGGAACCAGAGAAATCGATGAAAGTTCCAATCCGGATGGAAGCAACCGAGGGGGTTCACATTCTGCTGAAACCTTAAATCGATGGCGTCTGATTCTCGGTGAATCGGCCGAAGAAGGATTGTGCAATACAGACCAATACACTTCGGCAGAATTTCAATATACGGAAATCGATGAGATTCTGGGGTATCTCTATAACCGTGAATACGGTGAAGAACAAGGTTATCGAAAAGAGGGAGGACGCGGTGCGTCTAATCTGACTGTACCGAAATGGTTGCACAAGGTCAGGGATCTATTCCCCAAACCAACGGTAGAAATATTGGAGAAACAGGCGCTCGACCGTTACGGACTGACAGAATTGTTAACTGACAAAAAGTTGCTTGAATCCCTTGAACCCAACATGAATCTGCTCAAGAACATTATGCAGTTCAAAGGCCGGATGAAAGGTGAGGTGTTAAAGAGCGCCAAAGAGATCGTGCGAACCGTGGTTGAAGAACTCCGCAGCAAGCTGGAATCTCAGACTCGAGCCAGTATCATGGGCAAGCGCAGTCGTTATACCTCCAGTTCAGTACGTTCCTTGCGCAATCTGAATTTCAAACGAACCATCACCAAAAATTTGAAAAATTATGATAAAAATAAGCGCAGATTTGTGATTGACCGCCTCTATTTCGACGGGAATATACAGCCGCATAACAAATGGAACATCATCATTGGTGTGGACGAAAGCGGCAGTATGCTCGATTCAGTCATCTACAGTTCGGTGATGGCCAGCATCTTCTATCGCTTGAATGCGCTGCGCACGAAATTATTCATTTTTGATACACAGGTGGTTGACCTGAGCGACAGGCTGGAGGACCCGGTAGACGTGCTCATGAATGTACAGCTCGGCGGGGGGACACATATTACCAAAGCGTTGCGTTACGGCGAGACGTTAATCGATAATCCAGGCAAAACGATCTTTATTCTTGTCAGCGATCTGGAGGAAGGTTACCCAATCGCGCAGATGTACAAAGCGTGCAAAGATATCATCGATGCAGGAAGCAAATTGCTGGTTCTCACCGCGCTCGATTTTAACGGGGAATCAGTCTATAACAAACATGCAGCACAGACGTTGACCAATATGGGCGCACATGTAGCAGCAATTACCCCAAACGAGCTTGCGGATTGGATTGGCGAGATCATCACTTAAATTTGAGGAGGAATGTGTAATGCTTACCACAGATCGTGCAGTAGAAACTTTGGTGGAGAAATTCGCAGTAACTTGTTCAAACGAGTATTCATTAAAAACAGATCGAAGCTCCGAAATTATTGATTACGTCTTGGGAACATCAGACAAGTTCCCGGATATGATGGGAAATTCAAGTCATTATGTGTATCAGACGATTGATCTGCTCATGAAGCTCGCCAAAAAAGATGATGGAGATATCTTTTACCGTGCCGGGGCTATTGTGATATATCTGGAATCCAATTATTCCAAACGAAATTCATGGAGAACGGATGCCTTTACCATCTGTATGGGAAATGACTCAGAAGCTTACGGCTTAAGCGGAAAGAGCAAAAGTTCTGATCGCATGGGCGGGTTGTTGGCCCGATTGGAGAAGATCAAACAGTTTGCGGGCGAGAACGAAATTCTGGCTGAATTGAAGAGTAAATTAAAACGTGCCCAGTGGCTTTTTGATTCCAAAAAAGCGGACAGTCAGGGGAATTATCGGGATGTCATTAATGCATTAATGCTCCTGCAACTATATTCGAAGCTAAGTAATACCCCTTCTCATGCAGAGGTTGAATCTTCTGCTCAATCGTTGCCAGCGTTGTTTCAACATGTGATGGCTAATGATCCAGATAAGTTGCGGGAAGAGCTACATACGTTGATTGAACCTGTAGTGGTCAGTAACATTCAAGGGAAGCATAACGGATCTTCCCAGGAATTGAAGGATGAATTCCTCAAGGAGAAGCGTAGTCAGCTCATAGCTGAGATGTACCCCAATACGTCTTTCTCTTCAAAAGAGCAGTGTTCACATGCTGTATTCCATCAAACGATGGTACTGGTGAGCAGTGCCTTGTTGTACCTGATTAACATTAGTGGAGGTAAACAACGTTTTCTTGATGCGAAGAGTGAGATTGGGCATGTTTTGCTTCATACCCTGCATCAGTTACATGAGATTTATCCACTTGAAGTTCGCCGTTACTTGCTGAGTATGGAGCCTAGAGCAAAGAGTCCAAATGATCTGCTTGCTGGACTTGTGCCTCTGGATGAGCCTTATCAGTTGGTTGAAATGTTGCGGGACGAGCTTAATTCGTACACGGTATCCTGGAACATGTTACAATCCGCGATCGCAAATCGTCCTGAACAAGCGATTCGAGCATACGAGATTATCAAACCGCCATTCCTCAAACTTTGCATTCAGAAATTCATGGAGGATCAAGGATTGGCATTGCCTAATGCGGAGGAGTCATTGGAGCAGGCGGTATTCAACGCTCTGCGGCATCCTTTGGACGGGGGACGTCAAGGAATTGCGATTGCAAGATATTTAAGTGGGGAAAACACCCTTGAAGAATATTGGGAGGACCCGAATAGTCGCGGGTTGTTTAATCAACTGAATCGGGATAAGAAGCGTGTTCACAACCTCATTAGTATTAGTTTTCTGCCCTTGGACTCAGAGGCGATGCGCAGGTTCGCAATCCTGACTACTCATCCTGATTGGACGCTGGATATTGTCTCAGACATGTACAATTCTTACGCGTTTAGTGGAGAGCAGCTTCTTCAACGTTATGGGCAAGATCCTGAGGTGAAACGTGAAAAATTGCTAACAAGCCTGATCTCACTCAATGGCATGACTGACTATAGATACAAATCCATGCCACATGACGAATACCGCCGAATCATTCAGCAGAATCTGGACTATGCACTGACACAGTACAAGAAACTGCCAACGGATACGCGCATTTTAATTCTGGAGATTACCTTTGAACAGCGTGATGAGTTATCGAAGAAAATATTGGCCGAAGCGATTCGTGCTGGACTACAGGATTCGTCCAAGAAGGCGAACGGCGTGGCTTTAGCCGAATTCAACCGGATTCCTGATCAGGACTTGTATACGCTCGTATACCTCTCGGAGAAAAAAGCGGGAATCAAAGAGATGGCTCTGACTGCAATCCGCAGTCTGGAAAACAGCAAGGAGCTGTACGGTGAGCTTTTGAAGAAAGAGAAGGCAGCCGATTGGAAGAACCTGATTCAAATTTTGCTGGATACCGCAGATCTTAGCCCGGAGTATGCTCATGCTGCACTCGCTGATCAGGCAGATAACAAAAAGCTATCCAGATTAAGCTGGTTGTCTCTGAAAGACCTCCCTTCCCTGATGCGAACAGAGGACCATCAGCCATTAGATGACCGAATTAAGCTATATGTTATGGTGCAATCGCTGGATCACACGTCTGGACCCAATGAAAGATTAAATGAATTACGGGACTACGTAAGTGAGGCATCACTCGTTCGTTTTGCAAGTGAATTGCTTCAGGTCTGGATTCAGGAAGGTGCCCCCGCGAAAGAGAAGTGGGTGATGTATGTTTCAGCACTCTTTGGCGATATTCAGATTGTGAATATTCTGGCTCCGCAAATTAAGGAATGGACAGAGAACAGTCGTGGCGCGATTGCAGCAGATGCTGTAAAAGTGCTCGCTTATCTGAAAGATCCATCCGCTCTTATGGCTATCGATAAAATCAAACGTGGCGTGAAGAACCGTCAGGTGAAAGGTGCAGCAGAAGAAGCGTTGCAGCTTGCAGCCGACAATATGGGACTTACTTCGGAGCAATTGGAAGATCGACTTGTCACTACACTTGGTTTTGATGAAAAAGGAACCATGCAGCTGAGTTACGGAGAGCGCTCTTTCCTGGTTAAGGTCAATGGAGACTTGCAAGTGATTGTTCTCAATGAAGAAACGGGCAAATCCGTGAAGAGTCTGCCTGCTCCTGCACAGAAAGATGATGCTGATCTGGCAGCACAGTCGAAGGCACGTTTTACACAGTTGAAAAAAGATCTCAAATCCATGGTTAACATTCAGGCGCAGCGTCTGGAAGAATCATTATCCAAACAACGTCTATGGTCTGCCGATGAGTGGAAAGCACTGTTTGTACAAAATGTAATCATGCAGAAATTTGCTGTTGGTTTGATCTGGGGAACATATGAGGATGGCGCTCTGATCAGCACCTTCCGTTATATGGAGGATGGTACCTTTAACTCCGTGGATGAAGAAGAAGTTGATCTGCCTTCAGATGCACAAGTGGGACTTATACACCCATTGGAACTGGATCAGGCGACGCTTGAAGGCTGGATAACGCAGTTGGAGGATTACGAGATCAAGCAGCCGTTTGAGCAACTGAATCGTGAGATTCACCAGCCAGAAGATGAGGATAAAACGAAGAATGAATACGATCATCTGCCCGAGTCTGACTTTTCACCAACGTCTTTCCCCAAAGCACTGGAAAAATACGGTTGGATCAAAGGGCCTGCACAGGACGGCGGCTGGTATCATGAATTTTATAAAGAGTACGGAGATCTTGTTGCAGAATTGCAATTCAGTGGTACGAGTATTACGTATTACGAGGGATTGGATGACATTACCCTGGAATCCCTACATTTCTTCAAACCGAATAACAAGCAATATTATTACTATGGGGACAACAAACCCATTGCTCTGGGCAACGTTCCAGGTCGAGTATTCAGTGAAACGATCTACGATATATTGAGAGCAACGGGGCGTTGATGACGTGAGTGGATTCAAGGAGAAATTCAGGTTTTTTTCGAAGCTGTGCACAGAGGATTATCTGATCCGGTACGCCAACAAGGGATTATACAAAAGGTCTTTGAAAGAGTTGGACAATGGTGTAAGTGTAACGTACACATGGAATGAATCATCCGTGAGTTGCCAGTTAAGTGATGGGACACACTGTACGCTTGAGGATACGCTGGATCATTGGAATTGTTCCTGTCCGTCAGAGCATATCTGCAAGCATGTGCTGATTTCAATTCTATATGATCAACGGAAACATTCGTTAGAGGATTCGATCAGTGTTGACGAGAAGCAAATGCCAGATAAGGACTCAGGGATATCGGAAAAGAATTCCTTGGACGTATTAAAAGGTTTAACAGTAACAGACTTTGTGTCAAACGTAGGATCAAATAGGGATGATTCAGACGTAGTTTCGCATTCGCCATCTCTTGAAATGGAGTCTCGTTTCCGCTGGATGACGGAGTCTGATCTTAGCGTGTTAATTAAACCATATAGTGCTTCCATGATAGAGGAAGTGGTATTCCGCTTAAGGTATCCTGAAGAGGTGAAGATCATTGAAGATTCACTTCTTACGGTACAGCTGACAAGCCAGAACATTGAGGTGTCTTTTACTGAGGAAGTCAGTCTTGCGAAAGCTCTTTGCAAGGTGCCGCAGACAGCCGGAAAGCTGGCCAAGCTTGAAGCATTGTTACGGTATCGTGCACTAAAAGGGCTGGATGATACGGATGCATTAAGTGGACGAGTGTACGAAGCCAAGTTTTCTTTGCAGACCGTGCAGGAATGTCGCATGATGCTGGCAGGGTTGTTAAAGACGGGATTAGCCCGTCTTCCGCAGTCCTATATGGCACAATTGGAGACACTGGCCATTGCTGCCCATAGTGGTAACCTGCCTGACATCGAACGCAGTCTGCGAGGGATTCAAGGCGAACTACAGTTGTTTTTCAACAGACATATCCGTTTCTCCATGCAATCCATGCTGGATCGCGTAAGCAAGCTGTATCTTGCACTCCAGGTGCTTGAAGAGAAAAAGGTGTCTGCCATTCAGCAGAGTCAGCTCATTGGCAGTTTTCGAAGTAAATACTATACGGTTCCTTCACTTCACCTGTATGGACTCGGAGCTGATGCGTGGGAGACACGATCCGGTTATCGTGGTATCACCTATTATTTCTATTGTTTCGATGATGAGGAAATCTACACCTATAGCGACGTACGTGCTGTATATTATGATGATCAGCAGTTCTCATATACAGAGCATTATAGTGCATTCACACCATGGCTTCCTAATCTGACCTTTCGCCAGTTTGTGGGTGAAGAAGTTCAATTCCACTCCGTTAAAGTGAATGAAGAACGCCGGATATCCTCCGGGGAAGGTGCCAAGCTTACAATTTTGCCACGTTCGGGTGTGGAGACGCTGAATATGGGCAAAACCATGCAAGATGTAACGTCTGTACTTCAAGAGGAATCGCGATCGTTCGACTTGTTTGCTGCTCCCAAAGAACGATTGGCTGTGATCAAAGTTGCTCGAATTGTGGACCATAGCTTTGTCAAACAAACGCAGGAGCTTGTCCTGACGGTTGAGAATATCGAAGGGGAAAGACTGGCACTCACTCTCCCGTATTCATCGGACTGGCAGGCGATGATCCAAAGACTGGAGTCAGGATATGGTTCCCAATCCCTTGAACACTTCTACGCCTTTGTGCGTCTGGAACCCAAACGGATTAGCCCAATCAGTTTCCTGAAGGGTCAAACGGTGCTCAGTCTGAAACTGGATATCGGTAATGGAAGGATGGGCAGACTTGGAAGAATATAATCAGTTCATGCAGAGAATTAACGGCTGGTCAGAAGAGTTGCTCCTGCGTGGGTTATCCCAGTTTACGATCCGGGATATTGAGGTACTTGAGCAGCTCGCAGCGGTATCCTTACGGTTGCAGATGAGTTTCCTGCATGAGTTGTTGAATCACCTCATCAAGGGAGGGCGTAGCGTGGCTCTTGGACAAGGTAATGAAGAGTTGCTGTTATTTCAGTATTGTCGTCTCACCCAATATGTACAGCTCAGTGTGCAAGAAGAGGCATAATATTGGTTGTAATCCAAGCCAAAGCTCTCATAAAGCCATATGATGAAATAAATAAGATGTATTATAGAATATAAGAAGATTTGCAGAAGGCCCCATGGTCACTGCAAATTTTTTTTTTATCGTGGAGTAAGTAAAAGTCATTGGCCAAACGAATATAGGTAGGAAGCACGGATCAACACGAACATTCGTGACTCATATGAGCATGGAAGGGAGGAATATATAATCGTGGAAGAAGAACAAATACGAAAGGCAGTGGCGAATCGTAATCCGGAGGCCATGGAATGGGTGATGAATCATTACGCAGGTTTGTTATGGAATATTGCTCATTCCATCCTACATCATGCATCGACAGAAGAGATTGAAGAATGCGTTGCAGATACATTTTTTGCTTTCTGGCAGAATCCGGATGCGTTCCAATCTGGGCGAAGTAGCCTGAAAAACTATCTTGCATTGATCACCAAACATAAAGCAATTGATCGTTACAGGAAACTTAAGCGAAGATCTGAGCTTACATATGAAGAGGAGATTCATTTGGTGCAAACGGAGGATTTGTTGGTTCAGATGATCAGTAAAGAGATGTATACGGATCTTAATCACATGATTGAATCTTTTCCAGAACCGGAACGGGAAATTATGAAGCGTCGGTTTTACGAAGGACAGAAACCACATGAGATCTCGGAAGCATTGTCCCTTCACGTTAGGCAAGTCCATAACAAGCTTTATCGCTCCAGGCAACGATTGAGGACATGGTGGATGAACAGGAAATAAAGGAGGCGATTAAATGCGAAAATCCGAAAAAAAATTCACTGAGCAGAACCTCATAAATATTAAGAAGTTATTCTATGACAAATTGGCGCTAAATGAGACAAGAACCACGACGAGATCAGGTTCATCTTTATATGCACCCATTTTATACCCATCCGCACAGACCGAGAAGTCCATAAATAGGAGGAGAAAGTATCGCAAAGCCATCTATATTCCTATAACCGCTGCGTTATCGTTATGTTTGGTTACAGGTGCAGCTGCATCGGCTGGGATCATTGACCTGTCTTCTATTCTTCATTTTCTGGGTGCAGATCGGATTGGCATTCTTCAACCTGTTCACCAGGTGAGTGAAGATCAAGGGATTCGAATGGAGGTTATAGGTGCTGTCAGGGACGGAGATACAACGGAAATCTATGTTTCATTATCGGATCTGACTGGTCATCGCATTGACGATACACTGGATGTATATGATTACAGGGTAACCGGAGGTCATGCAAACAACGCTCAGATTATTCATTATGATGATGCTAACAAAAGGGCTATTGTCCGATTCCTCATTCAAGGAAAAGTCAGCAAAAATCGAATTACAGTTCAGATTAATACGCTGATGTCAGGTACATCACTTCAAGATGGTTACAACGTACAAGTGGACTGGGAGCAGTTGCTACAAGAAAAGCAAAACAATAACTATGATATCCTGAATCAAGATCGTATAAGTGGCTTGGGAGGTCAAACCGATATTCAATTGGAAACCGATCCTATTCCGGTACTGCATCAGGATGTAACGAATGTCCCCGTTGAGGGTATTGATTGGATGCACATTTCCAATATGGGTTTTGTGGAGCGCAAGTTACACATTCAGATTAATCCGAATAATGAGATAGGCGAGTATAATCATGGATATTTCTACTTCACGGATGAGCAAGGTCAAAAGCTCGATATTCCCCAATATTCCATTAGCTATGGACATTATATGAAAGATGGGGTTGGGTACGGAGGAGATTATGAGGAGTTTGTGTATGATCTGTCTGCTGTTGATAATTTAGATAAGCTGAGACTTCAAGGCAGCTTTACGAGTATTAGTGAAGTTGTGCGGGGAAATTGGAAAACGACCTTTAACTTGAGTGAAAATGGTTTGAGTAAAACAGGAAACGTTCAGCTTGATGCAAATGGAGCCTCACAGGCAAATGTAACCCTTTCCGTAGTTGGCGTCACGCTTACAGGTGAGGTACTGAGCAAGATTCGGATGGAGGACTTGAGTATTGAAGTTCACCTGAAGGATGGTACAAAGTTGTCTGGCGCATCCGGTTTCCTCCAGCTGGATCAGGATCTCATTAAGTGGATATCCACTAAGACCATTCCGGTGAATGATGTGAGCTACCTGCTAATCAATGGAGAGAAAGTAACTTTGCAAGATAAATAATTAAAAAGTGAATCAAAAATCGGTGGATAAGCGGGATCGAAAGTTTGTTCTGCCATCAGAGTGGTAAGTGTGAGTATTCTTTAGTTCAACTTATATAAAATGAATTACATGTCATATCCCGATTTATGACGCATACCATTAGGCGAATGCGGTCATAAGGGAGGAAACTGAGATGTCCATGAGCGAACCGCTGTTAACGCAGATTGTGAATCAACATATTCCGGCTGGTGCAACGGTCGTCACTATTGATAAACCTGTTCAACACCCAGCGATCTATGCGGCAGATCTTACCGGTGACGGTATGCCGGAAATTGCTGCAGTCTATCAGTTGAATGGTGAGCTGTATTTGCTCATTCTGAAATTTGTTCAAGGGCATTGGATCAAGATGGCACTAATTAAGGGATTGGGGTATGGAGTGACTTTAATGACTGCAGCCCCTGTAACTTCAACGGCAAGGAACAATCTCATCATTGGTTGGCGGATTGGATCTATTTGGTCTAAGCTTGCTGTATATGAGTGGACTGAATCAGGGCTCAAAGATCTGGCGCCTGACGATCTATATTATAGCTATGCAGAGATTATAGATATGCCTGGTACACATGGTCGAGATGGCAAGGTGGAGATTGCGCTCTGGATACATGACACAGGTGAAGCCTATCGTGTGGAGATTATCCGATGGCAGAATGGAAAATGGGTTCCTGCACCAGACGTATATGCAACCTATTATCCCAAAGTGGTGCAATATTACGAGCAACTAACCCAGCAATATCCTGATTATATCTTTTACTGGTATTACCTTGCGGATGCTCAGTACCATGCAGGTCAGTATCCGGCAGCACTCGTTTCAGTTCAGAAGGCACTCAGTTTCCCGGAAGCGTATCCTTCCAGAGAGGTATTACAGGAGCTGGAAAAGAAAATTAAGCAGGCGATGGTTCCTATAAGCCATACCCGGGTAACGACATGGTTATATCCAATCTCCGTTCGAACCACGAGTGGGACGCGTTGGGGGTATATGGATGCCCAAGGTCACATTCGGCTTGAGCCGGTTCTGGATGACGCGCAGGAGTTTCAGCCCAATGGATTGGCTGTAGTAGTGAAGGATAGTCATGCTGGCGTAATTAATCTTCAGGGGCAGTATGTCGTTCAACCTGTATACGATTCCATCAATTCCTTTTCCGAAGAACGGGCGATCACGATTGATTCTCAAGGATTTAAGATGATTAATGAACAAGGTACAGTCTTGACCAAACGGGCATACCCGTATATCTCGAATATGAAGGACGGCCGCGCGTTGTTTTACGATTCAAACCCTGGTCAGACAGATGGATCAGTGAGTCGGTATGGTTATCTGGATGCCTCGGGTAATGAGGTGATTCCAGCACAGTTCGCTTCGGCGAACGATTTTCAAGATGGCAAAGCAGTTGTGCAGATCAAAGACAATGAATATGCACTTATTAATCGCAATGGACATCGACTCGCGACTTATCCATATGCCTATGTGGGACCACTGGGGGATGGACTGCTTGCTTTTCAAAAAGAAGCCTCGGGTAAATACGGGTACATCGACGAACGGGGTAATATTCGCATTCAGCCCAAATTTTCATCGGCATTTCCTTTTAGCGGCGGGCAAGCGATTGTCAATACAGCGGAGGACTACAAATCGATCTATGGTGTCATTAATACGCAAGGATCGTTTATCATTCAACCCGCGTATAATGACATCCGCGAACTAGGCGAGCATCGTTATGCGCTGGGGCAAGCAATTAATCCGGAGCAGCCGTATATTGGCTCTGTATACGCGATTGCAGATACCAATGGCAGAAGACTTACGGAGTTCCTATATCGCGAAGTAGGCAATTATAAAAATGGCTTGGCTTCTGCATCGGACGGAAGACAGACCTATCTACTGGATCTGAGTGGAAGACCTGCAGTTGGGTATCCTCGTGTAGAAGGTTCAGGTACGCTTGAGATTGTAGCACCAGATCTGATTAAGGCAAATGTAGACCAGCGTTTATCTTATGTGAACCGGGCAGGACAGATCATTTGGCGGCAAAATACAATCGTTCCACTTCATCCGCCGTACCGTGTTCGCGAAGAGAAGTACAAACCAAACAGGGACTATCTTGTATATTATCCTCAGGTGGAGGGATTAACAAACCAAGCGGAGCAGCTTGCGCTGAATGCCAAGTTGAAGCAACTCTCTCAGGTTAAACCGATTCCTGCCGATCAACAGCTGGATTACACGTATACAGGTGATTTTGATATTACGTTCTATCAGCAGCAATTGTTGCAACTGCAACTCACAGGTTACAACTACCCGGCTGGTGCAGCGCATGGTATGCCTACGATGATCTATGCGATCATTAATCTGACGAATGGTCAGTTGTATGAGCTGAAGGATTTATTTAAACCGAATAGTGACTATGTAAAAGTGTTAAGCCAGATTGTGGGGGATCAGATCAAAAATGATCCTCAATACTCATATGTGTTTCCAGACACTTATAAGGGGATTAGTGCGGATCAGCCGTTTTTTGTCACAGCGGATGCGTTGCATCTCTATTTCAATCCATATGATATCGCACCTTATGCGGCGGGGTTTCCAACGTTTACGATTCCATTTGTCCAAATCAAGGATATCATTAATACTGAAGGTTCGTTCTGGAGAGCTTTTCATAGTTGATTGAGGGTACAGCCAACATTTTAACGAAAATATACACTAAGGACGTTGAGGCACAAAGACAGCGGATTTTTCCTGCTTCAAGCAAATGTCCGCTAATACTTAGCGTATAAAACAGTCAAAATGTTGGCGTTACCCCATATAGAACTACTATAAATCAATCATTCCATCCTTTACATACATCAATCCACTCTGAATAACTAGAGTATTTTTCTAATTGTTTTATTGTAAGTTCAATAGCACTATTGCTACTCCCGCAAGCTGGATAAATTGTCTCAAAACGTTTTAGAGATATGTCTAAATAAACAGAAACATCATTTTTGATAGCAAATGGACAAACACCTCCAATGGCATGACCAACCATCTCAATGGCTTCATCAGGAGAAAGCATTTTTGCTTTTGTTTTGAAATACTCTTTGAATTTTTTGTTATCCACTTTTGCATCCCCGGCAGCAACTACTAAAACAGCTTGTCCATTCACCATAAAAGAAAGTGTTTTGGCGATTCTCTCCGGCTCACAACCTAATGCAGATGCAGCCAAATTCACGGTTGCACTAGATACTTCAAATTCTTTAATTTGAGAATCCATACCATATTGTTTAAAAAAATCTTTTACTTTTTCAATTGCCATAATCATCACACCTCATTATTTTAAATTATTCTAGAAGATCATAGATGAAACTTGCCTATGTTCTTGGGTAAAAAATCATGTTGTATATGACACATGGTTCTTGATAGGGATTATTATAGGAATGAAAAACATTAGCACGAAAGCGGAGTGCTTGATTTTCTTTTAAAACAATTTTTTTTGTGTTGACTACCAGCTCTAACATACCTTGTACCACAAAAACATATTCTTCCACACCATCAAGGTGCCTTTCAGATGGATGGTGACATCCAGGATCAAATTCGATATAAAATATTTCAACGTTACGGGTAGGGTCAAAAGGAAAAACAGGAAATGCTCTCATTTTTCCATCATTTTCAATGATAGCGTCTTTGGACCGTGTATCAACCACATTGTACTCATCTTCTAGCTCTTCCAATAATAAAGATAAAGGAACTTTTAAGCCGACTGCGATTTTCCAAAGAGTTGTAATCGTTGGTGAAGACTGTCCTCTTTCAATTTGTCCAAGCATAGGCTTACTTACATCGGTAAGTTTAGAAACATCTTCAAGTGTAAGATTTCTAGTTGCTCGTATTTCTTTTAACCGTTCTCCAATAGTTAATACTGGCGATTGCATTACATCACTCCTTTTGTATGTTATAACATTTTTAAATATAATATAACATACTAACAGTCGGATTCAATAGGCGACAGTTTAATGACGTAAGTACCTCCTTCACATATTTATCCATACTAAATGGAAAATATTACGGGAGTTACAGATCAAAGAAGTCATATTTATCTATACATGTAAAAAACGAAAACTTTCTCCAACAACACTTCTTTTACTTGGTGAGAATGTAAATACTTCACCAGTCATTCTCAAGTTAAGCGACGAGGTCATATGTCCAATATGGCTTATAAGAAGCTGTGAGACAACAAAAATCCGTGAAGAGGTATTATTGCTCAGCGAAGAGGTAGTGATCATTCAGGGCTCTATGAGATAAAGAACCTGAGTTCCCAAAGTTCCGGATACATATCCAATAAAGGTGCAGCTGAGATGTTATACGGTGAATGGGGCCTGGAGCGCACGGACGGTATCCCTGATCCGGAGGGCTGGGGCGGCAAACAGATCGCGTTGGAGGCTCTGGTTTCCGTCAATCCGGATCGTCTGCTGCTAATGGAGAATAGTGAGAACAAGATGGTCGATAGCAAGGTGTGGAATAACATGAACGCCGTGAAAAATGGTAAGATCTATAAAATCTCCAATGTCGAAAATTACAATTACTCGTACACAGCCATGGGGAGAATGGAGCTTATGGACCGCTTGTGTGGATTAACTTTAACATTTAACAAAACTTAATAACGCCTATGTGTAATTGTGTATTTTGTTCGAAATCATGTAACTTGAGTGGTTCTGACTGCGTTTAGACATTGGGGTGATCTGATGTTGGTGAACGCGGTTCAACGTTACATGGTATTAGGACTTGTATTTATCGGGATAAGCTTAACGGCAGGCCTCATACTTGAAAGGATAGAAGGGTATCAAATTACGACGACAGAGTATTACGGCTTACGTAATCTAGGGGGCCTGATATATATTTTGTCGCTTATCCTGGGATTCGGTCACTATTTACTGGCTTTTTATGTTGTTATTCTTAGCCCGATCTCATGGTTGCTGCGGAAATATGTATGCTTTCCTATGGTGAGAACTTTCATCTATATGGTTGGGTTTGGATGGGGCGGGCTGTGGGTTTTTGATCTCATGTACAATCCATATTTCGTGAATGGATACCATCTGAATCGAATGACATCGATATGGATATTTGCCATCGCTGGTTTAGTCTATACTATTGTAGAGAATAAGATTTGGCGAAGAGGGCAGATGCAGAACGAACAGAAGGCTACTTAACAAATGTTGAGTAGCTTTTTTTGGTTTACATAATTATTATGGTGTTTCATTGGAGACTCAGGAGGCGCATCTGAAAGTATGTTACAAAATTCACAAATGGTCCAAGAGAAAAGAAATAGGGAGTTATATCGTAAATAGGTAAAATTTTCTGTTATACTATTTGAGTTGTTTACATAAAGTTAGATATTTTAATGAAGGGAGTTCAGAAAGTAATTTAGAAATTTAGTTTAAAATTGTAGTTTGGAGGAAAACATTTTGTATAAAGCAGGTTTTTGGATTAGATTAGGAGCAAATGTACTGGATAGTCTTATTATTTCAATTCCGTTAGTGATTATTGCAGGTGTGCTTACGGGTAATTTTGATACGGATGAGCCAATTGCCAAACTACTTAGTGCGTTATATTCAATTTTATTACCAGTTTACTGGTACGGTCGGACCATTGGAAAACGTATATGTGGAATTCGAATCCGTAACTACGATACACACGAACCGCCAAAAATTGGTACAATGCTAATGCGAGTTGTTGTGGCCGGACTTGTGTATGTAATAACTTTAGGCATCGGAGTTATCGTAAGTGCTTTTATGGTTGGTTTGCGTGAGGATCGACGTGCGATTCACGACTTCATTGCAGGAACAGAAGTAGTCTGGGATTAAACGAAACGATTAAACTCGAGTTGGCTGTACAGGGGTAAAATCACTGTGCAGCTTTTTTAAACATTAGTACTATTTCACAAAACTCGTATTTTGTACATATGTTGATTAATGTTCTGGGAACTCAACTACCATCCAAACTTCACTTTGGCTATACACATAATGTCACAGTAAAAATATTCTTTGTTCAGCAGAGATTTTCTCCAAAATACATAGGCATACGCATAAGGACATATAACTGGGAATTCAGCTTATTCATCTGTTTTTTTGAGTTCCATTAGTTGAGAAATACAATGTCTATGTTCATCTCTATATGCCAGTTTTGCATCACAATTACAAACATCATGCCGGTTCTCTCCTTCCTCCCCTGCTGATTCAGCTCACCGATCCCTGGCACGATGATGGAGCGCAGCGGAATCATCGTGCTGCCCTTCAGCATGGCGGCTTGATGAATAGTGTAGTAGCGCGGAGCGTTCATAATGCGGCCATGCCTTCTCCGAATCTGCTGGCTGGTTTTTGACTTTGGCTCCGTGCGGGATGTTAACAATCTAATTCCGCAATGACACAATGTTCTTGTCCTTTTCTGCAAAGGAACCAAGTTCTTGTCCTCAGCTTGGGACAAGAACTTGGTTCCTTAAATCAAAAAAGCTGCTATAATAGCGACTATGTATGGAACAATGTTTGTGTCCCTGGACACGCACGCAGCATGCTGAAAGTGTATGGCATGACTCCCATGGAATATCTGCTGCATTACAGAATCGAACAGGCCAAAAAGCTGCTGCTGCAAACCTCCTGGTCCGTTGCTCGCATCGCCGAAGAGATCGGCTTCAATCATGTATCCTACTTCTCTTCCTGTTTCTCGAAAAAAGAGGGCATCTCTCCTTCCAACTTCCGCAACAAGTTTACCAACTCAGATAAATAAACTGAAACAATCAGAACTGATGCCGTGAAAAAAAGTGTCCGCTCACCAAAGATCACGTTATCCTATAGCTCGTATTTTGGGTCTATCGGGCGCTTTCCTTTATGCCTACCTTTTTACAGCAGCACTAGTAGACTTCTTCTTATTCGCTTTCGCGAATCCAAACGCTCATTTCTCCTTCATCCCGATTGGCCCATTGGCCCAAGTGAAGTAAGGAATGAACCGAAGCTCGGCAGGCTGTGTATCCCAGTGAACATTCACTGCGATACAGATGTATTCCCCAGTCTTCTTGGGATGCGATTCTCTGCCCAATGGTTGTAAGTGCCGGGACCCCCAGAGGCATCTGTTCCCCGTTAGCGATATGAAACTCGGCATCCCGAGGCAGATGAATGCGATGCAATCCGCGGCCATTGTCGACTTCTTCGAGACAGTACATAAACGGTCCCCGCTGGATGGCTACTTTTCCGAAAGTGGCTTTGATGTGATCATGCCCTTTCATACGCAGCAACTCCATTGGGAAGTGAAGCTTGATCTCATCACCAGCTCTCCACGTACGGGTCACCTTTATGTAACCGCATTCAAAAGTAAACCCATCCTGTTCGGTCTTCTCCCCATTAATCCACAGCTCGGGAATCTTGCACCAGTCCGGTTTTCTCAGAGCTATCGTAAACTGCATTCCCTCTGGGGAATCGGGCCGAACGATCAGCTTCACATCTCCGGTGGAGGTATAGTCAGAGTCCATGGTTAGGGCTGCTCTCCTACCCTGAAGTGTGAATTTTGTGAATTCCCCTTCCCCTCCGATGTACAATTGCACATACAACGTAGCCTGTTCCACAGCCGGGGTAAATACATATTGATCCAATGAGGCAATTAATCGAGCAATGTTCGGCGGACAGCAGGCACAACCAAACCACCCTTGCCGGCGTGTTCGCACGTGAGCATAATTAGGATTCACACGTTGAATCTCCGGATCGACTTCAAGCGGATTCACATAGAAGAAACGTTGACCATCCAGGGACATTCCACTAATCACCGTATTGTACAGGGCACACTCCATAACATCTGCGTACCGGCTATCCTGCTCCATATGCAGCATGCGCTTCGCCCAAAAGATCAGGCCAATTGAGGCACAGGTCTCTGCGTAGGCAGTATCTCCAGGCAGATCATAATCGCCTGTAAATGCTTCTTCCTTGGCTGATGAACCAATGCTTCCGGTAATGTACATTCGCTTGCTTACGATGTTGCTCCACAATTTTTCACAGGCTTCTTTCAGCGGTATATCCTCCGTCTTCGCAGCTACATCTGCCATAGCCGAGCACATGTAAACCAGTCGAACCGCATGACCTTCTGCTGTCGACTGCTCCCTAATGGGCATATGGGACTGGGAGTACGTGTGGCGGTGAACCATGTCCAACTCGCCAAAATGTATGGTACGGCCCCTTTGCTCCCATTCTTCTACAAAAAAATGAGGACTCGCTCCCCGCTGATCCAGAAAATAACGGCTCAGTTCCAGATATTTCTCTTCCTTTGTCGTCTCATACAATTTGAAGAGTGCAAGTTCAATCTCCTGATGTCCATCATAACCTGGCAATTGTCCCGGCTCTGTACCAAACACGGTGCCTATATGATCCGCCAGGCGAATAACCACATCCAGCAGCGTGCGCTTGCCCGTGGCGTGATAGTACGCCACACCAGCCTAAATCATATGTCCTGCACAATAGAGTTCATGACACTCGGCGAGGTTCGTCCAGCGCGCCCCAGGTTCACGCAGGGTAAAGTACGTGTTCAAATAACCATCGGCTTGCTGTGCCCGAGCTATGGTCTCAATAACGGAATCCACGAGGACTTCCAGTTCCGGGTCGGGCTTCGCGGAGAGCAGGTACGAAGCTGCTTCAATCCATTTCGCAACATCGCTATCCTGAATGAGAACCTCTCCTTGTTCTTTTTAATAAGCTTATTTTACAAATCATTACATCAGGGCGAAATCATCATTTCCAACTGAAATTTACATAATTACAACCTTGTACATATGCTAACCTTGTAACAAATCAGAAACTTGCCCGTTACAGTTCCTCTCGCTGTAAGTGACTCAAAGCCCGTTTTTGTATCTTATCGAGTTGTTTGTCCCATAAGAAATTTCAAAACTGTGCAGAATTTATGCTGCCTGTTAAGATTTAAATTACATCTTTATTCTTTAGATGTACTTCTTAACGGTAATAGGACCATGTGCTTGTCCATTCCGACAATCGATAGAAGTTTTTGTCCTTGGCAGGGAATAAAACTCGTTTAGCGATTTTCAATAGGAATATGCCCGTTCGTTGAATAAAAGCAGCCAATTTCAATGATCGGCTGCTTTCTGTGTTTTATTGAGCTAACGTTACCCGTCAGCTTAACATATTTTTTATTTACTGAGTACAAGTTTCATACCATCATGACTAGCAATAAATCCAAGACGTTCATAGAATTTATGAGCATCTTTACGTTGTTTATCTGTTCTCAGTTGAATCATAGTGCAACCCATAGTTTTTGCGAATGCCTCAATGTATTCTTTGGGTAAAGGTATTTCATAACGCTCTAGGGTAATACCGAATCCATCGTCCGCTAATAATTGGACAATTGCAGGAAGGTGCTCTACAGTTGCTGTTATAAATTCCATAAATACATCCAATAGTATGTTAGGATACTCAGTTACCACAATAATACAAACTAAAAAATCTCCCTGAGATACCAATTGATCGCAATTGATTTGACTGATAATAGAATGAAAAGCCTGCACTACATCGAGTTCAACCATTCCAAAACCCTATGTTCTTTATTATTATTTGAACCCTCGGATCAACCTAATAACTAAATGTTTTTACTTCATCAGATGAAACTAGGTTTCGTTATGTGAGCATTTTAACTTACAATATATAATCTGTTGAACGAAGTCGAAGGCACCCAGTAGGGTGCCTTCGAAGTTCTAACTGTCTCTCTTTGGCAAGTTGGATAAACGAACTCAAATCCATCAACCAACCTTGTTGGGACACTCGTTCATTGTAAAGAACGTGCAAGTGCTGCAACAGAGCCGCTGAAATCGGGTTTGCCGTCAGCCGTCCACAAAAGCGCTGTCACAAATGTATGGCGATTCGGATCGTACAGCGGATCTCCTATAATGTTCTTGTACGTTCTTGCGTGAAACACAAATAGCGTCTCTTCGTCGTCCTCTGACACCGTGAAGGAATTATGACCGGGACCATACATTGAGATGCTCTCATCTGTCGAGAGAACTGGTGTTTGCGACTTGCGCCATGAGGTGGCATCGAGCAAATCAGCATCCGCATCGGCTTCAAGTAGGCCCATGCAATAATTGAAATCGGTGGCGCTAGCCGAGTAAGAGAGGAATACCCGATTACCCTTGCGAAGAAATGCCGCGCCTTCGTTCACTTTATAACCAATAATCTCCCAGTCATATTCCGGCATCGAAATCATCGTTTGCGACCCAATCAGCGTCCACGGATTGCTCATTTTAGATATATACAGATTAGAGTTACCTTCAATATTCGGATCCTTTTGTGCCCATACGTAATAACGGCTGCCATTATGCTCAAAGGTAGTGGCATCGAGGGCGAAGCTTTCCCACTCGGTACGAACCTGCCCTCTTTCCGTCCAACTGCCTTCGAGCGGATTGGCATTTTCATTCTCTAGCACGTACATCCGATGGTCGAACAAGCCTTCATTTGTTTCCGTCGTGTGTGCGGCAGCGAAATACACGTACCATTTGTCATCAATAAAATGCAGTTCGGGTGCCCAAATATTGGCACTAAGGATACCCGTCTCGCGCTTTCTCCAGATCACTACAGGAGTTGATGTAATAAGCCCCTCAAGGTTCTGGGCTCTACGGATTTCAATCCGATCATACTCCGGAACGGATGCTACGAAGTAATAATAACCATCCGAATGTCGGTAAATAAAAGGATCAGCTCTTTGCTCAATCAATGGTTGAATGTCATGTAACGCTCGTTGTTGGACTTCCATCTTATCACCTGTTTCATCTTAATATTACTACCCTTTAACAGCACCTGCAGTCATACCATCTATGAAATATTTCTGGAAAGCAATGAACAGTATAAAAATTGGAATGATGGAGAAGAAGGAGCCCACGATCAATAGATCATAGTTATTGCCATAGGGAGTTAATAACGTTTTCAAACCGATTGGAAGTGTATATTTACTCTGATCTCCTAACACCATGAATGGCCACAACAGATTATTCCAGCTATTCATACCATTCAATATGGCCATTGCTGCAAACGATGGCTTCATAATCGGCATAATTAGTCTGAAATAAATCGCATACTCGTTTGCGCCATCAACCCGCCCAGATTGAATAATCTCTTTGGGTATGCTTCGTAGATACTGCCTGAAGAAAAATATCGTCGCGGCATTGGCTATACCGGGTAGAATGATTGCCGAATAGCTATTGACCATTCCCAAATCATTAATTAGGCTGTACAAAGGAACCAGCAGTATTTCGAAAGGCACCATCATAATGAGCAAAACACATATAAATAGGAAGTTCTTACCTTTAAAATCATATGCTGCAAAACCATAAGCAACAAATGCGCTTACAAAAAGTGTTAAAACCACTTGAATAATTGTTAGAATCATACTATTCCAAAACCACACAAAATAATCATGTTCTCCAGTAAACAGAAAGATGAAATTATCAAAACTCATGATTTCAAAATCCAAACTTAGGTTAAGACCATATCTAACTAATGATTCACCTGGTTTAAAGGAAGATAGGGCCACTGCGTAGAATGGGATCATAATTATAACGAATAGTATAATGAATAAACCAATAATTACTATTCTAGAGATGAAATCACTCCTCGTCTGACTTCTGCCCACTTTAATCCTCCTCCTTTTTGAACATTCCACTAAATTTCAACTGTGTTAAATTGATAACCATCGCAATGACTAACAGAATGATACCAACTGCAGCTGCGTAACCCAGCTTATTCTGCTCAATCCCTTGTCTATACAGATATCCAACAATGGTTAAGCCAATATTTTGGGGCGATTTGTTACCGTTGAACATCATCAGACTCTCGGTAAACATGGCTAAACCTGCATAAACACTAATTGTGGTAACATATACCGTGGTCGGCTTCAATAATGGCATTGTGATCATTCTAAACTTCTGCCAAGCAGATGCACCGTCAATTGAAGCAGCCTCATAATATTCATTGTCAATGCTTTTCAAACCCGATAGATAGTAAAGCATATTAACGCCTGTCCATCTCCAACATGCGAGGATTAACAGTGCTGCCATACTCCAATTTCCGTCTTTCAAAAATTTAATAGGTTCTACACCAAATAGACCCAGGAAACTGTTCATTAATGAACCTTCCATTTCACCGAATGTCAGGCGGAAAATGGTACCCGCAACTGCGACAGATGTCAATGCAGGGAGAAAGAACGAAGATTTAAAGAACTCTCTTCCCATCATTAACTTACTGTTGATCATAACGGCGAATAACATGGGAAAGGGAATTAACAGCACTAAGGTTCCTAACATGTACACAACGCTATTTTTAATAGATATCAAAAACACTTTATCTGTAAGCAATTTCGAATAATTTGCTTCACCAATCCATTTAGGATCCTGCCCCAACATCCGATCTTGAAAACTCATTATGAATGAATTTACAAGCGGGAAAAACCAGAATATCAAAAATATGAGTATAAATGGCAATACAAAAACATAAGGTGCAACTTTTTGAGAGTATACAAATTTCTTTATCATATTCTCAATCTCCCTTGACTATGGTTAAACCTGCCGACCACTATACCTGCCAACAGGTTTAACCAAATCATTTACGTATTATATTTATTTCAATTCTTGTTCAATGGCTACTTGTGCTTCATCCAACGCTTCCTTCACGTCTTGGCCATCTTCAAAGATCGCATTCAAAGTAACCGTATTGAATATATTGCCGATGGTTGGTGAAGCTTTAACGGACTTTATCGCTTGAATTTCGTCCTTGATTTCATTCAAAGTATCAAATGCATTTGTTTTAAAGTATTGGACGTATTCATTTTCAGGGTTTTTCGTAACTGCATCATCTTTCCATACTTCCATGTTGATTGGGTCAAATCCAAGTGTATTCCAAATTTCAGTAGTAGCTTCTTTCGAAAGCTTAGCAAAAGCTACAAATTCTTTTGCCAACTGAACGTCTTTACCATTTTTAGTAACAACTGTGCCAGTACCGCCTAAGCCAACGGAACGAGGGTTACCTTCTTCGAATACAGGCAATGGAGCTATTGCATACTTCCCTTTAAGGTCTTTCATTTCGTTTACAAAGCGGGACATGTACCACTCAGGCATTAATGCACTTGCGTAGTTGCCTTTGTTATATTCGCCTTTTGCTTCTTCTGTGTCGGGTTGTCCGCCAGGGATCGTATGAATAACATTGTTCTTCTGCAGATCGACTAACATTTCAAACGCTTTAATCATTTCAGGCGAATTCACTTTTGGATTACCATTTTCATCTGTAAAATCAGCATTTTGCTGAGCTAGTAGCAGCGATGCTTGGAACGAAGCTGACGTATCAGCAGTACCTAAGTACTTGCCAGTCTTTTCGTAAACCTGGATACCTGCTTGTTTGTAATCTTCCCACGTTATGATTTTCTTGTAGTCAACACCTGCTTGTTCGAGAATTTCAGTGTTGTAGAAAGCAAGCGTAGCCCCTACGTGATAATCAAAGCCATAAACCTGATCGGCTTTGGAGTAAATCTCGACACGTGAAGGAACAACAGCGTCTTTGTATGGTGCATATACATCATTCAAAGATTCCAAGGGAACGTTGTCACCTTCCAAGAATTTCGGGAATTTACCTAGCTCAATATCCGCGATATCAGGAGCACCTTTTCCGCTTGTAACTGCCAGTAAAAGCTTGTTATGCATATCATCGTAAGGCATAACCGTCACATTTAACTTAATCTGTTTGTCTGGGTTCTGTTGGTTCCATAACCCCAGCATTTTATCCAAATGCTTGCCGTGCAAATCTACGAATGTCCAAAATGATAATTCTGTTGCATTCTCACCGGCATTAGCGCCTAATTGACGTGTTTCCGTTTTTGAACCAGAAGGATTACCACATGCAGTAAAAACAAGTGACATAATAAGGAGTGTAACGATGGAGATTAAAGCACTGCGTTTTTTCATTTGTTCGTCATCCTCTCTTTTTGTTATGCATTTGAAAAGTCGGCTGACTAGTTAGTTCTGTTGATTTAAGCGGTTACAATCCATCTTGGCACCACCATCCTTAACATAATTCTAACCTTTCAAAGAAAAGACCCCTTCGCAACAACTTCTTAGATTCCATATTGTAAGCGCTTCACATGCCGTATTAATATATATATGAAATAAGCTTTATATAACCAACTGATTATAAAATCATAAAGTTTATGGGGAGATGCTACTCTTTGAAAAAGCTAGCGCTCTACAAACAAATTCGAGAAAACATTATACAGAAAATTAAATCAGGGCAACTTCGGCCAACGGATCGCATTCCTTCTGAGCAAGAACTAATGGACGAATTCAGAGTAAGTAAAATTACCGTCAGGAACGCCCTAACCCTACTAGCTGACGAAGGATTAATTATACGCGTACAAGGCAAAGGCTCATTCGTCTCTTCTAGTCTTGTTGTTTCTAGTATCAATTTCTCGCCATCCCCATGCAGCGCGTCCTCCATGTCGCTCATTGGCTTCATCATTCCGACGATGAGAACCCGTGTCATTCAGAAGCTCGTTGACTACACGGAACACTTCCTGCAAGAAGCCGGCCTCAGCATGGTACTAAGCATCACGCGCGAGTCCTCCTCTATCGAATCAAACGTCATTCGTACACTAACGGAGCTCGGTGTGAAGGGGCTGATCGTTTTTCCAACAGAAGATGAGAAGTACAACGAATCATTACTGCGTCTGTCGCTCGATAAATTCCCGTGTGTGTTCATCGACCGCTATCTGCGCAACATTGATACGTACACCATTACATCCGACAATTACGGCGGTGCGTATAAGGCTATATCCCATTTGTTATCCAAGAGTCATCAGCAGATTGCGCTCATCTCACCTGAAAATGCCAATACAGCCGTCGAGGACCGCACGCTCGGCTTCGAGCAGGCGTACACAGATCAAGGCATCTCGATTGACAAGAGCTTGTGGTGTCACATTCCTCTCGACATTCTACGCAGCGAGCAAGCATTGGACTATGTAAGCAACTTCTTGCAGAACCACAGTGGAATTTCGGCAGCCTTCTCCTTGACTGAAGAAACTGCACGCCTTACATCCGCCGCGATCAGTCTTCTGAACGATCACTCAAATATCGATTTACTATTAAAGCTGTTATGTGAACAGATGGAAGATATTTATTCTCCTAAGAACGCCGTCATCCCCGTGGAACTCATCTTCCCTTGACACTAATCTAAACTCAACTCCTTGCTTTTATGTTTAAATCAGGTCTTATTGTTTGTTGTAACGCGCTAAACTGAGATCTGAGGATTTAATTTCAGTCCTATATTTTGCTTTTAAACTTCAATCCTTTTACGTCGTTTATCTCTATGACCTTTGAATTAGAGATAAAAAAAGATGTCGATCTTTGTCAGACCAACATCTTCTAGCTCGCTTTCATATTGTGTTTAATATATTAATTGAAATTTCTACTTTTTTTGCAATTCATCATAGTCGAACCAATCAAAATCAACAAATGGAAGATCATGATGGATACCTGCTTCATTTGAATTTGGTTTGGCTTGCTTACTTCCGTACAGACCGATGTAGGTTCCAGTAAAACCACCAGCACGATCAGTACTAAGCAATCGACCATCGGCTTTTTCGAATAACACGTCCCACGAAGCATACTCATTGGCACGATAGTAAAAGCTGTACTCCTGTTCATGTCCAACAACCTTCAATTGAATATGACGATCGCTCCATGGATGAGAGATCAGAAGTTTATCTACCCCTGCTTCCCTCTCAACAACACGAATAACAGGCTTTCCTTGCTCCAATGCCAGCTCCATTCGGAAGTGGTAATTCTGGTTGTGAAATAAGGTCAGACCTGCGGTTTCACCCTCATTTTGAGGATTAAACTCCATGTGTGTGGATGCATTGAACATCAGGTGCTGCTGCCTCCGACCAACAAAGGCAGGATTGCTCTGTTCCGTCAGCTGATCCTGTTTCAATCGCAGGCGCAAATGCCCTGGTCGTTCTGTCACGCTCCAAAATTCTCCGCGCGGCGTTCTCAGGAAATTCCATATCGGAGATAGAGAATTCTCTTCGAAATCGTCCCGAATCGGCGTACTTGACCACCGCACTTCAGGCAGGTTAGGTGATCTCGTTTCCAGCTCCAACCTGCCCACCCCTGGACTAACAACAGGCCACTCCTGTTCCCATTGTACGGGTGCCATGAATGTTTCCCGACCCAGGTTTCGGTAGTATCCTCCGGCTGTTCTGGATGCAAGACATAGTAACCACCACTCACCTTGTTGTGTTTCAATCAGTTCCGCATGACCTACATTAACAATCGGATACGCTCTTCCCAGATGTCGGTGTGTCAAAATCGGGTTGGCGCTATGCCCTTCATAAGGCCCTGTGATGTTACGGCTTCGCGCGATGGTCACGGCATGAGTATGGCCAGTCCCTCCCTCCGCAATCAACAAGTAATACCAATCATCCTTCTTATAGATATGCGGCCCTTCCTGAGCATGAGCCACCTTAAGCGCACCCTGCCATATGCTTACTTTCTCACCAATTAGCCTGCCCTGCTCCAGTTCGATCTCCTGAAGCCAGATATCCATATGTTTCGGGTATTCCTGACCTTCAGGTGGAATGCGGTTTCCCGTATAGTAGGCTCTGCCGTCTTCGTCAAAAAATAACGATGGATCAATACCTGGAGCATCTTCCAACCAGATGGGATCAGACCAATCACCTGATGGATCAGTAGTGGTTACATAGAAGTTATGTTCCTTCTTTTCGTTATCAACGAATGTAGTAATCATATAGAATGTGCCGTTATGATACCGAATTGTTGGAGCCCAGATGCCCCGAGAAGGCATAATTCCATCCAAATTAAGCTGTGAAGCACGATCAAGAACATGGCCTAGCTGCTGCCAATGAACCAGATCTTTACTGTGGAATAACGGTACGCCGGGAAAGTATTCGAAACTGGACGTAACGAGATAATAGTCTTCTCCTACACGAATGGCCGACGGATCTGGATGGAATCCCGGCAACACGGGGTTGCGAAATGTTTTCACGTCAAGTTCTCCTTTATTCAAATGTTATGGATTATTAATCAGCGCTCTCTTGCACGAGTGAAAGTTCTGCGGCCGGATTCCAATTATCCGCTCCGGCAAAGAGCTGGGCAGGCAAATATTTCTCTGCCTCTTCCGTCGTCAACTGAGTCGTCCAGTTAAAACGTGCTTTGGGATTCGCTCCAGGCCCATAACTGGCGAATTCGGTAAAACGTGCTGTACGTTCATTATCCGGGTTACTCCAGTTATTCCATCCAGATGCACTAATGTGATTATCCATATAGCTGTTGATATAGACTACATTGGCATAAGGTCTCCACGGTCTGCCAAGAGGTATAGTTCCAGCAAGACTTGAATCGCCAGTAATGCGGCTATTCAGGAATACATAACCAGACTTCTCCTCCGCGGTGGATGCTGCAGTAACGTAACCATTGCTTAAACTGTGAATGACGCTGTTCTCAAACAATGCCGTTGCATTGCCAAAGATAAAGTCGACATCACCTTCAATATAACTGTCCACATAATATTGCCTTCCATCATTCACATAAAGCGTGTCCTGCCACCCCTTCAGGCTAACGTCCCGGAATACCAGACGATCACCACGAGCGAGCAGAGCAACCGCTTGACCTGCATTGTCGCCCGCATCATTTTGTATGGTCAGATGCTCAGCCGTAAAATCGTTTGTCTGCACCCGGAAGCTATAGCTACCTGAGGTACCGAGTGCATTGCCGGATGAATCCAATGTGCTGGCAGAATCACCAAAGATCAGCACAGTGCCCTCCCGGCTCTCTCCAATCACTCGCAGATGTTTTTTGGTGGACGGTACGTCCAGCTTCTCACGGTAAGTTCCATCTTTGATTCGTATGATGGTAGGAAGCGTGCTATTGTCCGGAACAGCATCTATAGCTTCCTGAACCTGTTCATATTGTGCACTTCCATAAGGTGACACGGTTAGAACTGGTGCAGGAATTTCAGATATTGGAGCGGACGACATACTCTCGCCAACTTCATTCAATGCCGTAATGACATAATAATAGGCAGTGCCATTGATTAACTGTGTATCAGAGAATGAAGTATCATTTGTATTGGAAGCTACAGTAACGAATGGCCCTTCGGGTGATTCACTTCGTTTCACTGAATATTCCTTAGCCCCCTCGGCTTCTTGCCAAGTAAGAGTGATTGTACTTTCACCTGGCTCAGCACGAATCTCTGACGGGGTCTGAGGTCTACCATCATCCACTGCTGGCCGTGTACCAACGGCTGCGGAGTCAAGGCTTCGTGTACCTTGAGCAATTGCGGATACCTTATAATAATATGGCTTACCGTTCACGAGTCCTGTATCCACATAGGAAGTTCCTGATTCTTGATCAGCAATGACATCATAAGTTCCAGTCACGGACATTGCACGCTTGATCACATAAGTCGAAGCGCCTTCTATCGCTTCCCACGTAATAGAAACGGATTTGGGAAGAGACTCTGCCGTGACTTGGGGAGTAGTTAGAGCCATGGTTGGTGTTATAGCAACCGGGGAAGAATCCGCTCCCTCTCCTCCAATACCAGTCGCAGATACGACGTAATAGTAGGTCGTTCCATTATCCAGTCCTCCATCCCGAAACGTAGGAACAGCTGCACGAGACGACACAGCTGTATACGGGCCTTCAGCCTGCAAACTACGTTTTAAAGTGTAGTAGTTAGCTGCTTCGACTTCATCCCACGTTAAATCTGCTTGTGCGTTTCTCGCAACAGCTTTCAGATTCTCAGGCATGTCTGGTCGTACAGCATCCTCCGAGGGTGTCACTGAAGACGTGTTGGAATTGCCGCTCTCGCCCAATGGACCAACGGCCGTGACGACATATGTGTAAGTCGTTCCATTGGTGACCTCTTCGTCAATGTAAGTTGTCTCAGTTAACTCAGAAGCAATCAACTCGTAGTCGTTCGCGGACTGAATACTACGCTTTACATTGTACGTAGAAGCCCCGTCCGCTTCCTCCCAATGTAATCTCACCATACCATTGCCTGGTTCGGTACGAAGCCCTTTAGGAGAACTAACCGGTTCAACATAAAGTTTGACATTGTCATAGAACAACGTGCCTTTACCCGTGCCTGGTGTTCTGGCAAACAAACGTCCAACACCATCGGCAGTCACATCGGCCTGGAACGGGACATCATCTGCGACGCGCACGTCATCAATGTATATGTCCGCTTTTTGCGAGGCTACATTGCCAACGATTTTGAAGTTGTACCATTGATTATTGACCGGTGCATTCATTAATTTGTGATCTTTGCCGTCTTTTTTGTATATTAGCGTATACTGATCCTCTGCTACCGGAGCAGAAGGTTTGCGTAGCTCAATGGAAAGTGCGGTGCGACTGCCGGTTCCATTTTGCAATTGCAGAACGGTTGAGGTGCCAGGCCAGCCTTGAGACATGATATCAGCCTCAAATACAAAACTTCCCCGTTGTGGTGGAAATGATCTTACGAATTGGGCGATCCCAGCCCCATTGTCATATAGCATGAGCGCTTTAGTAGACGCGTTTCCTGTTGTTCCTGTGGGGATCTGGTTAACAACAACTTTAAGATCGTTCGTCTGTGGGTCAGGTAGTCCAGTGTAACTTGCTGGTGTCGTATTGATCTCGGTATCCTCAAAGTCATCATTCATGTAAAAGATGGTCTCGGGCTCTCCTTCCGCTGCTGCACTAGCCTCATTGGAATAGAAGCTTGTGCCATGATCATTCGTAGCCTTCACTGCATAATAATAGGCTTTACCTACAGTAAGATTGGGATCTGTGTAGGTGATGGTCGTAATCCCCTCTTGCTGCAACGTGTATGGCCCACCAGGTATATCTGCTCTATACATTGAATAAGAGTCAGCGCTTTGCACTTCATCCCAATGTAAGTGAATGGACTTGAGGTCCGGCTCAGCTACAAGTTCAGTAGGTGCTGTCGGGAAATCAGCAGGCAACTCCTGAACGGATGCATTGGAGAAAACAGATGCATTGAGCTTATCAACTTCATCATCCGGTTTGGAAGCATCGGCTGCCAATCCGATGTAGACCGTTTCGTCTGCTGGGAATGATTGTGAATCGATAACAAACCAATTGTTACCGTCTTTGGATACAAGTGAAGTCACTTGATCCCCAAGTCGCACAAGCTTAACCCAATACGGGAGTGTGACCATGCTGCCTTTTTCCTGATGCACAACTTCGGTGCCCGCTCCATCACGAACAAGGCTAACGGCTTGTTGTCCACCCTTCACATAAGTGACCATGGCGGCAATAAACGGGGATGACGCATCCAGACTTTTACGAATCATGACACCTGCTTCGGCTCCATCGTCGGTAGCTGTCACCTGATCAACTCTAGCTACAATCTCACCATTTCCTTCTAAGATTTGGTAAGCATAGTGGAAATGATCCGTCTCTCCATGGATATCTCCAGCTGATTTTACCGTAACGTCAGTATCACTAGCTCCCAATTGGGCATGACCCGTAATGCCCGGTTCTCCAATATCGGTTGATGACCAAGGGGCAATACTGTTCTGCTTGTGAACATGTACCGTGACATTGTTGGACTGCGTTGAAGTACCTGAGTCATCAATCGCTCGGACGGTGAGATAATGAGTGCCATCCTGCACATCTTCCCATGTAAACGTGTAAGGCGCTGTCTCATCTTCCCCCAGTTTCACATCATTTTGATAAAATTCCACTTTGGCAATGCTGCCGTCTATATCTGACGCAGAAGCCGTGATCTCAACGGAAGACCCTTCAGTCTGAACGGTATGATTGGCTGGTGACTGAAGGGTAACCGTGGGATTCATAGATCCGTTGCCAGCAATGCTGTTCAGGTATGTCTCCAGATAGGTATAACCTGATTCATGTATCTCGTTACGGTCAGCAGGATCATTCGGATTGAGTCCCATACTGATCTCCCATTCGTCGGGCATACCGTCATGATCCGAGTCAACCAGAGCTGAAGCCATCTCCTCAAACTCAAGGTAACCGCCAACTTCCTTTTGTGAATTAATATGTTGTCCCGTGCGGTTTTTCACATCATTTACAATTCGAGCATCGATGGCGTCCCGTCTAGGCAGACTTGCACCTGCTTTTGCAAGAACTTGCTCATAGGCTGTTTCTGCATCGTCCATGGATGTGGGATTAGCCATCTGCACAGGAGCGAGTAGTTTGGAATCTGGATTCGCAAGTTCTCCCACACCTAACCAGTTGTCCGCTGTGACATCGGGATAACTGTCCACGACATTGCCACTCACATGTAATCGTGTATCAGGTGCAACATCAAGGAAAATCTGATCCCGGGCATTTCGATACGTATTCGGTCCGTATTTATAGTAGTTATTCATGAGGTTATAGTTGCCCTCCTCACCGCCATAAGCAGAGAAGAACCCCCAATTGTAGACAATATTGTTGTAAGACTCGGTATTAAAACCAGGAGCCCCTGCAAATCTCGGGTTACGGCTCACGTTATGAGCAATGATGTTGTGATGGAAGGAGGTGTTGTTCCCTCCCCAGATACCTGCATATCCATGCCGCCCCTTCTGATGCGTAGTCATCAGCATGCTCTCAGCAATGACAGACCACTGCACAGTTGTATTCTCGTTGGCGTACATACTCAGTACTTCGTCAACAGACCAGGTAAACGACGAGTGGTCGATCATAATGTTTTTGTGGTATCGTCCACCAAATACGTCATCCTCACTAGGATGCTTATCCCCAAGCCGGAAGCGCATATGCCTGACGATAATGTTGTCCGCTTGGAATGTGGTCCAATAATCGGATACAGTGATTCCTTCTCCTGGAGCTGTCTGTCCAGCAATCGTGATATTAGAACCGGTAATCGCCAGAGGGGATTCTAGATGGATCGTTCCTCCCACTCTGAATACTACGGTGGTATCACTCTGACTAACAGCATCTCGAAGGGATCCAGGGCCGGAATCGGCGAGGGTGGTCACTTCATACACTGACCCTCCCCTACCACCTGTCACGTACTTACCGCCGCCTTCAGCACCGGGAAATGCGGACAATAATGGAGTAGCTTCATCTTCTGCAGCAACCATACCTGGTAGCAAACTGAACAACATCGCAACGACCAATACGAATGATACCATTCTTTTCAACGAATCTTCCTCCTCCGGTTTACATGTAATTGTACAGAATGTTACCTCACTGAGAGCCAGATGCTCATGCGATAAACATTTCTCTGATCTGGCATCACCTCCACAATATAATGTAAGTGTTATCAGTAAAAGGATGCGAAAACCCGTTGTAATCTGAAACCTATCCGTACTCTTTCTGCGATCACGTTCTAGATTTCCTATCCAACGGGTCTCGTCATAGATTGTTAAACTTTGGCATGCAGCAAGTACTCGTATTCGGTACATGCGAGCAAGAAAGCTCCCATTCCTTTTTGATCATTCGTTATAATCGGTTCACTTATATAATACGCGTAACTTCCGTCACGCCTTGCATCTCCACCGAGCCCTGCAACCTGGCAGTTTTTGTAGAGATTCACCCAACCCTGATTGGTCTCCATTACGAATTCAGAGATTAATCCTGCATAAGCATGGTTCAATATCAGTTCCCATTCCCACGGTAACCATCCTAGCCGAATCCCTTTGGCCATGGCGTAGACAATCATGCTGGATGCTGAAGCCTCCAGATAATTTCCTTTGCGATCTCCCTCATTTACCACTTGATACCATACCCCGCTAGCTGTATCCTGATAGGTGCGCAGCGCAGTCATCGTATCTGTGAAAATATCAACCAACTTGCTATAATCGGGATGATGGCTTGGTAATAACTCCAGGACATCGACTAAAGCCATAACAAACCAGCCGATAGATCTGCCCCAGAAGTTTGGTGATTGTCCTGTTACCGGATGGCTCCAAGACTGATTGCGCTGTTCATCCCAAGCATGATATAGCAATCCTGTAGCATCGTCTCGGGTATGATGGGCACACAGTATAAATTGTCTAGTCACATCGTTCAACAAGCCCTCTTCGGGCTCCCAACGAAGCAAGTATTCCAGATAGAACGGCGCACCCATATAGAGACCGTCCAACCAGATCTGATAGGGATATACTTGCTTGTGCCAGAAAGCTCCCTCAGACGTGCGCGGGTGAGTCTCAAATTGTTCACGTAACAGACCTGCCGCAAGCTTATATTTTATTTTCCCTGTCCTGTCATACAGGCCGAACATCAGCTTGCCGTTATTCAAATGATCAATATTATGTTCTTCCATCCGGTATCCCCGAATCGATCCATCACCTTGAATAAAATAATCCATATTATCCTGGATGTATTGTGCATATTGCTCATATCCAGTCGCTTGCCATAACCGTTCAAATCCTTTTAACACCACGCCATAATCATAAGACCACTTGCCGTGATGCCCGTTCTCTTCATACAGCTTAGGGGTTCGCTCCATGATGGATGCGGCTGTTTTGGCTGCCCATAGATCTTTAGCAGATTTTGTTTCAAGCATCTGTAGATTTCCTCCTCCGCACGTATTTGCTGTTTATTTATTGTTTAAAACGGTTTGATGAGCTGCCTCATATTCGGAAATGATTTTGTCTCCACCTGATTTTCTCCAAGTATCAATAGCATTCTGGAAACCAGGCCGATCCATCTTGCCCAGGATATACTTGTATGTTGCATCCGTGATGATCTTCTGCAACTCAGAGCCTTGTTCTGAGAACGTTGGTGATTCCAGCGAATACACTGGGTTCAGCACGGCAAAGGTTGTATTTTCTTCAATTAATCGTGTCGATTCAATACGTAGTGGGTCAGCATCCACAATGGCATACCCGTTCTCGTTAGGGCGCGAGGAAGAAAATGGCTGTACCTCTTGCTCCCATAACTTGGTATTAATTATGGTGGCACCATTGTTCTCGTCGAGGCTATAGTGCACATCTTTGATTCCATATGTCATCAAGGTAAATACCTCTTCACTCATCAGATCATCCATAAACTTCAGAATACGTTTTAATTCAGCTTCGTCCTTAACCTCCGATTTAGGAAAAGCAAGCAACCCACCTACGCCATTGGATGTCGACCAGATTGCTCGATCACTTTCATTTCCTGTGGACGTAATATCATTGACCATGACAAGCTCCATATCATCTTGAACACCTTGGGCAAGATTAAACAGACCCTTGCTATCAAATAGAGCTCCCACATAGATCCCTGCCTTGCCCTGAGCGAAGCCTTCCTGCTGATCCTTCTTGGCTGTTACTGCAAAATCCTGATTAATGTATCCATTGGTATACAACTCTTTCATATAATCCATAGCTTGAATGTAACCTTCCGACTCAAACTCAGGTGTCACTTTGCCATCCTCACTAATCGCCCAACCACTTGGTGTACCAAAGTAAGATCCCAGGGTCTTAAAAGCACCAAACACCAAATCACTGCGATCAATGAATCCGGTTGTGTCTTTCACGCCATTGCCATCGGGATCTTGTTCTGTAAATGCCTTTGCCACTTCCATGAGTTCTGCCGTTGTTTTGGGAACAGGTAAACCAACCTTGTCGAGCCAGTCTTTACGTAAAATAACACCATTGCGCGCTACCTGCTTTTGCATCGGAATACCGTATAACTTTCCTTCAATGGATGCCGAATTGCGCATATCCTGAGATATGCCTTTCAGGTTCGGGAATTCGTCGAGATACGGCCCAACCTCCCAGAAGACGCCTGCTTTGAGCGCATTGCGAACCGAAGAATTCTCCAGAATCGTCAAGGATACGATGTCAGCGAGAGAACCGGAAGCAAGTGAAGTATTAAGCCGTTCTTCCTTAGAAGCATCCGGAATCCAGGAAAACTGTATATCCACATCCGTAATCTCTTCAATTTTGTTAAGCACGGTATCCGTAGGCGGTGAAGCGGTATGCATAATATTCAACCAACTAATCGTTGTTTTGCCATCAGCATTGGTTCCTGAGTCCCCACTTCCTCCCGCACAGGCAGATAACAGTAAGGCTCCACTTAACGTAAGCGCTAACAATTTGGAAGTTCTATATTTCATCGTTCAATCCCCTTTTCACCAATATTAGATTCTACCAGTACATCCTTGTTGTCATTCGGGATTGCTACTAGTATACGCCGTCTTCTCCTAATTTTTTGGCGAGACGATTAGCCATCATAACCAGCGCCAAACCTACCAGACCTTTGAACAACCCAACCGTTGTACTAAAGCTCAATTGTCCATTCTTCAAACCTGCCGTGAAGATATACGTATCAAATATCTCACCGACCTCCCGGTTAAGCGAATTCAGTAACAAGTACATATGTTCAAAGCCTAGTTCCAGCGTGTTTCCGATTTTGAGAATCAACAATGTAATAATGACCGGGCGAATTGCGGGTAAAGTTACGTGCCACATTTTGCGCAATCTAGACGCACCGTCCATCTCGGCAGCTTCATACAGCTGGGTATCTACAACGGTAATAGCTGCGAGGTAGATGATCGTTGACCAACCGGCTTCCTTCCATATAATCTGCAAAATATACATCGGACGAAGCCATTCAGGTGAGGTTAAGAAGCTGATCTTGCTACCACCCAATGCAGCTATAATTTCATTCACGACGCCCCCATCCACACTAAGAAACACGTACGTAATGGAGACGATAATCACCCATGACATGAAATGTGGGATATATACGATCGTTTGGATGGAGTTTCGGAATAATCTGTGTCGTACTTCATTCATCATGAGTGCAAGGATGATCGGAATCGGGAAGAAAATCACTAATTCAAGCGCGAACAAGATCAATGTATTACTAAGTAGCATGACGAAGGTTGGTTCCGTGAACAGACGGACAAAATGTTTGAAGCCCACCCATGGACTATCTCTAATTCCTAGATACGGCTGATAATCCTGAAATGAAATAATAAGTCCGCCCATCGGAAAATACTTGAAGATCACAAAGTAGATAAAACCGGGAAGAATCATTAAATAAAGAAGCTTGTTGGATGCAGCGTTTCTCAAATAGTGACCTAATCCTGTATTCCGATATGCTTTGTGTTGCAACGAAACGACTGATGGCTCAGATTCTCTCACTGCTTGCTGACCTCCTTGTTTGGGATGGTGTGTAGTTGAATGCTTCCTAAGCATATGAGATGTAAGCGATTCCGTACATAATCATTAGCTATTGTAGTTGAAGGATTCCACGTCCAGCGCGGCTTAAGGCCAGTTGAACAGGTGCAGATCGTAGATCATGATTATTATTGGTAATATGGATTATCATGGTATTTCAAAGCTTTTGCATCACTATAACGTTCCATTTCAAGTCAGTAGGTCAGGATTATGTACGTAATATTCTTCGCTTGTTATGGTAAGGGAGAATCACTACTTAACAAGGAGGAACATATCAGATGTCCAAACACAATGTTAAAAAGGAACAACTTGGTGGCGTCATATTCAATGTAATAAATTATACGTTCTTGCTTCTTTTCTCCCTGGCCTGCCTATTACCCTTCGTAAACGTCGTTGCCAGTTCCTTCGCTTCCACGCAGGAGATTGTACAGAAGAAGTTTATTCTGTTTCCGACATCCTTCTCGCTTGATGCCTATCGTTACATCTTCTCCACACCTACCATCTTCAAAGGACTCGGCGTATCCATCTTCATCACGCTGGCAGGAACCATTGTCAGTATGACGCTGACGGCACTTATGGCTTACGGGTTATCCAGAAGATATCTCTTAGGACGGAACTTTATCAATTTCTTGGTCGTCTTCTCGATGTTGTTCAGCGGGGGTATGATTCCTACCTTCCTAGTTGTGAAAGCGGTTGGATTAATCGACTCGTACTGGTCCATGATTATCCCTACTGCAATCAATGCATTCAATCTGATCATCATGCGCAATTTCTTCCAGGCCCTACCGGATAGTCTAGAGGAATCTGCCAAAATTGATGGTGCCAACGACTTTCGGATTCTGCTACAAATTATGATTCCACTGGCTCTTCCTTCCATTGCTACCTTATCCCTGTTCTATGGCGTATCCTATTGGAACACGTATATGAATGCGATCCTATATCTCAACGAGTCCACGATGTGGCCACTTCAAGTATTGCTACGCCAGATTGTAATTGTCTCCAGTGGCATGGATGGCAACAGCTCGGTTGTAGACATTGTCCCTCCATCACAGACCATTAAGATGAGTGTCATCGTTGTGGCTACTGTACCGATGCTGCTCGCGTATCCTTTCGTACAGAAGCACTTTACCAAAGGCGCTTTACTTGGTTCAGTGAAAGGTTGAGATGAGGCACATATGGAAAATAACAATCCCCTCGGGATCAACCTGAGGGGATTTACGCTTACATGGAGTGGAGTTGAATTTCGAAGGTGCTTACGGATTATCGGATACTGCTAACATATACTGGAATGCTCAGCTATCCATCCGCAACCTTCGATATGCACCAGGGGTGAGGTTCTCTTTTTTTCGAAAAGTACGTATAAAGTTCTGGGAATTCTGATATCCCAGTCGTTCGGCTATATCTTTAATGGGCATGTTCGTGTCCACCAACCATTTCCTTGCTACATCTAGTCTGATATTCATTAAGTACTCGCTAAAGGTCATATTGTACTCTTTACGGAAAATGCTACTTAGATAGTTCGGCGTATAATGCAATCGTTCACTTATGGATTCCAGTGACAAGTCCTGATCGTATTCTGTGCGTACAATAGAGGCCATACGATCTGCAAGTGTGCGAAACTGTTGGCTCGCTCTCTCCTGCATACTATCTACCATAGGATAGATGACTTCGTGAACAAGAATATGTTCAACTTCTTCCGGATTCAGCGTATGCAGCAGTCGATGATACAATGTGCCGTTACTCTGTGTAAGCAACACGTCCGTACCAATGAGCTGCTCCAACTGAATCAAATTGTTCACGAATCGAATCAATGTGATCTCCAGATTCATTGGATTAAGGTTGTGCTTCATCATATCTGCTAACAGCGGGTATAAAGTACGTGTCACCTCTTCTTTGTCACCAAGACGTATGGCATCGAACAGCCGACTCTCCAATTCTGTAGGGTAGTGAAGTAAGGTAGGTCCGCTGCTACCGCGTATGATATCCTCATAGAATATAACGGACTCTTTGCCTAGCTTAAGACGCTGGTACAATGCTTCAAGACTCATATCACAGGCTTCCCGGGTATTCATGAGGTCTTCATATTGACCACTGAAGCCCACACTGACTGAAGCGGACCAATACTCGCGAGACAATTGAATAACCCTTTTGGCATATTGCAACATCACTTCTCGATTGTCTGAAGAACTGCCAGCAAAGGATAATATCGTTGCTTGTGTCCGTTCATTTAAAACGACGGGTAACATCCGTTGGGACGGGGGAATGATCTCTTGCACTAACTGATTAACGGCCAACAGCAGTGTATCTTTATCAGCCAGCGCGCCTTTCCCGGGACGGTCAATCTGAATCAACATCGTTGCATACATCTCGTTGTGCATCTTCGTATACGCGAATCGTTCGAGATAGCTATGGATCTCTTCCCTGGTTAACCTATTCTGTAGTACATTTAGAACAAATTGTGTTTCAAGTTTGGGCTTTTCAAGATGGATAAGCTGTTCGAGATGTTGTTTCTCTGAAACAATAGAATGGATCGACTGAATGATCCAACCGACCTCGTCCCTGACCGTTCTCTCAGCACGTCCGCCAAGACTATGCTGAATTTGAAGAACGGGCTTGGCAAGCCGTAAAGCTATAATGTATGCAAGAATGATCATCAGAGCCATAATGACGGCACCCATTACAATTAAACCCAAACGGGTCGATGATAGGGCTTGGCTGACTTCTTTTTGATTCGGAAGTGTGATATAAGTCCATCCATTATAAGTAGAACGGGCGTACAAGCCCATAATTGAATCACCCGATGCAGCAGGAATTGTAATTTGTCCTGAAGGAGGCTCATTAACTATTTGTTTGCTGATTAAGTTCATTTGCTCAGCAGATATAGGGCTTTGTTCGGTTAAAGCTGCATAGAGCAATTCACCCTGTTTGTTCAAAATGTAGATAGGAGCATCGGATTGCGTCTGTAGGGATTGATTCAGTGTTCGCAAAGAGATGTCCGACATCGCAATGGCTTCTTTGTCCTTCGAATACATCGGTAACGCATGCAGCAATCGAAGACCTTCCTTAGTTTTGGTCCAATAGAGGTTATTGCCTTCCGGATCAGCGAATAAGGCTTGCATCTGTTGCTTCTCTTCATCTGTAATTCGTGATAACGATCCGTTAGACAGGCTCCAATTCTGCTTCAGACTCACAAGCGAATACTGCACGCCATCAAGCCCCATCGTTGCAATATAACCTAGCTGGGAATTCAGTTCGCGATATGCTTCATAATCTTGCCCGCTTAATGGACTGTTAATGACCTTACGAAACGATGGCGTCGTACTGTACGTGGCAAAAGCATATTCAATGGTTTGAATTTTTTGTTCCAATGTATTTCTCACCTGCAGAATTAAGCTTTGGTGCCCTTCGCTTACACGCTCTATTACAGATTTTGTAGTTGCAACATAGATATAACTCCCAAAACCTACAACGAGTCCAATGCTAAGGAGTAGGATCGAGACAAAGATATTCGTAAACGTTTTACTCTTTCGCATGTCCTGCTCCTCCATCTGTTTGAATTGGTACATCTTGAGTCCATTTGTCATGAAACCCTTCACGGCAGTCATGTAATCGCTTGCATTTTGCCATACTATAAAAATGTTGAGCCGTTGTAGATCTCGTCACACTAGAGTTTATCATGGCAATGAACAAGAATATAGACATAAAGAATATAAAACTAGCCAAAAATTGCACTGGAGGTTAAGACGGATGTTACCTTTTTATGAGATTCGTAAGGATGAATTATCGGTTATCCGGAATTTGAAGGAGATTTCTTTCCCTCCACATATGCATGGATATCTTGAAATTCTATATGTCATTTCAGGGTCTCAACGGATTGAAGTGAATGATCAAACGTATGATTTGCACGAAGGTGACGCAGCAATGATATTCCCTGATATGGTTCACCGTTACGAAACAACTGGGGATTCGTATACGAGGGAGGTGTTAATTATTATCCATCCCAAGCTCTTAGGTGGTCTGTTTCCAGATCTGACTCGCTTCCATCCTAAGAATCCAACTATCACTAAACCATATGTTCATGAAGACGTTGCAGTCGCATTTGAGAAAGTGAAACGGGATGATGATTATGCCATTAAGCTTGGTTGGATTCACATCATCATCGCGCATCTATTGCGCGAAATTGAATTTGAACAAGTACAGCAACTCCCCGTGCAGGATTTATCCAAGAAGCTGATGGAATACTTAGCAACACATTTCACCGAGCCCATCACCCTAGACACACTTGCCTCCGAGTTTAACGTAAGTAAATATTATATTTCTCGCATCTTCTCCAAGCGATTCAAGATGAATTTACGAAACTATCTATCGATGCTTCGGGTTGAGTATGCTTCCATGTTAATTCGTACCACAGATGCGTCTCTAACAACGGTGTGGATGAATGCAGGATTCGATAGCCAGCGTACGTTCAATCGGGTGTTCCAGGCTATTTACGGCATGACACCACGAGATTTTAAGAACAATGTGAGTAACTATCTAAAATGAATGAAGAACAACCAGAGTACCATTGATTAGAATGGCTCTCTGGCTTTAGGAGTGGAAATAAGTCAACTATCAATGACTCATCAATGATTAATATGGTTTACAATGTCGTCTATAACTTCCTGACAAGTCAGAATCTCGTCGATTCCTCCTGCTGATGGAGAAACGCTGATGGTTCCTTGGTCTAAGTTTCCTAATAGGAGCGCCTCTTTATATCCGTTTTTATGATAGTGTATAGCCTTTTCAGCTTTTCCTTCCTTAATGAGCTGGTATGCTTTTAGTCCTCCTGGTGTTGGAATGGTTCGCTCATGTACTCCCAGCCGCGATTACAGGTATACTAACAGCTGCGGTTACTTGAGGTAGTAAGGTAAACAGACTAACATTGTACTGACTAATATGCCCTCCTGCTTCGCTACCGGTGACAATAACAGCGTCAGCTCCATGTTTCTCCGCTTCCATGATGTTCTGAACTGTAGGTGTGATCGGTCGATACAGAACCGTTATGCTGTGCTTTTTTAACTTAACCATTTCGCTTGCAATCATCTGGTTTCCAATGGCTACTACATATTTCACCTTTTCTTCGATCAGAATGTTGAAAAGCATTGTAGAAAATGGCTGAACACCACTGTCATCAAACGAAAAGATATAAATTAGATTGATCAGTGAGAGGAAGAAATATATGACTCGGACGCTGGAAGTTTCTCATAATCTGGTTTTGAAAGATCAAGCACGACGATTTCATGAGATCAGATCATTTCTGAATGATATACCGCAAGGTTCCTTAACCAAACAATTGAGAGAGTTAGAAGAAAATGGACTTATAACAAGAGAAGTATTTCCGGAAGTTCCACCACGTGTAGAGTACGCTCTGTCAGAGATAGGGCGCGATTTCCTGCCTATCTTGGATATGATGGAGAAGTTTGGACTGAAGCATAGGGAGATTAAAGAGACGCATGCGACTGATCCGACTGAGAAGAAAATAATGATCATACGATGTAATGAGACTTAATTCGCTTTCAGTTCATAATAAGGTACAATTAACTTCAAGTTAACTTTAACTAGGAAAGGATCGTTTATTATGTATAGTATTAGTGAAATTGAGAAAATTACAGGTTTACGACCCTCCACCCTTCGCTATTATGAGCAAGAAGGAATCTTACCTCATGTTGAACGAAATGCTTCAGGTAGAAGAGAATACTCGAACGAGGTTCTAGAGTGGCTTGAATTGGTTATCGCTTTAAAAGATACGGGAATGTCCATTGAAGATATTAAGGCTTATACAGAGCTGATTCGACAAGGCGATTCTTCTCTGGATGCCAGAAAAGAATTTTTGCTTATGCATAAAACCAGAGTGGAACGTACCGTGGCTCAGACGCAGTTCCATCTGGAGAAGATTATTCGCAAGATAGCGATCTACGATGTTTTGATGTATAAGAAGATGAAATAGGCTACGGATAATCATTTTTTAAAGTTAGTGTTGACTTCAAGTTAACTTTAAGAATTAAAGTAAAGTTATTACCTTGAAGGAGTGATTACATTGTCAGAACCAAAAGTATGGCTTATCACAGGATGTTCAACAGGATTTGGGCGAAACATTGCGGAGCAAGCGATTGATGCAGGGTATAAGGTCGTAGTAACTGCCCGTAATGTTGATCAGATAACCGATCTTACAGCGGGGCATGAAGATCATGTGCTTGCTCTCCCACTCGACGTTACTAATGCGGAACAGATTCGTAGTGCGGTTGACCGTACAATAGAGAAGTTTAATCGTATTGATGTGCTCGTAAACAATGCAGGTATCGGTTATTTCAGCTCTGTTGAGGAAAGCGTAGAGGAAGAAACGCGTAAGATGTTCGAGATTAACTTCTGGGGGCTCATGCATATGACGAATGCGGTACTCCCTTACATGCGTTCTCAAAAAAGTGGTCACATTATAAACTTCTCATCCATTGGCGGCTTAACTTCCTTCCCAACTCTCGGGTATTATCATGCTACGAAATATGCTGTTGAGGGAATATCTGAGAGCCTCTCACAAGAATTAGCACCTTTTAATATTCACGTGACTTTAATGGAGCCAAGTAGCTTCCGCACGGATTGGGGTGGCCGTTCTTCTGCCAAAACAGAGACAAGCATCCCTGAGCTTAAAGAATCCATTGTTGGACAAATGCTGCAAGGTATTCAACTAGGTGCTGGTCAAGAAGCTGGAGATCCTGCAAAGGCTGCCGAATCCGTTATTAAAGTTGTAGAAACTACAGAACCACCTCTTCGTTTGTTGCTTGGTCAACAAGCCTATGATGCGGCAACTTATAAATTTAGCAACATGCTTGCCAGCATAGAACAATGGAAAGAAACAACGATAAACGCAGATTACAAATCATAAACTGGTTAAATTTCTAAGGGTGGCTGACGTATAATGTCTGCTGCCCTTTGTGATTTATAAGATGGCAGTATCTTGTTCAGATTGGAACATAATGCTACCATGCCTGATTTACATTTTGATAACTTCCCTTGTATCTCTTTCCATGTGACTGTATATTGCTTCTTTAACGCGTGATCACTAATATTTGCTGTCGATCCCTGTATATAACGATCTAATTCATCCAAAGAATGTCCGAGGACTCCCGGCCTCTCTTACTTGATAACGATCTTCAGACGTTGAACCTATTTACGTGATGTCCTATCAGGACTACTCCTCCCTCATTTAAAACTTCTTTGATTCTTTATTCACCGTCTCCTGTGTTCAAAGTGAGCTTATCACAAAAGAAAAAATAAATAAAGTTGAGTTACTTGACTTTATATTATTATCGTCTTATATTTGTCCTTGTAAGTATCTTGCGATGGAGGTTTTAACATGACTAGACTTAATGGTAAACGAGCACTTATTACGGGTGGCACCAGCGGAATTGGCTTGGAGACAGCCAAACAATTTCTGGCTGAAGGCGCTGAATTGATTGTCACCGGAGTAACTCCGGCAAATGTAGAAAAAACGCAAAAGGAACTTGGAAATCAAGTCCTTGTGCTTCAGGCAGATTCCCGAGACCTCAATGCTCAACGTCAACTGGCTGATCGAGTTGAACAACATTTTGGCAAACTGGATATTGCCTTTTTAAACGCAGGCGTATCTGACTGGCGTCCATTCGAGCAAATCGATGAAGAAGCCTTTGACCGCTTGTTTGCTATCAACGTAAAAGCTCCATTTTTCTTAATGCAGGCATTAACTCCAGTGATGGCGAACCCATCCTCTGTCGTTTTAATGGGATCGAGCAGCTCTCATGCCGGATATGCACATTCCAACGCTTATGCGGCTACTAAAGGTGCCATTTCCACCCTGACCAAAGCCTGGAATTCCGACTTATTATCGTCTCACGGAATTCGCTTCAATACGGTGAGTCCTGGACCGATTGATACCCCGCTTTACGATAAGAACAAGCTAGGCGTGTCTGACGAAATTCGTGAGATGGTTATTAACCGCATTCGTGACGGGATTCCGGCTGGACGCATGGGTACTGCCGAAGAGATTGCCAAAGCTGTTGTTTATCTGGCTTCGGATGAGTCACGCTTCACCATTGGCGTTGACTTGGTTCTGGATGGCGCTCAAACGATTCTCTAATATGTTAGCCCTATTGCTGCTTAAGCCCTCCGAGGGTGCTTAGGCAGCTTTTTCTTTTAGAACACGATCAACTGTTGTATAGTAGAGAAGAGGGTGCTATCCCTCTGATAAGACTTAAATCCAACTTTGGAGTGGAATTATGGGAACTAAATCAACTTACCATGAACGTATAAAGGAAGAAAAAAGGGCGTGCGCGATTGCCGCTGCACAAGAACTGTTTTTTGAAAAAGGGTATGCGCGGACTACTTTAGCTCAGATTTCAAAACTTGCTGGTCTCTCTACAGGTACACTTTTCAATCATTTCCCGACGAAGGAATTGATTTTTGAAACCATCGTCAAGCATTTTTGGGAGCTTGATCCCGAATGGGACTTTCCACCGGAGCTCGGCTCTCCCTTGCAAGGATTAATAAAGTTCGGACGAGACTACGCATGCGTGCTGACTCGTGATGGGATGGCTCCTTTATTCCGGGTCGTCATTGCAGAAGCCAAGCAATTCCCCGAGCTCAGTCTTTTTCATTATGAACTGGGCGAAGGCGCCGTGCATCAGAAATTGACGCAATATTTAGTAGATGAAGTTCAATTGGGTAATATTAATCTGCCGGATGCGTCAAAAACGGCCAATGAATTTATGAGTCTAATTGCCGGGCAGGTGCTATGGCCCAAAATGTTGCTGCTTGATTTCAGTATTTCACGAGAGCAGGCTTTTCAAATAGCGGATGAGGCTGCTCATACGATTATAAACAAGTATGCTGACTAAAAAGACGAATACGAGAGATCTCCCAATATGAAAATCCCTCGTATTCGTTTACGTTCTTTGGAGAAATGAAGAACCATCAGGGTTTATTGAGTATCACCGTATTTTTAGAGCGACTTTTGCTTCAGAGAACTCACCTCTATCTGTGATGCGGTTCTCCGCACTTTCTGTCATAATCCAACCTTTAGCATGGTAGCCACTCAATAGAGACTCACAATCTACTTAGATAATCATCTAATCGGCAATCGGACTATGTTCTTGTCCATTCCGGCAATCGGTACAAGTCCTTGCCTCGGGACAAGAACTTGTACCGATAAAATAAAAAAGCCGCTAAAATAGCGACTTTCAACTAGGCATATGTTCTTGTCCCCCGACAGCCGTAGTGCCATCGTCTCCCGCCTTTGCCCGCGAGCACCTTGCCATGGTAATGATCCATATTTGCCCCCGATTTCGCTGCGTCCAACCCCACTGAATAACTTGCTGCGCTCTTGTACGCCATCGAATGATTCATTGAGCTGCGTGTAACGTGCTGTCTGTTCTTCCAGTTGTTGCTGACCATATTGATTAATTCAGAAAAGGTGCAATGCTCTCCTCCAACGAAGTTATTGGTTTGCCCATCAATTGCTCAAGGTCCTTAGACGTAGATCCGGTATCAATACTGCTTAAAAAAGGATAGATCCAATGTTGTACCGACACATCCTCTATGTGCATGACAGGTCTATTCGCCAATGCTGTGAGCACTTCAGCCAGATCAGCAAAGTTCCAAGTCTTTGGCGCGGCCAACTCATATATCCTCTGCTCATGCCCTTTCTCTGCAAGCACGTTCGCAATGGCCCATGCAAGATCACTGCGTGTAACCGCATTAAACCGCCAATCTCCGGCTGAAGTTGTTAGCACGCCACTTTGTATCGCTTCCTGCAGTCCAAGGACATTCACAAAATCAATATACAGCCCATTGCGCAAAATTGTATACTTCATCCCCGAATCAAATATGACCTGCTCGGTAAGTCTATGCACGCTACTCGAACCTTTAAGACTCGTCTGTGGGAAAGCAAAACTGGTATAAAGGATATGTTCAACTCCAGCGTTCTTCGCCGTATTGATTACACTTGTATGTTGAGTTAGCCGGACTGTATCATCGGTATGTGAGCTGGAAATCAGCAGCAATTTACTCACACCGGCAAAGGCATTCTGTAGCGTTCCCGGCCTATCATAGTCAATACAGCGAACCTCTCCACCCTGATCCTTTAAAGTTTTTAAAGTTTCGGACATCCCCCCATTACGGACACCTGCGATAATTTCTGTAGCGGGGACCCGGACTAGAAGATTTGCAATAATCAGATTGCCTAATTGTCCTGTGGCTCCTGTAATCATGATCGTCATCCTGCTTTTCCCTCCTGTAAAAGAATTGCAACAAGTAGTTAAGTTATTAACTAAATGAACAGAGTGATTCACTGGACTACAACACATTCCTCGCTGAACCAATCCCATCCCTTTCCAAACATGTCCTGCCTCAGAATCGACTTGTATTAGTATCGTTTTAAAGTTTATTAAGGATCACGACCTATTCAGCTTCTGTAACAGAACAATCAACTGATGCTGCTCCTGTTCATCTAACTTGCCCATTTGTAAAGCCACAGTTTCACGGTTACCCGGCAGATGCTCCCTCAATAATGTCCGTCCTGCATCGGTAATGGAAATCACCGTCTTGCGACCATCTCGGGCATGTTCAGCCCTCGCAATGTATCCATCACGCTCCAGCGGAGTCAGAAGCAAGCTAATGTTGGCCTTGGTGACACCTATTTTTTCGGCAAGCACTGAAGGCAGCATCGTTCCCCCATCTTTTGCAATCTCTACAAGTATGCGAATTCTTGCTCCATTCAGCCCTTGGGATTGCCAGTATTTCTCCGACACGGCCACCAGATTGGCAGTCGCCTCAACCATCGTAAAAAAAGCTTCATTGGGCAGTGGCAGATTAAGCAAATATTCTTGTAGCGTATCTTGTTTATGATCAATTGGCGGTAAGTTCTCTTCTTGCAGATTATCCATGTGTTCTGTCATCTCCATTTAGTTAATAGCTTAACTATATAGGAGAAGATAACTTACCCAATAGAAAATGTCAAATCATTATTTCTTTTCTATGAAAATCAAAACGCTCGCATGCTGGACTTCGTCGATTAAAGGTAGCCGTTTCCTTAAAATGACCATAGTGCACGGCCTTTCGCTTTTTAAACATATTCATAATCAGTTCATCTACCTTCTTCGGTAAGGCATGGAATACTGTCAAAAAGAGATTGAATCCTGACTTCATCCAGATCTGCCTGTAAACGATCCACCTCAACCTGAAGCTCAAAAATATAGAATTCGAACTGAGTATTGTCTTCAATAATTTGACTCTTGTTGCCGAACATAATCGCTTTGGCCACTGTATCCGTCATGTAGATATAACCAGGAGCCGTATCCACCCCAAGAACAAAGTCTTCTGGTGTATAGATGAGATCCGCATCGATGAGCGTCAGCCCTCAAGACAAAATAGATTAAGCACGTTTGCTGGTAGTTCCGTGATAGAGGGTAATCTTTTGATTTGTTATGTTATCCATCAGGCTAAAACCTCTTAAACTCAGTCATTGCATGACTGAAATAGAGTACGATTTGAACGGAGCTGGGATGAGGAAATCGATGATTAATACACTGCTCAGTAAAATCAGAAAGCTCCCTTGTTGAAAATTGATTGATCAAATTAGAACTATCCAGATTTATGGCCATTATGTATTCGGATCCGGTATACTTCTTCACAAGCATTACTAGATGATGGGATTCATCGCCATGGTTTATTGAAACTTCAAGTGTTTAAATTTTTTGATCAACGGCATCAACAATCCATACAAACTGCCAGAAGCTCACCCTTTTCAACGAAATTAAACTGCCCGTTAGTTTAATGAATTGAAGGGCAAGTTGTCGATTAGATATATGTCTAATCGGCAATAGGAACATGTTCATGTCCAATACGGTAATCGGTACAAGTTCTTGTCCCTCGACACTTAGGTGACATTCTAATTTATTTAATCATCGCTGAGCAAATAAAAAAACGCCAGCAAAGCTGGCGGGAAAAGTAAGAAGTGAGCTATTACACTAAGAAAGCTTTAGAGATAATAACCAATAAAATAAAGAGTACGAGTATTGCACCAATGGACGTAAAACTACCATATCCTCCACTTACTCCTCCTACATTACCATTTCCATAACCTACTTCACTCATGCTCCCATCTCCTTCTTTGTGGTATGAGATAGATTATTCAGGTGCATCTATTTTGACAAGGCTTTATAAAAAAAAAGGCCCTCAACCATTCAGCTGAGGATGAGAATCCCCTTTATCATACCCGCAAGCACACAAAAATATTCTTCAAACCGACCCATCCCATCTAAACACACTATTGTTATATGACAGACAATTGCCTTTTTTCATAATGTTTACAGATTGCACGAAACTTTTGAACACCGATTCCACATCTACTCGCTTGTAAAAGATATTGACCCTTATTGCTTTATTTACTTACAAATTTAATACCGCACACCTTGCCGGCGTGAGTTTCAACACTCATACTGCGTAGAAGCTGCCGGGCTTTTTGGCGAGAAGCGGGGAAATTACAATTCTTCAGAATAAAAAGCTTTAGATACGGATTCCGTAGCTTTATCAATAAAAGCTGCAATTTTACTGGGGCTTTCCTTCAGACCACTACTCACCCACTTTTTAATAATAGCTATACTGCCATGAGCGGTGAACGTATACCAGGACTCAAATAATTGAGGATCAAAATATTTTAATTCCGTCTTCCATCGTTCAATAGTTAAATCGTGACTGATATAAAGGATTCGTTCCAATAATTCTTTATCGCCATGCTCTGAGAACAGAACCTCACATATCGTTTTATTCGCTTTTATATACTTACATAATTCATAAGATAGCGTTTGAGGGTTTGAAGAACTCACCCCAACTTGCTTAATGTCTTTGTAAAGATCATTTTCAATCGTGGAAAGAAGCTCAAACTGATTAGCATAGTGTGTATAAAAGGTGTTGCGATTAATCCCTGCTTCTCTGCAAATGTCGGTCACGGTAACTTTATTGATAGACCGTTCTGTCAAAAGCTTCAACAGGCTTTCTTTGATAACCATTTTTGTATATCTCACTCTGTGATCTGTTTTTTTCTCTGCCATAATATCCTCCCAATTTAAAATAATGAACAAATCTAAGGTGGTTTGTATGATAACTAACATATCTCAATCGAACAGACTGTTGTTTAAGTAACACAGTGAAATTATAATTTATTTGAACGTTCAATTCTATTTTTAAACTTAAATGGAGGTGAAATATGGGTGATATAACTGTAGTACCTGTATGGATAATTCAAGATATTATCGTCTTAATTGCTGCTGTTCTAATGGTTTTCTATATCCTTGATAAGGAAACACATCCCAAAACGGTTCTACTGCAGTTTATAGGTTTTGTGTTTTTTTACGCAGCCGTTTTTGAAATTACTGCTTCATCGCTTGGGGAAGGTTTTTACGCCTATGGGCGGAGTATTTTAATGTTATTTAATATACCGATTACTGTCCCTATTATTGAGTTTCTGATCATTTATTCCACTTTGCGTGTTCTAAAGTCTGTAAATATACCGTCCTGGACTAAACCATTTATTACGGGATTGAGTGCTATGGTTTTTGACTTTTCATTGGACCCGGTGGCTGTTAAACAGATATTTCAGACTACAGATGGACTCATGGCAAGATGGACTTATTATCCGCTAGCCGATGAGCCTCAAATCTATGGGGAACCTGTGATGAATTTTACAGGATGGATTTATATAGCGGGATATTGGACCATCTTTATCCTACTTGGTGAATGGTGGCATAAAAAGAAAGGCTACAGTAAATCAATTGGTTATATCTATCCGTTTCTGGCGGCCATTCTGTCATTAGCGTGTATGTTCTCACCTTTATCTAACTTCTTTAATTATATGGGGCCGTTCTTCGAAAGAACCTCTAATATGCAATGGGTGATGTTGATTACACTTTCTGTAATTACAATCGGAATTTTAGCATTAGCTTTTATAAAGTTTTGGGACCGGAAGGTTAATTATTCAATCACTCCCAAAAAAGATTTTCCTATCATGTTTACTTTCGTGGGGTTCCCCCTAGTCAATACGATATTTTGCATTATAGGAGGTTACACGGAAGTGTTGTGGCTGGTCGCTATGGCTCAGATCCTATTATTGCTAGGCTGGATTGGAATTTACATTATGGGTAAAAAAGCAAGTCCAATCACGAAATAACCATAATCCCAAGCATTGAGGCAAAGACACACTTTCATTAATATTCCTTTTCGGCATTTTTATTTTGGTGCTTCTTGCTTACATGAAAAGAAATAGACCGCCCACCCTAAGTAACAGTCTATTCCGACCACCACCTAGCGGCCGACTGCTCTTTATGTAGTTTCAATTGTATAATTTCTTGTTTCTACCACAATAAACGTATTAACAAGCTAAAGACCCGCCTGATCCGCAAGGATCCGGCAGGTCTTTTATTGGCCGAATGATATTTGAATATCTTTAAATCGCTTTGCGAGATTCGAGCTTCCGATTGCTTTGAAGACGGCCCAAAGGTCCTTAAGCTCACTTTGACATATTAATTGGACAAGCCGTACGCTTTTCGGATCAGCGAGAAATATTCGTCCGCCTTAACCACCTGGAACTCGACTCCAAGAGATTCCGTAATCGCCAGCACATCCGATGGGGTCATGCTCCATGCATTAATCCCAACTGAAATAAACGTTGGAGATTTGCCATCCCATTCGGTCTTGGTACGATTCAAAATATCTTTACCATCCTGCACCGTTGAGATGCCTCGCAAAATGGAAACCGGAAGGCTGCCATTCATGATTTGAACATTGGCTTTGTCCTCGCCTGCGAGGAACAGGCCTGGAAGTTTATAGTTCTTCTCGTACGCAGCTGCAATCGAATCACTCAGCGGAACGTCTTTTCCAAGTTCACGATTGAGTACAAAAGGGTACGACATGTTTGTTTTCTTCAGATAAGAGAAGGTTTGTTTCAGATACTCCGGGAATGTGTCTGTTGGCCAGACATTTGGATTGAAGTAACCCACTCCGGATGGGCCTGCAACAAGCTGATCATTTGGTGTCGCGGTTGAACGGTAATAGTTTAGGATGGCGGGAGCTGCATCATAGAGCAACGGACTGGAAGTCCAGTTGATAGGCACTTTACCCCGAGCGGGATCAGCCCACAGGTTGCGCATATGATTCTGATCGTATTGCAGGTTGTCACCTTCGCCAAAGGTATAGGTTACATAGATTTTGTTCTCCAGCTTGGATTTTACCGGTTTGGGAGCAGGCTGTTGTTTTACGTTTGTTCCTGAAAATACGGTCATGTTATGGAACCAGTCGGAAGGAACAACATAGACACCATGACGAGATGTGAGTTCTATGCCAGCAACTTCACCTTCAAAATCATTGTCGAACCAACCCAGATAAGGTGTCCCTGGCTTTACATCAGACAGAATCTTCTCAAATAGCGCCTTTTCCTCTGGCACACTGGTAGACAACCAGAACACCATGGCTTTGTTTGCTACAGCATAATCGCGGAGATAGCCATAAGGTTCCTTTTCTTCAGACGAGAGTGGTTGAACATTGCTCGCAGATACCTTGTATTGGTTCCACATCTCGATCGATACAGTTAGTTGCTTTGTGTCCGCTGCAGGCTTAAATTCGTATACAAAGTAGTTTCCATTATCTGCGAAGCGGTGATCGCTTCCAGGCAAAAATTTGGAGTTATGTCGGTCATAGAGAAACGCTTCTTCCTCAGAAGAACCCGTTTTGAAATCCGCAATAATCTGTCCATCTGCTTTCACCGTCACTTGATGAACGGCAGGTCCCCAGCCATCCTGAGGAAAGGCATCATTGAAGCGGAGGTAGACCGCTTCTTTTCCCAAATAGGATGACAAGTCATAGTCATAGGTCTTCCTGTTGCTTGCATCACGAATCTGTTCCTTCTCGACTCCAACCGTTTGGAATGAATCAAAATTTTCGGACGGAATCGGGATGGAGGTGTCTGGACTCAATCCGACCAACATTCGTTGAGTCGTCTGGCTCCAGAGATGCTCATACTGCCAGTTGTATGCATCCATACGATTCTTGAACTTGCCCTGCAAGTCTTCGATTACCGACAGGTGATACGGTGCAGCAGTCAATTGTTGAGCCAGTTCAGGACTGGCAACAACAGCATTTTTGAGTCCGGCAAGTGTCGTTGCCACATTAATGGAATCCGGCAGCTGCGGATCATATACGATAATGCCTTTGATCTCTTTCGCATATTTCTTGAGAACATCCATTACGTTGTCATGCTGCTTATAAGGGACGTTCAAGTCCTGCAGCCAAGGGTCTACTTTATTCTGTTGAATGTAGATTCGCGGCTTTTCTCGATTGATTACCCCTTCAAGCGTCGTCAAAAGCAATTTGATATCGCCAGATTCCTCATATACATTCGCCACATCCAAACGTTCTACTTTATTGAAAGTTGGAAGCGCTTGATTTTGAGGCCACTTCAAAGAGTTTGTATGCTTCAACTCATCTGTGGCAGCAAATGCACTAGCCGATAACACGGTTGTACAGACCAGGGCAACACACAAAACGGTTAATTTACGAATCATAAAGTTCATATCTCCTTTTAGAGGTAATTCAAAAAGTCAACTTTTGATCACGAGGTAACTCGAGAAGCAATTTCGACATCGAATCTTGAATTCAGCCGGGCCTTCCGTTGCTCACGTAGGTTTGCAAGCACATGCTTCTTAAGCCGTTTTCTCCAAAAACGTGTAGCTCCGCTACTCCGTCCCTAGCTTCATCCAACTCCAGCGTTTTGAAAAAACGCACTTCGGAAGCATAAGCTTCGGTGCTGAAAACCTGACTTTTTAAACACGCATTTTTAATGTTTTTTTTATGATTTGTTGTGATGTTGCGTCTGTGATGTTCTTCGCGTTCGTCGGATCAACCTCACCTGTCCATTAATTCCTGATGTCAGCGCTGACTTTCCATACAAATTCTCCAGTGTATTTGCGGCATGTAAGTTCATTTCATTCAATCCTTCTTGAATATATGGCGTTATGTTCCATTGGTAAGGCGGCCATAAACGGATACCTGCTTCAATATCATTCACATATAGGCTTGCTGTCTCCCTTATATCTTCGGCTACCAGCCATAGCTCCTCATTTGCAGCTAAGTTTACGTTAGACAGATCCACCTGCTGCGAGTAGACACCCGTACCTGAATAATAAGGATAGCCAGCAGTATTCCAACATCCACCCCATTGTTCCACATCGGTAGTTAACGTCGTATCGTTTTCTATCGCGAACGGACCAATCAGAAATGCTGGGAATGAAATAGCGGGCATTGGCTCCAATAACGAAACCGTCAGAATTTCCAACTCATTCTCGCAAGCCAACAAATGTGGAGTGATATCTACACTGTCATAATCACCATCCTGCCACGAAGAGCGTCTTAACGCTTCCTGACGTACCCCATTGACGAATATTTCCAGATTACGCCTACGCTGCAAAAATCCGATATGGGATGGAATGTTCTGATCTACATCATCCAGAAGCAATTCCATCCTGCCCCATGATTCTTCTCCCGCCTTACCGGAACGATCCGAACCACAGCGGTATTGAAGCCGTTCAATCAATTTTGGCGTCATGCCAAACGTCGTTCGATACGTATTTACTTGCCCGGGCATGATCGCGTTCATCCTGGAATGTCGGTCATTCAACGTGACATGCCATTGATCTAGCAGAAGAACGTTGGGGCCTGCGGTCCTGAACCCCCACTGCTCATCCAGAATGACCTCTACCACATTCGTGGAAAAAGATTTATCTCCCAGGCACGCTTGCTCTGTATACTCCGCATGATCCGTACGTTCTAGCGGAAAAGAGGAGCTCTCTTGAGGACTTACCGACAGCACACGCAGCTCTCCGGGTACGAATGAAAGGGACGATTCAGCGTCAATGCAGCATACTCTTCCACTCTCCAACTCCCACTCTTCCAAGCCACCTTTCTTTTCATCGCAAATGAACTTAATGGTCACGGAGTGCTCCGACCAATTCATCAGCCATACATACACCAGATTTCCAATTCTGCGTTCGACGCTAATCAAATCGTCAGACTGTCCTTCAATCCAATCCCATCGTATTACCGGTGGTTCTCTGATCAACTCCCCTAATCGAATACAAAACGCTTCGAGTTGATCCAGATGCTGACTCTGACCGCCTTGATGAACAGCGTCATCCATGGAATAAAAGAGGCTGTGCCCCTTGCCAACAGCACGTAATTTTCCGTGCGGCGGATCGGAACCAAACAGCTGCTGGATATCCTTCAACAACACCGAATCATGCCGCAAAAATTCACTATGCTGCGGAATCGTACCTATCGCAATTAACGTGCCGCCCTGGTTAACAAAGGATACAAGCCTGGCTGCAACATCTCTTGACATCACCTCTATTTCCGGCATAACGAGGATCGAATATCCATGGCCATCAAATTGCAAACCCTCTCCTTCAACAAGGAGCGCTTCGCGAAGCTGGCATTCATCCACATAGTCGTAGTCGATAGAGGATCGCAGCAAGCGATCTGACAAAAGCGAGAACAGCACATCTGATGAAGGATGCATATCCGCTTCGCCTGATGTGAACATGGTTTCATATACCGTATGGATAGGCGATAACAGCAGAACTTCCGGCGTTCGTTTTCCTTTTGCTCCAAGCAGACTCAATCGCCCTATATAATCGGCAAAAGCACGATAATGCAGCCAATGGGGTGCATGTTTGAATTCAGTCGGTGGAAAGTCGGTCTTCCGATACCCGGCAAACGAATAATAGAATGCATGCGGAATAAACAGATTAACTCCCAAGAAAGCCATAAAATTGGCATCAAGTCGCCGCTGGCGCATGGAATAACCATGACCACTTGCACCAAAGGCTTCACAGATCACCCGTTCCTTCCTGTTCAGCTGCGCGACAGAAGCCGCCGTCTTGACGGACACAATGCGATGCGGATTCGCCTTTGACCCGATGCCGGGAGTGAGATAATCCACGCCTGCATAGTGGAATTGCTGCAATACCCGGGTCTGATTGCCTTGAGATCGAGCCTGCCCCCAGACAGGCTCCTCCAGCGTATGACCGATATAGAGCAGACCGGATTGTCCACACCATGTACGAATCGCTGCATGATATCCATCCACGTACCAGCGGGTGATCGTATCATAATATTGCTGTCTTGCGGATCGGCTGCCGTTTGCCATGGGATACAACAATGCCCCCAACCGCGGGATTAAATCATACCCGTTCTCTTGCTGATATCGTTCGACCATCCCCTCAGTCCAAGCGAAGACGAGCCCAGGCAAAGTAGCCTCCACATCATGAACGGCGGTTCGGATGGCCTCCACCCCAAAGAAGCCATCGTGAATCATAAGACCCGGCTCGTCAGTAAACACCCCTTGAATGGTTGATCCGTAATAGGGCTTTAATGCCAGAAACGGTTCATAAGACATCCGAATGAAAGACTGAACCGCTTCCGGATTCAATGTATCCAGGTAATACCCTTTAGCGAAGGTGATTCCCTCGGCAATCTCACATGACCAGCAAGCGAGAACAATATAAGAATTATGGGCGTGACCCGGACTCCACTCCTCTCCCCAACAATGCGTGATATTTTCCGGTTCATCATAAAGCAACCACTCTCCATTGCGGTTAACCGCGCGATAGGCCAGGATGGCAATCAGCTCATTGTGATCATGGGAGGCAAAATCCAGCTTCAAGCTTTCCTGCGGCGCATCTCGCACATATCGCTTTTCCTCTATTCTCAAATAACGCATGCGATATTCCGGTTGTTCCCGTGTCAGTTTTCCACCCAATGTTCCGCTCGGCCAATTCTCCTCATCGTACAGCCAAACAACCATATTTCGTTTCTCGCATTCTGCTGTGCAGAACTCCAGCACATCCATAAATTCCGGCGAGAGATATGGGATTAGCATCCCATGCCGAGCATGCAGAACCACACCGCCGACACCCGCTTCATACATGGATTGAATCTGGCTCTCCAGTTCCGTCTTCTCCAGCTCATGATTCAGAAACCAAAAAGGCTGTGGACGATATGTTTCATCCGGATTCGCAAATTGTTGTTTGAGTTGTATGGAAGGGTTACAGATTTCTTCTGCGTCTGCCTTCATACTCACCACCTGCCTTCACACCCATTAGTCTGTAGACTGTTGCATGAGTAATTGGATAAAGAAGCCGCCGACCACAGAACGATTCTGAAAATTCATCTGCTTAGCGGTGATCGTGTCATACCAATCCGTTACGGGAACACGAGATGAGGTTTCGTTCATGAAATCCCACAGCGGTGAAATGAACGATTCAAACTGCGCTTTCGTTGTACTCATGGAGGCACACCAGACCAGCCAATCGGATTTGGTATACGTTTCACGGCTATCCAGCGGCAGGCCATAGCGGTTTTGTTTGTGCATGTAATATTCAAGTTCTTTGGCGGCGATCTCTTTCGGGAACAGGTGCAGGTCGAGCAGATGATCCCACACCAGATTGTACTTCATGCTCCATGACTCGGTTGGACTGTCAAACGTCAGCTTATAATGGTCCCCGGCATCTGCCATGGACACCCACTCCTGAGCCATGTTCCGAGCTTCCTCCAGGTACTTCGCCCCTTCCTGCAAACCGAGCTTTTCACACAGGTAGGAATACGCAGCGATACCCAATATGGCCTTGATCGATAAATTGGTATTGTGTGCCAAATGTCCCGCAAAGTCATCTGTGCACAGTTGGTTTACAGGATCGAGTCCATTGTGCAGCAAATAATCTGCCCATCGCGTAAGAGGTTTCCAATGCTGCCGAGCAAATTCGATATCTCCCTCGTATTTGCTGACCGCCGCAGCCATCAGCAGCATATTGCCGCATTCCTCAATCGGCATCTGGTATTCCAGCTTATTCTCTCCATATACCTGACCGTTGGCCCTAGGGTAGGTTCCTACATCATGAGGAGCAAAATCAAACGTCCAATCCGGGCTCATCGCATACTGGTAAATTGGACGCATCATGCCCTTGATCAGTTCAGGGTTGTATCTCAGGAATAATGGGATCGAAGGGTAACTGACATCCACCGTAGCGATACATCCGTTGCTGAAATTCTCTTTGGAGAAAAATAGAACATTCCCCTCCTCATCGGCAACCAGCTTATGCGCCGCAATCGCCTGTCTGTACGTTAGCGCCACCATATCCCGATATTTATCGCCGCCTGCGTCTTGGCTCTCTTCCAGGAGCTCCAGGTTAAAACGATCACAGCGCTGCTGAATCTCTTCGTATTGTTGAGCTGCCATCAACAGCATTTCATGAAATGTTAATCCACTTCGCTTCCAATATGCAGGCAGCGGTTGTTGAAAATATTCAATCGCATGGATATCGTCATACGCAAGCATGAGAAATTCGGATATCGGTTCGTCCCGGACAGCCCCCAGATCGATCTCGGCGGCCATAACCGGCATGTTGTCCGATACAGCTCGCGGCTGAGGATGATCATCTTCGATCGGCAATTGTCCAGTGCGTGCATACTGCTCACGGCCCGTTACTGAATGAATGGCCGTCTGGATATCGGAAGATTGGGGAACAGCCAGAACCATATATCCCCAATCGATTCGTGTATCATCACCGGCAAGCTGTAATACGGGCTGATCCACAGTGCCCATGGACATGACATTCCATTGCCCCTCAATCACATGGCGTTCCCATGTAATGTGTTGGTCGGATGTGTTTACACACCATTCACCTGTCACATCAAAATATATTTTGACTTGATGGGAGGCCCCATCGATGGATTTGGCCTGAAAAGTCAAATACGTCACCGGCCTGGATAACAGGTCCAGATCATCCAGCAATAAAGGTGTATTGAACTGAACATGAAGTTCAATTCCTTCCCCTTGAAACGTATATCGAGTCGTTACGGGCTGGACAGTCAGGCTGGTCTGCACAAGCACTTCAGGTTCCTGGACAGCTGTACGCTCCTGCGATCCCACTTTCCCCATAAATCGTCGTACCTTTCCATCGATCACCGCCAAGCCCACCATGCCATTCGTTTTGTTGGTCCAATGCCGGGTATGATCTTCATACAGATGGTCCGCGGCCGACCATACGCTAAAATAAGGGTCCACAGTAACCAGAGGTACGGAAGGCGGTCTGAACTCGGTCGTCATATGAATGCAACTCCTTCAAATTAAAAGTAAGAATATGGAGGTGATCAGTTCGGCATCTGAACGGTAACTACGTCTTTCCCTTTCAAGTTTTCGTTCGTAAACTGCATGGCTTGATCATATCCGGTCTTTCGAAGCTGCTCGCGAAGCTCGTTGATAATGCCCAACGCCGCTTCATCCGATTTCGCAAAGATTGCTTCCTTCCAGGCATCACCCATCCGGTCCATGGAAGGCTTCAGCATCTCCCATTCCGGTGCTTTGGTCATCACATCGCCCGGGTTATAGGCTGTAATGACATGAATGCCATTAGGACGCAGAATTTTTCTGGCTTGTTCCATGGCATCAAGCCGTTTCTGATCGGCCCAGATATCTCCGCCTGCGACCGAATTGATTCGATCAGGCCCCGTGATGGATTCCAGACCAATGGAAATGCCTTCGTTCTTGCGAACTTTACCCGATTGATCTGCCGTAAATTTATCGAACCACTCCTTATTGGCAACAGGTTTACCCTCCTTCATATCCCAATGAACGCCCTGCACTCCGTATCTTGCCAGCATAAATCCTTCATCGGAAGCCATGTAATCGAGGAACTTCAGCGCCGCATCTACACATGCGCCCTTGCAGTTTTTGGTGATCGCTGTTACGTTGTTGCCCTGAATGCCCAGATCCGCAGGCCGATTCGGTTCAACATCTGCACGCTCCAAAGGGCCGATCGGGATGTAATCGCTTCCAGGATGTGAAGTAACATATTCTTTGGAGGCATCCAGAATGGCCGGATAGTGTGCGGCCAGAATGGCGATGCGGCCCTGATTGATTTTCTCCTTGGCGATCGGGTCAGTCTGGGTGAATGCTTCCGGGTCCATTAACCCTTCTTCAACCAGTTTCCGATAGAACAGGGTGTATTCTTCATAACCTTTGGTGAAAAAGTTATGCTCTACCGTTCCGTCACCTTTGTCAACATAACTGCCACCCGAATTGAACATGGTATTGCCGATGCCGACGGACCAGCCGTTGCTGAAGCCACCCAGTGGAAAGACCGGCTGCCCGTTCTCTTGCAGATTGGCATCCTTGATTGCTTTGAGGAAGTTATAGAATTCCTCCTTTGTCACGACCGATTGAGGGTCTATACCCACCTTATCCGCGATATCCTTGCGAACATAGAAGCCGTACAGCCAATCCATGCCATCTTCATTCTGGGCAGGCTGGTTTTGCAGGAGTAGATATTTTTTGCCGTCATAGGCATTAATCGCTTTTTCGTAGAGCGCTGGCGGTACATTTTCTTCAGCAATGGATTTCGCGAGGTTAGGATAGTCCCCCAATTTGTCGGAAATATCGACGAGCTGCCCTTCTTTGGCCGCCTTGATAATGCCATCCAGCTCACCTCCCCATGCGGGTCCGGTATAGATATCCGGCAGATCCTGCGTGGCAAATATCTGGTTTACCTTCTCGGTCTCACTGCCTTTGGTATACTCCCAATCCAGCGTGACGCCAGTCTTCTCCTTGATGACTTCTTCCACAGGCGTTATTCCGTTATCCGAACCACCCGAACCGTTCCAGTTGTGCAATATTTTGAGCTTGTATGAACCATCAGCTGCTTCTCCGCTATTCCCGTTTCCTGATGAATCCGTGCATCCGCTCAACGATCCTCCAACCAGGATGGACACGAGTAATACGGATACGCCTTTCGACCAAATTCGGTTCAAACCAATCGCCTCCTGAAATATGATGATGAATGATCTGGGTCAAGCCTGGTAAAAACTCAGCTAATTCCGGGTCAGGATCACCTAACCTTTCACCGAACCGATCATCACTCCTTTTACGAAATATCGTTGCAGGAACGGGTAGATACACAGGATCGGGAAGACCGTAATGACAAGCAAAGCCATACGCAGGGATTCGGGTGTCGCACCCGCTCCGCCTGAACTGCCAATCGTCTGCCCGCCCTGTTGTGCTGCGCGCTGCATCGAATTGGACAGCGACTCCGCTTCGGTCAGCATCTCCTGCAAGAGGGTTTGCACCGGAATCAGATCCTTGTTGGATACATAGTAGGCACCCGAGAACCAGTCATTCCAGTGGGCGACCCCAATAAAAAGAGAGATCGTTGCCAGCACGGGTCCCGAGAGAGGCAGAATGATGCGAATGAAGATTTGAAAATCCCCATACCCGTCAATGTGGGCTGATTCCTCAAGCTCTTCCGGAATACCTTGCAGAAAGGTCCGGATAATGATGATATGCATGAAGTTGAATAACAGCGGTAAGACGTACACCCAGAAGGTATTGATCAGATGCAGCTTCTGAAGCGTAATGAAGAACGGGATGAATCCGGCACTGAAAATCGTAGGCAAAAAGATGTAAAAGGTGAAAAATGAACGGCCCGGCAATGATTTCTTCGAGAGCGCGTAAGCCATCAATGTACACAGAATCACATGAAGGAACGTACCCAGCACGGTTCGCATGATGGTGATCTGGTACGCCTTCCAGATGCGTGTGTTATCAAATACCTGGGCATAGTTCTCCAGTGTAAATTGTCGTGGAAGGAAATAGATCGCGCCCTGCATGGAATCCTTGCCGTCATTCAGCGAGTACGCCAGGATGTAAATAAACGGGTAGATCATGGAGAATCCGACCAAAGCGAGAATGGTATAGTTTATAACGGAAAATAAGGACCATTTACGTGTCATCACATCACCTCCTTAGAACAGGGATACATCACTGACTTTGCGGGCAATCCGGTTGACCGTTAGCACCAAAATCAGCCCAATTACACTCTGGAACAGCCCCACAGCTGCCGCGTAACTCAGACGCCCTTCCCGGATACCCGAGTTAATGGCGTGCACGTCGAGTACACTGCCCATGCCAGCGGTCGCAGGTCCATTCAGGAGAAGCAGTTGCTCATAACCCGCGCTCATCAAGTTACCCACGGCGAGAATAAATAATATAATGGCGACATTACGGATGCCCGGCAGGGTCACATGCCACATCTGTTGGAAACGCCCTGCACCATCGATCTTGGCAGCTTCATATTGCTGCTGGTCAATTCCGGCAATGGCAGCCATGAATATGATGGAGTTCCAGCCGATGTTCTTCCAAATATCCGATCCAACAATCATCTGATAGAACCAGGTGGGATTGTTCAGGAATTGGATTGGATCAGTTCCGAACGACCCCAACAAATCATTAACGGGCCCGCCGTATGGCGTGAGCAATCTCTGCATCAGGGTGACAACCACAATCCAGGATACAAAGTAGGGTAAATAGGAAAGTGTCTGAACGGTTTTCTTGAACCTAATCATGCGTATTTCGTTTAAAAGAATGGCAAGAATGATTGGCATCGGAAAGCCGATTAACAGCTTCATCAGACTGATAATCACCGTGTTGCGGATGATATCACCGGATTGATAATAGTTAAAGAACTGTTGAAAATACTTGAAGCCTGCCCAGGGACTTCCGGTAAAACCGCCAACAAAGGTATAGTCCCTGAAGGCAACCTGAATTCCATATAAGGGAACATAAGAGAATAGGAAGAACCAGATGATGCCAGGTAACATGAACAAGTAAAAGAGCTTATGCTTCCAGATTCGCTTCATTAACACACTGTTCTTAATCACATTCCCAACGCTCCTTTCCCTTAAACTACCCTTTCAATCGCAGCGAGATGATCTCGAATGGTGTGAAGGATACAACTACGTCAGATTGATTGTGCAGCTCCAGGGATGAAATGTTATTTTCCATGAGATCCACCTCCCAAACTTCAGCAGCATCCCATCCGATAGACAGCTTCGTTTTAACCTGGGTTCCCGAGGTCTCATACAGACGGACGATAATGTCATTGCTGTCCTCGGCTTTTTTGATTGACTCCACCATGATGTGCGGATGATCCGGCTGCAGGAATGCTTTCGTGTAAGGCAGCTTTTCCTCTTCTACATCCATTGAAGGTGCAGACAAGGAACTCAGGCGCAGCGGAATATTGAGCTCATTGCCTCTTCGATAGATTTCAGCCTGAACATGGTTCCCCTGATGCGGATATAACGAATAGGTGAATTGGTGCTCTGCACGATCCGCCACCGGATCCGGGTAGGAACTGCTGCGCAGCAAATGAAGGTCAAGTACATTGTTGATGGCTCGATGTCCGTATTTGCAATCGTTGAGTAAGGCGACTCCGTAATCCGGTTCTGATATATCCACCCATTGGTGAGCGCAAATCTCATCCTTGGCAAAGTCCCACATCGTATTGCGGTGAGTCGGCCTGCTCAGGCTGCCAAACTGGATTTCACAGTGAACCTGATCGGTACGAATCTGCACCGGGAACGAAGTGCGTAACATTTTACCGTATTCCTTCCAATCCACGACCGTTTCAAAATCAATACGCCGACTGCTCTCAGTTAAAATAACGGTTTGGGTTAGAGACGACTCGCCGTAGCTATAATCAAAAACCAACCCAACTCTTGGACCATCCCGAAACTCATGGATATCATTCAGAATTAATGGCATCCCCACTTGCGCTGAATAATCATGGCGGAAATCCCAGGCATCGCCTTCGTCATGATATACACGAAGGTCGTTCCCCCGCTGTCCTTGCAGGATAACTTCACGTGCCTCCAGCTTATCCAGGATCGAGGTGATGCCGCCATTGGGGTCAAATTTCACGATGAGAATGTCATTCTCCATACTGAACTCCTCGGCTGTGTCACGGAAATCTGTTTCCAGCGCAGCAACATCCGCTTCAATACCAGTTGCGATCTCCCCCATGACCTCCTGATCTTCATGATCAGATACCACGGTGTAGCCCATGGATGGAACTTGCACCTTATGCCATCGTCCATGGAGGTGCAGCCACTCCTGACGTTCCCACGGTAGTGAGTTGAATACCACAGTTGAATTGGAGCTTTCCTCTTGGGAAGAGATATAATCTGTAATATAGCTGTAGGTTTCGGTGATCATGCCTTCCGTCTGCTGGAGCAATGCTTCATACCGTATTAACGACTCATCATATACTCGCTTAATCGAAGATCCGGGGAGGATATCATGGAACTGGTACAGAAGCACCTCCTTCCAGATCGTCTCCAATGCTTCGGCCGGATAAGACTTGCCCATGCGGGCAGCCAGTACAGCAGCAAATTCCAGCTCGCGCAGAGCTTTCTCCATCTTGCGGTTATACCTCTTGCTCCGTGCCTGACTGGTCAGGGTTCCTTGGTGCTTTTCGAGATACAACTCCCCACGCCAGGTCTGGAATCGCTCTCGTTCTTCATTCAATCGTTCAAAAAATTTCCAGGAAGGTTCCTGCACAACAGGCGCCAGACCGAGCAAGTTCTTCTCCCGCTCCAACCGTTCCAAATGCTCTTCTCCCGGCCCGCCGCCGCCGTCTCCAATGCCGAAGAGCATCAATGCGTGGCTGGAAACATTTTTGTCCAGATACTCCCGCTCTGCTTTGGCAATGGAACGTGGAGCGGCCGGACTGTTGTACGTATCCTCAGGCGGCATATGTGTTAACACCGAGGAACCGTCGATCCCTTCCCACAGAAAGGAATGGTGAGGATGGCGGTTGTACTCGCTCCAGGAGAGCTTCTGGGTCATCATGTAATCCACACCGGATTTCTTCAACAACTGCGGCAAGCTTGCGGAGTAGCCAAATACATCTGGCATCCACAGCGACTTCATCTCCATTCCAAATTCCTGTTGGAAATAACGTTTGCCGTACAGAATCTGGCGTACAAGAGATTCACCGCCTGGCACATTGGTATCCGATTCCACCCACATGGCCCCTTGCGGTTCCCATCTGCCTTCCTGCACCCGTTCCTTGATCTGGTCATACAGCTTGGGAAAGTGCTGCTTCATCCAATCGTATAGCTGAGGCTGACTCGCTCCGAATACATAATCGGGATAACGCTCCATCATGCGAAGCACCGTGGAGAATGTTCTTGCGCCCTTACGGATCGTTTCGCGAATCGGCCATAACCAGGCCAAATCGATATGGGCATGCCCAACCGCACTTATGTTCAGCACAGGATCGCCGCCACGACGTGATAATTGTTCGTTCAATAATAGCTTGGCGCGATGTATGCGGTCAGGCGTTAATTCCGTCAATACTATGGAAGCGTCATACAGGGATTGAAGAATCCTTTCTCTGCGCGCCATGTTGACAGGAAGGTGTTCTGCCGTCTCCAGAAGCACTTCGGTGTCGTAATACAAGCTTCGTATATCTTCACGACAATGTGCCAAAATCGCTTCTTTTACCGTACCGCCCTGGTATTTCCCAAATAAGTCGTTATTGCCGGCGTCAGCCCACAGTTCGAATGCCCCGTCTGTCACTGTTATCGACGCATGGTCCAGTTCAACCACTCTTTTCCCGGGCAGACCCAATGTGAATTCAAACTCCGAGTTGATGGTTGTCAAACCCTGTACAGGTGTTCCTTCCTGATCTACCAGACAGAGTTCGCCGTTCACGTCCAGCAGAAGAACAGCCTTGGCGTCACTACCGGACGGTGGAATGCTCCCTGTAAAACAAAACCAGGCACAATCCCATAACTTCCCCCAACGCTCGCCCTGTGAAAGAGTGATTTGCTGACCTGACATTCTTTCCTCAAATGAAACGGGCTCCGGGGTAACCCATGCTGTCACATTCAACTTGGCAATCGGCTCATATATAGCTTCACGGAGTTTTGACAGCATATGATTCAAATGTCCGAGTCTAATCGGTTCATATGGCATAGTTGTTTGGTTCTCTCCTCTCGTTCATCAAGTTTTTGCTTTTGCATTCTCACGATCCCACCTTACTTGAATCTCCACCTTGTTCTTGCTGCCATGCTCATAGTTCAGCAGTACGGTTTTCGATTTTGAATCCCATTTCCATTCGGTAGGTACAGTTTGGTGTCGATCTATACTGCAAACGGATATGGGTTCAAATGGGCAATAGAATCTGGCGGTGGCCTGCATGTTGGTCGGACCCTTGGCTACACATTGAAAACCAGTATTCGTTATCGTCAGATCTTCAATTCTGGAAGAGGCAGAGATCAGGCTGACCTTGTCTTGCTGTGGCCTTCCGGCCGTAATGTCGTATAACAGTGCTTGCTCACCAGGAGCCAACCTTACTTCTTGCCGAACATGCAGGTTAGGATCGAACAAGTCCACCACCGGACCTGGGATAACCAGTAGTTCTTCGGATATGGACTCTTCCAGGACAGAGGCTATGATGTAGGGCCCACGTTTAATTTTAAAATAATGCTTGGCTTCCCAACGGAAGTTGGAATCCTGTAGTCTCTCCCATGTTTCTTTCACAGTCTGGCGAAATTGATCTGCACTCGCTTTACTTGACGTACATGCAGCCGGATGTACAGGAAGCCAATGCACCGCCCCTTTGCCCACAGGATGAATCCCTTCCTGTTCTACCTTAAGCCCTAGCTGTTCAAACAAGTGCTCGCGTGGTGAGGTATATATGGTATTTGTGCTTTCCCTGCGCTGGTCATCATTCCACCATGCCCGGATGTTGTGATAGGGGTCGCTGTCGTCTCCCACATAGATCAACGCACCACCGTCCTGTACCCATTGGGCCAGTGCATAATGGATATCGGAGTGCTCCGGCTTCATGTACTCATAACTCAACAGCAGGACACGATATGGAGCCAGGTAATGTGGATATCGCCTCACATTATCAAGCTGGACGGGTCTCACAGGTATTCCGTGTTTAAGCAATGGCAGAGCAAGACCATAGAATGAAGAGAAATCTAGCAGCTCCGTGTCGCCATCCGCTTGGAATCCTTCCGGATCTGTACCGTCATATTTTCCAGCATTCGGTGCCTCCGGCTCAGGCTTCATGCGTTGAAACATGGCCGAGTCGGCGATCAATACACCAATGCGGGGAGATTCACCATCCATTTCAATCCGGTCCTGATCCATGTTGCCAAGCGTGTGCATGACATGCAGCAATGTCGTTGCATAGTCAGGTGGAATCCGCACTTTATGGGTGCCTTCATCGGAAGGGTAAGTTCCTTTGAAAATTCTTCGCGGCCAAGGTGCGACCTCGTAATGGGAAACCCCGGGATGAAGCAGGGAAGCAGCAACGGTCTTCAGGTAGTTCTGTTTATAGTCGTCCCATGTATAATTCGGATTGTCCTCGATAGGGTCATGCAGAAACCACATTCGTCTGTCTGTACCCCGCACAAGCTCTTGCATGACACCATATTCCAAGTAAGCGGTTTCAAAAGTGCGTTCTTTGCGCACCCCTTCATACACGTTCGGTGTTCGTGATGTCCCGGTCCAGATTTGTGCAATATATCCATCTACGGAGGGAAGCTCTATCAATCGAGACTGCGGGCTAACAATTCGCCACTGCGTATAATTGATCAGGCTGTGGGTTGGGACGTAAAATCGCAGGATGCGATTGTAACGTTTCAGAGCGTAATCTTTCATCTCGGTACACAATCGGTCTAACACACGTGTGTATAAATAAGCTTTCAATTTGGAAGCCCGAAACTGTGCATCGGGTGAGTAGTGAGGTGGACTCCAGGGTTCTTTGTAATACAACTGCCATTCTCTCTTAAACGATTCCGAGTATCCCCCGTTTACCCAGAATTCAGGCTCCTCCAGATGGATCGCCTCCACGCCAGAATCAACAGCTGCACGTATGCGTTCAGCGATATATTTACCAAAGGAAACAGTTGGGACCATGTAAGGAATAATAGGTTCCTTCCCATGGACAATCATCTCGCCATCGCGATCCATCTGGGCTTCATCCCAGTGCGTTTCCCCGTCTACTTCCCCGTCCAGATAGTCGTTATAGGTCCCCCATGCTACTCCTGTCATTAAATGAACCACGTACCCTTTATCCTTCCATTCCTGAATACGTTGCGGCATCGTATCGTCCATTCCATAGACCATGACAAAATCCGTTTGCAGATCATAATCAGGATGATAGGGTGCTGATTCCTGGAATCCGGTTCGTTCTTCTTTCCGATCTCTAACCAAAGCTATGACCTCCCTGCCCCTGTTGGATTGGTTTTTCGTTGTAAATATTCTCCATTTCATAAAATATAATATACATTAAGAATATATTCAATATGTTTTTTTGAGAAAAATAAAAAAGCCCTTTCCGTACATCTACGGAAAAGACTTGAATTTAAGCATTGAAATGATGATTAGGGACAGCTTCCAGTCGTTTGACGAACGACAAGTTCAGGTTCAATCAGAATTTTGCTGAAGCCCGTAATCTCGCGGCTATTCCGAATGACTTCGAGTAGCTGGTTGGCTGCGCGGATTCCCATCTCTCTCTCAAATTGTTTTATATGCGTAAAAATACTGAATTCCTCCACGATGGAAGTGGGGTCATCAAAGCTTACAATCGATACATCTTCGGGAATGCGAAGACCGGCTTGCTTAGCCATTTGATAGATCTGAACCCCCAGCCTTCCGTTAAGCGATATATAAGCAGTCACCATCTTGTTGCTGATATATCGGTACAATGGATGGGCTTCTGCATCCTTCAGAACAGACAGCGGTTTGAAATCTGTAATCATATGTGCAGGGTTAATCAATGCTCCTTTATCCTTCAGTGCTTCAATATAACCATCAATCCGCTCTTGGACCGTGACGGTTTGCAATGGAGAATCCGAGCAGATTGCTATATCACGATGTCCAAGCTCCCATAGATGTTCAACGGCCAGCCTCACGCCCAACCTTCCATCAGCCGCAATGTAATGGGTTTCGACGCCAGGCAAATATCGGTCAATCAGCAAAAAAGGGAAGCCGGATAACTTCATGCCAAGAATCTCCTCGTTATAGTTACCTTCATCCACAGGAAAGATTAACAGCCCCTCAGTTCCAAGTGCCTTTAACTCCCTGATCGCATCTTTTTCTTTCTCGATGTTGCCATGCGTCAGCATGATCATGCTGCGATAGCCTTCCTGATTGAGTGACTGCTCGATCCCTTCAATGAGTCGAATCGCAAAGTAGTCGTGAATCGTAGGCATGATCACCCCAATCATCCCTGTACTCGATCTGCCTCCCCTTACTGCCGGAGATTCAGAAAATGCGGTATCAGCTGCATCTGTGCCTTCTGCGACAAAGCTGCCTTTGCCTGGGACACGTGCGATCAACTTCTCGTTAGCCAAGCCTGTCAGGGCGTTTACAACTGTAATTTTGCTAACGTTAAATCGATCCATGAGTTCCTTCTCTGTCGGTATTCGATCACCCGGCTTCATATTTTCCGAAGCAATAAATTTGCGGATATAGTCTTGAATTTGTTGGTACAACGGTATTCGATCATTCGTACTCATGATAATCACATCACCAATTCATTCATTATATTTTTATATATAAAATATATTTTTACACATATAAGTACAATAAACAACCGTAGAATGCCTGTCAATCCTTCATTCCTTGACTCACCTTCTTTATTTGGGAGACAAACCATTTTTCTGGGCGCAGGATCATCAGGTGTTGATCCCCTACTTTCGTGTGCGCCATAAACTAATCGTGCTTGGTGATCCCTTAGGAAGTAAAAGCACCGGAAATTCCGGTCAAGTAAACGTTATCAGCTGTTTCTAAATACCTCCTCAAGCATATGTAAATAATCACTCTTAATCGTCTTCTTATCTTTTAGTTTTAACAACAATTGATAAAAACCTGTTCTATAATCGGAATAGTGGGAGATGTTCGCTTTTTCCATCATTGTTGCAAATCGTTTTTCAAACTGTGGTGCATCACGTATCATATACTTGAAATTCATCAGCCAGAGCTTCATCAAATGAACCCATTGGTCATTTTCATACTGTGTTTTGTCATAGACCAAATTCTTATCACTGTTTAGGATACCGACATCATAAAATGCAAAGGGATTGTCTCCTCCAATAAATGTTGATACTAAAAATTTATCAGGCATCAGGCTGTTTGCAAAATCATACCACGCCGGTTGAAACTTAGCTTTTACACTTTCGGTCACTTCGAACAATGCGATATCTGGAGTAAGATCTTTAATTGTTAGCAATAAATCTACATCCGAGTAAGCGTCTGAGGTTTGTTTAACACGACTTCCAATTACATCTATTTGAGTAATAAAATCCAACCCATTTAAATATTCTATCAACTGTTGGGTCAAATCTTCACAAGTCGACGTTCCCACTATATCCCCTCCGCTAAACTCCTGTTTGTCTTGTCTACGTTACTATATAAATAATGCTATTATAACATACCAATCTTTGCTGGGAGTTGGATTAGTGATTATATCCGATCAGATTGGGGGACCCATATACAGTTAGCTTCTTTCGCACAAGTGAGGATGAAAATATGGATCTGCTGATATAACTACTATCAAACACTATTTCTTTTCTGATTGTGTGTACCATCATTTGTGATACGGTTCACCGCCAATAATCTTCAACTATCTTACCCGCTGTTGAATAAAAGCAGCCGATCACATTGATCAGCTGCTTTCTTAGCATTATTGAGCTATCGTTTTCATTGCCACTTAAAACTATGATCAATAACATATGCTTAGATTTGTGCCATTCCACCATCTACGAATAGTTCGATGCCGTTAACATAGCTGCTTTCCTCCGAGGCAAGGAACATCACTGCACTGGCGATCTCCTCTGCTTTACCAAGGCGGCTCAATGGAACGGTATCCTTAGCGGATTCAAGGACTTGATCCAACGCCTCTCCAAACAAATCGTCGTAAGCCGGCGTATGGATCATTCCTGGGCTCAGTACATTAATTCGTATTCCGGTCCCCTTTAAGTCCGTAACCCAGTTTCTCGCCATCTGGCGGAGCGCCGCTTTGGTTCCTCCGTACACGCTAAACCCTGCATCGCCGATCGTAGATGCCGTTGAACCCGTAAGAATGATGGAACCAGTCTGGTCCGGAAACAGCGGCAGGGCCTTCTGGATGGTGAACAGAGTACCCTTTACGTTTACATCGAATGTGATCTGGTATTGCTCTTCTGTAATATGGCCTAAGGGCAGGATGCTGCCAAGTCCGGCATTAGCGAAAAGAATGTCCAGATGCCCTTTCTCCTGCCTCACCGTTTCAAATAGTTTGTCCAGATCGTTTAGATTTGATATGTCACCTTGAACGCCAGTGACCCGTTCCCCAATCAATTTCACCGCTGTATCCAGCTCGTGTTGTCTGCGTCCAGTTATGAAGACATGCGCACCTTCCTCCACAAAACGCTGTGCCGTAGCAAGTCCGATACCGCTTGTCCCTCCAGTGACGACCACGACCTTACCATTGAAATTCCCCATGATTTCTGTCCTCTCCCTCTTGAGGCCGTATGGCCTATATTAGTACCGCTATAGTAACCAAACCATAACAACGCAGCGATTTTACTTGTGTAAGATGTAATTCCACCGTACAAGTGACATTATGTATCAAACATATCTAAAAAAGAAGTACTTACTTTTTTGTTATATAGTAACTAAAAGGAAACAATTGTAAGGTTGTTGGGCTAAATCTCTTCTATAGCCATTTATATAAACGAAAACCCCAAGCATGATATCCCTGGGGTTTTCGTTTTATACTATTTTTGATCCGTGTGCAAAATTTCGAACTCATCCTGTGCGAATGTTTCCTCTGCATATTTTCCACCCCAGTTGCAAAGATTCTTCAAAATAGATTCAAGAGATTGACCAAGTTCAGTAGTTGAATATTCGACTTTAGGGGGGACTTGATTATACACTTTTCTATGTATCAGTCCACTCGTTTCCAGGTCTCGAAGCGTTTGAATAAGCATTTTTTGAGTAATACTTGGTATGAGTCTCTTTAACTCGCTCGTGCGCTTTGGACCTTTAATCAAATAATACAAAACAAGCGCCTTCCACTTCCCTCCGATAATGTCCAACGTAACCTCAAGGTCACAATAATATGTTTTCATATTAGTAATAACAGCCCCCGGTTCTATTTATTACTTTATAGCTACTATATAATTAAAAAGCATGTACACTATTAATTAACACTACAATTCATGATAGCATTTGTTGGTGCTTAAGAACAGTTCTAAAAGAGTAATATATTCAGATCATACAGCAGCTGGTCATATCCTGAAGGATAACCTCGACAGCTTCCTTACGATGCGCCCTCATATCCTTTGCTCCAAAACACACAAGGTGCTGGGTCATTCAGGCAGGTTCTCAGCAACACAGACGCATTGTATTTGGACAAAAGCTAAAATGGCCTTAGCTTCTACCAATAAAATCTTCCACATGTTCGCCGCCTCCAGACGGGTATGGTTTGGAAATTAGCAGGGGCATGGAGAGTCTGCAAAGCTATTCACTCCTAGATCCTAGTACGGTTTTGAACTATCCTGCCCGTTAGTTTAATAGTACTTCAGTCCCCAATTGATGCTAATTAAAAGACTTAATAAAATTTTTCTGATCCTACGTAAATTGATAGCCTCTTTTTTGGTAGAGCCTATGTGCAATCTCGCGGCTCGGATGAGACAACAACTTTATGCCGGAATAACCCTCTCCCCGTGCCCAGTTCTCTAAGTAATCCATTAACTTGCTGCCTTTACTAAATAATGCAACACTAATACTCATACCGATAAAGTTGCATAGATTATAAACACCGATACTCAAACTCTTGGATTCTTTCAGTTCCAAATTTAAAAATGAGACCTCCTTCTTTTTGTTATAGTTCTAATAGAAATATGATTGAATTGCGGTCAGGATAATCATATTTAATTGGCAGATCCTCTTTATCAATCTCTTTAAATCCAACCTTTTTATAGAAACCGTGAGACCGAGTTGCTTTAGATGGGGTATCTAAAATGATCTTTGAAAAACCTTGTTGCTTAGCAAAATCAAGCAGAACTTCATAAAGCTTTTTTCCTATCCCAAATTCTTTGCCTCGATAGTCTTTATAAACAAAAAATTTCTTTAATACAGCAACCTCCTTATTTTTCTTTTGCAAACCAATTGAACCTACAACCTCTCCGTTATCATTTAAGGCTATCCAAAAATTACCCCCATCATCTATATAATTTGAATGAATGTCTAGAATGTCTGGTTGTTCTTTAACACTAATAGCCACTTCATATTCGACATTCTGTACATGCAATATTAATTTAATGACTTCTTCTTTATATCTATCATCGTAAACTGTAATCATTTATTTACTCCCCCAACCGTTTTATTAAAAGTTTGCTATTATAGTGACCGTATTTGCCAATTTTCTTCAAGATTAACCCGAAACTAATGATTAGTAAAATTGAATTTATAGAATTTATCCATTGATTTTTCTGATACTATAGAAGTGAAATTACATTGAAAGTTGGTGAACTGATGGAAATACGTCATTTTATTACATTTAGAAAAGTTATTCAATTGGGCAGCTTTACACAAGCAGCAGAACATTTAGGTTACACTCAATCCACTGTCACATCTCATATTCAAGCACTTGAAGAACATTTGGGTGCATCTCTATTCGATCGAATGGGTCGAAAGGTAAGATTGACTGATATAGGCAAGAAATTATTGCACTATACTCAAGAAATTCTGGATACTTACGAGAAAATTGAAAGCATTACAAATGATGGTGATGATATAAGAGGCGAGTTAAGGATTGCGGCTCCTGAATCGTTAACGGTTTATCGACTTGAACCTATATTAAGAGAATATAGAAATAAGTTTCTCTATGTGAGCATCATACTAAGTAACGCTACTTGCGGAGATAACAAGAGAGCAATACTTCATGGAAGTGCAGATATTGCATTCCTTATGATGCCAACGTTTCAGGATGCAGATTTCATCGTACATTCTTTAATGGACGAGCCTATTGTCCTTGTTGGAAGTCATGACAACCCGCTGAATGTTTTAGATCAAAGCTATGAAAACCAAAAATTAAACGAGTGTTTGATCACGAATGAGAAAGAATGCAGTTATCGAACCATGTTTGAAGGATATCTTCGAGAAAGAGGAATCGTACTTTCCAATACGATGGAACTTTGGAGTATTGAGGCGATTAAACGTTGCGTAATGAGTGGGCTGGGTATTGCTTGTTTACCATTAATAACTGTAAATAATGAAATCAAGGATGGAAGATTAAAGGTTATTCCTTGCGAAGGTGATCATAAACAGATCTCAGCCCAAATGGTTTATCATAAAAACAAGTGGGTTTCCCCCGCTCTATCAAAGTTTATTGAAATAACATTGAAACACACAAGAGACTGGTCATATGAGTAAATTATTTATTAAGGCAACTGGAGGGCTTAGTTCCATTTTCTCCTCTATACTAGCAGCAAATACTTATTTTTTGAGGACTTTACGCCATAATATCCAACTTGATGACTTTGTGAATATGCGGGCAAAATAGATTAGGTTTTCATCTAATCTGTAACACGGCCTCTCCTTTCTATGTTAAATGCTTATTGATAACATAAAAGGAAGAAATCCTTCAGCCATTTCCCAAGCATACATGTTGATGGCTGTACATTTCTTCCTTCTGATGTCTTATTGATGTTCAGGATGATAGGTTGATGGTTTCTCCGGGTTTAAGGACGACCCCTACTCCTTCCTTGAGGAGCGAGGCGAAGTACTGCGGGTCTTGTTGAATGAACGGGAACGTGTTGAAGTGGATCGGCACAACTTGTTTGGCTTGAAGCCAATCTGTGGCTATGGCGGCGTCTTCCGGTCCCATCGTATGGTTGTCTCCAATCGGGATAAAAGCCAGATCAATGTCGTTGCGTTCCCCAATCACTTTCATGTCGTAGAAAAGGCCCGTGTCACCTGCATGGTATATCGTTTTGCCTTCGGCTGCGAACAGAATTCCGGTAGGCATTCCCGTGTAGATGATGGTTCGGGTCTCCGGGTTAATATAACTAGAGCTATGGAAAGCCTGAGTCAGCTTCACTTTTCCAAAGTCGAAGGTGTACGCCCCGCCAATACTCATGGCATGGGTTCTCACCCCTTCCCATCCGAGCACATCTGCCAGCTCTGCCGAGGCAACGACCAATGCGTTGTTTCGTTTCGCGATGTCTACCGTATCTCCAACATGATCCCCGTGACCGTGAGTCAACAGGATTACGTCTGCTTGTATGCTGGTCGCGTCCAGATCGGTACTTGCGTTGCCTGTAATAAAGGGATCAATCAGGATGGTAGTGCCGTTTGTTTCGATTTTCACAACAGAATGTCCATGATAGGATACTTTCATTTGTATTCTCCTTCTGATCGAATTGCTGATGTCGGGTTTCTTCGTATTAATGTGAGGTAACAAATAACTGCGGTGGTCCGGCTGCCAATTGCCCGAACGAGAGTCCCAACATACATGCAGTCAAGCTAATCTGGGCCATGGAAGGTGATGTCTGCAAATCGTTGGCTAGTGTCAGCAGCGCGGGCAAATACATGTCTAGGGAGAACGGGGCGAGCGAAGCCAAGGCACCCAATATGATCGCCACCCCTGCTCTTTTACCTGCTTTCAGCCCTGCTTGTGGCTGAAGCTCTGTCATACTCTTTCCCTCCTTGAATTCACCAGGTATGCCTTCAATACGAAAGCACATCAACACTTCCATGAGCGCCCATCCAATGCTCGTATTTCGGAAGCTATGGATGGGCAGAATGTTGTGAAGCATATTCAGTGTGTTAGCTAAATGTAGTCTTAAAAGTTTTTGGCGGCTATGCGTGCTTTCTCAATCGCATCCGCTTTGATTTGTGCAGCGCGATCTCCTGCAGTGGATACACCTTCTATAAATAGATTATCAAAGTTGGTAATGCCTACGAAGTTCAGGACGGTTTTCAAATGACGGCTGCTGTTCTCCCGATCCGCCACAGGTCCTTCCGAGTAAATGCCGCCGGTAGCTTGAATATGGAAGGCTTTTTTGTTTTCAAGCAGGCCAACGGGGCCGTTCTCTGTGTATTTGAAGGTTTTAGCTCTGACGCAGAAGGAATCAATGTATGCCTTCATTACCGGAGGGTAGGAGAAGTTCCACATAGGTGTTACGAACACATACTTGTCTGCAGCAACGAATTCATCAAGTAATGTATTCAGCAGAGCCAATTTTTGTTGTTGTGCGGCAGTCAATTGATCGAACGAACCACCATTCTGAAGGATTCCCCATGCTTCCCATACGTCAACGTCAATGTGGGGAATATCGCGTTGATACAAGTCTACATGGACTACTTCATCTCCTGGATTACTCTCTTTGTAAGCTTGTACGAATTGCTCTCCGACGGAAAGGCTGTAAGATACTTTAAGGTTGCCGGGATGGGCAGTAATATAAAGTAAAGTTGCCATAATTAAAACTTCCCCTCTAACTAAGTATAGTTTGTGTATTACACGATGAACGGAGCGATGCCGTTACCGTAAGACCAGTTTTCTTTGGTGACCTCAACCAGATTGATGAACACATCTTCCATTCTAATGTCGCACTGCTGATGCAGCTGCTGGACTAAAGCCTCATAGAACTCTTTCTTTACTTCGGCTGACCGGCCGGCATTTAGAGTGATCTGTACGATTAGAAAACCGTCACTTCTATCAATGTCCAGGCAATTCGGATCAAAGCTGAAATTCTCACGGTCAAGTTCTTCTATAATCAGAAAGCGATCGTTCTGGGGGACGTGCATCTTGTCTACAATCGTCTGCAAGATGACCTCGCCAATAAGGGCTTTCTCTTCGCTGGAGCGACCTTTCAATGTGGTAATGCGAGTCAATGGCATGTGTGTTACCTCCTTGTTATTGTTACTGTTGTTGTTGATATGGCTAATTATATCTGTTAGAATCCAGAACACGAATGTACATGAGTTCGGGTTTGTTCGTGTGAAGCAGCGGAAACTATGGAATTCAGGTGATAGGATGGAAGACGGGAAATTGTCAAAAGATTGGCCTCATGAATGGATCAAAAAAATTCGTTCAAGACCTGCCAGGCACGGCTTATCCAAGCGGATGCGGCAAGTGGACTTGGCACGGCGGATCGGCGTTGATCCGCGAACCGTGCAGCAATGGGAGAATGGAGACCGGCTCCCAAGTGTGGGCAGTCTCAAAGGAATGATCCAAGCGTTTTGCGAAGAAGGACTTCTCTTGGAAGCAGATCCGCGTCAAGAGGCGGAGGATCTCTGGGATACTGTAAAGCGCTTCTCGGAAGCACGATCAGCGACCTCGCGGGAGTTTCCGGATTTCGACGCTGCCTGGTTCGACACATTGGTTACTCTGGAAGGGATAACACCGAAACCAACAATTATCACACCGCGTGCTTCAATCGCGGCAACACAACAACTGCCAAAGCTCCCTACACTCTTCGTTGGACGAAGTCTGGCCATGGCTGACTTGGAGGAACGGCTGAATACTCACTCCTTGGTCTCTGTCGTGGGTCCCGGGGGAATAGGCAAGACGTCTCTTGCTATTCAGGTGGCTTCAACGCTTGGGGGAATGTACCCGCAAGGGATATGGATGTTTGAATTCGGCTCTATCAAAGAACCGCAAGACTTGGGCCAGTTGCTACTGTCCACCCTAAGGCTGCAGAACCAAGCACAACGAACCGACCTTCAAACGATACTGGAGGCCTTGTCCGACCAGAAAATGCTCTTTATTTTTGATAACTGCGAACATGTCATTGACGCAAGTGCGTCTTTGGTTGAATCACTTCTTGCATTCGCGCCTGGGCTGACAATCCTCACCACCAGCCGGGAACCGCTCAATATCCCTGGGGAACTTGTCTACCGGCTTCCTCCGTTATCTTTTCCTGCGGATGAGCAAGTACTAGAGGAAATACCTGAACAAGAGATTATAGCCTTTGAATCCGTGCAGCTGTTTTTGGAGCGGGCGCATAGTACTGCGCCCCAGTTTCGGCCCACGTTGCCCAATCTTAGGCTTGTTGGCGCTATTTGCAAGAAGCTGGAGGGAATCCCGTTAGCCATTGAGTTAGCGGTTGCCCGAATGAACATGCTGACACTGGAACAAATCAAGGAACGTCTGGGAAATCTGTTGACTTTGCTGACAGCAGGCAAACGAACGGCTGCGACCCGGCAGCAAACGCTCAAATCCACAATAAATTGGAGTTATGAATTGCTGACTGGCAAGGAACGTCTGCTGTTGAGGCGTCTTAGCGTATTTGCGGGAGGGTTTACTTTGGAGGCGGTGGAAGAGATCTGCATCTGTGAGCCTGGAATGTCAGAGCAGCAAGATCGCATCGCCCGCGAAGACGTGCTCGACCTGTTATCCGGCCTGGTCAACAAGTCTCTCGTATCTATTGAGATCAGCGAGGATTACCGCTTCCTCCGCTATTTCATACTGGAAGCTATCAAGGAATACGCAGGCGAGAAGCTGCAGAACGAAACTGACAAACGTAAGAGCCACCAGCTTTCTGAACGCCATGTTCGTTATTACAGTCAATGTTTGGTCCGTGCGGAGCCCAAGTTCAGGACTCGTGAACGCGAAGCGTGTATTGATGAAGTACGGCGGGAATACGCGAATCTTCGTTCTGCCCTGGAATGGTCATACTCCAATCCGCATGCCCATTCATTCGGGCTTCACATGGTCTCGAACCTCTATTGGTTTTGGCTGCACGAAGGCAGGCTGAAGGAAGGAATGTTCTGGCTGGATCGCTTTCTGGATAAAGAAACACACGAAGGACAGCCTGGCACCGATTCCGCAAAGGCCTTACATGGAAGTGGTGTCATTCAATTTATCCGTGGAGATGTTGAAGGTGCCATGAATTCGGCGATCAGAAGCCTTGAACTCGCTCGCGATTTGGGAGAAAGCTCTCTCCTTGCCTCCTCCCTTCGGCTGCTCGCGTTTCTTCACATCAAACAGAAACGCCTTGAGGAGGCCGAGCCATTGGTACAGATGAGCGTTGATATTGCTAGAACCACGGGCGATTTGTGGAATTTAGCTTCCTCATTGCATGCTTACGGGAAGCTTCGATTAGGGCAGAATAATTATCTTGAAGCGTCTAAGCTCCTGAATGAGAGTGTACATTTCTTCGAAGCCGTCCAGGATCAATGGGAAGTATCGGGTCCGTACGAAAGTCTGGGGTATTCCGCCCTGAAGCTTGAGCAGATTGCGGCTTCTATTGAATATTTTAAAAAGTGCATCACCGCAAGCCAGATCTACAGAGGTTCTTGGGTTCTATCGCGCGGAATTGAAGGATTAGCCATTGCGTTGTGTGCTAAGAAAGCCTTCACCGAAGCTGCGATCCTTCTCGGAGCTGCTGAGAAAGGCCGCCAAAACTCTGGCGGGGAGGACATGCCCAATTTTCCCGCAGAGCATAAAGAGGTTATTTTTGATCTTCAGCATGTTTTTACTGAGCAGGAATTGCAGGAATTGTGGAGTAAAGGTAAATCCATGACACGATCACAAGTGCTTGCGTATTCACTGGAAATTTAGGCGATAAGCAATAATAAGTGACGACTGTTTTCTGAAGATCAAAATAAAACGGTCGTCCAGTTTTGCTATAGTTAAAGCAAGTATCTTTAGTAAATACAAAAATCATTATTCAAGCAAAATCTTATATTCTTACGCTTTTTTCTCGCCCAAAGATCACCATTTGCTACTATTTAGATAATTACCTAATTTGAAATGAAACAGTGTTCATGTCCTTGGACAAAATAAGCTCTATTCAATAAATTGATCTAAAGCATAATAAATATACGCTTGTTTTCCGCCATTTAATATCAATGAATGTTTTGGAGATTGCTTTCGTTGAGTTATGACGAAAAGAATAAACTGCCAAAGTCCTATAAGGTTTTTGGGCAGTTTATTGTTCTGTTTATTTCGTTTGGACTGCCTGTCTACACGCTGTTCTAAAATACGTTGTAATTGTTCTCAACAATGCTTTCATCATATTTCTATATTACCAGTGCTTATTTGCTTTACTTATTGAGATGCTTGGCTAAGAGCTTTTAAAAATACCTCTGTTGGTTGTGCGCCGGATATCGCGTATTTTCTATCAATGACAAAGAAAGGTGCTCCTGTAATCCCTAATTGTTTTGCTGTAGATTCATCTGAACGCACTTCGCTAGCATATTTGGAGGGATCATGGAGAATTGCCATTGACTCGTCTCTGTTCATTCCAACTGATTCTGCAATATCTACTAAAGTATTATGATCGCTAATTAGCGTAGTGTCCGTGTAATAAGAATAGAACAGCTTCTCTGCTAATTCCTGATCTTTACCCACAGATTTGGCAAACTGGGTTAAACGATGTGCATCAAACGTATTGGTGGGCTTTATTTGGTCGATATTATACACGAGACCCATCTTTGCTGCTTGTTGTTCAAGTTCAGCATGTGCCTTTTTCGCTTGCTCGATACTCATACCATGTTTTTCAGAAAGTATCTGATGCATACTTTTGCCTGAGTACATGGATGTTTGCGGATTAAGTTCAAAGCTTTTATATTCAATAACCACTTCATTCGAAGGAGCGAATTGCTCCAGTGCAGATTCTAATCGTCGTTTCCCAATATAACAAAATGGACAAACATAGTCCGACCATATCTCGATTTTCATTTTGAATCCTCCTTTACTAACCACCTTAATCAGTGAATACGATATTTTCATTGAGCTTATTTGTTATAAATAATAGGCATTTTTCTAATCAAATGGTTGTCACGAGTGGCAGAGTATATGAATTCGGCAACATTTTCTCTGGAAACAGATAATTTAGCCGATTTATCTCCGAATGAATAGTCATAAGACTGCCCTTTGTATTTAACATTGGGGTTAATAATTCGAACGACTGTCCAATCCAGATTCGATTCCTTAATCATTCCTTCCATTTTCTTCATTTCTGCATAACCGTTTGGAAGGAGAACTTTGGCTAATATACCTGGAAGTATCGTGGACATGTTTTTCTTATCGTCATCTGATTGCAAAGCTGGCGTCGCAAGTGTAATGAACCTTTTTTTGTTAAGTTTCTTCATAGCCCTAATCATCAGTTCGTGTCCGTCAGCAATCGGCGTGCCTTTAAGCTTTCGGGACATATCGGATGCTGGCCCCAATGTACTGATTACGACATCGGATTCGGCAATGGCCTTCTCGATGGTTGAAGTATTCGAAAGCTCCCCTTGTACAAGGCTCAAATTTGGATGTTTGAGGCTCATTTTTTTGGGGGTTCTAACGTATGCTGTAACGAAATCTCCGTAATCTAAAGCTAATTGTGTTACAAGCTGTCCGATTGTGCCACTTGCACCAAAAATGGTGATATTCATATTCTTTTCTTGTATCTCCTTCAAAATAAATTATTCAACTCACACTTTATCTTCAGTTATAAACTCTTCTACTCTGTCTCTTTTGGTGTACATGTCGTACCAAATATCAGCGATTTTATCCTGAACTCCTGAATTCGGCTGCATCCAGATTCCGATCGAAAGGTGACCTGCATAAACTCCTTTGTCAGCAAGTTCGCTGTTCAAGTTAAAAATATAATTGCGAAGTCCTGAGATTGCAATTCCGACATTGCCCATCTTCGGTACCGGGTGAATTGCAGCGCCTCCAGTCGTAAATAATAGGGCACCACTCTGCTTATCCAACATATCCGGAAGCACTTGTTTAACACTCGATAAAGCACCTAAAACATTATATTGAAATTGGTATAACGCGTTTTCTTCAGTTACCTCTAATGCTGGTGCTACTGTGTCAATGCTCGGCGTTGGACTATATTCAAGAACATCAATAAATCCGTACTTCTCTTTAACAGCAGCAAATGCCATCTCAATTTGTTCTTTGTTTAATATGTCCGCTTGAAATGAAGCAGCTTCGATTCCCAATTGTTCTAATTCAATAACCAGTTGGTTCAACTTTTCTTCATTTCGTGCAATAAGTGCTACGCGAAAGCCATTTTGTCCGAATTTCTTTGCAATGGACATCCCTAATCCTGCTCCTGCTCCAACAACCGCTATCGTTTTCATTTAAAATCTCCCCTTTAATTAGAGTTAATGATCAGTGAGATAAATAATGGTCAACGTGTTGTATATTTATCTTTTGTTTATTATGATTAATAGAAGGTCAGCCTTCAATGTTTAATAATTTTGATTTTGAGAGATAACATACAGTTTGAGTCGAAATGTCGTATATCTAACAAAAAAAAGTTAAGGGAACGAGTTATAATGAACAAAAAAACCGATTTGCGTATCCTTCGCTCCAAACTTTCGATAAAAAAAGCGTTTATAGAACTTCTTAATGAAAAGGGATATGAAGGGATTACGATCCAAGATATAGCTGATAAAGCGATGATTAACCGAAATACATTTTACCTTCATTATCAGAACAAACCCGATTTGTTAAATGTATCTATGGACGAATTATTAGAGGAATTAAATAATACACTCAAGCTTTGTTCAAGCAGCAAGTCTCCTATAAGTGGCACTATGCTTGAACAACTCATGCAAACCATACTGGTGAAAATTAAGGACAATATTCCCTTTTACAAAGCATTGTTACTTGATGAGAATAGAATCTATGGTTTTCAATCAAAAATGGAGGAGATTATAAAAAACACAGTGGAAGATGGCTTGGATGATATTCCCCTGAAGATTTCAAAGGAATTATTACTTCAATATATCGCATCTACTTTTATGGGCATTGTAATATGGTGGGTTAAAAATGATTTTTCGTATACTCCAAATGAACTCGCTTCTCAATTCGGAAAAATCCTAACTCATGGACACTTAAAAGCCGCAGGTATTTCAATCGATGATTAAAGTGATCAATGCTGACGAACAGTAAAAAAGCCGCTATAATAGCGACTTTAATGGCAACATGTTCTTGTCTCTCGATAAAAGTTCCTTCGTCATAAATTTACTGTTCAGAGCATTTTCCGCGTTGGCTTCGAATTGATTTATTCCCTTTTCAAGTCAGCTAACACAAGATTAACGTAAAATTTCGGAAAATGCTGTTCTCCAGGTGGGATACTGAAGTTCCCAACCACAGTCGGTTTTGGCTTTGCTGTTCGAAGCACCTCTCTCCCAGGGACTCGAACCGGATTGAATTTCTGGTATGGATGCGTGTAATGCATCTGCATATACGGGTAGCCACTCTGTACCTTTTGAAGGTTCATCATCTACGATATTATACGTACCTGTCGGCCAATCCAGTGCCAGCAAAGCAGCATTCGCGGCATCTTGCACATGGACAAAAGAAGAAACGCCGTCTGTTGCCTTTATCTCCTGATTTCTTACTTTTTCAGCCGTAGCCCCAGCCTTATCATACCAAGTTGCTGGTCCATACAAAGTACCGTATCGCAAAACTACATATTCTGAAATTTCTTTTACTGCTTCTTCCAGGGCGACTACCCCGTTAATTGTCGTATTTCTAGGCATAGGAGCGTATATGTCCAATGGAGTTTCTTCCGTCGCAGGAGTTGTGCCAGGTTCATAGGCCCATGAAATACTCTGGGCGATTATTTTTTGTACCCCTGCCTGTTTTGCTGCATCTACCAGGTTCCGGGTTCCTTCAATGCGTATGCGTGCATTTTCTGCTGAGCTGCCTTGACTTAATGAGGTTAATTGATGAATCACAACATCAGGTTTAATTTTCGTTAGAATATCCACCATCTGCTCTCGATCAAACACATCTGCAAGAATGGCCTTTGCTCCTATTTGTTCAATGGCCTGTCTCTGCTCTTCTTTCCGAGTCATGCCAATGACTTCGTGTCCAGCCTGTACGAGTTGCGGAAGCAACAATCTCCCAATAACACCACTTGCACCAGCAATGAAAATTCTCATAAATGTAGACCTCCAGGTTCATTTTTTCCTTCTATTCATTTTTACGTTTCCTTTTTAGATCCCATAGTTAGGGATAGAATTCCCATTGCTACAGAGATGAATACCATGACCAATATTCCTTCATTAAAATGACCCATACGATCATGCAGATAACCCATCAACAATGGCCCAGACGCTCCAATCAGAAATCCTATGCATTGCGTCATAGCCGCCCAAGAGGTAGCTTCTTCAGAAGAAGAAGTCATCTCAACTGGAAGCAAATTGAGCAGTGCAAACAACATACCCGACCCTAAACCGCAAATGAATACAGCAAACCATAGATAAGTGGAAAAGAAGATAAGTAACAGACCGGCAGCTTGCATCATGGATGATATAATGAGCCAGTTTCGTCTTGAACGATGCTTTTTAAGAAGCTGCTGCACAACGATACCACTCGGAACCTGTATCAATGCGAACATGGTAACCATAAGCCCAGCGTGAAGTTTGGTTGCCCCTGCCCCAAGAAGAATTAAGGGAAGCCAAGCTAAAAGTGAATAGAATACAATGGATAACATTCCGAATTGTACAGACAAAATCCATGCTTTTCTCTTATGCCAAGGTCGTTCAACCGATTTTCCGAAGGAAACGGTCGAACTTAACTTAGATCTCGAAGGTAACTGTTTCAGCATATTCAACCATAGTGGCAAAGCCAGAACGACAGGTATTGCCCAGAATGATAATGACATTTGCCATGAATGAAACCTTCCGTACAGGGGTGAAGTAAGGCTTGAACCAAGGGCCGCTCCCAATGCTAAAGCCATAGAGTAGATTGCAATCATGGAAGGCGCTCGATCAGCCATGTGCTTTTTAATAAAACCGGATAACAAAGGTCCCATCATCGCAATGCCTATACCAGATAATAATGTAGTGAAAACTAACCATGAGGCGGAATGGATAAACACGTGTAAAAGTGAACTCCCTCCGATTAGGATCAAGGATAAGGTGATCACTCGCTCAATCCCCAATCTTTCACTCGATTTTACAGAGAACGGAGCAAGTATTCCCATACATAACACCGGAATAGAAACGAGCAAGCTGGATACAGCACCACTTAGGCCAAGGTCATGTTGAATGCTTCCCAAGACAGGTGCAATAGATGAAACAACAGGTCTAAGATTGAGTGATGCCATAAAAAGTGCTGTAACACACAGCCAACGATTCAATTCATAACCTTTGTCCATGGGTAGGATTGCGATCGAAGATACACTCTCGGGTGCTGAGTTCTTTGTGGGTGCTCTAAGGCTTTTGGTTCTCAGATTTCTCATGCAGGTGGCTTCTTTCTATAGGAATTGGATTTGGCATGATTTATATTAACATGATATATTGGTCTTCATTAGATCCATTTTTCGTACATTTTGACCATACCACTTTAGAGTGAAAGGAGATCCTTCATGCAGTCCGAACGGAATGAAACGAAAACCAGACAGGTATACTCGTGGATTAGAGATCGAATTATGCAAGGCATTTACAAAGCAGGAACCTCCCTCCCCTCCACTAGGGAATTGGCCAAAGAACTTGGGGTTTCACGCGCCCTTATTATAGAGGTGTATGAACAGCTAACTGCTGAAGGATTTCTGGAAGGTAAACAAGGTTCAGGGACCTATGTAAGAGATATTGGATCAAGCGCAACGTTGCATCTACAGCCTGAAGAAAGGATCGACATGGATGAGGATGTCTCTCCAGCCGGTGGGAGTCGTTTATCCTATATCGATTTTCGTCCCAGCTTTCCTTCTCTTGAGCATGTTCCTCTCCAGAAGTGGAAAAGAGTTGCACTCGATGTGTACCATAATTTCCCTCCTTCTATACTCGGATATCAGGAGGATATGGCTGGTGATATGGAGCTTCGACAAGCAATTGGTGATCATCTTCTCCATATCAAGGGCCTTCACTGCCTGCCTTCGCAAATTATCGTTACGGCTGGAGCAACCCAGGCTTTTTCGATACTCGGCAAGCTTTTATTGACAGCTGGTGAAACGATTGCAATGGAAGACCCAACGGCAACATTTATTCATAATATCTTCGCTGAAACGAGCGCCCGGATTGTGCCTGTGTCCGTAGATTGCGATGGTCTATGTGTAGAGCAGCTGCCAACCGATGTGAAGCCCAAATGTATTTTTGTAACGCCGTCTCATCAATTTCCGTTTGGGAGTATTCTATCAATTAGCAGACGCCTCCAATTACTTGACTACGCTCGAAGCACAGGCGCCTACATTATAGAGGATGATTACGACAGTGAGTTTCGTTACGGGGGAATGCCTGTTCATGCCTTACGAGAGCTTGATACAGAGAGGGTAATCTATGTAGGAACATTTAGTAAAAATATGTTCCCTGCATTAAGGCTCGGTTATATTGTAGCCCCACAAGAGTTGGTAGAATCAATCGTACAGCTCAAACGTATGGCCGATATGCAGTGTCCTGCCTTATCACAATTAACATTGGCCCGCTTTATGAACGAAGGACACCTGAAACGTCATATTTTGCGAATGAAACGAATCTATCATAAACGAAGAACTCACCTGCTTCATGCGTTAAGGGATACATTTGGAGAGAACGTGCAAATATCGGGTGATGCTGCGGGTTTGCATCTTATCGCAACTTGGCCAGGACGACATGCCGATCTTTTGACTGCAATGGAACTGGAGGAACATCGTATCAAGATCTACCCAGCCGAGCGATATACCATTCGCAAAGATCAGCATAATGATAGTCTGATCATGGGGTTTGGCAATGTGAACGAGGCCCAGATTTCGGAAGGGATTCAAACGCTTGCGCAATTTATATAATATAGTGAGCAGTTATGTTCAGCTAACCTGACTATCTAAACATCACAAGTAAAAAGGAAGGGCCTCTGCCCTTCCTTTTTTGACATTTATTTTATTAGATAATCAAATGATTCCCTCATCGAAATAGGATACCTGAAGGTATGTGAATCATTCGTGCTTGTAATCAATGAATAGACGGTATGCACTCTGTTCATCCTCTACCCCTTTCTAGATGCTTACGATAATGACTCCGAGAAGAATAATGCCAATACCTGTCAATTGACTCTTCGTCAGCTTTTCTTTCAAAATCCATCCGGCCATAAGTATAGTAACGACACTATATAAGGATGTAAGTGCTGTTGTGCTCGTGGTATAATCAACGGTTTGTCCCATATTAAAAGCGAGTAAAGCTCCTGTATCCAGCAGAGCGGCTACAACCAGAATCAGACCGGTAGACAGGCCTATGCGCGGGAGTTGGATTTTTTTTACCCGAAGAAGTATGAACGCACAGAAAAATTGTATGATCCGTGTGACGAGTACAGGAAGAGTCACCCCCAGATGAGGAGTGATGTATCCGATTGCCCAAAAATAAAAACCGATGCAGATTGAGGCGATAATTGCCTCCGGTATGCCCGACAACGTCACTTGTTGTCCAACGTTTTTACTTGATCTCGTTACCGTCAACACACCAATAATGAGCAGTATGACACCAATAATTGAATTGAAAGGCAATCGCTCACCGCCCACAAAAGCAAGAACCGCAGTCACCACAGCAAATCCCGAGCCAATTGGAGAAACGATGGATAGAGTCCCCTTTTCAAAAGCCCGATATAACAGTAACGTACCTACAAAATTGACTACACTGATGCCGGCTATAGCAGTCCAGACCATTAGGTTTTGATCCATATGCGGGGATTGCGTAAGTATATACCCTCCCAGCAAAAGTGAGGCAATGAACTGAATCCCGAGCAAGGCAGGCAAAGTTTGAACTTTTCTGGTGGCCTGGGTAACCATAAAGTCCGACAAACCAAAACATAGTGCTGCAATCAGGCCAAATATCATACGTTTATCCTCCAAATTTCGCTTTCTGCCCATGCACCCGAATTATTTATTGTTCATGATGACACAGAATTCTGGCCGCAGCTCTTATTCTGCTCCAGCTGATGTTTACGGTTCAGAGTCCTCTTTTCCCCATATTTGTATAACAATACGAAGCTGAACATAAACAGACTTGCAAAAAACGTGACAAGAGGTAAACTCCAAACATTTTCTTTGGGGAAAATAAAGGTTAACAGCGGTATAGCGTACAGAGCAGGAATTCGGGCATGAAAAAAGCGGGATATCATGACGACTACAATCATATCGATAAATGCAGCCAGTACCTGCGAATCCACCTGCATAAAAATGAGAACGCCAACGGCAGCAGATAGCGTTAGCGTAGATCCCTGCTTAAACGCAATTTTTGCTGTGTACATCGGCTTTTGGAGCGATTCGTAAACGACTACAAAAATAGGCGGAATCACTGCCATTTGTTCATAACCCAGTAACGAGCAAACACTAAGCCAGCATAGCGAAATTCCTAGGAAGATCACCATGTATTTGTATTGGATCATCGACTTTGTTGCGAGATGTTTATGAAGCTGAGGCACAACAACTCCGGCCATTAAAGTCAATGTGAAACCAAAGACAATCCATACAAATGACCAATCCTCTGTATGAATAGCGAGTGGTAATAGACCTGTAGCAATGGCGGGTGCAAGATTCGAACGTATTAACCTCAGAAAGAACATCATGATCATTAGTGTAAGTACCACTTTGATCGGATAAAGGATCTGAAACTGATTAATGACCAGTCCTATCGTAGCTGTTACGGTCGGTGCAATGAAGATGACAGAGGGTCGTCTAATCCACCCTGGTTCTCTATATACCCACATGGCGATAGCCATCGCTGCAACCTCTGGTAAAATGATCTCTGAATGTTGTAACCCTACGGATAAACTGATCATGAATAGAATAAATGATATCGCAATAACGTAAGGCCACTTGCCTGGTTTGTTCGTTGCGGAATCGGCTAGGCTCATATGCTCCCCTTTCGTTCCAACTTCACTATATCGCTGCTGTTGAATCGTCATAGCTATGATTGATTTGCGTTTTTACAGCATGCTGTTAGATTTATGCTAACATGAACATTTTGAATGTTTTAAGTACCACTATATGAATTTTTTTGCATACCAATTTTGAGTTGCAGTGAAAGAAGAAAGTAAATATGTAATGATCTTCAGCGTTATTCTTTACAAATGGTGTTGTGTAGGGTGTTGTGTAGAACAAAAAAAGTCGCTAGATTAGCGACTTTAACACGATATATGAAATTAACTTCTGTTTAAAATGCCCAGATAAGCACTCCAGGGTCCAACATCAGTCCTGTATCTTTCCGCCATCCCCCTGACAATCTGCGCAATATGCGTAAAATCATGAACGACCCATGCTGAGAGAAGCTCCCTCAACTTTACCAGGCCAAATTCCGGATGCAAGCCAGTCTTCTCCAGATTGGGATGTGAAAGAATGATATCGTTGAGCGAGGAGATACTTTTCATTCTGCTCATGCTAAATTCCTGTAGTGCCTCTTCCACGGTTCGTTCCGATGTCTCCTTCAAGTGGGAGAAACGGTCGAAAGCAGGGAACAACTGATGTTCCCCTTCCAATACAATGGATTCCACTCGGGGAATCCAGTTATGCTTCTCTGCTTCAATGAGATGTTCAATCACTTCTTGTACATTCCAAGTTCCTTCACCTTCATTAGTTTGCAGCCATGTGTCTGAAAGACCAGATAAGAAGCGCTCCAGAGTTTGCGGTGTACGCTCCAAAATTTCAATAGCTTCATTTAAACGGAAATTAATATTCATGCACCTCACTTTAAAATAATATCATTCAATGAATTTTACTGTGCCACTACCTTCTATCCTTACTAATATCTCGAACGCAAACTAACAAAAAGGCTCCACGGAGTTTCATTAAGATTCTGCTATTTCTTCTTTCTTTAACATTTGTCTTTTTCCTTCTTTTCTTTAAGCTTTCAGATTAAATTCACCGAATTGAAAAACTTTCACCACGTCAAACGAAGAGTATAGCTCTAATGAGTCTTGTAGAAAAAACAAAACAGACTTAAGTCCAGTACCTCTTCCACCCACAGTCAAGGGCTGCAATCCATCCTTGGCCAGGTGTGTTTTAGATCCTCAATTGATATATTTTTTGAGGTAAAATATTATTTAGTTGGAAGGGGAACGGTAAGTTGCTGATATGGACCAAATGCTTGGCAAAAGTCCAGATATTATCGTGATTCCTTTTATGCCGATTCTGGATGAGAAAAAATATGCTCCCGTCCGTGAATGGATTCGTAAGCATACGAGTGAAAAAACCATACTATTATCCATATGTAATGGTGCAGAGAATCTGGCCGATACGGGGTTGCTGAACGGTAAAAGTGCTGCGACACACTGGGGAGACATTCAACGTTTGATCAAAAGTTACCCCGAAATTCAGTGGGTGAAAGATCAGCGTTATGTTCCCCAGGGTAACATCGTCTCTTCAGCTGGTCTTACATCTGGAATGGATGCAACCCTATATGTCATATCTCAGCAGTTAGGTGAGGCAGCCGCGAAGCAGGTAGCGAATACACTCCAGTATCCTTCCTACCATTATGTCATTGAGCCGAAAATGGAACCATTCACGGCAGGATTGAGTGATATTACATACATATTGAATCAATCCTATCAATGGAACAAGGCAAAAGCAGGCGTACTGCTATATCCAGGTGCAGATGAATTAGATTTGTCTGCTGCCTTTGATACCTATGGAGCATCTGGGACAACAACGACTTTAACGATATCACGTGAACATCAACCGATTGTAACCAAGCACGGTTTGAATTTGGTTGCGCGCTATCAGATGAATGAGGTTCCCACTCTGTCCAAGATGATTGTTGTTGGCCCTCAGGCCGAGACTGCAGCTGCTGAGGATATCGGGCAATGGAAACAGCTGAACAACAATACGGAATTGCTATTGTTACACAAAAATATGCAGGGAAGATTTGCAATGGACCCTGCGTTTGAAGATTTATCTAAACAAGAAGATGTTATGACTGTTGAATTTGCTGCCAAACGTCTTGAATATCGTGCGACAGACCATTTAAAACTAGAAGGAGCCCCCTTCTCAAATGAATCGTTTGGAGTACCCGTGATCCTTGTTCTGCTCTCACTGTTGGCAGGTTATTTCTTGGATCGGCAATTATTTGTTAAAAAACGAAAGGTAATTTATAGAGTTCGAATCTGGTAGACCTCACAAAACAGAATGATAGCAGTCTTGTCTTTCTTTTTAATCCCCCTCCACTTCTCAAATATTCTTTGTTCAGCAGAGATTTTCTCCAAGTTTGAGTGACACAACTGATTCTTCTACTCAAAAAAGCAGCCCCATCAGGAGCTGCCTCATGTTATGCCTTATCTTGTAATCTTCTCTGTTTCTAACCCGCCAGCTTACTCGGCATCCTGATAAGGATTGATCTTCTGGATGGTTCCGTCTTCGTTGTATTTCAGCTCGGAATATTTAACGCAGCGCTTGTGGTTGACGCCTTCCGACAGGGAACTGTCGTGATAGAACAGATACCACTTGTCTTCAACTTGCACAATGGAGTGGTGGGTTGTCCAGCCGATAACCGGAGAGAGAATCTCGCCCTTGAACGTGAATGGTCCCATCGGGTTTTTGCCGATCGCATATACGAGCTTATGCGTGGTTCCTGTAGAGTAGGATAGGTAGTAATAGTCGTTATATTTATGCATCCATGGGCCTTCAAAATATCTCCGTTCCTCATCCCCGGCCAGAATCGGATTCCCGTCTTCATCGACAATCGATATCTCGGCAGGCTTGCCCTGGAAGGACAGCATATCGTCGCTAAGCAGTGCAACTTGCGGTCCAAGTGCCGGCTGATCAGGAGCCGGTCCTTCTGCATCTGGCACGAAGCTGCCGGTCTGCCATTTCTCCAGCTGGCCGCCCCAAAGTCCGCCGAAATAGATGTATGACTGACTGTCGTCATCCACCAGTACGGCCGGATCGATACTGAAGCTGCCTTCCATATAATTCGGCTGCGGCGTGAACGGGCCTGCCGGAGACTCTGATGTTGCCACACCCAGACGGAAAATGCCGTCATGATCCCGTGCCGGGAAGAACAGAAAATAGGTATTGTTCTTATAAGCGGCATCCGGTGCCCAGAGCTGCTTGGAGGCCCACGGAATATCTCTCAGATGCAGCGCTTCGCCGTGATCGACCACCGGCGAATCAAAGTTGTTCATCGAAAGGACATGATAGTCTTCCATTTTATACTGGTCGCCGTTATCGTTGCTCGGCTCGTCATGATCGAGGTCATGGGAAGGATAGATGTAGATTTTGCCCTCGTAGACATGGACGGACGGGTCCGCAGTGAAGATGTGGGTTACAAGCGGCTGGTGGGGCTTAGGTAGTTGTTGTTGTTGATTCATAAGGCATCTCCTTTGTATTGGAATTGTTCTCCTTTAGTTTCGGGCGTGAAGCAAGCGTTTACAAGTTCTAATATTATTGTACAAGCCCCGCCTGTACTTTCCTATACACATAGTAAAGATCTTCCCCCTAAAAATGTACAATTCCCGCCTCTCCCATTAGGCCGGGAATATACACTAATTTCTCGCATTTTGCTTGCCTGGGTGGGCATTTTTGAATACTTTTAAGTGATGGGATACGGTTGGACGGGATAGATACACCATCATTCTAATACTTTCTTTTCTTCTGACAATAACATTCATTGGTTACAACCAATTCGCCTGGTTTAAACCAGGCAGAAAAAAGGCGCTCTCCCGCCAATAAGGCTTCCAGAATGGGCATAAATCGATCAGACCTCTTATAAATGAATGGTAAAGTTAGTCGAGCAAAAGCAGCCTTTGGCATATTTAAATAAATCAACAAAGCTTATGACTGAGACAAAATTCCTTTTACAAACAATGAGACACTGTGTCTGTAGAAATCTTCCTCGGTGACGAGTTGGGTCTGATATTGCCGGTGAATCAGCTCGCTCATCTGAAATCCGTAACACATCGAGAGAAAAGACATGGCGGTAAGACGCTCATCCTGTATGGCTATAACTTTTTTCTTCTGCAGGCGTTCAAAATATTCAACGAGCAAGGAGTGCAGCTTCACCGGCGGATCGGCCAGCACTCTGTCCAATTCGGGAAACATTCCTTTGTCGCGGATGCCAATCAAAATGATGTCCGAATTTTTATGAAAAAACAGTCGGTACTGCTGACTTACATTCAGCAGATCGACTTCCGGATTGTCGGTCGCGTCCTCTTTTAACAGCTTCTCAAATTGCGGGATATCCGAATGTCTTTCAATGATGGCTTCCAATATGCCTTGCTTACTTCCAAATTGCCGGAAAATCGTAGATTCATTGACTTTAGCTTCCGTTGCAATGGCTTTGGTGCTTACTCCCCGATAGCCATTCTTTTTGATGAGCCGTGTCGCGGCTTCAATGATTCTGTCTGAAGTTTGCATTGTATTTCTCCTTTTGCACATGTTAACCCCATTCTACTACAAGTTTTGCAGATGAAGCAGATTCAGAGTTCATCATTTTGATAAACGTTTATTTAAGGTAAATCGCTTCTTCTTTCCCAGCGGCTTGCTTCCGTAATCTTGACATGATCAGGCACCAATTGCGTGAGCGTGCCTAATTTATCAAATGTAATCTGGATTCGGTCAGAGGGCAGCAGCCATTCTTCGGTCTCGATTGCGCAGCAATCCGGTATCGTCCCCATTCCTATAATCGTGCCCGGGAGTGGCGTGAAAACTTTGAGAACCTCCTCCATCACTTTTGCAGGGTGTGCTGCATACTCGGATGTGCTTCCCTTCCAGTGCAGTCTCTCCCCGATGCGTATATCCACATCCAATCCCAGCGGGTTGTCGATTTCATCCGGCGTTACCAGAAATGGTCCTATTCCTTTGCTACGATCGAAATCTTTGCAGCGCGTCGGTCCGGTCATCGCCTGGAAATCCGGCCACTGCACATCGCGGACAGTACTGTCGTTAAAAATAACATAACCTGCGATGCAATTCCCCTTCCCTGTTACAAAGGCCAGCTCCGGCTCGATATCCAGGTATGAAGAGTATGATGGCCAATGAATCGTATCCCCATCGCCAATTACAGCATTATGGTTACATTTGTAATAACTGAAATTCACTTTATTCGGATCTTGCTGGAATTTTTCGGCGATTTTCCGTTTAAGTTCTTCTCTTTCCGGTCCTGTATATTCTCTTTGCAGCAGATTTACGCCAGCATTTCTCAGATGTCTTGGCGTCAGCCCGAAATCGATAAGCGCAGCCGGATTCGGAACCGGCGGTAGGAGATTTACCGCTGTAATCGGGCTGATTTCATTTTCATTGAATTGATGCAACTGTTCGATAGCATATTGCATCATTTCCTTAGCAGCATCATAACTCGCCGGCAAATAATGAAGATAGCTGTTCATACTTTCAAGACTGTCAACGAATGTTCCCTGCTTTTTCATGATTGCAGCAAAAGACATGACAAATCTCTCGTTAATTACAAGCCCAAACAAAGGTTCCTGGGATGTATTGGTTTGAAAGGTTACTAGTTTCATGTTGCAGCGCCTCCATCCATGTAGTGTGATGTTGTTCTATTAGTAGCATACAGTATGGGAACAATGCATGCAAGTACATGCTTGCATTTCTGTTTTCCATTTTCTATAATGAGGACATAGTCAGTATGACTTACCAAAAAAACATATACACGAAGGAGAATTTTTATGAAGTATGGACGTATTATTCAAAAACCTCGCGTTAAATTTTTTGAAGTCGCAGATGATGTCTTTGCCGGTATTTCGCCGTATCGTGGCATCAGTTGGGCCAATGCCGGGTTCATCAACAAGGGTGAAGGGCTGGTGTATGACACGTTTTTCGATTTGTTCCATGCGCGGGAAATGCGGGAGGCTTTTAAGGAAGTAAGCAACGGCGGCTCTCCCGCATATGTAGTGAACTCGCACTATAACAGCGACCATGCTTGGGGAAACAAAGCGTTTGAAGATGCTTGCATTATTATGCACAAGGAAGCATCCAGAGAGCGTCTTACCGAAAATATCGCCTGGATGGACAGCGTCATCAGAAGAGGAAAGGATTCTCCGGAATCGACTTCGGGCGAGCGGTTTTTTGCAGCGGAATTTGAAGGATTCGACCTGGAAGGCGTAGAATGGGTACTCCCGAATATTGAGATAAAGGACGATATTAATATCCGTCTTGGCGATACGGAAGTCATGATTTACAACGTAGCTCCGGCCCACTCCGACAGTGACTTGCTGCTGTGGATGCCAAAAGAAAAAGTGCTGTTCGCCGGGGATGTTGTGTTTAACGGTTGTACGGCATACAGCGAAGAGGGAACCCTCAATTGGGTTAAAGTGCTTGACCGCATTATTGATGAAATTAAACCCGAAATCGTTGTACCAGGACATGGCGCCATCTGCAGCCTGGACTTCGTGAAGGAGCAAAGAGACTACCTTCTGAACCTGATCAGCGAGTTCAACAAGCATTACAATGACGAAATTGATGCCTTGTCCCTGACTAAGCAAATTGATATTTCCCGCTTCCTTCATTGGATTCAGCCAGAACGCTTATATGTTACAGTGGACATCCTATTGAAAAGCAAACGAGGGTTACCACCCCTTCCAATTTGGAACGAGGTGCCTGCTAAGCTGGAAGATATGAAAACTTTTCTGGCCGGAAAATATGGTAATCAAATCAAGCCATGGGACCCTATGAGTGTTTGGCAAGAGTGAATAGCAATTTGAAGTTTGCCTAACGAAAAACAAAAACGACCCTGTCGCAGACGATGCGAACAGCGGCCGTTTTTTTTGATTTGTTCCACGGAATTAAAATGGAGTTGCACTTATGACTTACTTTTCCGATGAATCAAAATGGAATTCATTCTAAAACAGCCCATCATCAGGCAGATTCCAATTGTCAGTCTTTTACTCCATGACCGTTTCATCGCCTCACGTCGCTCCATTTAATTCGTATCATTGAAAAGCAACTTTGTCATCGCTCCTCATAAAGTTACCGTTTGCTCGCTGTAATGGATATCCTTCATGATTGCCCTATATATCCAAAATTTGATATTCCCTTCCGCAGCACAGGATTTGCACATCCATGCAAGAGATCAGGATCACCTTTCCAGATTGAACGGTAAGCAAAAGAAGGAGATCGGTCGAGCCCGTTTCCGAAATCATAGGGTGTTTGACCAGTCGCTGCTACATATATGGAATAAACTAATATCACTTCTTACTTGAACGTGTTCGATCTTTTTCATAAGGAGCGTCCAACAACGTGAAGGAGGAAACAGGAATGGCAATTCGCTACAGCGTCATTATTCCAACCTATAATCGGGCCCATCAGTTATCGCTTACACTGGCAGCCCTTGAGACACAAACCTATCCGAAGCACCTTTTCGAAGTCATCGTAGCTGATGACGGTTCCACTGATGGAACGAAAGAACAGATCCAGGCATTCCAGTCTTCATATCCTTTGACCTACGTATCGCAGACGGAGCAACGTGGCAGATCAGCGATACGGAATTTGGGACTTCAGCATGCCAAAGGGCTATATGTTATCTTCTGTGATGCTGACTTTCTGGCATTACCCGAATTTATCCGAACCGTGCGTCAATATCATCGTAAAAATCCCAGAGCCGTCGTTTCGGGTTTTCCACATTCTTTTGCGGATGCTTATACCCACTACTATCCAGATTTCTCGCCATCGGAAAAAGATCATTGCCGTTCAATCCTCACCCCTTCAAACTTATGGCGTCCCGAATTTGATGCAGCGAATGAAATCGTCCCACTGGTCACACCGGAAGATATCATTCATCAGACAGATACATTGTCCAAAGTGATTTTCCCAACCAAAATACCGCCTGGTGTTATCAAACAATTTGCCAGCACCGATGTGGCTCCATGGATGCTGCTCGTCACGCGGTGTGTTTCCATTCGCCGAAGCCTTCTGAATCGAGTTGGAGGTTTCAATGAACGGTTTGTACTCTATGGGCTTGAAGACTGGGATCTGGGCTACAGGCTGCATCGTTTGAAAGTGCCCTTCTACTGTATGAAAGAGGTCGTAGGTTATCATCAGGAACATCCCACTCATTTCCGAGGGGAAGTGCTCAATACAGAGAATCTGAAAATCATGCTTGAAACCTATGGATTCAATGATTCCGCACTCAATTTATTCTGCGTTGTACCACCATCAGCTGACCTCGAAACCTACAAAAAAACGCTGCGAATCTTGCGCAGAGGCTTCCGGTCCAGAAAAACACGATCTTCCGCACGATTGTTAAAAAAAACATTACGGATTGCCGCCAAACACTTCGTGCTTCCAACCGATGTGGAAGCGTATAAAAAGTCACTCGCAAGAATACAGAGAAAAGCAAAAGGCAGAAAAAGTCGGGTGGCTCGCGTTTTACAGGATATGTCGCAGAGGTCTGAAAAACTGGTGGAGTAGTTAGCTGTATCAATAATTTCGCCCATACCTACTCCTGCTCCAATTGCATTCACTTTTTTTCATACAACAAAAAGCTCATATCTACATCTTTGTGGTATTATCCCCTTTAAGTAGACACTTAAAAAAAATATGATGTTATCATGGGGGTTCAAGTGACACTTCGAGGGGATATTTTTATGGCGAAAAAAGGGCAATCATTTCAGACGTATACCAAAGAATTCAAATTGAATGCAGTTAAATCATATGTCGAAGGTTCTTCAAGACACAAGGTGGTTTCTGAGCGCAAGGGGATTCGAAACTGTTCATAACTGAAGGTGTGGGTCAAAAAGTGGAAAAACGAGGAATCGTTCGATGAGTGAAAAAACAGTATCCCGAATCCACTGAAGGGACATCCCCGTGCAGCCTTTGGCAGCGTGGAGCGACATCTCCCTGTTCAGGCAGTCCGCCCAGAACCAAATTGAATCCCGCTATGAAAGACTTAGGATAGAAACTCTTTACCCCATACTCTTATAGAATCGATGATACTAGACAATTTATTTCCTTGTTCAGTTAGGAAGTATTCTACTTTGGGTGGCACAGTGCCATCCACTACCCTCTTCACAATCCCATCCGCCTCGAGTTCCCTGAGTTGTAAAGTCAACATCCGTTGTGTAATCCCTGGTATTAATCGTTTAAGTTCATTAAATCTGACTAAGGGTATTGGTTTTGAGACAGCAAGACAATTGGGAAGAAAAAGGTCATGAGGCCGTAACACACTTGGAAACGGAGAACATTAACGCTAAAAGGGTGGTTCTTGATGTCACAAAACCCAGCTCCGTTCTCTCCGCAGTAGAATGGATTGAACAAGAATATGGATACCTTGATATCTTGATTAATAATGCAGGCGTGTTTTTTGAAGGCAACACATCTCCAAGGGAACTGGAACTGTCCGTTCTCAAGAGTACTTATGAGACAAACGTTTTCGACGTATTTTCTGTCACGAAAGCATTACTTCCATTGCTCCAAAAATCTTCTGCCGGAAGAATCGTAAATCTTTCCAGCGCATTAGGTTCCTTGACTTTGAATTCAGACCCAACGTCGGAATTTTATAATGTGAATTCGCTCGCCTACAATAGTTCCAAAACGGCTGTAAATGCTTTAACTGTTTTCTTTGCTAAAGAATTAAGAGATACGCCTATCAAAATCAACTCGGTTTGCCCTGGATTTACAGCTACCGATTTAAATGGTAATAGTGGCTATCGTACAGTCGAACAAGCCGCTTCCAGTGTAGTTAAGCTTGCCACAATCAATAATGATGGTCCAACCGGTAGCTTTTTTGATGAAAATGGAGTTGTGCCTTGGTAAAGAAAATCTCCAGTGGTACAGTCTAATGTAACGTTAGAGCCAACAACAGCAAAAAAAGGTGAAGAAATTGTGTTAACATGCAAGCTGGATGGTACCTACGACGAGACTGGTCTACTCGATCCACTATTACTGAATTTTCATTTCGTTATTGTTGACGATAAGATCGTCAGCCTATCCATTTTTAAAGATAACCACATAATCCAAAATGACACAATGTTCTTGTCCTTAGCTTGGGACAAGAAAAAAGCCGCTAAAATAGCGACTTTGATTGGAACAATGTTCTTGTACCCCATTGGCGATTGACGTTGTTCTTCCCTTCATTTTATCCGGGTAGCGTCAAACCTCCTCTTGATGCAGGTTCTTTTGTATCTCTACTCGCTTTGTACAGTATATTTATAATAACTTTAAGCTTTGCGAAGCATTTGTCTCTCGCTTAGCTGTGATAGCATATCCTTCGTCATAGCCTTCAAGTCGTAGCGGGCATGAAATCCCCATTCTGTTTTTGCTGCCGTCGCATCAATGGAATGCGGCCAGCTATCGGCTATCGCCTGTCTCTTCGGATCAACGTCATATTCGAGGATAAAGCCGGGAAACTCCTCCCGAATCGCTGCAGCAATCGCCTCTGGATCCACGCTCATTGCGGTGACATTAAATGAATTTCGGTGCATCAACCGGGATGAATCCGCTTCCATTAAATCGATGATAGCGTTCAGGGCATCCGGCATATACATCATGTCCATGTTTGAGTCTTTGGCGATATACGATGTATACCGGCCTGCCGTCACGGCTGCGTAATAAATTTCCACCGCATAATCCGTCGTTCCTCCGCCGGGAGGCGTCATATAAGATATCAATCCTGGGAATCGCAGCCCCCTAGTATCCAGGCCGTACTTGTGAAAATAATAATCACAAAGCAGTTCGCCGGACACTTTGTTCACGCCGTACATCGTATTGGGCCGCTGGATTGTATCCTGCGGGGTATTGTATTTCGGAGTCGTAGGGCCAAAAGATCCAATGGAGCTTGGAGTGAACAATTGGCAACCGATCTCTCTGGATACTTCAAGTGCATTTATCAATCCGCCCATATTCAAATTCCAGGCAAGCAGGGGTTTCTCCTCTGCGGTAGCCGACAGCAGCGCAGCCAAATGCATGATGGTATCCACTTCGTACCGCTTGGCGATTTCGAACATCGCCTTATCATTCGTCACGTCCAGTAGCTCGAATGGTCCGGATCGGGTAATTTCGTGGGCTGATGACCTGAGATCCGTAGCAACGACGTAATCCGCACCATAAATCTCACGTAATTTAACAACTAACTCAGAACCGATTTGGCCCAGTGCCCCGGTCACCAAAATCTTGTTCATAAGACATTCCTCCCGAAATATACTCCCGCGAATGCACTAAATCAGCTTCATTTCCTTGCCAACTTTCTCATAAACAGAGATCACTTGGTCGAGCATCTCCTTGGTATGGGCAGCTGTCGGCATGTTGCGTATTCTTCCAGTTCCTTTCGGGACCGTAGGAAACAGGATTGCCTTGGCGTAAACGCCTTCTTCATAGAGCCGTTTGCTGAACTGTTGGGTGGTTACTTCATCGCCAATGATACAAGGTGTGATCGGAGTTTCGCTTTGGCCTACATCATATCCAAGCCGGCTCAAGCCATTTTTCAAATGATTGCCGTTCTCCCATAACTTCTCAATCAGCTCTGTGTCATTCATCAAAATGTCGATAGAAGCGCTACAGGAAGCGATTGCAGCCGGAGGTAGCGATGTCGAGAACAGAAACGGACGGCTTCTCAGCTTCAACCATTCGATCAGTTGTTTTTTACCCGCCACATAACCGCCGACAACGCCGATCGCCTTGGAAAGAGTACCGATTTGAAAGTCAATGCGGTCGGACAATTCAAAATGCTTTACGGTTCCTGCACCTGCTCCGAGAACGCCCGAACCGTGGGCATCATCCACATAAGTAATCAGATCAAATTCTTCTGCTATTTTCACGATTTCGGGCAGCTTTGCTATATCACCATCCATGGAGAAAACCCCGTCGGTGATGACCATAATTTTACGGTACTGACCGGATTCCTTGGCCTCTTTTGCCTGCTGTCTTAAATCATTCATATCCGAATGCTTAAAGCGAATCACCTTGGCTCTCGACAGGCGGCAACCATCAATTATTGAAGCATGGTTCAGCTCATCGGATAAAATCGCATCATGCTGGTCCATTACCGCGGATATAGCAGCCATATTACAGTTAAATCCCGATTGATACACGATAACGGCTTCCGTTTTTTTGAAACGAGCCAGTTTTTCTTCAAGCTCAATATGAAGATCCATCGTACCATTAATTGTTCTCACAGCCCCTGCCCCTGCCCCGTATGTCTGCGCCGCCTTAACTGAAGCATCAATCAGGCGGTAATCTGTTGCCAAGCCCAAATAGTTATTAGAAGACAAATTGATTAGGGACTTTCCGTCAATACGAATAACAGGACCATTTGCACCCTGCAGTGTATCGATGAAGTTATATAGACCTCTATTCTTTAGATCTTCGATGTTCGAACTTAAAAATTGGTCCAATGCTTGACTTGACATTCGATTCCCTCCTTGATATACGTTTGTCCTTGTACAGGAGACATGTCATTTTGCGAAAAAACCTTGTTATAAAGGGGGTTAAACTGATTTTAATGTAGCATCTTTTTTGTTCTTTGTACACATGTGGAGGACAAAAATCAAAAAAATACGCAAATAAACATAGTGATTATTCCCTCATCCCCGGAAGCAATCGCTATTTACCCCAGTCCAAACGGGGTTCTTACGTGGCCAACGCAATGAGATGACTCCGTACGGAAGCGATTGTCGAAGTTAGGCTCTCCTGACCACTTTGAAACTCATCTAATCGAAAAAAAGAATATGTTCTTTTCCATTTCGCCAATCGGTAGAATTTCTTGTCTTTGGTTTGGGGCAAGAACTTCTACCGATAACATAAAAAAGCCGCTAAAATATAGCGACTTCAATTCAATGGGGCCATGTTCTTGTCCACGACATCTTTAATCAATCTTACATGGTCTAAAAGTTTCATGTTTGGCTTCATACTCTTCTATTAATCGAATTTTATCTCCATCAAATCTAATCATTGATATACCATCAAATGAATAAAGTTGTTTTTCTTTTGCTTTAAAATACCATTCTACAAAAAATAGATTTTCATTTACTTGATGAATATTTTTTATCTTCCATTCTAAGACAACTTGCTTCAGTAACATTTTTTTGATCCACAAATGGACTTCCTCTATACCCACATACATTGCTCCATAACATTCGCGGTAGATAATATCATCAGAAAAATACGTATCTAAAAATGTAAAATCTCTAGTTACCCACATAAAGAAATATTTTTTTATAATTTCTTCTTTCATAAGTACTCCTCTATTTTTTAATTAGCGCAGTTCTTAACTAGTGTTAATTAGATTTTCTAAAATATTGTTCATCTTAAGCACTCCATTGTTAACAGACGATGAATCTTTCTGAATTATATCACGAGGAAAGGATAATTGTTGTATTCCTTAGAGGCAACTTACACAATTCTAAGACGGATCTTCTATTTTCAAACTAACCTGCCCGTTAGCCATCCATGCCCCTCTCGGGGCACTACAGCGTACAGTCACTACTTTGAGCAGGGACAGCAAGAAGCGATCGTAGGACAATCCAGACGAAGGCTCGAGAATCATGGTTTTCAGGTTGCGCTATCTACCTTCGAGGCCTCTTTGGAGTGATATTGTTATAAATAAAAGAGAAACGTTACTTTGTTTTTTTAGCAGCATGGCGGTAATATTTTATCACCCTGTGATACATTGTCTTGTCCTTTAATTGATTGAAAATATAAGGGTCCGGTTTGACGTTCACCTCAATAATCCAGGGTTTCAAACTCCGGTCTAGCCCAATATCCACGCCGATTTGCTTAAGGTACGGGTATTTTTTCTTCATGTGGCGTGCAATACGTAATCCAAGCTCATTCATCTCCTGGATGAGTTCATTTCTGCGTTTCAGGGATGCATGTGATTCCAGCAGTCTGTGAACATCCATTGGTTTACCACCGCTGTGATAATTGGTCACGATTTTTTTCGGATGACCGAGTCGGCCGATGATTCCCGTAGCCTCCCACTGATTGTCGGGACTTAACTGTATCATCACTCTTATATCAAAACGCCTCTTGTTGTGCTTAAGCAGATTGATTCCTCTCTGAATGAGATAGCTTCTTTTATGCACCAGACGTGCAAGACTTGCATGGAACGAGTCAAAGTTGTCAAACGACAGGCGTTTTTCTTCAATCTGATAGGCAAAATTCTGATGACTCACCATCTCCGCCTTTATGACACCCATTCCGTAAGTGCCAATCTCGGGTTTAATATAAACCATACCGTATCTGCTGAGCATGGACCGCAGGTTGGCTTTGTTATATCGCTGCGTATCAGGTATAAATGGTTTGATAGAACCATTATTGAGGATCACTTTTGTTTTCAACCATTTGCTTCTTAACGGCTTCAATTTATCAACCTCCATATAACACACACTTCTCCTTTCAGCAAATGAATCAAACCCTGCTGTTTCATCAAGATCATGCATTATATGTAATACCGATAAAACAACCCTAAACAAATGCCCTTGTTCGTGAAATTGGTATATTCGCACATGCCCTGACCAAACCAATTTTGCACACATATCATGAACAAGATGTAACCATTTGTCCAAGGAGTTGAGAAGATGCCAGTTCGGCATGGAATACAGTTAAATCGTGAGCCTATGATCGATGTTCTTATACCTGCGATCGAAAAAGATTTGAGCACGCTTCCTAAAGTTATCGATAGTATTCGCCGTTATGTGCGGCACCCGATTGGACAGATTTATATTGTTTCCCCGACCAGCAACAAAATCAGAAACCTTTGTTCCCGCAAACACTGCATTTTTGTTAACGAGCGGTCAGTCCTGCCTATCACGAAAAACGATATAGACTATCAATCATCCCGCTGGGACCGCTCAGGCTGGTTATATCAACAACTGCTTAAAATGAACGGGGATCACATTGTGAGAGCGAAGCACTTTCTGGTGATGGATGCGGATACGGTGCTCATTAAACCTCATTCATTTATTGTTGAAAATAAGACGGTATTTTACTGTCGCGACTGGAGTCAGCCGGAATATTTCAACACCTACCGCAAGCTGTTAGGCATGAAAGCGCCGCGCCCACGCTCTTTTGTCACCCATTATATGCTGTTCGAAAAATCGAAACTTTCTGCTTTGAAAAAGAAAATTGAAACGATCCATCAGCTGCCATGGTACAAAGCGATTATCTCGAATATCAATAAGAAAAAGCAGTTTGGGTTCTCCGAGTATGAAACCTATGCCAATTTTATGTATTCGAAAAACCCGGCCAGCATGATTCTGAAGAGTTCCATGAATAAAAGTCTGAACATGAACGCTTCGTCGTTAAAAGAACAACAAATTCGCAATTTTGCGCTTAAATACCGGTCTCTTTCCTTTCACAAACGTAAAATCTATAGCAAAACTAAAGGAGTTTAAGGAGGAAGCCCATGCATATTGTACTGCTATGTGGCGGCGCAGGGAAAAGGCTTTGGCCGCTGTCCAATGAGCTTCGCTCCAAGCTGTTCGTGGATATACTTCCGTCACCTGCAGGCGGAAGGGAATCCATGATCAGCAGAGTATGCCGCCAGCTTGACAGCTCAGGCCTACTGGATTCAACGCTCATCATTTCACATCAGGACCAGACCGACATTACAGCCCGTCATACCAAAGGCAAGATACCGGTCATTGGAGAACCTTTTAAGCGGGGGACTTTTACCGCAGCTGCCTTGGCGGCTTTGTATCTGAAATCCTCCGGAGCAGCTGAACCTGACGATATGATATGTATCGCGCCAGCGGATGTGTTCGCAGATGAGGACTTTTTCAGGAACTTCAAATTACTTCCGGATATATTGAAACAGACGCATGCCGATATCATTTTAATTGGGACAAGGCCCACATACGCTTCAGAACAATATGGATACATCCTACCAGGAAGAAAAGAACCTAATGGTTATGCACCGGTTACACAATTCATAGAGAAACCTGAATTGGATGTCGCTGAAACCCTGCTACAGCATGGCGCATTGTGGAACTGCGGGGTGTATGCCTTCTCTCTTGCGTTTATGTTGTCCCATATTGAAAGAAATGGCCTTCCGGTTCATTACGAACAATTTTTAACCCTGTATGAACAGTTGCCTGAACGCAGCTTTGACAAACAAGTTGCTGAACAAACGCAACGGGCTGTTGTACTGCCATATGAGGGTGTATGGCAGGATATCGGGAGCTGGGATGCTCTGTGTGATCAGTTGGATTCCAATGTATTGGGATACGGCAGAATATCGGAATCCTCCCCGGATTCCTACATCGTTAACGAGCTCCCCTACCCGATCCACGTCATCGGAGTCCCAGGTATTATCACTGTCGCAAGTCCGGACGGAATTCTCATAGCCAACAAAAAAGATTCAAATGAAATTAAAGAGCAATTGGGCAGCATTCCATTGCAACCAATGTACGTCGAGGCAACTTGGGGCAACTATCGCGTCATGGAGAGATCGGTAGAAGACGATAATACAATCGTAACCACATTGAATATGACGCTTTTGCCTGGCAAACATATCGGATTGCGCCAGCATCGATCAGGGTGCCGAGCATGGACTGTCATTTCAGGCAGTGGGCAGGTGCTTATTAACGGGCAGATCAGGCAGGTGACCACAGGCAATCAGATTGCGATTACCATGAATAGCCTCTTTTCTATTCTGGCCGAAACCAGGATGGTCATTCTTGAGGTCCAGCTTGGCGTACCGGAGAATGAAGTAAGCATGCCTTATGAAGCAGAGGATTGGAATGTAATGATTGAGCTTGCAAGATCTTATAAATCACCGGAGTAATGCAAGATGAAGAAAAAAGCCGCCCATATGGCGACTCCTTATGCTTTCTAGACAAAGGTATGCCTATGTATGCGCCGATCCGAGAGTTGGGCAAAATCAAAAGCAAAAGCATTACTGGCTGCAGCGGAACGGAATCATTTCGAAAGGCTCCGTTCCCCACCCATCTTATCAGCATTGAAATGTACGTGAGCATATTACTTCATTATCGAGAGCATCTGAGTATCCTAGAAAAGCAAATGGATGCCTTCGTTAATGAATTGGTGGAAGAATATCAGATTATCCAATCGATTCCCGGTATTGGTGAAAATCGCGGCAACGTTTATTTCGGAAATCGGTGAAATCGATTGGATTAATCACCCCAAGAAGTTGGTCGCGTTTGCTGGCGTAGATCCTGGCTCCCACATATCGGGGAAGTTTACAGTAACACTCAACCGATTACAAAACGTTGCTCCAGTAGGCTTCGACATTCCTTATTTTTGGCCGGCCTGGGATCATGTTGTTGTTCCTCGACATTTATTTCATGTTAATAATGTCAGAACCCACGTTAATTAATATTAATTGTTTACATAAGTCATATCATTAACTCTTCGTCTATCGGATATTCCCATAGTCCCAGTTTTCCCTTCACTGGAATATAGGGCTTCAGCAGACGGAAACCCGCTACTTCCCACGCAAAATAACCTGGACTGTAATCCCCTAACAGGAAGTCCTCTCCCGTCACAACCTTCCCGCAATCCAGAATGGCTGACGTATGATTAGCATCGATGACTTGATAACAATTTGAAAGCTCGCAAGTTGCAAGGATAACCCCCGTAGGGAGGTTTTGTTCCGTATAGCCATTCTTGGCGAGTAAAGAACGTATGGGTTCATTTTTGCAGGCCTGCTTATCGACTTTCTGGCTTGCATGAATGGCCAACGGACCGCGATACCGGGTCTTCCAGGATCTTGTTTCATAGAGAGTCTCGCCTTGGACAAGCAGAGTCGCCCATGGTTGAATCATAGATAATACTTTCATTCCTCTACGCTCCATTTCTGTTCATAATGAATTATGATTCCCCAAACATTCTCGAGACTTTCCATACCCGCAAGTACCCACGCTAAGATATGAGCTTGCAACTATAAACCGATCGGTTTATACTAATACAAACGGTATATAAAGTAGGTGATCCATGAACAAGCCCCATTCATATTTCTGAGCCAAATAGTCTCTGTATAAACAAAAATATAACAACTAATGGAGGTATTTTCCATGGCTAAAGTAAATGTAGGCGCTGAGAATGAACAACCAATCGAACTGTATTATGAAGATCATGGTGCGGGAAAACCAATTATTTTAATTCATGGCTGGCCTTTGAGTGGACGATCCTGGGAGAAGCAAGTTCCTGCACTAATTGAAGCAGGCTACCGCGTTATCACATATGACCGTCGTGGATTCGGTCAGTCTTCTCAACCTTGGGATGGTTATGACTATGATTCATTTGCATCGGATTTGCATAAATTGATACTGCACCTTGATCTGCGTGATGCCACATTAGTTGGATTCTCCATGGGTGGCGGAGAAGTTGCACGTTATGTGGGAACCTACGGGACAGAACGCGTTTCTAAAGCCGTATTTGCGGGAGCGGTTCCTCCCTATCTCTATATAACCGAAGACAATCCTCAAGGCGGATTGGATGATGCAACGATTGCAGAATTCCAAAACGGGGTTAAAGCGGATCGGCTAGCATTTTTGGATGGTTTTACAAGCAACTTTTTCGCTGCTGGAGACCGTGCAGACCTTGTGAGCGAACCATTCCGTATCTATAACCGTGATATTGCAGCTCTGGCTTCACCTAAAGGCACATTGGATTGTATTGCTGCCTTTGCCCTTACGGATTTCCGTCAGGATCTGGAGAAGTTCAACATTCCAACACTGGTTATCCATGGCGATTCAGATGCCATCGTGCCTTTGGAGGTGAGTGGACAACGTACTCATGAATCCATCCCTGGCAGTCGTCTGGTCGTTGTCGAAGGTGGACCACACGGATTCAATGCGACCCATTCTGAACAATTTAATGCAGCATTGATCGAATTTTTGCAAGATTAAATTTAATTCGACTGATCATTTTAGCTAAAAAAACAAAATGAGAGAAAAAGTAGAACGCCTCCTATAGAGGAGACGTCCTGCTTTTTCATTATTTCATAGGATATGCATATGAAGAATGAACACCCTCTTGATCATTGGTAATACACAAAAAGAGCCACTACGCATAAGATTGATGGCAACTTGGTACATTATGAGTCTGAACCGATTCGACATTTGTATTGAATTTCGGATATAAACTTGCACTTATAAACCGATCGGTTTATATTAATACAAACGGTATAGAAAGTGAGGAAGATTTAATGAATAATTTAACTCCCCCATTCACTCGTGAGACAGCAATCCAAAAAACACGTATGGCAGAAGACAGCTGGAATAGCCGAGACCCTCAGCGCGTCTCACTTGTGTATACTGAGGATTGTTATTGGAGAAATCGGAGCGAATTTATAACAGGCCGCCAAGAAATTGTCTCTTTACTAACTCGAAAATGGGCCAAAGAACTGGACTACCGCCTTATCAAGGAGCTTTGGTCATTTACGGATAACCGTATTGCAGTTAGATTCGCATATGAATGGCGTGATGATAGTGGCAATTGGTTCAGATCGTATGGAAACGAAAATTGGGAATTTGCTGACGACGGCTTGATGCAGCGCAGATTTGCTTCGATTAATGACATGCCGATTAAGGAAGAGGAACGAAAATTTCATTGGCCTCTCGGCACGCGCCCCGCTGAACACCCAAGCCTAAGTGAGTTAAACCTATGACGCGCACTGTTTTTGAAAAATCTGATGTCATCCCTCTCGTTACTGAGGTATTTCGTGAATTAGGTTATGAGGGTGCATCTATGAGTAAAATTACAGCCCGTACAGGTCTATCTAAAGGAAGCTTATATTATTTCTTTCCGGGTGGAAAAGATGAGATGGCTGCTGAAATTCTTGCTCACATTGATCAATGGTTTATCAAGAACATTTTTGAACCGCTCGAAAAGAATGAACCTCGGGCAGCCATTGATCATATGTGGCAAGAGGTCGATACTTATTTTCAATCTGGTCAGCGTATATGCCTTATTGGTGCATTTGCTTTGGACGAAACAAGAGATCGATTCGCTGCTGTAATTCGGCAATATTTTATAAGATGGATTGAAGCCTTAAGCGCGGCACTAGTTCAAGCAGGTATCTCTAAAGAGACTGCTGACCAAATTTCAGAAGAAACCATTGCTAGTATTCAAGGGGGATTAATTCTGAGTAGAGGACTTCATGATGAATCCTTTTTTGAACGTACATTGGCAAATCTGTCACAACGAGTCTCAACTTATGTTTCTAAAAGCAACTCTGGTCAGTGACACAAAAGTGTTCTTTAGTAAAACTGGCGGAATTTCTTCTCCTCAAAAAAACAAGTAATTTTTTCTTGACGATTTCATTAGCGACTTTATCGGAGGTCAATATCATGAGCAATTTTGTCGTAAAACAATTGGGATTTGTTCGCCGTCAGGCAATTGATTATGTGAGGAATATAAATGACTCTGCCTCGGAAATCATTCCAACAGGTTTGAAAAACAATATAAAATGGAATCTAGGCCACATGTATGTTATTCATGAGAAATTCGCTTTCCAACTTAGTGGACAAGAAACCAAATATCCTGCTAATTTTAGCAAGTTGTTTGAATCAGGAACTAAACCGTCTGACTGGAATATAGAGCCTCCAACGATGGCACAGATAATCGAATTGTTAACTGAACAAATGGAAAGGGTTGAATCGGTACTTTTAAGCAAATTGAAAGAAGAAATCAATCCTCATTACAAGTCTTCTACAGGACTTACCTTTACAAATGTTGAACAATTACTGGGTTTTTTGATTTACCATGAAGCAATGCACTTTGCAACAATTAAAAATATCAAGAGCATAATTGACAGTTAGGATTAGTAAAGAATTTGTTAAAACCAATGTCTCGCCACGAAATATTGAGTTTTCTTATTAATCTTGTCCCTCGACACTTGTTTCGTTGATCTATTGCCTTTTAGTCATTGAACTATCCTGCTCGCTAGTTAAAACGAAAAGCAGCCAATCACATTGATCAGCTGCTTTCTTCGTTTTATTGAGCAAACGTCACTATACTCTATAACGTAAAGCTATATGGACACAGTACTACTCATATTCTAAAGAACTAACTGTATGGGTTAAGAATCGCGAGTATCTGATGATCCTCCCATTTTCCATTAATATGAACATTCTGTCGAGCAATGCCTTCTTTTTGAAAGCCAACCTTCTCAAGCACTCGAATTGAAGCGATATTATGCGTCATTGCCCCTGCTTCAATTCTATGTAATTTTAATTTATGGAAGCCATGGTCAACGACTAACCGAACAGCCTCAGTCGTGTAGCCTCTACCATTACTTTTTTGATCTAAGTCGTATCCGATATATGCACTTTGAAGAGGGCCCCGCATTACGTGAAAAAGGCTTACCGTCCCCACTAACATATTATCGGTGTTTGTGAAGATTCCAAAATTATATGCTTGGTCATTTTTTCTAGCTTCGACCTGCTTTTGAATATGCTTAAGCTGTCCTTCCAGCGTATAAAATTCGTCGGTGCGTATCGGTGCGTAGATTTCAAAAAAATCACGATTTTCTTTCTGCAACTGGAGTAGTCCAGCAGCATCATCGACGGAAATATCCCTAATATGTATGTTGACGCTTCTCAAAGTAAGCCCTCCTCTTATAAATATTTGTGTAAATGATAGCATATGTACTATTCAAACTCAAAAATGTAACCTCATCGAATTTAAAACTATCCTGCCCATTAAACTGAGAATATTAAGAGTTTTGGAAATCTAAGTACAAGACATCAAGCAAGTTAAGGGATTTCAATATGTTCTTGTCCATTCCGGTAATCGGTACAGATAAAATAAAAAAGCCGCTAAATTAGCGACTTAAGTGGAAACCTGTTCTCGTCTCGCGACATTCGGTCAGTGCTGCCGCGTATCTTCGCTCAATTAATTACATTTCAGCAAAACTGCAACCGATCCCCGGTCATATTATATTCCTCTCCATTTGCTGCATTAGCTTTCTTAAGATCAGGCGTTCTTCCTCAGAGATAGAGTGAAGCAATTTTGCTTGTTGCTCCCTCCATTTTTTATCGACTGGTTGCTCTAATTCTTTTCCTTTTTCGGTCAGGTAAATACGCATGACTCGCGCATCTTGTACATCACGTTTGCGATATATAAATCCGTTATGCTCCAGTGATTTAACCATATTTGTTACTGTTGGAGGCTCACACTTTAAGTGTTCACATAGCTGCATCTGTGTTACGCCGTCACCCATCCACAGACGATAGAGCAAATTATCCTGCCCTACATAAAGATTAAGTTCCCGCAGTGATTCACTATAATTTCGACGCATTTGGGAGGAAATCCGATCTAAAGACTGTCGAATGTCACAGTCTACTGCATCTGTCATGTATGTTCCCTCCCTTTAAGCGATTAATATTAAGCAAACTAAATGTATCACGACGTTATTTTAGGAGTCAATTCACTATCATGTTAAACTCATCCCGGTGCAGATCCATCATTTTTAGCAAATATCTCTCTGGGAATCGTACTGCATGTGACCCGAAATTTCAAAAAAACGACAGATAGACATTATTGTGTGTCCTCATCTGCCGCTTCTTCTAAATTAGTATCAGAGTTATTACTTTAGGAATTATACATCTCTCTATTTAGATTGACGATTTCTTCATGCGAAAATCCACCAGAAACCGCGATCAGCTTCTCCATAACTTTGTCCCGCAGAAATGGGGCTTGTTCTTTTTTTGCCTTTTGAAGTGCTTCACTTAATTCCTCTTTGGTTAGTTCTGTGCAATATGCTGGTGTTCCAGGCTGCTGTCTCCATGAATCATTTAAACTCCCGCTATCCACTGTATCGAAACCTACTTCGCTGACTATGCTCATAATTGTTTGCTTTTGCTGAAGATCGTCACCGGCAATAGCTGCCGCAATGCGACGACTGCTCCCTTCCGGTTTACCTTCATATTCTAAAGTATAGGCTAACAAATTATTAAAAGCTTTGATAATTGATCTGCCTAATTGTTTTGTGACCCAGACACTTTCAACCATCCCGTTCTCGATCTCTTCAATTTTCACTCCCATTTGAGGATAGTAATTGGAAGTGTCAACGACAATAACTTCATCCGCCGCTTTTTCAACTACACTACGAATATTAGGCAGCGCATGAAGAGGAATAGATATGATGAGAACATCAATATTGGAAATGACATCTTCTACCTTCACAGGAGTTGCATTAAGTGGTTTCCCTTCGAGACGTTCTACACCACGAGCATCTGCAATTTTCACATCGTGATTATTATTTACCAACTTTTTCGAAATAGATAATGCAATGGGTCCCGCGCCAATGATTCCGAATCTCATTTTGTTCACTCCTATTTAATATTTAATATTTAATAATGGTGTCATTTTACCTCATACATGTCATTTTGATACTCGGAAAGGTTTCCGTGAGCAATGGTTATTTTTTAGCAAATCCTTGTTTGTTCAAATAGTCCATCATTTGAGGTAGGATACTTCTTTGAAGATGATCCTGTATGTGATCACTCCATCCTGTTACTTTTTTCACTGTAAAAGGAGCTCTTATTGGACGATTCTCATAGTATTTCAACATGGTTTCGTCATAAATAGCCAATTTATCTTGGTCGAGTGCCCGATACTGATTTTCAAGTAAAAGCATAGATTGAGGCAGACGAGGTTTTAGTTCAGGTTTATTTCCCGTGGGACTGCCTATGCATAATCCCACTAACGGAATCACATACTTCGGTAAGCCCAACAAGTCTGATAATTCCTCAATATTAGCTCTGACCGCACCAATAAAAACACCGCCTAGTCCCATAGATTCAGCCGCAGTTAATGCATTTTGTGCCATGAGCCCGGCATCGAATGAACCAATCAAGAGGAATTCAATATATTCGATGTCTACATCCGGAGCAATTTGATGGTTTCGGTTAAAATCCGCACAAAAAATCCAAAACTCTGCCGCCTCTTCAATATAAGGTTGATCAACACAAAGTTTTCTCACCTTTGTTCGTAGAACCGGATCAGTGATACGAACAATGGACACGGCCTGCAAAAGACTGAACGATGAAGTTTGATTGGCGGCCTTAAAGATCGCATCGACTTGTTCCTCTGCTAAAGGTTGCGATGTGTACGTACGATACGATGTGTGATTATGAAGCAACTCAAGTGTGTGATTCATGTAATCTCTCCTTTATTTGTTTATTTCAATTCCCGCATCCCATATTCGTATGGAACGCCCATGTTCTCTCGAAGGGTTTTTCCTTCGTATTCGGTGTGAAACAAACCACGTTTCTGTAAGATAGGCACAACCTGGTTTACAAAATCCGCAACGCCATCAAAAGCTATATCGGGGACGACTGAAAAGCCGTCACACGCTTCAGCCAAAAACCATTCTTCTAAAAAATCAGCAACTTGTGTGGGTGTGCCTGCAACGACAGGATGATAATTAATGACCCCATGGGCAAGAACATCGCGTATGGATAGCCCTTGCTGCAGTAATTTCAAGGCTTTTGGTGATCTTGGGTCCATTGGATGAGCATATGCATGTTTCAACAAGTCAGCAGGTAATCCCTTATCAATATCTATCGAGTTTACCGACAAGGGTAAACCGATCATTGAACCGAGATAACTTACCCGACTAGGAATCTCCTGAGGATTAAAGCTCATAAGCTGTTTTCGACGTGTCAAGGCTTCTTCTTCGGTTGAAGCTAGCGAAAACATAAAACCCGCAAACATCTTGATATCATCAGGTTTTCGGCCAAAATGAACGGCACTTTGCCGAATCGCTTGTCTTTGTTCACGAGCAGATTCGATATCATATGGATTCGCGTACACACCCGAGGCATATCTCCCAGCTAATTCTAATCCCTCATCCCCTCCTCCCGCCTGAAAAATAACAGGTTGGCCTTGTGCAGAAGGGGGAATTGGCAAAGGACCACGAGATGCATAATATTGACCTTGAAGGTTTATTGGCTTGATTTTGTCCATATCAGCGAATGTTCCTCCTTCTACATCAAGTGTCCAAGCATCGGACTCCCAACTCCCCCACAAAGCCTGAACAATTTGTATACTTTCATGTGCTTTGTCATACCGTTCTTTACGGTTGGCAACTTTTGCACCAAAATTGGCAGCTGCTGAGGGGTCGGATGTAGTAACCGCATTCCAACCTACACGTCCTTGACTAATTACATCCAGTGCTTTGAACTGACGTGCAATGTTGTATGGATAGTTGAATGTCGTAGAAAGTGTAGCAACAAGTCCAATGTGTTTCGTTTCTCGGGCTACGGCCATTAGAGCCAACGTTGGATCCATTGGGAACGCAGGCGTCTGAGGGCCTAAGTTCACAGTTAATGAAGGAGTATCGGCAATAAAAATCATTTGAAACTTCCCCTGTTCGGCTATCTTCGCCCGTTCTACATAACTATCTATATTTGTATAAGCTGCTGGGTCAGTGCCAGGCACTCTCCAAGCGCTGAATTCACCGCCGTATCCTGAAACCATCTGTAGAGCCAATTGCATCTTCTTGTTTTTTTGCATATAATTTTTCTCCTTCATTCCATATAAGCAAGTAGTGGATTTGAAATACACAATAAATTTAATAGTCTAACTTGCTAACGATGACATTGAAAAATATAATAATTACTTAGCATGCTAAATATATAACTAAAAATTTTTTTTTTTTAAAACAAATTAAATTGTTTTGGTTGTTGACCCAATCTTAAGTGTGTTCGTTTGTTTTGCAAAGAGGGCAATATAAATGTACATAGTACATCTTTCTGTACCTATAGAATAGGAGTGATATCAATGCGGGTTTGTAATGAAGGATTTGAGCAAGAGTTCATCGATGGAAATAGTGATATGTACGCGATAGCCTTTACCCAGAATGTTCTTTCCGGACGGTGGAAGTATTTTATATTATGGTATCTAAAAGATGAAACACGTCGTTATTCGGACATCAAAAAATTCCTTGGGGATCTCTCTCAGGGCTCACTTACCAAGCAACTTAAGGAATTAGAGAATGATGGCGTTATTCAACGTGATATTTATCCGGAAGTTCCTCCACGAGTCGAGTACTCTTTGACAGAAAAGGGAATGAAGTTACTTCCAATCCTTGAAAAGATGGAGGACTTCGGTAAAGAATTCGGTGGAAACCGATGATTTGAAGATAGTTTTCTTCACAGCCCTAACACTTGATGCTTGATATTTGATCATAATTTTTTACCGTTATGAATAAAGTGAGGATTCTGAAAAGGTCCGGCTTGTACATCGATGATCAATAAAGCTGGCTTGTCGAACATAGCTATCCCCCCGCTTAATTCTTCATTCATTTCTAAGGTTAGAATTTCCTTAATCTCAATAAATAAAAGCAGCTGATCAATACGATCAGCTGCTTTCTTGGTATGATTAAGCTATCGTTTCCCGTTAGTTTAATCACTAGATAGAATTAAATTAAAGTTTGATCAGTTTTCAACTTATCCTTATTTAAGGAGCACTATTATAGTGCATTTTAATGACTCTATTTTACACAATGAAAAATAAAGGATCGATTTTTAGAATTTGCGTGTTCAAATTCCCAATCGCCATATGTTTCAATTTCCGAAAACCCTGTTTGTTTCAGCGACTCATCCAATTCTCCTTGATTTCGAAATCTGATCTGCATTTTTTCATGAACTAGGACTTCGTCTGTTTTTGTATTTTTCACAGTTTCATAAAAAGTATAGATATCTCCCTCAAACCCTTCATATTCTGTATAGATTTCGAGAGGGTCTCCACTTCGCATATCTTTAGCCAAGTCCGGAGTCCTATCCTTCTCCCACTCTTCCCACACTTTGGCCAAAGGGTTTCGAATATCAAAAATAAAGTGACCGCCAACTTTTAGGGATCGAAATATGTCTGAGATTACTTTCTTCCAACTGTCATCAGTAAGAAATACCTGTGCCACATTGGCAGTCATAATAACCGCGTCATAGGTATTGGTTTGTAAATTCGAGCTATCCCCTACAATCCAATTCACATTGCCTGAATTATCTTTAATTCTCGCCATTTCAATCGCTTCTTCATGGGGATCAATAGCTGTAATTTTATAACCGTACGGAACAAGATGAGTAGTCCATCTTCCTGTTCCGCAGCCTAAGTCAACGATAGACTCTATTTTTAATTTCTTTAGCAATGCAAGGAAAAATTCGTCGTCCCTTCCCCAATGGTTAATCTGGTCATATACTAATGGAATCATAAATTTCGTTTCCCACTTTCTATAGCATTTTTACTAGTTCAACATATAAGAAATGGTTTAGTCAACACTTCGTTCGGATGATCCCGGACAAGTTCAACGATGAACCTGAATATTACATAAAGTATAAACTGATATTCTTGATCTTGAGATAGTTCAACTGAGCTGCCCGTTAGCTTATGATAAAATGCGTCCATAAATAAAAAGCGCCCGGGCAAGCACCCGGGACACTCCAATTTATAAGTTGATTTCCAATTATTTCGAAGACCACAGTTCCATACGCTGAGCATATTTCTCGTTAATGATATCTTCCACTTTTTCATCGCCAGCCTTCTTCATATCCTCCAGCATCTTGTCAAACACAGAGTTGGCTTCAGCTTCACTTGGAGCAATAATGGCTCTCGTAATGCTCTGATCCATAATATCCTTCACCTTCTGGGCGGTAAGTGCTTGAGGTGTTCCCCCATCTGGATTCAGGTTATCATACTGCGCTGTATCCCATACAGAATCCCCAAGACTCTTAATGGCCAGTTCATCCACTTCACTGCGTTGGAATTTAACGGCCATGTCATAAGGCTGTCCATTCGGATCCAGACCATTTTTGATAAACCATAACCATTTACGAACGCCACTTTTCTTCACCGTATCATCCCAGTTATCCTTGAAACTCTGCAGGAATGCAGGGTCTGGTTGTCGCTTGCCATCCACCATGGTATATTGTTCGCCTTCCTTACCCCACAGCAGCAAATGCTGTCCTTCATCACTCGCCAGATAATTAAACAGCTTTATCGTTTCTTCCGGGTGTTTGTTGTTTTTGGTAATGGCGATTGCATCCCATCCAAGCGAGCTTCTTGGGCCAAATGACGTTTGGGCCGGATCTACACCTGGAGCAACAACCTTGTATGCGAACAACTGATTCTTTTCCCCGCCATCCTTTTTCAGGGCCGCATTGCCGTTACCTGGGTCCCAATATGCTCCTGGGGTAGCGAATACCGCACCAGTTGTCAGCTTTTGAATCCATGTCTGCGTCTTGCTAATCGCAAATTCCTTCTCAATCAGACCTTCTCTATATAACCTATTCATGTATAAAAGCATTTCACGATATTTAGGGTCCTTAACATCATATTGCAGACGTCCGTTGTTGTCATAATACGTTTTTAAACCCCACATGCCTTTGAATGTTCCCAGATTCGCGCCCATGTTTTCACCGTTCATCGTCATGGGAATGGATTCTTTGCCATCAATCGTGTTGTATTTTTCTTTGAAATTTTTCAGGAGTGCTTCAAACTCGTCCGTGGTGAGTGGCTGTGAACCATCGGCTTTGTCTGGAAGGAACTCTTCCAACAGACTCTGTCTCATCAGCATGCCGAAGACCGGATCACTGTCGAGTCCATACCAGTTTGCCAAATAGTAGTTTTTGCCGTCTGAATATCGTGTTTTGGTCAAGGTTTCGCCGTACATTTCTTTCAGATCCGAACCATACTTTTCAATTAACTCATCCAGTGGAATGAATGCGCCGCTTGAAATGTACTTATCGAGGGAAGCATCTCCACGACTCATGACCACCACATCCGGATAGTCACCACTCGCCAGCATCAGACTCAGTTTTTCCGTTGGATTCCCCGTTGGCTGTTGGATGGAGATCTCTATGCCCGTCTTTTTGGTAATTTCCTGGGCCACTGCATCGGTAAAAGGTTCTCCTTTGGTATTGCCATCAAACCAGGTCAGCGTAATCGGCCCTTGTTCCCCGTCTTTACCCGCTGTGTTGTTCTCCCCATCACTGGAGGAGCAGCCCGCAAGCAAACCAACGACTAATGCAGCTGTAATCCCCATGGTCATCCATTTTTTTGTCTTTGTCATTGACACCCTAATTCCTCCCAATGAATAAATTCCTGTCGTGCTAGATGGAGCATTTCCAAAACGATCTCTGCCCACCCCCTTTCAGGAAGAGGCTACCGGACAAGCCTTCCCTGCAACCGGATTATGGAATAGATTAACTCTTCACCGCTCCCAAAGTCATGCCTTTGACAAAGTATTTTTGCAGGAACGGATATACCATAACGATCGGCAAGGTAGCTACCATCGTAGCAGCCATTCGAATGGTATCGCTTGAAACGGCATTTCGTTTGGCCGAGTTGGCCAGCATTTGCGTTTGAGAGATCATGCCACCCGTCTGGAATTGATTCAATATTTTCACGAGCACGGCTTGCAGAGTCTTCAGGTCCGAACTATAGGTGAACGCATAGGAATCAAACCAGGCATTCCAATGCCCAATGGCTTGAAAAAGCCCGACTGTTGCAAGTACTGGTGTTGTCAGCGGCATCACAATCCGAAAGAAAATCGTCAGATCGTTAGCCCCATCCACCCTCGCCGATTCTTCAATCTCATGGGGTAGCTGCTCCATAAAGGTACGGACGATAATCATATAGAAGACATTCATCAAACTTGGCAAAATGAACACCGAAAATGTATCGATCATGTTCAACGCCTTAAGTACCATGTAGAACGGAATCAGTCCGCCACTGAAATACATGGTGAAGATAAAGTACAGGTTCCATCCTTTGCGACCGATGAGATTCCGCCGACTTAGCGGATACGCAAGCATCGTAATGACGAGAACCGATAGCGGTGCGCCAATCAGCGTTCGTTTGACGGTTACCCACAGCCCGTTTAGAATCTCGCTATCTTTCAAAATCTGCTGATAGCTGTCCAAGGTCAAGTCCCTGGGCCACAGATAAACGCCGCCCCGTACCGTATCCTCCGCGCTGTTCAATGAAAGAACGAGTATATTCCAAAACGGAAGAAATGTAACGAGTAATACGAGAATAAGGATGAAATACACAATAATTTTGAAAATACGATCCCCGAATCTGTTCAGAATCATCACAAGCGCTCCCCTCTGTCTTTTATAATTAGAACAACGCCTGGTCGTTCACTTTTCTGGAAATCCGGTTCACGATGAGGACAAGAATAAAGGCAACAACGGATTTGAACATCCCCACGGCAGCCCCGTAAGAGAACATGCTGTTCTGTAGTCCGTATTTGTAGGCATAAATATCGATAACTTCGGAGTATTCAAGCACGGTATTATTTTGCAGCAGGTATTGCTGTTCAAATCCTGCATTCAAAATGCCTCCGACCGCAAGAATAGCCAATATGACAATGGTAGGGCGCATGGATGGCAGTGTAATATGCCACATTTGCTTAAATCGGCTGGCTCCGTCCACCCTGGCCGCTTCGTAAAGCTCCGGATTAATGGAAGCGATTGCGGCGAGATACATAATGGCGCTGAACCCCATCTCTTTCCACATGTTCGACAATGCGATAATCCACCAGAATAGAGGCCCGTTCTGCAAAAATGCAACTGGTTCTTTGATGATGCCCAGCAGAACCAGAATATTGTTAAGCATTCCATCCGAAGCCAGCAGCGTAATCACAATGTTGGCTGCGATAACCCATGAGATAAAATGCGGCAGATAAGAAACCGTCTGTACAAAACGCTTGAAAAATCCCTGTCTCGCTTCATTCAGCACAAGCGCGAGGATGATCGGGGCAGGAAATCCGAAGAACAGTGTCAGCAAGCTTGTCGCAAGCGTGTTACGCATAACCCGGTAGAAATCTCCTGTAGTAAAGAAATACCCAAACCATTGGAAACCTACAAATTCGGCATGGAAGAACTGGTAAAAGAATGATCCCCCACCCGGCTGATAATTCGTAAACGCCATATACAGTCCAAACATCGGACCATAGGAAAATAACAATGTAGCAATAAAGGCAGGAAGCATAAGCACGAATAACCATTTTTGCTCTTTTAGTCTGCTTATCAGATTATTGCTCCTGACTGTTTTGATAGCGCTTACCTTATGCATTAAATACCCTCCCTTTTTCTATACAGCAGCATGGCCGGCCATATCTGGATTCAACTTCTCTCCTATTATCATAAATTTGACGCCAATCGCTTGCCATAGTCGAATTCTCCGAAAGATACCGCTTTTTAAAGATGTTTTTGTAAAAAGTGAGGATTGGATTTCCATATTCACTCTGCTATGATGAACTGTGCAACGAATAATCAGTCAAGAGAGGGCTCCCGAATGCGCCAATTCTATCGAAAATACATATACATGCCTTTTGTTAACCTGAGCTTTCGTTCCAAATTGTTCATGGTATTTGTTCTGGTCACCATCATTCCAATGATGCTATTGGTTTATTTTTCCTATGAACTTACCAAAACGAAACTTACCGAGCAGATCTACATCAATATGACGAACTCAACAGCTCAGATCACCAAAAATCTGGAGAACAAGCTGGACAGTTATGAACATATTTCCGCCTCTATTTATTTGGATAACCGCCTTGCCAATTACCTGACGAACGAGTATCAGGATGATCCATCCTATCTGGACGTCTATAATTACATCGGCAATCGGATTGACACGGTGATGGCTGCCTACCCTGATTTTGATAGCGCATTCATTTATTCGGACAATCCATCACTGCCCAAAGACAATTATTATATCCGGCCAATTACACCCGAAGTTCAGAACACGGAACTCTTCCATAAGTTGAAACAATCCTATGGGAACATCATTCATCTCTCATCGCCGCAGACCGAGAATGGCCCTGCCATGTTTACCCTCGCCCGGATGCTGAACAACAATAGTAATCAGTACCCCTACGGCATGCTGGTCTTTCAAATCTCAGAGTCGGTCATCTATTCCTTAATGGAAAAGGAAGCAGGCGGAAAAGATATTTTCATCATTAATGACAAGGGAATTATTCTGTCATCAGCGGACAAACAGTTAATTAATACAAGCCTGCCCGAACTTCTTCATCAACATTTTGATGATACGGCTTCAGGGAGATTTGATACAACGTATCAAGGCGTAAAGGCTCTAGCGGTTTATAATACGCTCAAAAACGGCTGGAAAACGGTATCCATCTTCCCTTACGACAGTATTATCAAGGATGCCAAAGCTCTCTCTCAGCTTATTATCAAAATTTCACTAGGCTTCATTGGCGTGGCGTTGCTGCTCATTTATATTACCGCATCGCTGTTCAGCAAACGCATCAGGACGTTAATACGAATGATTCGGCGCATTGAGCGGGGAGATTTCAACCCTACCCATGAGGAACAAATGGGCAGTGATGAGATAGGACAGCTTCACTTTGCATTCGAACAGATGACAACCCGGTTGAAAAGCCTGGTGACGGAGGTCTACCAGAAGGAGCTGCAGAGCAAGGAAGCCGAGCTTGACCTGCTTCAAGCACAGATTAATCCTCATTTTCTGTATAATACACTCGGCTCGATCTCCTCTCTGGCCGTAAAGCATCAAGATCCCCAGATTCAGGATATGGTCCTTCATCTGGCCAAGTTTTATCGGATATCCCTGAATAAAGGAAAGAGCATCCTGACCATCAATGAGGAACTGAAACTGACGCAGAGCTATAATGCCATTCAGCTTATTCGATTTAAGGGCAAGCTCAACATCATCTACACGATAGATCAATCGATCCTGCCCTACTCGACCGTGAAGCTTGCGTTACAACCTTTTGTGGAGAATGCAGTCATTCACGCTCTTTGGAATCAAGATCGGCCCCTAAATATTCATATCAAGGGCGTCATCGAGAACAATAGCATTATCTTATCTGTTATAGACGATGGAATGGGCATGCGGCGTGAGACGCTTCAGTCTTTGTTTGAAGAGAAAGAAGGTCGAGGCTATGGCATTTCAAATGTGGATCGGAGAATTAAGCTGAAGTTCGGTGAATATTACGGTGTTAAAGTGTATAGCAAACTAGGCATGGGAACCACGGTCCAAATTCGTCTGCCACAAAAAGAGATCCAATAAAAAAGGAGTGCGATGCAGCCACTATTGGCTTGCAAAGCACTCCTTTAATCCATTCTACAGCATCCTTTTATACCTGCTCACGGATACGGTATACCAGACTGTCGAAATCGCCACGTAGAGGCAGCTCCACCCCGATGTTCATCAGCGCACGGCCACTGACCGATAACCCCAGCTCTTCAATGAGATAGGTCTTGTCAGCCTGAAGACCTGCCAAACGCAGTCTGGGCAACGGTTCACCCAGCTTCTGCGAGTGAAGAAAAGCGAACAGCACATGGTCACTTCCAGCTGCATCGCTGTACTGTACAGCGGTAACTCCCTTATGACGAAGCGCAGTCAAACGGAATTGTCTACCGAATTGTACCAGGTGGCGAATGGCTTTGTATTGTCCGATGAATTCCCCGGACTGCTCGATCCATTCATCACTCCACTCGTTCAGATTAGAACCAATACCAAGCGTGCCCATCATTGCACTGTGGAAACGATACTTCAGGGAGACGTTTCGACCGTTCATTCCTGTAGGTGACTCGGTCACCCAACAGGTCATCATACGTGGTGTATACGTATAGGAGAAGCCTTCCTGAATGCTCAGACGGTCGAACGCATCCGTATTGTCACTCGGCCAGGATTGGTCCGCATAACGGAAGATGCCCAGATCAATCCGCGAGCCACCTCCTGCGCAAGTCTCAAACTCCACATCCGGGAACTTGGCTCTCAGCTGTGCCCATATATCATAGAGACTCTGGACATGCCTTACCCATACCTCTTTCTGGCGGTTAATAGGGTGCCCCTTCATGCCAGGCTCCGTGATGGTCCGATTCATGTCCCATTTAATGAACTTAATCTCATGGTTGCCAAGCAGTTCGGTCATAAAATGGATAATGTATTGCTTAACCTCAGGCTTGGAAATATTCAGCAGCAGCTGATTGCGAAGCTCCGTACGTCCCCGGGTCTCAAAATGATATACCCAGTCTGGATGTTCTCTATAGAGATCACTATCCGGGTTGACCGACTCCGGCTCTACCCATATGCCGAATTCCATCCCAAGTCCGTGAACCCGGTCAATCAGCTCCACAAGTCCGTTCGGAAATTTCTCCTGATTCACGTTCCAGTCACCCAACCCCGCACGGTCGGAATGCCGCTGCCCAAACCAGCCGTCATCCACGACAAATAGTTCCACACCCATCTTGGCTGCCCGCTCGGCAAGCGCCATTTGGTCCTGTGCGTTCACATCGAAGTAGGTAGCTTCCCAGGAGTTGTACAGCACTTTCCCGATTTCACTGCGAGGCAGTATGTACTTGTATTGATATTGATGCAAGCGGTGGCTCATTCCGCCAAAGCCTTCTGGGCTGAATCCGCCGACAAAGACAGGCGTCTCAAACGTTTCGCCCGCACCCAGCAACCATTCATTGTCAAAATCACTGATGCCACCTGTTACCCGCACATGCGTGAATGGGGTCTTCTCCGCAACAATCTTCCAGTTGCCGCTCCAGGCCAGAGCACCAAACCATACCCCACCGCCGCTTTCTGTCGAAAGACCATCATCAATCGCAAACCATGGGTTGGCATGACCGTCCGTGAAACCTCTCCGCGATTCAAGTACCTTTTTTCCCTCTGTCAAAATGGTATTGCGCAGTTGGAATTCACCCGACCATTTCCCCGTAACATGCGTCAGGCGGTAATCCTGGAGATATGGCAAAGTCCAGGCTGCGGATTGCATGCTTTCCAGCACAATATCCCCCTGTCCCTTATTTACGATATTGGCGTAGCGCTCCACCAGGTCAAATTCGGGGATAACCCGATATACCAGCTGTGTTTCAAGTGCATATACCTGATCCTTCAACGTGATCATCAACGTCTGTCTGCCATCCTGTTTAATGATCTCGTGACGGTCATACCTTACCTGAAGATCGCGGACACCATCAGACATACGCAGCTTCAAAGATGGCTCTGTATAAGATGCTCCTCCCCAGAAGCTATACTCCTCCACCTCTCCTTCCACTTCCGCGTCAAAAGAGCTGTGGGATTGTAGATGGAGCAACGGAGCGCTGTCCTCGATGTCCACGGGGTTACCCCAATACAGATGCTGGAGGTGTTCCCTCTCATTAATTCCGAAAATGTAGGACGAATTTAGCGTCTGTATTGCAAATATACGTAGTTGTTCATTATATTGAATCGTCAAGTTTATCATCCTTTCGAGTTCCTGTTACCCTCGTGCTGTGTGTTGTGAACATACTTATTATTGTAGGAAGCAGGAGTTACATTAGCCATATCGCATTCTTACAATCCATAGGGGAAATCGTCTGTCATTTCAAAGGTATGAAAATAAGGCTGCGATTGAATTCGCAGCCTTAAAGCCTACTTCAAAATTAAGTTATAGATGACCTGAGCCGCCTCTGCACGGGAAGCTATCCCTTTAGGCAGGAACTGCCCTAGTTTTTGGCCTTGGACCAGTCCTAGTCGGGCTGCATCCTTCACCGAAACAGCTGCCCATGAAGAAACCTGAGCCATATCGGTAAACAAGATATCTGTAGAACCAACAGGCACTTTCCCATCATTCAGTTCGTATGCTTTCATCAGCATCACCGTAATTTCTTCACGGGTAATCTGTGCGTCCGGTTGGAAACGGGCTGCGCTTCGGCCGTTGACAATACCGGCTTGGGTCGCAATCGAGATGGGTTCCGCGTACCAGGCATCTGTCGCTACATCTGTAAATTGTACTTTTCCCGCTGTGGTCAGTCTCAGAGAATGAACGAGCATGGCGGTGAATTCAGCGCGAGTGACTGCCCGTCCTGGCTCAAATTGATCCGCGTTTGTGCCTTCGACATACAGCTTAGCTGCCAACTCCTTGATTACAGAGCTGGCCCAATGATTGCCCGGAACATCGGCAAACGTTCGATTCAGTTCCAGAACGGCATACTTGCTGAAGTGGCTCACTTTAGTTGTTAATACGCCATTCACATAATCCGATTTGAGAAATTCCAATTTCCCATTTTCGTTAATATAATATATTCCTCCCTGTGAAGGATCGAAGCCCTCAGCTGCTGCTAGGCTCAGCGTAATGGGGTGATCAAATACAGACAGTGTTTCGGTTGTACCTGATTTAGTTGTTGCGGAAAGACTGAATTCATAGATTTCTCCCTTAAGAGCAACGGTTGCCCGAGATGATGATTCCACAGAGGCAATGACCTCCCTGGCCTTGCTGCCAAGCGGAACCATTTTCAGGGTAATTGTACTATCATCCTGTTGCCCTGCTGGTAACTTATCCAATAGCTGCTGAAACAAACTCGAAGGAATTTGCAGGGTTAGCTTGCCTGATTTCACTTCCAGTGGATGGTTGCCGAGCTGGCGTAAAACAGCAGATGACAATTGTAGCTCCTGAGTACCAGCCTTGATGTCCACAACGGCTTTCCCTGCCCCACTGTCCACTTTCAGCATATCGGCTGTAATGACCAGTTTTGCTGTATCGTTCTCCGGAGTCGCGCTGCTGCTGGAGTTTCCGCTAGTATTATTGGTATTGTCATTGTTGCCAGGGTTGCTTGGATTACCTGGATTACCTGGATTACCTGGATTTTCCGGATTGCCTGGTTTTTCGGTCAATTTAACCAACTTCGATGCAGCCGGTCCAAGCGAGATGGACCATGAACCCGTGGCTGACGAAGATTCACCTGTCCACAAGTCTTTTAAAGTATAGGTTTTGGAATCATTCAGTCCGGCGCGGCCCAGATCGATCGTTTTGTTTGCTGAACTGTTGCCGTTGTAATTAAATACAGCAAGGTAATAATCATTGCCTTCCTTCAGAACAAACGTATCTGCGGCGTTGGCGTTTGTATTTCCTTCAAGTGGTTTGAATACTTTGCCTTTCAGCGCCACTTGGAGAACATCCGTGTTATTGTACAATGCTGTCATGTACTCCTGTGCCTTCGGATCATTCACATCATCGGAATCTAGCATCACCGTACCGGCAATTACACCGGAATTCACCCGGCTGCGGGCTTCCTCTAGGGTTGAAGCACTGCTTAATGCCAAATGATCTGGGTCTGTATAGGAATAAATCGTCCCATTTTGCCAGAATCCATATGTCAATGAATTAAGCATGTACTCCGTCTCATTGATTTTGCCATAGGTGTCACAAGAGATCCGTCTGCTATGCGCATACTGACTTGGAAAAATCGGTGCAATGGACGCACTAATAAACATTTTTCCATCCAATCGCTCTTCAACATAACGCATCCCTTCATTGTATGCCTGGATTCCTGTCGTCACGGTAGTGTCATAGTGTTGGCCTTCCAGTGAGCCATGGGTCAGGAAATCCAGTTTAATGAATGTGAATCCAAGTGATTTAAACTTATCCAGAAAATAATCCATACGCATTTGACTCCCCGGATGTGTCACATCCAGTGCATATGCTCCATCCAGTGTAGGCAGAGGTTTCCCTTCAGCATCCTTAAGCACAATATCACCATACGTATATTGCCCGTTGGTACCATCCACTTTTTGGCTCATATCGTTGCCCCAATACACAAACGGTCCCCAATAGATGCCTGCATGCTGACCATTGTTCTTAATTACGGATACGGCTTGGGCAAGCTCTGCATCACTCAGATTGTCCCAGTAGGAATCCATATTAATGAATACATTGCCGTTATTGTTGAACTTCTTAAGATTGTTCTTGAAATAATTGGACACATCCACTACGTTCTGATAAGACAGCCCGCTATCATAAGCTCCCCAGCTATTCCAACCTACTGGAACACCTTGTGCCAGCTCCGGATTCAAGGCTAGGGGAGGCGTGATTATCGCATTGGCTTTACCGTATTCTTCAAGTCCTGTACGATAATCACTGAAACCGCCTACCATAATCATAGGTGAGGATATTTCAGTACCGGTCAGGCTGCCATGTGGCTGAGTATCGCGGGTAACGTCACTGGCTGCACCACCATATACAGCAAATTCATTCAACCGATTAGCTGAGCCTTTCCAGTCAATACCTGTCTTCCAGGTGTCATGGGTTACTGAACCGATCACAAGACCGTTACGTGTTGAGTTATTGAACACCGTTGTCATTTCGTAACTGGTATCCGCCCGGTTCATCGTTTGAGATTTATAGCGAATCCAGGCATCGTTGTCAAAAGGTACCGTAAGCACACGGTTATCCGAGCTGACACCGATATCCACACCACCTGTATTTTTCACGGTAATTGGGGACATGTAATTACTCTGGATGTCTGTATCACTGATGGCGTCCAAACGGTTGAGGAAATACAATTGATCTTCATAAAACCGGTAGACTTGCTTCAGGGTTGGTTTTCCAGTGGAAGTATGAACAAAAGTCAGCTCCACGCCTTTGCCGAATCCATCCTGAATCTCCAGCGGTGCTCCACCGCTCGCATGACTCTCATAACCTTTGGTTTCCAAAAGGCTCTCGCCAAGTTTAATGCTGCTGAAAATCCCCCGCATCTTCTGCCCTTCTGCCCAGCTATAGCCGACGAATCCAGTTTGGGTATTATAAGACACTTCGTATTGTCCGTTCGATACCTGAAGGCCATACGTGTAATCAGTCACCGTAATATCCCCGTATCGTTGAGAGTCACCCGGTGTTCCCAGATCGTCATCTCCTTCACCTGGATTTTCGGGTTCTGTCTCTATCGCAGGCTCTACGATAATCCGGTCCAGATCGGGAGAATAGCCATTATTGTCTGAAAAGGTAATCGTATTCTCGCCTTCAGTTAATGGGAGTGTAAGATCATACGTACCTACCGTATCCCAATCCGGGGTTTTGGGCAGATCGTGGAACTGCTCTTCCCCATCATTCGCATGGACATAGAAACTCCGCGGATCACCGGAAAAATAATCTACCTTAACGCGGTAATCACCTGTCATGGGGGCTATAATTTTATTGAACGTCAAAGAGCTCCCGCCATTCAGATAGCCGACCTTTTTGCCGCCGGAAGCATTCGGGCTCTCTGTTACGCGTGCTTCACCAGTCAGTGTATTGCCCGAATCTTCGGCTTCATAGCTAAGCGTATACGGGATCACTTCAATTCGGTCAAAATCGGGGGAGTACCAATCATGATCCGAGAACGTGATGGTATTCACTCCCTTATGGAGGGAAGCTTCCGCATCATACGTGCCTACCGTATTCCAGCTTGCCGTTTTGGGCAGATCAATCATCTCATCCGTCCCATTGTTCACCTGCATATAGACAGGTCGCTGGTCACCAGAAATATAAGATATCCGGATCAAATATGTACCATCTGCCGGTACGTTTACATTCGTAAATTGCAGTGAACTGTTTTTGTTCATATCCGTTACTTTTTTTCCGCCTGAACTGATACTGCTGTCCACCACCTTGGCATTGCCTTTCAAAATATTGTCGGCTGCTTCTGCCTCAATGATTGCACCATGCAAATTTTTCTTCCAGTCGTCTCCGCCCCCTTCTCCCGGGTGGTCACTGTCCAAACCGCGGATCACAATCTTGTCGATGTCAGGAGAATACCAGTTGTTGTCATCAATCAGGATGGTGTTGGTACCCGCGTTCAACGGAAGAGTCACATCATACGTTCCCACCGTATCCCAGTCGACTGTCTTGAGCGGTTCTTCAAATTGCTTTTCCCCGCCATTCGCACTAATATTAAACGGCCGCGAATCACCTGAAATGTAGTAAATGGAAATCTTATAATTTCCTGCCTCACTTACAGTAACATTGTTAAATTGCAAGGAACTGCCTTGATACATGCCTCCGACCTTTTTGCCGCCTGAAGCCGTCGGGCTATCGGAGATTTTCGCGTTACCAAGCAAAATATTCCCCTCGGCCTCGGCTTCATAGGTATTCATATCATCGGCGTGAGTTGTTCGGACGAACTGGCCCCCGCCAACTACCAAGCAAAAAATGATTAAGCACACCAATCCTTTTTTCATCATCCGTCCCAACATAACATGCCTCCATTATCTTTTGATTGAGTCAGGTCTCCATATGCCTATCCTGCGGTGGTTCACAGCCATTATCTGTAATCGCTTTCATAAAGAGCTGCTAAATCCCATCTCTCCTCCTTCCTTTCCTATATGCCTAATTGTAAAAAGGAGGAGAGGGATGTTCCATACCACAATGTTACTATTCATACAGGAAAGCCTCTTTCATTTGCCATATCATGGGTTACTCAGAGGGAGCCTATCCAAAATCATGTTCAAGGAAAACGGGAGGATCATGATCGTTACCAGACAGCCTGTATCGTCATATACTTTTCCTGTATTCGTTGGGTGTTACGCCCTGTGTCTTCAGGAAAAGAGATATAAAATAAGATGTACTTTCATAGCCCACGTTCTGCGCGATATCGTGAATCTTGAGCGAGCCATCTGCCAGCAGTTCCCTGGCTTTATCCAGTCTGATGCGTGTCAGATAATCGTGAATGGTCATCCCTGTTTTGTCCTTAAATATGGATCTCAAATAGTTCGGTGACAAATAGACCTGATCAGACAGGCTGTTGATGGTAATCGGCTGATTGTAATTCTGATCGATGAGGGTGCGGACCTTGTGAATCAATTTTGCATTTTTGTCCATAAACCGCTCACCCAGCATACTCACCGCATCTTCCGCAGTACCGAGAATCAGATCCTCGATCTCATGCAGAGTCAGTGCATTATAGATGGAATGATACAGCTCAGCCCGCTTTGGAACAGGTTTATGAAGCTGCTCCAGCAGCTCATTAACGAGATCTATTGACCAGTCGCAGATGATTTTTTTCTTGACTCGCAGTGTTGCCAATCCCTCAATATACCCATGCAGCTTCTGTGCAGCCCATTCAAAGTCTAGTCGGTTAATGGCCTCAAACCATTCCTTTTGTTCAAAAGGGGGCATATGCTCTGTATAAAACTGGTTCGAAAGCTTCTCCGCATGAATAATCGTGCCTGTACCTTCATAGAAACGCTCGTTCAAGATGGTTCGCGTCTGTTCATACAGACAGTGAATGTTGGATAACTCGGTCTCTTGTCCGCCTACAGCAGCCGTTACCGTAAAATCCAAGGCACTACGAATAGCCTCCGCCAAGTCTTCCCACGCATAATGTCCCGGCTGTTGGGACGCTTCCATAAATACACCGGTCTCTCCTTCCTTGTAATCCACAAAGATCGCTTTCAGGTTCTTCGCTTTGAAGAAATGATCGAGAAAAGACACCAGCCGAGCCGTACATTCCTCCAGACTTTGCTGTTCCTCTTCAGCCTCCTTGGGATCGATACTAAACAAGGCCATTGCATATCGTGTGGTCTCAGATTGTCGGGTTAGACGGCTGAAACTACAAGCGAGATCAAGAGCACGATCCTCATTTTTTTCGTAAGATAACTCCTTCAGGATATTGGCTTTGGCCGCCTCCATGGAACGGTTCTTCATTGCAACTTCGTCACAACGCTGTTTAACTTTACTGATAACGCTTTCAATTTCATTTAAATCCAAAGGTTTTAGCATATATCCCACGGCCCCTACGTTGATAGCCGATTTTACATATTGAAATTCATCGTGCCCGGTCAGAAACATCACTTGGATCGAGTCGTAGCTCTCATGTATCTTTCTCGCCAGATCAATACCGTTCATGATCGGCATCTGAACATCGGTAAGAACGATATCAGGCTGGGTGGCCTCGATCTTCTCCAAGGCCTCCCTGCCGTTACTCGCCGTTCCCATGATATAGATACCCATCTCTTCCCAACGGATATAATCCCTCATCATCTCAAGTCCCAGCTCTTCATCGTCTACCAAAAAAATACTATACATCAACGTCCCCTCCCTTTGTCTCTGTCTATCTCTATTATATGTTTTTCCCCCCGTGAGACCATGGTCCATATAAATGAAAGTTATTTTCAAGTATAGATCGTTATTTTACCAACTCCAGCTCGCTATTGAAATAGTAACTTTCGCCTGCTTCGGCATGAAGGATCGTTCTATGGTTGCCCCAACAAATGGTGAATGTTTCCGGCGAGAAAGTGTGAATGTTCGTAGAGGTCGGCCTTCCATTCTCCCAAACGATGTCAACCTCGGCATTTCCTTTTGCTCTCAACCCGGTTATCGAGCCGGTGCTCCATGCCTGTGGAAGCGCTGGCAGAAGGTGAATCTCGCCCGCATAACTTTGCAGCAACATCTCCGCTACGACAGCTGTACCGCCGAAATTTCCATCAACGACAAAAATATTACTCTCAGCTCCAGCAATTCCGGATTTGGAATAGGTGAATAGATTATCAAAGCACAGGCCGCCGATCAAATGTGAGAGGTGTTTATATGCCGTCTCCCCATCGTGCAATCTCGCAAAACCCAGTCCAAACACAGCAGCTGTAAATTCAACATCCTCCAGCTCTTCCTGGACCATGCGGTTCTCCAGCGTTACTCGTGCTGCCGCACTGAGTTCCGGTGTATGGTCAGGTGTAATCTGATTGTCCGGATACAGCGCATACATATGAGACAAATGCCGATGCTCCGGCTGCACCTCTTCATAATCTTCCAGCCACTCCTGTAACTGGCCTTTCTTGCCGATCTGTAGAGGTGGAAGCTTGCTGATTGCTTCTTCCAGCTTGCGTCCGAGTTCCTCGTCTTTATTCAAAAGTTCAACTGAATGAAGACAAAATTCGAAGAGCCTGCGCACCAGCATCTGGTCCATTGTTGTTCCCATAGACAGCTGCTGTGCCGCCTCTCTCGAATTATCGGGATAAAAATGATTCTCCGGCGAATTAGAAGGACCCGTCACCAGCCAACCGTTCCGAGGATGCTCACACATGTAGTCCAGATAGAAGGCCGCGGATTCCTTAAGTACAGGATAGGCCACATTCTCTAGGAAAACACGATCCTGACTATACTCATAATGCTCAATCAGGTGTGTAGCCAGCCATAATCCACCTGTAACGTTCAGCCCCCATGAGGTCTCCCACCCAGGCAACGTAAAGCCCCATACATTGGAGAAGACATGAGCGATCCAACCTTCGCATCCATATACATTACGAGCCGTTTCCCTGCCCGCCTGTGCCAGGTCCTCAACATACCGAAATAACGGAAGATGGCTCTCTCCAAGATTCGTAATCTCTGTGGGGTAATAATTCATCTGGGTGTTCACATCAAGGTGATAATCACAGCTCCAGCCCATTCGACACGCTTCACCGTCATTCCAGATTCCCTGGAGATGAAGTGGCAGCGGTGAGTTCTCACGAGAGCCCGCAATGGTCAGATACCGTCCATATTGAAAAAATAATGCAAACAGCTGCGGATCTTCAATCCCCTCACCCTGTTCCAACAAACGAATGCGTTGGTCTGTAGCCAGACCGGATTTCCCCTTGTGCCCCAACTGAATATCTACCTTGTCATATTGATCACCGTAATCACGGATATGATCCTCCCTCAGCAAGGCATAACCCTTCTCTAAAGCCCTCATCAGCGTAGACTCGTTCTCTGTTTCCCACTCCTGATCTGTACGGCGATAATCTGTGCTCACACTAAAATAAATCCATGCCTCATCCGCTCCGGTCACAGTCAATCGATCATCTCTACTTGCGACAGTCCCTCCGGATATAACCAACTTGAGCAAACCCTTGGCCCATACGCCGCAAGTCCCATCACTATGTACATTTTCCGTTGCCTGTCCTTGGAATTCAAGCGTGTTATCATCTAAGGCTATAACCTTGAAAGATTCCGTGCCTGCCTGCAAACCAAGTGTAAAGGATACGCCACCCGGAGCATCGCTCCAAATTCGGGAGGCCACTATATCATCGGCGTGAGAAGCGAAAACTTCACGAAGAATCGTCATGTCATCATCCTTCCAGAAAGCCCCGGCCAACGCATGAGTAAGATCCAGCTCACGTTGGAAGCTTCCAACTTCATCAGAACTCGAATTCTTCTTCCCAAAATCAATAACAACATCACATAATCCAAGATGGGTGCCGAAATTACGCTTCTTTGGCTGCAAATGTTGTTTGGCAAGTCGATCTCCTTCATCATAATCGCCGGAGAAGAAATAGCTGCGCATCTCTTCCAGTGCAGCCTTGCCTCCTTCAGAAGGATGCTCCGGGTCAATCCGCCCCGACCAGAAGGTAACCTCGCTCATACTCCATACCTCACGATGCGATGACGCCATAACAACTGCCCCTATTCTTCCATTGCCCAGCGGCAAGCCTTGAGACCAATCCGCTGCAGGGGTTGAATACCACATAGTAAAATCGTTCATATCATGTCCTCCAGTCCCCAAACAAATAAACGCGCGATCTGTGAGATACAAAAGCGCGCGTTTGACTTTGTTTTTATTTTAAAATCGATCATGGTTCCGCTTAATTATTTGACTCCGATCCGTTTTCCTTCACGGTCAATCTGAAGATTTTGGATTCCGCCGGTTCCAGCGAGACAATAAGCTCTCCAGACGTTTCCCCTTGTGGGCCTTCCCACAGATCTTGCACATTGTATAGGGCATTGGCGTTTAGCCCGGCCCGCTCAAGCGAGATGGATTTCACCGCTGCCTGTGCAGAATCAAAATTGAAGACGGCGAGATAGAAGCTCTTCTCTTCCGACGATTCCAGGACAAACACGTCAGAAGACAGTTTCCCAAAATCACCTTCAACTGGACGGAAGGTTTTGCCCATACGAGCAACGCTCAAAATATCCTTGTTGCCAAGCCACTCTTTTGCTCGTTCGGCAGCTTCCTCTTTACGGAAGTCATCCCCGAGCAGAAGCACCGTACCGGCAATAACTGAAGCGGTCAGACGGCTACGTCCTTCATGCCAACCGGTAGCTTCCTGGTTGAAGCTCTTGTACAACACCGAATGATCAGGATCATTGTAGCGATAGAGCGTATTGCTCATCCACCAGCCGTGAGTCAATGAGTTCAGCAGGTATTCCGTATCCGCAAGTGTACCGAAGACATCACAGGAGATACGGCGGCTGTGGGCAAAAGCATAAGGAAATAATGGTGCGATGGACAAGTTAATGAAAAACGGTCGTCCGATTACTTCTGGTGAGATCTTATGCTGCAAATAAGACATGCCATAGTGATAAGCAGCGATCCCTGTAGTAATATCCGGGTTGTGGTGCTGTCCTTCCAGCGAGCCATGTGCCAAGAAATCCAGTTTGATATATTCGAAACCTTCCGCAATGAATTTATCCGTGAACCAGTCGATTCTTTGCAGGTTGCCGGGATGTGTCGGGTCTATTGCCAGACCACCGTCTACATCTGGCAGAATTTCGCCCTCACTGTCACGCAGCAGGATATCTGCATAGGTGTATTTGCCGTTCGTTCCTTCGACCGCCTGACCGAACTGATCAGGCCCTCCCCAGAAGGCAAATGGGGTCCAGTACGTTCCCGCTCTATGTCCATTTTGCCGCACCCGGTCCAGCGCGCTCTTCATCTCTTCCGGCGTAAAATTGTCCCAGAAAGCATCAAAGTTGATGTATAACGTTTCCTCATTCTCGAATCCAAGCGGCTGTACTTCATTTTTCAGAAAATCGCTGGTCGCTGTATACAGATCATAGTCCAGATCACTCATGGCCGCGGACCAGCTGTTCCATCCGATCGGAACGCCGCCCTCCCAAGGTAATTGAGCCTCAATCCAGGTATTCGCCTGACCGTAGGCTTCAAGACCTTCACGGTAGTCTTCATAGAACCCGATGAATACCAGGGGAGATTCCACTCTTTTTCCCTTCACATAGCCATGAGGCTGGGAATCGCGAGTCAGTTCACTCACAGCACCACCGTACAGATCAAGTCCCTCTATCTGTCCGCTTTTTTCGCTTTGCATACGAATTCCTGTTTTCCATACCTTATGCGTAAGGGATCCCATCACAATTCCCCGGCGGCTGTCGGGCGCGAACAAGGCTGTCGCCTCGTAACTCTCCACATCAAGCGGCGGCTTGACCACCGTATATCTCACCCATTTATCGTTGTCAAACGGAACACGCAGAATGCTTGGTTCATTCTGGCCGGATTCTCCGAGCGATATGGTTTTGGATTGGATGACAGCCATGCGATTCGTCTTAAGCTCTTCATCACCGACTATAGCGGTCTGCACCAATACATACGGTGAGGATTCATACATATAGAAATGCTGCTCCAGTTGGGGCAGCAACGAAGCTTTATGCAGAACGACCAAGCGGATGCCTTTTCCAAATCCTTCTCGAACAATATCTTCCTGTGCCGTCAGCTCATGGTTCTGATAATGATCCGTGTTGTATTCCCGGCCCTGCCAGCGAAAAGCACTACGAATGCCTTTCACATGGGAAGAATGCTTGCCGATGCAGGACACTTCACCATTCTCAAGATTGATCTCCAGGCTCACGTGCCCATTTGTAACGCTTACAAGATTAACATTCTGTTGCTGCACTTGTACGGCTGTATCGCGAGTTAGCATCATATGCCTCCTTATTGTTGCATGCTGTGCCATGAGTGGAGCTGGTTACGTCTCTCCTGCCCAAGTCTGCCCTCATTATAAAGACGGAACAGAGCATTTTCCATGCAACGATCTTCCGATCCATAACGCGATTTAACTCATCTTAATCTTGTAGGTACGTCCTGCAGATGTAGGGAAACTTATGATATTTGAATCGGTGTTCTCCGTTTCAACTACGCTGCCGTCAAGTGTTACCTCAACTGGACCTTCACCTTTAAGCACGCAGTCCCGGCCCAGGTGTGAAGTGATATACGCTTCTGCAAGTTGTCCGTTGTCCCACCGGATACTAACCTCAAATCCGCCTCGGGCACGCAGGCCGGAAACATTGCCCTGCTGCCAAGCATCCGGCAATGCAGGTAGCAGTTCCATATAAGTACGGTGAGATTGCAGCAGCATCTCGGCTATCCCGGCAGAGGCAGCGAAGTTGCCGTCGATCTGAAACGGAGGATGTGCTCCCAGAAGATTCGGATAAACCCCTCCATGGTTGTAGTGTTCCGACGCTCCATCTCTGACCAGGCGTAACATGTTGGATAGCAGACGCAGGGAACGGTTTCCTTCCCCGAAACGACTCCAAAGCGCAACACGCCATCCCAGACTCCAGCCTGTGCTTTCGTCTCCCCGCCGCTCAAGTGAGGTTCTGGCTGCGACAAACAATTCCGGCGTCTCCTCGTCCGAAAGCTGTCGACCCGGATACACGCCTACCAGATGCGAGGTATGCCGGTGATAAATGTCCTCATCCTCAAAGTCCTTCGACCACTCCTGCAATTGACCATATTTTCCGACTTGCAGCGGGAGAAGACGCTCACGGATGCTCACCAGTTCGTTTCTGAAATCCGGGTCTGTTCCAAGAATCTCCGAGGCTTCAATACAGTTGGTGAACAATTCCCAGATCAATGAGATATCCATGGTTGAACCCGGACTGACCGCTGCTACACCTTCTGATGTTCGGAATTTATGCTCCGGCGAAGTCGAAGGTGTAGTCACAAGACGACCGCTACCATCGTCAATAAGCCAGTCCAGTGCGAACAGGGCTGCCTCCTTCAACACAGGATAAGCGGAAGTACGCAAATACGTCTCGTCTCCGCTAAAAGTATAATGCTCCCATAAATGCTGAGTCAGCCAAACACCTCCCATCGGCCAGAAGGCCCAGCTTGGATCACCGTCACCATAATTGCCCACCGGTGCCGTATGTCCCCAGATATCCGTGTTATGATGCGCGGTCCAGCCGCGAGTTCCATAATTGACCTGTGCGGTCTCAACGCCCTTCTTCGCCAGATTGCTGATCAAGTCCAGTAAGGGCTCATGGCATTCGGCCAGATTGCATATTTCAGCAGGCCAATAGTTCATCTCCGTGTTGATGTTCAACGTATAATTGCTGCTCCAGGGAGGACGAGTTACTGCATTCCATATACCCTGAAGATTCGCGGCTTGTGTTCCCGGACGGGAGCTTGAGATCAGCAAGTAGCGCCCATAGTGAAAGAGCAGTTCCACAAGCCCCGGGTCCTCCGCTCCATAGGTAGTAATCCGCTGTTCGGTCGACATCTCCTCCGGAGCAGGTGAATTCCCAAGCTGGAGCTTCACCCGATCGAACAACCTACGGTAATCTTCAATATGCGAGTCAAGCATGCTGTCATATGACTTGGCTACCGCCTCATCCAGAAATGAACTTGCAATGAAGGAAGCGTCTTTTCCCTCGACTCCCGGAATGGCATCCATACCGTTAAAACTTGTAGCTGCGCTGAAATAAAAGGTTGCCGTTGTTGCACCCAATACATGAATTCCATTGCCATCCACCGTTACCTGTCCGTCCTCTGTCTTCACCGCTAGCTGTCCTTCAAATACCATTGCCTTGTTATGTTCAGAGTCACCGTACCGAATAGGCTCATCGCTTGCAAAATAGCTCGGATCTACATGTTCCGGGGCTGTTCCTTCCAGAACAAAACGTTCTTCCCTAGCACTAGTCACATGCCGAAGCGGGCTATCCAGTGACGCATGTACATTCAGCGCGCCTTCCACACTAGCAGCCAGCCGCAGCACAATTACCTGATCCGGATGCGACGCAAACATTTCGCGGGTATAAATCACATGGCCAATCTGATATTCAAGGCTGTGCACTGCATTTTCTACATCCAGCGTCCGCTTGTAGGAATGGTAGATATCCCCGTGTTCAAAACGCAGGAGTAAATCTCCGAAGGGCAGGTACGATTGAGTGTACGGGCCCATCATCTCTCTGGTCAGCGTGTCTGCTTCCGTATAACGTTCCTCTTGTAACAGCGTGCGGACCTTTGGCAGAGCATCCTTTGCCCCAGGATTGTTGCCGTCCTTCGGATAACCGGACCACAGTGTATCCTCATTCAAGCTGATTTTCTCCTGCTCCACCCCACCAAAGATCATGCCGCCAAGACGGCCATTACCTATGGGAAGCCCTTCCGTCCATACATGTGCAGGTTTGTCATATTGAAGTTTCATGTGCACTCTCCCTTAAAATTTTCTCATTTGCTAGCTAATTCTATTTGGAACATCCGTAAACGTGTTATCGACAAGGTTAACCTTGCTGCATGCGCTTACATAAACTGTTTCTTCAAGGCAGGATAACTTTCCTGTCTCTGTGGTAGACAATATTTTATTCGACTTGAAAACCAACCCACGAGTGGACTTGGCGTTCAGAATCTGGACATCACTGCAAGATGCGAAACGGTGTCCAGGTTATGTTCTCAATGACATCCTGGCTGCCAATACCATCCGGTAGCGGATGAGCAAGAGTCAGCAAAAGCTCACGCGCTTAAATGCTCAACAACAGTCACTTTGTTGGAGGCGTATGTCGTCAACGAACCGGAACGGACAGATTCGATCTCATCACCAGATAGATCACTAACAAATCGGAAATGGCACAATGTTCTTGTCCCGCGACACTTTTGATTATCATCGTCTTTCTGCCCGGTAGTCGAATAAGGCCGCTGATCCTGTTGATCAGCGGCCTCCTTTGGTTTTATGAGACTATTGTTTCCCGTTAGTTTAGACGTCTTTGCATGGCAAACATTCCTTTAGCTTTAGGCTATCTATATATTTCCTCTTCTTTATATGCTTTCATTAATTTTGATTAGCAATTTCTTTAAGATTTGCTTCTCCTCGTCATTAAGGGTTTGAGCAATTTCATCCTCTACTTTTTGAAATGAGTTATTAAAATCTTCAATCAATTCAACGGCTTTTGGTAAAACATATATATTTTTTTGTCGTTCATTATTGACCGGGATTTTACGTTCGATGAACCCTTTTTGCTCTAGACCTTGAAGCATGCTTGTAACGCTTGCCCCTCGCAGATGAAACCGATCAGCAATATCCTTTTGAATAATATGATTATTTTGATTCTCATAAATATAATCGATTACTTTTCCTTGTTGAGAAGTTAATCCTAGCTCTTTTATACTCTCATCCGCTCTTTTCTTTAACTTAAGCCCGATAATCTGAAACAATTCCATATAAGGCGTATCTTTTCGGGAATGCATGACCATCCATCTCCCTCTCTAATTGTTAGGAGTCTAATTGTAAGTAACTAAACTATACAGCGATCCTAATATACTTGTCAAACAAATATTAGATTGTTGACTGTTAGGTATCTAACAGTTATACTCCGAAGTGTTCAGTCAAAAACGCATTAGGAGGAATTAGGATGGAGAATGTAAAACAAAATGCTGGGTTAGAAGAAATTACGGCGATTACGAATGTACGAATCTTTGACGGATATCAAATTATTGCTCCCAGACATATTATCATTAGTGGAGAGTCCATTATTTCAGTAGGCGGAGACATTCCAGCCGATGCAACAATTATCGATGGAGAAAATGCAACATTGATACCTGGTCTTATTGATGCACATGTCCATACCTCAATTGGCGGATTACGAGATGCCTTGAAATTCGGTGTTACAACAGAACTCGAAATGAACGGCGATTTTACTAAAAGAGGACGCGAAATTCAGCTGAAAAATGTGGATGACATCGCGGACGTCCGTTCTGCTGGTACAGCGATTACCGCTCCTGGTGGGCACCCCGATGAATTACTGCCAGATGGAGATGAAATACCTGAATTCGTATTGAAGGAACTAGAGAAGTTACCAGAGGCAGACCGGGAAGCCATGTTGGCCGCTTACGCTCACGATCACGACGAAATACCTCAAGTGACGACGGTTGAAGAAGCGATCAAACATGTGCATACCCAAGTGGAGAATGGATCGGACTATATTAAGATCATGATTGAAGAAGGAACGGTCATGGGGGCACCTGGCCTGCCTGTTCTAAGTGATGAGATTCTAAAAACAGCCGTTACTGAAGCCCATAAGTTCGATAAGTTGGTCATCGCCCACGTTTTGACGGCTTCCTCATCGAAAGCAGCCATCAATTTTGGAGTCGACGGTTTGGGCCATTTGTTTATCGACAGACCCGAGTGGACGTCCGAATTGGTTAAATCCATAGCTGATTCTGGAGCTTTTGTTACACCGTGCTTGGTATTGAATTCATCGATTATTGGTAATCCGGCATCGGAACTCACGAGTGATCCACGAGTGCATTCCAAATTAAGTCCGGATTGGATCGATATGTTGAACTCAAGTTTCAATACGTTCCCACAAGGCAATATGGAGAACAGCTTTAAGAATGTGATGGATCTTCACCATGCCGGAGTTGATATTCTTGTAGGGACGGATGTAGCACCGGTTCCCGTTCCAAACCTTGGTGGACTTGCTCATGGGGCCAGTGTCCACCACGAAATGCAGCTGCTGGTGAAGGCCGGGTTCACTCCGATCGAAGCTCTTCAGTCGGCTACTGCCAAACCGGCCCGTTGTTTTGGTCTACATGATCGCGGCCGGATTACCGAAGGTGCGCGTGCTGATCTTATTCTCATAAACGGTGATCCGACCACTAATATTTCTGATACCTTGTCAATCCAATCCGTGTGGTTCAATGGTTCGCAACAACTAGGTTAAACCTAGTCAATTATGACGTTGCTAATTGTAGAATTACCAAGAAGAGGGACTTCAAAATGAAGTCCCTCTTCTCGTTAGGGTACCATTAAGTTTTTTCATTGTCATGGACAGCACTACGAGCTTCTTCCAATTTTTCAAGTACGTCTTGGGCATGCGGTAAAAAGCGTTTGCCCGCAGTTTTAAAAGCGAGTTGCTTGCCCAATCGATCAAAGAGTCGAACGCCCAGCTCATCTTCCAATGCTTTAATTTGCATCGTGACATTAGAAGAAACGTAGCTCAGCACTGTTCCTCTATTTCATTGTATAAACCCAATAACGAAATTCGTTCCATGCTCTGGCCTCGCCGTCCTGAATAAATTCGATTAGAATATGAAGCTCCTTCTTGCCTTTGGTATAGGATTCAGGGATTACAAACTCATCATCCAGCCATCGTTTATAGGGATTTCGGTCCGCCGTGTACCACGTTCTTTCTGTTACTTTCACCCCATCTACATGAACGAAGGCCCGTTGTCTCCCTGTGATCTGATCGCACCTCCGCCGCAGTCTTACGCCTCTGTTATCCTCCCTGATACGGATTGTGAATTCACTATAAACATCTGTCTCATGACCTCTATCACGAATCATGATATCGTCTTGGTCGCCTTCATAAGCTGAATCCAGAGTATAGTAACCGCGGCTGCCTTCTGTTTTGTAATCATGGTTCCTCTCCGATATGGGATCGCCAATATTTATTTCGTCCGTCAGAACCATTCCCGGTTCGTCCACACCATAGTAGAACAGAATGCCTGAATGTTCGAGATACTGGTTGTTATACTCTCCTGCTTCAATACCAAATACGAGCTCCGTCTGAAACGGATACCAGTCACCGCTGCACATTCTGACCATGGACCATGGGTTGTCAGGGATTCCGTCATAGGCACTGGATGGATTACATTCAGGCGGCGTCGGAAATCCCCAACCATAACATACCCAGCTCTCGGAACCGTCGCTTTCAACTTGTGGTGTCGCATTGCCGTCAATGTGGATACGGACATCGCCTTCACAGCTGATTGTGCCCGGTTTACGGGTAAAACCTGTTACGTGCCCAGCCACCATGTGTCCTCTTCCCTTGAGTTGACCGATGATGCTGTCCGACCCTTCTGTTGCCTGGCGTTCATAATATTTCGATGTGCGAAAATAACCGGTTCGACTCTTCTCATAAACCGCGTTTCGCTCTTCTGTAAATTCAATGTGTAATTCGGATAACAAGACGTCACGGTTCCCTTTGTTCACCAGTTCAATCACCGCATGCTCCCAGTACGGCATGGAGAAATAGTTATAGAATAATCCGTCTCCTCTTCTCCCATGCGACAGTACACCGACAGGATTGAATCCAAGCTCGTTGCCGAAGAATACACCTATGGGGCACCAAATATCCGGTTGTTCATGTTTATCCCAGCTTGCTTTGATCCAGAGGTGTTGCAGGTCTTCGGATGAAAAGGAGTGGGGATTGAACGCAGCGCTTATTGAGGCGATACTGCCTTGACCCACCTCTTCCAGAATGGTTCGTTTCTCTCCTGCGTTAACGGCCAACATTTCGTAATATCGAGATTTGCATCTTACGGCTGTTTTGGGATCTTCACCAACCCGAGACCACATTTCGATCAGCGGGGCATAGTTTTCTTTTCCGGTGAACGTAGATATATGATCAGAGGCATCATAGGAATGATAAACGACATGGCCCCACCCGCCATCCCCTTTGGCTGCTCCTTTCAGTTGAATGTCCGAGGTAATTCTGCACGATTTCTGAAAGGGCATAGGGACATAACTTCGAACGACGCGTATCGGTCCGCGCCCATTGTCCTCGGGTCCAATATAAGCGTCTGCCAGCGGAGTTACGAAAGGAAATTTATTCCCGAATTCGGAGGCCTTGATCACAAATTGGGGCGTATCTTCGCCGTCAAAATAAAAGGAAAAGGTGGGTTCCGGACTTTCGGGATAACGGTGTTGGACAAAATTATAGATGCAGCCTGGACCGCAATAATCAAAAATCACCCACTCGTTCCTGTCTTTATAAAGCCACCAATCCCAGTCTGCATTGCGTCCTTGCTTGTCGATGCTTCCTTCATAGTGAACCTGCACGCCGTCTTTTAGTACAGGAAGCAAGTCGAACTTTTCCATATTGCCAATCCCTTTAGGCTGTAAATGAGTCGTCATATGTCAGCAACCTCCGAGTCATGAATGAATACCTGTCCATAGTCACAAAGGATTTCCAATCCTGTCATCCTCTCTACTTAGCCATATAACGGGCCATATGCAGCACAAGCACGATAGTCTGCACCCTCATGATCTTTTGTGCCAAATGCTGTCCAGGCGCTGGGCCGAAAAATGCGCTTTGCTTCAACATTGTGCATGTTAACCGGAATGCGCAGTATGCTCGCAAGCGTAATTAAGTCGGCTCCGATATGGCCATAGCTTACAGCACAATGGTTCGAACCCCAGGCTTCCATCACGCTGTAGACGTCATCAAATATCGGATCACCTGCTACCCGATTCGGGACAAACCATGTTGTTGGCCACGTTGGTGTCGTTCGCAGATCCAGTCGTTGATGTACTTCCTCCGGCAACTCCAACGTATACCCTTCCGCAAGCTGAAGCACCGGCCCCAGCCCTGCTATGAGGTTAATGCGTGCCATGGTGACGGGCATCCCCCCACGGGTTGTATAATCGGTAGAATAGCCTCCGCCTGCAAATTGGTCCATATAGGTTGGTCGCCAGCTAACCGCATTGAGGCAGGCATGAACTTCCTGTTCATCAATCTCCCAGTGAGGCTTCATCGCGGGCTGACCGTCGCGAAGCTGCTCCCCCGTTCCATCGAGCGCAGCCGGTCCCGAATTGATCAGATGAATGAACCCTGCCGCAGCCAGGCCATCAGGTTGCCAGTCTGTCACTCGTTTCACGGCTTCCGGACTCCAGAATGCACGAACATCGGCAAAAATCTGGGCAGTATGCGACAAATAGTGATTAAACAACATGGTGATGGCGTTCAGATTGTCGTTCTCGGTGGCGACCATATAGGGTTCGCGAATGCCATTCCAGTCGAATGAACTGCACAGAATCGCTTCAAGCACATCTGCACTGGGAAGGTGATCGGTCCATTCACGCTGTCCCTGGAACCCGGAAGCAATGGCGTTATAACCATACGCCTCTTCTTCGTATCCCATTTTGGCCAGTTTGGGATTGCCAATCATCAGATCACGCACAATCATCGTCATGCGAATGGAAGTTTTCCAGTTTTCCTTTTTGCTCTCTGGATCGATTTGAACCGACTCCGGATTGGGATCAGGCCCTTCTTTGCAATGAAGATCGGCCCAATCCATAGCTGAGTGGAATTCCTGCTCGTCATAAATATGCTTCTCCAGCCTGCGCGTAACCTCAGTCATGTCCACATAAGCGTTGCGCATGCCCAGATAACGCTGGTAGAAATCTTCGTCTATAATACAACCTGCGATGCCCATGGAGACGGAGCCTATCGACAGATAGGATTTTCCTCGCAGCAGTGCAGCAGCAAGACCCGCACGGGTGAACCGGACTAGTTGATCCCGGACATCCTCTGGCAATTTACGTTCCTCCAGATCCTGAATATGTCTGCCGTAGATTTTGAAAATGGGCAGGCCTTTCTGGTTATGCGCCGCATGCAGCGCAGCCAGGTAGACCGCACCGGGCCGTTCGGTGCCATTGAATCCCCAGACGGCGTGCGGCAGGGTTGGATCCGTTTCCATCGTTTCAAGTGGATAACACCAACCATTTGCTACCGTGACCAAGACGCCGACACCTTCCTTCCTGAATTGCTCGGCACAACGGGCTGCTTCGCTCATTCCGGAGATGCATGTATCAAAGATGACAACTTGCACTGGGGAGCCGTCCGGGTTTCGGAGAACGGAGGTAATCGCAGCAGCAGCTTCGTGCGCCAGTTCCATCGTGCTTTCAGCCAGCGCAGCCTTTACAAGCTTACGGCGATCCACGATTGGGCGAATGCCGATCTTTGGAAATCCGCTCTCATAACGATGCTTCATATCCGTCATCTGTATTTCCCCTTTTCTTCATATTTTATCGGATTGTATCGATTGGGATGGAGAAGATGTGTTGTCCCGGGTTCAATGTGTGAGAACGGCGTAGATTCGCGGCATTCACCATATCAGGAGGCACGACAAATGTGGCTGTAGTTCCTTCAGGGATCTTCACCTCCATGTGCAGACCTGCCTCGTCTTTTTTCCATGCTACCGCAATGGTTCCATGTGCCGTCCTGAGCGATGCGCTCACCCTTTCCAACTTGGAGGGGATCTTCGGCTCAATCCATATTTTTTTGTAACCGGGTGAGTCGGGCCTAATACCAGCCAGTCGCGTGTAAAAAGAAACGCTGATGCCCCCGAACATGGCGTGGTCATGGGAATGCATGCCACCTTTCTCGCTCCATTGCTCCCAGAGCGTCGTGGCTCCGCGCTCAATCTGGTATCCGAACCCGGGATATTCCTTCTTGCTCAGAAGCTCATAGGCAACATCGATGTATCCGTAGTCCGCCAGTGCGTCAATGAGATATCTGGTGCCATAGATACCTGTATGAAGATGACCGCCGTGTTCCCCAATAGCTTCCACTAGCCGCTTTGCGGCCGAGGCCCGCTCTTTGATCGGCACCATGCCAAAAGCGAGCGGCAGAAGCTGAGCGGTCTGGGAACCGCTGCTGTAAACGCCGTTCCCCACGTCCCAATGGCGATGAAAGGCCAGGTTGATATCCCGAGCCAGCCCCGAATAATGTTCATGATCTGCGCTCAAGCCCAGGATCAACGCCGTTTCGGCAACAATGGACGTGATTTTGTAGTAAATACTTGTATTCACCAGTTCGACTTCGTGGAAGTAGTTTTCCCAACCATCATCATTGGGAGGACACCAGTCCCCAAAGCCCTCCTTCACCTGATGGTCTGGCCATACCTGATGCAGATGGTCAATATATGCTTGCATGGACGGATAACGCTGGCGTAAAATATCCAGATCGTTATAATGCTGATAGAGACGCCAAGGAAGAAACACTTTGTCCCCGCTCCAGTCCGGGTTGGTCGTGCTTTCTTCAATATCTCCGAGCCATTTGCGATAGTAATTCTGCATATTGAAATGGTGCATGCCGGCTTCCTCAACAACAGCAGAATCCATGAGACAAGGCGTACGTTCATCTCGCTGACAGCAGTCCGTGGGTATGCTGACCAGATTGTTGAGGTACGACCAGCGAATATTGCTGTAGAGCTGATTGAGTCCTTCATCCGAACATTCGAAGCTGCCTGCCGGCTCTACGTCTGCATGAATCGGAATGGCCTGAATGGAGAGATGATCTGTTTCACCGCTGACTTCCACATAACGGAATCCGTGATACGTGAAGCGAGGTTCATAACGTTCTTCCGCCTCCCCACGGAGAATGTAAGTGTCGGTTGCTTTGGCATTTCGATTCGTCCAGGGATCAATGTTGCCTTGCTCATCGACCAGCTCGCTGTATCTCAGCCGCACTTGACTGCCTTCCGGGCCTGTTACCTGAATGCGAACCCACCCTGCCATGTTCTGACCAAAATCGTATACGCCCACGCCCGGACGTGGCTTTAAGACAGCGATGGGCTCGACCGGGTTGTGAGGTACAACAGGAGGTTGGAAGTTCGCTTGAAGCTTGCCGACAGGTGGTTCGGCAGTCACAGCCTTCGACCAATTTCCGTTTTCAAGATATCCCGGTTGATCCCAACCGATGTACTCCTGTCGTGCATCATAGGACTCTCCGTCATAGATATCATTGGAAAGTATCGGGCTTGACGCGAATGACCAAGATTCATCCGTTATGATGGTGCGCTTGCTGCCATCCTCAAACTGGAGGTCCAATTGCATGATAAAGGCTTTATCCTGATTCCATTTCCATCCCCACCTTGAATAATTGAAATGGTAACCATTCCCGAGCCACACGCCGAGTACGTTATCGTTGTCTTGAAGCAGATGGGTCACGTCATAGGTGTCAAAGAGCATTCTGCGGGAATACGGCGAATTGGCTGGAGCCAGAACTCGGTTGTCCGCCCGGTTCCCGTTGATGCAAAGCTCATACCAACCCACCGAATAGATGCGCAATCTGGCCTGGAGTGCGGACGACGGCAATTCAAATGTTTTGCGAAACAGAGGGCTGTCAACAGGAAGGGGTGCCTCACAGATCGACAGCATATTTTCCTCAAGCACGAGCCCATTCCCCGAAGAGCTAATCTTATCTGTGGTAAAATGAGTCGTCTTCGGATCATAAAAGCGGTTGGAGTACAGCACGCGGCCATCACTCCCGCTGAGTTTTAGATCACGGAAGGTTGCCTTTTGCCCGTCTGTCGTCCGGAATGCAATCGTTCCTTCATAATCTGCTGCCATGCAGCGATACGTGTAATGTTCATCGATGGATACCTGCCATTCCCCGGCTTCCGTAGTTATCTTAAGTGATAGATGTTGAGGAAGTTTGTGCAGTGCAGGTAAAACAATCCTCCCCAAAGTCTGGCGTACGTCTTCTTCAACGCGGTAAATGTACACGTGCGTCTGCTGTGCATCTTCTTCAGGCTCAAGCAGTTCAATACCGCAGTGATTGCCTTCGTTATGATAACCGAACAGAAATGCTGCACCGCCTTCTTCCACGCTGAGAATGACTTCCGCCTGATATGAATTCCAGTCATGAGGCTGGACTACCGGGCGCGTAATCCACTTGGCACACCATTCGTCAGATACTGATTTCTCCTTCGTTTCCGCCATGTTCTTCATGGATGTCATGTTGTCGCTCCTTCCTGTCAGTCAGCACGATTTACTTGTGATGGACACGCCAATTCGGGATATCTCCAACGCATTCCAGGCACTTACCGTAATGCCGTCCAGTATCACGTCAGGCCCGATTTCAAACGGGATACGTCTCTCTTCTCCCGCAAGCAATCCAAAATCATTGTCATCCAGATAACAACTCCACTCGTCTGGAAAATGGTGAATCATCACTCGAATCGCAGGCACGTTTCCCATGTTTCGAATGACAATGAAGCCGCTCTGATCTTGGGTCTCTACAGACCATTCAAGCGCAGTGCGCGGAAGTTCACGCAGCGGTGCATCGGAGCGTTCGGCGTACAATGCAAATGCCTGCTTAGCCTCATCGCCAGGATATTCGTTTGCTTGATGGCGGTGCTCCCTCTCAAAAGTGATCAGCTCTGGAGTCTTCGGCTGGGCATTAAACCAATACCACTGATCGGACACAAGATCTCCATTGCTTTCATGAAGCGTGACGACAATCAAGAACGGCCGAATTGCTGATTCTTCCGGCAACGTGACTTCCAGTTGATCGATGCAGCTCGCCAGCCCGGTCTTCACGGTTAGAGCCGGATAATTCCACTTCATCATCTCGGTTAATTGACTGTCGTACATCGAGACTTGGATAGCTGCATTGATAAGAGCGTTACGCGAATCGTTCACGACATGCAGTGCTGCGCGGAATATCTCATCTGGCTGCCACGCATCCAGTTTGGTGCAGGTGATAAAGGCATTTTGCGGACGTGAAGCCTGTTTGGCACGATAATAGGAAAGCTTGGCTGTTCCGTAATAATCGACCACCGCCCACGAATGTCCGGGAAAACAATCCGTGAATTTGTAGTACCAGAAGCCGCTCTTATCTCTTCCTGTTCCCGCCCTCTGTAAATCAGCGGTCAGTCGAACCGCATCACCTTGAGCGGTCTGAGAATACGTGATGTAGTCCTGCCAGTTGCGGATCGGTCCGTACGCCGCGTAGCGCATGACTTTAATGACATCCTTCAGACCGAACTGGTGAAAATGCGCTTTCCAACCCCTGCTATCTTCCGTTGGAGGAAATGACGCTAACGCTTCTTCCGGCATATAGCGCAGACAGCTTGAAACATTGGTCTGACTTGGAATGCCGAATTCGCCGTAAAACACCGATGGCATCGCTAACGTTGCCTCATCCAGGGATTCACCCCCGTGATATACGTTCCAGTTATGCACACTTCCGCCCCATGGATCGGTTCGATGGAACGGACGGGACGGATCGTATCCGCGGCATCTTTTTCCGACCAAAAATAATCCTTCATCTGCACCGCCATGATTGCCATTCTCATTGCCGCCCCCCCACATGATCAAGGAAGGGTGGTTTCTGAGCCGTTTTACTGAAATTGTGGTCTGGCGGTCTATAACGCCAAGGTCCGTCAGTGGTGAATCGGGCGGACCCCAGCAGAGCGGGAATTCCTGATAGACCATAATGCCTTTTTCATCACACAGATTATAAAATTCGTCACTTTCCACCAAGCCGCCGCCCCATGCCCGGAGCATCTGCACATTTCCTCTGCGGGCGAGCTCCAGCAGTCGTTCATACTGCCCATTCTGATGGTCAAGCATGGCATCAGGCCAACACCAGTTCGCGCCTTTGATGAACATTGGCTCGCCATTGATGACAAACTGCCAGCGATATTCCGTTTCCGGTGCTACATCGTTCATAGGACGCATTTCAATCGTACGGATGCCAAAAGACGTGTGAGCTTCGCCAACGTTAATGGGCCCAGAATTGGATCCAGATAACACAAGCTCATAGAGAGGCTGTTCCCCGTAACCCGTCGGCCACCAAACCTCGGGATCAGTCAGTCTGACTACGGTACTGAATTTGCTGCGACCATATGGCACTTCAATGGAATACGTAAAAAGGGTATCCCTTTGGCAAAATGTCAGGTTATCGGGGTCAATTGAATTCACACCCGTTTTCGATTTCTTCGACCGGATACACCCTTTGATGGATAATTCCACTTGCTCAACGAGACTGCTCTCAGCCGTAAACTCCAAGTGAAGCACAGCTTCATCCGAGGTGTGGGACAGGGTTACAACATACGGATCAAGCAAAGCTATGTCCGGTTCGGCCACCACCTGTACATCTTTCCAGATGCCGAGTGAAATCAGGTGTCCATAATGCCAGCCAAAGCCCGGACTGGGCTTCATCAGGCCGTTCCAACTTTGAGGTGCTGGGTCCAGTCGAACGACAACCACATTGGATTTATCACATCGAACCAAGTCTGTAATGTCATGAATCGGGCCGCCAAACATGCCCTGATGATGTCCCAGTGATGCGCCATTGAGAAATACGGTGCCCGAGTAGTCGATCCCGTCGAATTGCAAGGAAAGTCGGTCTCCCACCCATTCTTCAGGCAGTTCAAATGATGTAGCAAACCACCATTCCATGCATTCCACGCGTGTCCTGCGGAACCAGACGGGGGTCTCTTCAGGCATGCCGTGATTCTCCAGTTCATCGATCGTATTAGTATTCCAGTGGGGATCTTCGAGCAGTTCCTGATCAACCAGCGCTTGTTGTACCGTTGTGGGCACGCTGACTTCCAGCCAATCGCTTCGATCGTGAGTCGGTTCGTACCAGCGTTCCCGCATGCCTTCACTCGTCCGGGCTTTTCGTCCATACCAGCCCGTTGCAGGCGCCGGATCTCCATGATCAGCCGCCTCGCCTCCCTTCATTCGCCAGATTCCGGACAGAAGTAATGTTTTTTGGTAGGCAGAATTGCGAACGTTGTGGTGATTGGCATATGTGAAATCAGCTGATGGCTCTGCATCGGCATGGCGGGATGCTATTGAAATGTGCACTTTGTCTGTCGTACAGCGGATTGGAATGCGGCTGTCCATCTCCACCCATGCATCCCCATGCAACGAGGAGCGGGCGTAGGCCTCGTCCTGAACTTCGTCTAGAAAGCGTTTACTTTCATCCGAACGGTAATATGAGATGTGTGTCATCGCGTTAACTCTCCATTCTTGATCAGTTTCGCTTTACATGTGCACTCATAATGTCCTGTGTACCAGTACTGGTCGGTATCCTTCAGGTGCTTCCATCACAACTGCAATTTCTTTCGGAGCACATACTTCCAAATGAAACGTGGACTCGCTACCGTCCTCTTCCCGAATCTCCCATTTCACGTCGATCCTTCCGTTGCCAGGCAGAGGTACAGCTCCTTTTGCCCATTGCAGATGGCCAGGCTGGGGGGCAACTTTAACTCGGGTCCAACCGTCTGCAATCGGGCGAACCCCGAGCACGGATGTTCCCAAAAAGTAACCTGGTGCTGCCGACCAGGCGTGACAATGACTGCGTGTCAGGTATTTCGGATTAGGCCGATTCTCGGCAAATCCCGGATACATCTCCCAGCAAGTAGTCGCCTCATGTTTCACCATTTCCCCAAACTTCTCTCTCATGTCCCGGAGCATTAGATCTGTCTTGTTGTTCATCACTAGCGCTTCATAATAGAAGAACGTCATGAACGGACTTCCTATAGCTACAAAATCCTCAGGTGGCGATGTTAAGTACGCGTTGAGCTTCTCCTTTCGCTCATTAGCTGCAATACCGGTAACCAGCGCCATCACCTGCGTCTGCATACTATAGGTGCGGGAAAGAGAGCCATCGGCATGGATGCAGTCCACATAAGCCTGCCGATCCTCACTCCATAGATAACTGTTTATGGCGCGGGTTACTCTTTCCGATGCGGAACAGTAGTATGGGCTGTCTTCTGCGCAACCTGCCAATTCGGCCAATTGGGCCGCATCTGCCAGCGTGCGCGCAAATATCGCATTTTGATGGGTGACCGTTCCGTCGTTCGGCTGCTCCAATGGTGCCCAGTCCAGCAGATTCCAGGCTTCAATGAACAATAGTCCTCTGGCATCGATATGTGAGATATAGTGATCGAGCGTGAACTTTACCTTTGGCCAGATTTTCGCTGCAAAGTCTCTGCTTCCTGTATGACGGACATATTCCAAGCAAGCAGTGACCCAGAAAAACGTCCAGTTTGGAATCACGCTGCTCCAGCCGCTAGGCACCTGATTCACATAGAGCGGCGATTGCCGGTTTGATCCCGGAACAAGCTGCAGACAATGTTTTACGATATCTGTTGCACCGAATACATAGTAGTTCACGAGCGCTTCATTACGGCTGTCGCCAACCCAAAATACCTGTTCATACGTGGGACAATCTACAAATGTATCTTCCATGCACAGTAGGGTAGTATGCTTGCTGATCTCCCAAATGTCATTCAGGATCGCGTCCGAACTATGGAATCGGCCGATCTCTGCCACCGGATAATTGCTTTGGACAAGGCTAATGCCGAACAGCCGTACTGGTCTCGTATTCCCGTGTATGGTAAGCATGAGATAACGAAGTCCGCGCCGAATCGGCGATTCGTAGCGTTGTCTGCCTTCGCGGCATACGTAGCGAAGCGTATTATCCACACCAAAGGTATCCTGTCGCCAGTCGCCGTCCATATACTCGAAGCCATACGCGTCGATGACGGTACCTTCCCCCGCATCGACCTCGAATCGCAGATAGCCTGACCATTCGCGGCCAAAGTCCAGAATCAGCTCCGTGCTCCTTCCGCCAGAGCTTGTCGGCACGATTGCCGGCTGCCGATTGGCGACGCATACCTGCTGCAAGTCCGCAGGAACGGGACGCGGCTGCTCCTGCATCTTCCAGATGCTGGACGCAAAGATTGAAGCTTCCGAGCTAAGCCTCTCGGGAAATGGCTTCATCCAGCTGCGGAATGGAGCAAGTTCAGGGACGGAAGCCAAGCTGCGGCATCGCAGATATGCATCGGCGTCCGGAAATGCCTTCTCGTCCAGAGGCTGATTGCCGCCAAAGCCCTGATATGCACGGATGGGATCGCGATCGGGCTGGTGGTCGATATGCACAAGGGTGGCAAACGGACCAATCAGGACAAATGGTGTGTTGCTCATGGGCGCATCTTCGAATGGGGACACAACCGTAAACGGAAGATCGCAGTCGATTCCAAAGTGCAGTCCTCCGCCATGATCCTGCCCTGCCAGCTCGATCAGCAGCAGATTCTCCCCCTGCCGCAACCTAACCCGCTGAAGCCTGCGCGGCCGTTCTCCCTCCATATCTGATGCAGGATAATATGAGCCGTTAAGCGTGATGCCACGAAGAGCATGGAACGCGCTGAAAAATCCGACAACTGCTTCGGCTTCGCTACTTGCACGAATGACCGCTGCGACATAGCCGGCAAAGGATACCGGATTGGCGTGCATCCGACTTGCCGGCTCCATCGCTTCACGTACATCAAGCACATGCGTCCAGGACACAAGAGATGCTTCTTTCAATGATTCCACTCGGACAGGCCATACTTCTTGCTCCGTCAGTTCCGGAATATCATTTGCAACCAAACATTCCCATGGCGCATCCCCAGGCGTGCCGATGATGCGGGCAGGAGTCCAAATGCCTTGCTCTTCGAGCGACAAGGTTTCAACTCCCTGCCAACGATCATTCCAGCAGCGAGCATCCACCTGTTCGGCAAAGCCAAGCTGACAGGACATGCGTGCCGACCTTTGTTCATATCCGTCATGCAGAGCGGTCTGCCAGGATGCATCCGTACCCACAATAAGTTCTCTTCTCAGGTAACCCCCATCAGCCTCATCGCGAACGGACTCCAGTTGAGCGAGAAGCCCGCCCCTTCCCGGCAAATACGCAAACGTAGCTACACCATAGCTGATAACAAGTACAGCCAGCGTATTACGACCGGAATGCAGCAGATGGCCCACTTCATGCACGTGATAGTTAAGTTCAAAAGGCCAAGAGCGATTGGGTCCTCTTCCGCACAGCACTCCGTTGACATATAACACATATCGGGCATCTGCTGTGATGGTTACCTCGGCGCTTCCATGGTCCCCATGATGCCATTCGAATTCCCGGCGAAAACAACGCCATTCGTTGCGCGGCCAGTCCTCGCCTTCTCCCCAGATCCATGAGGCATGCCACGTGAATGCTTCCGTCTGAACAGCGCTCTCTTTCCGTTCCGTCGGCAGATCCCTCCCGCCAGTCGATAAAATATGCTCCACGGCTGTATCAACTCCCGTTTGACTGAATGTTTTAAAAGAAAAGGAGCTAAAACTTCACAGCTTTAGCTCCTCTTCGTGACGCTTGTCGTTACGAGCGAAGTCGTATTACAGCCCGTGAGCTTGACGAAGCCGCTGTACTTCGGCGTTATACCAGGCGGTAAACTCATCTGCTCCTGCTTTTTTGAATGCCGCAAGTGCAGCCTGTTTATTTGCTTCGAACGCCTGCTCATCCTTGGAAAGAATTACTTTGGCCGCTTCGCGCGCTGCCAGTTCTTTAAGTTCTGCTTCCTGTTTCTTCAATTTGTCGTCCAAGGTTACGCCTGGAACGGTGTTCCGCTGTACGATCTCCTCGTCCGTCATGCCGTCCATCCAGCTGGTGAACGTATTTAGTTTGCCTTGATCGATCCAATTTTTAAATACCTCTCCCGAGTAAGAAGCGCCATAGTGTTCTGCAAAATCTTTCTCAAGCGGGGTGGCCGCTTTGGACAGCGCCTCCTCCGAGGTAAAGAGGTCGACCGGCATTTTGTCATCGGGATTGACCATGTCACCGCCCAGACCGATGATGTTGCGATCCAGTGAAAGTCCGGTTGCTTCGTATGGAGCTCCGCCTGCTGCTTTTAATGCGAGTGTTTCGTCCGTAAGTGTCGGTTTGCCGTCTACCATCTTCCAGTGCTTGCCTTCTACGCCGTTATACATGGTGCGTGCACCTTCATAGGAGTATATATAATTGAGGAATTCCATCGCTTTTTCAGGATGTTTGGATGTTTTGGATATGCTGTAGGCTTTATCCTGCCATCCGAGCGGATTGACTGCTCCCGTCCAGGCCAGTTTGCCAGCAGGCACAACCAGATATCCTTTGCCATCATTGGCATGCTGTGCATTGAAATCCCCCATTGCCCAAGTGGCGGGGCCGACAACGATCTGTCCTGCAGTAGCCTTAGCCATGTAGTCATTGTTCTTCATCGTCAGGGAATCCGGATCGAGCAATCCTCTGCGTTGAGCCTTATTATAAAAGTTAAGTGCAGTCCAGAAGTTGGAGGACTCGTCGGTCAAGTTACTGATGAAATCGCTGCCGCCAACTTTGGATGCAGTGAGGTCGCTTGTAGTCCCTACATTCTCGGTAAAGATGATTGGCGGAATCGTATAAGGCCATAATCCCCAATCTTGCCACATGGACACGCCGTACACTTTTTTGCCGTCTTCGGTCTGCGGGTGCTTTTCCACAATTTTTCCTACAACGTCCAGCAAGTCATCCATCGTAGCCATTTCCGGGGTGCCAATCTCCTTATACCAGTCCCAACGAATCGTCGGGCCTATGGTGATTGGCGCAATGGAAGTACCCGGTTTGGATTGCACTTGGGGAGGCAGGAAATACAGGTTTCCGGTACCGTTGCTCCAGTTCTTTTTGCTGTATTCGACCACAGTACCGATGTTCGCCGTAATGTCTTTGCCGGATGTAGCGAGCAGGTCGTCGAGTGGAACGATTAGATCCCCTTCAATCAATTGTTTTTGATATTTGTTCACGTCCGTACGCACCAGGTCGGGCAGATCGCCGCCAGCGAGCAATACATTGAATTTGTTTTCGTCTGCTTCAACGTATTCAATTTTGACACCGATCTTCTCGGCAATAGCCTTGGCCACTTCGTTGTTCTGCTGCGTATTCCACTTGGAGCCGGTTTCCATGATGAGCACTCGCAGCGTCACGAGGTCTTTGTCCGAGCCGGTATCTGACGAACCGGTTTCGCCTGTGCTGGTCTGGCCCGTTCCCGAGCCGCTGCCCGTACAAGCTGCCAGCAGCAAAGACGTCATCATGAGCAGTGCAATTACTTGACGGAACGACTTTTTAGTTCTCATGTCATAACCCTCCTGTTTCTTCTTCTATAATTATCGGCGATTGCCGGATAATCCGGTGTGATTGCACCATATACAACCTTAACCCTTGACGGCTCCCATCATGATGCCTTTGACAAAATACCGCTGCAGCATCGGATACACCAGGACAATCGGCAGCGTGACAAGCATCGTAATGGTCATGCGAATGGACTGCGGTGTGAGCGTCCGGACAACATCGCCGCGGGTCAACTCATCTGTCGTCATGTTGGACAGGTTACTGGACTGGTTCAGGAAGTTGTAGAGTACCAGTTGCAACGTTTGCAGCTTCGGATTTTCCACCAGGAAAAAGTTGTCGAACCAGGTATTCCACTGACCTACGGCGGAGAATACGGCAATGGTGGCGATAATCGGCATCGACAGCGGGAAAATAATGCTCCGATAGATCCGGAAGTAGCCGGCACCATCGATCTTGGCCGATTCCTCCAGGGATGCGGGTAGCTGTTCGATGAACGTTTTGATCAAAATGATGTTAAAGCCCGACATCGCGCTTGGAATGATGTACAGCAGGAAATTATTCTGCAATCCATACGTTTTCATGGTCAGATACCATGGGATAAAGCCTGCATTGAAGTACATGGTGATCAGTACAAAACGGTAAATGATTTTGCGGAACGGCATCTCTTCTTTGGTAATGAGATAGGCAAAGAAGGAACAGCTGAACACTGTAATCAACGTTCCGAGCACGGTCCGGGAGACACTGACAATGGCAGCGTCCATGATGCCCGGCAATTTCACCGTCGCTTGATAAGCTTCAAGGGAGAAGCCGGCTGGCCAGAAATATACCCCTTTCTGGACCTCGATGGGATCGCTGATCGAATAGATGAAGATATAGTAGAAAGGATATATGGTGATGATGACAAGCAAGGACAGCACGATGTAATTAAAAAGGGTGAACGTAAGGTCTTTCCAGTCGGTGTGGCGGACGGGACGAAGCGTCTGTCCTGCGGGTTGTGTGCGCATATTTGTTTTGCTCCTTTCCCTGGGGTCAGACGATGCCTTGACCGCGAACTTTCTTGGATAGAATGTTGACGCTGAAGAGCAGCAGAACGCTAATTACGGTTTTGAAAATGCCCACAGCTGTCGAGTACGAGTAGTCACCTGTCACCAGTCCGAGCCGGTATACGTAGAGGTCAAGCACTTCAATCCGGTCTGCAATCATGACGTTGCTGAACACGAGATACTGCTCAAATCCTGCGGACAGCAGGTTGCTGACGGAGAGCAGCAAAAGCACAATGAAGGTCGGCATGATGCTTGGCAGCGTAATGTGCCAAATCGTACGCATGCGCCCGGCGCCATCCACCTTGGCTGCATCGTACTGTTCGCTGTCGATGCCAACGATGGCAGCCAGATAGATGATGGCGCTCCATCCTGCGGACTTCCACAGCAGCAGCAAGGTTTGCACCGTCCATACCCGGTCATAGTTACCAAGAATATCCACGGGTGGACTGCCGATCCCCGTTTTCATCATGATGGAATTGACGGCTCCCTCCGTACTGAACATGCTGAATGCGAGGGAAAATACGATGATCCAGCTAATATAATTCGGTAGTGTAGAGACGGTCTGCACCAGCCTTTTGAACCAGCCGGAGCGGACTTCCGAGATCAGTATGGCAAGCAGCATCGGTACGGGAGCGGTTGCAATGGACAACAAGCTTAGTGCCAGCGTGTTCGCCAGCACGGGTCCCATCCGTGGATCATCCAGCATGTTGCGGAAATTTTCCAGCCCCAGGAAAGGGGTTTGTTGAAGTGGGATGCCTGGTTTGTAATCAAAGAATGCGTAGATCCATCCGAATAAAGGTACGTAGCTGAAGGCCAGCGTAAACAGTACAAATGGTGTGGCCAGAAGCAGGAGGTGTATGCCGTCCTTGCGATTCAGCTTGCCGGTCCTTTGGGTTACGGCTCTGTTCAGGGTCTTGGTACGTTGCATATGAATTTCTCCTTTGTACGTGTGCTTTCGTATTGGCTTATTCATATGATAACGCTTTCTTTATGGCCCTTGAATGAAAGATCTCCTGATTTGCTTGAAAAAAACAAAGCTGCCCCGCAAGCTGACTTGAACAAATTTAAGGCTCCGCTTGAACGAATAAACAGTGTCCTAATATGAAAAAAACGCCCTCATGTGCTGCCTTTCGGCGAAGCTCACGAGAGCATGGATCATTTGAAGCCGCAGCTCCTCTTCTATAATCGATGTACAGGCAATGTAACGATGGCCTCAGCGCCTTGATCGGCCGGAACGAAATGAATACCGAAGTCCGGTCCATAATACAAACGAATCCGTTTATTGACGTTATTCAGTCCGATTCCGCTCCCGCCAACAGTGGATATGGGCGATTCCCCCTTGGCCAGCTTTTCGTTTAACTTTAAGATGCTCTCTGCATCCATTCCGACGCCGGAATCGGTGACCCTCAGCATCAGACGTTCCTGGTCAACCGAGGCCGTAATTCCAATCTGAATGGCAAAATCTTCGCTCTGTCTGCCGGAAGCAATGGAATTTTCCAGCAGCGGCTGCAGGATAAAACGTGGCACCTGACAATCCATCCACTCTTCAGCCACGTCCATTGTAAATGTAATATTATTGTTGAATCGCATGTTAATGATCTTCAGATAATTGTCCAGATACGACAGTTCGTCCCGCAGAGAACACATGGAGTCTTTGCTGGAGAATACGGGGCGCAAAATATTGCCCAGTGCTACAATCGTATTTACGATGTTGTCCGCCTTCACAATGACAGCCATCCAGCGAATCATGTTCAAGGTGTTGTACAGGAAATGCGGATTGATCTGATACTGCAATGCCTCCAGTTCCAGCTCCCTCTTTTTTTCCTGAATCTCATTGTTTTTGTCCACCAGTTCTACCATGCTGAGCGACATCTCATTAAAGCGGCGAATGACCGTGCCCAGCTCATTATTCGGAACGTGATCGACGGTAACCCCGAGTTCACCGCGGCTCATGTCTTTCATTTTGCTAGACAATTGGTTGAGCGGTTTAATGATTTTGCGAAGCCAGAAATAGGAGGCTATGAATATCGCAAGTACACTAATCGTGAACACGAGTACAAGCATTCGTTGAACGCCCAGAATCTGGTCTGCGTACTGACTGAGCGGAATTTCTTTCAGCAGGTACCACCCGCCGTCATGAAGTTTGTAATATACAACCTGCATGCTGCGTCCGGCCTTTTCGTCATCCAGGCTTCCGTAAGCTCCGTCCGTAAGCTCCGCACCCGGTGTGAAGTGGCTCTGCGTACCCACCCGATCTGCTTCACTGGCCGAAATGATTGTTCCGTCAGCGCTAGCGATATACATGTCGCCTTCTTCACTGTTCAGCGCCGTAGCGTAGATGGATGATAGATACCGTTCATCGATATTAAAAATCAGCGTGGCGCTTGTTGTTGGATCATAGATGGCACGCGTGCCACGCATCAGGCTGATCAGGTAACCATCGTCCTCTCCGGTCAGATAGGGATTGTAGAATGATTTTTTGATTCCGGAATGGATAACCAGATGAGGATACTGTTCGAGCGTTTGACGGAAGGGCTCGGAAGTAAAGAAGCTCTGCTGCCATGCGTCCCGATCATAAACGAGCGTCCGCTTCTGACTTCCTCCTACTGCCCCGAGATTGTTCGCCGTAATATAAATCGAGTCAATATAGTTATAGTTGTCGATGAAATCGGCAATCACCCGCTGCACGTCGTTTTTCGATTCGAGAAATTCCTCTTCCGTTTTCTCCGAAATTTTGTACAAAAACTGCTGAATGTGATCATCCCGCAAAAAAAGCATGGATAGGCGATCGATCTCTTTCACCAGGCCGCCTATGTTATGGTCAAGCTGTTGGAATTGCTGGTAGAGCAAACGTTCGTTCTGGATTTTGATCATATTCTGCATAAAGGAATAAATAAAATAAGAAGCCCCCGCCAGTACGGCGAGGCTGATGACCATAATATACAGAATAAGCTGTGTTCGGAGCTGTCTGGAGACAAACAGGGATTTGACGGATGTCCTCATTCATGTCACCCTCTGTCTTTGAGCGTCGTTTGGCGCCGATATTCGTTCGGATTAAGACCCGTGATTCTTTTGAATACCTTGCTAAAATACGTATACTCGGGCGAAAAGCCGACCAGAGCCGGCACATCGGAAGAGCGCAGTTGATTTTGGGCAAGCAGGTCCTTGGCACGTTCAATCCGATAACGGTTCACATAATCAATATAAGTGATCTGCAGCTCTCTCCGGAACAGGTTGCTGAGATACCCCATGCTTAGACCTACATGGTCTGCAACCATCTGGAGACTGATGTTTTCGGTATAATGACGTTTGATGTACTCAATGGCGCGGGTAATCTCATCACTCATTTGTAAGCGCTTGCGAATTAAATCAACCAACGTGTCAATATAGATAACGACCTGGTCAAGCATATCCGGCATCGTGTCACAGATTTCCAACTTTTCGGTCATGCTAAGCAGCAGCGTTTTTTCATTGTTATGATCATATACATTCGTATTAATCCACTGTACAAACTGGTAAATGGTGATCTCCATTGATTTTCGCTCTTCGTTCATGCCGCGTTCAATCTCATCCAGGAATTCATCGTATTCTTTCTGTTTGAGCGACGGAAGCAATTCCCGAAGAGGTGTATGACTTCGAAGCCGTTCAAGTCGTTCAAGCACGCCCGAATGGTCTGCACGCCCTGTTCCTTGATGATGTTGTCCGGGACCGGTGATGAATTTACGCTGTAACGCGCGTTGTGCCTCGGCGTATTGTCTCGGCAGCGAGTCATATCCCCCATTGATGCTGCTGATCCCGAACGAAACGGTACTGTTGAAATAATGACGGATCGTATCCTGAACATGTTCGAGCAACTGCCGAAGTTCCTGCACGATGGATTGTTCGGACAATATATCGGCATAATGCAACACAAGCGCGTAATGCCGGTCGTTGATCTGAACCGCCTCTCCCCGTTTATAACCTGACATGATCTCGCTTAAAATGTTTAACAGCGACATCTTGACTAAGTGGCCGTGTTCATCCCGAAAACGTTCCTTGAGCGAGGCATATCGGTCCACTTCCATTACACACACGACGAGACGAACGGGCGAAAGACGCAGACCGCTCTCCGAGACGAACCTGGCGAATTCCTGCGTTGAGAAGATGCGATAGAACATAAAATCTTTAAACATCTTTTCCTTCACAAGCTCCATATCCGGAGACGCCGTCCCTGTCTTTTGCGATTGAGGTAGGATAATATGCTGCTGATCCAGCTCTTCCCTGACCCCTGTTAGTACCTGCTCAATCTCTTCTTCGGTCATGGTTAGTTTAAGAATATAACTGGACACATCCAGTGTCAGTGCTTTGCGAGCCAATTCAAATTCTTCCAGACATGACAGCACAATGACGCGTGTATGTTTGTCTTGCCTGCGGATGTTGGAGATCAGCTCCATGCCATCCATTCTGGGCATACTGATATCGGTAATGACCACGTCGGGTTTCTCGCGCTCATAATAATCCCATGCGGCCAGGCCATCCGGGAAATCGGCCGTAACCTCCAATCCGAATTTGCTCCATTCGACGGAGTTCTTTAGTCCGATGCGAACGAGCATTTCATCCTCCACGATCATCACCTTATACATGCATTAGACCCCCTTCAAAATCAAAATCCAGTCATTCCCTCTTCCGCTGGTTGGGGCTGCAAAACGTTTAATGCCTTGATTCGGTATTGTAGAATCTGAATCTGAAGAAACCTTGGTTGTATCTCCTGTTCTGGGGCAAAACCACATGGCATTTGCTTTCTTGCCCTCAATATACCCCATGACGACATCGACGTACAAGCCATTGGGCAGATAAATGTAAGCGTTATATTTACTCTGCGCAGCTACGGCATGATTTGCGCCTGCACGGTTCTGATGAATCAGATTCGAATTGGGTCTCCAATCCGGGCCCAGCTCCCCTTCGAGTAATGCACGCGCATGGCGCATCTGCTCCGCACCAGGACGATGCAGTGCTTCCCGCCAGGACATAATGAAATAATCCCCTTGGCTGTTCGATTCCATGAGATCATGCGGACCTTGGTACATTGACCATATGGAATGGTGTCCATACGTATGACCCAGCGCACCAGCAAATAAAGCGTAATACGCAGCTTTCCTCACATCTGCTGCATCGAAATAGCCTTGTTCACCCCTGAAGCCGACAGGAATATCCTCGTAACATGGCTCGGCATCAAGCGTGGGTTTCGCCGGCTTACGTTCATAATCTTGCTGTACACGTCTATCATTGGTAATCTCCCGCTCCCCGTGTCCGGATTGAATCATGTTGAAATCAAGCCACGGCTCATCATGCAGTTGGCGAGAAGATGAATCGCATCCCGGTGGATGGAACGTCATTAGCTGCCGGGCACCACCTTGTTTCAGCCCCTGTGCCATGGACGTGACAATTGCGAAATGACGCTTTGTCTCCAGAGGACGGTCTCCCCCCAGTACCCAGATAATCTGAGGATATTCAGCGTATCGCTCTCCCAGCCATTTTCCGTAATCAAAGGCCGTTTCCGGTGAAAATATTTCTGGCCCTTTCCCCCACTTCCTGTTGAACTTGTCACCCCAAGTCGGGAGCAGTGCAACATACAGACCCAGATTGCCTGCAAGTTGAAGCATAGCGTCTACATGATCCCAATAGGAGTAAGGTCCATCGGTATCCGGACGGATTGGTTCAGGTTGACCGTTCTCGTCCATATGAAAAGGCAGTCTGCCTTGAGCATCGCCCGTTGTGGTACCGCTGAACTCGGCCAGCAGCACCGTTTGAATGACCGTGAAACGCTGGTTGGCCCTTGTACGAAGGTACAGTTCAGTCTCTTCCCGGTTCAAACGATGCAGAAGTTCCCAAGCCGTGTCACCGAGCCAGAAAAAAGGGACTCCTTCCGACGTTTCCAGATAGCGACCGGTGTCGGAAACCTGAAGCGCAGTGATGGTAGAGTATGGATTAGTTGACATGTTATTAGACCCTCCCTATTTTTACAGTTCCATGGGCATTGCAAGTGACGATCATTTTCATGTTTCTGACGAAACACTCTCTAATGAAAGCATAAAATGCACATTTGTATTCGTAAAGGGCCTTTACCAAGCAGAATCGTTCAACCCGGCTTCGTTTTGTTCAACCTCAGCCGATATTTTTTCAACTGTTTCAATGGATAATTCAAATCTGACTTATATTGTAAACGCTATCATTTTAAGTGCCGCAAGTCGACTGACATGAACCACCTCATGGAGTAACCCTTGCGGTAAACCATGAAAAAGGAGAGCTGAAATGAAAAGTAGATCCGGTCGTTTAGCTTCACGATGGGCAATTCCGTTCCTTATATCCACCATGCTCGCTTCGTTTGTTCCCGCTCCTTCCCTGATTTACGCGAATCAGAACCAGAACCAGAATCTGAACGGTACCAGCCACACGATTACGATTGATACGAGTGATGTGATTCAGGATGATTTTCTCGGCGTCGGCGTCAACACCATTCCTACCGCCCTCATGCCCGGGCAAACTCAATACGGCTATTCGGAAGCCCATTGGGAGGTTGACAACAAGCGAATTCAGACTATTCAGCCCAAGGTGGCCAGAGTGTGGTTTCAGATCGACTGGATGGAACCTGCGAAAGGAACCTATACGTGGGACAGTGCAAAAATGAAAGCTTTCTACAAATATCTCGACGCCTTCAAGGCTGCCGGAACCGAAATTGAGCTGAACTTTGGTTGGAAAGTCGGATCAACTGTGCATGACTGGTTTACAATACCGGGCATTGACCCATGGACGAGTGCGCCAGCCGATTTGGATGCTTATGCCGCTTCTGCCTCCGCCCTGCTGGAGGAGTTGATACTGAACCGCGGTTATGACAATGTGAAATATTTGACGTTTTACAACGAACCGAACGGCAGTTGGGACTTTGAGGCTCCCGGTGACCAGAAGGCTTATTATGCCGAAATGGTGAATAAAACGAGTGCCAGGCTGACTGCGGATGGTCTGCGCGATCTGATCGAAATCTGGGGTCCTGAAGAGACGGGCGCTCCGGCCTGGATTGAGTACATGAAGCAATATGCGGATGATGCCATCGATGGATACAGCTTCCATGTATATGGGGAATCGTATGAAGGGCTCGGCAACGCCTTTGCGCTGCGGAAAGGGTATGTTGGCGACAAGCCGCTACACCTGACCGAATTCGGCTGGGCAGATGATCAGGCGAGCAATTGGGATGCGGGATATGCGAACTCGGTCATCCAAACCGCCAATATGGGTGTGAAATCAGCCCTCATGTGGCAGTTAAACGGGGTTTGGACCAATGATCCTACCGGCGGAACGAACGGCACATATACGATGTGGGATGCGCTTGTTCTGGGGCTGACCCCTCGCAAAACATTTTATATCGCAGGCATGCTGAACCGTTATATTCCTGAGCATAGTGAGGTTCTGGCTGTGGACACGGGCGGTTCGACCGATGTACGCGCCGCGGCGTTCAGAGGCGACGACGGCAATTATACCGTGCTTGTGGAGACCAAAGCCGGCACGGAAAAAGAAATCAAGCTGAATTTTGGCGATACTGCGGTGAATCAAACGTTCCGCAAATTTGTATACAACAACGATATTGTTCAAGAAGCCAACGCGGTTCTTCCTCCGGTTGCAGCAACTTTTCCAGGAGGGAATTCGTTGACAGACAGCAACGTGGATGGAGATTACAATGTGATCATCTACACGACCCGACCTGCCGAGACCCAGGTCAAGCTGGATGAAGTTAATCCTACGGTTCGCTCAGGTGACTCCATCACGCTTGGGGCAGAAGTAATTGATAATACCGGAAGTGTGACTTGGAGCGTGGTTGGACAAAACAACGGCACCATTAACAGCAGCAGCGGCGTTTATCAGGCACCTCAGGTGACGGATGAAACGTTGATTGCCGTTCGTGCAACCAGCACGGCCGATCCATCGGCGTATGGCGTCGCCCTCATACGCGTCCTGCCTTCTTCACAGGCGGGTAAAGTTGAAGTTCCAACATTCAGTCTGGATCGGCACATATTCCCTAGCTCCGAAGTGCTCTATCTGGAGACAACGACGAGCGGAGCGCAAATACGGTACACGACAGACGGTAGCGAGCCTACAGCCCAGTCTTCCCTGTATGTCAGACCGATTGTTCTGAACGAAGGTTCGCTTGCACTCTACAAAGCCAAAGCATTCAAAGATGGCTTGCAACCATCCGGCACGGTGTCCTCCCTGTATCAAATTGGACAAATCAGCAGCGCACCGGACGGGTATAAGCTGTGCATGATCGAAAACGGCGGAGAGTGTTATTTTCAGGGTAAAGCGGTTGTCGCTTACGGTGCAGACGGATTATTTAATTATTCCATTCAGGAAAACGGCGTTGCCTGTACAAGTGCCATTCTGGGCGATCCGATTCCGGGTGTAGACAAGCGTTGCTTTGTTAACCCCGAAATACCGGATGAGCTTCCTGTGGTCACGTTCTTCAACGCTGGTTTTGAAAAACCGGCTACCACATCCGCCAGACCGGGACCCATGACCAACGGATGGGTGTTCGACAGCCGTTCCGGCGTGCAGCATAACAACGGTCCATTCCAGGCTACTGCTGCGCCTCAAGGTGTACAGACAGGTTATCTGAAAACGGATGGTGGCGTCTCCGGCACGATAAGGCAGTCGATCCATTTCAAGCCGGGAACATACCAAATGTCGTTCAAGGCGGCCAAACGCACCAGCTTTGGGGGCACGCAGTCCTTTGACATCTATTTCGATGATCAGGTCATTGGCTCGTATCGGCCTGAATCCGGCAACTTCCAAACTTTCCGAACGGAGCCCTTCGAGACGGCTGGGGGTAAACACACGATCAAGTTTGTAGCCACAACGACTGAAGGTGACAATACGGCTTTTATCGATGATGTACGGATTACGTTACCACAGACTCCGGAAGACCCTTATATCACCAATTCGAGCTTTGAGTCACCTGTGGTTACTGATCCATCGGGCACGGTGAGTGGCATAACTGCTGGATGGAGCTTTAATGATCAGGCGGGGATATTGCGAAGTGGCAGCAGCATGACTTCTACTCCAGCACCTGCCGGGGTTCAGGCTGCATTTGTTCGAATTCAGGATGGCGTTCATGGTTCATTTCAACAGTCGCTGACGTTTCCTGCAGGCAGCTACGTCATTAACCTGAAAGCTGCTGCTCAGAATGCAGGGCAAGCTCAACCGGTGCAGATTGAAGTGGATGGGCAAACGGTCGCAACGATTATGCCGTCCGGCAGCACCTACGCATCCTTCACCACGGATTGGTTTACCGTTGAACCTGGATCGCATACGATTCTATTTTCCGCAACAGGGACAGGCACAGGTGCAACCTTTATTGATCAGGTTTCCATAGAAAAGGTTGCCGTTCCTGACTATGCCGTTCTGCAACATGGCGGATTCGAAAGTCCGACCGTCACGTCCCAGAACGGAGTAGCAGTGGCAAGCGGTGACGGCTGGAGCTTCAAAAACAATGCAGGCCGAATTCGCAATGGCAGTGTGTTCGGTGCTTCCAACGCACCTGAAGGCACGCAAGCTGCATACTTGCAGACCCTTAATGGCAAGCAGGGCGAGTTCAGCCAATCGGTGATTTTCCCAGCAGGCAACTACGCCATTCAATTTCAGTCTGCGAAGCGGAGCAGTTTTGGAGGGCAACAGTCGTTTGATGTCTACGTGGATGATCAGTTGCTCGGTTCATTTATACCGACAAGCGGTGCTTATGCTGAGTTCACCACGAATTCCTTTCAGCTCATCAAGCCGGGAAAACATCAAATCCGGTTTGTGGCAACTTCGGGAACCGGGGACAACACAGCTTTCGTGGATGATATCGTGATTACTGTTCTTCCATAGAAACATAAGCAGAAATTCATTACCTTTCATTAGGAAAAGGAAAATCATAACCACGCGCTCGGTGAGCTGTATCTCGGTTGTTGGAAACTTTCTGACGATTGGAGGTGCAGTTCATAGCGGGTGGTTTTTGACATTCCTCATATCCACTCTGTTACCTGGTGACGAAGCCGTCGATTGACCTGTTCTTTGAAAGAAACTATACTATTCAGCAAAGAAGGTGAGTAGATTGAAACAAATAAGTAGTCGCTTTTCGATGGCAGTCCATATTCTTTCCATGATCTCGCTGGACCCCCTATATAGTACAGGCGATCGAATTGCGCGTAGCATCAATAGTAATCCTGTAGTCATTAGAAGGATTATGGCTCAGCTCAAAAAAGCAGGTTATATTGATACAAAACCAGGAGTTGCGGGGGCCTCTCTTCTGATATCTCCTGAAAAACTAACCCTACTGAGTATTTTCCAAGCAGTCGAATCTGTGGATGAAAATCAGCTTTTCAAAATTCACAAGGATACTGACCCAAATTGTTCTGTAGGAGTGAACATTGAATCCATTCTATTACCCCAATTCTCTAATGCACAGAAGGCTATGGAGCATGAACTCGCTTCTGTTACCCTAGCTCAAATTGTGGAGCAACTACGGATAAAGTCAAATACAAAATAAAGCTGCTCCTCTAATGGAGCAGCTTATTTTGTATTCTTTGATTTTGCACCAATTCAGACAGAAGCTTCCGCAGGCTCAACATATTCAATAAAACTACCATCAGGATGTTGAACAAAAACGCTTGGACCAATAGGACCATGCTGATCTCTTACGATAGGGGTATTTTGTTTTGTTAGTTCTACCTTCAATTCGTCCATGGAATCGACATACACCACTGCTCGAAGTGATCTAGCGGGCTCCAAGGCCTCTGGACTTCCCGATACAATGACGTAAGGATATACTGTGGCTAAAGATAAGCCAGCCTCGGGAATATTCCACGTTCGATCCATAGTTCGATTAGCAAGAGATTCATAATATGCAACGGTTAACTCCAGTTGCTCGGTAAAAACGGGGATAAAATGATTTATAATTTTCATGATAACCTCCAATTTGATTTTAAATATAACCATAATGGTTATAACTAATTTAGTTATATATAAACGTTGTGACTTTGTCAAGCTTTCAAAAAAGATCAACACGGTCAAAAACGTGGTCGATAAAATAAAAAAAGCCGCTAAAAAAGCGACTTCAATGAAAACCACCCTAGAGAAGTTCAAAATGAAGTTGAGTCTCAGGAAAATTAGCAGTTCCTTTCCACTGATTTGCACCGTATCCCAATTCTAGAACTGCAGCAATACGCTCGTTACTCAGTACACCAAACACTTCAGTACGGCTCGAGTCGTACATCCAGTCATGCAATGTACAGCGCACACCCAGACTCTGCTCATGAGCCAACAAGCGGAAATTCTGAATGAGGCAGCAGACCGCTGCAAAATCCTCTTCCTGCTTATGTTGATCAGCCTCTGTTTTCACCAAGACCAGAAGATACGCAGGGGCCCGCTCCTGCAATCCCTGCATGATGTCCCCATATCGGTTATCAGCAAATATAAATCGCCACGGCTCTCGGAGTCCATCATTTGGCGCCCATACGGCGTGATTGAGCAACTCAAGGATTAGATCCTGCGATACCGGTTGATCCAAAAATTCACTCGGACCGACCATGTCTCCTTCCAGATCTGACAATTTCATTTTTACATCCTCCTCTTCTATGTAGACTGCCCTCGTAATACGGTCCACTTTTGCTCGGCTGGTGTTCTTTTCCGACTTCTTGGTGCTTTGTCGAAATATCCTATATGAAGAATGCCAACAAATCTTTCATCCTCACGCAGGCCAATTCCTTTGAAAAACCCTTCATGCTGGATCATGGACTCTGTATCCCATAACATTCCTAACCCATGTTCCCAACCCATCAGTTGGAAGCACTGCATCATCCCGCAGGCAGCCGCATAATTGCGGTCATTGGTGAGACGATCCGGTCCTACAGTCGACATAACAATGACGTGGGCAGGAATATCGGTAAATCTCTTTTTGAAAACATCCAGAAGTTTCCCGGGAATTAGTTTGCCAATCTTGCTCTGCGACATCTGTTCGAGCATGCAGTCCACCAACCGTTTGCGCGCTTCTGGAGTCCCGGCATATACCACACGCCACGAGCGAGTCTCACCAAATGGCTGAAGCCGATTAGCCTTACGTAGCAATTCAACAACTAACTCTTGGTCCACTGGCGTAGAGTTACATTTACGAATGCTTCTGCGCGCCCTGATCAATTCCGCCAGACTCACATGCTTCACTCTCCTTCGTTCGATCTGGATTCAATATTGATGCTACTGTCTTGAAGAAATTGATGGATTACTTTTAGCTCTGTTTCCGAATATTTGTCGAGCGTACGATAGAAGCGTTCAGCCTCATGTACATGCAGACGTTCATGCAGTTCAAAGATCTTTTTGCCTTGCGGTGACAACCGGAAATAACTCTCCTTCTTGTTGTCATTCATTTTTGTGCGTTTGACGAATCCTTCCTCCAGCAGTTTGTTGCCAATTTTGGTGATGCTTGCTTTGGATAAATTCATCGCTTCGGCAATACCTGTGTTGTTAATAGGCTCATGCTTGCCTATGCAATCTATCATATGAACCGCGGTCAAATGCTGAGGGATTTTCTCGATGCTTTCTCGTTGGGCGATACTTAGGAAATGCTCGATTTCTGTATCCTTGTGGTTCTCATATACATGTAAGAAACGGATAAATTGGTCATGAAGCAACTGTTTTGTTCGATCTTTTGAAGTCATCTTGTGATCGCTCCTTATTTACTTGTAAACAAAAATATTCCTCTAATAATAAATTGTTTTTAAATAATTTATTTTATTTTGTTTACTGGTGAATAATATATCATGAATGATACTGATTATCAACAACAAAACCCCGCTAATCTTTTCTGATTAACGGGGTTTTAAAATTCAATCTTTTTACATACGTCTGTTGGAGCATCTTATGGTGCGACATTCTTAATCTCTAAAGCTGGCATTTTTTTGTTTCACGTGCTTCATGCATCCGTTGTAGCAGCTTCTACCGTCCTATTTTTTATGCAGCATCAATATTTACTTGTTTATTCCATTAGATCTGTTACTGCACCTTTGGAAGCAGAGGAAACTAATTTGGCATATTTGCCGAGTACACCTGATTTTACTTTCAGCGGAGGTTGTACCCACGCTTTCGCTCGAGCGGCTAACTCTTCTTCTGATACCTCAACCTTCATCTCCTGGATGTCACTGTTAATGGTGATCATATCCCCATTTTGGAGCAAAGCGATCGGTCCACCTACTTGTGCTTCAGGTGATACATGGCCGACTACAAATCCATGCGAACCACCCGAGAATCGACCATCGGTGATGAGAGCAACTTTCCCGCCGAGTCCTTTGCCTACGATGAGTGCTGTAACGGAAAGCATCTCCGGCATACCTGGTCCACCCTTCGGACCACAGTAACGTATGACCACGACGTCGCCTTCTTTAATTTCATCATTCATAATCGCTACTGTCGCCTCATCTTCGCTATCATACACCTTAGTCGGGCCAGAGAACTGTTGTATCTTCATACCTGACATTTTGGCAACAGCGCCTTCAGGAGCGAGGTTTCCGCGAAGTACAACTAATGGTCCATCTGGCTTCAGCGGATTATCGAGTGGACGTATAATCTCTTGATCATTCGGAAGTGGAGCAGCTTCCGCTAAATTCTCCGCCAACGTTTTACCGGTTACCGTGAGGCAATCCCCATGAAGTAATCCCTCAGCAAGCAACAGCTTCATTACCCCTGAAACGCCACCGATATCGTTCAAATCCTGCATCACATATTGACCACTCGGCTTCAGATCCGCTAAATGAGGAACACGCAAGCGAATGCGCTCAAAATCATCCAAGGTTAAATCGACTTCTACCGAGTGAGCAATAGCTAGCAGATGGAGAAATGCGTTAGTTGATCCCCCCAGAGCCATAACAACAGTGATCGCATTTTCAAATGCTTTCTTCGTCATAATATCTCTTGGATAGATCTCCTGTTCAAGCAGTGAGATGACCTGTTTACCGGCTGCTTCGCATTCCTTTGCTTTATCCGCTGAAATCGCTGATGTCGAAGAAGAACCAGGTAAACACATCCCCATGGCTTCCGCAGCGGCTGCCATCGTATTCGCGGTATACATGCCTCCGCAAGCGCCTGGACCTGGGCAAACACTGCATTCGACCTTATGCAACTGTTCATCTGTTATCTTGCCATCTTGATATTGACCAACGGCTTCAAATGCGGAAACGATATCCACTTTTTTGCCGTCGAGATTACCTGGTTGAATGGTTCCCCCATATACATAAACGGAAGGAATATTCATGCGTCCAATAGCCATCAGACATGCAGGCGTATTCTTGTCACAACCACCGATCGCAACAACACCGTCAAAACGCTCGGCTCCGGTCACAATTTCAATCGAATCAGCGATAGCTTCCCGACTTGGTAGTGAGAACAACATCCCGCCGTGCCCCATCGAGATTCCATCCGAAACGGTAATCGTATTAAAAATCAGTGGAGCACCGCCGTTATCGCGTGCGCCCTGCTTAGCTTGTACCGCTAAATCATTGATGTGCATATTACACGGTGTTACCTCACTCCACGTACTCGCTATTCCGATCATTGGCTTTTTAAAATCCTCATCTTGAAAACCAACTGCACGCAGCATCGCTCTGTTCGGTACACGGTTAGCACCTTCACTAATTACCTTGCTTCGAATACGAAGATCTTTTTTATTGTCCATGTGTTTCTTCCCTCATTTCAAAGTATTTCGTTCAGTTCCTGCATCGGTCGAATAAAATTTTGTTTCATTAGTACGTGAGCATCCTCACTATTTTTTCCTTCAAATGCTTTAATAATCAAATCATGCTCTTCGACTGAAGCTAGCGTAGCTGTAATCGGTTGTTTTAAAAACACATATTTAAATCGTCTAATGTGAATCTGGAGAGATGCATTAAATGTGGCCACATAAGGATTATCTGAGAGCTCCACAATATAATTATGAAATTGCTCATCCACCTCCATAGCCTGATAAACTTGTCCATTTTTAATGGAACTAGCAAATTCCAAATTTATGGATCTTAGTTCCTCGATTTGTTCTGGAACAATAATTTGGGCAGTGATTTCAGCAGCTAAGGCCTGAAGAGCAGCCATGGTTGAATACATCTTAAAAATATCGTTTTTCTCAATATTCGTTACTCTTGTTTCTTTTCCTGGATGCATAGACACGAGGCCTTGAACTTCGAGTAACTGAAATGCCTCCCGAATCGGTGTCCGGCTGACTCCAAGCGATTCAGCCAATTCTGCATCCATAAGCTTTTCACCTGGTTGCAGTGTTCCATCAATAATCCATCGCTGAATTTGAGAAAATGCTCTTTCTTTTGCGGACATACGGACTGGTAGGGCAAAATCTTTGGGAATTGGCATTGTTTTTCATCCTCATTACAATTTATTCTTATATGCAATATATCGCATACAGGAGTGAGAAACAATTATTATTTCATTTTGCTGCTTCGAATGAGCGCAGGCAGCACGATTCAAGTTTTTCTCAAACTTGCGAAGACCCAATGAGCTCATCATTGGGTCTTCGCGTTGCTCTTCGATGCTACTCATAGTCTCAACCACTACTCTATACTGCTTACCACTCTCTAAATAGTAATTTATTTTGACATCAGCAGTCGCTTTTCGATGGCAGTCCATATTCTCTCGATGATTACGTTGGATCCCATATATAGTACAGGTGATCGAATTGCACGTAGCATCAATAGTAACCCTGTTGTAATTAGAAGGATTATGGCCCAGCTCAAAAAAGCGTATCCTTCATTACTTTCTGCTTTTTTGTTCATCTTGATTTCTTCCTCTCCTTCAGAGATACGTTACTAAGATGGCGAGCTAACGGGAATATATATGTCCAATACCGAATCCTCGTTTGTTGGTCCTAGATATCGTTGGTCGTAACGCGCGAACTCTGGGGCATTCGTACGAACGCTACCTGACTGGGGTAACCACGTTTCGTAAATGTATTGGAACGTATCGTTGAGTCTCGCTAATGTCCCCTTATGAGTAAAAACCGCATAAAAAATGTCTTCCGTTTCCGGCTTTCGCTTAATTTCAAACATACGCTGCCTAAAGCTCCGCCATAACATTCCGACCTCATCCGAATTGACACCCGGTAACGACATGCCGACCAAATGCAGATTGTCCAGGTAGACAAAGGCTGGCACGAGGGAAAAGCCCTTATGCAAATGTTGCAGCCCCACTTCATCCAAAGGAAGCTTCTCCATGGCCCGGAACAACGTGTCCTTCATATCCCTTTGCTTGCGAAATTGTCCTGGCGAGATGGAGAACATTTTCCGAAAGGCTCGGGTGAATGATTCCTGGGACTCGAATCGGTACTGGATGGCAATATCTATGATCCTTTGGTTGGTATGAAATAAATCGTAGCTGCGTGCGTCAATCTCCGCTTGCGTATGTACTCTGAGACAGAGGAACGCGTAACTGATAGGAAGATCCTGTGAAAATGGTAAGGCGACATATCATCGGGAAGCTCTTCTGGTCTTTTAATAGAGTCATATGTTGCATTTAATCCTTACATTATATACATTGTAACAGTAACTTCGATGTCTAAATAATGAATCTATCATATATAAATATAGTGGATATATGCTCATAAATTGAACATCATATCCACTATTTTTAATAGTCTAATTCATGAAAAATAAAGTGTTAGACTCGGTAAGCGATCGGAAGCGATTTTCAAAACGGCAAACCGCGTCAAATCGACAACTTCGGTCTTATACTTTATTTTCCCCATACAGTAACATCATTTCCTCCTCTGACTAACAAGAGTCTCGATCTTTAAGGCCATTAGTTCTGTATCGATATTGTTGATGCCAAACCTGGTTAGTTTGTGCACAACTTCGCTCGCAGACGGTGCATTCTCAATAATGATTTCGACTACTTCGTCAGCATCATCAACCAACCGGATATAACGTTTAAATTCTTCTTCCTTCATATTCTCTGTAACCACAAAGAGTTGATACAGCAAATCCAAAACAGGCATGTGAAGCTCACCATCCGGAGTATCTGGAATTGACCAAAACTTGCTATCAAGAAAAAGCATTGATGCAATAGGAGCTTTGTTTTCACCATTATCTGTGTCACGGTAATAAACTTGGGCAGCATCCTGGAATATTTCTTGTATCGTTCCTCCCCTCCCCTCTGAGAATACGATACCGCAGGAAGCAAGTGTTACGAGAACATCTTCCCTTATGCTATTGAGAAAGTATTTTGCGACATGGGTGGCAAACGGAGTAAATGGTTCATGCCCGTAATGCCACGTTGGAACAGCCAAACTTCGATTCATTGGAGTGAGCTGATTCTTTAATTCATTAGCAATTTCCCAAGCGGGTAGCATCCATCCGTGCAGTTTAGTTAACAATTCTTCGTTGATACTTTTCCCATCTTTACTGATGATATCTTTCATGTTTTTCGGGAATTCATCGTATGGTTTTTTGGCTAATTTATTGATTGCAGAAGAAAGTGATTCATCGGATCGTCCCGCAAAAAGAGCCCCAAGGTGTGTAGCTTCCATACAACCTGGCCCGCCACCACTTACGACAATGAAACCAGATTCAGAAAGCATCTTGGCAATTCGTGCAACCTTTTGGTATGCATCACTGCCACGTGGCTCTTTATGTCCACCCATAATTGCGACAGGACGGCGCCCTTCCTGCATCTCGTTTGCCAAAAATGAATTCATCTCACGGACAACGGATGTGTCGTGTAAAGCTTCCATCATTGCCGCATAGGGATCTTTAACGGTAGTACCTCCTTGTTGATGGAAATATAAAAAGCACTGAAAATCTGGAGTTACCGGCAGACTTGAAGGATTCTCTGGATTAAAGTGTCCAAGTAACTCAAATGGATTATAGAGCTTGTCGTGAATTGGGTTGAACGGAGGGTGTGTTATCGTTTCAATAGGTTTATTCATTGCTACTCTCCTATTTCTGGTATAGATTTTTTGTAACTGTTCGTTAAGGGATTGCTTAATCTCATCAATTGCCTTGGTAAATATACATAAGAATGACTTAGGTTCTAATCTAACCGATTCCATTTTTAAATATTCTAACGTTCTTCTTTTGATTTAGTGTATTGAGATGTTTTACTACATAAAGTTAACGAAAAAAAGCCGCTCATAAAGGCGGCTATCGTTGGCTATAGATCATGTGATAGAATACTTCTCTTAAATAAAGCCATTGATGCTATAAAGCGAAAGAGAAAACAATTTTAATAATTTTTATTATTTCGCTAATATCCATTTTTGTCGATCAAGAGATGGATTCAGTTCACTTAGCAAGAGTTCGGTCCCATCTTCCGATACTTCTAATGCTTTTTGATGATGAACCGAGGTGATATGAACTGATCCGTCTTTGTTCTCGTGAAGGACCCAACGCTGGTTATTGTACCCTAAGTAATGATATAGCTGAAGTTTGTTCTGCCCTATATCCAGATCAAGCGTCTGACCGGCTGTAGTACGAATCGAATACGAACCTGCTTCGTCTCCTGTCGGAACAAATACCCACTTTTGGACGGAAGCTGCACTTGCATCTTGCAAGGCAATGCGCTCCCCATTGACAAGGTTCACTGTATAAATGGATTTCTGTGTTGCGGCATTTACAAGGCTGGACTTAATGAGGTTTGCAGGTTCATCGTTGCTCACATTGACGTTCTGATAAGATGCGGAGCCGCCAAATACATGGAGTCCAAAGTGGCCTTCTGCAAAAGTACCATCCATGATATCTATGACTTTTTGACTGTCCACGTGCACGATAATATGCGGACCATTCGCTTCTATTTTCACCTTATACGTTTGACCTGGTTGAATGAAAGTGGGTACTTTTGCAAGAACCTGCCGTTCTTCAAATCCTCCATTGATTTTATAGAACAGACGGATTGCCTTCATGTTAGGGTCTAGATTCAGATAGTAACCACTTCGACCATCCTCGCTAGCCCTGAACAAAATAGAACCTGCCCCTCCTGTTTCATCGAGCATCATGTCTGCTTCATACGTAAAATTCCCAGCCTTCTCTTTGGCAATATAATTCGCATCGCTAAAATATTTACCACGGATCCCATGTTCACTAACTAGCCATGAAGCAGCAGACAGATCTTTAGTCCATCCACTCAGGTTTGTTCGGAACTCGCCACCTATGACTTTAACGAGCACACTAGTGGAAGCTTTACCATTCGGAGTGGATACGGTGATTGTGGACTCCCCTTCTTTTTTCGCCTTAATAACTGCGTGTGAGTTGTCTGCCAAGTCTATGGTTATTACTTCTTTATTACTAGAATTCCACTTAAGTGGTTGAACGCCTAGACCTGGTCCATACTCAACCATCGCCTGCAGTGTATTCGACTCCCCAATACCTAGTTCCCGAACCCTCGTATCCATCTTTATCTGAGCTTTTGCAGGAATGTCCTCGTTCCAGACAGATTGAAGTTGATGCACTTTCAAGGAAACAACATTCACACTACCGCCTTTTACATAAAAGCTTATCGCTCTACTAGCAGGGTCCGGAAATATAACATCTGAAAAGACGACTTTGCCGTCGTTACCAAAGGCTTCAACAGAAGACTCATCCACAAGAATACGCATCTTAATCCGATTATTCTCCATGTGCATAGGTGCTTCATGTTTCTTACTGAAAAGGCTTGAAAAATCCGTTTCACCGGATGCAGTTCGGTCCACAAACATATGACTATCACTTGTCTTATAACCCACGACCGTCTTCTGATTTGCACCCTCACGAATGTTAAAGCCAAACTCGGTCGCTGTGCTAGCTTTAGGGATTTCAATTTCAGCTTCAATTTCGTAAACACCGGAAATAAGACCTTTTAACAGATTCCCGGAAGAAGGACTCACCGACTTGTTAGAAGCAGAATACAAAGGTTTACGTAATGATTCCAATTCTTTGATTGGACTTTGCATCATCCGAATTCCATCTTCGGTCGTTACCAATGATACTTCTCTCGGAATGGTTAGTTCACCTTTCCAATTGGACGTTGGGAAAGCGAACGGATAGTCCCAATTCGTCATCCACGCCATCATCACTGTGCGATGATCAGGCATGTTAGCGAAAGACATCGATGCGTAAAACTCTTTACCAAAATCTGTTCTTAACACCTTACCCGCCGGATTATCATTCACGAATTTCCCATCGGCTGTTAAATGACCGATAAAATACTCGGCATCTGATCCGCCTGTTTTTGGATTTGCTCCCGTACTGATCATCATAACCCACTTCTTCTGTGACGTTCCGTCTACCGGAAGCTGGAACAAATCCGGGCATTCCCATACGCCTCCGCGTACGTAATCCCCATATCCCCAATTATCTGTCAATGTCCAGTCAAGTAAATTCGTTGATGTATAGAAACGAATATGATCTCCTCCGGACACAACCATAACCCAGCGGTTATTCTCATCATCACGGATTACTTTCGGATCGCGGAAATCCCAAGTCCCAGCATCTTCTCCGCTCTTACCTGGGTTCTCGATCACAATCGGGCGTTCCTTCGAATACTCCCAAGTACGACCTTGGTCTTTGCTGTAAGCCAGACCTATACGCTGGTTCCCATTCGGGCTATCCGGATTAAAGGAAGTGTAGTATGCAATAAGGCCCTTTCCTCCTGAATCTCCGAATAAACCAGATGCATTTGTCATATCCGCAACAGCGGACCCAGACCAGACATGACCTTGATCATTCCACGGAAGTGCAATCGGAAGCCGTTTCCAGTTCAGCATATCTGTACTTACCGCATGCGCCCATGTTCCTCCATCCTGATGGAAGAGATGATATTCTCCTTCGAAGTAGACGAGTCCATTCGGATCACTTGCTGAACCACGTATTGGCGTGTAGTGATATTGTGGACGATATATTTCGTTATAATATTGTCCCAGTTCCGTCACATAAGTATCCTGGAAGTAAGCCGTCCCTTGTTTCACAACAATTCCAGTACTTCCAATCCTGTAGGTTGAATCTTTCACGTCAATCGCGGCCGTAGTGTATCCATCCAGAAAGACCTGAATTCGATCTCCTTTTGCCTTGATTTCCACATGATGTTTGGCTCCTACCTGACTCGGATAAGTACGTAGCGAACTTGCAATTACTGTTCCTTTTGTATTTGTCAAACTTACACGGACCTGATCTCCTTCCTTCGTAAGGGTAGCTTCATATCCTTCAGCTCCATCGGTGGAAGATCGAAATGCGAGAGCTGCAATAGAATCGGGACGCAGGGTAATATTTCCTTCATACACCATATCAGCCGCCTCTTTATTATAGATTTGCTGTGCTTTGCTCTCCTGTTCTACCGTCCCTCTTTTGCCGCCGATATCAGGCTGCCATTTTCCCTTGTTAGAAAGCACCGAACCCAAATTACCTTTCAGATCACTCACTACGATGTTCGAAAATAAGGCGGACCCATCCCATACATGGAGTCCAAGGTTCCCACTTTGATACGAAATGTCCTGAACATCAATCAATGGTTGATATTGATTGCCCCAATATACTTTTAACGAGGAACCCACTGCCTTCACTTTGAGATGATAGATCTGCTCCATTTCAACAGAAACTTTACGCTCCTCCTTTAATTTCGCATCTCCATTTCTTGCATCTCTTAATCGAATCAGACCAGCATCCGGAACGATTTGCAGCATGTACGAGCTAAAGCCATCCTCATTAGAACGAAACAACAATGTAGCGTCTGCCTTCGTATCCATGATCATGACATCAGCTTCATAGATAAAATCATCGGACACCGTCTCTGAGATGGCCATTACATTTTCTTTAGGTTGTGAAGTTAGCAAGATTCCTTCAGAAGTATCCTCTAATTTCCCTTTTCCTTTCACTTGCCAGCCTATCAGATTGGTGTTTAATTTGGATGCGCTTTCAAAAATGTCAAGCTCCTCCTTTGCCTGTTTATTTGTTTCCTGATCAGCGAGCACAGCACTAGCTGCAACTGATTCAGATGTAACAATACCGGTTGAAGTCAGAGCTAATCCCGTTGCCATCAGAAGACATATTGTGAATCTAGATTTATCTTTCATTTCTTCCCCTCTTTTCTGGCCGTAATGTGTTTGAAATACATTTCTTATTAACAAAATAATTCACCCGTTTTCATTTGTCAAAGTATTTTTGGTTTATTGCACATATTTATATATAAAAAAATCCACAAAATAAGTTTACATTTGCACATTTTATGGATTTTAATTGATAATAACAACTTTTTTTAAGTCAGTCTAATTAGTCTTCTTTATTTTTAAACAACATAGTTTACAAATGTAAACGACCGATTCCCAGGTAGAAATATTGGGAATCGGTCGTAAGCCTAGTTTAAAGTATGAGATTTCAGGTTCTTCGGTTTGCCCGGCATCTGTTCGATCTGATCTTCATTCTCCGTATCGGAAATTGCAAATTACTGTTCTTTATACACGCGTACATAATCTACTTGCATAGTCGCCGGGATATCGGAGGCATTTGGAATACGGCCGCCGTCAAAGTTTCCGCCGACTGCCAAGTTCATAATGAGGTAGAACGGCTCATCGAAAGGTGCATTCGGATTATTCGGTGCAGCTGCGGAATACCACTGCTCGTTAGTGACTTTATAGAAAAACTTGCCGTCCACATACCATTTGATGTTGTCCTCTTCCCAGACTACCGAGTATACATGATAATCATTGGCAATAGTTTGCCCTGCCGGGAAGTGATAATCGCCGCCCGAATACTGGTTCCCGGGCCATTGTCCACCAAAGTGTATGGTACCGCTTACTGATCCAGGCAGACGGCCTCTCGCTTCCATAACATCAATTTCACCTGATGCAGCCCAAGTGCCGTATACCGAGTCTTGTGGAAGCATCCACAGTGCTGGCCATACACCATCACCGGTAGGAAGCTTGGCACGAAAATCGACTCTGCCGTACTTCAAGGACAGTTTATCCTTGGTGTTAATCTTTCCTGAAGAATACTGTGCATACCGATTCGGATCTTGTGGGAAAGATTTGCTGTCGTTCATAGCTTTGATATTCAGCTTCCCGTCCTGTACATATACATTTTGAGTGCTGTTTGTGTAGTGCTGCAGCTCTGCATTACCCCATCCCCATGTAGCGGGATCGTTGTTGAGATAATATCCTGTTTCATAGTTCCATTTGCTTGTATCCAGCGTAGTTCCGTTAAATTCATCCTGCCAAATGAGGTTCATGCCCGCGATAGCCGGGTTGGTTGGTGTTCCGATGGAGATATCCTCTTGATCGGATACATCCGGACGCGGAGCATTGGGATTGCCGATAAAGGTATAGTTGACGAAGTTGTTGCCAATATTTCCGCCCGCCTGACCGTTCAGTGGATAGCCGATACGAATCTGCATATTTTCTTGGATCGGCTGGAACCAAAGGCCATAGACGTAATCGGCCCAGTATCCCCACTGGTTGGCATCGGACATATTGTTGTACCCATTACCGGAGTATGCAAATTTGCTCTGGCTGGAGTTACTCAAATCAACCCATTGTCCGTTGATGTTAATTTGGTATACAAAATTGCCCAGTTCCTTGGCGATTGGCGCCCCCCCATCAATTTTCGGAAGCGGAACCCCAATGGAACCATTCGCATCTGCTGTGAAGGTTGTTCCTTCGTATGGCGTAATGACATACGAATTTCTTGTAGGTTCATTAAACGTAATCGTATAAACAAGATTAGCCGAAGAAGTCTTTGATTCCAATTTGACATTGATCGACTCCGTTACGTTAAACCAGTACCCACCGCCGCCATCCGTGAATTGGCCAAAATTTTGATCGTAGATCCAGCCGCTGGCTGCGTTATTGTCAATATCAATCCAGGTGCTGCTGTTTACAGGTTTGACATACACCTTCAAATCATCCGCAACAGCTTCATAAGTGATCGCAGGATTATTGTTGAACGTTGGATATGTAAAGCCTGCACCGCCTGTGAAACCTGCTGTGATCTGTGGACCTTGTGTTGCATTCATCGCTGTAATGGTTGTTTTGTTGATGTTTTGGAATACAAGTTGATACTCCAGCTTAACACCATTCGCTTTGGAGTACAGTTGAATCTCGGTTGTTGCGGAGAGTGTGAACCAATAGCCATTGAAGCCGCCATCGCTCCAGTGCCCCCAGTTTTGGTTATAGATATAACCGCCTGCCTGGTCGATATCAACCCAGTTGTTTCCTACTTTTACATTAACGCCTACATCACTGTAAACGTCATTCCATGTTGCTGAGCCCCCATTGAACTTAGGCATAACAAATCCGTAGCTGGCCTTGCCAACACCTGATTTTGAAATAACAGGCCCGTCTGCGGGTGAAAAGTACTCCATTGAGGTTACAGTAGTTCCGGCTGCCTGAACCTTTGAAGCTGGCAGTATGCCAACACTAGCCAGCATCACAACCACAAGCAACATACCGAGTACCTTTTTCATAAACCGTTTCTGCGTAAAGTGAGATGGTTTCATCATTGCCCTCCTTTAATAGAATAATAGCTTCTCCCAATCCATGTGCATTAAGGAAATCGCTTACATGGGGGGGGATATCTTTATTCTAGCGAATAGGTTAATTTGCTGAAAAGGTACAATTGTTTTTGTGATATCCCAATTTTTTGGGTTTTAATTCAATCTGCCCTCTGCCGCATCATCTGTCGGTACTCTGTGGGTTGGATCTGCATCACATGTCGGAACGCGCGTGTAAAGCTTTTGTAGCTCTCATATCCAACCATAGCAGCAACCTCAACAATTTTATGATCCGTTTCGGCGAGAAGCCGCCGCGCTTTATCCAGACGCACATCTCGTAGGTATTCAGCAAAACCTTTACCCATATTCTTCTTGAACAGATTTGAAAAATAAGCATAATTAAGCGATACATGATTGGATACCATCGCAAGGTCCAGTGGTTTATGGTAACTCTCGTGTATATAACGAATGGCTTCATTGAGATCGTGCGAATGGCGATAGCTGCACTTATAGTCATAATAGAACTGATTCAGCCGAAGCAGCTGCTGTTGCAGTGCTTGTATATAATCACGCATCCCTTGATAATCAAAGAGATTACGCAATGATTCAAGGTCCAGCACTTCTTCCCCCATATAAGGGCGAATAACTCGTTCGTATTCCTCCATCATCTGAACGGTGGCAGCGCAGAGCTGTTGGGTATAGCGAATAGGATAGCGTTGCAGCACCTTTTTGTGAAATATTGTAGAAATACCCTGAGTAATTATTCCACTGTTATCTGTTCCGACTGACTGGAAGAGTTCATATAGGTCTTCATAGGGAAGTTGCCACTGCTGCTCCATATGCTCAATATGTGCCGGAAAGATACTGTACTGATCAGGAAACAGGTAACTGTGGCGATAGAGCTCAAGCACTTGGTTATAGCTGTCTGGTAGTTCTTTTAACCCCTGAATCGGGTTAGTCATGGCCGTTATGGCATCGATCTTTCCTTCCTTGAGTGCTGCAGGAAAAACACCTGGATCTATGGACGCATCCACCGCAAGGATCAGGTATGGGCGATGTTGCAGGCAAATACAACCTTGTCTGCCAAACACACGATAAGCAATGGATTCCATACTATGGGTGCTGCTGGCTCCGGGCTGGTTAATGCCAACTTCTTCCCTCAGCAGGGCTAGGCGATAATTACGCCATAACGCATCATTTTGTTCCTCAATCTGAAGAATCCATGCGTCATCACTTAACGCTCCTTGCATAAACATTCTTAATTCTTTACGATCGGTCTCTTGGGCGAGACGGGATACATGCTGCATATTATGTGTAAGTGCCTGCCGTGTCTGGATCTCTTGCCATACATGCTCCAGGGAATTTTGCAGATCCTCTCGCTTCAAAGGTTTTAGCAAGTAGCCCTTTGCCCCAAGCCCGATCGCTTTTTGGGCATATGTAAAATCACTATAACCGCTGATAATGAGGTATTCCACATCCATATATTCCTCTTTGCTTTGAGCCATGAGTGCCAACCCATCCATATCCGGCATCCTAATATCGGTAATAACGATGTGAATGCAATGCTGCCGCAATAGGCACAGCGCCTCCATCCCGCTCGCGGCACAATATATGTTGTTCAGTTCCAGAGGAAATTGATGCAGCATGGCCTGCAGGCCGTCACGAATGTGTTTTTGATCGTCCACAATCAGGATATTAATCATGCTCTACCACCCTCCAAGATTACCATTTTCCCAAGGCAAGCGTATCGTTACACAGGTATATGCACCTTGCACACTATCAATCCAAAGACCGCAATTCTTGCCATAATGAAGCTGCAACCGCTTATTCACGTTTTCCAAACCAAGCCCGCTCCTGCTAGTAACCATCGGCGTATCCGATTCGCTTCGCAGTACTGCCTGAAGACGGTGTAACATCTCAGGCTCTAACCCCTCTCCGTCATCTCTTATGTTAATGAACAGCAGACTGTCATTCTCCACAGAAAAGGTAATCTCTATAGATACCCTGCCACCTGAAGGTGCCCCGTGATGAACGGCATTTTCAACGATGGGCTGCATACACATCTTGGGAATGGCGTAGCGAAGGATCTCCTGAGGAAGATCTGCCGTCATAACGATACTGCCGCCTTCCATAAAGTTGATAAATTCAATATAACTTTGGATATTGGCAAGTTCCTCACGAAAAGCAACGGTATCGTTACGCCACTGCATGCTGTAGCGTAGCTGGGAGCCCAATGACACCAATGAATTGGCTATTGTAGGCTGCCGCTGTACCTCTGCCACCATCCGGATCGATTCCAGAGCGTTATATAAAAAGTGGGAGTTAATCTGCGAATGCAGGGAGTGTAACTGTGCGTTTTTGGCAATTAACTGCTTATCCACGACCTGTGTCATTAGACGTTTGACTTCATGTAACATTTTATTGTAATTCACCGCCACCTCATCGATTTCATCTCCTCTTTCGTTCTCATCCAGGCCTGTATCAATCATTGCATCCAGCTCGCCTTTCCGTACCTGACGCATTGAAACGAGTACGCTGTCCAATCGCCGGAAAATACGCCGCGTCGTTTGGGATACGAGTAGCATAATTAGCAGCAATACACATAATGTAATCGTTACCACAAATGCATACCAACTGCGCGGTCCCTTCATCAATGCCTGATGGGAAGCAATATCGACCACATAAGTGTTCAACGGAGCGATGTATCGATACAATACATAGTAACTCTGATCTCCCACCCTGACCTGAAGCGGGCTTTCCTGCGGCGATATATCCAGCTGCCGATGAATACTGCCAAGGATCTCCTTCAGCCCCAGCCCGTACTTTTCCGAAAACTCATGCTGGGGATTGTAAACATACTGGGGAGGATCACTTGCGTTCATCAATACCGAAAAGAAGTCCCCCTTGTTCTCCTGTAGCAGGTCGCTGAAAAACATGCTGTGGGGAACTCGCACTTCCATAATACTAGGGCGTTTTTTTTCTTGCCCTTGAAGGCGAACCAGACGATAGTAGGATAAGGTGTGCTCACCATCCCTAAAAGAAAATAAGCGGTAAGCCGCACCACCTTCATCCCGAAGCTTTACCCAATAATCCTGCGGCGAAAATTTCTTGTAATGATAGATTTCAGGCCAGATTTCATATAAGTTTGGGTTATCGACGTAAAAGCTAAGCTCACTGATCATCGCATTGCTTTGAATGATATTGAGCATTTGCTCATACTGGTTTTGCTTGAACTTTACCAGACGCAGTCCATCCACAACCATATTGGAATGAATAAAATCCACAAATGACTTTTGAGTGAGGGCTGTGTTGGAAGCGTTCTCAATCATGTCCATTCTTCTGCGCAATTGTTCATTCAGCCATGAAACGTGACTGTTGCCTGTTGCCATAGCGTCCTTATATAACTGGTTTTCTTGCATACGGATATACACAAAGGATATCAAAATAACAGGTATGGCAATCATCAGGCTAAATGCCAGAAAGAGCTTTTGGGATATACGGGCATTGCGATAAAGCTTCTTCAATCTCGTTAGCAGGTATTTCATTCTGATGTATTCACCACCTTTGTTATACCATATATTACTAGTTAGCTGAAAGGTAACCATGTATTAGGGAATGGTTATCTGGCTATCTTGGCTTTCCGCAGTTCCAGTTCAGCCTGGCGATATTCCATCACCTGGTTAAAGCCGTAGTTCACACGACGTATCAGAAAGTTTTCGAAAATTTTGTCAAAGGCAGCTTCATCCTTCGCTGTAATCAGTTCTGGAAGCACCTCTTCCCAATTCTGAGAAATACGTGACCAGGCTAACGCTATATCGGAATCCCCTACAGGATCGAGTCCTCTATAGATGCCGCTGTCCAGATCGGCGTGTTGGTTAGCGAACGCCTCCATTTGCTTAATGGACGGAGTATGTTCTGGTCTCCACGGGTTAACGAAAGCAGGGTTTCGCAGCATCCAGTAGGTATCCATAATGCCATATTCCTTTTCCAGCCGCTCCCGATCCGTGTCATGCAACTGGACCATTGCCGCCGTCAACCGGGGTTTGCCATTCTCCATCGTCCAGGTTTCACCTTCTTTGCCCAAAAATAAATCCCTTTGGCCTTCTTCGCTGGCCAGATAGGTCAAAAATCGGATGGCTCGTTCAGGGTTTTTCGTGGATCTGCTAATCATCGTAACCATCCAGCCATCCATGCTGCCGGGGAACAGTTTGGCGGATTCTCCCCTGCTGCTCCGGGGTCCATCTACAGCAATATAGTATGAACTCTGATTCGTAAGGACTTCCAATTTTGAATTGAGGTCCGATATGTCTGTCCATTCCCGAATCATCATAAAGTATTGGGCATGATTGGTTTTTTCCTGCACCTGTGCACTGGAGTCGACCAGAAAATCAACATTAATCAGGCCCTGCTCGTAAGCGGTACGAAATGTTTTCAGCCACTCGATATAATCGGGATCTGTCATTCGGTCGTATACTTTACCGTTCTCCTCATGGGGGATTGCAAGGAGATTTTGCAAATAATCGGTCATCCCATAGGATGCATTCCCCTGTGCCCAAAATGGACTGATGAGCTGACCTTTATAAACCGAATATTGATTCTTCAGCAAGTGCAGTGCATCTAGAAAACCTTTCGGTGTGCTAAGGTCCGGTTTGCCCATCGATTCATACAGATCTTTGCGTACGAGAAAGGTTTGGTTCGCTCCCGTCAAGCCGGTTGAACGGATCTGTTCGGGACTGTACGCATCATTGGGAATGACATAGGTATGACCGTCCTCCTGCCGATACCACTGTAGAGCACCATCACCTGCTACATTGTAAAAGTAAGGATCATACTGGTTGGCGAGCTCATCCAGGGCATAGATGAGATTACTCTCTCGAAGTTTTTTAACCGCACTCTCCCAGGAGCCGATGGTTATCAAATCCGGCAGACTACCGGTCGTCAACATCCGTGATAACATCTCGCTTGGTTCACCGGTTGATACTTCAAATTCGATATTGACCCCTGTTTTTTGGGTGACATATTTGGAAGTCAGGCTTTCACCCCAAGTGTGCCCGTACCATTCGGCCCCAACGAACCACGTTAGATTCACGGGTGTGGTATCCAGCTTCCATGACGGTTCTTCCAGATTCAGAGTGAGGCTCTGCATCTCTTCTGTGAAGTCAGCCTTTATCGAAGCACCCTTATCTTCCGATTGCTCTGACTCGGAACAAGCAGCCAAGCCTGACATCAGACACATCATCAACAAGGCTAAAATAAAAGAACTTCGAAACATGAACACCTAAGTGCCTCCTTTCTATATTGGTCATCCTTAATCCCATCTGCACCAGCATTCATACGAGTGGTGGTACAATCGATTTTACTACCCTTGGATTAAAATGGAAATGATTTCATGGTTGATTCTCTGATGATCCGCAACATTCCCCCTAACGAAACATAACTTGTAATAAATCAATGGAAGGGAGACCAATTCGTGTATTTAATCTGGATAATCATTGTCGGTGGGCTAATTGGCTGGTTAAGCGGAAATCTGATTGGACGGGATGTGCCGGGAGGCGTACTCGGAAATATCATTGCTGGTTTTGTTGGATCATGGTTAGGGTATGAACTGTTGGGACCGAGGGGGCCGGTAGTGGGTGGATTTCATATCATACCCGCGATCGTCGGGTCGATCATTGCTCTCTTAATTTTCTATGCTCTGGCACGCGGTGGAGCGTTCCGAAGACGTTAACAGGCGGAGACGTAAACCTGTTGTATATTGGAAAATCCTGATCAGAGATGCTGCGACATCAGCGACTTTCATCAAAAAGGCCCGAACCGATAATCTTAGAATGATTAACGATTCGGGCCAGTGTTCTTACATATCATAATCTTTAATTATAACCACAGCAAACTCCTTTCTATACCAGTCAAAATCAATAATAATCCTTCCATCGTTATAGCTGACTTGAAAAATATCTTCTTGATCCAAGAATTCCGTTCCTGAAGAGAATCATATGCGCTGCATATAGTCGGATTTTCTGGAAAAGATCCAGACAGCAATCGGCATCACACAAGCTACCAATATACCCGACTCACCCGTCCATAGGAAGTCATTACCTCCTTTTGTTAAATGGTCAAATGAATCTTGAATAATGGCATTCCAAGAAGCGTGAAGCAGAATTGCGGGCCAAATGCTGCCTGTACTCAATCGAAGGTGACTAATTATGAAGTTAAAAGAACTGATGGTAATAAGGAACAGTACAATGGACAAGGCGAGTGACGGTCCCGAATAATAGTTCCCTAGCAGAATGGCAGGAATATGCCATGTTCCCCAGATTAAACCGCTTGTTAGAATGGGTTTAGGCACTCTCGCTTTGATGAGTCTGGTGAGCATGTATCCCCTCCATCCCAACTCTTCTCCCGCACTGCTGATTACACCGATGGCCGTACCTACGAACATTTGGTAGATAACCGATAGGACAAGGCTGACAATGAAGACATCGCCTGACTTCACATAGTCCACCAACCCCGTAACCCAGGCGAATCCGTAAGCACACAAACCAATGACAACCGGTAATAACAACACAAATGGGATGGTCTTTAAGGTTCGCTTTCCTCCGATTCGCAGTGAAATATCCGAAAAACCTTCATGCAGTACTATACGAGCAAATATGGAGGATAGGCCAGGTGCCCACATGAGCAGCAGACCAAACATGGGTGATACATTTAACGCCAAAACATAGCTGATAACCGTTAATGGAATCAGCATAGCGAAAAAAACGAATAATCCTTTCCTTGATGATTGAATCGTGCTTCCGTCTTCGGAGTTCTTTTTTCTGTCTTTTATCATAGATGTACTCAATTCATTCCACTCCTTATTATGTATTCCGATTAGGAGTATAACAGTGTGGGAGAATTCGCGAAACAAACCTGAGCCTAGCACTCAATCGAGACTTTAGGCTAGTTAGAATAAGACTGGGGACGGATATATGGTCACTGATAAAAAGATCTGAACTAAACGTATGTGTATCTATTCGGCAAATGGGAGTGCACGACAACGTAGGTTAATATCCCCCTTTTGCTCTCCCTAAAAAGCTAGTAAATAGCTCGGTTGAGTCATTCCGCTTAAAGTGAAATTTAACAAAGGCAGCCGATTACTTTAATCGGCTGCCTTCTTATTTTCGTTAAACTATTGTTTCCCGTGAGTTTAATGAACTGTTTTCCTAATTAAAACCCACCTCTAGAATGGATGATTTGTCCGGTGATCCATTGGGAATCGTCGCTTGCCAGAAAAGCAATCAGACGGGATACATCTTCAGGAAGACCGATCCTGCCCATCGGAAATCCCGGTAGCAAGGCTTTTTTCACTTCTTCTGACATCCAACCCGTATCGGTAGGACCGGGATCAACCGCATTCACAGTAATGTGAAAAGGAGCTAGTTCAGCAGACAGACATTCGGTAAAGGTGGAGACGGCGCCTTTCGTTGCTGCATAAGCGAGATTGCCAGGCATCGGCCCCTTACCCTGACCGGACGTAAGGTTGATGATCCGGCCGCCGTTAAGGGCCTGACGGCCGGCCAGTTCAACCTCCAGCATACGCGCAAATTCGGCCGATAGCATGAACGTACCTCGAATGTTCATGGCGCAGTGCGCATCGATCAGTGATGCAGTCAATTGACGGAAATCAGCTGATACGCTGTACGTAGCGTTGTTGACGAGAATGGTCGGCAGCCCGACAGCCGAACGGCACGCATCAAGCACTCGCGCTGGAGAAGTGGGATCGGTAAGATCGACCTCCATATGTGCTGCCTTAATGCCATAGGAGCGAAGTTCTTCAGCGAAGAGATCCGGCCAGTTCTTGTCGGCATCTCCCGGATTCTCTATCTTATCGTAATCGTACAGATGAGTATAGAACACATTAGCGCCTTCGTGTGCCAACGCGCGGCAGACGGCAGTTCCGATCCCTCCAAGGCGGCTTGTACCTGTCACGATAGCGGTTTTTCCATGTAGTTTGGTCATTTTATTTCCTCCGTTTAATAAGGGAGGGAGAAATCCATTTTTCATTGGAGATGGAATTATCCTAGGTATAACAAAAACGGATACATCAAGTATCCGCGCCCGGGTTTGATCAAACGGTTCCTCGCGTCCCTTGAATGATTGCAGATCGGCATCACAAACGAGGCGTGTGGTAATAACCAAAACACCAAGTCGAGCGATCCAGTTTAGATCATCATTACAAGGAAGTCCACATTGTCCAGCGAGTCCCCTTTCCTACATCTCCAGTTCAAATATTACGAGTTAGACCCAATTACTGTCAAGATAAATACAGGTTAGGTGCCAAATATCGCAATTCTTATTGAACTAACCTGCCCGTTCGCTTAATGGAACAGATCAAATATTCTAGTCGATATGATTACTATGTTCCCATTCTTTTCAACAATGGAATTAAGTTCTTGCCTTCAGAAAGTAAATTGTGCTCTTAGCTCGCTACATAAGTTCTGTCATGATAATATTTGATTATTGTTGGATGTGACTCCATCCGCTTACATCACATTGTCCATAATCATTATCACCTACAGTCACTAACGTACCATCAGATTTCAGTCCAATTGTATGGGCACAGCCCGCCGAAACAGCTCTAATGTCGTGCCAGCCCCTTACATCGCATTGTTGATGTTTATTGGAACCCACAGCAACCATCGTACCGTCAGACTTAAGACCAACGGTATGATAACTCCCTGCTGTAACTGCGACAATATCGCGCCAACCGCTTACGTCGCATTCCCCTTCATTATTTCTACCCGTAGCCACTACCGTGCCATCCGATCTAAGCCCAACAGTATGAAGATATCCGGCCGAAACAGCCAATATGTCTTCCCAGTCGTTTACGCTACATTGGTTATATTTATTGTTACCAACTGCTGTAACCGTTCCGTCTATTTTTAGACCGAGTGTATGCCAGTCACCCGTCGTGACCGATACAATATCATGCCAGCTGCTCACGTTGCATTCCCCTTCATTATTTCGCCCCACCGCAACCACGGTGCCATCTGATTTAACCCCAACAGTCCGGCACCAACCTGCCGAAACAGTTATTATATCGCGCCATTCGCTTACATTGCATTGATCATGCTTATTCCAACCTGTAGCTATTACAGTACCATCAGATTTCAGACCGACGGTATGAGCATTACCGGTGTTCGTAGCCATATGAACGTTACCAGCACCAACGGCTACGATACGGGACCAATCGCTTACATCACATTGACCGTATTTATTATCACCCACGGCTATTACTGTTCCGTCAGATTTAAGAGCAACGGTATGACGACGACCTGCCGCTATGGTACAGTTACGGAACCGTTTCGTCTCAAACACCGCTTCCTTCCGTGAATTGTAGTCCATATCTTTCCTCCCCTCCACAAATTAAAATCCTCCGTTGTTCAACGGTAAGTCATAACGTTTAGCGTTCATATCTTTCACAGAAAACAATCTCAAGAGTCACCAACATATTACTCTTATTCAACGTTGTATTGTAATACTCCTGGCTGTCAAGATAACGGAACCATGCCGTGCTAATCCAGATATGTTGATACCACTCCTACGAAGTATACATTCTTGTTTTAGTCGCGATAATATGGATAAATGTGTCTATCTATATGTATCTACCTTGTGATTTATCTCATTTTATATGGTGTAATATGCCAATTTAAAAATTTGAGACAAAAAATACCGACCCTTCAATTTCAAAGGTCGGTTTACCCAAATCGGGAGAAGAAAACAATGGTTATAGCTGTATTATATCCACCCTATGCCGTTATATACCGTATTCTGCTCTAACCCTATGTTTATCTTGGCATATCAGTAATATCAACGCTCATATGTTCAGTAAGCATCAAGGTCACATCCACTTTCACTTTGCTCCACAATAATGTCATTTTGTGAAGGTAACCTCTTACCGAATAATTTACTGTTAAACTCAGCTCGGATCTCTCCTCTTCAATGATTTTTATATGATGTTCCTTTAAACTTTGTTTTGATTTGTACATCTCTAAAGCAATTTTCTTTTGGGTACCGTCCAGGTAATCAATATACACCGATTTCATCTTAAAGTTTGAAGCGTATATTTTATGTTTATCTACCTCCAGAGCACCTAAAAGATACGGCATCTCTACAAGCCTCTTCACAAGTGCAAGTTCCTCAGAAGTTTGTCTCACCGTACACACCTCCTCCTTCTTCAAACTTTACAGTGACCAATTGATCAAAATCGACCCATTCAAATCCATTATCCATTTCAATTTTTATTTTTTTTCCAAAGGCACTGACTGAAGTGACGATCCCGTGTATATACCGATTGCCTGACTCATTAAACACTTCAAAGGTGGCTTGCAATGTATAGTTGAGGGACATATCTATATGTTGAGCAATAATTTCCCACTCATCTTCATGAATCAGTGGTTTCGCTTGAACATGAATTTGAGTACGATGCTGTATAATTCGTTCTTTATGTTGTGGAAGCATCATGCGGCTCGATTCCCATAATCCATTGGCCTCCAGTTTTTTGCTCATTTGTAATGCCCCCCAATTTTAGATGCTCTATCGATCGCTTGACCCGCAGCTGTTATGGAGCTCGCTCGAAGAATGGCAATGTCGCCATATCGATCCTTAATGTTGTCCATCACCTGATCAATGGCTCGTTTTTGCTCTTGATCATCAAAGAAAGATAGTTGATATGTATCCGCGTTGGATAATTGAGACAGGGATACGCCTACACGGCGCACAGGTTGCCCATCCCAATGTTGATGGAATATGCGTTTGGCTATCTTGCACACATCAACGGTTATGTTTGTAGGATCAGACAGTTTAACCTGCCTGTGAAAACCAGTGGGGTGATCAAAATCTGCTCCCGATACACTCACAGATATGACACTACCCATCAGCCCCTTTTTACGGGCTCTTCTGCACACTTCTGTACAGATATCGAGAATAACCACTTCGATCTCCCATGCTTCTGTGAAATCTCTAGGCAGGGTCATTCCGTTTCCGATATCCTTTTGTGTATTGTGTGTGTTGACGGTTACCGGCGAATTGTCGAGTCCATTGGCGACTCTCCAGATGACTTCTCCATTAACACCCCACTTGCTTCTTAATTTAGAAAGAGGCGTATTCGCCAGGTCTTTAATGGTTCGGATGCCCATCTTCCACAGATGTTTTTCCATTCTTGAGCCAATTCCCCACATATCGCGGATAGGCTTATCTCCAATGTGAAGATGCAACTCTTCTTTCTTTAAGTGAAAAATGCCACCCTCCGCTTTTTTAGCAATCATATCGCAGCACAATTTACTGATAATTTTGTTTTCACCAATGCCTGCTCTGGCGTAGACCCCTGTTTCATTATAGATTTTGTCTTGAATTTGTTTGGCCAAATCGATTGGATCATTACCAAATAGATGCATAGACCCTGTAAAATCAGCGAATAATTCGTCTATACTGTATGGCTCAACCAGATCGGTGAATTCCTCAATAATGGACATGATTTGGGTGGATACTTCGATGTATTCTTGCATGTGAGGTCTGACAATGATCAGTTCAGGGCACTTCTGAAGAGACTGCCAGAGTGGTTCTGCGGTAGATACCCCCTTAGCTTTAGCTAATGGACAAGCGGCAAGAATAATGCCAGAACGTCTTGCTGGATCGCCTGCAACGGCGAGAGGTCTATTTTTGTATTGGGGCATTTTTGCCTTTTCGACTGAAGCATAAAAGCTCTGCATATCAATGAGCATGATGGTTCGCTGCTTAGTCCACACTGAAATCACTCCTGTACATTTAAGAACGTATGTTTGTATATATTATAAACCGAACATGTGTTCTTTATGCAAGAGGTAAATATTTATATTTAGCATAGGACCAAGTGAAGGATTCAAATCATACGAAGTCACACCAACAAAAAAAGTCGCTAATTTAGCGACTTCAACGGAATTATTCTTATCATTTATGAAATTTCCACTGAACCAGTCGTTCCTGATCTTGTTCCCGGTATGACACAATATCCATCTCAATCTCTCCAGTCTCTCCAGTCTCTCTTTAGTTAACTTGGATCACTGTTTCTTGCTTAGCTTTTCAATAGCCAGTTCTTCCTCTGTTACGAAGAATATATCGTTCCCCTTGTTGCTTTCATAGATAAAATCTCGAAGGCTTTTGCTGGTATAACCGGAAAAATCACCAATGATCGCAATTTTGGTCTGGTAATTAATGAACTTTTGCAACACTTCACCTGCCAGGCGTGTTTTCAGATCAAAAAACACTTCACTAACAGCAGATTTGTTAACTATAATACGGTGACATTCGGCCTCATATCGAACCGTAGCCATAAGGTCGATAGCGGATTGAACATCGGTAATTAATTTTTCATCACTCGTAACGTAAGCAATAGATACTCCATTTTCGTTTATTTTTCTGATATTCATGTCTTCTTTTCCCTCATTCCTTATATTGAAGAACCCAATATCTTGATCCAGGCTCACCTTCTTCTACGACAGCCTTCCAGCCTTGCTTTTTATAAAATGTGAGTGCTTTATAATTATCAGAGACACATTTTAATGTGACTGGCGTTCCCAATTCGGCCACGGATTGCTGGAGTAACTGCTTTCCCACCCCTTTGCCAGCAGCACTCGGGTGCACAAACAAATTATGAATAAAGCGGTCAGGTACATATAGTGACGCAAATCCAAGTACTTGATCGTTTTCCTCTGCCAAAAGAATCTGTTCTTCCGATGTATCCCGGTCAAAATCGTCTAGTCTCATCTCATTGGCATTGGCCCAGTGAAAGCTCTCCCGCCGGGAATCCAAATAAATATGTCTCAATTGTGGATAGTCTGCAATACGGGCTTCTCTAATGATCATCCGATCAATCCCCCATTCCTCTGTTTCATCAATGTCGTTGTTACCTGGAACCGACCTTTACCATTTGTTTGGCCTGCACACGACCTGCCTGTAACAAGTCATCACTGAACTTCGCATCACTAACTGCCCGTGCTAATGCAACGGTACCTACCATACTGCTTACCAACGCATAACCATCAGCGGTATTCATCCCAGCCATAGTTGTAATAAACGCGATAAAACGTTGCAACTCCTGCGTGTAAGCTTGTCGAATATCCTCCGATAATTGGGATATCTCACCCGATAAAGCTGGTAAGATACAACCGACTTCTGTCTGATCTCGATGCAGGGAGCTTAAATAAAAATCAATGACGGCTTCAATCGACGTCTGATCTTCCTCTTTGTTTTTGTCTGCAATTCTCTGCAGCATTTCAATGGTGTCACTAATGGCGAAATGACAGGTCTCCATCACAAGCTGATCTTTATTTTCAAAATGGGAGTAAAATCCCCCATGTGTTAGTCCAGCACCTTTCATAATATGTGGAAGACTAATATTCCGCACGCCGTGGGTTCGAAATGCTTTGGCCGCGCTGGTAATAATATGGTTCCGAACTTTGAGTTTGTGCCCTTTCGGATAAGGCATCCTGCTTCCTCCCCCTTGTAAAGGTCAGTATTTAATGTTTTTTAAAATATTATAGTTATCATATTATTTAATGTCAATTCATACTATCAGCACCTTCAGCAACGGGAGAGCGACTACAAATGGAGTATTGACTCCTTTTAAATATGATGACTATAATATATTACGATCATCATATTTTAAATTTGGAGGTACCAATCATGAATTCATTAGAAGTCGTAGATACGCTGGTCATTGGATCAGGGCCTGGCGGTTATGTGGCTGCTTTACGTTCGTCACAACTAGGCATGAAAACAGCCATTGTAGAGCGCCAACAGATCGGAGGTGTCTGTACGCATGTAGGCTGTATTCCTTCCAAAGCGCTTATTGCTGAAGCGGAGCGTCTTCATTTACGCAGACAATGGGGGGCTGTTGACGGAGCTTCTTCTTTTCAGGAGGCTCAGGTGTTTAAGCAAGCTGTGGTGGATAAGCAGTCTGGAGGGGTTCGGTTTTTGCTTAAAACGGCGGGTGTGACTGTTATCGAAGGAGAAGCAAGCTTGATTGATGCGAATACCGCTGAAATATATCACGCTGAACAGAATGTGCGTCGAATAGGCTTTAAGCATCTCATCCTGGCAACCGGTTCCCGTCCGATTGAAATAAGCTCTCTTCCTTACGGCGGACGGATTCTCTCTTCCACTGAGGCGCTATCGCTGCCCGACATTCCGGAGCGTCTCGTTGTGGTTGGCGGCGGTTATATTGGCGTGGAACTGGGTCAGATGTTTGCGAGATTTGGAACCAACGTTACGATGCTCGAGGGGGGTGAACAGATTTTGCCCGGATTCGAAGCAGAGCTTGTTGCACCTGTCGTTCGTCAACTGAAAAAGGACGGGATAACCATCTTAACCGAAGCTAAGGTTACAGGGGCAGACCAATATACGAGTCACATCGATCTCCACTATATGCGTCAGAATGAACACCATGTTGTTCAAGCTGACTATGCATTAATTACGGTGGGCAGGAAACCGAACACAGATGGAACTTTGGGTCTTGAACATATAGGTCTGTCCCCTACTCCACAAGGCTTGATCGAGATTGACATACAGTGTAGAACATCCATCCCGCATATCTATGCCATTGGAGATATTGTTCAAGGCCCTGCTTTGGCTCATAAAGCTTCTTATGAAGCAAAAATTGCAGCAGAAGCTATCGCGGGCAAACCCTCTGTCATCGATTACAAAGCTATTCCGCTCGTTGTGTTTTCTCACCCGGAGATTGCGAGCGTTGGTCTTAGCGAAACGGCGTGTAAGCAAAAATCAATTCCTGTTGTCGTTGGCAAATCTGTATTCTCTATTAATGGCCGTGCACTGGCTCTGAAGGAAACCGAAGGATTTGTCAAAATTGTCGCTCACGCTGCTTCTGGCCTTGTATTAGGTGCACAGATTGTCGGGGCTGAAGCTTCTACGCTAATCTCCGAGTTGTCCCTTGCGATTGAGATGGGAGCAACGGTAGAAGATATAACCATGACCATTCATCCGCATCCAACGCTAGGCGAAATCATCATGGAGGCCGCAGAACAAGCCCATCAGAGAATGGAACAAAGGAAACCGGATGTCGTTTGATTACGCTTGGAAAATTGTGTGTTAACCCACTCTTATCATAATAGAGAGTAATAAGATTAGGGAGAGATCATCTTGAAGTCTAAATGGAGATTATATATCGTCATAACTTTGATCATTATTTTGGCAGGCGGTTTGTTGATCGCGAAAGGTACAGACGCCGTGAGTCAGGCTGAAAGTAAAAAGCAGGGAATATTGAATACTGAACCTAACACTGAAGGATTTTATGTTGATCTTTATATTCCGGAATCGCAGATTAACCAGATTCAAGCAGATCAAAAGGTGAACGTTCGTTTTCCATATCTGGAGAATCTTCTTGTAAAGGAAGGTGTGGTTACGTCGATATCCCCCTCTCCTCAATTCGCCAATCTGCGCATGACGCGGGAAAAGGGCCAAGCAGATCTAAGTATGTTTCTGATCCGGATTTCTATTCCAACCAGTACAGATTTGCTTCCGGGGATGACTGCGGAGGTGCAGCTTGATGAAATCACTGGCTGATGAATGGAAGCACATACGCGGGAGTAAGTGGATCGTTATTATTTTTGCTGCCCCTCTAATTGCCGCTGTATTTTTCGGGCTTATGTTCTCCCAAAATCAGTTGAGCGAAACACCGGTAGTGGTTGTGGATGAGGATCACTCTTCGTATTCAAGGCAACTCATTGAAGAATTCAATGCTTCTCAATATATGAAAGTCACGAATGTGTTTCCCAATCGCCTCTCTCCGGATACGCTGCTGGCGAACGAGAAGGCAGTGGCAGTCATTTTCTTGCCGGACGGATTAGAGCAACGTAAAGACAAGGGACTGCCCTCAAGTATCGGGATATGGATGGACAATACGATGCCTTCTAGCCTTAGTGGTATCCGGCCTGCAATTCAAGAAATAATAACAACCGAAAATATGACGCTTGCTGTATCACGTCTTGCTCAAACCGGCATGGACATCGAATCAGCAAAAGCTCTGGTGTCCCCGCTATCTCAAGTGCAGCGCATGTTATATAATCCAAATTCAAGTTATATCGGTACCATGGTGATTGGATTTGTAAATATCATCATACTGATGCTCACGACGGGTGCGGCTGGCGCGATCGTTCCCCGCCTTCGGCAAGAGGGTAAACTTTTGTCAGCTGGGACTTCTCCCTTCAAGCTATGGATTCGGGCCTTGCCTTATGTGATATTAAGCACCTGCTCTTCCCTGCTCAGTTATGGGATGTTAAAACAAGTGGGACATATGCGATTCGAAGCGGCGCCGTATATCTTTATCGTTCCTTTATTGCTGTATTCGATGGCATTATGTTTGCTCGCAATGTTGCTTGGTTATTCTGTTCAAAACGTATCTAGAGTTGGTGCCAGAATGAGCTTGATCCTATATCCATCATTTCTAGTAACAGGTATTCAACTGACGCCGCTTGCATTTCCAACATTTTTTCAAGTTACGGCATGGGCTCTGCCTATGAATTGGCTCAATCGTATGATTCGTGGAATGGCCTTTAGACACGGTGAGTTGACTTTTTATAGTGTAGAGTTAGGAGCTTGTATACTGATTATCGGTTTGGCTTCATTAGGTATAGGATTATTCCTGCGAAGAGAATCACAGGTGCCAACGCCAACACTTGAAGCAAAAGCAGTTTAAGAATGGACAATCGCCGTAAGCCTGTGAGAATAATAGGCTGCGGCGATTTATGTTAGAATCAAAACCAGAGATATGAAGCCGCCACCACCTGCAAGCGAACATTACACAGAAAAAGTGAGGTTTATGATATGAAGAACTCAAACGAAGTATATTGCGTGACTGAGCGTCTTGTTATTCGCAAGTTCAATTTGCAGGATGTACATTCTTTCTATCAATACCGGGCTAATCCAGATGTTTCCCGTTTTCAATCTTGGGAAAATTATACGCTCCAAGAAGCTGAAGCATTTATCAGCAAACAAATAGTACATTCCCCTAACCAGCCCGGGACCTGGTTCCAATACGCAATTGCTCTAACGGAGTCGGATCAGTTAATCGGCGATTGTGCCATTCATACACGTGCAGATGAACCTCAAATTGTTGAGCTCGGATTCACTCTTGCACCTGAGTTTCAAGGCAAAGGATACATGAATGAGGCACTTTGTGCCCTGATGGACTATGTATTTGGCGCTCTAAATAAACATAAGATGATCGCTTTTGCCGATGTAAGAAACACAAAATCGATTCAAGTGTTAGAGCGATTGGGCATGAGACGTGAAGGACACCTGCTTGAAAATTACATGTCCAAAGGCTTCTGGATAGATGAGTTTCAATATGCAATGCTGCAATCGGAGTGGTTGAACAAACAACAATAAAGCTAGAGATGATCGTTCTTTTTCTACAGGAGGAAATGACATGTTGAAGGAAAAGTATGCCACAGAGAACGGCTCTATTTTTCAAAAGCTGGCATTCGGTCTAGTTTTGATGTTTATGCTGATTGTACTGATCTTCTGGTGGATCTATCGATTAAATGTGGAAGATATTCAACGAGAGTTGGAAAAGAATAAATTGGGCGAAGTGCGATTCATGTCCTCCCAGCTATCAAATCAATTTGAACAGGTATTAATGAATGCGCTAACATTATCAGAGGATCAATCCGTCAGAGGTTATACATATGTTCTGCATTACGGAAATGATTTTGCTAAATACAAGGCCAAGCTGGAGCTCATTGAGAAGCTGGCTTTAAACAGTGCTTCCACCTCATGGAACAATACCATTATTTTATATTATCCGGATCAAAAGGATACGGTATCTTCTGATCCCCAGTTCTCGTTCCGATCATTCTCTATGTCCACAGATCCGCTCGATCAATGGATACTACATATGAACAAAGATGGTACAGGTTATTATTCACATCTCACCAAGGGACATCGAGGGCCGATGTATATCGAGATCAGGATCTCATTAGACGTATTGCAGAAAATGATGTCTGATTATACATCCGGAACACCGATGCTGTATGATTCCCATTTTCAAACAGCCATTCGCGGTTCAGGCTCCCTTCAACTTGCCCAGGCTGATGCTCAGGTTGTTCCACAGCTTAGAAATGACAGAGGTTTCTTTGAAATCGCCTTTCAGGACAGGAATTACTTCATCACGTATATGAAAGCAAGTATTCTGGATTTGTACTTTATCGATTATCATCCAACCAATCAGCTTCAGCAATCCATTTCACGTAACAATACGTTGTTTGTGCTGGCACTTGTAGCCCTGCTGCTTCTTTCGCTTTTGTACATCTTGGCTCTGCGTAATCAGATTCAACAACCCATTATTCGGTTGCGTAAAGCGATCGACCGGTTTGACCGGGGAGATTTCTCCAGCCGTGTCGACGAAACTCAGATTCTGGAATTCAAAATCCTGGGTCGATCATTCAACCGAATGGCTGAGAATACGCAGACATTAATTGAGCAGGTCCTTCTTGGAGAGCTTTCTGTCAAAGAGGCCAGACTCAAGCAGTATCAGGCTCAGATCAATCCTCATTTCCTATACAACTGTCTCAACTATATTCAGAGCAAATCGAGTGTAAAGGATTATGAATCAGTCACAGCCATGACGTTGGAGCTGGCTTCCTACTGCCGTTATATTCATCGTATTGAAGATATGGATTCCACGCTGGGTGAAGAGCTTCGTTTTGTGAATCATTACATGTCCATTATTCATATGCGAAAAAAAACGATTACTTTTGATATCGATGTACCCAAAGAGCTTCTCTCGGTACGTATCCCTCGTATGATTTTGCAGCCACTCGTTGAAAATGGGGTCAAACATGGGATTGAACCCTCCATGGGTTCAGGGCAAATTACGATTCGCGCGGAGCAGGACCAAGAGGTCATCCGTATCATTATTGCAGATAATGGTGTAGGTATGCCCAAAGAGCGACTGTCACTGATCTGCAAACATATGGATGAACTAACCCGCCCAGAGGAACAGATCGGAACTGGAGTTCGAAATGTCAATCAGCGAATCAGACTCACATATGGCAAACGGTCGGGCTTGTCCGTTCAATCCATCTTATATGAAGGTACCCTGTGCATCATTACTATACATAAGGAGGATATTGCAGATGCATCAGATTCTGTTAGTTGACGATGAATCCTATGTGATTGATGATCTTGAGATCTCATTTCCATGGGATGATTATCGGATTGAGCGTATTCACAAAGCATATTCCGGAATGCAGGCCTTATCCATTCTGGATGAACAGACCGTAGATATCGTGATTACCGATATTTCAATGCCGGTGATGAATGGACTTGAGCTGATTCGGCAGATCAAGGCGGCTAGACCCAACCTGCCCTGTATTTTGCTTACCGGTTATGCCGAGTTCGAGTATGCGAAAGAAGCGACCAAACATGGGGTTGTTGAGTATTTATTAAAACCGCTTGATATCGAAAAACTGGCGGCATGTCTGGAGAGTACGGTACTTTCCATTGAGGAGCATATCCGCAGAGCCTTGTTTTATGAACAGGCGATGAACTCGTTTCGCGAGCACCTGCCTTCACTTAAGGACAGGCTGCTGAATCAGTTGATTGAAGGTAATCGTTATACTGAAGATGCTCTGAACGAGAAGTTGGAACACTATCATCTGCCCTTCCATGCCGAAGATGAAGTTCAGCTTGTTCTGGTACGACTGGAAGAACATTTCACCAGACATACGACGAGCAGCCTGCAATTGTTTGAATACGCTGTGACCAACATTGCATGTGAGTTATTCAATACAGTTTTTCATACCTGGCATTGTCGAGATCGTTATGATTATCTGGTTTTCTTGCTAAAGTTAAGTCACAGGAAGCAATTGCCGGAGCAGGATCAGGTTGAGGATCAGAATCAGGATCTCACACATATCTCCCTACAGCTGCATCATAATGTCAATGAATATCTGAAAGGTGGCATTTCCGTCATCCTGAGCCAAAAGGGTGAACTCCAGCATGATATCCGTGACATGTATGAGCAAGCCCTGTCCGCTCTCAAAAAGCAGGTAGGTAACGGTACAGGGTACTTCCTTTCCCTTCAGGAAAGCTATCGTCCCGTATCCATTCGTTCCTTGCATATATTATATGAACCACCAACCTTCAATCATTTGCTTGAAACGGGACAATGGGAAGTATTCAAAGAACGTCTGCACCGAATTGAGGCTGGGTATAGCACGCTGCCTGAACAAACCGAAGAACATCTGGATGAGATTCAGATTATATTGTTATCGGCCTTCCATTACATTGCCCACAAAAATCATGCGCTGTTATCCGATCTGGTCGGAAACGAATGGGTCACGCGTGTGCCTTTTCGGTCCGTATCCCAGCTTACAGATTGGGCGGAGAACATGCTTGATCGGCTGCGTATGAAGCTGGAAGAACAGTCTTTAGATGAGCAACATGACGTCATTCATCAGATCAAGACGTTTGTTTCCACCCATCTGCACTCCCTCAGTCTCCAATCGATCGCGGATCATGTATCCTTGCATCCGGTTTACGTCTCCAAACTGTTCAAACAATTACAAGGCATCAGCTTGAGTGAGTACATTCTAAGTGTCAAAATGGATCTTGCCCTATACCTGCTTAACCATTCGCAGGATAAGGTATATGAGATTTCCGATAAACTGGGCTACGCCAACTCCCAATATTTCATCAAGGTGTTTCGCGATAAATTTGGTATGACGCCTCAGGATTACCGGGAGCAATAAATCAGAGTATCATGAAGAAAGTTAGCGTAAAACAAAGTAAAAAACCGCACTTCATGTACACAGGTAAATGAAACTCCTTGTACATGAAGTGCGGTTCCTTTTTTATTTTATCGTGTCATACCATGCGTTTACTTCTTCCGTGATCTGTTTACCGCCAGAAGACATGTACTGTTGCACGAATGCATCAAAATCATCAACAGGTGCTTGGCCATAAATGATTTTATTCAACACTTCTTTTTCCAGCTTGCTCAGCATATCGCCTCGGGAAACTTGTGTTTTCGTGGGTACACCCGTGAACATCTCAGGCATGATAATATCTTTTTGGTCAATGACAATCTTGGCGGCCTTAATCTGTTCAGGGATACGGTCTGCCAGGTTTTTCTCATACTGAGTGGTTGGTTCTTTCCCACCTGCAAGTTCTGCCAGGGTATTCATCATCAGGTTAGGGATAATCGCGCCGTCAAACGTCAACGTATAACGGATCGCATCAATCCAGCCACCAGGAATTTTATCGCTTTGCAGTTCTTTATAAACGGTTCCGTCTGGAGCGATGTCATAATCATAACCTTTAGCAAATCCGTGCACGAACGTTGTGCTGTCCGGATTAGCCCAGTGATCAAACAAATAGTTCTGATATACAAAGAATGCATCTTTATGTTCCATATCCTTATTAATGAGAACGGCTCCTGTACTTATTGGCGTTCCATGTCGTCCCATCTTCCCGTCAGGGCCGGCCGGAAGTGGATATGCTTTATATTCAGCATCAGGCACGTTTTTTTGCAGATCCGGGAGCGGCCAGCCTGTCATCCAGTAAGGGCCAACGATTATACCGGACTTGCCTGCAGTAAACGCCTGCGTTGCTTTGGGCTCATCATAAAGACCAGCTTCCTTATCAATGTATCCTTTTTCCATCCATTCTTTCATTTTCGTCAGTGCGGGTTTCATCTCTGGCTGGATGGAGCCGTAGGCAAGTGAACCATCTGCGGCTTTGTTCCACTGATTAGGCATCGCTCCAAACATGCCAAAAATCCAGCCGGATTCCGACATCCAGGTGTTCAGATCATTCTTGAAACCTACAGACAAAGCAATCGTATCCTTCTTACCGTTGCCATCCGGATCTTGATTGACGAAGGCATCCATTACCGCCTCCAACTTGGCTAAGGTGGTTGGTGCTTTCAAGTTTAACTTCTTTAGCCAATCTTCCCGAATGTACATAACTGGATCATTATTGTAAGCGTTCTCCAGAATGGGGATAGCCATTCGCTTACCATCACGGATATACGGGTTCCATACGTTTGGATCTTCCGCCATCGCTTTTTTGTAAACATCGGAGGCATATTTATCAAATAATTCCCCCGCATCCGTGAATTGACCCGATTCGATCAAATCACTGATCAGCGTGGAGTCACCACGGAAAGAGATAATATCCGGCATTTTCTGACCCGAGGTTAACATGAGACGAAGTTTGGTCTGATACGCATTATTTTGTTCACTCACCGTCCATAAGTATTTAATATCAATCCCCAGTGTATCGTGAGCCCACTTCGTATGAACGTTATTTTCAATGTTTTCCCCATTTTTGAACTTCAAGCTGCTGGTGATCGGAAATACAGTCGATATGGTAACCGGTTCAACATATTTACCATTTTCAAACGGAGCGGAATAAAATTCGTTACTGTCGCTAGGCTTGTTCTCTGATGTCGATTCATTGCTGCACGCTGCGAGCACACCAGATAACATTGTGGCAGCCATCAATATGCGAAGCGGTTTTTGCCATGTTTTAAACATGTTGTCTCCCCCATATCATTCTAAATTGGTTAGATCTAAATCCGTCTTACTCTTTAACAGCACCAAGTACAATCCCTTTAACAAAAAAGCGTTGCAGTAAGGGGTATACAACCAAAATCGGTGCCATGCCAATGAATATCTGAGCCGCCTTGATCGTCCGTTGTGAGATGTTCTCCAGGTCTTCGGGCCGCACGGAAACTTTACTGAAGTCCTGCTGTACGATGATCGTCTGGAGGAAGGTGGCTAAAGGATACTTTTCATGATCCGTCAGGAAAATCAACCCATCGAACCAGGCGTTCCAGTGCCCTACCATGGAGAACAGGGAGAGTGTAGCGATGGCTGGCATCGACACGGGCAAAAAGACAGAGATCAATGTTCGAAAATAACCCGCACCATCGATGAAGGCAGCCTCCTCCAGCTCTTTGGGAACGTTGCGGAAGAAATTCAATAAAAGAATCATGTTCCAGACAGATACCGCTCCGGGAAGAATAAGCACCCACATCGTGTTGAGTAAATTGAGTTTCTGGATAAGAATGTAGAATGGAATTAATCCTCCGCTGAACAGCATCGTAAATACAAAATACCAGGTGTAGATGTTACGCCGCTTGAAGCTGCGATTCTCCCGAGATAAAGGGTAGGCCGCCAGCGTGACAATAACCATACTCAGGATTGTACCCAGCACGGTTCGCTGTACAGCAATCCATAGGGAACGAAGGAAGTTCTCATTAGCCAATGTTTTCTCATAAGCATCAAGCGTAAATTCAACCGGAAAGAGTCCAACCAGATTCGCATTGGCAGCTGCTTTACCGCTGAAGGAGACCGCGAGAATGTGAATCAACGGGATTATACAGAGTAGTGATAATAAAATTAAGAACGTATAGTTAAACACGGTGAATACTTTGTAAGGCTTGGTTTTATGATACATGCGGTAAGGTCTCCTTTCTAGAAAATACGGTAGTTCGCAAATTTATAAGCTGCACGGTATGCAATCACGATCAACACGAATCCGACCACCGATTTGAAAAGTCCGACTGCAGCCGAGAATCCAAACTTACCATCGATGAGACCTACCCGATAAACAAAGGTGTCGATGATATCACCCTTATCGTAAACGAGCGGATTATACAGATTGAAAATCTGATCGAATCCTCCGTTCAGGATATTCCCGAGGGACAACGTGCCTACAACAATCATGATGGGAATGAGAGCCGGAATCGTAATGGACCAGGTTTGCTGCCAGCGACTTGCTCCGTCCACCTCAGCTGCCTCGTATAGTGCTGGATTAATGCCTGCCAGCGAGGCAAGAAAGATAATGGCACCGAAACCGAATTCCTTCCAGATATCACTTGTAACAACGACGATTCTAAACCAAGTGCCATCCCCAAGGAAAAAGATTGGTTCAAGACCAAATACCGCCCCAAGAAACTGATTGATCATGCCTTTCGTTGCAAGCATGTCCAGCAAAATTCCGCCTAGAATGACCCATGACAGGAAGTGCGGCAGATAAACGAACGTTTGTATACTCTTTTTGAAGGTTTCCTTCCGTACTTCGTTAAGGAGTAAGGCAAAGATCAGCGGTGCAATCAGACCTCCAATCAGTTTCAACCCTGCAATAATCAGGGTGTTCCAGATTACCTGCACATTCTCCGGCATACTGAACAGGAATTGGAAATGCTCCAATCCGATCCAGGAAGACTTGGCAAACCCGAGCCAGGGCTTGTAATCTTGAAAAGCAATGACCAATCCGCCCATCGGTATGTACGCAAATATGAACGTCAAGATAACTGCTGGCAATAACATCAGATCCAGTGCCAGCGTTCGCCTGGAGCCTTTATTGCGTTTGGTACGCCGGGGACTCGGACGAATCACATTGACTTGGGTGGGTGTGTTGGCTTTTGCATTACTCATTCGTGTGCTCCCCCTCTTTCTCTATTGGTTTCAGAGACGTCAGCCAAGGTTCTGTTTAATCTCCGTAGGTTTAAGTATAGATTGGCTCCCTCCAAGTCAACATGATAAAACCATAGCTTCGATAACAAATTGTTAATATGACTTGTCGTTTATACGAAAAGAACCCCCATACCTATGGATCGTTCTCTCCACAAGTACGAGGGTTCTGACTTTACAGGGATAACTAACGAAGATCTAATGTTTGTCTTTTTCTACAAAAGAGAGAATGCCATACTGGGACGTATTTCTCCAGCTTTCATTCGTTGTATCATTCCACTTCGCTACGTTTTGCTTGCCCTCGCCCTGGTTATCATTAATTTGAAGATCGAAACCGATCACATCTCCTGCTTTGGGCGTCAGGGACTGCAACTTGATTCTGGCTTCGACCAGATATCCTTTTTTGGTTTTCTTCACCGCACTTGCGAACCGTCCAGGCGAGGCACTGCCAGCGAAGGTCCCCACGTTGTCTGCGCTGACTCTGAATTGGGCGTCATCATATTGAAAATACGGTGTGCGCTGGTGATTTTCGTCCAGGAAAATCTCAACCGAGTCCTGATCCCATGGGTTAATACTATCCGTGATGATGTTTGGGTCTGTAACGTCGATCAGCAGATACAGATACTCACCTGACCACATCGCACGAGCCACAGCCTCAGCGCCTGCATCCTCATTCAACCGTTTTACTTCAAAAGGAACGGCCTTATTCCACAAAGCTTCTTTATTTCCGTCAATCTGAATATGAGCTTGCACAGCTTCTACGGATTTTGGCATAGGGTCAAGTTGAATCACTCCGTATTTGCTGGTATCTGTGTCCTGGGATTGTGTTCGGTCATTCCAATACAGTGCTTGATTTGGTTGCTCTCCACCTGCACTGCCGTCCGTCACACGGATATCGAAGCCGATTTCGGAGCCGGAATCCACCTTTACATGACTCCAAGGAATGGACAATTCTACCTGATACCCGCCTTTCGTTTCTCTTACACGAGATGAACGCACATCCTTACCCTGATATTTGCCCGTACGTGTAATCACAATATGTCGGTCATCTTCTTCGTAGGAGGAGGTCTTGCCATTATTAAAATCAACAAAGATGTCTACGCGGTCATTCCCATCGACTTTTGCATCTTGTACATCGACCAGAAGATAGAGGTTTTTTGGGTCCCATAAGGTACGGAAGCTGGCTGTACCGGATGATTCTCCCTTCAATGGTGTAGATACGGCTTTATTCCATAGTGGGTCATGAAGCGTTTTTTTGTTATCGGGTTTACCCGAAAGAGAGATAGCTCTCTGTGTCAAAACAGGTAAGCTGGACTCATCTACAAGTCCCCAGTAAGCTTTTTTGGCTTTCAGTTCTGAATCAAACAACATTGCCTGGTTGTTGTAAGACCTCTCATCCTGAAGTCCCCATAGGGTTACGGAAGAGATCTGATCTTTGTGTTTTTGATACAGATCCATTAATTCCTTGTAGCGATAAGCCTGTTGTACAGCAACTTCAACGGGCATCTCTTCACCAAACGGGATTCCGCTATCTACATCCAGTTCCGTGATCTGAATATCCAGTCCAAGTCCAGCGAACAGGTTGATGGTTTTCTCGATTTCTTCTACGGGCGGGGAAGCCAGATTATAGTGGGACTGCAAGCCCACGCCATCGATCAGTCCCTTTTCTTTCAGTCGTTTGACCAACTGATACATATGCTCTCTTTTCTCAGGGACTTCTGTGAAGTATTCGTTATAATATAGTTTGGCATCCGGATCGGCTGCACGCGCGAATTCATAGGTTTTTTCTATATAATCCGGTCCGATGAGTTCATAAAAAGGGCTTTTACGTAAACCACTGGCATCACCATTACTATCGGCAATCGCCTCATTTACCACATCCCAGGCATCAATTTTCCCTTTATATCGGGTCATGACGGTTTCAACGTAATCCTTAATCCGGGCAAGTAATAACTCCCGGCTTGCAGGCTTGCCCTGAGCATCTTTCAGCATCCATTCTGCAGCATCAATATGCCACAGCAGCGCATGTCCGCGTACACCCATATGATGTTCCTCGGCGAACTTAACATATTGATCGGCAGCCTCGAATTCATATACGCCTTCGGAGGGCGATATGTATCTCGGTTTCATTTCATAGGTTGCAGTCAGGCTGTTAAAGTGTTTCGACAGCAGTTGTCCATATGCGCCATCCAGCTGCCAGCGATATGCCGCTGCACCAATGGGAAAATCATCTTTATACAAATCTTTCAGAGATAAAATATCTTCTTCAATCTTCGGTTGCTCGGATTGAACAAAGGATACATCATCCACATAGAACGATAACGTATCTACGCTATCCTCAGAGATGTAAGGCGTTTCAATGAATAGTTTCAGCTCAGCAGGGTCATCGCTGTACTGGAATGTTCCAGTGACCTTATGCCAAGTATTCCATTGGGCTTTAGCGATCTCCACGCTACCGATCGAATTCCAGCTTTCGGCATTCGTTTTTTTATACGCGGTGAGCTGCAATGTTTGATCGGTAGCTGGCTCTTGTGTAAGCTTGACATATGCTGTAATTACATATAATTGATTACGCTGAAGCAGCTCTTTCATCGAGAACATGGGTCCATGATAGGAGCGTTCACGGTTGGTAACCAACATGCTTGACTTCCCTTCATGTGCTTCCTTTTCTGTTACTGTGAGGTTTTCCGTACCAATCCGTGCAGTCCATCCCTGAAGTGTACCATCTTCAAAATTGGTGCTGAACTGTCCTGCTTCTGTACCTGTGACTTCATTGGCTGCGTGTGAAACATTTGCAAATGGAAGGGTGGTTAAAACGAGCAGTAAAACTAAAAATCCAATATTCCATTGACGTAATTGTTTCATGTGATCCTCCTTTTCATTGATTATCCAATTTCTAGATTATTTAACAAACATCCAGATAAATGGATTATATTTCTTTTGTTATCGCTTACATATAACAAAAATCGAATAATGATAACAAAATGTTATCATCTGCTATGTAGAGCGTCATAAACTATGCTGCATCAGAATGTCTACTATCGTTATTACTTAAAAACGCATCGGGGATATCTACTCCAGCTTCAAGAACTACGGGTGATCCAACATGATCTTTGTTCTTATTCTCGTATGTTGCAATAACCATTTTAGTTTGTTCATTTATAATGAAGTCTCCCTCTATAGCTAATCTTGGCTGGTGATCTGATTAGGGTTATTTGAGTATAAAACCGTTGCATACCTTGCTTCGTTGACAAATAGAATTGCAATTGTTAGCATAACCTGAGTTACAGAGACAGGAGGTTATCCCTATTCAACCCCGAGAACGCCAGGAAAATGAGCGTAGCGAGCTGCGAGAAAAACGTCGTTTAAGCATCATTGAAGCTGCCATTTCTATTTTCACACAGCAAGGATTCGAAAAGGCCACCATGCAGGAAATTGCCAAGGCTGCGAGCCTTGGCGTAGCTACTGTATTCCGCTATTTTCCCAAGAAAGAACATTTGATTGTTGCCGCTGCTTCATATATTGTTCAGTCCGAAGTGATTATCTTTGAAAAGATTGTGCATGGAGAAGGAACCTGTTACGAGAAATTAAACGAAATATTCGATGCCCTGATCTTCTTTCAGCAAGCAGAACATCAACAAAACTCCAAGTTGATTGAAGCCTTTGAATGTTACGTGGCGCTTTCGAAAGAGCCAGTAGAGCATATGGAATTGTATCAAACCGAATATAACAAAATCATCGGACTTTTTACCGAATTGGCAGCGTTGGGAGAACAGGATCATTCTGTCCGTGCCGGTTCAAATTCCGTCAACATTCTACTTACGATGATGAATGTATTCGGAACATTTTCCAAGAAAATGTCCATGCTAGAAGGTATCGATGCATTCAACACTCGTGTAGACCCATCCGAGCAATTCAACTTACTTAAATCTCTTTTTCTAGAGTCTTTGAAACCATGACTTCAATTCGTATGAACGCGTCCAAACTGATTCATGACATCCAACGGAGAAGGCGCTGCAGTAATGGGCAGCCCTCATCCTCTACTTTTTACTTCTCGTAAGTTTTTCTCCTTAATAGTTTGATCAAAACCACTGGTGGCTTTATGGTTTTCTCGCATAACCGACTCGCCCTCTACATCGATGTTAGGCAACAAGCGATCAAGCCATGCCGGGATATACCAGGCGCTTTTTCCAAGAAGGGTCATTATAGCCGGCACAAGTGTCATACGCACGATGAAAGCATCCACGAGTATGCCAAATGCCAGGGCTAATCCCATGGATTTGATAATGGTATCTTCTGCAAAAATAAAGCTGGCGAACACGGCAATCATAATTAAGCCTGCAGCAGTAACGACTGGGCCACTATGGTTTATCCCGCTTTTTACCGATTGTCGTGCATCTCCAGTCTGAGTGAAGTCTTCACGCATTCGGCTGACAAGGAACACCTCGTAGTCCATGGCAAGTCCAAACAGAATTCCAGTGACGAGAATAGGAAGGAAACTAAGCACCGGCCCAGGCTCAGGGATACCGAACATACTGGCCAGATAACCATCTTGAATGACCCAGACAATAAAGCCGAGTGTTGAACCTAGTGTAAACAGAAAACCAAGTACAGCCTTGATCGGTACAAGCAAAGATCGGAAAACGAGCATAAGCAGTACAAAAGCAAGACCAACAATCAATAAAGCGAACTTAGGTAATGCCTGTTGCAATTTCTCGGAAATATCAATGTTAACCGCAGTTCCACCCGTAACCATAATCTCGACCTGTTTATTGTTTTGTTGATCGGCTTTTTCACGTATAGTCTCCACCAGTTCAGTCGTTCGAATATCGTGCGGGCCTGTCTTGGGTAACACTGTAACGATGGCTGCATTTCCCGATGGACTCGGTATTGCGGGTGTTGCACTAGAGACATTCGGCAGATCGCTGATGTAAGCCGTCGCTTGAGCGATTGCTGCTTGAGGATCGTCACTTTGATTAGCTTTGGCGACAATCACGAGTGGGCCATTGAACCCTTCACCGAATCCCTCAGCCATGAGATCATATCCACGACGCTCTGTCGTTTCAGTCGATTTCAGGCCATTGTCGGGCAAGCCAAGTTGCATATGCAGAAAAGGCAAGGTACACATCGTTAAGACGGCAATACATAGAATGGCAGTAAGCCAAGGCTTTCTCGTGACAACTCGACTCCATGCGTTTTCGTTTGTTTTCTCTTTTTTGCTCCCGGACCATTTTCTCAGCCAACGATTTTCGCGGGACGGACTGATGCGGTCTCCTGCTGCAGCCAATATGGCAGGTACGAGAATGATCGCAATGAGGACAGCTACAAATACGCTAATAGCAGCCGCAAGTCCCATCATCGTAATGAAGGGAATTTGTACGACGGATAACCCCACTAGCGCGATAATTACAGTCAGCCCTGCAAATACAACCGAGCCTCCTGCTGTTGCGTTAGCCTGAGCGATCGCTGTTTCTCTGTCATATCCTTCTGCCAACTGCTGACGGTATCGTGACATGATAAATAGTGCATAATCAATACCGACTGCTAAAGCAAGCATGACTGCTAACGTAATGGAGAATGATGACATCGATACGAAATTAGAACCAATGATTACAGTCATTAGACCAATTCCAAGTCCTATGACCGCTGTAAGTATGGGTAGTCCTGCTGCTAGAAACGAAGTAAACGTAAATGCTAGAATCATGAAGGCAATTAGGATACCAATGACTTCAGATATGCCCCCTACTTCTATTTCAGAAAAGGCAACACTGCCTCCAATCTCTGTTTGAATCCCTTCCTTACCGAGCCACTCTGCAATGTTCAACACATGTTCTTTCGAGTGCTCACCCACTTCACTGGCGGGTTTAGAATACGTAATGTCCGCATAACCAATCTTTTTATCCGCACTTAGAGTCATTGACTCAAATGGGCTAGCTACAGATTTGACTGATAAATCCGTCTTTACATCTTTCAGGGCTTGCCGAATGTAATTTTTGTTTGCCTCCGAAGTCAATGAATCATTTTTCGCTTTGAAAATGAGCCTGATCTGACCACCGTCATCTGATGATGGAAACTCTGAGTTTAGTACTTTCGCCGCCTGATCCGACTTCGTTCCTGGTATAGTCATTTCACCCGTAAACGAAGTACCCATACCAAGTCCTAAAGATGCAAGTACAATAAGAAGTGATAGCCCCATCGTAATGACCATTTTCCGTTTTCTCGTTGACCAAACCCCGAGACGATATAACCATTTTGCCATAACTTATTTCTTCCCCTTTCACTTCCACAAAAATCCAAGAGCTATCTAAGGAAATGCTCTGTACCCTTATGTTAACGAAATAAAACCAAAAAAAAATCGTACGAAAGGGCAAGCCTTTCATGTACGATGGGGCATAGAAGGGATAGGTCATAACGGGCATACCATTTTTATCTTTGATTACGAAAGGGTGCCTTACAAGTTATAGGTTTACAAGTGTAAGATCCCCTTCTCGACAGCTACTGCAACAGCTTCTGATCGCGAATTCACTCCAAGTTTGTTGTAAATGTTGGTGAGGTATGCTTTTACTGTTCTCTCGGCAATACCCATATCAAAAGCAATATCTCTGCTGCGTAAACCACGAGCCACGGCTTGTAAAACGAGTAACTCTCTCTCACTAATCAGGGTTGACTCCTTGTCAATTAATAGTTGTGGCTGTGTTTTGGGTTCTTGAGCAGACTTCGTATGAAACGCAAAGACTCTTGACGTTATTTCAGGTTGAAGTAGTGTTTCTCCACGAATGGCAGAATCCAACGTTCGAAATAATTGTTCTCGGCTCGTATCCTTGAGCAAGTACCCTTTGGCTCCAAGGGAAAGTCCCTCGATCATCAAGTCATCTTCGTTGTATGTAGTTAGAATAATGACAGGTATACGAATGTGTTGCTCGTTCATACGTTTCAAGGTATCCAAACCACTGAGTCCCCCGGGCATATTCAAGTCCAGGAGAATGACATCAGGCTGTTTGTCTAACATAATTCGGATAGCTTCTTCTCCTTCCTCAGCCTCTCCTACAATTAGATAGTTTTCACTGGTCTCCAATATTAATTTAAGTCCTTCACGGACCACCCAATGATCATCGACGATGAGTATGTTATATTTCATTCAGATTTCTCCTTTTTCAAGTGGAACACGAAACAAAATAGTCGTTCCTTGTTTTCCGCTTTCAATCTCAATGTTGCCACCTATCAACCTGGCCCGTTCATTCATCCCGATCAAGCCATAGTGCCCGGATTGTTTTCCGATTCGGTCTACGCTAAAGCCCCTTCCGTTATCTCGTATAATAAGATGGAAATCTTCTTTCTCCATAGCCATGTGAATGGTTACGCTCGTTGCCTGAGCATGCCTGGCTATGTTCATTAGCGATTCACTTAAAATGTGCAATACGTGCTCCATTCCTACTTTGGATATGAAACTCGGAGCATTCCCGTCCAATACAACTTCAATTCCGGTCGCCTGTTGGAAACGTAGCGTCTGTTCCTGTATTGCCTCTCCAAAGGTAATAGCCGGTGTGGCCTTGGTTCGAAGGTCATCAATGGCTTTGCGTGCATCAGCCAAGGTTTGGCGTGCTTGGCCCATTGAACTGCGGATAATCTCGTGGGCGCGCGGAAAACTCCCTCGATTCATGTGCTCATCGACGGCCTCCAGCTGCATTATAATACCGGCGAGTCCTTGAGCCAATGTATCATGCAGATCTCTTGCCATACGTTGTCGCTCGCTTGTTAGCGTCAATTCCTCTACTTTTTGATGAGCCTTCTCCAGCTCATGCAGAAACGTTAATGTTCTAACACGGGCATTGACCTGACGATAGAAAAGCACCGCATAGGATACCACGACAACGATCATCATTAACAGTAATAGAATTAACAAGGCAACATCCGTACCAGATCGTGTAAACAGGGTTACCGTGCAGAATAATAAATATAAAACAAATGCAACCAGTACGATTTTTGCCGTCTCATAATAAATGGCAAAGGTTTGTCCAATCAACACCGGAATTAAACCGATCAACACAGCAGGCATTCCATCTGGCATTAACATGGCACTGCCGTAAATTAACCCTGCTTGAAGAAGTATATAGAGCAATTTGGATCGTTGTATAATTTTGTTTACTTCCCAGTACACCATGGTATGGATTAACATTGCGGCTACAAAGATAATACTGGGTACTAATATAGGGGCTGACATCGTTTGCAGGATCAAAGTAGCCATGGCAACAAGCCAAAGCCAGATGATTATGGGAATACGTGAAGACGCAATCGGGTCCGTTTCTTCATTTATTCCGGACGGATTTGCCTTCTTCCGTACTATTTTCATGGGATCACCTCTTGTATAAGTCATTATAGTCCAAATTACGACCAAAAAGATGTACGATCGTGCATGCCCTTTCGTACATCCCTTTTTGTAATGAAAATCGTCCACAAGTTAGACTTATGGACGATAACTTTGAATGATTATGCGAAACTTGCCAAAAGGGTTCTCCCTCCGGACAGTTCCTATATTTATAGCATTTCAGAAGGTGAACTTGAACCAATGATTAGAGTGTGATGCCACCATCTGCGAGGATGATTGATCCTGTCATGTAACTGGAATAATCAGATGCAAGAAACGCAACGATCTGGGCGAGTTCTTCAGGCTCTGCATAACGCCCGATCCGCATATTCGGAAACTCTTCAGGCACGTAACCGCTCTCCTGCAGCGATTGGGGAACCGCAGCCGTTAATGTTGTAGCTACCCCGCCTGGACAGATGGCATTGATACGAATACCTTTGCGTACATATTCAAGGGCCGCCGCTTTGGTCAAACCTGCAACCGCATGCTTGCTTGCGGTGTATGCAGCCAGACTGTGTTCAGCACGAATAGCCGTAGTAGACGCCGTATTAATGATATGCCCGTATCCCTGTTTATCCATAACCTGCAAGGCATATTTCATACCTAAAAAGATCCCTTTCACATTCACATCCATGATCCGTGTGAATTCTTCCTCGGAGATATCCTGAAAACGTTGGAATTTCTGGAGTATGCCCGCGTTATTGAATGCCACATCAATTTTTCCATAGGCTTCTACTGCTTTTTGAATATAGTTTTGAACATCACTCTCTTTGGATACGTCAGCCTGTACAAAAGTAGCTTCGCCGCCATTTTCGCGAATCAGTGCTAACGTTTCTTCCCCTGTCTGCTCATTGAAATCAACCAGTACAAGCTTCGCTCCGCGAGATCCCATCATCACCGCGCTGGCTCTTCCAATCCCACTGCCAGCCCCCGTAACAACGATCACTTTACCTTCCAGAGAAAACCCTTCTTTATTTCCTGTTGGTGCATCAATTTCTTGCTTCTGAACTGTTGCTCCAAACGCAATGGCTGCAAGTTCCTGCTTCAAAATCTGAAGAGTAGACAAAGGAATATCTACCTGAGGCAATGCAGCTAGTTGATCCAACGTAAAGTTAGTGGCCATCTTGAGCGTTGGTTCCTTCACGAATTCAGGCAAATGCTTCTCCAGTACAGCAAACGATTCTGCGTTGTTCAACAATTCACCAATTCGGATATTCTCGTCATAACTCATTAGGTTCATCTCTCCAATATATTAGTATACGACCGGAAAAGCTTTGAGTCCCCGGATGATCATTCCTGGCCTCCACTCCAGCAGTTCCGCATCCGTATTTAACCGGATCTCCGGCAGCCGGTGAAGTAGAGCGTTGATCGCAACTTCGCCTTCAAGTCTCGCAAGTGGAGCGCCAAGACAATAATGAATTCCTTTACCAAAAGCAATGTGGTCATTGACTTTGCGAGTAATGTCAAACGTATCGGGGTTTTCATATTGACTGGAATCCCGATTCGCTGACGATAAAGCGACCAGCATCATGTCTCCTTGGCGAATTTGTATTCCTTGAAAATCAACGTTTTCCGTAGCCCAGCGAACATTGCTAATTTCTGCCGGCCCGTTAAATCGCAGCACTTCCTCAACCGCCGCTTGAATCAGATCCGGTTGTTCCATAAGTAGTTGCTTTTGCTGGGGATGTTCCAGCAACGCCAACATTCCGTTCCCAATCAGATTCACTGTTGTTTCATGCCCTGCTATGATGAGTACGAACACTAGTGCATATAACTCCTGCTCCGTTAGTTTGTCACCTTCTTCCTCAATGCTGATGAGATCGCTGATGAGGTCTTGTTGAATATGATTGCGCCGCTGCGTGATCAGTTCTTGTAAGTAATTCACAAAAGCCTTCATCACTTCATCGCTCTCCTGGTTCATCTGCGGATTGCTGACACTCTCCATAATGGTATTGGACCAGGCTCTGAATTTGTCTTGATCCTTCAGCGGAACACCTAACATTTCACAAATAACGATAATGGGCAGCGGGAAGGCATAGTCCTCGATTAAATCAAACTCCCGAGAGTTTCCGGCCTGAATCTTATCTAGCAATTCATCGCTTATTTCCACGATTCGTCCCCGCAGCCTCTCAATCATGCGGGGAGTAAAAGCCTTCTGAATCAAGCGTCGCAGTCGACGATGATCTTCTGGACCAACACTGATCAGATTCCGTGAGATAATCGCCTGATGCGGAGGAAGGGACGCCTCCGTTTCATCGTTCCTGTTATCGAGAACCCCGGTTACAAAGCGACCATCCTGCAAAATGTTGACGGCATCCTCATATCGGGTAACCATCCACGCAGCATGCCCACTTGGCAGTAATAGTCGATGGACAGGCTCTTCGGAACGCAGTTTTTCGTAGACTGGGAAAGGCTGCTGAATGAAAGAATGATCCATGAAATCTACTTTGGACTTGGAACGACCTTGATTTTCATTGGTAAACATCACATCACCCCTTAAAATGATAGTATTAATATCACTACAATATAAAGACTATCATATTTAACAATTCACTTTCAAATAAGTTCATTTATTCCCAGTAATCCGCGATAACTTGCATCTTCCTAAGGATTCAAGCGTTCTTCCAGTTCTTTTACAATTTGAGGATACTTCTCATCCAAATCGTATTTGCGCAAGCAGAGATACGTAAGAACGAATATCACCAAAGGAAGATATACCGTCAGAACCAGAATGCTGGTAATCGCTGAATCCGCCTGTGTTACTAACGCTCCATCGTAGCTGCCCATGGCAAGAATCCAGCCGATCATCGCGGCAGCCAGGCCCGTACCAATTTTAACGCCAAAGCTGTTTGCGCTATTGACCATCCCAACTAAGCGTTTACCTGTCTTCCATTCACCGTATTCCACGGTGTTGTTCACCAACACTCCGCCGACAGCCATCATTGGAATGGTTGCCAGTGTCGCAATACCGCCAAGTACTATAGCTGCAATAAAGTTATATGGCATAAAGCAACGAATAAGTGATGAAACGATGCCAAGAATCATGCCTATCCGTGCAGTTCTGGTAAGTCCGAATTTCTTGATCATGGGTCCCACCATAACAAATCCAAAAAAAACCGGGACTAATCCAACTGCCCCCATGATTCCGATCAGGTTCTCATTCCCGAGAATATACTTGGTGTAATAGATTCCTGTTGAACCATTAAGCGTGTAGAGCATGTTGATCAATAACTGAGCAAACAGCATGATGACCCAGTATTTGTTCTGGAATAGGAGCTTGATGCTTTCCCAGAAAGGAATGTTATCGCTTTCAACAATACTTGCGCCAGCATTGTTTTCTTTGGATGCTAAGAAGGTCAGGATTAAGGAAATGAAAGATACAATACCCAGAACAACCGCAACGATAATCCATGCTTTTTGATCCCCACCAAGCATATTGGTTAATGGAATTAATGCGATAGCGATAATCATCCCGATAATATATCCAAAGATGGTTCGGGTAAGGCCCATTTTACCGCGTTCTTCTACACTTCTGGTACGGATCGCCATCAAGCTTCCGAAAGGGATCGCAATTCCCGTATACACAATAGCTGAAGCAAAGGCAACTGTAGCTAATGCATAGAAGGTTTTTACCGTTGATGATGCCTCGGCGGGCACTGTGAACAGTAATATGATAGATGCCATTGCGGGGAGAGCCATCCATAGAATCCAGGGTCTAGCCTTTCCATATTTTGATTTTGTCGCATCAACGATCCTACCCATCAGCAAGTCTGTTATTGCATTGATAAATTTGGTGATGAGCATAATCGTGCCTACTGTGGCAGCAGCAATCCCTACCTTGTCTGTATAAAAATAAGTTAACATCCCAATCAGTCCGCTGATGGAGTTTAAGGCAAATTGCGCTGCTCCGTCACCTAAGTAATGGTAAGGGCGCATTGTTTTCTGAATGCCTTGGGCATCAAGACCTAATGCCTTGGACTTCTTGCTTCCCTTTACAACTGATGGATTAAGGATTTCTCGCTCTGCTTTCATTGCTGTTCCCCCTTATTTCATTCGCTTCATGGTACCGCTTTCAAACATTATTTTAGTCCTCCTCAAGGGTTTAATATGGTAACTTCATTATTTTTTTAGTAAATTCGTATTGGTGCTTATCCTTTTTTTAAGTGCTATTTTTTCGTTCTTCCATAACGAATTTCTGTAATACAAAATGGCGCTGCTCGTTTCCTGCAGCGCCTTCATAATCAACCCTTTCCCCTTCATACCTAAGATGCATTGAGCATTTGGATGACTCTTCTAAATAACTGTTCGGTCTCCTCTGGCGTATTGGCGAGCAATTCACTTACAGATAAATCATAAGCATATTGAATCATCGGGTGATCCAGCATACCGGGAGCGTGCTCGTTTAACATTCGAACTGCTGTGGGCTCTTCCACAATCTCTTTGAGTGTCGAATCCATGGTAAACCGTTCTCTTTCGAGACTGGTTTGCGTCGCATATTCGAAGCTGTAAGATCCGGAACCAACCTCCACAGGCACAGGTTTCTCAGGCAGTACAATAATTGCGGTTGTATTTGCTGGTATCGTTACATTTACTATAATGTTACCCGCCCTGCATGACCAAGAGCTTTTTATCTCTCCGTAGACCGAATCAAAAGCAGCATCTACCGAACTGATTCCTCGGATGAATTGAGGTTTTATCAGAATCTTCTTATAACCTGCCTCAATTGGATTAATTCCCGCGAGTTTTCTATACATCCATTCCCCAATGGATCCATAGGCGTAATGATTCAAGGAATTCATACCTGATGTATCGAAATCACCATTAGGCAGAATGGAATTCCACCGTTCCCATATCGTGGTAGCCCCTTTTTTTACGGCGTACAACCAAGATGGGAAATCCTCTTTCAGAAACAAGGTACCAGCAAGGTCATGCAGGTCATTGTCCGATAAGGCATGGCACAGATATGGAGTACCAACAAATCCTGTCGTGAGATGGTTTTTATGTTTCGCTATATTGTTTTCAAGCGTCTTGCGAATCCGATCCTTGTATCTCTCCTCGGCAAGGTTGAAGTGTAGCGCTAACACGCAGGCCGTTTGAGTTTCGCTGACCAGTCTGCCAGTTGAAGAGATATATTCTGCATTGAAAGCCTGTTTGATCTGGCTATGCAATTCTTCGTAACGGACGGCATCTTCGGTTTTGTCCAGAAGCTTGGCTGTTTTTGCAACCAGTTCGGTCGAATATGCATAATAAGCGTTTGCTACCAGATAAACATCTGTAGCCCCTGTTCTATCGTTACTAATCTCCTCTTTGTCCAACCCTAACCAGTCCCCATATTGATAACCAGTCTGCCATAATCCATTCGCTCCACAACGTGCAGTAATATAATCAATCCACCCCTTCATGCTGTCATATTGTTCTCGCAGCAATCGAAGATCTCCATAGGTTTGGTACATGACCCAAGGGACAATAACAGCGGCATCGCTCCAGGCAGCAGCACCTTCCTGATTTCCAAGAATGTTAGGAATGACATGGGGAACCCCATATTCCTCCGTCTGCTCAGAGGCAAGGTCGCGCAGCCATTTCTTGAAGAAGGAGGCAACATTCATATTGAACGCAGCGGTCCCGGCAAATACTTGTGCATCTCCTGTCCACCCTAGACGCTCGTCTCTTTGAGGGCAGTCCGTCGGTATATCCAGAAAGTTACCTCTTTGGCTCCACTGAATGTTGCTTTGCAACTGGTTCACCATGGCATTGGAGGTCACGAAACGGCCTGTTTCCTCCAGACTTGAATGCAGCACGCAAGCTGTGAATTGATCGAGCTGGATCTCATCTACCCCTTCAATGGCGATATACCGAAATCCATGGAAAGTGAAATGAGGACGGAAAATTTGATCTTTACCGTTACAGATCAATTGATCAATGGATACTGCCTGTCTTAACGTATCCGGATAGAAATTTCCTTCCTTATCAAGAACCTCAGCATGCCGTATGGTTATCGTTTGACCTTTCCGCCCTTTGGTTCGAAGCTCTACAAACCCAGTAAGGATTTGCCCGAAATCAATGACACATTCTCCTTTTGGAGTTGTAATCAACTGAAGTGCAGGGAGCCTTTTTGTGATTTTGACAGGTTCACTTTCCTGAGCAACAAGGCGATTTTTATCGAAAGAGGTTGTTTCCACATGAAAGGACTGACTTTCATGAAAACATGAATCATAAGTCTCGCCCATGTAAATTTCACTTGAACGGATGGGTCCGGTAGTCACCTGCCAGGTTTTGTCGGTTGCAATGATCTCTTTTGTTCCATCCGTATAGACAATATGGATTTCAGCAAGTGCAGCAACTCTATCCCCGTAATGGTTCGGAGTGCAAGTAAAACCAAATATGCCTTTATACCAGCCATTCCCCACCGTAATCTCTATTTTATTCTGGCTCTCCAGCATCCCGTCCAAACGGTAAGTCTGATATTGCAATCGCTCGTTGTAATTCGTCCATCCAGGTGCAAAGTAGTCTTCTCCTACTCTTGTCCCATTGATCGCAATTTCATAAACACCGAGGGAAGTGGTATAGATTCGGGCTTGCTGAATTTCCTTTTCGACAGAGAATTCTTTGTAGAAAACGGGTGGAGCACTTTCTTCGCTCGGGAATGGATGTGTAATCCACTCTGCCTGAAAGTTGCTGCCATTCAGCAACCCGGTCTCAAAATGTCCTTCCATGACTGCGTGATTACCTTTGTTATCCCAAACTTCGACTTGAACCTGATACAAAGTCGAGGCCTGTAAACGAGGACCAGCATATTCCACTAAAACGGAGACGTCTTCATCCCTCTTTTCAGAATCCCAGATTTTCTGCAAATCTTGTGTGACACTTATTCGGTAAGCGGATTGCATTACGTCCTGTTCAGTAGAACCTAATTTCCATGAGAATCTTGGGTTTACTGTGTCCAGTCCAATCGGATTATGCATGTATTCAATCCGGAAATCTTTTAATTCCATGAGATGACCACCCTTCAACATAGATCTCACACACCTAAATGTTAACGCTTACTAAAATATCATAAAGAAATTTCCTCATACAATATGGTAATATAATTGTAATTTTATAATTTTGATGTGATAAAATGATTAAAAAAAGGAGTCACACACAAAATGGACCTAAAACGTCAATGTAAACTTATTGCAGAACTTTTTGATATGTCCATCTTCTTTGTAAGCTCCACCGGAGAGGTTCAATTCGAACTGATGGGTAATCGAATACTTAATCCGCTGTATAAAAATGATAAACAATTCTTTTTTTCAGTGTTGGGGTTTGATCCATCCGTGTGTAAAGAAGATCCTTCAGTTGTAAGAACGATGTTTTTTGAGAACTACATTTTAATTCGTATTGGTAACGATCTGAACGATGAAGGAACCATCATTTTAGGACCTTCCCTTCCATTTAGCTTGATTGAACATAAAATAAATGGGCTCATTAATGACACACATCTCTTTGCGAACCGGGAACAAGTATATCATTATTATCAGTCTGTTCCTGTGATAACCCATGAGAGGCTAATTAACATCACGATCTTGGTTAATCAAATGTTTAATCACGAATTGATCGAAGCTGAGGATGTAGTACAGGACTATTTGCGCGGTATTCATATCAAGGAAAAAGAAATACAAAGTTCCATAAATTCATCAAAAGGCTATGATGAGATGCTCCATCACAACCCGCTAAATGAAAAGAAATTGTTAACGATTGTTAAGGACGGTAAATTGGATATGCTCAAACACTTTACACAACTTGGTCGTGAAAATACAGGAGTCCTGTCCAAATCAAGTCATATCCGTTCTAAAAAGAATCTTGGCATCATCGGTATAGCTCTTGCAGCCAGAGCAGCAATTGACGGGGGTCTCTATTCGGAGATTGCTTTTTCGGTAAGTGATGTTTACATACAGCGCCTTGAGGATCTACGGACCGATAAAGAGATCGATCAATGCTGCTTGGAAGCATTTTTTTCGTTAACCGAGAAAGTCTCTCAGGTTAAAGAATCACAGCATTCTAAAATCGTAACACTTTGCAAAAATTATATATATAACCACCGTTATTCCAAAATGACACATGAAAAAATTGCTGAACATGCCGGTATTAGCCCAAACTATCTATCGGTACTCTTTAAAAAAGAAGTAGGAGTTCCCGTTAATAAATATATTCAACAGATTAAAATTGAGGAAGCTAAACATATGATTCACTTTACGAGCACTCCACTTTCTGAGATCGGGTCTCTTTTGAGTTTTACGGATCAGAGTTATTTCACCAAGATTTTTAAAACACACACAGGTAGAACCCCTAAGCAGTATCAACAAACGCATCATATGTTAGAGGAATAAGCCCGATGGCGGGCTTATTCTAACGATGCATTCATTCAACGGTTAACAGCGGATAAGATACTTTGAAGTGTTTCTTCTGTGAACAGACCGTTGCTCATAAGTGCTGCATTGTGCAATGTGGTACCCATAATTAATTCCTGCATTCCCTCACCCAATCCTGCTTCATTCCCGTCATATTGCCCCATCGCAGCCATAATTTCAGCTCCGACGGGATGCTGCAGTAATTCACCGAATGTGGAATGCCTAGTAATTGGTTTGGTAACTATTACGCTCGATTCTACCTCGATCGTTTCAGTGAGTTCAATCTCTCTTGAAGATTTTCCGACCATAATGTCGAATTTCCCCGTCTCCACATGCCAGTCTTTCAGCTTAACATCGTAGTAAGCAAAGGCTCTTTTGCCCAGTTCAAAATGTACAGTGGTCTCTTCACCAGGCTGAAGTGAAACTTTGGCGTACCCCTTCAATTCCTGAAGTGGACGTGGGACCGTTGATTCCACATCACGTACATATAGCTGAACGGCCTCTTTTCCCTCTGTTTCACCCGTGTTTTTAATTGTTACTGAAACCGCTACACTGTCGGTATCTTTGATCTGTTTATGACTGACCTGTAGATCACTATATTCAAATTGGGTGTAGCTTAAACCGAAGCCAAATGGAAACAAAGGCTCAACATCTCTTGTATCGTAATGACGGTAGCCAGTAAAAACACCTTCTCGATATTCGACAGTCTCGCCGTCTCCGGGGAAATTCAAGTACGACGGATTGTGGATCAGTTTTTTAGGAAATGTCTCAGCCAGTTTCCCGCTTGGATTTACGCTTCCAAAGAGAATATCAGCGATTGCACCGCCCAAAGCCTGACCTCCAAGGTATGCCTCCAATACACCCTTAACTTTATCCAGCCAAGGCAGTTCAATGGGACCTCCATTGCTCAATACAACAACAATGTTCTCTTGAACCTCCGCGACTGCTTCAATTAAAGTTCTGTGACTTTCGGGCAATTGAAGATGTTTCCGGTCGAAACCTTCGGACTCATAACGTTCAGGCAGCCCGGCAAAAATAACTGCAACCTGTGCATTCTTTGCGGCAGCTACTGCTTCTTGGATCAGTTCTTCGTTTACAACATCTTCGTCCAATGTATAACCGGCCGCATACGAGATGTTTGCACTGTCAGTGGCTGTTTTAAGGATTTCTTCATAGATGTTATCCAGCTTCGTTGGTATAACATGTGAACTACCGCCGCCCTGGTAGCGCGGGTGCTGCGCAAATGCTCCGATAACTGCAATGGAATCTTTGGTGTTTAGAGGTAGAATGCTCTCCTCATTCTTGAGCAGGACCATGCATTCGCTTGCCATTTTTCTGGCCAATTGGTGCTGTGCCTCTACATCAACCGATAATGACTTCCGCTGGCTATCTACAGCTTTGAATACAAGTGACAACAATCTCTCAACAGACTGATCCAGCACCTCTTCGCTCAGCTTTCCCGATTGAACAGCTTCAATAATTTTCTTGCTTCCCGCACCATGACTGGAGGGCATTTCCAGTTCCAGACCGGCAGCTAGTCCCTGATCCCGTTCATTGACAGCTCCCCAATCCGAGACCACTACGCCTGAAAATCCCCATTCATCCCGGAGAATTTCAGTCAGTAACCGGCTGTTTTCGGAACAAAATTCACCATTTACTTTGTTATAAGCGGCCATGACGGTCCATGGCTCTCCCTCTTTCACTGCATGTTCAAAGCTTGCAAGATAAATTTCCCGTAGAGTCCGTTCATCCACCACTGCATCGACAGACATACGCTTATATTCCTGGTTGTTTACAGCAAAATGTTTGATAGAAGTACCCACGCCTTGGCTTTGTACGCCTGAAATATAGCTAGCTGCCAAAGTCCCCGATAAATAAGGGTCTTCAGAAAAATATTCAAAATTTCGGCCACACAGCGGGGAACGCTTGATATTCACAGCAGGCCCCAAAATAATCGAAATATCCGCTGCTTGTGCTTCTTGTCCGAGTGCTGTCCCCATCTTATGGGCGAGTTCACGATTCCACGATGAGGCAACTCCACTTCCGGATGGGAAGCAGGTAGCTGGTAAACTTTTGTTTATACCTAGGTGGTCCGCAGTCCCGTCTTGTTTTCTAAGTCCGTGAGGCCCATCTGACATCATAATAGAGGGAACCCTAAGACGGTCAATGGCATTGGTATTCGTGAAATCTTTACCTGAGCAGAGTTCTGCTTTTTCTTCTAATGTCATTTGCTTGATCATTTCTTGTAAATTAGGATTCATTCGCTCTCCTCCGTTGGCAAACGTTAATAATGTAATCGGTTACTTCATAAGAGTAGAGCAAATGACCCTGAATATATGGTAAGATCGTTTTCTTTTTGGAAAAATAATATCTTATTTATAATGTGTGAACTCCGTAAGTGTTTCTTATTTGTATTCAGTTAACGTTCTCGTCGTCTAACTTATGCAATAGGAGTACCGTTAGGGATTTCAGTATCCGGCTTTAATAGAATAACATCTCCTTTTTCCGGGACTCCGCCCAAAACTAATACCTCCGATTTGAATCCAGCAATGCGCCGAGGAGGAAAATTGACGATTCCAACAATTTGTCTTCCTATAATGTCCTCAGCCTTGTAACGCTTCGTTATTTGTGCACTTGAGGATTTCATCCCGATCTCCGGTCCAAAATCAATCTTAAGCTTAATCGCAGGGATCTTTGCTTCTTCAAAAAACTCCGCTTCCTTAATCGTTCCCACACGAATATCTAGTGCTGTAAAATCATCGATCGTTGCCAATGCTTGACCTCCCGAATGTTCTAGTTTAATGCGCTGGACGAAACGGTTTCAGGAGTCGAATCCCTTCCTCAATGGATCCCTCCATCAGTTCTAAGAGCTGAGGCACCAGTTCCTGCATCCGCGGGGCGTTCAGGTGTCGATCGAGAGCATCCCGGTTTTCCCAGCGCTCGTAGATGATAAATGTACCAGGCTGGCCTTCTACCTCGTGAGCTTCATAGTCAATGTTACCCTGGTCGTTCCGTGACGGGGTGACAGCTGCAGTCATAAACGCCTTCATCTCAGCTTCTCTCCCTGCCTTGGCTCTCGCCTCCCAGAGTACAGTAACGTAACGGTTATTGGTATCGTTCATGTTGATTCCTCCTAAGTTATCAATAATGCATATTCAAACGGTTGTTGTGACATCAGTCATACTTCCGTTACTGCAGCTTCATCTGGCTGCGGAGCATCCGGTCGAGAAGTTTATCCGGGAGAATACGAACCAGTCGGGTCAGCAGTGCCGAATCTCGGCCAGCCGTATAGCGGGTGCGCGGATTACTTGCGTGGATGGCTCGTGAAACTACTTCTGCCACTTTCTCAGGAGGAATACCGCTCGTTGCCCACGATTCAGCCTGCGCCTTCACGGCGTCAAAAAGACGATCATGGCGTCTGTGTTGATCGGGCGTCATCAACTTGGACAGCCGATTGGCTGTCGTAACCCCTTTCTCCGACAGGCTGGTGCTGACACCGCCCGGAGTAATCATGATAACTTTGAGTCCGAACGAGGACATCTCTCTGCGGAGGCTGTCATTGATCGCTTCCATCGCGTATTTTGCAGCTGAATAAATTCCGAAACCAGGCATTGAAATTTTGCCGCCAACGGATCCGATATTCACTACGCGTCCGCCGCTCTTCAGCAAGGCCGGAGTAAGTGCTTGAATAACCGCAACTTGCCCGATCACGCTGACTTCGATCTGACGGCGTAATTCATCCAGCGGAACCATCTCAAGAGGTGCATTAACGGCAATGCCGGCATTGTTGACCACGGCACGCAGCGGGCGACCAAGCGGATCTTGCTCCACTCGTTCGGCCAGCGCCCTTAGTGTGTCGATAGCAGTAATATCGAGAATCACCGGTTCGATATTTTTTTGTTTGATTTTGTCGGCATCTTCCTGACGGCGAACCCCAGCTAAAACGTGAAATCCTTCAGCGGCGAGCTGCTCCGCGGTAGCCCTGCCGATTCCACTCGAAGTACCTGTGACGACAACCATTTCTTGAGTTTTATATGGCATTGTAAACCTCCTGAGTTTGATAAGTTATGAATCACTGTATAGCACTGTTATACGGTCATTATAGCACCGCTATATAGAACTGTCTATAGCGGTGCTATATATTTTTGCATAGTGTGGTCCTCCTGCGATCTGAACATCATTTTGGCGTGCGCAGGGTGATATACTTCGATGCTCCCGAGATGCCGTGTCGTAAGGAATGAGATTATCGAATCCCTCTGAAAATGAAAAAGATCGCCATCCTGCTTGGATAGGCGATCTCTCTTATGTGTACCATTTGTGCTTCTTCATCTTTACCATGAAACAAAACAAAGCCCACATAGGGGCTTTGTTTGGAGTCTCCAGGCTCTTTCATCGATCCCTCATTTTGAACCTGTATCCGGCATTGGGATCAAGATGATCTGCATCACGCTTTCTCGAATGAGATCAACGACGTCAGGCTGGGGTGGGGGTGCCTTGCGAATTTGGGACGTCACATACAACCAAGAGGCCGTATTGGCAGAAGCCCAGACCAGATCTGCTGCAGCTTCGGCCGAAACAGCTAGTTTTCCTGCGGCAGCAACTCTTTGAACATTTTGCACAAGTGCTTGGTACGACTGATCTGCCGCCTCAATATGGGCGCCCTCGAGTAGTCGCCCCATCATTGCCGCATATATCCGAGGACGGGCTGCCGCGAAGCGGACATAGTCATCCCACCCCTGACGAAGCGCCATCTCTGGAATAGGAGACTCCACTGCGGCAATTTTACTATCAAATAACTGTTTGAATGCTTCCACTATAGCTGCACTCAGGAGTCCATCGGCATTACCGAAGTGGTGGTAGAGTGTTGGAGCTGTAACCTGCGCGATTGAAGTGACAGCTCGCGTCGAAAATTGGGCTCCTCCCTCTTCCTCCAGTACCTTAAGAGCAGCTGCTAATATTTTGTCATATGTGCTCATAACTTCTATTATAGCAGTGCTATATATATATGTCCATGACGCAGGTTGTACTCCTGAGACTATGAATCCCGTTTGGTATCACAACAGGGTGAAACTCTGCCTCTTTAAGTTTTAATCGATTCTATTGATCAAAAGGAAGTGCAGGTAATTCATCAATTTTCATACGGAGTAAACTATACGGTTTTTGTCGCAGATCTTTTCCATAATGAAATCTTGCCTGCCTATGTAATTGATTCACAATTACATATAAGTATTGATCCGGACCAATAGAAAACGTATCTGGCCATAAAATTCGGGGATCATGGGCGATGGTTTCCATGATTCCGTTCGGCAATATCTTGCGAATGCTATCATTCTCATAATCTCCAGCATACACGTTTCCTATTGCGTCCGTGATCATCCCATCCGATGCTCCCTTCTCTCCCCAATACTGCACAAGATCACTTAATTTGAAATCCGGTATCGTTCTGTCTCTTAACGATTCGGTTGAGATCGAGTATAGCTGGCGACTGGTTAATGGACAATAGAATAACATTTTCCCATCAGGGGAAATGGCTATCCCATCAGAGGCCAAGCGAAAGGGAGATGTGGAACCATCCGCGTTTCGATTCATCAAAATTTTACCTTCCACTTTCGGTACAAAATACGGATCGGGTGAGGTTGAGCTTGCTCCATGCAACCGTCTATACGCATTGCCGTTTTCTAGATTTACGACGATAATAGCGCCGGGACCATTGGAAGAAGAATCCGTTATATAGGCGTAACCTGCGTTACCTACACGAAAGTCAAATCGGACATCATTCAGATACGTTGTTGGTAAGACCACATCATCTGCAAATATATATACTTTTCTTATTGTATTTGTTTCTAAATCTACCGCGACTAATTTTGCCCCTCCTATAATTGGCTCAGAAAAATTAGGTGCAGCCGTATCCAGTACCCACAAGGTTCCTCTTCCATCTGTAACAACACTTTGCACACTGATGAAAGACATAGCGTTATTCGATGGGTTACTCAAGTTCGTTTCTAAGTTAGGATATGGCTGCAACTGACCCTCAACAATTTCCGCTACGGTAAATTTAACGTCATCTCCCCATTTCGGAAAGCAAACAAAGATACGCCCGGTTTCGGACACGCTAACACCTGTAGGCATAGCCCCGTAAAAGGAATGAACGAGTTCTAACTTACCAAAATATTCTTCCATAGGTAACATAGGCTGTATGATGTCCTCCTCAACATAGTTGGATAGATATTACCTATAATTATGTTCAAGACTTTTTCTAATGCCTGGCCCTGGTTTATTCTTTTTCAACCTCGATTATAAAATTGTCCCATACATCTAAAACACAAAAAAACTTCGGCGTAAGCCGAAGCATGTTGACCGTAACTATATGTGTTCCATGAAAATTGCTTCCTCCGATCGTCAGCGCAGGGTAAATCCCCATGCAAAGAGTATCGGAGAAAATACGGAATAGAAGGAAAAACGCTGCCAAGCTTATCAGTACTAGGACCGTTTTATTGTTGGTCCGGCAGACGTAATGCGTTTGCTGAAGTTTGCGCTTGATCTAAAAATTCCTCTGCTCGGGTCAATTGCTGTCGGGCAATCTCCAATGCTTGTGAATCTGTTGCATTCGATTCATTTAATGAGCTTATCGCCTGATTTAAAGCTGTCTGCACTTCAGAAACCGCGTTAGATGCATGCTGCTCCAGTGCATTTCGACTCGATTTAAGTGCACCTTCTGCCGGTTTTCTTGCATTTTCGGTGGCTAGATCAATTTTGTTTTTATTAGGCACAGTGAGTCCTCCTCCCTTTTGCAAGATCATATAAAACACAAAAATAAGTATCGGATTACGATTTTGTTTATATTCCTGCAACGGATTGGGAATATTCGGATCTTCCATCCCCCGCAATCCATTTTAGTATAAGATCCGATTCGTTGGAAAATCTAACGTTGATGAAAAAAAGGAGGTGATCAGTTCTCCATGAACAACCCAACACTAGCGCCGCATGAATCGATGGAACTGCATGAAGCTTTAAACTTCAAAACACTGTGCATCGCCAAGTCAAAACTGATGCAAGGCCTGGTCTTTGACCAAGAGCTAAAAGCTTTAATGCAGAAAGACGTCACTGAGTCCATACAACAGATCGCCGAGCTGCAAGCCATTTATGCGAAAGCTCCTTTCCAAGCGCCTGTTCCAAGTAGTCCGACACCTATAACACATTAAGGGGAACTCAAATGAATAGCGATTATTTAGACCCGATTAATTCATTAAATATGCCGGAAATGGCAGATATGACTTTTGCCATGGACTTCCTTATTCGTGCCAAGGAAGGTGTACGTAATTTGTCCATCGCCCTGACGGAAACAGCTTCACCAGATGTAAGAGCCCTTCTGCACACTCAGCTTAAACAAGGAATCGCAATGCACCAGGAAATCTCGGAGCTCATGATTCGCAAAAAATGGTTCCATCCCTATGAGCTGAATGAACAGTACCAACTCGACCAGCTATCGGCGAATAATACGGTAATGATCGGGCAGATGAATCTGTTCCCTGGAGATACGTCGCGTAAAGGGATGTTTGATCGGACCCCAGATGAACATATTGGAGGACATAAAGCATGAAGGCGGTAACGTATCAAGGGGTTAAAAATGTCGTGGTCAAAGAGGTTCCGGATGCGAAGATTGAGAAACCGGACGATATGATCGTAAAGATCACCAGTACAGCCATTTGCGGTTCTGACCTTCATCTGATTCACGGGATGATCCCTAACCTTCAGGAGAACTATGTCATCGGACATGAGCCGATGGGGATCGTAGAAGAAGTAGGCCCTGGCGTGACAAACCTAAAAAAAGGCGACCGTGTAATCATCCCGTTTAACATCGCATGTGGAGAATGCTTTTATTGCAAAAATCAGCTGGAAAGCCAATGTGACAATTCCAACGAGAACGGAGATATGGGTGCATATTTCGGCTACTCGGGAACGACCGGCGGATATTCTGGCGGGCAAGCTGAGTATTTACGGGTTCCGTTTGCCAATTTCACCCACTTCAAAATTCCTGAGAACTGCGAACAACCGGACGAAAAGCTAAGCTTGATCGCTGATGCCATGACCACGGCATTCTGGAGTGTAGATAATGCCGGCGTAAAAAATGGAGATACGGTCATCGTGCTCGGATGCGGCCCAGTCGGACTCCTGGCCCAGAAATTCTGCTGGCTGAAAGGAGCAAAGCGGGTCATTGCCGTTGACTATGTCGATTACCGCTTGCAGCATGCGAAGCGAACGAACAACGTCGAAATCGTAAACTTCGAACAAGATCAGAACATTGGCAATACGCTCAAGGAAATGACCAAAGGTGGCGCCGATGTTGTCATTGATGCAGTAGGAATGGACGGCAAGATGAGTGATCTTGAGTATTTAGCCAGCGGTTTGAAACTGCAAGGCGGTACTATGAGTGCATTTATCATTGCATCTCAGGCTGTCCGCAAAGGCGGAACCATTCAAGTCACTGGGGTATACGGTGGACGCTATAACGGATTCCCACTGGGTGACATCATGCAGCGAAACGTGAATATCCGTTCCGGACAAGCTCCAGTTATTCACTATATGCCGTATATGTACGAGTTGGTTACGTCTGGAAAAGTGGACCCCGGCGACATTGTTACACACGTCATTCCCCTTAGTGATGCCAAGCGTGGTTATGAAGTGTTCGATACAAAAACGGACAATTGTATTAAAGTCATCTTAAAGCCTTAAATATGGATAGATACATGGGAGGATAATTCGAATGAATTCCAAATACGCATTGCATGAGGTGCTCGAAGTACATGAAATTGCTGCATTCAAGACGGTTTGCCTGACAAAATCCCAGACCATGCAAGCTCTCGTAACCGACCCGGAGCTCAAGCAAATTTTGCAACAAGATGCGATATTATCACAACAGCAGCTTCAGGAGCTTGGTGGAGTGCTGACTAAAGCGACTGTATAGGAGATAACAAAATGAACCCAATATTAGAACACATGGCAGGCCTTCATACGCTAACGGATGATGTGATCGCAATGGATCTGTTGATAAACGCCAAGAGTGGAGTCAGAAATTATGCCATGGCTGTGACCGAATGTGCCACTCCCGAAATCAAGCAAATTTTGATGAAACAGCTCGATGAAGCCATTGACTCTCATGAAAAGATATCAAATTATATGGTACAGCATGGCTTATACCATCCCTTCCATATTCCAGAGCAAATTCAGCTCGACCTGAAAAACATTCAAACGGCTATGAACATTCCGTCCTGACAGCGTTTAACCACTGCCGGAGACTTCAGAGTGCATAAGGAATCCTGTGTCCAAGTCTCAAGAATAATAAGACTCTCAAGAAAAAAGGGTGAACCTTAGTTCACCCTTTCCCATTCATAATTATAATCCATTGTTAGAAATCAGATTTTTGTACCAGAAGAAGCTTTCCTTCCTTCTTCTCTCCAGCGTACCATTTCCGTCATTATCCTGATCTACGTGGATTAAACCATAACGCTTCTCCATTTCAGAAGATGAATAGCTGATTAGGTCGATGATTCCCCAGACCGTATACCCCATGATCTCAACGCCATCCAATAACGCTTCATGCATCTGTTCGATATGAGACCGCAGGTATTCGATACGATAAGGATCGCAAATTGTACCGTCTTCTTCAACGGTATCGTAAGCACCCAGTCCATTTTCTACAATGAACAAAGGAACCTGGTAACGGCTGTACAGGTTGTTGAGCGCCAGTCTCAAACCAATCGGATCAATTTGCCATCCCCAATCACTGACAGGCAGATAGGGATTCTTGATGCCTCCCATTGTGTTACCACTAACCGTTTCCAAGCCTTCGCTGTCCGCACTGGCCACAAATGAATTATAGTAACTGAACGATATGAAGTCGGCCGTATTTTCTTTTAACAATTCGCTATCACCTTCGGCTTTTTCAATAACGATGTTCTGCTCTTTAAAATATCTTTCCATGTAACCCGGATAAGCGCCGCGTACTTGCACATCGGTAAAGAACAGATTGAATTGATTATTTTTATGAGCAGCCAATACGTCTAGTGGATTACATGTGTGAGGATAGTGAAGCAAAGTTGTTAGCATGCAACCTATTTGGGCATCTGGATTAATTTCATGACAAAGCTTTACTGCATAAGCACTTGCAACGAATTGATGATGCAGCGATTGGTATACGGCCTGCTCAACATTCTCATATCGATCAGGAACAATTCCACCGTTGGTAAATGGATGACGAACGATGCCGTCAATTTCATTAAATGTGATCCAATATTTCACTTTATCTTTATAACGGTTAAATACCGTTGTACTGAAGCGGACAAAGAAATCAACAACCTCTCGGGATGTCCATCCTCCATAATGATCGACCAGATACATCGGCATCTCATAGTGAGACAAGGTAACCAGAGGTTCAATGCCATTTTTAATCATCTCATCAAACAGGCGATCGTAGAAAAGCAAACCTTCTTCGTTTGCATTCGTTTCATTCCCATTTGGGAAAATTCGAGTCCACGCTATGGACGTACGTAATGTTTTGATGCCCATCTCACCCATTAATGCAAGGTCTTCCGGATAGCGATGATAAAAGTCAATTCCTCTTCGTTTCGGATAATTCACCGTAGATTGATCCTTAAGGGCGGCCTCCAGCTGCTCCGAACTCACAGCGTTTTGCTTTTTATAGTCACCTATATTTTTCTTGTTCATAGCCGTATCTGCAGTGGAAATGCCTTTTCCTGCTACGTTCCAGCCACCTTCTGCCTGATTCGCTGCGATCGCTCCGCCCCATAAAAATCCTTCGGTAAATGTTCGGGTTGTAGTCATACAATCATCCTCCTGTTAATCCGTTCTGTCCATCACACGGCTGATGTGAATAATGAGGTATAATCTCTCCTCCTTGGACATAAACCGTTCGAATTTGGCACCAATGTAGTTGTTGATCTTCGACACACAGTTGCTTTCCTCCGGATATTTGGTTGAAATTCGTTCCAGCAATTCATCATCCTTGGATTCAAGCATCGTGTTCTCCAGTAATCGCTGAACAAAAAACTGCAGATGAGTCAAAAAACGTGAATAGTTAATACTTAGCGTGTCCATCTCAATTCCATAATGAATACGAATGATATTCAGAATATCTTTCACGGTGCTAGTCATCATCATGACCTGACTCATGTTCTGTTCCGTTTGTTGTGCATTGACCAGATGGAAGGCAATGTTGGCTGCCTCCTCTTCCGGCAAATCCAGTTCAAGTTTATCTTTGATAAACTTTAATGCCTGCTTCCCAATGAGAAATTCTTGCGGGTAAAATTTCTGAACTTCCCATAACATTCGATTTTGTATCGTAATATTGGATTTGAATCGTTTGGCAGCCATATGAAGGTGGTCTGTTAATGAAAAGTATAGATTTTCACTGAGATCTCTTGATAATACTTGTTTTGCATAGGATATGATTTCGTCTGCCAAAATTAAATACTCCTTTGGCGTCTCTTTCATCAGAGCTGTTATATCCGAGGACATGCCTTCATTCTCAACGACATATACCTTTTCGATCTCATTTTCGTTAATGATATCTCCAGGTTTGCTTCTGAATCCGATTCCCTTGCCCATCGCAATAACTTCTTTCTTGTCATTACGCTTGGCCAGAACAATACTTGTATTGAGAACCTTAACTACTCTCATATCCATGCTCCTCTATGTTCAGGGTGAATGTCACCCTACTAATATTACAAAATGGTTATAAGTGGTGTCTCAGGTCCTATTTTTTCGGCTTGCTCATGTCCAAGGATTTCAAGATAATCACCACTGTTTGTTACAATAACAGGTGTTGTTGTATCGTAGCCTGCTTTTTCAATAGCTTCCATATCAAATTCAATCATCAATTGGCCATGTTTCACCGTGTCGCCTTCTTGAACAACCACATTAAAATGCTGACCCTTTAATTTTACAGTATCAATTCCGATGTGAATCAGAAGTTCAATGCCTTCTACCGATCTCAAGCCGATCGAGTGTTTGGTCCGAAACACGGTTTGAACTGTTCCATCAAATGGAGCAACGACTTGACCTTTGGAAGGTTTGATCGCCATTCCTTTCCCCATCGCTTCTTGGGAGAATGCTTCATCGTTCACAGCCTTTAACGGGATTGCCTCTCCTTCAATCGGGGAGAAGACAACCAAGCGTGATTGCAATTTCTCTTTCTTCGGAGCTGCTGGTGCTGTTTCCGCCTGAGTGGTTCCTCCCGATGAAGCATTTGCATTAGACTCTGCTCCGGGGTCATTGAAGCCGATGAAATAAACGGCAATTGGCGTAACCGCGATAGAAATAGCTGCTGTAATCAGCGCATAGGTAAAGTTATTTTCAGCCCCGATAAACATGGGTAAAGAAGCAAGACCCGGTCCGACTGCAGCATAAGCCTTCAAGTTGACAATACCTGCAAAGAGTCCTGCTGAGCCTGCTCCAATCATACAAGCTACCAAAGTACGCTTCAGCCGCAGATGCACCCCGTACAGTGCTGGTTCGGTAATGCCAAACAATCCCGATATACCGGCTGGTAACGCAACTTGCTTCAATTTCTTGTCCTTAGCCAAGAACCAGACCGCAAGCGCCCCAGCGCCTTGTGCCATGTTAGAAGAAAGCATCGCACTATGAATTAATGTTTCATAGCCTGGTGAAACCATAGCTGCGAAAATAACCGGATAAAACACTTTGTGCATTCCGAACATGACGATAAATGGAAGGAATACAGCCAATATGACAACGGTTAACCAGCCGATTTTACCTTGAATCCAGAATAAACCGTCCGACAATCCTACACCCAAATAGTTACCAATTGGTCCCAGAACCGTGAGAGCCAGTGGTGCCATGACAAGAATAACAATTAAAGGTTTAAGGAAGATCTTCACTGGTCCCGGTGAGACCTTATCTGCGAATTTCTCGACATAAGACATAAGCCATACTGTCAGAATAATGGGTAAAACGCTGGATGCATAACTGATGTTAGGCACAGGAATACCCGCGATGTGGACGGGTACTTCTCCTCCGAGCAGCGCGATCATTTTGGGGTGTAATAATCCCCCCGCCAGTGTGGCTGCAATATAAGGATTGGATTTAAATTTCTGTGCACTGGAGTATGCCAGCAGAACAGGCAGGAAATAAAAAGCCGCGTCAGCGATATTAAACAGTAACACATAGAGCTGATTTTCTTTTGACAGAAGGCCTAGGGATGTACACAACAAAAGCAACGCTTTAAACATCCCTGCTGCTGCGATTGCTGGAATGATCGGCTGGAAAATGCCCGTAATCAATCCGGCAAAACTCTCAAACAAACCTTTGAAGCTCAGATCTCTTTTCTTGTTTGGCTCCGGATTTTCATCTGTGTTTATTGTGACTATTTGTTTAAGTTCATTATATACATAACTAACATCGTTACCGATAATAACCTGATACTGTCCCCCGCTGTATACGGCTCCCATGACGCCATCCATGGCTTTAATTTCTTCAGTTTTTGCTATGGTCGGGTCCTTCAAATTCATTCTTAAACGGGTGGAACAATGCAGAAAATCATTGATATTTTCTTGTCCGCCTACATTTTCAAGAATAACCTTTGCGGTTTCTTTGTAATTCATACCACACCTCACCCCTAAAATTGTGCATAAAAAAAGGCCTAAATAGGGCGGGTACACTTCATGTACAAACCACCCAATTTAAGCCTTGCCTGCCGAACAGTAACACGCCAAATTGAATCATATATGATATTGTTTAGGTCTTAAATAAACGTTTACATCGCTAATATAGCATGCACTTCGACAAAAAGCAACAAATTGTATGGATGTCCGCTTATCATGAGAGATCTTTTATCGTCCATTACTGTATCAGCCGACATCTAAACAAACAATAAAAAAACTGCTATCGCTAGCAGCTTACTGATTTAAAAAATAGGTTACTATGTAGCAAGTCAGCCATGGTTGCTTACCAGAGGTCTATGAAGTCACAACCACCTATATTCATCTTACGAGAAATATTCATTGTAAGCATCTTCAGTCGTCTGTACGTTCTTCATATACATAATCTTTCCCTCTTCATTTAAACGCATAATATCTATACCTTCTTTGGTGAAAACCGTGCCATCTACTGCTTGACCGCATACTGCCCAGTTAGTTCGATAACTGCCGTCGGGCTGAATAACCCATGCATCCCACATATGTTTAATGTCTTTATTGTATTCATAAATAGTCTTAATAACTACTTCGAATCCTGTACGACTGCTACCGTTTGAAACAATTTCAGCATCCTGCGTGAACAGGGATAACAAGTCCTTCATAGCCCGATCGTCAGTGCGAGATGCATCAAACAAGCGGAAATAATTATTTAACATCGTGATGTTTGCATCGGTGTTCAGAGAGTTGGTAGTATTGCCAGCGGTTGCTGTATTGGACATGTTATTACCTCCTGTATTGTCTATACTGTCTTATGCAGTATAGTTTTCAGTTCGAATATTTTCGAACTGTTTGGTCTGAAAAGAAATATAACACACTTCCCACATAGCTGCAATACATAATTCGAAAATTTTCGAACAATAAAAAATAAGCTAAATAGACAATCCCTCGAAAGATATAATCTCTTTTTATAGCGTTTTCTCCACGCTGGGTCAGGGTCATTGAATAGTGCATGTACAAACTTCATAAATTCCTTCGTTTTTATACCACTCCTTCTTCATTTGCGTCCTGTAGCATGACTTACATCGGGATAACGAAGGAGCAGAACGAATGAAGAAAACGATGATGTTAACCTTACTCATAGTCATTACGGCGGGAATGATCTGGTGCAACTGGGGGCTTGTAAGGTCAGGTCAAAATCAGCCGGGTTCTATAGCTGGCACCAGCGGCTGGCAGGAAAATAGGCTTATTGCACATGCATTCGGTGGAGTTGACGGTGCTAGCTACACCAATTCTTATGAGGCATTTATAACCAATTACAATAGAGGGTACCGTTTGTTCGAGGTTGATCTTGTGCAGACGACGGACGGGAAGCTTGTAGCCAGACATGATTGGTCGCAGAAGCTACAGCCGGACTTGGCCGCTCATCGCGGACGAAACGTAACCAAGCTTCAGTTTGCAAACTCGCTTATTATGGGAAGATTCCACCCTCTTACCCTGCCGGACATACTGCAGCTGATGAAACAATATCCTGATTTTGACTTAATTGTGGACACGAAAGCATACCGCAAAGAGCAAATTCAGCAGCAGTTTGCGCATCTAGTCAATGAGGTTCGGCGTACGGATCCTGCACTGCTCAACCGGGTTATATTTGAAATCTTCAGCCCGGAAATGTATGACACGGTTATGGGAATCCACCCCTTTCCAAACAAAATATATTCACTTTACAAAACTGGCGCCTCCGCCGAAAGTATTGTAGAATTCGTAAGGGACAAACAACTGACAGCCGTTGCCATGCCTGCATACCGCGTGTATCTAAACCCCAATTTAGTTCCAGCACTGAATAAGTTTGGGGTAAAAAGTTATGTTCACACTGTCAACAGCAGACCGGTTATGCAGATTCTGTCCAGGTTTGGGGTACATGGGTTTTACACGGATCAGGAAGAATCACCAGAGGAGCTAATGCTTGCAGACGCTCCCCCCGGCCATGTTGAATTTTCGCGATACATGAGTTCCGGATTAGCAAGTATAAGAAATATCGTGATGAAGGTGAGAAACAATGGCTACTAATAACATTCTTGTTGTAGACGATGAACCGGAAATTCGGGAAGCGCTCGTTATTTATTTGAAAAGTGAAGATGTGGATGTATTCACTGCCTCTAACGGATTGGAGGCGCTGGAAATTCTTGAACAAGAAACCATTCATCTTATTATTATGGACAACATGATGCCGCAGCTCGATGGAATTAAAACGACATTTAAAATTCGTGAAAACAAAAATATACCGATCATTATGCTTTCCGCCAAGTCAGAAGATAGCGACAAGATTTTGGGACTCAACGTGGGCGCTGATGACTATATTACGAAGCCGTTCAATCCTCTAGAGCTGATTGCCAGAGTCCGATCTCAGCTGCGCCGGTTTACGAATTTAGGTTCCTTTCAGTCAAACAGGGATGAGCTCATTCAAGTAAGAGGACTCGTGCTGAACAAAAGCTCGAAGACTGTTGAGATAGATGGTGAGGACGTCAAACTAACCCCGAAAGAATACAAAATTTTGGAGCTGCTGATGGAGAACAAAGGCAGAGTTTTCTCAATCGAAGAGATTTATGAGCGCGTGTGGAATGAACTGATCTTCACTTCAGAGAATACGGTTGCCGTACATGTGAGAAACATCCGTGAAAAAATTGAAATCAATCCCAAAGACCCAAAATATTTAAAGGTGGTATGGGGAATTGGATACAAAATTGAGAAAAAATAAAGCCGATCGGAAGGTTCCAATCGACCTTATTGTCATCATTGTCGCCGCGATCTTATGGATCCTCTTACTCATAAACTCGTATTCATACACGGGGTTGAGTATTGGCTATTCAACTTCAAGTTACATACAGGTACTGCTTGCCTTAATTATTCTTTGCTTACTGACAAGCAGGCTGTTTCTTTATTTAAAGGCACCTCAAGCTAGACGTTCCTTCTGGCATGGCAGCCTGCTGATGGATTACTTTCATATTTGGAGAACCGGTCTTAGAGCCAGTTTGCAAAACTGGAGATTAACGTTTGGCATCATCATGATGTTTCTGCTAACCGCGATAGCGGGCATTTCTATTTGGGAGGCAGACACATATTACAGTGGATACGAACAGGGCTTGCTCATACTTTATGTATTGCTGTATGTGCTGTTCCTGGTTCCGTATATCCTTTCCAAGCTTGGCCGCTTCATCGCCATCATCAACGGGAGCAAAGAAATTGCCGAAGGGAATATTCAGAATACGATTCAGGTAACCGGCAAGGATGCCTTATCCAAGCTTGCTGGCTATATTAACAATATGAAAGCCGGGTATCAAAGCGCGCTGGAGAATCAAATGAAGAGCGAACGGTTAAAAACAGAGCTGATTACCAACGTATCGCATGATTTGAAGACCCCGCTTACTTCTATTATCAACTATGTTGATTTGTTAAAAAAAGAAGATCTGTCTACGGAGACTACCCGAGCCTATATTGAAACCCTGGACCGGAAGGCGCTACGGTTGAAGCTGCTGATTGAAGACCTGTTCGAAATCTCAAAGATCGCCAGCGGTACGGTAGAGCTGGATATTGAGTACGTCGATGTCGCAACTTTGTTGACACAGGCGATTGCCGAGTCCAATACCAGTATGGGACAAACGTCGCCTGTGATTCGGGAGAGGATTGCAAAATTCCCCATCCATGCACATTTGGACGGCAATAAAATTTGGCGTGTATTCGAAAATTTAATTGGCAACGCGCAGAAATATTCGCTTCCAGGAACCAGAATCTATATTTATTTGGACGAGTCTGATGATCAGGTACAATTCAAGATTCAAAATACTGCTGCTTATGAGATTGATTTTGCTGCGGAAGAGTTGTTCGAACGTTTCAAAAGAGCAGATGAATCCCGCCAGACTGAAGGCTCAGGCCTAGGGCTGTCCATTGTGAAAAGCATCGTTGAGCTGCATGGCGGGGAGATTAAAATCGAAATTCATGGCGATCAATTCAACGTTATTCTGCATTTACCCAAGCAGCGCATTATCTAAAAGGCCTAAAACCAAGTTAACCCTCAATGCTCCTTTTCAGGATGTATGAGGGTTAACTTTTCATTTTTATTCAGGTATTAAAGGTGAATCGTATGAATGACTTACCGACATGACTCACTAAATATTAGTCCAGAAGACTGTAGATCTGAATGCTCTCGACCTTGGCATCCTTGATATGAAACGACATCACATCCACATAATTGGATGGCTCGTAACGGAAGTCATCCTCCTCATCTGGAGCTCCATCCCCAAGCAGTTTCCCCTCAGGGTAGGCGTTTTTGAGTGTATCCAGGCTGTCTCCTGCTTTAATGTTTCGCACTGTCGCGTACTTAGGATCTGTGATTTCGATATGAAAGATGGAGTCTTGTTTGCCCTCCGGTATACTGATGGTTTTAATCTCCAGACCGGGATACGTGTACACTTTTTCCGTAAAACCGATTAAGTTATCCATATTTGTTCCATCGTCAGCACTGTACGTATGAGATTTCAGGTTATCCGGTTTGCCAAGCATCTGTTCCATCTGATCTTCATTCGCTGTATCCGAAATCGCAATGGTGTGCTCATTATAGACAAAAGCAAGCTCCTTCAGCACCACATTGCCTTCCTTCTCCATCGAACCTTCTTTAATCGCTTCAGTACCCTTTTCTTCCGAATTTACGGAAGCAGGCGTATTAGTATTGGTTGCTCCTTCGCCTTTGCTTTGTTCATTTGCTGTGGTCTGTCCGGTTGCGGGAGATGTAGCTTCACTGGATTGACAGCCCGTTAATGCCCCCGTTAGTAAAGCGCCTAGTACGATAAACCCTGCAGCTTTCTTTGTTAATTTCATCATGATCCCTCCATAAATGTTTGATTTGTTCTTATGAAGTGATTATAAATAAAAGATTTGTTAGTCTTATAACAGAAATGTACCAATCTTGTAACGTTACCTATTTAGGCTTGGGTTTTAGATGCAGGGCTACGCTCGGGGCAAAACAATTGTAACGGTCGTCCCTTTTCCCAGTTGACTTTCGATGTCGATATATCCATTAAACCGCTCTACAATCTCTTTGCAAATGGAAAGTCCAAGACCCGAACCATTTGCTGTACTTGCATTTTTCGCCCGGTAAAAGCGTTCCTGAACTCGCTCCAGCTCATCGCCCGCGATGCCTATGCCTTGATCACGTATCCGTATAACTACTTCGCTTGGCGTATGTTCCAATTTCAATTCGATCAGCGATGGACTGCCTGAATATTTGATGGCATTGTCCACAAGATTAGCGATCGCATGGGACATCAGCATTGGATTCACGTTGGCTTGCACTCTTGTCGTACCCTCATCTTCCGGTTCTTGCTCCGCCTGACTAACTCTGATCTCGATCCCTTTATCCTTAGCCTTGGCTCCCATATTCATTGCAACTTGCTGAATCAGTTCGTTCATTTCCGTCTTTTCGACTTCCAAATTATTAGAACCAGCCTTATCGAATCGGGATAGTAATAACAGTTCATTAATTAAGCGGGTGAGCCGATCCGATTCCTGCAACAGATGAGCATAGATTTTTTGCAGCTCCTTGTTCTCAGTCTCCCCTTCAACCAAGTATTGAGAGAAACCACGAATGGCTGCCAAGGGTGTTTTTAACTCGTGAGATACGTTGGAGACAAATTGTTTCTGGTACTGAATGTAATCATGAAGCTGTCGCCCCATGGAATCCAGCCCATCTGCCAGCATGCCCAGCTCATCCTTCCGTTTTAGATGAACTCTCCGAAACTCCTGTCTGGAGAAACTTTGCGCAGCGCCAAGTAGTATCTTAATCGGCTTGGTTGTATTGCGTGCAATCCATAGACTGGCTAACGTAATCAGTACAATGAAACCGCCTGCACCTGCAAACAGGATATAACGTATTTGATCCATGATGGCATAAAAGTAGGAAATGTCCTCCACGAACTCATACACATAAGCGTTTTCGTAGAATTGATCCTGAATGGGCGTCGCAAAATAAAGCAGATGATCTTCCGTGACGGTGTAGGCATAACTGCCGCTTAGTGCTTTCTCAATATTTTTGTCAAAAATAAGCGGTTTGCCATCATTAATGATGATGCCATCCACAGCCAAGCCCAGCAATTGCTTGGAGCTGTCATAGATACGTACTTCCTTGCCTGAAGCTTTCAGCTTCTCCAGCGCAAGTCTGACGATTTCCTCCGTCTGCGGCTCTCCTGACGATGACCTATGCTGAGCCAGCACCTCACGGAAGGACAACTCGGACAGATCTGCCTTCTCCATCATCTGTTTCTCAATGGTAACGAAGCTGTAGTAATCAATGGCTTTGTTCACTGCAAATATGATGATGCCAAAAGACAGCAGGGAGAAAAATAAATAATTCAGCAGTAACCGGGTTGCATATTTCAGGCCTCGCCACCTCCAAGTTGATAGCCAAATCCATAGATCGTCCTGACATACTTCGGTTCATCCGCGTTATCCTCGAGCTTCTTCCGTAATCGCATGATGGTCATATCCACACTGCGACTGTCTCCCATAAAGTCATATCCCCACCCAATCTGCAGCAATTCATCCCGGGTAAAGATTTTTTCTGGCCTTTTGAGTAACGTTTCCAGAATTTTAAACTCTTTGGCCGTTAAAGACACAGGTACATCGTTTTTCAGCACTCTTCGGCTTTCCAGGTCAAATGTCAACTCTTCATGAATGATGCGTGTAGATGTCACCTCTGTTCCTTCGCTTGATTCCTCCTTGCTCTCGTTTCTTCTCAGAATCACCTTGATGCGAGCGAGCAATTCACGATTATCAAAGGGTTTGGTCATATAATCTTCCGCGCCTAGTTCTAGTCCAAGCACCTTGTCGATTACCTCATTTTTGGCTGAGAGCATAATCACAGGAATGGCGCGTTTTCCGGTAATTTCCTTGCACAAGTCATATCCGGAGCAATCTGGCAGCATCAGATCAAGTACCACTATATCGGGTTGAAAAGAGTCGAGCAGCCTCAGGCCCGTTTTGCCGTCCTCTGCGGTCTGCACATCATAGTTTTCTCGCCTTAGCACCAGCTCAATTAAATCTCGAATAGCGATTTCATCATCAATGACTAAGATTTTCTTCAAAATGTACACGCACCCCTATCTACCCTTGTTCTCCAACGTCTTCAATCCTATATTAACCCATCTTAGCACAGACGCTTTAGATTCCTCCACCGACAGGAAGATGAGGTATAATCCAACGAACCCCACATAACTTGTAATAAACCCGAAGAAAGGAGAACAATCCATGGATCTGCTCTGGGTACTCATTGTTGGTGGACTTATTGGTTGGTTAAGCGGCAACTTGATTGGGCGAGATGTACCGGGCGGTGTACTTGGGAACGTTATTGCGGGTTTTATCGGTTCCTGGTTAGGAACGGAATTGCTGGGACCAAGGGGACCGGTGATTGGCGGATTTCACATTATTCCAGCCATCGTTGGCTCCATTATTGCCCTGCTCATCTTCTTCGCTCTCGCACGCGGCGGGGCCTTCCGAAGACGTTAATCAAGAGAGGCGAAGACCGATACCGTCGTTCATTAGATAAAAGGACCGAAAGCATTCATCGATGGGAGATGAACACTTACGGTCCTTTTTTTGTGCTGACTTTATCCATTCCTTCAAGCCTGAAAAGGCATTGGAAGATCAAACACTCCGCTGATCCTTCATCATTTTCGGCAACTAAAGGATAGAAAAACAGCGGCACTTGTAGGACACATTATCCTGAAATGCCGCTGTATAGAGGAGTTAATGAACAATGAGGACTGGGCAACTTGATAACTGTGAAACCTTGTGGCTAACACTTCCAAGCATCATTTCTTTTATGCCTCTTAGCCCACGGCTCCCGATAATAATAAGTTGCTGCTCCGTATCCCTTGCATAATTCAATATTTCATGCCCAGGATCTCCCTTAAGATGAACAGTTTCCGGGTTAATTCCCGCAGATTTTAATTTAGATTTGGCTTGATGCAACTGTTCCAAACTCGCTTTCTCCATTTCGTTCATTATGTCTTCCAGAAAATTCTCTGGTAAAAACGTCATGCCGATCGGCACATAACTCTGGCTAACATGAACCAAGGTAACTTGAGCTTGTTTATTTTGTGCTATTTCAACGGTTGCATCAAGGAGTTTGTTCGTTATTTCACCTTTATCAATGGCCACCATAATTTTGTCAAACATAGTTATCATCCTTTCCGTGACATTTCGTAACTATTTTGACTACCCACAAAGCGGTTGTTTGCAGCTCCTATACCCACTAAAAAGAGTAAGATCGAAGCCCCTAGAAGAATGAAAAGTGGCAGGTTCCAGCTATTTGTTGCATCATGCAGATATCCTATAAGAGCTGGACCAATTGCGGCAAGAAGATATCCGATCGATTGGGCCATACCAGATAGTTCCGCTGCTTGATGCGCATTTTCAGTGCGTAACCCGAAAAACATCATGGCCAAACTAAAGGCGAAGCCTCCACCAATTCCGAGTATGATGATCCACAAAAGAATGATATTGGAACTGCCGTAAAGAAGTCCGAGCGTCCCCGTCAAAAGCAAAATGGTTGTGATGACTACTAACAAACGTTGATTAGACATACGCCCAGCAACCACAGGCACAATAAAGGTAAATGGAAGCATAGCTAACTGCATGATCGAGAGGTACCAGCCTGATTGGTTGGATTCAATTCCTTGCTGCTTTAAAATTTCGGGCAACCATGCGATCAACACATAGAAAATCATGGACTGTATCCCCATAAAGATCGTTACTTGCCAGGCAAGCGGGGATCGCCAGACATTCACATCGTTGCTGGCCATCTGTTGACTCGTCTTGGCTGTTTGGTTCGTTTGATTTCTTAATTGGGGTAACCAACACAGGATCGATACAAAGCTTAGTATCCCCCATACCGCCAGTGCTCCCTGCCATTTTAGCCCTCCGTTTATGGCTAGCGGTACACTGATTCCCGAAGCGATTGCCCCAGATAAATTCATTGAAATGGAGTAAATTCCTGTCATGGAGCCAATTTTATTAGGGAAATCCCGTTTAATTATGCTGGGCAATAATACATTACAAACGGCAATTGCGAATCCAAGAACTGCTGTCCCAATAAACAGATTAACTGCGCCAGATAAAGATCGTATTACAATACCAACAGTCAGCAAGATTAAGGCAAGCAAAATGATACGCTCAACCCCATATCTTCGTCCTAACTTTGGTACGAGAGGTGATAATAAAGCAAAGGCAAGCAAAGGTACCGTTGTGATCAGACCTGCTAATGTATTTGAAATATGAACGTCATCCCTTATAAATCCCACTAAAGGACCAACTGAGGTTAAGGGAGTACGTAAATTAGCTGCAATAACAATAATGCCGAGAATGATCAGCGCTACAGAGGATGGCACGAATTTATTATTTTGTTTATTCGGCATTCTTCATTTCTCCTTCCTGAATTCTTACGTCTTATTTTTGCTACTTGTTGGCTGGAAACTTTGCTATAACATCCGCGCGAATAAGAAAAGTATATTATACTATACTTTATTAAACAATAATTATTTTATGATATACTAAAATAACCTAAAAAATGCAACTCCGAATTTCCGTCATGGAATTCGGAGTTGCATTTAATAAGTGGCTTTTCGACTTTTAGAAACCATACTTTAAGGATATATGAAGCACTGTTTCGCTATTTGTATGATTGGTATAGGCGTGAGGGTAATCTGCACGAAAACTGATCGTATCATATTGATTCAATGTGTGAATCTCTCCATTGACTTGTAACTCAATGGAACCAGTCATTACTGTCGCAATTTCAGTTGTGTTCACATGATGACCTTCAGGGTAATATGAGCTATTTGGCTGTAAATAAGCCCGGCACATTTCAATATCATTGCTTTTAAAAACGGGTTCAATGATCCAATTTTTTTCATCATTAGAAAACCGCAGTCCCTCGCCTGCCCGATACAAACTAACAGGTTTCTCTGCTGTGAACAAAGCCAATAGCGGTAACGATATTCCTTTTGATATTTTCCATATAATGGCCAAAGTTGGATTTGTCTCGCCACGTTCGATATTTCCCAGTGTAAGTTTGCTTACGCCTGTTAATTCTGATAAGTCGTCTAAGGTCATGTTTTTTTCTTTTCTGTACTTTTTCAATGCACCGCCGATTTGTAATACAATTTGTTTTGATTCATCTATTTCATCCATTTGATATTCACCTCAACAAAAAACTATATAGCTAGTATATTGTTTATTTAGATTCTTTTCCATACGCTCCTAACGACGTTACTCAATAACGAACATCATACGTGTTATATTTGAAGAATCGTATAGGTTATGAAAGGTGGTTTAACAAATGAAGATTCTCATCGTTGGCTATTTTAGCGAGACCTCAAAATCAAATATTGTAAGGTGTTTTCCACAAGACTGGAACGTTGTAATTGTCCCGCCCGGAAACGAAATGCTGCATCATATTGAAGATTGCCATGTAATCATCCCTGAACATATTAAAGTGGATCACAGCCTGCTTTCTGTCGCAAAAAAATTGAAATTGGTACAGACGGGTGCAGGATATGATAATGTGGATGTCCCTGCCTGTACACAGCTCGGCATTTGGGTGGCCAATGCTGCAGGAGTGAATGCACAGGCAGTGGCCGAGCACGTAATGGCACTGATATTGTCTTATTATAAAAACATATCGTTTCTGGATACTTTCATGAAAAACAAGATGGATGAACATCAATTGGACTATACAGGAAGTGAATTAAAAGGCAAAACGATGGGGATTATCGGTTTGGGCGCTATCGGAAAAAAAGTAGCTGCGTTTTGCAGGGTCTTTGATATGAATGTGCTGGCTTATGCGAGAAATGCCACTGCACAATCGGATGATTTGGTGAAAATGGTGGATTTTGATACGCTTGTAAGCACATCGGACATCGTCAGTGTACATGTACCCTTGAATCAACAAACCAAACAGCTGATCAACAAAGCGACATTCAAAAAAATGAAGAATACATCTCTTTTTATCAATACAGCCCGCGGCGGGATTGTCAACGAAAAGGACTTAATGGATGCATTAAAAAACGGGGATATTTCAGGTGCATGCCTGGATGTGTTTGAATCTGAACCGCTTCCTATTGACAGTGATCTCCGGAATCTGGGTAATGTGATCCTTACTCCCCATACAGCGGGAATGCCTGATGGTCGGAAATATCATAAAACAAGATATGATTTTTTTATAAAGAATATAAAACGTGTAGAAAATGGTGAAGAGCCTGAAAGCAAGCTCAATCAGTTACCTTGCCCTCCCTCCACGGATAATCTAATGTAAGAATAAAGGTCTGGGCAGTTTAGTTTGCACCCAGACCTTTTTCCTGTTCTGCTTTTGAACGCCTACATATCCTCAGCATATGTTTACGCTAATTTAGCAGCCCCACCAGTATTCTATCGTTAAGTAAAATCGCAATTAGTATGATGATGGTTGATTTTCGTTTTAAACGCCACGGGGTGCATATGCGCAAAGAAAGACACGTACCCCTTCAGTGATGATACGTTTGGTTTGTTCCGCCCCCAATGTTCCTGTTTGTCCAGGTTGATTAAAGACCAATAAAAACGTTAATGCAGTGAAATGTTTCGTAGCCATTTCAGGATCGGGAACATCGAGCAATCCGTCTTGACCAAACGCTGTAAATCTCCTGGTGAGCCCTTCTTCAGTTGCCTTATCCAGCTTTTCCAAAAATGAGTCTGGCAGGTTGGCAGCTTCCACCATTACCAGACGGATCAAAGCCATATAGTCGGATGAGCCGTTCGCAGAAGCTACAATTTGCTCGCAAAACAAGATGAGTGCCTGTTTCAGATCTGTGAATTCCGAGAGGTGGTCTGAAATCCCTTGCTCAATCATGTCAAGAACCGCAGAACTGGAATCTTCCACAACGGTAAGCAACAGGTTCTGTTTGTCACCATAATAATCATAAACGGTCCGTTTGGAAACACCTGCTTTTGCTGCGATCGCATCGACACTGGAACGCTCAAAACCATCTGAAAGAAATAGATCTCTTGCTGCTGTAATAATTTTAGCTCGTTTGTCAGAAGAGCCCTTTCGGATTTTCTTGTTTTCCGTATGTTCCATTCTTCTATTCCCCCTATATGTATACTATCTGAAATCGATTAGAGTTAAAGCTTTGTTTACAAACTACACTGCACGGTGTAGTATAACACGTGTAACCTATCAAAACAATGATCAAGGAGGATTCAACCATGAATACCATGCGGTCTTTTGTTGATGTTCTTATTGTCGGGGCCGGTCCCACGGGGCTTACACTTGCCTGCGATCTTGCCCGTCGAAACGTCGCCCATCGTATTATTGAACGAAGCACCTTATACAACGTTGCTTCTCGTGCTAAAGGAATCCAGCCTCGCTCGCTTGAAGTCGTCGATGATTTGGAGGCCGTTCATCACATTATTGACACGGGTGTTATGGATTTGCCTGTTCGTTATTATACCGCAGATGGCAGGAGTGTGGATAAGCCGTCTATTACCGTGGCAGCCAGCGTCGAACTCGCAACCCCCTATCGTGATCCAGTCTGGATTGCTCAATTTGATGTGGAAAAAGCATTGCGCGACCGATATGCAGAGCTTGGTGGGCAAGTTGAGTTGGGCATGGAAGCTGTAGGGCTTGTTCAGGATGTGGATGGTGTAACGGTAACCGTGAATTCACCACAAGGAGAAGAGCACATTCGCGCTCGTTATGTCGTCGGCGCTGACGGGGGGAAAAGCAATATTCGCAAATTTATTCACTTACCGCTGGTTGGAGAAACACACGATCATGAGCGATGGTATCTTGGCGATGTACGATTGGAAGGATTAGACCGTGACCGTATCTATATCTGGACATCTTCGGAGGGGATGGTCGGAGTGACGCCGCTGCCGAAATCCGATATTTGGCAACTGCAGGCTACCATTCCAGCAGACCACGAAGAACCAGAGCAGCCGTCGCTAGAGACATATCAAGCCATGTTTGACCGGCGCGCCGGGGCTGGACGTGTTCGACTCACAGATGCTTCCTGGCTGTCCATCTACCGGGTCAACGTTCGAATGGTAGAACGTTATCGTAAAGACCGCGTTTTCCTTGCTGGCGATGCTGCCCATGTTCATTCACCTGCAGGCGGTCAAGGTATGAATACCGGCATACAGGACGCGTACAACTTAGGCTGGAAGCTCGCTGCTGTCATTCGCGGAGCGGATACCTCCTTACTCGACACGTACGATGAAGAGCGCCGTCCTGTGGCTCAAGCCGTGCTTGAGGACAGCACGAAGAAGATGGGAGTGGTCGTTGCAACGGCGACAGAAAGCGGAGAGTTGTCCCAATCTTTGAGCACCATATCCGACGATCTGACGAGTGGGCTTCTCATTTCCTATCGGTCAAGTTCTCTTATCCGTCCGTCTCCTCTAACCCATGTTACCTCTCCCTCTCCTGGGGATCGTGCTCCTAATGCTACGGGCCTGAAAGGCACCGGGTTTGCAGGAAGTATCTTTGACCTATTGCGCGGCCCACACTGGACGCTTTTGGCTTTTGCAAACTGCGTTGATTGTATTGTTCCTTCCTTGAATAACTTCACCAACGATGAACTCCATGTGCATTATATCCTGCCATCGAACGAAGATGGGACGGAAGGCTTAATAGACACAGTAGGGAATGCCTATCGAATATACGATGTAGCAAGCAAAGAACTCGTCTTGATTCGTCCTGACGGTTACATCGCACTGCGTACCTCTCTGGATGATACCGCATTAATTTCGAATTACTTGAATTCCATCTATCGCGTAAACTGATTTGGACACTATATGAGGTTTTAAAGTGCAGAACCTATACTCAAGAGGAATTACTCATCTTGAACACTAATAAGGGCTAATTGATCCCTGTGGCGGTGGCATCTCAGAGGCTCCTGCCTCTGTTACATCGCTCTGTAAAAAAAGAAAAACTCGTATAGGCAGGGGATTTACTTCCCTGCCTATACGAGCGTCTGTGTCTAATTACACTCCAACATTTAATCAGGATGTTTTTAGCAATCGTTTTAATTCATATAGTGATATTCCAGAAGGTCCTTCAAATTTGAGATTTTCTGCAGCAGCTTCTCTCCAACATTGGTTTCCTTCACGAGTTTTCGTTCCAGTTCTTTATCCACCAGTCTTTTTACAGACAATACGTCCGTTCCGTTGCATAACACATCTTCTTTTGAATTGAATTTCTGATGGGCGACGAGCTGCATGCCAAAGGAATTAAACAGCAACGTATATCCGGCAATGCCCGTTGTGGATTGATAGGCTTTGGAAAAACCGCCGTCAATCACGATCATTTTACCGTTTGCTTTAACAGGGCTCTCTCCGCGAATTTCTTTGACTGGTGTGTGGCCGTTAATGACATGTCCATGATCCGGATTCAAATCAAACTCTTGCATGATTTTTCGACAGACCTCTTCATTCTCACGTAAATGGTAGTATGGATTCTTGTTCTCTTTATGTGCTTCTTTATCCTGGATAAAATACCGTTCAAAAGTAGTCATTTCTCTCTTTCCAAAGAGCGAGGAACATTCCCCTGTCCAGATGTACCATACCATATCCGTCGCCAGATCTTCTGTCTCTTCCGGATGCGCAAAGGCGTAGCGTAAATGATCTTCAAAAACATCAAGCAATTGACGGCCCGCATACGTCTTGTCTTCAATCTGCATTTCTTCCATATTTCCTTCTTCGTCCAAAGGAATACAGCCGTGGATTAACAAATTCCCGTTGTATTTTAAATAAAGACTACCCTTCTTCATAAGAAAGTTCATATGTCTGGCCAGCTTTTCGGAATGCTGAACGGAGAACAGGAGCTTTTCCATCACCTGACGTTCTTCCTCCAGCAATTGTTCAGGCTTTTGCGGATTTACAGTGCTGAAACAGGTGTTTTCCAGCGGGTACGTTTTTCCGCAGATATTGATTTCATTGTTGTCGTAATCAATCTTCTCCAGCAAAAGCCTCTCAGACATATTAAAGTACGGACGTCTCTTGATAATCGGGATTTCCAGTTTAAACTGGATCATTGCAATGGCCTGGTGAATTTTGGTGATCTGCAGAATTTCCTGCTCCGATACGTTATGGCCAGCTTGCAGTTTAGGTCTAAAGGGCAGATTGTCTTCGTAATATTTCTCCGCCAGATTTAGCAGTGGGCGCAGATTGATTCCGTACACATCTTCAATGATGTCCAGATTGTCGTACCTGGCGCAGATCCGGATAATATTCGCAAGGCAGACCAGAGAACCCGCATATGCACCGATCCAGAGGACATCATGGTTCCCCCACTGAATATCTACAGAATGGTAGTTGATTAGCGTGTCCATAATTTTATCAGGGTCCGGCCCCCGGTCATAGATATCTCCAACCACATGAAGATGGTCAACTACCAGGCGCTGGGTCGTATAAGCAAGGCCGATGATGAGCTTGTCCGCCTGGCCCAAGGATATAATTTGTCGATATATTTCCTCGTAATAAGGGTCCTTATTGTTGGTCGAATCCGTCTTGTATAGAAGCTCTTCTACAATATATACATATTGCTCCGGCAGAGCTTTACGCAATTTCGAGCGCGTATACTTGGAAGAGGCATAAGAGATAAGCTTAAGCATGTGTTCAATCGTTCGTCTATACCACTGGTTCAGAGCCTGTTTATTGCTCAGTTCACCTATAACCAGCTGTATTTTTTCTTCCGGATAATAAACCAATGCCGCAAAATCATTGATTTCTTGATCTGTCCAAGCTTCCCGGAATAATTCTTTGATTTTCTCTCTGACGGTACCCGAACCGTTTCTTAGTACATGCTGAAATGCCTGGAACTCCCCATGCAAATCGCTGACAAAATGCTCGGTTCCCTTCGGGAGATTGGAGATCGCTTCAAGGTTGATGATCTCGGTTACAATCTTTTCTTCCGTATCATATTTTTCGGCCAATAAATCTAGAAACTGCTCATCCAAAACAGATGTCCCCCTCCAAAGAAGTAATGTCTTCCCCAATCATACTCCAATTCGTCGTAGATGAACAAATTTCATTGAAACCGTACGTTAATGTCTATCTTTAAACCGTTTAATCGCATCCTCGGTCACGGGCTCAAAAAGGTTAAGTAGGTTGCCATCGGGATCGCGGAACAGCATGGAACGGTTTCCCCACGGCATCATGGTCGGTTCTTTTACCCAATGATCGACAAATGACTTTAAGCGCTCATATTCGGCTTCCACATCATCGACTCGAAACTCAATAATGACAGTACGGTTATTGGCGCTCAGTACAGCATCCGTACCGAACAACTGCGCCGTCTGGGAATGGCCTATTGCAAGGGTGCATGATGGCACAACGAGTTCGGCAAATACCGGCGCAGGTCGTTCTGCCGTAACCTCCAAGACTTTTTCGTAGAACTCAACGAGACGATCCACGTCGTCAGTAATGATGCGTACAGAAGAAAAATTCACAATATATCATCCTTTCTAAATCTGACTGTGTCCTACAGTTGTTGTAAAACAGAATTGTTACTATCTATATCCTTTTACATTTACATATCCAATGATAAAAAAACGCTACTGACAACGTTATGTCAGTAGCGTTTTAAAATAATTGGGGCTTTCGTTCACTTCACTCTAAAATTGTTTTGAGCATATTTGGATACGACGGGTACCGCACTGAACAGATATCCTACAGTAAGCACGATTAAGACAACAGTGAGCACCCACAGAGTTGGATTTAAAAACATCGTTATAACAAAGCCTAATGAAATAAGACTGTTCACTAATGTAAAAAGAGGATTATTGGTGTCCAACTCCGTTGTGTAGGGTTGGAACACATAATATACCAACAGATGATGTACTGAGAAAAATATGGACAGTGTCATCGTCATAAACCAGATGGCAAGCAATGTACTTATATCCCTTCCTTCAGACAAAACAAGTATAGAGATACTTAGTACGGCTGCTAGACACGCACCTAATTTTAGATTTAAGAATAATACACTTCTAAACCTTAGACGAAAATGTTGCTTCGCATGCTTGCGATAAAAGGAGTAGCGCATAAGCTGCATATCACAATGGTAAAATAGCCCCTTACAAACCTCTCGACCTATTGTCAGGCTTAGCATAGCCATAATGAGTATAGGCGTAAATCGTTCCACCGTGTTTAGAGAGACATGGTCTCTGAAAATGAGTGCGAAGAAAGATAGTAATAATCCGATGATCATAATAGCTGTTAAACGTCTGCGAAAAGGCAATTGGATGAGATGATCGTGCCGAGTAACCAGGAGGTTGTGAATTTGGTCGTATCCCCTCTTATTCGATGAAGTTTGCACACGATCATGCAGGTTAGCCGAGGAATCGCTGCTATGCTCATGATCTTTTGACTGAACCATTTTTTGTTGAAGATTAGCCATCATGATTTCCGTATTTAACAAAGGATCAGCTTGGTTCGTTACTGCGCGTACTGCTGCTGTGTAATCGGTATGTTTGAGTAAGACATAACCAGCAACAGATTTCCTGCATCGGCACTCTCCTTCTCAACTCCGTTTTCCATCTGTTTCCGTTCATTTTCTGTCCGAGCAATCTCGCTTTCATTTCGCAATAATTCAATGACCTTCTCTTCAAAATCGGGCTGGATGAGGATATCAGGGGAAATATGCGTCAAACTGCCATCATTTAGAATAATTAATTCATCACACAGATCCGTTGCCAGTTGTAATATATGAGTTGAGAAAATGAGTACATGATCCTTCTTCATATCACACAGCAATTGTTTCATCTCGCTCGCAACGATGACATCAAAGGAAGTGAGAGGTTCGTCCAGCAAGATTACTGTTGGTTTAGTGAGCAAAAATAACATCATTTGCACTTTGTTTTTCATCCCATGTGAGTAGTGCTTAATGAGTTTATGCCGGTCTTCCTGTGTCATGTGCATCATATCAAAAAGAGCGTCAATATCGTCTCCTCGCCCTTCAATCACTTCGGAATTAACATCAATGAAAAAACGTACAAACTCATATCCCGTCAGAAACTCCGGTAACAATGGCATGGAATATACGTATCCAACATCATCTATCTCGATGTTACGGGATGTGGATTCGTCCACGACTTTCATAGTGCCACCATCTGCCTGTATCTCGCCACCTAAACAATTAAATAAAGTTGTTTTTCCAGCACCATTTCGTCCCAGAAGGCCATATATCTTTCCTTTTTCAAATTGAAAACTGAGATCGTTTAATACTTGTTGATCACCAAAACTCTTCCTTACATTCTGAAGTACCAGTTTCATTTATTTTCTCCTCACATTCACCATAATTAGTTATTCGTTTACATGAATCTTCATTCATAGATACAACAAAGTTACTGTTCTCGTTTGCAAACATATTTAAAAGTTGTTTAGTTTTCATAAAATCAGTCCTCTCATTAATTTAAGAATCGTCTTTCTTGATCGATATAGCCAATATTGGTAAAATAGACAATCCTTCTTGTTGTATTCTATTTTGAACGTGGAATCCCTCTCTTTGAACCACTTCACATAAGTATATGATCTTATTAATTTCTGGATTCTTATTTTTCCATCAGGAAACGATAAAAAAGCCGCCAAAATAGCGACTTGAATGAGAATATGTTCTTCTTGTCCCTCGACATCTAAGACATTCCAGCTTGCTGTAAAACATCTTCTAATTTCAATTTTCCAACAATTTGATACCCTTTTTGGTCTCCCAGTGGTTTGATAATGACTGTCTCCATACTCGAGAGTTCTCCTAATCCCAGACCGTTAGGAAAAGAGTGAGCTACAATAAGCCTGTTCGAATTCGTTGGAGAGGTTTGCTCCACTTCATTTGTAAATGCTTGAATTGTACTGTTTATATTTTCTGTATCCAGATTTTGACTGAGTTTATATATGTTTAACCAAAATGTATTTTCTTTTACATTTTGTGCACCAAAAGCAATCTGAGCAGTTTGGAGAGTTCGACAAAGGGGGCTTGCTTCCACGGGGAAATGGACGGGGATATTTAGTTTCCGAATAGCATGACCATACTTCTCTGCCTGTTCCTTTCCAACCGCACTTAAATTCCTCTGTGTGGAGCAATCTGTCAAACTAAAATCTGGTTGATCTACTCCAACTGTTGCATCTCCATGTCGGACATAAAGGATGTAACCCCCTTTTTGTAGATCATTTATGAGAGAAGATGTGGATATTTCTGATGCTTCGGCAGTATGATATGCCCCAAAGAACAGAAAAAGACTAATGACTAAAGTGGTTACACGGTACATGGATTTTCCACCTTTTTCTCCCTACTCTCCCCCTTGTTATCATATTTTATTCAACATTTCTCTCCTTATGGGACATCAATAATTGATAAATCCTTCCCTCTGAAAAAAAGGACTTTTGCCACACCTGTTTCAATACACGTCGGATTGTTTTATTTTATCAACAGCTGGCTTTCCGAATGATTATTAGCTGGACTAGTACATACTAAGGAAAAGTTGGATGAAGCTTACATAATGGAGGTCTCTTCATGGTATTTACCATCACAATTATCATCGTTACACTGTTTGCAATATGGGGAGCCGTTGCTCCTGATCAGCTGGCGGACGTGGCTAACGTAGCCTACAACTTCTCTATTCACAATTTTGGCTGGTTTTATTTGTTAGCGACACTGTTCTTCCTGATCTTCGCTTTCTATCTGGCATTCAGCCGATTTGGCGGTATCAGGCTGGGGGATGACGATGATGAACCGGAATATTCTACGATTTCCTGGCTGTCCATGCTGTTTAGCGCTGGTATGGGCATTGGATTGGTTTTCTGGGGAGTTGCTGAACCGCTGTCCCACTATTTATCTGCACCAGAAGGAGCAGAACCCGGAACTGCGCAGGCAGCAAGACTTTCCATGCGTTATTCCTTCTTTCACTGGGGGCTGCATCCTTGGGCGATCTATACCGTCATCGGTTTAGCGCTTGCTTACTTCCAGTTCCGCAAAGGATACAAAGGGCTGATCAGTTCCACCTTTATTCCTCTGATCGGTGAGCGTCTTGCTGCAGGCTGGCTTGGTAAGTTCATTGATATTCTGGCGGTTATCTCTACGATCTTTGGTGTTGCGACCTCGCTTGGTTTGGGTGCACTTCAGATCGGTGGGGGGCTGAATCACTTATTCGGTATACCTAACTCGGTTGTGACCCAAGTTGTCATTATCTCAGTTGTAACCGTATTGTTTCTAATCTCGGCAACTTCCGGACTGGATAAAGGGATTAAGATTCTGAGCAATACCAACCTCGTTATAGCTGTGTTGTTGATGCTGTTTGTGTTGGTAACTGGACCAACTTCTTTTATATTCGACACTTTCACAACAACCTTGGGCAGTTATATGCAGAATATTATTAACATGAGTTTGAGATTGACGCCGTTCTCAAGAGAAACCTGGATTGGAGCATGGACGTTATTCTACTGGGCATGGTGGATCGCATGGGCTCCCTTTGTCGGTACTTTTATCGCAAGGGTATCCAAAGGAAGAACCATAAAAGAATTTGTAATTTACGTCATGGTTATTCCAAGCCTTTTCGGATTTGTCTGGTTCTCAGTCTTCGGCGGAACAGGACTTCACATGGAATTGTTCAATGCCGCTCATCTGGCGGAAGCCGTCAAGGAAGATGCGACAACCGCTTTATTCCTTATGTTGGAGCAGTTGCCTTTAGGCACAATCGTAGCATTCATCGCTACTGTCCTGATCATGATCTTCTTTATTACGTCGGCTGATTCGGCTACCTTTGTGCTTGGCATGCTGACTACAGATGGCAAGATGGATCCGAGCACAAGAGTGAAATTAACTTGGGGAATCATGCAGTCCGCTATAGCGGTAGTGCTGCTGATTAGTGGGGGATTGAACGGCCTTCAGACGGCCTCCATCGTGTCTGCCCTGCCGTTCGCTGTTGTCCTTATCGGGATGTGTGTCTCCTTACTCAAGGCACTGCAGGCTGAGGACAAAGAGCGACGTCAGAAGGAAAAACGGCAGCGCCAAAAGCTGAAACGACTGCTGGAGGAACATGAAAACTTGCAGCCTGAAGTTCCAGGCACGTAATGTATCTTGTTGATCTCGTTAGAAAGTGTGCCTGTCTTTTCTTCGAGAATTGTAGTACAAGCTTCTCCTTGTTCTATTACACGCAAGTACATAAAAAAACCAAAGTTCCGATCGGAACTTTGGTTTTTTTTTATGTAACATTTGGAGTTTTTTTGATTCTCGTTGACTTTCGCATCAGGTGCTTTGGATACCTTTAATAACTTCAACCTTTTTGTCTCCTGCTGACTTCGCTACCTCCAATGTTGTTTTACCTTGGAAAACGACGATCCCGCCAGTAGCCAGCATAGAAACGATTAAAGCTGCGCTAAGGGTTGTGCAAAGTTTCTTCTTAATCATAATGATACCTCCGATTTTTTTTATATGGATTCACGTCACCCAACACGATGTGCCGTGTCGATCCAGTAATCAATTTCGTTTATACTTGGTCTCGACCAATTACATTATTTCACTTTTATATTGGGTATTCCCACAGATGATTGTATTATAGCTTACTTACAATGATTGTAAAAGGTTTAAATGCAGATGCAGCATGAAAATAAGTCCTGACTATGTGGAAATTGCATGAATGAACGGTTTATTTTCATTCTGTACATGAAAAGCTTCCCTTGCTGTTTCAATAAACGATGACATGATTGGTGAAAGCCACTTTTCTTTATGCCACAACATCTGTGTATACACCCGCAAATCCGCAATTTGCCATGGAAGAACAACTAGTTGTCCGCGTTCAACTTCGGCTTCTACAACGATTTCAGGAAGAAAACCAATACCGAGTCCTGAGATCGCACATTGTTTAATGGCTTCAGCGCTTTGAAACTCTAGATATGTGATGTTATCAATGCCCTCTTTCTCAAAAGACCGGTCAAACATTGCTCGATATGGACAACCCTTTTCATTAGTCAGGAACACTTCTCCATGAAAATCTTCCAACTGCAACGTTGTTCGTTTAGCAAGCGGGTGATCTGGAGCCGCTAACAACCGGAATTTTTCCTCTACAAGTGATTCCACGACCAGCCCGTTTGAACGAATAGGTTCGTCTAGCATATAAACGATATCCGTGGTTCCCTCAAATAATGTTTGCTTGAGCTCTTGATTAGGCACTGAGCGAAAGATCAATCGAACTCCCGGATGTTGCGAACGAAACTGTTGAAAGATAGTTGGAAGCCGGTAGGAGCAGATGACCTCATTCGCACTTATTGTTAGGGTACCGGTTAGTTTTTCATTGTCATGAACAACACTACGAGCCTCCTCCAATTTTTCAAGTACATCTTGGGCATGCGGTAAAAAGCGTTTGCCCGCTGTTGTAAGAGCGAGTTGCTTGCCCAACCGATCAAAGAGGCGAACTCCCAGCTCGTCTTCCAATGCTTTAATCTGCATCGTGACGTTGGAAGGAACGTAGCTAAGTACTTCTGCTGCCCGCGTGAAGTTTAATGTTGCTGCAACCGTACAAAACGTATTCAGTTGGCGAAATTCCATTGATGTTCTCCCTTCATCTTTCAATTTTATTGAATGCTATCTTGAATTCCATTCACTTTTAATGAGACTATCACGGCTCTATACTAAGCACAAGAGATCACAGTGAGCATGTGGTTTTTCAATTTGAAGGGAGCGACTATACGATGGATTATGAAATTTTTAATTTGGGTGATGTCATTTTACAATCAGAAGTGACGTTACCAAACGCCTATCTCGCTTATAAAACTTACGGAAAATTAAATGAAAAGAAAGATAATGTTATTGTCTATCCAACCGCTTTTGGAGATCAGCATGTTCAAAATGAATGGCTCATCGGCAGCGGGATGGCACTGGATCCAGAGAAATATTTTATTATCGTTCCTAATTTGCTCGGCAATGGCCTCTCTTCCTCTCCCAGTAACACGCCTCCTCCATTTGACCGGTCAAACTTTCCACAAGTAACGATCTATGACAACGTTAGATTACAGCACCGACTGCTGGTTGAGAAATTCGGTATTCAAAAGATTGCTCTCGTCGTAGGGTGGTCTATGGGCGGCATTCAGGCATTTCAATGGGGGGCTAGTTACCCGGAGATGGTTGAACGAATTGCACCTTTTGGAGGAATCGCCAAGCCTTGGCCTCACACCTATGTGGTTCTGGAAGGTGTGAAATCTTCCCTGCTATCAGCGGTCCATTTTGACTCAAGTAAATTAAACCAATTGACTTCTGCAGACATGCGCGCCGTTGGTCGGGTATATGCCGGATGGGGGTTATCACATGCGTTTTACAGAGAAGAAGTTTATCATGAGATGGGATTTGAATCATTGGAAGATTTCGTAGCTGGTGTCTGGGAAGAGAGTTTCATGAATATGGATCCGCATAATGTTTTAAGCATGTTATGGACAGGACAGCATGCAGATATTAGTGCCAATCCCTCCTATAACGGAGATTTTGATAAAGCGCTTAAAAGCATAAGAGCACTTGCCTGCATCATGCCAGGGAGCACGGATCTCTTCTGCACAGCGGACGATAATGAATATGAAGCGGAGCGTATTCCTAATGCTACTTTTAACCCAATACAATCCATCTGGGGTCATTTTGCTGGTCGGGGGATCAATAGTACCGATAATCAATTTATTGATGACAATCTAAAACATCTGTTGTCACTTAGCACAAAAGTATAAACTATCACTTGCATTGGATGTGTCACTTTAGCGAAATTTTCTTTTTTCTTCAATCGGGACACGAACAGTACAAAAAAACAAGTCGCTAAAATAGCGATTTAATGGGAATATGTTCGTGTCCTTTGACATTTTTCCGCGGCCGAGTTGTTTACGCATTATTCCAGACTGCTGAAAAATCGTTCAACAAATACATCACCATATATTTTCTCCATATGCGCCGTGTTAAAAATATATTGTTCCATATGCTCAAGCTTGCGCAGATTGCGAACCAGTACTTTCCGATCGTCGTCAGATAGATTAGGGTCTTCGTCTATCTTCTTCATAGCCTTTTTCACACGTGAGGATACCTGCTCAACATACAAATGGTTTTTGGATTTTGGCGGAATACATTGCGTCAGGTCACAGCCTACAAAACGAACACCGTCAAGGATGCAGTTTTCAAAATTGGCGATTAGCTTTTGTTTGCCATCTCCTTCAAACGTAATATCCACTAGCTTGCCGGTAAAGGAACAATTGACGATATTCGCCGCTTGTAAAATCCGGTCATTAAATCGACATTTAAAAAAAGTACAGTCGATAAACGTAGCATTCTCCAATGTCATGCCTCTCATATCGCAGGAGGAAAATTCGCAATTGGTGAAAACAGCTTCGTTCCTCGCAATGCCAACAGAGCGCAAGTCGGAACGAATAAATGTACAATGATTAATCGTACTACCGGCAAAAAATCTCGCATTGGTAAGATCGCAGGTATTAAATACAAGATGATGCAGGTTGCAGCTCCAAAATATTGGAGAACCAACATTCGAATTTGTTATGGTTGTTTCGCTGATCGTTTCGTGTTCATACCTGACAATATCAGTGAATATTTCGTTGTCTACTGTCATACCAGACTCCAGTCTTCTCATCCCAATCACCCTATCATTTCTTTAAAATATTTTAAAATTATGAAAATAAGATCAAAGCAGGAACCCTGCTGATCTACTTTCATCTTCTCACTTCATACATATTGTAACAAACTTAAAATACCTCATGTTAATGAACATAACAGTGGTTTCAATCATTCATATTTATATTTCTAAACTTGACATGTGAATCAATTATCGGTATGGTGTGAATCAGTTCACACTTTGAATAAAGGAGTATTCTATGCCCAAAAATTCTTTCTTTCGTTTAGATGAAGCAAGGCGCGCGGAAATATCGAATAACGCTATGCATCTTTTTGTTAATCATCTTTACGAGGATATAACGATGAAGATGGTTTTGGATTGTTTGTCCATGCACCCCGGAACATTTTATCGCTATTTTGAAGACAAAGATGACCTTTATTGTCTCTTAGTACGTAATGTCACCCAGAAAAGAGCTGCGTATTTCAATAACAGTAATGAAGATTCCCTTTACCGGTTTTTCCTTACAGGTTTATTTGGAAACGTTAATGGTACGGTGACCGAACCGCTGAATGAGTTGGAAATCAAACTCACTAAAACATTTTTAAACATTCCTGAGAACACTTTGCTTAAAGTATATCTGGATGTGCTAAAGGGAGAATCATTCCCTTTAATCAAGGACATTTTACGCCGAATGAGGGTTGATGGATATCTTCGACCCGATCTTGACGACGATCTGATTTCTTTCATGTTTGAGTCAATGCAGTTTAATTTAGTCATGTTTTTTAGGGAATTCGATATTAAGGACTCTACTTTGCAACATAAGCTTAGCAGGTACTTTGCTGACTTTATGAGTCATGGGCTGCTTGAAGATCATCAATATTCTGACATAGTAAGCGATCTCAAGAAAGCCAAGGAGTAGATATGATTCACTGAAGACCGAACGCAATCGTTTTCCAGTTTTGAAAAGCGCTCATAGCACAATCTATGTATTTCATTTCGCCACTTTTATTAATGAAAGGGGAACAAAAAGATGAAAACGTATGATGCATTTCCAGAACCAATTGGCGGGTACACTGTTGGTCGAACCCAGATGGATTTTGAGTACACCGCATCAGATCACTCCAAAAGAGAACTGACGGCGTTTGTGTATTATCCGTCTGATAGTAACGAAGGCAAGACGACATCAACGTACATGTTTCCTGAAGTCTACGAGATGTTTAATGAGCAGCCACTTGTCACGGCATTAAAGGACGTTTTCTCTATAGATATCAAGACCCGATGTTACGACGACCTTGCTCTCTCCGGGAAGGAAAAGCGCTATCCGGTGTTATTCTATGTTTGCGGCGGGGGCGGTTCTCCAGAATGGGGTACAGTGATCTGCACAGACTTAGCAAGCATGGGATATGTTGTGGTGAGCATCGGCCATCAGAATAGCACAATGTATAAGCGTAAAGATGGGCGCTTGTTTAATGTATCAAAGGGTTTTTCGGATGCCCTTATAGCGTTCTCTGAAGATCCGGAGATGCTGGCGTTGGCAGGTAAGATGGAGATGCGGCCTGACGATAAAACTGCTATTGAGATGTGCCATAACGTGCTTACACTGCCGATACTTGCCAAGGTAACAGAGTATAGTGAATTACAGGCAGAAGACGTAAGGTATGTAGCTGATTATCTTTACAAACTGGACTCTGGAGAGCTGGATTCCATCTTTAAGGGCAGATTGTTGCTTGACATCGGCATGGGCATCGTTGGACATTCTTATGGAGGGCTTACGACGGCGATGGTTTGCCGGGACGACGACCGTTTCGCCTGCGGGATTGGCTTGGATAGCGGTGCGTTCGGGCTTCAGGGCAGCGACCTTAAGAAACCCTTCTTGCTACTGTTTAGTGAACCCAACTATAACATGAATGCGATAATTGGGGCTAACAATAGCATGGAAACTTATTATTTCTCTATTGATCGTGTTGCACATTTAGATTACTGCGACATTGTGTTTACCCGTGTGAATGAGGAAATCAGGGGCGAACGGGATGCTATGGAGATGCGAAATCTTGTTACAGACTATACGAAGAACTTCTTTGATCATTACATCCTGCAGAAAGCGGCAAGTGTGGAAAGTTTGGCATACGATGGCGTGGAGCTGATCAAGAAGTATCAGCAACAAGTGACATCACCGAAAGATTGCAGATAAACGCATATCCAAAAGCTAACCACAGAAAAAGCCGATTCTCTTTATTTGCATATGGATCTAATCGATAATGGGGACAAGATCCTGTACTTGGCTCGGGACAAGATCTTGTCCGACTGTTTTATACCCTCCTATCCCCTTTCCGCCCAGAGTACATGCAAAAAAAGCCGCTATATAATAGCGACTTTCAAGGGAATATGTTCTTGTTCTTGTCCAGCGTCATTTCTATTTTCATCCTGTTGAAGTGTTGTGACTCCGTTAACTTTCGCTCCAGGTGCTTCGAGTCCCCCTGATTGAGATCATTTGAGTCGTCTCGCACCTGTTTTTTTCATAGGAAAGTCCCGCTTATTTAATAACTTCAACCTTTTTTTCCCCTGCTGACTTCGCCACCTCAAACGTTGTTGTACCTTGGATAGCGACAATCAGGCCCGTAGCCAGCATAGAAACAATTAAAACTGCACTGAGGGCTGTGGAAATTTTCTTCTTCACCATAAAACCATACCTCCGATATCTATTAGGTTATAAGCAGCTTAAGACCACGACGATCCTAGGAAACCACTGGGTAATCCACCTAGTATTTGTATTATATCGTACTGACAATGATTGTAAAAGGGAAGTATTTCTTCTGATCCAATAAAGTATTAGACTTTGAAAATGAAGTTGAGCAGCATATCTGATTTATATGCTATCCTTAACGCTGCTCCGGGCTGTCCGTACAATTCCATCAACAACAGTTTCAAACAACTGTGTGGGCAGATCATGTCCCATGCCTTCAAGTAACATATATTCTGAGCCAGTGATGGCTTGAGCAGTGTCTTCTCCGCATGCTGGCACAAACATGGAGTCTTCCGCTCCGTGGATGACTAACGTGGGCACATCTATTTTTGCGAGTTGCGGACGACGGTCGCCAGAAACAGCAATAGCTGCGATTTGCCGTCCAATACTCCCTGGATCATAAGCTCGCTGAACCTCTTCTCGAATCATTGAACGATATTCGTTCTCTTCAAAAGGATAACCTGTACCGGCAATACGTCTGGCAAAAGCTACGCTATGAGCGATGTATCCTGCCTCATCCTCTCTCGGGTTCGGAGCTGGACGAGTCATTAACGCCATGACTTCTGGCGAAGTTTGCGGAAGTTCGGGATTGCCTGTAGTTGACATGATTGAAGTCAGCGAGAGGACACGTGCCGGATATCGGCTGGCAACAAGCTGGGCAATCATGCCGCCCATCGAACGTCCAACAATATGTGCTTTCGCGATACCCAGTGCATCTAACAATTCAATCGTATCATCAGACATATCCTCAAGCGTGTAAGGTATATTGGGGAGTTGTCCTGACATAAGCGTTCTGGCGAGTGTTTCGAAATCAAGTGTATCGTGATGACTAAAATGAGTAGATAACCCGGTGTCTCTATTGTCAAAACGAATCACCCTGTATCCTCTAGCTGCCAGCATTTCACAAAAGGGAATGGTCCAACGGATCATCTGGGTACCCAGCCCGGCGATTAACAGTATGGCTTCATCCGTTTCGCTGCCATAACTGTCATAAGCGAGTTCAATACCGTTCACTTTTAATATATTCATTGTGATGTTCTCCTTGAATTTTAATATTTCGGTAACCATACCCACTTTCCTACTTTGTCTGTTGTTGTACCCATCGCTGAAGTGGTTATCAACTCTCTTCCTGTTTGAATGCACCCTTGGCTAAAGTCTTAATATAGTCTCTGATATCAGGCTTCCAATGATCAATCAATCCATAAAAGAGATCTTCATTCCCGGCATACAATGCTCTCAAAGCCTCCTCATACTGAGGGAAATCACCCGCCATTGCTGTCATAAAATGATAACTTGCTTCTTGTGCGGCGCGAACTTTACCTTCATTCTCACCCGTACGGCGAGCTTCATCTATCAGTTTTCGCAACGTTACCGAGGCTCCTCCGGGCTGAGCTTTAAGCCAGTCCCAATGTCTGGGAAGTAAAGTAACTTCACCGGACACCACGCCCAGCTTGGGACGGCCAACCCTGCGAGCAGGTTGTTCATGTTCATTGGAATCCGGTATATGTCCAACTTGGCTGTTTAACCGCTCAAGCACCTCAACGGTGTTTCCACGAAAATCAATATCCAGTGGTTTACCCGTCAAATCGTCAAAAATAAGCAATTGTACGAATTTACTGTCCTCCAGGGTATCTTTTACGGTTGCGACAACATGCTGTATTGTACCTTTGGCCAAACAATCTTTCTCTAAAAAGGCAGTACAGCTAATTTGAGCAGGTGAAGATTGCATGTTATACCCTCCTTTTTCATTCCTTCTTCAATAATTATACCCGGGTAAAAATACATAGTCAATATTACCCGGGTATAATTATTATTATGTCGTCTCTAATCGTATTTGTTTTTACAGCAACTAATTTTGCGCCTCCTTTAACAGGCTCAGAAAAATTGGGTGCACCCGTATCCAATATTTGATGAACAGCTCGATGAAGCCATAGACTCTCATGAAAAAATATCAAATTACATGGTGCAGCATGGTTTATACCACCCTTACCATATTCCTGAACTAATTCAGCTCGATCTGAAAAACATTCAGACTGCTATGAATATTCAGTCCTGACACCGTTTTTGATTTTAGTCAGAGATTTCTGAGAACAAAAATGTTCCTGTGTCAAGAATTTCAACAATGAGAGAAGCCGGGTACACCCCGCCCTTTTTTCGGTTGCTTCACGAAACAAGCTTATTCAAGCGTTCCTTTTCCTTCGTTTTTTATGGCAGATCCACGACCGCCACCTCCCATGACACGGCCGAACCGATCTGCTAAGTGATAACTGCTAGACCTTTCGACTTGAATATTAGCGGCCTTCTATAGGCTCCCACCCATTCCCCTGTTCAATGGCCTACATACAATACATTAGACTAATGAACAGGAGTGATGTGATATGACATTTTTACCTCCTTTTGGACCTGGTGGAGGGTTTGGTGGACCTGGGTTTCCCGGAGGACCAGGAGGACCGGGTGGAATGCCTGGTCCGCCATCGTTTCCCGGGGGTGGAGGCGGCGGACCACAAGGCGTGCAGGCACCTCCCGGGCCGCCACCATCATTCACTCCACAGCAACCCGCTACCTTGTATGCTGTAGATCCAAGGGCCATATCCGGCTGTCTGTTTCGCTACACATATATTTGGCCGGATCGTGGTCCCGGCTTCTGGATGTACCCGGTATTTGTAGGTAGAAATTCGGTGGCTGGTTTCCGCTGGAATGGATTCTTCTGGCTATACACCGGCATTGATCTGCAGCGAATCAGTTCGTTTAGCTGTTTCTAGAAGTAATCCCCCTGTATGCGGATCAATCTGCATACAGGGGGATTTAGATTTATGGAGGATTCCCCTAGTCTAGAGCAACTGCGACGAAACGAAAAAAAGAGGGGCTGTCGCCCCTCTTCTCGCTTACTGACACAGCCATTGGATAAGAATCACTATCCCACCAGCAGTTAAGGTCACATCGTTGAACGCAGACGAATTAAAGCAACTTAATCAGCTTTTCTAGCTCATCTACCAAACTTTTTGCAAGTTCAAAATTAGTATCTTTTAAAGCCAATTCGATTTTCATTTCAACAGACTTTTTCTTTTGTTCCGTTTCTAGATAGTCTTCATTAAAATGACTCGTATAAATCATCTCTCTAAATTCTTGTATACTCATTTTAGTAATCGTCTTGTCTTCAATGATCAAAACATAATCCATACCATTTACAACAGAATAGAAATCATGAGAAATCATGAGAATCGCACCTTTGTACTCCTCAATAGCTTTCTCCAATGCGATTTGTGTATAGATGTCTAAATGGCTTGTCGGTTCATCAAGAAGCAATACGTTGGCATGACTGGCAGCAACTTTAGCCAATTGAAGCATATTTTTTTCTCCACCAGATAAAGACTCTATCTTTTGATCAAGGATTTCTCCTTCGAAGCCATAGTGCAAAAGATGCGATCTAATCTCATCATATGTTTGAAACCCTGCATCAATAAAGTCGTTTAGTATGGTGTTCGAATCCTTGAGCATTTCGCCTTGAAACTGAGATAAATAAGCCAATGTAGCTTCAGCATTTATTTCAATAGAATCCTGATTATTTTGGAAGATTTCGCGGAGTAACGTCGTTTTCCCGGTACCGTTTGGACCGATCAGGGCTACTTTATCTGTCGATTTGATCTCAAAGTTCACATGTTCCAAAAGTAATTCGTCAAAGGAAACGCTATAGTTATTGACGTTAACCACAACGGTGTCTTCCATTTCCTTTTCGATGCCAAAATGGATATTCGGCTGTTTGATATCAACAAAGGGCTCTTTAATTCGACGTGCTTCCAAGCGCTCTTGAAACCTAACTCTGGCTTTTAACGCTCTGCCTCTGGAGGCTTCTGAATTATACGTGGCGATCTCTCTGAGATTGTCGATGATATGGTCGTATCTCTCAATTTCTTCAGCTTCAGCAACCGCAATTTCTTGTAACTCGATCTTAGTCTGAAGCAGTGAGAAGTTATAGTCGATGTATCGCCCGTCAAACTCTTGGATCTCCGTGTTTTCAAGGTGTATTATTTTATTGAAACAATGATTCAAAAGATAGCGATTGTGCGTAACAACGAGCAGCATTCCCTTGTGGGAATTAATCAATTTTTTAAGTGCATTCAGGTTTTCAAAGTCTAGAAATACATCGGGTTCGTCCATGATCATTAAGTCTGGACGATTCAGCATTTCCTTCATTACTTGAATAAGTTTGAATTCCCCGCCGCTTAATTCGGATACATCAAGGTCTTTTAGCTTCATGAGGTTAGCCAGATTTAGCTGTTTATTAATGGTGTTTTCAAAATTATCCCCATCCATTGCCTGGAAGGCATCCAAAGCCAATTGAACCTTTTCCAGCAGCGAATCCATATCCGATGTCGTTGCCATTTCCGCATAAAGGGCTGTGATTTCATCTTGTATCTTGATGAACTCTTCTCCGATATATTCAAAAACAGTCATTTCTTTCGTGTTATCGACTTGCGAGAACTGACTCACATACCCGATTTTGCAATCGGGGTCTATCTCTAACTTGCCATCGAACAGATATCTTTCCGGATCCATCAATATATCGATCAGTGTACTTTTCCCACTGCCACTTGTTCCTATAAAAGCGCAATGTTGCGCCTCTTCAAGCGTAAATGAAATGTCTTGATATAGTTCCTTTTGCGGGAACGAGAAGGATAAGTTTTCAACTTTTATCATCGTGTTACCTTTCTTTATAACTAAATTGGTGATTATTATTAAATAATTTGTCGAACACAGACTTTTAGAGTAACACTGTTTACCACCAAGCACAATCCATTTGTAGCCCTTACCCTCACTTCAAAACTACGATATTGAACATTTTGTTTAAGAAATTGACTGAAGTTAATGAAAAGTGTCATTTCTCCCCTGATTGATCATATATATCCCAATCAATCAACGCTATGATTGTTGTTTTTGATAAGCGTGCATTGCCGTTTGAAATTGATCTAATGCTTCTTGATATTTGAGTCGATCCTTATCATTTGATGCAAGTTGCTTTCGCAATATTAAATCATCTTGTAATTGTTTCACTAACTCCGTAATTTGATCTTTCGGACTTGAATTTGCAGGCTTGGGCAAAGAAGCTGTACCTGTCTGAACAGAGAGTTCTCTCTTCCCATCCACCTGACCAATTGAAACTTGATCCAGAGTTAAATTAAGCTTGCGAAGCTCTTTTTTTACCCACTCTTCGCTCAATCCTGCTGCTTTTAAAGTGTCTGGCAAGACATGCCCATCCATGATGATCGTACTTGGCTCTCTTTCAGTAGAAATATGGTAGCCTAATAAGTTGGCTGTGAGTGGCTGATATTCTTTCTTTAACATCACACTGATGTCTCCACTTTGTTCCATGACTGCAAACTCAACATCGGCAACTCTAAACACATCTTTTTTTCGAAGTTGTTCCAGAAATTCATCGATCGTCAATCGTTCTTTCTTTAATGCCTTTTCAATTACTGTTCCATTCTCAATAAGAATCGTTGATTTTCCATCTACAACATCACGAAACTTTTTACTTTTCAACGTAAAATACTCGGCCCCCGCTGACACGGAAACCCATACAAAAAGTGCGATAAATCCCAAATACCAAGTTGTATCTGTATCTAACGAAATATAACCAATCAAGTTTCCTAGAGTTATACCTGTTATATACTCAAACAAGGATAATTCAGAAATTTGGCGCTTGCCTAGAATTTTGGTGATGATGAACAGGATTGTTACGGCAGATAATGTTCGAAATGCGACTTCTAACCATTCTGGCACGTTAAATGTTCCTTTCTCTTTGAAAGTAAGGTACTTGGGTGATCACTATTAAAGGTTATAATTACCATGAGTTCAAGATTGTATGCAAAGAACATTTATTTCTACCTGATGCTCTTAATTCGGAATGGATACAGACAGAAATGATTGAGAATATATTTAGCAAAACGTCGTATCTTTCAATTTCTTCAGCTTCAGAACCGCAATTTCTTGTAACTCGATCTTAGTCTGAAGCAGCGAGAAGTTATAGTCGATGTATCGCCCGGTCAAACTCTTGGATCTCCGTGTTTTCAAGGTGTTGTAGCCATTGCCCTCACTCCAAAAATAGAATACTTTCTATATTTTAATCTCAATCAAATGAAACTTAATATGAATAAGGTTCCAGTTTTCTGCCTTGTAACCTATATGTATATACAAATTTAGGGTTAGTCTTCATTTCCCCCTGCAATATTACGATAAATAGTATGGGGTTATACGAATAACCATATTTACTTTTTTACATCCAAGGGGGAACCGAACGTGAGACAGACTCGCAAAATAAAGATGGATTTAAGGTTCAAACTGTATTTGATCATTCTGGTTCCGCTACTGGCCATGGGCGGTCTAATCATGTGGACCACCATCGACTCCAGTGAAAATGCATCATTAATGACCATGCAGCATAACAATCAGCAGCTTGCTGTGAATACCGCCTCTCAACTAGGTCAGGAATCGGAATTAATTAAGACACTAGCCTCTACTGCCTCAGAAGAGAGCAGTGAATACAAAAGTCTTAGAGACGAACTCGTTAAAGTTAGGCTTCAATCGGGAGCCTTATATGTTTATATGTATAACAAAACTTCGGACGGGTGGATCTACACTGTGGATGGAGCGAATTGGGATGATTCTGAATATAGCCCGTACGGCACTGCAATGGAATTCAACCCCCAGATTCAGGAACGCTTATTACGTGGAGAAGTCATCACAACAGGTATTGTAGACGATCCAACCTGGGGACAGCTGTTGTCCTCCTTTACACCAATCAAGGATTCGCAAGGTGCGATTATTGGCTATCTGGGCATTGATATATCTGCTGAAGCGGTGAATCAAGTCTCCGCGATATCCGTGAATAATGCCTATCGGACCATTATACCGATTTTCGTGGTTGTACTGATTCTATCGCTGGTCATGATGCTATTGGTGGTAAGAGGCATCCTCAGACAAGTACGCGATATTAAGTCAAGCCTGGAACAGGTCGCGGATGGGAATCTCAAAGTTGTATCCACACATATGACCAACGATCAGCTCGGTGACATCAGTGATCTGATTAACGTCATGGTTGCGCAATTGACGAACATACTGATGGGAATACAACAAGGTTCGAATATGCTCCAGCAGTCCTCGGCCAATATTGCGGAAACGGCTCAGACGAACCAGCGTCAGACTGAAGAACTCTCCAGAGCAATCGAGGAAATTGCTATAGGCTCCATGAAACAGGCAGAAGAAACCGAACATTCCGTACAGCATTCGGAGAATCTCGGCAAAATTATGGATGAAGTAGGTTCTTATGTGCAACAGTTTACCCATACTTCAGAGCAGCTGTCTGCCGTACAAGTACAAGTTACACGTGAACATGAGGTTCTGCTTGAGAAAGGCCGGGAGAATGCCAAGCGGGTTGAGCATCAGCAGGAAATTTCCAGGTCTCTAACCACTCAATCGGAACTCGCATCCTCCATTAGTGGACAAATCCACAATATCCTGAAACAAACCCAGATTCTCTCGCTGAATGCTTCAATCGAAGCAGCCCGTGCTGGCGAGGCGGGTAAAGGATTTGCGGTCGTTGCTGGTGAAATGGGACAGCTCGCTCAGCAGTCCGAACGTTCGATCCAGGAGATTGATGTGATCCTGGGTTCATTTGTTCAAGAAATTCACCGGATGGGCAATCATTTTGAAGCGAACATGGTGGCGGTTAAGGAACAGGAAGAACAGATCGCGGATTGCCTTCAGGCGTTCAGACAGGTTAGCAAGTTATCGACTGAAGTGCATGAGCTTGCTCAGCGTTTAGAAAACCGGACGATGGATATGCACTCCATTAGACAAGAGGTGGAACAGCACCTGAGCTATATCGCTTCTGCAACCGAGGAAACTTCAGCCATGGCTGAAGAAGTCACGGCCAGTGCTGTAGAGCAGCAGCGATCAGCGAGTGAACTGTCGAACATCTCCGGGCAGCTCGCCGGCCTTGCTGGCAACCTCAAATCCTATTCTGATCAATTTCAGATCGAAGTGACTAAATCAGTTCCCCCATCACATTAAGGGTGTTGCTAGATGATGCGTACGAGGCCGATGAGATATACACTCCGGAAGAAAACGATCTGTAAAGGACAGCATCCACCAACGTAATAGGAGATTTGTCACGTTGACTAATTAAGGATTCCTCATTTATAATTCGGACATTGAGAGCCAAGCAGATACTGCTTGCCATGTAAGCCTGAACTTATAGTTCTGTAAACAAACTCAACGCGAAAGATGTGAGTAATTATGAGTAAACAAAAGGTATACTACGGTAAAGATATCGAGGTCATGTTTAATTCGGATGTCTGCATTCATTCCGGGATTTGCGTAAAGGGCCTCCCTGCTGTTTTTGATTTAAGCAAGCGTCCTTGGGTTGACCCTGATGGTGAGACTTCGGAGGCCATTGCCCGGCATATCGACACATGTCCAAGCGGAGCGTTGACGTACAAGCTTGTGAATGATGAATACTCAACAAAGAAAGAGGATGAACATGCATAATGTAGAACATGAAGTTGCCAATAAAAGATTTCTGATTCAAGATAACGGCGATATTGCTGCGGTGATGACGTATGTAATCTCAAGTCCAGAACTATACATTATTGATCACACATTGGTCGAAAATGCATATAGAGGACAAGGGCTTGGGGATGAACTTATCAAAGCTATGGTGGAATACGCGCGGGAAAACGGTATTAAGATTTTACCTTTATGCCCTTTTGCCAAGGGTCGTTTCGAACGTATCTCCGAATACGCGGATGTTCTCCATCAATAAAACTAACATTCGCTGCTGAATTTCATGTGGCTATCAAATGTAACGGTTTATTGGCGAATTTTGATACTCCTGCCAAACAACAATAAAAAGCGTCTATATCATTCAGAACTGATATAGACGCTTTTTTACGTTTCCTGCTTATACGTTATCGCTTAAACCAACGATTGTTTCGAACGGTCGCAACACCAGTGGCAGCATGCCATTCTCATAGTTGGTAAGCCAGATCTCCGAGAAGTTGAGGCCAAGCTCATCTTCCTCAAGCTCCACGATGTGTTCGGTAAGATTGCTGACGACCAGCACCTGTTGGTCTGCCAGTGTACGTGTATATGCATATACACTTGGATGATCCGGCATAAGAAGCTCATAGATACCATAAGTCAACGTATCGTGTTTTTTTCGCAGCTGAATCATTTGTTTATAAAAGTGAAGGATGGAACGTGGTTCCTGAAGTTGTTTCTCTACATTAATATTGACGTAGTTGTCATTCACTTTTAACCATGGCTTACCTGTGGTAAACCCGGCCTGTTTGGACGAAGACCACTGCATCGGCGTTCTGGAATTATCGCGACTTGAAGCCCAGATGATGTTCATGATCTCCTCATGCGACATCCCCTCTTCACGTTTGATCTGATATAGATTCCGATCGGCTATGTCGTTATAATCTTCTATCGAAGGGAAAGCCACGTTGGTCATGCCTATTTCTTGTCCTTGATATATGAAAGGCGTACCTTGCATGAAAAAGTACATGGCGCCAAGCGCAGTGGCACTTTCATACCAATATGCACTGTCATTTCCCCAAGATGAAACTTTGCGGGGCTGATCATGATTTTCAATAAACAAAGCATTCCAACCGACGTTTTCCAGGGATTTCTGCCACTTGGTCAAGACGTTTTTCAATTTGAGGATATCCAGTTCTCTGTCCGTGCTGTTTTTCCAGAGGTCAAGATGTTCGAATTGGAAAACCATATTAAATTTCCCTCTGACTTCACAGATCCAATCCAGCAGATCTTCCTGGTCCTCTACCTTTACTCCGTTCGCTTCCCCAACAGTCACCACGTCATATCTGGACAATGTATTCTCTTTCATTTCTTGCAGATAACTCTGGATTCCTTTGACATTCATATGTTTTTCAAAAGAAGAGATGTATTTGAAGCCTTCTTTAACAGGCATGTCCAAGAGGCCCTCTTCCTTATGAATATGGCTAATGGCATCAACACGGAACCCATCAATCCCTTTATCCAGCCACCAATTCATCATTTCATATATTGATTTACGAACATCTTTGTTTGCCCAATTCAAATCCGGTTGTTTTTTGGAGAACAGATGAAGATAGTACTGCCCGGATGCTTCATCATATTCCCAGGCAGAACCGCCAAAGATGCTCTCCCAGTTGTTCGGTTCCTCTCCGTTCTTCCCATCTCTCCAGATATACCAGTCTCGTTTGGGGTTATCCAGCGAAGCTCTGGATTCAATAAACCACGGGTGTTCGTCACTTGTATGATTAATCACTAAGTCCATAATAAGTTTCATGCCGCGATGATGCACTTCATGCAGTAATTGGTCAAAGTCTGCCATCGTGCCGAATTCATCCATAATGGAACAGTAATCACTGATATCATAACCATTATCATCATTGGGTGACTTATACATCGGACAGATCCATATCAAATCAATACCGAGATCCTGGATATAATCCAGTTTGGATATGATCCCCTGAATGTCACCAACACCATCTCCGTTGGAATCCATAAAACTTCTTGGATAGATTTGATAGGCTACTGCTTCTTTCCACCATACTCTTTTCATTGAATATAATCCTTCTTTCTTGAGAACTGAACATGATATAACGTATTACGTAGTATGCTTTAACTATGAATAAGGTACATTCTTGCTTCATATGGGCGTAATATGCTCTCTGAGAGTTCACCTGTATAATTGGATATCAAAAGTTGATTGGACTTTGTTAAATGCTCCTGAAGCGAAAGTTCGGTTGTATACCCCTGGAAATTGCACACCACCAAAATCGTAGTACCATTCAACGTGCGGGTATAGGCAAACACTTCTGGGTTTTCTGGAAAGATCAGCTCATAATCACCATATACAATGACTTCATGGTCTTTTCTAAGTTGAATCAACTTCCGGTAATAATGGAATATGGATTCGGGATTATTCAAACTTTCCTCGGCATGGATATGCTTATAATTCGAATTCACCTTAATCCAAGGTTCCCCTCGTGTAAAACCTGAGTTATCAGAAGTATCCCATTGCATAGGTGTTCGTGCGTTATCGCGGCCCTTGGCGTAGATCGACTCCATCACGCTGCTTTCAGGATAACCTCTCCCCATTCTTTCCTTATAGAAATTGAGCAATTCAATATCTCGATAATCCTCAATCGCATATTTTACATTCGTCATACCCAATTCTTCACCCTGATAAATATAAGGCGTGCCTTGCATGCCATGAAGAAGGGTAGCCAACATTTTAGCCGATTCGATCCTGAATTCTCCATCGTTCCCCCAACGCGAGACAATTCGGGGCAGATCGTGGTTGTTCCAGAACAAACTGTTCCAGGCTTCGCCTTCCAGCTCCGTCTGCCATTTGGACATCACTTTTTTCAATTCCAACACATCCAAAGGTTTAAGATCCCACTTTCCTTTGCCTTCTTGTTCATCCAGGCTGATGTGTTCAAATTGGAATACCATAGAAAACTCGCTGCCGTCCGGGTTGCTGTACAGTTTGGCGATCTCCGGAGTGGCGCCCCACGTCTCTCCTACGGTCAGCAGGTCTTCCGCGTTTTGGAACGTCTCCTTGCTTAGTTCCCTGATATATTTATGCAGATTTGGTCCGTTACCCGTAATCTTTGCATCCGGTTCTTTGCCAATTAAGTCGATAACGTCAAGTCGGAAACCACCAACACCCTTGTCGATCCACCAATTGATCATGTTGTATATCTCCTGCCGGACTTTCGGGTTTTCCCAGTTGAGATCTGGCTGTTTGACGGAAAATAGATGTAAATAATATTGCCCGATTTCAGGCACCCATTCCCAAGCTGAACCACCGAAGGTGGACCCCAAGTCGTTCGGAGGTGTTCCTTCAACACCATCTCTCCAGACGTAGTAGTCATGGTACGGATTGTCTTTGCCTTTTTTGGCTTCTTGAAACCATGGGTGTTCATCCGATGTATGGTTCAACACCAGATCCATGATGATCCGAATATCTCGTTTTTTGGCTTCAAGAATTAACGTTTCCATATCTTCCAAAGACCCAAACATCGGATCGATATCCTGATAATCTGAAATATCATAACCGTAATCGTCCTGAGGAGACTTGCAAACAGGTGATAACCAGATCGCACCAATGCCGAGTTCTTGCAAATAATCCAATCGGGATACAATGCCCTTCAAGTCGCCGATGCCATCTCCGTTATGATCTTGAAAGCTCCGTGGATATATTTGATACACAACGGTTTCTTTCCACCATTTTTTATTTTCCATGTTCCATCAACCTTTCTAACACACGTAAACGTGGTTTTATTCTTTGACCGATCCTACGACAATGCCAGTCACAAAGTATTTTTGCAGTAACGGATAAATCAGCAACAGCGGGATAACAGCGACCACGATTTTGGCTGCGTTCAGGTTTTTGTTCGAAATTTCGGTCAAATTGCTGAGTTCGCTGGAGTTCGTGCCGGCTTGAAGCAAATCGGCAATGTTTACGTTAAGGGACTGAATATAGGTCATTAGCGGATAATTGCTGACTTTGGTCATATAGATCAGACCGCTGAAGAAGTCATTCCACGTCCCCACAATACTGAACAAGGCAACTGTCGCCAGCGCTGGAATGGACACGGGAACATACACTTTGAACAAGACTTGAAGCGGATTGGCCCCATCAATGAATGCTGCTTCTTCAAGCGCTTTAGGTACAGCAGAGAAGAAGTTCATCACGAGGATGACACTGAAAATCGGCACAGCGCCTGGCAGGACAAGTGCCCATATCGTATTCAGCATATCCAGATTTTTGATCAGCAGGTAAGTCGGAATCATACCTCCACTGAACAACATGGCAAAAATCATGATATTCATATAAATGTTTCTGCCTTTGAATTCCCGCTTCGATTTGGATAGCGGATAAGCCATCAAAATAATCAGAATCATATTAAGCACAAGGGCAAGTGCGACACGTAGAACAGATATGCCAAAGGAACGCCAAAACTGAGCATCATCGATAATTTTGGTATACGCTGCTGTTGTAAAATTGACGGGAAAGAGACCTACTGCATTGGCAGATACCGCCTCGCTGCTGCTGAATGATATGGCAACGATATTCCATAACGGAAGAAGGCAGACCAATGCCAGCATAATCACAATGGCATAGATGACAAACCGGCCAATTCGTTCTTTAAAGTTTGCAGAATAGGACACAGGTTTGGCCTCCTTAGAATATTTTTCGATCTGTGTATTTTTTGGCCAACTGGTTGGCAGACATCAGCAAAACAATACCGATCACGGACTTAAACAAGCCAACAGCCGTACCGAAGCTATACTGTCGCCCAACGAGACCAATCCGGTAAACGTAGGTGTCCAGAATATCCCCCGACTCATAGACAACTGGGTTATACAGATTATAAACTTGATCGAAACCTGCGCTCAAAATGTTGGTCAGGCTCATTACGCCCATGAGCAGAATAATAGGCAGCATGCCTGGTAAGGTAATATGCCATACTTTTCTCCACCAACTGGCTCCATCCATGCCTGCCGCTTCATATAGACCGGGATCAATCGACGTAATCGCTGCCAAATAGACGATGGAACTGTAACCAAACTCTTTCCATACGTCTGTACCGATAATCAGTGGCTGGAACCAGGTGTTGCTACCAAGGAAATTAATATTTTCCAGGCCAAAGAACGCCAACATTTGATTGACGATTCCATCCAAACTGAACATGTTGACAACGACGGATGCCAGTACAACCCAGGATAGAAAGTGCGGCAGATAAACAATCGTCTGCACGGACTTTTTTACGTATTTGATACGAATTTCATTTAACAAAACGGAAAAAATGATGGCCATCATCGTTCCAAGCAAAATCTTGCCAATCGCAATCACCAACGTATTGCTGACGACCTGCGCGATATCCGGCAGCTTGAACATATACATAAAATGCTTCAGCCCTACAAATTCAGAGCCAAACATCCCTTTCGCCGGTACATAATCTTGAAAGGCTGTGATGACGCCTACCATTGGGATATAGCTGAATACCAGCAAAAACAAAATGCCCGGCAGCATCATCATATGGTACATGGCACCTGGACCGAGCCGCCCTCTCGCTTTCAATTTCCCCTGTTTCATGGATGAACCCCTTTCGTTGAAGAAAGGCTGCGTATCGCAGCCCTGCTACTGTGCATGAATATTATTGTTTGGATGCGATCTCATCTTCAATTTCCTGAATGACTTGATCACCACCTTGTTTTTTCCAGTTATTCACGAATGTATCGAAGTAATCCAATGGTTCTGAACCCGTTATAATTTTGATAAACGACTCCTGCTCCAACTTCGTCAGATTGGCCCACGTCTGTTTCATGCTTGGTGTAGTTCCAGAGAAAGCAGGTGTCATCCATTCGAATTTCTTTTCCTCTGTCAGTTTGTCGATTAGTCCAACACCGTTGATCCGTGAATGGTATTTTGACCAAGCAGTCACGTCATCCGTATCCATGTCGTTCAAATAGGTTTTGATGCTGCCGATATTGTTTTTCGATTCTGTTGTGCGAACCTCATCCAGACCAATCTCACCTTTGATGCCGCGAACAACGTCAGAGTAATCATCCAGCAGCGATGTAGCGGAGTTGACTTCGATATTAAAAGGTCTCGTCGATCCGTCTACCCCGGTCTCCTGGTACTTGGCCGCTTCCGGCATGGTTGTAGCGGCATCTTTATCATTGGCCAGTTTATCGTAGAACAGGTTAAGAATCTTAACGGCCAGTTCAGGGTGTTCATATCCCTTTCTCACCACGATAAACTGATTGGAAGGATTGGCATGCGCCACGTTTACTTTGCCGTCTGCATCTTCCAGCGTATAAGCCGAGAATTTCGCATTTTTATCCATCTGTTTCGCACTGATCAGTCCCCAGTCAGGGATATGCCACGGTCCAAAAGCAATACCGCTTTGGCCATTGGCGTAGAGTGCGGTAATATCGTCAAACGTGCGGGTCCCAAACTGCGGGTCAATGATGCCATTCTTGAACCATTCCGCCATAATCCCCAGCATCTGCTTCGTTTCTTCTGTCGTAGAACCATACACGATTTTGCCGTCGTCACCATTCATCCAGTATTGCGGGAAGGCTCCCTCGGTTGAGGCCACACCCAGCATCGTATAAGCAGAACCATTATAATCGGTTGTATTCATCGTGTTCACAAATGGAATACCTACCGGGTTCCCGGATTGGCCAGGGTCTCTTTCCAGGAATTCCTGTGCCGTTTTCTCTACTTCATCGAGCGAGATGGCACCGTCTCCGTCTGCATCAAGTTGAATCCCCAACAGATCCAACCAGTCCTGACGAACCCAAACCATCGTGGGTGCGGAATCCAGAGAAGTCGCCGGAAGTCCCATCAGTCGTCCATCAATCGTCGCATTTTCTAATGCTCGACCATCATAGGAATCGTATATCTGCTTGATATTGTCCGTAGCATATTGATCATATATGGCTGTCAGATCCTCAATCAGATCGTTATCCACCAGCTCTTTCAATTCATCTTTGGAATCAACACGCATCATGTCTGGCAATTCCCCGGACGCGATGGCGAGCGAAACCTGACGGCTATAATCTTCGCCATTAGCTTCAAATTGATCTGAAATTTGTGCGTTAAACGTGTCTTTGACCAGCCGAGTATACGCGTTATTCTCATAGGTATCTCCACTCGGCAGTTTCGGATTGGCTGTGGTTACCCTTCCCATGGTAACGGTAATTTCGTCTTTATAGGCACTGAACGGATCTCCCGGCGTTACCTCATATTTGCCTGCTTCTTCTGCAGTAGGCGGAGTGGAAGAATCTCCACATGCCGCTAGGGCAGCAACCATTAAGGCAGACATGGACAGCACGGCCAGACGTTTCGTCAACCGTTTGCTTTTCATGGACCATTTTGTATTCATCTAATTCGATTCCCCTTTTTCTGATGTTTAATTTTTGTTTGCGCTTTCATTATAAAATGAAGTGTAGATTAATGGAGATAGGGATTGTTCGGTCGTTTGGATAGAGAAATGTGTACAGTTTTCAATTGAAACTACGAAGCACTTCCAACTTGTGAGCATTTACCCTACCTGTTGATCTACATTCGTCTAACTACTCTCACTCTGAATCAAAAACAAAAGCCGTCAGCTCCTGAAACAGGAAGCTGTCGGCTATTAATTCCCTCTGCCTTGCTGCCGATACTCGCTTGGAAGAAGACCTGTCAATTCGCGAAAAATCCGGCTGAAATACTTTTCATCCGTATACCCCACTCGCTCCGCAATCCAGAAAATCGTATTATTCGTATTGAGCAAGTACTCTTTGGATTTCTCTACCCGGATGAAGCGGGAGTACTCATTAAAGGTTTTGCCCATCAGATCTTTGAAACATTGACTGAAATAACTTCGGCTGATATTGAGTTGTTGGGAGAGACCTGAAGCTGTATAGGCTTGTTCCATATCATGCTGCACGATCATCACTGCTTTTTTCACGGCATCGATGATTTCCGGCGAATATGACGTCTGTTCATCTGCCTTTCGAATGGTTGCAGCTGTCTGCTTGATCCATGATTCAACCTCGTACCAGGACTCGAAAGAATGAATCATGGAGATTCTTCCAAGCGTGGTTTGGGCAAAAAGATGGTTCCATTCCATCACGATTGAGTACAGCAATCCCATCAACTGACCTTTATGTAGTCGTAACGATATAAACTGGTCAATGAGTTGATTGTAGTAACTGTCGTGGTGGGTCCATGGTGTCTGGAACCAACTTTGCTTAATCCGATCCACATCTTCATCCTGCGGTTCTTTTAAACATGTGTTGTCCTCATTCATCGAAACGGTAATGACTTGGTTATTGGGGTTGTACGCATAGAATAATGACGTATCTGTATAATTCATAATCCAGTTTTTGATCTGTGACCATGTGCGCTCTTGTACATCAGACAAAACCAACAACGTACCATGGGGAACTTGATGCAGCGATTCCTTCAATTGATGAAATAGTTGATCCTCTTCCGATGGGTGAACAGCCCACATGCAGCTATTACGCTCAACCTCCCACCTTACCTCATCTTCATGCGCAGTTATCTCCATTGGCCACTTATGCTCTGATTTTCGATCCTGTGAAACAAGTGCATACACATGTTGATAATGGACATTGATTTCATTCTGCGAAGGCATCTTTCTTATCGTGGTCGTCAACCCGTTGATTCGGGTATGTATCCGTTGTAAAACATGCTCGAATTGTTCTTTCTCCAGTTGGACTTTGGCTATATAGTCAATGGCTCCGAGTCTAAGTGCTTCCTGGATATAATCGAAATCCTGATGAAGTGTTAACACAACGATATGAAGTTCCGGATAGAGCTGCCTCGCAGCTCGCATCAGTTCGATCCCTGACATAACGGGCATCGCAAGATCCGTCAGCATCAGATCGACTGGTTGGGTTTTCAGGAAATCCAGTGCTTTCGCCCCATTGCTGGCCTCTCCTACAACCTCCATGCTGAACTCGTTCCATGGCATCGCAGAGCTAATGCCTTTGCGTACCAGCTTATCATCATCTACAATCAATACCTTAATCATGCCGAGATATCTTCTCCTTTAATAGGCAGTACGAGCAGGATGCTTGTCCCTGTCCCCAATTCACTCTCGATCACCAGTTGTGCTTGGTCCCCGTACTGTGCCTTCAACATGCGGTGAACATAATTGAGCCCGATGCCCATCCCTACTTTTTGTTGTTCTGCTACACGATTGTTTAGCAGATTATGAATGGTTTCTTCGGTCATGCCTGCACCATTATCTTGTATCATAATGTTCAGCGTTGCAGTGCATGTCACTTCAATCTGAATAAAACCTTCGTCACTCAATCCATGATATAACGAATTTTCAACCAGCGGTTGCAGAATGAAGCGGGGCACAGGAATTTGAAGCACTTGTTCATCTGCAGTAATGCGGACGTCAAATTCAAAGTCATACCGAATTTGCTGCAAAATCAGATATTGTCTTAACGCATCAATCTCCTCTTCCATCGTGGATACTTGCCCTAATTTGCCCAGATTGTAATAGAGCAGCTTGTTCAATGACTGCACCAGCTTGTCGATCTCCCCTTGACCATTCATGACGGCCAACCAGTGCACTGTATCCAGTGTATTCATCAGAAAGTGCGGGTTGATCTGATAGAGCAGTTTTTCCACTTCCAGGTCTGCACGAATCTTCTCTTTCTGCTGAACTTCCTTGAAGAGGTCACCAATCTGATGCTGCATATTCGAAAATTCACCGAGCAGAAAATCAAATTCGGGAATCTGAGTACGAGCTCGGCTCCCCGTCGTTTGAGGGTTCTTGGACATCCCAGCGATTTCCGAATGGAACAGCCCGAGTGGTTTGTATACCATCTTCCACAGGAGCCAAGCGAGAAACACCGTAAAGCCGAGGAAAAATAAAGCGACCAGCAAAATTTGAAGCAACCACTGGTTTTTCTCCTGTTGATATTGAGCCTGCGAAATGACCGATACGACACTCCATTTCTGTGAAGAATCCTCCTTGAACCAGTGATACCCGCGGGATATTCCGTCCTTCGCAGGATCGGCTGTTAGGCTGGAGAAATTCTCCCCGACCTTCATGGATTCCGGTATTTCACTGTACACAATGTTTCCTGAACCATCCAGAATGAGATGGGATAAGGCGCCGTTGTATTGAGTGTAACCCAGGGTATCCTGAGTAAGGCGAAAGCCGGATTCTACGTAAATATACACATCGTCCCTTTTGGAAAGTTGTACTTTTCGCATCGCAGACAGAACGAGTTGATCATCGAATCGGTTCATACTGATATGAGGGCCGTAGTACTTAATGCCATAGGTTTGGGAGAGCACAGGCAAAGATTCAAACGATAAACGGTCTTTGATTGGAAAATTGCCAAACTGTGTGGTGCCTTCTTTTTGGAAGTAATACAACGTCAAACCGATATTCGGATTGGTAAATGTAACCACACTTAATTCACTCTTTAATTCCTCCCGAGCCTCAATCAATTGAAAGATATCAGCGGATGGATTCAAAAATTCATCCAGTCTCTTGCCTGATGTACCACTATAGGACAATTGCTGCGTAACGTGATTCAGATTGGTGATTGAATTCTCCAATGAGGATGTCACCTGCTGTAAATTGCTACGGATGCCATCATCAATTTTATTGGCGAAGATGGAGTCAATGGTATAATAAGAGATTGCAAATATGCTGATAAAAGGGATAAACGCACTGAGAAAGAACAGTAAAAATATTCTTTTTTTAAGAGTCATGGGGTCCTATTCTCCTTCTGAAAATGAAACAGCAAGCTTCCTGTGTATGGAAGCTTGCTCCAAGTCCAATTTCCTTTCATCATTATAGATTGATATTCAAATAAGTCAAACGCTTTCATAGTGGAGGGTCACATCTAAGAGATTAATAGATGAAGTTCTCTAAAAGGATCGAAATTTGCTCAATAAAGTGCTATCGATTTCGACATAATGAGTTCCATAAACTCATTCAGATGATTAGCCACTTTTTTAATCTCTTCAAATTCAGGTTCTTCTCCATATACGATCGCTCCTATTTCATTGGATAAGTCAATAGCATAGAAGGAATAAACACTGTTAACGGAAATCATGATTGGTAGATAATGATTCCACCATGTCGTTATTTCTGATCTCCATTGATCGTCTTCGTTTGCTGCTTCCAAGCTGAGCAGTTCAAATTCATTCCATTGAAAATCAGCATCTGAGCTATTTTTGTATTCACTCTCGCATAGGAACCATGTCTTTTCATCAGGGGTAATGCATTGTTGCATAACGCGTAAAAAATCTAAATATTCTTCAGGAATAACTTTGTATCTAATTATGAAACTAACATCTAAATCTAAATGACAATTCGATTTCTGAGTTATGTTCCAACCGTTTGACTCAGCCCAAATCATAAATTCATGGATTTTGCTGCTCAAAGTGCACCTTCTTCCCTCAAAATGGACTCTCTTTACAATTTTATCGCAAAATAAGTAAAAAGTGCTACTCCTCAAATGGATGAGGAATAGCACTTTTTTATAGACCTAACCTACTTTAATTCATTGTGGATAATGGAATGCCTCAAACCTCTCAGCTACTCGCGCACCGTCACATTTAATTTGGTTGATCTGGTTTCCCCTGAAGGATTACGAAGTACAGCTTCATACTCATAGATTCCAGGTGCCCTTCCAGAGATTGCGGTAACCGCAGATTGTGCGCTAGGTGAATGAGATTGCAGCGATTGTGTGTCAATCCATACACCATTTTCGTAAAGTTCGTATTCGGTTGCGTTTGTTCCCCACCATAGATTCATGGTGACATGATAGTTGCCGTCACCGTCCCAGTTGTCATGCGCCAGAACGGCTTGCCCCGGGGAAGCATCCGTGACAACAACTGTCAGCGGCGTACTCATGGTTGTACCCAGTGCATTGATCAATTCTCCAGTATAGATGTAGGTGCCGTTTTTCTTTCCAGTAATATCAACTTGCACAGATTGGGCAGATGGGGATTGATCCACCAGGGAAATTTCCTTAATCAATTCACCATTCTCATACAGCTTGAACTGATTGCCGTTATTTCCCCACCACAGATTCATCGTGACGGTATAGTCCCCGTCTTTGAGACCCGTGTCGTAACGATTATTGTCAGATAACACTGGAGTGCCAGGGGCCCCGTTTGCTAGTGGCGTTGTCTGATGGAGCCATTCCTCCCACTTGATTAGTACACTTGCCTGCTCATCCGTAAATACGGTTCCTCTAGCTGCTTGAACGTCATTACCGTAGGATGCAAGCAGTTGACGCGCTTTTGCTCCTTCACGATGGTTTGCTGCCTGTTTGGCCTGTTGTAACGTGTTCGCAAGCTGATCAGCAAGAACACCGGCATTCGGATCGATCGATTCATCAGCAAAGGTGTTGGTCAGATTGATCAGGCTGTCGAATGTAGCAATAACCGCAAAACGATATTCTACCGTCTGTTCCCAGCCTGCCAAATCAGAGACGGTTGCCGTAACCTGATTCAGGCCGGGTTCCAGTGTATACGCCGGAGTGTCCAGAAGCACACCCTCCGGTTCTGCCACACCGGATACCGTATCGGAAGCTGTATAGCCAATTTCCACGGGCTGATCAATGGTGTATTCGGTTTGCCCATGAATTTCAATGGTTGGAGGTACAAGATCAATGGATATGGACAACAATTGTTCGCTCTCTTTGTTACCGTCAACATCGACGCTCCAGTAGGTGATCGTATGTGTACCTTCTTCAGTTAGGGTCAACTGTGTGCCACTCACCGTTTCGCCACCATTGATTTGATAATAGGTCCCTTCGATTTCGGAATCTTCATCGGTTGCTGTAAAGGTCACTTGTACAGGAGAAGTATACCAGTCGTTTTGCGATTCCCCTTCCACAGTTGCCTTAGTGTGCGGGGCTTCCTGCTCCGGTGATTCCCCTTCCAGCGTAACAAAATCAGATAAAGGGATATTTAAATCTTTGACAAGGCGTGCCACGAGTTCAGACACCTTGATTGCACCGTTCATCTGCAAATGTGTGTTGTCTTCGGTTGTACCTACCCACATGAATATCGATTTGGTTCCTTCAGTGCCAAGTTCCTGAAAATGCTCCCAACTAGCCTGATTCAGATCGATGATGAGGGTGTCCGTTTCCTGCGCCGTTTCTTTCATCGCCTGTACGTATTCCGGGAAGCTTTTGTTCAGCAGTTCTCCGGTAAAATCACGACGATTCACTGGCGTAACCAGAACCGGGATCGCCCCTCTTTGCAGAGCACCGTTAATGTATTCTTTCAAATATACTTTAAACTGCTCGGGCGTAAGATATCGCTCCGGACGTGAAGGTGTGGAATCGTTATGAGACCACTGCATGAACAGATAATCGCCTTTGTGAATGTCGAGCAGAATATCGTTGAGATACCCGCCGACCAGGAAGGTCTTGCTACTGAGCCCTCCAACTGCCCGGTTATCAATGCTGACTTCATTTGCATCAAAATATCCACCCAACGTCTCGCCCCAACCTGCTTGCGGACGGTAGCTCTCCGCGTAATTAGCCACAGTGGAATCGCTGGCCAAATAAATAACAGGTTTATCGCTTGCGCTGTGATCTGGCAGACGCTCTAGCTTCAGCGCATTGATCTTCGGTGCATTTCCGGTAAAGTTGAAGTTAAATACCCCATCAATCAGAGCAATGTCGTACGTCATTTCTTTGAATTCGCCCTTGGGAACTGTTGTGAGCGGCAACTTGGTCATTTGCTCTACAACAACATTTGCGCTGGTTGATTCCTCCGCGTCCCCGATGGTCATCGTTACCCGATAATTGGCTGGCTCCATTTCAGCCAGGAATGAGGTGCCATTTACTCTTGTGAAATCCTCTTTGAGCGCATCCCCGGTCTCCCGGTTCTCATCTTTGGTCAGTGCAGTATCGGCAAAGCCGTACCCGTTTCCTTGGATGTACGCTCTCTTGGCATCTACCTTGATGTATCCTTCGGCAGCGCCGCCGGAACCAAAGTCAAATTTGTATTCGTTTATTTGTTCGCTCGGTTCACTTGTCAATGAATCCTTGGCAACAGTTAACATATTAAACGCATGGTCAACTTGAGCTTGGGTGGCTTCCGTATTGAATATCGCTTCCGCAGCGACCAAAGCCCGGTTCACCACTGCTTTGGATGAATCAGTATAATTCGACAGATCAAGTGCTTTGATCTCATCGTACAGAGCGATTAAGGCCGTCTGATCGCCGCCCTCCGAAGGAAGCTGCGTACCTTCAATCCGCACGTTATCGATCTGGGTAGTCCAGTTCAACGTGCCTCCACCACCTTTTCTCGTGCCCAGGAATCGAATCGCTCTGACGTTGTCCGCATATGCAATGGAACTCATAGGGATATCTTGGATCGTCTGTGTGACGGCCGGATCTGCTATGTTCGTTAATGTCAGATCCAATGTTTTCTCGGCAAAATTAACGGTAGCATCCACATTGATCCACTGGTTCTTGGAAATATCTGTAGCCGTTCCCCCTTCAGGTATGGCTGTATCTCCTGTGCCGTAGTCCGGATTATATGCACCGACATAATAATGAATTTTGGTGCTTCCGGTTTTGGTATACAGCGTGAACAGGGCATTTTCGTTGGAATCCTGGACCGTGAGATGACCTTCTGAAGGATAGGCACTCACATTACCGGATTGCCAGTCAAAATTCACCTTCACCTGATCGCCGTTTACCGCATCAAACAGACGGAACACCTTGGCCCGATTGCCTGATCCGGAACCTGTGACAGACAGTACCTTATTTCCGGACTGTTCAACCACCGTTCCCGCCATGGTTCCTGCAATACCCGTGGCATTGACCATCGCATACTGGTAGCCCGCAGCGTCGCCTTCAAAATCCTCCTCATAGAGCTGGGTTTCCGGTTCTGGTTCGGGCTCGGAAATATCCGGGTCGATGACCAGGGCTGAAATGCTTAGCTCCATGTTTTTGACCGCACTTGCAACAAGTCCGGCAATTTTCTGTGCACCATAGCTGCTGAAATGGGTATTATCGTTAATTCCATTCGGGTATTTTGGATATTCACCCGGATTAGCATATAGAAATACTTTTTCTGTAGCTGTATTACCAATTTTGTCGTAGTACGCAATACTTAACTTGCTCAGGTCAATCAGCGGCACGTCAAGCTCCTCCGCCACTTCTTTGGCAGCCTGCACGTATGCCGGGAAGCTGACATTGAACTCCTGAGTCACCGTATTGAAGTCTCTGCGTCCCACCGGAGTGAGCAATACCGGTGTAGCGCCGCGCTGTTTGGCACCGTTTACATAACGAGCCAAGTAGATCTTATAGTCCTCCGGTGAGGCATACCGGTCCGGTATCCCTGCACTGGCGTCATTGTGACCAAAGGATATGAAGAAGAAATCCCCGGGCTTGATTCGTTGCAAGATCGTATCCAGACGACCGTCTACCATGAAGGATTTGCTGCTTCGGCCGCCGATCGCATCGTTCACGACGACTGCCCCGTTGGAGAAATAACGTCCGAACTGCTGACCCCATCCTTCTTGAGGAGCCTGCATTTCACTGTACGATTGCATGGTTGAATCACCGGCCATATAGATCGTTGTTGCCGCACCGGCCACTTTCTCTGGATATTTCTCGATGAGGATGTCCTGGATGTCTATGGCTGTACCGGTGAATAAGAAATCGAGCTGTCCATCTACCAATGCAACATCATAGGAATACTCGAGCGGTGCTCCCGCTGTCACATTTGTTACGGCGAGCTTCTGAACGAATTCGGATTTGACCCCAACGTTCGAGTTGTGCGCATCATTGCCCAATCGCAGCGTCACTTTATAGTTGGCATTTGGCAGGTCAACAGCAAATGTCGTACCTGTCGCAACCGAAACCTCATTTTCGCCTACGGTAACACCACTTGTATCCTTAAACCCATATCCCGTCTCTTGTGTATATAACGTGTCCTGTATAGCCGTACTTCCTGAAGCTGTCTCTGTACCAAAATCAAAGCGGTAAACCGGCTCCGGCATTTCTGCTTCGCGTGTCAATGCCAGATCGGCTTTAGGAAATGCTGTAGCTTCCGCTCCAAGATAAAAGCCGGTATGAGGCGGCTGATTGTAGGCTACATTTTGCCAAGCTACGCCAAGTCGATACACGGGGTCCTGCATCAGCGTAGGAATGCGATAATCTGAAGGAATGGTTGTCGTGTAGAGACGATATTCCGAGCTATCTTCGCTCCGCAGCAGAATTTCCTCACGCCAGTCGCCAAGAATATCTGCCTGAAGCGCCGGATTCCCTTTGGTATGATTGTTCGTTAACGTACCGGTTGCCCGGAAGATTTCACCCAGCTTTTTGTTTTCGTAATCCCATTTGTAAATGAGTGGAATTCCTTTGGCGGTACTGTTATCCCACTGATGGTCAAACAGCTCCCGCTGAAGATCTCCATCCCACCAGATGGCGAAGTTGGCAGTTTTGGGTCCTTCGTCCACCGTGTAGATCGCCTCTCCGGCAGCCGAATAGGTATTGGTTACAGGTACACTTTGCCCGTTGGTAACGGTCGTGGCCCATGATTCGTAACCCGGATAGTTCGGATCAATGTCCGCTGACATCCCGCGGCCGGTATCAAATCCTGTTTTCTGCCCCCAAATAATTTCACCTGTTGCCGCATCGCGCATCTCCAGTCCGTACGCCGCATCTGAATGCTCGTGCACGCTTACGACCTGGTAGCCATCTCGATTCGGGTCAAGCTGGCCAGCGTGCATGGCATCACCGTGTCCGAGTCCGGTACTGTACATCAAGCTGCCGTCATCGTCTATAGCCAGCGCACCGAACATAATCTCGTCCTTGCCGTCATGGTCGGCATCCAGTACACTCAGATTGTGATTGCCTTGTGCTTGATATTGTGACCCAGCTTCGTTCGTGTCGAACGTCCAGCGCTTGACGAGTTCCCCACCAACATAATCATAAGCAACAAGTACTGTGCGGGTATAATAACCCCGGCTCATCACGACACTTGGTTTCGTACCGTCCAGATAAGCAATCGCGCCAAGAAAACGGTCTACACGGTTGCCATACCCGTCACCCCAATCGCTGACGTTGCCTCTTGGCGGATCATAATTCACTGTGGATACGGCTGCACCAGTCTCACCGTCAAACAGCGTGAGATATTCCGGCCCTGACAGTATGTATCCGCCGTCATTGCGATAATCCTTCGTCCCGTCACCAATAACTGTGCCTTGGCCGTCCTTCGTGCCGTCCGCCGTCTTGACAACAACCTCAGCCTTTCCGTTGCCATCCAGGTCATACACCATTAACTGTGTGTAGTGCGCTCCGGCACGGATGTTTACGCCCAGGTCAATCCTCCACAGCTTCGTGCCATCCAGTTTGATGGCATCGATATAGACATTGCCAGTATAACCGGCCTGCGAATTGTCCTTGGAGTTACTCGGACTCCACAGGAAGACGATTTCATATTCGCCATCCCCGTCCAAGTCAGCTACCGAAGCGTCACCTGCATAATAGGAGTAGGTTCCACCGTCCTTGGTCCGTCCGTCGGCCGGTTTATCCAGCGGAATAGGCAGATAATCGTTATGCCAGACCGATACAACCTCCGGCTGCATCTGCTCCTTGCCTGAAATAACAGTGGAAATCTGATATTGCGAACTGTCGAAACCAGTGGTGTCCACATAGTTTGTCACGTCGCTTATGGGCGACGCATTCACTTTGGTTCCATTTTTATATATATTGAAAGCGATATCATCTGGATCGTTGTTTAAATACCTCCAGCTCAGAAAAACGCCGTTGTCTGCAAGTACCGCAACCAAACCCCGGTTCAGGTATTCTGCTTGGCGGCCCGGCAGGCTGTTTGATGATGACTCTGCACGCATCGGTGCTGGAGGAACAGCCAGTGAAATAACCATAAGGAGTGCTAAAAAAGATACAAACATCGATTTCTGGATGGAAACAGTTCTTCGGATCATTCGATTAACTCCTCCTTATCTAAAAATTCAATTTTAGAATCATCACTTCGATCCTGCCCTGCTTGTTGTCATATGAACACAATTTACAGCCACCTCCTCTTTATGTTACCGCTTACATTTATCTTACAGGTCTAAAAAAAGACAGACAATCTAAAAAATGTGACGTATTATATAAAATAATTGACTTTTTTAGGAAGGAGATTAACGTATGGTTCATACGGTTTCTTACGCTTTTCGTAATGACGATACATCAATCATGACACTCGACTCTATTGGATGGCAGATCGTTTCAAGCGAGGAATATCGTTGTCCCAGTGATGATAGACCGGACCCGGGACACGTTGTTTTTCAATACACGCTTAATGGTCAGGGTTATCTGGATATCGATAATCAAACGATTCCTTTACCCAAGGGACATGCCCTACTTGTTAAAATCTCCGGAGAACATTGCTATTACTATAAACAAGAGAACAACGAACCATGGGAATTTATATGGATTAACATTCGCGGGGATGAAGCCAACCGAATTTGGGATATGATTCATGATAATGAGGGACATGTCATTCGACGAAACGCGGATTCTCCCTTGATTCAAGAGTTATGGCAAACCATCCATTTGATTCATCAAGAGAAAGTCACCGACAAGTATCGGTTGTCTATGCAAATCTATCGTTGGTTGCTTATCTTGGTGCAGACGAGTCGGGATGCAGAGAGGGATATCGGTGCCCTTTCCATAACAACGATCGAAAAATGTAAAAAGTTCATCCGGGAGAACTATGCCTCCCCATTGACGCTGGATTTGCTGGCCAGCCATTGCGATATCAATAAACACTACTTGTGCAGGTTATTTCAGAGATCCGAGAAAACATCACCGCTAGCCTATCTCAAAGACAGACGCATTGAGGTGGCAGTTCGACTTCTCCGCACAACGGAACTTCCGATTTCTCAAATCGGTCAACAATGCGGCTTTGAGAGCCCCAGCTATTTCGGCAAAGTTTTTCGGCAATATATGTCCATGTCACCCAAAGAATATCGCATGAATAAGTTGGAATTTCCTTACGAGGCCATTTACTATGAATAGCCAAGCTCGCTGTTTGTTAGTTGTCCTTGGTTCGGAAACTGCCTTGTACCAACTAAAAATAAAAAAGCCGCTATAATAGCGACTTTTCAATGGGACTATGTTAATGTACCTCGACAACTGCTGCGCTTATTGAGCGGTGTATCCTCCGTCTATGATCAGGCTATTTCCTGTCATATATGAAGAATCGTCACTAGCTAGGAACAGAACGGCTTTCGCCATCTCTTCTGCCTGACCCAGACGTTTCATTGGTGTTGCCGCAGAAAGTGCTTGCTTGCTCTCTTCCGGGATAATCGGTGTATCGATGAAACCTGGGCAAAGGGAGTTCACCCGAATATTCTGCTCAGCATACTCCAGCGCGAGGGAACGAGTCAGATTCACAACGCCACCTTTAGCTGCATTGTAAGCTGCTGAACCAGGCGAACCAACCCATCCGTACATGGACGCCGTGTTAACGATTGTGCCTCCGCCAATTTTCAGCATTTCGCGGATCGATTCACGAGCGACCAAGAATACGCCGTCCAGATCAACATTGACCGTATTGCGCCATTCGGCATAATCAAGCTCATGCGTTGGATGAACACGTCCGATTCCCGCATTGTTGAATACGATATCCACTTGACCAAATGCTTCTACGGTTTGTTTAAAAACCTCAGAAACCTCTTCTTCACTTGTTATGTTTGCTTTAATAAAAAGAGCCTCTGCTTTAAGCGCTTTCAGTTCCTGCTCAAACGCCTTGCCTTTTTCTTCATTCAGATCCACCAAGACCACTTTAGCACCTTCGGAAACGAATAAGCGAGCTGTCGCTGCACCAATCCCGGATGCTCCTCCTGTGATGACTGCAACTTTATCTTGAAGTTTGCCCATGAATAAATCCCCCAGTATAATATTTTGAATAGCGCCTATATAAATAGTGCTATATGATGTTTACAAAACTAATTCTATGCTTAAAATTGTAACATTCCAATCATTAAGATATGACCAAGTGTCTACCTCGTAGACACTTCATAAAAACATGTCTATATTTATAGGAGTTTTTTCGAATGAATAATGAACTTATTGTGACAGCTCAACATCGTAATCGAACCAAGGAGCACCTAAAAACCGCTCTGATTCAGCTTATCAAGAAAAAAGGATTCCATGGTGTGTCTGTCAAGGATATCGTTGATCAGGCGGGTTACAATCGCAGCACGTTTTATTTACACTACCAGGACAAATATATTCTCGCCGAAGAATTGTTGAGTATGACACTTCAAGGATTAAGGGGTGCAGTAGGTAAACCCTATTGGCACGGTCAAAAAGTTTCAACAAACAAGCTTGATGCCGAATCTTTTCAAATCGTGGATTATATCTACGAACACCGTGACTTCTTCGAACTGATTCAATACGATGACACGTTACCCGGTCTACATACAGGTTTCCCCCAAACTATACTCAAAATCTATCAAGAACAGTTTGTCTTTGAGACCATCAATAACTCCCCGGTGAACATGGACTACTTCAAGTACTATACCGCCTACGGTTTTTTTGGACTATTGAACAATTGGATATTAAGCGGATATCGTGAATCACGCGAGGCATTTATCAAAAACGTGATTGATCTCACCAAAACGCATATTCACTCTTTTCATTATGTCGGTAACACGTTTGATTCATGATCTCGAGTAAATTGATTTGAAAATCACGATGAACGATATGTCTGCCTTAGATAACAGGCCAGTTGCAGATGAAGCAGATGCTCCTGATTACTCAGGGACATGTCCAGAATCTCTTCGATTTTATGAATACGCTGATACAACGTATTGATATGAATATGAAGTGCTGCCGCAGCCTGGACTGCAGAACTTCCGCAAGCCATATACGTCATGAGGGTTTCCTCTAGTCCACCGGTCTGCCCTTTGGCAGGCCGAAGGGGCTCAAATATCTCTGCCATAAATGCATTCAAATCCTCAGCCGGTTGCCGAATAAACAAACGGTTAACACCAATATCCGTATATCGGATTGTGCCTTGTTCTCCCCTTGTCTTCTGATATGCAAGCGCCTTGTCCGCTTCCTGGTATCCTGTATTAATGGCATCGACTCCAGACCGCACGGAACTTAATCCCCCCAACAATTTCACATGATTACGATGTTCCCATTCCGGCAGCAATGCGCTGAACTGTTGCTCCAGTTTGCCGGGCTTGTACGATTCCGTCAGCACAAGCAACACTGTAATTCGTCTTTCATTGCCAAACGCAATGGGCAGCGCTCCTGCTGGCATTTTCTCTCTGAGATATGCTACCAATTGCACAGACAACGCGCTAAGTGTAGAAGGGTTGACCCACTCCGCAAACTCCAACAGTCCCACTACAATGGTGGTTGAAGGAATGATTCCAATTTCCCCGGACTTCTGCCAGTAATCCTCAGAATCCTGACTGAGCCTTAGATCGTTGAAAAATTGCTGTGTTTTTTTGAAATAAAATTCGGCCAGGGACTGCTTGCGCATCAATTCCAGGGCCAGAATAGAGCTTCCCTGCTCCAGCGCAATTAATTGTAGCGGTTCTAGCTTTGTGTTCATCTGGATAATGAGATAACCTAGGCACTGATTGGCCGAAGCAATCGGATACAGATATTGATACGACCGTTCGGCTTCTCCCTCGATACACGTCAGATAATCCGGATGGTGCAAGGATTCGTACAAGCTGCGAAGACTTTCCGTATTCCAGCCGTTCAGGAATTTGTTTCGTTTTGGAATCCATTCGTTGTCGATAAAATCCACAAAGGTCATCGGTACGCCAATAACACGTACCAGTTCGTTAACGATAGATAACGCGCCCTTATTTTGCAGCGAAAGCCGCATGAGCGAGGAGTGAATCTCATCTCGTTTCATGAGTGTTGCGTTCTGTTTGCTCAGATTCTCGTACAGTTTGGCATTCGTGATCGCAATTGAAACCTGATCAGCAAAACTTTGCAGCAGCCGCACATCCGACTCCGTGAATAGGGGGACCTTCCCTTTTTGATAAACGATTAATACACAATCCGATTGGCCTTCCACCTTGATCGGCACCGAAATGATTGAACCTATATTTTGAAAATTGTACGCCGAATTCAGATGATATTTGTTGTCCATTGTCATGTTGCCAAAATCATCTTCTACTGAAGATAAACCGTTATAGAGCTTCGGTGTACCTCGCTTAAAGGTGTTCCCAATGATTCCTTCACCTGGTTTCAGTTTCATTCTTAGCATACCTTCGCCCATTTCCCCTGCTCTTGCCTTAACCGTTAACGCATCGATCGCAGGGTCATACCTCCACAACACACCTATGCACTCATAAGGGATAACCGATAATGCACTTACCAAAATCCGTCCAAGCAACTCGTTCAGATCCAGAAGTTGAGTCACATCCCTAATGCTGTTCATGATTTCATTCAAGGCTCGTTCATTCTTGCTTGCCACAGCTTCCGTATAGTATGGGTATAGCAAAGACGACAGTGTAACTAAATCTTCCGCAGAAAACTCCAAATTCTTAAAAACCCGGATGGTTACACATATATTGTTATTGTATGGAAGAAAAACTAACATTATTTCTTCTGATTCCCGTTCTACTTTGGGATGTTGCAGTGGAAGATGTTCTACAAAAAAAGGCGGTGTCCCTTCTCTACTGCCGATCGCTTCAATCAGTACCCAATCCGTCCAGTTACTACTGATCCATACCTCATAATCACAGTTCCCCAAGCGTTCCTGCAAGACTTTATGTAAGATTCCATTCAACCCAGCCGCCTCCTGTCAATGTAGGTTTTCACATCTTGATTCAGATAATTATACAGAGATATACATTGTCTTGAAACCCCTACATCATGTAACTTTAAAGCAACACAGAAATTTAGTTAACATTTGATGAGAAAGAAGGTAACGCGATGTCTAAAATCATGCACAGTAAAAACTTCAAGTACATTGTTCTCACTCTCTTGTTTCTCGGCTGGTGTCTTGGCAACCTGGACCGCTTTGTCATCAACTATGCCATTGTCGGCATTACTCAGGATCTGGGCCTAAGTCCTTCCGCACAAGGAATCATCCTCAGCAGCTTTTTTCTTGGATATGCCATTATGCAAATTCCAGGCGGAGCACTCGCCGACCGTTTCGGTTATCGGAAAGTAATTCTCGTTTCCTTGTTCTCGTGGTCTGTGTTCACTATTCTGACTGGTTCAGCCTGGTCGCTGTTCTCACTCATCTTTGTTCGTTTCCTGTTTGGGATCGGAGAAGGCAGCTTCTTCCCTTCCGGTTCCAAGGCGATTGCCACGAACTTTCCCATTAATCAACGCAGTGGAGCCATGTCCATTATGCTGTCGTCCGCAGCCATTATGGGGGTAATTACTCCGATTCTAACAGGACATGCCCTTGTGACCATTGGCTGGCGCAACCTGTTCTATATCATTGGTGCAGGGGGCATCCTCATCACAGCCTTGATGTTCTTTTTATTAAAAGAACCCGCCAAGCCTGCACTTTCGGCCTCCAGCTCGGGTCTACCACCCAAAACATCGCTGAAAACCGTCCTGAAGACGCCCATGATCTGGAATTTGTTCATCAGCTACTTCAGCATTTATGCAGTGAACTGGGGGCTTCAATCCTGGATGCCGACGTATATGGTCAATGTCCGAGGACTGGATATGACTCAGATGGGACTACTCGCCGCCATTCCGGCTTTGGTCAGCATTTTCACCATGATTCTAAGTGGCTACGTGCTTGACCGCATTCCCGCTGGCAAAGATCGAATGATCGCTTCCGTGTTCGGTGTACTTGTGGCCTTGTTCCTGTATCTGATGGGCTCCGCGGGCAGCATCACCACATTCATTACGTACATGACAATCGTTACGGCAATGGCCGGATTTATCTCAACACTGATCATTTCGAAGTCCCTTAAAACGATGCCCGAATCTGTCGTCGCGACAGCCAATGGATTCATCAATACAGGTGCACAGCTTGCAGGTTTTCTCACTCCGATGCTGATCGGATTCCTGGTTGAAGCCTCCGGGGGGTCTTACGCCACTGCCTTCATCATGCTGATCGCTTTTGCGCTGATCTGCTCCATTACGCTGATGTTCTCCCGTCGTTCGAATTCCGATCAGGGTAACACGACTGAGATGCAAGCAAAAGCGGTCTAAACATACGAGTTTGCAGCCACATGCTGCTTCGACATTTAGTGCAAGTTTCATACTACAAATCAACCATTTTAACGAATAAGGGGTGCTATGAATGATGACTACAACTGTAGATTTGACCCAATATCTCTCGGAAGCCATTGAAGGAAAACGCAATATGTTCACCAATGCCAGTGACCAAATCTGGGAGTTTGCAGAGACCCGATTCGATGAATACCAATCAGCAGAGCTGCTCATGGGGGTGCTGGAATCCGAAGGTTTCACGATCGAGAAAGGTGTGGCGGGATTGGAAACTGGATTTATCGCTTCATATGGTTCGGGGCTGCCCGTCATTGCTCTCTTGGGTGAATACGATGCACTTGCCGATCTCAGCCAGGAAGCCGGAATCAGCACATATCAACCTGTTCAGCCGCGTGGAAACGGTCATGGATGCGGGCATAATCTGCTCGGCATCGGTGCATTGGCTGCTGCCGTCGCGGTCAAAGACTATCTTCAGGAGCATCCGGAGACCCCAGGTACGGTGCGCTTTTACGGATGTCCTGCCGAGGAAAGTGGATACGGTAAAACCTATCTGGCTCGGGAAGGTTATTTTAAAGATGTAGATGCTGCCCTCTCCTGGCACCCTCATTCTATGAATGCCGTTATGCATGGAAGCTCCAATGCAGTCATTCACGGTACATTTACCTTTAAAGGTATTAGTGCTCATGCTGCTGCCGCTCCTCACCTAGGACGCAGTGCTCTCGATGCAGTTGAGCTGATGAATATCGGTTCGAATTATATGCGGGAACACATGATTGATCAGGCCAGAATTCATTATGCGATCACGAACTCAGGCGGCTTGGCTCCCAATGTAGTGCAAGCGGAAGCCGAGGTCACGTATCTCGTTCGAGCTCCCAAGAGCGCACAGGTACGCAGTCTGTTTGAACGTCTGGTGAAAGTGGCAGAAGGGGCTGCCTTGATGACCGAAACAACGATGGATTTTAAATATGAAGGTGCCTGCGCCAACCTGATCCCGAACAGTACGCTTGAAAAAGTGATGCATCAGCATCTCGTTGCCTTCGGCGCACCTGAGTATGAAGAAGATGAATACAGTTATGCCAAAGAGATCTATGACACGCTGCCGCTCCAAAATCAGCAGGAAGCTGGCGCGTTAGTTGGTCCTGAGCTTGCTCCTCTTCTTGCCGAGCGGCCGCTGCCGAACTTTGTTGCCCCTTATTCAGATGAGACGGAAACGTTCATGGGCGGTTCAACCGATGTAGCCGATGTCAGCTGGAATGTGCCGACGGCGCAATGTATTACAACGACGATGGCATTTGGAACGCCGCTTCACGCATGGCAGACCGTTGCTCAGGGTAAGAGCAGCTTTGCTCACAAAGGTATGTTGCTCGCAGCCAAAGCAATGGCGGCTACGGCTATTGAGTCCATTTTAAATCCAGAGATCATCAAGGAAGCACAACAGGAATTACGGGACAGACTCGGCGGAGAAGCCTATGATTGCCTCGTTCCTGCAGATGTGCAACCGCCGAAACGGGGAGAATAAGACTGTGAGGTTCAAAGACGTATTTTCGATTATCGGTCCAGCCATGGTTGGACCTTCAAGCTCCCATACCGCTGGAGCTGCACGGATTGGACGGACGGCTAGACATCTGTTCGGCGAATGTCCTTCACATGCGGAGATCCTCATGTTTGGTTCTTTTGCCGCAACGTACAAAGGACATGGAACCGACACCGCCATTGTGGGCGGTCTGCTGGACATGGACACGGATGACCCCGGACTTCCTGATGCATTTGCCCATGCAGATACTGCTGGTATGGAAACCATCATCCGTCCGGGGACAGGCCTGTACCCTCATCCGAACACGGTCGAAATTGCATTAACCAACGCGGCAGGAGATCGCACGTTGAATATGGTAGGCACGTCGATCGGTGGAGGAAATATCGAAATCGTCCGAATCAACGGCTACAACCTGAAGTTGACGGCGCTCTATCCTACTCTCATCATTCGTCACAGCGATGAACCTGGTGTCATTGCTGTCGTTACTCGACTGCTCGTGGATAATCGCATCAATATTGGACATATGTCTGTGGATCGAAAGAACCGACGCGGTGAGGCCATGATGGTGCTGGAATGCGATGGCAAGATGAATCCTGCTGTGGTTCAAGAGATCGAAGTCATTCCAGAGGTTCAGGAAGTCACTCTACTCTCTCTTTAGCTTAAATATCTAACTTCAGTTATACCAAAAAGGAGCTTGCGCCAATGAATTTCCGAACATTAAAACAACTTGCTGAATTGGCGGAGACCCGCAACCTTCGCCTCGGCCAGCTTATGTTGGAAGAGCAATGTTATGAGTCTGGCGAAGACAAGGACGCTGTTTTCGATCAAATGCGTGAGTATTACGGAATTATGAAAAGTGCGGTTCATCAAGGTCTTCATACGGATACAACTTCCAGAAGCGGATTGACTGGAGGAGATGCCCTCAAACTGATGGCTTACCGTGCAGATGGACAATCGTTGCTCGGCGACCATGCCAGTCTGTCGATGAGTTACGCACTTGCGGTGTCCGAGGTCAACGCTTCCATGGGCCGAATTATTGCTACACCGACGGCGGGTTCTTGCGGCATTATTCCCGGGGTATTTATTAGCAGCCAGGAGCGGTTTGGATGGACTGATGAACAAATGGTCTATGGCCTGTTCGCATCTGGAGCTATTGGTTACGTCATTGCCAACAATTCGTTCATCTCTGGTGCGGAAGGTGGTTGTCAGGCTGAAGTGGGTTCTGCCATCGGGATGGCAGCTGGTGCATTGGTGGATATCCGGGGCGGGTCCCCTTCTCAGTCTATCCACGCCGTTGGACTCGCTCTGAAAAACACCCTTGGCCTGATCTGTGATCCGGTTGCCGGTTTGGTTGAAATCCCTTGTATTGTTCGCAACGGATTCGGGGCGATTACAGCGCTGGGAGCTGCCGATATGGCTCTTGCTGGCGTACGCAGCATCATCCCTTCGGATGAGGTGGTACAGGTGATGCTGGAGGTCGGATCAGCCATGCCCGAATCTCTACGCGAAACAGCCGGCGGTGGCCTCGCCCAGACACCAACGGGACGCAAAATAACAAGGGATTTACAGCACAAATAAAAAACGGGCATGTCATTTATACGAGAGATTAAAAATTCTCCAGCTAAATGCATGCCTAATAACGAAGTAGACCATGACAACGGTAAACATACTGCTTAAACAAGACGCCCCTCGCAAACTGAGCATTGATACCGCGCCGCCCAATTTCCGGCTAACCGTCCAGTAATACACTTAACACGCTTTATCTCCGAAGCACTGGGATCTATATTCACAACATCACCCTTAAGGTCTAATTGGTTTAGAAGCTTGTCTATTTTTTAGCGACTTTAGTTGTTGGATAATGTTTTCTAGCGGCATAATAATTAGTGTTCCAGGGTTACAGAATACTTTTCAGTGCCTTTTTTATTAATCAAAGCAACTTCTAAATCAGATACCCATGTAAGTTCGCCTAGATGTCTAGCGTAGGCAAATTCATCTGGTTGTTCTGATTTGACCTTCTCTAAGAGTACTTGCGTACCATCTCGTTGTAAAACGGATATGAATATATCCATGTTTTCTACATTATGATGGCATATAACTTTAGCATTGTACTTCTTATTAGGGCTCTTTACGGATCTTTTCCAAGTCCATTCATTCACATAACCCAACTTCTCTATTTGCAAAGCGATCTCCCTAAATGGATCAACCTCCCAATTATTACGTAGAGCAAGTTTCTCTATGCCTTCCATTAGCATTCGAAGCGTAGTCTTTTTTTTCTCCAACTCATTTTTTTCATTAAAGTCATTCAAACTAAATTGGATTGGTACCGAACACACACCAGAAGTGTTAACAATCCGTTCATCCGTAATGTTTTCTACACATTCTACTAGTACTTTCCGACAATCTTTCGTATTGTATTTCCCAAATAGACGTTCATACATCGCTGTAATACAGCGAGTTTCCAATCTAAAAGAGCGTCTTTTCCATTTCCAATTCAACGCATAATCTAATTTTATTGCTTCGCTGTACTCACATTTTTGTTTTTTCATTATAGATTCAATATTTTCATGATCTACAATATAGGGTAAATCCAAATCAAATTCTTTTAGATACATCTGGATCTCTCCTTAGATTACTCCCAATTGTTAGTGCATAATTTCCTGATTTTAATCCGATGGAGTTAATACCTTATTTGGTAACCAGCCCTTTTCACCTTCTGCGGTATGAACAAAACTCCATTCATTTAGTTCAAATTCTTTTGTAACGATGATACCGGGTTTTACGGTTAATTCGTGTGCAGAATAATCTGATAATGCAGTCGCGATCTGTTCTTCATTGGGAGTGCTTAATATTTGCTTCGGTACCCAGCCACATTTTTTAGAATGCACGGATTCACAGAAAATCCAGTTGGGGAATTCAGTATCTTCTCTCCCATATAGGATCGTATCTCCTTTAGCTAAAACGATGGGATCAGGATAGTTTGAATTATGGGGTTGAACAACTTTATATAATTTCATAATACGCCTCCAACTATTATGTTCGACCTGTTACCGACAAACATAATATCATATTATTATGTAGTTATTCATCCCTGTTCAGATAAAGCAGCGCCCCCTTCACAAGGGAGCGCTGCTTTATCTGAACAGAAATATTTTATTACGAGTCAACCTTACAACATTTAGGCGATATAACAGAATATTCTAATTTCTTGATAACTCTCCAGACACACCATCCGCAGAATCTATATGGCCCAATGCATTTACTTCATGCTTTGTTTCTCTATACACAAAGTAATCAAAATCGGCATGTTTTCGGGTTCCGCCGAGATCCTGCACACAAAGTCCGATGTAGGTTCCCGTAAACCGAATATACTCTGGAGATTCATCGGACAGATGTGTGATATCAACCCACTCGCCTACATGATTCCAGGATGAATCACTATTTAACACATAGTAAAAGCGGGCGCGATCATGATCAACCACTGCTTTTAAGCGGAGCGTATTCATCGATTCTAGCGGAATATCCTCCAACAGTTCGTCGTACACCCCGTACTTGGACTGAATAATTCCCAAGCACCGCCCCTTCTCTTCATGATAAGTTACACGTAAATAGAGATAGTCCTTGGTATCGTAGTACAAAATTAATCCTGCCATTTGCTGTGGATGGTCCGGCGCAAATTCCAGGGCTGTTTCGGCTTCACACTCAAACGTTTGTAATCTCCGCGCGATCATGCTTTGCCTATGCGTTGAACTCATCGACTCCATACCGTGCAAGCGCAAGTGACCGGGACGTTCCGTCAAGCTGAGCCAAGTCGGGTCGGGTGGAATGCGAAGAGTATTCCAGTCATTCCGAAGCTCGAATTGATCAAAGTGATCCATTTCCGCTATCGGTTCAAACGGATGTGCCGTAATCTTTGGTGCAATGACCTGGACCTCGGGATACCGGTTACCGCTAGCAAGCTTCAGCCAGCCGTCCTCGCTCCACGTACACTTCTGAAGTGCGGTCTCACGTCCAAGAATGCAATATTTGTGATGAACGGGTCGTCCGACAAGATGAGCCATGTACCATTCGCCGGTATGCGTTTCGACTAGACTACCGTGGCCTGCCTTTTGCAGAGCCAAATCCGTTCTGCCATATGAAGTAAGGATCGGATTTGCAGGATCAACCTCGTAAGGGCCTTCTAGTGTACGGGAACGTGCTGCTGTAACCGCATGCTCATAACCGGTTCCCCCTTCAGCCGTAATGAGATAATAATAGTCCTTGTGTTTATACAGATGAGGTGCTTCGGTCAGTCCTAGAGCGGTTCCTTTAAAAATGTTCTTGGCTGGCCCGACCAGCTTTTGCTCCCGAACCGAATACTCCTGCAGAACGATGCCTGCAAACCGATTTTTGCCCTTCCGGTGATCCCAGATCATATTGACCAGCCAACTGCGCCCGTCCTCATCATGAAACAGGGAAGGATCAAAACCGCTGCTGTTCAAATACACGGGTTCCGACCAAGGGCCTTCGATATCCGTTGCGGTCACAAGGTAATTGTGGGTATCTTTAAAAGCGCCTACCCGACTTTTGACATCGGTGTAGATCAGGTAAAACACGCCGTTGTCGTAACTAAGACAGGGTGCCCACACACCTCCGGAATTAATGTTTCCCTCCATGTTTAACTGCGTTACACGAGTCAGCGGAGAAGCGATGGGCCGCCAATGAACCAGATCCCGGGAATGGTGAATCCGTACACCAGGGAACCATTCAAAGGTGGACGTGGCAATATAATAATCCTCCCCCGCTCGGCATATGGACGGATCGGGATGGAAACCGGCAAGGATGGGATTGGTGATCATATTCTTAATCTTATTCATGGAAGAAACCTCCGGTATGAAAGTGATGATCTGTACAACAGCAGATACACGAAAGGTAGATATCAGGACCAGCCCAGCGCTTTTTTGCCGGCTTCCAGAGCGGTTATGATCCGCTCTACATCGTACACATTCCCTCTCCATGTCCCACCGCTGACCGATTGTAGTGCAGCCCAGAGCTTTGTATCATCCGGCAAAGCTTCATCAGGCCTCATATCCGGATGGAATGACCTTTGTGCCAGAATGACAGCACCTTCTTCCGGAGAAACCTCGTTCTCTCCTTCTCCGATAAAGTTAATGCTGCCCTCCAGTGTATTACGATCCACCACGATGTCAATCAGGTCTCCGTTACGCAACTTGCCAATCGGCCCACCTGCCAGCGCTTCGGGGCCAACATGACCAATACACGCTCCGGTGGAAACACCGGAGAACCGGGCATCCGTAATCAGTGACACGTATTTGCCAAAAGACAAATGCTTAAGCGCAGAGGTTAGCTGGTACGTCTCCTCCATTCCAGTTCCCGATGGACCTCGCCCGAGAAGCACAACCACATCCCCAGCCGAGATACCTCCGGTCTTAATCGCACGGATCGCCTCGCGTTCGGTGGTAAATACCTTGGCTCTGCCACGATGACGGTATACGCCATGCTCATCCAGCACATCAGGATCAATAGAGGTGGACTTGATGACAGAACCTTCCGGAGCGATATTCCCGGTTGGAAATGTTACGGTAGATGAGATTCCGAGCCGCTGGGCGTGTTCTGCACTCATGATGACACTGTCCGGATCGATGCCGTCCTGCTCTTTCAACTGCTTCCGCATGAGATGACGGCGTTCGGAAGATTCCCACCAATCCAGCACCTGCCCCAATGACGTACCTGTAACCGTTGGTACAGACTCATCCAACAGACCAAGCTGCCTGAGGTGAAGCATGACCTCTGGAACCCCTCCGGCCTGAAAGACACGTATGGTTGGATAAAAGATCGGTCCGTTTGGCAGGGCGCTAACCAGTCTTGGAACATTCTTGTTGACCTGTATCCAGTCCTGTACCGTGGGTACGGTTAAACCAGCTGCATGGGCAATCGCGGGTATGTGAAGAAGCAGATTGGTCGATCCGCCAAACGCAGCATGCACGGTCATCGCATTGCGAATGGATGCATCTGTGATAATGTCAGCCATCCGCATCCCCTGAGACTCCATATGGATGAGTGCACGTGAAGATTGGCGCGCCATTTCAATCCAGATCGGTTGCCCGGAAGGTGCAAGTGCAGCATGCGGGACTGTCATGCCCAGTGCCTCTGCTACGACCTGGGCTGTAGCAGCGGTACCTAGAAACTGACAGCCTCCTCCTGGTGTAGCGCATGCCCGGCATCCTAAATCCGACGCCATTTCCAGAGAAAGCTCCCCGTTGACGTACCGTGCACCGATCGTCTGAATTTTACCGGCATCCTCTCCATCGGTAGGCGGAAGTGTGACGCCACCGGGAACGATTACGCCGGGCAATTGCGGCATGCCGGCAAGCGCGAGCATCATGGCTGGAAGACCTTTGTCACAAGTGGCGACGCCAAGCACGCCTTTACGCGTCGGCAGCGAGCGAATTAGTCTGCGAAATACCATAGCAGCATCGTTCCGGTAAGGAAGTGAGTCGAACATGCCTGTTGTCCCCTGTGATCTGCCGTCACACGGATCGCTGACATATCCGGCAAACGGGATTCCGCCCCGACTTGACAGCTCTTCTGCGGCAGCTTTCATTAGCAGGCCGACCTCCCAGTGTCCCGTATGGTAACCGAGGGCTGTCGGACTGCCGTCCTCATTGCGTATGCCACCTTGTGTACTTAAGATCAGAAATTGTTTTCCGTTCAATTCCCCGGGCTTCCAGCCCATTCCAACATTCTGGGACATGCCGAACAAGTCGCCGCTTGGCGCATTCCGCAGCAAATCATCCGTTAAAGGCAGACGTCCGGCAGCACCTGGAGCATGTGCTATGATATCGAAGTCGTTGGATGGCTTCTCCCCCATAATCGACGTAATCTGTTCGTACATGATAGCCTCCCACAGTTTATGACTTCACGAAGACCGTTTTGATGGCCGTAAAAAACTCAATCGCCGCTTGCCCCTGTTCTCTGGAATGTGAACTTGACATCTTCATTCCGCCGAACGGAGCCTGAAGCTCTACCCCGGCCGTTTCTGCATTAATTCTGACGAGTCCCGCATCCATGTCCCGGATGAAAGACAGCATGGCTCCGACGTTCTGTGTATAGATGGAAGCACTTAAGCCGTAGTCACTGTCATTAGCCGCTTCGATCGCTTCCTCCAGCGAATCTACCGCAATCAAGGCCAGAACCGGGCCAAAGATTTCTTCGCGGGCAATGGACATATGGGATTCGACCCCTTCAAATACAGTCGGTTGCACATAGAATCCCTCTTCCAGTCCCGGACCGTCCGCTCTTTTTCCACCAGCAAGAAGAACGGCACCTTCATTCTGACCTTTTTGGATGTAACTCAGCACGGTATTGAGCTGTCCTTCGCTTGCACATGGACCCATCCAGCTTCCGGCAGACATGCCGTCACCCAGCCGGATTTCCTGGATTTGCGAGAGCAGCTTTTCTTTAAAGGCATCGTATACTTTCCGTTCAATAATGACCTTGCTTGTCGCTGTACATTTTTGCCCTGTTGATTTCAATCCACCGCTGATGGTAGCTTCCACAGCCAAATCCAGGTCAGCGTCAGCCGCAATGATGATCGGGTTTTTGCCACCCATCTCAAGTTGATACTTGGCCCCACGTGCTAGCGCTGCAGCGCCGACCCGTTTCCCCACTTCATTGGAACCCGTAAACGTTATTCCCCCCACATCCGGATGCTCGGCAAGTGCAGATCCGATCACTGAGCCTCTGCCGCAGATCAGATTAAGAACGCCTGCCGGGATGCCCGCCTCTTCAAAACATTCCATGACTTTAGCGGCAGTGACCGCAGTTTCCTGAGCCGGCTTCAACACAACCGTGTTGCCATAGATTAAGGCCGGAGCCGTTTTCCAAATCGGAATAGCTACAGGGAAATTCCAAGGAGCAATAACTCCTACTACGCCAAGGGGGACGCGGGTCGTAAACATCAGCGCTTCGCTGTCTGTCGATGGGATAACGTCTCCTGTTTTTCGCATGCCTTCTCCGGCGTAATACCTTAAGATCGCGACACCGCGCATCGTCTCTCCTTTGGCTTCAGGAAGTGTTTTGCCCATTTCTCTGGTCATCGCCTCTGCAACCTCATCGGCCCGGCGTTCCAGCACATTTGCTGCCTGAAATAGATAGTTGCCGCGTTCCGCGCCCGATAACCTCCGCCATTTTTTGGCTGCTTCCTTCGCCGCTGCGACAGCCCGGTTCAAATCCTCTACGCCGGAAGTGGGTACGTAGCCAACGACCTCCTTCCGGTTCGCCGGATTGATACTCGGTTCGTTCTCACCGGACGCGGCCTTCACCCATTCTCCGTTAATATAATTGCTGTATGTCTGCTCCACTTGAAATGCGGTCATAGTCTTATCCTCCTTATAGATTAGTTTGAAATGACAGAATTCACGAGTGTCCCGATATCGCTAATGGATATTTCGATGCGGTCTCCAGGTTCAAGTGTAAATTCATTAGGGGGGACGATACTTGTACCTGTCAAAAGAACCGTCCCGTCAAACAAATCATTGTCCCTTGCTAAAAAAGAGACCAATTCATCCAGCTTACGGTTTAATTCACTTGTGTTTGCCTCGCTTTTGACAACCAGTTCACCTGCGCGATAAATTTCGCAGACAATGCTGAATGCGTAGGGATTCTGCACCGTTTCTGCCAATCGGATAGCTGGACCGATGGAGCAGGAGTTGCGCCACATTTTGGCTTGTGGCAGATACAGCGGATTCTCCCCTTCAATATCACGGCAGCTCATGTCATTACCGGCAATGTATCCTACAATACTTCCGTCACCCGCAAGCACCAATCCAAGCTCAGGCTCCGGGATCTGCCACGTGGAGTCGCTTCGGAGCGTGACGGCATCATTCGGACCTACCGTTCGTGCTGCCGTAGATTTAAAGAAGATTTCGGGTCTTTCCGCATCGTATACCTTATCGTAAAAGGTCGTTGCATCCATTTTTCCATCCGTAGCTTCATAATTTCTCGCTTCCCTGCTGCGTTGATACGTAACACCTGCCGCCCATACTTCCGGGGCATCCACTGGCGTGATCAGGTGCAAGGTAGTCCAATCATCCGTCAGCTTGTTTAATGGTTTAAAAGCGCTTTCAACAAGTTGAACAGGTGATATCCCTTGTTCTTTTGCTTGATGGATCAAAGTCATAAAATCGGCTTGCGGCAAACGATAGGCTTTTTCATCATCCGTAACGGCTGCCAGCCACTTTTGTTGCCCGTCCAGAAATCGAATAATTCGCATTCAAGCTTGCCCCCATTCTCCCTATTGGGTTGATAATATTACCATAGCACCAGCCGGGTTTCGTGACGATGTTCTAATCACTCCAGCGAATTACCCTTTTCACGCATTTTTTTTCTGTTAAGATAAATCTATATCAGTTGAACTAAAGATGATTTACACGGACACTCCGATGACAGAATAACCTTCCAATCACTGTTATCCCCAGATTTTTTTGATTCCCTCTTCACAAGGGGAAAATCCGGTGATAAAGGCGACCGCTTCGCTTTTTCAGGTTTTTTCTGTCCTCTCCGTTTCTGTGTAAATAGTTAGTTCAATTGATATAGACGAAACGGTAAGATGTTGGTATATAGAAGGATAAGGAGGTTGGGGTGCTGTGACCAAGCTTTCGGAAGCCGTGTATTTAGGTCGTCTGCCCGATGTTCGCATGTCTTTTCAATTATTGGGGCTACATGCAAGAAAAGTGGATTCAAGCTGGACTTATCCGTCTCATGAGCATTCAATGTATGAAGTGCACTGGATGATGGACGGCCAGATGAATATGGTTGTTAACGGACAGTTATACAGTCAGACCGTAGGCGATCTTTTGTTTATTCGCCCTGGTATGACGCATTCCTGTACGGGTGCCGGACCGGAGGGATTCACATACTTTTCCGTGCATTTCAGTGTACATGATACTTCCTTTTGCAGAGAACTCAACCGTTGCAAAGACATCTATTACCCGGCAAATTCGAATTTGGCTCTAGGGCTTTCTTCTTCCCTGTCTACCTTGTATAATCTGGCCACAGAGCATTTGTCGAGTTCACTATCTTCTTCCAAGCAGATGAAGGTACATGCCGCTGTGTTCGAACTGCTAGGTTCTCTGGTCGGACAATTATCTCAGCAAGCCTCCGTTAGGTTGTCGAGAAAAGAAACCATTGCCCATCAGATTGCTGAGCACATTGAGGATTCGGTGAGATATATCCATCTTCATGGGGAGATTCAGGAGAGCGAGCGAACCTGGATTCAGGACATTGCCAAATCGCTGAGCATTAGTCCGTCACAGGTTAATCGTATATTTCGGCAGGTTTACGGCATCGCTCCGCGTAAATTTCTATCGGAAACCCTTCTGAACGAAGCGCAGCGCTTGTTAAAACAAACCGACCTGAACATAGATCATATTGCGATGATGCTGGGGTATAAGACCAATGCGCATTTCAGCCGCCAGTTCAAGCGGTGGACAGGCATCGCGCCAAGTGAATTTCGCAGTCATTCGCAGCAGGCTGTAGAAACCAACGATGCGGATAACTAAAAGTTTAACGATAAAAAAACCTCAATCGTCTGATCCGCAGAGACTGATCGGTCAACAAAGCAGCTACTGGATAACCAGCAGCTGCTTTATTTTGCCTGGATTGCTCAGATCATTTCTGGAGGATTACGCTAAAATAAATGATGCAAGGCTGGCACTTCCTGAACCTCTGTACGTAAAATACAAAGCCTGTACACCATCCGGAATCGTTATCTCGGCTGAATAGGGTTTCCAATGATTTGTGAAATGTACCGGGATTGTACCGAGGACAGGACCGTCCCATGCGGTTTTGACCTCAAATGCCCCGTGACAATATCCCCGTACCTTGATCGAGACCTGGCGAATTCCTCGGCAATCAAAATACTTAAACCCTGCCGTTGCGGATTCAACCATGTTGGCAATATAACCGATCTCTTCATCACCATCTCTTCCATCCTGGGTTATCTTCGGAAATCGGCTGTCCAGCCAGGCGCCTGCCCCGAAACCTCCCGTGTACTTCTGATCATCTCTGGTCAAAAGATTACATGCAAGATATGCGGGGTACTCGCCTTTTCCTTCAAGCGGTCTACCACTCGGACCACAGGAGGTCATTTCCACCTGAGGAATGCTGCCGTCCTCTTCAAAAGATATCTTCTCAATACAACCCTGGCGGTTGAATGCGTCCCCATTGGTATGACGGTGATAGAAGACATACCAGTCTCCGTTAATCTCCACAATGCTGCCATGGTTATTGCCTCCATAATACATGGGTTTGTCAGCAGGTTTGTAGGAGTCGATATGGAGATCACAGTTGCTTACGATGACGCCCTGATATGTAAATCCTCTGTTTGGAAATAGGCTGGTGGCATAACATAATTCATGCATAACGATAGAGGAATACACTAGGTAGTAGGTATCCCCTCTCTTCCGGATGGAAGGCGCTTCAAAAAATTCATGGCCCTCATAACCGCTGCCCTCACTGTAAGGCTCGCTTGGTGCTACGAATACAGGTTCTTCCACAATCGTCAGCATATCCGGACCTAGCATCGTGGACATCGCGCCATGTCTGGATTGATCTCCGGCCGCACAGAAGCCGGTATATAGATAAGTGTGCTGTCCTTCAGTCATCACGCCGGGATCGAACTGGGGCTCGTCCCCTTCTCTTTCACCCAGACGAGTGCCGTCGCCATATTGTACATAACCATAGAATTCATATTTGCCGGCAGGTGTGTCACATACAGCCACCGAAACAACGGGTACCTTATCCAGCACATAATACAGATAATACCGCCCATCGGGCCCCACTGTTACATCTGGCGCATACAGACACATATGTCCATTCGGATTCAGTGGGTCATCTGTTTTTCGGTAGATCACCCCTTCATTTCTCCAATCCCCAAGGTCATTCACGGGTGCAGACCAGCATACATAATCGTTCAGACAGAAGGCATGTCCGTTAAAACGGTCATGTGAACCATACACATACACTCTTTCATTGAATACATAAGGCTCACTATCAGGTACGTACTCCCAGGATGGAAGATATGGATTCAAACCTTGTTTATTCATTCAACGCACACTCCTTATTTAAAGTTATAGACGATCTATTACACTGACGATAACTTTCGTATAATAGGAAACAACTACAATGTTTCATAAGTGTCTCTATTTATTCCATAACCTGCATGGTAAAGGTGAAGATCAATGAATACTATTTTTTACGTTGAATATGATGCTACCCATCGCAATCCGTTTCTGTTTGATATTCCTGAAGGTCATGATTGCTGGCTGTTAGTTGTTACGCAGACTCCGGCACAGTTCTGGGTGGGCGGGAAACTGATAGAGTATCCACCTCATTGTGCCGTTCTATATCCACCTCATCAGAAAATATATTACCGCTCTTGTACGGAGCAATATGTGAACGATTGGATTCGTTTTGAAAGTGATGAGATGTATGTAACCGAAACTTCCCTACCAAAGGGCGTACCATTTCCATTAGATGATCCTGAATTTTGTCACAAGCTGTTTCAATTGCTTGTTGCTGAGCATTCTTTCCAGAAAAACTACCGAGAATCAACGATAGATTACTTACTTCGAACGCTGTTCAACAAGCTGTTGGAGTCTTGCGTTCAAGAGAATATTGGCCCGCAGCATTATCCACTGATGAAGCTTCGAACAGAGATTCACAATAATCCGAGTCACCCATGGACAGTTGTTGCCATGGCCAAAACCATGAATATTAGTCCGGGGTACTTACAGTTTGTGTATAAGAACTCCTTTGGGGTGTCGTGTATGGATGATGTAATTCATAGCCGAATTCGGTTAGCTAAAGAGTATCTCAGACATCATCAATATACGGTTGCAGAGATCGCCGACAGGTGCGGGTATCGTAATGTCGAGCATTTTTGCAGGCAATTCAAACAAATGACGGGTGTATCACCTAAGCGATTCATAAACGACATGAAGAGCCCGGCTGACATAACAGAATGGAGAGATAAATCTCACTCTCTCGCTCTGTCCAATGGGCATTTACACATAACTTAGCCATCCAATTGGTATACGTCAACGAGTTTGTTAGCGTTCTCTGATGTCATTTTAAGTTAAGGTTTTAGCCTGTATAATGCAATGACATATTCTCAAGCATAATTGATCTATTATCATATTGTGATACTTTATAATGATATCTTGTTTTTGGCATATGCAGCCGCGCCGATCATTCCTGCTTGCCCACCTAATTTCGCTTGCACTATTTAACATGCACGGGATGAGAGCCTTAACGCATGTTTCTCAATAGTGTCACGCACTGTATTCAGCAATCGATCACCGGCTGCCGACATTCCTCCACCGATAATAATCACTTCCGGATTAAACAGATTGATTACGACCAAATCAGAGAATCTTTCCGGTCTCATGCATAACTTCAATAGCAAGTGAATCTCCAAGGTCGTATGCTTCCGAGATTATACGGGCAGTGATTGTCGTCCAATCCTCTCCGACCCATTCCAGAATCATACTTGATCGGCCTTCCTCAAGCTTGTCTGTAAAGGTTTTGACGATTCCTACCGCAGACACGTATCTCCCCAGACAGCCCGAACTTCCACAACGACAAGGCCGACCCTCCCGGTACATATTCATATGTCCGATCTCGCCTGCACTTGATGTAGTACCGTAGAGAACTTTTCCCTCATTGACAATACCAGACCCCAGACCAGTGCCTAACGTTATCAATATCAGGTTTTTATAGTCGGTGCCTGCGCCAAACTGCCATTCACCATACAGATTTACCCGAACATCATTGTCGATGTAAACAGGAAATTCAAAATGATTTTTCATATAGTTCACGACATGAATGTTATCCCAGCCTGGAAAATTAGGTGAAAATATGGATAGTCCCTGCTCCGGATCTAATAATCCAGGAATGCCCATACCCATGCACAGAATAGAAGCTGGCTGGATTCCCTCATAAGTCAGCATTTCTTGAATAATGTCTACCATTCGGTTTAATACATGGAACGGCCCTTTTGCCGCCTCCGTAGGGTTGCTTCTTTCGTGAATTTTTTGAAACTCCAGGGTGAAAATGGAGGACTTAATATTGGTTCCACCCAAGTCAATTCCGATTATGTATTTTCGCATAATAATCTCCGCTCTCATTTAATTTGATATCAAGGAACTTAACCTACTTGATTCACTGATCATCCAACTCTGTATATGCTCAACCTGCTCCATAACTCAATCGTCTTGTCAGAGTAACTTTCTATAGTATAGGTTCCGAGCTCGAAATTGAACAAGCGTCTCTATTCAAAAAGAAGTCACTACATTAGTGACTTCTTAGGAGATAAAGTTTACTATTATCAATTTTCTTGAAGTACAAAGGGTCTGTCGCATTAATCCTTATTCAAGGGTGCTACTGGGATGAAGTGCACGAGCCATTGCATCCATATAACCCTTAACAGCACGCTGACTCACTTCTGTTTCCGGAGCAAAAATTTCGAAAAGATGGAAGCAACCTGGATAGAGGTGAAATTCAACATCCACACCTGCTTGTGCTAATCGTGCCACATAGTCCATCGTCTCGTCCCGAAACAGATCGAGCTGACCTACACAAGTATAGGCTGGCGGCAATCCGGCCAAGTTCTCTGTTCTCGAAGGTACTGCGTAAGAAGAACTCCCACTGCCATCGTTCCCCTCACCAAGGTACATATTCCAAGCAGCCACGTTGTCCGTTCGGTTCCAGATTGAATCCTCTTCTATAATCTCATGACTAGATGGCGTGATGTTACGATTATCTAACATCGGGTACAATGGCATTTGAAAGATAATCGACGGACCTCCTTTATCACGTGCCATCAGCGCCAGTGCTGCTGTCAGCCCGCCACCACCGCTTGCACCGGCAATGGCAACCCGATTCACATCAATGCCAAGCGTTGCTGCCTCCACCGTCATCCATACCAATCCAGCATAACAATCTTCAATCGCTGCAGGATAAGGATGCTCGGGAGCGAGCCTATAATCGACTGATACGACAATACATCCTGCTGTCTGAACAAAACGTTCGCACAATTTGTCGTCCATATCTGGATGTCCTAACACGTATCCGCCCCCGTGAATCCATAACATGGCTGGTAGTAAATCATTCGTTCGTTCGGCTGGCTCATATATTTTGACCAGCATCTCGCCTCCTTCCCTCGGAATTTGCCGACTGGTTGTGGTAACATGCTCTGAGCTCTTCACAGAGGTAGCCGCTACTAAACTTCTGCTCCACTCTAGATTTTTCTCCAATTCAAACCCTGGAAATTGTGAATATACCTCTCTTAGTTCTGGTAATATCCGTGTCTCAATACTCATGATAATTCCTCCAAATATAATAATGATAATGAATTTGATCGTGTACGTTATTTCAGTTCATTCTTATCTCATTTCAGCTTCCCATTTGGAAATTTCCTCTCGTACTCGCGGTGCAACCTCTGTACCGAGCAATTCAATAGCCCGCATTACCAACTCATGTGGCATCGTGCTTAAAGGGACATACATCATGAAACGTGTAATTCCTACATGTTTGCGCAGATGAATAATTTTTTGAGCAACTGTCTCCGGATCACCTACATACAACGCACCATCAGAACGGCGGGCAGCATCATAGCTGGAACGATCATAATATGCCCACCCTCGCTCTTTGCCGAGTTTATTCATGCCGTACTGAGTGGACGGGAAAAAGAGTTCTGCGGCCTTTTCCGTATCTTCTGCAACAAATCCGATAGAATGTGAACCTACTCGAAGCTGTGATACATCATGACCCGCATGAGCTGCCGCTTTTTTATACATTTGTACAAGCGGCGCAAATTTCGTTGGATTTCCACCGATAATTGCCAAAACTAGTGGCAGACCTAGAATTCCAGCACGTATGGCAGACTCCTGGGTACCTCCGCTACCGATCCATACAGGTATAGAATCCTGAACAGGACGCGGGTACACCCCCAAATTATGTATCGCTGATCGATGACCTCCACTCCATGTTACTTTCTCCGATTCCCGTAATTTCAGAAGCAGTTCAATGTTTTCATTGAATAAATCCTCGTAGTCATGCAGGTTATAACCAAACAGCGGAAAGGATTCAATGAAGGAACCTCGGCCCGCTATAATCTCGGCACGTCCATTGGAGAGACCGTCAAGTGTGGCAAAATCCTGAAACACACGGACAGGATCTGCTGAAGAAAGGACCGTCACAGCACTTGTCAATCGAATTCGTTTTGTGAGGGGCGCCGCAGCGGACAACACCATTGCTGGTGAAGATGCTGCATAATCATCACGATGATGCTCACCTATGCCAAACACGTCAAGTCCTACCTGATCTGCTAGGACGATTTCTTCAACGACTTCTCGCAATCGCTGAGCGTGACTCATGACTACTCCTGTCTCAGTATCAGGCTTTGTTTCTACGAATGAAGTAACTCCTATTTCCATAATTAATCTCTCCTTATATTTTTCTTTCCTTAAGAGGAATGCTCAAGACAACGGATTAAAGCCGTCCAATCCAAATCACCATAACCATGGAAAATTCCTTCAGAGAGGTGTTGATGGATAAGTTGGCCTAAAGGTAAAGGAGCTTGTACGGACTTTGCTGCTTCGATAGCCAAGGCAACATCCTTTAACCCGAGCTTCATTTTAAAACCGGCTGGTTCAAAGCGCTGTTCGGTCATGATCGATCCATAGTTCTGATATACCGGAGATTGAAAAAGAGCATTCACAACATCCATATATCGGGACGGCTTAATGCCGTGCTTTTCAACCATGAGCTGCGCTTCCGACAAAGCTTCCAGCATGGAAGCAATTAGAAAGTTAACGCCTATTTTGACAATGTTACCTTCTTCGCCATGATCCCCCATCTCAAATACCTCTTGACTTAGTGTTGTTAACATGGGAAGAACTCGTTGTCTTGCATGTTCCGGACCAGCTAAAATAATACGCAATGTAGCTGCTTTAGCGGCATCCGGGCGCCCCATTACGGTAGCAGACACAAAGTGTTGCTGTCTCTCCGCATGCATAGCGGATAATTTCCGAGCCAGATCCACGCTGATCGTACTGGCAGATACGTGAATTCCATTTTCAGATAATCCGTTCAGTACGCCATTGGGTCCTTCAACAATCTCCTTCAAAGCAGCATCATCAGATAACATTGTAATTACAAGATTGCTTTCTTTCGCTGCTTCAAGTGGTGTTTTGGCATACCGTGCTCCTTGTTTTAGTAAGGGTTCAACTTTTTCGGCGGTCCGATTAAAGATGACTAATTCATGCCCTGCGTTCAACAGGTTTTGTGCCATTGGAAGTCCCATATTTCCAAGTCCAATAAACGATACCTTCATTGGGTGCATCTCCTTATTCATGATGGATTCTTTCAATAACGGAATGAATGTTCCAGAATGATTAAAAAAATTATGGTCTTACCTATACTCTTCAAATGGCATCTTTAAAATAAGAGGAACAGAATAACGGAACAATCATTCCGAAATTGTCAAAAAAAATTATATACTTGCAATTACTAAGCTAATCATCTTTCTGGCACGTTCCGGATTCTGACCCGTTTTGGCCATAATATTTATGCTTTGATGTAAATTCAGCAATAAATAAGACAATGTTTGGATATCGGTTGTTTTATCTATCTCTCCCGATTGTTGACCCTTCTCCAGAAGGTGACAAAAAGCTTGTTCCAAATCCGAAAAACTAGTCTGGATCAAGACATTTATCTGTTCATCTGGTGACTCCAATGTTGTAGCTGTATTCGTTACAAAACATCCGCCCGGTAGGCTGGTATCGTATGCTGAAGCAATATGATATTCAAAAAATTGAAGAATTCCATCTCTAACGTTGGATGCTTGTTCAAGAATGGTCTGCTTATTGGAACTCCCATTTTTATAATGCTCCAGGGCAACTCTGTACAAGGTTTGCTTGTCGGAAAACGTATCATAAAGACTGGATCGACTAATGCCCATCACATCCAGTAAATCCGGTATGCTGGCCGCCTCGTATCCTTTTTTCCAAAACAACAGCATCGCTTGGTGTAACGCTTGATTTTTGTCAAATTCTTTTGTCCTGGCGATAAGTAACACCTCCCGTTTCAGAAATATAACATATCTGAACTGATCAGTCCAGAAAAGAATATTGCAGATCGTAGCTTTATTGAAAATTTATCCATTAAAGAAATAAGACACAAGAATACATAAACTCCAGATTAATTATTTCAGCGGGAAGTTGGTCATATCAGATCCGCAAAACACACCTTATTGGACATCGGATAACCTGGCGTGGGCTAAGGCATGGTACGGAGCAGACAATGTGCCAGCCAATCTTAGAGGCAATGTGCTCATCATGCAAACTGACGGCAATCTCGTGCTGTACAACAATGAAAATCCGGCCTTGGGCTGGTATCCTGTCTGGGCTTCGAATACAGGTGGACAGTAGACAACATAACAATTGTTGATGGATTTATGCTCTATTCTGCCATGATGATGTAATGCGATTCTCATTATAACTTTGTCATACACCAAAAAGATCTCTTGTGCAGTGAATGCTGAAGAGATCTTTTTTTTTATTTTAGAAATAACCGACAAATGCAACTCAAAAAAATTACACTGGATCTGTCGTTCCCGTCCTGCTTCTCGATTTCTTAAATAGTAAGATGGCAAGAAGTAAAGCAATGCTTACAGCGGCAAAACCCAACCAATTCAAATACATGACAGATGTACGACTGATCACAAGCCCACCTAATCCAGATCCCAGTGCAAAACCAAATTGGATAAACGACGTATTTACGCTAAGGGCAATGTCAGGATTACGAGGTGCCAGTGTAACCAGATATAGTTGCTGGGCCGGAGATATGCTCCACGTCGCTAGCATAAAAATCATTAAAACCAAGATTAACATCATAAGATTAACTCCAGCTAGAGCGAACAAAAGAAGAGTCACCCCTTGTAACAGAAGGCCTAGACAAATTGTAAACTTTGATCCCTTTGCATCTGCCAGTTGTCCGCCCACTTTTGATCCGACAAAGCTGCAAATTCCCGCAAGAAACAGAACACCACTTATCTCGGTCATGGTAAGAGCGGATGTAGCTTGCAAGAAAGGCGTAATATACGTGAACAGTGTCGAATAGCCGCCTATATACAATAATGTAATAAGCAAGGCAGTCAGAATGAGTGGATTTTTTAAAATGGAGAGCTGCATTCTGAGGGTGATCTTTTCTTCCTCTTTGATTGCCGGAACCTTTTTGTAGATAATAAGTAATGGAAAAACACTTAACAATCCGATGAATATAAATAGAACTCTCCATCCAAACATTTCACTAAAAAATGTGCCCAATGGGACACCGAGCACTAGCGAACTGCTTAGCCCCATCAAAATGATGCCGATGGCATTGCCCCTTTTCTCTTTTTCAACGAGTCGTGTGGATACGGCCATAGCTATAACCGTAGCGATCCCTCCGCTCGCCCCTTGAATAATTCGAACCCATAGTAAAGTTTCGTAAGAAAGGTTTAAAAGCATAAGTCCGTTGCTGGCTATAAACACAATGAGGGTGGACAAGAGTAATTTCTTGCGATCCATATTTATGGTAATTGCAATGAGAATCGGGGCGATAATGGCCGCTGCGAGAGCAAACACAGTTACCAGTAAACCCACTTCGGAACTAGATACGCTTAAGTCTGCGGCGATCATTTCAATGACTCCCGTAATAATGTATTCAATAGTTCCAATCAGAAAAACAGCCAATGCGAGGACATAGATGATCCATTTATTTTTCACTTTACTTCACTCCGTCTTTTTCAGTTATCTATTTAGTATTGGAATTTGTATTTCTATGAATTGTGCATCTTTTTCTTGGGATAAAGGTAAATAAAGTTCCCTACCAGCTTCGTTCTCCTTGATCTGATAGTTATTCTTCTCAATCCATGTAGCTAGATGAACACAGGCATTACAGGCAAAGGCTGCATTAGAACGATAAGCTATGGTGGCCATCATGGGCTCAGCAGGAAGAGTCCGCAGTTGAAATTGGTCGGGAGGTGATCGCAGCTCACAGGTTAAGAAGTAACCTATTTCAAACTCGAACTCTTCCTCTTGTCCTGCGATTTCTTTCCACAAAACAACCTGAGGTCCGTCGATCATTTGGCGCATTTCTTTGGTTACTGACTGGTCAAACTGACGAAATAAACTCGGGATCTCCTCTTCCCTCCCGCACCCTGTCTGAAAAAGGAACTGCCGAGCACCTTCCTCTTTGATTCGGATTTCTTGCCCAGTTTCGACGTGCCCCTCTTCCTCTATAAGTTGCATGCGTTCCTCGATTCTGACGAGTTTGGCTTGTTCCGTATCGATAATCTGCTGAATTTCGCTTCTTTTTAGCTTAAACATGCCTTGGATATTCTCCAATGTAATATGTTCCTGTAACAGCTGTGTGATTTGTGGCAACGTAAACCCCAATTCTTTATAAATGAAGATTCGGTTGAGCTCGAGAAGCTGATCTGCGGAATAGTAACGGTAACCCGTATCGTGATCTACCTTTCTCGGCTTAAGTATGCCAATCTGGTCATAATAACGCAGTGTTTTTAATGAGACCCTACTCAGCTTGGAAAACGCACTGATTTTGAACAACATATCATCTCCAATCTTTTAACATAATGCGAGTATATAGTTTCCCGTACAGGGGAAAGTCAAGGGTGTATATGCTTCTCATTTGCCTAGCTAAAATCAACTACCTTCCTTGTCATCACTCTATGTTGCTGTTATGGGTAAGTCAAAGAACCGTTTCTGAATGAAACGTTCATTTTTTTTGAACAAAAAAATGCCACGTATGGTGGCATCCTCTCGATGTTCATGCAATTATCCTGCTCAGGCAGGTCTGTATTATTTTCCGGTTTCAGCAAATGTTTTAATGCGTTCCCCGATCTGGTCACGAACCCTTTGGAATACGGCCCATTTCTCTTCATCTGTACCTTGCGCTTTGGCAGGATCATCGAATCCCCAGTGTTCCCGCTTCACATGTGGAGGTGTCATTGGACATTTATCTGCGGCATCCCCACACAATGTGACTACAAAATCAGCATTGTTCAACAACTCTGAATCAATGATATCGGAAGTTTGAGTCGAAATATCAAGGTCAACTTCTTTCATGGCTTCCACTGCTTTGGGATTCAGACCGTGGGCCTCAATTCCTGCGCTATAGATGTTCCAGTCCTCACTCAGATATTTCTTGGCCCAGCCTTCGGCCATTTGGCTCCGGCAAGAGTTGCCAGTGCACAGGAAGTACAGTGTTTTTTTACTCATGTTCATCTTCTCCTCGTTGTTTGAATTATAGAATGCTTAACCACAGATACAGACCCACTAGCGTAATAAGCAGAGTCGGAATAGTGATAATGATACCTGTCTTGAAGTAAGTGCCCCATGAAATTTTGACACCTTTGGTGCTAAGCACATGAAGCCAGAGCAGTGTCGCGAGTGAACCAATCGGGGTAATCTTGGGACCTAAGTCCGAGCCAATAATATTGGCATAGATAAGCGCCTCTCGAACAGTCCCTGTAGCTGTGGTTGCATCAATGGCAAGTGCATCAATCAACACGGTAGGCATATTGTTCATAGGGATGAAATGATTGCCGCGATAAAGCCCATACCCATTGTTGCAGCAAACAATCCTTGATCTGCCACAGCCTGAATGACTACGGCCAACAGATCCGTTAAACCGACGTTACGTAGACCATAAATCACGATATACATTCCGATGGAGAAAAATACGATGGCCCAAGGTGCTTCTTTGACAACCAATGCAGTCGGCACAGCAGAACTCCGGGAAGCCATGATCAGGAAGAATATCGCGACAATACCCGCCACAAGGGATACGGGGATTCCGATAAATTCACTGGTAAAGTATCCAATGAGAAGAACCGCTAATACCACCCACGACAACCGAAACATCTTCATATCTTTAATGGCAGTTGCAGGAGATTTCAATTCACTCGAATCAAATCGTTTGGGAATACTCTTGCGGAAAAAGAGATACAGTACGCCGATACTCGCCACCAGTGAGAACAGATTCGGAACAAACATTCTTCCTGCGTACTCCATAAACGTAATACCAAAGAAATCGGCAGACACGATGTTGACCAGGTTACTCACAACCAGCGGCAAAGAAGTCGTATCCGCAATAAATCCGCTGGCGATAATAAATGGAAATACTCTCTTCTCATCGAAATTCAGTGCACGTACCATGGCTAGAACAATCGGTGTCAGAATCAGTGCACCTCCATCATTGGCAAAGAAAGCAGAAACCACTGCACCAAGGATGGAGACGTAAATAAACATACGTACACCATTGCCATGAGCGGCTTTGGCCATATTTAAGGCAGCCCATTCAAAAAAGCCGATACGATCCAGAATTAATGAGATCAGAATGATTGCAACAAACGCAAGCGTGGCGTTCCATACGATGTGTGTCACATCCCATACATCTTCCAAATTGACCACACCCACAAGTAAAGCAAGAATTGCTCCGCCGCAAGCAGACCAACCAATGGACAGGTTTTTAGGCTGCCAGATGACAAGGATTAGCGTAATTAAAAAGATCATGCACGCTAGCAGCGTAGAAAACAATATATTCCCCCCTTTCAGTTCCTCCATCTGAATTTATATTTGTATATAACAATATACTTATATATTGATTAAAAATTAATTACATACGGATGTAAAGTTCTCTTTATTCAAAGACTTAAGAATCGTTGCCGTGTCCGGCATCAGTTCCAAGACAGATTTAATATAGGGTGTATTCTCTACATTTAAAGAGTAGTATACCCACTGGCCACGCTTATTCTCCTTAACTAAGCCTTGATCCTTCAGCTTGCGTAAATGCTGACTAATTCCAGGTTGCGACATGTCTAGAATCTCTACAAATTCACACACACACCATTCACGTTCTTTGAGGAGTGTAAGGATCGTAAGGCGTGTTTTATCACCGAGCAATTTAAGCTTATCCGCTATCTCTTGCATAGAATCCATAGCACGTCCTCCTTCAATTAAATATAAGTGTATGCTTATATTATAATACCAAAACAATGAAGTCAAATTTTTACTTGATGATTAAGTCCAAAAAGCGTTGATTCGAATTCGAATCAACGCTTTTTGGAGATTGTGAACCCTCTTCAATAGTTAAAGTCCGGTAATTGTACAATCATTGATCATTTTTTAAATAAAAAGGTTATGATTTGCTTGTGAGGCTTGACCAAGATAATAACCGACACCACCAATTTTGACTTGGTCTATTAATTCTTCACGCTGGATTCCCATTAAATCCATAGACATTTGGCATGCAACGATCTCTGCTCCTTGTGCAATTACACTCTCTATCAATTCTTCCAACGAAGGCACATGATGTTTTTTCATCAAGCCACGGATCATTTTCGGGCCTGCTCCGAGCATATTCATTTGGGACATGCCAAGCTTCTGGCTGCCGCGAGGTAACATCATATCAAACATACGGCCGATCATGGTTTTGGATAACTTTTGCGGTTGCTGCTTACGAATAATACTCAATCCCCAAAATGTGAAAAATAGAGTTACTTTCCGTCCACTGGCTGCGGCCCCATTTGCAATAATGAGTGAGGCAATCGCTTTATCCAGATCGCCACTGAAAACTACCATTGTGCTGGCAGGATCGCTGATGGGAGAATCCGATACCGGTTGTGCTGTATTTTTAACAAGGACAGACTCAATTGTACCGCCTTTCAGTCTTTCCAACTGCAAGATGGTGGAACCTGACATCGTGGCCCATGCTTTGACATCTTCATAGAAGCCTGGATCGGAAGCTTTCACACGCAGGGTTTCTCCGTTCGAGAGTTGATCCATTTTCTGCTTAACCTGAATTAGCGGACCAGGACAACTTAACCCGCATACGTTCAAGTCATGATCAATACGTTGCTGCTGTGTTGAGTCCGTTGGAATAGATTCCTTCTCCTTTGCTTCCAGGGCAGGAACATGATGATCTTGTTTTGCAGCAGTAAATGGAGCAGGCTTAAACTGGGCTTGACGATAAGTTTTATAACCACCACTCAAGTTTTTCACGTTAAAACCATGCTGACGCAGAATTTGCGAAGCTGTGTAACCACGTAGGCCGACTTGACAGTAGAGCCAGATTTCTTTGGACGGGTCTAATTCATCTAACCGCTCACGAAGCTCATCGACTGGAATAGAGAGTGAACCCGGTATATGACCGTTTTGATGCTCGATTTCACTGCGAACATCCAGAAGTATCGACTGCTCCGGCTGACGATCAGCCAATTGATTATAGGTGAACGTCTGAACACGTCCAGTAATCATATTCTCTGCTGCATATCCAGCCATATTCACGGGATCTTTAGCAGAAGAATAAGGTGGCGCGTAACTCAGTTCAAGCTCTGTCAAATCCCGGAGATGTCCTCCAAAATGAATGGCAACAGCAATGTCATCAATTCGTTTATCGACGCCATCATAACCGACTGCTTGTGCGCCTAAAATTTTACCTTCCGGAGTAAACAGCAACTTAAGAGTAATTGCGCTCGAACCCGGATAATACGATGCATGAGAAGCAGGGTGTACGATAACCGTTTGATATTCCACGCCAAGACGCTGTAGTGTTTTCTCATTACTGCCTGTTGTGGCTGCTGTCATTCCAAATACTTTGATAATGGACGTACCTTGTGTTCCTTTATAGGTAGAAGGAAGCCCTGCGATACGGTCAGCAACAATCCGTCCTTGTTTGTTGGCAGGTCCGGCAAGTGGTATCGTTGCTTTAGTGCCATGAATGGTTTCGGTTACTTCGATGGCATCCCCAACAGCATAGATATGTGGCACACTGCTTTCTAGAGCTTCATTTACGATAATATGTCCACGTGCACCCAGCGAAATGCCGCTATTTTTCAAGAAATAAGTGTCCGGCGTTACGCCTATCGCAAGAATAACCATATCAGCTGTTAGCGTATGACCATCCGCAAGTTCGACCCCTATGCCCTGCTCCAGGGAATGGAATCCCTGAACACGCTTGGAAAACAGTAGGTTCACACCATGATTCTCCATTTCCTGTGACAATGCGGCTGCTAACTCGGGATCATATGGTGTAAGTACTTGTCCGTTCCCCTCAACCAGCGTTACATCCAGACCAGCTTCCTTTAAATTCTCAGCCATTTCCACACCTATAAATCCACCACCTATGACGATCGCAGACTTGTTGTTAGAAGAACTTATCTGGTCTTTGATCCGATCAATATCAGGAATATTACGTACGGTATAAATTAGTGGATTCTCCTTACCCGGCAGATCCGGAATGATCGGTTTTGCACCTGGTGACAATATCAACTCGTCATAGCTTTCTTCATATGCACCGCGTTCCTGCGATTGTATCTTAACCACTCGCTTCTGCGAATCGATAGCTACAACCTCACTTTTTATACGCACATCGATACGAAAACGTTCAGCCATCCCTTTTGGCGTTTGCACCAGCAGACGCTCGCGGTCCGCAATTGAGCCACCTATATAATAAGGCAAGCCACAATTGGCAAATGAGATATAGGGTCCTTTCTCAAAGATAATAATCTCGGCATGTTCATCCAGACGGCGAAGACGTGCAGCTGCAGAAGCACCTCCAGCTACACCGCCAACAATAAGTACTTTTTTGCTCATGATTCACAATCATCCTTTTCAAATAAAGTTTTAATAATCTGTTCAACCCGTTGATCGGCAAGCACATAGTTCACTTCAAGTCCATTTCGCTCCGTAGCAACAATACCTGCACTACGAAGCTTCTGGAGGTGTTGTGACACTGTAGATTGGGGAAGATCCAGACATTCCTGCATATAAGAAACATTACATTTTTTTTTCATCATCAGTCCCCGCACAATGCATAAACGAATGGGGTGAGATAAAGCTTTCAGCAGATTAGCAGGTTCATCGAACTGTTTAATATTATTGCTGTCAAAAGCGGGAATGTTCAAAAGTATTCCTCCTAAATCGTTATATCGTAATAATACGATTTATTGATATGTATGTCAAATGTATTCTCAAATGAAGGAGTTCAATTAGTTACATCCCCTCCTCAACCCTACAGTTTGGCTTGTATTAGGTGCATGACAAAAATGCCTGCCAAAACGCTAAAAGCGAATTCTGACAGGCGTTTCAAAGTGTATCTGCTCTTCATAAAATAGCGATTCAACTGACGTCTTATGTTAGAGTATAACAGGCTGGATCAGTCCGTCCTTACCAAACAGAAGTGGGTCCATACATATTTCGCGGTGATACCCCTTCCCAGAGGAAAATCTGGATAGTGGCGTCACAAAACGGTGATAGGCAATCCGGTACTGACCGGTTTCGGGCTCATTAAATATACAGTGATGACCTGTGCCCAGCATGCCCTTCTCGACATTTTTGCTCAGGATTGGGTATCGATAGGTAATTGGACCGTATAACTGCTCTGCCGTACCGTAATTCACATGATAGTCTTCACTGCCTGTGTCATCACAGGACCACGTAAAATGGTAAAGTCCACCCTGCTTCAACACGGTTATCGCCTCACGAAAATCATGCAAACCCGCCAGATTGATCATTGTGTCCTCAACGATACTTATCATGTCTTCACCAAGCTCCACAATGGCAGCATGTCCGTTGCCAAACAGCAAATACGATTTTCCATCCGTTTCGGTATAGATAGAAGGGTCGATAGCTTGGCCCATGGTGATGCCCAGACGTCTTAACTGCTCCATTGTGATCAAAGGCTGCGACTCGGCCAGGAATGGACCAATCGGTGTATCCGCTACAGCAACGCCGATGGCACTCTCGCCGTTCAGCATCTTGCCACAGAAATAAAAATAGAACTTCCCGTTTCGGCTGGCAATTGCCGGTGCCCAGGCATTACCGATTGCCCAGGCGACATCCTCTGTTCCCAGATCAAGGATCACACCTTCGTCTTGCCAATGCTGGAGGTCTGAAGAAGAAAACACCTTGAACTGTGTTCCCGACCACCCCTCAAAGCCATCTGTTGTCGGATACATATAGTAACGATCCCAAAACTGTGCGACATCAGGATCGGCATATTGTCCGGGAAGCACCTGATGACCATCCCCAAAAGCCGCGAGAAGCCTGCTGCACTCCTCAGCTGTGATTGGCAGGACACTTCCATGCCGCTTTTGAGTTGTTCCCATATCAAAATCACTATCAGGGACAATTCGGAATTCTCCGCTTCCCAGATCTGTAGTCAACAGAGGAAGATACCCCTTGCCTTCTGCAAATCGATCAACAATTAGGCACCATTCCTCCCTGTCATTGAATTTAAAGATCTGAGGTCCCTCCACACCTGCCACAGCCTCCAGTACAGGGGCTTGCAGCGTAACGAAAGCTCCTTTGTCGAGAGACTCTCCTTTTTCTACCCGTATGTTTTTGGTTGTTTCATCCTTGGAGTATCGATAGTAACAGCCAGCCGCAGGAAGAATCGTTGTATCAATAATATGATTATCCCGCTCAATGTATTTTTCCGATGTGGAGAACGTACGGAAGTCTTTTGTACGAGCGCTGTATATTTTTTGCTTTCGTTCTTGCTCCTGAGGTTCTTGCGTTGCAGAAGCCCAAAATACGAGAAACTCATCTGTTGTTTCATCATACACAGCTTCGGGTGCCCAGACACATCCAGCCCCCTCAACACCCAGTGTAACGTTCCATGGGGATGACCAGTTCACGAGATTGCTCGATTCCCATATAATTATGTCCCGGCTCCCGGCATTAACGGCATGAGTCCATCCTTTGCCGCTTGCGATGCGGAGATCCGTAGCAATCAGATAAAATTTATTTTCCTTGACTGAACGAATCAGAAACGGGTCCCGTACCCCCTTTTCTCCAAGATCGGAAAACAGCACAGGCGAGCCGCCATTAAGATCCTTCCAGTGAAGACCATTCTCGCTATAGGAGAAATAAACCTGCTCTCCGTCTGGTTGTTCGCCAATAAAATGTACAAAGAGATACCCATTAAAATTTGGAGTTGGTGTGGTCAATGGTAAGAGCCTCCTGAAATGAAATTGAATTTAAACTAACTAAATATAAAAATGAAAGCGTTCTACTTATGTTGTATCATACTTCAAAAATAGTGGCATGAGCAAAGAATTAACACATCGCTTTATTTTGTTTATTTACCTCAGGTATACAAAATTCTTGGTTTTCATTTACAAATGAATGCTAACCTTTTTAATGATGAACAAATGAATATAGATTCATGCATTCATTTTTGTTTTCGAGATATGATGAGGAGGAATCATTGTGAAATTATCCAAAAGAGTATTACCAGCGGTAGCGCTGACTCTGGCTGTATCGGCTTCTACTCTCTTGTCCGGCGGACAAGCAAGTGCCGTTCAAGCTGTAAGTGTGGAGAAAAAACAAATCAAGAACATCATCTTCCTTATTGGGGATGGCATGGGGACCTCTTATACTTCTGCCTACCGTTATATGAAGGATAATCCTTCAACGAAGGGCATTGACAGAACCGTATTTGACCCTTATCTTGTCGGGGCACAGATGACTTATCCGGATGATGATAAACAAAATGTGACGGATTCCGCTTCCGCAGCAACAGCCATGTCGGCAGGCGTTAAAACCTACAATGCTGCTATTGCGGTCGACCCCGCACAGAAGGAAGTCAAAACCGTACTGGAGCAGGCAAAAGAAAACGGGAAAGCCACCGGGCTCGTGGCTACATCGGAGATCACTCATGCCACACCGGCTGCATTCGGTGCCCATGATATCAGTCGAAAAAACATGGATGCCATTGCGGATGATTATTATGATGAGTTGATTAATGGCAAGCATAAGGTTGATGTTCTCCTGGGTGGAGGGAAATCCAATTTTGTGCGCGAGGGTCGTGACCTGACGAAGGAGTTCCAAAAGGCCGGATTCAGCTATGTGACGGATCGTTCCGCTCTCCTTGCCGATAAGAATCAACAAGTGCTTGGACTGTTTGCCGATGGAGGATTGGACAAGATGATCGATCGTACTGCTGCAACGCCATCATTGGCTGAGATGACCAATACAGCGATTGATCGCCTCAGTTCGAACGACAAAGGGTTCTTTCTAATGGTCGAAGGAAGCCAAATTGACTGGGCAGGACATGATAATGATATCGTTGGCGCAATGAGTGAAATGGAAGATTTCGCGGCAGCATTTCAGGCAGCTATTGATTTTGCCAAAAAAGACGGTGAAACGCTTGTCGTAGCTACTGCCGACCACTCCACGGGCGGACTTACGCTTGGAAAAGACGGCGAATACAACTTCTTCGTGGATCCGATCAAAGCTGCACTGCGGACACCAGACTTCATGGCCGCACAAATTGCGAAAGGTGCTTCGGTTGAAGAAACACTGAAAAGTTATCTGAAACTCGAGTTGAAGGCGGAAGAGATTGAATCGGTGAAAGAAGCAGCCAAAAGTGCAGATGTAACGAAGATTGATAATGCCATTGAAGCAATTATTAATAGTCGTTCGTTTACGGGTTGGACCACAGGTGGACATACAGGTGAAGATGTTCCTGTCTATGCCTATGGCCCGGCAAGTCATCGCTTCGCCGGTTTGATCGACAACACAGACAATGCCAAGATCATATTTGATATTCTCAGCAAGCATCAGTAATTCGGTAGTTTACGATCATCCCTTCTCTTCTTTCATCCGAAGAGAAGGTTTTTCTTTTTTGATGGTGTCACTCGACATCAATGGGATGCTTGATTTGATCCTCATAATAATCAATATAGATCCTGCCGTCGCTTCCTTTTACAGCATAGAATACATCGCTTATGTCCTTGCTTTTCAATTCAAGCTGTTGTATTAATTCCTTATCTGATATGCCATTTAGTTCTAGATTCTTGCTTAACATCGTTCCGTCCATAATTAACTCCACAGGCATGTGTTCAGGTTTGGATTCTACCTTCCTATGAACATCCTCAACCGTAGCCGTTCTATATTTGGCTTTTTTCATGACCGAAACTTGTCCATTCACTTCGAGTATGGCGTACTCTACTTCCTCCATGTTGAAAATGTCTTTCTGTCTTAGAGTTTGGTTTAAGGAATCCAATGTCAGCTTATTCTTGGCGAGATTATTTTCAAGGATTTTGCCGCCTTCAATTAATACGGTAGGTGACCCTTCTGCCAGTAGACGAATTTTTCTGCTTTTCAGATTTAATTTAGATAACAGATAAGAGGTTCCGGTAAAAACAATTAGAGAAAGAATAAGATGTGTGACTTCTATTTTTTCGTTAAAAGCTAGATTGGCAGCTATGGCTCCCATGATAACTGCTGTGATAAATTCATGGAAATTCATATCAGACAACGTTTGTTTTCCCAATATGCGCGCAATACCCAATAAAATCAAAAAGGCAAAGATACTTCGGATGAAGATGATAAGATGTTCGTACAATACAAGCACCCTTTCACTTGTTAGATAATTATGGAACTCTTTTGAGTATTCACCCAATCGTCCTTAAATATGTTGCCTTATATATAATCAATGAAACCAAACAACATGATCCTAAATCCCAAATAGAATGAATCGTTGGAAAGGTCGCCACCCTCTACTGAACTGCCCTGTCGTCATAGATGTAGTAGATATTGATGTTCTACTGCCTGTTGGCGATTTTATTTGCCATTTTTGTTCATTCTTGCCGGCCCGTTAGCCATGCATTATTTCCTATGATGTTGGGTACTTTAACATAACCATCTATGTGTTGAAGGAGAGAAATCCGATGAATGCGGTTAACGATTGGTTGAGGCAAATTGCCCACAATTATATATTGATTGTCATTGCCGCGATACTCTTTTTTACGGTCAAAGCAATCATTGGATACTATACGTACAAGCATTATGATAAAAAATTAAATGCACTGTCCGATCAAATGGATCGTCTTCTGGAGAAAAAAACAGCGGAGCGATCAATGGAGCATGAAAAATAGAAGCAACAAGCTTTGGAGGGAAATGTATGTTAGGGAATATACTCTTGGGTATGGTCGTCCCTATACTATTGGCAGTATGGATTTTACGACGGAACTTGAAGATCCTTGTTATCTATTATCCACTCGGCGTGGCTATTGCGTCTTGCATCAACAATGTGGGATTCAATTATTTCTGGAACATCCTCCCGAATACACGCAATCAGTCCTTTGCCGCTCTCCCTATGGACCTCGGAATCTATCCAATTGCCGGATGCTTGATGATGTATGCCATTTTAGTAAAAGGTACGAAGCCATGGGTGGCGATTCTCGTTTCAGCCTTGTCTCTCACATTATTAGAATGGATTGCTAAAATGTTGGGACATGTGATCTATTTTAACGGTTGGAACATCTTTTGGACTTTCTTGTCCTATCTCCTGCCATTTGTGCTTGCTTACGGGTACGGTATGTTATTGAAACATCTACAAAGCGATCGAAACCCGGTCTGAAAAGTTTACCGTACATACACAAGACAGCTATGGGTTAACGCGGATGGGCATACGTGCATATCTTAACGCATATTCGTCTTGGAGGGATTCGTAATGTATGTGGCATATCCTTATGGTTACAGGTACACTTTTACTCCGGTATGGGCAACATCATCAGCCGAAGCACTTGAATTAATCAAATCGGCTGTGCAGGGAGAACGAAACGATGAGATGTTCTATGATTCACTGATTCAGTTGTCACCTGATGCCAATCAGGCTGCCATCATCACGAGCATCCGTAATGATGAACATGGACATAATCAAATGTTTCGGCAAATGTACAAGGATCTTACAGGTCAGGAGATTTCGGGCGTAAGTAGTGAACCGGTTGAGACGGTTACCTCTTATCTTGCTGGGCTACAACAGGCGTTTCAAGGTGAATTGGCTGCCGTGGAAAAGTATAGAAAAATATGGTTTGGTCTCCCTTATGGCATATATAAAGACACGGTGTGGGGGATCATTCTGGATGAACAGAAACATGCGGATAAATATAACAATCTGATTACCTACAATTTGCCGAGATAGTCATGTAGGAGTTAATAATGCGTGGATTCGTTCAAAGAATAACAATTGGAATCAGCAAAAAACCAGTGAATGAGTTATATTCACTGGTTTTGCTTTGCCGGGTCACTCTTTTAAAATCTTAATATCAAATGCACTCTTTCAGCATATCAGGTTCCACATGAACGTGAACGGTGTATACGTCATGCTCCTCCATTAACTCGTTCTCCACGTCTGTACAGATATCGTGTGCTTGTTGAAGATCCAGCTCAGCATGGACGGTTATGACAACGTCCACTACAGCATTATTGCCATAATTGCGTGCTCTTACGTCTTTGACCTGCTCAACACCGTCTATTCCGGCAATCGTCTTTTTGTACTCCTGAATCAATTCAACATCAAAACCATCCGTCAGATGATGTGTGGCTTCTTTGAAAATGTCCCAAGCGGTCTTGCAGATCAGGAAACCTACGATGACAGCCGTTACAGGGTCCAGCCAGGGGAGGCCGAACTGGGAACCCACGATTCCAATGACCGCACCGGTGCTCACCCAGGCATCGGAGATATTATCTCGAGCTGCAGCCATGACCGCCTGACTTTTAATACGTGTAGCAAGTCTCTTGTTATAGCGATAGACCAGATACATGATAACCGCGCAGAAGATACCTGTGTACGCGGCGATGATATCCGGAGATTCATGTGTACCTTGGAACACAGAACTGATGGCTTCAAACAGTACTTGTAAACCTACTGCCATCATAATGAAAGAAGCAATTAGTGACGCAACGGTCTCTGCTCTCCAGTGACCGTATGTATGATCTTTGTCGGCTGGACGTTGGGCAAGCTTCAAACCGATCAGTACAGCTATGGAGGCCACAATATCGGTGGCATTGTTTAATCCATCCGCCTTGAGCGCTTCTGATCCGGCCATATTGCCAACGATCAATTTTAATAAGGTCAAACCTATGTAGGCGATAATGCTGATGATCGCTCCGCGCTCCCCCAGCTTTAGATTATCGTATTTTAGTTGATCCAAAATGATATCCTCCTGCAATCTTCATTTCTAGCACGTGTATGATAGTATCATTGAAAATTTGTGTGGGTCTAGAGAAACGTTTTGAGTGTGACGAAACATAATCTGAAAGCGGCAATTTTTTTAAGAGAACCCAAAAAAGTTGGATTTGGCAAACTTAAGTGGTTGATGGGTACGAGGAAGGAGGCCTACTGGCTTCCTTTCCTGTGACCACACCTTCTTGCTCCTAAACAAAAAGAGCCAAATGGATCGTTTTGATCCACTCGGCTCTTGGCGTTATTTTACAATAATTCGTATACCATCACTTGCCGTTGATTCATTTCCATTCATAATTCACTGCTCTTGTTCAGAACGTGTCGGTTCATCTGGTGCCTCATTTGCAAGCAACTGTGAATCATCGGAATGCCGTTCGAACATAACTGCGTCAACCCTCGTATAGATCATATCCGCAGGAAGCGTTGGCGGGTCTACCGTTGTAGGAGTAACCCTGGTTAAACGAACATACTCGCTGCCGTCTCCCTCGAAGTCGAACGTACCCAGATTAACCCAACCCGATGAGCCGACCGTTGCATCGATATAGGTGACCTCGGTACCCGTCTTATGCTTTACTTCCACTTTGACATTGTTATCGTTTGCCGTTGTATGGACGAGCTTGTAGATGGAAACGGTATATTTCCCTTCTGGAAACTGGCCTTTCCACGTTGCGGATGATCCTTGAACGGTTGAGTAGCGGGATTTAACCCCAATTTTATATCCGGCTAAATTACTTTGGCTCCAAGACCCTTCTGTTGTGTATAACCCTGTTGTATCTGTACTGTCTACGATAATCGTTAGGTCCTTAATCGTGATGGTCAAATGCGGTGTGGTTAAGGTCACTCCGTCAATCGTTACCGTGGCCCATACCTCAATGTGATCCGTGTCCCCATCGAGATTGAGAAGAGTCAACAACCCACTGCTGTCCACTTCAGCCAGATCCGTACGATCAACGAAATACTGAACATCGGCCTGTGTCAGATCACCGATCAAACCGTTATCCAAATAGCCGGTTACGCTTAGTTGTGCGGTTTGCGTCATCTGCAGCTCGTTCCGATCGGACTGAACTACGGCAGATTCCAATTGCGGTATCCTGTTCGGGTCCACCCACATTATTGCATCAGCTACGACTCTGGATTTGTTGGCCTTGTTCGTTAGTTCCACGTACCCGCTATCACCTGCAGCAAAAGGATAATCCCCCAGGTGCACCCAAGTACCGTTCGTCATTGTCTCATCAACAGTAACCGTATCGGAGCCTTCACTATGATAAACGGTAAACGAGGCATTTGTTGCCCAATTCTCACTAGTTGCAGTGATTTGCGGAATCTTGTAATACACACTGTAAGTGACATTTTCCGGCAGATCAGGCCGCCATCTCATTTTGCTTGTCGATGTGCCGGACGTAGATTTGGCATACACATAGTTATCATAATAATAATCGTTAGCCGTCGTATCCCTTATCCAGACACCTTCTGTCTCCGCCTCCGTATTATCCACAATGATAGATGAATGATCCTGCCCATCATCGGGCTGGACTGGCGTTTCCGTTACCTGATCTGGCAGATAGAGTGTGCGCTTGCGGGTCTGTTTCCCCTCCGATTCCACGTAATACGTGAAGGTTTGGGATAAATCATTCACCCGTATCGACCATTCCATCGGATAGATCGTATCCGGGACGGTCGTATACGTAGCCCCGCCATCCAACGAATAATGGATTGTCGCTGGTTTTGTCGTTTTGGCCTGCACATAAGCATCATAAACCGTTTCGTCAGGCTTAACGATCAGCATACCTTTAACCGCATCAATTGGACTGTGGGTATCAAAGAAATAACTTGCATCCGATGGTTCTGCCGTTCTGACCTGATGCAGCGGTACATCAATATCAAGTCCCTCTACAATGATAGCAGTGATTCCCTTGCCTGAAACCGTAGCTTGAATGATTCCACCACTCATAACTGCCTGCTCTGGTGTACCATTGTCGCGGATGATCGTTACAGTATAATCTTGTGCCGGGTTGAACCCAATGATCTGTTCATTCAATTCGATCGGAGTCTGAATTTCTTCTGACGATGCGTTGCTTAGCCCAATGTAAAATTTATCTCCACTCTCACCTGTGATCCAGTTCAATTGAGGATGATTGGTCTTAATGATCCCCTTTGGCATCCATAGCCAAACGTCGGAATTGCCATAAAATTGACCTGGTTTATTCCCATAGAGGTGATATTTGAACCATAGAAAATTCGTTTCGAATACGGATGGAAATGTAATATTCCCGTTCGATTTCAATGATTGTTCGCTGATCAAATAATCCATCGTTTGCCCGAGTTGCCCCGGAATATGGTGATAATAGATGGATGTAGCCCCGCTCGGGCCTTCCAGAGGAAAGTCCGGTTCAAGTTGGCTAACGGCGAAGCCTTTATAATAATAACCCGGATAACTGGAATACCGACCAATAACTGCATTATGAGCAATATCCTGCAGCAGTTTATCCCCTGTATAGAGCGACAATCTTAGCATGAATGGAGCTTCCTGAGCATTCATCCGATAATAGCCGGTTGTACTTCCTGCTTCAAACGTCAATCCGCTCGGTGAAACAAGCCAACGCTCCGCTTGAACCCCTCCGGCAATATCTTCGGGAAGTTTGAGCCTAGGATATTGAAATTTACCGCTTTCCGGCCAATGGAACGACTCCGCGTAATTATATGTTTCCGGCTGCGGAATCGTAACGTTCCCTTCAGGAACTGGACGAGCAACGAACATGGTTGCATACCGTTTAGCTTCCTTGTAAGCGGCATTCAAGTATTTGGGGTCCTGCGTTTCCTCATAAAGCTCCAAGATCTCCATCCACAGCTTGCTATAATAATAAATGAACTCATTTTTACTCACATCGACAGATGCAGGCGTATCGATATGTTGCGTGATATAGTTGTCGGCTGCATCCTTCGCAGCCTGTAGATACTGTGTCTCTCCCGTCATACGATACATCATCAGGGGCTGAATGACAGGCCCGCGGTCTTTCTGGTCAGGATCACGCATAAGGTACTCTTCCTCTGCCAGCGCCCGAATTCCTGCCGAAGTGCCCATCATCTGATTGACAGCGGCTACGCTTGAAACATCAAACGGCAGGGTAGCCATTTTCCATAAGGAAGGTACACCGTATACTTTTTTCTGCGTCGGCGACCAACCGATACCATTTCGCGATACGCCATACTGGACGGACGGCAATGCTCTCGTATCGTAAAGCTGGTCATCCCCGGTCAAATAGTAAGCCCCCAGAAGAACCGCATTCGAGCTTGTTCGAACGCTATCCTCATTTTCAATATCAATAAAACCCTTGGCACGGCTCCACCACCCGCTGGGTGACGGGACATAGTTAATAGAGTCATCCCCTTCCGGCTCGATCTTGAGCAAATCAATCATATTAAACATCGCGTCAGTAAGCGACTGATTTGACACATTTTCCCGGTATGCTGAATATTCGTATTCATTGCGAAGAATATCTGTGTAGGACTCATACAGATTGCTTTTTTGGGCGATTAATCCCATATGAAATTGATAGGTGCTTTCTGCGGTCATTTGTGAATAGGTCCCTAATTGAGGCGCATACAGGATGGGCTGCACGCTGCCTTCGTTGTTGACCAGGCTCATGCCCAGCCGTTGTTTCGTCACGCCTCCCGTCGGTTCAAATTCAACCGGAAGCTCTTCCGAAGGTACAAACACCCCATACGTCAATGGGTTCCCCGAACCATCATTCTTCTCAACCAGACTCATCGGAGCGCTCAGCTCCCGCAAGCTTGTTGATTCCACGGTACCTACCATTTTGGCATGTGACCGGAATCCATTTAACACTTCGTTGATGCCCGAGACTGTCTCTGTTGTGAAGGACTGATACCCTATCACATAATTGCCGTCACGGCGAGGTGTAAAGGCAAACGAAACATCTGGTTTATCCCCTGCCATGGACCAGTTCACTTGTAAATCGTAATCACTGCCGTGTGAGGAATCGGTTAATACCGCCGTTTGGCTGTCTGGAAAAGTGATCCCGTCAAATGTAATCCAGCGCTTATTCATCGTATCGTAGTAATTGGTTCGGCTGCCCGCATTCCCATCCAATAAAACCCATTGTTCCTCCAATCTTTCCGATTCATTATTAATTGGAGTCCAATTCCCAGTGTCCGTGTTCTTATAGAACATGTCACGAACGATGGATTTGCCCCCATCCCATGTCGCCTCGTAGAAGGTCGCTTTATAGTTATCATTTTCAATGCTGCCTTTTTCCGTGTAACTGAGATTGGCTAATGTGCGGCTCCGCAGCGGGGGCAACGGCGGGGCTTTCTGCTGGATATTTCCTTCGAATTTGACTGCATCGGCTCGAGTAATAATGGTACCCGTCGAAGGTTGCGTTCGAGTCAGTCTGACAAATTCGCTATCATCACCACTAAATTCATACTCCCCCAAATCAACCCACCCAGTTGAAGGACCTGACGAGGGTCTTAGATCCAGAAACTTCACATCCGTAATCCCGTTATGAACAATCTCAATTTTCACATTACTATCTGCTTTATCCGCCCAATCCAGCTTATAGAACGATATTCTCGCCGTCCCTGCTTCCAAGCGCGGATTCCATGTGATCGTTCTACCTACAGCATCCGTATATTTGGAACTGGAATTATTGTATCCCTTCACTCCCGCACTTGTGGTCCAATACGGAGCGGAGAATCCGTTATTGGCATTGCCTGCATCAACAGTGACGACATGATCAATGGTGAGGCTTCCATCATCAATGATGATCGTCTTATGTGGCTCTTTTTGCTCAATATTTCCTTCGAACTTGACCGCATCAGCACGTGTAAGGATCGTGTTCGTGGTGCCGGTAGACCGGGTCAATTGAACAAACTCTTCACCAACCCCGGAAAAATAGTACTCTCCCAAATCAACCCAACCCGCTGGCTCGCTAGATGAGGGTCTAAGATCCATAAAGACTACATCTGTTGTCCCATTATGAACAATCTCAATTTTCACATTGCTATCTGCTTTATCTGCCCAATCCAGCTTATAGAACGAAATTTTCGCTGTTCCTGCTTCCAAGCGTGGATTCCATGTGATCGCTCTGCCTGCTGTACTCGTATATTTGGAGCTGGAAAGATCATACCCCTTCACCCCTGTGCTTGTGGTCCAATTTGGAGCCGAATATCCATTGTTCTCGTTACCCGCATCAGTTGTCACAACATCATTAATCTTGATACTTCCGTCATCGATGATAATCGTCTGATAGGGTAAGGTCTCCGCATAAGCGGCCCTTATTCCAATCAGGCTGAAAGGAACTACGATCGTCAACATGAAAACAATAAAGAAAAACAGCTTCCTTTGGACCATACAATTCACAGCCTCTCCTCAATAATGGTAACGCTTTCAAGAATAGATTGCCTTTTGTTCGATTGGTCGTAAAAAAGCAATGATCTTACCCTTCTGACTAATCCGCTCTGCTGTTTTTATCTTAGCATGTCACTTCACGGTGAAATTTCTTTCATTTTAAGAATTTCTTATACGATTTTAAGTAAAAAACCTACATCTACCTGAGCACTTATTGCAGTCAGATAGAATGTAGGTTTTAACGTGTTTCAAGTGAAACAATTCATTATAATGGCGGCTGCACTAATAACAACTTTCCAAGCTGAATGACCGTTTGATTATACCAATCCGGATGCTGCTGAACATGTGCGATGCTTCTTACATTGCCACTTGCCTCAAACACGGCCGCTTTGTCTGTCTTCTCGTGATCGATCTCGAAGCGAACGGTATGTTTCCCATTCGGTAGTTCCGGCAAGAAAACATATTGATTTCGATTATGATCGTTATAGGGTGTGAATCGATCGATAACAAAGGATTCCTCTCCATCCACCGACACCTTCAATCTGCCAGAATCCGGCCCCCCGATATCGAATAAGCCGATGTGGGTTCCCTCAAACTCCACTGTGATCGTCTCTCCGGGATCAACTGCTCGCCATAGACTGGGGAACAACCAATCATACTCGCGCACTAAGGAAAAATCATCGGGGGTCATGTAAGACCATCCTGCGGAAAAATGAGTGAGTTGATCCAGTGGCAGCATGGTTGCATACTCCCAAGGATTGGCCGGGACCAGAGTGTCTTGCGGCAAATGATGTTCCACTTTTCCCACGTGATCTCGAAGTTCGCTCATTTTCTCAAATGACCGAGTGATGGTGTCCGTGTAAATCTGATGTCCTTCGGGAATCGTTGGATGGATCGAATCATGCGTAAAAATAACGGCACCGGGAATGGATGCATCTGCACTTGAAGTGAAAATGAGCTTTCCATCTGTAACCAATTGACTGACCGTCACGCCCAGATGAATCGAAGGAATGCCGTAATAGTCGGCGACTTCCTCTTGCATAAGAGCACCCTTCTGGTACTCGCCGGATTGAAATAAGTTCAAATCCCGCTCCTTAATCGTATATACGAACAGGATATCGGTGAATAGGCTGTGCTTGCGGATTTGTCGGACAATACCTTCGATTCGCGCCTTGGATTCGGGGACTCCTCCATCATTTCCGACAAATTCAACAAACACGAGATCAGGCTGATGACGCAGTACATCGTTCTGCAAACGGGCGCAGCCGAGGTCCGATCCTGTCCCATCAATGCCTGCGTTCACTGGGCGGATATCGGCCTGGGGATATTGCTCTCGCAGCCAATCCGCGGTCATGACCCTGTATCCTGCCGAACGTGTATTACTGCCGCCAAAATAAACGATGGTCACGGGTTCCCCATTTTCCAACTTCTGAATGACATTAGGCAGCCCTCTCCGAGGAAAAAATTCTTTCATCGCAACTTCACCCGACCTCACTTCGCATTTTTAGGAGCAAAAAATTTCACTGCAAACACTTCATAATAAAGTGAGCCATACGTTGCACAGAAATCAAACCGGATTTGGGTTACACCTTGTGCATTCACCAGATGTTTATTCAACGAAAGATAATTCCCGCGGACTTTAATTTCACTCTTTGTTCCGTCCTCTAACGTTAAGGTCACATTATAATCCTGGATCAGTGGCTCGATTGGATCGTCGAAATGCTCCAAATTCAGCTGTGAATTGAAGACAAGATGGATTTCATCCAGATTCTTGGGGCTTGCAAAACCAAATTCCAACCATTCCTGTCCTTCCGTCCGTTCCGAAATCCAACCGTTTGGCAGACCATAAGGTCTGGAGAAACCGTTGACGACATTCGCGGGATTATACATATCCTGGGATGGTATCAGATCCTTGAAGCAAATGCTCTTATTAAGCTTCTTCAGCCTGGATGGCTCTTCCGGTCTATAAAGGAAGCTCACCGCTCCAGTCATTTTCTCTTCATTGGTGTGTATCGCAAGGCTCTCTGAACCTTCCAATACGATGTAGACTTTGTCATCAGCTGGTTTCTCACAGCCCAGGTCCAGCGTAATCCAGTCATCGTAACCCGCTGAAATAAGCAATTGATAGTCTTTCAGCTCGCTGGTGGGAATATAGTTTTCCTTCCGCTCCCCGCCGTACAGCTTCACTTGCAGCGTTTCGGATTGCTCGGATCTATTTTTAATTTTAATAAGCACACTTTCAGCCTTGGATGTCTGAATCGGCAAGACCAAACATAATGCTTTGTCCAAGGAGATCTCTTCGGTTGGATGAAGATGTTCATAGCTTCGCTGAGACGAGGCACGAATCGTTAATCCATCTGCAAAATAACGATCCAACGGCTCTTGAAGCCCCACAATCGTTTGCCCGTCTCGAAGCAGCTGCGCCTGAAGTTCACCCATATGGGCTTTGACCAGGGTCGCGGGGTCTGTCTCATATTTTACGCATAACGCAGCAGCCGTCCCTACAGCCTGCCCCATACAACCACAGGTTGCCATGACCCTTGTAGACCCAAAAGCCACATGGGTAGTGCTTATATTGCGGCCAGCGAACATCAGGTTAGGAATATTGCGTGAAAATAAGCTGCGGAACGGGATATTATACAATCCCGGCACAAAATTCCATGCTGTAGCTGGTCCCTCATCATAGATGCCTTTATTCGCATGCAGATCCATATACCAGCCTCCGACAGATACCGCATCTTCGAAATGAGGTTTCGCAGTAAGATCGTCCTGAGACAGCATGTGTTCACCTATAAATCGTCTCGACTCCCGCTTTCCCGGAATCGGGCACACATAATCCAGTATGAGATTGTCTACATCATCAAACTCGCCGCTGTTTTTGATATAATCCCATATCCCGTACACCAATTTTCGTAGTTCCAATGCGATGTCTTCATTATTCTTGATAATATCCATATGCCCGCCGTATTCCAGCCACCACAATCCGCCAAGCCCATTGATTTTCCTTGGAAAAGATCGATGGTTTAATCCTTTTCGGATACTATCAAAAAACTCCAGCTTCGTAATATCATACGCAAATCCAGGCCTTTTGTAAGGAACGGCATAGTCTACGTCACGGGCTTGAAACAGAATCGTATCACCCATGGTGTAATGATCCGCCACTTCAGGAGCCAGCTCCTCTTGGTATTCATGCTTCGCTTCTCTTCCCCATCGGAAGTGAGCGCCTGCTTGATATCCAACAATTCCATCCCCGGAGCAATCGATGTAGGTTGGGCTTTCAAAACGAAATTTTCTCTCGGAAGCCAATTGAAGGCCCTCCACCCATTGGATTCTGCCGTTCTCCATACCCGTTTCATGTACGCATGTGTTCAAGAATAGAGAAATGTTGGGCTCATCATAAACCATGTCGAGTAAGACTGTATCGGAAAGTGAAAGCATCAGCTTCTTGTTGTATAACGGATTGTAATGAAATATCTTCAGCTTCAGTTCTTCTATTAACCCGCCCTCTCGAGCATAGTAGGATGGACTGTTTCCGAGATAAGCCGACCCGTTGATGTGCACTCTGACCTCGCTGCTCGCATTTCCCCCTAGAACTGGCCGATCATTAATAAGTGAAACCAGCAGCCCTTGGCGTGCTGCTGCAATGGCAGCACATATCCCTGCAATACCTCCACCTACGACGGTTACATCAGCTTTTATAGACTCCATTTTGATAACCTCCATGATTAGATGCTCCTATCATGGTAATGGTTTTGGCACCTATTTTTTTACAGGATTTCACGAAAAAATCATACATTTTTTGCATCCTTATTGGAATTCCTACCGTGTCATCTTGATTCGGTATTGCTTAGGTGTATCACCGGTATATTCTTTAAAAAGTTTGCAAAAGTAACCTTCATTGACAATGCCTACTTCCTCGCATAATTCCAATAAAGAATAATCCTTCACATGTAACAACTCGAGAGCGAGGTTGATTTTTTTACGGTTGATGTAGCTAATCACACCTTCGTTCATTGTTTTTTTGAATAAGCTGCTAAAATACGATGGCGCTAGATTCACTTCCTCCGCAATGGCCTCCAGCGTTAAACGCTGTTTCAGGTTTTTCTCTATAAAATGAATAGCACTCATGATTTCTGCACGATGTAACCGTTGGCCCGCATGCACGTATTCGAATGTGAAGTCGCCAATATAGGCGAGTTGCTCTTGAAATGCCATATATTCCATAGGGAATTCTGCTACTTCCGTGGTCAACTTGTTACCCGATTTAAACTTTAAGGTAATCTCTCTGTACAAGTCTCTAATCATGGGCGCCATGATGGATTTGTGGATTTTATGGTCCGAAACAAATTGCAACAGTTCGGCAAGTGCATTGTCCAGCTCTTCCTTGGAAATCTTTCGTTTCAGCCGTATAAGAAAATCATTCAGCTTCTGCTGAAAGTCTGCTTTTTTGTCATTATGGTATTGGAACCGATGCATCGGTGTTTTGACTACTTTTTCGGTATGATAATAGAAATCCTCACTCACATTTTTAGCTTCCGTGTACGCCTGTTTGATCGATTCCCAGCCTCGGTGTGGACCTCCAAAAGCGACCGATACCCTTTGATTCACATATTGATGCAAATGAGAGATGATCTGCCCTCCCAAGGATAGGCAAGCGTATTCCGTTTCCATATCACTGCGGTTATTTTCCCAGGATAAAAAGCCAATAAAACGATTATCAGACAGATCCGCAGCTACACCACGGCCACCACTCATCACCGTTTCTTCGATGATATTCGTAATCGCATATTTCAAGATGTTTTGATCTGTGGCAGCGTATTCGTTTCGGAAACTTTCATACGTATTCATCTCAACGATGAAGCAGCAATAGTTGGCTTGAAAGAAATGAAACTGCATGCGATTGGCAAAATCCGATGCCCGATGAGAAGGAATTTCACCCCGGATCAGTTCGTTAAAAAATTGCTTGCGGACTCTATATTTATTTTCAAGTACGGATACGTTTAACGAGTGAAATTCCGCTTCTTTTTTCTCAAACTCATTTAAAATTCCAGCTGCCTTATCCAATGCTCGATTCAGATCGGCTTCCCTTAGCGGAACCTTTACAATGTACTCCAATACGTTGGCTTGAATAGCTCGCTGGGCGTATTCAAAGGATGAATAAGCGGTCAAAAGTATGTACTGGGTATGGGGGAGTTCCGCCTTGAGCTGCTCAATCATGGAGATTCCGTCCATGCGCGGCATAACGATATCGGATATGACGATATCCGGCTTAAGTTTGATGATCTCCTCGATCCCATTTAGGCCATTATTTGCTTTTCCCACTAGAACAAATCGCTTATCCCTATGAGATAGCTCACTAAAAAACAATTCCAATCGTTGAATGATCAGATCTTCATCGTCAACAATGAAGCAGGTATACTCTTTACCCATTATGCATCTCCTTTTGCAATTCTGCCGGGAATAATGCGCGTATGCGGGTTATTTCCTTAGGTATGCTATTGATATCCAGTCCGAATTGGTCTCCGTAGTGAAGTCTTATTCGACCATGAATATTATTCAACCCGATTCTTTTTCTTTTTACTTCCTCTTCACTCGGTTCTGAGATTAAAATATGCTTTAATTTGTCGGCTGCAATTCCCTCACCTTGGTCAACAACTTCTATGATCACGATATCGTCTTCCCTGTACGCATGAATCGTAATAGGTCCCTCAATTTCGCCTCCGTTATAACCATGGAAAATACTATTCTCCACAAGGGGCTGCAGCAGCATTCGGAAAACTGGGAAATCCAGTAATCCTGCTTCAATATCTTCAATCAAATTGAAGTTTCGGTTATACCGAATGTTCTGGATCTCGATATAGTCCGCTACATTGCGTAATTCTTGACGTAGGGACACCTTCTCAGAAGCATCGTTTATCCCGTATTCCAATAATGAAATGAGCGACCCGATCACTACATCGACTTTCTCTATTTGTCCGAGACGTATAACATTGCTGATCGAACCAAGCGTGTTATACAAAAAATGTGGGTTTATTTGAGACTGTAACACCTGGATTTCCAGCTTCCGCTCAAGTTCATTATGAAGCTCGGCTCGGCGAATCAGTTCAACAATTTGCTGTAACATACGATCGAATGCGCGTGAAAGATCTCCAAACTCATCGTTTCGGTTAATGGTTATTGTCGTTGTGAGGATGCCTTGCTCCACTTGCTTCATTTTTGTTTTGAGCGTATAGAGTGGTTTCCTTATATATTTGGCAACCAAAAAAGAAATGAACAAACTTAACAGAAGACCCGCAGCTAGAAGCTCAATATAATAGGTTTCCAATCTGGATAAAGCTGCTTTCAAGCGTGATTCATCATTAACGGAGACAATGGTCCAGTTGAATTTTTCCGTTGGTTTCTTCAAAAGGGAGACGGGGATGACATCCTTCGTATGCAGTTGAAGGTTTGTTTCGGTCGTATCCAGAATTTCTTCCGCTGACGTCTCTCCGATTGAAAACGTATGATCTTGAATACTAAGGGGTCCTTTATTTTCAGAAAATCCGGCAATGATCTTCCCTGACGCGGTGATTAGAGCCAAATTCATTTGTTCCTGTTTATTAATCTTGAACAAGGTTTCTTCAATGGCATTTAGATCCAGATCAACCGCAATGGCCATAGGAAACGGAGCACCATTCAGATATCGAACCATCGTAACAGTCCAGCCGGAGTACTTTGATTTGTATGGTTCACTAACAAAGGTAGTCCTTCTATTTTTGTCAGCCGCATCATACAATGGCTCCCTTTCCGATAAAGGTTCATCGAATATTCGTGTAGGTGCACTTCCGCCTAGAATGGATAAATCGCTTTTGATCAAATAAATATTACTGACATAAATACTGTTGAGTTCATACAGCTCTCTTAATTGCTTTTTAATCACTTCGGTATTGTTAATGTTGGCTTTCACTGATGTTTCAACTGAGAAGAGAATCGTCTGGAAGGAGGAAAAATTAACGGTGAAATACTGGTCTACCTTGTCTAATATTTGATTGGTGTAATAAATATCATTGGTTCTTATTTCCTTTTGAACATAGCGATAAGACAATTGGCTTATCAAGATGATGCAGCCTAATACAAAGGCAAACACGATAAAAAATAATTTTAAAGGCAAGCTGATTCTTCTTCGCATGGATCATCTTCCTTTTAGTTCCGTTTTGTACTAAGAATAGCATATGCGAATAAAGAGAGGGGCTACGAATAGCCACTCTCTCTTTGTTTATTTTTACTTGATGAGGCCGGCGTCTTTAAATTGCTGGGTAGCTGTTTCCTTATATTTCTGCATGTCAAACTTGGTATCCAACGTTTGGAGGAAATTCTCCCAATTGGAGAGAGGTTCTTTGCCCGTCATAAATTTAACCAAGCTTTCATTAATGAAACGTTGGCGGTCAGCATCCAAGGTGTCGCTCGGGTCCGGAGTCAATAAATTACCGGGCAACGTTGGCCCCACATATTGCTGATTGTTCTTGAAAGCTTCCGCCGTCTTCGGATTCTGGAAGCTGAAGTACTCCGCATCATCACCACGCCGCGGCATTCTATAATGATCGACCCACAGGTACTTCTCTTTCATTTCCTTCGATAACTCGGAGGTTTTATTTTTGATCTTGCCATCTACGACATCCCAATGAATCCCTTTGATTCCGTATGCAAAATTCGGATAGGCTTCTTCATCCGTAAAGAGATAATTCAGCATGGACAAGATGCGAATGATTTTGTCCTCGTCCGCTTTTGCAGATATGGCCCATGAATTGCCTTGGAATGATTTTCTCTCTACAATCTGATCCCCGTAAGGACCTTTCATTGGAGGAATAACGATCCATTCCGGCACCTCTCCACTAATTTCTTTCATTTTCTGCTGATAATCCGGTTCAAGCCTGCGAGCATCTCTGATCATGAAGCCAACTTTACCCTTAAACATCTTTTGGTCCAACAGATCAGGTGAATTCATCGTCACCCAGTCCGGGTCTACGACTTTGGCTGCCATCATTTTATTAATGTAGGCAAGTGCCTCTTTCATTTTAGGATCGATAAACAGGAATACCGGTTCATTATCTTTTATCTCAACGGCCGAAGGAGGATTAACGCCAAACATCCACATCAAGCTATCGAAGCCGTAGGTTTGCAGATTGCCTTCTTTATTCATACCGCCGATGAATCCGTACGTATCGTTTTTGCCATTACCGTCCGGATCTTTCTCTGTAAAGGCTTTCATAACTTCGAACAACTCATCAGGTGTTGTTGGCACTTCCATATTCAGCTTTTTCAGCCAATCGTTGCGAATGAAGAAGCTACGACTGATACCGTTTACATTATCATAGCCTGGAACTCCGATCGTTTTCCCTTGATAGGACATCGCCTCCCAGGAGTCATTGCCAAACCGTTTCTGTAATTCAGGAAACTGATCCAGATAAGGTGTCAAATCCGCAAGCACACCTTGGTCGTAATATTGCGCAAGATCAGCGCGGCTCTTCAAGAAGATCAAGTCTGGAATATCCCCGCCTGCAATGAGCGTATTCAGTTTGGTTGTTGCTTGACCCGCTTGAGGAATCATCATATCCAAGTCGATGTTCATCTCTTCTTCCAACATTTGGCGTTGAATATCTTCATCCCGTGGAGGTACTGGAGCAGCAGCATTGAACGTGCCTTGGTTAAACATGGAGATCTTCATTTTGGTTGCAAACTGGCCAGACTGGCCTTGCGAATTACTCGAGGTCGATGTAACTTCTTCATTTCCCCCACAACCCGACAAAAGCGTTCCAAGTCCTAAGATTGCCGACAGAATAGCAAATGAAATCTTTTTACGCTGCATATTGACCTCTCCTTTGTTTGTATATTATCACGGTTTCCCCGTAATAAGTTAGGTTGGAACACCTTTTAACCTTTAACGGATCCCAAAAGCACACCTTTGGTAAAATGCTTTTGCAAAAATGGATAAACGATCAAAATCGGGACCGTAGTCACAACAACGGTGGCCATTTGCACAGCGAACGTACTGACAGCTCCGGAATTGGCGAGTGAATCAGCGCTTTGAGTTGCGACGTTAAGCAAGATGTTGCGCAAAATCACTTGAAGTGGCATGTAGTTGGAATCATTGATATATACAATGGCATCAAAATAACTGTTCCAATGCCCGACTGCGTAAAATAAAGAAATGGTGGAAAGCACGGGTAAGGACAGGGGCAAAATGATCCGCCATAACGTCTGAAGCTCACTGGCACCGTCTACCCTCGCGGATTCCTCGATTTCACCAGGTAGTTGCTCAAAAAATCCTTTAATGATCACCAGATTAAATGCACTAATGAGATTGGGAATAATCAATACCCACGGACTATTTAACAATCCGAGAGAACGAATTAGTAGATAGGTCGGAATTAACCCACCGCTGAACATCATGGTAAATACAATGAAGAGTAAAAACGGACTTCTTCCGGGCAAATATTTTTTGGATAACGGATATGCTGCGATTACTGTAAAAAATACATTTAACGCAGTCCCTACAATCGTTCGAAACAACGTAATTTTATACGCCTGCCAGATCCCCTGAGAAACGAATACTTCTTTATAGGCCAAAAAGGTAAAGGATTCGGGTATAATCACAATCCCTCTTCTTAATACTTCCGACTCTGGCGTTACGGAGACAGCAACCACATAGAGGAAGGGCAGCACGCAAAGTAGGGATAACAAAATAAGCATCACATAAACGACGGTTTGCCAGACTTTTTCACCGATTGTCATATGGATCATTCTAAAGACCACCTCACCAAATTTGCCCATCGAATTTTTTGGCGAGCTTATTCGCTGCCAACACCAAAGCAAATCCGATGACAGCTTTAAACAATCCTACAGCAGTAGCCAAGCCAATCTTGAGACGCTCCAACCCTTCACGGTATACCCATGTGTCGATAATGTCGATCTTCTCCTGATTAAATGTATTGGCAAACATGAATATTTGGTCAAAACCCGCATCCAGGATATGGCTTAATTTTAGAATCAGCATCAGAATAATGACTCCTCGAATACCAGGTAACGTGATATGCCATAGTTGTCTCCATTTGGAAGCGCCATCCATTCGAGCTGCTTCATATAAGCTTGGATCTATTCCTGCCAAGGCGGCAAGGTACAATATTGCCCCCCATCCAATATCCTTCCATACTTCAGATAAGATGATCAGCAATCTGCCCCAGGCAGGTTCCGTTAGAAACGAGATGGGTTCAAAACCAAAATCCTTCATAATCATGTTAAAGAGACCATCGCCTGGGGCTAGTAATGCCACCATAATTCCATACACAATGACCCATGACAGAAAATGAGGTAAATAAGTGATGGTCTGTACGATTTTCTTAAACCATTGGCTATAGACTTCATTGAGGAGTAAAGCAAGTACGATGGGCGCGGAGAATCCGAACAATAGCTTATACAGCGATATGATGATCGTATTTTTCATGATGTCCCAGAAATAAACGCCGTTCATAAAATCCGTAAAATTTTTGAATCCCACCCAGGGGCTATCCCATAGTCCCAAAGCCAGGTTGTAGTTTTTAAAAGCAATCATGATTCCCGCCATAGGAATGTATTTGAACACGGCAAAGTAAATTAAGGCTGGTAATAAGAGAGCATACATCACTTTGTGCTTTTGTATTGTCCTTATCCATGACTTTCGCTTTGTGGAGATGGGAACGGCGTCCGCTGCCAATTTCGCTTGCATTTCATCACCTCGTCTTTGTTTGTATTTGTATAATAGCACCCGCCTATCGGATAAATTTCTGAAATTTCAAGAATTTCTTATAAGATTTTAAGGAAGTGTACCAGGGTTCGTTTCAACAACTGAATCCAGACAAGCTGGACAAGAACTTGTTCTAATAAAATATAAAAAAAGCCGCTAAAATAGCGACTTTCAAATGGCTGTTATATTCTTATCCCTTATTGATATAACTGGGTATCATTTTGGTGATCTATACTTCTCCCCAATAAATTTCAGTTTCATAGTCGAATGCAACAATACCATCTTGATTATTTTTATCAAATAAATTCCGCAGTTCTGACATCATAGGATCGTAATTTGCATGCCCAGGTGCAGGACTGTAGGAAGATGATAGCAACCGGCCTTTCAATCCCTCGAAATCGAACTTCTGACTCATTCTGAATCGCATTTCATGCATCGAACCTTCCTTGAAAAAAGACAGCAGCATCGTTTGAGAAATATTTTTGTGATTAACTTTTTGGTAGTCGGTTCCATATGTATGGAGCAATTGATTGTACTCTTCACGAAACGGAGTACCGTGTGTTAGACGTGAATTCCAGATGAGTATTACTCTCCCGCCTGGTCGTAGAATTCTGCGAAACTCGATTTGGGCTGCGGATCGATCGAACCAGTGGAATGCCTGAGCGCAGACAATAAAATCAACCGATTGATCAGGTAATCCAGTAGATTCTGCAGAACCTGCTATACTCTGGAATTGCGGATTGCTTTTTAACGTTTGCTCGGCGGCTTCCCGCATGGCCTGATTTGGCTCGACCGTTATTACATAGCTTCCGCGTTCCAGAAGTAGCTTTGAGATGATCCCAGTACCTGAACCAATGTCTGCTATATTACTGTTCGCATCTAAACCAACTACGTCGTACAAATGGTCAATAGCCTCTTTTGGATAGCTCGGGCGGTATTTCAAATACGAATCGACCCGGCTCGTAAACCGTTCTTCACTGTTCATCGATCGTCACGCTCCCATCAATATTTTGACAACCTATATACCGGCCACAGTAACAGCTTCAAAATTTTACTGCCCCAAAAAGCAAATACCGTCGTTCCGGTCCATGAGCTGCGCTTATCTTGGCTGTATTGATCGTTGATCATATAAGTCCGAGTCGAAATAGGACTCTTTAGACCGAACTGTTCCCATTTGGCCGGATCATTTGAACCTCCAAGTTTTCTAAGCATATTCGCCGACTCATGATCTATTTTAGCCGGAATTTTCTCAAATGCTTGGGTGATTTGCGTATGAAACTCATCGATCGGGTTGCGACTGGTAATACTCTCGAGATGGATGCTTTCGCGAATGTAAGATAAGTATGCCAGATGGTCAGCCCAGAACTCATCCATATAAAAAAGCCGTACCCGCTGCTCCGATGGGCTCATTGGTCTTTCGCCTTTCAATATTCCGAGCCTTTCTTCGTATAGGATTCGCCTCTGATCCTCCACCATATCCGAATAACCGTTCAATTCCCGCTGAATATCGAAGTTTTGACCTATGATCACGCGCTGAATATGCTCGATTTTGCTGCGTAGCGCCGGATCATCAAGAGCCTCGTCCTGTCTGGTAGCGCGAAACAGTCTATGCATGCCGAAGCGAAGCATCAACTCGTCTTCCAGGCTTATATAAAATACGGAAGCACCCGGGTCACCCTGGCGGCCAGAACGCCCGCGCAGCTGGTTATCTATTCGCATGCTTTCATTCACATGTGTACCTATTACATATAATCCGCCCAGCTTGGCAACCACTTCTGCCTGAGCAGGATTACCGCCGCCAAGACGAATGTCGACGCCGCGCCCTGCCATATTCGTAGATACCGTTACCGCGCCTATTTCTCCCGCTTTAGCGATGATTTCGGCTTCTCTCGCATCGTTTTTTGCATTCAGAACCTGGCAAGGTACGTCAGCAGCGGCAAGCGCCTCCGCCAGCATATCAGACTCCTCAACGCTTGACGTACCAATAAGAATGGGACGTCCCACCCTATGAACGGAAGAGATCTCTTGTACAAGTGCCTTATATTTGGCTTCCTTATGGGTGTATATTCGGTGCTTGTGGTCGATCCGTATGTTTGGCTGGTTCGGTGGAATTTGCACGACCTGCAACGCATAGATATCCTCGAATTCCATTGCTGAAGCGTGCGCCGTAGCCGTCATTCCGCAGATTCCCGAATACAGGCTAATGAAATGTTGAATCGTGATCGTGCCGAGAATTCTCCCGCCGGCCTTCCACTGCAATCCTTCTTTCGCCACCAGCGCAGCTTGCAGCCCGTCCGGCAAATACCTGTTCTCGGCCACACGGCCAGTATGTTCTTCGATTAGTTCAATTCCACCATCCCGGACGATGTAATCGACGTCTTTTTTTAATAACGATTCCACATGCAGTGCACAATTCAATGATGTTAATAAATGACTGTTATGGCTATCGTACAGATTGCCGCATCCCAGAAGCAACTCCGCTTTCACAGCACCCGCATCATTCAAGTATACGTTCCGCTGGAATTCATCAAAATCGTAATGCTCTCCTGGCTGAAGCTGTCGGGCCACTTCTGCGAAAAGAACACCATCACTCTTGGTTGTGCTCGAATCGCCACTAATGACTAGCGGTACTCGTGCTTCGTCAAGAAGTAGTGAATCCGCTTCGTCGACGATGACGTAATGGAAAGCACGATGCACGGTATCAGCTTCATTTAATGCTATTGTGTCACGCAAATAATCAAACCCTGCTTCTTTAGCCGTAACATAGGTTATATCTTTGGCGTAAGCTTCCCGTTTCTCGAACAGGCTCATGCCCGCTTGAACCGAGCTTACCGTTAACCCGAGGAAGCGATAGATGGGGCCCATCCACGCTGCATCTCGATTCGCCAAGTAGTCGTTAAAAGTGAGCACATGAACGCCTTTGCCTGTCAAAGCGTTGAGATAAGCAGGCATAACAGCAGAGAGTGTTTTTCCTTCACCGGTATGCTGCTCGATCAAAAATCTTTCGTGCAAAGCGATAGCAGCCATAATCTGCACATCGTAAGGCTGTAATCGGAGTGTTCTCTTCGCAACTTCGCAGACTAAAGCATAAGCATCAACCAGAAGATCATCCAAAGGCGTGCCTGATCTTGCTTCTTCTTGCAGCCGAAGGGATTCCATTTGCAGGCGCTGATCGTCCCAAGCTTCCAAATTCCGTTTCCTTATAAGCTGCACTTTGTCTCGATAATCTTTCAACCAACGCTGGTTATCCCGCTCTTTGAATCCACGTATCAACTTGACGACTACATTCATCGGAATTCGATTCCTCCTTAGTCGAAATAAGATGTGAAAAGAAAAGACTCCATATGGAGTCTTTTCTGTCGATAATTAACGCGCCACTCAAACCATTCGTTATAAGAGACAACACCTTACTTCTCCGATGGGAGCGGTGTAAAGAGCAGATTGACCGGCAGGTTGCTTCCTGGCGCGGCTGAGAACAGAATGGTTACGCTCTCTCCAGTTGAACCGGTGCGGTAAAGCACACTTTGTTCACTTGAATTGGCAACCGCAACGTTACCTTCGGCAATCGATACCAACTGATTGTTCACCAGCGCTACTCCGGAGTACTTCCCTCCACGAGGGTTAAAGGAGATAAGCGTACGCGGTGCAACATTGGTCAGCGTGATTTTGTACAATACGCCGAAATTACCCGCATTGGATGCGTCTGTGTAAGCCATCGGATCGGTTCCTACCAGATTGGGATCGCTTGAATTGTCACCAAGTGGCAGACGGGCCGGTTTGATTCCCACGTGCTCATCGTACTTTATGATGCGAGTCGCGTTCGGGTACGTACCTCGGTTATGCACTCCGTCACGATCAAGCACGGGAAGCAATGGCAAGGCTTCGAACGGATCTTTATTTTCTTCCACCAGGATAACGTTATAGTCTAAGGAATAATCACTATATGCATCCGAATAGAGAGAGATGACTTGTCCTTCTTTCATCGGCGTTTTATTAAGTTCGGTCAAAATCAATTTGCTTTCCCCAGGTTGAAGGTACTCTTTCTTTTGATCCGCTCCAGTCTGAATTGACTTGAACCATTTATCAATAGACAATTTCCCGGCTACGGTCGCATACGGTGTAGGTCCGGCAAAGCCCATATTCTGTTGTTCGAATACAGCCGGATTTGGGTTGTTATTGGTTGCAATCACATACATTTTTACTCTTTTGCCTGTATTGTTCACGTGGTGAATCATGAAACGGGTCTGTCCCGAAGATGATTCTTTATACACAATGCCTTCCGTATTCACCGTTTCCGGACTGTTACTGCGGATCAACAAACTTGGCTCATCCATATACGTATACGGCACTTTCTCCATGGTAGTCACTTCACCGCCGTTAAAGGTAAATTTCTGTCCTACCGGCGTGAAGAGTAAATTGAAGTCGGTAAATGAATATAAGGTCTCATTGGTTATGGTGATAACCTTGGAGTACGTGTTCGTAGCGCCATGATTGTCAGTAACCGTAAGTGTTACCGTTTTTGGACCCGGTTCAAAGAACGCAAGTGAATTGTTCTCCCACACCGCTTTAACAATATTATTTTCATCATCTGTACTTTGGTCTGTGTATGTTATTTTTTCGCCCATTTTATACTGTTCTTTATCCGTGGCGAACATCGCTACAGGAGGAAGATTAGGACTCAATACTTCAATGGTAATTGAATAGGGATCACTCCATTGTCCGTTGGCATCCTGTACTTGATATGAAATCGTATATGTACCTGCTTGATCATATGAATCCTGGCGACCTGTCCAGCGTTCATCAACGATATCCATTCCATTGGGGGAACTGTTAGAAGTCACGTAGTCCACTTGATCGCCCGCAAAGATTTCCTTTTGGGAAATGGTGAAGCTTGCAACAGGTTTCGTATTCAGATTCAGCACAACCGTCTTGGCTGACTGATTCACTTTATAGGTGATGTTCAGGGCTTGAGTAATGGAAGTTAACGGCACCATGAACGTGTTTTTTTGCTGATAAGCAGGGCCTTTCATCGTTCTGGTCTCTCCATTGACGGTATAGTCCTTGCTGTTCGTCTTGAATCGGAGTTCATTGTCACCACTAATAATGATGGTTTCCTTGGTTTTGTTATCGTATTTGACCCCGTACCCCACACGGTCAACCAGCGCACGTATGGCAACATAGGATACACCGTTTTTTACTGCCATTGGCTGGCCAGCAAGATACGTTTTTCCATCCTGCTCCATTTTGTTGCTATTCATGTACAGTGTCAGATTCCCACCTGCTGCTACAGGAGACGTCCCATCAATGGATGGTTGCTCTATTTGAGCAGGTGTAGCTGGCGTTTCCCCCTCAGGGGCTTCCTCTTGAACCTCAGGTTTCGTGCCCGTTGCGTCAGTAGTGGTCTCTCCCCCATCCAATGCAGGTTTCTCACTATCTGTTTTGGATGTTGCTTGATCGCCGGTCGAGGTTTTAGTTTCCTTGGCTTCAGAGGACGGAGTATTGATCGATTTGTTATTGCTCTCTGTCTTCACTTCACGCTCTGCAATCGGCTGCTCTTGCTTTAACACCTCAACTGATTCTACATTGGCCGTGTTTACTGACGCGGTGTCACCTTGTGGTGCTGATTGCGCATTCACAGAACCGACTGCAAATGCTTGAAAAACGGCTAAAGCGGTAAAAATGGATAATTTCTTCTTCATATTCATGCGTTGTCTTTGGCTCCTTCTACTCTCTAGTAATTTATAACCCCTCAAAAAGTCATAATATTAGACGCTAGATTTAGGAAAAAGTTTCTAATTGGATTGTAAATTTTGGATTTTGACAACGATCTTTCAAACTTTGGTTATAAGTTCTTGAATAAAAAGCCTCTTTTGAATAATAGTCTTGATTTTGCACAAGATAATCCATGTCGCATTTTATAAAGAGGTGGATCAATGAACCCAACCAATCAGGCATTCTCTGAATTAAAAATGAATATTTCTTATGTGGAACAGTCCCTCTACTGTACAGACGATTTGAAACAACAACAGCTTCTACTTAATGGTGTACAGAGTGTGCTTCTCTATATCGATTCACTTGTAGATCAGGAGATCATTCAAACACATGTCTTAACAGCACTAAATGAGCATGCTCATGCGGAAATCTATCCATCGTTCACCACATTAGAAAGTCGAAAAGAAACGAATCTGCAAATTGGAGTAGACTCAATCATTCAAGGTAAATGTCTGTACATACTTGATGGATACCCGGAGTTTTACATTCTTTCTACCGAGAAGATGTATGTCCGTAGCACAACCGAACCGGAAAACGAAGGTGTTATTCGAGGGCCGCACAATGGTTTCATAGAGCAACTTTCCGTTAATTTGAATCTGCTTCGTAGACAAATTATAAGTCCGTCTTTAATCGTTCGATATTTTAACGTTGGCGAGAAGACACATACCAAAATTGCAGTTGTATACCTTCAAGACTTAGCCAATCCGGAGTTGGTAAACGAAGTTAAAGAGCGAATCACATCCATATCTTCAGATATGGTGCTGGCTCCAGGATTTATTGAAGAGTTTATCGAGGATAATCCCTTTTCTCTCTTCCCTCAGCAACTCAATACCGAAAGGCCTGACCGGGTTATTGCCAACTTGATGGAAGGACGTGTCGCCATACTTGCCGAAGGCAGCCCTTCAGCTCTTATCGCTCCAGTGACGTTTTTTGCTTTTTACCAGAGTCCGGATGATTATCATGGTCGCTGGATTGTCAGTTCCTTTTTACGGTTAATTCGAATGATGAGTTTTGTCATTGCTTTTACATTACCTGCTGTTTATATTGCGACCATTTCCTTTCACTCCGCTATTTTACCGATCGAGCTGGCACACACAATAAAGAAATCATTGGAGAACATCCCCTTTCCTGCACTTGTAGAGGCAATGTTGCTTGAATTGATCTTTGAAGTATTAAGGGAAGCCGGAGTCCGACTTCCGAGCCGAGTGGGACAGACCATCGGTATCGTTGGCGGTTTGGTTATCGGAGATGCTATCGTTCGAGCGGGACTTGTATCCTACACCATGATTATTGTGGTATCACTAACAGCTATCTCGTCATTTTTGGTACCTTCGCATGAGATGAGCTCAGCGGTACGTATTCTCCGCTTTCCAATGATGATTGGAGCTGCGCTTTTTGGATATATCGGTATCGCATTTGGTTTGGTAATTCTAACCATCCACTTATGTAAGATGGAAAACTTCGGATCGCCTTATTTTGCTCCAGTCGCCCCCTTCCGATTAGCTGACATGAAGGATGTATGGATCCGATTTCCTATTTGGGCACTTCGTCAGCGTCCTCATGATGCAAGGCCGCAGAAATTAAACCAGCAGAAGTTCTCTAGGAGTTGGAAAAAACGTGAATAAGGAAACAACGATCACTCGGGGACAATTGTTCTTGCTCATCATGAAATTTGAAATCGGGGTAGATATATTGTCTCTCCCTTATCGGATACATCTTTTGTCCAAAGGCGGTGGGTGGATCTCTGTTTTCCTTGGAGGGTTCCTGATTCAACTTGTCATACTGTTATGCTGGCTTTTGATGCGAAGATTCCCGAACTCGTCCATTTATGACATTGTCACGCTGATTACGGGTAAATGGATGGGAAAGTTGCTGATCATTGCCTACGTTGGATATTTCCTATTAATGGGTACTTCTGTCCTGGTGAACGCCTATGGTGTGGTTAACCGCTGGATGCTGCAGGATACTCCAAGGTGGGCTATACTAGCCCTCTTCTTGTTCAGCAGTATCTATTTGGTTCGGCAAAAATTACGAATCATTGCGCGAGTACTTGTACTCATCTCCTTTTTGGTCTTGCCCATGATGGTATTGATCAGTTATGGACTCAAGGAAGTCAATCTGTTATATCTTTTGCCTTTAACCGAAGCAGGATGGCCCAATATCATTAGTGGATCAACCGAAACATTAATGGCTATGTTCGGATTCGAGTTTTTTCTCGTTGTGTTTCCCATGGTTGAAGGTAGTAGCGGTGGAAAACTCAAGTCTATTACTTTGGCAAGTGCTGTAGTTGTGATGTTGTATGCATTTACCGTGCTTATTTGTTCAACGGCTTTTAGTCCGCAGCAACTTGACTTAATGCCTGAACCTGTCATTTATTTGCTCCGTTCGATCCCACTCGGGACTATGGATCGGGCAGATTTTCTGTTCCTCCCCATCTGGTTAATTTCAATTTTTGGGGCGATCTGCGGTTACTACTATACGGCATCTTATGGTATAAGTTATCTCTTCAAACAAAAACACCATAAAAAAGCTGTGCCTTATGTTGTTCTTGCTTCTTGTGTAATTGCCTATCTGCCACAACAGCGGGAAAAACTTGAGTTGATTAGTACGATAGCCAACAGATCGGCTTACTTTTTTCTCATGATCCTGCCTCTGCTACTGTTGGTTCTATCTTATATAATGAAACGAAAAGAGAAGATGATATGAGTAAACGAGGAAAAAACCTTGTCCTGCCGATCCTGCTTATGGTGATGACGGGATGCTGGGATCAGGATAGTTTGAAAGATGCCAGACTGGCTAATGCTTCAGCGTATGATATCACCTCAGAAGGTGAAATCATACAAACGCTCGAAATTGTCGATGATTCTGAGAGTCAACAAGGGAGCAACGGTAATGAAGTCCACTCAGGTACCGGGAGATCCGTCCGACAAAGCACGGATAGAATCCGCGCTAAAGTGACGGGTGATATCCGTTTCTTCAAATATGGGATGATCTTATACGGCAACAAACTCGCACAAAATGATATCTACCCATACTTGGATGTCTTATATCGAGAACCTGATTACCCGACCTCACATGTGAAAATTGCCATTGTGGATGGAGAGGCCGGCGATTTGTTACACCAAAAAAGAGTGGGTAGCATATTGATTGGTGAGTTTATAACGAAAAAAATTAAGAGTTTGGAGGAATTATGCATTTTTCCTGAAATGACGTTAGAGACCCTTCTCCCACCCATGCTGGATCCGGGACAGGACTTTACGTTGCCTTATCTATTTAAGAAGGGAGAGGAAATTGATGCTCGGGGAATCGCTCTGTTTCATGGGCAAAGGTTCAGAGGGAGTCTTAGTATCGAACAGGCTCCCCTATACGTTATTATGAGTGGTAAATGGAATAAAACAGCGCGATTTGTCAAAAAGATTCATCCTGGTCCTTCCAATAATCCACGGAACTATATCACTTACGAAGCGAATACCAAAAAAATCAAACGTAAACTCGCGGTAAAGGTTGCACATGATAGCCAAATTGATGTGAATCTCCATATCGAACTTCCAGTAACGATTGTTGAGTATGCAATGAATCATCTTCAGGAAAAGGAAACGATTGAACGTCTGAACCGTAAATTATCCGATGACATGACTCAGGAAGCAGAACAAATTATCAAGACACTTCAGCAGAGCGGGTGTGATTCCTTCGGTATTGGCAGACATTTAATAGCCCATCACCCGGACTTGTGGAAAAACCTAGACTGGAATCAACAGTATGCGCAAGTCCGTTTTCACCCGGAAGTAAAAGTTACAATAATCGGCAATGGTGTGTTAAATTAATAACATGCTGTCGTGCAATTGGAAAAGCTCTCTTCCATTTTGAAGAGAGCTTTGTCCTTCATATTCAACTCAAACGTCTTCAGATCTCCACTTCTTATCCATTCCTAACAACAGGAATCCACATTTCACCATATACCAAACCGTTTTTCTCTCCCATTTCAACTGTTGTATTCGGACCGCCAACATAGGCATAATCCTTTTCTACGGGGAGGGCTTGACCAAAGGCAATGCCAGTAAGCATATTACTGAGTGCTTCTGCCGTCTCTGCTTCGCCCTTCACAACCAGGTATTCTCCCTTAGGGAATTGGAGCACTCTCGTTGCTTCTGGCAGAGATTCTTCTGTCATGACCCCAGCATAATGCATCATCTTGTTATTCACTGCTTCGTTTTACGGCAAAAATGTATTCATTTGTTGCCAGGGACTTTAGTTTGTCCAGGCTTCCATCTTCTTTCACCTTAGACCAAAAATCCGCTTTCTCCTTGTTGATACCAGCATAATCTGTGTAGTCGCTCTTAAGATCTGTTCCAATACCTAGTACGACGAAGCTTTCTTTCTCTTCAAAATGATAATTACTCATTATTTACACCATCCTCTTTAAATTGTGATTTGATTTGTGTTTTCCCTTGATGGGTTTATAATAACCTTAAATCATGTCAGAATATGATACTGTTTAGGAGACCCAATGAAAAAAGTTGAACGCATTAATACCATCACGCGGTATATCAATAACCGAGCGCACTTTACCATTTCTGAAATCATGCGAGAATTTAACATTTCGCGTTCGACAGCCATTCGAGATATCAGAGAAATTGAAGCCATGGGAATGCCACTAGTCGCTGAAGTTGGGCGCGACGGGGGTTATTTTGTCATGAACAACTCCCTTCTGCCTACGGTCCGGTTTACCGATAATGAAATTAAAGCGTTATTCATTGCCTTTATGGCGACAAGAAATCAACAACTTCCTTATCTGAAGAGTCGTCAATCTTTGGCTGAAAAATTATTGGGCCTCATCTCAGAGAATCAGCAAGATGACCTTGTGCATCTGAATCAAATATTACTTTTTGAGGGGACCAATCCCCATAATCCAGACTTGTTAGATCTGTCAGACCTGCCCCACCCAACCTTGGAGAAACTCATCCAAATTCTTCTTATCGAACGTTATTTGTTAGTTACTGTCCAAGAAGACAAAAAAACAAAGTCCTATCCCATCGTTCTATTACACCTTCATCATCAAAAAGGCCATTGGATCATTGAAGGTTTTGACTTAGAGGAAGAAAATAGACGAATCATATCTGTCGACAATCTCATCCGTGTAGAAGCATATCCGACGAAAAAAAGACCCAGTATGAAAAAGATTGTAGAACAACTCAAACGAAATACGCAGGAAGAGGTCATCAACCTTGTTCTGGAACTTGGCCCAAAGGCGATTGCGCAATTCAAAAAATACCATCCTTTAAAGTTTTCGATTGCCTATACGAATCCGTACCAAACGACAGCCCTTCTAAAGGCATTTACGAATGTTCATAACGTAGACGAATTAACTGAAATTACCAATTGGTTGCTTTTTCTAGGTGAAGATATCAAAGTTAAGGAAATTCCGGAGGAAGTCCTAAACGCTGTACAAGAGAGATTTAACTTATACCAGTTGAAGCAGTGAGCGTCCCCTCCTCCCTAGTCTCTCCATTTTTCTAACAACGATTTACCGGAATTCAGGCTGAGCGTTCAGTACGAAAAACCAAAAAAAGCCGCTATGTTAGCGACTTGTAATGGAATCATATTCATTATGCCTCACGCCAATCCTTGGCGAGATTTCCTTTTATACTAAAAGTCAGCATTAGACTGGGCATGATTAGGTGTATGTTGCGAGATTTTTTTAACGAGTAGAAAATAAGTAACAATGGCAATAATACTGGTCATTAACAAAGTGAGTCCTAACGGGACGGCAGTGTCCTCACCTGCGATACCGACCAGAGGAGCAACCAATGCACCCAGTAGAAAAGGAACAACGCCGAGCAGTGCTGCTGCACTTCCGGCCATCTTAGCTTGACTTTCCATGGCCAGCGGGAATGCCGCTGTAGATGTAATGCCGATTGAGCAAACAAAGAAGAACAATGGAATGACCAAAGCGAAAAGTGGACCATGAACCAAAGTTACCACTAAAGCAGCGACACTTGCTATTAAAGCAAGCCATAGCCCGGATAGTAGAAGCGTTTGCTCAGGGATACGTTTGGCCAATCGACCCACGATTTGAGATCCGATGATCAAGCTGATGCCGTTCGAAGCAAACAATATAGCAAATACTGTAGGTGTAACACCATATATATTTTGGTAAATAAAAGGTGTTCCTGCCACATAAGCAAAGACCCCTGCCGTCATGATTCCCTGTGCCAGCATGTAACCTACAAACTTGCGGTCACGCAGAAGCGTTCTGTAATTACCCAATTGCTGTTTGAAGTCGGGAACCATACGTCTTTCGATAGGGTGTGTTTCTTTTAAGCTCCACTTTGTCATGATTAATAAGAAAATCCCCAGGAAAGAAAGAGAGATAAATACGCCAATCCATGTGGTGAAGGAAAGAATGCCACTTCCCGCGATCGGTGCTGCCAAAGGCCCCAAATTCCCTACAAGCAACAGCAAAGAGAAAAATTTAGTGAGTTCATGTCCACTATACAGATCTCTAGCTATCGCACGGGAAATGACAATTCCAGCGGATGCCGCAAATCCTTGCGTGAAACGAAACAAAATCAATAGTCCGATATTCGGAGCAAACGCACATGCCAAGGAACAAATAATGTAGGCCGCCATGCAGATCAACAATGGTCTACGTCTACCGTACGCATCACTCAAAGGACCCATAACGAGTTGTCCTACACCTAGTCCTAATAAACAGGCAGTAAGACTAAATTGTACAAGTGATGCCGTTGTATTCATATTTTGTGCAATCTCCGGAAAAGCCGGTAAATACATATCAATCGTAAATGGACCTAATGTAGAAAATAAACCTAGTAGTATTGCTAGTCCAAAAACATTCCAATTCGTGCTCTTCGCCATAATAAATAAAATCTCCAATTCCTTATATAATTTGCAAGCCTAATCGGAGTATAAGACATAGAGTTAACTGTAGGTCAAGTCTTGAGACCATTAAAACCAAAAAAAGCCGCTTATTAAGCGACTTTGAATGGAACACCATTTAAATTGTGTAACTTCCCCGGCCTGAACCCATATAACTCATGATCATTTCGGCAGCTCGCTTGTAACCGCCTGCCTGCCTTAAAGATTCACCAATGAGGTAAGCCTGCCGTCTATAAAGTGAATTGTGTAGTACTTCTGTTAATGCCTCTCTCAAATCAGTTGCACTGAGATTATGCTTATTTAAAGTAATACCCGCACCCAGCTCCTGTACCCGATTGGCGACAAGAGGCTGATCCGATGTTAATGGAATCATCACCATCGGAACGTTGTAATATAACGCCTCACTTGTGCTGTTCATTCCAGCATGTGTAATAAAAACATCGGTATGCTGCAACATGTCCAACTGGGCAATGTATGGCTTGACGATAAAATTAGGAGGAACTTGATCCGCCAGCGGCGTCATGTCCGTGTACTTTCCTGAAGACAGAACAACATTCACAGGGAGATCCCCTAATGCTTCAAAGCAAAGCTGATAGAAATCCAAGTTCTTATTTAAAATCGTACCCATAGCAATGTACACGGTTTGCGGGTACCGTTCACGAAGCAACTCAAACGAGAAGGTCGGAGCATCTTGACGTGTTATGATCGAAGGACCCGTGAAAATAAAACGATCATCCAGCTTTTCTGCCTGCGGCTGAAAATAACGGCTGGTGTACACAAGCTTTAACTGACCTGCATGAGCCGGAATCTCTTCCATGGCTGGAATACTCACTTGAAACTCTTCGGCTAACTCCGTTGTGATCTTCATCGTAGCCTCATAAAGCTCCTTGGTCTCCCTCTCATTCAGAACTGAGTTAGACCCGAGAGGCTCCACAAAAGCAAAGGACGCAATCGAGCACACCGCTGGAATTCCCAGTTTTTCTGCAAGAATAGTCCCTCCCCATCCCATCAGGGAATCAAAGATCATATAATCGAACTTTTGATTCTCGATCACCTGCAGCACATTGGGGATGATCCTCCGAATAATACCGCTTACCATCATATAAATGAACTGATAAGGATGCTTGTATTCCTGGGGTTTCAACACCGGATCATGAGAGAAGGCATCTTGTGGAAACGGATAGGTAATGATCTGGGCACCGGTTTGTTCAATTCGGGAACGGTACTCCTCCGTGCACACATAGATGACTTCCTCACCATTGTTCGTCAACTGAGTAACTAATCCTAACGATGGATTCACATGTCCTTCAGCTGGAGTAATGACTACTAATACACGTGCCATCTTACCCACCTCCCAATGCAATTAGTCCCCCCGTTCTTCGTGATGTATTTAACGACGCGGTCGTCATCCGTTACATGGAGATGTTATCCTTCACTTGGTTGATTGGATGATGTTCTTGATGAACGAGTTTGGTAATTCGTAGTGATGCTAAGAAACTTAACAAGACCCATAATAATTGCAGTGTTAACACGATCAAAACACCTGTCGATATTCCCCACTGTAACGTTTCGGACAAAGCAATCAGAGCTCCACCAACGCCAATGCTTACTCCCATATAGAAGGAATCCACAAATTGCAGATTGGCGGACATTTCTCCCTCTTTCCTGGGCAAGGCATGTTGTAAAGCAATGGCTGCCGTTGTAGGGTTGGCCAAACCAACACCGAATCCTGTAATCATTTGTGAGAGAAGGATGAGTATAATCCCGCCGTCCGTCAAAATAAGAGCCAGGATCACAAGTACAGTTCCAACGATCATAATCCCAATGCCCGTCATGACTCTGCCCTTTCGGGCACGACCTTGATCTCGTGCATCAAGCTTGGCTTGTAACCACGCTGCGGCGGACCAGCTGAGAGATCCTGCTGCTACAATGAGGCCCGCAAGGTCAGCTGATAACCCCTTCACTTCGGTTAGTGCCAAGATCACAAAACTTTCCGTTGTAAAATAACAAGCAACATATAGCCCTCTCGAAACTAAAGTAGCAGGCAATCCTTTTTGTACCGAGAAAGTGCCCACAGGCAGCAATTTGCGCATTGGTGGGATCATGACGACTAATCCACCCAAAGTGAGCACTATGCCTTTCCAATCGGTTATCATACCAAGTCCTGTGAGTAACAGCCCTGTTCCAACGGCAAGCAGAATCGCATACATAATCTTAGAGTCGGTTGCTCGCGCTGGACCTGTCAGATCTTGCTGAAGCTGCAAATTACGGAAAGAACGGAATGTGAGACTGAGCGCTATTCCAATCAAGGGTAGAACGATCCAGAAAACATACCGCCACGAGATGTAGGAAGCAATAAGGCCTGCTGCATAAGGTCCGATTAAGGTAGGCAGGACAAATGCCATGGAGAATGCGGCCAGGATTTGAGTACGAAGTGTATCTGGATAATGTAATGTCACACAGGTATAAATGCATGTGATCAGGGCCCCCGCTCCAAAGCCTTGAAGGGCTCTTCCGGCAATAAGCATATGCATATCGAAAGAGACAGCGGAGACCACAGTTCCTAACACAAAAACACTAAAAGATATCAGCATGGATGTAAAAACACCGCGCTTGTCAATCTGCTGACCCATAACCAAGGTTCCAACAAGCTGAGATAATAAAAATGCGCTGAAGATCCAACCGTATAAATGAATGCCCTCTAAACTTTGTGCCATTTTCGCGGCAATTGTCGTGATAGCCAGTCCTTCGAAAGCTACGGTTGCCAGAACCAGCATAATACCAATTGTAGTCGCCCTGTACTGAGCATCGAAAATCCCAATCTGATTGTTGTTTGTCTTCTACACCTCCGTTATTTGATGGTTATTATGGTAAATTAAACCTTTTAACTCCCTGAATATACATTACCTGTTCTACTTTGTAAAGTTAAATGTTTAAAAAGTGGAATCATGGTCTAGATTATGATTCCATGTTCAATAGGAGATTTTGCTTGAAAATATGCCATTTTCATTACAGTCAATTTGGAGAAGTTCATCCTCCAGGATCCAGGCATCTGTTTTTTCAACAAAGAAATGAAAGCCTCCAATGGATTGAACCAAAGCGGGATCGACTGGTGTAGCACTCGCATTGATGCCAATTGTAAAAGCATCGGAGCCTCCTCCAACATATTTTGCATAAATCCTTACATATTGGCCCTTTTCCAACTCCCATTCATTCTTAAATGAATCGATCGCTTGATCAGATACTACAAATGAGATCATTACTCTGCACCCCTTCCCTCAGTTTAATCACATTTTTTTACTTCGCCACGATAATTGGCCATTCTGAAACTCGCCCCGCATCCACACGAAACTTTGGCATTTGGATTATTCATGGTGAACCCGCCTAACATTCCGCTCTCTTCATAGTCAATCTCAAGACCATCAATATATGGAATACTGTTTGCGTGAACTAATATCTTAAATTGCTTTTTATTTAACACAATGTCTTCTTCTGCCTGCTGCTCATCCACGATAAGGGTATACGATAAACCACTGCATCCCCCTTCATCAACGCCTACTCTAAGGAAGGCATTATGGATATCTGCACTTGATAAGATCTCGACGATTTTGTCCGATGCTGTATCACTGACCTCAATGATCATCTTTATTCCTCCCGGTGGTATCATTTTGAAATTTGGTATCCCAGTCCATTAGACAGGGTATGAATGCTGCAAGAGCAGCTCCTTTTGGCGTAAGTTCATATATTATTTGCGTAGGGCGTGTCAGTATTGTTCTTTTGACCAAATGATCAAGTTGAAGACCCTTTAAACGTCTGGAGAGGATCATTTCGGAAATGGAAGGAATGCTTTCGAATATTTCACCGAATCTCTTCGGGCCTTGAGACAGAGCACATAAAATATGGATCGTCCATTTCGTCCCGATGATGCGATAAGCTGTAAATAGTTTATTCGGGTCTTCAGTGAACAATGGTCTGTACACCCACTTTCTTATTCATCCGCGTGGTGAGATCCGAGTGCTGGCAATGATACTCGTGACGATCAACAAGAGATGGAAACCCATGGCTACAATTAAGCCGGATTGAAGTGACAGACCGCCAGCCTGACACACGACAAGAATGGAACCACCAATGCCGATCACTACACCAGGTGTAAACGAATCTGCAAATTGCAGATTTGCCGAGGTTTGACCCACGCCTTCTTCCCTCGTTTGGGAAAATGCGACAACACCGCTAATCGGATGCGCCAATCCAATACCAACTCCTGCAATGATCTGACCAATAACTGCAATGGTAACGGTCACAACAGGTACCCAAAATACGATGGCAATCCCTATCGCAAGTAACAATACCCCAAGAAAAATTCTCATATGACGTCCACGGCCCTGATCTGCCGCATCCCACCGTCCTTGCAGATACGCAATGATACACCAACTTAATGCTGCACTCGCGACAATTAATCCGGCCTGTGACGGTGTAATTCCTTTCACGTCGATTAGAGCTAATACCAAGAAATTCTGTGTGCTGGTATAAGCAGCGAAGAACAACCCACGTGTTGCCAGAATTGCTGGCATACCTCTTCGCAACGTAAGTGTTCCCTTCGGTAGTAATTTACGGAGCGGAAATAACATCAATACTAGACCAATCACGACTAAAACAAATCCCATAATGCTCGGAAGCATACTTAAACCAACCAGGAAAATCCCTGTACCTAACGTTAAGAGTAACGCCATCCAAGTGGATGAAGATCCGCTATCCACTCCCGTCTTCTGCACTTTTAATTTCCTAAAGGCAGGTAAACTAAGCAATGCTGAAACCACTAGCACAGGTAAGATCCCCCAGAAAACAAAGCGCCAGGACCACTGATCTGCGATAAGACCCGCTACATATGGACCGAGCATAGACGGAAGAACATAGGCTGTACCAAATGCTCCAAGAATTTTGGCACGTAACTCATCCGGGTAACTTAAGGATATAGCCGTATATACACAAGTCATCATAGCTCCGGCACCCAAACCCTGTAGAGCCCGTGATCCTATCATGGTATACATGTCGCCTGCGGTTGCGGCAGCGATCAGCCCTACAATAAACAACAGAAGTGCAAAAGTGAACGGTGCTGCAGGTCCTCTTTTATCAATGATCCGACCGACGACCAGCGTCCCGATAATCTGCGCAAGCAGATACGTACTGAATATCCACCCGAACAGGCTAAGACCGTTTAAGTCTCCAGCAATTGAAGGAGCAATGGTGGTGACGGATAGACCTTCGAATCCAACGGCCATCACTGACAAAATAATTCCTATGGACAGTGCAAAATAACGCGGGCTGAAAATACTTTGATGATTAGACGACATGAAATGTAACCTCCAGGAAAATTGGTATGTATACGTCGTATCCGGATACTTAGTAAACATTTTTGTTTATAATGTCTAAGCTACAGTTCGGTTTTGACTTTGTCAACATTTTTGTTTAAAATGTAGTTAGTCATGTAGATTCAGTTGCGTCACAAGGAGGTGCACCATGAGCGGAAATCAGACTAAAAAGGATGTCTCAACCAGTACCCGGAGAGCGATTATTGATCTGTTAAAGGAGCGCGGGGGAATGGACGTTGTCGCACTCTCCTCTCAGTTTTCGTTATCCGGAATGGCTATTCGTCAACATCTGAATGCGCTAAAAGGAGAAGGATTGGTTACTACTGTGGAAGAAGCCCGTCCCATGGGTCGCCCCACCAAGCTATGGATATTAACTCCCGCGGCTAATCGTTTTTTCCCGAGCGGATATTCGGATTTATCCGTCAGCCTCATCAATTCGATGAAAGAAGCTTTTGGTAATGAAGGGCTGGACAAGCTGCTGGATGTTCGAAATAAAAATATGCAAAAACAATATCTTGAGTATCTAGGCGCTGCATCAGATGTTAGAGAGAAGTTGGAGAAATTAGCCGAAATTCGTACAAATGAAGGTTATATGGCCGAGGTTAAGGAGCAGGATGATGGCAGTCTCCTATTCATCGAGAAGCATTGTCCTATCTGTGAAGCTGCCGCGGTATGTACCGGTTTATGCAAGAATGAGTTACATTTATTCAAAACGGTTCTAGGCGATAATGTTCATATTGAACGGGGAGAATACATTCTTGCCGGAGGAAGAAACTGCGTGTACACCGTTAGGCAAAATAAACCATGACCAAAAGAGCAACCTCATTGGAGATTGCTCTTTTGGTTTGGGTTTTGAACTGATTAGAACGATTCGGACACGCATATATTCAAGCATTGACGAAGAAATATCAATACCTGTTATGTATATCACCGTTTATATAATTTTGGATTTAAGTAGAGTATAGTAAGAGTGTTGAAAATATACTTTAGGAGGCTACAGCCATGTCACAAAAAATCTGGATGAACCTGCCGGTGAAAGATGTTGTGAAATCCACTACCTTTTTCAATGAGATTGGATTCCAAGGGGAGAATGTTGGCAACGAGAGAGCCCAGCTTGTCATAGGCTCAACAACGATTCTACTGTTTCCGGATGCAACGTTTGAGAAATTTACAGGTGCAAAAATCACAGATACTTCCCATAGCGCAGAAGTTATATTTTCCATTGGTGCTGACAGCAGAGAGGAAGTTGATGCGTTTATTCAAAAAGTAGAGACTGCCGGAGGAACCATCTTTGGCAAGCCGGGTGAAACGGATGGCTGGATGTATGGCGCAGGATTTGCCGACCTGGACGGTCATCGCTGGAACCTGCTTTATATGGATGAGAGCAAAATGCCGAAAGGTAATTAAATTGCCGGTAACCTTTTTAAAGTCACTGGCGTTGCAGCTTCCGATAGAATCAACTTCTTGATCCTCGAATAACAAAGATGATAACACCAACCAGCCACTACTTTAGACGGATTGTTGTTATCATTCTTTGTTATTTTACCTATCCAATTACCACTCAGTAATCCTCGTTACTGTCTCCATTAATTCACGCGTCTACTTCTCATGCTCTTTAACCACTTGTTCGATCCCCAGCAATATAAGCTTCAAGCCGAACTCGAAAGCTCCTTCGGTTCCCATCACCTCAAACATACCGCTCTTATACATCCTACTGAAGATTCCAGCTTCCTTCTCACTCATGGAGTCCAGAAGTTGGATCATCTCCTCACCCTGAAGTGTTTCCTGATCCTTAATAACGGCTGATATATTGCGCTGATGCTGATAATCGTCCAGTACGAAATAGAATACATAGTTGACCAGTGTAAGAACGGCCTGTAATTTCTGCTCTTGCTCTAGTGGTGTTGATTCCATGCAGAGCAACATGCGGTTGGTGAAGCGGATCATGTCCGGCTCGTGGGGTAGCGTCATCATCATGAGCTGTGTGGAGCAAGGATATCGGCTGAGCACATTCCGTACGGTTAGCGCAAGCCCTTCCATTTGCTCTTTCCAATCCCCTTCGGCGTGAAACTCGTCCAGAATAATTTTCGATATCTGGTTGGCCAGACGCTGGTAGAGTGCCTGCTTGCTCTTGAAGTACCAGTATAGAGATGGAGCCTGAATCCCTAGCTTGTCTGCCAAGCGTCTCATGCTGAATTTCTCAATGCCCTCTTCCGCCAGAAGATGCCACGAGGTTTCCAGAATCTTATCTTCCGAAATCTGAGGCTGTTGTTTTTTCATCATTATCCGCCCTTTAATCTAACAGTGTAAGTTTATGCTTTACAGGTTCATAAGTTCATGATAACATCTAACACTGTAAGGTTCAATCTAACGGTGTTAGATTAGATCAATATTAACGAAGAAAGTAGTGACCCACATGGATGCAGAAAACCTCCATTACTTTGAAAAAGCACCAATCGCCAAAGCCGTAGCTCACTTTGCTGTCCCAATGATGCTAGGCACGTCAATGAGTGTTATTTACTCCATCTTGAACGCCTATTTCCTTGGTACACTGGGTAATACGGCAATGTTAACCGCACTCGCATTAACTTTACCTTTATTCTCGGTCATCATGGCCCTTGGTAATTTAATTGGTATAGGTAGCGGTACATTCATCTCCCGTTTACTGGGAGAGAAAAAAGTAGATGATTTGAAGCATGTATCTTCATTCGCCTTTTACAGTAGTTTAGTATTGGGAATTATTGTGATTGCCGTTGGGCTCCCGCTGATCGAACCAATCGTTCATGGGCTGGGCGCAACGCCTGAGTCCTTCGGATTTACGAAAGACTATGTGACGGTTATGCTTATTGGTTCACCATTTGTCATTTTATTTTTCACGCTGGAGAATATTGTGCGCTCAGAAGGTTCAGCAATTACCTCAATGACCGGTATGATTCTCAGTGTTGTTATAAATATTATCCTCGATGCGCTATTCATTTTTGTCTTCCATTGGGGTGTGATCGGGGTTGCATCTGCTACTGTTATATCCAACTTGGTTGCAAGTGCATTTTACGCTTTCCATATGAGTTATAAGAGTCAATTCTTAACCGTCTCCCTGAAATGGTTCAAGGTGACCAAGGACATCTTGAGCAATGTATTAAAAATTGGAGTTCCCGTCTTTGTTATGAGTGTCTTCTTAGGTGCAATGTCGCTTATTCTTAATCTTTTTCTTGTTGAATATGGAGATCAGGCTGTTGCGGGGTATGGAATCTCATCACGTTTATTGCAATTTCCTGAGTTTATTCTGATGGGCTTGTGCGAGGGAGTTGTGCCGTTGATTGCCTTCTCATTCACAGCGAATAAATTACGCATGAAACAAACGATTGGATTCACGATCAAATCTATTTTGGCGTTAGCCGTCCTGTTCGGTGTTATTGTTTATCTGATCTCTGACCACTTGATTGGTTTATTTACGACTGACCCTCAATTAATTGAAATGGGTAGCTACATTCTCCATGTGACCTTCTTATCCTTGTTTATTACAGGAATGACTTCTTTGTTTATGGGGATCTTCCAAGCAACAGCCCAAGGAACCGCGGCGTTTGTTATGTCCATCATTCAAGGGATTACACTAATTCCTGTCTTGTATATCGCTAATCAAATGAACGGCTTTCATGGAGTGATCTGGTCGCTCGTTATTGCGGATGCCGTGGCGTTCCTAGTTGGGGCCATCATGTTATATGTTTTGCGTACCAAATTGCAGCCGGATATGGCACAATTGGTACAGTAGTTTTGCTGATTGTATCAGAAAAAACCACGGCACCAAGTTCGGCACCGCAGTTCAATGATTAATCATCCTATTGGATTTGTTTCATGTAAGATTTGAATTCCTCGGCGATTTCTTTGTATTTCGTATGATGCAGGTAATGTGATCCTTCCATTGGGATCATTTTGCCCTGTGCCGATTGTTTGACTTGTTCTTCATGCAGTGGTATCCACTGCGGGTTATGCTCGTTATTGGATTGAACGAAGAGCAGCATCGGCAGATCATGAGGGTAAGTAAGCTTTTCTCCATTTTTGAAATTGGAACCCAAGTGTTTAAGCTCATCTACTAATGTTGGATTTGTCGAGACTTGATTCGAAATCAACCTCATCTGTTCTTTGGTATGTTCGTCGTATGCAAGTGATGCATCTGAATCACCGCTCACTTTTGAAAGTACTCTCATCAGACCTGATTGTTTAAGAAATTTCATGAAGTTCAAAGGTAATTTGACATCCATCCCCGGTTGATTCGGAACACTGCTGTCGATCCCGACAAAAGCTGAAACTTCATCCGGATACGTGTTCACATACGTCGCTGCATATAGTCCCGTGATGGAATGGCCCATCAGAATGTAGCGGTTAATCCCGAGCTGCTGTACAGCTTCATGAACTTCACTGACGATATTCTCGGTGGTTCTCTCCGTTTCGGTCTGGTCGCTTAACCCATAACCGAAAGGCTCAATCGCCACAACTTTGTAATCAGGCGTCAATTCATCGATTAACAATTTGAAATCAAGTACTGGTGACGGAGTTCCTTGTCCAGGCAAAAGCACAATCGTTTGTTCGCCGCTGCCTTGAATGGACACATTCATTTTTTTCCCATCGACATTGACATATTGGCCATACGATTCAATTTTCTTTTTCTCGATCCCATTACTGATTGTATGAACGACAAACGTGATGCCCATGAACAACACCAGCGCGCCGACAATACCTCCAATTATTTTTAACCATAAGTTCCGTTTTTTGCGGCCCTTAGTCCCCGTTGTTGTTATATCCACTGTATTTCCCACATCCATCTTCTCCTGTCTATATATCTGTAGAGCCGCTCTTGCGACATAGGTATAGTGTAACGATGGAAGATGTACCCTTCGTGACGGGAATATGAACGGAATATGAACTGCAAAAAAAAGAGAGCTGCTTGTTAGAGCAGTTCTCTTTAGGGTTAGACCATTTTAGTGGTCCAGGAATACAAGCTGAATGAAGAACAATACCGCAAAGATATAGAATATCGGATGAACATCCTTGCCTTTTCCGCGAAGCAACTTGAGTACCGGATAAAAGATGAAACCTACGCCGATCCCTGTCGCAATACTATGCGTGAGCGGAGTAAGGATGATAATTAAGAAGGCAGGAAATGCTTCTTCGAGATCATCCCATTTGATTTTGCTGATAACGTTAATCATAAAGTACCCAACAATGATCAGTGCCGGAGAAGTGATCGCCGGAATGCTTGAAATTACACTTACGATCGGTGTGAAGAACAACGTCAGAGCAAGAAGCACACTTACCGTTACCGCTGTGAGTCCCGTTCTTCCTCCTGCAGCCACCCCCGTGCTGGACTCGATGTAAGCCGATGTTGGGCTTGTTCCAAGCAAAGCGCCACTGGTTGTTCCTACGGCATCTGCCAATAGTGCGCCACGCGAGCGTGGAAATTTACCTTCCTTAAGCAATCCTGCTTGTTCGGCAACGCCGAGCATCGTGCCCGTTGTATCAAACAGTGTGATCAGCAGGAACGTAAATATGATCGTATACAAGCCATTTGAGAATACACCTGCCAGATCCAGTTGCAGAGCCGTTGACGTCAGGCCTTGCGGCATGGATACAATCGATTCCGGCATTTGGAATAGTCCCATGATCCAGGCAAGTATCGCTGTAACCACCATTCCGATGAACAGGTAACCCTTCACTTTGTAAGCCATCAGCACAACGGTAATAATCAATCCGATAATAGTCAGATAAGCCATTGGCTCAGCCAGGTTTCCGATCGTAATCAAATTCGATTCTGAATCGGCAATAATGCCGGCATTTTGCAGACCTACCGTTGTAATAAACAATCCGATCCCTGCCGTTATGGCATGTTTTAAGCTAGCAGGAATGGCATCTAGCAACATGTACCGGAATGATGTAAGCGATAAAATAATAAACAAAATCCCTGCAATAAATACCGCTCCCAGTGCAACCTGCCAGGACACGCCATACCCGGCAACGACGCTATACGCAAAGAATGCATTCAGTCCCATACCCGGCGCGATGACGATGGGATAATTGGACCATATTCCCATAATCAGAGTTCCCACAATACTTGCCAGTACGGTTGCAATAAATACTCCGTTGAAGTCCATGCCCGTGCTGCTGAGTATTCCTGGGTTTACGATCACTATGTATACCATTGTGAAGAATGTTGTAATCCCAGCGATAATCTCTGTGGGAATGCTCGTACCTCTTTCTTTGAGCTTGAACCATTTGTCCATGATAAAGCCAGCCTCCAACTTTCAATTTATACTCCTAAGCTAAAAACAAAAAAATCCTAAGCCTCATATAGGATTGTAATATTAACGCTCCTATATTCGTTGTTAGGATTAAAGATTTAACAGCTATGCTCTGTACGAAACATAAAAACGAAACATAAAGATACTCATCTCTGTTTTAACCTGAAGTCCATTTCGTATTCTAATTAAAATAACATGCGATGTCAACGATTTGACGATTTGTTCACAGTTATTTACGAACTATATATATACTATATCTTATGTTCATTCGTTTTTAGGACAGAGTGTATACACTTAGTGCTCAATGTTTACCACATATAAAAAGACTGCCAGTAATGTTCACTGACAGTCTTTCGTTTAATTCGTAGTAGGTTTCTCTTCATACTCGCTGGATAATTCTTTTAGCGATTTGATTTTACCATGGGGATGCTGTTCTTGCTTTCGTGACTTCCAGGCAGCTTCTTTTCGTTTCTTCTGGTCAGCCATAAAAGAGATCCTCCTCTGGAAACTGAGATGTGTACTACCCCTTTATGATGTCACTATAAGGCAACTTTATTCTACGTTTTTAGCCGCTAAGAGGATGAGAGTAGAAGCTAATTGGCAGGACCCAGATTAATCAAGTTGACATCGGACAAAGAGACCGTTGTGTTACCGTCTTCTGCGCCGTCGATGTTACCCAGATCAAATGAGATGCGAGTATTCGCATAGCTGGCTTCTGTTGCATCAAATGTAAACGTGAACTCCTGTTCTTCTGGAGTCAAATCAACTCGTGCACCAAAGAATCCATGCCATTCATAGTTGGCAGCTGCGTCGACCCATCCAATTCCCAAACCCACTTTTCTGGACTTCTCCGCTTTGGCTTTAAACGTTAATTTGTATTTAAAACCTTGCTGTATGCCAAATCCTTCATTGATGACTTGACGATCCCATGGGTTCTGTCCAGCATTACCAATCTTGGCATGAAGCTGTTGATTGCTAACTTGCATCTCAAGATCAGCTGCATTACCATCCGCGTAGGTAAACCAGCTGTCTTTACCTTTGGAGAAGTCTCCATTGGAAATAAGATTAACATGAGCTGGTTGCCCTCCTTGATCTGCATTCGGATTCACTTCATATAACTGAATATTATGGATGTTAATCGAGTGTTCACCTGCAGGTAGCGGATATCCTAGTCCGAATGCAAGTATGGCTGCCGAATCAGAGGTATCTCCCATGGTGATTGTATAACTATACGACTGTGGATCCGCAGTTAATTCCACTTCTTCTTCGAAATACTTCACAAAATCCCCTGCATTCTGAGAAAGGACCGCTTGCATGGATTTAGGACTTGAAGCAGATGCCTCGAAGGTAAGTCGGTATGATTTATTTGCATCCAGTTCGATCTGACCTTGTTGCAGCAATGCATCCCACCAATGTTCACTTGTACCAGGCAAGTTAATCGCTAATCCTTTGCTCTCTTCATGTGAAGCTGTAAGATCATTAGGAATTAGCTCCCAATGATTCAGATTCGCTGCAAGCTGGCTGTTCTGAATTTTGTTTTTTGAAATATCCACCCAACGTGTATTATAATCTGCTCCTTCAAAATTCACATAATAGGGTTTGCCTGCTGTCAAGTTGACCCCTGGGAAATACACGGTTTTGTATGTTTGCCATCCCCCCGTGTCTCCGAGATTCAGTTCGGATTGAGCAACGATTGTACCTTGTTCATCCTGAATGCTGAATCGTACCTCAGAATCACTTTTCCCGCTGGCCATTCGGGCAGACAGTACATATTCCCCCTCTTGGGCAACATCGATTTTATACTGGAGCAGATCTCCCTGATCCATGTAGCTGACGTGTTTGCCGCCTTCGACGGAGTCCTCCAATTGCAAACCTTGCATCATCCAGGCTTCGGTTGCAGGTATATGTGCGTAGCCATTCACGGACAGTGGTTTGCCACGTTTGGTCAGACGCACATTGTCCACATATACCTTGCCGTTGGAACTTCCGAATAACAGTCTAAGTTCGGATTGTGCGATTGCTGGCCCATCTCCAATGATGATCTCTCCGGTATACGTTTTCATTTCTTGACTCAATGAGAGGTTTTGCCCTTGATGAACCTGCACCGTATGCCCATTACTGCTGACAACATCGATATCGATGCTTCGTGATGAATCTGCCTTGGCATCAAAGGAGAATCCATATGTTGAATTGGCCTCCAGTTTCAACTCCGGTTGGTTCACCGAAACCTGTTGTGGTTCACCATTTGTCTGCGTAACATCCACAACCAGTTGACGTTCCATAATCGGGAATTTCAAGAAGTTATTCACGCTGACTTTGGCTTCAGCACTCTCCTGAACACTGGTGGTCCAGAAACCGAGGCGTTCCTTGCCTTGATCAAATGTACCATTATAGATGAAATTGCCATCAGGCAGTGTGTTTCGTTCTACAACTAATGGATCCGCCTCACCCACTTCAATCAGTCGAACATTGGCAAGCCAAACGGTTTTATCATCCAATCCCAAATTAAATTCGAATCTGGCATTATTATCTGATCCATCGCGCATGTTGAAAGTATAATCATAGGACTGCCAATCTGTCGTAAGTGTAAAGGTGTGATCACCCGAGTAATTCGTCCAACTTTTTTCGAATTGGTTCACTTTGGACATGATCGTACGGTTAGCAGAAGCTTTCGCATCAAACTGTATCTTGTACTTTTTGTTTTTCTTCATGTACATGGGCATCTGAGTAAGTTGAACCGAATAGTTTTCAGTCCCTGGTGCATCGATACTAACTTGTGCTGCTTTCCCTTTCTGCTCATCCTCTACAACTTGCACACTGCCCACTCCGTCAGCATTTGTAATGAATTTCCATTGCGAAGGAACACCGTTATCTCCAGATGCTTCCGCAAAACGATCATTGTAGAGTTGATTGCCATCGGCTTGTGGTTCACGCTGTTGTACAGGCTCGATCGGACTCGTTGTTACATCCGGCCAAGTGTTTAGATTTTTGTAAGAGTACACACGCACAAAATCAACATTCATTGTTTCTGAAGTGAAACTGCTCTCAGGTGAGCCCGGCCAGTCTCCTCCGACTGCCAGATTCAGAATCAGATAGAATGGACGATCAAATGGTGCAGGAAATGTATAATACTCCGGTTGACCCGCAGCCTTTGTTTGCCAGTTAGTCACTTCATGGTGCAACTTTCCATCCACATAGAAGCGAATCATGCCCGGCAACCATTCCACCTGGAAATCATGATAATCGTCAGCAAAAGTTTCTCCCTCCGGAAGAGTAAGGCTTCCCTGATCGTGTCCATGGGAACCATCAGGCTTCACACTATCATAATGCAACGTGCTATATACCTTGTTATTGCTCTGACTGCCGCCGATAAGCTCCATAATGTCGATCTCACCAGAGGCAGGCCATCCGCCATAATGTGCTTCATCCGTAGGCATCATCCATATGGCGGGCCACATGCCTTTTTCAATAGGAAGCTTCGCACGTACTACCACTTTACCGTAGGTCCAGTCGCCTTTTCCCATGGAGATCAGTTTACCGGAGCTGTAATCCTTACCATTTTTCGGACCCTTTTTCGCTTCGATCTGTAACACGCTTCGGTTCTGATCTTTCGTAATACGAGTGTTATCGGGGCTATAATACTGCATTTCATTATTATAAACCAGACCCGTATCCTGCACGGTCCATTTGGAAGAATCGATCGCAGAACCGTTAAACTCATCATTCCAGACCAGTTCCCATTGATCATGCGGAATCGTTGTTGCGGGAACCGGCTTTTCCCCCGCCGGGTTGCTTGGGTTCGATGGTGTAGACAGTGATTGTCCCTCTGGAGAAGATTGCGTTGGTGTGCTTGTCACATTGGTTGAACCACCCGGCTGCGATGAAGCAGGTTGTTGCTCTTCACCCAACATGGATGTGCGCAATCCTTGTTTTACTTTCTCTCCGTTGATAACAACGTCACTCGCGTCTACACTCAATTTGTTGATCGTACCTTTGGTATCCATTCGGGTCTGAGTCGCTTCTGCATGAATATTCATGGAATCAATGAGGCTGTCTGAAGCGATTTCCAGAATGGATTTTTGCATGACATGCAGCTCCTGAATGTTACTTTCTCCCGCAATGGCAACTCTGACGGGTTCCCCACGTTTGTCAACGACTACTCGATTCAACTTGGAGTTGCTAATTTCGATGGAATGACTCCCGCCACCTTTAATGATGACACTTCCTGTAACGGTTACGCCTTGAAGAACAACGCTCCCCTCACCAATGCCTTCTGCCAGCAGCAGATTACCGTTGACAACTGTATTTTTTAACGTGACATCCGTCGATTTAATAATCAAGTTGCCATCCACCCGGGAGTCATATATACCAGGAGCACTTTTCACATCGGTAATCATCGCCGACAACATGGTTGCTGTCTCTGCTCGTGTAATCGGAGATTTGGGATTTAATTTACCTTGGAAACCTTTTAAAATATTTTCTTTTACCAGATAGGTAATCGCTTTCTTTGCATAACTGGAAATATCATCTACATCCTGAAAATCCAATCGTTCATTATCTTCACTTGTAACCGTTGAAAGCTGAAAAGCTCGATCCACCATAACCGCTGCATCTTGGCGGGTAATCGGTTTTTGCGGTGAGAGATGTTCACGGTCTGTGCCTTCAATGATGCCAGAACCATTGGCCCGAACCATCACATCATAGTACCAATTGTCTGAAGTCAGATCAGCATATGAACCCGTCGCCGTATTACCGGTGAAACCAAACGCCCGATCCAAAATCATAACGAATTCAGCTCGGCTAATGACCTGAGTAGGCTTAAATGTTCCGTCCGTATAACCTTTCAGTACATTCAACTCTTGCAACCGTGTAACTGCAGATTGTGACCAATGCCCGGACAGGTCTGTATAGGGAACAGAGGAGTGCAGGCTTTTCGCCTGCACATTTCCCACCTCCGCTTGACCCTTTACACTTTCTGCTCCAGCAGTTGCTGGATAAACGAGCGAAGCCATTAAACTCGATGCAACCAACCATGCCAGTCCTCTTCTCATCTTACTTCCTCCCTCAGCTCAGTTATCCTTGCATAGTCTAGCTATTCCTTGACTGCTCCAATAACAATTCCTTTTACGAAGAAACGTTGTAAAAACGGGTATACCATCAGAATTGGAAGCGCACCGATAAAGATCTGTGCTGCGCGTACGGTCCGCTGCGAAATATTCTCCAACATGGAAGGATCCACGTTGATTTTGCTGAGATCTTGCTGAACAATAATAGTCTGTAACAGAGAAGCAAGCGGATAGTTTTTAATATCAGACATGTAGATCATTCCGTCGAACCAGGAGTTCCACTGATACACCATTGTAAACAAAGACAAGGTTGCGATCGCCGGAAGTGACAGTGGAACGTAGACCAGAATCAACGTTTTGATATGACCTGCTCCATCCAAATAGGCTGCTTCTTCAAGTTCTTTGGGCAGTCCGCGGAAGAAGTTCATCATGAGAATAACGTTCCACACCGACAGTGCTCCGGGCAGAATAAGTGCCCAGATTGTATTCATCAGTCCAAGCTTCTGGATCAGGATGTAACTTGGAATCAAACCGCCGCTGAACAAAATGGTGAAAACAAAGAACCATGTATACAAGGAGCGACCTTTGAAACTGATATCTTCCTTGGATAACGGAAATGCGGTAATAAGCATGATGACCATACCGATGATTGTGGCAAGCACAGTCCGTTTAAGAGACACCAGAAGCGAGTTGATGAAATTTGAATTTCCGAAGGTTTTCACATAAGCATCCGTTGTAAAACCAATGGGCCAGAAGCTGACCAGATTCGATGATGCTGGCGCCATACTGCTGAATGAAACAGCCAATATATGAATAATTGGTAAAATGCAGAGTAACGATAATATCCCAAGAAAAGTATAGTTAGCGATGCTGAATATGCGGTATCCTTTTGTTTTATAATACAAGCCCTTTTCTCCTCTCTAGAAAACTCGATAATTAGCCAGTTTGTAAGCCATTCTGTACGATATAACAATCAAAATGGTAGCTACCACTGATTTGAATAACCCCACTGCTGTGGCAAAACTCATCTTCCCGTTCAAAATTCCGAGTCGATACACAAAGGTGTCAATGATGTCGCCTTTGTCATACACAAGTGGATTGTACAAGTTGAACACCTGATCAAAACCAGCGTTGAGGATATTACCGATAGAGAGTGTCATCAGTACAATTGTAATCGGCATCAATGCCGGAATCGTAATGTGCAGCGTCTGTTTGAACCGGTTGGCCCCATCCACCTCGGCAGCCTCGTAGAGCGCAGGATTGATTCCTGATAGAGAAGCTAGAAATACGATCGTACCAAAACCAAATTCTTTCCACACATCGCTGACGATTAGCGTAATACGGAACCATGTGCCATCTCCCAGGAAGAAAATGGGTTCTCCTCCAAAGGCTACGACAAGCTGGTTCACCATGCCGCCCTGAGGGGACAGGATATCAAGCAAAATCCCACCGAGAATAACCCATGATAGGAAATGCGGCAGATACACAAGCGTCTGACTCACTCTTTTGAATGCCGTCAAGCGCACTTCATTGAGCAAAATGGCAAACAAGAATGGAGCGAACAGTCCCGCGATGATTTTGAAAAATGCAATGACCAGTGTATTCCAGATTACCTGACCTACATCCGGATATAAGAATAAATATCGAAAATTGTCCCAACCAACCCATTTGGATTCAGAAAATCCCAAGTATGGCTTAAAGTCCTGAAAAGCAATTACAATGCCGCCCATCGGTATGTACTGAAACACCAGTGCCAGCAATACGGCTGGAACGAGCATCATATGCAAGGTCCAATTCCGTTGCATATTCCAGCGCTGTTTGACCCTGGTGGAGCGCCGTTTATGCGGCGTTTCTAACGTATGTTCCTTCACTCCTGCATCCCCCATGTTCTAAATTTTGTATTTTACAAGTCATCGTGAACTTGTATATTAAAATTATAGCAATGGAAATTTGCGATCTATATCCTAATATTGCAACAACGATATCACTATTTTAATGAGATTTAGGAGGTTGGACTTTGTTTACACGCATGAATGTCTTCACCAAAATTACATTGTTGTTTGTGATGCTGCTTATTCTGGTATTGTTTCTCTACACATACTCGAACCGGGAAAGTGTACGTGTCATTGAACACGAGATTCAGAACAATACGATGAATCACCTGTCAACATTTGCCGATTCAGTCGAATCCAATATTTACCAATTGTCATTATATGGGATGTCTATTGGTCAAGATTCCAGCATTCAGGAATATCAACGCCCTGACTACAAGGATGTTCCCTATGAGCGTGTGAAGGTTGGAAGTGCCATACTGGAAAAGATGAATCTGTACAATGCAGCAAGCAAATGGCATTCGACCATCACTCTATACTTTCCTCGGATGAAAAAAGTGATATCGACGGATTACTATGCTTACATTCCGTACAGTGATAATGAATTTAAGGAGTCCCTATCGCAGTCCTGGACCTATGCCGACAATCAGTTTATCTGGTACACGACTGACCCAACGACAGCGATGGTGCAACCCGACAAAGCTCGATTAATTACCAAAATCAGTTTTCCAGTTCATCACTTAACTACCCTTCTCAATCAAAACAAGTTAAACAATAAGGGCGATCCATTCATTTTCCATCCCGACTATGGCCTAATCAGCAATAGCTCTGGGAAGGAAACTCTGACTGCCATCCTGCCCTCTCTGAAAGAAGCAAAACTGCAAGCCAGCGGTGGATTCAGCACAACGTTAAACAAAACGGAATATTACGTCTCCTATATTCAATCCAAGAGCTTGGGCTGGTATTATGTTGACTATGTGCCAATGCAACAGATTTTGAAACCGATTACGAGCAGCCGAAATCTGTTTTATGCTTCAATTGCCGTTCTGATCGTAATGAGTGTCGTTGTTTTATATACACTCTATCGCAGTGTACAGCTTCCGCTTCTCCAGCTGGTAAAAGGGACAAATCGCTTGTCCACCGGGGATTTTTCCGTTCGGCTGCATCACCCGGCACGCAATGAATTCAGTCTGTTATTTGCACGATTCAACATCATGGCCCAGCGAATTCAAGAGTTAATCGAGAATGTATATGAGGAGAAATTAAGGAGCCGCGAAGCTACGCTCAAGCAGCTTCAATCGCAGATTAATCCGCATTTTCTCTATAATTGTCTCTTCTATATCAAGAACATGGCCCGAATGAAAAATGAAAAGGCTGTGGTAGCCATGGCATTGAATCTGGGAGAGTATTACCGTTACATAACCAGGTCTGAAAAGGACCAAGCCACGCTTCGGGAAGAGTTGACGATGGTCAAAAATTATTTGGAAATCCAGTCACTTCGTCTGGAACGAATGCATTTTACAATCGACGTGCCTCATGATATTTTAGATAAAACAGTCCCCAGATTAACCCTCCAGCCTATTATTGAGAACGCTATTATTCATGGTCTGGAGCCCAAATCGGTGGACGGTGAGATTAAAATCTATGCGGACTGCAAGGATGATGTGTACACGATTATCGTAGAGGACAGCGGGCTTGGCATGTCTGAGAAACAGCTGGATCTTCTGAGAGATAATCTTCTTAAGCCGCTGGATGAGAATATGGGATGTGGTACATGGAATGTGCATCAGCGTTTGTCATTTCAGTACGGTGAAGGTTCGGGACTCTTCTATGAACAATCTTCAATGGGTGGAATTAAAGTTAACATCACATGGCACGATAATACAGACAAGTAGGTGAAAGACCCATGCTGCAAATATTACTAGTGGACGATGAACGATCAGTCGTGGAAACGCTGGCTGAGACCATTCCGTGGCAAAGCTGCGGGATTGGCACAGTACATGAAGCCTTATCCGGTTCGGTGGCGTTGGAAATCATGGAAAACCACGACATTGACATTGTCATTACAGATATACGAATGCCCGAAATGTCAGGTATAGCGCTTATTACAGCGATTCATGAAAAGTGGCCGCATGTACAGACGATTCTGTTATCAGGTCATGCTGATTTTGAATATGCAAAACAGGCTATCGCGCAGGAAAGCTTTGATTACTTGCTTAAACCGGTTAGCGATGAAGATCTTATTGAAACGGTCCAACGCCTCGTTCATCGAATTAAAGAAAAGTGGGAAACGGCAGCCTCCCATCAACGAGCCTTACACGCCTTTCAGGATCACCTGCCCTTGCTTCAATCCACCATGCTGCATGAATTGCTGACTGGAAAAGTCTATGATCCGAAGACACTGGCAGACAAGCTTGATCTGCTGGAGCTTCCCTACTCCATAGGTGAAGACCTGGGTATGTTGGTTATTCGCATGGAGAAACATCTATCCGAAATGGCACACGGTGACCTTGCCCTAATGGAATATGCGATATGTAATATCATTAGTGAAGTGATGCATAATCATTTTCATATCTGGCACACACGAGACGTTCACGATTACATTGTTGTTCTGGTTAGCATGAAACACTCCACAACGATGAGCTATAGCAGGAACGAGACACCTCAGACCCTGCTTGAGCAGTATGCTGCCCAGATTCAAACCAATGTTAAGTTATACTTGAAGGGTGCGATCTCGATTTCCGTCTCTAACTGGGGCAAGTTCCCTCACGAAATAGGAGAAATCTATGAGCGGTCCGTTATGTCCATGCGTAAACGGATGGGGCAAGTTCAAGGCTTGTTTGTCACAGCTTCCGATGAGACGGACGCCAATCCGCTTCATACGATCAGGTCACTTTATCAGCCGCCAACGTTGATCAGCCTATTGGAAGCTGGACGATTTGAGGATGTGGAACACAAAATTGAGCATATTTTTGAGGAATTGCTGCATTCAAGTGAACATCATGATATTGCGGAGTCAACCATTGAAGTGTATTTTGCTCTCGCTGGTGCATTTGCGTACATCATTCATAAAAATGGTAAACAAATATCTTCTTTGATTCCAGCGGAGTCCAATCGTTATTTTCATGCTCCCAGCTATTCTACTGCACAGCAGTTGCAAGACTGGTCCATACGTACGCTTTATTACATACGAGATGATGCCGAACAAGAGCTCAGAGACAATCACAGCACCATTGTACGCAGCGTCAAGAGTTTCGTAGACCTTCATCTGGCCGGAGATGTATCGCTGCCTGCCATTGCCGACCATGTGCATCTGCATCCAGTGTACTTGTCCAAAGTATACAAGGCGGAGACCGGTGAAGCACTAACTGCCTATGTATACCGGTTAAGAATGGAGAAAGCAGCCTATCATTTGCGAACGTCAACTGCCAAGGTATTTGAAATTGCTGAACTTGTTGGATACAACAATACCGCCTATTTCATACGAGTTTTCAAGAAATTTTATGATCTTACTCCTCAAGAATATCGGGAAAATCTACCGGTTTAAGGGATACTCAGACCAGACTTGACGTTCAAGTGAACTCACCGTTTCCCATATTCATATTGCATAACAAAAGGCATTGCGGGAGTTGCTCTCCTGCAATGCCTTTATGCTTCTTCTGTTACCGCACCGCATCGAATTCATGTTCGCGGCGCTGTCCGCGTCCTATTTTCCGCTTTTAACGGACTCATACCACTCATTTACTTCTTTTGTAATCTGGTCTCCACCTGAGGATTTCCACTTCTCAACAAAGGAGTCGAAAGCATCCACAGAGGTTTTGCCATATACAATTTGGGAGAAGGTATCTTTCTCCATCTTCGTCAAAATATCATTGTTCATCTGCATCGTCATGGAAGGTGCACCGGTAAACATCTGATTGAACACGATATCTTTTTGATCCAAAACAATCTTGGCTGCATCAAGCATAGGTGTAGGTACACCTGATTTGATTTTTTTCTCAAATGGCGTTGTTGGTTCTTCACCGCTTGCCAGCTTCGCGAGAGTTGTCATGCTCAGATTCGGAATTCGCGCACCGTCAAACGTTAAAGTGTACTTCTCGGGAGCATAACCGCCCGTAAGACTTGCATCGGTTGATGGTTTACCATCTACCATAACCCAATCGTATCCTTCCGCAAATCCATGTTCGAACTCATCGCCCTCTTTAGGATTCGCATAGTGATCAAAGAGATAGTTCTGATAGGTGAAAAAGGCTTCCGGATTCTTCATGTCTTTGTTAATCAGAATTACGCCGTTTCCGTTCGACGTACCATGTCTCCCTGCTTGACCATCCGGACCGGAAGGAATCGGATATGCCTTGTATTCAGCCTCAGGATTATTCTTCTTCACATCCTCCAGCGGCCAGGATGGCATCCAGTGAGGACCTACCACAATACCTGCTTTTCCAGCAGTAAATTCTTCAGCAGCTTTTGTCTCGTCATACACGCCGGCTTCTTCCGGGATATACCCTTTGCTCATCCAGCTTTGTAATTTGGCTAAAGCCTGTTTTGCTCCGGGTGTTACGGAACCGTATTCAAGTTTTCCATCTTCCGTCAGATTCCATTGGTTCGGCATGGTACCATAAGCGCCAAATACCCATCCGGCTTCTGACATCCATGTGTTCAGCCAGTTCTTGAAACCAATGGTCAATCCGTAGGTATCCTGCTTCCCATTGCCATCCGGATCTTGGTTCGTAAACGTTTCCATAATGACTTCTAGATCATCTATCGTTTTAGGTGCTTCCAGATTGAATTTCTTCATCCAGTCTTCACGGATCCACATGACAGGATCGCCGTTATAGGCATAGTCCAAAATGGGAATACCGATCTTTTTGCCATCTTGCATGTATGGATACCATACGGAAGGATCTTCGTTTACGGCTGCTTTCCATGTATCGCTCGCATATTTGTCAAACAACTCGCCGGCATCGACAAATTTTCCAGACTCAATCAATTCACGTACCAGATTGAACTCGCCGCGATACGAAATAATGTCCGGCATTTCAGCATTGGAGGCTAGTGATAGGCGCAGCTTTGTCTCGAATGCATTGTTGGTGGATGGTGAGATCCATTGATTTTTCAGCTCAATCCCGAGCTTCTCTTTAGCCCATTTCGTATGGACATTGTTGTCCTGGTCCTCGCCTGGCTTGAATTTTACATCCGGGCCCCAAGGCCGTAGATACGTGATAGACACTGGTGGATCATATTTCCCATTTTTGAGCTCTAACGTTGCCGCAGGAGTGCTCGATTCTGTTTTCTTGTCGCTCCCGCTACTGCATCCACTCAAGGCTGCAGATACAGCCAATACACCGATCATAACCAAGCTTCCTACTCGTCTCTTTTTACGTGTGTCCAACTTCGTTCCCCCAGTCTATGTAATGTTGCTTACAGGTTAATCATAATGAATGATTGATATTTATGCCCATACTAATTTTGCAACATTTATTGCATTAATTTAGGATATTGGATATTGAATATATAGATTGAATAATTACAATACCGTTTTATAGAGAAAAAAGCAGCCGTTAACGGCTGCTTCAGTCTACTTAATTACTCGTATATTTTACCCAATCGTACTCTGCATATAGCGGATTGGCACCGTTGTAAGGGCCGAGCCAGCTATCTACACCCGTTCCATTCCAGAGATTCATCATAATTTTGCCTGGTGTTTTTGGAATATTACTGGTTGCCGTATGTTTCAAGACACCATCAACATACCATTTGATATGTCCCGGCTGCCAGTCGAATGCGTACGTATGGAAACCTTGAGATGCATCAAAACCTAGATTGATAATCTGCTCATGATTGCCAACCCCATTGGTATAATAATTAAACTGCACTTTGGTGGTGTCTTTTCCTAAAAATTCGATGTCAATTTCATCCCATTGGGTGCCATGTGAGGGCCCTGTGTATGTGAAAAATGAGGAAACCACACCTGTGTTCTTGGCAGGTTTCATACTGACTTCATACAAGCCGTATCCATACGTATTCGTGGATCGGTACTCTCCGCAATCGAACTTGTTTTGTGCAGAACTGGTCAAACCAAGCTTAAGCTTTCCATCACTTGTGAAATTAACATTGTTAGCCCGCCAGGTACAGTTGAACATTCCCCCATTGGAATACCCATCCGCCTTTTGCCATGTGCTTGCGTTAAAATAGGTTAGAGGCTCCCAGAACACATAACCCGCGAAAGCGCTTACTGAAAAAAACAAAGAAACGATACCTGTTACCGCCAAAGTATACCAAGACTTCCTCTTCATCATACACCTCCATGAATGATTCCAACATGTAAAAGTTAATATTACTGAGTGCAGGTCAATAAGGTAAGTATAACTGTACTGCACCTAATAGATAGCGCTTACATGGTTGGTATTTCCATTTTATCTGGAAGCAGAGTGGTACACTATAGAAAATTTCAAAGCAGAGATATTCATTTTTTAAGATTTCCGTATCTAATTATGACACGCCAGGAATATGCTGATTTTATAAATGAAATATTTAATATAATGAAGCGCCTGCCCCTCAACATAGAGGAAGCCAGACACTCCATGAATACGATTTTACATGTAGCTCAACATTTTGGTTTCTTTATTGACCCTAGATAATCTCTATTGAGCTCCAGCCCGTACCAAAATGTCTTCTATTTCCTTAAAGCCTTTCTGCTTCGCATGACTGAGCGGTGACACACCATCACGATCTGTTATATTGACGTCTGCTCCATGCTCAATAAGTAATTGAATGGTCTCTTGCTGTAGTGCATTGCCATCGTTTAATATGATCGCTTCCAGAAGCGCTGTCCATCCCAATTGATTCACGTGGTCCACATTCACTGAAGTTTGGGTTAGGAGTTCTCGTACCACCTCCACATATCCATGCTCCGAAGCCGGAATAAGTGCCGTTCCTCCATATCGATTCGTTATCGCTGGGTCTGCTCCCGCCTGGATCGTTAACTTCAAAATGTCCAAATATCCTTCAGCCCCAGCGTACAGGAATGGGTTATTCTTCATATCATCTTGTACATTTACATCTGCACCAGCTTCAATCAATATTTTTGCTGAGGCCAGATCGTTGTTATATGTTGCCATCATGGCAGCCGTTCTTCCGCTCTGATCCTGAGCATTGATATTGGCGCCCGCTTGAATCCATTTTTGAATATTTTCGTTATCTCTATCCTCTACCGCCTTAAACAACTTTTCTTCCAGTGAAGTCATGTTCTTCTCCTCCACATTCGAGTCGTTTTTCACTTCAGGTACACAGCCTTGCAAGATGAACATACTACTTATCAGAATAACGATGATTAGCGACTTACTCATACTGCCTCCTTTACTCCAGTGTCAGGGTAACCGAAGAAGAGACGCTCCAATCTCCAACTGGGTTTAATGTATAGGTCTTACCTGGAGTCAGCTTTCCGTCATTCGTAATGTCGAATACACCTGTAGATCCTTTTCGACTTGAGTATTTATAAGTGGCTGTCAGAACTTCCCCGCTAGGCGCTTTTAACGTTACGCTCCGACCAGAGAACAGCTCATCTTCGGGATCTTGGGCAAGCGTAACTTCAATGGAGGTTTCACTCACAGCCTGAGCACTTGCAACCTCCAGCGCATCATACGATTTTGCAGTGAATGAAGCATTTTCGAGGTTTGCCCAGTCTGAAGAAACGGTATATGTTACACCTGGTTTCAACACTTGACCTTCAGGCATACGGAACTTCGGTTCTTGTTTGCCGTCTGTCGATTGTGTGAACGGCACATATCTGGCAATGATGGGCTCGCCACCTTCTGGCGTAATTACAACTTGTCTTGCCTGCATGGATGAAATGATTTGAAACGTTTTGCCTCCTGCTTGCTCTTGATCATTCAGCACGAAAGCATTCGCGCCTCGACCACCACTGTAAGCCGAGATAATGTAACCGTAATCCACGACTCCGTTCTCTTGCAATGCTTCAATCTCGAATGTATCATTCGTGACTTGACTAGCTGTAGTCATGTTTATTTTCGTGCCACTGCCTTCAAAGGAACCAACGTCTTGGCCTTTGTAAGTAAGGTTGTACACTTCACCAGCATCTTGTACGGACGTTGGAACGATGTAAGTGGCAATCGAACCTGTTTTCAAACGGGGCATATTGGTTAAGGTCAGCCCACCACTAAACGCAAAGTCCGTTTGTGCCTTGGCAAAAGCTTCATCCGTTGCTGTCAGTGGTTGGTCAAACGTAACGATTAACGTAATGGCATTCAGCGATCTAACGCTCTTGATTTGAGCTTGCTCCGAAGGAATGGCTCGGTGGGCTGTTTGCAGGAGTACGGCTGCTTCGCCGCGTGTTGCTGGACCGTTCTCAGAGTAGAACTCGCTCATCCAATGGTGAACGGATTTTACGTCACGCTGCATCGCTTTGGATACGACCTGTTCGAGTTCAGCATCTGTCACTTGAGCTTGTGGCTGGAATTGTCCATCGTTTGCCTCCATGATTCCGAGTTCAACAAGCTTTGACGCATAAGGTGCATACCACGCATTCGGGTTCACGTCCGTTATTTCTAAGGTTTCGCCCGTCTTGCCTTCCAAATTAAACGTTTTGTAAACCAAGGACGCCAGCTCAGCACGCGTAATCGCTCTATGTTCACCCATGGATTGATCTGCGTACCCATTCATGATCCCCAAACTATTCAGATCCTTGACAGCAGCTTCAATCTGTTGTTGGGTAAGCTGTGTGGTTGTTGCCGCGATGTTAGTAACGTATGTAGCTGCATGTACTTGATTCCCAGTTAGCGGGAATACTGCTGTACCTAATGCAGTTATGGTTAGAAATGTAGCGATTTTGCGGGTTGTAGAATTCATGGTTGAATTCCTCCTCTATAGGTTGTAGTTGCTTGTATCTATAGAATAGAGGACAAAAAGAAACTCCCAATGATAAAGTTATTAACAAAATATAAACTGGCTCTAAATTTTCACGAAACTTATGCAGTAAACCGGTAGCCTGCGCCCCATACGGTTTCAATATACTCCGGATTTTTGGGGTCTGTCTCCAGCTTGCCACGCAGTTTGCGAATATGGACGGTAACCGTTGCTATGTCTCCAGTGGAATCCATGCCCCAGATGCGCTCAAACAGATCTGATTTGCTGAATACACGATTGGGATGACTCGCAAGAAATACAAGTAACTCGAATTCCTTGGTTGTAATCGCTACCTCTTCGCCATTAACGAAAACGCGGCGTGATCCTTTGTCAATGTGAAGCCCCCTAATGTGGATTTCATCCTGCTCAGCTGGTTTGTTTTTGCTAAGTAGTCTCTCGTATCGGGTCAAATGAGCCTTTGCTCGCGCAACCAATTCACTTGGGCTGAACGGTTTTGTAATAAAGTCATCCACTCCCAGATTAAATGTTCTGATCTTATCGATTTCTTCCTTTTTCGCGGAAACGACAAGGATGGGTACCTCCTTTACCTCGCGAATGCGCCTGCAACATTCGAAGCCGTCGAGTCCCGGAAGCATCAGATCAACAATGATCAGATTGTAGTCCCCCTCCAGTGCCTGCTTCAGGCCTTCATCTCCGCTGTGGCATAGATCCACGGAAAATCCATTGAGCTCAAAATAATCCCGCTCCAGTTCCGCAATCGTTGTTTCGTCCTCAATGATCAAAATGTTTGCCATGACTCATTAGTCCCTCTCTTCATTTAGCCGTTTCAGTTTGATATATATGCTCGTGCCATTATTGGGCTTGCTTTCTGCCCAGATGAAGCCCCCATGTCCATCAATGATCTGGCGGGCAATGGCCAGCCCAAGCCCACTTCCACCCGTTGAGGAGTTGCGAGATTGTTCTGCGCGATAGAAGCGTTCAAATATATAAGGCAGTGCCTCTTCGGCTATCCCTCTGCCATTGTCTTTAAACGCCATCGTAATCCAATTCTCATCCGCTTGAAGTGTAATCTCGAATCGTTTGAGGTCATTCTCCATGTATTTGAGTGCATTATCCACCACATTGACAACGGTACGTTTTAACTTCTCCGGATCCACAGCAGACATAGCGGGACCAGACACCTGGTTATTCCAATGCAAGGCAACACCTTTGTCCTCCAGATCGTATCTCAACTCTTCAATGCTGTCTTCCAGGAAATCAGCGATATCAACTGTCTCGAACAGGAAAGGCTCTTGATTCAAGTCAAGCTTCGAATACAAAAACAGTTCATCCACCAGCTTATCCATGCTAACTGCTTTGGAGTGAATGATATTAACGTAACTCTCCATTTTCTCCGGAGTACTAGCCACTCCGTCACGAATGCCCTCAATATAACCTTTAATATTAGTAATTGGGGTACGAAGATCATGCGAAATGTTGGAAATGAGCTCTTTGCGGTTCTCTTCGTCCTGCTGTCGTAACGCATAGGAGCGCTGCAATTGATTCCGCATACTCTCAAATGCTTCACTGAGTTGTCCAACTTCATCATTGGAGTTTAATTGAATTTTAAAGGATAGATTGCCATCCTTAATATGCTCGGCTGAGCTTCGTAGTTGATTGAGCGGCTTAATGAAACTACGCGTGATCCAGCGGAACAAGAGCAGATTCGCGATGATCAGGACGCCGATAAGCAGTAATGACATCACAGGTAGCAGCTTGCGAGTAAGCTCTGCGAAGGGGCTTCTCTCACGTATGACGAAGATACTTCCCCGTTCCCCATCTGAATATTGAAAATCAAACTTTGCATACGCATAAAATCGTTCACCAATATTGAAAGTGCTTCGAATCTGATAATTGTTAAGATCATAGGCAGGCAGTGCTTGCTTTAGTTCTGGCTGGTTGAAGGTCAACGATTCGAAGATCTGGCTATTCTCCCGTCTGACGTAGAGCCCAGACTTCTCAGCCCGCAGCTTCATGTCATATTCACGCAGTAAAACCTTGTTCTGCAGATCATCCGGGTCATTTTTGGCCAGAAACTTCATCTCTTGAAAGATCGATTCTCCCTGTTCAGTCAGTGGATTGATCTGATAATGCACCTTGTAAATATCGCGAAAACTCTGTAGATCCCCTGTGGCTGCAATCGTGTATAGGCTAGCCGTAAGCAGGATGAACAGTAAACTTATAACGAGCATGCCCGTGAAGGACAGTAGCATTTTTATTCGAATGGACATGGGTTCCCCTTCTCAAATAAACATTTGGATTAGTTCGTGCTTGCCTTCAGAATGTCTGCGGCGTATTGTTTGCTGCTCATCTGCACTTTCATAATTTTGTTATCCCTTGTTGTCCAATTATAACTAAATTGTAGAGCTTAACAATCCTTTCGGGAAGTACGCACTTTGAAGCGAGGTAGTTACACGCACGAAATTAATGCATTTTTAAAGTTGTTATCCAAACTATGTAGAGCAACTATTCAGATTAAATCCGAGGATCCGACTCTACATTCCTTTGATGATGCTTGGGAGGCTGCAGCCGGTACAGCTATGGTTCATCCAGACCTTCTCTATAGGAGCGAGACGTCCGTATAATTCCCACGTATTCAGCTGCCGCACGCCGAGTTTCATAATTCACTGAATTTATAAAGACAAACATAACAAAAAGCATAACCCTCGAACATTTCCGTTCGAAAATTATGCTACTTTCCTTATGGCTAATCATCATTTTAATATAAACAATCCACGATAAATTTGCAGTCAGGTCGTTTCCATAGCTTAATATACAACCTCAATATGTTAATAAAGTAAACGTCTAATTATCATCCGTTAAACTCCAATTAACTGAAACGAATAGCACTTATGTTTCTTACTTCTGCCGTTGCGCTCGTAACGTTTGTAGTTGTTGTAAATTGCAAAATTAAAAAATATGTTATTGCCGTTGTAGTAGGAGGGAAAGTACTAACAGTGCCGCCAATGGGATAAATCCTTATTGTACCTGCGGCATCCCCCCTTTGGGTGTAGTTCAACTGGATCCCCCCCCCCCGCTCCTGCAAAATTGGTCAGGGTAATGTTACAATCGAAGCTCCAGTTATCTTCCACAACCACTGCGATCTGCGAAGTAAAGTCCAATTTTACAAGATCATCTGCCGGAATAGAGCCTGGGTCTACAGTTACGGAGCCAAGCGTAATTGTTCCTGCCAACGGAAGATTAAGCAACCCGGGCTGACTGTCAAAAAACAGCGAAGAAACTGCCGCCGCCCCTGTGGCTCCTGTTGCTCCTGTTGCTCCTGTTGCTCCCGTCTCGCCTGTGGCTCCTGTTACTCCTGTTACTCCTGTCTCGCCAGTTGCTCCTGACACTCCTGTCTCACCTGTAGCTCCCGTCACTCCGGTTTCGCCAGTGGCTCCTGGTACTCCCGTCTCGCCTGTAGCTCCCAGCACTCCGGTTTCGCCAGTGGCTCCCAGCACTCCGGTTTCGCCTGTGGCTCCCGTTGCTCCGGTCTCGCCTGTGGCACCTGTCGCTCCGGTTTCGCCTGTGGTTCCCGCCGCTCCCGTTTCGCCTGTGGCTCCCGCCGCTCCGGTTTCGCCAGTAGCTCCCGTCACTCCCGTTTCACCTGTGGTTCCAGTTGCTCCGGTCTCGCCTGTGGCACCTGTCGCTCCCAGTTCGCCTGAAGTATTATATCCAGCTCCTATAAGTTCACTCGACACCAGACGATGCGCAGTCACCAGCTCTCCATTCTGGTCTCTTCCCCATACCGAAATTTTGGCGTCTGCCACAGCGGCGTCACCCAATGTAAAATTAAACTCAACTGCATCAAAATTCGCATCAAAGTCTTTCGTTATCACTTGATTAGGCAAAACACTAAATAACTCTTCAACATATAATGTACGGACGTCCGATAAATGATATCCTTGAACCAAGATATGATATACATCGGTTAAATTGTGATTGACCATTCTTACCGTCATTCTCTGGGTAGGCCGCACACCACTTCCTGCAACAATATGATTTTCGATTGGCCCCGTTGATAAAACTGCCATACTAGATGCCTCCTTTATTCAGAGCCTCTCGGTGAATCGAGCTCATCTACTATGATTATGTAGAATACCAGGCAATCGTGAAGTACAAGTTGCCCATATACAAGTTCAAGCATGGGTTGAATGACTGTGTCCTGACTCCTCCTGCATAAGAACATGCTGATGAAGCAACTGAAGTCAAGAGCAAAGATCTTGTATATGCTCTGTTATCGGACGATTTCCCTGCATGATATTCCTGCCCCTCTATCTATTACAGCGTTTTGCAAACCATCTCGAATCCTTCAAAAAGTGAATTAAAAAAGAATAACCCCACCTTATTAGGCAGGGTTATTCTCCATTTTCATACCAGCAGAAGCTTCTGTAAAGAGATATGTTTTTTTCGAATAAAGCAATTGCAGATCTACAGGTTTTGCCCATATGTAAAAATGAGGTTTCTCATATGTATTCTCGTAATTTTTGAAGAGTGGTTGTTTTATATATCGACAGTGATAATGATTATCAATAATGTTATAGTAAGATCTGCAGCGATTTATCTCAACAGGCCGGCAATCATTATTGAAACGAGGTATGGAATGTGAAAGTAGACGTTAATCAGTTAGCAGCGCATTTTGCACACATTTTTGGCAAATGACGCGTCTGTAAAACAGATTGCTGAAACCGTTGGCATTGCTGACCCCTTTTATTTTAGTAGAGTGTTCAAAAAACAAAATGGCGTCTCTCCTACTGCGTATCGTCAGAAGTTCATCAATAATTCAGCCTGATTTCAACAGGCATCCATGTTATGCCTAAATCTAAAGAGGAAACTGTTAAGTTGTTTTCTGTGCTCGAAAGTGAGATGATTATTGATTTTCGTGATGGTCAAGTGAGACTTTCCAAAGATGAGATGTTTATTGTCCCTAAGGGAGTTGAGATTAAGCCTTCCGCCGATAAGGAATGTCACATCATGTTAATGGAGCCTGGAAGCGAAGTTGTCATACCGAACTTATCCCCCATTGCTCCTAATTAAATGTTATCTTTGCCGCCGATCACTCTGATCAGCGGCTCTTTGAGATATTAGATATCTATTCAACGAGGAAGCACTTCAAGCACTTTACCACTTCCATCTTCGATAATACGTATACAGTTGTCATCGATGAGTTCAATGGTACCATCTTCATTTAAAATCTCATGCTGCCCCGTTACCCCGTGAGCAATGGATTTGCGAACCAGACCTTTGTTTTTGAATACCAACGTGTAAAGATCGTAGTCTTCCGTTTCTCGGTTAGTATGTTCTATGATGACAATAAGTAGATTTTGAGGACTCCGCTTGAAATTGATCTTGAGATCATGGGTATTTACATTCATATCCTTTATACCTAATGGAATCAGACTCTTTTTTCCAGTAACTGCATTCGTAATTTCAAGATCACCTTTTGCAGCACGAATCATATAGATGTATCCCATGTTGCTGCCATAAAAAGTATCGGTATAACTACTCAGCCCAGTCACGGTTACCTTGTTCGTCTTCGTATCTTGATGAGTCACTTCCCCGTCCATAGCAGTTGCAAGAAAACTAATGGGCACATAAAGGTTACTAATATACCACACAGGTTCACTGCCCATATCTACTTTTTGACCATCCACTTCGGCAATTTTACTTCCCAAGTGCACTACAATATGCTTCTGACTGTTCTTCAGTACGGCCGTATTATCATCGTCCATCCCCCACGGCAGACCTGCCTTAATACCCAGTGAGAACAAGCTTCCGTAAGTGACTCCATCCTTGTGTAACGTCTCAACATGGTTAATACGGCCGTCTGCCCACTGAATTTCCAAATCAACGTATTTTTTTGCTGCTTCAGATTTTTGAGCCCCCAGTGGTAATAAGACGGACATCACTAATGCAACGACAACTACTTTTTTCAAATACTTCATTTTCACAGCGACTCACCCCATTCATGTGATTTTTAATCTTATAATAGTAACGTTAGATTCCAAATAAAGTTTGACTCCACTCTCATTATCATTCAACGAGTTAACCCGGTTCAACTAGAGTCGGAGATCGGGTTCCAGATAACAAAAAAAGCCGCTAAAATAGCGACTTTTAAGGGGACTCATTTACAACCCGAGATCATCAGCGAGCCCTTCAACACCTGTGAAGATGGAATCTCCGTAGCCCCAGAAGTTGTTGAAATCAATAATGTAGATTTTCTTGTTCTTAACTGCATTAATGTTTTGCACCTGCTTGTTGGCTAGCAGCTTTTTAATCGTTTCTTCTGGATCAATGCCACCAGCATACCTGGAAATAATCAGGGCATCTGGATTAATCTCGATTAGCTTCTCCAGACTAAGTGTGCCGGTTTCATTAATCAGCATATTATGCATATTGATCAATGACATTGCACTTTCAATAAACGTATCTCCGTTTCCGTTGTAGATTCCAATGGTTCCATCACCATTATCTGAAAAAGATGCATAGTTGATCGTTTCAGCGCTAGCTCGGGCCGACAAGGCATTCTCTCGCGCTTTTAGCGTCTCAATATATGCCGCTGCATTCGCTTGTACGTTGAATATCTCACCTAATTCAGTAATATCCTGATACAGGCTATCTAACGATGCATCAGGAACACTGGTGCTTTGTACATACGTTTTGATCCCCATATCATTCAAGCTGCTTACTGTACCAACACCCCAATCCGCATCCTCAAACAATCCACCACGCCCCACAACCAGGTCAGGCGAAGCACCTATGGTCACTTCCTTACCTACATAACCTTCAGACAGCACAGGAATTTGTTTAAACTCATCCGCAATATCTTCAGGTACACTACCAAACAACGCAGCTACACCCACAAGCTTGTCTGTCAAACCAAGGCGAATCATTAGTTCGGCTGCACCTTGGGTATTAGCAACTACTCGTTCAGGTGCCTTGTCAAACGTTTGATCCTTCTTCACCCAGGTGCCGTTCTCTGTTGTATAGTTTGAAACGGTTACCGGGTAAGTTGTTTCAGCAGGTGTTGAAGCGTCTGCGTCGGTTTGTTCCCCGTTTGTTGCTGCATTCGTGGCGCTGCTCTCCGCAGCTTGCTGTGAGCTGCCATTCGTATCTTCGCTGCCGCTATTGTTGCTTGAACACGCTGCGAGCACCAGAATCATTGCAGTAATCAAACATAGAATCATCCCTTTTTTAACGGATACCAACATGTAAATAATCTCTCCCTTTTGAATTCTCTTTTGTCTTTTTGACCAATATGTAAAATCATTATTGTTAGTATATAGTAAATGTCGAAGGTTGTAAATGAGAACAATAATCAATATCATTTACATGATAAATAAAAAGAGCCCCCGTATGGGTGGCCAGTTCGTATCGATCGGCATTTATATCGTTTATTCGAGTAAGTTGTGCATAGCGTTCTGTAGCTTTTAAACGATATATCCCGTAAGGTTAGAAAAACCAAGTTCATGTCCTTTGTTTAGGATCGAACTTGGTTTTTCTTTTACTTAACTATTCATTTCGTGCCTGATTAACCTTGGTGATAAGTTCATGAATAATTTCATCAGGTGAACGTTCATTCATCCATTGTTGACCGAACATTTGGAATACTTTGATCATCGGGAAATCTGCCCAGAATCCCACAAACTCCTCATTAAGATATACCTTGTCTGTAACATGCTCGTTCATTTCATTCAGGCAATGTTCCAATTCCTGTTTTGCTGCCGGATCACTCATCCACTCACTAAGCAGACTGAATTTGTGGAAAGTGATTTCTTCCTTACCAAAGTCACAATGCAGACGTTCCGTAATTCGGAGATCTTTGGACGAGCTGCCAAGTGAAATTTGGAAAAATCCGGTCTCTGCCACCCAACGATTATACTTGGTGTTGTAGTATGAAAAGTCTCTCTCTTCCAGTTCAAAAGTAATCATACGTTGTTCACCCGGCTCCAGTTCAACTTTAGTGAAAGCTTTTAATTCTTTCTCTGGACGGGTCCATGTGCACTCTTCATCGTGAACATACAGTTGAACAACTTCTTTCCCCTTGCGCTTACCGGTATTTTTCAATTGGAAGGACACAGTCACACCGTTATGGGTCTGAGCCACTTCCAGATCCGTATACAAAAACGATGTGTAAGACAATCCGTGTCCAAACGGGAATTGAGGTGCCAGTTCTTTCCGGTCATAATATCGATAACCTACGAAAAGGCCTTCGCGATAATACAGCTTGCCGTTCTCTCCGCGAATTCGCATATGTGAGGGGTTGTCCGACAGTTTAACAGGGAAGGTCTCAGACAACTTGCCCGATGGATTCGTCTGTCCGAATAATACATCTGCAATCACTTTACCCATGCCTTGACCCGACAACCATGAATGAATCACACCAGGAACATGTTGTACCCATGGACGCATCGCCAGTGCGGAACCGCTGCTCGTCACAACGATGCACTTGGGCTGAACCGCCGCTACCGCGAGAATTAATTTTACCTGATGCTCGGGTAGATCAATGCCTTGCAAATCATGCATCTCCGATTCGGCATATTCCGGTTGGCCCACAAACAATACAGCAACATCGGAATTCATGGCTAATGAGACACTTTCCTTAATTAGCTCATCATTGATAGAGTCATCCTCCGGGTACCCTTCTGCATATTTCATGGTCGTGGCATCACCAGCCAGATTCTTTATCTCGTCCCATGGAATATCGACTTTTGTAGGTGTTACCTTCGCGCTGCCCGCTCCCTGAATTCTTGGTTTTTTGGCAAACCGTCCGATCACGGCAATCGACGAAATGGACTCCTTCCCTAGGGGAAGAATCGCGTTCTCATTTTTCAGAAGCACGATACTCTCGGCCGCCGCTTTACGTGCAAGTGCATGATAGTCCGAATCTGGAGATGATTCCAAATCTTTTTTGCCCGTTACCCGCTCAACCAGTTTCAAAATTCGACCCACGCTTTGATCCAACTTTTCTTCGGACAGGCTTCCGTTCTGAACCGCTTCAATGATTGCTTTGGCATTGTAATGAGCGGGACCTGGCATCTCCAGATCAAGCCCGGCCTTCAGACCACGTATGCGGTCATTGACAGCTGTCCAGTCGGATAGGACAACACCTTCATAACCCCACTCTTCTCTCAAAATGTCATGCAGTAAATGTTCGTTCTCACTCGTATAGGTTCCATTCAATAAATTATAGGAACACATGACCGTCCATGGGTCGGATTTCTTAATAATACGTTCAAAGGCGCTCAGGTAAATTTCGCGAAGCGTCCGCTCGTCGATTTCCGAACTGGTCACCATTTTCTCGAATTCCTGGTTGTTGCCTGCAAAGTGTTTGATAGAAGCGCCCACGCCTTCGCTTTGGATTCCGTTTATAAACGCCGCACCAAGTTCCCCCGTCAAGTATGGGTCTTCCGAATAGTATTCGAAGTTTCTTCCGCCAAGCGGCGTTCTTTTCATATTTACACCAGGTCCAAGCAGCAGCTCGACGTCCATCGTTTTCGATTCACGTCCCAGTGCCACACCGACTTCATGCAACAATTCCGTATTCCACGAAGAACCGATGGCTGAACCCGTAGGGTAACAGGTTGCAGGTACATTTTCCGTTGTAATACCCATTTCTTCATCACTGTTCGTTTTACGGATGCCGTTTGTCCCATCATACATATGAACCGGCGGAATGTTTAACCGCTCGATTCCTTTCGTCATCCACATATTCAATCCTGCGCAGAGTGAAGCTTTCTCTGCCAGGGTCAATGCCGACAATAATTCATTGATTGATTTATCCATAGTACTCACCCTTCTGATATTAATTTTCTTCCTGTTCTTTCTTCAGTTCCTGTGCATCATACAGTTTGAAAAACGGAAACCAGACAATAAATACAATCACTAGGACAACAGCCAGCAAGATGAGCCCATTAAATCCGGACATAATGTAGGTGGACAGGCCGATCGGTGTATACCATAGCTGGAAGATCTGGCTTGGAATTCGTACCCAACCCCAGTCGAGAGCCAAGTACACAATGACCGGTGTGATTAGTGCGTTAATCCACATCGGCACCATGAGTAATGGATTAAAGGCAATCGGTGCTCCGTACACGACGGGTTCATTGATGTTGAACAAGGACGGGATAATAGTTGCCTTGCCGACAGATTTCAGCTTTTTCGAACGTGCCATCAGGAACCAAACAACTAACGGCAAGGTCGCTCCCATTCCTCCAATACCCAGCCATCCGGAGAAAAAGGTTTCAAACGTGTTGATATTGACGGGATCTTGTCCCGCTGCGACAAGAGCTGCATTTTCTTCAATTGCAGGTATCCAGATCGCGTACCAGATCGGTGTCATAACCCACGGGCTTACGCCAAAGGAATACAGTACTACGCCGATAAAGTTGAACAATAAAAATCCGGTTAAACTTTGTCCCACGGCATTGATCGGCTCAAAAACGTTCACGATCAGTCCAAAAATATCAAAATGAAGCTGATATACAAGCACCCATCCTGTTGTTAATACCAGGGCGATCGGGACGAGAAAATCGAACCAATCCATAATGAATTCGGGAAGTGAAGATCCCTTTTTGAAGAACGAAAATTTGTTGCACAAGATCATGACAAGAGCAACGAATACACCTACCAGGAGTGCTGTAATCATCCCCGAAGGTCCGAATCGTTCAAGAATGAACTGAATGGTACCGTCTTCGTTTAGAGTTGGGTTAAGCAGCATGACGAACAGAGATATGCCCGTCATTCCCGCAAGCAACTTGATTTTGTGTCGTTCTCTTTTTTCCATCACGACATAAGGTGTCAAAAAAGCAATAAACAACCCCAGCAAACCAAAACTGAATGTCGTGATGGGTGTCAGGTCCGGCATTCCCGGAATGAAATCCTGCAAAATCGAAATCAATGTAATAATTGAACCGATGAAAATCATCGGAATGGCGACCATGATGGCTTCTTGAATCGAAGAAACCCAAATATTGTTCGTAAACGCCTCCAATCTTGGCGCAAACGAATCTGTCATCCATTTCATGAAACGCTTCATCCTAAACTCCCCCTGTCTTCCTCTATGCTGCCACAACCATAGTATATCGATTTATGTTAACGCTTTCTTGTTGGAACTTGCCGCATCATGGATCGTTTTTTGCCCAATCTATCGCTACAGTTCTAGCTTGCCAGCCTGAACAAGAATTAAACAACAAAAAACATCCCTTCAATACTGAAAGGATGTCTTAAAAGCACTTTTTTCTAATATTGTCTGTCCAAAATGAGTAACATCACGCCATGAGGGGGAAGCACCACTTCCTTGCGCCAACATTCATCCCTTACCATCTCTGTCTTCATTATCGGGCCGCTCCTTCCGTTTAAAAAGAAGATTTCTTCTTCCGTCAAGGAATAGGGCGATCCCATGCGGGTCCACTCATCAAATACCGATCCATACTCCCGGTCCAATTGATAACTGGTGCATTTATAAAGTCCCTCGAGATTGCTCAGGGTTAGTTCATAAGCTTTGCTGCCTTTTTCCTCAAATACGTCATAGCGGGTTGAGCTGGATAATTCCGACCAATCTCCACTTGCAAACAGCCGGTCTACATGCACATAGTTATAGAACAAAAACTGCATGCTTCCATCCCTTTTTCGGGTTGCGACATACCCGTCTCCCTTGACGAGCAGCTCATCCCCAAGCTTTTGCATAAGTTCAAATGCATAATAGCTGGGTTTCTTCAGCCCATCGCGGTTAATCAGGCCAAAACCTCCGTAGAAAGGAGAAGCGGGAACGATACTTTCTTCGAATACATCGGTAAAGGACCAGAAAGCCATCGCTTTCACGTCACCGAGCGTGTTCATGGTGTGGTAAATGACAAATGGAGCCATGAACATGGTATCGTGCAGCAAGTTTCGGTCATACAGCGAAAAGTTCCACTCGGTGACATGAAGTTCAACATGAGCGTACGATGACGCATTCATTTTTTGACGCATAAGCTCAATACTCTCTTTATAAAAAGCAGGATGCATGATTTGGGTTAATCGATCATCTTCAACTTTAAGTTTGGGATACTCCGAATAGATGTGGAATGAAAAAAAATCGAGAGCCACTTCCCGCTTGCTGCAATAAGACAAAAATTCCTCAGCCCAGGTATCGTTCCAGAGAGATCCGTAACCCATAGCTGGACCTCCTACCTTCAGTTCCGGCAAAATCGATTTGATGGCATGAACGGTCGATTCGTAAAACGCAAAGTATTCTTCCTTGCTTCCTGCCCAACAAACACCAGCCAGGTCAGGCTCGTTCCATACTTCGAAATACCACCGTCTCACTTCATCTGCCCCATAACGATTTAAACAATGGCGAACGAATTCGCCAACAAGCGCCTGCCACTTGGCAGGGGAGGATGGCGGGCTGATATTCCCCCTCCACCAAAACAGCGTTTCTTTGGATCTCGCCAGCTGGCTCGGCATAAAACTTAATTCCACAAATGGCCGAACGCCCTGATCCAGCAGGAAATCATACAACTTGTCCACGTAAGACCAGTTATAGAGGGGCATGCCCTGCTCGTTCTCGCTGTACACCATCATCTCGTCATTGAAGATGCCGTGAAACCGAATATTTTGAAAAGGTATTTTCCCTTTCAGCGCGGAGAACTGTTTTCGCCAATCTTCACGCAAACCCTCAATGGCTCTCCCTGCCGTCATGGTCATATTCCAGTGCTTTTCATAGACAGACGATGTCTGATCCGCACGAATTTCAATGCTAGTTTGGTCTGACAGATGTGTAGACGGTACAGGGAGCGTGTCATGATCGGCGTCTACCTTAGCATCCAGATATCGATACAGTGAGCCTATCGCATTCAACGTTTCCATCTCGTAATAATCTCCGCTTGAAGATTCCTCATACGTTTTGGGCTTGCGGTTCACATTCAACTGATGGGGTTCCGGTGTACGCGAAGCTTCCCGATAGGAGCCGGGCGTGCAGCCGTACTTTTCCTTGAAGTATTTGTTAAACAGCTTTACATTCGCAAATCCACAATCCAGCGCGATCTCCGAAATATTTTTATCGTTTGCTGCGAGTTGAGCCTGAGCCTTCTCCAAACGAATGAGCGTCAAATACTTTTGGAAAGGTATCCCGATTTTATCGGTAAAGAAGTGGGAGAAATAATGCAGACTTAAATGTTCGGAATCGGCCATATCCTGCAGCGTAATCTTCTCATTGTAGTGTAAATCAATATATGTGAGGACCCTGTTCAGTCTTTTATAGTCATAATCCCTGCTGCCGTTTTCCAATGCGGAATTTGTTCCACTGGAAAAATACCTCTGCAGGCAGCCGCATAACATCTGTAATCTGCCCATAGTGAAATTTTGATAACCCGGTGTTTTTTTGTTGATCTCCCATACCATCTGCGCAAGATATTGTTTAATGCTATGCAGCCAGGAAGCGTCCTGCTCCACATTTAAGGCAGAGTTACAGGAGATAAACGCATTATTGTTCATCAACTCAGGACCGAACTGCAATGTCAATAACACGTTGTCCTGATTGGTTCGTTCGATCTTATGGACTGACATACTGTTAACCACGATTACATCATCTTCATGCAGTGTATATTGCTGCTGGTCCAGATACATGATGATTGAACCATGAAGAACATATACAACTTCCACTTCCTTATGCCAATGGAAATCAATATGCTTCACCGAGTTCACGAAGAGTTTCATAGGCAGATCGTCCTGATGTTGAATAAACTCGTATAGATAGCGAATTGTCCGCACCTTCCTTCATACCGCTTATTATAGGCACAGCATTTTGAAGATATCAACAAGCTGGGCAGTAAGAACAAAAAAGCCGATCCATTAAGTTCAATGGATCGGCTCTTCTTTATAAATGTTCAAATTACCTATTCAACCAGATGCCCTGCTATCTTACCAACCGCGGTTGGACATGCGCTCTTCAGGAGCCAACTTAGAAATTTCGATCCCTTTCATAGGGGCGCCCAAGTTTTTGGATACTTCGGCAATCAGTTTGTAATCCGTGTAGTGTGTTGTAGCTTCAACGATGGCACGAGCGAATTTCTCAGGGTTATCTGATTTGAAAATACCTGATCCTACAAACACACCATCTGCTCCAAGGTGCATCATTAGTGCTGCATCCGCCGGAGTAGCCACTCCGCCTGCTGCAAAGTTAACGACAGGAAGTTTTCCATTTTCATGAATTTCGCGCAGTAATTCATAAGCTACGCCCAGATTTTTGGCTTCAGCGTACAGCTCGTCCTTGGACATGTTTTGCACTTTGCGAAGCTGGCTGTTAATAAGACGCATATGACGAACTGCCTCTACAATGTTGCCCGTTCCAGGCTCGCCTTTTGTACGAATCATCGATGCTCCCTCGCCAATACGGCGAAGAGCCTCTCCCAAATCTTTGGCTCCACATACAAATGGTACAGTGAACTCATGTTTATCAATATGGAACACTTCGTCTGCAGGCGTGAGAACTTCACTTTCATCCAGATAGTCCACACCCAGCGATTCAAGCACTTTGGCTTCTATGTAATGACCGATACGTGCTTTGGCCATAACTGGAATAGATACAACTTTCATAACTTCTTCAACGATCGTTGGATCTGCCATACGAGCTACTCCGCCGGCTGCGCGAATATCAGAAGGTACCCGCTCAAGAGCCATAACTGCTGTTGCACCTGCCGCCTCAGCGATTTTAGCTTGCTCTGCGTTCATAACGTCCATGATGACGCCACCTTTTTGCATCTCAGCCATTCCTCTTTTTACACGATCTGTACCTGTTTGCATAATTGTAGTCCTCCTATTAACTTTTGGGTGATTTTCAATAAAGGCATCGCTCTAAACTATGATTTAGTATAGAATGAGAATGGTCATATAAAAAGATCCAATAATTTTGGTTTTTATTGTACCACTTCAATGATAACTCTGGAGGGCATATGCAATTTCATGTAGCTTACAGTTCATACTTGAACCGAAAATATACCAAGATGAAGGCTCTTTATCATGCGATTCGTGATGCTATTCATGAAGGCAATCTAATATATGGTGAGAAGTTACCCTCGACCAGAGAGTTAGCTGCGACGTATCACATTTCCCGGGGAACCGTGAATCAAGTGTATGATACGTTGACTGCGCAAGGTTACATTCTTTCAGAGCATGGAAGAGGAACCTTTGTCGCGTATCAGTTGGATTTGAACAATGATGCGTCCACTGTAAAAACATGTACCCATCACTTATCAGCCTGGGGGAATCGTATTCAGCAGTTGGGACAGCAGACGATTCAAAGAAATGCACATACCAATGCTCCACCACATGATTCCAGAATTGATTCCGACGAAGTGATCGACTTTAGCAAATACCAACCTGATTTCTCCAAGTTTCCTTATGATGAATGGAATAATCGACTGTATGCAGAGATAAGGCAGCGTGAGCATCACCTGGAAACAACCTCAGCTATGGTGAGTTCAACAGGTGAGCCGAGATTGAGAGAAGCTATTGCTGCCTATCTTCGGAGAATGCGGGGAATTCAAGTCGATCCGGATCATATCGCCGTGACTGCTGGTTCCATGCAAGCCATAGCTCTACTCACTCAGTTACTTGCAGATCCAGGGGATTATGTAGTAACAGAGAGTCCTTGTTATGTCGGGATATCTCAAGCTATTTGGGCTGCGGGTGCAAAGTTGATTGAAGCCAATCTTGATGGCCAGGGAGTTGTACCTCAAGACTGGGAAGCTCGCATGTTGTTTGTCACGCCGTCACGACAGTTTCCTACTGGCGAGATGCTCAGCCTTGAGCGCAGACAAACCTTGCTGGACTGGGCACATCGGCATGATGCCATGATTGTCGAAGATGATTATGATAGTGAATTCCGATATCGCGGAATGCATGTTGAACCGCTAAAAACACTTGATAAAGCAGGTCGTGTTATCTACCTCGGCAGCTTCACAAAAACCTTACCTTTAGAAGTACGACTTGGGTATGTGGTTCTTCCCCCTACCTTGGCAGACACCTTTAGAAAGGCGCAGGCATTATACGAGCCAAGACCCGTCAACCTGATCGAACAACGGGCATTAGCTGCATTTATGACAAGCGGTCAATATGAGCGTCATCTGCGCAGGATGAATCGTCTGTACAGTCGTAAATTCCATCTCTTACTCAAACTGTTGAACCAGCAGCTCTCTACGTGGTTTGATTGGGTAGAGAATGAAGCAGGTCTGCACGTGTTTGGCTGGTGGCGAGGTAATGTGACCTCTTATGAAGCCTTTCGGGCATCGGCTAGGTTACAAGGTGTGGTATACTCAGAAGTCAACAGTTCAACATCTGATGGTACGAAGTATGGGATCTATTTATCTTTTGCACATTTGTCAGATGAACAATTACAGGAAGGCGTATCCAGATTAAAAAATGCCGTGATCACTCCATTGTGAAGTACATCGTCTCCAAAATGCAGTACAAGAAGATCATCATTCGGAAGAGGGGCGATCGTTATGAATTGGTTAAATGAACTCTATAAAGTAAATCAACGGGAACCGCAAAAGGAAATCGAACGTTCTTTGGTTAACGCGATCTTCCGAATATATGACCGGTTCCCCCGAATCGGCCTTAGAGAGCGGATCGGACAGCAAGAAATGTCTCTCGATATCACCGATGCTTATATCCATGGACATCATGCCATGATTGAAGCTGGTGTCGGAATCGGCAAATCTTTTGCGTACCTGATACCAAGTCTGCTCACGAATCAAATGTCTCAGAAACCTGTCATTATAGCTACATCCTCCATTCAGCTTTCGGAACAGATACATAAAGATTTAAGGATCATTGGCAGTCGGTTGGGATTTTCAACGGTTCGCTCCGTCGTGGGGAAAGGCATGGGTCAATATGCTTGCCGAAGCAGGGCAGCGGAATGGATCAGGTCTGATGATCCCAACGCCTCCGTGTCTCCTCTTGCCCAGCGCATATTAGATTATGAGATTGATGAACGAGCTGATATTAAAGCTGGAGTAAGTGATGCCGAATGGTCCCACGTTTCTGTGAATGATTGCAAATTTGAACGTTGCCAGCATAAAAATGCATGTTTGTTTTATGATATGAGAGCAAAATTGAATGCAAAAGCTCACGAGATTGATTTTATTATCGTGAACCAGGATCTGCTCATACGGGATTTGATGAAGAAAAAAGAAGGAACGAAGAGCATCATCTCGGAACAGCCTGCTCTGATCGTCATTGATGAAGCGCATAATCTGGAAGCAAAAGTTCGAGACGCCAGAACTCTGGAGTTCACTTACAAGAGAATCTGCCGCGTTCTGGATACCACGGTGCAGCTGCTCACGAAGCAGTCCGGGGATAAGGGGCTCTTTTCACAATCCAATTTTATTAAAAAATGTGCCCAGCATATATTCAAACAGGTAAATGTGGATCTGCTCCACCATGCCAAGCAGGATAACGACCGAATCAAAGTGTCGGAGATCAAAGGAATAGTGTTGAACCAAGCGTTGGGTCATCTGAAAGATTTCAGTCTACGCCTTTCCATTTTGACCTCCCGCCACGAGCGGGAAATAGATGATGCTTTTGAAGCCATCAACGGGCTCATTACACTCATCCATGTCTTGGCTGAAACAGAAGACAACTATCTCTTATGGGCGAGTAGTCCCCTAGGTGTAGCCACGATCAGCATCTGTCCCAAAGATATAAGCCAATTTCTGAAATACGCTTTATTTAATGACAAGGTGCCTGTAATCCTAACGTCGGCGACGTTGTGCCAAGGCGGAGATACACTAGAGGAACAATACTCATATTTGACACATTCCCTCGGTTACAGAGGGGAGTTCATGGATCGCAAATCCTCCCCTTTTGACTACACCAATCATGCCATGATGTACATCTCGAACAACGTTCCATATTACCACCATGACCAGCGCGAAAACTATATTGAAGCAGCTTATAAGGAATTGGTTCAACTCTGTAATTTAACTCAGGGAAGAACAATCGTCCTTTTTTCAGCAAAAGAAGACATGAAGTACATTCACAAGAAATTGATTTCAAGGGGTAATGAAAATACATGGGCAGTCCATGTTCAAAAAGAGGGATCTTCCCAAGATAGTGTCATCGCCGAATTCAGGAAAAGCAAAGGAGTACTCCTGGGTACCGGTGTATTCTGGGAAGGTGTGAATATCGAGGGCTCTGACCTGTCACAGGTCATTATTTTCCGTCTGCCCTTCCCAGTTCCTTCAGACCCTGTTTATGAATATAAGGCATCCGTAACGGAGAATCCATTTATGGATGTGTTTGTACCGGATATGCTTCTCCGATTACGTCAAGGAACGGGACGTTTAATACGTAGTGAAACTGACCTTGGTATACTCAGCATACTTGATTCCCGTCTCAGCGCAGCGGCAAAAAAGACTTACCGGGAACAAGTGCTGGAGACCTTGCCGTTCAAAAAAGTGACGGAGGATTTTGAGGTATTGGAGAAGTTTGTCCAAAATAAAGGGATACGACATGCGGATTAGAAGTGGTACAACCAAATGATACAAAACAGCTCAAAACACATGAGAAGGCCCTTCCGCTCATAAAGCGGAGGGCTAATTTCATGCTGTAAGATATATGCTAGAATATTATTCATAGATTTGAATTCCAAAGGAGGCATTACCATGGTTGAAAGACCAACTACAGAGGAGTATGCAGCTTATTATGAAGGGTACATCCAGCTTGTTCCTGATGGGAACATCATCGAAAGGCTGGAGCAGCAGGCCAACATCGTACAAAATTTGCTCTCTTCATTAACAGAGGAGCAAGCCAATTATCGTTATGCCGAAGGTAAATGGAGCGTGAAAGAGGTCATGGGCCATCTTTTGGATAACGAACGCATTATGAGCAGCCGATTGCTTCGTATCGCCAGAGGCGACAAAACGAATCATCCCGGTTACGATCAAGACGTACTTATGCAGAGCGCCCCCTTCAATGCATATACCATGGCTGATATAAATGAAGAATATGCCGTCACACGCCGCTCTACCATTCTTATGCTTCGTCACCTCACACCGGAAGCTTGGCTCTGTAGAGGAATCGTCAATGATAATCCTGCTTCAGCTCGATCGATAGCATATGTTATGGCTGGACATGAGCTCCACCATTTATCCGTACTTCGCGATCGCTATTCAATCGATTTGAAATTATAAAATTCATGCAAGAAGACTTTGAACCTACATTTTCGTAGTATCAAAGTCTTTTCTCATCAGTCGTTTTATCGTTCAAATTATCGTTCAAAATGAATCAGATGTGCTTCCTCTCGCAAAGATAACGTGGCATAATCCTTTAGAATGGGAATGTCCCCATTGAACTCAATGGGCAGTACCACATAGCTGGACTGAAAGTAGTCCGATCCGTTCCAGCGATCCGCAAAGTACAGGTACTCCTGCTCGGATCGCTTCAGTACAAACGCTGGCTGGGTTCGATACGTCGTTTCATCCCCAAAATCGCTGAGCATTCCCCATGGACCATCCATCGTATTAGCTATCGCGTACTTCCCTTGATTGGGTTCCCAACCGGTGCAAAATGAACTCATCATATAATACTTCCCGTTCCGCTTGAAGACAGCCGGTGCCTCCCGATATTCCCCCTGCCACAACTTTCCGACAAGACGTTCCACATTAAGATAATCTTCCTGTAGTCGATAGATATGAAGGTCCGCATTGTCTCTTGCAGCCGAAATAAAATATGCCGTTCCGTCATCGTCCTGAAAGAGTGTGCAGTCACGCGACATATACCCATAGGGATTAAAGCTTCCATGATAAACAAAATGGCTATCCGGATAATCCGAGGTGGCGATGGCGCATGCAGCATCGTTATAATTATCTCCATTCTCATAGTGAACCCAAAGTACGAACTTCTTGGTCACCGCGTTGAACAGCACTTTAGGCCGTTCGAGATTTACCTTTCCGCCTTTGTCACTCATTAAATTCAGATTCGTACGAACTCGAATGGATGCCACTGGAGTAGAGATCGTAATGATATGGTTCCTAAACTCCCAGTTGAATAGATCCTTGGAACGATAACAACTAACATATATATCCTCTCTTCGATCTTCGCCATACCAGTAATAATAATCGTCATGGAATAACATATGTCCACCATGGGCGTGGATCGGCTGACCGCTTGTATCATTCCAGGTGCCACCATTGGTTAATTGATTATTCACACCGTTACCTCTCTTCTTTTAAGAACATCGTTAATTGGTGTCCGATCCAAATACCTTCACTTCCCACAGCCTTGGGGTGTACCAGTTGTTAGGGTTGTTATGGAGCGTCGCATTTAACATATTAATCCGTACGTACCTGGCGGTAGTGTTCGATAGAGCATCTGAGGTGAAACCATAAGATGTATTATTGGTTCGATCCAACGCCACGGCCCAGTTTACATTATCCACGCTGGTCTCTATTTTATATTTGTAAAATCCTTCAGAGCCTTTTTGCATCCACCAAGAGATCTGCACATTACTCAATTGTTGAACGGAGCCAAGATCGACCTTCCACCAATGTGGCCAGGAACTGCCTGTGGCCACCCATTCGGTTTGATAGTTACCATCATTAGCATAACTTGCCGGGTTCGTTCCGGTAGCCGTTTGCGCTGTTGCCGGTTTACCTTGTGACAGGAGTTTTCCATTTTGAACTGGAACTAGAGTGTCATCGCTTGTGTTGTACAGAACTTGATCAAAATAATCATAAAATGCATAACCATCGGAGAACCACACGGGAAGCAATCGTTCCTCTGTTGTTCCATTTTGCGTACCTGCCCAGCCGAACATCCAGCGATACGCAACCATAACTACGTTGTTGCCCGTATCTGGCTTCACCCGCATAACGGAACCAGATTGCGCCGAGAAGGTCGACGTGTTGCCAATCGTCCGTAATTCAGACCAATCTCCGTCTATGCTTGTTGATGATGAATATAAAGGTATGCTCGGATACCAACCTGCTGCTTGGGAAGAGAACAAATAATAAATGCCATCCTTTTTGATCAGCTTGGGCAGTTCCCTGTGTTGATTTTCATATATAACAGAAACTTGATAATCCACATCCAGCCAATCAGAGGTTAACTTATACAGAATCGTGTCCGAATTATTATTGGCGGTAGAGATCAGATAAGCTGAGTCATCGTCATCTTTGAAAATGGAGATATCTCTGGACTCGTTCCCTTCGGGTCGAAAGCTTTTGTGAAATGTAAAGTCTTCTCCAGGCGTGGCTGAAGCCACAGATACCCTGGCAAGTGTGTAGTCTGTGCTGTTTTCATAGTGAGCCCAAAAAACAAACTTATTCGTGGGCGCATGGTATAGAATATTAATCCCTTCAAATTTGGAATTCGCCAGATCGGGGTGATCCGTGTAGGAAAGCACCACTTTGTCGTTACCGTATGTGATGTCATCCGTTGACGTCTGTTGAATCATTTCGCCAAAACCGCCTGATGACTTTTGTACAAAGTTAAACCTATAGTAGGTATCCCCCACTTTAAGTTCATTCGGGAGCATCAGAGTGGATTGCGTTGTGTTATCAAAAGTTGTGAGGTTTTCTGGAAGACTGTAAGGGATGTATTCTGGCGAGATCGCAGAGGTTAACAAGGAAGTCCCGCCATATGCCTTCACTTGATATTTATACGTGTTACCCAAGTTGAGCTCGTAATCATCCGTCGTTATACCGGTTAAGGTCTGTAATAATGTATAAGGTGCATTGTTCTCGGATCTGTACAATTCGTATGCAGTCGCTCCCTGGACAGGTGCCCAATGGATTTTGGCATTGGATACTTCGGATTCATTTTTCAACACAAACAGCGTTGCAGCAATCTTGGTCTCTTCACTAGCAGCGTGAACAGTTTGAACGGAGGACGTTAAATGAACTGTTAACAGCATCAATGCAATGACGATAGCCATCCACGATTTACCTTTGATCATGTCTCATCATCTCCTTTTTTTAGGAAACCAACTCCCTGTTGCCGGAAGGCTGGTCCAGGTGAAACTAGACTTTATTTCAAATTCATCAGTGTCATTACATCGGTCTCGCTGGCTTGGTTGTACCAATCATTCACTTCTTCGATAACGGTGTCTCCGCCTTTTTCGTGCCACTGTTTAACAAAGGTATCAAATGCCTCAAGCGGCTCATTGCCATATATGATTTTGGTGAAAGTTTCTTGTTCCATGGTGGTCAACTGTTCCCACACATTTTGCATCGTTGGTGTTGGTGGACCATTAAACTCATTTGGTAATAAAACATCCCTGTTCTCATACGAAATCCGGTATCCGTCCTGGGTCGTTTGGTCCTTTGAAGCACTTTGAATGAGGACACCCGTGTCGGCTTTAACTCCGTTCGCCAGATCGTAGTACGATTGGCCGGGACCATCAACACTCGGTGTATTTTTGGTAAATGCCATTTTCCCAACGCCTTGTATAGCCTCTAATGGCTTATTAAATTTTGTTGGATCAAAAGTGACTTCATCGTTGACGATATCGTAATCGTATCCCTGAGCGTAGCCGTATTTAAAATCACCCGTGCTGAACGCCGCGTCGTACATTTTATCGTAGTATAGGAAGAAGGCTTCCATGTTCTGAAAGTCCTTGTTAAACATGAACACACCATCGTTCAATTGGGCTGACTGATAGGTCTTATCACCGTTCACACCTTGAATGGTCGGATAAGCACTGATTTTTGCACCCTCTACATTTTTCTCTACGTCCTTCACACTGTCGTAAAGCCAAGGACGACCAATGATGATGCCAGCTTTCCCCTCCGTAAAATCGGACAGTGCGTCCCAGGCCCCTTGGGTAGCCAATTCTTTGTTCAAAAATCCTTTTGCGTACCAATCGCGTAACTTGGCAAGTGCCTCTTTGTTGCCAGCAGCCACAGATCCATAGGTGAGTTTGCCGTTATTGTTATGCCATTGCCTTGGAAGATGTTTACCCGTGTATGCGCTGAAAATCATGACCGGATCGCTGACCCAGCCCGTGTTGTAGGAATCTTTACCCGAAAATGTAAAGCCGTATGTGTCTTTCTTGCCGTTCCCATCCGGGTCCTCATTGCTGAACGCCGCGATGACTTGTTCAAACTCCTCAATCGTTGTTGGCGCTTTCAAATTCAACTGGTCCAGCCAGTCCTGGCGGATCAACATGACTTCGCCTTCCGTCAGATTGGGCGCGATGGCCATCCCGTACACCTTACCATCCCTAACCACTGGATTGAAGGTGGTCGGGTATTGTTTGTATATTTCTTTAAGCCGATCAGGCATGTATGTCGAGATGTCTTCTGTAATTTCCTTGACCTGCCCCGACTCGATCAGATCATTGACCAGCATGGTATCATAGACGGGTAGAACGTCTGGCAGTTTTTCCGAACCCGTCAACGCCAGCCGCAGCTTGGTATTATACTGGGAAGCATCCCCGCCCAGCAGGGTGGTTTGGATCTTGATGCCCAGATTTTGTTCGCCCCAACGGGTCAACACATTGTCATTCAACGTCTCACCGTTGATGTACTTTCCGGCGTTTTCATCCTGTTGTTTGGCGATGGTGATCGTAAATGGCGGATCATATTTACCGTCCTTCAGCACCGATGCCGGTGCGGTCTCGGAAGCACTCTCCCCTTTGCTACAGCCAGCCATAAGAACAGCCGACAGCATAACCATACTTACCATTTTCCATAAATCATTTCTATTCTTCATGGATTCATGTCCCCTTTACTCTAACTATTCTTTGACAGCTCCCAGTACAATCCCCTTCACGAAATAACGCTGCAAAAAAGGATAAACCAAAATGATCGGGAGCGTGCTGACAAAAATTTGAGCTGCCTTGATACTTTGCTCCGACATGGCTGCCACCTCGGACTGGCTCATCGCCATGTTCTGCATGTTGCTCTGCACGACAACGGTCTGCAGGAACGAAGCCAGCGGATACTTGCTCGCATCCGACATGTACAAAATCCCGTCAAACCAGGAGTTCCAGTGACCCACCATAATGAACAAGGATACGGTCGCTATGCCAGGAAGGGATAATGGTAAATATATTTTGCTGAGGATGACGAAGAAGGACGCTCCATCAATGAATGCCGCCTCTTCCAAGGCTTTGGGAATCGTTTTGAAAAAATTGACGAGAAGAATCAGGTTATAAGCACCGAAAGCACCTGGCAGCACAAGAGCCCATATCGTGTCTTTTAATCCAAGGGCTGTGATCAATATGTAAGAAGGTATCAAGCCCCCCGAGAAGAGCATGGTAAAGATAAAAAACCACATGAGCACGTTGCGTCCTCGAAATTCTTTGGACAGGGCATATCCTGCGCAGGTAAGGATAAACATGCTGATGGTCGTACCCAACACGGTTCGAGTAATGGATGTCAGCATGGCACCGTTGAAATTGGAATTGTTGAACGTTTTTACATAGGCATCCACGTTGAATCCGACCGGCCAAAATGACACCATATTCCCACTAATGGCCGCTTTGCTGCTGAGCGATTGTGCCAATAGATGAAGCAGTGGTAGAAAACACGCCAGACCAGCCAGTATCATGAACGCGTAATTAAAATAGGAGAATACTCTATAGCCTGTCGTCTTATGGTACATGATCCCTCTCCCTCCTTGTTAGAATATTTTGTAATTGGCATATTTATAGGCCAGCCTGTAGGAGACAACGATCAAAATCAAGCTGATTCCCGATTTGAACAGTCCGACAGCGGTCCCGAACCCGTATTGCCCGTTTAACAAGGATGAACGGTAGACATAGGTATCAATGATATCTCCTGTACTGTAGACAAGCGGGTTGTACAGATTGAATACTTGATCAAAGCCTGCGTCCAGAATATTGCCTAGACTCAGCGTAGAAATGACGATGATCATGGGCAACATGCTTGGTAAAGTGACGTATCGAATTTGCTGCCGGCGTGTGGCCCCATCAATCTCTGCCGCTTCGTAATAAGAAGGATTGATCCCGGCAATGGTAGCCAAATAAACAATCATGCCGAAGCCAAAGCTCTTCCACACGTCGCTGATGACAACTGTGAATCGAAACAGATCAGGATCACCCAAGAAGTAAATGGGATCGTTTCCGAAAATTCGGGTCAAGATGTGATTGATTCCTCCGTCTAATCCGAGAATGTCGATCATCAATCCTGCCACAGTAACCCAGGACAAGAAATGCGGCAGATACACCAGTGTCTGTACACTTTTCTTAATGCCCATATTTCGGATCTCACTCAGCAGAATAGCCATGACGATCGGAACGATAATACCGACAATAATTTTGGAAACGGCGATAATCAGCGTATTCACGATCGCTTGTGTGGCTTCTTTGTACTGGAAAATTCGTTCAAAATTATCTAATCCGATCCACCGGGAACCTCCGATGCCAAGCCATGGTTTGTAGTCCTGAAATGCCATGAGCAAACCTACCATCGGGCCATAAGAAAAGATGCAGACAAACACAAAAGCGGGAATACACAGTACGTACAAAGGCCAGCTTTTCTTAAGTTCTTTTTTTAATGAAGATCGCTGGGGAATCTTTGTTTTTGTTTTTTTCGGGGATCTGGCGGGCACAGTTTCGTTAATGTTGCATACCTCCTCTATGATGGCTTTTTCGAAAGCGATCCTTGAAGATAAGCTTAACAAAAGCGCTTTCATTCCAAAATGCCAAAATTTCAAGATCATCACCCCGACCTGAAGCAATTTAAAACCGCTTTCATATATCGCGGATGCTGCCCTTCCGCTTTTCAAAGGTTTGGCTTATATTAAGGTTAATCCGATCTGGAGTTTGAACTGCTACGTTTGGTGATATGAAAGGAACCACATATGATCAGAAAAATGTATATGAAACGATTCATCTATTTCTTTGTTTTTTTTCTGTTGCTAACGTTGAGTTTGTTTTTCGTAATGAATCGATTGAGTTCCAAGACACTGGAAGAAAATCTGATAGGCGCTTCCAAAAACCAGCTTGATTATGTGAAAGGCATTCTTGACGGAGTTATGTACGAGGCAAATATGTATGGGGTTCAGTATGCAGCTGACAGTGATGTCCGGTTTTATCAGAGGCATGTTATCGAGCTGAGCAATTACGATTCCCAAATGAAGAAAAACGATATCGTTGATCGCTTGCGGCAAACGCTTCTATCCAGTCGCTCCATCGAGTCCATTGGCATCTACTGGAAGTCTGAAGAAACGTTTCTGTCCACGAACAATACGCCGGAGGCAAGGCTTCCATTTAAGGAGGTTCATCAACGAGGATGGCAAATCATCGGCAATAGCTTGTATTACTTTGCCCTCTATCCTTACATCCAAAAATCCGGACAAAATGAACCGACTCAGTACGTCGTTGGTGTAAAGCTGAATACCGATTATTTGAAAAATCTGCTGAAAAAGGCTGTAAACAATGACAGCTCAAACGCACTATTTCTGTTTAACGCTGATCAGTTATGGAGTGAAAAAGAAGTTGATAATGAACTTTTGAAAGCGGTTACTGATATGGTTTCTCCACAGCCGGAGGTCACTTTAAAATATGATTATCACACCAATTCGGACGATTACTATGTTCTTTCACGATACATTGAATCAATCGACGCCTACCTGATTACATATACACAGACGAATGATTTCCTGCAACCGCTTGATCGCAATCGCAGAGTTTTCTTTGCCAGTATTTTAGCCGTTTTTACGCTTGGTTTGGTTGTGATCTTTACGTTTTACCGGAACTATTACCGTAATATTCGTTTGTTGGAGCGAAAGTTTTCACAGGTTGAACAAGGCAATCACAACACACGTATTACCGAAAATACGGATAGAGAGTTTTACAGCCTGTTTAGAAGTTTTAATCATATGGTTACCGAGATCCAGGATCTGTTCGTATCCTTGAAGACCGAAACGGAACTCAGACGAAGTGCGGAACTTCAACAACTCCAGGCTCAGATCAATCCTCATTTTTTGTACAACAGTTTGTTTTTCATCATGTCGGTGGCCCAGTTTTCACCTGATTCGGTCATGCGCATGAGCAAACATCTAGCTGAATATTATCGTTATCTAACCAAGTTGGATCGGCATGAAGTCACGCTGGAAAGCGAGCTTCAGTTTGCGGAACATTTCCTGATTATTATGGCGCTCAGTAAAAAAATGGAGTACAGCATTAATCTTCCGCCAGAGCTGGCCTCCCTTTCCCTCATGCCGCTGATTATCCAGCCCGTGGTTGAAAATGCGATTCAACATGGAATTGAAGCACAACAAGGTGCCCATCGGGTGAAAATTGCTGTAAAACAGACAGAGGCTGCGATCACGATCAAGGTCTCCGATGATGGGAAAGGTCTTTCGCTGGATGATCTCCGCAGCCTGGAGGCTCGGCTTGAGAGTGATACCCCGCCTGAAGGAATTAAAGGCGTAGGGCTCTGGAATGTAAATCGACGTCTGAAAAATACGTACGGCGAACTCAGCGGGTTACATTTTACTACTAATGATTGGGGCGGCTTGTCCGTCCTGCTGCTCATCAGCATTCCCGAGGTGAAAGGAGATAACTAATGCGATTATTAATTGTGGATGACGGACATTATGTCGTTGAGTATATGAAGCACTTACTCGATTGGAACACCTTTGGCATAGATCAGATCGAGACGATGACCAATTCGATTGAAGCAAGGGACATACTGACTCTAAACCACATCGATATTCTGATTACTGACATCCGAATGCCTGAAGTCTCTGGTATTGATCTGCTTCAACATATCCACCAACATGGCTTGTCAACCAAAGTTATCATCCTCTCCGGTTACTCCGAGTTTGAATATGCGCAACAAGGGATTCGCCTGGGTGCACTCGACTACCTGCTCAAACCTGTCGACAAAGATGATGTGGAGAAAGCCATGTCCAAGGCCATCACGCATATTACTAAGACACGGCCCGCTCAATCTATCGCATGGGAGAACTTCAATGGATTGGAGTTCCTGCTATCGCTGCTTGGTCATAACGAGACATTAAATAAGGAGTATGAGGCTTATACAAAATTTTTAGGGGGACGCCACTTTTGCTTTCTCAATCTGGAGGGTTTCACACAAGAACATGAGAGCGTTATAAAATATGTTGTCGGAGACAAATTGGATCGTCTCGTATGGGCTGCTGGAACCCGACTGATTGCTTTTATACCGGAAGAGTCTGCTGGAGAACTGACTATCAAACTGGAGCAATCGGTCGTCTCTCCTCCATTTTTGTTGACTGATCGAAACATGACCCGACAGATATTCTACAGGTTCTTCCTGAATGAGGCTGTACACTCAGAAGACTTCACTGGCATATTCAGCCATTCCCCATCATGCGGCGATTGGGAGTCTGCCGGAAATATCCTAAAAAAATATGATCAAATCTGTCTCCAAAAGCAAAAAATAATATTTCTCATGGAAACCATTCGATATGTATATCTGACGGATAAGGATCGTGATACCTCTGAGACCGTGGATTGGATATTCAACCAGTTACGGCATCCTGATGAACTATCGTCAACTCTCATGAATCGGGTCAGTCGAATCCGAAACAACAAACAGATGTCCATTCAAACCATCATCGACAAAGTGCAAACGTATATCGAAGACCATCTGTCACATGGACTTAGCCTGGATGAACTGGGCAAAGTTGCACATCTCCATCCGGTCTACTTTTCCAAACTGTTTAAACAGGAGACGGGCGAAAATGTGTCAAACTACATTTCAAGGAAGAGGCTGGAGAAAGCTTCTCAACTGCTTCAAGATTCGGAACTCCGTGTCCACGATATCGCGCAAATGGTCGGTTACAAAAAAAATCAATATTTTATCCAGTTGTTCAAAGTGGAATACGGAGTTACGCCCTACCAGTACCGCAGAAATATGATCCATCAATGACTCCGTATGATAAGTTACATAATGATATGTGCAATGCAGTACCGAAAAAGCCCAACATCCTACTCTTGTACTTACAGAGTGAGTTGGGCCTATTTAGTGCCGTTTAACCTTGAGTTAGGTCGATCATCTTATCAAAGCAATATGAATCTCTGTCATAGCCGTTATGTTCATAAAAAGCATGGGCGTTGGTTCGCTTCATTCCACTACATAAAATAATACTTGATATTCCCCGTTCTTTAGCATAAATTTCAGTCTGTCTTAGTAGTTTTGTACCTATTCCTCTATTTTGCAGCTCCCTTTTAACAGCAAGAGCTTGAATATGTAGATAACCCATTGGAACGCCTACAGATAATGACTGTACAATTGTTACAAAACCGACGACATCATTATCTATTAGTGCGACAAATGTTTTGTAATTCCCTGCCTTATTCATCTCTTCCACAGTCACTCGGAAGTTTGCATCATTAACATTATGAATTTCAAGTACATCATTCCATAAAATAACAACTTCAGCATAATCTTCGGATATAATTTCTCGTATTTTAATATTCATGCTAACCCCCCTCAAGATAAATTAATCGGACAATCTCCCCTATGACTATTGGTGATAAGGTTCTAGTCGCGGTCTGTAATGGCAAGTTATAAGGCCATCCTTTGTGGGGATGACCTATATGATAATCTTAATTTCTCCGTTGTCTTCTTCGTTAACCCCTGCATTTCGCTCATATAAAAGCGTTACTTTTTCTTCACGGGTATCCAGATCTCACCTGAAACATTCCCATGTCGTGCCATTCCATAATACATTTCGAAAGTAGGGCCCTCAATCTGTTCGTATTCAGATGTCGGAAACCACTCAGAATAAATTCGTACCCATAGTTTTTGCATATCACTTTGCGGCTCCGGGAAAACCGCCCACGTTAATGGTGGGACAGCAAGTTTTGTGAATCTCTCCGGAATTTCAAGCCCCTTAGGTACATGATAACAGATCATGTATTTGAAAGATTCTTTCGTATGATCATAAAGGGCAGCGTGTAGCATGGTATCACCAAAACGTCCAAGTAAGTCATTCATATGATCAACGCTGCCATCATCATCGCATTTTATACGGAATTGAGGTACTTCAGTGAACGCTGTTTTCTGGTCTGCATTTATAATTCCATATACTCCAAACATCTCAAAAGAATCTCTTTGCTCAATACGGTAATTCATTTCGACATCCCCTTTTATTGAAATATGAAAGGACATTCGAGGATAGGCTTTTAGCGAAACGCCTGTATCGCGTGCAGATGTAGGCATAATACCATGAAGATTCTTAAAGGCCCGTGCAAACGCCTCTGGCGATTCATATCCATATTTCATAGCTACATCAATAACCTTTGTGCTTGTTGTCTGCAATTCAAATGCCGCCAATGTCAACCGTCGACGTCGAATGTACTCCGATAACGATACCCCAGTAATAAATGGAAACATTCTTTGAAAATGATAGGTAGAGCAAAAGGCTCGCTGTGCTATTTCATCAAATGAAATAGTGTCCGCTAGATTTGTTTCGATATATTCCATGGCCCCATTCATCCTATCCAACCAATCCATCGTAGTAGTCCCTCCCTTCAAGGTAATTTTATGGGAAATAAATAATGAATACCTTGCAATTTCTGCACGAAAAAGTCAGGTGAAAGCTTGCTCTTATATATGATACGGTCACCGGGTCATCACTGGAGTGATCAAGAACAAACTAGACATGAGCGTATTATCTGGAAGTACAACGATAGGACTGGTTTTCCCTGCGAATCTTATTCGTACACTCGCGCAATCCATGTTTCGAAGTATATCGAAAAAGAACTTCCCATTAAGTGATATCATAAATTCTTCCCCACGCATCTCTAATATTGGAATTTCATTCTGAATCTCTCCAACATCGGCTGTTTTGGACAATAGTTTTAATGTGTCTGCATTAGCTACTAGTTTGATCACATGTGCACTTGCCATTACAGTTACACATTCAACCGCTTTTAACAAACATGCTTTATCAACTGAGATTTCACACATATACGATTGAGGAATTACATTCATCATGGATGGGAACGTTCCTTCAATAAGAGCCGACTCCACTTTCAGTCCATTTGTCGTGAAATTAACTCGATTGTTAATCACTTCAATTTCAGTCGTTTCATCTGCTTTATTTAACATTTTCGACAATTCATAGAGATTTTTCGCTGGAATAATAACGTTCACACTGTTGTTGGCAGCATCTTCTAAATTTAAGGCTCGGTATGCAAGCCGCACTCCGTCTGTAGCAATTAGGTTTAGACAATCATTACGGAATTCCAACGAAACTCCTGTTAGTATGGGGCTGGTATCGGACGTTGAAGCTACGATCGCTAGCTGTTTAATAGTTGAACGAAATAAGGCAGTATGTATGCGCATTTTGATAAGAGGGAATGCCTCTCCATGATCCATGGATGGGAACTCTGAAGGATCCATTCCGCATAAACGTAATTGAGAATGACCGGATACAATCAAAAGAATCATTGGCTCTTTAATTTCAAGTCTAACCTTGTCATCATTAAATTTACGAATAATCTCGTGAAAATAACGCGATGGTATAACGATAGCCCCTGTTCTTTTTACAGTCAGAGAAACACCATCTTGCGCAATCATAGACTGTATCGTCATACTTGTATTACTTGCCCTAAAAGTAACGCCATCTGCACCTGCTTGAATATGTATTCCTTGAAGAATAGGTATCGAACTATTTGCTGCTACTGCCTTTATCACATATTGTATGGCATTCATAAGAGAATCTTTTGTTATCTCTACCAGCAAAGACCTCACCTACCTCGAATAAAAAAATTATTTTGTATAGAAGGACTCAATGATGTTACGTATAGCTTCCGAACGAGAAAGTTTATGCTCTGTGCAATGGTTTTCAATTTCCCCCCACATGTCCTCAGTTAGAGTTAAAGATATTTTTTTGGTTACACCTATACTCTTTCTCCCGGAACCTTCTCGCAGGCCGCCTCTCGAAAAGACAAAACCTAACTGGCCTTCTTTATTAGAGACACCAACTTTAATCTTATTGTTGTTCAATATAATAACGCCCCTCTATTTGATTTAGGTAACCTTATTCATATATATATCTTCTCATCTTATCATAGCTCTATATAGATTTACAATATTTTCAAACCATTCACTGACCGATCGGCTGTGAATCATATTCTGTATCATCAAATGGGAAATCTTCTTTTGTGAGACACACGCTTGGGTAGGCTTAAGGTGCTTATAAACCAGGGTAAGGTGTCTAAACCAACCATTTTATTTTCTAACTTTGTGCTGATTAATTATTACCTATGATAAAAAAGAAGCCACTCCGACAAAGGAGTGGTTCTTCTAAGGATGAAGCTTCAATTTATTTATTAGCCACAATTGTAAATTCCCATGGTATATTCTCATTTTCCCAACCACGGTGCTCATCAAATTTCTTTATATTAAAGCCAGTAGTAATAACGGAATTTATTATTTCGCTAAGGGTATACAGCCTAATCGAAACATCTGGAAAGTCCTGTTGTTCATCTTGATCGAAATAATGTTTATATGCTACATCGCCATTATGTAATTCTTCGTCAAAGTAGTTTGCTTGGATAGAGTATTCGATTGGAGTATTAGAGGAAACGAGACATTTTCTTAAAGGATGAAAGTCACTCAGAACCATTACACCATCATCCTTAAGTAACGAGAACAGTAGCGACATGAAATTTTCAATGTCATTGAAATAGTGTAAAATTCCGCCTTCCAAATATAACATGTCAAAATGACCACCATACTTTTCTATATCTATATCATAAATATCAGTAACCACATATTGAATAGACACATTGGCGGCATCTGACAGTTCTAGAGCATATTTTTTATTTTCCTCAGATATATCGAATACAGTTACATCTGCCCCTAACAATGCTATTGGGACTGCTTTTCTTCCGTTTGAACCACAAAGGTTAGCAATCCTTTTCCCGGCAATCTGTTCAAAATACGGCTTATGTTTTTTAAGCTGTGCAAGGGGATTAGCTATTACTCTGTTCAGAAACCTACCGAATTCCTTAGAATAAGAATATTCTCTTGAAGGAACGCATGATTTTTTTCAAGTCCTCTGTTTTTACACCAAACAACTGCGCTGAAAGCATCGTACATATCGTAAAATGGCAGCACTCTTTCCAGAGCCACCATAGGTCGAATCGATTGATAACCTTTAATGAACGGAATCTTTGTTCTCGGATTGACTTTCCAGATATATCGATTAACCTTTGTGAAATCTATTTCCGAGGAACCACTACGAGCGCTCTCAAAATCAATAATGCCAGTAACTTCGTTACCATTCACCAATATATTACCTGGTCTAAAATCCATGTGAACAATGCATGGTCCGTCAGGATGGGGTAAAGCAGAGAAAACTTCATCAAAGTGATGAACACATCTCTCATACAATTCTGAGTCAAGAATTTCTTGACAGGGCTCTTTCCACTTTTCAAAATTACTTCTAATATGTAATCTCCAATCATTTTGGTCAAGGAACTTAAAACCATCGGTTACATGATAACCATACCCAGGGGTTTTAACCTCATGGAGCATAGCATGATACACGCCAATCTGATAAGAAAGTTTCTCATCAATCTCTCCTGTACAAGGCATACCTTCAATTGCTGAAAGCAGCAATGCTCCAGTTGCACTTTCATCCCCATACCAAACGTCCAATATCTTTGGAACAGGTATTACACCCTTTAATTGTTCGAGGATCTCAAATTCACGGAATAGTTTATCCTTATTAAATGGGATTTTCACAAACACGTTTTCTCCACAGACAAGAGTAAGTTTGTATACATCAGAACTGAATGACTCTGGAACATCTTCAATATGTAAGACATTTAACTTTAGTTTTTCTATAACTTTGAGAATGGTATTCATATATCGCCTCCTGTTTTGGAGAATACATGGATCAAAGCAGATTATTCTTATCCATCATTACTGTTCTTTTCGTTTGAAAAACATCTTGCCAAGCATAAGTCCCATAGCAGATGAAATGATCAGATATCCAAAGAACAAGAAAAGTAAATAAACACCATGAAGATCTGCGGGAATCTGTTTTACTCCTTCAAACCATACAAAACGAAAAGGATAAAAGATGACTACCCAAATGATCAGCAAAAAAAGAAGAAAATTAATTATTTTTAGCACAATAACGATCCTTTCAAGTCTGAGTGGAAAAAATTGAATGTACATGCTTCATTTTTCATTTCGCATTACCTTACCACTGCCCGCACTATAATAGTTAGCTTATGTATTGGAGTTGCTATGTTGAATCTATATAAACTACTAAATCTTAATAGGAAACATTAGGGACATTTCTTATTCTTCAGTGAGTATAACAAATAAAGGTAATATAATCACTCAAAATTAACAGCATAAATCGCTACGGCATAAAGAAGCCGTTTCTTTTATCAGAACGGGCTTCTTTTAGCGTTTCGCGATGACAATTTGTATGCTTACTGGACACTGGGTGCATTTTCATCCGTAGTTAAGTTCGTTCTTTTCTTCTTTCTTGGCTGCCCATTCCAGGACAGATATGTCCAAATCCGGAGAACATACTCGACTGGCCCATGGCTAAATTTCTTAAGATATAGCGGACTGAGCCACAATTGAACGCCGTAGACAGCAAGTGCAATCATTGATCCGATAAACACGCCAGCACTTCCAAACAGTCCCAGGCCATATCCATAGAAAATTGTCGTACAGATTACGCTCTGCATCAGATAATTCGTCAGTGAGAGACGTCCGACCGCCTCAAACCTGCACATTAGACATGAACGACGTCTTCCCGCATACAACATTGCAAATGCGTATATGTATCCAAGTGAAAGTAACGCTCCTCCCAGTGTCCCCCCGATACCGATGCCCGGCCAGCCTTCTGCACCGAATTGTGGCGTCAATACGCCGTATGCTTTGAGTATCAAACCAATTGGAATCAATAACGAGGCACGGCGAAGATAGATACGTCGCATCGCCCGGGGATCGCTAAACGTCCCCATTCTGGCAGCATACATGCCGAGCAGGAACATCGGTATCGTCATGAGTGGGGCTAACACCAGAGCTAGCAGGACGTATGACACCTCCAACTCCCCACCGAATGGATCGCCATTGTTGCTAAAATCTCTGATTTCCTGGTATGTGCCGCTACCGTATACATCCTGACTTTGAATGATGTAGTTCTCCATATGAATGGACTCAGCAGCCAGGGGGTTCATCGGATTGGATGCCGGGAGACCAAGTATCCCCGCTCCGATGAGTAGCAGTGACGCCCCAATAAGCAGCGTCTTGGGTTTTCGATTTAGGAACATGAGCAGGAAGAAACCGAGTACGCCATAAAACGTCAGGATATCCCCTTCCCATAGATAGATGATGTGCAGTAGTCCGATTCCAAACAGTAGGAGAAAACGGCGTGCCAGATGACACTTTGGTCGTAAATCTCGTGATTTTAGGCTTTCCGATAGCTTAATCATTCCGAAGCCAAACATAAATGCAAAAATCGGCATAAAACTGCCCACCACAGTGATCATCAGGAATGAGAGGAAAACCTGGTCTGCTCCCCCGATTCCGAACAGTTGGGGTTTACTCTGGCCATATATTCCGTATTGGAAAGCCAGCATATTCGCCAGCACAATGCCGGCCAGACTGAATCCGCGCAGTCCATCAATGAATTGAACGCGCTGTTTGGATGTGCTCAATCAATCACCTCTGTCTATAACATAAAGATCAGATCCTAAATATACGTTAAATCCTTCCATAATTTCAACATAAATTAATAAGCAAACGTATATATTACAATCTGTTATAACGTACCAATAAAACAAAAAAAGTCGCTAAATTTAGCGACTTCAGTTTGCACAACCTTATTGAGTAACAATAATTGGACCATTTTTAGTAAGAATAATCGTATGTTCAATTTGAGCTACATGGCTGTTTTTAGTAGCAAAGGTCCAGCCGTCTCCGGTCTGGAATACTTCTTCTTCTGAAGTTGAGACAAATGGCTCGAATGCAATAACCATGCCTTCTTTTAACAATTCATCATCCGATGGATCATTATAATTGTAGATGTGGTCAGGTGCTTCGTGTATCGCACGTCCAACACCATGTCCTGTAAGGTTTTTAATAACCGTTAGTCCATGCTGTCTGGCCGTTTGGAATACCGCTTTTCCTATTCCACTTTTTTTGGAGCCCGGTTTTGCTTTCTTAAGTCCTGCTTCGAATGCCAGTTTAACAACGTCGCATATTTTCGTTAATACTTCTTCACCTTCGCCTACAACAAACGAAATTCCCGTATCTGCAAAATAGCTGTTCTTGGAGCCAGACACATCAATATTCACGATGTCCCCTTCTTGAATAACCCGCTCTCCCGGAATACCATGTGCCACTTCTTCATTAACACTAATACAAGTAAATCCCGGGAAATTATATTCACTTTTTGGAGCAGACACTGCGCCAGCTTTCTCAAAAAGCTCTCCTGCCAAATCATCAAGTTCTTTAGTTGTTACGCCTGGGATGGTTTTTTGAACCAATTCATCTCGAATAGCACCAACAATTTTTCCGATTTCTTTCAAACCATTAAAGTCTTCTTCTGTTCTTGCGATCATTTTTTCTACCTCACTATCTTTATCATCAATTGATTAATCATATCCAAAGCAGCATAGCTTCGCAACTTTTTTTATCAATATGGGGCTGTAGTTGCTCACTTATCAGTTTCTCTGAACTTGTTGATTATGTCTGTCAGAACTTGAATATCGCCACGGTTAGCAGCATCCAAATGTCATGAGTCACGATCGTCACATAAATTCAGTTTTATAAGAGTGACTAGTCGGTGGAGTTCATCAAAATAGAAAAAACGAAGGTAAATGCCTTCGTTTTTTCTATTATGCTTATTTGGCGAGTGACTGCGAAAAAAGCCTCCAGTGATCCTACGTCCTCTTTAATATCGGAGCCATACGCTCATCTCACCAGCTTGGCGATTCCCCCATAAATAATATGGAATGGCCTTGAAACGTACAGCCTTTCTCTGCTTAATATAAGAACGGTACGGCATCCCGTCTAACCATAAATCGCTGTCGTCAGTCACTAGACCGTCGCCTTCTACGATGACACAACCACCTAGTAGATCTGGATCAGTATACTCCGTTAATTGTGGCCCCGCAGCCAACGCGATTGAAGTGAGCGGTGCTCCATTGTCTGCTTCTTCGATACAATAAACGAGTGGGCCGCGTTGAATGGCTACTTTGCCAGCATCTGCCCGAATGGATGGGTGTGCAGCAATTAACTTTGGCCTAACCGGAAGCAGCCACTCTACTGTATTTCCATCTGACCAACTGCGCTTTATTTTTGCGTACCCATTCTCAACATGAAAGTTTTCCCATTCACCATTTATTTTCAACATTGGCTGTCCGTCCTGGAACCAATTCGGTATACGTAGCGCAAGTTCAAACTCTACAGGTTCGCCTTTCTGAGGAAGCTGAACCGAGAATTCAACATGACCGTTCCAAGGCAGCTCAGAGTGTTGATGTAATGTTATTGTGGTGTCGGCAAGTTGGAAGGAAGCTTTGCTTCCGATATACAAATGAGTATAGATCGTTCTCTCATCTTCTGATATATCGTATATATAATCATCTAACGAACTTATTAACCTTGCAACATTGGGAGGACAACAGGAGCAACCGAACCATTTTTGTCGGACGGGTTTGACGTGATGTTTATCCGGATTTTTAAGACTTGCTTCTGGCCATACCTCAAGTGGATTGACATAGAAGAAATGTTTCCCATCCTTAGACATGCTACCGAGAACATTGTTGTACAGCGCTCGCTCCATAACATCCGCATATTCACTTTTCGCTTCCAATTGAAGCATGCGGCGCGCCCAGAAAATCAAGCCAATGGAAGCGCAGGTCTCTGCGTATACGGAATCATTCGGAAGATCGTAGTCAAACGTAAAAGCTTCCCCGAGATGTGTCGAACCAATGCCGCCGGTAATGTACATTTGTTTGCCTGTTGTATTCGACCAGAGTTGTTCACAGGCCTCCCTCAGCCCGTCGTCACCTGTTAGTCTCGCAAGATCAGCCATCGCTGTGTACATGTAAACTGCCCGAACAGAGTGTCCAACCGCTACTTTTTGCTCACGAACAGGAAGATGAGATTGATACGTTTCCAGATTAGGCGTTCCATGGGACCAGATGTTTGTCCGGTTACCACGTTCCCACTCCTCGATAAAATAATTCGGCTGTTTGCCACGTTCATCTATGAAGAACCGACTAAGATTCAGATAACGCTCTTCACCTGTAATGGTATGCAGTTTGACCAATGCTAACTCAATTTCCTGATGCCCGCAGTAAGCTCTTATCTGTCCGGGCTTGGGTCCGAACATACGATCAATCAGATCAGCGAATCGGCAAGAGATGTCCAGTAATTTACGCTTGCCTGTCGCCTGATAATACGCAACTGCGGCTTCAATTAGATGACCTGCACAATATAGCTCATGCGCTTCGTAAAGATTGGTCCATTGCTTCCCAGGTTCCTGAATTGTGAAATAGGTATTCAGATAACCACTGTCATGTTGAGCTTGAGCGATCAATTCAATAGAATCATCGGCGATCTGCTCCAACCTCGGATCGGGGTGATGACGGAGCGAATAAGCAACGGCTTCCAACCACTTGTAGAGATCACTATCCTGAAATACCCACCCGCCAAACTCTCCTTGCTCCAAGCCAGCAGCAATACGGAAATTTCGAATGGCATGACTAGGTTCAGCATCCTCCACCCTGTCGTTCAGAGCTTCCCATTGATAGGGAATGACTGTTTCTCGTACAAGATCGGAATATGTATTCCAGAATTGGTCTTGAATTACGATTTGCTTTTGTCCCATTATACACACCTCAAAATTATAAAATTTGACTCTTTATAAAGTCGAGTATATGCTTTTTCTTAAAGTGAGAGTAGTAATGGAATGAGCTTTTTTCTATACCAAATGACACTAAAAAATGAGGTTAATTCATTGAATGAAGAATTCATTGTTGCGTTACAAACCCCACCTCTTCCCTATTATTGGGAATCTGGTCGTTCAACGTTCCGTGTAGGTGACCGTCATCCGAATCGAAGAAATTTCGGCCTGTTTGATGTGCTGCTCGTGGTAGATGGAGAACTACATATCGGTGAGAACGGGACGGAATGGACACTTGCTACAGGTGATGCACTAGTATTACTGCCGGAAGGTGAGCATTACTCTTTCAGGCCCTGCGAACAGGAAGCAACGTTTTACTGGGTTCATTTTGAGCATGTGGACTGGCATCAAGGTCCCTTAATAGAAGATTCGGAAGCAGCCATTCTGTTATCGCCATTCGATAAGCCAAAGTCAATACGAATACCTAAGAGAACCACATTGCTAAACCCCCAGCTCGCATTTGATATGATGCAACAGCTTTTGGAACTGCCGGTAGGGGAGTCCTTTTGGGAGAAGCAGCAACTGCTCTTCAGCTTTCTGGCTGTACTCGAAAATGGCATCTCTGACATGGCCAAAACGCCTGCTTCACGACTTGCCGAGAAAGTAGCTGTTTTCATACAGCAACACTACCAGGAAGAGATCACCAATGAAAAACTCTCGTCGGCATTACACTTCCACCCTAGCTACATTGTTCGCTGTATGAAAATGAAATTCGGTGTCACACCTGTTCATTACTTATTACAATTCAGGATGGAGCGTGCCAAGCAGCTGCTAGTTTCGACGGAGTGGTCAATAGATCGTATAGCCGCTGAAGTGGGTTTTAAATATTCCCCTTACTTTTCTACCTGCTTCAAGCGAATTGTTGGAGTACCTCCCCTCCAGTTTCGCAGGAAATATCTTAACTAACTGTTCATGGAGACGCTTATTGCCCACTAAGCAACCCTTCGGCTACTCTTTGTATGGTTTAATGAGAAATCCAAATTAAATAATACAAAAGAAACCAATGAGAGAAGAGAAGTCTCCCATTGGTTTCTTTGTGCATTAATTCCTCTAAGTTATTCTACCTTCTCCAAAAGTCCGATAATAAGGGTAATCGCCTCCGCCCGAGTAGCTGTCTGTGTCGGTGCAAAACGATTGCCGCCCACACCGCCTACCAGTCCGGCTTCTACAGCAGAAGCTACATACGAAACTGCCCATGCCGGAACATCCTTGGCATCTTTGAAGTTTAGTTTCGCATTAGAATCCGTAGCGATTCCGCCTGCACGTACGATCATGGCGACCATCTCTGATCGGTTTAGTGTTTTACCTGGTCCGAAAGATCCATTGGTGTAACCATTGACAATGCCCAAGGATGCAGCTGCTGCAATATAAGGTTTGGACCAAGATGGTATCTTGTTTTCATCGGTATATTGAACATTATTGTTTACGTTATTCAGATTTAATGCGCGACCCAGCATTGTGATGAATTCGGCACGTGTAATCTTCTGATTCGGACGGAATGTATCATCGCCATAACCATTCACGAATCCAGCTGCAAGTGCCTTATCAATGGCAGATTTGGCCCAGTGCCCAGTCGTATCTTTAATTGGTGGTGTATTTTCACTATTACTATTATGGTTTGATCCTGTCCCTGTCCCATTTCCGGGATTGTTTCCGTTGCCAGTACCGTTGTCGGGACGGTTATCGGTTGCCGTACCTTCAGCGTTTTCTGAGGAGTTATTCCCGCTGCTTGACCCATTACCTGGACCGGGGTTCGATGTGCCTGGATTAGATGTACCCGGATCTGGAATCGTAGTCTCTGTTTTCTTCATAATGCCAAACTGATCGATGATGAACGGAGTGGCCCCATTCACATTCTGATCAATTTCATACGTTATCGCTGTCAATTTGCTACCATCTATTGTAATACCCACAAAGTTTTGGACCTGACTACGTTTTGGACGGCGGTTGTCACTTGGGTCCGGACCATATTGTGCCGCATGATTTTCTTCCGCGCGTTCAAAAAGACTGTAGTAAGTTTCCCCCAGGCTTGTGCTTTGATTTTTGTAATATACTTTTGGACCTGCTGTTGCCGGAATCAGATAGATCGTGCCATCCGGATTCACAGAGTACTCCATCTTCTGTCCATTTAGCATTTCCGTGATCATTGCTGGTTGACGTGAGTTCCCCTTCTGATCAATCGGTTTCGTACGTGCATAGATATGGTCATGCCCCTGAAGAACAAAATCAATGTCGAGTTCCGCCATGATCGGAGCAATCTTGGAGCGTACTCCATTCACTCCCATAATGTCAGAGTCTGTTGCATGATTAGATGTTGTGTATGGGCCTTTGTGAATATTGACGATGATCCATTCGGCTCCCTTTTTCTTGGCAGCCTGAACATCTTCCTTCAGCCACTTGACTTGCTCTAGAGAAAAGTTATCATACTCCGTTGAATCTTCATTGGAATTCAGTACAACAAAATGCGCATTGCTATAGTCGTACGAATAATAAGCTCCAGTTTCTGTTGCAGAATTCACCGGAGGCTGTACATTAAAATGATCAATGAAAGCATAGTTTTCGTCCTCATGATTCCCGGAGGAAGGCACAATGGTTGTATTCAATAGGCTCTGCTGTGAGTGTCCGAGCAGCCAGTTCCATTGTTCTTCTTTGACACCTTTATCAACAATATCACCGTTATGCACTACGAACTGAGCATCGGGTACTGTAGCCAGTGCTTTGGCCAACGTCTCGGAAGAAAGAATAGCCTCATCTTCTTCTTTCGCTTGCGTATCCGCCAGATCAATGAAGGTGAATTTGCCTTTTGCCGGTGCTGTACGGAACGTACCTGTAGCACTCCATACTTGCTTGGAAGCGTCGCCTACACGGAAGAAATAGTTCGTATTTGCTTTCAAATCTGTCGCTTCTGCTTTGTGCATCCGCTCGATTGCAGCATTGGCAGGCTGAGCAGAACGTCCTTCAAACCATTTGGCTTGTGTGAAATCAGGTGTTGCTGATGTTTTCTCCACGACTTGAAGGTCACTTTGCACTAGTTTATCCGATGTATACCATGTAAAACCTTTGCTCTTGGTCGGATCTCCATGGAACGTTACCGTTATTTTGTTGATCTGTTCTGGATCGGGAACCGTATTCGTTTCTTTGAGAATTCCGAATTGATCTACAATGAACGGCACTCCGTTATTGGTATGTTGGTCAACCTCATACGTTACAGCAGTAAGTTTGTCGCCATCGATTGTGAATGAAACAAAATTCTGAACCTGGCCTCTGGCTGTGCTTGTAGTATCACCATACTGCCTTGCATGATTCTCTTCAGCACGCTCGAACAAGCTGAAATATGCTTCACCTAGTTCTGGCTTTTGGTTCTTAAAATATACTTTTGCCCCTGCGGTAGCTGGAATCATATAGATCGTTCCATCAGGCTTCACTGCGTATTCGATACGCTGTCCGTTCAGAGTCTCCTTAATTTTGGACACGTCTTCAGCCGTGCCATCGCTTTTTATGGGCTTTGTCCGTGCATAGATATGGTCATGTCCTTGAAGAACCAAATCGATGCCCAGTTCATTCATCAACGGAGCAATTTTATTTCGTACACCGTTTGCACCGATAATATCGCTGTCTGTGGCGTGATTGGATGTCGTATACGGCCCTTTATGAATGTTGACGATGATCCACTCTGCTCCGGCAGCTTTTGCCTCTTCCACATCCTGCTTCATCCATGCCACTTGCTCGTTGGAGAAGTTCGCGTATTCCGTGGAATTTTCGTTGGAGTTCAGTACGATAAAATGAGCTTTGCTGTAATCATAAGAATAGTAAGCACCTGTTACTGTTGCAGCATTGTCTGGTTGCTTCAGGTTAAAGTGCTCGTAGAACGCATAATTCTTGTTCTCATGATTACCCGCGGATGGTGCAATGGTCGTGTTCATCAGACTGGATTGGGAGTGACCAAGCAACCAGTTCCATTCCTGCTCTGACGTTCCATTTTCTACAACATCCCCATTATGAACAACAAACGCAGCATCTGGAACCTGGGTCAACGCTTTGGAGAGCGTAGAGCCAGATAGAATAGCCTCATCCTCTTCCTTAGCTTGGGTATCCGTCAGGTCAATAAACGTAAAGGCTCCGTTCGTGGGAGCTGTTTTGAATGTGCCAACCTCACTCCAAACGCCCAGATCTTGATCGCCAACGCGAAAATAATAGGAGGTATCCGGAATAAGATCTGTTGCTTCCGCCTTATGCACCATCTCTCCCGGAGAGTTGGAAGCCACGGACGAGCGCCCGTTGAAGCTTTGGGCCTGACTGAAGTCAACAGCCGTTCCTTGGTTCGGCACCACTTGAACAGTGCTTTGTGTGGATGCAAGAGGTGTATACCAAGTGAAGCCTTTACTCGTTGTTGCATCACCATAGAAGGTAACTGTTACTTTACTGATATCCAGTGATGGCGCTTCCGCCAACGCTTTAAGTTCCATATCAAAATACAAATCTGAGCTGCTATCGCTTTGTTGATGAACTTCGACCGCAATTTCGTTGTTGCCATCGTGCAGGTAGGCTTTCAGCGGTTCGGTCAGATCTATGTCCTCATACATTACAGGCAAGTCCTGACTGGATGTTGCTTTGGTCTGGTACTGAATGTCACCCTCAGGCATGCCAAAGCGACGTACTTCCACACCGTTTACATAGATAACTGCCCCATCATCAATCCCGAATGTACCGAGAATTTGTCCATAGCCATCAATTTCATCCTTATTAACGGTTAGGTTTGTTCTTAAATAGGTCGTGCGGTATTTTAACTTTTTATCTTCACCATAGCTCACTTCCGTTTTGAGAGGCCCGAAATAGGAAGTGCTTATACCGTTACCGTTATCCTTGTAGCCAAACGGGGCGGGTCCAAATTCCCATGATGAATCATCGTATGAAGTACGCCATTGCGATTCCAGATTCTGCCCTTGATCGAAGTATCTCCAATTGGCATTGCGTTCTAACAGAATGTCAGGGTCAGATAACGATGCGGCTTGAGCGGAATTTACTCCCCCAATACCCGCGAACCATCCGAATATCAAAGAAAGCGATAACAGGATGGGTAACATCTTTTTGTAGAAGTGACTGATCATAATTCTCTCCCTTGTCTGTTTAATAGATTGGCTTATGTAATTCCAAACAGAACTAGCATAACAAGACGAAATCAAGGGTCCATTACCTGAATGTAAAACTTATGTAAAAAATTACATTTTACTAAGTTCATATAAGATTTAGTTGTTACAATTAGAGAGACAGAATCAATCTATTTGTTCAAAACTATAATATATATTTCATGGGTAATAAGCTTAACTGATCGAATTGAATTCTTACATAAAATAGTTGAGTTGGGTAACACTACAAACAAATTCTCCAGTTTGGAGTGAAGCCTGTGAGGACATCCGCATCAACAATCAGTACCTCTGAAGTAATAATTGTAGTTATTAACTCAATCCTTGGTGCAGGAATACTAACGCTTCCTCGTACGATTAGCAAGGCGGTAAAAACACCAGATGTATGGATCTCCGTCATTCTGGCTGGCCTGGTCGTAACCATAATCAGCCTGCTTCTTGTAACTTTATGTCGTCGATTTCCCGGTAAAACCGTGTTCGAGTTTATTCCTGAGATCACAGGAAAATGGATTTCTTATCTATTAGGACTTTTAATTATCGTATATTTTATTGTTCTATGTTCATTCGAAGTCAGAGTCATGGCTGAAATTACAAGTATGTACATCCTTGAGCGTACCCCTAGTTGGGTCACGATTATGGTCAGTTTGTGGATTGGTATTTACATGCTAACGGGTGGTCTTAAGGTCATCATCCGTGTCTTTTCAATCGTTCTGCCCGTTACGCTGGTGTTGCTCGCGTTGGTGTTCCTTTTAAGTACTAAAATGTTTGATATCAATAATCTCAGACCGGTTCTGGGTGAGGGGATCATGCCTGTATTAAAGGGACTTAAGCCTTCATGTCTATCCTACTCCGGATATGAAGTTTTGCTCATCGTCACAGCTTACATGACAGACGTAAAGGCAAGTAATAAGACTGCTATTTTCAGCATACTTATATGTACGATTATATATATGGTAACCATTGTTACAGTCGTGGGAAATTTATCATTGTCGGGTGTTGAGACACGGATGTGGCCAACGTTTGATATGGTTCGAAGTTTTGAAATTGAGGGATTTTTATTTGAGCGTTATGAATCGCTTTTCATCGTATTTTGGCTGATGCAAATTTTCGCAACCTATGCCTTTAAGCACTATTTTGCATCCATTGGTATTCGAGATTTGTTTCGTCTCAAAAAGATTACCGGAATACAATTTGCGATGTTACCCGTGCTTTATTTGATTGCTTACTTGCCTAAAAACCTGGAGGAAACGTTAGCATTGGGTGATTTTCTCGGTAATATGTCCATTTTTTTATTTGGTTTGTTACCACTGCTGCTGCTAATTCTTAGCTTTATTCGTAAAAAAGGCGGGAAGCAAGCTGCTAGTGGAGACCTTAAGGTTGGTTGAGTGTTGAGTTGTTGCTCAGGAGCACCTTTTCGCTCTTCTGGCTCCAGTAGCATAATGCATTGCGTAATCAGTACAAAAAAGCAAAAAAAGCCGCTAAAATAGCGACTTTCAATGGAAACATATTTTTCATCATTTACATGCAGACAGCAATAGACTGATATCTATCTATTTATTGAAAGTAACTTTCTCTGAACTGCCTTCAAAAAAGATTGAAGTGTCCCTTGGCTTCGATTCTGCAATTTTACGACCGCCTCTGAAGGAATAAAGCACGCCAGCTTGTTTGCGAACAGCCTCATATTCGTTCTCTGCTTCAAGTACGATGAAGTTAGCAGGTTTGCCTTCTTCAATACCGTATACATCCTCGATGTGTAACGTTCTTGCGCTGTTTTTGGTAATGAGGTCAATCGAATTCACGATTTGGTCGTAACCAAGCAGCTGCGATGCATGAATCCCCATGTGCAGCACTTGCAGCATGTTACCTGTACCCAGCGGATACCACGGATCGAAAATGTCATCGTGACCAAAGCACACATTCAGACCCGCTTCCTGCAACTCTTTGACCCGAGTCAGTCCTCTTCTCTTCGGATACGTATCGAAACGTCCCTGCAAGTGAATGTTGACTAGCGGATTGGAGACAAAATTCAAATTAGCCATTTTAAGCAGACGGAATAATTTGTACGTATAAGCGTCATTATATGACCCCATTGCTGTTGTGTGGCTTGCCGTTGTGCGTGAGCCCAGTCCACGTTCGTAGGCTTCCTTGGCAACAACTTCTACGAAACGAGATTGCTCGTCATCGATTTCATCACAATGGATGTCGATCAGACGATCGTATTTTTCGGCCAGATCAAACGCAACTTTCATGGAATCAACGCCATATTCCCGGGTGAATTCGAAGTGTGGAATGCCACCGACCACGTCAACGCCCATTTTCAGTGACTCTTCCAGCAATTCTGCACCGTTTGGATAAGAGTGGATGCCTTCCTGTGGGAAAGCAACAAGCTGAATGTCCATATATGGAGCCATTTCTTCTTTGACTTCAAGCATCGCTTTAGCTGCGATCAAGCTTGGATCGGTAACGTCCACATGAGTCCGTACATGTTGGATGCCCTGTGCCAATTGCCACTTTAATGCTGTTTTGGAACGTGTTTTGACATCCTCATGTGTCAAGAAAGCCTTGCGCTCTGACCAGCGCTGGATACCTTCGAACAGTGTCCCGCTGAGATTCCATTCCGGTTCACCTGCTGTGAGCGTTGTATCGAGATGAATATGAGGTTCAATGAATGGTGGCAGGACCAGCGATCCGTTGACATCGAGGATCTCTTCATTGTCGTTCACCTCCTGCGACTGCGTGATTCGGTCAAACTTCCCGTCTTTCACAACAATATTCCATAGTCCTTCTTTACCCCGCAATTTTGCGTTCTGTATAATCATTTGTTTTCCCCATTTCTTTGGAATCTTTGGCAGGAACAATTAACATCAAGACGATATAGGCTACTGCTGTACCAAGTAGTGCGTTCAGTGGTGTTACGCCAGGAGCCAGTTGGGCGAATGCCACGCCTATGGCCCAAGCGACCATCGCTACCCAGTTTACATTTTTGAACGACATGTCAGCAAATGGCTTATAGTTTCTACGTTTCACAATGAAGTAATCTGCAATAATAATAGCTCCGATGGATGGTACCGCCGCGCCCAGTACGTTAAGGAAACTGACGAAGTTGTTGTACATCCACATGGCGAATACAGTACCGACGATGCCGTTAACAACGACGAAGAATTTCTTTGAAATTTTGGTGATGTTGGCAAAACCAAGACCTGAAGCGTACAGTGCATTATCATTCGTCGTCCAAATATTCAAGCCCAGAACGATGATCGCCGGGATGATCAATCCTTGCAGGAACATGACCTCCGAGATATCAGCCAGGTTATAGGCCATTGCGCCAACTGCTCCGAACAGAAACATAAGTGAGTTACCCAAGAAGAAAGCAATAACGGTTGCGGTAACTGCCTGTTTGGATGTACGGGAGAACCGGGCAAAATCGGGTGTCAGTGTTCCGCCACTGATGAATGATCCGATACAGATCGTTAATGCGGCCGCCGCAGTAAGTGACTGTGTCGGCGTGTATTCAAGCAACCCCTGCAAACCTCCCAGCGAACCTGCACCTTCGAACATGGAGTATCCACCGAGAATGGCAATTGCAGGAACTGCGATATAACCGAGAATGACGAGTGACTTCATACCGAAGATGGCGGATGCCGTCATGGCAAGTCCAAACACAATGATCAACAGATACACGTTCCAATCCATGGCTTTGGCGACCGGAATCGCGAACATGGCTACGCCGACTCCGAACCATCCGACCTGTGTGAAGCCTAGAAGGAACGAAGGCAGATACGATCCTTTTGCACCGAATGCATACTTAGCGAGCAAATGTGTGGACAAGCCTGTTTTGGCAGCGATATGCGCCAGTGCCCCTGTATAGATACCAAGCACCAGATTACCTGCAAGCACGATGCCAATGAACTCCATGAACGTCAAGCTGACGCCCAACGTGCCTCCTGCCAGCATGCTTGCTGAGAAAAATGTAAAACCGAGCATGACGGATAACGTCTTCCAAAAGTTGTTTCTTTGTCCTTTCGGCACAGCTTGCCATGAAAACTCTTGATCTTGTTTGCTCATCAGAATACCCCCAACGTAAAGTGTATCTGATACCAAAAAAAGCAGAAAAAAGAGGCTACTCGTCAAGTTATATACCGACAAGTAGCCTCTTTTTGCATCATAACCCGCGCGAAGACACAGAGCATCCCATGACGGGATATGCCCTGATTCTCGCGAGATTATGAAATCCGCTGCCCTTGCCAGCCTCTCTGGACTGAATTAAAGGTACCAGTATTCAATTACATACTATTATTTTGGAAAAACCTGCAGTTGTCAATGTCATTATTATCCAAAGGTTATTAATCCCTTATACAGCAAGTTATTTTTTTGTAGCAATCACCTCTCGGCTTTCGCCCCACCGAATCGGTATAACAACTGATCATTCATGGCAGACCTTGGATGCATATCAATTACGCTCCAGTTCAAAGTTTGGTTATAAAATCCTGAAAGTCCGACTCTGTTTGCCAATACAACAAACAAGGATGTCCCACAAGTCATAAATATGACGGAGGACACCCCTAATTAATGTGATTTTGTTGTAATGAATTTGACACACGCTATTCGCTCTCATTGGCCTAGTTCCGAGATCTAACGAATCACAGAGACGTTATTCTCTTGATTCGGTCAATTTTTTAGATATTGGCACCGTTTTAGGACGAATAGCGTTAATCAGGTTCGTTAAATCTTGTATATGTTGATAATCAGTCATATAAGATGCGGTAGATTCGTTAGCGCTTAGGAAGAGAGACCACTCCTTTGGAGAAAGCCCCTTCAGTGTAAACATATGAATTTATTTTTGTGTACTTAACAGTTCTTCAAAAGCTTTTATATTCGTGTCAAAATCAGGAACGGTTTGTGTTTCTTCAGCAGATTTGACCAGTTTTACAACCAAATCATTATAAGGTGTCGCAATTCCGGTACCTTCTGCCTTGCTTGAAACCACCCCGTTAATATAATCAATCTCTGTTTTGCGGTTCTTCTCCAGATCTTGAAGCATGCTTGCTTTGAGCAGTCTGGAGGGCTCCATCACGTAACGTAATGTTTTCACCCGTTCAGGGATATCTTCTTTGCTGTTCAGTTCGAGTGAAGCGATGTCGAATCCATTCATTTTAACCAATGTGACCCCATTGGCGCGAGCAACTTTAATCGTCTCGTCCGCAATATGAGCTGCACTCACAATGCCAGCTTCATGATCGATGATGTCCCCATATTCCCCATTCAATGCAGCGGACAAACCACTGAATGCATTGTTGATCAGCAATTTGGACCATTTGGTTCCAACCAGATTATCAGAAATATGTGTTCCACCTACAAGGTCCAACACCGATTTCACGCGTTGAATTCGTTCGGTGATCTCACCATTCAATTCACCAATCTGAAAAGCATACTGCTTAAATTGAGTGTACTCGGTTGTGAGACTTGATACACCTGGTTTAATAAACGTAGCGCCAAACTCAACGGAGCCTGCAATGACACGTTTTTCGCCAACAATGGACGCCACTTTTTCTTCCGGAATCCCGTTCTGCAAGGAACACACCATACTGTCTTCTTTCAAGAATGGAAGTAATTCCTGAAGAATCGAATCGTTATAGAGTTGTTTGGTCAAAAGTAAAACGAGGTCATATTGTCCTGATTTCTGATCAGGCGTAATTGCTTTTACTTTGGCCTGAAACTCCGTGGTACCCGTTACTTTAGCACCCGTTTGATTTAAAGCTTCAACATGTTCTCGATATGCATCAATTAACTCAACGTCCAGTCCACCATCCGCAAGGTATGCACCTACGATGGTTCCCAAAGATCCTGCTCCTACAATTGCAATTCTCATTTTATATTTCCTCCTTATTTCTCTTCCAGGTAGTTGTATACAGGTTGTGCAGCGTTTAAGGTTAAGTTGGTAAGGATATGAGAAGCCGACACCACTTCCAACACAGGCAGATCTGCAAGAGGTGCCAATGCGTGTTCGAACAGTTGGAGCCGGGCAGGTCCTGTCCAAGCCTCTTTCACTTCGATGTCTGTAATCTGAGTTCGGATCAGATCACATATTCTTAAATTCCCGGTATAGTCTGTCGCAATCTTAATCATGAAGTTAGGTCGGCATATTTCGCGTTTGGCGATATCTTTATCCATCTCCACATGTTTATAGCCCATCGTTGCCGTGGCTACACGCAGCGTTCCATAATCAAGTGTGCCAACAAGTGTATCTGAATCGGTATACAACTTGGGTGCGCCCAGCTTTTTCGGATAGGCGGTGAGCTCTCGACCACTGGCTATCGCGGGGAAATTGTCTACGTACATCGAATGCACATAATCGCCTTCCTCCCCATTGAATTGCACAGGGATAACTTGTCCAGCTTCCGTGTAGGCACCCAATCCAGATACATCGGGCATCCACATCACTTCGAATTTAACCAATGCATCAGTAATTTCCAAAGGCTCGGGTACGGCTGCTCGCAATGCTTTTTCATCGGTTCGGTAAATAATATTCAAGTATTCACGATTCACGAATTTGTACGGTGGCATTGGGTATGCCGGAGCCGTTAGGGGTGTATTCAGATTTTTAGCTATGTTATTCACATCGATTTTCATCAAAGACACCTACCTTATGTTTTGGTTCTATATAAGTTGAACTCAAAATTATTTACACTGACACTACGCTGACAGAACAACCTTCCAATCGCTGTTATCCCCAGACTTTTCGATTCCCTTTCTAAAGGGGAAAATCCGGGGCTAAAGGCGAAGCGTATGCTTCCGATGCAGCTTTCTTCCAGAAAGCTTTTAGCTTCGCTTTTTCAGGTTTTTTCTGTCCTCTCCGTTATTGTGTAAATCAGTAGTTCAACTTATAAAGTCAGGTTTTTGGTATTTCAAATTTGATCTATATCTTATAAAAAAATTCTACATCAATATTTAAATTTAATATAATACATAATAAGTACTATATATATTTATCAAAATAAATAAGGAGTGCAGATAAATGGAATTGCTTCAGCTCAAATACTTTCAGACCGTTGCCTACACTGAACACATCTCCAAGGCAGCTGCTCAATTGAATATTGCTCAACCTTCCTTAAGCTTGACGATTAAACGACTTGAAGATGAACTGGGTACGCCTTTATTTCACAGGAGAGGACGAAGCATTCAATTAAATGCCTCAGGTGAAATTCTATTGAAGCATGTGAACCGAATTTTTATTGAAATTGAAAATGCAGAGATGGAGATTAAAGCGGAGGAACAGCAAATATCCAATACGATCAGGATCTCGATTACGAATACACGATTCCTCACGGGTCTTATTAGTGACTATATCAATACTTTTCCTGATACCAAGCTCCATCAAGGCATAGGGACGCGTGCTGAGATTATTACAGGTTTGAAGAAGGGTGAGTTGAATCTGGGCATTACGGGGCATCCGATTCAGGATGAGGAGATCGAGAGTGTTGTGCTTGTCGAGGAGGATATTGTTCTGGTTGTGCCAACAAATCATCCATACGTCGGAGAGACAAGTATCTCATTAAGTGTTGTTGCAGATGAGCCCTTTATTTCCCTTGCAGATAATAAGGAGTACAGCGGGTTTACAACGATGCTCTGTGAAAAAGCAGGCTTCCTGCCCAATCTTGCATTTGAGGTCGATTCTCATACTCTGCTCGAAATTATCAGGCTTAATCAGGGTGTTGCATTACTTCCTATCTCCGTATGCAGAACACTCGGGTTAAGTTATGTAAAAATTGCTGATGATTCAGCGATATATCCAATCAGCCTCTCTTGGGTCAAACAAAAATGGTTATCTCCTGCTGTAAGAGAATTTCGTGATTTTATTACTTCGTACTATGAAGACCATGCTGGCTTGTTTAAAGTGCAATAGAATATCTTCTTAAATTAAAAATGATAAATGATAAAAATAAAGACCACGTTAATCCTTTTGAAGGAAACGACGTGGTCTTCTATCGATATCTGTTCCTAGCTGTACTGTAGTCTATCCTTGTACCAAACGTCCGGAATCATCTGACGTTCCAGTTCCAACAATTCACGGATGATTTGGTCCGCGTCACGGATGGAACTCACGAGCGGGTCAGTGAGCATCGCTCTTCGCAGCTTCTCATAGCTTTGTTCCAGCACAGCTTCAACCGTAAGCTCATGCGTATCAAGTACAAGTTCTTGCATCCCTCTGATCCCACGCGGCATCTCGCCTACATGGAGTGGTTTCGCGCCATCCATATTTACATCGCATAGTAGTTCCAGGAAGGAATCTGCATTCATATTGGTTACAGCACCTTGATTGAGTGTATTGATAAAGAACTTCTTGCCCAAGTTCCCCACCATATTTTCAATGATATCGGTCGCATGATCCGGGCCAAATATGTTCATATAGTCTGCAATCGGTATAGTACCTGCAAGAAAGTCATCCACCTGCTGCCACATCTCATCATGCCGCTGATACCTGTCCTCTGTCTCCCAGATTGATAACGGAGGAATCGTGTCCGTTGTCTTGCCAAGACCTTGCCAATATCGAACGTATTCCTTCGTATGCGCCGTGCAAGTGGGAATGATTCCGAAAATATCATACAGTTCGTAGGTAATGGCATCGTTAAAAAGAGCTTTGGCTCCCCGATCACCGCCGTTGTTCTCTTCACCTGCCATCCTGCGCATGGCTTCTGCGATCGTGGGCATCACATTTTTCCCTTCATACTCGGCTTTGAGCAGCCAAGTGAAATGATTAACGCCGGCAATACGGAAATCGAATTTTTGGTTGATCTCTTCGGTGAACTCGCTATTGTCTCCAATGATCCCGGCTCGTACGGCATAATAGGCTTTTTTATGCGGCATATGATGACTATCGCACAGCGCAAATGATTTAAGTTTCGGTGCATAACGATGTAATGCGATGCCGTGAACGGTAGATGGATTAATATAATTGATCACCCAGGCCTCCGGACACAGTTCCTCGATGTCCTTGGCACATTCCATAATCACCGGCAGTTCCCGCATCGCGCGAAAGATCCCGCCAGGGCCAATCGTATCACCGGAACACATGCGAATCCCATACTTTAGAGAGACTTGGCAGTCGATGCCCCGATATTTCACCGATTCTTCCGCAAAGCTGAGCACAACGAAGTCGGCTCCCGGTAGTACCTGTCTTCGGTCCACTGAACCCTCAATCTTTAGGGATACGTTGTTCTCCTTGGCAACCATTTCCGCTAGTGTTACCATTTTTGAGAGTCGTTCCTCGTCCGTATCCACCAAAGCCAGCGTTCCCTGATTCAAATATGGGGAGTGTACCATCTGCCAGATGGACTGACGACCAAAAAATAGGCTGCCCGCTCCAATAACAACTACCTTTGGATGCTGTGTACTTGTAGCATTCATCAATAACCCCTCCTTGTAACGATATAAATTCATTATAGGTGAGTGAGCTGGAATCGGAATGTGTGATAGTTTTCAAAAGATGTCATATCGTACGATGGTTAACAAGGAGCAGATCCTTTGGTATGATAGGGAAAAATGAAGGATGTCATAAAGTAGAGAGGAATCGGCTGAATTCGATGCATGCAGGAACTGTAAATATGAGTATAATCGACGAGCTCTCGGAGTATATCACGCTTCGCATGAGCTCTTATCTGGAACAGACGCATGACAGTCATTGGATTGAACGAAAGTCACATTCTGATTACGATCTGTGGTTCATTACAGCAGGATCTGTCAAGATTACCATCGATGGAATCGAACATATGGCGGCCCCGGGTGACGTCGTGTTTTTTTATCCGGATATGCCCTACACGGCTTCCACGACCGGAGAGTTGTGCCGATTCGTATACATGCACTTTGATTTCAGCATCGCTGAGCAAAAGCGAATTCTCGGCGAGTTTCAACTCCCAGGCATCGTACCTGGTAACCTGATTCAGGAGGAATCAACGCTGTTCACCTCGTCCTATCGAAGGTTCAAGCAGAGTAACGGCGCTTCCGCCAGTCCACTTTACTTGAAAGCCTCTCTGCTTCTCGTCATCGCCAAAATTTTGGAATTACATAGGCAAGGCCTGTATCACGGTGAGTTTCTGAACGATCGGAAACCGAGGAAAATTGAAGGAAGTCTGGAAGTTCTGCAGAATGTATTCCCATACGTGGATGCGAATCTGCATCGTGCCATCCGAGTTAACGAACTTGCAGATATTGCCGGCGTCTCCGAGAAATACTTTATTTCGTTGTTCAAGAAAATTCTAGGTATTACACCTGGGCAGTACATTAATCAAATCAAAATGAACCGGGCCAGAGATTATCTGTACGAGAAAAAATATACGATCCAGCAAATTGCCGGATTTCTGGGATATCCCGATCCCTTTACGTTCTCCAAAGCATTCAAAAAATTTTACAACGTGCCTCCTTCCAAATTTGAATAACATACCGTAGACAAACATCCTGTGGACAAACAAAGAGGCAGACCGTAAACCAGCTGCCTCTTCGTTTTGGTTGATCATTAATTATTCATGGTCTGGATGTGCGTCCCTTCAGCGTTCCTCATATTCAAAGGGAGCTTCAGTGGAATACATCTCATGGAAAAATCCTTTATACGGTATATCCTCTTCCAAACATTTAATGAGATACAACATTTCTTCGTCAACTTCCGGTTCTTCGCCGGCACGCTGCATTTCTTCAAATTGACCTAAAATGTTCTCCAAGAGGGTGACTTGGATAAACAAAGGCAACTTCTCCAACATCGAATCTTCGATCTTGGTCTCGGAAGAATAACCAGCAAGGGCGGTTTGGAAATAGTCATCCATGAACTGTTTGCGTTTGTCCGCATCCGGCTCAAATTGAACCCAGCCGACTCCGTGTGTCCATAGATCTGCCAGATCATACATATACCAACCGAAGCATGAATTATCGAAATCATAAACGGTGATTTGACCGGTATCAAAATCGATCGAATAATTCCCGTCATTATAATCGAAATGAATCATGCCAAATGTCTCCTGGCTCGACCCCATTTCTTTTACCGCTTGGAGAAGTTCCACCATTTTGCTTCTGAGCAAAGAGAATGATTTAGGGACCAACCTCTCGATATACTCCGTATTATATTTGTCAAAAAAATGATGCCTGCGATGAACAGGAGCATAGCTTTTGGATAGCTGATGCATTTTACCCAGGACTTTACCGCTATTATAGTAGTATTCCGTAAGTGGTACCCCTTCACGATACTGATAATGGTTCTCTACCAGCAACTTTCCCTTGGCCTTGTTAAACAGGCATACAAAGAACGTATGCTCACCATCAGTGATCTCTTCCAGCAGATGGACATTCTTGGAACTCACTACATTCGAAACGCTGGCTCCATGATCAAATAAATACCGGATATACTCCAGTTCGGCAATGTAATCTTCCCGCTTTCGGTCAGGCAAAAAAGAAACTCGTAGAATTAGCGACTGGAACCCCTCTTGCTCACAGGTGTAAACGACATTCCGTCCACCCTCATGAGGCGGAATAAGCTGAATGTGGTAACCCTCCAGATGAAACAGCTCGGATACCAGCGACAGTACATGTGTATTGCTAATGTTAACAGCCTCGTTAAAGTTAATCATGATCTCCTCCAGTAAACATTGTCGGGACGGTTTCCCGCACTGCAATGTCCACAAAAGGAATCTCTGTAACGCAAATATCCTTTTGTGAACCTAAAGCATAATCACCTTGTTAGACATTGAATTCACTCCTCTTGTTTGAATAAAACAATTTTACGTAATTATCCCTTATTTGACTAGTGAAAAATAAAGACCGCCCATATGGGCGGCGTGTAAAATTTTATATAATTACAGCGTTTCTCCGTTTGTTTCAATAACTTGTTTGTACCAGTGGAAGGAGTCTTTGCGAGTTCTTTCAAGCGAACCTTTGCCAGCATTGTCTTGATCTACATATATGAAACCATAACGTTTGCCCATTTCAGAAGTCGAGCAGCTAATGATATCGATAGGCCCCCAGCTAGTGAAACCCATCAATTCAACGCCGTCAGCGACAGCTTCTTTCATCTGCTCAATGTGGCTACGCAAGTAATTGATGCGATAAGGGTCATGGACTGCCCCGTCCTCTTCCGGTGTGTCGATAGCACCCAGCCCGTTCTCAACGATGAAGAGCGGCATCCGGTAACGATCATACAATCGGTTCAGCGCGACGCGAAGACCAATCGGATCGATAGGCCATCCCCATTCGGTAGCTTTCAGATGAGGGTTTTTGATCTGACTTACCAGCATACCAGAGTTGCTGTTGTCATTGGGGTCATATTTTCCGATATACGTCATGTAATAACTGAAAGCAATAAAGTCCACGGTATTATCCCGAATAATGGCATCGTCGTTAGGAGCTTTAACCAGTTCAATGCCGTTTTCCTCAAAATATCTTTGCATATAGGATGGGTATTCGCCCCGTGCCTGTACCTCTGGGTAGAACAGGTTCATCTGATCTTCCTTCATCGTCTGCAACACATCTTCCGGTTTACTAGAAGCAGCATACGTTTCCAGACGACAGATCATGCAGCCAATCTGAGCATTGGGCATCTTCTCTTTACCACTTTTGACAGCCAGTGAGCTTGCAACAAATTGATGATGAGTTGCCTGATAGGCTACCTGCTCTGGTGTACCCTTAATTTTATCTTCCAGAATGCCGCCGCCAGTATACAGACTTGTCAGCATCATATTCATTTCATTGAAGGTAATCCAGTATTTCACTTTGTCTTTGTAACGGTCAAACAGCGTATTGGCAAATTTCAGATACAGATCGATCATCTCGCGGCTTTCCCAGCCGTTGTATTTGCGGGTTAACTCTACGGGCATCTCGTAGTGAGAGATCGTTACAAGCGGCTCAATGCCGTATTTCAAAAGTTCGTCAAGCACGTTATCATAGAAGGCAAGACCCGCTTCATTGGGAATTGATTCTTCTCCTGTCGGGAAGATCCGTGTCCACGCGATCGAAAGACGAAACACTTTGAAGCCCATCTCCGCAAACAAGGCAATGTCTTCTTTGTAGCGGTGGTAGAAATCCACGCCGTTCCGTTTCGGGAAATATACGTTGGTGTTACCGCTCAGGTATTCTTCCAATTGAACAGAATCGACGTCGAAGGTGAAATCCTTGCCATTGCGCTCCTCATGAGGAACGAATGGAGCCATGTCTGAGGTAGAGAGTCCTTTGCCGTCTGCGTCATATGCACCTTCCAGCTGATTGGCAGCGGTAGCTCCGCCCCATAAAAATCCTTTAGGAAATGAGTGTTTAATTGTTTTTGTCATGTTGTTTCTCTCCTTTTTTTGTGTATGGTATTCATGAAGCTGTTAACGAACGGTGAGGAGAAGCAATTCATTCATTGGAATCACCCCCTTCACCTGAACAGGTACTACATCGAGGTAATCCGGCGTATTGGTTACGATGACTGGTGTCACAAGGTCAATACCCGCACCCTGAATGCCATCCATATCAAATTCCAGAAGTAAATCACCCTTCTTCACTTCTTGTCCAGCAACAACCTTCACGTCAAAAAATTTCCCTTTGAGCGATACACTGTTTAGTCCAACATGAATGAGAATGTCAATTCCACTGGATGAGGTCAGCATAATCGCATGTTTACTTTTGGCGACCAACGTGACGGTTCCGTCAAAAGGAGCTGTAACACGTCCATCCTGCGGACGAATTGCAATACCTTTCCCGGTCATTTCCTCAGCAAACGTTTGATCTGGAAGCTCTGCGAGCGGCACCAATTCACCAGTGAGCGGGCTGAACACCTCTCCCTTCTTTTCCGCGATGGAATGTACTGTGACAGGTGTCACCGTTTCTTGAGAAAAGGCAGTAGTTGTATTCAGTTCCTGTTCGGTTAATGTTTGTGCTGAGTCGGACATGGCGGAATTGCGTGTATTTGGCTCTTCCCACTTGAGCAGCAAAGTCACTACGAAAGAAACGCTAAAGCTGATGCCAATTCCGATTAATGCATACCAGAAATTAGACATGCCACCATTCGGGCCAATGTATAACGGAAGTGAGAGCAATCCTGGTACAGCAAAACCGAAGCATTTCAGACCCACTGCGGTAATAAAGCCACCCCCTGCTGCCCCACCAATAAGTGAAGCGTAAAACGGTTTTTTCAGCTTCAAGGTGACACCATACAGTGCGGGTTCAGTAATACCAAGCAAGGCGGATATGCCACTGGATAAAGCAATGGATTTCATTTTTTTATCTTTGGTCTTAAGGAAAACAGCCGTGACTGCACCAGCCTGACTCATATTGGTTATCAGGTTGATCGGCAGCAAAAGCACGTCATATCCAAGTTTGCTCAGATTCTGCAATGTGCCTGGGAAGAACGCATAATGCATACCCGTCATAACAATCAGAGGCATGAGGCCGCCGAGAATAATGCCGGTTAACGGACCTGAATGGGCAAAGAGCCAGGAAGTACCCATTTCCAGATAGATGCCCATGTAATTCCCTAGGGGGCCAATCGCAATTAATAGAATTGGCACCGTGATGACTAGCACAATCATCGAGGTAAAGATGACTTTGACAGGACCGGGAATAAAACGATCGACCCAGCGATGTACATAACTCAGAAGCCACACACCCAGAATAATGGGAATAACGGACTGGGTATAATTCACAATGGACACGGGCAGCGAGAGAAAACGAATTGGTTCAAGCTGGTTTGCCAGATACGCATTCAGAATCGTTGGATACAATAAAGTACCTGCAAGCGTCAGGGCGATATATTCATTCACTTTGAACTTGCGGGCAGATGATAGAGCCAGAAGGAAAGGCAAGAAATAAAAGGCCGCATTAGCGATTGAGGACAGAACTTGATACTCCCCGCTTTTCTCCTGTATCGCGCCAAGTGTAACGAGCAGTGCCAGAATCCCCTTTAACATCCCGGTACCTACGATGGCAGGCAGAATCGGAGTAAAAATGCCGGAGATTGTATCCAAAACAGCATTAATCCCTTTAGAGCGCGGCGCGTCTGTTTCAGGCTTTGATATGCCACTATGCTTCATCTGATCCTCGATCTGCTCATATACGGCTGCAACCTGGTTACCAATTACCACTTGAAACTGATCGTTCTGAAACTGTGCACCGAGCACGCCATCGAGTGCTTTGATCTGTTCCAATTGAACTTTGTTTTGCTCTCGAACATTGAAGCGAAGTCGTGTGATACAATGCCAAGCTTGCGTAATATTTTCCTGTCCGCCCGTTAATCGAATAATTTCTTTGGACAACTCCCGGTGATTCATGATGCTTCCTCCTTTTTTGGCGAAAAAAAAACCAAATGTATTACCGGCCCGCCGCAGATGCGGAGTCGGAAACATTTGGTGGTGCCTGATCGAATCAGTAACACTCCATATTCAATTCATATTGATGATGGTATAACTTCAAACAGGTTGTATTGAGATTAATCCATATCGGTACGGGATGTCACTCTCTCGATGTGTATCATGAGATATACCATCTCATCGGGAGTAATCACGAATCCGCGTTGCCTCTCCATCGCCTCCTTTATTTTGAGTGCGCATTGGAAGCTGATAGGATATCGCTCCGACAATACATCATATAGAAATTGCTGATCTTTAAAAGAGAGCACTTCCCGGTTCAACTGACGTACAATGAAGTATCTCAGATGGGTGATGAACCTGGAAAAATCAGCAGATTCCTGATTCAGTACCATTCCGAAATGTTCCGTCATGATCCCTATAATGTCGTTAATCATCTGTGTAATTTTAATTGTTTGGTTCATGCTGCCCGAGTCGAATTGAGAGTTCACGAAATGAAGGGCAATAGAGCTTGATTCACCAGATGGCAGTGAGACCAGAAAAGCTTCATTGATTTTTTGAACTGCCCATTCTCCGGCACGGTATTCGGCAGGATATAGATGGCGAATGTCCCAGTGAAGCGGATTTTGCACATCCACGCCTTTTTTGAAACGATCCAGCGCAAAATGAATATGGTCCGCCAGTGTTAACAGGATCGAGTCATTCAGCTTTTTTCCAATCAGCGTCTTGCCTTCTTCAATAATCTGATCCGTAATGTCGATGACTTGCAGAGGGATATCGCTGAGAAATTGCTCGACTCGCTGATATTTGTCATTCGAGCCGATTCTGAACATTTTCTGGATCTGGCTCTGCTCAATCGGCTGTCCTTTCACTTTTTTGAAGCCAACACCCGTTCCGATGACAATGACTTCGCAACCTTCCGTGTCTTCCGCCAGGGCGATGTTATTGTTTAACGATTTTTTGAACCTCATGATGTTCTCACCCCCAATATACAAAAAGCACCACCATGATCCAGAACACAAGTCAAACAAACTTGTGAAATCCAGATTGTGGTGGTGCCTGATCGAATCAGTGACACTCCTTATTTAGCTGTATTCTATACCAGCCATGTAATCGTTGTCAATACCATTACTCTGGAATTGTTATGCACTTCGTTCATATGGAGATTACCTCTATATAAACTAACATGAAATCGCATATCCTATTCATCCGAAGTTTGGTTTTCCTGAGCATTATAATAGTACCGAATCAGGATATCCTGATCATAGTTGCCAAAACCTTTGCCAAACAGGGTAAGCCCACCTCGGCCAGCTACTCCCTCTTCCGGCTTCAATCCAAACGTCCAGTAGGTGGAAGAATCCAGTTGCAGATCATGGATACGCACATCCGAGATGCGCTGGCCATCCATAAACGTCCCTTCTCCGTTAATGCGCAGTACTTTCAGTACACCATACTGGTTGACGTCCAATTTCCACCATAGCGGTGTATGCTTGCCTTTCCGATCCCCAAAGTCCCCTGGGCTTGTCCATGTTCCCAAGTGATTGCCATTAAGTGAGAAGCGAATGTCGGAAGGCCAGTTTTCATTGACTTGGGGTGCTTCCGAACTGAGTTCGAGTGAAATTTCAATTTCCTGGAGATGCTGTTCTGTATTGAGATAATTGGGAATCTTATATTCCAGAAAACCTCGTGCCATCCAAAGGATTCCCGCGTTCACCCGATCCGGATCCATGAAGCAGGCTGGTGTGTCATATTGTCCAATCATTTGCGTTGTTGTTGCAATGCCACAGGTGGGCCAAGCTTCGTAATCCGTATACTGACCAACCGGAATAGAGACTTCATGGTAAGGAGCATCTACTGGGTCAGGAGAAAGATTGATAGTCATAAATTCTTGCAGAATAAAGCAGTATTTATACGTTCCACCGTTCTCGCGCTTCATGCGGCTGCCTACGATGCCCGCTTTCTGCAATTTGCTTACATGTGTACTAACGATGGCTTTGCTCAGGTACAGCTCTTTGGCAAGCGCATTAATATGCATCTCCCTGTTTTGCAATAATAAACGAACGATATTTAAACGGGCCTCGCTGGCGAGCGCCTCATATATGATCAAGGACGGGGCATCCGTGCCAAGCATCATGACCTTCACTTCCTTATCTCTATAGAATTCAATATATTATTGATTTAGGATTCGTTTTTTAGCGAACCCTGCGAAATGAACTTGCTCAATATAATAGCATTATGATACACATTAGATAACAAATCAATCAGTTGATTTTGCTTTTATGCGAACTCATCTCGAAATAAAGTTTATTACACACCTAAAATTAATTCTATGGAGGTTTTCCCATTGCTTACATCCAAAATGCTTATTGATAAAGACTTTCAGATTGCTGAAGTAGATCCACGTGTCTATGGTTCATTTATAGAACATCTGGGACGGGCCGTATACGGCGGTATTTATGATCCAGGTCATCCCACGGCAGATGCTCAAGGTTTCCGTCAGGACGCCATTGAAGCGATCAAGGCTCTGAACGTACCCATCGTTCGGTATCCGGGCGGCAATTTCGTATCCGGTTACAATTGGGAGGACGGCGTTGGTCCGGTAGCCGAGCGCAAACGCAGACTTGAACTCGCTTGGTGGACGATTGAAACGAATGCAGTGGGAACGAATGAATTTGCGGACTGGGCCAAACTGGTTGGAACCGAAGTGATGATGGCTGTAAATCTGGGTACTCGCGGTATTGATGCGGCCAGAAACCTGATTGAGTACTGCAACCACCCATCCGGCACATACTGGAGTGATCTGCGTATCTCTCATGGTTACAAGGACCCGCATAAATTCAAAACCTGGTGTCTTGGCAACGAAATGGACGGCCCTTGGCAGATTGGTGCAATGACTGCATATGAATACGGTCGTATTGCGAACGAAACAGCCAAAGCGATGAAATGGGTTGATCCAGAGATTGAACTCGTTGCATGTGGCAGCTCCAGCCGTGACATGAAGACATTTGCAGATTGGGAAGCAACTGTACTCGATCTCACCTATGAAAATGTAGACTACTTGTCCCTGCATCAGTATTACAATAACAACAAAGACAACACGTATGATTTCCTGGCGACATCGCTGGATTTGGATCAATTTATTGATAGCGTGGCTTCGATCTGTGATTTTGTACAAGCCAAAAAACGCAGTAAAAAGAAATTGATGCTGTCCCTGGATGAATGGAATGTCTGGAAATCCATTGGCACAAGCCGTATGGAAGAACGCTGGCAGATTGCTCCTCCTGAATTTGAAGATGTATACACGCATGAAGATGCACTAGCCGTGGGTTGTTACCTGATTACCATTCTCAAGCACGCCGACCGTGTAAAAATGGCTTGCCTTGCTCAGTTGATTAACACCATTGCACCAATCATGACAGAAAATAACGGAGCAATCTGGTTCCAGACGACGTATTTCCCGTTCATGCACGCATCCAACTTCGGTCGTGGTACAGTATTGAGATCCATCACAACTTCACCTAAATATGATTCCAAAGACTTTACAGATGTTCCTTATCTCGAAGCGATCAGTGTGCATGATGAAGAGAACGGCACGATCACGATCTTTGCGGTGAACAGACATCTGGATGAGCAATTGGAACTGAATGTGGATCTGCGTTCCTTCGGAGAAACCACATTTGTGGAGCATATCGTATTGGAGAACAACGACTTAAAAGCCACCAATACCAAAGAAAACCCACGCAACGTTCTTCCTCACAACGGCGGGCACACAACCGTAGATCAAGGTAAAGTGCAAGCTGTACTGAACAAAGCGTCGTGGAACGTCATTCGTTTGAAAACCAAACAGGCATAATCAGAGCGGAATAGCGTTTGCTCCTACTCTGCTGGATCAGAATTGTTTTTCGCACCGCGTGCAGCTCCCTGCGCGCGGTGTTTTTACTGTATAACAGTGATCGGTCGAACTACATGGTAACAAAGTAAGATGTTAGAGGCGTATTTGAAACCTCATTTTTATACTTGCAACGAAGGAATTTAACAAACACAGGAGAAGTTATGCTGCAGAATCAGCCCCTTTTTCACACTATATCTTGCATTTGCAGCAAATAGGGTGTGCCATGTTCGTTAGAATTTTAATGGCTTGATATAGACCCGAATAAGGTTTCTGAGGTTGGTTAGCATTGAGCAAGCATGCGAAATCGAGCTTGTTCGAACCTCATATACAGCATAAACAAATAAGCCACCCTCCGTTTGCCGTACGGAGAGCAGCTTGCAGTAAAGCATCTAGCGAAGAAGCTGAAACAGAACAGAGAAGAAGATAAGGAACAGAACAGAAAGAGATCAGATCACCCATTACACTAGCAATCCTTCCTTCCCAAATACAACGAAGGGTTGTGTTCTATTTCACGATTTTCATTTCAAGTATTATCCTCGTTGTGCTTCCTCTTCACCTTCGGCTTCTGCCGCAGCTTGGCTTGCTGGAGTCATCAGCCCTTGAACTGCGCCCATAAATGGCTGAATCTGCTTAATCATGCCATACCCCATTTTGACTACAGGTGTAAACCGCTGGATCATGCCAAATAACCGCATACCACCGCCTAACATACCTCCAATCGAGCCTGCACCGCCAAGTCCGCCAAAGCCACCACCTAACAATGAACCTAACATAGGCATGAAAGATGATACCTGGGCTTGCCTAGACGTTGAGCGAGACATTGACCGGGATCGTACTTGCGACTTACGTGTGTTGTTCATCCGTTTACGGTTTCGAGAGGATGCTGTTTTTCTTGTAGCCTCTGCTTTAGGTTTGCTTTTGCGAGCACTGCCTTCAGATGAGGGTGCTGTGATTGCGGCCTGAGTAAGCTTTCCGCCCCCGGTAAGCACTACGCCTTCGCCGTTAACGCCAGAGATGTACCCGACGTACGTTTCGCCATTATGAAGAGTCACACAGACCGGGCGATCCTTGAGCCGTTTCACCCGGACGTGTATTTCACTGGTTTTAGCCATGGAATTCACCTCACTTGACTTGATCTACTTCAGTCTACGCAATGGGTGGACGACTTGCCTGTGCGAATAGTACATCCGTGTGCCGAAATTGAATGGAAAGATTGCTTTGTGGAACCTTTTCCATCTCCTACCTCAACCTCCGCATATGCTCCGTTCTCTCATCATTTCATTGAATTCAGTCGCACGTAATTTAGCTGGTGCACACTTCGCTTTGTTTTGAGTCCAAGTCGTTTCTCCACAAGCCACAATATGTGATCCGATGACGTATGTATATATGTTCAGGTGCGGCGTTATATCTTTCATACTCTCTTTAACCAGCATATAACGCTCGACGCCGTTCGAGGCATTCACTGCTTCCTGAGCGTACTGAATTGATCGCTCGCAATGACCCGATCTGCGTTCAATTTCTGCAAGGAGCGCAGATCGCATCCATTGTTTTTAATCGAATTAAGATGTCCCTGGCCTGTTCACTCTGCCCGTCTTCATTGTGAAATAGTTTGAGGTGGCTAACTCTTCCGGTAAGCAACCTTGTGAAAAGCATTGATATAACGAAACAGTGCCTCACCATCATCAGGCACATGCGTGCTTCTGTCCAGTGGCAGCATCATTGCCTGATATGGTTCTGGCACCATTCTATATTGATGGACATAGGAGGTCAAAATGAACCCATTGCGTTGCCAGAACTGAATGCGTTCCTGATGAGCCACCGTTGTCCCGGACTCTGCCTCGATAAGTATCCCTTTGATTTCATGTTCCCCTAACGCCCAGGCTCTGAGCTGCTCCAGCATCCAGGTTCCTATGCCCAACCCGCGCAGCTTCTGATCAACTGCGAGGTAGTCAATGATCAGAATGCGGTCCACAGCCTTCCCCACCAGTCCAGTAACAGCCATCGCAACCACTTTTCCCTGATGCACGCCCGTATGTAAATAACCAACCCCTCGGTCTAGCATACTGCGCAGAATCACTTTTGTCTTCGCACCGCTTTGAAAGGCTTCATGATAGATCCGCTCCATCCGTGTCCACATTGCTTCATCCCACTCCTCTAAAGTGGTAAACTCTAATTCCAGCATCTCGTTCGCCTCCAGAATTTTATTATAACGACTTCAAGACATGTAAGAGATATTCCTTCCGATTTCATGGATTATGAACATTTGAATAGACCACCCATATCATCGCCAACCTGCTATATGTATATTTCATCGAATGAAATGAATAAAAGAACGTGATAATAGCGACTTCAATATAAAATCGGTGCTCAACCTGTTCTCTTTATAACGCCAATTTGGTCAGGAATTGTTCAATCTCGTCCATATACCCAGGGGTGGTAATACTTCTTGGAGCAAACAGGAATCTCAGCCCCATTCTCCATTCCGAGCCTGCAATGGATGTAGGAAGCATCGAATGCTCCGTATTTTGAAAAATCTTCTTGTGAAGCAAGTACGACGGCTTGACTTCCTGACGATATGCACTCTCGGTATCCTTGATATCGACATTGACGTCATCTTCTCCAAGCAATAGCAGTACTGGTGTTTTGAAATTGTGCAAATCCACCGTTGCATCCACTGTGAAGTTTTTGCTCACAAAGTTCCAACGATCCTTGATCATCTTCTCCTCACCTTGACGTGCAAGCCTAATGTATTCCTCATAAGAACCATGACGTTTCAACACATCATTAATCTTGTTATTGTAATCCACCTGTGCTTGTATCTCAGTGGCCGAAAATCCATCCTTGGCCATTTGACTCCGTGTGTAGTATTCTCCCTGTCTCAGCCAATTGATCGCTGGAGAAACGAGAATACTAAATGCGAGATTTTCCTTGCCTGCAAGCTTGGGAATGACCCACCCCGCCTGACTTGCTCCCCACACACCAATCTTGGAACCATCAATCATCGGTTGCTCTTTCGCCCAAGCGAAAGCTTGCTCGGCTTCAACTACGCGATCATCGATGCTTTGATTCAGCCAGTTGCCTTCGGATCCACCTATGCCGCGTTTGTCCAGCGACAACGAAGCGTATCCTATGGAAGCAAGGCGCTCCCACAATGGCTTATATCCATCGCTATGTGTCGAATCAATCGGACCATCCCCATGGATGAAAAGCACGAGTCCCAGCTTGCCTGATTCGTTCTTAGGCAGAGACAGTGTACCTGTCAGTTTGCCTTGTGGGGTTTGAATTTCGATGTGTTGTTCGACCATACTGTAGTCCTGTTGCACAATAATGTACGTTCCTGTACCCACAATTAATAAAATGAAGACGAGTAGTGAAATCCAGATTCTTTTACGTTGAAGCATGTTCGTCTCCTTTGCGGGTCATATAATTCCATTGTTGTTCACCGAGAAGCATGTCGGTCATCCAGCTTTTTGTACTGTTTTGTGTGTGAAACTGCAGACGTTCGTACATCTGAATGGCTTTCAGGTTGTGACTTGCCACATGCAGACTGAGATACGACATCTGAGGGGATTGCAGCATGTATTGCTGCGCCCAGGCGAGTAATTGTCTGCCGATTCCCTTACTCTGATGTTGTGGATGCACAACGATATCCGCGATGTAACATTCCTGCATCACAGGTTCGTGTTTCAGCAAATGAATTCCCGTTAACATCAGAAGGCGTCTCCAAGCGCCGATGTGATTGCAAGCGTCCCACACCTGGGAACCTCTCACCTTTCCAGCGATCTGTTCATGAGAGCCTGGCTTCCACTTCAACGACATCGTGCCCACAATGACATCGTCTTCTCGTGCGACCACGCGCAGATTTCCAGTATCTTGGGGAACATGATGCAGCATCTGTTCAAAGGCTGCAGCCAGATCTGACGAGGATATTGCAGTGGATCTCTGGAATTTATGTCCAAATCCATAAGCCATCAGTTCGCTGGCTATTTTGTAACCATCAGGCTGGATGCGCTCAATCTGAACGAGATGTGTCATAAGACAACCTCCTGTTCTGTTATGATCTGTGACAATAATTCATAATGAAGCTTGTGGGGTGTGAACAACGATAAATACGATTTTTCCACCATGAGTAGTGGCCCCTGACAGACATATCCCGCCTCTTCGGCGTTAGCATAAAAATGCTGAATGTGAGCAGCCAGTTGTTCTTCATTTTCCACAAAAAGATGACAGGACAGATACGTACCCGCTGGCAGCATCAGATGATGCATTCCTTCCTGAGTGGGAGTGTACATGCCTACGATGCCGGACGAATCGTAGACATAATGGAGATCTTCTTCAAACAGATTGGTGATCTTGCCTTTGTGCTGTACAAGTGTCTGCGCATTCAGCGTGGCAGTAGCCTCCATCTCAAACCATAGTGATAGCGGCGTGGCTTCGCGCTGAATGATGTGACATGCTGTCTCCACCGGATCTGCAAGATGTGCTTTTTCCTCCAATAACTTCTCCATAAAATGCTTGGTCTCCTGAAGTTTCTTAATCTCAGCTTCGGTATCGGTCAGTGCCTGATGAAAGAGCAGTGTGATCTCTTCGGGAGTAAGACGTGTCAGACATTCTTTGATCACTTGAACGGACAGCCCCATCTTGCGCAGCAATAAAATATGGGCAAGCCGGTACACTTCATCCATGCCATACATTCGGTACTGATTATCAGCTGTGTAAGCTGGATGCAACACTCCCTTTTCCTCAAAATAACGAATTTGATGTACCGATACGTGCATCAGCTTGGCCAATTCGCTAATTGTAATTTCAGCATTCACTGTCATCTCCACCTTCGCTGTTCTTCCTACACATAGCATAAACCTTAGGCCTGACCCAAGGTCAAGCCTCGTTTTCAATTCAAATCAGTTTTTCGCAGATGTACAAAAAAGCAAGTCATATTGCTGACCTGCTTTGGATTTGATTTCTATTTTCGAAGTCGTGTTACAATGAATCTACTCATTTTATTGGGGGGGATGAAGTGATTTAGAGGATTTTCTCTTCTTACTTATAATATTGCCGTTCCTGTAAGCGTTAATCAGCATAGGAATTGCAATCAGTAGACTGACGAACATCGGTACAATGGAGGCTTCAAGGCCGAAGTTTCCTCCAGTCAGAAGTGTTGAACCTGTCATTTGAACTTCAAATAAACCGTCCAAGGCCATGCCCGAAACCGGTATACCTAACATGCCCTCAAACGCATTCCATACAAAATGGAGTCCCATGACAAACCACAGGTTTCGCCGCCACAAGAAGCCTGCCCCCAGTAACACACCTGCCTCTATGAATATCGCGATAGAGCTCCAGATGGTGGCTCCGGGGTTAGCGAGATGGGCTAAACCAAAAAAGAGCGAAGTTACGGCCAACGCGATCCAGCTTCCGATCAGTCTTTCCATCGCTTGCAGGAACAAACCACGGAACACCAACTCTTCTACAATAGCCGAACTAATCGCCAAAGCGAATATGGGCGTGATGGAGTGTTCGGTAGACCATGTGAACGTATATCCCCCAAGCAAAACAATGACACCTACAGAAACCCCAATAAAAATCAGTCCAACAAAAGCACCAAAAATGGTCTCGGTTCCTGCCCTTTTTCTATGTATCTCTTCAACGTTGCGCTGACCTGCCAGAAATCTCATGATAAGCCAGTATATAGCGATGAAGAGAACACCTCCAGCCAGGGCATGCACAATAGATATGAAGCCATCTGAACCAATAAATATCCTGCTAGACATTGAGCCAAACACTACCAAAATAAATGCTCCTGTAAACATCCATACCAACGGAAACTGAATAATTTTCCTCATCTGAAGCCCAACACTCCTTACTTGAATGGTTTGAAGTTTCGTGATCAAGTCTCCCTATAGCTTATGATGTGCTTATTAGTATCAGCTCTGGTCCAGGTCAAAAGTAAGTTTAGTTTAAACGTATTTATTACTCAATGATACACAAAACGGGCAAGCCACATATGTGACATGCCCGTTAGATTCACTCCATCTAGCCTGCGTATATTCAAAATCACACCGGATCGAGGTTTTTGTATTTTCCTGCCTCAGATCTGCTCAATATACATCTCATTCAAGATGTGACCGATACGATATGTGTGCTCTGCCAATTCAGATTTCACATATGATGCAATGTCACTCTTTTCGATATTGTACATGACCTCCATTTCTTTAGAAAAAAGAAGGTGTCCCTCATCGATTTTCTGCTGCAACGAGGGTATCTGTTTTGGTTTCAGATCAACAACCAGCACCTGCTGAAGTGCTTGCACATATGTTTCAAGAGAACGTGCTCCGACAATTTTCATCCCTTGGTTCTCTTTATTTACAATGATAATGGATGGGAAACCTCTAACTCCCAAACCAGCAACACGCTCAAAGTCTTCCTCTAATAAATCTTGTGCAGATTGCTGTGCAGCTGCGTCAACCACTTCTTTTCCATTCAAACCCAGTTGATTGACGATATCCGTCAGCACATCATCTTCTCCAATATTTTGATTAAATGCAAACACGGCTTCACGCGCACGTCTTAAAAATTCATGCTCTTTACCAGGGTGTGTACTCTGAATGACCTTAAATACGCGAGATGGCGGATAGGAAGAAAGTATTGGATTATCGTGCCATAAGGAACCATCGATGGGCATACGTGAATGTTCACCCACTTCCCTCCAATGCCCTGCAACGTCCGAAGGCTTCTGAATTCCGTTAGCGCCATCCGAGAAACCATTCCAGTTAGCCAGTAGCCCACCCATTTTGATTTGCAACGTAAAATAATGACCGTATTCCTCAACCAACCGATGAAGCACCGGCTCTAGCGCCCAGCAGTGAGAGCAAATCGGATCTGTTGCGTAATAAATGGTTACCCTTTTCTCAACGTGATTCAGATTAATTTCTTGCATAGCCTCTTCTTCGCTCACACCACATATGCCTGTTTCCAGATCACACATCATAGATTCATTACTCACATTTATCCCGCCTTTATCTTTATGAATTGATTTCATTGTGTTAGTTTAATTATATTGTCTACAATCTTTTGAACAAGTACGATTCTTTTTCTGACTTAGTATCAAAAAGTATACTATTGGAGGGTATCAAGTGAAATACGAGTTTAATTTCGATCAGTTATGTCCAGCGACTTATGCATTTCAGGTCATTGGAGGCAAGTGGAATCTTCCGATCCTGGCGATCCTCAGTGAAAATGACTGTATACGTTACAATGAATTAAAAAGAAGATTGCCTGGTATTACCGGAACGATGCTAACGAACTGTTTGAAGGATTTGATTCATTCCGGCATCGTGCATCGGGAGCAATATAACGAGGTACCACCGAGAGTGGAATATTCGCTCACCGAATCGGGCAAGGAATTGGTTCCTTTAATTGAATCCATGGTCATGTGGGGTCAGAAACATATGACAGCAGGTGTGAAGGAACAAGATATATAACACCTCGCCTTGGCTGGCCTAGCCTTATGTAACCTCTTGGTCTAGATGGTCATATTTGAATTGATCAGTACACTTTGCTTAACGGCAAAAAAGGCTATTTCACTGGACCATCACGTCCTTGAAATAGCCTTTCCTTATGTAAATACAAGACTGCCGCTTGTTTATGAATCACTTCATATTCATTCTCGGCTTCAATGTGTTAGACACAACTAACCATACAGTTCCTCATCTTCCTCATTTCCTAAATACATAACCGTTGGTTCTCCCCCAACCAATCTAAGAATCTGCTTTCGTAATTTTGAAGGAAATAAAGGTAGTTCGTTTATATTTTTAATTTCAAGCCATTCATATTCCACTTGATTTTCGTCACTCGGCAGAATAGAACTATCTTGGTCCATCAAACCTATGTACTCGCACAAAAAAACAAAATCTACACGATGAAGAGCTTCACCGTATACACCTTCAATAACGAATTCCAATGATAACGGTTCTACCTCTACTCCGATTTCTTCTCCGACTTCACGCTTCACAGCATCGGTCAATGTCTCACCTGCATTCTGGCTCCCGCCCGGCAGGATATAGATCACTTCATCATGATCATCCTGCTTCATTGCAAGCATCCTTCCATCTTTGATGATCAATGCTTTTGCAGAATTTCGAATCTTTCTTTCCATTTTTAATCCCCCATATATGTCTGTATCAAGTTGTTGAAGGTTGATTCTATTTAACTTTACGATCTCCATGAAGAGTATTTTAACATATACATCTAAACAAATTCTGAACAATCATTTCAACTCACTCTTAGCGACTTGGATGAAAGCAGCGATGGATGGAGAAATCCATTTTTCTCGATGCCAGAGCATTTGCGCAGAAAAAGATACATCTGATAAATCCCACGGCAGAGCAACCACTTCCCCATCGCTCAACTCTTTCTTCAAAGCCATTTCAGGTAATAAAGCGATCCCTAGACCAGCCACAACACATTGTTTAATGGCTTCTACACTATGAAACTCCAGCTCTGTCAGAACATCTGCACCTTTCTTCGTTATGGATTGGTCAAAATAAGTGCGATACGAACAGTTCTTTTCGGTCAGCAAAAAATGCTGTTTGTGGAAGTCATCAATGACCAACGCGGAACGCGATGCTAACATATGATCGGGAGAAACCACCATTTGAAAGGTCTCATCCTTTAAAAACTCTGACTGAAGGTCTTTGGAATTCATAGGCTCATCCAATACAAAAACGACATCGGCATGCCCTTCTCTCAGACTCGATTTAAGCTCTTGCCCAGACAAGGGGCGGAACAATAACCGTACACCAGGATAGTCCGCTCGGAAGCGTTTGAACAAGGCTGGAAGAAGATATGCACACAGCACCTCGTCTGCTCCGATCACAACCGTTCCCGCCAATTCTCCGTGCTGACTGGATATGCACTTTGCTTCCTCTACATCGTTTAATATCTTAGTGGCGTAAGGCAGAAACTGTTGGCCAGCATCCGTTAACACGACCTTTTTGCCTAATCGATCCAGCAATTTCACCCCAAGCTCTTCTTCCAGCGATTTGATTTGCATGGTTATGGTAGAGGGTACATAGCTCAAAAATTCAGCAGTTTGACTAAAGCTGCAAGTCGATGCAAGTGTCCAAAAGGTTTTTAACTGGCGTATTTCCATGAATCAGGCACCTCCTAAGTTCAAAATAAATGAATGATATGTTCGATAACGTTTCGTTGAATTGATAATAGACGTATTGTAGAGTGAAATCAAGTTATTACTATTTTATAAGGAGAATCAATCTATGAACGATTATGAAACATATAACCTTGGAGATACATTACTTCAATCGGGACAACAGCTCCCTCAAGCCTTTATCGCTTACAAGACCTATGGAAACCTAAATTCGGCAAAAGACAATGTTATTGTCGTCCCAACATGGTTTGCTGGACTTCACACTGATAATGAATGGTTAATCGGAGCGGACAGGGCGCTGGACCCCAGTCGGTATTTTATCATTGTGCCTAATATGTTAGGTAACGGATTATCGTCCTCTCCCAGCAATACTCCTGCCCCATTTGATAGAGAGAACTTTCCTCTCATCTCCATGTATGACAACGTGCGTGCCCAACATCAACTTATCACTCAAAAATTTGGAATCTCCAATATCAAACTTGTTGTGGGCTGGTCTTTGGGTGCTATGCAGGTTTTTCAATGGGGAACGAGTTATCCCGATATGGTCGAACGGATCGCCCCATTTGGCGGGACAGCAAAAAGTAGACCCCATACACAGTTGGTATTCGAAGCAATGATCGCGGCGTTACAGGCAGATTCCAATTTTAAAAATGGCCGATATGAGCGCCCTCCGGTTGCTGGTCTCGCTGCAATGGGGAGAGTTTATGCTCCATGGGGATTTTCGCAGGCGTACTATTTGGAGAAATTGTATCAATCCGAAGGTTACGATTCTTTGAAATCTTATGTAGAAGATTACTGGGACAAGGTGTTTCTATCCTTTGATGCTAACGACTTAATCACCATGCTTCGTACAGGAATATATGGAGACATTAGTGATAATCCCGTAGATGACGGCAACTTCGAACAGGCTTTAAGCAAGATCACTGCTCCTGCACTCGTTATGCCAGGGTCCAGTGACTTGTTTTTCACTCCAGAAGACAGTGCGTATGATGTTCAACATATGCCGAATGCTGTTTTTCAGCCCATCGAGTCCAAGTGGGGACACTGCTTCGGGATTGGAGCTAACGAAGTGGATTCACTCGTTATCGATCGTCATCTAAAGCAATTTTTGGAGACATGAGTAAAAAAAGAAGGCGTATAAAGTAAAAAAAGTGCACAAAGCTTATTAAGCTTTTCTTCGCTACGACTCAAAAGTAAAAAAACGTATGGGTTCTGGTCAATAACCTTTATATCCCCTTTCCCCTTTCTCGTTTAGAATATTTTCAAGAAAGCGTTATTGAAATAGGACTGATAAGGGGGAAAAGAAATGAACAAGAAAACGAAAGCTTTACTCTTGTCTGTGTGCATGTCAACCTTATTACTCGCTGCCTGTAGCAGTGGAAACGGTGCCGAGAAAGATCCAACTACGGACCCGGATTCCAACGAGGCTGGAACGACAACCATTCACACCGTAACATCAGAATACTCTTCTGCCAAATATCCAAAGGGCGATGATATCACCAACAATGTGTGGATTAAGCGATACAAAGAGAAGTTCAATATCGATGTGAAAACAGACTGGGTCAGCGATGAATACGATACCAAATTGAATTTGGCTATAGCATCGAACGATCTTCCTGACGTATTTAGAGTTAATCCATCACAACTGAGACAGTTGGTCGAAGCAGATATGGTCATGGACCTCTCCGAAGTATTTGATCAACACGCTTCGGATCGACTCAAAGGTTATATGGAAGCGGATGCAGACAGTTACGAGTCCGGAAAAAAGGACGGCAAGCTGTACGGCATACCGCAGATGCACTGGGGATTAATTGAACAACCAGACTTCATCTGGATTCGGAACGACTGGAAAGAAGAATTAGGGCTCCAGGACCCGAAATCTGTGGAAGACATCAAGAATATCGCACTGAAATTCATGGAAAAACACGGCGGTTATGGTATAGCGGTAGATCAATCATTAGATTACCTCAACCTGCTCGCTATTGCATGGAATGCACATCCAGATATGTGGATGGAAGATGCCAGTGGCAAACTCGTATACGGATCTGTACAGCCTGAGATGAAAAATGCGCTGGCGGAGTGGTCAGAATGGTACAAGCGAGGCATTATTGATCCGGAATTTGCAATCAAAGACTTTAATGCGATGAACGCGGATATCGTGGCTGGCAAAGTCGGAATGCAGCCTTATTACCAATGGTGGGGTTATAATCCGGGTGTCGATACCGTATCCAATCTGGGTAAAGACGCTATCTTCTATCCTTATATCATTCCTAGCGTCGATGGGAAGGAAGCCAAACAATCCATCTTTTTCGCCAACAACAATTATATTGTCATGAAGAAGGGATTCAAGAACCCCGAGAAAGTGATCCAGATTTTGAACGACTATGCTTATATCGTGGATGAAGGCAATGGCAAGGAATCTACAGAAACGCTATCTGCTTTGCTGGATAACGATATTGCCCATGTTGTCGGTGCATTCCGTGTACTGAATCCGAATTCAGATTACGAGCAATTTGAGGCGGTGTCGGCTGCCCTTGAATCCAAGGATACCAGTGGACTTACGACTTCGGGTATGTGGCAAAAATATAATAACAGTGTTGAATTCATGGAGAACGCAACTCCAGGAGCAGTCGGTGATTATTTGCAACAAGGTGCTCCCAAAAATGCGTATGGACTTGCCAAAAAAGTACTCGACAGCGAAAACTATACGAAGACAGCCTTATGGGGTGTTACACCAGAGATCCTGTCAAGCTATGGAACAACCTTGGATGATATCCTGACGGAGGGCTTCACCAAGATCATTATGGGTAGCGAAAGTATCGATTATTTCGATGTGATTGTCCAGAATTGGCGTGCAGCCGGAGGCGATGATGCAACCCAGGCAGTCAATGAGGCATATGGGGCAAAATAATCTCGTTCATAAAGAGGGGATGAGGGTGATCTCACCCCTCTATTTGGTAGCGATTACATTTCCCGCACGATGAACGGAGGAATATGAATGTTGAGAAAATGGAAGCAGCAGAGTCCTTACCATCTCATGTTGATCCCAAGCCTGGTCTTGGTCTTCATCTTTAGTTACATTCCTTTCTACGGACTTATTATCGCGTTTCAGAAATACAATCCGGGACTCGGCTTCAACTCGCCATGGGTGGGATGGGATAATTTTACGCACGTATTTAATCAGCCGAACTTCGTAAGAACCATCTGGAATACACTGTACATGTCTGTCTTCAAGATTATCGGTGGGATAATCGTGCCCGTTATTTTCGCATTACTCCTTAACGAGGTACTGCACAGTGGAATCAAACGTACATTTCAAACCCTTGTATATATTCCGAATTTCCTCTCTTGGGTCATTATGGCTGGCATCATGCTGGACATACTGAGCTCGGACGGCATTATCAATACCTTTTTAAGCGTATTCGGGATTGCACCGATCTCATTTCTTGGCACACCCTCTATATTTCCCTGGACGATGATTGTGAGTGACATATGGAAAGGCTTCGGGTTTGGCACGGTTGTTTATTTGGCAGCCCTGACCAGTATTGATCCAGGACTCTACGAGGCCGCAGTAATTGACGGCGCCAAACGCTGGAAGCAAACCATCTATATTACCTTGCCTCTCCTCATGCCAACGATCGTCTTAATGACTGTACTGTCGCTAGGAAATGTACTGAATGCTGGCTTTGACCAGATCTATAATCTCTACTCCCCTGTTGTCTATCAGACTGGTGATATTATTGATACCTATGTATATCGATTGGGAATCCAACAGGCACAGTATTCGATTGGTACCGCTGTCGGGTTATTCAAATCGATTATTTCCAGTATTCTCGTTGCTGTCTCGTACATTCTGGCTTACAGAGTGGCTGGTTATCGTATCTTCTAAGAAGGGGGAACTCACATTATGATCCATGATAAAAGTATGAGCAGACGTGTATTTCTTATCTTAAACTACACTATATTGCTTCTAATTTCTCTCCTATGTATCCTGCCGTTTATCAACCTGCTGGCTGTTTCATTCAGCAGCAGCGCAGCTGTATCTGCGGGGAGTGTTACGTTCTGGCCTGTGGAATTTACGACAAAAGCCTATGAATTTGCATTAACGGGAGGATCATTTTTCTCCTCTCTCTGGGTAGCCATTCAACGAACCGTTATCGGAACGTTGGTGAATCTGGTTCTGATCGTACTCACGGCCTATCCCCTCTCCAAATCAAAACAAAAATTGATGGGGCGTAATATCTATATGGGATTTTTCATCGTAACCATGTTATTCAGTGGAGGATTAATTCCAACATATCTCGTGGTCGTCAAAATGGGACTAATTGATTCCATATGGTCTCTGATCCTGCCCGGGGCTCTCCCCGTATTCAGTATGATTATCCTCATGAATTTCATTAGGGGTTTGCCCGAGGAGATTGAAGAATCAGCCATTATCGATGGTGCTGGTCCAGTTCAGGTATTGCTTCGGATTCTGCTCCCACTTCTTAAGCCCGCTCTCGCAACAGTTGGTTTGTTCAGTATCGTTGCCCACTGGAATTCGTGGTTCGATGGCATTATCTATATGAACAATCCAGCCAATTATCCATTACAAAGCTACCTGCAGACCCTTCTGCAAAGTTTTGAGCAAATTATGCTGAAATCCGGCTCGGATTATACGCAGCTGTTATCCATGATGAACGCCAGAACGGGACGCGCAGCTCAAATGTTTTTGGGTGCCATTCCGATTTTACTCGTGTATCCGTTTTTACAGAAATATTTCACCAAAGGTTTGGTGCTAGGTAGCGTCAAGGGGTAAACCAAAGGGCTTGCAGTTCATCTGCAAGCCCTTTGGTTCTATCTAAACTTATGTTTATGATCGCTGTACCGCATTATGAAATGCATAATTGAAAGCATGAATGACTATTTGGCTTCTATGATGGCAGGCAACAGAATGGAGAACTTGGTACCTTCACCTACTTTACTCTCCACCTGTATTCCATAAGGTTTCCCAAAATGAAGTTGAATTCGCCGCTGCACATTATGCAATCCAATCCCATTTGTTCCCGTACCTGCACCGGACTTTTCTTCCATGAGGTTCTGCATCGTATGATGATCCATACCAACGCCATTATCGCAGATTTCAATGACAACTTCATCCATCCGCAGTTGAATCCGAATGGTGATGATTCCGTCTTCCTCTAGCTCGGCCAGGCCATGAAAAATTGCATTCTCCACAATGGGCTGCAGGATCATTTTGGGCATCCGATAATCCAACACTCTATCCTCAATTTCATATCTCATCTGAATACAATCATAGTACCTGACATTCTGGATCGTTACATAATTTGCTATATTATCGAGTTCCTCACGAATCGTTACGAGGGTTCCATCGGATTTTGTGGCATAGCGGAGCATCGAGATTAGGGCATCAGTCATATCCACGATTTTGTCAGCTTGTTGCATCGAGGCGATCCATTTCACCGACCCAAGGGTGTTATATAGAAAATGAGGCTTGATCTGGTCATGGAGCGCACGCATCTCGGCCTTGGCTTTTTCTATCTCTTCCTGCTGCATCCGTTCGACCAACCGCTTCAACTCGTGAGACATTCTGTTAAATCGAATGGATAAATGTCCTATCTCGTCTCTTGAGCCAATAGGTTCGACTTGTTCAAACTGTCCTTTCTCAACTAGAGCGATATTCCGTAGCAGTTTTTTAATGGGAGTTGTGATCACGTGAGATAGAAAGATCGATATGACGGCAGCAAAAAGAACAATGACTATGGCGAGCGTCACCAGATTACGTCCCAATATTTTGCCATCAGCAGTCAACTCATCCAAAGGCATATATAAGTAAGTTGTCCATTTTTGCTGACTGAGGGGACTGGTCACCACGACATTGAGTGATTCAGGTGGACGAACGTTGTCCCGGAACAATGTCCCGATTAATCGTTCGTTCACGTTATATACGATCTTGTCATCCTCATCAACGATCATGAATCTGGAGCGTAGCCCTTCCTGCAAGTTTCGATTGACAATTTCGATGAATTTGATATCAATGCTGACAACGATTACACCAAGCAGCTTTCCACTAGACACATCATGAATTTTGCGAGCGTGCGACACTGCCAGTATTTTATTCTCCAATTGCTCATCGATTCGTGTTGTGAGGGTAATGGTTCGATCATCATCATGCATGAACTTTTTAAACCATAATTCGTTCGCTACTTTGAAGTTCGGATCAATGGGTTGATGTGGGCTGACAAAAAGGTCCTGTCCCCCGTTCATATTGTAGAGGTAGATGGAAAATACGCGATCTTTCATCATGATATAATTCATCAGAATATTGTATGCGGCAATCTCATGTTGTTCATCACCCTCTCGCAGGAAATCCTGGATCGGAAAACTCCCTTCATGAGTCGCAGACAGATTGTCACTAAGGCCATTGCTGGCTAGCAACGTGATTTTCTCAATCTCCTTGAGGAATTCGTCAATGCGAATATTCGTTTGTTTGGCCAGATCGTTTAATAACGTTGTATAATTCTGTGCCAATAAACGCTCTGAGGAGTAATACGAATTGATTGTCATCACCAACACGGGAAGGATAATGACGGTCATGCAGATCACCATAATTTTGTGCTTAATTTGGAAGGGCTGAACATGCTTCATATGCTGCACCTCTATTCACCGATTACATTCATCCCTGCTGTAATTCGCGATATTCCTCAGGAGTGACCCCTACCGATTTTTTGAAAATCTTACTGAAGTACGTGTAATTATGATAGCCCACCTTTTCTGCGATTTCATACACTCTCATTCCTCTGCTCAATAGATACGCCTTGGCATGTTCAATCCGAACTCGGGTCAAGTACGTGATAAAGTTCTCTCCTCGTTCCTGTTTGAACACGCGGCTGAGATACGACGGATTCACACTGATTTGGCTAGCGATACTTTGCAATGAGATATCTTCCGCATAATACTTGTCGATCAATTCAGTGGCGAGATCGGTGTAGGTGCTTTCCTGTTTGATTTGGGAATCGGTTTGGAAGTAATACGCAATATGAGCAAGCATATCTTGGTGGATATCCTCCCAATACTCCCCCTTTAGAACAATTTCATATGGCGATTTCTCTGTTAACGAAGGTGCACCTCTTTCCGTAGCTCGGGATAGATGGGAGTGTATCGTTTCCATTACCATGATATATTGCTTGCGAATGCTATTCTCATCCGCTCGTAGCTGCTCCAGATTGGATCGGATTCCTTCAAGGAATTCCTCCGCTTTTTTATTGTCCTTGCTTACCCACAACTTCAACAAATCTCGTTCTTGTTGCGGGCTTAAAGCTCCCTTAACTTCATGTCGATCTGGAGATTGAAGCATATGCTCGTAATACAATACCTGATTGCTACCTGTGAAGAAACCTTCTTGTAGAGCTATTTCCGCCTCTTGGCAGGCCTTTTTGATGTGAAGGAAGTCGGGAACCATTGTACTTACCCCAGCCGTGAGCGAAAGATTCATAAAATCCTTAATGGAAGACAGCAATTTATTACATAGTTTATTTAAGTCTGCATGTACCGTTTGGCTCTCAGGAAGTACATTGACGATCACCCAATATTCAGAAGAACTTTCAACAAAAATCTCCTTCTCCCACTTCGATGGAATGATCTCTTCCATAATATTAAGAATCGAAAATCGGAGCAGCTTTTCCCCCTTCTCGACATATTTCCGCTTTGCATCCTCGTAATAGTTCACGATGAATTTGATGACGACGAGCTGGTCCGATTGTATACGAAAATGCAGTTCTTCTGCTTTGGAGACGATATCCTCCTCACTGATGAATCCGCTTACAACATCTTGGAAGAAACTATCCTTTAGATATCTTATGCTCTTGGAATAATCCTGTGCTATAGAGGGTGTGTTGGTTGGGTGAACATGTTCACTTTGCAGTTTCTGTCCAACAGTGCTCAGGAGTTCAATAAGGGAGGATTCGGTGATCTCGCTTTTAATCAAATAATCTGAAGCACCAAGTTTTAGCGCCTCTTTCACATAATGAAATTCGTCAAAATTACTCAGGATGACATACTTACAGGTTTTCAGTACGCAGGAGGCCTCTTGTATAAGCTGCAACCCATCCATAATCGGCATCTTGATATCTGTAATAATTAGATCAGGCATCACTTCAAGCGCAAGGCTCAATGCCTCTTTTCCATTTCCCGCTTCACCAACAACATAGAAATTGTACTCTTCCCAATTCAGCATGGAACGAATTCCAACCCGCATGAGCAATTCATCATCTACGATCATCAGTTTATACATGCGTATCCCCCAACATGAACCATTTTTAGATATTTTACCATTAAACGAAAAATTGCGAAGGAGTCTCGCGAACCTTCTTGGATTGTAGAAATCATAAATATCACTTTTACAGAACGTATGTTCCTGTTATAATCAGATTAACGTATTTTGTGCAGTATATAATCTCTACCTGGAAAGGATACATATCATGAATTTATACAAATTTGAATTAACGGTGAATGGATATCTGTTACGCGTTCATTTTAGTGCATCAGAAGAAAGTGGACTGAAATGGTGCAAACGAATTGCTTCTGAATTCCAGAGCAACGTTGCTAATTTGGAGGTTAAAGTTGATATACATAAAAAGCAAAAACAAAAGCATGCACGGGAATATCACGGTAAACCGTATCTATATGATCGAACTTTGAGGAAAAAGCCACTTGCGAAGAAAAATAAGGCGTCTGAATCATCTGCTGTTATGTAAAGGTGTTTACAAGACGTTCTTAAAACAAAAAAAAGCCGCAATCTATTTATGCGACTTTTTTAAGGGATATACTATTTTATAGTTCTCCAGTTTCTCTAGGTTTCCTTTCTCAGTGCCTCTACAATACTCGTTTGGTTTAATCGATACATCGGCCAAGCTGTAGCAACGAGTGTTGTTGCTATGGCACCTGCACAAGCAAGAACAATACTGGACCATGGAATGGCCCAACCTACGTCGACAGAACCTTTGAAGAGATAATGTATCCCATAGCTCAGTACTGTTCCGAGTATACTACCGTATACTGCAGCGTACACGCCGTATAAAACACCTTCTAATAAGATCATTTTCCCAACATTACGCTGTGTCATGCCGATCGCTTTGAGCACCGCAAATTCTTTGGTTCGTAGAATGAGATTGGTGCTGACGGTGTTCAGTATATTCAGGAACGCAATCAGGACAATGACACCAATGAATCCATATAAAAAGATCTTGGCGGTTGTCGCGTCGTTTTTAGCTTGGGCGAGTTGCTGCACCTTATCTGTGTAGCTGTAACCTGCATCTTTTTGGGGCAGGGATTTGAGATAGTCCGTGATCGGTTTGTTGGAAATATCGGTCTTGGCAAGAATAAAGATTCTGGAGTACGTATCGTTACCTGTAACCTTCTCTACGACTTCGGGCGTAGTGATGAATTCAAGCACTGCACTCTCATTATAGTTGCTCGACAACAAGCCTTGATCAACAATTCCAGTTACCGTCAGTGTTGTGTATCCACGTCCCTTCTCGTCAAAGTCCAAGCTGCGTACTTGGATGTGATCCCCAACCTTGAATTGGGTTTGATCCATAACGATCTGTCTGCCATCCTCAGTTGTCATTCTTAATTTCTGATTGACGATCACGCCATTTTCCCGGTTCATCTTCTCTTTGTCGATCTTACCAGCCGTTAGTTTGGATTTCAAAGCATCGAGTCCGTTATCTCCGTAGGATTCGAGGTAATTATTGTCTGTCCGGTACCCCTCTCCCTCTTCAACAGAGTACATTCCCGGACGGAGTTCATTATACTTGGGATTCACTTTTTCTTTCGGAAACATAGCCATCACTTGATGATTGTAATACGGATAAGCATGTTCTACTGCCTCAAGCTTATCAATGTCAGAATATACGGAATCATCGATCCGTTTGGAAGGTCCTTCATAGATTACCGAGTAGGAGTAATCGATACCTGATTGCGATGTCTGCCCAAGCAAACCAGCTAGTCCACTAAAGACGATATATAAAATCATGCTGACCACTATAGAAAAAGCGGTGATGCGGAAGCGCTTTTTGTTCCTCCTGATGTTTCGACTAGCAAACTGCCCTTCGATACCTAACAGTTTTCCCAGCAGCTTTGATTTCCGGACAGATGTTACGTTCTCGACATTCAGGCTACCCGAGCTATGAACCGCCTCAAGTGGAGATACCTTCGCTGCCAGTCTCGCAGGTCCGATAGCCGACAGATAAACAGTCAATAATCCCAGTACCCCCGCTATGATCAGGATTGGAAGGGAAATGACCATTTGCATATCATTCAGAAATCCCAACGCCAAAAAGCTGATGTTGTAAAACAGAAGTTTCATAAAAACAGTTCCCATTAATAATCCAATAGGAATGGCAATTAGACTAAGTATTGTAGCCTCTTTGAGAACTAATTTACGTATTTGTGATGGGGTAGCACCAATGCACCGCAGCATTCCAAATTGTGAGGTCCGCTCCAGAACAGAAATATGAAACGTATTATAGATCACTGCACTCGTACAACCCATAATAATAATGATGATTGCTGCGAATGCATATAACAAACTATGGTTTACACCTTCATAGGTGCTTTTGCCATACAACTTAAGCAGTTCATTATTATACTCAATACGAATATTTTTATATTGAATATCCTTATCCAATGCTACGGCAGAGCCTTGATCCACTTGGTCTAGCTTCAATGAAGATATTATCGCTTCCGCCTTCGCCTGAATCTGATTCATCGATTTCATTTTGACATAAATAAAATAATTTTTACCCGCATCGATGTTTACATTATCTTCATACGTGATGGCTGGTACGATGAAGCTGGAAGACCACGAAGCGTTACTACCTGTCTTCATAAATCCCACAACGGTGAATTCTCTCTCTTTTTGCGGACGAAAGCCTTCATCCAGATCCCAGCCAAAATCACCCAGACCATGGACAGATTTGATCTCCCCCGTTGATGCGACCGTTCGTTCTCCCAGACTCAGAGTAATTGAATCTCCAAGCTTTGGTTTGGTCGCAAAACGATCCAGGCTCCAGGTCGAAAGAATAATTTCATGCGAATTTTGGGGCAGCCTGCCCGAATCCAGCTGAACCTGAAGCATGTTCATCGCATCGGCATCATAACCTTTGAGATTCAAATAACGATAAGGTGCTGCAAACGGATTTTCTTGTTTTTCTTTCTCACTCGTTTTGCTGATGACCGAATAACCTTCTCTGCTAATGATCCCAGCACTCTCTACGGATGCATTATTGACGACTTTTGAGACTGCTTCTCCAGGTAATCCGTTAAAAGAAACATGGTAATCCCCGTACTCTTGAACGGTTTGCCGAACCACCTTGTCTCTGAAGCTAAGGCCTATGGTTCCTATGGCTGTAAGTAGAGTCACAGACAAAATAATGCCAACGATCGTTAGTATTGATCTTTTTTTCTGCCCTAGCAAATATTTTTGGGTAAGACTGGTATACCTATTCACGATCTTTCACCCCTATTTGCTGCAAGAGTGTACCATCTTTTATATTTACAACACGGTCCGCTCTCTGGGCCACATTTAAATCATGTGTGATCATAATCAAGGTTTGATTGTATTTTCTGACGGAGAAGGTAAGCAGATCCACAATCTCTTTACTGTTCTTGCTATCCAGATTGCCGGTTGGTTCATCTGCCAGAATAATCGATGGTTTATTGATCAATGCGCGTCCAATTGCAGTTCGCTGCTGTTGCCCGCCTGATAATTGGGACGGAAGGTGCTGCCTTCGATCGCTGAGTCCCAGCACGCTCAATAATTCCTCAAGATAACCCTCGTCCACATGTTTATTCTCAAGCAGCATAGGCAATTTAATATTTTCTTCAGCAGTTAACACCGGGATCAGATTGTACGATTGAAAAATAAAACCGATTTTGCGTCTTCTGAACACAGCCAATTCATTTTCACTTTGAGAATACAGGTCTATACCGTCAATAATGACTTGGCCACTTGACGGTTGATCCACTCCCCCGAGCAGATGCAGCAATGAGCTTTTGCCAGATCCGCTGGCGCCCACGATCGCAACGAATTCTCCTTGATTGACGGACAGATTAACATCTCTCAATGCTTCCACCCTAGACTCAGCACTTCCGTATATTTTACATAAATGTTCGGTCTTCAAAATTTCCACCCTGTTGTACCTCCAGTTGTATGATTAACATTGCTTGATTGTTATTATAGGTGTGGAAGCTTACGTTGAAGTGAAGAAGAAGCTTACATTTTCGTAAGCTTCTTCTTCAGTCTACTCTTTTTTGAAAAACGAAATTCTGAATGTCGTTCCTTCTTGAGGCACACTCTCCACCGTAATGATGCCGTTTTGTTCCTCAATGATTGATTTGGTCAAAGCCAGACCTATCCCTATACTGTTGGGCTTGTTATGATTCTTGCCTTTATAAAATCGCTTGAAAATGTGAGGTATATCATCGGGATGAATACCTTCGCCGTTGTCCTGAATAATGATTGTATCAAACAGTGCGTTTTCCTCCAAATGGATTTGAACCTCCCCCTCTGCTGGGGTGTGTTCCAGTGCATTTTTTATCAAATTCATGACAGCTTCCTTAAGCCATTCTTCATCTGCTTGCACAAACGCATTCTCACTTCCGAGAATGGTTATGTTTTGCCGCTTCTGGTCTGCTACCGTCCGGAGTGAATAGACAACGCTCTCTACCATCTGTCTAAGCTCGATCCTTTCTTTTCGAAATCCAATTGCTCCCGCTTCGACTCGTGCCAGCTTGAGCAGGCTGATGATGAGCCATTCCATTCGATCAAGCTGCTGGCGACTTCGTTCCAGAAACGTCATTCTCATTTCTTCTTTCATCCCGGGATCATTCAGCAGATTTTCATTGAACACAATCAGAGAAGCCAGGGGTGTTTTGAGCTGGTGGGAAATGTCGGATAACAGATTGCGCAGGAAGGTTTTTTCCTGCCGGAGTAACTCCAGGCTGTTGGTTAATCTCCCAGCCATTGCATTGAAGCTCCGGCCAAGCGAGCCGAAGTCTCCATCCTCTGTCTCAGGCAGTTTTTTATCGAATTGCTGTTCCACAACCTGCTCCGCCGCATAAGAAATGGTTCTGATTTTCACAAAAAATTTACGATACTCCCACAAAAGCAATACCATGAGTGGGATCAGGAACAACAATACTTGAACCGCTGTTTTCAAGGGTAATGCTCGTCCTGAAAGAGCCGGCTGCTCTTCTAAAGGCATGCCCTCCTGATAACCGTATTGTGCAAGGATACGTTGCCCCTCAGCGATTTCATCGGTCTGGGCTCCTTGGGTAACAAAGTGAATCACCTCATTCTCCAACTGGGGATCTTTCATCAACAGATGTCCGATCAGGGCGCTATTTTGATTCACGATGGTTGTATTGATGCTATCAACTTGATACTGCATGTATAAAAACATCATAAACGACAAAAGAACTTGCAGAGCAAGTACTTTAATGGCGATGGATTTCCACTCTGGATTTCGCAGGACTTCGATCATGTTCATTTCCCTATAACTTCCATGTTCCATTTATATCCGATTCCCCGAACGGTTACGATATACTGCGGTGCTGCAGGAATATCTTCGACTTTCTCTCTTAATCTGCGGATATGGACAGAGAGCGTATTATCATCAATGAAGTCGCCCGAGAGATCCCAGAGATGATTCAGAATTGAACTCCTGCTGCATATCTGCTTCGGATGAGAGATCAACATCAATAGTAGTCGATATTCCAGTGCCGTCAGTGTAATTTCACTATTGTTTTTGAGTACAGTTCCTTCTAAAATACGCACCTGAATGTTATCGGATATCCATAAGCTTACTTCTTGTTTTCCCTTGTTGTTACGTCGTAATACGGCTTTAATTCGTGAAATAAGTTCTTTGGTTCGAACAGGCTTGGTTACATAGTCGTCTGCTCCAAGATCAAGCCCTGCGACCACGTTTGCTTCCTCATCCAAAGCCGTCAAAAAGATAATGGGCACTTGCGACGTTACCCGAATCTCACGGCATAGTTGATATCCCGATCCATCAGGCAAAGTGACATCCAACAAAATCAGATCGATCGACTTTGCCTGCAGTGCCTGTCTGGCTTCTTCCAAGCTACCCGCCACCACGACCTCATATCCTTCATTGGACAGTGTATACTGCATACCAAACACCAGATTTTCATCATCTTCGACGAGTAATAAACGATTCATCGTACACCTCTGCTCATGCTATTTTGAATTTGCTTTTATTTCATTTTGATTATGGAGTTCCTGCGTCATTATACATCATTTGAGTTTCTACGCTATAACATTATGATTAATGGGATGTTCCATGAGGTTCCTTCTGGAGTGTACAAGTTTAAGATTTTCCTCATATAGGCTAACTGGTTAGGGTACATTTTAATTCTGTAAACTCTTGTCCTTCAATACTAAAGATAAAAGCCTGCTCCTATGTGGAACAAGCTTTTATCCGTGTCAGTTGTACTATATGCCAAGAAAGATTTATGTTCACCGTTTAGTAGCTCTCTGATTCCTTAAATATCATATAACGATGGACACCTCTGACAGCTTGCATTGCTTCCTGTAAATGCTGAATCGCATTTTCGCGTTGTCCCGCTTTTAGTTCGATCGCTGCAAGAAGCGAAGATCTCATCCAGAGCTTACTAATGGATTTTAAGTGTTCCCTCGCCTGCTCACTTCTTCCTTCTTCCATAAGCAAATACGTTTCATAATATGTACGATAATCCGATCTTCGCATATTCTGCACCGCAGTACGAACAGCTACCAAGTCATTGCGATAGATGCCGTAAGCTGCATTATAGACTGCTTGTGTCCTTTTATTTGTGTCTTCATTTCTAATGCGCTCTATTGTGCGTTCCAATTCATCATCAAGTCTGTTTGCGAGAACGTAATAAATATAAAGCCTTGGATTATTTTCCTGTCTGCGTAGAAAGGCCTCAACGCGGTCCATGCGTGTTTCCCAACCCAGAGGATAAAAAACACGAATGGTAAACATGATCAGAGTAGCGGTGAGAACGACCCCAAGTATCCAAAACAGAGATTGGTCATTCATCTTCATGTACACAACAAATAAAAATACGGACAAATAAAAAACAATATCCCACTTATATTTTCCCATCATCCATCTCCTTTATAGACATAAAAAAACTATTATATCAAAACAAACCCCAAAGAGTATATGCAATGCATCCTTTGGGGTTTAGTTAAATTTATAAAAATTGATTCTTTGAAATTTTCTTCATTAACGACAACCGACAGCATTGTCTACTCAATAGACTAGATTCTCACGCCCCAGCGTCTCCAATCATTTGTCGTTCAATTTGTTTCATCTCATAAAAGTATCCTTTTTGCTCCATCAGCTCGGAGAAAGAGCCCGATTCCACAATCTTACCTTGGTCCATGACCACAATCCGATCCATCTCTTCCAGTCCCATCAGCCGATGGCAGATCAGGAGAAGTGTATCTTCGGCAGCTTGTGCAAGAAGATGCTGGAGCACATGTTTCTCTGTGACGTAATCCAGCGAAGAAGTTGGTTCGTCCAGCAGCCATAACCGTCCTTTGCGCAGCATGGCTCGTGCAAGAGCCAGCCGCTGTTTCTCGCCATCCGACAGGTTCTCTCCTTTTTCATATACCATGTCGGTCAATGATTTATTCGGCAATTGTACTTTATCCAGCACATCCGACAATTGTTCATCCGAATGTTCTTCTCCGTTCAACAGCAGGTTATCCCGGATGGTTCCCCGGAAGAAATGGCTTTGCTGCAACACAACATTTGCCCTTTGCCAAATACTCTCCTCATTCAGTTCCTGCACCGGAACATCGTTTAACCGTATATCACCAGACGTTGGTATACGCAGCTTGAGTAACAAATCGATAATCGTTGACTTGCCTGACCCGCTTGGCCCGACAATTGCTGTTTTGGAGCCTGCTGCAAGTTGCAGGGATAGCTCCCTCAGCGCCGGTCTCCATTCCCCTTCATATTGGAAGTTAACACCGGATAGTTCAATCGAAACCGCCTGATCGGCTGACAACTCACCGCTTGGCTGCGAAGGATCTACATCGGAGGTCGGCACCGTTACCGCCAGTCGCTGAGCGGCGTGTTCACTGTCCTGCTTATATAGAGGTAATATAGCCATTGCGGCAGCTTCTTCGAACACGGTCTGCGTGGCGAGGATCAGCATGGCGAGGAATACACCTGCAAACACTCCATTCACAATTAAGAAGGCGCTGAGTGCTAGCACACCCCATGTAACAAGATACGTCACAAAAACGTGCATAGATTGCCCGCGCAGCAGGTGCGAAGCGGCTTGTTTCTGTTCCGTTGCCAATGCAGCGGAAGCTTGCTGAAGCTGTTGCTCACGCTGTTCCAATTGGCCGTAGACTTTCAGATCCCTGAAACCATACAATACTTCGGTTACTTCCGTGGACAGCAAAGCTCGTTGCTGGCGGACACGTCCGTGTATTTTTCGCTGTCCCAACAAGACAAGGCCTGGTACAACAAATGCCGTAATCAGCATGCCAAGTACTAACAAACACGCAATCCAGATTGAAAAGGCCGAAGTGAACAGCATGGTTGCCAAGAACACCATAACAACAATGATGGGTGGATATGCGACCCGCAAAAAGTAATTTTGCAAGCTTTCCACATCGCCCACGATCCGCGCAAGCAGATCCCCGCTTCGGTTTTTGTTCAGTATACCGGGCGTTACCGGGACCAGTTTGGCAAAGAAGGCCGTCCGCAAACGGCTCAGCATGGAGAATGTTGCCCTGTGCGAATACAAGCGTTCTCCGTAGCGGCTTGCCGCTCGAAGGAAACCAAGCAGTTTCACCATGGAAGTGAGTACAATTAAGGTGTACAGAGGTGGCGCAAATACCGTTTGCGATATCATATACCCACTCGCGGAAAAGAGAGCTACACCTGCTATGCCGGCGATAAATCCGCCCAATATCGAAAGTAAGATATCTTTGCGCTCCTGAATCATCGCTTTTGACAAAATCGTCAGCTCGCTCATGCTAACCCTCCTTTCCGTTGTACATCTACCATCTCCGCATATTGAGGCAGGCGCGCCAGAAGCGCTTCATGATGTCCTGAATCCACCAACACCCCATTGTCCATAAACAAAATGTTGTCTGCATGTTGAATCGTATATAAACGGTGTGCCACCGTAATCATCGTTGCCGTTTTGGCTAATAACACAATAGATTGTTGCAGTACCCGCTCGGTGTGAAGATCCAGTCCAACTGTGGGTTCGTCGAACAAAATAACGGCTGGTCGCTTCAGAAAAGCTCGTGCCAAGGCAAGTCGCTGCTTTTCCCCACCAGATAGCCCCCGACCACCTTCACCAACAAATGTATCCAGTCCCTGCTCCAATTGTGCAACAACACCAGCAAGCCCTGCTTCCTCTGCCGCCTGCTCAATCTCAGCCCTGGATACGTTCCGACCCGCGCCAATCGCGATATTTTCGGCAAATGTACCTGCAAAAATATACGGATGCTGTGTAATGTAGCTAACACGCTCGAACCATGCAGCCTCATCATGTTGCAAAAGCTGGCTTCCGTTAACCAGAACCGCTCCCGAATCTGGTTTCAGCAAACCAGCAATGAGATGAAGCAGCGTGGTTTTACCTGATCCACTTTTGCCTACAATAGCAATCTGTTCTCCAGGTCCAATCGAGATTGGTCCTGTCTCAAGTCCAAAGGAATCAGGTGTGTACTGGAATCGGACATTGTTCAGTTCAATGGTTGGTGGCATTGGAATCAACTCGGCGCGAGTTGTACGAAGCTCTTCCGTCTTTGCAATTGCATCGACATCGGTTAATTCGCTTTGATCCGGTCCTTCTTCAGGCTTCGTTTGTGTGCTCTTGACACTTGTCTCCGCAAGCATCTCTTCCACTTTGCGAATCGCCCCCATACTGGTTCGCCCACTGTGAAAAGCCGTTCCTGTATTCTTCAATAGACTGTAAAACTCAGGGACGAGCAGCAACACAAGAAAGGCCGTGTGGAAGGACATCGATTTGAAAACGAGTAACTGAATAGCCAGTTCGAGCGCGACAATACCAATGCTTAACATCACGATTGATTCCAGCATAAACGTATTTGTAAATGCAATTTTCAAAATGCCCATGGTAGCATCACGATACCCCAGACTGCTGCGTTCAATTTCCTGCTGCTGACGGTTAGCCCGTCCGAATATTTTTAACGTAACCAGTCCCTGAAGCGAATCCAGAAACGTACCCGAAAACTCGGCCAGTTGTGCGTATTTCTCTTCAGATTTGTTCTTTGTCTGTAGTCCCACCAAAATCATGAACAGCGGGATAAACGGTGCTGTAAACAGCATAATGTAGCCTGTGTTGGCGTGCTGGGTAAACGTAACGATCAGAATCAGTATCGGAATCATCGCAGCTTCCATCATACGCGGCATGTACTGACTGAAATAGCTGTCAGCTTCATCCACTGCATCCAGAGCAACGCTGACCTTTCCTCCCGTCTGTCCACGAAGGGTTGAAGGAATGGAAGCGCGGGTAAGGTTCTGCAACACAGAAGCTCGCATACTTGTCTTGGCACGTGCAGCCATATGCAAGCCCACTTTCCCGTTGCCATACGTCAACAGTGTGCGCACAGCCATTACAGCCAGCAATAGCCCAAGCAGCAGCATCACCGATGAGAAGGAAGCTTTCTCTACAAAAATCCGTTGAACTGCTTCAGCCACCAAGGTGGCCTGGCTTATAATAGCCACACCAAGCGCCAGCGAAATGATCGCAAGGAGCAGCCTGTTTGTTCGTTGTAACGACATTTGCTGCGAGATCAGATTGGATTTGGCTTTTCTCTTCACGGAAAGCTCCTCCTTTATTTTTTCCCTTTCACATAATCCGCATCAAACAGGAACAGTTTGAAGACCAGAATAAGAGAAGGAATTAACAGGCATAGCCCACCGATAAACACAACCACTAGCGCAAAGCCCATAGCTGGCGGTGTTGCACTGCTCTGAATCGTGATGTATGGATCAAGAATATAAGGATACTGCCCAATGCCATAAGCGAAAAAGGCTGTGAAAAATTGCAGCATGATGAAAATAAAAGCTAATCCGTAACGGCGTCCGTTATATAACAGCCACATGGCAATCATGAAAAATGCAACGGATAGCGCCAGCAGCCACCATAAATCCATCATGTTTTGAAAATGACGCTCATTGTGTTGACCCAAATAGATAAATGCAGTCAGCGCGAGAATAATGGTCGGTGTGCTCCAGAACAAAGCATAGTTCCGCATCAGCTTCAATGCCGAATGATCCTCTGCCCGAGAAGCGTAAAATGTGAGAAATGACCCGCTAATGAACAATACCGACACGATGGCTAGACCAACGATGCTCCACGATAATGGATTCGTAAACAGCGCCCAGTAATCCAGAGAAACGGTATCCCCCTGCTTCAAAATAAAGCCACCTTCAGACAATGTCAGTGCCACAGACAACGATGCTGGAATAAGCAAACCTGTAGCTCCGTATAAAAACAGATATACGATGTTATTTTTGGAACCATAATTCTCAAAGGCGTAGAATGAACCACGAATGGCAAGCAAAATGACGGCAATACTTCCCGGAACAAGCAGCGCGGAGCCATAATAGTAAGCAGTATCCGGAAAAAATCCAACGATGCCAATATAGAAAAAGACAAAAAATACATTGGTGATCTCCCAGACCGGTGATAGATAACGGGAGATCAGACGATTAATCAGGTGATCCTGCTTCGTCAGGCGTGCATAAAAGGCGAAGAAACCTGCTCCAAAATCAATGGAAGATACAATAAGATAGCCGTACAAGAAGAGCCAGAGTACGGATATACCAATTAATTCATAACTCATCAGGCCTGCCCCCCTTTCGTGGCTGATTGATCATGCTTGTCTTTCAACCATTTCTCCATCTCAAGCTCAGCAGGATTATTATTGAACAGACGTCTCAATACGAGAACACAGATGACGCCGAGCACGATGTATAGAAGCAAGAACACGAAAAATAAAATTCTTACACTTGGTGAAGAAGTAGCGGCCTCTTCCACTCGCATATAACCTCGGATGATCCATGGCTGCCGCCCGATCTCTGCATAGAACCAGCCCATCTCAACAGCCAGAAAAGCGAGCGGTGCACTGAGTGCAACCATACGAAGCATCCACTTGTTAAACTGATTACGTTTCTTCCAAAACACAAACACGAAGTACAAACTTGATATAGCGAGTAGAGCAAAACCTATTCCAGCCATTAGATCAAACAAATAATGCACAAGTAATGGTGGATGTTCATCTGGTGGAAATTCGTTCAGCCCGGTTACCTCGGCGTTAAAGTCTCCAAAAGCAAGGAAGCTGAGCACTTTGGGCAAATGAAGTGCGCCTATAATTTCATGTTCAGCATTCAGCCATCCTAATAAAATCAAATCCGCTCCGCTTTCTGTCTCGAAATGCCACTCGGCAGCTGCGAGCTTCTCCGGCTGATGCTCAGCCAAAAACTTGGCAGATACATCTCCAGCTAAGGAATTTAATAAACTGAAGACCAGCACAACCGCCATCATGAGGTTCAAGCCTTTTTTGTGATAGGCCGACACCCCTTTTCTCAGCATCGCAAAGGCTGCTATTCCTGCTAACAAAGCAGCTCCTGTCAGATAAGCCGAGCTTAATACATGAAATACTTTGGAGAATGTCGCCGTATTCAGCATCGCTTGTACAGGATTCACTGCCAAGAACTGACCTGCTTCCATGACAAAACCTTCAGGCTGGTTCATGAATCCATTTACTGTCGTGATAAAAACAGCAGACATGCCTGCCCCGGCGACAATCGGAATGGTCAGCAACCAGTGGATATACGGATTTTTGAACCGATCCCACGTGTACAGATAAATGCCCAGGAATATCGCTTCAAAAAAGAATGCGAATACTTCCATAAATAGTGGCAGTGCAATAACATTACCGGCCAATTTCATAAAATTCGGCCACACCAGTGCCAATTGCAGCGATATCGCTGTACCTGTCACCACACCAACTGCCACAGATATGACAAATCCTCTGGACCACCTCTTTGCCATAAGTATGTAATGGTGATCTTTCTTCCGAATGCCGATGAACTCTGCAATAGCAATCATCAAAGGTACACCGACACCAAGCGTTGCAAAAATAACGTGGAACCCGAGTGTCAAACCAGTCACCAGTCTGCTCCATAACACCGTATCAATAGCCATTCTTTATGTTGCCTCCTTTCAAATTCTGTTGATTTTTAGTGATAAACTCTTGCTTATGATCAGGTCTGCTACTCACTGGTTGCATTTAATATCAGTTTAGGACGTTCCTGTAGTTCGTGTGTTTAGGATAAGAGAAAAATTTCACAAAGTACGATACAACGATATCTTGCCACATGTACTTTGCGATTACTCCTGTTGATTCCTGATATTAAATGCATAGAAAATGCTATGCGAGACCTATTAATCAAAATTATTATATCTTCATTTTTACCTAATTCAATCAAAGTCACGTCTTCTACCCTAAACGTTCAAGAAAGGATCAACTCTTTCTGACAACTTGGTGAAAAACAAAAAATACACCCAATGGAGCTATTGATTCATTGGGTGTAAACGTGGTATTGCAAGGTGGATTCACTATTTTATTTACTTGCTTACTTGCTCTGGAATCACCGCATCTGCCTCGCGACGTACGCTCATGATGATCAGTGATGCAGCTAATACCGTAAGGATGATTCCAAGCATCTGAAATCCTGTCACATTGAATGTATCTCCCATAACAATACCAATCAATAACGATGATATGATGGTCCCAAGGTAGCGGGATGTATTAAAAATCCCCGATGAAACACCTATCATTTCTTTGGGTGTGCTTTTGAACAGAGCTGCTTGCATGCCAACCGCGTTTAGACCGTTACTTATGCCAAATAAAGCCAAGGCAACAATGACAACAAAGATTGGAGAAGTTTCATTCATGAAAACGATGAATACAGAGCCAATGGTCATTAACCAAGCTGATACGATTAAAGCTGGCCGTGATCCCGATCTGTCAATCCAGCGCCCTGCGATCGGAGCAATAATGACTGAACATAACCCCAAAGCTAGCATGCTCATTCCTGTATGAACTTCGTTGAGATGACGTACCTGTTTCAAATACGTAGGAACTCCAAAAAAAAGTGCGTAAAACAGGATGTTTACCAGCATGTATTGCACATTCACCCAAGTCATCTCGGGATATGTGGCAAACGTTCGCAGTGGGATGAAAGGCGTGGCTGCTTTTAATTCATGTCGGATGAACATGACGAGTGTGATTAACCCGATCCCTCCTGTCAGCAGATGCCATGTTGAAATATCTCCTGTGGAATTTACTGAAAGTAAACCGATGAGCAGAGCTACCAAGGCTACCGTAAACATCAGAATACCTGGTGCGTCAACTAACGCAAGCCATCGCCGAATGGACATGTGACCAGAGATAGACGGAGATTGCTCGTCCTTCGGGATTGTTTTCCAGGCGAACCAAAAGCTTGCCAAGACAAACGGAATATTAACGAAGAATATGCTGTGCCAGTCCCACCAATGAATCAAAACTCCACCAATAAAAGGTCCAATTGCAGCCGCTCCAGAAAGGAATATCGCCAAGGTGGACAAGGCGGAGGCTTGTTTTTCAGTCACGTTAATTCTGACAATCGCCATTCCGACGGCTACCATCATGCTTGTGCCAATCGATTGAACGATCCGGAATACGATGAGCCACGAAAAACTGGGAGACCACGGAGCTAGCATGGACGATACAAAAACAATAACAAGACCCATGAGGAAGATCTTCCTGCGGCCAAACAAATCACTACACTTACCCATGACGGGTTGAGCAACAGCACTGGCAATGTAAAATGATAAAATGATCCACGAAACGGCTGTAAAACCAAGTTGGTACACTTGTTGTAGCCTGGAGATTGCCACCGAAATCATGGAGGAATTCAACGGATTCAACATAATTCCGAGTCCAACAGCTAACATCAATCCTTTATTTCGAACGTTCATCGGTGCATCACTCCTTCTTCTGCTGTCATCTTACTAGAAAGTATTCATTTATTCCAACGCATTGTATGTTATGATTTGATGAACTTGAAGGAATGAAGGGATGTTGCATATGGAGCTTCTTCAACTAAAATATTTCCTGACGGTGGCCCGATGCGAACATGTTACGGAGGCTGCGGGAAAGCTGCATGTTACGCAATCCTCTCTGAGCAAAACGATACAACGATTAGAGGATGACCTGGGAGTCCCCTTATTTGATCGAATCGGGAGAAAGCTGCGACTAAACGATTTTGGAAGAACATTTCTTCGCCGAACTGAAAAAGCCTTATTTGAATTGGAACAGGGACAACGGGAAATAGGCGACCTCTCCAACAAAGATCAGGGTACACTGCAATTGGCGGTGACTACGGCCAGTACTTTGCCAGGTATACTACGAGAATTTCGCAAAAATCAACCGGACATTCAGTTCCATGTGCAAATGGTTTCGTTAGAGAACATGTCCAGACTTCTACATCGAGGCGAGGTGGACTTTTGTCTCTCCTCCCCTCCGATTGAAGGTGAAGATATTGAATGTCAGATACTATATGACGACCCGATCGTAGTTGCTGTTCCTATGGATCATCGATATGCAGAACGAAGCAGCATTCAACTAGCCGAGCTTAAGGACGAATCGTTTGTTGGGGTAAAACAAGGCTATGGTGTTCGTGATATGGTGGATTCCATATGTCAATCCGTTGGTTTCCTACCGAAATATGTATATGAAGGTGACGAACCTGCAAGATTAACAGCCCTTGTTGAAGCGGAGATCGGTCTTGCTTTTATACCTAGCACAGCCAGAAACCCGCATGAGCGCATTAGATATCTTCAGGTAGAGGATCATAGACTCGTTCGGGAAATCGCTCTACTTTCGCACAAAAACAGGTATATTTCAAAAGCCGCTTTAGAGTTTCGCAGCGTGGTTATGGAGTATTTCAGTGCTATGCCATGAATAAAAATTCAATCCAAAGGAGATGTCATTTTGAAATTAAAAGCAGAAAAATTTGATCATATTTCAGAGACAGAACGATTAGTAATCAGACCATTACAGAAAAACGACTACGAGAATTGGTTGAATGAATTTGAAAACCGCTTGCCCTCCCAGCACCGCCATGATAAAGGGAAAATGGATATGAGTGAATGTACACTGGATTGGTTTCATGATCTGGTGGATCGACACCAGGAGTTAGCGCGTACAGATGCGGTTTATGTATTTGGTGTCTTTAGAAAGGAAGATGGCACACATCTGGGTATGGTTGATATTGCAACCTTGGCGAGAGATGATTTTCAATGGGGAAGCTTCGGATATACGATCCATAATCAGTATTGGCGAAAAGGTTATGGCAAAGAAGCTGTGAATGAGGCTCTTCATATTGCATTCGAACATTTGAAATTCCACCGTATAGAAGCCCATATCAATTTGGATAATACCCCTTCTGTGAAGTTAGCTGAAAGCGTTGGTATGGAGTTTGAATGTGTACGTAAAGGTTTCATACACGAAAATGATGAGTGGACCGATCATTTGGTTTATTACAAAAATTTTAATTAAACGACTCCACCGATAATCCAAAGAGCGAACAAAGCACTTTCGTGCCCTGTTCGCTCTTCTTCATGCATCGATTCCTTCGCCTCACTCGCCTAAGCTGTTCCAGAAGGATTGAAACGCGCCTTTCTCAACTTCGAGAAATGCAGGAACATTACCGTAACGCACCAGACCTTCACCAAACAGAACCAGTGGAACCTGTGTTTTATCTTCCAAGGTGAGATAGATCATCTTGCGATCTTCTTTGCCGTAGAGGTTCTCTTCCAATTCCGGACTCGTTGCAATTGGTTTGGCAGCAGATAACGCAGAGATGAAGCTTTCCAGTGATTCATCCGCTGCTAACGGCTGAAACTGCTGCTTTCCGTTGTTCCAGCTATCAAACGTCTCCCATTGCGCCGAGGCAACGTTGCCTTCGAGATGCAGCTTACCGATCAGGTCGGCACCCGTACCAATGGTGATCCCGTTGTTCTTGTCGAATAGTTGTGCATACACTTGACCATCGATCTCGGTGTAAGACATGATGCGGAAGTCCTTATCGTAGCCATTCACCGCATAGATGTCTGCTTCGCCAATGTTGGAAGCAAGCTCTGTGTATTTATCCTGACCACTCAGCTCATCGATGCCGCCAGTTGTTGTGCCAAGCTTCTCGCCACGCAGGTCGAGTGCATTTGCACCTTCAAGCAATGTTGGAGACTGTGTATAGATGTTCCCTCCATATACAACCAGTTGCATCATATCTGCCATCGCGCCTTTCCCCTGTGAATCCGGCAGCTCCATCTTCGGAATCACAATCGGATCAAACGACGCGCCCGGAGTCACCTCTGCCACCTGAGGAGTTGGTGTGGCTGGTCCATTGAATTGCTGCCACACACTCGGCGCAGCCAATCCAATGCTGGCAGCGATAACAACACTTGCTGCAATGTATAAGGGTTTGCGTTGACGTTTTGGCCCCTGATGTTGCGTGTTCAAAGCTTGCTCTACCCGCTTTTTCATTTGTTCGTTTGTTTTCATATGACTCACCGCTTTCTTATAGTTTTGTTTAAATTGTTCTTCGTTCATTACAGTTCCTCTCCTTCCAGCTCCAGTTTTAACAGCTCTCTTCCTCGCTTTAATCTCATCTTCACCGCTGACTCGCTAATCTCCAGGATTTCGCTGATTTCCCGAATTGCATAATCTTCGTAATAATACAGATGAACCACCGATCTATACTTGAGGGGCAGTGACAGCACGAGTTCGATCAGCGCGTGATCTTCCGGGTTGTCCGTCGTAAGAGCATCGACACCCTCCAGCTTGACCTCCCGTTTGCGCCAGCCTCTGCCTAATAAGGATTTGCAATGATTGGTGATGACCCGAATCAACCATGCTTTCTGATGCTCTGCATCGTTGAATGTAGGGGCTTTTTCTATTAGTTTGATGAAGGTATCCTGAGTGGCTTCCTCCGCATCTTCCCGTCTGCCAAGGTGCACCATGGCAATTCGGAACAGCGTATCTGCATATGTCTCGTAGACTTTCATCACATGATCGCCCAGCTGGGGCACTGATCGCTGCATGGTTGTTATGCCCTCCTTTATACCTCTAACACTCTTACGGACGGCATTTGGTCACATTTTGTTTTGGATTTTTTTTCGTTATGCCTTTCGTTCCAATTAAAAAAAGAAAGCAGCCCCGTTTAGGAGTTGCTTTCTTCATGTTCATCAACAATTGTATATTTACCAACTAGAATTTTTTCTGTAAAAGTTCGATATTATCTTCCAAGCTGCTATCCAGCTCTACGCCTACATTCTGCAGTTTGTTTTGGTAATATGTCTTCACATCTTCCCACTTATAGTACGGATAAGTCTTTGTTTCGATCGGGAACGCGATTTCTTCCTCATTTCTAAGCATTTTCACGAGAACATCCTTACCATTGGAATACAAGATCCATTGGATATTTGCTCCCATCGGTGAGATAACCGAGCCATTCCAGTTTTGGGTCACATCTTGTGGTTTGTCGATACTCACATTAGCTCCGGCGATATCCAGGAATGAAGATAGTGGAATGATGGTTTCTGCGTGAGCAAAACGAAATATACCAGCCGTGTCTTTCTGTTGAATGGATTGTTCGGTAGACACGATCAATTCTTTGACCAGAGGTGCAATGATATTCTGCGGCAGATCCGTTGACGTTAAAGATGGACCTTTTTCATAAAAGTCATTAATATTGTCAACGCTCTCGTACCACTTTAACTGATTGGTCGTAAAATACCGCCCGAATTCGAAGTCACCTTCTCCTTTAATATTCGAAGATATAATGTACAGTTCGTACAAATTAGAAGCTGCTTCGGTTGGGTTGCTGAGCTTCACTTTTCCTTTCTCATCCTTCAGCTCGAACTCTCCAGAATTCAATCTCTGATAAAAGTCTTCAGAGAAAAATTGCAAAAGAACCTCTTTTGCATAACGCGTTCCAATACTCTGTGTGACATAATCTTCGTATAACTTAACCCAGTCTCCATCTTCTACGTACTCGTTATACTTCGTAGCCAAGTCGTAGGGCCGCAGATAGGGGTCTTTCCCTTCTTCAAAGGCTGAAGCCAGAATGTCTATCTTGTTATCTCCCAAGCTTTCCTTTAATCCATCAATAAACTGATCTCTGCTCTGGGGCGTTCGATCTTTGAAGGTCGCCTGAGCAATCACTTTTTTATCCGATGTAAATAGTTCTTTGAAGTTCTGTCCAACTCTGGTTCCTATTCCTTTCAGTTCTTCTCCACCCGTAGTGGATAACAAGCCATAATGGTCTTTTTCAACCTTCATCAGTTTGCCAATTTCCTTCTTCAGCTCTTTGCCCAGATTGGTAGCCTGCCCATCCTTCTCAGCGATGTCGAGTAGTTCAAAGAGCGTCTTGTCGTACTTGGCACCGGATAGATGTCTGGAACCGTGTCTACCTATGTAGTTAATAAATACGGGTTCATATCCATTAGGAGCTTTTGTATAACTTGTTTCCTTAAAAGGGTATGGCGTTTTGGTACCGCGGTATCCAAGTTGATCGTTACTTTTTGCTCCAACAAATACCGATTGGGTATTGTTATCCCAGTCTACCTCTTGTCCCAGAGCTTCCCCAATCGCTCTTGTCGGTACATAAGTGACCCCATTGTAGAGAAATGATTCACCTTCCACCTTTTGTCCGTTCACGACCACATTAGCCGATTGTTCAGCAACTTCGATCATGCGTTTGGATCCTGCACCATATACGTCAAACATACTCACAGACGTTAGCATGGTGAGTGATACGACTGAAATCCCGATTTTTTTGATCATCATATTGATTAGTCTTCTCCTTAATCCGCCTGATATTGGTTTATTTTCGCTCATCATACTATAGGTGAGAAGTGTCTGCGCCGTATCCATCCTTTGTTAATTGATTGTAAAAGAATACATGTAAATTTGGACGTAAACGTGCATAACAAAAAAGAGCCGCTCATTTCGCGACTCTATCTCTTCATAACAATGTGATTTTTTCCGCGGCACACGAATAAAACAGTTTCCCTCTGTTCCGTGTTAGTTATCAATGTGTCCTATATATTTTTATATCTACTCCTGACTCCGTCGGATAACCTTCTCCAACCAACGTTTCACTGTTCAAAAAAGATAAAGCTTTGCTATCCGTAATCATTTTGGGGGTAGTGCGGAATAAAGCAGTTTTAAGCGTTTTATCAATATTTCCGTTGTTTTCGATATAAATTTTGCAGCTATCCCCTTTGTAATCTGTCCCTTGAAGCATGTATCTTGCCGAAAGCGTATGCGGGTCACCATTCTTCCCGATAATCTGAGTATCCACTCCTCCATACAGCACCATTCCCTCAAAGTACTTTCCGGTTACACTGCCTGTAAAAGTAATCATGACAACTGAATTACCTTCACTATTCTGTAAATCAAATGATCTCTCAATGTTCACATGTACCGTAAATAATTCCTCTAATTTCACGCGTTCCCACCTCCATATGAATTCAATTATAGCTCTACTCACCTAAAAAAGATTTACATTTACATATCTCCTTCGAATCATTTAAAATGGTTTACATACTGTAAAGGTTAACACCATGTTAATGAAGGAGCTTATGACAAGCATGAGTACATTACCAAAAGCAATTCGCTTTCCACTGTTCATTCTGATGTTAAATCTATTTATCGCTTTATTGGGGCAAGGGATGCTCATCCCCATATTGCCGGAGTATTTGAAGCTTTTTCATGCGGGAGGCACTGTCGCAGGATTTCTCGTAGCGGCATTTGGTGCCGCTCAATTCTTCTTTTCACCTCTGGGAGGACAATTGTCCGATCGATTTGGACGCAAAAAGTTGATCATGGCGGGTATGTTTCTGTCCGTTGTTTCAGATATCATATTTGCGTTGTCGACAGCATTGCCGTTCCTCTATGTCGCACGATTTATCGGTGGAATCAGTCTCGGTTTGATGGTTCCTGCGAACCTTGCTTATGTCGCTGATATTACAACACCGGAGACTCGTGCGAAAGGCATGGGCTATTTCGGCGCAGCAATGAATTTGGGAATGGTTCTCGGACCTGGTCTGGGTGGTCTCATCGCCGAGATGGGTATTCGCATGCCCTATTTCTTCGCGGCTGGTCTGGGACTGATTGCGGCATTGATGACGCTACTATTGCCTGAGACACTTCCCCCGGAAAAAAGAACTGGCTCCATCCGACTTCAAAAGGGAGATCACTTGGGTAAGAAAATCTGGAGTTCATTTAAAGTACCGTATTTTAAATACTTGATTGTGCTGCTTGTTATGACCTTTGGCCTCATGAGTTATGAGACCGTATTCGCTCTTTTTGCAGAACAAAAATATGGATTCAACGCTGCAACGATCTCCATTATTATTACTCTGGGTGCGATAATCGGTATCGTTGTGCAGATCTGGCTTTTGGATTGGTTTGTACAGAGAATCGGTGAAGTTAAGCTAATCCGTCTTTCCTTAATCATTACGCCCATCGCTTTATTATTAATGTTAATTAAAGTAAACCTTGTCTTTCTGTTATTCGCTTCTGCGTTATTCTTTGCCTTCAACTCGTTTTTGCGGCCTTCGCTCAGCACGTTAATATCCAACCATGCTGGAGATCGGCAAGGCTATGCATCGGGTCTGAATACGACATTTTCCAGTCTCGGAACGGTGATTGGCCCGCTGATTGCAGGACTATTGTTTGACAAAAACATAAACTTCCCGTATATTTTTGGTGCAATTATGCTTCTCGCTTCTCTCGGACTTACCTTGAACGCATTTCGTTCGAAGAAAGGACAACGGTATATAAGTGAATGAAAACTGGCATCAACAATTGGGAAATAAACATCGTGATGATTTGATTGCAGCAGGTAAGGAGCTTTTTTTGAAATATGGATTGCTCCAAGTAAAGATTAAGGATGTATGCACCAAAGCTAAACTTAGTAGAGTGACATTTTATAAACATTTTCAGTCTATGGATGAGCTTCTTTTAGCTATTCAGATGCAACTGATTGAACATTTAACGGATGAGGTTAGCCGTGCATCAGTGAAGGACATGAACGGACGAGAACAACTCACGGTGATGTTGAATGCATGGGTTGTTTATGCCCAGGATCATCCAGACTACATCCGGTTTATTCAATTATTTGATATCAACTATGAGATGTATGATTTTAGCCCTGAATTAAGAGAAACATACGATCGATTCAACCAGAATGGGAAAGAAAATCATTTCCTGATGGGCGCTTTATCCCAAGGCGTTGTTGACGGCAGTATCAAGAATCCGTCCCCTCCGCTCGATCTTGCTCAGTTTATCTTCACAACGATGATGGCCATGCTCCAGCGCATGGTAACGATTCGTGCTGCTCATGATAATGCACTGGATATGCGGATGACGGAGCAATTTGTGAAGATGCTACTCCAATTTGTTTGTAATGAAGAAATATCCGAGTGATGGCATGGTAGATGGATCGGTGAAATCAACGTTTAGTTTAAAATAAAAAGACGGATTCCGTATGCAGGAATCCGTCTTTTTTCTTCATTTTCTCTTCATTGATTATCCTTTAATCCGTTTGTACGGGCAACTGTCCTCCAGCTTTCAATTGACCAAGCAAAGCTTTGATCCCGGCAGACGTGTTTGGCTCCTGCTTTCCATACACTGCAAGCCCTGAGCGCACGTTCTGAAGATAGATCATCTCGTAAGGGTTACCTAATGACAACAGCGTATATCGCTGATTACTCTGGTTCATCGCATTGATCAAGGATTGATACTCGCTCCATCCGAACTGGCTGGCTACATTCCGGAATTGGTAAGAAGCAAGAATGACATAGTCGGCTTTGCCAATTACCTGGAGCGTTTCATTCATTTTGCCTTGTCCAACAAGTGCAATTTCAGTCTTTAACGACAGATTATTAGCGGCTTGTAACAGTTGTTTTTCAAGCTGTTTCGCCTGATCCTGCTCGGCTGCAACAATAACAACCCGATCGCCTTGCTGAATTTGATCTGGAAGCATACCTTCGCGGCTGCTGAGTACGGTGACCGCCCGCTCTGCGATTTTCTGCTCCACCGCTCGATGCTCCTTCGATCCAATAATACCGTTAAGCTGAGTTAGCTTTTGCGCAAGAGTCTGGCTGCGTTCAAACAAACCATATTTCGCTTTCATCTCCAGGATTCGTTTCACAGATGCGTGTATAGTTTCATCCTTGATCGTTCCATTGTTCACCGCATTCACCAGCGTTTGATGGGCCGCTGCTGAATCTTTCGGCATTAGGATGATATCAACACCTGCGGAAACGGCGCGTTCTACCGATTGATTCTCCCCAAAATGCTCCGCAATGGCATTCATGGTGAAAGCATCGGAAATGATGAGACCTTCATATCCCAGCTCTCCGCGAAGAAGTCCTGTCAGTACTTTTTTCGATACGGTGGCAGGAATCGGCACACGTTCACCGTCTTTGAGCGAAGTGACATGTTCGTTATCAATGGCAGGAAAAGCAATATGCGCGGTCATAATCATCTCTACACCATTTTTGATTGCAGCCTGAAATGGCTTTAATTCTACAGCATCCAGCCGCTCGCGATTATGAGTTAGTACCGGCATACCCAGATGGGAATCTACCTTCGTATCTCCGTGACCCGGAAAATGCTTCACTGCCGCCATCACCCCTGATTGCTGTAGCCCTTTTATCGTTGCCAGACCAAGCCGTGTCACCAAATCCGCATCTGAGCCAAACGAACGTATACCAATGATGGGGTTATCTGGATTGCTGTTGATGTCCAGCACTGGCGCAAAGTTAATCTGAATTCCCAGTGCCTTCAGCTCCTCCCCCGTCAGCTGACCAGCCGCTTCGGCAAGCGCTGCATCTCCAGTTGCACCCAGCGCCATCTGACCTGGCAGATTCGTACCACCCGGTATTCGCTTAATGACGCCTCCTTCTTGGTCGATACTAAGAAATAGAGGGATATCACCTGCTTCTCTTTCTATATCATGTGTGAACGTTGTAAGCTGCCTCGCGTCAACAATATTTTTGTCAAAAAGAATAAGCCCGCCCAAATCTTGATCATGGATACTGCGTTTCAGCCCTTCATTAACGGTCGTCGTCGCTTTACCATTCCATTGCCTAATATCGGGCATAAGCATCTGACCCACTTGCTCGCTTACCGTCATATAGGATATCAGCTTATCCCAATCTTGCGCCCGAATGGCTGCTTCGCGTTCGAAGCGAATTACTCTCGCCATAAATACGGCATATTCAGCGCGCGTGACAGCTTGATTTGGACGGAAAGTGGCATCCGAATAACCACCGACCAAGCCGTTTGAACTCATAATAAGAATAGGCGCTACAGCCCAATGTTTGTCCGTATCGGTCCATTTTGCGAGATTCTTACCTTCTTCGAGTGAATATGCCCTTGTAAGGAAGGCCGCAGTCTCTGCGCGGCTAAGCGGTGCGTCCGGACGGAAGGTTCCGTTAGGGAAACCACTCGCAAGTCCATTTTCAGCAGCTATCATGATTTCTCGATGGAAAGGGTGTGTCGTTGGAACATCCGAATAGGTTGTGCCTTCCACTGCTCTCTGAAGCTGATCTGGATAAAGCTCCCGCACCATAAAAGTGACGGCTTGCGCCCGTGTCACAAGTGCCTCAGGCTTGAAAATCCCATTGCCGTATCCAGCCACTGTTCCCCGTTTCGCCATATACGTGATGCCATCCTCTGCCCACTTTGAATGTTTTAAATCAACAAACGTTTCTTCCGCAGCTGCCGTCCCCACGCCTATAAGCATAGAGCCGAGAACAGCACCAATCATCGTCATCCATTTTACATGCATTTGTTTCACTCCTGTTGTTATTCTATGGATGAATAGACGCTAATACGGTATAGTTTGTTGCGTTTACATAATTCTATAAAATGATGAGACTTTACGTTGAAGGATTTTTTTGTCCCCCATGTTAATGCTTAACAGTATCCGTCATATACTTGACTATCCCTTCACCCCGCCAATCGTCATGCCTTGTACAAAGTATTTCTGCAAGAACGGATACACCATCAGAATAGGAACACTCGCAATAATGGTCATGGTCGCTCGAATCGAGGTTGGTGTAACCGCCGTTGCATTGCTCTCGGCAGACTGATAAGCATCACTTGCTGACGAAGTCGCGGAGGTCGTTGAAGTTTGCAGAATCTTCATTAATTCGTATTGCAACGTGCTTAATTCTTTATTGGATGAGTTGTACAGGAATACATCGAACCAGGAATTCCATTGTCCCACGGCTACAAAGAGTGATACGGTTGCCATTGCGGGAATCGTTAGCGGCAGGACAACGCGGATAAATGTCGTGAACTCCCCTGCCCCGTCAATACGGGCTGACTCCAGAATGCCTTCAGGAAGACCTTCAATAAATGAACGGATGACAATCATATTGAACACACCGATTACACCCGGAATGATATACACCCAGAAGGAACCGATCAATCCAAGGTCTCGAATCAGCAGATAACCGGGGATCAAGCCCCCGCTGAAGTACATGGTGAACACAAAAAACATCGTAACAAACTTGCGAAGCACAAATTCCTGACGACTAACCGTATACGCCAGCATGGCTGTACAGAAGACGGACACCACGGTTCCAATGACCGTACGCAGGGCCGAGATCAGCGTTGCGTGATAGATATCGGATTCGCCAAAAATGTATTTGTAATTGTCCAGTGTCCATACACGGGGCCATAGATATATTCCACCCCGAATGGCATCATTTGCATTGTTGAAGGATACGGCAATCATATTAACAAAGGGATAGATCGTCACAATCATCAGACATACCATGAAGATCATGTTAATAGTGTCAAATGCTCGATCCCCGGTACTGCTATTTCGCAAGCGGGATGTGTTTCCTTTTCGCATGGCATAGGCCTCCTTTTAGAATAGTCTGCTCTCTCCCATTTTTTTTGCTATATAGTTCGCGGAGAAAAGGAAGATGAAGCTGACCACAGTTTTGAAAATGCCTGCTGCTGTACCCAAGGAAAAGTTCCCCATCCCTAATCCATATTTCAGCACAAAGATGTCCAGATTCTCCGAATAGTCCATATTCATCCCGTTACCCAGCAGATATTGTGGTTCAAATCCGGATTCCAGAATACTTCCCATGTTCATGATCAACAAGATCACAATAACCGGTTTTAAGCCAGGCAGCGTGATATATAACATCCGTTTGAAGCGACTGGCTCCATCAATCTCGGCAGCCTCATATTGCGCCGGATCAATCGCCGTAATTGCTGCCAGATAGATAATAGTGTTCCAGCCGACATCCTTCCACACCTCGGTTGCCCCCAGAATACCCCAGAAGTATTCACCTTTCCCCATCCATAGTACCGGACTGTCAATCAGGTGAAGCTTCATCAGCAGCAGATTGATAATTCCGTCTGGTGACAGGACGGTTAATACAATACTGGAAGCAACAACCCACGAGATAAAGTGAGGCAGATAACTGACGGTTTGCACAAAACGTTTAAATATGACATTTTTCAGCTCATTTAATAAAAGGGCCAGTGTGATCGCTGTCACAAATCCCAAGACCAGTTTGATGGAACTCATGACAAGCGTATTGCGCAGCACCCGGTAGAAGGTATTGTCTTCAAATAACGTACTAAAATGCTGCCAGCCTACCCACTGCTGATCCGAGAAGGACCTCGCCGGTTTGAAATTCTGAAAAGCCATGGTCCATCCCCATAACGGCAGGTACTTGAAGATAAAAGCCCAGATGACAAAAGGTATACACATCCAGGCAAGTGTTCGTTGTTGGACAAGACGTTTGAAGAACAAATGTGCTCTGGTTCCCTTCGGACTCGAGGCTGGCGGCATCGAGTTAAGGGAGATATTAGGTTTCTCCACGGTGAACCGGCTCCTTTCCCATGCTGTTCATCATGCGAGGAGAAAGCGGAGTTTATGCTCTTACGTCTTCTCCTGCGCATGTACAGTTTGTTTTAACAAGTTTGTTCAAAAAAAGACCTCTTGAACACGTACTTAAAGGTTCGTATCACCATTTTCCTGCGACACGATCCTTCACAACTTTGGTAATGGTCGCTTCATAACCAGCTTTGTCCAATTTGTTCAATTCAGCCATGTAGGCATCCCATAGCTTATCAAAATTCGATGGTGCTCCCAAGATCATTTCCGGCAAGTATTTACGTTGCAAATCATCCGATTTGGTCGTGAAGATCTGTTCTGGTGATCCTTGCTCCAATGCGATGGACCAAGCCGGGAACCAAGGCCGCTCTTCCGGTTTGTTGAACAATTCACTAAAAGTTTGGATACCGTAGGCTTCAAGGAATTTCTTGTCTCCCTCGGTGTAAGATGCAGCGGCCACTTCCGGCTGGTTGCCAGGGCTATAAGCGTTACCATCGGTTAGTGTAGATTCACCGCCATATTTCGGCCAGTCTGTGCCAAAGTAGGTGAACCCGAATTTACGGCTGAGCTCCAGATCATCATGTGCCTTGCGTTGATCTTCATTTGCATAATAAAATCGGCCCTTTTCATCCACACTGTACGTCTCGTCCTTGATGCCCCATTGCACCAGAACCTGATTCTCCTCCTTCAGCAAATTATCAAAGTATTTGATGATACGAACAGGGTCTTTGGCATTCACCGAGATACCTGTTGCATAGTTGTTGACGAAGCCGGGAGGATCAACATATTGATCCTTAATTCCTTCATCAAACACGATCGGAAGTGGTGCATAGCGCTTCTCATCAATGCCTGCCGAGAGCAGGTTTTTCGACGCATCCCCAATCTGCCAGCCATAATTGAAGTACCCTAACACACGACCCGAAGTCAGTTTAGCCAAATACTGGTCTTTGTTCATCGTAAAGGATTCCGGATCCAGCATCCCTTGAGCATTAATCTCATTTAACTTCTTAATCCATTTTTTCTGAGCATCTGTTCCAGCGACGACTTTCGCTTCATGGGTAGTCATGTCCACCATGACACTGCCATCGTTCGGATAACCGGCGAGATGCATTGCTGGATTTTGCAAGGTGAAGAAGTTATTGGCGACACCTGCAAGTGACACAAATCCGATCGTCTCTGCACCATCAACCGTTGGATATTTTTCCTTGTAATCCTGAATCAGATCAAAATATTCATCCAGTGTAGTGATCTTGGGATAATTAAACTCTTTGAGCACAGAGCGCTGAATCCAGAATGCTCCCCCACCAACATTTGGACTACCTGAATACTCACCCTGATTAGCCGTATAAGGCAGCGCATAGATTTTTCCGTCTTCTGCATTTTTCATTTTATCGAAGTATGGTCCATATACCCTTTTGATATTAGGGCCGTATTCCTCAATCAGATCATCCAGCGGAATATAGGCCCCGGCATCCAATAACTTTGACATCTCACCACTGGAGCTAATGACATCAGGATAATCTCCACTGGCGATCATGACACCGGCTTTTGTCGCACTATCACCTACCAGATATTCCAACTTCCAGTCCACACCTGTTTGTTCTTGCAACACTTTACCGATTGTTGTTTCGCTTGCCAGAGTATCCTTCTTGCCTGGAGAGAACATATAATATGAGAACGTGACTGGACTGTTCTCATCATCACCTGTGGCTGAAGGTGATGACGAATTGTTCTGACTGCACCCAGCCAGCAAAACGGTCAGTAATACAGCTAAACTTGCTATTCTAACTTTCGTTTTTAACATGTGAATATTCCCCCGTTCCTTATGGTCTCTATGGATTGCACTCACCATTTGCCAGCTACACGATCCTTCACTGCCTGTGTTATCGTAGCTTCATATGTTTTCTTGTCCAGTTGATTCAATTGACTCATATACTCATTCCATGTGTTCTCGAACGTGGAAGGCGAGTCCATAATCATTTTGGGTAAATATTTCTTCTGGAGATCTTCTGCTTTGGTGATGAAAATCTGTTCAGGAGAGCCCTGCTCCAATGCAATGGACCAAGCAGGAGACCAAGGACGCTCATCCGGTGTGCTGAATAGTTCTGTGAATGTCTCCACACCATATTTCTCTAACAACAGCTTGTCACCGTCCGTGTAACTAAAGGTAGCCACTTCTGGTTGATTGCCTGGTCCATAGGCGTTGCCATCCTCCAGTACGGAGTTATTGCCGTAACGAGGCCAGCTGTAATTAAAATAGTCAAAGCCGAATTTACGACTTAATTCCGGATCTTCATGTGCCTTGCGTTGGTCATCATTTTTGAAATAAAAACGGCCCTCATCATTCACGCTATACGTCTCGTCCTCAATGCCCCATAGAACCAGAATCTGGTTCTCTTCCTTAAGCAAATTATCAAAATATTTAACAATTCGTACGGGATCTTTGGCATTTACGGTAATTCCGACACCGTAGTTGTTCACAAAGCCTGGCGGGTCCACATACTGGTCTTTGACGCTGTCATCAAATACGATCGGTAGAGATACATATCGTTTATCATCAAGTCCAGCCTTCTTGAGGTTGTTGGTTGCATCTCCAACCTGCCAGGAGTAACTGAAATATCCCAGCACCCGACCAGACGTCAACTTGGCAAGATACTGATCCTGGTTCATTGTGAAGGATTCGGGATCAAACATCCCTTGTGCGTTAACTTCGCTTAGCTTCTGAATCCATTGTTTCTGATAATCAGATCCGGCTACCAATTTGGCTTCATGGCTCTGCATATCCACCATCACACTGCCATCGTTTGGATATCCAGCCAGATGCATGGCCGGATTGAGCAGGGTGAAAAAGCTGCCCGATTCACCCGCAAGTGTGGCGAAGCCGATGGTTTCTTTCCCATCGATCTGCGGATGCTTTTGCTTGTATTGCTCAATCAAGTCAAAATATTCGTCCAGCGTTTTGATCTTGGGATAGTTGAACTCTTTTAACACAGCACGCTGAATGTAGAAGCCAGTCTGGAAGTTAGGCTCTGACACATAACCAATGTTGGCAGTGTACGGCAAGAAATATATCTTTCCATCCTCCTGTCTGAATTTGTCCATATAAGGCCCGTATACCCGCTTGATGTTAGGCCCGTATTGTTCGATCAGTTCATCCAGCGGGATAAAAGATCCTGCATCCATCAACTTGGCCATTTCACCACTGGAGTCGATGATGTCGGGGTAATCCCCACTCGCAATCATTACACCTGCCTTGGTTGCACCGTCGCCGACCAGATATTCCATCTTCCAATCAACGCCTGTTTGTTCATGTAACGCCTTGCCAATGGTCGTGCTGCTTGCCAGAATGTCCTTCTTGCCACCGCCAAACGTGAAATATTTAAAGGTGACCGGGGTGTTGTCATTACTGTCAGGATAAGAGGCTTCCGGGCTGGCTTTATTGCAACCTGCCAGCGTTACAGCCAGTAAAATGGCCAGACTTGTTATAATGTTTCTTTTTCTAAACATGTAGCAAATGCCCCCTTAACGTATTGTTTGTGTCTTAAGCCTTCTCAATATATCAAGATAGCGCTTTCAAAGTTACCCATGAAAGTGTACCTCCTACTTTGAAAAGTATATCCCTCATATTTAGTCGCCTGGCATGGCTGATGGATCAAGTGGAAGCTTAATTTGGATACGTGTTCCTTCTCCTTCCCCTGTCTGGATGTCGAATGTAAAGTGATTTTTATAACAAAGTTTTAAGCGACTATACGCATTTTTCATGCCAACATGCTCTCCCATATCCGTGTTCTGATTCAGATAGCTCAGCAATTCTTCCAATCTAGCTTGTGACATCCCTATTCCGTTATCCGTTAGTCGAATAAGGAGCTGGTCATTTTCTGTTGAAACGAAGAGTTGAATGATACCTACACCCGGAGATGACTCAATTCCATGAATACTTGCATTTTCAACAAAGGGAAGGATCACCATCTTGGGGATTCGGTACATCAGTACCGCAGGATCTGCCTCAATGGTATATTGAAGTTTTTCTCCAAAGCGGTATTTCTGGATTTGCAAAAAACTCTCGATGAGTTCCAATTCTTCCTTCACTGTCACATCATTCTGATTCCAACTGATCGACTTGCGAAACATCTTGGCCATGTTATGCACAATTTTGGCGGTCTCTTTCTCGCCCTTGATGAGGCTCCTCATCCGTACCGACTCCAGGGTATTAAACAAAAAATGAGGGTTAATCTGACTATGGAGTGCATGAAGCTGAGCTTGCTGCTGTTTTAACTCCAGGTCTTTCTTCTGAATGTCAGCTAGATATACCTCATGAATCAAGTTATGGATCGTCTCGGTCATTCGATTGAATTCCATCGTGAGCTGACCGATCTCATCTCTTGCATCTTCAGGAGGAATCGTCTGAAAATTCTGTGTTTTCACTTTTTTCATATGTTTTAGAATCCGCACCAGTCTGACATGGATGGATCTGGACATGGCCGCGATGATGATGGAAGGCAAGACAAAATTAATGCAAGCCAGCCATACCACGAAGGAACGGGACTTCCGTACCTCTTTCAACACAATTTCTTCATCCATAACGCCATGCAGGGACCACCCTTCCAGATAGTTAATGCCTGTATACGTAAGTTCAAAGGGAATCATTTTGTTCGGAAACTGGATCTCATTGTAACGTTTCCCTATCTGAGATGCTTCTGCTGTAGAATCATTTGAAAATTGGATGTGTCCTCCTGGATCAACTAAATACACTTTTCCGTCGAATCCGCTGTTGTGAAAATACTGCTTGATCGTCTCCATGTTGAGGTCAATTTTAAGTAACTGCTCTCTCTCCCCAGTGTCCAGATTGTCGAGCCGTTGAACCAGACTTAACATCTGATCCGATGAGATCAGTGCCGGATAAGGAGCGGAGTATGCCTGAAATTGAACGTACCAGTTAGAGCTTCGGACCACGTCAGTTAATCGATCAATATAACCGGAAGATAGAATGGTAGAATTATCGGTATACACTTGATACCAGCGAATCCCCTGATTCAATTGACCGGAGAATTGACCCTTCAGGTACGAATTATAAGCGTCAATGTACTCAAAATGACTTCGAAACGAACGTGAGATGGTGTCATTGAATACATGATCCGTATATAACGAATAAGAGAGTCCGACGCCCTGATCAATGGTTACACGCAAGTCGTTCTTCAGATTGTTCAAGGCCATGCCGGCATCACGAGTTTTCTGACTACGAATATTGGCGGATGTGACATTGTAGAACACCACATTGGTAACAACGATGGGAATAAACACGGACAGGACATACATCAGCAATAGTTTATCTCGAAGCTTCATGTAATTCAGGTTCCATCTTGGCATTGTGCACCTCGCTGCTCATTTCCCATAAGGAGATTGCGATACTCTGTAGGCGATAACTTAACGAGTTTCTCAAACTGTGTTACAAAATAATCCGCATTCTGAAATCCCACTCGTGCAGCGACCTCGTACATTCTCAGATCCGTCTGCCGCAATAATTTCTTCGCCTCATGAATTCGTAGGTTCAGCAGATAGTCATTGAAGTATTGATTGTAGCTTTTGCGGAATAACCGCCCAAGATAAACGGGATTCATGTAGAAGAGCGCAGCAATGCTTTTGAGATTGATGTTCTCGGTATAATTTGCATCAATATATCGTTTGATCTTGCTGATATCCCCTTTGGACCGCTCCATCCGCAAATGAAACACATAATCCTCGGCTTCCTCCAGCGCCATGAGAAAAGCATTCTTCAGTAGTCTTAAATTCCAACCTTCATGACTTTGTTGTGCCAGCTCCTTTAGCTGCTGCAACCCTTCATCATTACCACCCATTTCGTGGACTACCGCGAGAATACCCGTTATATAATGCAAAAGAGAACCAGCTACAGCCTGAGGAGAAAATCGATTCATATGAAACAATTTGAATTTCTCTTCTACAATGTTATGGTAAGTAGCCCTATCCCCCTCTTCCAGGCTCAAGATTAATTGATCCACCTCGTCCTGGTATACATTGAAAACAAACAACGGTTTGTCTTTGATCTCGGTATAACGCACGACACCACCAGTTTCTGCATATTTATGCTTGGCTGCTTCTTTAGCCGCCATAAAGGATTGTGGGACATCTCCAATTTCTTTGACGAGTGTTCCTGCGTAAAGACCGATGTCCAGATTAAGCTTTTTGCTCAGTGTTATATGAATAGAAAGCAGTTTATCCTGTAACGTCGAGCCGCCTTGATCATGTATAGGCCACAACATTAATAATGCAAACATGCCGCGGTGTTGCTCACTGATGAACATTTTGCATAAATTACTCTCCAGAGAATGTACTGCTTCACGTAGCTGTTCAATGGTGATTTTGATTTCATCTAATCCGGTCTGAAGTTCGATCAAAGTCATGAGCAGACTGGAGTTATGATTGATCCCGAGCATCTCGGCATATCGATGTTCATCCTGCTTCTGTACATGACCTTTGATCAGATCCTCCAGCATAATGTTACTGGCCTGGCCCTCAGCCATGAGGATATGTTTTCTTTTGTTGCAAATGAGATTAGCCGACTTCTGCAACGTCGCCGTCAGTTCTTCATCATCAATAGGCTTCAGAATATAGTCATGAACACCGTACCGGATTGCCTGCTGTGCATATTTGAAGTCATGATAACCACTGATGATAATGAACACAGGTTCCAGATGAGGCATTTTCTCTACGGCACGAATAAGTTCCAGTCCATCCAGGATCGGCATACGAATATCGGTTATAATCACGTCTGGCTGCAGGCGTTCAATCAGATTCAGTGCCTCTACACCGTTCTCTGCCTCTCCGATAATCTCCATATCAAGATCAATCCAGCTTATGAGTTCATACAGCCCTTTCCGTACATACATCTCGTCATCTACAAGTAATACTGATAACATCCGTTTGTCCCCTTTCCTCCAACGAAAATAAACCGCCGGTAGCATGTTCTCTCTATCGGCGGAATCTAACATGGTGACTGTTGTAGTTATTGCAACATAAATTCATTCATGGCGTGCATAATCCCAATAGTCGCCAACAAGGCCTTCAATGATCGAGCCACTGGCCCATGGCATCAGGCAAAACCAGGTGCTGGCTGGCGAACCATCCGCATATTTTTCAGTGACCAATCCTTCTGAATGACAGAAGCGTTCAGACATCCATCCTTTTTTGCCATAGCCAAATTCTTGATCATAGCGATTATAGGTCTGACACCCCCACCCAATGGTATCCATCATACGTTGACGCACATAATTCTCTTCCCGGTGTTCAACGTAGTACAACAACTCATCCACCAGATTGCTGGACATGGGATGAATATGGGGATTAGCTACTGAAGTGACACTTCCCCCGGAACTGGACCAGCCTAGTGTACTAAGCGGCGGAATCTTAACAGGTGAGTTGTAACAAAATTTGAAACTGAATTCATAGCTGATTGCATCTCTCATGTGATCCAGGAACAGCTCGTCGCCAGTCAACGCATGTAAAAACCGAACAGCTTTGATGTAAGCCAGAATGCCTTCCGAATCAACAGCCTTGTCCGCATCCAGCGGAGCGCCGTAACATTCCATGTGTTGCACATAAGTGTTGTAATAGTGGGCTTCACTTCGTCTGAGCTCATCCAGAGAAGAGGTATTATGAGTTAACCAGCTATAATATGCCTTGGCGGCAAGACACCAGACTCCACTAAAGGCATCATATTCAAGTCCTGCCCCTGTCCGCTCTGACAAAATAGTGGGATATTCTCCATCCGTATTCTTCGTGTACTCCAGACGATCAAGCACTTGCTTGACGTAAACAAGCCAATCATCGTGACTCACATTTCGAATGCGCTTCTCATAATCGTAGCTTTTCAGAATGTAGAACATCGCTTGAGCTACAAGGTAAGAGGAATGTCCTGGGGTACGCATGCCGTCGAACCACCAGCCTTTAACACTCCATATTCCATCCTGATAGGCATCGTATGGAAGTCCGGATTCGGAATTCATGGCATTCTCGATAATATTGGTAATGCAGGATAACGCCTGCTGTCGCATAGGCTCATTATTCAAGCGCAGTGCGGCCATAAGCATAGGAGCAGCTATCGTCATACCATTTGTCCAACTGATTGAGATAATTTTGTTGTATCGGTAGCCACTTGTTTCAGCGGCATCTTCATATACAAATGTGGAATACTGACGATCCTCCGGAAGCCAGGCATATTCATGGATGGCATTGGATAAATCCACTACCGTTGTCTGAATGCCACTTCCTTCTCTTGGTTTCTCGTGATACCGCCCATAGATTGTTTCCAGTGCGGGATTGATACCCAGTTCTGATTCAGACTCGTAGTTATATAGTTCAAGAGTGAGCCCAACCGATTCACCTGCCGCAAGTTCAAAACAGTTTTCTCCAAGGGCAGCTCGCTCATGGACAAGTCTGGATTTGATAAATAGCAACGGCGCATTCTCATATCCCAACGTATATCCGACCGTACCCTTTTCAATAGAACATGTGAATCCCCCATATTGCACGAACGTTCCTTCCATTCCTGGATACCATTGCTGCTTCTGGCTTCCTGTATTGATCCAGTAAGGACTTGCACTTAGACCCAAAATCCGACCTTCATCATAGATAAGTGCAGCCGGATGAGACAGACGATCGCTTCGGACCATCCACCACGGTGATGAAGGGCGAGAGGGATTGCCCTCCCTTAGTCTGGGGAACTCATTTGGGACATTCTGGGGTGCTTCGCCCCGGTTGCGGCCATACATAAATGCAGGCAAAAAAAACCTCGGATTCTGTTTGTCCAACGGCATTTCCACATGAATAACCCCTGCCCAGGCAGTATGGCCCTCGTTGTAAATCTGAATGTCTGCTTGCCATGGGTCTTCTGCACTGCCGTTCCCGCTTCCAACTTTTACGTCAGCCTTAAGAGCATGCTTGTTCAATGCCGTGTACTCTACGTTGTCTTGCTCTCTACTTCGTGCCGTGAAAATCAGATCCATCTTTTCCTCCAATCGCGTTGTACACACTTAGGTGTAAACGCTTGCAATTATGTATCCATCATGCTAGGATGGTTACATTTTATAGGTTCACGTCTGCAATTTCATTGCATAAACGGCTATATTTATTGCGCGAAACGACAAGGAGGTCATATATCTGATATGAATGAGACTTCAGAATACCTGTTTGATCCAATCCAGAATGAGCTGTTGTATCTTCATCGCACCACCACGTATAATATGGGAACGTTTTATCATCGACATAATGCATATGAACTCTACTTATTTCTTCGTGGCAATGTGAATTTCTATATTGAGAACCGTTGTTACCATTTGCAACGTGGCGATCTGCTCGTTCTTAACCCGGAGGAGATGCACCGTTCCTTTGCCTTGGACAAAAACGAATATGAGAGAATTACCATAAATCTGAAAAAGTCATATCTGAACCGCTTGTCTACGTCAACCACCAACTTATCCGCATGTTTCGACTACCGTCCCAAGGGTAAGGGTAATATCGTACATCTTGAAGAGCACGAGCTTCAACGAGTGCTGCAATTAGCTGGTGAGCTTGAACAGTGTCTCTCATCAAGTGACTATGGAGCGGATATTCTGAGGAATATTTTGATTACTCAGTTACTCCTTCTAACGAATCTAACTTTTCAAAATACGGATTTTGTTGCAACGGATATTATGCCTGAACTAGTTCGAAATACGATGGATTACATTGAATGCAATCTCACCAAACAACTGACCCTCGAACAATTGTCAGAGGCTACGTTCACGAATAGCAGCTATATTAGTCGCCAATTCAAAAAACACACCGGACTCACCATTCGAGCATACATTCTTAGTCGCCGTATAGAGCTGTCGAAATCTTATTTAATTGAAGGTTTAAGTATTACAGAGGCCTGTTATCAATCCGGTTTTGGGGATTATGCCAATTTTATTCGCAGTTTTACCAAGCTGGTCGGGACTTCACCCGGTAAGTTTGTCAAATATGGATTCCATCTTTAAACATTACATTGAGCAAAAACACGCTACTTTTGCCTGTTTTCATTTACACAAAACAAAAGAGCGAATTCCCCCGTCAATGTTGTCGGGTGATATTCGCTCATGTAAATCGGTAACTTATTAATGACTAATCTATTATTTCCATTGATATCCTTTTAATTCAATCATGGAATTGGGGCCTGGAAAGGTTAATTCTATCTTTTGGTCCTGATAGGATACGGTTACAGATGATTCTGCAATAGAGCGAATTCTGGTATTTAACAGACGACCCGCTTCCCATTCCAGATCTAATTCAAATCCGCCGCGAGCCCGAATTCCATGAATATATCCTGTTGGCCAGGCTGCGGGCAGAGCAGGTAACAATCGGATTACTTCGTCATGGCTCTGGAGAAGCATCTCTGCTATACCTGCAGTACCTCCAAAGTTACCATCAATTTGAAATGGAGGATGGTCACAAAACAGATTGGGTAACGTGGAGGAACGTAGAAGTTCCACGATGTTATCGTGTGCAAGTTCCGACTCCTCTAATCGTGCCCACATGTTCAGAATCCACGCCCTGCTCCATCCTGTGTGTCCACCACCGTGTTCCAATCTTCGATCGAGTGTTACGCGCGCTGCCTTAGCCAGATCAGGTGTGGATTGCACCGTAATTTGCGTTCCGGGATGCAAAGCGAATAAATGGGAAATATGTCTGTGGCCAGGTTCCAATTCATCATAGTCCTTACTCCACTCCTGGATCTGACCATGTTTTCCAATGGAGGTCTCCGGTATCTTGGTTAAAGCGCTACGAAGTACTTCACCAAATTCCTGATCTTCTTGCAAGATCCGGGTGCTCTCAATGCAGCGCGTGAAGAGTTCTCTAATAATCTGGTTATCCATTGAAGCACCAAAACATAAAGACCCCGACTCTCCATTGTCTAATATATAGCGATTCTCCGGTGAGGACGAAGGACATATCACCCAATTTCCGGAAGGATCTTCTACTAGATAATCCAGAATAAACATAGCCGCATCTTTCATCGTGGCGTAAACTTTTTGAAGAAACTGAACATCCTGATTGTATTCGTAATGGTCCCACAGATGTAATGAAAGCCATGCTCCTCCCATGGTCCAAAACGTCGATGTCATGCATACATCCTGCGGAGCGGCGTCTGCCCAGATATCCGAATTATGGTGGGCGACGAATCCCCTGCACCCATACATGATCCTAGCAGTTTCCTTTCCTCGAACTTGCAGTCGCTCTATAAAATCAAACAATGGAACGTGACATTCAGACAGATTGCAGCTTTCTGCAGGCCAGTAATTCATCTGTGTATTAATATTAATCGTATATTTGCTATCCCATACTGGAAGCATGTCTTTATTCCATATCCCTTGAAGGTTTGCCGGTAAAGAACCTGGACGGCTGCTTGAGATAAGCAGATAACGACCAAATTGAAAGTATAGACTCACCAGTTCAGGATCAAGCTTACCAGCTCTAAGCCGTGCGAGGCGTTGATCGATTGGAAGTTCGGAACAAATAACATCTGTATTATCATCTTCGAGATGTATATCCATCTTTTTAAATAAAGATTGATAGTCCGAGACATGATTGGCGAGCAGTTCGCTGTATGTCTTGGTTGAAGCGGCCTCAATTCTTCGGAGGCACTCCACTTCAAGTTGTTCCTTGGGTACTCGAAAATCCGTGCAAGCTGAGATTAGAATAGTCGCTGAATTACCATCCTTCAGAGAAAGCTGACCGCTTGAATAATGAATCTGCCCCCCTTCAGATATAAGGCGGATCGCGCAACAAAATCGAATTCCTTCTTCTCCCCCACTCCTTCCTCGAATGATCAAGTTATTCGTTCCACGCTTCTCGATCCGATCCAGATTGGATTGGAACCCAACAGGATGTTTGAGACTACTGGACCAGTGTGTTGATTGCAGAACAGTTCCTCTGCCAAAAATAGTGGAGAAAGATAACTTTTCAGGTACGCTGGATTTGAGATGAACCACGAGTACTTGATCCGGGTAGCTAGCAAAATAATCACGGCTGTAAATGGATTGATCTACGGTATAATTTACGCTTACCTTACCTTGTTCCAGATCGAGATGTCTGTGATATTCATTCGGTTCTTGTTCACTGTGATCCATAGCGATGTAGAAGTCCCCTAATGGCTCATAATGCCTTTGCCCGTCAGGTACACCTACCAGAGTATCCGCTGCGAGTTCTTCTGCTTCCCTAATCTTGCCATCAAAAATCAGGTTTCTGATCTGAGATAAAGAGTCAAGGGCTTGAGGATTATTCCGCTGCATCGGACCACCATACCACAGACTATCTTCATTAAGCTGAATTCTCTCGATCTGTGTTTTCCCAAAAATCATGCCTCCAAGAGTTCCATTCCCGATAGGCAATGCCGCTTCCCATGTTCTAGCAGGTTCATTAAACCAGATATTTTTGGTCTTCACGTTAAAACCTCCAACGAATAATAATTCCTCACATTTCTTCTCATGTTTAGTATGTTCCGTCTGTATGTTATTTCAGTGTACTGTAATCTCTTAGACATTTAAATGAACAAAATTAACTTGAATTATCACAATCTTATCCCGGCATTAGAGGTGGTTTAATGATAAATTTCGAAGCTGGCGAATTTTTATTCTGGGCTAGGAAATATAGCGATTGGCAATAAAAAAAGCCGCTATATCAGCGGCTCACCAGGGGGCCATACTCTGGTCCCTTTCAATGTTGTAGTGTCAACGTTAATTCTAAGGTTTAATATTCGCTTGCTTACCATCAGGAGCCACCGGATTATCGATCGTCCTCACACCCCTGCGCTTCTTGTAACCTTTGAATATAAAATACCCCACGATGATTAAGATGATCGGCATTCCGTACAGTAATAGAATATAGAAACTGAACAGCAAAAGTGCGATTATCGCACCATCTATTTCATTCAATCTGTGTACTCCTTTATATGTCACTGGTTAATTGATTACTACATACTCGGTAACTACTCTCGCATCTTCCTGTGTAAAAAATGTAATTCATACGGAAAAACATATTTTTTCTTATGTTCATTGTATAGACAAATAAAGTTGCTACTGCGCAACTTTATAAAAAATACATTTTTAGATTTCTTAAGCATTTTCAGGTTCATAAATCCCGTATCCGTTCTTGCCATTCTTTTTAATCTTGTACATGGCTCCATCCGCATGTCTCAGTAGTTCAGAAGGCTCCTGTCCGTGCTTGGGAAACAGGCTGATACCTATACTCATCGAAAGGTTGATGTAGTTTCCTGCAATTTTGAAATGGGTACTGAATGCAGCTTCCAATCTTTTGGCGATAATTTCAGCATCATGATCATCTTTCAGATGGCTTAAAATGATAAATTCATCCCCGCCAAGCCGTGCTACAGTATCCGCACTTGGAATCGATTCGCTTAATCGCTTCGCCATTTCCAGCAGCACTTGATCACCAACATGATGTCCATATGTATCATTCACTTGTTTAAACCCATCAGCATCCACAAACATAATCGCAAGTTTACTATTGTTTCTTTGAGCATTACTGATAGCCCAGGCAAGACGGTCATTATAAGCGAGACGATTAGGCAGACCCGTAAGTGGATCATGCAGAGACAGATGTTTGCTGATCTTTTCGGAGATTTTGATTTTGGCGTACTCCGTCTCCAGTTCTTTGATCAGATTTTTAAGTTTATATACACGTGTGTTCGTGTTTGTCATGTCAGTAATCTGAATAAGCGCATAACTGCGATCTTCATGATAGAGCGGTTCAACATGCATATTTTGTCTGAATAATTGCCCGTCTTCTCCGTCATTAGGAAGAATGAATGCCTTATGTAAAGCACTTGAGCAAAATCTGCTTTGTCCATGATACAGCGCATTTTGCAAAATATTCAGATACATGTTCGACTTAAACCGTGGGCAGACCTCCAGCAGATTCAAGCCGATTACCTCTTCCGCATTCTTGCCCGTAAAGCGCTCCAACCAGGCATTCCACACAACAACTTTCAAATGTCTGTCCACGATCATGATCCCCATATGGGCTTTGTTCAAAGCTTGTGAAATAAGATTATCCATTATCCCCCTCCAACAAAGCGTCCATTTTGGCAAGCAGGCTTGATATGGAGTTCATGCTCAATGCTATGACAATGATCCCTGTCACATCCGTATCGGCAAGTAAAAACGAGGTATGTAAAACCAGGACATAGACTTCATTCTGAAGCAATATTTGTTGATCGGAATTGGTGACATAGATCAGTTCAATATCAGGCAGGACATATTCCAGTTTGATCTCCAGGAAATTTCCGAATTCTCCAATAATGGCGTTAAGAAGAACATTGCTAACTTCCTTCAAAACGTCCAAATCCGTGTCCATCAGGTTCGGATCTTCCGTTATAACGCTCTCACCCAGTTCTCCAAGGCAGATGTTGGCCAATACTTTAGCCTGCTCTACAGGAAACATCAGAAATGCTTTTCCCTGAAATTCATATCCAAATTGTAAAGAGGATCTGAACAGATGCCCTTCACTAAAGAAAATATTGTATCTTCGATCTCCAGGGTCAACATCGGATATGGAGATTAGTTCCACCTCCGGAATACTCAAAACAATACGCTTGTCTACAATCTCCGACAACATGTTAGCCGCTTGTCCCACGTAAACGTTCACAAGTTCAGTTAGCAAATCCTTCTGTAAATCATTCAACATGATAGGCCGCCTGAATGAGTTGAATCATGGTGGTTGCCTTTTCTGCGGTTAACGGTTTATTCAAAAATCCAGAAATACCCAACAATTCAACTTCATCCCTAGTTGTCTTCTGAATATCTGCAGATAGAATAATAATTTTGACTTTGCTATCCGTTTCCCGAATCATTCGAAGCATTTCTTGTCCGTTCAGACCAGGCATCAGCAGGTCGGTGGTTATAAAATCAGGTTGAAACTCCTTAAATAGGTTGTAACCTTGCTCTCCATTGTTAGCAATCTGAATCTCGCATTCTGGAATATGGTCAACAATAAGCTTTGTAAGCAATTTCTGTACGAAAATGGAGTCTTCCACGATTAATACTTTCATTTTCTCTTCAGTCTCCTTGATAAAATGGTAAGAGCTCGGGATGGTCAAGCGCTTTGGACAGTTCTTGATAGAGGGCATTCTCGCGCAGTGGCACCCTGAAAAGAGACTGACTAGTGAATCAAGTAAATATAAATTATATTAACTTTAATTTAATTGTCAACAACATTGTTGAATAAGTTAAATTCGTGTGCAATTGACGTACTGGGCCCGCCGTTTAAAAAACATGAAAAAACGGTCACCCGGGTGACCGTTTTTGATCGGTTATCTGGAACTGCATTAAGTTTACTCTTTTACCCCTCCAAGCTGCAAGCCATGAACGAAATACTTCTGTAAAAATGGATATACAACCAAGATCGGCAATGCGGCTACAATTGTAATGGCTGCCCGAATAGATACGGGTGTAACCATGTTGCGCGCGGCGCCAAGATCCGCTCCATTGGCAACAGCTGCACTGCTGTTGGAATTCATCGAAGAAGATAATAGCTTCATCAACTCATATTGCAGCGTGCTCAGGTTTTGTTTGGAAGAAGCATACAGAAACGTATCGAACCAAGAATTCCATTGGCCGACTGCAATGAACAATGCAACAGTAGCCAGTACCGGTTGGCACAGTGGTAGAATAATGGATATGAACGTTCTGAAATCTCCAGCACCATCAATCTTGGCCGATTCGATTAGTCCCTCGGGTAGTGTCTGGATATAGGTACGAATAACAATCATATTAAAGGCACTGATCAGCCCAGGAATAATGTACACCAGAAAGTTGTTTAACAAATGCAAATCTTTCATTAGGAAGTAAGTTGGAATAAGACCTGCGCTAAAGTACATCGTAAGAACAACGATAATGGTAATGGGCTTTCGTAATATATAATCTTTTCGACTTAGTGTGTAAGCCAGCATGGACGTTAAGAATAGACTTAAGACTGTCCCCAAAACCGTTCTCGCCACAGATATACCGAAGGCGCTGAAGATGGTCCCTCCTGCAAATACTGCTCTGTAGTTTTGATCTGTCCATACCCGAGGCCACAGATAAATCCCACCCCGGATGGTGTCATTACCGGCATTGAATGATACGGCGAGTGTATTCACAAACGGATACAGGGTAACAATCGCGATGGCGATCATCAGTATACCATTTAACGTATGGAAGACAATCGGTTCAAGCCGAGATTTATTTATTCCCATCTCTAGTCCTCCTTATATTAATCGGTCTTCCCCGAGCCGTTTGGAAATAGAATTCGCCGCAAAGATCAGCGTAATACTAACCACTGTCTTGAATATTCCTGCTGCGGTAGCCAAAGAGTAATTTCCGATCTGTAGTCCGTATTTCAGGACAAATATATCTATCGTCTGTGACCAGTCGACAACCACGCCATTACCTAACAGATACTGAACTTCGAATCCAGCTTCCAGAATCCAGCCCATATTCATGATCAGCAAAATGATAACAATGGATTTGATTCCGGGTAAGGTCACATACAGCATTTTCTTATATCGGTTCGCACCATCGATCTCTGCCGCTTCATAGAGCGAGGGATCGATAGACGTAATGGCCGCCAGATAAATAATGGCATTCCAGCCTACTTCTTTCCACACATGAGATGCGCCTACAATGCCCCAGAAATATTCCGGAACGCTAAGCCACATAATAGGTTCTTGAATGATGTTTAACTTCATGAGCACCACATTGACAATTCCGCCGTCTACAGACAGTGAACTTGCCACGATGCCTGTCACGATAATCCATGAGAGAAAGTGAGGCAAATACGATATCGTTTGAATGGTTCGTTTATAGAACTTATGCTTGATCTCATTAAGTAAAATGGCAAATATAATGGCTGTTGCAAATCCGAGCACCATATTGATTACACTCATCGCAATGGTATTACGAAGCACGTTAAGAAATGCATCGTCAGTTAGCAAAAACTTGAAGTGTTTGAGCCCGACCCATTCCTGCTGGGTGAAACTCTTGGCAGGACTATAATTCTGAAAGGCCATAACCCAGCCCCAAATGGGATAATACGAGAATACGAGAATGTACGCAACGATGGGTAATGACATGAACATCAGTTGTCTCTGTCCGCGCAACCGTTTTAACATTGGTGTTTTGACAACGGCTGTATGGGTAGTTTGCTCTGGTATGGCTCCAGGCGTGTTCGCCATCTTTCACTCCTCCTATTGGCTTGCAGCGACTTTATGCATGATCCCCGGAAGGTACTCGCCTGAGTAATTCCCTAGTAAATACCTTCCGAGCGAATCATTGCCGCATTTTTTTATTTAACGGACCAGTTCTCGATTCTCCATTTCAGTTGTTCATTAATTCGGTCTTCATAGGATTTAATATCGATTTTCTTGTAAGCGTCCACATATTCAGTCCAAATGTTATCGAATTCATTCGGTTTTGACATGATCGCTTTAGGCAAGAATTTCAATGAAGTGTCTGTCATTTGTTTGTTCGCTACCGCAGCATCAGAGCCTTCTTTCAGATCGACTTGCCATGCTGGATAGTACACTGGATTTTCTGGTGCAGGAGAGAAGAAGTCACTCCACGTTTTAAAGCCATATGCATCCAGAAGTTCTTTATCTTCCGGTTTGAGGTTGTCATAGAATTCCTCAGGTTGGTTGATCGCTCCAATGGCGTTGCCATCTTCAAATGTTCCTTCGAGTTTTGGTGCTGCAGCATAGAAACCTTCTGCTTTGTTAACCAATCTCCATGCCGGATCATCCTGCTCTTTACGTTGCTCTGGTGTACGATAGAATCTTCCTTCTTCATTCACCTGATAGTCTACACCCTCTTCACCCCATGACAAGAGCTTCTGGTACTTCTCGTCCATAAGCTTATCGAGGAATTTGATGAGTGCGACAGGGTCTTCGGCATCTTTACTGATACCAAAACCATTGTTCAAGTTAATGACCGGACGATCCAGATAGTGATCTGTGATACTTGTATCATAGACTAGCGGGAAGCCTACGTATGTCTGACCAATTTTGCCCTGTGCTACAAGTGGGTCTTCCCCAGCTTGGAAATTCCAGTGCTGGTCGAACATACTAAGCACACGTCCCGAAGAAATTTTGGCCAGATATTGATCATAGTTCTGAACAAAGGCTTCTTTATCCAGCAATCCTTCATTATAGAGATTGTTTAGTTCCTTATAATACCGTTTGGAGATATCTTTGTCGGCAAAAACGGTTGCCACTCCGTTATCATCTACGACTACGCCCCCGTCATTGGGGTGACCCGTAAGATGTTCAGGTGGGTTAAGCAAAGGGAACGTCCGCCAGTCTGAAGCCAATGTCGTGAAACCAATCGTCGGTTGACCATCAATCGTTGGATTCTTGGCTGCGTAATCACGGATCAACTTCGTGAAATCATCCAACGTTTTAGGAGTCGGGTACCCGGCATCCTTCAGTATGGACTTTTGAATCCAGAATGCAGGACCAGAGTAATAGTTACTAATGAACTCCCCTGTATACACTCCATAGTTAGGCAACCAATAAATGTGTCCGTCACTGGAGTCTTTCATCCGGTTCCAGTCTTTACCGAAATGCTTCTTCAGATTAGGTGCATGCTCTTCAATGAGATCTTCGAGCGGAATAACCGCACCGGCTGATACCAATTTGGTATCTGCTGTGATCAAGTCAGGGAAATCACCACCGGCAATCATAACGCCGAGCTTCTGTTGAAGATCACCCACGAGAAACTCCATCTCAAGATTGACGCCGAGCTCATCCTGGATCTTCTTGTAGATCCGGTTATCTTTAGCTGGCGCCTGATTTGGCGTTCCGATAAAGGCCGTGATGTTCAGTACCTCTTTCCCATCCTTTGTAGTCGCTTTCTCATTGTCACCGCTGCATCCTGCAAGTGCCAAACTTAAAGCCAGAACGAGTGATACGGAACCCCAAAGCTTCTTTTTCTTAAGTCCCCCCATGTACTTGCCCTCCTTGGAAGTGGTATGTCTTACTGTTTTTAGTATGAAGAAATGTATGCGGTTACAAAATATATATATTTAAGGTCCACCCCCCTGTAATTGCAGGTCTTATTCAGGAGGAGTTCTTCTTTTCCAAAGATCAATTCGCATACTTTTGTCTGTATTCTAAAGGTTTCATGGCTGTACGTTTTTCGAAGTGTCTGAGAAAATGCTGGTAACTGCGGTACCCTACCTGCTCTGCAATCGCACTTGATGTCTGATTCGTCTGCTGAAGGAGACGCTTCGCTTCTTCCATTCGCAGATCATGTACAACCTCGATTACACCTTTTCCGTACTTTCGCAAAAAGGACTGCCCTAAATGGACTGGGTTCACGTAGAATCGCTCTGCGAGCTCTTGAATCGTAAATGTCTCTCTGTAATGCATCTGCACATATTCAGCAACCGTCGCCTGAATGCCTCCAAGTTGCCTTTCCCGGAAAAGAGCCAGTTCTGACTTGCATTGCAAACAGAAATGTTCCAGATTGTTAGCAACTTTTTCTATATTTCGTTGGCCCTTCTCCAGAATTCCGCTTGCCAATTCGTTCATTAGAGCATTAGGTTCTCCTCCTAATTCTCTACACAGGGACAGTCCGCGGAATATAATGTGTGTAGAGAAAATATGTACAATCTCTGGCGCAGCCTTCATCTGTATAAACAGTTCAAAGGCACTACGAATGGAACTCGAGAGTTCCTCGACAGAACCGTTTTCAAGCAATTCGCTAATATGGTCCACCTCTGATAGCGTTTCCGGATCAAACTGCCAATTCTCCAACTGAATTTCTTCGGCAAACAAAAGGCGCTTTTGATTAAAAAACAAATAACGCCCAACCTCCTGAGCGGAGTGTAAGGATTCAGATAAAAGCTCCACTTTGTTGACCGTTAAACCAACCGCGATATGAATATCTTCGCAGCCGTTATTTTGCATGTTGTTCATCAAACGCTGGGCAAAAGCTTTAATTGCTTCAGATGTCCCATTTCTATCCTTCGCTTGCTCCCCCCATACCAGTCCCAATGAGTCTCTTGTTCTGTCTATCACATAACAACAAGTTGTTACATCAGCCGTTTGTTCGGCTACGGAACAGGCTTCCTGAATATCTCCCTGAAAAGCTATCCGCAGGTATGCCCAATGGGACTTGTCTAAACGAGGAAGGATTTCCGACATCTCCTGCTCCGATATATTCTGCTTATCCTTCATCAGTGCGGACAAAAACGCTTTGATCCTTTGCTCGTTTGCATGTTCCCGAATACGCTCCTGGTTTTCACGCTCCTGCAACTGCATACGGAGACGGACCAACATGTCCTCTGCTTCTATACTGTCAACGGGTTTGGTTAAATAGTTGGAGACACCTAATCGAATAGCTTGCCTCGCATAATTAAAGTCACTGTATCCACTCGTGATGACAAACAGCACAGATTCATGTTCCAATCGTCGTGCTTCTTCCACAAGTTCCAGCCCATTCATGACAGGCATACGAATGTCTGTCACCACAAGATCAGGCTGATCTTCTTGTATCATACGAATCGCTTCCTCACCATTGGCGCACACACCTTTGATTTCAAATCCATGCTTTTCCCAATTGATCAGAAGCTGTAACCCTTCAATGGCATACGGTTCATCATCGACTAACAATACTTTATACATGAGAGATTACCTCCTATTTCCTCTGTTCCAGCCTGGAGATCGGTATACGGTACCCTGCAATGGTTTCCTCTCCTGGTACACTGCTTAGATCGAATATCGCATTTCCTTCATAAAAGAGTTCCAACCTCCGGTAGACATTGCGGAGTCCAACATGCTCGCCGTTCCTGGGTCTTTCAGAACGAATATCTCTCAGGAGCTCCGTTAGTCTCCCTGCATCCATACCGATTCCATTATCGATCACCTGAATAACCAGTTCAGAAGCGTTGCGTCTCGCCGTTATCTTGATCTGTCTTCCATTTTTTCGCGCCTGCAAGCCATGTTTGCATGCATTTTCAACGAGCGGTTGAATACTCATGCGGGGAATGAGCAACGAAGCAGCATCAGGATCAACCTCGAAGGTATAATCAAAAAGCTCCCCGAAGCGAAACTTCTCAATCTGGAGATAAAGATTCGTAAATTGCAGTTCTTCATGTAAGGGAATCAGATTGTCCGAATGACTGAGCAACTGTCTCATCAACATGGACAGACTTTTAATAATCTCAATGACTTCCGTATATCCATTCTTCGTACTAACCACCAGCAAGGCATTCAATGTGTTAAATAAAAAATGGGGATTCATCTGACTCTGGAGCATGGACAATTCGGTCCTTACTTGATCCAACTCCAAATCTTTTTGACGGATTTCCAGTTTATACACGTCATTAATCAGCGTATGAATTTTACCAATCATGATGTTAAATGTTCGAATAAGCCCGCCGATTTCGTCGCGGCCTTCCTGAATTTCAATCAGATCGAATCGTTCATTGCGAACCTTCTCCATATGTCTGGATAGCTTGCGAATCCGATAGTGATAGGAACGCAAAATAATGTAGATCAACACAGAGGGGACTACAATACTTATTGCCAGTAACCCCAGAATGGATTTGAAGGCTTCTCGCAACAGGTGGTCAAGGTGACGCGTATCGGCAACTCCAATCAATTTCCAACCCTTAAGGTACGCTAGATTCCCCAATGACTTTTCGAGCGTATAAGCAGAATTGCCAGATTCCTTGGCTATTGAATCGTTTTCCGTGTTAGATAAGTCGGTTTCGCTGAATTCCCCACTTGAAACGACAGTTCGATTGTTGCTATCGACCAGACGCAGCTGAAGACTATCTGATTCACGATTTAAAATGCTATACACCCGGCTAAGTTCCAGATCGATCTTGGAATACTTGTTGTAATTGGCAAAGGAAGTATAGGTATCCATTTTGCCAATCACACTGATCCTTCTTCCCGCGTTAAATCCGGACGGCTCAACATAATCAACGACAAGAATGCCTCCACTGGTGGATTTCAGCTGTTTCAATCCAGGAAGTACATTCTTGTCTTTCATCACGATATAGTGACTGCCGGTCTGAATGGTATCGTTATCCGTATAGATACGCACCTCCAGAATATTCGCTGACATATACCTTGTTAATTTATCTCGCAGAAATGCATGGTACACGTTGTAATAATCGACGGGGGAAGGATAGGTCCGATCCAAAGCCTCGTAGAGCGAATCGTCTGCTGCAATAATTCGGCTCAGAGCAACGCTCTCATCAATCATGCCAAGCAGTTCCCCCGCTGCCCTGTCGATGGATTTGCGCAGATTTTCCTGTTCTCTAATCTTGATATCCGCAGAGGTTCGTTGATAGAAGAAGATATTAATCGTTATTACAGGAAGGAGAATACTAAGTACATAAATAAGCAGAAATTTGGATCGGAGAGGAATATCATTAACCTTACGGAACATCCAGAATTTATGACGCATATGATCACCCTTGGTTTTTGTTTTTATAGACGGATGGAAGCTCCCCTGTATGTGCTCTGAATTTTTGGGTGAAATATTCAGCATCATGATATCCCAGACTGAATGCAATTTCAGTGATCTTCATATTGGTGCGTCGCAGAAGTTTACGGGCTTCCTCAACTCGAAGCTGGTGCACATAGTCAATGAAACTGACTCCCATCTCCCGCTTGAACTGTTGACCCAGGTAGGCAGAATTCACGTGAATACGATTAGCTACATCTTGTAATTTAATTTTGCTTCGATAGTGTTGCTTCAATTCATTCACTGCTTCTGCAACAAGCCCTCCTGTACGCGACTTTTGCTTCAATTCAGACTGGGAAAGTTGCTCGGACAGTCGAACACACAGGTCTTGTAATGTGCCAGAAGTCCAACTCGCAGCCTCATGCCATTCTTTTTCACATAGTATTTCTCTGCAAACCTCTCTTTTTCCATATTTCCGTAGCAACTCCCCATGGATATATCGGATGACATGATGTATCCATTCCAATGAAACTTCTGCTGTCTCACTCTTCTCTAGTAATGCACTCACTGCATTATCAATGGAAAAAGTGTCTCCGGCTTCAATCGACGCCAAGATATCTTTGGAGATGTTCATCATTTGCTCTAAATCATATTCTTCGCTTGTTCGATATTCATTAAGATGATTTTCATGGGCTTCATCTGTAACCATGATTCCATGCTGCTGTTTTTGCTCATTTCTACGTTTGTCCAGAGGTTCAATCATTTCCATAAGGATTTGATGAATTTCCTCTGGAACAAGAGGTTTAAGCACATACTGATCGACCTGATACCGTATGGCTTGCTTGGCATAATTAAAATCGGAGTATCCTGTAACGATAACGATTTTAGAGGTATAAGCGAGATCTTCTCGCAAGGTGTGAATCAAACCGAGACCATCCATAACAGGCATTTGAATATCAGTGACGACAAGATCGGGTTCAACCGAGTTGAATAAAGCAAGTGCTTCCTCCCCATCCGTTGCCGTTCCACAGAGTTCATATCCACAAGCTCGCCAGTCGATCATCGTTCTCCATCCTTCTAGCATAAACGGCTCATCATCCGCGACAATGACCTTGTACATTAGCTCACCTCTCTTTTGTCCGTGATCAGCTGCATGTATTTTATCTATATCTATGGGTAGATTTCATTTGTTCCGAAAACGCTAAACAGCAGAACAACAGCAGGATTGTTGTCTGCTCGCACAACTTGGAGAATTTCAGGATCAGAAGATGTATGCAATTGTATAAGAAATAACATTTTCACCAGTCTAATCGTCATTAATCGATAACTTAGAATTGTATCTATCAGACGTATTATAAGAACGCTCCGATTATAACGAAGCGCCGGGAATGACAATACAAGTGTAACGCTTACATTTTTGCGCAACAACCTGATAAACTATAGGTTTTCACCCGACAAATTATAGGTCGAACTCAGAAGTAATCCACTAACAGGCAAGAGATTTTATTCTCCACGCACAATACGGAATCCTTGATCAGGCCCAAAACCATTTGCATCAAATTTGCCTCGGAATGCTATTTCATTGTTATTTACACCACCAATCCAGCCTCCGCCTTTCACCACTCGCCAGGATTGTTGTGGACTCTCTGGATCGCTATACCAGTCCCAGCACCATTCTCTCACATTCCCAGACATATCATAGATTCCTAACTCATTCGCCTTCTGAGTTCCGACTTTTTGGGTTTGATTACGATTGCTCTCAATAGCGGGCCAGCTCCAGTCACCTGTCAGAATCTTGTCGCCGGCATTTATCCAGTACCAAGCAACTTCATCAGGATTATTACTTCCACTGTATGTGTAATTTAAGCTCTTTTGGCCTCCGCTTGCAGCGTATTCCCATTCTGCTTCTGTAGGTAAACGGTAACCGTTGGCGCCTTCGTTGATCGTTACATTCCATTTGATATTGTCGTTTTCATTGTGATTATTCGTGTCCAGGTTGTCCTTGTCTATATTGTAATAAGGTTTCAGGTTTTCTTTTATACTTTTTTGATTACAGTATTCTACTGCGTCATACCAGCTGACCATTTCAACGGGCAGGTCATCTCCCTTGAAGCCAGACGGGTTTTCCCCCATAATTTCCATCCACTCTTTTTGAGTCACTTCATATTTGCCAATATAAAAGGAGTCCAGCGTTTCATTTTTATTAATCTGACTCGGCTTACTGCTCTTGAAAGCCCCTCCTTCGACGAAAACCAAGTCATCGTTTAATTGAGAATTACCGGCTGAACAAGCACTCAGACTAACAACCATGGCAATTAAGGTTAACCATACTAGCTTCCTCATTCAATTATTCTCCTTTGCTAAGCTTGAATCCGGCAACGTCGAGGTCCGTTAATCTGCTGAATAACGGTTCCTCAACGCTTCCGGAAAATTGAATTCAAATGCAAGTGCAGACGTTGAATTGCATTACATCATTTTTACCAAACCGTCACGTTTGCGCTTCCGCTGCTTTGATAACCCTCTGTAGCCATCACCTGATAGGACCAACTATTTCCAAGGTACATCCCTTTGCTCGCCCACGCATTCACATGATTGCTGAACGTAATGGTAGAATTGACACCAGTCGGTCTCTTGGACTGTCTAACACTCCAATACTGAGGGAAAGTCTGCGTACCATCAATGGAAGGAGCATTGTATCTCATCGTTGTATAGATGTCATATGTGCCACCATCACTAGTCACCGTGCCCTTATACGTTCCGGTCGGACGATACGTTCCCCAGCTATCCACCACGTAATATTCAATTAAAGCGTTTCTAGTCCAACCATAGAAGGTGAGATAGCCGTTACCTGAAGGAGCGAACACACCGGCATTGTAATTGACTACCCGATTAGGTGTGCCATATGTCCACCCTTTCCCGACAACAAAGTTCCCAGTATTTTGCCAATTCACACTGTAATTTCCGCCCGATCCATTCACGGCGTTGACCGTTCCTCCACCATCTGTCCAATTCTGCCAATAATCTGTTGCAGCACTGGATGTTGCTGCGAAGACACCAAAACTCATGGAAGCTGCAAGAACAACAGTCATTAATTTTTTACCGAATTTGAACATAGAATGATACCTCCCGATATTTTAATAGATTTGGTTGATACTACAATCCGATATGAATGATCTTCAGCATATTCACTTGAAAAGTCGTTGCGAAAACAGATACAGATCGTTCTTCCATACAGGCCAATCATGTCCTCCACTTTCCTCATGCCAAATGTGAGGTACTCCGTGTTGTGCCAAATATCGGTGAACCTCAAAACTAATCTCTATTAGATTGTCCTGCTCACCGCAAGAGATCCATAACAGCGAGAGTAATGAAGGCGCTTTCGAAAGATCGGGGACAAGCAGCTCCGGACTTCTGGTGTTTGGGGCTGCAGAGAAAGCACCGATCCATGCAAAATGGTCCAGATTGCTTAATCCGATATTTAAGGATTGACCTCCACCCATGGATAAACCAGCAATCGCTCTTTTATCCCGGCTTGTATGCACAGGATAGTTGGACTCCATGTAAGGGATCAAATCGTTCAGCAGATCGGATTCAAATCTTTCAAATGCTTTGATTTTTTCAGGTTCAAACAAGTCTCCTTCGGCCCGGTCATTCGTCATTGCGCGACCATTGGGGAAAACAATAACCATCGGCTCAAGCAAGTTATCGCTGTACAGATTATCAAGAATAATTTGCGGAGAACCATGGGTATGCCATTCGGTTTCGTCTCCACCAATCCCATGCAAAAGAAAAAGTACAGGATACATCGTTGTCGAAGAAAATTCTGGTGGGGTGTACACCATCGCTTTACGGGAATTGCCAACCGTCCTGGAAGGATACTCTACCGTCTCCATGACTCCACGTGGTATATTCTCCCGATATTGGTCATATCCCGTTGCTGCTGATGAGATCAATTTCATTCTCTTTTCCTCCGAACATATGAATGACTATCAGTCTTCAATTAATCCACATAGCCAAAACCCAGAATGGTGAAGCATTTATGTTCATGACCTTCCGTCATTTCGATCTCGATGGAGTGCTCCTTAACATGCTCTTCATTAAGCAGAAGTGTGGCATGGCAATGGGTCCAGTTGATCTTACGCGGATCGACTTTTTGGACAATTACCCCATCTACCCTGATATGTGCAGTTCCGAATTCGTCGTTACCAGAATCCTTGAAGATCAGAATGAGGCGTTTGCACTGCAAACTTATCTTAAAGCTGCTCTGCGACTCTTTTCCCTCTCCTGAATGCATCCAGTTGTTGGGGAACTGGGGTGTACCATAGTCATGAGCATCCATCTCAGCCATCTGCAGATCCGTATCCGTTTTGCAAAAAGAGCCTGCATCGATTCGGGCAATGTTACTGCCGTTTGTCCGATCCAACAGCTTCACATTAACAAATTCATTTCCAATTAGCGGAGCTTTTTCAATATCATGATCTTGCTCATCCCATTCCGAAAGATTCGTCACGTCGAACAAATATTCCAAACAATCGGCCATAATCCGGTGCCCCGTGTTAGTCGGATGATATATATCATGGAAAAATTGCTTTTTGGAAATAATGTTGCCCTCATCTTTTGTCTTGTTGAACTGATCTACGACAGCATCTTTCACACTTACCATTGGCAGATCATAATGCCAGCCTACCGGAGCAAGACGATCCTGCAGATTCCAGTCATTTTCGAATACACTGAATAACAAGATGACCGCTGGCTTGTTATCGGCAGCAAGTGCTTTGAGCACCAGACTCTCGTAACATTTACCTTGGGTTTCATCATCTGCATCATTAACTGCGAATTCGATTATGACAATATCCGGCTGAACAGCACCTCCCCTTAACACATCACGATCATAACGTACAATCCCCAATTCCGAAGGAGTTCCACCTACACCTGCTTTAATCAGATGAATCGGACTCTCTTTTGAAAGCGCAAACATAAACTTGAACGACTCATACGAACGATAAGCGTAACTTTGGAGATGAATAGGTATTGCACCAGCACCTTGGGTAATAGAGCCTCCAATATAAGCTATAACGACAGGTTCACCGTTTTTTGCCTTCTCAATGGCTCGTTTTAATCTGACATTATTCCCTTTGTTCAGAAGAGACCGGCCAATCATGTCGCGATATCCATGTGATTCAAAGTCAATTGCGGGCTTGACTGACGACGCTGTCACTCCAACTGGATCGCGCGGTGCAGTGAATTCCGTGTTTTCACCTGCATCTTCTGAATCCTGGAGCATAAATCACCATCACATCCTTTCGGCTAGATTCTGATCATCCTCAAACCACATTTAAAGGATCACAGCTTGTATTATGATTAGATCAGGTGTGACCCTTCTCCCAAAGTGTATCGCTTACATAATTTTACAACAACCTGGCAAAGTATAGGATTTCAACCACTATATCATTTTAAGTTGAGTACAATAACATGCAGATCAGAACACCTATAATTTTTCATGTAAACGCTTTAATTTGTATACTATTTCCATGTTATAATTTTGAAAAACCGCATTGGTAAAGGAGGAAACTCATGAATATCACGGGTCAAGGTGCGTTAGATACGGGGACTTATACGAATCTGTTTCTGAAGCTAGGCTACGATGAAAATGAGATTATGAGCAGATTGGAAGAAACATGGAACGAGCTGTTTTATGGCGATGAAAATACTCGAATATATTACCCCATGGGTGAGGACAAGGGATATTTGCTGGATACTGGTAATCTCGATGTTCGCTCTGAGGGCATGTCCTATGGCATGATGATGGCTGTTCAGATGGACAAGAAGGAAGAATTTGATCGAATCTGGAATTTCTCCCACACGTTTATGCAGCATACCGAGGGTCGATACAAAGATTACTTCGCTTGGCATTGCAAGCCTGACGGGACCCGACTCTCGCAAGGACCTGCTCCTGATGGTGAGGAGTTTTTTGCCATGGCGCTTTTTTTCGCCTCCAACCGCTGGGGCGATGGCGCTGAACCTTATGATTACAAGGCACAAGCCCGCAAGATCCTTCGTGCCTGTATACATCAGGGTGAAGACGGCGAAGGTGACCCAATGTGGGACCCGGAAACGAAACTGATCAAATTCATTCCAGAAACACCGTTTAGCGACCCGTCCTATCATCTGCCTCATTTCTATGAACTATTCGCGAAATATGCGGATGAAGAAGATCAGGCTTTTTGGAAAGAAGCGGCTGACGCTAGTCGGGCATACCTGCATACAGCCTGCCATCCTGTAACCGGACTTTCACCTGAATATGCGAACTATGACGGCTCTCCGGCTCCAATACAGCCACATGGGGATTTCAGGCATTTTTACAGTGATGCATATCGTACTGCTGCAAATATTGCGCTGGACTGGGAATGGTTCCGCAAGGATCAATGGCAGATCGAACAATCCAATCGAATTCAGTCCTTCTTCAGTGATATTGAAATTTCTGATTATCGTCGTTATACCATTGAGGGTGAACCTTTTGACGAACCTTCACTGCATCCTGTAGGTTTGCTGGCTACCAATGCCATGGCTTCACTGGCTGCTGACGGTCCACATGCGGACTCATTTGTTCGCAAGTTTTGGAACACGCCTCTGCGTCAGGGAGAACGACGTTATTACGACAATTGCCTGTATTTTTTCAGCATGCTGGCTCTAAGTGGAAGATATCGCATGTACTAAGCGGAATTGCCCGAGCCGTTAGCTGCAAAGAATTTACGGATAAAATTGAGTATTGCATTGTACCGAGCTGATGCCATGATATTAAGATCCTCTTATACGGCTTATCACCAAAAAACGTTCCTGGCTCGCATATGCTTACTGCGGACCGGGAACGTTTGCATGTGCCAAAACAGGCAACAATATCTTTTCTCTTAATTATTTGGAAACCGAAGAAGCATCATAGGAAGACTGCATGATCTCCAGATAACGATTGATGTTCAGTCCCTCCAGTCCTTTCACATAATCTTCCCAATCCTTATCCAGACTTTTCGCTCCCGTGATGAATTGCAGCGCATTTTGATCAATATAGTCTTTGAGATTAGTCTGCATCATGCTCGTTTCATCCGCCAGAGACGGGTCAACCCAGAGTGCCCAGTGAGGGAAAACGTCCGTTGGCTCTTTGCCTTCCATTAATAAAGTAGCCTCATACAGTCGCCGTTCATAACCGTCATTGGCATAGATGTCCTTGCCTTGTACTTCGGCGTCACGATAGGCACGGTGATGATTGTATTGACTCAATGCTGCCCAGCTGTCATTACGAGGTTCTTCACCGGAAGGAAGCGGAATGGCCTTGTAGAGCGGCTCTATCTGATCATTGAGCGCCACTTCGCCTTCCTGTGGTTTACGCCAGCTTGTGCCCTCTTCTCCCAGATAAGATGCCATGGTCCCTTCTTGGGTGTAGAAATAATCCAGCAGCTTTATGGCTGCAATCTGCGTTTCCTCGCTGGCCTTGTTCGTCAGTACAAAGGACGCTCCGGGATCGATTGGATAGTTATACGTAGCATAGGCGGCATTTGGTCCCTTCAGTGGAGGGATGGGATTGTAATCATTTCCGTAAGGTGAACCTTCGGCAGTGGTTACAAATAACGATGGATGCATCGCTGCTCCTGCACCGAGAAGCTGTGCATCGGCGTTATCACCGATCTTTTTGAAAGCACCCACGTTCTGCGTAAAGGCCCCCGGATCGATCAACCCTTCATCATACAGGGATTTGATATACGCAAGTCCTTCTTTCCACTCAGGCTTATTCGCTACGGTCTCCACTTTCCCTTGGTTGACTATGAGATAATTCCGATCGTCGTCATAGATAAAACCGTTCATTAAATAAGGAATAATGTGCACCCCAAAATTCTCGGTAGAACCACTTAGCGGCACTTCATCTGCCTTACCATTTCCGTTTGGATCTTTGGTTTTAAATGCCCGAAGCATTTCCTTAAACTCTTCTGTCGTTGCAGGCTCGGTCAAACCTAATTGTTCCATCCATTTGGTGTTGACCCACATCTTGTTCGGGTATGAACAGTGAAAACATTCATTCAAACCCGTCAGACCGTAGATATTTCCATCTGGAGCGGTATTCATGGCCCGATAATAGTCATTGCTTTCAAGCACTTTTTTAATATTCGGGGCATGTTTCTCAATCAGATCATTCAGCGGTAATATAACCCCCTGCTGACCAAACTTCAACAAGTCTGTCTGGGAGAACCGATCTACCCACGGGATAAGCAGATACAAGTCCGGATAATCGCCGGAAGCCAGTGAAATCTGTCTTTTCTCCGCTGCACCATCGAATGGAACCGTGGTCCAGTTGAATTGGATATCAAACTTCTCTTCCATTTTCTTCGTGAATTTATTGGTGGACAGATTGGTGTCCGAGCCTTGGTGTGCAAACACATTAATGGCTGTCTTGCCTGACGAATCGCCGCCTTCTCCGTTCCCCTTTTCAGAACTTGAACATCCGGCAAGTACCAACGAGGTAAACAGCATACAGGCAAGAATGATGAAACCCGCTTTTTTCAATACAATCCTCTCCCTCATGAATAATAGAAAAAATGGACCTATCCTTTGACTGAGCCAATCAACATGCCTTGCACGAAATACCGTTGAACAAAAGGATAGATGATCAGGACCGGCAGGCTGGCCATGACAATTAACGAGTACTTCATGAGTTCAGCCATCTGCTGCTGTTTGATCATTTCCGATGCGTCCATGTTCCCCGTACTGCTGTTCAGAATAAGAATGCTGCGCAATATCAGCTGTAGCGGGTAGAGCGATTGTGATTTCAAATAAATGAGAGCGTCAAAGTATGCATTCCATTGACCAACTGCATACATGAGCGACAACACGGCAATGATTGGTTTGGCGAGCGGCAGAATGACGCTGAAGATAAAACGGATGTCACTGCATCCATCGATGTCTGCTGCTTCGGACAGCTCTTCCGGTATTGAATTTTGGAAAAATGTACGTGCAATGATGACTTGCCAGACCCAGATAGCATTGGGAATCAGCAGCGCCCAGCGCGTATCAATCAGCCCCATGGTTTTGACCACCAGGTAGGTAGGGATCAAGCCGCCCGAGAATAGCATGGTGAAGGTGATAAACATCATTAATGAGCTGCGACCAACAAACGTCTTTTTGGATAACGGGTACGCAATCATTATAGTCAGAGCCACGCTGATCAAAGTGCCGCAGGCTGTGTAGAAAAGGGAATTGGCATACCCCGTAAGGACTTGATCATTGCGTAATACAGACTTGTAACCGTCGAATGTCAGGTCAATGGGCCACAACCAGACTTTTCCTGAGGAGACGGCAGCAGGGCTGCTGAGCGAAGAACTCACAATGTATATCAAAGGATACAACACGGCAATCAGCACCACCGTCAGCATGAAGTAAACAACCGTTATAAATACGCGATCTCCCCAAGATTCACGGATCGTACTGCTGCTCCTGATCCGGGAACGACCGGTATCTGTCTGTGTGTTAGACATGAATTAGTTCTCCTCCTTTCGCTCCCGTTACCATAAGCTTGTATTGGACAGTCGCTTGGCGACCGCGTTTACGATTAATAGCAGAACCAGGTTAATCACCGAGTTGAACAAGCCAACCGCAGTAGCGAAGCTGTAATTGGCATTCAGCAATCCTATTTTATAGACATACGTGGAGATGATTTCCGAGGCAGACAGGTTGAGCGGATTTTGCAGCAAATATATTTTTTCGAATCCGACAGCCATGATGTTGCCTACACTCAGAATCAGAATGATGACGGCTGCCGGAAGCAGTCCGGGCAGATCAACATTAATGATTTTCTGCATTCGGTTGGCTCCGTCCACTTTGGCCGCTTCATACAGGGATGGATCAACACCCGCGAGAGCGGCCAGATATATGACAGCGGAGTATCCCATTCCCTGCCACACATCGGAGAATACGTAGATGGATCGAAACAGTCCGGGCTCTCCGAGAAAATTCACCGCTTCAAAACCAAGAGCACCTGCGATTGTATTGACAATACCCAGCCGTGGAGACAGAAAGAGCATAATGATGGAAACCATAACAACGGTAGAGATGAAATATGGAGCATACGTCACCATTTGCACGATTTTTTTGAATCGTATGTTTTTGATTTCATTCAGCGCGAGTGCCAGTAATATTGGAATCGGGAAACCGACAATCAGGCTGTAAAACGAAATGTAAAGCGTGTTCTTGATGAGTGTGATAAATGCCGGATTTTGAAAAAGTAATTCAAAATACTTGGTTCCAGCCCACGGACTGCCCCAGATTCCCTTGATGACGTTGTAATCTTTAAACGCCAGAACCGCATTCACCATCGGTACATACTTGAAAATAATAAAGTAAGCAATCGGTGGCAGGATCAGCAGATACAGCTGCCAATGTCGCCTCCAGCTTCTGGATAATGCTCGCTGCAAGGCAGACGATTTACTTGTCTTTTCTACGGACTTCGATTCACTGGTCATTGTTGTTCTCAGAATCATCCCCCCATTCAAGGCTCTCATTCATACTGAGCTTCAGTACAATTTGGTAGCGCTTACTTTCGGGGTAATCATAAGATTTTCTCTGGGGATGCGTAAAGGTACAGTTACACCGGTAACGTACATAATACGAATATAAATCCCTGTAAACAGCCTACATTAACCGTTATGACCGTCCATTTTCCGAAACACGCTCGGCGATATGCCGCGTACCCGCTTGAACGCTCGACGGAATGAATGCGCACTGTTATACCCGGTGGCCTCGGCTATCTCGTCAATGGTGCGACCGGTGGACTGCAACAGGTTGGAAGCAGCTTCAATGCGCACATGTTCTACATAATCAGAAAGATTCTCTCCCGTATGTTCTTTGAACAATTGAGATATATACTTCTCCGATTTGCTCATGTACTCGGCAATTCGATAGATGGTCAAGTTTGCATCTCCATAACTTTGTTGAATAAATTCAATCATTTCGACCACCGTATCCGCATGTGCACCTGCTCTTCTAGTCTGGAAATCACCGCAGATGTCTTCTGTCAGCTGCTTAAACTTTTCGCGCAGCGTAGCGATCGTTTCGGTCATCTGAATGGAAGTCACCCGGTTTTTATATTCCTCCAGCAGGCAGGCATCCAGTTTGAATTTTGGTTCGTCCAGTTTCAGAAACGTTCCCTTCAGCTCCATGATGAACTGCTGCGTCATCTCGTAAGACAGTTCCCGCTCCTCCAAATTGCGAAGAAATAATTGCTCCAGAATACGTATCGCCTCTTCAGGCTCCCCGGCTTTGATGGTGTTCAGCAGCCGCTGTTCAGACTCAATCGGATAATAGAACATTTCATTTTCCTTCATCGTATCTTCAAATCTCACCAGATGATCTGTCCCCATATGAATGCCATAATCCAGGGCTTGTTTGGCTTCGTCAAAGGAGCGACCTGCATCATTCCAGACCTCATACGCTGCCCCAGTACCGATCGTTGTGGATATCCGATGTTCCCTGTAGATCACTTCCATTAAAGTGTTCAGTTCTTGTTCACATCTTCGCATCGCTTCATTTAGTGGATTTTCATCCAATGGGCAGGCAAAAGCAATCTGATCCGTTCCCCAATCCGTAATCAGCACCTGAGCATTCCACTCTGTAAGTACCTGCTTGACGAGAAGCCTTGCGACGCCCAGTTCATGAATCGTCTCTTCACTGTCCGGATTGGCATAGCCGTTTACTCTCACCAAACCTGCTAAGCCCTTGCTGCTATGAAGTGAAATATGTGCCTGTGATGAGATGACCTCAAGCTCAGTGGAGGTATAGAATTCCCCGGTTAACAAACGTTTGATAAAACCGTCTCTCAATAATGGAATCTGCTCATTCATCGTATTTGTAAGTGAGTCATTATTTGCAATCAGATTGTTAATATGGCTTGCCAAAAAATCATATTCATTGCCCCGTTTGCCGGGAAAATCGGTGATGTGTTCCCGGAAAGTGGCCAACAGTTTGTAAACGGGGGCACTATTCCGATAAGCCAGAACCAGCCCGAACAACAATCCCAGGGCAATCGTTGCCAAAGTAAAGGCCAGTGTGACTTGTTTAATCTGGTCCGCTTTGGTCATGAGTGCTTTCTCGGGAATGCCTGCCATGTAATTCCATCCATTTTGACTGGATTGAATCGATATCAGCAGTCGATCATCGCTTCCAGGCTGAACGCTCTGCACGTTCTGCACATTCTGCTCCGTTTCGGCAGCATTACCTTCGATCCGGTGACTTTGTGCCACTTGCTTGGCCTCGGCCTGATCAATGCCTAGCGAGAAAATGATCTGTCCTTCTGCATCGGTGACGAGAGTCCAACCACCATATTGATCCACAATATTTTGAGTGAGGCTCGCCATCTTATCCTGATCAATCATGACACCAATTGTCGCTTGCGGTTTGTTGAAGCTGTTCAGAGGAAGAGATTGCAGAAATGTGATGGCCGGAACGTCTGCAAGCACGGTACCGACGATTTCACGTTTATAGTTTCGAAGCGGTATGATCTCGTTAAAGTGCGGCTGTTTCAGAATTTGGTCATACCACTGTTCAAACGACATGCCTTCCAGCTGATTGGCAGCATAATAATGTTCTGGACGATAATATACGGTTCTTGGTGTGATAATGGCATTGTAGTTTGGAATGTGAATGAAGAAATGGGACAAGTATTCATTGGTGCTGCTGTACATGGAGAGGCTGCGCTGCATGCGGTTCATGCCGTAGACATTGTAGAGATCATGCGGCTTCGGGCCAGCAATTAAATTTTGCAAATCCGGATTGACGGCAAGCTGTCTAGTAAAGGCTTCGACTTGAAAAAGATTTCGCTCAATAATCTCTTTGCCGAGACTCAGCGACTTGTAGCTGTTCTCAATGGAGCTGGAGCGGGCCGCTTCAATGGAAGCTCGATAAGAGGCATATCCCGCAATTTGAGGAATCATCAGAATGACAAGATAGGAAATGAGGAAACGGCGGAACACGGGTGAAAATTTGGACCATAGGAGCTGCATATGTACCCCCCTTTTTTTATCAAGCGCTTACATTTCTCTGTGATTAGGTAGCTGTTCCATGATACACCGGGCATTTCTTCTTAGTGAAGGTACAACTTCTTTCTTATGGTACATTTTCGTACTACAGCGTACAATGCTTGCATGAAAATAAATGTCTCTCTGGTGTTTGGTGCTTAAAAATGAACGCAAAAAAAACCTCCCCAAGACAAGTAATGGCTTGGGAAGGTTCTTTTTAACGTTTTGGTTTTTAATTGCTAACGGCAACAAATTTCCATTGTTGGTTTGTAGCACCCGTGTAAGTGTTCTGCTGCAGCTTGGCTCCATCCGAAGTGGAAGCGTTTGCCACTTCAATCGCTTTGTTACTGTTCACGTTAATGATACTCCAGTACCCATTACCAAGATCGTTGACCTTAAAATGCTGAGCGGTTGTGTTCAGATTGCTCATGAGTTGAACCACTTCCCCATTGGTGTTGGTACCGTTGCGAATGTCGATGACTTTGTCCGGTGAGTTCACACTTGTCAGTGTATAGTTACCGTTGCCGATCGAGGTCAGAACCCACTTCTGAGGGTTGCCGCCCAGATCACTCCATTGCTGGAGCTGAAGATTGTTTTCGTTTAGACCACCAGGGACATCAATAACCTTGTTGGAATGCCGGGCTACAATTTTATAGGTTGCACCGGATACAAGACCTGTTGTTGGTCCACCTGTTCCACTGCCCGGGTAAGTCTGAGCACGTTCATGGTACCAGTTAAACAGGAATCGTCCCATGGCACTCCGTGAAGCATCTCCATCCCATTTCAGTCCAGCCGTTGGGTCGGCAAAGGAGCTTCGTGGTCCTTCACTTAGAATGAATCCGTTCATATGAGCTGCAATGCTGACATTGCCTGCGGCGTTGAAGATTGTTTTGGTATTGGTACCGAAACCTTCATTGCTGCCATTAAACAGGTTCCAATAGGCCGAATCGCCAGGTTTGTTTTTGAACCAGGTTACCTCGGTAATGTTAATTGGATATTTGTCAGCGGCTGCCTTCACGTTGGTATTCCACTGGTCTTGCAGGATGGAGAAATTGTCATATGCGCCATAACCAGGGTACCAGTGAACCGCATATCCATAGTTGTTGAGCGGGTCAGTTAATGGATGACTTGCCGTCAAGCTGTAAAATTGGTTGTATCCCAGACCTGCCGCCCAGATGACATTGTCTGCACCTTTGCTGCGAATTGTTGAAATCATGGAATTTTGGAAATTACGCAGGTCATTCCAGTGATCCACAAAGTCATTTTCCCCGTTGTATCCACCCCAATGTCCATTGGCATAGGATTTCACCGGTTCGTTGATCAGTTCGAAGTGAACGTTGTCTGCACTTTTGATCTCCGGGCGTGAAGCGAGATAACCCCAGATTTCGTTGAATTTTTGCAGGTTGGCAGGTGTTGTTGCCTGATCATCCTTCAATGTGAAGTCGAGTCCCAGGACCACATATACGCCTTTGCTCTTGGCATATTGAATATATGGAATAATGACATTTTGAGTAACGGTCTGCACACCGGCAAAGTTATATGTACCCGCAGCCACATCTCCCATATCCTGACGGTCGATAAACAGACGTACCTGATTCATATTCCAGCCATGATTGCTTCCGTATTTCGGGCTAGTATCCGCAAATGTATCGGTAATGTCCTTCAGATAAGCCAGAGTTGCTGCATGACGGTTATTTCCGTGCAGATTGAGGTAATAATTGCTATCCTGATATGTCCAGTAGGCGCCTGAAGGTTGATGCCAACCGTTCAGAAGCACAGGCTGGTTGTTGCTGTTCACCAGGTTTTTGCCGTTAACGTGAAGCTTACCCATCGGCATGCCCACCCATGCCTCGGCTCGGTTGCCTCCCCATGGGACAATGGTGATCAACAAAGCAAGAATGATTAAAAGTTTACAAGATGTCAAAATCTTCTTCACTATAACTCCTCCTCTTCTGATGTAATGCCTTACTATACTACGAAGCAAGCTCTGTCATAGCATCCCTAAACCAGCATATCGCTCAGGTCGGAGCCCGCTCCCGCAACCCATTCCATACCAGAAATGGAATTCTGAGGAGCAAAGGGTTGCGGTACTGAAGCGAACAGTTTTGCAAAAGATCGCTGCAAGCCCCCTTTTTACAAGTGGAATGTTCCATGGAATCCCTCCTTCCTTATCCAGGCTGATCGCCGCGCCAAAGGTACAGGTGAATTTAACTTAACCGACGATTCCTGTACGCTCTACACTCTCTACGAAATATCGCTGTACAAACAGATAGATGACGATCAAAGGCAGAATCGCAAGAAGAATTCCTGTATCCTGGATCATGCTCAGATAGAATGGATCAGCTTGGGAGGCAGCGCCGTCGCTGACCTGCTGAGCCAGATTATAAGGAAGAGATGACAATTGGGTCGACATGACTTTACTCGAAGTCAGATAAGTTGTCGTATAGAAGCTGTCATTCCACTGCCATACGAACGAAAACAACATGACCGTTACCATGGACGGAATCGCATTGGGCAACATAATGGTTGAGAATGTTCGCCCGATGCCCGCACCGTCCACATAGGCCGCCTCCTCCACTTCCTTTGGAATACCTCTGAAGAATTGCCGGAAAATAAAGATATACAAGCCAGCCTTGAGCGAATTTGCTGTAATCGCCGTCAGAATGAACGGCCAATAGGTGTTCAGCAGATTAACCGGTTTTCCTGTGATAAGTGTCATAAGTCCCATCAGATCAAAGCTCTTCAGATTCAAGTATACCGGAATCAGAATGGTCGTCGGTGGAACAAGAATGGTCAGGATAACCCCGGCAAACAGCCAGTTGCTTCCCTTAAACTTCAGTCTGGCGAATCCGTATCCTGCAAGCGCACAGGATGCTGTAGTCAGCAGTGTGGTTGTTGCAGATAGTGCAAATGTATTAAACAGCGTAGCCCAATAATCCATGACGCGTATAGCCTGCTTGAAATTGTCGATGGAGAAGTTCTGCGGGATCCACACTACCACTGCGGAATACAGATCGCCTTTATCCTTGATGGACGTTGATACCTTCTGGAATATGGGAAACAGGATAACGAAGGAAAGCCCGGTAATCAGGACAAACCGGATCATGGCCCACAGCCAGCCTTTCCAATGCTCCAGCGATAATAATCGTGAAGTTGTCACGTAGAGCACCCTCCTTTCTAATCTTGATAGAAGACACGCTTCGAGAAGATGATGGATACGATAACGAGAATGATGGCAATCGCCAGGAAGTAGACCCATGCCATGGCGGAGCTTAAACCAAAGTCGAACTTGACGAAGCCAGTATCCCGGATCAGTTCTGTCATGGCATTATTGGCAAACGAATCGATAATTGTATAGATCGCATTGACAAAAATCAGCGGGCTGACCATCGGAAATGTAATTTTCCAGAATGCTTCATAACCCGTAGCTCCTTCCATCTTCGAAGCCTCATACAGCTGAGGGGAGATTGTCTGGATGCCTGCCAAAAAGATCAAAATCTGTACACCCGATTGACTGACGATCTGATAGATCCGATCTACGGCGCTGCTCAGGTACGTGACGATCCAGTCGCTCACTCCGGCATTAACCATCAGATTTTCGAGTTCAAATGTCCCGAGTGAACTGCCGCCTGTACTGCTCTGGTTCACCGCTTCAATCAGACTCGTGCTCTCCAATGTCATAATCACTCCCGATGCCAGAATAACGGGCAGGAAAAAGATCGACCGCGCAACAGCCCGGCCCCTGAACTTCTGATTCAGGATGACAGCAAGGAACAGACTGAATATAACGATAAGTGGTACGTTGATGAGTACGTCTGTGATTGCCTCGATTAACGCACGGTTGAAGCTGGTATTGACGGTTAGCGCCTGAATGTAATTAGCGACACCGGTGAACTGAATCGCAATGCCTTCCGCGTTGGCCTGAATTGTACTCATGCTGTATCGCAGAGAGGCTAGCAGCGGAATGAAGAAAAATAACACAAAACCAATGAGCCAGGGGAGCACGTAAATTACGCCCCACATGGCTTTCTGCTGAGCATACGTACGACTTCCCCATTTCCATTTCAGGAGCGTCTTCAGAGCTGCTCACCACCAGTCACGTAACTTTGGGCTTCCACTGTAACGTTGTCAACATCTACAGGGAAGTCGTTATAATTGACGATTACGAATCCGCCACCTTCATACATGGTTCGGAACACGCCCTCTTCAATGGATTCATGGGACATCATGGAACGTCCCGTAAATGGCTGGTTTACATCGTTGACCTCGTTGTAGATGTCAGCAGCCAGATCGATCCATTGTGCGTAATTCGCCGCGTAAAGTTGATCATAATCTGTTTCCTTCACAACATGGTTTGGTGCATTGAACCAGGCAAAGTAAGGGCTGGCTCCATATTCAATCAGCTTCAACACATACTGTCTTGCGTCCGTATATGTGGAGAGATTGTATGGCATGCCTGTATAACTAATGCTGCCGTGTACAACGAGCTGATAGAATGGAATCTCTTCATCCTCCAGCTTGAAACGGCTGCTGTTCATTGGAGCATCTGTCAACCCGGTTACATACGGCAGTGCGTAAGCGTTTCCGCCTTCCGCAACGACGGGGCCTGCCTGCTGTTCGATCTGTTCGAGTGCTTTCTTGACAGAGCCCAGTGCTTCCGTTCGATCCATCAACTTTTTCGGATTCATGTCGCTGTTCAGCTGAGCGGCCAGGTCATTCAGACTCAACGAAAGTTCATCCTTTTGAAGAGACTTGAGTTCATCCAGCATCTCTGCCGTCACGTTCTCCAGCAAGTTGGGCGACAGCACATAGGATGGTGAACGATCCCTGTCACGACGCTGTATGGCCTGGTTCATCGGATACATAACCGCCGGTTCCTGGGTTAAGGTTCGGGAAGCTTCTTTAGAAGGTTTAAATCCTTTTTTGGATAACACATTCATCAGAGCAATATCGGGATAAAAGCCGATGCCTGTTTCTTTGGTGAATGCACTGAATTCCCGCAATCCCTTTTTGCCACCCACGGCGCCGTCCACGTTGATGGAATCGGGCATCCTATGATAAAGCCCGCCGTTAAACCACCCGGCATAGCGAACCTGTATATTGGATACCTTCTTCTCCTTCAAGGTGGTGAGAATGCTTTTGGCTTCATCAAATGTCGTCAGAGCCTCCGTTGAATCGTACGGTATGCCCAACATATGCTGCTTTGTTGTCATGGCACCGAACAGTTGCAGATAAAACGGAACGTCACTCTGATCCTTACTCGCGTTCGGCTCGGGAAGTCCGCCATTCTGCATCAGATAGTCCCGATAAAGAGAGGCGAGCCCGGAGTACGAGGCCTTATCCGCCCCTACAAAAGCGTATCGAACGGCGAAGTCGGACACCGTCGGATTCTTCTGGAATTTCGGAAGTGTCCGAACCATATCGCTTGCCTGAAGTGTCACATCGCTTTTGTTCACGACATAAAAGCTTGGATATACGTTGTTATAACTGTTTAGCTTACCGCTGATATCGGCATTCACAACGGCAACGGCATCCCCTTCCTCAACAATCCCCAGGAATGCCCCCTCTTTTCGAATGAGTCCAAACACCGGCAATCGGGCTTTGGCTTCATTCGAACTTGCCTCCCGCAGTTTCATGGTCATATCCGGTCCGTAAATATCTTGTTGATAGGCAGGATACTGCAACTTCCCATTATTAAAATGGATAAGGGCCCCCGATCCGTCCGGCACCAGCATGGAACCTTCTTCATTCGATCCTCCGGCACCAAAATAGTCCAGTATGGATATGTTATTGATCGGATATTCTTCTGGAAAATGAATGCCTGATGAAGGAACACGCACCAGCAGATCTTCTCCATCCAGCTCATATTCCATCGTGATCATGAACAGCCGAGGTCCGCTACGTTCCTGTTCAATGCCGAACTCGGCATGATCCTGAGCCAGGTCCTCCGGTGTGTAACCGGCTGTGTCAAAAGCTTTCAACGCTCGGGATAACTGAAGTCCCTGCATCGCCTTATCAATCCGGACGTAAGTGCCTTCTTCTTTGTCCTCTGCGTATCCGACCTTCAAGGCACGCTGCCCAGCCTTATCAAGCTGAGCAAGCAGCTTTTGCTCAAAACGCTCTTTGCTGATCTTCATCGGCAAATCTTCAATGGATCGCTCGGTGCTGCCAAACTGGTAATTCACCCGTACGCCGTTTGGCAGTGACTCGAAGCTGATCTGCTTGTGTGCGGCACTGTCCGTGAAGGAATTCACCGTGCTGCTCTGACCCAGGCTGTTGAAGAAGCTGAGCTTGGTTTGTGAAGACAACAAGTCTTTGTTTATCCCTGCGGCAATTCCATCCTGTTCACGATCTGCAGGATTGCTGCGCCAGATCTGCCCGCTCTGCGTGTGAATCACTGCAATCTCGGCAGTCTCTTCGTGAATGAACAGCTGAAGCTTATCATTCTGTGCAATGCCAATCATGCCTGGAAGTCGGGTATCACTGAAAGAAGATTTCAGTTTTTCTCCGGGAGGCAGGGAGAGAACGTCCGTTGGATCTGCGGCAGATACCGCCTGGTTGGTCAGCGGTGCTGGCGAGAACTGACATCCGCTGAGCAGCAGACTGCCCGCGAGCAGCATTCCTGTTATTTTTTTGGCTACGGTATATTTCATCACATTCTCCTCCTCCCTTAGCCCCGAAGCACTAATTCCTGATAGATGGTTACAACAAACGATACAATCTGCTGTACAAGGCTAAAGAACAAGAGGCACAGAAATGCCATAAAGGCCATAGCTACAAGTGTCAGTAGCATTGTAAGTATCGTTTTGGCTGGTGTATACTGATGAACCGTCATATTTCCCACAAATAACAGGTATACCGTCCAGGCGACGGCGAGTGCATTGGAGAAATAATAAAAGGCAGTTTCTTGTGCAGAGATCACAAGACTCAGCCAGATCCACGGAAAATGGACTAGAAAAAGGGGCACCAGTGCAAAACAGGTCGACATAAAAATTTCAGAGAACTTGCCTTCCCCATCCATCAAGGTGGTTAACGACCAGTTGGCCACACACCAGAAAAGGACCGGCACGATCACATATACCATTTCGAGCAGACTGTTCAGGTATTTGGGATTACTGAGATTAATCAGAAAACCACTGTATTGGGCATGTAAAATTTTGGTGATGACCAGCAGTACCAGAATCATGAAAGCAATCAACAGTGAGTTTCTCTGGTTGCGCTCATATTTTAATTCCCAGTATCCATCAAACGGATGGAAGATCAGATGCAGCGGGTACTGATATAACTGTTTACTTGATGCCTGCATTCGTTGTCCTCCTTTTCTGCCTGCGAACGATGATGACGGTAACAAACGCAGCGACAGCCAGGAATAAACCGGACATCATCCATGAAAAATGCTCACGCATCAGCTCTTTGCGATACAAAAGAAAAGCTTTGGAATAACCTTTAGGTTCCATACTGCGCTTAAAGTATTTCGCAGATTCGCCGTATTCCTTCTGACGAAGCAGTGCTTTGCCGATTCCGGCATAGGCATATTCCAGATTGGCGTTCATCTCGGCAACTTCAGCAAACAGTACACTGGATTGCTCCTCGTCACCGTTGTAATAACTGCGAACTGCATCATGGAGCGTGCGTCCATATTCGGTAGTTTGAAAGACAGTGATTTCGCCAAGCGCTTTATCCAGAACTAACATGCGGTCTCCCGCACGTTCCAGGGCAACAGGTGTATTAAACTGGCCCAGGCGGTTCCCGATGCCGCCAAAAATATGGAGCAGATACCCGTCTCCATTGTAGGTGAAGATTCGGCCCTTGCTGGAATCCAGTACGGAATACATGTCACTGTCTCCCACGTCCACATCAATCAGACGGGATGGCCCGGCTTCCTGGGTATACACCATATCACCTTGCGGGGTCTGATAGCCTTCTCTGCGCAAGATATCTGTCCCCTGTGCATTCAGTTTCTTGACCGGATCTTTGCCGCGATCCCCGCTAGTCGCGTAGATGAAGCCTTCTTCATCCATATCCAGATTGGTAAATTCCGTCGGAGTGAACATAACCATCTGACTGCGCTGCTCACGTGTGGCGAAGCGTTTCCATAGATACTCCACCGGGTCCACCTGAACTCTGTTTGCCCCAATAAACGACGAGAACGTACCGTCGGCGCTGAACTCCATGAATCCATCAAATACGCCCTCGGCCATGACGTAGATGCGTTCCCCCTTGTCCATAACAACACGCATAGGCTTGAATTGGAAATCCGCTTTTAACAGGTCCGATTTGGGCTCTGCGACAATCTTGACCAGCATCCCTTTTTCATCCAAATGTACGACCCGATGATTATCCGAATCCGCGACCAGCAGATGGCCTTTATCGTTAACGTACAATCCCTGTGGATTTTTAAAATGATCTTCCTTGCCTTCTTGCTTAAATGAATCAATCGTCCGTACCAGCTTGAGGTTGCGATCCATCTCTATAATGCGGCCATTGCCCGAATCGAGCACAAAGACGTGCTGATTGGCGGTAACATGCATGTCGCTTGGCTCTTTCATAGGAATCGTGTTCAGCTTCTTGCCGGTGATAATGGTTGTTGCCTCATATGCCGCTGGTGCCGGAACTGCGTCACCCCAGAAGGAGTAATGATACGCATCCGTTTTACCGTCTGCACTCACATACGATGCCTCTTGAACGAACAACAGGAGGCAGATCATGCCCATGATGATCGATTTGCGTTTATTCCATGTGCTTCTCCGCACCTCGCTGCCTCCTTTCTACTCTTTCATGCCTGAAGTGGCCATCGTCTGCATGACACTGCTCTGGGAGATGATAAACAGAGTGATCGGTACAATCATCAGCAGCAAGGCCACAGCCGCACCAACTCCCGCCCGAGCAATCCCTCCCTGTACAATCTGACTGAGCGCATAATGCAGCGTTTTGAGATTTTCACTGTAAATGAAACTCCCGCCGTCCGTCCCCCATAACGCAGGGAACTGGAGGATCATGAGCGTGAGCCATGCCGGCTTCACATTCGGCATCACAATGCTCCAAAATATGCGGTATTCATTGGCGCCGTCGATTTTGGCTGCTTCCAGTAATGCATCGGGAATCTGCTCCATGAACTGTTTCATCAGGAACAGTCCCAGGGAGAAAGCAAGCGATGGCACGATAATAGAAGCATGTGTGTTAATCCATCCAAGCCACGACATAACCATGTAGTTTGGAATCGCCGTGACATGCGGTGAGAACATCAGAGACAGAATGACAATCGTGAACAACACTTTCGAACCTGGAAAACGATATTTCGCCAGCGGATAAGCCGCCGCGGATGCAAGAAGGATGTGCCCTGCTGTCCCCAGGATTGTAATGAGCAGGGTGTTAGCAATATAACGGGATAACGGCACCCATGAATTGCCCATAAGGTTGATCAGATCGGCAAAATTCTCTGTTGTCGGATTATTCACCCAGAATCGCGGTGGAAAAATAAACAGCTCATCCAGTGGTTTGAATGCATTGTTGACAGCATAGATCAGCGGGAGCACCATAAATGATCCAAACACAGCCAGCAGTGCAAATAACATCAAGCTGACGGTAAATGACCGATTCAGCCTTTTTGGCATGCCAAACATGGCACGTACTTTGCTGGTCATTGTCATTCACCTATCTTTCTGAGCATTTTTTGCGTCAAAACGTTCGTACCAAGCATCAACGCAAATAGTACGGTTGCAATGGCTGAAGCGTAGCCCATCTCAAATCGGATTGTACCGAAGTCCATCAGATGTGTGACGACGGTGTGAGCTGCATAGTTGACACTTGGGAAACCGGCCAATGCAATCGATATCTCGGCCACGGCGAATGAAGCCGTAATCTGCATCACCGCACCAAACATCAGTTGCGGTCTCATCGAAGGCAAGGTGATGTACCAGAGTTCCTGCCAGCGATTCTTAATCCCGTCCACGGTGCCGGCTTCAACCAGAGAACGATCAATGGTCTGCAATCCTGCAATAAAGGCCAGGAAGCTCGTTCCGAGGCTGAGCCACAACTGTACAATTATGACAATTGCGAGCACGTACTTCTCGTCTGCAAGCCATTGAATCGGCTCCAGTATGACACCAAGGCGCATCAGGAAGCCGTTCATATACCCGTAGCTGTCACCAGAGAAGATGATCAGCCAGATGAAGAAGACATTTCCCGATATGGAGGGCGCATAGAACACCAACGTCATGACCGCTCGAATTTTGGGAGACAGCTCGTTGATGATCCATGCAAACAAAAAGCAGGCGATATAACTGAGCGGACCCGTGATTACGGCAAAAAGCAGTGTGTTTTTGAGCGCAATCAGGAATACGTCGTCATTCAGAAAAAGCCGGGAATAATTTTGCCACCCGACAAATCGCGGCAGCTCCAGCATGTTGAAGTGAAAAAAGCTGAGCCCCAGTGAAATGCCGACCGGGATGACAGTAAACATGAAAAAAATCAGCATGAACGGTGCCATCAACACATAATAATGCCTGCTGAGATACAGATCCCTTCTCAAAAGGGACCACCAGCCGACCTGGCGGGTATGGACGGCAGGAGCGGCGGCTGTCTTGGTTGTTTTAGCTTGCAACCGTTACCCTCCCTTTCCTCTATTTCAGATTAAATTCCTTACGTTTCAACTCAATCTCATCATCAATGTACAGTACATAGTCCGATAAGGCTTCACGCGGATTTTCATTCGCATTGACCACCTTACGGAAAGCGTTATCCAGATGCCGTCCCGTGAAATAACCTCCAGGAAGCTGCGGGATCCCCTGTACCCATTTCCATTGCTTCTCCAGATTTTCATAATCCTTGACGGGCCAAGGAAGCTGTTTCAAAGCTTCAATGTTGGCTGTTGGGTAACGGGCTGCCGCCCCCATGAGGCCTTCCATCTCTCGTCCGTATTCAATCTGGGTCTGCTCGTCAGTCCACCATTTCATGAACTTCCATGAGGCTTCCTTGTTGCTGGCGTTCTCAAGCATCATTACCGCGCTTGTTGCGCTGGCCACCTCATGCCTGATGGAACCGTCCGGAAGCTGTGTACCAGGCACAATGGTAAAGTCCCAGAGATTGCGAATTTCCGGAGCCAAGACTGTCAACATGTTATAGGTTGTATAGTCCGCAATTCCAATCGGCATCTCACCGGTACGGAAGCGGTTTGGAAAGTCCGCTTTAAGCGGGAATTTATAATTGGTATAGAATTGTGTCCAGCGTTTAAACGCATCCATCGAAATTTCCGAATCAAGTGCACTCTTCTTCTGATCTTCCGTATAGAAGGTGCCATCATTCTGGTACAGCAGCATCGCAAAAGTCGAGTTCGGCACAAGGTTTGCGTTGTTCAGCGTATCCTCGATGGGCAGATAAAATTCCATATTATGCTTTTGCAGCACAGCAATGGCGTTATACACGTCCTGCCACGTTTTCGGGGGTTCCAGTCCCAATTCGTCCAGGATATCCTTGCGGTAAAAGAGCATCGGAAAATGTTGCTGTTCCGGGAGTGCATACACACCGTCGTTATATCGGTATGGTGTCAACCCGCTTTCACGGAACCGGCCCGCAATTTCCTCGAAGTCGGGGAATTTGCTCAAATCCGCTGCCGCACTTCTCATCGCATAGTTTACAGGGATGTCCTCACCCATTTGCATGGCAATGTCGGGTCCTTCACCTGCAAGCGTTGCGGGAAGCAAAATGTTGGGTGGCACGAGACGCAGCTGCACGGATACATCCGTATCCGGAGTAAACGAATCATCGATCATGCCTTTCAATACCTGAGCCTGATCCCGTCCAGTCGTGATCCATACCGTAATGGAATCCTTCTTTTGTTCCACGTTACCGATGCTGTCGTAATCTTCGGTATACGAAGCCACGTATGCACCCAGCTCATGTTTCACCTGCTGAATGGCCGTCGCTTCCGCATTTGGCAAGGCTTCACCCGGCGGAGACACGACGAGGTAATCCAGAGTGATCGGCTGTTCACGTACTGACAATATCCAGGTACCCAGGCCACCTACGTTAATTTTGAACGTATCCAGTCGTTTAGGAACAGTCTCCGGCTTGGCCGCCATATCTTCAAGCTGCATGACCATGGCGTGCAGCACGGCAACTTTATCACTTTGCTCACCCGTTGCCTTTTCCAGATAATCCGCTACAGAACGGAGCGTGTCTGCCTGTCGTTCAAAGACTTCCGTCATCTCCGGGATGCGTTGTTCCAACTGATAATCCCGAAGCGGATCGGGGCTGTTGGAGGTGATCATCAGAATTTTGCGATACATCTCATTCAATTCCAGCACGCTGGATTCCACGGTACGAAGCAGCGGAGCAATGTCGCCTAGCGTAACCGTCATTCGAATCCGGTGTTTTCCTTTGTCGAGATGAAACTGGTAAGGCTGATTTTCTGCCGCTCCCAGAACCTGAGTTTGCCAGGATGGGCTGTAGTTGAAGCGAATGCGTTTCATTTCTTTAAACGGAACTTCGCCGTTGATCGTCAGACTGCGGGTAGCGTAAATACCGCGCAATTGATCCTGTTTTACCTTTAACGCGATTTGATACAATCCGTCTTCAGGCACGTCGATTTCCCACTCGATCCATTCACCCGGCAGCTTCCAGTTGATGCCCCCGATCGCATTCATGCGAATTTTGGACACATCATAAGGTTCCAGCGATGGGCTCGAACGATCCGAGATGGGTGCCAGTGTAGGAGACGACTTGCTGACTGCTTGTTCCCCTTGTACTTTCAGCATGACAGGAGCCGCTGGTTTCAGCCCCCGTGAGGCATATGTTGCCTCAAGCTCTGCATAGGTCGGGATCTCCCCTTCCTGATACAGCTCAATATAATCGATCGCCATACTTTCTCTTAACGAAGTGAGCGATAACTGCGGGTTTCCTTTTTCAAAATAAAACTGAAAGGGCTCCTCGAAATAGCCTCCGCTATCCTTGAAGGAAGTCAACTGCCACTCGGGCTGTTCCACTTGTCTTGGTCTGAGATCGTTATCCCGATCGTCACGACGAACGTTATCCTCGCGATTTCCCCACACCCTGTCAAACAAGAGAACATCGGCCCCTCGAAATGGAACCTCCCCGTTCACCTCGAGTCTGCGTTCAATACCCGAGCTTTTACCCTCTACAGGGTAATAGTGAATGCGAATATTGTACAAACCGCTCATTTGAACGGGAACATCCCAACGAATGGTTCCAGTTTCCGGCGTAATTACAGCGCTCCCATCCAGTCCTGCATAACCTTGCACGACCTCGAATTCCCCGTCAGTTGCCTGAACATAAGATTCGCCTTCAATGCGTATTGTTTTCTCGGGTTTAGCCGAATTGGCATGAGTAGTCAGATAATGGTCATAACTGTATGAATCCTCGGTTGCCGATACTGCGTCAAAGTCCTCAAGCGCATGTACCGTCCCCGGATAACGATCCCGCGATGGATATAGCGTCCATATGGAGAGTACCAGGGCCAGGACAAGCACCAAGATTAGTCCCTTTTTCTTACGTGACCGCATGTTCGAATGTATCCCCTTTCCTCTAAGCGTTGCGAGAACTGGACGATTGACTAACCCGGACAGACCGCACCATCACTGGTGCGTTCTGCCCGTGTGTCATGATGCTTATTTGTATACCTCATCAATCGCAGCCTGGAAAGGTGCCTTGTATTTCTCAATCAGCGTAGATACAGATACCCCTTCTTTGAGCTCTCCATCAAAGTCCCAGAAAGGCAAGGACGGGAATGTATTATGGTCGAGAACCAGCATTCCTTCTGCGACCTCCCTGGCGTTGTTGATATCAGCTTCGTCAGTCAGATGTGTCTCCAGTGTGGATTGGCCCGGATACTCATAGATCGAATCAATCTCGTTAATTTTCTCCCAGATGTACATCAGTTGTTCCGGATTCTCTACTGCTTTAGGAATCGTTATAGCCTGGTAACGTGACTCACCAGAGTGATACGCTGATGCACTTGGACCTTTAGGGAATGGTACAAAACCGATATCGTAATCCTTCATGTCTGTCATAATGCCTTCAACCTCGTACATAGCACCTGAATACATCAACGTATTGCCTTGACGGAAGAACGTGGACGGCTCAGTCCAGTCGCCGCCTTCAGAAGCTCTACCGACCTTTTCCGTAGCCAGTTTGGACAGGAAATTCAGTGCTTCCTTCGTTTTTGGGTCTTCCAGATTCTGCTTATCCTCTAGGGTCAGGGAAGCTTCATTGGAATACAGAATTGGTTCAAGCAATCCTGTCTGAGCGAGTCCCCAAGTGTCCAGCTTGCCATCGTTGTTCCGATCCTTGTTCGCTTGTTTCGCAACACTGAGGAACGTATCCCAGTTCCATTCATCAGCATCCACATATTCCTGCAACGGCTTCAAGCCCAGCTCCTGCATGAGGGTGCGATTATAGAAAATTCCGTTGATAAAGGAGGACTGGTCCTCGGTAAAGCCGTAACCTTTGCCTTCATATTGCATATATTCCTTCGTTGTTTTCTGATTGAATACTTTGTCGTTTTTAATATAATCATCCACTGGCCACAAGAGATCCTGTTTGGTCAATGCGGGAATGGCATAGTTTTTGCCCAATCTCACCAAATCACCAAGCGGTTCCCCTGCCATCAGGGAAGCGACCACCTTTTCCTGATATTCGCCAAAATCAATGGAAACGTATTCAATATTAAAATTGTGTTTTTTCTTCAGCGCTTCGAGATTCTCAAGGCGTTGAATGTTGTCCGGGTTGTTCCCCTGTATTTCCATGTCCCACCAAGCAACAACTTTGATTGTTCTGCCGCCCATGTCAAAATCCATTTCTGGCGTAGAGTTTTCATTCTTCGGCTCGGTTTCTGCGGGTTTTTGTTCCTCCTGTGGTGTTGTCTTTTCCGGCTCGGGTTGAGCGGTAGGTGCAGAACTGCATGCAGCGATTACCAGCAAGACCGCAAACACCAGGCTCAGTAGCATGAACTTGTTTTTTCTCATCGTCTTCCCCCCTGATTGTCTTTTGCTATCACAGTGTATCGTCCAAATGAAAGCGTAAACAACCTGCCTAAATACAGGTGTTTACCCCGGCTGAATATAGATTTTCGTGATTTTGTGCGTACAAATTGCATTCTGGGTTTCAATTGGTAAAGAAATGCACTCTCTACAAAAATATGCACATTGTATGCGCTTTCTTTTATTACCATAATGAAATTAAGTCATAATTCAGTTAAACCTGGCGGATTACAATTCAGCAGAAGGCGAGGTATTGCTTCATGTATGATATTTTACTTGTGGATTTCAGCCGTCGTTTGTGCGGAGAGTTGCAACAGATGTTGCTACGGAGCAAAGCTCAATATACTATTGCAAATTGTGTGTTCTCATCGTCCGAGGCTTTGACCGCATTGTCAGAACGAGACTTTTCCCTTGTTATGGTACATACAGAGAGGTTTGATACCGCGGGGCTCTGGTTATGCAACGACATTCGACTAAAAAGTCAGATCCCCATCCTCCTGATGGGTGGAAGAGATCACTTCAGGTTCGTTCGCAAAGCCCTTACGTATCAGGTGAATGATTATCTCCCGTATCCTGTTAGTCCCTCTTCTTTACTTAACAGTCTGCATGGACTTCGATCCCACCTTGAAACCGATCCGGCACACAAAACGTCGTCGTTCTTCAAAACGCCTGTTCAAATGAATGGTAAGCCCATGCACTCCAGTCATGTGATTCGTATCGTCAAAGCCTATGTACGGGATCACCTGAGTGATGAAATCACGCTGAAGAAGATCTCTGACATGCTTCATTTTAACTGCGCCTACCTTGGACAGAAGTTCAAACTAGAAGAGAAAATGTCTTTCAATGATTATATGCTCCAGCAACGTATGGAAAAGGCCCAGCAACTGCTGTCTTCCACGAATCTGCGAATATATGAAATTGCGATTGAGGTAGGCTATAAGGATATTGATTGGTTCTATAAAAAATTCAAAGCGTATGCCGGATCGAGCCCCAATGCATACAGACGACAAAAAATTCACACGGCCTAAGGTGGTTCGCCGATTCGGTGAGTATATCCATTAGATAACAACCACAACAACCGCAGGATGTATTCTACTCCCTGCGGTTGTTGTGGTTGTTGTGGTTGTTTGAGCTAGTCAATTCCAGAGAATTTACAATTAACGTACCAAAAGGGATTCCCGGTATTCTTGGGGAGTCATTCCCGTTATTTTCTTAAAAAGTCGGGTAAACGAATGCGCTGCCTCGTATCCCACTTGGAGTGAGACCTCACGCACCATAAAATTCGGGTTCTGAAGCAATTCTTTGGCTCTTCTTATTCGGCAGTCGTCAATGAACTCGGATAGGTTAATTCCCATTTCCTGCTTAAAGAATCGGGACAGATAGGATGGATTAAAATGATGAAGTTCTGCCAGTCTTACTAAAGAAAGATCTTTCTCAAGGTTCTCCTTGATGTAACTGCATAAGGAATGAATGACAACATTAGCGCGCTCCTGTTTATTTGATCTTTTGTACCGGACTAGTTCATCGGCAGCACGATATAAAAATTGTACTGCATCCTTCATGCAAGTATACTCCCCTAGATGCAGCAAGCTTCGTTGATCTGGGATCTTCTGTTGAAGACCCCACCGATTGATGGTCGAATGTAATAATAAGGCCAGATTGTAGTAGGTTTCCATTGCACGTTCCATCGTGATATCCTGTTGCAGCAGTTCACCTGCAAGCTCCTCAAATATATCGTAAAATGGCTGAATTCGCCCCGTTTCCAAATATCCTGACATAATCTCAATCCGGTTTGAGATACGCATGGATTCTTTGGGTACATCAGATGAGAGGTCATTGCGATGATCCGTGATTACCATAGATACGCCATCCCCTATTTTCATCCACTGGAGTAATCTCAGACGTTCATATTGTTTGGTTAACTCGGACCATTCACAGCTTTGACTGCTTAATGAGAATGCAATGGATACACCAAGAGATACCATACAAGCTTCCTGCACCAGTTCCAGTGTGCCTTCTAGAAATCGTACAAGTTTATCATTGGTCATCTCTTCTTCCTGCTTCGGCTGTAGCAACCAGATCGTATCTCCATAATGGTCCGTTACACTGACGCACACTGTTCGCTCATGCATTAGAGAAGAGCCGATAATACGAACAGATTCCTGGACTTGTGTGAGATCTGAACCTTTTTCTGGCGGATTATTGAACCGACCCAGTATGAGATAAACAGGTGAGTTGATCTGTAATCTTATATCTCTTCTGAATAATTCGTCCTGCATATCAATAGTAGAAGCCATAAGCGCTGTACAATCTTGAAGCAGCTTCCGCAAATACTCTTTTTGTTGAATCAGTGCAAGCTGCGAGTTGACTTTATGTGATTGTTCCAACAACTCAAGCATGCTATGACTTCGCCGAATCTCTTCCATCACATCTTCGACAACAGACATCACCTTGTCATAGCCTTCCGTTTTGAGCAAGTAACGCACATTGGTCATTTGAAAAGCTTGATAGGCATAATCAAAATCGCTATGTCCTGTTAGAAAAATGACGCGACAATTCGGCCAACTGGCTTGAATCCGCTCTGTCAGTTCCAAACCACTCATGCCCGGCATGCGAATGTCCGTTAGAACAATATCAATTCTCGAACGCTGCATCCAGGACAATGCTTCTGTTGCAGAGTATGCCTTACATACATCAAGCTGGTCGGGGATATGTCTGGCGAATGTTTCATAGAGACTATCCGTAATAATCTCCTCGTCATCTACAATCAAAAGTCGATACATTCGTTCTCTCCTTCTTTCCACTGGATTCGAATTGTGACTTTTAATCCTTGCAGTTCACTTCTGGATAGGAAAAGGCCACTTCCTTCTCCATACGTCAGGACCAGACGTCGATGAATATTTATTAACGCGGTCATTTCATCCGTACTTCCGTCGTTATGCAAGCGTTGTTGAAGAGCTTGAATCTGTTGCTCTTCCAACTCATTTCCATTATCCTCTACTGTAATCTCGGCATATGAACCATCCATATTAAACCCAATAATTAGAAGACCGGAGGCCGTATTCTTTTCAAGGCTGTGTTCATATGCATTCTCAATAATGGGTTGAATAATGAGTCTGGGAACGTGAATATGCTCCATCTCAGCAGGTAGTGACCCAAAATCAACGTTGATTCGTCTGGAGAACCGTAATTGCTGAATCTCTGTATAGATTCGTGAATGCTCAACTTCCACTTTCAACTTCACATGATCGGTTTCATTCCGGGTGATGAATCTGAAATACTCCCCAAGCATGTTAGTAAATTGCTCAATACGCTCTGTCTCCCCTGTTCTTGCCAGTGAATTCAGAATAAAGAAGCTATTGTACAGAAAATGAGGATTAATCTGGGATTGGAGCTGTTTCAACTCAGCCCGCTGCATCATCAGTGTTTTCTTGAAATCCCGGTCGATCAGGGATTGAAGATTTTCAATCATGAGGTTGAAACGGGTGTAGAGGAAGCCGAATTCGTCCTTTCGATTATGCGCGATGGGAACATCAAACATGCCTCCCTCCATTTTTTTGAATCTTTTCACCAATAACAGTAACGGAATATGAATCAACTTGTAGCTGGAATACAGATACGCCGTGATGGCAACAAATGATGTAATGGCAAACAGCCAAGCCCAATGATAGAACTTGCTAAGCGGTTTGGTGACAATGGCCTCGGGTAAATATGTGGCTACGGATAAGCCCAGGGCGTCCATATGCAACTGACTAACATGATACATGGTGTCCCCTACCTTCATTCGAAAGCCATCCAGTGTACCTTTTATACTGTGCTCCCGGTAATTCGCGAGAATAACACCAGCTTGATGCTTATCTGTGATGGCATGCCCCGTTTTGTCCTCAATCAGGAAAGTTGAACTCTCCGGGTACAGATTAAGTCGTGTGAGTTCATTTTGAAAATGATTTGTGTCCAGCTCCACTTGAATGACAAAAAGCGGGGGCTCTCCCCTCGTGCCGGTCAGCCTGACGGCACTCAAGTTCAAGGTGTCCTCTTTTACCGTGAAACGTGTACCTTTTCCTTGCATGCTTGAACTGAAGTATAGGTAAGAACTTTTATTAAAATCATCGATGCCTTGGTTCGCGGATATACTTTTGCCGACAGAAGGGATATGTACATGAACGTTTTTGATATAAGCAGTGCTATTCTTAAATGAAGCGAGTCGTTCGGTCAGGTAATTTAATGTATCACGCCGCTCAACCTGATCCATCATGTCCCAGAGAATCGCCAGACGATTCAGTTTTCGATCCTCAACAATATCAAACTGCTGTAATTCCATCCATTCCATCTCTCTGTTCAATTCCACGACATATTGGTTCAACCGTCTCTCCGTTGACAACGATATTTCCTGGCTTGCATTGTCATAACTCCAATGATACAGATACACTCCAAGAAGAATAAGTGGAAGAACGAATACCAGATAGGTAATTATCAATCGCGCAAATATGCTGTTAAGCCATGATCTAGCAGGAATCTTGATCAATACATTCACCTCCAATGCCAAAGGCTGAGTTGGTTCCTTGTATGAATAAAGTGAACATTAGCGCTCCTTTGGCTTGCTGGTGTGAAACCATGCGTTAACTTCCGAAGTGATCTGATCTCCCCCCAGCTTGCGCCAGTTCTCTACGAATTGATCAAACTCATCGATCGACCTGCCTAGAATAATGTTCATATAGGCTTCAAGCTGAAGATCTCGAAGAATGATTTGTCGATCAACCATGGTGTCCGTAATGCCGCCAGTGAACTGGTCATAGAGAAGTTGGCCGTTCTGTTCATAAGAATCTGCAATGCTAAAAGCACCCGAAGGCCCATAGGTTTGTTTCCAGCCCCAACCGCTCTCTACATGGTTCACATCATAGGCTACAATTCGTTTATGAATGGCGAGAGCTTCATTCTGCAGAACAGAGTAGTCTCCTGTACTTCTGGCATCCCGAATTTGTTTGTATGCATCTATATTTTTATTACCGGGAAAAGGAGTCACCGGTGAAAGCATCCACACCGCTTTGGAGTCATCATTGTAGTATGTTTCATACTGTGCCTGATCCCCCCAGTTGATGTCCAGATGCAGATTCATGAGCTTAACCACGACCTCTGGATTAGAGAAGCCTTTTTTTACAGCAAAGTATTGCCCAGTGTTGGAACGTAGCGGAACGAACAGACTCTGGTCAGACTTTGCAACAATGGGATATGCCTGCCATTCTACATCATTATCCGTATCACGGGTGGTCTGAAGCATAAAGGATGTCCACTGTTCCCCGTAGAGCATCCCTATTTTTCCATCCTGAACCATTCTAGACGCTTTACTTCCACTCTTATAGCCAAAATCCGGATCAAGCTGGCCTTCACGATACATCGTTTGCAGTGCTTTCAAAGCCTCTCGAACTTCAGGCTGTATGCCTCCATAAGTAAGGTTTCCTTCTGCATCTTTAACCCATATCGTAGGGTAGGCACCGTAGCCTGACATCAGCCCTGCAGCTCCCATAACTGGATCCCATAGATGGTTCGTTAGCGCAAGTCCGTACGTATCCTGTTCTCCGTTTCTGTCGGGATCTTTCTCTGTAAACGCTTTCGAAATCTGCAGAAGCTCTTCCATCGTTACAGGTGGCCGCAGCCCCAGATTCTCCAACCAATCGGTTCTAATCCACAGGTACTGTGCAGTCTCAATGGAGGAAGAAGATTCGGGAATAGCCATCAGTTTGCCATCAATGGTTGCCGCATCAAATGCGCCTGTTCCCTCTGCCTCTAAAATACTCTTCGTAAGAGGTGAAGCATGCTCTTGGTACACATGGGTTAAATCTTCAATCATTCCAGCGTTGCTCAGTTGTCTGAGTTGATATGGATTTACTTTTACCACATCTGGAAAGCGTCCTGCAGCAAGGGATACACCCAGTTTCTGATTGTACACATCTCCATTAGCAATCCAGTCGTAGTGAATCTGAATTCCTAGTTCCTTCTCATACAAACGAGTCCAGCGATTGTCCAGCATCGTCTCCCCAGGCAATTGGTTAATCATGCGCTCAATGTCATCTCCGGTTTCCCTGACAAAAGAGACTACTATGGGAGGAGAATACCTCTCAAACACAGCGGGGAGTAGAACCTGCTGCCCATCTGGCTGCGAATGATGTTGTTTGGAATTCCCTTCGGTATGGCCTGCTGGTATCGACACAGCAAGGAACAGAATAAAGGTCCATTTTGTTATGTCCAGACATCTCTTATACATGACGACATGCCCCCAGTTCGGTTTGAACAACTCTTTTCTCTCTGGCAACTTTGAATCCATATCATTGTACAACAACTTGTAATCATTGAATACGAAAAGCCGCCGTTGGGCGGCTTTTACATATGTTCATTGTTTCTCTTCCGGATGAATCATACGATATTGGAAATTTGAAAAGTCAGCTGTCCCTCCAACCATTTGGGTTGAATATACAAACAACCCCGTTCGGCAACCCATAAAATGATCCAGTTTATATATCATTTTATGGACAATCCCGATATCTCTCCATTCAATTCCATCGAAATAGGCAAAAGAGCACTCATCCAGATTGTTCTCAAAATTTCCGAATGCTTTTAGTTGAACTACTGGACCAGATACCGGGATACGTTCATGCTCCGTAGCAGGCTCTTGGTCAATCAGATTACCAAATATGGTCGAGTCCTCACCATCTCTAGCATGCATGACCAAGTGAAACTGGTTATCCTGCTTCGTAAGAGCGATCATACCGTATGAACCGATCAGAAAGCATAACCCGGCATAATCGCCATTATTCAGACCACTGCCGTCAAGCGTAACGATTGCTTCGCAAGCGGGCCCCATTGAACGCTGGGTTAGTGTGTTGACGGCGAATGTCAGATTCGGGCTGATCTGTCCGGTTCGAACACGATAAACCCCGGGTTTCTCTGTGACGGACCAGAGTTCTTGATTAGGGGTATGATTCCATTGCCAAAAATCACGGAGGCGTACTCTTCCATCTTCTTCGGCTTCATAATTGAAACTGTCGCTACCTATTAACGGGTTATAACGGTACTCTGGTCTGGTGCTCGGAATATCAATCTGTTTTGGAGCTTTGTTCGCAAATACCGGAATACCTTGATCAAAATGGAGCGGAACCAAAACAGGAATCCGGCCTACAGCCCCATGATCCTGAAACAGCATTGCATACCAATCCCCATTCGGTGTATCCACGATGCCACCCTGAGCAACACCAGAATTGAAATAATCCATATCGTCATTAAATACTTCTCCACCAGTGAAGACATCTTCCAGAGAGTCTGCCGTATAACACGCCTGCGTTCTCCGTCCGGAAGCTTTCGTGATATGAATCAGGAATACAACATATTTCCCATTGATCTTGTAGAAATGTGCTCCTTCATAACCAAGGTGATAAGGCTGCTCTTCTTTTACAATCAAGCGATGCACTCCACCCGGTTTGGGCCCGGTCAGATCGGAGCTTAATTCGGTCAGATAAATCTCGGTATTCCCGTACACAAGATAAACTCGTTCGTCATCATCAAAAAATAAGGAGCAATCATGGTAAAATCCCTCCACTACTTGCTTCTTCCACTCTCCCGAGATGGAGGTCGACGTGTACAAGTACGTTTTACGGGTATCATTTGCGACAAAAATGACATAGAACATGCCTTGATGATAACGAAGGGAAGCGGCCCACATGCCTTTACTATATATATGTTGACCATTTTCAAGCCGTTGCGCGGGTGTATCATCCAATGTGTCGTATACATATGTGGCTACTTCCCAATGGATCAGATCATATGAACGCAGAATGACACATCCCGGCATCATATGCATGGTTGTACTGACCATATAATATGTGTCCTCTACACGAATCACGTCAGGATCCGGGTAATCAGCCCAAATAATCGGATTTGGATACATGCTTTAATTACACCTCATTTTTTCTATTAAACTTCCATTCTCTTAAAAGAATACTTGAGCTGTCTGTTGTACTTTTAAAGATAATATACAAGTCTTGCACACCTTGTGCACCCGTAACTTTGGTTGTTACCTCCATCCATTGAAGAGATTCGGTGGCGGGCGGAACAATGAGTTCTCCAATTAAAGGTCCGTCCGTGCGATCAATCCGAAGCTCCAACGTACCTTCGGTTCCTTGATTCGAAATCATGGCTGAGAACCTAGAAGGTCCTCCACTTTCAAAATCAGCCTTGGATATGGCTATCCAGCTTTCATTTTGCAGCTTGACGGCAATGATATTCGAATCTGATACAGACATCTCACCAGAGTCCGGATATTGCTCAGTGGATACTCTGCTGCTCCATCCAATTGTGGAACCTGTTACCGGCTTATAGGGATTGAAATACTTAATTTGATCCACGCCCTGATAATCTGCATGTACTTTCTTAATCTTACCCGTAGCCTCATCATGCTCGACTCGATTCACATGTGTTGAACGGTAACCTTCGGGAATATTCATGGCTTGGCATAATGTTTGGGCATGATAGACAATGTACCACTGATCTGCTAGTTGAAATATAGCCTGGTGGTTGTTGCCACCAATACCAAAGAAGTGTCCGGGATTCTGGAGCAGCGTGCCCTGATATGTCCATGGACCCATTGGTTGAACGCTAGTCATATAGGCAATCTCACCGGGTGGCGGGCTACCCTCTGGCCGATCTGCCTTGTCAAAATTGGAACAATACGTATAGTAGTAATTATTATTATATTTATGTATCCCTGAGCTTTCAAACATATAAGGCGCCTGAATAACCTTAGCTGTGCCAACGACACTGATCATATCGTCTCCCAATCGCATAACTCTTGCCGTATCAGGTCTTCCTGCTTTCCCTTCCGGAATACCACCACCAAAGTAGAGGTAAGCCTCATGATCATCATCTACAAGTACAGCTGGATCGAACAGCCAAGTTACGTCTTCCACTCCCGGAGTCTCTCTTGTAATAAGTGCTTTTCCGATAGGGTCTACCCATGGACCTACAGGTGTTGGCGCAGACAATACCCCGATTCCACTGGCGTTGTTAGCGAAATAAAGAAAGAAGCAATCCTCGCCATCCAAGATTTGATGAGCAGCTGCCGGGGCCCAGGATTGCGAAGCCCATGTTGCTGCACCTTGAGGTCCGGCAACTCTGATCTCCCCATGATCAGTCCAGTTGATTAAGTCATCTGAGGAAATAACCGTAATCCGGTTGATTGAACTATAGCTGTTTTTCTGTGGAAGACCGTCCTTATCATATTCAAGCTTATCACTTGTCATATATAAGTAGACTCTATTGTTAAATACCAGAGCATAGGGATCGGCTCCGAATTTGTGGGCCACCAGAGGGTTACCGTTGGGACGAAGCTTACCAATCTCCCTTGGAATACTCTCCCAATTGGCATCTTGGTCTTGGTTTTGCTCACCAGCAAGTGGTGTAGAATGATGATTCATCGAATTACTCCCCCTATAATCGTTATTAGTTGTGCTCTATCTAAGAAAGCGTTTGCAATACAAAAGGTATCATGATAGGATGATTACATTTTAAGGTAACCTGAATACAATTTCATTGCGTTAACCGCTCTATTTATTGCGTGAAATGACAGGAGGTACTTCATGAGTGGATCCTCTGAGTGTTTTTATGATCCCATCGAGCCTGAGCTCTTATATCTGCACCGCGTAACGACGTATAAGCTGGAAACAATCTATCATCGCCATAATGCATACGAGATCTACCTGTTTCTTCGTGGGAACGTTCACTTTTATGTAGAAAATCGATGTTACCATGTACAGCCTGGTGATTTGCTTGTAATGTCACCCGAGGAGATGCACCGAGCCTTTATACTGGATGAATCTGAGTATGAGCGCATTACAATCAATCTAAAAAAAACATACCTTTACCAGCTGTCTACGCCATCAACCAATCTGTCGTCATGTTTTGATCATCGCCCAAAAGGAAAAGGCAATATCGTGCATTTAGACAATCAAGGCTTGAAAATGATGATGCAATGGACGAACGAACTGGAGGGACTGCTTGCTTCGGATGCTTATGGCACGGACATCAAAATTAATGCAGCGGTAGCCCAATTATTGGTCATGGTTAACGTCTGGTTTCACAACAATTCATTTGTTCCCAATGACATCATGCCTGAGCTGGTTCGTGAAACGATGGATTATATTGAGGTTCATCTTAATCAAGATATTACACTTCGTAAACTTGCCGAAGCATTCTATATGAACAGCACATACATCAGCCGACAGTTCAAAAAGCATACCGGATTAACGATCCGCTCCTACATTTTGGGTCGTCGTATAGAACGTGCCAAATTCCACCTATCTGATGGAATGAGTATTACGGATGCATGCTTTCAATCGGGTTTTAGTGACTATGCCAATTTTATTCGCAGTTTCACTAAAATGGTCGGCATTTCTCCGGGCAAATATAGCAAACAACGACGTGATGCAATCGAAATATGATGATGATAACGACAAGATAATTCGCCAAGTAAAAAACATCAAGCCATGTAGGTTGGCTCGATGTTTCTCTTTTTCTTCATTTGCTTGCGAGGCGTATCTAATCTGCATTTAACCAGTTAACGAGATCATGTCCGCGGGTTAATTGATCTCTCTTCCAGTCCATAATCTAACGCGATCTTTAATCCACTCTGTATACTGCTGTTCCATGGCAACTGCACCTGCACTATCAAGTTCGGTAATCATGTTATCATATATGTCTTCAAAAGCACTCGGAGAGGATGTAATTGCTTCCGCGATCCGTTTCTGGATAATATCTTGTGTCTTCTGATACACCACGTTATAGTCTCCGCTATCCGTAGGAATCGGCATATTATAGGCTGCACCCCACTCTTTCACCGGGAACTCATCTCCGTCAGGGAACAGCTCCTTCCAGGTTGTAATACCATAACCTTTCAGCGTTTCTTTTTCTATATCAGAATAACCTTCCTGGATCTGCTCAGGATAGTTGGTTGTATAATAGTTGTCCGTTGAATCTTTGACACCGTCTCCATAATGAGCGCCAAAAATGGTGTATAAGTTTATACCGGTTTCTTTGCTGAATGTGCTATTGTCTTTGTTTTTACGCTCCTGAATATCTGCCGGTATTTTGCGAACTCCGTCTTCCACAACGTAATGTTCACCTTCGATACCCCAATTTCTTAATACTTGACCTTCCTCAGAAGAAAGCCAATCCAGGAATTTGATGGCCCGGACAGGGTCTTCAGCATCAACAGTTATGCCGATACCATATCCATCGAATCCGATATCCTGAAAATCTTTGCGTTGGAAGCTGTCGTTCAGCGTTACAGGATAGAATCCGTAAGTCATGTCGTCCTTGCCTGCACTTTTCAAAGCATTTTCCGCATCGCTGAATCCCCAAAGCGGATCAAGCACCGATAGAACACGTCCACTGGCGATTTTGGACTTATACTGATCATCCTTTTGTACAAAACTGTCTTTACCTACTAGACCTTCATTATACATTTTGTTCAACCAACGGAAATATTCCTTCTCCTCAGGACGCTTATAATGAAGAACAGCTTCATATGTGTCAGGGTTAATGAAATATTCACCATCCCCAGGTCCTCCAGTAGCCATCACTGCCGGATCGGTAACGGTGATCATTCGCCGCCATCCATCTGCACTGAGTGTCAGCGGGATTGTCGGTTGGCCATCATCCGTAGTTGGATTATTTTTATAATACTCACGCAGGACATTTTCATAATCCTCCAAGGTTTTGATCTCGGGGTATCCAAGTTCTTTGACTACTCGGTGCTGAATAGCAGCACCATTCGTGGCATCGAAGCTTTCTTGATCAATCGCACCATTCGTTGGAATCCAATATATGGATGGGTCTTCATTGCTATATTTCAAGCGATTAAAATGCTCACCGTAAATTTTTTTCAAATTGGGCGCATGTTCTTCGATCAGATCCGTCAGATCAATCATTGCACCAGCATCAACAAGTCTGCTCAGGTTACCTTTAGGGAATATTAAATCCGGGTAATCACCGCTGGCGGCCATAAGGGATATACGGTCGTTTCCTCCTCCGCTTGAGATATCGAATTCAGCATTAATGGTTACACCCGTTTCTTCCGTAATTTTCCTCCCTACAGCATCCTGCATATTGTTCCAGTTGGGACTTGCATCTGCGCCAAAGAAGGTAAACGTAATCGGACTGTTGGGGTCACTGGTATTCGATTCGGAATTCTCTGCAGCGTTTCCGCAACCTGCGGAAACCAGCACAACACTCGTTACGAGACATGCTCCTAGCATTTTTGAAACGACTCTCATTATTTTTCTGCCCCCTAAATGGTGTTAGTTGTAATAACCAATCCAGACATTAAGATGGTTCGCTATGGAGTAGTATACGCTTACATATTCAACTGTTAGTGTACGAGTACACTCCCGCCTAACCTATTCCATGCTTAAAGTATAAGGAAGTCTACTAACCCCAACCTTGATTATTAAGCCATGAAATAGCATGATCTAGACATGAGTTTGAGTAGAGTTTGAGTAGAGTCTGAGTAGAATCTGAAGACCAAAAAAGCGATGGTTGCCCATCGCCTCATCACACCAAACATACTTTTCAGTAATATAATTCCAACGTAAATCCTTGGATCTCCGCTTCAACTTCCCGCAACAATTCCATGACTTGGTCAGCGTAATCTCCAAGAATTTCTTTGCTCTTCTCAAAGCCAATCCACTGAACAGTAAGCGGCATACTTACAGCTCCAGTTAAGACATCCCACAGCGCGTCCAAATTGCCTCCGTAGTTCTCGTCTAACTCAAGCTGGTTCTGAAGAACGTGATGCAATTCTTCCTTGCTGTGAATGTGGTATCCGTCAATCTGAATATTGCTCATATTAGTTCCTCCATTTATTTTAACTGTTCAAATGACTTGTAATGATCTGTCGTCTTATAGATTAGACCGTCATTCGAATATAGAATTCGGTCGCTTCCGCGCCGTCCTCCTGAGTAATTTATATCGGCTTCATACCATATCCGGCCTTTTTTGTTGGGGAGCAGTCCTTCCCGGTTTCTGAACACGTCGCCGCCAATGCTTTTACCTGGAGCCACTTCACGTAAATTCCCTTCACTTGGTTCCCATCCCAGATCACTGGCCTCTTTCTTGGTGATATAGTTGGGTGGGAGCTCTTTATACTCCGAGATATAATTGGCAACCTCATCAAATCCCATATCCTCCGAAACTTGAGGTGATCCGATATCAAGCACAGACTCTGATGTACAACCGGAGAACAATAATGCAGCGAGGATGATCACTAACGTGTAAGCAAATTTTCTGTAAAACATAATCTTTTCTCCTTTTGATGTTCTTGCTCTTGCTGTCTTCCGTGTATAAGCCTATCATTGAATTGAAATTCAATCAATAAAAGCAGTTAACCCTGTCCCACTGAGGCACAGCCGTATCCTTCAACAAAAAAAGCCGCTAAAATAGCGACTTTAATCGTACCACGAATCATTACCGTTCAGCACATAGTTGATTATATTATTTTAATTTATCCATCCAGTTCCGCAATGCTACGACAACCTCTTCCAACTGCTCTTCTTCCGTAATAGCAGGCTGATTGTCTCCTTTTTGCATGCCATATGAGCCAAATTGACCGTGATTTCCACCCTCAATACTTACATATGTCGTTTTTTCCGGAATATTTGCTTTGGAGTTCTCCCAGTCTTCCCAGTTAAGTACTCCGTCGTCCGAGCCTGTAATCTGTAAGATAGACAAGTCCGTATTCTTCAAGCTCCCACCTTCATCTGCATAGGAAGCCAAGAAAAAGACGCCTTCCAACTTCTCATTGTGCTCAGCAGCATATCGAGATGCAAATGATCCTCCCAATGAATGGCCGCCAATTACAAATGCTTCATCGGGATGTTCCTCGATAAAGGAATTAGCCTTGTTTTGACCGAAAATCGCCAAGTTTATTGGCATGTTCGCGATATATACCCGGTGTCCCTGTTCTGCCATTTCTCTGGCAAGTGGAGAATAACTTTCAGGTTCAACTAGACCGCCCGGATAAAAAATAATATTCGGTTCAGTTACCTCTACACCCACGGGTTCAAACCGGTAACCGTCCTTAATCTTGGTGACATTAACCTGTGCATCACTTGTCATTGCCGCTTCAGCTCGTTCAGAAGGACTATACGTAACCGAATTAAGATATACGAAAGCTCCGGCTACGATGATAACGATGGACAAGATTGTCCATATGATTATCTTCTTCCATTTGTTTGTACGTTGTGCTGTTTTCAATCCTAAAACCACCTTGTTATGAGGATAATGTGTTCTCTTTTTTAACTCTCCATAAATTATACTTACCGGTAAGTATAATTACAAGGTGATTTTGCTAACTATCGTTATTTGTCATAAAATATTCATGGAGGGAAATCTAATGACAGAAAAATCATACAAACGTTTGCCAGGAAGACCCAAACATGGCGACGACGATATCTCAATTCAGCAAACCATTATTCATACAGCTTCAAAGCTATTCATGGAGTATGGCTACGAAACAGTCACACTTCAGCAAATTGGCAAAGCATGTAACGTGTCCAAACCAACCATTTATTATCATTTCACTAGCAAACCAGAGCTGTTTAAAGTCGCGTTTACAACGATGCTTCAGAATGTGAGCCGGTTAACATCGCATATGCTCGATCAAGCCGAGAATCTGGAGTCGGGGCTTGTGCGTTTGGCAGAGGCCAGACTGGCCAATCCACATGCAGAGATTGTAACGATGCTTCGAGAAGCTGAGCCTTTTCTTGACCATGCCCAAATTCAGGACATACGTGAAGCGGAGCATCATATTCACGAAGTGTTAGCCACTCATTTTCAACGGGCAATGGATGCAAACAGACTACGGACGGACGATCCGTTTTTCCTGGCAGAAACCTTCTCGACCATGATGCTAATGGGTAATCGGGAAGATAACCTGCGTAAATATGGTTCCAATTTTTCATTAGGTCAGAGACTAGTGGATATTTTCATTCGCGGAGCGCAGTAAAAATTCAGGGCAACAAGGAGAACTGACATGAATATCCCTAGAGGTACCTATGGGTTTCGATTCGCCGAAGACAAGGAGCTCCAACTGTGTGTACTGTATGCGGCTGGATGTGATTCAATAACCGATCCTTCTTATCATTGGGATGGACTCGAACGTTCGGACGGGCCTCTCCTGTTATTCCAATATACAATCTCGGGTGAAGGTGTATTTGAGTCGAATAATCGCATTCATCATGTTTCCGCAGGACAAGCTTTTTTGGCGGAAATTCCAGGAGCACATCGCTATTACTATGATTCAGCATCAAAAGAACCTTGGGAGTTTCTGTTCCTGCTGTTCAGGCCCACTCTTATTCTGCCCCATTGGCGAAAATTCCTTCGGGAAGCGGGAGAAGTTCCCTATCTTCCCGCTGACTGTACACCCATCCGACTGTTGCGGATGATCGTGACTGATGCGGCGGCAGGCAGAATCACTGATCCTCTGATCGCATCATCCAGCGTATATCAGTTCATGACAGAATTGACTCGATTACAGAAAACAACATTGCACAACAGGGAGAATTGGTCTGAAAACATTCAAATAGCCGTTGAATACATAGAAAACAACTACTCCAAGATGATCAGCATCGATCACCTTGCCGAGCATGTTTCCCTTTCCAAATATCACTTTATACGTCGCTTTTCCTCCAGTACAGGCTTGACTCCAGGTGCTTATCTGACCCGTGTACGTACCGAGAAAGCATTGGAACTGCTGCGCGGAACCACTTTTAGCATTGAAGTCATCGCCGAACAAGTTGGCTATTCCAGTGGAAGTTATTTTATCAAAGCTTTTCGCAGTATAACCGGAGTTACACCAGGTGAATTTCGTAGCGGCGGTGAAAGCCTTGTATACCGCAAATTGTTCTTCGACTAACCGCAATATTTTGCTATTCGACACTCAACATTACTGTAGATATTAATAAAATCCTTTATTATGATGAATTTAGTGAGAGCAATAATTAATCAGTAGAGGAGTATTCCCATGAATCATACGCTTGCAGCATCCACTCCACCGCTTGGCTGGAACAGTTGGGATTGTTACGGCGCGGCCGTTACGGAAGACGAAATTCGTGGCAACGCCGAGTACATGGCAGAACATCTTAAAGACTTCGGCTGGAGTTATATTACGGTCGACATTCAATGGTACGAGCCTTTGGCCAATTCTTCGCAATATCGTCCGTTCGTTCCACTAATCATGGATGAATATTCAAGGCTTATGCCTGCTGAGAATCGGTTTCCCTCCGCTGCGGGTGGACAGGGATTTAAGCCGTTAGCCGACTACGTTCATAGTCTGGGGTTGCAATTTGGCATTCACATCATGCGGGGTATTCCACGTCAAGCTGCACATGCCGGGACTTCGATCCTGGGCACCACCGCCACTGCACGCGATATTGCTCATCCGAACTCCATCTGTCCGTGGAATACGGATATGTATGGTGTCGATAGCTCAAAAGAAGGCGCACAGGCTTATTACGATTCACTCTTTGAACTATATGCACAATGGGGCGTTGACTTGGTCAAGGTAGATGATATTGCCGCTTCCAGGCTCTATGATACTCATCAGCCCGAGATCGAGATGATATCCAAAGCGATTGAGCGCTCCGGGCGACCCATGGTACTAAGTCTCTCTCCTGGGCCTGCTCCGGTGGAATACTCGGAATTTTTAGCCGAACATGCGAACATGTGGCGTGTCACGGACGATTTCTGGGACCTTTGGCCTCTATTGTTGGATATGTTCGATCGCTGCCGGACGTGGCAAGGTGTTCCCCAAGCAGGCTGCTGGCCAGACTGTGATATGTTGCCTTTGGGTCATATCGGTATCCGTTCTGTTGACGGTGGTGGAGCGGATCGCTGGACTCGGTTCACGCCTGACGAGCAGTTAACAATGATGTCGCTGTGGAGTATCTTCCGTTCCCCGCTCATTTTTGGTGGTGAACTGCGAGATAACGATGACTGGACATTGTCCCTGTTAACCAATCGTGAGGTTCTGCGAATGCATCGCGAGAGTTACGGAGCCAAAGAAGCCTTACGCAAAGAAGATCTTATTGTATGGACTGCCCAGCATACGGATGGTTCCTCTTACGTAGCCGTATTTAACACAGGAGAGAAACCTCTTCCTGTGGAGCTCGATATTGAGGAAATCGGCCTTTCGGGCTTAACGAAAGGTACCGAATTGTGGAGCAGAGAAACAGCTGAATTTACGGAGAATTCCTTAGTTACGACTGTACCTGCGCATGGTGTGCGTCTCTATCGTTTTTCTTAAGCTTGCAAAAGAAAAAGAGAGGTCTGTCGTTCATTAGACAGGCCTCTCTCTCATTTCAAGTTCATCGTTAAGATGCACTCGAATGATGAACAGTTTTGGACTTACGCCCAAATTGCAGCATATATAGCATGGTCATCGCAATAACAAACAAAGCGAGCACAATAAAAATATTACTGTACACAAAAGCTGTCTTATCTTGAATCAAAGGGTTCAGTTGAAGCGTGGTTTTTCCCCCGTCAAGCACCTTTCCTAGGGCAGCAGTAGACACAGACACTGCAATGAAGTTAAACATGGATAGCAACCCCATCCCGATTCCAATTTGCTCTTTGGGAAGCGTCTGAGCAATGGTATTTGAGACTGCAATTTGCATATAAGACTGACCCAGAACACCAAAAACAAGAAAAAAGGAAATCAAGACAGGTGTAGCACCTACAACTAACGATAAGCTTATAAAACCAACAACAAGTAGTGAAGATGCCGTATATAGTAGAAAAGGATTCCCTTTTTCATCCGCAAGCCTTCCACCTCTACGCCCGAGAAGTGCAGCTACGAGCGCAGAAGGTAGCATAATGACACCTGTCAATGCTGGGGATAGACCATGTACTTCCGAGAGCAATTGTGGCGTAGTAAATGGAATAGCAGGACTAATTGCGATCAGAAGGAATGCAATTCCCATTCCAGCTGAATAGGCTTTGTTTTGAAAAACAGCGGGTTTCACAAAAGGCACTTCCGCATAACGAATGCGCATGATGAACAGTATTAATAAGACCATCCCGATTAATAGGAACCATGGATTAGATTGGGTTAATGCGAGCAAAAGTGTAGCAACCGTTCCTGCTAATAACGCTCCGCCCAAATAATCCATTTTTTCACTGCCGCCTCTTTCATCATCCAGGTATTTTCGATAAAAAGGTAGTGCAGCAAGAGAAAGCAATGGGATTACAAATAGAAATTGCCAACTTAAAGCACTCGATACAAATCCGGCTACGATCGGAGCAAGAGCATTTCCAAGAGCAATACCAATGGCGGAGGTACCCAACGCTTGACCGCGTTTCTCCGGTGCGAAGTATCGAACGGGAATAATCATGGCCAATGCAGGTATGACCGCTGCACCAGCAGCTTGTACGATCCGTGCAACAATAACCATCCAATACTCTGTAGCCACAATCCCCAGAAGAGAGCCTGCTGCCAATATCCAAAGACCAAATGAAATTAGACCCTTTATGCTGTATTTATCGGTAAGTTTTCCGTAAGTAACTGTACCAATCGCATATACAATCAAATACCCTGTAACGATCCAACTCGCTTGAGAAGCAGTAAGTTGGAACTCTTTGCCAATCACAGGTAATACAACATTAAACATCATTCCATTCATGACTGATATGATCAGTGTGAAAACAAGAACACGGAGCAATAACGCTTCTTTATTGGTGTTCATCATACTCTCCTCAATTCTTTTGAATATAAATTGACTGTCAGTACTTACTGTCATTAAAAACCTTAAAAAAACTAGGGAGTTAATGCCCTAGTAAACGTCCATACACTCTCTGTAATGATGCCTTCCAATGAGAGCCCTGGAAAAAGCACATCTTCTTCGAGATTATTTATGAATACGCCATAATTCAATGACATGAATGAAAAAGCTTGCAGTTCAGGATTGATTTGAACCAACTTTCCTTTATCAAACATGATATTAAAGTAATTGGTTAGAATCTCCAAAAGTTGTTGAGGATGCTTTACCGTTCTCTCTCTATAACCGGGTAGATGCTCTACTTCCTTCAGGCTAATCATAAACAATTTGCGGTTACGGTTCATGATATTATGATATGTCTTGCTGATCAGCAACAAATCTGTATACAGATCCCATACGAGTTTTTCATTGAAGATCCTTGTCATCTCTTCTGCATAATGATATTGGTCAAAGGCAGTCTCTAACAAGTTTTGTTTAGTTTTAAAGAGACGAAACAAGGTTTTCTCACTTAGTCCGGCTGTTGTGGCTATTTCCTGTGTCGTCACACTTTTATAGCCTTTTTTTGAAATTAAATCGATGGCCGTCAACATTAATTTTTCTTTACTGCTAAGATTACTGCTGATGGACATGTCATATCCCTCCTTCCTGGATGTCAGTAACCACTGTCATTGATCAATGTTAACTAAAGAATTTTTTATTGTCAAGGTGTTTTTCCACTACTACTTGAGTGCACAAAAAAAGCCGCTAACTTAGCGGACTCGAAGGAAATATGATCATATATCTTTTATTTCCCATTTTTGGGGTAATCAGAATTATACGTTTTTCCGCCCATGATCAGTCTCTATTCGATAGTCATGGGGGTTATCCATGGCTTGAACGGCCAGATGAAATGCTTTTATTCTTCTTTCCAGAAGAGTCTTTTGAGGGCTACCTTCTTTGGACTTGGCATACATGCTCTCAAGGGATGGAAACAATCCAATCAAGACAAGACGGGCTTCTGCTATATCTTCCTTCGTGTATGAATGAGCTTTTTGATTCCAGTGTTTATCCAACAGTGCTAGACCAATGTAAAAAGCTTGGAGACGTTTCTGTAGCAATGTTGTGTTATTACTATTCTGAGTCATATTCACTAAGGCATTTTCCGATTTGCGGATGGTTGATTGAAAGGCTTTGATAGATTCAAGTTGTTCTTCATGTGATACGTTTTCCATGGAGTACAGACCTCACTTTCTTGCTTGATTTGGTATTCAAATATATATTAAATTAAATCACCTCATAAATATAACAAAAAAAGCCGCTAAAACTAGCGACTTTCAATGTGATAACTGTATAGTCTTGATCAGTTCTAGAGTACCTTTTCCAAAAAGCTGATCGTCCGTTCATTCTTCGGACTTCCAAATATCTGTTCAGGGGTACCCTGCTCGACAATATAACCACCGTCCATGAAGATGACGCGATCAGCTACTTCACGTGCAAAACCCATCTCATGAGTAACAATGATCATCGTCATGCCCTCGCTCGCAAGATCTTTCATTACCCCCAGAACTTCGCCTACCATCTCTGGATCAAGCGCCGAAGTCGGTTCATCAAATAACATCACATCCGGGTTCATGGCAAGCGCACGAGCGATAGCAACCCGTTGTTTTTGCCCACCCGAGAGTTGACTGGGGAAACTATCCGCTTTATCAGACAACCCGACACGATCGAGTAGGCTAAGGCCCGTTTTTCGAGCCTCTTCTGCGTTTAAAACCCCTAATTCTCTTGGCGCAAACGTTATATTTTTCAAGACGTTAAAATGAGGGAATAAGTTAAAATGTTGAAATACCATTCCGATATTTTCACGCGCTTTATTAATGTTGGTTTTAGGATCATTGAGATCCTGATCATCCACGATAACTCGACCAGCTGTGATATCTTCCAATTGGTTGATGCAGCGCAAGAAGGTACTTTTTCCTGAGCCGGAAGGCCCGATGACACAGACCACTTCACCTTCGCTGACAGCCACATCAATTCCCTTAAGAACCTGATTTGTGCCGAAACTTTTTTTCAAACCTTCAACTTTAATTTTAGCCACGACGAACCTTCACCTCCAGATAATCAGCAATTTTGGTCAGTGTGATGATAACAATCAAATACATAACAGCAACCGTTAACCAAATGTCAAAAGAGGAGAACGTTCTTGCAATTACAATTTTACCCGATTGTGTCAACTCTACGAGACCAATAACGGATAAGATTGACGTATCCTTCAGCGTGATAACCATCTGGTTAATGAAGGACGGAATCATAACCCGCACTGCCTGCGGAATGACAATCTTAATCATTGCTTTGCGATAAGGAAGTCCCAATGAACGGGCAGCTTCCATCTGACCACGATCAATCGATTGAATCCCGCCTCGGATAATTTCGGTTACATACGCCCCTGCATTCAGACTAAGTGTCAGAATAGCCGCCAGGAACAATGGCATCGTGAAACCCATCGCCTGTGGAATCCCGAAATAGATAAAGAATGCCAGGACAATCAACGGAATGCCGCGGAAGATATCCACAAATACGGTGGCAACACCACGAAGGAATTTGTTCTGTCCCACTTTCATAAATCCGAAAATCAGACCGATGATAAACGCGAAGAACAGGGACACAATTGTGTATATAAGTGTGTTTCCCAGACCTTTAAAAAGTGCAGGAAGAGATTTCTGAATGAGCTCCCAACGACTCTGATTAGCAACAGTCGGAGCGTTCTCACCAAGATATTTCTCGGTAATGCGCTTATATTCACCATTAGCTTTGATATTGGCGAGACCTGTATTAAACATCTCCAGAAGCTCCTGGTTTTTCCCTTTGCTTACTGCAAATCCATAAGGAGCCCCTTCTTCTTTGTCAGTAACAATTTTCAAGCCGTTTTTCTGATTGACCCCATAAGCCAGCACAGGATAATCTTCAAAGCAGGCTACGGAATTACCGGTTTTTACATCTTCATACATTTGGTAGGACTCATCAAACGGAACGATCGTAAATCCATACTCTGAAGCAATGGACTCTGCAAAACTATACCCTTCTGTTCCGGTTTTTACAGCTACCTTTTGTCCACGAAGGTCTTCATAACTCTTGATTGTGTCATTGTTGGCACTTACCCCCATAACGACACCTGATTCAAAATAAGTATCGGAAAAATCAAATTTTGCTTTTCTTTCATCCGTAATACTCATCCCTGCAATGACACCATCAACCTGATTGGCTTCAAGTGCCTGCACAGCTGCATTAAAACCCAGAGCTTTGATTTGATACTTGAAATTTTGGTCTTTGGCGATGGCATCCAGCAAATCCATATCGATACCTACAAAATCACCATTCTCATCTTCATATTCGAATGGAGCAAATGTGACATCAGTTCCAATAACATAAGTTTTACTGGAATTGGATGTTGCAGCGGCTTCCCCCGCCCATCCTGATAGACCGCTCACCAGGAGCAGCATCAGTGAAAGTATAAAAAATGAGATCTTCGTTGTTTTCATGTGTCCTCCCCGTCTCGGTGTTGTCCGAATAATCATTATTTTCTTTGGAATCGGTATTACTGTTATGCTTCTTGTCGATCTTCTGCACATTTGATTGTTATTATTTACTGTATATTAACAATCAATGCTTTGCCTTTCCACTTGCAACATTTTCCTCCGTCATTTTTTTCCAACCAGTAAAAGCCCTCTTAATACTTACCCTCTAGGTTAGCTATGCGAAACCCAATATTACATTGTGGATCTCATAAAAAGGTACATTTACTTTAAATCCTATTATTTAAAATTTAAAACTCAAAAAAGCCGCGATTTCCGCGACTTTTTGTTGTACAGTTTTTTATCATCTATTAATTTTCTCTGGTTGTCAATACAATCTCGAACTTCGAACCAGCTTCACCCGCGAACACAATGGTTCCGTTCTCAGGCAATACAATTTCATTTTTTCCACTGACCACTGTATGATTAATACCTACACCTGCTTGGTCATATACAGCAAATGCGCTGTTTGAAGACATCTTGACCGTCATTTCTTTACCTGCGGCCGATGCCGGAATTGAGTACCATGTAGCATGACCATTCGCTTGAATTGTTGTCTTCGAATATCTTCCCGCATAGATCGGTTTTATGATTTCTTGAGCAGCGTAGACATTGCCTCCGGCAGTAACGTATTCCACGCCATTTTCCTCATAGAAATTGAACTCCATCGTGTCACGTCCGGCTACTCCAGGAATTTGCAATTGGTTTACGGCTTGGTTAGCTCCAATAATTTTATTGGTATAGATATAACCAGGCAGCTCATTAAAAGTATGAATGGGAATGCTCGGCATAGCTGCGTTGTACAATGTTGATGTGTATTTTTCATTGACCAACACATACGCTTTGCCTTCCCGTTTCTGCCATGCGGCCTTTACTTCTGCAGACAATTCATTAGTTTCAAGCTTTTCTGCCTTATATTCCGAGGAAGCAACTTGTCCGAGTCCGGGAACAGACTGATACGAGCGAGACCACAAGTATGTGTTTCCGTTGACTTCCTGAACGAATTTAAGCTTTTCCGTACCCTCATCATTAATGAATGAGCCATCAGCATTGTAAGTATATGTCTGATTAGGGCTGTTAGGAGACGACAGATAAGATATCGTCATTTGTCCGCCATCCTGCACGGTCAAGTTCATTAACATGTTTGCACCACCGCCATACGTACCCGTATGCTGTGTAAGTTCCTTCGGCATGGTTGTTTTTACCGATGCGCCATGTGACTTCTCCGGCTTACGCTCTGGAATAATATTCTTTTCCTCAAGCGCACCAAGCAACAGTTCAGTTGCCAGCAATTGATCCGTTGAGCTGTGACCACCCGAAGAGGTTACGGCAGCAGCCATATTATATTCCGGTAACACAATCAATGAAGAATGATAGGTTATCGTATTGCCGCCTTTGCTTACTGCCTGGATGCCATAATCATTAAAAGGAAACAGGTTCACGCTGTCCCACCCTAAGCCATATCCAATGGACGAATCTCCTTCTTCCGGCCACATGCCTCTTTTGTATTCTTCTTGCTCCATGGCCTCTACAGATTCCTGTGAAAGAACAGATTCAACCTCACCTGTAAAGATTTTCGAGAATTGAACCAGGTCTTCTGCGGTGGAATAAATGCCTCCTGAAGCAATCATATTTGTAGTCTCTAATGGAAGTTTCTCCTCTTGTGACGGGGAATACGTTGCTGCCATCTGGCTAAGGTCCACAATATCCTGCGGTGTTTTAGTATGATCCATCCCAAGTGGTTCCGTTATGTAACGGTGCATGAAAGTGGTGAAGCTCATGCCGCTGACGCGCTCAACCAGAATTTCAGCTAATGTAAAACCATCATTACTATACACCGAGTATGCGCCAGGATCGGCCTTCAGATGTTGCGTTCCCAATTGTTCCAGTAACGTATCATGTGCGTAGGTATCATGATCTCCAAACAGGATTGCACTGTTACTTGACGTTCCGAGAAGTCCGGATGAATGATTCAGGAGCATACGTGGTGTAATCAGCTGGTAACGTTTGTCTTTCATTTTAAAGTCCGGAATATACTTCGCGACAGGCTCATCAAGATCGATTTTGCCTTGGTCCACGAGCTTCATTACGGCGGTTGTGAGCACCATTTTGCTAGTTGAACCAATGCCATACATTGTTTCAGATGAAAGCGGAATGTTGTTTTGCAGATCATTTTTGCCTGCCTGACCGGAAATTACAATCTCACCTTGATCCATCAGTGCGTACTGCACACTTGTCGTAGCGTATGATTCGGTAAGTATCTTCGCCTTAGCACTTGCTGCCTTTTTAGTTACATCATACGTAGGGCTACTACCGTTACTGGTAGCCGGTGTGGCCATGGCAGACATTGGGGACATCATCGCAAGCACCAAGGTTATAGCGGCGATAGAAGTTCGTTTCCTTCGTGTCAATCTCATCTTCTCCTGTCTAGTCTATGGATTAGGGATCTCTGTGGTAGTACTTCAGCAGTGTAACCGAAGAAGATGAACTGTCTGTGGATTGAATATGAATCGAGTATGAACCAAGCAGGACCGCCCAAAATAGATTGAACACATGATAAAGAGCCCTTTAGTACTGCTTTGTTTTGTTTACAAAAAAACTTTTTCCATGATAATATATCAATCAATGGAGTGCCAATAACGTCCATAAATACATAAGTAAATGCAATCCATAACGCCCCCACACTGGAGTTGAATCCATGCTAAAAGTTAATCGGAATGACCATCGCCCGATCTGGCAGCAACTTCTGGATCAAGCGATTCAACATATTACAACCGGAAAATGGCAACCAGGGGAATTGCTGCTCCCATCACGTGAACTTGCTCAATTAATTGGTGTTTCACGCTCAACCATACAGATTGTGTACGAGGAATTATTTAGCCGAGGGTATACGGTAACTTCCCGTCGGGCAGGGACAAGGGTTAGTGATTGGGCATACGCACCGCGTTCATCAGAAGAAACCACGAATCAAGGGCCGCTTCCTCCCGAACTGCCTGCACTAACCGAATCGATTGGTCATCTGCATCGTTGGTTTGGCAATAGAGACAATCGCAAAATAGAAATTGATTTTAATCCCCACGAGCCTTATCTGGATGAAAGTTTCACTAAAGCCTGGAGGCAATCTTTTTTACAAGTTTCCACTGAATCCAATCTGGATCTTTGGGCTTATGGTGATGCCAGAGGGTTACTGGCGTTAAGAGAGCAGATTCAGCGTTATCTGTCACTTGAACGAGGCATTCATATCGATGTTGATCAAATCTTGTTAACATCAGGTGCACAACATAGCATTGATTTAATTGCCCAGGCACTCTTACGTGAGGGAGACAGAGTCTCCGTAGAAGATCCCGGTTTCCCTGCCGCTTGGATGGCGATGAACTACCGCCGGATGCAAGTCGACTCTGTTCCAGTCGATGAGTATGGATTGTGTGTAGATCGTATTCACCCACAGACGAAACTCGTATTTGTCACACCTTCTCATCAATGCGCAGTCGGCGTTATTATGTCGGAGCCACGCAGGCAACAATTAATGCACATGGCAGCTCATCATCGATATTGGATTGTTGAGGATGATTACGATAGCGAATTTAGGTACCGTGGAGATCCGCTCCCCACTATATTCAGTCAGCAGCCTCAGAATACGCTGTATATGATGAGTTTCTCCAAAATGGTTGCACCTGGCATTCGACTATCCGCTATCATCGGACCCAAAATAGCCATCGATCGCCTTACCCAAGTTCATGAATTAACCTATCGTCATCTGCCGATTATGGAACAATTAACGCTAACTCATTTTATTGAGCGTGGTCATTTTATGCGCCATATGAGAAGAGTTCGGAACATATATCGACGCAGACACGAAGTCATGACAAAAGCCATTGTTGCCTCTGGGCTAGGCTCACGATTTACATTAAGTGGTGTAGAAACGGGATTACATATGCTTCTAGAATCTGAAACGTCATTTGACGAAGAAGCGCTGACGAATGCTGCCCTTGATCAAGGTGTGCGCGTGTATCCGCTTAGTAGATATTGCCTGGAGAGTCATCGAAAAGGATGGATATTAGGTTTTGCAAAAGTGGATGAGGATCAGATTGAGGAAGGCATAGATCGTCTTGCAAAGATTGTACTATGATGGAGAACATGCCCTCCAATCGGATTTGAAAGGATGTTTTTTGATGAAAATTTTAGTATTAGGAGCTACCGGACGGGTTGGAAGTCATTTCGTCTCTCTTGCCCTACGGTCCAATCATCATGTAACTGCACTGGTTAGAAGCCCGGAAAAGCTACAAATCAGCGATGACAATCTCGTTATGTATCAAGGAAACGCGTTAGTTAGAGAGGATATTCTTCACGCCATACAAGGTGTGAATCTCGTTGTTAGTTCCTTAAGTACCGATGGAACGACTACATTAACGCAATCCATGGGACATATTGTTGAGGCTATGGCTCAGGAGCGTATCAAAAGAATCATTACCATTGGTACAGCAGGAATATTGGAAAGTCGAACGGATCCTGGCTTGCTTCGTTTTCAAACGCCCGAGTCCAGACGCAAGTCCACGCGGGCAGCTGAAGAACATCTGGAGATGTACAACATTCTCAAAGCTTCAAAGTTAGAATGGACCATCGTGTGCCCTACCTACTTATATGATGGAGAATCTCTAGGTAAGTACCGGGTTGAGCGTGACTATTTGCCTGACGGCGGAACTTCTATATCTGTTATCGATACTGCGGAGTTTGCCTATCAGCAATTAACATCTGATGAGTATGTACAGTCTCGTGTAGGGATAGCCTACTAGGGCGTGTCTTAAACTTCACTTATGGTGTATATCTTCTGTTCAAAAAGTAAATTTCAATGTAAGCAAGCAAAAATAAGAGCCTGCAATTGTTATCCATCAGGAACAATTGCAGGCTACAGATATGTCTGCTGTTACTATTTAAGGTCTTCATATAGAGGGAATTGCGAAGTGATTTCGCGTACACTTCCTAATATCTGATTTTTCACCTTCGAACTCTTTGGATTTTTGAAAGCAAGCCCTATAAGCTGACCGATTTCTTTCATTTCCCTGGCTCCAAGTCCTCTGGACGTCATAGCGGGAGTCCCAAATCGAATACCGCTCGTGACCAATGGGCTTGCCGTATCGTGGGGGATTGCATTTTTATTTGCCGTGATTCCTGCTTCATCAAGTATGGCTTCGGCTTCTTTGCCTGTAAGGTCGATGGTTCGTAAGTCAACCAACACCATATGATTATCTGTTCCCCCTGATACAAGGGAGAGTCCTTCATTAATTAATGTTTCTGCCAATACTTTGGCGTTATCCAGAACACTCTCCATATATGAGGTGAAATCGGGTTGTAATGCCTCACCGAATGCCACCGCTTTCCCCGCTATGACGTGCATGAATGGACCACCCTGAATTGCCGGGAATACAGCTTTGTCGATCGACTGTGCCCACGCCTCCCGGCACAAAATAGCTCCCCCTCGTGGTCCTCGTAAGGTCTTATGTGTGGTAGTTGAAACAAAATGTGCATGTGGTACCGGGTTAGGATGCAAACCTGCGGCAACAATTCCTGCTATATGAGCCATATCTACAAAGAAAAGCGCTCCCACTTCGGAGGCAATCTGGGCAAATAATTCAAACTCAATGGTCCGCGTGTATGCACTTCCACCTGCAACGATCATGCGTGGACGATACTTATGAGCAAGTTTACGTACTTCGTCAAAGTCAATAAGGCCCGTTTGTGCATCGACACCGTATGGAACAAAATTGTACAATCTCCCTGAAAAATTAACAGGACTTCCGTGTGTTAAATGACCACCATGGGATAAATTCATGCCAAGGATTGTGTCACCGATCTCCACCGAGGCAAAATAAACAGCCATGTTTGCCTGAGCACCGGAGTGAGGCTGCACATTAGCATGTTCAGCTCCAAAAAGCGCTTTAAGGCGGCAATTGGCAATCTCTTCGACCGTATCAACGTGCTCACACCCACCATAATACCTTCTGCCCGGATAGCCCTCCGCGTATTTATTGGTGAACACCGTACCCGTTGCTTCCATCACAGCTTGACTCACAAAATTCTCTGATGCAATCAGTTCAATCGTATTCCGCTGCCGTGCAAGCTCTTGCTGGACAGCACTTTCTACTACTTTATCTTGCTTCTCCAAATGTTTCATGAACATCTTCCTCTCAGAATTATAGTTATCTATTCAATCCAACGTGTTTTTTGGGAAATTTAATATTCATCAGTAGATGTGCCATCATTCCTGCAAACAGTCCCCAAAATGCACCACCAACGCCAAGTAAAGTCACATTCGCTGCTGTCGCCAAAAACGTAATCAATGCAGTTTCACGTCCCTTAAGGTCCGTTAATGCATTGGCAAGACTGCCACCAATGGTTCCAAGTAAGGCCAATCCCGCTAATGTTGCAATAAAGGTAGCAGGAAGAATTAAAAACAGTGCAGCTAATGTTACGCCAAAAATGCCGACAAAAATATAAAAAACACCACAAGCAATTCCTGCAATATACCGCTTTGTAGAATCCTCATGTGCATCTTTCCCTGTACAAATCGCTGCTGTAATAGCTGCCACGTTAAAGGCATGTGATCCGAATGGAGCTGCAAGAAGCGAACCCAAACCTGTTACAGCCAAAATGGGATTGGCACTTGTCTTGAATCCATCATTACGCAGAACAAGCATTCCGGGCATATATTGCCCTGTCAAAGTAATAATGAACAGCGGTAGCGCAACGCCAAGTAAAGCATTTAACGAAAATGCTGGAACAACAAATACAGGCGATGCGACCGCCAATTGGATCGTACTGAAGTCTGTTTTTCCCATGCATATCAAATAAAGCAAACCGATTGCCAATATGCCAACAATGGCGTAACGGGAAGTAAACCTTCTTAGCACGATATAGCCTGCAAACAGTACAATCACAAGCAAAGGATCTACCTTCGCCCCTCCAAAGGCCGATATTCCAAACTGTAGCAAAATACCTGCTAACAATCCGGAGGCGATGCCTGGGGGAATAATTCGAACGAAACGTTCAAACATGCCTGACCAACCCAAAATAATAAATCCGACTGCCGAAATCATGTAAGCGCCAATTGCTTCTGGATAAGGGGTTACCGCTAATGCTGAAACGAGAAACGCCACACCCGGTGTAGACCAGGCTGTAATAATCGGTTCCTTGTATCGATAACTGAGCCAGATTCCCGTTACTCCTACCCCAATCGAGATGGACCAAATCCAGGAAGTGGTCATTTCCGGGCTTAAACCAGCCACTTTTGCAGCTTGAAACACAAGAATAAATGTACCCCCGTAATTAACAATTACGGATATTAAAGCGGCTATGACCGGCGATATCAAATCACAACCACGTAACGAAGGGGTTGCTGTCTTCATATTTAACACTTCCTCTCACCTAATCATCGATGCGTGTGTTTTCATTCCAGTAATACTCGTCCGGTAAATATCGTGGGCCAAATACACTTGTTCCTACACGGATCACTGTAGCTCCTTCTTCAATGGCGACTTTGAAATCACCGGACATGCCCATCGACAGAATATCCATTTCAACACGTGGGATGTTTTTCTCTTTAATCTGAGTGCGAATACGGTTTAACAAACGAAAACAATGCCGTGTTTCTTCGTTCGTCGCATTCAGTTTTCCAATGGTCATTAAGCCTTTCACGTTTAACGTTTCGAATTGAGTTAACTGCTCTACAAGCTCGGCGGCTGTTTCTGGAGAGGCACCAAATTTACTTTCTTCGTAGGACGTATTAATTTGCACAAGAATATCTAAAGTCTTATTCTCTTTGAGAAGCTGGTTATGTAACGCCTGACCCAGTTTCAGACGATCTACAGAATGGATGAGCGTTACATATTTGACAACGTCCTTTACTTTATTCGTTTGCAGATGTCCGATAAAATGCCATTCCACCTGTTCGTGTTGCTGCATAAGTGGAAATTTGTCCCGAAGTTCCTGAGCTTTGTTTTCTCCGAATAGAACTTCACCTGATTGAATAGCTATCTCTAGTTTCTCAAGCGGTACCGTTTTGGTCGCGAGCAACAACTTGATGTCCTCTATGTTGCGACCTGAAGCCTGGCAGGCCAATGCCATTTGCTGTCTTACAGCTTGAAGATTTTCTTCTACTAGATGTTTCATATCAGCCACCATCTTTCTATTCCGCCTAGGAATGTGGGTTAATTGAGATTGCTCCTCCTTATGTATTGAATGTGTAGAACGTCATGCAAGTGTACCAACAAATGGATTGGTTATACATATCCAAAAGGACTCTTTTGGAGCAGTCCAAAACTTCAAAAGAGCCTACAATTCAATTGGGCCACCTTTCGTGAGCTTTTAAAAGCCAATAATCTAATTAAACCGATACCCTCACAATTTTAAAATATAAAAAAGCCGCTAAATTAGCGGCTTGGTTTAATTCTATGTTCATGTCCATAACGAAGAAACATGTTTTATGATGATTTACTCGTTCACATTTTCCTTAGTTACCAGCTTCAATTCAGCCGGAATCGATGGCTCCACCTGCTTGCCACTGAGCACATCCAGAGCTGCTTGCAGCGCCAGTTGGCCAATCAGTACAGGCTGCTGAGCGACTGTTGCCGTCAATTTCCCATCTTTAATGGATTTGATTGCATCATCATTGCCGTCGAATCCGATGACCGGAATGTCTTTACCTGAGCTTTGAATCGCTTCAATCGCACCAAGTGCCATCTCATCATTATGGGCAAATACTGCCTGCACGTCAGGATTACCTTGTAGCAAGTTCTCCATGACATTCAATCCTTTGGACCGATCAAAATCAGCAGATTGTTTGGAAACCACATCGAGTTGCTTGTCAGCCACTTCGTGGAAGCCTTTACCCCGTTCTCTTGTTGCAGAAGCGCCAGGCACACCCTCAAGTTCAATGACTTTGGCTCCTTCACCGAGTTGTTCCACGAAGTATTCCGCTGCCATGCGTCCACCCTTAACATTATCCGATGCTACTAATGCTGCCACTTCGCCTTTGTCTGCGGAGCGATCCAGCGTGATCACGGGAATGCCCACACTATTGGCCGATTGAACCGCTGTGGAGATCGCCGCAGAGTCAGCAGGATTAATCAGAAGTGCACTGACGCCTTGCTGAATGAGATCATCCACATCATTGGTTTGTTTGGCCGAATCATTCTGTGCATCAACCACAATGACCTGCACTCCCTGTTTTTTGGCTTCAGCCATGACTCCATCCTTCAGTGATACAAAGAATGGATTGTTTAGGGTAGATATCGACAAACCTATTTTCTTCTGTCCGTTACTTTTGGAAGGGTCAGGTTTGGCCCATTCCGGTGGCTCCAGAGAGCACCCGGCCAGAACAATGATCATCAGCATACTTACGAGTGTTAACGTCCACTTTTTCATATATATTCTCTCCTTATGCTGTTTTCTTGCGGTCCAGCAGGACAGCAATGGCAATGACGATACCTTTTACAACCATTTGGTAGAATGAGTTTACTTCGAGCAAGTTCAATCCATTATTCAGTACGCCGATAATCAGAACACCGATCAGGGTACCGACGATTCGTCCACGTCCTCCAGCAAGACTTGTACCACCCAATACAACTGCTGCGATTGCATCCAGCTCATAGGATGTACCGGCCGTTGGTTGCGCTGAATTCAAGCGAGATGTCAAGATTGCACCTGCCAGAGCAGCGAGCATCCCTGTGAGGGAGTAGATCATAATTTTCACGCGATTAACTTTGATACCCGAGATAATAGAAGCTTTCTCATTACCACCGATAGCGTACGTTTTGCGGCCAAAAGCCGTTTTATGCAAAATAATCCATAGAATCATGAAGGTAATCAGCATCGTGATTGCAGGTACCGGAATGCCCAGCAGGTATCCACGGCCGAACAGTTGGAACAACAGGTTATCCCCGAGTCCTGTAATTGGATTACCATTGGTGTACACCAACGTTAATCCTCTGAATATTGTCATGGTTGCCAATGTAGCGATAAACGGAGCCATTCTGCCTTTGGTAATCATCAATCCGTTCACCATACCCATGACACCACCGAGTGCTACACCGATAATGATGGACAAGATTGGATCCAGACCGGACAACATCATGTTTGCTACAAAAGCACTGGATAAAGCCAGGATCGATCCAACGGACAGATCAATTCCACCCGTCAGGATAACAAACGTCATACCGAAGGCAATCAGCGCATTAATCGAGACTTGACGCAATAAATTCAAGATATTAAGCGGTTCCAAGAAACTTGGATTCAACACCGATACGATGAGAATAAGAATGATTAAGCCGAGCAGCGGTCCCAATTTTTGTATCACGCTTGAGAAACGGAAGCCGCTTTTAGCCGTTTTGTTTTCCTGCATTGTTGTCATATCACTGTCCCCCTGTGGCCAATGTCATAATGTGTTCTTGTGTTGCTACTTCCCTTGCAACCTCGCCACTGATGTGTCCTTCATGCACAACTGCGATTCGGTCGCTCATGCCAAGCACTTCAGGTAGCTCCGACGATACCATGATGATTGCAACCCCACGGTCTGTAAGTTCATTCATCAATTCATAGATTTCGCGCTTCGCTCCGACATCCACTCCGCGTGTAGGTTCATCCAGGATAAGTACGCTTGGACCGATACCAACCCATTTCGCGATAACCACCTTCTGCTGGTTACCCCCGGATAGATTCCTTGCCGCCGTCTCGGAGGATTGCGTTTTGATCTGGAGACGTTTGATCAATGTATCTACGAAGTCTTGTTCTTTCGAAGCTGAGATGAAACCTTTGTTGGAGAAACTGAACAGATTCGTCAACGCCATATTCTCGCGAATAGAAAAGTCTAATACCAGCCCCTCATCCTTGCGGTCTTCAGTAATAAACCCGATTCCATGTTTCACTGCATCTGCCGGTTTACGAATGTTCACTTTTTTGCCGCGGATGAAGATTTCACCGCAATCCAACGAATCCAAACCAAAGATGGTTCTCATGATCTCGGTTCGTCCAGAACCCATAAGTCCTGAGAAACCGAGTATTTCTCCCGCTCTCACGGTGAAGTTAATATTCTCGAACAACCCTTTGCTGCTTGCATTCCTTACTTCCAGCACAACTTCACCATAAGAAGGATTCCGGACAGGATAACGCTCGGTAAGTTCACGACCTACCATTTTCCGTACCACTTCATCAAAGCTTGTCTGTGGAATTGGCTGAGTGTCTACCGTTCTGCCGTCACGCATAATGGTAATCCGGTCACAGATTGTGAATATCTCCTCCATGCGGTGAGAAATATACACGATGGATACTCCGTCCTTCTTCAGTGAGCTGATTACACCAAACAGTTTCTGTATCTCGCGCTCCGTGAGTGCCGCTGTTGGCTCGTCCATAATGATAACCTTGGCATCTGTCATAAGTGCTTTGGCGATTTCAATCATCTGCTGCTGCCCGACAGAGCATTCTCCCGCAGGACGTTCCAATGGGATGTGAACGGATAGCTTTTCAAACTGTTCTTTGGCAAGCGCTTTCATCTGTCTTGTATTAAGTAGCCCGAAGGATGATGTCATTTCCTTACCAATAAAGAGATTATCCAGGACTGTCATTTCAGGCCATACGTTTAGCTCCTGATGTATAAAAGTGATACCTAACTTCTCTGCTTCCTTCGGACTTGCAAAATAGTTTTCTTCTCCGTCTATCGTAATGGTTCCCTGATCTCGCTCATGGAGACCAATCAGAATGTTCATCAGAGTGGATTTACCGGCTCCATTCTCCCCCATTAAGGCATGAACTTCACCATCTTTTAGTTCAAAATCCACTCCGCTTAGCACCTGGTTGGTGCCAAACGCTTTATGAATGCCTTGCATCTGAATGTGCATTACGCAGCCTCCTTTTAACCGAAATGGACTCCCGATTGTAAAATGCAATTGGCATAAGGGGTCGCTTCACCTGTGCGGATGACCGCCTTCACCTGCCGGGTTAATAATTTGAATTGTTCGTGACTGACGGAAGCATCGATGGCTTCTTCACCGAATTTCTCCGTGATGAATTGCATAGCTACAGGATTGCCTTCGCGAATTTCTTCTGCCACAATAATTTTCTCAATGACCATATCTTCTGCGATAAGCTCTACCACTTCCTGAAAACTTGGTGTTCCCAGTTTGAGGGCCAGATCGATTTTAACAACCCCGTCCGGTACGGGTAGACCTGCATCCGCAATCGCAATCATGTCCGTATGGCCCAGATCAGACAGAATCTTGGAGATGTGACTATTCAACATGCCATTTCTTTTCATTACAAGCTCTCCTCTACTTCATCACGCGTCGGCATGCCGCCCTGCGCTCCGAACTTGGTGACTGACAACGATGCAGCCCGATTAGCGAATCGTATACTCTCTTGCAACGGTTGGCCTTCAGCCAAAGCAACTGCAAATGCAGCGTTGAACGTATCCCCTGCACCGGTACTATCGACCGCCTCCACCTTATAAGTTGGGACTAGAATTTCCTCTGTGCCATCAAAATAACGAACCCCTTTACTGCCCTCCGTAATGAACAGTTTGTTCGGATATTGGCGCAATGCCTGTGCCGGACTCATACCCTGAAACAAAATCTCGGCTTCATGCTCATTCGGTGTGATATATGCGGCGTTATCAATAACCTCTTGGGGCAAGTTTCTCGCTGGTGCTGGATTAAGTAATAATGGTGTTCCGAACTCAGCACACATTGCACTGACATGAACAACAGTTTCCTCCGGGATTTCCTGCTGAATCAGTACGATATCTGCATTGCGGATCACTTCCGCTGCTTCATCGACATATGCAGGCGTGACTTCGCGATTTGCCGCTTCAACCACTACGATACTATTATCACCTTCCGCAAGAATGATATGAGCCGTTCCACTTTCTAAATGTGTAACCGGTTTCACATTTTGCGTATTTACAGCATTTGTTCTGAAGTTCTCTAAAATATCTTTGCCAAAGGTATCGTCGCCTACCCGGCCGATCATCGCAACCTCGGCCCCCAGTCGTGCAGCGGCAACAGCCTGATTGGCTCCTTTGCCACCAGGAACCGTTTTGAAGCTGTCTCCAAGAACGGTTTCACCCGCCCCCGGCCGTCTTGACGAAGTAACAACCAGATCCATTGAACTGCTTCCTATTACACATATTTTAGCCATCTGATCTCACCTTTCTCGTAGTGCCCCGTTCGATGAAGCTTACGGGCAACTGTATGTTTTTGTTCTCTATTGCAGCTTGTTCCACAAGCTGGATAAGTAATCCCGCCGCTTCTCTTCCCATCTCGTATGCTGGCTGATGGATGGTGGACAATGCCGGCGATAACAGGCTGCTCATCGGAATATCATCGAAGCCAATCACTTGTACGTCATCAGGAACCTTCCTTCCGACTCGTGATGCCTCATGCAGTACGGCCATGGCTGCGATGTCATTGCTGGCAATCACCCCGTCTGTGTCCGCATACTTCCTGAATAATTCTTCAGCCCATATACCTGCCTCGTTAATTGAAAATGAGGTCGTCTGGATTACCCGGTAGTCTAACCCAGCATCACGGATGATTTCAATCGCCCCTTCAAATCGATCCTGAGCTGGTCTGATCTGTGACGGTCCCTGCATAACTGTGATCCGGCGACTGCCGCGTTTGATAATTTCCCTTGCAGCTAGTCTTCCACCTTCCCTACCATCCGCATACACGGATGGACGATCCAGTGATGTTCTATCCAGAAACACAACGGGAATCTTCAGGTTTTCATATATTGAAGAATGAGGGTAGTTCGTTGAAGAGATTACACCGACCACATTGTTCTGGATAAACGTCTGGATGTAATCCTGCTCCTTTCGTTCATCCTCATCACTATTTCCAAATATCAGTCTGTAATCCTGCTCCTGCATCCGGTCCTCTACACCGCGGGCCAACTGCGGGAAGTAAGGGTTGGCAATATCCGGCAACAACAGGCCAATCAGTTTGGACTTGCGTTTATATAATGAGCGAGCCACTTCATTCGGCGAAAAGTTAAGCGCCTTCACAGCATCTTCCACTTTCTTGCGCGTGTCGGCATGTACATAACCTCTATCATTAATGACTCTGGATACGGTGGCAACAGATACGCCAGCCAGTTGAGCTACGTCTTTAATTGTTGTCATGAGCTGCTCTCCTTATGTGTAACCGGTTACAGACATTAAATTATCATATTATTTTCAATTTGACAAGCGTTTTTATTCTGGAAATTTCTCCAAGTATACATAAATCTTCACTAAATCCACCTATATCATGGTTTTCACCTGTCAGGGAGATTGATACTTCGTAGACGTAAAGAGGCCATCACTCGATTAAAACTCAGAGTGATGGCACCCAGATCAACACAAGAATCAGCAATCTCGCTGAACTTAAATAGCCTTTAATGTAACAAATTAGGAGTAACCTTTTCGATAAAATCAATTCATAGCTTTTATTTTATAACTTACCGTAAACTTCATCTGTAACAGGTTCCAGCCACTCTGGTGTACCTGCAGTAATCGCAATATGTTCAAACCAACTATCTTTAGCGGCCCCATGCCAGTGTTTTACACCATCATGAGTCACGATAACGTCGCCGGCTTTTAGGAATTGAGCAGGTTTCCCTTCTTCCTGGTACCAACCTTCCCCACCAGTCACTAACAATAGTTGAAATCCACCGCGGTGAATATGCCAGTTATTTCGGCATCCCGGTTCAAACGTCACATTCCCAACACCCACATTCACTTTGTGATCAGCAACCAAGGATTGAAGATAACTTTGCCCTACAAAATATTGTGCATATGCTTCGTTTTTTTCTCCTACTGGGAATATAACTCCATGTTGAACTTCTTCATGTTTAGCCATTTTATTTACCTCCAATATGATCTTTTGGATTAATACGTCCTGTTCCTAAGATGACCTAAAATATATTTTGCACACATACGTGCGATATCGCACATTTGTGTATAATATAGAATAATTGCACTGCTACTGCAAGGATCAAATGAACCCGATCTGTGCCTTATGGCGCAAAGGAACCACATCTGTGCAATTACTCTCTGGAAAGAAAGGTGATTACTATCGTTTCTATCACAGATCGAAGAGTACTTAAGTCTCAAGAAGCTATCAAATCCGCTTTTATTAGACTTATGAACGAAAAATCTTTTGACACTATTACGATGCAAGATATATCAGATCATGCTAATGTCGGCCGCAGAACCATATATCATCACTTTTCGGACAAATTCGACTTGCTGGATAAATTAATTGAAGAACATATTGAAGAACTAAGAAGATTATGCAAGGAAGCATCCGATCTGGATTTTATAGAAAGCAATGTACTTTGGTTCGATTATTTTGAAATGCACTATTCATTCTTCTCAGCTATGATACAGAGTAAAGGAGCCCCTTTTTTCCGCAGTCGCCTCCTCGCTCTCGTCATCGAAGAACTGGAAGATGAGGTGAATATAACAGAGGGAAAAAATAAAGGACTAACGAAAGATGTCATCCTTACGTTTTTAGGTACAGCTCTCGTTGGTATAGTGGAATCCTATTTCACGAATGGGTTACCCCGGAAACCTCACTTTGTCGCAGAACAAGTTGGCATTTTATTCGATAGAAACTTATAAAAAGACGCTTCATGAACCGCTCCTTCTTAAGAATCTTACCACCTGGAGAGCGGTTTATTAATTATCATTACAAATATTAGCGATATGTGATATGGTCAGTGAGGATAGTAGATTCGTACATACATATGTGCATGAAATGCGAGGAGAAGATTGAGAGTGATAGAGAGAAATACCCTTGAAAATCAAAAACCGAGTAAATTTAGTGATCCCATTTTTGTCATGCTCATAGCGAGCCTTTGTTGCTTGTTATGGGGAAGTGCGTACCCGTCCATCAAACTTGGATATATCGCATTTAACATTCTGCCGGAAGATATTGCTTCCAAGTATGTATTTGCAGGATATCGATTCACACTGGCGGGCTTGCTGCTATTGCTACTGTCTCGTATCGTTAGAAAAGAGAAGCTTCAATTGTCCCGGCCTCAGTGGGCAAGCCTTATCATGTTAGGTATATTGCAAACCGGTTTGCAATATATGTTTTTCTACGTTGGCGTAGCCAATACGACGGGTGTCAAAGGTTCCATTATGAATGCAACGACGACCTTCTTCAGTGTTGTTCTGGCCCATTTCATCTATAAGAACGACAAATTAAGCAGAAATAAAATCGTTGGCTGCTTGCTCGGATTCGTTGGCGTTATTATCGTAAACTTTCATACGGATCTGCTTACTTTTTCCTTTTCATTTACAGGCGAAGGCTTCATTATTATAGCAGCACTTGTGTTTTCCGTTACAGCCCTTTACGCAAAACGTCTCACCGCGACCATCGATGTTCTGATCATCACAGGTGTCAGCTTATTCGTCGGGGGACTGGTACTTACGCTGTTAGGTCTATCACTCGGCGGTCGGGTCACCCATTTCACCCTGGAATCCACCAGTAACTTAATCTACCTGGCTTTGCTGTCATCCGTCGCATTTTGTTTGTGGAATATGCTTCTCAAGTATAACAAGGTCGGAAGAGTGTCTGTATACAACTTCCTTATCCCTGTGTTTGGAGCATTATTATCGGCTTTATTCTTAGGCGAAACGATTTTCGAGCTGAAAAACCTGGCTGCATTACTGTTTGTTTCGGTCGGCATTTATTTAGTCAATCGTGTGCGTTCTGTGCAAAGCTCTAATAACATTCCAATAAAATAGACTACCCGTCCACTTCCATGGACAACAAAAAAAGCCGCTGATCAGCGGCTTTTTTTTGTAAATATGATGAAGCTATGCTTTCATTTCTTTACGATGCTATACCTTAATAAATACTCGTAAAGTCAATCAAGTCCTCTTCTTCTTCATAATTGAATACAATGGCGTGATTACCCAATTGGTATACCATCTCATAACCACCAACGACTTCATTGTAATATTCTGAGGAAGGTTTTCCCATCCATATTCTTACATTCCATGGTGAAAGATTCTGCTTCTCATTGTACAAATCAAAAACGGCAATACGTGATTTATTGGTAAGCTCGTGCATATATGAATCAAATCCAACGCCGAATTTAGAATAATAATAGAACGCTCCCCATTCTTCATTTGAACGAGAATTGGGTTTCCCCAGCTTTTTTTGCGCATTTTGAAGCGTCATACCAATCTTGATGTCCGTTCGCCCAGGCAATGCACCTTTTAATGCAGCGTCCTTCAGGCTTTTCAGGTAAGCACGATCGCCAACACCTGAGTTCGGCCAATCTCTTGTACGAAGGTTGCGCGTATCTTCCAACCGCATTTCCAATTTGTTCACATTCAGCTTAAACGTATCTACCCCATAGACGAATTGAAGGTTGTTGTAATTTTTGAACTGCACTCGGGTACCTGAAAGAGTACGGATTCCATCATCTCTGCTTGCAGAGTAGGAATCGTCGATTTTTTTACCCTTATTATCGACATATGTTACACGGCGCAATTCCCCGGAACGAACAATATACGTTTTCACCTCATTGAAATTAGAAGTTCCCCAATCGGTGATCATCAACATGTCTGGTGTACTAGCCTCTTTGCTTTTCACAACAAAGTTCCAGGTTTGAGGCAAAATAATCGTATTCAGATCCAGTTTTGCTGCTTGCACTGTTCCGTATGCTGCACCTTTTTTCAGCAAGGCCGCACGATACGTTCCTGAATAACTCTTGTCGCCTTTTTTATTGTTCGTCCAACCATTTTCTTCGGTCAGCGTACTTTTCTGTTCATCATAAGCAAAAATATAAACGGTGTATGCAGTTTGCTTGGCATCACGAAGCGTAAATGAAAGCCGGCTCATACTTTCCAGCTGTTTGGCTGAGATTTGCTCTCCTTTGGCAGCGGCATTGGGTGGTAGCAGAAGCAATGCGCTCAGAACATAGCCGATTATGGTAAGTAAGGCTAGGGAAGCCCATTTTGCGTTGTGTTTAGGGTATATCATTGTTGACTCTCCTTTGAGTAAAAAATAAAAATCTAAAATCTCTTTTTTAATTTTAAATCGTGCATAATCTCAACATTCAAACAGCTACTTGCTAGATTGTAATCTTGATCAAACTATGTAATTAATATAGGTTCATATTCAATAAGCATGTCCTCCTACTAGTACTATTTTCCTAAGAATGATAACATACCCTTTCTAATAAAGAAATATATAACAATCCAATTCATTGTTTTTAATCCATATCACATAAAAAAGCCGCTGATTAGCGGCTCTTCATATATATACGAAAACGATATAATTATAGGCAGGAGTATATCACATTACGTAAGCGTCGTTGAACATATCCTTCCTGACTGTTCAGCAAATGCTGGGCATACATGACCGTAAGCTCTGAATCCGGATCAATAATAGCCATACAACCAGCAGCACCACTCCATCCAAATTCACCAAGCGGACTCAGCGAACCACTGCGTGCTTTGGAGATATGTGTACGGACACCTAATCCATAGCCGTATCCATACATATGATCCCACGAATAATCACCGCGAGTCATCTCGTTCAGATGATCCGTTCGCATCAGTTCCACTGAAGCTTGTGACAAAATGCGTACACCTTCAGGACTTGTACCACGTCCAGTAAGTGCGTTCAGAAACCGTGCATAATCGCTAACGGTTGATAGCAACCCTGCGCCACCGCTCTCCAGCTCGGTACCTACACGGAATCCATTACCATCCATACGTACAGCCTTTTCAAGTTCATCATTGTAAGCATACTGCGGAATAAGGCGTTTCTGCTGCTCATCGTTCAGATTGAACGCTGTATCGTTCATGCCAAGTGGTCCGGTGATTTCGTCCCGGAGATACGCACCAAAGCTTTTACCACTTACAACTTCCACCAAGGCTCCGAGCACATCATGGCACATGCTGTAATTCCAATGCGTTCCTGGCTCAAACAAAAGCGGTTCCTTCGCAAGCGCTCTCGCGAACTCACGTGTTGGCAGTGTTCCGTGGGTGCTTTTTACAGCTTCCTGAATGCTTGGACTACCCACGTCATAGGAGAACCCAGCCGTCATGGTGAACAAATCGCGTACTGTAATGGCTCTTGTCGCCTTTTCCAGTCGAATCTCTCCGTTCGCCATCGTTTTCTTCACCGTCATATCGGCATATTCCGGCAGATAATCGGACAGTGGATCACTTAACAGCATTTCACCTTTCTCCACTAGTTGCAGTCCTGCCACGCAGGTCATGATTTTGGTCATGGAGTATAGATTGAAGATTGCTCCATCGCTAATAGGCGTTTTGTCCTCCAGATTGGCATAACCATTACGGTAATGGAAAACGGTATCATTTCGATGCATCACCAATACCTCAGCCCACGGTATACGCCAGGATGTCATGCGGTCAATAAATGTAGCAAGCGGTTTAAAGTCCATTTTTTCCCGTCCTTCTATGTAAAATCGTTTATCATTTTGCGATGTGGTCCATGCTCACTCCACAATCCACATAGTAATAATATACGACCTTTTACAACGATTGACCACCATCTATATCCTCTCTTTTGTGCAACTACCATACATAGTCCTCTGTTGTTACAATGCTTCGCATGAATAAGCCGATCCGTGAAAGGATCGGCTTATGTTGTAACGTTTTAGACTTCGCCACGTCTGTTCTCAACCGATTTCATACGATTTTGATCATCTGGTACCCGGTCAACACTGAACTCTTGGCCAGCTTCAACCTCACCATGACCTGAGATATTTCGGGAAAAATTAGTGAACTGCCTTTTTTGCTCATCCAATTCGTGTTTTTGTTTCAATAGCTCTTGCGGGTCCTGCTTTGTCACTATGTTAACCTCCCATTAATAAAACCATATTATTTGTTCGCACTACAGAAGTTTTCCATAAGTGAACTCTAGTTATGCATGAGGTTCAAAATGCTTACATAAAATGAGCTCAAGCTTGCCATTAGCATCAATAGTTGAAAGAGCCTGTTTAGCCGTTTCACTATGGAAAGGGTGCTTGTCCAGAACTGTGCACATCGATTATAGAGGAGAGAACAACTGATGAAACGTCTGCTCTTATCCTATCCGCTTAGCGTAAATACTCCAGTATATAAAGATAATCCTCCAGTTGAGATCCAGCAGCAATCAAGCATAGCTCAAGGAGACCCGTACAATCAATTTATCATCACATCCCTCAACCATAGCGGCACTCATATTGATGGGCCTTGGCACTTTAACCCCAAAGGAAAAAAACTGAGTGAGCTTCCATTTGACGATTTTATCTTCCACTATCCCACGATCCTTGACATTCCCAAAAGTGATGATGAATTGATCACTAAAGCCGATCTGGAGCCATATGAGCACCTGATTGCAAGCTCTGATTTGCTGCTCATACGCACAGGTTTTGGGAAGCTCCGTTCCTCAGACCCTGTTCGTTATAGTGATCATAACCCTGGGTTTGCCGCATCTGCTGCCAGTTACCTCATGGTGTTTGATTCACTACGAGCAATTGGCATGGATATGATCTCTGCGGGCTCTTCACTACATGAGGATGAAGCTATCGCTTTCCATCAGAAGATTTTGGGAAAAGATCGCGTAGATGGCAAATTCATTCTGGTCATTGAGGATATGAATTTAAACCAGGATTTATCAGATATCGGCGTTGTTTATGCTGTGCCTTTGTTTATTGAGGGAGTTGACAGCAGTTTTAGTACCATATTCACTGAAAAATGTTAGCAGGAGCAGCCCGAAGTATTCATAAATAATATGTATTGTACACAAAAAAACGCGCCAAGAGATCCTCTCTAGCGCGTTTTTTATAGTGATTAATATTGTTAGTGAATATCTTTCTTTTTGAAATTGCCGCCTCTTACTTCAGCTACATCGTATACAACTACAAAGGCAGATGGGTCAATTTCATGAATAATATCTTTAATTTTACTCTCTTCCATCCGGTTAATGACACAAGTAATTTCCTTGAATTGTTCATTAGAGTATCCACCGTACGCCTCGGTGTACGTTGCACCACGACCTAGTCGGTCACGAATGGTTTCAACCATAATTTCAGGTTGATTCGTAATAATTTTAAATGTTTTGGAGCCGCTCAATCCCTCTTCAACAATATGTATTACTTTGGAAGCAATAAAATACGCAAGTCCTGACAAAATCGCTCCTTGCAGACCGAACACGGTAGAAACGACAATAAAGACAAACATGTTGAGGAACAGAATGAGATCACTGGTTCCAAAAGGTACTTTGCGCGAAAGGAGTACAGCCAGCATATCTATGCCATCCAGTGCCCCGCCATTACGTAATGCAAGTCCCATACCAAAACCGATAATAATCCCGCCGACAACCGTAACGAGCAAAGTATCGCCTTCGATGATGGTTGGTACATGGTGCATCAGACTAGTGCTGATCGCCAGTGAAGCAATACCGATGATCGAATATAACGCAAAACTTTTACCAATCTGCTTGTACCCGAGCCACACAAATGGAATATTAATAATCCCGATGAGCATCCCGAGTGGTAATCCAAACAGCTGTGATCCTACGATACTCAGGCCTGTGACACCACCATCCGAGACATTATTCGGGATCAATATGGCTTCCAGACCATATGCCGTTATAAATCCCCCAATGATAATCAATAATACTTTGGAGAGGATCTTTAACTTGTTTGATTTTTGTTTCCTGATTTGATGCATTCCATTTCCCCCTTGATGAGCAACCGATAAAAAACAGTCTATAATAAAAATCACTGTTTTGGCAAATAGATCGGCATTGGTATGTGTTATATCATTGCCCGATGAACGTACGGTACGACGAAATTTTATGCTCAAGCATCTCATCGGCTGTGTTAAGTATGTGCATCTGTTTTTGAATTGACTCTTTATGCTCCTCCAGCAGCTTTAAGCGATCTGCCGCTGTATGCTCCCCTTCCTGGAATAAGGATGCATACTTCTTAATGGTAGCAATGGGCATCTGGGTCTCTTTTAGTTTGATCACAAATTGAAGCCATTTCAGGTGGGACTCGTTGTATCTCCTGTCTCCACTGGCATCTCGGAGAGGGGTTACAATCTGTTCTTTCTCATAATAACGCAACGTATGTGCACTGATATGGAGTAAATCTGCCACTTCACCAATGGTATGCATGGTTAACCTCCCCTCTATATTCGAGCTTGACTTAGAGTAAGCTCTAATCAGTATAATCAACTCGTGCTCACATCACAATAAAAAACGAAATCAGATCCAGGAGGAATTCCCATGAAATACACAGTGATTACCGGTGCCAGTTCAGGTATTGGATATGAAGCGGCATTAGCTTTTGCAGCTCGTGGCAAAAATATGATCCTGGCAGCACGCAGAACCGATGAATTGAACAAGTTAAAAGGAAAAGTTGCTGAAATCAATCCTGATCTGGATGTTGTCATTCGTACAGTGGATCTTTCCATTGGCACTAATGTGCATGAATTCTATGAAAGTCTTAAGGATTATTCTATTGAGACGTGGATTAACAACGCCGGATTCGGGAATTTTGCTTCCGTGGGCGAACAACACCTGCCCAAAATTGAGCAGATGCTTCATCTAAATATAGAAGCTCTTACGATTCTTTCTTCCCAGTATGTACGTGATTATGCAGACATCGATGGCACACAGATCATTAATATTTCGTCTGGTGGAGGATATACAATTGTAGCCGATGCTGTAACTTACTGCGCAACCAAGTTCTATGTAAGTGCCTTTACAGAAGGGCTTGCGCAGGAGTTGAAAGGCAAGAACGCAGCATTGCAAGCCAAAGTGCTCGCTCCGGCTGCAACCGAGACGGAATTTGCGAAACATTCCTTTAATGTAGAGGAGTTTGAATATGAGGGCAGAGTTCCCAAATTCCATACGGCGAAACAAATGGCTGGTTTTTTGCTGGAGTTGTATGACAGTGAGAGTGTAGTCGGCATTGTGGACGGGTTAACGTATGACTTTAAACTCAGAGAACCGATCTTTCCATACGCCGCAAGAGCAGCCTCGAAACCACAAAATTAAGCCGAAAACTGAAGTCGAAACTAAGTATGCTCAATACCGATAAACATTCATCTAACCTCACTGATAAACATCATTAAATCTAATCGTTAAACATCAGTTAACGTTAAAAAGGGAACCTGTCTCCAGGTTCCCTTCGTTGTATTTATATTCAATGCTTACTATATAATGAAGTATTATGCCAGCCTCATTTTGAAATCCTGATATCCAAATTCGCGAACAACTTCGCAATCGCCGTCTTTTCTTTTGACTGCAATCGCTGGAAGTGGCATGCCGTTGAACGTGTTGGTTTTCACCATGGAGTAAATCGCCATGTCCTCGAATACCAGACGGTCACCTTCTTGCAAAGGCTGATCGAATGAATAATCCCCAATCACGTCCCCAGACAGACAGGTTTGTCCACCTAGGCGATACAGATGGGCTTTCTCGCCCACTTCGCCCGAACCGATCAGCGGCGGACGATATGGCATTTCCAGCACATCCGGCATATGGCATGTAGCTGAAGTATCCAGAATGGCGATGTCCATACCGTTTTTATGGAAGTCCAGCACAGAAGTCACCAGATAACCGGCGTTCAGCGCAACAGCTTCTCCCGGCTCCAGATATACTTCCAGGCCATAATCATTCTGCATACGCTTGATGCAAGCTTCCAACCTTGGAATATCATAATCTTCACGTGTGATATGGTGTCCACCACCGAAGTTGATCCATTCCATTTGTGGCAGCCATTGTCCGAACTTTTCAACAACTGCGTTCAGCGTAGTCTCCAGATCATCGGAATTTTGCTGACACAGCGTGTGGAAGTGCAGTCCGGAGACACCTTCCAACAGATCTGCTTGGAAATCCTCTTGTTTCGCGCCAAAACGCGAACCCGGAGAACACGGATCATAGATCTCGTGCCCTTCTTGGGTAGAGCATTCAGGATTGACGCGCAAGCCGACCTTACGGCCAGCCTTCAGCGCCTTATCCTTGAATTTGGCAAGCTGTGAAAAAGAATTAAAAATAATATGGTCGCAGATGGAGATAATCTCGTCGATCTCTTCTGCGCGGTATGCCGGAGCAAAGACATGGTTCTCTTTGCCCATTTCCTCGTGGCCCAGGCGTGCTTCATACAGACCGCTCGCCGTAGCACCGCTCAGGTATTCTCCAATCAGCGGATACATCGCAGTCATGGAGAATGCTTTTTGAGCCAGCACGATTTTGGCACCTGTACGCTGCATAACACCGTTCAGGATTTTCAGATTTTTCTCGATAAGCCCCTCGTCAACAACAAAACATGGCGTCGGTAATTGCTCGAACCGCATTTTAACGAACAAGCTCCGATTCTTTAACTTCTTCTGGCAGCTCGTCAACGAGTACCGGGTTGAAGTCTTCTACCCATGGGAGACCCCATTTGTTCAACTCTTCCATGAATGGATCCGGGTTGAACTCTTCTACATTGAATACGCCTGGTTTGTTCCATTTGCCTGTCATGACCATTGCTGCACCAATCATAGCTGGAACGCCTGTTGTGTACGAGATCGCTTGGGAACCCACTTCTTTGTAGCACTCTTGGTGATCACAGATATTGTAAACATAATATGTTTTGTCTTGACCATCTTTTTTACCTTTGAAAATACAACCGATGTTTGTTTTACCTACAGTGCGTGGTCCAAGGGACGCTGGATCAGGCAATACTGCTTTCAAGAATTGCAATGGAATAATTTGTTTACCTTCATATTCAATAGGCTCGATTGAAGTCATGCCTACATTTTCAAGAGCTTTCAAGTGAGTCAGGTAGCTTTGACCAAATGTCATGAAGAAACGGATACGTTTCAGACCTGGCATGTTTTTTGCCAAAGATTCCAGTTCCTCATGGTACAACAGGTACATGTCTTTCTCGCCAACTTCTTTGAAGTCGTAGACACGTTTGATTTCCATCGGTTTCGTTTCGATCCATTCACCGTTTTCCCAGTATCTTCCGTTCGCAGAAACTTCGCGAATGTTGATCTCAGGGTTAAAGTTGGTTGCGAAAGGATAGCCGTGGTCGCCGCCATTGCAGTCCAAAATGTCGATGTACTCAATTTCGTCGAAGTAATGCTTCAGGGCATAAGCGGAGAATACGCCAGTTACACCCGGGTCAAATCCACTTCCGAGCAAAGCAGTGATGCCTGCTTGTTCAAAACGCTCTTTGTAATCCCATTGCCAGCTGTATTCAAACTTCGCTGTATCATGTGGCTCATAGTTAGCTGTGTCCATGTAATTTGTTTTCGTTGCAAGGCAAGCATCCATGATTGTCAAATCCTGATACGGCAAAGCAAGGTTCATAACGATATCCGGTTTAACTTCGTTGATCAGAGCGATCAGTTCGTCAACATTGTCAGCATCAACTTGTGCTGTTGTAATTTTTGTTTTTCCGCCGTCCAGCTTGGCTTTGAGTTCATCACATTTGGATTTTGTACGACTCGCGATGCAGATTTCCTCAAAAACTTCGCTGTTTTGAACGCATTTGTGTACTGCCACGGAAGCAACGCCGCCGGCGCCGATGATTAGTGCTTTTCCCATTTTACATTCTCCTATCCCAATATGTATTTTTTTTAATTGGTTTAATTTGTTTGATACAGTAACGACAACAAGACAACAAAAAAAGCAAGGTGAAAAATGCCCGCAATCGCGCATCATCACACTTGCTTATCGATATACATCATAAAAAAGACGTGAAGTCTCCATGACCAAAAAAGTTCACAAGAACTCCTTTGGCGGAAAGCTCCTTCATGTATATCAATATTGGATCAGAGTCTATATAGCAAATAATTCGCCTTTACCACTCTTATTGACCGTTTCACAAGTTGATGTGCAATTGCACTGGTTGTAAAGTAACCAACTTATAAAATTTGAGCTTTGAACTCAATCAATAAAGCAACGTAAGTTGCCAATCGGCGTTTGACCCGGCTGTCCGTATGGCCTTAACTTCCTGGTGAAGTGGTCAAAATTATCTGCTGGAAAGCTCTAATTCATATTGATAAATCAACTTCCCAAAATCACAGGTCTTACACTATCAGACGTTGAAAAAAAAATCAAGCAATAATTAAAAATTAATTTTTTGTCCGAACGAGGACTAAGAATGAAATTGATATCCTTCGAATACTTTTAAGCCTTCTGCGCCCAGTAATTCCCCCACTACTTCAGGCTTTTGAGGACTTTTCTCAAATACTTCTTCACAGGCGATCATAATGTTGCTGCCAGCAATTTCCGCTAATTGATCATGGGCCGAATGGTTCGTTACCATCTTTGCGGGCTTGCAGAGCAATCTCAATGGCTTTATGCATGAAAAATTCATCTTTATTCATAAGGTTTACCTCCACCACAAAAATTATGTACCCAACTTTATCCTTCACATTTAGCATTGTACAATTCCTTGGCATGCTTCTTGTTCATTCCATTCTATCATCATCACAAATAAAGAGTATGACGAAAATTCGTCATACTCCATTGAGTCAACCTAAGTTCATCTATTAAAATTTAACAGGCAATGATGCCAATCCTTGTGATGACAAAGCGGAGTGCCAATGAATCTCTTCCTGGGGAACACTGAGCTGAAGATCCGGCAGTCGACGTAAAAGCGTAGTAAACGCCACGTCTCCCTCCACACGAGCAAGTGGAGCGCCAAGACACATATGGATGCCGTGTCCAAAGGCCAAATGCCGTTTTATTTTGCGTTCAATATCCAACTCTTCGGGGTCATTGAACTGCTGCTCATCCCGATTCGCTGATTTCAACAGAGGAATCACAACATCTCCCTTTTGAATCAATTGTCCATCCAGTTCCGTGTCCTGCGTTGCATAACGGGGACCTGAAGAAGTGGCGGGTCCGTTATATCGTAGCAACTCCTCCACCGCAGAAGGAACCAGATTCAGATCTTGTTTAAGTTGTTTCAGTTGTTCGGGATGGGTCAGAAGAAGATAAGAGCCAGTTGCAATCAGATTGGAAGTTGTCTCATGTCCAGCAAATATTAATAATGTGATCATGGATATTAATTCATCCTCATTCAGTCGATCCCCCTCCTCCTCAATCGCAATTAATTGACTGATGAGGTCATCTGAAGGTTCTACTCGTTTGTTCGCCACAAGCTGAGCGGTATACTCTGCGAATGATCGCAAATGTTGCGCTACTGCAGGGTCCTGTTTACCAAAACCAAGACCTTTTGCAATGGCTTCAGACCATACATGGATCTGAGGTCGATCTTCCTGTGGTATACCCAGCATCTCGGAAATAACGTTGATTGGAAATGGATAGGCATAGTCTTTTACAAGATCCATCTCTCCTTTCCCTTCAAATTGATCAATTAATTCATCGGCAATTTCCTGGACACGCGGACGCAGGCTTTCCATATATCTTGGAGTGAATGCTTTGGACACTAAGCTTCTCAATCTTCGATGATCCGGTTCATCCACAAAGAGCATCGACTTTCCGGTAAAAAAAGTTTGAGGTTCCGACGAACCAAGCTCGCCTGAGAGATTCTTTCGAATATCATTGCCATGATCAATCGAGTTCATATCGACCGTAAATCGAGCATGATCTTTCAACACTTCCATGGCGACGTCCATCCGAGTTACTATCCAGGTTTGCCCTTCACCACCCATCGGATTAGGAATAGGGACAACGGAGCCTTTGGCACGCATCTGTGCAAACATGGCAAATGGATCTTTACTATTTTCTTCGCTAAATAAACTAAATTCTACTTTTTCTGAGGTCTGGTTATTCGAGTTAGTCATATACATCTTCCTTTCGAAGTGAAGTTATTCAAATCTATGGAAATATATGTTCATTTCGATTATATACCACTCGTATATTTAATTTCAAATTTCATAGATATAACGTCAATAAACGACTGTTATAACAATATTTTATTCATATACGTATAGTATAATATTGATAATTATAAGCATAAAAAAGTATAAAAAAAGAGGTCAGCTATTAGCCAACCCCATATTAATTACGTTGTTTCACCAGTTCCAAATACCACCAACAGGCTTCGGTCACTCTATTGGCTTCGGATTGAAATGCACTGGACTTGTACTCTTTGTGAAACGCTTGAAGTACCACTTCGATTACAGGAATATTTATATCCTCTTTATCTTGTAATAACGCCAAAAGCCCCTTCGAAAGTTGCTTCAATGAAGCAGACTCCTTGGATTTTTGAACACGATTGTTGAACTCATCAAAATCTTCCAATAGATTATCGAGGTCCAGACCCTTATCATGGTTACGCTCATCCGCATTCAGGAAATAGAGTGACTGAAAATCGAAAATATGTTCATTTCTCTGGTGCATTGTTCTTAGGATCACTTCAATGTACGTTAGTACTTTTGGAACCAATTCGCTCCATACCGGTTTTTGCGTATTTAAACTTCTTGATGTGTTGGCAATCTGATGTAATATGCCGTAGCACAATATTGCCCCTTCGTTGGCATATAAGCTAATGTCGTTCCCATACACCTGAACCAAGCGTGTAGACAGCCATTTTAGGTGAACTGTAGCCAGTTTGGCTGAGTTAATCTCCCCTGAATAAAAGCCAGTCCAATATAATTCCCATACTCGCTCTTTATTAGGTACGGACATAGGAATCGCAATCTGGTCTACGAGCAGGTCATAATCCGATGTATAGTGATTTTGTTCAAGTTCTTTGCGAATGAAAACATCCTCTTGCATGCGCTGATCAATAATCGAATATAAACAATCTTCTTTTGAACTGAAGAATTTGTAGAATGTGCCTTTGGATACACCTGATTGATCCAGGATCATCTGGATTGTTGTATTTGCATAGCTATGCTCTAAAAATAGTGCAAGTGCTGTTTCCAATAAACTTTGTTTACGACTACTCATATCTCGTTATCGCCCCAAGTTTTTTTATTGATTATAACATTCAATTCCTCAGGAGTTGAAGCATTGATTCACAGAATAGCCGTCATATAAAATAATTGCACAATGAGTAAATTTGCACAATGGGCAACTTGTTGTTATGATAAACCTCACAAAGTGCATATTGAGTAAGTGTGCTCTTCTTAAAAAGAATTAAACCATAGTCATGGTGTGGGAGGTGAACGCATAAGCGGAGAATAATGATCAAACGAAACTTGCGACATTTGAAGAAAGAAGCAACTGAAAAAGCGCTTGCTGGTGCTGCATATGAACTTACCCTTGAGCATGGGCTTGATGGCTTTACGGTTGAAGATATCGTGCATCAGGTGGGTTGTTCACGTAGAACATTTGCAAACTACTTCACATGTAAAGAGGAAGCCGTAGCAAGAGGTGCAATATCCGTTCAGAATACAACGGAACTCGAAGAGTTACTTACCGAAATGCCTGAACATGCCTCCTTGCTTGACGTACTGTATAACCTGATCAAGATGCAACTTACAACAGAACTAATTGGAAGGCTTCATCAGCTACTCACGCTATCCCAAACCTATCCCGTGCTTGAACCGCATTACCTTGGAGCCATGCACCGGATGCAGACGCAGGCACAAGATACCTTATTAGACTTATCCAACGGGAAGTATGACGAGATCTATACTTATCTTCTGATTAACGCACTATATGGAACGATACTGCCATTAATTGATGGAAGACTCAATGTGTTGCTACCGGGACAAGTCGTGACTGAAGATACCCAGCCCGGTGCTATGACCTTCGATCAATTTTTGGAAACGACGTTTAGTCATTTGCGGGCAGGATTCGAACATGCCAACCATCCACATTCATCATAGAGGGAGTGTAAAATAGATAAATGTCTACATTATTATACAGAGTGGGGAAAACCGCTTTTAGCAAACCTGCAACCTTCATCATTGGCTGGGTATTAATTCTGGGAATTGTCATCTCCATGATCAGTATCAATGGTATTCACATCAGTTCTGAAATGAAGATTGAAGGCACAGAGTCGCAGAAGGTTCTAGATCAATTAGCAAAAGAATTGCCAGCCGCCTCCGGCGGTCAAGGAAGTGTTGTGTTCAAGGCACCGGACAACGAGCGTTTGGATACGCCTGAACGTTTGGCTGCCATAATGAAAGGTGTTAATGAAGTTTACGCATTAGACAAAGTCCTTAACCCTGCGGATTATGCAGCTGAAGCGAGTAATTCAGGGGCTTCTGCTGAGATGGCTCAGAATGCTCAGTCTGCGGGTGCGGCTCAATCCGCAACAACCACGCCTCCTCCCTATGGACCTTTGATGGTGGATGGTGTTCCTGTACCTGGTATGCTGATCTCTTCGGACGGCAGTATCGCACTGTTTCAGTTCCAATTTACAATCGAGCAGTCTGCCATAACGCAGGATATATTTGATTCCGTTATTCAATCCGTTATGACGGTAGAGAAAGGAACCAACATTACGGTCTTGCCTGGCGAAACGCTCAAAGCGGTATCGATTGGGGTCGGCTCCGCAGAGATTGTTGGACTGGTCATTGCTGTAATTGTATTGCTGATCACACTCGGCTCCGTCGTTGCAGCAGGTCTGCCTCTGATCACCGCACTACTGGGTGTTGCGATCGGAGTAGGTGGAGCATTCTCAATCTCCAAATTCATCGAAATGCCAAGTGTCACTTCCGTTCTGGCTCTCATGGTTGGATTGGCTGTTGGAATCGATTACGCTCTCTTCATTGTTAATCGCCAACGTCGAATGATCATTGATCAAGGCTTGAGCGCAAAAGAAGCAACAGCCAGAGCCATTGGTACATCGGGCAGCGCAGTATTTTTTGCCGGGTTAACCGTCATTATTGCACTATGCGGTATGCTCGTCATTGGTCTCACATTCTTGTCTACGATGGCTTTGGTTGCAGCAGCCACCGTACTCATCAACGTATTCGTTGCTTTAACCCTGTTGCCGGCTTTACTGGGATTGGTAGGAGAACGCATCTGTTCCGCCAAAGCTCGTGAGAAAAGCAAGAAACATCCTAAAGCCGCTAGTCACGGAGTTGCGGATAGATGGGTGAAATTCATTATCAAGAATCGTTGGGCTACCATTATCGCCATCATCGTCATTCTTGGTTTTGCCGCGACGCCGATTACCAAAATGGAAATGGGTATCCCCGGCGCTTCCTCAGCGAATCTGGATACAACCGCAAGACAAAGCTATGATGCCATCTCCGAAGGCTTCGGAGAAGGATTCAACGGGCCCCTTATTCTGGTCGCAGAGCCTAATCAATCTTCCGCAAAAGTTACACCGGAACTCTTGGGCGGTCTGATGATGGAACTTCAAGGTCAGAATAACGTTGCACAAGTCACACCGCTTGGTATGACAGAAGATTTAGCTATTTTCAGTCTCATTCCAAAAACGGGTCCTAACGATAATCTCACTAAAACACTAGTCACTGATCTACGCGCGACTGATTCCAGCATCGCACAGACCTATGATGTGAAACTTGGAGTTACTGGACTTACAGCTGTAAACATCGATATGTCAGCCAAATTGGCGCAGGTATTCCCTATTTATGTAGGCATCATAATCCTGCTCTCACTGATCATCCTGTTACTCGTATTCCGTTCAATCATCGTTCCCATCAAAGCAACGATTGGCTTCCTGCTTAGTATCCTGGCTACATTCGGGATCACGACTGCTGTATTCCAATGGGGCTGGCTGCATTCCCTCTTTGGTTTCGATACTGGCGGCCCGCTATTGAGCTTCATGCCGATCATTGTGACAGGTATCCTGTATGGCCTCGCGATGGACTATCAAGTCTTCCTTGTTAGCTCCATGCGGGAATCCTATGTTCATGGTCATCGCGGGACCGAATCCGTCGTTCATGGGTACAATCAGGTAAGTCGCGTGGTTGTTGCCGCAGCAGTGATTATGGTCTCTGTATTTGCAGGATTTATATTCACCGATGATGTCATGATCAAGCAGATTGGTTTCACCTTGGCGGTAGGCATTCTGATTGATGCTTTCATCATTCGAATGGGATTGGTCCCAGCCATCATGGCTATTTTCGGAGATAAAGCTTGGGCCCTTCCGAAATGGCTGGATCGCATTCTGCCAAACCTGGATGTTGAAGGCGAGAAGCTGATTGCTTCCCTTCATGCTGAAGAGCATGCCAACACGAAGTCTGGATTAAAATAATCATTCCACTCGTAAAGGTAAAACCAGGATTACTCATCACAACTACATTCACCAATACAAAGACCTCCTCTGTTTTTTAAACAGGAGGTCTTTTTTTCTGCTCCAAATTATGCAGTGATATCTTCAATATGGACATTATAGCGCGGGGATTGAGAAGCATTAACAAACGCCGCAAATAACTTTTGACTAGAGTCATCTACTTTGTAGCTGTACTCTGGATGCCACTGCACAGCCAAAACAAATGAACGGTTCGGCATGACCACGGATTCGACGAGTCCATCTTCAGCGACTGCCACCGCCGTTAATTTATCCGATAACATCTTGATCCCCTGATGGTGATAGCTGTTTACTTTTATCGTATCGGTTTGCAAAATATCAGAGAGCAGATTATTTTCCTCAATATGTACATCATGTACAAGATTCGTATACGGCGGACTTTGCTGATGATTAACGATCTTGTTCCCATGAAGTTGAAGGCTAGTCGGAATATCTTGATACAACGTACCACCCAAAATAACGTTAAATAGCTGTAGTCCACGGCATATGCCAAAGGCAGGTTTATCAAGCTCAATTACCTTTTGTAATAATACCGACTCCATCCTATCGCGTTCAATACATAACTCTCCACAGGTGACCTCTGCATGCTCATGATACAGCTCAGGATTGAGATCATGTCCCCCGGTGAACAGGAACCCATCGAACTCATTAGCCAATGTTCCTATAATCTCAGTATCTGTTGTCAAAGGCAGCATAATCGGAATCCCACCTGCTCCCTCTATTGCGTTCATATAATCCGGAAGCATCCAGTAACTTTTTTTGTCAGTATCATATAAAGGCAGTACACCGATCATGGGCTTTTTCATGGCTTTACCTCCCAGCTTTTCATTCATTTTATCAGATCTCTTCATATATAAATTCACTGAATTATTGCATTATCCTACCTCTATTGTCTGCGAACCCGTTTCATCCGGAATGCTAGAAAGGATATGTTGAGGATGAGTGATCACATTCTTACTCCTCTCTCTCTAAGCTAAGCGCACAAAAAGACGCTCCCTTTGGGGAACGCCTTTTGCTTAACACGTTTCGTTTCACGCTTACTTACCTCTACTCTAGAGCTTAAACCGGCGAACCAGTGCTTGCATATTCTCAGCTGTTTTGGATAGCTGTGCAGAAGATGCGGATATCTCCTCCATTGCCGCCATTTGCTCTTGGGCTGCTGCTGAAGTTGTCTGAGCGCTATCAGCCGACACTTTAGAGATATGACTCATCGCGGCAACGGTAGCCGAGACTTCTTCCGTACTGGCTGACAACTGTTCGGAGACAGCGGATATCTCCTGAATTTGATCCACGATATGAGTTGTATATTGCTCAATGTTGGATATGGTTGCAGAAGCTTCTTGGCTGATCCGCATTCCCTCACCAACTTGATTGCGAACTTTATCATTCATAAGGGATGTCGATTTGGCAATCAGATCGAGCATTTTGCTAATGGTAGCGCCAATGTTATCCGCACTTTGTTTGGAGTGCATGGATAACGTGCGCACCTCACCAGCAACAACAGCAAAACCTTTACCGTGTTCTCCTGCTCTTGATGCTTCAATAGAGGCATTCAGTGACAGAAGGTTGGTTTGCCGAGAGATATCCGCAATCGCTTCATTCATTCGATTGGCTTCGGCCGACAGACTGGACAGCTCATTAATCAATGCCGAGGTTTCTTCAACAGCTCCCAGAATATGTTCCATTTGTTCTCCCACCTGGTTAATGGTTTTCCCACCATTAGCAACAGCGCGCTCCGTCTCTTCAGCCGAATCAACGATGGCACTCGCAGATTCTGCAATTGTACTGATGCCTCTCGCCATCTCTTCTACGGCATTCGCGGTTTGTTCCGAATTTTCCGCCCCAACGATAGCTGACTCTGCAGTCTGTTGCATGGTTACAGCCACATGTTGTACCGATTGGGTAGTTTGTTCTGTACTCTCCTGAATCATCTGGGAAGAGTGACTTAACAACGATGACGTCTGATGAAGTTCGGCAACCACCGATTGAAGGGAACTGGTCATTTGGTCAAAATCATTGGCCAATATGCCAAATTCATTTTCAGTTTTAAGATTAACCCGTTCGGACAGATTCCCTTCGCTTACGCTGCGAGTGGCCTTTCGCAGTTTTTGCATAGGTACAATAAAAGACCTCAGAATAAAGAAAATAATAACTCCGGCAATCAATACAGATACAGCAATGACGGTTAGACTCGATAACATGATGGGTTTCGCTGCGGCGATGAAGTCTTCATGGCCCATCAAAGCAATGACATTCCAACCGGTCAAAGCATTAACACCGTTATATACCTCCAGATCATACGCCAGATCCGTTCTAACAAATTGGGAGAATGCCATCGGTTCATCGGAACTTGAAGCCGTATTTGGATGAACTGGAATTCCTTCGATGAGCGCTCCACCGAGTTCTCCTCCCCCACCTTTTACAATGGCACCGGACCAAGCCGCGATTGTTCGATTGGCGTCAACCACAATCAGGCTCCCATTACCTCCCACATCCACTTCAGATATTTCTTTTGCTAATTGCTCCAGATCAAGTTTAATACTTGCTACACCATGTTGATTTGAAAGAGCTTTTGAAATTTCTACATAAATCTTCCCGGATACCGGATCTTTCATAATGCTCGAAAAGTAGAGTGATCCATTGTTACTTATACCATTGGTATACCATTCTGCGCTGCGTGGATCATATGTTGCATCCTCTACTGCTGGAGATAATATGAAATCACCTTGGTCGTTACCCACAGTTATGGCAAGAATATCAGGATATGTATCAGCTAATTGGTCAATTCCTACTTGTACCGCTTCGGTATTCGCCTGACTGGGAAGGGAACCATACATACTGTCTATATAACTCAATAATTCTGCTTTTTCCCCTACCAGATTGTTAATATGCTGTCCTGTCATCGTTAAAATTGTATTGATGGGATCTGTCATTTTTTGTTGCACCTGATCTTTGGCACTATGATACGAGAAATAACCGATAAGTGCAGTTGGGATAATAAGCACCGCAAGGAAAGCTGCAATGAGTCTAGTACTCATTAATCGTAAACTGGCTCCTCCTTTCTTATAAAATGACCTTTTTTTCTTTTCTTTTTCCAAAGTGAATCTTCCTCTCTGTATTCATTTTTAGTAGAATCAACCGGCAAGTAAACGCAAAAAAACCCATATATGTACACACCCAAAGAAACTTTGAGCATGTATATACATAGGTATTGCCTGAATGAATTCAGTAACAAGCCGTATTTGTTTCGTATTATAGCATAAATAAAAAGGGTTTGTTAGCTATGATTGGTTCTTTATACCAGGCATCTGTTGTTTATATTCCGTAGGACTTAGCCCCGTATACTCTTTGAACACCTTCGAGAAATAGTGCTGATCGCTAAACGATAGCAAATCGGATACTTCCTTAAACTTCATGTCCGGTTGGCTTTCCATCAGTCTGCAGGCTTCCTGAATGCGAAGCTGGGTGTAATACTGAACAAATGTAATTTGTGTTGCATGTTTGATTACTCTGCTGACATATGACGGGCTGACGTGAAACTTCATGGCAATGTCGTTCATCGACAATGGAGAGTACTTATTAAGTTTTACGTAATCGTCAATCTGTTCGAATAGGATTGCCTTGCTTTTGCGAACGTGGGATTGCAGCATATCGAAACACTGTCCCGTCCATTCCGTTAGTTCCCGGCAAAAATCGGCATAGGACTGTGCCTGGACGAATTGTTTTGCCCGAAGCTCCAACCCCAATCTCATGCCCGAACCCTGTTCCTCGTACAGATGAGCAAACGTATCTACGATCAATCCAATAAACCGCTCCACCTCGGTCATATGTACATTATCCTCTGCCCATCGATTCAACAATTCAGATAGCTTAAGAGCAAACCGTTCTTTCTGCCTGGCCTGTATCATCTGTACAAAAACAGATTCCAGCACCGGATCCAGACAGCCTGACTCGGATCTGGCCATCGACACCGGATTCCCGGTATCCAACACTATTCCTTGTTTCAACCGTTGCTGCTCAGACATAATGGACGACATGCGGTGATAGAGCTCAGGCAGATTACCAGACTCAGCGAATAGGAGTTGTCCTCCAATGATTGCATCGATGTCATGCGCAACCAAATGCCGTCGCAACGCTTCAATACATTCATGTACGGAAGAGTACACCTCAAGTGCACTTTTGTTGACAAAAGCGATAAATTGATATGGGGTTTGACTGGTGTACACACGACAAGAATAGAATGTAAAAAAATTCTGCACTATAGCCTCAAGCTCCACCTGCACCCATCGTTCATGCCCTGCGGTGAAGGGTTGTTTACTCATAATAATCATCATCTGGCTGAATAAGGGCGGAAAATCCTCCCCTTGTTTCAGCGCAGTCTCACATTGGGGATGAATGATTTCCTGCAAATCCAGCAGTTCCTTGGACATCTGTTGATCAAGTTGGTCAATGACCCGGCCCATGACTTCTTCAAGCGCCTCTCGTTCGACAGGTTTTAGCAAATAGTCAAACACTTGCAGGTTCAATGCTTTTCTTGTGTATTCAAAATCGCTGTACCCGCTAATTAGAATGACCTTCAGATCCGGGTTGGCAAGCTTGGCTTGCTCAATCAGGGACAGTCCATCCATTTTTGGCATTCGAATATCCGTCAACAACAGATCAATTGATGACTGCTTTATCGCCGCCAAAGCCTCCTCTCCATTCGTTGCCGTAGCCGCTACACGAATCGGGAAGCTCAGCGTTTCCAAGAGCATTTTAATATTACGTAATATCGGTTTGCTATCCTCTACGATCATCGCATTATACATCGCCTATGCCTCCTAGTTATGTCGTGTCTCACATCTGCTTCCTTCGGAGTTTTCAGACACGCCCTAGTAAAAATCCTTCGTCAGTGAGCCGATGATTTGAATCGTTGCTCCATGTTGCTCTTCCGCATGATTGTTAAATATATTAATAAAGAGCCGGTTGTTATACATTAGTTTGAGTCGATTGACACTGTTGATAATCCCCATATTACCAAGGGCTGTGGCACGATCGGCCGTCTGGTTCATTCCGGAGCCCGATGCCTGAATATTGGCTATAATCTCCTGGATCTTCTCCGGTGGAAACCCCTCTCCGTTATCCTTGATCTCCAAAGCCCATAGTCCGTTATATTGCTTCACGGTAATCCGGATATGCCAGGGCGGCGCGGTGTTGGCAAAGGCATGTTCAATGCAGTTTTCCACAAACGGCTGAATGACCAACCGTGGTAACCGGATTTCGTTCGCCAGCTCGTCAGCAGAGATTTCCCATTCTAGATCCTCCTCGTACTTTTGTTGTACAAGGGACAGGTAATGTCTCGTATGTTGAAGTTCCTCAGCCAAAGTCACATGCGCGTATGGTGAAGAGACAATATAACGCAGACTGTCCGAGAGATGTTTACACATATCAGATACAACTTTGGTCTTGCCCTCTTGGGCGGCAATACTGATCAGGTATAGAACATTATGAATAAAATGAGGTGCAATCTGGGCTTGCAGCGCTGAATTACGCGCCTTTACTTCTTCATGAAGCGCCGATTTTTCCCGGTCAATCGATTGCTGCAGCCTCTGCATCAGATCCTGAAAGGCTTCATTCAGCAACAATAGATCGTTATTTTTCGGCGTTTCATCCACTTTCAGATTCATATTGCTGTAGTTCATGCGCCAGATCTGGCTGCGTAGCTTGCGGATAGGCAGCAGCAGGTTACGCGTCGACAGGAAGATATACACGAACGAAACCAGCATCAGTGCTGTAATCAGCAGAATGGACATCGTCTGAACCGAATGGATCGAGCCTAGAACAGATTTTTTGGGCGTTATGATATACGTGATCCAACCTGTACTGGGTGAAGTGGAATGCGTGATATAATTGTCGTCTTTGTCGACATCTAATCCCTCGTCTAATGCAGGCTTCGTCCAATTGGCAAATGTCACACCCGCTTCCGTGCCTGTCATCTGCTCTCCTTGTTCATTCAGAATATAGACATCCCCTGCTGTAATGCCTTCCGTAAGGTTCTGTATATAAGCCTGTTCCATCTGAATGCTAAGATAACCGTACACCTTGCCATTCTGATCATTGATCGTACGAACAAAGGAAATGGTATCGGCTTGGCGCAGCAGAACAAAACCACTCTCTGTCCAATCTCGTCCGACTTGACTACTCTCCATCATGGTGTTCAGGATGGCGGGCGGATTACCCGAACCCAGATACGACGTCAGGAGAACGCCGTGATTGTCATAGATGGACATGTCCTTGATATTCATGCTCGGCCCGATGGCCTGGAACATGATGTCTTTAATGATCCGAATCTGTTTCAGTCTTTCATAATTACTATGTGCTGAGGAGCTCTTGTCCATGGCCGCAAAAATATTTTTGCTGGATAATATTCGCTGCGACATCTGGTTCTGCTGCTCCACGTAGAGATCCACTTGCTCTCTTACCTTCGTAGCGGTCACGAGCGCATCCTGCTCCGTTTTCAATTTGAGCGGGCGGACAACGATCACATTCACATAAACGATAAAACAGCCCAGCACAAACAAAAGCAGAGCCAGAAACGTCAAAAACACCTTCGTCTGCAAACTGAATTGAGTGGTTTTATGTATGAACTTCGCCATTATTAGAGATGCCCTCCTGTTCTGACATGATGTGAAATCCCTTACATTGATGTCTACTCTATCACGGTACTCCATGAAATGATAGCGATTTCAAGTTCAGGATTTTACACATCAACGTTCAAGCACAGACATGTACCGGGGAGAGAAAAGAATCTATAATCGGACTTGTAAACGGATTCACTACACGTTTTAGAGGGGGATTTGCATTGAAAACAATAAAAAGAAAAAAGGCGATTTCCATTATTCTGGCCAGTTTATTATCCATCTCATTAACCGCTTGTGGTTCAGGGGATACGGATTCAGGTACAGCTGCTGGCGGGGACAGCAAGAGTGGCAAAGTCACATTGGAGCTGGCGATCTCCAAAAGTTCTCAGGACTCTGCCTTCATCCAGCAGGACATTCTCGATGCATTTGAAAAACAAACGAACATTCGCGTCAATTTGCAGCTGATTCCAGCAGAACAAACGACGACAGTACTGCAAACCAAACTGGCTGTAGATGAAACGCCTGATATCATTCAATACAATCTGGCGAGTGCTGTCACGGATCTGAACCTTGAACGTAACTTCGAGATTCTGGACAACGAGCCTTGGGCAAGCAGAATTGTGAACAAGGACGTCCTCTCTTCCGGTGGTCATCTCTACAGCTTCCATGTCAGTCAGGATACAGGGATGCAAGGGGTTGTTTACAACAAACAAATCTTTGAAGAACTCGGGTTGTCGATCCCAACGAACTACGAAGAATTCCTGGCCATCTGTGAAAAAATCAAAGCCAGTGGCATTACACCTGTATTCATGCCTTACAAAGATGCCTGGGCTGCCAACATCTGGCCCGCTGCAGCTTTTGCCGATTTTGTAGCCAAAAATGATCCGACGTTTTTTGATGAGTTGAACAGTAACAAGAAAAAATGGTCCGATATTCCGGAATTCAAAACATTTCTGGAACAACAGTATGAAGTGTACACCAAGGGATACACCAACACTGATGTACTTAGCGACAGCTATGACATGGCAGTAGGTAAATTCCTGAACAAGGAAGTAGCCATGATGTTTATGGGCGATTGGTTAATTGAAGGCGTGGCCGAGCAAGATCCAAATATGGAACTGGGTGTATTCCCGATTCCATCGTCGGATAATGCCAGTCTGGGTGCAAGTCCACTCGGCGGACAACTGTTCATTCCGAAGAAATCCAAACATTTGGATGAAGCGAAGCAGTTTTTGGACTATATCGCTTCCAAAGATGTCGCACAACAGATCGTGGATTCCAAAGGATACGTATCCAATTTCAGTGACGTTACTACACCGGAACTGCCGGCATACAAACAGGATATTGTAGACAATTACATTACGCCGAAGAAAACCGTGCTAACAACGGATGCATACATGCTGGTTGATCGCAGTGAATTGTACCGATTGTTGCAGGATCAATTCGCTGGTGGATTGTCACCAGAAGAAGTGCTGAAATCCTGGGATGAGAAGTTCAGTCAGCTGATGCAGGATAAAGGCGTAGAAGGTTTCTAAAGAGTGAAATATAAGGCAGCATAACAGGATCGAACGTTATGCTGCCTAGCTATAACGGAGTGTGAGACATGAAAAGAACTAAAAATCTGTACTCGTATTACATGATATTTCCCGCACTGATTATCTACTCCATCTTTTTCGTTGTGCCTGCTCTTGCCGCTTTCTATTATTCATTCACAGATTGGCGGTTGGACCGGCTGGAGTTGAAGTTCATCGGGTGGGATAATTTCGATAAGATTTTCTCAGACAAAACGTTGATTTTGGCACTGAAAAACACGGCGATTTTTGCGATTGTCACTGTCGTCGGCAAGAATGTCATCGGCCTATTACTGGCCGTTGGACTTAACATGCGATTAAGAACAAAGAACCTCCTGCGTGCGATCTTCTACTCCCCTTCCATTCTCAGCATACTCGTGATCAGCATTCTGTTCACTCCCATGTTGCGTACCGAAGGTACCATCAACAATTTGTTGGAATCTGTAGGATTACATTCGTTAAGCCAAGCTTGGCTAACCAACCCATCGATTGTAATCTGGACGATTGCCATCGTCTCCATCTGGCAGAGCGCCGGGTTCCAGATGGCCATCTATCTGGCTGGCCTGCAGTCCATTTCCCAGGAGTATTACGAAGCCGCCAAGATCGATGGCGCAAGTTCGTGGAGAAGTTTTTTCAAAATCACACTGCCACTCTTGCTGCCCGCCATTAACATTAACCTGATGCTGACATTGATCGGTGGACTCAAAGTATTCTCCGAAGTATATGTCATGACTGGTGGAGGCCCGGGTAACGCTTCCCAGGTCGTAGGCACGATCATTCTGCGGTCTTTCGGCGAAGGCAACTGGGGACTTGGAACGGCGGTCAACACCCTTCTGTTCGTGGTCGTTACTATTATCGCTATACCGCTATTGATCTTCATGCGGCGTAAGGAGGTTACGGAATAACATGGGCTATACACGCAAACTCGCCATCCGCAACTATATCGTGGAAGGTTTCCTGATTCTGGCCTCTCTTATCGTTCTGTTACCGCTTGTCATTCTGATCTTTGGTTCATTCAAAACCAGCGCCGAAGTGCTCAGCTTCTCCCTGAGTTTCCCGGAAACATGGCAGTTCTCGAACTATGTTCGTGTCTTCCAAGAAGGCGGTCTGTCGCGAGCATTCTTCAACAGTATTTTGATTACTGGCGTATCTTCCATCATTAATATTGTTGCTTCTTCGGCAGCGGCATTCATTCTGGCACGTAGGGAAACCAAACTATCCGGCACCATCTACATGTATTTCTTCATGGGACTGATTGCGCCAATGTCGATTATCACGACCATACGGGTTGTACAGGGATTGGGGTTCTACGGCAGCATCACGAGCGTTATCCTGATCTATGCCGCGTTAAATACAGCCTTCAGCGTATTCTTGTACAGTGGATTCATCAAAACCATTCCACGAGCACTGGACGAAGTGGCCTTTCTGGAAGGAGCAAGTGTGTTCGGCGTGTTCTTCCGCATTGTCACACCGCTCATCCTGCCCGTTAACGCAACGGTAGCGATCATGGTGTTCATGTCCGTATGGAATGACATCACGATTCCCGTGTACTTCCTGACAGACAGTTCCACATGGACGATGCCACTATCGATCTACAATTTCTACGGCAAATATAGCCGGGACTGGAATCTGATCTTTGCCAATCTCGTGCTCACTTCGCTGCCTGTATTCATCCTGTATCTATTCGGGCAAAAATATATTGTCAGCGGCCTTACTGCCGGTGCAGTTAAAGGTTAAACCTTATATTCTCGCAGAACTCTGATGCATTTAGAGGAATCCGAGGGAATTCTTAAGCATTTTAAAAATGCTTAAAGATAGACGTAAAGACCCACCTTAATTGGTGGGTCTTTTCTTTGTATGTTCTGCAATAAGATCAGATCTGCAATACCTTTTTACAACAACGTTTAACGCCTTCACGATTATTATTTTCAATAGGTGTCATACAGATTCGCAGGTAACGCCTGCACAAACGGTGACCACTTGTTCGTTGTATAGAGATGAAGTCGGTGCATGGCCCGTGTACAGGCCGTATATAGAAGTTTACGATCATATTCCTGGCTGTAAGCTTCTGGTGAAGCATCATAGACCAGGACAGCATCGAACTCGACACCTTTCGCGAGGTACACAGGAATAACCATGATTCCTTTTTCAAAAATCTGTGTATCCTTCGTTATGAGTTGTAACCCTTCGCCTCCTTGACTTTGTAACCTTTCATGGGCTTCCCGGCTTTCAGCCGCGGTCTTCGTTATTACAGCGATGGAATCGAACCCCTCTGCCTTAAGCGAAGTGATGTCTGCCAGAATCTGCGCACCACGCTGCTTCTCGTCCTTCAATTTTTTTAAAAGAGGCTTCTGATCTCTCCTTTCAAACGGTCTAATCTCTTCTCCCCCTGGTAACATCTGTCTCGTGAATTCAACAATCTCTTGGGTTGAACGATAACTGCGTACCAGACGGATCAACGTGGTTTCAGCTTCTCCATAAAGGTGGATCAATGGCGAGTTGGATGCTGCTAACTCCGTAGCCTGCATAAAGATTGCCTGCCCGAAATCCCCCAGTACGGTCATGCGAGCACGAGGAAACAGTTTCTTGAGATATTCGTATTGAAACGCCGAATAATCCTGACCTTCATCCACGAAGACATAACGAATCTCTCTATTCGTCCGAACGCCCTCGATCAATTCTTTTACGTATAGGTAAGGAGTAGCATCCTCATGGAAAAGCTTGTTCTGGAGGATCATCTCCTTGGTTTGTTTGCATATCTCAGCCCAATGCTGCGGGGGGATTGCCCCATTCGTTCGTTCCCGATAAGCGTCTTCATCTGCAAATAGTTGTTCATATATACCTTTCACATCCACGAACTGGAATTTCCGCACACTCTTCCTTAAAGGTTTAAACATGTCTTTCACCAGTTTCTGACGAAGCAATTCCTCTTCCCGCACTGCAAAGTTAAATGCACCCTCATCTTGCTCTGCGCTGTTATTACCGTTATCCCGTGCTGCATACTTTTCCGCGACATCGAACACAGGCTTTTCTTTGTGCAACATCCCGAAAGCTTCCACATATTCATCGGTGTCCAGATAATTCAACTCCTCCTGAACCCAGTCGGTTTCACGTTCCAGACGTTCCAGCGTAACGAGTTCTCTCAGCAGCCATTCCTGCACAAGAAGAATTCGGTTGGACAGTGTCAGATTTTGATCCAAACTGTAAAACTGGGTCTTGATTCGGTCTGCAGTGATGAACTCACGTTCCCGAAATCGAATCCCATTGAACAGCATCCCCTCTCCTCCCAACCACTTACCGTAGTTTTGGAGCACTTGAAGGAATGTCTCCGAAGCTTTATACTTGATCGCCTCCATACGAGCTTCATATCCTGGATCTCCCTGGGCTGTCAGCACATATTCAATCTGATCAAAGGCATCCTCTGGTCGTAAGGAGGAATCCAGCCAATAATTCAGATATTCCTGAAAAGTGGTCTGCTGCATGTTCTCTTCGCCAAGTTCCGGGAGTACGGTGGAGGTATAACTGGTAAACATCGGATTCGGCGAGAAAAGTACAATCTGATCTGCTTTGACAGTCTGCCGGTGTTTGTATAACAAGTAAGCCACTCGCTGTAAAGCAGCGGACGTCTTGCCACTGCCAGCTGCTCCCTGAACGATGAGCATTCGGCTTCGGTCATCACGGATAATGGCATTTTGTTCCTTCTGGATGGTTGCTACAATGCTTTTCATTTGTGAGTCTGCACCCTTGGCGAGTACTTGCTGCAACAATTCGTCACCAATCGTCTCATTTGAGTCAAACATGCTAAGAAGCTGCCCGTGTTGGATCTGGTATTGACGCTTGAGCTCCATCTTACCCTCGATTTGTCCTGAAGGAGTGTCATAACTTGCTGGCCCGGGAGAGTGATCATAGTACAAACTAGCAATTGGCGTACGCCAGTCATAGATTAGAAAGCTCAATCCATCTTCATCCATGAAGGAAGATACACCGATGTAGATCTGTTCGGTAAATGTCATGCCTTTTTCCTTATAATCAAAGCGACCAAAATACGGTGTTGGAAGCAATCTCTTTGTATTTTTCCATTGTTGCGTTAGCAGCTTGTGCCCTCGCTCCCTCTCGGCCAACACTCTGGATTGCTGATTAATGGTATAGAATGCATCTTCAAAATCCGTGTACGAACCCGTGTTAATCGTCACTTCTTCCCAAAACCGTTTACGAATTTCGGCAGCCTGTTCATGCAGTCCTTCAACCTTCGGTTCTAGCTCGTCGAGTCTTGCCTGAAGCTTGCTCCTTACCTGCACTAATCTTTCCTCTTCCAACTTCCATTCAACGGTTTTATTCATGAATGAGTCCACTCCCTTTTCCATTTATTAGGACCAAAAAAAGAGCATTGACAAATCGGAATGTCGGATGTAAAATTAAATTAGGATAAATAATGATTCACCCTTTGTACATAATCAAAATGTCAATTGCGCTATAGATTATATCATGGCGTTTTTTCTAGTTCAATCTTTTTTCACTGTCTGAGTTGGAATTCAATAATAATTGATCATGCATAAGGTGTCCCTTGAGTTATAGGGGGCATCTTTTTTTATGTCCTCTATCTAACGGATTCAAGGATTGTGATAGGATTAGGCAAAAGTTTGATAGAAATGTGGTACACGCTGGTTCATTCGTTATGACATAATAATGTGTAAATAGGTCACCATACAGGTGGCAATAATAAACATTAGAAAGGATTTGAACATAACATGGAATATACGAAACTTGGTAACACTGGCTTGGACGTATCTCGATTTTGCCTGGGATGTATGGGGTTTGGAGACGCCAGTAAATGGGTTCATCAATGGGTATTAAATGAAGAGGACTCTCGCCCCGTGATCAAAAAAGCGCTGGATCTGGGCATCAATTTCTTCGATACAGCCAATATATACTCTCTGGGTACGAGCGAAGAGTACCTTGGTCGGGCGTTGAAGGATTACGCCAATCGGGATGAGGTAGTCATTGCAACCAAAGTACATGGACAAATGCATAAAGGACCCAACGGCTCTGGCCTTTCCAGAAAAGCCATCCTGAGTGAAATTGATAAAAGTCTGAAACGATTGGAAACGGATTATGTAGATCTGTATATCATTCATCGTTGGGACTACAACACGCCTATTGAAGAAACCATGGAAGCCTTACATGATGTGGTGAAGTCCGGTAAAGTAAGATATATTGGCGCTTCAGCTATGTTCGCTTGGCAGTTCCAAAAGGCATTACATGTAGCAGAGAAACATGGTTGGACCAAGTTTGTCTCCATGCAGAACCACTTGAACCTCATCTACCGTGAAGAGGAACGCGAAATGTTGCCTTTATGCAAGGAAGAAAAGATTGGTGTGACTCCTTACAGTCCTCTTGCTTCAGGCAGGTTAACCCGTGACTGGTCCGTATCAACGCTTCGATCCGAGACAGACGAAATCCAGAAATCCAAGTACAATGCGACCAGTGATGCAGATCGACTTGTTGTTGAACGGGTTGCATCCATTGCAGAAAAATACGGTGTCCCTCGTACTCACATCGCACTTGCTTGGTTGCTACAAAAAGATACTGTAGCGGCTCCAATTATCGGTGCCACCAAATTATCACATCTGGAAGATGCTGTAGGTGCTCTTTCCGTTAAGTTGACCTCAGAAGATGTGACATTCCTAGAAGAACCTTATGTACCTCACCCTGTAGTAGGTGCTCAATAATCGCCTATAGGTGCTTATAATGTAGAAGCCCCCCTCTTTCCACATACGGAAGTTGGGGGTCTTTTTATGTGTACGATCTATTTGCGCCAAAATGTTGAACATTCTGCCTTATCCGCGATATTAAACTCAATCATTCTCTCAAGCAACGAAAAATCAATCTCCTGCTTCCACTTCATCCGCACCAATTCTTTGGTGTGATCATAACCGGCTTTAATGATCTCTTCCGAAAAACGATTAATTCCTGCCTTCTCGGGAGCAACAGCCAAATGTTGCTTGGATACACTAAAACCGATAATGAAGGTATCATGGTCGGTAAACATCGGTTGGTTCCATGCTATTTTTTGTTTTAAATTCGGGAATCTTTCAGTGATCCAGTTCAACACTTCTTCCGTTCGTGCCTGGTGTTCCGGGTTATCGATGCGTGCTATAAATTCTGCAAAGGTCTCCATTGGTTTCCCCCTATATCATGAAATATACTATCTAATTTGCCCCATTCAAACTCATTCTATCATGAATATCTAATTCAAAACTCCTTATCTGCCCGATAACTCAAAACGATAAGTAGCTTGCTAGACTTTAAATGTTTTCCTTAATCCAAGAACGCAACTGTTCAGCACAGAATGCGCGTTCATCTGGATCGGATTGAGAACCCTTTGTCAGATAAAGTTGATCATTCACGTATCTGGGATAAACATGCAGATGATAATGCCATACATCTTGATTACCTGCAGGTTCATTATGCTGTCGTGTAGAGATTCCTTCACATCCATATGTACTTTTCATTGCCAATGCTGTAAGTTGAGCCGCGCGGTGAATTTCAACAGCGTAGTCCGCAGGTAGTTCAAAGATGTTCTCGAAATGTTGATTTGGAACAATAAGAACATGTCCTTTATTGTTTGGCAACCATTTGCCTGCTATAAATGCCGTTACCTTTTCATTCTGATAGATGATATCCCTTTGTTTGGTTCCCTGACCAGATCGCTCGATACCCCAAATACCACAAAATGGACATTCGTACCCTTCAGGCTGATGTGAAAATAATGCTGTCATCTTTTAAACTCCACTCCTATGCATTTTTTCTAACTAGCTATTAGACGTATGCAACTTCTTTTCGTTGCGTTCATATAAAAGAACAGAAAAGCAGCTGACCTTATCGGCAGCTGCTTTCTTCTAATTTTAAAAGATCAATAATCACACTTCACAATTACAAGGTGTTGATATCAATAACAAAGCGATATTTCACGTCGGAAGCCAGTACACGCTTATAAGCTTCGTCAATCTGATCAGCCGAGATAACCTCAATGTTAGGCGCAATATCATGTTCTGCGCAGAAATCAAGCATCTCCTGCGTCTCACGAATGCCACCGATCATGGAACCTGCGAATGAACGGCGATGACCGATGAGAGAAAATACGTTTACGGCTAATGGTTCTGCAGGAGCACCCACGTTCACGAGTGTACCATCGAGCGTGAGCAGTGAGAAGTACGCGTTAATATCAATATTGGCACTCACCGTGTTAATCATCAGATCAAAGGTTCCTGCAAGTTTTTCGAAGGTCTCCGGTTCGCTTGTGGCAAAGTAATGATCTGCACCAAATTGCAGTCCATCTTCTTTTTTGCTCAAGGATTGGGAGAGGACCGTTACTTCTGCACCCATCGCATGTGCGATTTTGACAGCCATATGACCTAGCCCACCCATACCTACAACGGCAACCTTCTTACCTGGGCCAGCTCCCCAGTGATGAAGTGGTGAATACGTCGTAATACCGGCACACAGCAAAGGTGCAGCTGCATCAAGTGCAATGTTATCAGGGATACGAACGACGAAATCCTCTACGACAACAATATGAGTTGAATATCCACCTTGCGTAGGCTCACCGTATTTGTCTACTCCAGCATAAGTTTGAATATTTCCTTTGAGACAGTATTGCTCTTCACCTTTGCGGCAGTTAACACATTCACCACAAGAGTCGACCATACATCCGACCCCTACTCGGTCACCAACCTTATATTTGGAAACTCCGCTTCCTACATCAGTTACAATCCCGGCAATTTCGTGCCCAGGAACGAGTGGATAGTTCACAGGACCCCATTCACCGTGGGCTGTATGGATGTCAGAATGGCAGATACCCGCATATTTAATCTCGATTAATACATCATTGGTATCCAGATCACGTCGTTTAATTTCAGCACTTCTGAATTGTTGGTCTGGTCCGTCGACGGCTCTGGCTTTAGCTATAATCAATGGTATAACCTCCTCGTAATTTAAAGTCCAAAATAATCTTACTCCCTCTAGTTAACTCTAGGTCAAATGCTTATCTTATTTTTTTATATCCAACGTACTTTGACATCCAATAATCCAACATGGTAGAATTCACTCGGATCAATCCTAGAGTTAACTCGAAGTCTACCCCTAGTAGAAAGGAATTCATTCTAAATGACCTATTCAATCGGTGAAGTTGCCAAAAAATTAGACCTTACGGTATATACATTGCGTTACTATGATAAGGAAGGACTTATGCCTTTTGTAGAACGTACCACGAACGGAACTCGGTTGTTCAAAGATTCAGACATCGACTTTCTAAAGATCATTCAATGCCTGAAGCTGACCGGGATGCCAATCAAGGACATCAAAGATTTTATTGAATGGTGTTCTGAAGGGGACTCCACCCTGAAGCAAAGATATGATATGTTTACGGAACGAAAAGCTAGCGTTGAAGCCCAAATGGAGGAACTAAGAAAAACCATGGAAGTCATTGAGCACAAATGCGCCTACTACGAAACTGCTCTGAAGGCTGGAACAGAAGAGATTCACAGATCAAAACCAACAGTAGATGCCATCACCAATTGATGGTTCATCCTTTCTATTTTCAAAAATTAGCGCACACAAAAAGTAGCTTGAAGTCCTTTAACGGATTTCAAGCTACTTTTTGTGGTACGTCTCTACTCATCTTTTCTCCAAAAGTTTTATCGATACATTGATAATTCGATTTAATTTTTCTTTATCCGTCGAGGTTCTGTTCATGGCTCGGATGCCGACAGAAATATTGTGCAGGTACTCTGCCATTTCCTTTGCATCATGGTCTGAGGAAAATTCTCCATCCCGCTGTCCCCATTCGACGATCTGCTCGAACATTCGCTCTGTATCGTTAAATGATTCAAGGGACCGGATATCTACGTCCGAATCGCGTGTGCCCAGTTCTACTGCCGAGTTCACGATCAGGCAACCCGATGGTGTATCCTCTGCTTTACTGATCAACAATCCATAAATTGTATGCAGTGCTTCCACTGCCGTCTTGGACGCTTTAACTTCTGCAAGTAATGTAGCACTGATCTTGCCTTTATAACGATCCATAGCCTGCAAGAACAATGTATGTTTATCATCAAATGTATCATATATACTTCGGCGATGTATTCCCATATGCTCCACAAGGTCACTCATCGACGTCTTCTCGTAACCTTGTTCCCAGAAGATCTTCATTGCTTTATCCAACACTTCGTTCACTTCAAACTCTTTACTTCTAGCCATTTGACTTCCCTCCCAAAATCAATCTAACACATCGGGAACGATCAGTAAATAAAAGAGGCAGATAACTCTTTTCCTTCTCATCTGCTCACGGATTAGCCGATCCGTAAGTGTATATCTTCTGTACTTGTTGTATATCATGACCTGTGTACTTGTGAATATGTAACAATCGGTCAGCATGTCTTATCTATTTACATCAAATGTTTGCCTAATCCTATCCGTTTTCTACCGTCTTGGGTCAATATGCGATAGAATGTGAGTTATTATGATATTGTGCGAAAAAGGAGATCTACGTATGTCTGATCGATTACACGAACATCAAGACGAATTAGCCAGTCGCATTGACCGCTATTCCAACAAGGATGGGGTGCACCCGACGGCTATCCCTTCATTATTTCTAATCCGTGAATCGGTTGTTACTGAACCTATATTTAGAGTGAATGAACCTTCCTTCTGCATTATCGTACAGGGTCAGAAAGAGGTGCTGCTGGGACAGGATCGTTTCCGATATGGCCCAGGAAGTTATATCGTGGCAACCGTGGACTTGCCGGTAAGTGGACAAGTGATTCAAGCCTCGTCTGAGGCTCCCTATCTGGCCCTGAAACTTGAATTCACATCCAGTGAGATTCTGGAGGTATTGAACCACTCCGATTTCCCAGCAAAACCGAGAAAAACGACGAAACGTGCGATGTTTGTCAGCCAAGCTGAGCCATCTCTGCTGGATGCAGTTGTCAGGTTAACACGTTTGTTGGAAGATCATTCGGAAGATATTCCACTGCTTGCTCCTTTGTTCAAGAAGGAAATTCTCTATAAAGTTCTGAAAGGGCCCCATGGGGTTGCCTTGGAGCAAGCTACCATGGAGGGTAGCCACACCTATCGAATCAAAGATGTTATTGATTATATTATGAATCACTCTGATCAAAATTTTCGGATTGAGGATCTGGCGGATTTGGCGAATATGAGTACTGCCTCGCTGCACAGACACTTTAAAGAAGTCACTGCCATGAGTCCGATTCAGTTTCAAAAACAACTTAGGTTGCAAGAAGCTCGGCGCTTGTTATTATCCAAGTCCACCGATGCAGCAGATGTAGCATTTCAGGTAGGTTACGAGAGCCCTTCACAATTCAGTCGTGAATATTCTCGCATGTTCGGATTACCGCCCAGAGAAGACATTAAACGCCTGCGAGGTAAAACCGATGAGACGACGACCATCTCTTGACTGGTTAGTGGCTAATATCGTTCCTTAACTTGTCTGGGTTAAATACAAAAAGGACTCCTTCTGTGTTGTCAATCGGAGTCCTCTCTTGTTCATGTATTGATATAGATCATAAAATAACTAATTTGTTAAAAACCAGTCGTATATTGTTTTGGAACGTCCGTGTTTTTGCGTAAAGTAGACGCCGCTTCCAATGCCCAGTAAGGATTTCTTAACAATCCCCGGCCAACTGCAACCAGATCAGCTTCTTCATTTCCGATGACTGCGTTCGCCAAGGTAGGATCATCGAGTCTTCCAACAGCAATCACAGGCACATTAAGAGCCTCTTTGATTGCTTTAGCGAGAGGCACTTGATAAGCCGCGTGAGTTCCTGGTCTGCCCCACGCAGCAATCTGTCCCTCGCCACCAGATGAGATGTGAAATACGTCAACGCCTGCCTCTTTATAAGCCTTGGCAAACTCGGAACTTTCGTTAATGCCGTAGCCACCTTCTACATATTCTTTTGCTGAAATGCGCATTATCAAGGGCATATCTTCGGGCATCTCTGCCTTGGCAGCCTGAATAATCTCCCGGCCAAATAACGTTAAATCTTGACCATATTCATCTTCGCGCTTGTTCGTTAGTGGAGAATGGAATTGATGAATCAGGTAACCATGTGCACCATGAATCTCAATCGCATCAAATCCCGCTTTCACAGCACGAGCTACAGCACTCCGGAATTTTTCAACCATGGCTTTCACTTCACCCGTTGCGAGCGCTCTCGGTTGCTTGGAATTCTCATCAAAGGCAATCGCGGACGGAGCAACTGGAACTTCGGCATCTTCTGCCTTGCGGCCTGCATGTGCAATCTGGATACCCACTTTGGCACCATAACTGTGACACGCATCGACAATCCGTTTCAGAGCCGGGATCTGTTCATCAGACCACAGGCCGAGATCAAAGTCTGTAATACGGCCATCCGGTTCGACATCTGTCATTTCAATGATAACGAGACCTGTACCTCCCACAGCACGACTAACGTAATGCATAAAATGCCAATCTGTTGCTATACCATCTTTCTGATCAACTGAATATTGGCACATTGGAGCCATTACAACACGGTTTTTGAGCTCTAAACCTTTAAAAGAATATGGACTAAACAAATCTGTCATCATATTAAAATCCTCTTTTCTTAAAATAATCAAAATGCATGCGCAAGCATTAAATTTACCATATTAATTTTCCCGTATATTTTACGAAATCACATCAACCTTATACTTCATCACATAAAGGTATTTGAATCCACGCTTCCGCAATATGCGTGCAGCCTTTTTGGATTGGAGTATGCCAGGAGACATAATAATCACGTTATCTTCGCGATGTAGGTATTTTTCCCATGTGAAAGCAAGACGTCCCACTGAGATGTTAATGGTATCCGGTGTAGGATTATCCAAGTAATCTGTTGCATCTCGGATATCGATCACCTTATATTGTCGAAAATCACGATGTTGTCTGAGATATTCTTCATAATCTATATATTTAAGATTAGGCAGCGGCCAAAATGGACGAACAGCAATGAAAATTCCTATCACGGACACCAGTATAAATCCAATCATCGCAAAGCCCTCTCTTACCTCTAGGGTTATCGTAAAATGTTTCTCCATTTGATCACACGACTAACACCTTCATATTCAGTACCTCCTTGAAAATAAATCCCCGCACACCATATAGAAGCATGCGCATGCATTTAATTTACCGGATATATTCAAACGTGTCAAGTCTTCTTATAGGGTAAAAATATGATGTTACCCTATAGTTTTCACCCTAAGACTTAAAACAATTTTTTTGTAAGGTTCTCTAATTGAGTCTCGAATCCGTCTTTTTCAAGTTCGGTTTGCAAGACCTGGTTATAGGTTTGAAGTGCTTTGTTATATTTGTTTTCACCAAGGTTAGTAATACGAGTGTAGATCCCACGTCGGTCATCTTCGCATATATGTCTTTCCAATGCCCCACAGTCTTTCGCTTCCATCCTTACTACAAGTCTGGATACCGCACTTTGGCTCAACCCCACCAATTCTTGCAGTTGAAGCAGACGTAACTTCTTTTCCTCTGCATTCGATATAAAATGTAAAACATAAAATTCTTTCAAAGATAGATCATATTCCTGAAGCAGTGCCAGTTCCAACTTCTCATTCAGATGGGTATGAATGTTAGACAAAGACAACCATACATTTAATAGTTCACTTTTTTGTTGCAATTCTAGATCACCCCACTTGATAATAAATGTTCATCAACAGTTCTCTTATTGTATCAAGCTTAATTAGATTGGTCAAAATCCATACATGATCGACCTATATAAATTAATGCCGTCATAAAAAGAGCATTTCCGCGTCTTGTAACGACGCTTGGAAATGCTCCAGTACTATCAATTATGCTGTTCAACCTTACTTCGTCGAAAGCAGACTATCGGAAATAAACTGCAGTTGACCTTCCAACGTTAACGGATCGTTATAAGAGTCTGAAGTCGGGTCAAGCTGGAACACATGATTGGCCTTCACCGCAGGCAAATTCTTCCACAATGGATTATCATATACGATCTTGGGATCAGTTTTATCTCCCGACCATGGGCTGGTGAAGATGATATCCCCCGCATACTCCGGTAATAGTTCCATCGAGATCGATGCCCAACCAGTTCCACTGTCAATCGCTTCAGCTTGAGCCTTGGCAGGTGCCTTGAGACCAAACTCTCCATAAATAATTTCACCGCCTCGGCCGTAGTTGTGACCAAATACAAATAATCCTTTGGCATACGGATTCAGAATGGATACCGTGCGATCACCCACAGCTTCCTGAACCTTAGGCTTCATTTCGTTAATCTTTGCTTCCCATTTAGCATTCCATGCTTTAGCTGCGTCTTCTCTATTGGTGAGCTTACCCATTTCAAGCATGAGATCCTTGAAATTGCGCTTACCATAATCAATCTGTACAACTGGCGCAATCTGCTCCAGCTTGTCGATGCCCTCTGTGCCTGTGTACACAATAAAGAGGTCGGGTTTTAAGCTGATCAGACTCTCTGGTGTAGGTTTTTCACCCAGATCACTGGTGCCCGCTGCAGCAAGTTGATCCTTAATATACTTGTTGTTCATCGCACCTGATAAAGCGCCGACTACTGGTGCATCCAGGGCAACAAAGTACCCTGTCGAAAATGATGTCAAATCAATAATACGCTTAGGATTCTTGGGTACCTGTACTTCTCCTGCATCCGATTGATATGTAACGAGTTCCTCTTCGGCAGTTGCCGTTGGTTCAGCGGAAGAAGCTGAATCCGATTCAGTCTTGGTTTCTGTCTCCGTAGCTGCATTCGTGCTGTCCCCGTTCGTACTATTGTTCGTGGCAGACTGGGCACATGCACTAAGTACAATCAGCAAGATGAGTGCCATTATGATCCATATTGATTTTGTCTGTTTACGCAAAATAAACCCACCTTTTCGTTGATATTGATAATCGTTATCAACGATATCATGCTCTGCAGGATTTGACAAGCTATGTTTATTTCCCTCAATCTATGAACTCTAACTTGCAAGTCACCAACTTAAACGGCTATCATCAATAGAGTAGGCAAGTCATTTTTATTAAAAAGAGAGATCATTGGAAAGACAATGAAACGTATTCAAGGAGGACAACATGGAAGAGATTATATTGTGGTTAAAGTATTTGTTTTTAGGTATTGTTCAAGGTGCGACGGAGCCGATTCCCGTCTCCTCTAGCGGTCATTTGATCATCGCCCAGAAACTGATGGGCATTAAGCAGAATGGATTGTCATTTGAGATTTTAACAAACACGGCATCACTTATCGCTATTATTTTTATTTTCCGGGAAGATATCAAAAAGTTGATTATTGGCGCAGTTGGTTACCTGAGTACTCGTAAAGAAGAATATAGAGCAGACTTCATGTTTTGCTTATACATAATTATTGGTACGATCCCTGCTGCTGTTGTTGCGGTCCTGTTCAAGGATCGCATTGAAGAAATTTTCTCGTCCGTATATACCGTTTCCATCGCGTTATTGATCACCGGGGTTGCCTTGTGGTTGATTCGTAATCTTCGTGGTCGCAAGCAAGACGGTGATCTGTCTACGAAAGATGCGCTGTTGGTGGGTTTGGCTCAGGCGGTCGCTCTTATTCCAGGCATTAGCCGCTCTGGAGCGACGGTAATTGCCTCCATCGCTGTCGGCATGAAACAGGAAACGGCTTTGAAGTTCTCCTTTATGCTGTACATTCCCATAAGCATTGGTGGACTCATCATGGGTGTATCGGACATTGCCAATGATCCGAACCGATCACAGCTGGCTATTCCTTATCTAATCGCATTCATCACGACACTATTCGTTACCTATTTCTCCATGAGATGGTTTATGGGCATTATGGCGAAGGGCAATCTGAAATACTTTTCGTATTACTGTTTTGCCGCAGGAACATTGTTGCTGATCTTCTTATAAATATGACGTATACAAAAGGAACAACCCACATGGGTTGTTCCTTTTGTATACTATGGATAGTGCCATATTCCATGAAAGCACTGTTTAAAATGCCGCTCTATAATGTTAGACTGGGCTCTTTATCTCTCTTGTTAACCCGTTCTGTCGCAACAAACATGATTCCAAACAGGAAAAGTAAAATTACAGGGACCATCGACATCCCCCATTGGCTTGCAATAAGCCCCATACCTAACGGAATGAGTGTTGACCCCGTATAGGCACTAGCCATTTCAAGTCCAATTACACTTGGGGATGCCTTCTCTCCGAAGCGTTCGGGTGATGCATGAACAATGCTTGGATAGATTGGCGCTCCACCTAATCCCACGATCAATAAAGCACCTGCAGCAACCCAATACGGAATCGGCATAACCAGGATAACCAGTCCGAAGCATCCAACGATTCCACCATATCTAATGAGCATTTTGCTGGATACATGAGTCGAAAGAAAGCCTGAGATGACACGTCCCAAGATGATGCCAATGAAAAATAGGGAGGAAAGTGCTGCGGCAGTACCTGGAGATACTCCTTTGCTACCTATGAAGAACGAAGCCATCCACAGACCGGCTGCAGTTTCGGAACCATTATAACAAAGCATGGCAAGCATCGACATTTTCACGCCAGGGATGCGTATGGCCTCACGATTGCTCACCCGTTTCTTCTCATCAGCAGACTCCTCTACTCTTTCCTTCTCGAAAATTCTCCATAGAGATAACGTTGATAATAAGATCACCGCGATCCCAAGCAGAATTAATCCTACAGTGACGTATCCTGCACGCCAGTTGTTTGCTTGATTCAGCCAATATGCCATAACGAGTGGGCCTGTCACTGCACCAATTCCCCAGAAACAGTGCAACCAGTTCATATGCTTGGCCTTGAAATGCAATGCTACATAATTACTTAGTGCCGCATCCACCGAACCTGCTCCCAGACCGAGAGGGATCGCCAGAATCAGTAAAAACACAAAATTCTCAGAGAATGAGAATCCCAACAGAGCGATCGTTGTTGAGAGGATACTGAATAGTGTGACTTTACCTGTTCCAAATCGGTGTAACAATCGACTGGCCGAGAGACTGGACACGACTGTACAAAATGAAACAATTAACGATATGTACCCTGCCATTTCTGTTGTCGCATGTATATCGTTCTTCATAATGGACCAGGCACTGCCAAGTAAAGCATCTGGCAATCCAAGCCCTATAAATGCGAGATAGATAATAATTAACAATAACGTGACCATCTGGGTATGCTCTCCTCAGTTTGTTTAATTTCTGACTCTCATTGAACCACCCATATAATAATATTGATATTTTTATCCGTAATCTTCCTATATTTTGACTTGATATATCAGTATTCTGATATGTGGGCAACCAATTAATTATTCCTATCCATCAGGGATGAATAGATGCAAAAGATAAGTCGCCGATAAGGTGACTTACACCCTTTTATCCTGCAATTGCAGCTTGAACAGAAGAATTTTTTTTGAGGCATCGTAAATCTCCTTTACTTCAAAGTAAGGTTAGTATAAACTGAGCCCAATCCAATAAATAGTACGGTCTTTAAGGATAGGTACTACCCGAAAGGATAGTGTTAATGATGAGTATGGCTGAATACCACGGTAAAGTTAAAAACATTCAAGATACCCCTTTTGGATATACGTTGTCCGTTATTGGTGGTAAATGGAAAATGGTGATTATGTATCTTCTGGCAGAAAACCCGCCTGTTCGCTTCAATGAACTGAAAAGGCAGATCGGAGCCATCACGTATAAAACGCTGAGTTCACAGCTCAAAGAACTCGAAGCAGATGGCATGGTAGAGCGGAAAGAGTACCCTCAAGTCCCTCCTAAAGTCGAGTATAGACTGACAGTCAAAGCTGAGAGATTACTGCCCGTTTTGGAAGGATTGTGCGAATGGGGCGCTCAACATCAAGACCCATCGATCATGCATTCCGCAAAGGATTAAAATCCTTGGTCTATCCTTTCAAAAACCGGATAAGTTAAAGCTAAAAAAGTCGCCCATAGGCGACTTTTTCTTGTATCTTATGCTCCTCTACCCGTTCAGTGAACAGAAGTTATGATTTGTGCGTAGCATTTACCTTTTCGTGTGCGAGGTCTTTCTGGTAGGCTAACACTTTGTCCCAATTGCCACTGAACACAGGGATTCGATAATACCCTACGCGCTCATATAGCGCTGCAGCTTCCGGCTGCAAGGGACCGGTTTGCAGTTTCAGGTTGGTATAACCAAGTTCGATTGCAAGACGCTCCGCCTCAGCCAAAATCGCCTGGGCTATCCCTTTACGGCGGTAGCCACTGCGTGTATACATGCGTTTAACTTCTACAGATGTTTCATCAAGGGGTCTAAGTGCTCCGCAACCAACCGGGTATCCGTCGATCCTGGCAACGATAAAAGCCGCCCGTGGCACCTCAACGTCGGACAGTTGAAATCCCGCCGTTCCATCACCGCCATATAACAAACCGAGTTCTTCACTCAGTTCCTTGATCAATTGCAGCGAATCCTCGCTCCGAATATCTTCAGCTGCTGCATGCACGATATGTGTCACCCCACATACCCCCTTTATCTTATTGGACTTATTGGTTTTAATGATATATCTAAATTATCATTCCCAACAGCAAGCGTCAATTCCCCCATCCATTGAATATTTCTATAAGTATTCACGTATCTTTTTGCCGTCTTTATTCGTTTACCTAAGTAATATAATGATCTTTTTCTATATCAATTTATTTTTTGGAGGTCGGCATTATGGAAATTCTAAAAGGAATAGAGATGTTACAGCTCAATTTTGAAGGGAATGTGATTCACCCTATTCTAATACGGGATGAAGAAACAGCTGTGTTAATTGATACCGGTTTCCCAGGGCAATATGACGATTTACGTCGTGCGTTAGAAAAGTTAGGCATGCCGATCAGCCAACTTAAAGCAGTAATTTTGACGCATCAGGATGTGGACCATATCGGGTGTCTTCCCGAGATTTTGCAAGATTGTGGCTCACAAGTCAAGATATATGCGCATGAACTGGATAAGCCGTATATTGAGGGACAGCTGCCTCTTCTCAAAGACGGTCACCTTGAACATCTTCCAAAGGGCAGAGTAGATGAAACGGTGACTGATGGTCAGGAACTTCCGTTTTGCGGTGGAATTCGCGTTATTCATACACCTGGTCATACGCCAGGTCATATCAGTCTTTATCTGAAGCAAAGCAAGACACTCATTGCCGGAGATTCAATGTACAGTGTGGACGGCATGCTTGGAGGCATTCATGAACCAACTACCCTGGATATAGAGATTGCCCGGTTATCATTGAAAAAATTTACCGAACTCGACATTACATCTGTGTTTTGTTATCACGGAGGACTGAGTCATAGGAATGTAAATGAACAGATCTCAGGACTTACTCAAGAGTTATAAATAATAATATTGCTGTTCCACGAAAGGGCCGTCTAAACCAGTAACCATCCATAATTCTTGGCATAGTAGTTCTATGGTTTGGCATACTGCAAAATGGCTGTAGCCGCACGAATTCGCAGCTCTTCTTCTTCACTGTGCAACGCTTCCTTCAACACATGAATAGCTGCTTGAATTGTGGCTTCATCTATTCCTGTTGAGAAAGTGTGTGTTGCTTCAGTTGCTATGCCGACTGCAAGTCCGCGATCCAGCTGTGCTTGTGAAACGGGATGTTCAAACTTTGCAAGGGTGGATGAATCTTTTAGCAGTGCCTGAACTTTGTCATTTAGCTCAGCGAGAGGAATACGACCCAACCATGTAACCCCGCGGCGGTGACAGATCAAGTCCTCTTCTGTGCCAGCAGAATCATCGTAATAATAATCCCCGATATCCCCAACATACGTCCATTCATCATCGCTAATTAATACATAATCTCCATCCTGCATGAGGTTAGCAAACATATGTAGTGTCTCGAGTGCTCTCGCCAATTCCGTTTCATCCAATCTAGCGTGTTGAACCAACTGTTCCTTCCATAGCTCCGGGGGCGTTTGTTCCAGATCTCCTGTACCGGACCAAGCGATACCAATATAATTTTCTTCCAAAAATGATGCTACTCTGTTGATTCCGTGCACGGTAGACTGGATGTGATACAGATTCATGCTTATCGCCTTCCCTTCAATCATTCGTATGAACATAGTTAACCATTGTAACATTAGCGGTGTCTATATCAAACGTAATGATCTCTTTCCCATATGGCGGGTTATGTGGACCGTAGAAAGTTCTGACTTCCAGAACGGTTCGAAAGCTATAACCACCTTGTGTGCGCCTTTTAAGTTCCAATACGTTCATATCATATAGCCCATAGCCAGGGACCGGCATATGATTTTCTTGATAATAGCTGGTAATCTCACGGGCAATGTATGGGTTGAGTATCGTAAGTGCTAATGCCTTATAGTTTTCTTGTTGTACAAACTCAGGATCTGCATATGTAACATCTGTGGATAGGAAAACACTATTTAACATTAATGTTATAGCTGCAAGTATTGAGAGAAAAATTTGTTTTTGAATTACCATACTCATCCACCTTTTTACTTTCTATTATCCCGAGCGAATGCAAAAGCATACAAAATATGATTACGATCTATTATTTATCCTTAGCTGAGTCGGAAGGTTATTCTGTCATCGGAGTGGCAAGTGTAAATACTCGTTAATTCAACTTATGTATCATACACCTTTGGATATAGTCTCAGGCTATAACTAGGTATAATTTAATGGAATTACATTATAACTCCGGATCTGTGATAAATTTTGTGTAACATAAAAGCAGAGGGGTTTTAAACGATGACAAAAAGTAGTGTATTGGGATATCCGCGTATTGGTGCTGATCGGGAATGGAAGAAAGCGTTGGAAGCGTTCTGGGCAGGCAAATTGGAGGAAACAGAATTTCACGCACGTTTGCAGGAGATCCGCTTAGATCATTTGCGCAAGCAGCAAGCGCAAGGCATCGACCTCATTCCGGTTAATGATTTCAGTTATTACGATCATATCCTGGATACGGCTGTGATGTTCGGCATTATTCCTAAACGTTTTGCTTATGATGGTGGCTCGGTTCCGTTGTCCGTATATTATGGCATTGCCCGGGGAACAAAAGATGCCGCTGCGAGCGAAATGACAAAATGGTTTAACACCAACTATCACTACATCGTACCTGAACTGGATGGGGCTTCCCCAACTCTGACGGAGAACAAACCCCTTCTCGCTTATCGTGAAGCAAAAGAAAAACTCGGCATTGAGGGAAAACCGGTCATTGTTGGACCATTAACCTTCCTGAAACTCTCCAAAGGATATGATAAATCCGAGACAGACGCATGGCTGGATCGCTTGCTTCCACTTTACACTCAATTACTCCAGGAACTTGCGAGTGAAGGTGTTCAGTGGGTTCAGATCGACGAACCTAGTCTGGTCACCAAATTAAACGATGAAGACGTACAGCGCCTTAATAAAATATATGAAACTTTTGCAGCAGCCGTTCCAGGCCTGAATATTATGCTGCAAACGTACTTTGAATCTGTCGAAAACTACAGCGACATTGTGTCATTGCCAGTGCAAGGTGTAGGCCTAGATTTTGTACACGGACTCTCTGGTAACACACAATCTATTCGGACATCCGGTTTCCCGGCAGACAAAGTGCTCGGTGCAGGTATTATTGATGGACGTGGGATCTGGAAAGCTTCCCTTCAAGCAAAACTGAAGTTGCTGAAAGAATTGGCTGAAGTCGTGACGCCTGAACGTATCATCGTGCAATCATCCTGCAGCCTGCTGCATGTGCCCGTTACCACTGAACGTGAGGCAAAACTTACATCTGAACTGAAGAATGCTCTTGCATTTGCAGATGAAAAGCTGGATGAGATTGTTCTTTTGACTACAGCCTTATCTTCACCAAGTGCAGAGATTACGGCCAAAATAGACGAAGCAGAGCTTCCTCTTCAGGCACTTCAGCAATCCGAAGATCGGAACCGCACCGCTGTTCAGAAAGCCGTTGCTTCCATCAGTGTTCAACAGCCAGAGCGCTCCCGTCCTTTTGCCGAGCGTCATGAAGCTCAACAGGCCAAGTGGCAATTACCACTCTTCCCAACGACAACGATTGGTAGTTTCCCACAATCTGCTGAAGTCAGAAAAGCACGTCAGTTGTGGCGCAAAGGTGAGTTGAACAACGAACAGTATGCTGCCTTCATCCGGGAGCAGATTGATATCTGGATTAAGCTTCAGGAAGAGATCGGAATTGACGTGTTAGTGCATGGTGAGTTTGAGCGTACCGATATGGTTGAGTTCTTTGGCGAGAAACTGGCCGGCTTTGCCTTTACACAGTTTGGCTGGGTACAGTCATATGGTTCCCGTTGCGTGAAGCCACCTATTATCTTCGGGGATGTTGCGTTTACGGGTGAAATGACGGTGGAAGAAACGAAATATGCTCAATCGCAGACAGAGCGCCCTGTTAAAGGTATGCTGACTGGCCCGATTACCATCATGAATTGGTCGTTCGTACGCGAAGACATTGCTCGGGAGCAGATTGCCTATCAATTGGCGTATGCGTTGAGACAGGAAGTCGAAGCACTTGAACAGGCAGGTATTGGTATGATCCAGGTCGACGAACCTGCTGTTCGTGAAGGGCTTCCGTTGAAAGAAAATGAACAAGCCGATTACCTGGCCTGGGCAGTCAAAGCGTTCCGTATCTCTACATGCACAGTGCACGAAACGACTCAAATCCATACACATATGTGTTATTGCGAATTCCATGACATGATCGATTCCATCGAAGCCATGGATGCCGATGTTATCTCCATCGAGACATCCCGTAGTCACGGGGAACTGATTCATAGTTTTGAAGAAAATACGTATGAACTGGGTATCGGTCTTGGCGTATATGATATCCATAGTCCACGTGTTCCAAGTGTGGATGAAATGAGCAGCATGATTGAACGTGCCCTGCGTGTTCTTGATCCGAAGCTGTTCTGGATCAACCCGGACTGCGGATTAAAAACCCGTGGACAGGAAGAAACAGTTGCTTCCCTGCGCAACATGGTTGATGCAACCAGAATCGCCCGTTCAAATCACGCTTCAGCTGCTGTATTGTAATCAGCTGCGAAACATCATATTTTCAAAAGCAAAGCCGGACACCCCTTCGTTAAATGGGTGTCCGGCTTTTTATGTTATATTTTTGTAGTTACTTTTATCATAAATTCATCTACTCTAAATTTGGGCCATCTCGAGCGTTCCTGCCCCTTTTCTCACCATCCAACTCTTACGACTAGATACTCTCTTCCAGCCATTGCTGCAATGGGATGTCTTCAGTCAATTCGCCGAACAATATATGTCGGAACTTCCCTTCCTTATCAATGACCAGCGTAGCGGGCAAACCCGTAATACGATACATGCCTGATATGTTACCCGTCACATCAATGATAACCGGAAAATCAAACGCTTGTTTATCCATAAACTCACGAATCGTACCCTTCGATTCCCCCACGTTAACAAACAGGGTTTCCACATCATTCTGATAGTCCTGAGCAATCTGATGAACGAGCGGCATCTCCCTTACACAGGGCGTACACCATGAAGCCCAAAAGTTGATCATGACGGCTTTGCCCCGATAATCCGACAACTTGACTTGCTCACCTGCTGAATTTACCGCTCTGAACTCAGGAGCCACGGCACCCACTTCAATGGCGTTGCCTCGCTCAGACTCGGGTGTCGACACATTTTCGTAAATGGCCCATGCACTTGTAAGCACTGCGACCACGCTAATCAAAATGGTAAGTATACGCTTGTTATTAAACCTCTTATTCTGCAATGAACTCACCTTCACTTTAAGCCAAGACTTTGATGAAATGCTGCATGGAGCGAACCAAATTGATCACGAAAATCATGGGTGGAGCCCTCTCCAACATTGCGTCCATGGTTCATAAATATTACCTGATCCGCAATATCGTCTGCGATCTCCAGCTGATGGGTCGAGAACACGACCATGTGGCCATCCTGTTTGATACCCTTGAGCAGCTGAGCTAACTCCTGCATCCAGAATGGGTCCAATCCATTCGTTGGCTCATCCATGATAAGAAGTGGAGGTTTGGACAGTACAGCCTGGGCGAATAACACACGTTGGCGCATGCCTTTGGAGAAGTTCGTAACCCTTTTGTTCTTTTGATCCTCCAACCCGACCATGATGAGCACTTCCTGCACTCTCTCCTTCGGAACTTTCCTCAGAGAAGCCCAGAATAACAGCATTTCCTCCGCACTCAATCCCTGATTGAATTGATAATCATCCGGCATATATCCAATCTGCTCTGAATAACGCTTGCGTTCCTTCAACCAACGCACATTGTTCACCACAACCTCACCGGAGGTAGGCCGAAGAATTCCTGCGATCATACGCAGCACCGTGCTTTTCCCTGCGCCATTCCCTCCACAGAGGGCAAGCACTTGGCCAGAATTCATGTGAAAGGAGATATCCTCAACAATTGGTTGCTTTTTAATGGATTTTCCCAATCCCAGTACTTCGAGTCCCACCTTATCCATGAGAACGCCCCCTCTCCCAGATCACGTATATGGTCAGGACAGAGCAGGTTATCCAGAACAGGCATATCCCGAAGAAAATCCAACTGCCACTTGGTTGCTGCACCCATTCCACCCATTGATAATATTCCGGTCCCAGAATGGAGCCGCCTCCCAATTTAATGACTACAACCAATCGCACCAGCTCTGCCGGATTGATGAACGTTAGCATAACCAGTAGCGGTTTCACCCACAGATAAGGCATCAATCCCAGCACAGAGAGCAGTAACGTCGGCCATCCAATGACAGCGAAAAACCATACGGTCACCGAGATGGTCAATGCCTGCCACCGATTGCGCGACAACGAACCGATAAATAGAGCCAGCGTCAGGAATAACAACACCAGTCCACGCGAGAATGCCAGAAATAGAAGATATGTCATGACATCCAGTGAATTCCCGATTACTCCGCTAATCACTCCCATCAGGCCGTATCCAAACGCAACAATGGTGATTAATACAATCGACAACCCAACATACTTGCCCACAATAAAGGACATCGTACCGATGGGATATGTCGCCAACAATTGCCAACTTCCATCTTCCTTTTCGGATGTTAATGAGAAGGAACCGAGGAACAGCGTCATTAGTGGCAAAAGGTAGAGAATCAGATTCAACATCGAACCTGTTGTGCCCGAATATCCTTGAACCAAATTCTGCGAATTCAGGAGTAACAAGCTTAAGCTAAATGTGCAAAAAAGAATCAGAAACGAATACGCCCAGGGATTGCGAAATCCCATCTTCACTTCTCGTCTTGCAATCTGTATCATATCTGCCATCATTGATCACCATTTTCTATTGTCATACCTAGTGACCTGACTCTTCTTTCATCTCACCTTCCTGGTGTGTGCCTTCACTTTCCTCTTGTTCACCATGTTCCTGTTCCTCGTGCCCATGTTCACCCATCATGTCCATATTCTCTGTATTCTGTTTCCAGTCATGCGATGCAAGATCCTCAGCGGTCATAACGGTCCCCACACCTTGCTCTGCAACGAATGCTTCAGCCGAAGCCTTGTCCTTAAAGTTAAGAATCCCATAGGCCATAGGCGTGCGCAATGAAGCATCATATACATACGTGGCTTTGCTGTATTCAATCCATTCCTTGTCATTATAATCACGCACATAGTCCATGCCGATGTTATCTGTGCCATTTTCTGTTTTCCACTGGTTCATGCAGCCGATATCATCGAACTTGTAATTTTGGCCGTCTTTCGTAGTGAGCTGTGTTGCATATGCATCGTCCTTCACCTGCATTTTACAGATCGCACAGATATCCACATCTTCATTAATCGGCAATGCCGCGTATTTTGTTCCGCAAGCTGTTAACAATACGATGCCAAACATAAGTACCATAAGCATTGACCATCTTCCGTTCAAGCTTTTGTTCATTTTCGTAATACCCCCATATTGATAATTATAAAAGTTGCTATACCCAACAGAACTAGTCCAATGATCCAAACCACATGGTTACCTGTAGCTATTTCCACTGGCATGTGCAGGTCAGATCCCTTATCCATGCTCATTCGTGGCGACTTGTCGGTAGTCCACTGTTCTCTGCCTTCTGTAAACAAGTCACTCAGAAAAACCATGCCCGGTGATTGAAAAAAGAGCTGATACGCAGAATTTCGACTGACCAGTTGCTCATAAAAAGGATTAATGGCATAGGAGATTTCACTGATTCCGTCCTGATTTAGATCGAGCCCCTGAAAGGAGTCCCAGTAATTCTCCATCATGACATTATTCGAGCTATCCAAGGCCGAAGCTTCAATAACATTGGATATCAATTGGTTACGTGTAAACTCGTTAGCTTCTGCCAGAACCAGCTGGATGCCAACAAAATTCCGAAGCACCGCATTGCCACGGATCTCATTCTCCGAAGATTCAGCAATATTCATGCCGACACGGTTACCCTCCACCACATTGTTGAGAACGGAAGATTGATGTACGTCATACAACAGAATGCCTTGGGAATGAACATTGGTACTCTGTTTGCGAAAAGAATTACCAGATATAACCGTATTCTTGACGCCCATGATCATGGCACCTGTCATGTTCTCCTCTCCGGTATTATCCATGACAGAAGAACCGTCAATGTACATGCAATGGATGCCATACCTTGTATGTACCAGCCTGTTATTTCGAACGGTAGATTTGCGACTGTTCTCCAGATAGATGCCATCCCTCATGCCAGTGATCTCATTGGAGTCAATATAGCTATCATGGGCGTTATACAGATCTATTCCATTGCCTTTCTGGCTGCTGGTTGCAGAACCAGACCCCACCCAAGTGATCTTGTTCCGCTGAATCGTTGCCTGACTCGAATTCCGGATAATCATGCCAAAACCCTGGGTCTGAATATGCAGATCCGTGATCTCACTATTGTTCCCTTCAACCTGAATGGCTGCAGTCTGTTCATTCGTATCATGTTCAATTGTAAAACCGCTCAACTTTACCCCATGCGAACGAATCATTACTGTAGATGTGGCTTCCGCATTAACAACTACGACCGTAGAGTCACCCTGAATGGTAATGTCCTTATCAATCGTTACGGGGCCTGAATATCGGCCTGATTCAAGTACAATGACATCTCCGGATGCAGAACGGTCAATTATAGGCTGGAGGGGAATGAGATCACGTTCTACAGAGGCGGCGATGGCCTTATCCTGCGGGAAATACAATAGGGTAATCAGCATGCCAATCAGAAAAGGTAGAGCCAGACCACTGCTTTTCTTGCAACAGCCGAACACACGCAACCTTTCCCAAAAATTACTCATGATTCATCCCGCGCAAATCTGGCTCCTTGTTGCTGAGGTGTATTGCTGTGGCGTTGTGTTTAACAGATCTTACGTCAATCTCAAACATACTTGGGCTGTACACACCATCCCTCCATTCCACTCAGAATCAACTCTCCATGTTCCTCTTCCATTGAAGCAACGTAATAAATGAAGCGTTATCACAATCCTGATCACAGTGTACTTAAAACGAATTTTTTTCCATATAGCTCAATTAGGCTATAGACAGCACATTTTTGTGTCGATATTGTGATGTAACCAAAAAAAGCCGCCATAATGGCGACTTCTAAGTGATCCGATTATTCAAATGGATAGGTCCAAAATGTTTCTTTACCAAAGCGTTTCTTGATTTCTTCATCATTCAGCTCACGATTTCCGACAAGTTCTGCTGCCTGGAATTGTGAACGATGGGCACGAATGGATGCCATCTTTTGACTTAAGTATCCAGTCACATCAACGAATACATCTGCTTTGCCAATGAACTGTTCATGATTATTCGAAAACGCAACACAGTGAACCACTGGGCGCTCAGCTACAGGAAGACGAGTAATCGTGCGAATGACGGCTTCTCCGGTAGCATCATGATCGGGATGAACACTGAAACCCGGATAGAAAGTGATGACGAGTGACGGTTTCAGTTCCTCAAGCAGTGCCATAATACGATCGTCGAGCAGCTGCGGGTCTTCAAACTCAATCATTTTATCGTGGAAACCAAGCATTCTTAAATCCTGAATTCCAATCGCTGCGGAAGCTTCAATTAGTTCTTGCTTGCGAATCGCAGGCAATGTGACTCTGTTGGCAAAGGGAGGAATGCCCATGTTGCGCCCCATCTCGCCAAGTGTCAGACAAGCGTAGGTTACATGGGCACCGCCATCTATGTATTTGGCTAACGTACCCGATACAGAGAAAGCTTCATCATCCGGATGTGGATACACCACCAAGATTCGCTCATGCTCATTGTGTGTAGTATTCATGGTTTTTCCATCCTCCACTTTCATCAGAACATCTCCCGACTCAGTTGTAACGCCACAACCAGCTTGCCTTGAGTGTCGTGACCAGCCAGAATAAGTCTTTCGTTTTCCAGTTCGTCAATATGTGTAAGACCCTCGGCATATATCCATCCCTGAGTGGTTTTTAGACCTACCCGGTATGGACCCGTACCCGAAATAGAGCCCTGCGTATATCGTATGGCCGCATTGGTAATGAATGCCGAAGCCGGATGCTTCGAACTGTCATAGTGATGTGCATATGCACCAGACGTGAGTTCGAGATGTACGTATAAGTCCTGATCAGCAAGTTCACTGATTCGGAGCTGAATATCTTGAGGTTTGATCGGTTGCATGGCGGCCTCCTTATTTAATGTAATTGTTCGAATTCCATTTTAACATAACCACGAGAGAATATACATGGAAGGACCGAGTCATCACGGTTGAGGGATACAATGTTGAAAAACAAGAACAGATTTGTGCGTTTTTTTCTCTTTTTAATCACAGAAATATCTATATGATGAAGTGTAGGCAAAAAATCGCCTATAATGAACACCCTAAATCTTAAATAAATCTTGCTCCAACGTGTTGGGAAAGGAGTTAAATTTGAAATGAAACCGATAATACAGCTGCTTCATTTCGGCTATCATCAGGCGATGAGCTGCATATTTCCTGTAGCGATCTTTGGAACATTGGCCCTATCCAGCGTAATCCCAATTCCTTTTCTTTATCGATATGATGCCATCCTGCTCGTATTACTTGTTGTGCAGTACCTGATGTATCGAAGCGGCTTGGAAACCCGGGATGAAATCAAGGTCATCTGTGTATTTCACATGATTGGCCTGGTGTTGGAGATCTATAAAGTATGGATGGGCTCATGGTCATACCCTGAGCCAGCGTACACCAAAATCTTTGGTGTCCCTCTTTATAGTGGATTCATGTATGCAAGTGTAGCCAGCTTTATGTGTCAGGTGTGGCGAAGACTGCGAATGGATATGACTGGCTGGCCTGGTTTATTACCTTCCATTCTGCTCGGAGCAGCCATTTATATCAACTTTTTCACCCATCATTTTATTCCCGATTTTCGCTGGTGGCTGACGGCGCTTGTATTTATTGTCTTCTGGAAAACGTGGATTATCTACCGGGTGCGAGCAACAACCTATCGAATGCCGTTATCCATTGCTTTTGTTATTGTTGGTTTCTTCATCTGGACTGCGGAGAATATCGCTACATTCTTCAATGGCTGGAAATATCCTGATCAGCATGATGCCTGGCAACTGGTTAGCTTTAGCAAGATCAGTTCGTGGTTCCTGCTGGTGATCATCAGCGTCATCATCGTTGCGCAGCTCAAACATGTGAAAGCCAATCGAACAACAGATGATCCTGTGTAATATCCATCATCACATCTATATGAATCATCTTTCAACATTCAATGAGCCGCTGTCATTCGCATCTTCAATTCGTTTGCTTGCTATAAGTTCGCCCTCAACATTATAAGCTTGAATTATATAAGGGATATCTGCTGCGGATGGCAGGAAGGCATACCAGATCAGCTGGTCCCGACTCACTTCAACCAATTTGGTTTCTATCGCTACTGGTTTTCCATTTTGCTTGATCTCAACAGTTACACGTCTGATGATTGGGTCTATTATGTCACCAAACAACATGGGAAACGGGGCCGAGACTTTATCCAACTTCGGTATATTCATATAATTCAAAGCAAACTTGGTGTCTAGACCCTCACTTATGGAATAACCCCCGCCCCATACCCATTTCCATCCGAAAATGTTCTTGCGGGTATACTCCATTTGAAGATTACTGTTGTTTTCCCGCCCCTTTTTTTGTGTGAACAAAATCATGCCTCCGTCTACGGCCTCCTGATGAATAAATTGGGAGGTATAAAACTCACCTCTAAATTCCTGAACTGCGCTCTCAGGACTGTTCGCTATAGGAATATGTATAGGTTCACTCAATCCCCAAAGCTTGGATATCCGTTGATCAGCTAGCCCGCCTGCACGTTCATTCATATACATATATGTCAGGACTAACAAGGGGGACAGTAAAATTACCATTGCCGCGATTAGCAGGATTCTCCTGTTACGTTTGGACATCTCCAAGTGCACTCCTTATAATAACGATGAAATATTAAATACAATCACTCTGATATTACCATAATTAGCATATGGATTCTTGGTTGAGTCCAATTCGTCCAATCAAAAAAGGTCGCCAACGGCGACCTTTCAAGTCATTCATCGAAGCTATTCTCCCAGAAAGATGACTTCGGTTTCCAATTCAACCTGGAACGTATCATATACTTTCTTCTGAATAAATTGGATCAGATCCATATAATCCTGGGCAGTAGCGTGATCCACATTTACGATAAAACCTGCATGCTTCATGGAGATCTCTGCGCCTCCGATGCGAGTGCCCTGCAAGTTACAATCCTGAATCAGTTTACCGGCAAAATGTCCTTCAGGTCGTTTAAATACACTTCCACAAGAGGGGAACTCAAGCGGCTGCTTGGATTCTCTCAGGAACGTTAGCTCCTTCATTTTGCTTGCAATATCTTCCTTGTTTCCTTTTTTGAGTCCGAATTCGGCCTCCAGTATGATATAGTGATCCATCTTGAAGAGACTATTTCGATAACCAAACTTCATCTCTTCTCGCGGGATCTCCAACACTGCACCGTCTTTGGTGATCACAGTTGCTCGTTCAACAACATCTGCGATCTGACCGCCATAGGCACCCGCATTCATATAAAGTGCGCCCCCCGTGCTTCCGGGAATACCACAGGCAAACTCCAAACCAGTTAAGCTATGCTCCAAAGCAAGTCTGGATACATCAATGATGTCAACGCCGCTTTGCGCAATCATGCTGTCCTCATTCACTTTAATTTGATCGAAATGACTAAGGGAAATGGTTACGCCACGGATGCCTTCATCTTTAATGATGACGTTGGAGCCTTTGCCAATAACCGTCAGCGGCAATTGATGTATGTTGGCAATCTCTACGATTTTAGTGATTTCGTCTATCGTTGTTGGATGGATGAGGATATCTGCTTTGCCACCAATTTTAATAAACGTGTGATTTTTTAGCGGTTCATTAAATTTCACTTTTTCCAAAGGTATGTGTTGCTCAAAAATATTCATGATTTTCTCTCCCTGCGTTCTCAAAAAGAACATGATTCCTCTATTTTAAATGGAAAAGCACTCACATTACAATCCATCACAGTTATTTCAGTTCACTGAGCCGTATAATGTATCCTTTCTTCCCTCTATTCTGATATATGATATTCACCTAACCATGAGGGATGTTACTTTCTTAATTCGTATGAGCAAAAATATAAAAAAACGCTACTGACAACTTCAGTAGCGTTTAGTGTGTATCTCAATTTAATTGTTGTGTAAATCAAGGTTTTACGTGGTTGGGATATCCGTATCCGTCAGCTCCACGGACAGTTTCCATAGACGAAGAGCTTGCTCAGGATCAATCGCATATTCCTTCACCCCGTAGAAACCTCCATCTTCGGGAGCCATTTCACTGATGTCACAATCCTCGCAGTAGACACCGCCTTTGCCCTCAAGCTGAGGAGAGGTTGCTGCCCAGACTTGCGTTGCCGCCCCCTGCTCAGGTGTTTTGAACGCCGGATTGGCGACTTGTCCAGATTCATCAATCCATCCCAGAGCAATCATCTCATCTTTCGGCATATGACGCTGCAACGGCGTCATTATTCCACCTGGATGAACCGAGAACGCACGCACTCCCTGTTCAGCACCACGTCTGTCCAGCTCAACGCTGAATAAAATGGTTGCTGTCTTGGACTGTCCATAAGCAGGGAATTTCTCATAACCATGTTCAAACTGGATGTCATCCCAACGAATTGGTGAGAAATGATGTCCCGCTGATGCCAAGGAAACAACACGTGCGCCACCCTGACTTGAGAGTGCTGGCCATAACAGATTAGTCAGTGCAAAGTGGCCTAGGTGATTGGTTGCAAATTGAGCTTCCCAGCCCGGACCTACCCTTGTCTCCGGACAAGCCATGATACCCGCATTAAGAATCAGCATGTCGATATTGCGATCACTCTCCAGAAACCGCTCGGCAAAAGCACGAACGCTGGATAAATCAGCGAGGTCCAGTGCATCTATCTCAACACCTTCCAGACCAGAGAGTGCTTCCTGGGCAACCGCTGGACGACGCGCAGTCACCACTACCCGCGCCCCCGCACTAACAAGCGCACGTGTCGTCTCGAGCCCCAATCCTGAATAACCGCCTGTTACAATAGCAAGCTGTCCTGACAAGTCGAGATCTCTCAATACATCCTGCGCTGTACTGTTATGGTTGAAGCCAGAGCCCATTTTACGTTGTAAAGTTTTGAAATTATTTTCTTGTGTCATATTGTTCAACTCCTTGGCAATAGTTTTTCTTTTGCCAAGTCTACACCTTAGAGTGTGGTCTAAGTCAAATGGGTTATTCCCCATGGCAGAGAATCGGAACCCATAGTTCCAGCCTATGAACTTATCCATAATCAGTATTTCCCTTGTTTCCTTCCAGTTTGTAAACTATGGAGAAAACCTCAAGGAGTGATGAGCATATGGAACTCTCAGTAAAGCAACTGTTCGATAAGGTAGCGCAAGATTATGATGTGCAGCGAAAACAGCTTATCCCTTGTTTTGATGATTTCTATGGAATGGCTCTGAATCTAATGGAATGTTCGCTCGATTCGCCACGTATTCTTGATCTGGGTGCAGGAACGGGGCTTCTCTCAGGATTAGTCCTGCAAAAGTATCCCAACGCACGATTAACCTTAATCGACATCAGTGATCAGATGCTCGAAGGGGCACGTCGAAGGTTTGCTGATGCTACACATGTAGAGTACTTGGTCGGGGATTACTCAAAGTATAACTTTACCAGTTCCTACGATATGATTATTTCCTCCCTGTCTATTCACCATCTGACCCACGCTGACAAGAGAAAGGTATTTGAAATTGTACATAAGCTGTTAGAACCAGGTGGTCGCTTCATTAACGCAGATCAGGTTCAGGGAAGAACCCCCGATACAGACACCTATTACCGCGAGCGGTGGTTAGAAGCAATTCATCAAAGTGGTTTGTCTGAGGAAGCCATCTCGGCTTCGATTGAAAGACGCAAAGTGGATATCAATGCCACGCTGGAGGATCAGTTTGTGTGGTTGGAAGAAGCGGGGTTTCCTGTGGTTGATTGCATGTACAAATCCTTGGACTTTGCGGTATTTTACGCGCAAAAATAAGAAAGAGACCGGATTAGAAGCGAATACTATGCCATGATCCGGTCTTCTCCCTTAATTTTCATTCTGAATCACTTATTTCAGCGATGCTGGAAGCTTAACCCCAAGAAGTTTGCCTTCGGCTTGAATGATGATCATTCCGTTTGTCTTCAACGTCGTGTTGTGCAGGTCACCACCGGTGGAGACTCGAAAAGCAGGCTGCCCCGTCATCATGTTGAGTGCAAGCAGGGTGCCGTTACGTTGCGCTCGATACATGCCTTTACCATATACATCAATCTGAGAAACGGGAGCATCACCATGCCACTGCACCTCCTGACCATTTGCCAGCTTAATGCCTGTGAGCTCTCCTGTATTGGCATTTTTGAAGATCAACCGTTCCTGTGTAATGCCAACCCACACCATATTTTCTCCATGAGGGCTATGAAAAGTTCGAAGTGGCTTGGGTTCCGACTTGGTTGAGGTCAACGAGTACTCCGCTATCTTATCCCCTTGTAAAATGTATAGTTTATCTTTACTCGCAAAAATTCCGCCATACCCTTTCACATAGGGTGGATCACCAGGAATTTTCCAAGTGTACTCCTGACTTCCTTTTAACATACCAGTCTTCAAGTTGTACGCATTAACTTTCCATTTGCGTTCAGGTGAAGACTCGTCATATTCCAACATCGGAGAATAGTAGTCCGCTGAGTATACAAGACCGTCTTTGATCTGCAGAGCCTTCCCCTGACCAAAATGACCCCATAGCTTCTTGCCCGTTTTCTTGTCATATGCATTAAGCTGAGTGGACGTGAGTGCTCCTTGGACTAAAAAGGTTCTCAGTACCACACCATTCGACTCTTCAAGATATTCGGTACCATGGCCTTCACCCAGCGGTTCATCTGCCGTCCAACGCAGTTTACCTGACTTGATATCCAAAGCAAACGTTGTACTCCCCTTAATCACGTAGAGGGTATCCATCGTTGGAATCAAGACTTCTGTACGTTGATACGTATCAATCCAGGTGGATGTGACAGATTGCCATTTTGCTTTGCCTGTTTTTGCATTCAAGGCATAAGGCTTATGATCACTGGTCAGTCCGTAAAGGATGCCGTTTTGATAGGTGATGTAAGGTGTCAGATCTTTGCCGTAAGTCCACAGCCGTTTACCTGTTGTCGCATCGAGTGCAATCAGCTTTGAACCAGCAAACGTGAATACTTTGCCTTCTTCAGCAATAGCATTAGCTCCGATGTACGTCTCATTCATATTCAGATAGTTATCTACATTTGCTGTCCAAGTAGGTTTCAGTTCAGGTACAGTGATTCGCTGATACGAATACCAGTTACGAATGGATACATCCGATGCTTCAGCATGTGCCTGAGATGGCAGCACGCCAAGGACTCCGTGAACCATCAGTATTCCGGCAGTAAGGCCAGCAATGATGGGTCTGCCTGTTCTTCTTTTCCATTGCTTCATTGCGTGACGTTTATGTCGATTGATCATAGAAAGTGATTCCTCCTGTGAAAAATGAGCCTATATATAACTTCATAAAATATAACGAGCAGTGAGGCCGAAAAGTTACCCGATTGTTAAATTATTCTAAAACATCAAAAAAGCCGCCATAAGGCGACTTCCTGAATACGACATTATTTATAGACACGTTGGGAACGTGAATTTGTAAGCGAGATCCCTGCTTTACTTTAATTCAATCTGGAATACATCACCGGCGTCACCACCAAAAACGATAAAACCACTTTTCGGGAGATTCGTCGATTTCTGATTGGTTGCTACAGAGAAGTCAACCATTTCCCCTTGTTCATCATACACTGCGTAACCTCCGCTCTTCGGAGAATCCACCGTAATGGATTTGTTCGCCGATCGGGCGTCGATCGTATACCACCTTGCTTGACCGTTTGCCGGGATAGTCGTCATTCCTTTTTTACCACCAAAGATTGGATTAATTGCATCCTCTGCAATGTATTCCTGCCCATCCTGGATCAAAATCTCGGCACCATTCTTCGTGTAAAATTGCAGATCAAATGCGTCTCTTCCGTTCATCACAGGAATCTGGGCGATATTCTGTGCATTATTCGCATCCATGATTTCCGTGCCATTGGCGAAACCATTTTGAGCATCAACAGACAGATTTTTGATCAGCATCGATGGAAGCAGATAAAAGATCGATGTTATTTTTTCATCCAGTGCGTAATATTTCGAACCGTCACGAGCTGTCCATTTCTCTTTTGTTGTTGCGTCCAGCGCATGTTGATCCAGTTTTTGATAATCATATGTGTTCATTATGGTTTGGCCTATGCCTGGTAGCGTTATAACGCCATTAACTTTAACATACACCTTGTCATTACGTTCCTTCACAAAACTGACTTTCACGCTGCCATCTGAACTAGTAAAATGTTCATCGCCTGTGTACACATAGTTCTGCTCTGGAATAATACCACCCAGCAATGCTGGCAATTTGAACTCGTCATCCTTGATCTTTATGTCCAACGTCTCTCCTACCGTACCATAGAGACCGGAGTACGCGCTTAATTCCCTGGGCATCTTCACTTTGTTGGGTGACGAGAAGGTCTGATCGGGTTTAACCTTGTCAATGATACCTTGATCCGCCAGAACTTCCAGCAGCACTTTGCTGGCAAACATCTGATTGTAGACGGAAGATCCGCCAGAGGATAGGACCGCCATTGAAATATCATGTTCCGGTATGGTGATTAACACGGCATGGTACAACATGGTATCTCCGCCTTTGGCAAGCGCTTTAATCCCATAATCGCTAAAGGGTGCAAGGTCAACCGAATCCCACCCCAAGCCATAATTGATCGTATTTTGCTCATCTGATACCCACATGCCCTTACGATATTCATGTGATTGCATGGCCTTCACTGCAGATTCGGAAAGAATATCCGGTCTGTTCCCCATTAAAACCTCTCCGAATTGACTCAACTCCTCTGCGGTGGAGTACACTCCGCCTGTACCGATAATGTTTGCATTTTCGGTCGGCATCTTCATTGCAAGTGTTGGCCAATAGGTTTCGGATAACTGCTTTCTATCAAAGTCATCCAGTGGCGTCTTCGTTGAATCCAATTTCAACGGCTCGCTGAAATACTGGTCGATATATTCGCTGTAGGTTAACCCACTTACCCGTTCCACCATAAGCTCCAGCAACTGGAAGCCATCATTGCAGTAGACAGAATAAGCTCCCGGCTTGGATTTCAGTTTTTCGGACTGGAGTTTGAGCAATAGTTCGTCATGATTACGGGTGTCATTATCGTCAAACAACATGCTGTTTCCATAATGTGTGCCGTAAAGACCGGATGAATGGTTCATCAACATACGCGGTGTAATTTGAGTATAGCGCTCATCTGCCATTTTAAAGTCCTTGATATACGAAGTAAGCGGCTCATCCAGATCAATTTTGCCGGAATCAACCAGCTTCATGGCAGCTGCCGTAACAACCATTTTGCTAACCGAACCTATGCCATACATGCTTTCCTTGTCTATTGGCTTCTGTGATGCCTTGTCGTGCAATCCAACACTATCTGATAAAATGAATTCCCCTTCATCCATGATTGCATATTGGACACTGGTGACACCGTAGTTTTGCACCATCTCCGTGGCGATCTGCTCCGCCCGTTCCTCAATCGTTGTAGTGGTATTCGCCTCTGCGCTGACACCTGACATCGGTGTAATTACAAGTACCGCTGTACATAAAAGACTAATTAATTTTTTCATCCTCATGTCCTCCCTCACATATTCTTATGAATGGATTCATCATATCTCAGAAAAGATTTAACTAGCGCGAACGGACCCTGAATGGAAAAAAACAATCCCCGAACGGTAGGTTCAGGGATTCTCGGAGTGAAATGGAAGCACCACCATGTTGTTAAACTTCCGATGCTGATGCTCAATGCTCATATGTCCACCATATTTCTCGCACATTCTCGATATATTGGTTAGCCCGATCCCATGGTACTCCGGATTGGGCTTCTCACTTTTCAAATCAACGATCGGTTGCTCTACATGATTCATAATCTGGATGACAAGTGCGGATGATGTGGAGTGAATGGCAATGAGGACATATCGATCCTCCGCCTGTCTAACTTTCTTGGAGGCCTCAATGGCGTTATCGAGCATGTTACCGAGCACCACACATAGATCATATCGATCAATCTGGATATGTTGCGAGTGAAGCTGGATTTTGGTATCGATTTTGATTCCATTTGCCTGCCCCATAGCCAGGGTATTCGTAACGAGAGCATCAATCACCAGATTGCCGGAGTTCACCCGCTGATATGCACCTTCAATGGTATGTAATGTAGACTTGATATGGTCACCTGCCGCCGCCAATTCGTTACGTTTGATACATTCTTCAATATACAGAAATTGCTGATTGATATCATGAATGATGGATTTAATGTTTTTGAAACTGTGAACGGTCTTCTCATAGTTGGCATCCTGGTAGTCCATCTGACGCTGTAACTGGCTATTTTCATGCGTAAGCTGTACCTTTTCCACCATATTATCGAATACATAAACAATGAACACATTGAGAAATAGAGAGCCTAGTACAGAAAAAACGTAGAAAATGTTTTTTTCACTATAGATGGAGGCCACATTGATCTGATAGATCGTAATGATCGGCACGATGAGAAACAGCAAATAATAACGATAATGCACAGCAAAACTTCTACGTTTGGCGACTAGACGGACAACTTGAATAACAATGAACATGATACTGCAACCTAGCAGCATCACCTTGGAGAGAATCCAGTGGTTTTCTCCATTGAACTGTTCCCAAGAGATGAAATCTCCAGTCGATTCCAAAACGCCGAGAATATATACAGCTATCGTATTCGCCATCGTAATTAAGACCCCGTACAGGATGGTAAAAACAAGCTTGATTTTAAGCTCCACATCATAGGATTGTGCCAGACTGAAGATTAATACCAGGGCAATCGCTGTCGAAACGATGTCGGAGAAGGAAGTTGCCAAATAAAAATAATCCAGGACAATAAATGCCATGAAATAGATCGCTCTCTTTGGCTTCCGCTTGGACTTGCCCAGCACAGAATCAAAATAAAAATTCGCCTGAAACGCCATGAGCAAGGTCACGAAGATGATGGAAAAAATCATATAGGTATCCATATCATTGAATCCTCATAATCATAAATTTAGTGTAAGCGTCTTTAACTTCCTTGACTTTGGATCGGCCTATGGGCAGCTCTGTCCCATTTAACATAACGACTTGAGTACCGGAAAACTTCTGCACATGCATCAGATTAATGATAATCGAGCGATGAATCTGCAAAAAACCATGTTCTTTCAAACCGGTAGCATAGCTTGATAGAATGCCTTGGGTCTCATGTACATGTTCCTGTGTCACAAAATTCAATTTGTTCTTGATCGTTACACTTTTGACCACCTCAATCCAAAGAATATCATCATATTTCAGCAACAGTTCATCATAATCTGACTTGATTAATACATACTTTTTGTCCAATGCCTGAAAATATTGACACAGCTTGATCATCTTTTCCTCGAAAACGTGCGGCTGTATTGGCTTGATCAGATATTGAAAGGTGATGACATCGAAGCTCTCCACCATGTATTCCGGATAACTGGTCAAGAATATAATCTGTACATCCAGAAATTTCATGTTCCTGATCTCTTTGGCGGTCTGAATCCCGTTCATTTCGCCCATCTCCACATCCATGATGAGAATATGAAAGGTATCTCCAACCTCTCTATAGTGTGAGAGTAATTGTTCGCCAGAGGTGAATAAGCTAATTTGAAAATCAAAATTGGTTTTTAAGGATAAGGAAATCAGCATTGATTTCACACGTTCTCGTTGCTGCTCCTCATCATCACAGATTGCAATATTAAACATGGAGGGACATCCGCCTTTCATCAACATCGACTCTGAATTTCACTCTCGAATATACTATTTTAGCATAGGTTTCGGAATCGAATTGGGATGAAATGCAATATTCTGACCCTAAACTGTAAGAGAATAAAGAATGTCAAAGACCCCTCCACGAATGGAAGGGTCTTATAAGCGCATATTTCAAAAAAAATATTTAAGAATAAGAAATCTGCTGCCTCTTCTTCACCAGTCTTAGATAAACAACTGGCGCAGTTCCTCGACTTCCAAACGGGTAGCTGGCTGGTACGCCGGACTTTGTACATAACGCTGGAAGCTATATAACAATTGTCTTCCCTCCAGCGTAGTCAATAGACTCTCCAGATTCAGAGCACCCATCAGTACTCTCCCATTCCGCACCCTACACTCCATCAATAGTCCGAGCTTATGGTTCCGTTCAAAATTATCAATGGTCTGCACAATTGGTTGCAGATCTTTACTCAGCTCATCCAAGATGATCGATGATGATTCGGAAACGATGCTCCACCACGGATAGGTCGAGTATTCCTCTGTGACAAAATGTTCGAAGGCCGGATGGTCCTGTTGAATCAACAAGCCCATTGTGCCTACAGGTACTTCTCTTTTCATATTCTCCGATATCGATCGGAACATCGGGTAAGACCAGAAATCGGTGCTATAGAAACCTTGAATCGCGTGTTGCATCTGATTGGGGTTCGGGAAAAGTAAAATATCCTCGCCCTGCTCAAGCAGAGCCAACGCTTGGTCCGATAGCTCGGTAAAGAGGTTAAGACCGCTCAGATCCACTTCGAGTTGATCCGGGTAGATCCACAAGTCGTAAGACTTACGGATATCCGTGCCCGGAATGGATAATTTCAGCTCCACTTTGGTCATATTGGAGACATCAGGGATACGAATACTAAGATCCGTGATACTCACATAATGTTCTCCATGGAACGCTGGTAAGTCAGCTTTCCCTTCTACAAGGATACCATCTTGTTGCTGCTCGCCTTGTAACTCCCATTTCAGTTGAAGTCCATCCAACACTTGTCTCCGGAAGTAACTTAGTTCAATGCGCACTTCGAACAATTCACCAGCTCGATAATTATATTTGGGGAATCTCGCGAGCAGCACCGCATCGGAACAGAACGTTCTCCACTCCTCAGGTGTAATCATGCCTTTGGAATCCATGAATGCGTCCAGTATACCTACCAGCGCTGTTCCCTGACCACTGAAATCCTGGAGATCCAGCAGCTGGAACCCGGCTAATTCCTTTGAACGAAAAGCCGCTTCCAGTTCCTCTTTGTAACATGCGACCGCAAGCTTACCAGAGGCTCTGAAGTAGGCTTCTGCCAGATGTCCCAACCCTTTGGCTTCCAGGCGTTCTCGGAACACTTCGAAGTTCTTCGCTTTAAGGGAGCCCGTATACTTGTTGATCTCCTCGAAATTGGGAAACGTGGCGTACTGTCCAATTTCATGCGAGATGATCGGTACATGTGAGACGAGTTGATCACTTCCGGCTTCAGCCTGCACGGTTTTGGAACCTGTGCCATACTGGATTTGAATCTCTTTGTCCCCCGTTTGACCAGAAGGGTCAGCGTCGCTGCCTTGCTCAGGTAGAATGTTTGAATCGTAATCTTTCAACGTATTTGGCATATCGGTTTGCACGTGACCAAGCGGAGCATCACACATCGCATAAGATCCCCTGAACAACCGTTCTTTGGAGAACCGCACCCCGCAGAAGAATTCACTCTCCTCCAGAATGTCCGGCACGAACTGAAAGTTATTCGAACCTTCGGTATATAGATGACGATGATCGTATGCTTTGTATGCCTTCAAAATGGAATTCAGTCTGTCCTTACTGCCCCACAGTTCATTTCCCAAGGACATCATCACAAACGAAGGATGATTACCAAAAGCTCGCAGCATCGCAAACCCCTCGCTGATCAAGTAATCCTGCTCTGCTTGATTATGCCCCTCTGTTGTTTCATCCGTAATAGTTCCCCAGAACGGGAGCTCAGGCTCCATATAGATGCCTAACAGATCCGCAGCAATAAAAGCAGCCTCTGGAGGACAACAGGTATGGAAACGGTAGTGATTAATACCGTAGGACTTGGAGATGCCAAGAATGCGAACCCATTCATCCACATCTGTTGGCGCATATCCTGTGAGCGGAAAGATCAGCCCGTCATGTTTGCCCCGAAGAAACGTTTTGCGACCATTAATCGTGAATTTGTCCCCAGCTGCCCGGAATTCCCGTAATCCTGTCCATACTTCGGTGGAGTCCAGTATTTCCCCGTTCTCGTCTTGCAGCTGAATGTGAAGTTGATACAGATTAGGCTCATCATCACTCCATAACATGGCATCTTCACCAATCTGGTACGTCAGCTGGATCTCCGGCGAATCAGGGATGAAGATCTGCTCCTCCGTCGTATGAACCGGATCTGCACTAATAGCAACAGCGGATACCCCGATTCGCACGCCCTGCAGATCACCAACAAATGCTGCTTTAATATCGAAAGCTCGACTCGACAACACCGGGTAAACTTGAACATTATGCAGATAAACACGCTCAAAAAACTGAAGTTCCATTTTCCCCGTGATCCCGTTCCAATTCGTCTGCGTGTCTTCGGATGTAAGGTGCCCACCTTTGGTTGGATAATCGGTATTATCTACTCGAATCGTAATGGTGTGAGTACCGGCGGTTAGCCCTGCCTCCATCTCATAACGGTGAGGTGTGTTCAGACTGTTTTGCGTACCCCATTCAACCCCATCGATCCAGACCGTGGTAACCCTTGTTCGTTCCAGATGCAAGAAGCAACGTTTATTCGCTAGATGTTCGGGAATATCGATCTCACGTGAAAACCAGGCATATCCTTCAAATAAGTACTCATCTGTCAGCGCACCGATTAACACATGTTCGTTTCTCTTGCCTTTGGCCGCGTGAGATGTGGTATTGGGCAATGTAATGACGTCTGAGAAATTCAGACCTCGCTCTACCTTATGTTCATCGAGTTGAAGTTTCCAGACACCTTCCAGATTAAGTGCAGCTATCATCATGTTGTCTCCTTTTAAGTTCGTCTAATGGATACAAGTAATCGCTTCCAAATAACAGAAACCGTTTTCGGTAAATCATACCTGTATTATAAACTTGATAGCCCCCCTCGCATAGGTCCTATGAATAAAATAACGCACCTCTTTTCAAAACACAGTCTTTAAAGCTAAATAGTATCTTTTATCATTTGGACGAATGATTATAAATTTTCTAGAACATCGTCAATATTATTCCATTCATAGGTCAGTTCGTTTAACATTTTTCCACCGATCCCAATTTGACTTGTTTTGACTAATTCAGCACCAAAATGTTCATAAAAATAGCGAGTTTTATTTCCCTCAAGAACGTCAACAAATATCCTGTTATAGCCCAATTCTTTGAAATGTTTGAACAGTGCTTTGAATATCTTCCTTCCTATGCCCTGTCCTTGATATTCCTCAAATAGATAAATAGAGGTTAAGTCCCCCGAATTCGTCACTTTATTGGTTTCTCTCTTAAAAGCATCTGCGAAACCTATGATTTGGCCTTCTGTATTTTCTGCAACAACAACATAATTATCTTCTTTTGCAATGTTTTTCGTCCACAGTTTTGTTCGTTGTTCATAAGATAAATTCTTTAGAAATTCATCTGAGATAATGCCTTTATAAGTTGTTCTCCAACTATCAACATGAACTTTCGCGATACCTGATGCATCATTTAATATTGCTTTTCTTATTATCATTTACGCCCCAACCTTTCCTCGTAGATTGATGACTTCATTATAGAACATTTTTGTAAGCAAATATCAACAACGATCTTTAACATAGGCATTAAAAAAGTCGCCAATACTGGCGACTTCTTGAGATACATATGCTGTATCCTGAACAATTTTAGAATATGGTGGGAATCATACCCCCGTCCATACGGATCGGAGATCCTCTAAAGGCTGAAGCATACGGGCTGCATACAAAAGCGGCGAGTCTGCCTATTTCACTTGGCTTGATGAATCGCTGTAATTCAGACTGAGGCAGATTGCTTTTCATAAATTCCTTCTCTTTTTCCTCGAAAGTCAACGTCTCATCTGGGTATATGCCATCAATGATCTCACGCACATTCTCAGACAGGGTTGGCCCTGGCATGATCGTATTGATCGTAACTTGGGTGCCTGCTGTCAGTTTGGACAAACTTTTGGATAATGACAGTAGCATTGACTTGGTCATGCAATACTGAGGCATCTGGCCTGAGGGCATGAGGGCTTCTTCACTTGCTATGAAAATAATACGACCGTCATTGTTCTTCATCATTTTAGGTAAATAAAATTGGGACAGACCATTGGCCGCCAGAACATTGGTACGGAAATATTTTTCCCACACTTCATCGTTCACGTCTTCATAACTCATGATTTCATATATGCCCATGCTATTGATTAATATATCAACTTCAGGAAATTTCTCAAATAAGGCTTGGCGTTGCGCCTGATCAACAAGATCAGCCGTTGCCTTTTGCGGAGAGGTGTCTGGAAAAGTGGTCTTGATTTCACGAACTGTTCGTTCCACCTCTTCATCATTGCGTCCATTAATCAGCACATGAACACCTTCTCGGGCGAGTTCCATGGCAATCGCTTTACCGATTCCTTTTGTTGATCCTGTAACTAAGGCTGTTTTCTCTTTTAGTCCCATATCCATCCTTCATTCTCCTTCTTGATTACAACTATCCGGCAGCGGCTTCTTGAATATTGCCAACAGCTTCATGCACCGGATAGTTATAATATTACGAGGTCTGAAGGGCTCAGTAACTAGCACCTTGCGCCAGAGTTATTGCCTGACACGCCAATTCGAAGGTGTATCTCCTTCCCAGGTCCGGAACGCACGATAGAACGAATTCTGGTCTTCATATCCAACCAGGAATGCTACTTCTTTGATATCGAGCGAAGGATCTGCCAGGTACTCCCGGGCCTGCTCACGTCTGGCTTCGGTTAATAATTGCTTGAAATTTGTGTTCTCTTCCGTCAGTCGCCGTTGCAAGGTACGATCACTCATGCGAAGCTCTTTGGCGACCGTCTGGATGTCAGGGCGTTTTCCTGTGAGGTTACGTTTCAAGATCCATTTGACCACTTCAGTAACGGAACGACTGCTCTTCTGTTCATCCAGCGACCGATCCAGAGCCGGGGTCAGAATCTCCAGTAACTCCTCGTTATACGAGAGAAATGGAAGACTCAGATCTTTTCGCTCTAGCGTCAGCCGATTATGGTTGGAATTCGTATCGACTCCGCAGCCGAAGTAAGCCTCAAGGGTATATACGTTGCCCATAGGTTGGGAGAATTCGACCCTTTTGGCCATCAAAGGCTGGCCTGTGCCCCTCCGTCCAAGTTCGAGCAGAAATACCAGTGTAATACCGACCAGTAATGGCGGACCCGGTACCTCCTTATGTAACCATTCGAGTTCAATGATACATTCCTCCCCCGCTTCGGTAAGCTGCAAACTCTCGGGAGGGCACATTTGCTTGTAACGAACCATTCGATTTAACGCATCATGATAATCACGAGCATGGTACATCGCCAGCACAGGCGGAGGATACTTCGATATCTCATATCCGGTTGCAAGTTTGATGATGCCTTCGGCAGTTTCTCCAATGAGATCTGAATAAGCCTGCCAGATTGCATAGTACTGAGATTGAGTCACTACAGGTTTATTTATTGTCTCAAGAGATAGTTGTGCTGTGCGAGCGATGTCTTCTGCACCAATCCCTATTTGATGTAATCCGGCCCAAAAGCCTGGGTGAACTTTAATTCGATCATTCGGTTGAGATTGCATACATCCAGACTCCTTTTACTTGTTCCATTTTTCATTCTGATTTCTAATTATAGAACGGACGAAGCTATTTTTGAATCTTACCTCGCAGAGCCACTTCCCATCACCATAACATAAATGGAAGAGGCCCTTGCTGTTCAGCAGGGACCTGTTCTACTCTTCTAGAAATCTTTAACCGTTTCAACCGCATATTGCGGCAGAGGATTGCCAGTTAAGGTTATTTTGGTGATTGCAATCAGTTGTTTATCCGACATGAACAGCTTTAGGATTGTTCCTTTGGTCGTTAGTGTATCCGTCACTTTAAGTGTTTCAGTATCATACTGTTTAATCAAGCGATCTTTTCCTGTGAAAAAGGTTTCCTTATGCGCTGAATGTACAGCTACATAGTCAAACGGATCAATTGCAGTCACATATTGCATATTACTTGCAGAGTTATTGGTAGCGGACAAAACCGTACCGGCTCCGTTTAATACGTACTTTCCATCAGGTGAAATGCCAATAACCGTTGAGAACTTGTAATCACCGTGATATGGAGAATCCTGGTTACCAGTAAACTTGCCATCCACTAACCGAAACATCTCAATATCTCTCGGCGAAGCATCGGAGTCAACAGCATAGATCCGATCTTCCGCTGGATGCAGGACCATGTGACTTCCTTGTCGTATGGTTGCACTGGAGATCTCCTTCTTTGTCGCCCGGTCATAACTAATGATAGAGGTCCATTGCCCGGAGCCCGAATTAACGTAGACGTGACCGGAATGATCTACCTCAATCTCATATGGATCGATTCGAGTATCCCACTGATCTTTGATTTTAAGCGTGTCAGCTTCAAGTACAACGATCTGTCCTCCCTGCTGCTCATCAAAGCGGTATGAACTGTAATCAGCATTACTGAATATGACATAGATCTCACCATTTGCATGCAGAAGCTTTCTTGGAGGAGTACTGAATGAAGTGGACTCTGCCAGAACCTTATTGTCAGCGTAGCGATAAGCAAAAATCGTTGATTGGTTCTCATCAATTGCATAGACAACGGAATGATTCGAATCTGGAATGGCTTCACGTACTGTTCGGCCCATTAGATGAACATTCTGGCTAACAGTTGATGGCTGTTCTACAGTTGGTTCTTGTTCCGTCACTGCTGTTTCCCTGAATTGATCTTGGTTAAGCACAGGAATGGACGAAAAGGATAATGCCGTGTATTTCTTGATCCAACGGGATGCATAATCAATGGGAATAGCAAAGTTCAAATCCCCTTTTTCTATACCCATTGTATTTACCCCAATGACTTCACCTTTCATATTAAGCAATGGTCCTCCGGAACTGCCGTTGGTGATGGGAGCCGTAGTCTGTATCAGCCTGTCACTTCCGTAGTTTCGAATACCGCTAATGATCCCTGTCGAAATCGTGTTTTGAAGTCCTTCAGGATTACCTATGGCTACTACAGGCTGCCCCGTAGTAATTTTGGTCGTCAGTCCTACATGAAGCGGAGGAATATTTGTACGCATGGATGTTTTGACTATTGCCAAATCGAGATTCTCATCCGCTGCAATGACGCCTTGTACGTCATAATACTGGTCCTGACTCGTCTGGATCATATAACTGCTGGAATCAGCAATGACGTGATAATTGGTTAAAAACAATCCGTATCCGATCGATATGGCACTACCGAATCCGAGATAATTATCATCCTTGTCATACGACTCCAGCATGACTACACTCTGTTCCAGACGGGCAACTTGTTCTGTGGACAATGTTTTACCCGTATATGGATCTTTCGAATAAGGAGCAAGTACAAACTTCAAGTAATCAACGATTTCTCTATCCCGTTTTGCATTAAGAATAGTGGTATTACTTACGACGATAATGCCCCGGTCAAAAAACACCTTTTTAGCAAACGCTTCGCTTACAGCCCTTAACGGGATGAACACTCTGCCTTCTTTGTATTGTGCCGGAGCATCCAATGCAAAAGATTTGCCGTTAATGAACATCTTGCTGCTGCCTAATGTTACTTTGATAGATTTACCTGAGGCTTTAATTGTAGCTGTGGACGTTTTCGAATCCCATGCCACTTGTGCTCCCAGACTCTCGCTTATGAAACGCAGAGGCAGGAGTGTCCGGTTATTTTTAACCAGAGGAACGATATTAAAATTGGTTTGGTCAATCAATGTGTCCGTATTATCAACGACTGCGTTTGGGCTGCCAAGCGAGAGCATGATAGCCCCTTGGAATGTTGCATTAAAATCAAACGAATCTTCTTCTGCGTAACCTGTAAAAGGTGTACATGATAACCCCAAAATCATGGTTACCATTATAACAAGTGTGCGTTTCATCATTTTCTTGCTGTCTCCTCGTGATGTCAGATGATAGGCTGTTGCCTTTGACAGTTTACAGGAATTCTACCTATATTTCCTCTGGTATTATATTGTTTTTATTTACATATATCGGATAATCATGGAGCTCGAGTGGATCGCGGGAAGGAGACCGCATTATCCTTCCGGATCATACAAAAACACGACTACCCATGAATGGTCAGTCGTGTTCAAGTCAATCATTCAATATATTATGAAAGAATACCATTTTACAATGTTAGCTACTCGTTCAACGCGGTTTTGATCAGTGCGTTTACCCGTGAATTAAACAGCAGACCGATATGGGATACAAGGGAAACAGAGATGTTGTTCGCCCCGTTCAACCGCGAAAGTGCTGGGGACACAATCGTGTCACTGGTGGAATAGATCGAAGTCACCTTTATCCCACTAGGTGCTGTAGATGTGGTCAATCGATTAGCCCCACCAAGGGTAATTAATTTGTCCACTTTGGAAGCGCCGTCACGGTTAAGTATGTAATACAGACTATTCGCTCCGCCCATGCTATGCGCTACAATGTTAACTTTTGTGTGACCTGTTTGTTGCAGTACATCATCTACAAAACGACTAATTGCTGCGGAGTTCAATAGTTGGTTTCCTTGTTTGCTAGGGAGGTCAATGGCAAATAGTTCATCTCTCGTCCACCCTTGACTACGCAAATAACTCTCAATTGCTGTAAAATTGCTATCTGAACCAGTCAGTCCATGTACCAATACAATGGGTGTACGTGCCGTAGCTGCGGAAGCCTGTGAACTGGATCCTATCCCAGGTACCGATACAGCAAGGATCAAACTCATGAATACAACAAGTAATAATTTAGCCTTTTTCACTTAATCCAACCTCCTGTAAAATGATTTATATTCCATATATTACAAGATAACATATGGAATATAAATGAATCTTTAGTCTCATTTTTACAGTAATGTATAAATTTCACTTCGGCTAACTTGATTGCTTTTTATCAAACTCTAGTTCTCTACTTCCTATCCTTCAACGATATCTGCACGTAGATCGGTTGCAATCTCAATCATTTTGGGTACAATAGCTTCGTTAGAAATAGCTACATAGATGTCCCCCATGTACAAACGAAAAGCAATCTGTGTTCCCTCAAGTTCCCACATAAAAAAATCCCCATCGATGGACATGGTGCTCTCTGCTCCAACAATGTGAAGAACCGGTGAATAGGTAAATTCGGGCTTGGACTCGAAGTAGAGTTTGCACTCTTCCAGGGAGATGGATTGTTCCGCATTGCTATCTTGTATGGACCGGGTAATTCGAAAACGCTGATTCATTGAGATGCCTCCACCACTTTATATATTTTTCATGTTCTACAGCATTATATTTTCTCATTTCCATCTTCCACTGTCAAAACCATACATGCTCTATTCTTCGAATTCATATATACTGAGTACAGTGCACAACGAATTGCTACAATCAGGAGGCGTCAAATCAATATGTTAAAAACAGAATTCATTGATGTACTATCCATAGTCTCACATAAATTATATGATTCAGCTGCTAATGTCATGGACACGGCAAGCAGGTTAATTCCTGCAAATACGTTTTGTATCGCTCAGTTGGATCATCTCTCCACCAAAGTTCTGAATGTATATAATCGCGACAAATTAATCCTGGGTGAAGGGCTAGTCGTTGATAACGCCGAGTCATACTGTGCACTCGTGACAGAACATGCCCAAGGCCCGTTGGTAATTAATAATAATCTGACTCATCCGTTAACCAAACATATGGACGCTACAGAATTCGTAGGCGGTTGTTCATTTGTCGGTGTGCCCATACATAATGAGAACGGAGAAATTTACGGCTCCCTTTGCTCATTTGATCAGGATTTCTATTCCTATCAAGAAAAAGACGTGGATCTGCTTCTCTCCTTGTCTTCATTTTTCACAAGCCTTCTGGAGATGGAAACGACGCTGCAACAGTTAAAACATGCGGAAGAAACCGCTGCAAAAGTGCTGGAAGAGAAGAAAAATCTCCTAGCCGTCCTTAGCCACGAAATCCGTACCCCGATGAATGGTGTTCTTGCCATGGCCAATCTGTTGCAATCGACCAGGCTCAGTGAGGATCAATCGTTATATGTTAATGTCATTGAATCAAGTGGCGCCAGCCTTCTGTCGATGATGGATCAAATTCTGGACTATTCCAAAGCAGAAGCTGGTGCGATCTCTCTGGAGATCAAGCCCTATAGTATAACTGAAACTGTTGATCATGTATTACAATTATTCTCTTCTGAAGCACAGAAAAAAGGAATTCGTTTATATGCAGAGTACAATATTAATGATCATTTGATGCTTATGGGCGATCAGCATAAAGTTCGTCAGATTCTCATCAATCTTGTTGGGAATGCGCTTAAATTTACGGAGAATGGTGAAGTATGCATCTCTACTCAGGTAACTGCTGATACCGAAGGTACTCTCCATGCGTCCTACGAAATAAAGGATACAGGCATCGGCATCCCGCAGGATCGCCAGGATCTGTTGTTCAAATCCTACTCACAGATTCATGGTAATTCAGGAAAGTATGGCGGAGCGGGGCTGGGCCTGTCCATCTGTAAACAACTCGCCGAATTAATGGGTGGCGTTGTATGGCTTAAAGATTCCAGTGATTTGGGCAGTCAGTTTGTCTTTAATATTTCCAGCACTGCACCCACCGTCCAAGCGAATATCTGAATGATGAATATATTATTCTATCTGAAACAGATAGGAGGTATATACATTGACGCAATTTCTAGACGCACGGACATCCCAGAATGCCGCCTTGTTTAATTCCATCTCCATACCGATTCCAGTGATTAATACACCTCAACTATTTGCACAGATTGGTCTGCAAACGGCTGGAGCTGGAGCCAATCTACGAGTTTCATTAAAAGGAACCATTACGGTGCGACTACCGCTTGCACTCTTTCAAGTTAGAATTACTATTGTTAGAGGCACCGTTGCTACGGATCCAATTGTGTACTCTGCTAACTTCACGTATGGGCTAAGCGGTCTCCTTAACCCCGAAGTTATTGTTTTCTCTGCCAACGACTACAATCCACCGATCCAGCCACAAATAACGTACACTGCTTTTATCAGTACTAACCTGCTCGGAACGGTGAGGGTGGGTCCAGAAAGTTTCGATGGATTTATCGTTTCGGATTAAAATGCATGTGTCCACCTGTTCCCCCATACTCTTAGCCTGTATCAACATGGGCTAATTGGTATGGGGATGTTTTATTTCTGTCGAATTAGTTTCCAAAATAAATATCTAGTTTGCCGGTAGGCGGTGTTGTAGCCATCCAGACGGCTGCCAGATTATCAGGACTAACCGTAGCTGCCGCTATGTAATCTCCGATCAGAATCGTAGGCATCGGTGAGTTACCATTGGGATTAAACGATGTGGTTGTAATTCGACGGTCGGTGAAGCTCGCCCCGCCATCGAACGATTCTGCCACAAAAACGTCCAGAAGGAACCCGTCAATTCGGTTGCTGTAATAAATAACCCTGATCGTCCCGGCAAACGGTGATACGGTTATGGAAGGAAAGAAATTCTGCGTGCCTGGAGGGGCACCTGTAATACTGATCGGGTCTGACCACAGGAGACCATCTGGAGATTCGCAGAGTAATACATTGGTATAGCCAGCTCGTGCATCATTCCATACGGCATATACGGTTCCACTGTTAGGTCCAACGGAAATATCTGCTCCTAGACTTAGATTGGTCTGTACCCGAAAAGCGTAATTCGGTACAGGTAACGGCGAAGGTGCTGGCACAACGGATGATATAAACGTTGCCTGTCGCTCGATTGGGGGCTGATAAGTAATTCCTCCATCGTATGAAATACGCAAAAGCGCAGAGGGACTGGCAGGCCCCGTTATGATATACCCTGCATAAACTTCACCCGAGAATCCAACAGTCAGCGCTGCCCGGTCATGAATTCCTCGCGGATTCGACTGTCGGTCAGGTGGCTCCCAGGTTAGCCCCTGCGAGACCGACCGTTGTGTAAATATGGCGGAAGAAGTCGTAGCAAGTGGTGTATACCCTACATATGCGTTGCCTCGATATGGGCTACCCGGAGAACGGTCTACAGCAATGAAAGGCTCATCATTATGAACAATGGTACCGAAACCCGCCTGCACGATAACCGGTGGCTGCCACGTTAGTCCATCGTCAAATGAGGTGTAACTTGCAATTGTCCCATCATTAACTCCGTTAAACAAGTGAACGGTAACGATAAAGGTATTGGGAAACGTATAATCTATTGTGGGTGCCTCTGCTCCTGCATACCCTGCCGGTTGAGGAAGTAGAGTAGTGGACCATGTACTGCCACCATCAATGGAACGATAGAATCCAGTCAATGTCGGTCCGGTACTGGTATCTACGGCGACCACGCACATGACATTGGGGGTCAGCGTGTTAACCGCAATGGAAGGTTCGAATTGGTTGCCTGCTAATGCTCCAGTAATATTCACAACTACCATCTGCTCATCTCTCTTCCTTTAAGGGATATTTGTGAATCGGTCAATTAATGTCATCTCGGATTGGAGCACACGCTGGATGATCTGACCTGTAGAATCAACACCATATACATGAATGATGGTGCTTGTAGCGCTAAAATAATCACTTTGCACCTCGAAAAAAGCGGCGTTGATCAGTGGATAGATTACGGTTCTAGTCGCTTGAGGCAATAATTCAAACAGATCATGACCAATAGGTACGCGCGCAGTTTGAGATGTGTCCCATCTGAAAACTTCAAGCTCAATATTAACAGGAGCATTAAGCGAGTCATTGATGCATGTCACAATGAGCTGAGTGGATTGAGTTGCACCCGTGGTCGGATTGTATATAAAACCCGTAGAGTTTGGCAAAAAGCACACTCCTTCCGCAATGTATAGTAAAGTATATTGCGATTCTTGCTGCCAGTATGACTAATCTTCGACTCTTATATTGGAACCATATGAAAATTTTGTTATGCTACATATGCTAGATTACTAGATTACTTTTAAAACAAGAATCTACTATTATGTACCGAGTTGGAGGAAATAGACGATGTTCATTAAACGTGTTGGAAAAATTGCTGCGGCTACAGTGATAACTCTCTCTGTCCTTGGAAGCACCCCAAATATCGGTGGAGCCTATGCTGCTCCGGCCATTACCGTTCAACTGGACGATGTCCCCTTAACGTTTGATGCAGCTCCACGCATGGATAAGGGTGTCACTTATGTTCCGTTTCGGACGGTTGGAGAGGCTCTTGGTATCAATATAACGTGGAACAGCAAAACGCAGACTATAAAAGCAACGAATACTGTCAAAGGTCAAACCACCGAGGTAGTATTAACGGTAGGCAGCACTACAGCAACCGTAAACGGAAAGAACGTAAAACTTCCTGCGCCACCAGTTCAGCGGGAAGGACGAGTGCTTATTCCGCTCAGTTCATTCAGTAACCAATTCGGTGTACAAGTAAGCTGGAATCAGTCAACCAAGACGGTCTCCCTCGTCTCCCCACAACGCGAGATGCACCTGAGAGCCTTCTATGCATTGCAATCCTTTCAAGAAAAGGATCTCATTACTTCCATGAATTCTGTAGCATTTGGCTGGAGCCGCATTGATCGCGAAGGTCAGTTTACACTCCAGGGGGAAGAGTACCGTCTTCCTGCTGCTGCGGGTGATATTACGCCGCAGTCCATCGTTGCTGACGCAGCAGATCAGCATATCCAACCGCAATTAATGGTATATGCATTGGACGGAAACGGCGAACTGACCAAAATGTTGAGTGACACCAACCTGCGTCAGAAATCGATTGATGGTATAACCTCTGCTGTTACTGAGCACGGTTTTGGCGGAGTGGTTCTGGATTTTGAAGGCCTTGGCTTTCGATTGGATGCGGCTCAGCAACAGAAGTTGCTCAATGTTTATGTGAAACAATTAAAGAGTTCCTTGCCTCAGGATACAGCCTTATCACTAGCAGTCCCGCCTCTAAATAGTGCTTATAAAGGTTATGATTACAAGACACTTGCCTCTATTGCAGATGACCTTATTATTATGGCCTATCAGTATAATCCGGTTGGCACCAAATCTCAGGTACCTGAGCCCAATAGTCTTGTAGATCAGGCGATTCAATTAGCCATACAGGCCGGTGTCCCGAAGAGCAAGCTTCTGCTCGGGATCAGTCTAGGCAGTGAAACGCCCTCCTCTGTAGATGATAAGCTCGGTCTTGCCAAACGTTATGACCTCAAAGGAGCTGCGTTCTGGCGTCTGGGTCTGTTCCGTTCCTACAATACAAAGATGGAAGATGCCGTGAACGCTTCTGTGATCAAAGAATAGACATCTTTAAGTGGATGCAGCTCACTTAAAATAAAAGAAGGACCTCATCTCTGGTACGTAAAGACGTGGTCCTTCTGTTCCATATTCTCACTTCATTATTTTATCCACGCTTCCAAATACAAGCTTCATAACCTGGGTAGGACCAGGAAAACGGGGCTGAAAGAGAAGGATGATCCCAATGGCTGTCGTCACTGCAGTAATCCCCGCACTCACTATTCTGGCTCGCTTCTCTTTGCTACTCTTCCACTCTCCATACATTATCGCAGCCGCCAGCATCAAAATTCCAAGGATTGAGCCTATTTTCATACAATCACCTCATTTCTCAGGCTTATAACAGGAGCAATCTCTGTTCAATTTTCGTCCTCATCAGGTATCCCCTGCGGTCCTGTTGATTTTCCGGTACGTACTACATGTGCATCCACTTTGACTTCCACGTCCAATTCAGGATAGAGGGTTTCCCAGTTCTTCTCCTGCTTCTTCCATTGATTTGGATAATATCTACGAAATTCAACAGCAAATTTGAAGAAATCGGTGCGCAATTCCTTCTGTGCCATCTCTAAAGCATCTTGAGCCAGAGTTGTAAGCTTAGCTGACCATTCCTGTTCCAATTTAGATAACACAGCAGGATCAGTCAGATCGGCCTCCGTCGTATTTAACACCACTTCTCCCCGGGTTTGGATGTCGACCTTCATACTCCACTGTTGGTTTACAATCCGAGGTTTTAAGACCGTTTGGATTTCAATGGGCTGGATCGAAAAAGAACCTTTTAACGGCTTAATTTCAACAGGCATTATAATGTTGTTCAGTTCTTTTGCAAGTAATAATACACCTACACTTAATGGTTCTTTGACCGTCTTGACGTAGCGATCCTCCTTATACAAGCTCAAACCTTTTACATATGGAGTGGTTGTCAGTTTATCCTGATCGGGCTCCGGGGGTAAGATTAACATGCGAGACAAGATGACGGAGCTACCTGGACCTTCGATCGATTTACCTAGTTCAAGAGCAGTCATCCGTGTACCCAGCTTCATATTGGCCATTTCTCGCAATGACTCTGCAGAACTTCGCTCCAGAGGATCAAGCAAGGCAAGGATATCTTTCGCCGCCCTTTCGCTGGAAAAGACATATGCATGTTCCCTGAATTGAGGGTAGCGCAAGAAGAAATCGATGTACTCTCGGATACCACGTTTGCCGGCTTGCTCACTAATGATGATGACTTCGCAGTGGCCCCAGAACATATTCCGGGGAACCTTACGTTGTAACCGATTCAATGCCTCGGCAATTGTAAGTCCTTCCGCCGTTCGAATCATCGTAACCCCGCTTGGACTGCCTCCGCTCCCACTGCTATCTCCTGCACTGGCCTTTCGCGGAATGAAAATCTGTGAAGTCAGTTGTACTTTGCCATCTTCGTAATCTATACCCGTAGCCAGCACAATAGCCAAATCGTTAATCTCAATGCGATCCCAGCATCCACTTAAAAGTACACAACACAATATTGGCATTAGTAGTACTCTATATATTCGCAAGTGCTCCTCCCCCATCAATCAGGTGTTCGCTTGATTCTTTCGAAAATGTGCCCACCCTTTCTTCAGCCATGCGACACCGTAGATCATAGCCGGAAGGATCAATAAAATGCTGATCGTATACAAGTTAGCTGAAGGCCCAATCAGACTGGATGCACCCGATCCGCCGGACACAACCCAGTAGGCATATACCATGCATAGAAACGAAAGCGGCACAACGACGGGTTTGTAATCGTTCAAACCGAACCATTCTGCTGTGGATGTCGCAAAAATATAAAGAAAAACAGAAATTTTGACGAAGATTCCAAAAATCCAAACCGCAATAATCAGGGATTCAATATGTTGCAGAAAGTCTGCAATGGTTATGTATCTTGCGGCAATCATAACCGGATATACAAAGCTATCCGTCAGATCTCCAATTAAAAACAGGCAAAACAGATTGATTACCGTCATTGCGGTTGTCGTTAGTATAAGGGAACCCAACATAACTCGTGTTGTGCGTTTTCTACGATTGACATAAGGAAGCAAGAAGGCAATTACGATGTATTCACTAAACCATGCAGCAGGAGCAAGGGCTCCTTTAATGCTAGGTAGGGGTCCGTTCTCCATGAAAGGGAATAACTCCGCTGGATTCAGTTCCCCGATCAATAGAATGAAGATTAGACTAAGCAACACGATAAGGAGGGTCACAAAGATTTGAGACGTGCGCCCAACTACTTCGATTCCTAGTCTGACATTAAGCGCACACACCGCAACCATCGTCCCCATTACAACGAATAGCGGAGTCCGCGGAAGTGCATTGTTAACAATGAATTCACCGTACGTCCGTATAATCAAGCCCGTCAAATGGGGCAAAAAAATGATATACACCAATCCTATTAATTTTCCAGAGATACGCCCCGCAATCGATACACTCGATTGAATGAGCGTTTTTCCGGGGTACAGGCGATCCAGTCCTATAGAGATCGCTACCGCTGCAAAACCAATAAGAGAGCCTATAATGGGAGAGAGCCACATGTCATGACCTGCATAATGCATTGTAATTCCAGGAACAGACAAGATGGCTGTTGCGAGAATGGCAGGAAAGATCATGAATGCCAATTGAGTTTCCGATATTTTTCCTTTGTCAGTTAACATGTGTAATCCCGCTCCCTTGATTGCTTGAGTATGAATTGTTCTAGTCCGGTTTGTTCCTTGGTGCTGGACGCCACCATACATCCTTGAGTTCCTTGCTCATCGTAGGGGCTACTGGTGACAGATAAGGTGTTCCGAATGAACGAAGACTGCTCAGATGAATGACAACCAGGATGACTCCCAACATGACACCTGTGAGTCCCAGCGTTCCCGCCAGAAACATCATAGGAAAACGCAGTAATCGGGTCGCGATGCTGGCAGCGTAGCGAGGAATCATGAAAGAAGCGATACCGGTTATCGCAACAATGATAATCATGGGGGCTGACACAATTCCGGCACTCGTCGCCGCTTGACCAATAATTAAGGCTCCCACGATACTGACCGCTGATCCGACCTGCTTCGGCAAACGGACGCCAGCCTCCCGCAGTGCTTCAAAGGCGATTTCCATAATGAGAGCTTCTACCAATGCAGGAAAAGGGATCTCTTCTCTCGCCCGTGCAATACTGAGAAGTAATACGGTAGGAATCATCTCCTGATGAAACGTCGTAATCGCTACATAAGCCGATGGAAGCAGCATGGATAACACAAAAAAAATGTATCGCAGCCAGCGTACAAAAACACTCATAAACACATTTTGATAATAATCTTCGGGGGATTGTAACATGGAAAAAATGGTCACTGGTGCGATAAGGGTGAACGGCGTTCCATCAACGAGAATAGCAAAGCGCCCTTCCAGCAAGTTGGAAGCTACCACATCCGGACGCTCTGTCGCAATCATCTGTGGAAATGGGGAGTATCGCTGGTCAACAATGCCTTCTTCAATGTACTGACTCTCCAGTACGTCTCGGAGCTTTAAATCAGCAAGTCGTGTCTGCACTTCCTTGACAAGTTTGGGGTCAATAACCCCTTCCATGTATACAAGTGAAATACTGGTGTTAGTTCGATCTCCCATGTTACGTGTATGAATCTTCAATGCAGGTGTCTTGAGACGTTTGCGCAGAAGAGACATATTCATGGTCAACGATTCTGTGAATCCATCTCGTGCACCGCGCACGGTCGATTCAGCTAACGGTTCCTCGGTTGAACGATTTTCAGCTTTGTATAGAGGGTATGTAGTTCCAATCATTGAACCTTCCAGCAGTAACAAAGCTTCCCCCTCTAATATCGCCTGCACCGCCTGAGTGGTTGTTTCAACACTCTTAACTGAAGCCAGGGGAGCCTGTGCAGCTTCAATCCCCATTTCCTGAAGGGGTGTTAGTACCTGTCTCTCAAGCCGTTCTGTATCGCATAAACCCACACAATATACGCATAGCGCTGAAGTATGACATGCGGTTTGGAATGTATGAAACACAACATCCGAGCAACCTGCAAAAACGGAGCTTAACATTTCTTGATCAACAGCAAGATGTCCGGTTAACGGCAGGTTCTGTTGTGTTATCAGTGATGTGTCCATACTGCCCTCCCCTTTCTGTGCATGCTGCGTCCAGATATTCTCAGTTAAAGGTATCCTTTACTTATAAGTTGGGATATATACGCAAAATAGTGAATAGCAAAAAGAGCCGCCCTCTTGAGCGACCCTGATGATATAGAATGCTGTACATTCCTATGAATACGGATATCTTGCTCTTTACGATACCCTATTTTCTAGTTATCACTATCCTTTCACAGCACCCAAAGCAACACTTCCGATAATCTGTTTGGAAAATACAGAGAATACAACAATAATAGGCAGAATTGAGATTGCTACTCCCAAATACAAGAGCCCATAATCCATCCCATAGTAACCCTGCACTAACGCAACCAGTACTGGAAGCGGATATTTATCCAGGGAGAAAAACAGAACAAGCGGTGTTAGAAAATTATTCCACGAACCAATAAACGTGAAGATGCCAAGGGCTGAGATTGCCGGCCCCAGAATAGGCAATACAATCTGATTGAACGTCCGGAACTCACCGGCACTGTCCACACGTGCAGATTCAATAATCTCATCCGGGATACTGCTCTCCATGAACTGTTTGATAAAGAATACATTAAACGCGTTAGCCGCAGCCGGCAAAATAATCGCCGCATAGCTGTCCAGAAGCCCCAACATACTGAATAGGCGATATACCCCAATCAGGGCCAGCTGGCCCGGCACCATCATGGTCGCTAACAGAAACAGGAATAACCAGTTCCGTCCTTTGAATTTGAATTTGGCAAAACCATACGCGGTCAAAGCACCAATATACAGAGATAACACCGTTGATGATCCAGCAATGAATATACTGTTGGCAAACCCACGCCAAATGTTGATTTTCGATACCATGTTCATATAATTATCGACTAAAAACGATCCGGGAAGAAAGGTGAATGTTGAAGCAATCGTTGCATTGTTATGTGTTGAATAGATGAGCATCAGATAGAATGGAATTATGCACAGCACGGCAAGACCAATCAATAACAGATAGATGATGATCTTGCCTGCTGTCAGCCTCCTTGTAGTGGCATATTGCTGAATCGCTGCATTTGGTTGTTCAACTGATTTTGCAGTTTGCATGAGAACTCCCCTCCCTATGAACGGCTCTTCCGCTTGGTCATGATGAAGGATGCAACGGACAACAGTATGATGATAATAAACAGACAAAATGCGATTGCAGCGCCGTAACCAAAACGAGTGCTCTGAAATGCGACATTATAGAGATACATAATGCTTGTCATAGCTGCCCTGTCAGGACCACCATTGCCATTGGTTAATGTAAATGGCTGATCAAAAATCTGAATGCCACCAATAATGGACGTAATCATCTGAAACAAAATAATCGGACGGAGCATTGGCACGATGATATGAATGAAAATATGTTTCTTTTTCGCTCCATCCATCTGGGCAGCCTCCAGTAGCGACGGGTCGATCCCCTGAAGACCTGCGAGGTAGATGACCATGGAATAGCCAAAGTATTGGAAAAAGAGAATCGAGGACACAATCAGACGCATAAACCACGGATCATTTTTCCAGTTAATTGGATCTTGTATGATTCCGGTTTGCACCAAAAAATGATTCAGTCCCCCGGATTGCCAGTCAAAGATCAGGCTGACAAGCAACCCAAGGGATGCAGCCGTTACGATATTCGGAAAAAAGTATACGGCCCTGAAAAAGTCCCGTCCTTTGAGCAGCTTATCATTCAAAATAAAGGCCAACACCAGGGAGATCGTCAGCTGCGGAACGACAGATACGCCCCAGATGAATAACGTATTAAACAAGGTTTTGTAGAACAACGGGTCTTGTAGTACGGCCACGTAGTTACCGATCCCTACAAAGTCAGGCGTCGTGATGCCATCAAAGTTGGTGAAACTGATATAGAGCGAATATAAAATGGGATAAAGCCCAAAAATGGTGAAAATAATAAAGAACGGAGCAATGAAGTAGTAGCCGTAATGGTCCTTGCGAATCGTTTTGGCAAACATGTTCTATCCCCCCCAGTTATCATCGGATGTGTGATGTGTATAACCATCGCTTACTTCGAGGGCGTATCTGAAAACTCCGAAGAAAGGGTTTCAGACACGTCCTAAGCTAATCCACTTCCAGCTCCGGAAATCTCAAGGTGACATCACGTTTGATTCGCTTTACGACTTCTTCCTTGGTCTGAATGTCCTTGTTGAGATACAACTGGAGCACATTCTTGTAGATATCATTGTTAATAATCGCATCATATTTGGTGCGTTCGTATACAGGAATCCGTTTCGCAGCCTCCGAGAAAAATTCGAAATGCTTCTGTCCTCCCAAATAGGACGATGAGAGAGACGGAGCAAGTTCATCATTCACAACCATGTTGCTCGTGAAATAATCCTGCTCTTTCGCGAGCTCCGACAGAAAATCATGGTTAAAGTTATAGAACTCGATAAACTTCCAGGCGAGATCTTTTTTGTCACTTTTACTATACATCGCTATATAAGTTCCGCCTGCACTAAACGCTGAAGGTCCCTGTGCCAAGCCCCATAAGCCTTCGGTATCCGGGGCATTTGCCTTGAACGTAAATTGCAGGGCCCAGGTTGCCCCGGGATAGAACATGACCTCTCCTTTTTGCATGGATGCAGCGTAACCTGCACTTCCATCATCATACTCGGCAAGTACTTTCCGCTCACGTGCTTCACGTACAAGATCGAGCACTTTCAAGTAGGTTGGATCGATGACGAGTTTGCCGTCCTTCACCCAAGGTATACCATCATATGAATTCGATATCGCATTCCAATTCGCCAATGCATGTACTTTATTCCCGCTTAGTTGCTGCACGTTCTCTCCAATCTCGAAGATCTTCTCCCATGTATCGATCTGTGAACCCACTTTCTCAGGATCATCGGTGCCCAGATATTTCTTTGCCAAATCCCGACGATAATAGATGCCCCCTGGTGTTCCCTGATAACCTATCGCTCTGACATTTCCTTCGCTGTCCTTTTCATTGGCCTGCACAAAAGCATATTGTTCTTGGATAAGTTCATTGGCGTTATACGGCGAAGCTGATAGATTCTCCAGATAAGGAACGTCAATCAGTTCTCGAATATTCGCATTTTCAATCATAAATACATCTGGAGCCTTCGAGGTTGTCTGTAGCGCAGATTTCAGCTTGGTGATATAGAAATTACCGGGAATGTTGACAAAGTTCACTTTGATGTCAGGATATTGCTGTTCGAATTTCTCGATGGCATATCCTGCTTCATCGGTAAAACTCCACACGGTAATCTCCTGTTGCTTGCTTTGATTGGATGGACTGAATTGACAACCAGCTAACAACAGTGCTGCACATACAAATACAATAGTTGGCTTAAACCACTTCTTCATAGGCCCCCTCCTTCAAAAAGGAAACGCTTACAATTTATTAGAGTATATTGATTTTGGAGAGGGCTTTCTCCACAAATATTGTGCATTACCCTCCATATTTTGTGATATTCCTACGGTGTTTCTTACGAAATTCGGAGGGTGTGCAGTCATTATATTTTTTGAAAAGGCGGTTATAAGAGTTTACATTGTTGAACCCATGTCCGATCGCAATCTCCAGAATGGTATCCTGACGGAACAATAAGGCCCACTCTGATTTGATAATTCGAAAGTGATTCAAGTATTCCATCAGTGTTACGCCCTTAATCTCTTTGAATAGCTTGCAGACATGGAACTTGCTGAACTTAATATGTTCCGCCACCTGTTCCAGCTTGATCGGTTCAGCATAGTGCTCCTCCAGGTATTCACAGACCGATTCAAGGAATTCAAATTTTTTGGAAGAAGTGCAGGGCCATCCTGAAGATGTTGATTCCTCGGTGGTAACCGGTACGATTGTACGTAGTAAAAGTATGATGAGATCATATAATCTGGACACCATTAACCATCGATATCCCGGCTTCTGATTTTTCTTCTCGGTAATGATGACATCTATATAATGAGCCAGATTGCTCTGACTTCCCGTATTCGAGGGAATAACTGTTGTTTTGTTGAAAAGTTGTCCGAGATCCTGAATTTCGGCTTCGGTCGTGAAACTTCCCGTTAACAATTCGAGTCGGAACAAGATAATGGTTAGCTGTTCAGTCCCCGGAAAAAAGCAGTGCACATCCCCTGGTTTGATCAGCAGCACATCCCCTTTTTCCAACTCACAAACGTGGTCGTTCACGCCAATTCTGGCGCTCTTACCATTGACAAGAATCAGTTCAACCTCATCATGCCAGTGTGCGGCATAATTGAACTGATTTCCTGTGTGAATTACCCGAATGGGAAAACCTTCTTGCATATGACCTGTCTCCAAAAAAGTGGGTACGCCCATCGTATCACCCTCCATTTATTTCCAAAGAAAAAAACTCCTCGTCTTTATATTATGCACAAATGGCTACTCTCCTTTCTTTTTAAGTATTTAAAATTCTATAGAATGGAAAAAACTCCTCAACTCAGGTTGAGGAGTCGAACAGAATCACGTTCCACGCATTGGATGTCCAGTGTATATAACGTCTCTACGATCTCTCCATTCAGCAGTTGGAAGAGAACATGACCTGCAAGCTGGCCTGCATCCCTCTTCGGCTGACGAAAGGTGGTTAGTGGTGGATTCATATACTGAGATGCAGGTATATTGTCAAAACCAATTATGGATAACTGCTCAGGAATTGAAATATCATGCTCCCTGAAGGCTTCCAAGCCGCCGATCGCCATTTCATCATTAGCAAAGAAAACAGCGGACGGTAACTCTCCTTCAAGCAGTTTCTTGGCTGCAATGTAGCCATCTTGCTTCATGTATTGTCCGCCAATTTTCCATTCGGGGTTCTCTTCAATGCCTGCCTCCTTCAAGGCTTTCAAATAACCCTGATAACGATGGAGATTACATTCCGATTGTGACGGACCACTAATATAAGCTATTGTCCGGTGACCTTTATCGATCAGATAACGGGTAGCCAAGTAACCGCCTTGCGTATCACTCATCAAAACCTTTACAATATGTTGAGCATCCAGATCCCGATCCATGACGACAATCGGAAATCCTGCTTCAGATGCTTCAATAAGCAATTGATCTTGAATATTCTGAGCGATAACAATAGCTCCATCAATTCTTCTTTCTCGGATGTATCGATGGGCTGTTGATTTCTCTCCACCCAACGAACTACATACAATCATATCGTATCCATGACTCATGACGACCGTTTCTATTCCGTTCACCAAATCCGAGAAATATGGACTGGACATGTCATGGACAATAACACCAATGGTTTGTGTACTATTTCGTTTTAATTCAGATGCAGGACCATGCCTAACGTACTTGAGTTGGCTCGCTGCCTCAAGTACTCGGAGTCTTGTCGGCTCACTTACATTCCCTTTGTCGTTGAGAACACAAGATACGGTCGAGCTGGCTACACCCGCCATCTTGGCTACATCTTTAATCGTTATCATCTTATATACTCCTCAAAGACAGTTTCATCTGTTTATTTCATTATGGCAGTAACACAGCAATACACACCGGACTGTTCACTAGCATTTTAACACGTCAGTCCAGTCATGTCTCTTTCCAAGGCATCGACTACGAAAAAGACATATTTAAGAAACCGAGGTGCCTTCATGAGATTCAGTGAATATGTATTAGGTCAGCGCTACGAAACCACATCCTTGGCATTGTCCAAGAGCGATATTATCGAGTTTGCCACAATCTATGATCCACAGTACATGCATTTGGATGAGGAAAAGGCCAAGCAAGGCCGCTTTGGCGGTTTAATTGCTTCTGGCATGCAAACGATGAATATCTCCTTCAAATTATGGATTGAGGTCGGGGTCTATGGAGAACATGTCGTGGCGGGAACCGGAATGAATAACATTCAATTTCTGAAGCCTGTCTATCCGGATGATGAACTTCATGTCATCGCAGAAGTCATTGGATTGACACCCAGACGAAAAGGAAACGGGATTGTTACCGTGCTGCTGAGTACATTCAATCAGAAGAATCAAAAGGTTTTTCAGGCAGAATTAAGTGCATTAATCGATAATTAAGGGCTCCGAAAGGCCAAAAAGAAGCCGCCAATGGGCGACTTCTCATGGATATATTGCGTTTTGTCATATCAAGCGTTGTAGCCCTTCAATACCTGCCCCAAAATCTCTACACCCTTGATAATCTGTTCGTCTGACGGAGTTGAAAAATTAAGTCTGATGGCATTACAAGGGTCTTGCTCGTTCACAAGGAATGCATTTCCCGGTACAACCGCAACCCCTTGAGCTGCCGCTGTCTTGGCATAGTCAAGCATTGGCACATGTGCTGGCAGGTCACACCAGAGGAACAGTCCACCATCCGGTTGAGTATAGGTAATGGACTCACCCATATGCTCTTGCAGCTTGTCCATCATCAATGTTGCTTTTCTCCGATATACCTCACGAATGCTGTTAATGTGGCCCGCGTAGTCATACTCTGTCATGAACTTGTATGCGAGAATCTGTGGAAGCATGGCTGTATGTACGTCTTCTCCCTGTTTGGCAACAACCATCTTCTCCACAACTTCATGTGGCGCTTGTACAAAACCAACGCGCAGTCCCGCCGACAAAATTTTGGAGAATGATCCAACATAGATGACCAGACCCTCATCATCCATAGACTTGATGGTTGGCACATCGTCTCCATTGAATCGAAGTTCTCCGTAAGGATTATCTTCCAAAATCATAACGCCATACTTCTTAGCCAACTCGTATATGGCCTTACGTTTCGCAAGACTCGTCGTTACACCGGTAGGATTCTGAAAACTTGGGATCACATAGATCAGTTTCACATTGGGCTCCGTCTGCAGCGCCTGTTCCAGCTTCTCAATATCCATGCCATCCATCTCCATCGGAACACCGGCAAGCTTTGCACCGGATGCCCGGAAGGAGTTCAGGGAGCCGATGAAGCTCGGACTCTCACAGATAATCGTGTCCCCTTCATTACAGAACACTTTACAGGCAAGTTCAATCCCCTGCTGCGCTCCAGATACAATGAACAATTGATCGGATGGCTTACCCGTATCAAAACCTGTCTTCAGATGTTGCGTCAATGCTTCCCTGAGGGGAACATACCCTTCTGTAATTCCATATTGCAGAGCCGTGACCGGGTCTTGCTCCAGGATGGTTTGGGTGAACGTGCGAATCGCCTCAATAGGAAAGGTTTCCGGAGCGGGGTTTCCCGCAGAGAATGGAATCACATTTTGTCCCGAAGAAGCCTTCAGAATCTCACGAATAATGGATGGTTGCAGTGCTGCGATACGATTGGAAAATGAATAGTTCATCTTAAATAGTGCCTCCCGACATTTCATCTGACTTAGTTCTCTATCGTTACATTAGATTCTATTATACGAGCATTTCCCGAATTTCCAAACTGTCTCCACAAAATTAATGTTTATACACCAAAAAAGAGGCCGCCTTTAGCAACCTCTTTCGCATCAGTATTGAGCAAAGTTTCAATGGATTAGCGCGCTGCGTTCATCTCGGATAACCGTGTGGCCTTCACGACATAAGCAGCTAAACCGGGGATCATCCGAGCCAGACCAGGATAGAATTTATTGGTTTTGGCAAAAGCCAGCTTTTGAATTCTTCTTGCGCGTCTGAGCAATTGGGTGAATTCACGGCTTGCTTCCAGCGTGTAATTACTCTGCCAATCGGCATGTTCAATGTCGCCTTGCAGGTACTTGTCAGTCCACCTCGCACACAGGAGTGAGGAGCGGAGGGCAATGGACATTCCGTCCCCACATAAGGGCGGTATCATCAGCATGGCATCTCCAATATGCGGATATTGGGACCACGGTTCAGGAACATTGGACAGATGCAGAGGCGCAATCGACACTTGCGTTCCGTCAACAGGCTTTCCTCCGGCTAAACGGGCTGCCAAACTCACGTTGGTCAGGGATGCCGCCTGTAAAATATCGTTTACAGACTTGCCGCTTCCCTGTACGGTATCCAGTGTCAACAATGCGGCGACATTCACAATGCCATTCTCAATCGGGGAAATCCCCACATAGCCACCCTCGCAAAAATATAATTCTACCCGTGCGGGAATCTCGATTCCGCTGAAGTGGGATTTAACCCCAACATATACGGTTTGATCCCGCAGATCAGGTGCGGAAGCCATCCCACGCGGTTTCTTGGTACCATGTGCTCCGATGACGGCTTTGGCTCTGTAGCTCATCCGCTCATCTCCCTGTTTCACCTGAACCTCATAACTGGCATCATCAAGCTGCTCGATACTCGTTATGGTCGCTTTGGTAACAATCTGGGCTCCGGCCGCCAGAGCCTTCTGATGCAAAATCTGGTCCAGCTCATATCGACTTATGCCATATGCGAATCCCGGCAGCGGTGCTTCGATCACTCCGCCTTGTGGCATAACGATTTTGGCATGATCCATAGTGCTGGGTTTCTTCGTCTGGTCCAGAAGGTGAATGTCCAGAACCTCCAGCATCTCCTTGGTTTCGGGTGACATGAACTCACCGCAGGTTTTGTGCCGAGGGAACTCTTGGCGATCCAGCAAAAGGGTCCGATGACCTTTTCCTGCCAGTTGCATCGCACACGTACTCCCGGCAATTCCGGCTCCGATGACAATTACATCTATCGATATCGACACGTAAGATCACCTGCCTTTCGTGGGAATGACAACAGAGTAACGGAATAAAGGCTTCCATTCATAAGTCATCGTATCATGATTTAGCCGTTGTTTCAGTTCCTTCCAATCCCTGCCTGTAAAGCCTTTGGCTACGGAAAGAGGCCCATCATGACGAATGTACCGATTGCGCGAGATCATTCGTGTTGTAATCCAGACCGCTTTATAGGATACCGGATGGCGGTGAATATCATTAATGACGACACCATATCTCGATGCTCGCAGCATATGAGAAACCATATCAACCAACTGATCTCCGTCAAAATGATGCACAAACTGGGAACCTGTCACAATATCTGCGGAAGCATCCGGCAGTTGTGTAAGATCGGCGCGTTGTACCCGGACTCGGGGTTCGTCACGGAATAGTTGTCTTGCTTCCTCACACGCCTCTTCCGTCAGATCAACCAATGTAATTTTCAACTGAATGCCCTGGCGATCTGCCCATTGCAGCAGTTTCTGGTTCACATCCCCTGAACCTGCCCCCACATCTAGAAGAGACAGTTTATTTGGCCTGCCGACAGATTTCCATAACTTCTCTACACCAGCCAGCGTTGGGCCGGGTGCTGCGAATATTTTGTTAAGACGTCTCAGATGTCTGAGTGCTTCACGCAGCTCCTCCCCTCCCATAGAGAAGTCATCCATCAGTTCCTCTTCCTTGGCCCGAAAAGACAATGTTCTAAAGAAAGACATGTTCGTGGTCCTCCATCACTGAAGATAATGAGGGTACATAAGTGAATTTCATCAACTCTGCGGTGAGTCCCGGACCAAATGCCATGGCTACCCCATCTGTGGAGGATTGACCCTGCGCCTTCATGTCCTCACGCATCGCATTCAGTACAAACAGGATCGTGTTGGAAGACAGGTTACCATACGTTCTAAGGATCTCCCTGCTATACTTCGTTTGTTCATCTCTCAGCTTCATTACATTCTGCACAGTGTCCACAATCCCGCGTCCTCCCGGATGAATGGCCCACAGTTCAGGAAGCTGTTCACTTTGCAATAAAAGACGAAGTTCCTCTTCCAGATGAACACCGAGCAGCTTCGGAATACGAGGTGATAGATACAGGTCATACCCCAGGTTCCCAACCTCCCAAGTCATATCTTCAGTTGAATCCGGAAGAAGCACAGAATAACCCGTACCCAGGCTCAAATAATTCTTGTGCTGAGGTTCTGGTGTACCCACTACACAGGAAGAAGCAGCGTCTCCGAAGAATGAAGCCGCAAACAGCGCTTCCCGATCTTGCACCGGCTGAAAATGTATTGTGCACAACTCTACACAGACCACAAGTACCTGTGATCCCGCAGCACCCTGCACGACATCTCGTGCCATCTGAATGGCTTTCAACCCTGCGGCACAACCCTGAAAGATCAGCGGCAGTCGGTTAACACGGTCAGACAGACCCAAGTGACGGATGAGCATTACATCAAGACCTGGCAGATATTGACCGGTGCAGCTGACCGTGATAATATGCGTGATGCTCTTGGGAGATACGCCTGAATCCTTCAGGGCTTTCTCGGCCGCCTCGATCCCAAGCGGAAGCGCCTCTCGCTTGTATGTATTCATTCTTTCTTCGGTTGTAGGGACGTCTGATCTGCCCTCAGAGGGCAGATAACGGCATTCTTGGAGTGAACCCAGATAGCTCGGTTCTACGGTATATCGAGTTTCAACACCACAGGACTTGAATATTCGCCTGGCAAAACGGGCCAAATCTGGCCGATCCTGAAGAGAAGAAGCGATTAGTTCTGCAATATCTGACTGTGCTACGGGGTAAGCAGGTAGAGCCGTTCCCATGCCCAGAATGGCGATATCGGATGGACTGTTATATTGGTTCATCATAAACCTCCTGGTATCGGTTATTATTTCCTCTAATTAACAACTCTTACCCTTAACGATATCGTTATAATCTCAAGAAGGCTCCTTATCCAGTTTATTAACACATCCGCAAGATCAGAAGCTTGGTTTCACCAAGCGATTGAAGCAATCAGATTACTGAGCCAAAAAAAGCCGCCATTAGGCGACTTCAAGGTAACTTTTTAAACAACTTGCTCAAATGATATCTAACCACTTCTTAGTTCTTTCTACACGTCATTTTGATGTACTTTATTTGGAAAATGCTTCTCTGATCTTGTCACTCATTCGGTACCAGGCATCCTCAGCCATCTGAAGATCGCCAAAGTGCGTAAATCCATGAGCAGCTCCCTCATACTCTTTAAGAGTCACCTTCACACCGCTATCTTCCAGCCTTGCTGCATATGTTCTTGCTTATTGGGCCAGTGAATCATTCTCGGCGGTAATGATCAACGCTTCCGGAAGACCCTGGAATGATGTCGCAAGAACAGGCGATGCTAATGGATCATGGGCATCTTCTGGCGTTTTAAGGTACATGGCATTGAACGTTCTGGCGATATCGGCTGGAATGGCTTCTTCATAACTCGGTTTCTCGGCCGGATCTGTAGCCACATCCAATACGGCATAATCGATAACCTGGAGTACAATCGGCAGCTTGCTTCCACGTTGCTGATTCAGTAAACACACTGCTGCAGCAAGATTACCCCCAGCACTATGCCCACCAATGGCGAATAGAGACGGGTTCACCGAGAAGGATTCCGGATTGCCGTGGACCCACTTAACAACGTCGTAACATTCATGAACTGCGGTTGGAAATTTGTGCTCTGGTGCAAGACGGTAATCGATATTCATGACCACACAATCAGCACGATCAGCAATCAGACGACACCATGGATCATCCATCTCTGCTTGTCCGAGGATAAAACCACCCCCATGCATATTGAAGAAGACCGGCAGAGGTACGGAATGATCCCGATCCGGAGTATACACAAGTACACGCGTATCACCTTTCGTCGTAGGAATCATGACTTCTTCTACGGTGACAGCATACGTGGAACTGGGTTGCAGAGCTGCATCTGTACCGACGGCATTTTGACGCATTTGTTGTACCATGGCAAGTTGTTGTTGTTGATCCATAGATATCACTCCTTATTATGATTACCGATGAGTTCCAGCAATCTCAGACTCAGACTTGGATGATAATCTTCCTCTTTTATCTTACTTATCGTCGTTTCCATTCTCCTGCTCCATACTGGACTGATTTGTCTTGTGGAACATCATCCAGACCCCCATCAGACAAAATAAAACGCTGCACCCCATGCCAAACAGGCTACTGGTTTTTAATGCAAGAGGTGAAGCTTGCATGGTAAGCAGTGTCGCTTGAGTCACGACAATGGACACCATGGCATCGGTGAAGTTAATCATTTTCAATGTAGATATAATCGGGTTATGGAGTTGACGGTTAGCCCAGGTACCCTGTATGGCAAAAGCCAGTTTGGTAAAAGCGACTGCAGCTACGATGTATACAATGCCGCCGCTATATATGAAGGCATCGCCAATCAGATACATTCGCAGGCAGACGATTGAATAAGACACACCCAGTAAACACAGCAAAAGACCTCCACGCTTATACACCGCAAGCTCCAACGAATATCTGTTTCGGGGAGACGCTATTCCTTTGGCAACTTTATACTGATGAAGGACCTGTCCTTTGGCTACACACAGAATCAGATAATACACAGCATTCGTAATGAACCATCCGGAAAGGAGATATAACCCCAGGATTAACTTGCCTATACCGATCAAGGCATTGATGACAAGGGATGCAGCGTTGATCATGAAGGTAACGATCCCACACGGATCTCATGTATGTCTTCATTTCCATATAATATTCAATCTACTTAGCGAGCAGACCATTGGCCTTGATATCTACGAAATGCCTCACGATTCGACCAGAGATTCCCGAACCCTTTTCGGAAGGGATTGGATAACCATATCATAAGAGTGATCGATCATGACGTAGACATCCTCATCTGACATGGAACCATCCAGCGTAATGGTATTCCAGTGTTTTTTGTTCATATGATATCCTGGTTGAACCGCTTCATGCTGCTCTCTTAGATTCTCTGCAATATTCGGGTCACATTTTAAGTTCAAGCGACAGTTCTTTTCTTTGTTTTCAAAAATAAGCGCGAACATCTTACCTGCAACCTTGATCACGACTGGATCAGGTCCAAATGGATAATCCTTGATCGCACCTTTCTTGTTCAAACTGTATTTAATTATCGTATCCTTCAAGTCAGTACCTCCCTTTCACCAGTGGACAATATAATGATACCGAATGTAAGTTCGTATGTAAATAAGCTCTCTACACCTAATAAAAACCTCCTCCATAAGAATGGAGAAGGTTTTATCTGGGTTTATTTAGGTCTTAATTGGCTCTGTCATTCCTTGTTTTGCTGCTGCGGCTGAATGAGCCATTATTTGATTTACTGCTACTGCTGTTCGATCTATTGCTACTGCTGTTTGATCGACTGCCATTGGATCTACCGTCGTTTGAACGACTACCGGTCGTTTTGCCACTCTTGGCAAACCACTCGGATTTGGGCTTGCGTGCCGGGTTAGCCTTGGATTTGGCAGGTTTGCCCGCAGCTGATTTGTTAAAGGCAGGTTTACTGCCCGGTGCTTTGTTCGTTTTTTCAAACACAGGAACACCTGTCATCGGATATGGATGACCTTTCACTTCAGGAATCGTCTTCTTGATTACTTTCTCGATATCCTTCAGGAACGGAAGTTCATCCTTCTCACAGAATGAGATCGCCATCCCGCTTTTCCCTGCACGACCTGTACGTCCAATTCGGTGAACATACGTTTCCGGAATGTTAGGCAGGTTAAAGTTGATGACATGTGACAGTTCCTCCACATCAATTCCTCTTGCCGCGATATCCGTCGCCACCAGTACTCGGGTAGCCCCACTCTTGAAATTGTTCAGTGCCCGTTGACGCTCGTTCTGAGACTTGTTGCCATGAATGGCCTGTGCCGTAACATTCACTTTGGCCAAATCACGTGTAACCCGGTCAGCCCCGCGCTTCGTGCGTGTGAACACCAATGCCGTGACGATGGATTTATCCTCCAGAATCTGATTCAACATTTGCTGCTTTTTGCCATTCTCCAGCAAGTATATAGACTGCTCAATGCGGTCTACTGTAGAAGATACGGGTGTGATTTCTACTTTGACTGGATCAACCAGCAGGGTTTTAACCATTTTGGTGATTTCAGGAGGCATGGTAGCTGAGAAGAACAGGGTTTGCTTCTTGTTCGGCATCTTGGCGATAATTCTTTTCACATCATGAATAAAGCCCATGTCCAACATCCGGTCTGCTTCATCCAGAACGAGGATCTCAACCATCTTCAGATCAATACGTCTCTGGTTAATCAGATCGTTCAATCTGCCCGGCGTTGCGATAATAATATCTGCACCTTGATTCAGCGCCCGCTCTTGCACTTTTTGCGAAACACCACCAACGATAGCCGTACAACGAATGTCAGTATACCGACTATATACCTTGATGTTATCCGCGATCTGAATAGCGAGTTCTCGTGTAGGTGTTAAAATCAATGAGCGAATATGTCGTGCGGACTTCGATCCTTGTCCTTTGGATCTTTCGCTTAATAATTGAATGATCGGCACCGAAAATGCTGCCGTCTTGCCTGTTCCTGTCTGTGCACATCCCAGCAGATCTCTGCCAGCTAATACAGCTGGTATGGCCTGTTCCTGTATAGGGGTAGGATTAGTATAGTTTGCTTTGCTTAACCCTTCCATAATAGAGGGGATAATATTTAAGTCGTTAAATGTCATGTTGTCTCCTTCATTTACGCACATCTATCAATAAGACGTATCTTTTATTTCACACGTAACGTATAAGGATACCATTAAAAACGTAATCTGTACATTATCTTTTTAATTCCACTTATTTAACTAACCAATTTAAGACCGACTGCCGATCCGAGCACCATAGCGATAAACAAAATTCTTAGGGCATTTCGAGGTTCTCCGTAAAACACCATACCAAGAATAGCACCTCCGGAGGCGCCGATTCCCGTCCACACGGCATATGCTGTTCCCATCGGAAGTGTTTCCATCGCAAGGGACAGGAACAGGAAGCTTAATCCAAACCCGGCTATCAATAATACCAGTGAAATGAAATTACGGTCTTTGTGCAACTTGTTTATCATAAGCACTCCGATCATCTCAAATACGCCTGCCAAGATAAGAAATACCCAGTTCATTATAGCTGCACCTCCTTATTCTTCTCTTTACTTAGCATTTTAAGACCAATGACGCCGAGTAAAAGTACACCAATGAGTATCATTTTTCCGGTTTGGACATGTGCATTAAACAAAAGAATCTCTGCAAGTACCGTTCCAGCAGTACCCAGGCCAACGAATACTGCGTATACGGTTCCCACGGGCAAGGTACGCGAAGCTGCAATCATTAAGCTGAAACTGATCATAATGGCAACCAGTGTAAGGCTCCATTCCAGCATCCCGCTGGCATGTTTTAATCCAATGACCCAACCCACTTCAAACAACGCAGCAATCACAACCGACATCCACGTTTTATTCATTCCTGTAACTCCCTTTCTTTGATTCATTTTTTTACACCTAGTATGGGTACATTAGCGTAAAAAATAAAAAAAGCCCGGGAAACAAACTGCATATCGCAGTTCATCTCCCAGGCTTTTATCCCTCCGTGGCACAACCAACAGGTTGCGGGTTTTCTCTCGGACCAGACCGACACAACCATCGCGGAACCCTAGAAAACCTGTTTTTATTCTAATGTGTCTCCAATTATACACACTTCTACTATCTTGGCAACCCCGTTAATGTGATCATGCCATTTATCTGATAATCAAACCCATTAATCCTACAAATGTGGCGGCTTGATGTGGTGAGATCACACAACCGTTAAGATCTTCCATGGTTAACACCAAGGAATCAAATTGGCAATCGCTAAGATCCAAATCCTTCATTTTGGTCCCCGTTAAGGAAGCTTGGTCGATGTTACATTGAGTGAACTCCATTTTCTGTAGAGCCAGATAGGCAAAGTCCGCACCAATCAAGGTACATTCCGAGAAGGAGACTTGTTTCAGATGGGCAAAACGGAAATTGCTGTAATCCCCTAGACCATGAAGGAAACTAACATTTTGCAAGCGAGAATTGGAAAAATCAGTTCCGACAAACTTGCAGTTATGCCATTCGATCCGGTGCATGAAGGCACCAGAAAGATTGACATTGGAGAAGTCGCAGTGTTCGAACCGGACATCGGTGAATTCAAATTGTTCCAAGGCAGACTCCGAGATCGTCACATGTCTAAATACAACATTTTCAAAGGACACCTTACTCGCTTCCTGTTGATCCAATGTCATGTTCTCAATCAGTTTGTGTTTGTACTCCACTTTGGATTCGAGAAAACCAATCGTTTCCGGTTCGAGCAACTGCTCCTGAAGCTTGGGTTTGTCCACTTTCACACCGCATTCCCCGATTCCTTAATAGCTACCACTCGCAGTCGGCTTCTATCCAGATACCATTGTCCATCCTGCATCAGTTGTGGCTGTACTTTTTTCTCTACAGCTTCCATAATAACATCCTGTTCCGCAGGTGTGATACCCCTGAATAAATACTCCGCGAAGCTGTCCAACCACTTTCTGGCACCTGGCTTGAACGGGGTAAATTGGTCAACATGCTGGACCAGACTAACTCGAAATCCGTTTTGCTCCAGTAGATTAGCATATTCGCCAATGGTAGGGTGATACCATGGATTCCGACCTTCCCATTCGTATCCACGGGCATGCAGTTCTTCCCTTACCGCTGTTATTAATATAGCCGTGTTACCACTTCCAGCAAACTCAGCCACGAACCGTCCGCCCGTCTTAAGCGCTAAGGATATGGATTGTACTACAGCTGGGGCATCCTTGATCCAATGCAGAACGGCATGAGAGAAGACCGCATCAAACGATTCTTCAGACCGATAATGACAGGCATTAGCGACTTGGATATTCATATCAGGATATTTCTGTTTAGCTTGCCTAATCGTCTCCTCTGAAAAATCAATGCCTGTTGTCAATGCTCCTGCGGCTGCAATTTTGGCTGTCAGATCCCCATTACCGCAACCCACATCAAGGATTCGTTCTCCATGGGACGGCTGGAGCAAGGATAAGATAGGTGTTTCCTGTAACGCTGTAAAAGGAGCAGAATGACCACTCCACGATTCGTTCGTTTGACCGGATGAATGTCCGTTATTCATAGAATATAATCTCCTTCTTAATTAAGGATCTAATGTATCTATGATAACTTTAATATAAGAGAACTGTCAATTTACTTCTTGGAATATTAAAAAAGCCGCCGGGCAAAGTCCTTCAATGCACGTCTAACCCTTCCCTCACTGGTCCCTAATTTCATATCATCCACCCTTCACACACTCCTAGAATTAGTACTGTATGAGGATGATGTCTCCACCTTTTCGGTAACGAGCTCTAACCAGCATGTAAAGTATATATCTCGATGTACGGAATTTTCTTCGAACTTGATCTGTGATTCGAGCCTGTCAATTAAAATCTGCCTCACATGGTTTGATAACCACTTCATCATCTTAATCACCCAACTTTTCGAATAAACTTTAATAGCTTAGCTCTGTTAACATACTCTTAGTATGCCGAATTACGGGCTGCAAGCGATATAACGATTGTCTTAATTGTTTGCCTGATCCTCTCACTCTCAGGCCATTCCCATCATAACGATGCAATGGAAAAGGCGATTCCTTCCCATTGGGCTTCCTGTACTCTTTATCTCAGGAAAAACATACGAAAAAGGACAACCCCGATGGGTTGCCCTTTTTCAGTATTAACATTTGCAAAGTTAAACCAATGCTTCGACGCGCACCGGAACCTGGATCTTTTCATGCAATAATTGAGCAATATCACGAGTCAGTGCGTCCACATTCTCCTGCCGGGTTGCCCAGCTGGTACAAAAGCGCACCGCACTGTGTGTATCGTCAACCTTTTCCCAGAAGGAGAAGGTATAATCATTCCGTAATTTCTCAAGCAAAAGATTGGGCAGAATCGGAAACTGCTGGTTGGTTGGTGAGTCATACAGGAAGCGTACTCCCTGCTGTTCGAGTGAATCATGAATTCTCAACGCCATATCCACGGCATGATGGGAAATCTCAAGATACAGGCCGTCTTCGAACAAGGTTTCGAATTGAATCCCCAGCAATCTGCCTTTGGCAAGCAGGCCACCTTTTTGTTTGATCATATAACGAAAATCTGGTTTGAGCGCATCATTCAGGATAACGACCGCTTCACCCATCAATGCCCCAATCTTGGTTCCGCCGATGTAAAATACATCGCACAAGCGCGCAAGATCAGCAAGTGTCATATCGCAATCTCGGGAGGCAAGTGCATATCCAAGGCGTGCTCCATCCACGAAAAATGGAAGACCACACGCTCTGCTGACTGCGTGCAATACTTGCAATTCTGCCTTGCTGTACATCGTTCCGTTCTCCGTTGGCTGAGATATGTAGACCATGCCTGGCTGCACACAATGTTCCGGTGACGACTCGTTCATGTGCGCATCATAGACTGCCTTAACCTGTTCAGGCGTGATCTTTCCGTCCTCGCTTGGGACCGTGAGTACCTTATGACCCGTTGCTTCAATAGCTCCAGTCTCATGAACCGCAATGTGTCCCGATGTCGCTGCAATCACACCTTGATATGGACGCAAAATAGAGGCAATCACTGTTGTATTCGTCTGTGTACCGCCAACCAAGAAATGAACATCAGCCTGCTCGTTGTCACATGCCTGACGAATAAGCATTCTCGCCCGTTCGCAATGCTCATCCGTGCCATACCCGCTTGTCTGTTCCATGTTGGTATCCATCAGTTTTTGTAAAATGCGTTCATGCGCACCTTCGTTATAGTCACATTCAAATCGTATCATCGTGTTGTCTCTCCTGCCTTCTTGTTCAACTTCTCTTGTATGTTCATCATGGAGGTGTATACCTCTTGAATCTCTTCTTCATTGAGGTCTTGCATTAATTTCAGGATCTGTTGATCGGATCGATCATTCAATTGGGCATATAGTTCCTCACCCTTGGATGTCAGACGAATCAGACTGACCCGGCTGTCAGCCGCAGAATTCACTTTCACCAGCAGACCTTCCTTGGATAGCTTGTTCACAATTCGGCTCATGTAACTGCGATCAATGGTCAGTGTATCCACCAGATTGTTCGCGATGCTCTCTCCCCGAATTCCAATCTCAATAATGACCCGTACTTCAGCAAAGGAATACCCTGTTCCGAGAATATGCTTGTCGAGTACACCAAGTATGTTGGTATAGAAACGGTTAAAACGTCGCATGTCAGCCAGAATATCTGGATTTATGTACTGAGAGTCGATGTCAAACCCTCCTTTTTAGTGGACATTGTCAACATTATAATAATCAGGTTAGTGGACGTTGTCAACATTATATTCTGCATAGCATTTATAACTTCATTAGTCATCCAAACCAAAAAGCCGCGCATATGCGCGGCCTTCTGGGGATAACATGATCGGAAGGTTGTTCTGTCATCGGAGTGGCCAGTGTAAACATTCTATAGTCCATTTTATATGGATTAAGAGTGACTATATTGCACCTGATGAAGACGGCTGTATATACCTCCAGCGGCGACCAGTTCCTCATGGTTACCCTGTTCAGCGATGCCATCTGTGTTCACTACGATGATTCGATCCGCATTCTTAATCGTTGTCAATCGGTGTGCAATCACAAGTGTCGTTCTACCCACCGACAATTCAGCGAGTGATTGCTGAATAAGTGCTTCCGTTTCCGTGTCCAGTGCAGAGGTTGCCTCATCCAGAATAAGAATGGGTGGATTTTTCAAGAACATACGAGCAATGGATAACCGTTGCTTCTGTCCTCCGGATAGCTTGACTCCACGCTCGCCAATGACCGTATCCATGCCGTCCGGCAACGTAAGAATCAATTCCTCCAATGAGGCACGGCGAGCGGCATCCCAAATCTGTTCGTCCGTTGCACTCAGGTCACCATAAGCAATATTCTCCTTAATGGTACCCGAGAACAAAAATACATCCTGTTGAACGATCCCGATATGCTTACGCAACGATTGAAGCTTAACATCCCGAATGTCCACACCATCTACAGTGATTCGCCCCTCTTCTACCTCATAGAATCGCGGAAGCAAGCTGCAAATGGTTGTCTTACCTGCGCCTGACGGGCCAACAAATGCAACGGTTTCCCCAGGTCGGACAGTCAGACTGATATCATTCAAGATACGCCGACTCGATTCATATCCGAACGAGACGTTCTCGAAACGAATATCGCCCTTCACACTTTCGAATTCCACGGCGTTTTTGTTATCAGCAATTTCAGGTTCTGTATCAATGATTTCCAGATACCGCTTGAAACCAGCGATGCCCTTTGGATAACTTTCGATGACTGCGTTAATCTTCTCGATAGGACGGAAGAAGATATTCGACAGCAGCAGGAAGGCCATAAAATCACCCATATTAATTCTGCCGTCAATATAAAACCAAGCCCCGCTGATCATGACAAATACCGTAACCAGTCGCATCATCATATAACTGACCGAGATACTTTTTGCCATCGTTTTGTAGGCAAGCAGCTTGGTTTTACGGAAATTCTGATTGTCTACAGCAAAAAGCTCTTTCTCGTGTTCTTCGTTGGCGAATGATTGCACAACACGCATGCCACCAACATTGTCTTCAATGCGCGCATTGAAATTGCCGACGTCTCCGAAGAGTCTTCGATACGTCTTCGTCATACGGCCACCAAATACGATAATAACCCAAGCCATAATTGGGATAATGATAAAGGTAAGCAGCGCAAGCTCAAGATTAATGTTAGCCATCAGCCAGAACGATCCGATTAATGTCATCACTGCAATGAACACATCTTCGGGTCCATGGTGAGCAACCTCGCCGATATCGTTCAGATCATTCGTAAGATGACCAATCAAATGACCTGTTTTGCGATTATCGAAGAACCGGAAAGACAGCTTCTGCAAGTGAGCGAACATCTTCTCACGCATGTTGGTCTCAATGTTAATGCCCAGCATATGTCCCCAGTATGTAACGACATAGTTCAATACCGTATTAAGTGCATAGATGGATAACAGCACAATACAGGCAAGCAAAATAAGAGGCCAATCCTGACCTGGCAACAACTCATTAATGAATTTACTGACGGCAAGGGGGAAAGCCAACTCCAGAAGACCTGCAAGTACAGCACATCCAAAATCAATCAAAAACAGTTTTTTATAAGGACGATAATACGAAAAAAAACGACGAATCATACTTATTCACTCTCACTCTCCAGATTCTTATTGGGACTTACATCTTCATTTTGCAGTTCGAAAAGATGGACATACTCGTCGATGACCTGATCAATGGCTTTCAACTCCCCACTGATTATCGGACGAATATGTTCATACTCCTCCTGACCAAGTTGTCTGGCGAGCGTTGTTCTTCGATTCTGCATCTGCTCCAGAAATACAAGAATCCGGCCGCGGCGGAATGTTTGCGCACCATGGCCCCGTTTTCCCTGATGTTCTCCATGCCCTCTGCCACGTCTGGAACGCTCTCCACGTTGCTCGCTGTCACTCATATCACGTTTCGGACGCTCACCTTGACGTACACTTCCATCGATTTCATTCAGATCACGATCTCTCATTTTTGCCACCCCCATTACGTGTATACATATGTATACAACGCATTCATGTATACGATTGTATACGCGATAAAAAGAAGTGTCAACCTAAATTTTCCAATAAAGTAACTGCGCTCGTATGTTCATCATCTCTTGAACAGAAAAAAGCCGCGATTTCGCGACTTCTTTTGTTTTTCACTATTTTTACTCCTCCGAAAATCCTCATCTTCACTGCACCAAATCTATTGTTACTATTTCAATGAAATTTCAAATGTGGAATCCACGTCACCTGCAAATACAATGCGGCCGTTTTCTGGTAAAACAACCTCATTCTGACCGCTGACTACGGTGTGATTAATACAAATGCCCTTTTGATCATATACGGCAAAGGCACCATTTGAAGGCAGTTTAACGTTCATGACTTTACCTTTCACCGTTGACGGTATAGAAAACCATTTGGCGTAACCGTCTGCTTGAATCGTTGTTACAGATTGTTTGCCCGAATAGAGTCGTTGTACAAGTTCCTCACTGGCGTATATGCTACCTACAGCTGTGATGTACTCCACTCCATTTTTTTCGGCGAAATAAATCTCCTTGGTATCACGTCCAGCCATACCAGGGATCTGAAGCTCAGTGACTGCTTCGTTTGCTCCAATAATCTTAATATTGGACACATACCCCGGAGTCTCTTTATCAGTATGAATAGGGAGAATTGGTGACGAATTCAGATAAACCGTTGATGTATATTTCTCATTCACCACGTAATATCTTTTACCTTCACGTTTTTCCCATGAGGTGGCAATATCCTGAGATAATTCATTGGCTTCCAGCTTCTCCGCTGTATATTCGGAGAAAGCCAACTGCCCAAGTCCTGGCAAGGATATATAAGATCGAGACCACAGATAAGTACGTCCATTCTTCTCCGTAACAAACTTCAACTTTTCTGTGCCTTTATCGTTAACAAAAGTACCATCCGTTGTATATGTGTATTCTTGAGCCGGATTACTCGGAGCTGTGAGTGTGGACACAGTCATTTGTCCAGCATGATTCATTTCAATCTTCTTAACCGAATTATTGCTGCCATATATACCTGCATCCGTGGATATTTCTTTAGGTATATCTGACTTCACTGGCACGCCAAACGATTTCTCCGGCTTTCGTTCTGTAATAATACCCTTTTCCTCAAGTGCGCTGAGTAATAATTCACTAGCAATGAACTGATCTTTGGCACTTGTCCCACCTGATGAGGTAACAGCTGCAGCCAGATTGTATTCCGGAAGTACGATTAATGAGGAGTGATACGATATGGTATCCCCACCTTTGGTAACAGCCTTGATGCCATATTCACTGAATGGGTACAAGTTCACACTATCCCACCCTAACCCGTAAGATATAGACGTATCGCTATCTTCCGGCCACATGCCCCTTTTGTATTCTTCTTGCGCCATGGCCTCTACCGACTTACTGGAAAGAATGCCTTCGACCTCTCCCGTGAAAATTTGTGAGAATTTCACCAGATCTTCAGCTGTGGAATAAATGCCTCCAGTAGCGATGATATTATAATTCTCTTGAGGAAGCTGCCCTTCAACCAAAGGAGAATAGATTCCCGCCATTGCTGCCGGATCAACCACATCCTGCGGTGTTTTGGTATGTTTCATGTCCAGGGGCTCTGTAATATATTTGTGTATAAATGCAGTAAAGCCCATGCCACTAACCCTTTCGACCAGAATCTCCGCTAATGTAAAACCATCATTACAATATACGGAGTATTCTCCTGGATCGGCTTTCAGATTCTGTAGCGCCAATTGATCCAGAAATGTGTCATGTGAATACGTGTCATTATCCCCGTACAATGTAGCATTGCTTCCGGAGCTGCCCAGCAGACCGGAGGAATGATTCAACAGCATGCGTGTTGTAATTTGTTTGTATCGGTTATCTTTCATTTTAAAGTCAGGGATATAGTTCACAACAGGCTTATCCAAATCAATCTTGCCTTCGTCAACCAGCTTCATTACAGCAGTGGTAAGTACCATTTTACTGGTTGAACCAATGCCATAGATCGTGTTCGAAGTAAGAGGCACCTTGTTATTTATATCGTTCTTGCCCGTTTGACCGGACAACACAATCTCTCCAGCATCGATTAAGGCATATTGCACACTGGTCGTATCGTACGTCTCAGTAAGGATCTTCGCTTTCTCTGCTACTATTTTCTTGGTTGGTTCATACGTCAGATCGCTGTTGTTACTCGTAGCTGGTGTGGCCATGACTGACATTGGAGCTAACATCATTAACACCAGAGTTAAGGCGGTGATTGAAGTTCGTTTTCCCGTTTGTCGTCCCATTCACATCATCTCCTGAGTTTCAATTAGAGTTCTTTCGGATCTACAAATTTCACCTCTGGGTAGATGTCGCTCGGCCCCTGAATCAGGTTTCCACCCGTTCCTTTCAATTGCTTGTTAAAGAAATCGAGTACATATTGATTTACGATGCTTGATCCTCTTTTACCATTGATCTCTCCTGTGATCCCGGACAGTTTAATCAGTTCTGAATAAAATTGAAGATCCGTGAAATTGAAGTGCTGGGTTCCTTCTATATAAATCACATTTCCCCCATGTTCAATAACATTTTTCATAATGTGCAGCTCGTCTGAAAGAAACTTAGTTACCTCGTCATTCGAATTTCTATCCTTTTCAAAATTGGCTAACCAGTCTTCAAAATTTCCCGATCTGATAAACATAAATGGCTTGTTTATATCATCTCTATCCTCTACTTCATTCAGTGACCCATCCATATTAACCCCGGCCTTGATTCGATGATCTAAATACGTTGCATTAAACGCCGTTGCACCCCCAAAAGAATGCCCCATCGCACCGATGTTATCTACATCGATTTTTCCTTTAAACTGACTTTCAATTGCACCTGAATTCAGCTTTTCAATTTGATCAATTACAAACTCCACGTCTTTTGTCCATATATCGCCAACTTCTCTGCGGTCATCTATGGTTGTCATCTTTGTTGTATAACCCGTTACACGGCCATCAGGAAAAAGGGTAGCAAACGTGCTGTACGTATGATCGATTGTCACTACGATAAATCCATGACTGGCTAGATTCTCCGCCTGTGATGCCTGTAGAACTCTACTGGTTCCCATACCATGAGATAGCAGCACCACTGGATAAGGACTAGTAGAAGGTAATATTTCTACATTTTCATAAGAGTTGCTATGACTATACTTCCAATAGTTGAGCACAAATTCAGGCAGTTTCAAAGAAGCAGAGAAGCTCTGAATATACGTTTTGAACATTTCTTTATTATTTGGAAACAGCGTGTCACGCTTCTTGTTATTCATATTTTCAGTTGGGTACCATAGTTGAACCATTAATTCCCTCTGATCACTTTGATCATCAGTCAAGATTTCATCTCTGTTCTGATCTATAAAATGGAAGGTTTGAGTACCCACTTTCTCTGGACCCTCCGGCTTCGGCAGATCAAAGACAGGTAAGTATACCGACAAAAGGGTAGAAGCAACAAGCAGAATGACGATTAGGGAAGATAAACTATACTTCAACACCTTACCTATTTTTAGATTCACCATTTTTTCGGAATGTCGGAGTAAAACGATGATTATGAATAGAGCCGTCATGATATATACCAAAAGCAACTGCCATCTGTATCCTTCAACCAATAAGTGAGCTACGAGTATGACGCTGCTTCCTATACCTATACCCAAGCCTATTTTCTTTGTGCTTTTTTTAATGAATAGCAGGTCTACGAGTAAAGTGAAGCAGGATAGAACTAAAAGTATCTCAAATAATCTCATTTTGAATGCCTCTCTCTTTCATCACGGACATCGTCCGAATTAGATATTTACTTTGCTTCGTTCATAAAAGCTCTAAAGTCTTCAGCAATTTTTTTGAATTGAGTATGGTGTAAATAATGTGAACCATCCATTGTGATTACTTTCCCATGTACCGAATTTTTGATCTGCCCTTCATGCAATGGGATCCATCCTTCTACCCCTTCATTATTCGCTTGTACAAAGAGAAGAAGTGGAAGTTCTTTAGGGAAGCTTAAACCTTGAGCACCTTTAAAATTGGAATAAATATGGTCCATCTCGTTTAATGACGTGGGATTGTACATGTTTTTGTTCGAGATCATTTTCATCTGCTCAACCGTCTGTTCATCGAACGCAAGTCCCTCATAGGGGTCTGCACCCACTTTCATCATTAATCTCAAGAGACCTGTATTTCTGAGGAAAGCGAATGTTTTTAATGGAAACTTTGCATCTGTAATACTTGGTTGGGTGGATACACTGCTATCAATCCCGACAAAGGCAGTTACCTCATCCGGATATTTGTTCACATAATCAATGCCGTAAATGCCCGCAATGGAGTGACCCATGAGCATGTACTGATGAATATCAAGTTGTTGCAGAGCTTCATGAATTTCACTTACGATATTCTCCGTGGTTCTTTCTTTTTCAGTTTCGTCACTTAATCCATAACCGAATGGTTCAACAGCAACAACTTTGTAATATGGTGATAATTGATCAATAAGCAACTTGAAATCAAGCACTGGTGTTGCTGTTCCATAACCAGGCAGAAGCACGATTGTTTCCTTGCCTTCACCTTGAATGAGCACATTCATATTTTTTCCGTCTACAGATACATGCTGACCGTAAGACTCAATCTTTTTCGCCTCAGAATTACTGCTGATTACATTTGTGATATAAACAATACCTAGAAACAGAACAATGGCAATTAAGATTGCTCCTAGTATTTTAAGTATAATATTTCGTACCTTCTTGACCCTGGTTCTATTCTTGGCTTTCTTGCCTACTGGTTGTGTCACGCTGATCTTCTCCTGTCCTAAACTGGTAGTTGGGTATTCTTCTTTGCCGCTAGTGAAATCTTATCCAATGAACATGTACTCTCCGTGACGACAATATGAACTGAGTATGAACAAGTTAATTAATATTACTTTTGCGCCATAAAACTCATGAATTTTTCAGCGATTTCTTTGGCATGGGAACGGTATAGATAATGATTTGCTTCCAGCAGTACCATTTCACCACGCGCAGAGTTCTCTATTAACTTCTCGTGTTCGGGAACCCAATTGTTCACTACAGGATGATTCTTTTGAACAAAGAAAAGAACTGGGAGATCAACCGGGAACGTTAACTTCTCAGCTGTTTTAAAATTCGAATACATGCTTACAATCTCGTTTAATTGAGTTGAATTAAACATGTTCTTTTGTATCAAAATGTTCAATTGTTCTTTGGTTTGTTCATCATACGGTAGCCCAGCATATGGATCATCACTCATTTTCAATTGCAAACGCGGGAAACCCAAGTTACGGTACCATCTAATCGGGACGATTTCTGATGCTTCAACCTTTTGTTCACTAATCGCTGGAACACTGGTGTCCAGCCCAACGTATGCACTTACTTCATCTGCATATTTGTTCACATAATCCAGACTATAGATCCCTGAAATGGAATGCCCCATCAAGATATAACGATTAATATGTAGACTCTGTAACGCTTCGTGTACTTCACTGACGATATTTGCCGTACTGCGTTCCCTTTCGGTCTGATCACTTAATCCATAACCAAAAGGTTCCACCACGACGACTCTATAATATGGAGTTAACTCCGAGATAAGTGGCTTAAAATCAAGTGCAGGTGATGCTGTTCCAAAACCCGGCAGAAGCACAATCGTTTCCTCGCCTTCGCCTTGAATGAACACATTCATATTTTTCCCATCCACGGATACCTGTTGACCATACGGCTCCATTCTTTTTTGCTCCGAATAACTACTGATTTTATTAACGGTATATACGGTAGCTACAAAAAGTAAAATTGCTAAAATGATTGCGGCAAGCACTTTTAACAAAATGCTTAACACTTTTTTTGTTTTGCTCTTAGTCCGCACTTCTTTGTCTGTTTGTTGATTCACATTCATCTGCTCCAATCCTCATCTGTTATTGGCCTAACAAATTGCTAATGCAATCCTAACCAACAAAGATGTACTCCCTATGACCTTAATATGAACGGAGTATGAACAAGCAAAAAAAAGCCATGTATAACATACAAGGAAGCTTGCATGTTATACATGGCTTGAAAATATTGTTTAGACACTTGAATGAATATTCTATACCTCAGATTATCCGAAAAAACTAATTATCGGTTGGTGGATGGATTGGCAACGTGATAATAAAGGTTGTGCCTTGACCAGGTTCACTTTCCACTCGGATGTCACCCTGATGAAGAGACACGATCTGTTTAACAATTGCAAGTCCCATACCACTCCCGTCATATTTACGACTGTGGGAACGATCCGCCTTGAAAAAGCGCTCAAATATACGCTTCTGGTCTTCAAGGGGAATACCGATGCCCGTGTCGGACATTCGGATAGTCACATTTTTGATATCCTCTTCGATACGGACTTTAATCATACCGCCATCCTTGGAAAACTTGATGCTATTTCCGATGATATTTGTCCATACCTGATTTAACTGGTCGTGATCAGCCGTTACCTTCACGTTCTCCAAATCAAGCTCGAAATGAATATTGCGTGCAGACCATTGTGGCTGAAGTGCCACAATGACCCGCCGGATCTGTTCATCAAGGCTTAAGGTATTGAGCCTCAGTTGCTGTGACTGCGATTCAAGCAAACTCAGCTTGAGCAGGCTATCGCTCATTTTGGACATTCGTTTTGCTTCAGAGATGATGATATCCAGGTAACGGTTTCGCTCTTGTTCTGAGAGGTTTACCTGCTTCAGTGCCGAAGCGTAACCGGATATCGAGGTGAGTGGAGACTGAACCTCGTGCGAAACATTCGTAACGAATTCCCTGCGCATCTGCTCTAACTGCTGCAGATCGTGCATCATCTCTTCAAAACTGCGAGCCAACGTACCTATTTCAGTCTTTTGCGTGATGTTCAGCTTGACATTGAAATCTCCAGCTGCAATCCGTTTGGTCGCTTTGGTCAATTTCTTGATTGGTCTCACCAGGTATACAGAAGCAATCAGAATCAACAGACTTCCTGCAATCAACGAACAGCTTGCAAAGATTAAGCCAAACTGGACTACAAAAGAGGCGGAGGGCGGTGCGAGTGTTTCCAAAAACATCGCTTTTGTACCCATTTCCGTCTTGATCGGTAGCCCCAAAAGAACGGTAGCGATCCCCTTGGGTGTGTCTTGAACAACCCCTCCATTTAACACTTTTTTGAGTTGCTCCATCGATACAGCAGCTGATTTATGTCCATTGAGCTTCCCATAAGTGTGGAGTTTGCCCGTTGCATCATAAATTCGAATATGATATGAATCAAGCTGTTTCATATTACTAACGAATAATTCTGCTTCATCCAGAGGCATCGTCTTATATATCTGCACTACGTCTTGGCCAAAGTTGCGTATGTTAATTCGGGCATTTTCGTTCAATTTATCTTCAAATATCCAGGTTGACATAAAAAAAGAAATAACTGTACCCGCGATGACAGAGATCAGAAAGGTGAGCACCACACGAATGTATAATGATCTGATCATTCATGGACCTCAAGTCTGTATCCTAGCCCACGCACCGTTTCGATCCGAAAATCAGTTGTCGTCGCGAATCGTTCACGCAGGCGCTTGATATGTACGTCTATCGTTCGATCATCTCCGGCGTAATCAATACCCCATATCTGATCAATTAACTGCTCACGTGTGTAGACTTGGCCAGGTGTTCCAGCAAGCTTATACAGCAATTCGAACTCCTTCAGTGGCAAAGTAAGCGATTCTGTACCTCTCGTCACCTTATACGTCTGACGATCCAGAATGACGTTGCCAAACTGGATTGTGTGTGTGGAGCCAATTTTATATCGTTTCAGTAATGCTCGGACACGTGCGGTAAGCTCCAATGGATCAAACGGTTTGGTCAAATAATCATCCGTACCCAATTCGAATCCTTTCACCTTCTCCCAAGTCTCTCCTCTCGCCGTCAGCATAAGTAACGGGAGATCCGGATTGGCTCTGCGGAGTTCCTTGCATAATGCCCAGCCGTCCATAACAGGCATCATAATATCAAGCACGACCAGATCCACTGGCGTCTCGCCGTACACAGTGAGAGCTTCCTTACCGTCCGCAGCTTCCACCGTCGTGAATCCATCGTTTTTGAGAAAGAGACAGACGAGTTCGCGAATGTTCGGATCGTCGTCCGCAACGAGTATAGTAGCCATAGATTTTTCTGTCCTCTCCGATACGTTTGAATATATAGTTCAACTTATAGTAAATAGTGATACATCCTGCTCATTGTATATCCACAGCAAACATCGTATGTTCTTTTAACGTTCCCTGGATTGGAATAGGCTGTGACCCATTCTCCTTGAATCCTGCCTTTTGAAGGACACGGATGGAGCCTGTGTTTTCTGGTACAGCACCCGCTTCGATTCGAGTAATTTCAGTTTCATGTTTGGCAAACTCCAGCACACATTGCAGGGCTTCGCTCATATACCCTTTTCCTTGATGTAGAATATCCGTCACATAACCAACGATCCATTTTGGGGTAGAATCCATTATGATCTCGAACAAAGAAATCTCACCGACGAGTTCATCCGTTGTATGTAGAAAAATACCAAAAGAATAGCGGTTTCCGTCTTCTCTTTTCTTGTTCCAGCTCTCAATGAGTGACCTTTGCCCCTCCAAGCTATAGAAAGACTCCTCCCGATTACTCGCGGAGATTTTCTCGATTTCCGTACGATTTCGAACCTGCAGATCCAGAAGCAATGAAGCATCTTCCACATTCCAAAATCTCACATAGATACGTTCTGCGCTGTATTTCATTACATTACTCCTCCTCTATTAACGTTAGGTGCAATGGCCTGCATTTCCCCTGTCATATCCCCCCTGTTTGCTGTCCATTGTTCAGTGGATTGTAGTTTGATTATATCAGGTCATTGTAAGAGTACGAGCGAATCAACGAGAATTGTTTAGCCAGGAAATGAGGTGAATAAGGCATATCGTTACGCAGCCAGGCGACAATGGTACCAATCAAGGCCGAAGAACCGTACCAGATGGCGATCTCCTTGTGAATGCCGGATTCTTCGAGTTCATCCTCCATTTCCACCCGATCAATTTTGGCTTTGACCAGCGTACTCAACAATTTGAGCAGTCGTTCTGTGAAAATGGGTGTGCGCTTCGAGGCAAGTACCACCTGATAGAACGAAGCGTTCTCCGCAAAATGCTCCAGTAACTTGACCAGAACAGGCCATGCCTCTTCTGTTCTTTGCTTCTCAAAATGAGGGGCATATTCATCCACGATCCGTTCAATATGCTCAATCATCTCATCAGCCATCTTCTCCATCATATCCGTAATATCACGATAGTGCAGGTAGAAGGTTACCCGATTAATCGTCGCTCGTTCGGCAATTTTGTTCACTGACAACTTTTCAATATCCATTTCCTGCAGCAATTCAACAAATGCACCTCGAATTAACTGACGTGTTCGCAATATTCTTGGGTCCACGGTTGATTTCTTTTCATCTTTCATTCCCATCTCTCCTTTCAAAATTTTAAAATTACAATTTTAAATAATCAGTCGTTTATTAGTAAGACAGACTACACTTTTTATTTTTTTGTAAAATAAACAACGAAAACCATCCAAAACGTAAATTGTAATCTGTCCGAATATGTATATAATTCAATAAATACAATGTAAACTATACAACACGTTGTAAATTTAGTCACGTGTGGATTGAAAGGATGAAAAGGATTGAGTCAGGCTAGAGTACAAGATGAATTATCCGTAAAGAAAGGTCCCTTCCTGTTTATCATGATTTTGGGAGCCTTCCTTGCAACATTGAATCAAACGATCATGAGTGTCGCTACACCCGAACTGATGGGTGATTTTAACATCTCCGCAGCAACAGCCCAATGGTTAACGACAGGTTACATGCTGGTGAACGGGGTTCTTATCCCTATCACAGCCTACTTCATGCAACGCTTTTCAACCAAGCAATTATTCCAAGCTTCCATGTTTATTTTCCTGATTGGTACCATCGTATCCGCTCTTGCAACCAACTTCGGCACATTGCTGACAGGACGTATGATTCAGGCAGCAGGCGCAGGCATTATCATGCCGCTCTTGATGAACGTTATTTTGACCTTGTTTGCTCCTGAAAAACGAGGATCTGCCATGGGTATGGTTGGTTTCGCGATCATTTTCGCCCCTGCAATCGGGCCTACACTTGCCGGTTATATTCTGGAAAATTACTCTTGGCAAACGATGTTCTACGGCATGATTCCATTAACGCTTATTGTCATAGCCTTTGCGTTTGTATACCTGAAGAATGTATCCGAACGGGTTAGTACCAAGTTCGATACGGTCAGCGTGGTGCTGTCCACCATCGGATTCGGCGCATTGCTGTATGGCTTCAGCAGAGCAGGAAGTCTGGGATGGTCAAGTGCAGAAGTACTTATCTGTATTGCTGCTGGACTTGTTGCTCTAGGCCTGTTTACATGGCGTCAGCTCGTTTCAGATGCTCCCCTGCTTGATCTGCGGGCTTTCAAGTACAACATGTTCTCCTTGACCACCGTCATTAGTATCGCGATTACAATGATCATGTATGCTGACATGATGTTGCTTCCCTTGTACCTCCAGAACGCCCGTGGTTACACAGCGCTGGAGTCCGGATTATTACTCCTTCCGGGTGCTCTTGTCATGGGCTTCCTAATGCCTGTAGCCGGAAAATTGTTTGACCGATTTGGAGCGAAATGGCTAGCTGTTATCGGGATGGTGATCACCATCGTGACGACCATTGGTTTCATCGACTTAACGGACTCAACCAGTTATGGTTACCTGGTATTAATGTCAACCGGCCGCCGAATTGGTATGGCTTTGCTCATGATGCCGATTCAAACTGCTGGGCTTAACCAACTGCCAACAAGACTGGGTGCACACGGTACAGCCATCTCCAATACCGTCAGACAAGTTGCTGGCGCTGTAGGTACTTCATTGCTCGTAAGTGTCATGACCTCACGTACAACGGCACACGTACAGGATATGATGGCAACTGGTGCAGCCAATGGCCTCAGTCAAAAACAGTTGGCTACAGAATCCATGATACAGGGTATCAATGATGCGTATGTCGTTATCATCGGTATCGCTGTCGTGGGATTGATTCTTTCCTTCTTTATTAAACGTACCAAACAAGCCAAAGTGGAAGAAATCAAACAGGTTGTAAGACAAAAAGTTTCTATGAATTCAAATTAAGTTGTCCATCCTCATACATGCTTGCATAGCAAAGCGGCAGATCAAGACGTTCACGTCTGATCTGCCGCTTTTTAGGTTGTCCAATGATGAAGCTCATTACCTTAGCCAACGATCTTCACTGGCAGATGGGTCAACGACTGCCCCGGAGCTGAAGTGGCCAGATTATTCTCCAGATCAAAGGACTCCACGGGTTCAATCCGAGCAATCTTCTCCACAAATGCTGTCAAGGCAATGCTGAGTTCCATTCTTGCCAGCGGGGCACCTAGACAAAAGTGTGGGCCATTACCAAAGGTAAGATGTCTTTTATTATTATGACGATGAATATTTAACTCAAACGGGTTTTCAAACATCTGCTCATCCATATTGGCTGCACTCATCCAGGAGATGACAACATCTCCTTTTTTCAAGTCTACTCCGAGCAGTTGGTTATCCTGCTTCACTGTTCGATGCCGCTTGGCATTATGAAACCGATAACGAAGCATTTCTTCCACTGCTAGCGGTACCAACTCCGGATTCTGTCTAAGTTCTTCATACAGACTCGGGTCATCGTACAGGAAGGAATAGAATGTATTGGACACCATATGGCTCGTTGTCTCAATACCAGCTCCAAGCAAAAGCATGGTCGTGCGAACAACCTCATCTTCCGTGAACTTCTCTCCTTCAACATCAACACTCAACAGATCCGTAATGATATCCTCACCAGGATGGGTCCGTTTATGAACCACTATAGGATAGAGGAATTGATAATACTCTTGAGCCGCCGTCTGTTTTTTCAGTTCACTCTCCTCAGCAGTCTTCGGATCGGTGGGTTGAAACAGAATATCTACCCAGTTTTTAAATCGATGGCTGTCTGAAAGAGGGATGCCGAGCAGATCGGCCATAACCATCGAAGGCAGGGGAGCGGCCAGCGCCTGAACAATATCAATGGTCGTATCCGGCTTAATATCTGCTACGAGTTGCTGTGCAATGTTGCGAATTCGTGGCTCCCAGTTTTTCAGACTACGTGGTGTAAAAGCAGCGGATAACAACGAACGACTTTTTTGATGACGGGGCGGATCGATACTTGAAATGTTTAATTTATCCGGAGGTGTTCCTTCGTTATTCTTCGCTCCGACCGCAATGGTCGTTCGAGTTCCTTCAGCTGAAAAATACTCATGATTGCTCAGGACCTGCTTCACATCATCGTATCTGAACACATTCCAGGTATCTGTATCTTCGTGATAGTACACAGGATGCTCGGACAACATTTTTTGAAACCAGTGAAGTGGAAAAAACTCCTCAGATCTGGTCTGGAACCCTGTGATGTCCTCAACACGTATCACTTCTTTATACATTAGGAAGCCACCTCTCAGAATAGTTTCATGATTGGTTACATGGGTACCTGAATTGACAGTTCAGCACCTACATCCATTTTATACCATACGTTCATTTATTGGTATAAATCATTTGAACTAAATCACAAAAACCCCTTAAATAAGGGGTTTTCTTGTATACACAGCGTACATTTAATTGTCAGAGTTTCAGAAAACACGAGATATGAGCCTATCAATCGCCAAGTTTCGCCAATGCTTCCTCTAGCTGATCCAGCTGTGCAGAAAGGGTTTCAATCAAGTGCTGTGTTTGATTTGCCTTCTCCATTAAGACTTGCTCGTCCGAACCGTCTATCGTTGCATTACCGATTGTTGATGACTTCAATTCGGACAATTCGCGTTTGTATGTTTCCTGTTTCTCCAAAGCGATTCGCAGTTCTTCTTTAGTCGTACCGATCTGATGCTCCAGATATATGATGTCGGACGAGTTCACCCCATCGGATAAACGTTGTGAATATGTCATGACTCACCTCTTTCAATTTCATCCATTGCTTTGCTAACACTGTAGGGCTCAATATCGATATCCAATTCCATGCCAAGAGCTAGTTTCGCCAGTTGACTCCCGATAAATGGACCCATGGTCAAGCCAGAGGCACCAAGTCCATTCGCGGTAATTAGCCCCCGCCACCCTGGTACAGCTCCCATTACAGGCAGAAATCCAGGTGTGAACGGACGGAATCCCACTCGCACTTCCTGGAATGTACTGTTTGCAAGACCCGGTGCCAGTTCCATGCCTTTATTCAAAACCTCCTGCATACCTCCTGCAGTTACTCTTGTATCATAACCTTCCACATCATTTTCATGAGTGGCGCCAATGACAATCTTCTGTTGATCAAAGGCCAGGAGATATTGGTCAGACGGGGGCATAATTACAGGCCAGCGACCTGTATGCTCCTCATCCGTGACATGTAAATGCATAATCTGTGCCTTTTGATAGTGTACTTTAAAGTGTATGCCGAGAGGCTTCAGCAGTGTATTGGCCCATGCACCTGCACATACAACGACTTCATCTGCTAGAAAGCTTTGATCATTAACACTAACACCAATGACCCGATCCGCTTCGAATTGAAGCGTGGCGTCTCCATGGATCACTTTCGCTCCATTCCGCTGTGCAGACCGGATCAAGGCATCGCGCAGCGCCCTCCCATCTATACGCGCAGCACCACTAATATGTACTGATTGATAACGTTCATCCAGTAGAGGAAAACGATCACGGGTTCCTTTGGCATCAAGAGGTGTGATTTCACCAATCTCCGGTGCATCTGCTTTGCGCAGGTGTGCCCGTTCTTCCATCTTGTTGATTTTGTCCTCATCCGTATGAATGCTGAGTGCGCCCACTTGAGCATATCCGGTTTCCGTTTCTCCTTCACCCTCAAGCTCCGCTATGATGCCAGGGTAGAATCGCGCGCCAGCCTTGGCAAGCTGATACCAGTCCTGGTTGCGTCGCTGTGACAGCCAAGGACAGATGATACCGGCAGCTGCATCCGTTGCCTGTCCTATATCTTTTCGGTCTATAATGATAACTTCTGCGCCCCGTTTGGCTAATTGATAGGCTGTTGATGCCCCCAGAATACCCGATCCAACTACGATGACTTTCTTCATGTTTGCATCCCTTTCCTTAATCACTCATCCATTATAGCGTATACTGTTTCGCATTCTGTTGGCAAGGCAGGCGTACTTTCAGGTCCAGTAATAGAGGCTGATTAGACCACTGTTCATACTCATTCATCAAAGAAATAATTGTTGAAACATTTATATGAAAACGTTTTATATATTGCCCGTCATTCAATTAAAATTATTCCATTTATGTAATATAATTCTTTCTAGGTTTCTTTTAACTCTGTAACCACGCCACTTACGCACATGATCCTTTAACGAAAAGAGGAATAACACGACGATGCCGAAACCTAGCATGGGGAATCCGCTGGATACCGATATGCCGCTCATGATTACAGGGCAAAACCAGTTGACCGTTGATGAATTGATGAATTGGAGCGACCATTCACGGGATTACAGCATTGTACAGTGCATCGGAGGAACAGGGCGAATCGCAGCTAAGAATCATGAATTTTCGATCAAAAAAGGGACCGCTCTTATTTTGTTTCCGGAGGTAACCTACCGTTACCACAATCTGAGTGATTCATTACGATTTGATTGTCTGTCTTTCAATGGCTATTTATTACCACGATTCTTGCATACCTTGCAGATCGGGGAGCTGCGCGCCTTCAAGCCGGATGGAATGCTTCATATCCTGTTGCATGAAATTACGTTGGCGCTGCAGTCCCGGCACAAGGATCAGATCTGGCACGTATCTGCATTACTGTACATGCTTTTGGTCAGATTAACCATTGAAGGTAAACGCTATAGTGCTTACGAACGTTCTGATGCCCGATTAAGATTGGATGAACTCATTACTTTTATCAAACAAAATTATCATCAGGATATCTCTCTCCCCATGTTGGCTGAACAGATGGACGTAACCGAACAACACCTAAATCGGATATTCAAAAAAGAATTTCAAATGACTCCACTGGAGTATCTGATGCGATATCGGTTGTTGAAAGCCAAGGAAATGCTCATTGAAAATGATGCAACTACGGCTCATGAAATAGCCAAAGCCGTTGGTTTTAACAGTGCCAGTTACTTTGGATCGGTGTTCAAAAAATACGAAGGGATCTCCCCGATCGAGCTGCGCAAGCAATATCTGGATTAGAGAACCTCCATATCAATCTCGGCCAGCGAGGATAACCGCAGCTCATGCATGGCGAATTCCAGACCACGCGTTACCTCGTTAGGCACGATGATGCAACGAATACCTGCGGCATTGGCTGCCTTCAGTCCGTTAGGTGAGTCTTCGAACACAATCGCTTCCGAAGCCTTGATTCCCAGACTCTGGAGAGCAAGAAGGTATAGTTCAGGATCAGGTTTGACTCTCTTCACATCTTCCGATGTATGAACAACTGTGAAATAATCAAAAATGTCTAATTTCTGCAAGTAACCATGAACCCAGTCTCGTGTGGAGCTGGAAGCAACGGCAAGCTGAATCCCCTTTTCCCTCGCAGACTGAAGCAACTCATACACCCCAGGAAGAATAGCCGCCTGTCCCAAATAGGTTTCGTATTTCTGTTCAGACAGCAGTTTGATATGATCATGATCTATCTTTTTTTGGAGCGCTTGCTCCAGATACAGAAATGGATGAAATTCCTCAAAGGATGTCCCCACATTTTTTGACCATAGGTCCAGACCAAGTTCAACTCCGTGCTCTTCATAAATATCGCGAAACGCATAGTACCAAGGTGTCTCTGTATCGACAATGAGTCCATCAAAATCAAATATAAATGCTTTTACCATGAACCTGTTCTCCCTCCAATGATCGGCCGGGGGAGCGGATTAGAAGCGTGCGGTCAAGTCCGGATGAGTAACATTCACGGATAAAAAGTGACACGTACAGCCCGTTCCAGTCGGCGACTGAACAACTAACCCAGCTCGAAGTTCCCCTTGTATCGGCATGCCGAAATAACGAATTAGTTTCCACTCATCCCCATCGGGTGAATAAAAGAATGATATGCAGCCCTCTACTTTGCGTATACGCAGATAGGGATTAGGTACGGAGACTTCAACCGAATTACAATCATCGGATGAACCATCACGTGTCACCACCGACACGATGGTAGGCACTTTTCCATCATACTCAAAACAAATTTTGCACCAGTTAAGATCATCCGCCATCACCATCAGGCATCCGGAATCATATTGATTTTTCATATCTACGGTTAACTGGGTTGTGATTTCGAAGTCGCCAGGTACAGGCATGGACAGGAAGGGTGCAGTTGCACGAATATGCTTGCCCGCAGGGTCCTGGAAAAAGTCAGTATCCGCTTTCGCTTCCACCATCACACCTCCCTGATCCGTATAGGACCAGCTCTCGGGCTCGTTCATCCAACTCCACTGATTCCGTGCTTCTGTTGTCATTATGTTCGTCATTCCGTATCCTCCCAAGTTAAGTTAATTTTTAGTTTTTTCTGTACTACATATTCGATTCATATACAGAAATCCCCTTCTTCTACATATTTTTGTAAGGTTCCAGCACTTGGGAGTGCTTTTGTGGATCAGGCAGGAAGAACATGATGACCATGAGTACGATATATAAACCAAGAATGACACTGAACAACAGTGTTGGATTGTGATGGTAAAGCAAGCCCGTCAGGTAACCGGATGGAATGGCTGTTAACGTCATAACCGTCTGCACGGCTGAGAACATGTCGGCTTTTTCATGCGTACCCAATCGGTTCATCAGCAGGGAATCGCGGTACGTCTGCAAAATGAAGTTACCCGCAGCGAGCACGATTAGTGTGAGAAACAACATTCCTATATTCCCCACTGGAATCAACAAAAAGAGAATGGCCCCGGCTGTACTAAGCACAATGGAAAAACCAACATACTTCTCTTCCGAACGCCGTTTCAGTCGCGGAATGATGACCAGATAGAGCAGCATGACAGTGACCGCAGTCACCACTGGAATAAACGATATAACACGGTCATCGAATTTCAACTGCTCCTTGAAGAAAATGACCTGAAAGAAATTCAGCTGAAGAATCAGATTGGACAACACCGTAATCAGAATGATCGGGAATAGTCTCCGTTTGTAGAACGATTTGCCGAACAGGCGCAGACTGGCACCCAAGCTCTGAAGTACGCGGGTTTTACTATGCAATCCCATAAGTTCCTTGCCGACCTCAGTCTCATCCGTGTACCGGTTCCGAATGAAGAACATGGCGGTCATGAGGATGCCCCCGACAAAGTAAATGCTCGCCAGTGTAGGTACAATCCCGAAATCAGCTATAACAACTCCTGCAATTGGCGTAAGTACCCCGGCTCCTGTAATAATCATATTGAGAATAGCAAATACCTTGGATCGTTTGTGTTCCTCGACATCCTCTATGATCAGACAGTTAAAGGCAACCGTTACAAACTTCGATGTTGCGTTCAGTAAGTAGGCGATCAGAAACAGCCAGAAGTTCTGGGAGAAAGCCCAGATGAACATGGGAACACTCCAGGCAAGCAGATCGAAGATCAACGTTGTTCGTTTCCGTCCCAGCTTATTCGTGATGGAACCCGCAAACAACTGAAAGATAAAGGCAAAATAAAGATTTACCGAATTGATTAAACCGATTTCAATGTCCGAAAGTCCGGCTTCCTTCATATATAAAGGAGCGTAGAAGAGAACGATCGTACCTGGAATGGCCCATACTGGTTCGAGTAAAATGGAGTAGCGTGGATTCTTCGGCAAATCTTGAAGCAATTTCAATCGATATCCCTTCCTTCTGCGGTTTTCACCGCTGCGAACTCCAACTTCTCGCAGCGGCAAACCCGCTAATGTCTACATGCTTAGAGTACCTCTTATAGGATAAGAGCTGTTTTGACTGAATTCATCGGCAACTTCTCTCCGGTATGCATGTCATAACCAATCGTTCCATTAAAGGCCTGTTCATAATCACTCAGCAGTTCCTTGGCTGTCACCATCTGTTCCAGTTCCGGAATGCTTTGGGCAAATTTCAGTGCCGTACTGATCATCGAGTGATTAGCAACTGCTCCGATGATACTAATGCCATCATTAATCACGGCTGTTGATTTGAATGTCACCTCATAGCTGTCGTCATATCCCATAGGAATAATTTTGCCACCTTTAGCAATCATCTCAAATCCCACATGAAGCTGGTTACCAACCGCGTCCACCACAATATCAAACTTCTTGTTATTATTGATCTCGTATACTTTATCCAGTGTCAGATCCTGAGGATAGAACACATGATCTGCGATCCCTGAAGCGAACTCTTTGCGGTATGGATCAACTTCTGTGCCTACAGTAAGCCTTGCCAATCGTTTGCTCACAAGCTGACACAGGGAACCGATTGCACCTGAACCGAGGACCAGTACGGAGTCACTTGGCTTAGTCCCTGCTTTCATGAACGTCTGAAGCACACATCCCAGTGGTTCGATCATCATGGCCGTTTCCCAACTCATGGAATCCGGGATGGCATAGATATACTTTTCGTCCCCAACAAAATATTCAGCAAAGGTTCCGTGTGTCGTCATCCCTACTTGATAGTCATCAAAATTCTCGCAGTAGATGAACAGACCTTCGCGGCAATAGGAACAGGTTCCGCAAGATTGCGTGGGATCAACCAATACCCGATCGCCGATCTTGAAACCACGAACTTCATCCCCCACCTCAACGACGGTACCCACGCCTTCATGACCAATGATCGTCCCTTTATTGGCAGGTACTTTGCCTTTGACAATATTCAGATCTGTACCGCAGATACCTGAACCATAGATTTTAATCTTAACTTGATTCGGCTTTTGAATGGTTGGCTCCTCAATCTCCTGATAAGTCACCTGTTTGAGATCCTGATATACGAGTGCTTTCATTGAATAATTCCTCCTAGTCGATTGTCGATTTCTAATTTATGGATTAAGCTTTAAACGTTTTCGAAAGTTGCATCGAATGAAGATGTTCCTGCTTCTGAATTTCTTTCCAGTCTGACAGGATCTGTAACAGAGCTTCCTCGACCCACAGCAATTCTTCCCGTGTATGGGCATCCGAGAAAATCAAGTAACCCTTGGTGAAGATGCCGAAGTGAGCCATTCTCTTCACCATGAACTCGCGGAAAGGATCCGTTTGGAAGTTATCCTCGGCCAAGGATTGAATGCAGAAGCTTGCATACGTCCCCTTCACTTCCAATTGATCTGTTAATCCGAGTAATACAAGTTCAGATTCCAGACGATCCATGATCCGGGTTGCCGGATCACGCCAGGTCGGCCATACTTTCGCATTCTTCATTAATCGTTCACAGGCAATGGCTGCCGCGAGCGCTGTTGTTTCGCTGGAATGGGCATTGCTGAATCGTACCTGTCCCGACAGAGACATCAAGTGCTCTGGCCCCAAAACCGCTGCGAGCGGTAACCCGTTTGCCATACCTTTGGAGATACAGAGCAGATCAGGCCAGATGTCATATTCTCCTGCTGTAGCACGTTTGCCCATTCGAATACCGGAAGTGACCTCATCGAATATGATAATGATGTCCAGAGACCGGCATAGGTTTACGACTTCCTCCAGTGCGTCCCTTTTCCACTCGTTGGGACATAAAACAATACATGCGATATCCTCGGGAGATGAGGTAATCTGGGCCTCAATTCGCTCCGCAGTAGGTTTGTTGACCCAGATTGTCGAACGCTCGATATCTAATGGAATGCCCCGTTCTTTCGTTTGGCCACCATAATAGCCGTATGCGGACCAATCATGCCACCCATGATAAGCCGTCGCAATAACCTTGCTTTTGCCACTTGCGGCACGAGCAAGTCGTACGGCCCCACTCACTGCATCGGCACCACTCTTGGTGAAGCGCAGCGACGGATAACGACCCTCGAACCGCTCCAGAATTAACTCGGCGCATTCAAGCTCGATGTCGGCCGGAACCGAAAAGCTTGTCCCTTTTTTCAGCTGGTGAATGACGGTTAGTTGGACTTCATGCCTCGCATGGCCCCAAGACGCCGTACCCATGGCCATTTCGCAATCCAGCCATTCATTACCGTCGATATCTGTAAATCGGGATTTGTAAGCCTCTGCACAACATACGGGTGTATGCCCCGGAAATAAACGTTCAGGTGCTTTGGCTAAAGTGCTGCATCCGCTCGGAATTACCTTTTCGACTTGCTCCAACCACTCCAGATTACGGGTAAATCTTACGGCACGATCGAGCGTGCTCTCTTTTTCTTTCACCTTAAGTACCTCCCTGTTTATTTTCGTTGTGCGTGAATTATCGAACTTTGGTTCCAGGCCAGCATCCATCGTAGATGCGATCCATCGTAATTACATTGCCGTACAGATCAATGATCAGATCCTTGGCTCGATGAGCATGTCTCATCTCAATCCAGTAGCGGTTCTCTAATAAACGGGCGAAATTGTCTACCAAAAACAGTAACCGGTTCTCACTATGAATCAGTTCCTTACCCAGTACCTGTGGCAGCCAGATGGCCCCATTGGAATTAAAGCGATTGGAATAGTCACGTACCTCGGTTACATTGGCAAAGTCAGCTTCCTCCAACTTGGTCCAGAATGTATCCGCATCACTGCGAACCTCAGCAAGGTCAATGCCAACAATCGGCAGATGCTGGTATTCAACTTGACTCTCTAGCTGCGCTTTCAGATGACTGAAAACGAAAGGCCACACATCCGCCTCGATTTGACCGCCCCACTTTTTCCAGAAGCGTGCCAGATTATTCTTGCGGTTGAAGTTCCGGTGAATGCCGCTGCTGCGTTCCCAGTGATATGCTTGAATATTCGGATTAATGACCGTATCGTATCCGGCAGCTCGTGCCCGCATCTGATAATCAAAGTCCTCGTACCCATTAAAGAATTTCTCATCGAGGTTGCCGATGGTCTCGTAGACCTCCCGCTTCATGCCGAACATGGCGAACACCACCAGTTGAACAGAAAAGGTTTCTTTCGGGATATCATCAGGGGATGCGTTCAGGAACAGGTGTCGACCGATGGTGTCTGCAAAAGCAATGCCGCAGTGCTGCACGCCTCCGGTTTGCGGATACAACAGAACGCCTCCAATCATGCCAATCGTAATATCGCTGTCCAGTGTCTCTTTCATCATGGGTTGCCAATTCGGTTGAAGAATGGTATCGGAATCCAGGAAGAAAATGTACTCTCCCTTGGCAAGACTCAGTGCGCTATTAATCGACACGGCGCAACCAAGTGGAAAATCATGCTGAAGAATCTCGATGGTCACACCTTCTCTTACTTCTTGCTTCAGTTTATCCAGATGTTGAAAGACTGCTGAACCGGAACCGTCGTTGATGAAAATAATCTGAGTGGATGGGCTTACCGTCCGGAGCAGCGAATCTGTGAACAGGTTCAAAATGTTATAGTCCTGGTTGACTGGCACAATAATGGTGTAAAGCATGGAATCCCTCCTGATTTGGTTGATGGAATGAGTACTTGAACTGATGTTGAACTGCATAATTGCAGGTAGTTCTGCCCGACCTCCTCGCTTGAATATTTTGTCTTTATTTGGTAATGATTTGAATCTACTAGAAATTTATATCATTTTTTGTAAACTTGAAATCTTAAATTCTGAACCCTGTTAATATTTGAATATTAGTAAAAATCAAGTCCATGATGCTTGTGCATTGAGAAACGCTGGTGCGAACACAAAAAAACACCCTCAAATAGTCTGCGTATCTAACGATACGATTGACTTTTTGGGGGTGTTTTCGCTATTAAAATCTGATGTTTTTGCTTTTATTGGCGCTGACCTAGTGCTGCTTAAACCCATGATAAAACGTGTCTACTACAAGCGCAGGGGCTGCTTTTCTCGCGATATGACCACTTACAACCTGCTGCCACGTCAGGAACATGATGGAATACAGCACATCGACAATCCAGGTTTTATCAAGATCGGAGCGGAAATAACCTTTCTGTTGTAACAGACCGACCGCATGCAGTACCGGTTCTCTCAGTTTCAGATCTGCTCCCTCAATCTCTGGATTATAGTTAATGGTGGTGTCATGAGCCAGAAAATATATTTTGTCGCCTAATGGAATCAGCGCCTCAATCAGCTCAGGTATGTACTTTTCACAGTGCTCTTCATCCAGTTGAATTTGTTGCATGGTCTCACTGACCACCTCGATTGCGCGTAATCCCAGATGAACCATGAGCTGTTCACGGCTCTCCACATATCGATGTAACGTAGCGATTCCGATTTTTGCTGATTCTGCAATTTCATTCATGGAAGCATTCGGTTTTTCAATCAATAATTTAGTGGCCTCGTCCAAAATGGAATTGAGCCTGGTTTGTTTGATTGTAGTCATTTCTTTTCTCATTGTATTACACCTCTTGGTGAGTATTGTTCAACAATTGATCTGTTCATCCATCATATGATTGGATTAGACTATAAAATTATAGCATACTTCCTCACCATACCAATGTGTGTGTGTGCAGCAAACAACTTTTATATGGTTGATGAGATATGAGATTATGTAAAGTTTAAGAGCCGCCATAAGGCGGCTCTTAACAAGGAATTGTTCTTTGTTACTACTCATAGTTCAATGATTCTTGTTGCAATATTGGTACAAAATTCACGATCATGCTCTACAAAAAGCAGGGTTGGTGAGTATTCCAGCAGCAAGTCTTCAATCTGCATACGTGAAATGACATCTACATAATTGAGTGGTTCATCCCAAATATGCAGATGAGCTCTCTCACTAAGACTTTTGGCAATGAGCACTTTCTTTTTTTGACCTGCACTAAACGTTGAGATATCTTTCTCCAATTGCAGTCTGGAAAAATCCAACTTCCGAAGTATCGATTTAAACAGGCTCTCATCAATCCCCTGTATCGCCGCATACTCAGATAATTGCCCTCCGAGATCGGACGTGTCCTGCGACACATACGAGATTTTAAGCTGGTAATCCTTTCGGAAAAGGCCTGTGTAAGCAATATCTTCACCACAGATCAGTTTAAGAATGCTGGATTTGCCAGATCCATTTTTACCGTAAAGGGCAATACGATCTCCTTTTTCAACCGTCATACTGACATCCTTGCACACCGTATTGGCCCCGTACGATATCGACACATGTTCCAATTCGACAAGTTCATTCTTGTGAAAATCCAGCTGATGGATCTGCAGTCGTTCTGCACTCTCGATATTCTTAAGAAGTTTAGACTTATCTTGAATCGCAGATTGCTGCCTTTGTTCGATATTTTTGGAACGTTTCATCATTTTGGCAGCCTTATGCCCAATATATCCTTTATCCACCTTGGAACCGGAGTTTCTCGTACCATTTTTGGTCTTTTCAACTTCATGCGACCATCCACCAGTCCGTTTGGCAGAATCGGATAAACGCTTGATATCTTTTATTAATTTCTCATTACTCGCAAGTTCAAACTGATCTTGCCTTCTTTTATTTTCCCACCAAGCGGAGAAATTGCCTTTCTGAATCTCGATGTTGCTCTTATTGATGGAAAGGATGTGGTCTACACTTTGATCCAGGAAGGATCGATCATGAGACACCAAAATAAATCCACTCTTGCTGCGGAGATAATCACCTACGATCTGTCTCGCATGAAGATCAAGATGATTGGTTGGTTCATCAATGAGCAGAAACCGATTGTCCTTCAGGAACAAGGCAGCCAGCATCACCTTTGTTTGTTCTCCGTTGGATAACGTGTCGAAAGGCCGATACAATACATCTTCCGACACCTTCAACAGATTAAACTCGCGCACAACTTGCCAGTGCAGATATTCAGGATGAATCTCGCCGATGACATCGACGGTCATAGCTCCCTTATTCTCTACCTGGAAAGGAAAGTATTCAAAGCTAACATTCGCAGAGATATGTCCGCTGTATTCATATTTACCGAGCAACAGATTGAGGAATGTCGTTTTGCCTCTGCCGTTCCTGCCGGTAAAACCCAATTTCCAATCGGAGTCTAACTGAAAACTAACATTTTCAAATATATTATCGTAACTGCCATCATAGGCAAAGGTCAGGTTGGTAACGTTAATTAAAGACATGCAGATCATCCTTTTTATGTGAAATATAAAAGTAAACTGACGGGATTTCACCATCAAACCTGGCATGGATTCCCTCACTTTAATATTTGAACATAATCAGAATTTAGATTCGCTTATACGATAAAGAAACCTGGCGATATAACCTTCAGCGCCAAGTAGATCTATGCATAGGAGGATAAAGTGTCGGATTCTGATTAGTTATATTGTGAACCATGCCATTGTTCAATTTCGTTGACAGGTCCACATAAACATCTACAACCTCTAATTCTGTCATCACTTTATCACCCCTTTGAAAGCTCACAATTTGAATACAAAAAACGTAACATGGAACAACAACACGGGTCAAGGCGGGAAATCAGATAAAATCTCATATTATATCCGACCTTGATTAATATAAATATCCTAAGAAATCGAGTTCTCCTTCTTCCCATGGCCGGTTTCCAACTTCTTTAATCATTAACCCCTCCACCTTTTGAGTCCCTACTCCAACTGTGGTTAAGGTTTCATGATTAATTTTCAACCACTTACATGTGTTGCTTACCGTTTTGAATCCATTTTTGCGATACAATCCCTCATGATCCGCAAATAAAAGGACAAAATCAACATGCCCTTTGGCCAACCTTTCCACTTCGGATATTAACAAAGAAGCGATTCCTTGAGAGCGAATAGCCGGAGAAACACACAAATCGATGATCCCCATCACTCTGATCGGTGTTCCATTTAAATTCATCACCCTGTAATCCAGTCCCACTTGCCCAACGAGTTGGTTATCTGGGGTGAATGCCAATACTCTACTTTGTGGTATTTGCTTAAAGAACAATCTGTCTTTCGGATACACCTCTGGAAAACTGGCAACAAGTAATTCTTGAAGAAGAGTTGACCATTCTTCACTTAGATCCACATCATATGTTTTAATTAATTTCAAAAAAATATCCTCCTAAATCAAGCCATTGGGTACACGTTAAGGAGCATAGGCATCCTCTACTTCAACTTTTCGTTCATTCCCCATCGTAACATATCTTACGTTAATCATATTTCCTTTCTGGAAATGGGGAATATGTGTAATCGGGATATAAGTCTCTACAATTGTTGGAAAGGTGCGGCCGTCAACTTGGGTTACAGTTAAATCCAATCGCACGCCCGGCCTTCCATCCATACTGGATGAAGTCTGTACAATATCGTGGATGATTGCTTCTGCTGGAATTCCGTCCATCAGAATGCTCTTGCGAAGGTGCTGTTTCTTTTTAGTGTTACGTAGCTGTTTAAATATCATAATCGTAGCGATCGTGCCTGTTATAAGCCCGAAGAAAATAAAACCGACGATAGTGATTAATGTGACAGTCATGATAACCTCCTTTTATTTGAAACTTATGTTAACTAATTCTTGTTTATATCTTTTATTCCTGCCTATTTTCTTGAATCGGAAAGCTTTAAAGTCAAAAAAGCCGCCTTAAGGGCGGCCTCCTATGTGTATGTTCAACCTCAATCTACTTTCGCACCATACGAGCGCACAAACAGAACGGCTTGTTCACGATCCAAACGTACACCTTTGATATCCAATGATTTCAGATCGATCCCTTCCAGGTTAGCCCCTCTTAAATCCGCCCCTTGCAGCTTCGCTCTGCTTAATACGACTCGGGTAAGATCACAGTCTCTCAGATCCGCTTTGGTGAAATCCGTATCCGTAAAGTCAGCTTCAAAGAAACGAATTCCTCGCAAATCCTGTTTGCCTAATCGGGTATGTCTCAGATTTGTATAAGACCAATCGCCGTGACTTAGTGTAATCCCATCCATTTGCGCACCTGAAAAGTCCGATCCTGTCATCTTGCAAGAGTTGAATTTGGAAGCAAATAGATTCGCACCACCAAATGAGCAGTTTTCAAACGCCGATTCCGTATGAATTGAACCATTCATGGAAGCACCTTTGAAGTCACACTCGATAAAACGGCAGTTACTCGTTTCGATTTCTTCCATAGAAGCGTTCATAAATGTACATTGCTTGAAAACACAACTTACGAGTTCTCCATAGCGCAGATCACGCCCCTCAAAATGTACTTCTTCATATTCCTGATCCTTATATTGATACACTGGTTACACCCCACATTGTATATTTCTCCGTCTTTCTTCTTTAAAAGAACTTTTTATACTATACCACACCCCTGTCAAGTACCTGCTTAAACACCATTGAAAGTCAAGTATCTTTTTTTGTAAAAATGATCTTAAAACTACAAAAGGAACGCAATATGCGTCCCTCCAACTCACCCAACTCACAATTTTATCAGTTCCAATGTGAGCGTATGTAATGAATCTGCCCATTGCTTCATCTATTCGTATTAGAGAAGCACTACACCAGTATTTTGGACATTCGATACAGGGACAGCGAAGGTTTGTTGATTTCCCCTACTCGCTGGTAACCCAAACGTTCATACAGTTGGATAGCCCGAGCATTTTCTTTTTTAACCGTAAGTGAAGATTTGGACAGACCTTGTGTTATAGCTTGCTCCTCAGCATATTGAATGAGTTGTGTCCCTACACCAAGTCCTCTGCTTTCAGGCAAGGTAGCCAATGTTCCGATGTGGTACTCGTCGTTCTCCGCTTCTTTTAATGTCACCATGGAGTAGAACTCTTTCCAGTGTTGGAGATTATACTTGATCAGGCTCCATTTCCGAAGTTCAAACAGCTTGGAGAACGTCGGCAAAGCAAGTTTGTTCATTAGAGTAGTCGGATAACACATGATCATGCCCAGCGTTTGGCTACCCATTTCGGCTTCATAAGCATATTGGTGACTGAATCGTTTCTGTTTCGAACGCCATAACTTGTTGAATGTTTTTTCTAAAATGCTTTTATCCTTGGTACCCGCAAGCGAATAGGCCATATATTCAAGTGCCATCTGATTCAGTTGCCCGCCGACCAAAGAGTGTGGGCTGGCTTTCTTAATGGAAATCTTATTCATCGCTGTCACTCCTCTAGGTAGCTGAAATCGCATTAAAACCCGGCATCAGGTTGATTCATTGATATGCCCTCAACGATGACGTTCACCGTATCAATGGTTAATCCGGTCAGCTGCTCCACATGCACTCTCACATTGTTTTGCAATTCCCTGCAGACTTCATGCACTTTCGTTCCATAACAAACGACAACCTTTAAGTTGATCTCCAGTCTGGATTCTACGTTGCGGACAACTATGCCATTTTGCCGACTTTTCCCGCTCCACTTTTTGGTAATTCCTTCTACAAATCCTGTCGACATGGAGGAAATCTCACTGGTAGTATTCGCGATCTTGCCAACAATTTTGGAGATCACATCATCCGATATTTGAATTTTCCCAAGAACATTTTGAATGGACATCCCATGTCCTCCTCTTTGTATCTGTATTTTTGATAGATAGTAATATCATTTAATACAAATATAAATCATATAGAGTCCGATTTCAACTTTTTGAATTCAGTCGTCCACATTTCTAACTGTACATACCAAAAAAGCCACGATCACCGTGGCTTCTGTTGGTCATATTATGGGAATTTCAATTGAATACGAACAGGAATGTGGGAGTGGGAGGATGACTCGCGCTCTGTTCTGCCTTCTTCTGCTGCCACTGTTTCTTCTACTTGCACGATCCACTGTCTGCCAATTAACGATTGCAGCAATTTAATCTCATGTACGGTCAGATGAATATGCTTCAGTGACAGTTCATCTTGCACATAATCCCGATCCACCTTACGGTCAAATCGGAAATCAAGCAGTCTCTTCAAGCCGTTAATATGCAAAAACTTGAACTCATAACCTTGACGTATCGCCTTTTCCCAATCGTCTCCGATATCAGCTGCTGTCTGTAATCTTTCATCAAAATCCATCGCAGGTTCCTTAACCAGAGACAACAAACGTGCATATTCCCGACGTTGTAACCATTCAATTATCACTTCTCCCGGTACCCCACTTGTCAGCACATTCTCTACAAGGAGCCCGACAGGAATGGACAGCTGAGTTCGACTCATTGCTCTCTCTCCTCATTCCTGAGATACTGATTAAACCAGGCATTTACCTGTTCGAAGCTATCAATCCGCAGTGAAGGTTTACCGCTTTTGAGCAAACTGTGGTTGGAGCCCGGATAACGAATCAGTTTGGTCTTTTTGCCGTATCGTTTTAGCGTGGTATACAATTCCTCCGCTTGCGCAATCGGTGTCCGATAGTCCTGTTCCCCGTGCATGATCAGAAGCGGCGTCTCGATGTGGTGTGCATGGGCAAGAGGTGAGCGAGACCATAGGAATTCAGCGTTTTCCGCCGGATTACCTCCAATGACTCCCTCCACATAGGAAATTCCAATATCGCTCGTTCCGTACATGGACAACCAGTTGGAGATACAGCGCTGGGTTACAGCTGCCTTGAAACGGTGCGTATGTGCTACAATCCAGTTCGTCATTACGCCGCCATAACTGCCACCCGCTACGCCCAAACGTGATTCATCCAGGAAATCATACGTATCCAATGCATAATCAACAGCTTCCATCAGATCCCGGTAATCCCCTCCGGCAAAATCGCCGCGGCAAGCTCTGGCAAACTCCTGACCGTATCCCATACTTCCGCGAGGGTTGATCCACAGCACAGCGTACCCTTGCGCAACGAGTGTCTGCATCTCATGACTGTATGTTCCCGTATACATCGCGTGAGGTCCACCATGAATCTGTAGTATCAGTGGTAGCTTCCCATTGTTGTCACGTATTGCCGGAGTAGCTAACCAACCTTGAATCGGCCATCCATCGGAAGACTTAAACTCTACACGCACAGGCGCATTTACAGCTAAACCAGCCATGAATTCATCATTTCGCCGGGTGAGCCTGAACATCTCACCACTGTCGATATCCACGCGATATAACTCTCCAGGTTGTTCAGCAGTCAAAGCAGCGATAACCAGCGACGTACCATCTGGCGTTAAGGTATACTGATACACATCCTTTTCACCAGCGCCCGTCACCGTTTGATAAGCTCCATCTTCTTGAATGCGGTACACGTCCACATTCCCGTTATGCGTTCCGAGTACATATACACCACGTTCCGGATGATGGACATCCGAGATAGGAGAAGGTGATGCACCTGCTGACTTCATATCTCCCAGTGCTGCGTTACCAATCTGCATATCTAACTGTGGTGCAATTATCCTGGGTTCCCCCCGATGAACAGGGACAGCGTATAAGCTGTTGTGGCTCCCGCTCCCATACTCACGATCACTGGCGATTAGGATCAGCTGCTGCCCATCCGCTGAATACGAAAACTGGCTCACCGCCAGACTGGAATCCGTCACTTTGAAGAGTTCACTCTCTCCCAATCGAATGCTATATACATCTGTAAAGTACAGTAGATCCGCATCGAGTTCCTCATCCTCCACTTGCTTGGATATGAAGGAAAGGTACTGGCTATCTGGCGACCATGCCGGAGCACTGATATTCCACAGCCCGGAAGTCACCTGTGTGATTTCCCCACTTCCGATCTCGTATACAAACAAATGGCTGTATTGACCATCCCACCAGCCAACCCCTTCCGCCTTCGGCGTTGTACGCTCAAAAACCTTGCCTCGCAGCACAGGTGCGGGCTCCTGTTGGGCGTCATCGTTCTTCTGTTGGTCCTCCGGTTGCACTTTGCTGGTAAACGCAATGTACTGCCCGTTCGGGGACCAGATATAATTCAATATTTTACGTGCGGGAGAGATCAGCATAACCGGCTCTTTTTGATCTGAATGAAGCGTCCATAGTCCTTTCCCCCCATCCACTGAGCGAATGAATGTGAGCTGTGTGCCATCCGGCGACCAAGCAGGTGAGGAATCCTTTGTTCCATCCGAAAGTGCAATATCTTCATCACCATCGAGGGAAATCCCTCGAATTTGCGTGTTATATTCGTTTTTATCCTGATCTATGGTCTGTTCCACATAAGCCACTTGTCCGTTCGGGCTGACAACAGGCTGACTTATCCAACGATAGTGACTCAGATCCTCCGGCAGAATTGGTCTTTGATTCATAATGATGGCTCCCTTCTCCGTTTATTTTTGGGTTGTCTCCGTACGTGGATCAAGCACATCACGCAGCCAATCTCCAAGGAAAATAACACCGAGTACGGTAAATGTAATGGCTAGTCCCGGGAATGTAGCGACCCACCAGCTTGTTGCAACGTATTGTCTGCCATCACTGAGCATCCCTCCCCAGGATACATCAGGTGGTTTGATACCCAGACCGAGGAAGCTGAGTGAAGCTTCCATAATAATCGTTGTGCCGACATTCATACCGCAGATCACGATAAAGGATGAAAGGATATTCGGCAGAATGTGTTTGAGAATCAGTCTTCCATTCTTCGCGCCAATCGATCTGGCCGCATGAACAAAATCACGCTCTTTGATACTGAGAACCTCACTTCTTACCACACGGGTGAATGGAACCCAGTTCGTCACTCCGATGACAAAAATCAGCGTTGTAATACCCGGGCCAACAATCGCCATCACAACGAGCATAAATAGAATGGTTGGGATCGCCATGAAGGCATCACCTACACGCATGATGATGGCATCCAGCCATTTCCCGTAGAATCCGGATACCAACCCCAAAATGGCGCCAATGATGCCTGATACAATCACGGCACCCATCCCCACGATTAAGGAAACCCGGGCACCATATACAATTCGGCTCCACATGTCTCTGCCCAGATTGTCGGTCCCCAGCCAGTATTCGGCCGTTCCACCCTCAAGCCATGCAGGCGGTTTAAGGCGATTGAGCGGATTCACTGCCGCTGGATCATGACTCGTCAATAGAGGTGCACCTATGGCGATTAACACCACCAACAATACAAGCACAGCACCAAACATTCCGGTCTTGCTGATGATCAGTTGTTGCCAGATATAACGAAATCCCGTTGGTGCACGTCCATTGTCCTGTTCCTGTTCTGTACCCGGAATTGGCATTTCATTGCTGCCTGTCATATGATTGCACCTCCTTCTAGTCGTATTTGATGCGCGGATCAAGCAGCCTGTAGGCCACATCCGTCAAGATGTTGGTTACCACTACGATGACAGCAATGACAAACACCGCAGCCTGTACAATCGCCATATCATGTGTGTTGACTGCAACGACCAACAATTGACCCAGTCCAGGCCATGAGAATACCGTTTCCGTAATCAAAGTTCCCCCGATCAGACTTGTAAACTGCAAACTCATAATTGTCACGACCGGAATCAATCCGTTCCGAAACGCATGTTTCACAATGACAACCATCCGACCAAGTCCTTTGCTGCGGGCTGTTCGAATATAGTCCTGATTCAGAATCTCCAGCATGCTGGAGCGAATCAGCCGGGTCATCTGAGCAGCCAGTCCAACGCCGAGCGTGAATGCCGGCAAGATCAGATGTGACAATCCTCCGCGACCGGATACCGGCAATACGCCCAGCATGACGGAGAACAAGAGGATAAGCATGATCCCCATCCAGAAGTTTGGCATCGCCTTACCAATGACGGATATTCCAGAAATGATGAGATCGGTAAATGTATTGCGTTTGACAGCTGAAATGACCCCAAGTGGCACAGCCATAAGTACAGCAAAGAACATGGCGGCTACTGCCAGTTCAAAGCTGGCAGGCAATCTCTCCAGCACAAGCTCTAACGCAGGTTGATTGTAGCGAAAAGACTGACCAAAGTCTCCCTGGATCGCACTTCCCAGAAATTTCACGTATTGCGTATATAAAGGCTGGTCCAAACCGAGCGCCTGCGTCAAAACAGCACGATCTTCAGCGGTAGCCGTTTCAGGCAACATTAGCGCAACCGGATCACCAGTGACTCGAACCAAAATGAACACAATTAATGAAACAATGAACAGCACCGGAATGATCTGAAGTAATGACTTAAGTACGTATTTGCCCATTCCTTGTTCACCTCCCTTGTAAAGAAAAACACTTATCGACGTACTTTCACAGAAGACAGACCGCAGTTAGTTGAAGTTTTTCTTGCGATGATCGAATCCTTCAGCTCCGCTGAAAACGTATAAATTCTATCATCTTAAAAAAGAACGGCAGGAACATGGTTTTCCAGTCCCTGCCGTTCACGGCCTTATCTTTTCAATGACCGGTTGTTATGCTCGATGTTACTGTGCAACAGGTGTGATCTCGTCAGCATAGAACATCTCGTCACTGCGCGGCGCGAAGTTCACTTTCGCATTTGTTCCGTAGACACCTTCCATTTGGTACAGATATACGGCTGGGCGTTCTTCAGAGAAGATCTGCTGTACTTGCTGATACTCTTTCTCACGAGCCGCTGGGTCCATGTTCACCAATGCCGATTGAAGCAGTTTTTCTACTTCAGGATTGTTGTAATCCGACTCGCCTTTGGCTTCTTCCAACATATAACGATTGTAGTTATTCGAAGCATCGAACAAGGAGTTACCAATACCGATCATAAAGATTTCTTTGAATGATTTGGAGCTGTAACGTTCACTGAATGCACTTGCTTCCAGGACATCCAGGTTGATTTTGAATCCGGCTTGTTCCAGCATCGCTGCAACAACTTCAGCCTGTTCTTTGTACTGTGCGGAAACGGAGATGGTCATCTCGGCTTCACCTTCTGCATAGCCAGCTTCTTGCAGCAACTGTTTTGCTTTTGCTTGATCGTAGAGTGACGTTTTGTACAATGAAGGATCAGCACCGAAGTTGCCTGGTGTTACGGATGTGCGGGTTACGATACCTGCTCCGCCGGCAATGCTGTCCACGATTCCTTGTTTGTCGATGGCCAGGTCAATGGCTTCACGTACTTTCGGATCAGCCGTGATGCTGCCTTCTGTCTGACGGAAGATCAACTGAAGCACACGTTGGATTGGTGCTTTGACAATCTTTTTGTCTGCTTCACCTTCGATCCGGGCAATATCAGTGGACGGAATGGAAGACGCAACATCTACACCACCGGCAAGTAATTCGGATACACGTGTAGAGGCTTCAGGAATAACGCGGAATACCACTTCATTCCATTTTGGTTCACCGTCGAAGTAGTTCTCGTTTTTCACCAATTCCACACGATCATCTTTGGTCCATTTACTGAACTTGTAAGGACCTGTGCCTACCGGTTGTTTAAGGAAAGCATCAAATCCTTTATCCGCAATATATTTTGCCGGCAGAATACCAGCTCCCATTTTGGACAAACGATTCAGGAGCAACGGATCTGGGCCATCCGTGATGATGTCTACGGTATAGTCATCCACCGCTTTAACTTCTACGATATTTTTGAAATAACTGTTTTGTTTCAGTGTCTCGTCCTTGGCTACGCGCTCCAGCGTGTATTTTACATCTGCCGAAGTGAAAGGATCGCCATTGTGGAAGGTTACGCCTTCACGCAGCTTGAATCTCCATGTTGTGTCATCAACCTGATCCCATGACGTCGCAAGTCCCGCGACTTTTTTCTGTTCACTGTCATTCTTGATCAAGTAATCAAAAACATTGACCAGGACAGCCTCACTGGAGGTGTTGTTGTTGTTGTGCGGATCGAAACTCTCAATATCTGTTGCTGCAGCAATGGTCAGTGTTGTACTTGCGCTTCCACTGCCCGTTCCTTCTGTTACGGCATTGTCATTGGTGCTAGTTGTTTTTCCTCCGCAGGCGCTGAGTACCATGACGATTGCCAGTAATGTGATCCACAAGCCTGTCCATTGTCTTTTTTTCATTGTGATTGCTCCCCCTCAGAAGTTGTATTCCTTGCCAAAAATTCAAGAGCTACTGCAGACAACATGCCCACTCCATAAGGCATCGCTGTCTCATCGAGATCAAACATAGGATGGTGAAGTGGATAGCGAGTCCGTTCCTCATCATTACCAGATCCAAGTCTGAAAAATACACCCGGAATCTGTTCACAATAAAAAGCGAAATCCTCTCCCCCTGTAGAGGGTTTGATATAGTTCCATCCCTTCTGCACATTAACCTGGTCGCAGGTCTCTGTCAGCAGGTCAACCATGCCGAGATCATTCACGACAACAGGGTATCCATCACCGTAGACGACTTCGCATCCTGCTCCGAAAGAATCACAGACCCCTTTAACAACCTGCTCGATCAAAGCTGGCATCCGTTCACGAATGGCAGGTGAGAGTGTACGAACCGTACCGATCATCTCCACTTCCGGGGCGATGGCTGTTCCCATATAACCTCCGGTGATTTTGCCAATGGTGACTACAGCGGGTTCAAGCGGATCGACCATCCGACTGACGATATTTTGCAAGGCGGTGATGACCTGAGCAGATACCGCAATCGCGTCAATGCCTTCATGCGGACGAGCCGCATGTCCACCTTTGCCAGACACCTTAATAATCAAGGGATCAGCTGAAGCAAATGCAACGCCCTGACTTACGCCCAAGGTTCCCGTGTCCTGTCCAGGTGTCATGTGTAACCCTGCGATGGCATCAACCTTGGGATTCTCCAGAACACCGTCCTGGATCATGGCTCTTGCCCCTGCAAGTCCCTCTTCCGCTGGCTGGAAAATGAATTTGATGTTGCCTGATTTCGGTCTTCCAAGGCCAGTAAGCAATTGGGCAGCTCCCATCAGGATGGAGGTGTGAGCGTCATGTCCACACAGATGCGCTTTGCCATCTACTTGCGAGCGGTATTCCACCGCTTTCTGATCCTGGATTGGCAGAGCATCCATGTCTGCGCGCAAGGCAAAGGTTGGTCCATCTGTCTCTCCGCGAAGCAGGCCTGTGACACCGGTCTGTCCCACATTACGTGTAACTTCCAGGCCCAGGCTTTCCAGATGTTCAGCTACGATAGAGGATGTGCGATGCTCCTCGTAGCCAATCTCAGGATGGCGATGCAGATCTCTGCGCCAGGCGCTTAACTGGTCTTGTAATGGCTGAGCCAGCTTAATCAGTTCTGAACGATTCATTCGCTGTCATTCCCTTCATTTTCATCCGATTCAGAAACCAAACGGGCATAGATCGCGTCAGCCGAGAATTCGATATGTCTTTTCATCGTCTCTCGGGACTTGAACCTGTCATGTGCTTTCAGCGCTTCAAGAATCTCCATATGTACACCGTGGTTGACGGTACGTATCCGGTCATCATAGGGCATCAAATCCAGCGCCGGATTAATTTTGGTCCGGATCTGTCTGACCGCTCTCTCGCAATAGGGATTTCCCGAAGCTTTGGCAATGGTCAGATGAAATTTCACATCCAGCGCCCTGAACCATTCCCTTGTACAGTCCGGCTCTATACTTTGTTCCATATAGCCCTCAAGCAGCTCCAGTTCGCCTGCGGTGATCCGCTCAGCAGCGAGAAAAGCTCCCTCCGGCTCGATGATCGTTCGATATTCAAACACCTTCAGCATCTGTGACCAATCCCGCTTAATCTCTTCTCTGGTCCGTTTATGCGAATTGGCTGTCAGAGGCAGTACAAATGTTCCGCCTTTGGCACCCACCCTTTTCTCAATCAAGCCTTTCTCTTCCAGTGAAGAGAGTGCTTCACGAACGGTAATGCGGCTTACGTTAAAAATCTCTGCCAGATCTCGCTCGGCTGGAAGCTGTTCTTCACTCATTAATTCTTTCAGAATAATGGCTTCTTCCAATTGTTCTCTAATGAATTCACTAACCTTTTTGGTGGATACTTTCTCAAAACGAAATGAAAACGTACTGGACATCTGAACACTCCGATCTGTATATGGTCTAGACCTTATACCATTAATATAATTCCGACTAAACTTATATGCAATACTTTTTTTCAATTAAATTCATATTTTTTTCTCACCACCTCCCAATTGAACCATTTGGGCACAAAAAAGACGCATCTGCATTGAGCAGAAGCATCTCTTTCTCCTCTATAATTTCTTATTAGCAAAGGGTCTAAAATCGTCCGTAACTGCAAGTTTGGTGCTTCCCTCCAGGTAAAAGTTGTCATCCGCTCTCCACGTATGGCTTTTTTTGTTTTTTCTCCGGTGATACACATAATTGAAAGGTGAGGTCGCGTACGCTTTGAATCCTCTTTTCCTGCATTGTCTCAGGAAGGTTACATCTTCCCCTACTGAACGGTCCGTGAAGCGGACCTTTTTCAAGATCTCCCTTTTAAATAAAATAGTACCCCCTTGTACAAATTCAACCGGTTTATTTTTTTCAGCAGGGGATCTGACCAATAGTGTCTTGGACGCACCCAAGTAGACCAGGCACGAATGTTTGCCCACAATATCACTTTTGGTCCGTCTAAGTTCTCTCACCTGTTCTGTCAAATAATATGGCGAATAGTAGTCATCATCATCAAATTTGGCAATCAACGAAAAACGAGCCCTTGTCATGCCAGCGTTCAGGCTTTGTCCCAGGGAAATGCTCTCCGGAACCTGATATACATGAACATTGGCAAGATTTCGAACACGGTTCTGGAATGACGCCAGATTCATACTGTCATGATTCAGGACAATGATCAGTTCTTTGCTTTTATAATGCTGCCGACTGTAATTTTGCAGGATGTTTTCAAAAAATTGCGGCCGATTGGTACATACAACAATGGAAACACCATGACTCATTTTGTTTTTAGTCAAGATATACCCTCTTTTCAGCTCAGTTTTCTCTCATCATATGTGCTGAAATAGAGTCTGGTATGGACCAATAGCTAGTATCCAAAACACCAAAAACCCTCTGTCCTAATAACGGGACAAAGGGTTCTGTAATCTGTGCTTTCTGTATTTCCTTCTGTTCTATGCTTCGCTAGCGTTATTCAAGTATACAGCCTTACCTGTGCGAGCAGATTCATAGAGTGCTTCCAGGATCTGAGATACAACCAGCGCTTGTTTTGGTGTAACGACTGGCTCCTGATCGTTCTCAATCGCTTCAATCCACTTTCTCATCTCCACATCTGGTGCGCTCTCGCTCTTGCCATCATAGAAAGCTACCCCACCTGCACTCAGTTCAATTTCATTGGTGTACAGACGGCTGAATTTCTCGCCATTAATGCGCAGTCCGTTCTTCATATCCGCACCTGCTTCACTTCCACTCAAGCTGCATTTGGCTTCATCCACGTCCAGTGAGTTGAGCGCCCAGCTGGATTCTAGCATGATCGTTGCTCCATTCTCCATCACAATCATGCCGAAGGCCGAATCTTCTACGGAGAATTGTTTCGGGTCCCACGGGCCCCAGGCGTTGGCTGCATTTTCACGTTGCGAGAGCTCATGATAGGTCGTGCCGAGAACAACCTTTGGCTGGTAGTTATCCATCATCCATAGCGTCAGATCAAGTGCGTGTGTACCAATATCAATCAGCGGACCGCCGCCTTGTTTCTCCTCATCCAGGAAAACACCCCAGGTTGGTACTGCTCTACGTCTAATGGCATGTGCTTTGGCAAAATAGATATTCCCCAGATCACCCGCTTCGCACACCTTCTTCAAGTATTGACTGTCTTCTCTGAATCGGTTGTTGTATCCTATCGTCAGTTTCTTGCCGGTACGCTCTGCCGCTTCAAGCATGAGCTGTGCTTCGGCAGAGGTCTTCGCCATCGGCTTCTCACACATGACATGTTTGCCCGCTTCCAGGGCAGCAATGGAAATCTCGGCATGAGAAATATTCGGCGTAAGCACATGCACAATATCCAGAGACTCATCTTTGAGCAATTCCTGATAATCGGTGTAGACTTCAGCATCCGTAGAGCCATATTTCTGCTTGGCTTCATCTGCACGTTCCTGAACAATATCGCAGAAAGCCACCAGTTCAACATTATCCAGTTTACTCAGACTTGGCAGATGTTTACCATTCGCGATTCCACCACAGCCAATAATTCCGATACGATATACTTTACTCATATATATTCACCCTCACTTAAGTATTGGTTGTTTCATTTTACGAAAAGCCGATGGGGTCATCCCCAAACGTTTGCGAAATACAGCATGCAAATAGTTGGCATTATTGAAGCCTGAAGCGAGAGCGATCTGTTCGATGGATACGTTACTTTCCTCCAGATTACGGCACACGGCGCGCAGACGAATATCCTCCAGTACGCGGCTGAAAGGCATCTCAGGCTGTACTTGATAGAAGATTCTCTGCAATTGCCTGCTGCTGATATGAAGTTTCTCAGCTACATGCTCCAGCGTGACTACTGTAGGATGATTCGCCTCCATATACTGCACGGCATACTCATAACGATACGCCGACATGTCCCGAACAGGGGCTTCCGGTCGATTCCCACCGGTGTCGTATGCTCGCACGGTTTTGAGTAATATGCTAATGACCAGTTGCTTGATCGACGTATAATAACCTAACAATTTCTGATCACATGCCTCATAGGCTTCCAAAAAACAATGCATCGCCCGATGATAATCATTCACCGGAGTATGCGGAAGCGTTCTGAGCTTTTCAATCGTCTCCTCGGATTCAGCGGCTTCCCAAGGATCGACATGCTCTCTTGGCTTATGAACGATATCCACATGAAGACATAGTTCATCCATATCCTCTTTGGCGTCCGCCTCCTGATAATGTACGACACCCGGACCAGTCAAATACAACATACCTTCCGAAAGTGCATGTGTCTGATCATCAAGAATAACTTTGCCTTTTCCTCTCGGGATAAAATGAAACTCAAACTCCGCATGATTATGGAAATCCACAACTCGGCCTGCTGGAAAAGAAGTCAGATGAAATCGCATCACGCGAATCTCATAATGTCCCCACACCATTGCAATATCCAGTCTCTCCAGGAGATCCTGCCGTTCAAGCATTTTCTCATAAGGATACAGGCTCAAGATTGCACACCTCCTTAATAAAACCTAACCCTTCAACTCATTCAGAGCAATTCTGCGCCCTTCGCTGGCAGAGAGGTTAGCAGCTTCCATCAACCGGGTCAGCTCCATAGCGATCTGCACGTTTTCCGTTGCATCCGTATCATTTTGTATATGTGCAACCCATTGATTGAATGCGCTTTCCCTTTTGTCTGCCAAAGGAAGTTCAGTCCATTCTTCATACTGACCCTGTGCTGCTTTTGTACGAATCAACAGCTTATCATCAGGTGTCCCGTAGAGAAGGGTGCCTTCCGTACCATGAACCTCAATTGTAAACGGAGAATGGCTATTTACAAAACCAGCTTCAACAACACCAACTGCTCCGGAATCCGTAAACAAGGTTGCAACTGCATTATCTTCCACTTCTTTGCCTGTAATGTATCCGAAGTTCGCGTTAACCGCTGTTACTTCCTGACCCAGAAACAGTTTGGCCAGATACATGGGATGGCAGCCCAGATCAATCAGTGCACCGCCCTGACAATCCTTCAGATCATAGAAGTGTTCAGGTAACCAGTTCGAAATCGCTCCATCATGCGATAAACGTGCTCTAACATAAGTCACTTTGCCAAGCAATCCCTGGTTAAGTACATCCTGAATCGTGAGTGTATACCCTGCATTCAGACGTGGTAAGGAGACTGTCATCTTGACTTTGTTTGCCTCTACCTCACCAAGGATTCTGTTGGATTCCGCTTGTGTCGCTGCAATAACCTTTTCCGTGAAGATGTGTTTCCCTGCTTTTGCAGCAGCGGTGATCACTTCTTCATGAATGCGGGTTGGCGCATCTACAATAACGGCATCGATGTCATCTCTGGCCAGCATATCTTCGAGTGAAGCATAGAAGGGTACGTTTAAACGTTCTGCCGCTTCCTGTCCCCGCTTGGCATCTTCATCCCACACGGCTGCTATGACTGTATCTTCATGTTCCTGTGCCTGCTTGATGTAATCCCATGCGTGAACATGCCACAAGCTAATTTTTCCAATTCGAATGGTCACTGTTGGCTTACCTCCATACTATATAATATTCTGACATTTATCTATAAGTTATCACAGACTTAATGTATTTTTAATAGAAACTCACGACAATAAATGTATAAGATCACGACATATTATAGTGTTGGAAGTTAAACGCAATAACAGGATTTGATTTGAATTCAGGATTGACAATGCAGATAGTCATTGAAACTCAATTCTCCATCCCTTCAAGTGCTCTTCGCCATAAGCCATGGCATAGTGTTGAAACAGCTGCTGTAATGTTGTCATCTGCTCCGAAATAACTTGGCTGTTCGTTCTAACTATAAATACAGTGTGCAAGTCTCATTGTCCCTCATGTTGTTTATAATCGACGCGCTCTTTACACTCATTTTGTTTATTAGTTTAGGTGTGAAAATGAGCGTCTTTTTATAGGCTCTGCTATCGGGATGCAATGAGTTACTAAAATATGGCTAATCCCTGATGAACCACCAGGGAATGAAGAAGAACCGGCCACTTTTTCATGGCTGGCTCTTCTCATAAAAATCTTATAGATATCTCGATATTATGTCTCTACAACAGTATGTGCGTTATTCGGGGCTTTTTGGTTCATGATCGGCACCATGACCAGTGCGCCAAGAAGAAATAACAATCCTGCACCGCCATAGATCGCACTCAGCGAAAAAGCATCCTTTAAAGCACCTGCGAAGGACATGGAAATGACCATCATGCCAACGAACATCGGATTCAGAACCCCGTTCACCCGACCGACGATGGAAGCATGTGACCATTTCAGAATCATTGTGCTAATCCCAATATGGATGCATGGGAACACAAGCCCATTCAGAAATTGAACAGTCAGGGTGAGCGGAACGCTCGTCGAATACCCTACAATAGCTGTGCAGAAAGCGCCTGCGATCATACCTATCGCAAGAAGAACCTGCGGTGGAACCCGTTTCGCGAAGACAGCTACGATTCCGCCACCAATCAGCATGGCTGCGCCATTCACCATCAGCAGATATTGCAGGAACTCCTTACTCCTGCCCAGCCGCTCCGTTACAATAAACAAGTTGAGAGCTTGGGCGACGCCAACAGCGAGTCCCGCGAGAATAAACGCGAGTCCGAGCATACGCAGCACTTGGCTTTGCCAGACATAGCGGAAGCCTTCAATGAATTCTTTACGGAACTGCCCTTTCACAGCGGCCGTTTGTGCTTCCATATTATCCTCTGGCAGACGAACAAGGACGAGTGCAGAGAGCAAAAAAACCACACCCATGACAGCGATCGATGTTTCAAGACCAAACGTGCTGTATATCAACGTGCCCAGCATCGGCCCAAGCACCATAAAGATGGCCATCAGCGATTGGAACAGGGCCATCCCTTGCTGAAGCTGTTCTTCAGCCACATGATACTTAAACAATCGCATGCTTGAAGGCTGGGAGAACTGCGAAAGAATTGCCGAGATGAATGCGACAAGGTAGACGGATTGCCAAGAACCGTAATGTATGGTCAGAAGTACTACGAATACCGATACCGCGGATAATAAATCGCACCAGATCATCGTTCGCTTCGGCCGCCAGCGGTCGGCAAATGTACCTCCTATGAATGAAAAAACAAAAATAGGTGCGAATTCTGCTACGCTGATTAGTGAAATGGCGTATGGATCATTGTTTGTTCTTTCCGCAACATACAGGAGAATAGCGAAATTACGTACCCAGATGCCGATCTGCAGGAGCACGCTTGATAATAAAATCGTCTGCAGAAACCGATTGCGAAACAGGCTTGATGCATTGGTGCCCTTTTCATGCCTATTCAATCTTTTCAACCTCCAATTTGTCATAAAGATGCCCATCCTAAGTAATGATATGACGTCTCCTTTCAATTCTTAATTATATGGACATTATCGTTGTTCACCTCCTACTAAAGACTGAATTTACAGAGTATATATCCCAAAACTCCTAAGATTCTCGGGGACTCCCCTCTTGAGCCAGACTGGCATGGTGTGAGTATGACGGACTGAACGTCATTGACCGGGATCATGGCTCCAACGCCACTTGCTCCCATGAAGGTACAATAGACTAAGGGTGAAGTAATCATCGGAAGGAGGGTGTTTTTTGAATAGAGGTGGCCTACCAGATATATGAATTGAGTACGAAGGTATTACCGCAGACAAAATCGCTGAGGTCGGTCTGAAATACGACAATAAGTATGATTATGATACGTTTAGTATACGAACATTACTGATATAGACCCGCTCAAAACCGGAACGATTTACTATCTTGTAGAGATCCCGAATGAAGTGGCCAAAAGCGATAAACCGTTGAAAGCAGAAATTAAAATTCAGAATCAAACGTTTGAATATACAGTAAGATAAATACTTCATTCCAAATAATCAAGAAGCCTTCGTTTGGTACTCCACTGAACGAAGGCTTCTTGATTATTTAAACGCTCGTTGTTATACAATTCAATGCCAATGGCAGCTGCCACGTTCTCCCGGCTCCCCCCCATCGTAAACCAACCACAAAAAAAAGGCCAACCAGTAATTACTGGCTAACCTGATAATACGATAAAGCTGCTTGAATATTGACTTCTAATGAAGAAAAATCTGGTCGTCAACACTACGCTATCATGAAAGAGTGCTCTGCTGTTTGTAATTACACACTCAATAAAGCTTGTACCCTTGTGTAACAATTTTGTACCCGGATACCATCTGTCTATGGTCCTTCAAAGCAGCCTTAACACGTTCCAGCACATCGCTCTCATATACGGAGGCACATTCGAATCCAGGCTGAACGTTCAATTCAGCAGCTTCAGAATTCAGATTATACCAGCGAGCAATCACATCTCCGGTTTCCTCTGCGATCTTCAATGTGGAGAAGGCTAGTGACGAACTTTGTGCATTCCACGCTAACCATTGCTTCGATAGAGGCAACTCCACCTTCTGCCCATCAGCTCCGGCACGACCTTCCCGCTCAAACGTGCGTGCTAATGCCCCTAGCTGTACAGTCGTCCACGGAATTGGATACACATATGCAGATGCACATGCTCCTGACTGTGCAGCATCACCTGCAAATGGAATAATCGCGTATTCTACACTCTGAGGACCCAGACACTGGGCTTCCGGTGTTTCAAACACACCCCAATCTCCTAGTTCCGAAGAGGCGCGCAGCAGCGTAACCGCAATCGTACTACCTTCTTCATGCTGTAAAACCTCGTATTCATTCAGCCCTTTGTTTGCAATCATCAAGCCATGATCACCATCCATCACATGTACAAACGCTTGCTGATGCTGCGCATTACTCGGATTCACCCATTCCTTGGCCGGTGCGTTCGAACGTTTGGCTACCTCAAAGATGGAATCTGCATAATGTTCCTCTGTCACCAGTCCGGATGGAAAGAGTGCACGCAGCCGATGATCCTTGGCCTGATTGTTAAATTCAGATTTTACTTTGACCATATTACTGCCTGCTTCCAGCGTATACGTTGTCGTAATCACCAACGGAACCGTGTTCTTCACCCGCTGCGCCTTCCGTTCTGTAAAAGGAACCATTTGGCGTTTCTCCAGCTCGAACAGTTCATCTGCTCCAGCAGGAATATCCCAGCGTAGTATACTCTCCATGACTGCACGATACGGAGATTGCTCCACGATCCGCACGTCTGCCTTCAGGTGCTCTGTGGTCAGCGTTGTCTCTCCCTCTGGTTGTCGGTAGACATATTCATTACCGATATCACCGGTATTCTCATATGAATTCAATCCCCTGTATACAGTACCGGATACCTTATCTTCAATTGTAGCCGTACCATTCTCTTCAACCGTCACCCGCAAATGACCGTTTTCCATCATCATTCCCTGAACCTGAATGAGTTCGCTCGTATCGGGCACTTCAGCAATCTCAGCATTCTCTGTTGGCGTATGAACTGGAATGAGAGCATATGTCTTATAACCCAGCGAAGGTACATTCACCGCCTGGAAAGTAACTCTTACTTTACGAGCCATATAAGGCTGTCGGAAGCGATCCTTCGGAAGTTCATAACCGAAATGCGCACCCAGATCCTTGATTTCAGCCGAATACACGTGTCCATCCGAATCGATGAGCTGATACGCTGGTAATGCATCTTTTTCCACCTTCTGCGCAAGTGCCTGAGGGTTAGGACCTTCCGGGAAAAATACTTTGTCCACAATCAGGTCCATTTCGATGATTCCATTTCGATTCCACCCACTCGTGTTGAACACAGTGAACAGCACCGCTTCCTCTCCCCAAGCCTCAGCAGGTTGCACATGAATGGACTCAGCAATCGCCTGCGCGCTCTGGGAAACCAATTTCTCTGCAAGCTGTCTGCTCTTGGCGAAGCGGGTCACCATCTCACGGTGAACCTCATCCACACTGCAGCCGCAGATGCTATCATGCGGGTGGTTCTGCATCAGCATCTTCCATGCATGCGTCAACAGATGGTGCGGATAATCTTTTACCCCGGCTATATGGGCCATGGCTGCCAGTGGTTCGGCTACTTTTTCAAGCAACGTCTGCCCCTGCTGATTCAACTGTTTCAGATACACCCGGGCGGATGCCGTATTCACCAGTGTTCCCCAACCATCCGTGTGCTGACTGCGAAGTTCGCCTTCGATGGTCGCCAGATGCTCAGGGACTTCCTTCGTAACCGCCTCAATGTAATCGTCAAAATTGGAGTGAATAAATTCCACATCAGGATACAACGCAGCCGCCGTACGTAAAGCCTCAGGCAGATCTGTCTGGATCGGCTGGTGATCACAACCATTCATGAACAACAGATGCGGGGTCGAGGCGAACTTCTCGGCATCTTCCAGATTTTTGTCCCAGTAGGCTCGGGCTTTCTCCGAATCAACCGGAACTTCCATCCCGTTACAGTACCAATTCGCGAACAAAATGCCGAGCACTTCCGAACCATCCGGCGAACGCCAGATCATCTCGGAATAGGGAGATTCGTAACTATCCGCATCAACCACGGCATTATTGAATCCGGTAGGCTTTACCCCGCGCCCGAAGATCGCGTTATGAATGTCGGCTTGTTGCAGAATTTGCGGTGCCTGTCCCATATTTCCGAACGAGTCTGGAAAATATCCCGTCTTGGATATCACACCCAAAGGTCGAGCATCGCGATGACCGATGAGCAGATTACGCAAGTTGGCCTCGCTGCTGGTCAGAAACTCATCCTGTAACACATACCATGGGCCAAAATGAATGCGTCCTTCACGAATATAGCGGTCAAGTCTCTCCTGTTGTTCAGGCCGAACCTGCAAATAATCCTCACGAATAATCGTCTGCCCATCCAGATGGAAATAACGATATTCCGGGTCCTGATCGAGCGTATCCAGCAGTTTATCCATCAGCTCAATGAGAAGAACATGATGATGTTCATAAGGCATATACCATTCCCGGTCCCAATGGGTATGCGAGATGAGATGTGCCGTCTTTTTGGTTGTCATGTTGCGTACCTCCTGTCATTAACCTTTGGTTGCCCCGCCCATGCTGAAGCCTTTGGACATGTAACGCTGGGAGAAGATATATAGCACAACCGAAGGCATCGTATAAAGTAGTGAAAATGCAGCCAATCTGCCGTATTCAACCATGCCGTGGCTGCCGAAGAATTGATAGATCGTGACTGATGCCGGAAGTTTCTCCGGGGTCTGGAGCAGGATGTATGGCACAAAGAAATTGCCCCAACTTCCCGAAAAGGTAAATATCGCTATCGTTGCAATACCGGGCAACATCAATGGAGCTACGATTCGTCTCAAGCCATTCCAGACGGACGCTCCGTCAATCCATGCCGATTCTTCCAGATCAATGGGCACCGAATCCATGAAGTTTTTCATCATCCAAATGCCGTAAGGAAGTGAAGATGCGGTTAGGAACAGCATTGTGGCAATGATGCTATTTTGCATTTTGAAGAATAGAAACATTTGAAATACCGGAACCATCACGGCCGTAATCGGAAGAGCTGTCATGAACAGAATGGATAAGAGGAAACTTTTTTTGAATCTCATCTCGTATCGGGATAATGGATAGGCAGCAAGAACCGATACCAACACAACCAATATCGCTTGTCCTCCCGACAGAATCAGACCTACACCGAATGAACGAAGATTGCTCGAATCCCCGAGTACATCCTTGAAATTTTGAATGGTCCAGGCACTGGGCATTTTGATGCCCTGCTGTGCGTTCGGATCAAACGAAGCCAGAATGATCCAGAGCAGCGGCAATAAAAAACAGAGCCCCAGAAAAACTAGAATTCCGTACTGGATTTTGCGTTGAAGCCCATGTTTGACCATAGGGATCGAACCTCCTTCATGGTTACACTTTCACTTTCATGGATCGCATGTAGAACAGGCTGGCGATAATACCGATGAACAGCAGGACCAGCGATATGGCTGTACCGTATCCAAACTGATAGTTCACAAAGGCCTGGTTGTACATGAAGATCGGCAAGGTTTGTGTCGAAGTACCCGGGCCACCACCAGTCATCGTATAGATTAGTGTGAACACACCCAGTGTCTGTAGGGTGACCAGCATCATGTTGGTCACGATGGACCCTTTTACCATTGGAATCGTAATGTGTCTGACAATCTGGAACCCGGTGGCACTGTCAATAATCGCAGCTTCTTCGACTTCCTTCGGAATATCATCCAGAGCCGACTGATAGACCATCATGGAGAAGGCTGTACCGTGCCAGATGTTCGCAATAATGACACTCACCATAGGGAAACTGAACAACCAGGAGATTGGACTTGCCCCAAACCAGCCGAGAATCTGATTCAATGAACCATTGTCACTGAAAAAGGCCACCATACAGAATGCCACAACAATCTCAGGTGTCACCCAACCGGCAATGACGATGATGCCAATGACCCGGCGGAACGTCACATTTTTCTCCTTCATTAGAAGAGCCAGAATGAATCCAAGCAATACCTGACCAATCACTGCGGAGAAGATGAGAAAGACCAGCGTACGCCAGACACTAATGCGGAAGTCCGGATCATGGAACATATTAATGAAATTCTGAAATCCGACGAACTCCAGACTCTTGGCTGCAGCACCGGTCAGAGCCATATTTGTAAAGGCAAAGAAAATCGTCAGAATAATAGGAACAATGAAAAACACGAGTAATAACAGTACGGAAGGCATTAGAAACAGAAATGAGCCTGGTGCTTTCCTTTTCATAAGTCACTCTCCATTCGAACCGGAAAAAGGGGAGATTGTGCCTCCCCCTCCGAATATATCGATATCCTTATTTCTCTTCGATGCTGTCCGCGCCAAGGGAACGGGATACGTTGTCCTTCAATTGCGTAACTCCCTCTTCCGGCGTCAGCTTGCCAGAGGCAATACTCTCAACAATGCTTTGCAATTGTGCGGATACCGCTGCATATTGATCGTTCGCTGGACGGAAGTGAGCCACATTCAAGAGTTCCTGTGCTTCTTTGGTATATGGACGATCCGTATACCCTTCAACTTCTGTGGAATCATTACGTGGGCTGAGGCTGCCTTCCGCTACTACGCGTGCAGTCGCATTTTCCTTATTCATCAGAAACTCAATAAATTTCCAAGCCTCTTCCTTGTTCTTCGCTTGTGCAGGAACAGACCAAGCCCATCCTCCAGACATCGTCGTTGCTCCAGGTTCTTCCCCATTTTGTGTCGGGAATGGCGCAAAACCTATTTTCTCTTCGACGTTGGCAATTGGAGCAGCACCGTTCTCGGCCCATGTCGAACCTGCCCAGCTACCATCTACAGCCATCGCCAGCTTGTCCTGCGGGAATTGTTGCTGGAATGCAATACTGCCAGCTTGTCCATTTAAGGCGACCTGCATAGTCGGACCTGTTTTATCCGTGTTAAACACTTGATCTATGAATTTGAAGGAATCCAGCAGCCCCGGGCTGTTAACTACCCATTTTTTGCTAGTGTCGTCATACAGCGTGTCCGCTGTACCATAGAGCAGCATTTCCAGCGTTTGCATGGTGACACCTTCACCGTTTGCTTTGCCCACGATCATATTAAGCGGTGTCACACCCGGCAGTTTTTGCTTGATGGTACGCGCTGCTTCGAGTACTTCTGCCCAGCTTGCAGGTTTGAACGGAACTTCCAGACCTGCCTGTTGAAACAGTTCCTTGTTATACCAGATTCCGCGTGTATCCGAGGTAGCCGGAACGCCATACACTTTGCCGTCTTCTCCGGTAACCCCTGCCTTCAGATTGTCGATGATGTGTTCTTCCCAATCGGGCCATCCCTGAACCTGTGTATCCAGTGGCTCCAGATATCCCGCAGCAGCATCGGATTTAATGATGGATGTATCTTCTGCAATGACATCAGGTGCCGTATCCGGGGATTTCATCTGCAAAACCATTTTGGATGTATAATCACCTTCACTTGCCAATACAGGTGCAATGTTGATTTTGATATCCGGATTTTCTTTCTCGAACTGATCCACCAATCCTGATTGAAAAAACTTCGTAAGTGTATCTTCAGATCCTGAAGAACGGAACGATACGGTTACTTGCTTCTTGCCATCACTGGTTGTGCCTGTACTGGAACTTCCGCCTGAACAGGCTGTCGTTAGAATGAGCAAGGATGTCATAACTGCTGCTACCGGCATTTTCAATGATATTTTTCTCATGGTTCGCTCTCCTCTTGTCGGAATTCGACGAACTCCGAACGTTATGATGTACTCGCAGGTTCTCTCTTGCTTTCCTATCTATTTCTGTACGCAATCCTATTTCTCTACGCGGAATCCGCAATAATCCATCATCAGTTCACTAAAGAGCATGTTGGACCATGAAAACCATGGACGTGTATATTCATGTGGATTGTTAGCCGAAAAGCCTTCATGGGTCAATCCGGTGCCCGCATCCGTTTGTTGGATGAGCTGGAGCAATCGCAGTTTTTCGTGGCGATCCTCTGTAGTTAGCCCCTGCATCGATAAAGCGATATGCCAGATGTATCCTTCCGGTGTATGCGGACTTCCAATTCCAGCAGCTGCTGTACCCTCATAAAAATACGGGTTATGCGAGGATAGAATGAAACGGCGCGTATTTTGATACACCTCGTCGTTCTCATCCACGTATCCGAGATAAGGTAAAGACAGCAGGCTCGGCACATTGGCATCATCCATCAGATTGTAATTGCCTTTCCCATCGGTTTCATATGCATGTATGGTTCCATATTCTGGATGTTCGACAGTGCCATAATCCTGAATGCCTTTGTTGATCTGATCTTCCAACTGCTGAGCAGTCGCTGCCAGCGTTTCATCCTCGAATACAGTTTCAGCAATTTCCTGTAGATATCGAAGCGCCACAACAGCGAACATATTGGATGGAATCAGATAACCATATTCACAGCGATCATCGCTGGGACGGAATCCCGACCAGGTCATGCCTGTGTAGGCTGTTTCAGTACCTCGTCCATCTCGGCAGAGCGTATCGGTTTCGGGAGCATCCAGACGTTGGAACGTGTAAGGTGATTTCGTCTCATGATGCTGTTCCACTTGCCATAATTGCATGATAATCTGGGCTGCTTTGCGGAACGTGTCATTGAATTGTGTTGTTCTGCCCGTGTTCTTCCACAAGAGATAACTGAGCTGAATCGGATAAGCCAGAGAGTCAATCTCATACTTCCGTTCCCAGATCCAATCATTCATCTGCGTCAGATCTTCCTGATGTCCTTTCCCACTCTCCGTCTCATTAAAAGCGTTTGCATAAGGGTCCAGAAGAATATAATTCAGTTGCCGTTGAACCAGTCCAGCGATCATATCAGCGATATCTTCATCCTCTGAAGCGAGAACCAGATAAGGTCTGACCTGAGCAGCAGAATCACGTAACCACATGGCAGGGATATCTCCCGTAATCACAAAAGTTGTTCCATCTTCTTTGCGCTGAATTGTGGTCGCCATCGTATTGGTAAAACAGTTTTTGAACATTTGGTTAAGTTCCGGATAATCCGGCATACGTTTGTTAACCCGATCAATCATGTCGTATATCGAGGGGGAAATGTCTTGATCTTCTCTGGGTGTCAGCATGTTGTCCTCCTTATGTAATCCAGTTTATTAACCGCTTTCATCATCCTAAAACGAATATAATGTTATGTCAATATATTTATTTGTATATTAGCATGTTATTTTAATTTATCGGTTTTAAATAATATACCAATCAAAGTGATGTTTCCCTTTTTATTCACACCAAAAAGAGACCTCGTTTCCACGAAGTCTCTGATTGAACCCAATGAATATAAGACCGCTAAAATTAACCCTTTTGTTTCAGCGTACTCGTTGATTTCCCCTTCACCAAGCGCGCAGGCAAAACAACTCTGTTCACTGCCATTTCGTTGTTCTGCATACTTTGAAGCACCATCTCGAATGCCTGTTTCCCCATATCAAACTGGCTCTGTCGCATATGTGTTACACGGCTTCCTTCGGCAGCGTTTGGACTATCAAAACAAATGATGGACAAATCTTCCGGAATCCTCAGACCAAGCTGATCGGCTGCCTGTTCTGCAAGCAAAGCAATATGGTACTCCGCAGCAAAGAGTGCAGTAATCTGCGGGTATTTCTGTAAATGTTCCACCAGTGTCTCCACATCGCGGATCTCGACTTGAGGATCGAACACACTAGGCAATGTCGAAAGAAAAGATTCTAACCACAATTCCCTGTTCACCAGTACACCTTGATCATGATGTGCCTCAATAATCCCTTCAATTCGTTCTTCAATCGGTGTGGTGTTCGCCGGAGGCTGTGTCAGAAAAGCGATGTGTCGATGACCAAGGTGGAACAGATAATTCATCCCTTCTCTCGCCGCGCCTACGTTATCCGTACTTACCGAAGAAGCTGGAATGCCTTTCAGATACCGGTCAATCAAGACAAACGGGAATTTGTTCACGACCAGTTTAAGAATCTCATCACTGAAATATTCACCCTGTGCCGGGAAAATAATCAATCCGTCCACACCCAGTTCCAGCAGTTCCTGAATGCTGCGTTCCTCCTGCTCGGGAATCCCGAAGGATCGTCTAAGTACGAGAAAACAATCATGTTCTCGTGAAGCTTCTTCCATGCCATATAACAGTTCTGTACCATACATATCACTGAAGTTGGTAATGACCAGACCAATGAGCAGCTTCTTCTCCGGATCTTTAACCGCAGCACGCGGAGCAGATCTGTTAGGTCTTTCTTGTAACACATCTGCTGTGTCGGCTACAAAAGAACCCCGTCCCGGCTGACGAACAATTAATTGTTCACTCGCCAGCATCTCAAGCGCTTTTTTAGTTGTAATCCGGCTCACTCCGAATTCATCACATAATTCCTTCTCTGAAGGAACACGCTCACCCACTTGATATTGATGAAGCTGTATCCGTTCGCGCAAAGATTCAAAGATCTGTTCATACATCGGCTTGGATGCCGAGTCTTTCCCCAATACAAACACCTCCATAAATACCCATACTTCTCATGTTCTACATCCTAATATATCATGTTATATCATTAATGTGAAGAAAGGAGAAATAGATAGCTTGTCTGGGCTTTCTATGTAAATAACCGTTCTGGTTATGAACCAGGACGGTTATTATTCGTCACTTCATTTGTTGGTGGACTGACGATAATATCGAATCACCTTACGATACATCGTCTTGTCCTTTAACTGATTGAATATATAGGGATCTGGCTTCGCATTCACCTCAATAATCCATGGAGTCAGACTTCGATCAAGCCCGATATCGACCCCAATGCTCTTCAACCGCGTATACTTCTTACTCATGTATCGAGCTATGTCAATGCCCAAGCAGTTCATCTCCTGGATCAATTCATTAATCCGCTTCTCAGAAGCATGGGATTTCAGCAACGTGTGAATGCTCATTGGCTTGGCACCACTATGATAGTTGGTCACGATTTTCTTCGGATGACCCAGTCTTCCGATGACCCCCGTCGCTTCCCATTTCTGCCCGGGATTCAACTGGACCATTACCCGTATATCAAAGCGTCTGTTGTGATGTTGCAAAAGATGAATACCTCGCTGAATGAGATAGCTCTTATGCTTAACCAGATGGGTCAGACTTCGATGGAACGACTCGAAACTGTTGAACGTCAGACGCTTTTGATGGATCTGGTAGGCAAAATGATGATTGTCCATCTCAGCTTTAATGACTCCCATTCCAAAGGTGCCTATCTCAGGTTTGATATATACCATTCTATATTTCCCCAGCATGGACTTCAGGTTCGATTGACTATATCGCTGTGTATCGGGGATAAATGGTTTGATCGCCGAGTTATTCAGCAACATTTTGGTTTTGAGCCATTTACTTCGTAGCGGTTGGGATCGTTGTACTGTATCAACTCCCACAGTTCACTCCTCCTGTCATCGTATTTGTTGCTCCTAATGCTTCAAACCATGCAGTATATGCATTTTGGTTGAACTAATCTTAGGCTTCAGCTATGAAAAGAGGATAGTACAAAAAGCCGACAAGCCCGGATACCTCGGCTTATCGGCTTCTTGCTTAGATGGTCAAAACGCAGTTATCATCCCTGTCATACTTTGATAATTAAGGTTGCAGACCCTCAACAGACGGTGGACTAGATTCATTCGATTCCGTCTCCGCTGGGCTCGAATCTGGTTCTGGAACGGATTGTTCTTGTGCTGCACTGACGAACAATCGTCCAGCTGCTTCCGCCTCTACTTTGTTGCCTGCTGCATCCTGAGCGCGAATCACAATGACTCCCCCCTCAAGAACAAGGGATGAAGGTGTTGTGTACGTACCCGTGTAACGACCCGGTTCAGTCTCCACTAATGGAATCTCTCCTGCCCCTTGGGCATTCAGATTCAGCGGTAACTGAATCCGGAAAGATGCTTGCAGACCAGGTTTACTGTCAAAAGATACGGTGACACTTTCTCCTGATGTGATGCGAACATCCTCAGCTGGCGTAATATTCGTAAGTTCTGGCAACGCCGTTTCCACGTATACGGTGCGGGTTACCGTTGTTTTGTTGCCAGCGAGATCGGTTGCTGTAATGGTAATCGTGTTCTCGCCTTCGTTAACCAATACGCGATGACTGAAGCTTCTGTCTTTGCCCACTTGTACGGTTTGTCCGTTAACAGTCAACTTATCGAGGAATTGTTCCACGACATTACCCGTTACGTGAACAACTTCCGCATTGATGCGATCTCCTTGAGTTGGCGTAACAATGGTCAACTGCGGTTTGGTCTGATCCAAAATGATGACAACCGGCAGTGAACGGTCGGTTGTTTTTCCGTCCACCACTGCCTCGGCAGTAATCGCATTGATGCCAGAACGGAGTTTCACACCGTATGAGAACTTCCCATTTGCAACAGTTGTAGTGCCAGCGAGATCTTTGCCGTTGTAAAACTTGATCTGAGCGCCGGATGCCGGAGACGTTCCCGACACGGTGAATGTTGATTGATTCGTATACGTGTTCGCAGGTGCTGTGAGCACAGGTGCATTTACCGGATATCTCACAACTGCACGAATCATGTAGTTGCCTTCTTCTGCAGGTGAAGTGCTCCACGCTCCACCTACTCGCTGCCAGCTTCGACCTGCATTTGGACCATCCTCATCGGTAGCGAGTCCCGGAGCACTAGTTCCAGCTAAACTCTGTACATATACGATATAGAAATCACCCGTTACAATGACTGGTTCCGGGAATTCAACAGTTGTCCATTGATCGTTACGAAGTGCAGTACCGTCAAATGGTCCAGCCAGTTGTCGTCCCGGAGCTCCGCCCGCACCCGATGCATCATATACTGCATATTGGAACGCTGTGCCTCCAGGTACAGGCCATTCGGTGTTCCAGAATCGGAACGATGCACCTGTCAGTTGAGCGGTCTCCAGCTCTGGTGTCATTCGAACTGCCCAAGCATTATCCGCAGCGTTAAAAGCTCGTGCGTTCTCTGCTGTTCCATCATCATAAGCAATTTCTCCAGGGAAACCGATGAACGGCTTCAAGGCAACATTCGCCTCTGCCGTACCATTACCAGGTACAGTCACAGTGACGGTTTTACTGTAATAATCAGCCGCCCGGATGGATAGAGTGTAGCTTCCTTCTAATACCTGAATAACGAAGCTGCCATCTGAACCCGTGCGAACTTCACCTACATTGGCATCTTCCACCACGAGAACGGAAGCATCAGCCAATGGTTGTCCTGTCCGCTCATCCGTTACTACACCTTCAATCTGTCCATGCGGGATTGCTTCCAGATTAAAGTTGGCTTTGGCTCCACTGCCATCGGTGATCGTTACCTGCTGAGTTCGAGGATAATATCCATATGCCTCAGCTTTTAACGTGTAATCCCCTGCTACGTGTGTGAAGCTATACTTGCCTGTAGCCGAATCCGTCTTTACCGAACGTCCGGTTTCCAATACGGTAACCGTTGCACTTGCAGGCAGGCTTTGCGGATTAACCGAACCTGTTCCTGGTTTTTCAACTTCCGGTTGTTGCTGTTTCGTTTTGTTAAATTCCGCTTTGTCTGTCCGCGAAATTTTGTACCATGGGTTATCATAGGACGGTTTCGGTTTGTCACTGTTAAGTACAACCGCACTGTCCTCGGTTACTGTCTCCGCAGCAACACCCAGTACCCGGAAATCATCAATGAACCAGCCTGTCTTCACAACACTGTTGTCTGAGGTCAGACGGAACCGGAATTGTACTTCATTGCCGGTAAGTGCCTCCAGGTCATAAAATACCGGTGTCCATTGTTTACCGTTTGTACTATGTGAGAATTTGCCAAGTTCGGACCATGTTGTGCCACCATCTTTGGTGACTTCCACATATCCATAATCGTATCCACTCTCAATCTCGTACCAATGATTAAACGTGAGTGTTCCTTCGGACACATCAGTCAAATCAATGACCGGAGATACGAGCGAATAGTTGGAGCCATTTTCGTACGTATTGTCGAGATCAGTCGCCCAGACATTTGGCGGAGAAACCGCGCTGGCAGGTCCCGTTACCGGAATTCCACGTTCCCACTCATCTTTGGTTCCCGAATGAGTCCAGCCATTATCATCACTGCCGTCGAAGTGATCGATGTAGATATCCTCAGGCACTTCCACGGTAATGGAGACCTCATTCGACTTGTCGCTTTCATTGCCACTATAATCTAGTGCCGCAACGGTATAGTAATAGGTCGAATCCGTAACTGTAGCTGTATCCGTAAACGTTGTTCCTGTTGTACTTCCAATGGATTCATAACCTGTACCTGCTGTTGTGGAGCGATATACGATATAGGATTCGAGATCCTCATCGCTCGGTCCAGTCCAGCTCAAGGCTACGTTGCCCAGAATATCAGCGGTTGCAGTCAATCCCGCAGGAGCTCCTGGTGCAAGTTCATCCAATTCTTCAACTGCGAAATCATCGATGTACCAACCAGCCTTTTGCACCGAGTTATCACTGGTCAGATTAAATTTAATAAATACCTGCTGTCCCGCGTATTCGCGTAGGTCAATATATTGTTTCTTCCAGTCACCACCCGTACCCGTGAAGCTTAACAACTCTTCGAACACATAGTCGCTGTCCTCGGAAGCGATATATACCTTGCCAAAGTCGATGTTATTCTCCAGATCATACCAGTGTTTGAAAGATACTAACGCACCTTCTGGACTCTCGGTGAGATCAATTGGTGGCGCAAGCAGATATGCGTTACTATTCGCCAGATAAGTCCCTTGCAGGTTGGTTGCAATCACCTTGTCACCGGAGTATGCACTTCCAGGACCACTGCTTGGTGCTCCCCATACCCATGTACTTCCCGTACCGCCAGTGGTGAAGCCCAGCTGATCTTCTTCAAAATCCTGAAGATATCCGGGTTGAACACCATTGGAGACAGCCACCTTGTATACCTGACTATCGAATCCGTTATTGCCATAGTCATTCACGCGGATATAATACTCCACACCTTGTGGCTCAATTAGAAAGGCAGGAATGGTTGCTGTGTACGTACCATCTTTGCTATCTCCGGTAATCCGATTCATCGGCAGATAGACGTACTGGTTGGTACCTGTCGTTTTGGCAAAAGCCTCGACGGAGACTACCGCGACGTTATCTGTCACATGAGCCGTTAATGGAATATCAATGCCTGTAAAGGCTGAATTGACAGGCGTGTGTTCCAGTACCGGCTCTTCCAGATCATCTCCGGCTGTAACGACTCTGCCTGATACTGTGCCGATTCCTTCGAGTACAGAACCCACCGCATCAAGCGCATTAATAATGCCGTGACCGTAGCCGTTATTAGGAGATGTTGGATACTGACTGTCTGTTCTCGGTGTGGCCGTATCTGTAATGATCTGCTCCAGCTGATCCACCGTAAGGGAATGGTTGGCCTGAAGCAGGAGTGCAGCAAGTGCAGTGGTATGCGGGCCTGCCATCGACGTTCCGTTCCAGCCTCCCTCATAGACACCACCCGGAACTGCTGAACGAATATTTACACCAGGGGCAGATACTTCCGGTTTGATCTCACCATACGGGGATGGGCCCAGCAGGGAGAACGAAGCCAGATTTCCGTTGATATCCGTTGCTCCTGTAGCAAAACTTTCAGGATAGTTGGCCGGGTTAGCAACAGAACCAGGTCCGCCCGGGTTACCCAGTCTCACATTTCCTGCAGAGAATTCCGGGAAAATCTGAGCATCACGCCAGGCTTGCACCATCGGCCGGAACCATTCATCCAGTCCTGCACCTCCGCCCCATGAATTGTTGACGACATCCGGTGCAAGTTCAGGGTGCAGATTACCTTCCGCATCCACCGGAGCAATCAACCATTGTCCGCCATCCAGAATAATGGCATCTGTTGTTTCCGGATTGAATATTCGTACACCAATCCACTTTGCACCAGGAGCAACCCCAATCTGGTTGGTGCCATCTGCTTCGGAGCCAACCATCGTACCCATCGTGTGTGTACCATGCCCGTCTCCGTCCGCAGGAAGTGAAGCATTACTGTGCGGATCATACCAGCTCAGTTCGGGATCAACAATATTGCCCGAAGCATCTAGTCCCCGCCATTTACTGCGAAGTGCAGGGTGGGTATAGTCCACACCGCTGTCGAGATTGGCAACGACAATCCCTGTTCCATCGATGCCCCGATCCCACACGGCTGGCGCATTGATGTAATCCAGGTTCCATTCCACGTTCTCTGTTGCAAGCTTGTCCTTTGCAGCAGGCTCTTTATCTTTGACTCCAACTGAAGCGTCTTTATCTGGCGTTTGGACAGCATCTTTGGCTGGTGCCGCACTCGCCGGTTCTTTACTCACTTCGGCTTTCTGTAAGTATCGTGTCTCATTCGGCAGAATTTTCTCTACCTCAGGCAGCAGCGCAATCTGTTCCATGACTTCTTTGGTACTCGTTACTGCCAGTGAATTGACAATAAAATAGCTTTTATATTCTTTGACCTTGCCCAGGTCAACTTCCTTTTCCAGATAAGTTTCCAATGGATATTGTGTACGTGAGGCCGTTTCTCGCAGAGAGCTGACGACTGAATTCCGAACGGACAGCTTTGTGGCTGAAGCCGTTTGTTTGGCGATGGTCGCCTTTTCGAGGGCCTGCTTGGAGACTGCTGCTGTATCCACCTGTTCCTTCATTTTCACCAGATAGGTAACATATTCACTACCTTCAAATTCTTTGGTCAACTTGGCGTTTACTTTCGACTCCGAAACTTTGGCAAGTCCAGATTTCATATCCAATTTGGATGATGTGGAGTTTTCAGCTGAAACCGGATGAATGATCGAAAATGCAAGGAGAAGCGAGAGCCCCATGGAGATGGGCTTGCGTAACCGATTAATCTTTATCAAACTTTTCCACTCCTTTTACCCGGTTTTGTAATTTAGTCTGGTACATGTGCCCTTCTCTGCAGAATAAAACGGTAGACTAGCCTTCATCGCGGACGGAATAAACGCCCTGGATTTCACATTAAGCCTCACCTCCTTTACAGGTTTGGTTAGGGTGCAATATGAGTCAGAAGAGATATACAGATCAATCTATGTTTTTTACTTGAAAGTTTAGGAGATTAGGAACGACTTGGGTTAAGACGTAAAACTAAAAGGTTGGGTGTTTGAGTCATGCAACGAGAGTGAATGTCTATAAGCATTCATGTGGAAGGGTAATCAGGAGCGTTAGCAGAACGCTTTCTAAGGAGTGGTGAATATGACTTTCGATCGTGATTCGAGTGAGTGTGAACGCATTTAAATTACATATAATAGTCAATTAGGAATTTAATTGGATTTTATTCGTATAGTATAAAATCATTATTCGATATATACAAGCATTTTATTGAAAAATATAGAAAATAAGTCTTTTTAATGCTTTTCTGTGTCTCATGTCGCTTACGTATTTCATCTCATTTTTCGTATTTATGCATACTTCTGAAGAATTATAGATCGATCTAGTTCTAGATAACCATGACTAACATCGAAATTTCTTTTCAAGAAAAGAAACGACATGAGATCTCTCATGTCGTTCATATCAAAATTTATATCGCATCATGTAATATTCACGCCACCACTTGCATAGCCAACAACAGTATTCACAAGAGTAAGCCCCGTCGCCGTTGCGGAGAACACTAGCAGCAGACGTGTCTCTGCTGTCACAGGTATCGCCAATCCGGTTGTTATGCCATTGGAGATGGTACCCAAAGCAATGATACCTGTGAGTGGCGGCGCCAGTGTAACGATGGCCCCTGGTACCGCAGTGAATGCATTATCCGGAGTAGGTGAACTGAATAATTGCGCTGTGATGGTCACCGTTGAACCGACCAAGGCCAACGCTGCTGTGGTACTAAAATAGGCAGCAATGGAAGTGATCACGCCATCTCGTGGGACTGAGAACGCAAAGTTAATGAGTGGGCCAACAACCGTCCCTGTTAAATCAATTGTGCCACCCAGAATGCTGACACCGGTTGCCGAGCTTCCAAAACCAATGAGACTTGTCGTTCCTACCAGTCCACCAGCAATTGTTGTTAATATAGCAGGTCCGCCAGAAGCAAACGGTATAATAGCTCCCGAACCCGTAGCGCCTGTTACGCCAGTGCTGCCAGTTACTCCAGTAGCTCCAGTTATTCCCGCAATTCCGGTTGCTCCCGTATCCCCTGTTACACCTGTCACACCCGTCGCTCCCGCTAGACCAGGGTCACCTGTTGCTCCGGTTGGCCCAGTTACTCCCGCAACTCCGGCTGCTCCTGTATTCCCTGTGACTCCCGTGGCTCCTGCAACGCCTGCTGCTCCAATAGCTCCTGTGCTGCCCGTTGCACCTGTCGCTCCAGTTGCACCACCTGCTGGGCCAGGAGAACCCGTTGCTCCAGTAGCACCTGCTGCTCCCTGGGCACCAGCAGGACCTATACCACCCTGAGAACCAGCAGCACCTGTCGGGCCTTGTGGACCAGGTACGCCCTGAGGACCCGCAGGTCCAGCCGGCCCTTGACTCCCTGTGTTTCTAAGCCCTGTTGTGATCGCCAATTCGGTCGCACGGATCAAAATGACCAGTTGATCTTTCTCAGCCGAATCGATATTTCCCTGTAAAATGACAGAGAGTAGTACATCCAGCAATTGTTGCAAATTGGTCGCCACACTAATTGGAGAGAATGGAACAGCCTCTACAGATACAATGGTAAGCTCCAAGACAGCTTCGAGGTCTGCCCTGGTTCCCTTTTTCAAATCCGAATGATGAATCAGAGCCAGTAATTTACGCAGTACCTCAATCAGAAGTGAAATATTGTGCGGAGTAGCATTGGCAAAAACCTGTACAATCGCTCCTTTTAACTCACCAATCAGCTTAAGAAGTAATTCGGCTTCTTTTTCAAAGCACTTGTGATCTAGTTCTCCTCCTCTATTTTTCTTAAATATGTTTCCACCAAATCTTATACGTTTCTTTGGCTTCATCTGTCGGGATCTCCTCCTTAGTGAGTCAACTTACTCATTCCGGCATTACTTTTTGGAGGTATGGTGCAGCGAAAATCACTTAATAATAAGTCGGGCGAGCCATACTGACAGCACTTACAGGGATTATATTCTCAATATGAACTGAATATTTCTCCCCAGGTGTGGACATACACTCCTTAATTTGCAGTGTTTAGACTGAATTTGACACAATCGACGAAACGATTATGTTACATCAGAACGATCCCATGATATATCAAATTATGGCGGAGAAAACCATTCCGAAAATGTAGCTCTCCTGAATTCCCCGAAATGCTAAAAAAGTTAAGCAACCCAAAGAGCGCTATCCAATGAGTACAATACTCCTGGATGCGCCCTTTTATAATAACCTCATTGAAAATAATCGTAATTCATTAATCTATTTCAATTTTGAAAACAACAGGCGCATTACTCTTGACGTTGGTCGTGGTAATTGTCAGAGCGTCCGCAGTTCTCTCCCATTGCGGTTTTTCTTCATATCCAAGTACCTGAATGTCTTGAATAACGCCTTGGAAATGATGAGAACCTTCCTTCAGCGATTTAATGTGAGTTACTCCGTTATCCGGGTAGGCAAGAACCGTGGCATACAGACTGCTTTCTTTTATCGTAAATCGTATATCTTCACTTGTAAATATCTTCGTATCTCCATCCGTGAACTGCCCTTCCTTCACCTCGGTTGGACCCTCGCCAAACGTACGCCAGAATGTCGTGTCATAGATCGCTTCTCCATTCACTTCAAGCCACTTGCCGATGCTCAGCAAAATGTCGCGATCTTCATCCGGTATACTGCCGTCTGCTTTGGGGCCAATATTCAGCAGAAGATTTCCGTTCTTGCTTACAATATCGACGAGATCCCGAATGATCTCCTCAGCCGTTTTGTAGTTATTATTTTCCGTATAACACCATGAGTTTTTAGCGACAGCCGTATCCGTTTGCCAGAAATAAGGCTTAAGATCAGCGAATTGTCCGCGCTCCACATCCGGAACGGCACTGCCAAACATATAGGCCTCATGTTTATAATTGATTGCTACAGGCTCGCCCCATTCTTCACCTTTGTTATAATAATAGGCCGCAAATTTCTTGAGATAGGGTTTGAATGCAACCGTCTGAATCCACCAATCGAAATAGAAGACCTTTGGCTGATATTGATCCACCAGCTCACAGCATCGAATCAACCAGTCTTCCAGATACTCTTCAGTTGGAGGAGAACCATACAGATCATGATGATCCGGCTCAGGCATGGCAGGCCAATAGAAATCCCCACGCTCAAGGGGTTCCTTGATATCTGAATCAAACTCCTTTCCGTGAGACATGAAGAACCAGTGCTCGGCGCGGTGAGACGATACACATAAGGTTAAGCCCTGCTTCTCATATGCAACCTTCATCTCACCCAGAATATCTCGTTTGGGGCCCATTTCATATGTGTTATAGTGAGAGATAGAGCTCTTGTACATCTGAAAACCATCATGGTGCTCAGCTACAGGCATAACATATTTGGCTCCGGCCTGTTTAAATAAAGCTGCCCATTCATCGGCATCAAACTTCTCTGCACGAAACATCGGAATGAAGTCTTTATAGCCAAAATCCTTATGAGGTCCATACACCGCAAGGTGATGTTCATAAGCCTTGGAGCCTTGGATATACATATTTCGCGAATACCATTCGCTATCATAAGACGGGACGGAATACAGCCCCCAGTGGATGAATATACCGAATTTCGCTTTTGGGTACCATTCTGGAACTTGGAAAGCGCTGAGCGAACTCCAGTTGTCCTTAAATTTACCGTTCGCAATTGTTGCTTCGATCTGTTGCAAATATTCCTTTTTGTCCATGAACTGTTCTCATTCCCTCCGTTATCGTCTGCACTTGTATTGTAGTGTTACGGCCAAAGGTTAAACATGCAGAACACTAACTTTTAGATGGACAATACTAACCTTGTATGGAGATGAATAGCATGAATCACCAAACGTTGCTTACAAACTACCTGTCCAATCTGCAAGTTGAATTATTCATGGTCAACTATAATCGGTGCGACATGGATTGGCGAGATCTGGATTATACACCTGATTACAGCAAGTTTTATTTCATATGTGAAGGTGAAGGTTGGCTTAAGATTGGGAATGAGGAGTTTTACCCTGTGCCTAATCAGCTTATTTTAATGCCAGAGGGGATCAAACAATCCTACTCTGCAATTAATGACCGTCCTTTTCTCAAATATTGGTGTCACTTTAGTGCAAAGGTTGGGGGAATCAATTTGTTCCAAATTCTGAAATTCCCGACTAGCTGTACGATGGACCAACCTGAGTTGATTCAAGAAATCTTCAGCAGCATTCTTACATATGCCAAATCCGACTCAGTCTATGCCCATATGATGGCCAAGAGCAAACTAACCGAGTTACTGTCCCACTATATAATGAATCTGGATCTGGATCAGATCTCTTTTATTAACGTGCCTGTTATGGAGAAGCTATCCAACATTCTGGCTTATATTGATTCCAACATCGAAGAAAATATTTCGGTTCAGGATCTGGCCCAGATTGCCTACATGCATCCGAATTATTTCATTCGATTCTTCAAGCAACAGATTGGCCTTCCTCCGATCCTCTACATTACTGGCAAAAAAATCGATAAAGCCAAGGAATTACTGACCTGCACCCCGAACACGATCACTGCCATCGCCGAGAATCTCGGATTCAGTGATTTGTATTATTTCTCCAGACAGTTCAAAAAGCATACAGGACTGACACCTACGGAGTTCCGCAGACAAACTACGGTTAGCACATCGTAATCATGGTGCATATAAGCTCATATTAAAAGGGAGTCTCCTCATTTGGAGCTCCCTTCTATAACCTGTTTCTATTTAGTCGTTCGTGCTGAATTACTTTCTTGAGTTCTCTTAAATATGCGTAACCATAGTTCTGATCCGGTTCAAGGTATGCCCCTTCCGCCCATTCATTCCAAGCGTTAACAAAGAGATATTCACTCTTGTACACTGTCCTCGCTCTCTCCATCTGTCTTGATAGATACAGCCCAAACTTCTCTGGGGTAGACCCTAGCGTACTCTGGCCGTCAACGCCTCTACGCGGTGTATTGTCCCAATTGACAAAAGCACCTGGGTAGACCATTTCCCCGTTACGATGTGGTGTTCGTTCGAGAATGGAGGACCATACCTTGTCATAATTCACAGCAATATGCTGCTGGCCCTTGATATTCATTTCGATCCAGATTCCATTCATATGTCCATGTGCAAACGTATAATGCGGTTCAAATTCCATACTTGCATCAAAGATCTGCCGATTAAATGTAGGGAATCCGCCAATGGTCTGCACAAAATGAATCCCTTTCAGGCCGTGCTTCAAAGCCAATTCACGCCAAAACTGAATCATTTCCTCACACTGAGGAATGCTGGCTGGCCGATAGATCAGAAATAACGGCTTACCTTTCACTCGAATATATCGTTTGTCCTTAAATACCTTCACCAGATAATTAAAATGGTCTTCCCAATCCTCTCGATCTCCATAGTTCTGGGCCATGAGAATATCCGATTCCTGGCCATCCCATTTTCTTGTCCATGTTTCATTGGCCCATGACAAACAAAATGGAAAATCAGGCTCCCCACTATGCAAAATTTCATTCACTGGTTTTTCGAGCAGGCGCTTGCCTTTGAACCAGTAATGATAATAACAAAATCCATAAATGCCATGATGATTGGCTGTTTCCGCTTGCCACTTTCGTACATCTGGATCGGAAAGATCATAATATTTCCCCTGAAAAGGCTGGTTAGGCTGATGATGACCCGAATATAAGGGCGTGGCTTTTTTTACATTGGTCCATTCCGTAAAACCTTTCCCCCACCAACGGTCATTCTCCTCAATCCGGTGAAATTGGGGTAGATGCAGAGCAATTACCTTCAATCAGAACGCCTCCAATGCAGCAACATGATGCAGCTTACACTCCTGTGATCCTTGATGGTTATATAAAAATGATATCCAACAGTCGCAGTGTTTTTTGCAGATGGGATTGATTGTATTTCATGTATGCTAGGGCATGGCTAGCGGCCAGTCTTCTTGCATCAATACTCTGCCAGTAATGTTCAAACTTCTGAATGAGTTCCTCACAGGAGTTGAATTGATGAAAGTTACTAAGGTCTATCACGTTGCTCTGATTCACTGATGGTCCTATGAGCTGAAACGTCCCGCATGCGGCAATTTCCATCACGTTTTTGATTGATTCGCCACTATGAATAACCAGTTTGCTTCCGTTATATAACATCTGGCGAGCTTCACTCCTATGAACAGGATAAAAATCCCCGATTTGTGCCCAACCCTTCCCGTCAACCCGAACTTTTTTGTTATCCAGAAGACCAGATTTGGAAAAGGTCGTTAGGATACTATCCGGTTCCGCATCACCGATGATATAAACATCCGATTCGTACTCCGGAGAAACAGTTTGCGGACAGAATATATGTGGATCAGGCGGCATTAACAGCTCATTAGAAGCAGGGCCTCCCTGATGATTCTGATGGTCACTCATTGACCATGAATTCTGTACAAACACGTGATCAAACCACGGCAAAATAACATCCCTTTGATTTACATTTTGATTGGGAGATAACCAGATTGCTTTTTTTGCGGCGGATGCTTTTAATGCAGTGATATTGTCATTCGGCAAACTTTCATCACTTCCAACAACCAGAATCAGGTCAAACTCCTTAGTAGACAGAATGGCTGAAACGGATTCTATATATTTAATTTCATTTACATGCCTCACGAGATGTTTAAGGCTCTGTTCAATCAGTACACAATGTGATGACATTTCCCGGTCATTGCACGGTGTAATCAGAAGCACATTTAACTCCTTATAGATCACTTTGGACTTTACTCGGCTAGATGCATACTCCTCCTGCATCATTTTCAACCATTGCTGCTTAAGATCCAATTGTTGTACTGCCATGTGTTTGCGCATGGATTTCAGTTTTCTGTTCAGTACTGCATGCATTTGTCTCAGAAATAACTGGTTTGCATCAGGGACTGAACGATTCTTTTTGATGGACTTAACCTGCATTTTGGACTTCTTTCGGATAGCAAACCCTCCCGTTCCGTACGAAAACATTCTCTGCCTACAATATGCACGAAATCGTGGCATGGTTTCTTCTGTTGAATGCTTCGCTGGCTCTTTATTGCAAAACGGGCTTTATCCCAGACATATAATGTGTGGTCACCCGGGTCGGTTCAAATCTTGTCCTCATAGAATATATGAACACTATATAGGAGTTGATATCTTTGCCAACATTTGATAGCATCCTTGTCACCGGCAATCAGACGATTAATCAGAATTTGCAAGTTAATGGTAATCAAACCGTTGGTGTCAATCTAAACGTCAATGGTAGCCAGACCATAACAGGCAGCCTTCAAATCAATGCCAGCACCTCGATTGTTAATCATTTGGGTGTAGGCGGAGTGATTCAAGCTGGAGACAGCGTCAAGGCTGCTACACAATTAATGGCACTTAATCAGCCAGCTCTTCCAGTATCTCTGCCAACCCTACAACAGTTCAGATATTACAATCCTGGTGTTGCGGGTCAACCCGGTCTGGTCTTAACAGGAACCGCTGGCAATCAATATATTCTGTTCGTTGATGAGAGTAGTGGAACGCCCAATCTTGCCATTCAACCCTTATAAGGTGATCCATCCACAGGTAAATGTCAGCAAAAGAAGCGATATCCGTGTACACTCCGGACATCGCTTCTTTTGCTTTTGTTTCTGATGAGACTATTTATAACATCATCCATCTATCAATCTTTGATTAATACAGACAAGGCACTCTTGCTTTCCAATTGGAACTTCATCAATATATCGTCACGCAGCTTAACCTGTACGTTACTTGTTTCCTCCCCATCGTTGAAGAGGACTAATGCAACAGAACCGTCTACATTCTTGAAAGCCACGGAACAAATTCCATGATGACTGGACGTTGATTCAATGCGAACAGCCTTGGGACGAATCAAGGCACTAAAGTGTGCCAAGGCATAATAATCGAGTGTATACGTAAGCTCCTTGGTTTGCTGATTCACTTGCACGATACCACGGCACGTACTGCGGCCAAAACCAGGAACGGTTGGCCCGTTGTTCTCATCAAGTGCCATATTCCAAAGCACAAAGGACTTGCTGTAATTGCGAAGAATCTGAATTCCCGTTCGCATCACATTCGAGAAGGCTTGCTCAAATGGCGGGATCCACTCTCCACCCGAACCTTCAGTGAAATGCACTTCTTTACCTGCAAAAGCTTCATAAACCTTCGTTTGAGCAGAAGCATCGCCCCCGTACCAATGCCAGGCTACTCCATCTACTTCCTCTCCCGCTTGTTCAAGTACGGTTAAGGGATAGTCCGGTTGATCCCAGTTGTGATCGTAACAGAGAATCTTGGTTTGAATATCATTTTGCACAAAGGCTGGTTTGAGATGGTTTTTGATAAAGTCCGCTTGCGCTTCCGCTGGCATCAACATACCGGGATAATGCCCCGGTTCATAAAGCGCCTCATTCTGTGGTGTGATGGCATGGATCGGTAATCCATGCTCTGTATACGCTTGAATGTATTTCACGAAATATTCGGCATAAACAGGATACCATTCCGTCTTCAATTGTCCGGTAATCATCGATCCACTCGTTTTCATCCAGCCGGGTGCACTCCATGGTGAAGCAAACAGTTTCAGTTCAGGATTCAATGCCAACGCCTTCTGCGTTAACGGAATAACGTCCCCTTCATCATGTGCAATGCTGAATTGGGTTAATTCTGGATCTGTCTGCTGTTCTGGCATATCGTTATAACTGTATACCGTTCTTGCATAGTCCGAAGCACCCATCGGGTTACGAATGACCGAGAGCCCAATACCTTTCTCCGGATGGAACAGGCGGGACATGACCTCTTCCCGCTGCTCCTCATTCAAGATTTGATTGATCAGATAGGCGGAAGAATCGGTAAAAGAAGCACCAAATCCGTCCATCTCCTGATACGTTAGCTGATCATCCAGAAGAATGGTCGTTGTCTCCAGATCAGGAGCAAGAGGTTGCAATTGATCCGAGGATACGGGTACAAAACATTCATCTTCTCCTGTTGATTTGTACATTTTTAGTATAGTCATAGGATTCTCCTTCATATTTCTATTATTGAATGCCTAGTTTCTCTTTGTTCAATTTCATCTTTTCACTTCGTACCTTCACAATCTCTTCCCAGCGGTTTTCATCTAAGAAGGACTTGTAAGCAGCCAATGCGTTGTCATACGAGGCATCATCCTTAGCCCGTACCATACTGACCAGCGTTGTATTCCATTTCGTATTGATTGCTGACAACGCACGAGCTTCAGGTGTACCTTGATCCGGACTAATATTTTCCAGAATAAAGTGTGGTTTCAGCTTGCCTTTGCCCCATTCCTGCATCTGTTTGATCGCTTCCGGAAATGCATCTGCACTGAGTGCTTTGTGACGGTCATGACCGAAGAACATGAACTCACCCATCCGATAATCCTTTTTGAACTGATCCGCGTTATTGAGTTGCAGCTCTTTCACCGCTGGCAGCAATTCTACACTACCGTCAGCTTTGGTTTGGTAGGTTTCCCCCTCGATTCCGTAATTCATGAGTGTCTGGCCTTCTTCACTTAATAAGTATGTGAAAATTTGAATGGCCTTGGCCGGATCTTTACAATCCTTGGAGATGAAGTTAATCATCCACCCGGTTATCCCGGATTGATTCAATGTCGGGGCATTGCCTTTGGTGCTCTGCGGACCATCAATTGCAACATATTCTTTGCCCGGGTTGGCACTCATGTAAATTTGCAGGTTTCCTCCTTGTTGAGGTGTACCGTCAAGCAGCATGGTCGCGTATTTACCGGACTTTACTTTTTCCTCAAAAGCGGTTCCATCATCGGCAAAACTGTCATCACTGATATTGCCGTCTCTGTACACGGTGTTCAATGTTTTCAACCACGTGAGGTAATCTTCATCCAGATTACGATCGTAGAATTCTCCTGATTCAGTTTCCAGCGGAACACCGATGAAATCTTGCAACGTATCCCCGAGTGAACCTGTTCCTTCACCAATGGAGTTGAATCCAAACGGAATCAGCGCAGTGAACTCTTGCTTAATTCGTTTCATTACACTCTGGAATTCTTCTGGCGTTCCAATGACCGGACTACCCAAAGCTTCGTACACATCCTTACGAATGATAAATGCCGTTTTTGCAGGAATGTTACCGCTATCATAATCCTCCTGTGTATTAGAATAGTTCGGGTAACCATAGGTTTTGCCATCCGCTAATTGAAACCAGTTCAATGTATCGGCAGCCGCAACTTTATTGAAATAAGGATCATATTTTTCCGCCAGATCGTTCAGCGGCATAGCCCAGGTAGCAGCTTTTTGTACCACTGGAGAATTCGAGTCAAAAACGGTTAGCAGGTCAGGCATATCTCCGCCGGCGAAAAAGGTGTTTAACTTGGTATCATCACCCGTGATGAATTTAATATTGATGTTCAGATCCTCTTTAATCTTCTTCGTGACAATGTCCTTGCCAAAATCGGTGTTCCACCAGTCAGCATTGACGTACCACGTCAGGTCGGTAGCTTCTTCCTTCTTATCCAATTGCCAAGCTGGCTTTTCCGGGTCAACCGTATACCGATCTTCAATGGATACCCAATTCCCTTCACTGGAGCCCCCCGATCCACCACTGCAACCTGTAATCATAAGTACGGCTGTGAGCAGTGTTGCGAGCAATTTTATCCCTTTTTTGCCTGATGCCTTTTTCAACTTCAACATGTTTTTGTTCCTCCTCATATTGGGGTATTTGTTTCTTCTATTCCTTGACCGCACCCAGCATCATTCCCGAGATAAAGTATCTCTGAACAATGGGATAGATCAGCACGATCGGGAGTGTTGTAATGACAATGGTGGCCAACTGCACACCTTTGGTCGTTGTTTCGATCACAGCCGAACCTCCAACATTTTGCATGGATTGGGTCTGGGACTGAACGATAATCTCATACAGCATCATCTGAAGTGGATACAGTGACTGATCCGTAATGTATAACTTGGTTGTCATGAAGTCGTTCCATTGCCCTACTCCATTAAATAGTGCAATTGTGGCCATAGCAGGCATGGAGAGTGGAATGAAGATTTTCAGGAAAATATGCCAATCCCCTGCGCCGTCAATCTTAGCCGATTCTTCCAGAGAATCCGGGACATTTCGGAAGAAATTCATCAGAATCACGACATCATAGAAACTGAATAACGCCGGAATAATGTACACCCAGAAGCTGTTTAACAATCCAAGTGATTTGATTAACAGATATGTTGGGATCATGCCACCGGAGAAGAACATTGTGATGACACCCATGGCAACATATAATTTACGGCCTCTTATGTACTTTTTGCTCAGACCGTAACCAACCATGGCACAGAAGAACACATGTGTAACAACACCAATCGTTGTTTTGGACACCGATATGAAGAACGCCTGCCATATGCCCTGATCGTTGAATACCGCTCTGTAATTCTCCAGCGAGAATTCCGGGGACCAGAAGATGAATCCACCTTCCGCGAGCGCCTTGCCTGAGCTAAAGGAAGAGATAATGACATTCCAGAGTGGAACCAGGATAACGATCGTACAGATGATTAACAAAATCATATTTAAGGTATCAAAGATCCGACTATCGAGATCTTCTTTTGCCACCTTTCCATTCACGCGGGATGCCTCCTTCTACAACACAGATTGATTATCATTTAATTTGCTAGTAATTTTGTTCGCCGTGACGAGCAGAATGACAGAGATGATTGAGACACCCAAGCCAACGGCCGTTGCATATGAAAAGTCACCCTGAGACATCCCCATACGATAGACGTACGAATTGATGACTTCCGCTTTATCGCGGTTTTGGGAGTTCATGAGAACCAGGGTCTGATCCAGATTCGACCCCAATAAACCGCTTACAGTTAGAATCAGATTCAGGCTGATAATGGATCTCATATTAGGCAAAGTGATATTCCATATCTGTCTGAGACGGCTTGCACCATCGATTTTGGCAGCTTCATAATACGTAGGATCAATCTTTGCCATGATCGCCAGATACAGAATCGTTCCCCAGCCTGCCTCTTTCCAAATATCTGATAAGGTAGCAATCCACCAATACTTGCCTGCATCCAGCAAAATGTTCTGCGGTTGCGAGATTACTCCCAGACTAAGCAACAACTGGTTAAATAAGCCCGTTGTTGAAAACCAGGTGATCAGCATCCCCCCAAGTACGATCCAGGACAAAAAGTGAGGTAGATATGAAACCGTTTGCACAAACTTTTTGAAGCGTCCGCTGTTTAACTCATAGATCATGATCGCGAGAATAATCGGAATGACGAACCCGATACCCAGTTTCAAAAAGCTGATCCCCAGTGTATTCACAACTGCATCCCAGAAGTATTTGTCAGACAAAATGATTCTGAAGTTATCCAATCCTACCCATGGAGCGGTAGCCAGCGTATCAATGACCGTGTAATTTTTGAAGGCAATCGTCAATCCGTAAATCGGGATATAACAGAAAATAATCATAAATATAATGCCAGGGATAATCATGGATTGAATCTCCCATTGTCTTCGATAATCCACTACAAATTCTTTGATCCGTTGCCCGATGGGCTTCTTTCCGTTAGGACCGACCGTATGTTTACCGGTTGAAGTTTCTACGGCTAATTTATCCACGTTTTTTACTCCCCTCCACCTTGCATTCATTATAAAAACGTTTTTATTTTTCGCCATAAAAACCCCCTTTGTTTGTATTTATGTAAAAAAAGACCGGAGAAACAGCTGAGTCAACTTATGTACGATAGTCTTTCCGGTCAATCTTCACATGACTTGAACCTCTAACCACCAGTTCACCCGCCAATTTTTGCGCTGCCCCTTGTTCTTTCTCCTTGATCATGCCTACAAGTTGATTGATTGCCAGGATACCCTGTCTTGCAATCTGATTTCTTACCGTTGTAAGCGGTGGAGAAAAATACTGTGCGATATCAATATCGTCGAAACCCACGACACTAACATCTTGAGGCACTTCAAAGCCCTCTGACTTCAACGCATGTATACAGCCAATTGCACTCAAGTCATTCCCTGCAAGAAATGCATCCGGCCGCTTGCCGGGATGCAAATGAAGAAAAGATTTTATAGCACTATATGTGCTATCCTCCTCAAAATACCCCTGTATAATGTAATCTTCATCAATTGGAAGCTGGTATTCTTGTAGGGCAGCCAGATAGCCATCTCTACGTTGCACACTATCAAACATCGTGTCCACACCCGAAATATAAGCAATTTTCTTGTGCCCAAGCCCAATCAAATACTTGGTTGCTTCATAAGCAGCCACATACGAGTCAAAAATGACACTTCCCATCGTATCGCTCTGATAGACCCGATCCAGAAAAACAGCCTTGATCTTATCTTTCTCCATGGCGATAATATCTTGTTCATCGATCCGAAGTTCTTCGTAGATAATGACGCCATCCACCCGCCGACCCAGAATATTACTCATAATAACGTGTTTATCCTTGGTCACAAATACATTCAAACCATACCCAAGACGATCACATTCGCGAGACATCGACTCGACCAGCTTATAGAAATACGGACCCGATACACTTGTAGTGAAAAAACCGAGCATTTTGGTTTGACCGGACTTCAAAAGCTTGCCGTTCAGATTAGGCACATAATTTAAACGCTCTGCCACCTTGAGAACATGTGATTTTGTCTCCGGGTTCAAGACATCTACACCATTTAAAGCGTTGGAGACTGTAGAGATGGATACGCCTGCTTCCCTTGCTACATCTTTAATCGTTATTTTTGCCATAAGTTTTGTTCCTTTGCTATAAAAACGTTTTTATATTGTTTAAATTATCATAAAACCGTTTTCATGGCAACACTTTAATTTTTGAGTTCATACATCGTGTCCTTTTATACATCGTTAGATGTTGCTGCGGGCGCAAAAAAAACGGCTCACGTATGAGCCGCCATTCTGAAGCTTTCGCTTTCTATTCCTCATCTTGGATATACATGGAGTGAATCTGTTGCAGCTGCTCTTCAAGACGTTCCATGCGCACAAAACGATCCGCTCGAATATACTCCTTCTGCTCCACAATCATGATCATTGTTGGAACGGTAAAAATAAGAAACTTGGAAGCGACCTCTTCCACTTCGTTAGCATTAATGTGACCCAGATATATGGATGGATAAGGTTCAAGCAGCGCCCTGATCTTGGGCAGTAAAGCGTGACATACACTGCACTCTGGACGAGATACATACAAAAAAACCAATTCATGTTGTTGAATAGCTTCTTCAACCATTTCTATGGATGTTAAATCATGAATAACTTTCACAGAAGCTCAATCCTTTCAGTCATTCGATGGCTTGCTTAGGACGTGTCTCAAAACTCACTGAAGTGCATCTTTTACCACCTTTTCGCTCCCTGCTGCGTCACTTTCCCTTGACGTGCCCCGGCAAGCCTGCGGAAAATTTACTTGCTTGGAACGAAAATTCGGCAAAATCTGCGCCCTTCGGAGTTTTCAGACGCGCCCTAGTTAAAATTTTTCTTTTCAAGTATAGCCTATGTGCGTTAAAATAAAATGGAATATATCCCCATATGAAAGAGGTTATGGTATGAAAAAATCATTCTTATTTCTGTTCACTGCCCTGGTTGTTGTTACTTCCTTCTCGGCGTATGCACCTGTATCGGATGCCTCTGGCGATATTGGAGTTAGCCTGTTATCCGATCGTCAACAGGGTACAGTAAAGTAGCACTTGTACAGAAACCAGCAGGCGACAATTCGGATAACATCTGAATTAGTCGCCTGCTTTATCATTCATATTAATTTTATTTCCAATCTCTCTTTCGAAGATAAGATTCAAATACAAAAGTTCCAAACGGTAAAAGACCGGCCAGTCCACCCATCAGCCAGCGTGTTATCTTCCACTTTTTGACCAGAGCCAAGTGAACGAGCGCAATAAGGTACAAAGGAAACAAAATACCATGAATCATGCCCATTACGGCTACAGCGGAAGAGATATCTGCAAAATATTTCAGAGGCATAGCAATAAAAATTAATAGAAGTAATGACACACCCTCCCATATGCCCGCAATTCTGAATCGGCCTGTCACTGTTTTCATAAGGTCCATTCTCACCTTTCCCGCTAATCGTTTGTGAAATATGTAACTTGTAACATGATACAAAAACTTCCCGCCACATTTCCGTACAGATATGTTGTTCTGAAGCTTATCTCAAGTATAACGTATGAGGTTAATTCGAAGATGCTTCAAATTTGAATAATTATTGAATCCATAAAACCTGATTCCCACATCAGGTCTTACGGATTCAAGTCGTCTCACGCTCAATCAGCTGGTATGTCAGCTTCTCGGTTTTCAACTCTGTTTTACCCAATACAGCCCATAATTGATGAAATGCTTGGGTGGCTTGCTCTGCGATCGGATTGTGTATGGTCGTGATTCCGAGAACACGGGAAAGCTCAATATCATCAAACCCCACAATGGCGAGTTGTTCCGGTACCTGAATATTTCGTCTGCGTGCTTCACTCAGAATGCCGATGGCTGCATAATCATTCGAACATAATACAGCTTGTGGAAGTTCTGGCCCCTCTGCCATTCTGCGCATCGCTTCTTCGCCATCTGTGGAGCTGAATACAGAATATTGATACGCTTCAGACCACACAGGTAACCCTTTGCTCTTCATAAAAGATTCATAGGCTTCACGGCGGCTCTGGGTATTCAAACTTTCAGCCCTGCCAAATGCATTAGCAATTCGGGTGTATCCTCTCGAAACCAGATGCTCCAGAGCTAACTCATACCCTTCTGCCTGATCCATCGCGACAGACGGAATCTCGTCGTTCCCCATTCGCTGCCAGGAGACAATGGGCCCATACTCACAATATGCTTTCAATTTGCGAGGGTCATTGACACAAGCAATAATAACCAGCCCATCGACTCGTTTACTGCGCAGATCTTCGAACGCCTGCAATTCAATCTCCGGGTCTCCACGGGATGTATAGATAATCGTCTGAAAACCAAAATCCATAGCTGTATCAATGAATTGATTCATGAATGTAAGAATGATCTCACCTGTGGTAGAGGTCACAATTCCAATCTGCTTCGTTTGCCCTGTAGATAACGATATCGCATTTCGGTTGGGAATATAATTCAATTGTTTCATAATATCCGTTATGATCTGTCTTGCTTCATCACTAACATGCGGAGAATGATTAATCACGCGTGACACTGTCGCTTTTGAGTAGCCGGACCGCTTCATAATTTCATCAAACTTGGACATCGGAGACTCCCTTCTTGCTAACGAACTATATAAGTTCAACCAATATTATTTAGAATAATAGTATGCCTCAGATTGGGATCAAAAGTAAAACTTGACGTGTAACCCGTTACAACGTTTAAGCTTTTTTTATGTCATACATGAATCATCTTAAAGTGCGTGTTCAAAAAGATCGGTTTTCAGTACCGAGAAGATGGGATGAAGATAGAAATGGAGTAGCAGAGCGTAGGGAAAACTACGTGAACAACCGCAATGTTTCCGAAGGAAACATACTTCGTAAGCCCACACTTATTTCGGCTGAATTCCATATTCGATGCTGATGATGCCGTTAGGCATCTTTTGTAATCAAAAGCGTGCTTTTTGAACAACCTCTTAAATAAAATTTGATGAATGGAGCGATACACATGAGCAACTCTCAAAATCAAACCTATCAATTCCCGGAAAATTTCCTGTGGGGTGGCGCAATTGCAGCCAACCAGGCTGAAGGTGCATACAATCAAGGCGGCAAAGGATTATCTACTCAGGATGTAGCTCCCAAAGGCATCATGGGGCCAATCACGGAAGAACCAACCGAAGATAACATGAAACTGATCGGTATCGATCTGTATCATCGTTACAAGGAAGATGTAAAACTGTTTGCCGAGATGGGCTTCAAAGTATTCCGTACGTCCATCGCCTGGTCCCGGATTTTCCCAAAAGGGGACGAGCTGGAGCCGAATGAAGAAGGTCTGCAGTTCTACGACGATCTGTTTGACGAGTGTCACAAATACGGGATCGAACCACTCGTTACGCTATCCCACTATGAGACACCTCTTCACTTGTCCAAAGAATACGACGGCTGGGTTAACCGAAAAATGGTTGGATTCTACGAGCGTTATGCAACTACTGTCTTCAAACGTTACAAAAACAAAGTAAAATACTGGCTTACTTTTAACGAAATCAATTCGATTCTTGAAGCCCCCTTCATGAGTGGAGGCATCTACACGCCAAAGGAGAAGCTTAGCAAGCAAGATCTGTATCAGGCGATCCATCATGAATTCGTAGCTAGTGCTTCTGCTGTGAAACTCTGTCATGAGATTATTCCTACGGCACAGATTGGTTGTATGATGCTCAGTATGCCTACCTACCCGCTCACACCGAATCCAGACGATATGATTAAAGTCATGGAATTCGAACATAGCAACTATTTCTTCGGTGATGTGCATGTAAGAGGTCGCTACCCTGGTTATATGAAACGTTACTTCCGGGAAAATGGAATTGAGATTCAGATGGAAGCTGGCGACGAGGAAATGTTGCTGAATACAGTAGACTTTATCTCTTTCAGTTATTACATGAGTATCTGTCAGACAGCAGACCCGGAGAAACAAATCGCAGGTGAAGGTAACTTGCTTGGCGGCGTACCTAACCCTTATCTGCCAGCAAGTGAATGGGGATGGCAGATTGACCCGCAAGGCTTGCGTTATGTGCTTAACATGTTCTATGACCGTTATCAGAAACCACTGTTTATTGTAGAAAATGGTCTTGGCGCTGTTGATGAGTTAATCACGGGTGCTGACGGTGAGAAAACAGTCGAAGATGATTACCGCATCCAGTATCTGAATGATCATCTGGTTCAGGTTGGCGAAGCCATTGAAGATGGCGTTGAAATTATGGGTTATACATCATGGGGTTGCATTGATGTGGTCAGTGCGTCTTCTGCCCAATTGAAAAAACGTTATGGTTACATCTATGTTGATCGTCATGACGATGGTTCAGGAACACTCGAACGTTACCGCAAAAAATCCTTCCATTGGTACAAAGAAGTGATCAGCAGTAACGGGAAAAGTTTGCAGCGTTAAGGTTTTTCAAGCAATGTTTAAGCAAATGTAACAGATACATCCATCTATCCCCCAGCAAATAACATGAAAAAGTGTCGGATATACGATACCTTGGCATGTTTACTGTCTGGGGGATTTTATTAAAAATACCCGATGCTAAATGATAAACATCGGGCATTCTCATTGGCTGTTAGGATATTCTTTACTATATGTTCTTCACTACATCCCTGCTGTACTTTGTTTTGTCTTCTTCCGTTATCTCGCGAATGACCCTGCAAGGGTTACCCGCAGCAATCACCCCAGACGGTATACTCTTGGTCACTACGCTCCCTGCTCCAATGATCGTATTGTCTCCAATCGTCACACCAGCAAGAACTGTCACACCGCCACCGATCCACACATTATTCCCTACCGTGATGGGTCCAACAATCTCCAGACCTTCATTGCGCTGCTCCACATCAAAAGGGTGACCTGCAGTATAAAACCCACAATTTGGAGCCACAAAAACGTTATCTCCAAAACTAATTTTGCCTCCATCCAGCATGACAATATTATGATTGCTATAGAAGTTCTCACCAATTTCAATATTATAACCATAATCACATACAAATGGCTGTTCAATCAGGAAACGATCGGTTGTTTTCCCGAACAGTTTCTTAATGAACGCTTCTCGTTCATTGATCTTGCCTGGATGGAGCTGGTTATAATCGTAACAAAGTCCTTTGGCATACAAACGCTCTTCAATTAACTCTTGATCATAATTGGCATTATATAGTAGCCCTAATTGCGATTTCTCTTTTTCAGTCATCAAGTCGATGCACTCCCCATCTTCTGCCCTTAATTAAGTTAAAGCTCTATCTCTCTAATGATTCTGGCAGGATTGCCGCCCACGATCATATTATCCGGAACATCCTTCGTAATCACAGCGCCTGAAGCAATAACGACGTTATCCCCTATAGTAACTCCTGGATTAATAACGGCCCTACCACCGATCCATACATTATTTCCAATCGTGACTGGCTTGCCATATTCTGCACCCGTATTGCGTTCATGCGGATGGAGTGGGTGAGTAGCCGTATAGATATGTACATCAGGCCCCATTAAACAATACTCTCCAATACGAACTTCACACACATCTAATATCGTACAGTTAAAATTGGCATAAAAATGGTTGCCTACATGAATGTTATATCCATAATCCACATGAATATTAGGTTCCATGCTCAAATGTTCCCCTGTAGATCCCAACAATTCCTTCAGTAACTTGGTTCGAAGCTCACCGTCAGTTTCTATCGTTTGATTAAATGTCCGCGTCATTCTTCTTGCATATTCTCTGCCCTGGGACAATTCGAGATCAGAAGCCATGTACAGTTCGCCATCCAGCATTTTTTGTTTTTCCGTCTTCGTGGTCATAATCACCGCTCCCTTGGCACACATCATATAATTTAACATTAAATAATACTTTTTAAAACTATTTTAATTATATAGATTAGGATGAATAAAACAACTCTTGCTCTATATGAAAATAGTCGATACTACTCTCCCGCAATCTCGTAAGGTAGCAAAAAACCTCTACACCCCATTGACTACGGGGATGCAGAGGTTCAATTTTTTGTCTAATTTCTTCATTCTAAGCAACCGCCTGAACGGTTTTTTCCTTCACGCTAATAGCATAGATGGCTGACACCAAGCCAAGCAAAATCAGTACAGAGCCGACCCATCCGGTGTTCAGAATCGATGAATGATCGATCACCATACCACCGATATAGGTACCGAGTGCAATACCTGCATGTGCTATACCGGAATTGGTGCTGATTAGTGTTTCAGCTGTTTCCGGCGAAGTTTTGATAATGAGACTATTCTGTACAGGCGTAACCGTCCAGCTCAGTGCACTCCAGATGCTTAACAATATCAAGAAGGCAATCAAAGGTAATTGAACACTGAACGGAATGACAGCCATACTCACGATAAAGGGAATCAGCACAATGACTATCGCTTTAGCAGGATGCAGACGATCGGATAACATGCCCCCGATGCCTCCACCTGCAACAGCAGCGATCCCAAACATCATATAGATAAAGGTAACCATCGTCGCGCTGGCACCCAGGGTTTCTTGCAGAAATGGTGTGAAATACGCATATAAAGTCAAATGACCCGCAAGCACCAGCAAAGTCGTCGCATGGATTGCCAACATTTTTGGATTCCACAGCGCCGTAAGCTGTTTCTTCAGGGATACAGCTGGGATCGGCTGCACACGATCCATCGCAATCCAGATAGCTACCATAACCACTGCGGTCAGAATAGCGATTAACATAAACACTTCACGCCAGCCAGCCAAGTTTCCGACAAAGATACCAAGTGGTACACCCAGGATCAGTGAAGCACTGCCTCCCATGGTAATGGTCCCCACCGCGCGTCCTTTATACTGTGGTTCCACAATGCGGGCGGCAAGGGTCAGGGAGAGCACAAAAATAAGTGAGCCAGTGGCTGCTCCGAGTGCTCTACCCGCCATAAGCATATAAAAGCTGGTACTGAATGCAGAGATCAGATTACTGATCAGAAATACAAACAGCGTACACATATATACTTTTTTACGCTCGAATCTGGCCGTCATATTTAATAAAATTGGCGCAGACAACGCATAGACAAGGGAGAAAATAGAAATTAAATACCCGGCTTTCGCCAGGGAAAGATGAAGATCCGTAGCAATCAGGTCCAGAATGCCGCCCAAGATCAGTTCAACGGTTCCGACCACAAATGCTGCGATAGCAAGCACATATACTTTCTTATTCATGTGAATCCTCCTCGAAAGTTACAACTACGATAGTAACCCATAAGAATGAAAGTTTCAATAGTTATTTTCATTATTTTTCAAACAAAGATATAACAAAAAAACTATTCTCCAAGAGAATAGTTTTAATAGATCAACCTGGTAAGCAGTCGCTCAATCTCCGCATCCTGTAACAGCTGGTCCCCGTATTTTTTGGTAATTTGAGTAAGCGCAACATCATGGTAGAAATAATCAGTCATCGCTTTAACAATCGGTTTGGACATCGTCTTGATGGCTCGCCATGAATCGTGTTCCACACCGGCAAACAACAGATAAGCATGATCCACAATGAGCAGTTGTGATGGCTCCGGCGCGTCAAGTAATGGAATCAACGAGTATTTCCGAGTTAAGGAGGTCTCCATGCCCCCAACGGCTAACACTTCAACATACACTCCCTGCTTTTCCTTCTGTTCCAGCAGTTCCCGATATTTCTCCATTCGCTCATTCCATGCCAGAAAAAGAATCGATGCTTCCGCTTCCTCGATAAGTTGTTCAATGTTAGATCCAATGGATGATTCATCTTTTAACGTCCAGATATGTTCATCCGTGAATGTACGTTTGATTTTGTAACTCTTCAGTTCCTCAATATCTTTATCAAAATCAGCCTTGATCTTATGAATAATGGACTGAATATCCACGGCCATATATAATTTCTTTTTTCCATCCATCGTTGTCAGCACCGTTCCCTTGTCGATCAGCCGATTGAGTACCTCATATATTTTGGCTTTGGGAACGTTGGAATAATTAACAATGGATGTGGCATCAAGCGGTTCATCTTGTGCAAATATAGCCTCGTATACCTGGCTCTCATATTGTGTAAAACCGAATTTCTGCAACATATTTGAATCGGCGCATCCCTTCTTATTATGTCTGGTCTATCTAGTTTAGACGGCTATACTTCCCATGTCCAGTATGTCCCAACTGACATGGGAATGTTGAATCAAAAATAAATTTAGCGATGTCCCCAAAATAAAATCACTTTCCAGTGGTTATATTAAGGATCGGAATACACATTTTGCTTGTGGAAGGAGCTGTAATTTTCAATGGAAAGCACGCAAGATTTTGTGAAGAAAGTTAACGAAAATGCCGAGAAAGCGCGTCACAATAAAAACAACGGCAAGGGAACACCAGGGGACAAGTTACCATCGAAGCAGCATTCTACGAATAAGTAGAGTCTAATTATTGAACAGCATGACTTCCGTCTAGCACCCTTTCCTCTACTTTTCATCTACTATTAAGAACCTTTAATAGAAAAGAGATGATTAGTATGGCTCGTGTCAATGCTGTTCCACAACCGGATCTGGTATTAATCTACTGGTCCAGAAATCCGCTCGTGCCTGGTTCTGCTCGCAGAATCCAAAGTGTACGTGTGATTGGCAACACGTCTCCGTGTACATTTACATTGGTTCCCGGCGCATTATTGATTAATGCCTTAAACTGTTTGCTGGACAACGATATTGGATTCAAAGTGGTATACCGCCAGAAAACGTCAACCATCAGTGGAGTTCTGTTATTGAAACGCAAATAATTGGAAGCAAAAAAAATGGTGCCTCCCTTTAAGGAGCGCACCATTTTTCATGTTCCATTCTTGGATAATATGAATCAAACATTCTATTGGTTAGCAGCGATCGTTTTCGTTTCATTCACTTCCTGTGTGATCGGTCTTTTGTTCACCATATGCATTTAATTCAGAATATCCATAACTAATACATTTACTGAATGAGCTGTTAAGTTAACCACCACCGATGTATCGGACAGTGTAATCTCCTGTTCTTGGGGAACCACTTTCTCATCATTCTTCTGATTCACATTCGGAATATGCACCAAATGATCTTCTCCAGTAAGCGAGATCAGTCTGGCTGAAGCTTCCACCTTCAGATCCTGAAGGCAAATCCGGGTTGATTTATCCACATCATCTGCATTGACCAGTTTCACATACACATGCCGTGCGTCCTTCGTAACGGAGTGAAATACTTCCCGGTTGTAGGCTTCCAGCTTGTAATCCAGAACTTTGCTAGGATTGCGCCCATCCGTATACGAGCAGATCAGATTCTTTCCTGTATCCCCACCATAGTTAACCGTAATCGTATAATCAGTCCCATTCTCGAGTGGTTCATAATTGGCCGCTCTCAGGTTACCTGCTGCCGAACTGGATGAATAGTCTCCCAGTGTATAACCCTCAATTCCTTTTTTATAGACCTTCACGCCTGTTGCGTTCCCGCCGTAACTGATTGCGTACTCGATGACATCCTTGTTCTCGGGTGAGATATCCGTCAATCCCACGCCGATGTAAAAACCATCCTCACCCGAAATTCTCTCCGCCTCAACCTGCACCTTGTAGTTGGTCCATTCGTCATTCAGCAGATACAATCCATTCAATCCACTTGATTGTGCCTTCAAAATGAGTCCTTTCCCTTCGGTTAACGTGTATCCTACCGATCCGGGAATCTGGTTCCATGCCTCACTAGGCTCTGTACGTTCCCTGAAATCTTCATCTAGCAGTATCGTTCCATCCACATTGGACGTGACGGTGACTCGTTTCACCACGATGTCTGCATTCCCTGTCGCAATCTCGATGCCGCCACGCGGAATGAGATTCAGCGGTTTGCCTTTGCTGTATGTAGAGAACGAAGTCTCAAGTACCTGATCCCCTATATACTTTGCAAAAAGCTGCTGCACATAATAATTCGGTGTGTACCACACCGTTTCATCATCAAACCAGATGCAGTCCGGCGTCCAGCGGTAGGTACCGTCCGTTAGTACTTTGTTGAACAATGGCGCATAGGCAGCCAGGCGAACAACATCCGCATTATTTTCAAATCCGGTCATGATCGCAGCTTCCGCAACCGCACCTGCCAGCGTATTTTTGTCCGTGGAAGCATACTCTCCCACAAATACTTTGGATGTTTCTTTCCAATGGACACTTCCGTCTTCATGATAGGCCCGGTCATAGTAGTTGTAACGATCCACGTTATTCAGCAAATATTCATTGGATCGATAGTAGTGCTCATCTGCGATGGTGTCCATGTAATTGTCCTGATTCTCATACCAGATTACGGTCTCCTCAATGACCTCTGTGCCATCTGCAAAAGCAACTTGAGCTGATCCGGTGAGATTTCCGCTTAGGAATTTCCATCCTTCCTGGTACGCATCATCATCCGCTTGAGCACCAACCGTCGAGATAATGTGCAACTCATGATCAGGGTAGTTCCGTTTCATATACTCATCTATCGAACGTTTGAATACTTCGAAATTGGCAAAAAACTCAGTGCCCCAGTTCTCATTACCTACGCCCAGATAACGAAGATCGAACGGTTCAGGATGCCCCATCTGGCTTCGTACCGCCGCCCATTCGTTGTGTTCAACATCTGTACTGAGCGCAAAGTCGATCAGGTCTGTGAAGTTGCGGATGTAATAATCCCTTAATGCGCCACCCGCAGGGTGAGCATAATCCGAGCGTGCCTGACATAACACACCGCAAGCCATGACTGGAACCGGAGCAGCATTCAGATCTTCCGCCAACTGGAAGTATTCCATATAACCAAGCCCCATCGTCATCATGTAACCCCAGACATTATAATTCTCTTTGCGCAGCTCAACGGGTCCCACAGAATCCTTCCAATCGTATACGTTGTCCCATATAAAGGACCCTTCGGAGATACATCCTCCCGGAAAACGCAGGAACTTTGGATGCAGATCTGCGAGAGCCTGAATTAGATCTTTTCTCAATCGATAGTTCGGATTACCTGTGTAGTTGGCATGTGCTGTAGCGGATATTCCTTCTTCTGTCGGATCAGCTCCCCATACATTCTGAGGCACTAAGGACACCATATCGACGGAGATGTCACCTGCAAACGTAAGTACCAGTTGACCAAGTACAGTCTCCGTTCCGGTAAGGGACAAGCCGTATTTCTTCCATGTGTTCCCGCCTTCAACATGTAACGTTACCGAATCACTGATGGAAGTGTCTTCTCTATCCTGCAATTGGACAGTGATCGTTCCTGCCGAATCTGCTTTTGCCCATACGGTAAAATCATACGCCTCACCCTGCTTGATGGACATGGCACAATGCTGGTTGGAGTCTGAGAATCCACGATTTCGAATCGTTGCCCCATCCTGAACTGTTACATAATAAGCATTTATTTCAGGATCTTGCACGTTAAAGTGAGCGTTCAATCCCTCCGTATGCTGCACGAGCATCTTCTCGGTATCACCTGACCAGGCAAACAAAGGTTCACGATTTCGACCTGTCGAACAACCACATTCCCCCGAATCATGTGAATATGTATCAAATGCAAAAGATTCAAATGATCGATTCTGGACAAGCTCCGCATAGATCCCCCCATCTGCGGCGTTATTAATATCCTCATAGAACAAACCATACATCACTTCACTGATGTCAGCCACTTTCTGATCTCCATGGATGGTGACCGTGTAAGGTGGGAGGTGCGCCGGCACAACAGACACATCAAAGCTTTGGCTCAGCTTACTATCACCTCTGTTCAGAAGCGCACGGAGCGTAACCTCTTGTGCTGATGTGATTGCCTGAACCTCTCCATTCTCAGACAGGACTTCCGGATTACTGGAACCCCACTGAACCGTCACTTTATCACCCAGCAAATGTGCGGGCAGTGACACATCTCTGGTGATAATTCGGTTGGGGAAAGACAAATACTTGTCTGCCGCAAGCTTCACAATCGCTTCATCTGTCAGTGATTCACACATCACTTCAATCACCTGATCCGTGGTGAGTGCTGCCCCATAGATCCGAAAGTCGGACAACGAACCTGCAAAATCCACATCAGCTGCGTATTGGGAGCGTCCAATATAATTCTGGTTATAATTCTCAGGGTCCTTGAACGTATCAAACCATTTACGCAGTTTGGCATAATTGCCACTGGACGTCTGACTGATCGAACCGTCTGCGGCCTTCTCTCCGTTCACATACACAATTGGACCTGCACTGCTGAGCGTCCCCCCTTGGCTGCCTGCCACGGAGAGTGCAATATGCATCCATTCACCGCTTGCAACTCCCCCACTTGGGTGAACAACCAGATTATCTCCGGCATATAACGTACCCAGGAGCTGACGCGTCAAAAACATATACGGTCCCTTCTCCCCCTTGCCAAAGTCAAAAATGCGTTCCCACACATTCGAGCCTTTGCCCAGAAACACCCAAGTGGCAATCGTGATTCCTGTGTTATCGCTTACATTCCGAAGTAGATCCGAAGGTAACTGCAGATAAGAAGTTCCATTCACTCCCCCGCTAAAAGTTACAGCCGATCTGCCTTTCAACTCGGATATTACAGGGGGTAACTCGCCTTTTGGCAAACTATCATGCCCGTTTCCAGAGTTGTCTTTACCGATCTGAACAGCATCTTCGAACGTGTACCGTGCGATTAATTGGTTTTGATACGAAGTCATGTGCTAACCTCCTATGTAATTTGCAATTGTCTTCTCTTGCTTTTGATTCGCATAAGCATAAAATGATTGATAAATATTTAAATACATAATCTAAACGTAATACTATCGCATTACAGAGACCAATTTCAATCCTAAATTTGAGAATGACTGCTGTTTTATTTATGTTTATATCTATGTAAAAAGCTTTATCGGTCCGTCTCCCCGCTCTTATTTTTATTTATTTTGCTATAAACCCATCATATTTATGGTTTACAAACATATAAACCAATTGATAATATATCAAATGAAAGCGCTCTATATAATAAAGCACCCAAAGGAGGTCTGCTGAACCTTATATCGTGTGTTGCCAAGTATCGGGTTATTTTTCATTCCGGGAATTAGGAAAGGGGAAACGTATGAAACGTTATTGGATAAACGTACTTAACATTTCTGTACTAAGCACCGCATTACTTACTGCAACAACTTTGGCACCGGTCTCGGTGTTCGCCAATGGTTCAGGGGCAACCGTGGGTAACTCACAGACTTCCATTGCACCTATCGTAAATCCAGCTCCATCATTCAAAAATGTTTCCGTTCATGACCCTTCTGTCATTAAGGTAGAGGATACCTTTTATATTTTTGGATCACACCTGCAAGTGGCCAAGTCCAAAGATTTTCTGAACTGGGATCTCGTCGCCTCTGGCGTTACGGATAACAACCCTGTTGTCCCCAATGTAACCAAGGAATTCGCTGAAGCCCTGGAATGGGCACAGACAGATACGTTATGGGCGGCAGATGTCATTCAGCTCGCGGACGGTAAATTTTATATGTACTACAATGCTTGTAAAGGGGACTCTCCACGCTCAGCCCTCGGAATTGCTGTCGCAGATAACATTGAAGGACCTTATAAGGACCAGGGTATTCTGTTGAAATCTGGCATGTGGGATCAGATCAGTGAGGATGGTACCATTTACGATGCAACAATTCACCCCAATGTGGTCGATCCTGATGTCTTCTATGATAAAAACGGCAAGTTATGGATGGTATACGGCTCCTACTCCGGGGGGATTTTCATTCTGGAGATGGATGAGACCACAGGCAAACCGTTGCCGAATCAAGGTTATGGCAAAAAGCTGACCGGAGGCAACCATAGTCGTATTGAAGCACCTTATATGCTCTACAGTCCCGAAACCGATTATTATTATCTATACCTGTCTTACGGCGGCCTGGGTGCTGACGGAGGATATAACATTCGAGTTGCTCGTTCCCAAACGCCGGATGGTCCTTTCCTTGATGCCGAAGGAAACGATATGATCAACGTTAAAGCGAACAAGGATAAACCGCTATTTGACGATCGTTCCATTGAGCCTTTTGGAGTCAAATTAATGGGGAACTTCCTGTTCGAGAGACAGATTGGCGATCCGGGCACAGGCTTGGGAACCGGTTATGTATCACCGGGACACAACTCAGCTTATATTGATGCGGAGACAGACAAACAATATCTGATCTTCCATTCCCGTTTTCCGGGGCGTGGTGAAGAACATGAAGTCCGTGTACATGAGATGCATATGAATGCAGACGGTTGGCCCGTCGTTTCTCCGTATCGCTATGCTGCCTTGGGAGAGGATACAACGCAACTGACAGCTGAGGATATCGCCGGTAAGTACCAGTGGGTGAATCACGGTAAGGACATCACGGCGGACATCAAGCCATCGCAGACCGTTCGGTTCACAGCAGATGGGCAAATTAATGGTGCCGTGACAGGAACATGGAGTCTCGGCACAGACAACCAAGTTCAGATTACATCGAATAACGTTGTGTACAACGGCGTTTTCACACATGAATGGAATTCGGAATTCCAATGTACGGTTCTAACCTTTAGCGCCCTCTCCTCCTCCGGGATTGCCATCTGGGGAAGTCAAGGTGTTGAACGAAGTGATCAGGACATTGTAGATGCAATAAAAAAAGATCTGAGCATTGGTAATACGGATCATGTGTTCTTCAATCTCTCACTGCCTGCAAAGGGATCAGGTGATGCAGAGATTACGTGGAAAAGCTCCAACCCTTCGGCTCTATCCGCTACTGGTGTAGTGCAGCGACCACGCGCTGGCAAGGGGGATGCCAAAGTGAAATTAACCGCTACGATTCGTAAAGGAACAGCAGTAAGTTCCAAAACGTTCAACGTCATCATTCCACAGCAAGCGGTAAGCCCATTGCTCGGGGAGTATACGTTTGAACACAAGAAAATTGCAAAAATCGCACAGGATGACAGTAAGAACAATTATGATGGACAAGCTTATAATGTGGTGAGTTCTGCTGCAGGTGGCAAAAATCAGGCTGCTATATTCAATGGGACAGACAGTTATATTCAGTTACCTGGACTCGTTACAGATACAACGGATTTCACATTTAGTGCTTGGGTCAATTGGGACGGCGGCGGGTCCTGGCAACGTATTTTCGACTTTGGAAATGGGTTGACGAGACATATGTTCCTTACTCCCTCCCAACATAATGGGGCATTACAATTCACCATTCATAATGAGGGACGGGATCAGAGTCTCATTGCTGCCAATCCCTTGCCTTCTAAGGAGTGGGTTCATGTGGCTGTAACCCTTCAAGGTGATGTGGGTACTCTATATGTCAATGGTACATCTGTTGCAAGCAGCGCTGAGATTACTTTTAATCCAAAAGATCTGCATGTAACAGAAGCTTATCTGGGCAAAAGTCGTTATGCGGCTGATCCGTTCTACAAAGGCAGCTTGGATAATGTAAGAGTATACGATAAAGCATTAACAGCGAAGGAAATTCAGCGTCAGGCCAAAGAAAAGCCTTAACTCAGGTTATATCATAGGCGCTGGGCTCCATAACGAACACACCAATAAAGCAGCCTATGCATTAAAATGCACACCTTTGTTAGACATGTTTAGTTTAACAATAGGGCCGCAGTTCATTGCATCAGGCTGCTTTGTATATTACTTCGAATAATGAATAACCATGTTCATTTTATTGGTCTTAGCACCAGCGTTAACATAGGCATGAGGCTTGTCCGCCCCAAAACGGATCGACTCCCCTTGGTTCACCGTATATTCTTCCGTCCCAACCCGAATCGTAACTTCCCCCTCAAAGACCGTAATGAATTCTTCCGTACCTTCGATATGCGATTCTGCATTTAACGCAGATTGAGGGTCCATCTCCATCACATATATTTCAAAACGCCGACCCTCTTCAAAAGGAAAATGCAGATATATTCGTACCCTTCCCTCATCCTCCATCAATACTTGAACATCATTACCCGTTACAACGGTAGTATCTGATTTCGGTTCGTGGATCAAAGCAGTAAAAGAAATTTTCAGGCCGTTGGCGATCTTCCATACGGTACCAATCGAAGGATTGGATTCGCCACGTTCAATCTGACCCAGCATGGTCTTGCTAATGCCGGACATTTCGGCAACCTTGTCCAAACTAAGCTTTCTTTGTTCCCTAAGCTGTTTCAAGTTCTGAGCAAGAATATGATTAATGTTCTTCAAAATCCATCCTCCTCCATATATAAACAAGTTGTGCTTTATAGCGCACATATTGTACAATGATAAAGAACGTACGTTATAACGCACATTTAGTTTATTATATCACACAACTTGAGAAGACGTGGAGGATCTATGAACATTATACCTTTGGTGACATACGCAATCATCGCATCATTTACACCGGGCCCCAACAATATCATTTCCATGACACATGCAAAAAATAAGGGTTTCCGCAAGACCCTTCCGTTTATTAGTGGAGTTTCAGTTGGCTGCCTGCTTATTATGTTTTTGTCCAGTTACTTCAACCTTATTCTTCATCAATATATCCCCAAGATCACACCCGTTTTGAACGTGTTAGGGTGTGTGTACATGCTCTACCTGGCGCTCAAAATCATGCGAAGTAAACCTGCGGAATCACAAGAAAACAAGGGCAATCATTATTCATTTCTATTCGGGTTCACCTTGCAATTCATGAATCCCAAAGTCATTCTGTATGGGCTTACGGCCATATCCGTTTTTGTTCTGCCTCTTGGGCAATCCCATGTTCAACTCATCGTATTTTCCCTGCTTCTCACCTTCATCGGCATTAGCGCCAATATGACCTGGGCGTTCGGTGGCATGTTATTTCAGAGTTTTCTATTAAGGTACGAGCGTCCTGTTAATATCGTAATGGGTATTTTGTTAATCTACAGTGCTCTATCAATCCTGATGTAAAATGCAACAGAAAAAGCGTCCGCTCATTGAATGAGCTGAACGCTTTTAATTTCAACTTAATTCCGGTCTCCACCATGGATGTGTAGGATAATCCTCCGTATGAAGTACAACCTTCTCGCCGATTTTGGGTGTTGCAATCTTAACTTTCAAAGCATGTGCAGCCTTGGTGATCCGTTCGACCGGTTCATTCCAGGCATGATAGGCCAGCGTAAATGCCGCCCAATGAATAGGGATAAGCAACTTGCCACCTACATCCAAATGCGCTTGCACCGTTTCTTCCGGCATCATGTGAATGTTGGACCACCGTTCGTCATATTGCCCACATTCCATCAAAGTCAGGTCAAATGGCCCGTATTTACTGCCAATTTCCTTGAAATGAGGGCCGTATCCACTGTCACCACTAAAGAACACTTTTGTATGTTGTCCAGCGATGACCCACGAACACCATAAGGTAGAATTGCGGTCGAATAATCCTCTGCCTGAAAAATGTCGTGCTGGCGTACAAGCCAATGTTAGACCTTTGAACGATAACTCATCCCACCAGTTATGCTCGGTAATCTGCTCCGAGGGCACACCCAGTTGAGTCAGTCGACGGCGGACGCCAAGCGGCACGATAAATCGCTTTGTTTTATCCTTCAATCTGCGAATGGACTCATAGTCCAGATGATCATAATGGTCATGCGATATAATGATTGCATCCAGCGCCGGAAAATCCTCCGGTTGAATCGGTAGATTCGTGCTGTAACGTTTGGTACCCACCCAGGATACGGGGGATGGACGATTGCCCAGCATCGGATCAAAGAGCAACCTGTGACCCTCGATTTCAAGCAAAAAGGCTGAATGGCCGAACCATGTAACCTGCGGATTATCGGATGCACTGAATGATTCTGCAGGTTCACATATCTCCATGGGCATCGTGCCTGATGGCCTCCGCTCTACATTGCCACGCATGGAATCTCTCAATATACTGATCAAGGACTTGAAGTTCATGCCGGCTGAAGTCGGGAGCTGATTTTCGTATTTTGTCATTGTCCATACCTTCTGTTCTATATAATCGATCTGTGATTCAACATTTGGATAAAATATATTCATATCGTAGCTATATATTAATTCATTGACCGTCGATATTCAATTTTCGGTTAATTAAGACAGAATTAAGACTGTGTTTTCTCTCATATAAGATTAGGCGTATATGATAGAGAAAATACATGGAGAGTATGTGATAGAACATGAAGAAATGGCGCAAAAGATTAGTTAAGTTTTTGATATTCGACCTGGCTTTGATTCTGCTGCTTCTGAGTACAGGGGTGATCTACCAACAAGTAGGTGCAAGACAAGATGCAAAAATACTTGTTCCTCCTGGAGAGTTGTACAAAGTACATGGTGAAAATATGCATTTATATACGGGTGGAGAAGGTGATGTAACCGTAGTGCTCGCCTCCGGCTGGGGTACCGCTAATCCCTATGTAGACTATTATCCGTTATATGAAAAACTCGCTCCCAATACGAAATTCGCAGTATATGACCGGTTTGGCTATGGATATAGCGATCGAACCGACCAGAAACGTGATGTCGATACCGTCGCTGAGGAATTGCATGAGTTATTACAAGTGTCTGGACAGAAACCACCTTATGTATTGGTTGGACATTCACTCGGCTCGCTGGAAACCATTCGTTTTGCACAAAAATACCCGGAACTCGTCAAGGGGATCGTCATGATTGATGGCGGAAGCCCCGAATATTATGCGAAGGACGATGACTCTTTGGCAGATACAATAGGTGGTTTTGCGAATAAATTCCGTATCCAAACCGGACTATTCCGCCTTTCCATGCAATCAGACCTTGTTGTCGAGACATCCAATGCCAATCGTAACAAATTGAAGCTTGTACCCGATGAACTGAAGAAAATCGATACAACTGCTCTGTTGCACAACTATGGAAATGCAAATACGTTGGATGAATTACGTGAAATAGCTGAAAATGCCAAAGTGGTCGTAGATCACAAGCAACCGTTTTTGTTTCCACTCACGATACTGACGGCTGACTACCTTGGTGCCAGTGAACCCGACTGGGATAAATCACAAGTAGAATTCAAATCCTGGTCTAATGAATCCAAACAGATAACCATTAAAGATACCGATCATTACATCCATCAATTCCGTCCTGATCTCGTTGCCGATGAAATATTGGCCGTGGTGAAGAAGTAACTTTCACTCTACCAACGTTTGTTAGGCTATTCTAAAAAAGAAACCCCAAAGATTATCCATATCTTTGGGGTTTTGCGTATGAGATTTATTATGCTAACTCCAGTCTTGGCCGCTCGGCTCTGAAATCGCTGAAGGCTTGCTCGATCTCTGCTGAAGTCAATTCGTGACGATATAAGTAATGCTCCATCGCCTCCATTTCAGTTCGATCCCCATTGTAGATGTTATCAATTTTCCGAACGACCTGATTATATAAGCACTCACGCCTGGATTTCGCAGGCTCACACAGCCAGAAGTTCATTCTTTTTACATCACCTGTCTCGGTCCAGAGCAAATTCTCATATCGAATGACATCCCAGTCCCAATATCCAGCACGAATCTGCTGAAGTTCCGTCGTAAACATATCGCATATCAAGTTGGGAGGAATGTGTCCATATTTCTCACGATACTGTTTCAGATTGAATGCTTCAATCCATTCTGTTAGGGTGTACTCACCAGGTGAATACGCATACATTTTAGGTGCAAAAAGATGACTCTGCAATGATCTGAGTGCTTCACTTTCCATCTCTCCATCCAATCTTGCACGTGAAGCGTATACCTTGAGACAATAGTCTTGCAATCTATATACAACCGAGTTATTACTAATAAGCGAAGCCTGTAGAGTGAGATGGCCATTTTTTTCGTAGTGCAGCAGCATCTTTTCAATGGTATTGCATATGGGATTGATGATGATCATAACAATGTCTCCTTGCGTAAAAATAAAGTATAAACCGTTTTCGGTTAGTTAAAAATTGCACTAATACATCCTATATTACCCTTTTATATTAGTATGAACATATACTATTTTGCCGAAACATGAAGTATTTGCTCTGAAATTTATGCTTGGAACCGCCGTATCCCGACTATTTTCTTACTTTAATAGCTGTAACCCGTTTCACGTCAACCCTAAAAAAGATAGAATACATACGCAAAAAAGCGATGCTTCCTTAGGATCAAGGAACACATCGCTCTGTTACTATACTTGCTTGTTCATATTAGTTAAAGAATTAATGCATTGGACCTTGTTGTCCAGCTTGAGCTCCAACTTTGACCCGTTTCACAAAGAGTGAAATGATCAGTCCAATTACGGCAAGAACCAATGCAAAGACAAACGCATTTTGTACACCTGACGTGAAACCAGCCAACTGGTTCTCCGGAGTCTCAGGGTTCGCCACACTGCTTAAGAAGCGAGTCTGTCCTGCACTCAGGATACTTACTGCCACAGCCGTACCAATAGCTCCGGAGACTTGTTGCAGTGTATTCATAATCGCAGTACCGTGAGGGTAGAATTCAGGAGGCAACTGGTTCAAACCGTTCGTTTGTGCAGGCATCATAATCATCGAAATACCGACCATCATGAACACGTGCAACGTAATGATCGTGCCAAGGGAAGTTGTTGCTTCAATGCCTGTATACAGGAACAAAACAACGGATACGATAGCCATCCCGATAATAACAAGCCATTTTGGACCAAACTTGTCGAACAGACGTCCCATGATTGGAGACAAGAATCCATTCAGCAAGCTACCTGGCAACAGGACTAGTCCGGCAGTTAATGCTGTAACTGCCATACCTTGTTGCAGGTACATTGGCAGAATCAACATCGAAGACAACATCATCATCATCGAGATGAAGATCAGGATTAGACCAATCGTAAACATCGGATATCGGAATGCACGCAGATCCATCATTGGCTGCTTCATTCTTAGCTGACGGATACTGAATAACAGCAAGGACAACACACCAATAACGAGAGTGGCAACAACGACCGGACTCGTCCAGCCTCCGCCAGTTTCCCCGTGTCCCCCTGCGCTACTGAAGCCGTATACGATACCACCAAATCCAAGAGTAGAAAGGATAATGGATAATACGTCAATTTTGGGCTTGGTCAATTTCGAGATATTCGGCAAGAACAGCAAGCCACATACCAGTGAGATAATGAAGAACGGCAAGGAGATCCAGAAGATCCAGTGCCAGCTCAGATTAGCCAGGATCAGACCGGAGATACTTGGACCACTTGCTGGCGCAAACATAATAACCAAACCGATTAATCCCATGGCAGCACCACGTTTCTCAATCGGGAAAATAACCAATATGGTATTAAACATCAGTGGCAGCAACAGCGCTGTACCTACAGCCTGAAGTACCCGGGCCACCAACAGAATTTCGAAACTAGGTGCAAGCGCAGCAACAAGTGTGCCTGCAATCGAGAAAATCAGGGAAGTTGTGAACAGCTGTCTGGTTGTAAACCATTGCAACAGCATACCGGATACCGGCACCAGAATTCCCAACACAAGCAAGTAACCTGTGGTTAACCATTGAATCGTTGTAGGTCCTACTTCAAGCAGACCCATAAGTGGTGTCAAAGCCACGTTTAATGCCGTTTCGCCAAACAGACCAATAAAGCCGCTCAGCAGCATTGCGAACAAAATCGGAAATACCTTGTATTGCTTTGTTTCTTGTTGATTCTGTGCAGAATCAGCCTTCATGGAAACCTCCACGATCCCATCCTCCTCAAACGTATCGAACTTTCTTTTTCTCTGTCTCTTGGTATAACTTATTGAAGCTGTTTGGCATTCTTCGTCACAACCGACAAATACTCAGCAGCCGTCAGCAGAGGCTGTTTATCCTGATTCGTCAGGCTGATAATCAGTGCTCCCTCCATCAAAGAAATGATCAGAAGTGCCGTCTCCCGCGCCTTCTCTTCACCAACGCCATCCAGAATCAGATGTTTCTTAATAACATCCTGCCAATCTGCAAATACACCCTGACATGCAACACGCAACTGCTGACTAATACACGATGTCTCCACAGCTGCCCAGAAGCTGAAAGGCAGAAATCCGGTAAACCCGGCTGCTTCTGTCTCATAAGCCAAATCATGAATAAATTGCTGAATGGCATCTCCTGTATTGTCATGGGCTGCAAATGTTTTCTCAAATGTCTGCAGAATATGTTCATTGGCCTTTTGAATACACTCGTGCGCGAGCTCTTCCTTGCCATGCGGGAAATAATGATACAACGACCCTTTCGGCGTACTACTCTCTTTGATGATCTGATTCAGACCAGTCGCATGATATCCTTGTGAAAAAAACAGTCTCGCTGCTGTGCTGACAATGGACTCCCTAGCATTAGACTTTTCACTCAACGAAAGCCACTTCCTTCAAATAATTATAACAATCGGTCTATATAATTAAACTCGCTCAGATCGGTACTGTCAATCCTTTTTATTTCAAATTTTAATGTAAACGTTAACAGTTCAGAAGTAAGCAAATAAACCAAGCGACAGTTCTTGGTCAGATTATCAAAATATTTAAATCCAATTGGAATAGTATGCATTAAACATGCTATACTAATCGAGAAATTGTAAGTCATTATTCAAAACATATATTCATAGAAAGGTGTTTGCCATGGAAATGCGAATGATTAAGACCTTTCAAACCATTGTAAAGCTTGGAAGCTTTCAGCAGGCAGCAGAAGCATTGCAGTATTCACAACCCGCCATCACACAACACATTCAGAAGCTTGAAGGTGATCTCGGTGTGAAATTAATTGACAGAGGAAAAAAGATTAAATTGACGGAAGCGGGGAAAATTTTCTACGCAAGAGCCGATCAGCTTCTTAAGGAATATGAGTACTTAACGAATACCATCTCGGATATCCAACAAGGACAAGCCGGTTATGTTCGAATCGGAGTATCCGAGCCCACAGCGAGCCACAGACTTCCGGCGATTCTGTCTTCATTTGTGGAGAAAAATCCAAAAATCAGACTCAGCATCCGTATTGGGGACAGCAAGTTGCTAAATGAGCTGGTCGTGGATGAACAGCTTGATTTTGCTGTCTGCCCTTCTCCAGAAACCAGTCTGGATACCGAGTTTCAGCCTCTTCTTTTTGAACCCATGGCCTTATTATTGTATAACACGCATCCATTCGCTCAAGCTACTGAAATACATTTGCAGGATCTGAAGGGTCAACCATTTCTGTTCACACCTCCAAATTGTCCGATTCGAATTCGAATTGAGCAGCTGTTGGCTGAAAAAATTGATAGTGATTATCAAGGTATCGAAATATCTAATATCCGATCTCACAAATATTATGTACAAGCCAAATTGGGCATAACGATTGCTCCCATTGCAACAATCGCTCCTGCCATTCCGGGAACGGTTATCCAACCCATTGCCGATCTGAAGGTTGGCCCCATAGTCGGCGTCTTGCGTAAACGAAATACTCCGCTTGGTACTGCGAGCGAGAAACTAATGCTGGATATTCGAACCGCACTACTCCAAAGTAATCTGTATGTTCCAGAGTTCGAGCTTCCTTCCAAGCTGGCAATGCCATAACATGACTTGCCAGCTGCTATAACAGCACAGGAGCACTTCGCTATTTCAATCTGCCTGCCGTGCGCCCCCCATCTACCGTCAGTATGCTGCCTGTGATAAATGACGCCTGCTTCGAGGTCAGATACAAGATCGCTTGAGGTGCATCGTCAGGACCGGACGTCCGACCTAACGGTGTAATTTTAATCATATGTTCCGTATGTGCCTGTGTCATCACACTAACCTCACTACCGGGCGCATATCCTGGTACAACGGCATTAACCCGAATGCGATAGGGTGACAATTCCAGTGCGAAGGTTTTGGTGAGCATCTCGATCCCCACCTTGGAAACGGAATAGTTCCCCATACCAACACCGGCGGTGGAAGCTGCTCCGGAGCTTATATTAATGAAGGAACCTTCCACCCCGCATCCAATCATCTGGTTGGCAAACTGCTGTGTGAGCAGAAACGGTGCCGCCAGATTCAGATCCATCGTATCATTCCAATCCTGAAGCGTCATGTTCATCAGTGTACGATACGGGTATATCCCTGCATTGTTGATCACAATATCTGGCGTATTCCATTGGTGTTCAACCACTTGAACTAGTTCATTGATGGATTGCTCATCCACAAGATTGGTCACATGCCAGTGTACATCCACCCCTTCCTGCTTCAGTTCATCTGCTACATTTCGTAAGGCGTCTTCTCGAATATCAGACAAATACAGTTTCGCTCCTTCAGCTGCGTAGGCTCTGGCAATCCAACGTCCAAATACACCTGCTGCTCCAGTAATAACGACCTTTTCACCTACAAATCTTCGTTCAGTCATGATGTTCTCTCCTTTGTACAATTCAGTTGGAATGGAGATGTCTCTCCCTTTCGGCCGCAAGAATAATTGCCTGTTTAATCTCATAACCGATACGATTCGCCTGACGAACAAGCGATGTTCTTAACTTGTAGAAGGCTTCACTACCCACTGTGGCCGCAGCCAACTGCTCGGCTTCCGCAAGAGCGGGTACCAATACATGACTGCCTGCGAGATCATGATCATAACGGCTGCCTTGGACGTAGTTGATGGGAACAAGCCATCTGCTGAGTGCCAATATCGTTCGATTCACCTCTGAAACTGACGTATCCGGCAAGGATTCACGTTCAACCCGTTCATAGAACCGCTCTGTAACAGCTTGCAGTTGTTGTATCCTGCTTGTTATACGTGAAAAATCAATATGTTCCCCGACAAGTTCGGCGTAATAGCTTATTCTGTCCGATAAAATCTGAACAGCTGGCCTCTGATCAATGGGAATGATCGGGGAAGAAGCGGCATGGTGGACTGCTGCTGCGTACACTTTGCAATCTCGTGCCAGAACATCTCCGTCAATTTTGTCCAAGGTGTCCTCCGTCGTATGCCACCACCAACCAAACCAGCCTTCAGGCTGATAGGATAAGCCCATGAAAGCCGACGGAAGTCCGGCGCCCCAAAAAGATTGATCTCCCGACTTGCCAAAAGGTGATCCACGGAAAGGTTCATCTGTTACGATTCGAATGGCATGCTCACATAAGTCCTTGGTCTCTGCCATTGTGTTCGCTGCAGCCAGATTACTGGCACCCTTGGCGCCCACAGAATCAATATTGATATGAAGCACGCCATTCTCGTGCAAATCCTCCCAATGTAGATCACTATATAACGCAGAACCCGCATATCTGCCATGAGAATGCCCGGACCAAAAAGCAAAACGAACAGAGCGCCGCAGAGAATGACGGTGTAGAGATAATACACGTGCCACTTCCACCATGACTGCATTGGCGGAGCCGTTATCCATCGCACCATAATGCCAGGAATCTACATGTCCGCTGAATAGCACAAAGGATTCACGCTCCACTGTGCCTTGTATTTCAGCAATCAGTGTGGGTATCTTAACCCAACCAGTTCTCACCTCGGCATGCAACGTAACCTCGACCGTATCATCATCATGCGTGGATATCAGCGACTTAATCTGCTCTCCATCAGCCTTATTGACCGACAGCACCGGAATGACAGGATAGCCATCATCCTCTGGTGTTGGATTCCCCCACACGGAGGAAACAATCATCTCATGCGTATACGCACCACTATTGATGAAAATGATCGCCTTGGCACCCTGTTGTTGCAAATGGTGAATGGTTGCCCAATTGGCCAGTCCATGCACAATCACCGCGCTGTTCATCTGCTGATCCTCCTTGGAGTTCCGGTCTCTCTGTTCCAGATCCAGGAATCTTAATTCCGTGTTCAATTGTTCCGTCTGGGCTGACATTGAATGTGTAATAGCCGCGAAAGAAATGTCGCCAACCCGAAGTTCTGCTCGGAGCGGGATACTGATGTAAGCCTCGTTAAACGTAAGCTCCGTAGTCAGACCGAAGCTCTCCAATTGCTCTTGGATATAACGAAACGCCCGAAGTTCTTCTTCAGATCCGGATAAACGAATCTCCTTGGCTATCTCTGTATTGTATTCAAGCAGCAGATCACGATCGATCTCATGCAGAACGACATTCTGCTCCGTTTGTTGCTGCAACTCAGCCATTAGTATTCCCCCTTGCCTCATTGCCTGCTGCAACGCCTAATACAACTTTTGATTCATCATCGTTGCTCTGGTTCAAATATTGAATGGCCGTTTCGCCAAGAACCGATATGCCTGTGACAATGGCTTGCTCATCAAAGATAATCGAATCACTGTGAAGAGGAAGCTGCGAACGAGCATCTCCCTCTGCCACGGTTCCTAACCGGAATATGGCTCCAGGCACATATTCAAGATAAGCACCAAAATCTTCGGCACCCATGGAAGGTTCCTTCAGATATACGACCGAATCTCTGCCAATCACAGACTCTGCCGCACGTTCAATCACGTCGACTACGTGATCATCGTTAATCACGGGTGAACCGCCACGGTAATATTCGAACTCCGCTTGTCCGCCAAAACCTTCCGCAATCGTCTCGATGAGACGCTTCATATATATTGGCACAGCTTCACGCGTCTCCGGATTGTGCGTACGGATCGTACCTCTGAGTTGAACTTCACCTGCGATAACATTATAGGCATTGCTATTGCTTTGCAGCTTCGTAATCGAGATGACGGAAGAATCCAGTGGAGACAGGTTGCGGGATACAACCGTTTGCAACGCAGTTATGATCTGGGCAGCTATAATCACCGGGTCAACCGTTCGATGTGGATACGCAGCATGACCCCCTTTTCCCGTCACCAGAATATCAAAAGCATCTGCCGCTGCCAGCATGGCCCCTTTCCGCAATCCAATCTTGCCTGCGGGCAAATCCGGCCATACGTGCAGGGCAATAATCGCATCCAACTCAGGGTTCTGCAATACACCTGCCTCAATCAGATCCGTAGCTCCTCCCCTTACTTCCTCCGCAGGCTGGAAAATAAATTTCACTGTTCCCTGAAGTTCATCCCTGTGCTCACTTAAAGCCGCTGCTGTACCAAGTAATATCGCTGTATGCACATCGTGCCCGCATGCGTGCATCACACCCTCACGAGTGCTGGCATATGGCAACCCGGTCTTCTCCTCAATAGGCAAGGCATCCATATCGGCGCGAATGCCAATGGTTCTCCCGTCCCGTCCACCTTTCAGAAGTCCAACCACCCCTGTTCCACCTACATCGGTCTGCACTTCAAGGCCAGCCTCCAATAAAAATTGCGCAACCAGCTTGGCTGTTTCAAATTCCTGGTGACCAAGCTCAGGGTTCTGGTGAATATGACGGCGGAGCCGAATGGCCTCATCCTTCCACTTTTCGGCTGTAGTACGAAAACTCATCGTTTCATTCCTCCTCTTCCTTGTTGAGTTGACCATTATTCGTCATATAAATGACATTGCACCTCGCGTTCTGGTGAGACGAAGCGTTTCTGAGGAACGACCTGACGGCATGTCTCCATCGCATAAGGACAGCGGGGATGAAAAACACAGCCTGAAGGAGGCTGAAGTGGAGAGGGAATCTCCCCGCTTAATACCACTCTTTCCCGCTTCACTCTTGGATTAGGAATGGGTACCGCTGACAACAGAGATTGGGTATACGGATGGAGAGGATCGGCGAACAAAGCTTCTGCGGGTCCCTGCTCTACCATTTCGCCCAGATACATCACGCCAATGCGATCGGCAATATGGCGTACCACGCTTAGGTCATGGGCAATAAACAAATAGGCAATCCCCAGTTCCTCCTGAACCTCTTCCAACAGATTGATAACCTGGGATTGAATCGATACATCCAGCGCCGATACCGGTTCGTCACATATGATCAGCTTTGGCCCAAGGGCCAGCGCTTTGGCTATCCCCAGCCGCTGGCGTTGACCGCCGGAAAATTCATGAGGAAAGCGCTCATAATGCTCTTCAGTGAATCCGACTTTGCGCAGCAATGACAGAGCTGTTTCCATTCTGTCCCGTTTATTGCCCTTTTTATGGATTAAAAGCGGTTCTTCAATCGAATATCCCACTCGTTTGCGAGGGTCCAGCGAGGTATACGGGTCCTGGAAAACCATCTGCATATGTTGCCTGTAATTTCTCAATTCTTTTTTCTTTAATCCGAGAATATCTGTCCCCTCATAAAATGCTTCCCCGGACGTCGGTTCAACAAGTCTGAGAATGGACCGACCAAGCGTGCTCTTGCCACACCCTGACTCTCCCACCAGTCCGAAGGTTTGCCCCGTATGGATGTCGAAGGACACACCATTAACCGCCTTGACTTGTCCTTTGGTTCGCCCAAAAGAAGATCGAACAGGGAAATGTTTATTCAGATTGCTCACCTGCAATAGTGGCTTCGACTCAACCAATGATTTCGAGTTCATGTGTCTCCTCCTGAATCGTTGCTATACCGGGATACCAGCAGCGTACCGAATGTTTGTCGTCCACCTGTTTCAATGGAGGTGCTGTTCGAAGACACTGTTCATCTGCATAAGCGCATCTTGGAGCAAACCTGCATCCCTCGGGAATCTGATGCAGCGCCGGAACCGTTCCCTCTATAACATGCAGTTTGCTGTGCTGTTCACCATCTATTCGTGGAATGGATTTCATTAAACCTGACGTATAGGGATGCTTCGGATTGAAAAATAAATCGTCCACACTCGCCTCCTCCACGACTTGTCCAAGATACATAACGGCGACCCTTGTGCACGTCTCTGCGACGACACCCAGATCATGTGTGATCAGGATGACACCCAGCCCTGTCTTCGATTGCAGACTCTCAATCAGTTCCAGAATCTGAGCCTGAATCGTTACGTCCAGTGCAGTGGTTGGTTCATCCGCGATAAGCAGTTTGGGATTACAGGCCAACGCCATCGCAATCATGACCCGTTGTCGCATCCCTCCTGAGATTTCATGCGGATGCTCATCTACCCTCTTCTCTGGTGAAGGAATTCCCGTCATTCGCAGCAGGTCCACAGCAGCAAGACGTGCCTTCCTGCCCTTCATGCCCTGATGCAGCTTCAAGCTCTCGGCAATTTGTTTACCGATGGTCTGTACCGGATTCAGGGAAGACATGGGGTCTTGAAAGATCATGGAGAGTTCATTGCCACGAATGCGTTCCATTTGTTTTTTCGATAAGCTCAAAAGATCCGTTCCCTCGTAGAGGACTTCACCGGAGTAATCCACGTAGTCTTCATCAAACAATCGGAGAATGGATTCGGCGGTTACGCTCTTTCCACACCCGGATTCGCCAACGATGCCGAGCGTCTCACCAGCAAGGACGTGGAAGGACACACCTTCCACCGGGTAAATCGTTCCCTTCTCGGTTGAGATGGATACTTTCAGATCTTTCACCTCAAGCAGCGGTTGTTTTCCCACGTCGTCTCCCCCTTTTCACCTTATTCGCATGCGGGTCGAGCAGATCTCTTAGACCATCACCGAACAGATTAAGTCCCAACACAACGAGTACCAGGAAAATGCCAGGAAAGACTGTCATCCACCAAGCGTTATAGATTACCGTTTTTCCGTCAAAGAGCATATTCCCTAGACTTGGGGACGGTGAAGGAATACCCGCGCCAAGGAAACTTAACGAAGCTTCCGTCAGAATCGATACGGCAAATATAAAACTGGATTGGATAATAAGCGGCGACAGTGTATTGGGTGCCATATGAATCCAGATGATCCGCCAACTGCTGGCTCCCTGTGCATGCAACGCTTCGATATATGTCAGCTCACGAATTACCAGCGCTTTGGAACGAATGATTCGAGCCATGGATGGAATGAAGATAATACTTAGGGCAATAATGACATTTCCCGGATTCGGACCAAGTGCGGCCATGATGGAAATAGCGAGAAGAATGGATGGAAAAGCAAACAACCCATCACAGATACGCATAAATATGTGGTCCAGCACGGAGTAACTTGCGGATAATAGCCCCACAATCAACCCAATCAAAGATGCCACGGCCGTAACAGCGAAACCAACCGCAACCGAAATACGCAAACCGTATACGGCACGAGTGAATACATCACGACCAAAGTTATCCGTACCAAAAACATGCTGCCCGCTTGGACCTTTGAGGCGATTCACCGGATCAATCTGTAATGGGCCGTACGGGGTAATGAAAGGTCCGATAATTACCAGCAGGAAAACGACAAGTAAAATTCCCGCCCCTGTAGTTAACAAGGGATTATTCATAAAACGCCTGAATGCGATGCGTCTGCTCTTTGCCTTCTTGTGAAGTCCTGACGGAGCGATGGTAGTTCCCGGATTGGTTATCAAGTGCTCTCCACCTCCCGTTTATTTCTTGCTTAATCGAACCCGCGGATCGACCAAACCGTATAACAAATCAACAATCAGATTCACGAACACATAAGCCACGGTAACCAGCAGTACCGACCCCTGAATAACTGAATAATCTCTTCGACTAATTGAATTCACGATGAGTTGACCAACGCCCGGAATATTGAACAACGTTTCAATGACTGCTGCACCTGTTACCAGCCCACCGAATGATTCCCCAATTACCGTTAGAATGGGGATGAATGCAACGCGTAACGCATGTGTATATACGATCGTTTTTTCTTTGACTCCCTTGGCTTTCGCGGTCTTGATAAAATTGCCGGACATCACATCGAGAATGGACGATCTCGTCATCCGGGTAATAAGTGCTGCCTGAATGATGCCGAGCACAAGGCCTGGTAACAGCAGGTATTTGATATGCTGCCACACCCCTTCGCTTAGCGGCTGATATCCTGCAACCGGTAGCCAGCGTAGCTTTACACTAAAGAACATGACCAATAGTGATCCCAGCAGAAAACTCGGAATTGAAATACCAAGCATGGAGAACCCCATCACCGATTGATCCACGATCGTGCCTCTTCGTTTAACCGCTGTAATGCCTAGAAACAAGGCAAGAAAAACACCAATCACCTGTGCAATGATTGCGAGGGATAATGTGGGCGCCAGCCTTTCAAAAAATGCTTCCGTCACAGGCTTGTCCAGAAAGATGGATTCCCCCAGATTGCCCGATAACAGTCCCAGCATCCAAATGCCAAATTGCTCATAGATTGGTCTGTCCAACCCCATTTTGCTTCTTAATTCATCAATGTCCGCCTTTGTGGCCTCTTCCCCCAGCAGAATGGCAGCCGGATCTCCGGGTGTGACATGAATGATGGAGAACACAACGATGGCGACGACAAACAAAACCGGAATCAAGGATAATAACCGCCGAACGATATATCCACCCATAAGAGGGCACCTCACTCTCGTGTTGGCATACGGAAAGGCGTATTCCTGTAAAAGCGATGTTACGCCTTTTCATCCGTTGCCCTTTGCTTCAGCTACTTGTTGTTGGTTGTATTCCAGAATATAGGTCCCAAAATATTTTGGAATCCACTGATATTTTTCGATAGCGCTGTAACCTGTTTCGTATGTCCGATCTGAGAGAATGGAACTTCGGTCCATACAAATTGCTGCAATTCATCAATCAGCGGCCTTGCGGCTTCTACCGATTCTGACGTGCGAATTCCCTGAAGCAGCTCGTTTAGCTTCTCACTTTTTAACAGCCCTGCTCCGCCTCCCCAGAACGAGTATTGATAGAACGTAGGCCGGAATGCATAACTCATTGGATAGATATCCCATCCTGTACCCGTGCCGAGCTTTTCCTGCAACGTTGGCCAATCGTAAACATCCAGTTTGACCTTGATACCAATCGACTCCAACTCCTGCTGCAAAACAACGGCTACGTTATATTGGTCCACATAATCTCTCGTCGTGAAAATTTTGATCTCTTCGCCGTTATAACCTGCCTCCTGAAGCAATTGCTTTGCCTTGTCCGCATTAGCCTGGCTGTAAGCTTCCTTGCCCGCTTCCGAGTACCAGTTCGGATATTCCGGAAGGACCAGCGAAGACGTCTTCACATAGAATTGTGGATCACGGAATGCAGACGTCAGAATGTCATCCGCATTCTGTATGGCATTAACAGCCTGACGAAGCTTGACGTTCTTGAACAAGCCATCATTACTGTTATAGAAATAGCCAATCATACCTCCTGGACTGAGGAACGTTTGCAGCTCCGGGTTGCCTGCTATTTGCTCTTCGTTATCCACAGAGATATTTAAGGCAATGTCATATTCCCCAGACGTAATTCCCGCCAATCTGGTCGACTCGTCTGTGACAAAACGGAAGTACAAGTCATCGACCAGCGCTTCCTTTTTGCCGCCGGCGCCATTACTTGGCTCGGTACGGGCAGCATAATCATCATACTTTTTCAAATGAATGTACTGGTCCTGCTTCCACTCCTCCAATTGAAACGGACCTGTACCGATGTAGGATTTGATGCCCTTGTCATCTGCCTCATCCACGACTTCCTTCGGATAAATAGCTGCTGCCGGAATCGGATCGGCTAGGAGTTGCAGAGTTAATAGAAATGGTGTCTTTAATTGCAGGACGACGGTAGATGGATCGGTTTCTTTCGCCTCTGCACCTACGAAATTCGCCTTCCCGTGACTGGACAGCTTGATCCAGCGATTCAGGGAAGCCACTACGTCCTCTGCCTGTAGCAGCTTGCCATTATGAAACTTCACACCTTGTCGCAGATGAAACGTATACGATAATTTGTCTTCACTAATCTCATAGGATTCAGCAAGAAGTGGAATAACCTGTGCGTCTTTGTCCAATGTCACCAGTTGTTCATAGATCTCACGTGAAATATCCTTGACCGCTGTATTGGAAGAAACATGTGCATCCAGAGTGACCGGTTGTGTTGGATAACCCACGTTCAACGTCCCGCCCGCCTTGACTTCAGTACCCGTTTGTTGGGATGGATTGTCCCCCGTTGCTGATGCCGCTTGTGTGTTCTGATCTTGTGCACCCGATGCGCAGCCAGCCAGAAGCAGGAATGCCAGAATCATGATTAATGCAGGTTTGGTTCGATTTCTCATCATGTAACCCCTCTCGCTCTCATGCATAATGGTTAATCCGATTTCACGATCCCGAATGATATACAAGTGTTCATGTCGGATTAGTGAATATTGGTATTCTCAGGCTAATGGAAAGGCGTGTTTTTGTAAAATAAGCAATAATAATGTGTTAATTCATTTTTTGTAAACTATGAAAAAAGCGTGAAACTATATACACCCGAGTATTCCGATGGTAATATTCAACTTAAATTTCATCCTTTATCTGGAAGGAGTCATCACTCATGACCACACTCGAACGTCTGGACTCTACGCTTAAGCAGCACATCGAAAAAATAGAGCACTATAAGCAGGTTCAAACCCTGCTCGCCTGGGATGCCCGCACAGGAGCACCCAAAAAAGGCGCTTCATACGCTGCACGTGCCAAAGCGACCTTAGCGGGAGAGCTATTTCGTTTACAAACGGATTCGGATTTTGGTTTAAGACTGGAGGAAGAAACACGGAATGAGAACATTGACGAATTAACCGGTAGAATCATTGCGGAGCACTTGAAAGCATATAAACGATGGAGCGCGATTCCCATTGAAGAATATCAGACGTTTGTTCATCAACAAGGTCTTGCTAATGCCGCTTGGCTCGAAGCGAGAGCCGCCAATGATTTCTCCATTTTCGCACCGCATTTGAAGCAAATCTTTGATGCCAGCTTGAAGTTCGCCGGTTATTGGGGGTACGAGCAACATGTATATGATCCACTCGTGCAGCAATTCGACCCTGATCTGGATACCGTCACATTAAACCGCATTTTCAGTGAACTGAAATCCGCTCTGTTACCTCTGATCCGCCGTGTTGTGGCTTCCTCCAAGCAACCGGATACATCCATCTTCACTCGTCCTTTCCCGTTAGAAGAGCAAAGACAGCTTGGCATTGAACTGTTAGATGCCATTCGATACGATTTTGATGCCGGGCAATTCGGTGCCACTGTCCATCCATTCAGTTCTGCCATTAATCCATACGATGCTAGGCTTGCAGCCAAGTTTGTAGAGAATGATGTTCGTGTTTCCCTGTGGAGTGCTTTGCATGAAGGCGGGCACTCGCTCTATACGCAGAATATTAATCCCGACTTGATTCATACCGGACTGGGCATCTTCACTTCGTATGGCATTCATGAGTCACAATCGATCTTCTATGAGAAATTCATTGGCAGACATAAAGGATTCTGGGAAAACAACTATCTCAGCTTGCAAAAAATCAAACCGGAAACGTTCGGCCATGTAAATCTGGATGAGTTTTATTTTGCATTAAATGCAGTGAAACCAACGTTTAACCGCTTTGAAGCAGACGAGCTTACCTACAACCTGCATCTTATTATTCGGTATGAGCTGGAACAGGCGATTATCGCTGGAGAAGTGGATTATGAAGAGTTACCTGATGCGTGGAATGATAAATACGAGGAATATTTGGGGGTTCGTCCCCCTACCCATCTGGATGGAATTTTACAAGATGGACATTGGAGTGCCGGGTTTGGTTTGTTTCCATCCTATACGCTAGGTTTTGTGTATGCAGCACAGTTGCATGAAGCGATTCGCCGCGATCTTCCCGATTATGATCATCTGATTGAATCGGACAATATCGAGACAATTACCGGATGGCTAACGACTCATGTTCATCAATTTGGTAAATCCAAATCGGCGGATGAGCTAATTCAGTCTATCACTGGGAAAGGAATTGACTCCGCTCCATTGATCCAATATTTGACCAACAAATATGAGCAACTCTATGAGCTATGATCTGTGACCACGTTTAGCCCAACAAGTTCTAACTATTCAACAAACTTCTGTTGCCAAATCCACTTAAAACAGCCGCCGATTTGGATGTGAAACTCCAAATCGTGCGGCTGTTTATAGATGAGTAGCAGTATTCATTTTACTACTTAATAATTGACATAACCTTCGTAGGTCACGGTCCATGTATAACCTGTCTGACCATCAACTGATTTAAGTGTCAGTTGTCCCCAGTATGGATCAACATTATAACTTGCTGTCATTGGAATATCACCAAGCGTCGGGAATGTAGATTTAGGCAAGATAACTTGCCAAGTTATATACTTTTGTGCGTAAGGAACGACTTGTGTACTTTCGGGTAGATTATTAATTGAAGTTGAAGGTACACTAGCTGCAAAAGATGTAGAGCCAAGGGTGAAACATGCAACGACGGTTAATAGACCAATCATAAGTTTCTTTTTCATCTTCATCTCCCTTTCGTATTTAAATACATTTTCATCATATAGGATATCACTTTATTAAAATGTAATATTTGTCATATAATGAAAATATTTGATGTGTTTTATGTGAACTACTCTTTCATTTTTAAGTTTTAATAGATACATGCAGAGGTTTCAACCGTTCGTTTATTACCGGCCCATACGTCTTGCACATATCGTCCTTCCGCCTGAAGCTGAATGAGCCAGTCTTTCGCTTGCTGCCTCGTTGCTCCCTGCACCTCTTGATACGCCTGCTGCAAAGTCACTTCCACCGCAGGAGCCATCTGGCTTCCATCTCCACATACGTAGATTCTTCCATTGTTCATGAGCATATGAACCAACTGCTCGGAATCCTCTTTCATCAGATCCTGTACATACGTTTTGGGCTTGCCTTCCGCACGAGAAAAAGCAGTGTGTAACTTAACGATCCCTTCTCGTTCGTATTGTTCTAGATCCTGACGATAGATGAAATCTGAATCATTCCTGCACCCAAAGAACAAATGCGCCTCACTCAGTGGCAAACCTCTTTGTTTCATGACAGCTCTTGCCTGGAGGAAACTTCTGAACGGTGCAACCCCCGTTCCCGGTCCTACCATGATCATGGGAACATCAGCCTCTTCCGATAGAACAAATTCGGATTCCGGCGTCCGTACAAACATCAGTATACGTTCTCCGGATTGGCAATTGGCGAGGTATGATGAAGCAACGCCAAGGTATATGCCCTTTCCACTCCATGCAGGCTCTTTTACTACCGATACGGTTATGCTCGCTTGCTCCAAATTCAGTCTTGGCGAGCTGGATATTGAATAATATCTGGGCTTAAGCGGAGGCAATAGTTCAATGAATTTTTCAAAAGGTAACTCACACGCCTCATACTTTTCTAACAGGTCCAACATGGTGATTCGATGGGCAAGAATATAATCCCTATAACTGTTTTCGTCCAACATGCCTTCCAGTTCACGCTTATGAGGGGGGCATACCGTATGATTAGCCAACTCCTGCAACTGTGTTCTGGTAACAGGTGTTTGCAGTTCCACACATTGAGTGAGCAACTCTTGTACCTTGACGGGACGGTTCAGGGGAAGATGTGTAAGGTGTTTCGTGTCCGAAGTTAATTGAACGTGGACATCTCCACTTAATCCGAACCGACTCAGAACCCGGTCCACATTCTGCGGCTGATTGCTAGGCAACACGCCGAGATGATCGCCTTCTCTATAAGTCATATCTTTAGGAAGCAACACCTCAATGTGACGTGTGCTTCTCCCACTTCCCATCTCCTGAAGTTCTTTATTAACTAATACCGTGGCATAGCTGGCATCATATGTTTGTGCAAGCGGCATCTCAGCTGCCTTATGGACAAACTCCATTTGAAGTCTGCTTGTGCTTGGTATGGAGGGCTTCACAACTTCCGCGTTGATCCCCAAAGCATTCAGCACCTGAGGCCACAACATATGTTGCCACGCCTCGACTTGTTTCTCCATATCACCTCCGGCATCGGCTTCACCGCGGGATAACAGTCGTTTGCCACCTAATTTTTCAAGTTTCTCATCCATTAATCGCGGAATACTCTGGTATGTTCCCGACCAGCTTCGATCTCCACAGCCCAGAACGGCATAGTTCACATCCCTCGTCTCCTCTGACTCTGCTTCCTTCAACCAGTCTACAAATGCCGTAGCATTTTGCGGTGGTTTACCGTTATATGACGCAGTGACGATGAGAACGACACCCTGTCGGGGTAACCGGCCAACCCACTCATTCAGAGAAGCTGCTGTACTTGGGATTCCGTTCGAACGGCCTTTCTCCACAAGCTCTCGGGCAATGCCTTCTGCTGTTCCCAGATTGGAACCATATAATACCAGCAACGATGGGTTACTATCTGCCTCAACGGCCAGGGCATCTTCCGTCTTGCTGTCACCTGCTATATTTTTATGAACAACAGGACCAGGTTTCTCTTTTGCATACACAGTAGCCTTATTCATCATTTGCGTAGCCGCGCGCGCTTTCACCTGGATCCGGAAGTCTCCCGGCTTCAATGTCAGCGTCTGTTTAACATCCAATTCGTAATCGCTATAATCGATCAGTTCAAAATGTTTGAGGACCATGCCAAGCACAAGTGTTGCTTCATATAAAGCAAACTGCATGCCGATACATGCTCTCTCCCCATTCCCAAAAGGTTTATAAGCATGATGAGGCACTTTCGTCGTATCTTCAAATCGCTCTGGACGGAAAAGTTCCGCATCCTCTCCCCAGGCCTCTCTGTCACGGTGAAGCTGGGGCAGAAGAATGCTGCAACTTTCCCCTTTCTTCAAGGGATACTTGCCACCTATAACGGTGTCTTCTTTGGCATATACATCAAATCCCGGAGCGGTTGGCCAGAGACGCAGCGATTCACTTAGAATCATCCGAATATAGGGAAGCTGAAGAACTTCTTCATATTGAGGTGATTCACTGACCAATATCTGATCGACCTCTTCATACGCCTTTTGGAGCGATTCCGGATTTTTCAATAAAAAATATAAGGCAAAGGATAACAAACCACTCGTCGTTTCATGTCCGGCAATAAGAAATGTAATAATCTGATAACGGATGTTCTCATCATCCAGCATTTCTCCTGTCTCCGGATCTTTGCCATTCAGCATACGTGCGAGCAAGTCGACCTCTTCAGGTGCTGAACTCGCTTTACGTTCCTCTATAATCTGATCTACCAGAGAGAACATCGTCTGAATATCCTCCTGGAACTGTCGTTTGGTTTTGACCATAAGCAGATTCTGAATTTTCAAACGTGAGCTCTTCTGCATAGCTTCATTCAGCGCCCTAACCATGCTCTCAATAAAAGGACTGTGATCCTGTCTGTAAAAGCTGTTAAACCGATAATTGAATCCACATAGTCCAATGGTATCCAACGTAAGACGTGTCATATCGTCTGCAAGATCAATCGTATCATTGGAATTGAGGCGTGCCCACTTGTTGATTAACTGTTCGGCAATATCCACCATCATGGGATGATAACCTTTCATGGCCTGTTTGCTGAAGGTGGGAAGCAGAATGTTATGGGCCTTTTTCCAGTTGGGCTCTGATGTTCTACTAGTGAATAAACCATCGCCTCCAAAAGCACGGACGTTTTCGAGTTCATTGTATACAAACTTGTCAAAACGGGACACATCACATAACTCAGCAACAAGATCTGGCCCAGATACGATTAAACCGGAATAACCGGGGACGGTAAGGCGATATATCGGTCCATACTGTTCAGCCAGTGCGCCTAGTGACAACGTTGGTTTATTTTTATCAATCAAAGGCAGATTTCCAAGCGGTCCATACATTTTAGGCTGTGGTATGTAAGGTGTATTATTCATGATGATCACCTCTTATCTGTACGTCGTGGAGCAAGGTATTCGCTAACCAAGGGATGGCTGCTTTGCTTTCATTCATGTATGACCTCTCCTTTGCCGATTGTATAATTGATAGTAATATATATCATTTAATATTATAATAAATCAATTTCAACTTGATATCAAATTTTCTTCCGGGTGTATTCCTCTCATTGGAATCGTTCAACGTTTAGGCTGAAAACAACAAGTAGAGGATTGCAAATGCAATCCCCTACTGTGTGAACTTGTGACGCTATGGTTCTATTGGTTCTATAACGCTTATTCGTATAATCTAATGATGACTTCGCTCATCCCACTTCTCGAAATTCAATTCAGTATTAATACTTACCGCAGATAACGCCCCCAGAGAAGCAGCCGTAATGGCCTGATACAACTCGGATGCTGCATCACCAGAACTATATACACCCGCTACGGATGTTTTGCCAGCGGCATCAACGATAACTGTTCCTGATTCTGTAATTTCACAGCCGATGGCCTTCGGCAGTTCTGATCCGGTGAACAGTTTGGGTTGGAAGAAGACTCCCGTGCATGGAATAGCTGTACCATCATTCAGTACAACTTGCTTTACCATTCCATCTTCAGATTCAATGGATTGAACCGGTGCATCGAATACAGTAACATGATGCTGTTTCAACTCTTCACGTTGCTCATCGGTTAAGGAATCTGATCCATTCGTACAGATCGTATAACGATCTGTCCAGCCGGATATGACTTTTGCCATATGTAATGCCTTATCCCCACTAACGATGATGACAAGCGACTGGTCTCTTAGCTCCCATCCATCACAATATGGACACACAAACGCACTTTTGCCATAAACCTCTGTCAATCCATTAATATCCAGAGGCAGATCTTTCTTACCTACTGCAAACAAAATCTTTTTCGTACGGTAGCTTGCCCCCTGTGTAGTCTTGATTACAAAATTACCATCGCTACCTGTTACCTCTGTTGCCGTATCGGATGCAAATTGAACTGAAGGGTATGCTGCAATCTGCTCTTTGGCTGCTTTGCGAAATTCACGAGGACTAGCCCCATCTCTCGTCACAAACCCATGAGTCTCCCTTGTGACCCAGTTTCGCGGTGTCTCATCGTCGATGACTACAACGTTCTTACGGGCCCTGCCGAGTACAAGGGCTGCATTAAGCCCCGCTGGTCCTCCACCAATAATAAGTACATCCAAGAGTTGATTCGTATTACTCATATTATTCACCCTTTCCAGACATTTAATATCTCTAATTTAATTTTAAAAATAACCTCCGCTTTCTCTTAAGAAAAATAATTCGGAGATTTACAAGAGCTCTTTTAAACAAAACCATTAAAGATATCTTATATCTACAATAAACAAATCTCAGGCATTTTTCAACATATATCTTTATCCACATTCTTCATTCCAGCCTATGTGAGTCGAACCAAAGAATATTTACATTTACACTTACACTACATAACAAGCTTCACATCGCAATTATCCCCCGACTTTTCGATTCTCTCCTGTAACACAGAAATAATTATTTAACAATTAAAAAAAACCTTGTTTTTAAATTGTTCACAATCAAATGACATTATTTTAAATACTAAAACGTTAATTAAATCACATAGTGTATTGAATGGTATAATAGCGACATAATATATAAGTATAGATATAGGAAGTGAGTTCTTGAAAACATTGAACAATGGTTCACAGACCAATATCAGCCTGGAGTATAGCTCGATTCCGAAAGTATTCTTCGATACGATCAAAATCGGAATCATCAAGTCCAACCTGATCGCCATGTTTGCGGGTTTAAGTTTGGCTTTATATGTATTTGATGCTTCAATCTTAGCTAATATTGTACCAATCATCCTTTCCTTCATCGGGTCTTCCCTCATTATTGGGGCAGCAGGGGTGTTTAACAACTTGTATGATCGCGATATTGACGCGATTATGGAACGCACGAAGACACGTCCTACCGTTACGGGACGCGTAGATACCAAGTCGGGTCTAATTCTCGGTATTGCAATCACCATCATCGGGGGCATCATGCTGTACATCGCTTCCCCATCTGCTGCCGTATTCGGTATTTTGGGACTGTTGCTTTACGTTTTCCCTTACACGATGTGGACCAAACGTACAACGATCTACAACACGGAAGTGGGAAGTCTTTCAGGTGCTGTGCCTCCGCTCATCGGTTGGGCAGCCATCTCACCGGAACTGGGTCATTTTGAGATCTGGGCATTGGTCGTAACGATGCTCCTATGGCAAATGCCTCACTTCTACGGCATTGCAATTCGTCGTTTTGACGAATACAAGGCTGCTGGCGTTCCCATGTTGCCTGTCGTTAAAGGCATCAGACGGACATACATTCAGACGAATGTGTATCTGGTACTTTTACTGATATCCAGCTTTTTATTCTGGCCAATGAGTCCTTTTGTCGCTATTGTGGCATTTCTGGTTACCTTAGCCTGGCTCATTCTCAGTGTTGCTACCTTTGATCGGAAAGAAACGGAAAAATGGTCCAAACGGATGTTTATCTTCTCCATTAACCATATCACTATTATCTTCTTGGTCATCATTGCGTATTCCTTGATTGCTCAAATGATGAGATAAAACCGTTATACACGTTATAACGAAAAAAGCCTTACAGACTATACTCTTTCAAGGAGTAGTCGTCTGTAAGGCTTTTTTCGTTTTTTGGTTTTTTATTGTCTTTTCTAATTTTTAAAAGCTATCCTACTTTGGCGGGAGTTTGTTCTCCTTGCCACAGCAGTTGCATCTCTTCATTGGTGGCAAGCAATTCGGCCAAGCTTCCCTCAGCTTCAATGCGTCCATCTTTCATCACGATAATATGATCTGCTTTGGAAAGTGCTGCCCTGCGGTGAGAAACCGCGATGCAGGTGACATCCGGCTCTTGGAACAGCCCTTCCCATACTTGTTGTTCAGTCTCCATATCCAGTGCACTGGACAGATCGTCAAAGATAAACAAGTCCGCCTCGGTCATTAACATGCGCCCTGTAGCCGCCCGTTGAATCTGCCCGCCTGACAGCATCACCCCTCTTGGACCAACCGGGGTCTCAAGCCCCTGATCCAGATGTTTGATATCCTTCTCCATCACAGCTAGACGAATGGCTTTTTCAAGGGCTTGCTCCATGTTACCCTGTTTGCCCTGGACGATATTTTCTTTTAACGTATCACTGAACAGTCTTGGCACTTGTGGCGTATACGCTGCTCTAGGCGGCATCAGGAACGTGGCTGGATCAACAGCTGCTCCATTCCAGTGAATGTCCCCTTTTTGCTTGGGTAACAGTCCAAGAAGTGTTCGTACGAGCGTTGATTTACCTGATCCGATCCGTCCTGTAATGACCAGAAATTGTCCTCGTTTCAGGCGAAAACTGATCTCTTGTATGCCATTTTCCGAATTCGGATATTGATAAGTCAGATTGTTAACCTCAAGAGATTGCAATTTCTCCTTGGGATCTCTCTGTTCACTTACGAGCTCCGGGGGATCCTCATACAGATAGATTTCTCTCGAATCCATGATCTGGTCTTCTTCCCCTGGGCGGAATAGCTTACGCATGCGATCATAGGATACCTTGAGCCTTTTGTGTTGAAACACCATATAACCAAACAGTGAAATGCTAAATCCGATATTAGCCAGATAACTCGTGAATAGGGCAAAATCACCTACCGTAAAGTTCCCTGCTTTCATCTCAGCGGCACACATCAGTAGAATCAGTCCGGTACAGATACTTAATACATGCTGATTCATTGATCTCATCCACTGCTTAAACAGATTGTCCCGGAGTGCAGCCTGACGACGATCCTCATTCAACTGGTTAAAACGTGAAGAGACGTTCTCTTCCGCCTGACCAAGTTTCAGGGCTTGCACAGCTCCAAACGTTTCCGCAATAAAACTGGTAATTCGCCCAGTCGCTTCACGATTAACCTGTGCATACTTCCGGGCCCGATTCCCCGACAGGTTGTTGAGTAAGGTCACAGCTACCAATGGCAGCACAGCAACCAACGTGATCTGCCAATTAATGTTCGCCATAATGACGATGGACACAATAGCGAATACGAGCCGTCCCCAGAAATCCACCCATGATTCTACATACTCGACGACTTCATCCACATCATCCCGAAAGCGACTCATCGCTTCCCCTGGTGAAGCCGGAAGATTACGGCCCGGCCAGCGCATAATAGCTGCGAGCATGTTGGTTCGCAAAATCGCCTGAACATGATACAGATACGTAACCCATGCATAGAAAGCTACAAAAAATGTACCCACCCGAGCCATTCGGACCAAAGCAATAAAGATAAGCGGCACAGCGAGCCACATATAGTCATTTGACCCCACTGTTGTGCGATCAAAAAACCACTGCATCCCAATACCAATGGCTAGCGGCAAGGAATGAAATATACACCATAACAATCCGTTGATTACAAACAAGAATGGCCTGAATCGAAACAAACGGCCTATAAATCCTGCTACAGTCATGCCAATTCCTCCTCTCGGCCTGTAATGAGCAGTCTTGCATAATGAGATGCCGGGTTACTGGCAAGTTCTTCTCTCGCTCCAAATTCCAACACCTTGCCATCCCCGAGCACCATAATCCGGTCAACTTTCTCGAGTGTAGCCAGTCGGTGAGCAATAATGACTCCGGTGGATTGTTTCATTAACTGGTCAATTGCAGATTGCAGCATGCCTTCAGTCGCAGCATCCAGACGTGACGAAGGCTCATCCAGAATAACCAGACTTGGTTCGGTCAGGAATACGCGGGTTAAGGCAAATAACTGTGCTTCCCCTGCCGACAACGAAGCTCCACCTGCTGCCAGATACGTATCGAGTCCTTCTGGTTGTGCATTAATCCATTGGCTGAGTCCAAGCCGATCTGTCGTTTCCTTAATCATGTGATCCGATACATCCCCATTGAAGAGGGTAAGATTGTCACGCAGCGTGCCATCAAACAACTGCACATCCTGTGTCACCATACCCACCCGGCGATAGAGCGCTTGTAATGAAAGCTTCGTGATATCCGTTCCACCTACACGGATCGTCCCCCGATCCAGATTGTACAGGCGGAGTAGAACACGACTAAGACTCGATTTGCCGCTACCTGTGCGACCGATGATTCCCAGACGTTCTCCAGGTTTAATGGCAAAATTAATGTCCTGCAATACCGGTTTATCCTGGTTATAACTGAAATGTACCTGACTGAATTCCAATCCAAGCGGTCCTGCAGGCAATTGTTCCCCTGTCCCCTCTTCAATCACACTCTGCATGGACAACAGCTCTCTGGAGCGCAGCATACCTGATTTTGCTTTTTGGAACTCCTGTACCTGATCTCCCAGCATCTCAATCGGATCATTCAGCATTTGCGTATATTGGTAGATCAGAAATAATGTTCCGATACTAATTAGACCTTCCATATAGTAATGCACACCCAACAATAGCACCGCAGTGACCGCCAGAGCGAACAGAACTACTGTGGTATTCCACGGAATAACCCGAAGCAGCCAGGCTTTTCTCCCCTTACGGAATACCGTGCGCATCGTGCGGTAAAAGCGGTTCATCACATAGGGCACATGGCCATTCGCTTGCACATCTTCAATCCCGGCAATACGTTCTTCAATTAATCCGAACAGAGCGGCGCTTGCCGCCCGTTCATTTTTGGAAGAGTCCACGCCCAGATTTCGGATGAAGACCATGAACAGGATCGATAACAATGTGAACACGGTCATGACCAAAGCAATAGGCACATTGACGCTGAACATGAACCCGAGAATTCCGGCCAGCAGTACAAAACTCCCGATTACTTGCACAATAAACATCGCGAAAAAATTGGAGATACTCGTTACGTCACCATCCACACGTTCAATCATCTCACCAGGTGTTTTCACATTATGAAAACGCATATCGAGACGCAGACAGTGCTTCAGCAGATCTCCGCGCAGTTGATTCGTGGCCCGCCAGGCCACATCATTCCCCAAATAACTTACCGCTACCGTGATGAGTTGATTAAACACTGCAACAACCAGAAATATTCCTGCGAGTTGAACAAGATTGGTGAGGACTCCCCCACTTGCTGCTGTATCGATAAATCGTTTGATGATCTGTGGATTCAAAAGCTGAAGCCCCGTTGATGTCAGCAACATGATTAAAAGTAAGGCCAGCCGTCCTTTGACTGGTTTTAAATAGCGCAGCAGCCAAGACATGGAGCGTTTCTCTGTTTTGGGCACAGGTCCCACCTCTTCATAGATTTATTTAATTGTTCTTGCCAATTCATATTTGTTGATGGTCTTATCGACACAGCAACTTTCTCTTACTAGGATGAGTCATACATAATGACATTAAAATCGGTATTTCCCGCCCATAATTGATATGTAGAACCTATGTTGACCATTGTACATTCTCCTTTTTACCAAAGTTAGTTTTATAAAATAACGCTTCAAATGCTCCTTTCCATGTGAACGGATTGGTGGGATGCATGCAAAAAAGCCATAGATGAACTAAAGTTCATCTACAGCTTATAACCAAAAGAGACCGGATGAAATGCAAAGCATTTCCCGAATCTCCTCTGCATCGCAATAATGATGAGCGTCCACGACAGGGGTGCACAAACATGACTGTCCCAACGCGATCATTACAAAAAATTGGATTAATGTCACTATGCTCATGCGTATTCAGTTATCGATTCGAAATCTGTATAGGCATAAACATAATCATCATCCCACCCGTTTCACATATTTGTTGTTTATTGTATTCGCTGGTTCAACATACGTCAAGATAATTTTAACTGAATTGTTATTTAATTCATGTCATTAATCTTTCAATTCCTGCTACACACTCAATGATGTGGACTCCGTTTGCTTCTCTCTAACAACAAGACGTCTATGTGCGATCAGAAGAAAAGGTACTCCCAGTGCAGTCGTCAGTGCAATCGGTACAAAAACAGCGAGCCCATTCTCTGCTCCAAATTGACTTAACAACAACCCTCCCATTACAGGAGCGATAACACTACCAATATTATTGAAGCCGATAGTTCCGAAATACGTCCCCTTCCATTCCGGCTTCGCAATCCGGTCGATGAGCATATCCATCATCGTGAACAACAATACTTCCCCAATGGTAAATAGTATGACACTCATCATCATCATGAATACACCTTCAGCGATTCCGACCATCATCAGACTGGTTGCGACCAGCAGATTACCTACAATCAGAGGAACAAGCGGTGGAAAGTTTCGGAAGGTTCGCACAAGCGGATACTGAATAATCAGTACCGTCACCGCATTCAGGGACAGCATGTACGAGAACATCTGACTTCCATTTTCAAAGATCGGGCTCCTCGCCAAGTACTGTGCCAACGTAGAACTAAAGTGCCCGTAACCCAGAACACAAAATGTGGTACCGATTAATACTGGCAAAAACACCCGGTCGCGACCGGTGGTTATGAGTGCTTCACGCAAACGTGGTGCGGTTGCCTGATGACGCTCTGGCAGATTGGCATGCTGTAGCTTGAATTGCAGAAATAATACAAGTCCATATGCGATGTATACCAAGCCGGAAATCACAAACGGAAACGTTGATTCAGATGATCCCAGCTGAAATCCGATAATTGGCCCAAAGACCACACCAAGATTAATTGCAGCATATCTGAGGTTAAACACCAGCAATTTGTTCTGCGGAGAAGTAATATCCGATAACAGGGCTCTGGAGGTAGGCTCAAATACTGCACGGCATAATCCGTTTAACGTATTGGCAACAAAGAACACCCATAGATGCTCTGCTGCTGAAAAAATAAAAAACACACCTGCCCAACTAAATACCGAGATTAACATCACGATTTTGCGCCCGATCCGGTCCGAAATATAACCTCCATAAAAGCTGACCATTACACCTGCCAGCGAGCTAACGGCCACAGTAATACCGGTCTGGGTCGGTGTAGCCTCTAGTACACGTGTCAGATAGATGGATAGAAACGGGATACTCATTGACGTCACAAGACGTCCAAACATGGTTCCGATAATGATGGTCCATGCCAAGGGGTGAATTTGCCTTAAATATTGCTTCATGCGAACTTCTCCTATTCTTTCTAGATGCTTCAAAAGCGGACTTTTTGAACAATCTCTACTAATGTATAATTGTAAGGATAAAAGGGGGAAAGAAAAGTGTAAACATATCATCACACTTTTCACCTTTAATAGAGGAGTCATGACCATGGATACCCTACATACACACTTTATAAGGCTCGCCGGGGCCGAACAGCTTTCGTTCAAGCTCCATGAACCTGTAGCGGTAACAATTGATAGCTTGTCCGCTGCCTTGTGCTGCACCCCTCGTAATGTGAAGTTCATTATTAGAAAATTGGAGGAGCAAGGCTTCATCCACTGGCAACCAGGCCGTGGTCGTGGGCACCATTCGGAGTTAACGTTGCTGCGTAGCATGAATGAAGCGCTGGAAGCGAGTTTTACCGAACTTCTCGCTAAAGGCAAAATGAAAGATGCCATTGAACTCATCGGAACCATTCAGATGCACGATTCACTGCGAGAACAGCTCATGCTCTCCCTCCATCAACAGATGGGATTTCACAGCCATGAGGAAACTTCCTCAGGTCAGGATATCCTGCGCATTATGAGGTCTCGCCAGTTAGGTGATCTGGACCCAGCCTTTGTTTATACTGCATTTGAAACCTATCTGCTGAGCCAGGTCTGTAATACATTAATCACTTATGATGCCAAGATGGAATCATTCCGGCCAGCATTGGCTCATATGTGGGAGTGCAGTGAGGACCATCGATTGTGGACCTTCTATCTCAGGAAAGGTGTACGTTTTCACAACGGTCGTGTCATGACGTCCCGGGATGTCCAAGCGACGTTGCAACGATTAATAGATGTGAATAGTCCGTCCATCTGGTTGTATCGGGATATCGAACGTGCGGAAGTAGCTGGCGATTACTGTATCAAGTTTGTTCTTCGTCGTCCTAATCGGTTCTTCTTGCATCTGTTCAGTTGTATTCGAATGACGATCCTGCCCTACGATTACAATGTAGCCAATACCTTAATAGGTACCGGTCCTTTTCAGATCTCTGAGCTGAATGAAGATGTGTTGGAACTTACCGCATTTGATGCCTACTACGGCATCCGGCCACATCTGGATCAAGTCCATTTCTGGTTTGTGACTGACCTGAGTCCGAATGATCGCTATTATGAGCTACCAGGTACTGATCGATTGAGTCTCACAACAGGCTGTGAACAGACCAACAGCATCAATTATCCGGCACTGGGTTGTCAGTATATGCTGTTTAATTTTCACAAGGAAGGCATCCATCATCATCCCCTATTTCGACAAGCCCTGCGTATCGTCTATGATCCGGTCGCGCTTGTCAGAGATCTCGGTGGTAATCGGATCACACCAGCCAGCAGCTTCCTTCCCTGGAGAAGTGCAGCCCAAGACTGGACAGCGGTTTCTCTTGACGATGCTCGTGAATTGCTGCATAGCTGTGGGTACCGGGGTGAGACGATAACTTTATCGTATAAGCATAATAAGGACGCAGACGTTGCGGAGTGGTTCCAATGTCGTGCGCAGTCCATCGGAATGAACATCAGCATGCACGCCGTTGTGGATTATTTCAACTCAGAGGAAACCACGAACGCCCAATTGATCTTGGCTGAAGAGATACTGGAGGAAGATTGGCAGTACGGCATGATTCATTTTTTCAAAAACCTGTCCAATCATTTTCATATGTGTATGTCCCCTGTATTCCTGTCTCAACTGGATGACAAACTGGATCATTTCGCAACGCTTCATCGGGCAGACCGCACAACGCTCCTGGATGAAGCTGAAGCCTTGCTACGTGATCACTGCTGGATCTTGCATGGCTGTCACATGAACAAGCAGGCTGAACTGGATCAGAGCATCTTCGGCATGCAGATAGCAGAATTCGGATATATGGACATCTCCCAATTGTGGATCAAAAATCCTTAGGTATATATGTGCACAGACGCATCTGTGGGATATAGGGCTGAACAAAATCATGGATCGGCAAAAAAGCCGCTAGCCTATTTACGATAAGCTAACGGCTCTATTGCCGATCCATTTGAGTGCAATTAGAGATTATTTTTGGTGTAATAGGTCTCCAATACCTGCATGATGGACTCGATTTTAATCGGTTTGCTGACGTACGCATCCATGCCTGCCTTCAAACAGTTCTCCATGTCTCCTCTTACGGCATTTGCAGTTACCGCAATAATGTATGGACAATTCTCGGGGGGCAAAGAATTTTTAATCAATTTTGTCGCTTCGAATCCATTAAGCCTTGGCATATGCACATCCATGAAGACAATATCATATGAATTGTGTTTGACCGCCTCGACTGCCTCAACACCATCCGCCACATGATCCACGAAGTGCCCTTTTTTCTCAACAATTCTGCTAAGAACGAGCTGATTCACCTCATTGTCTTCTGCAATTAAAATCCTCAAGGCTGATGTTCTGCTCTTCTTCTGCTGTTGATCCAACCTGTTGCTTTCTTCACCATTATTTAATTTAAATTGGGCAGTAAATATAAATATTGTACCCGGTTCATCCGATTCCTCGATCCAGATCTCGCCCTGCATAAGCTCCACCAATTTCTTGCTAATGGCAAGGCCAAGACCCGTACCTTGAGGTTTGCGGGTCATAAAATTCTCCAATTGGTAGAAAGGTTCAAATAATTGTTGTTTCCTCTCAGCCGGAATGCCAATGCCCGAATCCTTTACCTGAAAATAAAGCTGCACGGTATTGCCCCGCTGCTCCTTAACTCCCACTTTAACTTCTACGCTGCCTTCTGAAGTGAATTTAACCGCGTTGCCAATGATATTGGTAAGTACCTGCTTAAGACGATAAGCATCACCATACACCGGAGTTGGAATAGCATCTTCTACGCACATACGAACATCCAGCTTCTTTTCACGAGCCAGTGGTTTAACGATTTGCACCGTCTCGGTCACGATTTCTACGGAATCAAAAGGATCTTCGACCAGATCGGTTTTGCCTGACTCTATTTTGGAAAAATCAAGAATATCATTAATGATGGCCAGCAAGGAATCTCCACTCTTCTGAATGATTTCAATATATTCCTTTTGTTCCCCGCTAAGTCCAGGAGTATCCAAGAGCAAATCCGTCATACCAATTACACCGTTCATAGGTGTACGGATTTCATGACTCATCATCGCCAAAAATTCACTTTTGGCCTTATTCATTCTCTCCGCTGTCTCTTTGGCTACAAGCAGTTTTTTCTGCTCTGTAATGTCCTTCGCAATCAGGTAAAACCCGACATTGGATTTATTAACAATGATTGGAGCAAGTGTAGCCAAGACCTCTGTCTCAAAGCCTTCCATGTGCCGAACAGCGTTGATCTCCTTCTCAGCCATCTCATAATTACTCCCCAGAATCAGACCCAGATTACTGGCTCCAATAAATCTGCTTATGCTTGTGCCGATCATTTCAGCCACGGGACAGCCCGTCATTTTCACCGCTACTGGATTCGCATTCATAATATTACCATCCATGTTAAACGAGATAATGGCGTCATGATTGTATTTCTTAAGCGAAGTGTATCGCTCCACAGATTCCTGCAATTTAAATTCGATACGTTTGCGTTCAGTAATATCCTGTAGTGTTCCGTTTAGCTGGACTGGCTGACCATTCTCATCGAGCGTAACTAACCCGCGTAAGTGAAGATACTTCTCACTTCCATTCGTGCTAATGTGCTTGTACTCGAAATCTAGCGCTTTCCCTTGTTTTACCCATTCCATCTGTTCGTATAAGGAGGCTTTATCCGCGGGATTAATCACATTAGCTATATCACTTGCACGATATGATTTTCGTGTACGTTCGAATTCAAGAATCTCAAAAATCTGATCTGAAAGAGCGATCTGGTCATTGACCATATCCCATTCCCAACTGCCAATTAAGGCGATGCGTTCAGCCTCTGCACTGATGTCTTTATGTTTTTTCCGTTCGGATACATCTCGTCCAATTGAAAGAATCTGCATTCCATGCTCAGCATCACCAAAGACTTTGTATGTGGTTTCAAACCACAGATAATGCCCATCTTTATGACGGACCCTAGTATTCAACAGATTACCCTTGGTCAAGTCCATCTGTGAAATCCGTTCCAGATCTTGTGGATGAAAATATGCATCATTATTTTGACCAATTACTTGTTCTGGCGAATAACCCAGTAAACCTTGAACGGAGGGGGAGCAGAATCGACAAACACCCTCCTGATCGGCAATATAGATGATCTCCTGAGCATGATCTGTAATAAGTTTGAACATCTCTTCACTATACAGAAGCTTTTGTTCAGACATTTTGCGGTCAGTAATATCAATAATATGGCAAATAAAATAAATAGGTTCATCCGTAATTTCGCTACGGACTAATGTAAGATGCAATGACGTCCATAAGATGTCACCATTTTTATTGATGTATCGCTTTTCGTATTGATTTTCTTTTATTTTACCTTCAAATAACTCGTAACTACAGATCATATCTTGCGGTGAATCATCCGGATGTGTAATATCCTGGTACGTGAGATCCATTAATTCATCACTTGTATAACCTAGCAAACAGCAAAAAGCAGGGTTCACTTTCATCCATTGTCCTGTTGGAGCAACGAGTGCAATTCCAATAGGTGCTTGGTTATAGATCTGCTCGAACAATTCATGATGATCGACCTTTTGAACCTGCATTGTAAGCTCTCCTTTTGGCATATAAACTCCATGTATAGATTGTCGAAATCTAAAGCTTTTCCTGATATAAAATGTTCCATAAGAATGGGTCAGTTTTAAAACCACAGTACCTGCTTAATACCCAGAAATCCAACCATTGAAACAAATCTTTTTAAGAGATTTGTGTCTATAAAGTCAAACAAGGTCTGGAATCCACTACTATGGAGTCCCGACCTTTGTCAGTATATATCATTATAAGTCATATGCAATAATGAATCGCTAGAAAAATGGGTTAGCGCTCACGACCAACAAGATAATCCAATAAATGTCTCAAAAATGAAATCGGTTTTGGCATCTCGTTTAATGCATCTGTAGCAAGACAATAATGCTCCCACATCTCTTTCTTCGCGCCTTCATCACCAAGAATGGATACAAAGGTTGAATTGTTGTTCCGCTCATCCTGACCTGCAGGTTTCCCGAGAATGAGGTCATTTCCCTCGAAATCCAGCAAGTCATCCTTGATCTGGAAGGCGATCCCCGCATGATAAGCGAACTTTTTCAGCGTAGCCATCTCCGGTTCCTTCACTTGAGCAAGTATGGCTGGCATGACCAGTGCAGCTTCGAAGGCAATACCTGTTTTGTAAAAACAGATCATGTTCAACTGCTCAAGCGTTAATACCTTGCCTTTGGAATTCAGGTCCATTGCCTGCCCCATACACATATCCTCTGCTTTTTCAGCCGAATATCGAATGAGAGTAAGCACGGTTGCCGCATCAAAGCGATTCAATGAGGATTGCTCTCCGATCGCCTTCTGAATGAGAAACAGACCCGTAAGCTCTGCTGTGGCGCTATTGTGTACCTGATGCAGAGTAGAACGTCCACGCCTTGTCGAAGCATTATCCTGCGTAGGCAGATCATCAAAGATTAGGGAAGCGGTATGCATGTACTCCAGCGATCGTAGCAGCGGAACAATAGATGATTCGGGTAGTCCATACTCGCGCACGCCCATAACCCAGGTTAATATGGGGCGTAACCTCTTTCCGTCTCCCTGCAAGCTATAATTGGCTGCATCGATCAGCGTTTCTTTCATCTCATGAAGTCCACCGGGCTTCGAAATCTGCAACTCTACATTAATCTGTTCGCGAACTGTTCGAATGGTCTGCTTGAAGTCCTCTTTCTCCTGCTTGTCATTTTTCAATTGAAGCACGACCTGATCCCGTAACAATTTATCGAGGAAATCAACGTCATCTGCTTTTCTCACCATCTCTTGAACCAATTGATTGAATTCAGGCTGCCCAGAGGCAAAGATCGTCATCACTTCATCATATTTCTGCTGCCCCAACCGTTCTTTACATCGCTTCAGACCGTTTATAGCACGATCCAGTATGACCTCCCGGGTCTTGACGTCCGAGTTGTATACATCATGGATTAGGTGAGAGATGACTGCCCAATACAATTCATATGGATTAATCAGATCAGGGCGCAAATCACGATACTTCAAATAGTACGTATAAGGAGTTACAGCCCCTTCTTCCATATCGTCAAACATATCGGCAAAATCATCTGCCAGCTGATTATATATCCCGTAATAGAACGTCCGCAGATCGAATCCTTCATCCTCTGGTGCACTGAGAACAGACCGGACGATTAATCGGGAAGACGAAGATTTGATAATAATCGGAATGTACAATTCTTCATTGGTATAATTTGCATTGGCTAATTTCTTGTTGCGATCAATCTCTTGAGACTGAAAGAAAACATAAGATTGCTCTAAGAATGTGCGCTGTTTCTCTGGATGCTGGTAGTTCTTGATGTACTCAAATGCTTCCCGAAGCTCGGAATGCACATATTCAATCACTTCAAGGTTACTGCCTTTCCACTCTCCCAGATCAGGTACAACCCCGGTAAGAAGTGCATCGCGTATCATCAGTGAATATTGTTCCTTTTCCTGAACCGTCAAAGCTTGAGAATCCAACAGGTCATCCACAAATGGATACGTCAAACCGTAGGAATAACCGAGTCTGATCGCCGCATCAAATCTCCGCGCCCGTTCCTCAGGTGGGGTCTGCTCATTCATCTCATCGTCCACATGAAGAACCACGCCAAGAATAATTTTGATAAGCTTCCGCTGCGCCTGCTCTGCATCCAGCTCCTTCGGAATGTTGGATGCTACATTCTTTAATTTGTCCATCACCCAGATAACAGCCGTTTCAATGTGCTCCTTCTGTCCCCACCGGTACAACGCAGCAAGACTGATATAATCGGGCTGACCTTTTCGCCCAGTGGCAGAGCCCATAAAGTATTTTTTGGTATTCTGGACAACGTGCTGAATTCGGGCTTGCGTATCTGGAGAATCAAGGGCTTGCCCCAGATCTCGCATATAAATATAGGAGATACTCCGATCCAGGTAATCATCCAGTTTTCCTGTCGTATTCAGCCAGTGGATATATCTATGAACATCCCGGGTATCCGGTTTTCTTTTGCTTGGTGATAAAAGAGAAAGCCAGGCAAAACGATGAATATGTTTTTTTTGCCACAGATGAATATCTTGGATAAGTGCTGTTGTATACGTATTATCTATAAGTTGCTGCCTAAGAGTAGTAAAATACTGAGATGCTTTCTGCTCAGCTAGCCGATATCCTGCATCAGCCTGTTTTGTAAGTACGTTATTCATAGGGTGGATACCTCAACTTCTATTAATGTTAAACATGTATCCATGAAAGGAGATGAGGTGCTCCATGGACGAAAACTGAACTCATTTGATGGTGTACCCAACGCGTCAGCTCATGTTCATAACCTTTATACGGCGATCTACCCGTTTGGTTACGAAATCGTCACTGTTCATTCCTACGTACATGATTTTACAGAATGGAGGACCAGACTTTGACCGCTGTGATGGCGATAAGTACGATTAATGCGTACCGAAGTACCCTCACATTGATCATCGAACTAACCTTTGAACCAAGGGATGCCCCCAGCATACTGCCGATCACCGTGTAGATGATGGGCTCCATCGGAATGTCTCCACCCGTCATTTTCCCTATCACGCCGCCAATGGCGGAGATAAATACAATCGCCAGTGAAGAAGCAATCGTCGTTCGCACGGGGATGTTGAGAATCGTCAGCATGATGGGAATAAGGATAAAGGCACCACCTGCCCCAACAATTCCTGATACAATGCCTACTGCAAAAGCAGTGCCTGCTGCAATCCATCGGTTAAACACCAGTGGAGCTGAGGTATCGAGCTTTCCCTTTCCGGGAATCAGCATAAGCACAATCGCCATAATGGCCAGAATGCCATAGATCAGATTAATAACCCTTCCGTCCAGATGACCTGAGATGAACCCGCCGATTAGACTGCCAGCAAGAATGCTGGAGCCCATGTACAGCACCAATCCGCGGTGAACGATCGCCCCACCACTTCTACCCGTTTTTACTTTTCTCCGGAATGCAATCACACCGGCAAGTGAAGCAAAAAATACTTGAAACATACTAATCGACGATACCTCATGTGCTGAGAATGGCTCCAGTCCCATCCAGGATGGAACATATAACAGTAGCGGATAATTGATAATGGCCCCACCAATACCCAACAAACCGGAGAAGAATGAACCGACCAGACCGAGTATAAACATGATGACAAAAAGCAGAAGATCCATCGGTTATGCGCTTCCTTTCGTGCAATATAAATCTCATTTCGATACCACTCAAAAGTGCTATACAAGGCGAATATAATCCGTTATAATGAAAACCAAGTAAATTAATCCGAAATGAGTGATTAAGCATGTTTAACGTGTTGAAGACTCTTTTTGAAAATAAATGTCCACATTGCAACGAAAAATTACAAGTTCATAACGATGCGTTATGTTCAACCAAAACCTGTCATCAATGTCATTACAAAGAAGAGAGCTATGGCTCTCTGGGAGTTCGAATTGTATATGACACCACAAAATGATAAAAAGCTATAGCCTTGTTAATTGTATCACGATCTCTAAATTTTCGGGATAATTCGACAAACTTATTTCCCTCTCATATGCCACGATTACTTTATAATGAAAATACAAAAACGGTGCAAAACGAATAAATCGTTCTGCACCGTTTTTTCTGTTTTTTAAGATGAGCTCCCTTCATTTTAAAAGGGTTACTTACTTTATTTTATTTGGTTTTGAAGCTGAGGAATCCATCATCTACGGCTACAGTTGTCCCATTCACTGCGCTTGCTGCATCACTGAACAGGAATGTAACCACACTGGCTACTTTTTCTGGTTGAATAAGCTCTCCACGCATATGTTGAGTAGCAAGCGCATCCTTCATGGCTTGGTCATCACCCAGAATCGGTGTTTCGATAAAGCCAGGAGCTACACCAACGACACGAATTCCATGCTCCGCAAGTTCCAGTGCACCGGATTTGGACATCATAACAACAGCAGCCTTGGCTGCATTGTAGTTGAAGCTGCCTACTGCAGCAACACTTCCATAGATCGAAGCCGTATTCACAATGGTACCTTGTACATTTAATTCAACCATTTTTTTCGCGCCATAATACATGCCATAGTATACACTGTGCTGATCTACATCAATGACTCTGTGATAAGATTCCGGGTCCATCTCCAGAAATGGCTTCACAAGTCCAATGCCTGCGTTATTGAAAATACCGCTTAACGTACCATATTGCTCTACGGTCCAGTCGATCAGGGCTTTGATCTCGTCTCCTTTGGATACATCCACTTTGTATGCGCCCGCTGTTCCGCCTGCTGCTTCAATCTCTGCCGCAAGCTTCTTCGCTCCGTCTTCATTATAGTCAGCGACAACAATAGTCGCACCTTGATCCGAAAGTTGAAGTGCTGTTTCTTTACCAATACCACTGGCTCCACCTGTAATAATGATTACTTTTCCATTGTGCTCCGTCATGATTCAGTTCTCCTTTGGCAAAATATTTTTATAACTTATAGTAAGTAACTATATTTAATTAACTTATATGTTCATCATACGCCCCTGTTACAGGCTTGTCAAACCATAGAGCATCTCTTACTCGATTATGTTTTAAATGTCATCTCTATCTCATGATTATTTCGTATTAGTCTAGCTCCTAACACATTAAATATGCATGAGTTTTCAGAAAATAAAAAAAGCGAAGATATCAGTGATTCATTCACTCCGATATCCCGCCCTTATAAAATATGAGATTTTCAAACTGAATTCACTCCATATTGAAATTCATTCAGCTTATTCACCCTGAAGTCCGCTCAGCGGATCTTTCAAGTTGTTAATGTTGGTGATCAACTCAGGAATGCCCGTCTTTTCCCAATTTTCTGCCGTAAAACCTTGCTCCGCTATCGTATTCTCGAAATTGTCCACAACTTCCGTTAATTGCGTATTGTAGCTGACCAGATTTTCATGAATGCTCTCTCCTATCGCAGGAGCAGCCAGCTGAGAAAATTCGCTTGCTTCTGCTTGGATCAGATCGATTTTCTCCTGAATCTGAGTGGTTATCTCCGGATTATTCACCGCACCCGATGCGAGCTCTTGCAGATCAGCCCCGGCGTTTGATACCTGTTCTATATAATCAGTAGCCCCACTAACATAATTTAAACTTTCATTGGCTTGTTCTACGACAGAACAGGCCGAAATCAAAAGAATACTTGATGCGATAAGGCCTGTCATCATTAATGTGTGCTTTCTTTTTCTTATGAACATGATCATCTCCCCTTCTCCTATTCGAAATCCTTGTTCCAAGTCCATGATACCTGTTCAAACTGCTTCATTGCAAATGGGTCTGCAGTCAGCGTTATTAACATGTATAATAATAGAATCACACGGTAAAGGGATGTCATGATTATGCTTCAAGCCTTGAACCAACGCTTGAACCGCTTCATGCCACTGATTACCCCAATCAGCATTATTATTGGCGTGTTATGCGGGAGTTTCCTTTCTTCTTATACCTTTTTATCTCCTTGGCTCTTTGCATTCATGACGTTCGCTGGAAGCATTAGTCTTGGGATACGGGATTTTGTAAACGTACTGAAGAAGCCGATCCCCTTGTTTGTATGTCTGTTTATTTTGCATTTGGCAATGCCTCTAATAGCTCTCGGTATGGGTCATCTGGTTTTCCCTACTGATGCGTACACCATAACGGGTCTGGTTCTGGCAGCCGTTATACCCACAGGAATAAGCAGCTTCATCTGGGTCAGCATCTATCGGGGCAATATCGCACTTACGCTTTCCATCATCCTGATTGATACCATGCTTGCTCCTTTCGTAGTGCCCGGAGTGTTGTCCCTGTTAATTGGCACCAGTGTTACACTGGATACGGCAGCCATGATGAGCAGTCTGTTCTGGATGATTGTGGTGCCATCCCTGCTCGGTATGCTTTTGAATGAGTGGACCAAAGGCGCCATTGTCCCGGTCTGGGGACCGAGATTGAATCCATTATCCAAATTGTTTATGGCATCTGTCGTTGCAATTAACGGATCTGTTGTTGCCCCTTACTTGGCCGATTTCAACTGGAAATTGGCTGGACTTGCGGTCATCATTATTTTCCTGGCATCATTCGGTTATGCACTAAGTTACTTTATTGCTCGATTGTTGGGCTGGAATGAGGCCGATCAGGTCGCTCTGGTGTTCAATGGAGGCATGCGTAATATCAGCGCAGGCGCAGTACTCGCAGTTTCGTATTTTCCGCCACCCGTTGCTGTTCCCGTCGTGCTCGGCATGGTATTCCAACAGATGCTCGCTTCCCTGACAGGTTATCTGCTCGGTCGTCGCTCTCAACTTCTGCATAAGTCAGATAAGACATCTGCCGCCTAACAAAATATTGGATGATTACAAAACGCCGACATGCTTGTCGGCGTTTTGATTTGAGTTGCTATGATTACTAATATGGCTACGATACTGCTAACGTTTCGTAACCCAATCATTCTTTTCTGGGTTTACAAATCCACTTTCATATTCCCCAGCATCTTGGCAACTTCAGGGTCGTCAATCTTCATGAAGAGACTTTCCTTGGTATCCAGCGTGGAAATGGTTGCAATCTCTTCCGGACTCAGTACAAAATCGAAAATATCAAAGTTCTCCATAAGCCGCTCTTTGCGTACCGATTTGGGAATAACAACGACGTCCCGCTGCACAAGCCAGCGCAGTACAACCTGGGCGACGGATTTGTTATGTTTCTCCGCAATGGAGGCCAGCACTTCGTTGCTGAACAGATGATTGCGACCTTCGGCAAACGGTGACCATGACTGGTGCTGTATGCCCTGTTCTTTCATGAAAGCAGCACTGTCAACCTGCTGTTGAAATGGATGTGTTTCGATCTGATTGATGGCAGGTACAATTTCGTTATGAACAATAAGGTCCATCAGACGGTCTGGCAGGAAGTTGCTGACGCCAATTGCCTTGATCTTGCCCTCGCGGTACAGTTCTTCCATCGCGCGCCACGCGCCGTAGTAGTCACCAAAGGGCATATGAATGAGGTACATATCCAGATAATCGAGCTGCAGCTTGCTCAACGATTTGGCAAACGCCAGCTTGGTACTTTCATATCCGGCATCCTGAATCCAAAGTTTGGTCGTGATGAACAGTTCTTCCCGTGCTATACCACTACGCTTGATTGCGCGTCCAACCGCTTCTTCGTTCAGATATCCGGCGGCGGTATCAATCAGGCGGTAACCGGCCTTCAATGCTTCATATACCGTATTCTCGCATTCATCCGCATCGGGAACTTGATAGACACCAAAGCCGATGATCGGCATTTTCACTCCATTATTTAAGGTTACCAATTGCATATTAACTCCTCCTAAGGTTCAATTGTGAATCGCAACCGGCTAGGTATGCTGGAATCCTGCAACTAAGCGGGATTCCACTTCCGTCCGACTTGCGTTACAATAACCCTAGCTCCTTCGTGTTACACGAAGTCAAGCGCTCTAATATTTTTTTACAAGGAGGATTACATATTATGTATACTGTCCAGGATGCTGCCCAGCTTACGGGACTCACAGAGCATGCTGTTCGTTTTTACACGGATAAAGGCTTGGTTCCAAGCATTCAACGCAATAAAAATAATATTCGGGTGTTTGATGAAGAATCCATCAATTGGCTACATGGCGTCAAATGCCTCAAGCAGACAGGTTTACCGATTGAAAATATTAAAACATACGTCGATCTCTGCCTCGAAGGTGATTCAACCGTTTCGCAGCGATTCGCACTTATGATGGAGTATAAGGAAGCAGCGCTGATTCAGCTTGAAGAGGCCAAGAGCCGCGTAGCCCATTTGGAAGAGAAAGCACGTCAATATCAGGCCATATTGGAGCAGCGCATCCCGGATATGACCAACCCGGTCAATTGGGAAACCAAGCGTGACGAAGAAGGCAGCTGTCCGGCTTCTCGGCTAAAAAATCGTATTCTTCCTGAAACTGAAGCTTCGAGTCAATGTCCTACAGCTGCGCAGTAAATAACGCTGACGATCCTGTCGGCGTTTTTCACTTTACATATTTCATACCCCTCCATGACTCCACTCCGTTTTCTGATATAGCCCACAAAAAAAACCATCAACGAGTGATGGTTTTCATCTAATCATTCTTTGCAGAAATCTGCTACTGTTCATGATTCTTTGATACTTATTTCGGCTGGATATATCCTTCAGCTTTAAGCAATTCTGCGATCAGAACCGCACCACCTGCCGCTCCGCGGAGCGTGTTGTGGGACAATCCAACGAATTTGTAATCATAGAGTGAATCTTCGCGCAGCCGGCCTGTGGATACACCCATACCACGTTCGATGTCACGATCCAGTTTCGTCTGTGGTCTGTTCTCTTCTTCAAAATACGTAATGAATTGTTTCGGTGCGCTTGGCAGAGCCAACTCCTGTGGGCGACCTTTAAACTGCAACCAACGCTCCAGAATTTCGTCTTTGCTTGGTTTTTTCTCAAAGTTTACAAACACGGTAGCCAGATGTCCGTCCGTTACCGGTACACGAATACACTGTGTTGTAATTAATGGAGCAGAAGCTTTGACGATCTGATTGTTCTCGATGCTGCCCCAGATGCGTAGTGGTTCCTGCTCACTCTTCTCTTCCTCGCCACCGATGTATGGAATGACATTATCGAGCATATCCGGCCAGTCCGTAAAGTTTTTACCTGCACCGGAGATGGCTTGATACGTGGAAGCAACAACCTGAGTCGGGTTGAACTCACGCAAGGCGTGCAGTGCTGGCACATAGCTCTGAATCGAGCAGTTTGGTTTCACTGCAATGAATCCAGTTTTGGTACCCAGACGTTTGCGTTGAGCTTCAATCACATCCAGATGTCCCGGGTTAATCTCAGGGATTACCATAGGTACATCTGCTGTCCAGCGGTGAGCCGAGTTGTTGGATACGACAGGTGTTCCTGTTTTGGCATAAGCCTCTTCGAGCGCTTGAATCTCATTCTTTTTCATATCAACCGCGCAGAAAATAAAATCAACCTGGCTGGCAAAAGCTTCGACCTGCGAAGCATCCTGAACCACGATTTTCTTCACCGCTTCCGGAATAGGAACTGCGAGTTTCCATCTGCCCTGTACGGATTCTTCATATCTTTTACCTGCCGAATTGGCGCTTGCAGAAATAGCTGTTACTTCAAACCATGGATGTTGATCGAGCAGGTCCACAAAACGCTGACCTACCATGCCCGTTCCTCCGACGATACCAACTTTCAATTTTGCTGACATTCAATCATCATTTCCTTTCGGTTTAAGTGATTCTTCTCATTGATCCATTTCATAACTCACAAAAAACGTATTATGAAATGGACTTCCTAATTAACACTATTCAGGCAATTCCAAAGCGTGTAGTCACAGCCCCGAAAAAACCAAAAAATCCCATCCCCAAGACAATAGTCTCAGGGACGAGATTGAATTCTCGTGGTACCACCCAGATTCGCCGATATGTCACCATATCCGCCTCTTCAAGTAAAGGTATACAACCATATTGCAAGCTGTAGACCATCCATACTCTAGCTCTGTAACAGGAGCGCCTGTCACACCATCCCTTAATGCTAAGTTCCGATGTGCTGCTCTGAGTCTTTATTCAATAAAAGATTCTTTACTCCTTTTCAGCTACCGGAGCTCTCTTTGAAAGAATGATTTTTATCTACTCGTCTCTTCGTCGCATTTGATATTGCGATTATAATATCAAAATTACCGTGATGAAGTAAACACATTTTTTTTGGATATTGAAATTTACTCGTTAATTTCTTACTGTTTGTTGGCAACAATTGCATACGTACCCAGTGGGCTCCCAGGCCCCGAGGCTTGATGTGTTCTGAGTAATTTCAGTTCGGAAAGAAGAAGTGTTTTTACTTTGTCCGGGATCGGAAGCAGTTTCAGTTCCGCAGGTGCTTCTGCCAGTGTCATTTCTGTTTCCCACCGGCCGTCTTGCAGCTCAGGAGAATGGATTGAAGCCTCTTCTTTGATCCTCCAACCTGCCGAAGTGACAAGTTCTTGTATATCCTCCGGTGTAAAAAGTGTACGCACATTGGAGAAACTGTTCTCCTTGTAACATTCGACCTGGGACTGAATCAGAACAGATAACCAGTGCGAGAGCTGGCTCACATCTGTAACGCGTGCATCCCATTCGGCAAAACATAACTGATGTCCCCATGTCCTGATCTTTCTAAGTATCTGGGCGAGTTCGTCAAACGATTTCAAGTACCAGGAACAATGGGAAAGTACGATCACATCAAACTCATTCTCGGCAAATTGAACTTGATCGCTTAAAATGTCAAAATCATAATCCATTCGAATTCGATCACCCAGCGGAGATCTCTGCAGCCTAGCTGCCGCTTCGCCTACGGTCAACGGTGAGCCATAATCCTCTGGAGCAATATCTACACCATGAACGTACCCACGCTCCCCCACCAGATGTGCAAGCACGGCCGTTGTATCTCCCTGACCACACCCGATTTCCAGAACACGGCTTCCTGCCTTGATTCCCCAAAAGAGTCCCAGTTTCATCCGATGCTCAGTCTGAATGTACTGAATGACTGCGTTGTCCTCCACGTCCATATACTTAATAAGGTCTCTGATGATAGTTTCATTCATGATTTCTCACTCCTCAAAGAGCAACTTGAACTACTTGCTCATTGTAGCGTTACTGGAAACATTGTACAATGCTGGATTCTATGAAAGAACCATGTACGAAGGAGAGGCTCTCTGGTACCAGCAGATGTGGACCTCTGCTACAAATTAATTCCTATGCCCACTGGGTTGCAAGCTTTTGAAGATAGGGTGTCAGCATGGGCTGTAATTCCTTGCGCATCAGTCCGATCTCCAAGATCGCCTGAATATATCCGAATTGATCACCAATATCGTAGCGGCGTCCCTCCAGTTCAAGGGCCATCAGTTCCTCCACTTGACTTACTTCTTTCAAGGCATCCGTTAACTGATATTCCCCTCCAGCCCCTCTCTCGATCTGATCCAGAATGGGAAAGATGGAGGGTTTCAGAATGTATCTTCCCATTACAGCTGTTCGGGATGGGGCTTCTGCAAGGGAAGGTTTTTCAACCAGATTGGTGACTCGATGAACCCGGTCCTCTGCACCATTCGAATCAATGATGCCATATTTGCTCACATTTGCAGCGTCTACCTGGCGGACACCGATGATCTGGCTGCCTGTCTTTTCATAGAGATGCACCATCTGTGCAAGTGCAGGTGGATCAGACACCATAATGTCATCTCCGAGCAGTACAGCGAAGGCATCCTCTCCTACAAATTGCCGTGCACATCCAATGGCATGCCCCAGTCCAAGCGGTTCTTTTTGACGAATAAAATGAATATTAGCCATCTCGCTGATGGCCTGTACCTCTTCCAGTAAAGACTGTTTGCCCTTGGCATACAAAGAATGTTCAAGTTCAACCGATTTATCAAAATGGTCCTCTATGGATTTTTTGTTGCGTCCGGTCACAATGAGGATATTCTCAATGCCTGACTGCACTGCTTCTTCAACAATGTATTGGATAGCCGGTTTATCCACGATTGGCAACATCTCTTTAGGCTGTGCTTTCGTTGCTGGCAGGAAACGGGTTCCGAGACCCGCTGCCGGAATAACTGCTTTTTTAATTCGCATTTCATCATACACTCCTTTCATTTGCTTCGTGTAACTAATATTTCATACTGTGGGCAGCTAAGTTGCTATACGAAACACCCAATATCTGCTAACCATATAGTTCAGGACCATCCCCATCAAGGTCGCCAGAATCTTGCTCATCACGAGACTCCAACCCAGCATATCGTGCAAAGTCATCAGAATCAGCGTGGTTAACGCGAGAACGACGAGATTGGTGATTAGAAAACGAATAAGTTTCGCTCTATCGTTACCCCCTCGTGCATCTCGAAAAGTCCACCTGCCGTTCAGCCAATAACTGTTCGTAACACCGCAGCTGTACGAGATTACCTGGGCAATCAGAACCGGCACACCGACCACTGCGAGTAAAGCAAATACCACCGCATCCACTGCCGTATTCGCAATACCCACAATACCGAACTTGAAAAGTGTAATCAGACGTTCAGTCATGATGAGCAACTCGTGCTGTCAATCGGGATTGCGCTTGCTGGCTCTCGGCCTGAACCACGTCTCTCACAATGTATAGTGGGCGCGCCTTGGTCTCATCATAGATTCGGCCAACATACTCGCCCAGAATGCCCAGCATGATCAAGATGAATCCGTTAAACATCAGCATGATACTCACAATGGATGGCCATCCTTTAATCGTTGAATCTGTGAAGATAGCCGAACCAATAACCGTTAACATGTAGATGAATCCGCCTACCGACAGGATTGCACCTACATATCCTGCAAGCTTGAGCGGTTTATGCGAAAATGACGTAATGCCATCCAGGCTCAGCTTCAGCATGCGTTTCAGCGGATATTTTGTTTCGCCTGCCAGACGTTCATCCCGTTCATATTCAATAGCCGTCTGACGAAATCCGACCCAACTGACCAACCCGCGCACAAATCGGTTTTTCTCCGGAAGACGTTTCATCTCTTCACATACTTTGCGGTCAATCAGGCGAAAATCTCCGGTGTCTACCGGGATATCCGTATCCGTTGAGGCACGAAGTACACGATAGAACAGACTTGCCGACCATTTCTTGAAGCGAGTTTCCCCGCTTCGTCTGGTGCGACGGGCATATACGACTTCATAACCCTCTTTCCACTTGGCGATCATATCCAGTATCAGTTCGGGAGGGTCCTGCAGATCCGCATCAATAATAACCACCGCATCCCCCGCTGCGTAGTCCATACCCGCTGTTATCGCAATCTGATGTCCGAAGTTACGAGCAAAATCAATCAGCTTCACACTCTCGTCCCAACGGGCGTAATCACGGATCATCTGTGCACTTCGATCCACGCTGCCATCATTGACAAACAACAGTTCATAGCTCTCTCCTGTACTGCCCATGACCTTCTTCAGACGCCGATAAGTCTCTTCGATCACCGCTTCCTCGTTATACATGGGAATAATAATGCTGTATCGGTACGCGTGAGCCATGTTCGTCCCCTCCTTTTTCCAATGGACTTCGTTCGAGATTTTCATTAAAGTTTACAATTTCACTTCGTACAAGGTGGTCTGTCCGCTAAATCCGAACCCGAATCCAAATCCGAGTCCAGCTTCATTCTCCGTGTCTCTGTTATCCATAGATCCGCTGTCCGTGCCTGTCTTCCATTCTGACGTTGGAATCTCGGTTCCATGCTCTTTGATCCAATCGGTAATTTCTGAGTTTCCTCCGCGACCACCCATGCCACCAACCATGAAATATTTCACTTGCCCGCTCTTGATGAGTTGCTCAAGTTCCTCTGTTGTGTACACCGGGTCTGATCCGGAGAAACCTCCAAGCGTGATCACTGCTGCTTTCTCATCGATGATATAAGGTGCTGCCTGATTGTAGTCCGTAGTGGCGAAGAGATACGTTTCGCCTGTATTGTGTTCTTTCAGATAATTCAGTGTGGCTGTATCCACTTCTTCGTTACGGCTGCCCATTCCGCCACGACCACCCCTTGAAGGCATTTCTGTATCTCCTGCACCGTTCCCCATCGGCATGCCCATTCCTGCTCCACCAAACATGCCATTGGAACCAGTAGGTCCCGCTGCCGGAATCATGCTGTTGCCACCATAAGTAATTGGGGTGAATGCCCAGTAGATTGGACCAATCAGCATCACCATGAATCCCGCGATAATGAAGCCTTGTTTCCATCGATGTGTACGATGAAGCATAACGACCAGGATGACCGTGACCAGAATGCCTGCGATTAATTCACTAATGGACCAGCCTGCACCAATCGTATCGTTATACACCTGCATGATATACCAGCCGAACAGAGTCGTCAGCAGCACGGACACCGGAAGCAACCATGCCTGCCATCCAACGCGATCACGATATGACTTCCACATCGCTACAAATCCTGCGCCAGTCAGCGCAGCAAGTGGAGGTGCAAGCATAATCAGATAATATTGATGGAAGAACCCTGCCACACTGAAAAAGGCAGCAACGGGAAGCAGCCAGGCCAGCCAGAACAAGGCCTCCTTGTGCTTACTGGTTATATTTCTCCGTCTTAACCCTGCAAATATGGCAATGCAACCAAACAATACAACTGGCATAAGCCAGCTAGCTTGACCTGAAAGTTCAGTCTGGAACAGACGCAGAGGACCTTTCTCCCCCGTACCAAACATGCCTCCGCCACCATTACCGCCAAAATTTCTTCCGTTTGGCATTTCTATATCATTTGGCATCTGTCCGTTCGGGAAATTACCATTCGGCCTATTCATGCCGCCCATGGCGTTTGTACCGTTCGAACCATTCATATTATCGTTATCCGGTGCATCGACATCTTGGCCTGCCTCAGGAACACCACTACCCGTCTGATTAGGACCTGAAGACAAGCCTGCTCGATTGCCACGATTATTTCCCTGTCCAATCCCATTTGGCATACCTGCGTTACCTGCCGTATTCTGCTGGCCCGTTAGGCGAGCCAGACCATTGTATCCAAAGGCGAGTTCCATGACCGAGTTCGTTTCACTGCTGCCGATATAAGGTCTTTGGTCTTCGGGTATGGAATCCACAGTGACCGCCCAGGATAAGGAAACGACCACCAGAACTGCTGTGCTGCCGATCAGCAGCATGATCTTCCTTCTCCATTTCGCCTGAAATGCAAGCAGATAGAACAAGTAAAAAGCCGGGAGAATCATGTAAGCTTGAAGCATTTTCATATTAAAGGCTATGCCTATTAACCCAAAGGCAACGAGAATGCGCCAAGCGCTGCCTTGTTTGCTGCCTTTGAACAAAAACCATGAACCCAGCAGTAGTGTAAACACCAGCATGCTGTCAATATTGTTGGTCCGGCTGACTGCCGCCACAACAGGCACAGTCGCCATCGCAAGTGCCGAGATTCGTGCTGCTGCGAGACCATATGTAGGTTTAACCATGAAATAGATCAGGAGCACCGAACCGATTCCCGCTAATACTTGCGGCAAAATAACGCTCCATCCGTGCAATCCGAAGACATAAGCAAAGGCCGTCTGAATCCAGAAGACAACAGGTGGTTTATCTACAGTGACCGAGCCTGCCGAGTCTAGTGAAGCATAGAAAAAGTTATGGAAGTTGCTGAGCATACTACCAACGGCAGTCGTATAGTAGGAATTGGCATATTGATCGTTCCAGATACCGTACCCATTCAGAAACGCCGCCAGTAATACAATCGGCAGAAGGACAAGATCCATCCTTCTTTTGGTGTTATTCAATGTTAATCACTCCTTCAAAGTTCTTCATGTCTAATATTGTGACATGCCAAAATAAAACTGGGATGAGTACCCGCTGAATGTTGTCTGAGGATAATTCACAATCCTTTCAGCTAAATTTCAGTTTGGCAAGCGATAATACAACATACAGTCCTTCTCATTTGAGGGAGAACTAAGATGGAAGCAAGCAAGGAGGAACCCCGCATTATGAAGCTTAGCAGTGGAATTAAAATATTATTGGCTGATGATGAACCGCATATTTTGCAATTTCTAGAGCTTGGATTAAGCAATGAGGGCTTCGATGTGCGCACCGCGCCGGATGGAGCGGCTGCGCTTGAATTGGCGCTTGAATTCAAGCCACATATGGCTATTCTGGATGTCATGATGCCAGAGATGGATGGATTCGAAGTGGTCGAACGTCTGCGTAAGACCGGAACTCAGGTTGGCGTTATTATGCTGACAGCGAAGGACGAAGTCGAGAATCGGGTTAAGGGCCTTTGGCTAGGTGCTGACGATTACATGATCAAACCCTTTGCCTTCGACGAGCTGCTCGCTCGGATTCAGGCCAGACTGCGCAATCAATTTCCTTTATTAATAGGAGCCGTCACCCACGGTCCCTTCCGAATTGATGATCAACGCAAAGAAATCACCTATCAGAATCAGGTCCTGGAGCTATCTCCTACCGAATACGAACTGTTAAAATTTATTGTGCTTAATCATGGGATTGTACTTAGCAAAGCGACCATTCTAAGCCGGGTGTGGGGGTATGATTTTGGCGGGGAAGAAAATATTGTGGAGGTATACGTTCGCTCCTTGCGCGACAAACTCGGGGATAAAGAACATAAACTCATTCGCACGCTTAGGGGTGTCGGGTACAGGGTGGATCTCTAATGAACTCGCTGCCTAATAAAAATAAATTTCGTTTAAGACGTCTTCACCAATGGATCTGGCCTCGTTCACTGCGTTCTCAATTGCTCTCACGTTCTCTGTTCGTGCTTGCTGGGCTACTATTGTTAATCGGTATCCTGCAATTCTGGATCATGGAAAGCTTTCTCTATCGGAATCAGGCAAAAACCATGGAAGAACAGCTCATGTCCATGCCCCCGGTTTGGCTCGGAATTCAGTCACGTAGTGGCTCTTCCAACAATCCTTTTGGTGGACAGACAGGAAACGGGTCTGGCAATCGGGTGCTATTTATTCCGGACCGTTCACTGGCGCTGTTTGATAATCGAGGTACGTTCGAGGATGTTTTTGGGGAAGACGGTCTGAAAGCTCCTCATCTATCAAGCGTTGAATATCAAGACATTACAGAGGAGTTGAAAGAACAAAAACATATCCCCTACCGAATCGTAACGGATAGCCAAGGGAATGAGCAATTGATTGTATTCGCCTCACCAGGTCCACGCAATCGAGGCTTACCCATGGTCCAGATGGGTACAGCTACGAAACCTCTGAGAGACTTGATTATCAAACAGCTTCTGATCTTCATCATGTTATCGCTCTTAGCCATGGTAGCCGGGCTTATTCTATACACCAAGGTATTACGCCGGACGCTGGTTCCCCTCTCCAATATGGTGAATAAAGTACAGCAGATCGATGCAGGCAGTCTCGCAGAACGCCTTCCCATCGTTCAGGGACAAGAGGAAGTGGATCAGCTCGCCGTTTCATTTAATGGCATGCTTGAAAGGTTGGAGAACTCGTTTGAAGCGGAACGGGAATCAAAAGAGCAGATGCAGCGTTTCTTGTCCGATGCTTCCCATGAGCTTCGTACCCCGCTTACCTCCATTCATGGCTTCATTGAAGTTCTACAGCGGGGTGCAGCGACCAATCAGGATCAATTGTATAAAGCACTGGACAGCATGCACGGCGAATCCGTACGTATTAACAAACTGGTTGAAGATTTACTGCTCCTGACCAAGTTGGATCAGGCTCCGAAGCAGGAGCGTGAGATCATTCAGCTGGACAGTCTGCTGCTCGAAATGCAACCACAACTTGCCATGATGGCTCAGTTGAGGTCCATTCATCTCGACCTGACGGCAGCGGTCCATGTACTGGCTGACCCTTATAAGCTGAAACAGGTTGTGCTGAATCTGTTCCATAATGCGGTGCAGCACACCGATCCAGAGCATGGAGCCATCTCCATCACGTTGTATGCCACGCACCATAAGGCTGAATTGTCAGTAAAGGATAACGGGACAGGCATTGAACATGCACATCTGCCCCATATCTTTGAGCGATTTTACCGCACAAGCAGTTCTCGTTCGCGCAAACAAGGTGGCGCAGGTCTCGGTCTAGCCATTACCCGCACGATTGTAGAGTCGTATGGTGGGAAAATTACAGTACGAAGTCAGGTAGGCGTGGGAACTGAATTTATGATTTTGATGCCGCTGTATAAGGCTGATGTCTAGGCTGAGCTTCGGTTCTACGTAAGCTATAAGTTCGCTATTAGCAGCTCTAGTTAAAATCTACTTGATCATTACGCAAGCTCCTAGTCAAGCTCACCAAACGCTGCTTTTCTTCCAGTTTAATTCAGGTTCTTCACTGCATGAAGAATCCCCCTCTCATTTCGGTTAAGGAATGAAAGGGGGATTCTTTTTGTATCCGATCCGATTGATAGAGTGCAGAGTAAGTAGTAGCTCAATTGGTCTCAGGCTTTCGCACTTTCAGGCTAACGAATCTGAGACGTCTTATTCAAGCATTTGGAGCGTCCACAGAGATCTAATGAACCTGAGCCACGTTATATTAGAATAAACAACCGTTTACTGCGTTTTTCTCAGGGGATTTCGGAAAATAGCGTGTCTGATGTTCCTTACAATTTAAGAAGCGTACCTAGAGGCCGAATAAGACGTTCTGTGTTCGTTAGAAAATCGTCTAGGCATTCACTAAAATTAGCCAGGATCAGCTATCTTGGACCTCAAGGCTTTTGAGACCTTGGTACCCATCATCGTATAGCTTACCCTCAGTTTGAGTTTGAAGACATTCTCTAAAATTCATCCCGATCTATTACTGCTTTTGGCAACGGTGGATTACCAAGGGTACACGCCATTATCATCTAGGAATTCTCCGTTATGGCGTTTGCCATCCGTCGCATAACGCACGATAATCGCAGCGCCGGCTTCTTTTGATTTACCGCCTTCGGCATTGCCATTAAGATCTGTTGATGTGAATCCGGGCGTTACCGCAAAGACTTGCGCCCTGCTGTTTTTGACTTCATAAGCCATCGAAAGTGTCATGGCACTGTTGGCCGTTTTGGATGAGTTATAGTCGAAGGCATTTAAAGTAAATTCCGCATTTTGCATATGGTCCAGAGAAGCCATGTCGGTTGATACATTAATAATTGTGCCTTCATTGTCTTTGATTAACGGGAACAATCGCTGATTCAAACGGAAGGTACCGAAAAAGTTCACTTCAAAGGCGTTCCGCAGATCTTCCTCTTTTGTATCCGTGAAGGAATGAGAGAAAGCACCCGGCATACCCGCGTTATTGATCAAAAGGTTTATTGCAGGATAAGTCTTCTGAATCGTATCGGCTGCCTGCTCAATGCTCTTCGAGTCGCACATGTCGATCTGTACAAATTCTACGTCTAATCCCCTGGAAGTTAACTCGGAAACAGCTCTTTCACCCCGTTCAACACTACGTGCGCCAAGGATAACTTTCCAACCTGCTTCACCCAACTGTTTTACGATTTCATATCCAATTCCTTTATTTGCTCCGGTTACAAAGACAGTCTTTTTCATGCAAATCCTTCTTTCCATAATTTGATTTATATTTAACAATGTTTAAGTTACTATGCTACACTTAGTGTAGGTCAAATTATTTTTATAAAAAGGGGGATTAACATGTTAACGATTGGAGAAGTAGCGAAAAAAGTTGAGATTTCAATTGGAGCGATCCGCTTTTATGAAAGAAAGGGACTCTTGAAACCTGCTGCACGAAATGAGCAGAATAACCGTCTTTATTTGGAGGATGATCTGAACTGGCTGGTTTTTATCAAATGCCTTCGTGAAACGGGGATGAGTGTGGAAGACATCAAAAAGTATTATGATCAGGTCAATGAAGGAACCTCCACCCTGAAGGAAAGAACCAAGCTGATTGAGGATCAAAAGCAAAAGTTGCTGAATGATATCGAGGAGAAAAAAGCGCAGCTTGTTCATTTGGATAACAAACTGGAGCGCTATTATCGAGGAGAAAATTTTTAACATAATCTTGTCCTATAGATTAAATGAAAGAAAAAGATCAGGCAGCCAGCAATAACTGTCTAACCTGATCTGAAGTGTTTAACCTATAGCGATTTTCAAGAGGATAAAAAAGTTCAATCAAAAAAGACCTTCGCGCTTACACAGTTGATAATGGATATAGGGTTCATCCTCGATCTCGATCAAATTTAACCGTTCAAAGTTACATTTCTGTATCACCTTATTGGATGCTTGATTGGTAATCAAAGCGATGGCATTTAATATTTCAACGTTTGTATGTTCAAACAAATACTGTGTCATCCCTTTTACTGCCTGCGTTGTATAGCCACGATTCCTGAAGTGTTTCGAAATACCGTACATAATCTCCCGATTGGGTGCTGGCAGTTCGTCCTTGATCCCTGAGCAGCACCATCCTATGAACTCATCATTCTCTTTAAGTACGATAGCCATACGTAAATATAACTCTCCAATATTGCCTCCCGCCATCACAGCTTGTTTAAAACGCTGATTCTCAGGAATTTCATATTCGGTGAGCCACAGGGTCCTCTCTTCCATTGTAGCGTTCCATCCCGGTAAGAATTCATACACCTCAGGTTGCCACGTAATTTCTTGCAGTTTCTCCAAATCCTCGAGTCGATACTCGCGCAAATAAATATCCTTGCAATCAATGATTAATTCATCACTTAAAATGGTTTGTTTCATAAGGTTACCTCCACATACTGATTTACGTTACATCATTATAGAAATAGTGCCGTGTACCATTGTCTTAAAGGCAATGCCTTGATATGTATAGCGTCAGGATCTTGGGTTTTTTCCAGATGGGGAAAATACTCTGGATATTGAGCCAAATATTCGCTAACACACCATCGAACCGACCAGTTTATATCTGTTGACCAATTTATCCAATTATGTATTTCCTCCTTTGGAGCATTTTGCAATAATCCATGCATATACCATCCACGCACTCCCCCTTCTGTTTCATTCATTAGATACACCCAATACAACTTTCGCTCTCGTTCGTTCATCGGTTCGCCGAGGGTCGATACTGCAATTTTACGAACAATAGCGGATGAATCCTTAGTGAAGCTCCACAACTCTTCACGTGATAATCCGCCCCTCTCCACTAAAACTGTTAAAGAGAGCGCTCTTTCGATATCATCCATTGAATGAATTGTGCTATAGAGATTTTGATTTTTTATACGTATCATTGGTAAAGTTTTTGTTATGTACCTTGGCTTATCTGCCCTGTTCATATAACGAATTGCATTCTTAACGTTAATTCGAGGAGCCAGGTTATCACCACTCTCAAGTGGTTCTCCATGCTCGACTAATAAATCTCTCAGCATCCCGGAACTTAAACTCGGAAATTGGGAGAACAAATGGGCCGCAACACCAGCAACAAGCGCAGCCGCTCCAGAGGTCCCACCATAAAAAGATACGCGCTGACCGAATCTTCAGTTTCATAAGAGGGAATTGTAAGGTGTAGTCTGGGCGCTAATATATCTGGCCTAAAATGACCATCTCCATTTCTGCCATAAGGTTCGTCAGGGAAAGGAACATGTAATGAACGATCAGCCTTTCCACGATCCACGTAGCCCCCTACTGCTAAATATTGTATTGGAGGCATGATGTTATTTAAACGTGTATTCCCATTCGAACAAATAACCAAAATGCCCTGTTGTACAGCTGTCGACAATGCTTTAACCGTTGAGTTTTCACTCGTATTTTTAAGATAAACTTCATTATCTAATGCCTGCCAACCAGTGCTTAAAATAATTTTTATATTCCACTCGAGCCCATGTTCAAGAATCCATTCCATTCCTTTTTTCAGACGTTCTCCTTCTCCAGTTGTAAATGCCCCATGATCTAAAACGATAAATGTTGCTGCTGGTGCAATCCCGACATGAATCTGTCCCTCTAATAGAATCGGTTGATGGGCCAAAGCTAGTACACTCATAAGGCCATGGTCACCTTTCCGATTATCCTCCTCCCTGTTCATAGATGAAATGTCTCGCATAGTGACAGTCATATTTTCATTTACGGTAACACATTTAATTCGTGTATTTAAGTGATTTACGAGATGATGTGGTTTAATTGAATCGATAATTACAATCCCCACACCCAGACCAGAAGTATGAAAATCAGGCCGTTCAGCAAAACCTAACCTTTTCCATGTCGGATCGGGTATCGCTCTATCCACACGATCACCTCTGATTTTGATATCATTAGAATATACTTTCACCTTCAACTTAATGTATATTACCATTTATCCAACCGAACATTGGCAGACTTCAAGCACCCTAGGAGTCAAACAAGCCCTTCTTTTGCCATAAACTCATCTTTGGTTAATCCAAAGAGGATCAGATCCTGGTATTTTCCATCCATATAGATCACCTGGCGGCGCACACCTTCCTGAACACATCCAAGTTTTCTCATCATCGCTGCGGAAGGTTCATTTCCTTGGAGTACATAATCATTAAATTTATTGAGCCTTCGCTCAAAGAAGGCATAGTTCAGCAAGATTCGAACAGATCTGGTTCCGTATCCTTTTCCTCGATGATCCCTGTCAATTTGAATGCCAATGCTAAAGGTACCGTTCCTTTCATCAATGCTGTTCAGGTTCACACCTCCGACATTCTCACCATCCATATTTACAATGGTAAACATGATCCGTCCTTTGGCTAAAGAAAAATCAGAGAAGTTTTCCGTGAAATTCTTCGCTTCGACATGGGTTGGCGGTAACTCTACTGCACACTCCAATAACCGACGAGCAGGTGTATCAAATCGGTTATAATAATGATCTTCCCAATCTTCCTCACGTATAGCACGCAATCTGACCTTATCATCCTGCCAGAAATATTGACTATAATCGATCTCTCTCATTTCGCCGCCCCCTGGATTATTTAATCTCCAACTTTAAAATTCATCTTACGGCTTTTTAGATCTTCTATAATTTGCTTATGCGTAGATAAAAAATGTTCTGGTATAGAATGTATATCAAAAAATCTTGTTTCTATGGATTCTTCACTTTCTTTTATAGTTCCAGAAAAATCTTTGCTTTTAAACATCACCTGCACTAATGCAACTTCATCTCCATTATCATAAACCACTTCGTACTGGGGCCCAGAATATATCGAGAATAAATCCAAGGAGTTCAGTATTAGACCAGTTTCTTCGTAAACTTCTCTCTTGGCTGTCTCCTCGACGCTTTCTCCCAGCTCCATAAAACCACCGGGAAATCCCCAGAATCCATTATCCGACCGTTTCTGCAATAGGATTCTTCCAGCCTTATCGAAGACGATTGCTCCTGAAACCACCATGATCACTTTGGAATTACCAACAAATGACCTCACATACTTAATATAGTCTTGCTCCATGAACAGTCTCCTTACCTTGTTTATATAGAATATAATAACCCATAATGTGGAATTGGAGGAGATTTGTTTTATTTAAGCACAAACGAAAACAGCCCCCGAACAGGACAAAACCCATCGGAGGCTGCGCTCTATTTTATATCCATATCACATTACGATTCTTCCGTGTATTGAGGTTTGGACACATTATCCGGAACCGTTTCGTCAAAAACATCCTGACCCGGATAATCCCGTACTTCTCCCTCGTGAAGCTCATGATTTTCGTAATCAAAACGATGTGCAGACCTTTGATCCACCCGCCACGGAGAACTTTTCCCTAGAGACTCGGATAACAGAGATGAACCGTAAGGACCCTCCGGGAATTCTTCAAGAGTGATATCGTTTCGCTGCGACTCCACCGTAGACACATCGGTATATTCTTGTCGTTCTTCACGCAAAAACTTATCTTTCATCGTTCGTCCCTCCTGATCCGCTTCCAGATGATCCACGCACACTTATTGTGAGCAAGGTCACATGCATTTATGCATGATCTTTGGAAAACACTGCGTTTATGATTGTAATCCATCACAATTAGCGAATCCATAATAATAGTACAAAACCAATGAGGCCAGCCATGCTAATCCAGGTATCACGCTTGGACCATACCAATAACGAAGAACGTGCGCCAAGCATAGAATGTTCTCTAACTTTACGCATTTCCATCGCAATGGTCATATCCTCTGCACGTTGGAACAGCGCCATTAACAAGGGAATCACCATCGGACCCAAGTCACGAATCCGCACGGTATTTGGTCTTAAAGCGACCTTTCCACGTGCCCGTACGATCAGTGAGAAACGCTGCCATTCACTCCAGATCATCGGGATAAATCGAAAGATTAACGATACAGCAAGAGCAAACGAAGCTACGGGCAGTCTGATCTTTTTACCGATCCCGAGTACCCAGTTCAGTCCTTCTACCATTCGCCCATAAGGCGTCGTCAGTGAAAACCATAAACTTGCCAACGTGACGATAAACAAACGATACACATTCAGCAAAGTGCCCTCTGCCTGCATCAGGGAAAAGCCAAAGTGCAGACCTCCTCCCTCTGTTGAAAGGGTTGTTCCAGATAGCGCCGTTGATATGATGAAAAAAAATAACAGTGGCTTCATTAACTTCATACAACCAGCTAAAGTCTGACGCGGAAGCACAGCAAGCGCGGCCACGACCGGCACCAGTGTTAACGTTAATCCCAACCAGCGCTGTTGCAGCATCGCTGCGGTGACAAGCAAAATATACAAAATCCATTTCAGACGCGGGTCCATCACGCCATATAGTCCACCTGAATGAGTCAAAGTGTTTGGAAGAAGCTTTGGATTGGCCCCTTCTATATTCTCAATCACATCGTCACTCTCTGTCACCGTAATTGCTGCTCCCAATGCCGCTTTTGATTCGTTGTGAACTTCCACCTCAACGAACGTAGACTGAATTATACTTTCAGCCATCTCTTCTGGCGTCATCCCGGTAAAAGGCAGATCAAGACCCGCAGCCCTCATCTGCTGTGCTAATCGCATCGAAGGTGGCAGCCCGATAACTGTCTGCTCCAGCAATTCAGGCCTATCGTGAAGTTCTCGCGGCGTAAGATCGCCTATTAGGCGACCTTCCTGCAATAACAATACCCGATCCGCACAAGGCAAAAATGTATCCAGATCATGGGTTGCTACCACGCACCCACCACCTGTCTGACGATGTTGCTCCAATGCATCCAGCAAAAGCCCGACACTTTGCGCTTCCAATCCGGCGCTCGGCTCATCCAGCAACAGCCAGTGTGGGTTAGTCGCAATGCCAAGAGCAAGACCTAGTCTGCGCTTCTCTCCCCCACTTAGAGCAAATGGCGACCTGTCCAGATGAAAACGTCGTTCCAACGCCGGAGATACTGGCGGGTCCCATTGGTTCACTGCTTTCGTAATCTGCTCTTGTTGCTGGCTCTCGGAGAGTCGATAAGGACGCAGGGAATATATGAATTCTCGCTGAATATTTCGGGCAAACAGTTGTTGTTCCGGAAATTGAAATACCAGACCCATTTGCAATAAAATCGACTGTTTCACTTTTCCTTCTTTCCAGAAAGGCATGCGATCTATCGTAATACTGCCTGCATCTGGAGGTTTCAGGCCAGCCAGCGTCTGTAGTAAAGTCGTTTTTCCTGAACCCGTACAGCCCAGCAGCAACGTGATTTCCCCACTGTTCAACTGAATATTTATATCTTCAAGCAGTGCACGTTTGCTCGATTCCGATCCTTCTATGCGTATATTGGTTAATTCGATCTCCAACTTGCGACCTCCTTAGCCAATTGTTCGGGCCTTAGTGGCATGGCTTCTAGCCTCATGCCTTTTTGCTTGAGCAATAACGCAGTCTTTACAGAGAACGGAGGGTCCAGCCCTAATCGTTCACAGGGAGATAGCTGCACTTTTTTCAGAATAGTCTTCTCATTCGTCTCTGTTTCATAGAAAAAGGATTCAGGTTTCCCGTCGTACACACAACGCCCTCGGTCAATAGCAATAATTCGATCACACAAGGTTGCTTCTTCCAGATGATGCGTAATCCAGATTACCGTTGTCCCTCGCTGGGTGATCTTCTGAACGGTGGCCTCAATGCGGTCTCTTGCTCCGGGATCAAGCATGGCTGTTGGCTCATCCAGAATCAATACGTCTGGTTTGGCCGCGAGCGCTACGGCAATATTAAGCAGTTGTTTCTGTCCACCAGATAACTGTGAGATGGCCATATCCGGGGGATATTGAAGTCCTACGGTATGTAATGCGTCCTTCCTTTGCTCCGATTGTTCTTCTACAGTATTCATGAATGGTGACAATGCATAATGAAATTCCTCTTCAATCGTGTCCCCCAATACCTGTGCATCCGGTTGCTGCAATACCCCTCGAACGGTAAGTTCATCTGAGATGTTCCGCACCCCTCCCGATAGTGGAATGAATCCGATGAGTAGCCCGGCAAGCGTACTTTTCCCACTGCCATTCGCACCAACAATACTAATCCATTCTCCTTGATGAAGCGTAAAGGAGACACCATCCAGCGCTTTCCTCACTTGACCATCTTCGGAAGCATAATGCACTCGGACATCTTCTAATGTAATGATAGGCAGGTTGTCTTGCATTTTAAATTAGCCCTTTCCCTTTCTATTTCTATGTGGTAAGATCCTAATCGTTAACCACATTTATTAACTTGGTTAACAATCATATTACCAAAATGGAGAGGATTGTTCAAACATGAAATTATCTTTACGAGGCATTGTATTCAGCGCACTTATGGCCGCAATATTAGTACTTTTTGGTTACATAAGCATTCCTATTGGATTCTCCCCTGTACCGATAACATTACAAACCTTGGCTGTCATGTTGGCTGGAGGATTGCTTGGCCCACTATATGGTTTCCTAAGCGTTACGATGGTTGTTTTGCTTACTGCTCTTGGTTTCCCTTTACTTCACGGGACCGGAGGGCTAGCCGTGCTTCTTGGGCCTACCGGAGGGTATGTGATGATGTGGCCAATCTCCGCATTATTGATCGGACTGCTCCTTGCACGTATCAACATCAAAGGTATCACAGGATTTATTCTCGCTTTTATTATATTCGAACTATTTGGTTCACTACTCGTATATGTATCGGGTGTCCCTTGGCTTGCTTATGCTTACAAAATGGACCTGCCTGAGGCTATGATTCAAGGATTTTATCCTTACATTATTGGGGATCTGATCAAAGCTGTATTTGCCACGATCATCATCGCACCAGTTCGCATGGTTTTCCCACCTCAACGTCTCACAGGTAACATGCATTCAACAGTTGTAAAAGCGGAGTCCTAACCGAAGCTATATGAAGTATTTAATCTGTCTATCTTTGAAAACAACAAAACCGCCAAAATCACTTTGGCGGTTTTCGTTACTTCTCTTCTTCTATAGATTTATTATATATTCACCTGAATTAATTGACGCTCTGTAATCTGAAATTGTTGATCCGCTGTATGTTCAATAAACCTCTGATCATGAGATACATAAAGAATCGTTCCTTCATACGCCTTGATAAAACGCTCCAACGCTTCCAATGCATGCATATCCAGAAAATTCGTCGGCTCATCCAACAATAGAATGTTATATTGTCCAAGAAACAAATGACATAATTGAAGACGAATCGCTTCCCCTCCACTTAATGTCCCAACACTCTTGAGCAAGTCATTCCCTGTAAACTGCATTGCGTGCAATGCACTTCTTAGTTCCGATTCCTCATATTCCGAACGATTTTTCAGGAATTGTAATACCGTCTCTTTCGTCGTGAAACGATAACTCATTTGCTGAAAATAACCAAGCTTTGCTTTTGGAGACATCGTGATCTGATCTCCAGCATGGAAAACATGGTTAAGCAATGTGCTTTTACCGCTGCCATTGGCTCCGGTTATCGCTATTTTTTGTTTTAGTGGAATTTGAAAACTTACATCCTGCAACAATATGTTTCCTCCCACCTCAAGCGTAAGGCGATCTGCCATAATTGGAAATCGGTTGTGCAGCTCCAATGTCTTCGGCTGACGGAAGATAATTGGCCGATCCTGCTGTACCGCACTCACCTCTTGAAGTTGTTGCATTCGTTGTTCAATCGCTTTAGCAGCACGATGCACTGCTTTTTGACTGGTACCTTTGGATTTCGTCTCAAACATACGATTTGCTTTGGCCTTGGATTCTTTTTTGGACATGCTTCCGGCCTGTGTTATTTTCTCGGCTTTCTTCATTTTCTCCCGGGCGGCCAGTTCCAATCTTCTTTTCTCCTTCGAAAATTGTTCGTGGGCCTGGTTCTGCTGTTCACGCTCCTGCCTTTTCTGTGCCTGATAGTCGCTATAGTTGCCGGAATATACGTGAACCTCCCCCTGATGAATTTCCCAGATCGTGGTTACCAGCTCATCCAGAACCGCACGATCATGACTGATCAACACGATTGCCCCATAGTAATAACGCAATTCATCCAGTAAAAATGTAATGCCCTCTTGGTCCAGATGGGTTGTTGGTTCATCCAGCAACAATACTTCGTGGTGATGAGTGAACATCTGAGCCAGTTTAAGACGGGTTTGTTCTCCTCCACTCCATGTCTTATCATGTTGAGGCACCGCTAATTTGCTGAGTAAAGCGCCGTCAACTTCCAGATTTTCGTTAGGCTGGGGAGGTTCCACTTGTTCCAAATAACCAAACTCTGCGTAACGTTTTACTTTTCCGGCTGTCGGCTGGATCTGTCCCGCAATGAGTTTCAACAACGTACTTTTACCCTGACCATTACCACCCACTATACCGATGCGATCCAGTTGATGCACGACCAGTCGCTCAATGCTCAATACTGCTTTATCCATAAAGGTCATCTCAACCTGCTCTAATTCAAAACATATCTTTTCCATATTCGCTACCTCCGAAATAAGATTTATTTCGTATCGATAGCGAAGCACACTTCTATCGATACGAGCTTATCGTGCCAGCTCGTATCAATAGAACAGTAATGTCATCATAGCGTTGTACCTCCTGTAGTCTCAACTGAACATCATGTCTGATCAAACTAATAATAAGTAAAACAAAAAATCACAGGCCAAGGCCTGTGATTCAATGTAAACGGGAAAACAAGTTAAACCATGTATATAAGGTCAGGATGATTGAAAATGACAGACTGGTCCCGCTTACTCTGAACGAACCGTCAGAGCCTTTGAACGTATTCAATTACCGATTCAAAGGAAGGAAACGCAATCTCATCGCGTGTGTCATGTTCAATAATCCACCTTTCATTATCATGTAATAGAAGTACATTTCTAATTATAATTTTCCAATTCCACCATGTCAACGGAACCAACAAAACTCTAATTCATTGAATTTGTATTGATTCTATTTTATTACTCTCCCTTTCCACTGTTCAACTTCAATAGAAGTTCCTGGCTATCAACCTGACCTGTAGCCTGCGGAATGACTTCCTCGTAGTTGGCGGAATTCGTGACTATAATCGGCGTTACGGTGTGGTACCCAGCAGCCTTAATCTGTGCAATATCGAACTCAAGCAACAGATCTCCCGCTTGGACCCTGTCCCCTTCCTTGATATGAGAGACAAAATGCTGCCCATCCAATTTAACAGTATCAACACCCACGTGAACCAAAATTTCAGCACCGGTGTCTGATACTACAGCCAAGGCATGTTTTTTCTTGAATGCAACGGTAACTGTACCGTCAAAAGGCGCTACCACTCTGCCCACAGCTGGCTCAATCGCAATCCCTTTACCCATTGCTCCTGATGCAAATGCCGGATCTGGAACTTCCGACAATTCCACAATCGTTCCCTGAATTGGGCTAAATACTTCTTCGTCTGAAGCATTCATTGTACGGGCAGGTTGCTGAGCAGATGACGTAGAATCGGATTTTGTTTCTTCTTCTTCAACCGGATCTTTAAAGCCCATGATGTACGTCAGTACGGCCGAAACAACAAATGATACTACGATACCCAGAATCAATCCTGGGAAACCTTGTCCACCTGGTCCGTAGAAGATTGGCAAGGTCAGCAACCCTGGTGCGCCAGACGCGAATGCCAATGTGCCCGCTTGTCCAATGATAGCTCCACCAACTGCACCACCGATAACTCCTGCAATGAATGGACGTTTCAGTGGTAATGTTACCCCATAGATAGCGGGTTCCGTAATACCGAATAATGCGGTCAACGTGGATGATCCAGCCAGCGTTTTCAGCTTTTTGTTCTTGGTTTTCAACATAACCCCAAAAGCTGCACCCGTTTGTGCAAAGATCGAAGCTGTCGCAGCCGGTTTAACACCATCCTGTCCATACACTGCAACGTTGTTGATAAATACTGGAATAAGACCCCAGTGTATTCCGAAGATAACGAGTAGCTGCCAGCTTGCACCCATAACAGCTCCAGCGAGCAATGGGCTGAATCCAAATGCGGCAACGAGTCCTGCTGCAATTCCATTACCAACGTATACGCCAAATGGTCCGAATACCAACAGTGTCAGCGGTACCATAATGACTAGCAAAAATAATGGTGTAACAAAGTTTTTCACGCTATCGTGAAGTGTTTTATTAAAGAGCTTTTCCAATTTGCTCATGACAATGACAGCTAAAATGATAGGAATGACCGTCGATGAATAGTTCATCAGAATGACGGGGATACCGAAGAAATCCGTTGGTGTTCCCTCTGCTTTCAACGTGACGATGGATGGATAGATCAGTGCTCCCGCAATCGTCATCGCTACAAACATATTACCCTGGAATTTACGCGCTGTTGTAACCGCTAACAACAGAGGCAGGAAGTAGAAGAGACTATCTGCTGCTGCATACAGGATCGTATATGTTGTTTCTGTCGTTTCCAGCCATCCGATATTGCTTGCGATCAACAATAACCCTTTTAGAATACCGGCTCCCGCCATAACACCCAGAAGTGGAGCAAAAATGCTGGAAATGATATCAATGATACCGCCAAGCCCCTTGGCTTTTTTGCTCGGTTTTTCTTTGTTTGACGAATCATCCAGAATGTTACTGATCTGTCCAATGGCACTATAGACTTCAGGTACCTTGTTACCAACAACAACCTGGAACTGTCCTCCATTTTCTTTGACTGCAATGATGCCTTCGATTTTCTCCAGTTTGGTTTTGTCTGCCTTGGCATCATCCTTCAATACAAATCGTAACCGTGTTGCACAATGAACAAGCGATTCCACATTCTTCTCACCGCCGACCAGTTCTACAATCTCTTTGGCCAGTTTCTCGTGACTCATAATCTGCACCCCCACTTTTTCTCAAACAGGCCTCTTACCGATTTTTTTGCACACAAAAAACCTAAGCCTTGAGTAAGGGGGCACAATGGTCCTGACCTTCTCATGACTTAGGTTTTGCCTGCATAACCAGTAACAATCCCAGTTAAATCGTATTCAATTCCTGTTAATCACATATTATTATAATTAAACCATTTTTGTCAACATTTAAATATTATCGATTAACCACTCGTTCAATATGAACCGTCAGATACAATTTTTCTTCATTGGTCAGCTCATGGTTGTACTCTTTTTTGACAAACAACTCAATTTTCTCCGTACACGCCGCGGCATCAGGATGCTTCTCCTTAATCATGTCATAGAAATGATCATAATTGTTGTCGTAATGCGTACCACTGAGCACACGCTGAGAGAAGAACTTCAAATGTGTAATGAAGCGAAAATAACTGAGAGAGTCCTCATCAAATTCCATTTTGAAATGATATTTCGCTATATTAATAATTTGCTGGATAAACTTCGTAATGTTCATCGTTGTAATGACTTCTTCATTCATCTCTGCGTTGACAATATGAAGGGCGATAAAAGCAGCTTCGTCGGGTGGAAGCTCAATATTCATGCGGGTGTTGATCTGTTCCAGCGTCCTCAGACCCAGCTCAAATTCGGGCTTGTACAACTGTTTGATCTCCCACATTAATGCGTTCTTGATCTCCACGCCTTCCCGATAACGTTCGATTGCGAAGTTAATATGGTCCGTAAGAGACACATAGATGTTCTCATTGAGCTTTCGGCCCAGATTCTCACGCGCATACGTGATAATCTCTTCCACAATTTCAATCAATTCCATCGGAACTTCACGCAGCAGCATTTTGAAATTATCGGATGTCTGTTTGTTTTTCAATGCAAATACTTTCTGGATGCGGGTCTCGTCTACTTTATCCCCCGGCTTTTTCTTAAAGGCAATCCCACGTCCCATCACCACAAGCTCTGCTCCATCGGCCTGATAAATGCTAATGACGTTATTATTGATAACCTTTGCTATTTTCACTTCAATCCCCCCGTCACGTTCCACTCTCTTGGCAGTTATACATCGTCTTGGGGCATACAAAAAAAACCTGAAGCATCACAAAATAAACAAGACATGGTGGTCTGCTTTTTTTGGTGCTTAGGTTTTGCCTACTTTGAGTAGTAACAATCCCAGAAACGATATAATTGCGTCAAGTATAGCGCGAACCTGACCATATGTCAACGCTTTCAATGCGGGGGCAATCGGAAGTCCCATAGTTATATAAATTGAACTAGAGAATATTTACACTAGCTACTCCGATGACAGAACAACCTTTTGATCGCTGTTATCCCCAGATTTTTCGATTTCCTTTTTTAGAAGGGAAAATCCGGTGATAAAGGCGAGTTCATGCTTACGAAGGAGCTTTCCATTGAAAGCTTTTAGCTTCGCTTCTCCAACTTTTTCTGTCCTCTCCGTTTTGTGTAAATGTTTATTTCAATTTATATAGATGAAACTTCCGATGTTTTATTGCCGTACAAGACCATTTTAATTCAGAAAAATATAAACTACTCGTCGCCCAGATCTGTCCCGTTCGATTCGATTACATTTTTATACCAATCAAAACTCTTCTTCTTCAGTCGTGTCAGTTCACCATGACCTTCATTATCACGATCCACATAAATGTAGCCATAACGTTTTCTCATCTCACCTGAGGATGCACTTACAATATCAATAGGTCCCCAACTGGTGTAACCGATGATGTTGACCCCATCCTGAATGGCCTCACCCATTTCGGCTACATGTCGTTTCAAGTAATCAATCCGGTACGCATCATCCACTTCACCTTCCGGGGTAACCACATCATTGGCACCAAATCCATTCTCAACGACAAACAGCGGTTTCTGATAACGGTCATGTAGTTGATTGGCGGTAATACGGAATCCTTTGGGATCAATTGTCCATCCCCATTCGGACTTCGCCAGATATGGATTGGCTACCGAGCCAAATACATTGCCACTGGTCATATTTTTGACAACTTCCGGATCGGTACTGGTTGTACGACTTGAATAGTAGCTGAACCCGATATAATCTACCGTATGATCCTTCAAGATTTCTGCATCTTCCGGCTGCATAACGATGTTCAATTCGTGGTCCTTGAAGAAACGTTTAGCGTAACCCGGATATTCCCCACGTGACTGCACATCGATGAAGAAATAGGACTCTCTATCTTTTTCCATACCCTGGAACACATCTTCCGGATTACAGGTATACGGATAGAAGCTTCCTGCCGCAAGCATACAACCAATCATGGCACCAGGGATAATCTCATGACATGCTTTGACTGCCAGTGCACTTGCAACCAATTGGTGGTGAGCAGCCTGATATTGAATTTCCTTGATGTTATCCCCTTCATTGAACGCCAGTCCCGCCCCAAGGAACGGAAGATGAAGCAACATGTTGATCTCGTTAAATGTCATCCAGTATTTCACCTTGTCTTTGTACCGTGTGAACACTGTTATAGCGTACGTCTCGAATAACGTTACCAGTTCACGACTTCTCCAGCTACCATACTTCTCGATCAGGTGTACAGGTACATCGAAGTGAGCTAGTGTAACGACAGGTTCAATGCCGTTTTTCAATAATTCATCAAACAGGTTATCGTAAAATTGCAATCCTGCTTCATTCGGCTGTTCATCTTCTCCTGTCGGGAAAATCCGTGCCCAGGCAATGGACACACGCAGCGCCTTGAATCCCATTTCTGCAAACAGAGCAATGTCTTCAGGGTAACGGTGATAAAAATCGATTGCTTCATGTGAAGGATAGAACTCGGTAGCGAGCGGCGTAAAAGCCGGAACATGACCTTTCATAATGCTTCTGCGGCTCTCTCCTGTTGGCAGCAAGTCAACGATGCTCAGTCCTTTGCCATCTTCCAGATACGCGCCCTCCGCCTGATTCGCAGCAATGGCTCCACCCCATAGAAAATCTTTAGGAAACTCAAAATTAGTCATCATCATTCTCCTTCCAAATATGTAGTTCAGCTATCCGCTCAAATCGTTAGAAATATTAATAAGACAAATTATTTAAGTTGAACTGCACAATTACACATTATTTGTTCAACTTAAATAGAAAAAACCCGAACCAGCCTGGGTACACGATTACGTGTAAACAAGCCAGCTCAGGTTATGCCCATATCGGTAACATTCCCAGATCACAATTATGCGGATTGGATAAAACTTTAGCAAGAATCAGAACGGTTGTCAACTTCTTGAAACCGGTTTAACGAGGAAATGCCCATTACGATATTTGATAAAACGCAGCACACGTCCCGCCAAGAATCATCTGTTGATCTGACACAGATAAGGAATGAATGTGAGACTTAATGAGACCGTATACATCAGAATACGAAGCCGCAAGGTTGCTCACTGGCCAATCGGACCCAAACATTAACCGTTCAGCACCAAAGGCTTCTATGGCGATGTTCAGATAGGATGTAAAGTCACTCGGAGTCCAATTTTCCCAATCTGCTTCAGTCACTATTCCCGAAAGTTTGCAGTATGCATTTGGTTGGGCGGCCAATGACTCAAGTGCTTCTTGCCATGGTGAGAGTATACCTGATTTGATGTCAGGTTTGGCCAGATGATCAAGTACAAATCGTTGTTCAGGAAACGCCTTAACCAGTTCAACGGCATAAGACAGTTGCTCCTTGGATACCAACAGATCATAGGCCAAATCATACTCTTTGAGCAATGAAATCCCGCGCTGAAAGTCTTCTCTCAATACATACTGAAGATCAGGTTCATCCTGTATGACATGACGCACACCCTTCAGAACCGGATTGGACGCGAGCAGTTCAAGTTGATTTCGAACATCATCCGAACAAAGATCCACCCATCCGACCACACCTTTGATAAACTCGTATTGGTCTGCCAGTTCCAGAAGCCACTCAGTTTCTGTCAGTGATTGTCTCGCTTGCACTGCAATGCATCCGTCCATCCCCGATTGTGCTAATATAGGTTCCAGATCTTTTGGGAGAAAAGACTGACGAATGGCTTTCATCTCTTCCCCAATCCATCCATACTCGGCGATATTGTATTCCCAGAAATGTTGATGTGCATCCAGCTTCATTTTACATTCCTCCAAGGGTATATGAATCTAATTATTGTTAGAATCAATTATATCATCACAATTCCAAATAAAATCATTATCTTTACACAATCTACTAGCTAAACCAAATCACTAATTATCACATGAGTTTTATTTCAATTGTGCAGGTATCCCCCTATATATAATCATGATATATTAAATTCCGAAAACGCTTTCAATACATAATTCGGTGGTGGTCCCATTTTTGAACAAGTCATGATTTGGTTTGAGTTGAGCTCCATTTTCACAGTTGCTTAACTTCTATTCAAGTTCAACCATTCTAACTGATAAGGAGATTATGTTGATGAAAAAAAACCGTAAATCCGTCCTCTCTCTTACACTCGTAACTGCCATGATTCTGTCTCTTTTCTCTTCGGCTGTCGCTTCCGCTGCAACAGACAACAGTGAACAGACCAGTACCTCAGCCGCGCCAAGCAAAATGCAGGCATACGTGAACGCCATGGAGCCTGGCTGGAATCTAGGTAACTCTCTGGATGCCGTTGGTGAGGATGAGACAGCCTGGGGCAACCCTCGTATTACGAAGGAAATGATTCAATCGATCGCAAGTGAGGGTTACAACAGTATTCGTATTCCTGTTACCTGGGAAGCTCACATCGGTGACGCACCCGACTATACAATTGATGCCGCTTACATGAATCGGGTTCAAGAAGTAGTGAACTGGGCCCTCGATGCCGATCTCTATGTCATGATCAATCTTCACCATGACTCCTGGCGCTGGATCAGTTACATGGAGAAAGACCATGACAACGTGCTTGCACGGTACAACGCAGCTTGGACTCAGATTGCGGACAAGTTCAAAGATGCATCCGACAAGCTCATGTTCGAAAGTGTTAACGAACCTCGTTTCTCCGAAGGCGGCACAACGGATGCAGCGATTGGATATCGCATGCTGGACGAGTTGAATACTTCTTTTCACAAGATCGTAAGAACTTCGGGTGGAAACAACGAGACACGTCCGCTTGTGCTTCCGACGATGCATACCTCTTCCGCTCAACCTGATCTGGATGAACTGAATAAGACCATTCGAAAATTGAATGACACCAATATTATAGCAACCGTTCACTACTACGGGTTCTGGCCATTCAGTGTGAACATCGCAGGTTACACCAAATATAACGAGGAAGTACAGAAGGACGTTACCGACACATTCGATCGGGTATACAATGCTTTTACAGCCAAAGGCATTCCGGTTATTGTTGGTGAGTATGGCTTGCTTGGGTTTGATCAGCACACAGGTGTCATTGAGCAAGGCGAAAAACTGAAATTCTTCGAATTTGTTGGACAATATCTGCGTCAAAAACAGATGACAACGATGTTGTGGGACAACGGACAACACTTCGGACGCACAAGTTTTACTTGGTCTGATCAGGAACTATTCGATACGATGAAAGCAAGCTGGACAGGTCGCTCATCCACAGCTGAAACGGACCTCGTATATTTTAAACAAGATGAAGCCATTCAAGATAAAAAAGTAAAACTTAATCTGAATGGCAACAAATTCAATTCTTTGAAGAATGGCACTACCCCACTTGTCAGAGGTAAGGACTATACGATCAGAAAAGATGTACTTACGTTAAAGTCCAATCTGTTAACCAAATTGACAGCCTCTGGTGATTTAGGTGTAAATGCCACACTCACAGCAGGATTCAACGAAGGTACCGACTGGAATTTTAACATCATTAAATATGACACACCTAAGTTAAACGATGCGACTGGTACAACCAGTGCATTTGCCATTCCAACTACGTTTAATGGCAACCAACTGGCAACGATGGAAGCGACATATGCAAACGGGGAGAACGCCGGTCCACAGAACTGGACTTCCTTCAAAGAGTTCTCCTACACATTCAGCCCAGATTACGAACGTCATGTGATCGAGCTAAAACCTAACTTCTTTAATGAAACGAAGGATGGCGAAGTCACCCTCAAGTTCCACTTCTGGAATGGAGATGTGATTACCTACAAAATCACGAAAAATGGAACCAGTGTTGTTGGCGTAGCTTCATAATAGTTATAGGGATTCCTAACTCAATCTATTTCCCATCGGAATCACGAAACGTTCTGTCCAGAGCAATCGGCTCGGACAGAACGTTTTTCCTTTGACTCAGATTTTCCGTATCCATTATGAATGACCGTTCATAATAAAAATGAAACATCCCCACTCTGGCTATGAATGACATACGTTGCACCAAGGCCCTTATATACAAGACCAACTGGAGCCTTGTTACTGGAAACGACATAAAGCTGTTGCGGATACCAGCTGTGACACAACTGGATATCCTCGCAACACTGAGGCAGATTATTCTCGAACACAAATGCATTGGAGACCATATATTCGGGACGAGTCTGTTGTATTCCTTCCGTTATTTGAATATAACGCACAGGAACTCTCCCAAGTGTTAGAAGTTGTTCCCGTTCCTCTTCACTGTGTACAAGCACAACGAAGGCTAACCCCTTTTTCAATAATACATCCACGAAATTCATCCCCGCTGCACTGTGCCCTGCTGATACAACAATCATTGCCTCATCCATTGCTGTCTACCTCGCCTTCAATCAGATCCTGCATATTTCGTTTCAAATACGTTATGTGCGAATCATAGTCCTCTATCCATCTTTCTGCAATTGAGCAGTATCCGATTCTGCACTTTTCTGATTGATTCCAGACCGTAATCCTGTTCATATCTTGTATAATCCACTCTTTACTCTGTAATTCTCCATATTTCTCGATTAATCATAAGCAGTTATAGAAACCGGATTAAGCGGGCCATAATCGCAGATATACCTCTTGTTAATCGTTTACATACATAGATTCAAAGCAAAAAAGTCTTAAAAACATCCATATTTCACCCTTGGATTATTTTACTTCATGCTCGTTTGATCGTAATATCATCGGCAGGACAACGATAACAATAAGCTTATTTAGCTATGGAGGTTGAACGGTGTGTTTGCAAGTTGTGATGTGCGCATACAGCGAGAGATGAGTGCTGATCCTAGAATCAGTTCTATGGAGATTATCCGATACGATATGCAGAGATTGCCATGCCTTGAGACCGATCAAGCAACCTGCTACTGTGGATTATTCAAGATCTCATGCGGGGAGACACATGGATTCGCTGAATTTAAACTATCTGAAGGAGTTCATCCTACAGATCTTGTACACTGGGCTTCGGTGTTCAGAGTATTAAAAGGCATGCATCCCAATCAGGCCATACATCATATCGAGCAACAACGAGAAATCTGGGGAAACGAACGTGTCCTGTTTGTGGAGGATGCTGTCCGTAATCTGCTGTTCAACCTGGAGAAACGAAATGATGGCTCCTCGAAATTGAGTCGGGAAGAAATCCGTACTTTTCTGATGCAATATGCGCTGACGTATTATTCCTTTTGAAATTATCTTTTCGGGTGAAAAGCAATACAAAAAGGCAAAGGAACCTGATGATACATACAAGTTCCCTTTGCCTTTTATGATTAGTACTTTAATGAGCCATGTAATAATACATCTCTATTTCAAACGATCAATTATTGAGGTTCATTGAACTTCACAATAAGTATTGCTTCCCCATTGGCTTGCACACGACCAGTTGAGGTTGCAGCAACATTTGTTATTGCTTCATTCCCGCTTGGAATCAGCACAGGTGTAATCAACGGCAGACCCGCAGCCTGAATGACATCCATGTCGAATTCGATCAATAATTGTCCTGCAGTTACACGATCTCCGCTATTCACATGCGCAGTAAAACCGTTTCCTTTGAGTCCAACCGTATTAATTCCGATATGAACCAGCATCTGTACACTTGTCTCATGCTCCAGAATCACCGCATGTTTACTCTTGTTCATGACATGTGCGATCACACCATCAAACGGTGCATACACTTTACCTTCTGATGGCTCAATGGCAATGCCCTCACCCATATGTTTTTCCGAGAACGCCGGATCAGGAACCTGTTCCAAAGCAACGACGGTACCATTCATCGGCGAAGCTATTTCGAGCAGATCTACCTTAGGACGATTGCTTATAACAGCATCGGTAACTGAATTAGCGCGCGGATTAGAATCCACTGCATGAGCTTCAACTGATGTTACTCCACTGTTGTCATGGCTCACCGATTCCTCTGCAATCGGTTGATCCTTATATCCGAAGAACCAGGTAAGTGCAAAAGCAATAGCCATGGCAACCACGTTGGACAAGATATACAACGGCAGTTGGCTGTTGAGATAGAGCAATGTCCCAGGAATAACCGTTACTGCCATGCCTGTACCTTGCAGATGGAACAGGGAAGCGATGAAACCACCCACACCACCACCAACCAGTCCCATAATAAATGGTTTCATATAACGCAAGTTAACACCGAAGATGGCTGGCTCGGTAATGCCCAGAAATGCAGACAATGACGAAGGTAATGCCAGTGCTTTGAGTTTCATATTTTTGGTCTTCAGACCTACCGCAAGACAAGCGGCTCCTTGTGCTGCCATGGCACAAGTGATGATCGCGTTGAACGGATTAAATCCAGTCTTCTCGAGCAGTTGAATCTCCAGGAAATTAAAGATGTGATGCACACCGGTAACGACAATAATCTGATGGAAGAATCCAATGATAATACCTGCGATGCCAAACGGAAGATCCAATACGGCTGTTGTTCCATGCAGTACCCACTCTTCCAGGGAATGGAACACAGGACCAATCGCGAACAGTCCAAGCGTAATCATAACCGTTAACGTAATAAAAGGAGTCAGAATCAAGTCCAGTGCCTCAGGCACCCGTCTTCTTAGTACCTTCTCGAACTTGGCTCCAATCAAACCTACGAAGAACGCAGGCAGAACCGATCCCTGATAACCCACGACAGGTATAAAACCGAACATATGCAGCGGCTGGGCTGATCCATCCGCCACCGCGTAAGCATTGGGTAATGCCGGATTAACCAGCATTAGCCCCAGTACGATACCAAGTACCGGACTTCCACCGAATACGCGGAATGCGGACCAAGCTACAAGTGCAGGCAGAAACGCAAATGCCGTATCCGTCAGAATCTGAGTGAACAAAAGGAAATTGGAAGAGATATCATCAGGTGTTGCACCGAACAACGCCAGAATTTCATTCTGGGTAAGTAATCCGCGTAATCCCATGAACAATCCTGTAGCTACCAGTACGGGAATAATGGGAACGAATACGTCACCAAATGTGCGGATAGCTCGCTGAAAAGCATTTCCTTCCTTTTTTCCCTGACTCTTCACATCATCCTTGGACGATCCTTCGATTCCCAGCTTCTCAACCTCTTCAAAGATTCGATTCACCGTTCCCGTACCAAAGATAATCTGATATTGACCCGAGTTGAAAAAAGCCCCTTTCACCTTTTCGATGTTCTCGACCGTTTTCTGGTCAATCTTCTCTTTATCTTTCACCATGATGCGAAGGCGTGTTGCACAGTGTGCAAATGATGCGATATTCTCTTTGCCCCCGATGGCATGAATGACTTCCTGGGCAATCCGTTGATTCTCCGACATGTTATCTCATTCCTCTCACGTAATACTTAATAATGCCATTGTGTTGCTTCAAAATCAGCTTTGCCTCCGTGTGCAAAGAAACGAATATCCACGCTGTCCCGACTTGGGAAAATGCGGCTGGTAAAGACCTCTTCCCCATCGTTCACAAAGATCTCCACTGAAGATGCATCTACGAACAGATGGAACTTAATTACGTCCGCAGTAAGCGCGCACCGCCGTACAGCGCCATTTTGCTCTGCCAGCTCGGCACCAGACATCGTCCGATCCAGAATAACTTTCTGCTGAATCCGATCATACAAAAGAACCGTTTTCTCAGTTCCACTTGCTCGGAATTCGATGCCGACAATCTCTGCTTCTACATGGCTTATCTCACATATCAGCTCATATGAAATTCCATAGAAACCTGTGAAAGATCGACTCTCATTATCAATCGTTGCGCGAATATGAGTGCCTTTCTCCTGTTGACGCAATTGGATCATTTCAGCAACCGGTTGTTGAATTAACTTCCCGTCTCGTAGTGTCAATTGCCGAGGAATGGTCAGGCAATGTGCCCAACCGTTATCATCTGTCGGATACGCCAGATCGGGAAGACCCATCCAACCAACCAGGATACGTCTTCCGTCCGGGCCCTGCATGGTTTGCGGAGCATAGAAGTCGAATCCACGATCCAACTCCTGAAATTCACCATGATTGAACTCTCTCGTCTGGAGATCGAGCGGCTCACCGATTAGATAACCGGACTGAAAAATATTCTGATAGTGATCTCCCGCAGCATCTAAGCCTTGTGGAGAAAAAACAAGTACACCTTTCCCGTCCATCTCCATATAATCCGGGCACTCCCACATGTAACCAAAGGAGGTTAATTGCGTGCGAATTTCACCAAGAAACTCCCAGTTGTTCAGATCAATTGAGCGATACAGTACCGTACATCCCGTCTCGTCTGTTCTCTGCGCACCAATTACACAATAATATGTGTCTCCTTGTTGCCACACTTTGGGATCTCTGAAGTGTTCCGTGTATCCGGCTGGAACAGACGAGATTACGGGATAATTCAGTTTGGTTACTGAACCGCTTTCATCCATGACTGCCAAGCATTGATACGGATGTCTGACCCAAGCCTCATCCCTCGTATTGCCTGTGTACAGCAAGTGCAGGTTGCCGTCTTTTTCAATCGCACTGCCGGAATAAGCTCCGTGTGAGTCATATCTGCCACCCGGTTCGATTCCAATCCCGATATTTTCCCAGTTCACCAGATTGTTCGAGCGGGTATGATACCAGTATTTCATGCCGTGTTCTGTTCCAAGTGGAAACCACTGATAGAACAGATGATAATAGCCTTTATAATATACAAAACCGTTAGGATCATTAAGCAGACCTGTTACAGGCTGAATATGGTAACTCTGTCTCCAAGGACACTCGGATATCTGTGCTTCAAGCTTCGCAATCTCACCAGGCTCAGCTTGCTCAATTCGTCTGTAGCGCTGCTCTCTAGTCATTTTCATAGCTGTTCTCCATTCAAAATATAGGAACCGGTTCCAATCGGCACAAAAAAATAATTCCATTTGGCATTAATGCCTGCCCGTGTTCGCATATCCGTATTGGATATTCACTGTGGAACCGGTTCGATGGAATTATCATAAATGATGTTTTTATAATTTGTCAACGCTTTCTCGAGGAATTAGTTCTACGTCCAGTGTTGTTCGTTCCTCCACCGACTCGCCTTTGACCAGACGAATAATGTGATTCGCCGCTACTTTGCCTGCCTGCAAATAATGATATTTCACAGTAGTCAGCGTGGGATGAATCATCTCCGTAATATCATATCCGCCAAATCCGGTAACAGACAAATCTTGCGGTATGCGAATTTTATTGGAGAACGCAATCTTCATCACACCCAGTGCGATATTATCCGTAGCCCCTACAATGATTGTTGGTGTGATCTCTTTCAGGATGGCTTCAGCGGTCACGATGGCTTCAGACATCTTGAAGCTTGTCTCATAATACTTCACTTCACATCCATCACACTCGGCGATTGCTCGCTGGAACCCCTGTTTGCGATAGATCCCTACCGCCCGATCCTTCTCGCTAACTCCCATATACACGATCTTGCGGTGACCCTGTTCGACAACATATTTGCCCATTTCATAGCCAGCCTGATCATCATTGTGAACCAGACTATGTAATTGCTCATGCTGCTGCCCCACCAATAACACCGGAATCCGTATATCATCAACGGCCTTCAGATGTGCTTCAGTCACTTCAGCAGCCAGCAGAATAATACCCGATACCTTCTGTCGTGCAAAATCATAAATGGCATCAATCTCGCGCTGCATGTCCTGACTCGTATTAGCGATCAGCATCTGATATTGATTACTGCGCAGCTCTTCATCAATTCCGATCAATGTCTGGGATGTCGCAAAAGAATCGAGACGTGGCACAACCGTACCAATGATACTGGTCTTCTTCGCCTTTAAACTCTGTGCAAAAGTGTTTGGGACATAATTGTATTGTTTGATAATACGCTCAATCTTCTGACGTGTATCCTCACTAACAGATCCGCCATTCAGATAGCGAGAGACCGTGCTTTTCGCCACACCTGCCATCTGAGCGATATCAGAAATCGTTTTATTCATAAAGACTCCTCTTGTTTCTATTAGCTATATAGATTGAACTCAAGAATATCCACACTTACCACTCCGATGACAGAACAATCTTCCGATCGCTGTTATCCCCAGATGTTTTGATTTCCTTTTTCAAAGGTGAACATCCGGAGATAAAAGGCGAGGCGTATGCTTCCGATGTAGCTTTCTTTCAGAAAGCTTTTAGCTCCGCTTCTACAGGTTCTTTCTGTCCTCTTCGTTCTTATGTGAATGTTCAGTTCAATTCATATAGTTTACCTTTTATTATACTTCGAATCGCAAAGCCATGGCGAATTAGATTCACCTCCGTTTATCGTACATTTATCGTAGGTTCTCGATGTAATAGCAAAAGCCCGATATCAATGTGACGTTCATACAGAAGTATGATCCGACATTCATCAGGCTGTTAAACTTTCGTATACACTTTATGCTCAGATCACTAACACAGGCACGCTCGCTACTTCCTACATCTCAGACTTCAATAATAATAGGCAAGATCATAGGTCTTCTCTTTGTTTGAGCGTAGATATAGTGACCAATCTCGTCTTTTAGCTTTCTTTTGATCACATTCCACTGATTCACGCTAGACGCGGTCAACTCAGCCATCCGGTTTAGAACCAGCTCATGAATTTCATGCATGAATTCTTCCGAGTCCTTGACGAACACAAACCCTCTGGAGATAATTTCGGGTGACGTGACCATCTGTTTTTCCGTTTTGCTTAATGTAGTTACAATCACCAACATACCATCGGACGACAGTTGCCTGCGATCACGCAGTACAATATTGCCGACATCACCCATGATCAGACCGTCTACGAGACTGTTTCCTGATGCAATTTTGGGACCTAGAGAAGCAGTGCCGTCTTTATACTGGATCATATCCCCGTTATTCACGATAAACACATGATCACGTTCTATACCTACGGACTCGGCAAGCAGCCTGTGCTGATACAACATGCGGAACTCTCCGTGAATCGGGATCAGATAATCCGGTTTCATCAGGGTCAACATCAATTTGAGCTCTTCCTGACTGCCGTGTCCCGATACATGCATTCCTGCTGCACCACTTGAACCATATATCACACGTGCTCCGAGAACATACAGGTTATCAATGACATGTGCAAGATTCCGTTCATTGCCAGGAATGGCTCCGGCCGCAATAATGACCGTGTCCCCAGCGTTAATTCTTACATGTGGATGCTTACCGGATGCCAGACGTGATAATGCTGCCATCGCTTCTCCCTGGCTACCTGTACATAAGACAACAACCTGTTCAGGTGGAAACTGGTCCGAGTCGATGGCTTCAATCAACAATCCGTCAGGAACTTGCAGATAACCCAATTCACTGGCCACCGATACTACATTCACCATACTTCTGCCCAACAGTGCCAGTTTGCGACCTGTCTCGAATGCTGCATTCACAATCTGCTGTACTCTGCTGACATTTGACGCAAAAGTAGAGATAAATACTTTTTGTTTTGCACGGATAAAGGCATCCAGAATGTGGTCTCCCACAACACGCTCGGAAGGTGTAAATCCAGGTCTTTCTGCATTGGTACTCTCGGAGAGCAAAATATGGACACCCTGTTTGCCAATCTCGGCCATGCGGTGCAGATCCGGGAAAGGTCCATGTACAGGAGACATATCAAATTTGAAATCTCCGGTATGCACGACATTGCCCGCCGGGGTCTTAAAGAAGATACCAAGACAATCCGGTATACTATGACTGGTTGCGAAAAAGGAAACCTCGATTCCTCCCAGCGTAATGCTGGAGTGAGCATCGATTGTATGCAGGTCCGCCTTGCGAAGAAGTCCATGCTCTTTCAGTTTAAGCTCGATCAACCCTCGAGTGAGCCTGGATGCATACACGGGGATGTTCATTTGTTTTAACAAATAGGGAATGCCACCGATGTGATCTTCATGTCCGTGGGTTACCACAAGACCCCTTACTTTATCCAGATTCTCCAGCAGATACGCAACATCCGGAATGATTAGATCAATCCCAGGCAATGTCTCATCGGGAAACTTCGAACCACAGTCAATCACAATGATGTCCTGATTGTACTGGATCAGATACATATTCTTCCCTATTTCATTCACGCCGCCAAGTGCAGCGATATACAGTTTGTTGTGGGCTAGATTCAACGCTATTACTCCTCCTCTGCGTGGCAAACGTATGCGATACGGATCTATATTCCTAGTATGGAAGCAATCGCCTCACTTATGCATTTCGAAGTGATTATGCCAAAAAAACCACCACGGAATTTCATTCCGCAGTGGTTTATAATTACACCAACGATTTATCACGCTGTAGCAATACGTCTTGTTCATAGGTTTTAATATCGGTGATCCACTTTTCACGAACAGGCACTCCCTGCCTAGCACAATAGTAGTCCCAGATTGCGCCAAACGGATAGGATTTGAACTCTTCCGTTAACGCGAGACGCAAGGTGTAATCTCCATCCAACTCAGCTTGTTTCAGAGCATCCACCGGTTCCAGCATCGCACGGAGAAGGGCTTTGATCGTATTGCGAGTACCCACAACCCATGCAGCTACACGGTTAATGCTTGCATCGAAGAAATCCAGTCCAATATGTGTGGTCGCAAGCAGATCATGTCGAACCAGTTCACGGGCAATTTCCAGCAACTCATCGTCCATGATTACGACGTGGTCACTATCCCAGCGCATCGGGCGGCTTACGTGAAGCAGAATGCCACTTGTAAACAAAGACAAGGACGACAGTTTATTGGAAATAACCTCTGTTGGATGGAAATGACCCGCATCCAGGCAGATTAACGTATCATTTTGCAAACCATAACCCATATAAAATTCATGAGAACCCACCACATAGGCTTCCGAACCCAGACCAAACAGCTTGCTCTCTACCGCGTCCAGGTTATGCTCCGGGTTAAGTGGTTCGCCGAATACTTCGTCCAGCGATGCCTTGAGACGTTTGCGTGGTGTCAACCGATCAACCGGATTATCCTTGAACCCGTCCGGTACCCATACATTGGTTACACAAGTCTGACCAAGCTGTTCTCCGAAGTAAGCACCAATCCGGCGGGAGGCCTTGCAGTGATCAATCCAAAATTTGCGAATCTCAGGGTCTGGATGACTGAGCGTGAACCCGTCACTTGATTTTTCATGGGAAAAACATGTTGGGTTGAAGTCCAAGCCGAGTCCTTGTTCTTTCGCCCATTTCACCCAGTTCTCATAATGCTTTGGCTCAATCTGATCCAGTTCAACCTGTTCGTCTGTATCCGTGTAAATCGCATGCAGATTGACCTTATGTTTACCGGGAATCAGAGCAAAAGCTTGCTCCAGATCGTTACGAAGTTCTGCTGGTGTGGTCGCAGCCCCCGGATATTGACCTGTAACGGAAATACCTCCTGTTAACTCGCCATCTTTATTCAGAAAACCTTTAACATCATCGCCTTGCCAACAGTGTACGGATACTTTGATCTCCGCGAGTCTGTTCAGCACCTCGTCCGTGTCAATTCCGTGCTGGGCATACAATGTCTTGGCTGCTTCATATGCTTGCTTGACTTGGTTATCCATCCGCAAGAACCCTCCTATTTTAACGTGTAAATGCTGCTGGTACACCGCCATCAATGGTCATCATGCAACCGGTTGTTTTTTCGGATTTCGAAGAAGCAAAGAATGCAATTCCTTCCGCAATATCTCTTGGATAGATATTCACGAGCAATGTCGTCCGTTTGCGATAATACTCTTCCAATTGGTCCGGTTCAATTCCATATGCCGCTGCTCGTTCATTTCTCCAGGAACCGTTCCAGATGGCTGAACCCTGTAGAATGGCATCCGGGAGAATCGTGTTGACACGAATGCCATACTCTCCACCTTCTGCGGCAATGCAGCGTGCCAGATGCGCTTCCAGCGCTTTCGCTGAACTGTAAGCCGAGGCACTTTTACCTGCATACACCGAGTTCTTGGACCCGATAAATACCATGCTTCCCCCAATACCCTGTTGTTTCATCAGCTTGAACGCTTCACGAGCCACGAGGAAATACCCTGTGCCCAGCACATTCATGTTCAGGTTCCATTCTTTCAGGGATGTTTCGTCAAACGGGCTGGATGTGGCCAATCCTGCATTGTTCACGATGATATCCACTCCGCCATATTGCACCGCAACATCCGCATAAGCAGATTGAACGGCTTCCTCATCGGTCACGTCCATTTTCAGCGCATAAGCACGATTCGCACCGTACTGATCATTAATTTCCTGTGCTACCTTCTGTGCGCCTTCGAGATTAAGATCAGCGAGCACCACATGAGCGCCTTCGGATACCAATCTACGCGCTGTTTCACTACCGATACCACCTGCTCCGCCTGTAATAAACGCCACTTTACGGGAGAACTCCGTTTCTGCCGGAGCCAGAGACAATTTGTACAGTTCCAGCGGCCAGTACTCCACATTGTAAGATTCGTTTGCACTGAGCGATACGAATTGGCCCAAGCTAGTCGCTCCACGCATAACGGCAATCGCTCTGTGATACAACGCTCCGCTTACTTGGGAAAGCGCCCAGCTCTTGCCTGTGTTAATCATGCCCACACCAGGAATGAGGATAACGCGTGGTGCCGCCTCGAACATGACATCACCTTCGTTTTTGTTGCTCTCAAAATACTGCTCATATTGCTCTTTGTAGGCAGCTACACCTTCTACCAGCTTGGCTTTTAAGCCTTCAATATCTTCCGCATCCGGTATCCAATCGATGAACAGAGGTACCACTTTGGTATGTACCAGATGGTCCGGGCAAGCTGCACCCACCTGAGACAATTCCGGGGAATCTGCTCCGCCTACAAAAGCAAGTACGTCCTCCTGATCATCAAAGGACAAAATCATTTTTTTGCTATCTGATACCGCTCCACGAATCGTTGGCATCACACGTGATACGATCTGACGACGAACATCAGCGGCCAGTGCCGGGTGTTTCACACCACCAAACAAACTTTCTTCGTTCACCCTTGCTTCGATGAAAGCTTCTGCTTCATTGATAATCTTGATCGTTTGAGCGTAACATTCCTCGGATGTTTCTCCCCAAGTCACAAGTCCGTGTTTTTCCATCAGTACGAGTTCTGCATTGGGATTCGAGAATACGCTTTCAGCAATCATTTTAGATAATGTAAACCCTGGACGTACGTAAGGCACCCACACAAAACGATCACCGTAGATCTCTTTCGCCAATTCCTTGCCGTTATTCGCACAACACAGGCTGATAATCGCATCCGGATGAGTATGATCCACATGTTTATATGGAAGGAACGCATGCAGAAGAGTCTCGATGGAGGCACGCGGGTGCTTGGCATCAATCATGCAATGTCCCAGATATTCAACCATCTCTTCATCCGACATGGATTCACGTTCAATTAATGGTCGAATGTCTTCAAGACCAAGTCCGGTAAAATGCTTCGCTTCCATGGAACCCAGATCTGAGCCGCTGCCTTTCACATACATTACTTCTACATCACGACCACGAAAATCCTTCACTGTCGTTTTGGTAGACGTATTACCACCGTATATGTTACATACACTGCGATCAGAACCAATGAGATTGGATCTGTAAACCAGCTGTTCAAGTCCTGTTGTTTTCTCAGATGCCTGCGATGCATTCCATAAACTCTGTACCATTTGTTTCCCTCCGATAATGTTTGTTTTATTCCTGATACGAGTTTAACATCTTTGTTTTATTTTGAAAACAAAATATTTTAAAACTAAACGGAAATATTCAAAAGCCATCAACGATTGAGCCATTTTATTAAAAAAACACCCTGACGTGAACGTCAGAGTGTTCTGTTTCATCGGCGGATTAGAAAATCCCCGCTTTTTGGGAAGTGTTTTTAATACCGTAGGTATCATTAACTACAGTGTTACCAAAGCTCGTTAAGCTTCCATTCGGACCTGTGGCCATATCCAGATAGTTCAGACCGGAACTGTTTCCGTACCATGACCAGGCAAGCCAGCCTACCCCTTTTTCCTGACCATATCTCATGATGGCATACTCGTCCACATCACCGTTTGTGTGATATCCGCCGAATTCACCAATGATCAGTGCCAATCCTTTGTTCAGCACATTCTCCATATTGGCTTTGACCGTTGCAGCATCTTTGCCAGCATACTCATACATATGAATGGAGAAGACAGTATTTTTCTGAGAATCGGCTGCAAATACACTTTGTCCATAATCCACGATGGATTGAGGGAACTGTCCCCATCCGGCTGCATCCACAATTAGCGTATTTTTGATTCCCGCATTTCTTAGTTTGGGAATGGCTTGTTTGTAACCATCAGCCCACGCACTTCCATTCCACGTCCCATACCATTCATTAGCGATATTAACGATTACCCGATCTTCTTTGCCAATCAAAGCTTCCTTAATGCTAATCCAGTAGTTCACCGCCGCATCCAAAGAATTATAATCATCCTTCCCTGTGGCGTCATGTACTTCGAGTACAGCAATCATTTTATTTTGGTTAACCACATTAATAATATTTTTAACTGCGTTCAGATCATCTTTGGTGTACAGGCTACCATTCGATAGAACAATACGTACTGTATTGGCACCTGTTTTGGCAATTGCAGGGATAGCGGTATTCAAATCATTTTTGAACCAGGAATGTCCGTGATTAACACCTCTCATGACAAAAGGCTTGCCTGTGGAATCATACAACTTGTTACCACTTACATAAAATTCTGTGGCAGCAGATGCTTTCGGGGCTGCACTCCCCAATACCATGAACATGAGCGCAGCAATAACCGTGAAGATTGCACACTTTTTCAGATTAACCATTCGTTTGGAACCTCCTGAATTTGATTTTTTTATTTCAATTAACCCTGCTCTAGGCAATAAGTTAACTAAAATCATTGGTAATAGAGGTTTTAATGGGTAGCAAAAAATAAACAAATAACCTTATTTAGTTATATAACTTAATTGAATTAAACTTTATCGATAAGGTTATGAATTTATAATAAAATGAAAACGCTTACTAAGCAAGTCTTTTTTACCATTGAATAGAAATCTTTTCTTTTTACACCACACATCAAAAAAGGCTCTTTCCCCTCACAACCGTTCGGAGAAAGAACCCTCTGTATTATAAATGTCAGTTAACTCTTGTACTCTTTGGTTTCGAGGAAGTGTCTTCCCTACCTGCTATTATCAGACCAACCCGGTAATGCGGTCTCACCCGAATCTCAATAAACTTCCCGATTTCCACACCCTCAAACCGCTCCACATAAGCCTGATTCACATAACTCTCAATCGTCCCTCTTCGAATTGGGGTTATGGACAGACGAAGCTCGCGATCGGCCAGCAAATGACGTGATTGCTTCAAACCAAGCATCCAGCTATGCCCATAGTGAATATGATCTGTTAACATCTGATTATGAATATGTGCTGCTGCAACGTCTCCTTCATAATCAATCTCAACCCATACGTCATCTACGTGTTCTGGCCACGCTGTATCCAATCTCAATGTTGCTGCATACGCTTTGGGATGATTAACCTCTACAGCAGGCTCGTAAGGCGAAACTTGTAATGTGTACGTGACGAAAATTCCCTGCTTTGACTGGGATGACACAGCATATTTCGAAGCTGAAACATGCTCTGGAGCCGGATAGAAGGATACCTCAAACACTGGTTGCTCCAAGGAGTTGCATATAAGCATCTCATTCTGCACATACAGATGACTACTGCTAATCACAAGTCTATCTTCTCCGCCCACACGGAAACGGTAGGCATGCAATGCCTCTTCACGGGTCAATGTAATGATACGTATGACCATACCGTCGGATGTTGTGATTCGCAGATGATGCTCCTTGCCTGCCATCGGGTGAATCACAACTTCATTACCCTGCTCGGATACAGTACCTTCGGGCATATCCACATTCGTAACAGATGATATGTCCATAACATACTCAGGTTTCATGCCTTCATGAGCATAAAAGACAGCCGTAAGCTCATTATTCACCGTAAATCGAGTAAGTGGTTGAACGGTGGCACTAATGATCTTCATTCCATTCAGATTCATATGGAAAGGCAGAATGACTGCCATGCCGGATTTCAGCTGCATCGTGCCTTCTCTTGGATAATAAGCAGCCCCTTTGCCAGTATGCAGCTCCAATTGTATATCCCGATCAGGCAACGCCACATGATCCTGATAATTATTCATGAATAGGAATCCTGAGCCTTCTCGTTGACGAACAGACCAGCGCAGATCCATCATGTTCTCCGGTGTTATCGAATGTTGCTCTTCCGGTATAACACTGCCCATTGGCGCAAGCAGCTCACCGTATGCTTCCAGAAACATGGACAAGGTTCGAATGCGGTCATACGATTCACCAATACGTCCAAACTCCCCGAGCGGGGCTTGGTAATCATACGTCATTTTGGGCAATGCCTGTTCGTTCATATACGTTTTTTGCCCTACCGGATTGGTCCCACCGTGATACATATAATATCCAACCAGATTACTGCCATTCGCTAGTTTCACAATGGTCATTGCTTCAACACTGTCCGCATCTACAACCGGCCGAGCGTGATAACTGACCTGCATGCCGCCAGCAAGTTCGCAATACGCCGCTGGATACTCCAGACTGGCATAATCCACTTCTTCAACAGGATTCATATGCAGATCCCGGAATAAATACTCTCGGCTTGGAGGCTGATTGGGAATCCATGGTGTGTACGCATACCCCGCGAGCATGGGCAACGTTCCTTCTTCAGGCACCGCAGCATTACCCCAGGCCGTGGCAGTATAGAACATGGGGTGCATACCGACTTCTTCAGCAATACTGCGAAGCACCTTCAGATGTTCACGACCATCCCGGCCAGAGGAAATATATTTGTCACGTGTATAACCCCAGGCATCCATGGGTGCCCCAGCATGCATATACTCATTTTCCAACTGTACGGCTATTATGAGGCCACCCTCCTGATAAAAACAGCCGTTGAGTTGACGGGCAATCTCACGATATAATCGCTTAGCATAATACAGATACCCTTCATCATTCGATCTCACTTCAAATGGATAACTGAATAACCAATCTGGCAGCCCTCCATTACGAACTTCTCCATGACAGAATGGACCAATCCGCACGATCAGTGGCAGCTCATGTTTGCCGCACAGATCCACGAAGTGCCGTAAGTTCAGGTTCCCTGACCAATTAAATTCGCCTTCCTGCTCCTCATGAAAATTCCAGAAGACATAGGACGCGATGATATTCACCCCGCCTGCTTTCATCTTCAGTAATTCTTCTTCCCACTGCAAGTAAGCGAATCTGGAGAAATGAAATTCACCTACCACGGGAATATGAGGTTTACCATTACGGATCATATAATAGTTGGTAAAGTCATAAGACTCCCCTCGTGGATTCTTGCCGCCACTACCCGCCATGCGACCCGCATGAATCTCTTTATCTTTTGCATCCAGTACGAAACGAATCTGGCTTCCTGCTATGCTATCGTTCATGGATTATATAACTCCTTCGGTATAGATGGGATAGGGTTGAATCGATTATCAATTATCGATGAATGAGTGCCCCTTGATGATTGGGGTTCTTCTCCAGAACCTGCTCCAATTCAAGTTCGGCTTCACTCGTCCGACCCAGTCCCAGAAGACCCAGTGCCCGCATATACCGGCAATGTTCTTCATTTCGCTGGTCTAAGTCGTCGTCAAACACTAGAAAATCGGGCAGAGACACCGCAAAATAATCCATTCGAATGTGATCATGCATATGTCTTTCGGCATAGTCAATACATTTGTTGAACCGCCTGTTGGCTTCCTTCACATTGCCAAGTTTCTGCCAGGCCAGACCCTGATAATAGATGGATTCCGGCGGTTGATCATTATAAAACATCGCGCTTGCCGGTTCGTTAAGACCGATTGATGCTCTGTGAAAATTCTCCTCTGCAGCCTGATTATTCTTCAGTTGCTGGTAGGCACAGCCAAGATAAAAGTAAACGGGATTGTCTCCGGCACCAGCCAGCTTACCTTCACCTAAGTTCTCTGGATAAACCAAAGCCTTCTGCAGCAGCTCCAATGCTAGCTCAGGTTGTTGTTTCTCCAAATGTTGTTTCGCCAGTCCCGTCAGTGCTGTAACATATTGTCCTGTAACCTTGCCTTCTCCGCCCTCCCAGGGATGAAACCGCCGTGCCCGAAGAGCATCCCATGCTTCCTGATGACTACCCTGCATATTCAATAGAGTTACCCACTCGATATACAGATCATCACGGTGGTGAACCAACTCCATATGCTGTTCCAGCAATTTGATTCGACGCCCGCAAGAATACCCTATCTTCTTGTGCAATTGATCCAACTCGTAGAAGATTCGGGCATCCCGTGAATCCAATCGGAAAGCTTCCTCTAATGAAGCCAGTGCAAGATCGGGGCGATTCAGCTTGTTATAATAAGCCAGTCCCAGATTCCGATGTACAGTCGAAAATGCAGCATTCTCCTCGCGTGAAGCTTCCCAATGGGTAATTGCTTCCTCATAGCGTTTATGATCATATAACCAATTTCCCAGGTAATAGTGAGCATGCGAATCATTCGGATCAATGGCCACCACATCCTGAAGCACCATGAATTCAAATAACGTGTTAGGAAAGCAATAATCCGTTGGAGCAGCTTTCCCCTGTTTTTTACATTCCCGGGCCTGCTCCAGATCCCCCAGTTGACGATGCACGTAGGCTTGAGCATAACCAACCATAGGATACGGCTGTGAATTTTCGGATTCAACATAGGAGAGTACCGTCAATGCTTCTTCCCACAATCCACAATCCGCGTAATCTGCGGCTAGGTTTAGATAATTATGAACGTCTCCTCGCATCAGACGATGGAAATGCTCACGTGCTTGCTCCGCTTGCTCGCTCTCTGTAGATGCAATCGCTCCGTTGTAGATCAGGACTAATTCATGTGCGGCTCCAAATTCAACCGGGTCCAGTTCCAACGTTTCAACCGCATATTGGATGGCCCGTTTATCCTGACCCAATCTGCGCAGCAGAGCCACCTTCAGATGCCGAGCCTTGTAGTTTCGAGTGTTACGGATCAGCGAACGTTCGATATGATCCAGCGCTTCCATGTCCCGATGTAGCGCCGTATCGATCTGAGCAAGCATGTAATAACCCGTATCCTGAAACTGTGCAGACCATACGGCTTTATACAGTGCTGCGTAGGCTGCTTCCTGTTTCCCCTGCAGCTTCAAACTCAGACCGAGTTGGTAAAAAGCTTCACTATCATATGGATTCGTATTTTTCCACGTCAACGATTGTACAGCCTGTCTGAAATGCTTCTCTGCATCTTGAAACAATCCTCTACGCAGCAGCAATGTGCCATACGCAATATTTAGACGAATATCCGTTGCATCACGTGTCAAGCCTTCCAGATAATAAGGTTCTGGTTCATACGTGGCATGCCGATATTGCTCCAAATGAAGACCAGCCAGATATAGTTGTTCATTCGTACGAATCTCGGATGGTAGCGGGAGTGGTGTGGCCGGGTCTGGGACTTCCTGAATCTCAGAACGTTCAGGCTGATAGGCCACAAGTACTTTTCCTTCCGCCGTTCGAACACTTAAATTTAATTGATGCCATTCATCTTGTCCGCTCCACGGGAATGAAGACTGATATAGTTGCGTAGGTGAAATATTACATTTCTCATGGAGATATACCGTGGTTGGTCCAATCACTTCAATGGTCACTTGTTCAAAAACCGACGTCGCATATACCATCACGGTTACTGCTCCGGTCGCTTCGTCCATTTCCAGATTAACCGCTGCATCAATCGTTGCATTTTTGACCATGCCAATTCCTTTATACGGCATAAAATACTGTGAAAATGATTTGGCTTCATAGGGCTGCAACCACGTAAAATCAGGCTGATTATCAGTATAGATCCCTGTCATTAATTCAATATACGGTCCATCCTCGTCCGTTAACTGGCGATCCCAGGCTTGCCCGAATTCCCCGTTACCCCAGGTCCATTGCTTCTTGCCTGGAGAAATATGATGATTAGCTACATGTAGCAGCCCTGCCTGAACCCCGTGATCATAACCCCCTACAAAATTATAATCCGACTTATACGCCATATAGGATGTTGGAACCGGTATGTTTTTGTATCGCGAGATATCCACACCTTCAGAATAGTCCATCTTGTAATAGGTGCCCGTTGCGATAGGAAAGCGGGATACGTCCCGTTTTCCATGGTCCAGCACAGCCGTTACATCCGGTGGAAACACGGATTGTGTATGATCGTTGACAGCTACAGCCGGGTTGGCCCACCATAGAAAAGTTTGAGGAGCGCTGGTGCGATTGTATACCTCGGCATGGATTTCAAGATAGGCTTTGCCGGGATGTAATGTGAAGCCAGCGGTCATTTTGGTACCATACATGCGATCAATCTCACCCACCCACACGGTAGCGCTTCCATCTTCATTACTGCCAAATGTATAATCGACTGGACCAAATGTGTTGGGCCGATGATGCTGTGGCCAGTTGAATTCGATTCCCCCGGAAATCCATGGCCCTGCCAGACCCACAAGTGCAGGTTTAATGACCCGGTTATAATATACAAAATCGTAGTTGTTGGTCCGATCCAACGCACGATAGATTCTTCCACCCAGTTCGGGCATCATCTCGATACGTACATATTCATTTTCGAGAATAATTAAGCGATACGACTTTATTTTTGCCTCATCTTCAATGCTGTCGATCACGGGATGCGGGTACACCTTACCCGAACTTCCCTGGTAGATTCTTTTTTCAAGAAACATCGGATTTTTGTCCGGTTTACCTGTACCATAAGTTGGAATATCTCTAGTTTCTTCCCATATGCGAACATTTGATTTCGCTGTCACGTAGTTCAACTCCCTCACTCCTCGGCCTCGTACTTATTGTGATCATACGCTCCGACATGCAGGAAGAACATTAACATTAAGCGGTTCTTGATGGACGATCTTCGGATTCTCCCATAATCAAAGAGAGTACCTATCCACCCAATAAAGCAGTGAAAGGTACTCTCTGATCGATCTTGATTCACTTATCTGCGGCGTGCAAAATCCACAAATCTGAACTTGTCCGGTCGATGCCTCGACTCTGTATACTGAAATTGACTGGCATCCTCCAGGTACACCTGGCTCCTCACCACAACCACATTATGGAACCCTTCAAGGTCAAGCAGTTCCCTGTCTTCTGCGGTGGGTTCTTCCACCAAAATCTCTTTTTTGGCAAACGAAATGGAAAGCCCCAGCTCTTGCTCAATGTACTCATAGATGGAATCATTACAGATCTCTTTGCTGAGTCCGGGAACAAGCCGCTGGCTGATGTAATCTTTGTCCAGTATGACATGCTCTCCATCCACTTTGCGCACACGTCTGATCTCCCAGACCTGTTCATTCAGACCAAAGTTAATTTTCTTGTGCAACGCCTGATCGACCTGTTGCTCTTCGAAAACCTTCACATACGTTTTAGCGCGATGTCCCATTTTTTTGGCCAGTTCCTTGAAGCTAACCAGACCAGAGATGGGAAAATCGATCTTGCGTATGTCCAGGACAATCGAGCCCTTGCCTTGAATCTTCTGAATATAACCTTCTTCGTACAACATTTTCAGCGCTTTGCGAATGGTCTCTCGAGATGTTCGATAACTTTCCGATAGATCCAGTTCCGATTGAAGCAGCGTGCCTGCCTCAATCTCTCCGGTCCGAATACGATCTGCAATATCTTCATATATCCGGATAAATTTATTATTCATTATTCATCACCATTGTTCATTACCCTTTTTTTATCATATTGGCAACCATTATAGCATTAAAAACCAATCAAGCGGTAATGTCGTTACTGCCGATTGCAGTATCACATGTATGATTCAATTCAATCTAGATATGACGATCGAACGCTGACGCTTTCTCCACTTGATCTGTACGGTTCTCATCCATGACTTGAATCAGCTTATTTAAGCGGAAGATCAGCGCTGCAGCTTCGGATCTGCTTAAGTGCTGCATTGGACGGAAGCTGCCATCTTCATATCCGGTAATCATGTACAAACCTGCAAGTTCCTGCACTTCTTCTTTGGCCCAATCAGATACATCAGACTGGTCGGTAAACGCTCTTGGGGAAGTCAGCGGTTCCGGTCTGATTTTACGAACAACATTTGCTATAATCTTGGATGCCTGTTCACGTGTTACCAGTGCATACGGAGCGAATTTGCCGTTCCCCATCCCTTGAACCATCTCATGATGAACGGCTGCCTTAATCTCAGGAGCGAACCAATCCTCATCGTTCACATCCTGGAATCCATGCTGTTCATTAACCGTTGTGTCCACACCCATCAGACGCACGATTAATGCAGTGAACTCCGCACGGGTGATCGGACGGCGTGGTTCGAAGCGAGTTTCACTTACACCTTGAATGATATTTTGTTCCGCAAGCCAGGTAATCTGATCTTTATTAAATGTTTGGCTGATATCAATAAATTTGATATTTTTTTTCACAGGTACATCAGGTTGCTCAGACGGTTCAGGTTGTGAACTCACCTCATCGGCTTGTTCAGATGTACCGTTTGGACTCGGGGTAGAACCACCGCCCCAGGCGGATGGTGGATACGGAAAAGTCATGGCTGAGGCCCGTTTGCTTTCACTTTTCTCACCTGCCGAATTCTCCGTCCATACAACCACCTCATAATGCTGTTCGGCATTCAGTCCTGTCCATACATAACTGCGCTGCGTGCCACGGTAGATCTCACGATCTTTATGGGTAATCACAATCACTTCATTTATTGATTCCAGTTCCCAAGTTAGCTTAATCGTACTCGTACCTTGCGCTATGGCTGCTACTGTCAGTTCCTCGGAAGGTAGCGTCTCAAATTCCGGTACTTCAAGCGCCTCACCATCCCCTGCCTCGTTAAATGGAATAATGATGAAGTCAGCATAATGCTCTGCACTGTTCAAATCAGACACATGTATGGATGTCTCCGTTGTCGTTCCGATAAGCTCTTCATTTCGATAAACTCGATAACCCGCAGCACCAGGAATCAGTTCCCATACAATGTCTGCACCATACATGGAACGTCCCTCTACTACAGGAAGTAAAGCAGCACTACCGGGCAAAGTCATTGCATGAAGGTAATAACCCCCATCACTACTGCCCGAGGCATTCATGGCCTTCACTGTATAGGTATAGTTCACGCCCGGTTCGAGATCCTTGTCGTCATAGAACAGTTCGTCTGCAGGAACTCGAGCAACCTCTACACCGTCCCGCTCAATGATAAACTGCTCGGCACCTTCGACCCGGCTCTGTTCTAATAAAAGACGAATGCGGTCCTTCGCCGAATGATACTCCACTTTGACGGGAGCTGCTGGCTTGGTCAGGACAGAATACGCCAGCTTCTCCGATGCATCTCCCTGATCATTCTCTGTGTAGATCTCAATCTCGTACTGCTTGCCTGCATCTAGTTGCTCAACAATAAACTCTTTTGTTTTGCCTTTATATACTTCAGTACCGTTTAGCAATACAACAAATGTTTCGTTCCCATATGGGAAGTCCCATTCCAGTTTGGCGTGATCTGTCTCGGGGTATATCTTCATTTCCAGTGAATCAACATGAGGCAAGGTGTAAAAAGGAGTCACGGTCATTGGGTTTCCTGAACCAGCCGTATTATAAGGAATAATCTGTACCTGATCATATCGGGTTGCACTCTCCAGATGAGTTAATCTCACCTCGGTGGCATCACCATCGTCAATAGTGGTGAACATCTGATCTCCGATCCATATGGTATAACCTTGCGCACCTTGTACCTTTGGCCAAGAGATTAATCCCTCTTTTTCCCCAATCATGCTTGCATGTACAGATTCATTAATGGTCGCAGGCAACGTTCGAACGTGAACTTCGAAACCAGAGTCACTCTCACCCGTTGCATTCGATGTTTTGATGGTGTACAGGTAACGCTCTCCTGGTGTCAGACCATGATCTTCAAATGACTCTTGATCTGCCGGAACCTTAGCGACTTCAACGCCATCCCGCATAATGATGAATTGCTCTGCTCCCCGAGTAGAGCTTCCAGTCAGATCCAGCACCGCAGTCTGATCTGTGATGTGTGTTATGCCTGCCGTCTGAGGTGATATGGGTTTCGTTAAAACCTGAATTTGAATAGACTCTGACCGATGGCCATCTTCATTAATCGCAACAAGTTCGAATTCATACGCTGTACCATCCAGCATACTATTGAGATGTACAGACGGTTCAGACACGCTCTGCACATCTCCTGTTACCCGATTGCGAATCTCATATGCAGCCGCTCCCTTAACAACTTCCCAAGCCAGATCCACCTTATGTGTTCCAGCGTTCACTCTGATCCCTTCTGCAACCAATGGCAACGTTTGAGTCATTATACTGAAAGTAAGCGGCGCACTCGTTCCACTCGCATTGACCGCCCGAATCACGTAAGTGTATTTCGTTCCTGGCGACAGATCCTTGTCTACGAATTGGGTTTCAGTTGAATCCATCTGAGCAATCTCTCTTCCATCCCGTTCAATGACGTACTGATCTGCCCCTTGGACACCTGTGTTGCTGAAATCCAGACCAAGGCTGTTTTTTGCCACATCATATACGGCAACCTTAGCGGGTTTCTCAGGCAAAGTCAGCAGGGATACATCTGTCGCTTCAGAACGAGTCCCCTGTCTGTTAACCGCCCATAGTTGATAGTGATGCCACGTTCCATCCTGAAGACCTGTAATCGTTGCTTCATTCTCAATTCCCCTATAGACCTCCTTGCCATTCTGCTCAATCACATATTCAGTGGCACCTTCCACGACCGACCAGGAAACTTTTGCCCGATGTACTGCTGGATCTGCAATTATCTCGTCAGGCGACACAGGTTTGGACAATCGGACGAGCTGAGCTGTCTCACCTGGACCAGAAGTATTCACAGCCTGAACTTCCAAAGTGTACTCGGTACCTGGCAACAATTCCTCAGCCGTGTAGGTCAGTTCTGATGTTCTGCCCACTTCTGTTCCATTGATTTTCACAATATAGAGATTCGCCGTATCTACAGCTTGCCATGCAAGTCCCATACTTGTTTCACCAGTCCATGAGACATTCAGTCCTTCCGGCCTGCTAGGTAGCGTAAGAATCGAACTACGGGTGGATGCACCGTACCCGGCAGCATTGCCTGCCTGTACTTCATAGGTATACTCACGACTGTTTGACAGATGGTGAACTGCGAGTTGTGTATCTGATATCTCATGGCTCTGTCCATCGATGACCACCCGATATTTCGTTGCCCCAACTACAGGCTCCCAGCTCAAGATCGCTCCCTGTTCAGTTACTTGAACAATATGAAGTCCCGACGTGCTCTCGGGTAGCGTTGTTCCTGATACCGAACTGCGCATACCTTGTCCACTTTCGTTCACTGCTTGTACATCCAGTTGATAAGATGTTCCCGAACTCAATCCCGCAAATACCCATTCTTGGGTTCCGGCAGCAACCGTTCCCGACTTCTCTCCATTCAACCATAACTCATAGTGATCGGCTCCTCGTACTGCTTCCCAATTCAGACGAAGGCTCGCTGTGGAAGCATCTGATACCTGTATACCGGACACCTGCCCAGGTAACGTCTTGAGCAAAGGTAATTCCGCCAAAGGCCCGGGCCCTGTCTCGTTGCTAGCAATTAACGCATAGCTGTAATTGGTTCCGCTATCCAGACCTGAATCCAAATATTCCGTCTGCTCCCCTTCATATATGGCTGCTTCATCACGTGAAAGACCATAATACGTTGCAGAAGTCACCGTCTCCCATGTTAATGAAATATCATGCTCCCGAATTTGAACAGCCATGAATTCACCGGGCACTGCTGGCAGTGTGAGAAATCCGGTTCTACTGCTACCGCCTGCTCCACTTTCATTCATTGCCGTTACCGAGATGTTATGCATGGTTCCTGGGACGAGGTTGCTGATATAGGGAAGGTTGGCAGGGTCAGATACCGTCTGATCATACACGGTGGACCCGTCCGAAGTAGCAGCAATGATGCGGTAAGCATCTGCTCCCCTTACTGAATCAAATTGAATTTCGGCCAAATTGGGTTGGGAATCTACTTTTCGAACGTGCAACGTTCCGGGAGCTGCCGGGATCGTTAATACTTGAGCGCTTACTGCATCACTTACTCCGATATGGTTTCTCACTCTAACTTCATATTCATAGACCTGACCACCGTTTAGGGAGTGATCGATTATACTATGGTTGGGATAATCCAGTGTCCATGAATGTCCTGTCGTTTTATTCGTTATCTCATACTGATATCCATCGGTATATCTTTCCCCCGTTGGCAAATCCACTGTAAGTTCAGCTGATGTCTCAGCGATCTGCGTCATTCTCACATGTTTCGGTTGCTCGGGCTTGCGTTGAACATGGTAAGGTGATGATGTTGTCTCATATGTATTGCCTGCTCTGTCCATGGTTTTGGCATGGATGTACCATATGCCTTCCGATTCGATGGATATTTTATGCTCGTCAGAGCGAGCTTCAAGCCAATGATCCGGTGATTCTGCATTGTTCGTAATTTGATAGAATCGTTCCAGTTCCTGAATGCCTGAGTGGGCATCTGCATACTGAATGGTAGTGGATATGTCCAAGTCCGTCCAGACATGTCCGTTCGGTGCAAATGTAATCGTTGGAGCCATCTGATCCACATAGGCGATTTGACTGACTTCCTTGCTCACATTGCCAACGGCATCCCTTGCTCGCGCCCGAATGGTGGTAGCCCCGTTCGTACTTACTGTACCCGTATTTCCTGTCGTATAAGGAGCATTATTCATGCTGTATTCATAGGATATCGCTCGTTCATCCACACTACCAGCGATCGTGAATTGCACATGTTCTTTACTCCATCCAGAAGAACTTAAACGAATTACCGGCTCGGTTGGAGCTGTCGTGTCGATTCGAACCGTAGCCTGAGCATACGTGCTTATATTGCCTACACGATCAAGTGAGCGTGCATATACGATCGTTTCTCCCTCATCGGTAACCGTCACTTCGCCCGTGTAATCGATCCAGGGACCTTCTTCGCTCAGTCGATATTGGCTTTTGGCAAGCCCGCTGCCTGCATCTTCACCACTGTTTATTGCAAAAGTTACATCCTGATTCGTCCAATGCTCTTCACTTAACGTTATCGTCGGTTGCTCAGGCCCAGTCTTGTCGATTCTGGCTGTTGCCGAAGTGGAAGCACTGACATTGGCGGCCCGATCAACACTTCGTGCATAAATCTCGGTTATCCCTTCTTCACTGAGTGTAAAAGGGGTCCTGTAGTCGATCCATTCTCCCTCTCTTCCCAGCTTATACTGTGTCAGACCAATGCCGCTTGCTGCGTCCATACCCTCCGTTAATGTCACCATTACTGCCGCTTTTGTCCATTCGGGCGGATTCAACGAAATAACAGGTGGCGTTGGTGCCGTCCGATCTACCCTGGCTGTCACAGCGGTTTCCTGTCCTGTATTACCAAATGCATCCATACTGCGTGCCATAACTGTTGTGTTGCCTTCGCTGCTTACGGTAAACGCAGCGCTATATTCACGCCATTCTCCTGCCGGACCGACTTTAACTTCAGTCTTTTGAGTTCCGCTCAAGGCATCTTTTCCCTCTTCAACCGTGACGAGAACATTTTCCTTGGTCCATGAGGATGGCGTGACTGTAACAGAAGGAGCAGTTGGGCCGGTCGTATCTTTCATCATCTCTCCAGCGGATATAAATGGGGTCTGTATCCCTTCTCCATTCAGTGCAGCAACAAATACTTCGTATTTTCCGTCCGCGAGTCCAGTGAGGGCAAACGCTGTACATGTGGAAGTTGTTGTTCCCGTTGCAAGGACTTGCCCACCTGGACTGCGTATTTCCGTTTTGTACTGAGTGCCGTCAGGATTGCTATTATTACTCCAGCTAGCTGTAACAGAGTTGCCTGATTGTGTCACAGCCGCAGTAGCGGGTGGGTTAGCCAGTGTATACTTGGAAGCTGGACTGGAGTAACCCGTGTAGGAACCACTTGAATTTTTGGCCCGTACCGCAAAAGAATAACTGGTATTCGGAGTGAGCCCTGTCACTTGCCGACTGTTTGACATACCTGTATCCACGATCTGATTCGTCGTCATATTCTTCAGTTCATACGTAACGGATGCATCATTCGCCTTCTTATCCCAGTTCACCGTCAAGTTATTAGAATTAACCAATGTATATGTCGGCGTTCCGGGCACAACAAAACTTCTTACCGTAAAGTTAACGGTGCCTGCTGAGGACACACCACCTTTGTCATCCATGACCCATACTTGTAATGTGTGTGTGCCATCTGGCAGGGTGTCAGGCAATGTGTAATTGGTGTTGAAAGACTGATTAGAACCCGTTGCGGTCAACTGGGTCAGAATATTCTCAGCCCCACCGTCAATGGACCATTTCACGGTCAACAGGTCGCCAACATCCGTATCTCGCGTTGTACCGGAGATCTGCAGTTGCTCGCCTTTGTAATAGGTTTGACCTGAAGATGGTGCTGTTAAGGTAAACGAAGGTGGAGCATTTTTGGGGCCGATCCCCACAATGGTTGAAAATTTGCGTGAAGCCTGATTCGCTGTTGTCTTGGCGTCCCACCAAAATTGTGCAGCTGTATCACTCGCCGTAACGGTCTGGCCTGGAGTGAACGCTGAAGGTGAAGACCCTCCCGTGAGTTGAGCGCTGTCCGGGTTGCTGTACTGGCCCATATATATGCGATCTGCATTCACAACATTGTACGTATTGGCATAAAAAGCGGTGACCTGAACTCCGCCGCTGTAGTTGCGCCATCCATTCTCGATGACTTCAAATGGAGAAGCATCATTGCCATTCACCATCGTATCCCAATAAAATGTTCCACCCAAATTCAGTGCCGTTCCGCTACGGTTGATGGCTTCAAGTTCAACCTTCATGTACCCACCTTGTGAGGTAGCATTAACGATAGATACACGCAAAATATATTCCACATTGTCTTTTTGCCGTGACATTTCAATCACATTATTGTTAATTCGGTAATAATTTAGCGGCAATGTTTTAAAGTTCACGGGAGATCCGTTGTGGTCGATAATGGTGGACACATTCCCTGTATCGCCGCCGTAAAATACATTCGTGTTTGGCAGTAATACAATTCTGTATTTACCGTCACTGTTCATTTCCACTTTCACCTTGGAAGACTGTACCGCCTTCATGCTGGACGTATCGGATACGATTCCGATCGTTTCAACCGTTTCAGCCATTACCGTGGTTGCGCCCCATTCAAGCAACAGGGCTTGAGGTGATAATAATGCAAATGCCAGCACCACCTTGGTTAGCTGTTCCGCTTGTTTCTTCACACGTTTTCCTGATTTCTTCAACGTCTACTCTCCTTTTTGGCACACCAAAAAAGGGAGGCACCCCAACAAAGGAACGATGTCCTAAGTTGGGGTGCCTCCCCTAACAAGTGTCATTTTTTCTTGATTATAACGATTCAGCTCATGAATGTAAACAGTTGATCATGAACGCCTTACTTCTCATTTCTCATCTCTGATCTTTAATAACGCTTCGTCCAATGCACCAACGACCTTGTCACACCAACCATCAAATTCCGGATCTTCGGTCTGTAATTCAGGATGGGCCAGAATGTGCTCAATCGTACTTCGAATGCCCTGATCGGCTCTTGTCGTTGCTACAAATTCCGGAACAAGCCGTTTCAGCTTACTGTTGTCAAACACAACGGTATTGGCTTTGTCCCCCAGCAAACCGCCGCGAAGATCCTGGTCACTGCATGCTGCCAAGAACTCGGAAGGTACATGTACCGCATGAAGCTTAACTCCCAACACGCTGGCAATAATCTCATGAATCTGATTCCAGGTGACGGATTCGTCCGAGGTGATATGTACCGATTCACCAATTGCATGGATATTTCCCATAAGCCCGATAAAACCTTTGGCAAAATCAATATTGTGCGTAATGGTCCACAGTGAGGTACCATCTCCATGGATGATAACGGGTTTGCCTTCACGCATGCGCTTGAGAACCTGCCAGCTGCCTTGAGCACCATGAACACCGAGAGGTACCGATTTGTCGCCATATGTATGGCTTGGACGCACGATGGTCACAGGGAATCCATGCTCGCGGTATTGTTTCATCAGATAGTCTTCACAGGCAATCTTGTTGCGAGAATACTCCCAATATGGATTCGATAAAGGCGTCCCTTCAGTGATCCGGTAATCAGCCAAAGGTGTCTGATACGCAGATGCTGAGCTTATAAAAATAAACTGCTTCGTTTTATCCTTGAATAAACGGTAATCTCTCTCCAATTGAGATGGTACAAAGGCGATAAAGTCTGCCACAACATCAAATTCCAGATCAGCTATCAGTTCCGCTACACGTGTCTCGTCATTAATGTCCGCTTGAATTACGTTGACTTCCTTAGGTAAGTCATGGTTATGATTGCCTCGATTAATCAAATACAGTTCACAGCCTTGCCGTGCAAGCATCTCCGTAATGGCCGTACTAATGGTGCCTGTCCCTCCAATAAATAGCGCTTTCATTTTCGCCACCTCCTGATCGATTTTACCCACTTTCCCATGATATCACGCACCAAAAAAAGGAGCAAAGCTCGGTGACCCGAAACCATGCTCCTTCTGCTTATACAACCTTAATCGTTGCGTATATCATGTACATACCGCAGTGAATCTCGTATTCACCCTTTGGCAGATCTTTGTCGACCGTATAATAATTAGGTCCCTTTTGCATGTATAGATCCATGCCAAGCTTTTGTGATCCGACTGATTTGACATGTGTCACCGATCGGGTCAGAATAAAGTTGATTTTGGTCGGTACGCCAGCTTTCACCTCGATAACGTCTGGTCCAAAACCATCGTTGCTTACGTCCACATCAATGACTTCATATCCCTTCAAATCCTCCGCTGTCTCGGCTTGTGCAGTTACAGCACTTCCTGATCCCGGGGATACGTCTTTGCCCATAAAATAAACCAAAAATGATCCAAGCAATACAACAACGGTCAGACCTAGTGTTAACCAAGGCCATGTTTTTCCAAACCAGCTTTTCATATAAACACTCCTCATTCGATGTCCCATCAATAATCAATCAACAGACGGATGTATTCTTTAAGCATACCTGATTCGCATGACAATGAAAATGACCCCTCTGGGCTATTGCGATTGAGCTATATAAGTGGAACTAAAGAATATTTACACTGGACACTCCGATGACAGAACAACCTTCCGATCGCTGTTATCCCCAGATTTTTTGATTCCTTTTATAAAGGGGAAATCCGGGGATAGCTTATGCTTCCGATGCAGCTTTCTTTCAGAAAGCTTTTAGGCGAACGCTCCGCTTCTTCAGGTCCTTTCTGTCCTCTCCGTTTCGTGTAAATGTTTAGTTCAATTTATATAGAATATTTCAATAGAAAAAGCCTGATTTCTCAGGCTTTACTACGGTTATTCCCGTTCATGCTTCACAATATCCCTTTTGGTATAACTCAGGAATATATCGGTGTACTTCTACTTCTTCTCATGCGTAATTTATACAACTCTGGCAAGGCTACACCAATGAGCACAATGATAACTCCGAACCATTGCAATCCGCTGACATGCTCATGGAGCACAATAGAGGATAGCAGTACTGCAATTGGAAGCTCCACTGCACCCAGAATTCCGGCCATGTCACCACCAATATGCGGAACGCCGATAGCGAACAGTACGGGTGGAATGAAAGCCCCGAAGAATCCGAGCAGCAATCCAAATACAAGCAACTGGCTCCAGATCAATCCGTTAAAGAGGAATGTTGGCGGGAACAAAATGCACAGCAGGATCAATCCGCCTGTAACCATCCACGCACTGCGGAACGCCGGATGCGCTGAAGGTACGGCTTTGCCGCTGAACAATACGAATAAGGAATAACTTACGGCTGCCATTAGTCCAAGAGCAATACCCAGACCGTTGAACTCACCCAGTCCCTGTTCCAGGAAACCAGCTGCCAGCAAAGTTCCGCCAAACAGAATAATCAACGTAAGGAACGTGACTTTGTCTGGACGTTGACGTTTGCTAATCGCCTGAATCAATACACTAATCCATGTGAACTGGAACAACAGGATAATGGCAAGTGAAGCCGGGATGTAACGCAAAGACTGATAATACACGAGACCCGTAATTACCGTTGGTGTTCCGGCAGCCATCAATAACAGACGTTGTTTCCACGTCAATCGCTTGAATACCTGTGCCACGGCTCCTGATGCTTTGCCATTTGCCTGTGACTTACGTTTTGTTCTAAATCTTGTGTATAGCGCCAGCATCCAGGAAAGAAGAAAACCCGTAATCAGCTGTGTTCCCACAACCTCTCCAAGTTTATATTCTTCGCCATACGCCAGAACCACAATCGTGGATAATATGCCATAGCTCATCGCTCCCGCGAGAACGGACAGATAATATTTCATTTGTGAATAGACCTCCTGATGATAAGAAAATACGCCTGCATGTTTAGTCATGCCAAGGTCACAGACACCATACAAATGCAAAAAATCCTAACTACGAGCAAGGAATACATTGATTCCTTGGCATCGTAGTTAGGAAGTATAGGCTTCCCGTAGAGACCCTCGCCCTGTGTACACTTTCGGCCTGCGAGGTTATACGAAATGATATATGCAATTTGATGTAATTCGTGTGTGACGACTTTTCATATATTACATGGGAGGTGAGATGGTGTCAACCCTATTCCATATAAAAATTTTAATACGTAAAAACGTCATGTCCGCTTGGTACTCGAGGAATCCCACTCCAATGTTTGCTGTAAACCTTCCTTCAATCCATCCAGATCCAGCCCATCCACGGCAAAAGCCTCACGGATCAAAGGCGGCGCGACGAATTCATCATACTTGCCCAGATAAGGCGCTTCATCTTCAGCCAGTAACGCAGATGCGTCTTCAGCCGTCCGACACTCACTCATGATCTCGGCTAACAATGTTCGTTCATCGACCTTGCCGGACACCACAAAATAATAGGGCTCCATGGGCACAACCGAACGCAAGGCAAGTTTCTTGGACAGATTATGCTTCATCAGGCGCTCCAATGTACGGAATGATTTACTTCCCACCCAAGGAAGAACATACATCGAATCTCCCCCTGCCGGAATGACAACCTGCTTCAACAGTCCGCTTTCACGAGCTAGGCGGCGCGCCCGTTCAAGTCGATTGACGGCTTGTGGTGACAGGTAAGGATAGATCACGGAGTCGGACAACACTTCACGCATTTTCTGTACCACCGACGTATGAATATCTCCTCCCGCTCCAAGCCATAACGTATCTACTTTACCTTTTGCAGACTTCACATACACAGCCTTGTGCTTGTGATCAACCTCTTCCACTTTCCACAGTTTGCCTGCGAGCGAGAAGCAATAGCCTGGTGGGGGCACGGTTGTAATGGAACCAATCTCTTCCGATCCGTTCAGCACTTTATGTTCTTCATCATCCTTAAACACTGCGTAGAAGCGATAATTATTCACGATTTTCTCACCTGTCAGACCGATAATCAATGTTCGATCCTCTGTCCATTGCAGATGATCCGTCTCAATGAGGTAATTCAGGAAAGCCTGATATTGATCAGGTCTAATCAACGCAAAGGGGGCCAGCGACAGGATGGCTTCTGCAAGATCTCTCGGCTCCGCCTCCCCCATACTTTTCAGCATGCTCATCGTCTGATGGTAGAGCACACCTATGGGCATTTTGCGGGCTTCAAGCGGCTCGACCCACTTTGTTTTTACATATAGTTCGATAACAGCAATCGCACGCATCAACGTCCACGGCATACGTGCTGGTAATTGCGCTTCCTCATCCTCTTCCTCCGGACATACAAAAAGCATCTCTGATGCCATGTCCTCTCGTCTCCCTGAACGTCCCAGACGCTGTACAAAGCTGGAAGCACTATACGGTGCACCGAGCTGAACCACACGTTCCAGTTCGCCCAGATCGATCCCCAGTTCGAGCGTAACCGTTGCCGCAGCAACCGCGGGCCCCGATCCGGTGCGCAGTGCGGCTTCCGTTTCCTCCCTCAGCATGGCGGAGATACTCCCATGATGCACATGGAATACATCACGCTCTTGCCTGCGAGCCGCGACCCGCCGCATCTCAAGAATAGTGACCTCAGCGTCTGTACGGCTGTTGGTGAAGATCAATGCTTTTTTACGATGTGTGCTCTCATAGATGAAGTCGTAGTACGCTTTGCGTGCATTATGAAGCTGCTCCGCCTGCTCCTCGTCCTGTGCGTCTGGAAAAGAGAAATGTTCTACCCGCAGTCGCAGCTTGCGACCACCTGGAGAAGAGACCACATCCACCCCCTGCTGCGTTCCGGCAGCAAGCCAAGATGTAGCCGCATCATAGTCACTAAGTGTAGCGGACAAGCCCACTCTTCGCGGTGCACAGCCAGCCATACGCTCGATTCTGGCAAGCTCGCTGAGTACTTGAATGCCCCGATCTGCTCCCATGAAAGCATGCACCTCATCGATGATGACATAGCGCAGATCATGAAACAGCGCCGGGATCGCATTCGGTCGATTCATGAGCAGACCTTCCAGCGATTCTGGCGTAATCTGAAGCACACCGGACGGATTTTTCATCAGTTTTGTTTTCTCCGCCTGAGGCACATCCCCATGCCAATGCCAAACCGGAATATTCCCTTCGGTTAACAGATCCTTAAGACGTTCGAATTGGTCGTTAATCAGGGCTTTCAGAGGTCCGATGTACAGAATGCCAACTGATTTGGAAGGCCGTTCATGCAGTTCAGTCAATGCAGGAAAAAAAGCCGCCTCCGTTTTGCCAGAGGCCGTGCCTGCCGCAATCAGCATATGATGCGGGGTATGGAAACAGATATTGCAGGCCTCAATCTGAGCAGGCCGAAGCGATTCCCATCTTTTTTTATAAATAAATTCCTGCACGAATGGCGCAAGCCGATAGAATGGATTATCACTCATAATTCAAACTCCGCCAGAAAGTCGTCCAGATCATCCGTATTTGCGGAAGCATCTGCCCCTTTACCCGTTTCCTGAGGTTTGGCAGCCCGTTCACCAAGTAATTGAGTATAAGTCACTTCAGGATTCTGGTGGAGTGTATGCAGTACATCCATAAAGTCTCGTACCACTTCACGTGTTGTCAGCAATTCATCCGCCCCCAGTCGATTCACCGCCGTTTGCATAAAATCAACCAATTGTTCATCCGTCAGACTTGCACTGTATCCAAAATGCAGGGCATGAATCTGTCGCAGCTTCTGGAGCAGAATCAGAATCTCTTCATGCGATAACATCGTCAGCTTCAGGATCGGACCTGTGTAATTTGCATACGCTTTGGCTGCATAACGACCATCAATAAGCCTGGAACGAAGCGCTTCATAGCTGTATAATCCGCGTCGTTCATCCTCCACAAATTGCGGCGTACCACCTACAAATATGCCCAGGTGCTCCGCTTTGCCCTGCATCGTATCATTGAACATGGTCAGCAATTTCTCATAATTGCTTTGACGGGAGACGCTGTTTGTAATTTTATACAGATTCACCGCTTCATCAATAAACAACAACAATCCTTTGTAACCAATGCGTGCTGTGAATTCAGACCACAATTTGAAGTAGTCATACCAGTTATCATCGTCAATGATAACACCAACAGCCAGTTCTTTTTTCGCTTCCGTTTTGGTTGCAAATTCCCCTCGAAGCCAGCGTAGTGCCGCCTGTTTGCGATCATCATCAGCGAGCTTGTACCCATTCCAGTAGGAAGCCAGCACCTTGGCAAAATCAAAGCCATGAACCAGATTCTGCATCTCCCCCGTCACCGCATAGATCTGCTTCTCTACTTCCAGCGGCAGAGCGGGATCATCCGGGCGCAGGTTCTGACTCTGCATCGTAGATTGTTGCAGGCCGGCGATCCATTTTTGCAAAATCGGCTCCAACGCTCCCCCATCCGGGCGTGTACGTGTAGACAGACGAGTCATTAGTTCGCGATATGTCGCAAGTCCCTGCCCTTTGGTCCCCACCAATCGTCGCTCTGGTGACAGATCGGCATCTGCCACAACAAAATCGCGATCCATGGCATAGTTACGAATCATCTGCAAAAGAAAGCTTTTACCACTGCCATAACGGCCCGTAATAAGTTTAAACGCTGCGCCGCCCTCCGCAATATTATCCATATCCCGCAAAATGGCTTCCACTTCCGGTTTCCGACCAACAGCAATCTGCTCCAGTCCTATGCGCGGGACAACACCAGCTGTCAATGAATTGACAAGCGCGGTGGTCAGCCGCTTCGGTATTTTAAGTTCTGTCACTACGTATCACCTCTTCACATGTTCGAACACATCTATATAATCAGGAACAATCCGATCACCATCAATCAGAAGATCACCGATCGTTTCCATAGCCACATCATTAATCTCATCCAGCAGTAGCGTTGGCATCGTCCCATATTGCTCAGCCAGACGTATCAGCTCAGTATCAGGATTTGCGCCAAGAAGAGCATGAACCACTTGCACCTGCTGAGGGGATAGTTCCTTGGCAAAAAGCAGCCATTCTTCATCCAGATCAGCCTCAGCAGACTCGTCCCACTGCAACTCAATTGATTCTGCTGGACCTCCTGTTGCAATCTCTTCTACGGATGGGTCCGACTGCATGGAATCTTCTGTTGGAGTGATCTCATCCCTTGCCTCCAATGCATCGAATGGATTACTTGTAACATTTGCGTTATGAACCTCGTCATCCTTCTCTTCAGAAAGGTGATCATCCTCAATTGTAAGTGCCAATCGTACGTATTCACTTTCTTGCTGTAACGATGCCAATTTTTCCGTATCAATACGAACCACCGGTTGTTCCACCGTCTCGGCCTGCTCAGTCGCATATGCTTTGTCCAGGTAACGTTCAATGAGATTTGCAAGTTCAGGCTCTAATGCCTGTCCACGCAATCGGCCTCTGAATCCGAGCAGTTCACGAAGTTTATTTTCAGTACATCGATAGATCCGCGTAACCATCTGTACAAACTCAGCTTGTTCACCTATGGGCATATATCTGAATGATACCGATCTTCCGTAGATCGAATCATCATAGACCGCTTTGCGAAACAGTACACGCTCCACCGTGCGTTCATCGTTGGGTTCAAACTCAGGCAGCAGTCCAACTTGTCGCGTACGCTCCAGGTACGAATGAACCAAGGCCATGACCCGTGGGATATACTGCTCCATCACTTCTTTGCCGCCATCTCTATAGAACTTACTGAGTGTAATATCGTAATCATAGTATCTTTGCAGCATATTCAGCGAAATATCCGATACCTTATCCTGTAAAATACGTTGCAGCTCCCTATCCAGCATCTCTGCTGGCAGATATCCGCCCGAAAGGCCCATGACCTCGGATAAAAACATGTCCAGTTGATGGACCAGAACATAATCGACCATCCACTCTTGCATATATATATTTAATTGAGGAAGCCGTTCACGGTAGTTCACCCATAGCTGCTTTAATTGATCATAACCATCCTGAGCATTCTGCCAGCCAATGCCGTTAATCAACTCATATATATGAACAAATAGATAGGACAGATCAGTATCCGGGTACCTCCCCTGACGCACTTCCCTCCTCCAATACAAATACCACTTGCGTTGGGCTTCGTTCATCACACCATACGTTGGCCAGTAGCTCATAAAGGGAACCCAGGGAGACACATCTCCTTCCATCTCTGACCACTGCTTTGCTTCCTCTACAAAACGTTTCTCCGAGGACAATATGACTCCACGATGCTGCATCGTATCATGTGCAGACTGCACAATGGTTGAACGATCAGGAACCGGAACCGATGCTGTTTCAGGTTCTTCGCTCAGATCTATCTCCATGAATTCCAATTGTCTAGAGTCGTCTTTCATAGAACGTTATCTCACCCTCCTCCAAGGCAGAATACGAACAAGTGTATCCATAGGGATCATTATAACACTAGTGCTGTGTCTGCGGTGATGAAATTTAGACATTCTTGGACACAAAAAAGAAGGCATTTCTGCCCTCTTTTCATCATGTCTATTTAACTTTTTTCAAATAATGATTGTATCGTTTCAAATCGAACGTTGCACAGGCGTAATCAGACTACAATTGCGCGATTCTTCCCTTCACTCTTCGCTCGGGCCAGCCCTTGAGTGGCTTTTTCAATCAGATCGGATACACTTGACTGCTCATCAGGTACAAGGACTGCACCCCCGACACTAACCGTGACGATTCCACTCGGACCCGATGATTCTCGCTGGATCTGTAGAGCCAGAACATGTTGTCTAATCTCTTCCGCAAGCTGCGCTGAATCTTCAGGAGTTGTGCTCTTCATTTTCAACATGAATGTACCTCCGCGAAGACGGGAAATTAGTGCATTGTGCTGCTCACTGACCACGGTGAGTACCTCACCGATCCATTGCAGACACAGATCGCCTCCCTGAAGTCCGTATGCCGCGTTATATGACCGGAAATCATCGATATCTACAATGAGCAATCCCAGACTGCATTTCTCCTGCAAACAATCATCCCAGTCATCCTGAAGCTGAGACTTGAACACCGTTTGAATCGGCATATCTGTTAATGGATCTGTGTTCAAGTAATTTTGCAGCTGGCTTGTCGTTTCGGTGTAATTGTCATGTTCATGGTGAGACGCCCCGCTATGCAGTAGGACCATGACAGATGGCTTACCCGCATGTGTAACCGAAGCAAGTGTAATCTCAAGCAACAATGAGGTACCTGCCGCTGTGGTGAAATACGACTGGCTGGTAATCAAACTTGTGTTATTGTGCTTTAATTCCTCAAAATTTTGTTGCAATGTGACTTTCGTTTTGTCAGGTATAAATTCTCTGAAGTCCTTGCCCATCAGGTTTTTGGAACTCTCGAACCCGAGCAGCTCAGCAGCCTTTGTATTACAATAGATAATCTGACCATCAGTCAGAGTAAAGAATGCCACGGGCGAGTATTCCATTAACTGCAAATAACGCTGTTCATTTTGTCGCAAAATACGAGCATTCTGCAGCGCCTGTTCTTCAGCCTGAACCAGCTGATTCTCCGTCTGCCGGCGTACAATGGTTTTGAGTAAAGGTAACACGCTCAGCTCTTTCGTAGTCCATGGGTACGAAGTTGACTTTACAACCTCTCGCCATTTCTCGAATGATTTACGAGGAGACAACCGCATGCCGTCATCCGTCTTGAGCACCGCTTTGGCTGGGTCACCCGCCCAATCGACAACCTGGACGACCTCAGGTCGGAACCAGATCATGTAGTTATGCTGTCCAGGCGAAATGGCAACATAAATAACCCCGGAAGCCTTATCTTTATAAGCTTTGGATGTTTCATACTCTGAACTCAGTTTCGAAGTATAGTAACTGTAATCCTCAGACTTTCCTGCAAGCCAACCTGCCAGTTCACGAATCTGGCCGCTGTTTGGCGTTTCACCATATAACAATAACTTATCCTGGTAACAGATCGCTGCTCCGGCAGCATCCATCAGGTTTAACACCGTCTCTTCTTCTCCCTGTAATTCCTCAAGTACTCGGGCAGGACTTGTGTTACCGATAAAAATGTTTGCAACTCGTGAAGCAGCTTCACGTGATTGAATCTCGGATTGATAATCATCGAGTTGCTGACGCTGAAACAATTCATTCGAGAAAAACGCGCCCAGGAAATTGCACAGATTCCGTACGCGATGGGGTACATATCTGGCCGAATAATGATGGCATGTAATGAGTCCCCACAGTTGATTGTTATGAATGAGCGAGATCGTTACAGTCGCACCTACACCCATATTATGCAAATATTCGATATGAAGTGGAGATACGCTACGCAGGACCGAAAGACTCAGATTCAGCGGCTTGCCAGTGAGCGGTTGTAGCATAGGCACAATTTCGACGGGTTTATAATTTACATTCACAATAGTCCGCAGCCAATTGCGAAGATACAACTCCCGAGCCTGTTTCGGTATATCCGATGCCGGATAGTGATGTCCCAGGAATGGCTCGAGTTCTTGTTCACGCGCTTCAGCAATAACTTTACCATTCCATTGCTCATCAAACTCATAGATCATCACCCGGTCGTAACCGAGCATTTCCTTCACCTGTTCAGCTGCAATCTGACTTGCCTCCACGCGACTGTCTGTGCTTTTCATCCGGCCGAAGAATCGGGATATCCACTCAAAGTCAGTGGTCTCCACGTCCTCTTTTTCATAAAAAGGCTCAATCTCCAGAATGAGCAGACCTTCACTCTCATGAAGAACAGAGGAGAAAACCTGGTCTTCACCGGACACCTTAATGGTCAGATCCATGTAATGCAAATCAGAGGTGACATCTGCATTGAAGCTGCTTCCCAACAGTTTGCTTACTTCTTTCTCGCCAATCAGGTTCTCCAAAGGCATGCCCAGAATATTCTCATAGGCAATGCCCAAATGGTCCTCCGTATTTTGACTACACTGAACAATGGTTGGCGTAAGACTGGTATTGATGGCCAAAAGAACACCATGAGGTTGAATAAAGCCGGGGATATGAATCGGTTCTTTATCACAGTTATTCAAATCTATCGGATCATTTGTATATGTTCCCTGATGAAGCAATGTGCGGTTCAACAAATTTTGTTCTTTCTTGGACTTCGGTTCGGCCATGGCCAGGAAAATCCCCTCTCATGATGTTATATAAGTTGAACTGTATTAGTTCAACTTATATAGATACCTTTTAAATGTGAAAAAAATCCGCCCTACAGGCGTGGGTCGATGAACCGGCATGTTACTTGTCCGTATTAATCCACTGATCCAACAGTCGGAATGTCTCCGATGCACTGTGTACCATGTTGTCATGATCTTCTGGCGTGCTGATGGATTGCTGCAGCAAACCTGTAAACTCACTCCATCTTGTTCTTGTCTCTGAGCCGTAGGCATTGAAATATTCCAATCCACGATCGGCTTGAATGGGCAGGAACTGCGACAAACGTTTGGTCATAATCTGTCCACCGTTCGTGGACCCCTCAATTACATACAGATATCCGAACAAACGGGCAGGTGTTGAAATATCCGGCAGTTCTTTACAGAGCGGAAGTTGAGTGATCTCTTCTTCACTGGCACCCAGATTTCGTAAATCTTTTTCTAAGAGTCCAGCCTTGCCTCTAATCTCAATATCCAGTCCCGTACTTTCCCAGAAAGGCTGCTGTACAGCCTGATCCTCCAGCGGTTTCAGGAATCCATAAAATTTCTCTAAATATGTTCTATATTCTTCTATAGTCACAGTTTGATTCATAATGGCTTTAGCATAAGGGTTCTGTTCTACTTGTCTGTGATAATGAGCTGTCTCGCTCTTCAGACGTTCCATAATAGTTGTTGCTGTCATCGTAGTTATCCCCTTTCACAATCTGTTCTGTTGTTGCATATGAGTGCTTATCCTCAACTGAATCTCAGTATTTATTGAAATAGAAACCGTGTTTGTTGCAAACAGCTCCATTTAATGCATTAAAGACTCTATGTAAGTATACTTATTCTTGTTTGAGAAAACTACACGAATCCAACATCTGTACATAGTTAACACTTTTCTCCGTTGTTATCTTACCTAACTGTTATCTGCATGTTTTAGTATTAACCGAAGACCATAAAAATGACCCCTATAATCTGGAAGACAGTAGATTTCAGATGTCAACATGGTACACTATCGTTATATCCTGTCATTGGAGGAATGCATTCTATGGATCTTACTGTTCAAGACGTTGTACTTCATCTCTTAGATAACATTGAACTGCCAGAAAACACGGTGGATCAGCTCATTACCGGCTCACTTGATTGTATGGTCACAGGTATTATCATTGCTTTTATGCCCACACAATATGTGATTGAACAAGCCATACAGCATGGTGCTAACTTAATTATTGCGCATGAATCTCCGTTCTATAACCATCACAGTCATACGGATTGGCTTGCAACTGATTCGGTTTATACGGACAAAAGGACGTTGATCGACGAAGCAGGCATTTCCATCTATCGATGTCATGATATCATCCACCGCTTCCAACCGGATGGCATTACCGAAGGACTGATTCAGGCCTTGGGGTGGTCCTCTTATGTGGAGCAACGTCTACCGGAAGCAGACATCCTTTCTTTTTCGGAAGGAAGAACCGCCCTAGCTATTGCTCACCATGTGAAAAGTTGCCTTGGGATCGATTATGTACGCGTTGCAGGCAATCCGGAAATAGTCTGTAGACACGCAGCGGTATTGGTAGGTTTTCGTGGCAATGGCCCTGTGACGATTCCCTTGATTCATAACAAGCAATTGGATCTTGTCATCGCTGGAGAAGGATTCGAATGGGAGACACCGGAATATATCCGTGATGCTGTGCAACAAGGCAAGTCCAAAGCACTGATCATGATGGGACATGCCGAGAGCGAGGCTCCGGGAATGAATCTATTGGCTAACAGGTTGGCAGAACGTTTTCCCGAATTGTCTGTTCGTTTTGTAGGCGAGAAGCCTTTGTATACTGTAATCTAAAAATATGGATTTGATTTTGTACGGAGAGGATCTAGCTGATTTGTTTTATACTAATTGTCGACTCGACCCCGGAGCTATGCATTCTTTCTACGCTCCGAGGTCAAGTCGGGAGACTCTCGTTTCATTTCTTGGATAACTAACGAACCTGACACACTCTATTTAGCGAATATTTGCTGATTTTCAAAAGTAACGAATCGTAGACACCCTATCCCTCCATTCCCCCTGTTTTATAGCCACTTTCTACCCGACATAGCCCATTTAACGTTGCTGAGATTCCTTAGATTTCTCAAATCAATCGAATCGGTACAATAAGGTGTCACTGGTTCGTTGGATTATGATGAACAATGAGTACCTGAACACATAAGTCGCGTATCTCTTCATGCCCATCTGGATTTCCCGGGTTCTTTATTGTACTCTAGATGCTGTGACTTCAAAGCTCAGGACATTTGTCCTTGGCGTTTAGGGTGAGTTTATCATTTAATAGAAGTCGAAGTGATTGAATAAGGAGCGTACATATGAGAGGAATTATTTTTGCATTACTGGGCGGCGCGTGTATCACGCTCCAAGGGGTTGCCAATACTCGGATTAGCACCGACATGGGCACATGGCAGGCCGCTACGATTACACAACTGACAGGATTCATATTAGCGGCGCTGATCCTAATGTTTGTTAGAGACACCAACCTTCAAGGACTCAAACAAGTAAAACCCATGTACCTGGCTGGAGGTGCTTTTGGTGCCGTCATTATTTTCAGCGAAGTGACAGCAATTCAGCAAATTGGGGTTACATTCACGATCTCGGCCCTGCTCATTGCGCAGCTGTTCCTGACTTTTCTGGTGGATAGCAACGGATGGTTCGGCGTAGTGAAACAAAAGATGAAACTACCGCAATTTCTGGGCATTGCCTTAATGGTGACTGGTGTCATTATTATGAAACTATAGTTTTTGAAGAAGGATTGAAACATATCGTCGGGGGTGAACAACAGCGTGCAAGAAATCCATAACGAGCAACAATTAATACAATATCTGAAGCAATATGAACTCGAAACTGTATTTCACGATCCCCTGCGTACACATATGACGTTATGCCACTTTGAGAAGTGTGAACTGATCTGTCGTGAAGGGGAAACTTCCGAATATTTGTACGTGCTAGTCGAAGGTAAAATCAAGATTTTCACCACCTCCGCACAGGACAAAACGCTGGTGCTTTGTTTCAAAACACCGCTTGAAGTTGTCGGTGACATAGAGTATGTCCGTGAAAGCGATATTGTTAATACGGTTCAGGCCGTGTCACCTGTAGTGATGCTTCGCATTCATTATCAATGGCTCGCTGAGCTTGCCAGCGATTATGCACCTTTACTTAAATTTTTGCTCAAAATCATCTCACACAAATTCTACATTGACTCAAACTTTTCCAATTTCAACCTGATGTATCCCGTTGAGGTTCGTCTAGTCAGCTACCTGCTCTCCATCTCAACAGAAGAAGCGGGCAACGTCGTTCATGAAGAGCTGGACGCGTTCAATCTGACTGACATCGCGAATCTGATCGGCACCAGTTACCGACACCTGAACCGGGTCATCCAGAAACTCTGTGCAGACGGATTAATCGAACGACATCAAGGACTGATTATGATCAAAGATCGGGCAGGTCTACGTGAAATAGCAGGTCACAATATTTATGAATAAGGAGTTCGACAACCATGTTAATTACAGGGATTTCGCTTGCACTACTGGCAGGTGCACTTGTCAGTCTGCAAACGATTTTTAATAGCAAAGTCAATGAACGCACCGGTTCATGGTCCACAACAACGCTGGTGCTTTTCACCGGATTCATTGCTTCATTCCTGATCTCTCTGCTAGTGGAAGGAAAAAATACATTCAGCTTCCAGCATATGCAACCCTGGTACTGGCTCAGTGGAGCCATCGGCGTTGGTGTAGTCTTCTGTCTCGTGCAAGGTATGAAATTGCTTGGTCCCACATATGCCATCTCGATCGTGCTAACATCCCAACTGAGCTTTGCTCTATTGTTTGACTCCATGGGATGGCTCGGTCTGGAGCAAATTCCTTTTTCGTGGAATCAACTGCTCGGTGTACTTGTTATTGTGGGCGGAATTGTGTTATTCAAGTTCGGTGGGGGGAACTCGGAAAAATCAAACCCGTCGGATGCATCCGACAAGTCGCCTGGCTCACTGCAATCCAACTCTTAAAATAACTAAAAAGAGTGTCCGTCCAATCCCGCAGATTGGTCAGACACTCTTTTTATGCAATCATACACTACGTATCGCCTAGTACGCCTAAACGAACTCTACGTTATGGTACACCTGCTGAACATCTTCAAGGTCTTCAAGCGCATCGATCAGTTTCTCGAACTGAGCTTGTGCATCCTCTGGAAGTTCAATATGGTTCTGTGCAAGCATCGTCAGCTCGGCTACGGTGAACTCCGTAATACCGGCTGCTTTGAATGCTTCCTGTACAGCGTGGAATTGATCCGGTTCTGCATATACGATTTATAGTTTGTTTTTATTTGACTCAAAATACTTAATAACTGTAACAACTATTTAAAATGGAAGATCATCGTCATTTAGATCGATAGGTTTTGAATCATCCTTAAATGGGTCGTTAATTGTAGAAGTTTCATCGTTAATATTGATTGGAACCATGTCAACCTCAAATGGATTGAGAATATCATTAATTATGATGTTCAAATCCTCACTAACAGGTCCCAGAGTAGTTAGATGTTCACCTGAAGTGACTTCGCTTTCAGAAAATTCATCTCTGATGTAGTTATGTTTATTTATATTTCTTTCATCCAAATCCTCTAATATTTTTTCATGTGCGTTTACTTCTAATGCTGACAAAGCGACAGTGATTGTCCGTAGCATTGAATTGGACTTACCAACATACTTATATATTTGATTTCTATTTGATTTTTCATGACTAAGTAGGCCCACCATTGCGCTAATTATTAATTCTGGAGCGTGACCACGAGCAACATTTTTCTTCATCTCAAGAAATCCAAAATTATTTTCAGGAATTTCTAATATCAAACATTTAACAATGTTTGTAACGGCTGGATGCCTGTAAATAGTTACCAACAAATTAGCTATTGACTCATTCAGCTCAGTAAAATCAATAATAATTTTTGTTATCCAAAACAATTGATATTCTGGTATAAAGGATTCCTCAATAAAAGTTTCAAATTCGCTTATAATTGAATCGGTGATCCTCATGTAATTTCTTTTTAAATTATAATATAAATTCTTTGTTAGTTGAGGGGAACTATTTAAAACCAGTCTTGTAAGTTCTAATGTTTCTGCCTCCGTTGTCATTAGTAGGGATAAGATAAGTTCAATATCCTCATCTTCGATGTTTTTTTTGTGAAGTAAACCATGTAAAAATTCAGCTTCTTCTGATGTTAATTGATCGATTTCATTGTCGTCAAACTCACCAGTATATGAATTGATAGCCAATCTTCTTTTGGCTAACAATGATGTCTTAACAGTTTCAATATCATTATCTGATTCGTCTTCTCCTACAATAACACTTGTCTTCTCCTCGTTTAGACTCAGACCTTTCTCACCTAATATTTTTTGGACACTAAATATATCTCTCTTTATGGTTTCTTCACTGTCTGAAAAGAAATAGATATCATCCATAAAACGTATGATGTTTTCACTTTTAAGTTCCCTAGAGGCTTCAATAAAACTAAGAAAATTACTGCCAATGACCTTCATAGGAAATAAACCTTGTGGCATACAACTCGTGCTTCTCCCCTCATTGATTTCTCTTAAAAACTTACCAATCTTCTCTGCTTCCTGTTGGTTAACCACCCTAGCTATGTAACTTACGACATCATGATGATATATGTTATTGAAGAAATTAGAAATATCAATTTTACCCATGTACTCAAACTTTGTTTTCAAGGAATGTAGTTTCGTTATAAATTCTTTATACTCTTCACTTTGAGAATGGTACGTATCACCATCAAAAGTATAACCGAAGCATTCCCGATCTGAATACTCTTGCTTTTGAAAACTATCCCTATTCCTGTAAACGAAGTCATATATAAATATATAAGCAATTGGATCTAATTGAAAAGTTTGTCTATAGTGTTTTTTATCTTTCAAAGCATACACCCAAGGTTGAATTAAAAAATAAGATTGCGCTATGTCATTTACTCTTTTTATCTGCTTCTTATCAAGAATCTCAGATATCTTTGTATACTCAGTTTCATTTAGATTATTTTTTAGCCAAGATTGAGAGAAAATTTCATCATTAATATAATCCAAAATAAATTCCAATTTAAACTTAGAGAGAACCAGAATGGATCGAAGTGGAAAAAGTGTTTTTTGAAAATCTTTTAATATAAAATCGTAAACATTATCAAAATTACTCATATTGCCTCCCCTTTTACATTAAGTAATAAAGTAACCGCATTTATTCGTAAGGTGGAAATGAGAAATATGCAGGAATTAATTCATGCTCCACAGTAAGAGCACCATTACCTTCTTTGAAAATCCTATAAAATACTTTTGATTCTGTTGACTTAGGAAAGATAAGATTATCGATAAATGGAGACAGATAAATCCCAGCATTTATTATTAAAGGAACCACATTAATAAATATTCTTTCCTTAGGTATATCTTCAGATTTCATTTCAAAATTATCCGCGTTTAGATAATTCCTAATCATCTCACGACTTCCACTCCTTAGTCGTGATTGGTCTCTTGGAAGGCTAATGAAATTTTCTATATCGTCCCAAGATATATGAAATTTAAAAAAACCTCCTCTCTTCCCATCAACTAATTTTCCTGGAAAGTCTACTAGAAGGTAATCTGCTTTTATAGTAGGTTCAACAAGATTTTGCAAATGATAATTGTAAATGCTACGTATTCTATTAGACTGATTATGATGTCTAGCGTTTCTTATAGCCAGCATAATACATAACTCAGGTATAGAATACCAATCTATATTAATGCCTTCTTTTTGCATGGCATCATAAAAATTATGAATTGCATTAACCACTGCATTAAACCCAATCTCAAAATTACCAACAGCCTCTCATCTATCGATTAAAATTAATTTAGGATAGTCATGCCAGTAATTTTCGCTGAAAACTCTTAGAGCCTGCGATAAGTCTTCAAAAGAACTATTTAATGTTAGACTCAAAAACTACACTCCTTTATTTAAAACATTTTTAATCACATTAGAATATAATAATTTCAAGTTGCGCTTTCACCCAAAAGTCTAGCGTAGTATATTTTTCTCTTAATCTAACATATAACTATATACAATCTTTAACAGGGGATATGAACCTAGTAAAAATATACCATATAATTACTACTTTTGTTTGATTTTATTTCACGTAGTATATAAGACTACAGTACCATATAATATCTTCTTGATAGAAAAAACAGTTCTTTTGCTGAGCATTAGTTTAATGTTAAATTAATACTTGAATTCTTAGAATTTTTCTGGAAAAGAATTCTACTGTTTATGGATAAAACTATATATAATGTAGATACTATATATTAGGAGTGAAAAAAATGCCGAAGGTTTACATAATAAATACAAATAAATCACACAATCCTAATGCTGAAAATGATATGCTTAATAACATGAAGTGCGCTGCTTACTATAGTCATTGGAAGCATTATATCGACACAATTGAAGCAAATGACATTGTTTATCTCTATAGTAATGGTGTTGGAATAATTGCAAGAGGGATAGCTACAGGTATTGTAGAAATTGATGATTACAATGGGGAAGAGAATGAAGAACATTATATGCATCTAGATCGATTTGAGAAAATGAATAAACCTTTAACAGCGGAAAAATTCACGAATATACTTACAATGGCTACAAGTGGAGATCAGAATAAGCAATATAAGATTCAGTGGAATCAGACCATGATACTTATTGCTTATTCTCTTGGATTAAAAGTTTGGCAAGAAATCACAAAACACCATATTTAGCATGTTAAATAAGACTTATAACCTCTTCGTATTCTTTTATGTCGTCTCTTATGAAAATTAGAAAGGTGGTTTCGATCGCCTGTGAATGATAATGAAAAGAGGCCCAAGAAAAGCACTTTAATGGATATTGCCGGGCTGTTAAAACCTGATACTAAGAAAATAAAGGAACAAAAAAGAGATAAAACATTCGATCAAATTAGAGAAGAAGCCCTCACTAAACACACTCAGGAACAGTATGAAAAGCTTAACTCATCCAATGATAAAAATAATGAAACAATTAATTGAAGTGATCTGTATGTAGTTGAGTATAAAGCTTACTTCCTACTTCGTTCATATTAGTAAAAAACACTAATAGCTCAATGCTAATAGTGTTTTTTTACATAAAGTAAATTAAAAGATTATCTAACGAGATTGTTCTTCCACTCTTTCCAAGAGTTAAAGTTAATTGGAGTACCTGATTCGGAAATTTTCACAAACTCTAAAAACTGTTCAAAGTTAGCAGAAGGATTCTTCTCTGAATATTTAGTAACGAATTGGACCATAGCTTTATATGCCATCAAGTCCAGAACGGAGTATGTTCGTTCTTCAATAGATGTATCTCTTTCCTATGAGTAAATAACTTCATACATATGATTCAAACTCGATTTACTCTGGATAAATGTAATAGCCCTGTCCCAATTCCCTTTTTGCTGAGAAGCAGAATAGTCAACACTATGCTCACTTACTGGTTGTGTTTTATCCTTGGAGATTATAAAAGCATCGATTCCTAAGATGCTCAAGTTATTATCATTACAGTAAGTAATTAGATCAATCGCATCCGAAAAGCTATATAAATACAGACCACCACGTATTGTTGCTTTGTCTATAATGTTATTCTTTGAAAGACTCATTTTTTTCTCCTTTCTTGGTGAGTAAGGATTTTTATTATACTATGCGGTTCCCAATCTGGATCGTTTCTGTTACTTACTTGAATAATTAAACCTGATTCATCCTCAACAGTAACATAACTTCCATCTTCGTTAAAATATGCTGCTGCTTCTTTACCATTCGCCTTGTTTTCAGCCTCACTAATTTCGTGAGGTTCGTTTACTGTTGATTCAATTCATTCTTCAGTCCATCCTCTTTTTTTTCATTTGTTTGTTTATATTTTCATTTATCTGAATGCATTGATTAGTCATTTCACTTCATCATCGTCGAAAGTTTTTATAAGAACTTTAGGTTCTCTCATCCATTTCAAACCTAGCACTGGATTTCTCTTTTCAGCGATATACCCTTCCTCCACAATGAATTTTAAAAATGAACGGATATTTTTTTGTATTCCATTAATGTAGGTCTCAGATAGTCCTTTCAATTCCAAGTTCATAAGATATGCTTTGATGTGAGAGGTGTTGATTTCTTCTATTTCAACAACTGAAAATTCATTACATAAATAATTCAGAAATACCCTATTGTTATTTCTATATCCTTTTATAGTGGGGATACTATAGTCCTTGATCTCCTAATCAAAAAGAAACTCTTTGTAAACATCTTCAAATAACATAAAAAAACTCACTCCTTATATGGATATTTCCATACAAAAAGTGAGTTTTGACACAATGCCCTTAACGTTTTAGATAGGAAAACGTATATCATCATAAAAATCACCAAGCGCTAACAGGTATACCCTCGCTGAGCTATAAAAATGATGAATTCTTAATATTTGTCCTACCCTGACAAGGCTACAATGATGCAATCAAACCACGTATCGTCTCGTTCGCTTACACGAACTCTACGTTATGGTAGACCTGCTGAACATCTTCAAGGTCTTCAAGAGCATCAATCAGTTTCTCGAACTGAGCTTGTGCATCCTCTGGAAGTTCAATATGGTTCTGTGCAAGCATCGTCAGCTCGGCTACGGTGAACTCCGTGATACCGGCTGCTTTGAATGCTTCCTGTACAGCGTGGAATTGATCCGGTTCTGCATATACAATCACCGCTTCGTCTTCATCCACGATATCACGTACATCTACGTCTGCTTCAAGCAGAATTTCAAGTACTTCCTCGGAATTCTTGCCCTCTACACCGATTACCGCTGTAGGATCAAACATGTAAGCAACAGAACCACTGACACCCATGTTTCCAGCGTTTTTGTTAAACGCAGAGCGTACTTCCGGCGCTGTACGATTTACGTTGTTGGTAAGTGCATCCACGATGACCATCGCACCATTCGGTCCGAAGCCTTCATAACGCAACTCTTCATAGTTCTCATCCCCGCTGCCTTTTGCTTTTTCCATCGCACGATCAATAATGGCTTTGGGTACATTATACGTTTTGGCACGTTCCAGCACGACTTTCAGTGCACGGTTCGCTTCCGGGTCCGGTTCGCCCTTCTTGGCAGCTACATAGATCTCAACGCCGAATTTAGCGTAGACCCGGCTCGTGTTTGCATCTTTTGAAGCTTTCTTTTCCTTGATATTATTCCACTTACGACCCATATCGTTTCCGCTCACTTTCAACATGTAATCTGCTTTCTACTATGCCATTATATCTTGTTGAGCGTACTTCAACAAGTTAATACCTACGAAAAACTGGGAGTAACTGCGGTGATTATCCATCTCCATTTGAAGATTAGCCTCAGTTTATCCTCTCATAATCTCTCAGCAACAACTAACATTACCTCTACTCACTCCATATATAACAAACAAGAAGCACCCCATAAGGAATGCTTCCGTCCCTAAATCAGTCCTAACTTCAGATCATCTTACCCGGTCCATTAAGCGTGAAATTGTCGACCATCCAACACTTCAGGAACATAGCCTGCACGAATGACAAAGTCTCCGAAATGTTCACCTTCATAACGCTCTTTGGCATATTGGTTCACCATTGGAGTCAACGTGTCCAGAATCTCGGTTTCGCCAATGTTTTCTTTGTACAGTTTATTCAGGCGATGTCCGGTGAAGCTGCCACCAAGATACATATTGTATTTCCCTGGTGCTTTACCGATAAATGAAATCTCCGCCAGCATCGGTCTTGCACATCCGTTCGGACAGCCTGTCATGCGAATGACAATCTCTTCGTCTCTCAGCCCGGCTTCGTCCAGTACTGGCTCCAGTTTGTCGATCAGAGACGGCAGGTAACGTTCGGACTCAGCCATCGCAAGGCCGCAGGTTGGAAGCGCAACACAAGCCATCGAACTTCTGCGCAGCGCAGAGTAATGTGCCCCATCCGTCAGGTTATACTGCTGAATGAGTGCTTCAATCTTTTTCTTCTTCTGGCTGCTGATGTTACCAATGATCAGATTTTGATTGGCTGTCAGACGGAAATCACCCGTATGCACTTTGGCAATCTCACGCAAACCCGTCATGAGAGGATATCCATCCACATCTTTGACACGACCATTCTGAATGAACAGCGTGTAGTGCCATCTGCCATTATTGCCTTTTACCCAACCGTATCGATCTCCGTTCGTCTCAAAATGATACGGACGTGCCGCATCCAGTTTCCATCCCAAACGGCTGGTCAGCTCTTCGACAAACCACTCCACACCACGATCATCCAGCGTATATTTGAAACGAGCATGTTTACGAACTGCACGATCTCCATAATCACGCTGAATCATAACTGTTTTCTCTGCAACATCAATCATTTGCTCCGGAGTACAGAAACCAATGACTTTGGACACCTGAGGATAGGTTTTGGCGTCACCATGAGACATCCCCATGCCGCCGCCAACGGACACGTTGAAGCCTTGCAGCTTGCCGTTCTCAACAATAGCAATAAAACCTAGATCCTGTGAATAGACATCCACATCATTGGATGGTGGTACAGCAATACCGATCTTGAACTTCCGCGGCAAATACACTTTGCCATAGATTGGTTCAACTTCTTCGTCAGAGTCCTGGGAATCAATCACTTTCTCGCCATCCAGCCACAGCTCATGATAAGCCCGCGTGCGAGGGTCCAGATGATTGCTCACCTGACATGCCCATTCGTACACTTCAGCATGCACATCGGATTGATTCGGATTCGGGTTACACATCACGTTACGGTTTACGTCCCCACATGCAGCCAGTGTGCTTAGCAACGAATCGTTTACTTCGCGAATGGTGTTCTTAAGATCCCACTTCAGTACACCATGCAGTTGGAAAGACTGACGTGTGGTTAGACGAATGGTCTGATTCGCATATTTATGTGCCACTCTGTCCATCATCAACCACTGCTCCGGGGTTACAATTCCACCGGAAGCACGTACACGCAACATGAATTGATATGCTGGCTCCAGCTTGGATTTGTGACGCTCATTACGTAGGTCACGATCATCCTGCATATAACTGCCGTGGTGTTTCATCAGACGATTGTCGTCCTCTGGAATGGCACCCGTGATGCGATCAGCCAACGTTTCGGTCAGACTTCCGCGCAAGTAATCACTTTTGATCTTTATATCTTCCACATCGCTATTCGTGCGCTGTGGGTTAAGTAAGTTATTATAAGCCATGCTGCTTTCTCCTCTCGTCTCTGCGGGATGGTGCAATCCGGCTAAGCCGGTAATAATTAATAGACGTCCCGCTGATAACGTTTCTCCTGCTGCAACCGTGTCAGATATTCCGATGCCTGCTCAGGTGATAATCCACCTTCTTGTTCAAGAATCGTGGTGAGCGCAGCATGCACATCATGTGCCATTTTTTTCTCATCACCACAGATATATACGCTCGCACCTTCCTGAAGCCACTGGTACAATTCTTTGCTATGTTCCAACATACGATGTTGTACATACACCTTCTGTTCCGTATCACGTGAGAAAGCTACATCCATCTTCGTGAGCACACCATCTTTGAGCCAACGCTGCCATTCCGTCTGGTACAAGAAATCGGTGGAGAAATGCTGATCTCCGTAGAACAGCCATGTCTTGCCCTCTGCTCCTGTTTCTTCACGCTCACCAAGGAAAGATCTGAACGGCGCTACACCTGTACCTGGGCCAACCATAATGATCGGCGTATCCGGGTTCTCAGGAAGCTTGAAATTCGGGTTATGCTGTATATATACAGGCAAGGTGTCGCCAGCTTCGATTCGTTCAGCCAGATGTACCGAGCATACACCGTAACGTTCTCTGCCACGCGCTTCATAACGAACCGTACGAACGGTAAGATGAACTTCATCCGGGAAAGACTTCGAACTACTCGCTATCGAATACAGACGTGCCGGAATTTTGCGAAGAACAGCTACGAATTCTGCAGCAGGAATACCTTTCAGATGATAATCCTGAACCAGATCCAGCAGATCACAGCTATTCATAACTGTGCGGAATTCGGATTCATCTGCGAGTAACGCCGTCAGGCCACTCTCAGGATTCAGTTTCGCGAGTTGTTCCACGACCGGTTTCGTCACCGCTGTAATTTCAAAATAACGCAGCAACGCTTCGTACACAGACGCCTGATCCCCGTTTTTATTCACGGTCACGCGCTCATCGGCATTCCATCCCATGGCTGCAATCAATTCATCCACAAGGCGCGGGTGATTCTCAGGGAATACCCCAAGGCTGTCACCAGGCTCGTAATCCAAGCTGGAGCCTTCCAAAGACAACTCAATATGGCGTGTTTCACGGTCCGATCCTCTGCCATTCAGATTGAGATTCTCCAACACTTCAGCTTTGAATGGGTTCGTGCGATCATATTCGGATTCCCTGCCGCTCACCGCAGCTGTGACAGCCTCAGTGGTTACCGTACTCGCACCAGCAGATGTACTGCTTAAGGATGCCAGTACTTCATTCATCCACTCTGCAGCTGCTTCATCAAAATCAACATCACAGTCCACACGCGGTACAAGGGCTGTACCACCCAATTCCTGCAATCGTTTATCGAAGTCCTTACCTGTCTGACAAAAGAACTCATAGGAGGTATCTCCCAGAGCCAACACCGAGTAACGAAGTCCTTCAAGCTTCGGAGCCCGTTTGCTGTTCAGGAATTCATGCAGCGGAATCGCATTATCCGGTGGTTCGCCCTCGCCATGCGTACTGACGATGATGAGGAGATTTTCAATTTTCTTGAGTCCGTTCGGTTTGAAATCTCCCATCGATGACAACGTTACCTGAAGACCTTGCTCTTCAAGTTTCTTGGCCAGCTTCTTCGATAGGCCACTGGAATTCCCGGTTTGCGAACCGAAGAGCACGGTAACTTCCCGAGATACTGGCTTAGCACTTTCAGGTGCAACACCTGTAGTTGGTGCAGCCTGCACCAAGTTAGCTGGAGCCGCTATTGTTGCGCTTGCCTGAATTGCTGCAATATATCCGCTCAACCAAGTCCGTTGTCCATCAGTCAATGTAGGAATAAGACGATTAAGCAGTTCAACTTGTTCTTGATTAAAAGGGCTGTTTGTCACTTGAAGTTCCACTGTTTGCCACCTCGCGCATTGCTTCGATTTTAATTCCGACTAAAATCATCACATTAATTTAATTTTTTCTCTCTAAAACCTAACACACCGGGTGTTGAGGGTCAATTTCAATGATTTTATAGCATTTATCAGTTTCGCTGATAAAGGACAAAAAACAACAAAAACCCTCCTTTTCAATTCAAGGACGGTTTTGTTTTATTTTTAATTGCACGGCCAGCTCAGGTTGAAGTTGAAAGTGGAATATAGTCCCTAAAATGATCTCCCAGTACGCTGCTTTTATCTCCGTATACTCTGTCCAGATGATTTTCTCCCCACAGACATATGCGGTCAATGATATCCTGTAGTGTCAGGCCATATTCGGTCATCTCATACTCTACCTTGGGCGGTATCTCAGGATGAATAATTCGATAGATGATTTCATTCTTTTCCAGTTCACGAAGCTGCTGGGTTAAGACCTTCTGTGTAATGCCAGGAATGGCCCTGCGAAGTTCACTTGTTCGTTTTTTACCTGATATCAGTTGATGCAGGATAAGAATCCTCCATTTTCCACCGACCAGTTCCAGCATCGCCTGCACACCACTCTCATATCTTTTCAGTTCCTGTTCCACTCGTTGTCCCCCTTAAATCACATATATGTATATCCATTATTAAAAGTAACCGAAGAACCTCAAGGTATCTACAGCACTCGAAGGTGCGTACTTCTCAATAAGATGTCATGAAACTTATAATAACATTGGTCAGAATGTTTAACCAAAAAAAAAAGAAAAAAGGATGGTTACTCCTACATGAAAGTTAAACTGGTCGTTACTCACCCAAGACAGGATTCCCTAACATTTGCCGTGATGAATCGTTTTATAGAAGGTATGCAGGAGAATTCCCATGAAATTGATATCCTCGATCTATACCATGACGGATTCGATCCATTATATGGCGTAGAAGATGAGCGAGACTGGCAAAATCCCGATAAACAGCATGCTCCTGTGATTCGCAAAGAGCTGGATCGTGTGCTTGCGGCTGATGCCATTGTATTTGTTTTCCCGATCTGGTGGTATAACGTTCCCTCCATGCTCAAAGCTTATCTGGACAAGGTATGGAATATGGGGCTGCTAAACAAGGCAAACTCCAAAAAGGCACTGTGGATTGCGCTAGCCGGGGGGACGGAGGCTTCATTCCATAAATACGACTACTACAACATGATCTCCAATTATCTGAATAACGGGATCGCGGGTTATGCAAGAATGCAGGAATCCCGAGTCGAATTTCTATATGAAACAATTTCAGAATCCAAAGAACATATCGAAAATTTGCTGGAACAAGCCTATCAAATCGGCAAACATTACAATTAACAATTCGCAGAAATTACAGATAACATTCGTATACGATACAGATAACAACTATAAAACGACATCAAACTACTCGTTCGGTGAGTAAATTACTTATCGCCCATGGCTGGCTTATAATTAAGAAGGCTTACTCCAACCTGAGTTCCAGGTCAAAGTAAGCCTTCTTCTTCACACGCTACGATTCTGGTGTATCATCATTTCTGCCATACCAGTTTGCTCATCATCGCATATAACAACGTAGCCGATTCGGCTCGGGTCGCTTCGGCAAGTGGTTTCACCTCACCGTTGTACCCGTGTGCGATGCCAAGATCCACAAGTAATGCCACACTATCCCGGGCATAGGAGCGAATCTCGGAAGCGTCGCGGAAACGAGTAAGGTTATCTGTTGCAGCCGTCTCGGCGTCAACCAGTCCAGCCGCCGCAAGTGCCCTGACTGTCAACGTCATCATCTCTTGACGAGTGATCGTGGACTCTGGCAAGAAGCGCCCGTCACCGGTACCACTGGTGATACCTAGCGAACGCGCAGCTGTAACTGCTTCGTAGTACGGAGCCTTTTCGTTTACATCAGAGAACGCATTCCCGGAAGAAACATTCAAGCCCAGCGCCGTCATCAACCATTGCATGTATTGGCCGCGGGTCATCTCCTGTTTTGGATGTAACTGCGTGGAATCACCGCTTGCCGCTGCATCAATCACACCTCGGACTGCCAATGCCTCCATCGCTTTCTTGGCCCACTGCACTTCTGCAAGATCTGCGAATGTCTGCTCCACAGGCACAACAGCATAATTTCCTGTGAGTGATGTTACGGAAAATACAAGCTGCCCGCTGTTTTGATCGTAGTAACTTTGCGGCAATGGTGTTGCCACATCGTTCGCACCAATGGCAAATGCTACAATCCGATCCTGCTGAGCATTTTGTGATGATTGGAATGGCAGACGAAGTATTAACTGGCTTTCCGATGGCCATGGTTGACCATCCAGTTGAAGTTCAAGCTGGACTCCATATTGCGTGCCAAGCTGATCTGCGACTGTTTTTGGTAACTCCGTTCTGACCAATCGGATTGATCCAACCCCATCACCAACGATATCCTTCGTTAACAGTGTCGCAGGAAGCTCCAACATCCCCAGCTCTGTAACAATGTTGAACACATGTGACTCACCCTGATCTATTAACGCAGAGGCAGGCAGAGATACTTCATATGCCGTTGCTCCCGAAACCGGCTTCAGCCGAAGTTCAACCAAGCGCTGACCCGCATCTGTTGAGGGTGCAACTTGAAAAGCCTCTTTAATCGTTGAAACATCCACGTTGGACTGCACTACACCCTTCTGGTCAGACTGTCCCCGCAACTCCAGAACTGAACGGTCTTTCTCAGGTTTAGGTTGTGGTGTAGCATTCTCTGCACTTGGACTTCCACTTCCTGATTGTCCGCCATTGTCGCCTGAACCAGAACCATTTCCTGAATTCCCACCGGAATTGCCGCCTGGATTACCGCCCGAACCAGGGTCCGTACCTCCAGGGGAAGGAACAGATGCGAGCACCTTCACCGTCAACGGTACAGTCAGGGCTCTGCTGTCGTCAGAAGCTCGAGTAATTTCCAACTCCAAAGTTACTGTTGTTTCCTTAGATGGTGGAGTAATCGTTCCATCGGTTTGAATGACGGACGGTACCGAACTGGAAGCGATCTTCACCGTGAAACCTTCCGGCACGGATGGTAACTTCAGTTTTTTCGCACCTGCGGAAGGTTGTTCCAATGCTGTAATGCTTGTAGCTACATCGGCAGCGCTCTGCTGAGCCGTGTTCACCTGATAAGCGGAAGATACACCTCTTAAGGATTGCCCCGTCGCATCCAAAGCTTCCACTTTGTAATAATATTCTGTTCCGGAGTTCAGTTCACTGTCCGTATACTCCCTTCCATTGCCGTTATAGACCACCTTGTACTCACCTTGCTCACGATCTGAGCGGTAGAGCTTGTAGCTTGCTGCACCAAGTTGAGCATCCCACTGAAGTGTTGCGCTCGTTGAATCCACCGCATCCGCATTGAGACCAGCACTGTCATTAACAGGTGGCGTAGCATCTGGCTGAACGATCATTATCCAACTAATCATCGGGTCTTGCGATGCCGTATTGCGCACGGTTAACTCCAGCTTGTTGTCCGACACGCTGATGGCTTTATGGGCTCTAACATTGGCAGGCGTAAAAGTAATTGCACCGGTATTGGTGCCATTGATGATGAAATTAGCTCTGCGCGATGCATTCGTCCAAGGATCGTTGAATCCGGCGTACACATCATATGTTCCGTTCGGTACATCAAATCTGTAGGTTAAGTCTGTACCTTTAGGAGAATTGCTGATATTGCCACCGTTTAGATAACGTACGGTCGAGAAAATATCTCCGCCATTCGAGCCGGATGACAGTGCATCTGCGCTGGTGTATCCCCAATTGCGACCCTCTGCCGGAACGTACATCTGGTCCGCCGTTCCCGGGTTCGCAAGTGTTCCTTTCATATACGCACCCATAAGATTGTAATCAGCCGTTTCGTAACCCCCGCTGTTCACAAAATATAGTGCATTCTCTGGAATGACGTTTACACGAACCGCCTGCTTTTTGTTGTTATATTCCGGTGTCGTTACCTGTAACGTGAGCGGTCCTGGCTTAGCGAAATCTTCTGCCGTCATGGCCCGGTTATCAATCGTCCATACTGCTGGTGTTGACACCAGTTCACCACTGTCGCGTACGTTCAATCTCGTTGGCAAGGATGGTACTTTGCCAAGCGCCACGGCTTCTGGCAACGGATCAGCGATATCAACCTTGCCCATCGAATTCAGCAGCTCAGGTTTCCAACTGTTATACCACTTGATCGCGATATCGGAGCCTATTCCAAACTCAATTGGCAAGAACACGTATTTTGCGGCGTCATTCGAGAAATTGCCACCATTCCACGTATCCCCCACGTAAATGAACTTGCCTTTTTCCGGATCGACCGGAATGACGGATGTGGTCTGTGTGCCAAATGCCTTGCCTGGATCGGGATCACTTGGCAACGTGCGAACGAATGGATTGGTCTGCGTTGACCACGGGCCAAAAATGTTATCCGCCACCGTCACTTTGTTTTCATTAGGGGCCCAGCCGGAAGCTCCGGAAGTCAAAATATAATATTTTCCTTGATACTTGAACATCGCTGGTGCTTCGCGTTGCCCTCCCGGGAACACACGCACGTAATCTACGCCATACTCAGCCTGATAGGTCGAATCACGTACCGGATTGCCTTTTTCATCCGTTCGTCCTTCCTTATGCCACCCTGTTACGTCACTGTAGTCTTCATTCAGTTTGGAGATATAGAGCGTCAGGTTTTCTTCGCTGGAGTATATCAGATAACCGGTACCGTCATCATCCTTGAACAACGTCATGTCACGTGCCATGCCCTTATCGCTTGGGAAGTAATCTTTCTCCCCTTCCGGAGCTCTGTCCATCCGGTAACTCTTCTGATACACAAAAGGCCCTGTCGGAGAGTCACTGATTGCATAACCGGCGCGAGCCTTACCGTAGTTCGCATTATCGTTATAAGGGTCCTTATCACCATCCATGTGGGCCCACATCACGTATTTCTTTGTTTTGTCGTTGTAGATGACCTTTGGTCGTTCAATGATTCGTCCTTTGCGAATATCTGCCCAGATATCCACGCGGTCTTCACGCCCCGCATACAATTTGGAAATCAACGGATCATTGTCAAAATCATCCATGGATTGAAGTGTCGATAGAGCCATGCCCTCATCTGTCCAGTTCATCAGATCCTTGGAAGAATACACACGCACACCAACCGCTGGCCAGCCGCCCTTATGATATTCGCCATACCAGTAATAGGTCTCCGTCTGTTCATCGTAGAAAAAACCAGCCCCATGCGCATCGATCGGTTGACCGTCCAGATCTGGCCACAATTGCCCTGGTGTAATGCTTGTGCGAACTGTGGCAACACCCAACGGTGCGGATGCTGGAGAAGTTACGCCGTCCACGGTCGCCTGAATGATGTAAAAATATCCTGTGCCCATCGTCAGACCACTATCATTAAACGTACTTTCATTCCCACTGTAGACCTGCTGATACGTACCCGTAGCACTGGTAGACCTGGAGAGCGTATAAGTTACATCAGATCCAGTAAGGGCATTCCACCCCAGAGAGACGGATGTATCCGTCACAGCTGTGGCAGCAAACTCTGCAGGAGAGTCAATGGAATACGTCGTGGCTTCTGCAACAGTGAACGTTGACTCCCCAGCTGCGTTGTAGGCCGTCACGCGATAGCTGTAGCTGTTGCCGGGCTCAAGTCCCTCATCTGTGAAAACAAGCCCCTTCCCTTCATAGATCTGCTCGTATTGCTCACTGCCAGCTTCGGCCCGAACCACACGATAACCAATTGACTTGTCCACGGCGGACCAAGATAACTTCACGCTCGTTGCGTTGAGTGCTTCGGCCTTCAATTCGCTCGGAGCTTGAGGAGCCGTCGCTGTAGTTCGTACTTCCAGCGGCGCAGACCACAAGGATTCAGTTAATCCTCCGTATTCATAGGCAAGCTTGTAATAGTAGACCGTATCCCCGCTTAATCCTTCATCTGTGTATCCCACAGTTCCGGTGTTGGTTACCAAGGAATAACCGCCTTCAGGCGTAGAGGAACGGTACAGGCGATAGCCTGTTGCACCCGCGAGTTCAGACCATTGCAAGGAAACTGAAGACGCCATCTGCTCAGCAATAGAGAGCTGAATATCGTTCTCAGGCGGTCGCTCGGCAATGGTCACGTCATCTGCATGTACCGATTGCCACTTATTCCGAATGCCCACAGTACCTGAACCGTATGTAGGATCGACCAGATCGAATATCAACCGGTCGGAGCCATTTTCGGCGATATACCCTCGAATGGTGGTACCTGATAACACCACTTTGAGTGTGTACCACGTATCTTTGTTAAACGCATAGTCCACCGTTTTCAACGTTGTATCTGATCCGTTCACCCGTTTGGAGAAAACGAGTTTATTATTGGGAACCTGCATTTGAAAATAGTAAAAGTTGCTCTTATCCTGAAACCGCGGCAATATTCCCGGATATCCTTGACCGTTCCCCGTGTAAAAGCGCATGGATACGGCCATGTCCGACATGGAGTCTCCTGTAGAGATGATGCCTTCATTGGTATCGCTCTGGAAAAGCGTAAAGTTGGACGCATCTGTCGGGTCAGAAATCACTTCCCAATTGCCTGAGCTTACGTTCCACGCAGGTGATTCCGTGTAATCCCCATCCGAAAAATCGTCGTGCAGCAACGTGGCGGGTATACTCCCCAGATCGGCATACGCCTTACTCGGTAGCATCAACGGTCCGGAAGACAGCGCAAGTGTTGCAGATAACATGAATATCATGGGTTTCCTGAGTTTATCCAATGTTCATTCTCTCCTTTGGCGTGAAAGATGAAAGCATGGTTCTTAAAGGCGCGATATTGTTGCTCAGCCTATCCTCAGCAGCCGGCGGGCAGTACAAAAGCGGGGTCCACCTCCTTATTTTAATGAAACCGGTTTCATTGAAGAGTAAAAAAAGACCCGTCTTCCCTTCTAAGTGCAAAATGGTACCCATACGGAATACCGTGTCTTCTTCGCCCCTATGCAGTGAAACAGGTTTCTAATATATAAATGTAATCGCTTTCTTGAATTATATTATTGCCTTATTCAAGCTGTCAACTGTGAATTGGGCTCCAACATTTCTCGTTAAAACCACGCAAAAAAGGCGCGAGTTCTGCCTGTTTTGCAAGCAAAATTCGCGCCTATTCTCACGCTTCGAGCTTGTTCGCAAGCTCGCTCGTATTATTAGTGCGTGACTTTTTGAACAACCTCTGTTTAGAATACTTTTGTTGTCCAGGACTCACAGTTCCACGTCTCCGTAACTACATCACGGTAGAATTCCGGTTCGTGGGAAATCAGAAGAATACTGCCTTTGTAAGCCTTGAGCGCACGTTTCAACTCTTCCTTGGCATCAACGTCCAGATGGTTCGTCGGCTCATCGAGTACAAGCAGGTTGGTTTCGTTATTGATCAGCTTACAGAGACGCACTTTGGCTTTCTCGCCACCACTTAGTACAGCTACTTTGCTCTCAATGTGTTTTGTTGTCAAACCACATTTTGCAAGTGCAGCACGCACTTCGAATTGGGTATACGATGGGAACTCCTGCCAGATCTCTTCAATACACGTATTGTAGTTGGCATCCTTCATCTCTTGTTGGAAGTAACCAATCTCCAGATGTTCACCGCGTTGAACGGTTCCTTCCAGAGCCTGAATTTCACCCAGAATACTGCGCATCAGGGTTGTTTTACCGATTCCGTTCGCACCAACGAGGGCGATCTTCTGTCCCCGTTCCATACGCAGATCCAGTGGTCTGGACAATGGTTCGTTATAACCAATCACAAGACCTTTGGTTTCGAAAATGAGCTTGCCGGACGTTCTTGCATCACGGAAGTTGAACTGTGGTTTCGGTTTTTCCTTAGCAATCTCGATGACTTCCATCTTGTCGAGTTTCTTCTGTCTGGACATTGCCATGTTACGAGTTGCCACACTTGCTTTGTTCCGGGCTACAAAGTCCTTGAGATCAGCAATCTCTTGTTGTTGGCGCTTATACGCCGATTCGAGTTGTTGTTTTCTCATCTCATGCACTTCCTGGAAGTGATCATAATCGCCCACATAACGGGTCAGATCCTGATTCTCCATGTGATAGATCAAGTTGATAACACTGTTCAGGAACGGAATATCGTGAGAGATCAGAATAAAAGCATTCTCATATTCCTGCAAATAACGTTTCAGCCATTCGATATGCAATTCATCCAGATAGTTCGTAGGCTCATCCAGGAGCAGAATGTCCGGTTTTTCCAGCAGCAGCTTGGCAAGCAGTACTTTGGTACGCTGTCCACCACTCAGGTCATTGACGTCTTTATCCAGACCAATATCCGTCAGACCCAGACCACGTGCGGTTTCATCCACTTTGGCGTCGATCATGTAGAAATCCTGGTTTGTCAGCGTATCCTGAATCGTACCCACGTCTTCAAGAAGTTGTTCAAGCTCCTCAGGAGTTACGTCGCCCATTTTGCCATACATATCATTCATTTCCTGTTCCATGTCGAACAAATACTGGAACGCGCCGCGAAGAACGTCACGGATCGATTGGCCTTTGTTCAATACAGCATGCTGGTCCAGGTAACCAACACGCATCCGTTTGGACCACTCCACCTTGCCTTCATCCGGCTGAAGCTTTCCTGTAATAATGTTCATGAAGGTGGATTTACCTTCACCATTAGCCCCGATCAGACCAATATGTTCGCCTTTCAACAGGCGGAATGAAACGTCGTTAAAGATAGCACGGTCACCAAAACCGTGACTTAATTTTTCTACATTTAATATGCTCATTCATGACACCTTTTCTATATAGACTTAATTCTTTCAGCATTTTGCATAATTCGAATCATACCGCTCACGGGTACAAGATATAGACGAACAAAATCATTTCGATCTATATCTTGCTGATTGGAAGACGCTCAGGGGATTTATGCAAATTGCTCCTTTGTATATTATAAGCGTTATATCCTGCACAACTCAACGCCCTATTAAAAAATATTGCACCTTTTTGTCTGAAATTTGCCTTATATGAAAGTATGGGTTAAAATTTTGCCTTAACGAATTACTACTATATAGAACGGAGCTCTTCGAAGAGCATCAGGTGAAGAATATGATTGAAGTGAAACAATCCAAGTTAGGTGATGGTGGTGAGTTTAACCGCGGGGTATTTGCTACTGTTGATATTGCGAAAGGAACGCTTATCCATCAGGCACCCGTTGTGCCTTACCCGAATGAGGATCATGAGCATGTCGAAAAAACGATTTTGGAAGATTACGTGTTCGAATATGGGGCGAATCATACCGCCATTCTGCTCGGCTACGGCAGTCTGATCAACCACTCCTATGAACCTAACGCTACCTATGATATCAATTTTGATAACCACACCTTTGACTTCTATGCGTATACAGACATCAAGGCTGGCGAAGAAATCGTAATCAATTACAACGGTGAGGAAGACAGCATGGACCCGTTATGGTTCCTGGATGATTACGAGGAGCGTATGCTGGAGTTCAATAAGTCCAATGATGATAAGGGTGAAAAAGAGACCAACCCCCAATCCCAGGATACGGATACGAGTAAATAAACGTTAAACTTAAAAGTTTGCAAGGACCGACGTTGTAAATGCGAAAAAACTTGCGCCCCCCGGTGAATTGTAAAATGAGCATCTGGAATACTTTTCAGGGTGCAAAGTTTAAGCACGAAAATAAGCAAGCCCTCCATTAACGGAAGACTTGCTTATTTGTGTTGTCTTTCTTTGTAGCGAGATATACTTGCTCAAATTTCATTGTTTAGCGTGCATCTTAACTTGTTTTAATCCGTAATCGGAGGATCTGTGTGTAAGTCAGCATCGGGTGGCGTGGATTTCCACTTGGTAAAGGCTACCTCGAACCCTGCACGCTTCGGTGAACATAGAAATGGGCCTGCGTGTTTGTTCGTCGGATAGGCAAACCGTGCAACCCGAATCGTACGCCAAGGATGCTCATCTGTACGAGCCCGAATGACAACAGCCTCATTACTGTAGGAGGCTCTGATCGTCACAATTCGCCCACCCCACTCAGGTACAGGAGATAGGGACCAATCCGAATATGTATCCGTCACGACAGCTCCAACATGAGCAACACCGTCATTAACCTCAACTCCGGCCTTGATCCATTGATCTTCTCCGTGCCATAACATCAACCCCGCCTGATCATATAACTCGGTAAATGAACTTAGATCAAAAGATACCTCAATAGCTTCCGTTCCGTCCCATGGAGCAAGTATGGCGTGTCCATCCCGATGACAGAACCCGTAGAATGTGTTTTCCCAGAAGTCACTGCCTTCCCTAGCTTCCACAACGAAACGATCCCCCTCCATCCGTGCAGCAACAGGTTCCTTCGTCCACTTGCCTTCAAGAAGTCCTACAAAATCCGATGACATCGTTATTTTCATCCTTCCGTCCCAAGGGGCTTTTATCATCATTTCTACACTAGAGAACCCAGGTCCGATGCAGCAGTAGGATATGCAAAATTCATGGTGTTTAACTGATCGATAGTCAGATCGAACTGAATCGCCATTGCAAAAAGGTTAATCAATTCTTCCGTCTTGCTCCCGAGCACATGCGCGCCCAGAATGCGACCGGTTGATTTGTCGATCACCACTTTGGCCATGGCAAATTTTTCATGAGTTCTCTTGTAAGTATACCACTTCGACATATCATTTACCTGCACCTCGTAGCCTTCTTTTTCGGCTTGTTCCGTGCTCATCCCTACAGCTCCAAGTGCTGGGACAGTAAACACAATGGAAGGCATCACTTTATAATTTGGTTTGTGTTGATTTCCCTCCAACAAATTGAACGATACAGCCCGGGATTCCTGACCTGCTAACGGGGTCAAAGGCAACCCTTTCGTATCGGTTACATCTCCAGCAGCATACACTCTCGGATTACTTTCACTTTGCAAGTACTCGTTCACCGTAATACCCTTTTTGCTGTAGCTGACGTTGCCTTTCTCCAATTCCAGCCCATCCACATTAGGAATACGCCCGGCTCCATGAACGACAAGTCCGCACTGCCACTGGTGATCTGCACCATTGCGCGTGCCATGAACGACATAGGCGTTTCCCTCTTGCCGTATGGACTTCACCTCTGCGTTCAAGTGAACATGAATGCCGATCTCTTTCGATTTTTGCAATAAAGATTCAACCAGCTCCGCATCAAATGATTTCAGCGGCTGTTCACTCCGATGCAGGATGTGGACCTCCGTCCCGGCTCTGGCCGCAATATGCGCAAACTCAAATGCAATATATCCACCGCCTATCAGCACTAATCGAGTCGGCAGCTGTTCCAGATCCAGAAAATCATCACTATATACGAGATGCTCTGAACCCTCCATCTGAATGGGCGCAGGCCGTGCACCAGTAGCAATCAGGATGTGTTTGCCATGAAGCACTTCTTCCCCAACTTGAATATGGTCTTCATCCACGAATGAAGCTTTACCATGGAACGTGTCCATTCCTGCCTGTTTGAATTTATCCTCGCTTGCTCTAGGGATGCTCTCGGTAAAGGTACGTTTAAAGGCCATAAGTTCAGACCAGTTGATAGTCGCCTGTCCCTGAATTCCTTTCCCTTGCATACGCTCATTCCAGTCAATCAGCTCCGCGGCTCCGGCCAGCACTTTCTTGGGATCACAGCCGCGCAGTGCACAGGTTCCGCCGAACTCACGTTCATCAATCACAGCGATTTTCCAGCCAGCTTCAGCGCAACGGGTGATGACAGAACTTGCCGCACTTCCTGTGCCAATCGCAATCAAGTCATAAGTTTCTTGAGTCATTGTAGTTCCTCCTCATCCTTTTGTTACGTCTATTGTTGGGATACACAACGTTAGAGCAATCCAGCCTGTTTAAGGTACTCCGTTGCCACCTGCTCGGGATTCGCTCCATCCACGTTCACGTCATAGTTCATCTGACGCATCTCGTCATCCGTTATCTTTCCAGCAAGCTGATTCAGCACCTCAACCAGTTGTGGATATTGATCTGCCGTTTCTTGACGAAGCATCGGCGCACCTTGATACGGCGGGAACAATTCCTGATCATCTTCCAGCACAACGAGTTCATATTGTCTCAACTCACTATCGGTGGAGTAAGCATCTACGAGATTGATATCGCCTCGTTGAACAGCCCCATAGCGAAGCTTCGGTTCCATTGTTGCAACGTTCGGGAATTCAATCCCATACTTCTTCTGAATACCAAGGTAACCGTCTTCCCGATCCGAGAATTCCAGCGTGAATCCTGCCTTCATCTGCTGTTCAACCGGTTTGAGATCCGAAATAGTCTTGAGATTGTATTGGTCTGCGATGCTCTGTGGAACGGCCAACGTATACGTGTTGTTGTAATCCATAGGTTTCAGAAGTACCATGTTAAACTGGCTCAGCATTCCATCTCTGGCCTGTTCGTACACCTCTGTCCGATCGGTGCTGACTGCCGTCTCCTTCATGAATTCGGAGATCGCTGTACCGGTGAATTCGGGATAGATGTCAATATCACCTGAGTTGAGTGCATTGAAAAGGAATGGCGTTTTGCCTAATCCGGGTTTAAGTTCAACGGTCAGGTCCGTCTCTTTTTCAATCAACAATTTGTACATGTTAATCAGAATCTCCGGTTCAGCTCCCAGTTTGCCAGCAATTACGAGATCCTTCTGCCCTCCACGTGCCAAGAAGGGAATGGTAATCACAAGTATTGCGATTAGAGCCAGCGAACCAAGGGTAACCAGGGTTTTCTTGAAGGATAACCGCTGGAACTGACGCAGTAATACATCAAACAAAATAGCCAGCAAGGCAGCCGGAATGGCTCCAAGGATGATCAGTGCCGTATCATTGCGATCAATGCCCAGCAAGATTAATGCACCCAAGCCTCCTGCGCCGATCAAGGCAGCAAGGGTGGCCGTTCCTACAATCAGGACCATAGCAGTCCGAATTCCGGCCATAATCACAGGCATCGCCAGTGGCAGTTCTACTTTGATTAGACGTTGCCGACTATTCATACCCATCGCATTCGCCGCTTCGACCATGGAAGGATCAACTTCGGATATGCCTGTGTACGTATTGCGGAGTACAGGAAGCAGCGCATACACCACCAGAGCGATAATTGCAGGAAGTGTTCCTATACCAAACAATGGGATGAGTAATCCGAGAAGTGCCAGGGATGGGATAGTCTGCAACACTGCCGTAACCCCGATAATTGGTTCAGCCACTCTTGGTTTCCGTGTAAGGTATATACCAAGCGGAATAGCGATGAGAACAGCGAAGAACAATGCGATAAAAGAGATCTGAATATGTTCCAGCAGAGCAGACAACAACTGGCCTTTACGCTCGCTGAACACCTCCGTGAATCTACTCATGTCCTTCACCTCGTTCCTGTAACTGACCAGACCAGTATTTCATCAGATCGGCCCGATTGATCTCGCCAATAATCTGTCGGTTGCGTTCAACCAGCAAATGGTCGTGAGAACTCATAATCTCAACCAACTCCGGTAGCGTAGTAGATACGGGAACGGCAGTTTTGGCCGATTTGGGCACATGACCAGGGGAAAGTGGTGACATGATCGATTCAAGATCAAATACGGGTTGTGAATTCGTGTCCCCATTAGGACTTCCGACAAACTCACGTACGAAATCATTAGCTGGATTCTGGATCAGCTCTTCCGGGGTACCTACCTGCAATACTTCTCCATCCTTCATAATGCAGATGCGATCGCCCAGCTTCATCGCTTCCTGAATATCATGGGTGACAAACACAATTGTTTTTTTCATCTGACGCTGGATATCCAGAATATCGTCCTGCAATTTCTCCCTGCTCATCGGATCGAGTGCACTGAATGGTTCATCCATCAATACAATTTCGGGATCGGCAGCGAGTGCACGCAACACACCAATTCTCTGCTGTTGTCCACCTGATAGTTCGGCAGGTTTGCGCTCACTGTACGTATCTCCGTGCAAACCAACCATGTCCAGCAACGTATGTACGCGCTGCTTGATCTGATCTGACTTCCATTTTCGCAGTTCAGGAACAACCGCAATATTTTCAGCAATCGTCATATGCGGAAAAAGTGCAATCTGTTGCAACACATATCCGATATTCCAGCGCAATTCGTGAATGTTGTATTCATCAATTGAGCGTTCATTAATGAGCACTGCTCCATCTGTTCGCTCAATCAGGCGATTGATCATTTTGAGCATGGTGGTTTTGCCACATCCACTCGGACCAATCATGACAAACAATTCTCCCTTGTTAATGTTGAGGTTAACCTGACGCAAAGCCGTAGTTCCATCAGGATATTGTTTTGATACATTTTCGAACTGAATCATCCGCTCTCTTCGCCCCTTTATCTAGGGCGTGTCTCAAAACACGCCCTAACATTCATCCTCATCTATTTCCCCAAAAGTGTGTTCGTATAATCACTGCTGTCCGTAGTGCCTATGATTATCCAGAGATCCATATTTCAATCAACGATGTCAACATGCTGGTAGACAGGCAAAAAGACGGGCACTAGGCACCGTCTTCTATTTAAATACAATATGTTTCTTCCATTATTTCCATACTTCCATATGATTTTGAACAAATTGCTCAAACGAAATCGGGTCATCCCCCGTCAATCTCAGCACGGTATCCGTTACTTGATCTTCTAGGCCTTCTTCACGGATGGCAATATCCAATCCTGCCAGAGCTGTTGCATAGTCTTCGGGCATCCCGGCTTGAATCATGCTGTTCCTCAATTCATCATCGGACAAAGATTCATGCTGGATGGATTGACCCATTAAACGACTAATGATGTTGGAAACCTGCCCATAGGATAACGTCTCCGGCCCTGTAATCACATGCTCTGTATTATGAGGAATAACATCTGTCAGGGCTCGGAAGGCAACAGTCGCAATATCATCTGCGCTGACAAATCCAATTTTCCCGTCACCCGCAGCACTGTAGATTTTATCGAGTTGCTTCATTGTCTCCCGATGTGGTCCCTCCGTAAAATTCTCCATAAAATAAGATGGTTGGAGAACAGCCCACTCGGGAGCATGCGCTTTTAAATACTGATGTACTTTGCCAAATATAGGACCATTCTCATCGATCGAAGCACTGCCGAGCAAGACAAATCGCTTAACGCCGCTCCACAATGCTTCCTTGATGAACGGAATCATGACGCCTTCTGGATTCATGTCCATGACTGGCACGACAAGGTACACCTGGTTCACATTTTTCAATGCCTGAGCATACGTCTCGGAATCATACCAATCGAAATAGACATAGTTATCACCAGAACCAGAAAGAGATGCTTTAGTTCTTCCTGCCAAGCGCACCGGATATTGTTGCTTTTGAAGTATAGCCGCAACTCGGCTTCCTGTCTTTCCATTAGCCCCTGTAATCAGTGTCACCGGTTTATCATTATTCATATTTACTTCCTCCTTCAGTTTTGTTTGGCGTTATTTTTCCAGACCAATCAGTCTATAAATGTTAAAAAATAAACGCCATACGCGTTCATTTTCAAAAAAACATTTATGAATGTTCATGCTCAAATCATGTGAATCTTTAATCCATAGCCCTTAAGGTCATTTGTACAAAATCTCGCAGCGCTTCGGCACTTGCACCGCTCTTCGCCGTGAAGGTCAATGAAAGTCGGGAATAATTCAGAAAACGGGCAAGACCAGGCAATTCTTCCTCTGTATGCTTCAATTCGCCATTCCTCCGGCCTCGTAGCAACGCAGTATGAAAGACATCTTCCATCTGTTGGTTAGTGGTTTGAATAAAAGCTGCGATTTCGTGATTTTGTGGTGCCTGCTCCACCGCGCTATTAATGATGAAACATTCATTACGACGTTCATCGTCTGTGAGCACGTTAACCACTTCGTTGAACAACTGTGCCATGCCTTGCCTCACACTTGTGCATTCACTTAATAGTCTGATGCCCGCCTCTGTCTTCTGTTGAATATAGAATTTAAGCGCTGAAACAAATAAATCATGTTTCGTTCCATATGTGTCATACAGGCTTTGCCGCGCAATGCCAAGTTCACTCAGCAGTAAGCTCAAAGATGTACCTTCATAACCGTACGCTCCAAATACAGACGTTGCTTTTCTTAAAACAGTTTCCGTGTCAAATTCCTTGGCTCTTCCCAATTTCAGACCTCACCTCCCCATTCATTAAATAAAGAATACCTTTTCCAGACTGATCAGTCAAGAAAATAAATGCTTTGATTTTTCACATAGTGGTATAATGAGAATAGAAGCTGAATGAGTTCTTTTACCACTTACAATCACGACCACATATAAAGGAGTGTACCTATATGTATATTCAAATTACAGACCTGGCTGCAAAACGATTGACGGAAAGCCTGAATGACCAACCTGGATACTTCAAAGTAATCTATGATCTGGAAGGTTGCGGATGTAACGGAGTTATTGCGATTATCATTGTTGATGAACTCGCGGCTCTTGACGCTCAGATCGAAACCAATCTGGTTCCGTTCTATGTTGATCCGAAGCAACAACTAAACCTCGAACAACACATGAAGCTGGATACAGAAGAAAATTATCCTTCTTTCAAATTAAGCAGTGACTCCGGTGTGCTCAGCGCTAACGTTCGCGTTCGTGACACCCGTGCAGTAACTGTGGGCAGCTCCAGTGGAACTGATGCCTGCATGTTGTAACCCAGTCTCCAGCATACTTGAAGTAATCTAGTAGTATCTCTCTTCACATCAAAAGCCGTTGCCTCCAATGCAACGGTTTTTTTCATGTATACTGCCTCTACGAGAGTTGCAAAAAGAAGATTTTATATAAATTGAACTTAACATTTACACGAAACGGAGAGGACAGAAACAACTAGAAGAAGCGAAGCGTTCGCCTAAAAGCTTTCTGCAAGAAAGCTGCATCGGAAGCATACGCTATCCCCGGATTTTCCCCTATAAGGGGAATTCGTAAAATCTGGGGATAACAGCGATCGGAAGGTTGTTCTATCATCGTAGTGTCCAGTGTAAATATCTTTGGTTCAACGTATATAGCAAACTTTGTTTACAACTCGGAAACAATTGGAGAACCTATGGATATAATCCTCTAGTATACTCGGTATATAGATTCATATATTCCGAGGAGGAACACACATCATGAAACCTTTTACTCGTAAATCCATCATATCTACAATTCTCATAGGCTCTGTTGTAGCAGGTTCTGCTTTTACTACGTTTCCCATCACTTCAAACCTGAATCCCGTCGCGTCTGCTGCAAGCTCCAGCTTCACTCAATTTCTGCATGATAATGCACCTGGTCGTACGATCAAAACGATTAAAAATGTGGCAACCGTGACCAATGTGTCCAGTACAGTTGTACTTGTCAATAAAAAGAGAAATCTGCCTTCGACTTACGCACCTCAAGATTTGGTTGTACCTAATATTCCTTTTAGCTTCTCAGGCTCAAGTCCGAAGAAACAAATGCGTAAAGTGGCTGCAACCGCTATTGAAAAATTATTTGCTGCAGCCAAAAAAGACGGCATTGATATCAAAGCCGTGTCTGGTTATCGCTCTTATGCAACTCAGAAATCGATCTTTGACCGGAATGCCAGCATCAAAGGTGAAGCTGTTGCCAATAAAACAAGTGCTCGTCCAGGACAAAGCGAACATCAAACGGGTCTTGCAATGGATATCTCCAGCGCTTCCGCCGGTTATGATCTTCAGCAAAGCTTCGGCAACACCAAAGAAGGCAAATGGCTAAAAGCCAATGCCCACAAATACGGATTCATCATTCGTTATAGCAAAGACCAGGAGAAATTAACTGGTTATTCCTATGAGCCATGGCATGTACGTTATGTGGGAGTATATATTGCTGGTGAAATTACCAATCAGAAACTTACACTGGAGCAATATTTGGAACGAGCCAAATAAGGTAGGCAAGAACACCATGCTTCGTCAGTTATCCGATTAGATAAAAGAAGTTAATTATAGATAGCAAGGGTGAAGTAGAAGATGGGGCCGCTATTGGCCCTCTTCTGCTTCAATCTTTTTCATTTGAACACTTCATCACGTCCCTGCGATTCTTCTAAAGACCAGCGGCAGTCTCTTCAGACTTTCAGTTCCAGCCCAAGAGCCTGCGCCAGCAAGTAGTGCATTATGGCACAAATATAGTGCGACATTGTACACGATGGAACCCAAAATAATCTCCATAACGACAAAACGTTTTAACGTCGAAGATTGGATCACATATACCCGAAATTCGTGCGGGTCATGTCTTCCCTTAAATCTTGTGATGAGAGCTTTCATGAATCACCTCTAGTGTTTTATTCTAGCGTATGGCAGGCAAACCTTGTCTTATTCAAAAATAACACTTACATAAAGTAACTAAGTGTGTTATAGTAATTTTATAAATCATACATAAGCGAGGGAAACCATCATGAGTGAGTTCGAGAATCTAGTTAAAAACCGCAGGTCGGCCGTTATTTTTGAAGAAGGAATTGAGATTTCGGAGTCTGAACTGCAAGAGATGTTTGCCCTGAACAAATTTGCACCATCTGCCTTTAACCTGCAACATACCCACTATCTTGTGATCAAAGACGAGGAACAGAAAGAGAAAGTCTATGAAGCTTCCCAGCAATATAAAGTAAAAACAGCTTCTGCGGTCATCGTGGTTCTGGGTGATGTCAACGCACACCATCATATCCGCACCATTAACGAAGGCTTGCTGAATCTGGGCGCCCTCACTCCGTTCCAATATGAGCAAGAATCCCAAAGTGTCACCGAATTTTACGAATCTCGGGGCAGATTCTTCCAACGTGAAGATGCAATTCGCAATGCCAGCCTGTCTGCCATGCAATTGATGCTGATCGCTCAGGATCGCGGTTGGGACACTTGTCCAATGATTGGTTTTGACTCGGAAGAACTGCAACGGAGTTTGGATATCCCAGACCATTATGTACCTGTCATGATGATCACCATCGGCAAAAAGTCGGAAGCCAAACAGCGCCCACGCGGTTACCGTAAACCAATCAATGAATATGTTAGCTTCAACAAAATGCAAGCCGAATAACATATAATATAACAAAATAACAAGCAAAAAAGCCACGATCTCGTGGCTTTAATACGTTTCATAGATCAACGTATCCAACATGTGAAACTCATCGTCAAACTCCGCATATATGTACAGTCGACCAGCAGGTGTATGCCCCGCATCATAACCCAATCGAAGATATTGATCTCCCTGAAATTCTACATCAGCCAAAATTAATTCATTGATATCTTCGTCCGGATGAGCCTCGGCAATGGTTTTAAGTGCCTGCTCACCAAGCATGTCCCACCGTTTCCACATCGCTTCCATATATGGGGATAAGGCTTCCATCTCTGTCTTGGTTGAAACCTGTGCAGTGACTGCCAGTTCTTTATCCTGAATATGTAAGCGAATCCGATAGTTGGACATCGATGCGTCATACTGAAACACACCCATCCCCTGAACTTCATGATTGGATTCAAAAATCAGATTGTCTGCATATTGCAGTCTCTCCAACTTGGGATTAGCGCTATAATCCAACTCGGTTAATTTGTTCTCGGAACAGTACAGCTCTCTTAGTTGCACGTTATGGCGAATATCCAGCTCACTGATATGGTTGTTAAAACAACGGACACTTTCCAAAACCAAATTCGAATGAATATCCAACTTTTTTATGTGGTTGTGGTTACAACGAAGCTCAATCAAGTTTGGACAACCGGTTACATCAAGTTCCAACATGTAATTGTTGGCGCAATCAAGTCGCCGCAGGTGTATATTGTGTTCAAGCTCAAGAGTGAAAAGAGCATTATAACTGCAACTCAGTTCCTCCAACTGTTCAAGGCGCTCCAAAGCTAGCTCCGACAACATATTCCAATGGCACTCCAGCGTGACAAGTTTGGAATTATGAGAAAGATCCAATTTGCGAAGTCGATTAAAGCTGCAATCGAGCACCTGCAATTCTGAATTGGAATGGAGGTCCAGAGTAAGAAGTTGATTCTCTCTGCAACGTAACGTCCTGAGCATGTGATTCTGAGCAAGATCCAGACCCGTCAATTGATTATAGGCACAATCCAACTCTTGAAGACCCTTGAAATACTCGATTCCATCCAGATTACGAATATCGTGATTAGAAAGTTGCAATGTCTCAACCTCACAAACGTCACTCTCCTGAATGAACCCCCTCTCATTACAAAAACGATCCAACACAACTTGCCTGAACCGTTTATCCGTGAAGGCATAGGTGATATCCATATCCCACTCTTCCCCTCCTGTTCTCTTAGAACATCCTTTAACATATCCTTCCTATTCTACGAGTTTTGGTACAGGGAATCAATTCATTATGCAATATTTTTTATACCATGTTAGCATCCAATATGTAAGATAAAACCATATTTAGAGGAAGAATTCCATGCAAATGTATATTGAAAACCTCCCGTCATGTCACCTTGCCTATGTTCGACAAGTGGGGCCTTACGGTCCAGCCAATGCCCAAGCGATGAATACGCTGAAACAATCGGCAGACAGAAACCAACTGCTTCATGAATCAGCAACATTACTGGGTATTCCCCAAGATGACCCAACTACTACTCCGCCAGAAAAATGTAGATATGATGCCTGTATTGTTATCACTGAATCTGAACGTCTGGAAGATGATCTGATTGAGATTGGTGAGCTATCGGGCGGAGACTATCTCATCTATAAGGTGAGACATACGGCAGAAGATATTCAGCAGGCATGGCGTGTAATCATACCTCATTTACAAACAAGTGGTTATTAGATGGACAATAAGCCGGTTATAGAACGATATCGTTGGGAACTGCTTCATCAGCATTGGTGCGAATTATGTGTGCCTGTTAAACCTGTGTAATCCATGTTACGAGGTAACGAAAAAAGTGACTTCAGGTGAAGTCACTTTCTCGTGCAGTACTTTTATTATGATTAGCTAGATTAGAAATTAAAATGCCCAGTTGCCTTTACGGAATACCGGCTCGATTGTACCATCCTGTAACTCACCATCGATATCCAGCTCTGCGGAACCGATCATGAAATCGACGTGAGTCAGGCTCACATTGCACTCATGCTTCAGCAACTCTTCGTTAGACATCGTTGTGCCATCTTTCATGTTGAATGGATACGCACTTCCAACAGCCAAATGGCAAGATGCATTTTCATCAATCCCCGTATTATAGAAAATACGATTCAAGTTGGAGATCGGGGAGTCATGAGGCACGAGTGCCACTTCACCCAGGTAACGTGCTCCTTCATCGGTGGCAAACAGGTTCTTCAGATGCTCTTCGCCTGATGCTGCCGTAAAGGCAACAACTTGTCCGTCCTTGAAGGTGATTCTCATCTGGTCAACCAGCTGCCCGTTCAGGTTCAGAGGCATGGTGCTGCTAACATAACCGTTCACCCCACTGCGCTTAGGCATGGTGAATACTTCTTCAGTCGGCATATTGGCGACCGTATATACGCCTTGTTTATTTTCGCTGCCGCCACCGCCCCAGATATGGTTATGGACTAGCTCAATTTTCAGGTCTGTGCCTGGCGCACGGTAATGCAGGCTCTTATAGTTCTTTTGGTTCAGGAGATCACTCATGCTATTCAGAGTATCCAGATGCTCTCTCCAATTTTGTACGGCGTCTCCACCATCAACACGGTTCATTTTGAAAATGGTTTCCCACATCACGTTGATTCGGTCTTCTTCCGGGATGTCGGCAAACACTTTGTTCGCCCAAGCCTTGGTCGGTGCTTTGATCAAACACCAGCTAATTTCATGATTACGTGTGTATTTGGCATATCCTTTACGTGCTTGAGCAGCAGCCTTAGTCGCACGGGAGACGTTGTCCGAATTAATCCCATTGTACAGATCCGGGTCAGGTACTTTGATCGTCAACGTTGCTCCGCCAGCTTCGGCGAACTTCTCCATCATGTCGCCTTTCCAGGCTGGATAATAATCGAAGCTGTCATCCGAGCCATGCTCGAAGCGACTGCGGGTAATGTTGTCGTCATCGAATTCCACTTGCACATACTTCGCTCCGGCTGCATACGCTTTTTGAACAATCAAGCGAGTGAATTCAAGTGTTTCGATGGGTGCAGTGACGAGCAGATCCTGTCCTTTTTGAATATTTACGCCGACTTTGACAACCAGTTCTGCGTATTGTTCCAATGACTTTTCAAAGGTTTGTTCAAATTGACTCATGGTTGTGTTCACTCCTGTTTCATATATTATGACATGGATTGCAATTGACTTGGACTCTATTGAGTGGCCGTTACAGCGAAGGATCGTTCTTTAGATCGTCGTTGTCTCCAAATTTTCTTCATCGTATTTTTCAAAGGTTAAAATAAAATTCGGAGACAAATACGACCGCTTTAGCTTCTGCAGAATCGATTCCTTCTCTCTCACTCCGCAGACTTAATTTCCAAAATTTCATCTATACAAAATGATTTAACTATTTCGTTTTTCTTGTTCACGTAACTCGATCCGGCGGATTTTGCCTGAGTTTGTCTTCGGCAGATCCGTAACAAATTCGATCTTACGTGGATATTTATAAGGTGCTGTGATTTCTTTGACGTGGTGCTGCAATTCACGCATCAGTTCTGGTGAAGCCAGTGAATCATCTCGCAGTACAACAAATGCTTTTACCACATTGCCACGGATCTCATCCGGACTCGCAACCACCGCGCATTCCTTCACACTGGCGTGTTTCATGAGTGCTTCTTCCACTTCGAATGGTCCGATGGTGTAACCCGAACTGATGATGATATCGTCACTGCGGCCTTCAAACCAGAAGTACCCTTCTTCGTCTTTCCGTGCACGATCCCCTGTCACAAAATACTCGCCACGCTGACTCGCTTCCTTCCGTCCCTCATCCTGATAATAGGACCGGAACAAAGCCGGCATCTCTTTGTGTACCGCGATATCTCCTACTTCACCCGCAGGAACAGGTTGCCCCTCTTCGTCAATAATTTCAATCAATCCAGGTGTAATCGACTGACCCATGGAACCAATGCGTACAGGCGCATCTTTGAGACTGCCGATTAACAACGTGCTCTCGGTCTGTCCATATCCGTCTCGAATAGTCAGATCGAAGTGACGTTGGAAGATTTCAATGACTTCCTGATTGAGCGGTTCACCGGCTGAAACAGCACTGCGCAGATGGGACAGATCATAATGTCCAAGATCATCGGCTTTGGCCATCAACCGATATTCGGTTGGTGTACAGCAAAGGACATTAATTTGATGTTCCTGCATCAACTCCAGATAACGCTTGGGCTGGAATGATCCATTGTAGACCAATCCGGTCGCGCCTCTTCCGAGTACCGACAAGAACGGACTCCAGATCCATTTTTGCCAGCCAGGTGCCGCTGTTGCCCATACGGTATCTGAAGGCTGAATATCCAGCCATAAGGAAGAAGCGATCCGCAGGTGGGCATATCCCCAACCGTGGCTATGTACAACTCCTTTGGGATTACCTGTTGTTCCTGAAGTATAAGCAAGAATAGCTGTATCATCACGGTGAGTTTCCACTGCAGCCATCTCATCGGGTTGATTTTGCATTAACTCATGCACATTGACCCAACCTTCAGCAGGTACGCCAACTTCACCATTAGGAGATGCTACGATACAATGTGTCAGTGACGGCAGATCCGCGTCCATCTTTTCCACTTCCGAAGTCGTCTCGGACCATACAATAACAGCCCGCGCCTCAGAGTGACGCAGACGATATTCCAGATCTTTAGCCCGTAACATCTCGGAGGAAGGAATAACGGCAATCCCCAATTTCAGACAAGCAATGTAAATGACATAGGCAATGATACGGCGTGGTACCATGACCAGCACCCGATCACCCTTCTCCAGTCCAAGTTCACGCAAACCTCCAGCAAGACGATTCGCCTGCTTGAATAAATCACCATACGTGATCTCTTCCAATTCTCGTTGATCGCTGAGCCATCTAAGTGCAATCCGGTCTGATGGATGATTCTCCATCTCGGATGTCAGGTTATAGCTTTCAGGCGAAATCCACTGTTCAAAGTTCAAATGGAGCCTCTCCTTCGTAGTTCAAATGTAAAGCTTCTATATATTATACCCTAAATCCTAGGACCAGGTGCTATGAACTAGGCTCATTCCAAAAAAATAAACATAGGTCAATTAATGAACTATTATAATAGATCTTATCCTATAAAGAAAATGACATATAAAAAAATGGCACCTTCCTGGTCATCAGGACGGCACCATTTCATATTAATTTTTTATTACCATAATCTTTGTCTAACTATAATTTTCACACAGCTATACTGTGTATGTTACCACGGATAATTACCCATTCCGTCAAGAATGCTTTCGATCTCATTCAACTCCTCCGTTGTCAGGTCCGGTGCGCTGAGCGCAGCTACGTTTTCTTCGATCTGGGACACACGGCTTGCACCAATCAGTGCGGAGGTAACACGGTTACCACGCAAGATCCAGTTCAGAGCCAGTTGAGAGATCGTCTGTCCTCTTCTTTCTGCAACGGCCTGAAGCGCATCGAACTTGGCAATCCGTTCGTCCGTGTAAGCTTCTTTTTTCAAATTGCCTGTTGGATTGGCTCGTTCTTCCTTTATCTTGTCGACATATTTATTCGTCAACTGACCGCGGCCAAGTGGGCAGAATGCAATTGAACCTACACCTTGCTCATCCAGTACATCCTGCAAACCGTCTTCAATCCAACGATTCAACATGGAGTAATTCGGCTGATGGACCAGACATGGCGTACCCAGACGACGCAGAATGGTTACCGCTTCTTGCGTCTGTTCTGCATTATAATTGGACAACCCCACATACAGTGCTTTACCTTGCCGCACGATATGATCCAGCGCTGTCATAGTCTCTTCCAAAGGTGTATCCGGATCTGGACGGTGATGATAGAAAATGTCTACATAGTCCAGTCCCATCCGGCCAAGGCTTTGATCCAGGCTTGCAATAAGGTTTTTGCGGGAACCCCATTCGCCATAAGGTCCATTCCACATGTGATAGCCAGCCTTTGACGAGATGAGCAGCTCATCCCGATAAGGACGCAGATGTTTTTTATAAATCACACCAAAGTTCTCTTCCGCTGATCCCGGAGGTGGACCATAGTTATTCGCCAGATCGAAATGGTTAATTCCGAGGTCGAAGGCACGCAAAATCATCTCTTCCTGAATATCCAACGTACGGTTACCACCGAAGTTCTGCCATAGACCCAGTGCAATTTGCGGCAGTCTGATTCCGGATTTACCAGAACGTACATATTTCATCTCATCATATCGTTGTTCACTCGCAGTATAGGGCATCGTTAATCTCACTTTCCTGTATGGTTTACCTTGCTGCTTCTAATCTTAGTCATTTCTCGGGCAAAACGATATGGCATTCCACTTTGAACATATGGAAAAATGATTGTTATCTACATTAACTATTCTTCAATTATTGATCTTTTACACGAATTAATATGTTAAAATGCAAGATGAGACGAAATCACACAGGAGTGAATACCCTTGATTACGTATATGTTTAAAAGCAATCATTTTCAGGAGCTTCAGCTCCTTCATTATGGCACGGAAGCCTGCACACCAGGTCATCACTTTGGCCCTGCCATGAGAGACTATTACAAAATTCATTATATTTTAAATGGCAAAGGCACCTTCGAAGTGGGAGGCAAAACATACACCCTGCACAAAGGTCAAGGTTTTCTAATTGTTCCGCATTCTGTTGTTCATTATGAAGCAGATCAGGATGACCCTTGGGAATACAGCTGGGTTGCTTTTCAAGGCAGCAATAGCCAACCCTTTTTACAGCAGGCTTGTCTGTCGGAGCATCACCCGATTTTTGAGCTGGGTAATGAGGATGACGAGATGCGATCCTGTCTGCATCGAATGATTAATTCGCGACACAACCACAAAGGCTGGGAGATCAGCATGACTGGTTTGCTGTATCAATTCTTCTCCATTTTGATTGATCAGGCCAACTCAGAGCATCTTCAACCCATGCAGGATTATTCGAAGGAAACATACGTAACGCAGGTAATGGACTTTATTGAAATGAACTACGCCAATGCCATTACCGTTCAGTCCATCGCGGCCCATGTCGGTTTGCAGCGAAGTTACCTGTGTTCTCTCTTCAAAGACCAGATGGGAAGCAGTATTCAGTCGTATCTGGTCCATTACCGGATGCGCAGGGCAGCCGAATTGACCCTAGATCCCGGTCTGACCATTGGTGACATTGCCCGTTCTGTGGGCTACACTGATGCATTGCTTTTCTCCAAAATGTTCAAAAAAGTGATGGGCGAAGCGCCCACTTATTATCGCAAACATAAAACAGCACCCTCCCAGTTAAGTTGCTAACTTGGGAAGGTGCTGTTTTTGTTAATCCATATCACTTGCATTTGTTCAATCCTTACAATCGTTATCTCTTACATTCGGTTATACCGTCTCCGGCATGGATATGCCAACAACTTGCACTTTAATTTCATTGACCATAACACCGGCTAATTGCTCTACAGCCTGTTGAACATTATGTTGAAGTTCACGGCAGACTTCGTGCATCTTGTTACCATATTGAATGTTGATGCGCAGCAGAATGGTTGCCTGATCGTCTTTGACGTGTACGTCAATCCCTTTTTGCAGACTCTTGCCGCTGATGCTCTTGGCAATCCCTTCAGTCAGCCCCACAGACATGGAGGATACGCCATTCGTGCTCTGCGCGGCCATCCCCACAATCTTGGACAGCACATCGTTCGAGATGTGAATGGTACCCATTTGAACAGATTGAGGTGCGATATATTCAGGTTCGTTATATGGTTTTTCGATGATTTCAGACATGTGCTCCACTCCTTCGAATAATTTACATGCTATGCATTCTGCCATTTGTCCTTGAAGAACATATTATAGATTCGAACCAAAAGAATTTTAACGATCATATACACCGGGATAATAATCAGAATGGCAATAATTCCACCCAGGTCCCCTGCACCCAAGACCAGAATAATCGTCGTAAGCGGGTGAATATCCAGCTTTTTGCCAAATACGTACGGTGCAACCAGGTTGTCCTGAATCTGCTGAGCGACAAGAATAATAATCAGAGACCAGATGGCAACGGATGGTGATACCACGAGACCCATGATCACAATAGGGACAGACGACACAATCGCTCCGATAAACGGAACAAAGTTCATGATGACCGCGATTACCGTGAGCAGTAATGCGTATGGCAGTCCAATGATCAAGAAACCGATATACATCAGTACACCCAATGCCAGATTGACCAAAACTCTTCCCACAATAAAACCACTCAACGCCTGATCAATCTCAATTACGACTTCACGGCTGTCATTTTGGAAACGTTTTGGAGCGATATGTGCCAATTTACGACCAAACTTCTCGCCTTGTAACAACATATAGAACAAAAGAATCGGTAGTGTAAACAAGATGATCGCAAAACTGGAAACGAGTGAGAAAAATCCACTTACATAGTTGGTCACAAAGTTAAATCCTTTGTTGATATACTCCGTAATCTGAGAGAAAGGTGTTGAGCCCTCGGGGAACAAGGCTTGAATGGCACCATTCTGCTCAAGCTCTCTCAGCTGTTCACTTAATGAATTGATTAGATTCGGTGCGTTATCGACCAGGTTAACCAATTGCTCACGTAACGATGGCCATAAGCCAATGATGAAGAACACTCCCAGAATAGCAATAACCAGATAGATTAGCAAAATACTTAGCGTGCGATTGATTTTCTTTTTCTCCATATAATTCACAAGCGGTCTCAGCAGATAATAAAAGAACACGGACAACATCATTGGTACGGTAATGACCGTGATCATGGTGACAAGCGGCTGAAAGATGAAGCTCACACGTGATAATAAATAGATATTAACCAATATCAGCGCCAGTGCGATACTGAACCGGACAAACGTATTTCCTTTGAACAAAATTTTCCCCTCCACATGGACATTTCTTCTCTAATTTAATTTGGAATCTGAATGGTAAACACGGTAGTCTCTCGACCACGCCCGGATAGGATCAGCCGTCCACCCATCTTCTCTGTATTACGCCGTGCGATGGACAATCCCAGTCCGGTGCCTCCGGTCGCTGTCCGCGCCTCATCCCCTCGTACAAACGGGTCAAAGATCGTTGACCACAGTTCTTGGGGTATGCCCACCCCGGTATCTGCTACTTCAATCACCACATGGGTATCGAGCGGAATGAGTTCCACGCGCAGTTCTGTCCCGAGCGGATTATACGATAAGGCATTGGTGATTAAATTCTGGATGACTCTGGATAGCAGCTCTGGATCATACCTTGCGTAGATCTCCTCATCAGGAACAAGCACATGAAGGACAAACTGTTTCTGCTCAATCTCCCCATACGTATCTGCCATAATCTCGCGCACGAATTCTCCAATTTCTCTTCTCTGAATATGCATGCGAAAATCGGGCGAATCCACCTTGAGCAGTTCCAGCATATTCTGTATCATGCGTGCAACTTGAACTGACTTGTTATAGATATATCCCAGATATCGTTGTTGCCTGTCCTTGTCCTCTCCACGTCCCTCCACCAAAGCCTGAGCATATCCCTGTATAGATGTTATCGGTGTCTTTAGATCATGGGATAAGTCTACAATCAGTCGCTGCTTGCTCTCTTCCGCATAACGTTTCTCCGCAGAGGTGTTCTCAATGACGTCCGCCATGTAGTTGAAGGTCTCGCCAATCTGGACAAACTCCCTCTCGGCAGAGATCGACATCCGTGTACTATAATTTCCCTGGATCATCTGTGTAAGACCTGAGGAGAGAATACTAAGTGGTTTTTTGATTCTCCGTGCGACCCAATAGCTATATACAAAGATCAACAACAAAACCAAACCGATGCCAATCATAATGTAAAAGGATAAGGGGTGCTTCAGATTGGTAATCAGCTGATTATCATTAATCCTTACGCTGACCAGATCACGCGGGATCTTCAGCAACACATACGTTGGCGGTCCTTCTGCCTTTAACGGAGTGATGGAGTAATAGTACGGTTGGTCGCTTCGGTTCTCCAGTCCTGCATACAGCTCGGCTTCACTGTATTCGGTGAACGAATCCTGCTTGTCTCCTACATGATGAATGACGTTACGATTCGCATCCAGAATCTCAATCCAACCTCCGCTGTCCTTGAGACGTTGAATCTCTGTATCTTTCCCTCTGGACACCGAACCCCCACCGGAGTAAAATTCGTTCTCCAGCTCTGCCACATACACGTGGGCTTCAACATTCAGATCTGGATCAACGACCTGATCCGAAATGCGGAAATCCACGACATCCAGTGACACTATAAGGTACACGATCAATACCAGTAACAGCAAAAAGAAGTTGAACAGCAAGAAATCCAGTGTCAGGGATGTCTGCAACAGTCGCTTTTCTCTAGCTTTCCATGGGCGCTTCAATTTTGTATCCCAGTCCCCTTATCGTTTTGAGATATTCCGGTTGTCTGGAATCACGCTCGATCTTCTCCCGAATGTTGCTGATATGTACCATAATGGTGCTGTCCTCGTGCGCATAATAATCGCCCCAGACCGCTTCGTAGATTTTTTTTCGGGTGAACACTCGGCCAGGTTGATCAAGCAACAATTCCATAATTTTATATTCTGTAGAGGTTAATGTTACAGGTGTTCCTGAACGAAAAAGGATACATTGGGATCGATCCAGCGTCAGATCACCCAATACCAGATTCTCTTCTTTGGCAGCGGGGATCTCCGCTGCATCAAATTGATTGACTCTTCTGAGCAACGCCTCTACTCTGGCGACAATCTCAAGCGGGTTGAACGGCTTCGCTATATAATCATCTGCCCCAAGTCCGAGTCCAAGGATTTTATCGTGATCCTGACTTTTGGCGGATAGAAACAGTACAGGCATGTGATGTGTGGCCCTGATCTGCTTAATTAACTGCAATCCATCCATTACAGGCATCATGATATCCAGTATGACCAGATCAATCTGTGTTGAACGTATACATTGTAGCGCCTCGGCACCATTCACGGCAGTCTTAATAGTATAATCCTTCTCCAGATAGAGCTGAAGCAATTCCACAATCTCTGGTTCGTCATCTGCAATTAATACGGTGTATCTCATGTTATTCCTCTCATTTCCTATACTCTATGCCTATCTCTACATTATTACTATATACTACGTCTCTTAATTCAACCTAAATCATTTCTAAAGATAATCTAAATAAATAGAAATAGAGCCCTGGCACAGGCCAAGGCTTTAACTAAAATAAGACCTTTCTCATTCTACATTCAAACTTTTCGTTCTTCATTCAGGCTTTTCAATCTTCATTCGGACCATTTGTTTTAGATCATCAGATCATGCCTTACCCGAACGAAGCCACGGTTCAACTTTGGCCAATAAGCGTTCCTTGTCATACTGCACATATTGGCTCGCCCGGTTGCGCACAGGATCACCCGCGTAGAAACGTTCATACAGATCATGCCTTGCTCCGAGTGGACTTCCTGTCAGTTCCCATGCCAATTGAAAAAGACGAATCTTCTCCGGAGCTTGCATCGTTACTCCACCAAGATATTTGCCTATCATGGAACCCATCTTTTCATTCATCTCAAACGTACCTGAAGGAATCTGAATCAGACCACCCGCAGCAATGGTCTTCAAAATCTCCACCGCGCGGGGATAATAGTGATTGCCCAGATTACGTGCGGTTTCAATATATTTGAATTCCGGCAACCAGTTGCCAAATGTATCCGGTTTGGACTGTGCTTCAGCAGCAATAATCAGTCCCTCGATGGTCTGCACCTGACTGATCATCTCACCGAGTTGTTCCTGCACATTCAGGAAGGAGTCCACCCCGATCTCCTTAGCAACGGCGGAGGTCACGGCTGTAATGAACTCCAGTTTCGAGTGTAATCGGATAACGCTCTGATGATAAGCCAGACTGGACGAAGCTGTATTACAGCGAATCTGCCATACGGCTTTAGGGTTATTGTGCAGCAATACACGTTCCCAGGGCACAAATACATCGTCAAAAAATAACACGGCATCCATCTCATCGTACTGCGCACTGAGTGGATGTGATTGATCTGTATCTTTTGCCGCAAAAGATTCTCGACACATCATGTGTAAGCCCGGACTGTCCGCAGCTACAATCACCATATGGGCTAGCTCTGGCAGGTGGGACGGAATTCGTTGAACGGGATACGCAATGATATCATCCGCATAAGGCGATGCTGTTGCCACCATTTTGGCCCCGCGAATCACCACGCCCTCCGTATTGCTTTGGACAATTCTCAGCATGGCATCCTCATCTTCTCCAACAGGCAAGGATCGATTAATCTGAGGGTCCCGCTGGACAATCGTCAGGAATGCATCTTTTCGCTTGGCTTGTTCAAAATATGCGGATATTTTACCTGCAAATGCAGGATCATGTGCTGTTATCTCATGTCGTGTTGCGTACCAACCTGTCAGCCGGGATCGGGCATAATCAGACAATCGGCTCATCACTCCGTACGTCCGATCAGCCCAAAGCCGAAAAGCATCCGCCCTGCTGTTTACGTCAGGAAGTGAACGAGGCACTAGAAAAGAGCGATGCACGTAACTTCCCGTCTGTTCGTCCCAATAGGCTACGGTTTCCCTTGTATCCGGGTCATCCACCAGATTAAACAATCCTTCTATCGTTTGAAGTGTTCCCTGAAAGGCCTGATGCTGGGTTACCCGGATACGCTCACCATCCAGCCATACATTCCGCTCATCATTCAAACGTTGAACGTAAGCTTGTCCACGAGACATCGTGATGCTCATGATATGTCCTCCCTCTCAGGCATCGGCCTGACATTTCTGTAACCCCATCCTTCTAAATCCTTGAGAAACTATGTAATGATACATTCTGTATCTAATAAAATAGTACTGTGCCAGGGATAGAAAAGTCAACAGACACCGAGTCATGCGTTCGGTGTCTGTTGGGCCATGCTATTTTAGACTAACTTGGAATACATATGACGCAGATACCGCCAGCGCACAAGTGCAAAATACAAGATCTGCATGGAAGCAAACACCAAGAAGATGCGCAGGCTGTATCCAAAGACCGAGAAATCAACCAGTTGCTGTAACGCTACAAAGGCAACCGAACTGTGGATGACCGCCACCAGAATCGGCAGGAAGAACATAAGTAATAGCTGCCTTGTTACGATCTTACGGAGTTCGGGACGACTCAGTCCCATTTTGCCAATCATGCGATACTGCGCTTCATCTCGTTCTAGATCTGCGTAAAGTCTGAAATACGTGAAGCTTGCTGCAAAGGTGAAGAAAACAATGCCAATCAGACCGCTCAGGATCAGGATAATTCCGTTCGTTTGTTTCGAATTGAGCCAGTCCACCACAAGTGCACTCACCTGGAAGTAACCTCTATTGGAATGATTCTGTTGAATGGATTCGATCAATTCAGGAGCAAAGCTGCGTGTACCCATCCAATCTTTCACGATAAATTGTATCGTTCGACTCGAATAGAAACCTTCAGGCATGCCTACTTCCTCGTTGTACGCAGGTCTCATCTTATTAAACAGTTCGTCGGTTACGACGTAGAGATAAATTTCATATTGAAAAGGAATCACAATCTCGGTATCCGGAGTCGATAGCTGAACAGGTACGCGCTGATTCTCCACCTCCAGATAGACCTTCCCTCCCGAGAATCCTTGTTCAGCCTGTCCACGGTACTTCTTGCGAACAGCCAAATTGCTTGGTGTCATAAATGACTCATCGACCTGTTTCAACGTGCGTTCTTCATACCCAAGTGCCTTCGCCAGACGGTTATAATCACTCAGCTTAATAATATTTCCATTGTTATTTTCAGCTAGAGGAGCATAGCTGCCCTTCACGTAGGGAACTTCATGATCAATCAACGTTTCTTCAATCTGACGAATATGTCGATCCGAGTCGGGAGTATCCCATGAATTCGTATAACTGAATGCGTACGGATTCGACATGGACGACAACCCCGGGTCAGCAATAGCAAGCATGGTGCCAATTCCCGTAAATGAAGATGCAGAGATGATACTTACCATGAAAAACATGATGGCGTTATCTTTCATTCGATAGGTAAGTTCCGATAGGAAGAGCAGATTGGTTTTGCGGAAAAACAATCTTGGATTTCTTTTGAGTGCCCGAATGATATATACACTAAGCTGCGTGAACAGGAAGTACGTACCTGCAATAACAACCACGACACTTGCGAGTAATAACGGAAACGAGAAGCTTACCCATACAAAAGTGAATACTCCTGCATAACCACCGCCGATGAACAGCACCGACAGCAAGGCGAGGAAGCGTGATGCCTTGGGTTCGGGTTTCGGTTTTTCCTCTGATTTCACAAGGTCAATGAGCGAACCTTTCCGTATGAGCAAGGATGACGACATCGCAATGATAACAAACAGCAGCAGAAATGCACCAGCCGTCAGGGCAATGCCTTTCAGTGGAAAATAGAATCGAAGACTGTTCTCAACAGCCAGCATGGAGCCGCAGATGAGCAGAATCAATTTGCCAAAAACAATTCCGAGTCCGATCCCGGTAATAATGGAAGCTAATCCGATACACATGTTCTCCATAAACAGAAGCCGGTTCATCTGTTTACGTGTCATGCCTATGATCAGGAAAATACCAAATTCCTTCTTGCGTGTCTTCAGAAATGAACCAACGGAATAGAGCAGGAACAGGAATGAAAAGATGAATATAATGATCTCTGCAATCATAAACCCTTGATTTGCAAGCAACGTAACCGTACCACTTGATCCCTTTAACCCCGCTTTCAAATCAGGATGGAACAGGAGCAATGCGTAAGTAAAAAAGATCATGACGGAAAATGTACTGCTCAGAAAATGAGCCAGATAAATTCGTTTGTTGCGAACAACGTTATTAATGGCGAACTGGCGAAAATTCATGTCCTGAACCTCCCATTAGGGATAATACATTAATAATCTTCTGGTAAAAGGCTGCGCGATTATCGCCGTAGTGAATCTCATTGTACAGTTTGCCATCCTTGATAAAGACAACACGACTGCAATAACTTGCAGCTACTGCATCATGGGTAACCAGCAGCATCGTAGCCTGATCCTCCTGATTGCGGGTTTCGAGAATCTCCATCACATCTCTTGCCGCCTTCGAATCCAGATTGCCCGTTGGCTCATCCGCCAGAATCAGTTTCGGAGAATGTATGAGTGCTCTGGCAATGGCCGTACGCTGTGCCTGTCCTCCTGAAATCTCATATGTCCGTTTGTTCAGAATACCCTCGATCCCCAGCTTGCTTGCCAGTTGTTCCACACGTGTGTTCATCTCTGCTAGCGAAACACCGTCAAGAGTCAGTGGCAGTACGATGTTTTCCTTAACTGTCAGTGTATTTAACAGATTGAACGATTGAAAAACGAATCCAAGCTCTTTACGCCGGAACAGCGCGAGTTCATCCTGATCCAATTCAAACGGATTCTTCCCTGCAATTCGCAGTTCTCCTGATGTTGGATGATCAATGGTTGAGATCATGTTCAGCAGCGTTGTTTTGCCACTACCCGATGGTCCCATGATGCCAACAAACTCACCTTCCTGAATACTGAGGTCAATACCTGATAACGCTTCATAAGATACGATGCCTTTGTAGATTTTACTGATCTGTTTCACAGAACAAATCTCCATGGTTACAACTCCTTAGTGATGTATGAATTCAAAAATCAAGTTACATTCATGCTGTCTGCATGTGTATTGTGCGTGGCCTTTCCTGTACTCTTATGACTATAGTCTATCGAAGTTTCGGCCATTCTCCTATGGTTTAACCTTTCATCAACATGACAATGTTGTAAGGTTGCATCATGAAAATCAAAAAGACGCCTTCGCCCCGATCAGGCAATAGACGTCTATACTACACCTTACACTTACATTGTAATTCATACTCCACTCACACTTTTTCAACAAAAATACAGACCTCACGTCCCAATCTTATCTTCAACCTGTCACTTCAGGAGTTGAATGTAATTCGGACAGTCGTTCCTTCGCCGTACACGGACTCAAGATCAATCCGATGATTCATCCGCGTTAACACTTCTTTTGCAATATACAGTCCCATGCCTGTGGACTCTTTGAAATGCCGCCCGTTCTCCCCAGTGAAGAAAGGCTGGAATACCCGATTCAGATCGGACTTAGGAATCCCGATGCCCTGATCCTGCACTTCCAGCATGATAGAGCGTTCTGCTTCATATGCACGCACATAGATCTTTTGTCCGCTACCCGCAGAGTACTTGATTGCGTTCGACAGTAACTGTACCAAGACGAACCGAATCCACTTGGCATCGGATTGTACAACCAGCGCAGAATCGATATGCATCTCTGGATAGACGTGATTGCGGATGAAGAACCGTTTCAGCTCATGGATCGCCTCTTCACCAGCGTTCTTCAGTATCACAGGTTCCACACTGAAATCCTGTTCGAAGGTATCCAAACGCGCCACATACAGCACAGTCTCCAATCCCCGTCTCATCTGGTCTGCTTCCTCTCGAATGCTTATGAGCCTGGGATCGTCATCTTCCTGACCTTCCACGGTCAACTCGATGACGGATAATGGTGTCTTCATCTGATGTACCCACTGGTTCATGAACGTCAGATATTCTTGCTGCCGCTGTTCCAGCCGATGCAGATGAGCATGATACTGTCCGTATTGTGAATCCAGTAGCTTCTCCAGCGCCAGTGATAATGGACTTGTTTCGTTCAATGGTACAAATTCCTTCAGCGAATCCATCGATCGTGACATCCGGGTATAGAAGGAGCGATGTGAATAATAACGATACACCAAATATCCGATGTATAAAAATAATCCCAACGCTACGGCATAAGTAGCCGTGATCCAATCGTTGTAACCGTCATACCAGAACACTGCAATAACGGTGAACAAGATAGCAACAACCCAGCAAGTTAAAGCGAGATGTTCTCGTATAAACAATCTCATGACGATGAAGAGGACTTCCAGTTATTGTTCAATCGGTAACCTGAACCTCTGACCGTCTCCAGAGCATCTGTAATGCCAAGCTCGGCTAAACGCTTACGAACCCGGGTAACGTTAACGCTGAGTGTATTGTCATCTACAAAAGAGTCATCCCACAGCTTCTCCAGGATCGTTTCCCTGCTTACCAGCTTGGGACTGCGACGCAGTAACGTTTCCAGCAGAATCGTTTCTTTCTTCGTCAGCTGCACTTTGCGATCACCCAGCTGAATCTCCAGTCTTTCCAGGTACACGACCAAGCCGTCCAGTTCCACCTTGCGTTCTTCGTCACGTGCAGCATAATCCCCATATACCCGGCGTAGCTGACTCCGAATTTTGGCCATAACAATCTCGTGTTCGAATGGCTTGGTGATATAATCATCCGCTCCGTTCTCCAGTGCCATGACCTGATCCATCTTTCCACTCCGAGCGGAGATAAACAAAATGGGGCATGTGGACAGCGTACGAATCTGGCGGCACCAATAGAAACCATCATAGCTGGGCAAATTGATATCCAGAAGGACCACATGTGGCTGTACCTGCTCAAACTGTTGCACAATCATCTCAAAATCCTCGACCAGAACGGCCCGGTCCCCGTAGCGTTCAATATGTGATTTCAATAATCCTGCAATCTTGGGATCGTCCTCTATTATCATAATGGTATACATGTTTGGATCTCACCTCTGGCAAAATCATAACACAGGATTTATTATCTAGCATCGATTTGCTTGCGCCAATCCACAATATCTGCATTCAGTTGCTTCAGGTCTCCAGAAGCTTTCTGATCATCCGATAACTTGTATTGTTGCTTCAATGCCAGGATACGATATACACTTTCATCGATTCGGGATTCGGAGATGTCGCCTGACTTCACTGCACTTATTAGCGTATCAAAAATCGTCTTGGCACTCTCATAACTATGAGCTACCAACAGAATGTCACTTCCTGCTTTAACAGTTGCCAGGGCTGCCTGGTCCAACTTGAAGTTCTTCGCGATTGCTCCCATACTCAGGTCATCTGTGATGACCACACCATCATACTTGAACTTCCCGCGCAAATGTTCACCAATAATGACATCCGATAAGGAAGCCGGATGATCCGGGTCCAGCTTCGGGAACAAAATGTGTGCAACCATGACAGCCTCCACATGTTCCTTCACTGCGGCCTGGAACGGAATCCATTCAAGCTCAGCCAGTTGTTTTTCCGTTTTGTTCACGACGGGCAGATCCAGATGGGAGTCCACGGACGTATCGCCGTGACCCGGAAAATGCTTCACTACCGGAACAATGCCTTCGTTACGCAGACCTTTCATCTCCGCAATCCCCATACGAGATACTAGTTCTGCCGAGCTGCCGAATGAACGATCACCGATCACCGGGTTTTTCGGGTTACTATTCACATCCAACACAGGCGCGAAGTCTACATTAAAACCTGCAAGTTGAACTTGTCTCGCCAGCAATTCCCCCATCGTTTCAGCGAGCGCACTATCTTTTGTCTGGCCTACTTTTTTGTTGGATGGAATGGATTCCACGTTCTCCGGCATACGGCTGACTTTGCCGCCCTCCTGATCCACACTCATGAAGATGGGTACCGGATTGGACTGATTCGTTTCCTTGATGGATTGTACAAACTTGGCTGTTCCCTCAAGTGTCGTTACATTGTTGGCATAAAAAATAATGCCCCCTACCTTCTGATCCGTAATCATCTGTTTGGCTTGATCATCCAACGTTGTCCCTTGAACACCGGCCAGTATCATCTGTCCAATCTTCTCTTCTAACGTTAATGAACTGAGCTGCTCCTGCACCGGATCGACTTCTTCTTGCGGTTCCTCTGGTACTTCTTCCTGCGGTGGAGCGGTATTCTGCTCCGGCGATGAGGAAGATTGCCCTGAGTTGGAGCCAGCGTTTGAGCCGCCGGTATTCGAGTCTGTTGCGGAAGAAGGTTTCTGAGCTTGACCACATGCCGATAATAGTAGAACGATGCCAAGCAGAAGAAACAGCATCTTCAGTGATTTTCTCCATGGATTGTTCGGGTTGAAACTATAGTTGTTCAAGGATATTCATCCTCCTTATGTAATGTCGTCTTGGCAACCCTTGGGTTCAGGCCTACCTTATCACAAGGTGAATGATTTTCAAAATGAGCACTTCTGAAGATCGAATCGTTGTTCAGACACTTAAGCGGCAAAAAAAGTGGTTGCACTGGAACCTGAGATGTGGAACTTCATGGTGTTGTGACTACGCGCGTGTGGGATGTATGGGAGTAATAAACAGGTGCAGCGGTGCAGAAAATGTTTTTCTATTGTGAATTTTTCATATATTGAAATTATTAGTATAGGTAGGTGAAAAAGCCGCCCAAAGGCGGCCTATTTGTTCGTTTTTGTTTCGTTGTTGTTTCATTTTCCGTTGTAAATCGTAACGATTTGGCGTTGGTTCACTTTTTGGAAACGTTCTTAGCCTTCAATTAATGGAGTGTTTGCAACACTTCCGTTGTAAATGGAATGATTTCGGATATGCGACCTTCCCGAACTTTGGCAGGCCATTCTGGATCACTAAGCAGAACGCGCCCCAAGGCAATCAGGTCAAACTCATTATTCTCCAGCTTCTCATTCAATAGATCCAAATGGGCATCCCCTGTTCCCTGGTTCTCAGTCGCTCTGTCCACAAATTCAGCTTCAAGCCCTACCGATCCAACCGAAATGGCTGGTTTGCCTGTGATTTTCTGTGTCCAACCTGCGAGATTCAGCTCAGATCCTTCGAATTCAGGCAACCAGAACCGACGTGTAGAGCAATGGAATATATCCACGCCAGCAGCACTGAGTGGTGCCAGGAATTGCTCCAATTGTTCCGGCGTTTCCACCAGACGTGCTTCATAATTCCCCATCTTCCATTGGGAGAACCGGAGCACAATTGGGAAGTCAGGGCCAACCGCAGCACGACAAGCTTCAATCACTTCAACCGCAAATTGGGTTCGACGTACCAAATCACCACCATAATTGTCGGTTCGTCGATTCGTCTGCTCCCAGAAGAATTGGTCAATCAGGTATCCATGGGCTCCGTGCAGTTCAATTCCGTCAAACCCGATTCGCTGTGCATCCGCTGCCGCTTGGGCATATGCCTTCACAAGACCTTGAATCTCCTCTTCCGTTAATGGTTCACGTGATGGCTCACCTGCCATGCTAACCCCTGACGGACTTACAGGCTCAGCTTCTGCGTTAGGCAAGTCACCGGAACGACGTGCTGTACCCACATGCCACAATTGTGGCATGATTTTGCCACCTGCTTCATGCACTGCTTTCACTACATTAGCCCATCCCTGCAACGAATCTTCACCATGGAACAATGGAATACTCGCTCCGCTGACCGAAGAAGGATGATTAATGCCTGTACCTTCCGTAATGATAAGCCCCACTCCGCCTGCTGCTCTTCGACGGTAGTATTCAGCAACTTCGGGTCCAGGTACGCCCTCTGGTGAGAATCCGCGAGTCATGGGGGCCATAACGATTCGATTAGACAAGGTTAGCTTGTCCGAGGTAAAAGGTTTAAACAATGCTGAAGGTACGTTCATCGTATATTGCTCCTTTGCAATTGGAAGTATGGAACTTTCGCATTCATGTGAAATGCGACATGCTTTTGTATATCATAACATTTGTAATCCAGTTGACTGGTTAAGGGTTATTTCTCTATCCATTTTATAGTTTCTTAATTTTATTTTCAAATTTTCGAAGTTAGTCGTTCAAAGTAATCTTTTAGATAAAAAAAGAAAGCTACCTTAACGGCAGCCTCTATCTGATCACACTACCGAAGCGGTCTGACATGCACTCTACTGCATCTTAAGGTATTTTCCCGGTCACCAATAATGTGGATGTAGCATAGTATATAATCCATAATCTTCCTTCCAATTTAATTAGCATTCACGGGGATGTCATTGCGATTCACTCGAAGCAATTTCCCTGACGAAGTCGATAACACATCAGGATCAGTACCCAGACCAAAGTAGAAGTCACCCTCGTTCTCTTCAAATGACTTGGCATACGTGTCCTGATTAAAACGTAAAATCTCATTCCATGTTGTCAGATCCGTGGATTGGTAGACCCGATTGATATACAGATTGGCACTTTGACGGGTGTACGTAAGCACATACACCTTGCCATCACGTAATAGCACATCGGTCGGGAGCGCCTCGGCATCTGGCAGATTAACTCGTCTTACCTGATTAATATCTGTCATGACATTCAAGGATTTGGGCAGCAGTTGTCCATCATTGAACACGCCCCCAGCTATATAGAGCAACTTGTTATTAAAGTTAACATTTTTCCCTATTTTATTATAAGGAATCGTGCCCGTTTGATAGGTTAGTCCAGGCAGCATTTTGCTGCCATAGATGACAACATCCCGCTTCTCAAGCTTTTCGTTAATCTCCAGGATATTGGTTTTGTCATTCCATATTTTATTGGCAGGATACATCATGCCAGATGCATATAATTTGCCATTCAGATGGAACATGGTATAGGCCCGAAAGCCAAACGTATTGATCGTCGCATATTTCTGCCAAGTTTCACCTTCATTATGAGAGATTAATATCGTTGGTTTGGAATCTGTCCCCAGCGCAGCAAACATCTTGCCCTGATAAGATGCCAAATCGTATACGTGTACACCAAGCGGCAGATTGCGATATTTGGTCCACACCTCTCCATCCAGACGATAGAAGTTACCCAGTTCCCACTGTTCACTATCGGAATCATTGCCAGGAATATATAACTTGTCGTTTAGTACTCTGTAGATATCAATCTGTTCCTCATCCACATACATCTTCGTTGATGGCAAGATGCCCGGGTTGCTGTTAGTCACCGATTGGGTCTTAAATTTCGCGTTCGCTGTATCATAATAAATGACTGGAATAGGGCCTGAATTTGGAGCTACGCCCAGATTGCTGCTATTTCCGTGGCCCAAATATATTTTGCCGTTGTACAGTTGCATGTCCCAGACGTTATTAGCATATGGTGTTTTGGTAAAAGGTCTTCCTAGCAGTTCGATCTTCGATGTTACATCCGCTGAACTGATCGGTGCATTCGACACCTTGGCAAGCCCACGCTCCGTCGCAGGGGGTTGACTCGTTGACGTGGTGTTTTTCGGTTTGGAGTTCCCCATAAGCATCCAGCTCATTCCTGCGACAATGGTCAAAATTACGGCTGTCCATTTTGTATGTCTCTGCATGTCCGCTTCCTCCTTCATTTTTTCATCATCATTACCTTCACACCAAGATGATACAAATTGTATCTTTTTATACTATGTAAAACCACCCGCATATGCAACAAATTCCGCCCTATTTATACAAAAAAAGTAGACAATCACATCTATTGATGTGCTGTCTACTTGTTCTTATTGTCTGTGATTTCTATTCAGCTTTTACCAAAATCTTAACCTGATTTTTCTCTTTCAACAGTGCTTCAAATCCATGCTCTACCACTTCATCCAACGAAATTCGTTTGGTCACCAGCTTGTCAGCCGGGAAGAAACCTTTATCCATCAGACTGATAACCGCCGGGAACACATCGCGATAGCCAATAATGCCATTAACTGTACGTTCTTTCATGACAATTGAGTTCGGGTGAATCGGTGCTTCCTGTTCAAAAATGCTGACGATCATTAATTCACCGCCAATACGTGTGGAATCGATCGCTTGTTGCAGTACACGTGGCACACCTGTTACTTCATAGGCTACGTTAACGCCACCTTGTGTACGCTGATGGATCTCTTCTACCACATTGAACTGTGTTGGGTCAATCACAATCGCACCCAGTTCTTCCGCTTTGGCTTTCCGTTCGTCCGATAACTCCACAACATATATATCAGAAGCTCCCGATGCTTTAAGAGCTTCAATAACTAATAATCCAATCGGGCCTGCACCAAACACTGCTGCGGTATCGCCCACTTTCAGCTTGCTTTGGCGCACGGCGTGAAGTGCTACAGCCGAAGGTTCAACCAGTGCACCTTGCTCATACGAGATTGAATCCGGTATGGCATGGACCATGTATTCTTCAGCAGTTACATATTCGGAGAATCCGCCTCCGCCACCAGCGAGTCCTAGGAAACCCATTTTATAGCACAGATTGTATTTGCCTTGTTTACAAGCTTCGCAGTGTCCACATGCATAGATCGGTTCTACAACTACACGATCGCCCGCCTTGAAACGTGTAACGCCTTCCCCTACTTCAACCACCTGTCCTGAGAATTCATGCCCCATGACTACAGGCGCTTGTTCCCCTGTTAGCGGATGTGGTGCTTGAGCCGGAATGAAAATCGGACCTGCTGTGTACTCGTGCAAGTCACTGCCGCAGATGCCGCACCATTCCACTTTTATTTTGACCTTACCTTCTTCAGGGTGAGGTTCATTAATATTTTCGAGACGTAAATCTTTGACTCCGTGCCAACGTAATGCTTTCATTCATTTCATCTCCCAGATCATAATTTATAGTATAATCGGAAACGTTTCCGTAAATTAAATATGTCACATTTTAGATACGCTGTCAAACATATTTCTCCACTAATATGTCTATTTCGTGATCAATTCGAGTTTACTTTAGAACGCTTACACGTTTATTAAAGTTATTTTGACGGTATTGTGTAACCGATGTAATCCAAGTTATTAAGATATACCATGGCAAATAATAGCGCAGACGGAATGAAATATAATCATACCTCGGCATAAATCTGCTCCATTCACGGGATACTTTATGGCTCAAATGTTATAATTAAGTTATATAACTATCGCGAAGTGCATACATATTCCTAAATATTCGGAATCGTTTCCGATAAAGTGAGGTAACCGTACATTGAGGAAAGAACAGAAGCTTACCATCAAGGATGTGGCAGAGCGTGCCGGCGTGGGCATCGCTACCGTATCCCGGGCCATCAACAATTCAGAAGGCATAAGTAGTAAAACACGAGATAAGGTGATGCAGGCCATTGAAGAACTGGGGTTTGTACCCAACACCTCCGCACAGAGTCTGAAAATCAGGCAAACACACCAAATCGCGCTCGTTGTACCCGATATACGTAACGCCATCATTCCGGAAATTTCGTGGTCTGTAGAGCAAACGGCGAAGCAGCATGGTTACCATGTCGTGCAGATCAATACGGCAGGCAATGCCCGAACCGAGCTGGAAACCATACGTAATGTTAAAAAATTGCATGTCGACGGACTGATCTTCATGCCTCTCGCATATCCCAAAACGTTGCCTGGACTGATTGATAAAGCCCCTCTCCCTATCTCCATGATTAACTACGGCAAGAAACTGGAACCAGGCATGAAAGCGGATATCGTCTCTCTGTCTCAACCCGAAGGCAAACTGGTGATGGAGCATCTGTTCAAAATCGGCCGGACTCGAATCGCATATGCCGGTGCACCCAAAGACATTATTGAAGAGCGCTTCCGTGCTTATGAGCAAGCTGTAGGCCATGTGGATATTTCTCTCGTCTACTTTGGTGAGGACTTTTCATTGAATACCGGTGCCAATGCTGCAGATTATTTCTACGGACTTACGCATATGCCGGATGCCGTCTATGCCATTAATGATATGGTCGCCATAGGTTTGGTTAATCGGTTCAAGGAGTTAGGCGTCCGTGTACCTGAAGATGTGGCTGTGGTGGGCGTGGATAACAATCAATGGACCACTGTCTCGTCTCCGCAGATTAGTTCTGTGTCCATCATGGGGGAAGAAGTCGCCAGACTTGCTACCGAGCTGTTGTTAAAACGAATTCGGGAGATGAGCACGACCGATTACGAACACATCCAATTTGAACCGCGCTTAATCGTTCGTGAATCAAGCGTCGCCATGATTCATTCTTCCCAGCGAGGACCACATCATTAAATTTTGGTGAATGGTGTCGGTCAGTAAGATAGAATACATTTTACGGCTATCCCTTCCTTTGTCTTGCTAGACAGATATCCTAAAAAAGGTGTTGCTCAGGTCTAACTCTTTCCTGGCAGCACCTTATTTGTCTATAATCCCATATATCTAAAGCTACGTTTTATTCAGCACCGTTCATTCTAAGGAAGCATTTGCCTGATCGGTGTTCCGTTCAGGAACATCGCTATATTCTCTACGGTGTGATTATAATAGATCTCATAATTGCCACGAGTCACATAACCCAGATGCGGTGTGGCCAGGACATTGGGCAATGTTCGCATAATATGGTTAACCGGCAGCGGTTCCTGCTCATATACATCCAGACCTGCACCAGCAATCAAACCACGCTGTAGTGCCTCCACCATAGCTTCCTGATCAACAATGCCCGCTCGCGACGTATTAATGAATAGCGCACTCGATTTCATTTGTTGAAATTCGGCTTGTCCAATCAGATTGCGCGTACGATCACTTAATACCAGATGAATGGATACAATGTCGCTCTGTGCAAGCAGTTGCTCCTTGGTCTCGGACCAGATCACACCATGTTTTTCGGCTTTCTCTCGTGTCAGATTCTCGCTCCAGGCCATCACATTCATGCCAAATGCTTGTGCGATCTCCGCCATGCGAGTGCCTATTTTGCCCAAACCGAGCAATCCAAGTGTTCTTCCATGCAGATCCAACCCTACAGTGCTCTGCCAGTTTCGATTGGAGCGAAGTGCATTATTCTCCGTAACCAGCTGTCTGGACAGTCCCAGTATTAGCGCCCACGTAAGTTCCGTTGGTGGATTAGAACTTCCCTCGGTTCCACACACAATGACCCCTTTTTGCTCCGCAGCCTTAAGGTCTATGGACGCATTGCGCATACCACTTGTAATCAGAAGTTTTAGCTTAGGGAGCTGCGAAATAACCCTCTCCGGAAACGGTGTACGTTCCCGCATCAGGACCACAATATCGAAATCCTGTAATTCTTGAATGACTTTTTCTTCCGAGCCCATATAGTTGTTAAATGTCTGGATTTCCACTCGATCCTTCAACGAACTCCAGTCTGCCGACGTCAGTGCAACATTCTGATAATCATCCAAAACGGCACAGCGCAACTTCGTATCCATTTCTGATCTCCTCCTATATCTGCTCAATTCTTGTCTATATAAATTAAACTAAAGAATATTAACACTAGTCACTCCAATGACAGAACAACCTTCTGATCGCTGTTATCCCCAGATTTTCTTCGATTCCTTTTTATAAAGGAAAAATCCGGGGATAAAGGCGAACGCTGCGCTTCCTCAGCTTATTTCTGTCCTCTCCTTTTTGTGTAAATGTTAAGTTCAATTTAAACATATTGTAGCAACTCCGCATCACTTTAAACAGAATAATTCCCTATTACTGTAACAAAGACAGCGTAACCTGGATGCTCTGCTCTACAAACAAGCGGTCCGGTCCTGATTTCATCAATACAGTTAGTCCAATCATGGATACAACCAAAGACTGTGCGACCGCACTCGCGTTCAATTGAGCGGATAATTCCCCGCTCTGTTGGCCTCTTTCTATCGTTTCCTTGAAAAGAACTCCCAGATACATCTGATGCTCCCGTGTAAGGACAGCGAATTTGGGGTCATGTGGAGCCAGCTCAACCATCGTATTAATGCAAAAACAGCCGTGACTAGGCTCGGTCACACTCCCCTCAGCTCCAATATGTTCAAACAGCCCACGAAAGGCCTCTCGCACCGTTGAGCCCTGTTGAAGTCTGGCTCTGACTTGAGCCGCATGCTGCGTGGTATACCTGCGAAGTGCTCTTTCGAATAATTCCTTTTTATCGCCAAAAGCCGCGTAAAGACTGGGACGTTGAATGCCCATTGCAGTCGTCAAATCACTCAAAGATGACGCTTCGAATCCCTTGTCCCAAAACGTATGCATTGCTGCATCGAGTGCTTTGTCCGTATCAAATTCCCGTTGTCTAACCATACAACCCACCTCTTTATGTATCGTTCAGTATATTTATATTTTAATCTCAAAACAATGCATAGGTCAAACATAACTCATTTGAATTTGAGAAAACCAGCTAAAAAGCGTCTTTTACCAAATAAAGAAGTCTCACCTAATCCTCTGTTGACAGAATTAAAGCAAATAAAGTATGGTTATCCCGAAACATATCATACCAATCAGTACATAATAGAAAGGTGACAGCCATTTATGCAAACTTCTTCTCCAGATGCACAATTATCCAATAAGGATCGTCCTGCCATGTCAAGGTTAGTTGCTCTTCTCTTTGCCGTGTGCAGTGGACTTGCGGTCGCCAATATTTATTATGCTCAGCCTTTGCTGGACTCCATCGCTCAAGAATTCAACCTCTCTCCATCATCCATAGGGATTGTCATCACAGTGACTCAAATATGTTATGCCTTGGGGCTGTTCCTTCTCGTTCCGCTCGGGGACCTCTTAAACCGCCGCAAGTTGATCCTCATTCAAATGCTCTTATCCGTGTTTGCACTGGTTCTGGTAGGAACCTCACAGTCCAGCTCACTTTTATTCACGGGCATGGCTGTCGTAGGTCTACTCGCGGTCATTACACAAACATTGGTTGCCTATGCTGCACACTTGGCCGCCCCTTCCGAACGTGGTCGCATTGTCGGACAGGTAACCAGCGGAATCGTCATTGGCATTTTACTTGCACGAACGGTTGCAGGTACCCTGAACGATTGGCTCGGGTGGAGATCGGTATATCTCTTCTCTGCCAGCCTTACTTTACTCGGGATTGTGGCCTTATTTCTTGTTCTCCCAAGGAAACAATCCCCGCAAGTGAAACAAAGCTATGTCCAATTACTCTCCTCCGTCTTGCAACTGTACCGTGAATTGCGTGTATTACGAGTACGAGGTGTACTGGCCATGCTGATTTTCACAGCCTTCAGTATCTTGTGGACGTCCATGGTTCTGCCACTAAGCAGCCCTCCACTGTCCCTGTCTCATACAGTCATAGGTGCATTCGGTCTGGCAGGAGCGGCTGGAGCACTGGCTGCTGCCCGTGCAGGTCAACTCGCCGATCGGGGCCTTGGGCAAAAAACTACCGGCATATCTCTTGTCATTCTGCTATTGTCCTGGCTGCCCATTGGTTATGTCCATCACTCTTTGTGGTTCCTGATCCTCGGTGTTATCCTGCTGGATCTCGCCGTGCAGGCCGTACATGTTACCAACCAGAGCCTCATCTACGAAGTTCGACCCGAAGCACAGAGCCGCCTGACGGCAGCTTATATGATCTTTTATTCCATCGGCAGTGCAACCGGCTCCATCGTTTCTACCCAAGTGTATGCATGGGCGGGTTGGACAGGGGTTTGCTGGTTAGGTGCAGGTGTTAGTGCAGCCGCACTTCTGTTCTGGATGATCGATCGTCATATGCATCGGAATCTCGATCGTTGAATTAGTCCAGTCTATTCCACACCACAATAAAGAGGGTTGCCAACGGACCTAATAACAGGGAAATCAGAAACCAGTTCAGACCACTTCTGTTTTTTCCCTGAGCTAGTCCGGCATTAATCAAGGCAAGTGTGCCCCAACCTACAAAATATTCATTATCCATCAAATGTCTTCTCTCCTTTATCCATTCAATTCTGGCTGCTGTTCAAGTATCACTTTGAGTTTACGATTGCGACTCTCCAGAAATGCCAGCATGTATCTCTTCAGCACAAGTCGCTCCGTTGCCCATCCCAGCAATCCAAGTGGCGCTTTAAACCGCAGCGTATCTCTCATGCAAGTCATCTGTTCTCCGCATTCGCTAAAATGATGTTCATGTTGCATGCTCTTGAAAACCCCCTTCTCCATCTGGTCAATAAAGAGGAACGGTCGTTCAAACTGCACAATTCGGGACTTCAACTTCTGTCTGACACCAAAGTGGGTAGCCTGAAATGTAACGGTATCCCCCGCTCCAATTCTTCCTGTGGTTACTCCTGCGACGGCTCGTTCTCTCGTATGTTTCCAGACTGTCTGTGTATGTAGTTCAATATCCCGGGCATAGTCAAAACACCGTTCAATCGGGGCATGTATTCTAATCTCAGTTGTCACTTCAATCATGGCGATCGCTCCCATAGGAAAAATAAGGTCTTCGCAAAGTATACGCTTGCTACCTTGGTAGAACAACACATAAAGGTTGATATAACAAAAAACGGGTCCCCTGTCTTAGTACAGGAGGCCCGTCTTTCAAAAAAATAGAATGGCAATGATGGAGTAACAATAACCATCGATATTAAATAAGCAATTCATCAATGGCAAGCGTACGCTCTTTGGAGAGATCACGATATTCTTCAGATTCCACTTTGATGAGCGGTTTGAAAATATCAGACGTATTGTTCATGACAATAACACCTTTTTCACCATTGCTGAGCAGGACTTGTTTTCCGATGAAATTAGGAAGTAAATGTTGCATCAATGCCTGAACCGGCTTTTCATTCAATTTACCAAATCCCATTCCATAAATATCTCTAAGGTTGTTGATCAGGTTTGGATTGCTTCCCCCGTGATTCCCTGATCTCATGCCAATATAGATATCAGCTACAGATACGATCTGGGTATAGGGGTGAATTTCACTTTTCTCAAGTTGCATCGGATAACCCGACCCATCTTCCCGTTCGTGATGTTGTAGAGCGACCAGTGCTGTCGCTTCATCCGTCATCGAATTTTTGATGATTTCATGTCCATATATGGTGTGACGCTGCATTTCAAGGTGCTCGTCCGCTGTCAACGGTTCCGTTTTGTTCCGAATCCGGTGGGATACTTTGCACTTTCCAATGTCATGCAGATAACCACCGCGACTAATCTGATAACTCTCTTTCTGAGAATATCCAAGCCAGTTCGCGAGGTAGAAGGACAACAACCCTACCTGGATTGAATGTGTATAGTTATTGACGTCATCCCGCTCCAGCATCATCAGGAGATGAACGACATCTTTCTGCTCATCCAGTCCCTCAACCATCGGTTGCAGTGCATCATCGACCATGGTGGCGTTGAACTTGCCAACAGTCAGAGCTTCAAGAAAAGCATTTTGATAATTATGTACGGTCTGAATAAACTGGGACTTCATCTCTTCTTCTGGCGGCTCTTCCTTCACACTTGTACTTAACCCGGAAGCATGCTTGGCGGCTGCAGCAAAAAATTCTGCCTCAGTGATTTCCTCCTCGCGTGATTCAATATCTACATAATCTACACGGTGCTGCATAAGCAAGGAAATATCCTCACCTCTGATTACTGTTCCCTTCCCGAGAACGTGTAATCCTGCATCGCTGAATGTATCCGCAGTCAGACGGTCTCCGTCTTGCAGGTTCATAATATGGATTCTCAAATCGGTATTCCCCCTGAACAATTCATTATAGTAACAGCACCCAATGGAACGGGGCCACAAAAATACCTATACTTCTTTATATCGTTATAATTCTTCATTTCATACATAGTTCAAACGACCTTAATCGCAAAGGTAAATACGAACATGTAAGACTTTATCCTCACTCCAACATCCAAATTAGTCCCGGTTTTAAACTTTTACACACTTTTGTGTCTTATCGCTATATCAGAGCAAGCCAAAGAAGTTCAAACGGTGCGTTTGAACTTCTTTAAGACATCTCCTATTAGATTTTGATTGAACCCAGACTTGCTCCTTTAACAAATAAACGTTCAATGCTCTTCTCTACCGAAGCATCGGGAATCAGCGGCGGTGCTTGGTGAGGTTTGGTCCGCGCATCAATAATCACCTGATCACAACCCCAATGCTTGTGGTCATATCCGCTATTAACTCCATACATATCATGCGAAGGGTTGCTCCGAGTAAAAGTTGCCCATAAGAAGTTGCTCAGATTAGCACTCAGGAACGAACTGTCATCACAGAGGATTATCATTGGACATGAGTTCAGACCTCCCTGTTCTTTCAATAGAGACGTGAATGCTTCCATCTCCTGCGCAGTATCCGCGTAACTTGTGAAGGCTGATGTCTGGATTGAAACGATGCCCGGCATGATGAGCTGCGGATTTTCATATCCGCGTATGTTTTTCAAAGACTCTGGAACTTCCGTGCACAGATCCCGAATCTTATCGCCATATGCTGCAAACACGACCTTGCTGCCACTGTTCAGTCCTGTACCTGAGTAATCCAATGTATCAATCGTCGTATGGGTGTGGAAATGAATATCTCGTTGCAGGTCCATGCGCTCCAAAATATAGGTTAGGAATTCAACTTCCTTATGGGTATCCAAAGGCTGCTGATCCTCAGCGGTAATGAACAAATATTTCGCCAGACTGAGCTGACCCGTACCCAAAATACGATTGGCAATCGTAAGTAACTCTGTCGGCTGTTTCACTGCCTGATACGGCGTGTAACGTTCACTGCCGATGGCGAACAACAATGGATGGACCCCTGCTGCATCGACCGCATGTACTTCTTTGACGCCCGGAATCTCCTGTTTGATCGCGTCTCCTGTAATCTCATGTATCAAATCGCCAAACGCTGTATCCTCTTGTGGCGGACGACCCACAACCGTAAACGGCCAGATGGCGTTAGGTTTGGCATAGACTTTGTGCACACGCATTAACGGGAATTCATGTGTCAGACTGTAATAACCCAGATGATCCCCGAACGGACCTTCGGGCTTCGTCTCGCCTGGGTAGATATCACCCGTGATGACAAAATCAGCATCATTGCTAATGCAATAGCCGTCTTTGTAACTGTACCGGAAACGACGTCCAGCGAGCAGACCGGCAAATGTCATCTCACTGAGTCCTTCAGGCAGAGGCATAACCGCTGAGAGTGTATGTGCTGGTGGACCACCAATGAAAATACTCACTTTCAGTGGTTCACCTTTTTTGACCGCTTTGGCTTGATGTATACCAATTCCGCGATGAATCTGATAGTGTAATCCAATTTCCTTGTTTAATTCAAAATCATTGCCATTCAACTGAACCCGGTACATCCCCAGATTGGAATTCATGATGCCTGGCTTATCTGGATCTTCGGAATACACCTGCGGCAGCGTCACGAATGCCCCACCATCCATCGGCCAATGCTTGATGAGCGGCAGGTCCGAGATTTGAATCTCTTGTGCGGACACCGGGAGGCTGATAGACTTCTGTTTCGGCAGCGCCTGCCACGCAGCAAGACCTGTGCGGACATGCTGGAATGGCGTCTTAAGCGCCTTCATGGGGTCGTCACGAACTGCCATGACCCGTTGTACGCCTTCGAGTGTACCGCGGAACATGAACTTGCTTCGTTCCACTGTGCCGAACAGATTCGATACGGCTTGGAACTTCGAGCCTTTTACATTTTCAAATAACAACGCCGGGCCTTTGGCCTCGTGCACTTTCATATGGATGGCTGCCATCTCCAGATGCGGATCAACCTCTTCCTTGACCCGAATCAAATGACCGTGCTGCTCCAGATCGTTAATACAATCTTCCATATTGCGATATTTCATTGAATGGCTCCATTCTGTGTATGATAAATTGATTAAGTTCATAGATTCACATAACGTCTCTTCTATTTTATCAAATGATCCTCTGCTAAACAAAACTATATGTGAAATTTTGTCGCGAATAAAGATATCAAAAAAAGCAATATGATAGCAATCTGAATCCTGAACGCACAGGGACCGATTGTTTCCATATTGCTCTCTCTGTTCCGGCTTGCCTTAAGGTGTAATGGTCGATCTGGGAATCGTGACAATAAACTGTGTGCCTTTTCCGACTTCGCTCTCTACATCAATTGTACATTGATGCAATTTCAATATTTTAATTACAATGGACAAACCCAATCCATTCCCTCGAAGCGAGCTGCTCCGCGCTTTGTCCACCATATAGAATCGATCAAAGATATAAGGGAGAGCTTCCTCAGGTATTCCTTGTCCTGAATCTCTAATCAATACCTTCACGAATGAAGATGACGTCTCAATTTCGACATGAATGGCACCCTTAGGGCCGGTGTATTTGATCGCATTGTTTATTAAATTCTGCCAGACCTGATCAAACAAATCTTTGTCCACTGTGATCTCGCAGGGCAACAAGTCCAATTCGATCTGTATATCCTTCTGGGACCACTGCGGCTCCGCCAGTAGAATCGCCCTTCTTAATTGTTCATCGACCTGGAACGTGGTGAAATGAACCGGATGATGCTCCGAATCCAGCGAGGCTAGCCGAAGCAGATTATCACTAAGCCTCGATAAGCGCAGCGTTTCCTCATAGATAATATCCAAATGCTCTTTCTGCTCTTCCAAAGGAATAACACCATCCTGTAGCGCTCTGGTAAATCCCCTGATCGAAGTGAGCGGAGACTGCATTTCATGAGAGACGTTGCTGACAAAGTCATCACGAACAGAATCGATTTTCTGCAACTCACTGGCCATATGATTAAAGCTCTCCATCAGTTCCCCAAACTCATCCTGATTGTTATGTTTCAACCGAACCGACAGGTCACCTGATGACATCTCCTTCGCTGCGACCGTTAACCTCTTAATCGGTTTCACAATGTACCCGGACATGAACAGGATCAGTAGGCTACCAATGACCAGTACCGTTAATAGGGAGGTTAAGAGCGTGTTTCGCAGTGTATGAAAAAGAGAAGAGAAATCGCTTTGAATCAGGAAAGTGCCGATCCCCTCGTTTGTTCCGGGAACACCTATAGTCGCAATTCCATCTTTACTGGACATGAACATTGCATCGGTTGTCCCCGCCTCAAATAACGAATGAACTTTATCCTCTGGCAAGGAAGACAACACTTCACTTTGTTGATTCACGGGAGTAATATTCAAGCCGTAGCGGGCAAAGATACCCAAGCTAGATTTCACTTTTTCCGGATCATCAATCAGGTTAATCATTGTAGCGATGTCTTCAGCAAAGGTAACCATAAAACGATTCGGCGCCTTTTCGCGGGACCCGTTATTGATCATAAAGGAGAGAATTAAACTCACCAGAACAATCCCGATAAACGTAGCTACAATTCGAAGTCGCAGGCTCTTCCTCAGCATGTTCATGTCCGCTCCAGACGATATCCAAGTCCTCTTATCGTTGAGATTACTAGCTCAGGTACAGGTTCAAGCCGTTCCCTTAAGCGCTTGATATGCACGTCGACCGTACGCTCATCGCCTTCATAGTCCATGCCCCATAGATCATCGATAAGCTGTGTACGTGTGAATATTTTCCCTGGCGAACTCGCCAGAGAAAATAATAATTCACATTCCTTCTTTTTTAATTCGATGGTTTGTCCGTCCGCGACGACCATCAGATTGCCCAAATCAATCCTTACACCGCTGATCTGAATGATATTCGATGAATTTTTGTTATATCGTTTCAATAATGATTTCACACGCAGAATTAACTCCACAGGATCAAAAGGTTTAACCAGGTAATCGTCTGACCCGGCATTAAATCCTCTGACTTTGTCCTTGGATTCTCCCTTGGCTGTCACCATCAGGATCGGAATATCCAGATAAGACCGGATATCTTCCGTCAGTTCAATGCCGTCGATTCGCGGCATCATTACATCCACAATCGCTAGGTCAACTTTCGTATGAGATAGCATATCTAACGCCTCTTGACCGTCTGCTGCTTCCAGCACGGAAAATTGATTCTTTTCAAGATAGATTCGGATTAATTTGCGGATATGGGAATCGTCGTCCACCACCAGAATCGTGTTCATGTAACCATATCCTTTCCGCCATTGGTTTTATTCGTATCGCAAGGATTCCATCGGGTCCAGCTTCGCCGCTTTTGATGATGGCATCAAACCGGCCACGATACTAATCGCCGTACTTACCACGAGACCGAACAAGATGTAATATCCCGAGAGATTAATCAGTTTTGCTCCAAACGCATTGTCCAGAAGTATATTTAACACATAACTTATGATCACTGCAAAGATTACCGCAATAATACCACTAAATACGCCTAATAAGGCAGATTCGGAGAAGAATATTCGTTTGATATCCTTCTTTCTTGCTCCAATCGCCCGCAGTATTCCGATCTCTTTCGTGCGTTCCACGACACTAATATAGAGCACTACCAGTATCATAATACCGGATACGATCAACGAAATGCCTGCAATACCCGCCAGTACAATGGAAGCCATACTTACGTAAGTCGTAATATTCTCCATGACCTTGGCCATCTGGGAGCCTGCGAAGCCAGCGTCAACAGCAGCTTCATTGATATCATTTACATATTTCATATCGGTGGCATAGGCATTAACCTGAATCGGTCCAATCGTTATTCCTTTGTCCGAGTACATTTGCCCTAACGTCTCTGATGAAATGTATCCCGGGGATTGTTGCATTGGAGATCGTTGATCTGACGCTTCATAGATCCCTGAGATGGTTACTTCTTTCTCCAAAGTCACTGGTTTATTATTGCTATCCATCTCGTTGATATATAGAAACACAGACTTGCCGATCATCGTTTCAGCTTGGTCATTCCCGCTTAATTGTTTCGCCGTAGCGAGGGGTAACAACATCTCATTTTCTACCGGCAGAACACCCGTTGTTATCAACGCTGGATCAAAAGCATCCGTTAACGTTGTTAACTGCGTGAGTCCTACACTTTGTTTTTCATTCACCATCGTCGATTGGCCTGTAATGGTCGTAATTGTCTCTACATGATCCACATTAGGAAAATTGCGAATCGTCTCGATATCAGCTTCGGTGAACGGTTCACCTGTTGCCATCAAGGCTTCAGGGCCTTGCATGTCTTTGACTTCTTCACTCGGCTTGGTTATATCCACGAGCAATGGGTCCATACTTGAATTGATTTCGTCGTTCATATACGTCGTTATCCCATTCCCCAAGGAGAGCATCAGGAGTACACTTAATATACCTATCGATCCACCCAAAGCTACCAGGACATTACGCTTGGCGTTGAGTTTCATATTTTTGAGTGCCATCTTGAACGAAGCAAGCAAGCCCAGGCTCCGGGAAGAACCCTGACCACTTTCGTAGACAACCGTAGAAGGATCCTTGAGATGAATATCATCACTGATGCGCCCCTCTTCTACCTTCACAATACGTGTACCGGAGTCAGCAACTTTCTGCGAGTGAGTTACGGCTATCACCAACATTCCTTTTTGGGCTATGCTGTCGAGCAAAGCCAGGATTTGATCTCCGTTTTCTCGATCCAGCGCGCCTGTCGGTTCATCTGCGAGAATAATGTCCGGATTGTTGGATAAAGCCCGTGCAATGGAAACCCGTTGCTTCTGACCTCCAGATAACTGGTTGGGACGTTTGTTCAGATGATCCTTCAGTCCAACCTCGGTTAATATATCAACGGCACGTTGATTTCGCTCCTTTTCATTTGTATCCGTCATTTGCATCGCAATCGTCACATTTTCGAGGACAGATAGATGTGGGATCAGATTGAAATTTTGAAAGACAAAACCGATATTATTCTTCCGATAATCATCCATTTCCTTCTCTGTCATGGCACTTAAGTTCTTGCCACGAACAACAACGTCCCCTTCATAATCGGAGTCCATGCCACCAATAATATTCATTAGTGTCGACTTACCGCAGCCAGATTCACCAAGGATGGAGACGAATTCGCCTGTCTCAAAACTCAGGTTCAAACCGTGGAGTACCGGAACTCTTTCTTTTCCATATAACGTGTATGATTTCTTCACATTTTTAACTTCTAGTATTTTCATAAGGATTTCTTCCTCTCCTGATCATGCACGATATCTATCTATTTGATGTTCATATCGTACCAGATCAGTGTGAACTGATAATGAACTGGGCCATTGCACCTATAAGAGGTTGTTCAAAAAAACGATATGCAAAAAAACACCTACAGCTTGCTTGAAATAAATCATTTCAAGTAAGTGTAGGTGTTCAGAAATTTGATTAGATTAATCCGGCTTTTGCCAGCAGCCTTTTCACAATCGCCGCCGACTGCGCACGGCTAATATCTGCTTCAGACATCAGCTTGCCATCAGCACCTTGTACCAGTTCTTGTTTAATTGCCGATGCAACCGGCTCTGCTGCCCAAGCCTGTACTTTAGCACTATCGCTGTATGTGCTCAGCAGACTTGTTGTCTCTGACGCGTCGGCCTGTGCCAGACCGACTAGTTTCATCGCACGTGACACAATCGTCAGCGCTTCAGCACGAGAAATTTCGCTGTTGGGACGGAAGCTATCATCAGCATAACCTGAGATCAGGCCGTAGGACACAGCCGTTTGAACCTCATCCTCATACCAGCTGCCTGTCTTCACATCCGTGAATGAAGCTTCTTCTGTGCTAATCGGGGAGTGCAGACCCAAACCTCTTAACAGAACAGCCGTGAACTCCGCTCGCGTAATACTCCGGTCTGGCGCAAACACGTTCTCACCGGTTCCTTGTACGATCAGACGGGATGCCAGATCTTGTACGTCATCACGACTCCAGTGACTCGTTACATCACTGAATGTTGTCGGGTGATAGATCAAGGCGTAAGTGCTGTTCGTCAAGCTGTTAATAACAGCAGAATCTTGTCCATTGCCTTTGATAACCTTAGTCGGCACATGCAGAAGGCTGCCATCTGGCTGAAGCACAACACCAGTCGTGATCTTTGAACCATCCACTCCCTCTGGCAATGTAATGGAGCGTTCTACATAAGAGTTGAAACGATCCACATTAACTTGCTGTCCATTCCAGATGGCTTTTACTTCAAAATCAACTGGAGCTGCAACCACCGTAGTGTTCTGCATCTTGTTCGCTGCGGCCTGAATGGCTGATTGCTTGGATGCAGCACTAGGTGCAATAGCGATTTGAATGGTGATATCTTCGAGTGGAACAGTGCTTCCGAATTGGTTCAGAACCTGATCAATTTGAATCTGATTTGCCGGGAGGGTGTACGTACCACTGTCTGTCTGAATGACAACTTCGGCATTACTTCCTTCCATCGTTTTGACCAGTTTGCCGTTCAGTTCACCAACGACCGCATCCTTGCCGGTACCTGTAATCGGCAGCAGAAGCGTTCTAAGTCCACTACCAATCTGATTGATGACTTTGTCATTATCCACGTGAATCGTGGTAGTCACCAGATTGTTTACTGTTGCTGTAGTAGCCGAAGCAGATTGTTCCTGTTTCTGTCCGTTCACATAGATGTCTACACCTTTGGTTACCGCTGGAGTGGAAGGAACAGGTGTAACCACTGGTGAAGTTGGTGATACGCTACCTCCCGAGGAGGAACCTGGATTCGGTGTCGAGCCTGAATTACCACCACCTGAGTTAGCTGCTGTAATTGTGATTGCTCCACCGGACAATTGAGTGTAGCTCTCATGTTCTACATTCGTAAAATGCCAATGCTCTGAATCCGTTTGATCTACAGAGAGCTGTTTCGTTCCAAGCGTCGCATTGTTTTTGGCTTTGATCTCGATATCAAACATTTGTTGTTCGTCTACAATTGGATTGTTCCCTCCAGAAAAATCAACCCAAATTATCCGTACCCAGCCTTCTGCATTATTAATTTCATACTGGAAGTCTGCTACACCTTCTTCATTTGAGGATGTGGTGTTGGCGTTGATCGATTTAGGCGTGATCCGAACAATTTCCAGTGCAGACGTATCATAATCAATCTGCATATTATAAGCTTTCACCCCGAAATAGGACTTCTTCAATGCAACAGGTACATGAACGCTCTGCCCTGCCTGTACGCTTACATTTGCAAATTGTACTTGTGTAGGTTCTTCCGGTTCTGCCCCAGCTACACCGGGCAATACGAGTGAAGAGAGTAATGTCAGTGCGATCAGACCCGACATTGTTTTTCTGATTCTGGGACGTTTCTTTTTCGGTTGAAACATGTAATAGCCTCCATGTCTGTATCAATTAATAGATCGTATGGTAAAGATAGAAAAAGTGTTGTTATTTGTTAACTAAAATAAAGAATATGAATTAATCAGGAAGTTGTATTTTTTCTTTTCCAACAATGAATGTTCGTCTAGGCTCCGTATTTGGGTTTGAAGTGGAGTGTGTAATAACTTCAAGCACAAGATAATGATTCTCGTCCTCAGATGTAACACTATGCTGTTCTCGTGTCTCCCCTACGATTGGCACCCTATCTTCTCCTAAAGCGTCTGTTGCGCGGTACCACTGATAAGAAGGAGTATTAAGGGTATCATCATAATCAATATCCATTAAATAGTAATCAACAGCAACTGCACTCTCCATGTAATCCTTCAATTGACCATTCAGTACATACGGGGCATCATCCACTTGCTTAAAGGTCAACACATAGTCATTGTTTTTTCCGCCAAGTGTTTTGCCCTTATATCCTTTTAACAATGCATCCATGTCCCCGAAAGTGGGTTCCGTATTACGATCCACATCCATTCGGTTCATCTCTACATAAGAAAAGCTGCGGCGAGTCATCATGTTACGAATATAATTGAAAAGGTCTACAGCATCCAGGGAATTCACTTTTCCGTCTGCATTTACATCCCCTTTTTTACTAATGTAAAGTTCAATGTTATCCGTAACAGTCTCTGGTGCACCAGAGATCATATAATTCGCTTTCAATTCGATGTTGATTGTGCCGCTTTGGCGAGGAATAACCACCAATGTGCTCTCCGGCGTTGGCATATTCTCATCTTGTCTCGTTTCTACATACACCTCAGCGATGCTGTTATCACTTGAGCTGGCTGTAGGCGGGCTATACTCATCGGATCGAAATTGTGTACTTAGATTGATTCTGATGATATTATTGATGGTCACCTCGATGGGCACATCACGTAAAGAAGGATCATTTGGTTTCGATGAATAACTTAACCAGTTGATGCCATCGTTAAGAACAGGTTGTGAAATGTTTATTACCGGACCAATTGCACCTGCGTCAGCCTGCGGAAGCGTTCCACCTAAAGGCAATGCAATGCCCAATCCGAGTGCAGTCAACATGCTTTTTTTCAATATCGGCTTAAGCCGTTTTTTGTTTTGTTTCCCCTTCAATTCATGTTCCTCCTCGTGTACATTTCATATTTGAACAACTACATGCTCAGTATAACGAGGTATTCTGAACCAATTCTGAACAGGACCAAGGAACTATTTCCAGTTGCAATTCGACAAAAAACGCCATGGAGTAAGCCTCCATAGCGTTTTGAGCACAAATATTTTTCCAGTTTAGATTAAATTCACTAAAAATTAAATTCCCTCAACAATTCTTTTTGCTCTAACCTTCACCTCACGATAGAGTTCATCCTCATCAATCGTTAACAACTTCCTGCCTTGCATGAGGATCTGACCGTTCACAATCGTGGTATCCACATCCGCCCCGTTTACACTGTAAGCCAGTAACGATTCTACCTCATGTACCGGTTGAAGATGTGGTTTCGCCAGATCGATCAGGATTAGATCCGCTTTGCAACCTACCTCAAGTACACCCACTTCATCCTGTAGGCCCAGCAGACTAGCACTTCCGCGTGTAGCCATCTGTAGAACGTTCTTGGCTGGCAAGCGTGTGGGATCGCCATAGTCCAGCTTTTGCAACCAGGTCGCCGCTTTGATCTCCTCGAACATGTCCACGGTTGTGGCACTTCCCGCTCCATCGGTTCCGATCCCCACGTTAATCCCCTGGGCCAACATCTCGGTAATCGGAGCAATTCCACACCCCAGCTTCAGATTGCTGACCGGATTGTGCGCTACACCACCACGCATACCCTTCAATCTGCTGATATCCCTTCGATTGAGGTGTACACCATGCGCAAGCAACACATGTGCCTGTTCAAACATACCCGCCTCTTCCAAATACTCCGTCGGTGTCATGCCATAGCGCTCTCGAATCTTCACAACTTCTTCCTTTGTCTCAGCCAGATGAATATGCAGCGGGATATCCTCTGTGACAGTCATGGCAATGACTTCACGGAGCGGCTCCATGGGACAAGTGTAGGGGGAGTGCGGTCCATACATGGTTGTAATCCGTCCCTCGGCCGCTCCAGACCAGCGCTGTACAAGATCGATCGCCTCTTGCAACCTGCGTCCGCCATCGTCCTCCATAAATACCATTCCTCGTGTCAACGATGCCCGGATACCTGTTTGCTTCACAACTTCGGCAATCTCGTTCATATGAATGTACATATCGGCAAAGGCAGTGGTACCCGAACGGATCATCTCGGCGATGGATAACTTGGCCCCCCAATAGATATCTTCCGGGTTCATCCGCGCTTCGGCAGGCAACATTTTGCGTTCGAGCCAGTCCATCAGCTTCAGATCATCCGAGAATCCCCGGAGCAGGCTCATTGGTGTATGTTGGTGGGCATTAATCAGACCCGGCATGACGATCTTATGGCGGCCATCGATAATCTCATCTTGCGGTTGAGGCAGAATGTGGTCCGCAATCTGCGTAATGCGATGTCCTTCAACACGAATATCCCCCGTAAAGGGGACATCGGCATCTTTCATCGTTAGGATCGTAGCTTGCTGAATCAGTATACTCATTACATTCACGGCTCCTCTGAATTGGTTATCGTTCCTTCCATATCCGAGGTTAAGCCTTTACGTAACGGCAAGGTCAAGTTATTTTAATTTTTGAATCGTCATCTTTCTGAAACTTTGTATAAAAGGTTTGGGGTCGATTTCGACCATATATGGATATACTCCAGTGCTCGTGTGCAGATAGAAAAATCCACCTTCATCCCCCATACGGCGAAATGACATATCAAACACTTCCGTGAGGTTGAATTCGCGGTATTTGGTCACGATTTTATCTGAATACAGAATCATCGAACGGGCATTCATCTCAATCTCTTGGGCGAGACCCGTCACTTCTCTCTGTACTTTGTAATAAGGTAATACAGCAACGCAGTTCATGATCTCCCTCCATTCATGCCATGATTATGATTACATCATAGCAGATCGGAGGGTGCCAACAAAAGAATATGAAACTAGGTGATCTTGGTCGTCACCTTTAGTGGCGTATGAAGTGCATCTTGAATGTCCTGCATTGAGAGAACCTGTTCAATATGAAACACACCATGTGGCAACGCTGACTCTGTTTTATATACGTGTTCGGCCACAGCTGCTGCTACGGCTGCTGTTGCATCTGCTTCCTTATCGCCAACAAGCAATTGTTCGACGCGGACTTGTTCCCCATTTTCCCATCCAATAGCATCGGCCTTAACAGCATACATCGGCTCTCCGCCAGGAATAAGACCAAAGGCCTTCACTGTTCCATTACGAATAGACGGGATACGCAGCAACGAGAACAACCCTGCACGTTTGGAGATTGCCATGGATGTTGTGATCCAGCGGGAGTCCAGGCATAGTCTGGTCGATACGGTTGGAATACGTAACGTTCGAGCAACCACGTGTTGATCCGAAAAGTTAAATCGATAGGCCTTCCGGTTTCCCAATTCCGCTCCAAAATCGATCCTTTTGCCATCTCCGAAACTTTGCACCTCCGTAGGCTTGCCCTTTTGCATCACTTGGTAGGTGGCATTCATCTGATCAACCGTCCACTCCACGGCAGCTTTTCCGTGTTTCTCTCCAAGCCCCAGCATTACGGTAATATCTGCTTCCTCCACCTGATCCATGTGCATGGTCGCTTCGCGTACGAGCAAGTTCGTTACTCCCGGTGACAATCCAACACTGAGTATTGCAGTCGATTGGGAACGTTGCATTGTGGTGTGCAGCTGTTCAACCTGGGCGAGAAAATCATACTTTGCAGAAATATCAATATAATCGGTTCCGGCTTGTGCACAGGTTTCAACAAACCGGGTATCGCTCTGGTCCACACACATGATTACAAGCTTCACAGGCCGTAACATTGAAGGCTCCACAGGTTTGGTCACATCCAGTTGAAACGGCAGTACCGTACCACCTGTAGACCTGCTGAATTCTTCCGCACGGTTCATGCGTGTACCTGCTGCCCATACTTTACCCGGGAACAATTTCCCCAGTTGAGTACATATCATCTGCCCTACTTGACCATAACCGCCAACGACCCAAATCTGATCTTTCATAGGCTTCACGTTAGTTTCGAATTGCATAATACCCCTCCACCCAGAACGCCCCGAAGTAACGTGTAATATGTGAGAAACCGCATTCGGTCAGTAGCTGAGTCATCTCTTCAGAGCATATTGGATCGGATTCACGGCCCAAGGAAACAGCAAAGCGCTCCCACTCTTCAGGAAGCACACCCACACTCAACATGTGATCCTTCCAAGCTTGCATCATGACTGAATGTGCAGGTGAACGAAGATCGGCATTTACAGCGGCAATGATTAGGGGTGCACCTGGTTTAAGTCTCGCTGCGAGGCTGGTCAGAAATGCTCTCTTGGCCTTCATCCCTTGAAGGAAATGCAACATGAGCATACTTGTCGCCCCATCATATAAAATATCCTCCGGCAATTCTTCAACCGTGACAGGTTGCAGCGTCACTCTGGAGCCAATACCCGCTTCCGCGATTCGTTTCTCAGCAAGTTGCAACATCGGCAGCGAAGGATCTACTCCGGTGAGCATCCACCCGGTATGGCGTGAACCAAGCAAAGCTAATTCTTTTCCCCCACCAGCTCCAGCAACAATTATATGAATATCGTTGTTATCCGCAATACATGCTGAAAGCAGCCGTTCCATTAGATCATGCATATGAGAATAACCCGGAATTTTCAGGGCTATCGATTGTTCGTAACGATGAACATCTGCTGTTTCCCAGCTCATCGGTGATGGATTGTGATTCATGGACACCGCGCTCCTCTTGAATTGAAGTTAGACTTGACTCGTTGTTCGTCTAATTTCATTATAGGAGGATAAGGCGAGCCTACAATCCCAGAACATTGGGATATGCGCACAGAGAGAGGAGTAATCTCGTTGACATCACGTATCGATCGGAACCATAGACTTATCACTTCTCTTGAAAAAGGAACCTGGACCTCACGTACCTATCGGGAAGCTGTTCTCAAGCAGATCCATACGGTTATACCTTACGATGCATACTGTTTCACTACCGTTGATCCCCTGACTCTTCTCTCCACAGGAGCCGTGACAGAAGATGGCATTGAGGCCATTCATGATCGGTTATTCGTCAATGAATACATGGAAGAAGATATACATAAATACGCTGAATTAATACGAAGCGGTGAACATACAGCTTTACTTCATGCATCCGTGAATGCACACCCTGAACAAAGCTCAAGGTACATCAACATTCTTCAGCCAGCGGGATTCGGTGATGAACTGCGCGCTGTATTGGTCAGTGGAGACGCTTGCTGGGGATATCTGACCCTATATCGTAAGACAGAAAGTGCTGTCTTTACAGAGGAGGAGCGGTTGATGATTCAGTCCTGGACCGCTTCTATTGCATCGATGCTGCGGTCCACGAGCTTGACACTGATCGATGAGATCACGAGTGAAAGTCCTGAGGAACCCGGAATTTTGATCACCTCGGATACATTCAATCTCTTATCCCTGAACGCCCCGGCTCAATATTGGCTGTCCCAATTACGCACGCTGGAACATGTAGGGCCGGACATTCTGCCCCGTCCGGTACGTGCAGTGAGTTCCCACTTGCAACGCAAGAATCAGGCAGAACGGGCTGAAAATACTCAACTCACTCCTGACTCGCCCTCCAAAGTCTGTATCCAACTTCCGGATGGGCGTTACCTCCTACTTCATGCCAGTCTGATGCAACAGCTCGCGGGACCGGATCAGATTGCCATCCGTTTGGAGCAGGCGATGCCGCAGGATTTGCTTCCCTTGCTCGCCGAGAGCCATGGATTATCCAGTCGAGAGAGGGAATTGCTCGGACATGTGCTCCGCAGCTATTCGTCCAAAGAGATTGCTGCAGCCATGCATATTTCTGTATACACCGTTCAGGATCATTTGAAATCCATTTTCGCCAAAACCAAGGTATCCTCCCGTCGCGAGCTCATCTGGTATTTCGTTTCCCGTTTCCAGCTGTCAGATGAGCCTGCCATATAAATCCCATGTAATTTTACGGTAATCAACTTGACTATCAAATAATGAGAAAAAATCAAAAGATGCCAATACGATATCCTCGTAATGGCATCTTTTTCTATATGCTATTGTTTAAGAAGCATAGTGGTAATACAGGGTAACTTCGATCTTTTAACTATTGATATCGTGCATTCCGCTTTAAAACGCGAGCGTACAGTCCTGCCAAACCGTTTTCCACAGTATATTCAGACTGTATCATTGATTTTGTTATTTGGCTTTTGCTAGTAAATAAAGAAAATATGGAACACTAATGACTGTAATAACGATTCCTGTCGGCACATCTCCTACGAGGCTAACCGTGCGCGTAATCGTGTCAGCCAGCACCACGACTAGTCCCCCGGCCAAGCTGGCAGCCGGAATGAGCAATTTGTGATCGGGACCGACCAGTTTTCTCGCCATATGCGGAGCGATCAAGCCAACGAAAAAGAAGCTTCCCCCCACGGCTACACTGCCAGAGGATAAAGCAACAGCAGCGATTGACAACCCCAAGAACTGCCGTTTCACGGAAACACCAAGCCCCTGTGCTGTCTGATTACCCAGATGGAGGGCATTCAGTATGCGAGCTTTGTAAAAAATATAGGCGAGTAAGATCAAGACCCATGGTGTCAGTATGGAAATATAGCCCCAATCATCGCCCCATAAACTCCCCGCCAGCCAATACAGCATGAAATTCATCTGCGAATCATCCAGCTTGAGTGTCAAGAAGGTCGTCAGCGCACCATACCCGCTTCCTAGCGCGACCCCGGTCAAGATCAAACCGATTGGCGAGATGTCTCGCCCCCGGCGATACGATAATAAAAAGATCAACCCCGCCGCCAATAGTCCACCAACAAAAGCCAACAGAGGCAGAGCAATGAAGGAACTCTTTCCTGTGGATGCAATGAATACAACGAAGAACAGGACAAACAAACCCGATCCCGAACTAATTCCCAATGTCCCCGGACTAGCCATGTCATTACGCAGCAAACTCTGCATCACGACCCCGGCCGCTCCCATTCCCAGACCGACCAAGATCGAAAGTACAATTCGTGGCAGACGAAAATCGAACACAATCAGATTTTGCTTATCGGTACCGTTTCCTATGAGAACGTTCAGCACTTCTAGTGGTGAAAGATTCATCTTGCCAGAATTCATGCTAATGATAGCAAACACAAGAATGAGCACCATAAGCACTGCATTGATGATAATGCCTCTTTTCACCGTATAACGCCGCTTGGTCATTCGTATTCCCTCCTTTGTCTTCGAGCCAAGAAGAGAAAGTACGGTACACCAATGATAGAAAATATAATGGCGATCGGCGTTTCGAACGGTTTATTGATCAAACGTCCAGCCAAATCGGCCGATACGGTCAGCAACGCACCATATAACGCCGCTGCCGGAATAATGTATCGATAGTCGACACCTACCATATATCGGACAATATGCGGGGTAATCAGACCCACAAAACCAACCGGTCCAACCACAACAACAGCCAATCCAGTCAGCACGAGTACGATAATGGTCGATAAAATCTTGACCAGTCCGCTGCGAATGCCGAGTCCACTTGCCACATCATCACCCAAACTGAGCAATGTAACGGAAGGGGATAGCGCCAGTGCCAGCAGTATACCACCAACAAAGAGCGGTGAGATAATCAGCAATTCTCCCCATTTGACCCCCGCTGTACTACCCGCCGTCCAGAATGTCAATGCTCGGCCCAGGTTATAATTGATCGCCAAATACTGGCTGAGTGCGCCGAACAACATTGAAATAGACAGACCTGCCAGCACAAGCCGCTGAGGCGTCATTCCGCGATTGCCCAGTGACGCGGTAAAATAAGTCATACCGGTGGCGATCGCTGCTCCCAGACAAGCGAACAACATCATCTGCCAATACGAATAACCCGGCAGAAAGGCCAGGCATAGTGCAATTGCAAATGCTGCGCCAGAGCTAATCCCCATGAGCCCGGAGTCGGCCAGCGGATTGCGCGTTGTCCCCTGCATGATAGCGCCACATACCGCAAGGCTGCACCCAACGATGAGATCTGCTACGGTACGCGGGAGACGCATGGATTGAATAATTTGATGTTCAGTGAGCATTGGATCAAATCGGAAAATAGCCTCCCATACCGTTGCTAACCTCATATCAGCAGCACCAAACATAATTGATGCCGCCGACATGAGAACCGTTAATCCAAGCCCTACTACCATGTACATGGTGAAGTTCATTGCCCCACGGCGTTTTTGTTCAGGCTTGCTTTTCATCTCGTTTCCCTTTCATCACCTATTGACAATCCAAACGAATATGGATATTTGCATCCATAAATTCGACTGGTCATGTTTGATAATTGGAGTTCTCAATTAAAATTTCGCTCTAACTCTTATTTAGCTAATGACAGCAATTGACTAACAATATAATCAATCAATGCACTGGAAGTCATTATGTCCGTAGACCAAGATAGCGAAGAATCCACCTTTACGATCCGATCATGTTGCACAGCAGGTATGGAATTCCACACTGCATTATCAGCAGCAACGTTTCCATCTCCTAAGAAGATCATATAATCGCCAGAGTAAGCGGGTAATACTTCCATGGAGACATCGCCCCAATATTTATCTGCATCGATAATATCCGTTTGGACTTTTGAAGGTGCCTGCAATTGAAGTTCATCGTAAACAAGCTCACCAACGGCATGCTTGGCTCCAGCTATGTAGTTACTTTTATCACTGAATTCTCCAACCGTAATCGTTACATCGGATAGGCCCGCATTCTGAAAGGCTAGCTTTGCTTCTTCGATTTTTCCGGTATAAGCATTCAAAACATCCTTAGCCTCTTCCTGTTTGTTCAAAACATCGCTAATAAATTGTATCCGCTCTTCTGTAGTCATATCACCATAGGGAACATAAATGGTCGGGGCAATTTTGGATAAATCATCATACGACTCATCGCTCCATGCCAAAATGATAAGATCAGGCTCAAGCGTCATGATATCTTCCGGCTCCATGGCTACTTTTATGGAGTCTGTGATCTGGTTAGCATAAACAGGCTCTGTCTCTCCCCGTGCAGCTCTAGCCACACCTAAAGGAGTTACACCTAGGGCTACCACATCACCAACCAAATAATCAACTACAACTCGCTGAGGGTTGTTAGGTACCTCAACATCACCCTTAACTGTGGATATCGTTCTGGTCTGCGAGACTGCTTCTGAAGCTTTTGTCTCCGACCCTTCCTGTTGTGTTGTCTGCTGTGTCTGCGCAGGTGTTGTATTTGCCGTTCCCCCATTATTCGCTGGCGTCCCTGACGTACATGCCGTCAATAACAGCATCATGCTCATCGCCGCCGCCAAAATCATTTCTTTACTTCTTAATGTTCCAAACATCGTTGATTCCCCATCTCTATAGGACTTGACTAGACTCGCTAGTTCCCTCTCATCGTAAGGGAGATGAGAATCATTATCAATACCGTCAACCTGCATGGATAGTGCGTTTATTTTCCGATAATCACTTGGGGTCATCTTGTAATGCTTCTTAAACATTCGGAACAGGTTTTTCTCATCTGTGAAACCAGCTCCAGTTGCGATTTCTTTGACCGTCGCTTCGGTATGCTTCAAGTCATGACAGGCAGCTTCAATCCTTCTCTGAATGAGATACTCCTGTAAGTTCATCCCTTCCCTTTTTTTGAACAACCGCGTCAATTGTCCACCACTGATTCCAAACATATCGGCAATTTGTTGAAACATAATGGGCTCCCTGTAATGTTTATCGAGATATATCTTGGCAGAATAGGCTGGATCTGGCTGGAGATACCGAATCTCACCACCCTCCAAATCCCTGTACACCTCATGAATCAATTGATATAGAAAACTTTTGGCCTGTAGTTGATCCATCGCCTTGCCACGTTTCCAGCCATTCATCATCCGTTGGAACCAATCGCGTAGCAAGATGGGATTACTTGGCGTATAACCAAACTGTTGAACAAATGGATTTACTTGCTCCAGTAATTGCTGCAGATGTTTCTTGAAAAAAAGAGGTGATTCTGCTCTATAAAACACCATAAAGGTCTTCACCATCTCCTCTTTAGGCGTAATACTGAGCAGGCTCCCCTTCCCGCCGTGAACTAAACCGAAGCGTTCCATTGCAAATGTGGTTTCATTCAGTTGGATTTGCGCTTCTCCCCCATATGCATAGATAAACATGCTACTAGGCATTTTATATTGCTCCAACGGGTATTGTGACGCTACGTTCTGAAAGCGTACATCTATTAATGTAATGATCGAACGTGTCCAAATGCTCGCCATCATCTCAATCATCTCCGGTGCAAATCCCTGTCTTGCTTCTTCCTCTTGCATCTATCCGCACTCCTCATTTCACTTTTTCCCATGTATACATCACACATTAATTGATATTGATAATCAATATCATATTTTATCAGGTAAGTATATCATCATTAAGTGATATTGGGGAACAGGCAGCAGACGTTATACTGCTCATCAGCTTTCGTAAAAGACTAAAAAAAAGGAACACCTGTTAGCACAAAAAGAAGCCTGATCCATATGGATCAAGCTTCTTTTTGTTTTTCGTGTTCAACAAGTTTTCGTAGTCACCATGTTTCCCTTGTCACCTGCGACCGACTTCATTAAGACTTTGCAGGTTTCCGAGTAGATTTGGAGGAACCAGATTTTTTATTCTTTTTCTGACCCACTTCCACAATTACAGGCTCCTGCGGGTGATCTACCGGGTACAGTTTGCGGAATAATAACGTCTGTAGTACCAGGAAGGAACCCCCAACCGTCCAGTAGAGCGGCATCGCTGCCGGGGCTGATAGAGAAAAGAATGCCATCATCAATGGGGAGAGATATCCCATAATGGCGAACTGTTTTCGCTGTTCAGGCGCCATGTTGGCTTGAGATACCTTCGCTTGAATCAGATAGATGACGGCGACCACCACAGCGAGCACGTAATCCGGTGCACCCAGTTTGAACCACAGAAACGAATGGGAGGACAATTCTGGTGTAAGTCGGATGGCTGTGTAAATACCTGACAGGATAGGCAACTGAATGAGCATCGGCAAGCAACCAATATTCAGCGGATTGAACTTATGCTTCTTGTATAGTTCCATTGTTTCCTGAGATAGCTTTTGCTTATCAGCAGGGTCATTTTTGCCTTCATATTTTTTCTTGAGCGCATCCATCTCGGGTTTCATGGCATTCATAATGACTCTTGTTCCCTGCTGGGACTTGGCTTGACGCATCATCAATGGCAACAGCGCTAGACGAATGACCAGCGTGATCACAATAATTGCGACCCCGTAGCTTCCGTTAAATATAGTAGCAATGTGTTGAATCAGATACGACAGCGGAAATACAATATAGTGGTTAAAAAATCCCGGTGTCGATGAAGTAATCTCCGACACGTTGTTGCTGCATCCGGCAAGCAGCATGACTGCAAACAAAATGACAATCAGGCCATATATCCGTCCCTTGCCCGAAGTAAAAGTGAATCCCTTGTTCGTCTTATGTTCCATATATATCCTCCTCGTTGATTTGTTGACCAATCGTTCAACGAGGAATGACAATCTGGTTCATCTTCATCGGGCGCTTCTCTTCGTCTAATCATGCGGCTCCAGTCTTCCTGTCTGTGCTGTCTGTCCAAACACAGGGCGGGAAGTACAGGTTCAAGTCCACCACCGACGCCACCTTCCACCCAGTACTCTGTCATGCCACAATGAAGATGGGCAATATAGGCATAACTGACGGTGAAGATGAGTCCAATCGAGAATAAATATGGTAATAACTCCTGCAGTTCAAACAAGGGATTCACCCCCTTTATAGGTTAGTTTTTATATTATAACACTTACATATTGTTTTTGCATAAATCCGTACGTGAAAACAACTACTATTCAGCTATTCCGTTCTCAATTTGGACATTTCTAGCTCAGCTCGGTGTCTTGCCACGTTATAAGAAGGCCAGGAACGATCTGATGTATCCATATCCAGATATGCTTGATGTTCCAGCATTTCCCTCTTGAGATCAGGATACTCCTCAAGAGCAAACTCACGAAGTAACGGAACTGCATCTGCTGACAGACTCGCCAGATAGGTTGCATCAATATTGCCAGTCTGATGATAACGTTCAATATTCAGCTCGGCAATCCGTTTATCCATGCCCACATAGTTCACAGCAACATATGCAGTGAGCGCAAGCACAATATACCAGCGGATCAGCGGTATTGACGTATAGCGTATACGAAGGCCAGCAATCAGCAACAGGAGTGCAAGGAAGATCATGAATGCGTGTACCAGGAAGCGGATGTACGTATATCCATATGCCTGCTCATAAAGATTTAGGCGCATAAACGCGGAATACAACATAATTGCTGAACAACTGACCAGAATCAGGAGAAGTACCTGATGCACGATGGAACCCGCTTTGCCACTCGCACGGGTATACTGCAATGCAACAATAAGAATAAAGAAGTTAATACCTGTGACGAGAATTAACTCTGCGAATCCACTTCTCGCATACTCTGCGTAAGACAGATCTACCGGAAGATGCCCCTCTCCTGCACCAAACAGATACGAAAACTGTACAAGTACAAACAAAACGTACACAGAGTTAATGACAATCAGCATCGTCCCTACAATGATGGGGTCCAATCTGAACGGTTCCCGATGAACCGGAGTACGTTCGGACTCGGGTGTAATCTTATTTGTATACTGACCTTCAGTGGCCGGGTCCACAGGAGAGAATATATAGGTGTGATCACGCTTATCAACCGTGGATGCTGCTCCATTTTTCCAATGTGCGTTCGCTCTCTTCTCTGCCTCATATTGCATTGGCTGTACAAATCCCCATACATAACCGAACAGCAATACACCTGCGATGACAGTCCAGATGATTCTCGGTATCCCTGGAGTAAAAGCCAATTGATTCAGCCACTCCGGAAAACCGGCTAAATACTGATTGAAGACCCCGTCAGCGGAGGACAGTAATGCGACGACTACAATGAGGATAGGCAAAGACGCCACAAGACCAATGAGCACTTTGAAAACAACTGTTTTTTGGGATTTGCCGATGCCACGCCCTCCTGCTCTCACAGCAATGGCAGCAACAGTCCCCCAATGACGTATGGCTTGAGGCAGCAAGTGGTCAATAGCCGTACCAATCAAACCGATCTCCCACCACTGCTTCTGTTTTCTGCCCATCAGATACGTCATATGTAAGATAACTACGCCAGGTATAACCAGAAAATTAAGAACACCCAGTGGTTCATTATCATATAACAGGAACGTTAGCGACAACAACAGCACTACAGCCGCCACAAAAGCATCAATGAACTTGAAAGACCTCATGCGGTCCCGTGCAAACAGATACATGAACACATAAAAGAGAATTACAAAGATAGGATACGATACCCCAATCTCATTACCATAGAATAAATACTGGTGAATGATAGCAAGTATCCATGCAGACAGTAGCGTGATTAGAGCGCGTTGCGGTGAAGCCATTATTTTATCAATCATGGGAAAAACCTCCATTAACCTTTCTATGCTATATTCTAGATGATAAAATAGGAATATAAATAGAAATTAAAATCGATAAAACTTCTTATTTTAGAGGAATACGTCAGAGTTCACCTCCAGGAGGGAATCAACACTTGAAATTACATCAGCAATATCTGCTGTTGCATCGTCATTACGGTCACCATACAGAACATGAACTTACACTCGCCGATCTCGCTGAATTGCTAAATTGTACGCACCGCAATACGTTAACAATTGTCAAAAAGATGGTTGCCCATGACTGGATTCGTTGGGTTTCCCAGCGTGGCCGTGGTCGGCGTTCTTCACTGACCTTGCTTGTTCCGGCTGATCAAATCGCCGCAGAATATATGATGCAGGCCATGAATCGCCGGGAGTTGCAGGAAGCTGCCGAGCAGGTGAGTGCATTCTCCAGTTCAGCAACCATGCAGGATCATCTAAACCAGTGGTTGCTCGGGTATTCGGGTCATCATACGGAAGCCGGCACCAACAATGAGCAGATTGATACGCTTCGGCTGCCCCTGCGCCAACAGCTTCATGCGCTTGATCCGCTGTACATTAATCTGTTGGCTGAATCCTTTGTGACCAGCCATGTCTTTGACGGGTTGGTTCAACGTGGTGAACAGGGAGAGATTCTTCCATGTCTCGCTCACACCTGGGATGTCAGTGCAGACCGAAAGACCTGGATCTTTTATTTGCGAAAAGGGATTACATTTCACGATGGTCAGTTGCTGACGGCCCATGATATTGTGCATACGTTTGAACGGCTGCAATCCACAGATCGCCGGACACTGTACCGTGATGTAAGTAAACAGATTCTATCTATTGAAGCGGTCGATTCCTTAACTGTGTGTTTCCAGCTTAAAGATCCTCATGAATTGTTTTTGTCTTTTCTTACAACAAGTCGTGCGGCGATTGTACCCTCACCCGGAAAAAACGAACAGAAGATGAAGCATTCGAGTGATGTGCATGGAATGCAAAAACCTGTCGGGACAGGACCGTTCAAGGTCACTGCCTGGGATGATCACCTGTGCAGACTTGAAGCTTTTTCATCGTATTTTCAGGGTAGAGCACATATGGACCGGGTAGATATCCTGCAAATTCCGTGGAGTGCCTCGGCCAAAATGGATGATAGCCAAGATATCGAAACTCCGTTCTTTCATCTTGTTCATAATCCGTCTTCGTCTACGGGTGCAGGCTGGACACAGATTAGTGCAGGTGTGATGGTTCATAAATTACTCACATGTAATACGCAAAAAGCCGGACCATTAAACGATCCGGAAGTAAGAGCACACCTTCAGTCATGCTTTGCTGGAATGTATAGAGATGACGGACATGCAGATGACTCTGAGGTCTTGGTGCATAATTCCGATGCCGTGAATACCGAGAAGATGATCCAAGTCTATCCAGAGAAATGTAGCGATATATCTATAAGTTCCGCGTCCCTCCATCCCATTTCCCTGCACATTGCAACCATTCCACAGTATCGCAGGGATGCCCAACATCTGGCGTCCATACTGGAGCAGAGCGGTTTCTCCTGTACCGTCCGTACTGCTACGATGGAGCAATTCAAAGGAAATCTGCGGCTGGAATCTGATCTGATTCTCTTCTCGCTGGTTCGGGACAGGGACGAAGAACTACGAAGATATGATCTCTACTCCACGTTATCTGAGCATTTGGAAGATTCTGCTCGGATGACGATTCATGAGATTTTGCAAACTATCGTCGCCTCACCAAATGCAGCAGATCGAATTTCTGAATTAGACCGAATTGAACAATTCTTGGTTGGTCAGAATTTACTGTTCCATTTATCTGAAAAACCGGTAGAGACGGCTTATCTGCCTTCGGTACGCGGCCTGTCTTTTAACAGCCAGGGCTGGGTGAACCTGCGTCATATCTGGTTTCCGTGAATGCTCGTTAAAAGAGCATAAGAACACCTTCATTTCATGATGCGGTAATGATTTTGGATGCCTATGAATCGGTCAGTAATTCGGCATCCATCTTCTGCCGTATTTTTTCATTTCTCTTCGAAATAGTATCCTTCCGGCGGTACACACCGAGAAGTAAACCGAGCATGGCGTAATCAAACATCAAGTGATTTCCGTATCCAATAAAAGGAAAAGTAATACTGATAATAGGTGCTTTTCCGGTAGTCATAGCCAGCGAATAGATGATTTGCATTGCAAACATAGCTGTGATACTCACAATAATCATACGACCAAAATCATCCCATATGCGAGGAAGCATTTTCACCATATTGGCAACAAACCAGATGATCGCCACCAATAGCAGTATCCCGGCAGACCAGCCAAACACATCAATGAGCAGCACACCTGGGTAATCGAAATAACTCGTTTTAAACCTGTCAAACGTTGTATCAATCCCGTTCCCCCACCAACCCGATGATCGAATAATTTCAATAATGGAATAGTTACTATAGGCACTCCCGTAAAGGTCATCCTGAAGATTCAAAACGACAGTGAGCCTCTCCAGTCGTCCGTATTGATCTGCAAAGAACAATAACAATACAAAAATAATTCCTGTTATAACAGCACCTATGACTGTATATAGCCATTTTCGCGTGAGCCAGCCAAATAAAATAATGGACATTATGCCAAACAGAAACAAGCGAACCCAGTCCAACGTTTGAAACAATAGTACTGCGGGAATCGTTACCATCGCAATGTAGGTCAATATGGATTGCATATTACAATTGGAACGAAGCTTGTCCAGCATAACGGCACCTATAGCAAGTGGCAAAATCCACACTGAAGCTGTGGTAAGGTCTAGTGTTAAGCCAAATAAGCTCCAATATCTGCTATTACCATAAATATCTGTAGTTATCATTGGACTGATCCACAACATGACATTAAGCAGAATATAGATCCACCAAGCAGCTTTTTTCAACTTACGATAATCAAAGTAAATAAAGAACAACATCATCATTACACCTATAACGGTGTACAACACATGACCGCGATATAAGAACTGATACTTTTCATCTGCTACATTAATTGTAAAAATCCACATTAACAACAGGCTAATTATAGACAAACCAATTAATCCAACTAACAGACCCCAATGCATTCGATGGCGATGCAATCGGTGCATACTCTTGCCTACAACAGCTGGATCGCCCATCTGTTCAATGGCGTATGCAATTGCTTCTTCTTCTGAATAACCTTCTTGTTCTTTGTCCAAAATGATCTCTTCCATGTGGTTTCCCAACTCATCACGCAGGTCGTTATGTACTTCGCGAGCTTTAACCTGAACACACATGTGATCAAGATAATGCTGAATGCGTTCATCTCGATTCGTCATGTCAGGCCTCCTTCCCCAAGCACCCGATCCACAGCTCTACGGAACAAATTCCACTCCGCTTTTTTACTTTCTAAGGCCTCCATGCCCTTGTCACGAATCGAATAATATTTACGTTTACGGCCTTCAACCTCCATCCAGTACGACTCTACCCATCCTTCAATCTCCATGGCATGCAAAATAGGATATAACGTGCCCTCTTTCAGATTAAACACACCCTCAGATTGACGATGTAATTCCTTAATTAATTCATAACCATACAACGGTCGTTCCTGAAGCAAGGTCAGAATCAATGTCTCGGTACTGCCTTTAATCATTTGTTTGTTAACCTGCAACGTGCTCACTCCTTCCTTTTCATACTTTTAAATTCTTCTGATCATATACATCGGAAACCTATGCATAGAACAACTAGGTATGATATTACCTTATCCTTCCTTTTCTGTCTAGCTAACATGCTTCTTTATTTATGTTAAAATAAACAAGTCCTTTCATTCACGTACTCTAATGATGAATCTATCTATTCGTATAACTCAATTACATATCTTTTTTTTGAATCTAATTAAGGAGGCATTACATTCATGAGCAAACTAATTTTCTTTCTCGGCGGGGCCGGAAGTGGCAAGACCACCCTTGCCAAAGCCCTTTCCCGTAAACATAAAGCGGCTTTCTTCGATATGGATATTCTGCTTCGTCCCGCGGCTGAGGCAATTATGACTCTTCAGGGACTTGACCCATCCGACCGAGATTCGCCTGAATACAAGAAGTTGTGCCGTGATCTTGGATATCGTATTACTATGGACGCCGCTCTGGATAACGTTCAGTTGGGTATCGATACTATCGTTGTTGGCCCATTTACTAAAGAAATCGGTACCCCGGATTGGATTGCTCAGGAACTTGCACGAATTGCACGTTCTCTGGAAGATACGGATGTGCGTGTGGCCTATATTTATCTTGAGAATGAAGCGTTGTATCACCAGCGGATCACAGCGAGACAATCTCCATTGGATGAATGGAAACTTGCAAACTGGGATGCTTTCACAGCTTCTCTGGTCCGTAAAGAAGTAACTTGGCCGCTCCCTGCTTCATCCGTCGCTTATATTGACAATTCCAGTGATGATCCTGCGATTGCCTATGCCGAACTTGAACGACGGATGTACGAGTAGAAAAGTAATCACTGCTTCACTCAACTTACTTTGATGATAGGTAGAATAAACGCTACTCTCGCCAAGTTGTGACTCACTTCTTGAACTCTAACGAACCTCTGGCACCTTATTGCCTTGTTTAGACTAATATTAAAATTCTAACAAACCTCAATAACGCTAATCGGGAGAAAACGAGTACAAATTGGCAGAAATGCGCTATAAATAAAGAGATAAGCTGTCTCAGATTCATTACGATTTTAAAAAGGCTCATATGCTTGAAATAGGGTGCGTGAGGTTCGTTAGCATTTCAAAGAGTGCCCATTGACGGAGCGAAGTGTGCCCCAAAACGCCATCTGAATGAATGTATCTGAATGAAACGTACACTGATCGCATATACAAATAAAATCAAAAAAGGGATCCGTTTCACCAAGCCTCGCAGGCCGATGAAACCGATCCCTTTTTCCATTAGATAGCCTCTCATAGCCCATTCGAAAGACAGACGGACCTTCTCCCCCATTTGGACGTCTAACATTAAATTAATTGAGCAGAATGCTTCACATTCGTCCATTGCCCTATAATTACCTGATCATTACCGTTCGTTACCCATCTATGCGCTTAGCATAAAATATACATAACTCTACTATCCGCGCTGACGTGCCGCTTGACGCTCAGCAATACGAGCCGTGATTAGTCCGTGACTCTTATCGATCTCTTCCGGTGTACACGCGGCTTTTAACTCATATACTTTCACCGGTGAACGATCAATAATATCCAAAAATGAATCAAAAAAGGTCATGTCTTTACTATGAATGTATGGACACCAATGATCTGCCAACCCTACGGTTTCATGAATATGCACGCCAACCACGTGATCAATCAACGCGTTAGCCTCACGTACATTATCGTATAGCCCCATTCGATCCATCATCATGCCGTGACCAATATCGTACCATAGACCAAGCGGCGCGCCCTTCATGCGTCCAATAATCGTTCCCGCTTCGTGCAAAGTCGGCATCTGATAACAGCGTGAACGGGTCTCAATACCAAAATTCACTCCATACCCCCGCTGCTCCGACAAGTCACATACCTCTTCCAGACTCTCCTGAATCCGGCTCAGGTAATGTGCGCTGCCATATTCCCGCTTCTCCAGCATCTCTTGCCATAGAGATTGATATGCCGGTGAGTCCGGCCCCTGATCGTGGTATATCTTTTTCAACGCTTCATCTATATTGTATTCAAACGGAACCTCACCCGGATGTACAACGACAGCCTTGGCCCCATAACGATGTGCGTACTCGGCTGAGCGAAGTAACAGTTCAATCGCTCGTTTGCGGCGCGGCTCATCATCGAATCCGAGCAGGACGGAGTCCGTCCCATAATCCGGATCAGCCACATGCGGGAATGTATTATGCACACTGGATACACCGATTTCTCCCCGTTCAATCATCGGTTCTATCGTCTGCAGCATCTCTTCCGTCACGTTGTAGTTCAGTTCAACCTGTCTAAATCCGAGAGATTTAATCTCTTCAATCATGCCTTGTCCTGTCGTATGACGTTTGATGTTCCAACATGTTGAAAACGAATATTCCTGCTTGTCCGTGTACATGACTTTTCCTCCTGTCTCTCATTCTATCGCCCATTCATATTCCATTGATCTCTATCTATATAAGTTGAACTAATAAACTTACACTAGATCACTCCAATTGCAGTACCATCTTCCGATCGCTGTTATCACCAGATTTTTTTGATCCCCTTCTCCAAAGGGAAAAATCCGGTGATAGCTTATGCTTCCGATGCAGCTTTCTTGCAGAAAGCTTTCAGGCGAACGCTCCGCTTCTTCAGATCGGTTCTGCACTCTTCGTTCTCGTGTAAATGTTCAGTTCATCTTATATCCTTATTCATTCCTCTATCAGTTGTCTTCACTGAGAGTCAATTCAAATCTCATCTTGTTCGCAGTTTTCCCAGGCACATAACGATAGATAATCTCCACATGATTCACATACATTAATACGGATGGTTCAGGCGCTTCAGCCTTCACGGTACACGTAAGTCCAGGGAACTGCCATAACGCTGATGTAATATCCTGCTGACGAAGGGATGGCCCCCTGATTTCAAAATAAACATCGATCTCTTCCGCCGTATCCAGCTCCACATCAATGGTTAACGAATCTGGCGTGAGATCCGCATCGAATGTCACTCCGCGCAGATGACTGTTCCAATCCTCTCCTACCTCACGGCGGATCAAGCGGAGATAATAACGCTCCCCCGTCTCCGTCTGCCAGTGAATTGTGGCGGGATGCATCTGGCCGTTGGTATTCACACTTCCCGACATGGCCCCGATCATCCGATCCTCACCAATCCATGCTTTGGCCGTACATAGATTCCGATTGGACGTTGGATCGTTGCGCTCACACAGTTCCATGAACTGTCTCTGCACAAGCCGATCCGCTTGATGAGCCTTGAAATACGGCACGGCTTCAGCGGGTACATCCACACCAAGGAGCGCAATCAGTGGATCATGACCTGACTCACAGTTGATTCCTGCCAGATATTCATACCCTTCACCGAGCAAAAGATAGATAAATACACCGATCGAACTATGCTCTCGCATCTCCATGTCGTACGCCCGAGAGAATGGGCCGGAGAGATTCTCCAGGTTGGCATTGTAATATAGCGCAATGTTATTCCACAGCCCGTGTTCAATCCGGTGTCCAATTTCAACTAAACGTTGAGTGAGTCCATACTTTCGATACATGCCAAGCACGGAGAGATCCACCCCGTAATACGTTGTCGTATTGAATTCAGCGAATGTACCGTCGTACTGTTCAAACTCCTTCATCATTCCCTCTGCCTGTTCGTTCGAATGCTGGATCCATTCTGTGCGGTTCATGCGATGGCCGTAGTAGTGGGTAATGAAAATATGCATTAACTCAATATTGGTGTTCATGGGGATTACGTCGGATAACCTGCGTTCTATTGACCCTTGAACAGCCAATTCCATGGCATGGTCCATCCGTTTCATGAGTGTATCTGGCATAAGTTCGGAGAATTCGGCAGTTACGACCACACAGACACAAGCGATAAACTCGCGCCAGTTGGGATCATAGCTGATCCAGACCGGTGGCAGGACCTGATTCACTGCCGAATGAAACAGGCGTTTCAGTTGTTTGGAATCTGCCGTCTCCGTGAGCAGAGATCCATCTTCCTGTAGTTTATGGATAAACTGCGCAGACACCTTCTCAAAGGTGCGTTCCAGGAAATAGGCCGTGCCTGGCGCAAAAGATTTCCAAGCATAGTGACCCGCTGGTGGATGCACATCATTGGGTCGGGTCGCGAAGGTTCCGTGATAGATCTCATCCGGAGCGTCATATTGAACATCGAGCACCTTGTGGAACACCCGTATCGCGCGTTCCACATCACCAGGCTCATTTCGAATCAACAACCCCAGCGCATAATGTGCACTGGCTCGTGTGCTGTGCTGCGATGAATCCTCTTCTTCGAAACTGCGAAGCAGATCCAATTCCTTATCATAGAAGCTATCCATCATCAACATGGACTGATTTACAAGATACTGCTGCTCTTTTGACATCTTCTCTACCATTCGTTTTGTCATGTCATACGCCCTCCCGAGACTGTTAACCTTTTACAGCACCTACCATTACGCCACTGATAAAGTACCGCTGTAACCACGGATACACAAGCAGGATCGGTAACGTGGAGAATATAACGCTGGCTGCTTTCAGACTCTCAGGCAGGACCTTAACGGCACCAATGCCTTCATTCTGCATCAGTTCTGTAATCTGGTTTTGCTGAATCATCTGATACAATTTCAATTGCAAAGGATATAGTTCAGGCTTGGTAATATACATGAGTGCATCCTGGAAACCATTCCAGCGTCCTACCGCGTAGAATAGGCTCAGTGTTGCCATAACCGGAAGAGATAGTGGCAAAATAATGCGCATCAGTGTTCCGAAGTGACTGCTTCCATCAATGCCCGCTGCTTCTTCCAGACTTTCGGGAATACCTCGGAAGAAGGTAATGAGAATGATCATATAGAACGGACTAATCAATCCCGGCAGAATAAGTCCCCATGTGCTGTCGAGCAGATGCAGATTTTTGATCAGAATGTACTCGGGAATAATACCCCCACTGAAGAACATCGTCACCACAATGACAAGCATGAACCACTTGCGCCCCTTCAAGTTACTCTTCGCCAGTGGATAAGCTGCTGCAATGGTCATCGCCATGCTTAACACCGTACTCAGGACGGTCAGCCAGATCGTATAGATCAGGGAACGAATCATCGATCCATCTGCAAATACTTTGGTATACGCCTCAAAGGATAACTCTTTGGGGAAAAAAGAAACTTCTCCTGAACCGATCGCCCGGTTCGAGCTGAGCGAGATCGCAATAATATGAATGAATGGTGCAAGACACAGCACCATCGTAATGATAATAAGAATGACGTTTACCGTGTTGAATATTCGATTCGCCGTGTTTTCAGACATCCCACTCACTCCTTACAGATCATATGTGAATCAAATCCACTACATAATGCTCTCATCGGTCAATTTCTTGGACGTATAGTTTGCTCCGAGTATGAAGACAAGTCCAACTAAGGCCTGGAACAAACCTACTGCTGTTGCGAGCGTGACCTGACCAGATTGTAAACCGACACGATAGACAAACGTGCTGAGCACATCCGAGTATTCACGTACAGCCACATTTCCGATAATAAACGGTCGGTCGAACCCGATGGAGATCATGTTGCCAACATTGATGATCAATAAGGTAACAATCGTCGTTTTGATGCCTGGCAAGGAAATGTGCCAGATTCTGCGCAGCCGACTTGCTCCATCTACTTCTGCCGCTTCGTACAGTTCCCGGTTAATGCCTGTCAGGGATGCCAGATACAGAATCGTACCCCAGCCTGCACTCTGCCACACGCCTACCGCAAGATACGTGAAGAGCCAATAGTTTTTGTCTGAGAGGAATGGCAATGGATCAAATCCCATGCTCATCAAGATATTGTTGATGAAACCGGACTGCGTACCGAATACTTGAAGTACGATCCCTCCAATAATAACCCACGAGATAAAGTGTGGAATGTAGAGCAACGTCTGTGCCAGCTTTTTGAACCAGGCCTTCTTCAGCTCGAATAATAAGATGGCCAGTATAAGCGGCGCCGGGAAAGAAACCAATAAATCCAGCATGTTTAGTACTAACGTGTTGCGTAATGCAGTGTAGAACCCCTGATTTTGAAATACTTCTCTGAATGCATCCAAGCCAATCCACTCACTACCAGAGATCCCTTGAAAGAAGTTAAAATCCTTGAACGCAATCTGCACGCCATACATTGGCCCATACTTGAAAATAATGAAGTAGATCATGGGCAGTAGGAGCAACGCATATAGTTGCCAGTTTCTGCGGAAATAGATGCTTGTTTTCATAAACCTTCCCCCCATGTCATTCAGGATTCTTCATTACGGCGATGTTGCTATCGCCGTAATGAAATCCCTGTTCTTTGTTGTCATACACATTAGATGTATTCTCTACTCTACTTATTTCATCGCTTTGTAAGCTTCTGTACGTTCATCCAGGATTGCTTGACCACCGCTCGCCATGTAATCCTTCATCATGCTGTCATACGTAGCTTCAAAATCAGCTGGTTTGGAAATGGTTGTTTTCACGAAGAACTCCATGAACTTGTCTTTCAGGCCGTTACCGTAGCGCGCTTCTGCATCAATCGGTTTGGAGAAGCGTACTGGTTGAATGGTATCCGTGTTCGAGATTACTACCGACTTGCGCATGTCATCCCGATACTTCGACTCTACCTGTACGACATAAGCCTCTTCATTTTTCTTGTCATCCCCAACATATTTACCATTGACGATAATGGCAATGTCACCGGAATTATAGATACGACCTGCGATTTCAGGAGAAGCATCATCTTTGATCAGTGGTACACCATCCACAAGTTCATAGTTCTCATTTTCAACACCGAATTGCAGGTCGAACAAGTTGTTGCCTGAAGCCATCCAATCCAGGTACTTCATCGCTGCTTCCGCATTTTTGCTTGATTTTGGAATCATGACATACATTGCATTGGGTGCATATGCCGGTTTGGCGAATTTGCCTTCGGAGTTTTTGAATGCATCAATCGGTGTGATCACTGCACCAGGTTGATTGGTTTGCAGGTTTTTGTACGTACCGGAGATGTAAATCTCCCCTGCATCCTCTGTGTAGAATCCAACTTTGCCGTTAGATACATCTTCCCACAGCTTTTTCTTGTCTTTATCTAGTCCAAAGTCCTTGCTCATTAATCCTTCATTATAAAGTGTGTTCATATATTTCAGGGCGTCTTTGAAACCAGGCAACAACGTTGGATAGTCATTGGAACCCAGTTGTTGTGTTAACGTATATTTTTGTTCTTCCGTCAGTGGTTCAATGAATGACCAGATGAGTGGTTCATATTGAGCCGAGGCAATCGACATCCCCATTGGGATAAGTCCTGTGCCCACCTTACCTGGATCTTTTTCCTTAAAGGCCTTCAGTGTTGTATGCAACTCCTCAGCTGTCTGAGGTGAAGGCAGTCCGAGTGCATCCAGCCAGTCCTGACGAACATAGGATGCGTACTTGCCAAGTACAAGACGTTTACCTGGAACCGCAAACTGTTGACCATCGTATTGACCGTAAGCCAGCGTTTCATCTCCCAGGAACTTCTTCAGGTTAGGACCGCTTTGATTGATCAGATCCGTAAGTTCAGTCAGACCTCCTTGCTCTGCATATCGGTTGAATGTTCCCGAGTCGTAGGTAAATACGATATCAGGTACTTCAGATCCACTCGCCATCAGGACGTTAAGTTTCTGTACTTCCTCCGAACGTGGTACCGGAACAAACTGAACATCAATGTTGTTTGGATCACCGAACTTCTCTTGTATGAAGCGAGTTAGATAACTGTCCGAAATGGTGTAGCCCGCCGGAGTATTTCCGCGGTCGAAGATTTCTACTTTCAAAGTCGTTTTTTCCCCCGAACCCGACTCTCCAGATGAAGATGTTGATTCGCTTCCTGACGAACATGCAGATAATAATAGAGTGAATGCTGTTACCACTGCGAGGATTGAACTTGCCTTGCCTGCCTTACGTCTTTGAAATAATCTCATTTGACCTTTCCCCTTTCGCACACACTCTGATATGGATTCACATGATTGCCACTCCACTTGGTTCCATGCATTTCGTTGCACCTGTGAATGTCACTAATCATTACATACGATCTGATGATTAGACAATAAACTATTTTCAAAATGTAAAATTCACGTTTTTTACGTTGAATCCCGCGAAATATAAACATATTTCCTGACAATATACAATTTTCACGCCATTAATGTTAACTATAATAACACAATATGTTGTGTTACGTTGAATTCTCATACGCAATCTGGCATCGCCCAGCTTGCAATAATCCTTTTTCCATTGAATCTCTCTTCAAAAGAAAGAAAAAGAGACCACATTTTATGTGATCTCCTTGTTTAGCAACACTTGTAGAACGATTGAACTCACTAATTCCTCGGCGGAAGATTAAACTTCACTTGACCAAACAACGTATCGATGGCATTTCCCGCAAATTGATCGATAACATGTTCGTTGCTCGTGTCCGTATGTTCCAAAATCAATACATTATACTTCTCATCATAATGCATTCCGCCCAAAATAAATCGTACAGGAATGTTCTGAGCCGCCCCTGCCTTCGAAATGGCCTGAATAAGTTCGGATTCATGCCTTTGTTGACTTGTCGTGTAGGTACCATCAGGTATAGTTATCGTATATGACGAGTCATCTACATTAAATGTGAATGTGTTGTTGCTTGCTGTGATGGTAACCCGCCTATTGATATCTACCGATCCCCACACTTGCTGTCCGTATGTGTACATCTTCTTCAACTCCTGCCCTATTAATCTATGGATGGTCATAATGGTAGTATAGGACATTCGTAAAATTCCTTAACGCACTAGCTTAATGGGCCTAAGATGTTGTATTCTACGTCCAAAAAATCCCCTGCAAAGGACGATAAGGTACGGACCTCATTCCCTCATACAGGAGATTTCACAGATATCTCTAAGATTATTGGATTTCACCCGCTAACGGGTGTTCTAACACGACCAATATCATTATTGATCCCCTTGTTTTCCACTCTGCTTGCGGTAGTCCCCTGGTGTCACGCCCATAATCCGTTTAAATACTCTGCCGAAGGAGATGGAATTGGCATAACCCACTTGCAGAGCAATATCCTGAACAGCCATATCGGATGCAGACAACAAACGGCAGGCCTTTTCGACCCTCAGTTTCACCAGAAAATCAACAAACTTCATCTCAAACTCTTCCTTGAACAAATAACTCGCATATTTACCCGAGATCTGGAACCGATCACTGAGATGTTTTAGCGACAGATCCGGATCATCAAAATGCTCTTCAATATATATCCGCAGCTCGTTGATCATCGCGCGATGACTTTTCGTTTCATTTACAGATACATAATTGCGATAAACCTCTTTCAGCCACTCCTGCAAAATCTCTTGAATCCCCTCCAGTGTCTCCACCTGCTGGATATCACTGCGAAGACGAGTCAGGATTTCCTCGGCAAATTGGCTCTGTAACCGCTCAGACAGCTCCCCGAATTCACGGGACAACATCTGGATTAATGCCTGCAGCAACATACGAATATCGTTATCTGTAATCTGATCTTCGCTGAACGCAACAAACATCTGATCCAGCTGTGTCCGCCAACCATCACCCGTAAGCCTGAATTCACGGACAAAGTCCGCGAGCATCTGCAAATACTTGTACGATTGCAGCTCAATACGATCCGGCAGTTGCTCACTGAGAACGATCGCATCTTTACCAAGGGTAAGTCTATGCTGCAAACCCGCATCTGCACTCGCATAGGAACGAGTAATCTCCTCCCAGCCCGATACGGTTCGTCCAATCCCGAACGTAAACCGGAGGCGGAAGTTTTCCGCAATCCACATATGCATCTGCTTAGCCAGATCCATAAGCAATTCACGGTCCAATCCTTCCTGCTCATCCGATGCAATCACCACAATAAGCCTTCGGTTCCCAAACCATTCAGCCCAACCGCCGAATTGGGTCTCGTTCTGCACAAGTTCTTCCACCACGTTCATGAGTGCTATCTTCAGAATATTCTGATTGGTCGAGAGATCGTCACCATTCATCTCCGCAATGAGGACAGCAACACTCTTCGGTTCCATGAATCGTTCCTCCAGCGGTTGTAAATGGCGAAGTCGCTGACGGAACGAATCCATTCGCTCCCCCTCCATCAGATCAACAAGTAACTGCCTGCGATGAATCAGCAGGTTTTCATGATGCTGTTTCTCATAGTCAACCGTTTGAGCTATCAGATGTTCGAGCGCTCGGTCGATGAGAGCCAGTTCATCCTTAACGGATGGAGCTGCTTCATCCTCCTCGGCACGTGGCTGTAACGCCTGAATTCGATTCATGATGAGCTGGATGGGCCGCGTATTTCTGCGGGTAATGTAGATCAGTCCCGCCACCGCACCAACAATCGTTAACAGTCCAATGCCGATCCACACATAAGAGACAAGTGATACCCATGAATACAGTTGTCCGGATTGAATGCCACTCTCGAAGACCAGACCAAGCTTGTCCGCAGACACATGATTAAGGATTTCACCTGCTGAAGGGTCCATTTGATGCGCTGTATAGATCAGATTGTCGCTCTTGTCCCGAACCTGAAGAACAGATAACTTTTCATTCGTCATGTTATCAATCTGCCGTTCTACTGCATACATGCGGATCGTAATGACGAGCAGACCTTCTCCGCCCCACGGTAAAGGAAGCCACTTATTCATGCTAATCACCTGTGAAGGTACGTCAAAGGAACGTTCCTTGTATTCACGTGGCAGGTTCCAACCGAGGTTCTCCCGATCTTTCAAGGCTTGTTCAATATAAGCACGATCTTCGAAATCTTCCAAGCGCATCATGCCTCTCGGCGTGAGGATCTGGGAATCTGACATGCGATAGAGATAAATGGATTGAATCATATCCTGTTGATCCAGCATACGTCCCAGCCCGCTTGCCGCATCATAGATGAACTGACTCGATAATTGTCCCTGTCCGGCCTCCAAAAAACGACTGTATGTCTTGTTCGCACCAATGTCTTCAAGCAACCGGAGTTCAATGTCGCTTAGCGAGCGTTCCAGTGTATCCACGATATAGCGGGTGGAGATCATGTCGGCTTTTTGCGTTTCGTTACGTGAGAGTTCGTTGACAATCAGGAAGGAGAGAAAGATCAGAATGGAAATCGTAAGCAGAAAAATAGGAAAATAGGAATACATCAACTGGTTGTGCCAATTCCGCTTCAGATTTACTTTCATAGGCTCCAACTCCTTCCATCTCTATTCTAATGAGTATGATCTTCTTTGTTCTTTGGCCTGCCTGCTGACGATATACAGAATCACCGATCCTAGAGCCGCACTGATCGTGCAAGCCAGATACATCAGTGATGGACCGCCGGAATCGAGTAAATATCCGTTAAGCATATTACCAACAATTCCGCCCAGGCCGGCAAACACCATGTTAAATAAACTTTGTCCAGTGGCCTGCATTTCCCGCCCCGTAACCGAAGCCACATACTCCACTGCTGCGATATAGAAGAATCCGAAGGACAACCCGTGCAGCACCTGAACGCCAATCATCACCTCAGGCGTTGGCCATAGCCATTGTATTCCCCAACGTAACATATACGCACCGGCCGCAAGCAACATCGTCCGTTCATGTCCCCATTTTCGGAGTACGAATGCCGCTGCCAACATGGATGGAACATTGGTGATCGATGCAAGCAACAGCGCTGTACCTGTCATCTTCACAGAACCGCCAGCCATCTGAAATGAAATAACAAAAAAGGAGTTAAACGCAGTGAGCGTTTGGTTAACCAGGAAACAACCTGTTAGAAATAGAAGGAATGTCCGATTTCGGAGCAATCTTGCCAAACCTACGGAGAAGGTTACCGAGGACGAGGATATGCTCGTCTGCCGGGGGAGTGTGCTTGCCAGTATGGCGCTCAGAACGTTAAACATCAGAAATGGCAGCCATAACATGTGAATGGAAAACTGAGAGAGATACATCCCTGCTGCAAATCCACCAACTCCCGTTCCTATGCTCCCGAAGAGTCGGATCATGCCATATGAGGTGTTGGCTGCTCTCGCTGCGGTAACCGCATAGGAGTCAGCCACAGGTATTTGAGTCACTTGAAATATAGTGCATAAAGTATAAATCAATATTAATATAATGTACACTTGAATATTGTAGAAGTACGCTAACGATGCAGGAACAAGCAGGCTTATTATCAGTACGAACCGTGTCTTTTTAAATTTATCTACCAGAATTCCCCATATAGGTTGAAGAATAATAGATACAAGTGTGCCAAACGCCATGATAAATCCGGTTTCTTTACTGGAAAAACCTTGTGCAACCAAAATGGGGTTAATGTACGGGTTAAACATTCCCCCGGCAAGCCCCATAAACAGATACAGGCCCTGCAATTTGATTAAAACACGTTTTGCATCATTGAAATCGGCTTTTGTTTTCTCTGTGTAAGCCTTCATATGTCTGCTTCTCATCCGGATCTCCATCCTTTAATTCTATAGTAGCTTCACCTATTCTCTATTGATATGTGCGCGCTAGACTCGACCTGATTGCAGCCAATGCCCCGATTGCTCCTGCTCTATTCCCAAGTTCAGCTACAGCTAAACGTGCAGGTAGAACGGTATAACGTTCGAGGCGTGTACGCACTTCATTTAAGTAATAGGATGGGTTGGATGCTGCCACGCCGCCACCGATTACAATCATGGAAGGATTCAGTAAAGCCGTAATATTCGCCAGACCTCTAGCCATATAACGCATAGGCAGTTCCAGAATCTCAAGTGCGGCAACATCACCAGATTCGGCTGCCTTGAATACATGTCTGGCTTCAATCTGCTCCACTTCCCCTCCTGCCAGACTCATGACCAGAGATAAGACACTTCCCTTTCCATCCTTAAAATAACGTCTTGCTTGTTCGGTAATTCCCGTACCTGAAGTCGCTTGCTCAAATACGCCAAAGGAATCCGCATCTGCAACGTAACCCTTATGAAGTCCTTCATCTCCTGCAATGAAATGTCCAATCTCACCTGCTGCTCCATTTTGTCCGCTGTAGAGCTGTCCATTCAGGATAAGAGCAGCTCCAATGCCTGTTCCAACCGTGACCATCACACAGTGTTGATGTCCCTGCGCCGCACCTTGATCATATTCTCCCATTGCGGCCAGATTCACATCATTATCCAACATGATATTCCCGCTATAATACTTCGCAATCACAGGACGAATATCATGCTCAGCCCACTGAAAAGCTGGAGCACTTCGCAATATCCCTTCCTCCTGCAGAATCACACCAGGGAATCCCAAGCCTGCACCAGAAAGTTGATCCAGACTGCATCCAACTTCGCGACAGAACGTGTCCAGTTCAGCGAATAACCATCGGAAGAACTCATCCGGCTGATCACTGACACGCGTAGGCAAGATACGTTCATGAACTTTGCTTCCAGCCTGTCGTGATGATAAAAGCATCAATGTTTTGGTGCCTCCAATGTCAACACCTGCTATCCAACCGGATAGATCACCTCCAACCGTATCATCCTGATTAGACGGATACTCATTACTTACGTTTTTCACGGATTCTGTCATCCCGTTTCCCTCCTCAGATATTGTATATCCAATCTCTTATTCCAGCGCTTCCTGCTGAAGGTTCAGCATCGTTTGTTGTATGGCTACCTGCACCGCGCCAGTGACAACAGCCTGCTCACCAAGCTTGGAGCAGATTAACTGTGGTTGCACCGGGAATTGCTCAGATATGATCTGCCTCAGTAAAGGCAATAACACATCGCCATTTCCTCCTACGCCTCCGCCAAGCACAATGAGATCTGGAGCAAGCACAACGCTAACTTGACGCAGAGCTGAAGCAATCATCTGGCTGTATTGTTGTAAAATATCTAAGGCAATTACTTCTCCATTGCGTGCGGCTTCAAATAACTTCTCGGGAGTCAGGTGCCTGTGAAGATCATCTGCAACTACGTCTACATTAAAATCCGCACCTGAATCAGCAACTGCCAATAGTTCATCATGCGGATTAAGGTGACGTTTTGCCAACTGCATCAGACCATCGGCTGATAACACTTCCTCCAGACGACGGCCATCCTCCATCAGCATCTCTGCGATCTCTCCGGTTAACCCACCAAGACCTCGCAGCAGTTGGCCATGTACCATGATGCCAGCGCCCGTCCCTGTACCGATGGAGAAAAAAACAAACAAGTTATAACCTGCTGCTGCACCACTCCGATACTCCCCAAGCGCCGCAAGATTCACATCATTTTCCAGAATCACTTCACAAGGAAAAGCTCCTGACAACGACTCTAGAGAGAATGCTTGTTCCAGACCGGCTAACGGGTCCACAATACGATGGATACGTCCTGAATCAGGCAAGACTACACCCGGTATGCCGAACCCGATGCACTGAATCTGATCCCAGTTCAGATGATTCTCATCAAGCAATTCGTTCATATGGCTTCGAAGAAGCTCCAGTATCGTTGCTTCTGCTTGCTCATGAGCTTCTTGGACTACCATGGGATGTGTTCGATAGGCGATGATCTCTCCATTCAGATCAGATAATGCGATCCGAATACGTGTTGCGCCGATATCTATACCACAGACATAATAAGCCGTTTCATTGAAACGGATGAGAGTTGCTTTGCGACCCTGAGCATTGTCAGCTCTCCCCATTTCCCTTACCAGATTACGGTCAATCAGATGTTCAACCGCCAACGAAACCGTTGGTTTACTAAGTCCGGTCTGACGGCTGATATCCGCTCTCGACATGGTTCCCTGAGTTATGAGGGCATCCATAATGAGATTTTCATTCAGATTGCGCATATATTGCGGTGTGCCAGCCATGTTATCGCCTCCCTTTATAGTTAGTTAAGTTTATTAACAAATTAATTAAATTCAATATATCATCGTGCCTGATAGGTGTACAGCTTTTTATCATTGCACTCTTTTACTAGAAAGAACCACGCCTTCACCCTAACACAAAAGCCTAATAAAGGAATTATTATACAATAATAGACGTTTATATATTTCCGTTACAATATCCTGTTCATATAATACCTTATCACAATCAGGGAGGGTTCAATATGTACAGAAAGCATAAATGTCATCATCCAAAACCAAAGTGTTTTTACAAAAAAATCACGAAAACTTGTGTTACTAAAATTAAATATGTCCCTACAAAGTGTAAAAAACACTGTTGTGTCACTGTTGAATATTGTCCAGTCAAAAAAAGAAAACATTATTAATATTGTTTGCCCTTCTCTATAGAGAAGGGTTCTTTCTTTTTGAACTAGATTAATACCCGATACCATTAACCTATCAAAAAAGTTGCGGTGAACGATCACCGCAACTCCTTTCTTCCTTATATACATATCATCAAGTTTTGGAGAGTTCAATAAATCCTTCCCCGAATACATCACGCACATCATGAATCGTGATAAAAGCAATCTCGTCTTCCGCTCGTACAATCTTCTTCAGCATGGAAACTTCCTGCTTGCTAATGACAATGTATAGGATCTCTTTCTTATTTTTTGTGTAATACCCATGACCGGATAACACGGTAACACCACGGTCCATCTTCTCAATCACTTGCTTCGCAATCTCATCCTGTTTGGAAGAGATAATCATAACCGCCTTTTTTGGATTGAGTCCTTCAATAATGAACTCCATCGTTTTGGTACCCACGAACAGCAAGACAATCGTACACATCAGACCTTGCGGCCCTATAATGAAGAAAGATGAGAATGCCACAATCAAATCAAAGAATAATAATCCATAACTGATGTTCCAATCCAGATATTTATTGGCAAGCCGTGCCAGGATAACGGTTCCGGCTGTTGTTCCCCCTACTCTAACAATCAATCCGATCCCAAGACCGGCAAACAATCCACCAAATATCGTATTAATCCACAGCTCATGCGAGTCAATTGTCCAGCTCTCTGTCAGATGCAGGAACAATGAGTTGAACACAACCGCAATAATTGTATACACCGTAGTCGTTTTATCTAGAAACCGGTATCCCACAATTAACAAAATACCGTTCAGGATCAGGTTCATCAGTCCTGGTGACCATTCAAACAGGTAATACAAAATAATCGTTATACCCGTTACCCCGCCTTCAGCCAAATCGTTCGGGATGACGAACAGGTTCACCGCCAGCGCAAACAGAAATGCACCTGCCATAATAAATAGAATATCCGTCATTCGTTTCTTCATTAAGCATTCCATCCAATCCATCAGAAATCAACCTAATCGACCCGTCTCATAAGTTGTCATAATCACTCAAAGATAGATTTTACCATGCTCACAACAAAATTTGTATACATAATACAAATTGTTGCGTAATTTGTGCAAAGGAATTTGTAAAATGTTCTCTTTTGTCTTCTACCAAGCCTTTCAGCATCATGCACCCATGACAAATGTCATGGTCCATCATTGATATTCATCATTACAGAGGGCTGACGTTTATGACTTACTGTCATGATCGGATTGTTTTACAATGATAAAAACGCTTCCTAGAGGAAAGTCTTACCGGGAAACGTCAAGTTGTAGCTGATACAGTTATAACGATTGAAGGAGGACACACGTCAATGAGTAGAAATAAAGAAATGGCGCTAAAAAAAGAAGTCACCCCTTACGAAAAAAATGATCTCAGATTAAGTATCCGTCAGTTAATCAATACATTGCTTCCGCTCTTCCTGCTATGGGCTGCGGCTTACTTTAGCTTATCGGTATCCTACTGGCTGACCTTCCCGATTGCCTTGGTGGCATCCGGATTTGTACTACGGACATTCATTATCTTCCATGACTGCTGTCATGGTTCATTCTTCAAGAGCAAACGTGCCAATGATATTCTTGGTACCATTACTGGTGTATTAACAGTGACACCCTATCAGCAGTGGAAAAACGAGCATTCTATCCATCACGCGACAAGCAGTAATCTTGACAAACGTGGTGTAGGTGATATCTGGGTTATGACGGTTGACGAATACAAAGCAGCTTCTCCTTGGGGACGCCTCTTCTATCGGATTTATCGTAACCCGTTCGTATTGTTTTGTATCGGACCCATCTACGTGTTTCTGTTGGCTTACCGTTTTAACCGCAAAGGTGCAAGACGTAAAGAACGCATCAATACACACCTGACTACAGTATTTATCGTAGCGCTCTATGCATTCATGTGCTGGTTGGTCGGATGGCAGGCTTTTGTAATGGTGCAGGCGCCTATCTTCTTCTTCTCCGGTTTCTTTGGGATCTGGCTGTTCTACGTGCAGCATCAGTTCGAAGAGACGTATTTTGAACATGAAGATGAATGGAGTTATGTAAAAGCAGCTGTCGAAGGTAGTTCTTATTACAAATTGCCAAAATTATTGCAATGGATCAGTGGGAATATCGGGTTTCACCATGTGCATCACTTGAGCCCGCGTGTACCTAACTATTTCTTGGAAGAAGCACATAACGCAACACCACCCTTGCAAAAAGCAACCACCATTACACTACGTTCCAGTCTGGTTGCTCTGCGCTTCCGTCTGTGGGATGAAGATTCTAAACAGTTCATTAGCTTTAGACAGCTTAAAAGTCTATCCCGCAAACCTTATGTTCAACCGACTATCCGTGTAACGAATCCAGCGGGTCTGACAGAGAAGCCTTAACTCTGTCGGATTCGTTTTCTTGTGTTCAAGCCATAGTCATGCTACGGTTGAGTACAAGTGCAAGGAGGAGAATCATATTCAGAAGTGGATGCAGATTTTTTATAAAAATACAGGGTTAAATCCTTATGTATGGCTCGTCTTTTTCATCCTGCCCTTCTATTACATTTCACAATATTCCAAATTATGGACGATGGTAACCGGCATTGTTATCATTCTCGTTTTCTTCGTCTGTTATCTGCTCGCCTTCATCACCAAGGGCTGGCAGGTATACATGTGGATTGGATTGCTCATTGCCATATCCATTACGATGACTATCGCCTATGATTATGCCTACTTTTCATTGTTTCTTGCTTTTTTTATTGGGAATATTAAAAATAAGGCTGGTTTCTTCACCCTCTACTCGGTGAACTTGGGAGCCAGTTTCCTAACCATTAATTATGGTTTTATCAATCAAAGTTCATTATTGGTGAGTCAGTTCCCGTTTGTATTCATCAGCTTAATGGCCTCCATCCTGCTTCCAATCAGTACGTATAACAAAAACAAGACTGAACAATTGGAAGGCCAATTGGAGAATGCAAACAAGCGACTCGATGATCTCGTAAAAATGGAAGAACGCCAGCGTATTGCTCGTGACCTGCACGATACACTTGGACAGAAACTCTCTCTGATCGGTCTGAAAACCGATTTGGCGAGACGACTGCTCCGCAGTAATCCCGATCAGGCTGAGATTGAATTGAACGACCTCAGACAAACGGCAAGCACAGCTCTAAAGGAAGTTCGGGAAATGGTCACCACCATGCGTGGTACTCAATTGGTCGATGAACTGTTCCGGGCGGAGCAGATTCTGAAGGCCGCTTCCATTGAATATATACTGGATGGCAATCCGAAGTTACAAGACACGTCACAATTGAATGAAAATGTGCTTGGCATGTGCTTGAAAGAAGCTGTTACTAATGTGGTCAAACATAGTCAGGCAACAGCATGTACCATCATTATTGAGGAATCACCCGCCAATAATATACTCACGGTACAAGACAACGGCGTCGGAATAGAACGATCACACAGACAGGAGCGGCGAGGAACAGGGATTTTGGGAATGAAAGAACGACTTGAATTTGTAAACGGCTGTCTGGATATTCGATCTGATACAGATATTCAGGGTACAGAGATTATTATTCATGTTCCCAAACTCGTCCGCAAACCGATAAAGGAGGAAGAATCATGATCAGAATTGTAATCGCGGAAGATCAGCGCATGATGCTCGGTGCCTTGTCTTCTCTCCTCAATCTGGAGGAAGATATGGAAGTCGTCGGACGTGCCAGCAACGGCCAGGAAGCCCTTGCCCTTGTCCAGGAGCTTACACCAGACATCTGTCTGATGGATATCGAAATGCCCGTGAAAAGCGGCCTCGAAGCCGCAGAAGAACTCAAAGGAATGAGCTGTAAGGTCATTATCCTGACCACTTTTGCCCGGACCGGATATTTCGAACGTGCCTTAAAAGGCGGTGTCCGTGGTTACCTGCTCAAGGACAGTCCAATTGAAGAACTTGCCGAGGCGATCCGCCAAGTTATGAATGGCAGACGCATCTTCGCTCCCGACTTGGTAGATGAAGCTTATGTAGAAGAAAATCCTCTGACAGAACGGGAGAATGCCGTACTCGGCCTCATGGCAGATGGGAAAAACACCAAGGAAATAGCCGGGCATCTGTTCATCACAACGGGCACGGTGCGTAACTACATCTCCATTATTCTCAACAAGTTAAATGCAAGTAATCGCATTGAGGCCATCACTCGTTCTAAGGAAAAAGGGTGGTTCAAATGAAAGTACCGCTTTAACCCATTGAAACATAAATAAGCATGTAATCCCGCTTTACATGCTTTCATAACATCTCTAAATAAAAAGGTTGGCCCAGGATTTTTTCTGGGCCAACCTTTTTATTTATATACCGCAACCATCCAACACTCATCTCTTCTACAGTTCAGATATCCATAAATTACTCAAGATTTCACAGATACAGCCATGCCAAGAGCTTCTAGTGGTACTTGATCGGTCTTAAGCTGATGAATTTTATTACCGTCCTGCCATGAGATCGTTACATGAACAGACTTTCCACCACTTGGATATTCAACCTTGATATACCCTTTATCTTTGGGTACAGGCAATGTGTGTGACTCCAGGTACTCCACCATTTTCTTCGCTATGCCCGGATTATTCATTCCATCTTCGGAAACGGAACGAATTTGCAGCGTCCATCTGCCTTCTTGCCAAGTCAGATATTGACTGCCTGCGGCACCTTCAGTCATGCCTTTAATACCATGTCCCAGGTCCACAGCCATATCTGCTGGAATATCTTTCAGGTCCGTCTCAGGGAAAATACTATCCTGATCAGGGTTCTTATAAGTCTTCACTTCATAGGAAGCCAGTACAGGTATCTTACTGCCAGATGCCGTTAAAGATTGATCATTAACAGCAACGGATTGAGTGGTGGCGTAGAAGTTCACTTTAAATGCATCAGCCGCATTGGACGGTATTGCTGCACCCAAATATGCGCCTTTGTCCAATGGGAATGAAGTCGGTAACGCTGCATTCTCCATCTTCAACTGGTTGCGAACTTGCTTGATCACATCATTCACACCTGATTGACCTGTGGCAGTATGGTTTCCGCCCGCCTGCGTTCCTGATGTTTCTACACTATTCACTGTTCCCGTGTTCTCGTTGGTTCCTGTTTCATTTTCATTAGAAAAATCAGCACCACCGCTGCCATTCTCGGTCTGTTCACCCACTGTTGTCGTTGGTGAAGAACTACTCTCTGATGATGAAGCATTCGAATCCGGTCCGCCACATCCTGCCAGAGCAAGTAAAACGGCTGTCGTTACCGGAATAGTTATCCATAATGATTGTTTCTTCATGATGTGTACCTCCTTCGTTTTAGCCAATCTATTATCAGGGTCTACTCTATCGTCTGATTGAATTGGAAAATTGAAAATATTAACGTTTGTCGTTCCAGAAGTTAACCGGCTGCACTTTCTTGCTTAATACTTCAAAACGATACCCTTCTGCCTTCAATGTTTTTAATACTTGCGGTAATACTTTTAGCGTCGCTTCCTGGTCGTGCATAAGCACAACTGGCGTTATCCCGCTCTTTTGCACATGGTGGATCTGCTTCATTACACTGTTATAGACTTTCTGATGATCTTTCTTGTATTTCCAGTCTTCCGAATCCACATTCCAATCCCATAGATGGAATCCACCCTGACCCAGCAGCACGTTACGGAATGCCGGTTTGAGATATGGTTTACTACCATATGGCGTCCGAACGAGACTTGTTTTAACTCCAGCAACCTTGTTCAGACTTACATTGGCCTGTTGCATCTCTTTCAATCCGCTATATGCGGATTTATAAAATTTGCTTGGAACGTGACTCACACCATGCAAACCCAATCCATGCCCGTCAGCTACAATTCGTTTGGTAGCCTTCTGAAATTTCTCCATCTGAGGACCCAGCATGAAAAACGTGGCCTTCGCATTATACTGATCCAGAATATCCAGTAACTGACCCGTATGAGCGGTGGGCCCATCATCAAAAGTCAGATATATGATTTTGGAATTTTCTTTGCTTGCACTATCCTTGGAAGTAGCGGATTTGGCAGATACCGACTGCGGCAATAATAGTGGAATGATTAGTAAAATAGCAAGTGTGACCATGATAGATTTGCGAATATGTAACATCATTAAAAAATCTCCCTTGTGTGTTTTATTTCCCCGGGTGTCCATGTTGTTCTACCTTCATCCCTTGGCGATTAATCCTAATACTATCAAAGGTAGTGACTCCTGTTCTCGCTTCAAAGGCTACGGTAGAGTTACACTTTTGTCAGATAAACCTAAAATTTAATACGAATTTGATAGATTTGAGCAAAATAAAGATCCCGTCAGGATAGATCAATTGTGACATATCCTTTATTACCCACATTCAGGATTTTGATAGACTTTTGCTCCAATTCAAGCAAATCAATACCATAATTAAATAGCTAAGCATGCAAAAAAAGCCTGCACAAGTGCAAGCTTTTTCGTCTTCAATCAGCATATGGCATCAACCCGTCATCCCTTGCAAGGAGACCTAACCCCTATTGCTTTGAGGGTGATTTCCTCATGCTGTATGTAAATGGTGTTATTTCGCTGGAATCTTATCGACTCCCAACTTATAAGTTATTCAGCTGGAGCAGTGAATGAACGTTTGCCAAACTCGGCATCCAGCATATAGAAAGCATTGCTGTCTTTTTCAATGCGGCGCAACTTCTGAATAATGTTGTCAAACAATGCTTCCTCTTCAACTTGCTCATCAATGAACCATTTCAGGAAATACATCGTCGCATGTTCACGTTCATTCAGAGCGATGTCAGCCAGATTATAGAATTTTTTCGTGTTTTGCTGTTCATGGGCATAACCATGCTCAAACACATCCAGCATCGAAGCATATTCATTCTTCGGTTCTGGCAAAGCCGCTAATGTAGCACGTTGTCCACGGTCATTCAGGAATTTGTATATTTTCATACCATGGAATCGCTCCTCTTCGGCTTGCACAATGAAGAAGTTCGCAAATCCATCCAGACTTTTGCTGGAACAATAGGCTGCCATAGCCAGATATACATGAGCGGAATAAAACTCGAAGTTCATCTGTTCATTTAAAGATGCTGTTAACTCTTGGCTCATTATCCAAACACCTCTTTCTTTCTCTAGGGATGGTTATATTCTAACATAACGCCAGCAGGACTTACACCGATTTTCTACAAAATTCGCCAATGACTGAATGGTTCTCCTCCTATATAATTACATAGTCATTATCAGAATAATTCCAATCTGGAAGGTAGGCTAATATAATAACATGAACACCTCTTCACAGCTCAAAAAAACAATCGGCATGCCGCAAGCCGTTGCGCTCTATGTAAGTGCAGTACTCGGTTCAGGTGTCCTGATTGTACCCGGACTGGCTGCTGAACTGGCAGGTCCAGCTTCGCTATTGGCTTGGGGCGGCATGGTCCTGCTAATTCTGCCACTCGCTTTATCCATGGGATTATTATCTGCTCGATATCCCGATGCAGGCGGTGTATCCCATTTCGTCACCCTTGCTTTCGGACAACGTGCCGGAACAATCATTGGCTGGTTCTTTTTGATGTCAGTACCCATAGGAGCTCCTGTCGCAGCTCTGACTGGTGCAGGATATATGACGGCTGCGTTGGGGCTAGGTGAACATATTAGAATTGCGATTGCTGCTATAATGCTGGCGATTGGATTGATCATTAATATCGTTGGTATGCAAGTTGCGGGTAAAGTACAGATAGGTGTCGTCATCGCTATTGTTGCTGTGCTTGTGATGGCCTTTGTACTGGCTCTTCCCAACATGGACTCCATCCATTATACTCCATTCATGCCTCATGGCTGGGTCAGTATCGGTCAAGCCGGGGCGATTCTGTTCTGGTGTTTTATTGGCTGGGAGGCGGTATCTCACTTGTCTGAAGAATTCACTGATCCTCGTAAAGCAGCCATTAAAGGTGTAACTATCGCTGCGATTATCGTAGGTGTGCTCTATTTCCTGACAGCTCTGGCTACCGTAGGCACGCAAAGTTATCTTCACGGCGGGGCAGATGTATCCCTCGTATGGATCATTAGCCAACCCCTCGGTATCTGGGGTGCCTGGATCGCTGGACTGACTGGCATATTTATCTGTACTGCAACCGTCATTGCCTATGCTGGGGCAGCTTCACGGGTTGGTTATGCACTCGCGAGACAAGGGGCTGCACCGCGTTGGATGGCTCATCTGTCCAATCGATTCCACACACCTGTAGCAGCAATCGGATTCCTGGGGATCTGCTTCATTCTGGTGCTAAGTGTCTATGCAAGCGGCATCGTTTCACTTACAACGCTGATTCAACTTCCCAATGCAACCTTTATCCTCACATATCTTGGGGGCTGTGCAGCAGGCATCCGGTTATTGAAAGGCAGTCGCACCGGCGTGATCATCAGCTGGATTTCCTTTGTAGCCACAGCGATCGTATTCCCTTTTGCCGGATGGGCGGTATTGTACCCGGTTCTTATTGTGATTCTCTATGGCTTGTTCAGCCGCAAACAACCATCCAAGATCTGAACGAACAAAAAAGCTCTGCCGTGATGGCAGAGCTTCTTTCATTCTTTGGAGATATGAAATTATACCAAGAACGCTTTGGAGATGATAACCAACAGGATGAACAGAACCAGAATGGCACCTACAGAAGTGAAACCTCCGTATCCGTAGCCTCTTGTTTCTCCACCTAATACTTCGCTCATTGACCGTACCTCCTCTGCAACAGGTATGGGATATCTTATGCAGGAAGTACGACTTTGACAGGGCGGATGCCCTTATTATTCAGATTGCTGTTTTTTTCGTTCAATACCGGGGAGATTGCACACGCATGATATCCAGAAAAGGCACCTTCGCCGTGAACTCTTCTTCGGTATACTCTACATGCACAAGTCGTGTACGGGAGTCCATTTTGACAATGACTCCTTGCACTTGGTCTTCTTTGCCCCATACGGTCAACAGTACTTCCGAACGTTCACGAAAGGCTTCAACCAGTTGATTTCCCAACTCTTCAAGTTCAAATTCATCCCGTGTAGGTCTTTTTGCTACTTTTGCTTTTGCCAATGTGGCTGCCTCCTCTACTCCGACGTCCCGATTCCACGGGTTGATTGCCGAGTTCGTATTCAATTAGTATACCATTCATTTGCGTTCGTGTAATGTCATGACAGTTCATTGGAGCAAATTTTCCAATTCATCATACGTAAGCTGGTTGGCGTTATTCTTCACGGTATTCTATAACAATCGTATACTCGTTCGATCGAGCTTCACCGCTTCGTCTCTGTCCGTTCAGTTCATAAGTATACAGGGCAGTCAGGAAACCATTCAGCGTTCCCGTCTCCTCTGGAGATAACTGCGCTACATAGGAGATATTTTTCTCCGCGCCCGGGGCCAGTTCCCCCAGATGTAGATACCTTGGCGAAGAGTATTCGGGTATGTTCCATTGAACCTGACCTTCCGCCTGACCACGCCATTTGGCTCCCGGTGGAAGAACGCCTGTCAATTGTACACGGGCAGACAGAGAGCCTGTATTCTCAACCCGGACCTGAAAAGATACAAATCCTCCCTGCTCAACAAGATTAGGATTTACTCCAACGTAAACCTTGATCATCGGGCTTTTCAGGTAGACCGTTGCTTCGTTGGAAGCAGCTATGCGCTGCACCGTTCGTGAATCTGGCAATCGATACGTATACAAGAGACGCGCTTGGTTAACCAGCTCGGATGGATCAGACATGGCAGTCCTTTGTTCAATAATCTTTGCTTCAAATTGAATATTGACGATAGACCGTGCAGTTAATGTGCCCAGACTAACTCCCTTGACAGGATTGGCCCCGGGCCGCTTGACCCCATTCCAGCTGAGGCTCCCTTCAACAAACGTCATACTGGCCGGCAATGAATCCGATACTTTGGCATCCACCGCATAATTACTTTCATTCGCAATGGTAATGTCATATTGTACGATGTCATCCAATGAGACAACTACCGGATGTACCTTTTTTTGAATCGAGATAAAAGGCTGGATGACTTCAAGTGTAACTTTGTTTGAATATACGACTTCCTGCTTGCCTGAAGAAGTATACTCCAGCACCGCCTGAGTTGGAATGCTCTCAGCATCCCTTACCGAAACAACCTGTACCCGGTATTGAATGGTAACAGAACTTCCGGGCTCAATGTCACCGATCTCTATTCCAGAATCCGGGGTCATCTGGGGGGCAAACATTCCATTAATAACAACACTTGCAGGAATAAATACAAGGCCAGGAGCCAAAGCGATGGTCACCTTGGCACCTGTAGCTGTCAGAAATCCCGGATTGCTCACAACGACACTGTACAAAACCATATCCCCTGAGAAGGTCGAAATATGGTCCGACTGAAGGAACACCTCCAGACGGGATGAGGCCAGAGTGACCTCAACGGTATTTGAAAGTTCTCTGCCTGTAACCGTTCTGCCTTCTGGTGTTAGAAATTCATAGTTTACCTGCGCCTGATTCAACAGCTTCAGTGTCGGAGGCAAACGCACGATGGCAACTTGAAAGTGGTAACGTAGTGTGGCTCCCGGCGTGACCTCCGCAGGAGGCAGCCCAAGCTGGGGTGATGCACCGGGCAATGGAATCCCATCACGAAGCACACTATTCGGAAGCAGTGACGTATCTTCCGAGAGCGGATCCACTACATGCACGATGGCGGTTCGATTACCAGAATTCGTAATCTCAATCTGATAAGTTAGTGACTGCCCCAGTGCAGCTACAGTCACATTGGATCCCTTTCTTACTTCAAGTCTGGGGCCAACCCATGGGGTGACTACGGTATTGGAATATGCCACCTGTTCCAGTTCAGTCGTACCCGAGCTGAATCGAACCAGGGACTGATTCTGTAGCCAGTGGGACAACGGACCGGAAGATTGGCTCATATCACCACAACCTCTACTCTGAATGTCACGGTCACCGAAGCACCAGCAGCAATCGATCCGAGTGTTATTCCGGTATTCGGATTGCCGGTTGGTCTTGCAACTCCATCCACCGTTATGCTTCCAGGTACAAACACCGTTCCTACTGGTACAGGGTCAACCATGACCACATTATTGACCACTTCAATACCGGCATTTGTTACAACAACCGTATAAGTGATTACATCACCGACAACAGCATCAATGGCATCAGTGCTTTTGACAACCGTCACGTTAGGTGCAGATACTGGAATCACAAGGACGTTGGAAGACACCGTACCCGTTAATTGACGGCCATCCGGCGGACTAAATGTATAATTGGCCACGGCTTGGTTAGTCAACCGCTGATCTTGCGGCAGCGAATCCACGGTAACTTCCAGGGTGACGGTCACATTAACGGATCCCCCTGGCGGTATGGTGCCTACAACAATGCCTGTTTCCGGATTGGCTCCTGGCTGCGGCACACCATCAATTAAAACACTGTTCGGAAGAAGCACAGTTCCATCCGGAATGTCATCCGTCAAGGTTAGATTGGCAGCCAGATTTCCGCTGTTGTTGATGGTAAAAGAGTAAACGATGGTGTCACCGATCGTAGCATTAGATGTATTTGCCGTTTTGGTCACGGCAATGATTGGTTGATAAATCGGTGTGACTACGATATTCGAGTATGAAGCACCCGAGAAGACACCCGATGTGAAACTTACGGCTGACTGACTGCTCACAACAGGTGGTGTAGGCAGCGTATTGACTCGCACTGCATAGGATATTGCTGCTGAGGCACCCGGAGCTAGTGATCCAATGGCGATGCCCAATGCTGGGTTAGCCGAGGTACGCGGAACACCATCCACCAGAACACTTCCGGCGACAAATGTGGTAGCTGGATCGATCGGATCGGTTAGTACCACATTGTTAACGGGATCAATTCCGTTATTGGTCACAACCATCTGGTACACAATCGTGTCGCCGACCACTGCATCTACCGACGTTGTTGTTTTCGTTACACTGACATCCGGTGCAGATACCTGAATGTTGAGCGAATTGGATGTTAGACTGCCTCCCAGTGTTCTTCCGTCTGGCAGCGTATACGTAAAGGTTGCAGAAGCCTGATTCGTTATCGATTGGCTCAAAGGAAGAGTGACAATGACAACCGAGAACATAACCATGGTTGTTGTTGACACAACGCCCAGCGGAATACCCGAAGCCGGATCGGCGCCCGGTACAGATGCACCATTGACGATCACACTATTGGGCACAAGCTCGGTTCCCGCAGGGATCGTATCCGTCAACGTAACAGAGGCTCCGTAGTTCCCGGCATTGGAGATAGCGATGCTGTACACAACGGTATCCCCTACCGTGGCTATCGCCTGATCTCCCGTTTTGACCGCCGTCAGGATCGGCTGGAACACCGGCGTTGTAACCGTATTGGAGAACGTGGTGGCTGAGAACGCGCCGGATGTAAAGCTGACCGTGGATTGATTGTTCAAAACGGCACTTGCCGGGAGCGAAGTAACTTGAACACTAAATACTACCGTCACGGTAGCCCCAGGGGCAATGGAACCAATGGTGATCCCGGTTGAGGGGTTGGCACCTGGGCGAAGAACCCCATCAACAAATACGCCAGTTGGCGCAAGAACGGTGCTTGCCGGTACCGCGTCTGTGAAGACTACATTACTGACCGTCGCAATTCCGTTATTTGTCACTGCTACGCTGTATGTCACAATATCGCCAACAGAGACCGACGTTGATGTCGTCGATTTCACTACATCGACATCCGGAGCCGACACGGTGATGGTAAGTACATTGGACAGAACAGAGCCTGTAATCGTCCGACCGTCCGGCAATGTGAAGGAAAGAGCCACCGAAGCCTGATTTACCAGCTGTTGCGGAGACGGCAAAGTATCGATAACGACAGAAAAAGTAATGGTTGTAGTCGCACCGGCAGCGACAGTGCCTGCCGAAATACCTGTGGCTGGATTGGCGGCAGGCAACGGCTGGCCATTCACAATGACACTGTTCGGAACGAGAATGGTTCCCGTTGGGATATTGTCCGTCAGGTTAATTTGGGCCCCATAGTTACCCGTGTTGGATACAGTAACCGTGTAGCTAACCGTGTCACCTACAGTAGCGTTCTGTGTGCTTGCCGCCTTTGTTGCAGTGAGAATGGGCTGGAATACCGGTGTGACCACCGTATTGGAAAACGTTGTGCTCGAGAAAGTCCCTGATGTAAAACTGACTGTGGATCGATTACTCAGCTGGCCGCTTGGCGGTATCGCATCCACACGAAAGGCAAAAGTTACAGTTGCGGACGCTCCTGGAGCAAGTGTGCCGAGTGATATCCCCCCTGCCGGATTGGCTGCAGGTTGAGCTACTCCATTCACGGTCACACTGCCTGTGACAAAGGAAGCCCCTGCAGGAACCGGGTCTGAAAACTGAATATTGTTTACAGGAGCTATACCACTGTTTGTTACCTGAACGGAGTAAGTGACGGTATCACCTACCGCTGCCGCAGTTGAAGGTGTACTTTTAACGACAGCAACGTTTGGAGAAGAGACCGGAAACGTCAGCGTATTTGAAGTGGCTGTTCCTGTCAACGTACGTCCGTCCGGAGGTGTAAAGGTAAAGGAAGATGTAGCAAAGTTGCTAAGCTGCTGCGGAGATGGAAGTGTATCCACAACCACAGCAAACGTGACAACCGCTGTGGCTCCAGCTGCAACAATGCCTACTGGAATACCTGTTCCCGGCGTCGCTCCAGGCTGCGGCACACCTGAAACAACAACACTGTTAGCTACAAAAGAAGTCGCAGCAGGAATCGTATCTGTGAGGGTAACATTGGCCTGCAAATTGCCCGTGTTGCTGACAGTCACCGTGTATACAACCGTGTCACCTACGGTGGCATTGACTGTATTGGCGGTTTTGACGAGTGAAATCTGCGGTTGGATAACCGGCGTCTGTGTTGTATTGGAGGAGGATGACCCCGAAAATGAACCAGATGTGAAACTGACCGTCGACTGATTGTTAATCTGCGAAGGGATCGGCATGGTAATCGTCACCTCAAAAGTTACGGTAACCTCAGCTCCTGGAGCCAAAGTACCGATTGGAATACCGGCGGTCGGATTGAAGAGCGGGAATGAAGTCCCGTTCACAATGACGCTTCCGGGTACAAATGGGGTATTCGGAGGAAGAGGGTTGACATATACCACATTGTTAACTGCTACGGTTCCGTTGTTGCGAATAACAGATGTGTACCTGATGACATCCCCGACTACGCCGTAATCTACATTGTCACTATTAACAATCGTTACATTGGGTAGAGAGACAGGAATAGTGATGGTGTTGGAAGACGAGAATCCGGCAATCGCTCTTCCACTTGGAAGTGTGTATGAGAATGAAGCAACCGCCTGGTTAGTCAACTGTCTTGAATCAGGCAAACTTGTTACCGTGGCGACAAAAGTAACTGTTGTGCTTGAGTTGGCTGGAATTGAGCCCAAACTAATACCTGCTGCCGGACTTACACCTGGTGTGGGTACACCGTTAATAATGACACTGTTCGTACTGAAAACAGCTCCCGCAGGAATCGGATCCGTCAAGGTAACCGAAGCTGCGATGTTACCTGTGTTGTTAATCTGAATGCTGTAATTAAAGGTATCTCCTACCGTCAGATTCGTTGTACTTGCTGATTTCACCACTTGAATGACGGGCTGAAATATGGGTGTACTAACCGTAATCGATGAAGAGACACCATTAAAACTTCCCGACGTAAAGGCTGCGCTGGCACGGTTGGTAGCTGATCCTGTGGAAGGAACAGACGTCACTCTGGTCTGGTATGTCACGGTGACGCTGCTTGAGCTGTTTAAGGTTCCGACAACAATGCCTGAGACCGGACTTGCACTTGCGGAAGCTGTTCCGTTAATGGTGACACTGCCCGGCACAAACTCTGAGCCGGTCGGCGTATCCGAAATCACCAGATTTTGGACTGCACTAATTCCGGCATTAGTTGCAATAACGGTATAGGTAAGGATGTCTCCTACAGTCGCATCAGGTGTGTTTACCGTTTTGCTAATCGAAATATTAGGGGCCGATGCAGGTATTCGAACGATATTGGATTGACTTGACCCTGAGAGATTCCGTCCGCTGGGAAGCTGGTACGTATAAGTTGCGGTACCCTGATTCTCCAGTGTTGGCGGAGATGGAAGTGTACTCAGTGTTGCGCGAAATACGACCGTAGCTGTAGCTCCTGGCGAGAGACTGCCCAGCGTTATACCGGTTAATGGGCTGGTTCCCGGACGCGCAGTACCATTCACTGTTACCGAATTCGGAACAAACGTCAGTCCTGCAGGGATCGTATCGGTTACCGTAACTTGAGCAGCTATGTTTCCGCTGTTTGTCACCACAAGTGTATATGCAAGCTGATCTCCCAGCGTCGCATTCGTTTGACTCGCCGATTTATTAATCGCAATGACCGGCTGGTACACAGGAGTAGTGATCGAATTGGAGTTGGAAATACCCGTAAAGGTACCTGAACTATAGGACACAGAAGCCCGATTAAGCAGCGATCCTGATGCAGGCAAGGATTGAACCGTAACCTGAAACGTCACCGTTGCGGAACTTCCCGCAGTCAATGTTCCAACAGATATGCCACTGTTCGGATTAGCCGATGCAACGGCCGCTCCTCTTACGGTGACACTTCCCGGAACAAATATAGTTCCTGCCGGGAGAGCATCCGTCAGAATCACATTGTTAATCGGCTGAATGCCACCGTTCGTGGTAACCACGGTGTAGGTGAATGTCTCCCCTACGGCTACATCACTGACGGAAGCGGATTTAACTGCGGTTACATTGGGCAAAGTCACCGGAATCGTCAAGGTGTTAGACACTATTGTTCCTGTTATGGTCCTTCCGTCAGGCGAGTTAAACGAATACGAAGCGGTAGCCTGATCCACAAGGGTTGGCGGTGTAGGCAAGCTTGTGACCAGCACTTGAAAGGTAACGGTATTCGCGCTACCCGCAGCAAGGCTGCCCAAATTCACACCAGTCGCGGGATTGGCGCCTGCAATGACATTTCCGTTCAGGCGGAAGCTGCCTGCTACATACGAACTGCCACTTGGGATGTTATCTGTCAATGTGACGCTAGCCGCAACATTCCCTCCATTGTTTACCTGAAGCGTGTACGTTACCGTGTCACCCACCGTGGCATTGGTGGTACTCGCCGACTTCACAATGGACAGGTTCGGTGAATATACAGGAAGTGTGGAGTTGTTGGAGGGAATTACGCCAGTAATCGTCGGCCCTCCTGCCACACTCTGAAACGTAAAAGCTGCATTGGCCGAATTCACAAGCTGCAAGATGCTTGCATCCTGTCCGATAAGTGCCCGGTAGGTTACAACAATACTGCTTGACAGGTTTAATGCACCCAGCGGAATACCTGCGGTTATATCCAGTGTTGGGCGGGGTACACCTGCAACTGTGACGCTCCCAGGAATAAAAGTAAGTCCTGCAGGCAATGAGTCGGATAGAACTACACTGGCAGCACTGGCTGTACCTGCATTGGCAACCGTAACCGTATAGAGAATGCTATCCCCTGCTACCGCACCGGTGGCCGTTGACCCCTTCGATACGGTAATTCTTGGTGCGTTAATATCGACCTGAATGGCATTGCCATTAACGATGTATGCATCGCCTGAAGTCGTTAGCGTAAGTACTGCGGAGGATTGATTGTTAATCAGCCTGGCAGATACATCCACATTGGTAATATCCCAGCCTTGACGACCGCCAACGATGTTGGAACCCGGAGCTCCGTTGATCTGATTTCGAGTTCCGAAAGTGCCCGTTGTGTTAAGCGCTCCCGTATCCCCATTGATTTGGGATGCAAAGAAGTTCGCAGCCAGATTGTTCGGCCCGGATAGGGCCACTGAAGTCGCAGAGGTCGGCCCGAATAATGCCTGATCACCTGTTCGATTCGCGTCACCTTCCTGGGCACTGAACAGTGCTCTTCCTCCGAGTACACCGGAGAGAGGGGTTGCGAATCCTGTCAGTGTTGTAACGACTGGTGGTGAAGTGGATTGCACAAGTACGCCGCCTGCACGCAAAGACATGTTGCGAAAAGGGAGATTGGGATTCTGATAAATAACGCCAAGCGTCCATCCCGCATGATTGGCTGTAGCATCATTCGTAATCACAATCGTTCCCACGACCGCTCCGGTGATATATGTACCTGCTCCCCCATTTTGTACAAGTGTCGTTACATTGGCTGAACGTACATAACCTGCGGCGTTGTTACCCAGATCAAACTGATTGTAAGTCGCCGGGTCAGGTGTAACACTGAATGAACCTGCAGGGGTGATAAACGTTACCGGATTGTTGATCGCTGAGCTCAGATTGACAGTTCCATTGATATAACTTCCGCCCCAGATTAATTCCGCATACAGAACGGTACTGCCCGCAGGAAGAACAAGGATGGCAGCGGAACTGTTACTCTGATACAAGCTTGTGGTTCCCAGTGGGTAGGTTCCATACTGAACGGTGGTGTTGGTTGTGGTAAAACCACCAATACTGTCCTGTGTTCCCGGTACCCCTGCTGTTTCCGAACGACTCAGTCCAAGCGTATTGCCCGTAAACGTAATTGCTCCCGTAGCGTTAACGGTTGAACGAACGACAAGAGGAATGGAATTCACCTCCCCTTCAGCAAGAATTACAATCCTATGATACGGAGCCTTCTAACAGTCTATGTCGCTCTAACCGAAATTTGTATGTCCTTCCTCGGAAAGTTTCAGTCAACACTTGTAATATAATGTAAGCTTAGTTCCCATGCTTTAAATATAATGATTTGCGTTTTGTGCATTGTGATTTATAATTATCATATACTAGAGTAATTCTGTCGTACCATTATGATGCAGTCAGCGGTGATATATGAAGAGTTTCCATACGCACACTAGCCACATCCCAACTGAATACGAATTCAAGCATTCCAAATGGATCAAAAAAATGCTTCATGCCTACTGGATTGTCATTACCTCACATTTAGTCATTCAGATAGGCTGTTTCCTATTTCTGGATTATGATCGCACCCCTATAGATTTCTTGATGAATGTCCTGTTCTGGCCTACGACCATCAGCAGTTCATGCATTTTGCTAGCAAGTTGGGTAGATCGGCGCTTCAGTTCATATTCCTTTTACACCATGTCTATAGCCAGCACGGTTATCGCCTGGACGATAATTCATGTCAATTATGACATTCGAATTATACTAGCGATCTGCCTGTTGCCCATCTTCGCTTCGGTACTGTTTTTCAGTAAAAAGAGAGTATGGATTGTTTGCATGATGCAGATGATGGGTTATCTTCTGGTTCTGTTCGATCCGTTCTATCGACTGTACCTGTCTTCATTTGACATGGTATCGATTCCTGCTTTTTTAATCCTAGGTACATATGTAGCACAAGTTATCGTAACCAGCGGAGTTGAAGTGCTGGTTGATCTTCAGGCCAGTATGCTCGCCAAGCAGGACCTTATTGTGCGAAATGCCATTATGACCAAACAGTCCAAAACAGATGGCTTAACCAACCTTTATAATCAAAGCTCGTTCAAGGATTATTACGAAAAAGCATTTGAGTATGCAAACAGCGGCATGAGTATGCATCTGGCCCTGATCGATATTGATGACTTCAAATCCATTAATGATACTTATGGTCATCGGGTTGGAGACATCATTCTGGAGAAAGTGTCCCTGATCATCCAGGAAACCATTACCTCAAGTGATATTGCAGCACGGTACGGGGGCGAAGAGTTCGCCTTATTGATGTTTGAGCAATCTTTCAAGCAGGCCTATGCCTTGGTGGAACGAATTCGTCAGAAAATTGCCCTGATGGGCCACCTGGAACTTGGAGGAGCTTCCATCACAGTGAGTATCGGTCTCAAAAGTTACAATCCTAATCTAAGTAAAGATAAATTGTTTGAGGAAGTAGATGCCTGTCTGTATGCCGCCAAACGAACAGGTAAAAATAAAACCGTAACATCACTTGACCTGACTTCGTCCTTCGTAGAGAAAATATAAATAAAAAAGTTGTGCTGTACACCGGAATCCCGGTTTGTACAGCACAACTTTTTTGGGTTTGCATATGATCAGCAGGCTGAATCTCTTTATACGTCTACGTTTTCATTCCGCCCATTCCCAGCGATGACGATTTTGCTCCAGCCTGGGATGAAGATCACCTGATGGTCCGTCAATGATGAGACGCAGCTCTTTGATCCAATCCTTGAAGGAATCAAATGAAGCAAACATATTCGCCATTTCAGTTGTCATATACAAGAAATGAGGAGCTGGGTACTCCGACGTGATATGGCGCAGCGCGCTATCCACAGGCGTATATTTCTTTCTCTTGCCCTCAAGCCCCTCCACACGTATACGTGAAGTTGGATGTTCCCGCCGCCAATCATGCAAGCGGTCTTCTCTTTTGTAATATGCCTGTATTGTATCCTTGCTCATTCGCTTAAACGTGCTCTCGTGTAAAGGATACAGCACGAGCTGCTTAAATGAACGAGTGTCCACCGTTTCAGCAGCGCGTTCGAGTTGCTCATCAGTCACATGTTCGAACGAGTCATAAAAAGTCAGTGTCCCTCTCTGGCTGTCGACAGGTGGCTCATAACCGTAAGGTACCGATGCATATTTACTAGACATTTCACCCCTCCTTGTCTATAAGATGATAAGCGCAAAGGTGATTGGGATAACCCAGCTAATGTTATTATACGCTAACGATCCTGCTTCAACTCGGAATAAAATGTCATTCTGTTCTTGCCTGCACGTTTGGACTCATACAACGCTTCATCCGCCATCCGGATAATCTCACTTGGGTTATTGCTGTTGGTTGGATATTCAGCCCCTCCGATGCTACATCCAATTCGAATTCGCTCGTATTCAATAATAAACGGCTTGTTCAGACTTTGAATGACGGTTTCTGCATAAGCGCTGGCTTCTTCCCTCGGATGACTTCCAACCGACTGAAGTACAATCAGGAATTCATCTCCGCCCAATCGGACCGTAATGCCCTTCTCCTGACCAAGAGAGCACAGACGCTGAGCCACTTTCTGTAACAGAACATCTCCAACCTGATGTCCAAGCGTATCGTTGACACGTTTGAATCCATCGAGATCCAGATAGAGAAAAGTCAGCGTGTGATTTTCACTTTCGGTCTCCAGAGACTCCTCCAGATAAACTTCAAGGGCAGTGCGATTTGGCAGACTAGTCAACTGATCATAATGCGCCAGATTCTGCATTACGACCAGTTCTGAGTCTTTATTCGTGAGAGAGGTAAGCATATCTCGAAGCGAACGGGACAACACTTCAATCTCCGTAATCCCCTTATTCTCGGGAATTTCAAGCTCTTCCCCTGCTCGCAGTCGATTGGCCACTCTGGTAAGACGCACAAGCGGGGCAGAGATCAGACGTGAGACAAACCAGCCAATGAGTGCAAACAGCACAGTAATAGCGAGTCCCGCCCACACATTAAACCACATCAGGTCAAACACAGAAGCAAAAGCAGTCGACTTGACTTGACGAATGACTACGGTCCAGCCTAATCCGGGATAATCCAGGTGACCCTGGCTGTAGGCAAACCCTGTCACATATTCCTTACGATCTGGCCACTCTTCAATGGACCAGCTGCTTTTGTTGCGCTCGGCCTCTTCGATGCCGGGCAATACTAATGGTTTCCCGATCCATTCCTTCGGCCCCAGGAGCACTGTACGTTCCTTTTTGCTTACGATAAAGAACTCAATGTCCTTTTCTTCTCTTTTCAATGGGGCAAGCACGGATTCTTCGACTTCCTTCGCCCATTCCCAGCTTAAATGTGCAGCGAGCACACCCTGAATATGTCCTTTGCTATCCTTCAGTGGAAAACTGATATCGACAAATTGCAACGGCTCTCCCGTTGGATTTGGTAGCAGCTTGGCAAGAAGTACTGCGTTATGCACATCTCCAATGAATTTACCCTTGATCCCTTCCTGATACACAGGTCGCTCTGATAAATTTTCCCCCAGCAAGATACCATCTGTCGCAGCTAACACTTTTCCCTTCGGGTTCATGAATCCAACCCATGAGAATGAGGGAAAGCTATCTTGTAGTTGATCCAGCAACATCTGAATCTCATCCGGTTGGAAACCATCTTCCAACGAAGCCATTCGGCCCAGCAGATCCAGCTCACCTGCGCGCGCGGACATAAACCGATCCAGCTTGTCCGAAGCCTGTGCGGCCGTACCTGTAAGTGAATGACCAATCTCTGTCTCTACAGCAACGAATGACTTTTGGCTAAAAATAGATCCGATCGTCAAGGTAACCAGCAGGGATAACACAGCGAAGATGACAGTAAGCACAGTTCTGATCTTGAATGACATCATTTCCTCCATTACACGGTGAAACCATCTTACTTTTCAACATAACTATGCTGCAAAGGGTACACGGAATGTCACCTAATCGTTTTCATATTTATCGGAACTTGTGTGTTTATTTATTATACATTCCCATACAATAATTACTGAAATCTTCACCGTGTTTCTTCCATTCAAAGAATAGACACGATTCTGTATATACATACTTGGGTTATGAATATAGAGAGCAAGCATATCCTTTGAGGATTATGCGCCTGTATGTCACAGAGAGAGTAGTCGAAATTCTAAACATTGGGGGTGTAATGTTGAGCCTGCTTCATGTTGCTGTTATTCTGCCTTTTGCCGCTGGCATTCTCCTTGCCGTGCTGCATCGTTTCTTCCGTAAAATTCATCTGGGATGGCCGGTTCTTCTTGTTCCGGCACTATTATTTGTATACTTTGCGAGCCTCATACCCGCTGTGTCACAGCGCAATACCGTATCCGGTAATATCCCATGGATTCCTTCACTGGACATTGGATTTAACCTGTACCTGGACGGTCTGAGCCTCATGCTGACACTGCTAATCACCGGAATCGGTGTCCTCGTTGTTCTCTACTCCATCTTCTACATGGATATGAAAGAAGCGTTAAACCGCTTCTACCTGTATCTGTTGATGTTCATGGGAGCCATGTTGGGCGTGGTGCTGTCTGATAATATGATCGTGCTCTACGGATTCTGGGAATTGACCAGTATTACGTCATTCCTGTTGATCGCATTTCATTACAAACGTAAAGCCTCGACTTCAGGAGCACAAAAATCATTCCTGATTACGGTATTTGGCGGTTTCGCCATGCTTACCGGATTCATGATGATGTATCTCATTACCGGAACTTTCAGTATTCGTGCGACTATTGCAGGTTTGGGACAGTTTCAGGAGAGCGCCCTATTTCTGCCAGCGCTTGTCTTGATCCTGATTGGGGCTTTCACCAAGTCAGCCCAATTTCCGTTCCATATCTGGTTGCCGGATGCCATGGAAGCTCCGACACCTGTCAGTGCCTACCTGCATTCAGCCACGATGGTCAAGGCCGGACTGTATGTTGTGGCCCGGTTTACACCGATCTTCGGTGGACAGGGACTCTGGTTCTGGCTCGTTACCGGCGTTGGTCTTCTGACTTTGTGTTATGGATCATTCCTGGCGGTGAAAAAAAACGATCTCAAAGCGATTCTCGCCTATTCGACCATCTCTCAACTTGGTCTGATCATGTCCCTTTTAGGGGTTGGATCTGCTGCTCTCTACTTCGGATATGGCGAATCCTCTGCGATGTACACCGTGGCAATAACCGCTGCGCTGCTTCACCTGTTTAATCATGCGACATTCAAAGCCGCTCTGTTCATGGTTGTAGGCATTGTCGATCATGAAACGGGTACACGAGACATCCGAAAGCTCGGTGGACTTGCTTCATTCATGCCAATTACATTCACCGTAGCATTGATCGGATCACTTGCTATGGCGGGTATACCACCGTTCAACGGATTCCTAAGCAAGGAGTTATTCTTCCAGGCGATGGTTGAAGTCACGCATCTGCGAATCTTTGGACTTGGGTCCTGGAGTGTTCTATTGCCGGTATTGGCTTGGCTTGCAAGTGTGTTTACCCTGATCTATGCGCTTATTATCGTGTTCAAAACATTCCTCGGTCGTAGCCGAAGCGAGATCCCTGCCGAGAAGTTGCACGAAGCGCCCGCTGGTATGCTCATTCCGCCTGTTGTTCTAGGTGTTCTTGTCGTCGTATTCGGACTCTTCCCGAATCTGCTGGCCGGATCACTGATTGAACCGGCCATGGCCGCGGTGCTTCCATCCCTCTTAGATGGGAATGAGCGCTTCGATGTACATTTCTCCCTGTGGCATGGATGGACTCCGGAACTGATTATGACGATCGGAGTTGTGATTCTCGGAATCACCCTCTACAAGCTGTTGCCACGATGGAGGAATATTTATGAGCACTATCCGCAAGGATTAACGATTAACAATATGTACCATGTTGTACTGGATAATCTTCAGCATTATGCACGCAAATGGACGGAAGCCTATATGAATGGCTCGGTTCGTAATTATCTGGTTTACATTTTCTCATTCACGGTCGCCTTGTTGGTCTATGCCTTCTTCCGTTCAGGTGAAAATATAACATGGAATCTGCAGGGCAATGCACCTTTCTCATTTTATGAGGTCGTTCTGCTAGTCACCCTCATCGGTGCTGCGGTTTCAATTCCTTTTGCCAAAAACAGACTGTCGGCAGTCATTATGACGGGTGCGGTTGGTTACATCGTAACCCTGCTGTTTGTACTCTTTCGGGCGCCGGATCTGGCATTGACACAGATGATTGTCGAGACCGTATCGGTTGCATTGTTCCTGCTCTGCTTCTACCATCTGCCTGAATTGCAACGTGGCAAATCAAGCCGCAGTTATCTCACGGTAAATATGATCGTAGCAATTGCAGTCGGTGTTGTGATGACCTTTGTTGCACTAGCTGCAAGCGGAACAGCATCACTGGACAGCATTTCTACCTTTTTCCTTCAGGAAGCGTATGAGTCTGCTGGTGGTAAAAATGTCGTGAACGTATTGTTGGTTGATTTCCGTGGCTTCGATACATTATTGGAGATAATGGTGCTTGGTGTTGCTTCATTATCCATCTACTCCATGATTAATCTGAACCTCGAAGCAAAAGATCTCGGAGCTCGCTTGAAGTTCCGTAAGAAGGACGAAATTCAGGAGTCCGAACCTGCTCTGGATGATGAAGCGGACAATACGAAAAAGTATGGTAACCGGGAACGGAGCTCATCCTCATGGGATACTGTACCTTTGCAGAGTAATGATGTATTGCTGCAAACAACCACCAAGGTCGTTGTGTTCATCATTCTGACATTTGCCATGCACCTGTTCTTCGCAGGACACCACAATCCGGGCGGAGGTTTTATCGGCGGCTTGGTAACAGCGGCAGCGCTCGTATTGATTGCCCTGGCATTCAGTACGGATACGATACGCAAAGCGTTACCCGTTGACTTCCGTGTTCTCACAGGGATCGGATTGGGTATAGCGTTACTGACAGGTGCAGGTTCATTTATATTCGGAGTTCCGTTCCTAAGCCAAACCTTCGGTTATTTCGAACTTCCTTTGCTGGGAGAGACAGAACTCGCCACGGCTATGCTGTTTGATCTTGGCGTGTATCTCGCTGTCCTGGGTGTCACCATGACCATCATTCTACAGATCGGGGAGGATCGCTGATATGGAAATATTGATGTGTGTAGCCGTTGGCATTCTGTTTGCGGTTGCCGTCTTTTTAATCTTGTCGCGGAGCCTGCTCCGAATCGTACTTGGCATGTCCATACTAACCCATGGTGTGCATCTGCTTTTAATCACCATGTCACGTCTCAAAACAGGGGCACCACCCCTGCTTGGGGAGATGGCTGAACGTTATGTCGATCCTCTTCCTCAGGCTTTAATACTAACTTCAATTGTAATTAATTTTGGACTCACTGCGTTCTTCTTTGTTCTCTCCTATCGTTCTTATCTGAAGTTGAAAACAGACGATATGGAAGAAGTAAGGGGGCGCCCATATGAATAATCTCGTCGTTCTGCCGATTCTATTGCCTTTGATTACAGGTGTTCTGGCTTTACTCTTTTTCCGAAAAACAAATATCCAGCGGATCATTAGTGTCATCGGACTTTTGTTTACAGCAGCGGTCTCAACGATACTCATTACTCGTGTAACTCAAACTGGAGTGCTAACGCTTAATATGGGCGGATGGGCACCTCCCTATGGTATTGTGCTAGTTGCTGACATGGTGTCTGCGTTGCTTGTTGTTGCTGCTTCCATCATTGCGCTGGCTTGTCTGCTGTATGCTTTCCGCAGTGTAAACAAGGAGAGAGAAGAACATCATTTCTATCCGTTCTTTCATTTTCTGATTGCAGGAGTTAATGGTTCGTTCCTAACCGGAGATTTGTTCAATTTGTTTGTCAGCTTTGAACTGATGCTCATCTCTTCCTATGCACTGATTGTATTGGGAGGTACGGAAAGACAGCTCCGTGAAACGATCAAATATGTCTTGATTAACATCGTTTCTTCAGCCCTGTTCGTCGCTTCCATTGGCTTCCTCTACTCCATTACTGGCACACTGAACATGGCAGACTTGTCCGTGAAAATTGCTGAAGTGGGACAGAGCGGAGTCATTACCTTAATTGCCGTCCTCTTCCTGATCGTATTTAGCATCAAGGCCGGACTGTTCCTGTTCTTCTGGCTGTCGGGCTCTTATGCGGCACCACCTGCTGTCGTCACTGCATTGTTCGCAGGATTGCTCACCAAGGTTGGCTTGTACGCCATTGTGCGAACATTCACACTGATCTTCTATCATGATCCTGATTTCTTCCATACCCTGATCGGATGGATGGCTGGTGCAACAATGGTTCTTGGTGTCATCGGTGCGATCTCGTACCGCGATGTGAACAAAATTCTCATCTACAACGTGGTCGCAGGTGTCGGTTTTGTCGCTTTTGGTATGGCTTCAGCCAGTCGCCCTGCGCTGGAAGGTCTGCTCTTCTACATGTTGCATGACATGTTGATCAAAACATTGCTCTTCCTGCTCGGCGGTGCCTTGATCGCTGTGGCCGGAACATCCAAACTCGACAACATGGGCGGGCTGATCCATCGCTATCCGCTGCTCGGCTGGATGTTCTTTATTAGCGCACTTGCCTTGGCAGGCTTACCTCCATTCAGTGGTTTTCCAGGGAAGTTGCTTCTCTTTGAAGGTGGCTTGCAAGCAGGCTTATATGGTCTGACCGGCATTGCGGTGCTTTCGAGCTTGTTGATGTTATATTCGGTACTTCGCATCTTCATACAAGCGTTCTGGGGCGAAGCGCCAGCCGGGGTTGCCAGACGCCCATACGCGGTGAACGGCCTGCTGATTCCTGCCGGAATTCTGTTTGTATTCATCATCGTAATGGGTGTGGGGGCTGAAGGCATGTTCCAATTGACCTCCCGCGCAGGCGATATTCTACTGCATCCCAATATTTATATTGATGCCGTATTGAAGGAGTAGATGTCTATGGCCTTTCAGATTGTACTGAATCTTATCATTGCTTTTGTATGGATGTTTCTGAACAACGCCTGGAATGGTGTTGGTTTTCTCATAGGTTACCTGCTCGGACTGCTGCTCATCGGGGGAATGCGCAGATTCTTCCCCCAGCGCTTCTATATTGTTCGAGTCTGGGCCATCTTCAAACTGATTACATTGCTGTTCAAGGAACTGGTGCGAGCCAGCATTGAGGTTATACGCCAGATTATCAAGCCCAAGCTCGACATAAGGCCCGGTATTTTTACGTATAAAACTCAATTGTCCTCGGATTGGGAGGTCACCCTGCTCTGCCTGCTTATTTCATTAACACCAGGTTCTCTGCCACTTGAGATCTCGGGTAATCAACGCAAACTGTTTATCCACGCGCTGGATATCAAGGATGAACAGAAAATGAGAGATGATATTCAAAATACATTCGAAAAAGCAATTATGGAGGTGACGCGTTAATGTTATCCTCACTGTTGTTCATCTCATTGCTCATTCTCTCTTTAGCCATACTAGGGTGCTTGTACAGGGTGCTTCGGGGACCATCCATGGCCGATCGGATTACAGCATTGGATACCATTGGTATCAATGTGATTGCGATCGTTGCCGTTCTGTCGATGATGCTGCAAACCCAGGCCTATCTGGATATCATCTTGCTGATTGGCATTCTGGCTTTTCTAAGTACAGTGGCATTTGCACGTTATATTGAACGGGGGGCGGTATTCAAAAATGATGGAGATCGTTAAGGTGACCGCTGAAACAGCTATAGGTTTGCTCGTACTGCTTGGTGCATTACTTAGTGCCCTGAGTGCGTTCGGACTTATTCGTCTGCCCGATGTATATCTGCGAGCCCATGCCGCAACCAAAAGTATGACATTGGGAGTGTTCTGTGTACTAAGCGCTACGTTTTTCTACTTCTGGTACTTCGATAACTATATCAGTGCCCGCTTGTTGCTAGGTATCCTGTTTGTATTCATCACGGCTCCGGTCGCCGGACATCTGAACGGACGGGCTGCCTATCGGACAGATGTACCGCTCTGGGAGCAGAGCGTTCAAGATGAACTGGAACCCTTGTTAAAAGGTAAAAAGGTGAACCATGAAGCCAAAGACATGATGGAGTAATCCTCCATCTCAGGCATAGCGAATACCCCCGAGAATCAGCCGCCCGTTTCGCGGATTGTTCCCGGGGGTATTTTTTTATTTTTCACACACAGATCATATCAAATCCGGATCATGCAGAGCCGATTAAATTGCACGTCAGAATCCACTAAGTCCCTGTCTTCTCAGATCCGCAGCCACAATACGTGCAAGCTCCGCAGCCCCTTGACGATTCGGATGCAGACTATCCCCTGTCATATACAGAGCAAGTGTTGCCGCAGGACCAATAGACGTGAAATAGGCAGAACTCAGCTTGTTCAGTTCAACAAGGGTAACCCCCTCTTCCTGAGCGAGTGCACGTGTGGATTGATTGTACCAGCGGTTCTCCGCTTGATGTACATTGGCTGTATTAAAGTCTGTTGCCCGGCCCTGGGGCGTGGAGAGGATGACCGTTGCTCCTTTGTTCTTCGCCTGACGCACCATATCCCGCATGATCTCTTTGAACTGCGCCTCCGTTGTATTGTTCTTGGCATTGGTATCGTTAATTCCGAATTGCAAAATAAAATAGTCTCCCGGCTTGATATACTTGAGAATGGCCTCCATCTGACCATCATCGCGGAATCCTCTCGCAAACTGACCACTTGATGCCATATTGCGAACCTGGAAGGTAGCGTTGTTCACATAAGACGGTAACAGCTGTCCCCACCCTCCTTGTACACTGCTGCCAAGCGGATAGTAATTGCAAACCGTTGAGTCACCACCGATGTAAATCGTGCGGTTGGTTACGGTCTGATTGGATATCTTTCGGATCTCGAGTGCGCTGAGTGTAAATGCAGTACCTGCCTTTCCCTCCGTAATAAGCAGATTGAGTTGCCCGTCAGTTATTGGAATTTGAAATTGATCCGTCGCCCCGTTACCCGTCATGTTGATGATCTGGTACACCCCTTCTGCCGCCACACTTGCTCTGGCTGTATTGCCCAGAACCACTTTGACCTCATATAGGCCATTGGACAGGTTCACATTGAAGGTATTGTTGCTCTTCGTGCCAAACGTCAGAAACTGTACGGCGTCACTCATCACTCCGCTTCCAGAGGCAGACACATTTCGCATATTGGCAGGTGTGTTGAATCCATAACCTTTGGTAGCCGTGTAGGCATCTCCTGCGGACACGCCTGTGTAACCGCTCTCAACAGGACCCGAACCAAAATCAAATCTGTAATTGTCCGTTGCTGCCTCCGCGACTTGCCCTCCACTGCTTCCCAGACCGATGCCCATCCCACTTGCAAACAAAACAAGGCAGAGCAAAAACTTTACCGATGCTGACCATTTCATCACTGAATTCTCCTCTCGAATTAGAATTAAATTGGTGCATGATCCACAACTTCACAGAACTCGATCAAGCCAGTCATAGGCCTTTGCTCCGCTAATCTCATGTCCACCTGTAAAGAAATCCGCGTCCAGTGATTCTGATGCTCCCGCCTGCTCATATATGTGTGTCAAACGCGCATACGCCTCTCTTGCTGTCTGGATCGGGAACACCTGGTCATCACTTCCGGCTTCAATAAAGAGTGGTCTAGGTACAATCAGGCCGATGATATCCGGCAACTCCGCTTCACGCAGGATACCTGGCACATAGTTGTCCAGACAATGGTTCCGATCCAGTATGCTGCCCTGGAATGTACTTGCATAACCACTTACTACAGCTGCACGGAAGCGTTCATCCAACGCGGCTGTAAATGCGGTCACCAACCCACCGCCCGAAATACCCATGCTTCCAATTCGCTCCGAATCCACTTCTGGCCGGGTCGATACATAATCCAGTACACGTGTTGTCTCATACACCCTATGACCGGCGAGGGTCTTCCCCACCATGAGCAGATGCGCAGCAATCTTCGTACAGGAACTTGCTCCTGGTGGCGCATCGCGGTCCTCTTCCAATCTTCGATCACCAAATCCGAGCAACTCTGGAGCCGCAACCACATATCCACGCTTTACAAACGCTACTGCAAAGTCCTTGTGTAATCCGGGCTCTCCTGTCCGTGGTGACCCATCCGGTTCCATGCCCGATATCTCCCGGCTACCGTAGCCATGCCCATGACAAGCAACGATAGCAGGTCTCTTTGTACCAATAACGCTTCCATCACCTGGAATTAATAAATAGACAGGCATGCGAAGTCCTGCATAGGTTGTGATTTCGATCCGCTCCCGGATATACCCGTCACATGTAATGCGCTCCAGTAAGACAGGATTCAGTGCTGCTACCATTGTTGGAAAACCGCCCAGCCGTTCTTTCAAGCGGGTACGTAACTGACTGCGCCATAACTCCAGAGGTTGATCTGCCTGATACGCGGAACGACCACGGAGATTCGTTTGTTGTTGTAAATAGGCTTCAATATCCGACATGGGCCTGTGTCCCTCCTGCTTTTCGTAGAATAACGTAGATGAAAGACTGTCATATGGAATTAATTCCATCCATTATAGAACATTGATGTAACCCGTGAATTGAACATGTTTGCCTGTTTTGAATAGAATCATACGATTTCTAGCCAAAAAGGGTATCTCCAACCTGAAGACAGGTTACGGAAATACCCTTCATTTGATCTGACCTGGCAGCCACCAATTCCACCTGCCCATCAATCTCATCAACGCAGGTACCAATATTAGGCGGATCAATGTAACGTCAATCAAAACCGCTGCCGTGATTCCGATCCCTAACTGCCTCACACCTGCAACTTCAGCAAAAGCAAACGGCACGGTCACCGCAAGCAGAATTGCCGCTGCGGAAGTAACCAGACGACCTGTAGAAGCCAATCCCTGTTGGACAGCCACATCACTGTCTCCGGTTTGTCTATACACTTCCTGAATACGGCTTAGCATAAACACCCCGTAATCCATGGATATGCCAAACACCAATCCTGCAATGAATACAGGAATCATAATGGCAATGGCTGATTGCTCCATGCCCAGATGTCCTTCATTAAACACCCACACCAATATGCCAAATGAAGCGGCTAAACTGAGCAGATTCATCACAATGGCCTTGATTGGAATGAGTAGAGATCGGAATGCCGCCAGTAACACAAGATAATTGGATACCACTACAAATACCAGCACTTTGGGCAGTTGATTGGTAACTTCCTGCATGATTTCAACCTGCTTGGCAGCTTCCCCACCATAACGTAATTTTACGTTGTTCGAACCTAGTGCATGATCGTTATTCCTCATTCGTTCCAGCCAGTCTGCGACCTGCTCCGATCCAGGCTCCCCATGCACGGTGGCTACCAATCGTATTGAATGATCAGAGACTGTTGAACGCAGCCATGCCATCCTTGTTGACTCCTTGCCTTCTATGGCAGAAGTCAGTGACGACGGTGGAATTCTAAAAAGGCTTTGTGAGCCATTCTGTTCCGGCTGTAATAGGCCCCATGGTGAAACAATGCTCAATACGTCCGAGTCCTGGAGTAATTGACGTGCTTTGTTGTGGGCCATCTGCCAGTGTGAGGCAGTCAACCGTTCCTGCTGTCCGCCAATCACGATCTCGATGGTGGAGGTATTTTTTTGACCATAATCATGCTGCAACAGCTCTGCTGCCTGGCGGGACTCCATTCTGGCTGGCAGTGAAGAGGCATCCGGGACGGACAGTTCCAGCCGGGTCACTGGATAGACACACGTGAGCAGCATAACCGTACCTCCGATTGCCATGCTGACTGGTCGTTTCATGACCATTGCTGACCATCTGTGCCACACTGAGCCTCGAGGTAACAAATGTACTGAATTTTGCCTGAAGACCCGATCCGCAGACAGTGACAGTAGTGCTGGCAGCAGCGTAACATTTAACAGTAGCGATAGGAGCAGAACAATGACTGCCCCCAAGGAGACACTCAGAAACATCGGCAGCCTGATCCAGAGTAGACCCAGCAGCCCAAGGAGTACGCAAGCTGCCGAGAACAACACTGCTCTGCCTGCTGTACGTAATGTTCGCTGAAGAATCTCGCTTCGCAAAACCTCGCTCTGCATATCCAGGCTGCTGCCCGTAACGTTAGCTTTGCCTTCATCTTCGTAGTCCCGCTGAACTTCTTCCCTGTACCTGCTCAGAATGATCAGGGCAAAATCTATACTGAGTGCCATACCCACCATGGGAATGACGTTGATGATGAAGTTGGACAGTTCCAGATGATAACCAAGGAGCGTTGTGGCTCCCATAGCGGTAATCACAGCACTGATGCCCATCATAACAGCAATCAATGCGGCATATAGACCCCTGAAAGCGAAGCACAGAACGATTAGGGCAATCGGCAGCCCCACCATCTCTGCCCGTTCCAGGTCACGAAAGCTCAGATGATTCACATCCTGTTGTACGACGGCCTTGCCGGTCAGTTGGACCGTACCCGGACCGTCTGTAGCCAGCACGGCGCGCAACTGCTCAATCGGAGGACCCATCTGATGCGGGGGCACATCCATCTTCACAAGGGCATATGCCCTGTGATCTTGCAGCGTCAGATTTTCGCTAGCATCCGGAGGGAACGTGATAGAGGTTACGGCAGGCAACACTTGAACCTGTGTCAGACGTTCCCTGATCCACTGACGGAACTCTAACGGCGAGGTACTTTCCTTTTTCTCAAAAACCAGAATAACCGGATTAGCAGGAGAAGCGAATTCATCCTCCAGAACAAGCTCAACCGCTTGCGCATCCCCGTGAACCCATTTCAATCCGTGGTCCTGGACAATGTCAGGCAATCTCCACGCCCAGACCGCTGACATCCCGATGATAAATACCCAGCAGAGAATAATGAACCGTGGATATCGGCTGATGAAGGCAGCAAGTCTGCGATAAGCCATACCTAAGCTCCTCTGCGATCAGATTAGTCATTCGATTACGTTCATCGGTAAGATCGTACGCACATCCGACCACTTGCGGTGCATGTCTCCTTCACTCGGATTCGCGAACTAATGGATGCCATGCTTAACAGGCGTTCTGTTCGCCATGGGGACAGGAATGTATGTAAAAGGAAGTAATTCTGCGGTCAGTCCAGGTCCAAAGGCAAGCGCTATTCCACTCGAATGATCTTCTTTCTGTCTGTAATCCTCGCGGATGGCTTGAAGTACAAAGAGAATCGTCACAGACGATAGGTTGCCATAATCCCGCAGGATGTTACGACTGTATGAGACCTGCTCATCTGTCAACTGATACAACTTCTGAACGGCATCCACGATGCCTCTGCCTCCCGGATGGATCGCCCATATTTCAGGTAGACTGCCCCCTTCAAGCAGCCGCTCAACCTCTGGCCCGAGATGCAAACCAAGCAGCTTCGGAATCTGTGGTGACAGGTAGAGGTCAAAGCCTGTATTGCCCACTTCCCAGATCATTTCTTCTGTACAATCCGGGAGCAGCGTTGAGTATCCACGGCCTAGTCGAAAACATTCATTGCGGTCTGTCCCAGACGCACCAATAACACAGGCAGAGGCACCATCACCAAAGAACGATGCAGCATACAGGTCGTCCCGTTTGGCAGATGGCTGAAAATGAAGAGTGCACAGCTCCACACACACAATGAGAACCGTAGCCTTCTGATCTGTCGTTACAATGGAATTCGCCAGTTGTATCGCCTTCAGACCCGCTGCACATCCTTGAAACACCAGGGGAATCCGGTTGATCTGCGGTGACAGTTCAAGCTGCTGGATCAGCCGAACATCAAGTCCGGGCAGGAATTGCCCCGTGCAACTCACCGTAATGAGATGTGTAATTTCCGAGGAGGATACGTCTGCATCCTGAAGCGCCTGTTCGGCCGCCTCCAGACCAAGGGGAACAGCAGCAGCTTTGTATTTGCCCATACGCTCGGATGTAGTCGGAACTTCCTCCCTACTAGTGAAAGGTAAATATCGGCAAGAATCCACAGGCTCAAGCAGATTCGGTTCACACGTATACCGAGTCTCTACACCGCACTGATTAAAGATTCGTTTCGCCCATCTTCTCGCATCCGGCTCATGCTCCAGCGCCTGTGCGAGACGGGCAGACACATCCTTTTGCTCAATACGGTGGGCTGGCCACGCCGTTCCTATACCCATAATACTTGCCCCTGTAGTTTCCTCAAGCTGATTCATCGGCTTAACCTCCCTATATAGTCTTGTCCTTCGTAATCAAAAGTGTGCTTTTTAATCAACCTGTATATCAAATAGGTTCATATAGAAATGTGCAGGATATAGTACAAGTCTATTCACTCCCTGTCCCGTTTATGTTCATATCACAACGAAAGGCGGACAACCTATGCGAGTTTCGCATGTGTTGTCCGCCTTTATCTACAGGGTTAAACCCTTTCACAAATTACATATAGGATCTTTCATAACTATTCAGGCCGAATTATGGTGAATCTCTCTCCGAGCTTGGCATAATCATTACCCGCAAGTCGGCTGACTGGTTTCAAATGATCCATCAGGATGTACCCCTTGTCCGGATTATAGACCTCTTCTCTGAAATGATACTGCACTATGCGTACCAGCAACAGATCACTCATCGGTTTGCCATCATCGTTGGTAATGGGAATGTGCTGATACAGCTCACACTCCATCCGAATTAGTGCTTCCTTTATTCCTGGCACGGCGACCTTTGTACTTGGCACTGTAGTCAGTTTCGTCCGCTCAAGCTCACTTTCATGGGGTTCAAGGATAGCTGCTGTCTCATTTACTTCTGCTATGATTGCTTCATCACATATATGCACGACCAGCTCTTTATGAGCAAGTACATTACGTGCAGTATCTTTCATCATGCCGTCTTTACGTGCAACGGATATGGATAACAGCGGTGGGTCCGAACTAACCACATTGAAGAAACTGAAAGGCGCTGCATTGATCACATCATTCTCATCTGAACGTGTCGTCACAAAAGCAATAGGACGTGGTACCACCGAACCACTCATCAGTTTATAGTTGTCTCTTCCCGTTATTTCACGTGGATCCAATGAATACATATGTAATATCCCCTTCCCTGCTCGTGTAAAAAGTGTCCATTTCACTTCAAGACACGATCACACACTCATATTTATTATATAACGTAAAATGCTGAATTAACAAAAAAACTCCCTGGTGCCTATTGCACCAGGAAGTAGGAACATGCTTTTTCATATCGACGAATTCTTATTTAACAATGCTGTTCTGAATGTCCTCCATAATTTGGAGGTTCGCTTGAACTCCACTGTACAACCAGCTGCTGGACCTAGTGAATTCAAACAAGTTGCCATTTTTCACAGCCGGGATACTTTGCCACACTGGATCTTTCAGTGCTTCCGCCCCAGTACCTTCATCACTATTCACAAAGAACAAGTAGTCGACATCCATTTCCGCCAGCTTCTCCAAAGAGATGGATGACCAGTTACCTGTTGCATTGGCAGAGATTTCTTTTACAACTTCAGGCTCTTGAAGTCCAAGCTCTTTGTACATTACTTCTCCACTTGATACATTGTCACTTACAATAAAGAACTTGCCGCTAACCAACCAAATGGCCGCTGCTGATTTTGTTCCACCTGTAACGTTGTTGATCTTTTCCTTGATTTCTGTAGCTTTAACTTCGTAATCATCCAGCGCTTTTTGGGCTTCAGCACTCTTATTCAATACTTCCCCGATTTTTAACAGTGTTTTGCGCCAGTCACTATTGATCTCATCACCAAGTACATAGGTAGGTGCAATCTTACTATACTGTTCGTATTTTTCTCCTTCAACCATACTTTGAGAACCAATAATAATCAGATCCGGGTTAAAGCTTGTTACCGCTTCAAAAGGCAGATCAAAAGCAATCGTCGGGATACCATTCAGATCTTTTTGCAGATATTCCTGAATTCCGTTGGCTACCGACCACTGGGCAACTGGCTTAACACCTAGTGTTACCAGATTGTCTTCCAGATAAGACGCGATGACACGCTCCGGGTTAGCGGGGATGGTTACTTTGTGTCCCATAGCATCTGTTAAAGTGCGCTCTGTAGCCGCTTCTGTTTGCGTTTCTGTCTCGGTTGTTGTGTCGTTCTCTGCCGGCTTCGCTCCACATGCTGCTAACCAGATGGACATGACCATCACCGTAATCAAAAGTGTAATCATCTTTCTATTTCTCTTAAACAATTTATTATCCCCTTTCAATATGAAAACGTTAGTCGGCGTGATTGTGACAGATATCTACGTTCAAAAAATGATACTATTATTGATACATATAATATCCGTATGTACATTTGTCCGAGTCCATTGACAATGATAATTGTTATCAGTCCAGTTGTCAATTCGATTATGTCCCGAGTGGATCATATAAAATCTTCTTGACGGGATTCACCTATAGGCGAATGCCGCCATATGCTGAATGCAGAATACGACGACAGGAAGGATGTTCTGTACATGTATTACGAATATAACCCTTATATAAGTTATGGAGAAGACCGCTCCTATCAATTGCCTCCACTGTTCCCAGGAGGCGGGGGTGGCGGCATACCGGGTGGTCAGACGTATCCGGGTACACCTGGCGGTCAAGGCTCCTATCCTCCATTCATTCCAGGCGGAGGATCAGGTCCATATATCCCTGGAGGCATTCCGGGGACAATCCCGGGTACAGCACCGGGCGTGCCTGCGCAACTGGCACAAGGCAATCTGTCGACACTGCTTAGTGCCTATCCTCGCCCAGTAGGTCAGCCTCCGGCAGAGATGATTTTTCTGTATAACCTGATCAAAAGCAGCCCGGGTCTGCTTCCGCTCTTCCTCCAGCAACAGCCGCAAAGTCTTACTCAAGCTGTGCAATTTGCACAGACGGGTGCAGCGGCACCTCGAGAAAACGAAGAACGTGCACTGCCCAACTTTTGCTACAACCGGTGGTCTCTTGTCTTCACATACAATGATGTGTACCTGATGTGGCCCGCCATCAATCTGTTTGGTTTTGTGGTGGGCTACTTCTATCCATTTCTCACGCCAGGAATTCTGTCCAATACACAAATTTTGTTTGCGCTCTGCTAGACTTGTCCTTGCCTACAACAAGAGCCCCGCTTGGAAGCATGATTCCTTCCAATTGAGGCTCTTTTTCGTTCTGTTAACCAGATTCGGTTCATTTAACTCAACGCCTGACGCTTCCTGCCCCTACTGACCATTAGGAAGTAAATCACCAAAGCACCGAGGTCAGCACACGCGATAACGATTCCCATTGGCACTGCTGTGCCTTCTCCTCCGAGACCTACGAGTGGAGCAACGATACCACCGAACAGGAACGTCATCACACCAATAAGCGCAGACGCACTGCCTGCAGACTTCTCCTGATTGGCCATTGCCAGGGCGAAGGACGCAGTATTGACCAGCCCGACACTGGATACCACCAAAAATAATGGAATCAGTACAGAGATTAGATTACCTTCAGCCAGAATGGCGATGAGCAGTGATGTTCCTCCCAGCGCCGCGGTTAACAGCCCCGCGATTAACAGGCGGGTTTCAGATACCTTACCTGCAAGTCTGCCGGCAACCTGACTGGCCAGAATAATACCAAGCCCGTTTATGGCAAAACACATACTAAACATTTGCGGGGATACCCCGTATATTTTCTGAAGCACAAACGGTGAACCGGATATGTAGGCAAACATGCCAGCCGCTACGAAACCCTGAGTCAACGCATAACCCATAAACTGACGATCGCCTGCGATTTGGCGAAACGTAATCAACGTCTGTTTCAATCCCCCGCTTGATCTGCGGTTGGAGGGCAATGTCTCTCCAAGACCGAAAATAACAGCCAACAGTGTCAGGATACCGATGAGGCTAAGCAAAATAAATACGCCCCGCCATGACGTATATGTCAACAATTGTCCACCAATGATCGGTGCTGCAATCGGGGCTACGCCGTTAATCAGCATTAACAGGGAGAAGAACCGTGTCAGTTCCGGGCCCGAATATACGTCTCTGACGATTGCCCGTGAGATGACGATCCCTGCCGCTCCGGCTACACCCTGAATGAACCGTAGCACAACAAAAGAGCCCATCGTAGGGCTGACCAGGCAGAGTATGGAAGCTATAGTATAGAGCACAAGTCCTGCAATGAGCGGTGTTCGCCGACCACGTACATCACTTAGAGGTCCGGCAAGCAGCTGCCCCACCGCAAGTCCAATCATACACGCCGTCAGACTGAGTTGAGCATATGAGGTCGATGAACCGAACTCATCAGCCAGCGTGGGTAATGCGGGTAAATACATATCCAGGGACAACGGCCCGAAGGCCGACAGCGTCCCCAGAATTAAAGCCATCCGTACACGGGATGTGGAATTCGTGTTCAATGAAGCTATAGTACTTTTCATCGAGGACTACTCCCCGCTTCCCAGCAGCTTGAGCAGGTTGGACGGCAGTGTGAACTGTTGGTTGTTAATAATGATACGGCGCAGTTCTTCTTCATCCCGTTCGTTCTCAGCGTCTTTAATCTCCTGAATTTCCCGGTGAAGTCGTTCCATCTGTTGATCCAGCGCATTTGCAGAATCTGCCGCACTCTTTAACTCTCTCGTCAAATGCTCGGGAACATCCTTATTGTATTTATAAAAAATCTTATGCTCCAGACTCGCCCAGAAATCCATCGCAATTGTACGGATCTGAATCTCCACACATGCTCGTTCCTCGCCATTGGACATGTATACAGGCACTTCCACCAGAAGGTGAAGGCTCTGATAGCCATTTGGCTTCGGATTCTCGATGTAGTCTTTGACCTCCAGTACACGCAGATCACTCTGGTTGCACAGCATATCCTTAATGCGATAGATGTCCGAGATAAAGGAACATGTAATCCGTACCCCGGCGATATCCTTGATATTTTGCTTGATGCTCTCAAACGTTAACTCATGATTTTTACGGAACATCTTGTTCATAATGCTCTCAGGAGATTTCAGTCTGGACTTTGTATGCTCAATTGGACTGTAATCATGCAGAGACTGGAATTCTTCCTTCAATACTTCAATCTTGGTCTCCATTTGATCCAGAGCAAATTTATAGATCATCATAAATCTCGTAATTTCATATTTAAATTTCTTGAATTGATCGATTGGATGTGGAGCGTTCATCATGGCTTTCTCCCTTTCTTTCTGCACACTAAAGTTAGTTTTATGAATATGAGGACAAGCGGTCAATCCACATGTCTCCTGAACCATTATAAATCATCTGAAGCCAATAAACGAATTTCTCACCTTCGGGGTGGCGATTTAGCCTGGAAGGTATGGGAAATGATTTTACGAGCATCATATAGAAGCATCCCTGTCATTGGGCCGTTCATTACTAATAAAAGAGGTGGATCTCCCTGCTCTATCAAGTGACGTATTCATCCGATACACTCCGGGTTAAAGCATATTTATTCCTGCCACGAGGTTGTTCATTACGTGATATCACGACATATGAATCTTCTTATCCCCGCTCTGTCTCATCTACCTTTCCGGACTTCACTTCCACACTTAAGTCTCTACATCTGCAACCGCTCGCCAGCTACTACCCTGCTGCAAAAACACATGATATCGCACATACACAAGAACAGTGGCCGGTGCTGATCTATTGTCGCGGCGGACTTGGCAGCTATGGCGGGGTAAATACCGTTTGGCTTGAGCAGTTTGTACACAAAGGTTATATTGTGTTCGCCCCATCCTATCGTGGCAACGAAGGTGGTGAAGGTCGTGACGAGTATGGCGGGAAAGATGTCGAAGATGTGCATGCCGCATACCGGTTGATGCAGCGTTTACCTTTTGCCGACTCGACTCGAATATCGTTAATGGGGTTCTCCCGTGGGGCCATAAATGCTGTACATACGGCAACTGCCTACAATGAGGGACCAGATAAAGTACATAAATTGGTTCTTTGGAGTGGTGTTTCCGATGTGGAACGCACTTACCAGGAGCGAACCGACCTGAGGCGCACATTGAAACGGGTCCTAGGTGGTTCCCCACGCGCAGCTCCGGAAGCTTATCTCGCCCGTTCTCCCTTATCCAAAGCGAACAAACTGTCTTGTCCGGTGCTGATCATGCATGGTACATCAGATACACAGGTGAATTATAGCCACGGAACCCGAATGTATCATTGGCTTAAGCGCCGAGGTGCAAACGTCACATTCCACGCTTATGGCGGGCAGGATCATCATTTTCACGAGAAAATACATGAGTCAGCGGTAAACAATATGTTTGATTGGCTCGCTGCACCTTAGCCAGCGCTAAGAATTTCATTTTGAAGACACATAGGATATGGCTGTATACTGGAAGGGCTACGTTTTTTTGAAAGGACGGATAGAATGAATCAAAGCACCCTCCAAAAATACGCCATGCTGCTTCTCTGTATGTCTGCCGGAATGGTGGATGTGATCGGATATCTGGGACTGGGGCATGTGCTGACAGCCAACATGACGGGAAATATTGTTTTATTGGGTATTGCCATTGCCCGTGCTCAGGAATTTGTTGTGCTCCGCTCATTGCTTGCGCTCATTGGTTTTATTGCGGGCAATGCCATTGCAGCGCATATGGTTGGACCTGTGCAGACCAAAAATGGCTGGTCTTCTAAGGTCACCGCCGTATTTACGGTTGAAAGCATATTGCTCCTCTTGTTTGCGATCGCCATGATTAGTCCATTTTCAGAACAACTGTCCTATCTGTTAATTGTCATCCTAGCCGTTGCCATGGGAATGCAAACAACTGCGGCACGTCGAATTGGAATTGCTGGCATCTCAACAACTGTGCTAACCAATAATCTGGCCGCTGTGGTTGAGGACACCGTGAGCATCCTTAAAAGACTGCGACATGCTAATATCCGATCGTTAGCCACAGCCCTGTCTACAGACGCCTACCTTCGTGCAGGTGCTGTTGTCATCTATTTGGTCGGTGTCATTGCAGCCGCACTGCTATTCCACCACGTACCCATGATCGCAGTCTGGATTCCTGTCCTGATCATTGGCGGCGTAACCTTGTACGCCCGGTTGCATGCATGGGGAAGGTCACAGCAAAGTGAAGGCCAATAGTTGAAGAAGCAACCTATTCATTTTTAAAAGGTTGTTCAAAAGTCCGCTTTAGGGTACTGAAAACATGTCTTTTTGAACACGTACTTTAAGTACAATCGCACTATTTATTTCATCAAAGACGCTTCTTGCCGAATAAACTTGACCAGATGCTGTGCAGCAGGTGACAACACTTCCCCTGCTCGTGTACATACGGCAACCGTATTTCTCAGCTGTACTCCTCGAACGAACACACGTGCTAGCTTACCTTGCCGCACATCTTCCTTCACAACCAAAGAAGATATAAAGTTGGCCCCATAACCTGCCTTCACCGCACTGATCGTTTCATTCAGCCCGTTGAACTGAAGCGCAATGCGGGGAGCGGCCAGGTTATTGGTTGTGCATAGGGATACGAGTCGCTCACGAGTAGCACTGCCTTCTTCGCGCATGATGAACGGTTCTGCCATCATCTCATGCAGCTCGATTTCTTTTCCCGCATACGGATGGTCTGGATGCACAACAAACCACATCTCATCGTCAAACAATTCGTCCCATTGGACACCCACATGTGTAATACCACTCCCACCATACACTGCAATCTCTGCCTCATAGCGAAGTAACTGGTCAAATGCCATCCGGGTGTTGGTTGTGCTCACAACAATCTCCACATCCTCGTGCATTTGCTTGAACCGCGCAATCCAGCTTGGCAACAGAAAATTTGAAGGCAAATAGGTTGCTGTAAGACGTATCAGTCCTTTCTTACCCTCCCGAAAATCCTGCACAAAATTCTCGACATCCTGCTCCAGCAAGAATAGACGTTCTGCATAACCAGTTAACTGTATCCCGGCATCCGTAAGCACCAGTCTTCTCCCCTCCGAAACAAAAAGCTGAATTCCCAATTCACGTTCAAACTTTTTCACCTGGGAAGATACAGCAGGCTGACTAATGTTCAGTTCCTCTGCGGCACGAGTGACCCCGCCATATCTCACGATGGCATGAAATAATCGTAATCCATGCAGATTCATGTGTTACACCTCTTCCACGTCAAATACATAACTTAAATTTATAATAACATACATAATATATATTTTATTTATACTTCTGCTCCATCTATAGTTGAATTATGAAATCCAATACAAGAACCAAGGAAGGAACATTGAAGATGAAAAATACAAATACGAACCAACTACAGCATACCTGGACTCAAGTCGATGACTACATGAACGATCTGCTGATCCCCTCCGATTCCCTGCTGGAGCAAACATTGCAAACCAATGCCGAAGCTGGACTGCCCGCTCATGACGTAACACCCAATCAAGGAAAGTTACTCCAGCTCCTTCTTCAAATCCAAGGTGCATCCCGTGTACTTGAAATCGGCACACTGGGCGGCTATAGTACCATCTGGATGGCAAGAGCGCTGCCTGAACACGGACGTATCGTCTCCCTGGAATCGGAATCACGCCACGCGGACTTGGCTCGAACCAATCTCACACGTGCAGGACTTATGCACAAGGTTGACCTGAGAGTTGGCCCTGCCTTAACCACCCTTCCAGATGTTCAGGAAGAATACAGGGAACCGTTTGATATGATCTTCATCGATGCTGACAAACCAAGTAATCCCGATTATCTGAGATGGGCCATGCGACTGACTCGTCCGGGGAGTCTTATTATTGGTGACAATATCGTCAGAGACGGTGAAGTGATTCGCACGGACAGCACGGACCCCAGAGTTCAAGGCGTTCGATCATTCCTGCAGTTAATCGCGGATCACCCCCGGCTTGAAGCTACAGCACTGCAAACGGTGGGTAGCAAAGGTTACGATGGATTCGTCATTGCTCGTGTAACGGATGTCCCTGAACCAAAATAAACAGTGGTCAATTCTTCCGCAAATTCCCCTTTCCTGTTAAACTGGAATGACTGCACAGGCAGACTGGGGGGAACCACTTGAGAGTTTTACAACAGATTCATGCTGAAATTCGCGGCTGGTCCCGCAATATTCAACTTTTTTTCCTGGCAAGCATTCTGTATCAGATCGGAAATGGCATGTTCTCTGTCTTGTACAATCTGTACATTCAGGGGCTGGGCTATAATGATACAATGAACGGCCAGATCGTAAGTATTCAATCACTCGCAACAGCCATAATGTTTGTTCCTATCGGTCTATGCGGTGATCTGTTCAGTCGCAAGCGGCTGCTCATTGCCGGGGCGTTATTCAGCGGAATCTTCCTGATCGGACGCTCCTTTGATTATTCAGCTACAGGACTGATCTGGTTCGCGGTATTTTCTGGCCTTTTCGCTGGTGTATTCCAAGTACTGGCCATTCCTTATCTAGCGGAAAACGTCAAGAAAAGCCAGCGGCTGAAGATGTTCAGTTATTATTCATCTCTTGTGCTCGCTTCCCAGGTACTTGGTAGCCTGGGTGGCGGTGTATTCGCAGATTTGTTACATACGGCAGGACTCGCCAAAGTGACAGGACTTCAGACGGTATTATTTGTTGGTGGTGCAGCAACACTCGCTGCGTTCATTCCACTGTTATTTGTAACCGAAGACAAGGCCGCTCCGCAGACAACAACATCGGCGCAATCTGATCTTCAACCCAATGCGGATCTTAAAGAACGTTTGACGAATACCCCAAGCACGAATGATTCAGTCACCAAGAAAAAAGATTCCCGACTGATTGGTCAGTTTGTAGTAACCCAGTTATTAATCGGATTAGGTTCAGGACTGGTTGTCCCATACCTGAATCTGTATTTCACCAATCGCTTCTCGGTATCTCTGAGTGGGATGAGTCTGCTGATTGCACTTGGTCAGATTATGACGATTGTATCCATGCTGATTGGCCCTACCCTGGCCGCAAGGGTCGGGAGCGTACGAGCCGTTGTCATTTTCCAGGTGATGTCGCTGCCCTTCCTTCTATTAACGGGCTTCACCAATCTGTTGTTCATCGCTTCACTGAGTTTCTTATTCAGACAAGCGTTGATGAATGCAGCCAATCCTATTCATTCAGCCATACTGGTGGATCGGATCTCCGACAAACGCCGGGGGATCGCCAATTCACTGATGCAGACTGCTTTCATGATTGGATGGGCTACCATGGGCCCTGTTCAATCCTATCTGGTCACCACGTACGGAACGTACTGGGGTTACGCGATCACATTCAGCATCACAGGCAGTTTATATGTCATTTCATCATTGATGTACTATGTAATGTTCAGAGAACCCAAACCTTCCGCTGCTACTCTTGCAGGAGAAGCATGAGCAGGACAATAACAGCCTGGTTGTTCCACAGATAAGCAACGTATCTCATCATCAGGAGTGATCACACATGAACATGAATCCTTCATTGAACCTGAATGAATACCTGTATCTCATACCCCGTCATTCAACCGGTAGGCTAAACAAATGGAACTGATGCGCAAGCTTGGTTCCTATGTTGTCTTTCGGTTTTTTCTTAGTCTGGGTGTCTCTGTTCTTGGTGGATTGCTGTTCACAGCCATTCATACACCGATTCCGTGGTTGCTCGGGCCAATGGTATTCATGCTGCTTGGTTCCCAAGTTGCCAAATGGCCACTCATGTGGCCCGCCTCCATTCGAGACTATGGCATTCTGATTGTTGGCTATTCGATTGGACTCACCTTAACAGAAGAGGCACTGCACGGCATTCTGCAACAACTTCCCATGATGCTGCTGATGACCTTGCTGTTAATCGGATTGTGTGTAATTACGGCCTACATCGCTTCAAAGGTAACCGACTTTGACTTCCCCTCCCTGCTGGTTGGAAGCATCCCAGGAGGACTGTCCCAGATGGTGTCCCTTGCAGAAGAGATGAAATCCATCAATCTGACGCTGGTTACCTTTTTGCAGGTGACTCGACTGATCATGATTGTCTTCTGTGTGCCGTTCCTGCTATTCAGTCCGTGGATTGCAGGCACAGCAGGTGGCGGTTCGGATCATCCGTTCATTGATGCAGCAACGTGGGGTGCCCTTTTCCCCGAGATTCTCCTCTACGCTCCGCTCTGTGTGGCTGGTGCTTGGATTGCACGCAAACTCCGGTTTCCAACGGCCTTTATGCTGGGTCCCATGATCGTCATGTGTGTCATTCAATTAAGTACAGCACTGCATACGCCCAGTCTTCCAACTTCCCTGCTAAATGTATCGCAATTGATGATTGGCAGTCACGTTGGGCTGATGCTCAAGCCGGAACAGTTGCAACGCAAGACACAGACTGTCACGCTAGCGGTGATGAGTAGTGTACTGCTCATTGTTGGTGCGCTTGGATTGAGTTATCTGTTAATGAATGTGTTCTCCCTCACTGCGGCAACCTCACTACTCAGTATGGCCCCTGGCGGGATGGATCAGATGAGTATCATGGCACATGAAGTGAATGCCGACCTTTCCGTTGTATCCGGGTATCAATTGTTCCGCATCTTGTTTATTTTCTTCATCGTCTCTTCCGTACTGAAGATGATTCTCGTACATATGTTGAAAGAAAAGAAAGAATATCCTAGTCTAGAATGATTATATTCCTGCCTGATCCCATGCCAAAGAGAGTACCCTCTTGATATCACATCCTGCGGATACTCTCTTTTATTTGTACAGACTTCACTTCAGCGGCATTTGGCATGTTCGATTATAACCGAAATGACTACTCATGAATACATTCGGTTGTACATCCAGCCCACAATGCCCACCGTAATTACCGTCGCCCCAATAATAAATGCATAATAGCCAATCTTACTTTTGGACTCCGAAGTCTGATAGTCATAATAATCCGAGTTACGTCGGTAAACCCCCATCCATAACTCTCCGATCATATTCACAATAACCACTACAAAACGTTTAACAAGTCCCACGGTATGCAAGTCTCCTCTCCCTGATCAACCTTCTTCCATATTAAGTATAATTATCCTATTTAATTAAAACAAGCCACTCAAACTACTTTCGGTGCAATGACAGTCGGTGCAGTTTCTTGTTCCAACCAGGTTAGAATATCAAAGGCTTCCTGATCGGTGCTACCACACATCTCTTCCTCAGCCTGCAATCCACTGCATACGGCAGGACGATCTTTTTGGCCAAAAATTCCGCAGCGATTATCATCCGTAAGCTGCACACAACGTACACCTGCCGGCTTGCCATGAGCCATGCCCGGTATCGGTGATGATATAGAAATCGCGATACAACATGCGGCACAGCCTGCCCTGCATTCCATACGTATTCCCTCCTAATTTCAATACACTTACAATACATGTTCAAAAAGACCGGTTTTCAGTACCAAGAAGATGGAATGAAGCTAGAAATGGAGTAGCGGAGCGTAGATAGAGCTACGTGAGCAACGGACATTTCGGCTGAATTCCATATTCGATGCTGATGATGCCATTAGGCATCCTTCGTAATCAAAAGCGGACTTTTTGAACTACCTCTTAATTATGAACGATTTATCCAGGTCCAGGTTCGAGCGAGCCCCTGCGCGATTCTCCGATTCATGCTTCGATTCGAAAAATACCCCCCATGACTTAGCGGATTCCAACTCATAGCCACGCCGCCAGAGTTCACTTCAATGTCTTCTTTAACCGCTCTCTCATAAGCAGGATCAATCGGGCGTAACGGATAACCCAGAATATCATCCCGATCGTAGAAGTTCACCCACTCCCCTTCCAGTCCCGCATAATACTGATTCAATTGGGCAGAGGGCACCTGAATTGGGCAACTAAAGTCATGGTAACGCAAACTCCATAAAGGCAGGGTTGTACCAAACGAGTAAAAATTAGTCAGCGTGTCCCCCCGCTCCAAAGCCGAGTTCACATCCACAACCTCAGGAACACGACTGGACGGATATTGCAGATCGTAGAAGAAGTTACTCGCGATTACGGCACCCAAACTGTGGGCAACCACACAGAGCGGAGCTTCGGGTCCGTTACGCTGTGCAAGGGTATGCATCGCCTGATTCAACGTTCGATGTACGGCATCATAGTTATGGCCTTGATTTTCCACAGGTTGATAAGCAACCGCATCAGCCAGGTAATGGATGACAAATCGGCGCAACGCCTGAAAGTTCAATCCCGGAGAGCTGACGAGCTGTTGAAACAGCGCCTCTTCCCGCTCCTCAAATACATCCGCCCAATATACGGGCTCAATATCCAGCATTTGTTTGGAGGCTCCAGGCAAGACCATCACCTTGTCCAATTCCTTATGCAAACAAGCAATCAGCTTGTCCGCGTACCCTTCCTTTCGCATACCCAGCCCATGAATGACCATCACCGCAACACGTGTCATGGCTCTCCTCCTCATCGCTTGACTAGGATCTCTTTTTCCACCATATGAACGCCAGTACTCGAACATGCCTGAAGCTTGTTTTATCAGAAAATCATACTATATAAAATGAACTAAAGAATATTTACACTGCACTCCGATGACAGAACAACCTTCCGATCACTGTTATCCCCAGATTTTTTTATTCCTTTTATAAAGGGTAAATCCGGGGATAGCATATGCTTCCGATGTAGCTTTCTTGCAGAAAGCTTTTAGCTCCGCTTCTTCAAGTCCTTTCTGTCCTCTCGTTTTGAGTAAATGTTTAGTTCAATTTATATAGGAACCTGTATTTCAAAAATGTGATTCTTCCATTTTATATACAGTTTACCATGATAACCATGGGAATAACGATCATACAACAAAAAGGAGCTTGACATCACGCAGCCCCTTCATGTTGTTGTATTTAATTAACCTTTCAGATGGACCTTCAACACACCATTCTGATTGGATGTAACATCACCTGTTGTGACTTCCACCCGTTCAACCATATCTTGACCATCCGGAATAATAATCGGAGTAATTAGCGGGTATCCCGCATCTTCAATGACCTTACGATCAAACTCCAACAGCTTTTGCCCAGCTTTTACATGCTCGCCAGCTTCCACATGCATATTGAAACCTTCACCCTTGAGGGATACCGTATTAATCCCGACATGGATCAGAACTTGTAGTCCACTCGCGTGTTCAAGAATCACCGCATGTTTACTCTTGATCACATGAGCGACCTGAGCATCAAACGGGGCAACAACAACGTTGCCGGAAGGTTCAATGGCTACACCCTCACCCATCTGTTTCTCGGCAAAAGCCGGATCAGGTACTTGCTCCAGTGACACGGCCTGGCCTGTTAATGGCGCCATGATTTCAAGTGTATTCACGGCTTCGTCCCCTACTTGAGCTGCACTACGTGTGCGCTGGTTTGGATCTGTTTTTCCAGTCGAAGAGGTAACACCCGAAGCAGCAGATTGCGATGTAGCCGCTGTAGGCTCAGCATCCGTTCCATTGCTTGCACTCCGATCTTCTTTTCTCAGTTTGGCTCTGCCAAAAAGAACCGTCAGCACAAACGGTACAACCAAGACGATCGCCATGCCGATGAAGAAGACGCCCCACTTGTTAGGGAAAATCGACAGGAATCCCGGTACGCCACCTACACCGATGGAGGTTGCCTGAACATTATTGATTGTCAGCAGTACACCACCAATTGCGGAACCGACCATACCGAAGATAAACGGATAACGGTAACGGATATTCACTCCGAAGATCGCCGGCTCAGTTACCCCGAGGAATGCTGATACCGAGGACGTTGCCGCAAGTCCTCTCATTTTCTTCTCACGCAGGACAAGCATCATCGCAAGCGCCGCTGAACCCTGTGCGATATTGGACAATGCCAGCATCGGCCACAGGAACGTACCGCCCTGACTACCGATGAGCTGAACATCCACCGCGAGGAATGTGTGATGCATACCGGTGATCACGAGCAGAGCATATAGACCACCGTAGATCAGACCGCCCAGCGCCGCGTATGAATCGTATACATAGATCAAGCCGGATGTAATTGCATTCGCAATGGCGAATGTAACCGGTCCAATAATGGTAAATGCCAGGAATCCGGTAATCAGCAACGTGACTGGTGCAACGACCAGCAGTTTAATGGAATCATGAACTCTTTTGTTCAGGAAAATTTCCATCTTCGCAAGCAGATAGGCTGATACCAGTACCGGCAGTACCTGCCCTTGGTAACCGATCTTCTCAATCTCCCAGCCAAACAAATTCCATGTTGGTACTGTGCCATTATTCACGGCATCAGCATAACCGTATGCACTCAGCAGATCAGGATGTACCAGAATGAGACCAAGCACGATCCCGAGCAGCGGACTGCCGCCGAACCTTTTTACAGCTGCCCAACCAATTAGAGCCGGCAGGAATGTGAAGGCTGTACTCGCAATCGTATTAATAATGGACGCAAGATCCTTCCAGGCTGGGTAGACATCCACAAGTGATTTTCCATCAAAGAAAATGCCTGGACCTGTCAGAATGTTGTTAATCCCGAGCAAAAGACCTGCCGTGATGATCGCTGGCAAGATCGGAATGAAAATATCCGAGAGTGTTTTAATCGCTCGCTGAATTGGGTTTTGCTTTTTACCAGCGACCGCCTTCACATCATCCTTGGAAGAACGATCTCCCCCGGTAATCTGAATCATCTCATCATAGACCTTATCCACCAGACCAGGCCCAATAACGACCTGGAATTGTCCCTGGGAAGAGAACTGTCCTTTAACCAGATCATTCTGATCCAGGCTTTCGGTATCTACTTTACTCTCATCATACAGGGCAAACCGGAGTCGTGTAACACAGTGTGTTGCAGCTTCAATATTCTCTTTGCCGCCGACTGCCCGGACGATCTCCTCAACCTGTTTTTTATCAATTGCCATAGTGTCACTTCCTATTTATAAAATATGATTAGTCCTGTTGTGGTACAAGCCACATATAGGAAGCATACGGACTGAGAGAGATTTCCTGCGTCAGCGCAGGGGCTGCCTCCGTATTTCCTATGAGTAACTCTGCTGATTTGCCTGCAATGTGATCATTCCAGACTGCTTCCGGAAGCGAGAACGTGACGTCTCGTTTACTAAAGTTGGATACAACAATCAGAGTTTCATTTCCATTGGTCCGTGCGTACGCGAATACATCCGGGTGTGCATCGTCCAGGCGTTCATACAGACCGTCGATCAGCACGTTTACCTGTTTACGCAGGGCAATCAATCTGCGGTAATGGTAGTAGATCGAATCCGGGTCAGCCAGCTGCTGTTCCACGTGAATGGAAGGATACCGCTCATCCACCTTCAGCCAAGGTGTTCCCGTAGTGAAGCCGGCGTTCTGACTTCCATTCCACTGCATCGGTGTGCGGGAGTTGTCCCGGGAACGCTCCTTCACGATTTCGAACGCTTCCTCGGCTGATTTCCCTCGATCTTCCTGAAGCAAGCGGTACATGTTCGTCGATTCGATATCGCGGAACTCGCTAACGTCATTCCAGACTGGATTCGGCATTCCGATCTCTTCACCCTGGTACACATAAGGCGTACCTTGCATTCCGTGTATCGTTGTCGCGAGCATCTTGGCACTCTCGGCACGATAGTCACCATCATCGGCGAATCGGGACAGTGCTCGCGGCTGATCATGGTTATTCAGGAACAGCGCGTTCCAGCCTCCACCGGCCTGCATACCTGTCTGCCACTCACTGAAGAGCTGCTTCATCGCTTCAAAATCATACGGCATCAGTTCCCACTTCTGGCCATTCGGATAATCCACTTTCAGGTGATGGAAGTTAAACGTCATTGAAAACTCCCGGGAAGCCGGGTTCGAATATTGGATACAATGTTCCAGTGTTGTGGAGGACATTTCTCCTACGGTCACCATGTTGTACGGTCCGAATACTTCGTCGTACATCTCGGTGATATATTCATGTACACGCGGTCCATCTGTGTAGTACTTGCGTCCATCACCAGGTGATACGCTGCCATCGTCATCTGGGAAACTCTGATCTTTGGAGATTAGGTTGATCACGTCCATACGGAAACCGTCTACACCCTTTTCGGCCCAAAACTTAATCATATCCCGTACTGCTTTGCGTACTTCCTCATTCTCCCAATTCAGATCTGCCTGCGTTTTATCAAATAAAGTCAGGAAATATTGTCCCGTCTGTTCATCATACTGCCAAGCAGGTCCGCCGAACTTGGATTGCCAGTTGTTCGGCACACCGCCATCCGGGGCAGGATCTTTCCAAATATAATAATCTCGATACGGATTATCCTTGGAAGAGCGGGATTGCTGGAACCACTCATGATCGGTCGAGGAGTGATTCACCACGATATCAATCATCAGTTTCATATCGCGAGCCTTCAGACCTTTCAACAGCTCGTCAAAATCCTCCATCGTCCCATAATCCGGATTAATCCGGTAATAGTCCGCTACGTCATATCCATTATCATGTTGCGGGGATACATATACCGGCTGCAACCACACAATATCGATACCCAGATGCTGCAAATAATCAAGCTTCTCGGTTAATCCACGAATATCTCCGGTACCCGATCCGGTTGTATCATTAAAACTCTTCGGATATACCTGATACACCGTTGATGTCTTCCACCAAGATGACGGAGTTGTATTGTTAGAACTCATGTTAACGCCTCCAATAAATTGTAATGCTCTCATGTGATGTTCTCGGTTAACTTCATATCTATATTACATAACTAAACATGTATATACAAGTTGAAACTATAATATGGTTATTCTTCGCCTCTTCTACACATTCCCCATAAACCTTTCCTCTGTAACATTTATTTTGGAATCAGCGTTCGTGAACTCTATGATATCTGTATTGGTACAACAAAAAAACCGTCTGTTCTCCCCACAAGTGGTGTGGGCAACAGACGGTCTATCTTGGTTGAACTTGGTTGAAATTTTCAAATGTATTTTACTGTTGTAATGGATTGTTATTATAAAGTTGCTGTCACTTGACTTCATCACCACGGCGGATCTACGCCTCTTACGACATCTCCGGTGAAACTGTTGCTTTCCCCTGTTTGTCCTGCATATTCAACTTCAGTAAGGAGAGCGCAGCTTGTTCTTCCCTTTCCAGTTCAGCAGCACTGATCTCCCCAGAGAGCACGGCACGCATTCGCTTTTGATCCAACAGGCCTTCCCATTTTGCGACCACAAATGCTGCGACACAATTGCCCATCAGGTTGGTGAAAACACGCATTGTATCCATGAAACGGTCTGCACCAAGCAGCAGAGCAACCGCTGCTACCGGAAAAGCATTGACGGCTACTGCCGTCGCGGACAGGGCCAGAAATGCGGAGCCAGGTACTCCTGCCATACCTTTGGAACTTAACATTAGCACCAGCAGAATCGTAATCTGCTGCATCAATGTCAGTTCAATCCCTACGGCTTGAGCAACAAATACCGTTGCCAATGATAAATAGATTGAAGCGCCATCCAGATTAAACGAGTACCCCGTCGGCACCACAAGACCCACAACCGCACGATCGCATCCCGCCTTGGTTAGTTTGTCCATCATGCGTGGCATCACCACTTCCGATGATCCTGTTCCAATCGCCAGCATCACTTCAGCACGGGTATACTTCACAAATTGCAGGAAATTCAGCCCTGTGATCCACCAGGCAGCGAGTGCCAACATGATGAGAAACAACAGTGCTGCGCCGTAACAGGCCAGAATCAGCAGACCAAAGGACGACAATGTGGAAGCCCCATAGGCACCTACCGTGTAGGCCATGGCTCCAAATGCACCAATTGGCGCGAGTTTCATGATATAACCGATGATGCGGAACACAATGCCGAGCAAGTTCTCAATCAGCGTCAGTACATTTTCTTTCGCCTTACTCTCCGTTGCTGCCAGCGCAACCCCGAACAGGCAGGCTACGAGCAGTACTTGCAGAAGTGCATTCTGTGCGAAGGCATCCACAACACTTGTCGGAATAATATTCATAATAAAGTCGACCGTGTGCGGTAACTCGGAACCATTCGTTTTCGCTTCAATGCCACTTGCGTCTATGGTTGAAGGGTCTACGTTCATTCCGGCACCTGGGCGAAGCAGATTGGCTGTTCCCAATCCAAGTACCAGCGCAACTGTAGTTGCAATCTCGAACCACACGATGGCTTTCAGTCCGATGCGACCTACGGACTTAAGATCACCGATCTTGGCAATACCTGTCACAATCACCATGAATATCAGTGGTGCGATGATCATTTTGATCAATTTGATGAAACCTGTTCCCAGCGGTTGCAGCAAGCTACCCAGATCCGGCCACAGTATGCCTACCCCAATCCCGATGATTACCGCGACAATAATTTGAAAAAATAGTGATTTCACAAATGACATGAACGCTCCCCCTGTTTGCGGTCAATTCGGATTTCCGTTTGGTTTCCGTGTAACTTTTTATATCATTCCAAACCAGAGTTCAACAATGGAATTTCAATGTTTTTGTCATTTGTACCAACTCTATCGGTGAAAATTGAACCTGAAACCGAAAAAAGACGAATATCGCGTCAGTTATCTTGACGTGATATTCGTCTTTATCGATAAATCCTTTTATTATTAAACAAGGGTTAAATAACAGTTACAAGGTAAGAGATTCTCCCGGGGCCAACACACGCCCTTCCAACCCTTTTGCAGCCAGCTGTTGCACGAAGTGTTCCGCATCCTGACGAATCACCGGGAATGTATCATAATGAACCGGAATGGTCAGTTTGGCATTAAACCATTCGGCCGCTTGCAGTGCATCCTCAGGTCCCATGGTGAAATGTCCACCGATCGGCAAGAAAGCTACATCAATGTCATGACGATCACCAATCATTTTCATATCCCCGAATAGACTCGTGTCTCCGGCATGTAAAATCGTTTTACCACCAATAGTAATGATATATCCAGCAGGCAAACCTGCATACATGATCCGTTGTTCTTCTTCCAGCACAATCCCGGAAGTATGGAACGCCTGAATCATTTTGGCTTGAGCAAAGCCAAGATCCACCGTTCCGCCCATATTCATGCCGAGCGTATCCAGACCTTTCCAGGACATATATGTAGCCAATTCCACAATAGCGACAACTTTGGCGTTATTCGCTTTGGCAATAGGTTCAGCATCAAGGATGTGATCCATATGTGCATGTGTCAGTAACACAACATCGGTCTTGATATCTTCAGGCTTCGTGACGGCAAGCTCGTTGCCACGCAGGAAGGGATCAATGATCAGTGACTTTTCTTCTGTGCCCAGCTGTACACTGGAGTGACCATGGAACGTAATATTCAACAACTTGGATTCCTCCCGACATATGTTTTGATTATTTGAAACCACTATTTATTATAAATCATAGCTCTCCACCAACGCAAAATTGGATATCTTCCGCATCACTGCTTCCTACGATATACCCTTGCTTCATACGGTTGAAGCTGAATGGCACCTTCATCGGTAGAATAACGTCTGCTTACATTGCTGATGATCAGCTTGGCATGCTCGGCATTCCACCCTTCAGGCCACTCCATCTCAGGCTCATGCCCACGGAAATTCAGAATGACCAACATCTGCTCATTATCCAGCGTTCGTGTATAGGCATAGATATCCGGATCATCCGGCAGCAATAGTTCATACGCGCCATAGATAAGCACTTTATGTTGTTTGCGAAGCGCAATCAGCTTCCTGTAATAATGCAAAATGGATTGCGGATCACTTTCGGCATCAGCTACATTAATCTCGGGATAATTATCATTCACCTGTATCCAGGGCTGACCTTGGGTAAATCCAGCATGTTCCGTATCATCCCATTGCATTGGCGTGCGGGCATTATCGCGACTCTTCAACCAAATCGCCTGCATGACTTCATGCTTCGACTTACCTTGACCAATGTAATGATTATAATAATTTTTGGTCTCAATATCCCGATATTGTTCGATATCCGGGAAAGCGACATTAGTCATGCCAATCTCTTCTCCCTGATAGATGTAGGGTGTTCCTTCAAGTGTAAGCATCCACGTCGCCAGCATCTGAGCAGAACGCACCCTATATTTACCATCATCACCAAAACGGGAAACCGGGCGTGGCTGATCATGGTTACCCATATAATTGGCGTTCCAGCCTCTACCATGCAAAACCGTTTGCCATCGGCTCATGATTTCTTTGAGATCGGTCAATTTCCATTCCTTATAGTTCCACTTACCAATTCCGGAAGATTTGGCATCGATGAACATATGCTCAAACTGGAATACCATATTAAGCTCGTCACGATCCGTTCCCACATAAGCCAGCGCTTGCTCAGGCCCAAGTCCCGAGGTTTCGCCAACTGTCATGGGGCCGTAAGGTTTCAGGATCATGTTATTCAGTCTCTTCAGGATGGAGTGTACCTGTTCCAGGTTGGAAAAGAGCTGATACGCTGGAACCACTGGCAGATTATTCGGATTGTGGGCACTTGGCAGACCCTCTGCCTTGGCGATATGCGCCACTGCATCGAAACGGAATCCGTCTACCCCCTTTTCCAGCCACCAATGCACCATCTCATACATCTCTTCTGCCATCTGTTCATTGTTCCAGTTGAGATCGGGCTGCTGTTCCGAATACAGATGCAGATAATATTCATTTGTCTCGGGATCATGCTTCCATACCGAACCTCCAAAATAGGACTCCCAATTATTCGGCACCTGCCCATTTTTGCCTGAACGCCAAATATAATAATCCCGCTTCGGATTCATCGTTGATGAACGCGATTCGGCAAACCACGCATGTTCATCAGACGTATGATTTAACACCAGATCCATCATGATCTTAAGACCACGTTTGTGTGCCTCTGCCAATAAACGATCAAAATCCTCCATCGTGCCATACTTGCGCAGAATGGCGTAATAATCACGTATATCGTATCCGTTATCATGTCCTGGTGAATCGTAGATGGGACAGAGCCAGATCACATCCACGCCCAAATTCTCTAAATAATCAAGCTTCTCACAGATCCCCTGCAAGTCGCCATATCCATCTCCGTCCGAATCCTTGAAGCTGTTCGGGTAAATCTGATATACCACACTCTCTTTCCACCAAACGATATCGCCCACCTCGCTCTCATCATTGTTCACTATATAAATTGAACGAAAGAATATTTACACTGGACACTCCGATGACAGAACAACCTTCCGATCACTGTTATCCCCAGATTTTATGATCATTTTTCTAAGGTGAAAATCCGGGGATAAAGGCGAACGCTTTCGCTTCTTCAGGTTATTTCTGTCCTCTCCGTTTCGTGTAAATGTTTAGTTCAATTTATATATAATCTCTGCTCACTGTATTAAGCCGTTAATATGTTTTATCCGAAAAGATTCCCCTGTAAACATTTGAAAGGTATCTTATGCAAAAAGACCCGGTCATGGACCGCGATCTGCGGCTCACTTACGAGTCTTTCTTGGTGAGAATAAGAATAGTTTAAATCCGGCGTAACCAATCCAGGCACCGACTGTGTTCAGAATAATGTCATCCACATCGAACGAACCTACACGTGTAATCAATTGGGTAACTTCAACACCAAGCAGAAGCAAAACAACTGTAGATGTAAATGTCAGGAACGAACGACACCTCCGAAACAACCATGGAATCCAGATACCCAGCGGAATGAACAATACGATATTGCCAAACAGGTTTTTGACCCAGGTATCTGTATTGTACCTCTCCCTCTCCATAAGAAGTGGACGAATCGTCTCGAAGGGTACGAGATTATATTGATAATACATGCCTGGTGTTCGTCCACTGACAAACAGTAAATTGCCCATGATCAATACGTATAACACTGCCATGAAACCAACCGTTGCAAGTATCCACTTGGAGTGGAGCCACGACTTTTCGCTCATCCCTTTATCCTCCGACCTTATTTTCCGCGAAGCGGTAAGGTCTATTTTAACGGGATATAGATCTTCATGTCCAATTGTTCAGGGGGCGATTTCCAGACATCCGTCACTTCAAAGTCGGGTCCTTCCCTCCGTTCATAGTTCGATGTTAAGGTAAAATCCCCTTGCTCTACAAGGAGATGCTCTCTACGCTGGTTGATTAACCAGTAGAGATAACTCTTGTGAACAAGGGGACCTATTTTTCTAAAAATCTATGCTTAACCTTTCCAATTTCCGGACACGGGATGAATACCCCAGATATCTGTGGCATACTCACTAATAGTACGGTCACTGGAGAATATACCGGAATGCGCCGTATTTAATATCGCTTTTCGAGTCCATCCCGGAATATCCCGATACGCTTGGTCAATGGCAGCATGCGCATCAGCATAAGCAGCAAAATCACGCAATACAAAGTATTCGTCGCCATGGGCCAGCAAGGAGTCATAAATATCCCAGAACTCCCCGTCACGATAACAGAATGCACCTGGATGCACCAGTTGCTCCACGACCTCGCGAATGCGTTCATCGTGCTGCACAATCTCATTCGGACGATAGCTGCCGGAACGATAATACTCAAGTACTTCGTCTGCGCGCAGACCATAGATGAACATATTTTCCTCTCCGACTTGCTCTGCCATCTCCACGTTGGCTCCATCCATCGTGCCAATCGTTAAAGCACCGTTCATCATAAACTTCATGTTGCCCGTACCGGACGCTTCCTTACCTGCGGTTGAGATCTGCTCACTAACATCCGCAGCAGGAATGATTTTCTCTGCAAGAGAGACGGAATAGTTCTCGAGGAAAAATACCTTCAAGCGGTCATTCACGGCCGCATCCCGATTCACCGTGTCAGCGACGGTGTTGATCAGCTTGATAATTTTCTTGGCAAAATAGTAACTCGGCGCTGCCTTGGCACCAAAGATGAACGTACGTGGTACCATATCAAACGAAGCATCATTCTTAAGTCGGTTATACAGATGCATGACATGCAGAATGTTCAACAGCTGCCTTTTGTACCCATGCAGCCTCTTCACTTGTACATCAAAGATGGAATCCGGATTCACTGGCGTCCCGGTATGGTCCAGAATATACGCAGCAAGCCGCTCTTTGTTATCCCGCTTAATCAAACGGAACTGCTCCTGGAATGATGCATTATCCGCGAAGCCAGCCAACTGGTCCAGCTTGCCCGGCTCTGTTATCCATTCGTTACCGATGGTATCCGTAATCAGATCCGAAAGTTTCGGATTGGCATGCATCAGCCAGCGGCGATGGGTAATCCCATTGGTTTTGTTATTGAAACGCTCTGGATACAGTGCATAGAACGGAGCCATCTCGCGTTCTTTCAAAATCTCGGTATGCAATGCAGCAACACCATTCACGCTATGACTGCCTACAATCGCCAGATGCGCCATCCGTACCTGATCGTTCGCAACAATCGCCAGATGCCCTATACGATCCTGATCTCCCGGATACCGATCCAGCAGCATGCCACAAAAGCGTTTATTGATCTCTTCAATGATCATATAGATCCGTGGCAGCAGCTTGCTGATCATGGCTACAGGCCATTTTTCAAGCGCCTCACTCAGCGTTGTATGATTGGTATACGATACAGTACGAGTTGTGATATCCCATGCTTCATCCCAGCCATAACCCTTCACATCAATCAGGATGCGCATCAGTTCTGGAATAACCAAGGTTGGATGCGTGTCATTAATGTGGAAGGCCACTTTATCTGGCAAACGATCATACGGCAGCTCCAGCTTGTTGAACGTACGCAAGGCGCTCTGTACGCCTGCTGAACACATAAAGTATTGCTGCTTCAATCGCAGCAGCTTTCCTTCATACTGGGAGTCGTCCGGATACAAGAATTCGGAGATCGATTCAACGGAACGGCTATAATCCAGATAACCGTAGTAGTTCGATGGGGTGTCAAGTGAAGTCTCGCGCTTCGGCTCGGCACTCCATAGCCGCAGTGTGTTCACATGAGTTTGACCATAACCGATGACAGGCACGTCATAGGGAATGGCTACAACCGATTCGGCATCTTTTGTAACAAACTGATATTCCCCATCCTGTTCATGAGCTTCTACCCGGCCCCAGAACTGAACTTCCACTTTTTTGTCTGGGCGGCGCACTTCCCATTCATTGCCCTTATCCAGCCAATTGTCGGGTAACTCTACCTGATTGCCATTGATGATTTTTTGCTCAAACAACCCGTATTTGTACCGAATGCCGCAACCATGTCCTGCATATCCGAGTGATGCGAGTGAATCCAGGAAACAGGCAGCGAGTCGTCCCAGACCTCCGTTACCGAGTCCTGCATCCGCCTCCTGTTCTTCTACCTCTTCCAAGGAAAAGCCCAGCTCAGCCAAACTATCACGGACGAGTTCCAATTCATTTACATTGAGCAGATTGTTGCCGAGCAGACGTCCAATCAGGAATTCCAGCGAGAAGTAATAGACCTGTTTATCCTGGCGCTGCTTAAACCCCTGATTCGACGCTGCCCAATCCTGTCCTGCATATTCACGAATCATGCTTCCCAGTACGTGGTACACGTCTTCCTTTGTTGCTTCTTCAATCGGTTTGCCCAATTTGCTGACCAGATTCCGTGTAAAGATACTCTTGAACGTTTCTTTGTTGTCAAACAAAAGTAGGTTCCTCCCGGGGAAATCCTGCAGGATGGTGGCGGTTCATACACTCAGTTGCTCAACATTGTGCAAAGTGGCCGTTCCGGTGACGAATCGTTCTTTTGATCGCTGTTATCCCTGTATTTTCTTGAATTATTATTTAGATGTGAAAATACAGGGATAAAGGCGACCGCTACGCTTCTTCAGAATCGATTTCGTCCCCTTCACTTACTGCCTACGCTCTTACCAAACAACTTTCGTCCATGAACCTTAAATCCATCCTACAGGATTTTTATTTTATATATATATTTATAGAAGATATCGGTTACGTGTGGGCTTTAGATAATAGTACTTTTTGCTAAAATGTATGGATTCGACGGGTCGCCGATCAGCGTCTGTCCTCCGGTCAGCCTCACATCTTTATCGAGAATGACATTCTCAAGGACCGTCCCCTCACCAATGTAACATTTCTGCATGATGATGGAACCTTTGATTTTGGCACCCTTGGCCACCTGTACACCACGGAACAGAATGCTGTCCTCCACCTCTCCACCCACAATGCAGCCATTGGCAAGGAGTGAATGTTTAACATCGGCGGTATCCAGATATTTGGCGGGTGCTTCATATTTGATTTTGGTTTGGATCGGATCTTCCTTGAAAAGTTGTTCATATTGCCCTGTGTTGAGCAGATCCATACTGTTGCGATAATAACTGTCAATGGAATTGATGACTGCGTGATAGCCATCATATGCGTACGCAGCGATATTCAATCCATCCGGATTTTTTTGAATTACATCCCGGAAGAAGTGGCTCTCGCCATGATCAATGCAGCGCTGCACCTGGCGCAAGAACAATTCTTTTTCCATGATGAAAATTTCTGTATATATATTCGGGTGATTAGCGCTTTGGTGAATGTCCACCACGTTACCGTCCCCGTCATGGTCAACTTTGACACAGGCGTCATGCTCAGGCAGCAGCTGATCCACTTTTTTGCAGACCAGTGTAACGTCCGCTCCTTTGCTGATGTGATATCTGTAGACATCCTGGAGGTCTGCTTTGGTCACATGGCGACTACCTGCATGCACAACATATTGCCCTGCACCTCTATTGAAAAAGTCCAAATTGTTATGGAAATGCTGCAAGTCCCCCTGTGATGTGTCTGTTGGATCGTTCCAGTCTGGTGGCAAAATGAACATGCCCCCATGCTTGCGATCCAAATCCCAAGGTTTGCCGTCACCGAGATGGTCCATCAACGAGCGATATTTTCGCCGTACAAATACACCTATACTCTCAATTCCTGCATTCATCATATTGGATAGAACAAAATCGATCAGACGGTAACGCCCGGCATAAGGCACCGCGGCTCCGCAGCGAAAGTACGTCAATTCCTTCAATTCTTCAAGTTCATGGTCAAGGTTAATAACTCCAATCAATTGTTTCATCGCATGCACCGTCCTTTTGACTTCAATTAGGCCTTGCTGGTTATTCCTTGGCGAAGCTGACGTTCCAGTTCTTCCTGATCCACGAGCAATATATCACTCTCATCTTCCGGTGCAGGCGAAATCTGTGTTCCATCGGGAATAACCAATCCTTCTGCGATAATAGCTCGGTAAATGCGCACATTTTGCCCGATTTTCACTCTCGGCATGATGACCGAATCGATAACAGCACTGTTCTCCCCAACTTCTATCCCGTAGAAGAGGACGGAATGGTTGACCTCACCGTGCACAATACTGCCTTCACTAATAATACAATTGCGAACCTTTGCCGAAGGCGAGATGTATTGTGCAGGTTGATTCGGATTACGTGTAAAGATACGCCAGTCCGGATCATTCAGATTAAACGGTGTGTCTTCGTCCAACAGGTCCATATTGGATTCCCACAGACTGCGAATGGTACCCACGTCTTTCCAGTAACCTTCGAATGGATACGCATATAAGGATTTTTCGTTTTCAAGCAACAAAGGAATAATATCTTTACCAAAATCATAGGAGGTGGATGCCTGTTGTTCATCCTGAATCAGGAAACGTTTCAGTACATCCCACTTGAAGAGATAGATACCCATGGAAGCGAGTGTGCTCTTGGGCTCGGGAGGTTTTTCTTCAAATTCATAGATGCTATAGTCATCGTTGGTGTTCAGCACGCCAAATCGGCTGGCTTCTTCCAATGAGACATCAATGACCGATATGGTGCAATCCGCATCTTTATCTTTGTGATACTGGAGCATTTTTTCGTAGTCCATCTTATAGATATGATCCCCTGACAGAATGAGCACGTGCTCAGGATCGAATTGTTCAATAAAGTTCAGGTTGCGGAAGATGGCATCTGCTGTACCACGGTACCAGTTGCTTCCGTCTTCACGTTCATGGGGAGGAAGTACGTATACTCCGCCATTTTTACGGTCCAGATCCCAGTCACTGCCAATGCCAATATAGGAATGTAAGACAAGTGGTTCATATTGAGTCAATACACCCACTGTATCAATACCAGAATTAGAGCAGTTACTCAGCGGAAAATCAATGATTCGGTACGTGCCGCCAAAATAAACAGCGGGCTTAGCCAGTGATTTCGTTAATCCTTTTAACCTCTTCCCTTGCCCTCCGGCAAGTAGCATCGCTACAACTTCTTTTTTCGCCATCATTACAGCCTCCTCCACGTGCATTCGTTCTGATTCATTTCAGAGCCCATAATCGATATTCTGTTGTGTGGACACTGTTGTCTTGATTAGGAGCATGCTGTACAGATGTGTAACCGGTGAATCTTGTTGCAGTTGAACTCCTTGGATTGTAAAGCCTGAAATAGAGATGATGCGGTGTAGAATTACCTTGATTGTCTTACAGAGGTGAATGTTAAATGCAGAACTTAAGGTGTAGCTCGTGAACAATGAAATAGACTACTCCTATTTAACATTAAACACGAAACGGACTGGGGAATCTTACTGGAAAACATCGACATCAAGTTGCGGGTAAGATCACCCTTTCTCGTGCCGCTGTTATTCATATTGTATTCGATAATAGAGAAGCAAAATCCTTTAGTTTTTGTACAATCATTAAGTGGAAAAATAAGTAAAAACAATGGACTACATGACAAAAAAGCCGACTTTCAATCCCGGCTCATTTTGTCTGTTAATTTTGGACCCTGCTTGGTCCGTGATCCTCTAGCTCAACAAGATCATACTTTGGCGTATCCGTTTCTGAAACAGTCTATATAATTTTGCGGAACAGCTCCATCACTTCATCCTTGGACGGTTGATAGGGATTGCCTGGTGCACAGGCATCTTTCATTGCGTTATCCGCAAGCAATTCCACATCCGGATCATCCACACCCAGTTCAGACAGTTTCTCAGGAATCCCGACTTCCTTCGATAGCTGACGGATGGCCTCAATGACGTAATCGGAGCACTCCTCATCACTTCTACCCTTCACATCCATACCAATCGCTTTGGCAATATGACGGAATTTGCCGGGTACATGCTTGGCGTTTAACTCCTCCACATAAGGGAGTAACATTGCGTTGCATACGCCATGCGGCAGATCATATACACCACCCAGTTGATGCGCCATCGCATGAACATACCCAAGGCCCGCATTATTAAAAGCAATCCCGCCAAGGAAACATGCGTACGTCATATGTTCCCGCGCTTCCAGATCACTGCCGTCTCTCACGGCTCTTGGCAAATATTCAAAGATCAGTTCAACAGCTGCAGCAGCTGTCGCACTTGTCACTGTAAATCCACCAGGCGTAACCATCGCTTCCACGGCATGGGTTAATGCATCCATTCCCGTGGCCGCTGTGAGACTTGCTGGCTTGCTGAGCATTAACTCCGGATCATTAACCGACAGGGAGACCAGACTATTACGGTCCACCATCACCATCTTCACTTTACGTTCCTCATCTGTAATCACGTAGTTCATTGTCACCTCACTCGATGTGCCAGCCGTTGTGTTAACAGCCACAAGTGGCACGGACTTATGTTTCGATTGATGAAATCCTTCATATTCACGGATATGCCCACCGTTCGTAGCTACAATGCCAATACCTTTGGCAGCATCCTGCGGTGAACCTCCGCCTATCGATATAATGGCGTCACAGCCATGATCCTGGAATAATTGATGTCCGTCATGTACATTCTGACATGTTGGATTAGGCTGAACCTCATCATATACGACATAGTCTAACCCTGATTTTCTTAATATAGACAGTACCTGCTCTGCAACGCCTGAAGTAATCAATTGACGATCACTTACCACGAGTGCTTTGCGGATACCCATCTGTTCAATCATTTGGCCTGCTTCCTGTAAACACCCTCTACCCATCAAGTTCACGGGCGGAACATAATATGCATGTGTTGCCATCTGAACCAGCCTCCTGTAACCCCTGATTTACTATTTACATTGTAACTGAATCCGTTTTCAGATATAGTGAAATAAATCACAATGAACACGATAAATGTTACACTGAGGTTGATTTTTACCCGTAATGAAAAAGACGACCCAGACACCCGAAGGTCTCCAAGCCGTCTTACTTATCAATCTTAAACTTTATCTACTACTTGTACCTTACTCATGCTTTCACTAAAAACATCCTTACAAAGGCTTACAGCGCCTTATCGTTCACGCCGTCAAGCCATGCCTCAATATCTCCAATTACGGAGGAAACACAACCGTTCTCAAATGGTGAGTTCAATCCAGCCAGTTCAACCAATCCGGTGAAGGATAGGCTTCCTCCCGCTTTGCACAATGTCAGATAATCGGCCCAAGCGGACTTCATATCTTCGTTGCTGCGTTTCCAGAACTGGAATGCACAGATTTGTGCCAGCGTATAGTCAATGTAATAGAATGGCGATGAGAAAATATGACCCTGCTTATGCCAGAAACCACCCTGCTCCAGATAAGCATTATCTTTGTAATTGATGTGTGGCAGATAGGTCTTCTCAATGTTGCGCCATGCCTGCTTACGCTCCGTTGGTGTCGCATCCGGGTTCGCATATACAAAATGCTGGAATTCATCCACAGCTACACCATACGGAATGAACAACAGACCGGAAGACAGGTGGTCAAACTTGTATTTGTCCGTATCTTCCTTAAAGAACAACTGCATCCACGGCCATGTGAAAAACTCCATACTCATGGAATGAATCTCAGCGGATTCATATGTCGGCCAATTGTATTCAGGCACTGCAAAATCACGGCTCTCATACACCTGGAAAGCATGACCTGCTTCATGTGTCAATACATCGATATCACCGGATGTACCGTTGAAGTTGGAGAAGATAAACGGCACTTTGTAGTCGTTCAGGAACGTACAATATCCGCCGCCCTGCTTACCTTTTTTGCTTACCAGATCCATAAGCTCGTTTTCGGTCATCATCTGGAAAAATGCATCCGTCTCTGGCGATAATTCAGCGTACATTTTTTTACCATTTTCAATAATCCAGTCCGCGTCACCCTTAGGTGTCGGGTTACCCGTCTTGAAGCTGAAGCCCTGATCGTAATAATACAGTGTATCCACATCAATTCGATTACGCTGGCGCTCTCTGAGCTTCGTCGCTACAGGTACAATATAATCGCGAACTTGTGCCCGGAAGTTGGCTACCATCTCCGCGTTGTAATCCGTACGGTTCATACGATCATAGCCGAGTTCCACATAGCTTGGATATCCCAGTTTCTTCGCAATCTGTGTACGTACTTTAACCAGTTCATCGTAAATGCGATCGAATTCAGCCTCATGCTCAGCCATGAACGTGTATCTGGCTTCCGAAGCCCGCTCACGCATGGAACGATCCGTGGACAGTTCAAATGGATGAAGTTGTGGCAACGTGCGCTCTTCACCTTCGAACGGAATTTTAGCCGAAGCGATCAGCTGATTGTATTCTGTGGAAAGTTTGTTCTCCTTCTGGAGTTCTTCAATAATTTCCGGGCTGAAAGTTTTCAGTGAAAGATCCGCCAGCTGGAACAGCTGTGAACCCCATTTTTGCTCCAATTCATTGCGGAATTTCGAGTTAACCAGTGCACGGTAAAAATCCGTAATATATTCCTGCACAATCGGTGCATTTTCATCCAGAAATTCGTTCTCTGCTTTGTAAAACTCATCATTGGTATCAATGGAATGACGGATGTAGACCAGTTGGGCTTGCGTCTCAAAGTCACTGCGCAGCGCATTAATCTGATCCATGAACCCACTCTGTTCCTCAACCGTTGTCGCAGCTTCAAAACCGCTCAACAGATCACGGAAAGATGTCTTGATGTGTTCCAGATTCGGACGTGTATACGTATACTCACTAAATTTCATTTATGTACACCCTTTCCTGTTTGGCAGAATCTCGAGAGTATCCCGAGTTAAACTAACCCCTATTATACAAAAGAGCAGCTAAAAAATCCCATCTTTACGAAAAATATTTGTCCATCGGTCAAATTTGTATAGCATTATTAGTTACATATATTACATGATAATGTAAGGTCAGTTCTTCAAAAATTTTCGACACACAAATAAGCCCGCCTCGCATTAGCGAAGCCAGCTTATAGGTTGTCTCTCTTCTTTTCAGATTTAAAAAATACTAGCTTTGGTCTTTATCCATAATCTGATAGAACCAGCCCATTCCGACCATGCCCACGACCATAATAACGGCCATAATAATGATATATGTCATGAATGTAACCTCCCTGCTTCCGTATATTCATCACACTACTACTAGTGTACACGGTGAAGCGCCATTTGAATTGACCGAACATTGACAAAAATACGAAATCTTTAATTTTAATATATTGATTATTTCCCCTAGCGCACTAAATCATACATACCTCACTACACGGTTCAAAGTTTCATCCGCCATGCTTACGGTGTATACTATACTTCTATGAAATGGAATTTGGATTTTTACGCAGAAAGGTTGAAAGACATGTCAACTCGCATCCCCTTACGTCAGCTATTTCTTACTATTTTACTAGCCCTTATGTTATCTGTTTTAACCGCCTGTGCGGATGGAGAAGCCCATCTAACGGTGAATATGGACGGATCAACGGATCTGGATCTCAATCTCAACGTAAAGAACTCCGCTCTTGGAAAGATTGGACAAGACAATCTCATGCCTCTGATCGCAGATGCATTGAATCGAAATAACTTCCAGGCAGAGGTTTCGGAACAGGGCGATCAGAAGCAACTCACAGCGACCACTCATTTTGAAAAAAACAATACGACCAGCTTTGATACATCCGAGTTACCACAAGGGATCAAGGTTGAACAATCAACTACGCCCGGCTTCTTCACTTCCAAAATACACATTACAGCAGAAGCCGACCTCATGGAGTCCATGCCGGATGGTGAGATCAAAAATCAGATTAACAAGGTACCTAGCTTTCTTAAGAACCTCTTGTTAAAAGATGTTAACTTTGACTTCAAGTTGTCTCTGCCCATCAAGGCAGCCGATTCCAATGCGGATCAGGTAGAGGATGGCGGAAAAACGCTCATTTGGCACGTTTCCCCCCTCCAGATGAATAAACTGGATCTGACTGTACAGGTTCCTAATATTCGGAACATCATCATCATTGCAGTCGTTGGCCTATTACTCATCATTGCTCTGCTCATTTGGTTTTTTGTTCGTCGCAGACGGGCCAGACAGGTCCGTAGTGCAAGATCACTTCGCGGAAAAAATTAATTTCTTTCACACCAATTTTATTTGTGACTTGCCAAACGGTGTTATGGATAGTAGAATACATCCGTACTGTGTGAACGGTTAATTTTTTATTCAGCAAAGCTAAAGAGGTGACAGGTTTCATGAATATCCGCGAATGCCCACTACCTGGTATCGGAGTTAAGTACCAGTTTGATACAAAGGGCGGCCATCAGTTAGTCATTATTGTACATGAGGACGGACGCCGTGAATTATTCTCCGTTGATCCACACGACAACGAAGAACTCACTCTGATTGCAGATTTGGAAGATGACGAATGCGTAACCCTTTCCGGGTTAATCGGAGGCTGGTCGTAAATGACAGAATAACCTGTACCTTGAATTCAAGGCACAGGTTATTTTTCTGTTACGTCACCCTTTGTGAGCGAATATATGGAACCCATGTATTGAGTACGCGGCTAATCTCCGTGGAATGGAATGGTTTGCTGATAAAGTCCTGCATCCCGCATTTCAGACACTCCTCCCGGTCACCAGCACCTGCAAAAGCTGTAATCGCTGCAATAACCGGTACTTCTGGGTGGGTCTGTCTGATCCGACAGGTCGCTTCAATCCCATCCATAACTGGCATTTGAATATCCATAAACACCAGGTCATATTGAACCTTGTTCAATGAATCGACGGCCTGTGCCCCATTCTCAACGATATCACATACTCCGCCAAACTTGCGCAGCATCTCCTCCAACAGATGACTGTTGACCGCTTGATCTTCAGCAATCAATATTTTGAGGTCATGGGCAAGACTGGCTCGATCCAATTGCAGTTCATCATTCTGGGTGATTTCGATCGGGTCACTATTTTCCTCTTGCCAACGCTCAACTACGAGGGTGAACTGGAACTCTGCCCCCTCACCGATCTCACTCTGTACGCCAATCGCTCCACCCATTAATTCCACCAGTTTCTTGCTAATCGCAAGCCCCAGTCCTGTCCCGCCAAACTTGCGATTGATGGCCGGATCAAGCTGTGAGAAGGATTGGAACAACTGATGCTGCTTTTCTGTTGGAATACCGATTCCTGTATCTCTCACCTTAAAGGTCAACATCAGGTTGTCCCGACCATGCTCATCTGAAAAATCAGCACCTACGCTCACCTGAATACGACCCCGCTCTGTGAATTTAACAGCGTTACCCACCAGATTAATCAGAATCTGCCGGATTCGTGTCTCATCCCCCCGAATTCGCTCAGGAATGTGATCCGACACTTCACAAAAGAGTTCAATATTTTTCTCTGAGGCCTTCAGCGCAAACAGTTCAATCACTCCACCCAGCATTGCCTTAATATCTACAGGTGCGCGCTCAAGATCCATTTTGCCTGCTTCGATTTTGCTAAAATCCAGGATTTCATTCAAAATGTACAAAAGAGATTCGCCGCTATCAATCATGATTTCTGCAAAGCCTTTCTGTTCATCATCCAGCTCGGTTTCCATTAATAGATGGGCCATGCCCATGATGCCATTCAATGGTGTACGAAGCTCATGACTCATGATAGCTAGAAACTCGGACTTCGCTCGGTCTGCATGCTCTGCTGCTTCCTTAGCACGTATGATGTCCTTCACAGATGTCATATCACGGAAGACCAAAACTGCCCCTCGGGTTCTACCCTGATCCATAATCGGCTTCAATTGGAACTCCGCCAGGAAACTGGACCCATCCTGCCTCCAAAAAACGGATTCGGTACGCGGCAGACCTCGTCCCTCACGAACAGCCTGTAGAATTGGTGTATCCTTGGATGGGTAAGGGATACCTTCGCTCTGCATCTGGATCATCATCTGTTCAAGGGGTTTGCCGTTCATTTCACTTGGACAGAAGTTCATGATCTCCGCAGCGGCCGGATTGGCGAAGTTCAGATTCCCTTCCAGGTCCAGTCCAATAACACCCTCTGACATGCCATTCAAAATCAATGCCCGTTCATAACTAAGATTCTCGATTTCCTCGACGTAACGTTTGGACTCTGTTATGTCACTGGTAATGCCATAGACGCCTACAACTTTATCCTTAAGTATAATAGGAACATTAATCACATTTGTTTCAATTCGCTGTCCATTTTTGTGAATCAAGCCTATCTCATAGCTCTGTGCAGTGCCCTTCACCGTTTCCTCAAAATGATATCGAGTTTTCTCCAGATCCACAGGATCAATGAGGTGATCAAAAGGTCGGCTCAACAGCTCCTCCTTGCTGTGTCCCGTCAATTGTTCCTGACCCACATTGGCTTTCAGCAGATTGCCTTCCAGATCAAGAGAAGCCACACCTAGGGGATTACAGTCAAATAATGATCTGTACTCCTGCATGCTTAACTGTTGTTGTTGGCTGGCTGTGATATCCCGGGTTACAGCGACGAGTTCTAACAATTCACCTGCACTGTCATAGACATAATGTGTAATGGTATCTGCCCACACCGTAGATCCGTCCTTATGTTGCAGGCGATAACTGAGCCGTTTGGGAGCCAGACCCCTTCTCTGCTCTTCCATATACGCTTCAACCAAAGGCACATCCTCCGGACAGATAACGAATGTTCCCGGCTTACCTATAACTTCTTCCAACTCATAGCCGAGCATGCTCTTGCATGCATTCGATACATATTTAAATGTACGATTAGAATCGACATCATGTATTGCAATCAGGTCCAGTGAAGACTCTGCCAGTAGCCGCGAGATGCGACTGCTCTCTTCCAATTGCTTACGTTGCACAATAAGGATTTCCTCTGCATCTTTTTGTTTCGTAATATCAGCAGCTTGTACGAGCAGATACAAAGGTTCACCACTCGTTTCATCTCGTACGATGCACGCTCTAATGGTTGCCCATAATAACGAACCGTCCTTGCGTTTCAGGCGAACCTCCGTCTCGTACATCTCACTTGTTTTATGGGTCATTTCCCAGAACTTGCTGCGGAATTCCTCCATGTGCAGATCTTCTTCGTAGATCATATGTACGACCGAAGTATCGAGCAGTTCTTCTTCACTGTATGCAAGCATCTCGCAAAATGCAGGATTAAGCTGCAACCACTTTCCATTTACATGCGATGCGACAGCAATGCCGATTGGTGCATGCGTATACAATTGTTCGAACAGAGATCGGCTCTCTGTAATGGATTTCGACATCACGTGTCCTCCTTTATGAGAATCTGATTGTATTCCGTATGAATAGACCCGCTTGAACATAACTTCATCTATAGAGTACTACCCCAAATGCCATGATTTATAAACGAGATCAGACAAAATGTCCTTATGAATTGCATTTTTAATCTTGGAAGCTGAGAACGTTCAATGTGTACATACCAATTCGAACACATCACGTCATATACTACACAATACTCGTGCTCTCCTGATTATACAATGTTGAATATTCAAACAGGAATGGAGGTTATGGATAATGATCATTGTCGCAAATCAACCCGCCCAGCTTAACCGCTCGGAATGGTCTGATTTTGAATGGTATTGGTTACAGCAACTTCAGAATCGTCCAACGAGATATGTTTACCAATCCATGGATCATCTTCGATTTGAATGGGAATTGAGAGGCTCGCTCGTGGATGCAGCAGAAGGACTGGATCGAAGCGGGGTGAGTTTTGCATCCTTTGAAAAATCCAGATGTAATCCTGCCTACTGGAATCGTAATGCAGAGGGTGGGTTCGAGCTAAAATCAAACGTGACACCCGCCGACGGCATCCGGGATATCTGGAGGAATGGGCACTTATATGCCTTTGAATGTGCAACAGCCACTGTCATTGTGCTCTATGGTGGCGTACTGGGAAGCATTCGCGAAGATTCCTTTAACTCACTGTTTCGAAATCTGTTACTCTTTGACTGGCATTATGACAGCGACCTGCGATTAACTGAAAAAAACGGCAGTGAAACCGCCCTTCCAGGAGATGTGCTGTATTTCAAAAATCCGGATGTCTCTCCCGAAACTCCCGAATGGCAGGGAGAGAATACGATTATGCTGCGCGAGAACTGGTATTATGGACACGGCATTGGTATTGCACGAGGCGAAGAAATTATACGCACCCTGAATCAGTTCCGCGTTCCAGGTAGCCGGGTCTCCGCCTACTTAATGGATATGGTTATCTATCCGGACTTCTTTTATTTATCTCGATTCGCCAAGAACAGCGAGAATAATGTTGCCGCTGGTTCTACACCTGTATTACCTGGACAGTTATATGTACGCCTTGGTGGCAGTCGTTATTTACGCAGCTGAATTACTGGAACGGAAACGGCCTACGCATTGAATTGCATCCATGATATTTCTATCCGAGTGACCACAAACAAGCCCAATGGTGCAGCAGTTACCCTGCCATCTCATTGGGCTTTCCTCACATTCAAATAGTCATTACTGTATCCACATTGGCCTTACCCATATGCTACCTCAATAATCGTCTGGCAATTTACGCGTTCGGGTCCAGTTGCACAACAACCTGCTTACCACTTACCTGAACACCCGTCGTTTTACTACCGAATTCAGCCAGCGATTTGCTCAGTTGCTCTGCCCATTCCTTGCCAGCAGCTCCCTCTTTGGCTCCATGCACCTGGATGACGAGTTTTACCGAATCACCTTTCTTCAGGATGCGTTCCGCCTGAGACTGCTTGGTATCCCGGTCATGATCCTCCATCGCAAGGTTCAATCGAATTTCTTTTACTTTTCGTTTATCAGGGGATTTACTCGCTTTTTTCTTCGCCTGCTGCGCTTCCGCTTTGGCTGCTCCTGCGCCGATCAGCTTGCATGGAGGCGGACTGGTCATCAAGGACAAGCACACCAGATCTACTTTATGCTGCTTCGCAAGTAGAAGAGCTTCCTGCGTGGACATCACGCCCAGATCTTCACCGTTCAATCCGGTAAGCTGCACTTCGGCTGCTTTGATTTTTTCATTTTTGATCATGATTCTTCCTCCTCTACATCAAAAGCCTGTCCTGACCATTTAAGGATCAGAGCAGGCTAGGATGGTGTTGCTATTATTTGTAGTACCTATCAGCGTACGAATACGCCAATCCGTCCGTCCGATTTATAGCGTGTTGAATGCTTCTGTCAGAACCGGTACAATTTGTGATTTGCGTGATACTACGCCTTTCAAGAGTGCTCTGCTATCAGACAGCGTCACATTGTAGGCTTTCTCCACAGCTTTGGTGGATGCGCCATATGCCAGAGCTACGGAATCGTTGTTCAGAATGTCTGTTACGACAAATACGAACAGGTCGAGACCTTTGCTGGAAATGATCGCTTCAATGGCTGCTTCAAGCTCAGGTTGCTTCACGAGAACATCATTCACGTCAACGGCATTAACCTGTGCAATTTCCACTTTGGATTGACCCATTACGAATTCTTTGGCATCCAGGGAAATCAGTTCAGCAATTGTTTTTTGGCTCAGATCCGCGCCGGCTTTCAGCATGTCCAGACCGTAGCTGTCTGCATCTACACCAGCAATGACAGCCAGTTCACGTGCAGCGGCAACGTCCTGCTCTGTGCAAGTCGGGGATTTGAACAACAGGGAATCGGAGATAATGGCAGACAGCATCAGGCCAGCAATTGGCGCACTCACTTCGATGCCATTTTCTTTGTACATTTTATTCAAAATGGTTGCTGTACAACCTACAGGCTCTGCACGGAAATACAGAGGTCCGCTTGTCTCAAAGTTAGCAATACGGTGATGGTCGATAACTTCAACGACTGTCACTTCCTCAATATCGCTTACACTTTGCTGACGCTCGTTGTGGTCAACCAGAATAACCTTGTTTACTTCATTTGCAGCTGTTTTAATCAGACGTGGTGCTGCAATTTTGAATTGATCCAGTGCAAACTGGGTTTCACCATTGACTTCGCCAAGACGAACAGCTTCAACGTCCTGACCCAATTTTGTTTTCAGATCCGCATAGGCGATTGCCGAACAGATCGTATCCGTGTCGGGATTTTTGTGACCGAAGATTAACGCTTTCTCCATATTTATAGCCCTCCGTCAGTTCTCATTTAGAATAATACATGTCATATTTTAAACATACCCTACTGATTATAGCGCTAATAAGGCTTAATTCCAATCCCGTTACAGCAAATTGATTGCAAATCATTCTCAGGTAAGTCATCTTAGAAAAAAACAATACCCTCTCTGTAATTCTAATTTACAGAGGTCTTGGCCACATTAGCAATCAGGTGTTTCTCCAATTTCTCGCCCTCACACAAGGCCTGTACCAGCGCTCTGCCTGAATCCGGTGTCATTTGGCCATACCAGTCACCCTGCGGATACACAATCGTCACGCATGCATCGTCACACTGACCATTACATTTGGTACGAGTCGTATGGATGAATCCTCCCGCCTGCTGCTTAACAATCTCGTCCCGTACCGCCTGAGTTACTTCTTCCCCATCGTTACGCATACAAGTTCCACCATTACAGAGTAAAATGTGATGTTGCAGTTGATCCAGATTATAGATAGCCAAACTTGCTTCATTCCCCTCAAGTCGATATGATATGTATCCTATTTATTCCATCGTACAACCTTATAAATTAGCATACGAATCCCTGATACGCAACGAAAACATTAAATCTCAGGCTCTTCCGCGCTCTGGCCTTGCCGTACAAAAAAGGTCTGTAGACTGCCATCCTCGCTAATCTCCAGCAGGTTCAATTGCGCTCCGTAGGCACAACCACCGTCAATGCCAATTTTGTCTCCGCTCGGGTCAAACCAAATGCCTGTTTCATCATGCAAATGCTTCACGGGTGTGTGTCCAAATACGACCGTCTCTCTAATCGTCGTTGGTCTGGAATAGAATGATTCACGAATCCAAATAAAGTCCCGCTCGGACTGGTTTCTCCAATCCTCGATATCCGGGTTGATCCCTGCATGCACAAAAATATAACCCGGAATTTCGTACACCAGCGGAAGCTGTTCCAGAAAACGAAGATGGTGTTCATAGTGTGTACGTATCCACTTTTTGGCTTCAGTATAAGCTTCCCAATCTATCTGCTGCTCATCATAAGTAATCTCCTGATCCAGATAGCTTGCCATCGTCTGTAGTCCGCCATTACGAATCCAGTGTTGATCATATTGCTCAACATCCTGGGTAAGCGCCTTCACCATCATGACATCGTGATTGCCTTTGATCACAATAATATGGTGCTGTTGCTGAAGCTGCATAATCTGTTCGATGACTTGTTTGCTGCTTGGACCTCGATCCACATAATCACCGAGTAAAATCAATTCATCCTGCTGCGGATTATAATCTGCAAGCTTAAGCAGTGCATTAAATTCATCGTAACAGCCATGAATATCACTAATGACACATCTGCGCATGTGAATCCCTCTCCTCTCCCTGATCACGCAAGAGTATAACCGGAACCTTGCATGAGCAAGATTCCAGTCTGTTCAGAGTAGTTATTCCCGCTTGCTCACCATTAGTCCTGCTTGAGTCCAAAGGCTTCTGCAATCAAGCCGAATGAGCGCAGACGTGCTTCAAACGAATGGACCGCTGATGCAATAATGACTTCATCTGCTTCATGATGTTCAGCCATAGCGGTAATTTTGTCTTTCACCTGATCCGGTGTTCCCACGATGGAAAAAGAACGACGTTGACGGATCTGTTCCATCTCCATCGCTGTGAATGGATAGTTGTTCACCGTCTCCAGGGATGGGAAGGAACTTTGTTCAAGACCTCGTCCGAGGCGCAGGAAGAAAAGTTCATTGCTGCGCGCCAGTTCAGCCGCTTCTTCTTCTGTCTCTGCACAGAATGCCGAGACAGCAATCATGGAATGTGGTTTGTCATTCAGGATGGACGACTTAAAATGTCTACGGTAATGTTTCATTGCTTCTTCGCCGCCTGGTGTCCCGAAGAATTGGGCAAACGCATACGATGTCCCTTGCGCAGCTGCAATTCTGGCACCTTCGGAGCTGGAACCCAGCAACCACACTTCGGGTACCGTTGGAACCGATGGTCCGGCTACCAGTGATGCAAACCGATGATCCTCAGGCAATTGCTCGTGGAAGTATCCGCCCAGATCCGCAATCTGCTGTGGGAAGAATTGTACATTCGATGATTTGCCTTCGTTCAGCGCTCTGCTGGCAATTGGCATTCCGCCTGGTGCTCTGCCAATCCCAAGGTCAATCCGCCCCGGATGCAGAGCTTCCAGCAGACGGAAATTCTCTGCAACCTTATAGGCACTATAATGAGGTAACATGACTCCACCGGAACCTACCCGAATGTGATCCGTATGTGCAGCCACATGTGCAATCATAACTTCAGGACTAGAAAAAGACAGCGCACCACTACCGTGATGCTCCGACATCCAGAAGCGGGAGTATCCCAATTGATCCGCATGCTGCGCGAGTTTCACCGTTTCCTGCAACGTATCCTGCACACTCCGTCCTTCATTGATATGTCCGTGTTCGAGTACACTCAGTTTCATATATATTCAATCCTCTCATCTGTTAGGTTCTTGATCTCTGTGAATATGAGTTCTTGCGGATGTTACACGCTATTGCTCACTTCATTCTTGCTTGTTCCATTGTAACATTAATTATTACAGTTTCAAACTTTAGTTATCCTCTTTATTACCACACTTGTGCAAGAAACATGCAAAAAACGCCACCAGCTTTTGAACTGGTGACGTTTGGATCTAGCGTTGAGATCTAACCTATTGCAGAAAAATCAGTTATGGCGCACGTTTCGGTAACAACTTCACATACTCATCCGACAGTTTCATCAGGCTGAGCACATGTTCATAGTCGGCACGATAAGGTTCCAAATCCGTTACAGGCTCATACGTTTTGAGTGAGTAAGCTGTTCCATCATCAAACCCTGCACCCGGAATAAACATGATGTCATTGTTGACAAATGAACCCGTCGGCAAGTAATACCGGATACCGAAGGCATTATGATCCATGTTGAGCAGATCATGCCCGAAGGCTGTGAACTTCTCATCCTGGAGCGGAACGCCCATCAGATTCATGATTGTTGGTAACATATCCAGCTGACCGCCTGGCTGCTCAATGACTTGCCCTTTGGTCTGTTTGGGCGTGTGGATCATTAACGGAATGTTGAATCGACTAACTTTACCGTCATAAGGGACGCCCAGATTAGCCTGAATCTGCTGTGTAATCTCTTCGTCAGCAGGCAGACCGAAGTGGTCTCCGTAGAGCACTAAGGTTGTGTTATCCCATAATCCATTCGCCTTCAACTCATTAATGAGTTGACCTATGGCATAATCCGTATAGTTGATCGCTTGCAGATAATCGTGAAGCAGTTTGTTCGTGATGGTTGCAGGAATCGTGATTCGTGCACGATCAGCGGGGATCGTAAACGGCGAGTGGCTGGATGCCGTAATGAACTGAGCATAGAACGGCTGATTTGCAGCCTGATGCGCAGTCATTTTTTCCACGCCTACACGGTACAACTCTTCATCTGATGGTCCAAAATCATTAAACTTGTCATTCTCGAAGCTCGGCTTGTCGAAGTAACGAGTGAATCCGAGAGCCGGATACATTTTGTTACGGTTCCAGAAGGTAACGTCATTGACGTGGTACGTCTCGGACTCATATCCTTCTTTGCCCAGTAACTTCGGAAGACTCGGCAGTTCACGGTCACTATACCCTGCCGACATGGGAACAACGCCGGTTGGATAGATAGACGTGTTCGACATGAACTCAGCGTCTGATGTGTTTCCCTGTCCGATCTGTTGGAAAAAATGAGAGAAATAATAGCTTTCTTTCGCCAGATCATTCAATACCGGCGTTAACTCCTGACCGTCCAATGAAGCATTAATCGGAAAATTCTGAAAGGACTCCAATTGCAGTACAATCAGATTGCTGCCTTTGGCCTGACCAAAATATTTGGCCTTCACGGCTGTGCCGTCACTCGGTTTATCCTGATACGGATACTTGCTAACCAGGTCATTGATCTTGGCAATCGTTTCGTTAATGTTGCCATTCGCAATGGCCTCATTCTCTTTGCTTGTCATAATGGCAGACGAGACCTGGTAGTTCAGAAAACCGAGATTCTCGGCGCGAACCAGTTCGTTATCAATCGTTTCACCTTTGACAATAAAACTGCCTGACAGCACGATGCAGAATGCAGCGGTAAGCGCAACACCGAGTTTGCCCCAGTAACGTCTGCGAATTCTGCCAAACGTCAGACCGCTATCGCGGTAACTGCTGCGGTTACACCCACCTGCACGTCTGCGCATAATCAACCATATTGGCAGTGCCAATATGATGTCTGCAAAAAACAGAAAGTGTTCCGGTCGTACCAGAGGTCCGATACTGCCCCGCACTTGCGCAACCTGACCTAACTCACCTAGCACGGTATATGTGGGTACCGAACTGAAATGAACATTATACAGCGTTGCCGCGAACAGAAGTAGAGAAAACAGAATATTAAATCCACCATAAATGGCTCGCTTCCAGCCTTTGGGCACGATCAGATCCAGTAGGCATACCAACGTTAATGCACCTAATGCGTCGGTCAACAGACCGATGCCGGACAGACCCTGGAAAAAGAAATACCGCAACAGTGACAGCTTCAACAGCATAAGAATGAATAACACGGCGAATAAAGTCCGTGATGAAGTTCGTTCGTTTTTGGAATTATACATGGTCGCTTTCAACCCTTACCCTGAAATTTTACGTTCCCTTTACAAAACGCATATTTCAGTATAACAGTTTTCTGTTTGCTATTCCATGGAAGTTCCGTGCAAGACAAGGTGAGGGTTTACGCAATGGTGGATATATCTGCATTCTGTGTGTTCGCGACCTCTCTCTGTCCCTTAATGGCTGCTTGTGCAGCTGCAATTCGGGCATAAGGGATCTGTTCAGGCAAGCAGCTAACGTAATCCATACCAATACGGTGGCAGAACGTAATCGACTCCAGATCAGCCACATTCTCTCCGCAGATCCCTGTTTTCAGATGAGGTTTTCGAATTCGACCTTGGACTACCGCCATCTCGATCAGTTGTCCGACTCCTTCAATATCGAGCACATCAAAAGGATTATTCGTTACTATACGAGAATCCGTATCACGTTGAAGGAATCGCTTCTCGGCTTCTTGGCGACTATATCCAAACGTCATCTCTGTCAGCTCATCCGTGCCAAATGTGAAAAAGTCTGCCTGGCGAGCAATGTGAGTCGCCGTCAGCGCCGTTCTCGGAGCTGCGATCATCGCCCCAACTCTATACAGACAATGCCGCTTCTCCTCACCAAGCACTTGGTCAGCCACATGATCCACCAGATCTCTCATCACTTGAAGTTCATGCACATGACCGATCTGCGGGATCATAATCTCGGGGCGTACCCACCAGCCTTGACGGATGCCTTTCACTGCTGCACGGAATATTGCTTCAAGCTGCATATCCATAATTTCCGGGAACACCATACTCAGCCGACAAGCCTGTTGCTCAAGTGTAGGATTGTGTTCGTGCAATTCACTGACTCTGCGAATGACGCGCTCCAGTTGCTCCAGTTCAATCTGACCGTCTCCTTGTTCCTGCGGCTCCTCTGCTAGTAACCATTCACGTCGTTTCTCCAACATTCCCAGATCCGGTAGCAGTTCATGCAACGGCGAATCGAGCAAACGTATCGTTACCGGGAATCCATCCATCGCTTCGAACAGCTGTTCAAAGTCAGACTGTTGCATCGGTAACAGACGCTCCAACCCTCTCCTGCGCTCGGATTCACTATCAGCCAGAATCATTTTCTGTACAAAAGGTAGCCGCGCAGGTGACAACAGCATGTGTTCCGTCCTGCATAATCCGATTCCCTCAGCCCCCAGTATCCGTGCTGTAATTGCGTCTTGCGGATGATCTACATTGGAGAGTATCATCAGTTCCTTTATGTCATCCGACCATTCGAGCAGAAGTTGCAGCTCCGGTGTGCCACTTGAGAACCCATTCAACATTTCCGTCACATGCCATGGCTCAATACGCAATAGGGCATCCGCTCTGGTGATCATCCCTTCATGCACAAAATCAATAGTACTCCGCAAAGCCGCCTTAGCACTTAAGCACGCTGGACTGACATGCAGAAAATACAGTTCGCCTGAATCAATAATGAATTGGATTTTTTGAACTTCTCCCATACAATTCTCCAGATAGCTGCAGGCTTCCAACAGGAGCCCATATAATTCAGGTTCTACTCTCCGCAACGGACCCAATCCTTGATCCTGTGATGGGGAAACAGCAGCTGCAGTGTACTCGCCTGTCATGCCTCTTTCCCCCGTACCCGGATGACGGGAATATACCGTGCCGCTGCCGCTACGTTCACCTTGCTCACCATTGACCATCACCTGAATAAGAGCCGGAGCCCCTTGATAATCCCCTGAGCGTGGAGTGGATTGTAGAAAGTGTTCTTGTTGGGAGTTGAGCCGAGGTGAACGTTGTGTATGAGTAACCGCACGAATCGCTTCTTTTAATTGTAATTGAACATCTTGAGGGAATGGATGAAGCCCTATATCTTCTATTAATTGCTTATATTCTGCAATGGCGAATTCCAGCTTCGCTTCATCGAGGATCAAGAAGTCACCCAATTTCTCTTCAAATAGGGAATACGAGATGCCATGTACTAGCTGACCATAATCCTGCAAATAAATTCGATAACAATTAAGTGCATACTGTCGATCATTGGTTTGCCTGGCGAGCCCCTCAACCGTCACATCATTCAGTCCCACATGAAGCAAAGCCAGGGATTCCATATCACGGGAACTTACTTCACTTGACCTCACGGCAAGCAGCAGCGGGGATAAAGAATCGCCGAAGTATTTCCCTGTTTGTTCCTCCAAATGCCGAACTGCGCTGCCAATCTCTTGAATTTCTTCTGTGGAAAGATGTCCAAGACGGGTACCGAACGCGCGACAGCCTTCCCTTGTTACAATGAACCCGGCCGGAACGGGCCAACCTGCCTGAAGCAACACTGCAAGTCCAGCCCCTCTACTACCCATCAGCCCTTTCATCTCTGCCGTACCTTCTTCCAATAGAACTACCCGTTTCGTCATTACAGCGCTCCCATCTGCCATTACATGGCTAGCTTCAAAGGCAACCTAACCCTTCGAATTGCCCTTTAGTTAATGGTATGTTGTAAAAAGGCAGTCAAGGACATTTGCTTCGACATTTGTGTTCGGAATGTAAAATATGTGTAGCCTATTTTCTATCTTAACGAATACGTCTACCCTTTTTGAATACTGCGGCGCGCGCGGGTACAGAAGCTAGGGCGTGCTGGGCGTTCAATGCCCGAACTAACATGAAGTCAGCCGGATCACCGACGCTTGGCGTTAACTTGCCATTACTCACCCAAGCATACGTGCCCAGCAACCTGTCATCACTGACCCAATTTTCACGTTCAGCCATTCGGGAAGCTCGCTGTAACATATCCCCGTTGCCAAATGGTGACCAGGCATCACGGATGTTATCGGAGCCAAGCATAAAGTTAACATCTGTATCGAGAACTTGGCTTCCTCTCGGCATCGGACGATCAATAGGTACACTAGATACGAGTGTTACTCCGGCATGTTTTAACACATCAAGGGTTGGCTGTACGTCGGATTCCGTTTGCTCCCCCAAGCAATAGGCATGGCTAACCGCTGTTCGATGCTGTAGTCCTGCCTCTCTTGTCAATTCAGCAAATCGCCGTAGGGTAGCTAAACCGGTTTCACCTCCATCATGAAGATGAAGATCGATCCCCTTACCTGCAGCTGTAGCGATATCAAACATCATCTGTAAACTGCGTTCCATATCCCCATCGAGACCTGCCGGGTCAACACCACCAACCAGATCGGCACCCAGTGCCAGAGCCTCCCTCACGATCTGTTCAGATGATGAACGAATGAGCCCTTGCTGTGGAAATGCTACAATCTCAATGTCCATGTAATCACAAAGCTCTTCTCGTACGCGTAGTATGGCCTCCAGATTTCGGAGACCAACCTCAGGATCCACATCAACATGTGTACGAATGCGCGTTGTACCATAATCAATCATTTGTTCCGCAAGAACTTTCGCCCGTTCTCCCACCGTTTGAGTCAATCCACCCAGCAGTTTTTTCTCATAAGCAAGATGTGATTCCAGTGTCTGGAACGGCTCCAGGGGAATCCAGCGTTCACCGATATGATGTTTATCCAGATGACAATGCATATCTGCAAGTGTGGGAAGGTACACAAGCCCGGCAGCGTTCCATGAATCGGCATCGCTGTGGCGAGCCTGTATGATTTGGTCCTGATCCGTGGATTCTGCCACGACCTGTGTAATCTTCCCCTCTTCAATAACCAATGTGTGTGTTCCCGTAGGCAAAAGTACATTATCGATAACTAATTTCATGACATTCTCCATCCTCCACTTTCGTAGTCAGAAGGCGACCCTTCTTCCATACTCCAACAGGCCGCGGTCGTTCAATAATCAGTTCACGCCTGGACTGCACTGGAAATATGACCAGATCGGCCTGTGCTCCAGCTCGAAGACCGTAATTGTCTATTCCCAGTGCCCGTGCTGCACTAAGTGTTGCCATCTCCACCAATGTATCGGCATCCGCTTCACTCCCCATGTAGGCCGTATGGGCAAGCAACCAAGCAATATCGAGCGGATTGCCATTACCAAAAGGTGTAAAGGCATTTTGAATATTGTTGGCGCCGTAGATTACGTTCACCCCTTCGTCCCGCAACAAACTAACCGGCGTTATGCCTCTGCGAGTGTTATCGTTATCCGCTCGGCCATTCAAGTATAGATCTGTTGCAGGAAGAGTCATGACATGGAGATCCGCTTCTGCAATCTTTCTGGCGTATAACTTCACCTTTTCCCATGGCATAGCCGCAAGCGAAGTGACATGGCCAGCCGAAACTCTGCCCTGGAACCCATAATCCAAGGTCTTATTCGCAATGTGAAGTATAGCTTCATCTTCAGGATTTAATGAGAAATCAGCATGAAAATCAAGGGGGCGATTGTGCCGCGAAGCCAGTTCAAAAACAAAGTTCAGATGATCATCCAGTTCAGGATCAACATAAGTAATTCCACCAATTACGTCGGCTCCCATCCGTACTGCCTCTTCCATAAGGTCTGCGGTACCTGGAGCCCTAATGATCCCTTCTTGCGGAAAGACCACAATCTGGATCCCCATCATATGCTCCATTTTTTCTTTTACAGTCAACGCACTATTCATAGCCCGTAGTCCCAGCATGGGGTCCACTTCAACATGACAACGAAGTCTGGTTACACCGTAACTGGACAGTTTTTGGATGACTTCTACGGATCTTTGGATCATATCGAACTCCGTGAACCCCGCCTTAAGCGCAGCTGTCATCGAGATCGCTTCTTGCAATGAGGAAGCATCACCAGGCATGCGATCAAGCAAAAGCGCCTTTTCCAGATGGATGTGTGGTTCAATTAATCCTGGCAGTACGAGACCACCCTTGGCATCAAATATAAATCCATACCGCCCATGATTTTCTTCAAGTTCTCCATGGATCATACTTGTCATGTCACTTATGGATGAACCCCCACCGTCCGAAGACGGCAGGATCTGTTCAATGGTTGTACCATACAATTCTATATTATGAAGTCCATAACTCCCGGGAATCCGGCAATTTTGAATGAGTTGGCGGATCATGTTGACCACTCCTCCGTCCTTATTTCAGAAAGCTTGCGCTATTGATTTCAACAAAACCGGATGGACTAATCCATACCCCATCCACATCTTTGGAGAGGGCTGCCAGATTCTCGCCATTACGGAATGGTAGAATGGGAACATCGTTCAGCTCAAGTTGGATGGCTTTTTCATAAATGGCTGTGCGTTTATCGGGGTCCGTTTCTTTCCGGGCATCCTCAATGAATTGATCCACTTCCGGATTATTATAGAAGGAATGATTACCAGGGACTCCTTTGGAGGTGCTGTGAAACAAGTTAAACTGATTATAATCGGCATCGCCTGTTGCATTTCCCCACCCACTCAGGAACATTTCGGTTTCCCCTTTGGCTGCTGCATCAATGTAAGCTCCAAACTCCAGTACTTTCACCTCAAGGTTAATTCCGATACCTTTCAACTGAGACTGTAATACCTCTGCTACGTTCACTCTTGTTTTGTTATCACTGGTATATAACGTGGCTGAGAACCCCTCCGGATACCCAGCCTCAGCAAGCAAGGACTTTGCTTTGTTCAGATCATAACTGTACCCCTTTACATTGGAACTGTATCCGATCATCGTGGTTCCAAGTGTGGAGTCCGTTACCTTGCCAATATTGTTGTACACGCCGCTGACGATAGATTCCTTGTCCACCGCATATGCTACAGCCTGACGAACCAACGGGTTGTTAAATGGCTCTTTGCTTGTATTAAACCCTATATGGTCCGTAGAAAAAGCCTCGTAACGCCCCAGTTTCATGGTTGAAGATGCTTCAATTCGTGCAATCTCCGTGGAGGGAACCTGCTCTGCTACCTGAGCCTCTCCTGTCTCAACCATGGCTAAGCGGGTCGTATCTTCCGGGACAGTTTTAAACTCCACTTTATCGATGTTTGGTTTGTCACCCCAATAATTTTCATTTTTAGCAAGTACAATTTTGTCTCCTGGTGTCCATGATTCAAATACAAACGGTCCTGTTCCGACAGGTTCCTTCACCATATCTGTTCCCGCCGATTCTATGGAAGCAGGGCTGAGTATATTTCCTTCCGCACTGGCAAGCAGCGACATGATTGGAGCGTAAGGATAATTCAAGATGAACTGAATCGTATGCTCGTCCACTGCCTTCACTTCCTTGATCATGGAGAACATACCTGCTTTGGGTGTCGTCGGAATACGTTCAAACGTTTTTTGAACAGCCTCTGCATTAAAAGGTGCCCCATCATGGAAAGACACTCCCTCACGCAATTTGAACTCCCATGTTGTATCATTCCGTTGTGTCCATTCCGTAGCCAGCAACGGTTGGTACTTGCTGTTCTTGTCCATTAAGACAAGCCCTTCTGTTATTTTATGATGGTATACCGCCATGGAATTAATCTGAGAACTGTACTGAGGGTCCAGATTATTTGCATCACTCTGTCTCGCGATGACCAGTGTACCGCCCGATTGGCGTTCTCCCGGAGAGACCGCTTCGCCACCAGCAGTGGATGTTCCTCCCGATGAACAGGCGCTGATTACAAGTGTCATGGACAATGCCAGCATGCTTCCAACAAACCCTCTTTTTTTCAATATAATCTCCTACTTCCGTTATGAATTAAATTGAATTAAATGATGTAATATTTCTGATTGTTACCCGTTAACAAGATTTCCCTGATATATGAATGCACCTCGCGTTGAACGCCTTGCGATCGCTTCAGCCGAGCAGGAAGCCTGCACAAGAACCGCTGTCGCTGGATCACCAATGAGAGGCCATTGAACATTACCTCGCTCATCTAACGGGGTGATTCCCCCTGTAATATATCCCAGTGTCTCGGCTAATCCCCGTTCTGAACTCCATCTCTCACGCTCAGCCAACCGTCCGGCTCGTTCCAATATGTCCCCACGGCCGAAAGGTCCCCAGTGATCCGTAATGGTATCTTCACCCAATTCAACTCGAACTCCGTATTTCTTCAGAAGAGAATAGGGCATCCAGCGGTTAAGCGGTACAGTTGAGGTTATCGAGATATCCAGTTCCGCAAACCGTTCGGCCAGTTGCACCTGCATCGCTTCTGTAACGTCTGCAAAACCCAGTGCATGGCTCACATTCACTCTCCCCTGCCAACCGGCCTGCTCCGTCATCGCCGCAAGACGATTCATCGTAAATGTGCCCAAATGACCCGGATCATGAATGTGAATATCCACTCCTGCATTAGCTTCCACCGCCAGGTCCATGATGGTAAAGAGAGATTTTTCAATATCGTTATCCACCGTTGCCGGGTCCACCCCGCCTACCCAGCGCGCACCGCGTCGCAGTGCCTCTTTCATTTCTGCAACGACGCCACTTCGTAGAAGACCATGTTGTGGAAACGCCACGGTCTCACACGTGAGACTCTCGCTAAACTGAGCCGCAGCTGACACGGTTGCTTCAAGGTTGGCAAGCCCAATCTGAGGATCAATATTGCAGTGGGTTTGCACATGCGTAACCCCGCTGGATTGAAGAAGAGATAATACTTTCACAGCCCTCTCCTGCGCATGCGGCAATTGCCGTGGCAATAGCTCACGCTCCTCTGCAATTCTTTTGAAAATTCCTTCAGGTGGCGTCGGCGCGATCCAAGGTCCACCGTAATATGTTTTATCAATGTGAATATGCATTTCGCGGAACCCGGGTAAAAGCAGCATCCCTCCCGCATCCCGATCTGAGCTTGGCATGGCCAACTCCGCTTCTCCTTCATTCATCAATTCTGTAGTAACCGTTAACGAATCTGAACTATTACGATCTTCCGTTTTAACGATGCGCATGATTTTTCCGTGTTCGATCCACAGATCAAACAATTCACTTATGGTCCCGATTATTTGATCATTCTCATAACGATACCCTTGTTCCAGACGGACATTGCGTAACCAATACGGTGTATGCTGATGCTGTATAATGCTCCTCATCCCCTTTTTCGTCAAATGATCCGAATCCAATAAACATCCGTAGGTTTGTCAAACAGGCTTAATCATGCATCTTTCGGTGTCCCTTCTGATCATCCCAGATAAGATGTCCTTTGGAGAAAACCGCTTTTCTTGGTGCTCTGCGGGCGACAGCTTCCGCTGCACAACTCGCATCGACCAATATCAAATCTGCCGAATCGCCCGGAACAGGCCACATCCGTTCACCTTGAGCATCCAGTGTTTCTCTGCCTCCCGTGATCAGTCTGAGCGACCGGGCTAACGAGCGTTCATCAATCCAGGCAAACCGTTCTGCGAGTCTCGAAGCTCGTTCCAGAATGTCCCCGTTTCCGAAGGGTTGCCACGTATCATAAATGTTGTCACACCCTGCTTCCACATTCACTCCATGCTCCCACAGCAGAGGCACAGGTGGCAGTGTTCGACCATGAGGCGCACTGGTTATGATGGTTATTCCCGCCTCTGCCAACAGATCTGCTATAGATCGCGCTTCTGCCTCACTGACTTCACCAAGTGCAAATGCATGACTGATCGATACGTTACCCTGCAGTCCTGCCTCCACAGTTAATCTTGCCAATCTCTTCATTGTATAGGTGCCCAAATAATCCGGATCATGGAGATGCAGGTCAATACCTGCACCCGCTTCAACTGCAAGCTCCACCATCAGCTGCAAACTCGCCTCCAGATCTGTGTCCATTGTTGCAGGATCAACCCCGCCGACCAGATGAGCCCCTTTCTGAAGCGCCTCACGAACCAATGCCTTGCTGCCTGAACGCAATAAACCATGCTGAGGGAACGCCACAACCTCATGTGTAATCTCATGACGATAGGAATGGAACAAGTTCAATACGGGTTCCAGTTGTTTCGTTCCTGCTTCAGGATACACATCGATATGGGTCCGTATATGAGTAGAACCTGCTTCAATCAGACGTTGAAGCAGAAGTTCTGCCCTTTGCAACGGCGGTGTGACAAGCTGCGGAAGAAGTCTTTTTTCGATTTCACATCTGCCGGCCACCCCGCTGGCGGGTATAACCGCTTGCCACGGTTCTCCCAGCAACGTTTTATCCAGATGAACATGCTTCTCGGTAAATGAAGGTAACATCAACATTCCTCTGCCATCATACACAGGCTCCGCCAGAATCTGTTCTCCGTCCATGTTGACCGAATTCATCCTGTCAGCCGCAATGACTTGCACAATCAACCCTTCTCTAATCTGTACATGACTAAGTTCTGTTTCCGTACCCCGTACAGCATCCCCGTCATAGACATAGCGGCGTTCAATCTGAACATTAAGCAGCCAGTAGTCTGTTGAATTCATGTAGTCCAATTCGCATCTCCCCCTTCTTAGCTTCTTTTTTGGAGTTGGAGGCTATCAAACCTGCCTTGAATTTCATTCTAGCGATTAATTGTCATGTTTATTTACATGATCTTTACTTAAATTTTCGTTTTTTTTACTTAATGAGTAGAAATCCTTTATTTATCACTATTGTGTGTTAGTTTTATTAACATATCAAGCGAAAAGGGAGGCTCCTATGAATCAATCTGTGATCACACCTGCTGCTCCACACAAGGTAATAAGATCTGGTCAACTCCGTAAGTTTCTTACCCGTATGGCAGCAAACAAACTAGCCTCTGCCGGAGGCCTCATTGTTCTCTTTTATATTATTGTTGCTCTTTTTGCCCCGTGGATTGCTCCATACGATCCTTATAACATTCATCTGCCTGACAAATTACTTCTCCCCTCCTGGGATCACTGGATGGGTACGGATGATAAGGGTCGCGACTTGCTTAGCCGTATCATCTACGGAACACGTTTATCTCTATTAATCGGTGTTGCTGCTGTAAGTATTGGTGCAATCTTCGGCGTGCTTCTGGGTCTGATAGCTGGTTACTACGGTGGCTGGATGGATGCCATTATTATGAGAATCATGGATATCCTTCTGGCCTTCCCAGGTATTTTGCTCGCTTTGGCTATCGTCAGCGCACTGGGAGCAAGCCTGATCAATGTCATGATCGCTGTTGGTGTCTTTTCCATTCCCATGTTCGCACGAATTGTAAGAGGCTCAACACTGACCGTCCGTAAGCTCGAATACATTGATTCCATACGCACGCTTGGCGGAAGTGATCTGCGAATCATTCTCGTGCACATATTGCCCAATATTATGTCGCCTATTATCGTGCAGATTACGTTGCGCCTCGCAACTGCCATTCTATCCGCAGCAGGCCTTTCCTTTCTAGGTCTGGGTGCTCAGCCTCCTTCCGCAGAATGGGGCGCCCTGTTAAGCAGTGGACGTGATTACATGTTCAGTGCCCCATATTTGGCTCTTTTCCCCGGTCTCGCCATATCCACACTCGTGATCGGCTTCAATCTGTTTGGTGATGGTCTTCGGGATGCACTTGACCCCAAATTAAAATAACTTTGCTCATGAAAGGAAGAGAACATCCTATATGCTGACTTACATTGTGCGACGCCTCATTCAGACCGTTCCCGTTATATTTGGCGTCATTCTAGTCGTCTTTCTCATTATGCAGATGGTCCCCGGAGACCCTGCCGTTCTCATCGCTGGAGACGGAGCATCTGAAGAAACGGTACAAGCCATCCGCCATGATCTGGGACTTGATCGACCTCTTCCACTGCAATACATCCAGTATGTACTCGATGTGTTTCGCGGAGATCTGGGAACCTCGTATCGCTCAGACCATCCGGTAATGGACGAAATTATGCTTCGTTTGCCCACCACCATTCAATTGGCACTCGCGAGTATTGTCATCACGATTGTACTCGGTATGATAGCGGGAATTGTATCCGCCACCCGCCAGCATAGTACAGCGGATCGCCTGATTATGCTGGTTGCCCTGCTGGGCATCTCACTCCCCAGCTTCTGGCTGGGCATGATGTTAATCTCCTTTTTCTCCGTCAAATATCATCTATTGCCCGTTACCGGCTGGGGAAGCCTGGAACACGTCATCTTACCTGCTATTACACTTGGTGCTTCGGGAGCCGCCATCGTTGCCCGCATGACCCGTTCCAGTATGCTGGATGTCATTCATCAGGACTACATCCGTACCGCACGGGCAAAAGGTCTGAAAAATAGACTCATTGTTTACAAACACGCCCTCAAAAACGCGCTTATTCCCGTAATCACTGTCATCGGATTGCAATTTGGAACACTGCTTGGCGGGACGGTTCTGGTCGAATCCGTATTTGCTATCAATGGTCTGGGCCGATTGATCGTTGATGCCATCCGTATGAGGGACCTCCCTGTCGTACAAGGAGGCGTACTGGTTGCTTCTGTCATTTTTGTATTCGTGAATCTGGGTGTGGATCTGTTATACCGGTACTTCAATAAAAGAATTGAGATGGATTAAGGAGGAGATTGCATGGTTAGGATCACGCAGGAGAAGTTGCTGGAAGTACAAGGACTGCAAACATACTTTTTTACGGACGAAGGAATTAGCAAAGCCGTTGATGGCATTGATTTCAGTGTATATCGGGGAGAAACATTAGGTCTGGTTGGAGAATCCGGTTGTGGAAAAAGCATGACCTCCCTCTCCATCATGCAGCTTCTAAGTCGTCCGGGAAGAACGGTCGGAGGTCAGATTCTGTTCAAAAATGAGGATCTGCTGACCAAGTCTGAAGAACAGATGCGGCGCATTCGTGGCAAAGAGATATCCATGATTTTTCAAGAGCCGATGACCTCGCTGAATCCTGTTTATACAGTCGGAGAACAGGTTGCTGAGGTATTCAGGCTGCATGAGAACCTGGGTCGGAAAGAAGCTTGGGCAAAAGCTGTTGAACTGTTGCGCATGGTAGGAATACCCTCCCCTGAAGAACGCGCGCATCAGGAACCCTTCCAGCTTAGTGGCGGCATGCGTCAACGCGTCATGATTGCAATGGCTATGGCTTGTCAACCTGATCTGTTAATCGCAGACGAACCCACGACTGCGCTCGATGTAACCGTACAATCTCAGATTCTTGATCTGATGAAGCAACTCCAGCAGCGTATGGGCATGTCCATCATCCTGATCACACATGATCTGGGTGTTGTTGCAGAAACCTGTGACCGCGTAGCGGTTCTATATGCAGGACAGATTGTTGAATACGCATCTGTAGATTCCATATTTGATAACCCCAAACATCCATACACCCAGGGACTGCTTCAGTCACTGCCAAGGATCGATGAGGACCAGGAAGAGTTGTTAGCCATCCCGGGAACTGTTCCGAGTCCTTATGATCTGCCTTCAGGTTGCCGATTCGCCCCCAGATGTGCTTTCCGCAAAGATATCTGTTCTATGGCTCAGCCTGAGCTATTGAAAAGTTCCGATGAAGAATCGGTACGATGTTGGATGTATGACGAAAAATGGAGTGACTGTGATGCAAGCGGCCAACCGCACATTTCGAATCAGGAAGGGAGCAAAGTGATATGACAAGCATCCATGTGAACCAACCATTGTCCGCAACGGACATAAAATCTTCGGCACTTTCTAATTCTGATGTCCTTGCGGATATCAGGCATTTGAAACAATACTTTCCGATTCGAGGAGGCCTGCTTGGCAGAGTGGTTCACCATGTCAAAGCTGTGGATGACATCAGTTTTCAAATCTATGCAGGTGAAACGCTCAGCATTGTAGGGGAGTCAGGTTGTGGCAAATCAACAACGGGACGTTCCATCCTGCGACTCGATGACCCTACGAGTGGAGAGATTTATTTTCAGGGCAAAAACATTCTAGAGTTAAACAAAGCTGAGTTAAAGCGAATGCGCAAGGATATGCAGATTATTTTTCAAGACCCCTTCGCCTCTTTAAACCCACGCCAGACCGTACGGCAAATTTTGAAGGAAGCACTGGAAATCCAGAAAGTAGTCCCCCGTAACAAACAGGATGAACGCATCCGTGAACTGATGGACAATGTTGGTTTGCGTACGGAGCATATTGATCGTTTGCCTCATGAATTTAGTGGTGGGCAGCGCCAGCGGATTGGTATCGCTCGAGCACTTGCCCTGGAGCCCCGATTAATTATCTGTGACGAAGCCGTCTCCGCACTGGATGTATCCATTCAGGCTCAAATTATTAATTTGCTTAAAAAACTTCAGAAACAACATCAACTGACCTACCTGTTTATTTCCCATGATCTTGGTGTGGTTCGTCACATCTCTGATCGTGTGATCGTAATGTACCTGGGCACAATCGTTGAGATCGCTGATAAAAAATCACTGTTTGATCACCCGCAACATCCGTATACACGCGCACTGCTGAGTTCCATTCCATCGACGAAACGTAATCAGCCAAAAGATCGTGTTCAGTTAACCGGTGATATCCCTTCTCCCATCCACCCACCTAGTGGATGCCGGTTTCATACCCGTTGTCCATTTGCAGTTGATCGCTGCTCTTCTGAAGTTCCCGAACTGCGCACCATTCATGAGGGACATCAGGCTGCCTGCCATCTGATTTCCTAAAATCATGAATCTTTTTTGGGCACCATTTACAAAATGCTTTCCCTCTATTGAATCACTTACCAAAATAAATTAAGATGACAATACATTTCTCTTTCAACTTCATATTTTAATAATTTTATGATTTACGGATGGCTCTATCAGATTCAATAGACACCCAATGTTAGCATTTAGCATGGAGGACCATCATGATTAATCTTGATCAATTTACCCTCATCGTCCTAATATTCATAATCGCTCCCATTGTGGGGGCGATTGCTCTATTGATTTTGTTTTTTTTCGAGAAACAGCTGGACTTGCTTCGGATGCAAACAAGGCAGATCGAGCTGGAGAAAGAGTCCCAAAAATCACTGTATTTACAGCTTAGTCAACAGATCCAACCTCACTTTATGTTTAACACCCTCAACGTTATTCTCAGTCTGGCCAGACTACGTCGTACCGAACAAGTTGTTGGTGCACTTGAGGTTTTCTCCAAATTCCTCAAATTCAAGTACAATACCGATGAGCCCATGATTCGTCTGGAAGAGGAGATTCGTTATACCGGTCATTACCTGGAGATTCAGCATCTACGCTTTGGTGAACGGTTGCGACTTTTCACAGATTACGATGAGAATGTGCTTAATGCTTTCATCCCTCCCTTTGTGCTTCAAACGATTGTAGAAAATGCGTTCAAACATGGACTTGAACCCAAAATGGGCCCTGTCGAGTTAACCATCCGTTGTCTTCGAAATCAAAAGCAAGTGTTGCTTACCGTAATCGATAATGGTGTGGGTCTCACACCAGCATCCTCAGATGAAGTGATTCAAGGACATGGGCTGGAAAATATCAGAAAGCGACTGCATATCTTTTTTGGTGAGGAGAGTTCTCTCCGCTTATCAGCTGGACCACAAGGAGGAGCTGTCGTTGAGGTCAGTTGGCCCTATACTCAAGAAGAGATATTGAAAGCTCATTAGAAACGGAGAACGATACATCACGAATAGGGGGGACTTCATCATGAATGTATTGCTGGTTGATGACGAGCCTCTGGAACTGGAGCAGCTGGAATTTCTAATTCAGCCTCAATTTCCTTTCTGGCGTCTCTACAAAGCTGCCGATGGAACACAAGCCACATCGATTGGACAAGAAGTACAGATTCAACTCGCCCTGCTCGATATTAATCTCCCTGGCAAATCCGGTCTGCTCGTTGCCGAGGACCTGCGCAGTCTTCACCCCGAAATTCATATTATCATGATCTCTGCACACCACAACTTTCAATACGCTCGTCAATCGATCAAGCTGAAAGTTATGGATTACATCACCAAACCCGTCATTGAACAGGAATTGCTCGAAGTACTACATCAGTTTGATCACAATGACTCGCCGGCCGTGCAGTCCAAAGTCATTCAGGAAGCACTCCAGATTATGCAAAAACAGTTTTCAGGAAAAATCAATCTCTCCGGGCTCGCCTCAGCTGTTCACATGAATCCAACCTATCTAAGTCGACTCTTCCATGAAGAAGTAGGCATCTCTTTCTCTGAATATTTGAATCAATTACGAATGGAGTACGCCAAACAGCTTCTTCACCGTCATTCAGATTTGAATATTGCAGACGTTGCTGAGCGATGTGGCTTTAACAGCCAGCATTACTTCTGCACACAATTCCATAAACATGTGGGGATGCCACCCAAAAAGTTCCGTGAGAAGAGGAGTTAAGATGCGTTACAATCATTTCCGCAACAATTTGGCGGCGCCTATCAAACTGGGGATTGGACTTGGAGCCATTGCGCTGCTTGGGCGATGGCTCACCGGGCTCAATATTGTAGATTCACCTGAAGCATTGATGCGTTATGGCTTGTACGGCACTTTGGGGTACTCTCTCGCGACAGCCCTCGCGCTGATGTTATTTGGATGGCTGGGCAAATATGTGAGAAGCCACTCCGGTGACGCGGCAACACTGAGTCAATGGCTGACAGCCAAACTGACACCTTCAGGTGCTCGTTTGATGACAGGATTTTTTGCGATACTGCTTCTGGAGACGGTTCTCCTGCAAGGAATGGTATCCGGATTCTTCTTTCAGCAATTATTCGGTCTTCCCGAAGTTGCTGGGCGAACGTCTTTTATCGTCATCTGCTCTTTGCTTGCTGGTTTTATTGGATTACAGACACTCTATGCATTGGCTATTCCCCAAGTCATTCTGACTTTCAGCGTTGCCATCATGTTTCCTTTGTTTTATTTTATCCAGCAAGGTGTTGACCCAGTTTACTCTGGAATTCGCCTCTATCATCCTTATATGCTTGTGATTGACAACCATTCTGCCCTGCTTTTTATCGCAACGGGTGTATTGGTTGGTCTGGGACAGGTTATCGCTGATCCCGCTACTTGGCAGCGTCTATTTCACATGGAACGATCCAAAATTGTGCCAGCATTTATGATGTCAGGCATGATGTATGCGACGGTGCTGATGGCTTTTCTACTGCTCGTGATGGTCTCTATTCATTCTGGTGGGCTGGCCAATATACCGTCTCTGATCTATCCGCTATTGTCCATTACCCATTCACCCGTTTTGTTCGGAATGTTGATTATATGTCTAATCCTGATGTTCACGGTGTCCTATATCAGCCGGTTTCAAGCCGTTCTGAAATTATGTATGGAACAATTCAACCTTGCCAACTCTGGTGAAAAACGTACCCGGAACATCATCATTTGCATGGCCATGTTTATAGCAACTATCATTTCCCTTTCCGTATCGTTGACCCCGATTCAAATCCTGTATTTGTTCGGATCATTGCATGGATGCATGCTTGGCCCCATGCTGCTCCTGACTTTAATTCACAAGCGCCCACAGGGCATTGCACTTCCTCTTATCACACTGGGGGGATGGATCGCTCAATTTTTGCTGCAGCTGTTTTCCTCTTTTTCGGGGCTTGAACGAATCTGGATTAGCAGTGCTGTATCGGCTGTCCTAACCTGTATTTATCTACTCGTAACGTTAGGTCTTCGTCGCCACACTCAACACACGTCAATGGATTTAGATCGCTAATTCATCAAAGTAAACAAAAAAAGAAGCCCCTTCAGCTAAGCTGGAGGAACTTCACATTTTTTAATATTCACTTACCTCAAACGTCAGCACTCGATCAAACAGGATATAATCCTTCCGACTCTTAAAAGGCCCTTTGTTGTTGTCGTGTTTATCAATCGCATACGAAGCTTTTCCACTTCCCGCTTGTTTGGCTTCATACCAGTTGATAAAATCATTTACTTCGTTCATGCTTAGGTCGAATTCTTGAGATTTATTTTTTTATTGGTTATAAAAAGAAGCCCAAGAAGAATAAAACTCTCCTTGCGCTCCAGATTATAAATCTATTGCATGACCTATTCCCACTCACCTTTTTTGACGTAAATCGCTTCATAAGCAACAATTACATTCGTTTTGTCTTTTACCTTTTGTAAATCATCGAACACAACTTCTTCTTCGCCGTAATCTACTAAACTCGAATCAACTTTCTCGTAGACCCCACAGTCCTTCACATAAATTACATCTGGATGATTAGAATCATATTGTAAGCTTTCCGGAAGATCTTCAGGCAAGATTTCATGCGATTCGGCAACCGTAGTCCTCGGTACCTCTGTAACAGGAACCATTCCAATAACAGCTACTACTAAAAGCGATGCCCAGATTTTTTTCTGCATAGGATGTCTATTCTCCAATTCATTTTCCTATATCATACAGTAAATCCGATTAGTAGAATATTTTTTTCATTTTTCTTCGAGTTTAATTTAATTATTGAAACCAGCTTGTTTGTAGTTTTAGCTCCCATTCCTCAAGCCATAAACCGCAATATATCCTCAATCTTCTTCCCATGGGATATCACACCGTAGTTCATCCAACTCATGAAATCTACTTCGTACACATTACCGTTCTTCACCGCGGGCAGGCGTTTCCATTCATCCCTGTCGAGTAGTTCGCGCTCATCTCCTGGTTCAGAAGAATCCCCAGTATCAAAAGTAATCAACAAGTGATCCGCATCAAGTTGACTTAACTGCTCCAATCCAATGGAAATCCTGCGCTCGTGTCTTGTCCATTGCTGCACACGGGAGTGCGGAGTCAGTCCAAGATCCTGATAAATTACAGGTCCAACGTAGCCCTGCTGATCCCCATAAAGCGTAATATCAGACGCTGATATGCGCAAAAATGCTACCGTCTGACCACGCATATAACGTGTTAAACGTCCTTTCGCTTCCAATGCCTTGTCCTCATACGCACCAATTACATCTTGGACCCGATCCACCTTCCCCAATACATCGGCTGTCGATCTCAGAATGGAGCGCCAATCCTCTCCCAGCTGTTCTACGTAAAACGTAGGGGCGACCTGCTCAAAGCGGTCCAGATTCCATCTATGATATCCCTTGTCCAGCATGATAAAGTCAGGTTCATTGCCCAGATTAAACTCTGCATCCATCTGGCTCACATCAAATTCGGGTACGTCATCCAACCCCAGATAATGCTGTCTACCCCAGGAGTGATGGGAACATTGCAATACAGGTTTTATGCCCACGGCCAACAAAAAGTCTTCCAGATACGGAGCAAACACACGAACCTCTTGGCGGTGATGACGGCGATACAACCCGGGTGAAATACCAGCATATTGCTTGAATCGGCGACCAAAATAATACTCGCTGCTGAATCCCACATTCTGAGCAATCTCATGGATGCGATCATCCGTCAGCTGTAATAGTTGCTTCGAGCGCTCCAGCCGAACCGTATTCACATAATCAAGCGGAAGCTTGCCTGTAATCCTTTTGAATTGCCTAGTGTAGCTGGCTCTGGTTAGACCAATATCTGCCGCAAGCTCGTCAACGGTTATCGTCTGATCATAGTGGTCGCCAATGTAACGAATTGAACTTTGAACACGGGCACGGTCATCTGGTGCATCTGTTTCGGGATCACTCTGTCGAAGCAAGGCACGGAACCACTCCTGGAAACGAAGCTGTACCTCCCATTGCTCCAGCCAATCGCCAGTGACCTGTTGACGCAGTATTTGTTCCAAGGCTTCCAGACATGAACTCCACGGACTGTAATTCAGCTGAATAAGAGGGAACGCTTCTTGAGCCTTAATCTCTTTAAGAAACTCATGCTGCTCAGCCTTGATGATCGTAAACGAATGGTCTGAAATATCTTCTTTCACCTCAGCTACACCCAGATCAAGCTTATAATATTGCAAATCACTTTCTGCCCAAGGAGAGCAATCTATCTTAGTGGGTGTTCCCGCTGGAACAAACATAATCATTCCTTTTTCCAAATGATGAGATTCCCGATCCGAGTAAAGCATCGAACCCTTTCCAGACGTTATAACCAATATGGAGTATGTGGATGACATTCTGTGTAAAGAACATTTATCGATATCAGGTTTATTGTGATTTATGTATTCCATCTGCTGAAGCGTGCACAGCCAGGGCTTGGGAATCCATTGTATTATCGTGGGGCACATGTTCATCGTCCTTAACTGAGAATTGTTATCATTTAAAATAGTGTATACGAAAAAAGAAAGCTCTTCAACCCTGACTGAAGAACTTTCTTGCTTATGGGATTATACTATGGAGTCATCTTTTCCAAGAGATCATCAATTTTCATGGAATTCGCTGTAATTGCACCTGATTGCCAATGTGATCTTTCCATGATATACACCTGATTGTTCTTAACCGCCGGAAGGGATTGCCACAACTTGCTGTCAAGCACCTTCAAAGCTTCCTTGTTCTCGGGAGATGACCATTCTCCATTGGAAGGGAAAATAATGAGGTGATCCGCATCAAGTTGTGGAATGGCCTCCTCTGACAATATTTCCTGGTACTCTTCCATCTTACTTACCAATGGATGAGGTGTCAGACCTAACTCCGAATAGATAAATCCAGTGTAGCGATTTTTGATGCCGAACAACGCCAGCGTATTATCATTAACATTCAGCCGGACTACTGCGACGGTCTCGTTTCCAACCGCTTCTTGCAGCCTCGATTCGGCATCTGCAATCTTAGCCTCAAATGCCTCAGCAACCTCTTTACCTTTATCCGGTTTGCCTACAATGTCAGCAATGGTTTTCAGAATTTGATTGGAATCCTGCAGTACGCTCTCGGGCAAGCGATACGTCGGTGCCACCTTCGAATACATCTCATATTTCTCCGCATCTGCTGCACCATCCACAATGATGAGATCCGGATCATATTCCAACAAAGCTTCAATACTGCCCGTAATATCAAATTGCGGAACATCCAGTCCTAAATAATCCTGCACACCCCATAAAGGATGATACCACTGTACTACAGGTGTAATATCAAGTGCCTTCAGATAATCTTCTACATATATTCCAGCAATCCGCTGTGGTTGAACCGGAATCGTCACATCTCCAAATTCATCCTGAACAACTCGTGTCGCAGGCTCTGTCTCGGTTCCGGAAGTATTTTCTCCAGAAGCTGCACTTTCAGTTGCAGGAGTCTGTTCCGCATTCGTAGCAGTATTCGTACTACATCCTGAAATCATGAGACCCATGAGAAGTAATGTGATTGTCCACCCTTTTATACCTTTAATAAAACCTACCATGATACCCTTCACCCCTATATGATCTGTTGATGTAATCGTGAGAATGTAATACATATAACGTATAATGATTATCATTCTCATCTATTGCTTAGGTGAATTGTAACTCATGCTTCAACCGACTCACAATGTACATTTGATGCTATTTTTTTATACAAACGAAAAGAGCCAACGTGGCTTTTCCCCCGCTTATCGCAGGGGCAACCTACCTTGACGATAACTTTCCAGCAGCTTGTTCACAAAGATATCATTCACCGCATCCTGTAACAGTGCAGCGCCAATTAAACCCAGATCATCACTCACATACCCTGCTAACTCAGGCTCGCCAGTGAGAGCTAACGTTTGTTTGAACGCCTGTTCCCTGCATGCGCGCAGCACCTCTTCTTCAGCCACAGCAGTAGCTTGAGCCCATCGTTCAAAGGATTGCATCCACTCGTCAGCAAACGTTGAGGCATCCCTGTCATCCAGGTAAACTTCCACATCCAATCCTTCGAATGTCTGCTGAGTCAGAATCCGTCCTTCGTTAAGTTCCGACAGCAGCTTCTCCACATCTGTTCTGCTCATCGATCTCCCCTCCAGTTCTTCATTATGTCAGATACATCTCAGGTATAACAAAACGCTTCATCATGCGCTTGGGATCAGCTGTAAAATGATCTAATTGAAGTTCCTCATATTCGCTAAGGATACGTTCAAAGATACCTGCGATCACACCACAATCTGCCAAAGCATTGTGCCTGTGAATCCCATCTGTATTCAGATCGTAATATCGAATCAGAAAATCCGTAGAGACGACCTCGGTAATCTCAGGATGAATGTACGTGAACATCGCTTTTGTATCCAATACCTGGTTAGTCAACATCGGGAGACCATACTCATCGCAATGTCGCTTCAAGATGGGCAGATCATATTCATAGCCTGCTTGTGTCACAAGAACGCTATCTCCAATGAATTCCTGAAAGGACTGAAATGCTTCTACAAACGACGGAGCCTCTACCATATCCTCATTCGAAATGCCTGTTAATTTCGCCACAGCTTCTGGTATAGGTTTGTTCGCCCGAGTAAGTAAAGAAAATGTTGTATTACATTGTTGACCTCTTTGGTAATGCATCGCACCAAATTGTGTCACACTCTCCACCACAGGATTAATCCCCGTACCTTCGAGATCAAATATACAGTACATTCTATCCTGTAATGGGGATACAGTTAGATTTTCAATAAAGTATGTATCAGGTAACAGCGTAATTTTCATCCGTTCAACTCACACCTCTCTACTCTCATCAGGGTTAATGCATTTCTCATATATTAACCTTTCACTCCCACAATCGGTTGACCTGGACCAACTTGTGCGTTCCGTCAAACTCCAACTTATAGATATCCGGCATCGTAGTACTTTCCCAGAAGTCATAACCGTAGGAAGAATCATAATGTTGAAAAATAAGCGTCATTACATCTCCATGGGTTCCGATGACTACCTTGTGACCGGCATGTTTATCCAGAATTCTATCGATCACCGCTACTGCCCTTGAGCGAGCCTGTTCACCAGACTCTCCACCAGGATACGCATACGTAGGGTCGCGGTACAACCGCTGCTTGGCTTCACGAAAATTATCGTGCCTCACATCCGAACTCGACAACTGGCGTTCACGCAGATCTTCCTCTGTCACCACAATTCCACCTGACCGCTCTGCCAGAATCTGAATTGTATCCACCGCTCGCCTGTAAGGGCTGGAATAGAACAGTTGAATCTGCTCCCCTTGGAGCAGACTGGCAACCGTTCCCGCATCTTGATGACCTTGTTCTGTCAGCCCACGCTCGCGTTCTCTTCCCTCAACATACCTAGACTCCGCATGTCTGACAAAATACAAAACAGTAATGTCCTCGCTCATCATGCGTTCGCTAATCCTTTCTTCTTCTCAATGACAATCAGGCAGGTACTGTCTGGCAAAGGCGCAGGGGAGCCATCTTCCTTCATGAAGATAATTCGTTCTCCAAGTGCTTCCGTATAACCCTCCTGAAGGAAATGTTCGAAGGTCATCATCTCAGCTTGTTCGCCTAGCGCTTCTAAGATACAGTTCTTATAGTCGGTCGGTGTAAAAATACCGAACTGTTCCTGAATCTCATGCACATATGCCTCTTCACCCCACGTATAAGTGTAGAGAAATTCCATCGCATCGTTGATTGGCATGACGACCTCGTTGTCTGATATTCGTTCATATTTTATCGCTCGTCCCTGAAAATCCTCTGCGTATCGCTCCAGCCAGCGCATCCCATCCAGTTCCAGAAAACGAATCCGGCGCTTCTGTGCCTCCGGTTCACTCATAATACCATCCCGAATCAGAATTCTTCCTCCAGGTGACAGTACACGGAATGAACTTCTCAGCGCTGCCACAACCGTATCGGAATTAAATCTTCGACCGTCCAGTTCAATATATGAATATAATTCATGCAGAATGGATGAGAAAATAACCGTATCCACGGTGCCTGGCTGCACATATTGCTCCAGTTGCAGGGCATCGCCCTTCATGACTTGCCAGCGATGTCCCTCACGCTGTTTTTTGCGTTCCAGCGCTTCAATGACATTCGCTGAGATGTCGATACCGATCGGCTCCACTTCCGGTTTTTCCTGCTCAATCAGATCCAGCAGAATTCCTCCACCTGGACCGATATCAAGTACCCGTTTACCAACGATATAGTCGAGCAGTACTTTTTTATAATCACCGGAGCTGTTCATATCGGACAAATACGTCTCTTCGTTGTGGAACCGGTCATAGGCATCCCGCCGCAATCCGAACAGGTCAAATAACAGCAATACAGCCTTCTCATATAATGGTGACTTTTCCGCTTCAATACAGAATGCGATCAGCTTCTCGGCAGCGGGGGAAAATTCGAAGGTCACGAATAATGTATCCGGCAGATCCACATGACGCTCAGTGCGATGGGTTAGATGGGGATAGACGATCTGCTCCCCTGCCACTATCTGTTCCCATGCGTATTGTTCCAAATATTTTTCAATCATTCGTTTCTTGTAAATGTTGAGCTTCTTGACCCCTTTATAGTCGTAATACATCGTATTCATCAAGGGCTCAAAACTAATATGGCGGACTATATCAGACTGTTTCTCAATGGATGTTGGAGTCATGCTCTCGCTGCGCAGCGTCAACAGGAACACTTTCACCATCTCCTGCAACGAGAAATCCTGCATAGCCGACTCTACATACCACAGCGTACGATGAGCCAGCGGAGCCAGTGCCTGTTCTACATTCAGTTCCGTCTGGAGCTTGGCGTAAGCCGTATCCACAGCTTCTCCCTGCCGAATGGATGAACTTCTTAAGCGGGATAACCGTTCCTTCACGCTCCAGTCCTCATGATCCGGTCCAGTGATAATCCAGCCTACAATTCGCTGTACCTCAGCCTGAACCTGAACCCATAACGCTGGATCAACGCCTGCAATAATGCACTCATTTAATGCCAACAGTATGGTGTGCAGTTCGTCTGTAGTAAGCCATCCTTTGACGATCAAGGCGTGCAGCGGAGCATTCTCGGCAAATGGAATCTCGCCGCGTATGTATTGCCCAATAAGTCCATGCGTAGCAATTAGAGTACGAATAACCTCATGCCTTGGTGTATGTGAAGTCAACACAGCATGCTTGCTCATATCCGCGTTTTTACTTAAGGCATCGCTCAGAGAACCAGGTTGATTTATACTCGTCCCACCGCTCTTACCGATGTCGTTATCCAAGTGGTTTGCCCCTATGTATAGATCGTATAACTGCGCGGATCCCACATTGTGCACAAACAGATTAACGCCCTGCTTTTGCCATACACGCCGCTGCTCCCGTGATCCGGCCTTCGCTGTCTCTGACCAGATTAGAACCTCCTCCAGAATTTCTCGCACCCAAAAAGAAACCTGAAGCTTCTCCAGCACATGCAGTGTACGCTCGGTGTAATCCAGCACCGGATTCGTGCCCTCAAGTTCGGCGATGGAATGAATGCGTTCGAGGTTAATGTGGGGCTGCTCTGCTGCTGCCAGCAGTTGCAGCCATGGCTGCTGGGCTTCCGGCGTGTTACCTGACTTGTATGATTGTATGGCCATTAATGAATGCAGCATGAATTCGTCCCCTCTCGTTCTCTACCCTTATATAAAATCATTAGTTTCGTCTATAGAAGTTGAACTAATCATTAACACGATTACGGAGAGGACAGAAAAAACCTGAAAAAGCGAAGCTAAAAGCTTTCTGCAAGAAAGCTGCATCGGAAGCATACGCTTCGCCTTTATCCCCGGATTTCCCCCTTCGGAAAAGGGAATCGAAAAATCTGGGGATAACAGCGATTGGAAGGTTATTCTGTCATCGTAGTGTTTGCGTAAATAATCTTAAATTCAACTTTTATAACAGACGAAGTCGTTCCTGAACCAACTTGAGCAGCTGTTCCACCCCTTGAGCAGGCAGATCCTCGTTAAGACGTGCAGCAGCAACGGGCAGCATCCAGCATTCAATTGCTTCACGTGTAATGCCGGAAAGATGCATATAATGTTGGATGTAATATTCGATCAGCGATTCACGAGCCGTTTCAAATCCCTTTCGTATAGCAGGCTCTGTATCCTCCGGCAAAGTGCCGCTCATTAATATTACCCAGCTACGAGCCGCATCACCCGCGGGATCTCCTGACATACCAGTCATCCAATCGATAACCCAGTATTGATTGCCAGCTTCACTGAGCATAACATTATCGGGGTGAAAATCGCCATGACAGATCTGCTGTTGATCAGGCAATGTTGTTAAGTATGAGAGGATTCGCGCTTGATCACCCTCTGATAATAATCGAACATTGCGAATCGCTCTGGATAGAATCTGCTTCTGTGAGGGGAGTGTTCCATCATCATCTCGCTCACAGTGAAGTCTGTAATGACATTCAGCCATTTTCAACGCCAACTGCTCTAGTAGCTCAGGCTGCTGAATGATGAGGGATAACAGGGTATTCCCTTGAAGTCGTTCAAAGACAATCCCTGCACGCGGCTTAGTATGTTCTATCAAGGATATTGCTTGTGGAACGGGGAGTCCTTTTTTGTATGCCAACTCACTTATTCTAAATTCATTCTGGACTGCTTCCAGTGGAAAATCCATTCGATATAACTTCATAATGTGCTCGTTCGAATACGTATAGATTTCCGCAGTTCTTCCCTGACCAATTCGCTCCATATCTACCCGCCCTTTTACTCGAACTCACTTCCTCTGACTTTAGAGAAAACCATATAATCCACCAGCGTACCTGTACTGTTCCGCCGCATCTTGCGTAGTGTGCCTTCCAGCGTATAACCCGCCCTTTCAGCTACTTTGGCACTTCGCACATTACGCGCATCACAGCGGATTTCCAGGCGGTTCGCCTCCAGATGCGTAATGGCAAATTGTTCAATGCCTTTCACCGCTTCCGTCATCAAACCCTCACCAGCTCGTGAAGTTCGAATCCAGTAACCAATCTCGAAACAACGTGCATTCCAGTCGATGCGATGTAACCCGCTGCTGCCTACCAATTCATCCGTATGTCTGTCTCGCAGATGGAGCATCAGGTCGGTACGTTCCAGATATTTCAGTCTTGCTCTGCGAACAGTCGCCTCGGACTCTTCCAACGACGGGATCTTCTCCGCAAAAGGCAACCACAACTGCAGCTGCTCCGCACTTTCACGGACCGCTTCATTAAAAGCTGCGCCGTCCCCCCACTGAGGTGCTCGAATCGTGAGACGTTCCGTGTGGAAGCTCTCGGGAATCGTTAGCATAATTGGATTAAATGAAGACGACTCTGTCATGGTTATATCTACTCCTCTACTTGAAATATGGAATCAATGATCAAGGGCAAATTGTCCCTCACAGATACGGCACCAAATACCGAACGAGCATGTACACCCTGATCCCCGAATACCTCCATCATCAGATCGGAGAATCCATTCAGCACTTTATGATGCTCCTGATACGAAGCGGACGCATTAATGAAGCCCTGCACTTTAACCACTCTCTTCACCCGATCCAGTGAACCCAGCACGTCTCGAACAACAGCGAGCACTTCCAGTCCGGCATTCCGGGCAAAATCATATCCCTGCTCAGTTGTGAAGTCTGATCCCAGTTTGCCACGTTCCGAGGTATCAGGTCCTTTCCCGGATACATACATGATTCCATTAACAATAACGGCATTGGCATATTTCGCCGCAGGGGCACTGGCCTGTGGCAAAGTGATCCCCAGTTCATTCAATCTCGTTTCAATCATCGTATACTCGCTCCCTCTCATAAGGTCCTCACGGAACCCGATTCCTTGTTTTCCTGCCTGTAAACTCTTGGTGATAACTGTACGGTTCGCTTAAACATCTTGCCAAAATGAGAGAAGTTACTGAAGCCGGCTAGCCAGGCGATGTCCGTGATGGATTCCTCACTTTCTCGCAGCAAACGCTGTGCTTCCTTCACCCGTAACAGATTCAGATAATCACTGAAGGTAAACCCCGTCGTTTGTTTGAACAATCGACTCAGATAATGCGGACTAATGCGAAACATGCCCGCCACCTCTGGTAATGTCAGTGGCTTCTGATAGTTCTCATTCAGGTAACGCACGACGGCCTGTGTCTTGGGATGAAGAACCGGCTCACGATCATCGGAGCATAACCTGCCCAGGTGCTGATTACGATAGGCATGCAACAACAATTCAATAGCCCGGTGACGCAGTAACAGATTGCTTCCAGGTTGGGGACGAAGCATTTCATCCACCATTTCGCTAGCCATCCGCCCCAAAACCTCCGTGACCTGGGAAGGAAACCTTACAATAGGAATCTCCCAGCAGAAGGGCTCCTTCAAGGCTTCGACTAACTCCGTTGAAATAGCCATGGCTGCAAAAAGCTCAGGCTTCAAATACAGCACCATCCGCTCATGGTCCGGCATGCCACTCTCCAAGGTCTTGTGAACCGTATTGCGGTCAACAAACACCAGATCACCAGCCTTTACCCGGTAGGTCCGGTCCCTAATGAAATAGATACGCTCGCCAGACAACAGGTAATACAACTCATAATGATCATGCAGGTGGTCATCCGTCATCGAGAAGTATCCAATGCGACGATCATATTCAATATGTAATAAATCCGTGGGATCATGAAAATCTGCACTGAAAGGTTCTGTCATGTCGGCCTCTCTCCTTTCCATAAATTATAGCAAAATATGCGGCATTTGAAAGCGGTTACGCATAAAATGCGGCGAAAGAAGTACTCCCTTGTTATAGTCTAAAGCTATATTCAAGGAGGCGATAGACATGAGTAACAAGAAACGTTATGTATTAGTTGGAACCGGCGGCCGCGCGGAATTCTTTTATGGTGCATTAACCCGGGATTACAGGAATACTTCCGAGCTTGTCGGCTTTTGTGATATAAATCAAGTCCGCATGAATTACGCGAATCAACTGTTGAAGGAAAAGTACAATTATCCCGAAGTACCCACTTATCCTGCAGATCAGTTTGATCAGATGATTGAGAACGAGAAGCCTGACTATGTCATCGTAACCAGCGTTGACCGTACCCATCACAAATACATCATTCGCGCGATGGAACTGGGTTGTGACGTTGTCACCGAGAAACCAATGACGATCGATGAGGAAAAATGCCAAGACATTCTGGATGCCGTCAAGCGGACTGGCCAGAATGTCAGAGTTACCTTTAACTACCGTTATGCGCCGCACCATACGAAGATTCGGGAACTTATTCTGAATGATACCATCGGAAAAGTCACGTCCGTTCACTTTGAATGGCTGCTGAATACCCGCCACGGGGCAGATTATTTCCGCCGTTGGCATCGGGACAAGCGTAACAGCGGCGGACTGCTCGTTCACAAATCCACCCATCACTTCGATTTGGTGAATTTCTGGATCGGCTCGCAACCGGAGACCGTGTTTGCATTCGGTGATCTGATGTTTTACGGCAGAGAAAACGCAGAAGAACGCGGTGTAACGCAGTTCTACAATCGAGCAACCGGTAACCCGATCGCGAAGGAAGATCCTTTTGCACTGCATTTGGATTCGGATGCTCATATGAAGTCCATGTATCTGGATGCCGAATCAGAAGATGGTTATCAGCGGGATCAGAGCGTATTTGGGGATGGTATCAACATTGAGGATACAATGGGTGTTCTTGTGAAGTATCGGAGCAAAGCCATTCTGACGTACTCCCTCGTTGCCTATCAGCCATGGGAAGGTTACCGTATTGCCATTAACGGCACCAAAGGCCGGATTGAGATGAACATTGTGGAGCAATCCTATGTCAATTCATTAGGTGACAAAAGTAAGGAAGGTGCTCTGATCGGTAAAACGTTGCGGGTCCTTCCGATGTTCGGTGCGCCATATGAGGTTGAAGTGGAAGAGAAAGCAGGTGGACATGGCGGAGGTGACCCGGTTCTGCTGAATGATCTGTTTGGAGAGCCTGTTGAAGATCCGTTCCATCGCGCAGCTAACCACGTGGATGGTGCCAGATCCATTCTGACGGGCATTGCGGCCAATCGCGCCATCGCAACGGGTTTGCCTGTCAACGTCACTGATCTGGTTCGTTTCTAAGTCTCCCAGATCTGCAATACATTATTAATTTCATTATAAAGGCTGCGCATATTCCGCAGTCTTTTTTATATTTTTTATAATTACTCTGCACGCAAGTCGACTCGGTAGAAGGAGGAAATCCATGTTCTTCTCTTTAAAAAACCGCCTGATTGCCTTTATCGTTGTCCTGTTTGTCCTCGCTTTTGGTACACTCTCCTACCTGCTCTTCAAGGAATCACGCACGGTCATTCGCTCTTACATCGAATCCTCTGCTCTTGAAAAAATGGAGGAATACGGGTCATACGTAGACATGGTGCAGATGCAGATCTATGATGTCGCCTCACTTGTTTTCAACAGTGATATGGGCAAGAACTGGGATAACGCGATCAGTGATCCTAACCTTCCGGAAGGAGAAAAGATGCTGGCCAACCTCGCGATGAGCCGTTTTCTCACTCAGGCAACCAACAGTTACACCAGTATCTCGGATGTATCCATCTATCGACGGAATGGACTGCGAATTGGCAGCGAGAATCAGGTAGCGTATGACCCTGCCTTTGTACAAGAATCCTGGTACACGAATTTCTACACATTGGGGGAACGCTGGTTACCTGCAAACACCGATCAACATGAACGTGTCAGAGATCATGGCAATCCGGTGGTCAGTCTACTGATGCCTATTGGTACCTTTCATCATGCTACAGCGCAGAATGTCATGAAGGTGAATGTGAGTGAATCCTATTTTCTGGAACCGCTCCGGCGCATCCACCTGGCGGAGAATAGCACTATTTTTCTACTGGGTGAGCAAGGGAATCCCATTCTGTCACAGCAGATAGACACGTTAGGTGCTGTAGCTACCGCAGAGATCGATCGGTTTCGAAACAGCCCGCTCAAGTCCGGTGTGGCATACCTCACCAACCATGAAGGACAGCGCGACATCCTTGTATTCAAGAAACTGGGCCGTACCGGCTGGATGTTGGCGGGGCTGGCACCGGAAAAGGAAATGTATCTCTCTCTCCATAAGCTCCAAAGCACGATTGTGGTGGTAACCATTGTCCTGATTCTGGTCTCCCTCTTGGCGGCTGCATGGTTATCCCACGGTGTAACCAAACCTTTGACCAGACTGGTGCTGGCCATGAGACAGGTTCAACGAGGTGCTTTTGACCAAGCGGATTCACTTCTGCCTCCAGATAAAAATGTAAAGAGTGAGATCAGTTATGTCATCTTTACCTTCCGTTATATGATCAGTCAGCTGCGGCAGCATATCCAGAATGAATTCGAGCTGAAGCTGCTTCGCCAGCAAGCAGAGTATAAAGCACTTCTCATACAGATTAATCCACATTTTATGTTTAATACCTTAGAGCTGGTAAGCAGTCTTGCCATTCAGCGTAGAACGGATGATACGGTTCAGGTCATTGAGGATTTGGGTAAAATGATGCGCTTTTCCATTAACACCAATGACGATCTTGTTCCCCTAACCGAAGAGCTGGATTATGTTCAGCGTTATATCTCCATTTTGCAGACCCGTTTCGGTCATAAGCTCGACATTTCGATAACAAAGGAAGGCTCACTGAACTCCTTGGTCATCATCAAGTTTATTCTTCAGCCACTTATTGAAAACGCAGTGAAATACAGCTTCCAGCATCAGACAACAGCTCAGGTCCAGATACGGATCAACCGGCTGTATGATCGTCTGCATATCCACGTTTCAGACAACGGACCGGGTATTCCAACAGAGATAATCCATAAAATGAATCACCCTGATGCTTCCCCCTCATTGGAATCCATATTGCTTAATGAAGGTTGGCATATTGGACTTGGCAATGTGATTGCTCGTTGCCGCCTGCATTATGGTGCCTTGTTCACGGTTCATATGAAGAACGATGAGAGCAGTGGCGCATGTATTGAACTGACTCTACCCGTACAGGAGGAATATGATGTACAACGTATTAATCGCAGATGACGAGATTGAAGTTCGCGAAGGATTGAAATTAAAAGTCGATTGGCATGGCATGGGCTTTGCCATAACAGGAGAAGCGTCTAACGGGATCGAAGCGGATGAACTTTTACAATCTGAACATTTTGACTTGCTGATTACCGATATGAATATGCCTGTTATGGATGGCGTCCGATTATTGGATGTCTGCCGCAGTTATAATCCTTCCATTCAGATTGTAATTATCACGGGTTATGAAGATTTTCAATATGCCAGAGCAGGTGTCCGTAGCCAGGTCATGGATTATTTACTGAAGCCTGTAACCCGGGATGAACTAAAAGCCACTTTAGGCAAAATCAAAGCAAATCTGGATGAACAACGTAAAGTGCGAGGCGATTCCGAATTGCTGCAATGGCGACTCTCTCAGTATTACCGGGAAATGAAGGAACGTTTCCTTCTTGATCTTGTCAAAGGCAATCGCCTACCGCCCTCCTCAATGCCAGAACGGCTCAGATTGTTCCATCTCGAATCATGGCAGGATCAGAAGGTATGTTTCATCACCGCGAGCATAAGTCAATCGGACAAGCAGGATCTTCGAGAAGATCGCTTACACGAACAGATGCATCTTCCTTTCGAGATGGTATGTTATGAAATCGCCCAGTCTGATTCAGACAATGTCCAGGTATTTCATGATTCGGCACACGCAGGAATCATGCATTTCATCACAGCAGACGGTGTACAACACGAGTTCATCCAACAGCTCGCGGGACATACGGCATCCGTTTTTTCCATGAATATTAGGGTTGGGATTGGACGATCTGTATCTGGACTTGAGCACTGGAAAGAAGGTTATATCCATTCCCTTCTGGCTTGGAATTCAGCTGAACGGGCTGTCAGCGGGTTGAACCCTCAGGCAGGAACAGACTATAGTCCATTACTGCCTGAAGAAACGACACGCACGCTGCATCGTTGCCTCATTCGTGGGGAACTGGACTCCTTCCACAGCATCATCCACAAGGAGATTCACGAGGCATTCCAGCTCTCTCCCTCCCGAATGACACGAAGTATTTTTCAAATTTCACTGTTGATGGATTATCCTATGGCCCCGGAATGGATACTGTGGCTTAAGACGCCAGATCAAGCAGAACGCTTATTAATGCAATGGGCTCAAGACTTCCTGGGTCGACAACTTCCTTCGGAAAATGGGGATGGAACGGTTATAGAGTTAGCCAAGCGATATATCGAAGAGAACTACATGCAGGAGCTCACGTTGACGTTACTCGCTGAACGATTCAACTATTACCCTACCTATTTCTCCGAATTGTTTAAGGAAGGGGCAGGTACCTCTTTTGTTCAATATGTGACGGGCGTTCGGATGAATCATGCCTTGCAACTGCTGAAGGATACTCAATTAACGGTATGGGATATTACTGAGCTGACAGGTTTCAGTTCGCCAAGTTATTTCAGCTCGAAATTCAAAAGAATGTTCAACATGAGTCCTTCAGACTATCGCTTGCAGCATTCCGAAAAAATCAATAACCATGATCCGAAGAAATAAGATTCAAGCTTCTCCCCTTCCCCGGTATGATGTGGTTACCAAGAGAACGCCGCATGTTGTAAGCGGATTCACAATGGGTAACCATGAATTTTATCCATGCAGAAGGGAGGCACATGATGAAAAAACAGACCAAACCCTTATACGGTCAGCAGAATACCACAGCCTACTTGTTTCTTCTGCCCTGGCTGATCGGACTCTTCTGTCTGACACTGGGACCGATGATTGCGTCCCTATACTTATCCATGACCAAATTCAATCTGCTGTCATCACCGACTTGGACAGGACTTAGCAACTATGTTCACATCTTTACCGAGGACGATACCTTTCGCAGGTCCCTGGGGCTGACATTTTATTATGTCTTTTTATCCGTTCCCCTAAGACTTGCCTTTGCTCTACTGGTGGCAATGGCGTTGAACAAAGGAATTCGAGCCCTCGGCATCTACCGGACCGTATATTACATCCCTTCCCTCTTGGGCGGCAGCGTCGCGATCGCAATCGTCTGGCGTCAACTTTTTGAGGGGAACGGACTGGTCAACCAGTTTCTAAGCTGGTTTGGTATCTCTGGTCCATCCTGGATTGCGCATCCGGATTATGTGGTTTATACCATCATCACGCTATCCGTATGGCAATTTGGGTCTGCCATGGTCATCTTTCTTGCGGGTCTGAAACAGATCCCGGCAGACTTGTATGAAGCTTCCGATGTCGATGGAGCGGGAAAGATACGTCAATTTTTCGGAATCACCCTGCCCATGCTCTCCCCCGTTATCTTTTTTAACCTGATCATGAGCATGATCAATTCATTCCAGGCATTTACACCCGCTTACGTGATCGGAGATGGCCGCGGGGGTCCACTCGATGCAACAATGTTCTATACCTTGTACCTGTATCTGAAAGGTTTCTCGTTCTTTGATATGGGTTATGCTTCGGCTCTGGCTTGGATCATGTTGGTCATTATCGGAGTATTCACCGCAATCGTCTTTGTTACATCCCGATATTGGGTGTTCTACGGGGATAATCAGGAGGGGAGGTAATGCATATGCCAATCAAACGACAACTGGTTCAGACCGGGAGGCATGCCGCCATTATACTTTTCGGTCTGCTGATGTTATATCCTGTACTATGGTTAATTCTCAGTTCGTTTAAACCGAACCATCTCATTTTCACCAGTGGCAGTCTTTTCCCAACCAGCTTCACGCTGGAGCACTATATTAATGGCTGGAAAGGTCTGCAGGGCATCTCCTTTGGCCGTTTCTTCGGCAACTCCGTTCTGATCTCGGTCATGAGTGTGCTGGGTAATGTGATCTCCTGTTCCCTTGCAGCCTTTGCTTTCTCCAGATTGAAGTTCAGATTCAAAGGCCTGTGGTTCAGCATGATGTTGATCACGATTATGTTGCCTTACCATGTTACTCTGGTGCCCCAGTACATTCTCTATAATGAACTTCAATGGATTAATACGTATTTCCCGCTGATTCTGCCCAAGTGGCTCGCGCAGGATTCCTTCTTCATCTTGCTCATGGTTCAATTCATACGCGGTATACCGCGGGAACTGGACGAGAGTGCAACCATTGACGGTTGTGGGCAATCACAGATCTTTTTCAGAATCGTAGTGCCTCTGCTCGTTCCGGCACTGATTACAACAGCGATCTTCACCTTCCTGTGGAGCTGGGATGACTTTTTCAGCCAGATGATCTATCTGAGCAAAATTGATCTGTTCACCGTGCAGCTGGGCATCCGGTCTCTCTTTGATCCCTCAGGACAATCCGACTGGGGCGCATTGCTCGCCATGTCTACTCTGTCACTGCTTCCCGTGACCATCATCTTTTTACTGTTTCAGCGATATTTCCTTGAAGGCATTGCGACAACAGGTCTGAAGTAACAACACGTTTCTCATTATCCATAGTCAGGGGGATTCACCATGTTCAAACGTTTCATGATCGGTATAATCACTTCACTTTTGTTATTCGTAACAGCTTGCTCTGGAACAGACCATACGGGTGCTACTGATAATACAGGCGATGGTAATAACAATGGAACTACCGAGGGCGGACAGGTCGAACTTCGCATCATGTGGTGGGGTGACCAGAAACGAGCAGATATTACGAATGAAGCCCTGAAGATCTTTCAGGCGAAACATCCAGATATTAAAATTTCAGGTGAATTTGCACCCTCCTCTGGATATTTCGACAAGCTGAATACCCAGTTGGCTTCAGGCACAGCACCGGATATCTTTTTCCTCGGTGGAAATGTCGTTGATTATGCCAAAAAAGATGTCCTGCTCAACCTGGACCCATATGTTGGCAACGAACTGAATCTGGATGGTATGGATGAAACTATGATCGAATACGGACGTCTCGACGGGAAGCTGCAACATATTTCTGCTGGTGCCAACGCACGAGGAATTGTTGTTAACAAGGCACTCTTTGAGAAAGCCGGCGTGCCTTTGCCAGCTTCGGATTGGGACTGGGCGGACTATGCCGCCATCAGCAAGGAGTTATCCGACAAACTCGGGGACGGCTTCTATGGAACCTATAATTTCACCGTCGACGGGATGGATATTTTTCTAAAACAAAGGGGTAAACAACTGTATGACATGAAAAACGGTACACTTGGATTCGCCAAGGAAGACATTCTGGAATGGTTCCAGTATTGGGAAAAGACTTCGGCATCCGCCGGTGTAGTCACACCGGAATTGCAGGTTTCCAACCCGCATGATGATACCAGTAAATCCCTGTTGATCACAGGCAAAGCAGCCATGACTCTACTGCCATCCAACCAGCTCGCTGCATTCCAGAGCTTGACGGAAGACCCTTTGGTTCTTCTCCCTGTACCACGAGGTCCTAAGGGAACGGGTGTTGTATTTGAGTCGAGTCAGGGATTATCCGGGTATGCCAATACCAAACATCCGAAGGAAGTGGCAATGTTAATGGACTTCTGGATTCATGATCCTGAAGCAGCCAAAATCCTCGGTAATGACCGCGGCGTGCCCGTTACGGAAGCCAATCGTAATCTTCTTCAGGAAGGTGCAGGTCCTGTGGAGGAGATTGTCTATAACTATACGAGCCTTGTCTCCGAAGCTACGAAGACTGAACCTTTTGACGTAAGCTACAACCCGCCGGGATTTGCAGAGTTTTCCAAGTTAGCTCAGACAACGAATCAGGAGATCGGATTTGGACGAAAAAGTGTGGAGCAGGCTGTCTCGGACTTCTATAACGGGACCGTTCGCATCTTTGAGTCGAATCAATAAGTAGAAGCTGTGAGGAGGAACATATGACAGAAGAGATACTGAATCGTCTACGCAACATGTCGATCATGGATCAAGTTCAGCCTGTTAAACCGGAAGATCAGCAGTTATTACAGGAATGGCATGCGTCGGGTGTCCGGTTTGCAGCATCGGGCGGACGAATGGAAGCTACGTATTATGCGGCAGTGGAAAAATTGCTTGCTTGCATCCTGCCCATGGGAGACAGCGTTCCTATTTTACAAGAAGGCGGCATCTATCTGGGATGTTGGTTAGAGAGTACAGGTACCATTAATGCGGAGCTGCTGTCTCGCCTGCTTCCTTCCGTATCCGAAACAACGTACCTCGAATTTGCCAAGCAGCAAAGAGATGATGGATTGCTTCCGTATAAACTTACGGCAAACGGGCCCTCTTTCCGGCAAATCCAGTTGGTCACTCCACTGGCACGCAGTGTATGGAACCACTATCAGCTTCATGACAATCATGGCAAGCAGTCACCTTTCCTGAGCACCATGTACAAGGCTATGGTTCGTTACGATGAATGGATTGCACTCCACCGTAATACCCGAGGGACCGGCTGTGTAGAGGCCTTCAGTACGTTTGACACTGGACATGACTTATCCCCCCGTTTCTGGCATGTTCCGGATACACCTTATATGAATGATGCTTCTGCCTACCACCCGGATTCTCCGATTTTGCCTTTTCTGGCACCGGATCTGACTGCCAATATCTATTGTCAGCGCATGTATCTGTCCCGCATAGCTGAGGAGTTGGAGGAGTCGGGAACGGATTGGAAAGCCAAAGCCGAGTCCAGCCTGGAAAGTCTATTTCGTTATTGTTACGACGAACAGGATATGTTCTTCTATGATCGGGATCGCAATGACGAATTCGTCAGAGTGCAATCCGATGTGCTGCTCCGCGTGATGGCCTGCGAGGTGGGCGAGCGTGAATTGTTCGATCATCTACTGCGTCGGTACTTGTTGAATACAAGCAAGTTTTTCGCTAAATATCCTTTTACATCAATCTCAATGGATGATTCCCGATTCGATCCTTTTTCCTCCTATAATAGCTGGGGAGGGGCATCCAATTTTCTGAGTCTGATTCGGGCACCACACGCATTTGAGTATCATCATCGATATGTGGAGTTGACCTGGGTAATGCAGCCAATCTTGTCCGCTCTATCCAAAGATAAGCGATTCGGTCAAGTACTAAGCCCATGGACCGGAGAACAAGGTTTTACCGAGACTTACTCACCCTCCATCCTCTGTCTCCTCGATTATGTGGAGCGATTATGCGGAATTATGCCTGTTGGGTCGAATCAGCTCTGGTTTACGGGACTGCTCCCCATCGATATGGATCATGGAGAGGTTGTATCAGGCAACACGGCTTATAGTAGAAAGGTCCATGGAACAGGATACGAATTGGTGAACACCCCGGATCGTATGACCGTATATATGGAGGGCAATGTTCATCTGGACGGCCCATCAGGGATTCGCCTTGTAACGGATCGTAGTGGACATCTGGAAGCCGTCATCGGAATGACCGTTCGCACTGTCGAGGGAGAGCTCTTCTACCAAGGAGAGTGCATTCCGATTCGGATCAAAGGAAATGAACTGCAGCGTTATACGGATGGAGGTTTCAGGACCGAGCGCGATATTGGCATCATCCATCCTACCTATCGTTAATGGTTCGTATGTAAAAAGCGCAAGTTGGGAAGGCTTACTGCCCTGCACTTGCGCTCTTGTATTTCTTTATTTCTACACTTTCCGGTTCCACGCCGGGTGACGATAAAATTCTATCGTATCAATATAATTTACCGTGAAATGCTGTTCTACATCCGACAGGTTCAACAATTTGCGGTCGATTTGCTTCATCCCCATGACCACATCGTGTCTTAACAGGTCCATCGCAATTTTGCCTACAAACCCGCCTTCCATCTCCTTATGCTTGGCACGAAACTCTTCATTGTAGATCATTTCAGGTGTGAATGCTGCTTCGACGAATGCATTAACAAGCGTAAGCTCATTGCCATCCATCTGTACTGCCAGATAATAATTGCCACGCTCATCCTGAATGAGGTCTTTATACATCTCTACGATCACTTGAATCACTCCTCTATTATAAAATGAAACCCCGTTAGCCGTAACGAACATGGGCTATCAAACGTACACCTTCCTACCCCGTGCCTTCATATACTAGGTACAAATGGCGAACGGAGGAATTCTTATGAGCTGGCAGCATCTCCATACTGGCAAAACACTTCAACAGCGTCTGGCAGAACTCCAGGGGCACCTTGCAGAACTGAATACTCCACTCTCCGGGTTGGAACCGGGACGTATTCGTCGTGTCTATCCAAGACAGTTTATCAAAGTAAACCGTCAGTTATTCATTCCGCTCAGTCTGAATTCCATTCGGGTATTCGATATTCCTCGGACACGGCGAGGCGTCAGAGTGGGAATCCGCACGACGTTCCCTTCCTGGAATGCATTTAACAATATCAGACTGGTTGGCGTGGGACTGGATTATCTTGAACTCCAGGGAAAAGGCCGAGTCCCTTCCCGTATTCTATTTCCTCTCTCCAGCGTTGAGTCGATCTATCGGCCAACCATCGGGAGAAAGAACTTGAAACGACCTTGTAGGCGGAAGTGAAGCTGGTTCTTTTCGCAAGCCATACAATGGTTCCCGCATGTCAGCATACGGTCGCTCCCTTCCAATGTATAATTATAACCCATACAACCGCTTCTCTGCTGAAGAATCATTTTATGTCAAAAAGCGGTGAGAACAGAACTGCTTCTGTATCTCACCGCTCAGCCAGTTACGGATCAAGCTGACCCTTCACATGTGTACATCAGATACCTGTCCATACATCTTTGGCATAACGACCTTCCTGCTGAAGCTGATTAAGCCAATCTGCTGCTTCCTGCGCGGATTTGCCATGAAGTTCAGCGTATGCCTGCTGAAGTGTGGCTTCCACATCAGGTGCCATCTTGCTGCCATCACCGCAGATATACAGTTGTGCACCGTCTTCAAGCAAAGGAATCAGATGACGGGCATCGTCTCTCATCAGATGCTGTACATAACATTTCTCTTCTCCATCCACTCGGGAGAACGCTGTATGAAGCTCGACAAGCCCTTCTTGCTGGGCTGCTTCCAGCTCGTTTTTGTATAGATAATCATGCTCGGGATTCCGACATCCAAAGTACAGATGGGCTTCGCCAACCTCTTGACCTTGTTCCTTCAACACATGTCTTGCTTGTATAAAACCACGGAATGGGGCAACGCCTGTACCCGGCCCTACCATGATGACGGGAACCTGTGCATCTTCCGGCAGTTGGAAACCGGATTCCGGTGTCCGCGTGAACATGACGATCTCGTCACCCGGTTTCAGATTAGCCAGGTAATTGGACGCAATGCCTTTGTATTCTCCCTGTCCACTCCATGCCGGGGCACGCACTACACTCACCGTAATACTCGCTTGATCGGGCTGAACACGCGGTGAACTGGAGATCGAATAATATCTGGCTTTCAGTGAAGGCAGTAATTCAAGGAAGCGCTCAAACGGCAGTTCACATGCCTCATATTTCACCAGATAATCCAGCATGGAGATCCGTTTATTCCGAACTTCATCCATATACACAGATTCATCAAGCAACGCTTCAAGCTCCTTCTTATGCGGTGGACACACCGTGTATGCTGCCATTTCTCTGAGCTGAGCACGAGTTGCCGCCTCCTGAAGCTCAACGCTATGACTAAGCAGATCATACAGGTTAACCGGTTGATGTAACGGCAGATGTGCAGCACTTCGACCCGATGCATCGAGAACCAGATGCTCCGTTCCCGTGAATCCATACCGACGAAGTACACGTTCCACCAGCTCCGGTGGGTTCTGTGGCAGAATGCCCAGATGATCCCCTTCCTTGTAGGTTATGCCTTCAGGCAATTTGATCTCGAGGTGACGTGTACTCCGTTCACTGCCCGCGTCGTGAAGCTCTCTGTTCTCGAGTATTTCTGCCACATGGGCATCATACGTATCCGCAAGCGGTGTTACGGCGAGTCCGCTGACAAACTGTACAGATAGTGAACTGCGTTCGCTGTTGGAGCTTGTATTTAGCTTCAGTCCCATCGTTCGTGCGAGATCTGGCCATAATTGTTCTGTCCAATCCCCTACCTGCTTCTCGAAATCACCGCTGGCATCTGACTCACCCAGCGGCGACAACCGCTCTGCTCCTCTGGAAGATAACTGTTCATCGATCAAACGCGGAATACGCTGATAGGTACTGGCCCAGTTGTGGTCACCGCATCCAAGAACGGCGAAACGCACCCCTTTGAATTCATTGGCATCCGCGTGTTCAATCCACTCGACAAACATCTTCGCATTACTTGGCGGCTGACCGTTATAGGATGCACTGACAATAATGACGGCACCATCCTTCGGCAGTTTGCCAACACGATCATCCAGCGCAGCGACCTCACTCCGGAAACCCTGATATCTGGCAGTATCCGCAATCTCACGTGCTATGCCTTCCGCCGTCCCCAAATTGGAACCGTATAGAACAAGCATCGGTGTATGGTGGGCATTCGCTGCATCCGGCTCCGTTCTTTTGGCAACCGGCTTTGGTTCTTCGACCGCTACACCTGGAACGGCCATGACGGGCTGGCCTCCACGCGCACGTACCCGAATGGTGAAGTTATCCGGTTTGAGCGTCAGCGTTTCTTTCACCTTTAACTGATAATCGGAATGATCGATGAAGTCAAAATGCTTCAACACCATGCCCAGTACCAGCGTTGCTTCCTGAAGTGCAAACTGCTGACCAATACAGGCCCGTTGACCGTTACCAAAAGGTTTGTAGGCATCATGCGGCACTTTGCTCGGATCTTCGAACCGTTCCGGGCGGAATTCCTCTACGTCGTCTCCCCATGCTTCGCGGTCACGATGCAGCTTGGGAATCAGCACACTGACGCTGTCGCCTTTTTGCAAAGGATATTGACCCGCAAGTACTGTGTCCTCTTTGGCATATAGGGAAAATGCCGGGGCTGTCGGCCATAACCGTAATGCTTCGTTCAAAACCATGCGAACGTACTTCAGATTGCGAACCTGGTTGTATGTGGGAACCGGATCTTTCAGAATCTGGTCCACTTCTGCTTGGGCCTTAGCCAGCGTATCGGGATTCTTCATCAGATAATAGACGGCGAAGGATAACAGACCACTTGTGGTCTCATGTCCAGCAATCAGGAACGTAATAATCTGATAACGGATGTTCTCATCATCCAGTGTTTCTCCCGTTTCCGGGTCCTTGCCACTGAGCATGTGGGACAACAGATCGTCTGCGCCTTCCTGTGGTTTCTCTTTGCGCTCGGCAATAATGTGATCCACCAACGAGAACATCGAACGGATATCCTGTTCAAACTGTTTCTTTTTGGTGATCATCAGCTTGTCTTGCAGACGCAGTCGCTGCAATGAACTCATGGATTCGTCCAGTGCACGAACCATGCTCGTAATGAATGGATGTGGTTCTTCCCGGTAGAAGCTGTTAAACCGATAGTTGAAACCACAGAGTCCAATCGTGTCGAGCGTAAGACGTGTCATATCATCCGGAACGTTAACCGTCTCATCCGGATTCAATCGTGACCATTTCTGAACCAGCTGCACCGCCAGATCAATCATTTTGTTGTGATAGCCCTGCATGGCACGTTGACTGAAACTTGGCAGCAGAACGTTATGAGCTTTTTTCCAATTTGGCTCCTCGGTCCAACTCGTGAATAGTCCATCTCCTGCAAAAGCACGAACCTTCGCAAGGGGTGCCCACACACGTTTGTCGAATTTGGATTCATCTGTTACCTCGGCAACCAGTTCGTGACCTGAAATATACAATTCACTTCGCCCGGGGTACTCCATACGAAAGATCGGTCCATATTCCTCAGCCAGTTTCACCAGGGATTGCACCGGTTCTTCAAAGTTCAATTGCGGCAAATTGCCCAGTGGGCCAAATGTTTTGGGTTGAGGCACTGAAATTGGTGGCATGACACTCACTCCTTCTTCCAAGTTAAGAGTTTTTACAACTGAAAAATAATGACTTGATTACATGCGAAACTGCACTTAAGCCTCAGATCAACAGATTCAAGTTATTTTTTGCACATTTTCATATTTCATCCAGATAACGATAAAACCATCAAAGAACTAACTGACCAAAATGGTATATTGGTCATTTTTGATTAAAAAAAATGGATGAACTCATTATCTCCTTTTACCCTAACATTTCCAGTTCCAATCTTCAACCGTCCCAAAGTCATAGGACCTCAGGACAGGGATTACGGTATAACTAGGAATTCTTCAACAGAATCTGGATCGCCGGCTCTATCTCCAATGGAGCTACTGTCGTTTCATAACGGCCCTGGACATTCCCACTGCGGTCAATCAGGAATTTAGTAAAATTCCATTTAACTCCATCTCCTTGGTACAATTGTGGATGCTTTTCCTTCACAAAGTTGTCCATCCACTGCCCTTGCTCCGTGTCCAGATCATATCCTTGAAATGGCGCTTCTTCAATCAGGTAATGGAACAAAGGATGAATCGATTGCCCAACGACCTCAACCTTCTCCAAGATCGGAAAGGATATCTGAAATTCACGCCTGCAATACTGGGCTACCTCAGCGCTACTGCCAGGTTCTTTCTCGTTAAACTGATTACATGGGAACGCCAGAATCTCTAGCCCCTGTTCACGATATTTCTCATACATCTGCTGGAGTTCACTGAATTGCCGGGAGTAGCTACAGCGACTTGCTGTATTTACAATAAGCAGTACTTTCCCTTTTAAAGCAGACAAATCTCTCGCGTGGCCATCCATAAACGGAACCTGGTAAGAAAATATACTCATCTGTATTCATCCTCCTCTTTCTCTTTTGTATCTCATATGAATTCTCTCTTGAGATGGATTATACACCCCGAATATTAATAGGTGAAATATATAATAAGTATATATTCAATAGCTTTTAGCTATAAATATACAACAAAAAAACTGTCCTCAGCAGCCACGTGCTACATCTTGGACAGTCTTCAAAATCATGTTGTGCCATCACGCTCAACACACCGTTAACCCATAATCAAACCATATACAATACCTGGTCCGTGTACTCCAATGGTTAGATCATTTTCGATATCAGAAGATCGGCTTGGACCTGAAATAAAGTGGATACCTGCGGGAAGATTCTCTCTTCCCACTTCGTCAAATCGATCCAGCGTCTCACCCAGTCTGGTGTACAGCCGATCTACTGGAATAATGATGATGAGTACCGTAGGCAGCAGACTGACTGAACGACCTTTTTCCGGTGAAGAAAGTACAGTAACCGAGCCTGTGTATGCAGTTGCATAATCCGCCATGACCACACCGATATCAGCCTCAGCTGCCCGAGCCCTCCAGTTCTCATCCGCTTGACTATTCCAGACTGAGATCTGTACATCCGGTAACTGCTCTTCCAATCCGAGATCTTTTAGCGCCTGTTCATTCTGACGAATGATATATCTGGCACTCAGTTCATGAGATTTGTTAGCAATAAATTGAGATACTTCTTCCATGTTCTGAACCCGGGCAATGTGTGCGCCTACACTTACAAAGTTATCAGTAAACGCTTGAATACGCTTCTCTTCATCCCATTCCAATTCAGTCCAAAAGTCGGGTGCGCCCCGAAAGGGTTGGGTCGGCGCATGGCGTTGCCTTGGTCTCCTCAATTTCGAAGCAATGTCATTCATGAACTGCTCCTGTTTCTCAATGGACTTCTTCTCCAATTGTGCAAGCCATTGCTGATGTTCAGTGACCATGCTTCTTCCCCTCCCCTTCTTCTCGTTCACGAATAATCTGTTCCATACGGCTGCGAACGGAAGAACTCATGGCCCGTTGCTCCTGGTTCAGTTCCTGATCCAGCTTGTTCCATTGTTGCCGAAAAGATTTCTTGGCGAGACTTGGCGCAACCCGATAATTGTTCCAGCCTTTAAGTGGACCCAGCTTGAGAGAAATGCCGTTGTTGCGTACAACTGCCTTCTGACCAATCTGTCCCAAACGTATGGCCGCACTGAAGCGTTTGGAATTGGAAACCACGGCGGCAAAGCCCTTCATGCCCATGCTCTCCATTTTGTTTCCATGGCCGTCTTCCACTTTACGCCTGCGTAAATAAACGAGCATATCATGCAGCGGAATTTTGACCGGACATGCTTCATAACAGGCTCCGCAAAGACTCGAAGCACCCGCAATATCGTTCCATTCATCAATGTTGCCATTGAGTGCAGGTGTCAGTACCGCACCAATCGGACCACTATAGGTTCCACCATAAGCATGACCTCCAATATGGCGATATACCGGGCAAGCATTCAGACAGGCACCACAGCGAATACAATTCAGCAACTCTTGGAATTCAGGATCACCCAGCTGAAGGGATCGACCATTATCCACGATAATAATGTGCATTTCATCTGGTCCATCGGCATCCGCTGTGCGGCGAGGACCTGTGATGCCTGACATGTACATCGTTAGTTTCTGACCTGTTGCAGAGCGTGGCAACAAGGTTGCCATGACCTCCAGATCCGTCCACGACGGGATGATCCGCTCCATGCCCATCAGTGTAATCTGCGTTTTTGGAACAGTGGATACCATACGGGCATTGCCTTCATTTTCAAACAAAACCATGGAACCCGTCTCTGCAATCGCAAAATTGCAGCCGGTCATGCCGATATCTGCTTCGAGGAATTTCTCGCGCAGCTTTTTGCGAACAAATCCGGCAAGTACCGTTGTGTCCGGCTCCAGAATTTTACCCGCTTCCTTTGATAACAACTCTGCTATCTGATAGCGGTTCTTATGGATAGCTGGAATGACAATATGAGATGGGGCTTCGCCTGCCAGCTGAATGATATATTCACCAAGGTCGGTCTCGATAGCTTCAATGCCCGCCGATTCCAGCACATGATTCAGATGTACTTCCTCCGACACCATCGATTTGGACTTTACCACCGTAGACGCCTGCTTGTGAGCCGCAATATCCAGCGCAATGGCCGCTGCTTCCACCGATGTATCTGCAAAATGAATATGAACCCCGTTCGCACGGGCGTTATTCACGAATTCATTCAGATAATAATCCAGATGCGCAATCGTATGCAGACGAATCTGACGGCCCCGTTCACGCCATTCATCCCAGTTTCCATGTTCTTCTGAGGCAGATTTCTTCCCGTTACGCAATCGTTCTGTCGTGAATTTGACCGCCTTACGCAGAAAATCATCATTCAAGGCCAGTCCGGCACGTTCTTTGACCGTAGTATCCATGACTCCCGGTTGGCTCATCCTGTTCGCACCCCCTCATACAGTAGTTCCGCCAGATGCATCACACGCACCGGTTCATTCCGATAACGAAGATTACCTGCGATATTCATCAGACAGGCCATGTCCAGCCCAACCAGCACTTCAGCTTGTGTCTCTTTGACATGATCGACCTTCTCCGTCACCATTGCTCCTGAAATATCGGACATTTTGATGGCAAAAGTACCTCCAAACCCACAGCAATCCTCAGCAAACGGCAGGGGAACCAATTCCAGTCCCTTTACTTGGGATAGCAATGCCATCGGCTCATCCTTTACACCCAGCAGACGACTGCCGTGGCAGGATGGATGATACGTTACTTTGTGCGGAAAATGTGCGCCCAGATCGGTTATCCCGAGTACTTGAACGAGGAATTGAGTGAATTCATAGGCTTTGGCTTCCAATCGTTTTGCCTTCTCCAACCACACCGGTTCGTCCGCGAACAGTTCGGGATAATGATGAATCATATACGTACACGATCCCGAAGGACAGACTACAAAATCACTGTCGTCAAACGCTTCAAGAATCGTTTTGGCCGCTACCCGAGTCTCATCCCAGTACCCGCTATTGTAGGATGGCTGACCACAGCAGGTCTGAATCGGCGGAAAATCCAACCGAACGCCATGAGCGGCGAGCAATCTGACCATGGCCTCCCCCACTCGGGGATAGATGGCATCGCTGAGACAGGTAATGAATAAGGAGACCTTCATAATTACACGCTCCTATTAACTGATTAGTAGATGGATAACTAAAGAATATTTACACTGGACACTCCGATGACAGAATAACCTTCCGATCGCTGTTTAAACTGTGATGATTCCTATGTCGTATCCGCTCAAACGCTCTGTCTGTTCAGCCTCCAATGGCTGATCGGTAACGATCGTATGGACTGCATCTAAGCCGGATACCCGAGCAAAAGCACGGACACCAAATTTACTGGCATCGGCAAGTAAGATGACCTGATCGGATATGCCAACCATCTTTTGCTTCAGCCTTGCCTGAAGTTCATTGGATTCACTGATTCCGCCGCCTTCAAGATGTACGCCTTTGCAGGACAAAAACAATTTGTCCACATGATACGTCTCCAGAGAACGCTCCGCGAGTGGCCCTACAAAAGACAACGAGCGAGATGCCAACTGGCCTCCCGTTGAGATGACCTCAACCTTGTCACGACTGCTAAGTTCAGTCGCTACCTGAATGGAATTAGTCAAGACTGTTAGCGGAAAATCAGGCATGTTTGCTGCCATATAACCTGCCGTTGTGCTGGCATCCAACAGAATGCGATCACCCGGATTAATCATCGCCAGAGCCGCATGTGCAATCCGCTTTTTCTCTTCCGCATGGGTTGTCTCCCTGATCCGGTAAGGGATCTCCGGCTGATCTTCCTTCACACTCACGGCACCACCGTGAGAGCGACGCAGTCGTCCTGCCTGTTCCAGACGATCCAGATCTCGCCGGATGGTTTCCTCCGTCACCCGGCAGCGCTCACTAAGCTCGGATACACGCATACTGCCCTTAACATTCACCATCTCCACAATCCGGTCATATCGCTCGGCTGCCAACATGTTACACCTCACTCCCCGCTTGTGAAGTAGCTGAAGCCGTCACACGCAGAAATCTGCCGTAAGCCTCTTCCCAGATTGACCCGTCCTGCGGCTCATACGCAGTTACCGGAAATGAATCACGAATAGCCTTGCGAGCTTCCCAGATATCCTTAAAAGCTCCGCTCGCCATCCATTGCACAGCCATATTCCCGATAGCACTTCCCTCTGCTGGACCCGCCCATACCGGCTTGCCAATGGAATTCGCAGTCCACTGACATAACAGGCGGTTCTGGATACCTCCACCGACCATATGCAATCCGTTGAACGACTGTCCCGATAATTGTTCCGTCCATCCCAGAACTCTTCTATACTTCAATGCCAGACTCTCCAGAATTGCCCGGGCAATAGCCCCCTGATCCGTGGGTACCACTTGCCCTGTATCACGGCAATACTGGCGTATACGGATCGTCATATCTCCTGCTGGCATGAACAGTTCATCATCCGGATCAAACAAACTGGCAAATGGAGGTGCCTGTTCCGCCTTTGCCAATAACGCATCGTAGCTAATTCCCTGCCCCTGACGCTCCCACTCCCGCATGCTTTCCTGCAAAATCCACAGACCCATAATGTTCTTAAGCAGACGGAATGTTTCGCCCGCCCCGCCTTCATTCGTGAAGTTCAATGCCAAGCTCTCGGTACTAATAGCAGGATGATCTATCTCGGTACCCATCAGGGACCAGGTTCCACAGCTCAAGTAAGCAAATGAACGTTCCGTTGCAGGAACAGCCACAACGGCTGAACCCGTATCATGTTCCGCAACGGCGATCACAGGTATAGGAGAAAGACCAAGGTCGTTACAGATGCTACTGCGCAATTGTCCAACACGGGTGCCTGGCATCACCGCTTCGCCAAAGAGTTTCTCCGAAATGCGAATATGCGCAAGCAACTCACCGTCCCACTGACCCTCCGATGGATTGTATAATTGTGTTGTCGTGGCATTGGTGAACTCATTCACCGCTTCTCCCGTCAGGAAATATCGAAGCAAATCCGGAATCATGAGAAACCGTTCTGCTTCATGAAGAAGCGGAGAACCGCTACGTTGAAGGGTTGCCAACTGATACAGGGTATTAAAGCTAAGAAACTGAATCCCTGTACGTTCAAAGATTCGCTGAGAGCTCAACTCTTGGCGTACCTGATCCATCATTCCGTTAAACTGTGTATCACGGTAATGATACGGGTTACCCAGCAGTTCACCATTACTGCCAAGCAAACCAAAATCAACGCCCCAGGAATCAATCCCCAGGCTCTCCGGCTTTTCTCCCTGCTGTTTCACAAGAGTAAGCCCTTGCAACAATTCATGATGCAAACGCAGAATATCCCAGTGCATCCGCTCGCCAACCTTCACTGGTTCATTCTTGAACCGATGAATTTCGCTTGTTTCGATCCCACGATCATTCAGATGTCCCAGTAGCGCTCTCCCGCTCCCAGCGCCCAAATCATAAGCCAGCACACTCACCGCGCTTCACCAACCTTTCGAGCCAATTCTATTTTCCAAACGGTATCTCTTGATTCAGTCCGCAGCCCTGTACTTTAATCTGTATTTGTTGTTTGTTTGTTTTTGTTTAATACTGTTTTACTTTATTTTACGAGTATATCACCATTGTAAGCGTTTGAATACCCTTCGATTCTTCTTTCTTTTGGGTATACCAAAAACGACTCTCTCCCAATTGGGAGGAGCCGCATTTCTTGTTTTACGTATAAAACTGGCCTTTGTTTACGCCCGACTGGGGCTGCACGTCTCTCTCAAAATGCTTGAACCGTGTCCCCTGATACGTCAGCATCCCTCGATCATGTTCAGCCAGCATGCCATAATGGTTTCCACCAACGATCAGTTCAATGCGCTCCCCATTGTCGAATTCAAATGTAACATAATACCGGGTCGTCGCACTGCTATCCCCGCTACCACCTGAGACTTCCGTTCGTTTGGCCACCACCGCTGAATGCAGGGTTAACAAGGCCGCAGCGTTATTCGAGGACCACGTGCGTACCCCTGAGATGATGGCATATACAATCACACCCGCAACAATAAGAAATACGGCACCAATAAAAATAGAAACAAACGCACCCATGGCACCAAACTCATTCAATCCCGAAAAGAAACCACCCTGATTGCCTTCAAAACCCGGTACTCCATTCATGTCGTCAAACACACCAAAGCCGTCCACGCTTAATCGGCCCATCGATGAGGACACGCTCGTTAACGTCATTCATCATCGTTCCTTTCCCCTTGCAAAATAAGATGCACCGCCCCCACGCAAGGAAGGCGGTGCATGCAGACAACCCGTTCTGCCTTGTCCGTATACTATATGAACCAGATCAGGAATACAGACGTTCAAGTTCGTCGACCAGGCTGCCGACATAAGCAACTGCAGAACGAATCGGCTCAGGTCCGGACATATCCACACCGGCGAGCTTCATTAACTCCTGCGGTGTGAGACTTCCACCGGCTTTGAGTGCTTCGAGCCAGCGATCTACCGCAGGCTGCCCTTCTTCCCGAATCTGCTGTGCAGCCGCTGTGGAAGCGGTCAAACCTGCCGCATAGGTATATGGATATAGACCCATATAATAATGTGGTTGTCTCATCCACGTGAGCTTGGCCCCTTCATCAATTACCAGATCAGGTCCCCAGAATTCGGAAAGAATGTCTCCTTTGAGCTGACTTAACGTCTTCGCCGTAATGGGCTCATCATTGGTTGCGCGTGCATACACCCTGCGCTGTAATTCCCCTTCCAGCAGATGCGTAACGAAGTTATGGTAATACGTATTCAACAGTTGCAAAATGACCCAACGACGCATTCTCGGATTATCGGAACGTTTCAATAGATGATCTGCCAGCAGCATTTCATTCATGGTCGACGGTGCCTCTATAAAATAAAGAGATGGTCTTGTATTTGTGAGCCGTTGGTAACGTCCCGCAAGCATAAAGTGGCCTGCATGTCCCACTTCATGGGCAAGCGTAAATGCTCCGCGCATATTATTTGCCCATGAGATTAAGATATAGGAGTGTGAACCATATATAGAGGAGCAAAATGCCCCTGTGGATTTGCCTGCATTGTCTGCGTAATCCACCCAGCGCTCACTGAATGCGCGCTCTACAATCTCGCCATACTCTGGCCCAAGCACATCAAGTGCTTCTCGAATGAGTGTGCACGCCTCATCATATGTAATGGCAGGGCTAAATTCAGGATCAAGCGGAGCCTTCAGATCACAAAACATCAGTTTGTCCAAACCAAGCTCTCGTTTCTTTAGAGCCGTCAGTCTGCGCATATGAGGTGCGAGTTCCTGCTGGATAATATCCAGAATATTATTGTACATCTCTTTGCTCACTTGCTGTGGGCTAAGAAGCATATCTGTAACATCGTCGTAACCACGCAGCCTGGATAACACAACTTGCTTCTTCACTTCGGTTGCATAACCTTCTGCAAACGTATTTTTGTAATCATTTAAAGTCGAGCTGAATGCAGCATAAGCAGAACGACGCAGCTTGGTATCGGACGACATCTCATAATTATTCTCATAGAATGACCAGGACAGTGGCCGATTATTGTCTTCTCCATCAAGAGCATCGTCAAACGTCATGTCTGCCAGTTTACCGCGCAGATAGATACGGTATGGCGAATCCAGTACCTCTCCTAGTGAAGCCAGTACCTTCTCGGTCTCTGGCGTAAGCCGATGTGCTTTTTCTCGAATTAAACGCTCCAAGCTCCGCGCATACGGCTGCAATCCCGGAAGTTCTTCAAGGTAACGTTCAACGGTTCCCTCCGGCAGATCAACGATCTCCGAATTAACAAAAGACAAGGACGACGACAGATTCGATAGGATATCTCCTGCTTTAGCTGAATTCTCAATATTGACCGGATTGGTGCTGTCCTCTGACTGCTTCAAGCGGGCATAAGAAGCCGTCTTGCCGATACGCTCCTGCAAAGCTTCACGAGCATCCAGACAAGCCAGCAATTGTTCAGCGCCTTCGCCCAGACGTCCTTTGAACGTTTCAATCTGGGCAGCAGCCTCAGGAAGTGATCGAAGCTCCTGCTCCCACTCTACATCGGTTACAAACAAGTCTCTCAGATCCCAAGTGGTTTCTGGGTTTACCTCAGCACGTGTACGTATTTTTTCCATCTTTAGTTGTCATCCTCCTTGCATTTTCCAATATATCTCATCGTATCATAATCGGTTTATGTATACATGACATCTGCAAATAATGAGACTTTTGGTATAGATTTATGGTCGAGCAGACAAACGGATTACTCCATATTACTCCGCTGGCAGAATAGCCTTTCGATCGCTGTTATTCCCGGATTTTTTGATTCACTTTTTAAAAGGTGAAAATCCGGTGATAAAGGCGAACGCTTCGCTTCTTAAGTCTATTTCTGCCCACTGCGTTTGGAGTAAACTATTGATCATGTGACCAAATTTGAAAGTAACTAAAAAACCGCTGGTTATGGAAGTATCCATTTTCCGGCGGTTCATTGTAAATCTTACTATTTAGCTTTCTTTCCAGATTACATTTTCACCATAGTTTTTACCCCAGTTATACATCGCGTGCAGCACAGGCATCAGGCTCTGACCGTGGTCTGTCAACGTATATTCTACCCGAGGAGGTACCTCTGCATAGACCTTACGCTCAATCAACTTGTCTTCCTCCAGCTCACGAAGCTGGTTGGTCAGCATCTTCTGGGTAATATGAGGGATTAGGCGTTTCAGCTCACTAAAACGTTTGGTGCCTTCCAGACCCAAATGCCACAAAATGATCAGTTTCCATTTGCCACCGATCACCGCAAGGGTCAATTCCTTCTCACAGTTGATTTCTTTCAGATTAATCCGTTCTTTGACTTCGGCTGCCATGGCTCCGAGCCCCCTCATCTTCAATCTTATATCGCGTATATTACGCATATCACGGGGACACTTCACATAAGGTAAGCTTTCCGCTCCATGCATGATGTAATAAGTACATTCATTCGATACAGCTATCTATTAATTCTACTACAGCATGGACGGGATGCAAAGTTTAACTGTAAACCACGTATAAAAACTATAAACATGAATGCCTATGCATCGCAGAAAAGACCAGAACCCTTCATAATCAAAGGATTCCGGTCTTTCATCTATTCACTATTCCAGGTTTGCGTGGCGGCCAAACATATCCGCTCCGGTCATGCCCTTCATTTCCATCATCGTAAGGATGAGAGCATCCATGCCAATTAACAGTCCCTGTTCAAACAGCGAGCCCATTGGCTGGATGGTTACTTCCGCTCCGGAAGTCGCTGTGTCCTCTTTGGCTGAAGCCGGAAGGCGCACTACCGTAGTTGCCAATTGACCAATCGCGGACTCTGGCTTGATCGTAATCAGGCCTACAGGTGCTCCTGCTTGACTAGCCTTCTTAGCCATAGCTACGAGACTGCCTGTCTCTCCTGAGCCAGAGCATAACAAGAGGAAGTCTCTCGAGCTGATTCCGGGTGTAACGGTCTCGCCCACCACATATACACGAAGCCCCATCTGCATCAATCTCATGGCAAAAGCCTTTCCCATCAGACCTGACCGACCTGCCCCAGCCACAAAAATCTGTTCTGCAGCCAGAATGTGTTTAGCCATTGCTTGCATCTCTGCATCATCGATCTGACTCAGGGTACGTTCCAGCTCCTTCAAGATGTCAGCTGCGTACTGTGTTTTGCTCATCTGCTTACCCTTGTTTAACAAGACGTTGCATTTCAGCTGCAACTGCGGCTTTGTCAGCTTGTCCTGTGATACCGCCACCTACAATAACCAGATCCGGTTGTGCTTTGATTACTTCTGGCAATGTTTCCAGCTTGATTCCACCAGCGACAGCCGTTTTAGCGTTTTTCACAGCAGCTTTGATCGTTTGCAGATCTTCGAACGGGCTTTGTCCTTCCGCTTGCAGGTCATAACCTGTGTGTACACAGATGTAATCTACGCCAAGCGCATCAATTTCACGAGCACGTTGTTCAAGGTTAGGCACGTTGATCATGTCTACAAGAACTTGTTTGTTTTGTTTCTTCGCTTCTGCTACTGCACCTTTAATCGTACTGTCATTGGTTGCCCCAAGCACAGTGATTAGATCCGCACCAGCCTCAGCAGCTTTCATGATTTCATAACCGCCTGCGTCCATGATTTTAAGGTCTGCAAGAACTTGCAGATTAGGGAATGCTTCTTTCATCGCTTTTACCGCGTGCAAACCTTCATTAATAACGATTGGTGTACCAATCTCAACGATATCAATATATTGTTCAACCTCTTTAACCAGTGCGATACCTTCAGGGATGTTTACCAAGTCGAGTGCCAATTGCAATTTCATCATTTATTTCTCCTTTGTTGTTCAAATATGGGCCGTTCCTGTAAAAATAATAATTAGATATTTAGCCTGCACCAATTGGTCTGTAGAGATGCATGCAGTGTTTGTTTTGGCTACTCACTCATTGTAGACCCTGACTATCCATTCAGGAAGTACGCACTTTGAAGTGGGGTAGTTACTTGGGCGATACTATTGATAAATATTCGTTGTTAAATGAATTATAAAACATAATTAATCCTCTATTCAGATTTGTTTACAGCAGAACAGCAACCTAATTATCACGTTGGATGTTCAATACAAAAGACCCCGCCAATGGCAGGGTCCTTATCATTTCAATCCGGCCAAGGCCGGTATTAGAAATTTATCATTTTACAGATATACAGGTTTCACGCATACCGGCTTGGATACACCTGTGCTGTGACCTGTGTATTTCAGACGTCCGCTCTCCTGATCCACTGTGAATGTCACAAGGTTGTTGGTGTCGCGGTTAGCAGCGATTAGCAATTTGCCGTTAGGTGTCAGAGCAAAATGACGCGGGTGCTCACCTTCAGCAGAGACATGCTCAACCAGTGTGAGGTGACCTTTGTCTGCATCTACTGCAAATACAACGATGCTGTCATGTCCACGGTTAGAACCATATACATAACGTCCATCATTGGAAACGGTGATTTCTGCTGTTGTATTCTCTTTGCCATCATATCCATCAGGCAATGTGGATACGGTAGACAATTCAGTCAACGTACCTGCTGCTGCATCATATTGGAACGAAGTAATCGAAGAATCCACTTCGTTGATCACATAAGCGAATTGACCATTCGGGTGGAACGCCAAGTGACGTGGGCCTGCTCCCGGATGTGTTTTGGTTTCACTGTGCAGCACAAGTTCATTTTTGTCTGCATCAATGGAATAGATCGCGATGTTATCTGCGCCCAGATCCTGTACCATCATGTATTTACCATCCGGGCTGAAGAATGCGGAGTGCACATGTGGCTTGTCCTGACGTTCAGGATGCGCACCTTGTCCTTCATGTTTCTTCTCGTCCAGAAGCGCTCCAACTTCACCGTTATCCGTCAAGGCTTGCAGACCTACCAGGCCACCGTGGTAGCTGGACAGGATCAAGTATTTGCCGGAAGGATCACGCTGGATATGACATGGTGGAGCTGAAATGGAGTCATTCCGGTTCAGCAACGTTAATTTCCCTGTAGAAGGATCAATGCTCAGAGCTACAGCTTCAGACATTTTGTTGCCTTCAGCTGACGCTGTTTCACCAATCGCATACAGTTTGTTTCCTTCAGCATCCACGTTGACAAACGTTGGGTTTTTCACACCCGCGATGCCGTCAAGCTTGGACAAGCTGCCTGTATCCTCATTCAATTCATATGCATAAATGCCCTCATTTTCCGCTTCGGCGTAAGAGCCAGCAAGTACGAGCAAGCGTTTTGATTCACTCATTAAAGTTTCCTCCTCTATGTGTATGTAATCTTGTTGCACCTCTTCTATAATAAATCTGCCATATCAAAATAGCAATCCGCTGTCGCTGCCCATCAGGGAAATCCTTAGTTAAGCAAGGCGATTACTACACATCATCATACTGAAATCCATTCATATGAGATGCATCTTCTGCTATGATAAGATAGGTTTTTCATCCAGAAAGGACTGAACTGTATTGCTTCACTCATTTTTACTCACGTTATACCATGTATTTTTGCCGATATCACTTCCCGTGATCGGTGGTATTCTGTTAAAACGCTTCAAGAATTGGGATACCCGGTCGCTCTCGACCTTATCCCTTTATATTTTGAGCCCTGCGCTCATCTTCAATACATTGCTGCATGCAGAGATTACCTGGACGGACGTAACCAGCACGTTCTGGTTCTCCATCATCAATCTGATTGCCCTGTGGGCACTCGCCGAGCTGTTAAGCCGGATTTTCCGTCTGGGTGCAAGCGAAAAAGCAGGTCTCACCCTTGTCTCCACGTTTACGAACTGCGTGAATTACGGGCTCCCGCTTGTACTGCTTGCCTTTGGTCAGCTTGGACTGGACAAGGCTTCCGTCTACGTTATTGGACAGATGATCATTGTTAACACGGTAGGTATCTTTTTTGCCGCGAGATCCGAATTCACCGTGAAAGATGCGATCCTGTCCGTTTTCCGCATGCCATCCATCTATGCTGCTGGCATCGCCATTGCGCTGCGTGCGTCCAATCTGAGCCTGCCTGACGCACTCGATGGAGGCATCTCCATGCTGGCCGCGGGCTACTCGCCTGTCGTTCTCGCCATTCTGGGAGCACAGATGCTCAGACCAAAAGGGGCAACGGTTCCTTGGTTGCCCAATGTACGCCGAGCCTTCTGGACCGGACTTGTGGTGCGTCTCGCAGCTGCGCCAATCCTCTCCTGGCTGATTCTGACCGCTCTTCAGGTCGAAGGTACGTTGTTCAGTGTGCTGCTGATCCTCGCATCCATGCCCACCGCAGTGAACGCCGTTATTTTGGCTGAACAGTTCAATGCTTCCCCGCAGTTTGTATCTCGCTGTATTCTGTGGACAACTGCTGCATCCATGTTCATGCTGCCCATTATGATTGTGATGGCTTCCTGATTAATACCGGAGGTGGTACCGAAGCGATATCCGCTTGTCGGCGTTTCTCCAGCCGGCGTTCATAACGCCGGTTGAGCGCTCTGACGTAGAAGAATTTCACAACAAAGTACGAAATCACACCCAGAATGACACCGAACACAGACATACCTGCCAGAATATCCAATCCGCCAAGCAACAGTTCACTCACGGCCGACCAGTTTCCACGAAACAGCTCCATGAATGCACTCTCATGTACCAGTCCCTGTCCCATGCTGTGAGCCGGCAAAATCCATGAACCAATTTGTTTGGCGAGCGGCATCAGAATAATAGGTAAGAACGTAAGTTTACCAATCACATTACCAACAATCGCTGCGGGCATCGAACCGCCAGACAGTCGCACAATGGGATAGAATACAAGATAGATCAGGGAAGCAGTTGAGATGACGATCAACTCGAGCCCGAACCCTATGGCAAATCCGGTAGATACTTTATGGGCACCTCCGGGAGCACGTAACAATTTGAGAAAATTCAGCTTCATAGCACGTGTTAAACGTACCCAGCGGTTAGTTTTGCGCTTCTGTGTGTTCATACCGAATTACTCCTTATTTTACACAAATGACAACTAGAATTGTCTATTCTTCAGTATATCACACCGCGTTAGCTCCTGTAGTAACAATGACCGGTTGTGTCTCCATCTGGACATTACCTGCCACCGCTCGGGAGATCATACAGGATGATTCAGCCTTATGAGCCAAGCGCTCAGCCTTGGTCAGATCCGCCTCTGAAGCATCCTGGCTGAGTACAATCCGGGGTCTATGAACGATCCGTTCGTACGTAAATACGTTATTCGTAACATCTACCGTTGCTTCCGATTCAAGCGTCAATTCATCCGGCGTAATATCCGAACGCTCCAGCATTGCTGCCAGTGTGATCAGGTAACAGGTGGAGGCAGCACCCAGCAGCATTTCGTCCGGATTGGTCCCCGTACCGGGTCCGCCCATCTCCTGAGGAATCGAAATGACTGTTTTTAATCCACCGGCATCGATTGTTCCCTCACTGTTACGTCCGCCATTCCAGACCGCTTTCAGATGAAAAGGATGTTTCATTACACTTCATTCCTTTCTAATTTACACACGTATACACGTAATATTCTGCTCGATCAATGCGCTAACTTGCTCTTCATCTACACCCTGATCAGTAATTACTTTCGCCACACTGCTCATCTCAGCGACTCTGGTAAATGCCTGTATATTAAATTTGCTGGAATCGGCAAGTAATATGACTTCATCCGCAATCTGGATCATTTTCTGCTTCACCAAGGCCTGTAATTCATTGGATTCACTGATGCCTTTAGTCAGATGCACCCCTTTGCAAGACAGAAACACTTTATCGACATGATACGCATCCAGCGAACGTTCCGCCAGCGGTCCTACAAAAGACAGTGACTTCGAAGCCAACTGCCCACCTGTGGCAATCACACGAATCTGCTCCTTGTTACTCAGCTCTGCGGCCACTTTAATCGAATTAGTTAATACCGTCAGTGGAATATTCGGCAATCCTGCCGCCATATACCAAGCCGTTGTACTTGCATCCAGGGCGATCCGGTCGCCGGATTCCACCATTTTCACCGCTTCGCTTGCAATTCTGCGCTTCTCTTCTGCATGGGCTACAGCCCGTTCCGGGTACGGAATCTCCGACTGTAACTCTTCCTTGTATTTTACGCTGACCGCCCCGCCATGGGACCTTCTGAGCCTGCCCGCCTGTTCGAGCTTGTCCAGATCACGACGAATCGTCTCTTCCGTCACTCCGCAGCGCTCACTAAGTTCGGTCACACGCATACTGCCTTGCGTATCCACCCATTCCACTATTTTCTCATACCGTTCAGCTACGAGCATATTCCTTCACTCCAAACCGTTGATTATCCAGTTGATCCTGTTCATCCATCATACCACAGAGCGATGACAAGGAGAATTTGGACCATGTGCAAAAAGAGGGAGCTTTCGCCCCCTCCATTCCAGTTCTGAAGTGTATATTATTTATCTTCTGCCATAGGGAACCAACCCGGTGTGTGGATGATTGCATTCCACAACCCGTCAGGGATAACCAAACGTTCCTGATCGGATTTGGTCAGAATCGTTTCAATGTCTTCTTCACGTCCGCTCTCGATCTTCTCGACCCAATCCGGCTCGATAATCAATTCACGTCCAATGGCTAGCAGAGGTACTCCCGTTTGGAGCGCCTCAGCGGCCTGATCAGCGGTATGAATCGAACCTACACCGATCACAGGCATTTTGCCGTTCACACGATCCAAGATGAACTCCATTCTTGAACGTGTGTCTGCTTCGCCACGTCTTGGCTTGGACCAGAATTCGTTCAGGGAAACGTGCAGGTAATCCAGGTTTTTATCTTTTAAGGCATCCACCAGTGCATACGTATCTTCCATTGTGAGTCCCGGTGTTTCCGGTTCTTCCGGAGAGAAACGGTAACCAATGATAAACGGCAGTTTGGTATGTTCAGCAACCACTTTCTGAATCTCATCCACGACAGCAAGCGGGAATGTCAGACGTTTCTGTGTACTTCCACCCCAACGGTCTTCACGTCGGTTGGAATGCGGGGAGAAGAATTGCTGGATCAGATAACCATTAGCACCGTGAATCTCAACACCATCAAATCCGGCTTCGATTGCACGACGTGTCGCTTCACCAAAGTCTTTGATAATGGAAGTAATCTCGGCATCCGTCAATTCTCTTGGTTCAGGCGATCCTGGACGCTCACTCGCAACCGCACTAGGAGCAACCACTTGACCCGCAGGTACAGCTTGTTCAGGCGTCAGACGGCCCGCATGGAAAATTTGCAATATGGCAACGGAGCCCTGTTGTTTCATGGTCTCAGCCAATTTTTTCAGACCAGGAATGAAGCGATCATCATAGACACCAAATTGAGCGGGGAAACCAATGCCATACTCGGTTACATGCCCTACAGCCGTAATCGACATGCCAGCCCCACCGGTGCGTCGTGCATAATAAGCGAGTTCAGCGTCGGATATGGTACCATCCGCATTCGAGGACATATGAGTCATGGGAGCGAGCACGATACGGTTTTTGAGTGTAATACCAGTCGGCAGTGAAACTTGTTCAAACATCTGGTTAAACTTTGGATTCATTCGTGGTTCCCTCCTGATTATAAATATCTCTTTTAATAGATATATGAATATATGCGTTCACTTACTGTAATGATTATAGTTACGTTTCTTTGCAATTGCAACTCTTCATTTTCAGAAAGGAAAAAAAGAGCAGAGTGTCTCCAGACTCTCAGCCCCTTCATCTTCTTCATTCTATCCCAAGTCCTTCATTCTATCCAATGGATGTTCAGAAACTCCGAACGTAGGCCAGCTTCTGATCCATCTCTTCTACGCACTCGTAACAGTCGTGTTCATCGTTGGCGACCATTGGGGTGACTGGATACAGATTCATCTCTGTACTATTATACGATTTCAATAGCGGTAACAATTGAGTCACCCGTGTATTGGCCGGGTCAAGCCAAGTGTTGATCTCTTCTTCGGAGAGAATGGCTGGCATTTTGCTGCCAAATTCGCGTGTAACCATGTTCGCGCCTGTCATAAGCATCGTGCAGGTCCGAAGCGGCTCTTTCCGTGTGTCTTTCCATACTTCATATAAACCAGCAATGCCAAACAAGCCACGATCTGGCATAACAACACGAACCGCATAACTTTTTTTGCCCTCTTGCCGCCAGTAATACAATCCGTTGCACGGAATAACGCAGCGCTTGGTCTCTACCAGTTTGTAATAGGAAGGATTCTCATGCACCGTCATGAGATTTGCGTTAACGGCATCACGACCCCAGAATGGAATGAACCCCCACCGGAACTCATCTAATACACGCTCACCATCCTGATGCAAAATAATCGGCGTATGCTGGGTTGGGCTGATATTGTATCGGTTTTTGTAATAATACATCACTCGCTGAATCTTGAAATGATCTCTGACTTCGTCCAAATCGGCTGCCAATGAAAAACGGTTGCACATATTCAAGCACTACCTTTCCCTGTGAGAAGTTGAACGTATTGTTTGTTATTTCAGGGAAATTATGCATGCTTATCGAACAGAAAATGACTTATTTTGACACCATTAGGGTCTGATCTAGATATATTTCATGTTTTTCACGACAAAAACAATGACCTCGGACTCATTTCAACTCAACTATTCCTTGTTACTATAATAGAGATTAAAATACATTTATTGGAGGTTTTAAGTATGAAAAGGAAGTTTTTGATGAGCATCATGTTGTTCTCGGCAATTGCGATGTTCGGCAGTACCATCTATGCAGCGACCTTTCTGACCTACGGTTATCCCAGCACGACCATCCCCATTCGCACGTATAATTACACCTCTGCATGGCAGACCCCTATGGATGCTTCCCTCGCTAACTGGAACAATGCCGGTGCCAAAGTTCAATTCACCAAAACAAGCAATTCACCTAACACCATCACCGTAGGAAACTTCAATAATACAGCATATGGTGTCAACTACGCCTCCGTATCCGGCAGTCAAGTCGTAAGCTTCCGCATCGAACTCAATGCATCCACAATCACCCCTGACGCAACCAACTTATCCAACTTCATTCAAAGCGTATTTGTCCACGAACTCGGTCACTCCATCTGGCTCGGTGACAACCCGACTACAAGCAGTCCTTCCATTATGTCTTACTCCCGCAACCGCAATTCCATGACCCAACCCCAAACTTTTGATATCAATAACGTAAGATCCAAGTACTAATCCGCTACGAACTTATCCCAAAAATCCAAGGAGGATTCCTATCCATGAACAAAAATCGAGTATTAACGCTGCTTCTCTCTTCCATTTTCATTTTATCTGCTGTTGGATGTTCTTCTGTCACACCTACCGCGTCCCCATCCGATGCACCCATGACCATTATTGCTTCTGAAGATTACCCGAGTTATGCAAGCATTGGCGACCTGTCCGAGAGAGCAAATACAATTGTGAAAGGTAGTGTTGTTGAGACTCGTGTGGAAGCTTTAAACGATATTGTACAAGTTACTGATGCTGCAAATGAAAACGAGTTAAACCCCGCGTCCGATCCGGGCGGAGAGCCGTCTTCTTTTGAGAAAATCTATACGATCCACACGATTCAGGTCGCTGAATCCTATAAAGGCGGTTACACTGCCGGGGAAAAAATTGAAGTGAAGCAACTTGGCGGACAATTGGGCAACACCGAGATTATTAATGATGACAACCTCAAGCTGATCCCTGCCAAAGACTATGTACTCTTCCTGGAAACGTATGAAGACACTCCTGCCAGCCTGCTTAACTCCGTTCAGAGTCTCTACGTGATCAAACCTGCCGGCAAGTCGAATCAACCCGGCCAGCAACAATCTCAGTCAGAAGTCATTGTGAGTGCCAACCCCGAGAATGACCTTTCACTACAACTTACGGATCTGCAAGAAATTCAGAATGAACAAAAGAACCAATAACTCCCTTATACGGCAAACACACCGCTATTTCATCTGCGTATAGGCAGCTAATCCCCTCTACTGTTCAGTCATACATAAGCATATGAGAACCGTGCTGCTCAGCATACTGGGCAGCACGGTTTTTGAGTTTAATGTGGATTCAATCCTCTGTTGATATGGAGTCTGCCTCTCCACTACTTGAGCTATAGAGCAGCCTGAATTGCTGCGGCGTCATTCCGATGTAAGTCCGAAACATGCGAATAAAATAACTGCTGTGCGTAAAACCGCATTGGGAAGCAATCTGCTTCACAGTCAGATCTGAATCTGCCAGACTTTTCTTCGCCGCCAGCACACGGCAATCCAGCAGATAACGGCCTGGGGGAACCCCCATGATGCTTTTGAACATGCGATTAAAATAATACATGCTGTATCCCGCTGTATTTGCCATGTCGGCAAGACTCAGCGGTTGCGTACAATGACGACGGATGTAATCGGCGGTTGAACGAATCGTATCCTGATGACTAAGTAAAGACGTGCCCGCCAGCGACTCGGAGTTCCTCGTAAGTTCCGCCAGTAACTCATATAGCACGGCAGACAATCTGGGTTCATGTACACTCTCATAATGTCTACCAAGCTGGCATAATTGTTCATGCAGCGCCTCGAAGCGTTCGAATCCCGAATATGTAAACAGCCAAACCTTATCGGGACTGCGGAGGTCCAGCAACCGCTCCAGGTCATAGGCTTGTAAATGAATCCATCTGACATCCCAAGGGTTGGAGGGATCAGCATAGTAATGTTGAGCCTGTCCTGGTGCATATAGAAAACCTTGCCCAGCCACCAACCGCACGTTTCCTTGTTCTGTTCTGACATATCCCTGTCCACTGAAAATCAGATGTAAATTGTATTCCCGTATCCCGTCTGGACGATGCTCCCCATGCTCTGGATCAATATATCTTCCATAGGCCAGCGGATAACAGGTGTACCCGGCGAATCCCGGCTCAGGCATAAACCAATGTGTTCGCATATGTCCAACCTCCTGTTTACGTATAGGATATGGAGATGCTGAATAGCAAGATCATGATATCCTGTCGCAACATGTTGTTATATTCCCTTGTTATTATCCAGTATACAATGAAATAGATTCGTGCAAAATTCACAAGATCATGATGCCTATACTAAAGGAGAACAACCGACATGAATACATACCGTCCCGTGCAAATGGGCGTCGATTATTATCCAGAACATTGGGACCCTTCCCTGTGGGAACAGGATGCCCGTTTAATGGCTGACAGCGGAGTGCGCATTGTGCGTGTAGGTGAGTTCGCCTGGAGCCGAATGGAGCCCACAGATGGACAATTTGAATGGGCATGGCTTGATCAAGCGATCGATACCTTACATCGTCATGGACTGCAAATTGTAATCGGTACACCCACCATGACACCGCCACGCTGGCTTACGGAAAAATGTCCTGATGTCCTGCCTGTGCTTCCAAATGGTCAACCGTATCACGAAGGCATTCGGGGTCATCGCTGTTATAACAGTCCCAGTATGCGAACGTACAGTGCAAGAATTGTGCATAAACTGACTGAGCGCTATGCCGAACATGCGGCAATCATCGGCTGGCAGACCGACAACGAATTCAGCTTCACGGATTGTCAGTGCGCCGCTTGTGCGGATGCTTTTCTCGACTGGGTTCGTGCTCGTTACCACACCCTGGATCAGATCAACAAAGCCTGGGGGACTGTGGTCTGGAGTGGTGAATATAGCGATTGGGAACAGGTTACGCCGCCGTATGGAGGCTCCTCGTTCCAGAACCCTTCATTCCTGCTGGACTACTCCCGTTTTCAATCGGATTCCATTGTAGATTTTCAACATATTCAGGTTGAGATTATTCGCCGCAATTGTCCTACGCATTTTGTCACCCATAATTTTCACAGTTATCCGCAAAAAGCGGATCAGTATAAAATCGGTCAGGAGCTGGACTTCGCTTCTTTTGATTATTATCCGAACCCTTCACCGAACAAAACAGATACCGCGCCTTACAGCGGCGCACTCTCTTTGGATCTGACACGCGGCATTAAACGCCGCAACTTCTGGATCATGGAGCAGCTGAGCGGCCCTCCGGGATGCTGGTTCCCGATGTGGCGTACACCGCAGCCCGGCTTCCTGCGTGCTTACGCTTGGCAGACGATTGCTCGTGGAGCAGATGCGGTTGTGCATTTCCGCTGGCGGAGTGCAACTGTGGGAGCAGAACAGTTCTGGCATGGGCTGATTGATCACAGCAACGTTCCAGGGAGACGTTTCAAGGAGTTTCAACAGCTATGTAACGAAGTGAACAGACTCAGTGAGCGACTGCACGGTTCAACATTGCATAATGAAGTCGCCATTCTGCATTCGCATGATCAATTGAACGCCCTTCGGATTCAGCCGCAAGCCGAAGGACTGGAATATTACGAAAATATAAAGGTCTGGCATCGCGCGTTGACCAAATTGGGCATCAGTACGGATGTTATACACACTTTGGAGCCACTGGATGGCTATAAAATCATCATTGCTCCGCACCTGTACCTGCTGGATGAGACCACAGCAGAACGTTTGCAAGCTTTTGCAGCAGCTGGGGGCATCTTGGTCTTAACCCATCGCACGGGTGTCAAGAATGACAATAATGTCTGTGTCATGGCACCGCTCCCAGGTCTGTTATCTGCCTGTAGTGGTGTGCGGGTTACCGAGTATGATCCCGTCGGCGGGGATACCGTTCAGATTCGTGACGAACAAGGCCGTCTATATAACGCTTCCCAATGGGTGGATGTACTGGAACTGGACACGGCACAGCCGGTCGCTGTGTATGCCGATCAATTTTATGCCGAAAGTGTCGCTGTCACCCGGAATCACTGGGGTAAAGGTGAGGTCTATTATGTGGCAACCCAGCCGGAAGAAGCGTACTTGAGCCAGTTATTGCGAAGCATCGCAAAACGCTGTAACCTTTCCGGAATTCAGACTTTGCCACATGGTGTACAGGTGACCACCCGCTCTGGTCCGAATGGAACGTTCCGTTTTATTCTCAATCTGAGCCCGGAACCTGCCCCCATTGAACTCCATGCTTCATATACCAGTGCATTGGACGGGAAACCGAAAGGTCCTCATCTGGAACTGGATGGTTATGCACTCGAGATCTTGGAAATTCAATAACGATAACGATAAGCTAAGGATAAGCATCACAATCCCGCTAAATAGTATTAAAAAAGAAAGGCCCGCTGGCATTTGCGATGCACTCGGGCCTTTGACTATGGACGGGAATCAATGCTATGGAGAGTTCGTGACAGGCACCCATCGGGATTAGCGGCAGAGTACATGGTGCATAAACGATAACAAACCTGCACCAAAAACACCGAAAAGGAATACCACATCACTGGTCAGGTCATTCACCACCTGAAGAAATACTACGCAGGATAAACCAAGGTTAGCGATTGACATAGATCGGAAGCGTGAACCAGAAACAGCTTCCTTCACCTTTCGTACTCTGAACCCCGATCTCGCCTCCATGGAGTTCCACAATCGATTGAGCGATGGCCAGGCCGAGCCCGGCACCTCCATTGCTTTTGCTGCGTGATTTGTCAATTCGATAAAAGCGTTCAAATATACGCGAAGTTTCCTCCGCTTCGATTCCTTCTCCTTCATCCGTAACTGAAATTCGTACAAACGGCCCCTTCTCTTCAGCAGCCAGAATGATTTTTCCTTCTATAGGAGAGTATTGAATGGCATTTTGCAGCAAATTGGAAAGGACCCGTTTCATTTGTGCAGGCATCATGAGTACGGCTGGTAATTTATCAGGCACATCAATTTCGACGTGAAGTGTTTTCTCCGCGAGATGAAACGAGAAGCTCTCTAACGTACTGAGCAACAACTCATCGACGTGACAAGGCTGAGGGTCAAACACCTCTCCTTGCGCTTCCAGGCTGGATAATTCAAACAAGTCTTGAATAAGTCCTCCCAAACGCTTCGTTTCAAGTCGTATCGTGTTCAGGTAACGTTGAAAGGTTTCTTTATCCTTAATAACATCATCTTCCAACGCTTCGACGAATGACTGAATGGATGCCAAAGGAGTCCGCAAATCATGGGAAACATTGGCGACCAACTCTCGTCTGGCGTTTTCTGAAAGATGCAGATGGTCAAAGCTTTCCTGCAACTTGGAACTCATCTCATTAAATTGCTGTGCCAGAAGCTTAAATTCCTGTGGACCGATGAGAGGGACTTCCGTATGGAAATCCCCTTCAGCAATTCTCATCGTCTTCTCTGTAATTCTCGCAATCGATTTCTCTAATGGCTTGGTCAGCAAATATTGAAGAATAAACGAAAGCAAGCCTACCCCTGCCGTTATAGCCGATAACCAGTACAGTTGTTCAATCGTAAGCAGCATTTTGGAATAACTGATAAACAAACAAATTAATAATACGCCAATGCCTGTGAGACTGGACAACACCAAGTATGTGCGAAGTTTCATGAACTGCCACCCGCAAACTTATACCCTATACCCCAAACTGTTTTAATATATTTTGGATCAGAAGGATTCTGTTCGATCTTCTCTCGTAGTCTCCGAACATGTACAGTCACCGTTGTTGTATCTCCCTCATAACTAAAATCCCAAATCTTGCTTAACATCTGGTTACGGGAGAACACCTGACCCGGGTGACTTGCCAGCAAATACAACATCTCAAACTCTGTAACGGTCAATTCAATGGCCTGCCCGCTGATGTGCACTTCACGCTTGGTGGTATCTATGGTAAGCCCTTCATAATTGATCGTATATTCAGATGTTGTAACAGGTGATGCCTGCGCAATTCGCATTCTCCGCAGAATTGCCTTCACACGTAAGACGAGTTCTCTCGGACTAAAAGGTTTGGTCAGATAATCATCCGCCCCCATCGTCAGTCCCATCAGACGGTCCTGTTCCTCACCTCGGGCCGTCAGCATTACAATGGGCACATCCTCAGTTTGCCGAATCTCGTTGCAGACTTCCCATCCATTCTTATGTGGCATCATCAGGTCGAGCACAATCAAGCTTGGCGTTTGGCTGTGCCACAGCTGAATAGCCTCCAAGCCATCCTTAGCCGTCACGACAAGATAACCTTCCCGTTCAAGATACCTGCGGCAAACGTCCGTAATATTTGTATCATCATCAGCAACAAGTACACATTCATTCAAACAAACCCACCCCATATTCCAGAAAATACATTTGAGCCAATCATATCATATGGTGATGGCGATGCTTAGCCCTTAAATTACTTCATTCCCATGGCTGGCATCATGTATTGTTGAATTACTGACTCAGCCGCATACGTATTCCCATCATGGATGACAGGCATCGATTTCAAATTAACTTGCATACCATCTACCATGATTTTCTTCGATCCAATCCACAATTTAATCGTTTTTCCCGCAGGCATCATCGTGTCTTCCATCATCATGTCATCATTCATCATTTTGTCGTCTTCCATCATTTTGTCATCTTTCATCTTCATGTCATCTTCCATCATCTTATCGTCTTTCATCATGCCGTCCATTTTGCCCATATACATCAAAGTCACAGATCTATCCTTGCCGTCCCACATAATGCTGTAATCATACATTTTCGCCGCCTGTCTCAATTGAACAAGTTCCATGCCATCCTTTTTAATCGTTTTCATATCTGCAGCACTTGCCAATCCAGAAAAGGCCATAGACATCATCAAAACCGCTGCTACCAACACTTTTTTGCTCTTATTCGTTTTCTTCATTCTGATCACTCTCCATTCGTTTATTACTTACATGGATTACAATAAGCAAGACAGCTTACGATTCTCTAAGCGAAGTATTACGAAACCATTACGATATATAAATGGAGTCAGGTTTCAATAAAAAAACGGTTGAATCTCTCTTACGAGAGAATCCAACCGTTTCTTCTAGGTTAACGAATAAAATTAATCATGGACTGCACCTTGATTGGTCCCGGATTCGATATCACATCATTAGACTGCAATCCTTCTCTGGACGTAAAGTGTACCTTTACCGGCAGGCCGGGAATCAGGTCAAAGAAGTTATCCGAGAATATACCCTCCACATCCGAAGATAGCCATACCTGTTTAGCAAGCACGTCACTTTCCAGTATCAGATGAACGCCGTTCTCATCCGTTCCCCCGCTTATACTGATGTTTGCATGCTGTAGGGTAAGATCTTTGGAAGGTACAAAATAGTGTTCCTGTACGATATTCGCCGCACCTTCCTGTCTCAGGTCCAGTCGCAGGAGCATGTTGGCTGAATCACGGCCTTCAAGCCACTCCGCGTTACGTAATGACAGCACGCGTTCTCCTGCATTTGGTGCCAAGGTCACGTCATGCATTTCATCACGGTATACCGTACCGTCGAACCCGATCAAACGAATCTGTAACTGACCTTTTACAGGTTGTAATTGATCCGAGATTACATATATATCTGTCGTATCTTCCTTGGTTCCGTCTACGGATACCAACACATCGCTGAAGCTGCGCTTTGCATAATATTGCAATGCTTTCCAACGACCAAGGTAGTCCATTCCTGCCCATGAAGCCACCGGCCAACAGTCATTCATTTGCCAGTAAAGTGTGCCCATACAGAATGGTTTGCGGCGACGGTGCGCTTCAATCGCTGTCTTCATCGCTTCCGCTTGAAGTACCTGGCTCATATACAGGAACGATGGGAAATCCTTCGATTCATGCATGTACATATCCATGTATTGTTTGATCAGACGATTGCCTGCCCCATTCTTCTGATGGGCGAGCATGACTTCCGATTCCAGTGCCAGATCCTCTTCTTCCGCGTACGTACGGACTGATTTGTACTCCGGGAAAGACTGGAATCCGTATTCGCTCATGAACCGACCCACATGCACATTGTAGTTTTCGAAAGGTTCTACATTGTGCCATACGCCCCAATAGTGAATATCACCTTCGGCTGTGGACGGGTGAGCATGCTGCTTCTCATCCCCTGACAGGGATACAAGTGGTGAAGAAGGCCAGTAATCCACACCTGGAGCATACGCTTCAACGACTTCTGGCAGCAGATCATGGAAGATGGCTTCGTAATCGGCCCAGATGCGTTCACGCTGCTCAGGAGTGAAATCCTTCTTCCAACCCCAGCCACCATTCTCAACATAGTGAGCCCAAGCCGAATCAATCTCGTTGTTCCCGCACCAGAGCGCAATACTTGGATGGTTGCGCAGACGTTTCACATTATCAATGGCTTCATGTCTCACACTGTTCAGGAACGCTTCGTCTCCCGGGTACATGCTGCATGCAAACATGAAGTCTTGCCATACCAGAATGCCGTATTCATCACACAGTTCATAGAATTCATCTTGCTCATAGATCCCGCCACCCCACACACGAAGCATATTCATATTGGACTCGGCAGCTGAGATAATCTCATGTCGATAACGTTCACGGGTAATTTCGGTGATGAAACTATCATTCGGAATATGGTTTGCCCCTTTGGCAAAGACCGCAACGCCGTTTAATTCAAAATAAAAGGATGCTCCCGCTTCATCTTTGTCACGTACCAAACGAATGGAACGAAGCCCTGTCTTCACTGTAGATTCAGCAACAGCCCGTTCACCTTGAAGCACTTCGGTAAGGAAAGTATACAGATGCGGATCACCAAGCCCACGGCTCCACCACAATTTTGGTTCATTAATGGAGATTGGAATCTCCACAGTTTGAGTTCCGGGTTGCAGCGATACTGATCGTTCCCATCTCTGACCGTCTGCACCGATACGAATGACTGTATCTACCGCTTGTGATGTCTCGACTTCCACAACAGCTGTTAATGAAGCTGAGGTAGCGCTTACTTCATTTTGCTGGACGTACACATCATTGATTCGTACTTGTGTCCAACCTTCAAGACGTGCTTCACGCCAGATTCCACTCGTTACAAAACGCGGACCCCAATCCCAACCATAGTGATACGGCGCTTTACGGGCAAAAATACTTACTCTTTTATCGCCAAGTCCGCCAACATCGGACTGATCATTGGATGCAGGCAACGCATATCCGAGCTTCTCCAGCTTCGGCAGGTCTTCCTGAATCGGAGACCGAAAACGTATTCGAAGAATATTGCCGTTCTCCTTTAATACAGCCTTTACATCTGCCTTCCATACCCGGAACATATTATCTGCGGATAATACATGCACCTCATTCACGTACACATCCGCATATGTATCCAGTCCATCAAACACCAGTTCCAGATGTTCCTGGGAGAACAACGCATCGGCCACGTCAAATTCCGTCTGATATTCCCAATCTATCTTATCAATCCATTGGACTTCCTTCTCGTTTGTTCCATAAAAAGGATCTGGAATCTTGCCCAGTTTCAGCAAATCTGTATGCACACAGCCGGGTACCTGAGCCGGCATCCACTCTTGATCTTCGCAAGCCTTGAACGTCCAATTCTGAAAAACCTGTGATTGTTTTGTGCTCATGACAGCCTCCATTGTTGTTAGAGTTGGTAATTAATATTTTGTTAGGTTTTGTTATTATAAAAACAAATAACTTACAAAACAAAATTAACACGATATGCTTCTTATAGTCAATCTGTTTTGTAATTTAATTTGTTAAACAATTGCTGCATATCAAAAAGACATGAAGCTCTAATTGCTCCATGTCTTTTAACTTAACTTATTTACCAGGATACTTGTCGTCACCATGATCCAATACGTTCCTACCATATCACTCTAAACTGGCGTTATATTCATCTCGAATAATTAATTCCGAATAGATCAACTTGCGTTCATAAGGTTCATCCGGATGCTGAATCCGCCACAACAATTGATCTACCGCTCTCGTACCCAGATTATCTTTGTTAATGTGCACCGAAGCAAGAATGGGCTCATCCGTCTGCGTATTGTCAAACCCGGTTACGGCACAGCGTTCAGGTACCTGAATGCCTCGGTTTCGAAGTGCTTCAAGCACGATAACAGCCGTATGATCATTCGCACACACAATGACTTCAGGGATGTCCTCCAGCTTCATTTCGGCAATGGATCTCCGAATCTGTTCGTACTCCGCTCCCAGCAAACCTTCTTGCTGTTCCCCTGCCAGCTGCTTCTCTTCCAGCACCGTACGATATCCAAGCCAGCGTTCTCGAAAACTTGCCGCGTCAGGCAGTTGCCCAGCAAACTGGAACCTTCTGTAGCCTTTTCCAACAAGCATGAGAACGAGTTCTTTCATGCATTTCATATTATCCGTAAAAACCGAGTCTGCGTATACGGCGGCGTCTTCATGATCTACCATGACCAGTGAAATACGTAGTCTGTAAATTTCCAGCAATACCGATGTCGAGATGGTGCCCACGGTAATGACTCCACTGATTGCTTCGGGATTAAGAACCGAGAACATTCGATCTGAAGAGGGTTCCGTCAGCGTTAAAATATCCATTCCCTTCTCATTCAACCTCTCAGAAATCCCGTCAAACACAGGCCCCCAGTACAAGGAGGATCGATTCTGAGAACGAATGTTGGGAAACAAAATCAATATGGTGCCTTGCCGCTTCGCTTCTGGCTTCATCTCCAATGACATCTGTGTCTCCAGCGCATAACGCTTCGGTTCGGTTCTAAAATATCCAAGCTGTCCCGCCGTTCTGACAATCATCTCGCGTGTATGCTCACTCACACCAGGCTTGCCCGTCAGTGCACGGGAAACTGCGAATTTGGACACCCCCGCAGCATCCGCAATTTGCTGCATGGTAACTCTTTTGGCCATCCTACTCACCCGTTTTCCCTGATTTTCCATTCAGTGTAGCATAAAAAACAAAAATCAACAAAACAAGGTTATGTTATTCTGATTTTGTTAGGTAGTCGATTATCTCTGTTACACTAGCTGTACGACATAACCAAAAAAGGCCCTTTCCCCACCTTCCATAGAAGATGACGAAAGGGCCTTGTCCCCTGATTATACGCCTGGTGCTCCCTGATCGCCGAGTTCCGACTGTAAAACAGGGCGTTTTCTGCGCCAGAAAATAGGCTGTGGAAGTTTGATCTCTGTGATCAGAACACCGACCAACATCAGCGCTGCTCCTGCATATCCTTGCACCGTTAGCGATTCCCCTTGAAAGGTAAATGCAAAGGCCGCTGCAAACAGTGGTTCGAGTGAAAAAATCAGACTTGTTCTTGTGGGAGAAGCATGCCGCTGTGCGAGCGTCTGCAAAATGTACCCCAAGCCACTACATAATACACCTAAGCCAAGAATCGCCGCCCAGGATTCAGCCGTATCGGGCATACGTGGCGTCTCCAGCATGAATGCAGCTGCAATTCCCCACATCGCTGCAACGCCCAATTGGACGGTTCCCAACGTTAACGGATCATGCTTCGGTGTGTACTTGCCAGCAATCATAATATAGATGGCATACACCAGTGCTGCAAGTATACACAGAATATCTCCCGTGTGCAGACTCAGCTCATGTTGAAGCGTCAGCAAGCCAAGCCCGGTAACTGCCACGAGGATGCTGAGCGTCAATCGTTTGTCCGGCATACGGCGATGCTGGATCGTTGTCAGAATAGGCACAAAAATAACCGCCAAACTAATGAGGAATCCCGCTTGGGATGTCGTTGTACGTTGTACACCATAGGTGATAAATACAAATGCAGCGAATAACGCTGTCCCCATAACGGCCCCTGCCACAAGTGTGCCACGATTCATATTATACAACCGCCGATGAAACAGAAGCCCTGCCGCAATAAAGGCAATTCCAAAACGGAATGCGACCAGATTCAGTTCTTGCATGGACTCCAGGCCCGATTTCATAAACAGATAGGATGATCCCCAAATGACCGTTGCGAGCAGCATCTGGATGTCCGCTCTTCTCGTTGCCTGACCTTGATTAACCTGTACACCATTCATCTTGCTTCAACCTTCATTCTATGTATTCTGAGCTGTGTGATCGTGCGTCAAACTAACTCGCCTTGGCAAGTATATACGATCTCTTTGCATTATAAAAATGAATATTTATAATAGATTATATGAAATAAACTCATGTATCCAAAATGGGAAGGAACGGAACTATTCATGTCACTCATCAAATATGAAATATTGAATACGGTCGTGGAATATGGCAGTCTCACCAAAGCGGCAGAAGCGCTGAATGTCACCCAATCCGCAGTCAGCCATGCCATCGCAAGTCTCGAGACTGAATGTGGTTTTTCACTCCTCCATCGCAGCCGCTCCGGCGTACGGGTTACCGCTGAAGGTGAACGCATTCTGGGATATACACGTGAGATTCTGCGCTGGACGGAACTGATGAACCAGGAGATATCCCTCATTCGCGGCGCCGAGATTGGTACTGTGCGGATCGGCACCTTCGCAAGTGTCTCCACGCAATGGTTGCCAGGCATCCTGAAACAATTTCGCCTGCGTCATCCAGGAATAGAGATCAAGCTGTGGGAGGGCGATTATGCTGAGATTGAGGGTTGGCTGGCTGGAGGTGCCATCGACCTTGGATTCCTGTCTCTCGGTGATTCATCGCCTTTTGAGACCATTCCATTACAAAAAGACAGGATGATGTGCATCCTGCCCCTGGATCATCCTCTCGCCTCAGAGGAGTCTGTTTCGTTTGATATTCTACTGAATCAGCCCTTTATATTGCCCAAATGGGGCGGAGACAATGAGATTGAACGACTGATCCGGCAGCATGCAGCCAAACTCAATGTCGTCTATGAAGTCGCCGAAGATCAAGCTATCATGGCGATGGTCCGGAATGGTCTCGGAATCAGTTTGCTGCCGGAAATGGTACTTCAAAATCATGCTGATGCACTCGCGCTCGTGCCACTAACTGGAGATCCTTATCGTACGATTGGCATGGCCTGCCCGTCTTTGGTTAATCTATCGCCAGCTACGCGGCGTTTCATTGAAGAGGTGCAACAATGGCTCGGCCCGGCTATGTAACTTTGGAGAACTCACTACCTGTCGTCATGATCGACTTTTTCTATCCGTTACTCACGTTACTCACAAATTGTATAACACCAAGAGTCAGCATCAGTACAAATATAACCGCAATCGTGATGCCAAAACCAATCAGGAAGCGCACGCCAGGTGAGCGTTTGTTCTGCTGGCTGCCTCCCAGGTTATCCAATTTCCGCTCAATTTGATCCAATCTTTCATTTACCTGTTTCAGATCTTGATTGGAGTTCATTCATCCATCTCCTTTTCTGTGTATTCGATCTATTCCCACATCCGATCCAGTTGATCTGCATAGTAACGGATTGCTCGGTTATAGTCATTGATTCTCTTATCACTGGATGTATCCGCAAGTTGCGTCAGCAATCGTTGCATCGCTTCTGCATGTTCCCCCAGATTGTAGAGCACCATCGCATAGAACACCTCAAATTCCCGGTACAATGGGAATTCTTGCAGCCCTTTTTCAAACCAAACTTTAGCCTGCCCATACTCTCCAAGCGTTCGATATGTACTGCCTAGTCCGAGTATTGCACCCGCTCTATCCTCACCAGAAAGCCCAAGACTCAGTGCCTTCTCATAATGAGGAACAGCCTCCCGCTCCAATCCAAGCGAATCATGTGCCCACGCTAACTGATACCAGACATTTGCATTCTCGGGTTCCTGGACTGTAATCTCTTGCAGAAGCTCAATCGCTTCCTGCACCTTGCCTTCTTGTCTCCATCGTACGGCCTGTTCCAAATCACTCATGCTGTCACTTCCCAACTTGCATTATAATTTCCACATATATGATTCAATTGTTTTATTATACCAAAAAAGCACACTGAAGAATATGTTTCAACAACTGAAGGTTGTCCAAACCCTATTCCATCGTGTGCTTTTTCATCCGGTGCAGGCTGTTAAAGCAGCCTCTCCCAAAATATTCTGTTCAGCACCTGATTATGACCATGTCGTATTAGCAACCATCACAATAAATACAAGCATGAGATAGTTCACCGAGATTAGAAAGTTCACTTTTGCCCACTTCTCATCATCCTGTGTCTTCAGTCCGCTAAGTGTATGCACGAACCAGATCAGTCCACCGAGCAGAGATACAATCAGAAATACCAGACCCACGTAGTCGTAGTAATACAACAGGAATACAGCAGGAAGCAGCAGAAAAACATAAGGAATCATCTGAAACTTGGTGCGTTTTACCCCTTTAACCACAGGCAACAAGGGGAACCCGGCAGCACGATATTCCTCTACCCGGCGAATACCCAATGACCAGAAATGTGGTGGTTGCCAGAGGAACAATAGCGCGAACAGCAACCAGGCTCCCGCATCAATTTCATTGGTTACAGATGTATAACCAATGACAGGCGGCATCGCTCCCGCAATTCCACCGAGCGACGTGCTCCACGTTGAACTGCGTTTCAACCACATCGTGTAAATCACGATGTAAGCGAACCATCCAAGCAATGCCATCCATCCTGATAACGGATTCACCAGGAGATACAGTACTGCTAGTCCCACAACACCAAGGATAATGCCATAGCCAAGTACAAACCCTGGCTTCAGATGGTTAATGTAATCCATCCTTTTTTTGGTGCGCTCCATCTTTTGGTCCAATTCACGGTCCCAATAATTGTTGATTACACAAGCTGAAGCAATAATTAAGGTTGATCCAATCACGACCAAGAGCAGAGTTAACCATGCGATATCCCATTTTGAAGCTACCCAGAACCCTACCGCCACCGCAAACACATTTAGCCGTAGAAGTCCGGGTTTAGTTAATGCAATCATGTCTTTAAGCATGAGGCTCCTCCTGAACTATGTAAAAACGCCATTCCAATAATGATACATGTACCTACCATTAATTACAATCGCTTTCATGAATTTGTCATAACCAAAAAGCATCCCTCACCGTTCCAATGAACCGGAGGAATGCTTGAATGATGAATTTCTTCTTATTTTATGGGATGTACTGCTGCACAATTTTGGTCACTTTTCCGTCCTGTACCGTCAGATGATATGGGAATACGGACAGGTCAAGAATACGGGTATTCTCATACAACGATTCGAACTTGGATAATGTCACAGGTTCATTCCACTGAATGTCTGCACCCTGCATCGTACCATCTCGATCATACAACTGCATCAACACTTCAGCATTGGCACTAACCTCAACCTGTTCCTGCTCTTTGCTGTCATTAACAATATAGTAACCATCTGGAGCACCGTCTATACCGGCTTCTGGATTGCGCTGTGCAAAAATCGCATCGGCTTCTTCACCCTGATACCAACCAATCTTGTCCACTGTCATAAACAATTTGCCGTCTTCCTTGTGCATACCTTCAACATAGGCTGTAAACATCTCGGAATTTGCAACCTGTGCTTCTTTGGCAGAAGGCTGTTGGGCATCCGCACTTTCTTGAGCATTCGCAGGGGTAAGCAAATATGTAGTCAGCACAATCATGCCAAGTAAAGCAACAACTGCACCGATCATTCGTAGTTTCCATTGTTTTGCCGCGTTCTTCATAGGTAACATCTCTCCTTAATATGAACGTTACTATTCCTTAACCGGAAGTCTTCCTTATCAAACGCTCAGGTGAACTATTAATTTCAACGTTCTCTCTTTTCCTATCATACTTGGAACAGCGAATATAAAAGTATCAGCCAGATTAAAAATAGTTACAATGAACGTCATTACTCCTGTCTGTCGTTTCCGTAAATGACAAGAACCCCTGAAAATCTCTCATTCAGGGGTTCTTGACTAGGATGTGTCTTTTAAACTCAGGCAAGTGATGGGTTGAAATATGGCCGTCTCCAACAATCGTGAAGGGTAAGCTGCCTATTCCTGACAAATGGTCCTGATGACTAAGGAACCGAGGACGTCTTATTCGGCCTTCTGGCGCTTCTTTTATTTTGTAAGGAACATGAGACACTTTATTATCCGAAATTTCCTGAAAATACGCTGTCAACGGCTGTTTCTAGCCATATAGCGTGTGTCAGATTCCTTAGATTGCTGCGAGACTCTCAAATCCCTGAATAAGGCGTCACAGGTTCGTTAGGCTCCCGCTCCCCGCTTCTCTCTGCCCTGCTCCAGACACGTTCACAGTTACGCTACGGTTTTTGGCAGATTTGAAGAAAAACGATAGTATTCTTTATGCTTACGCATAGAGTTAATTAATGATTGGTTGTGGAGCTCTGTGCCAAACGAACGAGCATATGAGCCAGCATGTGACGTTCATCTTCCTTGCCGACATTCCACAGTTCCTGAAGCAACTTTTCTTCACGGTTACGAGGCTCTTCGTTCGCAGCCAGATGGTCAGCTACTTTCTGGGCAATTTTAGCCATCTGCTCTTCGCTTAATCCGATTGACTCACCCATCGCAATTCGTTTACCCAGGTATTCTTTGAATGCATCAAAGTTCTGTAAAATCTGTTCTCTCTCTTCCGGTGCAATTTTCTCGATTGCATTGTCCACCTTGTCCGTTGAAACCTGACCATCTTTATGGATTACATGATTTTGTTCATTCATCTGAATAACCTCCTGTATATTAGTTGTTTATTGGTTTTAACCTTTAGACTTAATAATCAATTGGTTATCTATAATATAAACGTATTGCAGAAGTTTAATCAGCACGTTCAATTCTGTATATATCTTCTATGGTATGAGCAAGTACGCGTTTCAAAAGAACTACAGCGGTTAATCGTTTACATATGTGTAACGGTGTTTGGATATGTTAATGAACACCTTACACCTTACACCTTACACCTTATACAATACGAACCAGGAGGGATTTCCCATGCGTGATAAAACCAAACCTGAGAAGACAAAGGATGAACTTGAACCAGGCGTGAATACCGTGATCCATCCAGACAAACATAATCCCGGACCAACCGACATGATCGAAGGCGTGGTTGGCGATATCGTGGAAAATATCCGGAAGGATTTCTCCCATGACTCGAAGCACAAAAATTCTTCTTCTCATTCGTCCGAGTCATCGGATAAATGATTGTCCTTTTTCCAGAGGAAGTTAGCCCAAAAAGACCTCCCGTCATATTCATGGCTTGGGAGGTCTTTTTGGATCAACGAAAAATAGTATTCTAATTGTTCAAACTGAAATTTTATTTTGATGATGAACTCCACATTTAATCCTTTGTCATCTGCTGTAACGCCTTATGAATCCAGATCGCAGCAATGGAACCCTCACCCATCGCAACGGTTGCTTGTTCTGCGTGTAATCCCAGATCCCCGGCTATCCATACATTCGTCGCTGCCTGCAAGCTGCGCGAATCAGCCTCTACATGTTTATTATCTGCGATCACAGCTCCAAGCTGCTCTGCCAGTTCATAGTGTACCCGATTGCCTCCAAAAGCGATAAAACCTCGCTCAGACTCAAAGATCTGTCCATCTTCGGTCAGAATACCGGTGATATGGCCATCCTCAATCTGTTGCACTTCCTGAACAGCTGCTTCCAGATAACGAACGCCCGCCTCTTTCATGCTGCGGTGAAGCTCTGCAGAGATGGGGGCCTGCTCATGATTGATATATAACAGATCATTCGTACGCTGAATTAAAATCATCGCCATATTGGCACCTGCTTCGCCAGATCCCAATAGTACCGTACGTTGATCCTGAATCTCATAACCATCACAATCGGGGCAAACATAGACTGTTCGGCCAAGCGTCGGGGTTAATCCCGGAATATCTGGAACTCGATCCGTTAAACCCGTTGCCAATAACACAGTTTTGCTCCTATATTCAACTCCGGAAGTACCGAACAATTGAATCTTCTCTCCATGACGGCCTGCTTGCACAATACGGTCTTTCTCAAAAGATACACCCGTCCGCTCTGCCTGCATCCTGCCTCGGGCTCGGAGCTCTTCACCGGATACCCCATCGGGGAACCCGAGGATATTATGATACGTCCGGCACAGGGTTGATCTGCCTTCTCCCGCGTCGATGACCAACACCTGATGAGCTGAATAACGCCCAAGCTGAATGGCTGCCTGAAGCCCTGCGAGCCCTCCACCTACAATTATGCAATCAACCTCTCGCATGCTCCTTCTCCTCCTAAACTATAATATCGAACTAACAAGTATTTACACTGGTCACTCCGATGACAGAACAACCTTCCGATCGCTGTAATCCCCAGATTTTTTTTATCTTTTACAAAGGTTAAATCCGGTGATAAGCGTATGCTTTCGATACAGCTTTCTTTCAGAAAGCTTTAGGCGCACGCTTCGCTTCTTCAGCTTCGTTCTGTCCTCTCCGTTTTGTGTAAATGTTTAGTTCAATATATACTATTTGTCCTTCTATACATTAAACCGTTCAGCCAAGCTTAAACGATTCCTCATATTGCTTATCTTATACCAAAACAAACAGACCCAAACCATCCGGCTGTATCCCGGTCCGCTTGAGTCTATCCAATTCATGAATATTTAGAAGTTATACGATGCAAATCGCGAAGCATTCGAAATGGCGTTCCATACATCGGCTGTTTCGCCGCCCATATACCAGTAAGCCAGACCGGCAATCTGCCGTTGCTCACTCATCAACACTTTGGCCGATAACGAACGACTGTCCTCTGCCCATATATATCTTGTCATACCGTTACTGTTGTACCCAATCATATATTGAACCAGATTTGCATCCCATCGTCTTACAGATCCTGTGGCATGCGCGCGCGTTCCCTGTTCTGACAATGTAATGTCCCAAGAACTACTTGCCGGATTCACTGAAGACCAGTCTCGTGTATACAACGGAAGGGCCAAAATGGTTTTGGCACGTACCACCTCGGAGAGCATAGTATCCAATGCCCTTTCCACCCATGGAAGAGACGCCACGGATCCCGCTATCGGATCACCGTTCCAGTGTTCCTCGTATCCCATCAGCACCATATAATCCGACACAGCGCCCAGTTTGGCATAATCAAATGCATCCGTCCAATCTGTACCCAGGTCTGGTGATACATCCACAGACACAACTGCACCCAGTGCGTGCAATGTAGCCGTCAAGGAGGTCACAAATGCCGTTAACCCTTCACGATCCGCAGGATCAACATTCTCGAAGTCCACATTAATGCCGTCCAGTTTATAGGTTTTGACATAAGCGGCTACCTGTGAGATCACTGCCGCTCGGTTCGTTGAGCTGGATAACATCTGATGCGTAAGTGCCGAATCGGAACGATTCCCAAGCAATGGCCATAACTGCCTATCTGTGGCGGATGCCCAGGAGATCAGTGCCGGGTCCGCGTGATCCGTTACTTTCATACTGCTGTTCAGGAAAAACCAGCGTGGGACGAGCGTATTCACTTCAGACTGTTCCACCTGCTTCTTGAATTCAGCTGTCGTGGAATTATATTGCCAGCCCAATTGAACGCCGAGTTCATCTCCACGTTGTAACTGTTCAGACCATGTTTTCTTTTGTAAAATGGCATCAAGCATGACGGCTGCTTCTTCTCGCGTTACCTGATCATGCGGTCGGAACATGCCTCCGCTTCCCCGCATTAGTCCAAGCTGGTATACCGTCTGCACATAAGGACGTGCCCAAGCCGATATATCTGCTGCATCGAAATACGTTGAAGACAAAAGTGCTGTCTCTGCCGGTTGCTGTTTCAACATCCGAACAAGCAGCGCTGCCGCTTCTTCACGCGTAATGGACGCATTCGGCTGGAATGTTCCCTGACCCTTGCCTTCCAGAATGAAAAGATTCGTCATGGCCGCAACGTTGCCGTAATACCAGGCATTCATGCTGATATCCTGATAAGGATTGATATTATTTTTTACTGGCTTCAAACCTAGCAATCTCACCGCAAATGTCGCAAATTCTGCACGAGTGACGGCTTTCTTCGGTTCAAATGTAGTCTCTGACGTACCGGCAGCAATGCCTTTGTTCACCAAATGTGTAATGGCATCCTTGGCATAACTGGTACGGGTATCCTGAAACTGTTGCTGCACAGTGGCAGCCTTAACGGTTGTACTATAACCACACATCGATCCAAGTACTACTAGCCCGCATAAAGCCACTTTCCACACATGTTGGCTCGTAATATCTTTTAATCTATTATTCACATCAAAAAGCCTCGCTTCATTGGATTACGATCAACTATCATCGTATCAAATTGAAGCGAGGCCGTATGTGGTTAAATGTTGGGAAATGCGAAGCTTACTTGTGTACTTTTACGCGCTCTTCAATCGGTTGGAATTCTTTCTCACCCGGTGTTGCCGTTGGTTTACCAAATGGCATCTGAGCGATCAATCTCCAGTTCTCTGGAATGTTCCATTCTTGTTTCACTTTTTCGTCAATCAATGGATTGTAGTGCTGCAAAGATGCACCCAGACCTTCTTGTTCCAGAGCCGTCCAGATTACCAGTTGCAACATACCGTTGGATTGGTTAGCCCAGATCGGGAAATTATCTGCATAAGCTGCAAAGTTCTGTTGAAGCTGTGCGATTGCATTGTTATCTTCAAAGAAGAGAACCGTACCGTATCCACTACGGAATCCGGCCATTTTTTCAGCTGTGGATTTAAATGCTTCTTCATTACCTACCACTTCACGCAAAATTTCTTCTGTGTGATTCCATAATTTATCATGTTGTTCGCCGAGCAGTACTACAGCACGGGATGTTTGTGAGTTAAAGGAAGTCGGTGTATATTTCACCGCTTCTTCTACGATTTCCTGGATTTTAGCATCCGAAATTGTAGATTCCTTGCTGATTCCGTAATAAGATCTTCTGTTTTTCAACGCATCAAAAAAAGTAGTCATTCTTATTCGCCTCCCAAATTTTTTTCATTTGCCAACATAGTAACTATAATATAGTAACATACATTAGTCAACAAACTAATTTATTTTCACTAAATATACATTCACCGAAAATACTTCATCATTTCTCCTCAAACAGCCATTAACGTAATCCTTCACTCGCCTTTTTTGCGATAATCCGCCCGGTATTTCTCTTCGGTAGACGAGTTGCTTTTTGTTTGATCCTTGTTCTTCTCTTCCTTAGCCTCCATATTCAGATCTTCCATCGGAATTGGATCTACAGTCTGTTCTTCTTCATAACGGTCAAGCAGACTTTCGTGCTCTGTCTTATATTGTTCAGGATTGTCATGGGATTGTTCCTGACGGGTATCGTTGTTATTCTGATCCGGTGTGCGCTGTTTCATTCATATTCGCCTCCTCTGGTTTCATTACCTTTCTTTACCTGTTCTGCGTGTGCTCTAAACACAGTAATACGCATTCTCCGAACGAAAATCAACAAAAAAAGCCAACCAGACAAGCTGGTCAGCTTATAAGACTTCTATGATTGGCGATGCAATTGAGTACGGTACAGATCAGGCGAACATCCCACACTTTGTTTGAACATCCGACTAAAATGTGAAAGGCGTTTGAAACCGGACAATCGACTTGCCTCTGTCACCGTGATCTCTGGTTGGAACTGAAACAAAAGCTTGGCCTGATTGATACGACGGTCATACAGGTATTTGAATATCGTCAAACCTGTCATTTCCTTAAACATGCCTGCCAGATATGGCTTGGAGAGATGTAATTCCAGTGCCAAATCATCCAGACCAATATCCTTCATATAATGGGTATCCACATAACGAATAATATGCTGGACATGGCGCTCCTTCTCCGATGAGGGAAGTTGTTCTTCGACATCACCCTGGCAGATCTCTGCTACAAAATATAACAGATCACACAGTCTGACATTCATGCGCTCTTGTCTGAAATGGCTCTGACTCTGAGATAGACGATGAAGATCATGCAATAGAGCTTCAAATTCAGAGCGGCAATCCCCCGTCAGATTGACCCGGCAATTTCTGAGTTCTTCAAATGGCCTCAGGACCTCAACTATACGGTCAGCATGCAGGCTGCTGCGTATGGCAGACGGATCAAAATGCAATGTGCTTCGCTCATAAGTACTGCCAGGCTTCGGATGTGGCCGATGAAGAGTCAAGCCATGCATTAACACCAGATCACCCGGCTTCAGATTGTATACCCGGTCTCCTATAATATAAGTACATTCTCCATCATGAAAATAATAAATCTCATAATGTGGATGTGAATGGAATCCATCTGACTTGCCCGGGTTATATACAGTAGTGGAACGGTAACTATACTCTAGTGAAGCACTAAATTGCATCATGCTCGGCACATTCATGCACCTCCTGTTCGGAAGAGGGAAACGATTTGTGTCATGCCCCTGTAGGATATATGAAAGTGAAATTATAGAAGCTGTTTAATACTCTCTTGAATCTCGTCGATGGAGTCGATCGGTTCGAAACGTCTAACCACACGACCTTCTGCATCAATCAGGAATTTGGTGAAATTCCATTTGATTGCATCGCCGTGTAACCATTCTGGTGCTTTATCGGACACCATCAATTTCAATAGTTTGGCCTGTATATCGGTTTCATCAAAGCCGGCAAAAGGCCCTGATCTTTTCAAAAAGTCGTAGAGCGGGTGCGCCGCTTCTCCATTCACATCCAATTTGGAGAACATCGGAAATTTCACACCATAGTTAATCTGGCAGAAGGATTCTGCTTCCGAACTGCTTCCAGGCTCCTGCTCTGCAAACTGGTTGCACGGGAAACCAATAATCTGAAGTCCTTGATCCTTGTACTGGTCATACAGCTTCTGCATGTCATCAAACTGGTGCGTATATTTACATTTACTTGCCGTGTTTACGATGAGCACAGGTTTTCCTTCATATTGATAGAGTGGGAAACGCTCTCCACTGGTTCTGGTTACGGTAAAGTCGTAGATGGTTGGCATAAGTCTAGTGCACCTCGCGATAGTTATGTAGTCATACAGCATCATATGATTTTATATTATATACGAAGTTTGAACTATTGTATTGCGGAAAGATCGTTATTCTCCCTTTCAACAGAAAACCCTTCTGCCGCGAGTATCTCTTCGTTCAGCAAAAGGGTTATTTGATGGATTGCAGTGACAGCAGCTTCAGCCCTTCACGGCACTTCCGGCCACGCCCTGGATAATATAATGCTGCCCCACCAGGAAAACGATGATCATCGGAATAATGCCTGCCGTGGCAGCGGCCATCATGCCGTTGTAATCCACATTATTCTCCAGAATAAAGTTCTGCAGTCCGAGCGGCACGGTATACAGGTCTTTGTCGATCAGGAACACAAGGGCATTCTCATAGTCATTCCAGTGCCAGGAGAAATCAATAATAGCCAGTGTAGCCAGCGCTGGCTTCGCCAAGGGCAGAATCAGCCTGAAAAATATGCGCAGGTGACCGGCACCGTCGATGAACGCCGCTTCCGAAATCTCTGACGGCACCGACAGGAAGAATTGCCGCAGCATAAACACCCCAAAGATCGTGAACATTCCGGGCAGAATCAAGGCCCAATGGGTATTATAGATGCCGACCCATTCGAACATGAGGAACTTGGGCACAAAGAGCACCTGCGGAGGCACCATCATCATCGAGAGATAGATGAGGAACAGTGTCTCCCGTCCTTTGAATTGAATCCTTGCGAAGCCATAAGCTGCAAACGCCGAGAGAAATACAGCTCCGATCGTGCTAATTAGTGATATTTTCAACGAGTTCAGATAATACGTGGCAAAGGTATCCGCTCCGCTCCAGACTTTAATGTGATGCTCCCAGTTCAGGCTGGAGGGTATCCATTGGATGGGATAGGTGAATACGTCCGCAGGAGATTTGAACGACGTGCTAATCATCCAGATGAACGGCATAATCATCAGCAAAGCAAACCCGGACATCAGAAGTGTCAGTATGATTCTCCGAATCTGGGTCAAGGACTCCATGCGGACTTTACCTTTAGGTGCATGCGGAGCTGTGGGCTTCGCGTTCGCGGCAAGTGGTTTCTCCATAACGATCCCCTCCCTCCTTAATAGTGAACCCAACGTTTCTGTCCGATCCACTGCAATACAGTGAAGACCATGATGATGGCAAAGAGCGCCCAGCTAATGGCAGCAGCGTATCCCATCTCGTAATATCGGAAGGCATTCTGGTAGATAAAAAGCGACAACACCGTTGTACTGTTTCCCGGCCCACCCTGAGTAATCGCCTGAATAATGCCAAAGTTTTTGATCGTCATAATCAGTCCTGTAATCAGCAGCAAAAAGGTAGTTGGGCTCACAAGCGGCCAAATCACTTGACGAATGGTCTGCCAAGGGCGAGCTCCATCAATCTTAGCAGCCTCAACTAATTCCTCCGGAATCTCCTGCAGAGCTGCTAAATAAATAATCATGTTGTACCCCAGCATGAACCAAATCCAGATGATATCAATCGCATACATGGACCATTCAGTTGTCGATAACCAGCCAGGTGGGTTTGTAATACCGAGCCCTCGCAAAAAACCGTTAATCGGTCCCGAGGTTGGCTGGAACAGCAGCATCCAGACAAAGGCGATCGCAACGCCGCTAGTGATATAGGGCATGAAATAGAGGGCACGCAGTGTTTTTTGCCAGTACACCGATTTGTTCAATGCCACAGCCACGATAAATGCCAAACCCATTGATATTGGAACCGCTAACAGAAATACAAATGTATTTCGCAGCGCTACCCCAAACAGATCATCATTCATCATTCGGCGGATATTGTCCAGCCCCACAAAATGTGTCTCCGGGCTCATGAATTTGTAATCGGTGAACATGAGATAGAATGAATAGACAGCCGGTATAATAAAAAACAACAGCACACCAATCATATTGGGTCCAATAAACAAATACCCGAGCCTGCTCTGTCGTTTCATCCAGGATTTATGCATATGCTCCCCCACTCCTTAACATCTGTTCTGGAATTAAGCATAACAAGATGTCCTCCAATATTTAAGGAACATAACCCTGTACCTGATATCACAGATTTATGTATTTTGTCAGTCCCTTACGGAAGGATAACAACATGGAATTGTTCTATTTTCTTTAGGCCGGATAACCTGGCTAATGTCATATCTATAATGCTTTTTTTCGTCTATTGGTCTAATGTTTATATTAAGAAGAAAAAAACCGCCCCCTTGGGGACGGTCTTCGGACTCATTGCTTTTGCATTCTATTGATTCTGCTTCAGCCAGTCATTATGGCGTTTGACCATGTTCTGTACCGTAACTTCGGCAGTCTGGTTACCAAGGAAGAACTTTTCATACTCCTGTGCACGCAGATCGACCACCTCTTGCGCAATACTGCGGACAAACGTAGGTGTCTTGTCACCGTACAACACAAATTCCAGTGACTCTTTGTCATAAGAATCGGCATGATCACCGAGCAGATGATCAATGGCAGTCTGTTGATCAACCGCATTCGAGGAAGGCAGACGTCCACCGGCAGCCATCGGCATCATCCCTCCATCGGCGTACCATTTCAGGAACTCCCATGCGGCTTCTTTATTTTTCGACTTGGAATTGATCGCGATAAAGTCACCAAGTCCTCCGCTCTTCACCATATCTGCTTCCTGTGCAACCAGTCTCGGTACCGGAGCAAAGGCGATTTTCCAATCCCGTGGGAACTCGGTCATGTTGTTCGACGTGCGAATCAGCCACTCCCCAATGTTAATCATGGCGGACTCACCACCAAGGAACATGTTCTCCACCGGCATTTTGGAAGTTAACTGCTCACCGAGTGGAGGCGTAGTTGCATCCTCTTTCATCATTCCATTCAATGTCTCCAGCCATTTGGTAACAAGCGGATCGTCGAGATTGGAAGTTCCGTCCGCCTTAACATAGCCGTTCTTGACCAGTACAGAATCGAGCGGGTCCACATAGGAAGCGGTATGCTGCACCAAGCCGTACTTGAAACCGGTATTCTTCAGCTTGAGTGCATATTCACGGGCCTCATCCCAAGTCCAGGCCGTTGGTACGCTCAGTCCCGCTTGATCAAGCGCTTTCATATTTAAGGCGAAAAAGGCCGCATTTTTCTTGGTGGGCATACCGTAATATTTGCCGTCTACTTTCCACGAAGCCGCATCTTCTCCCATTTTCTCGTCAATGTTGTAGTCCGTGAACTCACCGAGATCCAGTGCTGTCCCGCCCTTGATGCGTTTATCGAGATTCGTCAGGGTGTAATTGACATATAAGTCAACGTTCTGTCCGGTGGACAGCGCCGTATCCAGCTTCAGGTTACCGTCGTCGTCATTCACAAACCGCACATATTCCACCTGAATGTCAGGATGATCTGCATTCCAGGTATCCACGACTTCCTGTGGACCATTCTCAGGCGGCACCGCGCCCCACATGGTAAGCTTCACTTTTCCCGCTGCTGCTCCACCACCGTTGTCCCCACCGTTCGTCTCATTTTTACCAACACAGCCGGCAAGCAAGCCCAGCATCAGCGCACCAACGATTAACCCGGTTAATCCTTTTCTGATTCTCATCTGGTCACATGACCTCCCTGAATTGAAAGTGTACCTTCCGTTACATCGTAGCAGGGACCTTGCTGGGTTCATAAGATACATATCCATGATTCGGATTGAACAAAAATACGGATTTACCCTTCCTTGTTTAAACACTCGGGTACACATATTCCTTCTACTCATCCTGTCAGTCACGAGCGGTGGCGGTACTGGCTGGGCGTGCAACCGGTCCAACGTTTGAATATTTTGATAAAATAATTATCGCTTCCGAATCCTACCCGGTAACCAATCTCCTGTACAGGAAGATCCGTCTCACGCAAGTATTCAGCTGCTTTCTCCATCCGTACCCCATGCAGGTAATGAATCAGGGTATGGCCGGTTTTCTTTTTGAACAGAGCACTCACATAATTCTCGCCCATCATCACATATCGTGACATGGATTTGACGGTAATGTCCTGATCGTAATGCTGTCCGATATACTCAATTATTTTGCTAATCTCCGGATGCTTCACCACCGGCTCACGCACAGGTGTGAATGGAAGATCCGTCTCAGACGGGGGTGCAGAAGAGACCGTAAAGGACGCAGGCGTTGATGTGAGCTCCGAGGCAGGAGGCGCCACTTCATGATGATTTGTCTCTGTCTGAGTCTCTGTCTGTGACTCAGTGGAAGCTCCCAGCTCCGCGCTTACCTTCCGTAATGTATCACGCAACGAATTCACACTCATCGACAGCTTCAGAATATAATTGGAAGCCCCGTACTCCATTGCCCGGCGTACATATTCGAACTCCCCCATACAGGTGAGCATCACAAATTTGGTTTTTAACCCGGCCTGACGCGTCTGTTTGAGTAATTCCAGACCATCCATACCCGGCATGACAATATCGGTCAGTACCAGATCCGGTGTATCCTGTATGATCATCGCCAGCGCTTCGGTCCCGTTACCGGATTCTCCGATGACCGTGAAGCCCAGCTCTTCCCAGGAAATAATCTCTCGCACCGACTCACGTACAAATACTTCATCTTCTACAAGCAATACCTTCCACATTCCAGATTCCCCTCTCCAGTCGTCTAGTCTGACCGCTTCTGTACGTAAGGTGTCGACAATAAAAAAGGAATGCTGAACCTCACTAATGTCCCCGGCTTGGTATCGATCACTTCAAGTTCACTTTGGCCTTTGAACAATAACCGCAATCGTTCCCTGAGATTGGACAGACCAATTCCCGGACGTGTGCGGGTCATCTGCTGACGCCGGGATTCCTCCATGCCAATTCCGTTGTCTGCTACCTCCAGCATCAGCATTCCTGTGTCTTGCCTATATATCCCGATGCGGATCTGCCCAAGTTGCTCCATTGGTCCCACACCATGATGAATGGCATTCTCCACAAGTGGCTGCAAGCTCAGCTTGGGTACCAGTGCATACTCCAGCTTATCGTCAAAGTCACAAGTCACCTCAAAGCTATCGCGGTAACGAATCCGCTGGATATGAAGATAGGCTTGAACCAGCTCAATCTCGTCCTTCAGGTATACCAATTCGACCTGTGAATTCAGGCTGACCTCCAGTAATTTGCCCAAGGAAACACACATCTCGGAGATCTCCTCATTCCCGCTGCGGATCGCACTCCATTTCATTGTATTCAATGTATTCAGGAGAAAGTGCGGATTCATCTGGGCCAGGAGCATATGAAAATGTACGGCTTCCTTCTGGCGTTCCTCCGCCTTGAGTCTGTTGATCATCTGATTAGCATCATCCAGCATTGTATTAAAAGTGCGTGTCAATTCCAATACTTCCCCACGGCTGCGGCCTTCGGGAATACGAATCTTGAGGTTTTTGCGGACAACCTCCTTCATCTTATTCTGTAAGTGCGACAAAGGGCGCGTGAACGTTGCCGAGATCATAAAAGCCATCACTACAAATGCGCCTGTGAAGCCAAAAAAGGTCAGAAAGTAACGCTGTTTAAGCTCGGATATCTCTGTAAACAGGATGGACAGCGGAATACGATTCACCATATACCAGTCCAGTGATTCGATGTACACGTAGTTAATCAGCGTATCCGAGGCTGGATCAGTCAGATAAGCCTGTGCCGGATGCAGAGCTATTTCACGTGTAACTTCCGGGGACAGCGCCGCTGTTTTGGATGATCTGGCGATGGTCTCTCCACTTCCTGTAATAAGGTAATACTCCTGATTAGTTTGTGAATCCTTCAACATTGTTTGAAACCAGTACGAGTAATCAATGCTGATCCGAGCCAATCCGTACCGCTTGCCGCTGCTATCTTTCATATAGGCATACAACGACAACAGATACGGGCTGGAAGATAACTCCCGCAGCACATGGTTGGTATCCCGGGCATCCCAGCGATAGAAGAGTTCTTCCGGTTGAAGCGGGTGCGAATCTGCACTGCCTTTTGGAATGGTGATTTCTCCAAGACGTTCGCGGAATTGCTCCAGATAAGGGCCATAAGCCAGTGCTGTTTTTGGCAAATACGAAGTGTAAACGCTATCATAAAAATCCAGCAAGGTGAAGTACACCGAGGGATTATATAGAAAGAAACTGTTGTTAATCATCTTGAACTTTTCTTCCACCAGCGACTTGTTCTCCAGCGGCGTACGACTGTCCGGGGAAGTTAGCACACTTCTTACCGCCGAATCCTGTTCCAGAAAAATAAGCGTTTTGAAGGCAATGCTCATCTGGTCCTCCAGAGAGCGGTACATCTGCACCAGCTGTTCATGGCTCTGTTCACTGATTTTCTGCTCAACTAGGGATTCAATCTGCTGATAATTGTAGACATTCAATGCACTGAACGGCAAGAGAATCAACACCACAAATGCACCAAACAGACGGTACCTGAGCCGCTGTGGCAACCAACGCTTCCAGTTTGGCTTCTTCATTCTTATGTGCTCGCTCCCCTGTAATTAATGACCCCATTATAGCACCTGCCTGCCATTTACAGCCGGAGTCGAATGATTTGCATGGTTTTGTGATATTCGTTGCCTGTATCCAAGTGAGATGCACAGATATGTTCTATTGGTGAAAGAAATGAATGAATCGATGGTTGGATGTATGGATGGTTGGATGGGACCCTCATCTCACACTTGATGTCTTCTCCGATATTCCGAGGGGCTGATTCCTATGGTAGACGAAAATACACGGCTCAGATAAAATCCGTTCTCATATCCGCATCTCTCGGCGATCTGCGTCAGGGTCAGACGGCTATCTGCCAGCAAGGCTTTTGCTTTTTTGAGACGAATCGCCTTCAGATAATCGGATGGTGTTTCTTGAAAGGCCTCCCGGAACCTTCGGGTGAGTTGGACTGGACTCAATGCCAAATGTTCAGCCAACGTTCGCAGACTAACCGTATCTCCTGCCCACTCCTCCAACAAAATCGCTGCTTCTGCCATCAGAGCATCTTCCGTGAATTTTCGTTCCATTAGCCTGCTCTGCCTGCGCTCCCATTGATACAGCCGCCACAATTCCATCATCAGATGGGTTTTCCATCCCGTTGCTGCCTCATCATTCTCTTCGCTTGCCTGACGCAGATAAGCATATGTTGAATTCAGCCGTTTCGTATCATTAATCAGAGATTTTCCGATTGGCGGCAGAAGGTTCTCCCCCTCTGCGGTGTTACAAGAGAACTGCATATAGTGAAACGTCAGCGGGGTTACCGTCTCTCTGCGAAAAGGAACTTGAGGTGGACACAACACCAGATCAGCAAAACCCGCTTCTCCGCTCTGCCCTCCAATTTCATACCGAAACATCCCTTCTTCAACGGCAAAAACCACCCAAGCGTCGTAGATATCTTCTGCGAGCGCAAATGCAGCTTTCTTCTTCCAGTAAATGTGGTTAAGGAGGTCCATGATACACCTGCCTTTGTTATGAAATAAAGTATATGCTCGATGATAATATAGTGTATTTGAAAAGTAAATATATAGAACTAATATGAAATTATAGATATGAGTTAAGAAATCTGAGCTTAGGCTTATCCATATTCAATGAGAGAGGTGTTTGTATGAAGCATGAACTCGTTAAACCGGATATCACCGTCATTGGTGGCGGGCTTGCTGGCGTATGCGCTGCCATATCTGCTGCCCGGTTGGGCCAACAGGTCGCTCTGGTGCAGAATCGTCCTGTACTCGGTGGTAATTCCAGCAGTGAAGTACGTGTGTGGGTCTGCGGGGCTACCGCCCACGGGATTAACCGCTACGCCCGCGAGACTGGCATCATGGGGGAACTATTTGTAGAGAATCAGTATCGTAATCCGGAGGGCAATCCTTATCTCTGGGACTTGGTCATTCTGGAAGCCGTTCGAGCCGAACCCAACATCCGTCTATATCTGAATACCGATGTACATGAAGTCGAGGCCACTGGGGATGGAGATGAACGCATGATCACCTCCGTTACCGGATGGATGATGGGTTCTGAGCGCAAAATCCGATTCGAAAGTCAGATCTATCTGGACTGTACGGGCGATGGATTGGTCGGCTTTCTGGCTGGAGCCAAGTTTGCACTCGGCCGGGAAGCCCGTAGCGAATATGGTGAAGAATGGGCACCTGAGGTCGCCGATCAAATCACGCTGGGCAGTACACTCCTCTTTTATACCAAGGATGCTGGTGCGCCTGTCCGGTATATCCCGCCTTCTTTTGCCAAGGATATTACACAGACCAGCATTCCGATTCGCCGGGTCATTCGCAGCGGGGATTCCGGTTGTCATTATTGGTGGATTGAATGGGGCGGTGAACATGACACCGTTCATGACAATGAGTTGATCCGTGATGAGCTGTGGTCCGTGATCTACGGGATCTGGGATTATATTAAAAATTCCGGGAAATTCGAAGCCGACCATATGACGTTGGAGTGGATTGGTTCTATGCCTGGCAAAAGGGAGTACCGCCGCTTCACGGGTGACTATGTGCTTACCCAGAACGATATTATCAGCCAGCGGGAGTTCCCGGATGCCGTTGCTTTTGGCGGCTGGTCCATTGACCTGCATCCCCCGCAGGGCATGTATGCCGAAGCGAGCGGCTCGAAGCATATGCATGCCGATGGCGTGTATCACGTGCCGTTCCGCTCGTTGTATTCCGCCAATGTGCGGAATATGCTCATGGCCGGACGCGACATCAGCGCATCACATGTCGCTTTCGGCACAACGCGCGTCATGGCCACATGCGCGGTCATCGGCGAAGCCGCGGGTACGGGCGCAGCGCTCTGCGCGGCCATGGGGGTGTCGCCGCGCGAGTTGTACGCGAGGTATCTGGCGGCGCTGCAGCAGACGTTGCTGCGGCAGGACGCTTCCATCATCGGGGTGCGCAGCCACGATGAGCTGGATCTGGCCCGGCGTGCCAAGGCTACAGCCTCCAGCACGCTGACGGGCATCGCTCTGGAGCAGCCTGGCGAGACGTACCCGCTGGGTACGGATGTTGCCCTGCTGCTGCCCGTGCATCCAATGCTCAGCGGCCTGGAGCTGCTGCTGGATGCTTCCAGCGATACCGCGCTGACGGTAGAGCTGTGGGATACGGGGCGTAAGGAGAATTACGTCCCCCATATGTTACAAGTTACGGCAACCGCTAAAATTACAACGGGAACCAGGCAGTGGGTGAAGCTTCCGCTTGAATGGCGACCGGAAGAACCGCAGAATGCTTTTATCATTATCCGGGCGAATGAAGACGTCACCCTCTACCATTCCACGGAAGCACACAGCGGGGTGCTGATCTTCTTCCGAACAGAAGAGAACCATGTGTCCAAAAATCTGGAGGATCATGCCACGGATCAGCCTGTCGTATTATGGTCTATGCAAGGGTTGGCGCGTCAGCCATTCTGCTGTCGTACCCTCTCTGAGACTTCGGCCTATTCATCGGACAACACGATCAACGGTTATCATCGCCCTTACGGCGGGCCACAGCAGTGGATGTCCCAACCGATTCAGTCTGGCAAGCCGGAATGGGTACAACTGACATGGGAAGAGCCGCAGACCTTGGCTGAACTGCACTTGACCTTTAATGATGATGTGAACGAGGATCTGGTTAATCTGCATCACCATCACACGACATTCCGCGTCATGCCTGAACTTGTACGTGATTATCGTGTGGAGGTATTGAGTCGGTCTGGGGAATGGATTGAGATTGTAAGTGCAGCGGAGAACCGCAAAAGGAAAGTCATTCATCGTCTGGATACACCTGTGCATTCACAGGCACTCAGAGTAAACATTGATGCTACCAATGGCAGCAAATACGCGGAGTTGATCGAGATTCGCGCCTATGGGGAGTCAACGTTGACTGGCAAGAGTTAATCGCAAAACACATTAAAATAACCCCCTGGGATTCTCATGAGTTCCAGGGGATTATTCTAGTGTGTTTAAAGTATAGAATGTTCGAGGGATTATAGAACAAAATAGGTGCTCTTTCAAACAAAGGAGGATACAGGAAACGGTATCCCCTATCCTCTGCTTATGCCCGCCTTATTTTATTCGGTGGCTGGGACCCGCAATCCCTCAATCAGGATAAACAATGTCAGTGCTTGTCCATAACCCATTGGACTTATAGATATATCTTTATAAAACTGAGCATCCTGCCCCACAGGAGTTCCGTAGGACACCTGCTGTACAACTCCGTTATCATCAATTTGCCGCAGCACTGCTTCAAGTGCTCTCGTACCCGTATCGCGATAGGACTCGTCCAGATATCCGTACCGGATTCCCTTGAGAATACCGTATCCAATCGCTGCCGTTGCGGAAGTTTCTTGGTACGAGTGCGGATCATCCAGTACGGTGTGCCACATCCCATTCTCACTCTGAAGCTTGCTCAGCGCTCTGACTTGAGCCTTCGCTGTATCCAACAGATAGGCCTTCAACCCATCTTCAATGGGGATGATATTCAGAAAATCCATAACCCCCGCCGTATACCATGCATTGCCTCTTCCCCAATGAACAGCACCATAGTTATGATTTTCGTTGAAATCCCAGCCGTGATAGAACAGCCCGGTTTGTTTATTATATAGGTATTTAATATGCACAAGGAATTGCCGCTTCGCTTCTTCTACATAGGCTGTTTTCTTAAAATACACCCCAGCTTTGGCCAGAAATAATACCGTCATAAAAAGGGTGTCAATCAGAATCTGACCATCATTGGCGTCTCCTGTGATCATATGCTGGAACGCACCGTCTCCGGTTCGTAACAGTTCGTCCATAATCCAACTGCTCCATTCTTCACAGACACGTTCATATTCCTTGTTTCCGGTTAATTCGCATAGTGATATCAACGTAAGCAGCGGAGCACAGGTATTCACATTTTTTTCCGGTAACCCTTCCAGCAGCCTTGCATTGTACCATGATTCGAGAAATTTCAGCGCCTCGGCATCCTTCGTTGCTTCATAGAACTGAAGTAGGCCATAAAGGCCGACACCTTGCGGCCATTCCCATAGGTGGATGTCGATTAGTCCAATGGGAAACTGTTCGTTGATGCTTGTATTTTTCATCGATTTCATCGCATCGGATACCCTGCTTATTTTCTCCAGAAGCACTTCTTGATTCGGCATTATGACTTTCACTCCCTAGATTTATTGCTATTCATCAACGTTTGATGTCCTGTAACTGCAACTGTCCCCTTACGCCATATCCTTCATGTACCATTTCCTCTCCTTGAATAAGAAAAGGCTTGTTCATGCCCCACTGAATGGAACCATATACCGAGTCGGTCAGGCTGAGCGTCAGAGAAGTACTGTCGAATTGCGGGCTGGAGGAACGAACTTGGTTTATAAAATGGCTAAATGATCCGAATTGCAGTTCGTTTCCTGCTCTGATGATCCAGGCGTTACGCAATCCAGGAGAAATAAGCTCACGCTCTTTTGTCACCCCATTGGTCTCCATACTCGTCCCGTTGGCTGCATATAGCGCCACATATCCTTTATTCAGGCGGGCAAAATACCAGTTCTCATGCTGCACCCATTCTGTGAAAAAGCTCGTAGGAAAATAAGCATGTGTCCAATCCGAAGTCTGATCTGCCGGAATATCAAACATCATTAGAGCGATCCCCTCATGCTGAACAACGTCAGGCAATATCCCGTTTCCAGCCCAAAAGCAAGGTCGGCCATCTCCATGCTTGTAGATTTCTGCTGGATGATTCACCCATATCTGCGCTTCAGGGGACAGAGACAGATGGTTGACATGCTCCTGATAACCTGGCTTACCTGGACGAAAGCGAATGATTGAGGAAAGAGCGTACTCGTCTGTCCGATGATGATAGAGCTTGGCGTAACCTCCCTTGCCCTGCTCATTGGCGAACACCAATTGCTGATTTTCCCCAAGCAACAGATGCTCCTGATATGCTGCTGGAGGAATGTAATTGGATAAACTCAAAGCAACATTGCTGATTGAATAGTTGTTAACATTGCCGATGCCATAACCGATCCAGCACATGGAAGTCGTTCCAGCTGCATAACTACCCAGCAGTTCCTTCTCATAGCTGCGGCCAAACGTGGTGGACATGACGCCTTGATGCATCTGAACGGTAATATAATAGAATAGCAGGTCCATTGCCTTTTTCGCTTGCTGCCTGAGCTGCTCATTATGGGCAAATTCATAGATATGCAACAGCCCCACTGCATCAATAGGAATGTATGCACTTGAATTCCATTCTGCCAATCCTTCATCCAAAAAGCGCTCAAACCATAAGCTAAGCCGCTGCTCCGCTTTTTGACGGTGAACTTCACCGGACTCACCACTATTGCTGAACGTTTCAGTCCCGAACAGTTGTCCGGCTAACAGCTCATTGGTATGGAATAACAGAGCATGGTTCTCACTGAAGAACCACATCACATCATCACCAGGTTCATCAATCCAATATCGATAGCCCAAAATACTTGCTTTTACCCGGTCCCAGAACAATTCACTGAACAGACCGCTATTTCGTTCATCTCTCCACAGACGAAACAGCCCCACCAGATAGAAGTCACTGCAATCCTTTCGTTGCTCGATCCCTTCCACACCTTCAAGCAGCATGTTCTCCGCTTCTTGCAGATTGCCATTTGTTTTTAACATGGCGATAGCCGTATGAATGTTACGACTGCCCTTCTCAGCAATACATTGCAGAGCCAGAGATTTGCGTGCTTCAATATCCGCAGCTTGCTGAGCAGCTTCATCATAACTGGTATCGTAGGATTGACAGCCGAACTTCCTCGTCAATGCTACGTTTGAAACTGAAATCGTCAGCGTGAAGTATACGTAATGATGGCCAATTTCATTGGTGTGTGCCAGAACCAGATCCGTTTCCTTTTCGGCTATGTGTATTGTCTTGTTTTCGGTGCCATCAAAGAAATTGCCATACTGGATATCAACTTCTCTAACGATGTCCGGTAAGGGAAGCGGCAGCTTGAGCTTAATCTGCTCCCCTCTAAAGAGATCCGAAGGAAAATAAGCCTGTTCAAGGGCTTGTTCTGCGGATTTCACGTTTTCCGCCAAATGAGGAGCAATAGGCAAGGAAATTTCCAATTCCTCGTCTCCCAGGTATTCCACCGCAAAAGCATACATGGTATCCCGCTCAGCGAGATCCTCCCAGCAGGCATAGATCTCATTGATTCCGGCTACAAGTTCAGCTTTGATAACAATTTCCTGCTCCTTGTTACGCATGAGTGGCGCAAAATCCGTTACCACTTCCCCATTCACCCACAATGTCAGACTGCCATAGGTCTTAATCCGCAAAGAGGCAGTATGTGTAGTCGCAGAAATCAGCCTTGTCGCGGCGTAACTGCGCAGATGTGTCGGTACAAACCAAAATCCGGATTGCTCCACCCGTGGATTATTCCAGGGAGAATACAGTGTCCACGGCATCCCGTTTTCTTCTCCAACGAAGCTGTCTCCCGGGCTAGGAAACTCGCTCCATTGGTCAAAAAATCGGTTCACAGGCTGTGTTCTCCTATGTTCTACAAATTCTTTTCTGCATGGATTCTCATGGATGGCAAAACCATCGATAAGCCAATCATTAATATCTCCCTCCATCGTTGTTGGAACAAAGGCAACAGGCTTCGTATATATGCCGCTGATTATCCAATGATTAATGACCTGATGGTGGCCTAATTTCATAGGTTTATAATTCAAGGTATCCGTCTCGTCACGGGTAATATCTGACATTCAACTCATCCTTTCATTCCTGAAGTAATCATACCGCTGACAAAATAACGCTGGAAAACCATAAAAACAATAAGTACCGGAAGCATCGTGATTACGGACATGGCCAGGAGACTGCCCCAATCTACGTTGTATTCACCAATAAAATTAGAGAGCGCAAGCTGAATCGTATATTTCGATGGATCACTAATAGCAATCAATGGCCATACAAAATCATCCCATCTCCACATGAAGGAGAAGATCGCAAGCACGGCCAGAATCGGCTTCGCTATGGGAAGAATAATGCTCCAGTAAATTTTCCATTCACCGGCTCCATCCATCCGGGCAGCTTCCAGTAGTTCGTCCGGTACGCTTAGCAAGTACTGCCGCATAAGGAACACACCTGTCGGAGTTGCTGCTGGCGGTATAATAATTGCGAGCAGGCTATTATACATCCCAAGTGCACTCAGCACCTTGAATATGGGGATCATAATGACCTCAATCGGAATCATGAGGGTTGAGATAAAAGCGATTAATATGATCGAGCTTCCGCGGAAGCGGTACTTCGCGAGTGCAAAGCCTGCCATGGAGTTGATCAGCAACAGCAGCAGCGTTGAGCTCAAAGTTACGATTGTACTATTCATAAAATACAAGCCAAAATTACCTTTTTTGAATGCCTCCTTGAAATGCTCGAAGGTGACTGGCTCCGGCCACAACTTCGGAGGAAAGCTGTACAGATCGCTATTCGTTTTCAGGGCAGAAATTACGACCCACAGAACAGGCAGGAGCCATACCACTGCGGCAACACTTAACATACTGTAAATGACGATTTTGACCATAGGTTTCATTACCATCACGTTGCCCCTCCTTTCGATAGACGGAATTGCAGAGCTGAGAATCCGCCAATGAGGATAAACAGTATCACCGACATGGCGCTGGCTAGCCCAAGCTCCTGCCTGTTAAAGCCAATCTCATAGATATATTGAACAATATACGTGGTTTCCTTGCCCGGCCCACCGCCTGTAAGCGCAAACATAAGTGGGAAGGCCTTGAACGCGTCAATCAGACATAGCATAACAACGAGTAAGCTTGTAGGCTTCAAAAGTGGGAGGGTAATATAGCGAAATACCTTTGTTCCCGTTGCGCCGTCCAAGCGGGCAGCTTCATAATAATCCGTAGGTATGGCCTGCAAGCCTGCGATAAAAATGACCATGAAAAAGCCTGCACGAGACCAAACCGTTGCGATAATCACAGCCGTATTTGCCCAAAAGGGAGAGGTCAGAAAGCCTACAGGTTCCACACCAACCACCGTTAACAGATGATTCAAGATGCCGAATGAATCTCCAAAAATCCACTTCCAGGTCAACCCTACGATAATGTAAGAAATCATGGTCGGCCAGTAAAATACGGCCCTGAAGAACCCCCGCATTCTAATCTCGCGCGCAAGCAGCAACGCAATGCCTAATGCTGCTGCATAGATTAGCGGGACAACAATTGCTGCATAAATCCCCGTTCGTCCGATGGTCGACCAAAATTCCCGATCCCCTATGATTTTGATATAATTCTCCAGTCCGTTGTACTTCATTGGGTTCAATCCATCATAGACATGGAAAGAATAATAGAGACCCAATAAAGAGGGAAATACGATAAACGTTCCAAAGATCAGGAGGTTGGGAAGTATAAACAGATAAGGAGCAATAACGAGCTTCCTGTTCTGTTTTGCCAGCGTATTACGATTTGATCGTTGTCCTTCACTCATCTGCTTACCCCTTTCTTATGCGTTACTCGAAAGGGAGCTTAACAGGAATCGATAAGCCCCCGTATAAGAATCAAGAAATGGTTTTACGCTTATTGACTGCCAATAGCCTCGTTAATCAGTTTGGCTGTTCGATCCAGTGCTTCCTGCGGAGTTGCCTTGTCTGACAGAACGTCCATAATGTTATTTTTCAAATCCGTTGAGATTTTAGATATAAGCGTTTGCTTAGACCAGTCATTCGCTGCAAGAGGTGAACTGTTCTTCAGTTCATCCGAGAAAATTTCAAACATCTCCTTGCCAAATTCATAATTCAATACGGAGCTGTCCTTCCGTGGACTCATAAACAATGATTCCTGATTATATTTGGAATTCACTTCTTTGGAGGTTAAATATTCAATGAATTCTGCTGCCTCCTGCTCATAACCACTGCCTTTGAAAGCCATGAGAAACTTCCCGCCGGGCACAGATGAACGTTGTGTTCCTTTCGGCATATAGGTGACGCCCCATTCGAAATCGGTGATATCTTTGTAATTGCTAATCATCCAGTTGCCAGCCCAGTGGGTAGCTACCGTCCCGGAACGGAACAGGTTGTTCGGGTTCTCCCCTCCGAGCCATACCGATTCAGGCATAATTCCATCTTGATGAAGTTGCTTGAACATCTCCATCGAACGGATTCCGGCTTCACTGTTAATGGCCGCCGCACTGCCATCCTCTGTTAAGATACTTCCACCATTCTGGTACAAAAGAGTGGACCATCGATGCGGAGTGACATCCCATACCATGCCATATCGTGCTCCACCTTTGTCCATAACCTCTTTTAATGCAGCGATATATTCTTCCCACGTCCATACCTGATCGGGTGAAGTAGGTACTTTGACGCCCGCTTTATCAAATAAGGTTTTGTTATAAATAAGTCCATTCGCTGTGACGTCCATAGGCGCAGCCACCAGCTTGTCATTCATAACATAGTAAGGTTTAAGAGAGTCGATAAATTGATCCTCAAATTGACTGGCATTGTCCACGTAGGGTGTAAGATCAACCGCCTGATTAGCAAATGATCCGGTATCCGTGACCCGGCTCAGAGCAGGTGGCTTTCCACCAGATAACATTGTTTTTAATTTGGTTTGCATGTCCTTGAAACCAACTTCAATCAAATTGATCTTAACTTTGGTATTCGTCTGCTCATAATCTTTAATGATTTCCTTAATGACTTCTCCTTCTTTTCCATCCGAGAACCACAGGAAATCCAGCGTTGATTGTTTCGAATTAGCATTGTTGCCTGTATCTCCGCAAGCAGTCAGTACGATGAGTAACATGACCATTACCAGGCTAGTGATGAGCTTAAACGTTGTTTTTCTTGTCATATCAACATCTCCTTGGAAGGGTTTAATGAATTTTAGCTTCGTTAAGCAATTCATTTTTGCGGAACAACTGTGGTGATACACCCACATATTGTTTAAAAGCCCTGCTAAAATATACAGGTGTGTTAAAACCTAACGTCTCAGATATGGACAAAATCGGTGCATCCGTAGACAGTAATAATTTTTTGGCCTCTGCAACCCTCTTCCGTATTACATAATTGCTTATGGTATATCCCGTTGTCTCTTTGAAAGAATGACATATATAGTATTTATTCAAATGGAGTGTTTTGGACAGATCATCCAGTGAAACATTCTCCGTGTAGTTCTGGTTTAAATAATGAAGAACCCGGCTTACGCTGGTCTGCTTCTGGGAAGAAAATAAAATAGGATCTGCGGATTGCTCACTGGTCGTTTTCCGGTAAATCCGCAGCAGCAATTGGGTAAGACTTAATTTGATCATTGTTTTATACCCTGTATTTCCTGCATCCATCTCCTCCTTGATCCCCTTAAATATACCTGTGATGTGTTCACGCTCCTCCAGGGGCCAATGTACCAGCAATCCATTGGGATGACGAAATATGGACATCAGATTCTCCAATTGACTCACAGCAAGCATGTCCAATAGCAACAATTCCGTAAAATTGACGAAACTTCGCTTGTATACGATTTCTCTTGAAGGATTGATCCGATGGGGCACACCCCCTCTGAATATAAACATATCTCCAGGCAGCGGCTTATATATTCGGTCACCGATTAAAAAGGTCGCATCTCCTTGGATAAAATAATGAATCTCATACCCATTATGCGTATGAACAGGCCATTCATCCTGAAAATTATCTGCTTCTGATCGCACGTAAACTTCATTTTCCTGCAAAGCAATATTCGTCGGGGTGTGTATGGTTAGCATCAATAAAGATCTCCCTTCCCAGAATATAAATAGCAATATAGTTTAATAATTTACAATGATAGCGCTTTACAATGAATTGTATCACAGTTATTTCAATCTAATCCGAACAATATTGCTGTATTGTTGATCACAATTGTTGAAAATGATTAGAAAGGAATTCATAGGGAACAGACGTAGACGACAAAAAAACCGCTGTCCAGCCCATAGGCTATCACGCGGTCCATTAGCTAACATATTGAAACATCTTTTAATCTTTTAATAAAACTCATCACACTAAATAACGTCTCTATGATTCGTTACTTTTCAAGCCCAATCATCCCAATGTTTGTTAAGAAAAATAACTTCTTTCTCGTAATGGGACAGATGGCCTTCTTCTACCATTTTGATAAAAGCAACTTCCCCGGCAGCCGCACGATCAGCCAATGTCTTACACATGAAATGAATGCGAGACAACACCCATTGCTTCAAATCCGGCGGTACAGCCACTCCGTATGTGCTCAGGAATAATTCAATGCGTTTCTTCCGAACGGCTGCGTGCACTTCACTGCAATAAGGGATAACCTCCCTACCACTCATCTGAGTTGGCGGTGAGAAATTCGCCAGCGGAACGCAAGTATATAATGTATAGGCAATATCCCACAGGCGCGGACCCGGGCCGACCATATCGAAATCGATAATCCCCTGTGGCACGCCATCCTTAAATACCACATTGTATAGTGCAAAATCGTTATGACACACGACCTCATATTGCTCCGTATCAGAATAGGCATTGCTGGATCGTGCGGCAGTTAGATATGAAACAGTCGCATCATGATAGGTTCTCAAAAGTCTTGCAACTCCCTTTAACGATTCATCTGACCACATGTACGCTTCAATCTCGGGATAATCATTGCCAGGAACGTGTCCGTCAAGATAGGAGAGCATTTCTCTTCCTTCCGCATCAACACCGAGATATCGTGGAGCCTGATAAAAGCCCTCTTTTTCAAGATGCACCAGCAGCTCCTGCACATAAGGATCAGGTTTGGCACTCCTGCGAACCGTCTCACCTATTCTGACAACCTGATTCACATTACCTCCCGGTAACACTTCCTCCTGTTCGGCCACTTTCATCCCTCCTAATACTATCTTTCTTGGGTATGGTTGTGATTACGACTCTTCTTATAACTCCCTGGAAATCCCGCGACTAATAGTATAAAACCAACCAAAAACATAAAGTATACGAGTAATCCTATTGTATTTTCATTCGTCTGAGCGAATGGAGGCACAGTAGTCCCCCCTGAAGCGTATCCTGCTTCTACTATAGCGACAGAGACTCGTATTGAAATTCTCTCCATCGTCGAAATAAACACACTGCCAAGCATGAGGATTACACCCAGAATCTTATTGATATTGTTCATTTCATGCCTCCTAATATGATCCGTACACCATGTTACATCAGTACGATCTACTTCATGTCTTTCGATTCTCCATTCCATATTCCTGCATTTTATATTCAAATGTTTTCCAATTACACTCTCATCATAACAAATAGCGCCGTCATCACTGACGCCGCTGTTGTAAACTCACTGAATATGTTACGTAGCCACCACATGATGCAGATCCATACGATGTTCGAGAAAAGTCGTTCGTTCCACATGATACAGATCATAGATCTGTTCCTTCGCATTAATGAATTGATATACATCGGGATACACATCATTGGCTAGTTTCACATAAGGCAGTTTTTCTACCGCTTTTCTGGATCTTATATTTTGCTTTCGAATTTTCATAAATACCGTTTCAATCGCATGTTCCAGAAACAGTTCAACAAAAAAGGCTGATTTCGCTCTTTGGCTGTATCCATTACCAAAATACGGGGATCCAATCCATGTGGCCAAGAAACCCGTTTGCTGCTCGATATGATAGAGATCAATGGTACCAATCGGCTGCCCTGCTTCATTCAAAATCGTTCGGGTGATTACCTTCTTTTGTTCTTCTTCGACCATTAATTGTCTAGTCAGGAATAGGTACTCTTCATACGATTGACATAGATAACGAACGTAAGGAGAAACGGCGGGGTCCATCATCAAACTGTACAATGAATGGCATTCCTGCAAATCACGTTTTTTTAACATTCTGTCTACCACCTAGTCCTTTGAGTTCGCTATATCGAGCAAATTAAGTATATAAAAGCTATTGTGGGATTTGATGAATTCTGTATATGGCTTATGTAAAATGCATTGGGAAATATTGTGGATATCACCTCCCGCAACAAAAAAACGGCATGTCCCTTTTTCAGGAACTCGCCGTTTGCTTGCATGGATTAAGCTAGTTCGTCTATTATTGCATACCTTGCATGATCGCATTAATGATATTTTGCTGAGTCACGGTATTGTTCGAACGGTTAAACAATGCGAATCCATGTTGACCGTTATGCCCGTTGTCCCAATAAACAGGAACCATTTTGTATTTTTTAGCTTTTGCTGTAACTGCTTTGGCATATGCTGCACGATATACATTGTTGGTTGAATCATACGATGTTTTATCAATTGAACCGAATTCACCAATCACTACAGGATAGCCTTGAGTGACAAATTTATCGTACATGGACTTGAACTGTGATTCCAAGTAATCCTCTTGTCCCCAAGTAGATTTCTTCGCAGGATTCGTAGCCGTTGCACCCCACTGCGTGATATTACCGTTTTCCTCCCCTGCGAAATCCCATGGAGAGTAGTAGTGTGCCGAGATCATAATTCTTTTCTGCGAACTAGGAATGGCCGAGGATCTGAAATTATCTGTCGGGAGCACAAAGCCATAATTACCAACGGTGAAGTCAATATTGGTATTCCAGCCTGGAATCAGCAACCATCTCGCATTATTGTTACCTCCGGTCTGCCGTACCGTGTCCACAAAAATTTGATTGTATGCGTTCAGATTAGCGTAATACGCCGAATTCGGATTACCATAGTTGCCATCGAACACTTCGTTCATGGATTCGAAAATAAGACGATCATTGTAGTTGCTAAACTTGGTCGCAATCTGTTGCCATACCTTTTTATACTTTTCCTTAATGGCAGTCTGATTGCCACCATTTACGAGCAGCCATCCACCCTGGACGGAATTGTACCCATCGCCATGAATATTGATTATGACATACATACCTTCATTGTACGCATAGTCCACAACTTGCTGAATTCGATTCAACCATGCCGCATTAATTGTATAATTGGGAGCGCTTCCAATGTTATTCAAATAGGAGATGGGAATACGAATAGACTTGAAGCCCGCAGCTTTCACTTTTTGGATCAGCGCCGGAGTCACCGTAGGATTGCCCCAAGCTGTCTCACTCGGTGTGCCATTTATCGCTGCTTCCAGCTGATTACCCAGATTCCAACCTGCACCCATCTCAGCCACCACTTGCGAAGCGTCTGCTGCTGCTGCTTTAGGGCTCCATCCGGTAAAAGCCACGGCAGCCACTAACACAAGCGCCAAGCTGCTGATGCTGAATTTCTTCCATTTTTTGAACATAACCATACCTCCGCTTATTCTATTATTTTTAACAAGCAGTGCAGTTAATCTATTGATTCAGATTGAATGATTCGAGAATTCGCGCCTCCTTTCCTATCGATCAAACAAATGAAAATTTCGTCTGGCACCAACATAATAACACATATATGGAAAATAAAGATATATCTTTATTGCTCTTTTTTGACGATTTACTACAAAATAATCCATCTAACCGTTTAATTTAATTGCTTGAATGTGTTCTCTATCAAAATCAATCATCATGATGTGATCGTGCAGGATATTATCTCCGCAAGATATGGTTGCGCCGTAGTCGGCTATACTGTTAAATGTGATATCCACGCGATAGACTTCAATCTCATTAAACCAATTCTGATGTACCTTTTCATGAAGTTCATTTTCATAATATTCTCGAAAGACAGTCTCACAAGTTGAAAACCACTTGATGTAGTCTTCTATTTTAATGACAATTGAATTTAAAGATGTATTTGTGGACACATATATTCGGACGTCATTTAAATCCTCATCCTGTATGCAATGTTTAAAGATTTGCACAGTATTTGACAGAGTGTAACACCGGTAACTCTCATCACTCTCTTCTTCAAGCTCAATGAATTCACTTAACAATATGATCTTGCCCCTTTCCATACATCTTAAAATAGCTCAATTAACCAATTTAAGAATTTATCTTTCTCTTCAAACTGTGGGTAATGCGCCGATTCGTTAAATACAACGAAATCTTTGATCGGTGCATCGAGTACTTTGAAATAATCACGTGCTGCATTCGCAGTGGTCATATAATCATATTTACCCATCACAAAATAACTAGGAATCTCCAGATGATCCACAATATCGGGTAAATTTTGATCAAATGCTTCCCTTAGTAAGATGTCTTGCGAACTGAACATCCCTGAATAAAAGCGAATCATATCTAATCCATTGTATTCGGGATTCAAAAGGAATCCTGAGATATAATCTCTATTCTCATTGATAAGTCTGGCAGCGCCGCCGTACTTTTGCAAAAGAATTCTAGGTGTAAGATCATTTCCTTGCTCAATCGACCCACGAACTAGCTCCAGTTTTTCAACATCCTCTTCATTACCGGCTTGTTTCGCTTGTTCTACGTGTACTCCAAACTCTCCAGTTCGCTCTGAAGCGTATCTGCCATTTGCCCAATGCCAATATACGCGAAAAACTGAGCTGGCGCCTTAGCCGCAGCTTTCATCCCGATGTATGTACCAAATGAATGACCGATTAATATAACCTTTTCTTGATTTAACTCCTTAGATACATAATCACTTAAGGCTAACAAATCATCTACTAATACATCTGTTGTCAGATTCGAATAATCCTCAAAAAAGTGATAGGACTTTCCGCTCCCACGTTGATCATAATGGACTACAGTGAAGTATTGCTCAAGCTCCTGCTGATACTTCCTAACGTAAGGAATCTCCGAGCATCCCGGCCCCCCATGCACAAAAATCAGGATAGGATTACTCCGGTCAACTCCCCTAATCATGACCTCGTGACCTGCACCGTTGATTTCGACCTGCTCTAACATGCTGATGCTGTTCTCCCCTTTAATTTGGGGTGTCCATGTGGGAAATATTAAAGCTACTATAATCAATAAAATGATACTCAATAAGCTGTACTTAAGTGTTTTACGGATTTTTTTGCGCATATAATGCTCCTTAATTACGGGGTTAAACCTATTTGTACTGACGCTTTCTCTAGCGTAGCGGATACAACAATTCAATAGATTCGTTCATCAGTTCTTCTTGGAAAATGTAATTATGATCGGCTCCTATGATACAGAGGATTCGTTTCCCTGGATGAGCTTCAATTGTATTTTTGACTCTTTGAACCATAATCTGATTGCGGACCACCCAGCGGAAGTTTTGTGACTTCGGGTTAATCTGCCCTAACCATGCATATTTTTGTTTGGTTATACGATCGAACTCCTTTGAATTAAAAGGAATTCCCCCAAACCGATACGTCTCCATTTGTTTCGCAAACCAATGATCATCCTGTTGTTCGAGTTCTTTGCGCTCCTCACTCGAATAACCGTTAAATGGATCAAACGCATTCCACACATCCAGTTCAAACCAATCAATAGGGAAAAATGGGATGTTATGCTCTTCGCACAAAGGAAATACCATATCCCAAAACTCACTTGCCGGTTCTCCCCAGTATCCTCTATCATGTTTGTCCTTCTGATATCTCAACCAACTCTGTGGATGAACTTCACCACAAATGAGATCTGGCTTAAACTCAGTTATCACATTCTTGTAAAGAGAAAGAGAACAATGATATCGCTCCCTGAGTTCTGGATTATGAATGGTGCCAAGTATGCCTACTGTTGTTGTCATGTGCCCAGCTCCTTTATCATGTGTATATCTTTCGGCTCTTTGTCATAAAGTTCCTGATCCATTTCACTAGTAATCTGGCTGCCCTGGCTTCTGTAAAAGGATACCGCTGATCTCGTTTCTGTGGAGGAGATATACAGATACTGTGCGCCACGTTTCTTAGCCTCTTCACTTAATTGGTTTAGAATACGTTTTCCAATGCCTTGTCTTCTGTACCCGCGTGAGACATACATCAAGTCAACTTGTAATTGATTACGTTCCCTGCCTCTGTATTGATGTGCAAGCACTCCGAATCCAATTAATCGCTCCTCAGCAAATGCGCCATATGCCATTCCGCCTTGTTCAATTTCATACACATATCGATTTTGAATTTCCTCCAAAAGCTTCTCATCCCAGTTGGAGCACTCATGATTTTGTTTTAGCTCTACTAATTCGTTCTCTCTCATTTCATAGATGAGATCAATATGTTCCGAACGGTCTATTTCCTGCAACTGATTCACATCTTCAAGGGTCAAAGTCCTATATGTTATCATGGTCGTTGCCATCTCTCCTTTATTTTCAAAACAGATTCCCTCCAAGTTAAATCAGCTTATTATAATTACGGGTAACTCATTCAAATGATTTATTTCGATGGTGTACTTTTCTAACTTATGGTTGTCAAGTCCATCCCATCTATCCGAGAAATGATAAAACATATCTCCGAAGTTCATCCCTTCAGGCAATACGTCCACAAGTTTTATTTCATCGATCTCCGATTCGGGTAAGCTATCAAGCCTTTTAACCTCAGCATAAGAGACCATACCGAAGCTCCCATTCCATTCATATACTCCATAAGGTGTTAATTCAAAATGCACTGCACCTGTCTCTTCATAGAGTTCTCGACTTGCCGTATGTAAAATGGTTTCCCCAATTTCTTTGTTGCCTCCTGGGATCTCCCAACCTCCTCTTTTCCTATTTTTGATAATGATGAATTTATGGTTATATTTAGCGATTATCACTGCAAATTTGATTAATTCTGGATCAAGTTCATCTAGATCAAACCATTGACTCATGCTATCCCTCCAATTACATGACTACTCTTTCAAAATATAATGGTTAAACCACTGAAGTGGTAACAAACTATCATCTGATATAATTGTTGTGAATACCGCAACCAATCCTCGCTTTTGGTTAACAAAGATATACTGCCCTCGTCCACCGCCCATCCCCATTGCATAAAACGTTTTATTTTCAGCTTCTTCTTCCTCGATGCTTTTCATTATGCGCCAGTGGTAGCTATATAAGGTGTTGGAAGTAAGAGAAGGACCTACACTTCTAGCAATCCAGTCAGAAGAGATGAGTTGTTTCGAATTCCACTCCCCATTCTGAGCGTATAACACCCCAAACTTCAGCATATCGTCGATCTTCATTCGCAGACCAAAGCCTTATAATCTTTTCTTCAAGAAATATTGAACGATTCCATCAGGATACTCATCAATTATTCCAAAGACTTTATATCCCATCTTCTTGTAGAATTCAGGAGATTGATATGAAAATGTGCTTGTGTGTACAAGCTTACATCCTAATTCAGAAGCCATGCTTTCTGCTTGCATGATTAAAGATTTTCCATATCCTTTCTTTCTGTGTTCCACATCTATCCAAAAATTATCAATATATAATGTTTCACAATATGTAGCACAGAAGATCCCACCCACTGCCTTACCTGTCTTGTCCCGTAAAAAAAGATTTATAGTTTGTCCAGGCTTGTTTAATAACCCATTTGTTTCAGAGACATTATAGTTATATAAGTTATTACAAACGGTTTTATAATCTTCTTCATGATCACCAAATACAATTTTTAATTCACCCTCCTGATTGATATTAATCAATGTTTAAGTCACCTCATTTAGAAAATCATTACATGTAATCTTTACACGATTAGAATTTTTCACCTTATTGCCAACCTGTAGATCACTTCATTATCTGAATTGGTTCTATTCTCACTAATGAAGGACATACTCTTATACAAATTTTGTGCTATTTCGTTATCACGTTCAACCGTTAATGAAATAACATTGCATAACGGATGCTGTTTCGTGATGTAATCTAGAATGACTCTTATAGCGCACTTCCCCATTCCTTTGCCTTGATAGGATTTATCGATTTGAAAACCACCAATCCAATAATTATCTGTACTATCTGGAGAATAACTCAGATAAAAGAAACCAACTACCTTCCCATCGATCTCAAGTACGTAAGGATCAAATGCTTCATCCCACGGTTTTATATAAGCATAAGCGATTCCCTCAATAACGGATGGAACTAATGAGATTTGGTGCTCATGCAAAGAGATCTTCAGCGCATCTTCCCAATTCTCTCGTGTAACGGGTTGAACTTTTATATCCACCTCTGAATCTCCTCTTTCGACAAGCTTTGATTAATTCTAAAGTTCTTTTCACTCTCACCTAAAATCACTTCCAAATGATGTTCAATCAACTGTATAACTTGTTTTTTATTCTTAGTGATCATTGCTGTCTTGTTATTTTCGTTAATCACATCTATCGCTGCACCTATATTATATTGATGGTTCCACTTCACAATCATCTTGCATAAATCCTTGAAAGACTGCTTGTAATTCCACGGTCGCAAGCCCATTCTGGACAATACAAACCTCTTTATAATCCGATAATCTCTAATGAACACATTTGGGTTTAATACAAAGATTAAATCTGCTTCTTGTATGGATGGTAAAGTCCAATCTTTGTACTGTACTCCTTCCATGATCCAAGCCTCTGAACGGGCAATAGCTTGCATCGAATCATCCCTAACATGTTCAGGGTATCTCAGATTTTCGGCGCTTCGGTCCCAGATGAGATTGTCTAATTCATAGGAAGGAATACCGTATTTATCTGACAACCCCTTGGCTAATGTTGATTTCCCACTACCGCAAGATCCAATAATTCGTATTCTCATACATATTCTTTCTTCAACAATGCATAGATGACATTATCGACAAATCGATTTTTCCAATAATAGTTGTCTTTCAATATGCCTTCTTCACTGAACCCAATTTTCTCAAGCAACGTTCTTGATCCAGCATTCTCTGGCTCTACAAATGCTTCAATTCTGTTTAATTCAAGGTTCTTGAATCCATATTCAACGATTCTCTGAGTTACCTCGGTCATATAACCCTGCCGCCAGAACTCCGGTGCTAATTCATATCCCATCACAGCTTTATGATGTTGTTTCATCCAACCATGAAATCCACATGTTCCAATAATTCTACCGTCTGACTTCGAAGCAATTCCCCAGCGGATAACCTGACCGTTTTGGAATCGTTCATTCCATCTTTGGATGAGTTCTTCTGCTTGTTTCATATTCCCAAAAGTTTCTACATCGTAGAATCTAGTAACTTCATCTGAAGAGAAAATATGAAATATGTCTTGAGCATCACTCTCTTTAATCTCTCTTAACAGCAATCTTTCGGTTTCTAGTTCAGGAAAAGGAGTCATACTCTATTCACCTCAATCGAGTACACCGCTACTTTTTTCCCTATGATGTCTACGTCCTTCTCGTGTTTCATGCCATTCTTTTGCGCCACTTTCATAGAACCCACATTGCCATGTTGAATTAACGATATTAATCGTCTCTGTTTCAAGTGATCCATGCCATATACTTTCCATGCTTGTGCTTGTTCATATCCGTAACCCATACCCCAGTATTGCTCCATAACCCAGTAACCAACTTCAAGCTCATCCGCGCCTTCAATGAGTTGCGGAATCAGTCCAGAGGTTCCAATGCACTTGTTATCCTCTTTATTGAATGCAAGGAACAGCCCCTTATCGTCTTTATTCCAGTTGATGAACTTTTCCAGGCTTTGCATCGTTTCTTCCTTCGTCCAGGGTCCTCCATGTCTTATAAATCTCATCATATTTGGCTCACGTGTCATCTCGAAAAGTAAATCAAAATCATTTTTAGTATATTTCCGAAATATAAGTCGCTCTGTCTCTATCATACTCTCATCTCCTTTTTCTTATATTTCACTTCAAAATTGTTTGTTCGCGATCCACTGTCGATGTGAAAAATGCTTGCCTACTCTCTTCTCGAAATACTTCTTGATAACGATGTCTTCCGATCTGATCAAAACGCGCTTGAACTCGCTTTACGTGTTCTGTATCTGATTTTATCTTTTTCTCAATCTCTTCGTATTGTTCAAGGGTATCGTATTCCCACATCGCAAAAATCTCGCTGGTTTCATCATCGATGGGTGTGTGCCATCTCCCAATAAGTCTTGATCCATATTTTAATTGGGATGGCAGTAAAATATCATTAAATAGAGCGTTGAACTCTTCTACAAAAGAAGTCGCAATCATATAGGTTTTTCTCCTATATATCATCATCTGTACCTCCTTATGAGTAATAGAAGCGATAGACCTATCTCGTCACAATTCCCGATGTAATTTTCATGTTCGGAGCATAGGTTAACCATGAGTTCTCATTAAACTGCTTAGCAAACACACTCTCTGCTTCATACTGTCTATTCGCTTCTTCTGAATTCAGTCCTCTTTCAACCAATTGATTAACAATTTCATGCCTGGCATTGGGTTCTTGTCCCAGTCCTTCTTCTTTTAACGCATGAAAAAGCATTTTCTTATCCGAATCTGCCATGTGTTGATCTAAGAAGTTAACCTTGTCACTCACTCGGCATTCTACATTTCTCAACCCAAGTTGGCTAAGCAGGATTGGAATCTTCATACCGATATTTCCGTCTTTACCACTCCGTTTGCTATCCTCCTCGAATAATTTTTGAAGAATACCCAGCTGAATAATTTTGGATTGTTCAAGTCCATGTAATTCATAGTTTGACATATTAGCGATCCAATGGGGTTCGAAACATATCACTCTACCTTCATCAACTATACTTTCGATCATCTTCTGAAGAACGGTGATAGGCTCTTTCATATGTAATAAGAAGGCATGACTTATTGCAACATCGTATTGACGTTTCACTTTTACTGTTTCAATGTCATCTACAATAAAAGTCGTTTGATAAGAGGTCTTTGAGAAAATCTCTTTAGCCTGCTTAATCAATTCCTTACTTTTATCTAATCCGGTATAGGTTGATCCTTCGGGTAATAGAGGAAGCAGCTTCAAGCCAAGATAGCCATAACCACACCCATAGTCGATAACATCTACTGGATTTCCTATCTTCCATACACGTTGAACCAAAAATTCAAGATAATCATCGTTATAATACAGCCACCGCGTATTTCTCAGATATTCAATTTGGTCATCCCAATAGTAATCGGACAAGGTGGAATCCCTCCTTCACAGGATGTAATCGCATTCATAAACAGTCAAATACCATGGGTAAACGGACTAGCGTGTGTCTTCAAACTCAAGTAATTTTCTAAGGAACACAGGACATCTTATTCGGCCTTCAGGTCCTCTTTGAGAATTGTAAGGAACATGAGACATCTTATTTCCCAAAATCATCTGACAAAAACGCTATAAAAGACTATTTATTCTGATATAGCGTGTCTCAGATTCTTTAGATTTCGGATGGCGTTTCAAATCCCCGAATAAGACGTGTCAGGTTCGTTAGCGCTTACTGACACATTCAGGGTGCAACGCTATGTTAATGCATATCAAGGTATGGAATGTAATTTTGTCCTCTCCTTTATAGAGTTGATTCAGAACTAAATATTTCAATTAACGTCTTTGGAATCTCAAACTGTATGCCTCTGTTCAATTGTTCACCTCTTATCATTTTTACAATTCGTAGCCTAGTAAAAGCGCTGTTATCTCACCCGATACTTCTCATTGTTTATAATTTCACTGACGATTTCAGGTAGTTGATCTTCTGTAAAATGATTTGTATACAGCTTGTTATCTACTCTCAACTCCAGATGATTTACAAACTCATCCAACAGAATTACACTTCTTTCTTTCATTTGATGTTCTTCTGCTCTTAGACGATCTCTACGAATAATGGTTTGACGATCCACCAACAGTACAACATAGATTATGCGAACATGATAGTCTGCCAATTCTGTCATTAATACATCAACGTCTTCCGGAAAGGTAACATAGTCCAAAACTACATCGTATTTATAATCCAATAAATTTTTCACTAGACTAGATATATTTTTCCACGTTAAGTCGTTTGTATCCTTATCAAGCCAGGGTTTACCTCGCCCTTTAACCGGAAAGTGACTAACCGTATCTCCAGAAATGTATGCACTTTTATCTAAAGTCTGCACCAGCAGCTTGGAAGTTGTAGATTTCCCTACTCCAGGGGGGCCAGATATAATATATAGGTTTTTAACCATTTAATACTCTCCTTACAATATCTTTTGGAAACTTCCAATATCCAGTTTTCTATCAAACTTATATCCAATCTCTTTAAACAGAGCACATTGTTCATACCCATTTCTCTCAAATAATGATTTACTTCTTGTATTCTCCATGCAAATTGTCGCAATCAAGGTATGGAATCCTTGTTCTTTTGCAATCTTCTCAATAAAACGTAGTGCTCGTTTTCCCAAGCCTTTTCCTAAAAGATCAGGCTTTAAATATATGGTGACTTCTCCGCAGATGTCATAAGCCTGTTTACTCTTATATTGGGTGATCAGAACATAGCCCACCATTTGATTGTTTTCAAGAATGACGTAAGTTTTATACCGCGTATCCTTGTTCATCACAGAGGATTTAATCTGATCCAGATCTAATTCCTCTGTATGAAACGAAATCGTTGTATTCATTACGTAGTAGTTATAAATACTTCTTATTTCAGGGAGGTGCTGTTCGTTTACTTCTTCAAAGGTCACTGTCGTCAATTACCGTCCATCCTCTTCTGTTCATTATACAGATCTTCCCATATAACTTCTGCTCTTATTTTAGGACCTTCGTCAATATGAGTTCTATGATTTCATTGGTCTCCAGATGGTCGGTAACAATGTGGGTTTGAAATTGTTCATTCTTGAAAGCTTCAACACACTTGGGTGCTTGTTGATACTGCCAGCCTCCATGTTCATCTCCGCGTTTAGCCAAACGATGATATATCGTCTCTTCTGTAGCCATTAGGCAAAAATGATGAATGTCCTGATCGATCTCCTTCAACCCGTTATAGATGCAATGAAAGTTTTCCTCTTTATAGATGGTCATGGGGATGATTAAGTGTTTGTTGTATTTCTATTTAACCTCTTTCGCTGTCTTTACAGTTAGAATTCTCCATAGCTCAATATCTTGAAAATCATCCGTCCGTTCATTCTCCTCTCTATAATTCTCCGGGAGAAGTTTTCTCAGCATATAACCAATTTCTTCTGGATCATAGATCATACTGTTGGAAATTAAAGGTTGAAGTGCTTTTGCTGCCGAAGTTTTCCCCGAACCAAACGCGCCGTTAATCATAATGATCATTGGATCAATCCACTCCTAATAAACAAATGGTTTCAATACACACCAAATTTTCCCTGTCCACATTTCATCCATTATAAATGTTTCCCTTCCACTTTTGTATTACAAAATGTCCAAAAACACGATGAAATCCCATTGGCCTTCCAATGGGATTTCATCTCTGTACATTTTTCAATTAACCCTGCGATAATTAGTTTATTTCCAAGTAATCAATGTACACGTCCCATGTCCCGTCATCTGCGGTTACAACCAACTGAATCTCCTGGTTTCCGGTGCCGTGACTAACATTATTGAGCGTATACACCGCTGGGTTGTTTCCTCCGAAGTAAAAGGTCCCCTTGGTCTGTCCGCCAATCTTCAAATCCACTCTAGCCATATTGGCATTGTTTGAAGCCCCACGAAGTGAAAAATTGTGAGTGCCCGTTGCAAAATACTGCGTGTATTTAACCAAATCATTGTTAGCATACAGCACTACTCCATTGAAAGGGGAGCTTATATTCCCGGTGTACTGGCCACCTTTGGTCATATTCTCAGCTTCCACTTTTGTTGAAGTACCTGGGGGATTGGTGGTGCCGCCATCAGGCGCAACTGCCCGACCTGTCGCCGGTGAGATCATGCCGGAGCAAAGGCCACGATTCTTCAGATTTTGTGCAATCTGCGGAATGGCCTGAAGTGTCGTCTGGTACTGATCATGCATTAGAATGACATCACCACTTTTCATGGTGTTCACAGCCGCTACAATCTGGGTTGCACTGGCGCCATTCCAGTCTTGGGAATCTACGTTCCACAGCACTTCAGTGAGCCCGTTCTGGCTCACAACGGATTTCAAGGTCGCATTTGTCGCACCGTAAGGAGGTCTGAACAATTTAGGTGAACTTCCAGTAATGGACTGAATCGTCTGCTGTGTCCGTGTAATCTCTGACGACATCTGAGAACTGTTTAAAGTAGTCATATTCGGATGTGTATAGGAATGATTGCCGATCCACATGCCAGCTGCAACCTGTGCAGTAACCAGAGATTGATTATTTTGCGCATTTTGTCCAACATTGAACATCGTTGCCCGCAAACCGGCCTGTTTCAATGCGTTAAGCATATTGGTTGTATTTCCAGATGGGCCATCATCAAACGTCAAGCCTACATAACCATTTGGACAGGCTGCGTCCGCAGCATGAGCATCAGGCACTGCCGGAATGTAGAACAATGTACTGAAGAGTGCGAGTGATATTACCGCTTTTGCCAGCTTTCCTTTGAACATAATATTACCTCCTCATATTTATTCACAGCATAATACCTTGCTACACTCCCTCTCTTTATCAACGTTCAACCCTCGAAAAAAAGCGCTTTCATTTCAAGGTAAACTACTGCCTCCTTTCTCAAAGATATAACTTTAGTTCATGGTGAGTTTAGTATAAACGATAAGTATATTTAAAGTAAATTCTATTTAATCCAAAATGTTCTATTTTTTTACGTACTCTAAAATCGCCGATTGTACATCTCCCGTTTAGCACTCTCCTGTGTAAAAATGTCCTCCGGGGGCACCATGCGCTTCGGGAGTGTACGCCCTGCAATAATTTCTTTGGTAGCCTGCATAAGCTGAGGACCTAGCAGCGGGTTACATTCCACGACAGCGTTGATTTTCCCACTCGCCAGAATTTCAAGTGCTTTGCGGGAGCCGTCCACCGAGACAATGATAATGTCCTCTCCCGGCTTCAGCCCAGCTTCTTCGATCGCTTGAATGGCGCCAAAAGCCATTTCATCATTATGGGCAAAAAGAACCTGCGGCCTTTCTTCTTCCGTAACCTGAAGGAAATCTTTCATCACTTGTTTCCCGTTGGCCTCCGTAAAATCGGCAGGAGCACTTTGTGAGAAGATGATATCTGCTCTGGTGTCGAAAATGCTTCTAAATCCCTCGCCACGCTGGATGGAAGGCGTAGAACCACTTGTGCCTTGCAGTTCGGCAATTCGTATCGTACCCGGATGATTTCGCATCCGATCCTGAATGTACTTCCCCGCCTTCACACCTTCCTCATAAAAGTCCGATCCAATCGTTGTCACAAAAAGTGAAGTGTCTTGGACATCGACTGACCGGTCTACAATGATTACGGGTATGCCTGCATCCTTGGCCTCCTGAAGTATACCGTCCCAGCCCGATTCCACGACCGGTGCAATGGCAATGACATCCACCTTTTGCCTGATGAACGACCGAACAGCCTCGAACTGTTTCGTCTGAGACTGTTCTGCATTTTTTATCACAAGGGAGATTCCCGATTCAGCCGCAGCAGTGCGAATAGACGTGGAGTTGGCCAAACGCCAGGCACTCTCTCTGCCCAGTTGTGAAAAACCCAGGACAATTGGTTTCGTAGAGGTATCCCTTGCAACCGCTGATTCCATCCATTCCTCAACAGACGGGAGAGTTTCCAAGTTGTTAGACGAGATGGGAGGAGACACAGATTCAGACTCAGGTGTTGTACAACCGACAAGCAGCAGTAGCAGTATGAACAAACACACCCCGTTCACATGTCTTCTCACTCACGCATCCCCCATCTCCATGTTAGTCTCTGCTGCCAACGATGCAGAGCACATCTAGTTATATAATTGTTCGGTATTTGTGTGCATTATCATTTCATTCGATCCACTTAATGCAGTGATTTCGAGGATACTCGCCGCCCGCTAAGCAGTCGTTGGAACAAAATAAAAACAAACAGCATTAGCCCAATCACAATCTTGGTCCACCATGAGCTGAGCGTACCTTCGAAGCTAATTATAGTTTGGATAGCTCCCTGGATCAATACACCAATAAAGGTTCCCGCCACGTACCCCACACCACCTGTTAACAAGGTACCTCCGATGACAACAGCCGCAATGGTATCGAGTTCAAGACCCATGGCGTGTAATCCATAACCCGATAACATATAGAAGGTGAAGACGACACCGGCAAGCGCGGAGCACAAACCGCTGAACGTGTACACCAGGATTTTGGTACGTGCAACCGGCAATCCCATGAGCAGCGCGGATTGCTCGCTTCCGCCGAGGGCGTAAACGTTGCGCCCGAACCGGGTGTAATGTGCCAGGTAGATCGCGAGCAGTAGAATCACCAGAGCAATAATCACATTAATGGAGACAAAGCTGCCCCCTGGCAGGGAAATTTTCGCCTGTGCTACCTGTGTGTAAAATGGATTCGTAATGGTAATGGTGTCGAGACTGATGACATAACACAGCCCACGCGCCAAAAACATACCGGCCAGCGTCACAATGAAGGGCTGAATTTTAAAATAATGAATTATAGCCCCCATGACTGTGCCAAATAACGCACCCATAACAAGCACCATCGGTATAACGATGGCAGGTGACCAGCCCTGCTTCTCCACCAGACTTGCGCTAATAATGGTTGTCAGCGCTATGACAGAACCAACCGACAGGTCGATTCCTCCTGATACAATGACAAAGGTCATGCCAATTGCCGTGATAATCAGAAATGCGTTATCAATGAGAAGATTAAGCAGGACCTGTGTGGAGAAGAACCCCGTGTACCTGAAAGACCCTATGGCAAACATCACGGCCAGCAAGCCGAAAGTGACAAAGACCGGGAGATACTTACGATTAAGAAACATGGCGGTTAACCCCCTGTTCGGCTGGATATTTCCGTTTTTTCCAACGGATCACCATGGAATTGCGGAAGGAATCAGATTGAATCAAACATACGGCCAATACAACAAAAGCTTTAACAACCAAGGTAACTTCTGGCGGAACGCCAATCATATAGATCGTTGTTGTTAAGGTTTGAATAATCAGCGCTCCAACGACGGTACCCATTAGATAGAAACGTCCACCATTGAGCGAAGTACCCCCGATGACTACCGCAAGAATGGCATCGAGTTCATACCACAGACCCGCGTTATTTCCATCCGCACTGGATACATTCGAGCTGAGAATAAGCCCAGCAATACCGGCACACAGACCACAGAAGACATAAACTGTGAGAATAACCGTTTTGGAACGAATACCTGCCAGTCGGCTCGCGCTCGCGTTACTTCCGACCGATTCGATAAACAGTCCCAGTGCCGTTTTTCTCGTCAACAGAGAGGCCACAATCAGGACTGTTAATACGATGAAGATGGAAAAAGGCAATGCTGCAAGCGAACCAGCCCCGATATAGGCGTAGTTTGCATTGGATACCGTAATAATCTGTCCACTCGTAATCAATTGTGCAATCCCACGTCCGGCTACCATCAGAATAAGCGTTGCAATAATGGGCTGGATTCGGGCAATCGAAACAAGCGCCCCGTTCCACACGCCCAAGATCAGGGAGAGACCCATCGATAATCCGAGTGCCCCCAAAACAAGCCCCAAGGAACTCTGGTCTATTCCTCTGCTGATACTCATACAAGCTACGGCACCGGAGATCGCGACAATGGAGCCCACGGACAAATCGATGCCTCCGGTCGCAATGACCAGTGTCATGCCGATCGATACCAGAATCAAAGGCGCTCCAAAATTGAGAATATCAATCAAGCTGCCATACAGATTTCCTTCACGCATAACGAGGGAGAAGAAATCCGGAGAGTACAGCAAATTAAAGATTAAAAGTAAACCAAGCATACATAACGGCCAAAACAAATGATGTTTACGCATCTTGCCCGCCATCTCTTTAACCTCCTGCCATTGCTTTCATAATTTGCTGTTGATGGATCTGTTCCCCGCTGAGTTCTTTCACTTTTTTGCGGTCCCGGAGTACGGCAATCCGTTGGCTGACACGAATCACTTCTTCCAACTCGGACGAAATGAACAGCACGGCCATGCCCTGCTTCGACAGAGAGAGCACCAGCTTCTGTATTTCAGTCTTTGCACCAATATCAATGCCACGCGTAGGTTCATCGAGTATCAACAGATCCGGGTTCATCAGCAGCCACCGGGCAAGCAACACCTTTTGCTGATTACCGCCGCTCAGATTTTTAATTAAATGCTCTGGATTTTTGGGATGGATATTTAACAGGTTGATGTACTTTTCGGCGATCTCATCCTGCTTCTTGCGTGAGATCGGTTTGGACCAGCCGCGTGTCGCCTGTAAAGCCAGAATAATGTTCTCCCGAATGGTCAGATCATCGATGATGCCTTCGGTTTTACGGTTCTCGGAGCAAAAGGCAATATTCTGATCAATCGCATGACGCGGCGACTTGACCGTACTTCCTGTACCCACAACGAGCAGCTTGCCTTCGTCCGAACGATCTGCACCAAAGAAGAGGCGAGCGATCTCGGTACGACCAGATCCCAATAGCCCAGCCAAGCCCACGACTTCTCCCTTGCGAATGTCCAGATCGAACGGCTCAATGGCGCCTTTTCGTCCAAGTGCCTTGGCGGTAATTAACAGTTCTCCCGACTCCGCCTGGGCAGCATCCGTTTCCTTCGGAAGCTCCTCTAACACCTCAAGCTCCTTGCCGATCATCTTGAGCACCAGTTCCATGCGTGGAAGTTCTGCGGCTATGTACTCTCCTTCCAATTCCCCATTACGGAGCACCGTTAGACGATCCGACATTTCGTATACCTGATCAAGAAAATGAGTAACAAAAAGAATGGCGAGACCTTCACTCTTTAATTTGTGCATAATTCGAAACAGTTGCTGAACTTCGTTTTTGTCCAGACTGGATGTAGGCTCATCCAGTATGAGCACTTTGGCCGAGATGCTGAGTGCTCTTGCAATCGCAATCAGTTGTTGAATCGCGACCGAGTAATTCTGTAAAGGAGCCCTAACATCGATGGACAAATGTAATCTGTCTCGCAGCAGGTTCTCCGCATCTTGGTTCATTTGCTTCCAATTGATTTTGCCAAATCGCATCGGCTCCCGCCCGATAAAAATATTCTCAGCAACCGTTAAGTTCGGGCAGAGATTAACCTCCTGGTAAACGGTACTGATTCCCGCCTTCTGTGCTTCGAGCGGACCGGAAATGGAAAGTTCGCGATGACCCATCGTTACCGTTCCTTCGTCAATGGAATAAACACCCGTCAGAACTTTAATAAGTGTCGACTTTCCTGCTCCATTCTCACCCATCAAGGCATGAATCTCGCCCGGAAACAAACGAAAGCTGACGCTGGACAACGCTTTAACGCCGGGAAATTGTTTGGTGATACCTGTCATTTGCAAAATGGGTGCTTGCTCGGCCATATAACCCTCTCCTTTGTTATGGAAAAAAGTCATTTAGCGACAGCCTGGTCGAAAAATGACTTTTCGGTGTTATACGAATCTGCTTTTAATATTCGCGTGTTGGCAATGCTTCTTTGGCTTGCTCCGATGTGAACGTTGTCTCATCCGTTACGATTCGGGGTTCGATGTCTTTCCCGTCCACTACCGCTTGAACCGCTTCCATTAATTGAGGTCCTAACAACGGATTACATTCCACGATAAAGTTGATTTTGCCATCAGCAGCAGCCTGCATCCCATCCTTCACGGCATCAACAGAGATAATGGTGATATCTACGCCTGGTTTCAGTCCTGCCGCTTCAATGGCCTGAATTGCACCAAGTGCCATATCGTCATTATGTGCGTAGAGGACATCGATTTTTTTATGTGCTTTGAGGAAAGCTTGCATGACTTCTTTGCCTTTGGCACGTGTAAAGTCACCCGATTGTGAAGCGATTACTTTAAGCTTTGGATTGGAAGCAATCAATTCCATAAAGCCCTCTTGACGGTCATTCGCTGGTGCGGAGCCAGTTGTGCCCTGCAATTCTACGATATTGATCTCGTCTTGTGTGTCTTTATATTGGTCATTAAGCCACTGACCTGCTTTGCGTCCTTCTTCTACGAAGTCGGAGCCAATAAAGGTTTTGTAGAGGGTTTTATCCGGGGAATCCACAGCACGGTCCGTCAAAATTACGGGAATGCCTGCATCCTTCGCTTCCTTCAATACGGTATCCCAACCGGATTCCACTACAGGAGAAAAAGCAATCACCGTCACTTTCTGCTGGATGAAGGATCGCAACGCTTTAATCTGATTTTCCTGCTTCTGCTGCGCATCGGAGAATTTCAAATCATAACCCGCTTCTTTGGCTGAATCCTGAATTGACTTGGTATTTGCCGAACGCCAGCCACTCTCCGCACCAACCTGCGAAAAACCAAGCGTAATTGTTTTGGCGCTGGCAGGTGTACCGCCATTGCCACTTGTTGAAGTTTCATTATCAGAGCCTGCTCCTCCATTAGTACTGGTACATGCCGAGCTAACCAGCATCACCATAGCCAATGTTATGGCAAGTCCCCACTTTTTTTTGGTTCGCATGTTGTGATCCTCCCTTTTTCATTTCACCTTGTGGTGTGATCACATTATAGAACGCTTTCATTTCGAGCTTATATGGAGTATCTTGTTTTTTTAATGTAATAATTTAGCAATTTCAAAAACGAAGATCTAAAACGTGTAATTTCTTTGTTTAATGGTGTAGTATTTAGTGATTCTCTTAAATATTAAAAAATCATGTTATACTAATGGTACATTTTCGATCCCTTCAGATGGAGTGGAATACGTTGAAACTCATTCAGTGGATTGCTTCAAGCCTCAGGCTTAAATTACTCAGCATGTTTATCATCCTCAGTTCAGTACCACTGATCGTGGTTGGATTGATCTCTTACCACAAATCCTATACGGTTGTATCCAATCATAACAAGGCCTCGACACAACTGGTCGCCGACCAGCTTGCCAGGAACATTGATATCTTGTTTGAGGATACGGAACGGTTGCTCGAACTGGGCAAGAATCCGCAAGTGCTTCAATACCTGTATTCTCAATCGGAGTCCTACCCGGAAGCCAAAGCCATCCTTCAGACATACAACCTTTATCGGGAAACCTACAAGTATGACAAGGTACTTAATATCTCATTCGTGAATTTCTATGGAAAAGGCATAAGTGAACGAAAAGGCGTGTTCAAGCTGGAACGGAATCCGCTGCGTAACCCGTACTTCAAGTATCTGATACAGTATCCGGATGCCATTCTGCGCATCCCTCATTCTGCAGCCTATGCTGAATACAACAGGCTGGATGGATTTGCTTACCCTAAACAGAATGCGCTTTCAATTATAACCACAGTCAAAGAACGAATCACGCACGAGGTCATCGGATTTATCGTAATTGATTTGAATGATTCGTTTATTGATGATTTTTTGACGAGCACCCCCATTAAGGATTCAGGTTTTTTCTACATCAGTGATCAACACGGAAATACTCTTTTCAGGCCGAATGCCACCCCGGCATCCGTAACCATGATGGATCAGATCCGATCAATCCCCTTACATTTGCAGCATGACAGCTTTATCCTGTCCGCAGGATCCAAGCCGCAATTCGTTGTATACAGCACCTCCAAACAGACCGGATGGAAAATGATCGGGGTAGCTCCTTATCAGGAAATCATTGCAGAAGCCAATAGCATTCGCCAATTGATCATCATCACGGTTTTGTTAAGTGCCTTCTTTGCAATATCATTATATTTTTTCCTGAATAATCGACTGATTCTTCCCATCCGGATTCTGATGAACAAGATGCGTAAAGCTGCAAACGGTTACTTGGAGGCCAAAGTCACACCACACGGCTCGGACGAAATTGCTGATCTGGGCAAAAGCTTCAATGTGATGCTGGATAAGCTCAAAACATTAATCGAAAAGAGTATTCGAGAGAATGAACAGGTGAAAATAGCTGAACTACGTACGCTGCAAGCTCAGATCAACCCTCACTTCCTCTATAACACGTTGGAATCCATTCTATGGATGGCGGAAGCAGAGAAAAAAGAAAATGTAATCAAACTTGTGCAGGCCCTCTCGAAGTTCTTTCGTTTGAGTCTGAACAAAGGATTTGACTGGGTATCCATTCAAACCGAGCTTGAGCATGCGCGAAGTTACTTGGTCATTCAACAGATGAGGTACCACGATATTCTCACCTACGAGATCAGCGTTGACCGTGAGCTTCAGGATTATCCCATTTTGAAGATGACACTGCAGCCCTTGATTGAAAACGCGCTATATCATGGGATCAAGAACAAACGCGGTCAAGGGCGTATATCCATCCACGGATATATTGAGGAAAATAGCATCATTCTCACCGTACAAGACAACGGAATCGGCATGTCTGCGGATCGATTGGCTCAATTACGTGAAGAGCTGGAGAAACCGGCAGGTTCCCGTTCCCCCCAAGATGACGAGCAGGAAGGCGGATTCGGTCTGCTCAATGTACATCACCGGATTCGGCTTTATTTCGGACCAGCTTATGGCGTTGAAATGGAAAGTACGTATATGGAAGGAAGCACATTTATGATTCGTATCCCCAGAAGCAAGGAGGTTAACCGTTGAAAAAGGTGATGATCGTGGATGACGAAATTGGAATTCGGGAGAATATACGCAGCTGCATTGATTGGGAAAAGGAAGGTTTTCGCTATTGCGGGGATGCACCCGACGGCGAGCTTGCGTTACCTTTAATTCAAGAATGGGCACCGGATATTCTGATTACGGATATTAAAATGCCATTTATGAACGGACTGGAACTGACCTCCATCGTTCGCAATCAGCAACCTGATATCAAAATCATTATCATGAGCGGTCATGATGAATTCAGCTATGCCCAGGAGGCCATCCGACTCGGTGTGACCGAGTACTGTCTAAAGCCCATTAGCGCAGCAGAGCTAATCCAGATGCTTCATAAGGTCAGTAAACAAATGGATGAAGAACAACAACGCATAACAAGCCGAACGATCACCAAGGAAAAACTGCTAGCCGATCTGTGCGGGGGACTCATCGGTACAACCGATGCGATTGAATCAGCCAAACATCTCGCACTTCCTCTCTCAGCCAGGTATTACACCATTGTCATTATCGACGTTCGATTAACAGAGGATTCCCCGGATTCGGAATCCATGATGAAGAAGCTGATTCTCGTACTGGAGGAAACCCGTGATCCCCACGTAGAACTCCTTCCTTATATTCGAAGCCGGACGGAGATCGTGCTTCTGCTCAAGTATAATGACGATGAGAACATATCCGTATATCTGGAGCAGCTTCGCGGGCGGGTTCGTATGGAGCTGGAGCATATGTTCAAATGTAATATTATTCTGGGTATTGGCAGTCAACAGGAGCGGCTGCAAGGCATTCATGTCTCGTATCTGGAAGCGGAGGAGGATAAATATATTACCCGGCTCACCCTTCAGAACAGAGCTTCTCTACGTGAAATTAACCTGGATGAGCAATCGACTCTTTTTCTCGACAGGAATTCGTTTCTTGAATTCCTCAAAATCGGCAGCCCCAATCTGCGTGACCATTTTGTACAGGAGTTTGCCGCTCCATTACAGTCCTTCGACTGGAAGTCCTCATCGTATGGCTTCTATCTGTTGAATGATCTTACGCTCGAGTCGTTTCGGCTCGCGAATCAGCTGTTCCGCATGAGTGACCATTCGGATGAGAACATTACTTCCCTGCAGCAGACGATCCGGAAGATTACGTGCTGGGAGGATTGCACCCAATATCTGTGTTCCCTGCTTAACCTGTTATGGCAAAGAAGAGCAGCATGCTCCGGAAAATACAGTGATGTCATCGATCAGGTGAAAGCCTATGTATCCCGTGAATACAATAACGAACAGGTCTCGCTGAAAGTGATCTCTGCACACGTCAGAATCAGTCCAAGTCATCTAAGCAAGATTTTCAGTCAAGAAACGGGTCAAACGATAACGGAGTATCTAACCCAGATTCGAATCGGTAAAGCCAAAGAGCTGCTGAAAACGACCAGCAACAAAACCTTTGAAATTGCTTACAAAGTCGGTTACAACGATTCTCATTATTTTTCTAATATATTCAAGAAAACAACAGGTTTTACACCAAGAGAATACCGAACTCAAGGGACCGAGGAAAAGCAGGCCAGACCAGCAGATATGAGAAAAGAGCCAATGTATGAATAAAGCTAGATTTGCACTTTTACTCACACTAATACTTGTGTTCCCGATGATCATTTCATCCGGTTCGGCACACATTCGCCCACAACAGATGGCTGCAACACTTCCTGCGACTTCACCTGTAGAGAAATATGCAGCGAGCAAAACTTTCGGTATTATCTATCCAATGACGTATCCAACCTATGAAATGATCACGAAGGATGCAACGGAGTATGCAGGCAAACACAATATCACATTAATTGTAAACGCACCTGATGAAGCCAATACCGAACAACAGATCCGTATCATGGAGAATATGATCAAACAGCATGTGGACGGAATAGCTATATCTCCTGTGGATGCTGCTGCACTTACACCCGTAATTGATGCAGCCCAAGCTGCGGGTATTCCTGTCATTACATTTGAGTCAGATGTCCCATCCAGTCATCGAATCGCTTATGTGGGCGCTGATAACTATCGCACTGGCCAGCAGTTCGCGATGACGACTACAGAACTTCTGCATAATCAAGGCATGATTCTTGTCGAGAATGGTTTGGAGGAGATGCAAGGTTTGCAGCAGCGGCTTAATGGATTCATCGACTACATCCGCAGTGAAACAGACATCGAAATCTTGGAGGTTCGTTATCATCAAGGGAATGAAGATCGCGCCATGTCCGATATGGAGAACATGATTCAAGCTCACCCTCACTTCAATGCGATTATCGGACTCGATTTTGTTTCCGTCTCTGCCTCTACCCTAATCTGGAAAGCGAAAGGCCTGAACCGGCATTTGATCGCGTTCGGAGACAGTCCGACCAGTGAAAACGGGTTGCTCAACGGTCAATTGTCTGCCGTTATTTCACAGAATGAGGGAGTCTGGGGTGCCAAAATGATGGAGACCTTGTTACTCGCAAGCGACGGTTTGCCCGTGCAGGAATTTATTGATACGGGGATCATTGTAATCAATCAGGAAGGAAGTAAATAAGGTGCTGTCCTCTTGTCATGAAAATGACAGGAGGACAGCACCTTTCCATTCGTACACGTAGTTATTACATCCGTTCATCAAGTGTTCCTCAAGAAAGATGACCTCTGCCTGAGAGTTGTTCATATCTACCTATTACGTTTAAGCTTCATAATGAGCCGATCCAGGATGAACCCCACTCCGCCCCAAAAAATCAAATGGAACAAGTATATCAACGGCCTGAACAACGAATTCGTCTCTGGATTTGTATTTATTTTGGTCAACCAGTCATTCAGCAACGGATTTATAGGATTTGTTAGATAAATCAGAATATTCTTATCATCGTTTCCTGATAGATTAATGAAACATACGGTTAGCGAGAAAATAACAAACCAAAAAGTCAGCTTTTTCAGTATGTTCAGCATGACGGGGGGGTAAACCTCCTCTCAAGTATGATAAGTCCTTTTGAGAAGCTATTTCTTCCATTCGTCCTCTAATATGCTCATCTCGATAAGATTCCAGAATGTATCTTCATGTCTTCTCGCATCACGAATAAGTCCTTCTCGTACAAAGCCCGCTTTTTCATAACATCGGATGGCTGAGACATTAAAATCAAATACACCCAGACTGATCCGGTGTAACTTCTCCTCTTCAAACCCAATTCGAAGTGCCTCATCGATCATTTGCTTTCCATAGCCTTTACCTTGATAGGGCTTACCAAGAAGCACCTTACCGATACGTCCTGAACGATTATATCGATCGATACCGCCAAGAGCAATATGGCCCACAATCTCCTGAGTTGTTTCATCCATCACTTTATAAATGAACTTATTCGAAGTGTTCTTATCATTCGCACCATGCAAATAATCCGCTAGCTGTTCCTTGGAAAGTGGATAATGGAACTGAGGGCCAGCCCACTGGAGCAGAAATGCTTCATCTCCACTCCATTCGATTAGTTGATCAAAATCTTCCGGTTCAAAGTATTGGAATGTAATCATGTTGATCTGCCCTTTCTTTTTTATGTCATATCATAACTTATTTCAGTTCTCTTGTGTCATCCTAATGATGAGTTTCATCAAACTCTTTGTTTCTTTTATTCATTTCACGTATGGAGTGCTGAACCCAATTCATTCTAGTCAATAAACAGATCATTCCACCTAAAATACATATCGCGCCTATCCAATAATTCAGTTCAAAATTCACTTGATAATCACTCGGTGTATAACTACCCGCTGCTGCTGACTGGAATGCTGCATACCCTAGCTTCGGAATCACCTCTTCAATCATCTTCGAGATTGTAATAATCACAATGCCTAACATGATAAAGAGTAATGAGAAAATACTCTGTAAATGCTTCAAAGACAAACTACCTCCTCTACAATCCAAATCAGGTGTGTTTCAGCACTACTCGCATCTTAGAAGCCGAACAACTTCGCCATCAATCAACCCTTCACTTACTCGGTGAAAACCAATGGATTCATACAGATTACCGGCGATACCATTTTCCGGCCTGTGTCCAATCATAATGCGTTTGCATTTCAGCGATTCCTTCATTAGATTAATCAACTTCCTAAGCGCTTCTCTTCCATAACCTCTGCCCTGATATTTGGTATCTATCATTAGAGCAAGAAGCCAATAGTTATCCTCATGATCCGGCCGATCTGAGTACACCGCAAATCCAACTAATTTCGAATCAAAATAGATGGCCATGGGTTGAAAGTCTTCAACTACCTTGGATTCAGCAATCCAATATACAACCGGCGCGGGAAAACTATTTTTCTGCTCTTCAGATACTTCCAGTTGAGTACATGCATACCAATTATCTACCGAGACACGTTTTAAATGAATCATAGTTTGAAATTCCTCCTTGTGAAAATTACACAGTGGAATCCCTCGGAAAGCTTCCTTGATTCCTCTGTGCTAGACAAAAACACCTCTGGCAATTCCATTTCTTCTACTCAAATTCGTATTTTTTCTCATATCACATCACTCCTTTCACGTATATTTCAGCATTTCAACGAAATTTCACGATTAAGTCTTGTTAAAGCTCGCTTGCAGTGTCCATTCTAATCTGCGCAGCCACTCCCTATGTACATCTGGATGAGCATTCTTGATTCGGTTCATGATCTGTATTACATTGGATGTGGAATATGCCCGAATTAGATCATTGGTTACTTCAATATTTGTACGTTCTGTATATGCATTTAAGAAGACTTCTGACAGATCCTTTGCCATGTGAGGATAATGAAGATGCACAAACCACACCACCCATGCGATATCAAACAATGGATTGCCCCATCCTGCCCACTCCCAATCCAAAATGAACATTGAATCGTTGGATAACATGACATTATGTGGTCCGTAATCTCCGTGAATCAGAGTTTGCTCCCTATGATCGGAAATGTTCAACACTTCTTTTACCATGCTTTTGATTCCGGAGGGTACAAACTCAAGTTCCTCCACATCCATAGCGGACTTCGTTATGACTGGCAACACTGCTTCGTAATCATATCGTTTGATGGAGTGCACGTCTCTGGCGAGATATATACCAAGCTGCTCATAAATTTTCCTGCCTTGATCAAGTCCTTCTTCATCCAGCAGCATCTGTGCATTTATTCCTGGAACGTAATCCATCAAAACAAACAGCCAGTTTTCTTTTTCAAAGCAATCATGCACTCGCGGAGTCACGCCAGAATGATTTAACAAACTTAGCGTGCTTATTTCTGTCCTTGCATCTGTATTTTCTAAATGATAGATTTTAGCAATCATCTTCGGATCAGTTCCCTCAAGTAAAAGGGTCGTATTGGTATAACCACCTGTTAGTTTAACAATGTTCACATTCGGAAATCTGTTTAACAAGATGTCATGATTCACTTCATGCATTCCTTCTTTCTTAGTCCTTGAAGTTCAGTCCTCTTTTATACAACCTCAAACCTAATCTTCGATCTCTGAAAGCATAGGGCTATGTTTAATCAGTTCAGCGATTTCAAAAGTTTCATTGGCACCTAACGCTTCCCTAACAGCTTCAACCCCCTCTGACTTCCAGACCGAACAGACATATTTAGAAAAAGCATACCCATTCAAAGCATATCCACTGTCCTGCAGCCGCCTGAATAACCCTACACTTTCCTCTACCTTTTCAATATCTGTCAAAATACATGCCAGATTGTTCATCGCAATGTGAATATCTCTCTGTGAGTTATTGGATGAATTCAATTGTTCCCAACTACCTACAACTTTCTCATTTTTTATTTGATCTAATGCTGACCAGTCGATCTTGTTTATCATATTCATTGTTTCATCCAGAAGCAGATTTACTTCTCTAACGTCACTGGAATGATGCAGATAGGCCAGACGCTGTTTGTTATATGTAATCCGGGCAAAAAGAATATTGGACCATGTCTCATCTTCGTGTATGAGTTGGTTCATATTTTCAAGCACACTGTCCATTTCGCTGTACCTCTCCAAAACCCAAAGCGAACCACCCAAAGCCCGATGGCTCTCGAATCGAGCACCTCGGTTGGTATCCAGCTTAGGTGCATGATCACAAGCATATTGGTACCAATCAATCCAATGATCAAAATAGTTTCCCAAGGACAATGATAACGCTTGTGTCGAATCCGAAACGATCCAGTGTAAGTGCTCAGGGGCAAGGTTTTCTTTCCCCCATTCGAAGAATGCCCGGTGATTGGCATAAAGCGGTTCCGGCTCTCTTAACAAGGCATAACCATCTGAAACATTCCAGTAGACCCAGCCTCGTTCATGGACAGACAACTTGCTGGATTGTTCATATTCTTTCAGCAAATCAATCATACCCTGATGATCCCCTCGAACTACTAATTCCTGAAAAGAATGAACGATATTCATCCCCAGCCTCCGTCCTTAATTAGTTTCAATTCAGCTATGTCAATGGCTTCGTGCCGCAAGCTGTAATGAAATTCATCATCGCATAGGCTTCCGGCGAATGATTTATCGCTTCAGAAGCTTGTTGCAGCTGAGCAAATTCCTCCGAACTGATCACACCTTTTTCAGCAAAATGTACAAAACGATTAAGATTAAACTGCTGCTTGAAACCTTCGATGCCCAGTACATCACTATGATGAAGCACAGAATCAATGTCAACATCGATGTATCCGCTCCCAGAAAGGAGACGCGGCAGACTTCTGCCAATTAAGCGATTACCGCCGTGTTGTGCCACATAGTCCGAAATTTTCATTAATACCGTATGTAAAGCAGGAACATCAGGATTCACTGCTCCAAAAACGCCGTCATCCACATCAATAATGGCAAGACGGCCGCCAGGCTTCAGTACACGATATATCTCTTTTGCAGCTTCGTCAGGATTGTTCAAGTGAAGGAAGATAAGTCTTGCCACCACAAAATCAAAAGAATCATCCGGCAGATCCATCTGGTAGATGGAAGAATCTACAAATTGCAATCGCTTGGAAGGAATATCTTTCAGCCGTTCTTTGGCTTGTGCTTGCAGTGAACGATCAATCTCAAGCGAGGTAAGCTCGCTGTCCGGCAGACTGTTCAATAGTTGTTCTGTAATGTAACCTGGTCCGCTTCCGACCTCCAATACACGCATTCCATTTTTCAAACCATACCACTCTAGATTTCTGAATTCTTTGGACCACCCCATTACCGCCTGTATCTTTAACCTCTCTAATTCCTCTTGTAAACTTAACACTGCCGTTTGGATACTGTATGTTGAACGCGGATCACTCATATATTCTCTCCTGTTCTTCAGTAGATTAATAAAAACATATATTCTTAGACCTTTTTCTTCCCTAGAAAAAGAGCAACCTTATGTTGTTTCTCTATCGTTCCACCTGCAGCATCAATGGATTCTTTGACTCGCTCCAGAAGTGAACGTCGAACATCAATAGAAAGCTGCTGATGTTTGGAATTTGTATTTAACAGAGCTACATACTCTTCGCTGGAACAGGACTGTATCCAGTTATACTCCTTAACCGTAATATCCGCGAACAAGCCGGATCGCTCAGTGAATTCTTTACGCTGCTGAATGACTTGTGCAGGAGAAGGATATTGAGAATCATCCAGATGAGGTGCTAATGCTATGTAGTGGGAACGAATTTCATTGTGCAGCTGGTCATAGACCGGTACATGAATCGTCCAGAAAAGTCCAATGCCGCCTGTATTCTCTAGCAATTCCCATGCCCGGTGGTAACCAACTTCCGGATCAATGAAGTGAAAGGCCGTTCCTGACACAATCAATTGAAATCGCTTTCCTTCGTTATTCCAGTCCTCAAAGGAAGTATTGATTACTTGAATCGATGGATATGACTTGAATTTGTCTGCGGTGAACTGTGCCAAGTTACTGCCTAATTCAATACAGGTGATGTTTGTATAATCCTTGCTCACCAATCCGCCTGTGGCCTGCCCCGTTCCGCATCCAACCTCAAGAATGGGATCCTCTTTATTAAGATTCAGGTATGTAAAAATATCATCAAACATTTCACTCGGATATACGGGTCTATATCGTTCATATTCATGTGTTAAGAGATTAAACGTTTCCTTATTTTCCATTTCAGCAGCCCCCCATTTCAATTGTGATTTTCCCATAATACATTGACTAAACTTACCATATCTTATTATTCTTGATAGTAAGAGGATAAACCTTTCAATAAGATAATGATGATAGTGTGAGTTCAAATTATATATCCTGGAGGACTGAGGTGTTCTTGTGAAAAGTATATTTGATACGATAAATGCTGCTGAAATTACAGAGCGCATGGATCAACTTAGTGAAAATTCCATCCCTAAATGGGGCACGATGCAGGTCTCTCAAATGCTGGCTCACTGTTCAGCATTCCATGATATCCCCTTAGGAAATGCTTTTCCACCTAGAGGATTACTTGGGAGACTTATAGGACGGTTCGCAAAACCAATGTTTTATAATGACAAGCCCTTACCCCATAATATGTCTACGATCCCCACAATCATTATTGATGACCAACGACAGTTTATGGCAGAAAAAGAAAAGCTTGAGCAGCAGATTAATATCTTTCAACAAGGTGTTTCAGAAAAATTCTCCCGCCACCCCCATCCCTTCTTCGGAAAATTAACAGCCGAGCAATGGGGTAAAGGCATATACAAGCATTTAGATCATCATCTAAAGCAATTTGGAGTTTAGCGGTTATGTACCGTCTAAATTAGCAATGACTCAACTTCATTAACCCAATCTCCTTCTTCGTCAGCCAGTAAAGTCTCCCAGCCAAGTAGCTTAGCAGAATGTAAATTTTTCTCTTGATCATCTATAAATAGAACCTCTTCTCCAGCTGCCAGGAAGGTTTCGACCCGTTGGTATATCTCAATCTCAGGCTTGCATAAACCCACTTGATTAGAGATGGTTATACTTTTGGTAAATAAGCTTAAACGGCTCAGATTCGGCTCAATCCATTCCTTACAATGATTGCTGAGCAGATGGATATCGGCGGACTCACTCCATCGCTCAAGGTGTTGAGCGGCTGGTAAGGGAACAATTGAATTGTATAAGATGTCTTTCGCTCGGCTTATTGATAATTCGGGATACATCTCCTTCAACGATTGCCAGAACTCTTCTTCCCCCATCATTCCTGTCCAGAGCTTTCGTTTGATTCCTGCAAAATGTACTTTCAAAGATTCTGCGGATAGATTGGTTTCCTGAATCATATCTTTCCAACACGTCAACGACATATTACTTAACAAAACACCTGCGATATCTAAAACGATCTGTGGTCTGCCTCTCATTTTATCGACCCCCAAGTTCATTTAATACAATGTATAACAGACCTCAATTTACTTAAAAGCATCATGTGGAAGGACAGCATGCACACCTTTCACGCCATTCACAATTTGGGTGATACGCAGGTCAATTACCGCGCTTCCAAGTGCAATCGCTTCCACTCGATCTAGTCCGTACAACTCACCCATCAGATTGAGCATCCCGTCTAATGCTTGAACCGTAGCCTCATTCAGGTCTTCATGAAACCCGAAGGTAATCCAGCCAGACGGCGTATGTGCACGAGGATTGGTCAAAATCATATCATCAATCACGTTGATCGTAATATCGACAAGCTCCATTGGACATTCAATAGCCTGACAGCTGACTTCACCGTCTCCCTGCCGTGCATGACCATCACCAATCGCAAGATAACCTCCGTCTACGGGGATCGGTAAGTATAATTTACTTCCCTGCACCAGTTCCTTGCAGTCGATGTTCCCTCCACAATAACGTGGCGGCCAAGTCGTATGAATTCCTCCAGCTTCAGGTGGCATTCCCACTACTCCCATGAACGGCGAGAGAGATACCGTGAAGGTTTTCCCGTTTATTTCACAGGTTCCACTCGTCGTTTGACGATCAAGTGTCCAATTCAGCGACAGTTCTTCAACCTTTGTTAGATGTAACTTCTGGTTCTGCCAGTTCGGATATCCGCCAGCGGAAGTAAACCCGTATCTCCCGGGTACGATCTCATTGAAAATAATCTCCAACGTCTGTCCTTGCTTCACCTCTTCAATATAGATCGGACCGATTAATGCATGACCTCCATCTTTTTCACCTTGTCGATCAAAAGGTTTCATGCGTTCCGCATAACTCACACCCGTTCCCCAGCCCGCATCCAGCGTCTGAAAACGAATAGAGTCACCAGATTTCACGCTCAAAATAGGAGTCACCTCATTGGTAAATGAACCAATCAGATTTTCCTGAGTTAATTCAATCTTATGTGTACTCACTACAATCCCTCCCTGGTTTGGGATACGTATTATATTCAAAGCAAGCCACATGCTGCATTCCGTGCCGCCCCCTGCATACTAACCCCTTTACGCTTCAAGACTGGAGAGATATACCTTCAACGGTTCCATATGATGCTGGTCATGCCATATAAAATCTTTTAGGTATTGGGGAATATAAAATACGTTCCCCTCAGCGTCCAAATACGTCTGATGAATCTGCTCTTCCGATAACCCTCGAATATCATTCATAATTTTATAGCGGTACGTGATCGCCTTATTTATGATTTCAGACGTCTCTGTGCGGTTCCCGTACTCAATAGCTTTGCGATTAAACGCTTCAAATTCCAGATGTTTAAACGTAACTGGCTGCTTCAGAGCAATCTTCTCAATTGCTTCCTTGTAATAATATCGATCCCATAACATGATATGACTTACGATTGATTTTATCGTCCATTTCCCTTCTTCCATGCTGGAATTCCAGGTCTTCTCTTCAAGATGATTCATCGTCTTGACAAACAACGCCCATTCTTCAAAAGTTTGAAGCAAATGTTCAATCTCTTTGGTCATGATTACATTTCTCCCTTCTTTCTTTTTGAGATGATTCACTGCTTCATATGTTCTCTTCGGTTGCGATTCATCCATTCCAAAGCATAATCAACCATCTCTCTTTGGGGTATCAAATAACTCACAGCTTTCCCTACCATTCCTTCGGTAACAGCGTTAGTCTGGATCTTAAACTCATTAAAAATCAATTCAAAATCATCCGATTCATTGTTAATATCATCATATGTAGTCCATTGTTCAATCCCATTCACCAGCATTTTTACTCCCCAGACTTTTGGCTTAACAAATGTATTCTGCTGTTTATACTCTGCCAGGTGTAAGGAGGTGTTACTATTTGTAGGCGCACCAAGTAACAGAATGTATCCACTCAAATCATAGATTTTTCCTAACGGAGATTTCTCATTTAATGCATAATGCAAGTTGTGATCTTCCATTATCCGTTTTGCGTCTTTCCCCCAGGCAGCAAAAGACATGTGCGGATGTGAGCTTCGAAACACACCATCTTGCCTCCGAAACACCTCAGGAATGATGCCCATATACGAGGTTGGGGTTAGATCAGGATAATAAATAGGCATATTGTCTTTGATGAACTCAATTTCCTCTGAAGACAGGTTCGCGTCATGCTCTGAAGGTTCACAAAGATGTTCTGTTTGAGTGGGCATGACAATGGTTCCATTGGTTCCTACGGCTTCTTCTAGAGCTAAAATAACACTTACCGGGCCGCCTATAACCTTACCTATTGCTTTGAAGGAGGAATGAACGATTATCGTCATGCCCTCCCTTACCCCCATTGACTTTAAATCATTAACTATACTTTTTCTTGTTTGTGACTCCATTGGATTCCTCATTTCACCCTCTAGACAAAAGCGGACAAAGTTGTTTATTTGATATCGATTCCACTACAGCTTCGTAATATAATCTTTACATATTTTTCAGTGGTTCATGATGGGGCTTGAACAGCGCTGCAATAATCTTCTCTGCACATTCTTCCGGTGTGTTCATACTTGTATCAATGGAGTAGCTATAGTTGATGTTTTGGGCCATGATTTGATGCTGCTCATCCGACTGCTCTTCTCTTCGATCACCACGCTCAATGTTACGCTGACGACAGATATCGAGAGGACAGTGCAGTTCCACAATATCCAGTGGATAACCTTCAAAAATCTGTTTGACTTGTTCATAATGCGGCGCGAGCTCCGGTCTTTCCACCAGTATGCCATCGATCAGAACATGCTTGCCATGGTCTGAGAATACTTTTGCCGTATGATACATCATTACAATCGCTTCACTCAGATACTTCCAGTAATCCGTCTGAAGATGTTTATCACCGATCGTATTTTCAAAAAGATCATTAGCGACAACATAGAAAAACGGATCATCGTATGATTGCATCGCCTCTACAATTGAAGTTTTACCAGAGCTGGTTACACCGTTCAAAAATATAATTTTGCCTTTTTCCACGATAGTCATCTTCCTTTGCTTAAGAATAATTTTATAGATGTAATACAGCGTGTACTACGTGTGTTTCATTGATTTTTTAAGCAGCATGATCTGGCCAATATGATAGGCATTATGAATACATAGATTCGATACAACTCCCCACCAGGGCGCGTTGAAATAGGAAGGAATTTCACGGGTCAGCTTATGTTCTTCGCTATCTTCGAGTGCCTTGTTCCAATCACTAAAAACGGTTTTCAGTCTATGTAATGTCTTGCGCCACTCCACATCATTCAGGTTAGACGTATCTATGTCGAATGTATCCTCATTATTCACTGAATTCTGCCCGTCGACCTGTTCGGCAATATATCTCTCAAGCCACCTCTCATTCCAGAAAATAAGATGATTGACGATCGCCCAAATGGAGTGCTCCCCCTCATTCTTTACATAAGCGGCCTCCACCGCATTTAGGTCTGTCAACATATCATGAAGCGGAATAAACCAGCTCTTGTCATGATAACAGGCGTTCATTTGGTCTATGAGGATAGCTTTGTAACTCATCTTTGCACCTCACTCAGATTAAACTTTGAATCAGCAGTTATGTAAGAACCATTTTCGTGAATTAAAGCATTTAATTGCATTCCATAGGCACATCCACCATCAATGCCTATTTTATCTTCACCAAACCAAACATCCGAAGTTCCATGAATGTCTATTGTCCTTGTATGTCCAAAGACGACCTTTTGGTGTAGATTTGTGAACGTATGATCAATAAATTTATCTTTGATATACATAAAATCATGATCTGGTTGTTTCCTCCATTCCAAGTAATCTGGGTTTAATCCCGCATGAACGTAAATATGAGCTTCATCTTCATGGTAAAAAGGTAATTTACTCAAAAAATCAATATGATGACCATAATCCATTTTTATTGTCTCTCTGGCTAGGTCCAACATTTCATCAGACAATTCGTCGTCAATATGATAATAACTCTGAAGTGTTTGAATACCGCCGTGTTCAATAAACTTAGCTTTAATTAATGAACTTCCCTCATTTATAAAATCAACTAAACGTTGGTCGTGATTACCTCTTAATGCAATCGCATGATGTTCATGCACTAATTTAACCACCTTATTAACGACCTCTTTGCTGTTGGGGCCTCGATCTACGTAGTCTCCAAGCAGAATTAGTTGATCATTTTGGGGATTGTAATCGATATCATGCAATAACTGATTAAATGGATCAATGCAGCCATGAATATCGCTAATCATTATCGTCCGATTCATAGAAACTCCTTCTAGAACAGTTATAATATGAAATTATCAGTTCATTAAATTCGCAATCTTCATCACAAGATCTTCTGACATGTTTCTACCAATGATCTCGTATTGCAGCGCCTTCCCCTGCACATCCTCTTCGATCCATATCAATTGGGAAGTTTCGTTATTGACAATAAAAAATGCTTGGACGCCACGTATGGCTACTTGCTTAACCGTAATACCATCATGATCAGGCAATGCGATCCGGCTCTTTGTTGTCCCGAAAATATTAAGTTTATAACCCCCGTATTCTTGATACGTGATTCTGATGCCCACAACCCTCTTATTTGGCTTCAAATCTCGTATCACTACATTTCTGCCTGTCCTGTTACTTTCTTCAATCATTTCATCGATTTCTTGCGGAGTTAAATTATCAAATCCATAAAATACATGAATAGCATCGATATCAGAATCAATCGGAAATTTCGGTTGCCATGGAGAATAATGTTTCTGCAATTGTTCCAAACCGTCTTCCCATGGGATGGCTGCATAATTGGTCTGTTGCGTGAATTGGTTCTCTGGAGCATCTGCGTTGTATATCGCCTTCCCGTCACCAGGCTTTAAGTCAAAGACGATTCGGTCAATCGCATTATCATTGCGTAAGGATTCAATTTGAATCTTTCCAAGCACATCTCCGCTTTTGTTTTTGATATCCATTGGTCTTTCACTCCTTTTCTTTCAAAATTCCTTTCGATCTTCATACAATAGAAGCTAAGCCCTGCAGAAGATAAAGCGATCATGAGGACTCCAAATATGTAAATGGTCCGCAAGATATCCTCGTAACCATAACTTGTCGTTTATTCGTCTGAGATAAAAACCTTTTGGAAAATCAATATCCTCCGTAAGGACTTCAGATGCTATGGTAAGGGAGCCGGACGGAGCTTTTTTCTCCTCTGAAATGTTGGTAGAACCTATCTCGGGCTGATCCAAATATTGCAGTCTTAGATAAGGTCCTAACTCAACCGGACAACATTCCAACCCTAGATCATTTGCCCTTCGAAACAGTTCAAAAGTCGTAGCACCATCCGAAAATCCAAGTTGTCTGACGGTTAACTCAACCGTTTGCAAGCTTTTCTTTGTACTGGAAACTATAAATCTTTCATCATGTAACAACTGTTCTCCATATTTATTCAATGAAATAGAGTATTGGTCCAGTTTCTGAATAAGCTGTGGCTTTGTTAAGCCGCCAATGTCTACCGTTCTTATTTCAACTGAACAGTCAGGGTATATTTTCTCATCTTCAATCAACCTCCGCATCCCCCTAATCTAGTTCTGAATCCGTTTACATACAAATCCTAGGTAAATGATAGCAGTTGACCAAGGCTCCTCATTAGAAATTCAATTCACAATCATGGTGTTCCCACACATCAAATAAGTTACCGTCCAGATCTTCTAACACAAAAAACTTCCCATACTGTCCCTCATCACTAACAGCTCCTACTTTCACATTCTCTGATGTTAAATAGTTATGTAAAGAACCAATGTCATCGGTAAAAAATGTAATGACCCATCTCTTTTTCTGATGCACTTCAAATGTCGCTCGTGTTTCATGATCGCTTTGGATCAAGTCCAAAATTGGTCGATTCCCCCGAAATAAACTCAAATATCCTTCGCGTTGGTGGCGAATGTTAAATCCAAAATGTTTTACAAACCAGGTGGCTGACACATCAAGATCTCTGACTGGTATCACGTTGTAGGCAATACCCAAAATCCTTCCATTTCCCATATGTTACCTCCATACTTGAGACATGTATAAGACCCTACCACCTCTGTGATAATATACAAGATTTTATTTGAGCAATATGATGCTGCCCGTGCCATACAAATCTTTGAATCGCGATATCCAATGTAATTGTACCTAACACTTCTGTTCGGAGTTTTCGTCTAAACTGATCGGGATGTAAACTATACAACAGCGTGAGAAATCGGTTGTGTAGTATCTCCATCAGCAAAATTGAATCTTCGAGGGGCATACTCCTGTAATCATGTAATGATGCCCATAAATCCTCTCGATATGAGCTTGCCATCGGTTCATCTTCAGTTAATGCTCTCTTAAATCTGATATAAGCGTTCATGTCATTGTCCGCAAGGTGGTGCACAATCTGTGTGATTGTCCAACCGCCATCACGATAAGGAGTACAAAGTTGATCATCATTGAGATGTTGTGTAATCTCTCTTAAGGTCTTCGTAATTCCGGGAATTTGATCTATAATGTGAATTCGGTCTGCATTAGAGAAGTTAAAACTTGGCTCAAAGTGTCCTATCGGAAAGCGTACATTTTCATCCAAAGTTGACCACTTCTCCATTTCTCTACTATAGAACCAAATCATATCCAATATAACTCACAATGTTCCATTTGCGAAGTGTAAAAGCAAAAAAAGAAGCAACCTCGTTTTCGGGCTGCTCCTTATATTAAACTACTCTTATATCTGTATCCTAATAAGAAAGCTAGCGCAATTAAGCCTGAGTTACAGAGGTACAATCATATAAAAATCGCCCTAATATTGGGTAGAATGGTGTTGTCCGGAGCATCACCAACCAAGAGAGGAGCGACTATAAGAAAGAGTCTACTATAATGAGTGACCTTATTCTGAAAATTCAATCAAAAATGGATGGCTTTGCTCATCTAATGCATTCTGAATTCTTTCATAGAAATTCCCCCATGTGATCATTTGTTGAGCTTCTTCTAAAGTAAAGTAGCCCACCTCTTCACTTTCATCACTGGTAGTTAAAGCTCCACCAATCGATTTTCCAGTAAATATATTGTTGCATACGCCGCGCGTTATGTTCTGATACAAACCACAAAATTTCATTAACTCAATGTCAATCCCTGTTTCCTCTTTCACTTCTCGGACTGCTGCCTGCCTTATAGTCTCTCCTTCTTCAACACAACCTTGAGGCATTTCCCAGCCTCTTCGACCTTTCATGAGTAAAATCTCATTATGTTCATTGAGAACGATTACACTTGCAGAAACGATAAATTTCATATTAGTTCCTCCTATGTTGGTTTATATATCCACTCTTTTTCTAATTGCTATAGCTAAATCCCTAGAAGTGAAAGTGTTGTTATCTGATGATCCCAACTTCTTTGATAAACTCACAAAATGCTATACCATATCTGAAATAAACATGGCTTTAGTTCCTTTTTCTGGCTTAAATCCAAATAATCCATAGAACTTTTCTGCACTATCATAGGATATAAGCACTTTTGTTTTGATATTAGAATATCGACTAAGCACTTGTTCCATCATTCTCTTTCCAATTCCTAATGATTGGTAATCTTTGTGTACTAACATGTAATGAAAATATACTGTCATCACGCCGTCAGACAATGCATTTATTAAACCAACTAATTTGGTATCATCCCATGCAGTAATAACCGCATGCGAGTTGTTTATTGCTTGTCTAAGATCTTCTGGGAAATCTCCTGATTTCCAGTCCACCGAATGAAACAGTTCTTGAATTGCCTGTGTATCAATGTCTTTTATTTCTTTGAACATGATTGTCATTATATTGCTCCTATGCTTGTGTTTTGTTTAAGATTATTAGACAACCGTTCTTATATCCACGATGTCTCACCACGTTGATCAGCTTCTATCTAATCCTACCTAATCCTATATCAGCCTCTAATTGAAGTTGCATGGTTTTAGGTCCCATATACTCTTGTGCAGCCCGAAGAATCTTTTCGTCGTTACCCAATATTTCCAATACTGTAACTGAAAAAATGCTATTAATTAAGTGATCATCTTTGCAATTAGATACTTCTTCAAAATAATCAAAAATACTTTCTAGAAGCTTGTTATTTCTATTCTCGCTTAATAACTTAATAATCTCCGGCATGAATATTCCCTCAATTATGACAGTTTCTAATACCATACCGTGATTCTCAATTGATTTTTTATAATCAGTACTAGTGGAAGGGAAGAAATTTAACATCATCTTTAAAAATTCCTCCGATTTTTTAATCATGAATCCCCACTCCTCTGTATAAACTGTCTTTGAATTACGATGACGCAAGTCTGAATTTTTTTGTATTTGATTCTGTTCTTTAACACAGTTCTTAACAGAGGTTTTTGCTAATGTTCTTGTATTCACGACGTCCCACCGACTTTAAGAGACGAAGTCGCTGGGCGTGATGCGCTTAGTCGGTGCGGATGTGTACGGCTGATTCCGCTTCCCTGCAGCTACCAAATACTTCTCCGAATCCTCATCTTACTTTGGCCGGACCGAGCTCCGAATGACTCGAAGAGTGAGATGTATCAGACTTCTGCGAATTACTAACCATTATCCATTTTTAGAAGGCCCATCTATGCTCCTCTGGCAAACACTCATCACAAAGTAATTGCCCTTCAACAACAGCTCCGTTATTGAGTTCATCAATATGATTTGGCTTTTCTCTATCAGTTGCCCATGAATTACATTTTGCGCATCTTCCGCAATTCATTGCTTCTGGATCGAGATATACAGAGGAACTGCTCTCCCAATGTAATTTCAAATCTCTCCTTATTGTAATTTCATTTTCTAGTACAGGAGTCAAATCCCCATCGATTTCTTTATATTCTTCGTCAGTTAAGTCAATTAGATAAGCTATATTTACAAGATATGTCTTCTTATTCATTTATTTCATCCTATAAATTTTCATGGTTTATACGTTCTTCTGGCCTTTCGCATAACGTTCGTGCATTCACGACGCCTCACTGGCTTACGCGGTTAGGCCGAGTGGCTCCGCCACTTTGCCAGTGCAGGGTTGATCGCCTGACACCGCTTCCTGGTTCCTTACCTTCTGGCGACCGAAGGACAGTATAGGTACGATGGGTGAAAACAATGTTATCCGCTGTTGCCAGCATCATTGAATTACATTCTAAAACTCTTCAATATATTGTAATCCAAATTAATTTCTGGAAGTAGTCATTGTATTTAAGGCGTTCTCAAAATAGCTATATACTTCATCTGCGATTTCCAGAAAATCTTCAACAGATACATCGCTATCCAAGTAACAAGCATACAGATACTCAACTAAAGCGGAGTCAATCTCACAATAGTTTAATATGGCATTCTTCATCTTAATGATTTCATCTTCCCATACCCCTGTATCTTCTAAAACCAAAGAGTATAATGCACGAATTAATCTCTTAGAGTAACCTTTAATATATCTAGTTTTCATTGCGTGATCACTAACATTAGAAAGTGATCGATGTACACGATCTACTTCCTCCTTGGTATCTGTATTTAAGTCTAAAATGAATTCTGGAGAAATTATGATCGGGGGTACTTTTTCACCAATGTCCTCCCCATGTATGCAAACACAAATGATCTTAATCCAAAAACCCCAATCATTCGGTCTACTTAATACATCATCAATCGAGCAAATGATCGTATCCATCTTAGTGACGAATGGATATTCTTCCAAAAGCCTGTCTTTGATATTTGACAATCTTTCGTAATCAATATCTTGGGGATTTGCACATACAATAGTAAAGTCTGCATCTGACTTAAAAGGTGTAGCTGTTCCTTTTGGAATCGAGCCACACATATAAATGCTATGAATCTTATCTTTGAATTCGTTAAGGATACGATCTATATACTTATCAACCAAATCCTTATATTCACTTTGTATGGTAATTCTATTGATAACTTTTTCTAATATCATATAGACTCCTCCTAAACTAAGAATATCTTTCGGCAAACGTTGTTGTATTCACAAACCCGAGAGGATTGAAGGAGCGACCGAGTCGAAGACTTAACCTCACAGGAGTTGTCTACTGGATACTCCTTCCTCGAAATCCCTCTGGCAGACAAAGAGGCGTAGCCCCGCAGCTTGAATACGTTGTTAGCAAAACTCAGGGGCTTCTTCAAGCTACTTTCAATGTGCTTGGTTTATTAAGATTGAGATATATTCTTCATCTTTAAGCCTTGTCACCTTACAGTCCTCATTAGATTCAAATTCTGCTATTCTCTCTTCAATTGTTTTATTAGTACGATCTTTAAATATATCCTCTCGATCATAGTGAGGAAAAATAAGCTTGTCGGTTACACCTAATGCCTTAAAATCCGTTAAATTCATGGTGTTCATCTGCGGAGTAAAGAAATCCACAATGTTAATATTCGGCCCCAGTAATAACGTTCCTGCACTTACTCCAACTATTGTTACATTCTGTGCGGCCAGTGTTCTGATAATTTCATCAGCACCACTTTTCTTCGCGTAATACAATAATGTAAATGGATTTCCACCATTGATATATATAACATCTCTATGTAAGAGAATTTGTGGGTCATCAAATTCTATATCTACAAAATTGATATGTTGAAATCCCATGTCCTTAAACTCTTGTAATGCTCTTTGTGCATATCTATTAGTTTCTTTTTTAGGGGATGCTGTTGTAATAATTGAGACTTTTAATTGAGAAATATCTCCATCAAAAAACTCCAGAAATTGATTTTTAATTTCTTCAGTATAAGAACCACAAGAGGTTAGTAACAATCTACTCATAGAAATCCCCGTCCTTAAAAAATAGTTTATCTAATCTTTATAATTGGATTAAGTAATCCCTTGGTTTCTGCTAACGTTCCTGTATTCAGGACTCGGCGTATGCTGAGTGTCCGGCAAATGCCGTACAAAGGACGACTGTCCGCAGCATGAATATTATGTTAAGTGATGTCGGAGCGCTTCTTTGAGTTCTCATTTAAAATAGCCCTTAGATCCCTATCCTAATGCCTTTCCATAGCACCTTCTTGAAGTAAATCAAATTATGAATATTTTGGGTTTTATGTTCAGTCATTTGAGCTTGAGAGTAAGTTTTCCTTTATAGGTATCAAAGCTAACTGTCCCGCTCGTCCATTCTGGAGCAGAGTAATCAAAAATATCTTCTTGGGAAAGATATAAGTCATGTGGTTCTTCTATCACAACTTCCTTAGTTGTTAACTCCGTTAAGAATAAACCCCAAAACTTCGTTTGGTAGACACGATACTGTGTAATGCCTTGATCCAGCAGATTAGCTTGATGTTCAACTATAACTTCACTATAATGTCCAGGGCCAGGGATATGAAGATGTTCGTAGCTGTATGGATCAAATACTGGAGCAAATGAATGCTTAATCAAAAGAAGAGAAGAAAAAATAATCAAAATAACAAACAAAATTAGCTTTCTTCCTTTGCTTCTATACCCTAACCAAAAAAATAAAATGATGTGTAGCACGATAGGAATTACAAAGTTACTTTTTTTGAATATAGTAATATCATAATTGATGATAAATGAAAATAACCAAATTATATCTATAATCACGATTATCAAGATAAATATCTTTCGAAGTTTCAGAAGGGAATTGTTCATGTATATATATATTCCTTTCGCTTCAGTGCTTTAATGAGGCCATTTCTGATTGTAACAATGTAACCTGGAGGAAATGGGTCGGCATCATACAAAGCTAACTAAATTGATATCGCCGCTGTATCTTTACTTAATATGATGCTCTCATTTCACCTTGTTAGAAGTCATATCCACATCATTCTAGTATTCAAATTCTAGTTGAAGTGAATCACAAATTGGCATATAGCCTATCTTTCGATAAATGCTATTTGATGTGGGATTTTCTAAGTCTGTATATAAAACGCACTTAGTAAATCCTTTCTCCAATGCAAGTTGGCTAATGTGTGCCACGATCGAAGTCGCGTAGCCCTTTCCGCGCTCATAGGGAGGCGTATAGACAAACGCCACGCCGATAGCCGTTTGCATCGCCCTCGTAAATCCGGCCATGGAAACAGGCATCCCTTTGTCGTCCTCTAAAACATAGAGTTTTTTTGATGCGATCCGGTAGAGATAGGGCTCTGCCTCTTGCGGTATGAACATTTCTGTTTTACCATAACTTGACGCCGCAGAAAAAGCTTCAGCCCAGTAGGGAAAGAAGTGAAGATCCTTTTTATCCAGCAGCCGAACGGTACCGATCCTTGGAATGTCCGGGTTTACTGTTGTAAGTTCATATATACATTGGCGCATGGTTGTATGAATAGTTGTACCCTTGCTCAAAACATATTCTTCGGCAAAATACTCCGCCAATTTTTTTTCCGTCGTCACACCCGGAATTTTACGGTCATTCAGTCCGTCTATCAAAGAGCGTACAGCCTCCGGGTTAAGGATGTTAGCCAGTCAGGGTTGTCCGGTTGCTCCCAATCCCCCTGCCGGACCGAGGGCGTATGACCGATGCGTGAAAATATTGTTAGGCGATTCCGATTTGAGATACCCACACGTTCTTAAATTTACTGAAATATTAAATTAGCGATGTTATTAGTAACATCGTCTACATCTGTGGTCGAGGGATTATTCAAAACAATAATACATACTTGTTCATCCAGATACCTGGTTATTCTATTTTTAAAGCCTACAATTCCACCTCCGTGGTAAACACTCTTACTAGCTTTATTATTAAATAGTTCTTCTTTAACAAACCAACCGTATCCATAACCAAATCCATAATCAGTAAACAGACGCTGCATTCGTTTATTTGAAACTAATTGGTTTAAAGATAGTGCAATTTCCCATTTGTACAAATCTTCTGTGGTCGATAAGAGATCTCCCCCACCTGATGCAATGGACATATCAATAAAATCAGAATTAACAATGCCATTTTTATGATCGAACTCATACCCGGACGCTCTTTGTAATATAATCTCCTTATATTTATCCGGTCCTGAACAATTCATAGATAAAGGGCGGAATATATTCTCTTTCAAAAATTCTTCATAGGACTGCCCTGTTACCATTTCAATTAAGTAAGCCAACAGTAAATAACCAGAATTCGAATATTTAAATTGAGTGCCAGGCTGAAAATCTAACGGGAGTTTCATTATTAACTCTGTACTTATAAGTAACGGAGTATATTCCTTCATTATTTTTTTGAAATCTTGGAGTTGAGTAATATTAGGGATTCCTGATGTATGAGTTAAAAGATGATGGATAGTTACACTTTCACTGTAGGGACAATGAGGAAAGAACTTGGCTAGTCTATCACTCTCGCTAAGTAAACCTCTCTCAAAAAGAATCATAATGGCCATTGAAGTAAATTGTTTGGTTATCGAACCAATACGAAATCTAGTTTCGGTTGTACACTTAATTTGATGTTCTCTATTTGCTATCCCAACTCCAGCATTAAATAATATTCTGTTGTTCTTGGAAACCAGAACAGCACCGCTAAATTCTTCTCTCTGGTATTTATTCTCTAAATAATCATTTATCTCGATTGTTAATTCATTCACCAAATCACCACTTTCGGGAATAATAACGTTTCTGAAGGAAACGATCATCGAGCTTTCACCTAACGTTTTGTGTTCAAGAACTTGCGTAGCAAGTTGTCATATGAATCACTACTCTACCAATCCCCATCATTGGACCAAAACGTAGCCGATGCTTGAATATGGTGTTATACAGATGTTGGTGCCTTCTTGACTTACTCACACATACTATAAATTAAATCCATCTTTAATTAATCTTGCAACTTCATCTGCACTTAAATTTGTATTATTGATTCTCAGATAATTCTCTCTAGTAATTTCTCCATCATTTGAATTGAGTCTATGTTTTTCCATCGTTTTGATTAAGTCCATTTCAGAATGTTCAATATTTCTTTTTGTTGGTTTTTGATCAAGTCTAAACGCCGTTGTATTTCGTTTTAATCTTTCTTCTATATTTGACTCTAATTCAACAAAATAAATTTCTGCTCCTTTCGATTCAAACATGTTACATGTTTGCTTGACGAATTCCCAGTCCTCCTGAAGATCAAACCCCCAAACGTAAGTGAAAATAAGTCCATACTGGTTGCTGCTTGCGAAAGATTCAAAAAGCTCTCTTCTTACGATACTTGATAACCTCCAAGTTTCAGTACCAAAACCAAAAAAGGGATGAAACAGCTCGATAGACATGTGATTGTGAAACAATTTCAATTCCGTTATTTTCGTTAATTCATGACCAACCGTCATCTTCCCAACAGCCTGTGGGCCAAATATCAGTATGAACTTAATAGTAATCACCCCTTTTTTTAATATCTTGCGCCAATTTCTTATAACGTTCTGTATTCACGAGCCCGAGAACCTTAAGGTAGCTTCAGCTGCCGACCGCGATGCGGTTAGGTTCGCAGTGTTGTTCGCCTGAACCCCACTTCTCTGAACTCCCTCGGGTGAACAGAGGACCGTCAGGTCCGATGCGTGGATATGATGTATATGCTGCACCGACCTCTTCAACCCACATCTACATTCTCATTTCATTGCACTCTACAAAACTGTTATTTTTCCTTATAGTCATTTGCTGCCTCTTTAATTTCTTCATTTTTAGAATTAATTCCCAATTCAATTCCCCAATCTAGTAATTTTGGAATTGCCTCTGAAAGTAGCTCTAACAATCTACGATACGCCCATTCATCGTCAAGACAAATTGCCGTTTTAGCTACATCAGGAAGATGTTCTATTAGCCAATCAGAAGGAATTGTTTTAATCTTTTTCCTCGCTATTTCAATTGGGTGGGTATTTTGTGGCTGGCAAGCCCATTCAATAAGGATAGTGAGTATTTTTGTTCCAAGCCCCGTAGGGATACGTTCAATATCTTCTAGTCTAGTTGATATGTTGGGAAATATTTGATTAATTTCATAATCTATTTTCAGTTCTTGCCATGATGCCATATCACTATTCATCATCCTTCCCTCCTAATACATTCATCCTCAATTGGAACTTAGATCTCCGGGATTGCATATAACGTTGCGCATTTCTGACGTCCAAACGGCTTAAGGACCGGAGGTTCGGGTGGCTTTGCCACTTAGCCGGTTGGATGTGTCGCCTGATTCCACTTCTCCGAAATCCCTCTTGAAGACCGAGGAGCGTCAGCGACGAAGCAAAAATGTATTGTTATACGCTGCCCCTTCTTCTTCGATTCCACATCCTTTATATGTCTTGTGTGTTTTATGTATTTAATATGTCTTTACGTATTTTATCTTTTAGTTCTATCTTTTGCTCCTATCAAATCCGTTTCCGCATAGGAAACATCCCCTCATTTACTCTCGTACGCCTTCAGCAGTATCAACTTTTGTTTGTGTAGTAACTTTATCCAAAGAACGCTAGCCTTATAAGAGGCTCGTGTTCCTCGGACCGGAGATTTGCCGATGGCTTCATTCAGATTCCTGCTCACGTTGGACACCTCTGCCTTAAGCTATGGCTTACTTCTACCCTCACCATTCGGGACTTAATCCTTGATATAGAATACACGCTGAACGCACAATCCAAATTTAAGAGGATTGTTGTCCTCCCTTTAATTCGCAATAGACAAATATGTATTAATGACATGCACAATACCAAAAAGTACTGTTGGTATAATAGCCAGATAATTTTGAAGCCAAATCTCAGCTAATATAAAATATACTACCGGGAGAACGGCCATCCCCAAAAAAATAATCGAGTTTGCGTTGCCTGTAAAATACAATATCCATAGCCCATAATAAAAAATCAACATTATTGCCATACCAATTATATACGGACATCGCATTTCAGATGCTTGTTTTCTTACAACAAATATCAGAAGAAAGAAAAATATCGCCTGACTTCCGTGCTCCAAAACATCTAAAATCAAATGGCTATTTGCATTGTTTCCTGATATATCTGACGCAGGAATTAAAAAATAAAATATATTTGGTATCATTGGCAATAAAAAGATTATCAGACCCTTCCATGAAAAACCAAAATGATAATTCATTTGATCCTCTCTTTCGCAAATAGAAATATTTTTTAGTTTGCACTTTATTATGAATCCGCTTCTCTGGTATTCCTCTTGATGACCAAGGAGCATAGCTAACGATGTGGAAATTTATTGTTATATGGTACACCTTCTAATATTCCGTTCATCCTGGTTTTCAACTGCTACGTTGTAAATGTATTCTTTCACCTAGTTTTATTATTTGTCATTCTTAAGGTGTTGCGTATAACGTTCCTGTATTCACGACCCGACGTATGTCGGGTATCCGGCGAATGCCGGATCAAGGGCGTATGCCCGCAGCGTGAATATTATGTTATAGGATGTCAGCATCTTCATCGAATACGCTCACTTTTATTTATGTTTTCAGTATTAAAATGCTTTTGATACATCATCACTTATCTAAGTTTGATTCCTTTTTTCAATTCTCTTCATGTCATTTCGATAAGCTTCTATATAAGACTTGTACTCTTCGAGATAGGAGCAATCAAACCATCCGCTTTTGTTGTTGATTTCATATAGCCCTGTATATCCGTACTGCTGGATCAAGAAATCCCAACCTACATCGTATATAATCGCTTCGAGAATCTGACAAAAATCAAATAATTGTTCAACTTGCTTTGTCGTCATTAAATCATTCTGTAAATAGTTTGTTCCATGTGGCTCTGGATATATACGATAAGCCAAACAAGCGTCATCACTGATTTGCTCCATAATTTGTTTTATACCTTCTTTAAGTTTTTATTAAGGGTTCCTGCTAATTTCCTATAACGTACCTATATTCACGACGTCCGACGCATGTCGGATATGTCCGGCTGCTTCTGCTTCCTCGAAATTCTGCTGCCGGACCGAGGGCGTATGCCCGATGCGTGAATATTATGTTATCAGATGGACTATGTCCGCTTCGAAAATGCTTACCAAATTTCTTCTCTCTTTAATATTTGTTTCGAAGTTAGATCTACAGCTAGCCACGTAGAAACGTCTTCTTCTATATTTCTATTCCAAGCTATTACAAAGTGTATTTGACATGTTTCTTCAGCATCAATTGGTGTCATCGGTACTTCAATGCCCTTATCTGAACTTATAATAAAACCGTACTTCTCAAAATCAGTATTTAAACATAAAGATTTAGGGATCATATCGCCTTGATCTCTTCTTGCTATTAACAATGGTGCATCCTGAGTGCCTAAATGTAATCGATAGTTTTCATTCTCATATTCAATGGCTTCAAGATCTTCCCCTGTGTTAGATCCGTAATCTTCCCAATTGTATCCCTCTTGCCAAAAAGCAGAAAATCTACAGGTACTGATCGAATAATTTATATTGGGTTTGATTCTAAATACCGCTCCCCAGCATTCTTCTACTGCCTGTTGTGAAGCAAAATCGAGCTTCGGCTTACAGATTACTAACTCACAATCAAAGGATTCATACTGATATTGGTAGAAGAATCCACCCTGCTTGAGTCGAAAGCAGTCAGTGGGAAAATAACATTCGTTAGAGACAGAAAGTAAAAATTCAATTGTTCCAAGAGGCGTACAGATTGAAGGTTGTAAAGTATCAATTTCTTGAATTAAGGCTTCTTCTCCACGAAAAAGCTTCATTTTCTTCCTCCCTCATAGTCTTTCTGATAACATCATATCTACGAACTTCGTGAATACCTCTCTTTTCAAACAATATCCGAACTACATATAATATAACCCAGATTAATCCATCTGCGAAGTCACGAACATACTTAAAAAAGCAGCCCCAGGGCGAACTGCTCCATTCGTTAGAAAAGACTAACCTGTTGGATGCAGTTTAACATTTGGGCTGCTCTTTCTTCACTCAACAAAAGAAGATTTACGGATAACCTATAGTGATCAACCTTTGCTCTCCTTCACCTAAAACATTTATTTCGCTCCGCTACTCCACACCACGCGCTCGCTCATCGCTTTATGCTGTGCAATCAGACATAGTTCTGCCGCTTTGAATGCATGTTCTTGCGTCATGGCTGTCTCGGTGCGATCAAGGCAATCGCGAATGAGCTGGCCGAAGAACGGATAACCGACTTTGCCCTTCACACTGTACCTAAACTCGCCTTCATGGTTTACCAGATAGACCTGATCTCCTTCCGGTTCTCTCGCTACATCGATATACTTCCGCAACTCGATATAACCGTCCGTTCCCAGAATAACTGTACGCCCATCGCCCCATGTGCCAAGACCATCCGGTGTGAACCAGTCCACTCGGAAGTAACCGGACGCTCCGTTGTCCCCGATCAGAGAAGCTTCGCCGAAGTCTTCCAATTCCGGGAACTGTGGGTGATTGAAGTTATGCACACGACTGAACCCTACCTCAGCGTCCGTACATGAGGCAAACGTCAGAAATTGTTCGATCTGGTGACTCCCGATATCACAGAGAATACCTCCATACTGCTCATGCTTGAAGAACCAGTCGGGTCTTCCTCCGGCATTTAAGCGATGCGGGCCTGTACCCATAACTTGCACTACTTTGCCGATTGCCCCCTGTTCAATGAGCTGCCCCGCATAGATCGCACTTTCTACATGCAGTCGTTCACTGTAATACACCATGTACTTTTTGCCCGTTCGCTTCACTTCTTCTCGTGCAAGCTTTAATTGCTCCAGCGTGGTAAATGGGGCTTTGTCTGTAAAATAATCCTTGCCTGCGGCCAGAACTCTCATACCAAGCGGCGCACGATCTGAAGTGATCGCTGCACTTGCCACCAATAACACTTCATCATCGGCGAGCACTTCGGCTTCAGATCCAGCGACTTGAGCCTGTGGGAACTGCTTCCGAAATGCCTCTACCTTCGCCGGGTCCGGATCATATACCCACTTGAGGGTAGCTCCAGCCTCCAACAATCCCCCAACCATGCCGTAGATGTGTCCATGATCCAGCGCAACAGCAGCAATAGTGAACTCACCCGGACCACATACGACCTCTTTTGTTACACTTTTTGGTGCATAAAACATTCCGTCTTTAGCCATGTTATCCCATCCTTTTTATAAAATGTTGATTACAATGAACTCGTCTATATAAGCTGAACTAGAGATTATTCACACAGACACTACGATGACAGAATAACCTTCCAATCGCTGTTATCCCCAGATTTTTTGATTCCCTTTTCCAAAGGGGAAAATCCGGGGATAAAGGCGAACGCTTCGCTTTTCCAGGTTTTTTCTGTCCTCTCCGTTACGTGTAAATGATTAGTTCAACTTATATAACAAATCGTCTTCATTTAAACGTCTGACTCAGATCAGCAGGTTGACTGCCACTGAATGCCTTGTCTTTCTTCGTCGTGGAACCAGCAATGCGTTCCTGCAGATGCTCATAGAACAGATCCTCATCGATCGGCAGATCCACCCAGTTATCCGTCCAGGTGGACAGCAGCATAGCGTTGGATAATGTTAATCCGTGTATACCATCTTCACCGGGAGCAATGAGTGGTGCGCCTGTACGAATGGCATCTACCCAGTTACGAATCAGACCGGGATGCCCCGTTTCCACACCTGTAATAGGAACCTCACACTTCCAGCATTCTGGCTGTCCAAAACCTCCGGTAAACCGCTGATTGAATTCAGGCTCAGATTCCCGAAGTCGCCAGAACGTAAGTTTTCCGTCTTCGATCACGATTTTACCTCGGTCTCCGTTGACCTCGAATCGGTTCGTACCCGGTGCTTCGCCAGTAGTCGTTACAAAGACACCTGTTGCTCCATTTTCATACTCCACATAAGCCGTTACATCATCTTCCACTTCAATGTTCCGATACTTGCCAAACGAACAAAAAGCACGCATTCGTACCGGCATCATGCCGATGGTCCACTGCCACAGATCCAGTTGATGCGGGTCCTGGTTAATCAGTACACCGCCACCTTCTCCTGCCCAAGTTGCACGCCAGCCGCCGGAATCATAGTAACTTTGGGATCGGTACCAGTTCGTAATAATCCAATTGGTACGGCGTACCTCGCCCAGTTCTCCCGAAGCGATTAAGTCTCTCAGCTTAATGTAGAGTGGGTTGGTCCGCTGGTTGTACATCATGGAAAAAACTTTACCGCTGGCTGCGGCCGCTTCATTCATCTTGCGTACCTGTTTCGTATACACACCGGCTGGCTTCTCGATCATGACATGCAAGCCATGCTGGAAAGCCTGAATGGCCTGTTCCGGATGGTCATAGTGCGGCGTTGCAATAATGACTGCATCAATCGTACCCGAAGCCATCATCTGCTCTGCATCCTGCCAATAGGTGACCGTTGCCGGAAGGTGACTGGATACCCAGCTCTCCATCTCTCTTCTTACATCACATACGGCGACCAGCTCTGCACCGGGTACTTCTCCAGCCACCAACGTTCTGGCATGTGCTGCTCCCATGTTTCCAATACCAATCACCGCTACTCGTACGATACTCATGACTGCTCCTCCTCGTCCACACGACGCTCAATTTCGGCGAAAACGTCTGCAAAATGCTGTAACATCGCCTTGGATTCCAAGGCACCACTAAAGTCCTCTATTCCATAGTATCCGTCATACCCGACAGCACGAAGATCCCGCACCATCTGTACCCAATCGACCATGCCTTCAGTCAGAGGGGTCCATTGACATCTCCAGGCTGTATTCAGAGCCAATCCGCTGCTCTTCTCAGTTACATTAGCCTTTTGCGAATCTTTCCCTTCTGCTTCAAACCACCCGGCATTCTTCACATGCACATGAGCCAGGTAAGGGCCTAACAACTCAAGTCCCATCCGATGATTCTCATATCCTTCATGCACCATATTGCCTGGATCGTACAACACACCCACATGCTGCGGGTCGAACGATTGCACAAGCCGATAGGCCAGCGATGCCGTCGGTGCAATCGTCTGGTGATGCGTCTCTACAATTGCCTTGATGTTGTACTGTTTGGCCAAATCCTGTACTTCACTCAGGTAATCAACGGCTTTACGATACAACTCAGGATAACGGGTCTTGCGATCATATCCAGGAACACCCACACGCATCATTGAAGCTCCTAACCCAACCGCAGCCTGAAACGCCTGCTCGGTGGCAGCTATATCTCCACAGTTCAGATACGGCACAAGTGCAATGGATTTCCGACCTTGCCCTAACGCTGCTTCACGAAAAACAGGAACTTGTTCCTCCCAACGGCCCGGATCTACCGAGCATCGATTATTTCTCCAATAAGACGGCTCTTCGGACATTGCCTCTTCAGGAATTCCACGGAATCTCCACTCAATACCATCAATCCCCGCTGCTGCCGCAGCCGATGCCAATTCCTCTGCATTCAGATCAGGGGTAGCCACAGTGAATACAGACAGTTTCATCATGCTCCATCTCCTTATGTAAACGTATTCATTTTATGTCGTAAAGGCATTGTATCACTCCACTGAACGTCACCATAGGGGAAAACGCCAACAGATGAATGACAGATAACGAACAGAGCATATTCCCCATTCAGAGATAACTTCTCCAGAGAATGATAAGATCTCATATCAAAAAGACATCCCTGGAACAGAATTCAATTCTGTTCAAAGATGCCTTGTACAATAACTATATCAGGTGAAATTCTAGGAAAAGGTTCCTATCCATTATCCAATCGCAACTTCAGTAGCAGATTCCGGTTCTGTTTCTGACTTTCGTACTCGTCCAATTTACAATCCGAACAAATTTGACTAATCCCGATCAAAGAACACGTGTTCAGCCTGTATCTTACCTTGCTCTATTGTCATGATACCAAATGAGTATTGCTTCTGAAAACGTTTATCCGTAGGCGACCCCGGATTAAATACCAGCGTGTTGTCAACAGTGTGCATCACCGGGATGTGTGAGTGTCCGTAGATCACAGCATCCACATGCTGGCCTGCAAAGGTATGAATTGCATTCTGCTCCGTACCCTTTGACCCGAGATGACCGTGCACAAGACCCAGACGAAGTCCTTCCACTTCAACAATGCGGGAATACCCCAGTTTTTCAGCGATTTCGGACGGGTCCGTATTACCAGCTACCCCTTCAACAGGCGCATACTCGCTAAGCAATGGATATACGCTCCAATCCGACCAGTCACCCGCATGAAGAATGAGATCGGCACTCGCAAGTACATCAACGAGCCTAGCCGGTAACTTCCGTGATTTACGTGATAAATGCGTGTCGGAGATGACTACAATTTTCATATAACAACCCACCTTTCCTTTACCTCTGACTACAATCTACTCTGACTGCGATGGGACAGCTAACATCTGGGAACTGGAACGTTCCATATCTTCAAGGGTTATGGATGCGAAGAACTGCTCCACTTTGGACTCAGCAACCTGATACAGATTGGTCAACAGGCTGTCTATATGCAAGCCCACTTCACAATCCGGGTTACAATTGCCGTGAATCGGGAACAATGGACCTTCGTCCTTCGCAGCCTGATAGATCATGTCTAATGTGATTTCACTTGATGGCTTCGCTAAGTAGAAGCCTCTTGTTCCAGGAGAAGAGTTCACTAATCCTGCCTTTTTCAGCCCGCCCAGTATACGTCTGACGACGACAGGGTTGGTATTCACGCTACCTGCAATATGTGCAGACGTGATTCGTTCAGGCGCGCTGAGTGACAATAACAACAAACAATGCACACTGACCGAAAAATGAGTACTCATGATTAACCACCTTTATTTAATATAATCCTAGTCATGCTGGTTTTATTCAGAGAACAGATCCTTCTCGGGACGTGCTCTGATCTTGAGTTGTCGCACACTATATTCCAGTTGTTTCACAATATCATCCAGCTGTTTGCGATCAATCTTGGTTGGATCTTCCACCGGTTTCGCGGACGACTTGAGATCTCGAATCGTTAACTGCTGTTCTTGCCATTTGTCCATCAGATCTGCAATATTGGCATAAAAACGTTCGTAATCTTTGATGACCAAGTCAAGATAAGCATCTACCTCATCCGGATCATAACCACGAAGTTTATAATTGAATTGTTTTTCATGAATCGATAACGCATCTAGCTGCACTCCCAATTGTTTGAACAATTGTTTCTGTTTATCCAATCTTCGTTTCATATGTTCATCCATATTGACAACCTCCATTATAAGCCAAGCCGTGGTCCCTTTACCCAGTGAAGAACATGCGGCATTTTCTCTCTCTATTTTTTATAACACATAATTCGTCAGATATAAAACGCTACGGCCCTATTCCTCACAAAAATGATTGCTTTTCATCCATTTCGGGTAAAGACTCACTACACCCCACAACGGGAAAAGGAGCGTGTTTTTATGAGTACATTAACCAAAGATCAACACCAAGAACTGAAAAAGGCCCTTTTGGAACAACGTGAAAACTTGCAGCGTCATTTTGAATCCAGCATGGAAGACGGTGCTCCGGCTCAGTCGCTGAAAGATTCAACCGGTGAGCTGTCCTCCTATGATAATCATCCTGCGGATGCTGGTACGGAAACATTTGAACGCAGCCGTGATCTGGCGATCGACGATACATTAACAGACGAATTCAATCAAGTGAACGACGCATTGGAACGTATGGAGCAAGGTACATACGGAACCTGTGTAACGTGCGGAAAAGATATTCCCTTCGAACGACTTGAAGCTATCCCATATACCGCCTACTGTATTGATGACACGCCTAATCGGGAGATCAGCAATGATCGGCCCGTAGAAGAAGAAGTGATGACCATGCCCCCGAGTGGTGCTGGCGAAGGAAGACAGCAGAACGCCGGCAAGTTCGACAACGCAGATGCTTGGGAAGCGGTCGAAGAATACGGTACTTCCAATTCACCCGCAACCGCTGCCAAACGTGATGTAAAAGACTATGATGAGAACATGTAATGTGATATTGAACTGAAACGGTTATGCGTCGTCATTGAAATTCATGTTGGAATTAATGCAATACAATGCACAACACACGACCGTTATTCCCTCTTATCACGCATTAAAAAGCCGCCTATGGCGGCTTTTTCTTGTTATCTCCAACATGTCTAGCACCTAAGCCTTTTACTTGTATTCAAGTTATAGTTAACACTGAACACATGTATGCCGTCCGTTTATTCTTCTGATTCAAGATCAGATGATGCAGATTCCTGCCGCTTAGAAACAGATCGAGATCGGGACTTTTTCGGAGTTGATTCACCCTTACCAGACGTAGCTTTCTTTTTCTCTTTTGCATCTGTCTTAGAAGCAGGTATTTTCACTATAGGTTTAGAGAGGGCAGAGAATAACTGAAAGACCTCATCTTCCCCTCGGTGATTCTCTTTCGTTGTATAGGGTTCACAGAGTTTTATAATGTTCTTATATAATTCCTCTACCTCGTCTCGAGTAGCATACAACGTAATATCCGAGAGAAACATCCGATTTTCGGTTTCCGCCTGATGCATGAATCGCTGACGACTTTGTTCGAACATTTCATTCAATAACTTGAGCGTTTCGGACCGAAATACCTGTTTCAATGGGGAGTTTTCCTTATCTTCATCTTCATGGCGAAGATGGATCTCTCCCGTAAACGGTTCGTAATACTTTGCTATAATCCCATTAATCTCACGCGTAGAAACGATGGTCAGCAGACCGATTTTCTCCAGTTTTTTCACATGATAGTGCACTTTGGCGGGCACCTCACCCATCTGATCGGCAATCTCTTTGACAGTGGATGGTCTGCCTTGCTTGTTAAACATATTCATAATCTGTATCCGATACGGATCGGAGTAGATCTTAATTTCTTCAATTGTTGAAAGAACTTTGTGCTGCATCCCTGTAGCCTCATTTCCGGGGTACCTGTTGTCCATCGATATCTCTATTATACCGCTGCGTCAGGACTTCGGTCAAAACAAGCCGGCGATGACACGTTATCACAAAATCAGATCATGTCTCTTTCTAAATATCCTTCACATCGCACTCCGAAAGCTTTTGCTAAATAACAGCATACCTGCGGACATGGCAAGCATAATACCAAAAACGATAAACAGAACAGGCATGCTCATCCAATCTGCAAGTGCTCCCGAAACCAGGCTTCCAAGTGGTGCGACACTCACGACGAGCATACTCTGAAGAGCATACACTCTGCCTAGCATCTCGGAAGGGGTAACCTCCATCAGATACGTAGCCAGAGGGGTCGTAGCCAGTGGTATACCCATTCCCATCAGAAGACAAAAGACTGCTGCAACAGGCAGTTGGAAGGACGTCATATAAGCCGGAAGTGCCGTCATCGCATAACTGAGACCCAACATAACAACACCGCTGATGACCAGAACACTTTTACGATAATTGGCACCCCTTTGCGCCATCCACACCCCACCAAGCACCATGCCTCCTACCATCAGCCCACTGAGCAGACTTAATCCCCCGGCACCAGCATGCAACGTTTCAATGACATAGGGCGTACGAAGAACATTGAACGGCATCAGGCAGAAATTAACGAAGGCAAACAACATGGAGACGATCAATAATAAGGCATGTTTACGGAGAAAATAAAAAGCTTCCGCCATTTCGGAGAATATACTACGTTTATCGGTTGAAACAGAATCCAGTTCAGATAATGTCTTATTTCCATTGTTAGCAGATGTTGAAGCTTTAGGGTAGTCAACTCGGCTCATCATTAAAGCACTTAGCGCAAACAAACCCGCATCAATCAGGATCGTCCAGGCAATGCCTATTGAAGCAATGAGTGCACCAGCTACTGCAAGTCCTGCGAGTTCGGCCACTCGGGTTGCGGAAGAAGACATGGCATTACCCGAAAGCAGCATCGATGGGGGAAGCAGTCTAGGCACACTGGACACTTCGGCAGGAATAGTGAAGCACTCCAGCAAAGAATTTAGAATAGTAATGACAAACAGATGCCAGACTTCAAGTTGACCCAATCCAAACAGCAGCGCTGTAATCCCTACGAACAACCCCCGGCCGGTATTCGTAATCACGATTACTCTTTTGAGAGACATGCGATCTACCAAAGCCCCGGCGAACAGACCCAGAAAGATACTCGGCAAAAAATTCACTGCCAGCAATGTCCCCATCAGCACTTTGGAACCGGTCAGAATGTACACCATCCAGCTGTATGCAATTGAATCAATGGAATCACCAAATCGGGATACAACTTTACTGAGCATAAACTGCATATAAGGCCTGATTCGTATTAATTCCCCTATACCTTGCTTGCCAACTGCTGTGTTATCGTTCATGACTTTCCACTTCCTAACGTTAAAATATTTTTCATGTTAATTTTATTTTAACGTAACTTATGCAGAAATCAATACTTCCGTGAAAATAATTTTAACGTTGAGTAAGACTCGTTACTTTTTCTTAATCTCCTTCTAATGTTTTCGCAATCAACACAAGGAATTTATGAACACCTCCTAAACCACAAAAAAACAGACCACATGTGGTCTGCTCGGCTGGATTGAATGTATTTGAATGGCCTTTATTTGCTGCTACTTCTCAACACGCAATATAAATCCAGGCTGTTCCGCCTGTACCTCCAACATCAAATCGCGTACCCGTCCTGCTTCATTCCCCAGTCGGTCTTCGCTGATTCCGTAGTTGGTCCATTTTAGCTCTAGTGGAAGTTCAATCGTACCCGTCAAGCAGTCCCACAGAGCGTCGAGATTACCGCCATAAAAATCCGGCAGCTTCAGCTTATCCTTTAATTGCTGATGAAGTTCAGCGCTACTGGCAAAGTCTTCTCCATCCAGAATCACGGTGTTCATGACTGCTCCTTCCTCTATTTCATGCGTGTAAATGATGCATAGTGATCTGTCGTTTTGTAGATGAGTCCATCATTGGAGTACACAATCCGATCCGAATTACGGAAGCCGGAAGTATAGTTAATATCCGCTTCGCGCCATGTACGTCCGCTGGCCGAAGGCAGAAGCCCCTCCCGATTGCCAAATATGTCTCCTCCGATGCTTTTCCCGGGAGCCACTACAGCCAAGTTTCCTTGTGACGCTACCCAGCCGAGTCCTGTGGCCTGTGATTTGGTAATAAAGTTACATGGCAACGTTCCGTTTGCACTCAAATAGTTAGCCACACCGGTAAACGTATTGATGATAGTACATGTTGCAGCAGATGCTTTCTGCTGTGGGGCTGGGGTGAACTGTGAACCTGTGAAGAAAACAAACGTTAACAAGAATGCCAGTAAAGCGGTCGATATCAACTTTTTCATCAATCCGGCCTCCCAATCCTTCAAAGTAGATGAACGTTGTCACGATATACGTACTGTAAGCTGTAACTGTCTGGTTGTACGTTCTGCTAGATTATAGTAAACAAGTCATCTCATGACTATTTATATCACATCAATTTGGTATAAATATCAAATTAGAGTGTTTAAATTGTAAAATATTATAATTATAACATTTTGAGACAGAAAAAAGACTCTCATCCCTGAAGATGGAGTCTGCATTTTCTAGTATATTTAAAAGGACCTGACATAATCGATCAGTTGCACACGTTGACGAGTTCGAGCGGATTCCAGGCACGCATCAATCACGCGCATGTTTTGAATGGTATTTTCCGGACTGAAAGGTAGAGCTGCTCCATCAAGAACAGCCGTTGCAAATGTCTCTACCTGAAGCACATAGGAATTCGACACCGATACACGCTCCTCACGGCTGACCGAATCGGTGTGTACAATAATCTGAGGTGGAATATCACTGTTCTCCCAGCCAAACACTTTTGGCAGTTCAATCCGCCCTTCCGTCCCGAGAATCTCCATCTCCGCTCGTCCTGAAGCCCACATGCCACAGTCAAAAGTTAAGGCTACCGAATTCGGAAATTCTACCAGACCCGAAGCCATCATATCGACGCCATCATGCTCTTCCGAGAATAGAGCGTGTACGGTCACCGCTTCCGGTTCCTGTCCCAGATACATCCGGGCAGCCGAGATCGGATATACGCCTAGATCAAATAACGATCCGCCGCCCATCTCTCTTTTGAACCTTACATTCTCCTTGTCATCAGCGGTATTACACGTAAAGTTACCATGGATGGCTCTGACGATACCAATCTCCCCACTAGCTATAATCTCTTGCACACGTCTATGCTTGGGATGATATCGATACATAATCGCTTCAGCAAAAAGAACACCATGCTGCTCACACGCCTCAATCATTTCTGCTGATTCATCCGCATTCAGGGCAGCTGGTTTCTCACACAACACGTGTTTGCCAGCCTGTGCCGCTTTGATGGTCCATTCTTTGTGCATATGGTTAGGCAAAGGAATATAGACGGCTTCGATATCTGGATCAGCGATGAGCTCTTCATAACTGCCATATGATCTGGCAATGCCGAGTTCTTCGGCAAGGGTTTCCGCCTTTTCTTTGCTGCGGCTGGCAATTGCCAAAACCTCACCACGTTCGGACTGCTGGATCGCCGGAATGACTGCATTTTTGGCAATGGTTGACGTACCGAGTACCCCCCACTGTAACTGTCTGTTCATGCTCATCTTCCTTTCGTACCGTAATTGTCCTCTTCTGCCTTGTGTAACATGCCGAGACAACGATCCAGATCCGTTTTGACCTGTTTCTTGTATAACTCAGCCTTCTCCGCACCATCATCCGTGAAATGATATAGAACGATTTCCTGAAAATCGACCTTCGGATCATTGCCCTTCAGCTTCTTCGTGCGATAAAATACCCCCTGCTGTACCAATTCATGCAGTGCCCGATATACCTCGCTCTGGGGTGGAACATAACCGTAGTCTTTGAATTCCTGCTTCATCGCCTCCAGCATCTCGTAACCATATCCCCTGTGCTGTTCAACCATCGTAATTAGATACAGCTTGATAAATGCCCGCTGTGCAATCATAAAAGCCACGTTCATTCCCCTCCTGTCAGAACCTATATATCTAGTATTATAAAACTTATGTTCGGGTTCTGCCATCTTTCTCAGCTTTGTCTCCCATTTATTCATCATCATAGAGGGCGAGCAAGTAATCGTGTGGATACGCGTTAACCTGATGGAAGCACGGGAAAAGGTTTTCTATTGTGAATTTTTCATGTATTGAAATTTACTTTATACTCAAAAGTTTGTTTTATTTCAGGAACTCAGCGATTCGGTCAATCGAATTTTAATCATAAGACTGAGCAAAGGCTGTTATATCTGTACTACTGAATCCTGTATCCTGCATACACGAATCCTGAGAGGCCTGTATTAATGATTTCTGTGTTGCCTATATTACTGAGTTCTGTATTTCTACACGGAAATATACCCTGTACAATCCTGTACTGCTGCGAATCTGTTGAGAATTTTTCATATGTTGATGGATTCATTTGGTACGGACAGATTTCGGCACGGCTCCCACAATCCATTTCCCCCAGCTTACACGAGAGATGAGCCATGTCAGTACACAGGATAGTGCAAGAGCGAGCAACCAGGTAATGATCATGCGAACGACAGGGTTCCAGCCCATCGCAACATAGAACAATTCATCCGGAATATAGCTGTACCGCAGCATCAACATATGCATCAGATAACCGCCATACGATACACCACCAATCCATCCGAGCAATCGTGTAGCCCTGAGATTATGCAGTTTCCCGGCCAACTGGTACATGACCATAATGGAAGCGATCAGAAAGAGTGCCATATCAGGGCGAATCAAACTGACCGTGTAGAACGTAATTTTGATTCCCTCCGGCTTCTGAAACTCCAGCATTAATAAATATGTAAACCGAAGTCCCAGAACGATAAACACCATCCAGTATACCCAGCGCAACCGATGAATCCATTCATTCCAGTGCTGCACGGATAACCCCGCTGCTGCACCAAGCACAAAATAAATAAAGAAATAGAGGAAATTCCGGTCTGCATACGTTGTAAAAGCATCTGTCAGCACCGGGATATTCAGCCGTTCCATGAACTTGGCAATGTTTCTTAATTGGTCCGCAAGCACAAGATACACCACGCCCGAAATGAGCAGAGCCATCAGACGCCCCTTGGCTTCATATCGGTTATATACATAACGAATTGCACGCAAGAAGAGCGGAAATAACAGATAAAACTGGATCAGCATAATAATGTACCAAAAGTGTGAAGTCGTTTTGCCAGTAATCAACTTCAGGCCTAGGTCCGGAATGTCATTCCATCCAAATCCGCTCCAGCCACGCGGTGCAAGTGTAAAATAAATGAGTGACCAGATCAGATAAGGCACGATGACGTCGTTTACTCTTTTTCTCATAAACTGGCCATAATGCAGCTTGTCTCCCGTGTTATAAAACAGCACCATACCTGTTATGAATATGAATAAAGGAACTGCAAATTTGGAGAGCATCAGCAGTATGGCCAGTAACACGCCATCCTCCAGTCTCGTTTCCGGGACCAAAGAGTAATGTGCGATGGAATGCTGGAGAACCACTGCCGCAAAGGCTATCCCCCTTAAACTCTCTATTTCTGTAATTCGTTCTTTGCGAGGCATACATTCAGCCTTCCTTTCTTGGTTTTGCAATAAAAACAACGTACAATGAAGCCGTATATCTAATGAACGGGGTTGATTCACATTTCGTTAACAGACAAAGACGTAACCACTACCGATTCCAAGTATGTCCAGCAGCACCTGGCTAACGAGAGAACTTTTCTGGCCTGGGTACGCACCGGTATTGCCATGGCAGGCATCGGCTTTCTTGCAGCCGGATTCGGCTTCAATTCCTCGGCGTACGATCGACTTGCACATATTGCGGCTATGATTACCGGGATCACATCTCTGTTTGGCGGCATATCCATCATTGTGTATTCGGCAGCAGCCTATCATCGAAAGCGTACACAAATCAATGAACAAACCTTTCAGGCGTCGACCGGATTAATTCGTTTTCTCACGATAATGCTACTGGTGATTGGACTCGCTTTGGCTGTACTGCTCTATGTATTGTTATTCCCTGTCTGACTGGGTAAAAACACCACCCACCATTATTGACTCAAACATGAAACACAGGGACAAAAGCCGGCTTCCCATAAGGAAACCGGCTAATGACCATCTTGTGGATCATCTATGTCATTCCATTTTGCAGATATTAAGTCATTAGGTTCTATTTCATATCAACCAAATTCGTGGCAAGATTATAGGAATGTATTGTTACCGAATCGCGCTGCCTTGGTTTGGGCTTCCAATCTGCGTTCTTCCATATCCAGATCCGGTCGTTCAGCAGGTACTTCTGTACCGTGAACTTGAGCTCTATCCCGATTAAGTTGGCTGTTGCTGCTAAACACATCGTACACATCAGTGTCCCGATCCGTGGAGTCTACAAGCAGCAGAATTTTGCCATTCTGTACATACTCCTCATACTGTTTAGCGTCCTCTTCCGGGATACCAAGACCTACCAGGCCACCCACCAGTCCTCCAGCTCCTGCACCCACAGCTGCACCAGTAAATGCTGCTGCGATAGGGCCTGCGGCCAGAATGGGTCCTATGCCCGGTATGGCCAGTGCACCGATACCTGCGAGCAGTCCGGCTACACCACCAAGTACACCACCTGTTGCTGCACCCGCAGCCACACCTTCAGGGGCCTTTGTACCTGTCTCTTCCCGAATCGCCTTCAATTCATCCCGATCCTGGGTAACAACGGAGATTTCGTCTGAAGTGAATCCCTGTGCTTTCAGACCCTCGATAGCCTGCGATGCTTCACGTTCTGTATTAAACACACCTACGATTTTCTTTTGCATAATGAATCCCTCCTCATCTTATTGAGTGGTTCGCTATGTTATTACCCGCCTCGTTTTCTTTCAAACGCTTGCAAGGCAATATCGTATGTGTTAATAGCAATGAATGCTTGGTTATTCAACTATAGCGTGTTTCAGATTCCTTAGAGTGCTGCGAACGCTTCAAATCACTGAATAAGACGTCACAGGTTTGTTAGCGCTCCAATCCATGTTCTGGTGATACGTTGAAGAATGTCAGGGCCAAATCATATTGACGTATGGGCTGTGTATTCCTGGTGATTTTCAAGACAACTTTTTCTGGAGATTTTCTAAGGGATATTCTACAGAGATATTCTACAGAGATTTTCTAAGGAACCGAGGACGTCTTATTTAGCCTTTCGGTCCTCATTTTATTTTGTAACGAACATGAGACACGTTATTGATCAAAATCACCCGAAAAATACGCTCTAAATGACTGTTTATTCGAATATAGCGTGTTTCAGATTCCTTAGATTGCTGCAGGCACTTCAAATCGCTGAATAAGACTTCACAGATTCGTTAGCGCTCCGCTCCATGTTGTTTGGCTCTACGCACGTCCATTTATGCTCCGACTTTCCCTAGGGTTGAAGACACGCTCTGGGACGTGCCCTTAACCTCTAAAGAAGCAGATTTCGCTGAATTTTCATTCCATGCCAGAAGTTTGCCGTAAGCGAACCGAGGCACGCCAAGCGAAAATGACGCAGCAGTCGAAAATGCAAAGTGACGTATCATGGGGCTAAAAGGAAAAGTGACGTAACATAGGACAAAAGATAAAGTGAAGTAGCATTGGGCGCAAAGGCAGTAAAATATGCACTTACGCGAGTTTGGAGACACGTCCTGGTTAGATCTTGGAAGTAGAGAATGATTCGATCTGTTACAAAACAGACCGTTGTATCGCAGATTCTAACCCTGATAACGCGCCCTTTGCCAACCTAGTCGTTGATATCTGAAAAAACGAAGTCATCGAGCTATTTCCCCCGTGGTTTGGCCCGATTGGTGGCCACTGCTTCAAGTGGATTATCCGGCCAGTAATGCTTCGGATAACGTCCTTTCAGATCTTTTTTGACGTCAAAGTAGGTCTCACGCCAGAAATTGGCCAAATCTCGTGTGACCTGTACAGGTCGCTGAGCCGGCGATAACAGGTGGATGGTCACTGGGACTCGCCCACCAGCTATACGTGGTGTCTCCTGTTGTCCAAACATCTCCTGTAATCTCACCGCCAGAGCAGGAGCCTCGGGACGGCTGTAGTCCACGGGAATACGCGATCCACTGGGTACCTGTATATGCGTTGGAGCTTCATCGTCCAGTTGTTGTCGTTGCCCCCAGCTCAGACCACCAAGCAATACATCTTGCATCGACAATCTCTTGAGGTCGGCTGCCGATCGCATGCCTGTCAGATAAGGTGTAAGATGCTCAGCCAACTCTTCGGTCAGATCATCTTCGATCAGGTCGGGCCACTCAGGTAGATGGAGATGCAGAAACCGCATCCTGTCCGCAAGTTGTCTGGATGTTTTGGTCCAAGGCAGACAATCCAGCCCTTCCATCCGAATTCCGGCCAACAGTGCTTCCAGCACCTGATCTCCAGGTGGTTGTGTAATACTGCTCTCTTTCATCACAAGTGCTCCAATACGAAGTCTCTTATGGGCTCGCACGCTGCGGGTATTGGAATCCCAGGCCACTTGCACTTCATGGTGCAGCAGGTGCTGACCTGCCTGTAACAATGTCTGCTCCTGCAACGGCGCAGCCAGCAGGATGCGTGCATCTGCGCCCTGGTCGTCTGCCTCGGCTGCGACCAGATACGCTGAACGGCTCAGCGATTCTGTCGCTGTGAGCCGTACGCCGCGGCCGCTGCTCAGCAGATAGCGGCCGTCCTCCCGGCGTTGCCCGATCCGGTCCGGATAGGCGAAGGACAACAGCAATCCGCAGCTGTCTTCATCCGGCCGCACCGGATCGGCCGCCGGGCCGAGCGCCGAGCGCAGCTGGCGGCTCTCCTGGAGCATGCGCCGCACGGCCGCGCCGTCTGCGACAGCCGCTGCCGCTTGCGGCATGTCGCTGCTGTCCGCGGTCAGCAGCGCCTCTACGCGCGGGCGGAGGTCCGTGCCCGCGCCTGCACTGCCACTGCCGCGGAGGCCAGCAGGCTCCTGCAGCAGTGCCGCCAGCATGCTGGCGTAGCTGGCCAGCCCAAGCTCCGCCGCGCGGAGCAACATGCTGGCCAGTCGCGGATGCACGCCAAGCGTGTTCATCCGCCGCCCGAAGGGCGTGATGCGGCCTGCGTCATCCAGGCCGCCCAGCTGGCGCAGCAGCGCCTGTGCCTGGCCGTAGGCGGCGTCAGGCGGGGTTTCCAGCCATTGCAGCTCTGCTGGGGACTTGACACCCCAGACGGCAAGCTCCAGCGCCAGCGGCGCAAGATCCGCGGAGGTGATCTCCGGGCGAACTGCCTCAGGCAGCCCCCCATGAACCTCCTCGCTCCATAGCCGGTAACACACCCCTGGGGCAATTCGCCCTGCACGACCCCGCCGTTGATCGGCTGACGCCTTGGACACCGGGAGGGTAACAAGCCGGCTCATGCCCGTGCGTGGCGAGAATGCCGATGCACGACTCAGCCCTGCATCTACCACAATCTTCACTCCAGCGAGGGTGAGACTGGATTCCGCAATGGAGGTGGACAGTACAACTTTGCGCGTGCCCTCAGCCGCAGGACGTATGGCCTCATCCTGTTGTTCCACCGGCATACTGCCATACAGGGAATGAATTTTCACATGTCCAGGGAGAAAACTATTTGCTAACTCCCGTTCTGTACGATGTATCTCTTTTGCGCCAGGAAGAAAAACAAGCACGTCTCCCTCCTGTTCGGCTAATGCCCTCTTCACCATCTGAGCCGTGAACTGTTCCAGTGGCATGGCTGCCGGTCTTGGCACATATCGTGTTTCCACCGGAAACGTACGTCCCGGACAATGAATCGATCTTGTACCTTCGCCAAGCAATGCACAGACCGGGACAGGATCAAGGGTCGCCGACATCACCAGCAGTTTCAGATCCGGTCGTAACATCGCTCGGGATTCCAATGCCAGAGCCAAACCCAAGTCCCCGTGTAGGTGACGCTCATGGAATTCATCGAATATAATCATCGCCGTGTCCTCAAGTCCTTGATCCTGCTGCAATATCCGGGTCAATACCCCTTCCGTTACAACTTCAATACGTGTCGCCTGACTCACCCGGGTATCCATGCGTACACGATATCCTACAGTCTGTCCCGCTTTTTCCCCAAGCGTAGCTGCCAGTCTCGATGCAGCCGAACGCGCGGCGAGTCTTCGGGGTTCCAGCATGATGATTTTCCGTCCTGCAACCCACGGCTCATCCAGTAAAGCCAGCGGTACAACAGTCGTTTTACCCGCCCCCGGTTCTGCAATTAACACACCTGTATCTTGATCCCGAAATAACTGTCTTAATTCAGGAAGAATCTCTTGTATCGGTAACTCTATCTGCATATGATCGCTCCTAATGAATGTACCCTACTGCTCTTCAGTATCTCTATTCGAATGTTAGCATTATAACAAAAAAAGCCGTTCCAGAGGAACGACTATCGCAGACACACCCTAAGACACGCCTTAGTAAAAATGAAAATTATCCCGAATGCTCACTCAGCTGAGCAATGACTCGGCGCCATCAATGACGATCTCTGCTCCGGTAATATGTCTGGATTCGGACGAGGCGAGGAAGCTTACCAGATCGGCAACATGTTCCGGCTGACCCGGCCCGTCTGCAAGCGGCTGCTGTCCTTCCGGGAACTCCATCGGAATAATGATCTGTTGCAGATCATCCGTTTTGACCGTACTTTGATCGATATTCGTCGCAATCGCGCCTGGGCAGATCACGTTCACACGTATCTTGAACTTCGCCAGCTCAAGTGCAGCCATCTTGGCAAAAGCAACCTGCCCTGCCTTGGACGTGCTGTACGCCGACATGCCAAAGCTTGAGAAACGTTGATTGCCATTAATCGAACTCGTGATGATGATACTGCCGCCACCCCGTTTTTTCACGTGAGGCAATGCATATTTAATGGTGAAAAATGTACCGTTCAGGTTGGTTGTTATAATCTGCTGCCAATCTTCAACCTGGATCTCCTCAATGGGTGCCGATACACCGTTAATACCCGCATTGGCAAAAACGATATCCAAACCGCCGAATAACTCAACGGTTTCCAGTACAGCCTTTTCCACACGTGCCGGGTCGGAAATGTCTACATCAAATGCTCTTGCCGCACCCGGGTGCTGCGCATTAATCTCTGCTTCGGTTTCCGAGATCCGATCATTCACCAGATCAAACAATGCAACATGTGCACCCTCTTTAGCCAGCTTAACCGCAGTAGCCTTCCCAATACCGGAGCCTGCTCCAGTAATAATCGCAACCTTGCCTTGAAACCGTGACTTGCCGTTATGTTGTGTCATTAACCATTCCACTCCTTCATTTTAGCAATTATGTAAGAATGTACGTTCAAGCTTTCATTAGCCAATTCTTCACAAGATTACCCAAAAAGAGTGTCTTTTAAATCAACACCAACAAGTTTTTTCACGTTTGGACTTCAACAAAGTCACAGCATCATTCGGATCGATCCACAACTTGCTATCCGGCGCTCACCATTCCAGCTCAATGAAAGCGGCATCATCTTCAAGACCGCCGGTATGTGTAGCATCCAGCAGTACCTGAATGTGTTCATCGGGGACATAGGCCTGAATCGCATCCAAGTCGTTTAATCCATCCGTATATAACTGAAGACGCAATGAATCGTTTGCGGACCCTTTTGTCTCGTAGATGTGTGGCTTACCACCAACAGAGCCTTCAAGTGTAGACCAACGCTCATTTGTCTTGCAGTGAGTCTGAAAGAATTCAGAATCTTCCTGGCCATTACGCCACAGGCGAATACGGGAATCTCCTTGCCACGCAAGCCACACCCGACTTTTGCGACCGCCTCCCGTAAGCTCAATCCGTCCACACACATACATGGCCTGACTGCCCCGACTTCGCTTTTCCATCAACACTTCACGCAGCAGCAATGGTGAGCTTTCCAGTGGCTGTAATTTCTCCAATTGCTGAGATGCAGGAAGGGTTAGATCATAGAGAAGACGCTCCACGCCCTCTTCTGTCGGGTGTTGCGTCGTTTCCAACCAATCCAGCAAAGCATTCCCCAGAAAACGCGCTGCAAAATCGCCTAAGTAACTCATGCCTACCCCATCACACAATACAAAATTGCAGATATTTCCTTTCATACGTACCGCAGCAAAGTCCTGTCCGGTATCTCCCTGATGTACCGTCTCAGCCGCTCTGCCATAACCATATCTGCACTTAAATGTGCCCTGATAGCGGGTTAGTGGCTGTTCTCCCGTCTGTACACTCACATAGCGAAAGTTGCCATGCCGCTGCTCGGCATGGCCCCCCTTATCTCCAGCAGACAATGTTGCCAAACGCATTGCTCTCATGATTCCCCTCCTATCTCACAGGCGTAGCAGCGGACATCTGGAACCCGATCGATACCAATTCTGCACAGGTACCTGGCAGCATCATGAGTGCACCGGGTGCAAGCAAATAATCAGCTTCAACAAGCATTTCCCGATAACTTTCGGGCAGGACGGATGACATATTCCGCAGCTTTTCTCCATGCTCATCCTGTAGATTTGTTTCCGAAGAGATTCCCTTCCATCTTCTAGGTTCAGCAATTGGCCCTTCCAGCAGATGATCCGAAATAAAAATATTCTCCACCAGCACATTGCCATCAGGCACACTCATACCCATGATTCTTTTCGCAATGGGCTCGGGATCTTCACCTGTGGCTACCCCATCGGTCATGTGGCACACAAGTGGCGCAGGACAATCCTGCATATTCGGGATTTCGGCCTGGAGAATCTTTTCCGCCTGCAGGAAAGCCTTCGCCGAGTCCGAGAACCGTTTTGGGGTCAGGTCTGGCAAAGATCCAACTGCAGCGATCTCGTCGATTCCTTTGATACCGTTCAACAAGTCATATACATCATCGCTGTAAGCCAATATGGCTATGCGATAGCGAGGTGTCAGACGATTTCCCTTGGTGGACCGAAATACCATTTGCCGTATCGCGAGAGATAAGGCATCATAGACGACGTCAATCCGCCGCCGATTTTCCAGAACCATATTCATGGAGGCGCTAATATCAATTAAATATATAATGAGTGCAGGTGTACGCTGTGATGCTTGAATCGTGTAGTTCATCTAGGATGAGTCACCTCCGTCGTTCACGTGTTATTTTATAAGTTGGGCAACGTATAACTGGTGTTGCTCAGGAATTTGTTAATGGCACTCATTCGAGCGGCCACTTTGCCGACACCTTTAAAATAAGCAGCATCGGTATTGTATAGAGTTTTGAAATCACGGGCATACGCTTCCGCATTTTCAATTTTTCTGCCTTTTTGTGCGTTATACGTTTTATTGTAATGAGCAATCAACGTGACCACATTCTGGGCACGCTTTTTCTTAAGCGCGGCTTTCTGAGCAATCTCCTGCTGACGTTTAACTTCAGCTGCCGCTTTACGCTCCGCTTCCTGTTTTGCAAGCTTGGCATCATTCTCTTTTTTCCAGACCAGATAAGCTTCATATTTTGCCTGTTTATCGTACTTCTCCTGCTGTGCTCTCTTGGCAGCTTCTTTCTTCTGCTGCTCCTGCTTCACCAGATAAGCCTCATATTTCGCCTGTTTGTCATACTTGGCCTGTAATGCCTTGCGTTCTTCTTCTTTTTTCTTTGCTTCAGCTTCCTTCTGTTTGGCTTCAGCGAGCTTTTTCTTTTCCTCAGCATCCAGTTTTGCAGCTTCTGCGGCCTTTTGCTTCTCCTGCTCTTCCTGCTGCTTGATCGCAGCTGCCTTTGCAGCTTCAGCCTCTTCCGCAGCCTTGACCTCTGCCAGTCGTGTAGCTTCCTGCTGTTCTTTCTGCTTCACTTCTGCCTGATCGGCCAGTATTTTGACCGTTGGAACACTACCTGCCAGCAATACAATAAGCACAGCGGAAGAAATCATGAACTTCTTGGATCTGTAGAATGGCACAGGTACAGGCTTGTCTGTGTCTTCTTTTGGATTAAGCTTGGCATCCAGTTCCTTGATTGCAGCCTCCACTTCCATCTGCATCGCGCTGTTATGAGGAATGAAATGATACAGCGAACGATACACTTCCAGTGCAGCAGCTGGTTTATCTTCATCCTCCAAGGATCTTGCCTGTAAGAACAGACGGTTCACAACCGCCTCCTGATCGGGAGAGTGCGGCGTTTGGGGAATGTTCCCCGCTTGCGTATTCACTGGTTCACTTACTGGTTCTGAGCTCTCCTTCAGATTCCCATCCGCTTCGGACGGATTGCCAGCTTCTTCTTCCGATGTCGCAGCAGCCGCCGCATTGGCCTGATCCACGTCTACCGCAGCCAATGCAACATACCACTCACCAAATGTCGGACAGCTGCTCAGATCGTGACTTTCCCAAGCTCGAATGAACAGATCTGACAGTTTGGAACCCCAACGCTTCTCAAGGGACTCCCGCATCGCATAATACCGTTCACTCACCGTTTGCATTTCATGCTGGTCAAAATAACTTTCGCCCCACGCTTTCTCTACAATCACAGGGTCCGACCAGCTTAACATTTCAGCAATGATAACAGCTCCGGCAAATCGGTCAGCATATGAACTCCACAAACCGCTGTGCACTGTTCGATGGGCTGCATAACCGGGTGACCCGGCAAGCAGGGCATCCGGACGATCCATCTTGGAACCGTACATCTGCTCGACATCCACAAGTTCTACCGCAGACGCCTTCCCCAGGTTCTCCACTTCGGAAAAAAACGGAATCATTACATTGGGAGCGGACATATCGCAATGAGCCAGTCCACGTTGTTCCATGGCCGAACCCGTCCCAGCAAGCGCTCTGGCCAGCTTCAGGCTCTCCTCAGCCGTCAACTGTCTCTGATCACTGATCACATCGAACCAGGTCTGACCTTGCACCCATGGCATCAACACCGCATATAACAGATCGGGATGTTTTCCAATGAGCGCTCCGTTTCTTTCCGGAGTGAGCACATCACGCTTGCATACCTGCAAACCTGGCAGTTCACTATAAGACTCCATATGCTCAGACTGATATACCATAGCCGGAATACGGAATTTAGGAAAAAATACTTTTAGTGCTTTGGCCCCATGAAGGGAACCATTTCGGGGTAATAACTGATAAACAATCCCCTGCCTTCCGGCTTGGGCATAAGCTAGACCCGGCGCAGCCGGATGCTGCCCAATCGTATAGGCAATGTCGTTAATCACCACTTCATCCCCGGGATTCGGTTGAAAAGACATGCTTATCCCTCTCTCTGTCCTAGTGTCATAGTTGCAACAAAAACCGGGTGTTGTGACAACGCCCGGTTTTTGCTGTAGTTGTACATCTTCAGCTTGCTACCCGCCAATGATTCAGGGCGAATTCAGACTTCAAATCGGCCTGATCTATGTAAAGCAGATTAACGAGCTTGGTCAGCTGTACGGAATTTGTTAGCAATAGCTGTAAGTTCAGCGCTGATGCTGTTCAGCGTTTGAACGAACGATTGCATTTGTTTGCTAGCTTCTTGGAACTCCTGGAAGAAGCGTTGCTTTGTCATACCTTCCCATTGTCCTTCCATGCTTGTGATGGATTGAGTCAATGTTGATACGATTTGCTGACTTTGCTCACCGCTTTGTTTAAATTGGTTGGAAACCTGATCAAGCTGCTCTGGGGTAACTAAAATACGTCCTGCCATTGGTAAATTCCTCCTTGGTTTGTGCAATTAAATTTTGACTTGTTCAAATTGTACTATACCAGGATCGATCGGACAAAAGCCGAAGGACCTAATCCTATTTACCCCATTTTCAGCCCTTGAAACTTCTCCTAACAGCCTATTTACAAAAAAGATTCACTTTCTGCTGTTGCTTTTATTCACCCTGTTTCAGGAAACCACAGGCTCGGTCCCTCTTCTTCCCCGAAAGGAAGGATCTGTGAATCTCCATGCTACTGGCTCAGGCTGCATGGCCTGAACTAATGTAGCCGGGGAGCCATCAGGCGGAGCGGCATCCTGTACACGATATACAGCCGCCATTGCGGAAAGGGGATCGGATACTACAGCTACAGTTGCAGAATGTGCAGGCATGATTTCTCCTGTACGATTGTTCTGAAGAACATTCAGCATATTGACCGCATTACCATAGGCTGTGTTCACATGACTCAGCACGGAACGATACTCCATGTCTGCCTGCTGGAATAACAATGCTTTGCGTCCCAGCTGTACGCTTAAGTCCATTAATCGACGAAGCGCATCCTCGCCCAGTCGTTTACTGTGATTCCATTCATTCATCACCGCTGCGCGGGATTCAACCTCCCACTCCAGCGAATGAATCGCCTGATCCAACACTGTCATCTTTTGCTGTATTTGCTCCGCTGCATACTGAATCTGCTTGCTCAGTGCCCGAAGCACATCCGGTTCCACACGAATGCGCATTTACCATCACCTTTCCTCTTCCCCTGCAGGCTGTTTAAGCCAGTCCAGCAGCATCTCGTGAAACTGTTCTCTAGTCGTCAGTGCTGCAACTAGCCAATCATCTGAAGCCGCTGTGCTCATACGGAACAACCAGTTGGATACCGCACTTGCAGCAAATGCTGCAGACTGCGACTTCCACCCGTCTTCATTCCATACGAGCAAACGAAGCTCCCCGTCTGACTCCTTACCCACCAGACAGCGTGCCAGCGCAAGTGAGCCCTCAGGATCACTTGTCTCCTGTGCGAGTTCATCTGCTACAGTCTGTACCTCACTGTTTTCGAGCTCATTCATGACATCATAAAATTTTTTCTTGGAGCACATTAGTGCCGGTTTCTCCACAGGAGAATGGCCGCTCCATTTCATCCGCTCTATCAGAACATCAATGGCTTCACGAACACTTCCCAGATCGCTGAGCCGGAACGCGTCCGGTACGTCGTCAACACGGGAAACTTCAACGACCCGCTCATCCGTGCAATGGATATAACTCTCATACGACTTGCCGTTGATCGTGTAGCGAATCCAACAAGCTCTGTCGGACAATCCGGCAATGGCTACCCTGGAGAAAACGGTCGGTGTCATGATCAGCTCATCGGTATCCTGATCCCGAATCAGATATCCTTTGTCAAGCAGGGAGGTTTTCACACGCTCCCACTCCATCGCGATATCCTCCGCCATATAGCCGCGAAACGGATCTTCCACACCAAGCAGTCGGTCTGAACCGAGAATACCAGCCAGGAAAAAAAGTTCCTTTGTTTGTAACGTGACTACCTTTTGCTTAGAATCATGAACCGTCAACATTATGAGCCACCTCCCCTCAAACTACAACATGCCATCGGTCACGAATTTCAGAAATCCAATCGGTCATTTTCCAGCTGTCATCACATGGAACTGCACCTTTAACCCTGGAATATTTACGTTTTACATAATAACCTTGACCCGGAGGCAGTACCTTCAGCCCACCTGAACTACCTCCAGATTCGGAATAAGGTATACGGAAGAACGAGAGATCGTTAGGGTCTAAAGTCCCGAACAGCATTCCGCTCTGGGAAGCCTTCACATCCGTTACCCAGTCAGAACCAAAGGTCGGGAAGTCTGCCGGAACCCCGGATAGAATCACGTGTACACCACGATCCCTTCCTTGACGAACAATCGCTCCCAATTGATCTTTTACATTAAAATCGTTTAGCTGCTTGGACAAGGTGTCCGCATCATCGATAACGAGCACAAGTTCCGGTCCACCGGAAATCTCGCCTCTTTTCAGAACTTCATCGTACAACTGTTGAATCACAGGTGCAAGCTGTTCTTCTCGCGATACATGTCCACGGACATGGGGCAAACTGCTAATTTCCCCCAGTCCACCTGAGCCATAACGCATATCTACTGTGTATATTTGTACATCTTCCGGAGAAGCATGATAAGCCAGTGATAACATCCATGTCAACAAAAATGTCGTTTTGCCGCCTTCCATCGGACTCGTTACCATGAAATGTGGACCTTCACGCAGATTAAGCTGGAATGGTTCCAGATCATCCGTAAGCAGTCCCACAGGGACAGTTATAGATGATGTATCCCAAGCCTGACCATATGATCCTGTCCGAATGAGCAAATCTTTCAGTTTGATCTCTTCCGGAAGTGGAGCAATCTGCGGCGCTTCTTCCCCTGTCCAGCCTTGGCGAATCTCAGCAATCGTACGGCGCAATGCCGATGAACGTTTGCCCTCATCTGCCCCGGAAGAAGGTAATGCAGCCTGGAACATCAACGGAGGTACTTGCCCTTTGACCAGACCTCGTCCTGGCGGAAGTTGGCTTGGTGCCTTGGAAGGTCTTCCCACGGCATAATAATAATCGCTTGGATCGGATAACTCAAATGAAACCGCATTGGGAATATTGCTTCTGAATTTTTCAAATACATCGGTTACCCGATTCGCAGTAAGCACAAAAGTGATACCCAGACTTCCGCCTTCACGCAGAATCGTCTCCAGAAGTTCATTTTCTTCCGGATAGGCATTGCGGAATGAAAGATAACCATCGATAACCACCACAACCTGCGGGACAGCCGCGTGAGCTGTCCGGCGGTAAGCCGAAATCGTTTTAACACCCGCCTCTGAGATGATATCTTTGCGTTGTGCTGACAGCTTGAGGATATAGCGGAATAACCGTTTGATCCGGTCTTCCTCTTCCGCCATCATCACGCCACCGATCTGAGGTAGTGCTGCAAAGTCCTTCATCATGCGGCCCATGTCGATAATGTAACCATGCCAAGGCTCAGTTCTATTGGAACGGGCCAGCGACATAAGTAAGGTCTGAACAAATGTTGTTTTTCCCAGTCCAGGCATGCCGTAAACGACCAGATGGCCTTGATCCACAGGCAATGCGAGCGGTTGTTGGCGCTGATTAGGGAGATCATCCAGCAAACCAACCAGTGGTTTCAGACCACTGGCCCCGCCATCAAGCAGCAGATCCCGATTCTCTTCTTCCTGCCAGTCCTGAAGACCTTCCCATTCCAGTGTCTCTGGTAAAGGTGGCAACCATGGTCCTGGCAAACGACGGATACCTGCATCCGCTGCAGACTTTGCAACATAATCAATAAATACCTGAAGCTGTTTTGGAACATCTTCACCTTTGAGAACGGCTCTGCGCTCTCCGGTTAACAGAGGCTCCCGCTTACCGTTCAGGCGTACTTCCATGACAGGCAGTACCGTCGTTGAATCCTCCTGTTGGTTATACGGTGCACCACTCCAAGCGAATTGCATTTCTTCAAATACTTCATCACTACCAACCTGGAAATATCCACGACCAGGCTTCGTAATCCAGGCAGCATTTGGAATCTTGATCATGTCCCTGCTATCTCCTTCACTCTGTACGCGAAGGCAGATCCGAAAGCGCGAATTACTCCATATTTTATCGTCCACAACACCAGCTGGCTTTTGGGTTGCCAGAATTAGATGAACCCCAAGTGTCCGGCCAATGGCCGCGATACTGATCAATTCATCCATGAACTCCGGCTGATCTCGCTTCAATTGAGCAAACTCGTCAATGATAATAACCAAATGCGGGAGTGGCTGTTCATGTCTGGAACGCAGAATCTTGTAATATTCATCAATATGCTGGAGGTTTCCCGCATCATTTAATATTTTTTGCCTTCTGACCAGTTCGGCGCGAAGTGAGATATTCGCCCGCTCGATCAGATTCCCATCCAGATTGGTAATCGTCCCTACCACATGAGGCAGATCAACAAATGTATTAGACATACCGCCACCTTTATAGTCGATCAGCATGAAGGCCAGATCATGCGGATGGAATTCAGCAGCCAGTGAAGCAACGATGGACTGGATGACTTCACTTTTACCTGAACCAGTTGTACCTGCAATCAGACCATGCGGACCATGACCCTGACGTTCAATTTTGTCATGCAGGTTTATCGCTATTTTTTTGCCGCCAGCTCGCACACCCATTGGTACGGGCAGCGTGTCCGGATATCTCGTCTGCCCCCATCTGGATACCACATCCAGATCTTCCACGCGTGATGTGCTCAGCATATCGAATAACGGAAGCACTTGCGGGATATCTGAAGCAGATGACCGCTTTAACCGGATCGGTGACATATAACGGGAAAGCGCCTCTGCCATCTCCTTCGAGATCACATCAGGCTTGTATGTTTGTTGAATAACATCTGCATCTTCCGTTTTTTTGATATACACCCCTTTGCCATGGGAGGCATCCATAATCAACTGACAATGCATCGGTAGAGATTCCTTACGATTAGCCAGTATGATGGTGCATACATCAATGTCCTGAGCAGATTCTAGCAGCAGTGGAAGTAACGGTTCTTCTTCAATCAATTGCGTATCGGAGAGAATCACAACGTAACACGGCGTTTGTATGCTTTTCTTGTAGCGATCTTCCTTATTGTTACGGCGCCGGTTCAACACGGAAAACAAGCTGTCCGCCAATTGATGCGCACCGCTGTGCCTGTCGGCCATATAGCGTTGTCCTTGGTCTTCATCCCAGATATGGGGCATCCAGCGAAGCCAATCCCATTCCTTGCTGTCCTTTTCTTCATAGAAAGCAGCAAGCTTCAGTTCATCCGGCGAATGACGTACCGTCAGTTGTGAGATGATGACTCGCAGGGAAGCTAGCACTTCCTCCCGATCACCGACCAGTCCCATAACCTTCGATTGGAACAAAGGTAATGTAATGGAAGCATCCGGTACCGTCTGGAATTCAGCCGCAAGTTCATGGGCCGCTTCAATTAGCTCGTCCTTCTCGTAACCATCAATCCGCGGAACCTGAAGTTTAATACGGAATGGAATCTCTCCCGTACCAATGCGCACCTGAAGGAAATCATCATCCTCTGGTGAACGCTCCCACAAGGAACTGTTCCGGTTCTTCACCACTTGAAGACACACACCCGGATCACCATGAATCTCGTACAGGCTCTTCACTTGCTCCGCCTGAGCTTCTTTCAGTTCTTCCCGGTGTTTGTCCAGTTGGGCAAGATACATTGTTTTTCGTTCTTCCAATTTTTTGCGATATGATTTCTTGTTGCTCAGATACACGAAGAATGGAATGGTGTAAGAAGTAAGCATCATCATGACCGTCATCATCTGAAACATCATATAACTGCTGTTATTCATTTTGCCGGTCATATTGATATATACGTAGAAACCAATGCTGACCATGGTCATCATGATCGGCACAATAATGGATATCATGGAAAACGTGGGTTTGCTCGGTTCTGTTGGAGGCCTGAGTATTTCGAGTCCTTCTTCCTTGAGAACCGGTGTCATTCTTGGAGAACGCTGATATAACACATTCACGAAGAGAAGACCTCCTTTAGTTCGTTCAATAATGAATGTATACGTTCAAAAGCCCTATTCGTTGCTGTCCTGTTGAAACAATGAACGTCTTCCATACACCGGCGCTTCTTCCGTAGTCGTTGAAAAAGCCCGCTGCACACGTACGCAACTGCCTTGCCGCAGCCCTGTTTCCATTAACTGCTGTGCGTTCTGTGGAGAGAACCACAGCCCTTCCGGAAACTTGGCTTCCAGGATGTACTGAATACCGTCTCCCGGTGCCTGTCCGAAAATGCGAACGCCAAGTAATGTCTTCAAATGTTCAATGGTACATTCATCCGGAACATCGATGTCGAACCATTCTCCTTCCTCGCGGCCGGAATACACGGTTAGAATCATCCGAATCCCTCCCATGGTCTCATATGTAAATTGTCCTAATGTCAGATTAAATCAAAAAAAAGAGAATGAATCGTTATATCAACCCTATTTTCTTACATAAACACCCTGTTTGCAATGTGCCACCTGTAATTTTGTTACATATGACCCACGTATATATTAAAATATCGTACATTCGACTCAGAACTTTCGTGGCAGTTATGCATTTAAATATTGCGAGGATACGAAACTTTTTATTTTTTGTTCCATTTAAATGGTAATTAAGTTTCGTTTTTCAGGACTTTTATTCCTTCGCTCACAATTGAATTGTGAACACTTTTCAAACATTACCCACCTTTATGTTTTCATAAGCTGATTTTAAGGTAATTTTAAGCATTGGAATTTAATATTACCTGTATGAAATAACAACCGTGAGGTGATTTCAAGTGAGAACCCTAATAACCTTTCAAAACAAATCAATCCCTGTGTATTTTAATCAAGAAAACAAACAACCTATGCAGAAGACATTAAGATTGCTTAGCAGTGCTCTTGAGCATAAAATTAGCAACGGTAAACGCGCCATTCAAAAATGTCTGCATTCTTTAATTAGTATTGAGATTGTCAATGGAGAAGCCATTCTCCACAGTCGAAGTGAAAACGACTCCCTTGCTTTATCATTATATTAAAAGGAGTCTACCAAGCCACATTTATTACAAGACATGAAAAAGGAAGCTGTCGTTACAGACAAGCTTCCTTTTTGAGGTGTATACACGTTAACAGCGGATTACAATTATGATCAGCCATCACTCAGTGCAGTTTGCTCAGGACATAGGCGGCATCATGCTCTTCCGCAATCTCGGCTTTACGAATACGAATGACAAACAGCCGAACCAAATTGGCACGTGTATGTTCTTCCTGACAGGTATTCAGTTTCCTCAGAATAAAGCGGTCAATGGACATGAATTTAACGCCCCTTTGCCATTGGATTTACGGATCGATTCTTCCGTGTATCCATAAATAACCAGATAGCGTCGGCCCCAAACAACTTTTCCGCTCTTATATTAAGCCGTATTTTGCTGTGGTGTAAAATTGTGCAAAAAGCCCGTCCCACCAAGCTGGAGACGGACTTTCGCATGATTTGTCGATCTTTTTTCAACCCACTCTAATCATTCATAAATACCTCTGCTAGTTCATCCTTTTTCGACTTATTTCACTCCCGGATATTCCCGATATTGGTGCTGAATGCTGATCCAGCGAGTACGTGTAAACTTCTCAATTGCCCAATCACCACCGAAACGTCCAATCCCCGAAGCTTTTTCACCGCCAAACATCACATGCGCTTCATCGTTCACAGACTGATCATTTACATGTACCATACCAGATTCAATGCGCTGGGCAACCTGATAGCCTCGATTCAGATCTGTGGTGAATACGGAACCACTAAGTCCATAAGGAGTATCATTCGCCAAACGTACAGCTTCATGCTCATCATGAGCCTTCATGATTACTGCCACTGGGCCAAACAATTCCTGCTGCACGATATCTTGTTCAGGTTTAACATCGGTAAGTACCGTAGGAGACAACACACTGCCTTTACTGTCTCCACCGAGTAATAACCGTGCGCCTTCGGCCTTGGCTTTGTTCACAAGCTCCATCAATCGTGTTACTTCTTTTTCCCGAATGAGAGGACCCACGAGTGTTTTGGCATCTGCCGGATCACCTGCCTGCACATTCTTCGTTTTGGCAACAAATGAATCGACGAATCTGTCGTAAATATCAGCATGCACAATGATACGATTCAGAGCCATACAGATCTGCCCCTGATGCAGAAACTTGCCAAAGACCGCGGCTTCAACAGCACGTTCAATGTCCGCATCTTCCAGCACAACCATGGCGTTGTTGCCGCCTAGTTCCAGTGCCGTTTCTTTTAAATGTTCACCCGCCAATTTACCGATCCCCTGTCCAACTTCTGTGGAACCCGTGAATGAAATTACTTTGGGAACCGGATGAGCGACAAAGTAATCCCCGATCTCACTGCCACTTCCAGCAACGACATTTAGCACGCCCTCAGGCAGACCGGCTTGTTCGAACAAATCGGCGATGAGCCAACCTGCCGTAATCGGAGTATCCGATGCCGGTTTAATCACCACACCATTGCCGAGCGCAATCGCTGGAGCTACGGATCGAAGGCATAGATGCAAAGGGAAATTCCATGGCCCGATGACACCGATCACTCCCTTCGGCTCTCGAACCACACGGTTCTCTTTGCCAGGGGTATTAGACGGGATAATCTCACCCTTCATACGATAAGGAAAAGATGCTGCTTCATCCACAATGCGTTTAGCCGCTGCAAACTCCGCCTCCGATTTGATTCGGGTACTCCCGGATTCTGTGATCAACAGTTGAATGATATCCTCTTTTCGCTCTGCCATCAGAGATGAAACTTTCCGCAGTACCTCTTCTTTCACAGCAGGTAATGACTTCGCCCACTCAATCGAATTTTTCTGAGCAGACTCATAAGCTTTATCTATGTCTTGCTTATTGGAAGAGCGCCATGTGGCAATAACTTCTCCCGTATAAGGGTTGATATTCTCCATTGTTTTCTCACCGGAGCCATCTACCCATTTGCCATTAATATATTGTTTCGTCCATGTTATATGTTCGGTGTCCATTAAAGTCATTTGAAAACGCCTCCTGATCAAGATTGAATGTCACACCTGCATAACGGTGTAATACATCATTAACCTTGTTCAGAATTACGCAAACGCGCAGCCTTGAATTAGCTATTCCATTCTTTATGCTTAAGGGAACAATACAACCTACAGTGTCCTATCCCTATCTGCACGTTTTTCATCGATCGGGCAGGCTCTTCTCTCCAAAGAGGCTCAAGTCTTCCCATCCGTAGCCAATTTCAATCAGATCTTGACCACCAATGCGGATGGACTGTGTCTTAACTGGAGTTCCTCCCATCTTTTCATAGAAGCGACAAGCTGAATTACGCTCCAAAGCCCATATGATCAAACGTTTCATATTGTGGGTCTGCAGATCATTAACGACATGTGTCGCCAGTTGCCGACCTATCCCCGTTTGTTGCACTTCCTTCAGCAAATATATAGCGTACAACTCTCCATCATAAGGTAATTTGCCTTCACGCTCCTTACCCCCACAAGCAAATCCGACAATGTTCCCGTGATCCTGTTCAGCTACCACCAAGATCTGATTCTTTTCGCCAGAACGAATGGTCTTCTCCCACTGCGACAATCTTGATTCTATAGTCAAATGATCCAAAAAATCGTCGGGCACAATTCCCCGATACGTTGTTTTCCAACTCTCCGTATGTACATGGGCTATCCCTTGCGCATCCCCTTCACGCGCCTGCCGGATTAACATCGCTATCACTCGCTTTCTCTCGTAACTGCCGTAGTTTTACCATATTATATGTTCATCTTTCTATAATTCCAAATTCATCCACTTCAGTCCTGGTTGTAAAAACTTATTTGGTAACTGGCTATCTTAACCTTATAATACGTGTTCAAAAAGTCTGGTTTTCAGTACCAAGAAGATGGAATGAAGCTAGAAATGGAGTAGCGGAGCGTAGATAGAGCTACGTGAGCAACGGACATTTCGGCTGAATTTCATATTCGATGCTGATGATGCCGCTAGGCATGATTCGTAATCAAAAGTGGACTTTTTGAACTACCTCTGCTCTTATAAAGTAAAATCCGGCCCTACGGCCGGATCGTTACTCTTGTGCCTACAGATACCTTGGAAGACAGATCCAATACATCCGAGTTGTACATGCGTATACAACCATGGGAGACAGACTTGCCAATGGACCAAGGCTCATTGGTTCCATGTATGCCATAATGGGGAGCTGACAGTCCCATCCACAACACGCCAAACGGCCCACCTGGATTGGATTGTTTGTTAATAATCGTGAAATCCCCGTTTGGACTCTGCGTGAGCATCTTGCCGGTGCCCACAGGATAGCCCTTAATCACCTGATTGCCATCCAGAAGATATAACATGTGGTCAGACAGATCTACAATAATCCTGTAATCTGGCATAATGACATCCCTCCTGACCTATCTTATGCAAGGTACCGGATGATGCCCGCCTGATTTCAGGCTTCCTCCCACTCTTTCACAGTACGGGAGTGCTTGGGTTTGCGACTAGTGGCCGGTTTGCTGGAGGCGGTACGCTTTCTGGATGCCACTTCTTCCTTGCGTTGCTGATATTGCAATTCCTTCTGCATTTTCAGATAATTATTCAATCTTTTTTCATCTAATGACCCATCCTGTATGGCCTCTTTCACTGCACATCCAGCTTCCCGTGTATGACTGCAATCCAGAAATCTGCACGTGGCCGCAAGTTCTTCAATTTCTCCAAACGCATGCGACAGCCCATCATTCCCCTCATCCCAGAGATTAAGTTCACGCATTCCTGGAGTATCGATCAATACAGCTCCCTGTGGAAGTACAAACATCTCCCGGTGTGTTGTGGTGTGTCTCCCACGGCTGTCTCCCTCACGGACGGACTGTGTAAGTTGTACATCCTCTCCCATCATCCAGTTCACCAGCGTAGACTTGCCACTGCCAGAAGATCCTGTGAGCGCAACAGTCAACCCAGGCTGCAAATATCGTTCCAGTAAGGATTTACCTTGACCCTCCACTGCAGATATCGCAAGCACTTCAACACCTGGAGCGATTCCTTCTACATTTCGGATCTTTTCTTCCACGTTGTTGCACAGATCACTTTTGCTCAAGACAATGACTGGCCTTACGCCACCATTCCAAGCCATCATCACGTATCTTTCGAGTCGTCTAAGGTTGAAATCATGATTAAGTGCAGCCACGATTAACAGTGTATCTACGTTTGCGGCGATTAATTGTTCTTTGGTCACTGGACCTGCCGCCTGTCTCGATACCCTGCTCTGACGAGGCACCAGATGGTGAATAATTGCTTCTTCACCTGCCTGACCTGTAATCGCCACCCAATCTCCAACCGCTGGTACCAAGCTGGTCTCCAGACTATCATGACGCATTCGGCCCGAAATTCTCCCCCAGCATTCGCCCTCTTCTGTAATCAAACGTTGCAGATGTCCATGGTCTGCGATAATTCTGGCTGGCTTTCTCTCCTGCTCTTCCATTCCTGTCTCTTGCCACAGTTTCTGCCACTTTGCAGACCAGCCGTACTTCTCAATATGATTATCTAAAATAAAAATTCCTCCCAAAATAGGTTTGTTTTCTTCGTTCAAGACCAGTGAACAATCATCTTTCCGGTTCAGATCAAAACAAAAAACCACGAGCAGAAATACACCCGCGGCAATGAGTAGTTAGACGAATCAAAGATTATTCCTTCTCGTAGATATACCGGATAGCATACTTAACCACCGCTATAAACAATTCAGGAACACCCTTTTATCGGCAAACAAAAAAGCCACGGGTGCGTCACCCGTGGCTTCATCTGAGCATGACATACTTCACGTTAAAATGGATACTGCTATCCAACTAACGCAAAATTACATGCTTTGATCCGTTCCGGAGACGCTGTTCATATTCAAATTAACGTATACTGCATTTAAGTTTGCCATTAACAATCGCCTCCCTTGTAGAATTATCCATTATGTTACACACTGCGCTTTGCAGTTGTCAAGCACAAATTCTTTTTACCAGCCTACTCTATTTGACCTGATCCCATCGTGTCCACATTTCCTTCGGATTCAATTCATAGATCTCCTCTTCCCGATACATGAACTGATGCATGATAAATTCCCGCCGAATCGTGGCAAAGTCTTCATGGTATTGCTTTATAAATGTATTGATTTCTTTCTCCGTATACTTCCGACCAAATTCAAGCTGCTCGACCAGATGACCAAGTACAATCAGTTTTTTCTTGTATTGAGCCGGAATCTGACGCAGTCGTCCATCTTTGGAGAAAAAATTTCTCATGACCGACGCTTTCAATGTTTCGTTCACATCACTCATATCCGTAACCTCCTCTCTCTTAAAGATAAAATCAACCGAAGCCTGTGCATTCTCGCGGATAAACGAAGGATTGAGTGTAAAATACACTGTATTTTTCTCCCGTCGTTCCTTAATCAGCGCCGCCTCTCTCAGCTTGGATGCATGATGTGTCACGGTTGGCTGTGACAGATTCAGCCGTTCGGCAAGTGCCTGTCCGTGAAGTTCACCCTGTGCCAACAACAGCAGCATGCGGAGCCGGGTCGGGTCAGCCAATGCTTTATGATAAGCCACAATTTTCTCCAGCTGCATCATCGTTCATCTCGCTTTCAATTAGATGTATATCTAATTTGATATTAGTCTTTTCTCCTCTCCGCGTCAACTCCTTGGGATTCAAGTAAGCCTGTCTAATTTAAACTCACGCTTGAACTGGCATTGGCTCGTTATTTACGGTAGGATTATATTGCTTGAAATAAGGAGGATTAAGAACATGGAAGATGTCATTATTATCGGCGGAGGCCCGTGCGGTCTATCTGCTGCCATTGAATGTGAGCGGCTGGGACTGTCCGCTGTGATCGTTGAGAAATACAATATCGTTCAATCTATTTATCTGTATCCAACCCATATGCAGTTTTTCAGCACAGCCGAGCTGCTTGAGATCGGGAATGTTCCGTTCAGCACACCTAATGATAAACCGTTTCGTTATGAAGCACTTGCCTATTATCGCAGGGTAGCCGAACATTTTGGTCTGCGTGTTCATAACTATGAGGAAGCCCGTGAAATTAAACGCAAGGATGATGGTACGTTTGAGGTACATACGCTCAATCGCCGCGGGGAGGCCATCGTACATGTTGGACGTAATGTAGTTGTAGCTACCGGTTATTTTGACCATCCTAACTATCTGGGCATCCCTGGAGAAGATAAAGATAAAGTAACCCACTACTTCCGGGAAGCCCACCCCTATACCCGTACACGTGTCGCCATTATTGGCGGAAGCAACTCAGCCGTGGACGCAGCCATGGAACTGGTTCGGGTCGGAGCACATATTGATATGGTTTATCGCGGCAGTGGTCTGTCCCAGCATATTAAACCATGGGTACGTCCATTATTCGAGAGCATGGTGACAAAAGGTCGCATCACGCTGCACCTGGAATCACGCGTAAATGAAATATTGGATGATTCGATTCGTCTGATACACACGGATGGTTCCACTCGGGAACTGGATAATGACTTTGTACTGGCAATGACCGGTTTCCGTCCAGATCGTCAACTACTCACGTCGGTAGGTGTGGAGATGTCTGATGATATGGATAAACCTCTATATGATGCACAAACGATGGAAAGTAGCGTACCTGGTGTATATGTGGGCGGAGTCATCGCTTCGGGTCGTAACGCCAATGAAGTCTTTATTGAATCCGGGCGCTGGCATGGACGTTACATTGCGGAACATATCGTTAGCAAACAACGTGGACAGACCGAAGGGAAATGAAAACAATGGATATGACTTCCCTGCTGTTGCTCGTATTTGCGGCTCTCGGGATTATCAGCAGCAACACACCTGTGACCGTAGCAATGGTATTTCTGTTGTTGCTACGAGTCCTGAACCTGAATCAGGCATTTCCATGGCTTGAAAAATACGGACTTACACTGGGCATTATCATTCTGACCATTGGTGTAATGGCACCTCTTGCCAGTGGCAAGATGAGTCTGCAGACGATCGGCGAGTCTTTCCTGCACTGGAAATCACTGCTCGCCATTGGCGTAGGATTACTGGTGGCATATCTCGGAGGACGCGGCGCTACGCTGATGGGAACACAGCCAACTATCGTCGCAGGACTGCTGATTGGAACGGTACTTGGGGTTGCCCTGTTCAAGGGTGTGCCTGTAGGGCCATTGATTGCTGCAGGAATATTGTCACTGCTACTGGGCAAATCCTAATGCCGGTTGTGATCGTTGAGACCTGACATGCTCTGCAGATTGGCTGTATTTCCCTCCGTTGTGTGATATACTTCTATTCATGCAAATTATGTACACGAGTCTACAGCAGAATAATGCATATTAGAGGTTGTTCAAAAAGTCCGCTTTTGATTACGAAGGATGCCTAGAGGCATCATCAACGTCGAATATGGAATTCAGCCGAAATATTTGAACACGTACTATTGTGGTTATGCTGTTGCATGAGATATAGATTCACTTTGCAACTATTAATGGCGCAGGAGGATTAAGGAACCATGTCACGTCAGTTTATTACAGAAGCCGTGATGGTGGCCATTTACGGTCAATTGTTAGCGCCGCCCGCGCCTGTTGAATATATTGTTCCTTATACCACCATCCTTGAGCTATATGAATTCCAGACCAGTCCTGATCCCATGATGGATAACCCGGCAGATGATCAGCATGTGAAATCCAAAATCAATGAAATGATTTCTTATTTCGAGGAACCGCTGAATAAGAAAAAAATAGAGCGTGCGTTACTTGTTCCATGGGCCAAAAGCCCCTCCATTTTATTTGGTGACCAAGTATCCATTGCCATTATCAACGCAATAGATACGGCACAGTACGGGGAGTATTTCGATCCGATTGAGACAGAATTACTGCTGACATCTCAGCGCCTGAGTATCCCGATTCTCACCGATCAGGTTGAACTGATCGCACGCATCATTGAGTCCGAATCACCAGTACAGGTATTTGATATTGATGATTTTGATTTTGCGATGGATGATGAACCACTGGATCAGGTATAATTCATGCTCTGAGCACGTGAATCGAATTCTTAAAAAAATGACCTTGTCACCCACTTTACGTGGATGCCAAGGTCATTTTTTGCGTCAACACTTATTTTATTCTGTAATATCCCGCGCTAACAGAATTCGGCTAATCTCATTCAGAGGTGGTAAAGACTCCAGAGCAAAAAACTTAAGACCCGCATCACTATTTACACGCGACTCCACAAGATCATCCTGAATGATCACTGTCCGAAACAGGGCAATGACATAATACTCTTCATCTCCGCTCGAATGCATATGCCGAAGATCAGGCCCCGAATACAGACCTTCCAGAATCATGGTATCAGCAGTCCAACCTGTCTCTTCCCATAACTCCCGATGTGCAGCATCTTCAATGGCTTCCCCAGGGCGCATCTCACCAGCTGGCAACCGCCACTGACCGTGCCCCGCATGCTGAATCAGCAGTAATTCACCTTGTTCGTTCTCAGCCCGCACCGCCGCTTTTACAACAATGTGAGAGCGTTTTGCGATATACTGGGCCAAATCTCGTGCTGGCAGATTCACTGCTTATCCCCTCCTCCTACTCGGAAGCCGGTGGCGACCTGTGATTCATCTATTGCCTAGCAGCATACTTCAAGGATTAGATATTTCAGTATAACGATATTCGATATCCTGACCTTCATCAACGATATCCACATGCAGTTGGTGCCCTTTCAAATACCAATAATCGTGATCTTCCATAAAGAATTGAATTCCCGACACTTCGGTTTGATCCGCAGGATGTCTTGGTTTCTCCACAGCAATACCTAGCGAAAATCCAGGGTGAAGACCTCCGCCAGAGCTATAACGGGCAAAAAATCGAATGCTGTCTCCCTCGTTCAAATTCAGTTCTTCCTTGTACCAGCGAGCAGCTTGATCGGATACATGTATGGTACTCATTTGGTGTCAGCTCCTTCTGTATATATATGTTCCATCATATCTCTACAGGGACTTGAATACAAACCCAAGTGCCCACATAAAGACAAAATTAATTGTGAAAAATGTTTGACAGATTGTAAAAGCCGGTGTTAAGATGCAAACATACGAGGTCTACATTGAATTTATTTCCAAAAAAAGAAAGGGTGATTACGGTGTTTAACAAACATATGATTGTTCAATTCAAAACACAATTAAATACCGGAGCACACCCGAAATCATTATTCCGTTCATAAGTCGGCATGACAGGCGGTCTTTCTTTAGAACCTCTGTGATGTTTACTCACAATCGAACTTATATATGGTGGCGGCTCTGTTCTCCGAGCCATGCTGCCGTATGATTATATGAAGACATACCGCCTGCGTGCGGTATGTCTTTTTTTGTGGGTACATTTCGGCATTCATGAACGGAATTTGCATTTCTCGGACATCGAAAGGAAGGGATAACACTTGTTCTCTGTACTTAAAAACCTGGCCTGGTTCTTCCGGCTGGAACGCAAACGATACCTAACCGGTGTCATCTTGCTTATTCTGGTGGGCATTGCCGAACTGCTGCCTCCTCGTCTTCTTGGTAATGCCATCGACGAGATTGTGCGCGGTTCCATTACCGGCACCTCACTTACGCGTTATATTCTGCTTATTCTGGGAACAGTCATCATTATCTATCTCGTTACATACGTTTGGATGCACAAACTGTTTGGTGGTGCCAATCTGGTGGAGCGGCTGCTTCGTTCACGCTTTATGGACCACTTGTTACGGATGACTCCTCCCTTTTTTGAGAAAAACAGAACAGGAGATCTGATGGCTCGAGCCACCAATGATCTTCGTTCCATTGCCACTACAGCAGGCTTCGGCATGCTGACCTTAACAGACTCTACAGCCTTTCTGGCCACCGTATTGTTCGCCATGGGTTTCCTGGTTAGTTGGAAATTAACCTTGGCGGCAATCCTGCCATTACCTTTTATCGCCATTGCCATGATGATCTATGGTAAAGCTGTACATCAACGTTACACCCTGGCACAGGATGCATTTGGAGATATGAATGACCAGGTGCTGGAATCCATCGCCGGTATTCGTGTTGTACGTGCCTATGTGCAGGAACGTCTGGACGAGAAACGGTTCGCCGACGTGACCGAAGATGTGTATCGAAAAAATCTGGCTGTTGCCAGAATGGATGCCCTATTTGAACCCACCATCCGCCTCTTCGTTGGACTCAGTTATGTGATTGCACTTGCCTACGGCATATATCTTGTATTTCATAATGAAATTACCCTGGGGGATCTCGTATCGTTTAACATGTACCTGGGGATGATGATCTGGCCCATGTTCGCCATCGGCGAATTGATTAACCTGATGCAGCGCGGTAGCGCTTCACTTGATCGGGTCAACGAAACTTTATCGGTAGAACCTGCTGTCCAAGATGTGGAGCAACCTGCTCACGTTACGAATCCGGAAGAAATTGCGATGCAGGATGTTACATTCCGTTATCCCAGCTCCACTGTCGACAATCTCAGTCATATCAGCTTTTCGCTGCGGCGGGGTCAAACATTGGGTGTTGTGGGTCGTACGGGTAGCGGTAAGTCTACTTTGCTCAAACAACTGCTTCACGAATACCCTGCCGGTTCGGGCACATTAAGCATCTCGGGTCATCCGATTCAGGATATCGCCAAAGATGACTTGCACAGCTGGATTGGGTACGTACCACAGGAACAAGTTCTTTTCTCCAAATCAGTTCGTCAAAACATTCAATTTGGTCAACCTGGGGCCAGTGATGAAGTCATCATGGAAGCCATTCGTACCGCCGCTTTTGACGGGGATCTGGGGACTTTATCCGATGGACTAGATACACTCGTTGGTGAAAAAGGAATCTCTCTGTCTGGTGGACAGAAACAGCGGGTATCGCTGGCGCGTGCCTTTATTGCTAATCCTGATATTCTGATCCTTGATGATGCCTTATCTGCTGTCGATGCACGTACTGAAGCCAAAATCATTGAAAATATACGCAACAAACGCTCGGGCAAAACTACGCTGATCTCGACTCATCGCCTGTCTGCTATTGAACATGCTGACCGAATCATCGTACTGGAGCACGGGAAAATTACGGAAGAAGGCACTCACCAGGAACTGTTAGCCATGAACGGCTGGTACCGTGAACAGTATGAACGGCAACAGGTCGAGTCCAATCTGTCCACGTAGGAGGTCAATTCATTGAAGTCTAATACAGGCAAAAGGCTGCTTGATTACGCCTTGAAAGCCAAAGGAACATTTATTGCTGCATTAATTATGCTTACCATTGGTGTTGCGGCCGAGCTTGCCGGGCCGTTCATCGCCAAATCCATGATCGACAATCACTTGCTCGCGATTGAGCAGCCTTTCTATGAGACGACAGCTTCAGATGAAGCCGCAGTCTACAACGGTAAGAACTACAAACGCGAAGGCTTGTTCGAACCGGATGAAAACAAAGGTTCCGAAGTGCGGGTATTACAAGCCGGCAGAAGTTTTTATTTTGTAAACGAACCGGTAAGCGCACCTGACGGGGACCGCACATATACGGATGGAACCCTCACGGTTACACGCGCAGGTGAGGTAACAGGCCAATATGCGGCAACACCCCTGTCCGCTGGTGAACTGTTTACTTTTTACAAACCGGAGATGCCCAGCATCTATCAATTAATTGTGTATTACATGATCTTCCTTGTGATCTCGGTCATTATGGAGTTTGGTAAAACTTTCTGGCTGCAATCCTCGGCCAACAAGGTCATTCAAAGACTGCGCAACGATGTGTATGCCCACATTCAGCGACTGCCGGTGCACTTTTTTGATAACCTACCCGCAGGTAAAGTTGTATCACGGGTCACGAACGATACAGAAGCCGTCAAGGATCTGTTCGTTGCCGTTCTTTCGAACTTTTTCTCAGGAATCATCACGATTACAGGTGTGTATGTCGCACTCTTCCTGCTCGATGTTCGCCTGGGCCTGATCTCATTATTCGTCGTGCCGATGCTCATTACATGGATTGTGCTCTATCGCAAATTCGCCACTCGCTACAACACGATCATTCGATCACGACTGAGTGAGATCAATGCAATCATTAACGAGTCCATTCAGGGGATGTCCATCATCCGCGTATTCCGCCATCAGAAACAAACCAAGCAGGAATTCGAAGATCTGAATGATGACTATATGAAACACCAGAACAAAATGCTTAACCTGAATGCCTTCACCTCACACAACCTGGTTAACGTATTACGGAATATCGCCTTTGCAGTGGTCCTGTGGTACTTCGGTTCCAGTGTGCTGGATGGCACAAGTATTATCTCCCTTGGTGTTCTGTATGCCTTCGTTGATGTTCTGGGACGTTTGTTCCAGCCAATTACCGGCATGGTGAATCAGCTCGCCAACCTGGACTCCTCCCTCGTATCTGCTGGTCGCGTCTTTGAGCTGATGGATGAAAAAGGAGAACCCGTAACCGATGGCTCCATGCCAAGATACAAAGGGAATGTTGTCTTCGACGATGTATCCTTTGCCTATAAAAAGGATTATGTGCTCAACAATATTTCGTTCAAAGCATCACAAGGTCAGACGGTGGCTCTGGTCGGCCACACCGGTTCGGGTAAAAGCTCCATCATCAACCTGCTGTTCCGGTTCTATGATCCGCAAAAGGGCAAGATCACGATCGATGGTCAGAACGTTAAGGATCTGCCTAAACAGTGGATTCGCGAGCATATGGGGATTGTACTTCAGGACCCGTATCTGTTCACAGGCACGATTGCTTCCAACGTCAGTCTAGGCGATGAGAAGATCTCCCGTGAACGAATTGAACAGGCGCTGCGTGATGTAGGCGCTGAGCGTATACTGGCTCATTTGCCTCAAGGCTTTGACGAACCTGTCATCGAGAAAGGAAGCACATTGTCTGCTGGTCAGCGTCAGTTAATCTCCTTTGCTCGTGCACTCGCATTTGATCCGGCCATCCTCATTCTGGATGAAGCAACTGCCAATATCGATACGGAAACGGAAGCTTTAATTCAAAACGCACTCGAAGTCCTCAAAAAAGGACGTACCACCTTCATCATTGCTCACCGTCTCTCCACCATTCGTTCAGCAGATCAGATTCTGGTTCTGCATCGCGGGCGTATCGTTGAGCAGGGTGCACATGATGAACTGATGGAGCTTAAAGGCCGCTATTATAAGATGTATCAGCTTCAGCAAGGTGCGCAAGCAGCAGCGGTCGCAACGCTCGAGAATCCGTCAGGCGAGACCGTTCGAACATCAGCCTCCTTTGCAGGAGGAAATGCATAAGCTAGTAAAACGGAAATCTGTTATGCGCATATCATTTTTGATTAATTCGTAAAACAGGCAACACAAAAACCGATCTACACAGCTACCTTAGGGGATTGCGGTGTAGATTGGTTTTTTAGTTTTATCAGGAGCCATGTTACTTAGCTGCTCATTTCCCCCAGACAAAAAAAACAATCCGCGCACAACCTCACGGCTGCTGCGGATTGTCTATCCATCCTTTGATCGTATATCCCATGTACATCACAGTCTCCCTTGCGAGAAAAGGAAACTTGCTGCGCCAGGTTCGATAAGCCGTTGTTCGTGTCGGAGATGGTACGGCATCCATACCCAGCCCGGCAGCCAGCTTCATGGCCCGTTTCATATGCAGCGGATCACTCACAATTGTATAGGTGTGATAACCGGCCTGTTCACCAATTGGAATTGAATTGAACAGATTCTCCTCAGTAATTCTGGATTTGGTCTCTATGCGAATGTCCGCAGGATCTACTCCATGTGCGATGGCATACTTCTGACCCACTTCAGCTTCCGTATGTTCTCCATCATCACCTGACCCGCCTGTAAAAAGCAGATTACGAACTTTACCCTGACGGTATAATTCAATCGCGTGTTCGATACGTTCGCGAAATACAGGTGAAGGGTTATCCCCCGCCACGGCTGCACCCAGAATGATGGCTGCGTCCGATATCCTGGATGAATCCTCATCCGTATATGCAGATATACGTACTGCCGTAACTACAGTCCACAGGATTCCAACCAATACTACAGCCAGAGTTATAATTAATATCCAGCGTTTCGTTATCCGTCTGCTTGTCATTCATCCTCTTCCAAAGCCCTTGCTTGCATACTCTCGGTATGCATACGCTCCAGCGTGTGCAGAGCTGCTGCGGATTCGGCATCCAGACCAAGCTCTGCAATCCAGGCACCCGTATATTGCTGGAGACGGATCTCCAACTCCTGTGCACGGTCTTTGAAATCCTCCAATTCCTTAATCATGCGTGATCGTCCTTCCGGACTGAATGTCTCGTGAATTCGTTCCTTGAAATAATGATGTACGATACGGTTACGTTGCTGCCATAACTCATTCAACTGGCGAGTCTCTTCCTCTGAAAATGTAAAATGATGGCGTACTTCATGAATGAGCTGCCCCAGTGAACTGCTCATTTTTCGTTCGTACAGATCTTCCAGGTCTTCTTCAGACACAGCCTTGCCCTGAGACATTTTCATTAATAAAATCAGATTGACCAGCTGCTGTTCAAGCGCCTGCCCGTAGTACACGGCCAATCCGTAATAGGCAAACAATTCCCTGGAGTGTTCGCTGTCCATCATGTCACCATTCTGGATATCTGTATTTTGCATTGCGAGCGCCTCCTTCAACCGTACGATGTTATCCATTCCATGTCACTCTATCCTAACCAAACCAAGAGCAACATTCAAGTTATCGGAAAGCACGTCTTCTAACCCCGCAGATCTCTCCTCCCGGACAGCCACACATGGATGATTAGTAACGCTAATGCATAGATCACAGTCCACAGCGTAACCGAAACAAAAGAGTTCATCTTTGATTCATCAAATAACATCATCTCACGAACCAGATAAAAGGCTGGTGGAAGAATACGGCCGATCCATTCTAACGATTCAGGCAAACGTTCGCTTAAGGAACCTTGGATAAACGATAGTAATAATACAATAATGAGGGCAGGCATACTGCGACTAATCAAGGGAATGTATGACTTTTGAAAGAATACACTGATGCCCAACCCCAGTAGCGATAACCCCAGATGTCCTAACCAGGTCATCATCCACTCCTCACTTGTGGGTTGTCTCTCGAACATTCCCGCGAACACGGGATACAGCACAGTGATTGCGGTGAGCAGGAATTGCATTATCCAGGCACAGATGAGTTGACTTGTTACCACCTTACGCCTGCTTCCTGCATGAAGGACCAGTAATTGAACCTGCTTCGCAGGTTCGGTATTCATCACCATTACTCCGAGCCAAGCAGCTGCCAGAAATAACAGCATAGCCGTGACACTGTAGCTGTCCGCAATAGGGTTGGGTTTGTAGGAATAAATTAGCAGCATGGCGATGATATAAAAGATAACCGGTGCAAAATATTTCTGTGAGCGAATGTGATGCCTTAACAAATATCGGGTCAGATAGATCATTGGGCTTCTCCCCCCGCATCATCCATGGAAGAGTTTAAGTCCACAGATTCTGTGACACCTCCACGACTCGTATGTACAGCTGGATGTTGTCCTTCCAGCAGACTTTCCATATGTAATTGACTTTCTTCCTGTTGTACAGTCACAACCGAACCTCCAGATGCCAGAATCATTCTGAGAACATCATCTGCTGATTTCTGAACCACTTTCCAATCCCACAACCAAGACTTCGATTTCTCCGAGCTCGTATTACGAACTAAAGACAGTACTCCCGGTTGTTCTACAACGGATGGATTGTTGGCCAGATCCTCTCCAGCTTCCGTCAGACTTTGAATACATACAACGGGTTCGCCAGCTTGTAGTATATCTTCACGACTCCAGTAGCGGAGCACGCGGCCTTTCTTCAACACAATCACCTGGTCTGCCAAACGTTCAATAAGCAACGGTTCATGGCACGCTGTAACGATGCATGTCCCTCCATCCTTCCATTGCCCCAATAAGGATACAACTGCCTCTTGAGCTGGAATATCCAAGCCTGATAAAGGTTCATCCAGTAACAAAAGACCACCCGGTCCAGGTAACAGGGCCTGAATCAAATTTACTTTTTGCAGGGTGCCCTTCGATAATAAGGGTAACTTCTGATCGATAGCGGTATCCAGATATAGAAGTTCACTAAGTTCTCTAATCCGCCCACGCAGTACTTCGGGGCGAATGCCCCGAATCCGTCCCATCTCCCACAAGTACTCTCCAGATGTAAAGGGTAAACGTGGCAGGCCATCTACTGCATACCTTTCAGAACCCTTCATTGTACGCTGGATCGATCCTGTATCGGGTAACAAAATACCTGCCAACATACGTAGCAACGTACTTTTACCAGAACCGTTTCTGCCAACAAGCACAGCACATTCTCCCTGCTTCACTTCCAGATTAATTTCATCAAGTACTTGAGCATTACCTAATCGCTTGCTCACTTGTTGAAGCAACATACCTCGACCTGATGAGTCTGCTACATCTTGATCGGCTTTCTTGAAAAGTCCACGTGTACTCCATATCACCTGGGATCACATCCGCTCTGGAGCTTGCACACCTAGCAAATGTAAACTGTACGCGAGGCGTTCGGCAGTCCGTTTGGCCAATGCCACCCTGAAGGGTCTTATATCAGATGGTGCATCCGCGATCCGTTCGGCGTGATAGAAGCGGTTGAACGCCTGAGCGACATCTATCGTATATTTGGCAATGACCGAAGGCTCATTTCGATGAATTGCTTTTTCCAAATACTCGGGATATTCACCGAGCAGCTTCAGCAACGCCCAAGCGGTATCTCCGATACTGGATGAAGTGGTCACTGTTACATTCTCACCATCCGCAAGGCTGGGGTTAGGCAGAGGGTTTTCATTTTCTACACGTATCGCCTCTTCTGCCTTGGCAAGCACACTTTGAATCCGGGCATGGGTATATTGCACATAAGGTCCGGTCTCTCCTTCAAAACTCACGGCATCTTCCAATGAGAAGTCCACATCATTTAACCGATTATTGCGCAGATCACCGAAGATAATAGCACCTACACCAACAGCCTCGGCTACCTTCTGAGGGTTCTCCAGATTCGGGTTTTTCTCCTGAATAATCTGTAGTGCACGAGCAACTGCCTCATCCAACACTTCCTGCAAAAAGACGACTTTACCACGACGGGTAGACATTTTCCGTCCCTCAAAACGCATTAATCCAAACGGGATATGTTCACACTTCGCAGACCATTCATGACCCATCCGGGAGAGGACCGCAAATACCTGCCGGAAATGTAGCTTCTGCTCGCCTCCGACCACGTATAACAACCGATCTGCCTTCATCACCTCATGACGATACACCGCCGTAGCCAAATCCCGTGTAGGATAGATGGTTGTTCCGTCTTTTTTGATAATCAGGCACGGGGGCATGTTCTCGTCCTCCAGACGTACCACGAGTGCTCCATCACTCTCTTCAAGTAAACCTTTTGTCTTGAGTTCTTCAACCACCGCGCCCATCTTGTCATTGTAAAAGCTCTCCCCCAACGTATGGTCGAACTGTACATTCAGACGTTCATACATCCGGTTGAATTCCTTCATGCTTACTTCCACAAAGAACGCCCATAACCGCTGTGCTTCTTCATCCCCTTGCTCCAGCTTGCGAAACCACTCCCGTGCCTCCATCTCCAGAGAAGGATCGTTCTCTGCCTCATCGTGGAAGCGCACATACAGTTCCAGGGACGTACGGATCGGATCTGCCTGCAGCGCTTCATCATTGCCCCACCGTTTGTAGGCTGCGATCTGCTTGCCAAACTGGGTTCCCCAGTCTCCCAGATGATTCACACTTACGGAGGTATAACCCGCTTCGTTATACAACCGATACAGCGCTGCACCGATTACAGTAGAACGCAAATGTCCGATACCGAAGGGTTTCGCGATGTTAGGGGAAGACATATCAATCACGACACGCGAACCCTGACCAAGCTGAAGCTTACCGAATGCGGCATCCCCCAGTTCTTTTAGCAGATTCGGCGCGAGCTCCTCCCGATTAAAGCGGATATTTACATACGGCCCGGCGGGAGTCGCTTCAATTCCAACTGCCTGCAATCCAGTTGCGAGCTCGATCGCAATAACTGGCGGTGCTTTTTTTAATGACTTCGCCAATGCAAAACAAGGGAATGCTGCATCACCCATCTCCGCTTGTGGTGGGACTTCCAGTAATCTCAGAACCTCTTTTTCATTCAATCCCGTTAAAGGCGCAATATCGGCCGCAGCCTGCTTCATCAACATGTCAAACACTCCTTATCCAATCATTATTGGGTGAAAATAAACACAAAAAAGCTCCCGTCTCTAAATAAGAGACGAGAGCTGACTTAACAGTTCCCGCGGTACCACTCTAGGTGAACAGCTGCTATTAATATGCATCAACATGCATACCAGTAGGACCTGTTCCGCTCGATGCGTATAACGGTCGCAAGCCGGGTTACCCTCAGACAGATATGGCCTATCCCCAATCGGGATACGTACATCTTTTCGGATAACCATCTCACGGGTGCGGTTCACTCAGGTCATGTCATACCGGCTTCCACCTCTCCCGGCTCGCTGTCATGTATGGATCTGGCTACTCTCCCGATCATTGATATTCTTCGTTTCAATTCATTGCCCTCATTATACATACCACGGTCAGACTTGGCAACCTGCATTAAAAATCCCCTACTGAAAGGCAACACATAGGCACATCGTCTCAGATGCCTGTGTTTCACTGCCTTCCCTCAGGGGACCAAGGTCATTATCGGTTTTAATTATATGTTCCAGTGAAATAGTAATTATGCTACTGCTGCCATCAACCGGCAAGCTTCGGCACATCTGCGGCAAGCCTCTGCACATGCTTGGCAGTGATCATGGTTGTGTTTGCCACACTCTGCGGCGCAAGCTTCACAAGCTTTCACACACAATTCGCATATTTCAGCAATGAAATCACTTCCACGTGTCATTGCTTGTGCAGCAAAACTGCAGATCTCCGCACATTCCCGATTCAAACGGATACAATCACGCAGCATCGCCAGATCATATTCTTTCAGACTCGATATGTAACATACGTTGCAAGCATTCATGCACTCCAGGCAAGCATCGATACATTGTTGATATTGTTGTTGTGTCATTTAAAGTTACCTCCCAGGCAAAGTTTGCTATGCTTCTTAATACCCAGTTGGGAGGAATATTGAATCATCTAACTTACTTTATCGCTTCCAATTCCAGTAATTGGTCACGAATGACAGTTTGGTCAAAATGTTCACCTATAAACACAGCAACATTAGGGACTTCTCCCTGAGGCGTGATCTTCATGTAGTCCGATTCACGGTAGGCATACTGGAACCAGAAGCGGCTCGCCGTGTCACTAAATGATAAAATGCCTTTTGCTCGATACACATCACGTGGGAGTGCGGATACAAATTGTTCAAACGCCTCGCTGTTCACCGGATGACTGAAATAATGCGTATAGACCATGACATGTTCGTGTGAGGCATGAGGAGCGGGATGCTCGTGACCGTGGTCATGGCTATAGGATGGGTCAGTATTCGTAGCCTCGCCTTGGACTGTATGATGTGTATGTTCATGTCCATGATTGCAGCCATGTGTACCACAGGTTTCCGTATGCACATGATGCTCTTGGTGAGCCGGCTTACCTGCTTCAGAAGCTGAATCACGTATATGCACGTCTGCCCCGCTACGAAGCAACAGATCCATCTCCACCTCACATTTGACCCTAGGAATTACGGGTGCGAAGCCATTCCATTTTGCCAAAAGCTGTTCCAGATCTTGCAGTTCCTGTGCACTCACCCGATCCGTTTTGTTCAAAAGAAGCACAGACGCACAACGAATCTGCTCCTGCATCAGTTTGAAGGTCTGCCCCTTCTGCTCCTGATACAGACCTGATAGATGTGCTGCATCCACAACGGTAATGAGACTTTTCAGTTCCAATCGCATGTAAAGTGAGGTCTCTGTAACTGCATCCAGAATCTCCATTGGATTCGCCGCACCGGTTGCTTCAATAACGATCACATCGGGTGATTCCTCCTGAACGAGATCAGCAAGTTGCAATCCCAAGTCACCACGTACGGTACAACAGATGCATCCACCTAACATCTCTGTCATTGGAACGGTGGAATCCACAATCTGACCATCCAGATTGACTTCGCCTAACTCATTCATGACCACTGCGGGACGCAAACCCTGCTGTTGCCAATGTTCGATCAACTGAACAAGCAGTGTTGTTTTGCCACTCCCCAAAAAACCTGACAGTATATATACAGGTATGGATTGTTCTTTTAAAATCGTTTCATTCATGCGTAACACCTCTCTGATTGTCCTTCTTGTAACCTAGTCTATCTATATCTAGCGAGTGTACACCATCCCGCATTCGTTGTGCAATAACGTTCAACTCTTCCCAGTACATTGCCTGATTCTACCGGATGGTCTATGCTATGAGGACATGTTGATTGAAGGAGGAAGTTTCATGACTAATTCAGTGGAACAACATCGCCAGGAAGCTCCGACCACGGTATCGTGCATGATTGTTACAGTGTCAGACACGCGTACCAAAGACACGGACACCAGTGGCCAGCTCATGCATCAGCTTCTGAATGAAGCAGGTTATCAGATTGTTGAATACATCATTACACCAGACGAAACGGAGAACATTCGAAGCATCCTGCAGGATGCAGCTGTTCGTGATGATATCGAAGCCGTGCTGCTCAGCGGCGGAACAGGGATTGCCCCCCGAGATACGACATACGAAGCAGTATCCTCACTACTCGACAAGGAACTCCCAGGTTTCGGTGAGATCTTCCGTTTTCTCAGTTACACCGAGGATATCGGTTCCGCTGCCATCCTGAGCAGAGCCGTCGCTGGAACAATCGGACGCACAGCGGTATTCTCCATGCCGGGTTCCAAAGGTGCCGTCAAATTGGCCATGGAAAAACTCATTTTGCCTGAACTGCGGCATGTCATGCGTGAAATATATAAACCCGTCTGAAAGATCAGACGGGTTTTTCGGGTTTATTTTCAGCAGTACGGTAAAGAACGAAGGGTATCTCGCTCTACTTACCTTAGTTGCCCCAGCACATGTTGGAACACCTGCATGACATCCTGCTCATACTTGTCCTTTTCCCCACCCGAAGCTGTATAAACGAGTGAGACGTATCCTTTGCTGCGAATCGTTGTCCGGCCAAGCGCATTCTCCAAGACAGCCTCATCACGATTCTCATTATACATTTGTTCCATGCTGGCAGCCCGGGTTGCTGCATCACTGAAAATATGGACTTTCACAATGTGTCTGCCACTTCCATTCAACAAATACATATAAGAAATCCCACCATGGCCGTCATCGGCAGACATGTTATTCATCAGCTGAATGCCTTTTGCTTCAAAACTCTTACTGATCTCACTTACCAATTCACCGTTTAATCCGTGTCCTTGACTCTGTGCCCGCACATTCCCTTCATCTGTCGCTTCGCGGGTGTAGACCTTCCGCTCCTGCTCAATGGATGATGCCGAACAAGCCACCAGGGACCAGACACTCGTGATCAACATTCCACTTACAAGTACCGACTTCATTGTTCTTCCAACCAGACTTCGCCCTTTTCTAGCAAACCACATGCCAATCCTTCCTTTCCAGCCACATGTACTGTGACCCAATCAGGTAGAATTAGCATGTCTAAGGACTTAGAATCTTATGCGGATGGCAGATCTGATATTGTATTGACCACAGTCCGACCTACTGCACCACCTTGGAGTATCGTCTCAAGCGTATGTGGCAACTGGTCTAGAGAAATTTCGCGGATTCCCAGTTCCAGCGCGCGCTCCGGTTTCCATTCTCCGCCGAGCAGTTCCCACAGCCGTTCCCGACGTTCCATCGGACAATATACAGAGTCTATACCAATAAGCTGGATACCACGCAGAATAAACGGAAGTACCGTAGATTCAAAAGCTGTGCCTCCGGTTAACCCAGATACCGCTAGTGCACCTCCGTATTGAATCTGTTTCAATCGCTCCGCAAGAGCCGGTCCTCCTGTTGGATCAACAACTCCCGCCCATAGCTGTTTCCCCATGGCTCCTTTAGCTGGAGCATCAGCTTCTTCACGAGTAATAACCTCTGAGGCGCCCAAGTTTCGGAGCAATGACTCCTCCTGCTCCTTCTTGCCTGTGCTGGCTGTTACTTCGAATCCAAGTTTTGCCAGAATCGCCACTGCCATACTGCCAACGCCACCCGTTGCACCCGTAACCAGAACCTTGCCCATCTCCGGTGTCACTCCAGCCTGTAACAGCGCATCTACCGAAAGTGCAGCCGTAAATCCTGCGGTTCCAATTGCCATGGCTTCTTTCTCACTGAGACCCGGTGGCAGAGGCACCAGCCATTCACTGCGCAGACGCGCATACTCGCTGTACCCTCCGTAATGGGATACGCCAGGTTCAAATCCTGTACTGATCACCCGATCTCCTGGTGCAAAACGTCCACTGACCGACTCCTCTACCGTTCCGGCCAGATCAATTCCCGGTACCATCGGGTACTCACGAACGACACCACCCTTTTCAAGAGTCGCGAGTCCGTCTTTATAATTGACACTGGAATACTGCACCTGTACCGTTACATCTCCATTTGGCAGATCTTCCTTCTTCAATTGCTCTATAGCAGCTTTCACTCCGCCCTGTTCTTCTTTACGGACAACATATGCGTTAAAAAGGTTTTTCATCGATAGCCACTCCTTCTTTGAATTTTATATATTTTTCCATTAAGCACATGAATTGTTCGCATTCAAGCTTAACGACTACCTTTTACTTCTGGATTCTTCAGATGTTGATGATCAAGCTCTGTCTCTCCTGAGCGTCAACAGATAGATTAGTGGACCCACAATAGGGATGATCCCCGCCGCTGCACAAGCTGGTGAACGTCGACTCACTTCAGTATCCCTGTATATCGCAATCACAGAAAGCAAGGTCAAAAGCACAAAATCAATCGTCATAATATGTACAAAGGATGATTGCTTGAACGCGTCCATATATACATCCGGATGACCTTGCGTCACGGCATAGAATGCGGTCCCCAGCGTCAACAGCAGAAGGAGTACATGCGTCAACTTATGGGCTGCTACCCGTCCAATTCCCGACTCCCGCTGACGACCAAAATGCAAGCTTGTGTAACCCGAAGATCTATTCGCGGATGACGACCATGCATAATAGGGAAGCAGCGCAAAAGCGCCTAGTCCAAAAGAAAGAAATACAAAAGGCCAAGCCGGTACACGGCCACCTCGTTCTTTCACAGATGTTCTTAACAGCATACAGGCATAAACTGCCGGGAAAATACCTAACCACGAAAACACAGTAAGCAACCAAGGCTCTTTGCTTTGCATTGTGATCAGTTCTTTGAATGTTGGATCACTTCCAGGGGACTGCCCCGGTGCCAACATCAATGCATAGGCCATAAAAGCGATCCAGACCAGTCCTAATATCCATCTCATGTCTGCACCTCCTCTTACTTTCATCCCCTACAGCTGCGGGATTGAATCAATAGATGCAGAATTTGGCGTCTCCTGCGCTTTCCCGAGAAATAATTACTGCGTTGCCCCTTTAAACACGTGTTCAAAAAGTATGTTTTCTAGAAAAAACCTCTTGGATTGCGCATGACCATTTCCAGTATAGCCTGCTACCTTGGAAGTCTGTCCATGAGATTTCTTACATACGGGTCCATGTCATCGAGTCGTTTAAGAATAACGTATACATTCCATGATCATCAAAAAGGCATAAGCCAGTATTCTTACCTGGTTATGCCTCATTGTCATTCTTGAGTTTAGATCATTCCTCTGTGGATTTCACATGTTCCGCAATGAGCTTCTGTTTCATATTCCATGCCGCAGGGCTGATGTTCACACGGTAGATCTCCGGGTTGAGCTTCCGTTGGTATTCAGGCCAAAATAGGTTCATCTGTTCCCGATGATACGTCCGAATCTCATCCAGATTAGGCAGCTCATACACTTTGCGTCCGTTCACAAAGATCGGCTCCAGCATATTGACCGCCTCGTAGCGGGTAACGGTTTTTTTCAGGTAAGGGTGTAGCGGGTTGAACAGCTTGAGCGGTCCGCCCTGTAGCGGCTGCTCTTCATCCGGATAGCAGATATAATCTGCAATCGCTTTGCCATGTTTCGGATCAATGATCCGGAACACTTCCTTTTTACCTGGAGTGGACACCTTTTCAGGATTGGCAGAAATTTTGATCGTAGGCAGCATGGCACCGTCCACTTCACGCTCCACCAATTTGTACACTCCACCCAAAGATGGCTGGTCAGAAGCGGTAATCAGCTGTGTGCCGACACCCCATGTATCAATCCGTGCTCCTTGAGCCTTCAGGTTGAAAATCGTGTTCTCATCCAAATCATTGGATGCTACAATTTTCACATAATCCAGTCCAGCTTCATCCAGCATCTGACGCGCCTGAATGGACAAGTACGCAAGGTCACCACTGTCCAGACGAATCGCATTCATCTTTTTGCCTTGGCTCTCCAACTTCTTGGCTGTCTTGATGGCGTGAGGTACTCCACTGTTCAACGTATCAAAGGTATCCACCAACAGCGTAACCTGATCAGGCAACACTTTGGCATACACGTCAAACGCCTCCTGTTCGCTCATAAAGCTCTGTACCCACGAATGGGCATGTGTACCTGCTGTTGGGATTCCGAAGCGCTCTCCGGCCAGCATGTTGGACGTTGCATGGAAGCCTGCCACATACGAAGCACGTGCACCCCAGATGGCAGCATCCGCTTCCTGTGCACGCCGTGTACCGAATTCGAGCAAAGTATCCTGTTGTGCTACCTGTTTGATCCGCGAAGCCTTGGTTGCAATCAACGTCTGATAATTCATGAAGTTAAGTATCGCCGTCTCCACCAATTGTGTCTCCATAATGGAGCCTTCTACCCGAATGAGCGGTTCGTCAGGGAAAACAATTGCACCCTCCTTCATGGAATGAATCGTGCCCTGAAATGAAAACTGGAGCAACTCTTCCAGAAAGACCGGATCGTAATTTTCCTCTTGTTTGGATAAAAACTTGATGTCGTCCATCGTAAACCGAAGCTGGCTGATATAGTTCACAATCCGTTCCAATCCGGCAAATACCGCATATCCATTGCCAAAAGGAAGCTTACGGAAATAGGCTTCAAATACCGCCTTCCGCTTGTGAGTACCATTCACCCAATGGGCGTACATCATATTGATCTGATATTTATCCGTATGTAAAGCCAGGCTAGTTGTCTGCATTTGTCTCATCCTCTCTGACTTCCGCTCGCGCCCCCAGATTTCAACCGAGGACACGGGTTAACATATGGAGACTTATTCTTCATGATTCTGTTCATCCGTATTAAACAAACAAGTCTCCCGTAAAACTCTATACACCATTCACCACATTCATCTGATTCCTAACAGGAGTTCAACCAAACAGGATTATCAATTCAATCACGCAAGGACTGTCTCACTCGCCTTAACCACCGAAGCACCCAGGCTGGAACGAAAATGTCCAAGCGCCCACTCATGTCCTGCCGGATTAAAGCTGGCAACAGCATCTTCATATACCGTAATATGAAATCCTTTATTGTAAGCGTCCACTGCGGTATGCAATATGCAAATATCCGTGCATACCCCTATTAGTGCAATATCCGTAATGCCACGTGCACGCAGTCTGAGTTCCAGATCGGTTCCACAAAATGCACTATATCTCGTCTTATCCATCCACCGAATATCGTTTTTCCGTTCTTCCATCACTTGGGCAAGACGTCCATATAACTGTCTTCCCTCCGTATTTCTGATGTTATGAGGTGGGAAAAGTACAGTCTCCGGGTGATACGGATCATTTTCTTCGTGGAGATCCACGGCCATGATTACCTCATGCTTGTTCTTACAATAGGCCTCGGTTACAGCTGCAATCGTCTCTTCGATCTCTACTGCCGGCTGACCTACAGGCAAAGAACCTGTCACAAAATCCTTCGTAAAATCAATCACAATCAGTGCTTTCATCGTCAACACTCCCTTAGCCCAGAAATGGTTGATCCTGATTCAATCCCATTGATACATCTACACTTTGTTACGTATAGATAGAAAGGCGTGGTACGAGTTCTGTAAAACGATATAGCTGCGCCGGACGCTGCGAGTACTGGTTGGAACTTACCAAGTTCCCCTCTTCATCCCGTACCTCTTCCACAATGCCTTTGCGACTGCGGGTAGACGTAATTTTGCGAATGAAGTTTGGTTCTTCAAAATCCGGTACAACACTTTGAATAACCTGATATAATTCACTTAATGTAAAATCACGTGGCAGGAACTGACGAGCAATCGTCGTTTCCAGCATCTGCTGTTGAATGCGTCGATAAGCATCTTCGATGATTGTTCTGTGATCAAAGGCCAGTTCCAATTCTTGCAGGGCCTCCTGAATGGTGAACAATCCAACATCTTCAGCATCATCTGCTGCTTGGCGTTGATCCAGCATCCATTCTTCCACAAGCGCGAAAAATGCGTGAGAGATAATCCAGCCCCTCGGGTCACGACCCGGCTGACTGTATACATTCAAGTACTCCAGATGTCCACCGTCTACACCTGTCTCTTCCATCAGCTCACGCTTTGCTGCTCCGTAGATGGATTCATTCTCCTGACAAAAACCACCGGGTAATGCCCATCTACCTGCAAAAGGCCAGCCTTTACGCTTGATCAGCATCACTTTCAGTTCCCGAATGGGAAGTGTCTTGGTCACCGTCTTGCGCTCCCGCTTGGTCAAGGTGAACATAACGATATCCGCAGGAACACCATCGGGGGTACGATATTTCTTGGAACTATAGGCACGTGCTGCTTGTTCGTCGCTCTCTGCATTAAAGTGTTCATAGTTTTCGTTCATGGGTGCACCACCGACTATTTTCATTTTGATAATTTCATTATGACATAATAATATTTTTTGTCAACTGCGGGATTCGTGCGTTACGTTCTCGGACGTGCTATACGGAATGTAGCCGTAGCCATGCATCCCAACGTGCCCGATGCATCACGAACCTCCGATTGAGTCGTAACACTGCGTCCAGCCTGATGTAGTACCGTAGCCGTCACCGTTAATTCCCCTTGTCTCATCGGTGCGAGAAAATGTACGTTCAGATTCGTTGTCACACAGCCATCTACTTCCATTGCTGCTGTTGCAACCATCCCCATCGCTTGGTCCATCAGTGAAGTCAGTACACCCCCATGTATAATCCCCATGGAGTTGGTATGATGTTCGCCTGCTGTCAACGCGATCTGTACTTCTTTGCCATCTCCTTTAATATATCGACATCCGAGAAATCCCCAGAATCGTCCGGCTCCGTCTTCTACCATTTTGTCCAAAATGCTCATTATTCATTTCTCCTTTATTCACTGTACGTATCAAGCTCTCTTGATGTCAGGTGTCTTTAACATTAAAAAATAAGCGCGCCACACAAAATAACCCCACAGCGTGGAGCTTTGCTTGGAATTATATTCCGAGTACTTGGCGATAGCCACTCCACGTTTACGGTTATGTAATGTAAGAAAAGCTTCTGATCGAAGCCTTATCGATGATGCCACATTCGTGGTTTAGCAGTTGCTTTTCTTGCGATTATCAAATCCTTCAGCTCCGCTGAAAACTTATAATTTTATAATCGTCAAAAAAGGCGCGGACAGCGTCCGCACCCTTCCGTCATTTAACCGCAACTGGTCGGAGGTGAATCCGTTCCAGCCTCCACGTTTACTTTTTCAGAAACCGTATCCCGGATTACCGAGATCACGAGTTGAAGCAAGTAGTTGATGTCGCTCTGGCTCTGCTGGAATTCCGTAACCAATGGAATACTATCCAGTTCACTTTGCAGATCTTCAATTTCCTGTTCAATTTTGCTGACCATCTCCACATTTTTGAAGCTCTCAAAGGCAACGATTTCTTTTTGTTTCTTCTTGATCGTTGCAATCAACTGCTGGATGCGCTCATGATCACGAATTTTGGTTTCAGCCTGTTGAAACTGTCTAACTTCCTCACTCGTTCCGAGCATATCAGCCAACTCTTTGGCTTTTCCCATAATGTCGTCGCGTATGACCAGATTGCGCGTATCGTAGGTTGGCATTCCATAATGGTTGTACTGCACTTCTTCCTGCGCCACTGAAATCGCTCCATTCTATGAGATGATATAAGATGAGAACTTGGGCTCAAATGAGTTCAAACGTCTGCTCCATGACCGCTTCGGGTACGGATCGTTCTTTTGATCGCTGTTGTCTCCGGATTTTTCTGATTACAACTGTTCAAGGTTAAAATCCGGAGACAAAGGAGAACGCTTCGCTTCTACAGACCGATTCCGTCCCCTCCGCTACTTGCGCAAATGTCCGAACCTGTTATTGAACCCCAAAATTCTCAACTTATTGGTGTGTGTATTACTGATTGGCAGCTACCGGCTCAGAGAGCAGGTTGCCCCGAATATAAAAAGTCATCGGATCGGTGATTTCAACTTGTACGAAAGTACCGATCAACTCTTTTGGTCCTTCAAAATGCACCAGCTTGTTGCTGCGCGTACGTCCTGCCAGAACTTCGGAATTCCGCTTGCTCTCACCTTCAACGAGCACTTCAACAACTTTGCCACGTTGTTCTTCATTGCTTCGATGGCTATATACGTTGATCGTTTCGTTCAAGCGCTTCAAACGTTCCTTCTTCACTTCCATCGGTACGTTGTCTTCCATCACCGCAGCCGGTGTACCTTCCCGTGGGGAATAAATAAAGGTATAGGCAAAATCATACCCTACTTCACGGACAAGGGAAAGTGTATCTTCAAACTGTTCTTCCGTTTCACCCGGAAAACCAACAATAATATCCGTTGTCAACACAACATTCGGGATGGCCTTCTTAATTTTGTCAGCCAGTTTCAAATAGTGTTCCCGGCTATACTTGCGGCTCATACGTTTGAGTACTTCCGAACTGCCAGATTGCACCGGTAGATGAATGTGCTCTACCAGATTTCCGCCCTTGGCCAGCACTTCAATCAAACGGTCATCGAAGTCACGTGGATGACTGGTTGTAAACCGTACTCGCGGAATATCAATTTGGCGAATGGCATCCATCAAGTCACCAAAGCTGTAATTCAGGTCAGTGAAGTCCTTGCCGTACGCATTCACATTTTGACCAAGCAGCGTGATCTCCTTAAAGCCTTGTCGAGCCAAATCCCTAACTTCGGCAATGACATCTTCAGGACGACGGCTGCGTTCTTTGCCCCGTGTAAACGGAACGATGCAATATGTACAGAACTTGTCGCAGCCATACATAATGTTCACCCAGCCGCGCATACCCTCACGTTTCTTCGGCAGGTTCTCAATAATGTCGCCTTCCTTGGACCACACCTCAACAACCATTTCTTTGCTGAACAACGCTTCCTGGATTAGATGTGGCAGTCGATGCACATTATGTGTACCAAAGATCATATCCACAAAGCCATGCTTCTGCATGATTCGGTTGACGACGCCTTCCTCTTGGGACATACACCCGCATACGCCAAGTAACAATCCCGGACGTTCAAGTTTTAGCGTTTTCAGGTGACCAAGCTCACCAAATACTTTATCTTCCGCATTTTCTCGTATGGCACATGTATTGAGCAGGATAATATCAGCTTCTTTGCGATCCTCTGTAGCCTGATATCCCATAGACTCAAGGAGTCCTTTGATGGTCTCCGAATCATGCTCGTTCATCTGACATCCATACGTATATACAATATAGTGTTTGCCTTTCCCTATGTTTTTCAGTTCATCGGGAACGGCATTTTCGTATAACACCTGGACGTCTTCCTTGCCCCGCTGTTTCTCCTGACGATGATTAGGTTCCGATTTGATGTTAATCTCACGGCCCCGGATTCTTATCTTTTTGCTGAATTCATCTTGCGAAATTACTTTGGCATCGGAGAAATCAAAATATTGGGAGTAATCCTTTTTTGAGTCTTTAGCCATTTCCTTCGGTCACTCCTTACAGCCTCTATTAATAAAAAATCGTTCATTCATCCCTGTTCCACGTGAATTACTTGCTTGGAACAGTAAAAGAGCATTACAGCAAATTATAGCATGAATTGGGCTGTAGTTCCACATCCAAACCGCATGTCCCTTCGTCTAATCCGAGACATGCCATGCTCAGAAGAACACTTAGAAAATACAAAAACCTGAGCCTTGCCATCAGGGCTGGAATTAACCGGCCCGTAATGGCTGTGCTCAGGTTTATACGTTATTCAGACCGCCCTAATTGGCTGCTGAAGCTATTCCATGGTATTAATCGATGATTTCAGCAGTGTCGCCATTACGAGCGCCAGCAGCGTTAGCTTCATCTGTATCAATATGCATGTCCAGTGCGAAAGAATCGGATACACGAGCCAGTACATTTTCCAGTACCAGACCGCGATCTCCGCCGAGGCGAACTTTTAGCATTTGTTTGTCCTCGATACCCCATTTAGCAGCATCCGAAGTATGGAAGTGAATGTGACGAGCAGCAACAATAACACCTTTATCGATTGTTACTTCGCCAGCAGGACCTTTAATCGTGATTCCTGGTGTACCTTCAATGCTTCCAGATTCACGTACAGGTGCTTTAACACCAATCGCAAATGAATCTGTCATGGAGATCTCCAGTTGTGTTTCAGGGCGAACAGGTCCGAGGATACGCACTTTATCAAACTGTCCTTTCGAACCAATTACCGCTACTGTTTCGTTAGCAGCGTATTGGCCAGGCTGGGACAGAGGTTTAAATTCAGTCAGTTCATAACCTTTGCCAAACAAAATTTCAACGTGCTCTTGGGATACATGAATGTGACGGGCAGATACGCCCACAGGTACTGTTTTACTCATTGTAAATTTCACTCCTTGTTTATCTATGGCCTGTACTCAGGCTCTTAACAATCCAATGGTATTATACCCCTTTTTGGAGTGAAATGAAAACGAACTGGTGAAAATTCATGAAATACACTTATTTCACCATCATTCCCCTCCTTTATTTGGAAAACAAGCTTTATTCAACCTATTCAACCCACACATCAGTTCACTATTTCATGGAATTCCCCTTCATCTGCATCTTCGGATTGCTCTCTGGCAAGTGTTCCCCCAGATAACTCATCGCATTCCCCCACAACCAGCCGCGCACTAAATGTTCATCATAATGTTTGAGCAGGATTTCCGTCAGTCTTGGATAATGCCCTGAGTGTTCAAGTCTCTGAATATACGTTGAGATTCCATCAAAATCCGACCCCATCATCAGATGGTTCTGTCCGCCCTGAGAACAGATCTGCTCGATATGAGGCAGCAGGTCTTCGATAAACACTTCCCCCTCCTGTTTAACAAACCAGGGCACAAACGTCAGTCCGATCCGCCCTTCCCGGGCAATGATGGCCTGGATCTGATCATCTTTCAGATTACGCACGTGGGGGCATACGCTATAGCTGTTGGAGTGGGAGGCAATAAAAGGACGCTTACTCAAGTCAGCCAGTTCCCAGAACCCTTTCTCTGTCAGATGCGACACATCGAGCAGCATTCCGATTTCATTACACTGGCGCACCAGTTCTTTCCCTTTCTCGGTCAGACCTGCCCCACGCTTCTCCATGACTCCGTCAGCCGCCCAATTGGCATAATTCCACGTTAATCCAATGATTCGAACGCCCATCTGATAACATAACTCCAGATAGAACAGGTTGCCCTCCAGACCATCTACACCCTCCAGTGTGATTAATCCCCACGGATCCTCTGTTTGCCCCACCTGAGCCACCTGTTCACGCCATAACAACGTCTGTGTGCCGCCAGGCCGCTCCTGATTTCTCTCTACACGTCTACGATAAATCTCTAACTGCCCCATCACATGTTCAAACTTGCCTCCGCCAAGTACTTCGGGTAAATAGATGGCGAACGCCTGCAACCCTACTTTCCCCTCTTTCAAGCGTTGCAAATTCACATCCAGTTCTGGAGCATCTTCAAAAGAAAGAGCAGGCTGCATCAAAATTTTGCTCAGTGCATCACAGTGAAAATCAGCTACACGCCAATCAGACATGGACATCTTATACCCTCCTCCATATTTTATTGCAAAGAAAACGCAAAAAAACCTGTCTACATCCATCGTAAACAGGTTCAATGCATACTGCATGTATTATCTGGGCTCCACAATCAGCTTAATGGCCGTTCGGTCCTCGCCGTCGATCACAATGTCTGTAAAAGCTGGAATACAAATCAGGTCAACTCCGCTTGGTGCTACAAATCCCCGGGCTATCGCTACCGCTTTAATGGCTTGGTTCAGTGCTCCCGCTCCAATTGCCTGCAGTTCAGCATTTCCACGTTCACGAAGAACCCCTGCAAGAGCGCCGGCTACAGAATTAGGATTGGACTTTGCTGAAACTTTTAATACATCCATGGTAAGTACCTCCCTGGGAATGTTGAAAGTTTGTTTCCACTTACTAGATGTTATTCGCGGGAGGCAAAAAAATTCCTTCTTTTTAGACGGGTTTCCCTGCAAATTGGGACAATACCCCTATTCCATGCGCCACTCGTCTTCCATCAGACGAATTTTTTCGATGCGTGTTGCCGCACCTGTAGCTTCATCAATTTCAACAAACACACCATGGAAATGCCATTTGCCATCATCCACAACGAAACGTACCGGGAGCTGGGTGTAGAACTTGCGCAGCACGGCCTCACGCTCCATGCCCAATATGCCGTCACGCGGCCCTACCATGCCCGCATCCGTCAAGTATGCCGTTCCTCCAGGCAGAATCCGATCATCGTTACTCTGTACATGCGTATGTGTACCTACAACGAGAGACGCACGTCCATCCAGATGCCATCCCATGGCAATTTTCTCTGACGTCGCTTCAGCATGCATATCGACCAGAATACATTTATAGTCCTGACGCAGCTCATCAACAATCTCATCAGCTACACGGAATGGGCAATCCAGAGCAGGCAGGAACGTTCTTCCTTGCAGATTGACAATGGCCAATTCTTTCCCTTCGCCTTTGACAACCGTGTATCCTCGTCCTGGTGTGCCTGGTGGAAAGTTCGCTGGACGAATCATGCGAGGCTCATCATCTATAAAATCAAAAATATCCTTATTGTCCCAGGTATGATTGCCAAGTGTAATACCATGTACACCCCAGTTGAAAAACTCATTTGCGATTGCACCGGTAATGCCGCGACCTGCTGCTGCATTTTCACCATTCACAATCACCACATGTGGTTTATACTTCGATTTCAGGTACGGTAGATTTTCCTTTAATGCCTTACGTCCCACATTGCCTACGATGTCACCTATAAACAAAACTTTCATTGATTACTGCCTCCTCAATTCCTGCAAACTCCTTTTACTTCAAATGTTGAACCTTTGCAGGACTCTATCTCTTTTTCCGTGATGTGTAGTTTGTACAAAAGCCTTTTAGAGGTTGTTCAAAAAGCCTGCTTTTGATTACAAAGGATGCCTATCAGCATCGAATATGGAATCCAGCCGAATAAGTATATGCTCTTTTTGAACACACACTTTAAGAGGCTATCAAAAGGAAAAGTGGCCCACTACTGCGGCCACTTTTCCGTATTGCTCTATTTTGCGTATTCAACCGCACGGGTTTCCCGGATGACGGTGACTTTGATGTGACCCGGATAGTCGAGTTCATTCTCAATCATCTTCGTGATGTCACGGGCGAGGCGGAAGGCTTCAGCATCATCGATCTTCTCAGGCTGTACCATAACACGAACTTCGCGTCCGGCCTGAATGGCGTATGATTTCTCAACACCTTCGAAGGATTCTGAAATCTCTTCCAGCTTCTCCAGTCGTTTGATATACGTTTCCAGCGTTTCGCGGCGTGCGCCTGGTCTTGCTGCGGAGAGCGCATCTGCTGCACCAACCAACATGGCAATGACCGAAGTCGCTTCGCAATCTCCGTGATGGGACGCGATACTGTTGATTACAACCGGATGTTCTTTGTATTTCTTCGCCAGCTCCACGCCAATTTCGACGTGTGATCCTTCCACTTCGTGATCCAGCGCTTTACCGATGTCATGCAATAGACCTGCACGTCTTGCCAGAGTTACGTCTTCTCCGAGTTCGCCAGCCATCAATCCAGCCAGATAAGCGACTTCCATCGAATGTTTCAAGACGTTCTGACCGTAACTTGTACGGAACTTCAACCGGCCCAAAATTTTGATCAGATCCGGATGCAGACCATGCACGCCCACTTCAAAGGTAGCTTGCTCACCGTATTCACGGATGCGCTCATCCACTTCTTTGCGGGATTTCTCAACCATCTCTTCAATCCGTGCCGGGTGAATACGTCCGTCAGCCACCAGTTTCTCAAGGGCAGTACGGGCAATCTCACGGCGAATCGGGTCAAAGCCCGACAGAATAACAGCTTCTGGCGTATCATCGATAATGAGGTCAATCCCTGTAAGGGTTTCAAGCGCACGGATGTTACGTCCTTCACGACCGATAATCCGGCCTTTCATTTCTTCATTTGGCAGGGTAACAACAGATACCGTTGTTTCCGCTACGTGGTCAGCCGCACAACGTTGGATGGCGAGTGTAATAATCTCGCGGGACTTTTTGTCCGCTTCTTCCTTCGCTTGTTGTTCAATGTCCTTGATCATTTGAGCCGTCTCATGACGAACTTCCTGTTCTACGTTGGACAGTATGATACTGCGTGCGTCTTCCATGGTGAGGTTGGATATACGTTCCAACTCTGTCACCTGGTTTTTGTAAATCATTTCGATCTGCTGCTGAGTCTCATCAATTCGTTTCTCTTTGTTAGCCACTTGCTCTTCTTTACGTTCGAGTGATTCCAATTTTTTATCCAGCGACTCTTCTTTTTGCAACAATCGTCTTTCTTGTCGTTGAATTTCATTCCGACGTTCACGAGTGTCTTTTTCAGCTTCAGCACGAATGCGATGGATTTCATCCTTCGCTTCCAGCACCGTTTCTTTCTTCAGTGCCTCTGCCTCTTTCTTCGCGTTCTCCACGATTTGTACGGCAGCTTGTTCCGCACTAGAGATTTTAGCCTCTGCAAGAGATTTGCGAATAAAATATCCTACTCCGAACCCAATGATTAGCGCGGCCACAACGAGAGCGATCGTGATTGCAGGATTCATACTGTTCACCTCCTCGTTGGTTCCTCCAAGGCATTCCTTGGGTCAATTTGCAGTTTTCAAACCTTACATATTTTTGGGAATAACGAATACTCACGGCGATCCCCCGCCGATTTTCATTTCACATGTACATGTTTCCACGTACTCTTCACTGTTTCCAGCGAACCCATAATTAAGAATGGTATAAATCTTAAGAAACCGAAACCGCTTTTTTGGAAGGAAAAAGGGTTGTCCATTTCTTACAGACTCATGTCCATTTTAGTATTTGACGAAAGAAATTGTCAAGAGAATGCAGTATAGAGACTCTGGGCTGCTAATCCCATAACAACGCTTCGTCATCTTCAGGGTCCCCAGCCTCATCTTCTTCAATTAAACAATTCACGACCCGGCGTACCATATCCATTGAAAAACCACGTCTCATTAAGAAGGGAAGCGTTTTATTTTTCTTCTCTTTGACGTCCCCTTTGACCTGATTCCATTTTTTTCGTCCGGCACTCATAGCAGTCTCAAATTCCGCATCCGTACTGACACCTTCCAGTGCTTCAGCAATGAGATCATTGGCAATGCCCTTTTGACGAAGCTCTTGCCTTATCCACAGTTTTCCCTTCCGCTTGCCCTCCATACGCTGTCTTGTCCATTCCTTCGCAAATAGGTCATCATCCACCAAATTCTCGCGCTCAAGTCGATCCAGCGTCTCTTCAATTAAAGGTGCAGCAAATTCTTTCTGACGAAGTTTCTGACTTAATTCATGACGTGTACGCGGCTTATGCTCCAAGAAACGCAGAGACTGTGCATACGTCCGTTGTCGCTCGTCAGCTACAATGATTTCTTCCAGATCCTTCTTCATAAACGTATTGCCTTGAGTCATCCTGTATTTAATCATCACATCTTCAAGAACTGTAATGGAGTGGATACCAAAAGTGATACGATAACGAGCTTGCCTGTGTTTCGTTCGTTCTACACGTGTTATAATAAGCTCTTCGTTGTCCGGAAATTGGGATAGGCCGTCCTGTTCTGCTTCTTCATATAAATCCTCGTCATGTTGATCCATTCAGGTCTCCCCTTTCACATTATTTTCAATCTGATTACGCCAGCGCCTCTTCACAAATGACAGAGAACGCTAATACAAAAGGCCGGGGACTCAGCCCGGCCTTTAGCTCCACAGTTAGCGTGCCAACAGCCCCTGTCCATTGGGACAGGGGCTGTTGGACAGCAAGAGCACTCCCACTACAATCCATTATCCAGATTGATCCAAGCTCAATCAGATAAGTTTACGGAGTCCAGTGGGAACCCCCCTCAAGGTCCTCCCTACAAGGGAGGATTTGAGAGATTACTCGTTGATTTCAAACAATTCTTGTTCTTCTTCTGCTTCTTTTTGTTGCTCTTCACTAGTTGGCGCAGGAACTGCGGTAGTCAAGTTACTAGCTACCCGAATTTTTTGTTCAATGATTTCAGCAATGTCTTTATGCTCTTTCATGAACTGCTTCGCGTTCTCACGACCTTGTCCTAAACGCTCGCCTTCGTAGGAGTACCATGCACCACTTTTATTAACGATGTCCAGCTCTGTACCAATGTCAATGATACTGCCTTCTCTTGAAATACCCTCGCCATACATGATATCCACTTCCGCTTGTTTAAACGGAGGTGCCACTTTGTTTTTCACAACTTTAATACGAGTACGGTTACCAATCATGTCATTACCTGATTTGATACTCTCAATACGACGCACATCCAGACGTACTGTAGAATAAAACTTCAGAGCACGACCACCAGGTGTTGTTTCCGGGTTACCAAACATAACGCCGACTTTCTCACGAAGCTGGTTAATGAAGATTGCGATTGTTTTGGATTTGCTGATTGCACCAGACAATTTACGCAACGCCTGAGACATCAAACGCGCTTGCAAACCAACGTGTGAATCACCCATTTCGCCTTCAATCTCTGCTTTTGGAACCAATGCAGCTACAGAGTCAATAACGACGATATCTACTGCACCACTGCGTACAAGAGCTTCTGCAATTTCCAGCCCTTGCTCACCCGTATCTGGCTGAGATAGAAGCAATTCGTCAATGTTAACGCCCAATTTGCTTGCGTATTGAGGATCAAGAGCATGCTCGGCATCGATAAATGCTGCTTGTCCACCAACACGTTGTACTTCAGCAATCGCATGCAATGCGACAGTTGTTTTACCTGAAGATTCAGGTCCATATATTTCAACAATACGGCCTTTAGGCAAGCCGCCTGTTCCTAATGCAATATCCAAAGCCAAGGAACCGCTGGGAATAATTTCCACATTCATATGAGTGGACTCACCCAGTTTCATGATGGATCCTTTACCAAATTGCTTCTCTATTTGACGGAGCGCCATATCAAGCGCGGCACGACGGTCTGACAATAAGCTCACACCCTTTACTGTTTATAAGATAATGATACCTTGTTTTAACACGTTTGCCAAGCTTTTTTTCGAACATACATTCGTTTTTTTTGTGAAGGCCGAGGCGCCTCTTCCTCAAAGAAACTTTCCATTAAACAGAAAAAAGAACCGTAAACAAGGCTGTAAAGCCTAATTCTACGGTTCTTCCGTCTTCCTTAATTATACTTCCTTAGAGCTTCAAATGCAATCGAAGCTATTAACTAATCAATCCATCGCCACAAGTTTTTGCCATAAGCGATAGAGAATCGCTTTGGCTGAACGAATGCGAACAGTCTCGCGATTGCCATTAATACGCAGCTCATGAATTTCCGTCTCTTTTCCACGTTCAGCAAGAGCGATGAAGACAAGTCCGGGTGGCTTGCGTTCCGAATATCCGGGTCCAGCTACACCGGTAACAGCCAAGCCAAAATCAGCATCGCCAATCATGCGAATCTGCTCAGCAAGCACTTTTGCAACCTCAGGACTTACTGCACCAGGTGCATCTTCACCTTCCAGATAATCATGAGGCACATTCAGCAGCTTTTCCTTAATTTCATTGGAGTAACAAACAATTCCACCTTTGAGCATGGAGGCACTTCCCGGTACAGAGGTCAGACTTTGCATGACAAGCCCTCCTGTACAGCTCTCAGCAGCGCTAAGCGTCAGCCCCATGTCAGACATCATGGTTACTATCGTATACTCTATAGGCACATCCTCGTTCGCGTAGAGATGTTCTGTCAAACGCTCCCGAATCTGAACCTCCATCGCATCCAGCTTCAGCTTCGCCTCTCCCTCACTCGCAGCCTTAGTAGAGACACGCACCGTAACTTCGCCTTCGCTAGCGTAAGGAGCAATCGTAGGGTCTGTCTGCGCGTCAATCAGATCCAGCAGTCGATCTTCCAGAGCAGATTCACCAATACCAGCGAATTTGAGCATTCGGGAATAGATCGGCATTTCTTCTGTTAGCACATGCTGGAACAGCCAAGGCTTGACTTCCTGTTCAAACATTGGAATCAGCTCTTTAGGTGGTCCAGGCATCACAATATAATGTTTATCATTATCAGAAATCGCATTTCCTGCCGCAAGGCCCGTTTCATTGGCCAGAGGTGTACCACCATCAATGACGATCGCCTGACGTCGGTTATTCTCTGTCATGTCCACATTACGATCTCTGAAAAAGCTTTCGATTTTGTCCATCGCCATTCGATCTGTATGCAGTTTTCGGTTAAGAACAGCTGCGAGCGCATCCTTGGTCAGATCATCTTGAGTAGGTCCGATGCCACCGGAAAATAAAATAACGTCTGCACGGCCCTGCGCAATGCGAATAGCTTCACTAAGTCGGTTCAGGTTATCCCCAACCACCGTTTGGAAATATACATCGATCCCCATCGCAGCCAATTCACGGGATAGGTATCTGGCATTGGTATTGACGATTTGTCCAAGCAGTAGCTCTGTGCCAACTGCAATGATTTCTGCCTTCATTGAGCATCCTCCTGTACATATGGTGAGTGATCAAAGGGCAATAGGATAATTTCCTATTGCCCCTGACCCAATGCTTCCTTCATGATTACCCATTTAAGAACAAACCATTATGCTTTTGTTAAATGAAGCAGGTTTTTGTTTTTGATAAAGTAATCGATACCCGACCAGATGGTAATAAGCGCTGCTGCCCATACCGCGATAATATCGACGTGAATACCCGTGTATGAGAACGGGAAATTGTTCAACAGCAGCAACACAATCGCTACAATCTGCACTACCGTCTTCAGCTTGCCCCAAGCACTGGCAGCAACAACCGAACCATCCAGCAATGCGATTTGGCGCAAGCCGGTAACTGCAAATTCACGACTAATAATAACCACTGCAATCCAGGAATCCAGCTTGCCCATCTCCACAAGCGAGATCAGAACTGCTGTAACCAACAGCTTGTCTGCGAGTGGATCGAGCAGTTTTCCCAGATTGGTAACCATGTTATTTTTTCGCGCAAGGTATCCGTCAATTCCATCTGTGCTTGCGGCGATGATAAAAATAACAGCAGCAATCAGTTGATTATATGGAAGCGAAAAGCTTCCAAGCTGCAACGGCTCTGGATAAAATGGAAAATCCACGAGCAGGAACACCATTAAAAAAGGGATTAAGCAAATTCGTGCAAGCGTAATCCGGTTGGGTAAATTCACAAGACGCCCTCCCTCATATCCTCCATTACTCCAAACAATCATCATAATCCCGTTATCATCATCCGGAACATGAAATGTACAGTTTCAATGTCAATCCATATTAACATGATCCCACTATGTAGAAACGCAAAAAATAAAGTCAACCGCTCAAAAGCAAAACCGCTTTAAACGTTCCGGCGACTTCCAGAAGATGTACTGCTTTTCACAAAGTCAGCAAACGATGAGGACTGGACTTGATGTATGACTGCCAGCAATGCACACTTAGTATAATATACGCCTAATACCGTGTCAAAAAACACTTCTGCTACAAAAAGGCCATATTATTTGAAATTTGTATATTGCAAATCCAGAGGCAGGTTAGCACCATTTAGCAGCTGCATGACTGCTTGCAAATCATTTTTACTCTTACCAGTTACCCGGAGCTGGTCCCCCTGAATCTGACTCTTCACCTTCAGCTTGGAATCCCGGATCAGGATATTGATTTTCTTGGCGATGTCCTGATCAATCCCCTGTTTAAAATTCAAACGCTGACGGACTGTACCAGAAGACGCTGGCTCTACCTTAGCGTAATCAATGTTTTTCAATGGTAGCCCACGCTTGGCCATTTTGGATTGCAGCACGTCAATGACAGCCTTAAGTTTGGTCTCATCATCAGATACGATCGTTAACGCATCCTTATCCAGTTTCAGGCTGCTCTTGCTGCCCTTGAAGTCATAACGAGTGCCAATTTCCTTCTCGGTTTGTGTAACGGCATTTGTCAGTTCTTGCAAGTCCATTTTGGACACGATATCAAATGAATTTTCTGAACTCAAACCAGTCACCCTTTCAGTTAATCGTATGTTCTGTAACATTATAGAGGATACCTTAAGCAAAAGTCTAATTTCAAGCTGGTTTACACAAAGAAAAAAGCATTTTTGGCTTCCACTTGAGGTGGCTGCCAAAAATGCTTGCTGGTCCAGCTTCCAACTAATAACGGCTCCGGTTGGGCTGTCTGAACATATCGAGCACACCCAAAAGTACATGTGCAAGTCCAAAGCCCAATATTCCGTAACCCCAAGCACTTGGAGTCAGGTAATAACCCAGGAGGCTGACAATGATCCCTAAACCCGTTACGATCCAGCTGACTGTCACAGCCATCCACCTCACTTCACCAAAAGTTAACTGCAAGTTAAGACACGATTATTGTCTCCTGCAGTTGACCCGGTTATTCGCTACCAGTGGTGCCTCCTGTAGTGTCCGTTGAACCATTTTCAACTCCTGTGGAAGAAGCAGTATTACCACTGTCTTCACCAAGCTTCAAACGGATCCGATTAGTCGCCTTGCCATCCGTTACAACTTGCCCACCAACCTCAATCGTGGTCGCTGCAGCGTAACCGGACTTAATATACATGCCTGCACTATCCAGCTCAAAGGTATAGCTGTCGCCTTCGGCTGTATTACCATACTCCAACTTCTCTCCACTGGAGTTCTCGCCCTTATACACTTCCAACCAGCTATGACCTGAGGCTTTGATCGTAACCGTTACAGGTTTCCCTGCACTTCCGTTAACTTTGAAGTTCGTAATGTTGCCTGATTTCCCATCTTCTGCAACTGTTACAGCAGACGGTGAATTGTCTGTCGGTTCCTGATTTTCTCCCGTCTGTCCGTCCGTTTGGCCATCCGTTTGACCATCAGTTTGGCCATCCGTCTGTCCTTCCGTGTCTGTACCGCCACCGTTACCACCAGCGTCGCCTTCACCCGTACCCTCAGCGCCTGAGTCTGTTGCAGGCGGATTAGATGCCTGTCCGTTGTCGGCAGGCTGATCCGGTTTATCTTCAGGCTTTTGTTGACTGTCTGTAATTTTGACCGAATCAAGACCTGGATTATCAGTTTCATCACCATTGTTATACACCACGTATACATACAACAGAACTACGATCAAAACAGGGAATGTCCACATCAGTGCGACAGACATCCATCGATTACTACGCTCAACCGGACGGCTGGAACGCTTCTGTATAACCGGTTCCATCGTTGCTTCCGCCTCTTCTGCCGGTACGTCTTTTTTGTGTCCCTCCAGCAGCTCATCAGGGTTCAGTCCAACGGTCTCCGCATAGGTTTTAATGAAAGCACGCACATAGAAGCTACCCGGCAGTACTTTATAGTCTCCAGCTTCTATGGCCTCCAAGTACCTCTTGCGAATTTTTGTCATTTCCTGTACATCGTCAAGACTCATCCCTTTTTGCAGCCGGGCCTCTCTTAACTGCTGACCCAGTTCAGACATGCCATCTCCTCCTTATGTTTATCTCATGAGTTGTTGCTAATCTATTCCATGATTCCGTACGGATCCTTACAATTCATCGGTGTAGCTAGCCGTAAACGTATCATAAATAATTTCTTCATTCGGATTGTTACGAAGTTCAATGATAATATCAAAATCATTAAAATCATATTCGGATTCCTGTACAAAAATATCTGGATGTTCGATAACCTTGGTACTTGGCATCGACATAATATCCTGCAACAAATTGTAATGCCGCTCACTGGAACGAATCGTACTTACAATTCCATCAATGATGAAGACATTATTCGGGTTCAATTCGTCTTCGGACATTTGACTTCTTATCGTCTGACGAAGAAGTGTGGAAGAAACAAAAGTCCATCGCTTCATTGCACATACGCTGCCCGCAATAATGGACTCTGTTTTACCCACACGAGGCATTCCGCGCAAACCAATGACCTGATTGCCTTCTCTCTTAAATACTTCACCCAAAAAGTCCACAAGTAACCCAAGTTCATCTCGTGTGAAACGAAATGTCTTGCGATCATCCGAGTCACGGTCAATGTATCTGCCATGACGAACGGCCAGAATATCCACCAATTTAGGTTGACGCAAAGCCGATACGGTGATGCTGTTGACTTTGCCAAGCATTTCACCAAGCAAACGGATTTTCTCATCATCATCCGATTCAAGCAGCATACCTCGCGTTTTGCCTTCCACACCGTTAATGGTCAATATATTCACTTCAAGCATCCCCAGCATAGAGGCAATATCGCCTAACAAACCGGGTCTGTTCTTATGTATTTTATATTCCATGTACCATTGTTTAGATTCCATTTCAACACCCCGTAATGCATTATTCCACATTATTCGACAGCAACAGAACGTGTCCACTGGACAACAAACTGAGACATCTTCTAAAAATGGGTCACGTTAATGATATATAAAATGAAAATGAATTACAAGAACAGCTCTGTAATCCGTTTGTAATCATTAGAGAAAAGCCCCCTTGCGGGAGCTCTTCATCTGTAATCTTATGCGTTTTGTTTGGCCAATTTGACCATCAGGCACGCAATCGTACGACGCTCATCTGCATCGCCGACATCCCATAACTCTTTCAATGCCCGGTTGGAATGGTTCGCTGGATCGACTTTCTCATCAAGGAAGTCGCCGATTTCATACGCAAGTTTGTTGATGGTTTCTTCACTCATCCCCATCTTCTCTGCTTGCAGTACGCGGTCACCCAGGAACTTCTTCCACGTGTCAAAACTGGAGAGCACTGTTTTTTCTGTTGACATGATAAATCCTCCTTAGATGACGCATGAGATTTAAAATCAACAGTTGTAATATGTGCTTTCGAGGCATTTTATATACGAGCATCTTAAAAATAATCCGGAAGACGGCTGCTTCTCGGCAACCTTCACTTATTTTGTTCATAGCCAGTCAAGTTTTATTGCTGCTCTACGTTAACCAACCGCCATTTGGACTGATAATCTGCCCGTTGATATACCCCGATTCAGGGAGGGCCAGAAAATAAACCAGTGACGAGATTTCATCAGGTTGAGCAAGTCTTCCTGCCGGAATTTCCTCTTCCAGCATCTTCAATTCACTCTGATCCAGATGGTTTAACATGGATGTCTGAACGGCGCCAGGAGCAACAGCATTTACGGTTACTCCGGAAGGAGCGAGTTCTTTCGCAAGTGCCTTGGTGAATGCATTCACCCCGCCCTTGGTTGTAGAATACAACACTTCGCAAGAGGCACCAGACAGCCCCCAGATCGACGATACATTAATGATTCGACCATACCTTTGGGAGATCATGTGCGGCATCATTTCCTGTGTACACATAAACGTGCCTTTGAGATTGATGGCCATCACTTCATCCCATATCTCCTCTGTAACATCAGACAACATCCCATAGTGCGATATTCCTGCATTGTTCACGAGGATATCTGGCATGAGATTGTGTGACTCCAGCTTCTCACGCATACGTTCAATCTGTTCCCGGCTGCGAAGATCCGCAGACACCGTCATGATTCTCCCACTGCCCTGTTCCATGCACCGTCTGGCGGCTTCATTCGCTGCTTCATGCGATTTCATATAGTGTATAACAACATTCATTCCCACTCTGGCGAAACGTTCTGCGATAGCCGCTCCGATTCCACCACTTGCTCCAGTTACCAGTACAGTCATTTCCCCAATTGCCTTCAATTGTCCTGTTCCCCTCTCCATATCAAGGACTCACGACTAGCGATACAGCCAGTTGATCCCAGCGAATATGCTCTCTCAGTCTGAGATTTACATCTTCCAGTGTAATCGATTCATAGAGCGGAAGCATATTGAAGAAATCACCGCCACGGAATTGCTGACGTGTAAATTCATGCGCAATGTTCTCTGGAGAATTGAGCATACGCAAATATCCGCCTATTTTCTTTTTGCGTGCACGTTCAAAATCCGTCGATTCAAACCCCTTTTCTACAATGGCATCCACTTCCTCACGTATACGTGCCAGCAGTTGATCCGGGTCTTTCGTATCACCACCAATAGCTGAAAACGCGTATTGCGGCGAACTGTTATACTCATGTCCAAAGCTGTCCGAGATCAGATCTTCATCATAGAGCTTCTGAAATAATCGTGTGCTTGAACCAAACAAAAGATCCATCATCAGCTGCGTTGTCATATCCCGCCGTAACAATTTTTCTCCGGTAAGTCCAACGTCCGTCTCCTTGAATCCAAACAGACATTTCGGCAGTGAAACAGCCAGTTTGGCTTCCCTTCTGGCTTCTCCTACCTGCTCAGGTTCCGGCTCAAAGAAACGTTGAATACTCCCCTGTGGCTTATAATCTTTCTGTTCCTGGTTCGAACGAACCATATCAATGACTTCCTGTGGATCTACACCACCTACCACGAATAAGAGCATATTACTCGGGTGATAGAAGGTGTTATAACACTCATATAACATCTCTTTGGTAATTGTACGAATGGATTCGACCGTTCCTGCAATATCGATATGCACCGGATGTTTCTGATACATGGCTTCGATTAATCCAAAATAAACACGCCAATCCGGATTATCAGCATACATGTCAATTTCCTGTCCGATAATGCCTTTTTCCTTTTCCACATTTTGATCCGTGAAGTAAGGATTTTGCACAAAGTTGACTAATGTTTGTATATTTTCATTCACATGTTCGGTCGCTGAAAACAAATAAACCGTCTGATCAAAGCTCGTAAACGCATTAGCTGAGGCACCGTAAGACGCAAATGTTGCAAAGATATCACCTGTTGGTTCTTCAAACATTTTATGCTCCAGAAAATGGGCAATCCCATCCGGAACTTTCACTGCTTCCTGTCCTTCAACCTGAAAATGATTATCCACCGATCCATACTTGGTTGCAAACGTAGCATACGTTTTCTGGAATCCCGGTTTAGGCAAAATATAGACATGCAGTCCGTTATCCATTACTTCGTAATATAGTGTCTCCTGCAGATGCTCATACCGAATGCTCTCCACCGACTATTCCTCCTTCTCGTCCCGCAAGAAATAAATCGTATCCAGACGGAATTGTTCTGCCGCCTCACGCACATCTTCCTTGCTAATATGTTCTACCTGAGCCAACAGTTCTTCAGCCGTTCTCTCTTTGCCAGACAACTGTCGATTGAAGTCATAAGCGATCATCTCAAAGGCAGAATCCTGCATTTCCTTAAGCAGGTTACGGATCATTGCTTTGGTCTGGGACATTTCCAGATCACTGATTGTACCGCTTTTCATTTCTTCCAGCTGCTGCTTGATGATAGTGACGGCCTTCTCATAATTAGGGATTTCAATTCCGGATTGAATCGTTGCAATGCCCTTATGTCCGTCATATCGCGAAGACGCGTAATACGCCAGGCTCTCTTTTTCACGAACATTTACAAACAGTTTGGAATGAGGATAACCACCGAGAATCCCGTTGTACATTAGTGCTGCTGCATACTGAGGATCTCCATACGTGATAGATGTACGGAGTCCCATATTGAGTTTTCCCTGACTCACATTCAGTCGCTCAACAACGGTCTCTACTTCCTTATCTCCTCGAACCGCGGCCTGTGTCTTGTAATCGGAGGAGGACGTTCGATCTACATTGAAATGACGCTGAACAAGGTTCTCCACCTCCTCCAGTGTCGTATCCCCTACCACGTACAGATCCATACTCGCCTGTTGCAGCCACTCCTGATAAGACGCAGTCAGTGTATCAGGCTCAATCCCAGGCAGATCCTTTCGCTCACCCAGTGGATGAAGACGATACGGCTCGTTCTTGCACATCTCCTCAATACTGCGTTCCGCGGCATAGCGCATTTTATCATTCACGATGGACTCCAGCTTTTTCCGCACCGTCTCTCGCTCTGCTTGTACATAAGACGTCCTGAAATGTCCATTCTCCTGTGCAGGTCGGGTAAGAACCTCTCCCAGGAAGGCAAATGAACGATCCAGCAGTTGCTCATCCCCTCCAACAAAGGAGTCATTAATGGTATCCATCCGAAACTGTACAATCTGATAATCCCCGCGTTTATAAACATCAAAACCAAAACCGGCTCCATACAGATGCTCCAGTTGTTCACGAAATTGCGTTGTTTCCGGATAGGACTCTGTGCCGCGTCGCAGAACAAAGGGTGTCAGCGCTACTTTGGTTACTGTATCTTCTCGTAAGGGAACGCCTGCATATAGCGATATAGCGAACGTTTTGAAACGTTTAGTCGGAAGCACATGTATACGAAACTCTCTCTTGCTACCTCGTTCAAATCCTGATGTATTCAAATGTCAAAACCCCTTTACGGCGTCATTTGTCATGCAATCGTATTACGCTAAATGTAACAACCATTTTAACCCATTCAAAAGGCAAGAAGCAACCGAAGTCACGCCTTCTGGTTGCTTCCAACATCATCACATACAAAAAATATGTTGCCCGATTGTTTTCACCTGTGGACGGGTCCAGATCCATTTGGATGTTGCTGTCTTTGGATTAAAATAATAGAGACAACCACCGGACGGGTCCCAGCCATTCAGGGCCTGCTCAACTGCCTTTTTGGCTTGTGCGTTTGGTTCCAGATAGATCTGTCCGTCCGCTACAGCCGTAAATGCACCGGGTTGAAAAATTACGCCTGAGGGTGTACTTGGAAAGCTTGGGGATTTTACACGATTCAGAATGACTGCCGCTACTGCGACTTGCCCTTCAAACGGTTCACCCCGTGCTTCACCATATACAGCGTTAGCCATAATCTTGAGTTCATTCTCGGAGAGACCGAGTGCATTGGCAGATCCCATATTGTCTTGCTCTTTATCTGCCGTATTGTTATTACTATCCTTTCCACCTGAGGATTCCTTGTGAAGCGGCGGTTCTGTTGGCGACCATTTGGTTGACGCATTGTACAGCTTGAGCTTGGTTTCAGCTCCAACCACACCATCTGCCTTCATGCCAAACTCTGATTGAAACCATTTGACGGATTTCAATGTGCTGCTGCCAAAATTACTGTCGATTTTACCATTGTAAAATCCCAGATACTTCAGACGTCCCTGAAGCTCATATACATCCTGACCGTAACTTCCATATTTCACTGTATTACTGCTAAACGTAGGCAAGGCCTTTTCTTCTACCTGCGGTGTACGCTCGGCTGAACTTTCCGTTGCTGTATTCCCAGGAAGCAAATAACGGATTCCCAATGCGGATATCAGCAAAATAGCAGTGAAAAGCCATAGGTTCATTTTTCGCATCGACTGTGCTCTACCTTTCTCTTGTGGGATTAACAGAATCGCTAAGGTTATTATGACAAGCCTGCTTGTTTCCTATGCACCAAATCATCCGATCTTTGGAGTAGATGGCAAAACTTCAGTCTGCAGAGCATACAAAAAGCCCCCAACCAATAGGTTGAGGGCTTAATCGACCGATGCTCCAAGTCACTATGAGCTTATTTTATTCTGTTGATACTGTTCAAGTGATACCAGCACTTCCCGTGGTTTGCTACCCTCGTAAGGGCCGATGACCCCCCGGGCTTCCATGGAGTCAATTAAACGCGCTGCACGTGTGTAACCAACCCGCATACGACGTTGCAACAGAGAGACAGAAGCTTGTTTTGCCTCAAGAATAATCTGTACCGCTTGCTCATATAACTCATCCTGTACTTCATCTGCTGCCTGAGTGGAATCATCCACTTCAGGTACAATGGACTCATCATACTGTGCTTCACCTTGACCACGTACGTAGTTTACAATATTCTCGACTTCTTCATCGCTCATAAATGCACCTTGTACCCGAACCGGTTTTGATGCACCCATTGGCATGAACAACATGTCTCCACGACCCAACAGCTTCTCTGCCCCACCCATATCCAGAATCGTTCGGGAATCCACTTGTGAGGATACGCCGAAGGCAATTCTCGATGGAATGTTGGCCTTGATTACCCCGGTAATAACGTCAACAGAAGGTCGTTGTGTGGCAATAATCAGATGGATTCCGGCTGCACGAGCCATCTGAGCGAGGCGCGCAATGGCATCCTCGACATCTCCGGCTGCAACCATCATGAGATCTGCAAGCTCATCCACAATGACAACGATATAAGGCAGAACAGCCGCAGGATTATCTTTCATCAGATTATTGTAGCCCTCAACGTTACGCGTGCCTGATTTGGAGAACAGTTCATATCGTTTCTCCATCTCGACCACAATCTTTTTGAGAGCAAGTGACGCTCGTTTAGGATCAGTTACTACTGGCGCCATCAGATGTGGAATTCCGTTATATACGTTCAACTCAACCATTTTAGGATCGACCATCAAGAACTTCACTTCATCCGGCTTTGCTTTGTACAATATGCTGGTAATAATTCCGTTAATACATACCGACTTACCGGAACCTGTAGCACCTGCGACCAGCAAATGGGGCATACGAGCCAAGTTACCAATGATTGTCTGTCCGGAGATATCTCGGCCAAATGCAATAGTCACTTTGGATTCTGCATCCTGGAATGTTGCAGTCTCCATTACTTCACGCATCGTTACAACCGACACCTCGCCATTAGGTACCTCGATACCTATAGCGGACTTCCCGGGAATCGGCGCTTCCATCCGAATATCTTTTGCAGCCAGAGCCAACGCGATGTCATCAGTTAGGCTGACAATCCTGCTGACCTTAACTCCAATATCAGGCTGAATTTCATACCTTGTAACAGCAGGACCCCGAACCACTTCAAGTACTTTGGCACGAACACCGAAGCTTTCCAGTGTAGCTTCCAGCTTGCGCGCTGTCTGCATATAATCCTTCTGATCACCCGCCTTGCCCGCATTGTTAGGCTTGGCAAGAAGACGGAAGGATGGCAGCTTGTACGGCTTAGGAGGAGGCGGTGGTGGTTTCACTGGTTGTTTGTCCTGCCCTTCAGGAGTCGGAGTATCTGTTCCCAATATTGCATCATTAGGCATTTCTTCTCCACTCTGAATCCCATCCACTGCATTCAGCTCATCCATACCCGCACCGGATGCTGACCACTCTGTCTCTACCAGTTCATCCGTTATTTTAATGGCATGTTCGCCCTGTTGAACTACGTTTGGATCAGCGAGATCATCAGGGAATGGATAAGCATCGTCCAGATCATCTTCAATGCTTGCATCTTCGGCTCTGACATGCTCGAAAAAGTCTCGAATGATTGGCGCTGAGTTAGGTTTAGCCTGAACAGGAACATGTGAAGAAGCTGATTTGTTCGCTACGTCTTCGTTTGCATCCTGCCACGACTCTACATTGTGATCTTGTTCAGCGCGGTATACAATCTGTTCTGTTTCAACCGAATCGTCCTCATCCATTTCACGTCCTGATGTCGCCTGTTCTCGATTAGCTCCCCATTTTCCGAAAAGCTGGAAGAATATTGGTGCTTTTCGTTTTGGCAGATGCTGTTCCTCTAATTCATCCTCATACTCGTCTTCATCATCGTCAACAGGAACAGGTACCACTTTACGAGCGTTACCTTTCTTCCTTCCATCAGTCACAGAAGCAGAACGTGCAGAAGGCCTTGACTCCAGCTTTTTGTACATCGAACTCCCGGCATCCCAAATCTTGGTTCGGAATATTCGAATCAGATCCACATAAGATAGACTCGTAATCAACATAAAACTGATGACAAACATGACAATCATGATGAGTCTCGCACCCAGGCTGCCGAACAGCCACAGGAAAAGAGCAAATTGTCCAGCCCCAAGATAACCACCGCTGATATCCTTGTTAAGCATGGAGTCTCTCTCCCCTGGTGCAGCAGGGGTTAGCAACTCGGTTTGCATATCATTATGTACCTGTGTAATCACAGCACCAGGCTCAAGCGCACCAACCGGAATGAGCTTCTGGTGCATTGCCGAGACGGTACTCATCAGGGTTAAGGCAAAGACCAGCAATACCAGTCCTGTTTTGCGTGTGGTCCAGCCACTCGGCCATTTCCGGTGAATCATCACCATGAGACCATAATAAATACCAACAAGTGGAATCGCAAAATAAAACTTACCAAGCATCAGTCCGAACATCTTGGAAAGCGAACGTCCAACGGTGGCTTCACCCGATAATGCAATGACAGCAAGGGTAATAAGCACAATTCCGTAAATTTCATATTTTAAAACGCCACTAAAACCAGCGCCCTTTTTTTTCCTCTTTTTTCTTCTGGCCAAAATCAGGTCACCCCCAGAAGAATATTATACCATACAAATATAATCCGTACATATGTTCTTTTTCTGCTCAATTTGTCTGAATTCGTCGCGTTATGCTGATCCCAAGTTACCTGAAAGCGGAATGGTCGAACCGGGCATATTAGCAGGATTGAGATAGGCTTCGAGTGGACAATCCAGCAAACGTACGATAACGGCTTCATTGTCATTTACAGGCCTCACCTGCATTAATAAACCATTCATCTTAATTTCTCTTGTATCTTCGCCCTCTTTCCACATTCCTGACCAGAGTTGTTCAGGGGGCATTACTGTATATAACGTCATTGGGTATAACCTCCCGCTTGCAGCGTCTGTCTCTTGTCTCCTATGAGCTGATTTAACTGAGCAATGGCTTGCCCAATTCCGCCTACCGCATCCATCAATCCATATTTCACTGCATCCGCGCTTCCTACAGCTGTGCCGATGTCCCGATTCAACTCACCGGTCTTAAACATCAGTTCTTTGAACATCTCTTCAGAGATATTCGAATGAGAAGTCACGAACCGTACAACCCTCTCTTGCATTTTCTCCATATACTCAAACGTCTGCGGTACACCGATGACAAGGCCGTTCATCCGAATGGGATGGATCGTCATCGTTGCACTTCCTGCAATCAGGGAATACGTTGAAGCTACAGCAATCGGCACTCCAATGCTATGTCCGCCTCCAATGACCACAGTAACCGTAGGTTTGCTTAGAGAAGCGATCATCTCTGCAATGGCCAGACCGGCCTCTACATCTCCACCTACCGTGTTCAAAATGATCAGTATACCTTCAATACGCTGATTCTGCTCTGCAGCCACCAGCTGTGGGATAATATGCTCATACTTTGTAGTTTTATTTTGTGGCGGCAAAATCAAATGCCCTTCGACCTGTCCAATAATGGTCATACAGAAAATATTCGATTCACCTGCCGGCGACTGTGTCTGCCCAAATTGCTGAATAGTCTCTGTAACGGGAGAGATGTTCTTGTCCTCCTGAATCGGAATCTCCGGCGCTTCAACTTCCGGTTGATTGGATTTTGACGCCTGCTTGTCATTCATACGTTCATTCATTTCATTAATCCCCTTCTCCAGAAACGTTTAATGTATTCCTTAGTATGGGGATTTTTCCAGCCGCCTTATACCCGCTACATCTAAATTGCTTCACATATTGACCATATTGCGGATCTTCCTGAAAAACGCAAAAAAAGCCCCTTCTCTACGAGGAACCGTCCAATATTACTCGTAGAGAAGGGGCGACTGTGTGCCTGAATATATGTTTTTTGTTTAGCCTATTTTAAACTTCCATAATGATTGGCAAAATCATCGGTCTACGACGAGTTTGCTCATACAGGAAGCGTCCAAGTGCATCTTTAACATTCGTTTTGAGTGAAGCCCACTCGTTAACGTTCTCACTCATCAACTTCTGCAATGTGCTGCTAACGATGCGGTTGGCCTCATCAAGAAGTCCTTCCGATTCACGTACATACACAAATCCGCGAGAGATGATGTCAGGACCGGAAACAATTTTTCCATCCTGTTTGCTCAGTGTTACAACAACAACAAGGATACCATCTTGTGACAACAATTTGCGGTCACGCAATACAATGTTACCCACATCGCCTACACCCAAGCCGTCGATCAATACGTTACCTGCAGTGACTTTACCTGCTCTACGTGCTGCTCCACCTTGGATTTCAATAACTTCACCGATATCCGTGATGAAAATGTTTTCCGGTTCTACTCCTACAGATTCAGCAAGAACCGCGTGGCGACGCTGCATACGGAATTCACCGTGAATTGGCAAGAAGAATTTCGGTTTCATCAGGTTGAGCATCAGTTTCAACTCTTCCTGGCTACCGTGACCAGATACGTGAACACCACTGTTAGCACCGCTGTAATGCACGTTAGCGCCCAGACGGAACAGTTCATCAATCGTACGGCCTACATATTTTTCATTACCTGGAACCGGTGTTGCTGCGATAATAACGGTGTCGCCTGGCAGGATGTCCACTTTACGGTGCGTGGAACGAGCCATACGTGTCAGTGCTGACATTGGCTCTCCTTGACTTCCTGTGCAGAGAATCACGACACGATCAGCAGCCATCTTGCCTACTTCTTCAGGTTCAATGATCATGCCATCCGGAATCTCAAGGTAACCCAGTTCTGAAGCAATACCCACCACATTCACCATGCTGCGTCCGATAACTGCAACTTTACGTCCAGTCACTTCTGCTGCGTTGATCACCTGTTGGATACGGTGTACGTTCGATGCAAAAGTCGCTACAACAACACGTTGACTTGCTTTACGGAAGATATCTTCGAGAACGATACCCACATTTTTCTCCGATGGTGTGAATCCAGGTTTCTCAGCGTTCGTACTGTCAGACAACAGCGCTAGCACGCCATTTGTTCCGATCTGTGCCATACGCTGAAGATCTGCATATTGACCATTGACTGGAGTGTGGTCGAATTTGAAGTCACCCGTGTGAACAACTGCACCTTCCGGTGTTTCGACACATACACCAACAGAATCCGGAATACTATGGTTAGTAGCGAAGAACGATGCTTTCAATGCAGTTCCAAGTTGAATCTCGGAATCCGCATCAATCAGAATACGTTTTGTTTCACCCAGCAAGTTCGCTTCTTTCAACTTGTTTTCTACAAGTCCAAGCGTCAGTCTTGTTCCGTATACAGGAACATTCAGATGTTTGAGAACATATGGCAGACCACCAATGTGATCCTCATGTCCGTGAGTAAGGATAATTCCTCTTACTTTGTCACGGTTCTCAGTCAGGTAAGAAATGTCAGGGATGACAATATCAATACCAAGCATATCTTCTTCAGGGAATTTAAGACCAGCATCTACGACTACAATGTCGTTGGCGTATTGGATGACGTACATATTTTTACCAATCTCGCCTACGCCGCCCAAAGCAAAAATCATCAGTTTATCGTTATTATTTTTCTTAGACAAATGAATCTAAACCTCCTATGGTAGTTGGACGTCGTACCTTATTATTTATTGTAAGTTAAGAAAAGTAGTCCATACATCACATACCCATCTATCGGGATGAATGCAAAAGAACACCTTTATTCACGATATTTGGAAGAAGTTCTTCGAAGTTATTCCCTTTTACCAACAAGTTGGAGTTGAAATTTCCTCTTAGCCGTTCCTTCCTTTTTCACCGCAAAGCTACACCACGAAACGATGTCGCTTTCAATTTCAAAAAAATACCGCACCCAGTCACTTGACATCATTATACATGATTAAAAACAAAAAAAACAAGTCACTCTCTCGTTAACCTGTAGGTTTCCCTTTAGCAATGGAAAAGAAACCTCACATTACTCATAAAAAAAAGAACCGCATCCTCTACGAAGAGGAGCGGTTCTTTTGCTGATCTGAAGGATATTCCATGATTAATAAAATAGTGCCATATACAACCAAAATGATTACAAATTAAGCAGTTCTTTGATATAAACCTGCTCCTCTTCCGTTGGCGGAATAAGAGGCAATCGTACGGAGCCAACGTTCAAACCACGCAAAGTCAGCGCATATTTCACTGCTACCGGGTTCGGTAGAGGCTGTGGACACTCAAACAGGCCTTTAAACACAGGGAACAGCTGCTGATGAATCTGAGCAGCCTGAAGAGGTTCTCCGCCATAGAAGGCGTCAATCATTTTCTTCATTTCTGCCCCTACGACATGACTCGCCACGCTGACAATTCCATGTGCTCCAACCGCAATCGCCGGCAAGCCTGAAGCATCGTCACCGGAATAGACTCTGAAATGTTCTGGAGCACTCGCTGCAATCAGCGTAACCTGCTCCGTAGACGCACATTCCTTCGTAGCGACGATATTAGGGATCTCTGCAAGACGAAGCGTTGTTGCTGCGGACAGGCTGGTTACTGTACGCCCAGGCACGTTGTACAGCATAATTGGCAGCTTAGTAGAGCCTGCAATCGCTTCAAAATGTCTGAACAAACCTTCTTGGCTTGGTTTGTTGTAATACGGAACAACCAACAATATGCCATCCACTCCGGCACGTTCAGCTTCCTGTGTCAAATGGATGGAATGTGCCGTGTTATTGCTTCCCGTTCCGGCTATAATTTTGCACCGACCGGCCGCATGTTTCACTGCAAATTCGAATAATTGAACTTTCTCAGTATCACTAAGTGTTGGAGACTCCCCTGTTGTTCCGGAAACCACAAGCGTCTCCGACTTTTGATCTACAATCAGATAGTCGATTAGACGTGCCGTTTCCTCCCAATGAATCTCTCCTTGTTCATTGAACGGAGTGACCATTGCTGTAATCAATCTTCCAAAGTCCAATTCGATTCCTCCTTCAAAACAGGTTTGGCTCCTCTAACTTCAGTTATTTACAAATGAAGTTCGAATGAGGCGTGAAGTGCCCTCAGGGCCTGAACCATATCTTCTTTTTTTACGAGTACCCAGATCGTTGTATTCGAATCTGCCGATTGCAGGATCTGAATGTCAGCCAGTGTCAAGGACTCGACGATTCGAGCCATAATTCCAGGTACACCATTAATGCCTCCGCCAATAACGGACACTTTTGCGCAACCGGACAGGCTTTGTGGCTTGAGACCTATCTCCTGCAATACTTGTATGGCTTTCTCGGAATCACTGTCAAAAACCGTATAGACAACTCCCGAGGGGGTAACATTAATAAAATCAACGCTGATCGAATTCTCGGCCATGGTTTTGAACACTTTTAGTTGCAATCGATCTGCTCCACCAGGCACATCCACCGTAATTTGCGTTACATTGCTCACGTAGGCGATACCTGTTACATAACGGTCAACAATGCCTGTCTGCACATCCCGAAATCCTTCCGGATGCGTAACCAGCGTTCCTTCCGTGTCTGCAAAAGTAGATCTTACCCGTACTGGAATCTGGGATTGCATGGCAATCTCGACCGCACGTGGATGGATGACCTTGGCCCCGTGGTGGGCCATATTACAGATCTCAGCATAACTCACAACAGTCAACGGACGCGCATCCTCAACAATTCGCGGATCGGCAGTGAGTATCCCGTTCACATCGGTGTAGATATCCACCATTTCAGCACGTAATGCTGCACCAAGTGCTGTTGCAGACGTATCACTTCCCCCACGCCCCAGTGTCGTGAAGTCTCCGTTCTCCGTCTGGCCCTGGAATCCGGTTACAATGACGACACGGCCGAGCTGAAGCTGCTCCAACACACGAACAGGACGGACATCCAATATCCGGGCATTCCCGAAATTGTCGTCCGTCACAAAACCTGCTTGTGCACCGGTCAGCACTGTAGTTGGAATGCCTTCATGTTCGAGTAAACTGCTCAAAGTCGTCGCTGATATGATTTCACCACAGCACAGCAGTAAATCCTTTTCGCGTGCGGATAGTGCGTTTCCGTTCTGTGCAGCCCAGTCCAGCAACGTATCGGTTGCATATGGCTCGCCGCGGCGACCCATCGCAGACACAACAATGACTAGACTCAATCCTGCCTCAAGTTCACGTTTAACGTGACGGAGCACATGCTCTCTCGCCTGAACAGTGGAGAGAGACGTGCCTCCGAATTTCTGTACCATGATACGCATCTTTATTCCTCCATTTGTGTACGCAAGAAGACTGGACACGGGTCAAATCAACAAATGGATCACTCTAGGGAGCGTTCTGATGCGATTGTTATCGAGATCATGACGCAAACATTCACAATAGACCTCTCCCGCTTGCTTAACCTTTACTGCCCGCAAGCAGGAATGCCTTATAGACAGGAACGTGGACACAAGTAGCTGTTCAATCCAGCATATCGTCCCCCATGATTTTCTTTGTCTCTCAAACCCTTCATTTCTCCAAGCGCATAAACGTTGTCACCCAATCAATGATCCTTTAAGCTTGTGAAGAGCGCTCCACAATCATCGGCTGCAACTGTTTGCCCTCAAGGGCACTCCAGCAAGCCTCTGGAATCAATTCCATTTTGGCGACTAACGAGTTTGGTTTCTTCACTGGATCGTCCTGCCCAAATGGCACAAAATACAAGTATTTGGCCACGAGCAATTTGGCGATATTCGCAGCATTCAAGCCCAGACCGTCATTCGTGGAAATCGCGAGCACAAGCGGACGCTGGTTGCGCATCTGCGCTTTGGCTGCCATTAGCACTGGACTGTCGGTCATCGCATTAGCCAGCTTGCTTGTTGTATTTCCTGTGCATGGAGCAATCACCAGCACATCAAGCAGCTTGGAAGGCCCTAATGGCTCCGCTTCAACAATTGTAGAAATGATATCATTACCTGTTATATCTTTCAACTGTTTTTGCCAATTTTGCGCCGTACCGAAGCGTGTATCGGTCGTCAGAACCGAATTCGAAATAATCGGAATGACGTTGGCACCTTCAGCCACGAAGCGGCTAATAACCGGCATAACCTCTTCAAACGTACAATGAGAACCTGTAATTGCATAACCTACCGTTTTTCCCTGCCAGTTCATGATTTAACCTCCCGTGCGTTCTGTTCTTCCAAAAGCAAACGGATCAACGCGTCGGCAATAATGCCGCCAGCCGTTTTGGGAGCAACAATGCCGGGGAGGCCAGGCGCAAGTAGCGCTTTGATACCGCGTTTGTCTGCATACCTGAAATCACAGCCGCCAGGAGCGGATGCGAGGTCAATAATGACAGCCTTTTGCGGCATTCTGGACAGGATTTGTGCTGTGATTATCATAGTCGGTATCGTATTAAAAAGCAAGTCAACTTCCCCGGTTTGAGCGGCCAAATCCGTTGTCATGAAAGGCTTCCAGCCCATTATTGTAGCGCGGGCAGCATCCTCTTCCCGCCTGATTCCCACCCGTACATTTGCTCCAAGTCCTTGCAGTGTTTTGGCCATTGTGTATCCTGTTCGACCTATGCCAAGTACAATGCATTCCGAACCATGGATTGTGAAGTCCGTCTCCCGAATAGCTATGGCGATGGCTCCCTCAGCTGTTGGAATAGAGTTGTAAAGTGCAATATCATCACGATCAAGTACTTCAACAAGTCGCAGCCCATTTTCAAGACAAAGTTCGCGCAAGTAAGGCTTAGCCATACCTGTGAACACAATACAATGCTCCGGTAATGCTGCAATATGTTCTTTTTTCAAATAGATCGGCGTGTCACTGAATGAAGTACTTACTTTTCCCTGATCATCGCAACCGACAACAGGCAGTACCAGCACATCTGCGGAAGCAAATACTTCGTCCTCCAGTTCCTGATGCTCGATCCCTGGAATGGAACGCTCTATTTTATCGAAACCCACCACACTTACCGTTGCATCCAGCTCAGCGCATTTTTGAATGACTTCAAGCTGCCGCGCATCTCCGCCCAGGACTACAATCCGGACTCCGGTCAGCATCGGGACGTCACTCCTTTCACCACATGTATGCCTTATCGTATGCAGGGGCCCACAGGGGGGTGAAAACAATAATTGTAATCCATCGTCCGTTTCTCGAATGTAAAAAAGAGCCGCCCCTGTCAGGGACGACTCTAAAGAATGCATATATTAACGCTGATTATTTGCCGGTATGACCGAATCCGCCTTCGCCGCGTACTGTTTCCGAAAGTTCATTCACTTCCGTCAATTCAACCGCAGGCACGGTCTGGAAGACGATCTGTGCGATGCGCTCTCCCCGTACAATCGTGAACGGTTCCTGACCCAGATTGATCAACAGCACTTTAACTTCTCCGCGATAGTCCGCATCAATGGTACCCGGTGTGTTGAGGCAGGTAATTCCATGTTTGAAAGCCAGTCCGCTCCGAGGACGGATCTGTGCTTCCAATCCAGCTGGCATTGCCATCGCAAGTCCGGTTGGAATCAGCGTACGCTGACCCGGCTGCAACACAACATCTTCCTGAAGTGCAGCTACGACATCAAAGCCGGATGCCAGCTCCGACATTTTTTGAGGCAGTTTAATATCTTCATTGCCCGGCAGTTTCTGTATTTGAACGTAATGCAACAAAATCATCCCTTCTCAATCCAGCGATCGTCTTATCTGAAGCGCCAACCATAGCAAGTGCAAAAGGCTCTGCAAACATCAGATCAAGTACCGCGTTAATATCGTCCATGGTCACTTGCTCAATTTTGGTGATCATCTCATCCAGCGTATGGTGTCTACCCAGCATCAGCTCGTTTTTACCCAGACGATTCATGCGACTACCTGTGCTTTCCAAGCTAAGAATCAGGCTTCCCTTCAGCTGTTCTTTTCCTTTACGAAGTTCATCTTCGGACAAGCCGTTTACAGCCAGGTCGCCCAGAACCTCTTTGGTGAGGTCGAGCACTTCTTTTGTCTGTTTCGGTGCTGTACCCGCGTATATCGTGAACAATCCGCTGTCCGCATGAGAACTATGATAGGAATACACGGAGTATGCAAGCCCACGTTTCTCACGAATTTCCTGGAACAGTCTGGAGCTCATGCCTCCACCAATGGCGTTATTCAGAACAACCATAGCGAATTGAAGCGGATCTCCGATTTTACAGCCCGGGAACGAGATACAGATATGATTCTGTTCCGTTTTCTTTTTGTGGAAGAGCTGTCCGCTTTGGAACGCTGGCATCGTAACTGCTTCCGTTACACCATTTACATCAAAAGCACCAAAATGCTTCTCCATCAGATCGATTACACTGTCGTCAATATTACCCGCAATACTAATGACCGTGTTCTCAATTGTGTAGTGCTCCTTCATATATGCACGCAGATGGCTGGAATCCATCGCTTTGAGACGTTCTTCCGTACCCAGAATAGGATATGCGAGTGGATGCTCACCATAGGCGGCCAAGGCCATCAGATCATGCACCATATCATCAGGCGTATCCTCATACATCGAGATTTCTTCCAGAATGACGTTTTTCTCCTTGATCAGTTCACCATCATCCATTTTGGAACGGAAAAACATATCAGATAACACATCAACTGCAATCGGTAAATGTTCATCCAACACTTTTGCATAATAACATGTGTATTCTTTGGAAGTGAACGCATTCACGTTACCACCAATCGCATCGAACTGCTCCGCAATCGCCTTGGCATCATAACGATCTGTTCCCTTGAATAACATGTGTTCAATAAAATGTGATACTCCGTTACTTGCAGGTTGCTCATTGCGCGAACCTGTCTTGACCCATATTCCGAAAGACACAGAACGGCAGGTCGGTATCTGTTCCATGACAACTCTGAGGCCATTGCCCAGCTGAATTTTTTTCATGGTTGGCCCTCCTACATCTCTATAATTGCCTTGATCTCAACCTTGACATTGAAATCGACATTTGGTTCCAACTTTTTGATATTAACAAAAAAACAACGTTCACTCAACCGCAGAGGTATTTACACGTTCCGAAGACAACGTCTCACTTACTGTTCCGAGCACGAGACCTTTGGCCCGAATGGATTGAATCATCCCTTTTAAAGCTCCCGAAGAAGCAGCTGTAGGGTGCATTAGAATTAACGTGCCTGCCTCGGTATTTTTCGCAATTTTGGCAACAACGGCATCCGAGCTTGGTTTACGCCAGTCCACGGTATCTACAGTCCATAATACGGTTTGCAAGCCCATGGAAGAAGCAATGTCAACGGTCTTCTGATTAAAGTCACCCGAAGGCGGAGCAAACCAACGATTCTCTACCCCCAGTGTTTTATGGAGCAGATCCTGCGTTTTACTAATTTCCAGCTTGGCCCGTTCTGCGCTCAATCGACTCATATTAGGGTGAGAATATGCATGATTGGACATCTCATGCCCTCGTTTTTGAATTTCCTTGGCCAGTTCAACGTTTTTGCTTAACCAACTTCCATCCAGAAAAAAAGTGGCCTTCACTTTCTCTGCATCGAGCGTATCCAGCATCGGTATGATATATTCGTTCCCCCAGGCCACATTAATCATAAAAGAGACCATCGGTTTGTTTGCATTCCCCCGATAGATTGGATGTGCACCCAAGTCTTTAAGCTGAATTGCCGGCTCGATCTGACGGTAGACATAAGCAATTTTGGTATTCAACGTTCCACTCAGCGCCTTACGGTATGTCGCTTCCACATCAATCTCCATGCCATTATAGCCAGGAATCGCTTTCCATACCCGATCCACTCTGGCATTCACCGGAGCAATTTTCGTTTCAGCCGCTTTATCCCGAATCGCCGACAACAGCGCATCTTCTCCCGTTGCTTCCTTGAACATGTCAAAAGCATTTTGCGTACCTGGCCCATCACGGATCTCCGTAATGTATGTACGTACACTGCCAACTTGTCCGATCAATATGACCGCAGTCACACCTGCCAGAACAGCCGCCAGCTTTTTGGATTGGTTTCCCACAGCTCCATCCTCCCGCCGTCTTTGTCCCCATCATATGAGGACAAGGGCAAGAATATGAATACTAAGCCATGGTTTCATCCTTGTTTTTCGTATTTAAACGTTAAAAAAAGAGCCAGAAATTCACATTCTGTCTCTTCATTCAATATATCCATTTATAACCTGTCGCTTCGGTATCCTAAGATTGAGCCGGAGCTTCAGTAGTCAAAACCGCTTTACGGGACAAGTTGATTCGACCTTGTGGGTCAATTTCCGTTACTTTTACCGTAATGGAATCACCGATGGCTACCACATCTTCGACTTTGGCAACACGTTCTGTTGACAGTTGTGAGATGTGTACCAGACCTTCTTTGTTCGGAAGTACTTCAACGAATGCACCGAATTTCTCAACGCGTTTTACTTTACCGACATAAATCTCGCCGACCAATACTTCGCGCACAATACCTTCGATAATCGCTTTGGCCTTATCATTCATCTCCTGGTTGGAAGAAGCGATAAAGACACGTCCATCCTGTTCAATATCAATCTTAACACCGGTTTCTTCGATGATTTTATTGATAATTTTACCACCTGCACCGATAACATCACGGATTTTGTCTGGATTGATATGCATCGTTGTAATTTTAGGCGCATATTGTGATAACTGCTCACGTGGCGTATTCATCACTTCAGTCATTTTGCTCAAGATGTGCAAACGACCTTCTTTGGCTTGAGCCAATGCTTCAGACAAAATTTGACGATCAATACCATCAATTTTGATGTCCATTTGAATCGCGGTTACACCTTCAGGTGTTCCGGCTACTTTGAAGTCCATGTCACCGAGGTGATCCTCCATACCTTGGATATCACTCAGAATGGATACATGATCTCCGTCTTTGATCAGACCCATAGCTACACCCGCAACTGGAGCTTTAATTGGTACTCCTGCATCCATCATAGCTAGTGTGCTGGCACAGATACTTGCCTGGGAAGTTGAACCGTTGGATTCCAGAACTTCTGATACCAGACGAATCGTGTATGGGAAGTCTGTTTCGGAAGGGATTACTTTGGAAAGCGCACGCTCACCCAGAGCACCATGTCCGATTTCGCGACGGCCTGGAGCACGCAATGGACGAGCTTCACCTACGCTGAATGGTGGGAAGTTATAGTGATGCATGAAACGTTTCGTTTCTTCAAGGCTAATTCCGTCCAAAATCTGAACATCGCCAAGTGCACCAAGTGTACAGATGCTAAGTGCTTGCGTTTGACCACGTGTGAACAAACCTGAACCGTGCGTACGTGGCAGCAGGGAAGTATCACATTCGATTGGACGAATCTCAGCAAGTCCACGTCCATCTGGACGAACTTTATCATGCGTAATCAGACGGCGCACTTCTTCTTTAACGATATCGTGCAGAACTTCCTTCACGTCTTTAAGCAATTCAGGACTTTCAATATATTTCTCTTCAAAGTGAGCAACAGTTTCGTCATTCACTACATCGATTGCATCTTGACGAGCATGCTTCTCGGCAATTTTAACGGCTTCAACCAGACGAGCACTTGCGAAATCACGCACACTGCTGTTGACTTCAGCATTAACGGCATGCAACTTAACAGCCATTTTTTCCTTACCAGCGACTTGCACGAGTTGTTCGATTACCGCAACAATGTTTTTGATCTCGTCATGTCCGAACATGATTGCTTCGAGCATCACTTCTTCCGGTAATTCGTTTGCTTCAGCCTCAACCATCATGATGGCATCCTTGGTTCCTGCAACCACCAGTTCAAGTTCACTGATTTCAAGCTGTGCAATCGTTGGGTTAATGATGAACTGGCCATCAATACGTCCAACTTTTACGCCACCAATTGGTCCGCTGAATGGAACATCCGAAATGCTCAATGCTGCTGATGTACCAATCATTGCAGCGATTTGCGGTTCGCAATCCTGGTCCACACTCATAACGATATTCAGAACTTGTACATCATTCCGGAAGCCTTCCGGGAATAAAGGACGAATTGGACGGTCTGTCAGACGGCTTGAAAGAATTGCTTTCTCACTCGGTCTGCCTTCACGTTTAATAAATCCACCCGGGATTTTACCTACGGCGTACAATCTTTCTTCATAGTTCACCGTTAATGGGAAAAAGTCCAGATCTTTCGGCTCACTTGATGCTGTCACGGTACACAATACAACGGTATCCCCGTATGTTACCTTAACGGCAGCATTAGCCTGCTTGGCCAAACGCCCAGTCTCAAGCGTAAGCTTTCTTCCACCAAGCTGCATTTCAACACGCTGTTCCATGAAACCCCTCCTTTTATTCGTTCCTAATTCAATGGATTCTGCATATTCACAGTATTTCCTGCTTGTCCTGCATTCATTAGCTATGTATGGATCTTTCAACATGCTAACCTGCACAACAAAAGCTCCTCACGGAGCCCCATCTACAAATATATGGCAACATGTTCATCTACAAAACAACCCGGCTGTAGGTTCCGCTTGTCCTTTTAGACAAAAGAATGACGGATAACAGCCAGGTTGGTTTTGAAAACATGTACGATAATTAACGACGCAATCCGAGTTTTTCGATCAGTGCGCTGTAACGTTTAACATCTTTGTTTTTCACGTAAGCCAAAAGCTTACGACGTTGACCTACCATTTTCAAAAGTCCACGACGTGAGTGGTGGTCTTTCTTATGCGTACGCAAGTGGTCTGTCAAACTTCTGATGTTTTCCGTAAGGATAGCAACTTGCACCTCTGGAGATCCTGTATCGGACTCGTGAGTTTTGTGCTCGTCGATCAGTTGTTGTTTACGTTCTTGAGTCAATGCCATCCTGTTCACCTCCTTCAATATAATCGCCATTAGCCTCGTCACCGCCGGTGAGAGCAAGCAACCAAGCCAAGGTTAATGTTGTCTCAATCGACAACGTAGTACAGTATATCATAATTGCCTAGTTAAAGTAAATGTAAACATGCATTTAATCCAGAACCTTTAAGATAACAGGCGGCCGGCAGTTAATGCATCTTCACGAATCTGGCTAATCAATGCATCAATAGAGTCAAACTTTCGTTCTGCACGAATATAGTGAACGAGCTCAACCTTTAGTTCCTGGTCATACAAGTGTCCGTCAAAATCAAGCAGGTGCACTTCAAACGTAGGTTTCATCCCGCTTTCGTGAAACGTAGGTTTCACACCTAGATTCATTACGCCGTGCAGTTCCTGTTCGCCATACTGCACACGAACAGCGTAAACACCCTTCGACGGGGTAACGTAATGATCCGTGAGTTCAAGGTTGGCTGTAGGAAATCCAATCGTTCGTCCACGCTTCTCCCCGTGAATGACGGTTCCTCTGATGCTGTAAGGTCGGCCAAGCCACTGACTGGCCTCATCCATCTCCCCACGCTTCAACAGGCCACGAATGAGAGAACTGCTCACTTTTTCACCATTTAACAAGAAAGGAGGAACGGTTTCCACCGTCATCTCTCCTTCTCCCAAAGTACGAAGAAGCTGTTCATCCCCTGCACCCTTATGACCGAAACGGAAGTCAAAACCCACCACTGCTGTTCGTGTCTGAAGAGGAATCAACAGGTCCTGTACGAATTGTTGTGGCGTCAACCGTGAGAAATCTGCATTGAACTCCACCACATAAAGTACATCAACGCCCATTCCTGCCAAGATGTCTTCTTTATCTCTCAAGGGAGTTAAATAACCCTCGTAATCCCCTTTGCGCATAACTTCCTTCGGATGTGGATGAAAGGTCATGACCGCTGCCTGCATGCCCGTTTCCCGTGCAATGCGGACAGCTGATAAAATGACACTTGCATGTCCGAGATGCAGTCCGTCGAATTGACCAATCGCAAGCACTTGCGGAAGTGTGCTCAGCTCAGTCGAATGTAACGTCTGCGGATAGGTTAGCATTACGGTTTTCACAATCATTCACCTGCATTTCACTAGATAGGCCAAGCTTGAGCATCACCACAACAGCTTCAAGCCCGAGACCTCTTTATTCCGGCAAAAAGACTTTAACTGCCCTCACCGTTGGTTTTAGTTCATCCCGTTCAAATATCCCCAGAAACGTATCATCCTGAGCATACAACCGTAACAAACCAGGTTGCTCTACAGGGGGTTCCAGAAGACGTGCAGACAGTTTCTGACCTTGAAGTGCTCCTTTGGCCTGTTCTTCTCCAACCTTGTGGGCCGGAATCGAAGCAATAGCCTCGTCAACAGGAATCAGCGCCTCCGCCAAAGTCCCATCAGCCATAAGTTGTTCCACTTCTTCAATACGAAGACAACGATCTGCAGAGATACCTGCCGATATTGTACGCTCCAGTCGAACCATGGTCGATGGATATCCGAGTTGTCGGCCGATATCTACACACAATGTCCGAATATAGGTACCTTTTGAACACAAGGCCCGGAAAGAAATATCGGTCGTCTCGCCCTGAGTCTCAATCCCTGTAAGCTCAAGCTCATAGATTGTGACCTCACGGCTCTTGCGCTCTACCGTTTTCCCTTCACGAGCAAGCTCATAAAGCCGTTTACCATCTACCTTAACCGCAGAATACATGGGTGGCACCTGAGAGATCGTGCCCAGAAACTGCTCAAGCACCTGTTGAACCTGATCCTGTGTGACTTCCACCGGTGTTTCAGCACGCTCAATGACTTCCCCTGTCATGTCCTCTGTGTCAGTAGCAAGTCCCAATCTAAGCGTAGCCAGATATTCCTTCGGAAGCTCCTGCATGTACTCCACCACGCGTGTCGCCCGTCCAAGACAGAGCGGCAAAACGCCTGTAACTTGTGGGTCCAGTGTGCCCGTATGACCAATGCGCTTCATCTTGAGAATGCGACGCATCTTGGCTACAACATCATGAGAAGTAAATCCCGCCGGTTTATATACCGGAAGTACACCTTCAAATGGCTTTACCATTGTGAATTCACCTGCTTTAGTACTTTTGCAACAATATCATCAAGACTGCCTTCCAGACGACATCCGGCTGCGAGCACATGCCCGCCTCCGCCAAAGGTCTGTGCTAATGCAGCAACATCAATCTTGCCAGCCGAACGCAGAGAAACCTTGACGGCGTTCTCGTTGATCACTTTGAAAAAGATACCTACTTCCACACCTTGAATGTTGCGCGGATAGTTCACTACCCCTTCAAGATCTTCGTTAGCTGCTCCGCAAGCTACCATATCATCTGGTGTAATAACAACCCAGGCTATCTTGCCATCATCTGTCATCTGCAGGCTTGATAGTGCCTGATTCAAAATCCGAATTTGTGGAAGAGTCACCTGCTCCAACAAGGTCTGAGCAAGATAGGGTCCATCCACGCCATGTTCAAGCAGTCTGGAGGCCGTTGTCATTACATTGGGACTGGTGTTGGCATAGCGGAAACCACCTGTATCCGTAAGCAATCCTGTATAAACTGCCGTCGCAACATCTTTATCCCATGTTACTTGGAACAGATTAAGAAAATCGAATAAAATTTCAGCCGTTGCAGCAGCATCTGACTTAATGATGTTGACTGTACCATAACCGTCATTCGTAGGGTGATGATCGATATTCAAAATAACAGCATCTTCTTCAAAATAATGACGCGTCAAACCTACTCTGGCAAAGTCAGCACAATCCACACAAATAACAGCTTTATATTTTCGCTGCGGTGGTTGTTCGGTCATGTTCACAATGTTGCCTGCTTCCCACAGAAATTGCATGCGCCCGGGGATTTCGCCTTCATTAATCATCGTGAATGTCTTACCCAGACATGACAGCAGCCAGCCCACCGTTACCGTCGAGCTGACTGCGTCACCGTCCGGCTGTACATGCGACACGACCAGGTAATCATCATGCTCCAGCAGAAATTGCTTTCCGGCCTGGAGCGCCTGTTCATAAGTGTGCATTGCCGTCTCCTCTATTCTGTTACTGGGATTCGTTCTTGTCGGAACCAATATCGCCAAGCAGCTTCTCAATTCGGCTACCATAAGCGATGGATTCGTCAATCTTGAATATCAACTCGGGAACATGACGAAACCGGATACGTTTGCCCAGCTCGGAACGCAAAAATCCATTTGCTTTTGCCAATGCTTTGAGCGAGTTATCTTTTTGTTCCTGTTCACCGAAGACACTTAGATAAACTTTGGCTTGCGACAAGTCTCCTGTCACTTCGACTCCCGTTACCGTAATAAAGCCGATACGTGGGTCCTTCAGTTCAGACTGGATGAGCAAACTCAATTCTTTCTTGATCTGCTCGCCCACTCTACCTGTACGAATCTTAGCCATTGTTGTTCACCTCATGCTTCCTTGCTTATCGTTGTACTGTCTCCATAATGAAGGCTTCGATAACGTCGCCCTCTTTGAGATCATTGTATTTATCCAGTGTGATACCGCACTCGTAGCCTTGGGCTACTTCTTTGGCATCATCTTTATAACGTTTCAGGGAATCCAGCTTACCTTCGTAAAGGACGATGCCATCACGAATCAGGCGTGCTTCCGCAGAACGCGTAATTTTACCCGAGGTAACCATACAACCAGCGATGGTACCCACTTTACTGATGGAGAACGTGCTACGAACTTCAGCATGACCGATAACTTTTTCTTTGTAGATCGGATCAAGCATTCCTTTCATCGCTTGTTCAATTTCTTCGATAACACTGTAGATTACGCGATGCAGACGAACGTCTACTTGCTCTTGATCTGCAGTTGTTTTCGCCTGGTTATCAGGACGAACGTTGAAACCAATCACGATGGCATTGGATGCTGCAGCCAAAATGATGTCGGACTCAGTGATTGCACCAGCTCCGCTATGAATGATTTTCACGCGAACACCTTCAACTTCGATCTTCGCGAGGGAACCTTTCAATGCTTCAACCGAACCTTGCACGTCACCTTTGATGATAACGTTCAAATCTTTGATCTCGCCATCTTTGATATGTTGGAACAGATCATCCAACGTTACGCGAGTATGTGTCCCCAGATCGGATTCACGTTGCGTAATCGCACGTTTGTCAGCGATGGAACGCGCTTTGCGCTCATCTTCAAACACCATGAATGGATCTCCAGCACCTGGAACTTCAGTTAGACCTGTGATCTCTACAGGTGTTGAAGGTCCAGCCTCTTTCAGACGACGACCTTTATCATTGACCATCGCACGGACACGACCGAAGCAGTTACCTGCTACGAAAGCATCTCCGACTTTCAATGTACCGTGCTGTACGAGGATACGGGCAACTGGGCCACGTCCTTTATCCAGCTCGGCTTCGATCACTGTACCACGGGCACGTTTGTCCGGGTTCGCTTTGTATTCGTTCACTTCTGCAACGAGCAGAATCATTTCAAGCAGACCTTCCAGACCCATTCTTTGTTTCGCAGACACGTTAACAAAGATGGTATCTCCGCCCCACTCTTCCGGAACGAGTTCATAGTTAGTCAATTCTTGTTTTACTTTATCCGGATCAGCACCCGGTTTATCGATTTTATTGACAGCTACGATAATTGGAAGCCCAGCAGCTTTGGCATGGTTAATGGCCTCAACCGTTTGTGGCATAACACCGTCATCAGCAGCTACGACAATAATTGTAATATCCGTAACCTGTGCTCCACGCGCACGCATCGCTGTAAACGCTTCGTGACCCGGAGTATCCAGGAACGTAATTTTCTTGTTGTTGATTTCAACTTGATATGCACCGATGTGTTGCGTGATTCCGCCTGCTTCGCCGCCTGTTACATTCGTAGAACGAATGGCATCAAGCAATGTAGTTTTACCATGGTCAACGTGTCCCATGATGGTTACTACTGGAGGACGAGACTGCAAATCTGCAGGATCATCATTCTCTTCCAGTGTTTCGAAACGGTCATCTTCGAGCACAATCTTCACTTCAACTTCAACACCGAACTCTCCAGCAAGCAGCAGAATTGTTTCGATATCAAGTTCTTGGTTGATTGTTGCCATAACGCCCATCGCGATGAGTTTTTTGATAACTTCGGAAGCATCCTTATGGAGCAACTTCGCTGTTTCACCTACGGTCATATCACCACGAACGATGATTTTCTTAGGTGTGTTATCAATTTTCTCACGTTGCTGGTACTGTTGTTGATTTCTGTTGCGGTTGTTCTTACCACCACGGTTACCACGGAAGTTGCCACCACGATTGTCATCATAACGACGTCCACCGCCACCGCTGTTTGAACGGTTGCCACTATTGTTGTTGTTGCCAGTAGTACCACCTGGGCCGCTTCTGCGTTGGCCTTGTCCTTGGCTCTGACCTTGACCACCGCTACGGTTGCCGCCAGTACCTGTATTACCACCGCTGTTAGGTCCGGAAGTTCTTACTTGACCGCCACCGCTGTTATTCGGACGTTGACCCGTTCCTTGCGGACGGGATGCAGTACTGCTTTGTCCGCCTTGAGCTGGTCTTGGACGGTTAGTTGATTGTCCTCCTTGGCTTGAGCCTTGGGAAGAGTTCGTTCTGTTGCGGCTGTCTTGGCCGCTGGGTCTTTGGGTGCCATTGTTATTGTTGGAATTTGGTCTATTGTTCATACCTACCTGCTTTTCCTGTTGTATTTTTGTTTGTACGGGACTACCGGATGGGTTACTGCTATTCGGCGTGTTCACTCCGCCGGCCGGCTTGTTGCTGTCCACTGTTTTGTCACTGCGTACTGCCGAAGTAGCAACTGGTTTTGCTTCGTTGCCTTGTTTGGAAGCAGCAGTGGATTTTATATCTTTAAAAAATTGTTCCACCTTACCCACTGAACCATTCTCCATGACACTCATATGATTGTTTACGGGAATTTCCAGTTTTTTAAGAATGGTTATAATTTCTTTACTACTCATATTAAGGGACTTCGCATATTCATAAACTCGCAATTTATCCTTGTTTTCCTGTTTACTCAATATACTCCACCTCCGACATTATACCGACTTGCTTGGAGATCATTTTTGCAAACCCTCGATCCGTTACTGCAAGAACAACACGCGTGTCTTTACCGATACTTGAACCCAGACTATCCCGGTCAAATCCGATCAACAGAGGAACCTTATATGTTCCGCATTTATCGCGAAATTTCTTTTGTGTATTGGCTGAGGCGTCACCCGCAACAATAACCATTTTAGCTTCGGAAGAACGGATCGCTTTAAGTACAATTTCTTCACCTGTTACAAGTTTACCTGCACGCATAGAGAGTCCCAGATAAGACAGCGTTTTAATATTAGTCATGTTCACGCTCCTGTGCTGCTTTGAATTCATCCTCAACCGCGATGAAGTCAGCTGCTAGTTGCTCGTAAATTTCAGGTGAGACTTTGCCTTTTAACGCCCGATCCAAAGCCCGGTTTTTGAGTGCGAGCTTAAAACAGGACTCTTTGCCGCATAAATAGGCACCACGTCCGGATTTTTTGCCAGTCAAATCGATCAGCACTTCATCCTCTGGCGTTTTAACGATGCGAATCAGCTGCTTTTTGGGCATCATTTCCTGGCATGCCACACATTTGCGCAGCGGCACTTTTTTTGGTTTCATACGTCAGCGCCCCCCGTACTTTACTTTAGTCGACGGAGACGGAATCCTGATGCATTTCAGAAGAAGAATCTTTTTCTCTGCCGAATTCCTGTTCCGCCTGGCTCTCGCTCTTAATGTCGATTTTCCAGCCGGTTAATTTGGCTGCCAATCTGGCATTTTGGCCTTTGATACCAATTGCGAGCGACAGTTGATAGTCCGGAACGATAACCCGAGCCATCTTTTCTTCCTCAAATACATGAACTTCCAATACTTTGGAAGGGCTCAGTGCATTAGCAACATATTCGTCTACCTGATCGGAGAAACGAACGATGTCGATTTTTTCACCGCGCAGCTCACCCACAATGGTCTGCACGCGCATTCCCTTAGGACCTACACAAGATCCAACTGGATCAACTTCCTCGTTGCGGGAATGTACGGCAATCTTGGAGCGGAACCCTGCTTCGCGAGCGACGGAGCGAATTTCAACAACACCGTCAAAGATCTCAGGCACTTCCAGTTCAAAGAGACGTTTCAAGAGGCCCGGATGGGTACGGGACAAAATGATTTGCGGCCCTTTAGTCGTATTCTCGACCTTGGTGATATACGCCTTAATACGGTCACCATGAACAAACTTCTCGTTCGGCATCAATTCGGTCAGCGGTAAAGCCGCTTCGATTTTGCCCAGATCGATGTAGATATTGCGCAAATCCTGACGCTGCACCACTCCCGTAACGATATCTTCTTCCTTATCTACGAAAGCGTTGTAGATCAGGCCGCGTTCGGCTTCACGAATCCGCTGGGTCACTACCTGTTTGGCAGTCTGTGCGGCGATACGGCCGAAATCACGCGGCGTAACTTCAATCTCCGCAATATCTTCCAGCTGGAAGTGTGGGTTGATTTCTCGTGCAGCAGGCAATGAAATTTCGGTACGTGAATCCAGGACTTCTTCCACGATCAATTTGCGGGCATACACCCGAATAACTCCCGTATTACGGTTCATGTCAACACGCACATTCTGGGCCGTGTTGAAATTCCGCTTGTAGCTGGAAATTAGTGCAGCCTCGATCGCTTCAAACAGCACGTCCTTGCTGATCCCTTTTTCCCGTTCCAATTCATTCATTGCTTCAATAAAATCCATACTCATGAATGTTGATCCCCCTTTCAAACATGGCATCTCATACGTAAAACGGCGAAAGGCTCTGAACTCATGAGCACCTTGCCGTTATCGTGAGATGTGTCTTTTTCATTAATAAAGTGAACAAGGCACTTAAAACAAAATAGCTAGGCGCGCACTGGCAACCTTATCATAAGAAATGGCATGCTGTTTTTTGCCTGCTTCGATCACGAGTTCCCCGTCATCAAAGGAAAGCAGCTTGCCTTCAAATTCCTTCAATCCGTTCACCGGCTCGTAGGTTGTAACAAAAACATTTTTGCCTACAGCTTTGGTAACGTCCTCAGGTTTTTTCAGTGGACGCTCCGCACCGGGAGAAGACACTTCAAGGAAATAGATGGTTGGAATCGGATCGTTCTCATCCAGCTTGGCGCTCAGCTTTTCGCTGATCAAGACGCAATCGTCGATGTCGATGCCACCCTCTTTGTCGACATACACCCGTAAAAACCAGTTGCTGCCTTCTTTGACGTATTCGATGTCAACCAGCTCGAAGCCTTGTTCGTTCAAGTAGGGTTGGATCATTTCTTCCACGGTAGATTTAATGTTCGTTGTGCTCAAAACCAATAACCTCCAACTTAGGTTACACCAGCAAAAAAGCACTGGCAGATTATTCAATACCCAAGATTCTTGTATACCAAAGACTAAAGAGTGGGTTTCCCCACTCTTTAGAAATTCGTACTATCTCGTTCACTTCAAAAATTATAACATAGTCTGGTAATAGTGACAAGTAAGCGATGATTCAGTCGGTTTACTTACTAATGAAGGAAAAATTATGTTCCCTCCATCAATCACCATTTTTAAGATCCAAATCCAATCCTAGAAAAGGGAAAGCTGGTTGCTCTCTGGCAAGCCACGGAAACATCCCATATTCGACAGCAGTTCAACAATGGTCTTACTTGCTTTCGACTTCTGCTGGAAGTCCTCAACCGACAGAAACTCACCATGATCTCTTGCTGCAGCAATGTTGCGAGCAGCATTATCCCCGATTCCTGCCAACGCTGAAAATGGAGGGATTAGTGATTTTCCGTCAACGATGAACTTCGTCGCTTCCGAGCGGTATAAGTCAATGGATTTCAGCGAGAATCCGCGTGCTGCCATTTCCAGACCCATTTCCAGGACAGGCAACATGTTTTTCTCTTTCGGAGGTGCCTGGAAGCCTAATTGCTCAATCTCCGTAATTTTTCGATAGATCGCGTCATATCCCTGACACATCAGTTCGATATCAATCTCATCCGCCCGAACGGTAAAGTAGGTTGCGTAATATTCAATCGGATGATATAGCTTGAAGAACGCCGTACGTACTGCTGAAATAACATAAGCGGCCGCGTGAGCCTTCGGGAACATGTACTGGATTTTGAGACACGAATCAATGTACCATTGAGGCACTTTACAATTCTTCATCTCGTCAATCCATTCCTGTGGTAGACCCCGTCCCTTACGAACGCTCTCAGTAATTTTAAATGCCAGACTTGCGTCCATTCCCGTTTTATAGATTAGGAATAACATGATGTCATCCCGACAACCGATTACCGTCTTAATGTTACACGTTCCGTTCTTAATTAGATCCTGAGCGTTTCCAAGCCATACCCCTGTACCATGGGACAATCCGGAAATTTGCAGTAAATCGGCAAAAGACGTCGGCTGGGATTCAACAAGCATCTGACGTACAAACTTCGTTCCCATCTCCGGCACGCCAAACGTCGCGACTGGCGACCTAATCTGTTCCGGTGTAACACCCAAAGCTTCAGTTGAGTTAAACATACTCATGACTTTGGGATCATTCATTGGAATGGTCGTTGGGTCGACCCCTGTCAAATCCTGCAACATCCGCATCATCGTTGGATCATCGTGCCCCAGAATATCAAGTTTCAGCAAATTTTCTTCAAAAGCATGATAATCAAAGTGTGTTGTTTTCCACTCCGCATTAACATCATCAGCCGGGAACTGAACAGGTGTAACATCTTCGACCTCGATATAATCAGGTACTACGACAATACCGCCGGGATGCTGTCCAGTGCTCCGTTTTACGCCTGTACACCCCGAAGCCAATCGATTCAATTCAGCTCCGCGCCATTTCTTGTGATGTTCTTCCTCATATTTCTTGGCAAAACCAAATGCCGTCTTCTCAGCGACCGTACCAATGGTCCCCGCACGGAAAACACTCTTCTCACTAAATAGTACTTTCGTATAGTTATGAGCATGAGGTTGATAATCACCAGAGAAGTTCAAGTCAATATCGGGAACTTTATCTCCTTTAAATCCAAGGAAGGTCTCAAACGGGATATCTTGGCCTTCTCCTTTAAGCGTGCCACCACAATTCGGACATTCTTTCTCAGGAAGGTCAAATCCACTCCGAACACTACCATCCAGGAACCACTCGCTGTGTTTGCACTCCGGATTCACACAAATATAATGAGCAGGTAGTGGATTAACCTCGGAAATACCCAGGAATGTAGCAACGACAGAGGAGCCTACCGATCCCCGCGAACCTACGAGATAACCATCCTGATTCGATTTTTTAACCAAACGTTCCGAGATCAGATAGTTGGCAGAAAAACCATATTTAATAATTGGAATGAGTTCTTTCTCTAGTCGTGCCACGATTACTTCTGGTAATTCCTCGCCATAAATGGACTTGGCAGTGTTATAGCAGGTATTACGGATTTCTTCGTCCGCACCCTCCAGAATCGGAGTAAATAGTTTGTCCGGGAATAATTTAATTTCCTCGAATCGGTCAGACAACTCCACCGTATTTGTAACAACGACTTCGTATGCTTTTTCTTGGCCTAGGAACTGGAACTCTTCCAGCATTTCCTCTGTCGTTCTAAAATGTGCATCCGGTTTACGTTGATCTTTCAATGGACTAAATCCTGTAATTCCGTGAATGGTGATATCCCGATATAACTTGTCACGCGGCTCCAGATAGTGCACGTTACCTGTGGCTATGACCGGTTTGTTAAGCTTTGCACCTATATCAATGACTTTACGGATCGCTGTTTTGATCTCTTCGGGTGTAGCCACCAGACCTTTATCCACCAAATGCATATACATTGTAAGTGGTTGGATCTCCAGTATGTCATAGAACTCGGCGATCTCTTCCGCTTCTTCAAGTGATTTGTTAAGTACCGCTTCGAAAAACTCACCTTTTTCACAGCCCGATATAACAACAAGGCCTTCACGCAAATTAATCAGTTTTGATTTGGGAATGCACGGTACCCGCTTGAAATGTTCAGTATGAGAGAGAGATACCAGCTTATATAGATTTTTCTTACCGATATCATTCAGTGCATAGATTCCACAATGGAAAGGTCTTGTATTCGACAAGTCGACACCCACATAATCATTCAAACGATCGAGCCTCGTCAAACCTTTCATCTGTGCAGCATCATTTAGCAGTCCAATCAGGATACCCGCGAGTGCAACAGTATCATCAATGGCCCGGTGATGGCTTTCGAGTCCAACCTTATATTTATCCGCCATCGTATTCAGACGGTGGTTCTTATTTTTCGGAAATAACAATCGCGCCAGTTCCAACGTATCAAGGACCGGGTTAGGAAGCTCCGGCATTCCAATTTGCTTCAAGGATGCCTGAATGAAGCCCATATCAAAACGTGCATTATGGGCAACAAGTACACCATCTCCCGCAAACTGCACAAAATCACGAATAACAGGCTCAAGTTCAGGTGCATCTTTTACCATGTCATCATTAATATTCGTCAATTGCTGAATGTTGTAGGGAATGCGTTCATGCGGATTGACAAACGTCGCAAACCGGTCGATTTCTTTGCCATCTTGCATCTTCACGGCAGCAATCTCAATAATTTTGTTCTGCGTTACCGAAAGACCTGTGGTCTCGATATCAAATACGATGTATGTCGCGGTTTGCAGATCCAAAGGCTGCGGAGCCATTACAACTGCGACAGAGTCATTCACGACATTAGCCTCAAGGCCGTAGATCATTTTAATTCCATTTTTCTTAGCAGCCTTGGATGCCTCGGGATATACCTGCACTCCACCATGGTCACTGACAGCAATAGCCTTATGTCCCCACTCCGCTGCCATTTTCACGTATTTGTCAATTGAAGTTACAGCATCCATGGTACTCATCGTAGAGTGCAGATGGAACTCCACCCGTTTCTCTGGTGCATTGTCTTTGCGAGACGGCGGTGCTTTGACTTCAATCAGATCGGATGGAATCATCGCGAGTTCAGGAATTTGCATAAACCGGTCATATTCTACACGACCACGCACTTTGACCCACTTACCGTTTGCCAGCAAACTGAGAATTTTAACATCCTCTTTTGTTTTGGCAAACATCTTCATTTGCATGGAGTCCGTAAAGTCGGTCAAATAGAAGGTAAACAACGTATTGCCGTTTCGCAGTTCTTTGCGATCCAGACCAAACACCGTACCTTGAAGCGTAACCTTTTTCTCTTCATCCTGGATTTCCTGCATAGGTACTGCTGGCTCCTTGATATCGTAACCCATCTGCAAACGCAGATCCCCCTGCTCCTCATCCACCGGGATTTCTGTATCCACTTCACTCATCATCTTTTCGATGACCTCAAGTTCCTCAACACGCTTTTGGGCCTGGAACTGTTCCATGGCCTCTTTATTGCTCTCCACTTCGCCTACTTGCATCTTGATGCGGAGCGGTAAATGAAAGTATTTTTCATAGAACGTCTTAATGGCCTGATCAATCTGTTTCTTACGAGCCAATTCCATTGACGTTGCATCACTCATCGTCAGTTGCAGGAGATCTGCTTCACATTCAAACGTAGTCCGGTTCATCCAACCATTCACGGATGGAATCTCACGTGTAACCCACTCCCGAAACAAATTCCAATATTCACTAACGATATCGCCATTCTGTACCTTGTCCGTATATTTAAAGCCAAATGAAATTTTGGCAATATGATTCAACTTCTCTTGAATATGCAGACAAAATGTGCGATAGATTGGAGCCGGTACCAATGTATCCTTCGCAATCAGAATATTCCATTCCCGATTACTTCGATTGGTCTCTACTTGTTCAATCCATCCATCCAAAAAATAGGGCTCTAACAGACCAGCCGGAAGCTCTGCCTGTTTCATCAACAACTCAAACCGTTTTCTCTTCTCCTCGAATCCGCTCATCGTGTTCCTCCTTGTACCCCCTTAAAGCATGAAAAGCCCCTGCATTCAAAAATGTCACCGATCCGAACTCGCACCGACTCATTTTATCCGACAGAAGCTCCCCACTCATTACTCAACTGGTGAAAAAGTGCTCTTCGTCAGGTTATCCTGACTTAATACGCTCTTGCAAACACAACCGTGTGTTCAGCCTTTTCACCACAAGCCAGGCACGTATGCTTTTCTTCCGCAGGCTGGAACGGAATGTTCCGGCTTGTTGCACCAGTGACTTCTCTTACTTTATCTTCGCAAGCTTCTGAACCGCACCATCCAGCCAGAGTAAACCCGCGTTTATTTTCCATCAGTTCTTTCATCTCATCGAGTGTATCCACAGAGTAGAAGTTATCCGACATAAATGTGCGAGCACGCTCTAACATATCTACCTGAATCTGTGCCAGCATAGACTGGATTTCTTCTACCAAGTTCGCTTGTTCTACAACTTTTTTCTCACCTGTGATCCGTGATACAAGTACACAAACACCATTTTCCATATCCCGTGGACCAATCTCCAGACGAATCGGAACACCGCGCATCTCATATTCATTGAATTTCCAACCTGGGCGAACATCACTGCGATCATCCATTTTTACACGGACTCCAGCTTTTTTCAACTCAGTGAACAACTCATCTGCACGCCCAACCACAGCATCACGCGTTTTCGGAGGTCCAATTGGGATCATGACCACTTGTGTCGGTGCGACTTTAGGAGGAAGTACGAGACCACGATCATCTCCGTGTACCATAATTAACGCACCGATCAAACGTGTGCTTACTCCCCATGAAGTGGTGTAAGCCAGCTCCAGCACATTGTTCCGGCTAAGATATTGAATTTCAAATGCTTTTGCAAAGTTAGTCCCCATGTAGTGAGATGTACCTGCTTGTACAGCACGTCCATCCTTCATCATGGCTTCGATCGAGTACGTATCCACCGCACCCGCAAACTTCTCGGATTTGGTTTTCTGACCCACAATTACAGGAATAGCCAGGTACTCTTCAACGACTTCACGATAAATCTCAAGCATTTTCATCGTTTCTTCACGTGCTTCTTCTTCGGTCTCATGCGCAGTATGACCTTCCTGCCACAGGAACTCACTTGTGCGAAGGAAAGGCAACGTTCTTTTTTCCCAACGAACTACGTTAGCCCATTGGTTGATCAGTACCGGAAGATCCCGATACGACTGAATCCACTTGGAATACATGTGACCAATAATCGTTTCGGATGTAGGCCGGATTGCCAGACGTTCTTCCAGCTTCTCTCCGCCAGCTTCCGTAACCCATGGTAATTCAGGGTTAAAACCTTCCACATGCTCTTTTTCCTTTTGAAAGAAGCTCTCAGGAATGAACATCGGGAAATACGCATTGCGATGACCCGTTTCCCGGAAACGACGATCCAACTCATCCTTAATATGTTCCCAGATTTCAAATCCGTCTGGTTTGAACACAATACAACCGCGTACGGGTGCATAGTCCATGAGATCAGCTTTTTTGATAACATCAATATACCAGCGTGAGAAATCCTCACCCTGTGGTGTGATTTCGGTCACGAACTGTTTATCATTTTCCTTTGACATAAGACTCCAGCGTCCTCCCATAACGACTACACTCTGAGAGAAAAGTTCAGAGCGTAGTCCAACCGTAATTATCCGTTAATTAAACGTAATATATCATTATACGTTACTGCCAGCATCAAGACGAACAACATCGCAAACCCGATGAAATGAACCATACCTTCGCGATTGGGATCAACTGGTCTGCCGCGCAGCGCTTCAATTCCCAAAAATACCAGGCGGCTACCGTCCAGTGCAGGTATTGGTAGCAGATTGAATATCCCAAGATACAAACTCAAAATCGCTGCCCATCTCGTTAACTGTTCAATCCCTTGCTTAGCAATTTGCCCTGTTACTTCAAATGTACGAACCGGACCACCAATATCATCCATGTTGAATTGATTGATCAGATGTTTAAAACCTTCAAATATCACTTTGGTTGTATCAACCATGGCCACGCCTGAGACTTTAAATGTCTCTGCAAATCCGACAGATCGGGTTGGTAGCGTAGGTACGATCCCCACTTTACCGCCTTCTTGTCCTTCTACAGTACGTGGAGTAATCGTTATATTAAACGTATCCGAACCCCGGCGCAGCGTCCATTCCATCGGCTTGTCTTTGGATTCGGCAATCATCGACACCATTTTTTGTGAATCTGTACCAATAGCAGTACCATTGATCGTCTCGATAATATCGCCCTTTTGCAGGTTCGCCTGATCGGCTGCCCCGCCTTCAAGCACTTCACCAATTTCAAGATTTTTAGGATTCTCCACTGGAACTCCTGCCATCTGCGCATATACAGCAAACAGCACAAAGGCCAAAATAAAGTTCATCAGGGGGCCCGCAAAAATAGCTAATGCACGCTGTCCAACCGTTTTGCTTCCGAATTGACGATCTTTCGGTGCAATCTGCGTTTGTTTACCACGACTTACCAACATCGCTTGGGGATGTATTCGGTACTCCTGAATTTCACCATCTACATCAAGTTGAAGCTTCAGGGCACTCTCCATGTCAATGGAGATGACTTCACCACGTATTACATTTTTACGGTTATCCAGCTGGTCCAGATAGATCATCTTCACCTGGTCATCCACTGATCTTACCGCAATGGTCTGTCCTTCCTGGATCTCTACCAGTTCCGGATCTTCCCCTGCCATCCGTGCATATCCACCAAAAGGCAACAAACGCAATGTAAACTGGGTCTCGTTTCTTTTATATGAGAACAATTTGGGACCAAAACCGATCGCAAATTCCCGTACAAGAATACCGGCGCGTTTGGCAAAATAATAATGCCCCCATTCATGAACCGTCACGATGACAAAGAACATGAGCACCGTTAGAAATACCACTTGTATGGTTTCCAATCCCTATCCATCCTCCTTCACGGCACATACCGCAGTCTGTCCCTCTAGATTATCATTATTCTCTGATGCCGCACAAGAGAATCACTTCTTCCAATTTGTTATGAAAAAAGAGATTACAGACTGGATGCAAGCTTACGGCTCTCCTGATCACAACGGGCGATCTCCTGCAGATCAGGCTCGTCCACATTGTGGTGTGCTTCCAGCACAGAAGCAATAATATCTTCTATTTTAAGGAATGAAATCTCTTTACGCAAGAAACGGGCTACAGCAACCTCGTTGGCTGCATTAAACGCCGTTGTTGCGGTTCCTCCCATTTTACCACACTCATATGCCATTCTTAAACATGGGAACCGTTCCATATCCATCTCACGGAAATGTAATTTCCCAGCTTGAGCAAGAGATAGACGTTGTGCTGGTGCTGGCAGGCGGTCAGGGTAAGTCAATGCATATTGAATTGGAACTCGCATATCCGGATTCCCTAGTTGAGCGATGATGCTGGTGTCATCAAATTCCACATAGGAGTGAATAACACTCTCTGGATGAAGCAATACATTAATCTGATCATATCGAAGGCCAAATAACCAATGAGCTTCAATGACCTCAAGTCCCTTGTTTACCATTGTTGCCGAGTCTATCGTAATTTTGGAACCCATTGACCAATTCGGATGTTTCAGTGCATCCTCTATAGTCACACTCTTCAACTGTTCACGGGTAAGATCACGGAATGATCCGCCTGAAGCAGTGAGCGTGATACCTGTCAGGCGTTCTCTGTTCTCACCATTCAAGCATTGGAATATCGCAGAGTGCTCGCTATCGATGGGTAGTAAAGAAACTCCTTTGGCAGCCGCTCTTGTAGTAACAATGTGCCCTGCCGTAACCAATGTCTCCTTATTGGCCAGTCCGATCTGTTTACCTGCGTCTATGGCTGCAAGCGTCGACTCCAATCCAACACTTCCCACAACTGCTGTAACAACCGTATGCGCATCAGTTCCTGCCGCAACTTCTACGAGTCCTTCTGTGCCATAAAACAGTTGCGTTCCTGCGGGCAAATGTGGAGCAACCTTATCCGCCAATTCCTTGGAACCCACGGATACCTTCTTCGGTCGGTAACGTTTGGTTTGTTCGATCAGCAGGTCTGTATTGCCTCCGGCAGCCAGTCCCTCCACTTGAAAGAGTTCAGGATGCATGTCAACTACATCCAGTGTCTGGGTTCCAATGGAACCGGTCGAGCCGAGAATCGCAATTTTTTTCATGCTGCACCTCATCTTTAATTATCCAATGCCTACAGCGAACAATGCTGTTATCTCAGACTCATGTTCTTCTTTAGTAGGGCAGTAGCATTAGTATATGTACGAATGGAAAAACAACAATCCAGCTGTCGCACCGATCAAGAATGCCTCCATGCCCTGGGAGAAGACTGCCTGAATCCTTGATATTATATACACGTTTGTATGCAGACTGGATCAAGTCACCCATCTGACCTACGACTGCACAGGCAATTCCGATCACAATAGCTCTCTGCCAGGAAAGCAAACCATCTGATACTAATGCAAAAATAACAGACGTAACAATTGCAATCACGATGCCACCCAGTGCACCCTCCACAGTTTTGTTTGGACTGATGGAAGGCCACAATTTGTTTCTACCAATTAGTTTCCCTACAAAATAAGCTCCTGCATCACTGGCCCATATGGAGCCCAGCAACAGAAACGTCCAAAACAATCCATGATGCAGATGTCTGGATTCTGCAATGTAATAGAAACCGATCCCTATATACAACACGCCGAGGAAAAGCATGGCCACTGTATTCACGGGGACCTTATTTTTGGTGACAACCGAAGCGGTCATCAGTACAAGCATTACAATCCAGATGACCTGAAATAAGGATAGCGGTCTTGCCTCCCAAAGCATTTCCCAGGGAAACACAATGGCAAAAACACCAGCATATCCAATCAGGGCCACACCTGAAAAAGGCATCACCCCGGTCATTTTAACAAACTCATAATAACCGATGAGAGCCATAAGCAATACCAAACCATGGTACCAGGGTCCGCCCAGCATGCAAAAACCTAAAAACAACACACCTGCTATGATTCCTGTCGTTAATCGCTGTTTCAACGGCTTCATCCTCCATCTATTTCAAACCGCCGTAACGCCTTGTTCTGCGCTGATATTCGGCTACTGCTTCAAGCAAATGCTTTTTGCCAAATTCGGGCCAGTATATATCCGTAAACCATAATTCACTATATGCAAGCTGCCAAAGCATAAAGTTGCTTAATCTCAGCTCTCCGCTCGTCCGGATCAGCAGATCCGGATCGGGCATATCAACTGTCAGCATATGTCTATCAATGAGTTCAGGTGTTATGTCCTCTTCAGATAGTTCCCCCGACTTCACCTGCAGAGCGATCTGTTTAACACAGTCCGTCATTTCACGACGACTTCCATAGTTCATTGCAAAGTTCAAAACGAGACCTGTATTATGTTCCGTAAGACGAATGGCTTCCCGCAAGGCATTGATGGTATGAGAAGGTAAATGTTCCTCTTGGCCCATCATGCGAATGCGCACATTTTTTTCTATAAGTTCATCCAGCTCTATAGCCAGAAATTCTTGCGGAAGTCGCATCAGAAAATCCACTTCTTCTTTTGGACGCGTCCAGTTTTCTGTCGAAAAAGCGTACATCGTCAGATATTTGATGCCCAGTTCTTCCGCCGCGATGGTCGCACGTTTGACCGCCTTCATGCCATTTTGGTGCCCGGCTATACGCGGGAGTCCCAGACGTTTGGCCCATCGTCCATTGCCGTCCATGATGATGGCGACGTGCTGCGGGATATTGTCCTCGGATATAGTCAGCGTTTCCTGCTTGTCAGCCCCATTCCACCACGACCGAACCCGTTTGATCATTCCTGTTCCTCCAAAATCCCTGAAGTTTCTTCATCTGAAGCTTGGAAAAAGAGACAAAACCCCACCGTATTGGAGGGGCTGCGCTTGTCTTACACTTCCATGATTTCTTTTTCTTTGGCAGCGAGTACCTTATCGACTTCAGCAATAAACTTGTCGGTCGATTTTTGGATATCTTCCTGATGTCTCCGTGATTCATCCTCGGAAATATCTGACTTCTCCATTTTCTTGATATCATCATTCGCATCACGGCGAATGTTACGAATCGCTACTTTACCTTCTTCACCGAACTTCTTCGTCAGCTTTACAAGTTCCGCTCTACGTTCTTCCGTCAATGCCGGAATAGACAAACGGATCATGTTACCATCGTTGGCTGGAGTAAGACCCAGATCAGATTTCATGATGGCACGCTCGATTTCACCCATGGAAGATTTGTCCCAAGGCTGAATCATCAGTGTACGGGAATCCGGAGTACTGATATTAGCGAGTTGATTCAATGGCGTCATTGCTCCATAATACTCTACCTGAATTCGGTCCAAAAGAGCTGGAGTTGCGCGGCCTGCGCGCAAAGTAGCCAGGTCACGACGCAATGCTTGAATTGCTTTTTCCATACGCTCTTCGGCATGTTGTTTAACCGCTTGTGGCATTAATCTACACTCCCTTTAACGATTGTTCCGATACGTTCACCCAGAACAACACGTTTGATGTTACCTTGTTCCGTAATGGCAAACACGATCAACGGGATGTTGTTGTCCTTACAAAGCGAGGATGCCGTTGAATCCATTACACCAAGGTCTTTGTTAAGAATATCCATGTAAGTCAACTGATCAAATTTCACAGCTGTACTGTCCTTAAACGGATCTGCTGAGTATACACCATCAACTTTATTTTTGGCCATCAAGATAACTTCTGCTTCAATCTCCGCTGCGCGCAGTGCTGCTGTTGTATCCGTGGAGAAGAACGGGTTACCTGTACCTGCTGCAAAAATAACGACCCGGCCTTTCTCCAGATGGCGAATAGCTCTACGACGAATATAAGGCTCTGCAATTTGTTGCATTGCAATAGATGTTTGTACACGTGTAGGTACTTCAATCTGTTCCAAAGCATCCTGCAGTGCCAGCGAGTTCATTACTGTCGCCAGCATACCCATATAATCGGCAGTTGCACGATCGATGCCATTTTCGCTACCGGCAATTCCACGCCAGATGTTTCCGCCGCCACATACAATAGCAACCTGTACACCAAGTGCAACAACCTCTTTTACCTGTTGGGCAATCGACGAGATCGTATCTGCATCAATACCGTAGCCGTTTTGACCGGAAAGAGACTCTCCGCTGACCTTTAAGACAACACGTTTAAATACTGGCTGTTCCAATTATTCACCCTCCACTTTGAATTGAACACGCTCGGTGTTCAACCAACAAAACTTCTCGCGCATGGCCTCCTGCTTAAAAAGAAAGGAACACAGTTGTGTTCCGCTCTTTTAGGAAAAACGTTTAACCGGTAAGGCACTGTTTTCCTGAGATATAAGGGAGTTTACGCTTCGAAGTTTGTTCATTCTTATATCTTCGAAAATCAATCCTGTTCGCCGGTTTAAAGAAACCGTCTTATTTGTTTACTTGGGACATTACTTCTTCTACGAAGTTGTCTACTTTTTTCTCAAGACCTTCACCCAGTTCGTAACGAACGAAACGACGGATGGAGATGTTTTCACCAATTTGGCTGATTTTTTCGTTCAGCAATTGGGAGATGGTTTTGTCTGGATCTTTAACGAAAGTTTGTTCCATCAGGCAATACTCTTCGTAGTATTTACCAATACGGCCTTCAACCATTTTTTCAATGATTTTCTCTGGTTTGCCTTCGTTAAGAGCTTGAGCTTTCAGGATTTCTTTTTCTTTTTCCAGCTCATCTGTAGGAACTTCTTCACGTGTAACGAATTTAGGATTAGCTGCAGCGATTTGCATAGCTACATCTTTAACGAAATCCTTAAATTGATCCGTTTTACCAACGAAGTCTGTTTCACAGTTAACTTCAACCAAGACACCAATACGTCCACCAGCGTGGATGTAAGATTCAACAACACCTTCAGTTGCTGCACGGCCTGCTTTGCTTGCTGCTGCGGAAAGACCTTTCTCACGCAACAATTCAGCTGCTTTCGTTACATCACCGTTTGCTTCTTCCAGTGCTTTTTTGCAATCGAGCATACCAGCGCCCGTTCTTTCGCGAAGTTCTTTTACTGCACTCGCATTAACTGCCATTATAAATTCCCTCCAAAATTAAGTATTGTACGTACACTCTAAAAAAAGGGCAGTGAGAGGTTATCCACCTGCCAACCACCCTTTTCATTTAGTTTATAACATATGTTCGAATCTATTAAGCGGAAGTTTCTTCGCCTTGGTTAGCTTCGATTACAGCATCAGCCATTTTACCTGTCAGCAATTTAACAGCGCGGATCGCGTCGTCATTACCCGGGATAACATAATCGATCTCATCCGGATCGCAGTTAGTATCAACGATACCTACAATTGGGATACCCAATTTGCGAGCTTCCGCAACAGCGATACGCTCTTTGCGTGGATCGATGATAAACAGGGCGCTTGGCAGGCCTTTCATATTTTTAATACCGCCCAAGAATTTCTCCAGACGATCTTTTTCTTTGCGAAGCAAGATAACTTCTTTTTTAGGCAATACAGCGAATGTACCGTCTTCTTCCCAAGCTTCCAACTGTTTCAAACGATCAATACGTTTTTGAATAGTTTGGAAGTTAGTCAGGGTACCGCCAAGCCAGCGTTGGTTAATGTAGAATTGACCAGCACGTTCAGCTTCTTCTTTAACGGAATCTTGAGCTTGTTTCTTAGTACCCACGAAAAGAATTGTACCATTCTCTCCTGCGATTCCTTTAACGAAGTTGTAAGCCTCTTCGACTTTTTTCACCGTCTTTTGCAAGTCGATGATATAAATTCCGTTTCTTTCAGTGAAGATATAACGATCCATTTTTGGGTTCCAACGACGAGTTTGGTGACCGAAGTGTACCCCAGCTTCGAGAAGCTGCTTCATGGAGATTACTGCCATCTTCACACACCTCCTAATATGGTTTTTATTGTGTCCTCCGCCGGCATCATTTTTCGCCAAGACTCTCCATAAGGAAAGCACCCTCAACAAAATTAGCACATGCGTGTGTTTTAACACCGTTATCTAATATAGCACAACTGGATGTCTGATGCAACAGTCTTTGAAGCTAAAATCTACTTTTTACTTTTTGCTAGTATCGAATCATTTTAAACCTGATATGTAACTCAACACTAATTATTATCAAGCTTTGAAAATGCACCATTTAATACGCAAAAACCGTCCTGTCCGAGCATGCTCAGTTTGACGGTTCTTTCGTAATTTTTGCGATAATGGATTTGAAACTTTCGCCTTTTTCAAGCGCATAAGTACCCACTTGGATTTTGGTATTGATTCGCTCAGCTTTGCCAGCCTTTATGAATGCTTGGGCATCATCTACGATTCCCGCGGTTTTCAGGTTTGCTGCAACGATCGCAAGGCTATTGCCTGAACGTACTTTGAATGATACTGTTGCGCCTTTCGGATTGCTCGGCGTTACAGGTTCTGTTGTCTTCGGCTCAGTTATCTCTTTCTGCCCTTTAACTTCATTTGTAGCAGGCTCTTCTGGCTTCTCAGGATCTGCAGGTGTCTCCGTAGAGGTTACTGTCTCAGGTGGTGTTGCTGTATTCCCCTGTAACTCACTGCTCTCCTGCTTTTTCTTCGCCACCCACTCTGCTTCTGTGTATAGTTCCTCTTCAGAACCAACCAACTTCATATCCAAACTTTTCGCCGCTGTTTCAAGCTGTTCTTTGGTCATATTGGCAGTCTGCTCAGGGGCCAGATTACTATCCGATAATGCATTTTGTCCGACTGTGGCCAGTTGAAGCAAAACTGCACCAATAATCATGCCGCTCCCCAGACCAATCCATAAGGATCGCTTGTCCATGACTTAGCTTTCCTCCCGTTCTGCCAATTGAAGTATTAACTGTACCTCACCACGCTGAATGCCTGTTTGCTTGGATATGGCATCCATCGACTTACCCTCAGCATGTAAATTAAAGAGTTCCGGATATCGATCTTTAATCGATTCACGCTCAGGCAAAGTTTCGACCTTGCTGGTCTGTAGGTCTGCTTCTAACGCCTGCTGGGCCGCCTCTGCTTGTACACTTTTCACGAGCGCTTGAGCTTGCAAACCTTCGGAAGCTTGCACAGGTACATTACCTGATTGTGGCACAGTTGATGCGACAGATTCGTTCTTTTTGCTCTGTTCCAGCTGATCCAACCGCTGCTGTAATTCCTGAAGTTGCAATTGCATACGTTGATCTGCTGCTGTCGCTTCTCCCTTCATTTCAGCCACACGTTGAATAAGAGCATCATTATCATTTTCGATCTCGGTCATGTAGTGTTCAAGCGTAGATTCCATCTCCTGCACCAGTTGATGCCCGGGCTCTTGCGCCTTGTTTTTCCGAGGCATGATATAAGCGTAGGCGATGGCGCAGGCCCCTAATATGACAATAATGATCCATGGTGACAAATTGGGTTCTCTCCTTCTGATTCAACCATCGGTGCGCAAGGCTTCATGTCTATAACAACCATCTTTTAAAATGAGAAATCTATGTGTTTACCTTTGTACGGGTGTTCTGCAGGTTTGACCGTTTCTTGAGCCTGAGCAGTCTCCTGTCCATCGGAACCACTCTGCTGATTCCCATCATTGGTATGACCATCACGCACCGAAGTCTGTGAAGTTTCGTCCATTGCTTCACTTCGTTGCCTTGCTTCATTTGCTTCTTTTGACGTTTGCTCTGCCAAAAGATTCTGATCCGTAATCGGTCGCTGTTGGGCTTCACTTTGATAACGTCCCGCTTCACTTGTTCGTGGTACCGCAATCTGCAACTCCACTGCTTTGAAACTCATACGCTCACCTCACGGTTTCGAATGGATTTCTTCCTGTGCCTGAATGCTGTACTTAAACGTATGGAACCATCGTAATATCACCATCGTGATAATAAAATGAAATTCGACTCACTGGATCTTTAATAAATTTCGTGTATCTGCCGATAACTATTTTAGAGCCTCCATAAATCATCTTCAGAATATCAACACGAGCCTTACTTGTATCTTCAAGCGCCTTTTCAATTTCAAAGATACGCATTTTCGTTTCTTCACTTATACGAAGAGCAGATTTCTGCGTAGCATTCAGTTTGATCCGCATCGACATTTTATCCGGACTTAATTGTCCAGCGGCAGCTAACTGGTCTAACAATGTCAAAGCCTTCTTTGTTTTGTCCAAGGAGTCCATCTGTTCTCTGGCTTCCTTACGCAAATCATTCAGTTCGTTACGCAGCTTCGGCAGTACACCAACTTCAATGGAAGTGACCGTGGACATGCTGTTGCCCACAACACGCGCAGAGACGTTCTGACCGGCCTGGATCGAGCCACCAACAATAAGACCCTTGGTTCCCGCACAGATGACACCGTGCCCAGCCCGAATATTGGAATGCATAATGCTCTGGGAGACAAGAACATCTTCACCAGCATCCACGTTGCCCTCTTGAATAAACGTACATTTAACATTATGGCCTGCTTGTACCAGTCCTTTGTTATAACCAATAATACCACCGGTAATTTCGATTGAGCCGCCTGCTTCCAGTTCCGCTCCTTCGACACCTCCGACGACACGAATATCACCTGCTGCTTTCACTTTAAATCCGGTAAGTACATTGCCTCGTATGACAACTGTGCCTACAAAGTCGATATTACCGTTATTGTAATCAACATCACCATTGACTTCATAGACCGGAAACACATTCAGTTTGTTACCGTCCGTTTTGGTAACCAGCCCATCCAGTGCAGCGTACATCGCAGAACCATCCGGGTTAATCACAACATTTTTTCCAACTTTAAACCGAGCTTCTTTTCCCGGACGATAAGGAATTTCCTCACCTGTTACTGCCCTGCCTGGTATGCCATCGCAAGGAGCGATCCGCTCTGCAATGATCTGACCACTACGGACATTGTTTAACCGGGTCACTTCTTTGTAATCGACGGTTCCATCTTCCGATTCGAGCGGTCGTCGTTCGTTCGTATCGTCCATTCCAACCAGAATCTTGATGAATCCATCTGTTCCCTGAATAGGAGCGATACCTTCGGCAATCTTGTATTTATCTTTTAAATAGGTTTCAGGGTTACTCACAAAAAGTAGTAATGCCTCTCGCATTACACCCTGTTTGATGCCCTTGTTCGCCACAAATTGTTCAAGTTCATCGATCGTGCAGGCAAAGCCTTCTTCCTCTTTGGAAAATTCAAGGTAGGCTATGCATTTGTCGTCCGATAAAACAATGTTTAAACACTGTTCCAAAGCAGTCCGCTGTGTCACTGCAATTCTTCCCCCTTTTAGACTTTCCACTCCCCAAACTCCAAATTATATTACTTTTCTCTATTAATCTTTACGCATCAACAAATCTTTCTGTTTGTCCAACGTGCCGCGTAATCGTAATATTGCCTTGGAATGTAACTGGGATATACGAGACGGAGAAAGAGACATGACCTCAGCAATTTCACTAAGAGAAAGATCTTCGTAATACAAGAGCGAAACAACCGTTCTCTCTTTTACCGTCAACTTGTCAAGCCCTTGCACCAAAGCTTCCTTTAAATAAAATTCATTCACTTTATAATCCGGATTTTTGGCTTTCTCATCCACCATCAAAGATAGACGAGTCTCAGACTCTTCTTCACGAATGGGGTCTTCTAGCGAGCAAAGTGACATAACTGCCACTTCCTGAAGCATATGTTGAAAATCTTTGGTAGACACGTCCAGATACTGACTCATTTCCTCATCACTGACGGACCTAAGATAGCTTTGTTCCAGCTGTTGGTAGGCGTCTTCAATTCGCTTGGCCTTCTCTCGAACAGAACGCGGAACCCAATCCCCTTGACGCAGACCGTCAAGAATGGCGCCGCGGACCCTCCATGATGCATAAGTTTCAAATTGCAGACCACGTTCATAGTCGAATTTCTCCAATGCATCAATTAACCCCATAACTCCATTGCTCTCCAAGTCATCCTTGGGAACATTTTTGGGTAAACCAACAGCCAGTCGACCAGATACATAGTTTACAATATGAAGATACTTTTCAATCAACGTTTTCTTGGCTTCAAGATCTCCATGTTCTTTCCACTTTTCCCACAGATCAGAATGGTTCAAATGTGAAGCTTTACGCTCGTTCAATTGCTTTCACCCTCCTTATTTGTCTGTCAGGTGACGAACGGCCTGCGCCAATTCCTCCGGATCCTTGGTCCGGACAAGTTTAGGCGGATCCAAAGGGGCGAATCCCGTTGGAGCTTTCGTCTCAGATGGCGGAAGATCATCCCCAGATGAAGCGTTCTGTCCACTTTTGAGCAAATCATTCAGCTCTTGTCCATCGTCTTCGATTTTAATGTCCACCTGTGAACCTCTTTGATCTTGAGCACTTGGTGAATCATAACCATATCCATTTCCCTCGGCCTGAGGGTTCAGCAGCAATCCCAATCCCCAGCGTAAACCGTATGCAAGGACAAACCAGGCTACGAATCCAATCAATCCGCGAATTAAACTGGTCATCAACACATTGCTGCTGTATGCTACAAAAAAAGTAAGAATAAACCCAACGATGCCTGCTCCAAGATTAATGCGGTAGTTTCCTATCATAGTCTTATAGTTCCTTTACACCCATTTGTACACTTCGAATAGTCAAAAGTCCAGTTTCACAGTCCATCTCAATCGTTCGTCCATAATTCCCACCCGTATCTTCTGCAAGAAGAGGGATTTTGAGTTTTTGAAGCCACTCTCGACATGAATCTGCATTCCGTGGTCCAATGCGCATTGTATCTCCAGCGCCAGCAAAGGCAAACATCTGAGAGCCTCCCGCCATTTTAGACACAATACGTGAGTGAGAAGCGCCTAGTTTTATCATCTTTTCCAAAAGCTCAGGCAACGCCGTATCCGCATATTTCGCCGTGTTCAGTTTCCCTTCGCGGGCGATCTCTGAACTAGGAAGCATGACATGCGCCATTCCAGCCAGCTTCAAATGTGGGTCATACATTGTTAATCCCACACACGAACCCAAACCAGTCGTACGGATTACACCAGGAAGATGAGCGATGTTTAAATCCGCCATACCGACTTTAACGACGCTTTTGTCCTCAATCATGGCTCAGTGGCACCCCTAGCGATTCAAATATCTTTGCAAAGGATGGTGGATCCGGAATAAGGAAAAACTGACCCTCAACTTGATCTTCACCTTCAAAGAAAGATGTGTCAATCAACAATGCAGCGTCACCCATCTCGCCAAACTGCAACAAACCATAGCTTAGAATGGCACCCGCCATGTCGATGGCAAGTCCAGGAACGGTTGGGTACATGGACAATTTCGTGAAATCTGCCAAAGAAGAAAGATAGGATCCAGCTAAAATATTTCCAATCTCGGAAAGCGCTGATTGCTCCATATCTGTAAACGCGAGTCCTTCTCTCAGATCAAACCCGGCAAGTCTATTCAACAACATTTTAGCAGCCTCTGGTGTCATCATAAAGAAAAGATTTCCCGGTGCTTCACCTTCTACACGAAGAAATACGGTAACAACGATGCGTTCATCTCCGCCCACTTTTTCGGCAACTTCTTCAAAAGGCAGCATTTGTACTTTAGGTACACCCATGTCAATCGGTCTGTTGAGGAGCTGAGACAACGCCGTTGCGGCGTTGCCTGCTCCAATGTTACCGACCTCTTTGAGCACATCCATCTGGAATACCTCAAATCGGTTGAACATCTCCACGGTACTAGCCCTCAACACTTTCCAGCTGTACAATCTCGCTTTTATTTAATACTTCGTTCAAGTTAAGCATAATCAGCAAGCGTGAATCCTCCAATTTAGCAACACCTCGCAGGTATCTCGCTTTGACGCCACCAACCACTTCTGGTGGGCTATCAATCGCACTGCTCTTGATATCAATAACATCATTAGCAGAATCAACGATAAAGCCAACTTGCATGTCATCTACACCTACGATAACAATACGAGTCTGATCTGTGTACTCCGATTCCGGAAGGGAGAAACGACCGCGCAGATCGATGACCGGAATAACAACACCGCGTAGATTGATAACTCCTTTTACAAAGGAAAGTGTCTTGGGAACACGGGTAATTGGCATCATGCGCTCAATCGTCTGAACCTTGTCTACCTCAATACCATACTCTTCGGAACCCAATTTAAAGACGATGACTTTCAACTCTTCTTCCATGTAAAAAACCTCCCTATTAAATGTAAGACTTAGCTCTATGCTTATTTAATAAATGCATTAGGATCAAGAATCAGGGCTACTTGTCCATCTCCGAGAATGGTTGCTCCAGAGATTCCTTCAATAGCAGGCAGATAGGTTCCCATTGATTTGAGAACAATCTCACTTTGTCCAATAAATTCTTCAACCGCTACGGCTGCAAGACGGTCACCTTTGCGAATCACGACAATTTCTGTTTCCTGCTCATCAGCGTCATTGAAATCCGGTACGGAGAAAACTTCGCTCAATGACAAGTACGGAATCAGTGACTCACGGAACGTAATCATTTTATTGCCGTGAATATTACGAACTTGCTCACGTTGTACAATGGCCGTCTCTACAATGGAAGATAACGGAACAGCGTATTTCTCTGAACCAAGTCGTACAAGCATTGCAGCAATAATGGATAGAGTCAACGGAAGCTGAACAGAGAAGTTTGTACCTTTGCCTGGAGTTGAATGAATCGTTACATTACCACCAAGCGAAGTGATCTTCGATTTTACTACATCCAAGCCAACGCCCCGGCCAGAGATATCCGAGATAATATCAGCAGTACTAAAACCAGGTGCGAACAACAGTTGATTCACTTCGTCGTCACTCATCTTGGCACCTTGTTCTTCGGTTACAACACCACGTTTGATCGCGGTTTTCAAAAGCTTGTCGCGATAGATACCTTTACCATCATCTTCAATTTCAATAAACACGTGATTTCCACTGTGGAAGGCGCGCAGGTTCACTGTGCCCATCTCTGGTTTACCAGCAGCTACACGCTCTGCAATGGATTCCACACCATGGTCAACCGCGTTACGCAGTAGATGCACAAGCGGATCACCAATCTCATCAATTACCGTACGATCCAATTCTGTCTCAGCACCTGTAATGACCAAATCGATTTTCTTATCAAGTGTCTTAGCCAGATCACGGATCATGCGCGGGAATCGATTAAATACGGTATCTACCGGAACCATCCGTAATTTCAGTACAATATTTTGCAAATCTGTGCTAACTCGGCTTAAATGGGCTACTGTATCGGATAAATCATTGTTGCCTGTCTCACTGGCCAGTTGCTCCAGACGTGAACGGTCAATCAACAATTCACTGAACAGATTCATCAATACATCGAGACGTTCAATATCCACACGAATGGTACGTGAAGGTGCAGCAGCTTGCTTCGGCGCAGCTGTTTTAGCTGGTGCCGTCTTGGCTTCTTCTTTAGGTGCAGAATTATTATCTGACGAAGCAACCTCAGTTACAGCTGTTGGTGCGATTGGCGCTTCAACTGTAGCTGCTACTTGATTGGCCATCTGCTGAAGAGTCTCCTGATCCAGTTGAATGAGCTTCGCACTTTCAATTTCAGAGATACTCATGATGCCTTCTTCCAGTTCGTGCGCCTCTTTAGTTGTTATGTAATACAACGAGAAACTGCGCTCAAACTTCTCCTGCTCAATATCCTGAACAGACGGGTAAGCTTTAACAACTTCACCTGAACGTTCCAGCATATCAAAGACCATATAAGCCCGTACACCTTTTAACTGGCTATGTTCGCTAACAAGCACATCCACATAAAACACACGGTGGCCTTCAGCAATGGACTGATCCAGCACCGAATACTGGAATTCATCCAGCTCCACAGCCGAAGCAATTGAGGCGTTAGCCGGTTTGTTTTCAGTTGCAGGAGCAGCTCCGCTTGTCATCTCACCATTTTCAATTGCCTGAAGTGAAGCAACGATGGATGACACATCCGCTTTACCTTGTCCACCTTCAGTAATATCCTGAACCATGGTTTCCAAAGCGTCCAGACTCTTAAACATGGTGTCAAAAATGTAATCCTGCATTTTCAACTTCTCATTACGAACCAGATCCAGCACATTTTCCATTTTATGTGTCAGTGATGCCAAATCTTCAAAGCCCATTGTTGCTGCCATACCCTTCAAGGTATGAGCAGAACGGAATATAACCTGAACTATACCCAGATCTTCCGGATTGCCTTCAAGTTGTAGCATGTTTTCGTTAAGCGATTGCAGATGATCATTAGACTCATCAATAAACATGGATAAATATTGGTTCATGTCCATTGTGAGGCACCTCCTCCGTGAGTTACACTCCGTTATTTCACTGCTTGAACAAGTTTAGACGCAATCTCCTGCAGTGGCAGAAGATGACGAACGCATTGCAGCTCTACAGCAGAACGCGGCATACCATATACAACACATGTTTCTTCATTCTCGGCAAAGGTTGATGTAACTCCAGCTTCGTATAATTTCTTCATCATACGTGCTCCGTCACTTCCCATTCCTGTCAGCAAAACAAGATGCCTTTGTAAAGATGTAAACGGCAGAAGCGACTCAAACATCGTATCCACTGAAGGCCTATGCCCATTCACTGGTTGATCTTCAGTCAACTTCACAACAAACTTCCCGTCTGCTGTTTTGTTAACTTTCACATGGTATCCGCCGGGTGCTATATAGGCGGTCCCTTTTTTCAGGACCATGCCCTCTTCGGCTTCAACCACATGCAGTGGACTGAACGTATTCAGTCGTTGAGCCAGAGAACGTGTGAAATTGGGCGGCATATGCTGCACAATAATGACCGGTGCAGGCAAGTCAGCAGGCAACTGCTCGAGCAATGTCTTGAGAGCCCTTGGTCCACCCGTAGAACAACCTATTGCTACAAGCTTGTTGAATGTCCCTTCCGGCCCCGCTGCACCTTTGGGGATAGGATTAGGCTTGATTAAATCCTTGGCTTTTGCAGAGGCTGCTGCTACTTGATCAGCTGCCAGTCTAGCTGCATTAGGTAGCCGAACTTCCTTCGGAGTCTGCACTGGATTAGCGGACCTCACTACTCTCTCTGCATTCGTCCCCGACTTCCGCTCTGCCTTCGGCAAAGGCTCAGGTTTATTCTCTACCCGGCCTGGTTTCGAAGGTGATAATGGCTCAATTGGTTTCTTTGATTTGGCCTGAAAGACTTCAGTCCGCTCTTGAAGAGAGTGTTGACTCGTCTGGGCAGGTTCAATCATTTTTTTCACAGGCTCGACTCGATCCCTGCCTGGCATTTCTTTCTGTACCTGCTGAGCTGAAGGGACAGCTGTTCCTTGCGGAATCTCTCTATTTTTTAAGGATAAATTACGATCAGCTTTTCGTTTGATCTCATTCATCGCAGCACGCATGCGCTCAACCAAGGCTTTACCAACTTGAGCAATATCCTGGTCGTGTGAAATAGATGGTTTGCGAATGAAGTCAAATGCCCCGGCTTCAAGCGCCATAATGGTTTCTTTCATGCCTTGTTCATTGATACCAGAGAGCATAATCACAGGAACGAAGGATTCCTTCATAATTGATTTTAATGCGTCCAGCCCATTCATTTCGGGCATCTCAACGTCCATTGTAATAATATCGGGTTTCAATTCTAGTGATTTTTGAATCGCTTCTCTACCGTTTGATGCCGTTGCCGTGACCTTAAATTCCGGATCCGCTTGGATCAAATCCGTAACAATCTTACGCATAAAAGCGGAATCATCGACAACCAATACTTGATACACCGCCATGTTGTGTCACCCCTGTTTCCTTTATTCAGAAATCATGTTGTCCGTTTAAGCCACTTATTCATAAATCCCCTGATTCCTGTCAAGGTTCCGGATCCCGGAGTTGCAGGTACAGCCAGATAACGAAGAGCAAGTTTCTCTATATCTTTGGAGGCTTTGGCATTGGGATAAGCCAGACTATAGGGCATTTGCCTTTTAACCGCCTTGACTACCTGAGCGTCTTCTGAAATATACCCAAGCAGCGGAATATCCGTCTGCAAAAACCGCCTTGCCACTCCAGCTATTTTATCTGCCACCCGTTCCGCTTCTCGTTCGTCCTCCACCCGGTTAACGATCATCCGAAAGGGCGTAGCATTTTCCTGGCCGTGCATAACTTTGACTAAAGCATAAGCATCGGTTATTGAAGTCGGTTCAGGTGTGGTTATAATCAGGCATTCATCGGCAGCACCGATGAACTTCATATTCTCCCTGGAGAGTCCTGCCCCAGTGTCAAAGATGACATAATCCATTTCCTGGGCAATATCCTCCACTTGACTGGCGAAGAACTCCAGATCACGATCAGACAATGAGAATAACTCTTTCATGCCTGATCCACCAGCAATGTAAGGCAAGCCGCTGGCACCCAGTTGTATGATCTCCCTTATAGATTTTTGTCGGTACAATAGGTGGTAAAGATTATAGGAAGAAGAAGTACCCATAAGAACATCAATATTTGCCATTCCAATATCGGCATCAAACACAAGTACCTTTTTTCCCAAAGCCTGCAATGCCAAGGCAAAGTTCAGTGTAAAATTGGATTTCCCAACACCTCCCTTACCACTGGCCACAGTAATGATCTTTGAGGATCGATTATCTCGCTCAATGCCTTCTAATTCCAATGGCGCGGAGAACATACTTCGAAGTGCAGCTGCCTGATCCTTCATTGTGACCCTTCTCCCAGCAACTGTTTAGACAACGAATCTGCGTCCGGCTTCAACAAATCGTCCGGAACATTTTGTCCATTTGCCACATATGCGAGCTTGAGTGGAAAACGGTGTAACAAGTTAAATAGTGGACCGCAGCTCCCAGTCTCATCCATTTTGGTGAAAATCACCTTATCCAGTCCATATTTACTGAAATGTTCCGTGATCTGAACCATATCAGCACTTTTGGATGTCATACTCATGACCAGAAAGGTTTCGCTGTTCTCTACAGGAGCAAGCAAACTTTGCAGTTCCGAAACAAGTAATTCATTTCTGTAGTTTCTGCCCGCTGTATCCATAAAGATCAAGTCACAATGCTCTAATCTAGAAATGGCACGTTGTGTATCACCGGGCGATTGAACCACCTCAAGTGGAACATTCAGTATAGATGCATATGTTCTAAGCTGTTCTACTGCCGAGATCCGATACGTATCTGATGTAATGAATCCAACTTTACGCTGTTTTTTGAACATTTGTTCAGCAGCCAATTTTGCAATTGTCGTCGTTTTTCCTACACCTGTTGGTCCAGCTACATAGACGATTCGAGTGGTAGGAAGTATCCCTTCTTCAATACGTTGCTCCAAAAAGTGCATGACCTCAAGCTTTACCACTTGTTCTACATCCTGTTCTTTCAATCCATCCTCAGACAATCTTGCTTGAATTGAATCGAACCAGGATTCCCATACTTCAGGCCAAACATCTTGTTCTGTCAAACGTTCTCGGATCGGTTGCAGTTCCTCTGGTACAGGGTCCGCAGAAGTACCCTGCTTCGAAAGCCTGGTCACCATTTGTTTAAGATCCTGCAATTCAGTCATCAACTTATCCTGCTGCAGGTCTGAACCTGTTTGCTTCGTGCCAGTTGTTGAACCCGAAAAATCCGCCCCTTGCGGTCGCGGTTTATGATCCGTGCTCGAAGAACCTGGGCCGCTGTCTATGTCTGAACTGATATTACGTGATTCAAACACAGACGGCGCGGCCGCAGACTTTTCCTGTACACTTTGATCAGCTGTATTCGTTGTCGTCGACTCATCAGAAGCCGCAACAAACGAACGAGCAGTTTGCCGATAAGCCTCAGGTACAAATGCACGAGGTACAGGTGTGAATTGATTTTGTACTTGCTTTGTCGTTTGCTTGTTTTCTTCCTTATCCACTGCAGCTACAACTTCGATCCGTTTTTTGCGAAACATTCCCATCACACCGCCCACCTTGATCTCTTTGGTGGACAGAATGACGGCATCACTTCCCAGGTCTTTGCGAATTTGAAGCATAGCTTCGGGCATGGTCTCAACAACGTATTGTTTTACTCTCATAAGTTCACCACCCCGATACTTTGAATTTCAACATTCGGCTCCAACTCGCTGTAGGAAAGCACTGGAATGTCCTGCATAGTACGTTCAATAACCTGACGCAGATACATCCGAATGGTTGGAGAAGTTAATACAACAGGTTGTTGACCTGATTGAATCAAACGGTTCACTTGTTCACTCAGCTTCTGATACACACTTTGTGTGGAAACAGGGTCTAGCGCAAGATAGCTTCCTTGATCCGATTGTTGCACACTTTCAGCAATTTTCTTCTCAAGACCAGGTCCAACGGTGATCACCCGAAGTGTCTCACCTTTCTGTGAGAACTGCTGAGTAATCTGACGTGAGAGGGATTGTCTGACGTACTCAGTTAGCACATCAGGGTCCTTCGTATACGTACCATAGTCAGCTAGTGTCTCGAAGATGGTAACCATATCACGAATAGATATTTTCTCACGCAATAACTTGGCAAGTACTTTCTGCACATCACCAATGGAAAGTAGAGAAGGAATCAGTTCATCCACCAGGGCAGAATAGTTCTCTCTGAGATTATCCACAAGTGCTTTCGTTTCTTGTCTTCCAAGTAACTCATGCGCATGCTTTTTAATCAATTCCGTCAGATGTGTAGCCACAACGGAAGGTGGGTCTACGACTGTATATCCTGCAAGTTCCGCTCTGTCTTTGGTTACTTCATCAATCCATAGTGCCGGAAGTCCAAAAGCAGGCTCTGTCGTTTCAATACCTGTCACTGACTCCTCATCATAACCTGGACTCATGGCAAGGTAGTGATTCAACAACAGTTCTCCGCCACCTACCACGTTACCTTTGATTTTGATAACATACTCATTGGGTCTGAGCTGGATGTTATCTCGAATCCGTATGACCGGAACGACCAACCCCAGTTCAAGAGCACACTGCCGCCGAATCATAATGATCCGATCCAATAAGTCTCCACCCTGCTGATTATCAGCAAGCGGGATTAAACCATAACCAAATTCAAACTCAATAGGGTCCACCTGAAGCAGGTTAATTACACTTTCAGGACTTCTAACCTCTTCAATCTGCTGTTCTTCTTCCAACTGTTCTTCCGCCACTTGTTTCATATTCAGATTATTCTGCATACGCCACGCGGCATATGCCAACACACCTGCCAACGGAAGCGTAGTAATAACATGAATTGGTGTGAAGAAACCGAGCATGGCAATAACGAAAGCTACGATATAAATGAGTATTGGATATGTAAACAGTTGCCCCGTAATATCATCTGCCAAGTTTCCTTCTGATGACGCTCTGGTGACGATAAGTCCTGCTGCTGTGGAAATAAGCAGAGCAGGGATTTGGCTTACCAATCCATCTCCAATAGTCAATACAGAGTACGTTGACATGGCATCCGCGAAAGCCATCCCATGCACAGTCATCCCGATAATAAATCCACCAATGAGATTGATCAGGAGGATGATAATACTTGCAATTGCGTCACCTTTTACGAATTTACTTGCTCCATCCATTGCTCCATAGAAATCGGCTTCACGTTCAATTTTGGAACGTCGCTCACGAGCTTGTTGCTCGTTGATCAGCCCCGCATTCAAATCCGCATCAATACTCATTTGTTTACCAGGCATCGCATCGAGGGTGAATCGGGCAGCAACTTCAGCTACGCGCTCAGACCCCTTCGTAATAACGATAAATTGAACGACAACCAGGATCAAAAACACAATAAATCCAATCGCAATCTGCCCTCCGGCAATCCAGCTACCAAAGGTAGCAACTACGGCTCCGGCATCCCCTTCACCGAGGATTAGCTTGGTTGTCGAAATATTCAGAGCCAGTCGGAATAGTGTGGTGATCAGCAGCAAAGCTGGAAAAATAGAAAACTGCAACGCTTCTTTGCTGTTCATGGCAACAAGGAGTATCATCAGCGCAATTGAAATATTGACGACCAGTAACAAGTCCAACAGCCAGGTCGGGATCGGGAGAATCATCATCAACACAATGCCAATGATACCCGCAAGGACAGCTATATCTTTAATCTTCAATGAATGTACGGCCTCCGATCCCCTTTTATTTCGTTCTGCCCTTTAGTTTATATACATAAGCCAGCACTTCGGCTACCGCTTGAAACAAATCGGCCGGTATGGCATCACCAATCTCGGCTCTCTGGAACAATGCCCGTGCTAACGGCTTGTTTTCCATCGTAATAACACCGTTTTCTTTGGCAATTTCCTTAATACGCAAGGCGACATAGTCCTGACCTTTGGCAATAATCTGCGGTGCCTCCATCTCTGAACCTTCATACTTTAGCGCAACCGCAAAGTGAGTCGGGTTTGTGATGATTACATCCGCATTTGGCACTTCCTGCATCATACGCTGCATAGCCATACGACGCTGGCGTTCCCGGATTTTACCTTTGATCAGCGGATCACCTTCCATTTTTTTGTACTCGTCCTTGATGTCTTGCTTGGACATTCGGATATTCTTCTCATAATCATACTTCTGGTACATGTAATCAAATATCGCAAGTACCAACAGAGCTACCGCAATCTTGACTCCAAGACTTAAAGTAATTGAAGCAGCAAAATGCAAAATGGCATCCATTGAAAAATGAGAGAGCGATGCAATATCGGACTGGTAACTTGTAATTGTGCTATACACAAGATAGCCGATGATGGTCATTTTCAAAATGGATTTAGCAAATTCGACCAAAGAACGAAGAGAAAAAATATTTTTAAATCCCTTGATCGGATTCAACTTTTCCAGTTTCGGCTTCAAACCTTCACCTACAAGTAGAAAACCTACCTGCATGTAGTTAACGATCAAAGCAATTAATGCTACACCAAGCAGAACAGGAGCAAGCAACAACATCACTTCTATACCGTATCGCATCATGAGCGACATTACATTTTCGTCAGTGACTTCCATGCTCAACCGATTGATGAAGATATCCGTGAAGAGTCGAACCGTACGCTCCTTGTAAAAATCACTGAAAACCATCATGATTAAAAAAGTGAACAGGAGAATTGAAGCACCAGATATCTCCATGCTTTTGACAACCTGTCCCTTTTTACGTGTATCCTGTCTCTTCTTCGGGGTAGCTTTCTCCGTCTTTTCCCCTGAAAATAACTGGAGGTCGAGTTGAAGTTTCATTCGAATCTTGTCCTCCGTTTCACTCATCCCGGCCTTTGCCCAATGGTCCCAAGCAATTTTTCCATGGATCTGAACATTACTTCGAACAATTGACCAAATACAAAGGCGAAGCTGGGAACCAGCAAAAGCAAAATAGCAAGCCCGACAAGCACTTTAAGCGGCATTCCGACAGCAAACACATTAAATTGAGGAGCTGTTTTTGCCAAAAATCCTAATCCTACATCCGTTAAAAACAACGCAACTACCATAGGTGCAGCCATCTGAAAAGCAAGCATAAATGATTCACCTAGCGTCCGAATCAAAAATTCAGCAATACTTCCATCGGCCAACCTTAGGAAAAATACATTTGACAACGGGATCCAGCGATAACTGTATACGAGGGCATCCAGCAGATAATGATGTCCATTCATAGTTAGGAATAAAAGCACTGCAAATGCATATTTGAAGTTACCTGTGAGGGGAGCTGAAGCACCTGTCATTGGATCATATACATTTGCAATACCAAAACCAATTTGTATATCAATAAAAGCACCTGCTGTCTGTACAGCCGTCATCAATAGATACGCAACAAATCCCAAAAGCAAACCAATCAAAATCTCTCTGATGATGAGCAAAATATAACTCAAATCTGTGGGTACAGTCTGGTTTATGCCATATATCATATATACAGTCAATGTGACAAAAGCAGACAGTCCAATTTTGACTGAAGCTGGTACATTTCGAGCCGAAAAAATCGGCGCAGTTACAAAAAATGATGTGATTCGACAAAACATAAGCAGAGCGACAGGGAAACTTTGCAATAATGTCTCCATCTGCTAAAGCCTACCCTATGTATCTGTATAGATTATCGAGAATGTTGAACGTAAAATCGACCAAGATATTTAAAATCCAAGGCCCAAACAAAAGTACCGCCAGAAGTACGGCAACAATCTTTGGCACAAAAGCTAATGTTTGTTCCTGAATTTGAGTTGTCGCTTGGAAAATACTGATTGCAAGTCCTACAACCAGAGCTAGTATAAGCATGGGTGCACTGGCCAGCAATGACGTGTATACCGCTTTCCCGGCCAGACCGATAATAAATTCCGAAGTCATGACCGTCCTCCTTTAACTTTCCGGATCAAGTATTAAAACTCAGTAACAGTGACTTGACAACCAGATACCACCCGTCCACAAGGACAAATAGTAGTATTTTGAAAGGTAATGAGATCATGACCGGCGGAAGCATCATCATGCCCATTGCCATGAGTGTACTCGCAACAACAATGTCTATCACCAGAAAAGGAATAAAAATCATAAACCCCATCTGGAATGCTGTCTTCAACTCACTGATTACATATGCTGGTACCATCACAGTGATTGGAATGTCCTGGTAGGTTTTTGGCTGTTCAGTTTGATTGTACTTCATAAATAACAACAGATCTTTTTCTCTGGTGTGAGTAAACATAAATTTCTTTATGGGATCCGCTGCTTTTTCCAGCGCCTCGGTTTGTGTAAGGTCTCCCTGGAGATAGGGCTGAAGCGCTACCTGATTTATGGAAGACAACGTCGGCGACATAATGAAAAGTGTCAGAAATAGCGCCAAACCGACCAGCACCTGATTGGGTGGCATTTGTTGTGTACCCAAAGATGTACGTACAAAACCTAGCACAATCACAATCCGAGTAAAACTGGTCATCAGTACAAGCATTGCTGGAGCAATACTAAGCACCGTAATTAACAGAATAATGGACAGTGAACTCGTGCTTGGTGTCCCTCCATCACCGTTTCCAATCTGAATATCAATATTCGGAATGGGTTCGGCAAAGGCAACTGTGACAGAAGCCAGACTGATAAGTCCTAGCAAACAACACGCTAACCAAATCTTTTTCTTCATGAATCCCTCGACCGATCTGTAGTATTGTCTTTATCCAGGAGCTTTTCCATCTTCTCTTTACGGTTAGGCATCTGCCGAAGTTTGGATTCAAACATTTCGTGAAAAGAAGTTGTATCCTCTAATTCCATTTCCCGCGGCGGTTCATCTTTACGGAAGCGTTTTGCGAGCTTGGCAATGAGGGGCGAGAAACTTCCTTGTTGTGCAGCAGCATCTCGTTCGAAGGAATCAATGATTCTCTGCGCCTCTTCCAAATCTGAAACCTTATCTACCAACTGGATGTCTTCACCTACACCAAGCAGATATACACTTCCACCAATTTCTATAATTTGCAGCGACTTGTTTTGTCCCAGTCCGACCCCACCCAGAATACGAATCGTGCCCTTCCGGAACCACTGCTGATTCCGCTTGTTTAAGAATCGGATCAGATAGACAATAAGGACCAGGATGACGGCCAGGACAACAATCACCCATACAAGCTGTAAATAATAATTGGTTCCCGCGCCAGCTCCTCCTGGTATATCACCCTGAGCCATCATCATGTCTCTTAAACGCCCAGTGTCTTGCTAATCGCTTCGATAACCCGGTCAGATTGGAACGGTTTAACGATAAAGTCTTTGGCACCAGCTTGAATGGCGTCGATTACCATCGCTTGTTGACCCATCGCGGAGCACATAATCACTTTAGCGTTAGCATCAATCTTCTTGATTTCTTTCAAAGCTGCAATGCCATCCATCTCAGGCATCGTAATATCCATTGTGATCAGATCCGGACGAAGCTCTTTAAATTTCTCAATTGCTTGTGAACCATCCTGTGCCTCACCAACAACCTCATATCCATTTTTGGACAAAATGTCCCGGATCATCATTCTCATAAATGCAGCGTCGTCTACGACTAAAATTCGGTTTGCCATCTTGATTCAAGTCCTCCCTAAATTGTGCTTATTGTAATTTCTGAATTCGGTCCCATTGGCTAACGATATCTATAACACGAACACCAAAGTTTTCGTCAATAACGACAACTTCTCCCTTGGCGATCAGTTTGTTATTCACCAAAATATCGACAGGTTCCCCGGCTAACTTATCCAGTTCGACAATCGAACCCTGTGACAGTTCCAAAATATCTTTAATTTGCTTCTGGGTCCTTCCTAATTCTACGGTGACTTTAAGGGGAATGTCCATCAATAAATTCAAATTGTTTTCGTCAACCTGGCCATACGCCCCATTTTGCAAATTGGCGAATTGAACTGGTTGTACGTTAACATTCCTATTTGGCATTCCACCGTAATGTTGAGGTGCACCATAAGGTTGCTGTGGCGGCATACCATACGGCTGCTGCGGCGGCATTCCTTGAGGCATTCCCATTGGGGTCTGTCCATATCCATTATAGTCCTGAACAGGCTGTTGAGGAGCCTGCGGGGGCTGCTGTTGCTGAACAGGCGGCTGCTCCGCAACCGGTGGTGGCGTTGCTGGTACTGCTACTGGTGCAGGTTCAGGTGTTGTTGCCACCGGTGCGCTGGCAGTTGACTCCTGAGCGCCTCCAATCAGCATGTCTACCATGTTTTTGGCAAAATGCACTGGAAGCAACTGCATCAGATTGGAATCAATCAGATCCCCGATTAACAAACGAAATGAAACTTGGATAAGAGTCTCATCTGCTGGAAGATTACTTACACCCTCTCCACTTTCCAGATTGAGAATATCGATTCCCGGAGGAGAAATATTCACAAAACGATTAAAAATCGTGGACATTGAGGTTGCAGAGGAACCCATCATCTGGTTCATTGCTTCCTGTACCGCACTAATATGGATTTCATTCAGTTCTTCATCGACCGGATTACCTTCGCCACCCAGCATCAAATCAGCGATAACTTGAGCATCTCTCTTCTTGATAACAAGCGAGTTAATGCCTTCAAATCCATCCACGTAATTTACATGAACAGCAACATGCGGCTTAGGAAAAGCTTCTTCAAACTGCGTTCGACTAATAATAGAAACTTTAGGTGTTGTAATATCTACTTTGAGGCCCAATAGCGTGGATAAGGCTGTTGCCGCGCTACCAAATGTAATGTTACCAATCTCCCCCAAGGCATCCTGCTCCAGCTCGGTCAAAAAATCATCAACCGTCTTTTCAGCGGGTTCCGAGCTGTTTATCGACTCCGATTGCCTGAGCAAAGCATCGATTTCTTCTTGGGATAAATAATCCTTACTCGTCAAATTCTTCAACTCCTTCGGTGACAATCTCGTCTATTTGCACAGCCACACGGTCCTTGATTGTCCCCGGACTGCCCATGTATTTCAGTTTGTCACCCACTTTAATGGAAAGTCCCTCATCAACGGGTTTGTTCAACGTAATGACATCACCAACGGACAGACCCAAAAATTCTGCAATTGAAATTCTGGATTCTCCCAATTCCGCAACGATGGGTAACTTGGCTTTGTTCACACGCTCTCTTAGAGCATCATATTCTTCCGGCGCTCTCGTTTTCTTCTCCGAAACAAACCACTGATGAGTGGACAACCGTGACATAATAGGTTCAAGAACGACATGCGGTATACATAGATTGATCATGCCTGTCGTGTCACCAATTTTGGTACTGAGCGAGATCAGAGCAATCGTTTCATTGGGAGATACAATCTGCATAAATTGCGGATTGGTCTCGAGCGCTTCCATCCTTGGGGAAATATCCAACACGGTCTTCCATGCTTCCTGCAAACTTTCAAATGCACGGCTGAATATTCGCTCCATGATGGTCGTTTCAATCTCCGTCATCGAAGCAATCTTTGTCGGAGCACTCCCGGTTCCACCAAGTAGGCGATCCAACATCGCATATCCCACGTTCGGATGGACTTCCATCACCATTCGTCCCTGTAGGGGCTCCGCTTCAAAAATGTTCAATATCGTCATCTTAGGAATAGAACGGATAAACTCATCATAAGGCAACTGTTCGACCTGAACGACATTGATTTGAACGAACGTCCGCAGTTGGGCTGAAAAATAAGTGGTGAGAAAGCGTGCAAAGTTTTCGTGAATACGAGTCAAGCTTCTGATATGGTCTTTGGAAAAACGCACTGCCCGCTTAAAATCGTACGATCTAATTTTCTTCTGAGTTTCTTCCTTCTTCAATTCTTCGGCGTCCATCTCACCAGAAGAAAGGGCTGCTAATAGGGCGTCAATCTCATTTTGTGATAATACATCCACCATGTTCTCACCCCCTTACAGGTCTACAGCGTGTTCTGTTCATTTACATTGGTGCTATAACAATGTCTGAAAAACTAGTGCTTTTCAATTTCGGCTCAGGCAATGCCTCATTAATTAGACCCGTCAGTTTTTCATTGAATTGTTTCATACCCTTGGCCGAACTCAGTTCCTCAGCCTTGGTGTCTGCGAGTGCCTGAATAATAATGGGCTTCACCGTAATACTTTTAATTTTCTCAAAATCTTCTTTGGCTGTTTTATCAGATAAGCTAAAAGAAAAACTAACCATAATAATACGATCAGGATCGGCCAGATTTGTTTTAATCTGTGCGAGCTCTGACGATACCTCTACAATCTCATCCGCAGTCATCTTCTTGGCTTCTGAAGCTGAAGCAGTATGTGTGTCGTCCTTAGTCCCGTTCTGTCCTTGCATAAATACAAACACAACCACCACAATGAGTGTTATTGCAAGCAACATCGTTGCAAGCCAGGGCATCATTTTTTTCATCAGGATTCCTCCGTTTGCTGCACTTTAATAGTGGCTGCCTGAACCCCGATTTCACGGTTGTAATCTTTAATCTTGGAAATAACGTCATCGGCTTTTTCAAGCACAATCAGTCTCTTTCCAGTTACCAGAGTAATATACGTATCCGGCGTCTCTTCCACAATTTCAACCATCAGCGCATTTAACCACATGGGAGAACCATTTAACCGCGTAACCGAAATCATGCTAAGCCCCCTTGATCAGAGTGGGAGGAGCAAGCTCCTCCACGTTTTACAAATTCATTAATCAGCTATTAACGTTTCAGGTTAACAACTTCCTGAAGTATTTCATCCGACGTTGTAATGATCCGGGAGTTTGCCTGGAATCCACGTTGAGCTACGATCATCTCAGTAAACTCTCCAGTCAGATCCACGTTAGACATTTCGAGCTGTCCAGCAATGATTGCTCCTGTTCCGTCCTCAGCACTGTTCGCTGTCAATGGTTCCAGCGCCCCATCCGGATTCGCGTTTGCTGTCATACGGTACAAGTTGCCTCCAATTTTCTCAAGACCTTCCGGATTGACAACTTTACCTATTCCAATCTGCGGACCCGCTTCGATGGTTCCGTCTGCCATGGTCTGGTTAATTGTTCCATCCTGACCAATCGTGAAGGAAACAACATCATCTGGTATCGTAATATTTCCACCACCGCTATCCAGAACAAACAACCCATCAGATGTCAAAAGGTTACGTGCAGCATCCACATGGAAGTCCCCCGCACGAGTCAGATAAGGCACTTCCTGATCTTCACTCAAACGCACCAAGAAGAATCCATCTCCATTAATCCGAAGATCTGTTGGATTGTTCGTTGTCATTGGGCTACCTGCCAGATGCAGCGTATCAATTGAACCTACGGACACACCAAGGCCGATTTGTTTCGCATTGACACCACCAGTTGCATCGCCAGGGGCAGTTACCCCTGCCGTAGTTTGGCTCATAATATCTTTGAACATAACCCGACTGCCTTTGAAGCCAACCGTGTTTACGTTCGCGATATTGTTACCAATTACGTCGAGTTTTGTTTGAAAACCCCGCATCCCGGAAACGCCTGAGTACATTGATTTCAACATTTTTAAAAATCCTCCCAGTCTTCATTTGGTTACCGCATCAGTCGGTCAGCGGCATTCCGGCTCCCGAGAAGGGCCAGCCGGTCAAGAAATGATTACGGCACTATCAATCTGAGTGAACACATTATCCTTCATGCTTTCACTATCCATAGCTGTAACCACAGTACGATTTTTGACATTGACGATAAAAGCCATATCCTGCATTAAAATCAATGACTCTTTGGCTCCTTTGGCAGCAGCTTTGTCCAAAGCAGAACCAATCTGTTCCATTTGCTCGGTCTTGAGTTCAATACCACGCTGTTCCAATCGTTTGGCAGCATGATTGCTCAATTTCAGAAGATTATCTTCCAGCACCTTTGCAAAAGGTTTTTCGGGTATAGCTGTGGCTTCTCCCGTTTTGGGTCTTTGAAGCATATTCGGTGTAATCGGGCCTGCATATAATTGTCCAACCGTTATGCGATCACTCATATCGTTTTCCCGCTATCTTCCGTATCACCCGGTTCAGCGGATGATTCAACTTCCTTGCTCTCGTTCGTTTCAGGGGCTACGTCCTGAACATTCTGTACCGGAGTTTGACTCTCTTCTGCCTGTTTGGGATAGTTCACCTGAATGATCTCATCCAGCTTAATTTCGTCTTTGCCCACTTTTGCGTACTGAACGCTATCTCGTACAATGATGGAATCAACAATTCCCTGACGAAGAGTTCCGTTATCTTCTTTATTAGAAGAAAGCCAACTTACCTCCATGCCAATCATGCCGGATACAGCACCGAGTGACTGGTTCAATGTTTTAAGTTGTGTAGAAATGTTGACCAGTTGTTCCACTGAGCTGAACTGTGCCATTTGAGCGATAAATTCCTTATCCTCCATTGGCTGCATAGGGTCTTGGTTTTGCAGCTGGGTTATCAGGATTTTTAGGAACTGATCTTTACCTAATTCTTTTGTTGCAGCACTTGTGGTTGCTTTATTAGCTGCCGAATAGTTCGGCCAGGTATTATTCGTTGAGACAATTTCGTTAGCCATTTGTTCACCTCATTTCTGTTTAAGCCTTCGCACTAAACGTATCTCTCTGTAATTCATTTCCTTCGACTTGCTCGCTACGCCAGTTACGCAATTCTTCCTGAATTCCTGCTGTAGCTATAGCATCATCCGATTGTTCCTCACGCTCCCGCGAACGGCGTTGTTGCTGAGAGTTACTTCCCGGCTGACGGCCTCCGTCCTGATACATCTGTGATCCGATTGAACTGTTCTGGGTAACCTCAAGTCGTTCCACTTGGATCCCCTGGGCTTGAAGTGAAGAACGCAGCTGTGTCATTTGTTGTTCAAGCATGTCTTTGGCCATCGTATGCTCAGTCATAAACCTTGCAACCAACTGCCCGTTCTGAAGGGTAATTTGAACATCCAACTTCCCTAGATGCTCAGGCCGAAGTGAGATCGTCGCCTCGGAGAATCCTTTTTGCTGTACTATATCCAGCTTGTTGACTACAAACTGTGTCATTTCTTTGGCAAACTGTGATGTTTGCATTACAGGTTCAGCCGGTTTTCCTGCTGTTGTACCTGATGAACGCAAGGACAGCTCTCCCGCAGTAATGATGGTTGAATGTTCCACTTCTCCACCTGCATTGGAAGCAGATGTCGTATCCGCCTCATCTTTCACCTTGGTTCCAGAATTCGCCACTGCCGCAACAAGAACTTGTGGTACGACAGAATCCTGTTTGGGTGCTTGAAGCGAAGTACTTGGAGCAACTTGCACAGTCTGATCCTTAACTGCAGTCAATGTATCCAGTATGGATTTCAGTTGAGTCCATCCTTTGTTATTGCTAGTATCCACTCCAGCCTCTTGAAGCTGACCCTGCAGAGATTGTAGTAGTTGCTTGAATTCCGGAGCGTTCTTCGCAACGTTACTCTCTGGATCATTCATTCCGGCTACTAATTGTGTAAGCATATCTTGCAGAACAAAACGAACTGCTGCCGGATGCTGGGACAGTTCAATTGCAGGTACTGTACTTACGCTTTCCGCTCCGTTCGAAGACTCGTCGGAACCTTCTGCGTTAGTACCAGAAGCATCATTTAATTGTGCATACATCTGTTGAATCAGAGTTTGCAAACCTGCAAGTAGAGTTGGATCATTTTCCAAAGCTTCGTCAAGTGAATCCAAGTCCGTGAACAACGAATTCAGTATATCCGTGATTGATGTCGCTTCCCCTTCTTCACTTGCAGCAAAGGAAAACACCAGCGGATTAGCAGTTAAACTTCCAGTAGCGCTTGAACTATCGCCTTCTGTGTTTCCTCCAGATAACGATTGTGCAAGAGTTTGGAGAAATTCACCGCTAACACCTGCAGCTGAACCTTTCGATTGTGCTCCAGTCGTCTGAGTTGTTCCCGTTGCTTTTGCAGATGCTGTGGATGCCATTTGATATACAATCGACATTTATTTTCACCTCCTCTCGGTTAGTTCAGTGTAATGAGATCTACTTGTTGCCCATTAATCTGTTCAAAATTTTTGCAGTTTCAACCGAGTCCTCTGAAGACATGTTCTCAAGCAATTGAGAGCGTGTTGCATCATCTACCGAATTCAGGATGGTCAATGTTTTGTCAGGACTTAACTTGTAAGTTTCCAATAATAACTTGGCTCCACTTGAAGCAGACATCGAAGCAAATGTTTGACTAAGCTGGTTTTTATCCAGGTTTTTGCTTGTCGTTGTGGATGCAGTTGAAGTTGCTGCGGTTTCTTTCTTCAATCTGGATTGCAGTGCATCCAGTGCCAGATCCCCGGACGGTTTGGCATCCTTCATCATCATCGTCACATCGGCTGCTGTTTTCGGGTCCATCTTTTCAAGCACCTTGGTCCGAGCAGATGATTGCATGGCATTCAACAACAATACCATTTCCTCATTCGTCATATTTTGCAAGATCGGTGCAGCTTTGCTCGGGCTCATATCAGCATACATCTTAGCCAAATCTTTGATTTGCTTTTGATAATCGGATTCCGTTTCAGGCGTTGCCGCTGTAGCCGTTTCAGCCGCTTTTTCCGCATCATCCAACTTTTTCTGAAGGTCCGTGGCCTTCTTTGCTTCGGTTGTTGTTGCTTCCTTTGCTGCCTTGAGCTCTGTTTCTTTGGCAGTGACCTGGGACTTCAGCTTTTCGATTGTGGCTTCAGCACTTTCAACCTGCTGCTCACTCTTCTCCAGCTTCTCTTTCTCCGGATCCAGTACAGGATCAGGTACCCATTCCTTGACTACCGGTATCTTGTTGGCGAATTCAAACAAATTATTACGAATATCTACATTAAATAGCGTAAGTAATACTCCTAGTAAAACTACAGTGAATACAATCGGGATTGAAATCATGAGAAATTTTTCCCAACCGCCTCCCGATTCTTTTTCCATGTCGCTATCATCTTTAACAGCCATCGTTCATTCCTCCTTCACGAGACAACTTCGCTTCCGGCTCACATCAATTCGCGCGTCCGGCTTTGGCAGCGAAGCGTACAGTAGCCATCTCGTCCAGATCGTTCTGTTCCCGGAGGAGCATCTCCTGCTGAAATTTGATTTTTGCCTTGTCTCTGGCTCCAAGCCATACTTTTTCGTCAATCATCTTACCGTTGAGAAATGTCTGATTCCGCTGCACATTGACCTGAGCATGTTTAACATCACTGTTTTTGCGTGAAATGCACTCGTCAAGGTGATGTACATAACGCTGCATCTCCTGCAGACTGTTTACAGACGCTGTATTTTCCGTAGCAGATTGGATTATGCCGACCAGATTACTTCTATCATTAAGAAGTTGTATCAGATGTTCTTCCTCCGTTTGAAGTTTACCGATCGCTGTGGATAACATCCACTCTGCCTGTGTTTTTTCATTACTCTTTAGGTCAACAACTTTCTGGAAATGATATCGAAATTTCATCGTTTACCCATTCATCTCCTTGCAAATTCAAGAATCAAACGTTCCTGCACTTCACTTAAGGTGACTTTCTCGTCGACTTTCTGCTTGGTAAAGTTCCATATACTATCAATCTGGTCTATCGATTCATCTATGGCTGCATTTGATCCCCGCTGGTAAGCCCCAATATTGATCAAATCTTCCGATTCTTTGTACACAGCCATCAAACGTTTCATATTATTAACGGCTTCCAACTGCTCTTCCGGAGCAATATCCTTCATAACACGACTTATGCTGGCTAGCACATCAATCGCTGGAAAATGTCCTTTATTCGCAATGGATCGATTTAACACAATGTGTCCATCCAGAATACCCCTTACCGCATCCGCGATCGGTTCATTCATGTCATCCCCATCGACCAGAACGGTGTAAAAGGCTGTAATCGAGCCCGTAGGTCCTGTACCCGCCCGTTCAAGCAGTTTGGGCAAACTTGCAAAAACCGATGGAGTATATCCTCTCATTGCCGGAGGTTCACCTACGGCCAGACCAACTTCCCTTTGTGCCATCGCATATCGAGTTACCGAATCCATCATGAGCATCACGTTCATTCCACGATCCCGGAAATACTCTGCAATCGTAGTCGCAATAACTGCTCCCTTGATCCGAATCAGAGCAGGCTGATCTGAAGTTGCAACAATGACTACGGAGCGTTCCAGTCCTTCCGGACCCAGATCCCGTTCAATAAAGTCGCGCACCTCACGTCCACGCTCGCCCACAAGCGCGATGACGTTAACATCTGCTGCTGTATTACGAGCAATCATGCCCATCAATGTACTCTTACCAACACCGGAACCGGCAAAAATACCCACACGTTGTCCCTTACCTACGGTCAGCAATCCATCGATAGCTCTTACACCTACACCCATAGTTTCAAGTACACGTGGACGATCCATTGGATTGACCGGAGTATTGGAGGTAGAGTACATCGGCATTCTGGATGGAAGGAGTGAGCCGTCCAGCGGTTGTCCAAGTCCGTCCAATACTTTACCGAGCAATTCGGAGCCTACCTGAACGCCGAGTGGTTTGCCCGTACCTACTACATCGCAACCAGGCCCGATGGATTGAAGTTCACCCAATGGCATAAGCAACACTTTGTTATCTCGAAACCCAACGACTTCGGCTTGAAGAGGTTTGGCCGATTTACCAGGATAGATATAACATACGTCACCGATACTTGCATCTGGCCCTTCTGACTCCACCATAAGACCAATGACCTGAGTAACTTTGCCGTTAATACGAACAGGATCGAATTGCCGCAAATGTTCCATATATCGCTGTGAACTAAGAACCTTCATGTTGATTTCTTCGCTCCTCATCCTCAAGTGCTATGCGGACCAGTTCTTTTTTAATCTCAGCAAGCTGTGTATCAATTCTCGCATCTACACTTCCGAACGAAGAACGAATAACACATCCCTTGTCTTTGACTGTTGAATCAGGCAGTATCTGCAGTTCTGCCTGAGAGTCAATGGACAGAGACAATTCTTCACGAGCCGCCTGTACAAATGTAAACTGATCAGGTGCCACACAAAGTGTGATTAACCCCTGCTCCCGTTTACGTGACAGACTCTGACGAATCAATTCCAATGTATGATCGGGTTCAATGGTAAGTTGTTTATCAATGACTTTCTCAGCGATCCCGCAAGCGAGATCCACAAGGAACGGTTCGGCTTCCTGAATGATCTGATCTTTAGCTACATAAGCTTCCTTGAGCACTTCCTGGGCTTCAATCATCATCTTATCGATCTGTACCTGGAGATCTACTTCAGCTTGTACTTTGCCTTCTTCAAAACCCTGTTGGAAACCTTGTGAACGAAGCGCTTCGGTCAGATGTTCGTCCTGTTGTCGTTGTTCCTGCCACCAGCTGTCGATCTGTTCACGGGCTTCTTGAAGCATGCGCTCTGCCTCTTCTGAAGCTTCACGTACTTGCTTTTCTGCAAACTCCTTGGCATCTTCCAGCATTTCTGCGGTAAGACGTTGTGTTTCTTCGTCCACGCGTGCTTGAAGCGTTTCTGCTTCAGAACCTTCAGCACGATCACCGGATAACTCCGTCTCAGACTCTTCGTCACCACCATAATGATGATGATTTTCAAGCTTTTTGTGGTCATCTACGGGTACATACTGGAAAGATTTAATCAAATTAGACAATGATATCATCTCCTCCACCGCGTGCGATAATGATCTCACCGGCTTCTTCCAATCTGCGTATCGTTCCTACAATGCGTGTCTGAGCTTCCTCAACATCACGCAATCGCACAGGTCCCATGAACTCCATTTCTTCTTTGAATGTTTCGGACATCCGCTTCGACATGTTCCGGAACACCGCATCCCGAACCTCTTCGCTTGCCACCTTGAGTGCGAGTTGCAGATCTGCGTTGTCGATATCCCGAATAATACGCTGGATTGAACGATCATCCACATTGACGATATCTTCGAATACAAACATGCGTTTTTTGATTTCCTCTGCCAGCTCCGGATCCTGAATTTCAAGCGAGTCCAAAATGGTACGCTCTGTACCACGATCGACACCGTTCAGAATCTGAACGATCGATTCGATACCACCCGCATTGGTGTAATCCTGCGTTACGGTAGAAGATAACTTCTGTTCCAGAACCCGCTCCACTTGAGAGATAACTTCTGGCGAAGTACTATCCATAACTGCCACCCGGCGAGCAACATCTGCCTGCTTCTCTTGTGGCAAGGATGATAGAATCGCTGCAGCCTGTTCGAACTGAAGATAAGAGAGAACCAGCGCGATCGTTTGCGGACTTTCATTCTGAATAAAGTTCAAAATTTGATTTGGATCCGCTTTGCGTGCAAAGTCAAACGGTCTAACTTGCAGCGTAGCGGTCAAACGGTTAATGACTTCAAGCGCTTTTGAAGAACCCAGAGCTTTCTCCAGGATTTCTCTCGCATAATTGATACCGCCCTGAGAGATATATTCCTGCGCCAGACAGATCTGGTGAAACTCGGCCATGATCATGTCCTTTTCGGAAGAATCAACCTTGCGAACGTTGGCAATCTCCAACGTCAGTTGCTCAATCTCCTCATCACGCAGATGTTTGAAGATCTGAGCCGATACTTCCGGACCTAATGTAATCAACAAAATTGCTGCTTTTTGTCTTCCAGTCAAACCTTGACTGCTTGCCTTCGCCAATGCGTTCACCTCTATTCGTCAGCCAGCCATGTACGCAGCAGATTGACGAATTCGTCTGGCTTTTTCTTGGCCAAACTCTCCAATTGTTTGCGCACCTGACTTTCGTTCGTTACACTGTCCAGCGTAATGGACGGGAACTCTGTTGCTATTGGAAGAGGAATCTCTTCTTCTTCGACTTCGTTTTGTTTGCGGCGACGGCGTACTAACAAAATAACAACCGCTGCGATCAATGCCGCTATGAGTGCGCCTCCGCCCCACATCATAGCTGGGGACAACTGGAAGCCTGTATTTGCTGTCGATGCAGCCTGGAACCCTTGTGACATGACTGAAACTTTCTTTGTCAGATCAGCGTCACTTATTACAGTGCCTGAGTCTGCCAATGAAGCGCGCACAATGTTAACCAGAATGTTCTCAATTGCATCCTGAACCGGTCCCTGTAATTCTGTTTCTCCATCCGGTGGTTCAACTGCAACGTTAATGGTTAAATCTTTTACAGTATACGGACTGGAAATAATATCCTTGGCGATTCGATTAACATCGTAGTTTATAGTGCTTGATGATTCTTCTGAGGTGGAGTTACCTGTTGCATCAGACGATGGATAACCGGGAACTTCCTCTTGCCCTGTGCCAGCAACACCACCAGTTGGGTTGCTTGCGCCAGTGTAGCTCTTTTGAATCTCCTGCACACTGATCTCGATGCCTTTCATATTCTCTACATCAACAGGTGTGACCAGATTTTCTTTACGTGTTTCTTTGTCAAAATTAAGCTTGGAGGCTACCAACACATTAACTTTATCTTCGCCTACAATCTGGGAAAGAAATTGCTTTACGTTATTGCGGACATCGTTTTCAAACTTTTTCTGTAATGCCATGTTTTCTTGAACTTCGGAAGACAATCCGCCACTGCCACCTCGGGCAGTTGGAATCAATTCTGCTTCATCTGTGTTTGTAATGGTGATGTTCTCAACAGGCAGATTAGGAATTGCAGTCTTAACCAAGTTAAAGTAACCATCTACCGCTGCCTGATTTGGGTGGTAACCCGGTTTAAATTGGAGAGCTACCGATGCTGATGCTTTGTCTTGTTCTTCTAAACCAGCAAAAATGTTATCTTTCGGCATATTAACCAGTACTTTAGCATCCTGTATGCCTTGCATCCGCTGAAGTAACTGTTCAACTTCTCCGTTTATAGCGTTGTTATACTTTACATCAAACTCTTTATCCGTCATCCCGATAGGGGATGATGACTCCTCGAATGACTTATACCCTAACGAACCATTCTGAATAATCCCTTGAGATCCGACATTCACTTTTGCAATTGCAACACTTGTACTTGGTACGGATATGGTCTTGCCATCTGAACTTAATTTGTATGGAATGCTAGATGAATCGAGATAACTGATAACGCCTGCTGAATCACTTGCATTCAGGTCTGTAAAAGCAACTTCATATTCGGTCTTGGACAATTGCATCGTGAGTACAACTGCAGCCAAAATCAGAAACAGGAAGGTGGATATAAATAATACTTTTTGCTTTTTGCTAAAACTATTCCAATACTGGGATGCCTTATCCCTGTACTGGGCAATTCTCTCATTCACTCTGTCACCCCATCCGAAACTTTGCTTAGTCTGTCCTTACTCAACCTTATCCGTTCCATAGGTTGACGATCAGGAGCAGCATCGCAGCTGCTTTGTTGTAATGATCAGCGCTATTATCGAAGCGCAAGTAGGTTATTTTATAATTGCGTTCGCATAACTTCCTGGTATGCTTCGACCACTTTGTTTCGGACTTGAGTTGTGAGTTGTAGGCTTAACAAGGCCTGTTCTGAAGCAATCATTACCTGATCCACATTCGCTTTGCCAACCAAAAATTGATTCGACATTTCATGCGATTGAGTCTCTTGTGCTGCGACGGACCCTAATGCATTCTGTAAGTATGTACCGAAGCTCTGGATGGTTTCGGCTGGTGTAGAAGGCTTACTTTCGGTTGCATTCTTCATCTGTAGCGGTTGTATACCCTGTGTGCTAAACATGTTGTTCTGAATCATTAATGTCCCTCCCCTTCATCCCTGGTTTGTATATTTCTTATTTTTATTTCGAAGCAGATTATCTTCCAATCTCCAAAGCTTTGGAGATCATCGCTTTGGTTGAATTCAGTGCTGTTACGTTTGCTTCATAGGACCGTGAAGCAGAGATCATGTCTACCATTTCTTTCGCAATATCCACATTAGGCATAAATACATATCCTTCTGCGTTGGCATCTGGATGAGTTGGGTCATACACTGGCTTCAATGGTGACTGATCCTCGCGAATTTCAGTTACTCTGACACCATCTCCTGAACCGCTACCTCTCATTTGATTTTGCAGCATCGTACCGAATGACGTTTTATTCGGCTCAAGTACGACCATTTTACGTTTGTAAGGAACTGCTTCACCATTGGATACGCTCGCGCGCGTTGTCTCTGCGTTGGCAATGTTGGAAGATATAACGTCCATCCGCAACCGTTGGGCTGTCAGAGCTGAGCTACTGATACTAAAGCTATTACTAATGTTCAATTTAGATTATCTCCCTTCCACGCCAACACGCATGATTTTGATTTGTTCGTTCACTTGTTGAATATAAGCGTTATAACGCAACTGATTCTCCGCCAGAAGACTCATTTCTCTGTCGATATCGACATTATTCTGGTTGTTATTCATGGACGTTGACTGGTCCATATTAACTACTGGCGTTGGTACGGAAGAGGAAGGACCTATGACAAAATGCCTTGCATCAGTTACTTTACCTTTAAGAACAGGCATATCTCCATTCATTTGCCCTTGCAACATTTCTTCAAAAGAAACGTCCGAGCGCTTGAAATACGGGGTATCGGCATTCGCGATGTTGTCAGCAATCGTTCGTTGTCTGATATTGGACGCATCGAGTGCACCTTGCAATCTTTTAAAGCTGATATCGTTTAAAAGATTCACAATCCCCCTCCTCTCTTTAGAAGTTATGGAAAAAGATTGAATCTTTTCCCTTGAAAATTCTTATGTTTTTTTCGACAAAAACATTCGTCTTTACACGGTTTTCTAGGACTTAAGTAGAATTAACTCTGATGTTGTCGTATAACATAAGTTTCTTCGAGTTTGGGATTTATTACAATAAGAAAAAAGCCCTATCTTTTCTGAAAGACAGGGCTTTTTGTGTATTTTCTGCAAATTATGAATTTTTTCGTAAATGTTCAGTCCCAAAACAAAAGTCTGTTAATACTCTTCCTTATTGTCCTTAAACATTCTTAAAATAAAAAAACACTTTCAAGTCTCTCAATGAGCGTATAACGCTCGTTATTATGTATATTTCCGAATATTTCATCATTGTTAATGTTAGAATTTTTTGCCGTTATACTAAGGGTTTACGTGCATTATGATAGGTATGCATATAAAGCTGTATCTTAATCAATTGACAAGTTATGTTTCAATAATTAAGAAAACTTGCCTTTCCCACACAACACTTTCTTAACAATTAAGTAGAGTCTATATATTTTAATCTTAAGAAAACAATTAGTGGCTTCACACTTTTCTATAATTCATCATTTTGCGCATTTACGCAACATTTACCAATCAGTCGACTAAACCGATGACCAGACTTGGAATAAGTAAAATCCTTTTAATGGGAATCATTGGATATGAAAACAAGGAATAACTACCACTCCGATAGGTTTTAACCTCGTATACATGCGGCACAAGTCCTAGGTTTTGTCGATCCGTTTAACAACCCCACATCTTTTATCGGTTGTAACATCGAAATCCTTTAGATGGAAACAAAAAATAAACGATATGCCTCAAGTAGAGAACCTTGCGATTCGTTAAAGGATTGCTAACCTTTGTCGATCTCGCAAATGTTCTCTACTCTCGTGCATACCGTTCATTTATAACATCATTTTAACAATTCCATTGTTAGACCCTTGTTACAGGATATACTGACTTAAATCACGATCAAGCGCAATATCATTCAATTTCTCCCGGACATACTCTGGAGTAATCACCATACGTTCCAGGGTAAGCTCGGGTGCCTCAAAGGATAGATCCTCCAAAAGCTTTTCAAGAATCGTATGCAATCGACGAGCGCCTATATTTTCTGTATTTTGATTCACGGATTCAGCCAATTTGGCAATCTCACGAATAGCCTCATCTGAGAACTCGATCTCAATATTCTCGGTGCGCAGCAGATCAACATACTGCTTGGTCAGTGCATTTTGAGGCTCAGTCAGAATGGATACAAACTCCTCCAATGTAAGACTGCTCAGTTCTACACGAATCGGGAAGCGTCCCTGAAGCTCGGGAATCAGATCAGAGGGCTTGGCGACGTGGAATGCACCAGCTGCCATAAACAGGATATAGTCCGTTTTAACAGGGCCATACTTCGTCATCACAGTAGAACCTTCCACAATAGGCAGAATGTCCCGTTGAACTCCCTCCCGGGATACATCGGGTCCGCTACCGCGTCCTTGACTGGCAACCTTATCGATTTCATCAATGAATATGATACCGGTCTGCTCCGCCCGTCGAATGGATTCCTGGGTAACATCATCCATGTCGATCAATTTCCCTGCTTCTTCCTGGATCAACACTTTGCGCGCTTCTTTAATAGCGAGCTTACGTTTTTTCGTACGACGAGGCAACAAGCTCCCAAACATCTCCTGCATGTTCATGCCCATCTGATCATTACCTTGACCAGCAAACATGTCCATCATGTTAGGCGCAGTGTCTTCGACATCAATTTCAATGATGTCATCCTCCAGCTTGCCAGATAACAGATCAAACTTGATCTTACGCCGACGCTCCGCAACTCCTGTATCAGGTTCTGGTTCGTCCTGTTCCTGAGCGTTGTTCCCATTATTACCAAAGATCATCTCGAAGGGATTGCGCTGATTCTTGGACTTGGATTGTGAAGGAGCCAAAATATGTACAATTCGTTCATTGGCAGCTTCTTCAGCTTTGTCCTTCACTTTTTCAGTCCGCTCCAGCTTCACCATGCGCAGTGATGTCTCAATCAGATCACGCACCATCGATTCAACGTCACGGCCAACGTAACCTACTTCAGTGAACTTGGTAGCTTCCACTTTCACAAATGGCGCACCTACCAGTTTAGCAAGGCGACGGGCAATTTCCGTTTTACCCACACCGGTAGGTCCAATCATCAGGATATTTTTAGGCACAATGTCGTCCTGAGTGTGCTCAGGCAAAAGGCTACGCCGATAACGATTACGAAGGGCTACGGCTACCGATTTTTTAGCTTTCTTTTGACCTACAATATACTTGTCAAGCTCTGCAACAATCTGTCTCGGTGTTAGCGCTTGAGTATTCATATTGCTTCCCTCCTACCAGTATGTTGGATTAATTTTACCTAACAAGGACAAAGAATCCCCTAGACGTCCTGGAGCAGATTACAGAATCATGCTCCACTACGGGAGATTTCTTTAGCTTATAACTCTTCTACAATAATATTACTGTTGGTATATACACATAGCTCCGAGGCAATCTGAAGCGATTCACGCGCAATATCTTTCGCTTCCAGGCTTACAGCATGACGTTTCAACGCACGTGCAGCAGATAAGGCAAAGTTCCCACCTGATCCGATAGCAATAACGTCATCATCCGGCTCGATAATCTCCCCGCCGCCTGAAATGAGCAACATACCTGATTTGTCCATCACAATCAAGAGCGCCTCAAGCTTACGCAAGATCCGATCCTGACGCCAATCCTTGGCAAGCTCTACCGCGGCACGCTGCAAGTTACCATGGTGCTCCTCCAGCTTACCTTCGAATTTCTCAAACAGGGTGATCGCATCCGCCACCGAACCAGCAAAGCCAGCAACAACCTGTCCGCGGTACAAACGTCTTACCTTCTTGGCTGTATTCTTCATCACAACACTTTGGCCCATGGTCACCTGACCATCTCCTGCGATTGCAGCCTTACCATTATGACGAACAGCACAGATCGTTGTAGCATGAAATGACATATCCATGATATCAGCATCCTCCCACGAATAAATTATACGCGTTCCGGAACAGTTAGACCTTCTGCCGCAGCAAAACTAGTGATGCCATCCAGTGCACGCTGTGCAAGAGCTTCATTTTTTTCCTTTTTGTTACGGATTTTCGTTTCAAGCTTCGGCAACAAACCAAAGTTTGCGTTCATTGGTTGGAAGTGCTTGAAGTCAGCCGTTGTAATATACTGAGCCATACTGCCAAGTGTTGTTTCTACCGGCAATACTACCAGTTCCTGCCCTAGTGCTGCTTTGGCTGCGTTCATGCCGGCAATAAGCCCTGATGCAGCAGATTCCACATATCCTTCTACACCCGTCATCTGACCTGCAAAGAACAGGTTTGGACGCTCTTTAAACTGATATGTCGGAAGAAGAAGTTTAGGAGAATTAATAAATGTATTACGGTGCATTACACCATAACGGACAAACTCTGCATTTTCAAGTCCCGGAATAAGCGAGAAGACACGTTTCTGTTCTCCCCATTTCAGATGCGTCTGGAAGCCCACCAAGTTATACAGGGTTCCAGCTGCATTGTCCTGTCTAAGCTGAACAACCGCATGTGGCAACTCTCCTGTATGAGGGTTAACCAGACCTACCGGTTTCATAGGTCCAAACAGAGCCGTCTGTTTTCCGCGTTTCATCATCACTTCGATTGGCATACAGCCTTCAAAGTAGATTTCTTTCTCGAACTCTTTCAATTGAGCGACTTCAGCAGTAATGAGCGCTTCATAGAAGACATCAAACTCTTCTTCTGTCATCGGACAGTTCAGATATGCCGCTTCACCCTTATCATAACGGGAAGCCAGGTACACTTTGTTCATATCAATTGAATCTTTTTCGATGATCGGTGCTGCTGCATCATAGAAGTAGAAATACTCTTCCCCCATTAATGCCTTGATTTGCTCAGACAACGCTGGAGAAGTCAGTGGCCCTGTTGCAACAACAACGATGCCATCTTCCGGCAGAGAAGTTAGTTCCTCATTCACCACTTCGATGAGCGGATGCTGGTGCAACGTGGATGTAATCTCACCAGAAAATCCATCCCGGTCCACAGCAAGGGCCCCACCTGCGGGTACTGCATGTTTGTCTGCTGCTGACAATACAAGAGAATTGAGCATTCTCATTTCTTCTTTTAACACACCCACTGCATTCGTCAATCCATTCGCACGCAGCGAGTTGCTGCATACCAGTTCTGCAAATTTATCCGTATGATGAGCTGGCGTTTTCACAACAGGTCTCATCTCGTATAATTTTACGCGTACGCCGCGACTTGCAATCTGCCAGGCCGCCTCTGTTCCTGCCAGCCCGGCACCAATAACGGTTACTTGTTGTTCATTCGTCAAAATCATTTACCCCCATAAAACAATTTCATCATTCACTAAAATTGATTCACATATATACTAATCCGTTGATTCGTCATCCGGTTCATCCACCGGCTCCTGATGATCACATGAAGTACACTGCAATCGTGCTCCCTTTTTGTTCCGCTTTTCAATCATTAGCGATCCGCAACTTGGACATGGCTTGGCTGAAGGTCTGTCCCATGAGACGAAATCACATTCAGGATACTTGTCACAACCATAGAATATACGTCCCTTTTTGCTACGACGCTCAACAACATGACCTTCCTTACATTTAGGACAAGTTACGCCGATGTCCTTAATAATCGGTTTGGTATTCCGGCAATCAGGGAAGCCAGAGCACGCGAGAAATTTGCCAAAACGTCCGAGCTTGTAAACGAGCGGTTTGCCGCACTTCTCACAGATCTCATCCGATACTTCATCTTCAATCTCAATTTCTTTCATTTCTTCTTCCGCAAACTCAAGCCGTTTCTCAAAAGATTCGTAGAATTCTGCGAGTACTTTGACCCAATCCTCCGAACCTTCCTCCACATGGTCAAGATCACCTTCCATGTTCGCGGTAAATTCAACATTCAGGATTTCCGGGAAGAACTCTTCCATCTGTTCAATGACCAGTTCACCCAGCTCGGTCGGCATGAATTTCTTTTCCTCTATCGCAACATATCCGCGCTTCTGAATGGTCTCCAGTGTTGGCGCATATGTACTCGGACGCCCTATACCCAATTCCTCAAGCGTCTTAACCAACCTTGCCTCCGTATATCGGGGTGGCGGTTGTGTAAAATGCTGTTTTGGCTCAATCTCCTGCTTCTCAAGCACATCTCCACTTTTCAGCGGAGGCAGCAGACGATCTTCATCGGTGGTACCATCGTCGTTTCCTTCAACATATACCTTCATGAAACCTTGGAACCGTACCTTCGAACCTGCTGCACGGAAAATGGTGTCCCCCGCAGCAATATCTACAGAGAGTGTATCCAGAATAGCTGAAGACATCTGGCTTGCTACAAAACGTTCCCAAACCAGTTTATACAGCCGGAACTGATCGCGACTCATGAACGACTTAATTGAATCGGGATCACGCAGAATTGAAGTTGGACGTATCGCTTCATGCGCATCCTGAGCATTGGCTGCTTTTTTGGAATAATTTCGCGGAGTTTCTGGTGCAAATGGTTCCCCATACTTCCCAACGATATATTCTTTGGCTTCTTCTTGTGCAGATGCCGCAATTCGTGTGGAGTCCGTACGCATATACGTGATGAGACCTACTGTGCCTTCTTTTCCAAGGTCTACACCTTCATATAGTTGTTGGGCGACCGACATCGTCTTGGAAGCTCTGAAATTCAATTTACGAGCTGCTTCCTGTTGCAAAGAACTCGTCGTAAACGGGGCGGAAGGGTTACGGCTCCGTTCTTTCTCTTTAACTTCCTTAATCGTAAAGTCTGCACCTTCGATCTGTTTCAAGATCGCTTGCACTTCCGCTTCACTACCCAGCTCTGTTTTGGCACCGTTCAGTTTATGAAACTTGGCTTCAAACGGATTGCCGTCTGCTGTCAGTTTAGCGGTAATGCTCCAGTATTCTTCCGGCTCAAAATCATCAATTTCATTTTCACGATCTAAAATGATTTTAACAGCGACGGACTGAACCCGGCCGGCAGACAAACCTTTTTTAACTTTTTTCCATAACAATGGACTGATTTTATATCCAACAAGCCGATCCAGAATACGTCTTGCCTGCTGCGCGTTAACCAAATCCATATTGATTTTCCGCGGCGTTTTGAACGCATCTTTGACCGCCTGTTTTGTAATTTCATTAAATACAACCCGGCAATCTGCCGTATCGTCCAGTTCAAGGGCATGGGCCAAATGCCATGCGATAGCCTCGCCTTCGCGATCCGGGTCAGCTGCGAGATACACTTTTTTCACTTTCTTCCGTGCATCCTTCAGTTCTTTCAAAATTGAACCTTTGCCGCGGATCGTAATATATTTCGGATTAAAATCATTCTCCACCTCAACGCCGATCTGACTCTTTGGCAAATCGCGAACATGTCCCATCGAAGCTTTCACGATGAACTTGCTGCCTAAATATTTGCCTATCGTCTTCGCCTTTGAGGGCGACTCCACGATTACGAGTGCATCCGCCATAGGTTCATCCTCCTCTCAGTCATGAAACTGTCATAAAACTGTTTCTGTAAGCTTATGCATAGTTAATAACTTCTGCTAATTATATATTTCCACGCACCACGTAGGTTATAGCTTCGTCATACCCTCGCGTATTTAGTGCCTGGTAATTGGCTAATCTGCTTTTTTATGATTAAAGATAACAGAACTGAATGCAAATGTCCAAAATCCCAACCAAGCAGCTCAACCAGTTGATCCAATGATTGTTCTCCCTGTTCCAACAGATAAATCACGCGTTGTTCATCTGGAGAGAGCTTAACCTCAGCGAATATCCCTCGCCCGGAAGGCTCGGTTGTTTCGGTCGAACGTCCTCTATTGTAAGGAAGTTGTTCTGCATTTGGCAAGCCCAATCGAAACTCTTCCAATACATCTGCTGCACAAGTGACCAATTTGGCCCCTTGACGGATAAGGTTGTGTGCTCCCCGACTTTTCGGCGATGTAATAGGTCCAGGGACTGCAAATACATCCCTGCCTGCTTCAAGCGCAGCATCTGCTGTAATGAGTGAACCACTGCGAATGTCAGCCTCAACAACCAATGTTCCCAGTGTCAGACCGGCAATGATTCGATTCCGTTCTGGAAATAATCCCTGGCGCGCTCTCGTACCTGGTGGATATTCCGACAAAAGTAGACCCGTCTCCGCGATTCGCTCAGCGAGGCTTGTATTTTCGGGTGGGTATATATTATCAAGCCCTGTTCCGAATACGGCAATCGTTTTTCCTTTAGCACGTAGTACTGCCTCATGACATACACTATCAATACCGCGGGCAAGCCCGCTTACAATCGTCAGTCCTGCATTGCATAATTGCTCTGCCAGCTTCTCTCCAACTTTGCGCCCATACACGGTTGGCATACGTGTTCCCACCATGGCAATAGACGACTTGTGTAGCAAACTAACATCCCCTCGAGCATACATTACCCAGGGAGGCTGAACGGTTTCCTTCATTAATATGGGATAATGCTGATCCAGATAAGTAATAACCTCTATCCCCTGATTGTAAACGTGTTCTCTTTTACTCTCAATCCAGTCGATAGTAAATTGGCTAGCCAAGCGGGCAGCCTGATCTTTGCGCAAGCCTGCTGCGACCCAGTCGCTTTCCCCATAATTCAATAGATCGGGTAATTCATGTTGTCCCAGAATCAATTTCGAGATTGTTTTTTTACCAATACCCTCCATCTCATGCAACCCAAACAAGATCCATCGTTCTTCCATACCATAAACCTCCCAAAGCGGGAAGAGATCTTCCCTCATATTGTGTGTTAAGTGACCACGGAATGCAAGCGTTTACGTCGATGAGAGACAATTCAACCCCCATTTCCCGTAAAAAAACGCAAAAAAGCAACCCTTCGCCCTGTTCAAGGACAAAAGGTTGCTTACCTTTTCCGTAACCATAATAGTCGGCCTACCAGAAATAGATCATTTCTAAGCCGTTTCTTCTATTATAACGAAAAAGAATTAATGTGTCGTGCACAAATTCAAAATACCACGTTCTTCAAGTACACTCACCAAAGTCGACCCCATCTCAGCAGGCGTTGGCGCTACTTTGATACCGCAAGACTCCAGCTTCGCAATCTTCTCTTTGGCTGTACCTTTACCACCAGAGATAATAGCGCCAGCATGGCCCATCCGTTTGCCTGGAGGCGCTGTTACGCCACCGATAAAGCCAACAACCGGTTTGGTCATGTTCTCACGTACCCAATCTGCAGCATCTTCTTCAGCTGTACCACCAATCTCACCAATCATGATGACCGCATGAGTCTGTGGATCTTCATTGAACCGTTTGAGGATATCAATGAACTCGGAACCTTTTACAGGGTCTCCCCCGATTCCTACGGCAGAAGATTGTCCAATGCCACGCGTCGTCAGTTGATGAACGGCTTCATAGGTAAGTGTTCCACTACGGGAAACAACGCCAACGTGTCCTGCCATGTGGATATAACCAGGCATGATACCGATTTTACATTCGCCCGGTGTAATAACACCTGGACAGTTCGGTCCGATCAGGACAGTGTTTTTACCTTCCATGAAGCGGTCAACCTTGATCATGTCAAGAACCGGAATACCTTCTGTAATACAGATTACGAGGTCCAGCTCTGCGTCAACAGCTTCCATAATAGAATCTGCTGCAAATGCAGGAGGAACGTAAATGACGCTCGCTGTTGCGCCTGTAGCTTCCTTCGCTTCCTGCACAGTGTTGAACACCGGCAGACTGGCTACTGTACCGTCTTCCAGCGTGATATCAACATTAGTTCCGCCTTTACCCGGTGTAACTCCGCCTACCATCTGGGTTCCGTAGTCCAATGCGCCCTTCGTGTGGAACATTCCCGTTGAACCCGTAATGCCTTGCGTAATGACTTTTGTATTTTTATCGATCAAAATACTCACGTTGCTTCACATCCTTACGGTTATTTTTCAATTCCCGGACAGCTCCGGTACTAAGGAATGAACTTATTTTACGAGGGCAACAATTTTCTGTGCACCATCGGCCATGGAATCAGCAGGAACGATATTCAGGCCAGATTCACCCAAAATACGTTTGCCAAGCTCCACGTTAGTTCCTTCAAGACGAACAACCAGCGGTTTGGTCAGGCCAAGCTGCTTCGCGGCTTCAACAACACCATTGGCGATAACATCACAGCGCATGATACCACCGAAAATGTTAACAAAGATCCCAGCTACTTTGGCATCGGACAAGATGATCTTAAATGCTTCAGTCACCTTCTCCGTTGTAGCACCGCCCCCAACGTCAAGGAAGTTGGCGGGGTCTCCACCGTAGTATTTGATAATGTCCATCGTTGCCATCGCAAGTCCCGCACCATTGACCATACAGCCGATGTTGCCATCAAGTGCTATGTAGCTGAGGTCGTATTTGGAAGCTTCGATTTCTTTTTCATCCTCTTCATCCAGGTCACGCAGTTCCAAAATGTCTTTGTGACGGAACAGAGCGTTGGAGTCAAAGTTCAATTTCGCATCTAGAGCGATAACGTTTCCATCTCCGGTAACAACGAGAGGATTGATCTCGGCAATAGAGCAATCTTTTTCGACAAATGCAGTGTACAGCGCGAGCATGAACTTAACGGCTTTGTTCACCAATTCATTCGGAATCTTAATGCTGTAAGCCAGTTTACGCGCCTGGAACACTTGCAATCCAATAGCAGGGTCAATAATTTCTTTGAAAATTTTCTCAGGTGTAGCCTCAGCTACTTCTTCAATCTCAGTACCGCCTTCTTCGGAAGCCATCATAACTACACGGCCTGTGGCACGGTCCACAACAACACCCACATAATACTCTTTGCGGATATCGCATCCTTCTTCAATCAGAAGACGTTTCACTTCTTTGCCTTCTGGTCCAGTCTGGTGTGTTACCAATACTTTACCCAGAATTTCGGAAGCATAGGCACGAACTTCTTCCGTACTCTTCGCCACTTTTACGCCGCCGGCTTTACCCCGGCCACCTGCGTGAATTTGCGCTTTAACAACAGTCACCGGACTGCCCAGTGCCTCTGCGGCCGCAACCGCTTCATCGACTGTATAAGCAACCTTTCCGTTTGGAACGGTAACTCCATACTGTTTCAGTACTTCTTTTCCTTGATATTCATGGATATTCATTCTCGAATCCTCCTATCAACATGACTGCAACAAGGCGGGTTGGTAGACTAACAAAAGACAAATGTTGACTATTTTCACTTAAACCCAATTCATTGTAACACGTTTTTAAAACGCTTTCCTTAAAAAATTAATGGTTAATAGACAGTATTTTGATATGAGTATGATCCCATATTGTGAATGCTTGGGTATATATGGAAAAAACCTCAGCTAAAAGCTAAGGTTTCCCTGATGTAAAACTATATTTTATTTTTTGGCTGCGTTAATGTTGGTTTCGTGAACTTTTTCCAGCAACCCTTTGAACTGACCCAGCAAAGCTTCAAACTCTGTACTGTTCAAACACGCGTCTCCCTGGATGGATGCAGGTATGGACAATGCCTTGTTCCGCAACTCACGGCCGGAGTCGGTTAGTGTAATTAATACTTTTCGTTCATCCTGAGCCGAGCGTTCACGATTAATAAGTCCTGCTGACTGCAAACGTTTGAGAAGTGGTGTTAATGTTCCCGAATCGAGATAAAGTGCCTCCCCGATCTCCTTAACCGTACATTCTTCACGTTCCCACAATACCATCAGCACCAAATACTGGGAATACGTTACGCCAAGTACCTCTAAATAAGGCTGGTACATCTTCGTGATTTCACGTGAACAAGCGTATATGGCAAAGCATAATTGGTTATCCAGCTTCAAACTGTCAGTCTGCATATGTCTTTCTCACCTGCCTATTGTGCATTCTATTCCTCATAAAAAGGAACTATAAATCTATCTTATCACAAATTAGAAAAAAAACAGAATAATTGAGCACAAATGATTTTACTATTCAATTTAATTATGTTAAATTAGATTGTGTAAAATGTAAATAGGGATAAATGACTCGCGGTACATCATCATAATTTAGTAAAAATAAAAGATAAGGTCCATGGAATAAATCCGCGTTTTCTCCGGCTCAATTTGATCACCATAATGAAAGTTTATCCATACACCATTTTCGCCAAAGCTATTTATTAATTTCCTTCCAGAACTAAAATTCAGGGATCAGGAATGATGACTACAACAATGATAATGACAGGTTGACTCCATGATTCCTTTTATATAAAATGCGTAGTAGAAGCTGAGGAAGCACCTTAATTCGTAGACTGGCCCGTATTATGCGGAGTCAAGAATCGAGTGAGGTGTTTCTTTGTTATGTATGGAAAATTGCACAGTGCTTGTTTGTACGGAATTGATGGTGTTCTGATCGAGGTGGAAACCGATTTATCCAATGGTCTGCCACAGACATCCATCATCGGCTTACCGGATTCAGCCATTCGTGAGGCGGTTGAACGTGTTCGTGCAGCGATCAAAAACTGCGGATATCAGTATCCTTTACAGCGGATCACAATCAATCTGGCCCCTGCTGATCTGCGCAAGGAAGGATCTTCCTTTGATCTAGCCATTGCTATTGGTTTACTTATGACAAGCGGCCAGCTTGTACTTCCTCCCCAGGAACGAACACTAGTGGTTGGTGAACTGGCATTGGACGGTTCGATCAGGTCCGTGCCCGGCATTTTATCCATGGTGGATCTGGCAAAACGACAAGGCTTTACGTCCGTGCTCCTTCCTTATGATAACGTGGAGGAAGCGTCACTGATTCGAGGTATCCAGGTGTTTGGCATTCGGCATTTGCAGGATATAGCTCCGGAAAACCTAGCCCAACCCGCTAGTTCAGTGGGGATACCACAACATTCGAATGCAGGACCAATTGTATTGAAAAATTATGCTCACCTTGTTGCTCCTATAAAAGATAAAACTCACAAAATGGCGGATAGAAAGCCGAGTCAAACACCATTATTTACAGATGACTATAGTGATGTTCTGGGGCAGCATCATGTAAAACGCGCGCTTATGATTGCTGCAGCCGGCATGCATAATATACTGCTTGTTGGACCGCCAGGCACGGGCAAAACGATGTTAATCAAACGTTTGCCTACCATCCTTCCGCCTTTGTCAGAAGATGAAGCGTTAGAAGTAACCAAAGTATTAAGTGCCGCAGGCAAGTTAAAAGAAGCGCCTCAAGGCCTGATTGCAGACAGACCTTTTCGCTCCCCTCACCACACGATATCCACCTCCGGTCTGATTGGAGGCGGTGGTATCCCGAAACCGGGTGAAGTTAGCCTTGCCCACAGAGGCATACTCTTTCTGGATGAATTACCTGAGTTCCAGCGTCAAGTGCTGGAGGTGTTAAGACAGCCGTTAGAGGATCGCACAGTGACGATTAGCCGGGCGCGGGCAGCATTCACCTTCCCAGCCCAGTTCATGCTCGCATGTTCCATGAATCCCTGCCCCTGTGGATATTTGTCCGCTCATTCGGAGGAGCAGCGCTGTATATGCAGCCCCGCTCGTGTTGCAGCGTATCGAGCCAAAATTTCTGGACCATTGCTGGACCGTATTGATCTTCAGGTTGAGGTTCCTCCACCAGGCGAGTGGCGCAAGTCTGCCGCTTCCCCTTCCTCTGAAGAAATGCAGGCAAAAGTCATCCATGCTCATCAAATTCAGGCCACCCGTTATGCCCAAAGTTCGGTTCGCTGGAATAGCCAGCTTTCGGGCACGCTTTTGCGGCGAACGATCCATCTCCCCCAAGAGGCGGAGCAACTGTTAGAGCAAACGCTGCAAACCTTGAACCTGAGCATGCGTGCACATGATCGGATTATCAAGATGGCACAAACCATTGCTGATCTGGACCACGAGGGTGAAATTGTGACAGCTCATGTGGCTGAAGCCATCCAGTATCGTCAATTGGATCTTAATTTATTTTAGAAGCATATGAAGGAGTAACAGGTTACCAAGAACAACAACGCGATCATCAACCTGTAGACTAAGTAGCATGGTCAAGACGGATGTTTCATGCAGGTTTTAATACACGGATATGTGAACATGGCAAAAAACGTACAAGTGTCTCTCTTTTGAGGAGAAAGGTACTTGTACGTCAATTTTTCTGAAACTGATAGGGCTAGTGTTTATCCCAGGATTACTATAATTCATTATTCAAAAAGAGTCAGTTTGTCCTTCGCAGGTGTACGTTCCTTGGCAGAAGGAATAACATCGGGGTATCCCATATAAACCATACCTATAATCTTCTCACCTGCCTCTATTCCAAGAGGTTTGCGGAATTTGGGAGCGTACAAGAATGGCTTGGTCACCCAGAACGTTCCAATGTCTTCACTCCAGGCTGCAAGCATAAAGTTCTGAACCAACGCACTTACCGCAGCGAAGTCTTCGTCCCAGATATTCTGTCTTGGATCTTCTTCCAGCACGACAAGCATAACGGATGGAACTTGCATAATATTGGCTGAAAATTTATTGTCTTCTCCCATTTCTGCGTCAATGGCCTCAGCCAGTTTTTTCCGTCCATTCCCGGTAAATAGAAGGAATCTCCAAGGTTCACGCAGTTTATGGTTAGGAGCCCAGACTGCCGTATCCAGCAATTCTATAATCTGCTGTGTAGGAACAGCTTCTTTTTTAAATTTTTTCACCGTACGACGGTTTTGAATCGCATTTCTTACTTCATTCGTTGTTTTAGTAGCTTTACTCATCGGCCGTACCTCCCTGATTTAATTTGATTTGTAACCGTAATGAAGGCTTACGGTCTTGAATAACTCGTTTATGACAAATCAAAAGATTAAAACTCCAGATTACATCCTTGATTATACACCCTTCTGTTCAGGAGATTCAAAGGGATGCCTCCGACGACTAAGGCTACAGGCGCTAAGAAAGAGAAAAGACGACTCCGAATCCCGATCCACTAATGGCGATCATCAAGTCAGAGCCGTCTATTTGAACCAGCAATCTTGCATCATTAGGATATTAGGATCACGTCAACGATCGAATCAGTATGGACCTGCTCCTTCAAATGTGCCATTAACAAAATCCATTTTGTTGTACTTCTCCTGGTTACCTGCAACATCTGTACTGAAGTACTCTACCACCTTGACCTCAGGAGCATAAAACTTGACGGGTCCTTCATAGTTCTTCCATTCTCCCCCATTTATTCGATATTGCGTTGTTTTTACACCCGAACCTTTCACTTCGTCCGTTGCCTGGAGTCTGAATGTAAATCCTTTGATGTATACCTTCCCGTTCACAGTATCTGTAATAGGAACTAATCTGTACTTGGTTACTGGAGGTGTAATATCTGCATCCTTCTTAAGTACGATATTAAACGTATTATGATCTCCTTGTACGAGGGTAACGTTCAGGGTAGATTTTAAGTATCCTGATGCTTCCCCCGTTATTGTTCTGGCGCCTGTTGGCACGCGCTTTATAAAATAGTTGCCTTGAGCATCCGTTGTTGCCGAGACTCCGGCATTCACTTTAGCTCCACTGACTGGATTGCCCACCTCATCTACAACTTTTCCCCGGACGTGCGCTGCTTCTGTCAAAACAACATCTACGATTAAGGTTTTTCCAGCCTGAACATTCAGACGATCCTGCTCATAAAGCATATAATCGGCGGAATCTACCCAGATTGCAATGTTTGGATTATAGTCGAAATCAAGCCCAGTAACGGCATACCGACCTTGCTGATCTGTTTTAACCGGGCGATCCGACGCCCCTGTTACTTTGACCTGGGCATCTGGAATCGGTTTGCCTGTTTGATCGGTTACAGTTCCTACAATCGTAGAAGGTTCGTATAGCTCGAAATTAACCAAAATCTGTTCCCCTTCTGACAAATAGTAGGTATTACGATGCCTGTCTGTCACATATCCCTCTGCTTCAATTATAAAACTAATTTCCGTATAATCCTGAACAGACTCAAGGATTGAATAACTTCCAGTATCATCTGTCTTCACGCTTTTTTCAGTACTCTCCCCTTGATATCTAAGGGAGTACTTGATTGTTGCATCCTGGATAGGAAATCCTTCAGGATCCGTAACTTTACCTGATACCTTTGCCTGTGTAGACGGATCTGCTGCATATGAAACTCCGGAATACATGATTCCAAACAAAATAAAACATAAAGATAGTGTACTTAGTCGAATTATCCATTTGATACTTGTATGCATCTTCTCACTACACCTCACTATATATTTATGGATCTAACGTTCTGATCTAACCTCTTTTAACTGACTAAAAGCTCAAGCTTCCAGAATTCTCCGTCCCAAACATATTGCCAAATGCCTTGCCCACCGTTCATGGTCTCGCTGATATCCAGCACTTCCATCCGAGGACACTCCCATACTCGCTTTACTGTGTTGTTCGAAGTATTCTGAAGCTCTTTCATGCATCCCACCAACCTCTCTATAAATTTCAACTTTTTTAGTTTATAACAAATGATACGTTTTGTATCTATAATTTTTCTGAAATACAATGATTTTATTAATGATGCTTGTCTCCTCTGTTTTATCATTTCATAGTAAAATAAAAAAAGCCGCAGTTCCTGTATGATAAGGAAATACGGCTTTAGTATAATAACTAATTTCAAGACTTCAACGAATGCAAAGATAAGACATAATTAAACTTGCCTTTGAAATAATCGAACTTCGACATCAAAATGATACGATTCGTATCTTTCGATGCAGCAATGACTTGGAGTGTAATTCTTAAAAAGCATTAACAATATGATTCACAGAGACAGTCTCTCCTGCTGGATCAAGCATTACGGCAATTACATCAAAACGGATCTGATGTTCCGTCTCTCCCGTCATTTGCAAATAAACGGATGCGGTTGAGCGCACCTGCTGCATTTTACGCATATCAACCGATTCCTGAGGTGTACCGTACTGAGCGGCTCCACTTCTGCTCCTTACTTCTACAAAAACAATCAGGCCCTCGCAGGAAGCAATGATGTCAATCTCACCACTGCGGCAACGCCAGTTCTGTCTAATGATCCGATAATCGTTGTCTCTCAACCATTGACAGGCAGCCGCTTCGCCTAATCGGCCCTTCTGCTGTCGCGTGAGCTTCAGACCCGGCCCCTGGCCCAATCTACGTTCTACCATGACTCATTTTCCTCACGTCCTGATGCTATTCGATCTGCACGGTAGACATACGTGAGTACTTCCGCGACCAGTTGATACAGTTCAGCTGGAATCTGTTCATCCAGATCCAACTTGGAGAGCACCTCCACAAGTGCTGCATCCTCCTGAACAGCTACGCCGTTTTCTCTGGCTTTATCCAGAATGGCTTCTGCCACTTTGCCGCGCCCCTTGGCTACAACAACAGGCGCTTCGCTCTCTCCAGGGACATATTTTAGGGCAACCGCCTTTTTGGAGAGCAGGTCCGGTTGTGACGACTCGTCTTTCATACTTTCAAGTCCACCCCTTTGTATCGTTCAGGACTATAGTCCGAGGCCTTCGTTTTTCGTTCCGCACCCGGTTCTTGGCCTACAGGCCACGGTTCTGACTTGAAAGTCAGCAGTTGATAACCCAGCTTGTCCAATGCCTGATGGATTACCTCTCGTCCGCTCTCCAGAAGCGGTCCCATTCCTTCGCGATCATTTAATACTCGTAAGCTGACAATGTTGTTAACCACATGTACATCTACGAGCGTTGGCCCAAGACTTTTCATGTCCAGATCGAACCATAGACGGCAGTTGGACGCATCCAGCTCTCCGCGTGGTCCACGACGTGACTGAATCTGAACAGATGCCGTTTCTTCCCCATCCGGTCCAGTAATCGGAATAAACCAGTGCATCTGTGCAAATGTGGCACTGCGATCTGTCGTTAGCAATAACTGCTGACCTGTCAGATATTGCACGGCCTGTCCGGCGGCATCCTTAAGCGCCGCCGGTGCACCTTCGCTGCTGGCAAGCTGCAGCAGCAAGCCCTTCAGCGTGTCCGCATTCGCCGGACTCGCCGCATCCCCCACGCGCGGCTGCGCTGCCGCGCCGTGAACGGCCTGCTGCTCGTGCTCCGCACCGAGCAGCTTTAGCACGCGCCCCACCCACGGGTCCCCCTCGTGGGTGACAGGCGCGTGCACTGCCGCAGCTCCCGCAGGTGCTGCGGCATTACCGCCAGCCGGCGGCGCATCAGCGCCGGCTGGCATTGGCTGCGGCACGCCTCCGGCAGCCGCAGCCGCCTGGCCGCCCTGCGATGCAGGGGCGGCCTGTGCTGCCGCACCAGGCTGTGCCGGTGCGGCAGTGGACGCGCTGCGCAGTGCGTCCAGCAGCGCCAGCAGCTTGGGCGCCAGCTGCGCTGCCGTAGGCGCTGCTGGCGCCGCCTGGCCTGCTGCGGACGGCGTCCCCGCAGCAGCAGGCGTTTCAGCGCGGCCGTCAGTCCGGCCGGCCGCGCTTGCTTCAGGCTGGCCTGCACTTGCACGGCCAGCCACAGATTCAGCTGCCGCCCCTGGTGTGCCCGGGCGGCTCCCAGCTTGGCCCGCGTCAGCCCCGCGCGGGCTCTCTCCAGGTATTCCGGTTCCAGACGGAATACCCGTGCCCCCTTTGCCAGCCGTTTCAACGTTGCTGGCAACTGCCTTTGTCGCGGCTTCAGCATTCGCTGTACCTCCACCAGTCTGCAGGTTTCCTTTCACCGCAGTACCTGTATCCTCCGCCCCAACATCCGTCATGGAGGTTGCTCCTGCTAACGCTGCTTGGCCTTGTTGCGTCGACAAAGCAGGTGCTCCAGTTCCAGTTCCAGCTACCTGACGACCATTGCCTGATGAAGCCATTCCTTCTTCCATCTGCGCTGTATTCGGCAATACAGGTACACCAGTCATGACTGCTGGTTTCAACGTAGCAGATTGTTCTCCAGTCAGTACCGGTTTACCTGTTGTTTGAGTCAGCATCGTTTCCAACTGATCAGCCAACCCACTTAACAACTGGTGCAGAGGGGGGCCAAACACCGTCTGGTGTAATCCTTTTACCGTTTCCGCCGTAACCGGAAGACCACGCTGAAAAGCAATTCCCGTCGCCTGCACCCATTCTTCCACAGGGACCTGTGCAGGTTTGGCAGTCATCATATTCTGGACCATAGCCACATTATCCTTGGTGAGCGGCAAACCGCTACGCTGCATGGCAAGCAACAGTTCCCGGTTCCCTTTTGTATCCGGCAGTCCTACATCCTGAAGCAGGTTATTCAACGAAGCTTGTGGCAGTTCAGCAAGTGTACCCGCCAGAGGCTTCATGACCGTTATGCCATTTTCACCTGGAGGCTGTACTTGAAGCAATGTGGTCTCACCCGGACGGAGTGGAGTCTCCAATTTGGCGCGCACCTGCACACCTTGAATCTGCAGAACCGCATCCCCTCCATCATCGGATACACTTATCACGGAGCCACGAACCACCTGACCTTCCTTTAATTCAAGCGGCTTGGCATTCCCTGGCTTGCCATCTCCCAATAATCCCTTAATTACGGAACCGATATTCAAATTTCTCCCCCTCCTTCCTTCAAGCCTGTATTAAAACAACGATTGCTGCTCACCAAGCAGATTGCCCAGAAAACTGCGTCGATGCATTGGGGTTGCCCCCAAAGCCATAATCTGCTCCCGATGAACTTTTGTTGCGTATCCTTTATGTATCGACAGACCATATTCCGGATATAACGTATCCCATTCTTCCTTACAGAGTCGATCTCGCGTTACCTTGGCAATAATAGAAGCCGCTGCGATCGATTGACTATTGGCATCCCCTTTAATAATGGACAGTTGAGGTACATTCACATCCACCTTCTCGGCATCCACCAGCATATAATCAGGAGTTTCTCCCAATGCTTCAACAGCCCGTTTCATCGCGAGTCTCGCAGCCTGCTTGATGTTAAGCCGATCAATTGTCTCTGCATCCGCGTACCCGATACCTACCGCCAGTGCCTTTTCCATAATAACGTCATATAGTGCATCACGTTTTTTCTCCGTCAATTTCTTGGAGTCATTCACACCTTCCAGAATGAGGTCCTTGGGTAAAATAACGGCCGCTGCGACAACATCCCCAAACAAGCATCCCCGTCCTACCTCATCAATACCAGCAATACGTTCAAATCCACTGTCCCAATACTCTCGCTCGTAGAGCAACAGGTCCCCCGGTTCACTGGCTTCTTTTTTCTTCTTTGGTTCAATCGGGGTATCCAGTAGATTCAACCCGATCTCTTCATTAATTCCAACCATAACACTCATCTCCTCTACCCATGCTTTTTCAGCATGCGTATCACTTACAACTTTTTTTTATGATATAGACGTAGATCCTCTGTCTTTGTTCTGTACAACCTGTCACTGTCAGCAAATCTTTTCCTTGAGGTTTACAATAATAAAGATAGTGATGTCTTCATTTATCGGTATTTGATGGTTTAAATTGAATATATCAGACCTCGTTTAATCTAGATTGCACCACCATTTATCATAGCACGATTTAGGTGCACCTGATATATGGATCAGCCAATTCCATAAAGCGTAATATTCTTCAATCCTCTTCCATTTTTATCGTTTTGAACGTAAGTCCAGCTCCATTTCCGCGTTTTTATACACAAAAAAAGACCGCTCCCGGTAATCCGGTAACGGCCGCTTCTTTCGGCACTTGGATATATGAAATGAACAGATAAAGATAATGATCTTCATCGTGTAGAGTCCATTTTTTAGTAGGGGGCTTCCATAGAGAAACGTCCCATTTTACCCGCTCGCAATTCACGCAGAAATGCTCGCGATGCCTTCTCCAGATCAATACGTCCACCGCTTACAACACAACCACGTATACGGCCGACTTGTTCCATAATCGCAATAACACTGTCTGAATCATCTGCATCCTTGGAGAAATCCTGAAGTCCATATCTCTCTTCCAGAGCGTCCCAGTAATAACGCATCAGGTAACTGATTCCAAAAAAGGCAATATCCTCTGCATTCAGAATTTCCTCTTTGATTGCACCTGTTACGGCAAGACGATAACCTACATTCTGATCTTCAAACTTGGGCCAAAGAATACCCGGAGTATCCAATAGCTCCATTTCTTTGCCTACCTTAATCCATTGTTGCCCCTTCGTCACACCAGGACGATCTCCTGTTAACGCAATACTCCGTCCAGCCAGTCGGTTAATCAATGTTGATTTACCCACATTTGGAATACCCACAATCAATCCGCGAACCGCACGAGGGTTAATTCCTTTGGCCAGTTGACGATCAATTTTTTCTTTCAGAAGAAGCTTCGCCTGTACCGGAATGTCTTTCACATTAGTGCCTGTCGAGGCATCCACAGGAAAGGCGGTAATTCCCTCTTTTTTGAAATATTCAATCCACTCTTGCGTCACTTTCGCATCTGCCAAATCCGATTTGTTCAACAAAATCATCCGGGGTTTGTCCAGCAATATTTCGTCAATCATCGGATTACGGCTGGAGACAGGCAGACGGGCATCCAACAGTTCGATGACCACGTCGATGAGCTTTAACTTATCCTGAATCTGGCGTCTGGCTCGAGTCATATGACCTGGAAACCATTGTATCGTCAACTTGTCTTCACCTCATTATTTACTTCAATCTCAGTGGTTAATCCACTTAATCTCACCAATCGGCCAGAAAATAACATCTGCACGACCAATAATATCTTCTAACGAAACATAACCGATCATACGGCTGTCCGTACTATTTGGACGGTTGTCTCCCATGACAAACACATGACCTGCAGGCACTTTGCCATCAGGGAACTGCTCATTAGGGAAATCCTTCACGTTATATGTTCCACCATTGGCTTCAGCTGCATCAATGGCTCCTTGAATATACGTTTCATCAACCTTTTTGCCGTTAACCATCACCGTATCGTCTTGAACCTCAACCGTATCACCTTCTACAGCAATAACACGTTTAATGAAATCTCGACCTTCGGATGGTACGTGGAAGACGATAACTTCACCGCGCTTCGGTTCTCTGATATCATATAAGATTTCGTTGACGATCACACGTTCACCCGTTTCAAAGTTCGGCTGCATGGACGGTCCATCCACAACAAACGGTTTGAAGAGCAACCACCGAATCAGAATGACGAGAACTAATGCAATAACAATGGCTTTGAGCCATTCAACAATTTCATTTTTGGCTTTTTTGGATCGACTGTTTTTCTCTTCGGCAGGATTGCCCTGGTCCTGTTGAACTTCTTGTTCCATTCAAGATCTTCCTCTCTTCACAGTACATGTTTATAGCAGTACACACATCCAGCATTCTGTATCGTTCCAATAAATCAAAGGACGGATACAAAACATTCACATCAGTTATGTAATCTTACACCAAGCATTACAATACATTTAATCCACAATTCAAATGTTTTCAAGAGATTGTTCAAAAAGTCGGTACTGAAACCGGTCTTTTGAACACGCACTTCAATAACTGATTTTACAAGCCTCCCGGACTATTCCCCGCATGTGTTGCCATACCATTTTACTCGGAAGTGTACCTCCGGTTCAACTTTTCCCGGACAAAAACGAAAAGGGCTTGTCTCCAAGCCCTTCCCGGTATCCGTTATATTAACGAATTTCTTTAATTCTCGCTGCTTTACCGCGTAGTTCACGAAGATAATAAAGCTTCGCACGACGCACTTTACCACGGCGAGCCACTTCGATTCTATCGATTTTTGGGGAATGAAGCGGGAAAGCTCTTTCCACACCTACACCGTAAGAAATTTTACGAACTGTAAAAGTCTCACTGATTCCACCACCACGGCGTTTAATCACAACACCTTCGAACAATTGGATACGCTCACGAGTTCCCTCGATTACCTTAACGTGCACTTTCAAAGTGTCACCAGGACGAAAACTCGGAATATCCTTACGAAGTTGTTCTTGTGTAATCGCTTGAACGATATTCATCTATGACTCCCTCCTTCCGTACAGGCGTTCATACTTCTTCCAGAGATCACCTTGTCTCCTTCATTATCCATAGAGGACCGCCGTATTCCACATAACAGACTTATTGTATCACGCAGCATATCAAAACACAAGAGAAATTAAACAAAATGCCTATTGATCAATCATCAGCAACGCTGATACTCATCCATCACATGTTGACTTCATTCTAAAATACATTCTCCCATATGGACCGTTAATCCATGCTCTCATCTGCAAGTCAACCTGATACAGGAAAAAATACTGTAACTTCCCGTGTAGAAATATCGTCTATGATATAACTTATTGACCACTTTAAAAGGAGAACCTCAAGACTCATGAAATATTGGAAAAGGATCACACTTGCCCTACTCGCCTTGCTCACATGCTCCATTACACTATATGCATATGCCGTAACTCATCCAACGAATGCACTGTCACACAAAGCCTGCACATCCTGGGACATTGTCAAACGCAAAGCATTCCAGCTGTCACACACTGACTTCTCCAGCCCATCTGTGCTGGATCGTTCTACCTTCAAGATCGAACAAGGTGCTGCTACAGAAGTTCCTGTACTGATGTATCATTACATAGAACCCAAACTGAACAATCGCGAGACAGGTAATAAATCCATCATTAATCTGGAGGATTTCGAGCAAAACATGAAATACCTGCACGATGAAGGCTATCGTACGATTACACTGGATCAGCTTGAGCAATATGTCAGCGGGAAGATTTCCTTGCCACAAAAATCTATTGTGATTACCTTTGATGACGGGTACCAGAACAATTATACGTTAGCTTACCCTGTGCTTCAAAAATATAATTTCCATGCCTCATTGTTTGTCATTGGCAGCAAGATTCAGGATCAGCCTACGATGTTTGACCCCGCCAAAAAAAGTTTCATCTCCAAGCCAGAGATGCAGGCAGCAACTGATGTATTTGAATTTAACAGTCATACCTATAACTTGCATCACAAAGGATTTATACGCTGTGGTAACAGCGTACCTGTCGGTCTGGACACCAGCCTTCTGGATGATGATATCCAGCAAATGAAGCAAATCGGAATAGACACACCTTATCTGGCGTACCCTTTTGGTTATACCAGTACACAGATGATTTACAAGTTACAGCAACATGGATACCGTATGGCCTTTACCGTACGCTCCGGATTTGTTCATCCAGGAGACCCTCCCATGAAGCTGCCTCGTTTGACGGTCACGACAGGTACTGATTTGGCGACCTTGCTTCAACCCAAATCCAGTCCGCAGAACGAATTACCCGCATCGGAGAATGACCAGTAAAGCCTACACTTTAACTTCACCGCCCGGATACAGAGTCGAGTTATACAGCCTTTTGGGCTGTGGCTTGGCTCTTTTTGCATCCACCCATGATAATGTCATTGGAGAATTGGCGTAAATCACCGCTTCCTGATCGTCATAGATGATGATCTGTTCCTGTCCGGTCTGAACCAGATCTGCATGTACCGCATATCCCTCTTTTGGGAACTCGGTAATCGTTTTCATGTTTCCATCTACCAAAGAAGGCAACACTCCCCCACCTCGGCGATACGCCAAAATATAATCGAGACCACTCTCATCCCAGTTACATACAGGCTCTATAATAGTTAACCAGCCACGAGTCGTGCGATTTTCTTTCCATATTTCTTGCCCAGCGTTATTCAGCATAAACATCCCATCCTTACCATGCTCATCGCCCCGGACAATCCGGTCCAGACCTGCAATCTGTAAACCTTCCATTTCAGCAATAAAATGGCCCAACGCAATATGCTGTGATTCAATCGAATCTTCATAACGCCACTTCTCATTACCATAGCGGTCCATCATGACCGTGACACTACCACCGATAACAACCTCAACTTCCCCATCACCGTCAACGTCTCCAAACCATATACAGTCGGCATGATCATCCAAGTTCTGACAAGACCATAATATCGTCCCATCATGGTCCAGCATGTCATATCCGGCCATCACTTCATCCTTGCCGTCGCCATCAATATCAAACACCCACGGAAAATGTCCCGGATTCCCCTCATGCTTCCATAACAAATTAAAATCATGGTCGAGTGCCCATAACGTCTTATAGCGGTCTTTCAGTATGATGTCCATTTTTTGCTGGTTACCAGTCAGATTGGCAAGAATAATGCAGTCATGCGCTTCATCACTTGGCAGATCACGTGTTTCTTTGATCTCTCCGGTCCGGCCATCCAACACGAGAAATTGTTTGTCCATGACACACAATACTTCATTATTTCCATCCCCATCCCAATCTGCGATCTGAGCAGGATAGTCTGAGCCCGGACCACCTGCATCGGGATCAGGAGTTCCCACCTGCCATAGTAATGTTCCTTCCAGATCAAACGCAGTCAAACAGCATACCTGATGCGGGACGTACCGATCGTCTATTCCTCCATCTGCCTGTACCAGCAACATTTCAAGTCTGCCGTCTCCATTCAGATCTCCCAAAAGCATTTTGCAGCGTTCTCCGGCTTGGCTAATATCTATTCTGGCGATTTCATAAGGTTGATGATTCATAACCTTCCCCCTCAGTTGTTATTCAGTTCCAGCTGAGTTCACCATAAATAAAATTCCTGTTTTTTACAACCCTGTTTAGTACTTATGCAAAAAAGTTCAAAGCTGCAAAATTGTCCACATCAACCATAAACGATTTTATAAACGAATGATTTAAACCCATTCCAAGAACTCAAGACGATTGCCAAAAGGGTCATTTATATAGAAACGCCTTACACCCTCCTCTACCCTTGCTCCGTCATCGACAATATGAATATGATTATGAATCAGATGTTCACGCAGCTGATCCAAATGCTGTACATGAAATGCCGGATGAGCTTTTGTAGCTGGAACGAAATCTTTTTGTATTCCAATATGCACTTGATGTCTGCCACACTCGAACCATACACCACCCCGTTTTCTTAGGATTTCGGGTTTAGGAATCTCCGTCCAGCCCAACACGGTATTATAAAAATGACGTGCTTTCACTTCACAACCTTCCGGTGCTGCGAGCTGAATATGATCAAGACCAATAATACTATAAGTCATTCATACACCACCTTTAGTTTCACTTAATGAAACTCAGTTTCAATATACACTTCCATTTTATAGAATATTCCAATGAAAATCCAGCTTCTTTTCAATACACAAAAAAGCCAACCTTTGGGATCAAGGTCGGCTTTATGAACTCTAAAAAATAATATTAACGTGTTTATAGATACGAAACGTATATTTACTCTGTGCTATGTTTACGGTCTAAGCGTATCTTTTTTAGCCAAATTCGTTCTTTCTCCGTCAAGTCTGCCGTTTCCAACATCTCCGGTCTGCGCTCCAGCGTACGAAGCAACGACTGTTCCCTGCGCCACGCCTCAATGTTCAGATGATGTCCCGACAACAGCATATCCGGTACTTTCATGCCCCTAAACTCGGGTGGACGTGTGTAGTGTGGATATTCGAGAAGTCCAGTACTGAATGAATCCGTTACGGCACTTGTCTCATTGCCAAGCACACCGGGAATTAGGCGTACGATGCTGTCAATCGCAACCATAGCAGGTAGCTCCCCACCCGTGAGTACGTAATCACCAATGGATAGTTCATCCGTTACGAGAAATTCGCGGATTCGTTCATCGTAACCTTCATAATGTCCACATATAAAAATCAGATGATCTTCCTGCACAAGTTCTTCTGCTTTTTTTTGTGTAAACGTCTCACCTTGCGGACACATTAGAATGATACGTGGAGGTTTCATCGTTGCGGCAGCTTCTCCGCGTTGCTCCAGAACATCTTCTACAGCAGCAAAGATTGGATCTGGTTTTAGTACCATCCCCCCACCACCGCCGTAAGGAGCATCATCTACTGTATTATGTTTATTGGTCGCATAATTACGGAAGTTGGTTGCACCGAGGGATACCAGCCCCTTCGTTTGAGCTTTGCCCAGAATGCTTGCCCCGAACACTCCATCAAACATCTCCGGGAATAGCGTTAATACATCCACTTTCATGTTACAGCAGCCCTTCCATCAGATGAATCTTCACTTGCTTCTGTTCGATGTCCACATCAAGCACGACATCATCAATAACGGGAATCAGTACTTCTTTGCCTGCCGGAGTTTTGACAACCCATACATCATTGGCACCAGGAGTCAGGATTTCAGAGATTGTTCCGAGCGTTTCACCCTCTTCGGTGATGACAGAACACCCAACGATTTGATGGAAGTAATATTCGCCTTCCTCCAACTCAGCCAGGTTCTCTTTTAACACTTTGGCCATGCCACCTTTAAACTTCTCTACTTCATTAATATTGCCGTACTCTTTCAGACGAAGAATATACATATTTTTATGCAAACGTGCAGATTCCACGTTAACCATGACTGGATGATTATCTGGTGTAAAGAAAAACAACTCTGCATTTTTCGCAAAACGCACTTCCGGGAAATCGGTTAAAGGCATGATTCTCACCTCACCGCGAATTCCATGTGTATTAACGATTTTACCTACATTCATAAACTCTGCCATATTTCCTCCTACAATCCATTCATATGGTACTCATATTTGATGATCTCCATGCGACCGTTCCGGTTACGGATCGTTCTTCGGATCGCTGTTATCCCCTAATTTTTTTAATTATTTTTAAAGGTGAAAATCCGGTGATAGCATATGCTTCCGATGTAGCTTTCTTTCAGAAAGCTTTAAGGCGAACGCTGACGCTTCTTCAGAATCGATTCCGTACCCTTCACTACTTCCGCAAATAATCATACTTAACGAGCTATTTCAATTATATTATTTAAGTTTCAGCATGCACGAAAAGGGGCTAGGACATGCATCCTAACCCCCTTTCGTATATCTTTAAGATATGATATCAACGGTAACCCGTTTATCCATCTTAACTGCTGCTGATGTGACGACCGTACGAAGTGATTTCGCGATTCGCCCCTGTTTACCAATTACCTTCCCGACATCGTCAGGATGAACGGTTAACTCATAAACGACAAGCCGGTCTTTCTCAACCGTCCGAACCGCCACATCTTCCGGATGATCGACTAAAGCCTTAGCAATTATGCTTACTAATTCTTCCATAGATGACCCTCCGAATCAGCACTTTATTTAGATAATTTAGACTCGTGGAACTTCTTCATCACGCCCGCTTTGCTAAGCAAGTTGCGGACAGTGTCAGATGCTTGTGCACCGTTTTGAAGCCATGCCAATGCTTTATCTTCATCGATCTTAACAACAGCCGGTTGTTCAACCGGGTTGTAGTAACCGATCTCCTCGATAAAACGACCGTCACGTGGGGAACGGGAATCCGATACCACTACGCGGTAGAAAGGAGCTTTGTGAGCACCCATACGTTTCAGACGAATACGAACTGCCATTTGAAAATTCACCTCCTTCAATGAAATCTGTATATGATCCAGCTTCGCTTAAATCAACGGAAAGGAAACTTCATTCCTTTGCCCATACCTTTAAGCTGCTTCATCGCTTTGTTTTTACCGCCTTTAGGTCCCATCATATCCGAGAACTGTTTCATCATGCGGCGCATCTCATCAAACTGCTTGATCAGACGATTTACTTCAGCCAGAGATGTTCCGCTTCCGGTAGCAATACGCTTCCGACGGCTATGGTTGATCAAGTCTGGGTTGCGTTTCTCCTCGGTCGTCATTGAGTAAACGATCGCTTCGATCCGGCCCATCTGTTTATCATCAACTTTCAGGTCCTTGGCTTGTTTCATCTTGCCCATGCCGGGGATCATATCCATGATCTGATCGATTGGTCCCAGCTTTTTCACTTGATCCATCTGCTCCAGGAAATCTTCAAACGTGAATTCTGCATTACGCATCTTCCGTTCCATTTCCTTGGCTTTATCGGTATCAATGTTTAATTGTGCTTTCTCAATCAGAGATAACATATCTCCCATACCGAGAATCCGTGAAGCCATACGTTCCGGGTGGAACGGCTCCAAAGCATCAAGTTTCTCTCCAAGGGAAGCAAACTTGATTGGACAACCCGTAACGGCTTTGACAGAAAGTGCAGCACCACCACGAGTATCGCCATCCAGCTTAGTCAGGACAACCCCGGTCAGATTAAGCTGCTGGTTAAAGTGTTCTGCTACGTTAACCGCATCCTGACCTGTCATGCTGTCCACCACAAGCAGTACTTCATCCGGATTCACTACGCTGTGAATCTGGCGAAGTTCTTCCATCAGCTCTTCATCAACATGCAGACGTCCAGCTGTATCGATAATAACATAGTCATTACCGTTATCTTTGGCATGTTGAAGACCTTGACGTGCGATCTCCACAGGGCTTGTCTGATCTCCGAGTGTGAATACCGGCGCTTTGATCTGCTCTCCAAGTACTTGCAACTGTTTGATCGCTGCCGGACGATAAATATCTCCTGCAACAAGCAATGGTCTGCTGTTTTGCTTTTGCAGCATTTTAGCCAGTTTACCCGATGTGGTTGTTTTACCAGCACCCTGCAAACCAACCATCATCAGCACCGTAGGCGGTTTGTTCGCTTTAGCCAGTTTGGCCTGGCTTCCACCCATCAAATCCGTTAGTTCCTTGTTAACGATGTCGATGATGACCATTCCTGGCGTGAAGCTCTCCATCACTTCTTTGCCAACAGCCTTCTCTTTCACCTTGGCGATGAATTCCTTGACCACTTTGAAGTTTACATCCGCTTCGAGCAATGCCAGACGTACCTCGCGCATAGCCTCGGCTACATCTTCATCAGACACCTTGCCTTTGCCGCGCAGCTTGCTGAACACATTCTGTAATCGGGTCGTTAATCCTTCAAATGCCATGATCCCACCTCCTTAAGCTTTATTACTGTTTTTAAGACCGATAAGTTCCACTGAGCCGTTATAATCTTCTCATTCGCTGAGCTGAGCAACGATATCGTGTATTTGTTTGTTGTTATCAATGGAGACGCCTGCGCGTTCCAATGCATTTTGCAAATCTTCAAGATTGCGATTACGCCGTTCATGCTTTTCCAACAAGCCCAGCTTGCTTTCGTAATTCTCCAGCACTTGTTCGGCACGCTTGATATGCTCGTATACCGCCTGGCGGCTGATCTCAAACTCGGCTGCAATTTCACCAAGTGAAAAATCGTCATGAAAGTAATACTTTAGAAAAGTCTGCTGTTTCTCGGTAAGTAACAATTCATAAAAGGCAAACAGCAAGTTAATCCGGTTTGTCTTCTCAAGCCGGTTTTCTTGACTCACATCGGGGCACTCCCTTCGTCAAGGAAAAACACTTTACACTCTTGCAACGTTCCTAATAATACCTAAAACAAATCAGGTTGTCAAGCAAAAATACTTGTCACAATAAAAACAGCTTTGATGATATGTTATTTCGATGTTTAACGGGTGATATATACCTTATTTCACAACAAGCAGATCCTATCTTTACCTGTAAGAAATCACCTCTATGTAAAAGAAAAACGAACGCGTCTCAGTCCGTGGAGATGCATCCGTTTATGGCGTTCTAGCGAAGTGGTGTAAGGTACAACAGCACCATAAAGAAATGAAGAATACTGCCTGCCAGCACAAAGAGATGCCATATCGCATGGTGGTAAGGAAATCCGCGCCACACATAAAATAGTGTACCCAGTGTATACATCAGGCCTCCAGCAACCAGCAGCACAATTCCGCCAGTAGGTATGGCAGCCATAAGCGGTTGCCAGGCAATTACGATGAGCCAGCCCATCGCAACATAAAAAATCGTGGACATGAATAGAAATCTTTTCGTAAAAAACGCCTTAAAGATCACGCCGAATAATGCGATTCCCCAGATTATACCGAACAGGGTCCATCCAAGTGTACCGCGAACAGCAATAAACAACAGCGGAGTGTACGATCCCGCAATAAACAAATAAATGGAAGAATGGTCGAAAATCTCAAATAAATCTTTCACTTTGCCATCTTTCCATGCATGCACGAGAGTAGAACTCGTATAGAGCAGCAGCATGGTGATCCCGTAGATCGTGAAACTGACCACATGCCAAGCCGTGCCTTTTATACTTGAAAATACAATCAATATCACCAGTGCAGCTACACTAAGTGCAGCGCCGATTCCATGTGTCACCGCATTGGCGACTTCTTCACGGCGAGAATAGGTATGAGTATTGGCCATTTCAACCGTCCTTTCTAGCCCTTTAGCATTGCCTGCTTTATTCCCATTATACACGTATTGCCAGTGACATTACACGTGACACTTATCACGTCTATCACTGGCAATTACGCTTAACGCTATTCATTTATCCTAATTAACAATGGTTCTAGGAGTTCGTTTCCTCTTCTTCAGCACTTTCAGCTGGCTGCTCCTGGATCAATCCGGCGAACAAGGCATGCACGAACTGCTCTGAATCAAATTGTTGCAGATCATCGATCTTCTCACCCAGACCCACAAGCTTCACTGGCAAGTCCAGCTCCTGACGAATCGCAACAACGATCCCCCCTTTGGCTGTTCCATCCAGCTTCGTCAGAACGAGGCCGGTTACGCCGCTTTTCTCTCCGAAGAGCTTGGCTTGGTTCAAGGCATTCTGACCTGTGGTCGCATCCAGAACCATCAACACTTCATGCGGAGCATCCGGAATTTCACGTTGGATGACACGATAGATCTTGTTAAGCTCGTCCATCAGGTTAGATTTGTTTTGCAGACGACCTGCTGTATCACAGAGGAGAACATCGGCACCCCGTTGTTTTGCTGCCTGCACCGCATCATACATAACCGCTGCTGGATCAGAACCGGATTGCTGTTTGATAACATCGACACCGGCACGTTGTCCCCATACTTCCAGCTGTTCGATGGCTCCGGCACGGAACGTATCTCCAGCGGCCATGATGACTTTTTTACCTTGCTGTTTAAATCGATGCGCCAGCTTGCCAATTGTCGTTGTTTTACCAACACCGTTAACACCAACAAACAAAATGACAGTAATGCCATCTGGATTCATTTTCAGCTCGTTATTCTGTTCGCCACGAAGAAGATCCGTCAGTTTCTCGGACAATACAGGCTGTAACTCAGCCGCATCTTCAATTTTGCGTTTTTTCACCTCAACGCGCAGGTCTTCGATCAGATTCATGACCGTATTCACGCCAACGTCTGCTCCAATCAAAATCTCTTCCAGTTCTTCATAGAACTCTTCATCGATTTTTTTGCGGCGGATCACGAGATCCGACACTTTCTCCACTAGCCCTTTACGTGTCTTTTCCAATCCATCCTTGAACTGTTTGGTAACCGACTCCGTTTTGTTTGCAATGCTGTCTCTCAGCTTTTTAAAAAAACTCATAAAGCCCCTCCATCGTGTACATAATCTAGCGCTATGCAATAATGCTCAATCTAAATGAATTTTAATAATGATAATGAGTTCATAGGTCCCACAGCCTTGGATCGATCAGGCAATGACCGCTTCCTCATCTTCCAGTTTAACCGAAACGAGCTTGGATACTCCGCCCTCTTCCATCGTAACTCCATACAGCACATCAGCCTCTTCCATCGTACCTTTACGATGGGTAACAACGATGAACTGTGTCTGTTCGGAGAATTCACGCAAGTACTGTGCAAAACGTACCACGTTAGCTTCATCCAGCGCTGCCTCTACTTCATCCAGCACACAGAATGGTACAGGTTTGACGTGTAGAATGGCAAATAACAAAGCCATTGCCGTCAAAGCCCGCTCCCCACCGGATAACAGTTGCAGGTTTTGCAGTTTCTTGCCTGGTGGCTGAGCCACAATATCTATTCCCGTTTCAAGCAAACGCTCCGGGTCCATCAGAACAAGATCAGCACGTCCCCCGCCAAACAGCTTGGTAAACACGGTACCGAACTCACGGCGGATTGCATCAAATGTGATCTTGAATCGCTTCGCCATCTCGTCTTCCATTTCCCGAATAACCTGATACAACGTTGTTTTGGCTTCCACCAGGTCATTCTTCTGTTCACTCAGGAACTCGTATCGCTCATTGACCCGCTGGAACTCTTCAATCGCTCCCAGGTTAACATCACCCAGGGCGGATATACTGCGCTTCAGCTTCTGTACCTCTGCCTGTGTATGCTCTACATCTTCCGGCACCGGATAACGCTCTTTGGCCAGTTCATAGCCCAGTTCGTATTCGTCCGTCAGCTTTCGCAGTATATTTTCCAGCTCAACATCCAACCGGTTCACGGAAATTTCGGTCTGTCGCATCTGCTCTTCCACAGCTTTCAACTGCGTGCGCTGTTCCTTCGTTTCGCTCTCGGCAAGCTCAAGCTTTTTCGACAACTCACTTCGGGCAGCACGTTTAAAGTCCAGCTCTTGGGAAGCTTCCGCTTTTTTCAGCTTGTACTGGTTCAGATCCTCAATCTGCTTAACACTCTCGGTCTGTGTTTTCTTGAGATCCGCTTCCATCGAAGCTAACAAGGTGCGATTCTGACGAAGATCTTTGACCAGTGACTCCACTTCCCGCTCCAGACGTCGCAATTGTTCCCCATTGGAGAATCGCTCCTGATCGAGCTTGCCTTCGCGTACTTTCAATTCGGTGAGTTGGCTCTGCAATTCTTCCTTCGCGGATTCATTGGCTTTCCGAGCAAACTCAGCTGCATGAATAGCACGATGAGTCGCTTTTTCTTCCTCTTCAAGCTGCTCCAGCTTCTTCACAGCGACGATGCGAGCCGTATCCAACTCTTTGATCTCTTCGGTGAACCCGCTCTTCTCCTGCCCGGCAACGGCAACCTGTTCAAGCACGTGGCGAAGCTCATGCTCTACCTGCTTCATTTCCATCGAAGCCTGCTGTTCCGCATTTCGGGTATCGTCACCGGACTGACGAAGTTCATCCAGTTTGTCCTGACACTGCTCCAGTTGAACTTTTACATCATCCACACTGCGATGCAGTTTCACGATCTGATTTTCGGTATCCAAAATATCCTGATCAAGCTGGTCCAGCTGCCGTTTCCGGCTGAGCAGACTAACATTTTTCTTGTGCTGGCTACCACCTGTCATGGAACCACCCGCATTGACCACATCACCTTCGAGTGTCACAACCCGGAAACGATACTGACAGCGAGCCGCAATTTTATTGGCGACCTCCAGCGTTTCGGCAATAATAACATTACCCAACAGACTGCCAATGATCGAAGCGTACTTGGATTCAAATTGTACAAGATCAGCACCGATCCCCACGAAGCCTTCCATACCTTCGATCATGGAACGCTCAGCCGCTCCAATGGCGCGAGGACGAATGACATCCAGAGGCAGGAATGTTGCACGCCCCAACTGGCGCTGCTTCAGGAAAGCAATCGCCTGTCTGGAAACTGATTCATTTTCCATGACCACATGCTGCAAGGATGCTCCCATTGCTGTCTCTACCGCAAGTTCAATCTTCTCGGGAACTTTAACGAGTTCAGCCACAGCTCCATGCACACCGCTTAGCGTGCCTTTACGTGAAGCCTTGAGGACCTCCTTGACACCCAGCATGAATCCGTCAAAATCATCCTGCATCTCTTTCATCGTATCGCGGCGGGAGACTTGAGCTTCACGCTTCTGTTCCCATTTACGGACCGTGCCCCGACTTTCTTCGAGCAGCTTCTGCAGCGACTGGAGTCGTTCACTTTCCGTAATATAGCCACCACGTAGATCACTGATTTCTTTGCCCAAACGAACAACTTTTTTCTCAATATCCGCTTTGCGACTTTCCAGTGTCTCTTTCTGTTCTTCCCATTTGCCAGATTCCTCAGCCGCGCGATTCATTCTGCGCTCCAGCGTTTCTTTCTGCTGATCCACATAACGAATTTCATTTCGTGTCTGAGCCATCTGATTCATCAGTTCCAGCAAGTTGCCTTTGAGGCTTTCCTCTTGCTGCTGGCTAATGCCGCCTGTTACACCGATGAGTTTGGCCTCTTCCTGCGACAACTGATTTCTCACATCATTCAGTTCATGCTCAAGTTTGCCAAACTTCTCACGCAATGCAATCAGCTCGGTTTCCCGTTCGCGATGTCTCTCTTCACTGGCGGCAAGCGTTACTTTGAGCTGCTCTTGGTTCGTTTGCAGATGGTGCGAGCGCTCCTTGAGCAGTTCTCCAAGACCTTCACTTTTCTCCGTCGCTTCACTGAATTGCAATAAGGCGGATTGCAGTTGCTCTGTCTCTGTTTCCAGGATACGCAGCGCATTCCGATCATTTTCCAGCTTGGCATCATGCGTAGAGACAATCGCCGCCAGTCCAACCTCTTCCTGTTTTAGCGATTGCAATCTTTCGTTGGCCTTACTCCAGGATGCATGAATCTGTTCGATCTGGTACACATACATGGAAATTTCCTTTGATTTGAGCTGAGAACGAAGTTCTTTATAGTGGATCGCTTTCTCCGATTGTTCTTTTAAGGGACCAATCTGATCTTCCAGTTCGGTCACGAGATCATGAATACGCAGCAAATTCTGCTCTGTCTCATCCAGTTTGCGCGTAGCATCCCGCTTGCGGGATTTATATTTAACGATACCTGAAGCCTCTTCAAAGATGCCCCTGCGATCCTCTGAACGGGTACTCAGAATCTCTTCAATTCGTCCCTGTCCAATAATCGAGTAGGCTTCCTTACCAATGCCAGTATCCATAAATAACTCCGTAATATCCTTCAAGCGACAAGATTGCTTATTAATAAAGTATTCACTATCTCCGCTGCGATGTACACGACGAGTCACCGTCACTTCACCAAAATCCAATGCTAGTGCGTGATCCTCGTTATCGAGCGTGAGCGACACTTCGCCGAAATTAACGGCCTTCCGTGCGTCACTACCTGCAAAGATGATATCTTCCATCTTGCCACCACGCAGCGACTTGGCACTTTGTTCCCCCAGAACCCAACGGATTCCGTCCGATATATTACTCTTGCCACTTCCGTTCGGACCTACAACAGCGGTAATGCCACGAACGAATTCCATCTCCGTTTTGTCGGCGAATGACTTGAATCCACCCAATTCAATCCGTTTTAAAAACATAGGGTTTCTCGTCACCTCCTCTTGCAAATTTCAAGTATTACACTCCAGCGCCTAAGTATCAGGTAACCTTCTCTGAACCTCTTTACAAAAAAAAGAGCAAAAAGCAGTCCGGCCGATTACTTCCGCCGGGGCGGACCCGCGGGCTGCTCTTTGCTCTTCGTTTGTCTATGCGCTATCGGTTAAGCTCCGGCTTCCGGAAGCTTCAGTCGATCAAGTGCTGCAGATGCAGCCTGTTGTTCCGCTTCCTTTTTGGAACGCCCTGTACCTCTGCCAAGCCGTTCTTGACCCATATGGACCTCCGAGACAAACTCACGTTCATGGGCAGGTCCCCGTTCCTCAACGATACGGTATTCCAAAGCTCCCATATTGTGATGCTGAGTAAGTTCCTGCAGTTCCGTTTTGTAATCACTCATTTGCAGCTTGCTGCCCAACACGATTAATGGAAAGACATGCTGGTCGAGAAATGCCCGGACAGGCGCAAGCCCCTGATCCAGATACAATGCACCAATGAAAGATTCAAACACATCCGCCAGCAGAGCCGGCCGTGTCCGTCCTCCCGTTAGTTCCTCACCTTTACCAAGAAGTACATACTGCCCAAAACCCAACGCTTCAGCAAATTTGACGAGGGAAGGCTCACAGACAATGGATGCCCGCAGCTTAGTTAATTCGCCTTCCGGACGGTTAGGATACAAATGATACAAGTATTCCGATACAGTCAGTTCCAGCACGGCATCGCCTAGAAACTCCAGACGCTCGTTGTCCTGATGCTGACTGAACCGGTGTTCGTTTACATAAGAAGCATGGGTAAACGCTTGTTTTAAAAGCTGCCTGTTGTCAAATTTGATTTGAAGTTTATGTTGTAACTGCTTCAGATCTTCACTCAAACGAACTAGCCCCTTATGCTTCAAATTTTTTGAGAATAATGGTGGCATTGTGACCGCCGAATCCAAATGAATTGGACATGGCAATATTAACTTTGGTTTGACGTGGAACATTTGGAACATAATCCAGATCACATTCCGGGTCCTGATTTTCCAGGTTGATCGTTGGTGCCAGTGTCTGATGTGTCAGTGACAATCCACAGATAACCGCTTCTACACCACCAGCAGCGCCAAGCATGTGGCCCGTCATGGATTTAGTGGAACTCACTGCGAGCTTGTACGCATGATCACCAAACGCCTTTTTGATCGCAAGCGTTTCGGATCTGTCGCCTACAGGAGTCGAAGTTCCGTGTGCATTAATGTAATCCACTTCTTCAGGCTCAATACCCGCATTACGAAGTGCCATCTTCATGCAACGTGCTGCTCCGTCCGGATCTGGTTCTGTCATGTGATGTGCATCACCTGTCAGACCGTAACCGATCACTTCACCATAAATGCGTGCACCACGTTTTTGAGCATGCTCCAGGGATTCCAAAATCAGAACACCAGCGCCTTCGCCCATAACAAAACCATCACGTTCTGTATCAAAAGGACGGCTTGACTTCGCAGGATCATCATTACGTGTAGACATTGCGCGCATAGCACAGAACCCTGCAAGACCTGTTGGTCTGATTGTTGCTTCCGCACCACCACAGATCATGGCATCTGCATCACCATTGGCAATCAGCTTGAAGGAATCTCCGATAGAGTGTGTACCTGTTGCACAAGCGGTAACCACGTTAATGTTAGGACCTTTGGCACCAAGAGAGATGGACATTTGGCCTGAAGCCATGTTGGAGATCATCATGGGAATGAAGAATGGGCTTACCCGTTTTGGACCTTTTTGCAACAATGCATTATGTTGGTCCTCCCACGTACCCAATCCACCAATACCTGATCCGATGGATACACCGAAACGCTCTGCATCAATATTCTCGTTAATTTTCAGACCACTGTCTTCAACGGCTTTGAAGCCGGCTGCCACAGCGAACTGTACAAAACGGTCCATTTTGCGAGCATCCTTGCGATCCATATATTCTTCCGGGTTGAAATCCTTGATCTCAGCTGCAATCTGTGTCGTGTATTCACTAACATCAAACGCCTCAATCTGAGAGATTCCGGACTTTCCTGCCATTAAACTGCCCCAGAACGTTTCCAAATCTTTTCCGAGCGATGTCATTACGCCCATTCCGGTAATTACTACTCTTTGTTTCAAACCGAGTCACCTCTATATCGACTGCATTACGCAAGTATTTTGTGGGAATATCCGCAAACAGACATCTATTCAACCAAGATAGACCTGCTTGAGTAGAGTTGCTTGCGGAATGAGAAAAACCAATGAATGATGAGAAGTCCCGCCTGTTCGAAAACATGTGCGGGACTAAAATGACTTTAGGTATGAGATTGTATGTAGTTTACAACTTCACCTACGGTCGTGATTTTTTCTGCATCTTCATCAGAGATTTCCAAATCAAATTCATCTTCCAATTCCATGACCAATTCCACTACATCCAAAGAATCAGCACCCAAATCTTCTTTGAAAGATGCTTCAAGTGTAACTTCAGCTTCGTCTGCGCCCAAGCGGTCGACGACGATGCGTTTTACACGCTCCAATACATCGGACATCCGGTTCACCTCCTTCTTTGGTATTATACGAGAATCGCAGGCAAAATGCCATAGAAGACATATGCGGCTCCCGGCCGGGGAACCCGGCCTTTTTCCGGCATTTCGGATCGTCCAGCGCCTGTTCCCCGACTATTGTTCAAGTCCGGGAAGAATTACATGTACATGCCACCATCGACATGCAGCGTCTGCCCTGTCATATAAGATGAAGCCTGTGAAGCCAGGAAAGTGACTACACCGGCGATTTCATCCGGCTGACCCAAACGGGACAATGGAATACCACTTAGCATACCGTCCACCAGCTCTTGGGACAACTCTTTTGTCATATCCGTCTCAATGAAACCTGGTGCAACACAGTTGACTGTGATTCCACGAGAAGCCAGTTCACGAGCAGATGCCTTCGTCAGGCCAATAACTCCTGCTTTGGCAGCAACATAGTTCGCTTGTCCAGCATTACCGAGCACACCAACAACCGAGGAGATATTGATAATTCTTCCCGACCGTTGTTTCATCATTGGACGTGTAACCGCCTTAAGGCAGTTAAACACACCTTTGAGATTGGTTTCAATAACCTGATCGAATTCTTCCTCTTTCATACGCATGATCAGATTATCACGGGTAATACCAGCATTATTCACCAGAATATCAACGTTGCCCCAAGCTTCGAGTGTAGCTTTGACCATTTGTTCAGCTTCATCCATCAGGCCCACATTGGCTTGAAGTGTAATCGCCTTAACCCCTTTGGCACGAATTGCTTCCGCCACTTCCTCAGCTGCCGCTTGGCTACCCGCATAATTCACGGCTACGTTCGCTCCAGCTTCTGCCAGTGCCAGTGCAATACTGCGCCCAATGCCCCGGGATGCCCCGGTAACGAGTGCATTTTTACCCTCTAATGGTTTAGACATAATCATTCCTCCTTTCCCCAAATCTAATCCATGCTAATCACTTCAACGCACTTGCCGTTGCTTCGAGCGTTTCAAGACTGTTCACATTGTACAGTTTAACGGTTTTATCTGTTTTTTTAATCAAACCGGTCAACACACTGCCAGATCCAATCTCGATGAACGTATCCACACCCTGCTCAATAAGCCATGTCACACTGTCTTCCCATAATACAGGAGAATAGACCTGAGCCGTTAACAAATCCTGAAACTGTCCATCCTCTGCAGGTCTTGCAGTCACATTAGCGACTACAGGGACCGCTGCCGGTGAGAACGTAACGGTTTTCAGTTTCTCTTCCAGCTTCTCAGCCGCGCCCTTCATCAATGAAGAGTGGAACGGACCACTTACTTCAAGTGCAATGGCGCGTTTGCCGCCCGCTTCTTTCACTCGTTCCGCGACAGCAGCTACGCCTTCCTTCACACCAGAAATGACGATTTGTCCCGGACAATTCAAGTTGGCAAGTTCAACCGCATGACCACTTTCAGATACGTCACGGCAAAGCACCCCCAGCGCTTCCCGATCCGCACCCAGCACAGCAGCCATCGCTCCTTGTCCACCAGGTACTGCCTGTTCCATATACTGACCACGTGCCCGTACAGTGCTCACTGCGTCAGCAAACGAAAGAACGCCCGCTGCCACCAGTGCACTGTATTCTCCAAGGCTGTGTCCAGCCGTATAGTCAGGCTGAATTCCTTTTTCTTTGAAAGCTTCAAGCAAGGCAATACTTGCTGTCAACAGAGCCGGTTGTGTATTTGATGTCTGTTTCAACTCGGTCTCCGGTCCTTCAAATACAAGGTTGCTCAGCGAGAAACCCAATGTTTCATCTGCTGTGCGAAAAATCTCGGTTGCCGCAGGCACGGACTCATACGCGTCCTTAGACATGCCTACAGCCTGTGATCCCTGTCCGGGAAATACAAATGCTATTTTACCCATCTCATTCATCTCCCAGATGTCTATTTTACCAAACGAGTACCGATGCTCCCCATGTCAAACCGCCACCGAATCCAACCATCAGGACGGTATCTCCGGCTTTCATGCGACCTTCCTCTGCCGCTTCTACGAGAGCAAGCGGAATGGAAGCAGCCGATGTGTTTGCATACTTATCCACGTTGACTACAACCTTCTCTTCAGGAAGTTCAAGTCGTTGCATCGCAGATTGGATAATCCGAATATTCGCTTGGTGCGGAACAAACAGATCCACATCCGTACGCTCCATACCAGCCTTGCGTAATACCTCAATGGTAGCCGTACCCATGACACGTACTGCAAACTTGAACACTTCTCGACCGTTCATGTAGATGTAATGCTTTTTATTTTCAACGGTCTCTGCGGAAGCAGGCAGACGGGAACCGCCGCCTTCCATCTGAAGAAGACTACCGCCAGCACCTTCGGCGCCGAGATCGAATGCTTTGAATCCGCGACCTTCCGGAACTTCACCAACGACTACCGCGCCTGCTCCATCACCAAAGAGGACACATGTGTTACGGTCTGTATAATCCGTAATACGAGACAAGCAGTCCGCACCAATAACAAGTGCATTGTTGTACATACCGCTTTGGATGAAGCTCGTAGCACTTGCCAAACCGTATACAAATCCGGAACAAGCAGCCGACAGATCAAATGCCGCCGCACCTTTTGCACCCAATTTGTCCTGCAAGATGCAAGCTGTTGATGGGAACGAAGAATCCGGGGTAATGGTTGCAACAATAATCAGATCAAGATCACTACCTGTCATGCCAGCAGATTCAAGGGCTTTCAGAGCCGCTTCATATGCCAGATCAGATGTTGCCTGATCGGGTGCAGCGATGTGACGCTCTTTGATTCCTGTACGACTGACGATCCACTCGTCATTGGTATCGACCATTTTCTCCAGATCGCTATTCGTCAAAATTTTCTCAGGCACATATTTCCCTGTACCAATAACCCCTACTGGGCGCAAATTATTCATGTCGTCACTCACTTCCCGCTAATTTCCTTAGATATGCTCTCTACCAGCTGATTCTGCACTGCAATCCGAGCTTGGCGCACAGCATTTTTGATGGCATTGCCATCAGCAGATCCATGACTTTTTACAACCAGTCTGCTCAAACCGAGGAGCGGCGCTCCGCCATGCTCCGTATAATCCAGCTTCCGTTTAAGCCCACGCAACTCAGGCATCAATACAGCTGCAGCCAGTTTACTTTTGAGAGAAGATGAGAATTGTTCCTTAAGCAAGGCGAAAATGGCACCTGCTGTGCCCTCCAGCGACTTCAGCAGTATATTTCCTGCAAAACCGTCACATACAAGCACATCACAAGCACCAGTCAGCACATCACGTGCCTCCACATTACCAACAAAACGAATGGGGAGTTGTTCCAGTAAAGGGTATGCATGTTTGGTTAACTCATTTCCCTTGCCTGGCTCTGTTCCTACATTGAGCAATCCCACTCGCGGGGACTCTATGCCCTGTACTTTTTGCCGATACAAACTGCCCATCAGGCCATATTGCGCAAGATGCTCCGGTTTGGCATCCATATTCGCTCCGAGATCCAGTGCAAGCACACCTACATCATCAATCGTCGGAATCATGGGCGCAAGCGCCGGACGTTCAATTCCTTCCATCCGACCTACAACAAGCAAACCCGCTGTCATCAGCGCTCCGGTATTGCCTGCCGAGATCATCGCGTCCGCTTCGCCCTCTTTCAGCATGCGGCCTGCAACCACCATGGAAGCATCCTTCTTGCGACGTACTGCTTTTACGGGTTCATCATCCGAACCAATAACTTCGGAAGCATGCCGGACCGTAAGATTGGCAGGTCTCACACCTGACTGACTCAAAAGAGGCTCCAGCTTGGCTTCATCGCCGATCAGGACGATCTGTGTGTCCGCCCATTCCGTGGCTGCGGCGATCGCACCTTCTACCGTTGATGCAGGTGCATTGTCGCCTCCCATGGCATCAATGACGATTTTCATTCCAAATGACCTCCTTCTCCGCTGTCTTCTCCACCTGAATGGTAGATTACAAAGTTGCCTTGAAACACCATTTCTTCACCTACATAAGTGAATACTTCCACTTTGGCTTTGCCCGTTTGACCTGGAATCGATCTCACATAAGCCTTCGCAATACATTTCTCTCCCAAATGAACCGAACGGACAAAGCGAATGTCTGCAGATGCAGTCAGCGCGATCTCGTCATTAATAATGGCTACAGCCAAGGAGTTGGCCTGTGCAAAGACATAGTGCCCACGTGCAATCCCTGTTCTTGAAAACACATGTTCTTCCTTAATCTCAAACAGGGAAATCCCGCTCTTGTCCAGCTGTAAATCCACAATATCACCGATAATCTCATGCAGGGGCAACGAGCGTACCTGGTCATACGAGCGCTCTGCCATCAGTTTCATCCGCTCCCGAAGTTCGGGTATTCCAAGTTCCAGTCTGTCAAGACGAATCGTCTGAATACTCACCTTCAATTGGCGCGTAAGTTCCTGATCCGTCACAAACGGGTTCTCTTCTATCATTTTGGTTAACTGCTGTTGCCTCTGTCTCTTCGGTACACGTTCGATGCCTGACACCCCCCGCTGTATCGTTTACGGAACCGTCCCATCCGGCCAGTTCAACCATTCTTTCGTGTTGCTTCTATAGTTGCATCCCTGGTCACCAGGGTCGTTCTCAAACGGATTATGGTTCATCTATATGTAACGTCAAATCTTAGAACCTGGTACTAAACTATAGTATATCTCATCCCGTGTCAAAAAGAAAGGCTGGCCTAACAAAAACAATTCACCCTTATGGAGCAGGAATTTCATGGCTTGTTAACTCACTCTACCTACACTCTCTAATCCAAAAAAAGTAGCACCTCATCGAAATGAAGTGCTACTTAATGTCCAACTATTATTGAGAGATGATCTCTCTTGCTTTGTACGTTCCGCACACTTTGCACACGTGGTGACTAAGTTTAAGTTCGCCACATTGTTCACATTTCACCATGCCCGGTACAGCCAATTTAAAGTGAGTGCGACGTTTGTCGCGACGCGTCTTGGACGTTCTCCGTTGAGGTACTGCCATTATTCCCACCTCCTTATCAAAATCAACCTTTGCAGGTAGTTGTTACGTTCGATTTTCAATCATGCTCATTTAAAAAAATCCTTGAGCCCTGCAAGCCGCGGATCGATAACCTGGTTATCACAACCGCAGTCACCTTCGTTCAGCTCATGGCCACACTTGGGGCATAACCCTTTGCATGTATCGCTACATAGCGGTATAAACGGAAGATCCAGCAGAAAAGCTTCCTCGGCATAACCTTTCAGATCAACGCTATCCCCATCCACATAGAGCGTATCGTCGTCTTCGTGTAATTCCTCTGGCTGTTTTCCCTGCTTGAATTGCTCATGAAAATCAATATGAAAATGTTCATTGATCGGCTTAAGACAACGGGAGCACAACATGTCCACTCCTACGGTCAGCTTGCCATGAACATCCACAACGTCACCTTCTCTGAATTCTGCAGATAAATCCGCAGTCAGGGGGGTAACGGCTGTGATATCTTGTCGGTTAGAAACCAGTTCCTTGATATCCCACTGTTCGTTAAACTTCAGGGGGCCATCACTGGTAGCCACTTTGCGAAATGGCATTAACATTTCCATCACTCCAAACGAAACCAATTTCATAATTCATGTCAAACGTATCACGACAGTTATACAGGTCAAGCCTGCTTTTGTAAAGCAATAAATCCTGACTGTATGTATTCTGACGTTTCATCGTTAAAAGTATTATGAAATTGACTTAACAAACAAAAATCATTATACCGATTTTTCAAGACGTTTGTCAACACTTTTAACTTTACACCCTTTTTAAAAACATGGACCACACAGCCGTTTACTCCATCTGGTCTATTATAGACTCACTTCGAGATAAACTACAAGTCGTCATTTTAGTTGTAGTTTCTTGCAAACACCGGTCGCATTTCGTTAACGTTTAGTGTGATCTATATCACACAGACCTTCTTGCCCCCTACCTATACTTGCTATAAAACGAAGCACAATCAGCTTCATAACCGGTTCATTATCCAACTATCGCATATCATATCGGGAGGGAAAATGTATGTTAAGTGAACACACTATTAGAGTCATTAAATCTACAGTCCCCGTTCTTGAAGTCCACGGCGAAGCGATCACACGTGATTTCTATCAAACGATGTTCACCGCTCATCCGCTGGGAAGGATTTCGTACCTTCAAGGTTGCCCAGAAAGTGCAGGAAAGTGAAGTCATCACATCCTTTTACCTCGTCCCCGATGATGGTCAGCCTGTCGCCAGTTATGAACCGGGACAATACATCAGTATCAAAATCAAACCAGAGGCACAGTCATTTACCCAGATTCGTCAGTATAGCCTTTCAGATATACCGGGTAAACCCTGCTATCGCATTTCCGTTAAACGTGAGCTGGGTGGATTAAGACGTCCTGATGGAGTCATATCCACGTATCTCCACGATCACATTGAAGAAGGTAGTCAAATGGAACTATCCGCTCCTGCTGGCGAATTCACGCTGGATAGCGACGATAAAAGTCCTGTTGTTCTCTTGAGTGGTGGTATCGGTCTAACCCCCATGATCAGCATGTTAAATACACTGGTTCACTTGGACAAAAACCGCAAAATCACATTTTTGCATGCAAGTCCGAATGGTCAATCTCACGCGTTCCGTGATCATGTGAACAGTCTGGCCGAACGTTATCAGGGCGTTAACGCTTATTATTGTTACACTCAACCTTCTGCTTCTGATCGTGAAAATGAGTTTTTTCATAAGGAAGGTTATATGGATGCAGTCTGGCTTCGCCAAGTGATTGATGAACTGGATGCCACCTATTATCTGTGCGGACCCGTTTCGTTCATGCGTTCAGTGTAATGTGTAATATACAATAAATTTGCAGGCACAGTCTGACATCCGTTGATGTCGGATTTGTGCTTTTCTTGTCTGAATGGGTGCATGATTTGATCTAATACATGACATCCCCTATGATGGAATGGATGTTATACATACTCGGTTATGCAATTGAAAGGAGTACGTCTAATCATGAGAGCCGTAGGCGTCATTGTTGAATATAACCCCTTGCACAATGGGCATGTCTATCATTTGCAGGAAGCTCGGCGGCTAAGCGGCGCAGACGCCGTTGTTGCGGTCATGAGCGGCCCTTTTCTCCAGCGTGGCGAACCCGCCATCGTGGGTAAAAGGGCTCGCACCGAGATGGCGCTGCACGCAGGTGCGGATCTCGTGCTTGAACTGCCGGTGGCTTATGCTGTGCAACCGGCGGAGTGGTTTGCCTTCGGTGCGGTGTCCTTGCTGGACCGCACCGGCATTGTGGACTCGCTCTGCTTTGGCAGCGAGTCCGGCGACCTGGACAGCCTGCAGCGCATTGCGCGCGTGCTGGCTGTGGAGCCCGCAGGGATGCGCGAGGACATCGCGCGCCGCCTGCGGGAAGGCGCCAGCTACCCCGCCGCGTACGCAGGCGCGGCGGCGGCACTGGCGCCCGGCGGCGTCGATGTTCACGACGCCGCTGCACTGCTGGAGCAGCCCAACAATTCGCTTGGGCTGCACTACCTGATCGCGCTGCAACGACTTGGCAGCGCGATCCAGCCCTTTACGGCGGCGCGTACCGGTGCCGCGTATCATGAGGCGACGCCCGGGCCGGGGGCGATCGCCAGTGCCACAGCCGTCCGCCGCCTGCTGATGGCGGACGGGCCCAGCGCCGCCGTACCATACGTGCCGGCGGCCACTCTTGCCATTCTGCATCGCGAATGGCAGGAAAACCGCGCTCCTATGCACTGGGAGCGCTTTGCACAGCCGCTGTTTCACCTCGCGGCCACACGCCGTGCCACCGAGCTGGAACGCATCGCCGAAGTCACGGAAGGCTTGGAACATCGGCTGAGCCGTACACTTGCTCAGCTCCCGGAGCCTTCAGTCGAAGCACTCCTGAATGCACTGAAGACCAAACGATACACACGCACAAAGCTCCAGCGTATGCTCGCCCACCTGCTCCTGAATCACACCAAAGCCGAGTGTTCACCAGAGCAATTGGCTGCCGGCCCCGGATATCTCCGAGTCCTCGGATTCAATACTCAAGGGCAGAACCTGCTTAAACAAATGAAGAAGACTGCATCGTTGCCCGTTGTGCTGAAACCTTCAACGTTCACGCACAATCAACTGGAACTGGATATCCAAGCCCAGGTTGCGTATGGGATCGCTTGCGAGCATAGGGACACACGCAGGATGTTCAGTGACTACTATGAGTCACCTGTGAGAGTGTAATCGACTTCTGACCATACGTATTCTGTTTTGATAAGCAAAAAATCCCCTTGCTGCGCGCCGCTCAGGCACATCGCAACAAGGGGATTCCCTCATTTAACCCTTTGAATCTGCTGACACTCTCATTTCTCCTGATCACACTTCATTTGCTGCAATCCATTTTTTTCGATATCATCCGTACTCATTCATCAGTTTCAACACAACTTAATCTCTTCCCGCCCCATTGGAATCCTATGATTTCACGGATAAGGTTTTCAGATAAGCCAGCGCATCATCCACCTTGCTCACAGGCACAAGTTTCATTTTGGTGCCAATCTGTTTAGCCTTGGCTGCTGCTTCCTTATAGTTATCCTTCGGCACAAAGAAGATCTCCGCTTCTTTCCGGTCAGCGGCTACAATCTTGTGCACTACGCCACCAATGGCACCGACCACACCGTCCTTAGTAATGGTACCTGTACCCGCAATTCGATGCCCCTTGGTCAGATCTCCAGGTGTTAACTGGTTATAGATCTCCAACGTAAACATCAAGCCGGCAGACGGACCACCAACCTGAGTATCTGTGAAGGAAATCTGTTTGTCCGGATCTTCAGCTTTCACCTTCTGAACCGCACCAATCATTACCCCGAGTCCCGGGCGGGTTTCTCCCGTTTTATTGTCTTTTACCTGAATCAGTTTCACGTCCCGGCTAATGGTCTCTCCGCCACGTTCCAGTTGCATTTCGACGGTATCTCCAACCTTTTTATCTTTTAACTGGGCAGAAAGCACCGTATTATCCGGCGTAGCTGTCCCGTTCACTCCAAGAATAATATCGCCTGGAGCAATGTCTCCATCGGGTTTTGGATCTTCGGACAGTCCAAATACAAAGATATGTTCAGGTACAATAGAGTAAGCCACACCAGCCTGTTCATATGCAGCCTCCATTGCGGAGGATTGCGAGTCACTCATGAACCACACCTGTTCGGCAGAGTATTCCGCTTCGCTTTTGCCGCGCAGTCGGTCTTCCTTTTTATCCACTTGAGCATTTTGATTGAACAGAGAGGTTCCTAGCAAAAACACATTGGCATATGTTGCCGACACGGTCGTCATCATGAACACACCGCGTTCTTCCTGGTCCCCACCCTTGACGGTTACCATTGGTTTTACTTCATCTGCACTGCCAGGCATATATATGATATACGGCGTTGGCATGTACACAGCAACATAGACGACCAGAGCCACCACGATCACAAAGATCGAAGCTCTGAATCCGCCAGATTTCCGAATCCGATTCATCGCATGAGCCTCCGTTCTTTGTATCTCTATACAAGCCGAATTCTACACTCATCAGCGATCGTAATTCCACCTTGTGAATACTGTCATTCTCCGGTTAGATACTCGCTCTGTGTAATGCAGATATTCAGCTCATCTTATTTCATCATTTTTTTCAAGTCTAACACTCTGGTCCCTGTGCATACAATGGTACAGGCCGGATAGGCCGCTGTATACAATAGCCTGTCCGGTCAAGGCCGAACCGCCCTTCGGGCGTCATTCGGCCGTCCATAACGATTCAGATGCCGAATCGGCGTTATCTGATATGAGGTGAAACGATGACATTACAGAGCGAGGTTAGAGATTCTGGCCCATTACGAACGATAATCCTAAGTACCGGCGCTTTAATGTTGGTCATTGCGGTAGTTGCCTCCCCCAAAGAAGCGTTTGATGCCTCTATTCAAGGTCTGGATATATGGTGGAAAATCATTTTCCCTGCCATGCTCCCATTCCTCATGTTATCCCAAATGCTCACTGCGTTTGGCTTCACCCATGCAATCGGCGCCTTGCTCGGACCGTTAATGCAACGATGGTTCAGACTTCCAGGCAACGCAGGTTTGGCGATTGCCGTTGGCATGTGCGGCGGATTCCCCGCAGGAGCAGATGCGGTGTCCCGTTTATTTCAGGATAGACAAATTACCGCCAAGCAGGCGGTTGTCCTTGCGGCGGCGTCTCATTTTGCCAATCCAATGATGATCATACTGGTCGTTGGTGCTGCTTTTCTTCATCAGCCAGCGGCCGGATATTTTCTACTCGTGGTCCACTGGATCAGCGGCTGGATCGCTGCCATTCTTGCCACGCGTCTCCTGCCTGCAACGGGTAACCAGAATAACCGGGTTGGCTTGACAGCTGTGCAAGCAGATAACAGCTCTGTTGATTCTCAGCCTGCAAATCCTGCAAGTTCCATAAGTCGCTCATCTGCACCCCACCACTCTACATACAAACGACGCAGTATATGGTCTGATATGATGATTGCAGCGAGGGAAGCCCATAGTCGTGATGGAAGAGGGTTTGGCAAACTGCTCGGTGACACCGTATCCCAAGCTGTGCAGACCTTGATGATGACTGGAGGATACATGATCGGTTTTGCCGTGTTTATCCGATTGGTCTCCCTGTATCTGACTCCCGGGTCCACTGCTGCACTGTGGCCAGCCTTCTTTGAGCTTCACCTGGGTACCTACCATTTGAGTCAGACTTCACTTACACCCGCGCTGCTCATGTCTCTACTTGCAGCCATACTGGGATGGGGTGGTTTATGTTCCCATCTGCAAGTCTCTGCCGTCCTGAAAACCACTGGTCCAAGCAGCAAATCGATGCTGTACTTTGCTGGAGTTCGTCTGACTCATGGATTAATCGCCTTTTTCATCAGTCTGTTCCTATGGATGCCGTTCAGCCGTTACAGCACAGAGGTCTGGACCACATTACAGACGAATGCAGAGCAGGACCTCTCGACACCATTCGGTTGGCTATTCATACATAGTCCAGGTAACACATATACGATCAACACCATTTGGAGCGTCTTCCCTGCTGCATGCATGGGTCTTGCGTTACTTCTTGCAGTTATGATTAGTCTATCAGGTCTTACCTTCTGGTTTAACCGCCGGTTTTCTCGCTGATTTTCTGACGGAGCGCTGCTTCCACCTCAGGTGATACAAGATCTGTAACATCTCCATGATAATGAGCGATTTCTTTGACGATGCTGGAACTTAAATAGGAATACTTCGGATTTGTCATCATAAATATCGTTTCCGCATCCGGATTTAACTTGCTGTTGGTCGATGCCAATTGCAACTCGTATTCAAAATCAGTTACCGAGCGTATACCACGAACGATGACCTGGGCTTCCTTTTGCCGGACGTAATTGGCAGTCAGATCGCGGAAACTGTCCACCTCCACATTGGGTAGATGGCGGGTTACTTCCGTGATCAGTTCTTTGCGTTCCTCCACTGTAAACAGCGGATTTTTGCTCATATTGTTCAACACAGCCACAATGACGCGATCAAATTGCTTCGACGCTCTGGCGATAATATCCAGATGCCCCATCGTCACGGGATCAAAACTTCCAGGATATACGGCGATCCGTTCCTGTCGGTGTATCATTTCAGTCATGAGGAGCCTCCTCTTTCGGTGTAATGGATTCTCCATCCTCCAATGCTTCAGGCGCATAATAATAGATGGATACTGCCGTCTCCCCATACAAAGCCTTGCGCGTTTGTTCAAACGGGCCGAATTGCTCAGGGTAATCATGTTTGGATTCATATTCAAGCACAATGGTTGCTTCGGGTTCCAGAAGTTCCAGTTCGTGCATGGTCAGCATCAACTCGTGCCCGTTCTTCATGCGATATGGCGGGTCGAGAAATACCAGATCAAACGTTGTGCCTCGCTTGGCGAGTGCCTTCAATGCACGACCTGCATCATTACGGTATACAGCCGCCTGGTCTTCCAGCTTGGTCGCCTTCAGATTCATGCGGATCACTTCAATACTTTTTGATTCCAAATCAACAAAAACAGCCTTGTCCATGCCGCGGCTCAGCGCCTCAATTCCGAGACCCCCACTGCCTGCAAACAGATCCAATGCTGTGCCGCCCTCAAAATAAGGACCAACCATGCTAAATAACGCTTCCTTCACCTTGTCGGTGGTCGGTCGCGTACCCGTGCCAGGAACAGCCTTCAGCGGCCTGCCTTTCGCACTCCCAGATACCACTCTCACTGACGAGTCACCTTTTCTCTATGTAAGTTTATTGATAAGGCTATCGTACCACATTCGGGTTCGGTTTGAAAAATGCGCGTTCTTCATTCCATTGGAAAATTGTTGCCGAATTGTTGACGCATATGTATAAAAAGGAAACAATCGGGCGATTCTATAATTATCGACATCACAAGTGTCGTAGACAACCGCGGAGAAGACTTACGTTTCCCCATAAGCTCTTCGTCCGGTTTCTCCTCTCCCATGAAAAAGAAGCTCTCGAAAGAGGGCTTCTTTTTGTTGTTTTTATTTTAATTTAATATGTTAGTTATACTTTTCTTCAAATTCACTTATTTCGGCTTGCTCTTCGGTTTGCATCCATCCAATCTCCCTTAGCCACATCTCCATATCTGCGATAAATTCATTTGTGTTTAGATGTTCAATCTTGTACTTCTGTATTTTTTCACTCCAAAAAGCATAAAACTCATGGCTTAACACATATCGTTGTTTGCTTTTACTTAATGTCTTATAACGATCCTCGCTGACCACCAAATCAAAATAGATGACATTATCCTTCTTCACATGCCTAACCGTTGATTTCCTATCGTATTCTTCAGGAAGGCACCTGAAAACAAAGAAGAGTTCTATATCAACGACTTGATATTTGGTTGCTGCTTTATCAAAAACAGGCTGCAGTTCATCCGAAAGATTGGCAACTTGCGTTAACCCTGACGTGTCCGTTGATTTGCCCAAGATCATGATTAAGCTCCCCTTCGCTCATTTCCATTTCACATTTGTAATCCGCATTCCTAATCCAACAAAAAAGGCTGACTAGTGATGTAAACTCCGTCAACCTTTCCGATGTTCATCCTTTTTTGCCTTACCCCAACGTTGCAAGACCTTACGAGTTCAGCTCTCGATGTTTTCGATTGGAAAGTCGTAAATTGATCAATGGAATGAGGAGTAAAACAACCGGCAAGAGAAGATTCATTGAACGTGTCTTAATCATCATGAAGGTAATAAACAGCACGGCGAGCCAGGTTATAATCTCCATCATTTCATATTTGGTTAACGTCAACTTGAAAGCTTTTTTCGAAATAAAGCGAACCAAGAAATAAGCGATTAAACCATAGAACAAGATCATGCCCAATATGGCAACAAGAATTATCAGGTACATATCCATCATAAAAATCACCACACCTCTAAGTCATTACCTTAATTTTACCATATAAGAAAGATGGTGTCATTCCAGTTTTCTAATCCGTGCCCTTTGAGATTGGCCAATGCAGGTTTACTTCTCTTCTACTACAATCGTTGCATTGTAGATCACAACACGCTTCCCATTAAGATCGAATAATACTTTATTGCCGTATTCCGTATCTTCCACGTCGATTTTGCCATCATAGGTCTGAATCAATTCACCGTTATTGCTGTACACTTTAACAACCCTCTCCAGGCCGCCCGAGTTATTGGACCTCATCGTTTTGAGTGCACGTTCACCTGAAGCCGTATTGAAATACCATATGAAACATCCAACTATGATGCCCAGAGAGACCAACACCGTCACCCATATACCTGTCTTTGCTTTTCTACTCATCTTGACCCCCCTCTTATGTTTCCTGTCTCGTACATTACGAGGTTGGAGAGAGAACGGTTTCATACTATGCCTCTCAAGCTGTTTGTTGACATAACAAAACAGAGGCCTCCGATGAGCGAAGACCTCTGTTCTTTATAGAATACATTCTTTATTCTGTACGATTCTTTTACTTACAGTGCACGAATGACGAATTCAAATGTCAGTTCGCCGTCCGAAGGGATCAGGTATTCCGGATGAACTGGAGCACCCCAGCTGTCATCACCGCCAACACCCATTTGTTTACCCGCTACAGTCACGACCGTATAGTGCACAGGTGGCAATTCGTACGCATGTTGTGCGTTCTCCAGCTCAAATGCTGTATATGGTGAAACATTCAGTTCAACCGGAGTTCCGGATGCCTCAATTTTGAAGCCACGTCCCGCGTTGTCTGTCAATTTGGCCCAACGAACGCCAGTACGGTTGCCCGACTCCTGTGGTACCAGATATGGAGCTACAGTATCAGCTACTTTGCTGCCATGGATGCCTAGACGTGCGCCAAATGCGCGGTCTGCATAGTTTTCTTCTGGTCCCATCGCGAGCCATTCCACGTTTTCGAAGTCAGGTGATGTTCTGAAGGACAATGCATGAATTGGCAGGTTCGGCAATCCGGCTGTACCTTTGTACGTATTATGCACACGTACACTTCCATCTGCATGAACGGTGTACACCACTTTCACTTGTACATCCTCCGAAATGTTGAGCTTGTACGTGAACTCGATCCGGTATTGATCCGGTTTCTGTTCCGCTTTCCACTCTACAGATCGTGGCATCAGGCTTGCAGCATACCAGGCACCCAGTTCGAAGCCCATCGCCATTCCTTTATCATTATCCGTCATTGCACGCCAGAAGAGCGGTGCAGGTGGTACGGCAATAGTCTCACGACCGGATAATTTCAGGGAAACCAGTGTCCCGAACTGTTTGGAGAACAGCGCATGCGTTTTGCCAGCACGAACACCGATGTTAACGTCACCTTCAACCACCTGTACATCACTCACAAGGTTCAGGTCCGTCTGTGCTGCATCATTTACCTGATCCTGTGTGAAAATAAACTGTCCAAATGCCACTTCTTCGCCTTTGTCAGCCCACAGTGTAGCTTCTTTTAACACAAATGCAGTGTTCACAGCGTACTCGCCACCCACCAGGGATTCTGCACCCAGCGGAAGTTTCACTACCGTCTCACTTTGCGCATCCACGTTCACTTCCAATGTTCCACGCAGCACTTCATGTCCCTCACGCTCTAGGCTGTATACCAGTTCCAATGCAGATGTATCTGCGAACAGGTTACCGTTTACGATCTTAACGCCTTCACGATCCGGGAAAAGCTTGATGTTCTGATACAGGAATTTAACCTCCTGCATTTTCGCAGTTACTTTACGATCGGCATGAACGATACCGTTGCCACAGAACGAATAGTCTGATGGACGATCACCGAAATCTCCGCCATAGGCGAGGAACTCTTTGCCATAACGATCTTTTTTATAAATGGATTGGTCGATGTAATCCCAGATGAATCCACCTTGATACATCGGGTATTTGTCTTCCAACTCCGTATATTTGTGCATACCACCAATAGAGTTACCCATGGCGTGCATGTACTCACAGCTGATATAAGGTTTGGTCGGGTTGGCATTCAGGAATTCTTCAATGTCCGCCGGTTTGGCATACATGCGGCTCTCCATATCACTTGTCTCATCGAAACGGCGATCATGGAATACACCTTCGTAATGTACCAGACGTGTTGGATCAGCTGATTTGAAGTATTGGGATACTTTGTAGATGACTTCACCGCCATGAGATTCATTACCACAAGACCAGATCAGAATGGACGGATGGTTTTTGTCACGCTCGACCATGGATACAGCGCGGTCCATAACGATATCATGCCATTCCGGTTTGTCCCCTGGAATAACCCATGAAGGCTCAACGGCACCAAGTTTCTGCCAAGATCCGTGTGTCTCCAGATTCATCTCATCAATAACATAGAGTCCATATTCATCGCACAGCTCATACCACAGACTTTGGTTTGGATAGTGTGACGTACGTACGGCATTCATATTGTTTTGTTTGATGGTACGAACATCCCACAGCATGTCTTCCTTCGTAACCGCACGTCCTCGACGCGGGTTGAACTCATGACGATTCACACCTTTGAATACGATACGTTTACCATTAATGTGCATGACTTTGTCAATCATTTCAAATGTACGGAAACCAACGGCTTGAGGAACAACCTCAACCAGTGTACCCGCAGCATCATATACACGAATATAGAGGCGGTACAAGTATGGAATCTCTGCGCTCCACAGGTTCACTGTACCAATGTCTTCACGAAGACTTACTTTTCCATCGTTAACCTTGGATTCAAACGTTTTAACGGTATTGCCTTCCCGATCACGAAGTTCAGCCTCTACATGTGCTCCAGCAACCGCTTTTCCTTCCAGTTTCAAATCCAGTTGTAAGGTACCGTTGGTATAGGTCTTGTCCAGATCTGTGCGGACATGAACATCACGTACGTGTGCAGCAGGGACCGTATACAGATACACATCTCTGAAAATACCGGAGAAACGCCAGAAATCCTGATCTTCCAGCCAGCTGCCTGTGCTGCGTTGATACACCTCAACAGCCAGCTTATTCTCTCCATCCTGAAGGAATGGTGTCAGGTCAAAGTCAGACGGCGTAAAGCTGTCTTCCCCGTATCCTACGAATTGTCCGTTAAGCCATACATAGAATGCTGACTCTACACCTTGGAAAGAAATATATACCGGATTCGATTCCCAACCTGTCGGCAGGTGGAAGGTGCGAATGTAACTTCCAACGGGGTTTTTATCCTGTGGCAATGCCGGCGGACGAATTTCGTTCAGGCCATCCCAAGGGTATTGTGTGTTTACGTATTGAATCTGTCCGTATCCTTGAAGTTGGATATGCCCCGGAACTTCAATATCATCCCAGCCTTCACTGGAAAAATCGGACGTATAGAAAAATTCAGGACGGCTGTCTGGACGAATGGCATAGTTGAATTTCCACGTACCATTCAAATCATAACGCATGGACATCGCGCCTGAACCTACAGCCTCTTCCATCGTTTGGTAATAACGGTGATCGGAATACGCATGAAGACGGTTCACCTCAAATACACTTACGTCTCCCAACCAGTTGATATCTGCCTTTGTTGCTTTCATCGGCTCTCTCTCCCTTTAAAACGGTATAGTTTGACTTATTCAAGGTTGTATCTGACTTCCTTTTTGCTTTACATAAACAAAAAAGACAGAGGTACGCCATAACTGGCGTCCTCTCTTCTTTCCTGCACCCGTTATTTACACGGATTATGCTGTTTTCATTACTTCACGGAACCTACCATACCTGCAACAAAATGTTTCTGCATGATGAAGAATACGATTGCTGTAGGCAGTGTTGCGATAACGATTGCTGTCATGATTACTCCGTAATCCGGAGCATAACCAGCACCAAGATTTGAGATCAATAGCGGAATCGTTTGTTGGTCAGGCGTTTGCAATACAATGAGTGGCCATAGATAGTTGTTCCAGCTACTCATGAATGTAATAATTGCTGCCGCTGCATAAGTTGTTTTCATTGTTGGCATGTAGATCTTCAGGAAGATCCCGAGTTCGCTCAAACCATCAATACGTCCAGCTTCCAGCAAATCTTTCGGGAACATTTTGGTGTTCTGACGGAAGAAGAAGATCAGGAACGCTGTTGCAATGGTTGGCAGGATAACTGCTGCCATCGTGTTAATTCCGATCACTGGTGCAACACCGGAGATTGTTGCGAACATGCGGTACAGTGGTACCATGATTGCTGCAAACGGGATCATCATGGATAACAACAGGATGTTAAACACAATATCACGGGACTTCGTGCGAAATACTTCGAATCCATAACCTGCCATGGAACCAATCAACAGCGCCAGAGCAGTCGAGACTACCGAGATAATAGCCGAGTTCCCGAGAGCCTGCACGAGATTTGTCGAATCAAGCAGTTTGTTGAAGTTATCAATGAAAGCCGAACCCGGTAACAATCTGCCTTTGGTTACATCAACAGACGCATTCGTTGAACTGACCAACATCCAGAAGAATGGAAAAATGGATACAAAAGCGACGATGGACAGGAACACATAAGTGAAAATTCGTTTTGCTTTAAATTTAGCCATTTTTATTATCACCTGCCACTTTAAACTGGATAATGGACAATACAATGATCAAAATTACAATGGAATATGAAACCGTTGCTGCATATCCAAAGTCCGGTGAATACTTGAACGAAAGGTTGTAGATATACTGTGAGATCGACATGGTCGCGTTACCTGGACCACCCTTCGTAATATTCATAATCTCATCGAAGATTTGCAATGTACCAATCGTTGATGTGATCGACGTGAAGAGGATAATGGGTTTGAGCAAAGGAACTGTAATTTTGAAAAATTGGGTGAATGCATTGGCTCCGTCTATTTTTGCTGCTTCATAGATCGATTGATCGATGTTCTGCAGAGATGACAGATAGAAAATCATGTTATATCCGGTCCAACGCCAAGTAACGGCGATTATGATCGTAATTTTAGCCCAGAACGGGTCTGTGATCCATTGAATTGGATCACCGATAATGTGCAAGCCCATCAAGAATTGATTGACCATTCCATCAGGTGCAAACAAATATTTGAATACAACAGAATAGGCTACCAATGAAGTTACACAAGGCAAGAAAATGGCTGTGCGGAAGAAACTCCGGAAGCGCAGTGTGCTGTCATTCAGCAATACGGAAATAAACAAACCGAGAATAATCATTACAGGCACTTGAATGATCAAGTAGATGAATGTGTTCGATAATGCTGTGCGGAACGTTGTATCAACTAACAATCTTTTGTAGTTCGCAAGGCCCGAAAATTCAAGATTGGCCCCTTTGCCAGACTTGAATGATAAGAGCAGCGCTTGAATCATCGGGTAGAAGTAAAATGCTACAATCCCGATAACAGCCAGCAAAACAAAAGCCCATCCAGTCAAATTACTTTTCTTTTGGAGACTGTCTCCTGTATTTATGGCTTTCACAGTATGGCTCCTCTCTCTCCACGGAACATGGATAGAACCCACAGAGCCTCTCGCCTTATCCGGTTCGACTTGCGCCAGACAAGGGAGACGGCTCCGAGTTACCTTGGGTTCTATAAGTTACCTTGGGTGTCCTAGTTTAATTGTGCTTCAGCTTGTTTTTGTGCTTCAGCCAAAACTTCATCAATTGATTTACCATTCAGGTACGCTTGCATTTCAACAACCAGAATGTCTTCAATTGCATATGTGTTGCTACCATAGTTTACATTTGGAATTTCTTTGGTCCAATTTGCGAAATCACTGAAGATTTTTTGACCGCTGAAGAACTCATCTGGCTTGTTGTACGCTTCACCATCAGTAGCCGGTTTGTACGTACCGATCGCACCAATATTTGTCAACAAGTCTTGGTACAATTGTTTGTCAGAACCAAATGTTTTGGCCATGAAGTCAGCTGCTTGATCTGCACCAGGAACGTTGTTCATTACATACCAAGAGCTACCGCCCAAGTTGGATGCATGTACAGAGTTAGATTGACCAGCCATTTTCGGCATTGGAGCTACAGCCCATTTACCGGATTGGGATGCTTCTTGACGTACAGATGGTGAGAACCAGTTACCTGTAGGAATTGTTGCTACGCTACCGTTATTGGCATTGGCAACGAATTGGCTCCAGTCGGAGTGCAATTTAACAATGTTGGCATCCATCATTTTTTTGTATGTTTCGAAAGCTTCTTTCAATGCAGGGTTACTGCTAATGTCAGGTGTCTTGCCATCTTCTGCAGTGTACCATTTGCCTGCTGTTTGGATCATCATGCGAATGATTCCAAGATCATTCGGGTCAAGAGACAGCAACTCTTTACCAGTTTTTGCTTTCACATCTTTACCGATTTGGATGTAATCATCCCAAGTGATGTCTTGCAAGTCAGCAGACTTGTAGCCCGCTTGTTCCAGCAAATCCGTTCTGTAGTACAAACCTGCTACGCCGGAGTCAAATGGAACTCCATATTGTTTGCCCTCATAGGATGTTGGTCCAATTTTGTAATCTGCAAAATCGGAAGCTTTAATTGTAGAAGACAAATCTTTAAATGCATCCGGATACGCACTCAGGAAGCTTTGTGCACGATAGTCTTCAATCAAAACAATGTTTGGAAGACCGCTGCTTGTTCCAGAGTTCAATCCTGTGTTCAGCTTCTGGATAATCGCATCTTGAGCATTCTCAATGATGTTGATCTTCAAATCAGGATTTTCTTTTTGATAAATTTCTTTTGCTTGTTCAAGAGCAGCGACGTTAAATGCTTTGTCCCAAGCCCAGATCGTAATTTCGTTTGTTTTTTCATCTCCACCACTGGCAGAATTACCTCCACCACCGGATGAACATGCGGACAACAGCAGTACTGTAACGAGCATCAATACCCACATTTTTTTCAAAACGTTCAACTCCCCTTCGACCTCTTTGTGTGTAATTTGTTTGCGTTTTCTGAAAGCGGTTGCTTTCGATGTATTCATCTTATCATTCCCATATCTCCATTCGTTAGTAATAATTTTGTGCGGATTTGTCATCTTATTGCCACAATGAAAACCTTTACAGAAACCGTTTGCATTAAATTTGTTTTTTTGTAATTTCTTTTGATTTTGTATTATCTTGATCTTGAGATCGTACAAATATGTGTGTTTGCTTCAACTCTGACACAACAAAATCCCCCGTTTCTGTAGAAATACAGTTACGAGGGATCTCAATTTTGATTGTACTCAATTCAAATAGCTATAACTCAACTCGTGATTAAAGGCAGTGTAACGGTGACTCTTGTTCCTTCCCCGACGGTACTCATAATGGTGACACCATAAGGCGATCCATATAATAACTCAATACGGTCATGTACATTGCGAATACCGATGCCGCTGAATAGTTGACGATTATTCTTCGGATTGGGTAAGGTTTCTCCCATGACAAGCCCTTCAATTCCATCACCATTGTCCATGATCTCACAGATGAGTGATTCCCCCGCTCTGGAAACCATGACATGAATCGTCCCTGTCTCTTTTTTGATAAATCCATGGAAAAATGCATTCTCAATAAACGGTTGGATCACCAACTTGGGTACATGATAGTGCGTACAATCCGGTGCAACGTAAAAAGCAGCTTTAATCCGGCCACCGTATCTAACGTGATTAATGAAGACATAATTTTTCAAATTCTCGACTTCTTGCTCCACTGTAACAGTCTGACTCACATCACTGATCGTATTTTGCAACAATCCAATTAATGCATTAATGGTCTCCGCTGCCCTGTCCTTGTTGCCTTGTTGCACCAGAACTTTGACAGATGCAAGAGTATTGTACAAGAAATGAGGATTAATCTGACTCTGTAATGCCGCAAGCTCTGCGTTACGTTGTTCATGCTGCGTCTTTACTAATTGATCCACATAATCATGCAGTTCATCAAGCATATAGTTGTAAGCATGGCCCAGTTGCCGACTCTCGTAACTGCCACTAACCGGTATATAGTTATCCAGATCACTTTTCGTGATATTAGACATCTGCTTTACCAGTCTGCGCAGTGATTTGGTGATTTGGCTTGTAATCAGAAACACCAGAACAAGCGCACCGATAACGATCGCTGTACAGATCAACGCAACCGTCTTCATATCAATGAGCTGTTCCATCGCCATACTTTTATCCACTACATTAATCAGGTAAAACCGATAGAAGGGTAAATACTCAGATAGAATAATGCTCTCTTGCCCCATGACACGGGCATTAATACTTTTCGAAACGTCCACACTCAAATCCTTAGCATATGTGAGCAGTTCCGGCTGAATTGTACCGATCCAGTCCAGACGGTTTGAAGATATAATTTCGCCCTTTTCATTCATAATAACAACATCATTACCTCGACTCGTGAAACTGGAATAGAACTGTTGGAATTCCACTTCTCTCATAGTAACGTAGAGTGTCCCGTATATGTGATTTCTTGTTCGATCCGTCAATGCCTTTGTTGCAGAGATCATCTGTAGCTCGCCTTCACTTGTATCACTGCGGTAATAGTCAAAAATCAGCCTGCTCGGCGATTGGATTGCTGCTTTGGTAATGGGCTCCTGCTTCAATTCGTCCCCTGTCTTCTTAATATAAGCCGGATTGGTGGAAAAACTTCGTCCGTTTACTCCCACAATGGTAATACCTACTTCATAAGACTCAATAATGGTTTGAACCCGATTCATGGTTTCACGCATATTATAGAAAGATTTGGCTGTTGAGACTGAGTCTGCATCCCCCTCAGACAGAAATCCCCGAATGGCACCACTTTGAGCTACATTATTAGTAACCGCAGCGATTGATTCATTAAAGGATTCAAAATTTGTCTTAATCTGATTCAACACCTTGGAGTTCGTGATGCTGAACGTCTCGGTAAACAGATTGGTTGACATGTGAATGGTCGTCCACAAGATAAGTACTGACACGAGAACAATACTGATGACCATAACCAGAAACAACTTGGGAAATAATCCGAGACGAGATAATCTGTTCATCCATTTCTTCATGATCTTATCCTTCTGACTTTATGCCCAGAATTTGCGCCGGTATCGGCTTGGTGATAGTCCGGTGAACTTTTTGAACACTTTGCAAAAGTAACTATGATCGGAATAACCTACCATGCTGCTGATCTCCGAGATCGTTACATCATCGGATCGAAGCAGTTCCTCGGCTTTTTCAATCCGAATTTTATTCAAATATTCATTAAATCCTTCTTTTTTGTGAGATGAAAAGTAACTGGACAAATACGATGGATTGAAATGAAAGTGTTTCGCTACCTCAGCAAGCCCAAGCGGCTGGTCAAAGTGCTCATGCATGTAATCCAGCAGCATCTTCATATTCGGGTCACTTCGTTTTCCACCTGCACCGGCGGTGCACTCCTGAACTTCCGTCATAAACTGATCAAGTACAGTCATAACTTCGTCCAGACTCGAAGCCCCGTCCACATTTTTAAAATACGTATATTTGCTCTCTTCCAGCCCGGAAGACTGAACATCCATATCCGCGAGGGTAATGGTTACGTTGAAGATCAAGTTACCGAGAAATGATTTGATCTCAAACACATCGGCAATATAATCCCGTCCAAGGGTTGTCGCATGTTCCTGTAAATACTCTCTTGCCGCTTCGACCCGGTTACGCTTCACATGCTGTAAGAACATATTCACATTAAACTGGTAACCAGCGGGATGCAATGGAGGCAGTTCACCATACACCAGGATAGGTCGATCTTTATAATAGAAGCGATATTCCATCAGCTTAATAAGGCGTTCCCGGTAGACAACACCCATCTGTTCAAATGAAGTAAAGCTTTCACTAAGCACCCAACCAGGACTGCCTTCTCCTGTTGCATTTTCACTGGCCAACTGTCTAATCCGTTCAAGCATCCAACCATCTCTCGCAGGATCGACATTAAGAAGCATGACAGGTAATGAACCCTCTGCGGGAACCATTGCACATTCCACTTCAGGCAGATCACCGCGGAGCTTGGATTCCATCTGTTCCTGATCCAACTTCAGCGGATTCCCTCCAGCATCCACGGGTTTATACACAAGCAATCGAAAGGATTTGTACGGAAAGGTATCTCGTATCATCGGCATTTCGCTATCTTCATCCAATGTAAATCCCGATAACATCTTCTCCATCAGTTGTCCAAGTCTCCAGCCATCGTGCGACGGCTCAAACTGTAGCTCCGGAATTTTACCCGCTGTGCGTTGAAGGACCTGCAATAATTCATTTGTATCCAGCTTCGGTTTCAGTATATAATCTGCTGCCCCGTGCTGAAGCGTAGAACGTACATACTCGAACTCACTGAAGCTGCTAAGTACAATAACTTCAATCTGCGGATTACTGGCTTTTAGTGTACGGACAAACGTTTCGCCATCCATGACAGGCATGACAATGTCGGTAATCACAATATCCGGTTTTAACAGGCTCACCTGCTGCAATCCTTCTTCACCGTTGGAAGCTTCACCCACAATGATAAATCCTTCTGCTTCCCAGTTCATATGGTGCTTTATGCCCTGTCTTACCAGAAACTCATCGTCAACAATCAGCACCTTGCACAACCGGTTCATGATCGCGACCCCCTTGTCTAATCTTTCCTCTATATCTGTACAGGCTATACCAACTATTATATATCGGTTATAAACACTTTCCAGTGTTAGCGGTTACATTAAATTTAAATTGATTGTACATCTTTTTATATCCTAAAACGATCGTATATTCAATGGTAACTATCTATAGTTTACACTATATTTCGACAAAATAAGAAGTCCTGAATCGCCTTTCGATCATTTGGCGAATCAGGACCCCTATTTTCAATCCTATTTTGTTAAATTACTCCCTTATGGTTCAATTCCCCACTGGAGACTTCCTGCAACATAACCGGTGACTTTGGACCAATCCGTATAGGATGTCTGACTACCTGCAAAAGAATAATCATCCGTTTGCGTATAGTTGGTCCAATTGCTCTTGGAGAAGCGAGTATGAATTTCCGTGCTTTGTCCCGCATTCAAAGTTCCGGCCGAAGCTGTAAAGCCGATCTCAAGTACGTGATCAGCACCTGTCCGTACTGGATTGAGTGCACTGAACGTGCCTGTTACATTCGAACTGCCAGCAGTCGCCCAGTCAGCGAAGAAGTTCTGAGGCTGTTCACCGTTTATCGTGTAATAGTATCTGATTTTTACATCAGACAGATTTAATGCTGTAGTACCCGTATTCGTCAGTTTGAATTTGGGGCTAATCGAGCTGCCTGTCGCTGAAGTGTTGCTATTAAACATCTCAATGCGTATGGTTCCAACAGGGGCAGGTGTCGTGTCTTTAATGAGCAGATTCAAGGTCGCATGAGCGCCTGCGCTGAATTGAAAGGTTAGTGCCGCTGCACCATTTGGCAGGGAAGCCAGGTAGTTTTTACTCAATACGACCTCATTGCCTGTTAACGTGTAATCTGTACCTGAAACCAGCGCTGCATTCCCGTTACGAATGGATACAAGTGTATTGCCGTTCAGCGTCAACGTGACTGGAATATCAACCTGATTACCGACTTTGCGATCAAATTCCGCTGTAACCGGTGTAATGGCAGAGTTGGTCACTGGTGTTGTACCTCCGCCATTGTTACCTCCAACACGGTCGGCATACAAAATTCCGCGGCCATTCGTTCCGAGGTATACTCTTCCATACAAACGCGGATCACCCGTAATTGTGGTTACACGAGCATACTGATGCTGATCATCGTTGATACGAACCCAATTGGCTCCACCGTCATCGGAGCGGAAGAATCCACGTGTTCCATCAATCTGTGCAACCGTATATAACGCAACAACGTTCTGTCCAGGGGCCGCTTTACCAAATCCGATACTGTCTGCTTCCTCTACATTGGCAAGCTTCGTGAATGTCGCTCCTGAATCCGTGGAATGCCATAATCCGTAAGGACCTGTTTCCTCACTACCACCTGCAAACCAGAGTTCACCTTCAACACCTGGAACGGCATCCAGATCGGCATTTCCTTCCATTGGAAGTCCCGTCGCAGGCGATGCCGTGAAGGCAGCACCACCATTCACACTCACATAGATTTTACCCGCTGTAAATCCATAGAATTTGTTTGGGTTTACACGATCAGATATCACTTTTGCCTGTGCAGGTATCCCTGTACTTGCCGTCCAGGAATTGCCGCCAGTCGAGTAATGCACACCTTTGTCTGACGTGCTCCATACCAGTCGGTTACCATCCGCAGAGATGGCTACAGTTCCTCCTCCCGTTGTGCCGGCAGGTTCTGAATTGGCTTTATACCACGTAGTCCCTCCATCACTGGACAAACCAATGGATTTTGCATTTGGATCAGCAGCATAATCTGCTTTCCCTACGCGAACCATCGTATTCGGACTTAACTCTGCAAAATCCAGACTTTCTGTGGAAGAATAGTTCGGGCTCGTAAATATGGTCGCTGGAGCCTGATCCAGATTATTATGACGGAATCCTGAGACATCCCCCACTCCACTTAACAAATGTGCACCACTTGGCGGGCTGATCAGATCCAGTACGGCAATCTCCTCAACACCCTTTGCCATCACTGAAATATTGATTTTCTTATCATCATCCCAGTCTGTCAGGTTCTTCGTTCCATAGATCGTAGCCCCCGTTCCATACATCATGCGATCCGAATCAAACGGATCAATCTCCAGATCACCGATCATCCAGCCCAGTTTTGGAGTTGTTTCGGGTGGGGCAGGATTGGTACCAAATGTGAGCCATGGCGCTGCCGAAATATCCTGTGTATACCGTAACTTCCGGTTCGGATATCCATCAAATTCCCATATGCGTGTCCACGTCGCTCCGCCATCTGTACTGCGGAACAACGTAGCATCAGGCCACCAGGAGTTCAATGTCGCGACCATCAATGTACCAGGATTCTGAGCATCGACAGCCAATCCGCCATATCCAAAATAATTATCCGTGCTGCTGCTTGGAACAGGGCTGATGTTGGTCCAGACACCTGTGGACGTGTTCAGTTTCCAAACGTCACCTTTTGCCCCATCATAGGGTCCAACACCATCGCTGTACGTAATATAGAGGCTTCCGTCTGAATCAAGTACACCATGATGCGGGATGTAACCTGTAGGTTGACCCGCAACAGCTGACCAGGTCAGGCCGCCATTCGTGCTGCGATATACACTTTGATCTTTATCCGCAACACCCACATAGATGGTCTGGGTTGCCTGCCCTGCCGAACCTGTTGTTTTGTCAAACGTAATCCATGCCAGACCTACAATGTCACTGGTATACTCATTCGAAGGGTCTTGCACATAATTTCCCGGATTCGGGAAGCTTGTGACTTCGTTCCAGGTCACACCGTAATCGGTACTTTTCCATAACCCATGACCACTCCGTGCACCGAAATACAGGATACGGTTATCATTCGGGTCCACAGTCAGGCGTTCTCCCATGGAACGTCCCGGCATGTTGCCTCCCACTTTGAACGGAAGAGTTGTGGTCTGCCATGTATCCCCCCGGTCCGTAGAGCGCAAGATGGAACCATTATTTTGGTCCCACGAATTCGTATACGTCCCAACTGCCATATACACGCGATCAGGATCAACCGGGTCCGTAGCCAATGCGTCCACACCATTCTTGTTCCAGTCATCCCAGCCAACAAAATCCGTTAAGGGTATCCAGCTCTCATCAGCCGCATTCCAGCGATAGGCTCCCCCGATATCGGTACGGGCATAGATCAGATCCTTTTCCGACTCGTTGAAAATAATGCCCGGTACAAATCCGCCTCCTGCACCAGTCACCACATTTTTCCACTCATAGGCTTCACTCGGTGCCGCCGATGTAGTTCCAGCAAGTCCTGCCAGTGAAGCGGTTACTACGGCAACCGTCAAGCTCATCATTCGTAATTTCCCCATAAACGTTCTCATATCAACTTATCCTCCTCTTCAACTTTGTTACTGCATTTCGGTCTATCCCCGCTGTCTCATCGTGCTGATGATGGCGTGCCAGACGAATCAATGCATCCCTTGATACAAGAAGCCTCACCTCCCTCCATCCTTATTGTTAAGCGCTTACATAATTATTCTTAATTCACGGTTATATGGATAATACTTTCAATAAATAACATTCGATGGAAAAATCAAAACCCCTCTGTCGAAATCGTTTTTTGTAAAATATTTTCAGTGTTTAAACTTGTTTATACAATAAAAAAAGATGCTGTTAGAACAGCACCTTTCGACATGTTATATTTTATATAAGAGTACAAAATGAATCTTTTCTTACCTGGCCGACCAGGCAGAGATGCACTACATGATTGGCACCTGTTTATTTCGAGCTACCATAGGCGTGAGTCTCCTGGCCTTTAACTCCCGGTCTGATGACAAAAAGTGAACCCGCATCCGGTGTCTCTTTCAGACGTTCTTCCTTAATCCCTATACGTGCTGTTGTAATGTATAACTCTTCGAGATCCGGTCCACCAAAACAGCAGGAGGTTACCTGATCTGCCGGTATATCAATCTGTTGCAACAGTTCTGATGTATCCGGGTTCCAGCGAGTGATTCTTCCTCCGCCCCAATGTGCAACCCACAGCATGCCCTCACCATCAACCGTCATGCCATCTGGAAATCCTAATTCCTCCGGTATATGAATGACGCTTGTCCGATTCTGTATCGTACCTGCTGTCAGATCAAAATCAAACCGGTCAATCGAACGTGTCGGGGTATCAATGTAATACATGGTCTTCCGATCCGGACTCCAACCCAGGCCGTTGGATGTTGACACGCCTTGTACCATCGTGCGTACAGGTTGTCCTTCCTCCAAACAATACAATGATCCGGCTTTGCTTTCATTATTCATGCTCATCGTGCCTGCCCAGAAACGGCCATTCGCATCACACTTGCCATCATTAAACCGATTGGTATCCTTATCTTGTTCGGGGTCCTCAATGGCATGCAGCTCACCCGTAATCAGGTGAAACGTATGAAACCCACTGCGTAAAGCAACCACAACTTCGTCACCCCGATACGGAACAACCGCGCCGACATGTTCACCGACATCATAAGCTTGATCCTGACCTGTAGCCGGGTCATACACATGCACCTTGAAACTTTCAATATCTACCCACAATAATCGATTGTTCTCCGCATCCCAGCTTGGCCCTTCCCCCAGTAATGCCGGGGTTTGTACTGCTACAGTTACGTCGCTCATGCCATCACGTCCTTATTAAGATTTGACGCCGCCCGACCATTCGAATCCGATGGCATCCAAGAATGCTTTGGACAGTACCATATGGCCTGTTGCATCCGGATGTACCCGATCATAAGTCAGCACAGACGTATAGAAATGATCCCAAAATGGAGCAAATGCAGCCTGTGTATCCACATACACCGCATCATACTCACTGGCTACCCTGCGTACCGCTTCTCCGTAAATATCCATCGTTGCCCGCATCGGATCTTCCGGATTGGCCTCAAGATAATAAGGTGTCATCAGTACCAGACCTTTTAGGTTGGGACGAACCGAAGCCACCAGTTCACGCAATGTGGATTCGTATTCTTCAAGAAACACATGTGACTCTGTTGACAATGGATTGTCGAACTGACGCCATACATCGTTAATGCCGATCATGATCGTGAGCCAGTCCGGTTTAAGGTCAAGCACATCACGATCCCAGCGCTGTTTCAGATCACGAATCGTATTCCCACCATTACCCACATTCTGGACACGCAACATCAATTCCGGGTAGATGGATCGCAACAGGGCATAGACTTGCGCTACATAACCATGGCCCAGACCTGAACTTCCTTCGCCTACAGGATGTTGCCGACCACAGTCCGTAATCGAATCTCCGATGAACAGAAGCTTATCATTTTTCTGCAATTTCATTGTCATTTACTCCTTCGCTCTAAAGCACTAATATAATTACCAGCCTTGATTCTTAAGCCACGTCAAGCATAGATCCGACCATACCCGAACCGCGTGGTTATCCTCAGCCAATCCAAGTCCATGTGAGCCTTTTTCAAAAACATGCAAGTCATAAGGAATGCCATGCGCACCCAATGCAAGTGCATAACGCAAGCTATTCTCTACAGGCACTGCCTGGTCATCGCTGGTGTGCCAGATGAACGCTTCAGGAGCATCCGCTCTCACCTGCTGCTCCGCGCTAAAAGCTCTAATCTGCTCGGCAGACGCATCAGACCCAAGCAAATTTTCACGGGAACCGGCATGTCCATAGGACTCCATCGTAATGACCGGATAACAGAGAATAACCCGGTCCGGGCGTGAACTTTGGCGTTCAATCCGATCCTCATGATCCGGTTGCCCCTCGTCATACAGCGTTCCCAGTGTTGCTGTAAGATGTCCACCTGCAGAGAATCCAAGTACTGCAATCTTGGCAGGATTGATCCCGTACTGCTCGGCATGCGCACGAACATAACGTATGGCACGCTGACCATCTGTTATCGGTGCAGGATGCTGGTGAGGCGCCACCCGATATTTCAGGACAAATGCACTGATGCCTGCACGGTTCAACAATTCGGCTATTGGAGCACCTTCATGGTCAGCCAAAAATCCATAGCCACCACCAGGGCATACAATGACAGCGCTCTCGGAACCAGGCTGAATAAATGGAATCAAATGTGGCATCTCGTCTTCATGACCCTGCGCTGCATAAGGTGCAGCATGATCCCATAAGGGTATCGTTGTTGTCACTTCAATCATCCTCTCCAAATAAAACGGAACCATGGGTCCGTTTAAACGTTTTCGAATCTCAGGAATCGATACCATCATAACGGCAATGACCCTCATGCATCAATACCTTCCTGGCATCACTTTTTAATCATTTGAGTACAAGTTAATACAAGTTACGGAACTGTTCAGGAGTCACTCCCTCAATTCTGCGAAATGTAGCTACAAAATGGCTTGAATCCCGAAAGCCCACCCGAACTGCGGTTTCCCTAATCGTCAGGGCGGTATTGCCGGTCATGATTTCCTTAGCCTTGCGTATGCGCAGCAAAATGAAATAACTGTAGGCTGTCATGCCAAAGGACTGTTTGAACAACGTGTTCAGATGTCTGGATGAGATCCCCGTTACGGCAGCCATATGTTCGAGTCCAATCTCGGGATTCGCATAGTGCTGTTCCATAAATGCAATGAGTGGAGCGAGTCTCTCCACGGCATGTGAGATAGAAGAACGATTGCCCGTCATGCCATGTTTTTTGAGCAAAATCAGAAATCGGTATATATCCGCTGACGCTTCGAGTCCCGACAAATCCTGATCACTTCTGATCGAATCCAGCACTTCCTGGCCGTAGTCGTTAAACGGGCTGCTCTGCTCCCACTGATGGAATGCCGCTTCACCCAGACCAAGTGACTCCATGATTGCCGGACACTGGGAACCGCCAAATGTAATGTAAAGTGTCTCCCACTCCCCCTGAGCGCGCACATATTCATGCGGTTCATTCGGAGGAAGCAAAATACCGGATGCTTCCCCCAGTATGACCGTGGACCCGGCAAACTTAAATTCTCCGGCCCCCTTCACGGTCTGAAGCCAGTGGTAACAAGGATACCCCGCAGATCTGGACACCTTCTCCTGATTGCCGTTATAACCCAGGCTCTCAATATAAAGGGGCAGCGGCTGATCACGTGATGTCATGAAATATCGTTGATGTCGGGGTGAGATAAACATGGGATGCCTCCTTGGTTATAAGCTGAGTTAGACTTCCGTATTCTTATATCAGTCATTACTTTTATTATATTTTAAAAGTCATATGTATCATATAGTATAGGATTATTCTTATACAAGAGGTGAACACATTGATTAGCAGCAAACTACCCAAAATGTTCTACGGCGGCGATTATAACCCGGAACAGTGGGACCACGAAACCCACCTTGAAGACCTGCGCATGTTCCAATTGGCAGGCATTGATATTGCCACAATCAACGTATTTTCATGGGCACTGATTCAGCCTGATGAAGTTACTTACCGTTTTGAAGAACTCGACCAACTAATTAATCGTTTATATGAAAATGGTGTCTATATATGCCTTGCAACGAGTACGGCTGCCCATCCGGCCTGGATGGCAAAGAAATATCCAGACGTGCTTCGTGTAGATGCCGATGGACGCAAACGCAAATTCGGTGGGCGCCATAATTCCTGTCCCAACAGCCCGACCTATCGCAAATACGCTGAGAAGATTGCAGATAAATTGGCCGAACGATACAAGGATCACCCCGCAGTTCTCGTATGGCACATCTCCAATGAATATGGCGGTGAGTGTTACTGTGATAACTGTGAGAAAGCATTCCGCGTGTATCTGAAAGAACGTTATCAGACTCTGGAACAGGTCAACAAAGCGTGGAACACGAATTTCTGGGGGCATACCTTCTACGATTGGGACGAGATTGTACTACCGAGCAACCTGAGCGAACATTGGGGTAACAACAATTCAACATTCCAGGGAATCTCGCTGGACTACTCTCGCTTCAACTCCGACAGCATGCTGGATTGTTATCTGTTGGAATACGATGCGATCAAAAAACACATTCCAGACTCCGTTGTTACGACCAATCTGATGGGATTCTTCAAACAATTGGACTATTTCAAATGGGCAAAACATATGGATATCGTCTCCTGGGACAGCTATCCCGGTCTCGCAACACCTGTCAGCTTCACGGCCATGGCACATGACCTTATGCGCGGACTGAAGGATGGTCAACCGTTCATGCTTATGGAGCAAACACCAAGTCAGCAGAACTGGCAGCCGTATAACTCACTGAAACGTCCAGGTGTCATGCGTCTGTGGAGTTATCAATCTGTTGCGCACGGGGCCGATACCATCATGTTCTTCCAGCTTCGCCGCTCCATCGGTGCATGTGAGAAGTATCATGGTGCAGTTATTGAGCATGCTGGACACGAGAATACACGTGTATTCCGCGAAGTCGCTGAACTCGGCAAGGAATTGCAGATGCTTGGTGACACCACGCTGGATGCATCTGTTGAATCCAAAGTAGCGATTGTGTTCGACTGGGATAACTGGTGGGCCATCGAAAAATCAAGCGGACCTACAGTTGCCCTGAACTATGTGGATCAGATCCATAAATATTACGCAGCCTTCTTCCGCCGCAACATTCAAGTAGATATCATCAGTGTGGATACAGATATGAGCACATACGACATTGTCCTTGCCCCTGTCCTTTACATGGTTAAACCAGGGTTTGCCGCCAAACTGGAGAAGTATGTTGAAGCAGGTGGCACATTCCTGACGACCTTCTTCAGTGGTATTGTGAACGAGAACGATCTCGTGACCACAGGTGGATATCCGGGGGAACTCCGTAAACTTCTCGGAATCTGGGTGGAAGAGATTGATGCCCTGCTGCCTGAGCAAAAGAACCGCATTGTTCTCAAAGAAGCCTACGGCGATCTTGAAGGAGAATATGACTGTGGCATGCTGTGTGACCTGCTACACAGTGAAGGAGCCGAAGTCATCGCGGAGTATGGAGACGACTTTTATAAAGGCATGCCTGTTGTGACACGTAATACCTTTGGTCAAGGTGAAGCCTGGTACGTTGCATCCGACCCGGATGAGCGCTTCCTGGATGGTTTGCTGGGACAGCTTGCAGCAGCCAAGAACGTAGACTCCTTGCTTGAGACACCGGAAGGTGTTGAAGTAAGCGCACGTACCAAAGACGGTAAACCTTACCTGTTTGTCATGAACCATAACGCAACCACGCAATCCTATGATCTCGGTACAGCCAAGGCACATGACCTGCTCACCCATCGCGAGCTTTCGGGAAATGTTGAGATTGAAGCCCGCGGGGTGCAATTGCTCGAAATGAAATAAGCAATTTCGCTTCATTGGAATCAATGCAAAACACATAATGTGATAGAAATACCCCTGATACAAAGTGTCACATATTCATTCCTTTTGTGCTTGTTATTGTCTTCAGCGAGGATATTGGTATAGATTTCATACCTTTATCGTCTTCTGCAAGCTAAAAGCTGCTACTTCCCGTATCCGTTTACACCGGATACGGGTTTTTGGCATGATCTGTGGTCTTTTTGATAGAAGGAAATATCACTATGAAAAGCGAATTGGACGAGACACACATTTTAACAATGCCTGCCGGAACATGCTCAGCAACAGGGTTCACCAGCTAATATAAAATGATGAACATCTGAAATATTGGTGACACACATGATGTCACTTATTAGTTGTTAGAATAGAATTATAACTGCGGCATCACTTTCCGGCGGCGCAAAGATCGAAACGGAGTGGCTGACATGAATAGAACTAATCGGCTTGCTGCCATCGTAATGGCATTACAGCATGGTCACGAAACGGCACACTCATTAGGCGAGAAATTCGAAGTTTCCCGTCGCACAATCCTCCGGGATATTCAGTCCCTCTCCGAGATGAATGTGCCCATTATTGCCATTTCCGGTCCGGGAGGTGGTTTCAGTCTAATGGAAGGTTACGTATTGCCCCCATTACAGCTGGACCCGGTAGAGGCAGCGACGCTCATATTCGCTCTTGAGGGTCTGAGTCGTTACGCCGACACGCCCTTTCATGAGAAACGCTGGACCCTGATGAACAAAGTTAAAGCCATCATTCCGGATGATATCATGGCCCGAATTGATCCCATGCTCAAACAGCTGCATCATCATATTCCAGATCGCAATTACATTCTTCATCATCTCGACCCATTGCTGGCCTGTATACCTGAACAAGGGTGGTTGAGTGTGCTGTACCGCTCCGTATCGCGATCGCGTCACCGATGGCTGCATATCTGTCCCACACGGGTATATGCATCCTCCGGCTTCTGGTATTGTGAAGCATATTCGATCGAACATGGTGAACAGCGTCTGTTCCGGGTTGACCGAATTATCGATGTCAAGGCGATCGAACCACAGGATGCACAGGTGCTGAACGAACAGGCGCAGCAACAACAGAGCAAGCCAATCCCTCCAGAACAGCCGCCAACCCTGGTTAAGGCACAACTGAGTTATCGGGGAATGATTGAAGCTGAACAGGACGAGCATATTGGTGAAAAGATGATTGAAATTGCCCCGGATCTCTGGGAATTATCATTCCTTTGTCCACCAGGGGAATGGGACTGGGCCGTACGATTCTTTTACCGATTGGGACGTGAAGCCGAAGTGATCGAACCCCTCCAACTTCGTAGTGAGATTCGTCAGCATGCCGAGGAAGTGAGCCGGAGATACCTTGCTTCAACCAAGTCGTAGCTTGACTACACACAAAAAGGAGCCTACTGATATCATGACATATGAAGCCGTTATAACGTACGAAGAAGCAGTACAGCGTATCCAGTCTATAGGGCTGCTGCCTCTGGCACCACTATTTGCCGATTATCCTTCTCTGTCATCGCTAACCCCCAAAGAACATTGGCACAAGGATGATGAATTCGATCCCTGGTTGTGGCGTTCACGTCTGGCCGAAGAGGGCATTGCTGCATATGGAAAATTTGTCAAAAAGAAAGCGCTTCTTGTCTCATCTGAATACTTCCCCTGGGTACACCGACTGCTGGCCGATTCCAGAACCATCAAGGAACAATATGAAGCGGGTTTACTCACCCGTGAAGCGTTCAAACTCCATGCGTTAGTTGCAGAACAGGAAGGCATCGATGGACGTGCCTTGCGATCACAAGCAGGTTTCGGGGCAAAAGAGGACAAAAAAACATTTGACCGTGGACTTCTGGACCTTCAAAGCTGTGCAGCCATTGTGATCAGTGGAACCAAAGAAAAAGAGGGGCTCGCAGAAGGCAAAGTTGCATGGAACAGCTCCGCATATGAAACCGCAGATCACTGGATGCAACGTCATGGCATTAAGCCATTTGAAGGCAGCATAGAAGAGGCACGTGAACTGTTGACTGCGCAACTACAGCATCATGCGTCACCTGCCGCATTATCAAGCATCTCCAAAGCGCTTGGCATCCGTGGAATCTAAATAAAGCCAATCCCGGTTGTCGTGCAAATTTCAACCGGAATTGGCTGTGGTTCACCTTATAATGCATCTCAGACGATAACGCTCTCCATCCAGCATGGATTTAGAGGATCACGCCATCCTTGAATATGGCAATCTCCCGGAATCCATGCTGCTCACTGAGTGTGTGTGACCGTCCTGAAGCAATGTCAATCAGCTGGCTGAACAGTTGTACTTTGACCTCATCCATCGTGCGCCCCTCCAACAGCTGGCCTGCGTTGAAGTCAATCCAGTGTTTTTTGCGATTCGCCAGATCGGATTGAGTCGCAATCTTGACGGTAGGTACCGGACCTCCGAAGGGAGTGCCCCGCCCTGTTGTGAAGAGCACAATATGTGCACCGGCTGCAGACAGTGCCGTAACAGACACCAGATCATTCCCGGGTGCTTCCACAATGTTCAAACCGGTTTGAGTTACACGTTTGCCATAACGCAGAACGTCGACTACGGAAGAACGTCCTCCCTTTTGCGTACATCCAAGTGACTTTTCCTCCAGCGTTGTGATGCCACCAGCCTTATTCCCAGGTGAAGGATTCTCATAGATGTTCTGGCCATGGTTCACAAAATATTGCTTGAAACCATTCACAAGGTCCACCAAATCATGAAATACCTGCTCATTGGCAGCCCTGTTCATTAAGATCGTCTCCGCACCAAACATCTCCGGTACTTCCGTCAGAATAGCCGTACCCCCGGCAGCAACCAGCATATCAGCAACCGCACCGACGAGCGGATTGGCTGTAATGCCGGATAAACCATCCGAACCACCACACTTCAAACCAATTTTGAGTTTACTGAGCGGAAGCGGCTGCCGTTGTTCATGCTCGGCAATCTCCACAAGTTCTTCCATCAGGCGAAGTCCTTCCTCAAGCTCGTCATCCGTTTCCTGTGCTTTAAGAAACCGTACTTTGCCTCGGTATTCCGGAGCAATACACTCACGGAATTCATCGACCTGATTGTTCTCACAGCCCAGACCGATGACAAGCACACCTCCTGCATTCGGATGCTCCACCAAAGAGGCCAGCAACTGTTGTGTATACTTCAGATCATCACCAAGCTGTGAGCACCCGAATGGATGTGGAAAGTGAAATACACCATCTACCCGGCTTCCAAACTGGGATTGACCCATACGTGCCAAAGCTTCACACACTTTATTGATACACCCGACCGTATTCACAATCCAGATCTCATTACGGATACCTGCTTCACCATTAGGACGCAAATATCCATCGAATGAGCGCAGATGTTCCGGAGGCATGTCCGTCTGAATCTGGACTCCCGGTTGGTACTCATATTCAAGCAATCCGTGCAGACCCGTCTTCAGATTGTGACTATGAATCCAGCTTCCCTGCTCAATCTGCTCTTTGGCAATCCCGATGGAGAAACCATACTTCATCACATCATCGCCCGGTGCCAGCGTATGCACAGCAATCTTATGCCCTTTGGGCACGTCATCCAGCAAATTAAAAGAAACTCCGTCTGGCAGTGTAATCTGTTCTCCTTTGGCATAGTCACGAAGCGCTATAATGACGTCATCCTGTGGTTGAATGGCAATCCAGTCATTGATCGTACTTGTTGTGTTCATTTTCCTTCACCTTCCAACAAACCGATTTCATTAACAAGTGCTGCACGCAGTCCTTTTCTTGCATCCAGATTTTCGCCCCAGATCAGGGAATCCGACAACACAGCCGCTAGCCGGTTATCCAGTTGCTTCTGATCCCTATTGAGCGTGTCATAACCGTCCCAGTGTGCAGCCAAAGCACCCAGGACATCGGGGTCATCCCGCAGCAGAATGTCATCCCCATTCAGTCGTTGTGCCTTGTAACCCTCTGGCGTATTCACAGGACGATAGAGACATAGTAATCCAGCAAACCCTTGAATTAAACGTTCTGGCCAACTTCCCTGATTTTGCTCGTAAGACAAAAGTGTAGGCAGCACACGAACCTTGAATTTTCCGATCGTATTCAAAGCAATATCTTGCAATTTGTGATCAATATACGGGTTAAGGAACCGTTCGAACACTTCTTCCGCATACTGGTCCAGCTGATGTTCGGGCATATCAAGAGCAGGGACGATCTCCTGATGCACAGCTTCCCTGATCCATGAGCCAAAATGTGGATCTTCCATCGTTTCTCTCACATGCTGCTTGCCTTGCAGAATGCCGAGGGATGACATTAAGGTATGTGCCCCATTCAAAATACGAACCTTGCGTATCTGGAAAGGCTTCAGATCTTTCACCCAATGTACATTGAGACCTGCCTGTTTGAGAGGAAGTTTTTTGTCCAATGATTCATCACCCTGAATGGCCCAGAAATGATATGGCTCTGCCGTATTAATCAACTGGTCCTCATAACCCCAGCGATTCGTTAGGGAATCAGCTTCTTCTTGGGTCGGCGCACCTGTGACAATTCGGTCTACCAGATTGTTCAGGAAGTGATTATGGTTCTCAATCCATGAACGGAAGCCATCCGAATACCCATAATCCTCACTATAACGGAGGACACAACTGCGCAGCACATCACCATTGCCTTCAAGCAGCTCGCATGGCAGATGAATCAAACCTCTGGATGGATCACCATCAAATTTCAAATATCGCTGATGCAGGAAAACCGTTAATTTCCCCGGAAATGATTGGATCGGTTCACCCTCGATATAGTCCGCATACGTATATTTCAATCCTGATTCGGTTGTATTGGAAATAACGAACTCAAGTGAAGGCAGTTCCGCCAAGTTCAGAAAGGCATCCCATTCCTCATATGGATTGATACACTGTGAGAAAATAGAGATCAACTCTGTCCGCTCAACTGGCTTCCCTTGAGACAGACCTCGCGTAATCATCGTATATAATCCATCCTGATTACGGATCTGTTCCAGCTTGGCCTTGCCTCCCGGTCGTGGTTGGGTAACAGCTACACTTCCATGGAATTTGCCTTGTCTGGCACTCTCATGAAGCATCCAGTCTGCAAATCCCCGCAAAAAATTACCTTCTCCGATCTGCAAAACTTTCACGGGACGCTCCATAATCTCCTTGCACTTGCGCTGACCATCGCTCCCCAGTAAATTCAGCTTCAACCTTGGCCGTTTCGTGCTTGCCGACATGGACACTCACCTCATCGATTATTTGTACTGTCGGAATGCAGTTCAGAGGCTCTGCACCCTTTTATTGTAAACGCTTTAAATTCATTGTATCATCAATAAAAGGAAATTAAATTGCTTATATTGCGTTAAATATACTCTCTAATGACCAGGTAAGACATCTCATTGAAGACAATCGTCTGGAAAGGAGTCTTTATGGAACGTTCACCTGTTCGTACAACTATTCAGGCAGAATCCGGTATTCCGTTCCGCCTGGTGTACAGTGACACCAAATCCCCTCAGAACGAATTACCAGATCACCTTCACGACTGGCATGAAATTATCTATGTATATCGGGGTCAGGGAAGTATCTTTATTGATACAGGACTTGAAAATATGCAGGAAGGCGATCTGTTCATTATACCGGGCAGCACGGTTCATCGAGCCTTGCCGGATGCAGGCAATCCCGTCACATCTTCCGCATTGTTCTTCAGCCCGGGATTGCTGGCATCGACTGCTGGGGGCGCTTCTTCTTCCTTGTTAAGCCTGTTTGAACGTTGTCGCAGACAACGAGTGTATAAGAGACATCTCAATACAGAGGAGCAATCACAGGTGGCAGCCCTTATTGATGATATTCAGACCGAATTCCAGCTCGGACATCATCTAAGCGCACATGCGGCCCTGTTACGGCTACAACTGTTGCTCATTTTTCTGGAACGTCTGGAAGCTGCGGGACCTGCAAACCCGGGTAAATCCGCTCCGGGTCCCTCATGGCTCTCTTCTACGATCTCTCATATTGACGATAACCTTCGGAATGGCCTTTCCCTGCATGAACTGGCTCAGTATGCTGCAGTATCACCAGCCCACTTCAGTCGTGCCTTCAAACGATACACGGGCATGACTCTAACGGATTACGCATTAGCGCGAAGGGTCATTATGGCGAAAGAGCATCTGGTGCAAGGCGATGAGACGATGGCAGCCGTTGCCGATGCTTGTGGGTTCGATAGTCTGCCCCACTTTTACCGTCAATTCAAAAAATTAACCGGTACAACTCCTGCAGCTTACCGCAGAGCCATGAACAGTTGATGTTAAAACAGAACCAGCCTGGGCGTAGCTCCCCGCTTTAATCATATATATCCACATATTCTTCCATATGGTAGATGTGGTATGATAATCTGGATTATTACTTGTCGGAAACATTGCATTCCGTTGTCAGAGGAGCTTAGCATTCCATGTTAAATGAACTGAATCGCAGGAATATCGGCATCTTCGCCCATGTGGATGCGGGGAAAACAACAACCACTGAGCATATGTTATTTGAGAGTGGTGTCGTCCGCAGTCCGGGACGTGTAGATGACGGAACAACAGCCACTGACTCACTGGACATTGAAAAGGAACGTGGCATATCCGTTCAGGCAGCCATGACCTCTCTTATCTGGAAGAACACCATCATTGACCTCATTGATACGCCTGGACATATTGATTTCAGCTCTGAAGTAGAGCGAACACTTCGGGTGATGGACGGTGCTATTCTCATTCTGTCGGCAGTAGAGGGAATTCAATCCCAGAGTGAAGCCATCTGGCATGCCCTTCGTTCACTTCGTATCCCAACCATCATTTATATTAATAAAATGGATCGGATTGGCGCATCTGCCCCAGCAGTTATGGAGCAGATTCGTTCTACCCTGTCCCCCTTCGCATGCGAAATCCAATCGTATCAACTCCGTGAAGATACATTTCATGGCATCGACTCCCTATGGAATGATAATCAAGAGACGCTGTCAGATCACACACCATCCATTCCAGGTCTGGTCGAGATACTTGCTGAACTGGACCCTGAGGTCATGGAAGCCTACATTCATGAGACTCCATTATCGCAAAGGGATCTGAATGAAGCGTTCCTGCGGTATGTGCATCAGGGTGAGCTTTTCCCCGTGTGTTATGGTGCTTCCGGCAAAGGAATTGGCGTCACGGCATTGCTGGACGCGGTCCTTGCATTTCTGCCTCCACCTGCCCAACCTGTGGATTCTCCCGTATCGGGTGTTGTATTCAAGATTGAACGTGACCGCACAATGGGACGCACGGCTTACGTTCGCATGTATGGTGGTAGTCTCCACAACCGTGACACCATCCATAATTCGACGCGGGAACTTGAAGAGAAAGTGACGCAGATTCGCCGTATGGATGGACGGAAATGGGCCGATACCGGTGCCGTTCACGCAGGGCAGATTGCTGCTCTGTACGGACTGAGCGACACACATGTGGGTGACATTATCGGCAATCCTGAGGGTGTACCTCCTCTGCCACAGATGGCTGTGCCTTTGCTGACCGTACAAGTACATGGCAAGGACCCGGCACGTTACCCCGATCTTGTGGCAGCATTGCAAGAGTTGACGGATGAAGACCCCTTACTTGACCTGCAATGGTTGCCGGAGGAACGAGAACTGCATCTCAAGGTCATGGGAACCATTCAGCTTGAGATTTTATCCAGCCTGTTGCTGGGTCGTTTCGGATTGGATGTCGTGTTTGATCCGCCATCTGTCATTTATAAGGAGACACCCCGTACAGCCGGAGAAGGGTACATCGCCTATACGATGCCTAAGCCCTGCTGGGCCATCCTCCGCTTCAAGATTGAACCTTTGCCTCGCGGAAGCGGTCTGATCTATGCCTCAACCGTAAGGACAGATGATCTGCTGCTACGTTATCAGAATGAAGTTGAACGACGAATTCCGGAAGCCTTGTCTCAAGGTATGCTCGGTTGGGAAGTAACCGATCTGCGCATCACACTGGTGGAAGGGGAACATCATGTCTGGCATACACATCCGCTGGATTTTGTCGTAGCCACGCCTATGGGAATCATGGATGGATTAGCGAGAACAGGTACCACGTTGCTGGAACCCCTTCTTCAGTTCCGACTAACGGTCCCGGAGGAATATGGCGGTAAGGCCCTCAGCGATCTGGTACATATGCGGACAACCTTCGAAGCCCCCACCATTGGTAGCGGACGTTGTATCATTGAAGGAATTATGCCTCTTGCAACGTCAATGGATTATCCGGTGAAGCTGCGTTCCGAGACTAGCGGCCGCGGGGTACTTACCACTTCATTTGCCGGATACCAGGATTGTCCTGCGGATGTGAACCCTGCTCGCAAACGTAGAGGAGTTAATCCGTTGGACCAATCGAAATATATTTTAAGTGTACGAAACGCGATTACATCATAAATGGAGTTGAACCTGTGCTTATTAAATTTCTTATCTTTGGCCTTCTATGGCGGATTGTAGGTAATCCGTTCATTGCCATCCTCATTTTACTCGTGATCCTGTATTTCCTGGATCGTCGTTACGTTGGGGTGTTCCCAAGCTTCACCAAACCTCTCAAGCGTATGCGCAACATCTCCCGGCTTCGCCAACAGCTTGCCATGAGTCCCAATGAAGTTTCTTCCAAGCTGGAACTGGCTCGCCTGTTAATTGAGCGCAAGCGTTACAGTGAGGCACATGCCTTATTGCTTGAACTCGAGCGCCCATACGAACAATCCGCCGAATATTGGGAGGCACTGGGGACGACTGAGCTTCATCTGGGTAACATCGAACAGGGAGAACGTCACATTTTAAAAGCCCTCGAGATCAACCCCAGAGTCAAGTACGGACGCCCGTACCTAACCCTTGCTGGTGCCTTCAAAGATACGCATGAAGACAAAGCGCTGGATTATGTGCATCAGTTTCAGGAGATTCATTCCTCTTCCAGTGAAGCGTATTATCTGCTCGGCTCGGTTCATCGTTCCCTCGGACGTAATGCAGATGCGAAGCAGGCTTACGAGCAATCGTTGAACGTATATCGTTCGTTGCCCAAATACAAGAAACGTCAGGAGCGCCGCTGGGCTGTCCGCAGTTGGTTCCGCAAACGTGGATTGTAATGTCATCCGCTATGCGCTGTAATTTGCATATATCACGCTGCTAATCAATAAAAGTGCACTGATCTCTGCCTCATATGAGCAGAAACAGTGCACTTTATTCATAATAACGATATTAATATACCAATATCTCACGCAGTCGAGCTTCATGAAGCGACATCCAGTCCATCCGCTGTTTGAGCTTTACAATCTGATCCACAGCCACTTCCGGCTCATCAGTACCCTCGAACATGCGACTGATAAAATGCATGACCACATCCAGACTGCGAAGCAGAATCAATCGAGGTATAGCTAACAACTCTTCCGGTTCCAGGCTGACCTGTTCCCGAAATCCCCTGATCAGTCCCTCTTGTGCCTGCCACATCCAATCTTCACTCTTGTCCATGGTCAGAAGGTCAGACATCGGAACAGCTAACTCCATGACCCGCAAATCCCATGTCGCAAATTCAAAATCCAAAATGGCACAGATTTCACCATCCTGCTGATCTGCCAATACATTTGAGGCATTCACGTCCCCATGGACCAATTGATGCGGCAGCTGCTCCATTCCCCGCAGGGCTTCAAACAGATCTGGCAGCGCATCCCTCAGTTGTTTCAGCTCATGCGCACATGTAACCAATTGCTCCGGCGGCGATGTGCATAGCTGTAATAATCGTTCTGGTGAACAGAGCGGATACGCATCCTGAATTTGATAGTACGGTGGATACACAGGATCAAGGGGTATATCCAGCGTTGCCATAACAGAAGACAGAGCCCCTGCCGCTTTACCGAGGCCAAATAATTGGTCTGGCTTATGCCAGATGGGATTGACACCTTCCCGATAATGAAACAGCGTTGCAATTTTGGTATGACCTGTGAGGGGATCTTTTACAGGAAGGAATGTATCTCCCTCGCCAGATAACCGTCTTACAGGTGAAGGCGTATCAAGCTTAAAGTTCGAACGTTGGAGGGCTTCCAGCACCTCATGTTCAAAGATGATTTTCATCGGATCATTATGTGTTTCATATTGTCTCATTACGTAACTCGTCCCGTCTATATGGAGCATGTAGGTAGAATTATTCATCCCACCCTTTCCACGCTCGCCTTTCCAGTCCGATGTGAAACCATATGAGGCCAACACTTCGGATATACGTTGCTGCTCTGAATGATGGAGGGAACCGGAATCGATATTTTGCACCAAAAATTAACTCCTTTATCTCACAAAATGGAACGGTCTTCTATTTATCTTAAAGGAAGTCCATCGCTTGGTCTAGTTCTGTTCCAAAGTGATCAAGAGAACGGATAATACCCGGTTCGATTAAGCTGCTCTGCAATGATACGATATCCTCTCGCATTGGGATGCACTCTGTCCCAGAACAACAGTTCACGCTCATGACCTTCAAACTTGTCGTAAACCTGAGCACACGCATAGTTGCCTGATCCCGCTCCATTCAAAAACGAATTATATTGGCGTACCCAATACGCAGCTTCCGTCGCTTGTGGATACGGGTTGTACAATCCGATGGTTCGGACCATATACTCGCTATTGCCCTTTAACTGCCGAATGTGCCTCATAATCTGGGATACATTACTGCGGGTTTCTCCAAGCACCTGTGTCATTTTGCCGGCATTGGGTATGCCGCCACTTGATTTAAACGTACGAATCAGATCATTCCCGCCAATGGATAATGTGATGATATCGGCTTCACGCAGCGATTGCCTCACTCGGGGATGCGAAGAGATCATCTGCAACATGCCCCCCGACGTCAGTCCATTTACGCCCATATTTTCCATAGATACAAATGTACGAACATTCATTTCCGCCATTCGCCGATATAAAGGAACAAAGCCGGTGCCCAGCAACGCTCCTGTACCTACCGTTAATGAATCCCCTATGGCCACATATCGATATACCATCCCGTCGCCCCTCTCTGCTGTGATTTTCTGAACAATAATGAACTGCTCTATATCTTATGATGAGTGGCAAGACAAGGCGCGGGATGGTGTCCTTAGGCATGCACCTTTCTTTTGCATAAAACCATATTTCTTCTCTGTGGAGATAAAAAAAGAAAAAACCCTGCCGCATAACGCGGCAGAGCCTAATCCATTGCAATGCATTACATGCCGATGGTCCGATCCGACTCAGCGGAATCGACTTGTTCCTTGTTAGAGAACGGCCACCAGTTCGCCCGGCCAAACATCTTCACCATCACTGGGACGAAGAATGGCAAGAATAACAGAGAGTACAAGATCAGACCGCTAAGAACTACTGTGGCAATCTGCATCATCGAGAGAACACCGGATGGATACATGGCAGCAAATGTTCCGCTCAGAATGACCGCTGCAGATAGAATAACGGTTCCCATGTTCTTCATCGCGTACAACATGGCATCCTGTACTTTCATGCCTTTGTTCTCATTGAAACGGTCCATCAGGAAGATGCTATAATCCACACCAAGTGCAATCAGCATGACAAATCCGAAGAACGGAGTAACCCAGCTAATGCCTGCGAACCCGAGGATATTAACAAAAACCACTTCGGTTAACGCCATCGATGTGAAATAAGCCAGTAATAAGGAAACGATTAGATACAATGGCATAATGACTGAGCGGAGCAGCACAACCAGAATAATGAATGTACCCGCCAACATCAGCATTACAGTCCGTGTATAGTCGTTATTCGAGATCTCCTGCAAATCTGCAAACGTACTTGTAACGCCACCTATGGCGATGTCTGCTTTTTCAAGCGTACTGCCTTGTACCGCACGATGTACTGCCGCTTCAATGTCAGGAACACGATCAATGGCTTCTGTTCCGTATGGATTTTCGGCGAAAATAACATCAATCGTCATCGTCTTTCGATCTTCGGAAAGATACGTATCAAATACCTGTTTGAAGTCTTTGCTGTTCAGTGCTTCTTCAGGAACGTACCAGCCTGCCAGATCCGAATCAGGTGAATTCTGCAGTTGGGTCAGATAATCCTGTGCCGAATCCAATCCTCCTGAAACCTGTTTGATGCCATCGACACTTTGGTTCAGTCCATCTGTCAGTTGTGTCAGCTGACCACTCAGATCGGAGAAGCCTTGCTGAATTTTCTCCTGACCACCCTGAAGCTGGCCAAGTCCATCCTGAATGGAAGGAATTTCGCTAATCACTTTACCCTGACCATCAGCAGCCTGTTTGAGACCGGATTGCAACTGACCGATTCCCGTTACAATTTGGCCCAGACCATCGGCAAGAGCCTTCTGTCCGGCTGCTGCGGAGGCAAAGCCTTCATTGGCCTGATTAATTCCAGCAGCAGCTTCTCCCAGCTTGGTCTGAATCTGACCCAAACCTTGAGCGAGCTGCGCTGTACCAGAACCTGTTTCACCAATCGTACCTTTGATACGCTGGTAATCAGCATCTTGCTGTAATTCAGGATATCGCTCTTCAAGTGCTGTGAAGGATTCGGAGAGACTGGTCAAAGCTGTTGAAACCCCGCTTAGCTGTTGCTCCAGTTCACGAGTTCCTTCCCCCAGTGCAGCGACACCAGCTCCCGCCTGACGATAGGCTTCAAGTAACTGATTATTCGCCTGCGCAAGTTGATCTGCACTCGTTTTGGCTTGCTGAAGTCCCGCTTTCAATTCACCCGCACCTGCGGAACCATCTCGAATACCTTTTTCAATCTGCCCAAGTCCCTCACTGAGTTGCGTAATACCCGATTGCAACTGGGAGGTCCCTTTGGTAAGTTCTCCTGCTCCATCGGCAGCTTCTTTTAATTGTGGTTCATTTTTACTTAGTTGACTGCTGGCTTCACTCAGACCATCACGGATTTTGTCCAGACCCGTCTTGCCTTCACCAAGTCCATCAGATAACGTTCCCACTTGCTGTGTAACTTCAAAATCTTTGATCTCATCACCCGTAGGTCGTGTCATACTGCGGACACCAGAGACTCCGGCTACTTTCTCTACTTCCCGGCTAATTTTCTCGGCCACGGCCATATACTTCGCATTATCCATCGCTTCATCGTTCTGGATGACGATCTGACCCGGCAGCGATTCACCCGGACCGAAGCTGTCAGAGATTATGTTGAATGCTTTTACTGAATCATATTTCTCACCAATCTCATCGAGACTGTTGAACGACAGTTTGCCATCGTAGGTTGCCAAAAGAGGCACACAGACCGCTGCAACGATGAGCAGCGCAGCCCATGGACGTTTCAGTGAAAAGCGACCAGCGGCACCATAGATCTTGCTCTCCGCATGTTCAAGCGAACCCTTCGACGGCCAGAATAGCTTCTTGCCCAGCACCGCCATGAAAAAGGGTACGATGGTCACCAAGGCGAGCATCATTACGGCAATCCCCACAGCTACGGCAACCGCAGAGCGGTACAGCATGAACTGGGCAAAGCCGATCGCAATGAATCCAACCAGCACGGCTAGTGCTGAGAAGAGTACCGTTTTACCAGCAGTACGATAGGTAGCAATGATGGCATCCCACGTATTCTCATGATGAGCCAGTTCTTCCTTGAACCGGCTGATTAACAGGATGCAGTAATCCGTACCAATCCCGAACATAACGGCGACCATAAAGATCTGTGTAAACGTTGATATCGGGAAGTCGACTCCATCCACGAGAAATGCAACAATCTGTTGCGATACAATGTAACTGATCCCTACCGTCAGCAGCGGTACAAACGGAGCTACAAACGAACGGAACACCAGGAACAGAATGAGTAAAATAAAAACAACGGTAATATATTCTGATTTCTTAAGCCCCTCTTGGGAACTTTCAATAGTATCCTCGTCAATTAGACCTTTACCGGTTATGTAGTGCTCCACATTGACAGACTTCAATGCTTCATTCAGGTCTTCCCGCGTTTCTTTGACTGTACGATCTCCCTGATCAATAGATAGCGACGTTAATATCGTTTTGCCATCAGCTGAGATCATCTTCTCGGACAATTCAGGCTGAGAGAAAGGTTCCAGAATGGACAGAATGCCCAACTTCTCTTTGTCGGCCTCCAATTGCTTAACAGCCTTCTCTGCCTCTTGTTTTCCCGTGGTACCCAGACCATCGGGATTATAGAATACAAGAGCAATCTGGCTGCCCTGCTGTTCTCCTTTTTGTGCTGCAGCTTCATTCAGAATCTTTGCAGCCTGGGTGGAAGAATACCCTTCAGGAACCGAAAACTGTCCCTTCTCCCGAATTAATTCACTCATGTTAGGGGCGGTAAACATCAATACGGCAGCTACAACAACCCATAGCCCCATTAACCACCATCTTGCTTTCAGTATCGCTCTCATTCGTTCTCCTGTCCTCCTTCATGCGTTAGCAAAGCTGCCAGCTTCTCAAAAGATTCAATGAAAATCCGAACCTCTTCTGGTGTAAAATGAACCAAATACGGCTCCAGAATTTGCTGTATTTCCTGTTCTGTCTCCCTGTATACCTGTCGCCCGTTATCCGTCAAAGTTAAATATACGACCCTGCGGTCACGTTCATCCCCTGCACGATCGACCAGATCGCGATCCACCAGCTTGTTGACCAAAGCAGTAATGCTGCTCTTGCCTATGCATAATAGTTCTGCCAGATCGGAGGGTGTACAGTAAGGTTTCTCCTCAATCAGACGAAGCGCGCAGAACTGATCAGTTGTTATGGTCTGCCCCACTTGTTCGCGTATCCGCGTATCAAACCGCTTGTTTACCAGAAAAGAAGCATCCAAATAACGGTTGACCAAACTTTTAGCATCGGGTGTATTCATTGTGCAATCTCCTTTCCGAGTATATAGTTCACTTAACGAACTATTCTTCTGTGAAACTATTCTATAATGAAACAATCTGTCAAAGCAATACTTTTTTCCTGGTATCAAGTTAAACATGACAAAAAAAGCAGGACGTCCGACTCAGCTGATTGCCAAATCCAACATCCTGCTTTATTTAAGCTCTGTTTCCTAGCCAGACAGTAGAGAACACCTGCGCGTTACTCTTCGTCTGTATCTTCTTCTTTTTCAAGCACACAACGGAACCGCTCCACTCCTGGATACAGCTCGCCCAGACTATATACGACGAATCCCGTATTCCGGTAAAACTCCAGGGCCTCCAGATCCGTCTCTGCAATCAAAGTGTCAGGATTGTATTTCTCCAGCAGTTGTGAAATCATGCCCCGACCATAATTTTTGAAGCGGTTCTCCGGCAGAACGGCAATATGGTGGATGGTAATCTCGCTGGAGCCTGTATGCTCATAACCGATCAGACCGATCAATTGCTCCTCTGCTTCGTATCCGGCCAGATACAGTTCGTCATTCTCTACATATTGTTTCAACGCACGTTTCAGATGATCCGGATCAGGAAAGACCGAGTAAGATAACAGCTCCTGTACTACCGGCTCTTCTATGCGTGATTTCAAATTAATTAACACCCTTATTCCTCCCATACCTTGCTTGTTTCCGCTATCGTATTGTAGTCGTTAGCCTCTCAAAGTTCAAGTCGTATAACGATTCAGTTCCGATTGAAGCACAGTCGAGATGTTATCCCATACCTTGATCTGCGCCAAATGATACGCATCCAACAGTGCGCCCCCAACTGCCAACAAGTCACTGGTTATGTACTGAATTCTTTTCCCATCGGGCCTGTAAGCAGCATCCAGCCCTTTCTGAACGGCCCTCACCATATATGGTGAACTCAGACAGCTTCCAGTCATCGCCATGGACACTGTTGGCTGATCGAAACAGGATGCCAGCATGAGGATACCGACAACAGCCGTATCGGCAGCAGAGTCACATACTCTAACCGCGAGGGGAATATTCCGGACAGCTGCTTCGGTCACCAGAGGTGCCATTTGGCCAAATCTCCGATTAGTAGCCTGCTGATTATCACCAAAACCAGACACTCCCAGTGCTGCAAGCTCCCGAACAGAGCTTACCTGCCAATACGTTAAAACCTGCTCAATCCATTCTTCATCCTGCAACTCATAACGTCCCGCGAGGATGGAATGCACCGTATCGTAAGCCAAAAACCGTGCTGCTGTCGGCGCATAATGACCGAACTGATCGTTGCGTAGCCAAGCGCCCTGTTCGGTTCTGCCAAGAATCAGAGAGCCTGTACCTCCAATGGCCACAATGCCTGGCTCACCATCGAAGGCCGCTGTATGCGCGATATGTGTGTCGTTTACTGCACTGATTTTGCCTATAATCCCGGTTCGAGCAATTAGTGCTTCGGCCCAACGCGTATCTTCAGGCCGATTCAGACCCGCCATTCCTGCCTGAATGGCAGCGATTTGATCTGATTTGAGTCCAGCCTGTGTTATGGCCTCAGCGATACCTTCCAACACATTTTGCTCGGCATGGATATCGTGATAACGACTGCAACCTCCCTTTTGCACATAGGATAACAGTCTTCCATGCTGATCGGCGACAGCCACACGGGTGTGGCTCCCTCCTCCATCTATCCCCATTACGTATGTATTCATCCTTGACTCACCTCTCCCAACCAAACAATAAGATTGCCGGGGCTTTTACCAGGTCCCGGCAGAGAATTTATTGCTTTTGCACAGCGAAACGTAGCAGTTCACAACGAAATTGTGTCGGTTCATCATATTTATCCTCTTCAATCGTCTGTGTGACATGTTCCTGAAGCAGAATATTCCAGCCTTTATAAGCCTCCTGGAGTATAGCAATCGCCTCGGCTGTGGGCAGGTTCAGTTCAATTAACGGCTCGACCTCACGGCCTGAGTTCATTTCTTTCTCCTCCACATTGGTACTCATCGTAATACAATGAATGCCACCTGTTCGAGTTCCTGCTTGTAACCGCTCTAGCGCTTCCTTGAAAGCTTGTTTATTCGATACATGTTCCAGACAAGAACAAGCAGCTATAAAGTCAAAATGATCCTCTTCAATGGCATAATGCTCAACGTCTGCTTTTACAGCTTGCACGAGATGGTCCACCTGATATTCTTTCGCATACTTGCGAAGTCCATCTATAGCCTCGTCCAGCAAATCCACACCGATGACTTCACTGTTCGTTTGTGCAAGACGCTGAGCAATCGGTATCGTATGCCTTCCTACTCCGCATCCCAGATCGAGGACACGCAGTTCCTCCTTGTGAGCAAGGATACGTTCCAGCATATCCATAACCATAGGCATTGGCTTGGACATCCAAGTGCCAGAGGCGAATAATTCATTATTCTCATAGAAGTTGGAATGATAACCTGCCTCTGCTTTTCGTGCAGCCTCAAATTTTTCATTTCCCATCAAAGCACCCCCATCAATTAGAAGTTAAACGTCAATGTCCCAGTACCGGCGAATAGAATAATTGAAAAAATGATCATGATGACGAATCCAGCCGTTACAATCAATTTACCCGTATCCCTCTTGTATGAACTGTCGGGTAAATAACATAACTCCACCTATGGAAATACTTAAACTCATCTTCTGCCATTCCTTCATGGCAGTAAGAACACTTCCTTTGTGTACGTGGCATCTTCCTCTCCTTCCACATCTGTCCTATCCATGAATACCCATAATACAATATGAGAAATCAATTGATTACAGATGCTGGATGCGACAGATGGTTCTTCATAAAGGATTCCAGTGCTGCCTCATATCCGGTGCGATCAACTTGAAACGCTGTGCCATGACCCGCACGGGGGACGGTCAGCAATTCCCTTTTGGTTGGGCAAGCTTCATACAACCTGTACACCATTTCGGTCGGTACAAACATATCAGCCTCACCGTGGATGAACAGCACGGGAACGTTAACTTTGGCAAGTTGCTTGAGAGCCGAAGCCTCTTTGAAGGAATACCCTGCTTTCCACCGGGAGATCAGACTTGTGACAGGTATGAACGGAAATGCAGGAAGCTTGTATAATTGCTTTAACTGGAACGTCAGTTCTTCTTCCACGGATGTATATGCACAATCAGACACAATCGCTTTAACCTGAGTCGGCAGGGCTTCACCACCTGTCATCAGTACGGTTGCTCCTCCCATGGATATGCCGTGCAATAAGATTTCCCCTTTTGTACCCACTTTTTCAAGCACCCAGTTGCTCCACTGTACATAATCCTTACGATCTAACCAGCCAAAACCGATGATGTCACCTTCGCTCCGGCCATGACCCCGATCATCCGGCATTAACACGTTATACCCATGTTTTTCCGCGTAAAATCGGGCAAAACCAGCCATTTCTCTACCTTTCCCCGAATAACCATGTGCCAGAATCACGGTCTGATCTGACCCCTTATTGGAACTAAGCCATGTACCGTGCAGATTTAATCCATCATGCGATTGAAGAGATACCTCTTCTGTAGGCTGAACATCCAGCCACTTCAGGTCAGAAGCACTGCTGATGATTTCATTGTCCGGCTCAGGCATCAGATTCGGATTATCCACCAAAAACGTTTTTGGCGTACGACGAATGGCGGTTTTGAAGAAATAAAGTCCACCTGTCCACAGAAGAGCAAGAAGGATCAGTACCAGTGCTGCAAGTACGTAGAATATCATGAACGGGTCCTACCCTCTTTCCTTTTTGAGATATCTTCAATCTTTACTTACTCGTTGCAGTGACGCACAGGCGGCTTGGTAGGCAGGTAACAAAGCATCCAGCAAAGGTTCTGCTTTCCGTGATTGACCTTCCTTCGCGAACTGCTCTATCTGGGCAAACAAAGTTGATAAATAACGAATCCCCAGACTCAGACTCCCTGATTTCAGATCATGGGCTACCTCAGTTGCAGCAACATGGTCGCCCGACACAATATTTCTGCGCAGCACCTCAATTTTGCCAGGTGTTTCGGTACGATACATGTCCAACAACATGCCGAGGAGTGTGCGATCGCCATCGGTGTTTAATTCCGCAATCTCATGCACGATGCTCATATTCAGTACCTCTGTCGCTTCGGAGGATTGCTGCCACTTCTGGATCATCTTACTCAGCACTTCCAGCGTGAAGGGTTTGCCAATAAAGTCGTTCATCCCGGCTTCCATACACTTGTCTTTCTCTCCCTGCATAACATTACCTGTCATTGCAATGATTGGTGTGGTATGGCGCATTTCATCCATTTCTATCGAGCGGATTTTGCGTGTTGCTTCCAAACCGTCCATCAATGGCATCATATAATCCATGAGAATCAAACTGTATTTTTTACTGTGAAAAGCAGCAACGGCCTCTTCCCCATTCACTACAGTATCCACTTGGGTTATTCCCAGTTTTTTGAGTTGCAGCATAACAAGCTGCCGGTTAATGACATTATCATCCGCCAGCAATACAGATACAGAAGCAGCTTCATCACGCATATCCTCTACCTGATACTCTGGAGTGGAAGTAGAAGACTCATTCACGGCCTGATTGACGTTTTTTTTGCCAAGTGCAAGTTCGAACCAGAATGTTGATCCTTCACCCTCATGACTGTCTACTCCAATCTCACCTTCCATTAGTATAACGAGTGACCTGCAGATGGATAATCCAAGCCCTGTCCCCTCATACTCTCTCGAGCGTCCTCGTTCTGTCTGCATATAGGGTTGAAATAATTGGCCCTGGTCTTCCTCCGAAATACCAATCCCTGTATCTTCAACTTCAAATCGAATGATTTGCTTGTTCACATCATCCTTGCTAAGAGTGATTCGTATCTGTACAGAGCCTTCTGATGTGAATTTGTTCGCATTTTGAATGAGATTGATCAATATCTGTGTAATCCTCGTTGAATCCCCTTCAAGAAGAGTAGAGATTCTGGGGTCATAATCTACCGATAACTGATTGCCGTTCTTTCTGACTTGGGGTTCAAGCAAACGAGCAATATAATTTATCGTCTCTTGCAGATCCACTTCTCCCCGTTCAAGCCGCATCTGACCCGCCTCAAGTTTGGATAGATCCAGAAGATCCTGAATCAACTTAAGCAGCAGTTTGGCAGCATCCTGTATAACGGAAACCGAAGTCTCCTGTTCTTCAGACAAGGGGGACAGCTTAAGCATCTCAGCCATCCCCAATATGCCATTTAATGGCGTGCGAAAATCATGACTGATGCCTGCAATAAATGCGCTTTTGGATTCCCCTGCATCTACTGCTTGCTGACGTGCAGCTTCAAGACTGTTATTGTTCTTCGCAAGCAGACGCTGGAGTGTTACCAGTTCATTATTCATATCCGAGAACTCCGCGAGTATCCGTTCCTCTTGCTCTTTGCTCCGGATCATCTGATCCGATAACTGCTCAATCGTTCTGCGCAGCCTCTGTATCTCTCCGTTCTCAGTAGACATCACATCATCCCTCTCCTAATCCCTAACCATATCCAGATCCAGATGATTGCATGTAGCTGGCTGAGTCAATAATTGTTCTGCAACCGCAACTGCCTCATCGGCTCCCGGAGCATAACCGTCGGCTCCTATCGTTTTCCATAACTCCTGATCAATATTAAAAGGATATCCCCCGACCATAATCTTCACATGTGCCGTTGCCGGATGATGACGAATCAGTTGAATCAATTCTTTGGCCAGATGAAGGTGATACGTCATCGTAACTGAAATCGCAACAACATCACCCTGATGGCGCTCTATAGCCTCGACCACACTTCCATTAGGAACATTGGCTCCCAGATAGTGCGTATCCCAGCCTTCCATCTCGAACACATCTGTGAGCATACGCAGTCCGATCTCATGTTGTTCATTGCCTACACAGGTGGCAACCAGCCTTTTACCCTGACCCGCATGAGTCAACCAGCGAGAATAGAGACGTGAGATGAATGATTGGGTCGCTGCCGTACAAAAGTGCTCTTGCCCCACACTGATCCGATGGCTCTGCCACAATCGCCCGACTTCATATTGGGTAGGCTGAAAAATATATCGATAAATATCACGAATCGTCACTCCAGCTTCTAACTGAGCTTCAATGATCTCGAAGGCTTCTTTCCGTTTATTCTCAAGTAAACACTGCAAGTACGATTGCGCAGCATCTCCATATGGCATGGATTCGTTAATATAACCCGCCTGTGACTCCATTTGTGTTGTTCTATATATTCCCATCTCCAGATAATCGAGCAGAAGTGCCTTTGACGGATGGTCAAATTCTTCTTCCAATGCCTCTTTAATCAGGTTGAGATTAATCGTTAGGTCTTCTTGTGATACCTTGTAACCTTCAAGTAGAACTTTCAGCCAGGCAATATAATGAGTAAACAGGCCTGGACTCTGTAAGAGCGCACTTTCTGCCAAATAGTTCAAGCTATACTGAGAATCCTGTTTGGTTCGCATTTTTCCGTTCTCACCAAATCGCTTAAGTAAATCGGGCTGTCTAAGATATTGTTTCTCCGTTATTTTATCAGCTAAGATCCCCGATTCCAGGAGTAAACGTTCTCCTGCTTCTTGATAACTCATAGATGCACCCCTCCTCTACCCGCATCACATCTCCATCATCATTCGTGACTAATCCAGAATGAGATCAATGTTAGCTAACTTGCAATCGGGATAGGTTCTTCTATTTGATCCAAACAATCCATCCATTCCGCTCTAAAAAGTTCTGTTCCATTATACATGAATTTCTGAAGATCATGTATTTTATGCCATGCATGTATAGAATAATCTTCCTATATTATGGAGGGCCTTGCAAGTCAGTCAGCCAGTATAAGCCTGTACTTTTGGTTCCACAAAAAAACTGACCTGCGTTATGAACGCAAGTCAGTTTTCCCTTCTGCCGCCAGTCCCAGCTTCTTCAACATCCGAATCGCATCCACTTTCTCGGCAGGATCAAGTCCTTCCAAAGCATCGATGATGACCTGATGGTGTTGAGGAAATATCTGTGTGAACAATTCTCTTCCTTCATCGGTTAACTCAGCGTAAATGACACGCCGGTCTTCCTTGGATGGTCGACGAAACAGCAGATTTTTATTTTGCAACTTATCTACAACATACGTAATATTACCACTGGACATTAGCACTTTTTCACCAATCTTTTGCAATGCCTGCGGTCCCTTATGATATAACAAATCAAGCACACCAAATTCTGTCGTATTCAGTCCGTGACTCTGGATGTCCCGATTGGAACGTGAGGTCACAGAATTGTAGGCTCGAACAAGAACCACGAATAATTGTAAAGACAGTTCCCGGTTGTCCTCCGTGTTCAGCATTTCAATAATCCTCCATCAGTTGTTTACATTTCGGCTCGTATGAGGGGCCAGCTTCTGCTCCCACTCCTCACGGAGCATCCCCATACGAATTGAATCATTGTACTCCCCACGAACGATACGACACTTCCGCATTCGCCCTTCCACCTGTAATCCGGCTTTTACAGCCGCACGTATCATTCGTTCATTACCGGACCAAGTAGTCAGTCCAACCCGAACCAAAGGAAGATGTTCGAACAAATGACTTGACCACATGACAAGTGAACGTGTACCAACCCCGCGTCCCCACTGGGCAGATCTGTATATTACAATCCCCATTTCCAGCCACATGGATAACTCATCTTCTATATAATAGCTGATCGTGCCCACAATTTGTCTGTCGGATTCAATGATACGGATCGATACCGGTTTGGAATCATCTGGATCAACGTCCAACCGTTTGAGCATACCTTGTTCGAAACTTTCATAACTTTCGTGTTTAAGTGGGTAATAGGGTGCATCCCATTGCTTCCATTCAGGTACGACATCACTGTAGATCAATTCATAGAGTTCTTTCAGATCCTTTTTCTCCACACATCGGAGAACAAGTTCACCATCCACGATTGGTAGTTCTTTCATGAAATGTAACGCACCCTCTTCCATATTAAGAACGATGAAGCTCTTCGATACTACCGTCCGCGTTGGCAAGAATGACTGTATTAGCCATATCAACAAATAGTCCGTTATCCACAACACCTGGTAACATGTTCAATTGAACATTAAGGTTCGCAGCGTGATCAATCGCTTCCATATGACAATCCGCTATCAGGTTTCCGTTGTCTGTCAGATAACGTTGCTGTCCATCCATCCGCCACTGTGGTTGACACCCCAATTTTTCGAGCGCCTGGAAGGTCCACTCCGAAGCAAATGGAACAACCTCAACCGGAAGCGGGAATTTACCCAACTTTTGCACGGCTTTGCTGCCATCCGCAACAATAATCAATTTGTCACTATTGGCCGCCACAATTTTCTCACGCAAAAGAGCCCCGCCTCCCCCTTTAATCAGGTTAAATTCGGGATCTACTTCATCAGCGCCATCAATGGTCAGATCCAGACGTCCAATCTGGTCAAATGGGATGATGGGAATCCCCCATTCACGGGCAAGCTTGTCCGAGGCCTCTGAAGTAGCAACTGCTTGAATGTTCAATCCATCGCGTACCCGCTCACCGATTCGGCAGATGGCATAATAAGCTGTTGAACCTGTACCCAATCCTACCTTCATTCCATCTTCAACATATTCTGCCGCACGCTCTGCTGCTATCTGTTTAAGATTCATCTATAAACCCCCGCTGCTCATAATTTGAGAAATGCATATGTAGTTATTATAGATAAAACCGCTTCCGATGTATATCCGTGCCTTCTGTTGCATCTTTGCCATCCTATTTTTGTGTTGTTGAAGGATGTTTTTTTTACCCACCATGTTATAGAATACAGAATGAAGCTAAAAAATGGGAAATTTTAAAATAAACAGTTCTAAATACCTATAAACCATCTGATATGTCCATAAATACGTAAAATATTAAAAAAAATTTAACAATACTATTCAATTTAACGACATTTTATACGACATATTAATTATAGATGTGTTTTAATAATTAGACACCTATGGTTCATACGGTACATAAGTCTCTACGAAAGCGACTGATAAACCAAGACCATGGTCGCATAAATTTCCTTTGGAGGGGATCACGGAATGATCTAGTTCACTGTACCAAAGCAACCCTAAAGTTTCTTAATTTAAAGAAGATCAGGAGTGGAATTTAGTGAAATCATTAAGTTGGAAAAGCATGTCGTTTTTCTCCAAAAATTTGTTACTCTCATTTACCAATATCATTATCATCGGGGTAGCACTTATCGCAAGCAGTTACTATTTTCAAAAAACAGTTCTTGTTGATCAACTGCATGGACAGGTGGAACAAATCACCAAAAAATGGGCTGAAGATATCAATCCTGCCGAGGTACAAGCTGCTATTGCCGAAGGTAGCTATGATGGAGCAACACAAACGAAATTACGAGCGTATTTCGATGAAATGCAAGAATATTACCCTAACATTGCACAAGCCTACATCTTCGGTGTTGAGCTCGGTGGCGATAACAAGCGATTAACTTCCCTTGTAGCGATGCCGACCAACCTAAGAGAGGCTTTTCAAAGTGAGAACGTAAATATCGGTGACATGTATGAGCAGCCGGTCGTTGTAGCCAACGCACTGAAAGAAATGCTTAATACGGATCGCCCAACATTCACCACATTCTATTCCGATGATTTCGGAACATGGACAACCATTGCATATCCAATCAAAGACAGCAACGGTAAGATTTTCTCATATTTTGCCATTGATGCAGATGCATCAGCCGTACCCGCAGGACTTAACTCCTTGCTAAAAAATGGAATTATCATCCTTGTAGCCTTTTTGCTATTATTCCTGATTATCCAATACCTTGTCGTTAAAAACACACTTTCCCCTATCCGTCACTTGATCAAAGGAATTGATGACGTCAGTCGGGGTAATTTGAATGTCAACATTCCGACAGGCAAAGACGATCTGGGACTCGTTAACGAGAAGTTCAACACCATGGTTCGCAAAATCAACGATACTATCGTTAAAGTGCAAATCACATCACAAGAAGTTAATCAGTCTGCCAAAGAGCTATATGAAGTTTCGGAACGCAACAGTGAGAATGCAGATTCTATTAATAACAACGTGACTCAAATCACTTCTAACATTCGTTCACAGGAACAGGCAACCCGCGATAGTGCACGTGCCATGTCCGAGATGGCTACCGTAATCCAGACGATTGCCAGCAGCTCTGCAAGTGTAGCGGATGAAGCCTATGAAATGGAACGTCGTTCACAACAAGGTAACAGCGTTGTCCGTCAGGTATCCGAACAGATGAATCTGATTACCGAATCAGTTAAGAATACCGCTTCTGCCATTGAGGTTCTGGAAAGTCGTTCACAGGAAATCGGCGATATTCTCAATATCATCTCGGGAATCTCCAGCCAAACAAACTTGCTTGCCCTGAATGCCTCCATTGAAGCAGCACGTGTTGGTGAAGAAGGAAGAGGATTTGCAGTTGTTGCAGGTGAAGTACGCAAACTTGCCGAGCAATCTGAACAAGCGACCAGCCAGGTTGGCGTATTGATCCAGGAGATTCAAGCTGGAATCAAACAAGCAGTACGTGCTATGGAACAAGGTACGTCAGAAGTAGATACAGGGCTCAGCGTAGCCGATCAAACAGGGCAACTGTTCGAAGATATTTTAGAAGCAGCGAAAAAAGTATCTAATCAGATTCAGGAAGTATCAAGCGCGACGGAAGAAATCTCTGCGGGTACGGAGGAAATGACTGCTACAGCAGAGGACTTGTCATCCAGCGTAAGCAAGACAGCAAACAGCAGTGAACAAATTTCCTCATCTGTTGATGAGCAAAAAGCATCCTTGATTACACTGGTAGACTCCTCCACACGCCTTAACAGCATGTCTGAGGAACTTCAAGAACTGATCTCTCATTTCAATGTAAGCAAACAATAATTCAAATCCACAAACATTCGGTTTGAACCAAGGAGGAATAACTGAAGTGATTGAAAACCAACCATCTTCTACCCATTCCATGGAATCTAGCTTGCCCGTTCTGCAGATTCCACTGGATTTTGGGCGACGTCAACAATCATTCTCTTATCAGTCTGCTCAAATCACATTACATGCTTCTCTGAGTCGTGATCTTAAACAGAAGTTTGGAGAACAGATGGTGTACCCGGTACTCCTCTCAGCTTATGCAGCCTTGTTATTCCGATTGTCAGCTGAACAGGAACTTGCCATAGGTATACTTGCCCCCGATCAGGCAGCTTCCTATCTTTCTTTACAGATTCAGGGCAAATTGACCTTCAACCAACTATGTCATCAGGTTTCCGAGCAGCTCAAGATTGAATACACGTTGCAAAACGGTGGATACCCTGAAACGTTTTTTATGCTGAATAGCGTACAGTTGCCCCAAGCTCCTCAAATATTAAATTGGAACGTTCGAGATGATCGGAACATGCTCATCCTCGATCTGTTCTATGATAGTTCACTTTTAAAAGAGTCTACTGTGCTGAGATATGCAGAATATTATCAGACTCTTCTACTCGCCCTCGTGCGTGACGGTGAGAAAGCAATCGGTACGGTAGATATTCTTTCCGCCTCAGATCGATTGCTTTACCGTGAAATGAATGATACTTCCGTTCTCGAACCAGAGAATCAGACGGTTCATGGCTGGTTCGAAGCAACAGCAGCAGCATATCCGGATTCACCGGCGATAACATCGCCATCCAAAAGTTATACGTACAGAGAATTGAATGAACGAGCTAATCAGGTTGCACGAGTTCTGTTATCCAATGGATTGCAGAAAGGTGAATTCGTCAGTATCTTTATGGATCGAAGTCTGGAGACCATCATCTCCCTGCTTGGTATTCTGAAGGCAGGGGGCGCATATGTTCCGATCGACCCTGAGCATCCACAAGAACGTAACAGTTATATTGTGGAAGATACAGCGTCCTCATTCGTGCTGACAACGGAAGCCTCCTTTGCACAAGCTTCCAGCTTGTTCTCCAGTATAGCTACTGTCCGTCAGATTCTCGCTGTGGATGGTCGTCTAGCCGGATTTGCAGCAAGCAACCCCAATCTGGATATTCAGCCAGATGATCTTGCGTATATTATCTACACGTCAGGGTCGACCGGTAAGCCCAAAGGTGCACTGATTGCCCACCGGGGCGTAACCAATCTTGGCAGTGTGGTTCAGCGTGATTGTGACATTCAACCAGGTGATGTATTAACCCAGTTTGCTACATACAGCTTCGATGCATCCGTGTGGGATACTATTGGCGCCTTGTTCTATGGAGCAGAATTATATCTGCTGTCTGCGGAAGAACGTGTATCTGTTGAAGAATTCGCAAGTGCAATTGAACGGACAGGAACAACGATCATTACGATACTGCCTACGATTTTCTTCAATCAGCTTGCTTCCTATTTATCCGATGAAGGTTTCCACAAGCTGGCCAAAGTCAGAATCATTACGGTAGCCGGAGAAGCGCTCTATGGTGAACAGGTTCGTGCCTTCCAGCGCAAATTTGGAAACCAGATTGATATTGTTAATGTGTACGGACCTACCGAATGTACAGTAGCCACAGCCACTCACCGCATCAGCGAACAGGTTCCAGAACATGTGGTGAACATCCCCATTGGTAAACCGATTCATAACTACAAAGTCTACATTGTGAATGAAGAACAACAGCTCTGTCCTGTAGGTGTACCTGGTGAAGTATATATCGCTACCCCTGCACTGGCCAAAGGTTATCTGAATCAGCCAGAACGTACAGAGCAAGCATTCATTGAGAACCCGTTTGCGATAGGTGAGAAAATCTACAAGTCTGGCGATATTGCCAAATTGCTGGATAACGGGTTACTGGAATATGTTGGTCGCAGTGACTCACAGCTAAAAATTCGTGGTCACCGCATTGAGATCGGAGAGATTGAAGATCACTTTGCACGGCTTGATCAGATCCAGAACGTTGCGGTCATTCCAAAGAAAGAATCGGATGGACAGAATATGCTGGTTGGGTATTTTACATCGAAAGATGGTAGTAACCTTTCTGTTTCGGACATCAAGGCAGCACTGACCGCGAAACTTCCTTCTTATTTTGTTCCGAAGTGGATCTGTCAGCTGGATGAAATGCCGATTGCACCGACTGGAAAAATCAATCGCAAAGCGATGGTATCCCTGCCGCATGTGGAACGTCATGAAGATCGCCCAGACCGGGTCATGCCTGAGACAGAGACGGAATCCATTATCCTTAACGCATGGAAAGAAATCCTTCAACACGATGACTTCGGTGTGGAAGACAGCTTCTTCAATATCGGTGGTGATTCACTCCGGGTCATTCATGTACTGGTCATTCTGAAGCCACATTACCCGCAACTGAAAATTGCCGACTTCTTTGCTGAGAAAACAGTCCGCGCTCTCGCTCGTCGCGTGGAAGTCCTGTCTCAAAGTGCAACCGAAGTTGCCCAATCTGCGGTGACGGATGGCATGATCACACAATTATCCGAACACCCTGTGGAACTGGCGTCCCAGTTGGGGTATCCGCTCATTCGTGAACCTGAGCATGTGTTACTGACTGGAGCGACTGGTTATCTGGGTTCTCATGTGCTGCAACAGTTAATTCTGAATTCCAGTACACGAATCTACACGCTGGTTCGTCGGCCATCCAATGGAATAACTGCAATGGAACGTTTGACTAAAGTGCTGGAAGGATATTTCGGCAAACAACTGACTGATCAACTGGCTGCTCGCGTGGAGATTATTGAAGGGGATCTCGAACAACCTAATCTCGGTCTTTCAGCTGAACAAACGGCTTATGTCCAGGAACGAATTGACCGTGTCATCCACTGCGCTGCAGATGTACGTCATTTTGGCGATGCCGATCAGTTCGCCAAAACAAACGTGGAGGGAACGGTCGCCTTGCTGGATCTGATTCGCAGCAAACCTGGGGCCTCGTTCCACCATGTATCCACGATGGGTATTCCGGAAGATCTCGCACTCAGCGGACAATGGGAATCCTCCCTGCAATATGATCGGTTCCCGGCTGACTTGCATGTGGACAACCTGTATTCGGACAGCAAGCTTGAAGCCGAGAAAGTGCTCATGATTGCGGCAGAGGAAGGTGTACCTGTCAGCATCTATCGTGCAGGTAATCTAACTTGCCACTCCGAAACTGGACGCTTCCAGTCCAATATTGATAGCAATGCCTTCTATCGCATGATCAAAGCGATGTTATTGCTTGGCAAGGCTCCTGCGGCTGACTGGATGGTTGATTTTACACCGATCAACTATGCAAGTGAAGCCATTGTTCATCTGGCCTTACGTCAAGATACAGCCGGTCGTGTATTCCACATCTGTAATCCGGAGCCAATCCGCTATGATGAGCTGATCCGTTCTGTGAATCGGGCTGGTTACAATGTCGAGACACTTCCTTTCGCGGAGTACACCCGTTGGTTGTTCGATGCCAGCATCAGCAAGGAGCCGGAAGCTCTTCAGTTGGCTATTGCACAGCTTGAAGGCGACGGGGCGAAGGATTCAGCTTATGTCTATGCTTGCCCTGTCACAACGGCTTATGTGGAACCTGCCGGAATCTCATGTGCGAAAACAGATGATCGATTCATCTCCGCCATGTTAGACTACGCTGTTCAGATTGGATATTTCCCTGCCGCAATTCGGCGCCATAATGGAACTTCTACAGCAATGGAGTAAGTTCACTCTATCATCAGTAAATCAGTATTGATTAATAAATAAGGTCACACAGAGAGAAGCCATCTTATCGTCATGCACTGACGATAAGATGGCTTCTTCACTTGGCATTTTTGGATCATTCTTTTATATCCAGCGAATTATTGCAATGATGGCGAGATGAGCTGGATAGAAATACCGCCAGACCCAGCGCGGCCCCTTCATGCGGAATCCTGCTTGGTAATACTGAGCAATAGCAATGCCGACGGTTGCGAGCACACTATACATTTGCACAGAGCTATGATGCAGCAGAAGATATAGTGCATTTAACAAGACATGTGCCACTACAAGTACAGGACCCTGGAAATAACGGAATAACAGAACCAATAACAACCCGTACATCCCGTAATCCATTTGACTAATTTCCATGAACCAACCTGCTCCAATGACAATTGGAATACTCAGTAGACGGGATGGCAGTTTATCGATAACGAATAGTACCAACAGGGCTGACCACAACGTCCATACCACGTTCAGAGAATAATGATTAAAGGCAGCCATGAACGGCACCTGTGATATCATCGCAATCCAGAACAGACGCCATATGTATTTTTGTACATCTCGTGTATGTTTATAACCGATATACACTGCAAAAGCATAGATTGGAAAAGCGATACGACCTATAATCCTGAGTTCTATAATATGTGGAAAAAAGACAGCCCCTATATGATCAATTAACATCGTGATCATGGCAATCCACTGCATCATGTTGCGACTCCCCTCCCTCGTTCCCATTACGGGTCTGCCATTCATTTATATAATGCATCTTTTTTGAGCAACCCCTTATACATTAAGTTCATAATACATGAACTTGGTATCCCGTGCATATCCTTCGGATTCATATAAAGCTTGCGCTTGCGTGTTGTTTAACTCAGTGGAGAGTGATATACGAAGAACTCCACGCTCAGATGCCAATCGCTTGGCTGCTTGCAGCAGCTTCCTTGCAATGCCTTTCTGACGATAATCAGGATGCACAAATAGATCATTAAGCACCCAGATTGGCCCCATCGATACCGAACTAAAACTGGGATACAACTGAACGAATCCGGTACAATTCAGGCCCTTCGAGATTGACTTACCGTTACTTTCATCTGCCCCTTGACCACTTTCCACATCGGTTTCTGCTACCAAAATCACCGAGTCATGGCGTTCCATTCGTTCTTTAATATACTGACGTGCTGCCTCAATGTCAGCATTTTGGTTGTAGAACATCCTGTACTCATTGAACAATCGACCCACTTCATTGCAATCAGGAAGACCCGCTTGTCTGATTCGCTGCTGCACTTCATTCAACTCCTTTGGGATGGAGACCATCGTCTCATCATTTGTGATCTTTTATATTTTAAAATAATCCCTTCCCTTTCCCCATTCATCATCTGTATCAAAGTTTGTAGTCTATGGATTTCTATAGTGTGACTGCACATTCATCAACTGAAGTATATTTCAGTCAAAGCTATGCAAACTATAGTCACGCTATTATCCGACCGTGTCCGAACCATGAATGAGTCAGGAGGAAGGAAGTTATGAAAGAGAGCATTCTTCTACAAGTGCAATCACGCCTGATCGGCGTGGCAGACATGATCTATCAGCCGCTTCAGATTGGGCCACTTCATTGTACCCTGCTCTATATCCAATCCATTGTTGATACATCGATCATGCGTGAAGCTATTGTAAAGCCTTTGCTCGAGGAGGCTGCACGCAATGATGTGGGTCCCGAATTCATTACGCAAGTCGTAAATGGAACTTTTTTTTCTCTTGAAAACCAGCACAGAGATGCAGCTGAAACATTGGTAGATGATATTGTATGCGGTAATGCAGCACTATACGTCGAAGGCATGTCCGGTATGATCATTTTTTCAATCCAGAATTATCAAAAACGCTCCGTACCGGAATCATCCAATGAAGTGGTCGTTGTTGGACCTCAGGAAGCGTTTATTGAAGACATTAATGTAAATATGTCATTGCTAAGACACAAAATTAAACATCCTGACTTTAAAATCATTAAATTTACCATCGGCAGATATACTAAAACCGAAGTTTTTGTAATTTATATTCAAGGACTATGCAAACCGGACATTCTTGAAAATGTATTAACCAGCCTGGGTGAGATTAATATGGATAGCAGTCTTGGTGTCAGTTATCTGTCCGAGTTCCTGGAAGATCACCCACTCTCTCCTTTTCCACAATATCAATATACCGAAAGACCGGATACTGTTGCCGCGGCACTGGTAGAAGGACGTATTGGAATCATGCAGGACGGGACCCCCTTTTCCCTGCTCATTCCCGTCACATTCTTCTCATTAATGCAATCTTCCGAAGACTATTACCAGCGGTTCCATTCCGCTACATTCATCCGGCTACTTCGCTTGCTGTTTGCAGTTGTCGCTTTCCTGCTGCCTTCCTTATATGTCGCCGTTACTACATTTCATCCCGAGATCATTCCAACCAATCTGCTTATCACCATTGCATCTGCAAGAGAGAACATTCCTTTTCCGGCATTGATTGAAGCGCTCATTATGGAGATTACCTTTGAAGGATTACGTGAAGCAGGAATCCGTATTCCGAAACCGCTCGGCCAGACAGTATCCATTATTGGCGGGATTGTAGTGGGACAAGCAGCTGTACAGGCGGGTATCGTCTCAGCTCCATTAGTTATTGTGGTATCCATTACTGGCATTGCAGCGTTCATTATTCCGCATTTCGAGCTGGGACTGGCATTCCGGCTACTACGCTTTCCTGTCCTATTCATGGGGGGAACATTGGGTCTGTTCGGTGTCGTCATCTCTATCTATTTAATCTATTGGTACATGGTCAGCATGCGCTCCTTTGGCGTTCCCTACATGCAGCCTTTTGCACCCCTTGTACTTCGTGATCTCAAAGATACCTTTATCCGTGTACCTTGGTTCCTCATGAAAAAGCGAACCGAAGCCTATACGACGGATAACGAAACGAGGCAGGATACACCATGAACTTTCGCAGAACCTTCCTGAAACTTGGAATAATTCTTACATGCTGTCTGGTCTGTAGCGGATGCTGGTCCAAAGTCGAAATTAACGAGCGCACCTTCATTACAGCGATGTACGTGGATAAAGCGGATACCCCCGGAGAGATTGAAGTCACACTTAACATGCCGCTCCCCAATCGTCTTTCTCCCGAAGGTGCAGGTACAGGCAAGAATCCTTATGCAGCTGTTTCGGCAACTGCACCAACGATTGCCGATGCCATTGAGCGAATCCAGACGGACCTTACACGTAAAATCTCCTGGGGGCATACGCGAGTCATTGTCTTTGGCCAGGCATACGCACGAGAGGGCATTGAAGATACCATGGAATGGATTGCACGCCAGCCCCTGTTCCACCTGAGCAGCTATGTGATGGTCGCTAATGGCAGAGCCAAGGACGTTTCTGATCTGACACCGGTATTTGAAGAAATCCCAAGTGACGTGCTGCGGGAATTCTCCACCGAAGAGAATCTGTTAAAGACCCAGATGCTGAGTATTTTTACATCCAATAAAATGAATCAGGGGTTTGCTTGCTCAATGTTAGATGCCAAAAAAACAAAAATGGTCAGCGAAGAGGGAGAATCCAAAAAGTGGGTGAGTCAAGTCGGCGGATCCATTTTCAGACAGATGCGAATGGTTGCCACACTCTCGGCTAATGAAGCACGGGCTGTTGCTTGGGCAGGGCAAAATCTGGATTCGCTGACCATCTCCGTACAAACCAAAAAACAAAAGGCAAGTATGAAACTCTATAATATGCGCTCTGACATTCACGTAAAGCTCCAAAATGGAGAACCACATTTCGTAATCAACCTCGCAGGCAAAGCCGAATTGAATTCCGTAATTCCTGTCCTGAAGGCTGAAGACATAGTTAGTGTTACGGATATAGAACAGGCAGCCAATGAAAAAATGAATGCTCACCTTACTCAAGCCGTGCGAACAGCGAAAAAAGAAGGGGCTGATATCCTTATGCTCGGATACCGACTCGAATGGAGATACCCCCAAATCTGGAAGAAGCTGCGTCCGGCATGGATCGACTACGTAAAGAATGATCTTCAGTTTACCGTCAACACCAAAATCAACATCCAATTTGTCGGTTCGGAGTCAAGTTTCTAATATACCAATGAGTGGAGTTTCGTTAGCGAAGGAGGTTACATAGGTGTTAGCCGTTTTGGTATTTGCCGGGTTGTACTTGCTGGATTGGCCGTCCGTAAAAGCAAGCAAGAAAACGATCAAAAGAGCCTATTTCCTGCTGCTCGGTCTTTTTCTCGTATGGAATACACTTGCAGTATGCTGGTCTGAGTGGCCCAATCCGAATGATGTGATCCAATGGCTCTTCGGCTGGGCTAATCATATGATTAAATAAGAGAGGAGATTGACCATGAACCATCTGACTGCCGGACAGGCTTACCGCTTCATGTTTGTTTACCTGTACTCCGAACCGGTTGCCTTTCTATTGCAGCGCTTATTCAAAATGAGTGGCTATCAGGGATGGTTGTCCATCATTGGCGGTTTTCTGATCAGTTTGATCTTCCTCTTCTTTACATACCGTTTGGGTTCCCTTTACCCCGAGAAACCCTGGATTTCCTACGGGGAGGAAATCGTGGGCAAAATGGTACACCGTTTTTATATCGGGTTGATTGTCCTGTTATGTCTGTACTTGTTATCGATTGACGTGGAAAACTTCATTATCTTTCTACAATCAATGTATTTGCCGCAGACTCCGATTTGGCTTACAGCTAGCCTTACTTTACTAAGTATCTGTCTAACTGCGCGCTCAGGGCTCGTTACCATTGTATTTATGTCCGAAGGTATTTTTCTGGTGCAGCTCTTCACGTCTACCTTGCTCATGCCAGCTGTAGGGGGTGGTGGTAATCCGGGGATACTGATTGCGATGACAACGCATCACGATTGGGGTGAAATGGTGATCGGATCTCTGTCCACGATGCCCTGGTTCTCCGAATGGATGATGTTCCTCTTCCTTGCACCCGTGGTTGCTTTCAAGCGCCCTATGTTAAAAAGCATGTTATTAGCCGGGACCACTGTTGTTATATTTATTGTCGTGTTCTGGATGTTCACTCTGATGAATTTTGGCCCTTATGTTGCCGCTGGGCTTCGCTATCCTTTACTTGAGATGGTGCGCTTTGCCCGTTACGGCGATTTCCTGGATAATCTGGACCCTGTGCTGATCGCAATCTGGTCAACCACCATGTTTACTCGCAGTTCTTTTCTGTTATATGTCGCATCTGTCTGTCTTTCCAAACTGAGTGGTGTCAAACAGCAAAAATCTGTGGTGTATCTGATTGGGGGAACTGCCACCGCCATTGTGCTTCAATATGCCAGAGATCCTGCATCTTATGAACTGGCCATTCGTTCCTTCGCTGTTCCAGTGTACACCGTGCTCATTGAATCCATGCCGATTCTGTACGTTCTGGTATACTGGCTGCGCAGCGGCAAGAATAAAAAGGCGACCAAAGCATCCGGTGCTCCGTCGCCCTCCTAAAGATTCAGTTTAATTCAGCATTCTGTTGTTGTTGGAGAGGATCAGCATCAGGGAAAATGACGCCCTTTTTCAGAATCAGATTAGCATACTGTGCGCGCTCTCCGGTAGCAACAATCGCATAAGCACGCGAAGCACGTTCATAAAAATCAAAACGCTCTTCTTGATCGAAAGCATCCGTAATGCCTTCGTGTTCTTCTATTAAACGGCGATAGTCTTCCCATATGATGGGGATCACCTGATCCCCCTTTACAACTTGCATGACAGCGGCGGGACGCTCGGCATAGGTATCCAGGGGATACAATTGCAAGATAGCGTCCAACAACTCAACGACGCCCAGTGCATCACAACGTACAAGCCGTTTGGCATGACTAGCTGCCGGGAAATTGCCATCAGCCAGAACCAACTCGTCCCCATGCCCCATTTCAGACATGATTTTAAGCAACTCTGGAGGAATTATTGCGGGAATATTTTTCAGCATACACAGCTCTCCTTGGTCTTCTCCAACATCGGTTAGAGCGAATTGGTTTTCTCCATACTTCAAAAGTACTCTGAACTTTCATTCCATAGAAGCGGTTTCATTTCCATTCTACCAGTATTTTTGGATCATTGCATAGCGAACACCTATGTCCGATATTTGCTTTTTTCATTTTGACAAAATTACTTGTCTAACATATACTTGTTATAACAAGTAATTGATTGGATCAATTTATGATGGAAAGCGAGGTCTCGCAATCACATGGACTACACACTGGAGCAATCTGTCGGATTCATGTTGGGTTTCACGCATCGTAAAGCAGTCGCTTTACTTGCTACGCGATTCAAACCTTATGATATTACGACAGAACAATTTTCTGTCCTTTTTAATGTTGACCGAGGTGAAGGTGTGAATCAGAAGGAATTGGCTGCACGTGTATTTAAAGACCAGCCCACCACAGCCCGGATCATTGATCTGCTTGAGAAAAAAGGCTGGGTAGAACGCCGGACCAGCGAACAGGATCGCAGAGCCTATCTGTTATATCTCACCAAGGAAGGCAAAGCGTTAATCGATATCCTCGTTCCGATCGAAAGAGAAATGAATAAAGAACTTGCTGAAGGTATATCCGAAGACCAGATGGAAGCATTTAAACATACTCTTTCCCTCATTAATCGCAACTTGTAATGAATCACAACTCAGGGGGAATACGTCATCATGAAAGATCAATCTACACAAGTTAGACTATGGACCACCGATTTCATTCTGCTTATGCTGTGCAACTTTTTGTTATTCCTCCAACTGCACATGATCGTCTCTCCACTTCCGTCCTACGTTCAGGAGCGATTTCATGCTAATGCATTTGAGGTTAGCCTCTTCACCTGTCTGTTTGCACTAAGTGCCATAGCAGCCCGTCTCTATTCCGCGAAAGCACTGGAGAAGGGTCTTCGTAACGCCATGATCTATATAGGTCTGTCCGTAGCCCTGCTGGCAACACTCGGCTATTATTTTGCTGCCGGTATAGCTGTGCTCTTGTTACTGAGAATGTTGTTTGGTATCGGGTTTGGTATGAGCAGTACCGCTTTTCCAACGATGGCCTCGGATATTGTGCCCGTCAAACGAATGGGTGAAGGTATGGGTTACTTTGGTCTATCGACTAGTCTGGCTATGTCTATGGGGCCAATCATTGGGGTCACTCTGCTCCAGGGTGCCGGATTTGTAACCCTGATGTTATGTACTGCTGGTGTTCTCGCTGTAATCTATCCACTTAGTTACACGCTGACACGCAAAAAAGCCGCCAGAAGCAATAACAGTGAACGTATCATTCCACAAGCTACAACAAGTGCTTCAGAATCTAATCCGAAACAGAAGACACCTTTCAACCGCAAGCTGATTCTGCCCAGTGTGCTGAACTGCCTGTTATCCATCACCTATGGTGGGCTTGTCGGATTCATCGTTTTGTATGGCAAGGAAGCCAATCTGGCCAATCCTGCGCTGTTCTTTTTGTTCAATGCACTCGCCGTGTTATTGGTTAGACCATTTGCAGGACGAATCTATGACAACAAAGGTCCAAAAGCACTGCTCATTCCAGGGGCAATATTCGTTGCTGTCGGACTCATTCTTCTCTCGTATGCAACCTCCATGTCTGTCCTGTTCATCGCTGCCTTTATCTATGGAATCGGTTATGGTTCCATGCAGTCATCTCTGCAGACCTGGATGATTCAAGTTGTATCTCCTACTCAACGGGGTATGGCTAACGGTATGTTTTTGAACTCGCTGGATCTGGGGATTGCGACTGGTGCCCTTCTTCTCGGCGCCATTGCGGCCATGACCAGTTATACCGATATGTATCGTTATTCCGTGATGTTTATGATTCTGTTCTTGCTTATATATCTGATTCAGGGAAAACGAAGCGGTAGCTTCTCCATAGAAGCTCATGCTCTGCTCGCTCATACTCATATCACTGCAACGGATTCACCTCAAGATCAATCCAAGAATTCAGAATCTGGAACCGGCAACACCGAAACTAGCCAGTCTAATATAAGCAAACACGAATGATCGGTTAAAGTCATTCTGCTCATAGAAACCAGAAACGCGTTTACACCGAGAAAGCAAATTCATCCGCTTTCTTAGGCGTAAACGCGTTTTTTATTGGAATAGATCTGAATGTTAAAGTTAAGACACCATGGAAATGAATGTAGCATTCAGCACCGTCTATCTAAAATGGACTTTTCTTGCGACCTATGGGAGCATAACCCCTACTTGTCTCGATTCGATCGATGTGCCGTTCGTCCTGTTTCTGACCGCTTCCTGAAGTAGGTTGGTCTCCCTTATCCGGTTTAACTGCGAACAATGTAAGTAGTCCTCCTACAGCTGCAGAAGCGGCAAGCACACCAAAAAGCAAAAAATGTTGTTTGCCAATGAGCAAAGAAACAACAGGTGGGCCGAGTGATACACCGATGAATCGCATGCTACTGAACAAAGCCGTAATCGTGCCTCGCTGCTTTTTGTCCACACCCTCAGTAATTAGAGCATCCAGACATGGTAAGGTTGCCCCTATTCCCGCACTTCCCAATGTGAATAGACCTACGACAACGTAAATATTATCGAAAACTCCAATAACGCCCAGCGAAACGGTTACAAGAATAAGTCCTGTGAATCCGATCCACTTCATGCGAGGCTTACTCTTTCCGATCCACTTTCCTGCGAAAAAGGAAAAAAGGCACAGTGCCGCTAACGGGATGGCAAGCACAAGACCTTTTACAATGCCTTTCATGGCGAACTCGCTCTCCAACGTCTCGGATAGATAATAAAGCACACCAAAAAGAATAAACATACATATTCCACCGATCGCAAACAAGGCGTATAACCATCGTCCTTTTTCTTTTAATACGTCCTTAATGGAAGCCACAAATTCTGTAAAGGTGGGCGGTTTTTCTTTTTTCTTGGGTGTTTTCACCAAGAAAATAACCAGGATCAGCGAAAGAACACATAGTACGGGAATAGCCATAAAGGGTAGATACCATAACCACACTGCCAGTGCTGCTCCAAGAATCGGACTTAACACTTTGCCAAATGTATTCGAAGTTTCAATGATTCCCAGGCTTTTAGATACCTGATCTTCATCATTGAACATGTCCCCAACCAAAGGAATCACAATCGGGAATGCCCCCGCTGCCCCAACCCCCTGCAATAACCTGCCACCTAATATGGTCCAGTAGGCTATATTTCCGTTCAGCATCCATGCAGCCACACCAGCTACAGCACCCCCGACGGCTGCAATGATGAGACTGGGAATAATGATTGCTTTTCTGCCAAAACGATCAGACAAATACCCTGCAAGAGGAATAAGCAGGATGGCAACTACAGCGTAGACTGTAATGAGCATACTGACCTTAAATGCAGATACCTTCAACTCACGTTCGATCTGTGGCAGGATCGGTATAAGCATGGAGTTACCCAAGGTCATAATTAAAGGGATGGAAGCAAGTGCGACGAGGTCCCACTTTTTATCGTTCATACCACAACCACCTTTACAGATTCTACACACAACAGCATTATTGTGCTTGTTTCAGAGCTTGATTATTCAGGACATGCTGGTTGTTACCGCTTGTTCACACAAATAAAGCTGCCTGCACGTATTTGTGCAAGACAGCTTATTGGTTTCATGTTCTACAACTACAACAATCTAAAGTGGCGTAACGCTGCTCCACCTTTGAAAATAATATACAGCTCATTCACCTTATGTGGCGCCTCAAGCGAACACTGGACCGTTGTCCACTTGATATCTTTCCCATTCACGCTGCCTCCAGGTCCAGAAACTTCACACACACCGAGCAATTCGCCCTCCAGTCCTCCAGAACGAATCTCCAGTCTGCCCTCTTCCCCATAAGCTGCCACTCTGGCTTCAAATCCTTGTACTTCCTGAACAGCATTATGGTTGAATGCGATCCAGGATGACTGACCATCTCGATATAAGGGTTCTTCCCCAGTGATTGCCCGAACTGCCGAACGTCCTTCCAGACATTCATCCAACAGAACACCTCTACAAGCATCGTAATTCTCGGCAAAGGTAAGCAAGTGCAGCGGACGATCAGGAATCGTCTCACCTTCAATCTTAATATCAGCCGACTGGCGTATATCGGCGGAAGAACGCCCTGCCAGGATGGCCCAGGTCGCTGTCTCCAGGCAGTATCGATCTCGGGTAACATCCCATAGCGCCAGCTTCTGAATAGGAATCTCGAAATGAATCGTAACACGCGTCCCTGCTTTCACATGGATACGACGGAAAGCAAGCAGTTGCTTCTGAGCGCGCTTCACTCGCGAGGTATATGAAGACCCATAGATTTGTACGACTTCATCACTATCACGTTCACCTGTATTGTGTACCTCCACTTCAATCTTCAATTGATCTGTGGTGGTGTCTTCCACCGGAGCACTACGACTTACACGAATTGCCTCGTATTCGAATTCCGAGTAGGTCAGGCCATGACCAAATGCATATTGGACCGGTCCTTGATGATACATATAGGTCATACCATTCTGAATAATGTCATAATCCATGATGTCAGGAAGCTGGGATTCATCTTCATACCATGTCATGTTCAGTCTGCCTGCCGGAGCATATTGACCTAACAGCACATCCGCAAGCGCATTACCCAACTCCTGACCAGCATGTGTCATATATACGATTGCCCGGGCAATACCTTTTAACTCCTGCAAGGCAAATGGATAACTGCCCATAATGACAACCACCGTATTGGGATTAGCTTCACACACGGCTTTGACAAGTTCGACCTGATTCGGCGGAAGCAGCAGACTTGGGCGGTCGATCTCTTCTTTGCCGTTGATGTATGGGCTGTTGCCAACAACAACGACCGAAGCCTGACTGCTACGTGCAGCTTCTTCGGCTTGTTGTATTCCGGATGTCACGATGTTGATCTCGATAGCAGTAGCCTTCTGTATGTTGCTTGGTGAATGATTTGGGCGTCCAGAATCACCAACATCATCCGTAGTACTGGTCGCTGGTTCTGCCTGTGGCGGCACTGGCGATAAAGCAGACCGTCCCTGATGTTCGCTCACTCCAACGGGAATTCCGTTCCACGTTCGCAAGATGTTGCTCCCGTCCGACTGGGGTTCGAATCGAACAACTTCCTTCACAAACCAGCCACCAATCTCTGGTGCATTTGCCTGATAGATGCCTTGCTCGGTTAAACTAACGTATCGATGATTGTTCACACTTCTCAGCGTATGACTTCCCGAGCCCCAATCCTGATGTACAAACTCGGCGGCTGCAGGTGTACTGTCCTGCGATACAGCGACGAGCGTACCTTCCGCTCCCAAGGAAATAACCTGTCCGTCTGCTGTCTTCAACTGAATACGGTCATTCCCATCTGTATACGTTACGTCTGTCTGGGGTAATCGATTACGCAGTCCATCGAGGACGGATACACGATAAGGCAGTGTGCCACTGTACCAATCGGTATAGACCACATCGGCAAGCGGTCCAATGACACTGATCTTCTGTAATGCTTCTGGCTTCAAGGGAAGCAATCCATCATTTTGGAGTAAAACAATGGATTCGGCAGCAGCACGATAACTAAGTTTGGCATGTTCTGGTGCACATAGTACCGACTCGGGTATGGAGGCATACGGGTTACATCCCGACTGATCCAGTTGTCCAAGTCGCATCCGCACACCAAAGATGTTGCGGATCGCTCGGTCCAAATCAGCTATCTCCAACAGATCCTGATCAAGCGCATCTTCCAGAGCAGATACAACAAGATCAACTTCATCCGTAAGACAATCCACTCCTGCCTTCAACGCACCTGCTGCTGATTCGGCATGGCTGGTATGATAACCATGATAGTCCACCGTCTGAGAGAGATCCCCCCCATCGCATACAATAAAACCTGGCATTGCCCACTCACCCTTAACCACATCATTCACATATGGACTTTCAATGGCAGGTGTACCGTTGATGGAATTGTAAGCTGTCATCATGGACAAGGCTCCGCCTTCTACAAATGGCGTCTCAAATGCTTTTAAATAATATTCCCGCAGATTACGCGGATCGATGCTGGATGAACAATTCAGCCGATCTTTCTCGTTATTATTGGCAAAAAAGTGTTTCAATGTAGCGACCATTTTCAGATAAAAAGGATCATTTCCTTGCATACCTTTGACGAGAGCTGCCGACATTTCACCCGTAAGGACCGGGTCCTCGCCATACCCCTCTTCCGTTCTGCCCCAGCGTGGGTCACGTTCCAGGTCAACCGTGGGTGCCCACAAGGTTAACCCGTGAACTTCAGGATTACGGTGATGGTATGCCCTCGCCTCATCGCCAATGACTGAACCGATCTCTCGCATAAGTCTCGTATTCCAGGTACTTGATAGACCGAGAGGTTGCGGAAATACCGTTGCCTCCCCTTTCCATGCAACCCCATGGGCAGCTTCGCCCCCAACGTTGTAGGCTGGGATGCCCAATCTTGGTACAGCTGCTTCGCGTGTAGGAATTAGTCTGATCTTCTCTTCCGTTGTTAATCGTGCAATCAGGTCATCCAACCGTTCCTCAAGTGAACGTGATACATCCCACATCGGGTATTGATGATACTCCTTCATCCTTCATTCCCCCTGCGAATTAGTGATGTGCAAGTTGCTTCCATTGCTCCAGTAAATCCAGCGTACGCTGGCGATACTTCTGACCATCTTCAGGTTGATTGACCTGATGTTCATGAACGTAGGCATTAAAATACGAAGACAGTATTCGGTACGCAAGCCTGCGTGCCTGTCCTTCAGCGGATGAGTCCAGTGGACGATCATATCCTTCATGAAAAGCCAGCGATTCTGTCGACAATATGGCTTCAAACTCCCTGTCGGCGAACATGGAACGATCTCCATCAATGATGGCCGCAATATTTAGCTCGCCTTTTTCCTGATGAACAAGCACATTTGCTTCCCACAGGTCATTATGAACGAGTACCGGACGGGTCACTTGATCGAATAAGTCTTTATTTTTGATGAAAATAGCGGCGATCTCTTCTCCCACACCTGACATGTAACCGACTTGTGCCGCTTTAAGTGCCGTTTCTTCTGCAAAAGAATGCAGCACCTCGGACCATTGATCCGAGCCTTTAATCGTCCCATCACCCTGGGGCCATCCAAACGATGCGCCCTCGATCTGATGCATGATGGCGGTATAGACACCAAGCTGATGGTACAATCGCTGTTTGTCTTCCTTTGAAATTGATACGTGATCCAGCTGCTTACTCGGGATAAACGCCATAAACATGTACGTTCTTGGAATGATGGATCCGCTGTCATCACAGGCGATAATGTTGGGAGCAGGAATACCTGCCTTGCGGTAATATTCATACACGACCGGTTCAGCCGCCATCATGGTGCGTTCGAACGAAAACAGGGGATCACTCGCAGAACCGACCGCCATCTCTCCCCGCTCCGGGGCCAAACGTAAAATCACATCCGTATAGGATGTATGTTCAAGTTGAATTCGATAGGTTGTATTAAAAAGTCCACCTTGCAGGAGACCAAACTCCTTCACTTTGGTATCGCTTCCAAAATTAATCTCTACCAGTTGATGCAGCATCTCAGCTGATATCGTACAGTGCAAACCCGAATTCATCGTACTCATTTCATTCAATCTCCTATCCTTGTAGACAAACAGACGGCACCTTACGGCACCGTCCTTTTCCTTTACTATATCATTTTACAGTTGGATTGTAAGTGAGGTTGCGCCTGTTGCTGCCGTAACGACAACACCAGTTGCACCAGATACTTGGGAACCACCATCAACGTTAGATACACTCTCAATGCCTCGAAGCACCAAGTTCCATGGTTTGCCCGCGCCTTCAGCACGAACTTCCAGCACTGATCCATTACGTGTAACGTTAACTGTTAGCTCCTGTTCAGCAGCTTGGTTCACAACGACAGCTTGAGCCGTTTGGCCATCAGCCAGCTCGAACAAGTGCAGGGATACATCATTTGCAAAGTCGTAATCCGGTTTGCTATCCACAGCACCCACTGCAATCAAACTGTTTGGTTTGACCATCATTGGCAGCGTTTTGAAGTCATGGTTCTCACTGATCCAGCGTCCACCTTGTACCTTCGCTCCTGTCAGATAGTTCGTCCAAGTTCCTTCAGGCAGGTAGTAACGCACATCGCCTTCCTTGTTAAAGATCGGAGCCACAAGAATCGAATCGCCAAACATGTATTGGGTATCCAGGCTATATGTTGTTGGGTCCTCTGGGAAATCCAGCAGCATAGCACGCATCATCGGAATACCTTTTACCGTCGACTCCACCGCAGAATTGTAAAGGTACGGCATCAGGCTGATTTTGAGTTTGGTAAAGTCACGAACAACGTCCACGGATTCCTCGTCAAACAACCAAGGCACACGATACGAAGTGCTGCCATGCAGGCGGCTGTGTGAAGATAAAAGTCCGAATTGTACCCAACGTTTGTATACGTCAGGGCTCGCTGTGCTTTCAAAGCCGCTGATATCATGGCTCCAGAATCCGAAACCGGAAAGCCCAAGTGAAAGGCCACCGCGAAGCGATTCAGCCATGGATTCATACGTGGAAGAGCAGTCACCGCCCCAGTGAACCGGGAACTGTTGACCACCTGCTGTTGCAGAACGTGCAAACAGGGCAGCTTCGTTTTTGCCAATCTTCTCTTCGAGCAATTCAAATACAGCTTTGTTATAGAGCTGTGTATAATAGTTGTGCATTTTAACCGGATCAGAACCATCAAAGTACACGACATCTGTCGGAATTCTTTCACCAAAGTCTGTCTTGAAGGAATCTACACCTTGATCCAGCAGGACTTCCAGCTTGCTCTTATACCAATTCACAGCATCCGGATTCGTGAAATCAACCAGAGCCATACCTGCTTGCCACATATCCCATTGCCATACGCTGCCATCTGCTGTTTTGACCAGATAACCGTTCTCCATACCTTCATCGAACAAGTAGGATTTTTCTGCAATATACGGGTTGATCCAAGCACAGATTTTGAGACCCTTTTCTTTCAGACGTGCAAGCATGCCTTCCGGATCCGGGAACATCGCTTCATCCCATACGAAATCAGACCATTGATATTCCTTCATCCAGAAGCAGTCAAAGTGGAATACAGACAACGGAAGATCACGTTCAGCCATGCCATCTACGAAATGGTTAACCGTTGCTTCATCATAATCCGTTGTGAATGATGTTGTCAGCCACAGACCAAACGTCCATGCTGGTGGAAGCGCAGGTTTACCTGTTAATTTCGTATAATTATCAAGTACATCCTTTGGATTGTCGCCGCCGATAATGAAGTACTCCAACGTCTCGCCCTCTACGCTGAACTGCACTTTAGATACATTCTCAGATGCAATCTCATACGATACGCGTTCCGGATGGTTTACAAATACACCATATCCTTTATTGGACAGATAGAACGGAATGTTCTTATAGGACTGCTCACTGCTTGTACCGCCATCTTCATTCCAGGTATCGACGATTTGACCATTTTTAACAAACGGAGTGAAGCGCTCACCGAGTCCGTAAACGTATTCACCAATGCCAAGATCAAGCTGCTCGCGGAAGTACGCTTCCTTGCTCGGACCTGTAATATAACCAGCCGCTCGTTGACCACTACCAGTAATGCGTTTTCCGCCATACAGGAAGCTGACGTCCCAACCGTTTGTTTTGTCGATTTGAACTTCCAGATTGCCGCTTTTCAGAACAGCCCCTTGTTCATTTTTGGAGATGTCAACGTTTGCATCTTGCGTGTTAAGCTCAAATACAGGCCCTTTTTTCACTCCGCCCTTATGGTGATTCAACGTTACACGAATAACGTTAGGCATAGGTGAGCTGTACGTTGCTTTCAGCAATGTACCGTTCAACGTGTCGCCTTTGGTACGAATATATTTAGTTGCCGCGTATACGGTCAAGGAATTCTCTTTTTGTACAATATCACGAATGTCAGTCGGGTTTTGAATCTGATACCCTTCACGAGTCATCCAGAATCCATCAGTAAATTTCATGTTTTCTTTCCCCCTTTGGTTATATTATAATAATATTGATATTAATAACGAATTTCTTCTCTTATTTTGACTAAATATATCACGATTTTGATAATAACCATCCGATTCTTGAACATCAACACCAATCTATGGAAACGATTACATTAATAATGATACTAAAAGGAGCATCGGATATGGAACGTGAACGATTACGGGAAGACCGGATTCACGGCAATGCCATGTATCCCGTCAGTGTGTACCCGGATATACAACAGCTGAACGGCGATAGCATTCTGGATTGCCACTGGCATGATGAAATGGAGTTCACCATGGTTACTCAGGGCTGCGCCGTCTTTCAGATCGATATGAACACCGTTGAGGTTCAAGCTGGAGAAGCCATTTTTATCAATCGAGGCGAGATTCATGCGGGTTATCTGAAGGGCGATGTTCCCTGTGTATTCTCTTCCATTGTATTTAATCCCGAGCTGCTTGGCAGCCGCACCTTTGATACGATTCAAGAGAAATTCATCGGTCCACTGGTACGCAAAACGGTGATTCCCCCCAGTCATATCAAGGCAGATGAGGATTGGGGACACGAAATTCTGAGTCTCCTGAAACGTATATTTGCAGACCATGCTACCCGGACCGAAACGTGTGAAATGTCAACGAAAGCGTACCTGTATCTCATATTTGCCCGTATGTTCGAACATATGAGACCTGCTCCGCTCAAAGGCACCATCGCTACAGGGAGTCATGACAAGGTAGAGCGCCTGAAATCCGTGCTCGGGTATATCCACAAGCGTTATCCTGAACCATTGAAGCTGAAAGAACTGGCCGATGAAGCCAATATGAGCGAAGGACACTTCTGCCGTTTCTTCAAACAGATGGTGCAGAAAACCCCGGTTGATTACATTAACTATTACCGCGTTCAACAGGCCTGCGTTCAGCTTGAAAATACGGATCACAAAATTGTTGATATCGCCATGGATGTGGGTTTTGAGCATCTAAGCTACTTCATCACTACATTTAAAAAGCATAAAGCCACCACACCATCACAATATCGCAAAATGTTCTATGAGAATGTGGCCATGGAATCTGCCTTGGTTCAGGTATAATAGAAGAAGAAGGTGCTCACAGCTCTTCAGCTGCAAGCACCTTCTTTATTCATTGATGTCTCACTTTTTCAGCGTCTTCCACGAAGTGTACTCATGTACAGAGAAACCGTTAAAGGACGCATGTACTGAAGCCATTTTTTCGACCAACTTCAATTGCGCTTCCATATAAGCAGATCCCTCTTCATAAAAAGTAATGAAGTCGCCTTCCTTGCTTTGCTTTGTTTCCACGGCGATTGAGATCGTCTTGCCGAGCAGAGCTGCTTCTGCAAGTTCATCCTTCGCTACACTATAGATTGCAGCAGCTGTATCGCGGTAAGCCATAATGGTGATGGAATCAAACTTGCGAATCATCCAGCTGCTTACGGCCATTGTTGAACCCGGAATTTTGTAGTTATCGAGCCAGAAAGGCAGATCAGCCGCTACCGGCATCTTCATGCGGGATGCTCGTTCAACGATGTACTCCACATTCCCTTGCCACTGGGTAATCACACTGGCCTGATTGGTTTTCCATTGTGGGTGAACATGTGGCTCAATATCCAGATGAATACCAGCAAATTTCTCATTGGACAACGCCTGCGCCTGATAATCCTCAATCCAGTCCAGGAAAGATGCAATCTGCTCCCGACTTTCCGTCAACCCCCAGGCTGATCTTCCATCCATGACGTCAACCGCAATGTTCTTGGCTCTCGCCTGGCGGATAAAACTTTTATACTCAGGAATTTTAATATCCCGGTTCATCTGCAGATAGATCGTATTGATCTTGTTCGCTGTAGCGTAATTTAACACCTCTTGAGGATTACTTCGGATCTGGGTCGTATCCCACACCCATGTCGCTCTCACCGGTGCATCAAGTTTCCCATAAATCGTTGCATAACTGTCGACTGACCCATCCGCAATGGCTTTGGAAGAACAGGCTGTACTCGCACACAGGATCAAACAACATAGTAATACGATAAAACGGTAACCCCTTTTGCTTTTCATATTTGTACACTCCCTCTGAAGTTATCAGCTCTGACGTGCAAATCTGGATGAAATTGTGTCGTTTCATATTCATTTAATGGATACTTATTAAGTACGACGAATTTGGATTGCTTCTATATGCAATATCATCTTTAAGACTTACGACGAAAGAATCATATAACTATATTTCGGGAATTCGTAGTTCTGTATGTATAGTTCAAAAGTCACAATTATTCACTGTTTTCTAAATTGACCCTTATTTCAGCGCGACTTGAGTCATTATTGCCATATGCATACAAAGATCCAGAAGACCTAGAAAGCGTTTTCTCCCAAAACGCACAAAAAAACCGCCCTAAGGCGGCTTTGCATGTATATCCATTTAATTGAGCTGTAGTCGATAAATCTATCCTTCATTACCCGATGGAACTACTGGTGTACTGTCAACCACTTCATCGAAAAGGGAAACCAGTTCAATACCTTCTGCCGAGATCCGCACAAGCCCCTTGTCGGACAACCGTAATTCTGGAATCACTACCAGCGCGAGCAAGGAAAGGGTCATGAACGCATTATTCAACGTACATCCTGCGGACTGTAAAGCTTCACTGATTGCTGCCGATTGGGCTGCAACGACTTCGAAAGACTCGGTTGACATCAAACCTGCAATCCGCAGTGGGAACTCAGTTACACCTGCTGCTGTTATTACAGCTACCCCACCTTGCATCCGAATGACGCGGTTACCGGCTTCGGCCATCAGGGCATCATCATTACCTATAATTAACAGATTGTGACTATCATGAGCAACCGTCATCGCAATCGCTGCAGGTGATGTGAAGCCGATGCCTCCAACAAGCGCAACCGCCCGATTCCCGGTTTGTTTGTGACGCTCCAATACCGCAATTTTGCACACTTCCCCTGAAGTTGAAACTACAACCTTGCCGTTCTCTACGGTGACAGGCAGGTGTTTCTCTTTCGTATCCACATGGTTCTCTGTCACATGAATGATTTTGGCACCAATCGTACCCTCTGTAATCGGTGCAGCAAGTTCCAGATCTTCTGGCTGAATATTAGCTTCCAACTTCACCGTGTTCAGCGCTTCCTCCGGATACGTGAAGCTGTCCCAGACCGCCGTCATTTTCCCGTTCTCGGCCACAACTTGCCCGGCAGCAATCGTCATGCCCACACGTACATCCGCCAGCCGGCCGTCCAGCAGAATAATATCGGCTATATTGCCCGGAATAACCGCACCAATGTCGCGTGCAACACCAAAGCGCTCAGCTGTGTTAATGGTTGCCATCTGGAAAGCCGTGACCGGCTTCACACCTTGGGAGATTGCGAGACGAACCACAAAGTCCATATGTCCTTCTTTGAGCAGGGATTCAGAACTTCGGTCATCGGTCACCAGCATCATCCGGCGTGTATCCAGTCCAAGCTCCGTACAGGCTTTGATGGTCTCCGCCACATCATGCCATGCCGAACCTTGACGCATCTTCGCATACATCCCGAGTCGCAGACGTTCGACCACATCTTCCTTGGTCACACATTCATGATCCCCCGTAACTCCACTCGCTGCGTACGCCGGCAAACGCCAATCATCTGCTGCCCAGGTGAAGTGACCATCTGCCACTTTGCCAGCCCGGAGGGTCGCCTGAATCTCACCAATCATCGTCTCGTCCCCGTAAACGACACCAGGGAAGTTCATCACTTCCCCAAGGCCAATCATGTCCGGACCCCAGGAAAGAGCCTCAGCTACCTCTTCAGGCCCGATATAAGCACCGGTTGTCTCCAGTCCTGGATGGGTGGAAGGCACACAGGAAGCCACCTGCATATAAGCAGCCATCGGTGTGGTCCGCGCTTCATCCAGCATCAGTCTCAGACCTTTGAGACCAAGCACGTTGGAGATCTCATGCGGGTCAAAGAAACCTCCCGTCGTGCCTGAAGGCAATACCGCTCTCGCAAACTCGGTTACTTTCATCTGTGTGCTTTCAATATGGCAGTGTCCATCCAGCAAACCAGGAGCGATATACTTGCCGTTCGCTTCAATAATCCGGGTATGTTCTCCGATCGTGTGGCTTACATCTTTACCAACATAAGCAATTCGAGCTCCTTGAACAGCTATGGACATCTCAGGCAAAATCTCACCCGATATCACGTTTACCAGCGTGCCTCCCCGAATGACCAAAGTCGCTGGCATATCTCCCCGGGCTGTAGCGACCAGATCCGGTACACAATCGGCCATAAGCGGCCGTTCAAAAGATGATTTGTTCATATTGTTGCCTCCTTTAATAAACGATCCAAAAAAAATATATTGTTACGATTATATGAGTCCAGACCTCATGTGTAAAGAAAAATAACATCCATTGTGCTTGAATACAAATTATGGAGTCACATTTATCCACAGAACCCAATCCTTACGAATTCACGTTAGGTATTTTCATTCCATACGATTACCTATATGGCTGGAACCACATCATGTATACTTCCCTCGCGAAGTTAGCTTCTTCCCGATATATGTATCATATACAGAAAGACTCCCGTTCCACTGAACGGAAGCCTTCTTCATGCACATGAACGTGATATGTCAGTCCACTTGCGCAGCAGACACCTTGCCAAGATCATACCATTCTTCCGACTGCGAGGTAATGAACGGACTCGGTGTGCCGACGCAGTAAACGTGCAGCAGATGCATCGCTCGCGTACAAGCCGTGTAGAACAATTTGCGTTCATGCTCATGGGCGTACTGCTCCGCAGAGCCGTCATAGATCAGGACAGCATCGAATTCCACACCTTTGGCCAGATACGCCGGGATGACATGAACACCCTGTTCAAAAGCCAGCGTCGTTTTCTTGATTAACTTCGGTGCTGTGGGCAGTATCTTGCTCAATGCAGCATGCACCTCTCTGCTCTCTTCGGCGGTCTTGCAGATCACTGCTACTGATTCATACCCTTCCTCAATCAAGTGCTTGAGGTCTGTCGTGATGACGTTCATATGACGCTTGGAATCAGAAGAAACGATAACTTTAGGCTTCTCGCCGCTACGGTTAAATGGAATAATCTCTTCCCCACCAGGCACCATGCCACGGGTAAACTCCACGATCTCCCGGGTAGAACGATAGCTCCTGGTCAGCTCAATTACCTCTGTATAATCTGGACCGTACAGGTTAGTCAAAGGTCCTGTTCCACTAAGGACTGAAGAGTGGGCATAGATTGCCTGATTGAAGTCACCGAGTGCTGTTATTTTCGCCCGAGGGAACAATCTCTTCATAAATGCCAACTGAAACGCAGAATAATCCTGGGCTTCATCAATAATGACATGACGAATATTGGAGTTAATATGGAATCCAAGCATGAGCTCACGCAGGTACAAGTATGGCGTAATATCTTCGTATGCCAACTCCTGGAGCTTCAATCTGCGTAAAGTCATTCTACAGATTTCATCCCATTGGGCAGGCAACGCTTCGTTACCCAGTAGTCGCACCATCTGACCCTGATCGTTGAACAGATGTGCATATAATTGTCTTATATCAACGAATCGTAAGGACTTGATCCATTTTCGCAACGGTTTGAGTCGGTCACTGACCACCATACGTGCCAGAATTTCTCTTTCCTGCTCGAAGTCATTAAACGTATGCGTCTTTCCTTTTTGCTTGCGCTTTAACCGTTGGTATGCACGTTGCAGATCCTCCGGCTCCATCAGATCAAGCTGCTGATCGACCCAAGGCGCATCCAGTTCACCTTTACCAAAGGCAGACAGTTCTTTTAGCATCCAGTCTCGCAACATCTCCAGTCGGCTCACCAGCTTAACGGATGACTCGAAACTGTAGAATTTCTCAGCCATAGCCTCTGACGTGACAATTGCTCGGCCCTGGAAGCGAACCGGCTTGAATTTCATGCCACCTGACAGCATGCTTTCTTTATAACGCGTAATGACTTTCAGGAAAGATTCCGATGACTTGAACCGAATGCTGGACATGCGAACATCATAATCGGGATCTTCCGTTCCCGTAAGTACATATTCGAGCTGAATAAACGGATCTTCCAGTTGATATTCACGACCCAAACGGCGCTCCAGATACTCCTGGAAGGTCGTTTGCAACATGTTTTCCTCCCCAAGCTCAGGCAGTACCGTGGAGACATAACTGTTGAACATTGGATTCGGTGAAAAAAGAACCATCTGATCCGCTTGCAGATGCTCGCGATATTTATAGAGAAGATAGGCCACACGCTGGAGCGCCGCGGATGTTTTGCCACTGCCAGCTGCGCCTTGCACAATGAGCATACGTGTCCGGTCATTGCGAATAATCCGGTTCTGCTCCTTCTGAATGGTCGCTACAATACTCTTCATCTGTGCATCCGAAGTTCGACTAAGCACAGCCTGCAACAACTCATCACCAATCGTAACTCCCGTGTCAAACATGAAGCGAATACGTCCGTCCCGAATGACAAACTGCCGCTTCATTTCTATATCACCGCTGATCTCCCCGCTTGGTGTATGATATGTGATCGGACCGGGTGCTCCATCATAATACAGGTTAGAGATTGGCGCACGCCAGTCGTAGACCAGAAAAGATTCTTCCTTCTCATCCAGCAACGAGGCAATGCCCAGATAAATGCGTTCTGCATTTGGATATCCATCTTCTTTGAAATCAATACGGCCAAAATACGGCGAATGATGCAGTCGTTTCATTTTGTCCAGGGCAGCCGCTGTATTGAGATGGCTACGCTCCCGATCGGACAGTACCTGCGACTGCTGCCGCATGCTGGTTGAAGTTTCCCCCACATCGTCCGCTTCGCTAAAGTTCATTGTGACTTCGTCCCAGAAGTCTTTTCTCATTCCAACCACTTCGTCCCGGAAGGAACCGACTTCAGCTTCTAACGTTGTGATCTTGCGCTCAATCTGGTCGGTCACCGTATTGACCCGTTGTTGTTCCTCATTCCACTGCTGCTCTGTACTCATATGTTAATAGCCCCTCTTTCCCCGGATTGTGTCCTCAAAATCCCATTTGACAAGCCCGAAAAGGCAATGGTATAATTATTAGAAAGTAAACATTTTAATTATATGTTAATTAGTTCTAATTTTCTGAAAACCATTTTTTATTGTACCAGTGACAACGTCCCGATGCAAGCGGAGGCGTTTTTTGTTGTTTTCTTCTTCATTATTACCCAATCACTGGGTCCTCAACTGATAAAACTGCTTATGCCTACTTTCGTAATTCCTCAATCGTCTCTTGCCAACGTGTAATCGCTCCAAGTTCATCTTTTAATTGAAAGGTTATTCCTGAAGTGATCTCCGCATATGGCGCGTGATCCACACGTACTTGGAGCACCTGCGCTTCAAAACGATCTCTCGGATGAAGAGCCCCCTTCATCTCAGGCAGCAATTCTACTTCTATACGGATATGCAGCAATCGATGTCCTTGAACCGCAATCAAGGTAGCCTTGCCTGTTTTGCTCATGTTCATACTGGTCTGTGTACCCTGCCATAGAGCCAGTCTGAGCTGATGCGGATTTAGCGCAATCACTTCCCCCATACTAATCATCGCCTGATGCGGCCACTGATCCTCAGATACAGTCAGCAGCTGCATGGCTTCGTGCTGTTTATGATCTAGATTTGTCCCACTCAACCACTCCATTAGTTCAGCGTCCAATGCCTCTATAATCATGTCTCTATCCCTCAGTTCGTTAAAATTCATTCATGCCATTCAGCTGTATGTATGACAAAACAACCCGGACACGATTGTCCGGGCAATGTTGTAGTTCCATTGTATATGATCGTGAAGCGAGTATGCAATTCGCATCTAAGGCCACTTTAGCCAATTTAAAATTTTGTCCTGTGATTCTTTGTCTTCACTAGAGCTATGCACATGCTCGGCAAGTCGATTCAGACGTTCCAACTGATATCCGTAATCATAGATTGCAGCAGCCACGATCGACAATCGTAACATCCCTTCCTTGTCGATATCAAACTGGGTGATCGCCTGCTCCATGAAACGGTCATTATCCAGTACGAACTGTGCGGCCTCTTCCCCGTTCGGTTTCAGCTTATCCTCGAACTTGAGCAATGCATGCTCATGGAATTTGATAACCAGTTCCAGATGAGAATCAAAAAACTGATCCATTGCTGTTGTCCGTGGTGCCTGGAAATAGTGGCGTTCCACCGAATCCAGCACTTCGTAGCCTTTTTGCAGACTCAGCAGCATTTGTTTGTAGACCACCATCTGCCGGGTCTCGCTGAATTTCGAACGTTTCATTTTCTTTTGTTCCTCTTCGAACAAGTTATACTTGTCGGATAGCGACTTGATGGAGCCGCCCAGATTGTTCTTCTCTTCCCGAAACACGACCTCCTTGATCTCATCCGAGATTGATGTTCGCAGAAGTAACGACATGCCGCTGAATACACTCTGGATTTGCCTCACGAATTGTATCTTCGGTTTCGGTGGAAATACCGTAATGTTAATAAGAAACGCAGATACAATGCCAACCAGTGTCAACAGAAAACGATTGAGTGCAAAATGCCAGTCACCCGATGCTTCCATAATGGATACAACCGTGACCAGTGTCAGCCCAACCGTCTCACCCATATTCAATTTAAGACAAATCATAATGACAAGTACAATAATTAATCCAACAGCGATTGGCTCATTGGACAATACCATGCCGCCTACCAGGGCTACAATCGCTCCGAGTGTGGTCGTTTGCAGCTGATCCAGGAAGTATTTCCAGGAGCGATAGATGGAAGGCTGCATCGCGAATATAGCCGCGATTGCGGCAGGCACAGGAGATTGCGGGTTCAAAAACAGGCTGCTAAGGTACAAGGCAAGCGTGACCGCAATTCCCGTCTTAAGTACACGAGCACCAAATGACATGGCGGTGACCCCTCCTCTTTACCGAACCTGAAATTTTACATTTGATAATCATGTTCATTATTACCCCATATTTCTTTTTTTGCCTGAATACATTCAGGAGAACGATTTATTGTACCATGGAAGACCTTCCGTTGCCATGTCATAAGTCAGAGGTATTACGAAATGGATTCATTTATGTATGTTAATACACATTATTAACCTAAAAAGAAGCAAATCTTCAAAATGGATTTTCACCACTTCGAAGATTCGCCTATGTTTTTTTACCTCTAAGGAATACTCATACGTACTATGCCTGCCTAACGGTCTGTGCCCGCCCACTCCCTTTTGAACTGATCCACGAACTGCACCATATAATCATGACGCTGCTCGGCCATCTCCTTGCCATAAGAGGTATTCATCAGATCCTTGAGCTTGAACAACTTTTCGTAAAAATGATTAATCGTTGTGCTGCGCCCATTCCGATATTCCTCACGGGTCATCTGCTCCCGAGGTGGAAGGGATGGATCGTACATCTCGCGTCCTCTCGCTCCTGAAAAAGCAAAGGTACGCGCGATGCCAATCGCACCCAGCGCATCCAAACGATCTGCATCCTGTACAACCTGTGCTTCAAGCGAACTGACCGCAGGACGCTGGCCTCCCGCATATGAGATGGTGCTAATAATACCCACGACCTTATTACGTATGTCCGGATCAAGAGGCTGGGTATCCAGCCAGTCATTCAGTTTCGCCATTCCAGCTTCCAAGCTCTCATTCAGCTTCTCATCCGGTACATCATGTAATAATGCAGCCAGTTCGCAGACATATGGATCTGCACCCATGCGGTGAGCGAGTTCGACCGCAAGTGCAGTTACCCGTTCGATGTGTGGCCAGTCATGACCATCACTATGCTTGGATGAGTCGCCTTGAACAAAAGAACGGGCGGCTCGCAGAACAGCCTCTCCTGCCGTTATTCCATCTATTTCTGACATCTTACGATTCCCCGCCTTCACGGGACTGTTCACGAGGAATACGTCGCGCCACACCCGTTTTAACAGCAGCTTCAATCACGCGACTGCGCATCGATTTGACCACTTTATCATTGAACACACTCGGAATAATGTAATAACGGGTACGCTCTTCGTCCGTAATGGCTGAAGCAATCGCTTGAGCGGCTGCCAGCTTCATTTCTTCATTAATTTCGGTGGCTCGGCAGTCCAGAACTGCTCTGAAGATACCCGGGAAACATAACACGTTGTTGATCTGATTCGGATAATCGGATCGTCCTGTTGCCATTACCGCTACAATGTCTTCCACCAAGGCAGGCATAATCTCAGGTACCGGGTTCGCCATCGCAAACACGATTGGATCTTCTGCCATGGTCTGCACATCTTCACGAGTTAACAGATTCCCGCGGGACAGGCCAATGAACACATCGGCTCCGCGAATGACATCACGCAGCGAGCCAGTCTCTAGTTCGGGGTTAGTACGAGCTGCATAATCAGTCCAGACTTCATTCTCATAGGTTTGTGTCCGTACAATCGCACCCTCACGATCGACACCTATGAGCCGGCTGGCTCCCGCAGACAATAATATGTTACTGCATGCTACACCTGCTGCACCGATACCACAGACCACAATCTTCACATCTTCAATGGACTTGCCCACCAGTTTGAGCGCATTGATCAGACCTGCATATAATACAACCGCTGTGCCATGCTGGTCATCATGAAATACCGGAATATCCAATTCCTCATTCAGACGACGTTCAATCTCGAAACAGCGCGGTGATGAGATATCCTCCAGATTAATGCCCCCAAAACCAGGTGATATCGCTTTCACAGTACGTATGATTTCCTCGGTATCCTGTGTGTCCAGGCAGATTGGGAAGGCATCCACACCTGCAAACTGTTTGAATAACATCGCTTTGCCTTCCATAACGGGCATCGCTGCACGAGGACCAATGTTACCAAGTCCAAGCACGGCACTGCCATCCGATATGACGGCCACTGTATTCCGTTTAATTGTCAATGAGAAGGCTTTGCCAGGCTCTTCTGAAATGGCTGAACATACACGAGCCACATCCGGAGTGTACACACGTGACAGATCTTCCCGGTTGTGAATCGGGGTCTTGGGTGTTACTTCGATCTTACCGCCCAGATGAAGCAGGAACGTTCGATCCGATACGTTAATAATGGACACACCTTTAAGCTGGCGCACCCCTTCTATAATTTTACTGTTATCTTGCGCATCTGTAACGGCGACCGTCAAGTCGCGCACGCTTACATCCTGATTGGTGGAAATCACGTCGATGGCAATGATGTCTCCCCCAGCTTCCGAGATGGCCGAAGCCACTTCGCCAAACTTGATATCCTTCGTTGTCATTTCCAGTCGAATAATAATGCTGTTACCATCCAGATTTCTTTGATTCATTTCCATTCCTCCCAGACTGAAAGTCTTGAGTTACAAGTTACCTGTTTGTCTTCGCTGCGCGGACACGTTTATCCTTTATCTTGTCCAGAAAAAGTAGTTCAACAGCCACATACATAAAATAAAAAAGATGCCCTAAACACCGATGTCAGGCGTTCAGGGCACTTTTTTAGTATTATAACTCCGTTTATAACGTAAGGATGAACCTATTATTTCCGGGCAGCCGGTCTGCGCAGAACACAAATGTCATATGGCTTCAAACTGAGACTTGATTCCACAGCATCACCACTGAGCAGATTCGTATAGGACTGTCCATCTAATTCAACCAGCTTCTCATCTGGTGTATAGTTCTGTACAAATACATAATCCGCTGTACCATCTGTACGCGTATGTGCCGTTGTTCCGGCAGGTAGCTCTGTTTCAAGTCCACGCTCAATGTTCAGATCAGTGATTAGTTTTGCATAGAAATCATCATAGAATGGTGCTTTTAGACGTGTTGCTACGTAATATGCTTTCCCTGAGCCCAACTGGTTAACCGTCAATGCCGGGCGTCCGGCATAGAAGTCAGAACGGTACGTAGCCAGAGACTTCGCGCCTTCAAGATGAATCAGATCACACAGTTCAATGGCATCATACGCTGTATTGAGCTGAAGCTCATTGCCCTTCTCCGGGATGATTCCGTTCAGATCACGATCATGCAATCCGTCAATCTCCTCGGACCAGATTCCAAGTGTCTTACGCAGTGGGCCTGGGAATCCACCCAGGAAACACAGATCGTTTTCGTTTACAATACCAGACCAGTAAGTTGCTACAAACGTACCACCTTGTTCTACAAACTTCTCAATGCGTTCGCCAACACCTTCACGTACCAGATAGAGCATTGGAGCAATCAGCAACTTGTACTTGGACAGATCTGCATCCATATCGATAACGTCTACAGCGACTCCCTTTTTCCAAAACGCTTCGTAATGCTCTTCCACAGTCTGCTCATACTTCACACCGATATTGCGCGGTCCCTGTGAATCATTAACAGCCCAACGGTTTTCCCAATCGAATATGATTGCAACTTCTGCTGGAACTGCGGTTCCTACAATGGCTTCCATGCCTTCAAGTGCCGTTCCTACGTCGGTGACATCTTGGAATACACGTGTATGTTCCGTTCCTACGTGGTCTACCACCGCACCATGAAGTTTCTCGCTGGACCCCCGGCTCTTTCTCCACTGGAAATACTGAACACTATCGGAACCGTGTGCTACAGCCTGGAGAGAAGAGAGCAGATGCATGCCCGGTTTTTTCAGCTTGCTGACATCTTGCCAATTTGTCGAACTTGGAGTACTCTCCATCAGCAAGAACGGCTGGCCGCCTTTGATGGAACGAACGATGTCATGCATCATGGCGATCCGGGATGCCTGTTTCGCGTCGTCATCTGCATCATGCCAAGTCGGATAACTGTCCCAAGAGAGGAAATCCAGAATATCGGCGAACTTCCAATAGTTCAGACCGCCATAGAATTCCATCAGGTTGGTTGTGACTGGCAGATCGGGATTCTGAGCTTTCAACGGTTTCGTTTCATGCACGATAAAATCAGCTGTCTGATCCGTAACGAAACGGCGCCAATCCAGATTCATCGCGTGTACCTGTGTCTCACCGTGTGGAGCCGGAGATTCCACCTGACTCCAGTCTGTAACCGTATGACTCCAGAATGTCGTCCACCATGAATGATTCAGTTCATCGAGTGTTTGATACTTCTTCTGAACCCAACCACGGAACGCTTCCTGACAATAATCACAATGACAGTCGCCGCCGAACTCGTTCGAGATATGCCAGCCGATTACAGCCGGATGATCCGAATAACGCTCTGCCAGTTTTGTATTGATCGCAGTAACCTTCTCACGGTATACCGGGGAAGTATAACAATGGTTGTGACGGAAACCATGCAGATTGCGGACACGCTTCTCGGATACGCGTAGCACCTCCGGGTATTTGGCGGACATCCAGGCAGGTCTGGCACCACTTGGTGTAGCGAGGAATGCATAGATGCCATTTGCTGCAAAACGATCCAGAACCTGATCCAGCCATTCAAACGTGTATACGCCCTCTTCCGGCTCAAGGGATACCCATGAGAAGATACCAATGGACATTACGTTACACTTGGCAAGCTTCATCAAGCGAATATCTTCTTCCAGAACTTCAGGATAGCGAAGCCATTGCTCCGGGTTATAGTCTGCGCCATGCAACATGTGCGGGGCTTTGGAACTTACAGGTGGAAATTTGTATGTCATAAGGACAACTCCCTTGCTTTTGAATTACAATTTTTTAGTTTATAAACGATAACAACTAATTCATAGACGATATGTTTTACGCTAGATTACACGTATGTCACGGTAGCTGATTCTTCTACAGTAGCTAGCGCTGTAAACGATTCCAACTTGCGACCTTTAAAATCAAACATGGTGAGGTTGCCCCAGTTATTCGGATGTCCGACGGACCATTCTTCTTTACTCGGTATCCAGGCAGGTTCCCAATAATAGAATCCGTGCCCCAAACCACCAGGAACTTCGCGAATAATCTGCAATAGATCCTTCAGATATCGGGTCTGTCCCTCTACACTTGCAGGGTATCCCGGCAACAACAATTCTTCCTGATTCAAAATCCATTCGATACCTTCCGGCTGCTCCAGCGTCCATGGATAAGCGGTTTCAACCACATTGACAGGTTTGCCATAACGTTCAGCCAGATCATGAAGATTGTCGCGTAATGCATCAAGTGTACCGTGCCACCAAGGATAATACGATAGACCAATGATATCGAACTCCACACCCAGTGCTTCAAAGCGATCGTAAAACTTGCGGCTCTCGGCGTTATCTCCACCACGATCAATGTGTATCATAATCTGAATATCCGGGTCAACCGATTTGACCGCAGCAATTCCGTACTTCACAAGGCCTGCAAAACGCTCCCACTGTTCATCCGTATCATGCTCTTCTCCACCAACACGTCCCTCATTCCATAACATGCCTGGCGTAATCTCATTGCCGACCTGCACCATGTCTGGAAGGGCATCGTGTTCCTTCAACGTTCTCAGAACATCAGCCGTATACATGCAAACCGCACGTTGAAGCTCTTCATAGGACAGATTCTCCCAGGCTTTCGGCTTCCATTGATTGGCCGGGTCAGCCCAGCGATCAGAGTAATGGAAATCGAGCAAAAATTTCAAGCCCTGTTCCTTGATCCGTTTGGCTATCTCCACCGTACGCTCCAGATTGCAGAATCCACCAACAGGATCATTCCAGATTCGAAGTCGTATCGCGTTAGTGTCATTGAACTTCAGGATGGACAGCAAGTCTTGTTCCTTGCCGTCCACATCACTGTAGCTCCCGCCATGCTGTTCAATTTCATCCATAAAAGACACATCCATTCCCAGAACGAATGTCTTTTCCGTCAAGTTGCTCACTGTATCAACCTCCATTAATTTGGGGTACAGGCTCAGCCTTTAACTGAGCCCAACGTCATACCTTTAACAAAGAAACGTTGCAGGAAAGGATATACAATCAAGATCGGTGCACTTCCGATGAAGATCTGAGCTGCCCTTACCGTGGTTTGAGAGAGAGCTTCCATTTCTTTTGGATTCATGCTCATGCTACTCATATCACGTCCAATAATGACCGTTTGCATAAATGTAGCAAGTGGGTAATCCTTGGCGTTATTCATGTAGAGCAATCCATCAAACCAGGAATTCCAGTGGAACACCATACTGAACAATGCAATGGTTGCAATGGACGGCATCGAAATGGGAAGGAAGATACTGAACAATGTTCTGAAATGGTTAGCTCCGTCCATTAGTGCCGCTTCCTCCAGCTCTTTTGGAATACCGCGGAAGAAGTTCAGCATCAGAATGACAAGGAATGTGTTAACTGCCCCTGGGAGTACCAGTACCCAGAAGGAATCCATCAACCCGATCTTCTGAATAACCATGTAGAACGGCACCAGTCCCCCGTTGAAAATCATGCTGAATACAAAAATCCAGGAGTAAATCGTTCTGCCTTTGAATTCACTATTCTCTTTGGACAATGGATAAGCCGCCAGGAACGTAATCAGCAACGTAATGGCTGTACCGATCACTGTACGCAGAAATGAGATCCAGAGCGAGTTCAAGAAAATTGGATTGTTCATCGTTTTTTTGTATGCCTCAAGTGAGAAACCTACGGGCCAAAGATTGACCAGATTGGCATCGGCAGCAGCCTTTGTACTAAAGGATACTGCCAGTACATGAATCATTGGTACGATACACATAATGGCGATCAAAATCAGAAAGCAGGTATTGACTATATTAAACACGCGATAAGGCAATGATTTATGATACATCGTGGTCCCTTCTTTCTCTGTTCATTCGTTTAGAATATGCGATATCCAGCGTATTTTTTGGCTAAGCTGTACGATACAAGAATCAAGATCATGCTAATGACCGATTTGAATAATCCGATTGCGGTTGCAAAGCCCATCTCACCATTTTGCATTGCGGAACGATATACGAATGTATCAATGATGTCACCCGTTTGATATACGAGCGGGTTATACAAGTTGAAAATCTGGTCAAATCCGGCATTCAGTACGTTACCAAGTGCCAGTGTTCCGACAACCATCAGCATCGGCACAAGCGAAGGGATTGTAATGTGCAGTGTCTGTTTCCAGCGTCCTGCTCCGTCAATTTCCGCTGCTTCGTACAATGCTGGATTAATTCCGGCAAGGGCAGCCAGAAAGACAATCATGTTATAGCCAAATTCTTTCCACACATCTGTCAGAATGACCGTAGATCGGAACCAACTGTTGTCTCCAAGGAAGAAATATGGCCCGAGTCCAAAGGTTCCCAGAACCCGGTTAACCAAGCCGCCTGTTGACAACAGATCTATCAAAATCCCGCCCAGAATGACCCAGGACAAGAAGTGAGGTAAATAGACAAGTGTTTGAATCGTCCGCTGTATAGCCATCTTGCGAACCTCATTCAAAAGAATGGCAAAAACAAATGGAACAAATAAATTAAAAATCAGTTTAAGTACGGCAATAATCAATGTGTTCCAGATAACCTGTAAGCTGTCTTCACGTTCAAACAAATATCTAAAGTTGTCCAGCCCGACCCATTCAGAACCGCTAATCCCAAGCCATGGCTTGTAGTTCTGGAATGCCATAATGATCCCGCCCATAGGCACATAACTGAAGATAATCAGAAAGATAATGGCTGGCAACAGCATAACGTGGAATGGCCAAGTGCGTTTCAAAGTTCTCATGATTGCTCCCCCTGTATTTCTTCCTACTCAAGTACTCCCTGAGTGGCTTATAATGCGATTATATCAACCTTTTACGGGGTCCAAACAGCACATAAAAGCAATATAAATGGCACAAATTCAACCACTTTGCCTCAGCTTGAATAAACACAAAAAAGCGCCCAGACGTTAGTCGTCTGAGCGCTGCTTGTAACTATTTTTTCACACTGTCATACCATTCGTTAACCTCTTGCGTGATTTGGTCACCGCCACCCGATTTCCACGTTTGTACAAAGGTATCAAACGCATCAGCCGGATTTTTGCCATAGATAATTTCGTTAAATGCCTGATTCTCGATTTTGTTCAGATAGTCCAGCTTGGATTTCATCGTCTGTGTTGTTGGACCTGTGAACATGTTTTTGAAGGAAATTTCTTCTTGGCTCAGTAACACTTTCGCTGCAGCAGGAGTTTCTTTACCGTAATTGACAGCAACATCTTTCTCAAGCTTCGTTTCAGGCTCTTTGCCATCCGCTAAGTTCAGAAGTGCTTTCATCTGGGCATCTGGAATACGAGCACCGTCGCGAACAAGCAAATAACGTACAACGTTCACGTATCCGCCTTCGATCTGGTCAATCGGCATTTGTTTTCCATTTGCATCCAATTGATAGTCATAACCTGCAAACAAACCGTTATCATAAGGGCTGCCTGGTGCCGGATCTGCATAATTGTCGAACAGGTAGTTCTGATACGTAAAGAATGCTTCTGGGTGTGCCATATCTTTTTTGATCAATGTAACACCATTAACGAACTGTGTTCCGTGACGCATCGCTTTGCCTTCAGGACCGGTAGGAATTTCAATCGGTTTCCATACCGCACTCGGTACATTTTTCACGGTATCAAGAAGTGGCCATCCACTCATCCAGTAAGGTCCTGGAATAATGCCGGCAGTTCCTGCAACTGCTGGCTCTGCTGTTTTGTTCTCATCCCATAGAGCTGCTTCCTGCGGGATATATCCTTTTTTGAGCCATTCGCTCAATTTGGTCAGACCTTGCTTCATGCCTGGATTAATGGAGCCATACTCGAGCTTGCCATCCGAAGCCAGATTCCATTGTTGAGGTAAGGTGCCATATGCACCAAAGATCCAGGATACATCTCCCATCCATGTGTTCATGGATGTTTTGAAACCAACGCTGAGCGGAGTGACTTTTTCAGGAGCCAAGCCGTCCGGGTTATTGTTTTTGAATGCTTCCATAACGGTTTCCAGCTCATCGATTGTTTTTGGTGCTTTCAGATTCAGCTTGTCCAGCCAATCCTGGCGAATCCAGAGCAAGTAATCATTGTTGTATGCGTAGTCCAGAACAGGGATACCCATTCTTTTGCCATCACGACTATATTGGTTCCATACGTTTGGATCTTGCTCCATCGCTTTTTTCCATGTGTCTGAAGCATATTTGTCGAACAGTGGACCGACTTCTTCGTACATGCCAGAGTCGATCAAGTCTTGAGCAACGAGATTGTCCGCACTACCAATCGTCACGATATCTGGCATTTCCTGTCCAGAAGACATAGCCAGACGAAGTTTAGTTGCAAACGCACTGTTTGTGTCTGTTACTGACCAGAGCGCGCTGACATTAATCCCGAATTTTTCCTTGGCCCACTTGGTTGCCACGTTATTTTCCATGGATTCGCCATTTTTAAACTTCAGCTCAGGATCGATTCCCCATGCTGTTGTAATGGTTACTTCCGGATCATACTTTTCTTTGTATTCGTTTTGGGTTCCAGATGTACTTGGTGTTGCACTATCTCCGCCCCCACTGCCGCCTGAACATCCTGCAAGAACGACAGTTAGACTCAGCGTTGTAGCGAGAAGCGTCAAGAATCTCTTTTTTGTTGATTGCGCTCTCATGTTGTTCCCCCTTAAATCGTTTTGGTTACCCTTTCATTATAGGCTGACCAGGCCTTTGAGCCTATGATACGAAATCAAGATTTCTGCACCTTTGCCAACCTATATTCTGGAATGTTGTTGTAATTATGCCTGATCCCGAAATTCATTGGGTGTCATACCATAATGTTTTTTGAACATTTTGCTGAAATATTGCGGATTCTGATAGCCAAGTTCACTCGTAATCTCGTATATTTTTTTGTTGCTATTCTTAAGCAGATATAGCGCGCGTTCCATGCGCATCCGAATCATGTAGTCCCCAAGACCTTCCCCTGTCTCTGCCTTGTAGATTTTTGATAGGTATACGGGGTGCAAATATACCTTGTCCGCAATCATCTTCACCGACAGATCCTGTCCCGTATCACTTGTCACCAGCTCCTGAACCTGCTTGATCACATGTCTGCGGCTCTGCACACCCTCCTGATCGGACAACTCTTCCTGAAGCTTCGCCAGCATCTCGGTGGCCCAACGCCGCAGCTTCTCGGGTGATTGAATCAACTGATGGGCAAGGAGCAGATCAAATCCCGCATGATCAATCTCATGCACCAGATGCCCCTGTTTATGGGCGATATACATGAATGCATTGGTTACCGACAGATACATCTCATACACATGTTCTCGGGACAATCGTACCTGTTCTGCCGCGTCAAAGACCGTGTTCAGCTTGCGTGCCGCCGCTTCCCATTGCTTAGTCTCAAGCAATTGCGGAAGTACAGGCGGTTTGTACAACTCTTCGAGCGCCTGGGTCGCATCATTCTCAGATCTTTTGCCGAGTGCCTGATCCATGTCCATATATATAATCTTGTGTTCTTCCGGTCCTGAAAGGACAAGGGAACCCAGACTTTTTCGATAAGCTGCTGTCAACTCATTAAAGGGAAATGACGGTGTAACGACCATGGACAGATCTCCCTGTAAATATCGAATGACATGCTCACGGAAAGTTTCAGCTGAGCTTCTCAACGTCTCCAAGTCCATCTGCGGAGCTTCGATCTGTTCTTGATTTTGCAAAAACATCACCAGACACTCATGGGGTCCGCGACCAAACCACACGTTAAATTGCTCTCCGAGTACTTCCTCTGCAATATTACCTACCGCAAAATCCATCAGATCCAGAGACTGCTGGTCCATTGATGAGAAACGTCCTGTAAGGCGAATCAGCATCATCACAGCCGATTGTTCCGGGTCAATATGAATCTCATATTGTTGCAGTTGTTCCCGAAGTGCCCGCGCCGTGATCTCACGCCCCAGCAGCAGATCATGCATCAGATTTTCACGTAAAATTTTATAATCAGACTTCCGACTGTATAAGAGCCGGTGATATTTATCGAATTCATCCCACTCATCGCGAAGAGATGTGATGGCTGCCGATACGGAACTCATAAATTCATCATCGTTTACAGGTTTCAGAATATAATCCGCTGCCTGCAATTGAATCGCTTTCTTCGCATAAGTAAAATCACTGTGACCGGTCAGCAAGATACAGCGAATATGGGACCAACGTTTGCTTACCTCTGCAATCAGATCCAGTCCGGACATGCCAGGCATGCGAATATCGGTCACCACGATATCCACTGCATTTTCCTCCATAATCTCCAGCGCTTCCTTACCGGAAGCGGCACGAAGCACAGTCGTTACTCCAAGCTCTCCCCAGGGGATCGTAAGTTCCAGACTTTCTGTTACATACGTTTCATCATCTACTAGCAGTATATCTATCAAGCAAGTCACTCCCTATCTCGTTCGTTATGCACTAAGTTCAATTTCCCACCATGCTCTCACATGTTCTCGATGCTATCTTGGCTATCTGGGAGAAGTTCCCTCTCGGCAGGCCACGATAGTGTTACCCGTAATCCACCAAGTTCCGATTCCGTTATATCAAGCCCTGCCTGCTCCCCATATCGAAGCTGGAGTCTCTGATTCACATTCCACAGGCCACAGCCCATCTCCTGATCCATTGTTCCCCTGAGCTTATTCAGAAGCGCCTCACGTGCCTCCTGTGTCATGCCTTGCCCATCATCTTCAACCACAAGAACCATGACACCGCCCTGTTTTTCCCCAGAAACTCTTATTTCTCCGGCTTCCGCATCCGCTTCAATACCGTGAATTACCGCATTCTCCACCAGTGGTTGCACGATTAGGGGCGGTACCTCCTGTCTCAACATCTCATCAGACAGATCAATCTTGTAATGAATCCGGTCCATACGCATCCGTTGGATCTCCAGATAACAGCTGACAAATTCAATCTCTTCTGTCAACGGTACCACGTCCCGCTCCTGTCTTGTCGTATACCGATAATATCGGGAGAGGTTATGCGACATCGCCACAACCGCATCCATACGCTTTAGCTTCGCCATACTCGTAATGAAGGAGAAACAATTATAGAAGAAGTGCGGGTTAATCTGCGATTGCAGCTGCTTCAACCGGGCTTCACGCACATGTATCTGTTCCAGGTAAACGTGTTCAAACAACTGCTGGATCTGCTCCACCATCAAGTTGAACCGTTCAGACAGGAAACTGAATTCATTGCGGCCCTTCGGCTTAATCCTCACTGAATAATCTTCCTGCTTCAACCGCTGGAACCCGCGAATGAGTTGTTTCACTGGTACCTGCACCTGTACATATAACAAGTACGCCACACCAAAACTCATCAACAACAAACAAATCATGGAAGAATAGAACAGCATGTTTGATTGATGAATGGGCTTCAGAATATCTGACAGAGGCATATAGTCCACCAAATACCAGCCTGTTGTACTGGATTTTACGGTGTTAACCATGTAAGGCTCGTCCCCGATCACTACTGTACGATTATCAACGTCCTGAAGTTTATGCACGGACAGTTCTTCCATCAGCTGATTCGTTAATGAACGATCTGAAGTCCGATTATAGATAACCCCCGACTCTTCTCGGAAGTAGAATGGATCATGTCTGCCATCATCCTTGAATTTGTCGAGCATATCCCGAATGTTGTCACTATCAAACTCCAGTTTAATAATCGTTTCCGCATTATTAGCCGGGTCTTTAATGCCGTACGGAGATACAGTAATCCAGCTAAACATGAACCGATCATCTTCCCCATCCTGAATTTTGCGTACATCCCAGCCGGAACTGATATTCTCCCTTAGCGCTTGTTTATCGTAAGAACGTGCATCCCTTTCGGAAACCACCCTACCCAGCGAAGGAGAATACAGATATAATTTCGTGGCCCAATTGGATGAGCTTTCCTGAATACTCAGCTTATTCTGAATACGTTTGACCAGGTTGATTGCATCCAGGTCAAAGTAGTTACTGTCCGCATAGATTCGCCGGAAGCTGGCAATATCAGGATCATGTATGAGCAGATTCGGCCATGAGGATAACAGTTCGATGTTTGTGTTCACTTGATTTTGGAAAAATTCAAGCTGGTTACTATTTGATCGATTCAACTCATCTCTGAGAACAGCTGTTGTTTTGTGATTAGAGTACCAGTACAGAAGCACTACAGGAATCAGCATAATCAGAATAAGAATGACCATTTTGGAAAACAGGTTTGTCCGATATGACATCTTTTCATCTCACCTTGTCTTAATTTGTCGTGACATTAATTGTAATGATGTAAGCGGTAAAGACAAACTATTTTTTTGAGACAAACCAATTCATTATCTAGCGTAAGCGTTACCAATTGAAGGGGAAAGGAGATAAAACCAATATTTCAGCACTAATTGCAACTTCCACGCACAAAAAGAGCCAGCCATTAGCCAGCTCTCAATCTGATTTTAGTATATCTCTTTGAACGTTCTATCTAGATTAGCCTTATTCCACATCTGTTTATGTAATTATTCTTTTTTTCTATAAAAATATCAACTATGGCATATCGTAATCAAACACCGTATTCGCTCCATCCACCCCTACATCCAGCACAATATCCTTAAGTTTCCCACTAACGTACAGCGGGGATTCCGCTTTCCCGTAAAACTCCAATTTCCCTGTAAACGTTCCATGGGGTTCAATCTCAACATGTACTGGCCCTAATTGGACAGACCGCAAGGCTTCCAATAGCGGATCGTCCTTGAACTTATAACTGCGTGCGAGATCAGGCAATAACACAGCGGATACGGGATCTCTGCCGTAATTTTTGAGTGTCAGGTCACAGGTTGCTCGGGTCTCCCCCGTCTTCAACACGTTAAAGGTACAAGAGCTTGCATTCTGTACATAGGATACTGCATCTATGCCTTTAGCTCCCCAATTGGCTATATACATGAATTTATCCGTCATGTACGAGTAACTGAGAACAAGAGCGAGAACAACAATCCACAACCCTTTTGCAAGTCCCGGAAACGACCGACCAATCTCTTTGCGAGTAAGATAAAAGCCACAGGCGAAGATCCCCAATCCGAAGAAAAGTGTGATATGTACACCACTCAAATAAGATGTAGTATACGGTGATATACCTATTGCTGACAGCATTGTATCTCCAACAGAAAAACCAAGATGATGGTTAAATGTAAAGATGATAGCAAATAGCAATAAAGCCCCGGAGAACACAAGTCTGGTCCTCGACACACGAACACCCCCTAATCAACCACCTGATTATATCATATTTTTCCTAATTATGATTAACAATCCAAATCAAAAAAACAACAATAAAAAGAACGTCTTCGGTTGTTTACCGAAAACGTCCTCCATATTTGCCACCGACAAGAGCTTGTAGATCACAAGTCCCATAGCTAATGATTATTTACTTTTGGCAAGGAATGCATCGAGTTGTTCCTGTTTGGCTGCAATAATTTTATCAATTCCCGCTGCTTTCAATTTCTCCAGATATTTCGGAATCATCTCATTCGGATCAACGGCGCCCGATGTCATGCCCGGCTTGAACTGTTTGTTCACGTTGTTGACCGCAGCAATTTCATTTTTGACAGATTGACTGTTGAATGTAAAGCCCAGTGCTGGGGACTTCACACCTTTGGCGTTAAATTCTTTGAACTTTTCCCACTTCTGCGGATCTTCATTATCCCAGAGGAAGTTCAGGAACTGGTTACCAAGCTGCCACTGGGCACCTGGATTGTAGGTACGACTGTTGGCATCTACGCCTTCAGGGAGAGTAATGATATTATCCTGTCCGTCTTTTTTCACATAATGGGTGCCTTCAATTCCGAAGTTCAGCAAGTTGTTAATTTCCTTGTCGGAATGCAGCAGGTTAATGACCTGCATCGCTTTCTCCGGTTGCTCGGAAGAACGGGAGATCGCAAGCATCGCTCCAGATGCATCACCCGTCGTGATTGTCGGCTGTGTCATCTCAATCTGAGTCAGTGGGAAACCCACATACCCTTCTTCTTCTTTATCCTTGCCTGGCTTCATGCCATCTGTCCAGAGAAACGCTTTTCCAGCCTTCGCCTGGTCTTTCGGGAACACATTGGACGTAGCAGCATCACTGTTGATATATCCTGCTTGATACCACTTGCGAGCGAGTTCAGCCGCTTCTTTGAATTCAGGGGTCTCTACTTCATTCAGCACCGTTGTTCCGCCTGCTGTTTTGGAGATGACTCCAGGTACGGAAGCATCACCGAGATAATCCCAATCCAGATTTTCCAACAGCCCGTTACCGTTGGTATTGGACATATAGAATGGTGTGATGGATGGCTCGTTTTCCTTGATTGTTTTGAGCAGGGGCTCCAGATCAGCCCAAGTTTTTACGGCTGTCAGGTCCAGCTTATACTTGTCAGCCAGATCTTTACGTACCAACACACCACGTGTGGCAGCGAGTTCCTTATTCGTAGGAACCCCGTAATTCACGCCGTCCACCTGGGAACCTTCCAGAAAGGCAGGGTCCAGGTTTTTCTTGATATCCTGACCATATTCATCAAGCAGATCATTCAATGGCAAGAATGCGCCTTTAGCTACATTCACCGTGTAGTTCTGCCAAGCTGCTGTGAAGATAATGTCTGATTTTTCACCTGAGGAGATCATGAGATTCAGCTTGTTATCCCACTGTCCCCAGTCAATCGCATTGATCTTAAGCGTGGCCCCGATCTTTGGTTCCATCTTTTTGTTAATCTCGGCTTCCACCAGAGCGACATCCTTCTGTGGTGTCCCTGGGTAGAACAGTGTCACTTCATAGGGTTTGCCCCCGCCTTCACTTGCTCCTCCGCCTTCTGCGCCAGGTGTTGTTGTTCCACCCTTGTCTGATGAGCAAGCAGCCAGCACCAGGCTCAGCGCCATAACCGTTGCCATCATGCGTGACCATACCTTTAATGATCTAACCAATTGAACCCCTCCTGTCATGTGTTGAACCATACAACCGAATTCCCCAATTCACAATTAAACCGATAACTACTTCTGTATATGCCCTTTCAGTCCATCTTCATTTACCTTGCCCACTCCGCTAACCGGTTCAGAGTTATCCCTTCACAGCGCCAACTGTAAGACCTTTGATGAAATAACGCTGGAAGAACGGATATGCCAGTACAATTGGACCAATACCGACCACAGCCATTGCCATTTGCAGAGTTTTGTTAGGCAAATTGAGCAATCCACCCTGCGACGAAATCTGTGAAGAGACGTTGGAGTTGGTTGTTAAATATTGAATATCGAGCAGCGTCCGGTACATAAGGTACTGAAGGCTGATCGTCCGGTTATCTGATATAAAAATCATGCTAAGATACCAGTCATTCCAGTAATTCAGTGTACTGAACAACGCAACGGTTGCCATTACGGGAAGAGAGAGCGGAAGTACGATACGTGCAAACGTTCTCAATTCTCCCGCACCATCAATCCGAGCCGATTCCAGAATAGACACCGGAATGGAGTTCGCGAAGAATGTACGCATGACCAGTACAAAGAATGGGGATAGCAGTAGCGGCATAATGAGTGCCAGTAGGGAGTTTTTCAGATCCAATACGTTGACATAGACCAGGTACCAAGGTACCAGCCCCCCATTGAACAGCATCGTGAAGAAGATGAAAAAGGCGAACCAACCTCGGTAAGGCAGATCTCTCCGTGAGAGCGGATACGCATACAATGCGGTCAGCGCAACACTTGTAATGGTACCTACAACGGTAACGATAAAGGATATACCATACGAGTGAATGATCTGATCCATATCTCTGAACAGAAACTCATAAGCCGTCAGGCTGAATTTCTCTGGAATAAGCTTATATCCATTGGCAATTACGGTTGTCTCGTCCGAAAATGAGATGGAGAAGACAAGCAGGATCGGCACGATACAGGCAATGGCATAGAATAGAAACATCGCATGAATAACGGATGCGGAACGCTTCGATACGGCTAGTGGATCACGTGATTTCACAGCTGACTTGCCTCCTCTCAAAATAATGCATTATCTTTATCTATTCGCCTTACGATGGTATTGGATACAAGAACCAGCACAAATCCAACGATTGCTTGGTATAGACCAGCTGCTGATGACATCCCGATATCTCCACCGATAAGGAACGTACGATATACGTAGGTATCCAGTACATTCGTTACAGGGAACAGCGCCCCCGATTCCAATGGAACCTGGTAGAACAGACTGAAGTCAGCATAGAATATACGGCCAATCTGCAATAACGTCATAATGACGATTAATGGGACGAGAAACGGAATGGTAATGAAGCGTATCTGATGCCATTTGGTTGCGCCATCGAGCACAGCTGCTTCATAATATTCTTCATCGATACCCACGACAGCTGCCAGATAAATGACGGCATAATATCCAATATTCTTCCATGTGTTCACCAGTGGCAAAATATACGGCCAATACTTCGGCTCTGAATACCAGTCGATCGGCTGACCGCCGAACATCTGCAGAATCGTTGAGTTCATGAAGCCTGAATCCTTGCCCAGGAAAGCCAGTACCAGATAACTGACCACAATCATGGACAGGAAATACGGTAATAGCATAAGTGATTGATATAACTTGGACATTGCTTTGTTCTTCACTTCATTGAGCAGAATAGCAAGCCCGACACCTACAAAGAGATTCAGTGCAATAAACACCGTGTTATACGCGAGTGTATTTCGGGTAATTTCCCATGCATCACTGGTTGAGAACAAATATTTAAAATTGTCCCATCCACTCCATGGGCTACCCCAAATACCATCGGCATAGTTTACATTTTTGAATGCGATCAGAACGCCGAACATCGGCATATAGTTGTTCACCAGCAGAAACAGGACACCTGGCAAGAACATGAGATACAGCACCTTGAATTTGCCAAGATTGTGCCACACAGATTTGCGCTTTCGGACTGTTTCTCCCGGTATTTCCGATATCCGTACTCCCTTACCCGCCTGGGGTTGTGTCTTCATAACTTGTTCTCCCTCACTCCTCTTGAATTCTTCCTCAGGATGAAGCTCCGTTGCGGCTCCTGTGGTTCAAGTATACGGCGGGGCGAGTAAGACCTCTATCTGCTGTGGTGACCTGTTGACTTATCAAATTATGACTTTAGTGCCAAAATAAACAAAACAAAGGCGCAGCATGCTGCGCCCTGAACTATACGGTACGTGACTGTTTTCGAAACTCCTGTGGCGTTATACCCGTGCACTTTTTGAACATTTTGGTGAAATGCGAGTAATTATAGTATCCCACCTTGCCAGCGATATCCGTCACTTTGACGGTGGACTGGGACAACAACGTTTTCGCTTTAGCTACTCTGCCCTGCAGGATAAACTCAGATAGGGACATGCCCTTCTCTTTTCGAAACAGACGGGATAGATAAGCGGGATTGAATCCGGCAAAAGCTGCAAGTTCCTCACGCATGAGTTCTTCACCAATATGAGTTTCAATATAAACGCACAACTGATCCACAATGGTCATGGGACTATGATCGTCCGGGTACAATACCGGGATAACACGATCAATCAGATCCGACGTCCACTGTTTCAACTGCGGCAACGACCTTGTCACCATACTCTCTTCCGGCTCCCGTTCACCCGGATAAAGACTGCGTATGGACACGTTTTTCTGATGAAGCAGTGGATAGACCACATGCAGCATGGCATGGTAGTAGAGATGCAACATTTCAGGAGACAGTCCATCCTGGGCAGCAAGCAACTCAAAAATCTCATCCACACGTTCTCGCAAGTCCCCTACTTTCCCCGTCTCAAAAAGAATGGATAATTCCGAAAACCATGGAATAGGCAAAAAGCGATCTTCCTGATCTCTTCCCCGCTCATCATAGACAAAAACTTCTTCAAGCTCCTTAATATTGCGCCGTTCCATATCCATCAGTTCATTTAACATGCCTTGCAGCTCCGTTACAGCCACCGGGACACCAACATAACAGGACAAGCGGCAGTAGAAATACGTACCACAATCCTGGATATACCCCTGACAACGTTGTGCCACTTCGCTCTCACTTGGGATGATGCCGTCTTGCTCATAAGCAAGCACAATATTCAATCCACTTTGATCCTGAAATACCTCGCCCGGCTTGTTGCCAAGCAGAATCTCCCTGGCTGCATTACGGAGCGCATATTCCAGCACCTCTTCGTCGCGCAGGTCGAACTCACGCACCCACTCCTCCACCGAGATCACTATGGGTAACACACGAGCCTGCGGGTCAATCTCGGCTCCATACAATTCTGCGAGCTCTTGCAACCGTTGTTTGGTTAACGTGATGCGTTGAGAGATGGCATCTTTCCAGAAGCGTTCTGTTAGTAGCGGTTTATGGGTTTTCCAGCGTTTGTATACGGTCTCATAAACTTCGTTGGTACGGGTACGCAGCTCTCCATCCTTGATCTTCTCCACCGCCTGGGTGACTACCTTAATCAATTGATCCGCTGGAGCCGGCTTCAACACATAATCAAAGCTATTTAGCTTGATGGCTGTCTGAGCATAATCGAATAAAGCATGCCCTGTCAGGAAAATGGTCAGTATGCCTGGATCATGTTTCAACACCCAGCTTTGCAGGTCAAGCCCTGTTTCACCAGGCATCTCGATATCACAGATTATAATATCAATAGCATTTGCCCTTAAGATCTCTCTTGCCTCTTCGGCATCACAAGCACTGAATACCTGCTCGACGCCTGCTGCTTGCCAGTTAACGCCTTCCACCATCGCTTGTAATGCATACACTTCATCATCCACGATCAACAGGTTCCGCATGGGCTCCCCCTTCTTCCTCTTCGGTCTGAGCGGGTAAATCAATGATGACTTTGGCCCCATGATCCGCCTCATTTCCAAACTGCAAACTGGCTTGATCACCATACTTCACTAAAAGCCGATGAGCCACGTTCCATATACCGATATGCTGTCCACTCGGGTCTTCAGCGTACTGTCCATGTTGCAGACGCTCCAATAATTCCTCATCAAATCCGACACCATTATCCACAATCATCAGTTGAAGCACCGTCCCATCGACCTGGCTGGATGACTTCGCACCGAGGCGTGCCACAATCCGAATGACAAAGGCTTGTGTCCGGCGCTGAAATCCATGAATAATGGCATTCTCCACAAACGGCTGAATGGTTAATGGAGGAATCACATAATGTTCCAGATTCGGTTCGATATCCAGTTCAAAATCGAATCTGTTTGGAAACCTCAGCTTTTGAATTTCTAAGTAATGACGAATGTGCTCCAGCTCTTCATCCAGACGAATAACACGTTTGCCTGCGCGCAGACTGAATCGAAAATAATCGGCCAGATGACCAGCCATCTGCTGCACCAACTCATGCTTCTGCAAGGAAGCCAGGCTATGAATAATATTGAGTGAATTCAGGTAAAAGTGCGGATTGATTTGCATCTGTAATTGTTTGAACTCTGCCTCCCGCGTTCGCAGTTGTTCCTCATACACATCAATCTTCAGATGTCTGATCTCACTGGTCATTTGATTGAAACTTCGTGTCATAAATTCAAGTTCCGAAGAAGATGGCGGTTCCAGCTTCACATCGAGATCTCCCCGGCTCACCCTTCTCATGCCGCGAATCAACGCATTCATCGGGCGGAATAACAGATGCCGCAAAAAGATCAGTGCAGTAACCAGAATTACTGCCGCACCAATGGGAAGCAGACGAATGATCTGCTGGAAAAACGGGAGGTTACGCATCATGTCTTCCTCAGGCAGTAGCACGATATAATTCATCTCGGACATGGCCGAGGCAATACCCAACATCAAATATTGACGTGCTTCTCCCTTGTTCACAACTTCAGAGATCACCTGATACGGATCCTTCAGGCCAGGAAGATGCGCTGCAGCCAGCTGAATCTGTGCAATAGTCAATGTGGAATCAGATAATGCCCCACCGTCTGTTCCAACAATGACTGCGCCACCCCGATCCCCAGATTCAGTGAATTGTTGTGTATGATTCAGTGCATTCATATCCACAAGTGCACCTGCATAGAACTGCTGGTTGATTCGCACCGTTTTCACCAGTGCATTCCACGTTCCGCCACGCACGATGCTCCATTCCGGCTTCTGGATATCCCCTTCCAATTGCAGCATTTGGACTGGCATACTCTCCTGCACAACCGACTTTTTGACATCATAATTGCCTGAAGTGGCGAGCAGCAGATCATCATTCACGGCATCATATAGGAAAAAAGAATCGATTAGATTATAAAAACCGATATCTGTCATGAATTTGTTCATAATCCGTTGCTTTGCAATGATATAATCGCCGCTGCCGTATTTCAGAAAAAACAGAGAGATAATATCCGGGTCCCTCTCGCCCAGACTATATAAATACCGATTCGTCTCCTGTAATACACGTTCATTCTGCTCCACACTCTTGGCGAGATGATTCATATTGGTGAGGGATACTTTGTCACGTACGACTTTCATGGCGTAGACGTTGTTGTAATAAAGCAGCATGAATAGTGGCAGCATGATCAATGTTAAACCCACAATAAATTTAAAACGAAGTGAACGGATCAAGTTCATGGATTCCCGCCCTTTGAGAGGTAGTTCAAGAAGTCTGCTTTTGAACACACACTTTTTTTGATTCAACATCATTTTTCTATTTTCTTCCTTATGATGGCATGTTTATTGTAATCACCCCTGCTTGCCATTGTCTATGGGTTCCCGTGACCTTCATATGTCAATTCTGGTGACTTTCATCCGCTCCAATTTCGATAGTAACAAGCTTCATGTTGTAATAAATTCTCCAGTTGTAAAAAAAATCCTTCATTATAAATCGGAAGCTTCTCCCTAAAAATAAATGCTGCGGCAAGCCCCGAACTCCACGAACGCCCGATCTTGACATGCATACGATATATCACTCCTAGGGATTTGTCACCAGGATGTAGGGAGGCCTGTTTGATGAATATTCAACTCACTGCGTTGCACTATGTCTATCTGGCATATATCGTCTTGATCATCGCCGTAATGATTCGGCGCAGGGACACCACGATCATCTGTGTCGCGGGTATTATGACCATTGGACTTCTGGCAACCGAAACCTTAAGCGGGTCAGTTGCTGGGATCTTCAGCAGTTTTATCTATGCAACAAAAGAATTGTTAAGTACGATCTTCATCATCTCGATTATTGTGGCAATGAGCCGTGTTCTGATCAGAACAGGCATTAATGAGGTCATGGTAACACCTGTCACCCGGTTTATCCGTTCTCCTCAGGTCGCGTATTGGGGTATCGGATTGATCATGATGGTCGTATCGCTATTTTTCTGGCCATCACCGGCCGTAGCACTCGTCGGTGCAGTACTCCTTCCTGTAGCCGTGCGTGTAGGTCTTCCCCCGATTGGAGCTGCCATTGCCATGAACCTGTTCGGACATGGAATTGCACTGTCAGGAGATTACATTATTCAGGGGGCTCCCAAACTTACAGCTGATGCGGCGGGTATACCGGTTACTTCCGTCATGACGGCCAGCATACCTCTGGTCATTGTCATGGGAACGGTATCTACACTAACAGCCTTCTGGATGCTGCGCAAAGAGATGAAATCAGACTCACCTGTTCACTCCCCAGACTCTATATCAGGAACACGGAGCATGGAGCCTTCCTCCTCATCAGAGGCTGTGCCCACCACCCTGCCCGCTAATCAGCCTGTTCAACGTCAAGTTATGTCCCCCCGTCTGCAACAAGCGTTCGCTCTGCTTATCCCTCTGTTATTCGCAGTTGATGTGATTCTGATGTTTGTATTGAAGTTACAAGGTGGCGACGCAACAGCTCTGATTGGCGGAACCGCTGTTGTTATACTGATCGCTGTCACCCTTGCCGCACATCGTCATGCCGGACCAGAGGAAACGACCAATTATTTAATAGAAGGATTTCAGTTTGGTTTCAAGGTGTTTGGACCGGTTATTCCCATAGCCGCATTTTTTTATCTGGGAGATGCTGCGATTACGGAGTTGTTCATCAACCCTCTTCCTGAAGGTTCACACGGGATTGTGAATGATCTCGGAGTTGCACTTGCTGGACTGGTGCCATTGAATGATACGGTGGGGGCCATTACAATGACTGTGACGGGAGCAGTTACGGGAATGGATGGTTCGGGGTTCTCGGGTATTTCCCTGGTTGGCTCGATTGCGTCCATGTTCGCAGGTTCGGCAGATTCTGCACCTGTGCTGACCGCGCTGGGTCAGGTTGCAGCCATATGGGTAGGTGGTGGGACCTTGATTCCATGGGCGTTAATTCCTGCTGCTGCAATCTGCGGAGTCAGTCCTTTTGAACTTGCAAGACGCAACCTGAAGCCTGTATTGCTGGGACTTACGGTAACGACGATTGTAGCTATCTTTCTAATCTGACCAAAGGTTAAATGCTAATCCGTTGAAAAAGACGTGCGTGAACGCGCCCAGCTCCAGAGATCTTCACGTTTCATCTCGGCCAGATGCAGCATGTCCACATATGGATCTCCCTGTAATCCAAGTACAGAAGCAAATGCAGGCTCCGTCTTCCACCCTGCCTGTTTCAGTCTGCGGATCTCACGATGTCCCGCGTCTCCCCACAGTTGTAACAATCTCCACTCCACAATCATATGTAGGTATGCATTCTGCCTGTTAACCGGCACGGATTGGGCAAAAATCTCCACAGGCCAATGTCCCACTTGCAAATTACAAGTCACATAAGGACGTTGGCCGGGAAGATCCCCACCACGAACACATTGAAACTCACCAACAGCTCCGAGCTGATCATACATCTCAGCTTCAAAGGCATCCAGATCCTCCGCATAACACAGCAGATCCAGATCACTGCCCGGAACATCAATATCAATCGGTACTGTCCCCGCCGGATAGGGGGGGTAGGCAGCTAATATATCGAGCAAGCCACTGCTCTGTATTACGCGATATGCGTCCTGCTGACGTGCATTACCCGAAGCCAGATGTGCCATTACTTCTGCGGTCGTGCTCATTTCACCGCCTTGAGCCACAGTTAGTTCGATCCTCCAGTGATGACCTGTTTCACACGTCCCACTTGGCCACTCGTCAGTCGTACTTTGATTCCGTGTGGATGTGTAGGGGACTTGGTTAATAGATCCTTCACAATGCCACGTGTCAGCTTACCTGTAGCTTGGTCCTGCTTCAATACAATGTCCACTTCAAGACCCGGTTTAATATTTACTCGTTGTTGTCCATTCATCGAATTCACTCTCCTCTATGTCATCATTCATATCATGTATTAAGTAACTCTTCAGCACTAAGCTCCATCTATTGTAGACGTTTTGGTTTCAAAACAAAAGGGAGACAGACAACAACCTCTCACTCCTGGCTTCATGTTTCATATGGAGATCAAACATAAAGAAACCGCAGGTCTCTATATCCCGAGGCCTGCGGTTTCTAATTGAATTGCCATATCTAGGGCTTCACATGCTTCAACGAAGAAGAAGGTGCAGCCCCATCCTTCGCAGCTTCACGTGCCTTCACAGCAAGCAGCTCAGACACCGTCACGAATCGATATCCCTGCTGCTGTAACTTCGGCAGGATCGTTTTGAGTGCAGCTACCGTATGGGACTTGCCTTCCACCTTATCGTGGAAGAGTACAATATCCCCATTACGTGCGTTATTCAGTACTTTCTTAACGATAGCCGATACACCTGGGGAAGCCCAGTCCCGTGTATCCTGATGCCAAGACCAGAGTACAATGGTATACCCTTTTTGTTTGGCAGCCTGAATGACCATATCATTGTAATAGCCGCCAGGTGGTCTGAACAACAAGGGCCGCTCCGCACCCGCTTCAATGATGGAACTTTCCGCTGCGTTCATATCCTTCATGTACTTGTCCGCACGTGTTGATCGGACTGCATACGTGTGCGCATACGTATGATTGGCGATTTCATGCCCTTCGAGCTGTTCCTGCTTAATCAGTTCAGGAAATTTCTCTGCCCATTTGCCCAGTACAAAAAAGGTTCCTTTGGCTTGATATTGCTGAAGCAATGCGAGAATCTGCGGAGTCTGAACCGGATCTGGTCCATCATCAAAGGTCAGGGCGATGAGTTTATCCTGTGTGGGAACTTCCCACACGATCTCTCCTCGTTCCTCATAATACTGACGGTTCTTCTGTACAGGCTTCGCATAAGCAGAACTGCTACCCAGCAAAATAATTAGCGTGAACATTCCGATGACTCGGGCTGCCTTCAGGTTCATGTTGTGTCCTCACTTTGTCTTCAAACGTAAACTCCCTGTTAGCATTTCCCGATTCACCCGAACTCATGAACGAAAGATCTGATCCACAACGGCAATTTCTTCAGCAGTTAATTCCACATTTAATGTTTGCAGATTGTTAATGACCTGCTCTGGTCTCTTGGCACCTGGAATCAGTGCATCAATCGAAGGCTGAGTCAGGTACCAGGCCAGAACCAGATGAGCAACCTCAACATCCTTGGATTGTGCTATGCTGCGCAGTTGCTCCACTTTATCCAAATTTTCAATGAAAGCTTCACCGGTGAACAGCGGATTCTTCGCCCGTCCATCCTGAAAGGTTGTATTGCGATTATATTTACCACCGAGCAGTCCCGCTGCCAGTGGGAAGTAAGGCACAAAAGAAATATTATGCTCAGCCGTATACGGCAACAGCTCTTTCTCCGCTTCTCTTTTGAACAGATTATATTCAGATTGTAATACGTCTACATGCCCGTCTTTGTTGGCTTCACGTAACTGATTAATGGAGAAATTAGATACGCCAATCGCACGAATTTTACCAGCGTCTTTTAATTGTTTTAACGTATCTACCGCTTCATCCTTAGGCGTATGTTCATCCGGAAAGTGAATGTAGAACAGATCAATGTAATCCGTTTGCAGACGTTTTAACGCCTCGTCCACGGATGTCTTCAGAAAAGCAGGTGAGTTATCTATGACAATCTTGCCATCCACAAATTTATGAGCTGCCTTGGTCGCAATGATGGTATTCTGTCGCTGACCAGTTTCCTTCAATACTTCGCCGATCAATCGTTCGGAATGCTCAGGTCCATAGATGTATGCCGTGTCCACAAAGTTAATCCCTTGTTTCAAAGCTGTACGAACCACTTCCTTACCTGTTTCATCATTCAGCATGTCTGGATAGATATTATGCCCTCCTACAGCATTTGCACCCAGTCCAATGGGATTTACGACCAGATCGGTCTTGCCCAACCGTATTTGCTGTTTTGCCATGTCTCATCTCTCCCTCACTGATCGATATAAGTATTTGGTAGTGATTTCTTTCTTGTCCCATAGTATATCAAACCGTTTAGCAAATTTAAAATATCGGATTTATCGGATTAAGTGTTTTTCAACGCAGTCGCTTCCACGTCATTGATAAACCGGCGCAGCTTGGCAGCCACATCACGATTAATTTCACCGTTTTCATACAATTGTTGCACTGTATTGCGTTGTTCCTGAATCGCCACCATCTGCAACTCAAGCTTCTCCTGATTAAACGGATCTTCTGTTTTCCCTTGGTTCCAGGTTCGCAACTTGGCAATTACACGCTCATACTTGGCGATAACCGACAAAGCAACGACTCGATTCCCATCATTCATATGGGCACGAATAGCCTTAATTGCGGCTTCAGAGGTACGTAACTTCACCTGACGGAAAAGTTCTGCATTTTCAAGCATGAAGGGTTGACTCGGCTTCTGGGATCGATTGGTGAACAGATGACCCAGCACACGCCCGATCTCGTTGATTGAGGTTATCATCTGAGTGTTTGCACGATTGGCCAACATCATTTCCTTGCGATCCAGCCAACTGTCACATTTGAAGGCGGCATCGGAAGCAATAGCATTTTCATCCAGCATCGCTTCGATTTCTTTCCGCTCCGCACGGGTCGCAATCAGGTTAATAGCCGTTTCTTGTTTCTGGATATCTTTGCGTTTATCGGCGGTAAGCTGACCTGCGGCCTGCCTGATATATTTGGACAGATCGGAGACGACCGCGAGTGCTGCAGCTTTGTTCTCATCATTCATTTCGGATTTGACGGCCCGTATTGCGGCATTCAGCATAATGTCATGTGCTTTTCTTTCGGACTTCTGAGGTGTTTCTTCGGTGGATTTCCCATCGTCCTTGGCCAGAATGGGAAGAAACACACTCGCCGCAATCAGGGAGAAGAGGATTACCCCTGCTGCCAGGAAGATAATCAGATCCCGTTCAGGGAAAGGTGAACCATCCTGAAGCACATAAGGAATGGAGAAGGCACCCGCCAATGTCACAGCCCCTCGTACCCCAGATAGGGAAATAATCGTGATATCCTTGAATCTGGGACTGCCAATAGAGGATTTGGTAGGAAGCCATTCATTCCCTTGCCAGAACAGATAGATCCAGAGAAAGCGCAGAACTAGCAGTAGCACCGAGATCAAGCCCACGTAGCCCAGCACCTGCAGATTATTAAACGAAACATTTTCGAAAATAGTACTCAAAACATCCGGGACCTGTACACCCAGAATTACAAACACCAGACCATTTAGTATAAATAAAATGACTGACCATGTGCTCGCAGATACCACCTGCATTTTCAACTGAACCGATTCAGCGCGGTCACGCTCAATGGCGTGGATAATACCGCCTGCCACTACCGCAAGAATACCTGATACCCCAATTTCTTCACTCACCAGATAGATGATAAATGGCGTCAGTATTTGCAGCAGCATGTGAATTGTTACATCTTCCATGCCTAGCCTGCGAATCCACATCCCGAGCCTGATTAACAGAAAAGATAACAATGCCCCCACGAGAAGTCCGCCAATGGCAATCAGAATAAAACTGAAGGTTGCCTGCGCCAGGGAAAACACACCTGTAACCGTGGCTGCAATCGCGAATTTGAAGGCGACCAAGCCGGATGCATCATTCATTAATGCTTCACCTTCAAGGAGCCTATGTATGCCTTTTGGCAAATGTACCCGCCCTGCCATGGCACCAACGGCCACAGCATCTGTCGGGGACAATATGGCTGCAAGAGCAAAAGCCGCGGGTAACGGAATCGTAGGAATCAGCCAATGAATGGCATATCCCGCCACGACCACCGTCACGAACACAAGCCCCAGCGCAAGCAAAAGTATAGGTGCACGCAGATTCCATAATTCATTCCTTGGTGTTCGCTTCCCATCGTTGTATAACAAAGGTGCGATGAAAAGTACAAAGAACAATTCCGGATTCAACTGCAAGTGTACCCCGGCAGGAAGCAGAGCTATGGCTACACCAAGCACGATTTGAATGAGCGGAACAGGTATAAAGGGTACAAACCGGTTCAGGATGTTCGATAAACCGATCAGTACCAGTAAGACAAGTACAGCTATAAATATTTCCATGATGACAATCCCTTTCCGCTATAGAAGTGGTGAAACCTTTGTTGTATAGGTTTATTTTAACATAATCCAAACTTTGTTATAAAAATGTTGTCATATTCATATACCCAATCAACTGGTTTGAGACCAGTCTGAATGAAAGAATTCTGATGGATTCTGTATATAAGATGTTACAATATGCTCAGGACAATACCCGTTTGGAAAGGAACTTGCATCTATGGCATTTGGAATTAAACGACAAGAGCTGGCTGCGTGGAAGGAGCAAGTGGCTCGTGGTGAGATTGCGTACCTCACTCATTTCTGGATTGACAACCGATTCCCCGGCATCACCAGTGTCACCAAAGTTGGCTGTGCAGATCTGGAACGTCTCGAGCGTTGGTGTAACGATCATGGGCTGGACCCGCGATACATTCATCAGCGGCAGCCATTTCCCCATTTTGACCTAATGGGTAGCAAACAAAAAGAAGTGTTGATCCATGAAGGCTTGACGGATCATGTGGTTCGCTTTCATTTGTAAACAAACTCAAAAACGCCAGTCTTCAAGGCTCATCCCCCCGCAATTAGGGACGAACTCATGAGGACTGACGTCTTCAAGGACTCAAGTCATATATGCATTATCGGTGGATCTGCTCAAACGACTTCATGTTCTCCAGCAGTTTCAGTTCAATTTTCTTCAACATGCCGAACATCTGCTGTTGCTCCTCTTCGGAAAGTGCTTGCAACAATTCCCACGTCATTCGGCCACGATTCGCATTAAGCGTCTTGGCAAGCTGCGCTCCTTCATCCGTTAAGGACAGCCACACAATTCTCCGATCTTCTTCACTGCGCACACGCTGGATCAACCCTTCTGTCTCCAGTTGATTCAGTACAATGGTGGTTGCGCCGGAAGACAAGCTGAGTTGTCTGGCCACATCAACCGCCATACAGCGTTTTTCACGTAAAATCATGCCCAATATATGACTTTTTGTCGGATTCAGTTTACAGTTGGTTTCGGTCTTCTGCTGCTGATCCAATACTTTATTTTTATATCTGAAGAAGGCCTCCAACAATTGATCTACATTTGCCAATTGAGAGTTTCGCTCCGTATCCGGGCTCATAAACGTTCCTCCTGCCTTTCATCATAACCTACCTTATATTGTAACATATTTACACTATGATGTTTGTGAAAAATACGCTTGCACTGGCCACCCTTTACTCGACCGGAAGACTTGTGTTTTATTTTGGGTTTCACCTATTGCATTATGGCAACGGGTTTGTTTATAATAACCTATATCTTTAAAGTTACTTTTAGTTACTTAATGATTTTAATAAATCTGTTGTTATAAAGTAAACAAGAGTCACCATTATATTGCAAGGGACTTATGCACATGAATCAGAATTCACAATCACAATTAAAAACGGGTGTTTGTATCGTCGGCGCTGGGCCAGGTGGTGCCTTACTTTCGTATTTACTGAATCAAAAAGGGATATCCACGATGCTCATAGAGCGGCAACCTCACCTGCACAAGTCGTTTCGCGGGGAGTTGCTCAATGTGGACGGCGAAGCAATTTTAAATAAACACGGCCTCTATCCCCTCGTCAAGGAACGTGGAGCGCTGCTCTTGGAGCAGATTCAATATTGGGAAAATGGTCAGATTATTCATACGGTATCCCCGGGCAATGGGGAATCTCATGTGGGTATTCATGTACCTCAAGATCATCTCCTGGAAGCCATCGTGTCGCACGCTCAGCAGCATAGTTCAAACGAACAAGTATTATTCAATACAATTATGACGGGTATGCTACGAGACAAGAACGGCCATATCGTTGGTATCAATATTCGGCAGAACGGCGTGCCCGCCTCCATCGAAGCATCTGTTATTGTCGGTGCTGATGGCAGATACTCTGCTGTACGCAAACATTCCGGTTTGACCCCCGAAATTCGCAAGCATGGGTATGACCTACTGTGGGCGCGTATTCCGGCACCGATAGGTTGGGAACCGGCTGTTCGAATGGCCAGCATGGATGGTCAACAGCTCGCACTGTTCTCACAGTTTGGCGGTTATGTTCAGATTGGATGGAACATCCCCGAAGGAGCATACTCCAAGCTGAGAGAACAGCCGATTGCTCCTTTTGTAGACAAACTTGTCTCCGCATTTCCTTGCCTGTCTGATTCTGTAGCTGCCAACATTCAGAGCTGGAGTGATTTTGTTCTGTTATCTGTCGAAAGCAGCTATTGCCAGTCGTGGGCACAAGACAATGTTGTACTCATCGGTGATGCCGCTCATACCATGACCCCAACCGGTGCGTTCGGACTTAATGCCGCGCTCGAAGATGCGGATGTGCTCTCCGAATTACTTGTTCAGATGGCTACAAATCAATTCAGTTCCACTTCACAACTTCAGGAACTTCAGACAATTCGCGGAGCGAAGGTTCAACAGCAACTTGCACGACAAGTGGAGATGGAATCTTCTTTTCAACAGCGGTATGAATCCTTTCTCTAAACCCAGTTAATACGGATAAAATGCCTATATGCCCAAACAGCCGATCACTTCCTCATAGAGAAGAATCGGCTGTTTGGTTTGTTGGTTTATCTTTCTTATGTAATCCCGTATCCTTCTTCATTTTCGTTTACGTGGAGCAAACGTGTCTTCTCTTGGTGCTTCTTGTACAGTATCAACGTTCTTCGGATAGGATGAGATGTTATCTTTTTCATATACTGCTTTCTCCAGATTACTGACGCGGCGCAGTACTTGTTTGCTTTTACGAACAATATATACAATACCAATAATCAGCAAGATCAGCATCAAAATGAATATAACCATCTCTGGATAAAAGACAAATGACATGAATTCACCTCCTTTTGAGAACGATTTCTTTCTATCATACTAACCTTAATGATCCAAGATGTGAACCCGATTGAAAGTATCGCTTGTGGAACAAGGACAAGATCACCTGACACGACGACATGAACTCACCTGCTGCAAAAGCAAAAAAGGTGGCATCCTGATCAGGATAACCACCTTGAAACTCAAACCTTGAACCTCGAATCAGAATCATAGTTTATTATTATTTTATCCTTCTCTGCCGTTCATGGCACTGACCCGAAATTCCGTCAGTGGCAAAGACGATTGCTCTGGATGACGAAGTCTTACCGTCCGGCTCTCGCCCGGGAGCAGATCAAAATAATTGTCACTGAATCGCACACGCCCAAGAGGGAGCTCCAACTTCACCAATCGTGCAATTGCTCCACTGGCAGTAACCGTTACAGATTGCTCCTCTTCATTCACATGTACACTCAATTGAGATTCCGGCAAGGACACATCCTTCGGATCGCGCAAGAAGTACCGATTGATCGGCGCCGCAAATCCATCGGATACCAACTCAACCATTACTTCCTCCGCACGTCTGCCCTGTAACACCTCTACTTCAGTTAATTCGGCAATACACAATGTGGATTGAGATGTTACTTCAACAGCATGTGAGCTGGAGTAGATCTTCTCTCCATTCAATGCATAGACATTGAGCCGCAGCTGGCCTTTCAAGACGTCCTGCGTATCATTCACAACCCACAACGCAAGCGGCTCCCCCGGCTCATGCTCCAGTGACAACAGGACAGGATGAAAGAATATTTTCCCGTAATAAAAGGATGCCTTCGGCAGCAGTTCATAATCAATCATGGACCAGCTTGTTCCTGGCCAACTGTCATTCAATTGCCACACAAGCGCACCGCTGTTACGGTGATTAATACGTCGGAAATGTTCTATTCCATAGCGCAATCCTTCTGCTTGAGTCAGCATGGAATAGTTCATGTATTCTTCTATATTTTGCGGAATGCCTGTGTAACCTTCCATCAGCAGAATGCCTTTTTGGTGGTTGGTATCCTTGTTACGGTAGGCCATCTCCGGACTGCCCCAGTAAAACTGCCCTGCGGGCATATTTTTCTCCAGCGTGTAACGATTGGCCGAGGCATGCATACCAAATTCACTGCTGAAAAGCGCATGATCCTTTTTGTAATTTTTGAACGTCACACCTTCAATACTATAGTCCAGCAGCGGGGGCTCTCCATGCTTCCTTGGATAGACCGAGCCATGCCATACCTGCCAGTTGTGACGATCCCCGACATCGGGATCATTCGCGTCCTGATCGTTGCTATCCCCGAACGGCGAAGAAGGCCAGTACGGACGGGACAGATCCAAGCGATCCAGCACTTCAGGGATCAGCTCATGATAGATAAGTTCGCCGTAGAACGGACTGGTAATATCCCCGCTTGCAGACTTCATGTCATAAAGCCAGTCAATCTCGTTATTGCCACACCAGATGGCAAGCGAGGCGCGGTTACGCAGGCGAATGACATTGTTTTCTACCTCTTGCCGTACATTGTCCATGAAATCACGATTGAAATCCGGGAACAATGCGTTCGCAAATGCAAAATCCTGCCACACCAACACCCCTTGCCGATCACACTCATCGTAGAAGACATCCTTCTCATATATACCACCGGCCCAGACGCGCAGCATGTTCATATGTCCTTCTACCGACAGCTCGACAAGCTCACGATACCTGGAGTCGGGGATGGCACCAATCAGATGATCAGCCGGAATCCAGTTGGCACCCTTGGCATATACTTTGACTCCGTTCAGAATAAACGTAAATGCATCTTCACCCCGTTCATTATGAAGAGCCAGCTCAATCGTTCGTAACCCATAAGGCTCGCTGTAACGATCCACCTCAATGCCATCTGCGTATAAAGTAACCTCTAGCGTATACAGATACGGCTCACCCAGATCATGAGTCCACCATAACTGAGGTGACGTGACGTTCAACGTGGTATCTGCCTTACCACCTTCTACAGGCAGTTCAGTGGCTCCTGCCACCTCGTGTCCGTTGCGATCCAGCAGACGAATAGTACAGGACGTAACCAAAGCCTGCTCACGTTTCTGTCTGCTGCGAAAAGACAAGACGGACTTCACATCTGCCGTGACGCGTAATACAGCAAGCTCTGAACTGACTGATTCCGTTCGAGCATACACACTTTCCAGCTTGGCTATTGTTCGTTTTTCCAGCCGTACAGCCCCCCAGATTCCCACCGTCACCATGCGTGGCCCCCAGTCCCAGCCAAAGTTCATTGCTGCTTTGCGCAACCATGGCCGTTCCTTCGTATACGAGGACCAGTCAAAGGTTTCTTTGTCCCGGTGATGCAGGTGAAGCGGATCAAACTTGACAGCAATCGCATTCCAGCCGCTGCGAACCAGAGATGTTACATTAAATGTATGTGACATAAGCATATTTGCCGTTTTTCCAACTTCATGGCCATTCACATACACCGTTGCAAACGTGTCCAATCCTTCAAACACCAATTCAAAGTGCTCTTCCGTCTCCGCATCTCTCACCAGATTGAAGGTTGTACGGTACCACCATTCCTTTTGCTCAATCCAGCGACTTTTAGCATCATTATGTCCGTAATAGGGCGGATCAATGATACTGCGCTCAATCAGTGCAGCATGTACATCCCCAGGCACTTCAGCCCCGATCCAGAAACGGTCATCCAGCGCAGCAGCTGCCACATCCATTGCCCGCTTCTCTCCAACTTCAAAATGTTGTATCTTCCATTGTCCCGATAAATCCTGACTTGAACTATGGGTCTTCATCAGTATGCCCTCACTCTCCAATAACCCTGAGTAATACCCTATCGAAAACGTTTGCAGAAAGGCAAGGCATGCTTCCTAATCTGCTCATTTCTAACTTCCCGAAGACTTGAACGACAACGCCTCTTCACGATATTCACTCGGGGTCTTGCCGGTATGTTTTTTGAACAGCCTGCTAAAATATTTCACGTCTTCGTAGCCGCTGATGGCAGCAACTTCACTGACCTTCGCTGGAGACACCGCGAGCATATCCATCGCTCTTCGGATACGCATATCGGTGACAAAATCTCCAAAGGTCACACCCATTTCTTTTTTAAACAGTTCACTGAGGTGACCCGGATGCAAATGAACATGTCCAGCTACCTGCTGTAGATTAATATCCTGTGCCAGTGATGATTCAATATAACCAATAGCCTTTTGCACATGGGCAGCCTGTCCCTGACCCATTCGGCTATGATAGACATGCATCAGACCATACAGATGATGGAACAGCATATCCCCGAGCTCCGCAGCTTCGGCATCCGGTTCCGGCAACCATGGCTCGAGCCTTGCGGGTTCTTCACGCCCTGTGGCTCGCATTGTGCGAGTCAGCCAGCGATGACCTGCAATGACCGCAGAGTGCAGACAAGCACTGAACGATTCTGGCGTGACCTCCGGTTCTGTAATAAAACTAGCCACCAGTTCTCGCGTCCATGTCGTTAACCTCACTGAATCATTATCCAGCAATATTGAACCAAGTGTGGTCTCCTCTTCGTGCGTAAGTACAGTTTTACCACCTTGGCGATCCTGAACGTGCTCATAGTGCCATACTTTATCATCCATCAACCCTCGATATCGGAAAGCAGCTGAAGCAGTTCGGTAGCTTTCGTGCAGATCTGCATATCCACGCACAGGCAGACCTACTGCTGCACGCAGAGTGCACTTCAGTAATTGCTCCACCCGACGTAATGCACTCTCCAGCCTGAACGGATATTCCAGATCCACAGGCGGCCATGAAACTACACATATAATTTGCTGTTTCTCTACATGTGCAATGGCACCCGGTAGCATATCCTCGAGGGTATTCTGCACCGCAAATCGTAATAGCGCATCCGAGGATCGATCCCAACCCTCTGCTCGAAGAACAATGACTTGTCTGCGAATCTGTTCATCATCAAGGCCATTAACCCCTGTCTCTATTCCAGCATCAGATCGCAGAAATGAAGGAAATTGGCCCGAAGCGGTGTCACCGTCAATGATCCAACCGGCAAATAACCGCTCCCGATTCTCCCGCATAAGCTGTCCCTCTCTGGACTTCTCTGCCCAACGTTCCGTGATCCGTTGTTTGGCCTGTAATACGGTCTTGATGATCTCTTCCGGCTTGCTTGTTTTGAGCAGATAATCTGTAACACCTTGGCGTATCGCCTGCTGCGCATAAGAAAAGTCATCGTATCCGGACAAAATAATGACTTCCAGCTCAGGTAACAATCGCAGACCCTCTTCTGCCAGTTCCAACCCTGATCTGCCTGTCATCCGAATATCCGTCATCAGGATATGCGGACGTTCCTCTGCCATGCGTGTTAACGCCTCCTCTGCCGAGGCAGCCGGTTGAAGAAGTTCAATTCCGAGTTCATGCCAAGCGATAACGCTGGCAAGCCCTGTACGGATAATCACTTCATCATCCACAATTAATAGTCTCATGGCGAACCCTCCAAGATTGGAATGGAAAACGAAATCCGGGTACCTCCCCCAACCCTGCTGTCCACTTCAAGCTGTGCATCCGCTCCATAATGGAGCAGCAGCCTCTCATTCACATTACAGAGTCCGTAACCGCCTTGGTTTAACTGTTTTTCCGGCTGTTTTCCCTTCCATTCCCTAATGCTTATCCTTAATTGCTCCAATCTGTCTGGCTCCATGCCGACACCATCATCCAGTACCAGCACATTCATTAGTTCATTATCCGGGTCCTTGCGAATCATTATGGTGATGGTGCCCACGCCTGCTTTGGGTTGAATGCCATGAATCATGGCATTCTCAACGAGCGGTTGCAGCAACAGCTTCAGCATCATTCGCTTCTCAAGCGCTGGATCAACGATATAATGCAATACGAATTGATCAGGGAAACGAATGGACTGCACACGCACATAATGGCGGATATGAGCAATCTCCTGTTCCACAGGATAATAATCCTGACCATTGTTTAGGCTGATACGCAGAAAATCACTCAGGCCCTCGACCATGTCCGCGATCCGCTTCTCTTCAGACATCAAGGCAATCCAGTGAATTGAAGAAAGCGTGTTATACAGGAAGTGTGGATTAATCTGCGCCTGAAGCACCCGAAGATCCGCTTCTTTTTTGCGAGCTTCACCGCGAATAACCTCTTCCTTCAATAACTGAATATGTGAACCGAGCAGATTGTAACTCTCCCCAAGCCTGCCAATCTCGTCATCACTCTCAGATCGAAACAGCGGAAGAGGACGTTTCGGATCAATTCGGGACAGATGTCTGGTAAGCACGCGAAGCGGCCGCGTCACACGCCGCACCGTAAACCATACCAAGCCTGCACTGATCGCAGCAGACATGGCAACGGCGCACCCGGTCAGAATAAGGATATACCGATTCTCGGACTTGTACTGGTCATATGGGACTGTTCCGACCAACGTCCACCCCGTCAATTCTTCCGGATAATAGAGCACCGTCCGTTTATCCTCACCACTGCCATACGTAGTCGTTCCGCTACCACCAGCCTGAATTAACGTTGTGACCCCTGGCTCGACACCCTCCAGCTTAAGTCCAAGCCGGGATTTGTCCATCGAAGACAGAATCTCTCCAGAACTGCCGATGAGTTCCAATCTGCCTTGCCCTCTGCCTAATCCCAGAGCGGCCCATCCCTTGGATATGGCCTTCTCATCCAGACTAATGGCTAACCAGCCGATAGGCCGATAATCATGGATACTGCGAATCGGCCGAACCAATGTGATCACATTTTGTATACCCGCATAATTCTGGACCGGGTATACCCCCGTCCATTGTTTAACTGCTTCACCACTAGGAACAGAAGGATAGGACAGGTTGAATTCACTGGATTCATACCAGGTAGCGGTCGACAATGTGGCATCAAAACGTCCTGGATATATGGCGATGTTGGCGATATATTTCTTGGAAGCAGCCAGATTGGTCATCCTGCCCAAGATATCCACTCTGTCCATCTCGTAATCCTCATTTTGGCTAAGATAGTGCTGAATATCCCGTTCTCCAATCAGGAAAATGGACAGGTTCTCGGCATCCTGCAGCATATAACGAAGATTGGCTTCCACCTGTTTCAGCGTATCCATGCCCGACAGTTTTGTTTTTTGCTCCGTGATGCGGGAAGAGATTAGAAAGGCGAACAGACCCAAAGCCAGCAATGGCACAATCATTGAAGCCGTCACAACGACGGATAGCTTCCTTTGTAACGAAGATGTGAGCCAGCGTGCCAAACGTTTCTCCTCCTCTAGATGCGCTTTCGCTTATCCTTTAACAGCTCCGGCTGTCATGCCTTTCATAACCTGTTCCTGGAATACGAGATACAAGATAATGGTTGGAATGACCGACAGGGTCATGGCAGCAAGCGTTAAACCATAATCCGTCTGATATCCGTCCGCAAAGTTCGCAATTGCCAGCGGTAACGTTTTCAATCCGGTCTTGTTGATGAATACAAGCGCAAATGAAAAGTCATTCCACGCATGCAGGAAACTCAGAATCGTAACCGTAGATAACGCAGGTACGGACATAGGCAGCATGATTCGGGTAAACAGCCCCCAAAGTCCTGTTCCATCAATGAAAGCTGCCTCTTCAATATCACGTGGAACACTTGTCAGATAGGCAGTAAGCACAAAAATAGCTGTAGGTAATGCAAAAGCCGTATAAGGTAATATTAATGCCCAATACGTATTTAGCAGGGACATCTGTTTCATCAAAATAAATAAAGGGACAAGTGTACTATGGATCGGAATGAGCATACCTACAACAAAGAAGGTCATGATTAACCCCTTCCAGCGAAACTGGAAACGGGCCAGAATGAATGAAGACAGCGCTGCAATAAACAGCGTCAGAATAAGTGATCCAACTGATACAATGAGTGAATTGCCAAAAGCAGTCCCCAGCCTGGAGCTTTCCCATGCATTGCTGAAATTGGCTACATTCCAGTTTTCCGGCAGACCAAAGGGTCTGCTATAGAAATCTTCATTCGTTTTGAACGCACTAATCACGAGCCAGTAGAACGGATACAATGTTAAAATACCATAGACCGTTAGCAGCGTCCAAACAATTCCGCTGCGGAGGCGGCGAATCGGATGGCCCGAGCCGCTTCGTGGTGATGGCATGGATATAGGTGTCGCGCGCATGATAGCTCCTCCTCTCTATTGATTCTCTTTTCGTTTGCGACTGGTCACCCACTGGCTTGTTCCGATCAGCAGCAGGGAGATCAGTACGATGGTTGTTGAGATCGCACTACCGAAACCATAACGGTATGTTGTAAAGGTCGAATTGTACATATACGTTGCGAGCAGTTCTGTTGCATGTGCCGGACCACCCTTGGTCATGATGTAGACCAGATCGAAGGATTTCAGACTCCCCGAGATACATAGGATGATCGCAACCTGAACCGTCCCCCAGATCATGGGCAAAGAGACGGATACCAGCTTTCGAATGCCTGAAGCACCGTCTATTTTGGCAGCATCATGAATCTCGCCTGGAATATTCTGCAGTGCGGAGATGAAGATAATCAGATACAACCCCACAAAGCTCCAGAGCAGCGGCGGTACCAATGAGAAAATGGCAATCTTGTCATCGGAAAGCCATTGCAGCTTCCAACTCTCCAGCCCCAGTGCGTCTAGCAAAAAGTTCAATATCCCGATCTGCGGATGATAGATATACTGCCAGATCATACCGATCACTACAGTGGATAGTACCATCGGCAGAAATACGGCTGAGCGCAGAAATCGCTGTAGTGGATTACTTTTGTGTAATATGACCGCGAGCATCAGTGCTAACGGAATTTGTCCAAATACGGATGCCAACACAAAAATAACGTTATTTTTCAGTGCCCGCCAAAATACAGGATCGTGCCAGATCTCCACGTAATTATCCATACCAATATATTTGGATGCGCCGATGCCGGACCAGTTGAAGAAACCGTAGTACGCCGACCATACGACCGGTACAAATACAAACAACGCATAAATGATGACTGCCGGGGCCAGACCCAGCATAATAAAACGCCGACTGCGCAGTGCGTTCATCTGTTCACTTCCCTTCCATAAATGTCTGTACTGAACTGCAACTGACTAGTTTTCCATACTTAAAGACCCCTCCCCTGCCGGGAAGGGGTTTTAACGAATAACCAGCTAACATGCGATGTGATGAGTTCATTGAATCTTCTTCGTCTAGCTGTACCATCGCAATCGCTATCTAGTTTGACGCATGATTACTGACTAACTGCATTGGCTTGAGCCGCCTGGATTTTGGCCGCAATGTCTTCGGCTTTACCTCCCATGAGCAACTCTTGCAAAGCATTGTTAATAACCTCAACTGTTGCTGATCCCAGCTTGGAATCGTATACTGGCGTAATTTTCACTTCCTGCATCAGATCGTATAATTCAACGAACAATGGATGCGCCTTGGTTTTGTCCAGATCAATCTTGTAACTCACCAATGTGCTACTATCCAATGTGGCCTTCTGACCATCTGGTCCTGCCAGTGCGTAGAACAGCTCCATCGCCGCCTCTTTTTGTGCACCGCTCAGCTTTTTACTTACACCCAACCCGGTTCCCACAACACCGGATGTTGTTCTTGGTTCTCCCTTACCTCCGTCCACTGGAGGAAGGATTGTAATATGTGTGTTGTTCAGCACCTCTTCAGGTGCATTGTTCACCAGATTGGCCAAAGCCCATCCGCCGTTCATGACCATCGCTGCCTTACCTTGGAAATAAAGCTGCATCATCTGTGTCTCATCGATACTGTTGAATCCATCCTGGAACGCCTTGCTGTTGCCAAGCCCCTGCATTTTGTTCAGGGCCTCAATAAATGGTGGATCGGTAAAACTTGCACCATCTTGTGCTGTCGCTTTCAGGAACCAGTCTGTGCCGGTGATCCGGTCAGCCAGGGTACTGAATATGGTTGATTGTGCTACCCAGTTGGCCTTGTTGCCAAGCGCCATGGGAATGACTTTATTTTGATTAAACGTAGCAATCGCTTGTTCCAGTTCCGCCCAAGTCTCAGGCACTTTCACGTTGTACTGCTTGAAAAGAGCTTCATTGTAATAGATGAAGGAGCTCGGCGCCAGATTCATAGGCACGGAGTAGATATTCCCGTCCACGGTGTATCCGTCCAGTGCATTCGGGATAAAATTATCTTTCCACTCCGGCTTAGCGTCCAACTCTGTATTAATGGGTTGTAACAGATCCCCTTTTACAAATTCCTTAGTCATGGCATCCGGCCACATCACGAACAGGTCTGGCATCTCGTTGGCAGCTGCTACCGTGCGAAGTCGGGTTTTGAGACCATCTGTAGGCAGTCCTTCATCCACGACTTCAATATCTGGATGTGCCGCGCGAAAATCTTCAATAATTTGGCGCATTGCAACCGCCTTTGCATCCTGTCCGGTCCAGTTGTGCCAGAGTGTGACGGTTACTTTGTCATTGCTGCTGCCTCCTTCTGAAGTATCCCCGCCAGCACACCCAGCTAGAATAATGGAGAACAACGTTACTGCCAGGAAACCCGAAAGCCATTTTTTCAACATCTCTATATCCCCCTCGGTGATTTGATTACACTTATTGTAAATGGTAACGCTATCATACCGTAAGGTGACGATCCACGGATGCAGGGGTGAAAAATATCGGTTCCCCTGTTTGGAACTTACTTTGCTGACTTATTGTTCATAACAACTAAAAAGAGCCCTCACAATGAGAGCTCTTTCTTGTTGCAACCATCGGCAGCTTAAACCTAGGTTATATATAATGAATAAGTGCTAAATCGTTTTGAATATGGATTGCATATTATTGGATGCTGTTCTTCACCAGTTCTGCAAAAGCTTCTGACCCTTGCGTAGTGAGATGTACACCGTCTTTTTCAAAGTATTCGTCATGTCCTTCACTTGCACTGTTCCAGTCGATCAGCGAGACATTGCTGTAGTTGGATGCTGCCTCATTCAATGCCCTGTTCACCGTTCGTTCCCACGGACGAGGTACACGCACAGTAACCAGATACACCTGATCCTCTTCCTTCAGATAATCAAGCACCGCATTCAAGTTTTTGGAGTTAAAGGAACCATTCGTCCCGAGCTCCAGCACCACCTTGCCGCCCATTTGGTTGTTTTGCTTCAGCCCTTCCAATACATCGCCAGCCTGCCACATCTGTCGGCCAACATGTCCGTCCACGTACACTCCCGATATATTTTGCTCCAGATACGGTTTTGCATCCAAAATCACTGAATCTCCAATGACGGTATAATGAATCTTGCCATCCTGGGCAGGAGGAGCCGTTTCTTCATGTTCCTTAGATGAATCAGGTGTATCATCCGTTTCATCGGATGGGTTCGCTCCAGCGTTGTCCGGAGTATCATTCTCGTTAGTCACGGACTCATCAGCCGGCTTATCTTCAGACGGACCATCCTTAACAGCATTCGTTGAATTGTCCTGATCCCCAGGTTTGGAGTCTGGAGCCGACTCTTCTGTAGGCTTCTCATGTTTCCCCGGATCATCTTTCGTTCCTGCTTCCGGTTTATGGCTATGCGCATCGTTCTTTTGACCTGAGCCCGATGTCGCTGTAATCGCTGGCAAAACATCCTGTCCCTGCTCCTCTGCTACGGAATTCTCTCCATTCAATGTGGTAGACATCGATACCGAATGGGAGTCGGAATTCGCTGCATGCGAGACCATCATCTGAGATACCGTATAAGACAACAGCATAATCGTCATCAACAGACCTGCCCGCTTCCACCATACGTTACGTATACCGATCGATGACCGCCCTCTTCCCCATAATCGGGACCAAGAATCACGGAATCCGTTGTACCGAATCGGATTTTCAATATATTTAAGGGACAATGAGGCCAGCACAACCGTTGCAGCAACCTGTAAAATGATTCGTACAGGATGTGCTCCTCCCGTATCCACCGCAGGATTGGTTAACATAATGACAGGATAATGCCACAGATATAATCCGTAGGATCGCTCTCCAATCCAGCGTAGTGGCTTCGCTCCAATGATACGTGCCAGGAATGACGATGGGTGAGCCAATACCGCTACCAGCAACGTTGTTGCCATAGCCTGAATTACCATGCCACCTTGATACAGAAACGGATCATATTCACTGCTGTTCAGCATCATGTAGATTAATATAGCGAGTGCAGCAAGTCCCGACACATCGAGCACAAGCCTGTTCAGGCCAGACAGAGAGCTCGATAGCTTGCGACTAGGCCACACCACGGCAAGAGCAGCACCGGCAAGCAGTGCGAATGCCCGCGTGTCTGTTCCATAATATACACGGCTCGGGTCCAGATCCGGATTATACATGATGGCCATTGCGCCAGCAGACAACTCAGCTGCGACGACAATGAAAACGACCAGCCATCCCTTTCTTTTGAACACGACGATTGCTGCGATCAGTAGAAGAGGCCATATGAGATAAAATTGCTCTTCCACAGCCAGTGACCAGAAATGTCCAAACGGTGATGGAGGGCCAAAACTTTCGAAATAGGAAACGTTGTGAAAGATATACCACCAATTGCTTATGTATAATACACCCGAAACGATATCACCACGAAGCGCAGCGAGCCGGGATGGGTCTGTACAGGCCAACCAGATCATCACCACAGCTGTCATGGTCAGCATGCCTGGAAGCAAGCGCCTTACCCGTCTTACCCAAAAATCACCGAGTGAAATGCGTCCATGTTCCTGCCACTGTGACACGAGAATATCTGTAATTAAATATCCAGAGAGAACAAAAAATATACCTACACCGAGCAGTCCGCCCGGAATATAATCCAAATTGAGATGATACGCGATTACCGCAAGTACAGCGATGGCTCGCAAGCCATCAAGTCCGTTCATATGTCGCTTGTTGTTAGGCGATTGTGACATGCATGCCCCTCCTTGTTACTGTGAGTCAACAACATCGGTGTTGGGGGCATAAAGGAACTCCTGATCGTTCTGGTTGTCATTAACATACGTATTGCACCTTCCATCTTTCATTTACAACATAAGAAAAGCCTCTGTTCGAAGCACGATCCGATGATGCTACATTCTTGGTGAATTCTATAGTCTTAAGGAAGACGTGTTGCCAGTCCATTAAGTTTTAATCATTACAATATTCTTTATATTGATTTCGTGAGTTCACGTTTAGCATTATACGCCCGAAATAAGACTCATACTTTACAGGAATAGTTACAAACGATTAAACCGATGTAACCTTTCCTGCCAGCTCATATAGCTGTAAAATCATACTCTAATTTTGTCGTTAAATATAGTACTTTTCATCGAGTGGCTAAAATTACCTGTCCCGCTTGCGCAAACCAGCATACCCACGTAACCGTTCATTGAAACAATTGAATTCATAACAAAAGGCTGCCGACTTGCTCAGCAGCCAATATCCATTATAAACCTATGTCAGACCGGATTGAAAGTTTTGCTCATAATTGCTTCTTCTTGCCTAGGACCCTAGAGGTGGAACGGGTGAATCTTTTCTTCTGTCCTCGCATCCATGATCCGGTATGCTGAACGCCCTGTGTACATTGGGATTTGCAACTTCTCCAGATCAACCATTCCATTCTCCAGAAAGTACTTCTGATCCTGATATCGCTGCAACACTTCGCCTGCAATCCATTCATGGTCACCATATGTCGTAATGTCCATAACCTTGCACTCATAAGCAAAATAAGCGTCTGTTAAAATAGGTACACTTACCTTGATTCCTTCCTCATATGGAATGCCGAATCTTGTGAATTTATCCGTATCTCTTCCACTGAACGTTCCTGCAGCTTGAATCCACTCCGATCGATGACCTGGCAGGAAATGAACACCGAATACGCCGCTCTTCTCAATGAGTTCATAGGAGTATGTTTCCTTACGAAGGGAGATGCCATATACGCCTGGTGATGATCCGATGTATGTATGCCATCCGGACGCCATCACATTCTGGACTCCCTCATGTCGTGAAGTCACCACCGCTACCATTCCAGGATAAGAATAAAATATGGGTTCTTCTATCGGCTGACGCATCTAATCCCCTCTCTTCTTCGTTATAAAGACAACTTTCATTATAAAGGAAAGAAACAGGTTGAAAAAGCGTTTTGCGGAGGATTACGCTATAAGCACACATTCATTATTATGTTATACTGAGAGGGATCAATTTCTAAAAATACGATACTAGGAATGTGATAGGATATGGTCAAATCAGTCAAATATACCTCCTAAATGAAGGCATTATTCAAATTTAGGAGGTTATAACTTATGTTTAATCCAATCGTGTTAGATCAGTGGGATCGAAAGCCTTACTTTGATCACTACTTGAATCAGGTCAGATGTACCTACAGCATGACTGCTAATCTGGATATCACGCTATTGATTGCTCAAATAAAACTTAAAGGCATGAAGTTCTACCCAGCTCTTATTCATATGATCTCTACGGTCGTCAATGCACACAGAGAATTTCGAACCTGTTTTGATGCCGAGGGGAAATTGGGCTACTGGGATGAAATGTCTCCGAGTTATACGATTTTTCATGAGGATGACAAACGTTTCTCAACGATCTGGACGGCATTCCATGAAGATTTCGAGACGTTCCACAATCGTTATCTGGAAGATATGAACAATTACAAAGATCACAAACAATTGGTTGCGAAACCCAATGAACCACCGAATACATTTCCCGTTTCCAGCATTCCCTGGGTGAACTTTACAGGATTTAATCTGAATATTTACAATGAGGGAACCTACTTGTTGCCTATTTTTACGATGGGGAAGTATGTTCAACTAAACGATAAAGTCTATCTTCCCTTATCTATTCAGTTACACCACGCCGTGTGCGATGGCTATCATGCTGGGGTTCTATTCAACGAATTGCAAGCATTGGCAGATCGTAGTCATGAATGGTGTTAGTTAGCTAAATGACGAAGAGGCATTCCTGACTCTTGATGGAGTCATGGAACGCCTTTTCTTTTTCTCTTTTTTTCAAATGCTATTTAATTGCACTTGCTATACCCACATTGACTGCATGTTTTACATCCTTCGACATTCATCAGGGATGCTGAGCCACATGAAGGGCACAAATCTCTCGATTCGGTAAAGGTTTTCTGCTTCTCCACTTGTGGATGCGCGCTCTCCACTTGGTTCTGTTCTTTCAATTCTTCAGTTTCGTTCTCCTGCACATTGCTCTGTACATGACTTTCCAATGCTTTGGCGACGGCATCAGCAATCGATTCCACCCGGTTGGCTCCAAAGCCAATCGCTCCTGAACCGCCGATTCCCTTGAGATGTTTGATCAACAGTTCAACCTTGTGCCCATGATCTCCGTATCGCAGGAACAGAGAGCATACTCGACCGAGTGCCTCAGCCATGGCGAACACGTCCGATCCCGCTTTGCCCACGTTCAGGAATATTTCACCCGGCGTTCCCTCCAGATCATTGATCGTAATGTAAGCCATCCCGAATGGCGTATTGATTTTGTATGTGGCACCGCGCAGTACCTGAGGACGGCTTCTGTATTGTTTATCCAGCACTGTAGAAGAGGAAGGGGCTTGATCCGAAGAATGCGTTCTAACACCAACCTGGCTATTGGAAATTCCATCACTTGCCTGCACTTCAGCATTATTCGTCAATTCACTAACTGACACATCAGGAAGTGTCTCCAAGTTAGTATCTAATGTCGACTCTACATCTTCGTCCTTGGTCTCTTCCTTCTTCGACGTGGACAACACCTGCACATCCCTGCTGCCATCGCGGTATATCGTTACTCCCTTGCAGCCAAGGTCAAAGGCCAGTTCGTAAAGCTCAGCGGTATCCTCCACTGTAAAATCAGCTGGACAATTGGCCGTCTTCGAGATGGAACTATCCACCCATTGCTGAATCGCAGCCTGCACCCGTATGTGATTTTCAGCCGACAGATCCATGGCTGTCACATAATAATCTGGTAAAGCTTCACCCGGATGTTCATCCAGCCAATCTTGCGCAATCGGTACGAACTGTTCATCATAACCTAGACGGCTCTGACGGAAATACTTGAAGGCGAAATACGGCTCAATCCCTGTTGATGTGCCCACCATCGTACCTGTACTTCCCGTTGGCGCCTGTGTGATCAGTGTGACATTTCGAATGCCCTGTTTGCGAATGGCCTCTCCAACTTCAGGGTACGTTGCAACCATGTTTTTCATGAATCCACTCTGTAAGTACGGTTCAGCTTCGAAAGCAGGGAAAGCTCCCTTCTCTGCTGCAATCTCTGCCGATGCCAGATAAGCCTCCTTCGCCATGAATCCATACAGTTTATCCAGAAATTCAAGGGATTCAGGACTGCCGTACCTTATACGCAGCTTAATCATCAGCTCTGCCAGTCCCATAGTGCCAAGCCCAACCCGGCGTTCACGCTGCTGATTCAATCTGTTTTCCTCAAAATGATATGGTGTTGCATCGATGACATTATCCAAAAATCTAGCCGAGATGCGAGTGGTTTCCGCCAGTTCATCCCATGCCACATCATCATTCGTCTCATCGTAGAATTTGGACAGATTAATTGCTGACAGATTACATACACCCCAACCAGGCAGGCCTTGTTCCCCGCAGTTATGAGCAACAATTCCACCAGCGATCAGGGAGTGAGTCACAGGCTCAGTTATGTCATATACAGTAACTTGCTCTCCCTTTTCTATTGTTTTTACTTTCGACATAAACTTTTCTGATTTTCTAGATGGTCTGGCAATTCGTTCTAAAGCATGCTGTTTTCTTGTTACATATTTAAAACCAATCTTCTCTTTAAACGTAAGTAAGTTGTTCCCTGACACGACCAATTTATAGAACCCATTACTGGAATATGTCCTGTGATCTCCATCTTTTGTTGTGTATTTAAACATGGCTTGTGATGACTTTGGGCGTGCGTAAATAGAGCTGTTGATTCCATAATTCAGCAAAAGCAGCTGAACGCCCTGCAATAATTTCTTGGAAGATGAAGTTAATCTTGCTGTACGATGCATCTCATCTCTTTCGTATACAGTGCCATCCGCACTAAATAAAGCCTGTAAAAAAGCGGTAATGGTTTTCTTCGAAGAAGTAAATATTATTTCTGGAACTTCCTTCTCAGGTCCTTTAACTGCCTTCACACCTAATCTTAGAATTTCTTCAATCAGCTTTTTACGCCACCAATAAACTTGTTTTGTTCCATTTGTTCTTTGATACACTTTTGCTCTTACGCCTGATATTTTTTCTCCAGCATCAATCAACTGCGGAATAACTTCCTCATCCTCTGCACCAAAAACCATACCAACTTCACCACGCTTAGAGACCCAACCATCTCCGGTTAACCATCCCAGAAAAAGCCCCCATTCCTCTCCCAGCTGATCTTCCTTGGCAAAAGCTCCTTCGGCTGATTGGATATAGATATAGTCCTCCAAAGTCAAGTCTTTAGCTTGTTTCCAACCTGAATTAGTATATAACTGATGATCAGATGTCACGCTAATTTCCAATCCATTTTGAAGATGAACTGTTAACGTCTCTTTTATTCCAGTTGGATAAACGATTGCTGTTCTCAGATGCAATTCTGGAATTTCATATGATCTGCCACCTACAACCTTTGCCTGCTCAACAAGACGATGATCTGTTCCAACTAGAAATGATTTGCCTGCTGTCCGTTTATATAGTTCTTCTATTGTGATAAGGCCGTATTCAGTTGTAATTCTGGTCTTTGGATGAAAACAAGGATTAGTACAGATGATCGGATTAAAGTACCAGCTGTTGGACATCTGGTTGTAGTACTCCATGAATACCACACCAGGCTCTGCCGATTTCCAGGCTGATTCAATAATGGTATGCCAGATTTCGCGCGCCTTCAGCGTACGATAGTGCACCACCGAATGACCTGCGGCTTTCCATTGCTGCATATCTCCGTTCCATACAGTGTCATATTCAGGATCGTTCGTATCGGGAAAAACCAAATCCCACTCTCCGTCCTGCTTGACAGCCTCCATAAATGCGTTGCTTACACACACAGACAGGTTGGCATTGGTCACCTGCCCCATCGTTTGTTTCACGGTAATAAAATCAAGCACATCTGGATGCCAGTCATTCATCATCAGCATGAGCGCACCCCGGCGGCTTCCGCCCTGTTCAATCAGTCCTGTCGTATAACTGAACAATCCGCCCCACGATACGGAACCGCTGGATGATCCGTTGACACCTTTCACCACCGCTCGGCGAGGACGCAAAGAGGACAAATTAATGCCCACACCTCCCCCACGCGCCATAATCTCCGTCATCTCGGTCAAGGTCTTCATGATGCCACCCCGACTGTCCTGCGGAGACGGAATGACATAACAATTGAAGAGTGTCAGTTCATCACTTGCCCCCGCACCAGCAGCAATGCGCCCTCCGGGTACTAACTTCCAATCTTCCAACACGGAGCGGAACTTGGACTCCCACGTTGCCCGCTGATCCGCTGTGGATTCGACTGCAGCCATCGTTTTGGCAAGACGGTCCCACATCTCTTCCGGTGTTTTTTCGATGTTGAGTGTCAGTTTCTCCACGCTGGTCTCGGTGATCTCTCCGCTTCGAGTCCTTACTTGTACGAGCTGACCCTGACGTTCTATAATTTCGCCCACTTCCTTGGTTGGGAACTTGGGGTCATCCTTCGTTAATACCAACACGACATCCCCGACCTTGGCATGATTCGAATCAGCGTCCTTCCAGGCGTATCGGTCCAGAAATATTTTTTCGCTGAGTCCTTCTAATTGGTAAGATCGTTGGTTTGATTTCATCGCTACGTTCAACCTCCCCGAATAACGCTCCATTTTCACTACAAGAGTAAATTATGATGAAACACCACATATAGTGATACAAACTAAGTATATTACACTATATATTGATTTTCTATATAACTTTTATCACAGACCTTATTTTTTAGACTCTCCTGCTCGGACAAGCTTCTCGTTATAAACTGTAGTTCACATTGGTTCAACTAAACTTTTTACACATGAACGGAGAGGACAGAAATAACCTAAAGAAGCGAAGCGTTCGCCTTTATCCCCGGGTTTTCCCCTTTGGAGAAGGGAATCAAAAAAATCTGGGGATAACAGCGATCGGTAGGTTAATCTGTCATCGGAGTGACAAGTGTAAATATTCCTTATTTGAACCCACATAGTTATGAACTGACTCTCATTCGTCCATACTATTACCTACGAATAAAACGTCATCACGTATGGCAGGGGAGGAAGCACCATGAACCGGAAAAATCCGCACCACATGAATCAAACCGTAGCCGAACTGCCCGTTCCGTTGGAATTTGATCGAAGCTGGATCAATCAGTTGGAATCGCGACTGGATAAAGGAGGCCCTTGGGGGGATTATCGACTCTTCCAACTGGGCATTCAAGCCGAAGAAACCAATCTCATTCCCAATTTTGACGAAATTCAATGTTTGAAACATCTACAGGGCCTTACTCCACTCCCTCACCAGATGGACACTGCACGCAGAGTATTATTTGAAATGTCAGGCCGGGCCATTCTCGCCGATGAGGTGGGTCTTGGCAAAACCATTGAAGCCGGTCTCATTCTGAAAGAATATATGGTGCGGGGTCTCGTATCCAAGGTACTTATTCTCGTGCCTGCCTCTCTTGTGCTGCAATGGGTGCGGGAGCTGAATTCGAAATTTGGCATTCCTGCCATTGCCCAGAAAAAGGCCTATTCCTGGCAGAATGAAGTGGTTGTAGCTTCCATGGATACCGCCAAACGTGACCCCCATAAAGATATGCTGCTGAATACGGATTACGACATGATCATTATTGATGAGGCCCATAAGCTCAAAAACAAGAAAACAACCAACTATCAATTCATGTTGAAATTGCGCAAAAAGTATTGTTTGCTGCTCACAGCTACACCTGTGCAGAACGATATGAGTGAGTTGTTCAATCTGATCAACCTGCTGAAGCCCGGTCAGTTGGGTCGTCAGGGTGACTTTGCGGCCAACTTTGTCGTAGACAAACGTGTTCCGAAAAATCAGGAACAGCTTAAGAACGAGTTATCCAAAGTCATGATTCGGAACCGCCGCGGAGAAGGCCCCGTTCAATTTACCAAACGGAACGTCTCCAACGTGAATCTGCAACTATCGCCCGAAGAACAAGCGCTTTATGATGGCGTGACTTCCTTTGTTAAAGATCAGTACCAGGAAGCTGGCGGCAACCTGAGCAGTATGCTCTCCCTTGTTACTTTGCAGCGTGAAGTGTGTAGCAGTCGGGATGCGGTATTCGTGACACTGGTTAATCTGTCGAAGAAACTTCCGCTGGACTCTCCCCTTCGGGACAAGATTTGGGAACTCGTTGCCCATATTAAAGCGATCAAGGAAAATACCAAAGCCGAGAAAACGATGGAACTGATTCGGAACATGAATGAAAAAGTAATTATCTTCACCGAATACCGGGCCACGCAGGAGTATCTGCTAAACTATTTCCGCAACAACGGGCTTACGGCTGTACCCTATCGGGGTGGTATGAATCGAGGCAAAAAAGACTGGATGATGGATCTCTTCCGTGGGCGTGTGCAGGCCATGATTGCAACTGAAGCGGGTGGCGAAGGCATTAATCTGCAATTTTGCCATCATATGATCAACTTTGATCTGCCCTGGAACCCTATGCGGGTAGAGCAGCGAATCGGCCGGGTACACCGGCTGGGACAGCAAAATGATGTGAACATTTTCAACCTATCCACGACCGGAACTATTGAGGAACATATTCTGAATCTGCTGCATGAGAAGATCAATATGTTTGAGATGGTGATCGGCGGGCTGGATGTCATTCTGGAACGGCTGGAGAAGAAGGAGTCCATTGAGAAAAGTTTGTACAAAATCATGCTGGAATCACAAAATGATGAAGATATTCGCCGTAAAATGGATTCACTTGGACAATCGCTGAACTCCATTCAACGGGAGGTTGCCGATGAAGGCCCTGCCGTATCCGGGTTGTTAGATCTTCGCAAAGGAGGTAGCTGACCCATGACCATGTCTCCCCATGAAGTGCAGGCTTATGTGCTCACCTATCTGGAAGCACTCGATTGTCAGATTATGGAGCGTTCCCCTGCCCATGTGACAGTAAAACTTTCGCCCGAGGCGGACAAAGCATTGACCAATCGCCCCTATTATTGGGGATTCGTGGAGCGAACCGGAGCACCCGCTGAGACGATGTCCTTTACATTTATATTCGATCCGGACAGTTATCAGCAGGCCATTGAAGCAGCAGAAGCCAAAGCTGCGCAAGCATTACCTTCAATTGTACCTGACCCTACTGAAAAGAATGGCGTAACCAACGGTAGTCCTCAAGGCGAGCCACCAAAAGAAACCATCCTGGGCCGTTATTTCGGCATTACTCCATCCATGCCACTACTGGGACCAGGACGAATATTGCGTGAAGAAGTGGTGTATGGCAGTCGCAGGCTCCAACAGATTTTCGGCGCAGCCCGTGAAGGCGGTGCCTTCGTGAATCTGTTCGAACAGGCTGCCAAACGGCAATTGCGCGCTACAGCGCCAGCCGTATATGAGCCTTGGCTCGGTGTCTGTTTCAAGGTAGAATTCGCCTGTGATTTGAAACGGGAAGAATTGCATTTTCTCGGCATCTCCCTTCGCTCGGGTGAAATTATAGAAAAATTCGGCACCAAGCTGAACCGACGTGATCTCAGTCCAAGGCTCGCGGAGAACATGCATGTGCAGACAGCCAAAGTTTCGTTATCCGATGCCGGAGCTGCTCTCGAATCTCATTTGACGAACCGCTTGTTGGAACTCGATTATAGCTGGGCCGAGAAAGCCCAAGAGCGACTTGATCTGGAACTGGACGTGTTGGACACCTATTATGAAGCAGTACTCCGAGAAGATACCCCTGAGGTAGAATCAACAGGTAACACAGCCTCAGGCATGGAAAGTGTCCATTCTAACCGCACACCACCTGTACCACTAAAAAAAGTTCTGGATATACCTAACGCTAAATCCAATGGAGCAGATGTAGAACTGGCCGCAGAGGCCGTTGTGCCGATCGATACCGAGACAGATGCCGAAGAAGAGAAAGCCAAACAGGCGGTAATCGATCGTGAAGCCATGAAATTGCAATACGAGACACGCCGGACCGAGATGATCTGGCAATATGAACCCAAAGTGAAAGTGACTGCGATTAGCAGCGGCATGTTTCACTTAAGATAGACGAAGACACTACTTTTCCTGCAAATGCTGGCAAAAGTAGTGTTTATTCATGATCAGCTGCCCGACAGGTTGCGGCAACCTTTGCAGAGCCTGTCCCCTAGAATGAAACTAGGACCCTTCAGGTAACGGATAAATGAAAAGTAGGTGTGAATTTGAAACGACTCTTCCATACGTGTTGGAACAACGCTCGGAAAACAACCTGTATGACCTTGGGTTTGCTCAGTTGTCTTGCCCTATTCTCGTTTTGGTCGATAGCCAATGCTGAAGAACAAAAAACGTCTTCACGATCTCTCGCATCATCCACAGAATATAGTCCCGAACATCATGCATTCCAGAATGACAAGCTAGCTCCCGCTGCCGTACAACGATTTGCAGAGCAACAAGCGGTTACACTTGGTACGGCTAACGCCGAAGCAAATTGGAAGAATGCCGTCCTGGACTTCTACCCTCTGGGGCCCGGTACACATAGCTGGCTGGTGCAAGCTGCATTGGATGGGAAACCAATTGGATATATGATTATTACCGCCACAGAACAGGGACATTTGATGCTTAGTGAATATGGTCAAGGAGAGCAGTCACCATACAACAATGAACTTCTAGGACAAGCCTTGGATCGACAACATGTGAACCTTGAAGCGTTACTTGCTGCTGAAGGAGAGCTTCATCTTGGTTACGCTCTTCCCCTGCTGGCTTATTGGAAAGTGGAACAACCCAACCAGCCTGCACTTTATATTGATGCTACGAACGGTGATGTACTACCCACCGAGTTACTGAAGCTTTTGGAGGCTGATTCCAGACAGGGCTCTTCGAGCATAACTAATTTATCCACTGCTCCTTCTGGTTCAGTCGGTCCACTTCATCTGCGACCCGTCTTCAATCCGACTGACAATCTGTTGTGGATGACATCCAAGCCTATTGCTGCCAATCGGGTACAAGATGTGATACAACACGAGGAGAATCAAGAGATTATTTTCTCAGCAGATGATCATAACGTCGTTTACGGCGGTCCTCTACCCGTTAGCGGTTATCAGGTATGGCATACAGATCAGGAAGCAGAGTCCATTCTATATGTAGCGCTAGGTGGAAAAACATCCATTCAACGCTTTGTGCCTTTGAGCACATTACAACAAAACGGTCAGTTTTACTTCTTGAAGCCTTGATTCTTAGGCCCGCTAAGTAGCTCGTACTAAAAAATAAAAGTCCATTCAGATCAAGTTATAATACCTTAAACATTCATAACAAATAAGACGCCGTCCCATGTTAAAGGGATGGCGTCTTTTGAATTTACATTAGTGAAACAGGTAAGCGTTAGTCATCCTTTGCCTGAAGAACTTCGTTTATGAGAAGGTGTATCCAAATCTTTTTCCTTTTTTCCCACCCACAGGGACACAGCGAACGGAATCATACCGAACCACTTCATTGTCCACGGCTCTTTCCTTTTGGCGCGACCTTTCCGCTCATCCTTCGGTGTATCGATATAATGAACAACCCGCTGCGTAATGTATTTTACCAACTCATCACTTTTGGCCATAACATCTGCCTCCTTCGCTCCTGCTCATTCGCGGAGCTTACGATAGTTCTATTGTGTGCAAGATGCGTAATGGTTAAACATTTTTTATTGAAAAGGGTATGAAAAACCTCAAAATGCACAGTCTAATGCCAAAGGTATCCAAACAGTCATTAATCTGCATCCGATACCTATTTCATGAAGGAGTGTGTATCCCATGTATAAGCTGCTGACCGCTTCGGTAGCCTTGCTAATCAGCTTCCATTGCCTTCCCATGCTGCCCCATGTCGCTTATGGAAAAGCAGCCTATCTTGATTTTGCCGTATCCCAAAGTTCAGATCATTCCATCCCTTCACAGAACAGTCCATCCATGCTGCCGGTGACCGATGGGGATGCTTATCGTTCAAGTCATCATGCCTTTGCAGCACCGGTTATCCTGCTCGATGTAGGCCATGGCGGTATTGACGGTGGTACGTCAGCCCAAGGTGTGCTGGAAAAAGATATCAACCTCGCCATTAGCCAAAAGGTCTATCTTCTGCTTCGCAGCAAAGGTTATGCCGTTATCATCAATCGACTTGGTGATTATGCACTTAGTGATGACAACCGCTGGCTGAACAGCCGCTCCCGTCATACCAGGGATCTTGCCCAGCGTAAGAGCCTTAGCGAAGAAGTAAGTACAGATATCGTGGTCAGCATCCATGCGAACTGGAGTCCCCGATCGGCTGCTCACGGCCCGGTGGTACTGCACCAGAAGGAAGGCAGGAGCTATCTGCTGGCCCAATCCATTCAGGACGCCATGAACCAATTGTTCAAAACGGAGCACGGGGTCGTGTGGGGCAAGCCCTTTTATTTATTGAATTACGTGAAGCAGCCTGCCGTCATCGTCGAAACCGGATTTTTGAGCAATGCCGAAGACCGGGCCAGAATGAGTGATCCTGCTGAGCAAAAACGAATCGCCCAATCTATTGCGAGCGGCATTATTTATTATCTGTCGGTAGTGTAGGAGCAGCATTCCAGTTCCACACTTCGCGCACAAGATCGCCAATACCTACAAACTCAACCTGACCCTGCAGACGGGAAACGGATTCACGAACTACAGCAGATGTGTTCATCCCTGAATGTCCGACATGACCAATGACAACACAGATATCCTTGTCGATTGCACGCTGAGCTGCCAGATCCATTTGCTTGCGAATGTGTTGCTTGGAGTTTTGATCATCCAGGAAAATGTCATTACCTACAGGTGGCATATTCTTGGATATGGCCAGTTCCCCCACTACGGAGCGAAAGTTCGTACGGCTGTCTACAAAGAAAAGACCCCGCTCCTTGCATACATCGAGCACAATGGACATGATGCGTTTGTCCGAAGTAATTTTTGAACCCATATGATTGTTCATGCCAATCGCGTGGGGCACATCATCAATCGCTTTCTCCACGCGTGAGCGGACTTCTTCATCTGTTAGATTGGATGTGATTGCACCCGGGCCCAGCCATTCAGGTCTTCCTTTCTTGGGTTCCATGGGCATGTGCACAATCACATCCATCCCCTTTTCATGTGCAGCTATCGCATCTTTCTTTGTTGTTGGCAAAAAAGGCATAACCGCTACCGTTAGTTTAACGGGCATCGCCAGAATCTCTGCCGTTCCCTTCATGTCATTTCCAACGTCATCGATGATAATTGCTAACCGTTTATGATTCGATGGGGACTCTGAAGCTGCCGCTGTAGGCCCTCCTGCCGATATGCCTGCGCAAATCACAATCAACAATGCCATGCAACCTGCAATGAACCGATAATGCTTTCTCTTTTCCTTCATCATGATTCCCTCCCCGTATGTTTCTGTGATCTCATTGTTTGATAATGAAGGGAGTAATATGTAAGCCAAAGCCTTCCTTAAAACAACATCCCAACAATGGAGACCTCGATCTTAGCCGAGCATCTACAGCTTCCCACTCTTCACCTTTGTATTCAGACAAGAATTGTCATTGAACCGTAGAAAAAAGAGATTAATTAGAAAAAATACTGTAATTTGTCAGGTTTTCAGTATAGGAATTATTTAGTAGAATCAACAAATGAAAGAAGTTAGTTTGTTTCATTTCTTTCCTATGATTTGTGGAAGGGGGTTTTGAAAGGGTTTACATAAAATAAATTCAGACTATCAATTCTTCTTATTTGTTATCCCTGGTCGCGGTTTCTCTATGTAACCATTTACCATTATCGAGGAGGATGAAAGTAGTGAAATTCAAATTCAAAAAAACGATCAATGTTCTATTGGCCTGCTTAACAGCTCTACCCCTCATGTTAAGTCCTACACAAGTTTCGGCGGCAAGTGATGCCAACATTAATTTGTCCTCAGAAAAACAACTGATCAAGGGCTTTGGGGGCATTAACCTTCCTGCCTGGATTGGTGATCTGACTCCCGCTCAACGTGAAACGGCTTTCGGTAATGACCAGAATCAGTTAGGCTTTTCAATTCTCAGAATCTACGTCGATCCAGATTCTAATAACTGGTATCGTGAAGTTGCCACAGCCAAACGGGCTATTGAAAAGGGAGCTATCGTATTTGCATCCCCATGGAATCCTCCGAGCAGCATGGTTGAAACATTCAACCGCAATGGGGACACGAATGCCAAACGTCTGAAATACGACAAATATGCCGCGTATGCGCAGCATCTGAATGACTTTGTAACCTATATGAAAAATAACGGCGTAGATCTGTATGCCATTTCTGTGCAAAATGAACCGGATTACGCTCATGACTGGACCTGGTGGACTCCACAAGAAATCCTTCGTTTCATGAAAGAAAATGCCGGGTCCATTCAAGGCACCAAAGTCATGGCGCCTGAATCGTTCCAGTACTTAAAGAACATATCCGACCCAATCCTGAATGATCCGCAGGCACTTGCCAACATGGACATTCTGGGAGCGCATACGTACGGTACCCAAATTTCGAACTTTGCCTACCCTCTCTTTAAGCAAAAAGGAGCCGGTAAAGAACTGTGGATGACTGAGGTGTATGTTCCGAACAGTGACAACAACTCAGCAGACCGCTGGCCTGAAGCACTGGAGGTTTCCTATCACATGCACAATGCCATGGTAGAAGGTGATTTCCAGGCCTATGTGTGGTGGTACATCCGCAGACAGTATGGTCCGATGAAAGAAGATGGTACCATAAGCAAACGCGGATATAATATGGCCCATTTCTCCAAATTTGTACGTCCTGGCTATCTCAGAGTGGATGCAACCAAGAACCCGGATACGAATACATTCGTCTCTGCATACAAAGGTGATAACAAGGTTGTTGTCGTGGCAATTAACCGTGGAACTTCGGCCACAAGCCAAAAATTCGTTCTGCAGAATGGTAATGCCTCCACTGTGTCCTCATGGGTTACGGACAGCAGTCGCAACCTGGCAAGCGGGGCTTCGCTTACCGTATCCAATGGAGCCTTCACGGCACAGCTCCCGGCTCAGAGCGTAACAACGTTTGTTGCCAACATTACTGGCGGGAATAACGGCGGGAATACAGGCAGCGGTACTACTTATGAAGCAGAGACCGGAACGACACTTACGGAAGCTGCCATTGAAACGATCTATCCTGGTTACACTGGCTCCGGGTATGTCAACTTCAACGCAATGACTGGTTCAGCCATTCAATGGAACGCTATTAACAACACGATTACAGGCACCAAAAATGTAAAGTTTCGTTATGCGCTGGAAAGCGGAACCCGTAACCTCGACATTTTTGTTAACGGAACCAAAGTCATCAGCAATGAGCCTTTTCCGGCAACGGGAAGCTGGTCCACTTGGGTTGAAAAAACAATACAGGTCCCCATGAACACGGGGACCAATACATTAAAAGTTGTGACCACCGGAACGGAAGGACCCAATATTGACAGTATTAATATTACCGCAGCGCAATAAACGATCCGTTTGGCTGATGGAAGACCATTTGTTGTTCATGCACCCAAGCCCTAACCTCTTGGACTCTCAAGTTCTAACGTTAGTATTTCAATCAAAAAATGCAAACAAAAAAGACTCCTTAAGCATTAGCTTAAGGAGTCTTTTGATTAGATGCGGTCGAGAGGACTCGAACCTCCACGGGGGGTTAGCCCACACGGACCTGAACCGTGCGCGTCTGCCAATTCCGCCACGACCGCATATTGTATCTCCGTGATTAATCTCGGCGACAAGAAATAATATATCATGCGGCACCTATCATGTCAACACTGAAAATAATAACATTAAAGCCCGAACCAGACATCCATGTCGATTCGGGCTTTACCTTTAACTACTCATCGTTTGGTTCATTAAAACGAAGGTATACTCAAACTACAGCTTGGAAGGCCAGTTGCCATACCATGCGTAGCCGCCTCTTCTTTCTTTATCAATATCACTTAATTTGTATTTAACTACCCCGTCACGACCAATAAAGATGGGTTTATCCGTTCCGATCTCATAGAAGCGTGCCCAAATCGGTGCCGCTTTGGAGTCAGCGATGATTTTGCTATCTCCATTTGCTCTTTCATACTTGTAACCCGTAATTTTCACCTTGTTAAACCACTCCTCCGCTCCTTTGATGGAGGCGGTAATTTTAGCGTTGGCAGGTCTCGTTTTCAGGAATTTAACAATCGTTACACTCTCTCCAGCCGTCAGCGATGGTACCTCGTAGATTCTTGCGCTCGCTGGTTTAAGAGAACCAGAATCATGTTGTTGTCCCCATGCTGTCAGCTTGCCGCCCGAAACGACTTGTGTATTCAGAATCGCCTCTACACCTTTGGCAACTGAATTTTTACTGCGATTAGCAAGTGTATTGTCGATAAACGAGAAATCACCTTTGCGTGCTGCTACTTCATCGAGCATAATCATTACATTAATCATGGCATCGTCATTGTAAGTAATATGCTTGTGATATCCGGAGCTTTGGTAGACTTGTGGCCATCCGCCGTTTGAATACTGCATATTGATCAAAAAGTTGATTCCTTTGATTGCAGCTGTGGAGTAGCGTGGATCATTCGTCTTTTTAAATTCCTTCGCCAATCTTCTAATTTCTGAGTATGTAGCCTTGTTGTCAATCGTGGACTTCGCCCACTCTCCACTTGTTTGTTTATAATCTTTTCTCCAACCTCCATCCGGCAGTTGGTTCTTCAAAACATCTGAAATACTCGCTGTAGTACCCGATGCATCAGCAGCAGATACCGTCCCTACAGGGAGAACTGCAATTCCAACTGTTGAGAACACCATGGCGCATGCCAGGACAAAAGTAACTATTTTCTTTGCTTTCAAATGTAACACTCTCCCATGTTCATTGTAATAACGTCCACAATTCTACCTTACCTATAAGACCAGTCCTCAACCTCCTTAATTTGAATATATAACACAATAAAATCAATTTTCATCCAATATGTGGATTGGATAATCAGATAATATGCAAAAAATCGATTACTGTCAATATATGCAACTTAATGAATATAATCTCTTAAATCCTACATAACGGAATAGTTCTTTTAACTCATGACAAACCTATTTATTTATCCAAATTCGTCTCAAACGAATCAATAATGACGTTTTTGTCATGAATGATACCCAAACTTGATCTCTTCTTTCATGGAAAAACATTAATTCCGCTAACATTGAGGTATTACGAAGGGGTTTAAAAGGGTTTGACAATTACGCATTTATGCAATATAGTTTCAAATAGTTACAAAAACTTAATTATTCATTTGCCGAGTTTCAGATTTGAAAACGGGGGAACCATTTTGGGTGAATTATTCTTATACATAGGAAATATAGGGAACCTTCTACCGAACCCTTAGCTAACTCCGTAGGCATCGAAGGGAGAACATTGATTTTGAAAAAACTGATTATCTCCATTTTTGGAGCGGCTGTACTATTTACATCCGGGGCAACAAGCACAGAGGCAAGCAGTATTAACTCCGTAGTGAACAACATGACAGGTATACCTTACAAGTGGGGTGGCACGACTCTGGCCGGCTTCGACTGTTCCGGGTTTATGAGATATATTTTCAACAAATACAGCATTGAATTGCCACGTACTTCGCAACAGCAAGCCAAAGCAGGTACTCCGGTAGCCAAGAGCAATGTTCGGACAGGTGATCTGGTGTTCTTTAATACAACAGGCAAAGGCATTTCACATACAGGGGTGTATATTGGCGGCGGACAATTCGCTCACGCCTCGAGCAGTAAAGGTGTAAGCATCACTAAGTTATCGAATCCATACTTCAATGACCGCTACGTGACAGCACGTCGGGTAACTGGACAGTTTATGTATGATAAAATGTTGGGTAAAATGTAGGTATGATATCAAAGAGGAGGCTCCGGATCAACCCGGAACCTCCTCTTTTGTTTGGCTTCCTCTTTATGAGAACAGTTCTTTGACTACCTCCATCTGCACTTAATGGAGCGCCTTTTGCACTCGCATCGCGCCCTGAGACAGGGCGTGTCCGCCTCCTACAGCTCCCGCCACGGCTACGGTCTCCATGATCTCTTGATCTGTAGCACCCTTGGCACGAGCTTCTTCTACATGGTAGAAGGTACATACCTCATTGTTGGCAAACAATCCAATGCCGAGCGCAATTAGCTGTTTTGTCTTGGCATCAATCACGCCAGGTTGGAAACATTCTCCTGTAAACTCATGATACGACTTTACCACACCTGGCAGCACATCGCTTAATGCTCCAATCTGATCCTTGTAGGCATGAACTTTATCATTCATCAATGTCATGTCTTGTAGCACACCCTCTCGGCTATAGTTACAGAATTTCCTCACTGTACCTATCTTCTCTCCCGAGTGAGTCAATTATGCCAAGAAATCATGGTAATTCCAAACATTTATACGCCCCTACTTCTGACATAATGATCGTTGTTACTCACCAAGTGGACTTTGCCGCGGTTCGCTGAACAACTGATAACGGTAACTGCGATCCAACTTGACGACACGTCGATTCTGACGACGGATAAGTACCTGCTCGCCATCCCAGGCAACTACAATCCCGGTTACATCGTTAGATTCCAGCTCGTCCCGTACTACTCTGACTTTTTCACCTGACAGACGCAGGGCGTCCAATTCTGTATCACTAATCATGTTCATGGCTCCTATATTCCAAATTTATTTATTTACAAAAAGAGACCTAAATGAAAAGTCATTTAGGTCTCACGTGACTGTATTGGACTGTCATGTCATTCGAAATTATGTCCCGACTGAAAGTTACCGCTGCGCGTGCTCTTTGCTGTCGTTCTTCTCGAACCAAAAATCAAGCACTTTGGCGGACATCACACGTTCTTCAAGGTACTCCACTTGATGCGGTGTAAATTGTTCTTTCCAAGAGAAGGACAACTCTTCGCACAAGCCTACAATCGTCAGTAATTCTGACCAGGCAACATAGCGTTTGTACCAGAAAAATTGAGGATGTTCAATCATATAGGGATAAAGGTCATCGAATTCCGTATGTTTACAATCCAGGGCACGTTCAAAATGAACTTTCGATTCCGCCAGCTTATCATTAAAGAATTGTTCTGTTGCCGGTTGGTTCCCCATGGTGTTGCCTCCTCTCCCTAACATAACCCCATTATAAATGAAATTCGCGGTCATGCAAAGGCATAGTTCAAAAAATAGGCCCTATTCCTTTAAAATGTCACATTTCGTTATCGTCAAATTGTACCGTTCCATCGTTCAGCGAACGAATGCGTACCAAGGCTTCCACCGGAATACCCTGTTCACGAATCGTGCGTGCCCCTGCCTGAAAACTTTTCTCGACCACAACGCCGAATCCGACGAGTTCCGCACCGGAACGCTCGATAATTTTGATGACGCCACGAGCGGCATCTCCATTGGCAATAATATCATCAATGAACAAAATACGGTCATTCTCATGAATGAACTCGCGAGATACCATAATGTCAGTTACAATTCCTTTGGTAAAGGACGGTACGCGCTCACAGTAGGCATCAGGATCAGCTAGAAGTGTTTTTTTGCGACGGGCGAATACAAGTGGCACCCCAAGTTCATAGGCTGCGGCAAACGCAACCGGAATCCCTGAGGATTCTACCGTGATTACCCGAGTCACTCCACTTTCACGAAAACGGGCTGCAAACTCACGTCCCATCTCCATCGTTAATGCAGGATCAATCTGGTGGTTCAACAGACCATCCAGTTTCAATACTTGATCTGAGATAACAACACCCTCTTGTAAAATTCGTTGTTTCAATAATTCCATGATTTGACCTCCCAAGCCTATCCTATGAGGTAAAAGTATCATATATCTATCTATAAGTTCAAGCGAAATTGCCTGGGCGCTGTCCTTGAGACACAATTCAAACCACAACTCATTATCGATTGTCATGACTTTCGTGGGTCAAGCATACCTTGTACCATGGTACCCGCATGTCCAAACTATACAGGGGCCTGAGAGGGGAAACACATGAAACAGGCATTTCGGGTGCTGCAGATCGCATTTACATACATCGGAACGGTTGTCGGAGCCGGCTTCGCTACAGGGCAGGAAATTTTGCAGTTTTTTACCCAGTATGGCAAATGGGCCACCGTCACCATAGGCTTATCCACCATGCTCTTTGTCTGGTTAGGTACCAAAATGATGCTGATCGCTCACGATACCGGGTCCCGCTCTTATGAGGACCTGAACAAACATTTATTCGGGCCCAAGGCGGGCAAATGGATCACCTGGGTGACCCTTCTCATTCTCATTGGCGTGAACAGCGTCATGCTTGCCGGAGCAGGTTCCGTCTTTGTCGAACATCTGGGTTTGCATTATCAGACCGGTCTGATCGTCACACTTGTTGGGACATATCTGCTTCTCGGTCGGGGCATTCAGGCTATCCTTCAAATGAATAGCATCGTCGTGCCCATGATGCTTCTGTTATCTCTGCTCATGATCACCAGTACCATCCATCATCCTGGAGCTTCCCGATTCATCACACTGACGACAGACTCAAACCCTATTCAAGTATGGCTGTCTCCACTGTTGTATAGTTCGTTCAATCTGGCGTTAGCTCAAGCTGTTCTTGTGCCTGTAGGTAACCAGATTCGTAGTCGGAATGTGCTGAAGTGGGGCGGAGTATTGGGTGGAATTGGCGTAGGTTTCATGCTGATGGCAGCTCATTTTGCCATGTCAGCACAGATGCCCGGTATCATCCAATTCGAAATTCCGATGGGCAGCATTGCCTTTCAACTTGGATGGGCAGTACAATCTGTATATGTATCCCTTATTTTTATGGAAATATTCAGTACATTTGTTGCCGATATCTACGGCATGACCTTGCAACTCAGACAACATATACACGTTCATCCCCGTTTCATTACATTAACCATTATGCTGCTGTGTTACTCACTCAGTCAGTTTGGATTCAGTTCTCTACTATCCATCCTTTACCCTATCTTCGGAAGTTTGGCACTGTTCTGGGCAGCCAAATTGGTATTAAACCGCTGGGGCGCCTTTCGTGGACGCAAAAATATATATAAACGGTGATGTACTTCCTGAATATGAGCATCCGTTTGCTTCATAACCATAACTCATCACTCATGCGCCTTCCTTTTGCATGAAAAAAAAGCCGCTGTTTAGCACAGCGGCTCGCACTTTTTTTTCTCTCGTTTAGGCCTTGCTGGGAAACTGTAGATACATCTTCTTCAGCTCATTGACCGATCTGCCGAGCGAGTAATGTGTTTTGGCTTTTTCACACGCTGAACGGGCAAGCTCATAACGATAAGCCGGATCGAGCATCACCTTTTCAAGCGCTTCAGCCAGTGCAGAAGGATCTTCTGCAGGTACAAGCAACCCATTGCTACCATTCTCAATCTGTTCCGGTATACCACCTACATCCGTACCCACAAGGGCAAGACAACTCAACGCCGCTTCAGCGAAGACGGAACCAAATGCCTCTGCCCGTGAAGGAAGTACAAAAATATCAAAGAATGGCATGAATTCCTCAGGGTGCAGTGTGTAACCATAGAAAATGGTCTCATTATAGATTCCCAATCGCTGCGCCAATTCTTCCAGATCAGGACGAATCGGTCCGTCTCCAATAATATGTAACACATAATCATGACCTCGGCCCTTCAGCTCCGCGCAGGCTTTGAAAAGAATATCCAGCCCTTTTGCCGGAACAAGCCGACATACCGTGACCAGCTGTGGTATCGCATTATCATGAGGAATCGGCTTAAAGCGCTTCTCATCAAATCCATTGGGAATCACACCGATGACATCAGGTTCCTTCACATAGGGAGCCAGATAACGACGGAACGAATCCGACACCGTCAAGAGGCGCTCTGCCTGGTGTTCCAGCTCACCATATATCGCAAGCAGGAAGCGATGCTCCGGTCCATCCGTTTCAATGCGTCCATTAAGGATTAATTCCCGTTCATAACTGGAGTGAATCGTCTGAATAAGGGGTGTATCCGGGAAGACCGTTTTCATCGCAAGTCCAGCAATGGGGTGGTGAGCATGGATCAGATCATAGGGCTTCTGAATACGCAGTTTGGTCCACCATAGATAATCACGATAGGTTTGAATATATTTTTGGACAACAGGACTATCCTGATATTCAGTCCAGTCAAACGTTTCGAAATGTACTTCCTCTCTGCCCTTGTTGCGAATACGCTTCGGCAACGAGAACAGATCCATTTCCCACCTCGGGGTTGTAAATCTCTCTTGCATATACGGAATCATAGAGGATACACCTCCGGGCTGCTCCGGAGGAAAGAAAAGCGCCTGCAGCAATCTCACTGTTAGTTTCCCCCTTTCTACTTACGTTCATTCAGTGCATCTTCATTCATGATATATCAGAACATATGTTCAGTAAAGATACAAAATGAGAATCTCTCTCAATTACCTATCCTCTGTTGCTTGCACATCATTTAATTCCTCTGTATACGGCTCTACTATCCATTATGACATAGGGAAGCCGGAACATCTATATTACGTTAGATAGTGCAAACTTTTGGTTATTTAAACCGCTCAATCAAATCTAAACTGACCAAGCTTTTGTTCATCACTCGTATATACAACATATTCATGAAACGTGCCGCTCAGAAGCAAAAGCTTTAAACCTAACCAGCAGTCAACCACTTGAAGTGGTTGTCAATATATTCATTGATCATAATTAAAATTAAAATCAGAGGACAGTCATCATGCTCAGTTCAGGAGTTCCACGGGCTTCTCATATGTACTGTAACCATCTGTCTCTCCCAAAAAAGTATACCCGTTCCGTGCGTAAAAGGCGTTTAACGTTGCGTTGTCGGCTCCGCAATCCAAACGAACCGTATGTTTGCCATCAAAGTGTATGCCGCTGCTGGACCATTCCAATATTGCTCGTCCCAGACCGCTCTGGGCATATTTTCTTCGGATCGCCAGCCGATGCAGATAGATTGCGCCATCCTCGGCGTAAGCTTTTGATCGCCAGAGATGAATATCCCACGGGCTTGGCTGAACCATAAGGATCACCATCCCCGCTACGTCCGCTCCTTTTTTAAATACAAACACATCCCCGCGCCGAATCGCCCCTGCCGTATCATGTGAATCTTCACCTTTAAGCAAAGCGTTCCATTGAGAAGAACCTTGGCTCTGTAGCCATTCGGCTGTCTCCACCAACAGCGACATCACATCCTCCGTATCTTCGGGCTTCGCCTGAACCGCTTGAAATCCATCGTTAATATATTCGCTACTGATCCTGAATGAGTGCATGATTGTTCTCCTCCACTTCCTGAGCTCTATTAAACTAATGGTACTATACCGGGAAATGGATTTTTCGTCAAAATGAGAACAAAAAAAGGTAAAAGGCAGCTGCCTTTTACCCATCTATTCTGGCTTCATCAATAATCTGATTTCGATACAACATCGTAAGGTGCAGAGTATCAAACTCCATTTCCTTGTCCAACTCCTGCATCAACACTTCGACCAGGCTCTTTCGCTGCACGCTGGTTCCAGGAACCTCGTAATCAATGTATCCCGTCAGATCGGATTGAGAGGTGTCTATTGTTGCTGTTCCCACAGGCAACCCACCCCGTTCTTGAAGAAACAGCTCATATACCCGGAACTCCCGATCCTTGCGCTTCAGCATGACATAACATGCTTCTTCAGCTACTTCCAACTCATCCAGATCCGATTCATCGGTGTCCTCAAATTCCTCGGAGAAATCGCGATGTATCCACTCTAGCGTCTCAAGTTCGTTCCCCTGATGCCACATGCGGATCGTAATCGTATCGATGATGTCCTCATCCAGCTCTCTGACCAGCAGCTCTGCCGCGGCTTCCAATTGATTCTCTTCCGGCTCGTCATACCAGTGTATTTCACCTTGTACATCAGCACCATATTGTTTTAAGGAAGCTTCTGCAAGTTCCTGTCCTTCGACACCATTGAATATATACGTGGATATGCTGCGCCCTGCGCTTACCATTTCCATCTCCAGAACCTGATCCCGATCTTCATATGTAAACGATTCGGTTTGTGAAACAGGAATTACCTTACTTTCACTGCTGTCTATATCGTCATGGCTGCCTTCGTCATAATTCATATCTTCAGACGTCCACATTGTCTCTGACTCAGGCTTATGCAGAACCGAATGTAATGAGCCACAACTAACCATCACTTCATAATATGCAGCTTCCAATGCATCTGCAAGAGATCGGGCATAGGCATGCACTTTTTCCACAATAAGCTGCTCTGTACCATCTGGCAGAGACTCCTGCTCGATCTGAAGACTACCTGATAAACGATCTCCTTCTCTGTATACAAGAAAAAGTGACCCTGCATATTGACCATTGACCATCACATCCTGCACTTCTCCACCTGATGTCCGCAGGTCTGCAACCAATTCCACATCATATTTCATCACGTGTCCTCCTCCATTCCTAACGTTATTCTCTTAGGATGCCCCTAAGGACGGTAGATTATGAGGGAAACGTGCATTTCAAATATAAGATGTAAGGTTAGACGGATAACACATATTTTTGGATTGCGTGTGCAACACCTTGGTCGTTATTCGACAGTGTAACCTCGTCCGCAGCAGCTTTCACCTCGTCCGGTGAGTTATCCATGGCAATACCTTTTCCAGCAAAGGTCAGCATCGTAATGTCATTGAAGTAGTTGCCAATTGCCATGATCTCCGAAGGCATGATTCCTTTGGATTCGGCCAGTCTTTTAAGTGCAGCGCCTTTGGACGCTTCGGGATGCATCAGGTCAATAAAAAAATCACCACTCCGTGTCATATAATAAGGCAGATTCCAGGTAGACCACTCCTGAAGCACGGCATCCATCTGTTCAATCGGTCCAAATGCAGTGAATTTGGCCAGTGGTTCTGTCATATCAACCCACTTAGGTAATTTCAGTGGCTCTGCCATAAAGTTGTAATACATCTCACGCACCTGCAACCCCAGACCTTCTGGTTGATCCACATACAGACCAAATGCCGTATTAATGTCAAAATGTACTCCATTGGTTCGACAGTAGGATATGATCGGCTCCAGTCCTTGTCCATCTAATGCAAAGTGATGAACTACCTCACGGGTATCCACTTGCGCCGTTACGGCACCATTATGTGTAATCACATATCCATCCAGTCCCATCTGCTCCATAAAAGGAATCGTGTTGGCAGGACCTCTACCTGAACACAGAACGATCTCTGCTCCCTGACGGGAAGCTTGGATCAAGGTCTCCTGAGTCCATTCGGTTAGTTCATGATGATCATTCAGCAGTGTTCCATCTACATCAAGTGCAATTAATTTATAAGTCATTCTGGCTTCATTCCTCATCTATTAGTAGTCGCACCCACCCAAACCCTCCCTTCCGAGGGAGGGCCCCAGAGGGCTCTGCCCTCTGGACTCCCGTCTTGCTCACCGGTGGTAGGTCGGGTCTTGCTATGTAACGGTTGGCGTAGGAACGCTTGTCGCCGGGAACACCGCTTTTCAGCAGTGATCCCGCCCAAGCTGAACCGGGACCATTTCGGGCAGGGCTTCGCTTTCTGCCCGGCTCCCTGCTCCGCTTCGCGAAGAACGGGAGCTTTCTCGCCTTCGGCGTTCGTACCGGGGCTTCGCTTCCCTCCACGGCTCCCTGCTTCACTTCGTGAAGGTCGGGAGCTTTCCCGCCTGCGGCGTTCGTATCGGGGCTTCTCGCCTCCCTCCACAACTCCCTGCTTCACTTCGTGAAGAACGGGAGCTTTCTCGCCTTCGGCGGTTAGTATCGGGGCTTCGCCTCCCTCCACAACTCCCTGCTCCGCTTCGCGAAGAACGGGAGCTTTCTCGCCTTCGGCGTTCGTATCGGGGCTTCGCTTTCCTCCACGACTCCCTGCTCCGCTTCGCGAAGAACGGGAGCTTTTACTTCCGCAGAAGGTTTAACTCTTCTGCGGTTAGTTCACGATAACTTCCGATAGCTAGATCGGAAGCTAGTTCCAGCTCACCCATGGCGACGCGTTTCAGATAGATCACTCGCTTGCCTACCGCTTGAAACATACGTTTCACCTGGTGAAATTTCCCTTCGTGAATAATAAGCGAGATCGACGAGACCGTGCCTTCTTCGGTCTCTTCGCGGCCAAGTATAGTCAGCTCAGCAGGCAATGTCTCGTATCCGTCATCCAATTGAATGCCCGCCTTGAAACGTTGCACATCCGCATCATCCACGTTTCCCAACACACGGGCTTCGTAGGTTTTAGGCACATGCTTGCGTGGAGATAACAGATCATGGGCAAGCGGACCATCATTCGTGAGAATGAGCAGTCCCTCTGTATCCTTATCCAGTCGTCCCACAGGAAACGGGTTGAAGACCCGCTCCTCTTTTCGCAGCAGATCCAACACCGTCTTATCTCTGTTGTCCTCCGTAGCAGACACAACACCTGGAGGTTTATGCAGCATCAGATAGATCATCTCCCGATACACAATCCGCTCTCCATCGGCTTCAATAACGTTAACTTCGGGATTCACCTGTACACCACTGTCTTTGACTGCCTTGCCGTCCACATGGATTCTGCCTTGCTTCACCATCTTTTTGAGTTCACTTCGTGTTCCCACACCCATGTGACTTAATATTTTGTCCAGACGCAGCGTTTGTTTGCCTTTTCCACTCATACCGATGTCCACCTCCAGCCTGCCGGATATTCATTCTTCAGTACACCATCCAGCCATTTTCCCCAGCCAGCAGCATAACCATCTACACACACAAGAACGTACCCTTTGGCAATTGTATCCGCCTTGAGCACCACTCGTTCTTCTTCAATATTTAATGTTTCACCCTTGAGGTACCTCACAGCTTCCCCATCAGCGGATGACAGATTCACGCTTCGCCGTGCCTCAGATGCATTCAGAGCACACGCAAGTGGGTGGGACGGAACAAATCGCCCATTCTTGATTGTGCCCATAAACCAGCCTGGACGAATGACTTTCAGTCCCTCCAACCGTGCTGCACCAACCGATGATTGATACACACGATCTCCGTAACATACCGTTTCTCCAGTTAACTCAATCTCCAATTGTTCTTTCATAAACTGACTGTATATCGCAACCGGATCAATACTTGCCGGATCAGCTCCGCGTCCCTGACCCCGTTCCGATTTTCGCCCACTGTAATCTTTACCTTTTTTGCTCGGTCTACCCGAATTCTTGCTGCCACCAGCTTGTCTGTCATGGGACTCTCTGGATTCGATTCGCAGCAAACGTTCCTTTTTACGATCAGCCTTGGTCATAGCAATTGAAGAAGCAGCAATAGAGTGATCCTTGTTCCCCTCTACTTCAATCCTGGACACATCCTCGACCTGTCCATACTCCATTGCTCCTTCTTTAACTACTCCTGGTTGATCTGTTTCAAGTCCTTGCCCTGCACGATGCTGTAATACTGCGACATAATGTCCCTCTCCTTCCAAAAGGTGAGGCCACAATCTTGCGGTGCCACGCGTTTGATCCAGTACAGCTTCCGTCTCTTCCGCCTTCTCAGGCATCATCTGACGCACCCATTCCGGACGTCCTGGAGCGAATCCTGTCTCTTCAGGAATGTCCTTTACAACGAAATCACGGTTCACATTCAGAAACTCCGCAATCATTGCTTCATTTTCCTCCGGCGCAAAGGTACATGTCGAATATACAATTGTACCTCCCGGAGCCAGCAATCGTGCCGCAGTCTCAAGAATATCACGCTGCATAAGTACACATTTATCCACCGAATGATGTTCCCACGATTTCACCATGTCTTCATCCTTGCGGAACATACCTTCACCTGAACAAGGCGCATCGATTAATACTTTGTCAAAATAATGGGGAAATGCATTCGCGATCCGCTCGGGCGACTCATTCAACACAACGGCGTTCCGCACCCCGTACAATTCCACGTTCTTGGCCAGCGCTTTTGTACGTTCAGCATGGATATCGTTCGTGACAAGCACACCCTTGCCTTGCAGCTTTGCAGCAATCTGTGTTGTTTTCCCTCCCGGAGCAGCACACAGATCAAGCACACGATCGCCAGGCTCCACCTGCAATAATTCAACTGGAGCCATTGCACTTGGTTCCTGTATATAATACAGGCCTGCATGATAATAAGGGTGCAGCCCCGGTTTAACACCATGAGGTACATAGAATCCTGTCTCACACCAAGGAATAGGTCTTAGATCAAACGGAGCAATCTCATCGAATTGTTCCATCGATATTTTCAGCGTATTCACTCTCAGTCCCGCATGGGGAGACTGTTCATAAGATTCCATAAATTGTTCAAACTCATCACCCAGCAAACTTTTCATTCGCTCAGCAAATATCAAAGGTAACTTTACACCCATATTCCCACTCATCCTGTCTTGGTAAGATTGCAATATCGTTTTATTTTATCATATCCAAGCTTTGCTTTCCTATCATATCGTATCTATTCCACTACAGCGTGTAATGTAGTATAATGGCAAGTAGATTGATTCCTGAGCAAAAATCCGGGTGTTTATGCATATTATCCCAACCTTTATTTTTGCCCAAACTATATTTCGATATGATCGATGGGGGATGTCCAATGAAATCCAAGAAGAAAAAGAAAAGTGCTGCGATCCTTATATTCCTGGGTATTTTAATCATTATGATTGCAGCATTGGTTGTCGTAGACCAACAATCCAAAAAACAGATGGATTCAGTGGAAAATGCTTATGGCATCGCTGCTTCCAAGCTTAATCCAGCTACACGTGAACTGCTTAGTGATCCCAACTATCAACAAATTATTGTGCCCGCTGATCTCAAAGCCAAAATCGATAACAAAGACAGCTTTTTTGTTTATTTCTTCGCTTCCGACTGCTCGCACTGCCGTGCCACAACACCTCAGTTGATGCCACTGGTTGACAGTGAAGGTATTGAGCTTCCGCAGTTCAATCTGCGCGAATTCGAAGCAGGATGGACCGATTACAACATCGAGTTCACGCCTACACTCGTCTATTATGAGGCTGGTGTCGAGAAAGACCGTATGGTTGGCGGACTTCAAGAGAATGGCAGTGACCAAGGCTATACGCTGGATGATTACAAACAATTCTTTCAAAAATATAAAGGCAGTGCCACTCCTTCGGCAAGCTAACTAATAGATCATTTTCATAATTAAGCACAATAAAGGTACTTATATCACCAGACACTGTTCTGTTGAAGGACAGGCTGTTCTACCTGCAATTATCTGAATATGACGCAACATTCAAAAACACCCCGATCTTTCCCTTTACAGGAATCGTCGGGGTGTTTCATAACCATGGAACTTCATATCCATGAGATGCTCATTTGCATGCTAAGACTGATTACGGCTCAACTTTTACCCTGCTCCATCGCCTTCATCTTCTCTTCGTATATTCGTCCTCTGGTAGGACTCCGGCGTTGCGGAATATTAGGTTTAAGCTCAAGTGATCTACTAGATATCTCCTGTTCTAAGACCTCATCAACAATTCGTATGGACAAATCCCTATAAGACACAGACTGAGCATCTGATTGGGACAGTTCCTTCACGATTTCCTGTACATCCCGTACCAAAGTCCCAAGGTCAATGCCTAGAATCGTATCAGGATAAGGTTCCAAAAGGTCAAGTGAGCTCTGTAACATCATCGTGCCTCCGCGGAGATTGCCATTCCTGAAGTGGTATAAACCAACCGCAATCTGCAACAATCCTTTATAGAGAGAATCCCGGTTTCGTTCAAGCCACAATTCTTCCAGCACCTCATGACACTCGAAATAATCCTGATCCCGATTGAAGTAGATTAAGTAGTCAATGTACAGAGGCTCATAGATGCTCATCCGGGTTTTCGCCCTTTCTGGCGTTGTTCAGAAGTGTTTTCACATCATCCAGCAAGTCTTTGAGCCCTTCCATATCATGTCGTTCCCAGTAATCGTTAAAACGCTTCTGTGCTTCAATCGCTTCACTGACAAGGTGGTAGAAGTATAATTGATGAATGATATTCAATGTTCTTGACACAATATTGGAATCATCCTCAAATGCCTTCTGCGCCTCCAAAATCTGTAGCCGAATGGCAGACATCTCATTATCCAGTACAAAAGCAGCCTCCGCTGTTTTTTTCAACCTGGCTCGCATGTCATCCGGTAAGCTCTCCCGAAATTTGTAACTCAGAGAATGTTCAATGGTAGCCCAGAAATTCATGGCAAGTGTCCGGATCTGAATCTCTGCCAATACGATCTTCTGTCCCAGAGCCGTCTGAACGGGATACTCAATAATCATATGGAAGCTGCGATAGCCGCTCTCTTTGAAATTCGTAATATAATCTTTCTCAATGAGTACCGTGAGATCCTTGCGGCCTCGAATGTATTCGGCAACCCGACGGATATCATCTACAAATTGGCACATGATACGGATACCTGCAATATCCTCAATGCCTGTCTCCACGTCATCAAGCGACACATTCAGTCGTCTGGATTTCTCCAGAATACTGGATATTTTTTTGACACGACCGGTAACGAATTCAATCGGGGCATACTCTTCCCGTTTTTTCAGCTCCGCCCGCATTGTCTTAAACTTGACTTTTAATTCCTCTACCGCTTGTTCATAAGGAAGTAAAAATGTACCCCAGTCTCTACCGTCCATGCTTATGCCTCCTGTCTCTATAGCGTCCCCTGTTCTATTCCATTATACATGATGTTTGGTGGGGGGAAGAGTCCCGAACCATTTTACGCTCTCCCATGCTTCTATAATTTCATTCCGGGGATTCACAATCCTTCTTAACGATGCTCCGCACCAACTGCTTCAGAGATATGACGATAACCGTCCTTGCGCAGTAACTCACGCAGTCCGGCATGAATACGCCGATTCACCTCAGGGCCTTCGTAGATCAATGCTGTATATATTTCGACCAGGCTTGCTCCGGCTTTAATCTTCTCGTATGCATCTTCACTTGTGAAAATGCCCCCTGAACCGATGATCGGAAGTTTACCTTCAGTCTGACGATAGATCTGGCGAATAATCTCCGTCGAACGCTCACGCAGAGGTTTACCACTCAGACCGCCAGTCTCTTTCGCATGTTGGTGAGAAAGTCCTGTACGACTGATGGTTGTATTCGTTGCAATAATGCCAGCAACACCGCTGTCTGCAATGGTGCGAACCATATATTCAAGTTCCTGATCATTCACATCCGGTGCGATCTTCACCAGAACGGATTTGGCCGCTCCGCCCGCTCGCGCATGCTGCACGTTCATCTCGTTCATAACCGCAGCCAGCAATTCCTTCAATTCATTCCCATGTTGCAGATTACGCAAATCCGGTGTATTTGGTGAACTGATATTGACCACGAACAGATCAGCATAATCGTATAGTGCCTGAATGCACTTGGAATAGTCCAGGTGAGCTTCCTCATTAGACGTTGCCTTATTCTTGCCGATGTTAACAGCCACTGGAATACGCCGCTCCTGTAGACGTGAAAGTTCTCCTGCCATGGCTTCCGCACCAAGATTGTTGAAGCCCATTCGGTTCACCAAAGCCTCATCTGGAGGCAAACGGAACAGCCGTGGTTGATCGTTACCTGGTTGTGCAAGTGGTGTCACGGTTCCCACTTCCATGAATCCAAATCCGATGGAAGAAAAGCCCGTTACGGCCTGTCCGTTTTTGTCCAGACCCGCCGCCAGACCAACAGGTGTAGGGAAATGACACCCAAACATGTCAACAGCCAGATCAGACGTTTCACGTACGCCGTACATCACTCGCAATCCGGAAGGAACCGGACGGATGCTACCCACGCCACTAAGGCCGCCAATAATCAGATGATGGGCCTGTTCAGGGTCCATTTTGAACAACAAAGGTTTAGCAAGACTTCTGTATAACAAATCACTCACTCCGTTCTGGTCCGGTACGCCAATAAGCCGTTGTCCGTCTTTTCATATGTAAAAAACACTCTACACACAAGTCTATCTGTTTCTTATTAAAAAGGAAAGTAGTTTGCGCATAGACACCACAAATCGAATGATGCAAAATGCTCACAAGAAATCCACCCGTCCACTGGTAATGACGAGTTGAATTCTTTACAATGAGAGCATGGTTACTCTACACCAGTTCTATTCCAATAAGGAGGAATAACTCATGGCTCCCAAACGTAAACCACCTGCATTACAGCAAAAGAAAGAAGAAGTGAATCGCAAAGCCATTGCATGGACTGCAGCAAGTGTAGGCGGCTTGATCATCATTATTGGTGCTCTTATCATTATTGCCAATATGTAGATGATTCAGGCTGAATCCATCTGATTCTACATATCCAACAGATCAATTCAGCCAGTGATACGTTTTGTTCGGATTATCTTGCTTTGGAACAAGCGTATGCTGATAACGCTGCTTTGCTTCTGGAACAAGCGTCAGATCTGGCAGTACATCTTCTCCAATGCGTACTGGAGTACCTTGCGGAGCAAGAGCAAACAACTCTTCTACATCTCCTGTACGCATTCTCACACATCCAAGGGACTCATCCAGTCCGATACTGTCCGGCTCGTTGGTCCCATGGATGGCATAATTCGTGTTGGAGAGCTGCATCCCCCTGCTTCCAAACTCACCATTCGAACGTCCATTCGGATTCACCACTTTATCTGTAATGACAAATGAACCTTCCGGTGTTCGATCACCGCCAAGTCCCACATCATACATACGAACAATGGTATCCCCACTGATTAATGCAAGTTTATGTATATCCTTATCAATGACAATCTCAAAAGGTTCCTGCAAAATAGGCTGACTTCCTAGCGTATCCGCAAAAGCGGCATTTTTGCCTTGAGACGAATCTGAAGCATTCGAACTTTCCTCTGTTCCACTTGCTTCGCCCTTTCCTTGCTGTGCCTTTCCTTGATGCAAGGCTAGCAGCTTCGGAAACATCTCGGTCATGCCTGGCGCAGTCTCTCCGAGAATATTATTCGGAAATGGCTGAGCCATTTGCGTTACACTCTTGGGCCAAGCGTCATTTTTTTTACGATAGGCAACGATTGCACTTGATAATGATGCAGCGGCTTCCTGCTTCGCGGTCCAAGCCATAGCCATCTTTTTGATTTTCGGCGTGACTTCAGGAGGTTCACAGTTACACTGCTTGGCATCATAACTCTGTGCAGTTAGTTTCCCACTTGTATTCGTCTGCACGATGTATTTCACAGGCATATTTCGCCTCCATAAAGACCAATCCTCCGAGGTTTGCATTCCCAATACAGCCGAAGTCTCTACTTTCGGTCCAGAACCGGACCATGCAGCTGCGAGAGCAGCCTCGCCATGACTGCCTCCGCCAAACGCCGCAGCGGTGAACACATTACTTGGTGGCGTGGCCGTACTCACAGCCTGTTTATCCGCCTCTACAGGCTCTGCGATGTCATCTGTAGATTCCAGTGCCGCCGATAGTGCATCTGCCGCTTCACGACTGAAACCTGGAGCGTCCGCAGGTGGCAGGCCTGCCAGTACAAGCAGCATGAATAACGTAAGCCACATTTTGCGTCTACGTTGTTTTTTCTCCTTTTGCTCCGACATCTCCACCAGTTTCTCCTGATAGTCCACCCAGATGTCAGCAGGAGCTTTACTGCGTTCAAATGCCTCATAAACCTCGCCCGCTTGCTGGAAGCAATAGTTGGCTTTAGCCTCCTGTCCTTCGCCCAGGTACTCCTTTCCAAGCAGATACCAGGCCATTTTATTGTCTGGATGTTTCTTGACATATGTTCTTAGATGAGTATTTTGCATCCGATCCTCCACTATTTCGCCTTTTTCCGTATATCCTTATATATCGGCATAACTAGGCGCTGAATGCATAGGACTTGAGTACCCGGTGGGAAAAAGGGTATTTCGACAATTCTCGTCCTTGATCCACAGATCAGATAATCACAGTTAAATGAAAACAAAAAAAAGCACCTTCCCTCGTCGTAAAGACAACAGAAAGTGCTCTGTGTTCATGTAAGAAATTAGCCCTCTTTATTGAAAGGCTCGTCCGCTACTTTGATTGAATCTGTAGGGCAGCCGTCGCATGCATCCTGCATATCGTCAAACAAGTCGTCTGGAATAGCTTTGATCCCTTTGTTAGCGTCGCCGTCAAAGATAACTTCTGCCAAACCTTCATCATCGTAATCGTAGATGTCTGGAGCCGTTGCTCCACAAGCGCCACATGCGATGCAAGTATCTTTTTCAACCCAAGTATATTTACTCATTTACATTCTCTCCTCCTAAAATTCGAAACGTACAGTGTTTTTATCTAGAAACATATTAAACCAAAGTAAGAATAATTACAAATCATTTTGCAACCACAAGTCTCTATTATCCCCTATTTAATCAAGACTTTGCAAGTTATCTTTTTGCAGGGAAGTCCCCCGCACTTTATGATTACGAAGCAGTACGGAAGGATCGTCCCCAAGCATGCCTGCAGTCACAACAGCATTCTCACCAAATTTATCACGTAACTGATCCATAATCCGAATCAGATTGTCCTTTTTGGGTTTCTGCTCATATTCGAACAAGTCCATCTGCACAGCGGATTCTTCTCTTGGAATCAGGTTTTGAAGTGTCACACCCAGCATACGTACAGGCTTGCCACTTCCCCAATGCTTCTCAAATAATTGACATGCCTCACGGTAAATGACCGCTGCATCCTCCGTAGGAACTTCCATTAGACGTGATCGGGTGATCGTCTTCATATCCGGCGTCCGAATCGTAATCTGAATACCCTGACTGAACATTTCGTGCTTGCGCAACCTCCTGGCCACCTGGTCACTTATATTGAGGAATACCCGATGAATCTCATTCATATCCGATACATCCGCCGGTAGAGTGGTTGTATGCCCAATGGACTTATTGGCTTCCCGTTCCGCGTGAACCGCGGAATGGTTAATACCATTCGCAGAGTTTTTGAGCCAGGCTCCATTGACTCCAAATAGTTCGGTCAACATGTTCTCATCCGACTTGGCCAATTGACCAATCGTTTCAATGCCTATTTTTTTCAGCTTTTCAGCCGTTTTTTTGCCAATGCCAAACATTTCGTTACATGGCCTGTGCCAAAGAATCCGGGGTACGTCCCTCATGCGTAAAATGGAGATACCGTTCGGTTTTTTCAGATCCGAAGCCATTTTCGCCAATAATTTGTTGGGGGCAATGCCAATGGAACAAGGCAGTCCCAATTCATCCTTAATTCTGCGCTGAATGCTCTCCGCAATCTCCATTGGATTCCCAAATTGCCTTGAGCCTGTAATATCAAGATAACACTCATCAATGGATGTTGCCTCAAGTTGAGGGGTATAACTATACGCAATCTGCATGAACGCTCTTGAATATTGACGATACAAATGAAAATCGGGACGAATCACAATGAGGTCAGGGCACTTTTTCATGGCTTGGTGCACAACCATACCTGTTGAGATCCCTCGGTTACGAGCGGTATATGAACAGGTTACAATTACACCCTTGCGCAGTTCACTACTGCCCGCAACGGCTGTTGCTTTTCCTCTATATAGATCCGGTTCCTCCGCTTCATGTACAGAGCAGTAGAAAGCATTCATATCCACATGCAGAATCACCCGTCCGGCTGTAGGGTAATATTGATCCACATTCGCTGGAGGATTGCCGTCTGAAGACATCATGACCCCCGCCCTTTCATGTACACTAATTAATGAAACTAAATTACTTTCTTCTATAGTATATCAAACCCGTTATGTAAATTCAGTCGCGGGCTTTTTATTTTCTCCAAGATCTGATCAGAGATCGAATAATCAACCAGCCTACACTCACAAAAAGTATCAAAGTAATCAGGGCAATAACTGTATTTTCCCATACAAAAGTCAAAATCTGCCCTCCTTTTCTTCCATATATTCCAATTAAAACTCAATAATAAAGTATAACATACATCCGGATTATGAATAACATCCTTCTTTTTGCTCTAAAATCCGTTAATTGTTACATGAAACTGCGATTTCTATGTAGCATTTGGCTATAATGGTGCTATAATAATTAATTATACAAATTGACGACTTTAGGACAAATCAGCGCACCCAGTTTAACACAGTGTAGCGTTGCCGAATCGAAGGATTCGTCCACTAACGTTCTTAACAGATTTTCCCAACTTATAATCCAAACTTTTAAAAGAGCGCTTTATCTCAAAGGAGGATCTTTATGTCAAAGGCCATTTCCATCTTCGATACGACTTTACGTGACGGCACACAAGGGGAGGGTGTCAGCTTATCGGCAGACGACAAACTCAAAATTGCCAAGAAGCTTGATGACCTGGGTGTCCATTATATTGAAGGCGGAATTCCCGGCAGCAATACCAAGGACATTGAGTTTTTCAAAAGAGTCAAGGAATTAAACCTGAACGCAAAGGTCGTTGCTTTTGGCAGTACACGCCGTAAAGGCAGCGTTGCTAGTGAAGACGCCAACCTGAAACGCATGATCGAATCTGGTGCTCAGGCTGCAACCCTGGTCGGTAAATCATGGGACTTCCATGTGCATACCGCTTTGCAGACTACATTGGAAGAAAACTTGTCCATGATCTATGATTCCATCGCCTATCTGAAACAGAATGGTATGGAAGTCATCTTTGATGCAGAACACTTCTTTGACGGATTCAAACATAACCCGGAGTATGCTCAAGCTGTCTTGACCAAGGCTCACGAGGCAGGAGCGGACTGGCTCGTCATGTGTGATACCAACGGCGGGACAATGCCTAACGAGGTGCACGAGATCGTATCCACACTGCATAGAAGCCTGCCTCACGCACATCTCGGCATACACACACATAATGACTGTGAACTTGCTGTGGCCAACACACTAAGCGCTGTACAAGCTGGAGCCCGTCAGGTTCAAGGAACGATGAACGGTTATGGAGAGCGTTGCGGTAACGCCAATCTCGCATCCATTATCCCGAACCTGCAACTGAAGCTTGGCTATGAATGTGTTACTGAGGATTCCATGAGACAACTTACAAACGTGGCTCGTTATGTTAGCGAGATTGCCAATGTAAATATGCCGATTAATCAGCCTTATGTCGGCAATGCTGCTTTTGCTCACAAAGGCGGAATCCACGTCTCTGCCATCCTGCGGGATTCGCGTACGTATGAACACATCGTGCCTGAACTTGTTGGCAATAAGCAACGTGTGCTGGTATCGGAACTTGCCGGTCAGAGTAATATTGTATCCAAAGCGCAGGAACTGGGGCTTGAATTCGATCCAAGCAGTGCCAATTCACGTCAGATTATCGAAAAAATCAAAGACCTGGAGCATCAGGGTTATCAGTTCGAAGGCGCAGACGCCTCGCTTGAATTGTTAATTCGTGAAGCGAACGGTGACATGAAAGAATTGTTCACTTTCGAATCATTCAAAATGCTTGTGGAGAAAACAGCGGGCAAATCCGTTGTTTCTGAAGCTTTTGTCAAACTTAATGTAGCTGGAACAAGTGTCTATACCGCTGCTGAAGGGAACGGTCCGGTTAACGCTCTCGATAACGCGCTTCGGAAAGCACTGGTACAATACTTCCCTTCACTTGCCAATATGCATCTCTCGGACTACAAAGTACGTGTACTGGATGAGAAGGATGCCACTGCTGCCAAAGTTCGTGTTTTGATCGAATCCAAAAATACGGAAAACACATGGAACACGGTTGGTGTATCCGAGAACGTCATTGAAGCAAGTTGGGAAGCTCTTGTGCATAGTTTCCGCTATGCACTGCTACAAGAAAAATTGCAGGATGAGCCAGGTACACTCCCTATTCCTGCTCACGGGCTAAGTAATCATTAAAGTGTATTTCCCGGAAAATAAAAAGAAGCCTCTGTACCCATGATTCATGGATGCAAAGGCTTCTTTCTTTGCAAAAAATTAATTTGCAACTAACGCTTTAATCTTACGTTCCAACTCTTTCTCAGGCAATATGCCTAGAACAATCTCCTGTATAACGCCTCTGGAGTCAATCAGAACATTGGTTGGAAAAGCCACTCCGTTATATTGAGCATACACGGTCCCCTTCTCGTCCAAGGGAATAGGGAACTTCAGTTGGTATTCATCCACAAAAGCTTTGGCATCTTTCAGTTTATCGTAGGATGTTACATTAACGCCATAGAGGTCAAGCTTATCCTTATATTTCTCAGCCATTTTGTTCAGCTCGGGAGCTTCCTGTTTACACGGCTCACACCACGATGCCCAGAAACTGACGAAAGTCGCCTTGTCTTTGGCGCCGCCCACACTGTACGTTTTCCCATCCATTGCTGTCAGAGAAAAAGCAGGTGCCAGAAGACCCGCACGTGGCCCCGTCTCCGTAGGCACGGGTTCATCCTGCTTAAATACGGCGGCAATCCCGCCTTCTGTATTCCGGGCCATTGTAATACTAACAAGCAAGATAACACCGAGGAGTATGTATTTGTTTCGTTTCATAACCCGCCACCCTTTTTGTATAATTAGCCTGTTGAAACTGAAACCGTATTTCTGTGCATGCTAGATGTTTATCACGCTCTATTACAGTTCACCAGAACATGATTCACATACTTTCTCTTTAATATTGTACCCTTTTCCTTTAAAATTTTACAATCCACATCTCAGAAAATAAAATGAAAAAGGACTCCTGCCTAAGCAGGAGCCAAAGAGAGAGGGGTGAATACAAATGGCAGCACTTCACGGACAGCAGAACACCTTCTACATCCCTTCTTCCGTAGAACAAGAGATGTGTGAGCACATGTTCATTTCGCTGCCGCAAGAAGCCTGCGGGGTTATGCTGGGTGAAACCGCAGCGGGCGGTATACGAATCAGTCGGTTTCAGCCCATTCGTAACGTAGCACCTGACCCGCTGCACCATTTTGCTCTGGACGATGCCGAATGGATTCGGTGCGTATTCTCCGAACCCAAACTCATCGGCATCTTCCATTCTCATCCGCAGACTAGTCCTGTACCTTCCCTAGAGGACATGCAAGCCCTTCCGGCCTTTGCCGGTTTGCTTCAAATGTACCTCATCGGCTCACCAGACCTAACAAGCGGGTTGCGATCTCATATGCATCTGAACGGTTATCAGATTGTATCTTCGAAAGAATCACAGGATCAGGCTCACCGCGTTGTGCCTTCATACAATCTGCTTCCCGTCCCATTACGCGTGACTTAGCTGGGTATACAAATCCCCCAAGGTCTCCACATTTTTACGTATCATGTCCTCCAGATAACAGGACCATAACTGTGCAGTCATTTTCGAATCTTCCAGTGCATGGTGACGCCCATAGATCGGAATCCCTCTGGATTCCAGTAATTCATCCAGACCATACCCCGGCCTGCTTGGTTCAAGCCAGCGGGCCAACATCATCGTATCAATTAAACGATGTGTCAGTCTTACTTTTGAAGTCCGCCACAGAGCAGCATTCAGAAAGGCTCGATCATGCGCACTTGCGTGTGCAATCAGAACACTTCCCCCTACAAAAGACATGAAATCATGTAATCCCTCCAGCAAAGTTGGCGCGTCCATAGTCATCTCCTGTGTAATACCTGTAAGTTCAGTAATATGTTCCGGAACCTCAGTCTTGGACTGTACAACCGTATAGAACTGCTCTCCTTCCAGCACCACACCACCATGTATACGGACCGCACCAAATGAGATAATCTCATCCCCATGCTGGGGTGAAAAACCCGTCGTTTCGAGGTCAAATACAACTGCGTCCAGCTCATTTAGAGGCGTATGCAGAACCTCAGGTCTGCGCTGTTCTCTCATCATCGAACGGATAAACGCCATGTGTTGCGCCGTAGGGGCTCCCATAATGGAAGCGATGGCGGAAGGAACCCCTCCCTGACGCAGCGAATTCCAGAATCCTGTATTGCCCCTTGCCGGCTCTCTCATGGACGTCTCCTTTCTGCAAAACGCAACTGTCTTTGCAAAGCACGATGCACTCGTCGTACCAACCCGAGCGTATCCCTGAGCTCATAATGAATCTGTTTTTGTTTCATCTGCTTCTCATCCAGGAACCCACTGCTATTTTGCAAATTCCCTTGGATGACAACCGGTGTACTTCTACGAAACTTCAAAGCGGCGATGAAGGCCCGCTGACATGCATCCAGTAATGTAAACGGAACAGCCTCAAGTGAAGTCAGTCTCTCCATTCTTTTTAACGTAGATGACTCCTTGATCCCATGTTGCAAAGCCAAATAACGGGCACTGTTCACAAGCGGAATGTACAGACCATACTTGACATCAAATCCGCCTGCATGTTCACCAAATCGTTCTGTGACCACACGTCCAAGTACATTTAATGTAGCTTTATGTTTAACCGTATTACGAAGAACTGCATCCGAAAGTTCAGGAACGAGTCTGAACTGTTCATAAAAACTCGTGATCCATTCCTCTGCCAGACTTTGCTCCCCCGCAACAAAACGCATGTCTGAAGCGATGATCAGATTACGAACTGGCTCCCAATTCAGATCTGAACTCCACTCTGATAATTGTTGCTTCCATGACGCCAGCGTTTTTCTCCACAGTGGCTCTGAACACATGACTTTTCCTTCGCACTTGGCGTAACCAAGCCCTTCCAATATATCCGTCATTCGCTGTCCAAGCTCGGCAAAGTATTCCCCTTTACCCTCATGCGGGATATCGCTAATGATCATGCCATTGTCCTGATCACTCCATAACGTTGCTTCTTCCCTGCCAGAACTGCCAAATACGATAAAGGCATAGGGGACGGGAGGTTGGCCGAAGCCTTCCTCAACCATCCCCTGAATGCATAACTCTACTGCTTTCCGTGCAATCCGGTCATGCAGTTCATTTACCGTCTGGTACCACTCGATTGGCGACAAGGAAGCGGACAACAATTCCTGGAGCTCATTCTGTAATATCACACGTGCCTGGCGCAGTTCTGGAACAGACACCGCACCATCGATTCCCCGATAAGACCAGGAATAGTTTGTAAACGAGATGGGTTCCATCATGTCCAGCCTCCTTGAAGCATGTTTCAGCATTATTCACCTCAGGAGCTGAACGTACCGCCACCCGATTTAGAATCTACATTTTTCATTTGTTCAGGGTATCCGTAAGTACCGTGCTCACTGATATCCAGACCCATTGTTTCTTCTTCTTCAGTAACACGGATGCCCATGATCGCTTTCATTCCGCCCAGAATAATGAAGGACATCACCAGTACGAAGGCAAAAGCACCTGCCAGACCTAGAAGTTGTACGCCCAATTGGTGGAAGCCACCGCCATAGAACAGACCCGCTTGACCTACACCCGCATTCTCGGCAAGTTCAGGAGTAGCGAACAAACCTGTGGAGATCGCACCCCACATACCAGCAATACCATGCACGGAGAAAGCGTAGATTGGATCGTCAATTCCTTTACGATCGAAGTACTGTGCTGTGAAGAATGTGATGATACCCGCCAAAGCACCGATAACCAGAGCTGCCCAAGGTTCAACGAATGCACATGCTCCTGTAATCGCAACGAGTGCCGCAAGCACACCGTTTAACATGCTAGGAATATCAGACTTACCAAGTACTGCCCATGAGATCAACAGCGCAGCAACACCACCGGCTGCAGCAGCTACGTTAGTAGTCAATGCAACATAACCGAAGAATCCATCCCCCATGGCAGATAACGTACTACCTGGGTTGAATCCGAACCAACCGATCCAGAGGATAATAACCCCTAGTACGGAATACACTTGGTTGTGACCTGGAATGATGTTAGGTTTACCGTCTTTGTTATATTTTCCAATACGTGGTTTCAACAAGATGGTAGCTACCAATGCTGCAGTCGCACCAGTCAAGTGAACAACCGTCGATCCTGCAAAGTCTTGCATACCCAGTTCAGCCAACCAGCCGCCGCCCCATACCCAGTGAGCAACAACCGGATACATGATAATGGTATACAGTGTACCGAAAACAATATATACGCTCATCTTTGCACGTTCAGCCATACCACCGCAGGCAATGGCCAGAGATACCGCCGCAAAGGCAAGGTGGAATACGAATTTAATAGTCAGTGGAACATCGGAGAAAGCAAGTGATTCGAAGGAAGCAGCCATCTTGTCACCACTCAGGAAGAATCCTGTTGTTCCAAAGAAGCTGTTACCATTACCGAAACCAAGACCGAAGCCCAAAGCCCAGAAGGCAATTACTGAAATTCCCAATGTCAGGATGGTCTTACCCGCAATGTGTCCTGCATTCTTCATCCGTGTTGAACCCGCTTCGAGTAAAGCAAATCCCCCTTGCATCAAGAACACGAGTACCACAGCCAGAAACGTAAAAGCTGAGTTCAAACCGCTTTGAAGTTCAATGTTAGTCGGACCCTCCGCAGCCGCAAATGCGCTGACCGGAAAAGCGAACAAAGTAAGCATTACTAACATGGAAACCAACCATTTCTTTCTCATATACCCCACTCCCTCTTATGTTAAGTTTCTTCACATAACGTGAAACTCTTAATGTCATTATAAGCAGAAGAGAGGAAAGTTGACAAGAGTATTTTCATCAAATCTGAAAATTATTTCTGGGAATAAAGTCATACGTCTTTTTCTTGCACTTAAGTACATAATCACATTCTATGAGTACATAGATATAGAAATGCAGTATGCTGATTGCCAAAGCATAACGTTTGACTGTACGGTTAAAGATCATGTATCATACTTATTAGTAAGAAAAATTGGGCGTAGTATAGAAATTCGCAAGTGGAAACTACAATTCCCTACATTTGAACTTGCAAGCGAGGTGAATATCATTGGGGATATGAAACTTTTTCGGATTGGCGAGCTCGCCAAGACCGCTGGTGTTAGTGAACGGACGATTGATTATTACACAAAGCTTGGACTGATCGCTCCCGAAGAACGCACACAAAAAAATTATCGTCTCTATAGTAATGAAACTTTAACGAGGCTTGAACGTATTGTACAGATGAAACAAGAGAAGTATAGTCTCGACGAGATTAAGCAATCTCTTGAGAAGTGGCGTCTGGTTAGTACAGAAGAACAAGTTGCCAGCAAATTGACAACATTGGAGCTTCATGTACAACAACTTGAGCGAGAGGTTAACGAACTCAAACCGCTACTTGGAGAGATGAAACCTGTACAAGCACGTAAAATGATGGCAGGACTTCTCACCAAAAGTGCCGGTACAATGGAGGCACTTAAAATCTTGCTTGAGAACACCATGATGTAGCTTATTTTTAGAAAGCGGAGGAATGAATATGAGTTTTAATAACGGTATGTTCGTATTGATCATTATCGCCTTTTTGCTCTCTTTATGGGCGCAATTTCGCGTTAAAGGTACATTTAGACGTTGGTCGGAGGTACCGAACCAGAACGGAATGACTGGTTACGATGCCGCTCGCCAGATGCTCGATGCTAACGGCCTGCATGATGTTCCAATTGAACCTGTACGTGGTACGCTCTCTGATCACTATGATCCGATCAATCGGGTTGTACGTTTATCAGAACCAGTATATTATGAAAACTCAATCTCAGCTGTTTCGGTAGCGTGTCACGAAGTTGGCCACGCCATTCAGCATAAAGAAAGTTATCCAATGCTGGCACTGCGTCACCGGATCTTCCCAATTGTGAACTTTGCATCCGGATTAGCTCCATTCCTGTTGATTGCAGGATTCATCTTCAATGCCATGAACCTTGTAGGTATCGGTATCATCTTCTTCTCCGTAACTGTAGCATTCCAACTCATCACTTTACCGGTTGAGTTCAATGCAAGTAATCGCGCCAGAGAGATTATGGTATCCGAAGGGTACATCCGTAACGAAGAAGAAAAAGGTGTTGCAAAGGTTCTGAATGCCGCAGCTTTGACTTACGTTGCTGCAGCGTTGATCTCACTGCTTGAGTTGATTCGTTATATCGGAATCTTCAACAGCCGCGATTAATCGGATACCTAATACAACAAAAACAAAAAACAATACCCCACCGTTAATCGGATGGGGTATTGTTTTGTTGTAAACCGAAATAATGAAGTAAAAACGAACGAAAGGACTGGGCAACCAGCGGCAGTTTGTCATCCGCACGGTGAATTAACCCGATGGTCCGTGTTACTTTTGGATGGGAGATGGCCACGTGTGCCGGTTGCAACGGATTCGTCTGGAATAACGCCATCTCAGGCAGCAGACTGACCCCCATGCCCGCAGCGACCAATCCACGGATGGTGTCGGTCTCTTCACCCTCAAAAGCGATTTTGGGTGTAAAACCAGCTTCCAGACAGGCATGCCACACAATAGGACGAAGCGAATAACCTTTGCTAAATAATACAAATTTATCATCCTTGAGCTGTTCAAGCGCAATGGTCTCTTCACCAGCCAACGGGTGATTGGGAGGAAGGATCGCATGTAATTCTTCCGTGAGTACAATATCGCCATCTACTTGATCATGCTTCTCTGGGAAAGGAGAAATGAATGCCAAGTCTACCTCTCCCGATAACACATCACGAATCAGTGTAGGGAACATCCCCTGCTTGAATCTGAATTTCACGTTGGGGTAGCGCTGACGAAAAGCAGCCACAACGGAAGGAATGAGATGAATCCCCAGGCTATGCGGAAATCCAATTCGAATCTCCCCATGCTCCGGGTCCAGAAACTCATGAACTTCCCCCACTGCTTTGTCCAAATCTTTTAATATGCCTTCAATTCGTTTGCAAAAAAGCTGTCCCACTGCAGTCAACTGCAGGTTTCGTCCCTTTTGCATAAAAAGGTCCACGCCCAGTTCTTCTTCCAGCTGATGAATCTGACGACTCACCGCCGACTGTGCCACATGCAACTCTTCAGCAGCCTGTGTTACATGTTCCTTCTGTGCCACTTTCAAAAAGTAATGCAACTGTCTTAATTCCACTCGCCTGATCGCTCCAATCTGTTATACCCTACTTATCCTTGATTGCATTCCATCTTGAGAACGTTCTGACTACCGCTTTAAGCTGCGGGGTTTCCACAGCCTGATCAACAGTCCGTAAATAAAGAATCCACCCAACAATCCTCCGAGGTGTGCCATCCAATTGATGCCCGACATGGCGAAGGAGAATATGATCCCGAACAAAAGCAAAGTGTACATCGTTTTGCGCGAAGCCTCGTCCATCATCGTTCGCTGGAACAACGCTACATACAGAAATGCACCATAGACGGCATAGATCGCTCCTGAAGCACCTACAGAGATGGTGATACTCCCAATCGAGTTGTACCATGCAACAGCAAGGATATTACCCAACACACCGCCACCCAGGTACAATACACCATACCTTACCGACCCGAGCAACCGTTCCATTGGTGGTGCAAATACAATTAACGCAAAGCTGTTAAACAATAAATGACTGAAGCCCGCATGCAGGAAGATGGATGTGATGTAACGCCACCACTCTTGTGCGAACAGTTCATGATTCGTAAGTGCCCCGAATTTCAGCAGCACCATATTGTTCGTTGAGCCACCGTTCACAGTTAACACAATAAACATCACAACATTGGCAATTAAAAAAATCGACGTCAAAGGGAAATACTTCAAATAACCTTTCCAGTTCTCATAGCGAATAAATATCATAAATTTCTTCTTTCACTCCACCCTGTTCAGATCGGACTTACATCTCTGATCCATCGTAATGGTACATGTCCGAATTGGACAATGCCTTTCATAAAAGATTATAATGGATTTTGGCACGGATCACCAATTTATAAGGAGGAACATTATTATGACACAAGAACGTACAGGCGCAGCCACATTCAAAGGCAACCCTATTACATTGATCGGACCCGAACTGAAAGTGGGCGATCAAGCACCTGATTTTACCCTGAGCAAAAACCTGGTTGAAGATGCTTCCCTGAAAGACTTCGCAGGCAAAATCAAATTAATCAGCGTTGTTCCTTCCCTGGATACTGGCGTATGTGATGCGCAAACTCGTCGTTTCAACGTTGAAGCTGGAGATCTCGGAGACAATGTTGTTGTCTTGACAGTAAGCGTTGACCTTCCGTTCGCTCAAGCCCGTTGGTGTGGAGCAGCTGGTGTTGACCGCGTAGTTACATTGTCAGACTACAAAACACGTTCTTTCGGTGAAGATTATGGCGTTCTGATCAAAGAATTCCAACTCGACATGCGCTCCATTTTTGTTTTGGATGCCGAAGACCGGATTACATATGTGGAGTATTTGCCTGAAATGACAGACTCCCCTAACTTCGAACAAGCCATTGCTGCTGTAAAAGCATTGCTGTAGAAGTTACCACACGTTCAGAACAAAAGCGAGGAAGGTTAACCTTCACTCGCTTTTTGTTATTTATCATCTATTTCAATCATTCGCTTTATACTTGCTAAGCTTCTTATCCAATACAGAGAATAAGTTCATAATTGTGCGATAATTCGAACCCAAGTCTCCAAGTGAACCACGTGAAGCTGAATACATATCCACCGCACTACGAACAGGACTTACCGAAATAATGGAAACTGTAATATCCATCGTCCGTCCAAAGGTAGTCCGCTTCTCCAGTATAACTTCTCCAACAGAAGGCACTTCATGCAGCACTTTATAACCCGGAATCTTTTTGAGTGTCGAAGAGACCTCTTCCCAGGCTCTGTCTTTGGATAAGTTATAATACCGTGTTTTTAATTTGGGATCCTTGGCTCGATCGCTGGTCCCCTCCATGCTGCGGATGATACCGACGAGCGTTCTCTTTAAGGTCAAGACCCTTCCTCCTTTGAATGTAACCGTTCCATTTATGTATCTAAGTGTAACATTGTTCAAGTAGCAACAAAAGGGTAAGCATCATATTTATCACAAAACCAATCAAAACCATTCATCACAACTTAAAAACACCCTGAAATTCCTTCAGAAGAGGAAAAGTCAGGGTGTTGTACATGAAAATTTAGGAACCCGCCTATGCCGTCCGGCTACATTGTCTTATGAACCTGCTTGGCAGGTGGGTGACCGCAAAAATGCCTTTTGAAGTCCCCATGTCGTATAGACAGGGCTTTTCAGCAACATTCTGTGTTGATCTCCCGAAGACATCATCATTGGTTCAAAACAACGAATAACCGAAACGTACATCGCAGGATGTACAATTATTATATCCCTAACTGTGTAAAAAGTAAATGGCGATCCATCATGTTTTATTTTTGCAATGTAATGTTTTTGTCGTCTGATGGCTCAGATGTCTCACCATTCTCTGCTGATTGTTCAGCCAGCGCAGCAGCTTCCTCTTCTTCCTTCTTCAGCTGCATCTTCTCCATCTGCTCCTGCATCTTGTTGAAGGTTGCGTAGAAGTTAAAGAACGCGAACCAGGCAATGATGCTGATAATGAAGAAGACGAACAAGACCGGATAACGGAAACCAATGTAGAACAGCAGTCCGCTTCCCAGCAATGTGGAAAATACACGGAATGGTCTGATCAGCGTTAACAGTACTGCATTTTTGATAATGAGTCCAATGGACATGTGATAATGTACAACCATCGAGAAAAAGTTAAAGAGTGATACAAATAACAAGAGAAGCAGCACAAGCATAATGATTCCCACGAGCTGCATGTTGCGGAACTGCGTCATGTACACGGTATAATCCAGATACATGATCGCGAACAACAATGTGTAAAAAATGCCCCCGATTAAACTTTGCTTGTAGTTTTCCTTGTAACCTACAAAGAACGTACGGAAGATCGGCACATCCGTATCCCCCATATTCCATTTACGAACAACCGTAAACAGCGCCGACGTCGCCGGGAACAGTGTAAGCGGTGCCACAATGGCTATAGCCCAGTTCATTTGCAATGATTCGTTGGCGAGGTTCTGCTGCATAACGAGCAGTTTCATAATCAAGAAAAACAAGAACGGAGACGAACAAATAGCCCACAACAGATTGGTTGCGGCCAGTCTCGTAATCCACTCTGTAAGCCGGTAGATCCCACCCATAGCTCCTTTAAATTCCAAACATTTCTCCTCCTCCGCAGCCTTGCGTATTACCTGAAGTCTAATATTAATATACCTTATTATAGATAGGAAAAGCCAGTACTTCCCGAAAAGAGATCAGCTCTGCCTTTGACCATTGCTTTTGATCATGAGCAAAAGAGAAAATAGCCAATTGAAAATAAAAAAATGGAGCAGTTGCCTGCTCCATTTCCTGTTCACACATTTATATTACTCGAAAGAGGAATCTTTCGCTGGACGACGTCCTTCGTTGGAGCTTGGACGAGGTTTGCGGTCACGGTTGTAACCACCTTCTCTGCTTCCGCCACCAGTGCTGCTGCCGCTGTTACGATCACGGTTGTAGCCACCACGTCCGCCGCCACTGCTGTTGCGATCACGGTTGTAGCCACCACCACTGCCGCCGCTACCACTGCTGCGGTTACCGCTATAGCCAGATGGTTTACGTCCGCCAGAGCGAACATCCGGTTTGCGACGCTTCGCACGGATTGGATCTTCAGGAGTCAGGTCAACTTGAGCATCTTTTTTGTCACCTGTCAGGAGCTTCAGAGCAGCCGACAACAGTTGAACAGAATCATATTGCTCAAGCATCTGAATCGCGATACCTTTGTATTCGTTCAATTCGCCCGATTGTACGATTTCCAGCAAGCGCTCTGCTGTCAAACGTTGTTTTCCTTCAACCGCTTCTGCCATTGTTGGCAGTGGTTTACGTGGAATACGGTGACGTGTCACACGCTCAATGAAGTGCAAGTGATCAATCTCACGCGGTGTAACGAAGGACCAAGCAGCACCCTCTTTACCCGCACGACCTGTACGACCGATACGGTGAACATAGCTCTCCGGATCTTGCGGAAGGTCAAAGTTCACAACGTGAGTTACGCCGGATACATCGAGACCACGCGCAGCTACGTCTGTTGCAACGAGTACATCAATGCTGCCGTCACGGAACTTACGCATTACTGTATCACGTTGATTCTGGGAAAGGTCACCATGGAGACCATCAGCAGAATATCCACGTTTTTGCAGAGCTTCAGCCAATTCATCAACACGACGTTTGGTACGTCCGAATACGATCGCCAGTTCAGGAGATTCCATATCCAGCAAACGGCTAAGTGCTTCGAATTTTTGACGCTCAGGAACTTCAATGTAAGCTTGGTCGATCAATGGTGCACTTACTTGTTTAGGAATTACAGATACATGTTCAGGGTTGTTCAAGAATTGTTGAGCCAATTTTTGAATGTTAGGAGGCATTGTTGCTGAGAACAGCATCGTTTGACGCTCGTCTGGTACTTGTTTCAGGATAGATTGAATATCCTCCATGAAACCCATGTCGAGCATTTCATCTGCTTCATCCAATACAACAGTTTGTACATCATCAAGTTTGATTGTTTTGCGGTTGATGTGGTCAAGGAGACGTCCAGGTGTACCAATGATAATTTGTGGTTTTCTTTTCAGTGCACGAATCTGACGAACGATATCTTGTCCGCCATAGATTGGCAGGGAGCGCAGACCTTTGAAGCGAGTGAGTTTTTCGATCTCTTCTGCAACTTGGATTGCAAGTTCACGTGTAGGTGCCATAATGAGGGCGCGGATTTTTTCGTCACTTTTGGTGATTTTGCTGATCAACGGAATACCGAATGCAGCAGTTTTACCTGTACCTGTTTGTGCTTGACCAATCAAATCTCTTCCTTCGAGTGCCAAAGGAATTGCTTTGGATTGAATCGGTGTTGCTTCTTCAAACCCGAGCTCAGTGATGGCTTGCAGCACCAGCGGTTCAAGATTGAAATCTGAGAAATTTAAATTTGTCAAAATTATTCATACTCCTTTTATATGGTGGACATGGTGGACAATCCACTTTGTTGTCTGTATTCTTAAGTAGCGTTAATATTTATAGGGTATCCCAACTGGGCAAATTATTTTCACGAACGATTATAATTCCATGAATGGGTCCCCAACATAAGACTAAAACTACATACATGTGTTTGAAACATTTCAAATTTTATCGTTCCATTTGGGAAAAGTTTCCTACTCAAGAATATCCACAAATCATTATATCACAAAACAATTCAAGATTACCAGCAATCTGGTTTTAAATATAAATGAGGTGATTAAATTGCCCAAAATAATTTGGCACTCTTTAGTGATCATTTTGGGTGCTGCAGCGATTGCTTGCGGCTTTAACTGGTTCTTGGTCCCCCATCAGCTTTTAAGCGGCGGGGTGTCCGGTATTTCAATGCTTCTGGGTTATTTTACAACGTTGAATCTTAGTATAATGTATTTTGTTCTTAACATTCCCTTGCTCATTGCAGGTTGGTTTATTCTTGGACGACGCTTCATTACATTAAGTATTCTTTCGGTAGCAGCCACTTCTTGGTTCATTGCGCTCCTGCCTGTTTTTGCTGTGGCTACAGACCCTTTACTTAGTTCTGTATTTGGCGGTGTGCTTATTGGAATGGGTACTGGCGTTTCCTTCCGAGTCGGCGGCTCCACAGGAGGACTCGACATTGTTGGGTCCATTTTCACGCGTAAACGAGACTTTCCGATTGGTACAGTGATGGCCGGCATGAACGGTTCGATTATTATGCTTGCAGGGTACCTGAGTGACAATTGGAATACAGCCTTGGCCTCCATGGTATCCATTTACATTACAGGCAAAGTGCTTGATCTGATCCATATCAGTCACGTCAAAGTAACCCTGTATATTATCACCAACGAAACCGAAGCCATGTTAAAAAAATTACTTGTTCGGCCTCGTGGAGTTACCAAAATTAAGACTCAGGGAGCATACACGGATATTGAAAAGGACATGCTCATGACCGTTACCACCCGCTACGAGTTGGTTGAAATTAAACGTATTATCAAGGATACCGATCCAAATGCTTTTGTTAACATAGTGGAAACGGTTGGTGTTATGGGCTCATTTCGCAGAAGTTAAGACACCTGTACGGTTAACAATTCACAACATTGTGGTATAATAACGGTGTACGGCTCCTAAATATGTTGTATAGCAGGTTCAACCCTTCGATTTCACAGGCCATATGCTTTCCCGAATGCACCGAATGACTTACCATTTTGGAATTCGAGTAGGAAAGGGTGATTAATGTGGATATGGAAACGGTAAAACTGTTTGAAATTGTCAACAGATGGTGCCCGGAAATGCTCCCTTTCTTGAAACCGAATGAACTCGACTCACTGATTGTCCTCCGGGATGGGCTGGGCATCCTGGAACAGGGAGACGCAATGGAAATCATTCAGTACAGTATTTGTGAGCATCAAAATGAGATTTACATTCAATAATTTTTTTCAGATTGATCACGCCGCTTTTTGCAGGGGATTTCCTCAGCAGGAAGCGGTTTTCATTTTTTCCATGTGTTTCATTACTTGCTTAATATGGTTAAAAGCCCGGAGGCTTTAATGTATAATTCATACATGGAATGCACATAAGGGAGTGGAAATGAATGAACATGTTTTGGGCCTTATTGGCGATGGCCTTTGGAAGCTTTGGTGGTGCCCCCGCAGTAGCGGATCAGGGAAATCCCCAGTTCCAATCGTTAACCAACAGTTTTAACACCGCAATTATCCAATCTCAAAAAGATCAGGTCGTTATTGATGCCGATAACCCACCTGCTAAAATTGATCCTCAACCTGATGCACCTGTGGTCAAAGGTATTTATGTCACGGCCTACAGCGCTGGCGGCGCACGTATGAAAGAATTGCTGGAACTGACAGACAGTACCGAACTGAATGCCATGGTCATTGATATCAAAGACGATCTTGGATACATAACTTATCCCACAGAAAACAAAGCGCTACAGAAAATGGGCAAATCCCAATCCTTTATTCGGGATATTGATGCCTTGATGAAACGGTTGCAAAAACATGACGTCTACCCGATCGCACGTGTCGTTGTATTCAAAGATACGATTCTTGCCAAGCAAAATCCAGAGCTTTCCTTCCGAAATAAGGATGGATCTGTATGGGCCAATGGCAAAGGCGACAGCTTCGTGAATCCGTACAGCAAGGAAGTATGGGACTATAATATCGAGATTGCGAAGGAAGCAGCCAAACTTGGATTCAAAGAGATTCAATTTGACTACGTTCGTTTCCCGGAAGGTTTCGAAACTCGAGCCGATGTACTGAAATATACCAAGTCCGACAAGTCACGGGTCGATGTTGTGGCTGAATTCGTGCAATATGCACGCAAGGAGTTGGCCCCGCTAGGTGTTCGTGTCTCGGTGGACATTTTCGGTTATGCCGCTTCTGTACCAGCGGCCGAAGGCATTGGACAGGATTTTGTTAAAATATCCGAAAATGTGGACGTAATCTCACCGATGGTATACCCTAGTCACTATTCAACGGGATGGTATGGGGTAAAGGACCCTGACAAAGATCCTTACACCACCATCAAAGGCTCGATGGAAGACACACACAAGAAACTGGACCCTACCAAAGAGCTCAAACCCGTCATTCGTCCGTGGATTCAGGACTTCACAGCAAGCTGGCTGGGAAGTGGGCATTATATCAAGTATGGCAAGAAACAAGTGGAAGACCAGATTAGAGCGATGAAAGACATGGATGTGCATGAATATCTGCTCTGGAATGCGTCCAATCGTTATACATCCGGTGTGCAATATAAGTAATCGGCACTTTTGCATATTTTTGTATTCATCCAACCTCGCTCCGCTTCAGGCGGAACGAGGTTTTTTCATGTTCATCTATTTCGATTATGCCTCTCCTCTGCTTCTGTCCCTATTCAAAACGGACAAAATCCACTACAATGAATAGCTGTCCAGATATGACACCCGGATGACATCATTTTAGAATAGCGAGGCACTGCCAGTGAACATGAACACAACAAGTTTTTCACAAAAAGTGAAGCAATTCCTGATTATATTTTTGCCCATCTTCACCACTCAAATCGCCCTCTCTGCCATGTCGTTCTTCGATACGAATATGTCAGGCAAGTTTTCCCCGGCCGACCTTGCAGGTGTTGCTATTGGCACAAGTCTGTGGATGCCAGTTCAAACTGGTCTAAGCGGGATTCTAATTGGTATTACACCCATCGTATCCCATCTGTTAGGTTCCAAACGTAATGATCAGATCGGATATAACGTCATACAGGCGTTGTATCTTGGCATTGCTGTCAGTCTCGTCGTGATCGGAGCCGGGGCCTTGTTACTTGGCCCTATACTGAACGGAATGCCTTTGGAACCCCACGTTGCCCAAGTCGCCTTCTATTTTTTGTGCGCACTCGCTTTTGGCATTATCCCGCTCTTCGGATATACCGTGCTGCGCAGCTTCATGGATGCACTAGGTCAGACGCGAACGACAATGTTCATTACGCTGGTCTCCCTGCCTGTTAATATCTTGCTAAATTATCTGCTGATATTCGGCCGCTGGGGCTTCCCACAATTGGGCGGCGTTGGTGCGGGAGTCGCTACAGCTTGTACGTACTGGCTCATCTTTCTCATTAGTCTCTTTTTTGTCCATCGGATGGAACCTTTCGCCCAATACGGCATTTTCCGTCAGTGGACCCGTGTATCCTTGGCCAAGTGGAAAGAGTTACTCAAAATCGGGATTCCGATTGGATTCGCGACTTTTTTTGAAACGTCCATCTTTGCTGCTGTGACTTTAATGATGAGCCGTTTTGACACCACAACGATCGCTGCCCATCAGGCGGCTCTGAACTTCGCTTCTACGCTCTACATGCTGCCTGTGAGCATATGTATGGCTCTTACGATCCTTGTAGGCTTTGAGGCAGGTGCAGGGCGTCTGAAAGATGCCAAACAGTACAGTCTGCTCGGCATTGGTGGAGCCATCGGACTCTCACTGCTGACAGCCATCGTGTTGATTGTGTTCGGCGAACAGATTGCAGGCGTGTATTCGAACGATCGAGAGGTTATTGCACTTACGCAGCATTTCCTCATTTACGCCATTTTCTTTCAGATCTCGGATGCCATTGCTACACCAACCCAGGGAGCATTGCGTGGCTACAAAGATGTTAATCCGGCACTAATCATTACGTTCGTAGCGTATTGGATCATTGGCTTGCCTGTTGGTTATCTAACGGCTACATATACTTCTCTCGGTGCCTTCGGATACTGGATCGGACTTATTGCCGGCCTTGCTGTAGGAGCAACAGCGCTTCTCTGGAGACTCTTTCGGGTACAAAAACAAGCCGCACTGCGCAAGGCTTAACATTGATATACGCACGCCGTAAAACAACAAAAAGAGCACAATCCTCGTTCATGCGGGATTGTGCTCTTTGCTTATGAATCGAATTATTGGGACAAACGTTGTGCAAGCTCGTAAGTCTCCATATCGAAATCTTTTTTCGTATTAACTACTTTATCAATATCCGTCAGGGTAAGTTCACCCTTGATAATGCCACAACCTTTGTCTGTCTCGCCTGCGATCAGACTACGAACAGCGAAGTCGCCCAGACGGCTCGCCAGGTTACGGTCGAAAGGTGTTGGCGTACCCCCACGCTGAATGTGACCCAGAACGGTTACACGCGGCTCATACGTCGGGCAACGTTCCATCAGTTCTTTCGCTACATCCTCACCCTTGCCCACGCCTTCTGCAACGATGATAATACTGTGACGTTTACCATGTGCAAAGTTAGCTTTCATCCGATCTGCCACTTCGTCCATGTCAAACGGAACTTCCGGCACAAGAATGGTTTCAGCACCCGAAGCAAGTCCGGCATGCAACGCGATATCCCCACAGTGACGACCCATAACTTCAACGATGGAAGAACGTTCGTGTGAAGACATCGTATCACGCAATTTGTTTACTGCGTCAACCACAATGCTTACAGCTGTATCAAATCCGATCGTATAGTCGGTGAATGAAATATCGTTATCAATTGTTCCTGGCAGACCCATTGTGTTAATGCCCAGTTTGCTCAGTTTGTTTGCTCCGTTGTAGGAACCATCCCCACCGATAACAACCAGACCGTCAATGCCACGCGCACGCAGAATGTCCGCACCTTTTTGCTGACCTTCAGCGGTATAGAACTCCTTGCAACGTGCCGATTGAAGAACCGTTCCCCCACGTTGGATGATATCCCCTACACTCCGCAAATCCATTGGGAAGATGTCATTATTCAAAAGACCTTGGTATCCACGTTGAACTCCATATACTTCGAGACCGTGAAACAGTCCGCTGCGAACAACCGCACGAACAGCCGCGTTCATCCCCTGTGAATCACCACCGCTCGTTAACACTGCGATTTTCTTTACTGCTGTCATGATGTTTCTTCCTCCTCTAGTTTCACTTCAGGCTCCGCAATATTACACCTGACTTACATATTTTTCCGTATCCAGCGACTGAAAATGAAGAAAAATATTCTCGTCATCGGACTATTCTTCATCAGACGTTTGGATACGACGCGAACTTCCTGCTGTTCGCTGACTTTGGGATCAGACAGGTAAATGGCAATCAGTCCTTCGATGATCATCCGGTGAAAGGAACTTCCCGGGATCTTCTGCACATCGCTGCGTGCCATCTCCACAATAAAAGCAATTCTGTCCAGCATGGTCTCTACATTCTCATAATAGTTGCAGAAATTGAGATCTCCCCCGATGCGGTCCTCATCCTGATCAATTAAATAATCGAGCATAATGTGCAATGCGCATACATGTGGGAAATAGGCCGTGTGGATCGAGGCCGCTTGCTCTTCAGTCAACTGATCGTCACTCGCAGCCAGAAACAGCATGAAAACGCCCAGTGTAGAGCCAGTCGCAGCAGCAAATTCGTTCCAACGAAACTGAGGTGTGCGATGACGATGCTCCGACCACCATTCGAGCAGTGCCGTTTCTCTCAGTTCCGGCTTGATATGCTTATATACCTGCAGGTCCGTGTATAGGCCTGCCAGATCCTGAATTTGGGGCTTGGCGGACGCATAGCCTGGTAACTGACGAGTCAGTTCCTGACATGTGGTCACCAGATTCCGCAGATATCCACCGTCATCCTGCTCCTCACGGAGGGCATAATAATTGACGGGAATTGCTTCGGGATCTACCGCATCAAGCATAGATTGATGGAGGAGACGAAAGTCATCCGGGTCCATCGATGTGCTGCGGTCACACAGATTGTCCAAATAATCACTAATAGTTTGATATGAAACGATCAGCGGAATCAGAATGTGTCTGTTGGGCAAATCAGCTAATGCGTAGACGGTTCCGCCTTCACAGTGAAACTGCTTATCCTTTAGACTGGCAAGTGCCTGCGTACGCAATTCCTCATTCGGAATTGCCTCAGCCTGAGCACGCCATCCATTCAATGCCTTCCGTGTTTCCGGAATGGTGTATTTGTACACCCCTCTCATCAATGCCAGCGGTCCACGCGGATATTGATGACGTTTTCGATTTGATTGGCTCAAAATAAATGTGCCTCCACTTGGTTGAATACGTATTAGAGCGATTTTAACCATTCCTATTATAATATGATCCCCTTAATTGTACAAATGATCTGCCGCATATTCAGCACAAAAAATCGCATCCGCGCTCAAAGCTTTGTGATATACTAGGCATATTTCATCCATCAAAGGAGTCGTTGACATGTCGTCAAGTGAATCACTTTCGTGGAGACGGTTATTTTCTTTTTTTGTGCCACTTGGCATTTCCGCCTCTCTCGTCACTATTTCTCACGTCATTATAAACAGCACATTAGCACGTTCCGCTCATCCCGAGACGGTGATTGCCAGCTATGCCATCGCCGGCAGCTTGTTAACCCTCACGGAACGCCCCTCCACCCTGCTGCGGCAAACCTGTTCCGCACTGGTTCGCGATCGCCTATCCTTTCAGGCCCTCACGTTTGTGACCAAAATATTTCTTGCCTGTGTGCTTCTCATTGGTTTTCTCATCGTATATTCTCCTGTTGGTACCGGGGTGTTCAAATATCTGTTTGGTGTAAGTCCGGATCTGCTGAACAAAGTCATCGACGTATATGAAATTCTCATGTATGTGAGTATCTTCTCAGTAATCCGCAACATCTATCAGGGGATTATCATTACGAATAACCGAACCAAGTGGTTAACCATCGGCATGATATTCCGTTTAGCCGGCATGTACGGCCTATCCCTGTATTTCATCTACACAGACAGCATTGACAGTGGACGTGTAGGCGCTATCATTTTTGCTGCGGGCATGATGATTGAAGCGCTGGTCAGCTTTTTGGAGGGAAACAGCATCAAGCGCAAGATGCCAGCCAAGCTTGAGGATCATCCCGTCGAGAGCAGGGGAGACGTATTTCGCTTTTATAAGCCCCTGCTGCTATCCAGCTTTGTAGCCCTGTTTATAGGACCCGTCATTAACATCGTACTTGGCAAAACGACCGGGATCGCACTGGCCATTTCATCCTTTGCCATAGCAAGCAGTCTGATGCAGTTGATGCTAAGCTTCTTTACATACATTCATCAGATCGTGCTGAATTTCTATCTTGTAGACGCCAAACTGGTACGAAAATTTGCACTTGTCACCGGATTTATTCCGTTTGCGATGATGGTGTCGATTGCCTATACCCCCTTGGGACCATGGGTACTCGAAAATGTCATGAGCGTTCAGGGCGAACTGTTGAAACAAAGTCTGTGGACACTGCGTGCGTTCGTCTTATTTCCGCTGATCTTCCCTTTTCTGGATTTCAGCAATGGCATCATTTTGCTTCGCGGTCAGACAAAAACGATGTTTCGTTCGCAAACGGCGAATGCAATCTGCACGGTAATCGTGCTGCTTATACTTGTTAGTATTTTCCCTGCGTGGAACGGCATGATTGGCGCTTTAGCCCAATCCCTTGGCCTGCTCGCCGAACTTATCATTGTCTGGCTTGTCATCCGGCGAACGCAGCAGGAACCTACAATGTCCGCACCGCCTACTGGTAAATCATCACCCCTAAAAGGGTAATAAAATTATTGAACTGTTATCAGGATTGGAGTCTCTCATCATGAAATTAAGTCACAACGCCCGCCCGGATCAGAACTGGCTGCGGGCTCTCATGTTCACCATTTTTGGTTCCACCGTTCTGGTGGTTTCCTACTTCCAGCTGTACTTCAGTCATTTGGGCTTCAGTCGGGCTGAGATTGGTTATCTCTACGGAATTGGCCCCCTCATCTCTGTGTTCTCCAATATGTTCTGGAGCATGGCCAGCGACCGCTACCAAACGGTACGCAAAGTGATGATCATTCTGCTTGGTGGTCAATTGATCACAGGTATCATGCTCGCCAATGCAACAACCTTCGGTCAGGTATTTGTACTCGTCACTCTGTTTTACTTTTTCTATTATCCGGTCTATCCACTCTCTGATACGATGGCGATCACAACGGCCAGCAAGTACGGTCGAAATTTCACTTCCATTCGAGTCTTCGGATCGATCGGATATGCCTTCTTTGCATTAAGTATCGGGTATTTCCTTGGATCTTTTGGTCCAGCCTGGACGATCTGGGTTTGCGTTGGTCTTGCTGCCACTACACTATTAATCAGTTTTCAATTGAAGGATCAACCTTCGGGAAGTAGTAGCAAAATGGATCTATCGGGGCTATGGGCTATTTTGAAACGCAGAGAGGTGCTCACCTTTTTTGGCTGTGTATTTTTGCTTGCCATGGGGCATCGAATGAACGAAGCTTTTCTGACCATCACGCTGAAAGAGCTGGGTGCCAGTGAGGGGCTGATCGGTTGGTCTTTGCTGATCTCTTCTGTGAGTGAGATTCCCATATTTCTGCTGCTGAGCAAGTATGGAAACCGTTATAAGGAACTGCCGCTCATTGCTTTTGCTGCACTGATGTATACAGTTCGTTTGCTTCTCATGTCCATATCCGATACACCGGCAGCTGTCGTTGCGATACAGACGATGCACAGTGTGACCTTCGGTATTTTCTACGTTACGGCAGTCCGCTATATCATTCGCCTGGTTCCGGACGGCTACAGGGCTACAGGTATGGCTTTGTTCACCATTGTCTGGTCCAGTGCTTCGGGACTGCTTAGTGGAACGTTGGGCGGACTGCTGCTGGAACATGCGGGCAGACAGACCTTCTATCTCACCGCTATGGCTTTCTCCCTGGCTGCACTGATCGGTTTCGGATTGAAGTTATGGTCCAGCATGACCAATCGTGTGTCTTGAACACCCAGGAAACCTGAACCATATTCATCCGTTACTTACACCGGAAATTTAGAATCAAAAAAAGCACAGCCTCCCTTAGGGGACTGTGCTTGGATTCTTAATATTCAGCTATAAATTTATCATATATAAGAAGTCCGTTGACCGGAAAAATTCTTACAGTTTGTTTACGTTAGCTGCTTGAGGACCACGGTTTCCATCAGTGATTTCGAATTCTACCGCTTGACCTTCTTCCAATGTTTTGAAGCCATCTCCTTGGATTGCGGAGAAATGTACGAATACGTCCTCGCCGCCTTCAACTGAAATAAAGCCATAGCCTTTTTCTGCGTTAAACCATTTAACTGTACCTTTCAAATGAAAAACCTCCTAAAAATATCGCCATCTATGGCGAATACCCTTATTATACTGTATGGGCTTCCATTTTGCAATTTATCTTTCCATAAATGTCGAAAAAATTTGCTTTGAATCGTAGGGTACGGTATCATTTTACCAAAACCGTTAGTTTGGAGACTACCTATGATAAAAAAACATGAAATATACAAAACAGACAAGTGGAATATGATGACCGTAGAAGTTCAAGGCAAATATCTCGTACTGCGAGAAATTTCGGAAGAGTGGGGCGAAGAATGCCATACTTTCCTAAGCCGTCCTGCATTAATGCACTGGGCTGAACGCCGTTTCCCAAAAGCAGATTTTGAGAACCGTGAGGATGAATGGCGTCAATTGATGGCTGCCTTCAAAGGGGTCTAACCCATGCAGCTTGACTCAAGCAATGTCGTCATCTTTATTATCCTTGCCTTCTCTCTTGGTATTGTGCTTATTCTGGGACGCAATTCCATCCCGGATCGACTGAGACGGGGAATGGCGCTTATTGCTACCCTGCTCATTTGTTTCGCCTTTTTCCTGATCGTTTATTTTCTGTATAACATGGGAACCTAATCACGGGGACCCAGATATTCAAATATTTCAACGTGCCTAAGGTCATACTATACGAGATTATTCGTATCGTAAGGAGGAAGGCCGTTGAAATACCAGAAATCTCTATCTGTTATCCTGGTACTTAGTCTGATTCCTTCGTCTCTCTCCGCACAGGCAAACGAGACGAAGGCAGCTTCGTCCATACATTCATCAGATCATCAAAGGAGGATTTCCATGAGTCAATTATTGAAACGTTCCGAGGTGCCGGCTGAGCATAGCTGGAAACTGGAAGATTTATTTGCCGATCAGAAAGCCTGGGATCAGGAATATGAAGAAGTATCGACTTTGACCAAGAAGGCCTCCGAATTCCAAGGCAAATTGAATCAACCTGATGTACTCAAATCTTGCTTCGAATTCGAAGATGAGATCAGCCTCAAAATAGAACGCCTCTTTGTATATGCACGTATGCATCAAGATGAAGACACAGCGAATCCTACATATCAAAACCTGTCCCAAAAAGCCCAGAAATTAGGCGTACGGGTTGGTGAAGCACTTTCTTTTGTAACACCGGAGATTCTTTCCCTGCCGGATGATCAGTTGGACGCATTTATTGCGAACGAAAAACTTTCTGCTTATACATTTACCCTGGAAGAGATGAAACGCGAAAAAGCCCACGTTCTTAGCCAAGCAGAAGAGGCTTTGCTTGCACAGGTAGGCAACCTTTCACAAGCACCACAGACCATTTTCAGCATGCTGAATAACGCCGATCTCAAGTTTCCAAGAATCAAGGATGAACATGGTAACGAAGTCGAGCTGACACACGGCAGCTACATTCAGTTCCTTGAGAATCCTAATCGTGAAGTTCGCGAACGTGCTTTCAAAGCGGTATACGAAACCTATGCCAAACAGAAGAACACAATTGCGGCTGCCTTGAATGCAAATGTAACCAAAAATATGTTCTATGCTAATGTTCGGAAGTACCCTTCCGTAATGGAAATGTCCTTATATGGAGATAACATCCCAACGGATGTGTATACAAATCTGGTAGACACGATTCACGAGAGCCTTCCGTTATTGCATCGTTATATGAACCTGCGCAAAAAGTTGCTGGGTGTGGATCAATTGCACATGTACGACCTGTTCGCTCCACTCGTAGACGAGTACAAAATGGATATTACCTATGAGGAAGCGAAACAAACCGTCAAAGACGGTCTGAAACCACTCGGCAAGGACTATGCAGATGCATTACAGACTGGATATGATAACCGCTGGATCGATATATATGAGAATGAAAATAAACGTTCCGGCGCATATGCCTGGGGCGCTTACGGCACTCACCCTTATGTCTTGTTGAATCACAAAGATAACCTGAACAGCATGTTCACACTCGCACATGAAATGGGTCACGCTCTGCATTCACATTACTCGGATACAACACTTCCGTATCGTGATGCCCAGTACACCATCTTCCTGGCTGAGGTTGCATCCACAACCAACGAAGCGTTACTGATGGATTATCTGCTTAACAAATCAACAGATCCAAAGGAAAAATTGTATCTGCTGACCTATTACGCCGACCAATTCCGTACAACGGTATTCCGTCAGACTATGTTTGCTGAATTTGAGAAAATCATTCACGAACGTGCGGAACAAGGTGACGCCTTAACACCACAATTGTTATCCGAGATCTACTATGATCTGAACGTTAAATATCACGGTAAAGACATGGTTGTTGACAAAGATATCGAGATGGAATGGGCTCGTATTCCCCATTTCTATAACAGCTTCTACGTTTACAAATATGCAACAGGCTTCTCCGCAGCGACCAGCTTCTCCAAGCAAATCCTGGAAGAGGGTCAGCCGGCTGTTGACCGTTATCTCGGTTTCCTGAAGAGCGGTGGCAGTGATTACTCCATTAACATTCTGAAAAAAGCAGGTGTGGATATGTCTACACCACAGCCAATTCGTGAAGCCATGAGTGTGTTCAAGGAATTGATTGAACAAATGGAGGAACTAACCAAGTAAGGTTGACATTCAATGTGACCTGCATCCCTTGCCCGGTGGGCAAGGGATTTTACAATCATTGAAAGATGCAATATACCCGAATATGGGTAATGCATACTAGTTCTCAATTGTTCAACAAGGAGGCAACACCATGAAAATGCAATGGGCACTCATAGCAGGTCTTGTTTTTGCACTGCTCACAGGAATCTTTGCGGTTATTAATGTAGATTCCGTACAAGTGAACCTGTTATTTAACACCGTTCAAATCCCGCTGATTTTGCTGATCCTCGGTTGCACCCTGATCGGTGGAATTATTGTAGGTTCATATGGCATCTATCGCCAATACCGACTGCAACGCGAGAATAAGCAATTGAAATTGCGTGTATCTGAATTGGAAAGTTCGGCAACAAGCAACGCTTCGCTCGATTCTTTTAAATCGATGGATTCGCTTAACTCAACTGAACCGGACGGCCTATTGGAGAATGATTCGATTCAGAGTCAGCGCAAAGGAAACCCTACGGGGACATTGTAACCAACAGAATCAGCCTGCTGGCGAGTCAGGAATGGTAGTATCACATTCACTCCCCCAGACAGGCTGTATTTTGTTTCACACCATACCCACGTTCCAAGGAGGAAATTACACAATGAGTTTTACAATTGATGAATCTTACGTTCTGTCTTTTCTGAAAAAATTGTTGGACACACCAAGTCCAAGTGGTTACACCCATCATATTATCGAGATGATTCGCAAGGAAGCAGAATCACTTGGCATCGCTTGTGAGCTGAATAACAAGGGTGGTGCAGTGCTTACATTGCCAGGGCAGGATTCGTCCAAGACGATTGCTTTGAGTGCCCATGTGGATACGCTAGGGGCCATGGTACGCTCCATTACACCTTACGGCACATTGAAACTGACTTCTGTCGGCGGATTTTCCATGCAAAGTATTGAGAATGAGTACTGCAGCATTCATACTCGGGACGGAAAGACATACACAGGCACCATTCTCTCCCTTCACCCGTCTGTACATGTTTATCCAGATGCACGTACCTTTGAACGGACCGAGAGCCATATGGAAGTTCGAATCGATGAAGTCGTCTCCTCCAAGGAAGACGTCTTGAAGCTCGGGATCGCTGTCGGAGACTTTATTTCCTTTGATGCTCGTGCAATTATTACCCCAAGCGGTTACATTAAATCACGTCATCTGGACGACAAAGCCAGCGTAGCTGCCTTGTTCGGCATCCTTGAGTCTGCACATCGCGAAAGCTGGAAACCAGTACATAATGTTTCTCTGCTTATCTCTAACTACGAAGAAGTCGGACATGGCGCATCGTATATCCCTGCGGAAATCAGTGAAATGATTGCAGTAGACATGGGAGCCATGGGCGATGACCTGAGCTGCAAAGAAACCGATGTATCCATATGCGCCAAGGATTCTTCCGGCCCGTATGACTACGATATGACCAATCGTCTCATTGAACTGGCCAAACAAGGTGGGCTGGATTACGTCGTGGATATCTATCCCCAATATGGCTCAGATGGCAGTGCAGCATTACGCGGAGGAAACAATATCCGAGCTGCACTGATCGGTCCGGGCGTTCACGCATCTCATTCCATGGAGCGTACACATAAGGATGCTGTCCTGAATACGGCACGATTGCTCGCTGCCTACATTACAACGAAGTAAAATAGAATCATCCATCTACGAAAAATTCGTGGATAACATCCATATGTTCGTCTAAGCAGAAGGACACTTCCAAGCACAGTAATTCGGTGCGCCCGGAAGTGTCCTTTGCCTTCTTATCTCTTAATCTGCCTGTTCCACATAGGCATGATATTTATTCTCCAAAATCTCTAATTCTGCCTTATGGTCACGCATTTCATTGCTTAACACATGCATGGTCTGTCGAACCGCACTCAGTCCATCTTTTACCTGGCGTTCGGCTTTGCGAATTTTGTCCTGAACCATCCAGTCCACAAAGAGATTATCGAAGAAATAGTCTGCGAAAGAAAGCAGACCTCCCAGATGCAGATCCGCGTGTACTGCCATCTCCACATCCTCCAATTCCTTTTGAAAACGTCGTAGACGCTTTCCTGCATCCATAATGGCGACCTGAGCGTCATCCATACGTCCCCGCTTGATATGGGTAGATATTACCCCACCACCCATCATGTCATATATGCCCCAATTACCTGCCGAAGCCAAAGCCTTCTCGGCACGTTCAAGGGCATAGACCAGGTATTCCCCTTCCCGGAAAGCTTCATCCAGTTCCTGCAGCTCACTCGCCAGATGTTCCCGATTTTCAGCCATGTGTTGCAATTCAGCATCCTGGTCCAGCAGACGACCTTCCTTCTTTCCCCATAGAGCGTTGTAATCGCTTTGCCAGTACTGATACTGCCGCCCGCCCTCCAACTCCTGCTCCACATGGATTCGTTGCTCCTGCACGTCTTGTAACATGCGACAAGCGGTATCGTACGCAGCCTTGCTTTCCATCAGTTCGAGTTCTTCCTTCTCCAGCCGCTCCGTCTTCTTGCCAATCAGTTGATAGAAAAATGCTGCCAACGTCATACTGTTCAGTCGATCAACATCTTTCTGCTCCTTCTGGAGATGCTCCTGACGACGTTTTACCTTTGCTTCCCATTCGGTTTCTTCCGTTTGAAGCTTTTCCAAACGCTTGGTCCATTTCTCGTAAATTCTGCCCTTTTCCTTGAGTACCGCCAACTGTTCATTGATTTCTTTATACATAAGAATGGTGTTCTCTCCCTTCTATGGAATTCTTTACTTATACAACGTAATGAATATAATGAACGTTTCACTTTCATGCGAAATTCACAGACAAAAAATCGCCCTCTCCTCCAAAGGGACATCAAGTCACTCTAGAAGAAAGGGCGATGTTTAACTATAAATCAAGACTTGCTCTGTTCAATCTGCTCTGCAAGTTCATTCAGAATGGTCCAGCGTTCCATCAATTCGTCCAGATGACGCTCAGCTTCAACCTGCTCCGCCATCAACTCCTGCAGACGGGCAGAATCACTAAATGACTCTTCCATCTCTTTGTTAATTCGGACAAGATTGGCTTCAGCCTTCTCAATATTTTCATCAATCTGATCGTATTCACGTTGCTCCTTGAAGCTGAATTTCAACTTCGGTTTAGCCGCAGACACAGCTGGAGCCGTTTTCTCCGATGACTGCTTCACCTTTGTTGCTCCTGTGTCACTCTCTTGCGTAGCTCCAGGTGCATTTTTCAGCATCCATTCCGCATATTCACTGTAGTCGCCGACGTGTACACGTACAGCACCGTTGCCCTCAAAAGACAGCACTTTATCCACAGTACGATCAAGGAAATAGCGATCATGGGATACCACAAACACAACACCCGGAAAATCGTCCAGATAGTCTTCCAGTACAGCGAGTGTCTGAATGTCCAGGTCATTCGTCGGCTCATCCAGCAGCAATACATTCGGCGCAGCCATCAGAACACGCAGCAGATACAAGCGACGTTTCTCTCCACCAGACAGCCGGGAGATTGGCGTCCACTGGGATGCCGGGGTAAACAGGAACCGCTCCAGCATCTGGGATGCCGTAATCAGAGAGCCATCGGCTGTTTTCACATTCTCGGCCACTTCCTTGATGTACTCAATGACACGAAGAGATTCATCCATCTCCTGATGCTCCTGGGTGAAATAGCCCAGATTGACCGTCGGACCGACGTCAACCACACCTGCATCGGGTTCCAATTTGCCGGATATCATCTGTAGCAGCGTGGACTTACCACTACCATTCGGTCCGACAATCCCTACCCGATCTCCAGGTACGGCAATATAACTCAGATCTTCAATCAGTGTGCGACCACCGACGGATTTAGAAAGATGCTCAATCTCCAGAATTTTTTTACCCAGACGCGTGGAGCCAACCGATACTTCCAATGAACCGGAGCGCTGGATTCCCTGTTGATCTTTGAGTTGTTCGAAGCGATCTATTCTCGCTTTTTGTTTCGTTGTCCGTGCCTTGGCACCACGACGAATCCATGCAAGCTCCGTCCGAAGCAAGTTTTTACGCTTCTGTTCGGAAGAAGCTTCCCGCTCTTCACGCTCTGCCTTCAGTTCCAGAAAACGTGTATAGTTGGCTTCATAACGGAACAAACGACCATGATCCAATTCCAGCATGACATTCGCCACTCGATCTAGGAAATACCGATCATGCGTAATCATAAGCAGTGCGCCGCGGCGCTTCTGCAAGTACTGCTCGAGCCATACGACCGAATCATTATCAATGTGGTTCGTCGGCTCATCCAGAATGAGCAGTTCGCACGGGTGAATAAGAGCAGCAGCGAGTGCTACCCTTTTGCGTTGTCCGCCAGACAACGTGCCCATCAGTGCATCGAATTGGCGAATACCCAGTTTGGACAAGATACTCTTCGCTTCACTCTCCATCTGCCAGAGCTGAAGCTGCTCCATTTGCTGATTCAGACGTAACAATCGCTCTTGCAATGCCGGATCGGAGGAATTCAGTTCCAATAATTCCATCGTTTCCGTATAGTCACGCACGGTTTTCATTTCCATGCTGTCACCTTCGAATACTTGTTGCAGTACCGTATTATCCGGATTGAAGTCCGGATTCTGCGCCAGGAACTGAATGCGCACATCATTACCAATCGATATCTGGCCCGCATCAGCAGGTTCCATTCCGGAAATCACACGCAAAAACGTGGATTTCCCGGTGCCATTTACCCCAACGACACCAATCTTGTCCTGATCAGCCATGCCAAATGAAGCATCCTTGAACAATATTTTTTCGCCATAACTTTTTGTAATTTGCTCTACCGTCATTATGTTCATTGCGTGTACCCACTTCTCTGTAAAATAGTATTCAATATTCCCCGTATCCCCACATAAGCACTTACGTTTTCAAAAAGGACCGACAGCCGTCCAGAAACAACGCTGCGGAGAAAGCAATTCGCTTGTTCAGATCCTCTTCGTTGAACTCTGGATTAAGCATGATATCCATCTTCAGACGATCCAGAATCCCAATATACGATTTGGCCAACAAGACCGGCTCAGGTACACTTGCACTCTCCAGCACCTCACACACCATGCTCATATATTGATTCATGAAAGCTTTCATGAATTGCATCAGGTCCGGATCATTATTGGGTGCCATAAAAAAGAGCTTGGTATGATTGCGGCGCTCATAATAATACGTAAGGTGGGTCTTGGCTATTGCTCCAAGTTTATCACCGGTGTTCTCATGCGAGTTCAAAGCATATTCAAGGCGACTGATAAAGCTGTTACAGTCCCGCTTGGATACTGCGATAAATAATTGTTCCTTGCTTTTGAAATATAAATAAATGGTGCCTTTTGCGATGCCAGCCTCGTCTGCAATATCAGACATTTTGGTCTCATAAAAACCTTTCGAGCCAAAAATACCATAAGCCGCATCCAAAATAGCCTCCGATTTGTCTCCATGTACCGTGCTCAAATGTACTCCCCCTTACAACGCCAAAATGTTACCTAAACCTATCGCCACGCATCCTCCGATTACCGAACTAAGTACGTTCACCAGGTCGTTGCTCATCCATGCCCAGCCACGAGCCCGAACCGTTGGATGCCCGCAATGTTCATGTACCTCAACTTCACGGCCACACACAGTGCAACGATACATCATCTGCACCGTTGCGCCCAGATAGGAATCGGCAAAAGCACCTGCCAACCCGCCTACAAGACCGACAAAAGTCCAACTAAACAGACCAAACCCTTCGATCCCGGCGATCCACGAAAACAAGAAGGCTCCCGCACCAATCAGAGCCCCGCCTACGGCTGCAGCCACGGTGCCGAGAAATGAGACACCTCCTGAAGCACCTGGCGTAAGTACCTTCCATGTGAGAACAGAGCGCGGCGGCTTGCGACTGAGACTCCCGAGTTCAGTTGCCCATGTGTCCGATGTCACGGTAGCCATTACACCAATGAAAGCATATATCCAAGCCGGATGTGGAAATATCCAGAATCCCAGACATAGGAACATGCCCATTCCACCATTAGCCATTACTTGCCCGGCATCCCGATTTCCTGACTTGGCATAGGATTTCTCCAGCTCCTGCTTCCGATCTTTACGATACCTGGAGAGCAACGTTGAAGTAATGAAGAACAACAATAACGTGCCAAACCAGAACAGGTTACCCGCTCCGTAATATATCGTTCCCATCATGATTGCTGCCAGGCAGCCAGACAGGGTTAGCGACTTTTTCGCATAGGCAGCACCTGCCACCATAGAAGCGCATACGGCGCCAATAATCCAATCCATAATGTCTCCTGCATGCAGCATATGTACAGCCCGCATGACGTTAATTGTATTTTTGAAATTCAATTATACCACGGTTTGATGCCAATGCCGAAACTCCTGAGGCCAGCACACAAAAAACCTGTTCTGGCCTCATGTAGAAGTGCCAAAACAGGTTATTGATCACACGTTACAACAACATAAATCCCTTTGCAAGTAACGTCTGTAATTCGGTGTTCCTATGTTTTCATTCAGACCCGCTTCGCTCCGCCAATCACCCCATATCGGTAGAGTACCCTGCGACCAAACCAGTTGAACAATCGATCCGTCAGGAATCCCATAAAACCCAGGGAAATCAGCCCGACAAAGATCCAGTCCGTCCGGAAAAAGAGTCTTGAATTCCAGATCAGGTAACCCACTCCCTCATTTGCGGCAATCATCTCCGCACCAATTATGGCCATATAAGAGGTTCCCATTGCCAGGCGCACACCTGTGAAAATAAACGGGGTTGTCGCCGGAACAATCACATGCAGCAGAATCTGGCGTTCATTGGCTCCCATACTGCGGGCCGACCGGATTTTGTCTTCTTCAACGGAGAGTACACCTGTTAAGGTATTGAGCACAACAATGAAGAAAGTTGCGTACATGATGAGCGCAATCTTGGATTGCTCTCCAATACCGAACCACACCAGGAATAAGGTAATAAAGGCGATCGGCGGGATAAAACGTATAAAGTTAAGGAATGGCTCGGCGAACAGCCGGATGATATGCACCTTGCCAATAATCAGCCCTACCGGAATAGCAATGATGCTTCCAAGTACCCAGCCCGCCAGTACACGAGTGAAGCTGATTCCGATATACTGCATCAGAGTACCGTCAGCAATCAGTTCACGTGCTCCCAGGATCGTATCCCAGGGACCAGGGATTACGTCAGGCCCATAGATGAGGGCACCAAGCTGCCAGATCAGGATGACCGTTACCCATAGGAGAGGGATGGACACCGATTTTTTCTCCAACCATTTCATCTCACATATCACCTCAGTTATTCTTCAAAGTGGCCTTGAATTCGGTCATACAGGGTGTTGAACTCAGATGAGGCAATGTTCCTCGGGTAAGGTAACGTGTTGTGGTAAATATCCGTTATATTCGAAGATGGACCTACGGACATTATGCCGATGCGCTCACCAAGCAATAGGGCTTCCTGAATATCGTGGGTGACAAAGATAACGGTCTTATGGGTTTCTTTCCAAATATTCACCAGTTCCTTCTGCATGGTTCGCCTCGTCATCGCGTCCAGTGCACCGAATGGCTCATCCATCAGCAAGATCGCCGAGTCATTCGCAAGCACCCGAGCCAACTGAACTCGCTGCTTCATGCCACCCGAGAGCTCTTTCGGAAATTTCCCCTCATGAGCACTCAGTCCCACAAGCTGGATGTATCGATCAGAGATCTCACGTCGTTGTGTCTTAGGCACCTTGGACATTCGGAGTCCGAATTCAACATTCTCTCTCACGGTTAACCATGGGAAGAGAGAAGAATCCGCCTGCTGGAATACCATCGCCCGATCCCTGCCTGGTCTGTCGATCTCCTTGTTGTCTACCTTGAGCTGTCCGCCCGACTTGGAGATAAAACCTGCGATCATATTCAGCAGCGTTGACTTCCCGCATCCGCTGGGACCAAGCAGGACAAAAAATTCTCCTCCCTTGATAACCAGATCGACATCCTTGATGATATAATGCACGTCCCCATTGGTCGGGGCATGATACGTTTTACGAAGCTGTTCGATATGAATGGTATGCTGAGTTGCAGGTAAGGACATCATGAACACCTCCCATTTGAATATGAATTATTTGCTATACGTCACTTTTTCCGGCAGAGCCTGCTGGAGAGAAGTCAGATTGAGTTTGGTGTCGAGATCAAAATCCTGTTCAATGATTCCGGTGTCCACCATATATTGCTTCTGACCTGCCAAACTATCATAAGCGGCCTGTGTAAATCCAACTTCCCATGGATTAATCGGAAGATCTTTCAACGTGGCATCTTTAGGCTGTTTGGTCTCTTGATACATCAGATCCGCAACTTCTTCAGGATGCGCTTGGGCATACGTGGATGCCTCATCCAGCGCCGCAAGGAAGTCACTTATCTTTTCGGGGTTCGCCTGGATGAATTCATTACTTGATACCAGTCCCATACCAAGGCGTATAGGCGTCTGAGACATATCCGTCAGCTGATGTACTCCTTCGAGTGCATCGAATTTATCAGTTAACGCGGAACCTATGACCCAAGCGGCATCAAGGTCTCCCTGTTTCAGTGCGATGTAGGCTTCATCAAAAGCCCCCTGACCAATTTGCGTCACATCACTCAGCGCCACCCCCTGATCTTTCAAATATTCATCCCATAGATACGGAATAAATGTGCCTCGAATGAAACTCACTTTCTTACCCTTCAAATCTGCTCCACTCTGGATATCCTCCCTTGCATACAGCTTCCAGGCGGCTGCCGCTTCATCCGTAGTCTGGCCTGCAGAAGCGATAACTGAATATTCACCTTTAGCCAGAGCGTTTAATACAGGGAAATCCGCCCCGTACGCAATATCTACCTGTTTGATAAATAATGCATTTACACCCTCTGCCGGCGAGCCAAACGTAATACTCTCTGCGTCAATGCCCCTTTTTTCAAAGAAACCTTTGGCAATGGCTACCCTGAACGTTGGGTTGGTACTTGTATCTGCGATTCGAATTTTTACAATTTCGGCATGTTTACCCGAAGCGTCTTTGGTTCCGGACCCTGCTGCGCTTGAACTGCATCCGGATAATAGAAGTGCTGTAGCCAGAAATAATATCAATACGCCGGTAATTATGGATGGTTTTCTCACAATATACACCCCATTCGATCTATTCATGTTCTTGACGCCTAACCGCCGGACTTACCTTCATCCGACGTTGCCACACAGGCTGCACCCTCCACAAATGGAAGAGTTGTTTCCACACTCACGATGGATGCAGAACCTTTGGGTGCTGCTCCCGGCACCCTGTAGTTGGAGACATCAATGGCTTCGATCGCAATCTCCTGCGGTTTCTCTAACTGTGGAACCCACTGATAAGGAACTCGATACGAACGATAGACCATATTGGTATTCCGCCCATCTGTGTACGGGGAGACATACTCCCAGACCAGCTCATGCTCCGCTGTCACTTCGAACAATCTGCCATTGGAACCTTCGGTTATCAGGGTGTTGCCGTTAGGTAAACGCTGGGCGGAACTGATGTATGGGCTATAAAATTTATAAGAATCCGTCGGAACCGAGAAACCTGCTTCTGCCGAGGTATACTGCCAGACAATCTCCAGGGTGACCGGGTTAATCTCCAGTACACGGGAGTGATCCCGGATCGCATGTTTTAATCCAAATGGAGAAGCCGGATTTGGGAGGCCATAACCTGCCCAGCCGCCATTGTCGAATACAAGCAAGTTCCCTTCTCCAGGAAGGCCCTGAGGAATGATATGTGCATGATGCTGCCCGATAATTGTGCCGATGTGTTTCACTTCAGGTGAAGTATAGTCTGGCCCTAATCTCCACACGATCTTTCCGCTCTGTCTGTCTGTAATTGCGATTATATTGGCTTCTCTTGCATCCCAGATAATATTGTCGGGGTGAAACCGTTCGTCTCCGTCTTCATAGAAGCAGTTGGGTCCAACATAAGAAGCAGAATTAATATGTAACCAGTCACCGACACCACCACCCAAATGACCGAAAGAACGTGTATTCGGATCACGAAACAGAACATTTCGAGCCGCTTCATCAAAACCTAATTCTTCAAAGTGCTCGTTAGGCAGCCATTCCCAAAGTACCTTCCCCTCCCAATCCACTTCAATAATGGCGTCATCAAGCAAGGGCTTATCTGAAATTTGCGGGTTACTCACATTTTTGTGAGCCAGAATAAGGGTTTTGCCACTCTTCGTCTTCGGTGCAAGCCCAGGTGCGTAGTACCCTACCGGATTACCCTCACGCTGATAATCATGATGCTGGCGGGCATACCATAGTGGCTCATACCCCGGATCTTCAATATGTTCGTAGCTATTGTATTTCCATACAATGTTGCCGTCCCAATCCACCTGAACCAGATCGACATTATCCTGAATACCGAACTTCGGATCTCTCCGGCCTGTGCTGCCCAGCACGTAGCCGCCAGGTAATATTTTAGCCGGAAAACCTAACAATCCTTTCCACAGGTGAACCTCCTTGCCATTCATATCGATCAACACTACGCCTTCCTCACCTGCCTGATAAACGGTATAACCGCCCCAAGCTTTGTCCGGATTGTATAGCGTCGCTCCAGTTGGATATATTGTTGAGTGTCCCATTGATCATCTCTCCCTAGAATGTTTGTGGTATATCAAATGTCCTTACTGTGACCCAACCTCAATAACTGAGATAGTTCCTCTTCCCGGTATTTTCCCGTTGCTTCTGCTCAAGGTCACTTGTGGAGGACCGATCATGTTCTTGTATCCCGTTGCTCTCCGCCAATTCCAGCACCGTGTCCGAGAATCCCTCCAGATTCGCTACTACCCGCTCGTAGAATTGACTTTGCTGCTCCAGTTCCTCACTCGTAAACCCCTCAAACAGAAGCGTGATACATCGGGCACCGATGTTGCTGTTTCTCGCATACATCTCCCGCCCGCTGGATGTGATGTCCAGTAAAACCGTCCGGCGGTCGTCTTCCTTTCGCCTGCGGATGGTGAGTCCCTTTTTCTCCAACTTATCGGTCAGAGCTGTAATGGCACCTGATGTAAAGTCCAGTTGTTCCGCCAAATCTCCAAGCCGCTGTTCTCCCTCACGAATGATCTTGTGCAGGATAAGCATGCCTGGCAGGCTGATGCCTTCTACAGAGATACGATCCCGCTCTTTGACGAATCGTCTGACCATTTTGCGAAATAACCAATCCGTCCGCTCCAACGCTTCCCAGTCTCTATCACTCAATTCATAACCTCCTTGATCGTCTGAAACCTCAACAGCACACGAAAAAAGGCCCCCGTGGACATTCCATAGTGGAGTAGTCCCGGGAGCCTTTGGTGGTCCAATCAGCTCGATATATTTTCACAATTCAAATTATTTCACTGTTCATTTAATGAGTATTAAAATAATTGAGATTATCATATAACCAACTAACCCAACCTGTCAAGTGTGAATTATATTAGTTATCTTTTTTACGGTCATTCTCCGTCGGGTTGAAATTACTTATCCTGTTTTAAGTTTCACTTCAGGTTTCCCGTTTACACTATTCCCAGATCGATATATCAGCAAATACATCTATGACAAGTTACGATTCAGTTCGTACTCAACTACAGAAATGAGGATTATGCATATGAACATGAAAAGAGTCATTATTATAGGCACCATGATTGTCACCATGTCCTTCGCCGGAACAGCATGGGGCCAATCCTCCATCTCCCCCATACCTACTGCTAAATGGTCCATCGTTGACCTGGATACTCGTGAGGAAAGCTGTGACGAGCTGCTCAGCGCTCTGAATCAGCCTTCAGAAGAGCATCTGTATCAGGAGCTGTACAACGGCAAATCGCTGAGAATGATTACGGAAGAAAACAACGGGGACTTGGATGAAGTGATTGCTATACAAGTAAGACAGCTCAGAGAGCAGTTGGATGAGCGACTCGCAAGTGGAAGTATCCGTTCGAAGCAACACGCTGCACAACAAGCTGAACTGGAGGCGTTGGTCACGCAGAGCGCAAATACAGCTTATAAGCTTACGTGATTAGCGACCTATCCGTACGATGAAAATATGAAGTTGCTATTAAAAACATGGCAAAAAGGAGCGTATGCACGCCCCTTTCTTGTACCCTATTTCTTCTCAAGCAGGTAGGATGTGTAATCCTTACTGCGCTGCCCCAATCGTGCATGTACCCAAGGATTCGCCGTCCCATGTCAGTTCGAGCACATCTCCTGCTTGAGTTGGTCCAACACCTTCCGGTGTTCCTGTAAAAATGACATCTCCCGGCCCCAGGCCGTAATGGTGACCTACATAATCGACAATATCCTGTAAACTGAAGATCATGTTACGAATATTACCACGCTGGACTTCCTCACCGTTTTTAGTCAACGTAAAGTCTTTCTCCAGCAGTGCTGCCGCCCCCGGGAACGCCTGAAATGCAGTAACCGGAGCCGAATTTTTGAATCCTTTCGCCGCTGTCCAAGGGTGGCCCTTTTTCTTAATCACGGACTGTACGTCACGTAACGTAAAATCAATACCAAACGCATACGCATCCACCAGCTCATCTACCGCCATACCCGGCTCATAACTCCGGCCGATCTGAACAACCAATTCAGCTTCATAGTGAACTTCACCCTTGGTAGCAGGCAATTCAAGCGTTTCACCAATCAGGGGCACGACTGCATGAGAAGGTTTCATAAAGATCATTGGTTCATCCGGAACCGCGTTGCCCAATTCTTCCGCGTGAAGTTTATAATTGCGTCCTACACAGTATACATTGCGAATGTTAGTCAACATGGGTATATTACCACCTTTATTGGATTCAATAGTGCATTTAGGGTAATTACGGTCTGAAGAATCGGCTGCTCGTCTCCTGAAATGCCAGCTCCCATACATCAGGACGGTTCGTACATAACATGAGCTCTGGATCAACTGCGGCCAGTTTCTTCATAATGGTCTTGTCATCGACTGTCCAAGCCATCACCCGAATGCCTGCACTCCGCATCTCGTTCATTAAGGATTTGTCTACATTGGTGTATCCAATCGAGAGGAATGTACAATTCATCTGCTGCAGGGCGGTTAACAAATCACCTGGTCGTGCATCGATAATCAGCCCCGTCTGGATCTCCGGTGCAAGTTTCTTCACTTCGATCAGAGCGGCTGGTTCAAATGAGGTGATCACAACATCATTTTGCATATGTCTTTTTCTCACTTCATGTATAACAGCCGCAGGCAGACCCGGGTACATGTCTCCCTGCGTTTTCAGTTCAATGTTCAGACGTACTCTGCCGCACGAGCGATCTAACAATTCACTTAGCGCTGGAATCCGTTCGCCCTTGTAAGACTTGTTTTTCCATGCTCCCGCATCCAGACGTTGCAGATCAGCCCAATCGGTTTCCCGAACCAGGCCCTTGCCATTCGTCGTACGATCCACTGTAAAATCATGAATGATCACTGGCACACCATCACGCGACAACTGCACATCCAGCTCCATCCACTGAACTTCAGGCCGTTCCATGGCCATTAGAAACGCAGCCATCGTATTCTCTGGTGCAATAGAAGAAAATCCACGGTGCGCTACACATAGGTTGTTCATTCGATTCCCTCCTCAAAAAGGTTATTAATTAGGCGAAGCGACTCCATTTCCATCATATCGAATGCCTGGGGAGAGCTTTGCCATCTGTTGTAACAGCAGTTTGTTTGCCTCATCGATCATCGGAATGGCCTGACCGAGCCCGGCCTCATAAGGGATGACTCTCATGCTGCAAGCTGCATCAGGACTACAGCGTGCCTGAAATACCGCTGTTTTCCATGTCTCTTCGGTTGTTGATCTGGAGAAAATGAAATTCCCCGTACTGTATGCAATCCATTTCCCCTTATAGTACTCCAACCCTTGCAACACATGAGGATGACCACCTATGACCAGATCCGCGCCGGCATCTACAAATTCATGAGCCAATCGGGTCTGATCACTGTTCGGAGTACTTACACGTTCCTCTCCCCAGTGTGCAACCACGATCACCAGATCAGCCTTCTTACGAGCCTCCTGGATCGCTTTGACTGCTCCTGTGGAATCATAGGCTTCAGCAACGCCAGCCCGATTGCCCTCAGCCTTCCAACTCGTTTCTGGTACAACTCGGGAGAACCCAAGCAATGCAATCTTCATGCCTTTGCGTTCCAGATACGCTGGTGCATAGGCTTCATCCCTGTTCATACCAGCCCCGGTGTGAGCTATGCCATATTCCTTGAGATAGGTTAACGTATCTACCAAACCCTCTACACCCTGATCCAGAATATGATTGTTAGCCAAATTGACAGCATCAAAACCCGCAGAGGCCATTGCCGCCAATGCTTTGGGCGAAGATTTGTATACATATGTTTTGTCAGCTGCACCAGTACCACCTTGGGTTATCGGAGTCTCCAAGTTGCCGATGGTAAGATCATCATCCTTGAATAATCTGCCGAGTTTGGCAAAGGGATAATCATAACCGTTCTTATCCAGCAGTTCAGCAACTTTGCCCGAAAATTGAATATCGCCCACAAAATTAATGGTGACATCCTTCGCTGAATTGGAAGGTTTCGACGTCCCTGATTCGGTATCCACACCTGCATTTCCCTTGGTGCCGGACGGAGTCGAATCTGTAGCAGGTTTTTTCGTTCCGGATTCGGCTTTCCCATTATTGGTATTGCCTGAAGTATCAGGTTTCGCTACGCCAGATGGCTCACCTGCATCTGCTGTTGTTTCTTCATTCGTTGCTTCGGGTTCTTCTTCCGGAGTCTGATCAGTCTCCTCCGAGTCTGGAGAACTTACCTGATCCCCGCCTTTGGCATCGTCTCCAATGGAAGGCTGATCCTGATCAACCATTTCTTGCTTCACCGGCGGGTCTGCCTGTTGCTGACGTGTATTAATGACATAAAAAATGCCTACCAGACCAATTGCCATGATCAATACAAGATTAACTGTCCAGATGATTCTATCGCGGGTGCGCTTTCTTTTTTTTCTCTCTGCACTTCGATCTGATCTTGGGGGATACATAAGCAACTCCTCTTCTTCTTCACAGCCATACATACCATTATATCAGGCATATTCTGGATTTCCATCATTCCTTGGAACTGTATCGATTGAAAGGGTATTAACTCGGTTAGCTTCTAGATCTTCACATAAAAAAGCCATCTCTCCAGTAGATAATTCTACGGTGAGACAGCTCTCTTGCTGTACTTAATCTGCTGCAAGCTCTTGTGTTGCCAGGATAGACATTTCCTTCGCTTGTCTGATGCAATCAGGCAAGCCTACACCCTCATAACCTGCACCTGCAATGTACACACCCGGTAACTTGCTGCCAAGCTCCTCACGAAGGGCGGCAATATGTTGGAGGTGTCCCACCGGATACTGAGGCATGGATTTACGAAGCCTTGTAATCTCGGAGAAGATCGGCACTGCTTCGATACCCATCGTCTCTCTCAGATCTTTGAGAACCAGATCCGTCAGCGCTTCGTCTGGAAGCTCTACGTTCTGTTCGTCACCGGAGCGACCGACATAACAGCGGAGCAGTACTTTATCGTCCGGGCTGGTATGCAGCCATTTCGTCGATGTCCACGTGCAAGCCGTAATATTCCGACCCTCTTTCCGTGGAACAAGGAAACCCGACCCGTCAAATACATGCTCCACCTCTTTTTTCTCAAAAGCGAGCACTACATTGGCCACAGATACATAGTTAATCGCATCCAGTGCCGCTGTGTCCACATGAGGCTTCAACAGATCTGACGCGACATATGTCGGCACAGTAACTACTACATCATCAGCTTCAAGCATTTCACCATTTTCCAGCTCAACATGATATCTGGTCTGCGTTCCATCAAGACGTTGCAGTGACTTCACGGCGGTGTTCAGACGTTGATCCACATCCTGCAACTCATGGACGAGTGCATGAACAAGGCTCTGCAGTCCCTGACGAAAGTTCAGAAAAGCGCTCCGTTTGGTTCCGGTATGCGTCTCAGCCGGTTTACGACCTGTCATCATGCCCCGAATCAAGCTGCCGTATTCGCGCTCTACTTCGCCGAACTGCGGGAAGGTAGCCTGAAGGCTTAATCTCCGCATATCACCTGCATAGATTCCCGCGAGCAGTGGTTCCGTCAAGTTCTCCAGCACTTCCGCTCCAAGACGGCGTTCAATCATATAACCAAGCGATTCATCCTCTGTTGTACGACGCGGCGGGATGACAAAATCCATCAACGCCCGCAGTTTGCCTGCCGGAGAGACCAGACCACTTCTCAAGAATGGTCTTAGTTCTGTCGGAATACCGAGAACAAGTCCTGCTGGCATAGGATGAAGCTTGCCACGCTGCATGATATACGTTTTCTTCGACTCCGGATTCTGACTGACCAGTTCATGATCGATCTCCAATTCTTTAGCCAGGTCAATCATGGCTGTTTTGCGAGCCAGGAAAGAATCCGGCCCCTTTTCAATCACAAATCCATCCCGGTGCAGTGTTTCAATCATGCCTCCCATGGACGAGCTTTTCTCGACCAAAGTAATCACGGGTTCAACTCCCGCTTCCCGGTAATGCTTGCGGATATAAAATGCCGCGCTGAGGCCGGTGAGGCCACCGCCGACGACAACAACACGGCGTTTCTTATCACCCATTACTCATCCGACCCTTGCTGCCATTGGCTTATAATAACGTCGCTTAACGTCTCCATGTATAGAGGATCGCTATTGAGAGAATCAATACGCATCAGGCGCATATCAATTTCTTTGGCAATCGATTTGGCCTCAATATCGAGATCATAGAGTACTTCGAGATGATCCGAGACAAACCCGATTGGTGCAACAAGTACATCCTCTACCTGTTCACGCGAAAGTTCCTGTAACGTATCCAGAATATCCGGTCCGAGCCAAGGCTCAGCTGTTCGTCCGGCACTTTGCCACGTAAATTGCCAATTGGTTATTCCTACGCGTGAGGCAATCACTTCCGAAGTCTCCAGCAGTTGTTGCGGGTATGGATCACCCATCTCCACAATACGTGCCGGCAGGCTGTGAGCACTGAACAACACCTTCACATCTCCGCGTTTTGCTCCAGCTTCCTCAAACGCATCCAACTTGGCACTGACACGCGTGGACAACGCCTGAATTAATTTTGGATGCAGATGATAACTCTCAATAAAGGACATGTGAATGCCCAGTTCTTCTGCTTTTTCACGCGCACGTTTGATATAACTGCCTACACTCATTGTGGAGAAATGAGGAGCCAGTACAATACCAATCGCTGTCTGAATTCCATCCTTCGCCATCTGTTCCACGCCGTCCTCAATAAACGGATAGGCATGCTTCAGTCCTTGATAACAACGGAATTCTACATCAACGCCACGCTCATCGCGGTTTAAAGTCTCCTGAAGAGCCTTGACCTGATTGTCCGTGTTCTCACGAAGCGGGAATACACCGCCAACAATGGCTTCATATCGATCCGTCAGTTCCTTCAACTGCTCCGGTTCAGGCGGACGTCCTCTGCGGATATGTGTGTAATATGCTTCAACACTTTCCATATTTTCCGGTGTACCATATGACATCACCAGTACACCTACAGTATTAGTCATTAGTTATCGTCACCCCTGTCTTTAATGCTTCAGCAGAATACTCATGAATATAAGCCGTTAATTCTCTGAGCTTCTCAAGGGAAGCTTCGGGGAATAGTCCGTGCCCCAGGTTGAAAATATACCCCGGCTCCTTGATTCCTTCGTCAATAATCAATTTGGCTTGTTCCTTGATCAGTTCCATCGGTGCAGTCAGCAAATAAGGGTCCAGATTTCCTTGTACGGCAAATTTGCCACCAAGACGTTGACGCCCTTCCGAAATCGATACTCTCCAGTCCAATCCAATCACATTGGCTTGCAGATTATGCAGCGCTGGCAACAATTCGCCCGAGGCGACACCAGGGAAATAAATCTTCGGTACATTCAAATCCGATAATTCGGTAAAGATACGGGTAATCGTAGGCAACACATATGTTCTGAAGTCTTTGGGAGAAAGTGCTCCAACCCAGCTGTCAAACAACTGGAATGCCTTACCGCCATTCGCAATATGCGCACGGACATATGTAATAACCATATCACCAAGCTTCTGCATCAGCTTATGCCACACCTCAGGCTCGCTGTACATCATCGTTTTGGTGCGGATATAACCTTTCGAAGGTCGGCCTTCGATCAGATAACTCGCAATCGTGAAAGGTGCGCCTGCAAACGTAATCAAAGGCACGTCAAGCTCCTTATCCAGAATTCGAATGGTCTCCAGAATATGTGACAGATCTCCTTCTACGTCGATGGGGCGCAGCCGATCCACATCTGCAGCTGAACGAATCGGATTATCAATGACCGGTCCAATATTTTTTACAATGTCAAAATCAATACCCAATGAGGCAACCGGATTCATAATATCGGAATACAAAATAGCCGCATCTACACCAAGTTTGCGTACCGGCATGAGTGTAACTTCAGCCGCCAGCTCGGGTTGTTTGCAGATTTCTAGCAAGGAGTACTTTTCTTTAATTTTGCGATATTCAGGATCGTAACGTCCAGCTTGACGCATGTACCATACCGGGACACGGTCTACCTGTTGTTTGAAACTCGCCCGAATCAGTCGATCATTATAGCTCATGTAAGAAGCCTCCAATAGTTTTTGGACTCATAATTACCATTATGCCCTTTTTAAACAGCTGTAACAACCACATGCGGATGCGTTCTACGTGACAATACTATGACATTCCTTACACCCATCCCCCATATGCCAATTATGTTATAATGAAAAAATGGTGTTTTTTTGAGAGTTACAGAAATATCTTTGAAAGGAAGTGAAAGCACTTTGAAAACATGGAAAGTAAACCTCATTGTGCTTTGGTTCGGACAATTTTTGGTCAACTCGGGCATGACCATGATTACCCCATTTTTGTCTCTTTATCTCGCAAGGGATCTGGGCGTTGTTGGCGAACATGAAATTGGCATTTGGGCAGGATTTATTTTTGCAGCCAATTTCCTAACCTCATTTTTGTTCCAACCGCTCTGGGGCAAGTTATCAGACAAGTATGGCCGAAAAGTTATGCTGCTGCGTTCGGGATTCGGGATGGCCATTGTAATTGCCCTTATGGGTCTGGCTCAGAACCCCTGGCAGCTTCTCTTATTGCGTTTGCTTAACGGTACAATCTCCGGTTTTAATCCTGCAGCTGTTGCGCTGATATCGGGTACCACTCCGAAAGACCGCATGGGTTTTGCCATGGGAATCAGTCAGTCCGGGCAGGTTGCCGGCACAATCCTGGGTCCACTCATTGGCGGTTTGCTAGCTGATGCAGTAGGCTTCCGCCCCATTTTCTACATTACAGGCGGACTGATCTTTGTTGCTTCCATGCTCGCCATGTTCCTGGTGAGAGAGAAATTCGACCGTCAAGAAGCAGCCAAACTGCCGGCACAATCCGTATTGTCCGGTCTGAAGGAATTGAACAAGTCACCTCAACTTCCTGCACTGTTTGCTGTGACGTTTCTGTTGCAGTTTGCAATGATTAGTCCCATGTCACTCTTGCCGCTGTATGTACAAAAATTGCATGCTTCGGATGTAAATGTGGCCTTCTGGGCAGGACTTGTCGGTGCAGTTACGGGACTATCCAATATGGCCATGTCTCCTGTTCTCGGGAAGCTGAGTGACCGGATTGGTCCTCACAAGGTGCTGACGTTCTCCCTCATAGGAACAGGACTCATGCTTATTCCGCAGGCATTTGTTCAGACTGTGTGGCAGCTCATTCTTGTTCGATTCATGATGGGTGTGTTCATGGGTGGCCTGCTTCCGAGCGTCAATGCCTTGATCCGTTCCTATACAGCAGATAGCATGATTAGCCGTGCATTCAGTTTTAATACGAGCACCCTTGCGTTAGGCAACATGCTCGGAGCGATCATTGGAGGTTTTATGGCAGGATTCATCGGAATCGAAGGTCTGTTTATCGTCTCTGGCGGACTGCTGCTGCTTAATATGGTTTGGGTCAGATTCAAATTGTATAACAAACCTGCTTCTACTCGGGAATCCTGATTTCCTATCCATTTCTTAACTAGTCCATCTTACTGTTCTATTAGAAAAAGCCGCTTCCAGCGCCTAATTGGCCTGAGAGCGGCTTTTGTCATTCATGAGCCATTCATTATTTATTTATTAGACTGAAGTGTATCGGATAATGTTTCACACCAAACACAAAGGCACTTTGTATCGGTTCCAGGACTGTTCCCGGCACAAGCTGAATATGTTCCATGTGCTGAAGCAATGTATGAAGAACGACCCTTGCCTCCAAACGAGCGAGTGGTGCACCCAGACAAAAATGAATGCCAAAACCAAATCCCATATGTCTGTTCGGCTTGCGATCAGAGATGAATTCTTCCGGGATTTCGAACTGGGCACTGTCCCGATTGGCTGCTCCAACCCAGGAAATCACCTGCTCTCCAGCTTGAATCGTCTGACCATTCAACTCTACAGTTTCCTTGGCAACCCGCCCAATTGCGACAATCGGCGGATAATATCGCAGCGTCTCTTCAATCGCAGAAGTAATCCGATCAGGATGTTCGCGCAACTCCTGCTGTAGCTCAGGTTGTTCAGATAGGATACGAACCGCATTGGTAATCAGGTTGGTTGTTGTTTCATTACCGGCTGCAAGCAAGAGAATACAGAAGCCTACCACCTCATCTGCAGTCAATTTCTGATCATCAATCTCCGCAGCAAGCAGTAACGAGATCAGATCATTCTTCGGCTGCAACCGACGTTCTTCCATAATGCCAGTGAAATAGATGTGCAACTCCTGCATATTTCTTTTTTTCTCTTCCAATAACTCCTGAAAAGCCTGCTCGCTATCATCACGTGCGCCTTTCACCAACACATCAGACCAGTCTTTGAACTTTTGTCGATCCGCCGCAGGGACTCCGATCAATTCCGCAATTACAATGACGGGCAATGGGGTTGCAAGGTCATCAATAAGTTCCATCTGTCCTTCTGACAGGTGTGGAGCAATTAACTCATCTGTAATTTCCTGAATACGTGGAGCCAGCGCTTCGATTGCCTTGGGCGTAAACGCCTGGTTCACCAGATCACGTAGCTGTTTGTGTTTCGGAGGGTCTGTTGTCAACATGCTCGTATTGGCACGATCACGTGCAGAAGAGAACAGTTTCGGATTTTTCAATACGTACTTCACATCTTCATAACCAAAAACATCCCAACATTCTCGATGCTCATCATATCGGACTGGAGTGTTATCACGAAGTTCTGCATACACCTTGAAGGGAGATAACCTCTCTTCCAAAGTCTCCAGTTCCCGAATCGGAATGTAATTCGCATACTTTCTCGGTGCCTGTTTCATCGTTTCTCCTCCAATCAATATTATATATTTATTTACATATGTTTATCACCTCTATTATAAACATAATGCCATAACGAAACCAATCTTTAGACCGTAATTGAGCCCCATGACCTAGTAAGTGCTACTACCTTCCTCTCATTCTGTTGCCTACCTCTGATATGAGTTCCAATTCGACAATCTTTTATTAAAACACTCGTTTTATCAGGACAAAAGACTCATTATGTAATATTAACTAACACTAAAAACACTTATTTATCTTAATTACCACTATAATCAGCTCTCTTTTAACTCTAATAGAATGAATATTCTTTCATTTTTCCTTATAAACAATCATTTTACTCTCATTATCTATGAATGTAACCGATTACTCTACCACATTCTTTTGTTGTCATATTACTTAACATGAAATACAATCAATTTGAAATGGTATACATATTCTTCTTAACAAACTTAACATCACACTTACTTGAAGGAGAGTGCTATTCATGAGTAAAACATCCAATCTTCGTCCCTGGGCCGTATGGAGTACCGCAGCTTTAACAGCTTTAACGATTTCGTTGTCCCCCATCGGTACCTATGCTGCACACGCAGCTACAGAGGTAAAAGGTACAACAGGCGCTGTTCAGACAGCAACCACTACGCCAGCTCGCAATACATCCATTCCTGCAATACCCGACTCTTCCAAACAATCCGCACTTCCTAATGTATTGGTAATCGGGACTGGCGGAACGATTGCCGGACAATCCGAGGATGCCACCAGCTTCCAGAATTATAAGGCAGGTACGCTTCCCATCGGAGAGATGGTAGACGCCTTACCGGATAAACAGAAGATTGCTGATGTTAGCACACTCCAATTCGGAAACTCAGGTTCAGGTTCCTATAGCATGGCCGACCTCTATGACTTGTCGCAGACGGTAGATAAAGCTCTTGCAATATATGACAGTGTTGTTGTAACCACGGGTACAGATACCATGGAGGAAATCGCTTATTTCCTCGATATGACGGTTCAGAGTGACAAACCGGTCGTGATTACAGGCTCCATGCGTCCATGGACTGTCATCGGCTCTGATGCTCAAGCGAATCTGTACAACGCAATCAAGCTTGCAGGCAGTGGTCGTACCACTTCATTCGGCACTGTACTCATGTTGAATGACACAATCCAGCTTGCTCGTGGCGTAACCAAGACGAATGATTATCGGACAGATACATTTGAAACCCCAATGCTCGGCGCTGTAGGATATATCGATGAAGAAAACATTCGAATCTATCGTGCCCCTGCACGTGCGTTGAAACCTGAAGGCACATTGAAGCCCGTATTTGATCTAAGTAAAATCACAAAAGCAGATCTGGCCAAAGTTGAAATTGCAATCTCGTATCAAGAAGCTGGAGGCGGAGCGATCGAAGGATTCGTGAGTAGCGGCGCCAAAGGCATCGTGACTTCCGGTACCGGAGCCGGCGGCATCTCCAGAGCGATGGGACAAGCGCGTACCAAAGCCATCGAAGAAGGTGTCATTTTCGTGACCACCACTCGGACGGGTTCAGGAAGTGTGTACGGCGGCGGCAAAGGTATCATTGCAGGCGATAATCTGAGTCCACAACAAGCTCGTGTATTATTGATGCTGGGCTTGTCCTTCAGTGATGATTTTGACACCATCAAAAAATGGTTTGAAACGTACGGAACACCTGAAGTATAACTAAAACTACTGCAACGATATCTGTAAATACAAAGAAAGAGACGACACATTTTCTGTCCTTCAAAATGTTGTCGTCTCTTTCTTTGTATGCTCAGAAAAATCAAGAAAACCAGGATTGCAATGAGCAGAATATACACGGCAAAATTAAAAACGGCTAAAAAACTCCGATCACGATCCCCCTCACAACATAAAAGCGTGAGATCGTGTTCCATCGGAGTTTTTATTCAGGAATTTTTGACTTTTACTTCACCCAGGCAAGTACGAGCCCATCGTAGTCCGGCAACATCGTCGTCACCAGACGCGGGTCACTTGCCATCTGTTCATTGAAGCGACGAACAGCAAGCACAGCCGGACCTTGCTTGTCCGGATTTAGTGTACGACCACGCAGGAAACAATTATCACCTACAATGACAGCACCTGGCCGGGCCAGCTTAATGGCATAGTCAAGATATACCGGATAATTCTCCTTATCTGCATCTATAAAGAAGAAATCGAATGTACGTCCTTCCTGCTCCAATTGCTCCAGGCTGTCTGCCGCCGGGCCAATCCGGTACTCCACCTTTTCGCCAAATCCGCCTTCTTCCAGATGTCCACGCGCCATTGCCGCATATTCCTCTTTCAGTTCCAGCGAAGTCAGGGTTCCACTCTCACGCAATCCACGTGCAATGCAGATCCCACTGTAACCGCCCAGCACGCCGATTTCGAGCGCAGCTTCTGCTTTGGATGTCTTGGCTAGAAACGTGAGCAATCGTCCATACGCAGCAGCCACCGAAACTTCCGGCATACCGTTCGAACGGATAGCTTCTTTCACTTTCAGCAAAAGGTCATCTTCTTGAAATAATTGATTTACATATTCATCAGGGGTCAGATTCACCACTAAAATCCTCCTTGGACACTTGGACTGCTTTCCATATGGATGCCAATGTTCTATAATAAATGTTTGTTATCAACACAGGCGGTTGACTGGTGCATCACTTCGAAAGAGGAATGCATACGTTCACCGCATTTCTCATTGTAAGTTTTTTCACGGAAAGCGGCAAGGCCGCACCGTTACTATACAGCAGAGAGAAGGATATCCTTCTCCAGCTTGAAATGGAGTTGAAATGAATCACATGGCTCAATTGCAATTGATTGCAACCTCGGCGATGGGACTCGAGGCTGTTGTCGCCCGGGAACTGAAGCAACTGGGGTATGAAGATGTTACGATCGACAACGGACGGGTTTTCTTCACAGGAGATTATATTGATATTTGCCGTTGTAATCTGTGGCTGAGAAGTTCAGACCGCGTATTGGTGAAAATGGGTGAATTCCCTGCCACGACATTTGACGAATTGTTTGAAGGCACCAAAGCACTTCCATGGGAAGAGTGGATTCCAGCCGACGGCGAATTCCCTGTAGAAGGTCGCTCTCAAAAATCCCAGTTAAGCAGTGTGCCTGCATCACAAGGGATCGTGAAGAAAGCAATCGTAGAGAAACTGAAGTTGACCTATGACACAGAGTGGTTCCCCGAAGATGGGTCTCGTTATGTGATTGAAGTTATTTTGCTGAATGATCGCGCCCTGCTTACGTTGGATACGACCGGACCAGGCTTGCACAAACGGGGTTATCGTAAACTCGTTACTGAAGCACCACTCAAAGAAACCCTTGCTGCAGCTCTGATTCAGCTCAGTCGCTGGAATGTTTCCCGTCCCTTCTACGATCCATGCTGTGGATCAGGTACAATGCTGATCGAAGCCGCTATGATCGGCTGGAACATTGCACCAGGACTTCGTCGGACCTTCAACTCTGAGGACTGGGCTGTCATTCCTGAAGAATTGTGGGAACAGGCGCGCGAAGAAGCATTCGATGCTGTACGTGACGATGTCCCGTTACAAATTTCAGGTAGCGATATTGATCCGGAAGCGATTGAAGTTGCTATGGCAGCGATCAAAAGTGCTGGTTTTGCCAAAGATATTGAAGTCAGCGTCCTGCCCGCTCATCGCGCAAGACCACAGGGTGAATATGGTGTCATCATTACCAATCCCCCATATGGTGAACGTTTGAGTGAAGAAAAAGAAGTTCAGAAGTTGCTCCGCTCACTGGGGCGCAGTTACCTCGACATGCCGACATGGTCCTTTTTTGCAATCACATCGACCAAAGCTTTCGAGGAGTATTTCGGTCACAAGGCAGACAAACGGCGCAAGTTGTTCAACGGACGAATTGAAACCCAGTACTATCAGTATTTGGGCCCATTGCCCCCACGAAATAAAGCACCACAATCTTTATAATTGTTCCAAATATAAAGTGCTTCTGCCATCCATGGCCGGGGCGCTTTTTTTGTGCGCTTTTCTGGTCAAATGAATTCTCCTTCATCCACCTTTAATTGACCAGGAATAGATTCTACCAGAGGCATAGTTGAAAACCCATGAGGCCACGCTATAATGGATGGAGCTCTATTTTACATTCCGATTACAAAACAACAAAAAACAAAGGGGACATAGATTATGGTTGTCACTCGGCCTACGCGCAGCTCCATGCCACGCGGGCTTCTGAATCATCCACTAACGTTATATCTTATTTTTCTTGTGTTCATGCTGCTCAAACTCATGTGGCTTCATCACAATCTGCACGCCTATAACATTACGATGGGACTTCTGGATAAGGTTATTGCCATTGGATCATTGCTCCTCCTGTCCTTCTGGACCTGGTGGTTGCCTCGCAGAGGCATGATCCTATCTCTGGTCGTGCTTAACCTGCTGCTTACCGCACTAATCTACGCCGATATGGTGTATTATCGCTATTTCCAGGATTTCTTGACCATCCCGGTATTGTTGCAAGCCAGACAAGTTGACGCATTGGGGGACAGCATCGCTACATTGATCTTCCCAAGCGATTTCTGGTTTTTTGCCGATTGGCTTGTCGTCATACCTTTCGCAGCGATTGTATTGTTCAGCAGACGTTACCGTTCAAAGCACTCCAGTGCATCGGTTCAAGGTTATGGAAGTTATTCGTTCAACGATCGCAAGGGGCAGATGCGCCGCCGACTTACTGCTGGCAGCATTGCCCTTGTGCTAGGGCTGGGACTCGCTGTTGGCCCGATTTATTTTTACAGCAAAACATGGGCCAAGGGCCTGTTCGATAACAACTGGTGGAATGTATCCATGTACAATGTGACCGGACTCCTCGCTTTTCACGGTTATGATCTGTACAACTACGCCAAAGACAACATCGGCTCCGGGCCAGAAGCTGAACCCGCTGATGTTGAACAGGCAAAGGCGTTCTTCGCTGAAAGGCAGCAAAACGCTCCGCAAAATGATGCTTTGTTCGGTAAATACAAGGACAGCAATGTCATCATTGTCCAGGGTGAGGCCTTTATGAACTTCATGATTGGCCAGAGTATTGGCGGTCAGGAGATCACACCCCATTTTAATGAACTGATGAAAGAAAGTCAGTATTACAGTCACTTTTACCACCAGACCGGTCAGGGCAGAACGTCAGATGCCGATTTTGGAGCAAATATTTCCCTACATCCACTTCCGGTTGGTTCAGCCTTTGTACGGTATGCAGACCATACGTATGATTCCCTCCCTTCCATTCTGAAGGATAACGGGTATAGCACCAACGTATTTCATGCTTATGAGAGCGGCTTCTGGAATCGGTATACGATGTATCAGAACATGAAGTATGACAAGTTTTATAGTAAAAATGATTTTGCACAGGATGACCCGCTTGGCTGGTCCCTGTCTGATGAATCCTTTTTCCGGCAATCCGTTGAGAAAATGAGCAGTGAGATTACCGAACCGTTCTATTCGTTCCTCATTACACTCAGCAGTCACCATCCGTATGCATTGCCGAAAGAGAAACAACAGCTGGATGTAGGCGAGTTTCAGGGAACCATGTTCGGTAACTATCTGCAATCCGTACATTACGTGGATTCTGCACTGGGCAAAATGGTGGAGGATTTGAAAAGTCGGGGACTATGGGAAAATACCATTTTTATGTTTTACGGAGACCATGACAACTCAATCAAAGAACAATCGCAATACGAGCAGTTCCTGGGACGCTCCCTGAACGATCTGGATATGGCACAGATCATGAACGAGGTTCCCCTGCTGGTGCATTTACCGGATGGGGCAGCGGCTGGAACCATCGACGAACCTTCGGGACAACTGGACATCACGCCATCCGTGCTGCATCTGCTCGGGGTGTCCGACCAGTCCTATTATCATATGGGTAACGACGTATATGACGGGTCTGCACGTACGGTTGTGCTGCGTAATGGCGCATTCTCGGATGGTTCTGTATTCTATATTCCATCGGATGATTATATCTACGAGAGCGGCGCTTGTTATGACCTGTCCACACGTGACAAAACAGATATCAACACTTGCCGTCCCGCTCATGATGAAGCAACCAAGCGCTTACACGTCTCGGACACGGTGATTACCTATGATTTGATTCAGCGCTTTCGAGAGGAAGACAGTGGAGCAGCAGCATTGCAATGAGCAAAATCATAATGACAGGCACAACAAATACACGAAATGAATTGAATTGGATTTAAAAGGGGAACTCTCATTACATGACAACACACACTGAACCACTCAATATAGAACAGAAATTGTTCGATGCAGCTGCAAAATTTGTGAAACAACGTTATCCTCAGGGATGGGGCGGCGCGGGTGCTGTCTATACCGAAGCTGGCTCCCTGCTGATTAGTGTAGCTCCAGAGGTCATTAACGATGCCACGCATCTGTGTATGGAAACAGGAGCTTATCTGGAAGCCCACAAATTGAACGAACGCGTCACCCACTCCCTCTGTATCGCTCGTGATGATGAGCATTCAGAATTCAAGGTCCTCACACCTTGCGGCGTATGTCAGGAACGATTGTTTTATTGGGGTGAAGAAGTCAAAGCTGCCGTATACGACCCTGAAGGTCAGCTGGTCTTCAAGAGACTGGATGAGCTCCAACCTTATCATTGGTCCAAAGCATATCGGGATAAATCGTAATCTTCTTGCGAATTATAGAAAGTGGCTTTATAATTGTAACTATAATAGTTTCAACTAAAGAATAATGGAGGTTTTAACATCATGAATATTGAGATATGGTCAGATTTTCTGTGCCCATTCTGTTATATCGGCAAACGCCGCCTGGAGAATGTATTGCAACAGTTTCCACACCGTGATGAAGTGAAGCTGCAATTCAAAAGCTTCGAGCTTGATCCAAACGCTGCATTGAACCCAGGCAAAACCAATACGGAATATCTTGCTTCCAAATATAATATGAGCGTGGAACAGGCCAAAGGCATGAATGCTCAGATGAATGCCAATGCTCGCACGGCAGGACTGGAATACAATATTGATGCCATGATCCCTACGAACTCCTTCTCCGCACACCGATTGACACACTGGGCGGATACACAAGGCAAAGCGCTTGAACTGAGTGAGCGCATATTCCAAGCTGTGTTCATTGAAGGTAAACACTCCGGTGATCCTGAAGTGTTGGCTCAGTTGGCAGAGGAAGTAGGGTTGGATCGAGATGCAGCTACGGCAGTGCTGTCGAGCGATCAATTTACTGACAATGTCCGCGCTGACCAAGCGGAAGGCGAACAACTAGGCATCCGCGGCGTACCGTTCTTCGTATTCGACCGCAAGTTTGCCGTGTCAGGCGCTCAGCCGGACGAGGTGTTCCTGGACGCCATTCAGAAAGCATGGGACGAACGTTCCCCGTTCACCATGGTTGAGTCCAATACAATAGATGCTGACGGCAGCGGTGTCTGCACAGATGACGGATGCGCAGTGCCACCATCCGATTCGAATAAATAATACAAAAGCAGCAGGATCAGGGGATACCTCCCGATCCTGCTGCTTTTTTATATGCTTCTTAATTACCCACCAAATCTAAAGATGGATTTATAATTTTCACGATAACGGAGTGGGCAGAAAAAAGCTGGAGAAGCGGAGCGCTCGCATTTATCACCGGATTTCTCCCTTGATAGTAATTTCAAAATAAATCTGGGGATAACGGCGATCGAAAGATTGTTCTGCACACGCAGTGTCTTAGTGTGACCGATTATGCTTACATCTTAAACCCACGAAGAATGATTCCGCAACCGGAACAACCACAAGTAGTTCATCAAACACTTATATTCAATTATCGCCTACCACTTAATCCCAAAACAGTTGATCCGGATGTGGACCCGTCCGCTTATTCGAATCCAGCGCATCAATTTGTCTCAACTCGTCCGGTGTCAATTCAAAGTCAAAGATGTCCGCATTCTCACGAATTCGGTCCGGGGTAACCGACTTCGGAATCGTTACAATCTGATTCTGAATGTCCCAGCGCAGAATGATCTGTGCTGGCGTTTTCCCATATTTCTGGGCCAATGCTTTGAGGGTGGACTCTTGGTTCAGCTTGCCTTTCATGATCGGGCTCCAAGCCTCCAGTTGAATCCCCTGCGCCCCACAGAAATCCTGCAATTCCTGTTGAATCAGACCCGGATGCAATTCCACCTGATTCACTGCTGGCACCGTGCCGCCTTCATCTATGATATCTTGCAGATGATGTACTTGGAAATTGCTCACACCAATTGCGCGAATACTTCCTTCGCTATATAGACGTTCGAACGCTCTCCACGTCTCCTTATACTGGTCTCTGCCAGGCCAGTGAATTAAGTATAGATCAATCACATTCAGTCCAAGTGCCTTCTGACTGGCTTCAAATGCTCTCAGCGTTGAATCAAATCCCTGATTCTCGTTCCAGAGCTTGGTTGTCACAAACAGTTCGTTACGGGCAACACCACTGCTTGCAATAGCTTGTCCCACTTCTTCTTCATTTCCATAGATGGACGCGGTATCAATACTGCGATATCCAACCTCCAAAGCGGTCTCAACCGCCTGTTGTACTTCCTTACCTTTTGCTTTATATGTTCCAAATCCTAGCCATGGCATCGTTACTCCGTTGTTCAGAATCGTACAATCTGTAATATGTTTTGTCATTCTGTACCTCCCGTATGGAATTTTGCCTGCTCTCGTTCTATTAACCTTCTCACAGAATTTTAAGCGACCATTCGACATACTGTTGGAGTAAACCCATGGATCGAGAGTCGTTGCAAAAGATATAAAAAACCCGCAAAGCATTGCTGCCCTGCGGGTTCTGATGTGACAGGAACGTTATAAATTCCCTTGACCGTGCTGACTCTGGATTGAATTCAATCTTCTCTTCTCCTCGATGAACATCTCTTCTGCCAACTCAACGCCTTGTCCTCCGAGCGAAAGCTCTGCTTGACGCATTGCCTGCTCCGTATGTGCCAGACGACGTTCCGCCTGTACTATGGTTTGTGCTGTCGGGTGTGACAGGGCCTGAGATACAGCATAATGAAGCTTGTTCACCGCATTTTGCGCCTGAGATGCGGTGGTATCGGCTTGCAAACTGGAATCATAACGCTTCGGCATGAGTATTCCTCCTTGGGATTATCATGTTCCTGTTACCCCTTTAGGATGGATAGCACAAGCCTTCCTTATTCTTCTTTTGTGATTTTATCGTAACTTTAATTGATTTCGCTACGTTTATTAGGTAAACATGCTGAGTCGGGAGGAATTCATTTGAAGAAAATATTACTGACACTCTGTATGTTGCCCTTGCTCATTTGGGTACAAGGTTGTACTCCTGCAACATACGAGATAGAAGGATATACAGAATCATCCATTAACCCCGATATCCCGGTTCCAAGCAATGCGAAGCTCATTAGAATCATAACTGATTCAGGCAATCGAAACATTAAAGAAGGCGTGATGTATGAATTGAAACATATTGGAGGAGAGCAAGGACTATACCCGCCAATGGATTATTTTCAGAAGTTAGCGGATACAGGCTGGGACGAATTGGAGGAAGAACGAATGGGGCATGTACATTTTCTGAAAAAGGATAATACGGTCATTGCTATTGAAATTAGAGAAGATACCTTCAAAATTTATGAAATGATTAAGGGCACTGTATTCTAACACAACTTTTGTTCACTACTACCCAAACGCAAAAAAGGAGAGGCTCGTAGCCCCTCCTTTCCGGTGTGTGGACAGTTTTTCCCCATTCACCTTATTATATCCTTATATCCTTTACTTAACGAACTTCGCAACTTTGGCGAGCACTTCTTCTTCAGTCGGCGCACTGATATACCGACCATTAATAAAGACAAATGCACGTTTCGCGCAAGGACCGCAATAGGATTTGCACCCAATCTTGATCTCCGTGTCTGGAGCCATTTTTTGTAGCTTGGGCACAATCGATTTCAGTCGAACATGATTACACTTTTCGCATACACGGATATCGTTAGCCATGAGTTCCCCTTCTTCGCGCCCTTAGTGGTCGCCGTGATTGCCTTGGGACGGATTCGTAATAACAAATCCCTCTTCCGGGAAGTAGAGGTAGTCAATTTTAACACCGTTCAACAAAGGCTGATCATTCGCGAGAATGACATCAATCTCTTTATCGGTAGATACAACCGTATCATTTTCTTTTGGTGTGTCGAGATCAAGCCCGTAGTGAGCATGGTCACCATGTGCATGTGTGATGACAACGCGCAGTTTTTTTCCTTCGTTCTCCGGCTTGTCCAATTCAAGCTTCAATACTTTAGCAGCATTACGCGTAATTTTGCAGTTCATTCTCTTCATCTCCTATATTGTAATTGCTGGGTTCAACAATTTCAGCATTCTTAAACTACAGCATCTATTGTAAAGAAAGTTACCGCTCTTCGCAATAACATTGATGCGAATTCAATGTTAAAATGATCCATGGGCTGCAAATTAAGAAGGTGCGCCCTCCTGAAGCACAGGATATTTACGTTCTGCCCGGCTCACAAACCAGTTCATCAGAATCAAAGTGACCCCGATATCATCAATGGGCATAAACGGCATCACGTCAGGAAGCACCCAGTACAACAGCGCCGGAATAATAAACAACAGCTTTTCTCCCAAAGGAATCTGCGGAGCCCGGAGCAGCCGGGGGAGCCTTTTGAAAACTTGTGTCCATCGTTTGAACGACAGCAGTCTTCTCCACTTCATGCGAATCCCTCCGTATAATAATATATATCGCCAAACGGTACATCCATCATTACCCGTTCGAAAACCATCCAGAACGAATGACATAATAATCCACTATAAAAAAATAAAAACGGAACGTCGCTCATAGTGTCCGTTCCTGTTATACGAATGATCTACTGTTAAGTTTCACACCTTCATCTTCGGGGTCTTGCCTCATTGTCCATTGGATAACAGTTCAGCCAGCAACATTCCCACTTCTATACAGATATCATCGAACTGTTCTACGGGAAGCGGATTAACACCCAATCCAACTTCCACTGTGAAGCCCGGCTTACCAAAAGCTTGGATAAACCAGTCTTTGTATCCGGCATCACTGCCACCGAGCTTCACCGCTTTGTAACCCGAAGCTTTGGCGAGTCTACGCGACAGCGGTGCACTCTCTCTAGGTTCCAGATCACGGTAGTTCCAATAGATTTCCTGTCCTTGACTATGCAGGGATACAACCGCCTCGAATGTGTGTTGCTTCGTCCACTGCGCAAGCGCCTGTGCCTCCGGTTCGGTCAATGGAGCTGTCCCTGCATAATCCCTGGGACCAGGTGAGATCACACCTCTTCTCGCTACCTCTTCATCCCAATGAGCGGGAAATTGATCATTCAGATCCACACCTCTGATGTTGGCCTTCCAATGGGTGAAATTTGATCTACCAGCATTCCAGGCTAACAACTGCTGTGCATGTGGGTGGTGATTGACTACACCTTCCTGAACCAGTTCGACACCGTCCGGATTAACCATCGGCACTGCCCAGAGTGACGTCTCTTGCATCCAGCGTTCTGTCTGGTATTGATGCCATGTCCCATGTGTACCATACGCTTCGGCATACTCTTCGATAAACTTCATCAGAACCGCCGATGTCAGCCACTCATTGGCATGAACAGAAGCGTTAACATGGATATGTCTCGGTCCTTGCCCAATACGTAAATAAGGCAGTGACTTCCCCATGACACTTGTTCCAATGGACCCCGTTTCCATAAACGGGTATTGATGCTCCAGCTTGTCTATATCCTTGATTAATTCTCTATATCCATACTCTCCCTGAATCTTTACAATAGTTTTTCCATTCGAAGCCGGAATATGAATACAGCGACCAACCCAGTCGGTAATATTGGTGATTTCGGGATTGGCCTGGCGCAACGCTTCTTCCTCCAGACCAAATCTCCCTGCAATCTCTCCTACACTTTCTCCAGGCGGTACAGCATATCTGCGACCTGTCCCGGGGACAATACGCAGCATCTGACCTGCCAGCAAGTAAGGCTGGGCGGCTGCTTCCGGGTTCAGTGCGGCAAGTAACTCCCTGGTCATATGGTGTGCTGACGCAATTCGCGGCAGTGTATCTCCCCGCTGAACGATGATCCATTGCAGTTCCATGTTGCTCTCCTTTCCACAGGAAAAGACAGGTCTCCTGTCCGGTTCTCACCAACTTCGTCTATGTAACATATGTATGCAGGTCGGGTTGTCCGTCATGTGACATGAATCATATTCATCACCTGTTGATCCAAAATCACGACAAAAAATCCCGAAACTTCACAGTTCCGGGATCGTTCACAACCAAAATACATGAATTAAGAGTCTTTTTCTTGGATAATTGGAGTATAACTATGATAATTGCGTAACCTGCCAGACAACAGGGGTCTTGGAGATCTGTTCTCCCAACCATCGACGGGTGATATTCTGGAACATGCGTGGGTCGCCAGTGCAGAAAAATTGATGCACCGGTGTCTCATCCCCACTGGCCAGCTTTCGTTTATCATATAAAATCGTACTAATTTCACGTGCCGTTTCATCTGCCGAACTGATTAACTTCACTTCCTGTCCCATAACTTCCTGAATGGTGTCCATGAGAAAGGGATAATGCGTACAACCCAGAATAAGACAATCTATTGGCTGCTGTTTGATCTCGCCCAATGATTGCTCCACCGTATGTGTCGTGTGCTCGGAACGAAATTCACCTTGTTCCACCAACGGCACCAGCGCCGGACAAGCCTGACTGACCACATCAATATAGGGGGACAACTGCTTGAGTGCCGATGTATAAGCCCCACTACTTATGGTCCCCGTGGTACCAATCACACCAATACGTCCTGTACGTGTCGCTGTGATTGCTGCCCGCGCACCCGGATGTATAACACCAATGACAGGCATACTCACCTTGGAACGGATATACTCCAACGCTGCTGCTGTTGCTGTGTTACAGGCGATAACGATAACCTTCGGATCGAATTGGATCAAGAAATCAACGATTTGTTCCGTAAATTGTTTTACTTGTTCGGACGAACGGGGTCCGTACGGTGTCCGGGCAGTATCCCCAAAATAAATGATCTTTTCCCGCGGGAGCTGACGCATCACTTCCTTGGCGACGGTCAATCCCCCCACACCGGAGTCTAATATAGCGATTGCTTGCTGCACGAACACACCGCTTCCTTCTTCATTGAATTGGTTCTCATTACGTTTGTTTCCCAGAGCTTTCTTCCTACCGTATGAACATTCCGGCAAAAAGGTACCTACATCTTACCCGATTTCATCACGGGGTTCAAATTAAATCCGCGCCACGTCATCTATGTGTGGACACGCAACAAAGCAGGCTCTCCTCTAAATAGAGGAAAGCCTGCTGATCTCAAGCTTTGCTTAGTTGTCGTCCTTGGACTCATCCGCAGGAAGCTTCGCTACGATGTCATTGCCGGATTCATCAACTGCTTTATCGATATCGGTATCTACAATGGCTGCCGATATACGAATTTCTTTCCCTTCACCGCAATTGCGCCAGGATTGAATATCCTGAATCACGACATCTGCGGTCTCTTTAACTTTGGATACGATCTGTGAACTTTGTTCTCCCACGATACCAGCCAGTTCCTGACCTTTCTCCGATACCTGACGAGCACCTTCTGTAATATCCTGACGAAGTTCACGTCCCGATTTCGGTGCCAGCAATAATGCTGTTACAGAACCTACCACGGAGCCAATAAGAGCTCCCCACAACAAACTTTTGTTAGAATCCTTCACGTCACATCTCTCCCTTTACTATGGTTTAAGTACCGGATCAGAAGCAACGGTCTGCCGCTCAGCCATCCGGGCGAATGCCTACTCTGTTGATGCATTATAAGCAGCACAGGCTTGGCTTGACACTCCAGATGTTAAAAATAATCTGAACGCCCTTTTTGAATGGCTGCAGAATGTCTTGGCTTAAACTCAATTCTGACGAGCCGGCTCGAGATCAGCCGCCGCATGCTCATCCCCCGGGTCCAAATCAATGACATATCGTCCTGGTGCAACTAATGCCGCCTGATGTTCACAACGCCAACGACGTCCACCTGAAGAACCCAGCGTCTGTCCATCTTGCAGGACATCTCCCTGATCAAATATGTAATACGCTGCACCCAGTAAGGTCTGAGCCACCGTATCTGGATCAAGACCAACGAAGTGACACTGTACATCAGGAACACCGAGCGCAGACAATCCTACGGTATCCATGACCAACCCGCGCTGTTCCTCCGTACCTCCGGCCTGATACATTCGAACGTTCATGGCTGCATACAGATGTTCCTCACGTTCCTGGGCTTGCGTATATGCTTCCGGTTCAACCAGCTTATCACTGCCATACCAATACAGCGCATCACAGGTCAAACTCTCCATGATTGCCAGTACAGTCTTCTGAAACAGCTCCAAACGCTGTTTACGAGGCATTGCAGCCGTGAACATATCATGTATCCGAATGGAGTAACGCGAAGCTTCTACAACTTGTCCCACTTCGGGCCAATGCCATGCTTGTTGCACAGCCCCGCCAAAGCGTGCACGATCTGCGATTTCATTCACAGGAAGCATGCAGGTTTGAGCAGGGATATCCCCTTCCTGAAAGGATACCTTATGGTCCAGATGATAGAAGACCAACATCTCATGCTCTTGCTCTCCACTTCCTTGTTTCACATCCAGTCGGACTTGTCCTGTATGAAGAATCATCGCTTCCTGCAAACGCAGGCGATCCACCTCCGGACGTTCCCGGAACAAGAGTTCAACCATATACACCGGATGGAATCCGGAAGGCGTTTCATTCGGTTCATTACTTTCAGTATTTACTTCATTGAATTCTTTTGATTCATTTGTCATGCGATTTCCCTCATTCCTTACGCTGTCCCTCGGCTTGTGCCGCATTGAAAGGACCAAGTTCTGTTTCCACGTATGCGCTAACCTGTGTCGTAAAATGTTCAAGTATGCTCGGCAACTCTACGCTAAGCGGATGGAGCTCAGAACGCTCCCAACTGTAATAATCCTGCACCAGTGGTTTGCGTAACGTGACAAGCTGACGCAAGATCTCATAGGTCGAATGGTCAAAAACCTTTTCTTCATAATTAATCTGAATAATATCATCATAGCTGCTCGCATCTCTCATGATGAAGCCGTCAATCAGATAACTTCCCACATCGGTAACAATCTCGATCGCCAGGTGAAGACACCGCTCCTGAACCATCCCCAGCATGAGACTGCCATCCCAAGCCTGTGCTGTCCGGCGAAGTCCTTCAGCTACTTCCGGTACAGCAGCAAGCCGGCGGGCAATCTGTTCTCTGTTCACATAATACATTCGTTCACTTCCCGTTCAGTGAGTTATCGGTTCCGTTTCCCTCTTCGCTTAAGCCAGAATATCATCACAGGACAAGCGATTAGAAACACAACAAAAATATATAGAAATTCCATAACGTCTCTTAAATCGCTCATGCAGAGTCCCCTTTATCTCAACGTAGTTTGAATAACAGATCAGAACTCGTAGTCCACTGCAATCGACTGTTCTCTGACTTCATTCATGTACTTGATTACTTCCTGATGAAGCGGGTGTACCTGATACGCCTGAAGATCCTCCAGTGACGCAAACTCAGCCGTGAGTGAAATGTCGAACGATCTCTCCGAGCGAAGCACATCAATCCCGATTTCAAGTGAAACCAGAACATCAATTTTACCGTCCAGGTTACGAAGCACCTGGGCAGCAGCTTCAATACTTTCTGCTGAGCGATCTTTCATTTTGAACAGGACAATATGTTTTATCATCTGATCAAGCACCTCGTTTAATATAATAGTAGTAGAAATGAATGAATTTTCGTGTATCCAAAATATATCATAACGTTCTCTATTACGAAAGGATACTTGGAAACGTTCTCTTGAAAAGAAAAACTAACCCGAACCATCTCTTTTCGGTTCGGATTTTTCTTGGGAACCATCTTCCACCTTTTTCGCGGATTCATCCTGCGAAGTTTGTCCTGTTTCAGCCTGCTGTTGGCGGCTATCCTCGCTTGGTGGAATTGACCATTCCCGATCCGGCAAATACTCCTGATCGTCCTGTTTCTTCAACACTGCTATAGCCTGTCTGAGCTTTCCGGGCAATGGAAGGCCGATTCTCGCATAGTTTTCAGTTATCGAGATCAGTTCATTGACGAGGTAGAAATAAATAGCCCCTCCCTTGATAATATCGGTTCCCATGATCAGGTCAATTCGGTGAGCAAGCAGAACAACGGTCAGCATGAGCCCTTTGCGAGCAAGCCCCCAGAAGCCAATGTTGCTATTCAACCCGGTACCCGTTCTTACCGCCGCTGCCAAACCTGTTATATAATCCACAGCCATCGCGACCGCGAGCAGGCTCAGCAATTGATCCCATCCACCAAAAGCAAACGTAACAATTGCTCCCGAGATGGCAGCAAAGGTATTCACAGACAGATTCACGTTCCTCACCTCTCCCTTCACTTGAGTACCCTACAATATATGTAAAAGTAAGAGATTTGACAGGTCACATGTCATGCTGAACCTGCGGATTTATCTTTCAGATTTGTGCACACCTTCTACCGGATACGTTGAAGCACATTCAATATTTTTTGGGGAATTCAGGGAAATAAACCGCATCATATCAACAAAAAATAGATAAAAGTTCTTTAGACCTAATAATAAGTAATTAGAACTATATTATCTTTAATCCTGCTCATTTTGCCCCCTCATTTTTAGTGAAACATTGTAATCTAGGAATATACTAGGATGTGAATTGCGTATGGTCTAGTTCGTAGTTCCCTCTTTATCAGGAATTGACGCATTGACGCATTTGAAACAGGTAAACCCGGCACTTGAAAGTACCCCGTTGTTTATTGTAGTATTTGGTTAAAAAAAATCGGAGGAAATATGCCTAATCAACCAGAACAACATTCCATCCAGGCGTGGTCTCTGATCAACCGTAAATACTTGGGAAAAGGCGTCCGTGTTAAACGATTCCGAAAACCGACACGCTGTCAAATCCGTAATCGTGTTCTTCTTGCCGTGCTGATGGCCAATGATATCAAATTGTCCCAGCTCGCAGAAGACCTCTCCATCTCTTCACGCAGTGTCAGTGCGTGGGTATATGAAGGACGGATACCCGGCAGTACCAATTTGGACAAGACATGCCAATTACTCGGCTATCCCCGCCACATTCTCTTTAATGAGGAAGTTGTGCGTAATAGCCCTGTCATATGTCAACCCGAGTCATCTCGCTTCATGAAGCGTACGGTCACCCGTTCTCCGGTTAGTAACCGTATTTTGACAGGCTTGTGTATGGTCCATGATTTGTCGGTGACAGATGTCAGCCACTGGATCGGGGTTCATCCCGGCACTTTCCGCAAATGGCTGCATCAGGGAACACTGCCTTCCGCTGCGTTTCAGGAACAAGCGGAGCAATTTTTCCGCATCCCAAAAACTATTTTGTTCGCAGATGTCATCTTGAAAGATCGTCGCAACAACTAAATAAGCGAACAGCCAAAAGGCTCTGATCTCCTTCCAGGAGGCCAGAGCCTTTTTAAAATGAAACATATCCCTCTTCTCTCCCGACCTTGAAACAGCCTCCTGGCTCTTCCGTCAACAACGTCAGGTAAATCCCCCTTCTCTACTTTCTAATCCCAATCAAGGCCATTTTAGCGCTCTAGAAGCTAAGTTTACACAATCTTGGAGACCGAACCTCCTTAAAAGTCACCTTTACCTCGTGTTTAACACTTCATTGATGTATTTCAATCCGGTATATCGAGGACGAAGTGTATGCGCGGTGGTAAAGGCATGTTCCACCATCTCCGGGGTTACACCAAGCTGTTCAGTAGTCACAGGTCCACCTACTTGCTCCAACCATGCGATGAGCTGAGAAGCCTCCGGCAATTGGTTATATATTCTAAACACTGGTTCATCCGATGTCTGTGCAAGTTCTTTATATTTCACCGTAAGCAATGCACAGGCTACGCCAACTTTGGCACCATGCAGAACCGGTCTTTCTCCCGCTTGCATGAGATCCATCTCCAAGATGTGGGACAGGTGATGTTCACCTCCGGATGCCGGACGGGAATGGTCAATGATCAGCATGGAGATACCAGAAACAATTAATGCGTCCATTAATACAGCTACTCCCTCTGCCCGCCCCTCCGCAATAGCTTGTACATGATCAATGCAGGAATTCAGCGCTTCTTCTGTCATTCGATAAGCGACCGGACAGAACGGTTCTCCTCCCAGCTCACGAGAAACAATCCAGTCTGCAAGGGAAGTATATTTGCCAAGCATATCTCCGAATCCAGCAGCCGTCATCTCTTGGGGGGCTTGCTCCAGGATATTCATATCCGCAAAGATGGCCTCAGGCGGAACAGCCTGAAAGGTCTGTTTGATGCCGCTTACAATTAAGGGTGCACCTGCAGAGGTAAACCCGTCCACTGAAGCCGCTGTCGGTATCGACAGAAAGGGCTTGTTCATTTTGGAACATACAAATCGCACCAGATCATGAATGGTACCTGAGCCCACCGCAATGATAGCCTGACTTTCCAATTTCACACCCAACATGACCTGCACGATAGCTGCTTCATCCGCAATAATATCACCCGTACGATTCTCCGGCAGAGCGATCTCATCCACATGCATTCCCGCTTCTCGAATACTGTTCAGCACATCAGATCCAGCAGCCCGAAACGTATGTCGATCATAAACAACCGTCACATGATGGTACCCTTGTTCAGACAAATAGCCCGGTAGCCTCTGAATGGCCCCAGCTTCCAGATGAATGAGCATATCTACCATTCGGTGTTGATGACCGCAAGCGCACTGCTGTGCTTCCTCATTCCATGCTGCAATTCGTTCGTTCATATTCATTCGCTCTTACCCTCCCATATGAGATATCATGCATAATTAACCGGTTAATACCACAAGATAAAAAAGGAAATAAAATGTGATGATTTTCCTGATCACACTTTACTTCCTGTACCCCATATTTGCAAATCCATATCTCACATTTCCAAGTAGGTGACACAATGAAATTAACCAAAGAATTAGGAATTTCGCTCGGATTTCTCGCCGGAACCACCTTAGGCAGTGGTATCGCTTTTTTGTTTCGTCTCCAGTCGGTTGAAGTTATTGCCAGTGTTACACTGTTCGGAATAGCAGGAGCTATCACCGGACTCATCATGGCAGTCATTTTGCGGCAGCGGCAGTATTAGATGCCAGCAGCAAAATACTTGATTCACAATAATATAGTAAAAATAAAGAAAGGTTCGTGAATTGCATTAGAGCAACTCACGAACCTTTCTTTGATTTGATGCGGTCGAGAGGACTCGAACCTCCACGGGGGGTTAGCCCACACGGACCTGAACCGTGCGCGTCTGCCAATTCCGCCACGACCGCATAATATGTATCTCCTCATCCATCGATGAAAAGTGTTCCGGTGAAGCAATTCCTTGTTTTACCGTAATTCAGAGTATACATGCTGCAAAATAAAATTGCAACTTCTTTTTATCCATTCAGAAATAGGACATATGTCCTTTTTTATCAACACCAAACCCCCTATCGTATCATTAAGCAAATAAACCACCAATACGAATGATACAATGAAGGAGAGATCCCATTTTGAAAACAACCCATCTGTGCTTTATCGGTGCCGGGTTTCATGCATCCACGAATATATATCCTTCTGTCGTTGAAAGCGGAGCGCAGATCCAGGCCATTGCCACTCGCAGTATGGAACGATCAGAAACAGCTCTGCTGAAATTTGGCAGCAATGGCAAAGCGTATGTTAACGCTCAGCTTATGTTACAGCAGGAAACTTGTGACGGAGTCGTTGTGGTCGCCCAGCCTATGGATCAGACTGCTCTTGTCCTTGAATGCATTCGGGCTGGCAAAAATGTATACGTGGACAAGCCGCTTGGATGGAACGCTGCGGAAGCCTCCACTGTAGCAGAAGCTGCCGAGCAGGCTGGCGTCGTTGTCATGGTCGGTTTTATGAAACGTTATGCTCCGGTATACATGAAGCTAAAAGAGCTCATTGATGGGGGTTCGCTAGGTAAAGTGCGTTCATTCCAGATGAAATTCGCTGTAGACAGTACCCCATTCTGCAAGGATGAGGAACAGTTCATGAAGCTCGCTGCCATTCATATGGTCGATCTGATGCGCTACTTATTCGGAGAAGCTATACGAGTTACAGGCACAACCGTGAAGGATGGGGAACATATTAATCAGAGCATTTCCTTTGTATTTGAGAATAACGTGGTAGGCAGTGCTTATTTTACCGGCATGAGTGCCTGGTCACGTGAGAGTGAAAGTGTGCTCGTCACCTTCGACAATGGATTTGCGTCAGCTGAAGAGATCAACACACTTACTGTTCATCAATCCCGAAGCTCCACCAGCGTTCCCTGGAAATCTCTCGAGGAGCAAGATACTGTATACACACCTTCCGGATCTCCCATGTCAGGAGCTTATCGCGACCTTTATCTACGTGGTTTTGTTGGTGAGATGGCGCACTTCATCGCCTGTTGCCAGAACCAAACAGTCCCACATTCCAGCGCCAAGGATAATATTGCAACGATGGCTCTATGTGACTCCATTCTATCGTCACTGAAGTAGCGTATATACGCTCATTATTATACTTTATACATCCAGAGAAGAGGAAATCATCTCATGTTGGACACGGGTTTACTTATCATTCGTCTCGTTATCGGTTTTATTATGATCGGACATGCATGCAAGAAACTGTTTGGTTGGTTTGGTGGTGAGGGTGTATCAGGGACAGCTAAATTTTTCGGAGCGATTGGCCTGAAACCCGCTAGAGCCTTGGCCGTGTGCGCCGGACTTGCTGAATTGATTGGTGGATTCCTGTTTGGAGTCGGTCTATGGATTATCGTCGGAGCCATTCTACTCATGCTTCCGATGGTTGTAGCCATAGCCAAGGTTCACGCAGATAAAGGTCTATGGAATCTGAACGGAGGATTCGAATATAACCTTGTGATAATAGGATCATTAGCTGGTGTTGCTCTCGCTGGAGCCGGTGCATATTCCCTCGATGCCCTGATATAGTGTACAAAATTCATCCCATTTATGGAGCCTCCATGTTTCGCAAGACGAAACTGGGGCTCTTTTTTCTTACAGACATCATCACAACTGTCTGCGCCTAGGATTAGGGTTTATAATATGCATAATAAGTGATATGCTCTTTCATGAACTATACGTACTTTATGTAATGTAATCACCCAAATAGATACCATAGATTATCACCGTAAAGTGGAGGTGCACTTATAATGAAAAAGGATGCAATCAAGCCATGTCCAACGCCATACGGCTGTTCCGTGGAAGTTACCCTTAGCGTGATCGGAGGCAAATGGAAAGGTGCCATTTTGTATCATTTATTCTCTGGTCCTTTGAGATTTAACGAGCTCCGAAAATTGTTTCCTGACATTACCCAGCGTATGCTCACCCTGCAACTTCGAGAGTTGGAAAGTAGCGGAATTGTTCATCGTGAAATATACCCCCAGATCCCACCTAAAGTGGAGTATTCCCTCACACCATTTGGTGAAACATTACGGCCGATCATCTTCAGCATGCGAGATTGGGGAGAAACGTATACCAATGAGGTTCTGGCCAGATCCTCACAAGAGGTATAGAAAACAAAAGAAGCTGCCCCTTATTTTTAGGGAACAGCTTCTTTGTTTGCTTATTTAATAACCGTCTGGATCGTAACCGTACGGTTACGCCCCTCTTCCTTCGCTTGATACAGTGCATTATCCGCCAAGTGAAACAGTTCTGTGGATGTTGTGGAGTGCTTCGGATATTCAGCAATTCCAGCCGAGATGGTGACGGAACGATCTATAGGCAATATGCTTTCTTCGACCGTTATTCGGATACGTTCAGCAATCTCAAAAGCCACGTTAGACTCGGAATTTCTTAACAAGACTACAAATTCCTCTCCACCAAACCGGGCGCAGACATCTTCTGGGCGAACAGACAATTGAATGATATTGGCAATGTGTTTCAGCACTTCATCCCCAGCATGATGCCCGAATGTATCATTGATGGACTTGAAGCGGTCAATATCCAGAACAATAATGGAGAATGGCACCTCATCCTGAATCCATTCCTGAATGACTTCTTCGAAGGTTCTGCGATTGTTCATGCCTGTTAAAACATCGGTTCTGGCATCATAGACAAGCTGGTTTGTCTGTTTCCTAAAGTTCGCCAATGCGCCAACAACTGCTCTTGTTAGAAGGTCTGCCTCTCTATTCCAGTGAGGCTTCATCACAGGCAGATCCACTTGTCCCTTATCGACCTGATTCACCAAATCAGCCAACATAGCAAAAGGACTGGCCAGCTTGCGTGCAACCCGAACCACAATAAGGGTCAGAATCAGGAAAGGCACTGAAGTGTAAAGCAACAACATACGGATATGACGGTTCAACTGATCGTACACCGTTTGGGCTGGAGACACGATTACGACGCCCCAATCTGTTGATGGAACTTTGTAATAACCTGCAAGTGAATCTACACCTGCCAGGTTTTTGTATTGTTCTTTACCGTTCTCGTTTACTAACAGCTTCTGCACCACTTCATTTTTACTGACATTTTCACCAATGCGGTTGGTGTTTGGGTGAAATAACAAAGTGCCCTTCTTATCCACAATAAAAAAGTAGGAACCATTACTCGTCTTGAGTTGACTGCCAAAAGACAAACTTAATATATTATTTTCCTGCAAAAAAATATTTCCACCAAGCGTTCCTTGATACGTCCCTGCTGAATCAAAGATCGGTTCACTGACAAATACAATTCTGCGTTTGGTTCTGGGTGTCTTGTACACTTCAGAGATATACGAAGCCCTCAATTTAACCGCTTCTTTTGCTGCATTGGAACTAACATGGTGACCTACACTAGCCTGTGTGTAAGGTGAGGTAGACCTTATTACTCCCTCTTTATCTACCAAAGAAACGGAATTGAAAAAATTACTGCTATTGCGAACCAAATCCAATGTGGAATTCAATTCTTTTGTATTGGAGTGATCCATATCCGGGAAATAACTGGCTGCATATTTTAAGCTCTCCTGCATGGAATCAAAAAGCGAATCCAGAGTTTGGCTCATTTGCACAGCGCTTGCATAGTTTAACGATAGGGTGTTATCAATGAGAGACTGTTTCTGAGATGTATAAGATGAGATGACCATGATGGTCAGTGTCATTAAGACTGAAATGATGACCAGCCCGCCGAGTAAAGCCGTAAGGCTAATTTTCTTGATGTTTTTTATTTTTCTCCGTAATCTAGATCTCTTGATCTGTGCAATCATCTTTTACTTCCCCCGGATTTTCATGAAAAGGCATATTCCTTCTATTTTATACGAAAGTTGTTAAGATCAAATAAAGAGTTTGAGAAATCTTAACAATTACATCGTAAGATTGACAATTTAATGACATTTTAATTTCTTGGAAAAATCACTGTTCAGGATCGCCCTAATCGACAATGATATATCCTTCTTCTGGCTCCTGCTCAACAAACCCCGCCATGTGGCGAATCTGAAATTCGATCGGATGATGACTGCCCATTAAAATACGATTTTGAACTTCATCCGCTGTTTCTGTTGGCAATGCGAATGCACGTGTATAAGTAAATTGTGCCTGAAGTGTCGTATAGATCGCGTTCACAAGCCGATCATTGCCAGCACGCCCGAACACATTAAGGAGCACAGCTCCATCCGAGTCCAGCCTGTCCTTGACCAAGGCAAAAAAATCACTGGATATAAATTGCTCGGGTGTACCCGTTGCCGTAAACGCATCAATAATAATATAATCGTATGTCCCTGCAGGTTCCTGCCCTAATAATTCACGACCATCCCCAATGAGTACAGGACTTCCCTCATATCCAAAAAAGGTTTGGCTCAACTCCACGACCTCTGCGTCCAGCTCAGCCACCTTTACCTGACGATCAGACAAGTAGGTTGGCAATGTGCCAATACCATGTCCCACCACAAAAACAGTATCAAATTCAGGATCATTCCGTTCCATTAGATGTACCATCGCTCTTGGATACTCCAACACCATTCGGGCAGGCTCATCCAGATCCATTGCGCCCTGCACAGCTGCGTTGGAGAATTCTAATACACGAAATCGCCCCTTCTCTCCATAGAGCTTTTTGGTATCATATACTGTCAGCTCATGCTGTTCACTTTTATTTCGATACAGAACTCTCACTAACCGTTCTCCCTTCGTTCTTTTCACACCTATTCGACATATACCTTCATTCTATTACACGGGATGACAACATACCACCCTATACTTGAAAGATCGTAGCACAACAAAAAAACCGTTCCGACTCATACGGAAACGGCCTTTTGATGAACCATTTAGCACCACTAAGACCCTATGGCCTCATGCAGAGCCTGGACATATTCCACGCCCAGATTGGAGAGAGAAGTGCTCTTATGGCTTATCCAGCCTACATTAATGGTTTCCTCACATTCCAACGGTACAGGAATAATCTCGTTTCCGTTCAGATCAGCGCTAAGTACGCCCGTAGAGATCGTATAACCATTCAAACCAATCAACAGGTTAAATAATGTTGCGCGGTCATTGACCTGTATGCTTTTGGGATGAGATAACGTACTCAGGATCTCTTCGGAAAAATGAAAGGAATTGTACTCTCCCTGGTCAAATGACAGGTACGGATAATCTTGCAGCTGCTCAATCGCGACCGAATCTTGCTTCGCCAGCGGGTTCTTCACACTGATAAAGATATGGGGCTTCGCTGTGAACAAGCTTGTGAAGACCAGACCTGCATCTTTTAACAATTTGTTAATCACCTTGGCATTGAATTCATTCAAATACAGGATGCCAATTTCACTACGCAGGCTTTTCACATCCTGAATAATTTCGTAGGTCTTTGTCTCCCGAAGTGCCAACTCATATTCATCCTGACCATACTGCTGGACCAGACGAACAAAGGCATTCACCGCAAACGCATAATGCTGTGTCGATACAGAGAAATGCTGCGGAGATGGCTTGGCGTTCAGATAACGATTCTCCAGCAACTCAGCTTGCTCTACCACCTGACGTGCGTAGCTTAGAAACTCAACGCCTTCTTTAGACAGAGATATGCCCTTATTGGTACGTTCAAAAATGGTGATTCGCAATTCCTGCTCCAGATCCCGGATGGCATTCGACAGGCTGGGTTGCGAGATAAACAGTCGTTTGGCTGCTTCATTCATCGAGCCGCGTGTGGCAACTTCAATTACATATTTTAATTGTTGTAGGGTCAAGGTCTTATCCCTCTCTTTCTGGTTCAACAGGCAGGCCAACAGTTGCTTCTTCCCACGGAAGTACATTCCATGGACTGTCTGCCCTTTCGAACAAATGCTCTACAAGCGAAAAGTGCTCCAGGGCTGACTCCGTCTCCAATTCTTCATACCCATATTGACGTCCTATGAGGTAGGCAAGTCCGAATTCCGTCCAACTTGAATACGCTTTTTGAATTCTCTGCGCCATTTCATACATAAATGTCCATGCCGTCTCCTCATCTACATAACCGACCTGCATCGCCATCCGTGTAATTGATATGGCTCTTCCCCAGTCCCAGGCGCTGATGCTTGCCGCATTCAGGCGACTGTCATAGAGTTGGATGGCCCTCAATTGGGTTCTGATCGTCTCATCCTCCAAACCAAGGATGTAGTTTTCTTGCTCCTGATGAGTCATTACAGACAATAACGCCCTGCGTTGATCAAATTTATCATGGTGCCCGCTTCCTTCTCGAAAACTTTCCATTTGCTGATGAAATGACTGCTCGTCCCGAATACTCCATGCTCGACCAAACATTTCAATGATGCCTTCCCGTTTCCCATCCAATCGTTCAATATCATACCCTGTGGCGAATTCCAAAGCATTTGCCTCAAGTAAAATAGCTCCCGCTGCCAGTGTCCACTGCTGTCTTGCATCAAGCAAAGAATGCATCGTTGTATACCTCCACGTTATAATACGGTCTAAGCTCTTCATCATTCAAAAGATCAGGGAATTGAAGTGGTACCGTTTGTTTCAATCCCATCTGGAATATATTGAACTTCAGCTTATTAAACCAGGCTCCCCGTTGACTCAGACGCTCTTCCATATCCTGCAGACGTGCAAGGTAATCCGGATGATCAGGCCGGTCTGCCACAGCCTCTCTCGCATACACAAGTGCCGACTCTCCTTGACCAAGATGCATATAGGATAAACTCAGCAAACTGCATGTATCCCCGCGCAAACCGAACTCGTAAGCACGGGTCAACATTTTGCGAGCGACATCGTATTTACGTGCCTGATATAGATGTAAGCCCCCATAAAAATAGCTGTAACCATCAATCTTGGCAGGTTCTACTGTTTTATAATAATGCACCATAGCGCTGTCCAACTCATCCCACTGCTTGAGTTCGGCAAAGATGCGAATCATCTGTAAAAGCGCCCACGGATTATTAGGCTCGTGATCCTGAATCTTCAGAATCCATTTTGCTGCCTCCTCAAACTTACGATCCGCAAGGAGACAAACAGCAATCATTTTTTGAAGATAGAGACTCTCTGGTATGTCATGATAAAATGTCAGCAAGAAATCATGGGCAATGCTCCATTGCTTTCTATAAAAATGAATATCCGCTGCTGCGCCAAGAGCCTCTCCCCGATACGAAGTGTCTCCAGTTTCCAAATATTGATCAATTACAGTCAACGCAAGATCAAACTCACATTGTCTTCTGTAGACTGTGAATAGATAATACAGTGTGCTCGGATAACTCTCGATGCGCAAAGAAGCTTGGAAACACTGAGCGGCATCTTGGAATCTGTCCACGTTCATATACGAGATGCCAAGGTAGTAATAGAGATCAGCACTTTCATTATCTTTATTCATATAAGTCTCAAAGCACGTTATAGCCTTATCATACTTTTCTAAATGATAGTAACTGAAAGCTAATCCAAATTCGTAGCCTGCGCCACCATTTAATGTTTTTGCCTGCAAATAATTCAAGATCGCCTGTTCATATTCTTCAAGCATACGATAGGATTCCCCGAGATAAAAATAAACTCCCGGCTCTTCTGCCATATGTCCTTTCAGAATAAGACCGTCTGAGATTACTGCCTCATAATGATCAAGATTATAATTGACCTTTATGCGTAAGTACAAAGCCTCTTGGTGAACAAAGACCTCTTCTTTAGCCCTTGTGACAGACTGATTAAGGTAGTGTAAAGCAAGTTTTAGATCAACATCGTATGCCATTTGAGCAGCCAAAAACCAAGCATTACTGCTTAACAGCACTTCTGATCCAAATCCTTCAACCATGGATATTACCTTGTCTGATTGTTTCCTTATACGGTAAAGTCCAATCAGTTCCTCGATCTGTTCCGTTCCAGGAAGGCTGTCATTTTGAAGCTCCTCTTCCAAAATCGTCATGCGTTCTTGCTCATATTCATGCCGTACATGCCATAGACGAGTTCGTAGTTCCAAGTCCGCTGGGAATCGTTCTAACGCTGCCTCATATACGGCTATGGCTTCATTATTTCTACTCAACTGGATTAGACACTGCGCTGCAGATGATAAAGCAGGACTATAGATCATCGCTTCAGTTGCCTCCGACAACTGCATGTTGATGGATAACGCTTCTTCCGCATGTCCACACTTCAGTAACATGTCTGCCAAGTGACGGAGAATTTGAGGCTCATTCGGTAGTATAACTGCAAGCCTGGAGTACATGTGGAGCGCAGTCTCCCAATCCTCAACGTTCATCGAATATAACGCAATCAAGCGCAGTAACACTGGGTCTTGTTCATACATGGCGTAAGCTTTGCCCAACATCTCGTGCGCTGTGTCCAAGTCTTGATGAATGAGTGCACGTCTTGCGAATTCACGAAAATATAAATAATCGTCGATCTCCAAACCAGCTGCTGCCGCTTGGTGTAAATATTCAAGTTGCAAATCATATAAACTTTGACTCTGGTGACGAATGTGATTTAGAAACGAGGAAGAAAATCGCTCGCTTAACTCCAGTTCATTGTCCATCCAGCCAAACGTATCATCTAATAATTTCCAAACCATACCAGGCAGCCAGCTTCGTTCTGCCAAAACATCTAACAATTCGCTGTGTAGTCTTTCCCGAACCTGAATGCTCCAGAATTGCTCATCCTCTACAAGGTTCACCCATAGATCGTAACGAATGCGTGAGTCAAAATCTTCATACAGTCTAATCGTTCTCTCCAGAAAATGATTTACAGCTTCACGCAGCGGGTCTTCCCACTTTGGAGGAGTTATATGTAAGTCTTCGATATGTATACCTTGAGCTAAATCCTGCGTATCTTCCGTAAAGTGGTGTGGAGGATCATCATCAGACTCAACATGTATCGGTTGAATTGAACCTGTTGACGCAATCTCTCTAGCTTGCTCGTAAGCTGCTCTAAGTTCCTTGAAACCTTCGGGATTATCTTCTGGATGATTTTGTTTTAACCGTAATGAATAAGCTCGTCTAATCGCATTTAAATCTTCAGTAGGCTCTATACCAAGTATTCCCCAGTAATCCATGCTGTCGTTCGCCTCTCTTATCTGGAATTCTTCTCAATCTGCAGATGTGGTTGCTATCAAAACAATGTAACATTGCTCTTTAATATATCATATCCCTGCTTCATTAAGCTTCTTTTCAGACAACCCTCTATGTAAAAAGCGATATCTAATAACCTGGCCATACACTCGATATTACATGCTAGAAACAGCAAAAGACCCGCGTCATCATGACGTGGGTTTTCGGATTCAAACAGGTAGCAGCGCCATCAAGAGAATATGTTCTGTTTCTCAAAAACAGACATCTGGTTCTCCCCGGTAATGGGACATTCATCAGGATACATACTTCGTTTCTCCAACTTCTCATCGATAAAATCAACGACCTGCTGTAGCGAAGCAATCTGTGCTTCAACTTTCTTCCGGTGATTCACCAGCATCTCCCGTTCATCCGGGAAATCTGCGAGATCTGAATCCATGGACATTTGGAGATAGGGCTTCATTTCTTCCAAAGACATGCCAGTTTTTTTCAGACAAGTGATCAACCTCATGGTATGGATGTCCTCCGAGCGGTATACCCGATGGCGATTGGCCTTGCGTTCAGCTCGGGGAAGCAGCCCAATCTTCTCATAATAACGAATTGTATCTTCTGATAATCCGGCCTGTTCTGACGTTTCTTTGATGGAGAACATTACATTGTCGCTCATCATATGGGCCTCCTCCACATTCATTTCTCTCCATATTACAACTTGGAGTTAACTCCAAGTCAAGCATGATCCGTTGAAGCCACCCTCTTGACTTGGAGTCGACTCCAAGTTATAGAATGAGCGCATCATACAGATTCGTTCTGTAATCCCATTCTTCTGGAGGTATATATGAATAACCAAAATCTGCTTCGCACCGCTCTCATCACAGGCTCAACGTCAGGAATTGGTCTTGAACTGACACGCAAGTTGCTGGATGAAGGATGGCAGGTAATCGGTCTCAACCGGTCGGCTTTCCCATCCGAGGATACCGATATACAGAACGCCTTACGTTCAGGCAAGCTTCGTTGGGTTCAGGCTAATCTGACCAACTACGATAGTCTGAGAACTGCACTGGATCAGATCAAATCCGATACCGATTCAATTGATATCTTGTTTAACAATGCCGGGGGTAGCGCTTCCGAGCTTCGTTTCTCTGATCAGGGGCATGAACTACACTTCGAACTTCAGACGGTAATTCCATACATCATCTACATGGAATTAGTTGAGCTATTGCTCAAAGGACAGATGAAAACAGTCGTTAATACTTCCACCACCGCGTTCAAAATGGTCAAACAATTTGATCTGAATATCTTGGAGCGTCCAGTTGAATTCAAAAAGCTGTTTGGTCCCTATGCCATTTCAAAGCTCGGCTTATCTCTGTGGACACGCGAGGTTGCCAAATCTGCCAAGGCAGACGGTATTCAACTGCTAAGCGTAGATCCCGGTGGAAATAATACGCTACGGGGCAACAAAACATCCGGTCTGCCCTTCTATATCAAACCCATTATGAAATGGTTCTTTCCCCATCCAAGTCATGGCGCTTCATTGCTCTACAGTGCGGCTTTATCACCCACCAGACATGAATCCGGTACATTTCTGGTGAAAAATAAAGCGGTAGCGCTTCGTTTTACAGAGCAAGGCCCTGCCGTTCTCCAGCGTGTAAACGAGATCTACGAGCAGCGTTTTCGTACAACGCAGTCTGGAAAGCCCGCCTCCAACCCATCCACATGACGGACAGACCGCCGAACGGCTGATGAAAGAGCATCTTCAGTCCAATCTGGAATTCTGACTTTATTTGATTCGATCACCGGATTTATGGATTGTTTGACCATCTCATTAGGTGTAAAGACGTGACCACATGCGGTCACGTCTTTTTTTGTCGTTTGTCCCTCATATTATCCAGGCCCTGATTCATAAGTGTAAACATAACGATACAATGTCGCGTGTGACATGCCACTGAATCTGGAGGGATCACTCAATGACCAAAGGACAGCAACCAAATGATAAACCTCTTATCATCCCGCAACCCATTCGCAGTGATGGCGCTGGAGGACCTGATCTGGGACCCAGAGACGTCATGAGAGATATACAAAACCCCGATATGCTGGTACCTCCAGCTACTGATAACGGGTTATTGCCCAATCTGAGAATGTCTTTTTCCGATACCCATATGCAATTGAACCATGGGGGTTGGTCACGTGAAATCACCGTAAGGGATCTTCCTATTGCCACAACACTGGCTGGTGTGAACATGAGCCTGACTCCCGGCGGTGTACGAGAACTCCATTGGCACCAGCAATCCGAGTGGGCCTATATGATCTGGGGAACAGCGAGAATTACCTCGGTAGATCAGAACGGACGTAATTTTATTGCAGATGTTGGGCCGGGCGATCTCTGGTTTTTCCCAAAAGGTCTACCCCATTCCATTCAGGGACTGGAGGATGGTTGTGAATTTCTACTCGTGTTTGATGACGGGTCTTTCTCCGATCTGAATACGTTATCCATATCCGACTGGTTTGCCCATACGCCACCGGAAGTATTGTCTGTCAATTTCGGCGTGCCTGAATCTGCTTTTCAGTCGATGCCGAAGGAACAGGTGTACATTTTCCAAGATACTGTCCCAGGTTCCATCGAGAGCCAGGAAGTTGAGTCTCCATACGGTACTGTTCCTCTCACTTTCAAACACCGATTGCTGGCCCAGGAACCACTCATTACACCTGGCGGAAGCGTTCGAATTGTAGATTCCACCAACTTCCCCATCTCTACCACTGTTGCAGCCGCACTTGTTGAGATCCGGCCTGGGGCCATGCGTGAACTGCACTGGCATCCTAATGCAGATGAATGGCAATATTATCTGACAGGACAAGGAAGAATGACCGTCTTTGGAGGTAACGGCATTGCTCGCACCTTTGATTATCGCGCCGGTGATGTGGGATATGTTCCCGTCGCATTGGGACATTACATACAGAATACCGGTACCGACACCTTATGGTTTTTGGAGATATTCCGAAGTGATCGCTTCGAGGATGTATCGCTGAATCAGTGGATGGCCTTAACCCCTCGGGATCTGGTCCGTGACAACCTGAATGCACCGCCTGAGTTACTCGATGCCTTGCGTAAAGTGAAATGGCCTGTAGTTTAATTTAGTATGTTCCTCTATCATTTGTGCTGAAAAGGGGTAATTGTCAGAGAATCCCACTATACAAGGAGGAATATGAAGATGAGAGCCGTTACGTTTCAGGGAATGAAGGACATTCAAGTCAAAGAGGTTGAAGATCCCACACTGCAACAGAAGGATGATATTATCGTTCGTATTACTTCCACCGCCATATGTGGATCCGATTTGCATATTTATCAGGGAGCTCTGCCTGCTGCCAAAGATTACGTTATCGGTCATGAACCGATGGGCATTGTAGAAGAAGTCGGTCCGGAAGTGACACGTGTGAAGAAGGGGGACCGGGTGGTCCTGCCTTTTAACATCGCTTGTGGTGAATGCTTCTATTGCAATCATGACATGGAGAGCCAGTGTGATAATTCCAATGGCAATCCGGATATTCATACAGGTGGTTATTTTGGATTCACCGAACGCTACGGCAACCACCCGGGAGGTCAGGCAGAATTATTGCGTGTCCCCTACGGAAACTTCACACCGTTTGTGATTCCGGAATCCTGTGAACTGGAAGATGAAGCTTTATTGTTTCTGTCGGATGTTCTTCCAACCGCTTACTGGAGTGTCGAGAATGCCGGAGTTAAACCGGGAGATACAGTCACTGTACTCGGTAGTGGCCCCATTGGGCTGATGACGCAAAAGTTCGCCTGGATGAAAGGTGCCAAACGCGTTATTGCTGTGGATCGTCTGCCCTATCGACTGGAGAAGGCCAAACGTTTGAACGATGCAGAAATTTTTAATTTTGAAGATTACGATGATATGGGTGAACACATTCGTGAGATTACACAAGGCGGAACCGACGTTGTGATTGACTGTGTAGGTATGGATGGCAAAAAAACCACGCTGGAGGAAATTGGACAGAAGCTAAAACTTCATGGCGGTTCACTGAGTGCGATTGAAATCGGCATGAAAGCGATCCGCAAATTCGGTACACTCCAGCTTACGGGTGTATATGGCTCTTCCTACAACATGTTTCCATTAGGCAATCTGTTTGAACGCAATATCAATCTCAAAATGGGACAAGCTCCTGTTATACATTATATGCCTGAGTTATTCCGTAAAATCACTGCTGGTGAGTTTGATCCGACCGAGATCATCTCCCATCGGATTCCACTGGAGAATGCAAGCGAAGCGTATCGCATTTTCAACGATCATGAAGATGAATGTACCAAGGTTATATTAAAACCCTGAACCTTCGCTTTGATTATTATATATGCCAAATAAAACAAGCAGATCTACCTGTTCAAGGTACTCTGCTTGTTTTATTTATTTTATTGTCATTCATCCTTCTACTCGTTCATAACCTGCTAACCTTAATGGTTTGCTCTATCGAATCAGACATGAGTCGGCTTAATCGCTTGGATATATACACTTTCTCCTTGGAAGCTGTCGAGCTTCCCGTTCTTTGTCACTTCAAAATCAAAAAATTTTCTGATGATGGACGGCGCGCTCAACATGCTTGCTTCAAGTTCACTTCTCTCCCGTTCCGGCAGTGCTGCACGGTTGCACCACTCTTCAAACTTAAAGCGCTTCTGGAAGGAAACCATCGTTTCCATTCGGAAGCCCGCATACTCCAGCATATGAATCCATTCCGTCTTGCGCCATGCTCGAACATGGCTTGCATCTCGGCACTTCTCCACTTCATTGTAAAACTGGTCATTCTCATCACGTTCAGGTGCCACGTTGTCAATCAATAACAACTTTCCACCGGGCTTCATGACTCGTAACGCCTCATGAACAAATGAAGAAACGTCCGGAAAATGGTGAGCAGCGATTCGACAGGTCACAAGGTCAAAGACATCATCATCGAATGGCAGCTTCTCAGCATCCCCGGCTACAAAATCTACATTATCGTGTCCATTCCCCAGGATAAACTGTTCAGCGGCCTGCAGCATCTCCTTCGTTAAATCCAGAGCTGTCACCCGCTGAACAAGCGGAGCCAAAGCGTTGGCGACATGCCCTCCTCCAGTGGCGATATCCAGCACGTTCATATCTGGAGTGGCTTGAGATGAAGCCACGAGCAACTCGAGATCCTCACCTTTAGCATGTCCCGTACTCGTCACGTATTTTCCCGCATTCTTCGCAAACTGCTTCTGCACCTGACTCTTGATTACATCAGACATTCGAATTCCTCCTGCACAAGTTTCATTAGTCGAAACACGGTTTCATAATATATTTTTATTTTACCACATATTCGTAGGAATGCTAAATAAGCATTTTACACAAACGCAAATTCAGAGGCAACTTTCCATTGCCTGATGAAAAAGTTGAAACAAAAAAACATCCCCCAGGTGAAGTCCACCCAGGAGATGTTTCTAATATTCCTTACTTCACAAGCGTTGGTGCCTTCTTCCACAGTCCCAGAATCAGACCGGAGATCACCGCACCAATGGCAACGGCAAGCAGGAACAATATTGCGTGGTTCGCCAGTGCAGCAACAAAGATGCCGCCGTGCGGAGCTGGTACATTAATACTCCACAATTGTGTCAGTCCGCCCGCAACAGCAGAACCAATGATGCACGATGTCAATACACGAAGTGGATCAGCTGCTGCAAATGGAATTGCACCTTCCGTAATGAAAGACAATCCAAGAACATAGTTGGTCAAGCCCGATTTGCGTTCTTGCTCCGTAAATTTGGATTTGAAGAACGTCGTTGCCAGGGCAATTGCCAGAGGAGGCGCCATACCACCTGCCATAACTGCTGCCATCCATGCACCGTCTGTGTTACCACTGGATGTGAATACCCCAATCGCGAACGTATATGCCGCTTTGTTGAACGGTCCGCCCATATCGATCGCCATCATGCCACCAAGCAACAAACCAAGCAATACTTTATTTCCTGTTCCCAGATTACCAAGTGCATCTACAAGCCATGTGTTCAGGGAACCAAAGATTGGATCGAAGACGTAGAAGCTGATTGCACCTACGATCAGCAAACCGAATACCGGGTACAGCAAGATTGGTTTCAAGCCATCAATTGCTTTTGGCAAACCTTTCAATGCCTTACGAAGACCGATGACTACATAACCCGCCAGGAAACCGGCAGCCAGACCACCAAGGAAACCGGCGTTCGAGTTAACCGCCATCAATCCACCGACCATACCAGGCATCAGGGCTGGGCGATCACCGATACTCATCGCGATAAATCCGGCAAGGACCGGAATCAGGAAGTGGAATGCACCTGTTCCGCCACCGATCGTTTGAAGCAGTTGCACAATCGGATTTTCAGGACTAGCAATCTGCTCGAACAAGAAGGAGATTGCAAGAAGGATACCGCCACCTACAACAAATGGCAGCATATGAGAGATACCATTCATCAGATCTTTATAGATTTTGCTACCTACGCTGATCTTGCCTGTGCTTGCTCCCTCTTCCTTGGTATTTCCGCCTTGACTGCGATAGATAGGTGCATCACCGTTAACAGCTTTGCGAATCAACTCTTCGGATTTGCGAATTCCATCGCTCACCGGTCTTTGTAGTACCGGTTTGCCATCGAAACGTGCCATCTCCACATTTTTGTCTGCGGCAACGATAACCCCTTTGGCGCGGGCAATCTCATCAGCCGTCAACACATTCTGCGCTCCTTCGGAACCGTTTGTCTCTACGCGAATGTTAATGCCCATTTCCTGAGCTTTCTTTTTAAGTGCATCTTCAGCCATGTACGTATGCGCTATACCTGTCGGACAAGCTGTAACCGCAACAACAAAATCTTCCGAATTTTCATTACCTACAATGACACCAAAGGTATTCTGTTGCTGACCACTAGCAGAGCCGGATGTGGCATTTGCTGCTTTTTCCGCTTTTGCTTTCTCTTTGGCTGCTTCTTTTTCTGCTGCTTCCGCCTGTTTGGCATCAAACAATGCACTGACTTCGGCGGGTGTATCTGTACTCATCAACTGTGAGATGAAATCGCTATCAATCAACAACCTGGAAAGAGCTGCAAGCGTACGCAGATGGGTATTACCTGCGCCTTCTGGAGCGGCAATCATGAAGAACACATGAGCTGGCTGGTCATCCAACGCTTCAAAATCAAGTCCATTCCTGCTCTTGGCGAATACAACCGTCGGTTCATTCACTGCTGTTGTTTTGGCATGCGGCATCGCAATTCCGCCACCGATACCCGTGCTGGATTCAGCTTCTCTTTTATAGATCATTTCCTTGAACAGGACCGGATCATTAATACGTCCGCTTCGGTTCAGACTTGCAATTAGTTCATCAATAGCCTCATCTTTGGTTGTGGCTTGCAGGTCCATGATCATCGTTTCCTGGATCATCAAGTCTGTTATTCTCATCTTGGTACACTCCCTTAAGTTCAGTCGGCCTGCATAGGCAGGCCTCACTACATTACAATTACATTTACAATGAAAACCTTTTATATGACGTTAGACTAGATCGTCGTAATGGTTACTTGATTGCGTAATTCATCAATCAATTCACGTGTTGCCAGATCATCCGAGAAAGCAGTCGCGCTTCCAGATGCAACACCTGTACGGAAAGCTTCCAGCAGATCGCCGCTCTGTACATAGGTACCTACGAATCCGCCAATCATGGAGTCACCGGCACCAACCGAGTTTTTCACAGTACCTTTTGGCACACTCGCATGATGAACTTCCGCTTTGGTAATGAATAGTGCACCCTCGCCTGCCATGGAGATCAATACATGTTTGGCTCCGGCTTCAAGCAACTTACGCCCGTATAAAACCAGTTCCTCGCGAGTCTCAATGGTTACACCGAACAGTTCGGCCAGTTCATGATGATTCGGCTTCACCAGCAATGGTGCATGTTCAAGAGCTTCCATTAACGCAGGGCCAGTGGTATCAATCACGAATTCCGCACCCGTTTGCTTGCAGACTTTAATGAGACGATCATAGAAATCTGTTCCAAGAGAAGGTGGTACGCTTCCGGAGAGAATGACGATATCTCCTTTTTCCAATGAAGACAATTTGTGAAGTAACTTCTCTGCCTCTTCTGCGCTTATCGCAGGTCCAAGACCATTAATCTCTGTCTCTTCTCCATGCTTCAGCTTGATGTTAATACGAGTATCGTCTGCAATTGTGACAAAGTCTGTCCGGATGTTATCTTCTTGCAACTTATCATTAATGAAGCGTCCGGTGAATCCACCAAGGAAACCAATGGTCGTGTTATCTGCTCCAAGTTGATTCAATATGCGAGAAACATTAATGCCTTTGCCGCCCGGGAGCTTCAAGTCCCGATTCATTCGATTCAATCCACCAAGCTTCAGCTCATCGACTTCCACGATGTAATCAATGGACGGGTTAAGTGTTATTGTATATATCATCGTTATCCCTCAATTATTTTAGTTTTCTGGGCGATTCCAGGCCGCCAGTGTTCTGGCATCCGCTCGGTAATCAAATCAGCCTCCTCCAAATCAAACAATTTGGCAAAAGTAATTTCCCCTATTTTGCTGGAATCAGCCAGCACATAAGATTTTCCCGACAATTGATGTGCACGCCTTTTAATCAAGGCTTCCTCCGGATCCGGTGTTGTATACCCCATTTCGGGGTCAACGCCGTTGCTTCCCAGAAAACATTTATCAAAACGGAAGTTATCCATGTTCTGTAATGCGATACTGCCAATGACTGCTTTCGTATGAATTTTCATCATACCTCCAAGCAAGTAACTGCGAATACGCTTGCTTACCAAAGCTTCAACATGTGAAAGTCCGTTGGTAACAACCGTTACGTCCTTCGCTTCAATAAAGGGAATCATGGCTAACGTTGTCGTTCCTGCATCCAGATAAATGCATTCGCCATTTTCGATCTCCTGTGCAGCCAAACGGGCAATCGTTGTTTTTTGTTGAATGTTTTTGAACGTTTTTTCTTCCATGCCCGGTTCCAGCGTTTTTTCGTTCACCAGTGCGGCACCGCCGTGGATGCGTTTGAGCATCTGACGACTCTCCAGATCGATCAAGTCACGCCTAATCGTTGATTCAGAAGCACCTAACACATCAACAAGCTCTTGCAATTTCACAATCCCCTGTACATGTAAGCGCTCTATAATTGCAGCATATCGTTCTTCAGTCAGCATCTTCATTCCTCCAACTGCTTCTATAGTATCATAATCTCCTCAAAAAACAACCATTTTCATTCAAAATAATTTAAAAACCTTCAAAAAGTTGCATCTTTCGACTTATTTTCTTGTCCAATTGTCCCTTTCCCCAGCTACTGAACACGCATCTGATAATCTAGACCCTATGTTACCAAAGGTGGTGACCTGATGACAGACCGTCCACACAAACGGCGAAAGCCCTGTGCCCTGTAAAAGAAAAAGAAAGATTCCCCTTCTCACTTTGGGTGGATCTCCTCCAACTGGAGCGGCTACGCTCGTTCAGGAACACGGAATAAATACCGTCGCATCTCAGCGGAATGGACTGTCCCTTATGTTCTACCTAGCACACACTCCTCATATTCATCCGCATGGATTGGGATAGATGGCTTCAAGAACAGCAGTCTGATTCAGACCGGAACAGGTCACGACTGGATTCAAGGCAAGCCCAGCTATTATGCCTGGTGGGAGATCCTGCCTGACGCGGAGACCATTATTCCACATCCCGTTTCCCCTGGTCATCGCATTCGAGCAGTCATCGCCAAATTAACGCGTAAAACCTGGTGCATTACGCTCTCTAATCTAACGTTAGGCTGGACCTTCCGCACCATTCAGTGTTATTCGGGTCCGCAATCCTCTGCGGAATGGATTGTTGAAGCACCCACTGTTGGAAGCTCCATCGGCTCCATGGCGCGGCTTACCCCTATAACCTTCAACAAATGTCGCCTGAACGGACAATCTCCTGCTTTTCGTGCCTGCCAGAAGGGAATCATGATCCAAGGGCGGGGTATTGTCTCCATCCCTGGCCCCCCTAATCGTTGCAAAGATGGATTTACGGTTCGCCGCAACACTTAAGTATTTAATGATCGAAAGATGTTTAATACTTCATGTTTTTAAAGTCGGGGTCTCTAACGTTTCGGATCTCCATTAAAAATCCTGCAGCTCCAGCGCTTTATGCGCGGCGTTGCAGGATTTTGCTTTTCATGGGAATCTCATGACGCTTATGACTCTACAAGCCTTGCATCCGGTTTGGGTTTAAGCCATTTGCCATCCTCATTAATAAACGCCCCCTTGAAGCGGCCCATCTCCAATTGTTCAATCAGCCTCTCCTCGTCCATGACGAGAATCTCAGCGAGCTGCCCCGAGGTGTAATAATGAGCGGGATTGTAATCAAGCAGCACAGGAACAGACGTATCATATAGTTCTTTGATCAGATTCTCAAAGGAATGCCGCCCCAAGTTATCCATATCTCTATAAAACTGCAAATGTTGGGACACCATATTACGAAAAGATTTATTCTCCAGATGCAACCACAACGTATTGCAGGCCTGAACACTCATATGATTTTGTTCCACATCAAAATATTGCACTTCTTCAATCTTCATGTATTTCTCCTGAAATGCAACGATTTTAATCAAAGGTACATTTCGTTTACGTGACGCTTTCTTCACATGGGCTCTAAACTGTTCATAGTTCATTTTTATTTCATTCATCTATTATCCCTGCCTTTAACATGTTCCAACCGACATTTTACAACAAATTAAAGGCAAGTGTAACCTTCATCATGTGAAAAACAAAAAAACGTGCAGCATCAGGTGCCACACGTTCGCTATCTTAAGGGGTGCGTTTACTCAGCAAGGGCACCCGTTTTCACCCACGTAGCCGTAAATTCCTGTTCTTCATAAGCATAGAATTGTTGCAAAATAACCTCCCGATCATCGAGGAACAATTGATCCGCGATGGCAGTGACCAGTTTGGGCACCGCACTCTTGGTCCCGGATATGGCAGATGCCGACAGACCACAGCTGGCGAGTGCAGAGTAATTGAATACAAACAGTCCATGCAACTGCTTCTCACCTTGTTCACTCCTGCTAGTCATGGCAAACCCGGAACTCAGGTATGGATGTGCATCCAGCAATGCATTGCGATGCTCTGGCGGAGCCTGATAACAGTCCTCCCAGCGCGCGATATATGGCTCCACGAGCCTCAGTTCAGGACGAAGTGCTGGATCACTGAGCAGACCTGTGCTAATAATTAGAAAATCAAACGTATATGCTCCCTGTGCTGTATGCACAATCGCGCCTTGGTCCGTCGCTTCTACGTTCAGCCAAGGCGAGTTCAAATGCAGTTCGAATCCAGGCCAGGCTGCCGCACGATTAAACGTATCGTTGGTTGGCGGTTGATTGAATTTGAAGAAATGAGAAATCACTTCATATTTATCGGCAACCGGAAGAGCGTGGTATCGCTCAATCATACCGGATTGCTCCATCTGACGTATAGGATTAACACTAGGCAATTGTTCCCGCCGTACAAATACATGAGCTTCCGCCACACCCGTGGCAAGAGCATAGCTCGCATTATCGAATGCAGAAGCGCCGCCGCCAAGCACAGCAACCCTTTTACCTTTTAACCGATCAAAATTAATCGCTTCAGACGTATGGGCATACAGCTCCCGAGGTAATCTATTCGCAATCAAGGATGGCACATGCCACTCTCCGCCACCTTGTATACCCGTAGCAAACACGACTTTGCGAGCAAGTATAACATCCATCTGAGTTCCTGCCTTGTTCACATGAAGTCGATGTATTCCGTTCTCTATTGGCTCAACAAGTGTCAATTTCACCTCATTCAGCACAGGCAGATTCAGCACTTCCCGATACCAGCGCAAATAATTCATCCATTCACCACGCGGGATCTTGTCTACCTCTTCCCAACCTTCCCGTCCAACCTGTGCTTCCCACCATGAACGAAAGGTTAACGAGGGGATACCCAGATCGATGGAAGTCAGATGCTTGGGAGTACGCAAAGTTACCATACGCGCATAAGTCTCCCAAGGTCCTTCAAGCCCTGATGGATTCTCGTCAATGACGACAATATTGGAGATCCGTTCTCGAAGAAGTCCAAAGGCCGCCCCTAATCCACTCTGGCCCCCGCCGACAATGACAACATCATAGACATGACCATCTGCATGTTCTCTTGGACGCACCCAATTCGTACCACCAAATGACAAATAATCCAGATCATTCTTCACACGCTCATTCAAAGCTTCCAGGCTCATGATTCATCAACCCTTTCGAGATACATATATGATCTAGTCTTTTTTAATTGTTTTGATGTAAGTTTGTTGTCAGTTAATATAAGAATAATGGTCCTATCCCCTTGTATTCCTGAAATATATTAGCGTTATTATATGGGTTATCGGAGATGAATTGAAGTTGGCGGTAGCTTTATTGTCATCAAAACTAAAAATAACTGACATGCTTGTTAATCTGCACGAAATACTTAACGGATAGTACCTTCCTCTTTTGATGTACTTCCTTTTAGACGGAAGATTCGCAGAATATAAAAAAAGACAGACCAAGATGTAATCTTGGTCTGTCTTATTAAAGGAATGCTATTGGCCGGCCTGTTCACGGCGCTGCATTTTTTCAATGGTTAATTTCTCGGGGGTCACATCATGACCCAGTGGGTCCACAACGGATACTGCCAGCATGGTTGTCAGTACCTGACCTCGAATAGCCTGCAAATATTGTTTTCTAAGCTCGTGCTGCTCACTTTGTTCTTCTTTGGTCAAACCAACGCTGCGTTGTTTTCGACTTAATTCGTTAATGCGTCCCAAAATAGGAATCATGAAATCCACCTCACTTGTTAGTCCACTTTCCAAAAGATATTTCGAATATCTTCAAACTAACTTATTACAAGTTTACGAATTTGTCCATAGGCACAATCCGTTGGAAAGTTATTAGGTGATCTCATGTACAGACCAAAAAATACCATTTGTTGCACCGCTGCCCAAGTTCAACGTAATCGTTAGCCCGTTTGCGGCATAGAACAATCCAATTACATCTCCAGCATTCAATGCCACTTCTACCGCCAAAGTAACTGAACTGCTCCCCAAGACAGCCCGTAGGGTAAGCAATGTAACGGCTACGTTCAAGATAGGCAGCAAGCCACTAACAAGCGTAGTTACCGTAGGTGATGTTCTCTGAACAAGAAAGGCTGGGTTAACCCCAGCGCCCAGTGATAAGGCGATCGCTGCAGTCGTTGCATAATTGATCGTGGCGACAATGGAATATCTTCCTGTCACGGGCACCGTATAATTTCCTGTCGTTGCGTTGAAGTTGGCGTTACCATAATAAGGACTCGTTGTTGTCCAGTTGGTTAACTGTGTGCTCGTTGCTGTAGAAAGTGTAGCCAAGAAGGCCGAGAACCCTTGTGTGGCAAAGTTAGGCCCTGTTGGCCCAGTGGCCCCCGTTTCCCCGGTTGCACCTGTAGCCCCTGTGATACCTGTTGCACCCGTAGTGCCAGTTGCTCCTGTTGCACTCGTTACGCCAGTAGCACCCGTAATTCCGGTAGCTCCAGTTGGTCCTGTCGGGCCGGTTGCTCCTGTAATACCTGCTGTTCCAGTTATTCCTGTAGAACCAGTCGCACCCGTGCTTCCTGTGGCCCCAGTGGCTCCCGTATTTCCAGTCGTGCCTGTAACTCCCGCAAGACCTGTGATTCCTGTTGCACCCGTGGCTCCTGTGATTCCCGTAAATCCAGTAATTCCTGTTTCGCCAGTTGCACCTGTAAATCCAGTATTTCCAGTTACCCCTGTTGCTCCCGTAACGCCAGTTATCCCTGTAGGTCCTGTCGCGCCAGTAACTCCCGTGCTACCTATTGCACCCGTAAATCCTGTGATTCCCGTTACGCCTGTGACACCTGTTGACCCGGTCACACCCGTCGTACCTGTGACCCCGGTTATCCCTGTCTCTCCTGTAATACCCGTGGCACCAGTTATCCCTGTCGTGCCAGTGGCACCTGTTGCTCCAGTCAATCCCGTCACACCTGTCGCACCCGTGATGCCCGTCGTGCCGGTAGATCCGGTAGCCCCAGTCGATCCTGTTTCTCCAGTAGAACCAGTAGGCCCGATAACACCCGTTGGACCTGTGACGCCAGTTATACCGGTAACTCCTGTGGTACCTGTGACTCCCGTAAACCCCGTCTGTCCAGTAATACCAGTTATCCCAATTGCTCCTGTAAATCCAGTATTTCCAGTTACCCCTGTTGCTCCAGTCGGTCCCGTCACACCTATCGCACCCGTGATGCCGGTGGTACCTGTTTCTCCAGTTTCCCCAGTTATCCCTGTCGCACCTGTAACTCCTGTGCTACCTGTTGCTCCCGTTGCTCCCGTTGCTCCTGTGATTCCCGTTACACCTGTTGGCCCTGTTACACCCGTCGTACCTGTGACTCCGGTTATCCCTGTCGTGCCCTGTTCGCCAGTCGTGCCAGTGGCACCTGTTGCTCCAGTCGATCCCGTTTCTCCAGTAGATCCAGTGGGTCCTGTAACACCAATTGGACCTGTGACGCCGGTTATACCGGTAACTCCTGTGGTACCTGTGTTCCCTGTTGCACCCGTAGCTCCTGTGATTCCTGTTACGCCTGTGACACCCGTAAATCCAGTAATTCCTGTTTCGCCAGTTGCACCTGTTGGCCCTGTTACACCCGTCGTACCTGTGACTCCGGTTATACCGGTAACTCCTGTGGTACCTGTGACTCCCGTAAGCCCCGTCTCTCCAGTGATACCAGTTATCCCAGTCGAACCTGTGATACCCGTGGCACCAGTTGCACCTGTTGACCCAGTCACACCCGTCGTACCCGTGATGCCGGTACTACCTGTTTCTCCAGTAATTCCAGTTTCTCCAGTGGTTCCTGTCTCGCCAGTAACTCCCGTGCTACCTGTTGCTCCCGTTGCTCCTGTGATTCCTGTTACGCCAGTGACACCCGTAAATCCAGTAATTCCTGTTTCGCCAGTTGCACCTGTTGGCCCTGTTACACCTGTCGGACCTGTGACTCCGGTTATCCCTGTCTCTCCTGTAATACCTGTGACCCCGGTTATCCCCGTCTCTCCTGTAATACCCGTGGCACCTGTTATGCCTGTCGTGCCCTGTTCGCCAGTTGTGCCAGTGGCACCTGTTATGCCTGTCGTGCCCTGTTCGCCAGTTGTGCCAGTGGCACCGGTTGCTCCAGTCAGTCCCGTCACACCTGTTGCACCCGTGATGCCCGTCGTGCCGGTAGATCCGGTAGCCCCAGTCGATCCTGTTTCTCCAGTAGAACCAGTAGGTCCGATAACACCAGTTGGACCTGTGACGCCAGTTATACCGGTAACTCCTGTGGTACCTGTGAATCCCGTAAGCCCCGTCTCACCTGTGATACCTGTATTCCCTGTTACACCCGTAGCGCCTGTGATTCCCGTTACGCCGGTGGCACCCGTAAATCCAGTAATTCCTGTTTCGCCAGTTGCACCTGTTGGCCCTGTCACACCCGTCGTGCCTGTGACCCCGGTTATCCCTGTCTCACCTGTAATACCCGTCGTGCCGGTAGATCCCATTTCTCCAGTAGATCCGGTGGGTCCGGTAACTCCTGTGGTACCTGTGACTCCCGTAAACCCCGTCTGTCCAGTAATACCAGTTATCCCAGTTGCACCTGTAAATCCAGTATTTCCAGTTACCCCTGTTGCTCCAGTCGGTCCCGTCACACCTATTGCACCCGTGATGCCAGTGCTACCAGTTTCCCCAGTTATTCCTGTCGCACCTGTAACTCCTGTGCTACCTGTTACACCCGTAGCTCCTGTGATTCCTGTTACGCCTGTGACACCCGTAAATCCAGTAATTCCTGTTTCGCCAGTGGCACCTGTTGCTCCCGTATTCCCAGTTCCCCCTGTGACTCCCGTAAATCCCGTCTCTCCAGTGATACCCGTGGCACCAGTTGCACCTGTTGACCCAGTCACACCCGCCGTACCCGTGATGCCGGTGCTACCTGTTTCTCCAGTGGTTCCTCTCTCGCCAGTATCTCCCGTGCTACCTGTTGCTCCCGTTGCTCCTGTGATTCCCGTTACGCCAGTGGCACCCGTAAATCCAGTAATTCCTATTTCGCCAGTTGCACCTGTTGACCCGGTCACACCTGTTGGACCTGTGACCCCGGTTATCCCTGTCTCTCCTGTAATACCCATGGCACCGGTTGCACCCGTGATGCCGGTCGTGCCGGTAGATCCGGTAGCCCCAGTCGATCCTGTTGCTCCAGTAGAACCAGTGGGTCCTGTAACACCAGTTGGACCTGTGACGCCGGTTATCCCTGTCTCTCCAGTGATACCCGTGGCACCAGTTATGCCTGTCGTGCCCGGTTCGCCTGTCGTGCCAGTGACACCTGTTGCTCCAGTCAGTCCCGTCACACCTGTCGCACCCGCGATGCCCGTCGTGCCGGTAGATCCGGTAGCCCCAGTCGATCCCGTTTCTCCAGTAATTCCTGTTTCGCCAGTTGTACCTGTTGGCCCTGTCACACCCGTCGTACCTGTGACCCCGGTTATCCCTGTCGCACCCGTGATGCCCGTCGTGCCGGTAGATCCCATTTCTCCAGTAGATCCGGTGGGTCCGGTAACTCCTGTGGTACCTGTGACTCCCGTAAACCCCGTCTGTCCAGTAATACCAGTTATCCCAGTTGCACCTGTAAATCCAGTATTTCCAGTTACCCCTGTTGCTCCAGTCGGTCCCGTCACACCTATTGCACCCGTGATGCCAGTGCTACCAGTTTCCCCAGTTATTCCTGTCGCACCTGTAACTCCTGTGCTACCTGTTACACCCGTAGCTCCTGTGATTCCCGCTACGCCTGTGACACCCGTAAATCCAGTAATTCCTGTTTCGCCAGTTGCACCTGTAATACCCGTCGCACCGGTTATGCCTGTCGTGCCCTGTTCGCCAGTCGTGCCAGTGGCACCTGTTGCTCCAGTCAGTCCTGTCGCACCTGTCGCACCCGTGATACCGGTCGTGCCGGTAGATCCCGGTTCTCCAGTAGATCCAGTGGGTCCGGTTATCCCAGTTGCACCTGTAACTCCTGTAGTTCCCGTAACGCCAGTTATGCCTGTAGTTCCTGTCTCGCCAGTAACTCCCGTGCTACCGGTTGCTCCTGTGATTCCCGTTACGCCAGTGGCACCTGTTGGCCCTGTCACACCCGTCGTACCTGTGACCCCGGTCGTGCCGGTAGCCCCGGTCGATCCCGGTTCTCCAGTAGATCCAGTGGGTCCTGTAACACCAGTTGGACCTGTAACTCCGGTTATGCCGGTAACTCCTGTGGTACCTGTGAATCCCGTAAAACCCGTCTCTCCAGTGACACCGGTTATTCCTGTTGCTCCTGTTGGACCCGTCGTGCCTGTTTCGCCAGTGACCCCGGTTATCCCCGTAGTCCCGGTTAGTCCTGTCGTGCCAGTACTTCCAGTTAATCCGGCAACCCCAGTCGGACCTGTAACACCTGTTACACCCGTCACCCCTGTGATACCCGTAGTTCCTGTTTCTCCAGTAAATCCAGTTGCTCCGGTCGCACCAGTAGTGCCGGTAAATCCTGTAGCACCTGTAACTCCGGTGAAACCTGTGGTACCGGTTATACCAGTAATTCCAGTCGGACCTGTGCTCCCAATTAGACCCGTCTCTCCAGTGACGCCTGTGGCTCCGGTCACACCAGTTGTACCCGTAACGCCAGTTATGCCAGTCATACCTGTCATGCCAGTAACTCCGGTAATCCCCGTGATCCCAGTAAGTCCAGTTGCACCGGTCGTTCCTATGGTTCCTGTATCTCCCGTAGATCCAGTAATCCCTGTCGTTCCGGTTGCACCAGTGATTCCGGTTATCCCAGTAGGGCCCGTTTCCCCAGTCACCCCGGTTACCCCAGTCCCTCCAATGGCTCCGGTTAAGCCAGTAAGTCCTATTGCACCTGTTGGACCCGTCGTTCCTGTATCTCCAGTTGAGCCGGTAGGGCCTGTAATTCCTAAAGCACCAGTACTTCCCGTTGCTCCTGTGCTACCTGTTTCTCCAGTTATTCCTGTTTCACCGGTTATGCCAGTAATTCCAGATGCACCCGTCGGGCCCGTGATTCCTGTAGTTCCGGTTACACCTGTGATGCCTGTGGTTCCGGTAATGCCAGTTGAACCTGTAACACCAGTCGGACCGGTGACCCCAGTTAACCCCGTTTCTCCAGTGACACCTGTTACTCCAGTGGCACCCGTAATGCCAGTAGTCCCGGTAACGCCTGTAACTCCTGAAGCACCAGTACTTCCAGTAGCTCCAGTTACACCCGTGATTCCCGTCATTCCGGTTATCCCAGTAGCCCCCGTGGGTCCCGTGGCACCATCCGTACCTGCAACCCCGGTCACCCCCGTCTCTCCAGTGGCTCCGATTGGGCCCGTTACACCTGTAATCCCAGTTAGACCCGTTTCTCCGGTGACGCCAGTAATTCCAGCTGCACCAGTCGGACCCGTGACTCCTGTTTCACCAGTTGGGCCCGTAAAACCAGTTACTCCCGTCACACCTGTCGTACCTGTGATACCGGTGGTGCCTGTAACACCCATTAGACCAATAGCTCCTGTGATACCGATGCTTCCTGTTGCTCCAGTTATGCCAGTAACTCCCGTTTCACCCGTAACACCAGTTATACCGGTCAATCCGGTCGGTCCTATTGTGCCAGCTTCCCCTGTAGCTCCTGTGTTTCCAGTAGTCCCCGTTGAACCGGTCAATCCGGTTAGTCCTGTCTCACCAGTTGCTCCAGTTAGTCCCATCACACCAATTCCAGTTGGACCAGTAGCTCCTGTAAATCCGGTGCTGCCCGTAAAGCCAGTTATACCAGTATTTCCTGTAGCACCGGTCACGCCTGTAATACCAAATCCAGTTATTCCAGTTTCGCCGGTTGTTCCTGTGACTCCAGTCGATCCGATGCCAGTTGCGCCTGTAGCTCCTGTGCTTCCTGTAGATCCTGTTGCTCCCGCCTCACCCGTTGGACCGGTCTTACCTGTGCTTCCTGTAGTTCCAGTCACACCTGAAATCCCGATTAGTCCGGTAGCTCCTGTTGCACCTGTTGTAGCTGTGGCTCCAGTTACTCCGGTACTTCCCGTGATTCCAGTTACTCCAGTTCGTCCTGTTAGACCGATTGCTCCCCTTTTGCCTGGAGACCCAGGGTCTCCGATTAACCCTGTAGCTCCAGTTGCTCCGGTGTATCCTCTCATTCCCCGATAACCCCGTGGGCCTCGAAGGAAAGGGCTTCTGTGGCTTTTCTTTTTTTTGCATGAACGTCTGATTTTCTTACAAGACTTACTCTTCTTCTTTGAAATAGAGTGCTTTTTGGATTTTTTGGATTTCCGTTTAACTTTGCTGATTGATGAAATTTTACGCTTCTTTCTGAATACACCGCTCACAAGAACATCCCCCCTCCTTGTACACCACGTCAAATCTCCGCTTTTTACAATAGTACACTCTATGCCCGGGACTAGCTTTGTGCGCCCTATTCAATAAGCCTAATGAAAGCCACAAAATTAGTGATCAATCAATTACTTCTTAACAAAAAATATATTCCTCTCTACTCTCCCTGCAACTCCTTAATCGTTAACGCAATTCCTTCTTCAAAAGATGTTGCCACAACCGGGCCAATCCGTTCCTCATACTTTTGTCTACTCAAGATCAGCGGGTCCTCAGTCAGATATAACATCTCTACAATTTCTTTCATAACGGGTACACCCAGTCCAATTAATGACAGTCCCATTTTTCCTAACGCGATCACAGGCTTTCTTCTTCCCGCAGCCTTCTGTGCCATATGCACAATCTCATGACCCGAGATGATCCCTGATCCAGGAATGTTCCAGTTCTGCCGATATGTCGTCTCCCTGCTTGCCAACTCCACCACCATGACCGCAGCATCCGGTAAATAGATATACTCTCTGGGTACCTTCATATTTCCGATAAAAAAAGCCATCTTGCCTTTCGCTATTGCTTCAAGCGTCGAACCCAGATAGGAAGCCTGATTGGCCGTTGGGCCATAATAGTCCGGCAAGCGAACGATCATCACCTGAGCTCTGCTCCATCTTGTGCTGAATAACATTTGTTCATAGGCGAGTCGTGTCTTGCCTTTGCGGGTATGTGGCTGTTTTGGATGTTCTTCCGTTACCTCTTTCATCTGTCTTTTGCCATAAGGGTAGATTCCGTCTATTACAACCACGTTCAGACCCAAGTGTTCTGCCGCCGCCATTACGGATTCACCCAGCGGAATCAGCCTGCTCTCCATCTCGTTATACGGAACGTTTGCACAATGGAACATGACATCAATTTCCTGGGAAGCGGCAATAATATCATCCGACCGAAATGCATCTCCCACTGCGATGTGCAGGTGATCCGGAGATCCCAGCTTTACCGCAAGTTGCTCCAGTTTTTGACGGGAGCGCCCAAATGCAATCGTAGAAATTCCCCGTCTAATCAATTCCTCCGTAATCGCTGCACCTGTTCCACCAGTAGCTCCAATAACAATAGCTTTTTTCATCATATACCGACCTCTTTCATTAATTTAGTGATTGATCAATTACTTACCTAGAACTAATATAAACCATATTTAGTGATTGATCAATAACTAAAATTAAAAAAGGGAATTTCCCTCCCTCTCTATCTCTCCTTCAGCTCCGGCATATCCAGTGCTGTAGATACATTACACAACATCCCGATCGCCAGGAAAATCATGGTCCTTTTAAGTGGTTCCGCAATTCCTGCAACTGTGAAAGCTTCCAGTACCATGCTTCGTACATCACTAATGCCCTTTTGCATGGCCTGACGAATGACTTCTTCCCGGATCGTTTGCGCCTGCATTTGAAGCAAGATTTCGCTCTTGTGAGATTCCAGAATCTTATCATAGGCTTCAATTAGGTCATTTTCCAACTGATCAGGCGTCGCCGTCTCCACAACGATTCGGAACGATTCAATCACTCGTGTCCATGAGACTTCAATAGCAGTTAATAATAAAGCTTCTTTTGTTTTAAAAAAACGAAAGATATACGGCTGTGAAATCTCCGCCCGTTCAGCCACTTGAGCTGTAGTCGCACGATAATAGCCAATTTCCGCGAAGACGTCAATCGCTGCAGAGATAATATCATTTCGCCGATTAACCGATGCTGCTGTATCTTTAGCCATCATTTTTCCCCTTCCAACGCACAGTTATGAATTGATCAATAACCTGAAGTATATCCGATTCATGTAATCAACGCAAAATCCAAAAGCGTGAAAAGTCATTCATTTTTGAGCTTACTGGAATTTTCCATACGTTTGCCTGAACCTTCTCTCCAAAACCAACAAACCCGCAGACGTTGGCTTAAGCCGCTGCAGGTTATGGAACATGTCGATGTCCAGACCGATTCCTTATAAAGAGGATTTTGGACATGGTCTCTCCCAAGCCTCTGGCGTCAGTTTCGAAGAGAACAAGGATCGTCGAAATAGATACGACGATGCGGTACGAAATGTCAGTTCACTCCTGTAGAAGATTGTGCAATCGGGATTCCGAATCTAGCTTCGGACAACTGTTGCAATAACCATGTGTATGACTGCCGTCTCCAACTTGATAAGCCAAACAACAATATCGACGTATCAAGAAAGGCGGTCCTTGCCACTCGGGGTGATCAAAGCGATTCAGCTTCATGGCAAATGTAAATGCATTTTCATTTTGTTCGTCAAGCCATATGCTCTGATCTTCCTTGATCTGTGCAAGCCGTTGATCCGTCTTCCATATTCTTTGATCATTAATCATACGTGCATACAATTGTTGCACATTATGCGCAACCAGAGACCACATGACCTTATCACTCGCCCCTGTACTAATAGCTACCGCTCGCAGAACAGGCACCAGATGTAACAGCATTCTCTTCTTGAGCAAGGTACTCTCTGACCTGCGCTGGACAGGATCGGGACCTTCCAGAAAGGTTTTCTCTAGCAGAGTCTCATATCGCATGCCGCCTGATCCATTCAATGCTAACCGTATATCATCATCAACCATACTAAGTGTAGTGTCGTATAGACTGAATGCAGAGATTACGGCCATTACCAACACCGAATAACGCTTGGCAAAAAGTGTACCGACAGCTACACTCCCTTTTCCATCCAATTGAAGCCCTTGTTGCATAGCCTGTTCACGCAATATTAAGTCTCGTTTCTCTTCATCCAGCAAATCCTTCACTCGGAAAGGATACTTGGAATCATTGCAGTCTGCTCGGATCGTCGTCACAAAGAATTGCTGTAATACTTCCGACATCTCTGAATGGTTATGTCCTGGATAACGTCCCATCTATTGAATCATATCTTCAACTTCGTTAATAATCTCGCTGCGACCGATTGCTCCCCAGCCCTTAAATAACCAGAACGAGTCTGTCGTATAGACCTGATCTTCACCAACAGCCGGCACTCTCTTCCAGAGTGAGCTTGCATTGATGTTGTTTAGATAGTCCTCGGCATTCGGATCAACCTCAAGAACGACGAAATTGGCATCGATATCCGCGATCTTCTCTATAGACAGGTCCTCACGCTGTTCAACAGGCGTCACAGCAGTGGGCACAAATCCAAGATCATGATACAACAGTGTGTTGGTTGGATGCCCTTTTTCCGCATAAATTTGCAAAGTCTTCTCTCTGACACGCAAGTAAGCCAGCTTTTTCTGATCCAATTGTTCGATCTTCGCTTTGAGTTGTTCCGCCTGTTGTTCCACCTCTACGATTTTCTCCTTGGCCAGATCGACCTTGTTGAACAACCCGGCTATGGTCAACAGATCCTGTGTCCAATACGTTGTGTCATCTTCATAATCCAGCCATTCGTTACCAAGTACAATCGTCGGAGCAATTTTCTCCAACTGCTCGTATGTACTATCAGCAGTTCGACTCTCAACAACGATGACATCCGGATTGATCTGAAGAATAGCCTCCAGATTAGGACTATCTGCCGACCCTACTGTTGGCACATCAGCAAGCTGATCTGCAAGATAAGGAAGATAATCTCCGCCGTAACGAACTTCTACATTAACGCCTGCTGGTTTCTCACCAATCGTTAGCATGTGATCGATGTAAGCGGCGGACAACACAACCATACGCTCTATCTTTTGCGGTACAACCGCGGTTCCTTTAAGATGCTCGATCGTTTGTGTACCACTCTCTTCCACAGGTGTATCCTGTTGCTCAGGCATTGCTTCATTTACTTCCGATGTCTTGCCACATGCGGCCAGTACGAATATAAGCAAGGCCAATAGTACCATCGTTGCTACTCTCTGTCTTACCATTTGTAGTAAATCCCCTCTACTATGTAATAATAATAATCATTATCACTATAGTAGGGAAAAGCGAACAGGCTTACCATGGATTATTCCACTCTCTTCTCTTGCATAATATCACCGTAAGGTAATCCCAAGTTGCTCTGCTACATATCGCATAGCCCACATGCGTCCGGTTGGACCCAGCGTCTTGAAGAAAATATCTCCTGCATTATAGACATGGCTTTCTTGAACAGCCTTTAATGCCAACCATGCACTGGATTGCTGTAATTGCCTCAGTTGAGCACGTGCCTCTTCTGTGGGATCGACCATTACAAACACATGATCTGCGTCATATAACTGCAAATCGCTAACTTTACTCTCTACAGCCCACTGTTGTTCCGGAAAATCACGAGGCAAGTAAAATCCCAGATCATCATACAATAGGGCCCCTGTCTGGTTATTCAATCCATACATTCGGTAGAAATGAGAAGTCACCCGGATGAACATGGCACTCTGTTTCCCCCATCTCGATTGAATTCGTCTTCGAAGCACCTGACTCAGGTTCGCATGTTGTTCAATCCACTGTACAGCCTGTTCGGTACGTCCCATAATGTCCGCCATATACAGAAGTCTTTCACCACAATGGTTGGTATGCTCCAGCATAGCGGTGGGTGCGATATGATGCAGGGATTCATTCGGCTCCAAACGATCACTTGTAATGATCAGATCCGGTTGGACGCGCCTCAACCCGTCATAGTTCTGATTGAAGCTGTCCAGGATAAGTCCCTGATGACTGTGTGCTTGAAGCGCAGGAACAGCAACATGTCGAGCCACTCTCTGACCATAAGATAGTGCGGACACTGGCGTCATACCAAGCGTTATTACGTAGTCATCCAACCCGTAATACAATGTGGCAATGCGACTCACTTTATTTTTCATATACAATGTCGGGGCGACACCTTCGTTTTTCTTGAAGACTCTGCTGAAATAGTGCTCATCCCTATAGCCCACCTGCTCCGCAATTTCCTTGATTTTGTCTGAAGAAAACAACAGCTGCTTGGCCTTCGCCATACGTTGTTTCAGGATGTATTCGATCGGAGTCATATTTAATTGCCGTTTGAATGTTCTTATAAAATGATTCACACTTAGCCCTGCCATGCGGGCCATCTGATCGATTCGAATGTCTTTCATATACTGATGCGTCATGTATTCAAGTGCCCGATCCATCCCCGCTAAAGGGGGAGCTGCTTCATTCACATGCATCATTAGCTGGATCAACAACTGATGCAAAAGATGTTTCCTGCGCGTCTTTTCCAGACTCGTGAAAGAGTCTTTTCCACGTACCAGGGTATCCATGATCTCCCGAATATCAGGTGCGTTGGAAGAAATGTTAAGCTTGCCTTTAACAGGAAAATCAACCGCACCGCTATGCCAAGCATTTCGACTCCGGGTAAGTGTCACACAGGAAAATAAAATGATCTGATATCGGACAGGGGCTTCCACATCTGTCTGAAACTCCACATGCATTCCTGGTTTCAACAAAATCCAATCGTCTTGGGACACCGTATGTACAACTTCATCCATAGTCAAAGATCCCTTGCCAGCGATAACCCTGCAAATGGCGTACCTCCTCCAGACCCTGCGGCTGAGAGTCCCCGAATTGCAGGTGTAATAGCAGATGTGGACAGCAGTGAAATATAGTTGCTCCAGTCGTTGCACCCAATCATTTTCTTTCATGCTGACGTCCCTTCTCTTGTCGGACCGAAGACTGTAATCGCCTGACTAAGCTCTATTATTTTGCTTTCAGTAATATGTTTGTGGTCGTATCCAGTGATTCCACAGCTTGATGTAATCATTCAAATTCATATCTTCTGTACTTAAACTCCGATTGCCATTTCCTCTTATTATAGATCAATTGATAATAATTCTCAATAACTCAACCCATCGATAGAAATTCATGCAGATGGACATCCTATACAGACGACAATGCTTATGTACCGGGGTAATACAGGTATAATCATCCTCTTTTTCTGAACCTGTTGCAAAATCCTAAAAGGCATGATATATTAATTGAGCCATCAATGATTGAGGCATCAACTATTGATACATCAATGATCGAGAGCATCCAAATAATCATTAGGCAATGGCATTGTATACTGGAACATCATTTATTGGTTAACATACGCCGTTGTTCATGATTCAGATTCACCCGGGAGGTCTAGTCATGACACGTATTGTTTCCAAAGAAGAACAGATCATCAACCTGCTGAACGTGCTGGGCAACAAAATCAGTCCCAAGTTCGAACGCTGTACAGGTATCAGTTCCTCACGCTTTGAAATTCTCCATGAACTGGATCAGGTCGATGAGATCAACCAGTCCATGCTGCAGAAAATCATTAACATTGATAGTGCTGCGATTACACGCCACTTGAAACAGCTTGAGGCAGACCTGATGGTAACAAGACGTAAAAACCCCGAAGATAATCGGGTAACTTTTGTTCGTCTCACCGACCACGGTCGAAAGCAGATTGAAGGTTACAAAGCAGAGAAGACGAATTTCATCAACCAGATTTTGCAAGATTTCAGTGAAGATGAAGTTCAAGCTCTCGCCGATTTTCTGGAACGTATGCAGAACAATTTTTAACCCATATATAGAGGAGAGATCCATTCATGAGTACAATTCAAAGCAAATTCCAAAAAACAAATGATTTTAACGAAATTACCTACGGTCGTCGTTCTGTTAAACTTTACGATCCTGAAGTAAAAATCAGCCGTGAAGAAATGACTGAAATTCTGTCAGAAGCTTCCCGTGCACCATCTTCGATCAATTTGCAGCCTTGGCGTTTTCTGGTTGTAGATACAGCTGAAGGCAAAGAAAAGCTTGCGCCTCTTGCAAGATTCAATCAAAATCAGGTCCTGACTTCTGCTGCTGTTATTGGCGTATTCATTGATATGAACAACGTTGAATATATGGATGAGATTTTTGGTAAAGCTGTAGAACTTGGTTACATGCCACAAGACATTAAGGATATGCAGCTCAAAACTGTAATGCCTTATTACGAAAAGATGGCTGCTTCCGATCTTCGTGATGTTAACCTGATTGATGCGGGTCTTGCTTCCATGCAATTGATGCTTGCTGCACGTGCTCATGGTTATGACACCAACCCAATTGGTGGTTACGAGAAAGATCAAATTGCAGAAACATTCGGCATGGACAAAGAGCGTTATCAACCTGTTATGTTGATCTCTATTGGTAAATCCGCCAAAGAAGGTCACCCTTCTTATCGTCTGCCAGTAGAAACCATCACTACTTGGGCATAATATCAGGGGCTTTTTCCCTGTAAGTCATGATTATATTGTTCCAATAGGTTTATATTACTAACAAATCTCAAACACACTCTGGAGGTTAACTATTATGATTATCATTCACGCACATCTGCAAATTCAAGCGGCTCAAGAACAAGCTTTTCTGGCTGCAGCTAAAGAACTGATCACAGCTACACGTCAAGAAGAAGGTAACATCAGCTACGATCTGGCAAAAAGTACAGAACACGAACAACAATACACGATGATCGAACTGTGGAAAGACGAAGCTGCTACAGCTGCCCACAACACAAGCTCACATTTCCAGGCTTTTGTTCAACAAGCAGCAGCTTTTATGGCCGCTCCAATGAACGTGGAAGTATTTGCGGGAGAAAAAGTTAACGTTTAATTGCCCAATAACTGACATGCGTAGTTGACATGTGAAGAAACTGCTCTTGGTCATATGACCGAGGGCGTTTTTTTCGTTCGTTGTTCGCGCTTCTTCACGGGTTATTTTCATTTCTAGTTTTGGCATTTATACTTTACATACCAAAAAACACGCCAATTAAGGCGTGTTTTTTCACTCATTGATCAGACATTGAACAAGTGAATATGGATTGTACTCTCCGGGCGGGAGTGATACTTTGCGGATTGTTAAACACATTTTTCGGATCATACTTGGCTTTGACTCTCCGCAGTCTGGCATAGTTGGCTCCATAGTACACTGGACCGGAATTTTTGATCCCTTGGTCTGGAACGTTGATATAGGAACCCACAATGTATGGTTGCAATTTCTTGCGAGTATTACGAGCGAGTGCGATATTTTTGGCGGCATGGGATGGTTTGAGCCACGTACTGGTCCATTCCACATAGAACTTCTCTTTCCGCCAGAAGAAGGCGGTTGATCTAGGCGATTTGCGACTTACTGCTCCGCCCCAGTTGAGGAAATAGAACCCGCCTGGTCCCTCTTCCAAGTTCTCCAAAAATGCGCGCATCGATTTGATGGCTTTATCGGGAAATGGTTTTCGTCCAAAACCGGATGAGAACTGGTTACTGTACCTTTGCGTTTCAATCGGGTCGGGCAGCAATAAGAACTTCACAACTTCTGTGTATGGTAACAAACGAACGATGGAGCTCGTCGGCGTGCCGACACTAGTCATTGGCTGCAATAATCGGAGGGCCTCTGTTTTAGAGCCTAAGAACAGTCCCTCCATCATAACGTTACCACCCTTTTTCGGTCCGATGGACAACTCGCTGCCCAGTCTCGTATCAACAGAGGGAGCCCAATGCTGCCACACTTTGAGTACCTTCTCGAATTGAGCCCATGGCCAGGTGATTTTAAATACTGTCGCTTTCGCTGGAGCACGGCGCACTTTGAACTTGTAGCGGGTGTACACTCCGAAGTTACCACCGCCCCCTCCCCGGGATGCCCAAAAGAGATCTGCATTATGATGTTTATTAGCCCGAATCACTTTTCCCTTGGCGTCCACCATCTCTACCTCAAGCAGGTTATCACTAATGAGACCAATGGTACGTTGGAGAGGTCCAATTCCCCCACCTAATGTAATTCCACCGATCCCTACAGTAGGGCTATCACCAAAAGGCGCTATGAAACCTTGCTTGGCAAGGGTATTCGCAATTCTTCCCACGCGGTTTCCTGTTCCAACAACAACCGTTCCATTTTTTTTATCAAGCTTGATGGAATTCAGATCGCTCACATCAATCACAATTCCCCCGTTAACCTGTGAAAGATTCACTTCAAGCGCATGTCTGCCACTCCGCGGCCGGATCGGAACATTGTTTTCACGAGCCCAACGGATAGCGTTGGAGACATCTTTTGTCTTTTGAGCAAAAACAAAAACTTTGGGATATCTGTCGGTATGCGGGTCCCAGTTCTTGCGTGCCGCTTCATATCCTGGATCACCTTTGTATATAACCCGTCCGGTAAGCTTTGTTGATGATTTCACACATCCCACTCCCTGCTGAATAATTGTCCTACAGCCTCTGGTGCATCAAGCACTTTATACTGTATGAAGGGCATTCGCGGAGGGAATGGGCTGACGCCTTAATTTCAAAATTCGTGTTTCAGAGGAATCAAAAAGGAATTTCCCTTTCAGGCCACAGACAGCCTTGAGGAAAATCTCTTTAATGGTGTTGAACTAGTCTCTGCCCAAATCGGAATCAATTCTGATTAATTTACGCGCTTCCTGTTCTTTTTCACCATACCAGACAAGCACGTCGGCAAACAGATCCATGATGCGAACAAAGTTCTGCTTATCCGCTTCTGAAATCTGATCTGCATACTTGAAAATCTCATCAAAGCAAAGTTCCCTTACAAATTCGGTATACTTCACATATACCTCGCGACCTTTCTCCGAAGGTTTGATGTATATGTCTTTACGGTTACCGCTTAAATGAAATTTTTCGAGCAGCCCTTTTTCCGTCAGATTCTTCACGTTCTTGGAAAATGTACTGCGGCTTACGCCCAAGCGTGCGGCCATCTCCGACATCTTCTCTTCCTTGTCCTCGGCTTCCAGAATGTATTCCAGCGTCTGAATCTGTGAAGCCGAGAACATCATGTCTGTACCATAACTTCGCTGCAACTTGTAAGTGTTCGAGTACGCATTACCGTATTTGATAATTTTCTCAATCAGTTCCCGATGGTCGCCCATCCAATCTAATTTCATGAGTAATCCCTTTCATCATTCAGATTCTCTCTCTTACTCTACTGAAATCAGATCCGTTTTTCAATCCATGTAATCGCTTCTTCAATAACGTCATCACGGGTTGGTTCATTAAATATCTCATGCATCAGATGAGCATAAATTTTAAGTGTTTTATCGGTTGAAGCAATATCTCCGTAAAAATCACGAGAATCCTGTTCACTGACCAACCCATCGTTCGCCCCATGCAGAACAAGTACGGGATCTATAAACTGCTCAGCGTTCTCCTTCAGCCATGTTATGCCATTTCCCAGAGAGTTAAATAGATCTACAGAAATCTGTTTTTCTACCAGCGGGTCATTCGCGTAAGCGGATACAACTGCGGGATCACTACATACGCCACTGCCCAGCTCATTCGGGAAATACGTGCCTGTAGGCAGATCCATAGGTAATTCTCCGGCAACTTTTGTATTGTACCGAGTGAGAGCTCCGGATAACACGATGCCTTTGACCTTGCCTGGATATTTCGTTCCAAAGGACGAGGTTGCGAAGCCGCCCATACTATGTCCGATAACAAACAGCGGAAGATTGCCGCTTTCTTGCAAAGCAGTCTCTACCACAACGTTGACATCCTCTATGATCTGGTGAAAATCATTGTAGAACGTACGTTGTCCTTCCGATCTGGCATGACCGCGATGATCGAATCGATATACGTTAAACCCGCGCTGAAGCAGCTTCTCTGTCACATAGTCATAACGACCGGTATGTTCCGCTAATCCGTGTACAATAACGACAGCGGCTTTGGCATTTTCCACTGTATCCTTGCTGAAATAAAGCTGTGTGCCGTCAAAGGATTGAATTGTTGTCTCGATTTTAGTCATCTTTTCCCCGTCCTTTTTGTAGTGTCCAAGCTTAAGCTCCGAGAGATCATTTTCTTTCGTCCTTAACAAGGACACGTATAATATAGTTCTCAACAAAAATAATATTGTTTCTTACAGAAACAATATACCATCTGATATGCTCTCTTGTCTACACAAAAATGAAGCGCTTTCAGATTAGTTTCCAAGAACACATCTATGAGTTAGAAATAACCCGACAAACACTAGGATAGCCTTGTGTTTACCGGGTTGTTTAGATTTACAGCTTTAACTCTTCTATCTGTAATATCCTCTTGCAAACGTTTGACCAGCTTCTCTGGAAAAAAATCATTAAACCAACTGAAATAGTAGTGAATACTCAAACTGTATTACCTCCATATGTATAATTAAAATGTTTCTATTTTTGAAAAAAAATTAAAAGACAACTTTGCATTATCATAACATCGAATTGAATGATGAGAATAGTTCCATTTCCGAAAGGCAGTGTGTCTGTTGCCCTATTCAGAACTGATCATCTTGTAGGATAATATAGAGTATATATCAACTTTATATAAGGGATGGGATGACAATGAGTACGCTTCAACCGATTATCCATGTCTTGAAACATTCGTCCGATGAAGACATCTTGGAACAGTTTTTCGAGTACGAGTCGTTAATCTGGATTGATTGGAGAGAAGACGAGGGAGATATCATCCATTACTTTAACGGTCAACTGCCGGAACCTCACCAAATCCAGTGTAAAATTATCCAAATCGACAAACCAAGGGGCGTCGATATCGTGTTAAGTTCGGACGAGCGTACACTGACGATTCCGTTCGCCGATGATCGGACCGATCGGGATAGTGCCGTTCGGGCTATGGAAGAGATGATCGCTCCCCAATATCAGATTCGATGGTTTATGGAGTCCCTGGGCAGTGACACGTTGGCATTTTTATTATTGTCAACAGAGCAGTGGATGGAGCTGGAGAAGCAATTCGGAAAAGAAAAGCTGGAATTCCACTTCCAGCCGATAACGAGCGAGAGCATTATGTTCTCACTCGATGTGGATGCCGTGTTTAAATTAATTGAAACAAGACAAAAAGCGCGTACCTCTGTTTAGGCAACGAAAAATCGTTCTTGTACCTAGTTACCCAGTGTTCCAAATAAAAACGCCATCACGAATGTGATGGCGTTTCTCTATACTTAACGTGTCTACATCAAACCCAACACATTATAAATCATCACTGCAGCTTCTGCACGGCTCGCATTTTTCTTCGGTGCAAACTCATCGTTACCTACACCGTTGATTATGCCTGCTCCCTGTATTGCCTCCACCGCTTGCTTCGCGTAGTTTGCGATGTTTGCTTCATCCTTGAAAGCAGTAGCTTCACCACTTGCTAACGCTAGTTGCTTCATTTGGATCGCCTTGTATACCATAACCGCCATATCTTCTCGTGTAATGTTCTCATGAACTCCGAATCTTCCATTTGGTTTCCCGTTCACAATCCCCAGCTTCTGCGCAGTTGCGATATTTCCATGGTACCATTCTCCTTGCTTCACATCATTAAAACTTGTCGTTGCGCTCTCATCCGATAACTCCAACATATTCATCAGCATGGTGATAAATTCTGCTCTGGTCACTTGACCCTTCGGATTAAACTCGCCGTCGCCTACACCCTTCACAATGCCTCTTGCTCCCAATCCCGAGATCGCATCCTTCGCCCAGTCTTGGGTCACATCCTTAAAGTTCGTTGCAACATACGCTACCGTATACTTGCTTGCATACGTTGGCTTGAACTCTACTTTTCCTGTCGCTGCATTGTATTTACCATTCGTCACCACTCGTAGCTCTCCGTTGTCCTTCACATCGTATACGATGACATTGTTTGGATTTTCGCCAGCACTTAATGTGTATGGCAATGAAATTACGAGATCATCTCTGCCATCAAACGCTGTAAGCTTCTTACCATCAATCGTTAGCTCGATATCGTATACGACCTCACCGTTCAGCTGAGCTTGTGCATTAGCTGACAATTGATTAGCTGTTATTTTCTTAATCGACAATCCTAACGTTTTCCCCACACTTGTTCCTCTTCCAAGCAGTTCGGTTGCCACGGTTACGACTGCAGAGCCTGTGTTGATCTCGATGCGATCTACCGTAGAAGATCCACTGGTTAAGCGCGCATCTACTGCCAGCTCAATCGTTAGCCCGTTCAAGCTTGGATCAGCTTCAACTCGCACCTGTAGCTTACCGCCTGTCGTTTGATCAAGCGCACGCTTCACCGTATCCGCACTTAACTTCACGTTAAAAGCACCGTTCTCACTTGCGACTGGCTTAATGTTTATTTGGCCGTTGTCCATTACCACTGGCTCATTTCCACCTGGAGCTGCTGGTACTGTAGGTGAAGGGATGTTACCGTCACCGCCACCATTTCCATTACCACTGCCTGGTGCTTGTGGTGTTCCATCAACCAATGGTGTTACCGTTACCACAGCACTGGATGAAAACCCACCATCTACTGTAGTTACTGTAATGCTTGCTGTACCTGGTGCCACAGCTGTTACTTGACCTGTCGCACTTACAGTGGCTACAGCTGGATTGCTAGAGCTCCAGGTTACTGCCTTTTTCGTTGCATTAGCTGGTAATACGGTAGCTGTCAATTGCCCTGATTGACCTTCTACGATGGACAACGTCGTTTTGTCCAAGCTAATTCCACTAACGGGTACGTTCTTCCCACTGAGTGCATCATACTCACGTTGTGTAATTGGAATTACCGTTCCGTGACGCGGACTAGCTGGTAGGTTGTAGTTAGAAGATAATGTCCAGACACCTGATGCAAGATTGGTTGTCTCGAATGGAATATAACCTCTTCCACCAAACTCATCCACGAATAAATACCATTTTTCATCTGTATTTGATTTGAAGATCGTTGGCCCCTCAACCCATTTCATGTTACCCACGCCTTGATTAATCATCTTGAAGGCTGGATCCAGGATCGAGTTACCCACCTCTTGGAAGACCATCTTGCCAAATGGAGCAGAAGCTCCGTTGTCTTGCTCATTCTTCGTAAAACGATACACTTTTCCATCGTGCTCAATCATCGTTGTGTCAATGATGGAAAATCCATAATCCAAGTATACTTTCGGTTCAGTAAACGTATAGAAATCTCTTGTCTTGCTATACATCATTTTTTGATATGCACTGCCTGTATGGGATACATCATCAAACATTCTTGATGCCCAGAATACGATATATTCACCAGTTGTTTTGTCGTACAACATTTCTGGTGCCCATGTATTACCCGCTTCTTCCGGTGCAACCTCTACCATGCGTTGATCTGTCCAGTTGACTAGATCATTCGATTCCCACACCATAATGGAACGACTGCCCCATGTCTGTGCTCTGCCCCAGTTACCATTGCCGTTAATTTTCAGATCGGTAGCAATCATGTAGAACTTGTCACCTTCAGGCGAACGAATAATGAATGGATCACGTACCCCCTTCTCCCCTAAGGTAGAGGTCAATACAGGTTTACCATTATTCAATTCTCGCCAGTTCAACGGATCATTACCGTTACTTAGTGCAAAGTGAACTTGCTCGCCTGTTGCAGTACCTTCTCCAGTGAAATATGTGAAGAAGTATCCCGCATAATTTTCATCGGCAGGCATTTCCTTCACCTTCGCCATAAATTCCTTCGTAGTGGATGCTGCATTTAATGTAATCGTAGCTGTAAGCTTCACGTCTACATCTCCACTACCGTGCGCCGGACGTTGTACTTCACCAGTCACTGAAATGACGTTTGGTTGAGCAGAAGCCCAAGTAATGGTTGTTCCATATAGTCCAGATTCCGGTAAGGAGAGATGACCTCTAACATCACCAATGTTATGAACGACTAGCGCTGATTTTGCTTCATCTACAGAAGTGGCATCGCTGGGCAATGCCTTAACCATCAACTGAAAAGTTTTGTTAACTGTCTCTGTACCATCTGTAAATACTGCTGTTAACGTTACAACTTGATCACCTGTTGCGTTAGCTGGTCTAGTTACGGCACCTGTAGTTGAGATGACATTCCCCTTATCTGAAGTCCAGCTTATTGTTGTGCCATAAGCACCTGATGTTGGCAATGTTACATTGCTTATAATCTCATCTTTTGATGTATTCGAGGCAAGAAGATCATGAATCATTAATTTCTCTGTCGCAGCCGATACAAGCATGCCCTCCATTAAAGCAATCTTCTGATCTGCCTGAGCCTTAAGTGATGCAATATCCGCAGCAGTCATAGCACCATCATAGATTTGGAAGTCTGCAATCATTCCGCCGAAGTATGGATCATCTGTATAGAATGACTTACCGATGTATCCACTACTGCCTAAAGTATTTTTTATTTGTTCTAGTGTCATTCCATTCGTAGAGCCTGATGCAACAGCAACACCATCAATATAAAGCGTTAGTGTACCATCCGTGCCTGAAACAACAGTCGTAACGACTTTCCATTCGTTATTCTTTAAGCCCGTGGTCGAAGTTGAAGACTCATTATTCCAGGCATTCGTCGCGATACCTAAGCGAGCCAGACCGTTAGCGTTATAACGTGGTGTGAAATACGTATAGTGTGTATTATTGTTTGGTCTTCCTAATGCATATAACCACTCCGCAGCATTTTTACCGCTCCAGTTCACAATGGATGAAACGGTGACATCCGTTAATCCATCGAGAACTCCTTGTGGCAGCTCTACATAGGAGTTAGTTGTGCCACCAGTAAAGCTTAGTACACCAGCATCTTGTGTACGAATCCATTCTGCTTTAGACGGATTCATCCATTTTCCGTTAAAGTTTCCTGTTTGGTCAACAACCGTCGCACCATCGATATCATTCATATCGTAATGGAGAATGAGTTCTGCCCCAGATGGCTGCTCAACTGGAGGAGTAACGTCTTCATTAGCTAAAGTTGCAATCTCTTCAACGGATAATGCACGATTATAAATACGGAAATCATCCAGTTTACCATCAAATAGACTATGAGAGCTGTTTCTCGATTTACCAATATAATTCATCGTTGTTTCCAGTAACATTCTCGGCTCCACGTTAAATGTCGAGCTGCGTTTAACCTCTTGACCATTCACGTACAAAACGGCATCAAATTCATCCATTGTAATTGCAACATGCTGCCAAGTCTTCGTTGGTAAAAGTCCAGCATTTCTCACTGCATATTTATAATCTGATCCTAGTTTCGTGCTGTCATTGCTAAATTTCTCTGTAAAAGGGGTTACGACAGCGAACTCCAGACTACCTGTATCCCCTTGTGTACTCAAGTACATGGTGTTGCGGTTAACCTGACTTCCTGTTTCGGAAGCAAAATCAAATATTCTTTGATTGGCTTGATTTTTGTCCATTTGAACCCATGTAGAGAACGTAGCCTTCTCCAGATTCAAGGATTGAATCAAGTGATCTGGCAGCTTCACATATCCTGTTGATCCATTAAGCTCTAGTGCACCACCCGTTTTACCGATACGATCCTCTTCATTAATCGTTGCTCCACCTACGAGTGTTGCGTGATGGCCATTACCAGAAATGTCATTCAACGTTGTACCATTCACTGTATCTGTATCAAATGAGTAATGTACAACCGGGTCTGTTGATGGTTCTGGGCCCTTCCATGCATACTTCTCTTGCAAAGCATTATACTCTGCACGTGAGATTGGAATCACCGTTCCGTGTCGTGGTCCTGGCGGAAGTGCATATTGATCACTACTTAACACATTGTTTATATATTGCGTGCTACTGTCCAAATCTGTTGTATAACGTACATGATATGGCCATGAATCAAGGAACAGATACCATTTGTCTTCATGAATATCCTTAAATATCGTTTGTCCTTCGTTGTTTCCATTTTTTCCGATCAAGCCAAGTTTATTATCACGTGTACCAGGAACAGCGTCGTATTGAAGGCCATTTGCTGCAATACCGTCCTTGTCATAGTAGAACGTTGGTGCTTTCTCCACATACACTTTCGTATTCACTTCTGATTTGGTGAATCGGTACAACATTTTATTGTGCTCAATAAATGTCGTATCAATGGTCGGAAGTGATTCATCAATCATGACCTTGGCCTCAGAAAAGGTGTAGAAATCTCTTGTTGTCGCGTAGTACATCACATTGTACTGACCTTCCGGTCTTCCGTTATAGTCACCATATGTCTCTGTGTTTTTCATCGATGATGCCCAGAATACAATATACTCTCCAGTTACCGGATCATAGATCGCTTCTGGCGCCCACGTATTTCCTCCCGTTTTAGGAGCCACCTTGATCATTCGCTGCTCGCTCCAGTTCACGAGATCCTCTGACTCCCAAACCATCATGTAATGACTGCCTGTCATTTGAGCTTGATCGAAATTTGTACTTTCGCCCATTTTCAAATCGGTTGCCAACATATAGAATTTATCACCTTCTGCTGACCGAATAACGAATGGGTCACGAAGTCCTTTTTCCCCCATATCCGATTGAAGGATCGACTTTCCATTATTCAGCGCTCTCCAGAACAATGGATCTTCCGCTGTAGCGAAGGAGATCTCTTCACCACCCTCATACTCACCTGTAAAGTAAGCAAAGAAGTACGCATCAGGCTCTACTGGCGCAGCTGCTTTTTTAATTGTAACGTTAAACGTAAGCTCTTTAGAAGCTGCACCATTTGTAATAGTAGCGATTAGCGTAACGGGTATATCCGTAGCTTGACGGCTTACCCAGCCTAATTGTGTAGCGTTACCAGCCGCTTCTGCCGTTCCTTTAACAACCGTCGGCCTGCTCGATGTCCATGTAATGGTGGATCCTTGTTCACCTGTATTGACAAGACGTAAGTTGCCTTTAACATTGTCCGCATTGTAGATCTCTAATTGTTCAGCGTCCAGATCAACCTTCTGCTGATCATCGAATTGCTTCAAGATCGTAACCGGGAATACAGCCTCTCTAGATACGCCTTGATACGTTAAAGTAGCCGTAAGCTCTGCTTGAACATTACCTGCTTGAACAGCTGGACGTTGTACAGTACCACTGTTAGAAATGACCGTAGGATGACTGGAACTCCACGTAATATTCACGCCATTTTTACCGCTTTTCGGTAAATTTACGTTTCTCGTTATCTTGTCAGCACTCTGATCTGCCTCGTCTAAGTAATGACCGATGTTAAGTTGATTCGCTGCATCATCAACAGTGAGCTGACGTATTTTGGAGATGTGAGTTGCTGCTTCTTGTTGATATAACTCGCCCATTTCTTGCTCCGTCAACGCACGATCATATACTTGGAAATCAGCCACGCTACCTTGAAGGTATGGATCGTTTGAGAAGATGGACTTACCGATAAAGCCAGAGAACGTAGCATCCGGATTAATAATGTCTGACAGCTTTAGTCCCTTCGTATTACCTGAAGCAACCTTAACTCCATCAACGAATAATGTGATCCTGTTGCTAGCTTCAGAGAAGGACACCGTTACATGCTTCCACTGTCCACTGATCAGGTTTGAGTTTGCGCCACCTGTAACTAATGCTTCGTTCGGCCAGCCATTTCTGGAGATACCTGTAGCGATCATATTACCTGATCCACTACCGTGACGTGGGGTTACAAAAAAATATTTGTTCGTTTCCGGCGTTAACACCGTACCCAAACCGAAAATCCAGCGATTCGTACCATCATTCGTCCAGTTCACGATGGAAGATACGGTAATTTCATTCAGACCTTGTAATAGATCCAGCCCATTGGAGCCCTTGGGAATCTCAACATATCCACTGTTCGATGTAGAGCTTCCACCATTGAAGGAAATAAAGCCAACTTCACTATTTGAAATGAATTGTCCATTGTCTGGATTTTTAAATATTCCATCGAATGTAACTGGCTTATTGGCCACATCCTTTAGTACGAGTTGACCGTCTACTTCTTCGGTCGTTTTCATGTTGTAATGAAGAATAAGATCATCTTTGAGTGATTTTCCCTTAACGGTAACGGCTGATGTAGCTGTAAACTCTCCATCTTCAGTCTGTACCATAATTGTGGCATTACCATCACTAACCGCTGTAACTTTACCCGTTGAATTGACAACCGCTACACTGGAGTCACTAGATGTCCAGACGACGCTTGTATTGGTTGCATTTGAAGGTGAAATTGTAGCCACTAATGTCTCGCTGTCCCCCATGGATAAACGAAGTTCAGCTTCATTAAGCGAAACCTCCTTAACGGCAATCTGCTCCACAGTAGCACCTTTAGGTAGTAAGGTAACCACAAACTCCTTCGTTGCCTGGCTTCCACCTAAAGAAATGGTTGCAGTTAACGTCACTTGTTGCTCCATTTCTCGTAAGGTTACTTCCCCGGTTGTACTAACCACACTCTCATCACTGGAAGTCCACGATATCAATGCGCCATACTTATTGGTAGAAGGAAGTTCAAGAGATTCTGTAACTGCCGATATATCACCTAACGTTAGCTCTATTTTGCCTTGTTGTACTTGCTTTTCATTAAATGATTGTTCATATACTGCCGCGATATCTTCATTATTTAGTGCTTCTCCGTAAATTCTCAAATCTTGAAAGCTGCCCGCAAAAGTAGCATCCCCTAAATAATTGGAGCGACCGATGTAAGCTTGCAAATCCGTACCAAAGCTGGCTGTTGTTTTCTCTTTGGCGGTCGTACCTATGCTTACACCGTTAATGTAACCTGTAATAGAGCGTTCTGTGATGACCGTCGTATAGTGAACCCATTGACCTTGATACTGTGACGTAGAAGCGCCTGATACTCCTATCTCAGTTGTCCAAGGCTGGTTCACATTATTGTTATTCGTAAATACGGACTTGAATTCACCACTTGGATTCGATGGATTAAACAGCCAATAGTTCGTTGGTAATTTATTTTCAGCTGCTGGCGTACCGTAGAACAATGCTGCGTAGTTTCCGCTTCCCGTGTTGCTTTTGATCCATACAGATATTGTTGTATTTTCTTGATGATCAAACAATCCAGTAGGAAGCTGCACGTAGTTCGTACTACTATCGGTCCCTCCAGGTAAAGTAAGACCATCGGCATACGTAATGTTGCCTACAGCCGTTCCATGTTTGCCATTACCGGATGTATCCTGTACATCCTCAAGCAGTGGATAATGTGCCAACATCGTTGGTGTTATGGGGTCTGCTGAAGCTTGATTGTTAAATGGCAGAACAAGACTCAAACAGTTACTGAAGGTCAAAAGTAAAGCTAACGTTATGATTGAAATCCGCTTTCGCATAGCATTCTTCCCCTCGTTTAATATTCAAAAGCACGTAATCCTTATTTCATCTTTAAAACAAGACCACCTCGCTCAAGGAGCTAAAGAAACACCCCGAAATGAATGCGCTTACATTTCTCCTCATATTACGTCTTCAACTCTTCTAATTCAATGTAGTTTCTTGTTCATAAGGTGGATTTTTTTATTGCAATTTGAAATGAATGCAGACTGCAACACTATTCATATGAAGCAATCTACATGTACAGATGCGTACAAGATTATCAAACAATAAAACGGCATCTCTGCCGTTCTAGATGTTTACGTATGGTTTATGTGTAAATTAAAGGATTGAACCCCTGATAAACTTAATATATATAGTTGGGCGCTTGTCAAATGGACAATGTGTCCGAATACGATGCGGGTAAGCCGCCGTGGGCGAACCGGATCGAAAAATAAGGAGGATTTTCATTTATGCCAAAACGATTTAGCAGAATGCTCGCGTTTCTATGTTGCTTGGTAATGGTGGCGTCGCTATTGCCTACCAGCTATGCTGCCGCCACTGACAACATCGAGAACGCAGAAGCGAATGAAACACCAACCGCCATTTTTGGAACTCCCGAACTCGGGTCAAACGATCCCCTCTGGGACCAAACCATGGAGCATCACATCAACAAAAGCACGGTACCCACCGACCCCAGACCCCATGCCACGGGCACAGCAAGAATCCTTTGGGATCATGACTACCTGTATGCCCGCGTAGTTGTGAATGACAGTAATCTATATCAGGGAGCTGGCGCAGATCACCGATACGACAGCCTGGAGTTTTATGTTGGTACCGGAACCGGCGGCTCGAACCAATGGCGTGTTAGCTCGACGGGTGTGTTTTCAGGGCAGGCCGCTCCAGGCAGAGCTGCATGGACCCAGATCACGGAAACCGGATACATCGTGGAAATGAGAATACCAAAAAGAACCCTGACCTTACAGGAGGGGAACCTTACCTTTGAGGTCTATATCAATAACTCGACAGAAAAAGGCGCTGACCGTTATGAAGTCGTTTCCTGTTTTGGAGTCCCGGACGCGGCTTATACCAGCGCTGATTCATTTACAGACAGTCTGCAGCTCACTTCAGCCAATGAAGTGGATAACAGATTTTCAATCACCGCAACGGCGGGACCGGGCGGCTCAATCATGTCGAACCCACCCGGGGATGTTCTGAGAGTAGATCGGGGCTCTAATAAAGAAATTACGTTCACCCCCGATTACGGCAAAATTGTGGATACCGTAACGGTAGACGGCGAGACCGTGACTCTATCTGCCGGCACTTATACCTTTACGAATATTGAGGCTGATCATACCATTCATGTGACATTCAAAAACGATCCGGACGCGGGGATACTTCCCTTTATCGTATGGAATGACAACTTTGCCAGTGGCGAGTACACAACGGCTATTATCATTGATTTAGGCGAGGGGAAGGCGGCGTTAGGCTCCGAGCTTAGTCCAGACTTGTTTGCCTTATCAGCTAGGAACACGACCCTGAACGGCGAAGCGGTGACCTTTGAAGGACCACGCAAGATCACAAGGGTGTATGCTAATGATGAACCGAAGGTACGCGGCTACGTGGGGCCGATTAGCCATTCACCAGATTATCAGGACGGACTGGCGAGCGGTCGTTACATCGTGGTTGAGTCTGAGTTTTATTCAGAGAGCGGCGGCAGTACAACGCTAGATGGCAGCAGTAACTCGACAAAGCAGGTCTACACTATTATCCAAAAGGGTGAGATTGTACTGACAGAAGGGAATCCGCTTCACAATGTGGTTTTTGAACAGGAAAAAGTTGTGAATCCAATCCTTGATAAATTTGCAACATTCACGGACAATTCGGTCAATCGTTCGCTCTACCTTCACAAGGATGAAGACGGTAACGTGATGAACGGATTGCCGCTTTATGTCTATACCCACGGCATGTCACGCGGCGGTACAAGCGCTGCGACAGACCAAAAAGCGGCCATGAAATCAGCCAACGGCTCAGTCGCTCTAATGAAAAAGATGGAGCAAAATCCCGATAAGTATGCCAGCCATGTTCTGAATATTTCCTATAATGGCGTATCTGTTCCCTCCACAGAGAATGTTAAGAAGGTCATAGACGCCCTGATTGCCAGCGGCGAAGTAGACCCTAACCGTGTTTACGCAGCAGGCTTCTCCTGGGGCGGCCAGTATACGAATAACTTAGTTAATAGCTATCCTGGCTTCTTCGCTGCCGCCGCACCTATGGCCCCGGTAAGCGGTTCACCGAACGCTAAGGACAATGACGCTCACAACAACCTGGCCTATTGGATGTTTTTAAATGCTCATAATGTTGGAGGCTACCAGACGAACCTCAATAACTTCATCAATAACAATATGCCAAAAATGATCAACGCGAGGGCTTCACGCTTTGAGAGTAATGAGGTTCTTACCTGGCCCTACAATCAATTTGATCAGCCGAATCTGAGGCCGAATCCTGCCAACACACCTGTTCTGGCTGATTATATAGCCCATGAAGTTGAAGCGGCGGTTCTTTATAACCAGATCACTATGGGAACTTGGACAATAGCTCCCACGGCACAGTCCTCTAACTTGCCGGCTTGGAACAATGACTACACAGATGTCTTTGATTGGATGTTTGCGCAGAGAAAACCGGTCGTGCCTGGTGCGCCGAGTGACTTCAAAGCGACAGCGGGTGACGGACAGGTCACATTGAGCTGGACTGCTCCTGCTGATGACGGTGGCAGCGCAATATTGGGCTACAAGGTATGGTATGGCAATGTAACACCGATTGCATTGGATGCGGCGGAGACCAAGTATACCTTCAACAATCTGACAAACGGCCAAGGCTACAACTTCACCATCATCGCGGTGAACGGGAAGGGAGACGGCGCGGAGATCAGTGCGACGGCGACACCAATGAAGACGACGACTCCTACTGTGCCTGATTCTGGTGGCAATACGGGCAACACCGGTAACACAAGCAACAGTGGTAATACACACAACACCAACAATACGGGCACTGGGACAGACGCTGAAACGTCGAAGTCGACCTACACAGTGAATACACCGAAGGATAAGCCCGCGGTCACAGACAAAAACGGCAACACTACCCTCCCCGGCGGCGGCGAGATTGCGACCAAAGGCGGAACGAAGATTAAGGTACCCGAGGGCACAACGATAGACTCAAACGGGAAGGTAACCATTCCAGCAGACAAAAGCGCCGAAGTGACACTACCCGGCGGCAACAGCACAGTGACCATCTCGGGCGGCTCGACGATCGCTAGCGACGGTACCGTTACAGTAGGCGGCAAAGATGCATATGTGGACCTGCCCAACGGCAACCGTGTGCATATCCACGGCGGATCGAAGATACGGAGCAGCGGAGCGGTTGTGGTAGGACCGAGCGGCGCAAGAGTTGGCTTAGACAACGGCATGTCGCTGAACATCCGTGAGGGTACGGAGCTGGCGTTCGATGACACCACCCCACTGGGCTTCCTCGTGTTATCAGGCAATCCTTTCACGGATGCCAACATGGGTGACTGGTTCTACAACGATATAAATTTTGCCTACACATACGATCTTTTCAACGGCACGACGTCCACGACGTCCACGACGTTCGCACCGGGCACCGCAATGACGCGTGCCATGTTCGTACAGGTACTGGCTAATCTCGAAAATGTAAACCTCTCCAACTACACGAGTTCCCGCTTTAGCGACGTGACGGACGGACAGTGGTACACGGCGGCAGCCGAGTGGGCGGCCGAAAAAAACATAGTCAACGGCACAACCGCAGACCTGTTTGACCCCAATTCACCGATGACACGCGAGCAAATGCTGGTGATACTGTACAACTACATGAAGTACAAGGGTTATGAGATACCTGAAAGCAACTCTAAGCCCTTCACGGACGAGAATGAGATCAGCTCCTGGGCATTGGAGGCCGTTCAGGCGCTGCAAGGCAACGGCATTGTATTAGGCAAGCCGGACAACTTGTTTGCTCCCAAAGCCACCGCCACGCGGGCCGAAGTAGCTACGATCTTTGTAAGATTCGTTGAATATCAGGCTAACTGAAAGCGTATACAAAATTAAGGTGCCCCCTCCCGGTTGGACAATATCCAGCCGGAAGGGTCTTCTTGTTTTCAAACTGCACTTTTTTGACAACTCCCCGGTCAGGATTTTAAACCCTCGATTTTTGGCATCTAGAATATTTCGTACCCAAGCTCGTCCCCAAGTCCAAAATTCTACTTCATTAGTGCATGTTCTGATTTATTTCACCACACAAGAAAAACGCCATCGCATTAATGCGATGGCGTTCTTGATTATGGAGCCTAGGGGGATCGAACCCCTGACTCATCGCTGCCAGCGATGCGCTCTACCACGAGTGGCAAATTAAGAGACCGCCCCTTCCTAGTGCACATACTCCCGCTCAATGCGCACTAACTTGTTACTATCCTCAAAATCGACGGACAGACCTAACTGCTCAGAGACAAATCGTAGTGGCACAAAGGTAACACCCCGGACGACAGTTGGAGCTACGGAAACTGTCGTTTCTATGCCGTTGACCCGGACTTGCTGACTACCCGTATTCAAAACAATCTCCTTCTTATGATCTGAGATCCGAATGATTCGATCAGCCTTATCCCACTGGACATCAAGTCCCAGTGACTCGCTAACAAGCCTTAAAGGAACGAGTGTACTTCCTTTTTCAATAAAAGGGTGATTATCATCATCAAAATATTTTGTTCCTGTACGCGTCTCATATGACCCTGCTTTCTCAACAGAAAACTGCAGGTTCCATTTCTCCGTCTCACCCGGATAGAAATGCTGGGATAAATCATAAAAATCTACTGTATAGGTAAGCTCGGCCGCCTGTCCAGCCGCTGTACGCAAGCCGCTAATATCAACTCGGTATTTCCCTGTGTACTCCTGTACTCCGTCCAGGCGGAAAATAATAGCGTTAGAAACTCCGAATCCACTCAACTCCACATTCATGTAAAGATCCTTGTTTAGATCATTATTTGTACTGTCTAATGTCCATGTTTTTTGGCTTTGTACATCGGTTACTTTCACTTTTACATTCTGCAAAGTAGGCTTCTCATACTTGTCAGGATTTAACGTGACAGACCATGGGTGAGAACCTCCGAATAACTGCTGCGGAAATTCTGCTGCCGGCCATGCGATGTAATCATAATTTACTGACTCTGCACGAGACTTGTCAAAGACTTGCATTGAACCATAGTCACCAGCCAGACCAAAACCTACCTTCTGCAAGGAAGGATTCAGCACCCAACGGCGATGTCCTACTCGATCTGCATTCCTGCCTGTATCCGGCATATAACCGTCAAGTACACTATCACTTAAATTATCTCTCCCGCTAGATAGATTGCTGCTTCTAGTGGATTGATATCCTTTGTTATAGAAATCATCTGTCATATCTGCCGGCTTCTCAGGATAGTGAGTCAGTTTATCGGTAGCAGCCAGTAAGACCGCACCATGCTGCGCCAACTCATTCAACTCAGAATCCAACTGCACATCACTTGGTAATCCCGCCAATGAACGAACAAGATTCGTAGCTAACAAAGCCTGATCTAGCATCGCCTGATTTACCTTTCCTACCTCATAAGGCGCTTTAAAGGAAGGTTCCGTATCATACGCCTTTAATCCAGTGTTCATGCTTTGCAGTTGATTCCATACTCGCTTAACCTCATCCCGTTCCGGAAAATGAAGTCCCGCTGCTGATGTCAGATTAGGCGTGAGCATGAAAATCACAACCCACATCATCATAACAGTAGACCATCGCAATACATTTTGTCTCATCTCTCTTTATTCCCCATTCTCTTAGTAGCTATTGTTGCAAGAAGTTTTTGATCTAAAAAATAATGTCCCTCTAGTTTTGATTATGTATCGCTCCAACAAGATGTACCTTAAGAAAAACTCCCTCCTTCACTATAATATTTAGTAGCTTCTGTACCTCATTGCATACAAACCTTTCATCATCATAACAGAACCCTTATATAGGTTCTACTATATCTTACCAAAATTGCTTTATCCCAGTGATTGATTCCCATTCTTAAATGTTTATTTCGTGTGTACTGAATCTCTTGTCATTTAAAATTTGAACTTACATAGCAAAAACCCGCCAAACACTTGGAAATCCTTGTGTTTAGCGGGTTCTTTAGTTATGGAGCCTAGGGGGATCGAACCCCTGACCTCATCGCTGCCAGCGATGCGCTCTCCCAGCTGAGCTAAGGCCCCAGGATATGAAATAGATCACTTGTCCAGCCCTGCTACGTTCCACAGGCGACTCCTATATCATATAAAATCCAGCTTTCGCTGTCAATCACTTTTTAAGATCCAAAGTGATTGGAGAAGAACAACCGATTTCTCTGGTACACACGGACTGGAACTCCAGACTGCTCTTCTCCCTTTCCCCACTTCACTAATCCTCCAGATTGTCTTTGGACAACAGGGATTTCAGTTCTTTCATGAACATATTGATATCTTTGAACTGGCGGTATACCGACGCGAAACGGACATATGCCACTTCATCGACTGGAAACAACTGTTCCATCAATAGCTCACCAATCTGGCGACTCTCCACTTCAGCATCAGCTGTATTACGCAGTGATTTCTCCACTTCAGATACCATCATTTCCAGGGTCTCTACGGAGACTGGACGTTTCTCACAGGCACGTATAAGCCCGCGGAGAATCTTGTCCCGGCTGAACTCTTCACGACTGCCATCTTTCTTAATGACAATCAGTGGAGTCTCCTCAATCATCTCAAACGTTGTAAATCTTCGAGCACACTGCTCACACTCACGGCGACGACGAATGGATTTTGCTTCGTTGGCCGGACGCGAATCAAGCACTTTGGTACCCATATAACCGCAATAAGGACACTTCAAATCAGATCACTTCCCACGTTTTACTTTTACCACATATTCCCTGTCTTGATTTTGTAATGAAAAATGCATTGCCGAGACATAATACTTTTACCAACTCACGAGGAGGTGAACAGCAATGGCACAAAGCAACGGTAACTCCAACAACCTGGTGGTAACTAAAGCTTCCGCAGCACTCGAGCAAATGAAATATGAAGTTGCTCAAGAACTCGGAATCAGCATCCCACAAGACGGATACCAAGGTAACATGACTTCTTACGAGAACGGTTCGATCGGTGGATACATCACGAAGCGTCTGGTAACAATTGCAGAACAGCAATTGGCAGGTCAATACCAATAATATCTGCATCGTAATACGCTACACAGAGGAGCATGGAGCGGCCGGTGAACAACCGGCCTGCTCTGTGCTTCTACTTATATACTCAGAACGTATTATAGATCTTTACATACTGATTATAATAGTAAATGACTCTTTGTACATAGTGACGCGTCTCACCAAACGGAATATCTTTCACCGTATCGAATGAACCATCCCACACACCATCTCTGAGCCAACTATTCACTTTGCCTGGACCCGCATTATAAGCAGCGATCATCACCGCTTCATTGCCACCGAATTGATCGGACAGGTTACGCAGATACCATGTGCCTAACTGAATATTTCGTTCAGGCTCGTGCTTCAATTCCTCCAGCGAAGTGTCGGGAATTTTGGCTTGTTCCAGTATCCAGTTTGCCGTGTCTGGCATCAGTTGCATGAGTCCAATGGCACCACGTTTGGATTCCTTGCTTGTCTTGAAATTGGTCTCCACTTTGATAATGGAAGCAATCAGAAACGGATCAACCTCATAGCTCTGAGATTGGGCACGAATCTCTTCCTTATAATGAATCGGATAGAACCATGCCATCCAGTTTGTATTCAGAAATAACACCAGTACAAAGGACACAAACATCAACAGCAGGACACGTTTCTTACGCAATATTTTCATAACAAACCCTTACGCTGTAGATATGAGTCAATTTGCTGCTCCGTCTCAGTCCATAAACCGCTGTTATCGATGACAATGTCTGCCAGCTGCTTTTTGCGCTCAATATCCATCTGTACATCCATCCGGGCCTCAGCCTGTGCTGCAGTCATTCCATCCCGACTCATCAATCGATCTCGTTGCACTAATCTTGGAACATATACAACCATGACTTCCTCGAAACCATCCTCCAGACCCGATTCGTACAGCAAAGGGATATCAGATACCACAAGTTTATCCGGATGTTGCAACGCGTATGCAGCAGCCCGTTCACGCATCTCTTTACGGATTGCCGGATGTGTGATAGCCTCCAATGCCTTTCGTTCTTCTGGTTGTTCAAAAACAATACTTCCAAGCTTTTTCCGATCCAGTGTTCCATCTTCGTTCAGTATGGCTTGTCCAAACCGCTTAACAGCGGCGGCCAACACGGGATGCCCGGGCATCATAACTTCCCGGGCAATAACGTCTGCATCGATGAGCAACGCTCCCTTACTGGCGAGATAGGCGGAAACACTACTTTTGCCTGTTGCGATCCCACCGGTTAAGCCTATATTCATCGTTTCACCTCATAACAGCTTCATTATTCCCATAATCATTAACAATAGTGCTGGCAATACAGATAGTCTTCGCATCCAGCGCAGAGCTGAGAATCGTAGTCCAACCTTCATGCCGAGTGACAGAAACGCCCCACTAAACAGGGCAATAATGAGTGCCGTCCATAGCGTGGGGAATCCCAAAAGAGCCGCTCCCAGGCCCGCTCCAAACGCATCCAGAGACAGGGCAATCCCCAGCCACATCGCTTCCTGAGCAGATATACTTCCCGAGTTATCCATATCCGCCTTGGAAGGGCTGCGAAGGATCTGGATGACGACCCCCAGCTTACGCAGCTCCAGTGTGAATACCATTCGTTCGAGAGAATCACCCGAAGCCGATTGCTCCAGATCCAGTGCAAGCACCTGATTCCTGCCCTTGGAATCCGGCTGCGTCCCTTGTACGTTTTTCCCCAGCGCATTAACCGTTGTTTCTCCTGCTCCCTCAACCGTTACGATGCCTGTTTCCAGCTGTTCTTTGCCTTGCTTTCGAATAAGTTGCAACAGTGACCATGCACCAATTCCTATTAATATAACGGCTCCCACGATCGAAGCGATATCCGGTGACACGACATGGGACAACAGCACACCTACTTGCATCGACAAGGCAATAACCAATCCCGAACAGATCGAAATAACAGCGATAGATAACAGGGGAATCTTAGTCCTCCGTAACCCATATGTAATCCCGACTCCAAAACCATCTAAACTAAGCGCCAAAGCAAGCGCCAGCAATGAAATAAAATGATGCAGCACCCCGGACTCCTCCTCTGTGCGGTACTCGTGCCAACTGAAGATGCCAGTATGGGTATACGCCCGCTTATTTCTGCCATATCAGTATATGGAGGGAGGAATCCAAGGGTGCTATGATTTCATCATTTCGTTCATTCAGTTCATGTTACAGCAGCTGACAGTTCGGACAAAAATGCGTGCCACGGCCACCAACCACCGTTTTTTCAATTAACGTACCACATGTTGCACAAGGCTCCGATTTGCGTCCATAGATTTTCAGTTGATGCTGGAACATGCCCATCTCACCCTGTCCATTCACATAGGATTTAATGGAAGATCCTCCTGCATTCACTGCATCTTGCAACGTAGCCACAATCGCTTCATGGAGCACCGTTAACTGAGCTTCGGTCAGTGTCTTGGCGATGGTCTCGGGATGGATACCGGCGCGAAATAGAGCCTCGTCCACATAAATATTCCCGATACCTACCACATATGCCTGATTTAAAAGCACAGCCTTGATTTTGGTTGTGCGCTTGCCAACCGCCTCGCGGAATGCAGTTACCGTAAAGGCTGGATCAAGTGGCTCCAGTCCCAGCTTCAGCAAAGGTTTCGATATCAGTTCCTCACCTGCATTGAACAGATGCATCGTACCGAACTGGCGCACATCCTTATAACGCAATTCCGTACCATCATTAAAATGGAAGATCACATGTGTATGCTTCTCCACATCTTCATGCTGCTCGTACACACCGTACCTTCCTTCCATCCGCAGATGGGAGACAAGCACCAGCCCGTCCAGCAAAATACGCAAAAATTTACCTCGTCGCTCCACGCCAATTACGGTATGTCCCGCGAGTTCCATTGCAAATGCATCTATGTCGTCCGGCCGCTGAATAATCCGCGGCAAGCTAACGGTAACATGATCAATCGTTTTACCCACAATAAGTTGGTTCAATGTTCTTCTGACTGTTTCGACTTCCGGTAATTCCGGCATGATGTTCTCACCTCCCCTATATTATAACGGAAGATGGCGCTCAGCGGGACCCTTTTCTTATATCTCTAACATAGAAGGCCCTATTGTAAAATACCGGAAAAACCGCGCGGTGCTTGATTATTTCGCTTCGTACCAGTTATCCCCAAAGCTGACTTCAGCTTTCAGCGGAACTGACAGTTCCAATGCTTTTTCCATGACCGAAGGCACGAGTTCTTTCATCAGCTCCAATTCATCGGCAGGCACTTCGAACACAAGTTCATCGTGCACCTGAAGCAACATACGGCTCTTCAACTTGCGTTCCCGTAGCGCTTCATCCATCTGTACCATGGCCAGCTTAATGATATCTGCCGCAGTTCCCTGAATAGGTGTATTCATCGCCGTACGTTCTGCGAAGGAGCGCAGATTGAAGTTGCTGGCATTAATCTCTGGCAAGTAACGACGTCGCTCAAGCAGCGTTTTGACGTAACCATCCTGGCGAGCTTCTTTCACAATGTCATCCATATATCGGCGCACACCCTGGAATACTTCAAAATACTGATCAATGAACTGCGCAGCCTCTTTACGAGTAATGTGCAGGTTCTGTGACAACCCATAATCACTTATTCCATATACGATACCAAAGTTAACTGCCTTGGCGGAACGACGCATATCCCCGTCCACATCCTCAGGCTTCACGCCAAATACATCCGAAGCGGTCTTTGTATGAATATCCATATCGTTGACAAATGCTTCCTTCAAGCGCTCATCGTCCGAAATATGTGCCAGAACACGCAGTTCAATCTGGGAATAGTCTGCTGCCAAAATGGACCAACCGGGTTCGGAAGGAACAAATACCTTCCGGATTTTGCGACCTTCTTCCATCCGGATCGGAATGTTCTGCAAATTCGGGAATTGACTGCTAAGTCGTCCCGTTGCAGCAATGGTCTGACGATAATACGTATGCACCTTGCCATCTCGATCGGAGATCTCTTTGAGCAGTCCTTCCACATAAGTAGATTGCAGCTTGGCAAGCTGACGGTATTGCAGGATATGCTTAACCACATCATTATAAGGCGCTAATTTCTCTAATACTTCAGCATCTGTGGAGTAGCCTGTTTTTGTTTTCTTCACGACTGGCAAGCCCAGTCTGTCGAACAAAATCTCCCCCAGTTGCTTCGGCGAATTCAGATTGAATTCTGTCCCTGACAACTTGTAGATTTCAGCCATAAGTCTGCTGATATGCTCTTCGAACTCGCTTCCCAGCGCCTGCAGATCGGCTGTATTAGCCTTAATACCCTGCTTCTCCATATCTGCCAGAATACGCGACAACGGCATCTCCAGCTCATGGAAAAGTGAGTTCATCTCATCGCCCTCCAGCGCCTGTTCCTGAAGAGGAATAATCGCTGCCACAGCAGCAGTTTTCCGGCAAAGGAAATCGCCCAGGATCTCTGCTTCCGGCACCTTATACTTGGCCCCTTTGCCCATAACCGTGTCATCCTCTACGAGAGAAGGCAGACCATATTTGGTCGTAAGCCCACTAATCGTCTGGTTGGATTCAGTGGGATCAAGCAAATACGCAGCCAGCTGCACATCGAATGACGCACCAGCAAATTCAATGCCATGCGCATGAAGGGCCAGGTCTACGCGATGAAGATCATAACCACGCTTCGGCTGGTCTGAATTACCAAGCCATGCCCGCACTGGAGCTGCTGCCTCAGACTTCAGCAATTCAGGAGATATGAATGTATAGGTTCCGGCGGAACCTACAGCTAGTCCAATCAGTTTCGCCTGATGCGGGTTATCACCGTGTGTCTCCACATGGAGGACATCAATGGAATCGAGGGAACTGAACAGCTCGCCTATGTTGTCCTCTGTTGCGATGGAAGACTCCACCTCGGCAGCAGGGACCGCTTCCTGCTCAGAACCAATGCTGCCACTGAACGACAGGCGTTCGAGCAAGGATTTGAATTCGAGCTTGGCCAGTGCAGGACCAGCCTGTTCTTCTTTTAATCCAGCGAATTGCATATCCTCCCACGTCTGCTCCAGCGGAACTTCCCGGTGAATCGTCGCGAGTTGCTTGCTCATCCTAGCATCTTCGGCATGGGCCTCGATCTTTTCCTTCATCTTGCCCTTCAGCTCACTTGTACCATTCAGCACATCTTCCACTGATCCGAACTGGTGCAAAAGCTTCAACGCTGTTTTCTCTCCAACCCCGGGAATACCCGGAATATTATCGGACGCATCACCCATCAGACCTTTGAGATCAATGATTTGCATCGGCGTCAGACCGTAACGTTCCTTAATCTGAGCAGGATCATACAGTTCAATATCGGTTACCCCTTTACGCGTCAGTCCGATATGTACATGTTCGGAGGCGAGCTGCAGCATATCTTTGTCACCCGATACCACTAGCACCTGTCTGCCCGCTTCATCAGCGCGTTTGGTTAATGTTCCGATAATGTCATCCGCTTCGAATCCAGCCAGCTCAAACTGGGCAATGCCAAGTCCTTTCAGCAGTTCTTTGAGCAACGGGAATTGCTCTGACAACTCTGGTGGTGTTTTCTCCCGACCACCCTTGTATTCCTGATACCCTTCGTGGCGGAACGTGATTTTGCCGGCATCAAATGCAACCATCACATGTGTAGGTTTATGCTCTTCAAGCAGTCTCAGCAGCATCGTGGTGAAGCCATATACCGCATTGGTATGCAGACCTTTCGAGTTGGTCAAAGGCGGCATTGCAAAAAACGCCCTGTAAATAATGCTATTTCCATCTATGAGAATAAACTTGTCCATTCCAGCACCTCGCGTATTATATGGTCAACCTCTTCAAATTACATCTACTCTCATGATACCATACCCACCTGTCACATCAAAAAGAATAGCCTCTTCTCACTTCATTTTAATCGCAAAAAAGAACCTTCTCCACAGACAGCTGTACACAGTCTACCTGAGAGAAAGTCCTTTTCCATTCATATGATTGCATTACTTAATCAGCACTGATTCCCCAATTCCAAAGTAATACTCTTCTATTGATTCAGATCCGGGCGTTTACCTGTCACCAGGTATACCGTGCTCTCACCAATGTTGGTCGCATGATCACCAATACGTTCAATGTAACGTCCAACCATCATCAGCAGCATAGCCTGAGAAGCCTGATTAGGATGCTCTGTCATTAACGTGTAGAGATCACTGATCATGTGGCTGTACAGTTGATCGACCTGATCGTCCGTCTGAGCCATTTTGTAGGCCAGATCTGTGTTTTCTTTCAGGAAAGATTCGATGGATTCATCAATCATGGATTTCACGATTTCTGCCATTTGCGGGATATCCACCAGAGGTTTAATCAGCTTCTGTCCATCCATCCGGAGTGTCACCTTCGCCACGTCGAGAGCAAGATCTCCCATACGCTCCAGATCACTGGAAATTTTGAATGCCACGATAATACGTCTGAGGTCCTTCGCCACCGGCTGTTGTGTGATGATCAGTTTGGAGCCAAGTTCCATAATTTTGTCTTCAAGGGCATTCAGATTCGCATCATTCTTGATGATGACCTGAGCTTTCTCCGCGTTCATCGTTTGTAAACTCTCAATAGCACCATCCAGTGCTGCTCCTACATGTTCACCCATTTGTTTGAGCAAGGTACGCAGCTCTTCAAGCTCCTGATCAAATTCTTTTCTGCGAATCATAGATTTCATGTCCTCCTTATCCATCGTCTCCGGTTATGCCGGGATCATTCCAACTCAGCTCGCTTAACCGAACCTTCCAGAGATATAATCCTCGGTTCGGGAATCTTGCGGTGTGGAGAATAACGTCTCCGTATCAGCTGCCTCCACCACTTCACCATTCAGGAAAAATACCGTACGTCCAGATACCCGTGCCGCCTGGTGCATATTGTGGGTAACCATAACGATGGTGTACTTGTGATGCAATTCCTTCACCAGTTCCTCAATCTTCAATGTGGAGATCGGGTCGAGTGCGGACGTTGCTTCATCCATCAGCAGAACGTCTGGCTGTACAGCCAGTGCCCGTGCAATACAGAGACGCTGCTGTTGTCCGCCGGACAGACTAAGTGCCGACTTTTTCAATACATCCTTCACTTCATCCCACAGTGCAGCATGGACAAGACTTTGTTCCACCAACTGATCCAGTTCAGCCTTTTGGGTTACTCCATGCAAGCGTGGTCCATAAGCGACGTTATCATAGATGGATTTCGGGAACGGATTCGGTTGTTGAAATACCATGCCAACTCGTTTGCGCAGTGTCTCCACTTCAATCTCATTACTATAGATATCGGAGCCATCCAACATAACCTGTCCTTCCACACGAACACCCGGAATCATGTCATTCATCCGGTTCAATGTGCGAAGCAATGTCGACTTACCACAACCTGACGGCCCGATGAACGCAGTAACGGTTTTTTCCGGCAGATCCATCGATATATTTTTAAGCGCGTGATGCGTATCATAGTATAAATTAAGTTTATCAATGTGAATGAGGTCCTTCATGGATGTTCACTTCTCCTTCGCTGCAGGGACACGGAAACTCCCTTTACGTTGAGACCGATGCTGATAATTGTTCATCGCTGCTCGGCCATCTTTAATATCCTACCCTTTCATTGTAAAAACAGTATCACTTTCATGTTAACGGAATGTAAAAAGACATCCTAAACCTTCATGATCTGCTTGATGGATCAATCCGATTCCTGATGCCTGCCTTATCGATTGCCTTATACTCTACTCACTATTCAGAACCATCTCATCCAGTTTCGTACGAATGTGCTCTGCGACTTCTCCAGCTTTCCCGCCTTCCATGGCGATCTCCTCTGCTATACGGGACAGATCTCTCACCGCACTGTTCAGTTGTCGGAACGTTGCTCCCCCTGCGGTGACATGCACCGAACTGTCGTCAATCTCCGCTCCGCTTGCCTTAACCAGTTCTACAGTCTGAAGGGTCAATCCACCAATATTCTCTAGCAATGAAGACATGTTGCCTGCAACCTCACGGGTCTGTTTCGCGAGCGCTCGAATCTCGCCTGCAACAATCTGAAAACCTCGTCCATATTCACCAGCATGAGCTGCTTCGATGGAAGCATTCAGGGCAAGGAGCCCACTCTGATCTGCCAGGGATCGAATGGAGTGTGCCATGCCTGAGCCTGTTTTAATCGAATTCAACATGTGATCCGCATGTTGTCCTTGACTCTCCATATGCTGATGTACCCGGTTATAGGAAGCATCGACGTGTTTCAAACTCTCTTCGCCCTGCTTGGACAATGCCATGATCTCACGGGCCTCATGTACGGTCTGATTCGCTGCATGCACCAGCTTAGTGACTGCATCATTGATTCTCGATATCTCCTGCCTGCTCTCGGATACCGTACGAACCCGTTCTGCCGAAGAAACCTGTTGCAATCTCCGGGAGAGGGACATCACATCACGCATTGTCAGCACACCGAGCAGTCGATCTTGTTCCGTAACGAGTAGACAATCGTAGAAATGTTGTTCATTCCTTCCAAGTGCGATATCAATAATTGTTGTGGCTTCCATATGAATATCTGCAATAACCGGAGATGTATTCACTACTTGTATGACCGGCTTACGATAGAATAGATCTGCGGCAAAACGACCGTTTAACATCCGATATAACGTCTCTCGCATTAACAATCCAGTAGGTTTCATCTGCTCATCACATAATACAATGCAAGGGTGCTCCTGACCCTGATTCATCATCGCCGCTGCTTCTCCACAGGTCGTGTGGACTCCGGCGACAGGAACCTGGCGGTAATAGTCTAGCAGATGGATTACAGGTTCTTCAGCAACCACCGTTACTTCATGAGGCTGTTGTTCGGGTGTTGCTAATTCTTCATTATGTAAAACAACATGAGGCTGGTCGGGTTTCACTTCGAGCAACATGGGCATAAATGCGCAATCTCCTTTACGTATTATCTCCGTCTTAAGATAGATTATGTAGGCATAAAGTATCACCCAGATAAGTCCATGCTACTCCCTCTAAGTAAAGTAAAATCCTCCTTTATGTTAAACGAACGTAAAATAAAACTCCCCGATCATTGCTAACTAGAATGATGGGGAGTTTTTCTTTTGACAACCAATTTATAACCTACACCACGAATGGAATCAATGTGAACCGATTCCGGGTCAAGCTCCAGCTTTTTACGTAATGAGCTGACGTGTACGTCCACCGTTCGTTGACCTCCGATATAATCGAAACCCCACACAGCGTTCATCAGATCATCCCTTGTCAGTACCACACCCGGCTTTTTGGCCAAGTATAAAAGAACTTCGAACTCTTTCGGACGAAGACTGATGGATTGTCCACCCAGTGTCACTTCATATTTCAGAGGATAAATCTCAAGCTCTCCCAGAATAATTCGTGAACCATCCTTGTCCTCAGGCTGTGGTAAGTCTTCACCATTGGAATAACGTCTTAATACTGCATCTACTCGGGCTAATAACTCAGATACACCAAAGGGTTTGGTAATATAATCATCGGCACCCGATTTCAGTCCCTGTACAACCTCAGCTTCACCGTTCTTGGCCGTCAGAATGATGACGGGTGTACTGACACCCTGTATTCTTAACTTGTTCAGAATGTCCAGACCATTCATGCCCGGAAGCATCAGATCAAGCAAAATGAGATCAAATTCCTGGGACAAGGCCCGATCATATCCTGCAGATCCGTGATCCTCTGCCGTAACGTCGTAACCTTCCTGTGTCAGGTTATACGTGAGTAATCTCGATAATGTAGGTTCATCTTCAATAACTAGCAAACGCTGTGCCATGATACCCCTTCTCTCTTCATAGGTTGTCTGTTGCCACAACACTTTTTCTATCATAGCACTAATTTGTTAACGGGGTGTAAAACAATACAACCTTTTTACAATTTGCTACTTAGTGTCTAGATCTCTTCATCCTGAATGAATGGAAGGATAACACGGAACGTTGTCCCCATGCCCAGCTCACTCTCAACAGACAATTTGCCATGATGCAATTCCACCAGATGTTTCACGATGGAAAGTCCAAGGCCTGTGCCCCCTGAATTACGGGATCTGCCTTTATCAACGCGATAGAACCGTTCGAAGATTCGCGGCAAATCTTTTTTCGGTATGCCAATTCCTGTATCCGACACCGCAAAGACCACTTCATCGTCGTTATCCATCGTCACCTGTAACTTCACTCGTCCGCCATCCGGGGTATAGTTGATTCCGTTGGATAACAGATTGATGAAGATCTGCTTCATCTTGTCCTCATCTGCTTCAATGTACAGTTCCTCCGGAACATGCATTTCCAGACGAATCTGCTTTTTCTCCGCCACCTTGGACAAGGTGCCCAGCACCATTTCGAAGAAAGAGTGTACATGAACAGGTGAGCATTGCAGCGGCGCGCGTTTAGATTCAATTTTGGATAACTCCAGAATATCCCCAATCAATCGGTTAAGTCGATCTCCTTCATCATAGATGATTTTCAGGAATGAACGCTCCGTCTCCTTATCCTGTACCCCGCCGCTGAGCAGCGTTTCGGCAAAGCCTTTGACCGCAGCAACAGGTGTCTTGAGCTCATGTGAGACATTCGCGACAAACTCACTGCGCATCGACTCCAAGCGGCGAATCGCCGTCACGTCCTGCAACAGGAACAACATGCCTCGATACCCGCCATCATCTTCGGACATCGGCACTCCATCAATACGGATCAGTTTTTCCTCCGGGTTGAACACACTCACTTCTTCATGCATCCGTTCTTTCAGTGCAACACTCTCTTCAATGGTACGTGTTAATTCGTAGTGTCTTTTCAATTCAGTATAAGGCTTACCCGTAACCTTTCCTGCCTGAATACTAAGCATACGCTCCGCTTCCCGATTAACCAATGCAATGGATTGCCCTGCATCGATCATAACAATACCTCCGGTCATGTTCGCGAGGACACTCTGTAGTAACGCTTCATTGTCACGAATCGTCTTCAGCTGGGACTGCAAGCTGTCTGCCATTCCGTTGATCGCAAGCCCCAGCTGTCCGATCTCATCTCTACGCGTTACATCAACTCTCGCATCGTATTCCAACTTGGTGATTCGATGAGCCACTTTTGTAATATGCTCAATCGGGGAAGTTAATCCGCGTGCAACCCGATAACTGACAAACGCGACAATTAAGAACAGTAGTCCAAGTGCAGCAAACATAATCATCCATCCACGCTGAAGACCCTGATCAACCGCATGCAGACTCATCGAAAGGCGGATGTAACCATCAAATTTACCGCTAGGCATTTCAATCATGTCACTTTGATCCGAATTAACAGGTAGCGCTACATACAGCATGTCCTGTCCCAATGTTTCACTGTAACGTATGGACTGCCCGTATCCATCCCCTACCGCATCCTTGATTTCTTCCCGGTTCAAGTGATTATCCATCGCTGCCGGACTACTCTCGGAATCTCCAATGACCGTGCCGTCCTTATTAATGAAGGTCACCCGGGAATCCGTGAGGCGATCCAGTTCCAGCGCCCGATCTGAATAATACTTTCGTGTAGCTTCCGAGGTTGGATCACTTGCATCATGGAATGGAAAAGTAGCTTTGAGCAAATTAATCTCGCGCACCATAGTTTGCTCCAATGCAGTTATATGCGTAGTCTTAAACACTCTGCCCATCGTATATCCAGCTACAATGACGGATATACCGATCAACACCATCATAATGATGGCAAGGCGAATTCGGAACGGTCTCATCTATCTCTTCCTTTATGATCAGATTAATATCTAATGACTTGTTCTACATTGAATCCAGTTCAATTCGATCCCCACGGGTACCGGGATTGGAAATAACGAGAAACTCCACTTCTTCGTTGCTCCGATTCATCATCTGATGCGGCCTTCCGGGTGCAATCTCTATTCCTTCATGGGTCTCAAGCATAAACATTTCACCATCAAGTTCCATACATGCTTCACCGCTGAGGATGAAAAAAAACTGACGGCTTACCGAATGGTAATGTCGTGTTTCAGCCGTTCCTGCAGGCATTCGCTCATGAATGATGCTCAATTTATCGTTTTGAACAAGGTGCCAGCCATCGCACTGTCCACCCCATATATAATGCGCTGCATTCTGTTTGCTAATTTTCATATGACTTATCCCTCCGAGTATAATTGCTCGATCTATCATATCACAGATTAGGGAGATTCCAGTCAGGTAAGGCTATTCGTACAATATCATATATGTATCAACGCAGATGCAGACTTTTGTAAACAGGTGCTAAACCCGCATCTTTGACTTACACATTCCCCTGATATCAAAAAGGCGCACCGCTCAGCCATGCTGAAAGCGATACGCCTCTCTATATCTAATAACCCAAACCTGCGTTAACCTTTTACGAATTACCCGTTCACCACTTCGCCGCCGTTCACATGCATCACCTGTCCACTCACATACGATGAGTCATCCGAAGCCAGATACACGTACGCGGGAGCCAGTTCATCCGGTTGCCCCGGCCGCTTCATCGGCTGCGTTGCGCCAAACTCACTTACCTTTTTCTCATCAAATGTGGATGGAATGAGTGGTGTCCAGATTGGTCCCGGTGCAACAGCATTCACACGAATTCCCTTCTCAATCACATTCATCGATAAAGAACGAGTGAACGAAGTTATTGCTCCTTTGGTAGATGAATAGTCAAGCAAGGTCGGGCTGCCGCGGTAAGCTGTGATGGATGTCGTGTTAATAATCGTACTGCCTTTCTTCAGATGTGGCAGAGCCGCCTGCGTCACATAGAACATGCCGAAGATATTGGTACGGAATGTTCGCTCCAGTTGTTCTGGTGTAATATCCTCCAGATTCTGTTGTGGGTGCTGTTCCGCTGCGTTATTCACGACTATGTCCAGTTTACCTAGTTCATCTACGGTCTGCTGAACCGACTTCTTGGCAAAGGTATCGTCACCAATATCTCCGGCTATCAAGATACACTTGCGTCCTTCCTGTTCGACCTGTCGCTTCGTTTCCTTGGCATCTTCGTGCTCGCTCAGGTATACAATCGCGACATCCGCGCCTTCCTTGGCGTATGTAACGGCTACAGCACGACCAATTCCACTGTCACCCCCTGTAATGAGCGCCACCTTTCCCGTCAGTTTACCTGCTGCCTTGTATTCAGGCTTCTCAAATTCGGGTCTGGGATGCATCTCCGACTCGATTCCAGGTCGTTGATCCTGATGCTGCGCTGGCATTGTTTTTTGGTTTTGTGGTGTGGTTGACATCTAACATTCTCCTCTCAAAATGTGAACATATTTGGATTACAGAAGACATGGACCTTAGCTATAACCTTCCTTGTCTTTCGTTCTCTGAAAAAGTCTCATTCTGTAGGATGGCATGAACAGTCCAGATTATTCTTCTGCGATCACAGCAACTCAAATCTCAGCGTGCTGTCTCTATTCGTTATTTACCACTCTCTTTAGATATCAAACAACCTTTCTCCATCAATACTTGTTATACCGAAAATTCGAAATTTATTCGAAATTAGACTGTTTCATGATACAAAGTGTATTCCTATGCCGCTTGGGCTGATGTACAATGTACAGTATACAGATGTGCTTTAACTATCATTTTTCACTGGTTTAACCATCCTAACCTAACATGGAGACCTGACAATGGAATCGCATATTAATTCATATATAACACTCGTAGCCACTTCAGCCGTGCTGAATGTCTTTTTGTGTTTATATACCTATTTCAGAAGATCCGAGATCCCCAGTTCCAAAATATTCATCCTCTACACAGCAGCACTCTCCATATATACTTTTGGATATGCAATTGAGCTGGCCAGCAACACGCTCGAGCAGATGAAGTTTTGGACCACCGTGGAGTATATAGGCATGCCCTTCTCTGCATCTCTTGGCCTCATGTTGATGATAAAGTACACAGGTAAAACGTTATCCAAAAAGGTAACTACCGCTTTGTTTGTAATCCCTTCCATTACACTATGTATGGTAGCAACCAATGATTTTCATCATCTCTTTTATAAGAAAGTATGGCTGAGAGAAAATAGTCCCGTACCTCTGATGGATATCGCAGTGGGTCAATGGTATGTTGTTCACGGCGCATTCACGTTCTCTTGTCTGTTGTGTGCCTGCCTCATTCTAATCGGACAATGGAAACACACCAAGAAGATGTACCGTCGTCAATTACTTACACTGATTACTTCACAGATTATTCCTATGGTCGCAGCTTTTCTGTATTTGCTTGGCTTGACACCTGGCGGGATGGACCCCGTGCCGGTTCTCATGTGTATTACATCTGCCATGTATATCTGGGCCATTCTATCCTCTCGTCTCCTGACCATCGTGCCGATTGCAAAAGACAGTATTTTCGAGAGCATGCGCGAAGGCGTTATTGTACTGGATAGTTCCAATCGCCTGGTTGATTACAATCGATCACTTCGTGACATGTTGCCAGAACTTAATCTGACCATGATTGGACAACCCTTGGATGAGATATGGCTTAATCTTGCCGGAGAGACTTTTCCCGTTCAATACGAGAGGGAAGGATTGCAAACGGATCTGTACTGGCAGTTAGCAGGTGAAACCGTCTGTTATCAGGTCAGAACGTCTTATGTTTATAACAAAGATGCGCAGATCGTGGGTAGTCTCATTATGCTCATTGATATAACAGAACAACGTTTCTTGCAAGAACAGCTAAAACAGCTGGCTTATTTCGATGGTCTGACCAAAATCTATAATCGCACTCATTTTTTGCATAAAGGTCGGGAGATGTTGAGCGAAGCTCATCTTAACCTGCAGCCTGTCTCCTTTATTTTATTTGATATCGATTATTTTAAACGCATTAATGATACCTATGGACATGATGTGGGCGATCAGGCCATTATTCATGTGGTCTCTATATGTAATCGATATTTGAGCCCTGAGATGTTGTTCGCCCGTTATGGAGGAGAAGAATTCGTCATCGCTCTTCCTAATACCTCGCTTCAAGAAGCCGAAGAACTCGCAGAGCAACTGAGAGTTGCCTTGTTGAATCAACCTTTAGATGTTCATGGATTACCTATAACACTGACCTCAAGCTTTGGAATCTCCCAGTACAATGGAGGGATTGATTCGCTGGAGTCCTTGTTGCGCGACGCTGACACGGCTCTGTATGAATCCAAGCGGAATGGTCGAAATAAAGTGCATGTTCATGCTGTGAGTACAACCTAGTCAATGCAGCCCCAATTTGATGAGATATGTACGGTGACATGTAAGTAATTATTCATAGTTCCCATTCGAATAGGCTGAGGACTCCGATCTCAGCTTAGCAACAACAAAAACAGACAGCCAATGAGGCTGTCTGTTTTTGTTATTCTTTATAACGCAATACCATTATACATGTTGACACAGGTCATCCAGCTTGTCCTAATTACGTGTGCAAACGCTTAAACGATGACTATTAATACATCCTCATAGGGATGAATCAACCGGCACAACTAGATAACCTGATTATTCACCATCAGATACACCATAATCAGCAAGAATACAGCAAGCAGTGTGCTAAACATACGGATCTTGCTTTGTTCGGGTCCTACATCACGCTTGTTTTTCACACCTTCTGCAGCGAGTCGCAGCGGTTTGCCCATAATTCCTCCAATAGCGGCAATAGCCAAGAGAAGAACAACAACGACAGCCATCCAAACATGAGAATACTCACCTTTTGTCATCAGGTAACCACCCGTTAGAAGTTGGATTACAAGTCCATACTGCGCGACTTTGTTCAAAGAACGAAGTGACGCAAATGCTCCCTCTTGTGCTGCAGCATTCAAGGTACGGATTTTACCGACCACGAATGGCAGAATCAAATAGAATCCCATCGCCAGTGCTCCAACAATATGGAGCAGATACATAATCATTGTCAAAATTTTCATCCTCCTCAACATTTTCGGTGTGCTATACATCACATCCCATTATACTGGGGATCTTATCCAAAGAAAAGAAAACCTCCGGGTTACCGGAGGTTTTCTTTTAGCTTCTGTTCAAAAAGTTCTCAAACTTACAGGTTTACTACCGAAATGACGTTACGAACCGAATCAGCAGATTTATCCAAGCCTGCTTTTTCTTCCGTTGTCAGCTCAAGTTCAAATATTTTCTCAATGCCGTTACCACCCAGAATGGTTGGTACACCGAGGAACAGATCATGATAGCCATATTCACCTTCAAGATAAGCGATCACTGGAATGATACGTTTCTTGTCCTTCAAAATCGCTTCGGTCATCTGAACAAGTGAAGCCGCCGGTGCATAATATGCACTGCCATTACCAAGCAGATTCACAATCTCACCACCGCCAACACGGGTGCGCTGAACGATGGATTCGATCCGGTCAGCCGGAATCAGTGTATCGATTGGAATGCCCCCCACGCTCGAATAACGAACGAGAGGCACCATATCGTCTCCGTGACCACCAAGAACGAATCCACGAACATCTTCAACAGATACGTTCAACTCTTGCGCAATGAAGGTACAATAACGTGCTGTATCCAGAACACCTGACTGACCAATAACACGGTTTTTAGGAAAACCAAGGGTCTGATAAGCTGCATAAGTCATCGCATCCACCGGGTTGCTTAGAATAATGACGATGGAATCAGGGCAATATTTTTTCACATTTTCACAAACGGACTTCACGATACCCGCATTCGTATTAACCAGATCGTCGCGGCTCATACCCGGTTTACGGGCGATACCAGCGGTGATGATTACAATCTCAGAACCTGCAGTATCTTCGTAGTTGGAAGTACCGACGATATGACTGTCAAATCCTTGAACAGGACTTGCTTCCATCATATCGAGTGCTTTCCCCTTCGTCGGGTTCTCCAGCTGAGGAATATCAACCAGCACAACATCCCCGAGTTCTTTTTGGGCAAGCATTAATGCGGTCGTAGCACCGGTAAAACCGGCGCCGACTACTGTGATTTTTTTGCGCTGAATAGTCAAGATTCACATCTCCCCTTACAGGTTTTTAATGATTTGATCCGCGAATTCAGAACATTTCACTTCAGTAGCGCCATCCATCAGACGTGCAAAGTCATACGTTACTGTTTTATTGTTAATGGATGTTTCCATACCTTTGTAGATCAGGTTAGCTGCTTCTTGCCATCCCAAGTGCTCAAGCAACATTACTCCGGACAGAATAACGGAACCAGGGTTCACGACATCTTTGTCCGCATATTTAGGTGCAGTACCGTGAGTTGCTTCGAAGATGGCATGTCCTGTTACGTAGTTGATGTTCGCTCCAGGAGCGATACCAATTCCGCCAACTTGCGCTGCAAGTGCATCGGACAAATAGTCACCGTTCAGGTTCAAGGTTGCGATAACATCGAATTCGCCTGGACGAGTCAGTACTTGTTGCAGAGCGATATCGGCAATCGCATCTTTTACGATGATTTTACCAGCATCTTCAGCGGCTTTTTGTGCTGCATTCGCTGCATCTGTACCTTCGTTATCTTTGATGATGTCATATTGTGCCCAAGTGAATACTTTGTCAGCGAACTCTTCTTCAGCCACTTCGTATCCCCAGTTTTTGAAGGCACCTTCGGTGAATTTCATGATATTACCTTTGTGTACCAAGGTAACACTCTTACGGTTATGATCAATTGCGTATTGAATTGCTGCACGTACCAAACGTTTCGAACCTTCGGAAGATACTGGTTTGATACCAATACCGGAAGTTTCAGGGAAACGAATTTTGTTAGCACCCATCTCCTGTTGCAGGAACTGGATCACTTTTTTCACTTCTTCAGAACCTTCAGCATACTCGATTCCTGCATAGATATCTTCCGTATTCTCACGGAAAATGACCATGTCTACCAACTCAGGACGTTTAACCGGAGAAGGTACACCGTCGAAATAACGAACAGGACGCAAGCAAGTGTACAGGTCAAGCTCTTGGCGCAGGGCTACGTTCAGGGAACGGATACCGCCACCGATTGGCGTAGTCAAAGGTCCTTTGATCGCTACGATATACTCACGAATGGCTTCCAGTGTATCATTCGGCAACCACTCACCGTATGTATCGAATGCTTTTTGTCCAGCAAACACTTCATACCATGCGATTTTTTTGTTGCCATCATAAGCTTTTTCAACAGCTGCATCCAATACACGTTTGGAAGCTTTCCAGATATCACGGCCTGTACCGTCACCTTCGATAAATGGAATGATCGGATTACTAGGTACTTGAAGTGTACCGTTATCAATTTGAATTTTTTCGCCTTCAGTTGGGTGAGCAAATTTTTCTAATTTCATAGTTAAAATTCCTCCTAGGTTTCATATATGCAGTATTCATCATACCACTAGTCTTGTTGAGAGAAGGGTCCTGAGAGCTTAAGCGAGTAACGCCTCTACTTTCCAACCCTTCACCTCGTCCATATTATTATACTGTTTTTGCGGCTATTAGCGAAGTTCAATAGAAACGTATTTCTGTTCTGTAGGACCAGTGTACTCCGCACGTGGACGAATGATGCGATTGTCCGCAAGCTGTTCCAAAATATGCGCAGTCCATCCAGACACCCGGCTGATGGCAAAGATCGGAGTGAACAATTCCTGTTCGATCTCCAGTTGGGTATATACAGAAGCAGAATAGAAGTCTACGTTAGGCTTCAGTCCTTTTTGTCCTGTTACCAGTTCCTCGATCTTCACAGACATATCATACAAGCGCGTATCATTGTTCATCTCGCCAAGTTCCTTGGACATCTTCTGTAAATGTTTGGCGCGTGGATCACCGTTTTTGTACACTCGATGTCCAAAGCCCATGATCTTTTCACGATTATTCAGTTTTTCCTGAATTGCCGCTTCAAGACGATCAGGCGTGCCAATCTCATTCAACATTTTCATAACGGCTTCGTTAGCACCGCCATGCAGTGGTCCCTTCAGTGCGCCAATGGCAGAAGTTACACCGGAATAGATATCCGACAGCGTAGCAACCGTTACACGTGCTGCAAATGTCGAAGCGTTTAACTCGTGATCCGCATGCAGGACAAGGGCTTGATCCAATGCTTTTACTGCGGTTTCGGATGGTTCTTCACCAGTCATCATATATAAAAAGTTCTCTGCGATGGAAGCGCCTTCTTTTGGAGCCACAGGTTCTTTGCCCTGACGGATACGGGCGATGGCTGCCACAATCGTTGGCAACTGTGCTTGCAACTTAACCGCTTTGTTCTCATTCGCTTCCGTTGTCATCTCATCAGCTTGCTCGTCGTACAGTGCAAGTGCAGAGACAGCGGAACGAAGTGCTGCCATGGTACTGACGTTTTTCGGATACAATTGGATTTGTGCAATCAATTCGCTCGGAATCGGCGCGTAATCGCTCAGGCTTTTGCGAAGGGATTTCAGTTCATCCGTTGTTGGCAATTTACCAAACCACAACAAATAGGCAACTTCTTCAAAGCTAGCATGTTCAGCCAAATCGTCGATATCGTAACCACGGTATGTGAGCACACCGTCTACAATAGAACTGATCGAAGAGGTTGTTGCAACGATGCCTTCCAGACCTTTGGTAGCTGTCATATTACATCTCTCCTTTAATAAGCGAAATCAGGACCCATTCCAGAGTGCCATATAAGTGCCAAAGTGCACCTATCCTATCTTTGTAAACATTTTCATTTTAAAATTAACAAATATTTCAAAATGCTGTTTTCCTACCTGTCAATCGGTATTTACTTATAACATCATACTGGATTTTGTCGTTTATGTGAACATGATGAGAGTTCATTCGCACATCAAACTTCTTTATCGGACCGATAAAGCATTTTTGAAAACCTTTACAAAAACAAGGTTGACATTTAATGTTTTTTAAACAATCCTGTCGTATGAAGAACTTTCTATTGCTATATTCTGTAAGACTAAGGCATACTCTAGGCAAAAGAAAGAATCAAGGCAGAGCATGTTCAAAAGTCAGCTTTTGAACATACTCTGGTAACATCCCGGCGTTTCAAAACATGGTAAATGCTCTATATTAATTAAGATAGCCATCTATTTTTAATACTGTTTTATAGATCATACATAGGTCGGCTTAATTGAAATTAGGAGAGTTGATGCTTGGATAAAATTATACTGAAACGTCTGCTCCGCGGCTTATGGGTTATCATTGCAACCATTCTGATCGCTGTTGCCATATACTTGTTGTTCCCGCTACTGTATCCTTTTGCGATTGCCTGGATCATCGCTTATGCCATGAATCCATTAGTGAAGCTGCTTCAGCATCGAGCACGATTCCCCCGCTGGCTGGCTGTGACTCTTTCCTTAATCCTTTATTTTGGAGCCATCGCGGTGGTGCTGTCAGCGGCGATTACTCGCATGGTAAAAGAAGTCATTTCACTTACGACAAGCTTTGATCTTCATGTTGATGAGATCAAGGACACGTTTGTGCGCTGGACCCAGAATGACACCATTCAGAGTTTGATTGCGCAGATCAATGAATTTTACAAGGAGAATCCCAACTACCAGGAAACCATCAACAGCAATATTAGCAAAACGACCGAAACGGTAGGTACAGCCGTGACCGACCTGGTCACCGGATTTTTCAATATGGTTCTGAGTCTCCTTACTTCCCTGCCGAACATGGGCGCGGTATTAATTGTTGTACTGCTGTCTACATTCTTCATTAGCAAAAGCTGGACCCGGCATAGCATCACCGTATCGGGCTGGGTGCCATCTTCTATTCGCAAGCCAATATCAGACATATGGACTGATTTGAAGAAGGCCTTGTTTGGGTATGTAAGAGCACAATTGATCATGATCTCGATTACAGCACTATTCGTCATGATTGGACTGCTTATATTGCAAGTGAAGTCAGCCTTTACCATCGCTCTGTTTATTGGTCTGGTCGATCTGCTTCCTTACCTGGGTGTGGGTCTGGTCATGGTCCCTTGGGCTGCATACCTGTTTATGAACGGGGATCTGTATCTGGGCATTGGCATTAGTATTATCTATCTGATCTTACTGATCGCCCGTCAGATTATTGAACCGAAGGTACTTGCAAGTAGTGTAGGGCTCGACCCACTCGCCACGCTGGTTGGCATGTTTGTGGGTTTGAAGTTGTTCGGTGTTCTAGGCTTAATTATTGGCCCCGTCAGTCTCGTGATTCTCGATGCGTTCAATCGGGCTAACGTATTACGCGACCTCAGAACGTACATCATTAACGGACGTGTCCGATGAGGCATCATCTTATGAGTACACAGAAAAAATAGAAAAAGGCTTCGTTCAACAGAAATGATCTGCTGAGCGGAGCCTCTTCCATTTTGCATAACAACTGGTTTTTCATTTCGGACGGCGATAAAACGTAATTTTTCCACTTTTCATTTTTTTCTCCAGCCATCCCAGGAAGAACAGACGATAAACCGGACGTGTTAATGGAAATACCAGTGTAAACCCGATCAGATCCGTTACAAAGCCTGGAATCAAAAGCAGGAAACCACCGACAAAAATAAATAGACCATCGACCATTTTTCTGCCAGGTACCTTGCCACGCTCCATCTCGGATTTGGCGTCCACAAGTACTTTTCGTCCTTCAAACTGCAACATTGCTATACCAATCAAGGACGTGAGAATCATGAGAAGCAATGTCTTTCCGGCTCCGATCCAGTCACTCATCAGAATAAAACCAAATAATTCAATCACCGGAATGATTAAGAGTAAAGCCCACATCCATTTTCGCATTGACGTATTACCCCTTTCCCGAAAGCCACACCTTTTCAAGCGCGCTGTATAGCTCAGAGGCTGCCTTATCCAGCCGAACTAGCTTCCAGTCTCCATTTACCCACACATGCTGGGTAGAACCTGTAACTAGCCGTTCTCCGGGGAGCGATTCATCAGCTGACCATACCCGTTCTCCAATCGCCATATGCTCATCAGGTTCTTCAGACATGCGTCTTATGTCGTACTCATAGTTCAGTCGCAGACCACTAAATGCAGCAATACGGGTGAAAATGATAATCTCATCATCATATCGGGCAGGCTTGTGATACTTCACATCCAGTCCGGTTACGGGAAGCAGTAACCCCTGTTCCTCCATTTTACGATATGTATACCCCATTTGGCGAATCATCTCAGTTCGACCGATTTCAAACCAATTCAAATAGTTCGCGTGGTAAACCACGCCCATCTGGTCACTTTCTTGATAGCGTACACGAAGACGTGCCGCATACCAGCTACCATTGATCTGTTCTCGCACGTTATCGGCCTCCTTCGCTCTAAGAATCATACGTGTTACCTCGCTGTAAAGTGTCAATAAGATGGAAAAAAAGCAACGGGACAATAACGCCCCATTGCTTCTTTCCTGTTGCTTCTCCATCCAAGACGCTATTAAGCGTTGTTTGGAATTTGGCTTACTTTAATCAGGTTGGTAGAACCGGAACGACCCAAAGGTACACCTGCTGTGATCACAACCAGGTCTCCTTCTTTAACAAGTCCGGATTTTACGCCGCCTTCAATTGCGTTTTCGAACAAAGCATCCGTGGAATCAACCAGTCTTCCTTTGACAGGAGTTACACCCCAAGCCAGAGCCAAACGACGGGAAGTTCTGTCTTCCGTAGTCACAGCGATGATTGGAGATTCTGGACGATACTTAGAAATCATGCGTGCAGTGTGTCCTGATTCAGTTGAAGTGATGATCGCTTTTGCGTTCAAATCTTGAGCTGAAAGGGCAACCGATTGGCTGATTGCTTCTGTAACTGTTGTTTGTTGAGCAACACGTTGTTTCAGATACAGCTCTTGGTAAGGCAGAGCAGATTCTGCTTTTTCAGCAATACGGGACATGGTCAGAACGGATTCAACCGGGTATTTACCCGCAGCTGTCTCACCAGACAACATGATTGCGTCCGTACCATCAAAGATCGCATTCGCCACGTCACTTGCTTCCGCACGTGTTGGACGCGGGTTACGTTGCATGGAATCCAACATTTGTGTAGCTGTGATAACCGGTTTACCGGCAACGTTACATTTTTCGATCATGCGTTTTTGTACCAATGGTACTTCTTCCGCAGGAATCTCAACACCCAGGTCTCCACGAGCAACCATCAGACCGTCAGACACTTCAAGGATCTCGTCGAGGTTATCGACACCTTGTTGGTTTTCGATTTTGGAGATGATTTGGATATGTCCAGCATTGTGTTTTTCAAGCAATTCACGAATCTCAAGTACGTCACTCGCTTTACGTACAAAAGAAGCCGCGATGAAATCGACACCTTGCTCAATACCAAATACGATATCGTTAGCGTCTTTTTCGGTGATACCCGGCAGAGAAATGGCAACGCCCGGAACGTTAACACCTTTTTTGCTTTTGATCGATCCGCCGTTAACGATACGGCATTTGATCTCGGTGCCTTGCACTTCCACCACAGTCAGTCCGATCAGACCGTCGTCGATCAGAATTGTAGATCCCGGTTCAACATCATTCGGAAGATCTGTATACGTAATGGAAAGACGTTCTTTGGTGCCCAGAATTTCTTCTGTTGTCAAAGTGATGTACTCGTCTTGAACCAATTCGATCGGTTCAACTTCGAGTTTACCTGTCCGAATTTCCGGTCCTTTGGTGTCCAGCAAGATCGCTACTGTTTTGTTCAACTCTTCGCATGCTTGGCGAATCGCAATGATCCGTCCGCCGTGCTCATCGAAATCACCGTGGGAGAAGTTCAGACGGGCCACATTCATACCGGCCATAATCAATTTTTTGGTGTTCTCCAGAGATTCACTGGATGGACCAATGGTACATACAATTTTCGTTTTACGCATTTTGGGTTTCCTCCGATTTTAAAGGTATTACTCTTTATCTATTTTTCTTTTTCCAACTATTAAATTTACTATACTTTTGATCATTTGTATAGGAAATTCGTCACATTATTCAGCATTTCCCGACAAATTACTCGCAACATCGACTTCTACAAGCTCTTGAGGAGCTTCAATGGATGCTTGAGGTTCAAACGTGACCGATCCAATTTTACGGAATTTCTCATAACGATCCTGTTTCAGCTGATCCCCGCTCCAGCCTTTCATCTCGTCGAGATGACGGACCAAAGCTTCACTGATGAAAGCAGCAGACGATTCATAATCCCGATGTGCACCGCCGCGTGGCTCTGGCACGATCTCTTCAATGACCTCCATCTCCAAAAGGTCCTTCGCTGTTATTTTCATCGCTTCAGCCGCCTGATCTGCCTTGGATGCATCCTTCCAGAGAATCGAAGCAGCCCCGTTCGGAGAGATCGCAGAATAGATCGCATGTTCCAGCATCAACACACGATTACCCACAGCCATAGCGAGGGCACCGCCGCTTCCACCTTCGCCGATGACCACAACAATAACAGGAACCGAAAGCTTCGCCATTTCCATCAGGTTGCGAGCGATAGCTTCCGATTGACCTCTCTCTTCTGCAGTATTACCCGGATACGCCCCTTTAGTATCAATAAACGTAATAATAGGGCGGCCAAATTTGTTCGCTTGTTTCATCAGACGAAGTCCTTTTCGGAAACCTTCCGGATGAGCGCTGCCGAAAAAGCGGGCGATGTTATCCTTCGTATCTTTCCCCCGCTGTTGTCCGATTACCGTTACTGTCTTTCCATTCAACTTGGCAAGCCCGCCAACAACCGCAAGATCGTCTCCGAACATGCGATCACCGTGCAGCTCAATGAAGTCTGTAAATATCAACTGAATCAGATCTAGCGCCGTTGGGCGTTGCTGGTGCCGGGCCAGATGCATTTTCTGAGCTGCCGTTATGCCAGTGTAAATCTCTTCTTCAAGTCTATGGTAACGTTCTTCCAGGCGGGCAATCTCGTCCGTAAAGTCGATCCCTTTTTCCTGTCCAAACTGTACGAGTTCATCAATCTTTTTGCGCATCTCAACCAGAGGCGCTTCATATGGCAACTCACCCGCCATTTAGACCCCTCCTTTTTCACTATGCATATCCAGAAGCTTGCCAAGAGTGGCCCGAAGTTCTTTCCGGTGCACAACCATGTCCAACTGACCGTGTTGCATATTAAATTCAGCCGTCTGGAAATCATCAGGTAACTTCTGACGGATGGTCTGTTCAATAACGATTCTGCCGGCAAAACCAAATACAGCGCCAGGTTCGGCAATATTAATATCGCCCAGACTCGCAAAACTTGCCGAGACTCCACCTGTCGTTGGGTCCGTAATGACCGAAATGTACAGCCCGCCCTGTTCATCCAAACGGGATAAAGCTGCGCTTGTTTTGGCCATTTGCATGAGGCTGAGAATACTCTCCTGCATCCGGGCACCACCTGATGTGGAGAAAATAATCAATGGCAAGCGCTTCTCTGTTGCATGCTCAATGGCACGGGTAATTTTCTCCCCTACAACAGAACCCATGCTGCCTGTGAAGAAATCAAAACTCATGACAGCCACAACTACAGGCAGGCCGTCAATGGTTCCTTCCCCTGTAATGACCGCTTCCTTCAGGCCTGATTTCAAACGTTGTTGTTCCAATTTGTTGCTATATCCAGGAAAGCCAAGCGGATCAACTGATATCATATCAGCGTCAAACTCAACAAACCCTTGATCATCAAGTACCATAGCAATGCGCTCCATAGCGTTAAGACGCATATGGTAACCACAAGCAGGACATACTTTAAGATTTTTCTCCAATTCCTTGCTATATTGAATGGTGCCGCATTTGCTGCACTTGTTCATAAGCCCTTCAGGTATTTCACGTTTTGGGCGCTCTAGGACTTCCTGGCCTTCGCCGGGAAGTGCACGCTCGGAAGGTATGGTAGCGTACTTCCGTTTCTTCTGGAATATATCTTTGAACACAACTACACCTCTCCAGCCGTTGATTTGATGGCCGCAACCTGCAGTGCGCTGCTTGTGACAGCTTCATCCGCGTGCTACGGTAAACCGCTTACGACCCACACGCTGCCATGGGCCTTGTCCAGCATTCACAACAAAAAAATCCGCCGGTACAGGGCAAGGATCAGCGGCTTCTGTCAGCACGATTGATGTTACCTGCAATAACCGAAAGATTGTTGCGCCGATGTTTTGAATCTATCTAGGTAGGGTCTCCGGGAGCAACCAGGTCGGTCCTAGTCCTAACAAAAAAAGAAGGAAGGACAGCAGCATACAATACATGCAAGTCGATTCCTCTCTCCGCTTACGCGATTAGTCCCTTATGTACCGATGGTACTTCTTCCTCTGCCAAGGCACGTCAATGTCGAACGAATCAGGAATGCAGAATGGAATTCAACACTTCCTGGACCTCTTCCAATTCCCCAGAAGGGACGCGAATCTCAAATTGCTGCTTGGATAAACTGATGGGACGGGTCTGTACCAGAAAACCTTCTTCCGAAAGCTTGGTCTTAATCTTGTCCGCAACCTTTGCTGTCGGCGCAATGTAAATCACCGTCCACATGCCTTGTCCGCCCCCTAAGCTAATGTTCAGAGCCCGTATATTGGACTAATGATAACATACCTCACTTTTTTTCTGCAAGAAAGGGTTCGGGACCTTTGGGGAGAATTTGGGATCATGAGGGACATTAGTCCCCCACAAATAACTCATATGGTTGACGAAATCTTCTTATTGATACCTCTTCCATAAGCAGCCCTAAGCTTATCAGGGCAGCGTCAGCCGCCCTTGAAGACCTTCATATGAGTCATTAGATTGACCACGGCATACAAGCATGGAAATACAGGGGGTTAAAGGTCTGAGGGGTATTTTTTGGCTTTAATATTTTTGTGTGCAATCCGGGCAGAAGCTGCAGCGGCCACCCCTGCAACCAGATCATCCAAAAAGACATGAATGGCTGTTGCGTGTTCGTTCAAATCATGAATGACACCTATTTTTTCTTTATCCAGATAACCAAAGCTGGTTAAACCGATCATACCATACACATGAGTAATGCCGAGGGCCAGAGTCTCGTCCACTCCATACAGGGATTCATCCGCTTCCATAATAGCTTGTAACGGTTGGGGCAAGAGTCGCTTCTCTGCAAGTTCGTCGAGGGCAATACCCGTATAGAGCGTATATTGTACCTCTCGTTTCTGCAGAACGGATTTCACGCTGGTTACACAGTCGTCCAAGGTCAGTTCGGGGTGGTACCCTTTTTGCAGACGGTATACAATTGCGGCGATTGCATCAATCCGTACCCCCCGCCGGGCCAGCATGGCTTCTACGATTTCATATGACATATCTCGACCTCCCGCATCAATCCCCCGAGGACCACTCGGTCCTTCGGTGTTCTCAAGTGTATGCAGCAACCTGTTAAAATGTTCATAAAATGTGCGGATGGTTGAAATCAGCAACCGCGCTATAACAAACACAAAAAAAACCTGTTCAGCATTTAGCCAAACAGGTTTCATATTGTGGAATAAGAACGATCACTAACGAGATAACCGGTTATTTAATTTTGACCGTACCTTCACCCAGCATCTTCTCCATATCGGAGAACAAGGTTGGTGATGGCTTAATCCGGTAGGCATCACTCAACGCAAGCAGCTTCTGCTGCTGCTCATAGAAGAGCACCGTCGCCACAGGTCCGGGATGCTCCTGAAGCAGCTGCTTCAAACGTGCCAGAAGCTCAGGCTTCTCCGCATGCGGGGCAATCTTCACGAACACCCGCTGCTCCACGGCCCGTGGTTCGCGGCTCTGCGCCGGGCTACCAGCCGCATCAGCGGCACCGCGAGGCCGGGAAGCCGCAGCCGTGGCTGCGCCCGTGCCCGCCGCATCGCTGCGCGTCGCTGCCGAGCCTTGGCTCCCGCTGCTACGCGCAGCAGAAGCATCCCCGCCTGCGCTGCTGCGCTGCGCTTCGGCTCCTGCGCCCGCTGGCCGCCGCGGCGAAGCCGACTGCGCCGGGCGCGAAGAGCTGCCGCTGCCGGGCTTGCCTCGGCGGTCACGGCTGCGCAGCTGCTGCTCCAGTGCCGCCGGTGACAACGGCACCACTTCCTCAGCCAGCAGCTTAAACCCTTCGTCCTGCTGCTGCACTTTGGCACGCACGACGAGCAGTTCACCTTTCCCGACATGCTGCTGGCTACGCCGCCATACCTCGGGAAAGAGAACCACTTCGCAGCGTTCAATCTGGTCTTCCAGCTCCATGAACGCCATAGCCTTGCCCTGTTTCGTCGTGATCGACTTCACAGACACAACCATACCCGCGGCGACGGCCATCGTGTCGTCTGCCGCCTCGGTCAGCTCCATGATCCGGTCAGCCCCACTCGATTCAAGCACATCTTCATAGTCATCCAGCGGATGCCCGGAGAGATACAAGCCTAACAACTCACGCTCCAGCTCCAGTTGCTGCCCTGAGGAATAAGGAGGGATCTCCGGGTATTCAATCTCCCAGTTTGGCGTCTCCACAAAGTCAAACAATTGAATCTGCAGATCCTCACGTTCCTTCCGCCATTTCAGGGCTGCCTCAACGGTCTCATCCAGCATCGCCAGCAATTGGGCCCGGTGTCCAGGTAAGGTGTCAAAAGCTCCGGCCTGGATCAGCGATTCAATCACACGTTTGTTGCATACACGCAGATCCACACGACGACAAAAATCGAGCAGACTGTCGAACGGTCTCTCCTGCCTTACGATCATAATGCTTTCCATTGCCTGGGTACCGACATTTTTCACAGCAGCCAGACCGAAGCGAATTGCCCCCTTTGAGGTAGCCTTCACCAATTCCGGTTCCTTCCGGTTGTCAGATGCTTCAGGCAAGGATGTCGATGACTGCCACTCATATCCGCCACTGTCCTCTTCGGAGCCAGGACCCGGATCATCCGGCAAAGGTGCTTCACCATATTCAGCTTGTCCCGAATGCTCCTCATGCTCATGAACGTGTTCTTCCTTGAAGGAACTTCCGTTACCGTTCGTGGTATGTTCTTCTGCCGCGCTTCCGGTGTCACTCTCTGCATCTGCTCCCGCAGTCTGCTGCGATACAATGCTCTGATCCCCGGTTCCTGCACTGCCGGACGGTACAAATACAGGTGTAAACAGAATACCGCTCTCATTCACATCCGGCGGAAGCACCTCCATATCCATACGCCGACATTCCACCACGTACTCTGCCACTTTCCGATGACTGCCCATCACGGCTGTCAGCATGGACGCCATAAAATGAACCGGATAATGTGCCTTCAGATAAGCCGTCTGGAACGCGAGCACACCATATGCCGCGGCATGAGCACGCGGGAAGCCATAGTTGGCAAACTTGACGATCATATCATAGACCAGGTCTGCCTCTTCCTCGCTATACCCTTGTTTCAGACTACCTTGTACAAAGTGTCCACGCTCCAGATCAAGCACTTCCCGTTTCTTCTTGGAGACCGCTCTGCGAAGCAAATCTGCTTCACCCAGCGAGAAACCCGCCATCCGGGAGGCAATCTGCATGATCTGTTCCTGATACACGATGATGCCATACGTATCTTTCAGGATAGGCTCTAGATCCACATGGGGGTAATCCACTTCAATCTGCCCATGCTTGCCCTGAATGTATTTGGATATGAACTCCATCGGACCCGGACGGTACAAGGCAAGTACCGAGATTACATCTTCAAAGCTACTTGGCTTCAAGTCTTTCAGCACACGGCGTACACCGGCAGATTCCAGTTGGAATATGCCCATCGTGTCACCACGGCCAAGCATCTCGTAGGTTAAAGCATCATCATCGGGAATAAGACGGAAGTCCGGAATTTCTCCATGTTCCCCAATCCAGCGTACACACCGCTCAATGATCGAGAGGGTACGCAGACCGAGAAAGTCCATCTTAAGCAACCCTATCGACTCCAGGTTTTCCATGGAATACTGGGTTAACGCGGTCCCTTCACTGCCCTCCTGAAGCGGCACCACATCGGTCAGCGGGTCACGGGAGATAACCACTCCCGCTGCATGCGTTGAAGCATGACGCGGCATACCTTCGACCTTCATGGCCATATCCAGCAGTTCACGGGTTTTCGGCTTGGTTTCATACAGCGCCTTCAGCTCAGGTGTAGCTTCCATGGCTCGCTCGATGTTAATGCCGAGCTGTGCTGGAATCAGCTTCGCAGCCTTGTCCACTTCACCATAAGGCACATTCAGTGCCCGTCCAACATCACGTACGGCTGCACGGGCAGCCATCGTTCCAAACGTAATAATCTGGGCGACATGGGCTTTGCCATATTTATGTGCAACATAATCAATGACCTCATCCCGCCGTTCATCGCTGAAGTCAATATCAATATCCGGCATGGAGATCCGCTCGGGATTCAGGAACCGTTCGAAGAGCAGGTTGTATTTCATCGGATCAACATCTGTGATGTGCAACGTGTATGCTACCAGACTCCCTGCCGAGGAGCCCCGGCCTGGTCCAGTAACAATGCCTTGTTTATGCGCATAGGCGATAAAGTCCCAGACAATCAAAAAATAATCCGAGAACCCCATACTGTCGATCACACCAAGTTCATACGCCAGTCGTTGTTCAAGTTCGGATCGAAGCTCCTCGTCTGTCCATCGTGTGGACTGCGCGTAACGCTCCTCCATGCCCTCTTCGCACAACTGACGCAGATACGCCGAAGGACTGAGTCCATCAGGAAGTGGTCTATATTCAGGCAAAATCGATTTGCCGAATTCCAGCTTCAATTCACAAGACTCCGCAATGCGGACGGTATTTGCCAGAGCTTCCGGTACATGAGGAAACAAACGAGCCATCTCTTCTTCACTTTTCAGATAGAGCTGATTCGTTCCAATGCGGAGCCGATTCTCATCATCCACGGTCTTGCCCGTTCCGATACAGATCAGCACATCCTGGAGCTCCGCATCTTCTTCCGAAAGATAGTGGGCATCATTCGTCGCTACAAGCGGAATTTCCAGCTCGGCCGCCAGTTTGATCAACTGCGGATTTACCCTTTTTTGCTCGGAAAGCCCATGATCCTGAAGTTCCAGATAGAAGTCTTCACCAAAGATATTTTTATAACGCAACGCTGCACGCCGCGCTTCTTCCTCTCGTCCATGCAATAAGTGCTGAGGAACCTCGCCCCCCAGACACGCACTAAGACAGATAATTCCCTCATGATGGGCAGCCAGACTTTCCATATCGACACGTGGTTTGTAATGAAAACCTTCGAGATGTCCAATCGAGCACAATTTCATCAGATTACGGTATCCGGTCATGTTTTTGGCCAGCAAAATCAAATGATGAATCGGCTGATCCTTGCGGCTGCCCCGCTCTTTGCGGGACCCTGCTGTCATGTATGCCTCGCAACCGATAATCGGCTTGATACCGCGTTCAATACATGCTTTATAAAAAGGAATTGCACCATACATTACGCCATGGTCGGTTAGCGCCAGTGTTGTCATTCCAAGATCTGCAGCCTTATTCACGAGATCCGGAATACGCGCAGCGCCGTCCAGCAAACTGTATTCGCTGTGAACGTGCAAATGCACAAAAGAACTCATGTTTTTTTCTTCCTTTCGCCGCAGATAGTCGCAGCATCGATCTTCTGATCCGTTTGCCGCTCTATCTTCCTCATATATATGAATTAAATAAATAAAAAATGGAATCACCTTTAAAAAAATTCGTAACAACCTCTGAAAAGGAGACTTTATTATTCTATTTTATCATAACGTTCGGGGGCACGCCCATACAATAGAAGTACAAGCCGCTCCCCCTGTGACAGACCGAAGACAGGAGGTGTGCTGCTAGGTCTGAAAGGGGTGTTGCCAGTGAGCACATTTTTGTCCAAAGCCATTCTTGATTTCTTTATTGCGTTTGGAATCGTGCTGGGCGGCGCGATGATCGGAGGTATTGGAGCGGTGATTTCTCTTCAGCCTCCAACACAGACAATGCTCGATATTTCCGGGAAAATAAAGATATGGGCACTCGCAGCCGCTGTGGGCGGCACCATCGATCCCATGCGTGTCATCGAGAGCAATTTCCTGGATGGTAACCTGTCTCCGGCGGTCAAACAAATCCTCTATTTGATCTCTGCTTTTATGGGCGCGCATATGGGAACCGAATTGGTGAAATGGGTGTGCGGCGGAGGCCGGAGCTAATATGAGACAGGAACAGCGTTCATGAGAGTTCCGCCATTCTCCCGTTACCGTCCGCTGATGCGAATGACCGCTGTATTTGTTCTGGGAATGATCGCTGGGTGTGTCGTCTACAATGGGGTATTTCACCTGAGTTACAATGCGTTGTGGCTGAACAATCAGGAGCTGCAGCTTCAGCTGCATCAGAATGAGGAGGATATCAAAACACTGAAAAAATACAGTAAACGCCAAACCGTAATCAAGGAAATCAAAGTCCGTGCAGAAGAATCGGATAAGGGACCCGACGAGGCTTCTCTGAAAGTGATGTTACAGAAGCTCGGAGACGAACTTGAAGTCCTTCGGGGCAGAGATGTATTCAACATCGACGAGTATAGCAAAATGACGCGAATCATGCTGAATCAGAAAGTGTACTCGGTCAGAGAAAAGGAGTACACCGTTCAGGTCAAAACGATGCTGGTTATGGAAGGCGTACTGCAAGTTTGGGTACAGATTCGCATGCATGTTCCTACGTAACAGCAAAAAACTGCCCTTGTCTGCATCTCTGCATGGTACAATAAGGGCAGTAAATGCTTTCCAGAAAAGGAGCTGCGTCTTTGTGTTCATTGATGTACTCAAATATGTTCTAATCGCTATCTTTGCTGTTGCCATGGTTTTGGCAGCGTTGAACAGCATTCGTTCACACAGAAGCTCGGATGCTACCAGCGCCGGTCTGTACCGTTCTTGGACGAATATCTGGATGGGTGGCATGCTTGTTGTTCTTGCGCTGATCCTGATGTTTGTCTTCACGGGGTCCACCTTATCTGTGGTTGTGGAAGCGCTATTTCTGATTATGGGTGCGTACAATGTATTTGCCGGAATACGTAACCGCAGTTATTATGCCCGGCTTCAACAACGGTCCAGTAATGGATCAAGTAAAACTTCCGGACAATCTGCATGATTCGTTGAAGCGCTATGGTTGTGTTTGCAAAAAGAGAGTACTTCCCTTCATCAAGCGAAGCCAGAACCGCGCTACAGCGCAACCCGGCAAAGCTTCTTATGAGGGAGTACTCTCTTTGTCTATGCCTAAGGCTACACAACCTGCTAGGCATGGTCAATGGACTGCAATGTCATTACTGCTTTGCATACCACACTGCCTTCACGTGTAACCACAATGTCCATTTTGCATGTTCGACGACTGGTTTCCAGAATTACAGGTCGAACTAGAATCTGATCCTCAATCTGTACCGGTCGAACAAAATAAGTCGTGACATTATCCACCACATGATCGTTCCCTGTAACATCCCACGCTGCCCGCCGGCCAGCCTGTGTCATCACATTCAACAGAACACCTTCGGAGATCGTACCCAGATCCGTTGCCATCTGAGGAATGATGAATCCGTGAAATAACAGTTCATTCTGATCACCGCGCTCCTCGGCAAACCCGTTCCAGATCAGATGATCAAACGTCTCTCCCAGTTGTGGCTGCTTCTGTGCATCCCGCATGGCCTGCAGCACTTCCTTGCGCGTGACGGACGCAATCAGTTTGCGATTGCGATCCACGATTGGCAGAAAATCGATGCCTTCCCAGGTCATAATTTGCGCAGCGGAAGCAAGAGAGGTTTGTAGCGACGCCGTAATCGGGCGGCGAACGACACATTTCTCAATACTCTGATCTGCCGTCAGCTCACTGACATCCTTCAGACTTACAATGCCAATGACCCGGTTCCATTCATCCACGACTGGAAAGCGATGTTCCCCCGTCTCCGAAACCAGCATATGAAAATCTGCAGCTGAACTGGTGACCTTTAATACCTGCAAGCGAGGTTTCTGACCAATGATATCCTCAACAAGCATAATTTTTTTCTTAATCAGCCGGTCGAAGATCGCACGGTTAATCATGGAAGCCACCGTGAATGTATCATGTCTGGATGATATAATCGGTAGCCCAAGCTCGTCAGCCATAATTCTTACTTCACGGCTTGTCCCAAAACCACCCGTAATCAACACGCCCGCTCCCTGTTCGAGGGCAAGCGAGTGAGCATCCTCACGGTTACCCACAATCAATAGACTCCCAGCGTCAATATAACGGGCCATCGCCTGTTCTTTCATCGCACCAATCACATACTTGTGCAGCGGTTTGGCCAGACCTTCGTTACCACCCAGCACATGGCCCTCGACAATGGTCACAACATCAGCAAAGGTCAACTGTTCCGACATGCCCCGAGGTCTCTTCTCAATCCGTACCGTTCCAATTCGTTCCTTGGTCACGACCAGTCCGAAGTTCTCCGCCTCTTTCACCGCACGATAAGCTGTCCCTTCACTTACACCGAGTTCCCGCGCAAGTCCACGCACCGATATTTTACTGCCAACCTTCAGTTGTTCAATATGTTGAAGTAACTGTTCATGCTTCGTTACGTTCTCTTCCTGTCCGTCCAACTGTACCACCCCCGAAGATGCATCTGTACTATTCTGTACCTATTATAACACGCCTTCAGGAAAATAACCCCACCCCATCCCATTCTCACAGGTAAGGTTTGCCATCTGAATTTAACCGCTCGATTATCCTCTAATCCTGTATGTAGCAAAAAAGACCGGACCCCTTGCTTCAGGGATTCCGGTCTTTCATGTTGGATCTCATACCGTACATTATACAGACTCGCTCCGCTCCTGCTTGTCCAGCAGTTTCATCTCCCACTGCCGCAGCTTCGCCCGGCGAACGGCTTCCAGTGCACGTTTCTTCTCTTCATCCACACCGAGAATAAAATGTAGATGTGCACCAACGATTAATAAGGAGAATAGCACCCATACGATGCCAAAAATATTAACCCAGTCCATTCCTCCAGCAAAGGAAATCCGCGGCAGTGCAATGACCAGCATCGACAACGCAATAAGCAGATAGATTACATGTTTTGCTTTTTTCAACCTCTTCACCATTCACAGCTCCTTCGTTCTTGATCGACTCTATATTCTAGTCTATGAACGGTAAGGAGCTAATATGAAAGGTTCAGGTAAAAAAACAAGACAACCTTTTAGTACGTGTTCATCCTTCGTAATCAAAAGTGGACTTTTTGAACTACCTTTTTACGCTTCAGCGCCACCGTACAGATGACCCAGGCTGTCTGCAATAATTTTGTTCACGTCTTCAATGATGACACTGAGGCGACGCTCCGCATCAAACAAACGGCGGATGTTCAGATTTAAACTCAGTACTTCAAACAGTTTTTCCATTTTCTCCATCTCATCCGGAGCTGGCATATCCCCGCTCATCATGCGTTGTTGCAATTCCATTTGTTGATCACGGAAGTTATCCAGCATTGCTTTTGCATCCGGATCCGCTTCAATCAGCTTCATCGCGGAAGTAATCTCTTCCACCTCGCTGCTTTCTCTCAGTGCTTTGGCCAAATCATTGGCTTTGTCATAAATGTTCACTATTATTCCTCCTCAGATTGGTTTGTTCTTCCGTGTTAATACACGCTTTTCTCCGCTGTCAAACAAAGGCGATCTGAAACAGGCCATCAATAATCTGCCTCAAATCAAATGCATTTAATCCATATGGGTCAATCACCAAGGGTTATATGTCCTCATATGATGAAGCACATGCCATGTTCAGATGCCGTTCAACTTCGAGATCAGACATCAAGTTGCCGCCCGGAAGGAGATCCGTGATGTCCACTAAAAAAGTAACGATTCAGGTTACCGGCTCGGGCATCCTGCAGGACGACGTCATCATGCTGGGCGAAGGGGTGCTCAAGGCACTTAAAATCCCTTCAGGAAGGCCGCTTCAGCTGCAATTTGGCTCTTTCCGCCGAGAAGTCACTGTCATTCCGGTTCCAAGGTATGACGGGCTGCGCATCAACCAGACCGTTGCCAGCAAGACCGGTCTCGTTCCACGTTCGGTCCTGAGGGTATCCTATCGTTCAGCCAGCCGTACGCTTCGCCTTGGACCCTACATCAGTGTACTGGTTAGCCAGGATTATCCCGATCAGCCCGATCGGCCCTTTGGCTCCATCACGATGTTCTGTCAAGAACTGGTGAACGCCTGTCGTAAGCAAGGCGCCTATGTATCCTTTTTCACACCGGAGGATATTGGAGCGGTAACGGGTTATATGAAAGGCTGGGTGTATGATGACGGCTGGAAAAAGACTGTTCTGCCTGTAGCAGACGTCGTCAATAACCGGCTAACGTCCCGCAAGCTTGAGAACAAACCTAGCGTACAGCATTTTATGAAAGAAGTAAAATCGCTCTACGGCACGCAAACCTTCAATGAAAAGTTTCTGGACAAAAACGAAGTATTTGACGCACTCAAGTCCATTTCAACGCTTAAACGAGTTCTTCCCGAGTCCCATTTGCTCAAGACGTCCACCATGCTCAAGACGATGTGTAACCGGCATCCGGTTGTATTTCTGAAGCCCGTACGCGGTTCTTTGGGCAAAGGTATCATCCGGGTCTCACGTCAGACGGACGGAAGTTTCTTGACTCTGGCGACTGGCGTCGGGGGTACCCGGAAACAAACGTATGCTTCTCTGGATAAACTGTATGCCAGTATGTCTGGGAAAATGAAAACAACGCGTTATCAGATCCAACAAGGGCTGACTCTCATTGACAACAGTGGCAGACCCGTGGATTTCCGTGCGCTCGTGCAGAAGAACCGTACAGGTAAATGGAGTGTAACCTCTATCGTCGCACGGATTGCGGGTGGGAGTCACTACGTATCCAATCTGGCACGGGGTGGAAGTCTCAGCACCGTCAAGGATGCTGTTGCCAAAACACAGTTGTCTGGATCGGCGAAAGCTTCCGCATATGCAGGATTGCACACCGCAGCACTAGATATTGCAAAAGGGATCGAGAGTGCCATCCCTGCTCATTTTGGTGAACTCGGTATTGATCTGGCCTTGGACACGACTGGGCGCGTATGGCTGCTCGAAGTTAACTCCAAACCATCCAAGAATGATAATACACCACTGAGTGAGAGCAAGATCCGCCCTTCCGTCAAAGCCATGCTCGAATATTCTACGTACCTGGCGGGTTTTTGAAAAGTCATTCCCTATTTGGAAACAAATCTGATTGAGGAGAGGTGCAGCGCAATGTTTCCATCATCTCAGATCAAAACAATGGCCATTCTGGTACGTGCAACCGAAGGCTCACCTCCCTTCACGGATGAACTTTTCTGCCGTCGTCTCAGTTTGGGGAGTATGCAATACGCTCTTCAGATTATTGTGATCCCGATATCGATTGATGCAGCCCATCTCCCTCTTCAATGGGGATATGCCTATCACCAAGGGAAGTGGAACTCAGTACCTGTTCCTGCAGTTGACCTCATGATGGATCGTTGTCTTCGCCCTCTCCCAAGGAACGTCAGACAACAGCTTAAGGAATGGATACGAACCAACGGCACAGATCAACACCGTTATTGGTCTGCTTCCCTTCCAGGAAAATGGGAGGTACATCGTGTGTTGTCCCGAAATCCTGAATTGCGGTCACAACTTGCCCCCACAACCCGGATCGGATCGCATATTCCTTGGGAAACCTGGCTGAATCGTTGGCCCAGAGGACTGTTCTTCAAACCGATAGCCGGTACTCATGGCAAAAGTACCTTTCGCCTGTCTCGGGGAGCGACTCCATCAACATGGATCGCGGAGGGGCGTAACGAGGACAATGAACCCTTTTACCTTGCATTTAACCATACCCAGGCTGTATCTTCCTGGCTCGCATTACATCAGGCTGAGCGTAAGATGATCGTGCAGCCCTATCTGGAGCTTTGCCATCAGGGAAGAGCGTTCGACATACGGGCTCTTATGCAAAAGAACGGGCAAGGTCGCTGGACACTTACCGGATGTATGGTACGTGAAGGACCCGAAGGTTCACTCACGTCCAATCTTCACGGAGGGGGTAAAGCATATCCTGCCGACGCATATCTGCTCCAGCGATATGGAACGATCCGTACAGAAACTCTGCTGAAGAGCATCCGGCAGACTGCTACTCTTATCCCCACCCTGCTGGAAAGCCGTTTCGGCAGGTTAGCCGAATTGGGGCTTGATTTCGGAGCAGATGCAGAGGGCCAACTCTGGCTAATTGAAGTCAACTCCAAACCAGGCCGCACCTCATTCGCAGAAGCGGGCGACCGACGCATGCATAGCCTGACTTATACCCGGCCGCTTGCCTATGCCCGTTATCTGTTGCAACAACATGTTCTCACGGACGTCTTTCGTCCAATGAAATTGCCGAATACATCCAGCAAAGCTGGCCTGAAACCCATCCCGATTCACGGCGGCTGAGGCCCGCAGCGCCCGCTTGCCATGGAGCCCAAGGATCTTTTCAGGATAGGAGGATAAATCATGAGTTTGACCTTTTGCAATCTGCATTTCACCAAGCAACCGGATAAAGTGGTTTATGTATCCAACGCTTTAATGAAGAGCCTCAACCTGTCCGGCAAAAAAACGGTGCACCTTCGCTTCGGGCGTGACCGGGTACCTGCAACGATCAAACCAATCAAAAAAGCAGGTAAACATCTGTATCTCGCTTCAGGTATCCGTAATTTAATGAACGTTCCCAAACGGGGCAGTATTTATCTCCGAAACTTGCAAAATGATGAGGTTCAGTTAGGTCCACTGATCGGTGTACTCTCTGATGGGCCTTCAACTATCACTAATCCATTCGGTTCCCGTACTGGTTTTATCAAACAGTTACTCCGTGAAGGCAGCCGGAAATCCTATATTTATGCCTTTACTCCCCGGGATATCAATTGGCAGAATGAGACGGTATCCGGTTTTTTTCTGAATGAAAACGGAAGCTTTACCCGTAAAACGGTACCTCTGCCCGATGTGGTATACAACCGGTTACCAAGCCGACGTTCCGATTTCTCACCAGCCATCAACCAACTGCGTGAACGATTTATTCGTCGGAAAATTCCGTTCTTCAACTGGAGCTTTTTCAACAAATCAGATATCTATACATTGCTGGAGAATGAACCGGTAGCAGGACGGTATATCCCTGAATCGATTACCAATCCATCCGTTGAACAGATGAAGGAAATGTTGGAACGCCATCAGTTCGTCTACTATAAACCTACTGCAGGAAGTCTGGGGAACGGGATCTACCGCCTGACGTATTCGCCCAAACGTGGATATTTCGCACGTTATCGCAAAAAAGGTGGTAATGCACTCCTGCGGTTTGGCTCCTTCAACAGTCTGATGCGCATGCTTCAGGGAAGACATGGCAAACAACTTCGCGGATATGTTGTTCAGCAGGGAATACGTCTAATTGAGATTGATGAATGTCCGATTGATTTTCGTTTTCACATGCACAAAAATGGTAACAATCAATGGGTTGTTGTCGGGATTGGAGCCAAAAAGGCAGGACGTGGCAGCGTCACAACACACATCAAAAATGGCGGCTCCCTAATGACTCCTGAGCAGGCGCTCAGTCGCAACTTCGGCGATCGTGCGGGAGAAGTTCTTCAGCATGCCAAATCCGTCGCTATTACACTGGCCCAGGCGATTGAAACCCAGCACCAGCATCTGATTGGTGAGATTGGCTTTGATCTGGGCATTGATCAGGAGGAACATGTATGGATGTTCGAAGCGAACGCCAAACCCGGGCGCTCCATTTTCCGTCACCCTTCACTCCGGGTGGAGGGAAAATCATCGGTGGAGCACATCTTGGAACACTGCCTGTATTTGAGCAAGTTCCGGAAGAAGGAAGAAATTTGATGAGCCTTCATGATGATTTCAAACCTGTCATTGCTGTTTTGACCATGCATGATAATCAGCGCATGTTCAGGGGAAATCATCAAAATTTTCAAGATATCCTACAGACAGGCGAGAGCATGGGATACGTGGTGTACATTGTAACTGTGCGGGATCTGAACGTAAGTGGTCCCACCGTGAAAGGATATACGTACAACAAGGGGAGTGGAAAGTGGGTTTCACAACCTTTCCCCCTTCCCCATGTTCTGTACAATCGTATTCCCAACCGGGAAGACGAAGGAAAACCTTCCGTTCAGCGCAAAATTGACGAATGCATGCAATCAGGAATCGAACTGTATAACCCGTTCTTTTTCAACAAATGGGATCTGTTCGAATGGCTTAAGAAGTCCAAATCAACTCAGCAACTGATTCCTTATACTCGGCGGATGCGAAGTGCTTCTTCTCTGGGTGCCGTTCTACGGAGCTATCCCTATCTGTACCTTAAACCTGAGAGTGGCAAAGCTGGTAAAGGAATCATGATGCTTAAATTTCAGGAAAAAGAACGTCTGCCCTATCGACTCAAAATACAAACCACACGTAAAAGCACGACCTATAAAGCAGCTACACTCGCCAAGTTGTGGGCACGGATTCGCAAAGAAACCGGACATACGCCCTATATCATGCAACAAGGCATTGAACTGGCCTCCTCTCGTAAACGCCCCTTCGATTTGCGTGTTCTGGTACAAAAGAACAGCAAGGGTCAATGGAGTGTAACGGGTGTAGGTGCGAGACTTGCTGGCTCTCGCAGCATTACAACACATGTGCCACGCGGCGGGACCGTAGAAGACCCTGAGAAGCTGCTGACCGAGCTTTTTGGGGAAGAAATGGCAACAGCCCTGATGAAACGTGTGAAATCCACTTCATTAATGATCGCAAGACAGGTAGAACGTGGATCGGGTTTCACACTCGGAGAAATGTCCATGGATCTGGGCATTGATGAACTGGGGGAACTCTGGTTCTTTGAAGCCAATGCCAAACCCATGAAGTTTGATGAACCACAGATCAGACGGAGGTCATTGGAGCGTATATTTCACTACAGCGCTTATCTTGCCCGTCAGTCCAAACGATGATAGACAGGAATACTGCAAAAAGAAGGTGATTGCTTGTGTCCTCACCTGTTCTGGGCATTATGACGTTGTACTTAAATGAACATCGCGCTCTTGAAGAACGAAGCATCTATCGCAGAATGATTCTTGAAGGGCGCAAGCGGGGACTTGATATCTATGTGTTCACACCAGCCGACGTGCACCCCGGCGGCAAAAAAATTGAAGCCATGGTTTATCACGAGGGAAAAGGCTGGTCCAGGGAATGGAGATCATTCCCGGACCTGATCTTTGATCGCTGCCGGATTCAGCGTAACCGAAGGTTTCAGCAACTGCTTGCTTTTCGCGAGAAATATGGCCATCTGCTCTTTCTGAACAGACCTCTTCGCAATAAATGGACCATCCACCAAACCCTTTTGCAAAAAGCCAACTTTCGTGAGCACCTGCCGGAAACCACTCTGTTTCAGGATATGTCCGATGTAAATCGGATGCTGAAAGTTTCTTCTCTGGTCTATCTCAAACCCATTAATGGAACAGGCGGACGTGGTATTCTGCGCATTGAACGCGGCAGCAGCGAGGCGAATACGGTGCTTGTTCAGGGGCGGGATCAGAAACGTCGTATCATCACTCCACGTAAAGTTCATTTATCACGTCTAGGCTCGTTGCTCCAGCACTGGAACATGAAAGACAAGTATCTTGTACAAAAAGGCATTCAACTTCAGCTTCCGAATGGACGTGTGCATGATTACCGCATGCTCGTTCAGAAGAACGGTGAAGGACAATGGGAGCTCACCGGATGTGCCGGACGCATGGGTGCCGAAAAAAGCGTAACCTCCAATCTCCATGGCGGCGGTCAGGCAATAGCGATGAACCGACTCATGAAGCAATGGATCGATGATGATGACCTCCGAGCAGAGATTAACACAACAGCAGAGAAGTTTGGCATTGATGTTGCTTCATTTCTGGAAGATACGTATGGGAACCTCTGTGAGCTGGCACTGGATTTGGCGATTGACAGAAGTGGACGTATCTACCTGCTTGAAGTCAACCCCAAACCTGCACGTGAGGTATTCGCTCGCATCGGTGAGCGGGACATCTATTATAAAGCCATCACTCAACCGCTGGAGTACGCCTTATGGGTATATCGCAACCAGGAAAGTCACCCTGTCAAACCAATAAGAACCACCCGGCTTGCAAGCAACAGACCATCTGCATTGAAAAAGGTACGAAAGAAGAGATGATCTGTTGATCACGAATAAAAGAGCGCCCCACCGTTGATAACATCTCGGGTGGGGCGCTCTCGTATGATGACTGACATTTTCAATTGAAGATTAGCTTATTCCGCTTCATCATACAGGCGCAGCAGCTCTTTAAAATCAGAGATGAGCACATCTGAGCCCGCAAGCTCCTCATCACGGCCAAAACCGGCGTAGGCACAGCCGATGACCGCCTGACCGTTCATTTTACCAGCTTCCACGTCAGAAGAGCGATCCCCTACCATCCATGCGTCCTGAATGCGATGTTTCTCAAGCAGGATCTGCACCAGATTAATCTTGGAGGGAGTCTTGTACTGGCCTGCACTGTATACCCCTTCAAAGAAAGGCATAATCTCATGTGCAAACGCCACCCCCTTCACATAGTCCTCCAGCCCATTACTTGCGACAAAAAGACGCACGCCTTGTTGTTTTAAGGCTTGCAGCGTTTCTTTCACACCCGGATACAATTGAGAACTTCCTTGATCAAGCCCCTCAATCTCCAGCTGAAGCAGCAATTCGTCTGCACGACGATGTGCAGCTTCCGATGCCTCAGGCATAACCACTTTCCATATATCTTCGAGCAACATGCCCAAACTTCCCAGCATCCGTTCCTCGGGTGGAGTTTCTCCTTCAAAATGCCCTTCGGCACGCAATGTATCAAATAGTTGCTGGTAAGCTGGCAGCAACAGGGTCTCTGTCTGGAATAGCGTTCCATCCATGTCAAAAATCATCGCTTCCGGTTTGAGCAATACCTTCTCTTTAGTCATGTCCAATGTTCCTTTCGGATTGGGATATGTATGTGTAATTGGAATCATTCCCTTCCCATGATAAACATAACGTTTGAACGTGTAAACCAACGATTGTAAAACATCGTCAACCCTAACCTTATACACAATCAACCAAACGTTATATTATAGTTAAACAAACTATATACAAAAGAACTTTCTTTACGTATAATACTAAAAAAATAGTGCTTTAGACACCTAATCTAAAGACCTACAATTATCACATTTCCGGTTTTTTCGACAACTACATATACCCCATAGAGAGGAATAACAAACATGAAAAAGCGCAAGACCTTCAAGATTTTTTATAAGATCGGATTAGGATATTTACTCGTGCTGGCTGTGCTGGCTGGCTGCATCCTGCTGATTCAGAACAGCACAAGTCAGTTACAACGGGAGCTGGATTTTCTGGTCGATCACGATATGAGAGTACACGCTCTAACCTATGAACTTGAAAGAAACATGGTAGATATGGAAACAGGTCAACGTGGTTACATCATCACGGGTCAGGACAATTACCTCGATCCCTACATCCAAGGAAAAGAGCAGCTTATTACACTCCGAGATGAACTTGCTGCTTTAATTTCGGACAATCCTGCTCAACTTGCACTTTTGGAAGACATACATACTAGTATGGAGAACTGGGTCCAGGTCGCTGGAGAACCTGTGGTTGCCCTTCGCCAAGCTAATAATACGCAAGCCATTCGAGATTTTTTTGCAGATGATCCAGGTAAAAGAGACATGGACCAGATTCGCACTGCCCTCAATACGTTCCGAACCAACGAGCATACGTTAACCGATAACCGTACAGAAGCGCTGAAGCAAAAAAACACACTACTGAACTTGGAACTATATGGGGCACTTATTGTTGTGGCCATTATCTCGTTCATCACTGCATTGGTCCTTTCACGTGCCATTGTTAGAAACATCCGTACCGTGAAGCAGGCATTGAATGACATTGGTTCTTCCAATGGTGACCTGACACTGAGAATCGCTACGCCAATGAAAGACGAAACTCGTGAACTCGCGGAGGCCGCCAATACAATGCTCGCTGGTCTGCAGCAAATGATGCTGGACGTTCAGAGTAATGCCATGATTCTAAGCACAGCTTCGAATCGATTGGATAAAGGGGTTGCCGATAGCCATCTTGCAGGAAAAGAGGTTGCCACTGCCATGGAACGCGTCGCGGAAGGGGCTGATGAACAGGTTGCTCTTACGCAAACCATGGTAGCTGCGATGCAGCAATCCCTCACCGGGCTTAATCGTGTCGCCTCCTCGGCAGGTGACGTAGCAGAACGTGCTGTGCGTACCGAATCCATTGCCGTGGATGGGCAACAGCGCATTGATAATGCTGTGGGCAAAATGAGTTCCATTGAGCAATCCTTCCTCTCTGTTCAGGAAGCCATTAATGAAATTTCGATGATGTCTGATCAAGTGATCAACATCGCAGATTCAATGTCGGGTATTGCGAGACAAACGAATCTGCTTGCACTTAACGCCGGAATTGAAGCAGCCCGCGCTGGGGAAAATGGACGTGGCTTCGCAGTCGTTGCCTCGGAAATCCGTAATCTTGCAGATCAAAGTGCAACCTCAGCCAAAGAGATTACAAGTATATTGGAAACCGTGGTAGCAGGTGTTCAAAGTACGGTTCAGGTGGTTGATGAGAGCACTCTACATGTGAATGAAGGGTTGCGAACCATTGAGGATGCAGGCAATGCCTTTTCAACCATTACTCAACATATTCATAACCTCAGTGGTGAAGTTTTGGAGGTATCTGCTGTTGTTGAGCAGTTAACTTCCGGTAGTGAGGCCGTGATGAGGTCCATTAACGAAGTATCGGCTGTTGTGGAAGATACTGCTTCAGCCACAGAAGAAGTATCTGCGATGACGGAAGAACAACTGGCTTCTCTGCAGGAAATGTCTGACACGTCCAAGCAATTGAATGAAATGTCCGATGCACTTGATCAACTGGTTAAACGATTCAAACTGGCTTGATCTCTTCTAGTACGGTTGAGTCGAAAGAAAAGATGATTTCTGTAAATACAGAAATCATCTTTTCCATTCCATTTCAGATGTACATAGAAACACCCTCAGAGTGAACGTTACTCAACTCCAAGGGTGTATTTGTACAAGACTACTGGTTATTTTTTATTTTTGCAGAACAAGAAAATCATTAAGCTTGTTATTCGTGCCTGAATCTGCAGGCTTCGTAATCCACTCCGACAACAACCCCTGTAAAGTTTCTACCTCTGACGCAGTCAACTTATGTTGGTAGCGTGGGTAATCTCTAAAAAATCGTTCAAGATTCATAGAAACATTACTTATTAACGGCTGCTCATGGTAAAAAGTTGTTCCTGTAGCTACTGCATTTAATTTGGAAGCTGCCGCTTGATACTGGTAGATCTCTTCCTCCAAACCCCGTTCAGCATTTTTTCGCAAATGATCCTGAATATTCTCCGCATACGTTGTGAAAGATTGATTCATTTTGTCCTGAAGTCGATCATACTGAGTGTTTGAATTCCAGAGCATATAGGTTACAGCCAAATTTGAGAGAATGAGTAGGATGATGATATAGAAAGGCCATTTTTTTGCCCCCATCTGCTTCACTCCCTTGAAAGTATATTATTTATATTGTATTTGAGCGAAACTATCCACTTCTGAAAACTTATCTTGTTGATTTAAAGACAAAGAACCTCCTATTGGAATAGAAACACTAGGCGAAATTGAGAAAACTTTCTCTTGGTGCCTATAGTATCCTAAAGTATCATAAAATGAGTTTAAGGTCCATTTACCACTTTCCCTAGGTTTGACAGTAAAACTAAGATACCCTCTCTCATCCCTGTAATTCATTGCTGGTGAAAACAAATTAAACTGAGCAGTGACGCCGCCAGGATGGTAACGTAATGTTGCATTATTCTCTGTATACTCACGCCAATCCATATTCAGTGGATTATAAGTATCGGTTTTATGAACGAAACTAGCTGTATTATTTAGAGGTGCTACATTGTTACTGAGGCCAATGGCCAAAATATCCTCTTTATTATAATAAGCATTTTTAAGCCATTGAAATCTAACCGAAACCTGACCATTAGTATTGTAATAAGTCATATTTGTTTCAAGTCTTAGCCACGATGTTGTTGTAGTTTTACTGTCCCCAACACTCTGTGTTGAAATTTCACTTTGCATTTCCTTAGCTATTTCATTTAAAGCTTCTTCTCTAGTCACTTTGGTAACTACTGTATTAGTGTTGTCCTCGCTAAAAGACCTCAACATTTGATTATCTTCATTTATTAAGTGTTCTAGCTTAAAATATTCGTCTTTATTAGATTTCATTCTTGGTTCCTTTGCCAGAAGTTTTTCTAAATCATTGTCAGTTAAGTCACTAGCAAATTCAGTTGAAATCCCGTAACTTTGCACAATAAGTTTTTCCTTTTCACTCCGACTGTCTTGATCTGCAAAAATCTGAGTGGGAGCACATAAAAATAAACATAAAGATATTATTAGTTTTTTGCCATTTACCATAATATACCTCCTTTGTAGTATATCTTGATTACCACAAACGAAGAAAAATTAAACATTTAATTCGGACTTAATCCCAAATAATATTAAATTAATTTGGTCACTTAATTTCCCGTGTTTCGTAGCGCTTCAAGTACCAATTGCGCCTGATACCCGTCGTTAAAATCATATATCTTGGCTGGTTGGCCTTGTATGTGGGCAATGACATGTTTAAGTACAGGCAATTCACTGGCGGATTCAAGCACTTTCACTGGAGAAAGTGGCTGTCCCACCAGGCCACTCTTCAATTCTTCCCAATTTTCCAAGGCAATCGTGCCCTTCGTACCGTACACCACCATGGATACACGTTCTTCTCCCGCAAATTGAGACATACCGTTTAGCTGAATTCGAGTCCCGTCTTCCAGTTGCAATGCTGCCTGTACTTCAAGTTCACATTCTCCATTCTCAGGATATTGAACCTGAGTGCTCACTACCCGGATGGCACCAAACACCTTTTGAATCATATGAATCCAGTGAATCCCCACTTCAAGAATAAATCCACCCTGTTCCCGGCTCGTAATCCATGCATTCTGTTGCCATGATCGTGGCCACTGCGGGAATTGCAGAATGAGATCTATTTTGCGAATCGCCCCCACTGTACCCCGCTCAATCATCTCTTGCAACTTCAGCACGGAAGGTTCATGCGGCATAGAGAAGTGGATGGCATGAACAACGCCCGCCTGCTCCGCTGCATCCAGCATCTCTTTGGCTTCTTCTACACTATTGGCAAGTGGTTTCTCGCAGAACACATGAATTTTTCGCTCCAGCGCTTCCATGACAACCTGATAATGAAATTTCGGTGGAACTGCAATATACAACAGATCAATCTGATGTTCATTCATCAATTGCTTGTAATCCGTATACGTTCTAACCCCCCGATGAGAAGCTGCAAAGGACGCCAAGCCTTCCTCATTCGCATCACATACCGCTACAATTTCAATCTTTGTATCCATCTTCGTATTCTCGATTTGATGAACCATATGTAATCCCATTTTACCCAGACCAATCAGAGCCATCTTGATGACCACCATTACATCCCCTCCCAATTCCTTTCCAGTATAGCAGAAAGCAAAGAATTGCGAATGCGATGCGTTGATACGAAAAAAGAAATAAACCTCTAGATTTCATGTCGCTGGTTGAACCTGAAATTCATCATGGTTAGTCATCTTTTTACATTATTTGTAACTAATTACCGATTGGGTAATTCGTTGCAGGGATATATAACCATTTATTTTTACTTTATCTAGCAACACGTAAAGCGTTACCAACTTAAGAATCAGGAATTTAGACTCATAAAAACAGGTTGACAAAAAACCACAAAAAAAGATACTCTTCCTAATAACAAAGAATATTTCCTCTTACAACCTTAGACATTGACTTGCATTCAACAAATGGAATATGCGTATGGTTCTATTAACCTATTTCATGAAGCGAGGTGTCCCGCGTGAGAACAGTTGCGGACTATTTGGCAGAAACTCTGCGTAATCTAGGCGTTACTCATGTCTTTGGTATTATTGGTAAATCCATCTGTCCTGCTGTCCTGAAGATGGTGGATTACGGATTAGAGTTCATTCCAGGCCGTCATGAATCCAGCTCAGGTTTTGCCGCATCCGGTTATGCATTACAGACGGGTAAACTCGGCGTTGCCTTTGCCACATCCGGTCCAGGCGGAACCAATCTGATTACTGCTGCCGCCCATGCAAAGGCCAACAATCTGCCCGTACTATTTATTACGGGTCATCAATCCATTCAGGAACTGGGGCTACCCCAGTGTCAGGACTCCTCTTCCTATCTGGCTGATTTGGCCGAGATGTTCAGGCCTGCTACGCTATTCAGCAAACTGGTTGAGCGTGGAGATCACTTCAGCACACTGCTGAATCATGCCCTTTCCATTGCACTCGGCCCCAATAAAGGCCCTGTTCACCTCTGTCTTCCTTTTGACGTACAGACCGAGTTGTTACCTCAATGCCGGATTGTCATTCCCGAACCGGAACCTCTGCTTAGCGTATCTAACCTGAATCGCATTCTTCCTCTCATTCAACAATCCAACCGTCCCTTAATTATTGCTGGGAAAGGTGTAAGTCGCGCCAGAGCTCATGATGAATTGCTTCATCTGGCCGAATCGTTCAGCATCCCTGTCATTACTACACCTGGTGGAAAAGGAGCGATTGCGTGGGACCATCCCCTGTACCATGGACCTTGTGGTGTTGGAGGTTTCCCGCATGCAGACGACATGCTGAACCAAAGTGACCTTTATATCGTACTTGGCTCACGTCTGAGTGACATGACCATCTGCAATCTGAAACCTGATAACCACCCGGCACACCTCATTCAATTTGACGCCGATCCTACATTTGTAGGCAAGATTCTGAGCGCTCAAACCTTACATATCACCGGTGATTTGAAGGACAACCTGCAATATTGGCTGGGCACATTAGAAGACCTCCCTACTCCTGTGAGAACCACGACACCCATAGATTACACTGTCCCATTACCAGATTTGCCCCGCCTGTCTCTGGCTTCTGTGCTGGACGGGATGAGTGAACTTCTTCCTTACGATCATAAGCTGTTTGTCGATGATGGTAGCCATGGATTTCATGCAGTTCAGCGATATAAAGTCAAGAAACCAGGCAGCTTTGTGTTTGACGCGTACTTTGCATGCATGGGTAACGCCATTGGTATGGCGATAGGCGCAAAGGCCGCTTCACCCGCAGAGACCGTCGTATGCATCACCGGGGACGGTTGTTTCATGATGCTGGGGACGGAGATCAATACCGCGGTATGCAACAATCTGAATGTCATTTTCATTGTTGTTAATAACAAACAACTGGACATGGCACTCAAAGGAATGGAAAAAACAACGGGCAGAATTGATGGCACATTATATGAAGTTCCTATGGATGCAGCCAAATTTGCCGAATCTCTCGGTGCAGTTGCGTTTCGAGCAGAAACCCTTGCTGAGTTCTCATCTGCGCTGAACACAGCCCAGACGTTGAATCAGGTAACTGTTATTGAGCTTCTGACCGATCGAGATGAAATTCCACCCACGGCTCACCGCACCGTAACTTTGAATTAGGAGGAGCAGATCATGAGTGAACATGTAGCTCAGGGACTAGACCGTTTTGCTAAACTTTCAGGGGAGTACGGCGCAAGAGCCCTCGCACCCATCAAAGAGCATTTTCCCGAATTGTCGGAATTTATTATGGGGACGGCATACGGAGATATTTTTCAGCGCACCACGATTACGGATCAATGGAAGGAAGTTGCTATTATCTCTTCATTGATCACCCAAGGGCAGTATGAACAATTGGGAGTACACTACACAATGGCGCTGAGTGTGGGAGTTACAGTGGATCAACTCAAGGGAATACTGCTACATCTGGCACCCTGTGTGGGTGCTCCACGCATTATTAGCGCATTTAATATTTTGCTTGCTACCTTGGACGAAATACAGTAATTCTCTTTTCTACATTTTTATACATGATTCGACTTTTTTATTGATCTTTTTACATTCCTACCTTTATAATATGGTTAAATTATCCTTCAAATCAGCGCTCATCTTAGAAGCTTTCAGCAGCGGTCCTATGGAGCTGTATATTCATTAACAGGATAGCCTTAACTCATTTAAAGGAGAGAGATCAAGCATGGGAAATTTCATTCTTAAGACTGACGTTCCAAACAAGGTGTTAAACATTGAACTGGAGGGTTCTTTCTCTCAAGAAGACGGTTTGCGTTCCATCTCGGCCTATCAGGATACGATCGCTCCTATTAACACCAAGGAGTATGACCTGAACATCGATTGCAAAAAGTTGAATGTTACTGCTCCGGAGATTGTTCCTCTTCTGGAAGGCTGCCTTCAAATGTTCAAAAAAGATGAATATAAAAAAGTCGTGTTGACCCTCGAGAACAACGCGATTCTAAAAATGCAATTGTCCAGACTTGGTCGGTCTGTTGGCCTGGACAATCTCGAAATCATATCTACCGTTACCACTTAATAAACCAGGCGGACAAGCTGTGAATTCACCCTTCCGCTCAAGAGGAGAATGAAGATGGCCGGAATTCGTATTGTAGATATCGATATCTATCATCCAGCAACCAAGGTGCACAATGATTTTTATATTGAACATTTTGATGCACGAGGTGTAGATATTCGTGGATTGTTAAAGGCACTTGGTCGTGATACACGTTATAAAATTGACAACGATGACGAAAACTCACTGAGCATGGCCTTTGAGGCTACCAGCAATCTACTGGAGAAAACCGGACTCACCGGTGCAGATATTGATCTGATTGCTTATGCAAGCCAAACGCCAGAATACATCTTTCCTACGAATTCCTTGATGATTCATCGCCTGATTAACGGAGCTTCTCACACGATCTGTATTGACAGTAACGCCAACTGTGCAGGCATGACTGCTGCTTTCGAACAGGTTAGCCGGCAGATGCTGGGCAATCCCCGAATTCGCCGGGCATTAATCATTGGCTCGGATTACGTAGCTCCTCATGCCAGTCCCGATGATCCTGTATACTTCGCCAATTTCGGTGATGCAGCGGCAGCGGTGATTATAGAGCGGGATGAACATGCTGTTGGTTTCATTGATTCCATCTATCAGACGGATACCTGTGTGTATGGCAATTCTCTTTTTCCTGCAGAAGGCTTGGCTAAGCTGGGCAAAACGGGTGTAGATGCGGGGGCCTTCCATGTGAAATTCATCCCATTTGATGATTCCATCTGTGTGGATGCCGCTTCGGAGTCCATTCGTACCTTGCTGGCACGTAACGAGATTGGACCAGACGAGATCAGAGCTGCCTGCTTCTCCCAGCTATCAATCAGTAACATTCGCGCTGTATCCGAGAACGTTGGCATTGGTGATGATATTGCCGTCTATATCGGAGATGAGTTCGGATATACATCAACCAGCAGTCCGTTCATCGCATTGCATCGAGCGGTTACAACCGGGCAGATTCAGCGTGGCGACAAAGTGTTGTTCTGGACCGTTGGAGCCGGGTGGCAAAATGTTGCCATGGTGGTTGAATACTAGGCCTTAATTCCTCAAAATAATAACCAGGACGATCCCTTTTATTACAAAATGGGTCGTCTTTCTATTAGAGAGCAATCCAAATCTCCGCACATACACTTCTCCTGGCTCTCCATTTCTTCAAAACAAAAAGCAGCCCTCACCGGACTGCCAAGTTCCTATTTACACCTGTTCAAAATATCTTCTTCGTATCCCGATCGTCTTTCAGAATCTCCACGGCTTCCCGGAAACGTAAGGAATGCACGATCTCCCGTTCCCGCAGAAACTTCAGACTATCCTGCAGATCCACGTCATCGGTCAGATCGATTAACCATTGATATGTAGCCCTGGCTTTCTCTTCTGCTGCAATATCCTCGTACAAATCCGCGATCGGATCTCCCTTCGAAGCAATGTATGCTGCAGTAAAAGGTACACCTGAGGAGTTCGTGTAAAATAAGGCAGAATCGCGCTGAGCATAGTTAGGCCCGAGTCCGGCTTCTTCCAGTTGCTCTACCGACGCATCCTTGGTCAACTTGTAGATCATGGTGGCAATCATTTCCAAGTGGGCGAATTCTTCTGTACCAATATCATTTAATAGCCCAATAATTTTATCCGGAATTGTATACCGCTGATTCAAATACCGCAGAGCTGCCGCCAGCTCACCATCCGCTCCTCCATATTGTTCAGCCAGCAGTTTTGCCATATGAGGATCACATTTGCTAACCCGTACAGGATACTGCAATTTTTTCTCATACACCCACATGCAGAGCCCTCCTTTTTGATGAAATTGAAATTGCTGGCATATTCCCCGAGTCCCCGTCGTTACAATTTTGCACGGAAACCCGAGGCGTTATTTCACACTTGCCATGGCCACGGTGTCTGTGACCACTCCCATGGATATTTGGAGAATGCATGACCAAAGTTCATCAGCGGTCCGTACAATTGTTGAAATTCATGTGCAACTCTCATGCGCTCCTGACTGAATTTGTTGTACTGTTCAATACTCTGAAAATCCCCCGGATGGGTGTCCAGGTACAGGTTCAGCTCAACTAATACAAAGTCTAGTGCCTGGAGCTCCTCTAACAGCTCATAATACTTTGCATCACAGGCTTTGGGCACTTCAGGCTCCATCCGATTCCACCTTCCTCCCTTTCGATCTCGCTGGTGTATAAGGGCTGTATAATGCAGGCCACAACGTTCCGATTCTTAAGGCTTCCGCCGGGCTGTACTGCGGCCAGCCCATAGGCTGAAATGGAATAAATAATTGCGGAGGAACCAGATATGTTCGAATCTCTACGGGCGGACAAGGATCAAACGGCCCCACAAACGGGACATAAGCACGAAGCTGCGGATCTTTCACAGAACAACTCTCCTTTCTCAATGTTCACATGTATGCAACATACATTTCAAACGATTGCTTCCCGTCTCTATATCCATATGTTTCAGGTCGGCAAGTTAATCCCCTTTTAACTGACACAACAAAAAAACCTCTGAAAGTCCACCATAAGGCGGTCCTTCAGAGGTCAGTTTATTGTGTTGATTGATCTTCTTCCGAATTCATGTTTTGAGGGACAGATTGCTTGTACACTCGAACCCGGGTAATTCGCAGGCGAGTGGCTTCTTCTACTTCAAAAACGTACCCATTCAGCTCCTGCGTTTTTCCTTTGGTTGGATTGCCCCCAAGCTCTTTAAACAACCATCCACCGATGGTATCCACTTCTTCATCCTCAATGATGGCTCCGGTCCACTTATGAACTTCTTCAATAAGCGAACGACCGTCAACGGAAAACGAATCCCCATTGCGTTCCATATGCGGACGCTCATCTTCGAACTCGTCATACAAGTCTCCAACGATCTCTTCCAGAATTTCTTCCGCAGTCAGCAATCCAGCTGTGCCGCCATATTCATCCACAACCAGCGTCATCTGAGAATGTTTCTTCTGCATCAGACGCAGCACATGGCTGATCTCCATGGATTCAGGAACGTTCAAGATTGGACGTATAAGTGAAGCCAGATCATGTTGTTGCTCCGGCTTAGCCAGCAGCAGATCCGTGATGTGGATAAACCCAATGATCTCATCCTTGTCTTCAACTGCCACAGGATACCGGGAATGTTTGGTTGCATTAATAATCTCCAGATTTTCCTCCAAAGACATATGGGTATACAAACAATCCATATCGGTACGAGGCAGCATGACTTCACGTGCCAGCATATCGGAGAAGTCAAAGATGTTATCCATCAGTTTGATCTCATCCTTATCGATCACACCACTTTTGGCACTCTGCTTCATCAGAATACGTAGCTCATCTTCTGAGTGAGCTTCTCCTTCACTGGCAGGTTCGATACCCGCCAGACGCAGCAATGCATTGGCCGATACATTCAGTACCCAGATGAACGGGAAGAAGATTTTGTAGAACAACAGCAATGGTGCAGATAAGAACAATGCCACTCCGTCTGTTTTTTGAATCGCCAGTGATTTAGGTGCGAGCTCACCCAGCACAATATGCAGAAACGTAATGATACAAAAACCGATAATGACCGACACGGTCGAAATAAGCCCTGTATCTCCTACACCAAGTTTAAACATGAGTGGCTCAACGAGCAATTCGGAGATGGCCGGTTCTCCCAACCACCCAAGTCCAAGCGATGTCAGCGTAATCCCGAACTGAGTTGCCGATAGATAGGAATCCAGTTTACTATTCACCTTCAATGCGTAACCAGCCATACGGTTTCCTTCACTCTGCAATTGAGTTAAGCGTGTCTGCCTTACTTTCACAAGGGAAAATTCTGCTGCAACAAATACGCCATTCAAAAATACGAGCAAAAAGACACAGACCAGATTAAATACTAGCTGCCCAAGATGAAACTCGGTATGAATATCCAAGTTGAAACTCCCCTTTTCTATCTATTTCAGGAATACACCTGGAATATCAACGTGTGATTGCTTTTCTAGATTTGAAATCCACACCTTTGTAGTACATATCCGCTACGAGCAGGTTTGGCCCGCAACAAGAAGCAATATCGCAATGGCAGTTAACCGTCTGATTGAGCGGATGTTCCGCTGACCACTCATGGAACACATCATCCAGCTTACGATCACGAATGTTTCCAAACGCCGGGATATCTGCAAAATCCGTCACATACACATTGCCTGTAAACATGTTGACGTTCACGCGGTTGCGTCCGTCCGGATCGTTACGTACCGTCACATTTGGCTCGCTGTACAGTCGGTTAATCAATTCCCGATCCTGCTCTGCTGCACTGCATGCGAAGAATGGCAATGTCCCGAAGAGCATCCACATATCCTTGTCACGCACATCAAGCAAACGATGAATCGCCGCTCTCATATGGTCCAGTGATAACACGGGCAACGAAGAAGCAAAGTTCGAGTTATACATCGGATGCACTTCATGACGAACACAGCCCATCTCACGAATCAATTGATGAATACCATCCAGCTTGTCGTGCGTACGGAAGTTAATCATCGACTCCGCAGAGATAAACATGCCTGCTTCACTCAGTTTGCGGGAATTTTCAATCATTTTCTCATACATCTTCACCGCTACTTCACGTTTCACAGGTCTGCCACTATTTGCAAATCCAACTTGATGGAAATCGTCAGCATTCAGATAGTTGAATGAGATATGCATAACGTCCAGATACGGTAAAAGTTGCTCATACCGGCTGATATCCAATGTCAAATTGGAATTAATCTGAGATCGAATTCCACGTTCCTTGGCATATTTGAGCAGCGGGATAATCATCTCATCCACTGTTTTCTGGCTAAAGCTTGGCTCGCCACCCGTCAGACTAATCGTCTGCAGATGCTCCACTTCATCCAATCGTTTCAGCATCAGGGGTAACGGAAGAGCCGGTGCTTCACGCATCGTAAGCATATCTCCTACAGCACAATGTTCACACCTCATATTGCACAGATGTGTCACGGTCATTTCTACACTGGTCAGCACATGGCGTCCATATGTACGCAGAGAGCCGATCGGATCCCACGGATCATTGGTCGGCGATAAAGGCATCGGTTGTACCGATCCTGAGTTTAGCATGGTCATTGTTCTTCACCTTATTCCTTTTATTAACCTAAAAAGTTTTATTTAGATCATACCTTGTGTTTCTCTTTTTGGAGTTATCTTTTATCATAGCACAATTTTGAATGCTCCGGCATACGCAGACCCTGTCCATTACATGACAAAAAACGCTCAAGCAACTCTGGACGGCATCACGAAATGGCCCCGAAGTTACGATATGAGCGCTAATCATCTTTCAAGTAGTTCAGCTTTCCACCTGTTCACTTTGGACCGCTGAAGGTGTATCCTCGACACCCTCTACACCTGTGATCATCACAGACAGAGCTGTCAGCAGGTTAATTTCATAAGGCGAAGATAAAGTCTGGCCGTCTGCATCTTTTAGAACACGGATAAGTGGACGTTGAGGAACACGTGAATGAATGGATGCAACTACCCCAACCTCTCCTGTACTGAGTGTTACTGAAAGACCTACCGGGTATATCGCGACACAATCCCTGAACTTCTCCAGCATCCTTTGTTCATACAGGGTCCCTGAACCAGTATACAGCACCTCGACCGCCTGATGTGGCAACAAGGCTTGCTTGTACACCCGATTCGTCGTCATGGCATCATAGGAATCAGCAAGCGCAATCCATTTGGCATATTCATGAATTTCCTTGTCTTTCAAACCAAAGGGGTACCCGCTTCCATCAATTCGTTCATGGTGCTGCAATGCACAATGCGCAGATAGAAGCGGTATGCCTGGTTCATCTTTGAGAATACGGTGTCCATATGTAGTGTGCTGCTGAATGATTTTGAATTCCTCGTCACTCAATCTGGAAGGTTTGTGCAGAATTTCCGGTGCAATCTGTGTCTTGCCAATATCATGCAACAAAGCGCCCAGCCCAATCTCCATTAACTGCTGGCGTGTGTAACCGGAAGCGACACCAAGAACCAGTGTGTACACACATACATTCAGGGAATGATTATACAGGTCAAAATCACTGGAGTTCATGTCCATCAGCATAATCATGGCTTCCTTTTGACTGCCGATGTCTTCCAGAATGGCATTCATCACACCACTAAGCGCTTTACCGAAATGGGGAATCTGATTTTTGGTTTTTAGTCCTGACATACTCTGGAATTGCTGTTTGATCTCTACCAGTGCTTTCCTTTTGGTCGCTTCCTGCAACATATCTGGAACGATGATGTCCTCTGTCGCAGCATCTTTAATATACACATAACCAATCCCGATATCCTTGAGGCGTCCAATTAATCGACTTGTTAGCTCTACATCCTCACTAAGTAATACAAGGCCTTCTTCACTATAAATACGTTTCCCCAGCTTCATGCCAGGCTGCAATAAGTTTATATGTACTAAACGCACAGCCTATCCTCTCCCGCTCCGTAGATGTAATTACCACTAGCCGCCGCTTCAGCAGAAGGCAAGTACTTTAATTTAACTTTGAATGCCAGCGGGCTCGCAGGCTGTCGTCCAGAGCCCCTGGTCGTTTTATTTCCGTTTCCAGCAAATCGCGTATGAATTCCGGAAGATGATAGAGTGTACGGGTTCCATGAGCCAGAGGAGGATACCCCACATTGAACGTAAACATGTCTAGCGTTCCAACGATATACTCACACTGTTCATCCATAGGCTCACCATTAATGGATATGGTCTGGATCTTCTCATAGGCAGGCGCATGTGGATTGTATTGAACTTCCATGCCGTCCATACATAACGTACCTAGAATTTGACCACGAAAACCAAATCCCACAATAGGCTTACCTGAAAAATCGTCCAACAAGGACTGCTCAAGTGCTTCACGAATATGACTTCCACTCAAGCATATTGTACAAGCATTTATAGGAGATGGACATAGGGAATGCAACATTCCTTTTGTAATATTACCTTGTGGAAGATCTCCGAGAAGCTGGCCAGCATTCACCAGAGACAGCTGTGCCCCCGTGAAATGACGAACAGCTTGTGCAAGCAATGTTGCTAACGGGGATTCCCGATCATACGCGATGGGCAGCACCCGGTCTGTTATCACTGCCGTCTGATTGAGTGTCCTTTCGGCTTCCGTACGATTCGTAGCGATTGCCAGCGCCACCTGATCATCCAGTGATAGACTCTTGGCAACCACACAACCGCTACTTACCAGTTGAAGAGGTTCTCCCACGCTTGCTCGTTCCAGAACCACTTTCCCAAGCCATTGCCCGAATTTCCCAGCTGCGCCCAGCACGGTCTGACCAATGACTAATGGTTCTTCGAGAACATGATGGGTATGTCCACCGAGAATAACATCAATTCCAGTAATCTGCTCCGCCAGTCTCCGATCTGTCGAAAGTCCCAGATGTGAAAGAATAACCACCACATCCACTTCATCACGTAACGCCTCCACTTGAGCTCTTAGTGACTCCACAGGGTCCAGTACATCCCACCCAAGCAGTTCGTAAAACGTGGTGAAAGGGGCGGTTGCCCCCAGCAAACCAATGCGAAATGGACCTTTCTCCACAATCAGAGAAGGTTTCATCCACACTGGCGGAAGGCCAGTATCTTGCTCCACAACATTGCCGCAAACCACAGGACACAGAAGTCCAGCGTAGGACTGCGCGAGCTGATCTGGCGTAAAGGTAAGTCCTTCGTTGTTACCGATTGTAATGGCATCGTATCCCGTCAAGTTAATAACATCAACATTAGCCGTACCCAGTGTTCCCTCTGTTTCAACGGCCATCCGGTCCATATGATCGCCGATATCCAATACAAGGAGGTTGCCACCTAGGTCACGTTCCTCATTGATCATAGCGGCGATGGTGCTCATGGAGCCGAAGTGGCTATGAATGTCATTAGTGTGTAGAATCGTTAACGTTTGCTTCTCCCTGGTGCTCATCACACCGCCTCCTTTGCTCTTCAATAAACGTTCATTCTTCTAATGGATAAGCATAACATTTTCCTCGTCGTTATGATATATTTAAAGGGTTTAGAGATCAAAAAGAGGTGAGTCATATCCATGAAATTGACAATTCAACTATTTGCAGGCATTGCAGAACGTTTAAATACATCCCTTCTGGAATTTGAGTATATTGGAGGCATTCCGACTCCTGCCGATTTAAAAGAAAAACTGAGTCTGGCTTACCCAGAGGCAGCTTCCCAGATAAGGACATCCTTTTTGGCAGTTAACCAGCAGTACGCTCCTGCCGATACTATAATTAGATCAGAAGACGAACTAGCCTTGATTCCACCAGTCTCTGGAGGCGATGGTACGGCTATGCCCGATAAAAAGCCTGAGCCTGCCTCTTCTGAGCATCGAACGGAAGATGGGTTATTCCTGATTACAGAGTCCACCTTGTCTGTGGAAGCAACAACGGCGCTAGTGATTACCCCGAATCACGGGGCAGCTCTCACTTTTGTAGGTACGACTCGTGAAATGACTGGTGAACAGCGCACCGTCCATCTTGAATATGAGGCCTATGTGCCGATGGCTCTTTCTCAGATGGCGGCCATTGGTGTGGAAATCTCCGATCGCTGGCCTGGCGTGTTATGTGCAATCAGTCACCGAATCGGCAAAGTGGATGTGGCAGAAATTAGTGTAGTCATTGCCGTTTCCTCACCTCACCGTAACGACTGCTATGATGCAAGCCGCTACGCCATAGAGAGACTCAAACAGACCGTTCCAATCTGGAAAAAGGAAATCTGGGAAGATGGATCTGAATGGAAAGGCCATCAATTAGGACCATGGAACCCCATGGATAACTAAACAATGAGCCTTTACACCTTTTTAGACAGAGTGGGTTAATAGTAAATAAGTCGTTGTCAACCCATTTTTTTCTTGTTATTATAATGTTATGTGTCGATATTAGTCGAGGAAAAGGTGGTTTATACGTGAGAGTGCATGTTACTGATCTTAAACCTGGCGACCTGTTAAAAAATGATGTATACAACAGTTCGGGTCTCCACATCCTGATGAAAGGTTCCTCCCTCAGTGAAGATGATTTGTCCAAGCTGCTGCAACATGGAATCGATTACGCAGATGTAGAACATACAACATCCGACCTACACTCTGATGCACAAACCTTACCTTCCGATCAAACCCGTCTGTTAACTAATCTGTTTAACGATACGATCAAAGGTACTGAATCTCTATTTCAACAAGCGATGGAGAAGGGTTTTATTGATGAGACACAAGTCGATGAGATTTTGATAACCCTAACGGGGCAGCTGGAAAAACAGAAAGATGTTGTCTCCTTGTTGCTTATGCTGGATGGGGATAGCGATTATACGTATAACCATTCATTGCAAGTCGGAATGCTCGCTTTTTATATCGCCGGCTGGATGGGGTATAATCCCGAGGAATGTCTAACGGTAGCCAAAGCAGGATATCTTCATGATATTGGTAAGTCCAAGATTCCTTCGGAAATCTTACATAAACCTGGTAAATTGACCACGGAAGAATTCGACGAAATGAAGAAACACACATTCTATGGGTACGATATTATTAAAGAATCCACGCAGGATGAAATTCTGGCAACGGTTGCACTTCAGCATCATGAGCGCGAAGATGGAAGTGGTTATCCTCATGGACTGCGAAGAGACGAGATCCACCCTTATGCCCGTATAACTGCTGTAGCGGACGTTTACAGCGCCATGACGACCAATCGGGTGTATCAAACCAAACAGGAGCTTATCTCTGTTCTGTGTGAACTGTACAGCCTCAGTTTCGGTCAGCTAAATGGTGAAGCAACGCAAGAACTGATCAAGCACATGCTGCCTAATTTTATCGGTAAAAGGGTTCTGCTCACCACGGGTCAGACGGGACTAATTGTGATGAATAATCCTGCGGATTACTTCCGACCACTCGTTCAGACCTCTACGGCCTTTATCGATTTAGCGAAAGAAAGAGATATTGCTATCGTTGAGATCTATGTACAGTAACTGTTCATTGTACAGAGCATGCATACGAAGAACCAAAAAGAAGTAGCTTATATAACCAACTCATTGTTGGCATATGACAAAAGGGAAGCCGTAATCGGCTTCCCTTTGTTTATTCCGATTCGATCATGTTGGATTACACGCAGAATGCTTTTGTGATGATAACCAACAGAATGAACAGTACCAAGATTGCACCAGTGTTAGTGAACATATTGTATCCACCAACGCCACCTACTCCGCCTACGTTGCCTCCACAGCCATATCCTACTTCGCTCATGTGATTGCCTCCTCTTCATCAGGTATACCCTAACATATGACGTTCACCGACCTAATGAACCGGGCGAAGTGGCAACATTCCACAATTGGTTGCCTGCCTGGTTCTGCCCTGAAGATTCGACCTATTCATAAATCCCGTACTTCTGAATGATCTATATATTCTTATCCGAATGAACCTGGATGCCTTTTTCCTTGCGGTGCATGATAACAAGTAATCTCCAAAAATCATAACTGCCTTTGTCGTTCATAATAAACGGTCGATAATAATCAAACGCTTGCTGCGCCCATGTGGGACAATCCATATTGGAAAGTTGCTCCTGTTGCTGAATCCATTCCCCTTGAATCTCCAGCATTTTCTGCATGGCTTCAAATATTCTCTTCTGCTCCGTGGTCATCGGCAGAGCCTCCTGTTCCTGAGTTGCAGTTCCATATTCGGCCTCTAGATATGCACCCGGTTCCGTCACACCCTCTTCACTGGCTGTATATCCGTAAGATGGTGCACTTGTTTTACGAATCTCATAATGTACATGCGGGCCAGTACTCTGACCCGTGCTTCCCTGATTACCGATCAGCTGACCTCGCTTCACCTGCTGTCCAACAGTTACGGCAATACGCGAAAGGTGAGCATAACAATGCAAATAGCCTCGATGATCTTGAAGGGCAACTGTAAGCCCGTAACCGCCGAATCCGGAGCCTGTAACTCCTTCGGAAGCAAAACGTACCTTGCCTTCCATAAAGGCATAGACGGGGCCATTCCAGGGCTCTGTCACGAGATCAATTCCGCGGTGAAATGTCTGTCCACCATGAATGGGATGAATGCGATAGCCGAATGAACTTGTAATCCGATATCCCTCGAAAGGGTTCACGCTCATACACTCACATCCTTTTCTATCATTAAATGCTTAAATCTATGAAATGGCTTGTGCTATTGGTCTTATTTTATTACAAAAAAGCACCGCTCAGAATATCATTAGGGAAACCTTCTGGTCTCACCAAGGTATATTCCAAGCGGCGCGCGATGCTACTATGATTAAGCTTATCAGTTACATCCTATGTTTTTAGTTCAACCACTACATACTTCTAATTCAGAGGTCTGCATATGACACCTAACTGATCCAATTCCTGTCCTGCTCTTCCATAAAATCCGGCGATATACCACCCTATCGGTGCCTCAAGTTTAATTTGATCTGATGTCTTTTGTCCGCCTTCAATTTTATTTCCAAGGTTGGTCGACAACTCCACGTAAAAGATCCGTTTACCTCCATTTCGTGTCCCCTGACCAATTGTTGCCTGAGTTAAGTACTCTCCGTCTGCCAAGTTAAGTGTAGCAATGTTCGATTGACCACCATGTGCCAGATTTGTTCCATCCCTGTACAACGTTGAGATGCCGTCTACACGATTGCCCGAGTTGAGCACTACTGAGCTAGGTCTGGAATCCGGAATTCGATCTAGGTCATTAAACCCGGTCCCCCCGGATCCTCCAATCGTTGAACTAAGTTGGTACTGAGAAGAAGTACTGTACACGAATTCTGCTGTAATCGGATAATGATCAGAGAGTTGCTTGCCACTCGGATCAACAAACGTTTGATTTTCTAAACGATAGCTCTGTGCATTAAGGGACAACGCTTTACTTCCTCGATACAAAATTTTGTCGACAATTTCATAGTTCGGACCATGTATATCGCTTGCATCCATAAGAGCATCCCCATCAGCGGGAATGTTTCCACCTCGAATCAAATCGATCCACGGATCGCTTAATCCATTCTCAGTCATGAGCAACTCTATATTGTCAGCCGCACGGGTGTAGCGTGTATTGGTATCCCCGAATACGATAACCGCATTTCCGTCCGAGTGCTCCTTTATGTAATTGGAGAGTTGTTTAATATTATCTCGTCTGGCCTCAAGCGATTTTTCATCGCTCCCTGCGTCTGCATGCAAGTTGTACACGTCCACTTTCACCTGAGGTGCGATCTCATATGTAGCTGCTGTAAACCCTTTTGGAGTCAATTCATCACTTCCATTGTCAAAAAGACCGGATCGCTTATCCCAGGTAATACGCTTCAAGTCACGGAATGGATATTTGGACAGACTGTTCAACCCACTACCAAAACCCGCAATTCCGCTTGTTGTCGTTAAATACGGCAGAGTGACCTGGGATATCAACTCATTATGATAATTAAAATCCTCTTGCACATTAATGATGTCATAGTCATTTAATTTGGGAGATATCTGAACAGTGTACTCCTTAGGATTGGAACTGGATACCAGATCCGGAAGACCACCTACATTGTAACTAAGTACGTTGAATGAACCGGATACCATTACAGCATCTTCTGCACTTGCCGTTGATGAAAATAACGGAAAACTCGTAAAGGCAACAACAGCAGACAATACCAAGGCTGCTCCCTTTTTAACTATACTTCTTCGCATCATATACCTCCTCATATTAGAATCTATTCAAATATATGTAACATTCGTTAATGGAAGAATAAATCTGTTCTATTCATTTGTATAATCTAATATTTCAGTCAGAAATATCTGACCAATTGATCCCACATACCACTTTCTCATCATCTTGTTTGGGCAACAAAAAAAGATCAAGGGAATATCTCCCTTGATCTTTCTTATATTCATATGCGAACACCTGAGCCTTACTGCCGCTTAACATCAACAGTAAGGTTCAACTTCACGGTATCAAAAGGCGCTGTATTGGATTAACCAATAGAGCCTTCCATTTCGAATTTGATCAATCTATTCATCTCAACGGCGTATTCCATTGGCAATTCCTTCGTGAATGGCTCAATGAATCCCATGATGATCATCTGTGTAGCTTCAGCATCCGTCAAACCGCGGCTCATCAGGTAGAAGAGTTGATCCTCAGACACTTTGGATACCGTAGCTTCATGCTCCAGCATGATGTTATCATTCATGATTTCATTGTAAGGAATTGTATCTGATGTGGACTCATTATCGAGAATGAGTGTATCACACTTGATATTGGATTTCGCGCCCTCAGCTTGACGTCCAAAGGAAGCCAAACCACGGTACGTTACTTTACCACCATGTTTACTGATGGACTTGGATACGATTGTAGATGTTGTATCCGGAGCCAAGTGGATCATTTTCGCACCTGCATCTTGGTGCTGGTTTTTACCAGCAACAGCGATGGAGAGTACGGAACCTTTAGCTCCACGGCCTTTCAGTACAACCGCTGGATATTTCATCGTCAGTTTGGAACCGATGTTACCATCGACCCATTCCATCGTTGCATTTTCTTCTGCAACCGCACGTTTCGTAACGAGGTTGTAGATGTTTGGTGCCCAGTTTTGAATCGTTGTGTAACGAACACGGGCATTTTTCTTACAAATGATCTCAACGACCGCACTGTGCAGTGAGTTCGTGCTGTAGATCGGAGCTGTACAGCCCTCTACATAGTGAACAAAACTGTCTTCGTCCGCAATGATGAGTGTACGCTCGAATTGTCCCATATTCTCGGAGTTAATCCGGAAGTAGGCTTGCAGAGGCACTTCACATTTAACGCCCTTAGGCACGTAGATGAAGCTTCCTCCGGACCATACCGCACTATTCAATGCAGCAAATTTGTTATCTGCTGGCGGAATAACTGTTGCAAAATATTCACGCAGGATTTCCGGATGCTCTCTGAGAGCCGTATCCGTATCCATGAAGATTACACCTTGATCTTCCAATTCCTTTTGCATGTTGTGGTATACAACCTCAGACTCATACTGAGCCGATACCCCTGCAAGGAACTTTTGCTCTGCTTCAGGGATACCCAATTTGTCAAAGGTTTCCTTAATTTCAGAAGGAACCTCTTCCCATGTTTTCCCTTGTTTTTCAGAAGCACGAACGTAGTACTGAATTTCATTGAAATCCAATCCGTCGAGATCTCCGCCCCATTTCGGCATTGGCATCTTTTCGAATTGTTTCAAGGATTTCAGTCGGAATTCCAACATCCATTCCGGTTCGTTCTTGATCCGGGAAATCTCGGTAACTACCTCTGCAGTAAGACCTTTACCGGTTTGAAAGATGGATTTGTGCTCGTCGCGAAAACCATATTTATACTCTTCCATTTCTGGTGCTTTTTTAGCCATCTTGCTCTACCTCCCTATCGTTATTGTACTTTGTTCTCTTCGTCAATCCCTTTGCGTAATGCATTCCAGGCCAGAGTGGCACATTTGATGCGTGCAGGGAACTTGTTCACACCGGATAGGGCTTCGAGATCTTCATAATCGTCGAAATCGACTTCTTCACCTTTCATCAGTGAGGAAAAACGGTTAGCGATATCGAGTGCCTGTTCCATCGTTTTGCCTTTGACGGCCTCCGTCATCATTGATGCAGAGGACATGCTGATGGAGCAGCCTTCACCCGTATATTTGGCTTCCTGAACGATTCCGTCTTTCAGCAAAATTTGCAGTGAAATCCGGTCGCCGCACGTTGGATTGTTCAAATTCACCGTGACAGCGTCATTATCAAATGTTCCGCGGTTACGCGGGTTTTTGTAGTGGTCCATTATAACACGTCTGTACAGATCATCAAGTTGCATCGCCAAAGTACTCCTTTGTCTGGATTAAGGCGCTGACAAGCCGATCTACATCTTGTTCGTTATTGTATAGATAGAAGCTGGCGCGAGCTGTTGAGCTAACTTCAAGCCAGCGCATTAGCGGTTGACAGCAATGGTGTCCGGCACGAATGGCTACGCCACTCGCATCCAGTACGGTTGCCACATCATGCGGATGAACATCCCCCAGATTAAAGGTAACCACACCCACATGCCGCTTCGCTGGGCCATAGATGGTTAACCCATCGATCTCGGCCAGACGTTCCGTTGCATAAGCTGCCAGCACGCTCTCATGATGTGCAATCTCATCCATACCAATCTGTTCCAGGAAATCAATGGCAGCTCCCAAACCTACCGCACCTGCGATAATCGGGGTTCCGCCTTCGAACTTCCAAGGAAGCTCTTTCCAGTTAGATTCGTATAGACCTACATCATCGATCATTTCACCGCCGAACTCAATGGGTTCCATGGACTCCAGCAGCGCCTTTTTGCCGTAGAGTGCACCGATTCCGGTTGGTCCGCACATTTTATGACCGGATAATGCATAGAAATCACAGTCCAGATCCTGCACGTCCACCTTCATATGAGGTGTGCTTTGTGCGCCATCAACAACGATGACAGCACCATTGCGGTGTGCAATTTCAGCAATTTGTTTCACGGGATGGATCAGACCCATAACATTGGATACATATGCGATTGCTACAATTTTAGTATTGTTCGTAATCGTCTTCTCGACATCAGCCAATTCAATATGACCGTCAGGCTGAAGCGGGATGTATTTCAATGTTGCACCTGTCTCCTTGGCAACCTGCTGCCAAGGAATCAGATTACTATGGTGCTCCATTTGTGTGATAACAATTTCATCGCCTTCTTTGCAATTGGCGCGGGCGTATGATGAAGCCACCAGATTCAGGGCTGTCGTTGTCCCGCGGGTAAAGATAATCTCCTGGGTACTACGGGCATTGATAAACTTGGCTACCTTCTCACGTGCGCCTTCGTAAGCGTCGGTTGCACGGCTTCCAAGGGTATGAACACCACGATGTACGTTGGAGTTCTCATACTCATAATAATGTTTGACTGCTTCGATCACAGCACGAGGCTTCTGTGAAGTTGCAGCACTATCTAAATATACGAGCGGGTGTCCGTTAATTTCCTGGTGGAGGATCGGGAACTGCTCGCGAATGGACGGGTTCATTGTCCCAGCTTCTTCTCAATCAGGGACTGCAATTGGGTGCGCAGTGCTTCCAGAGGAATATCCGCCACCACCGGAGCCAGGAAGCCATAGATGATCAGGCGTTCGGCATCCGTACGGTTAATTCCGCGCGACATCAAGTAATGAATCTGCTCGGCATTGACTTGACCAACAGAAGCCGCGTGACCTGCTGTTACATCATCCTCATCAATCAGAAGGATTGGGTTGGCGTCTCCACGTGCTTTAGGGCTCAGCATCAACACTTTCTCTGTCTGCTGTCCATCAGCTTTGGTAGCGCCTTTCTCAATCTTCGTGATGCCGTTGATGATTGCAGAAGCTTCTTCACGCATAACTGCACGTGTAATCATCTGACTTGGCGTATTCTTGCCGAAGTGACGAGCTTCTGTGGTGTAGTTAATTTTCTGGGAACCGGAACCTACAGCAATAACTTTGGAATCAGAACTTGATCCATTGCCTTTCAGCACGGTCATCGTGTTGCTCGCTGTGTCGCCATTGTTCATTTCGCCTACAATCCACTCGATGGAAGCATCATTCTCCAACACTGCACGACGGAATGAAACATCAGTTACATTCACACTCAGTTGATGAACCGATGCAAAACGTACTTTAGCACCGGATTTTGCGAATACTTCCACAACACCATTATGGAAAACAGGTGCGGACAGTTCGCCAGATACATAGTTGTCAACATAAGTTACTGAACTGTTTGCTTCTGCAACTACGAGCACGTGAGGTGCAAACGTTGCAGATGCATCATCGGTAAGCAACACTGCTTGCAGTGGTACTTCGATTTCAACATTTTTCGGAACATACAGGAAGACCCCACCATTCCAAAGTGCCGCATGCAATGCAGCGAGAGAATGCTCATCGGCTTTCACCGCTGTGTTCAGATATGATTTTACCAAATCGCCGTGTTCGCGAACCGCTGTAGCCAGATCCGTAAAGATAACTCCTTTTGCTGCCAGATCTGCAGACACCTTGGAGTATACTGTACCGGAATTGCGCTGGATAACCAGACTGCCTTCAGCTTGATCCTGAACCAGATCTTTGATAGAAGCAGGTACTTCTGTCAAAGAAGAAATAGCTTCACTTGTTTTATATGTTCCGTACTCGCTGACATTCCAGCGTTCGATTTTTTGTTTTTCCAGTTTAGGAAGCGCAAGCCCACTCGCAAGCTTCAAAGCTTCGAGTCGCTGTTCGGTCAACCAGCCGGGTTCATTGTTGCTTTCCGACAAGGCGCGAAGCGCTTCAGATTCAACCGGAAGAATTGTTTGTGTAGTCATTAATTAATCCTCCTCCGTTTTGTCTTTACGCTTCTTGACCTACAGTTTCGTCTGTAATTCCCAGCTCTTCCTTAACCCAGTCATATCCTTCAGCTTCCAGACGGTGTGCCAGTTCAGGTCCGCCAGATTTCACGATACGACCTTGCATCATAACGTGTACGTAGTCAGGAGTAATGTAGTTAAGCAGGCGTTGATAGTGAGTGATGATCAAGAAACCACGATCTTCGCTCTTCATTGCATTTACACCGTTTGCCACAATTTTCAGAGCATCGATGTCCAGACCGGAGTCAATTTCATCGAGTACTACGATTTTCGGATCAAGCAGCATCATTTGCAGAATCTCGTTACGTTTTTTCTCACCACCGGAGAAACCTTCATTCAAATAACGGTGAGCGAACTCAGGGTTCATGTCGAGTTCTTTCATTTTACCTTCCATTTGACGAATGAACTTGATCAGGGAGATCTCGTTACCTTCGCCGCGACGTGCGTTAATTGCACTACGCAAGAAGTCGGAGTTAGTCACACCAGCGATTTCACTTGGATATTGCATAGCCAGGAAGAGACCTGCACGTGCACGCTCATCTACTGCCATATCCAATACATCTTCACCATCAAGTGTAATTGTACCGTCAGTTACTTCATATTTCGGATGACCCATCAATGCAGAAGCCAGAGTTGATTTACCTGTTCCGTTCGGACCCATGATTGCGTGGATTTCTCCACCTTTCATTTCCAGGTTGATGCCTTTCAGGATTTCCTTACCTTCGATCGTCGCTTTCAGACCTTCAATGACGAAATTCGTAGCCATGTGTATTGTTTCCCTCCATTGATTAAATTGATGTTTACTGTCGAAAACGAAAAAGCGCCTATTATATCTGAACAGGGCTTCCCCTGAATTTCTCTTGTACTCGAATCTTCAAAGCAAGAACACTTTAGAATAATTCTAAACTGATTCTCAATGATAATCAAGCTATTTCCTAACAGTGTTTATTCCTTGCAGGAAACATTATTCTTTCTGATTCTATAATAAATACCAGATTGAATCAAATGAGAAAACATCTCCCGCCGAGATGGACAGTGAGAAAAATCACAGAAAATCAAGCTTTCATCATATCTGCTACACACTAATCTAAAAAAAGGACTTATCCATATTATGGACAAGCCCCTTCATTAATAATATTACAATTTGAGCATCTCGTTAATCTTCTGTACCTGTTCGTCAAAATCCGCAACGTCCACCACCGGCGTCATTTCGCGCGGCACCGGACCATTCGGAATAGAAATCCATGAACGACAGCCATTATATTCAGGCAAAACGGGGATTTCCATCGGTTCTTTCAAAAGGTACACACGTAAAATCAATACATGGAGCGGATCTTTCCGTTTCCATTTCAAACGGTCTTCGGCAAAATCCGCTGTCCACATATGAAAGTCAAGAAGTCGATCCAGCATCTCCTGATCTCGTATCTCCAGATCCTGTGTTACTTCGGCATATGCAGTAATACGGATTGTCGAAGCTTCGGGCACCCATTCGGCCAATGATTCTTCAACATAGGATTGATCCGAGGACTTAATCAGTTCTTTACGCTGATGTTCATAAGTCGGATACAGGTAAAACGCCGGACTTTTCAGCTCAAAATGTCGGGTTTCCTCTACAATCCCACCTTTGCGCATCACCATAATTTGGCGACCCGATTCCAGTGCTTTGATTGCTGAAGCCCATTCTTTTAAAGCTGGTATCATTGGTTCTAACATAAGCGGTTCCTCCCCCTATCATTCTTGTCAGCAGTATAGACGCTCAAGGCGTTTCTGACAACATGATTGGGATCAGAAAGCTTACGTAAGAAACATACTTGTATTAGATTAAATCTTGGCTGTATTAACCAAGGAAAGAGCGAAGCATCCACATGTGTTTCTCAAGGTCAGCCTTGAAGCCTGTCAGCATATCGGATGTCGGTTGATCTTCAGCTGCATCTGCAACCTCGATACCTTCCTGATATTCATTCGAAAGTGTAGCGAAGTCCTCGATCAGGTTTTGCACCATTGTCTTCGCGTCTTCGCCACCTGCTGCTTCCTGGATAGAGGAAAGTTCCAAATACTCTTTCATTGTAGCTGCCGGGCTACCTTTTAGCGTAAGAATACGCTCCGCGATTTCATCCATTTGCACGGTAACTTCGTTGTAGAACTCTTCGAATTTCACATGCAACGTAAAGAAGTTAGGTCCTTTAACGTACCAGTGATAGTTATGAATTTTGACATACAATACGTTCAGGTTAGCTACCTGACGATTAAGTACTTGTTCCACCGATTTCGCTTGATCTGTTTTGTTTTTTGTAGCCATATGAATCCCATCCTTTTATTTAAAATTAGTCTGTCATGCCATGATAAGCAGGTTGTCCCGCAATGCATAACAGAGAGTTAACCATGTATCACCACTTGGTAGCGGAGAGGCTTATGAACAGCGTTTCTCTCAACTGTCCGGCCTATTTGTTTTTACCCTTGAACAGGAAGTTCGAATCAGGATCAACTTGGCTTGTCTCAAAAAAAAGTTCAAAAACCGCGCTATTTCCGATATACTGACATATACCAAGCAAAGAAGTGGGTTTTCCTGTTTCTTCATATATATGGAGGTGGCACCTTTGTCCGAATATCGCCCTTTAACCCCCCAGGATGCAATTGAACTGGCCAAAACATTACCGGGTCCATTTGCGGCAGATGCAAATCTGGATTGTCACGAGATCGGCGACGGCAATCTGAATTTGGTATTCCACATCACGGATCAGAACTCCGATAAAAGTATCATTATCAAACAGGCGCTTCCTTATGCGAAAGTGGTTGGAGAATCATGGCCACTCTCTCTCGTACGTGCCCGAATTGAACGTGAAATTCTTCAAGAAGAGTACCGTCTGTGTCCAGGGATGGTACCCGAAGTGTATCATTACGATGATGACCTCGCGTTAACGGTTATGGAAGATCTGAGTGATCATGTGATCATGCGCAAAGGTCTGATCGAAGGTGTTTCCTATCCTCTTTTTGCACAGCATATTGGGGAATTCATGGCAAGAACACTGTTCTTTACATCCGACTTGGGCATGGATCAGCAATTGAAGAAGGAACAACAGGGCAGATTCATTAATCCGGATCAATGCAAAATAACGGAAGATCTGATCTTTGATGAACCCTACCGGATCGCTGAAAAAAATAATTATGATGCTTCCATTGAAGATGAAGCTGAAGCCCTTCGAACGGATGGGGAGCTTCACCTTGAAGTAGCCTTGCTGCGGGAAAAATTCCTGACACATGGACAGGCACTGCTTCATGGAGATCTGCACACAGGCAGTATTTTTGTTACACCTGAATCGACCAAAGTCATCGATCCCGAATTTGCATTTTACGGCCCCATGGGATTCGATGTCGGTGCAGTCCTTGCGAACCTGCTCTTGAATTACGCATCCCTGCCAGGATGGATTCAGGATGAGACTGCTTTGCGTGAGCGTGAAACGCTTTTGCTGAATATGGTTCGTGATGTATGGACTGAATTTGAATCCCGTTTCCGTGCCCTCTGGGCTAATGACCTGGTGGATCCGATGGCAAAAACGCCTGGGTATCAGGAGCTGTATGTGCAACAATTGTTCAGGGATTCGATCGGCTTTGCAGGTGCCAAAATGGTTCGTCGTATCGTGGGACTCGCTCACGTAGCGGATATAGATACCATTCCAAATGCAACTGAACGTGAACGTTCTCAGCGTAAATCATTGGCCATTGGCAAAGCGTTGATCAAAAATAATCGTCGCTTGAATACCATCGGTGAAGTACTGGATATTGTATCTACAGCTGTTACTACGACTAAGGCTTAACATAAGGAACGGAGGAACCACCCATGACAACCCCTGAATATCAGCCTCTGTCCTCTCTGATCTGGAAAAAGGACAAACTTGAAATGCTTGACCAGCGTCTGTTGCCCGAAACTATTCTTATGCTGAAACTCTATACACCCGAGGAAGTATGGGAATCCATCCACTCCATGAAAGTACGCGGTGCTCCAGCGATTGGTATTGCTGCTGCATTTGGTGTGGTTTTGGGTGCCAAATCATACGACGGAACAACTATTCAAGGCTGGCTGGATCACGTAAAATCCATATGTGCTCATCTGGCTACTTCCCGTCCAACAGCGGTGAACCTGTTCTGGGCACTGGATCGTATGATGCAAAAAGCAAATGAGGTCGTTGAATCCGGCATGAGCCTGGAAGAGGGCAATGATGCTCTTGAAGTAGAAGCTCTGTTGATTCAGAAGGAAGACGAGGAAGTATGCCGCATGATCGGCGAGAATGCACTGCCCTTGTTCGAAGATGGCATGGGTGTTCTCACTCACTGTAATGCAGGTGGACTAGCTACAGCGAAATATGGTACGGCAACCGCTCCAATGTATCTGGCACAGGAACGTGGCATTCACCTGAAAGTATTTGCAGACGAGACTCGTCCTGTACTTCAGGGTGCACGACTGACTGCATTTGAATTACAGCAGGCTGGCATTGACGTTACTCTGCTCTGTGATAACATGGCAGGCATGGTCATGTCCAAAGGTTGGATTCAAGCCGTTATTGTCGGAACAGACCGGGTTGCAGCGAACGGTGACGTAGCTAACAAGATCGGAACTTATAGCGTAGCCGTGCTTGCCAAGGCTCACAATATTCCGTTCTATGTAGCAAGCCCATTGTCGACCATCGACTTGTCTACTCCATCCGGAGATCTTATTCCGATTGAGGAACGAGCTGCCGAGGAAGTAACTGAAGGATTTGGTAAACGTACAGCACCGCAAGGTGTTAAAGTATTTAATCCAGCATTTGACGTAACGCCTAACGAATATGTAACAGCTATTATCACGGAAAAAGGCGTGGTTCGCGCTCCTTTCCAAGAAAACCTGGCTGCCTTGTTCGCGAAGGAAGAAGCTTAATTTAATAAGAGTATTTAAGAAGAGAGTGTCGTGTATAGCGTTGGTGCCTACGTTGTGCCAGGCCAGTATTATGATGCTAAAGAAGGGCTTCCCATATGGGGAGCCCTTTTGTTAGTGATTAGATCATTTTCAACAAAGCCTCTACACCCGTCATGCCAACCGTAATGCCCATAGCCTCGGCCTCTGTTGTCACCGACTCCATAGGTGCATGCAGCAATTGCTCCAGTGTACGCACACCAACCGCCCGAGCCGCAATAATTTTGCGATCCCCGAGCTTCTCATTAAGTAATCCCACATCGAGTGCTCCGCACATGATATATCCTTTGGATGTGTTAATGGTCAACAACGTTGTTTTGGGCAGCTTGACTTCTACCCCAACCAATACATGCTCTCCAACTACAATGGGCTCCATCGTCACCATAATTTCCCGATCCACCTCCTCTTCCACAGGTCACGATAATTGTATGCCTCATTCGGGATTGTCGTGTGGACACCTGCCGTGTTTGAGAAAATGTAGGTACTTACAGTTCAAATATATTATTCGTAATTCTTCTCTCAGACTTAGATGTAAAAGTATGCTTTTTCTTTGAAATATTAAAAAAGCCACCTCGGAAACGAGGTAGCTCTCATAATAATCATTAATATTTTTGAGCGTCTATAAGTTCATCAAGGTCATACTTTAAGTTATAATCCGTGTATATTACTCTAAGCCTTACAGCATCAGTAACCCTAGCCAACATTAAACTAATGCTGGTTTTTTTCTTGTCAATTACCCAATTAGATTCAAGAGCAATAGCACCCGAGACTAAATCTTTTTCTACGTCTTCACTATCATAAAGTACTCGTTTCCCACTTGGAGTTAAACCATCTTTGAAGTTAATTGAAGCATCATATTCATCAAAGAGATCACGTTTTATGCTGAAGTATTTATAGTACTTATCCATAGTGGTTTTCTTAGTATCATTAGGAAAAATCTCATATACTGCACGTACTAATTTGTTTTTATAGAATATGTATACTAGTTTTGCGTTGACTCTGAATCCTGTTGTTTTGTACTCCAATAACGAAATATCCTTTATTTTGGTTGTATCTAACAATTTCGACTTCTCTTTCTTTTTAACCTGATTAACTGTCATTCCCCAATTAACATTTTTAAAATCATACTTAGTAGCTGCTGTTACTGGAGCCAATTGAGTTGAAGTGACGAGTAATAGAATGACTAAAAACGATAAAACCAACTTCTTCATATATAGACCTCGTTTCCTAAATTATGGAATAATTATACCATGCCACAAGGAGTGGGTCTATGGGATTAGATGTAAGTGATTACGTTGAAAATAAACGCATTAATAAAAACTACCCTCACCCAAGGTGAATCAAATTGGGGCTACCTTAAAACGTATGCTCATCATTCTTTAATCGCCTTATCTCTATTAACTCTCTTCTAATTCCCAGTACACGTCTATGAAGTACACTGCGGTCTATTGATTCAGCTACCGACTTTTTGAATTGACCATCCATTTCACTTAATTGCTCCTGAACTAGTTTCTTTTTATGTATTGGTTTGACTTGAAGTTTATTAGTTTCAGGCTTGATCGGCTTCAATCTCTTCTGCTTCATAATTTGTTCAAATACACTGTCCTCTTGACGCATGGTCTTCATTCCTTAATATGTGATAAACACATTGTATCATAACGAGAAGAGGACTGTTACATAATAAAGTACAGATGCTTAGAGTTGGACATGATACTATTTTGGAGATCAATATTATAGAGAAAGTAAAATAAAGTTCAACCTTTACGGAGTTGATTTTGAGAAGACAGGTATTATATTTCTGAACTATTCCTTACCGATCTAATAAGCCCACTCTTTTCTTGATGCACCTCCTCTTCCACATGGTCACGATCATTGTTTTCCTCATTCTGAATTGTCTTGTGGATACCTAATAAAGACCCGAATAATGATGTTTATCTGTAATATTTACCCAATGAACCATAATCATTTTCTGCTTCTCTAGCACTATGATAATTTCATTTTTAATGATATAGTGTATTGAAGCGTTTTTTTGAGCTGACATATCTTTTAACGGGGCTGGGATGAATGAAAGAAACCTTATCCAATCAAGAGGAAATCGGCTTTTTGTTTAATGTCGATATACTTATTAAGAGCCGCTCAAATGCATTGGCACTGCAGTCCCTGTTGGAGTTCATAAACAAAGAGGAACAAATTGCGGACTTTCGGATTCAATCCGGCATAGAGCTAGGCAAAATTATTGAAGCGACACTCCAGTCCAAAAAGGACTCTTTCGTCACACTTCACAACGAACGCAAAAAATCACAAGCCATCGCTGCACAGAAGGCGTCCACTGCAACTCAGACACCTGCCTCACCTGCTCCAGCCAAAACACAGAATCAGCAAGAAAAACCAGTTAGTGAGAAAAAAACTGCCCCCCAAACATCCAACGCTTCCGAAGGAAATTCGTTTGATGCGTGGATTGACACGCTCATTAAAGAGAATCGACTCACTCGTATTGTGGTCAATAACAAGAACGGTAAACATCAGAGCATTCCATGCCGGATTTTAAATTTTGATCGGGATACTAGTATTGTGAGCATATACCATGTCGATGAAAAACAGGTGTATACGTTCCGAACCAATGAAATCGATGAGTTTCTGTAACTAACTTCATCGGATTAAAACAAAAAGCAACTTGCGTTAGAATGACGGGACATTCTAACGCAAGTTGCTTTTTTAGTTTTAATGGTTCATGTAGGATTGAACCCTCCGAGATTTCTTCGGCCCGATCAGGAGCGATCCTTACCTCGCTGCCATACATCTAATGCCAATAACAACCATCCGGCAATGAAGGCTACCCCACCAATGGGTGTGATGGCTCCTAGAATCTTGATACCAGAAATACTAAGCACATACAAACTACCCGAGAACACGATAATGCCGATAAACAACAAACGTGCTGCCCACTTTAGTTTCGTCGATGCCCCAAGCTGACCAGCCGTCAAGCCAATAATGAGCAAACCCAATGCATGAATCATGTGATATTGTACACCCGTCTCATATGTAGCTATGGCCGCTGGCCCAATCGTATCCTTGAGCATGTGAGCACCAAACGCGCCGATCGCCACCGATAGCATGGTCATTACAGCTCCAAGCATCATCCATCTTCGTTGCATGTAAGTTCTCTCCCTTATTTCAACTACTCTTCACTCCTATCATTGTAGCGAATCCACTCCTCCTTTGCCAGTCGGGACGAAGCTTCAAAGATTATATGTCTGTTTATACTTAACAATTCTATCTCCGCCCTATAAATTGTAGGAAACAAGCGTAAATCCTTGATTTTTATCGATATTTATGGAAAAGTAAACAGGTATGTCATCGTTGTATTTTAAATGCAAGTTCAAAAAGATTGGTTTTCAGTTCCTAGAAAATGGGTTGAAGCTAGTAATTACTCATCGATTAGGTTAATAACACTAAATACGATGATTAAGGGAGGCAAGTCACAATTATGGATAATCGCGATTCTTATAATTCAGGTTATAACAACACGGATCAAAACCCTGGTCATGCAGATCAATACAATAACAATAGGTATGAAGAATTCCCGGCAGATCAGGAGAGACAACCATTAGCACCACTGAAACATTCCGGACCTGGTATCGCCAGCTTTGTCATTGGATTGGTTGCGATCTTGGGTTACATTCTGATATTCTTTATTGCCACCATGGCTATAAATGAGTCCATCGGAGTCCTCACCCCGTTGCAAGCAGAAGAGATAGCCTTGCATCCAGCAGTGGTTCTGGCTTCATTAGCCATTATGGTCGGCCTGATTCTCAATCTTGCCGGAGGCATCCTTGGAATTATTGGTCTTGTCCTCAAGAATCGAAAGAAAGTCTTTGCCATGATCGGGACCATATTAAATGGAATGATGATTCTGTTATTCGTTGCACTTATTGTGATAGGCATGAACATGATGTAACGGTTTGCATCAGCGCCTTGTTTCCTTATAATTAAAATGAATAGGTCTACGCATAAGTATAATCTATATTTTCTGCCAAAATCATTGTTTTCAAAGGAGATTGACATGTCACGAATCAAAATTTTTGCGGACAGCACAAGTGATCTGGCTCCAGAATGGATCCAGCAGCACGATATCGGCATCATCCCTTTATATGTGGTGTTCGGTGAAGAATCACTGAAAGACGGTGCAGAGATTAAGCCTGAACAGCTATATGAACGTGTCAGCCAAGATGGGCGTCTTCCCAAAACAGCTGCACCTTCCCCCGCTGATTTCATGACGGCATTTCAACCTTACATAGATCAAGGGGATGAGATTCTTTATATCAGCTTATCTTCTGAACTTTCCTCTACCTATCAAAATGCACGACTAGCGAGCTCCGAATTCCCGGAAGGTCGAATATCGGTCATTGACTCACAGAATCTCTCATCAGGAATTGCGCTGATGGTGATGAAAGCTGTATCTGCTGCCGATAAAGGAAAAAACCTGACTCAGATTACACACCTGATTGAGGCGATGAAACCAAATGTACGCACCGAATTTGTCATCGATACCCTGGAGTATCTGCATAAAGGCGGACGCTGTTCGGGCATGCAGAACCTGATTGGCAGCCTGCTCAAGATCCGTCCTGTCATCCGGGTAACGGATGGTAAGATGGCACCTGCCTATAAAGTGCGCGGTAAACGGGAGAAAGTGCTGGAACAAATGCTGAATAATACGCTCAGCCAGAAGGATCAGATCGATCCGGACCTGCTGATCGTTGTGCACACCATGGCCGAAGAGGATGCGCTGGACTTGCAGAAGTCTTTGCAGGAACAGACAGGTGCTCGAGTGGAACTAACCACTGCTGGGTGTGTAATATGCAGTCACTGCGGCCCAAAAACGATTGGAATCATCTATAACACTGTTTTATAGTATTACACGCTACATCTTATCGTATTACCCACTCCTTTCTTCTGGATCTGTATGTGGTTACATTCAAAACGTGGACTGGCATTCCAATCCAACTAAAAAGGGCATTCCGAGCTTACTCGCTCAGGATGCCCTTTAATATTTTGCTAAACAATGGAATGACCTACGTTCAATCCATTGTTCATTACGATACAGATCAATAATTTTTGGTCCGCAAATCTTCCAAACTTTTAAATACATACCCTTGTTTACGTGCCTCATCAATAATGGAAGCCAGTGCTTCCGTGTTGTCTTTGGATACCGAATGAAGCAAAATGACAGCCCCCGGATGAAGTTGCTTCAGTACCTCCTGATGAGCATATTGTGCACCACGTTGCACATTGGTATCCCAGTCTTTATAAGCAACAGACCAGAACACATTCACATAACCCTGAGCATGACTCTCCGCAAGCGTGCGATTGTTAAAGATTCCGCGCGGTGGGCGTAAAAAGGTCGCTTGTTGACCAGTCAGACGATTCACCTCCGACTTGACCTTCTCCAGTTCCACTCTAAGTTTTTCATTGGAGATACGGGTCATATCAGGATGACTCCATGAATGATTACCGACGATATGACCTTCAGCCGCCATGCGTTTGACCAACTCGGGCTGATCTTTGAGATAATGACCTGTTACAAAGAAAGCAGCTGGGACCTTCTTGGTACGCAAAACATCCAGTATGGCAGGCGTGAATCCATTCTCATACCCGTTATCAAACGTGAGATACAACTCCTTTTGCTTCGTATCCCCCAGGAAAATGGCATCGTTATGTTGTAAGATCGATTTGAAGCCTTCCTGATCAATGGAGGGCAGCTGACCATTTTGACTTTTTTTGAAGCCAAAGTGATATGCTCCGGTAACCGGTGATGCTTCAGTCTGTGCCGGTACCATACTGATGGATAACAGTGCCACCAGTATATATAGAACCATTCGCTTCATTCCATCCGCTCCTGTTCCTGAAAATTCGGTTAGTCGTTTGCACACACGAACACCTTCAGGTAATATGCCACAGGAACAGCTAATGTATGTAAATCCTTAACGATCAAAACGTTTATTTTCAGGTTGTGGAGGAGATTGATAGAACAATTCAAGCAAGGTCTGGGGTTTGCCACTGGAGGCAAGCCATTCCCTTACGGTCTGTATGGCACGAGTCTGTCCATCTCCCCGATCACGCCATGTAAGCAGCTCGATAACTTTGATAATCAAGGCGGACATATTGTGATTATCCAGTTCAGACCGTTCTGCCCTCAGCTTGTGATACAATGCCTCCTGTTCCCAATCCAGAAGAATCTCATCACCAATGGTTGGCTTCAACAGGGTATACGCTCTGTCACAACCTTTACATCGAACTGTGCTGACCTGTTCATCTATAAATTCCACTCGAACCTCTTGATGGCAATCCGGGCATTTAAATCCAACTTGTATGTTTTGTATGTTTTCGTTCATGACATTGTTCCTCCTGCGATGTGAGCATTTTACATCATTTCATGCAAAATACTCCTTGGATATATGCATAATGCTTATGTATGTACTACATCTATACCCGATATTTTGTCGATTCACGCTTATTTTGAAGAAATCTGTAAGGTGCTATAATCTTGTAAATATGTTAAAATATTATACATATCATGGTAGGGAAAAGGCGGGATACTCATGGCGAAGGAAGATCGCAATATAACCTGGCAATCATCCAGCATCAACAGACAGGACCGGGAGAAACATAATGGGCACCGTAGTCGTGCCATCTGGTTTACCGGGTTATCAGGTGCAGGAAAGTCATCCCTTGCATTTGCCCTGGAGCAGTATCTCTACGACCAAGGCGTACGCTGTTATGTTCTGGACGGGGATAATGTACGTCATGGACTGAACCGTGATCTCGGTTTTACAACAGGGGATCGTCAAGAAAATTTGCGGCGAATTGGCGAAGTATCCAAGTTAATGGTAGATGCCGGGTTGTTTGTCCTTTCGGCGTTTATCTCTCCTCATGAACAGGATCGGGAGATGGTCAGACAGTTATTTGAACCAGATGATTTTATTGAAATCTATGTGCGCTGTTCAATTCAAGAATGTGAGCGGCGTGATCCTAAGGGTCTATACAAAAAAGCACGTAACGGTGATATCCCGCATTTCACAGGCATTTCGGCCCCCTATGATGTACCAAAATCTCCTTCATTCATCATTGATACAGAGCAATCGTCCATTGAGGAAGCGGTGCAAGAGATCGTACAACATTTGGAACAGATTGGCGCTCTCCAGCTTCCGATCCCTTCCAATACAGCATTGGTTCATTAACCCTTGTCATTATACTAATGTACTTACATGAAAGGCGCGCCCATAGTGGCGCGCCTCTTTACGTGATACCATTGCTGTTCATACCATCAATTAATCATAATAGAAGAAGATAGACATGATCTTTCATCACGTTTGAACGTCTTGATGTCCACTTATTTACTGCCCCACAACACCCGCTTGCATATTAAGAAGTTTACTGAACGTCCCTACCGGATCAGTAGATAACTGCTGGTACCCGCCCTCTTGAATCACCCGACCTTCATCGAGCACAATGACACGATCCGCTGTCCGAATCGTAGACAAACGGTGTGCAATCACGATAATGGTCACATGTCCTTTCAGCCTTTCCAGCGCCTCATGAATGTACTGTTCATTCTCACTGTCAAGCGCACTTGTTGCTTCATCCAGTACCAATACCGAAGGATTCCGCAGCATGGCCCGGGCAAGCACTAATCGCTGACGTTCGCCCCCGGATAGACGAATACCCCGATCACCAATAATCGTATCCAGACCCTGAGGCAGCTTCCGCACAAAAGCCGCAGAGGAGGAAAACTGCAAAGCCTGCCACATCTCTTCTTCACTTGCATTGGGATCAACCAGACGCAGATTCTCACGAATACTGGTATGAAACAGGAAGGGGTCCTGGGAGACATATCCGATAGAACTTCTCCAGCTTAATAAACGTTCTTCTGACAGGGGAACACCGTCAATCAGAATACGACCGCTCTCTGGTCTTACAAGGCCCATAATCAGATCTATTAGTGTGCTCTTGCCTGCTCCGGATTTACCCACAATCGCGGTCATGCCCCTTGCGGGAATCGAAGCCTGCACATTCCTCAATGAGTACGTATCACTTCCCTCATAACGATAGCAGACATCCTCACATGTAATCGATTCTTGAAGTACCATTGGTTGAATCACATGAGACCCTGTCTCTCCCGCTGAAGCCACTTCTTCACTGATCTCACGACTCTTCGCCGTCTGAGCTTGCAGTTCTCTTACCACACGGAACGCAGGCAGCATGGAGCTGATGTACTCCAGATTGGACTGAATCGCTGTAAATCTAGGCCATAAGCGAGAAAAGATAAGGATAATGAGCAGCAGACTTGCGGGTGGCACCGTCATAACACGGAGAGAAAGATAGATGAATGCCGCAATAATGATCGCCGCGGACATCCGATGAATCAACTGTGTTCCACTGTTCAGTTGGCTAAACTGAATGACATTACGTTCAATCTGTCTGCACATGCGCTCGAACCAGTTCATGTGTGATTGCTCAAGCATGTTGCTCTTAATATCCTTAATTCCGTTGAAATGCTCGGTTATGCCATTATAATAACTTTGCGAAAACTCAGAAGTCTGATCTCCGATCTGCTTGGCCCGCTTGACGAATTTTCTCAAAACGATAAAGAGTACCAATCCACAGACCAACACAAGTGCTGTCAATTTGGCGGACAACCAGAAAGCTAGACCAATCTGTATGCCCGTAAAGATCAGGGAAGCTGTCATTTGCAGCACAATGCTCGTGCCTTGGCTCACACGTGCAAGCTCAGTCGTTAATATATGGTTAAAATCGGATTTTCGTTTTTGGAGAAAAAATGACCATTGCGCCATAATAATGGCACCATAGGTTTCCATACGCAGCGTTCGTACAAATTGCTGCTGGATTCGAGTATTACGGATCGTCTGAAGACGCTGCATCCAAGCCTGTCCGGAGACAATCAACACAAAGGTGAACAATACGAGTAACAATTGGCTATTCTCAGAAAAACGATTCAACACTTCTCCAATCCAGGGAATGTTCAACCCTGTGGAGCCCATCTCAAATATGCCGATCAGACTCAGCATCGGAACAAGCATGTAGATGCCGATCCCTTCCATAAGACTGATACAGATCATCCCTAGCAGATTCCAATATAAAATGGGCCCCGTGACATGATGCAATCTCCGCATGAAATACTTTAATTCCGAGATCATACTTTACCCCTCTCCGTCACCGTATACCTTTTAATTCGCCGCCAGAACCAGAGAAACGGACGTAACGGAAAGTACAGAAAAAACAAAGAACGTGGAAGCGGCAGTTGATCCACATCCCATGTACTTGGATATAAACGTTCAATAAAGAAAAACCATTTCTGTTTCGTACTTCGAAGTTTAAACAGATACGATGGATAAGATTTCATATCAGCCGGACTCTCCAACATATCGTTCATGAACTTTGAGCCTTCACTCGCTAATCGTTTGCCTGTACGATCACTCAAGGACATCAAGGACCTGTACTCAGTATCCAGTGGCGTGTTCAGCAGATCTGAGGCCAAGTGAAGTGCCTGTGAACCAATGGATAAACGGCCCTCCGCTTTCAGGCGCCTTTCTACTTTCTTCACATCAAGTGGCATGCTTCGAATCATCTGATCGATATCCAGTAACCAGCGCAGTCTGAACCAGCCATGACGTGCTCCATGGGTTACCAAATAAGCCCAGAGATCTTCTTGTTCAAGCATACGGACAGGGGTCTGTGTGTATGAACTGAACCGGCTCCGTTTCCACAGCAATTCAAAATCGGTTTCTTTGCCCGAATCCGGGTTCAGACGCCAATGGATCTCCACTTGAGTCCTTTTGTCGGGATGGATGTAACAGATATGATGTTCCCGCCATTTCCAGCTGCGAACCGTAGGTGCCCGCTCCCCTTCCTTGGATACGTAACCAAGGGTAGCCAGGATGCCTTCAGCCGCTTCCACATCATCGAACGGAATCAGGATATCCAGGTCTTTGGAGGTTCGCATGGATACATCACCATATAGATCATGGGCCAGCGCTGGCCCCTTCAGCGTAATATTACGGATGCCGTGTTCACGGAAAGCTCCACACACCTGCTCCATCTCAGCTGTCAGATGTAACATGCGGAACGTATTGGCCGTATATTGTTGTCTTAGGCTCTCCATAACATCTGCTGGAATGATTGCAGTGTTCAATTCTTTCATTTTCAAATAAAGGACAGAGTATAAGCGGTGATGATAGACCAGCCGCAGAAAGAGCTGCCAATCCGTTCCTTGTAAACCCGCCTTGAGTTCTTCAGGGGATAGAGCCGTCAGGTCACCTCTAATCATGCTTAAAATCAGCTTAAGCTCCTTCGGAAACCCTGATGAATAGAGTTCACTTTCATGTATCATATACAATCTCCCCAGATCCCTTCTCCGGACACCGTTTGCCAAACACGCCGACAACCGTATATTGGTCCATAGTATCAGCTCCGGTCACGATCAATTTACCACTTCGCAGCCAGGCATGAGCCATCATATGTCCTTGCTTATTCCGCGCAGTCCCCATGTATAACGTACTCTCTATCTTGCGTCGCTCAAGCATCTTCATCCCGGCAATCGCCATTACAAGGCAGCGGCTTTCCCATAACGTATATTTACTAGCAAGCGAAATCGCTTTGGAAATATTCCGGATAGCGATGACCTCGCTGCGATCAAGTCCCGTCATCGGGGTTTCAACCATGGGTGTGCCCAGCCCTGGCGCGATTTTGGCGAATGGCATAGCCTTCTGTATGCGTGCCCAGCCAAGGAAGAAATAGGCCTCCCATACCAGTCGACGCATCGCCCGCGGGAGCGAGAGATAAGCCTTAATTTTTCTCAACATCATGCTACACTCCGCGAGTAACGTCGATTAAACCTTCACGGGACAGATGTTCCAGAAATTGCACCACCTGCACACGACATACATCTGGCTCAATCTCATACTCCGCAGCAAGCACCTCAACTACTTCACCCAGCGTGCGTTCTTCTGCGATCAGATCCCAGATTCGTCCACCGGTACTCCCAAGATTATAGTATTTTCCAGAGCTAATGCTCATCATCACTTTCTCACTGCCCATATCACTGACCAGATTGCCTTCCTTCCGGGTTACCCGGTCTTCCACATTCATCGGCGTAGTCGCTGTCATTGTCCTGTATGCACTCCTTTACGTATATGATCTGTAATCCGATCTACCATCTCAAATGCTGTAAACTCAGCACCTGTTCTGACCAATCTGCCAATCTCCACACTTGCTGAAAGTCTTGAAGCCGTCTCGAATAGCCACTGTGCCAATCCCTGTCTTGCAACGAGTCCACCACGGAACGTATGCGAGCATAGTAGATGCAATCGTTCTAACCCCTGCACTTCAACCAGTTGAACAGACGTATGGTTCTCCTCCGGTTGTGGAGCAAGTTCGAATATTCCACCTAGTGGTACGGCCATCTCATGAAAATAGTGTTGAACAGGTATCGCATACTTCGTAATCTCCGCGTGAACCGTTGCATAATCCTGTTCCTTCATGCCGAAACCATCCAGACTGGGCTGCCACAATTTCTGTTGTGGATAACCAGGCGATACGATGGCTCTTCCCCCGGCATCCCAGGTCAGTGCAACGACATCATCGGTGAGAAGCGGATATCCGCGTGATGCCAGTGCGGCCGAGAGTGTCGATTTTCCTGCTCCCGAATGTCCAACAAATGCGTAAGCCCAGCCCTCAATAACCACTGCACTACCATGCAATGGAAGGATGCCACGCTGCATCATAATCACCGCCATACATGTGCCCAAGATGAATAATCTGACCTTTTTCTCATCTGCACCCGGTATAGGAGATACAACAATGCGCTTTCCTTGCTCCATTAGAAACAGACCTGTATCTTCGATTTTGAAAAAAAGGCTGCCCTCTCGCGCCACAAAGTTGTGGTTGCCAACATCCCAGTCCTCCCACAGTGAGGTCAAATCTGAAGACTCGATGTGTACATGCACTTCATCAAAATCAGCCTCCGTATGCTTGGGTGCGATCTGAAGTTCAGGCATTCGAATTTGGCTCGACCAGCGCAGACCATACGCTACATAATGCACAAGCAACAATGAACGACGCCTCCTTCGTGATTAAATGTAAAAAAAGCCCTTATATTCATGTTGCTCAATATAAGGGCGGAGGCGAAAAGCTGGATTTGTTGCTTTTTCGCCCTTTAAGTATGATGACGCTGTTTAAAACTTAATAACTTAACAACTTAGGAAGTTGGATCGTACAGGTCCGCATCGTGTACCGTTACCCAGTCAATTTGTCTGTAGCCAGTACCGGCCATCGTTTGATTGACTTCCAACACTTCAAGAGCTGGTGCTTGCCATTCCTTTTTTTCCATTTGCATCGTATTCACCTCCTTTCAAGTAACCCCATTCAGAATTTTCGAATGAACCGATAGACAATCAGACTATGCATCATCAATCGCAGATCCGGATGTGAAGCAAGCTCTGGTCTCGGACTTGGAAAGTTGGCCAGGGCAGATTGGATACGCTCCGTGTTTAATATGCCAGCGACCTTGCTGTCAGAACATAACGCACGCAATTCGGCGGTAAAGGCATCCCAATTCGGAATGATGCGATGTAACCAATCTGCCGGCTGTACACCCCGTACTCGCTGATTCAGTCTGACCTTGTCAGGCAACTCCGGTGAAGTAGCCCGGCGAATTAATGAACGATCGGTCCCTTGTTTCACATATTGCTCAATCGGTACGGACAAGCAGAACCGGATGACTCTGGCATCACTTGTCGGATCACGTTCCCATGCCCGGTAACGGAGAGAACATTTCGTAGCTACGGCACCGTTTTTGTTCGCAATAGCCAGGTTATTGAATTTCTCGGCACGGACCTTGAGTGCATCAGCCTGGGCACCGCCCTGAAGAACAATGATGGATTTGAGTCGTTCCAATACACCTGTCCTTTGGGCAAAATCAGGATGGATCAACTGAACGGATGCGGCCTGACTGGCTCCTTTGGACTGAGCCTTGAACCAATCCGGATATGCCTTTTTCCCAGTGATCTTGGCTATACGGGAGAAGGGCATGCCGGTCCGTTCACTATACTGCTGCATCTCACGGAACCAGCGGTACCAGCGGCCACTTTTCAGTAGACTGGCGTAATAATCCAGAGCCGGCCCCCAGGAGATGGTGAAATTACCACGTGCACCTGTGAGCAGGATGCCTGCATCTTGCTGGCTCGCTTTTTCATAGAATCCGCGAATCCAGAATGAATTTTCAAAGTATTTATAGGGCATTTCCATAATATCGAGCCAGGTATCTACTTCACTAAGTGGACTTCTGCCTTCAAAATCAAGGTAGTTCTCCGTGATATTGCCGACGTGATTAATCGTGGAACGTATGAAGGGCCTCTCGTCGGCCAGCAACGTTTTTGACGTATAATCAGTGAAATCTGGTACGGGAACATAACTATAGGCATGCAGCCGTTTGCCCTGACTTCTCAGTGTTCCGGAAGCAAAACCTACCACAGCACCCGAGTCCAGTCCTCCACTTAATGCAGCAGCCACCTGCCTGTGCGTGCGCAATCGTGATCCGACTGCCTGAGCGAATACTTCTCGAAACGCTTCTACATATTCACCGTCGGATTTGAGCCGTAGAGGTTCCACTTCATCCCAACGATGATATTGTTTCAGCTCCAGCCTTCCGTCACGGAAGACAAGTGTATGCGCAGAAGGCAGTTGGCTTATCCCCCGATATACGGTCGAATTGATATCTGCTGAATCATGCATGTCGGGAATGGCAAGAAACTCAGATAACCAAGTCTCATCAAGTTCTTTATGTACCCCTTCAAGCCCAAGCAACGGATTCATGAGTGTGCAGAAAGCAAAACGTGAACCATCATGTCGGTAATAAAAAGCCCTCATGCCTGTAATGTCTCTCGCTGCATATAGTTTCCGATTCCGCTCATCCCAGATGGCAAATACAAAATCACCCAGCAATCGGACAGCCACATCGTCTCCCCAGCGCTGATAGGCACGCAAGATCAGTTCACTATCCGCCAACATAGCCAGTTCAGCTCTGGATATCTGTAATTGATCTGCCAGTTGTTCACGGTTATCCAGAATGGCATCTGCCGTGATCGCCAGACCACTTTCCTCATCATATAAAGGTAATTTCTCGCTAACCGATTCCGGTGTAATCCATTGGGCATGGCAGCTAAGAAATGCCTCATTCCCCTTCCACACCCCTGTCGTATCCGCAGGGACATGCCCCAGGCTTGCATACAAGCGCCAGCTGTCTTCCCATAGCGCCTGCTGACCATCGTTGTGAACAATTCCCGCTATGGCGCTCATGACTTTCCTCCCCGTAGAATCTTGCGCTGTGAAGCCCAGGCGCTAATCTGGTGGCCAAATGGTACCCATGATTTGATACGCTGTATTTTGCTTTGAGCAGAAGCCAGCTGTACTTTCAAGCGTTCCCGCTCACTGTATCCCCGTTCCAGACGATGATCGGCCGCCCGTAATGCGGCTTGCAGCTGTCTGATCGTTACCAGTGCAGCCAGCGTGGGATCTGTATTTTCAGGTTCTTCGACAACTTGGTCATTAAGATTCTCATTCGGATCATGAACGACAGAATCTACCGGTTGCATTCGGTATTGCGGTTGCCACTGGCAACCGGTCGCTGCTGTCAACTGATGCGTGATTCGGTCGATGACCTCTTGATCAGGACTTGCATCATAATGAACTCCCGTCCATTTTTCGGCTTCTGCGAGCTGTTCACTGTATCCCATCCGGTGGAACAGATCTGCCCCCATCACACGGCAATACAGTTCAACTTCATGCGGTTCCAATATGTTTTTCCAGTTGTTAACAGAATCCTGATGTGCCTCTTGATGCGAAGAGAGGAATGGATCACCCACGCCCATACTGTAGAACATGTCAGACTTGGCACTGTCCAGAAACTGTCCATACTGCTCCATACCTTGTTCATATCGAATTCCCAGAAACGCGCATAGTTTCTCAAGTTCTTCCTGTGGACTGGAAACCAATCGTTCATATTGCAATTCATATGCATTGGAATGTGGTTCGGCAAAATAATCATTCAAGCGGAGCATCCCAAGTGTGAGATCAACGGATTTCATATTTAATTTGGGGCTCTGCAGACTATGAATCAGGTCGAATCCTTCTCCTGTGTGGCGGTTTACCTTTTTGAATGACGCAGCTATGGCCAGAGGATTACGCTGGAGATGAATGCGTTTGGACTGAGGGAACAGACGATCCAGCCATTCAAGCATGTAATAGTACCGTGGAGATTTATCAACGACGAAGTCTGCTCCGCTCCCTTCCAGGAATCCATTGTAGATCTCAAGAGCAAAACTTCGGCATGCCTTTTCGAAGACATCCTCGGGTACCATGGCATTGTAGAACTGACGAATGATGGAGCTACCACCATAAGCGAGTGAACCACCCTTGGGCAAATCGACAAGATTCATCAGAAACCACATTTCCTGGGTGGCAAATATGCGCCTGTGATTTTGCAGCATTACGGTGGATAAGGAACTACCACTGCGGGGAACACATAGTAAGAAAACAAGTCCGTTACCTTGAGCGTCGATCAATGGCAGCCTCTCCTCTGTTCATTAGTATAAATATATGTAGCCGGGATAGACCAGACTCTACCTTTGTGTTTGGCAAAACGAGTAATATGCACGCTATTGGTCAGTATTTTGCAATGTTCCGGCGGAAGCTTACCCGGGAATGAAGCAAAACACATGGTTGTATTCGACAACTCTCAGATACAGTATGTATTCATAGTTTTACTCTATGATACAAAATGTATCATGTCAATCTTTTATTTTCACCTTTTCATAAATTCTTACTCTTTCATGGTATTCTGCTGTCTGTCGTTTCAGCACTTCATCCTGATTCATCTTGATCAAGATGCACAAATGCGAATAAGCTTTAGACATGTTCTGCGAAGAACAATGCCTGAAGCCACGAATAATCCGTTGCAAAACTTTATACGCAAACCAATGAATAACCACCCAATAAACCTTACATTTGAACTTTTTCCAGCATAGTTCCGATGCTCCCATTTCGTTCTTCTTCCCGATCTCCCCGTGTAGCATCCTGCATTCCCTTCTGTACGTTCACGGTTAACAATACAACAATTCCCGCGACGAAAAAGAAAATGAGGGACAGAATTCCCCAACGAGTGGAACCTGATATTTGCCCAACATAACCAAACACAAATGGACCGAAGATTGAAGAGAATTTGCCTGTAATATTCACAAATCCAAAGTACTCTCCTGTTCTGCCAACTGGCATCAGATTGCTAAACAGGGAACGGGCTGTGGACTGACTCACCCCCTGCACGACACCAACCAACCCGGCGAGCAGATAGAAGTGAGTCGCTTGTGTCATGAAATAACCGAGAATGACGATACATATGTAGACCGATAAGCTAACGATTAACACCTGCTTGGCTCCCCAACGCTGTGCCCAGGCTCCCAGTAACAATGTGCATGGGAACCCGATAAACTGGGTTAACAGTAGCGCGAGCATCAGGTCGGCTGTGCCTATACCTATACTTGTGCCATAGATTGTAGCCATCAGAATGATGGTATTAATGCCGTCATTAAAAAACCAGAAAGCCACCAGCATGCGGATTAACTGGGGAAAACGCCGCATATGACGAAAGGTATGCTGCAGCCTGCGCACTCCCACCGCAGCATACCCTTTCCACGTGCCCGGCAAATCCGATGATGCAGGCCGTCTCGGAGCATGGCGAAAGATCGGTATCGAGAACAATAACCACCACAGTGATACGGAGATAAAGGCAAGTCTTGTGCCTGCCAGTGTACTGCTCATCCCGAACCAGCCCGGTTGCTGAATCATCAGCATGTTCACCGCAAATAGCAAACCTCCGCCAATATAACCATAGGCATAACCTTTGGAAGATACCATGTCTCTTCGTTCCACAGGTACCAGATCCGGCAGCATGGCATCGTAAAAGGTATTGCCACCTGCAAAACCAATCGTAGATATGACCAGTAATGCGGAAGCAAGTAACCAGTCCCCTTCTCCAATTGCGCTGAATCCCAATGTGGCAAGGACGCCAATGATTGCAAATACACGCAGGAAGTCGCCCTTCCGTCCTGACATATCAGCCAGCGTGCCAAGCAGCGGTGTTAGCAGAGCTACGCACAACATGCCAATGGAATGGGTATAGGCCAGATAGGAGGCGGCCGTATCCGCATCCAGCGTAACCGCAGCCACCGAGGCATAGAATACAGGCAGTACTGCTGCGAGTACAGTTGTCGCATAAGCCGAGTTGGCCCAATCATACATAATCCAAGCCTTGATCGCCTTTTTATTCACATACATCCTTCCTTTTCATGCATCTCTATATAGTGCGAGTTTAAAAAGTCTAAGTGGACTTTTTAAACAACCTCTATTAGATGCCAGATCGATGTCTTTCTCCTATTGTAAAGGAAGGATATCACACTTGTTCACTGTTTCTGTAAAAAATGGAGCAGTTCTGTTCTTACGACATACCTTACCTCTGAGGTGAACTTGCGTAATTGTATCATTTTATATCCACTCTCATCACATATCGTCCTCGCCCGTGAATATACTTAATTACCGACAGGCCAAACTGTGCCGCGTAATCAATGGGGGGTGCCTACATGTCAAATTCACACCAGCCTTACTCGTTCGTCGTGTCGAAGGAAGATTGGTCGCTTCACCGCAAAGGGTACCAGGACCAACAGCGCCATCAGCAAAAGGTGAAAGATGTCATCAAGCAGAATCTGCCTGATCTGATTACGGAAGAAAACATCATCATGTCTGATGGAAAACAAATCATCAAGGTACCAATCCGCAGTCTGGATGAGTACCGTTTTGTGTATAACTACCAGAAGCAAAAACATGTCGGTCAAGGAGACGGTGACAGTCAGGTCGGAGATGTCATCGGTCGTGATCCCTCTGCTTCGCAGAAACCCGGCAAAGGCGAAAAAGCTGGTGATCAGCCTGGTCATGATATTGTGGAAGCGGAAGTGAGTATTGAGGAATTGGAAGATATGCTCTTCGCTGAGCTGGAATTACCCGATCTGAAGCAGAAAGACAAAGACCTGATTGAGACACATACGGTAGTTTTCAACGATATTCGCAAAAAAGGCATGCAGTCCAATATTGACAAGAAACGTACCATTCTGGAGAATCTGCGTCGCAATGCAACAACCGGTACGCCAGGCATCCATCACATCAGTCCGGATGACCTGCGCTACAAGACATGGGAAGACAAAATCATTCCACAATCCAATGCCGTTATCATTGCCATGATGGATACATCCGGGTCCATGGGTTCGTTTGAGAAATACTGCGCGCGCAGCTTCTTCTTCTGGATGACCCGTTTTCTACGCCGTCAGTATGAAAAAGTGGAGATTGTTTTCCTCGCCCATCATACGGAAGCCAAGGAAGTTACCGAAGAAGAGTTCTTCACCCGTGGCGAGAGCGGAGGCACCATCTGCTCCTCTGTATATATGAAGGCACTGGATATTATTGACAGCCGGTATCCACCTTCAAGCTACAACATCTACCCTTTCCACTTCTCTGACGGGGATAATCTAACCTCGGATAACGAACGGTGTGTGAAGCTGATCGGCGAGTTAATGAAGCGTAGCAATATGTTTGGATACGGCGAAGTGAATCAGTACAACCGCAGCAGCACACTGATGTCGGCTTATCGTCATATCAAGATGGATCAGTTCATGTATTATGTGATCAAAGAAAAAGGCGAAGTGTACAAAGCTTTGCGCAGCTTTTTCCAGAAACGGGAAGGAGGCAGCGTTAGATGACAGATGAGATCCGCGACCTGGAATACGCTATTGCCGAGATTATGGAGATTGCCAATGGTTTTGGTCTGGACTATTACCCCATGCGGTACGAAATCTGCCCATCGGATATTATTTATACATTTGGAGCCTACGGCATGCCAACCAGATTCAGTCACTGGAGCTTTGGCAAAACATTTCATAAGATGAAAATGCAATACGATTTTGGACTCAGCAAAATTTATGAGCTTGTCATCAACTCCAACCCTTGTTATGCCTTCTTGCTGGATGGCAATTCCCTGATTCAGAACAAATTGATCGTAGCCCACGTATTGGCGCACTGTGATTTTTTCAAAAACAATGCCCGCTTCTCCAAATCCAACCGTAATATGGTCGAAAGCATGGCTGCTACGGCCGATCGGATCAGCAATTATGAGATGGAGTACGGAACGGAAGCGGTTGAAGCATTTATCGATGCCGTGATTGCAATTCAGGAGCATGTAGACCCACAACTGATTAAACCCCGCCATTTGGACAAACAACGCTACATGGAGATGAAAATGCGGGAGCAGCGCGGTGAGAAAGCACCACGGCCGGAAGGTCGCTATGATGATCTGTGGTCACTTGATGATGTGCAGGCCGAAGAAACACCCGCCGAAGGTATTCAGGTTCATCACTTTCCGCCTGAACCGGAGAAGGATGTCATGTGGTTTATTCAGGAATTTTCGGAAGTGTTGACCGACTGGCAGCGGGATATCATGAGTATGATGCGTGAGGAGATGTTATATTTCTGGCCACAGATGGAAACCAAAATCATGAATGAAGGCTGGGCATCTTACTGGCATCAACGCATTATACGAGAACTCGATCTGAACAGTGAAGACACGATTGAATTCGCAAAACTCAACTCCTCCGTCGTGCAGCCATCCAAACAAAGTCTGAATCCATATTATTTGGGACTGAAGATTTTCGAGGATATTGAACGGCGCTGGGATAACCCAACGCGTGAAGAACAGGAACGTTGGGGCCGCAAACCAGGCCAAGGTCGTGCGAAAATGTTCGAGGTGCGCGAGTTCGATTCCGATACCTCCTTTATCCGCAATTACATGACCAAGCAATTAACCGAGGATCTTGACCTCTACGTATTTGAGAAAAAAGGTCCGGACTGGAAAATCACCGACAAGTCTTGGGAGAACATACGGGATCAGCTCGTATTTTCACGTGTCAACGGGGGCTCCCCTTATCTGGTTGTGCAAGATGCTGACTATCTTCGGACCGGGGAACTCGTGCTCAAACATCAATATGAGGGCATCGAGCTGGATCTGAAATATATGGAACGCACCTTGCCTTATCTGTATCGCCTCTGGGGGCGTACGGTACATGTAGAGACACGTGTGGAGGATAAACCGATCTGGTTTACGTATGATGGCAAGAAGCATCACCGCAAGTTTTTGTGAGGTTTTGATAAATGCTTATATCGTGAACGATATCATTAAAAGATAAAACACACAAAAGCGGCAAGTTCCCGACATACACGGGAACTTGCCGTTTGGCATTTCATAATTAATATTTAAAATTACGTTTCATTGCACCATGCTTAAAGGAAGTGATTACATATCGCTCACCGTTGTCCAACAGCTTGTAAGATACAACGTATCGATCCACGAAACAGTAGTACGTGTTGAGGTACTCACGAGACGGCAGCAATGTTCCCATAGTAACAATCTTCTCTTCAACACGGCGAATGAGATTAATTTTGTATTCCATCGTTTCTTGATCTGTAAAATGTTCGCTTTTGATCTGGCGAAGTCGGTTCATCGCCGTAGCGGTCCATTGAACCATCAATTACAGCTCACCACGCTTCACCAGTTCAACCAAGTCATCTGTTGAGTACAGCTTGCCTTGTTTAATGTCTTTCTCGGAAGCTTCAATCATCTGCCGTATCTCCGGATCAGAGTCCAGCTCATCCACCGGGTTATAGACTTCATATTCCAGACCGGCAATACGAATGAATTCCTTATGATCCTTCTCATAAGATTCAATGACGGTCCCATCAGGAGCTTTAAGACTAAAATTCATCCCTCACAACCTCCTTCAATAATATTGCTAAACTGCTTAATAGAACTTTCCCCTGAATTATAGCATACAACCATGTTGTATCTCACCCATGAGACCATTACTTTTTGTCCATTACACTTGTGGAACAGGATTCAGCACCACAGCACGTTCACTCTTGGTCTCTAGATGCTCCATCCATAGCTCCACTAACTGAGCACCATTAATCAGGTCGATATCCAGCCCTTCTGCATAGTTACGGGCGTTACTCGTAAAGTCACTCGTCGTTATCACATAACCACCAATAGCATCTTGCTTAACCATCTGAGAGTGAATTATTGCAATCGGACCAAAGCCGACCAAATTCATATCGTTATAACATTTCACTTGACCAAGGTATAGTCCCTCTTCGGTCTGTCCTTCAATATCGATGCCGAAGTCTCCTGAGCTCTTCGTCACGTGGGTGGTGCCGCCTCGGACAGATGACATAATCTCTGCGACAAAATGTTCGAACAACAATGGATTTTCTTCTTTCTCCTCTTCCAGGTCCCGTTTAAAATGGTTATACAATCCGATTCGAAGAGTCTCCTTCATATCTTCATGGGATGAGAATGCTTCAAGAGCATTGTTACGATAGTCTTCTAACATTTGTTTTTGATTATTATACTTGTACACGAGGTAACATGTGAACATCAGCAAGATACTAAACAATATAGTCATTCTACGTCACTCCTTTACATTCCCATCATATCCAACGCTTTGTCGTTTCAATCCATTTGTCTATTGTCGGGATGGGACCAGGTAACCCCTATCAGAATTGGGGGAACTCATCTGAAATCCTCCGATTTAATTTAACTAGAATGCTTTTTTTTCGGGATATTTAATGAATTTTCATACATATTGGACCTAACTTTTCCTCAACAGTATATAAAATGAACAGTACATACTGACTAACATAAGACATAAAAAAGCGGCAAGTTCCCGACATACACGGGAACTTGCCGCTTGGCATACATAAAATTAGGATGGTACCGATGGTGCAATATTACCCTGCAATCGCAGCGGCACAAAAAAGTCATGCTCCACTTCACTTGCCGGCAGTGGACGACTGAAATAATATCCCTGAATTTCCCGGCAGTCATTCTGCATCAGAATATCCAGTTGGCCTTTCGTCTCTATGCCTTCGGCAATCACTTCCATCTTGAGATTCTGTGCCATCGATATAATGGTCGCCACAATCGCCTGATCGCTGTGACTCTCTGTAATGTCCGTCACGAATGAACGATCAATCTTGAGCTTGTGTATCGGGAAATGTTTCAGATAACTCAGTGAACTGTATCCCGTCCCGAAATCATCCAGGCTGATCTTGACACCCAGTGCGTTAAGTTCATTCAGAATTGCCGTAGATACCGTTGCATCCATCATCATGCTCTCTGTAATCTCCAGCTCCAGGTACCGTGCCTCCAGCCCTGTCTCCAAGAGTGCGTTCTTGACCTGTTCTACCAAATTCGATTGATGGAACTGCTGGCTGGACAAGTTTACCGATACCGGAATGAGCGGCCCACCGCTGGCATGCCAGAGCTTCATCTGCCTGCACGCTTCGCGCAGCGTCCATTTGCCAATCTCATAGATCATGCCTGTCTCTTCTGCAAGCGGGATAAACACATTGGGTGCGAGCAGTCCTTTGAGTGGATGGTTCCAACGTATAAGAGCTTCGACACCGATCATACGACTATCCTCGGTACGAATCTGCGGTTGATAGTACAGAACCATCTCATCGCGTTCCAACGCTTTACGCAGGTAACCTTCCAGCTCAATACGTTCATACAGTTCCGAATCCAGTTGGGCCGTGTAGAATTGGAAACCATTTTTGCCGTTTTTCTTCACTTCATACATGGCGGAGTCCGCATGTTTCAGCAAAGCATCCACTCCCACTCCATGATCGGGATACATCGCAATTCCAATGCTGGCGGTCACGTAAAAGTCATTTTCCTTCAAGCGGTAGGGTAACTGAATGGCTTCAACAATCTGTTTTGCAAGTTCTGCCACTCTTACCTCTGTCGCTTGATCATGGGTCACAACGAGTGTGAACTCGTCACCGCCCATGCGGGCCAGCATGACATTCTCCATAGCCAAGGGATCCGAAGCTTCTATGGCTTTTATAATCCGGTTGCTGACTTCTCTTAGAAATACATCTCCAATGGAGTGTCCCAAAGAGTCATTAATCATCTTAAATCGGTCTATATCCATCACCATAACAGCAAACGAATGTCCTTTTTCTTCTGAAGATTGGATTGTACATGCCAGCACCTCATCCAACTTGCGCCGATTAGGCAGCCCCGTCAACGGATCATGCAAAGCTTGGTGACGAATATTCTCCTGAGCCTGCTTTTCCTCCGTAATGTCTTTGATCAAAATGTGACTTCCCACATGTTTATCATCAATGACAACAGGAACTACAACAATACTAAGGTCCAGAAGTTCACCCTGTACGTCTCTCATCTTGGCCAAGTAGTGCGCCTGCTCCAGCCCATGATCATCCCAATCAATGGAGTCAAATTCACTGATCCACTCAATATCGATCTGCTGAACAATTTCATCAATGGAACGATCCATGACCCTTTTTTCAGGATAACCGGTGATTGTTGTTACAGCAGCATTAATGCCTTTGACAATGCCTTCCTTATCCACTGAAATAATGGCATCCGAATGGTTATGATACAGGGCCTGGTACCATTGCTCGTTCTCATGAATCCGTTGATCCTTCTGGGACATACGCTGGTTGATAAATATGCCGAATAACGTCAAGCCCAGTGCAATAAATGTGCCCGATGCGATCAGGTAGGCGAGAATACCGGGTTCAATCTGCATCCCTGAACTTGCCATCGAGGCATGTGAATGATGGAACTGTGCGGCTGACATCCCGGTATAGTGCATGCCAGAGATACCAACACCCATAATAAGACCGCTGCCCATCTTGTAAACCCAGGTATGTCTGGATTGATGATATCGGAAGAAAAACATGAGCCATAGTGCCGCAAATGAAGCAAGTGCTGCAATCAGAATGGATAACATCACTCTGCCAGGTTCATACGTAACCGGAGTCGACATCGCTGCCATTCCCACATAATGCATTGAGCTGATCCCGACTGTCATAAGCACTCCAGCAATCACGAGCTTGCTTATCCTGCCCGATTGTCTTCCCGCAATGTTCAAGGCTACCCCCGATGCGACAATAGCAAGTAGAACAGATAAAACAACCTTACCGGTGGAATAGGAGACTTGCGTAGGCAGAACAAAAGCCAGCATACCTACGAAATGCATGGACCAGATCCCCAGCCCCATCGAGACTGCACCGCAGGTAAGCCATACATTCCGCGCCATCCCGCTAGCCTGACTTACACGGCCTGCAAGGTCAAGGGCTGCGTACGAAGCTAACGATGCAATAATATAGGATAAAATAACAAGTTCTATGTTGTACGTACCATGTAAGTGCTCCACTCACTCTGTCCTTTCAACCGGGAAATGCCTCATATGTAAGCAAAAATGTAAAAAAGAAGCGAGTGCGCTGTCTGGATGACAGGCACTCCCTCCGCATCATTTGACTCGTGACCACAGACTTAGTTGAAGCCGTTGTCATACATTGGAACCCGTTTATTTGAATGTATATAGTCTAAACGTCCCAGCCTTTAAAATCAACACTTATTTCCAGAAATACGATGTTTAATAGCTGACATTCTCATATTCCAATACATAGCTGAATATTCTATTTGCGAGTCAGTAACAGACTTCCAAAACCGGAAGTATCTTGATAAGAATTACCTGATGAATCACTCCAGATGGACACACTGCTGCGCTTGCCATCTCCCGCGCCATCATCATTAACTTGAAGATCGAATCCAATCCATCTTTGCCCTTCAGCACGAACGCTATCTAGAGGGATTGCCACTTCAACGGTATACCCTCCGCTTGTTAATCGGGTAGCTGATTTGAAGCTTTCTTTCCGTGCATTTCCTCCAAAAGAAGCCTCATTATCAAAGTTAACCCGATACTGGGCGTCATCCTCCTGATAGAACGTAGTCTGATCTTTGCTCGGGTCGATAAAAATCTCGATCGAATCCTGCTCATGTGCATTAGAACTTAACTTGCTTCGCAAAGGATCTTTCACATCTGCCAATACGTACAGGTATTTTTCATCCCATAACAACTGTGCAGTCGCTGTTGCACCTGAATTTCCGATGACCCAGACATCCGTTTTAACAGATGCAGCCTTTTTCCAGATGTCTTCCTTTTTCGCATCAATTACAGGTTTGCCGTACGTGACCTTCGTTTGTTTCAAGACAGAACCCAGCTTCAGTTTCCCCCGGTTGGCTGGTTTATCAGGCTGCTGATTGGAAATATCATTCCAAACGATGGTAGCTGTTTTTCCAGCAGCATGTTCATCCGTAATCCGAAAATCAAGAGACAAGACCTGACCTTGGGTAAGTAAAGCAGCTGACAAAGGCAGTGATGCGTATACAACATAACCCGTTTTTGTCTCCTGTATGTTGTAAGCATTTTTATCCTTGCCTTTACCACCCTCCCGTTTGAACGTATATTGGCCATTTGCAGACGGCGGATTTTTCTTCTTGGCAGATAGATCAGCTTCAGAAGTTGCAGCGCCCGTACCCTTTACTTCTTCCGCGAGGAAAACCTGCACCTGATCACCTTTGCGACGTGTAGTATCCTTCACTTCCACTCGTAAATTCACCTTTTTGGCATCCCACATCACACGAGCCTCACCCGTAACTGCAGATGTACCATCTGCCAGATGATTAATTTCCAGTCCTTTCACAGCACCCCAAAGAATATCTTCCTGTCCTTTGTGATTCGGGAAAGAAGGGCTCGCCTTAAGTGCTGTCCATTCATTCCGATAGATCGGAAGCGTGGTAGCATCCACCAGTGCCCAATAGGCCGGTTTTGCTTTTAATTTACGATCAAATAACAATGGTGCATCTTTGCGTCCTTTGACTGGATGGTTGTCAAGCCATGTACCATCATCCGCAAGTCCCCATACTGTAACACTGTCCATTACGCCGCGTTTTCCCAACTCGTCAAACAGGTCGAACAGTTCACGATAACGGTAAGCTTGTTGCAGCATTAATTCATCTGTGACAGGCATCTCCAGTTCAGAATTACTTGAATAGATCGAAACGTCCAGCTCTGTAACCTGTACATTCACACCAAGAGCGATCACTTTCTCAAAAGCCTCACGAATGAGCTTTACATCAGGTCCGTACATCGACACATGCATCTGGAATCCAACCGCATCAATCGGTGTTCCTTTAGCAAGCAGCTTCTCTACAAGCTTCACCATATCATTCAGCTTGTTTCCATTGCCCTCCATTCCATAGTCATTAATCACTAGTACAGCATCGGGGTCAGCCTCACGTGCATATCGGAAAGCCAGTTCAATGTAATCACTGTCATCTCCATCGCCATCTACATCCCCAATAATATCTTTCCACTTGGAATTACTGGCCCCATTCCGCAAGCCGCCTCCGTCTGAGATGACTTCATTGACGACATCCCATGTATGAACCTTTCCTTTGTAACGAGTCACGATGGTCTGAATATGAGTTTTCATCCGTGCAAGCAACTGTTCCCGCGTGGCAGGTTTTGAAGCATCATTCGGATCGGTAAAGAACCAGTCCGGCACCTGACTATGCCATAACAGGGTATGACCTCTTACCTCCATGTCATTTGCTTCGGCGAAGTTCACCAGACGATCTGCCTCTGACCAGACAAACTGCCCTTCCTTTGGTTGCATCGCATCCATTTTCATAAAATTGCCCGCTGTAATACTATTAAAATGTTTCGTCAACAACTGGGAATGCGGATCTTCTGCATCCAGTGCAGACTGGTCGATTGCCGCTCCCATGGCATAGTTTTTTCCCACGACATCCACGAGATTCGGAATGTTTGGCTCTATTTCAATTTTTTCGGCTTCCGTAATCAGAACATCATCTACGTAAAAAGTAATCGTATCTGCCGGCGTCACTTCCGCTGACGTCTTCCATGGTGTCTCTGCATACATCCGGAATCCGGTGATACCACTATTTTCTCCTGGAATCACCACATCTGCCTCGATTTTTTTCCACTGTCCTTTGTTCAGCGTTGCAGAGGCAAACGTAGCATATTCACGACTTGAAGCATCGTTATTGTACTCTTTCTCCAGTGAACCGTTAATGACCTGACTGTCGGGTCCTTCATCGTACATGGCCCAAAACGAAATATGAACCGTGCTGCCCTTCTGTACGTGGTCTATTACTTCAATTAAGGGTCCATGGAACGTTTCCGTACGGGAAGAGGTTCTCAGACTGCGTGTGCTGTCGTGACCTACTTGGTTTACGATATCAAGCTTTTCACTCGCACGTGGACGCCATTGTCCCAACACGCCATCCTCAAAATTAGCCTCGAACAGCACTTCATCATCGCCAGTCTTAACGTCCGCAGCCGCTTGAGCACGTGCCCCTCCTGTTCCCACACTCGGGAACATACTGAAGATCAATACAGCCGACAAGCACAAGCTCCACCATTTTCTCAAATGCATCCGATCTCCTCCTTGGTTGTTTGTGAAGAGTAACCTCTGTTCTGTCTTGCGCCCGCCCTTTACAAGATCGTTGTGCAGGATTGGATAGACGTTATTCAACAGAAATTGTAAGCACTTTCATTATACGATTGCCACCAAACTTTGTTTACCCGTTAAACTATAGGACTTCTTCTAAAATCTTCACAATAATATGCAGGCAGTTTCAACATAAATAAAATCTTTATATCCGCTTATGATGATTGACAGAATGTTCTCATTCCACTGTCAACATGCTCATAAGCAGCTATAGAAATGACAAAAAGCACAGCTTGTTAGCTGTGCTCCATGTCAACGTCTTTACACTTTTAAAGGTGCTGTCGTCTGACGAATGACCAAATTGGAAGGTTCCGTCACAACGGGTGGTGAATAAGCCGGATTCTCAATCATGGCAATCAAATATTCGATGGATTTAATACCGATCGAATAGATATTCTGATTCACCGTGGTCAGTCCTGGTTTGAACACCTCAGCATAATATGTGTTGTCGAATCCGACAACAGAAATATCTTCTGGCACACTCAGTCCATGCTTTTCAATCTCATGAATTGCCCCAAAGGCAGACATGTCTGATGCACAGACAATCCCCGTTGGCTGATCCTGAAGTGCCAACAATCTCCTTGCAGCCTTGCTGCCGCCATCAAATGAATAATCGCAAACTTCCAGATATATCGTAGAATACGGAATGCCGCATTCTCGCAGCCCTTCCCGATATCCTTCCAATCGCAGATTAGCTACGGCAGGTCCGAGTGTCCCTGAGATATAAGCAATCTTGCGGTGTCCAAGCTCATACAGATGTTTGACACTCATGGAGATCCCGTTCGCGTTATCTGTAGTAATGTAACCAGCACGTTTGCCTAACATGTCCGTATCTACAAACATCGTTGGAATCTCTGCATCCACCAATTCCTGAATACTCGCGTTTTCTCTGCCTTCACCAAATACCACCACACCATCCACGTTACGACTGCGACAATGTTTGATGAACGAGTACGCCGGATCATCGAATCGAGTAGATAACCGGACCAGATCATAACCACTGTTCTCCAGCGCAGTCTTGATTCCTTCCAGCAATTCTGATACAAAAGGATTCGTAAACGGAACCGTCAACAATACGCCTACCGTCCATGAACGGCGTTTTACAAGTCCACGTGCGACCACATTGGGTTGATATTTCAATAATTCGATGGCTATATTGACTTTTTTGCGTGTTTTTTCACTTACATCAGGATAATCGTTTATCACTTTGGAAACGGTTGCAACAGATACTCCCGCTTCCTTGGCCACATCATGGATAGAAGCCATCTGATCACCTCAACCTCTTTCAAATCCCCTGTCTCCGGCTGCTTTTCTATAACATCGGCAGGTTTGTCTACCCATTATAGCTTAAAACAGCCTGAAACGGTATGGAAGGTTCCTAATGCTTTTAAGCTCTATTCCTGCTGTTCCAGATTCTTCAAATCCAGAGACAGTTTCTCCATTGTTGTTGCAAATACAGCGAGTTCAGCCGAGCGTGAAGCTTGGCTACGTGCTCCGCGAGAGGTATGATCTGACTCCTGCTGCACACTGCTCAGTTTCTTCATGATCTGCTCCAGATTGGACTGAATTTTACCCTGGGCGTCCCGGGAACTGGCTGCAAGCTTGCGCACCTCACTGGCAACCACTTCGAAGCCACGTCCGAACTCTCCTGCATGAGCAGCTTCAATCGCTGCATTCAGACCGACAAGATGACTCTGATCCGATATTTCCCGAATGAGTTCACCCATTTTTCCGATCTGCTGGATCTCCCCTGTTAATTCCGTGAGCAGAACTTGAGCCTGATCCTGAGAAGCCGCTGTTTCTTTGGCTACATTCGAGATGGCTAGAGCATTTTCATTCAGTTCACTAATCATGCCTGTAAGCTCTTGGGTAATCTGCGTGATCGCCTGCAAGGTATGTTGTTGATCATCGGCAAGCTGATGTAACTTTTCTTTTTCTTTCTTCTCATAGGCTTCAAGGACAAGCTGTGAATCCAGATTGAACATTTTGCTGAGCGCCTGAATGACAAGATGCCAGGAATCAGGGATAACCTGCTGGAATATGCTCGTTGCAATATCTAGGTAGACCATATAGGTACCCAGATAATAATCTTCAGACAGACCAATACGGGAATGCACAAGTCCAATCGCAATACGTTGCTCAATATATGCGTCGTCCACGATTCCATCCGTCATCGATAACCAGTACATCTTCTGTGTTTCTTTTAGGCGATCAATTGTAGAGAACCGAGCGATCAGATCTACCAATTCAGGATAATTCCCCACATGATTGTAGAAATGATCCACCACTTCATTAACGACTTTTTTAAAAACAGGCCGATGATCGGCAAGCAGTGTTAGATCTCCTGCGGTTAATCCCATGTAATCAAGTTGCTTCTGTCTTGTTGCGGAAATACTGCTCATATCTGGTTCAGTCAGCTCCTTAATAAACACCATTACTTTAAATTGTAAATATATGTATCGATTATAGACTAAAATACCTAAATTTACATAAACCATTAGAACTAATTCATCGTAAAATTAACCTTATTTGTCAGCATTTTAGATTAATATCATGCTTATTGAACTAAAAAGGCCCTGACTCTGCTGTGAAGGAGCCTCACAGCAGACATCAGAAGCCTGATCCGGAATGGTTCGTTGCCGATTAGCGATTAAGCAGACTGCCCACATATCGTAGCAGTTCATTGGCGCTCGCTGCGGTATATCCATGTTCTTCAATTAAGCGTTTGATCACTTCATTCATTCGTTTCAATTGGGTTGCATCCGGTGTTTTGGTTGAGGTTGTAATCTTGACGATGTCTTTCAGATCTGTAAACAACTTCTTCTCAATCGCTTCACGCAGACGGTCATGGCTGCTGTACTCGAATTTGCGCTCCTTACGGGAGTAAGCCGAGATTCGGATTAGAATCTCTTCCCTGAACGCTTTCTTTGCATTCTCGGAGATCCCGATCTGCTCCTCGATTGAACGCATCAAACGCTCATCCGGGTCCATTTCTTCATCTGTGAGTGGATCACGAATTTTGGACCAGTTGCAGAATGCTTCAATGTTATCCAGATAATTCTCGAATAACGTTCTCGCCGACTCCTCGAATGAGTACACAAATGCTTTCTGTACTTCCTTCTTGGCCAGTTCGTCATACTCCTTGCGTGCAAGAGCAATAAAATTCAGATACCGCTCCCGCTCTTCTTTCGTAATCGAAGCATGTTGGTCCAGACCGTCCTTGATGGCCCGCAGAATGTCCAACGCGTTAATGCACTGAAGATTTTGCTTGATCAATGCACTGGAGATCCGGTTGATGACATACCGCGGGTCAATGCCAGACATCCCTTCATCCAGATACTCATTTTGCATCTCGCGCAGATCGGCTTCTTTATAACCTTCCACTTCCTCACCGTCATACATCCGCATTTTTTTAACGAGATCCATGCCTTGTTTCTTCGTTTCCTTCAAGCGGGTAAGTATGGAAAAAATGGCTGCAGTCCGCAGTGCATGCGGTGCAATATGAACATGCTTCATGTCACTTTGCTGAATGAGCTTGGCGTAGATTTTCTCTTCCTCGGATACTTTCAAGTTGTACGGGATCGGCATAACAATCATCCGGGATTGCAGTGCCTCATTCTTCTTGTTGGAGATAAATGACTTATACTCCGATTCATTCGTATGCGCCACAATCATCTCATCTGCACTGATTAAGGCGAAGCGTCCTGCTTTGAAATTCCCCTCCTGTGTGAGTGACAATAGATTCCACAAGAATTTTTCATCACATTTCAACATCTCCTGGAACTCCATCAATCCACGGTTCGCCTTGTTCAACTCCCCATCAAAACGATAGGCACGTGGATCGGATTCAGAACCAAACTCGGTAATGGTGGAGAAGTCGATGCTACCGGTCAGATCGGCAATATCCTGCGATTTCGGATCGGATGGACTGAACGTTCCTATCCCCACACGATTATCTTCTGAAACAATGACTCGTTCCACGGGCACCTTGCTGATATCACCCCCATATTCGGTACGGAGTCTCATCTGGCAGGATGGGCAAAGGTTACCCTCAATGCGGACTCCAATTTCCTTTTCAACTTCAGGACGAAGCTCCAGTGGAATCAGATGCAGCGGTTCCTCATGCATCGGGCATCCATCAATGGCGTATATGGCACCTTTCTCTGTCCGCGAGAACTGTTCAAGACCCCGCTTCAGCAACGTAACCAACGTTGATTTACCTCCACTTACGGGACCCATAAGCAGCAAGATCCGCTTACGTACATCCAGACGGCGTGCTGCTGAGTGAAAGTATTCTTCAACCAACTTTTCAATGGATCGATCCAATCCAAAGATCTCCTGCTCAAAAAACTTGTACCGCTTATGCCCACCTACTTCTTCCACGCCAAACGATTCAATCATTTCATACACTCTGGCGTGAGCCGTCATTGCCGGAGTCGGGTCCTTTCTCAGCAGTTCAATATAATCTTCAAATGTTCCGTTCCATGTCAAACGGTCACTCTCTGCCCGATGTTCCGCAACGCGTTCAAAAATATTCATGCTTGGTACCTCCCATGGCTCCTTTAGTGTGATTGTCAACCATTCCGAATGGTATGAAGAAATCAATAGAATTGCGGCTCCTGCTTGAATACCAATCTTGCGGTTCTGTGTAGTCCCGCCACCCTCTGTCCAAACATCTTGTTTTGTTGTGAAAAGTGTATTACATACCTATGCGGCAATTCGGATAAGTTGACCTCTTTTTTTCAATCCACGGCTTTGAATTTTGGCTTTTCCCTGTTCTATCAGACATCTTGTGCCTTCAGAAAAAAAAGAACGAATATGATATAATGAGGGTTCTAAATTCAGGAAACCGGACAATGCCTGGTCAGATCCCTGACCACTTTAGGAAAGGAGCACGAACGATGGCAGTGCAATACGAAACCGAATTATATTCGCCTGTGAAGGCTTTCTTCGAGCAGCGTGGCTTCGACGTGAAGGCGGAAGTCAGACATTGTGACCTCGTAGGGGTCAGATCGGATCAGGAGGAACCACTGATTGTGGAGATGAAAAAAACATTTAACCTCTCCCTCTTGTTGCAGGGCATGCAGCGCTTGAAGCTTAGCCCGTTCGTGTATTTGGCCGTCGAGCGCAATCGCAGCAAACGCGGAGCCGTGAACCAACGCTGGAGCGAACTGACTGCATTATGCAGACAGCTCGGTCTGGGGCTGCTGACGGTCACTTTTTACAAAACCAAAGCTCCCCTGATTGATGTATTATGCGAGCCCTCCGCCCAGATTCCCCTCACTGGTCGCAATCAGGTTGCTCGCAAAAGTGGTGTTCGACGGAAACGCCTGCTGAAGGAATTCGACGAACGCAGCGGAGATTACAATACGGGAGGCAGCACACGCAGACAGCTGGTCACGGCATATCGTGAGAAGGCCTTACGGGTCGCATCCGCTCTGCGAACGAACGGAGAAGCCTCTCCCGCCACCCTCGCCAGACAGACTGGTGTAGGTTCTGCCGCGGCGATTCTGCAAAAGAATTATTATGGCTGGTTTGAACGCCTCTCCCGAGGGAAATATATTCTGACAATTAAGGGAGCACAGGCGTTAACCGAGCATGCACATATGCTTGAGGATAATGATATGATCGAACGAACCATTAATGAACTTGATGTAACGTATTCGGTATCTGTTGAAAATAAGGACGACCTTGCGCATATCGCCGAAACAGCGGAGCAATACTTGAAAAATACAGGCGAGATCTAAATCGGAATCATCTGAAGTAACGGATGTGAAAAAAATGAGAATGAAAAAAAACACCTGTAATCTCCACTGGAGACTACAGGTGTTTTGATGTGTTCTATATAGAAGATTGCTATTAGAATTTTACTGCTACTTCGGAAGCCAATTTCAGACCTGCAGTAACGATTTCTTCAGCACGATCTGCAGAAGCGTTATGTCCTTCAACGATAACTACTTCAGGGTTTTGAATGCCCCACAAGCCGAGAACTGTTTTCAGGAAGTTCAGGGACATTTCAGCAGCTGCCATCGGACCTTCGGAGTACACGCCACCACGTGCGTTAAGCAAAGCTACTTTTTTGTCGCCAGCAAGTCCTACAGGACCTTCAGCAGTGTATTTGAATGTTTTACCAGCTTGGCTCAGGTAAGCAATGTAGTTTACCAATGGAGCTGGAACAGTGAAGTTCCACAGTGGGAATGCAAATACAATTTTGTCAGCTGCCAGGAATTGATCTTGCAATTGTGCTGCAAGTGAAGCTGCTTTTTGCTCGTCAGCTGTCAGTTCAAAACCGTTAGCTGCTTTGTAAGTACCTGTAATTGCAGTGTTACCATAGAATGGGAATTCTGTATTGTAGAGATCCAACTCAGTAACTGTGTCACCTGGGTGGGACTCTTTGTATGCGCTCAAGAATGCATCGTACAATTTAACGCTGACTGCTTGATCTGCAGGACGGTCATTTGCTTTAACAAATAAAATATTAGACATGTTGAATTTTCCCCCGTTAGATAAAATATATGAGTGCTTTTTCTGAACTGGCCACCAATGTAGCTTATATAAAGAAACCAACAACTCATTAATTCATATTATATATAAAAATGTTAGTGGATGCAATAACGTAATCACTTTGGTCATGAACCAATTTTAATTTTGCTACAATCTATTTTGGATCTGACTTAGCTACGAGCCGTAAATTCGGAAATGGCTTCACTGATCAGATTCATGCCGAGAAGCAATTCATCCCGGCCCGGATGGCTAAAGTTCAATCGAATGTAACGTTGATCCTGTACACCTGTAGAACATAGTGATCCAGGCAGAAAAGATACACCTTTGGGCAGAGCTGCCTTAAGCAGAGCGCCACTATCCAATCCTTCCGGCAACTGTACCCACAGATACATTCCACCCTCTGGGATGTTGTACTCACACCCTTTCCAGCCCGGTCTCTTCAACAGCTCAAGCATCAGTTTGAGTCTTGTCTTATACTCCCGATTCAACATGGACAGGTGATCACTCCAACGAAAAGGGGAATGGGCAAGCAATTGATACAACAGCCGCTGATTCATCGGACTGGACTGACCATCAGCAATCCGTTTAACTGAGGCCATGGCCTGAATCAGTGCCGGATGTCCAGCGGCCCATCCGGTTCGAAGAGCGGGCGCTACCGTTTTGCTGAATGAACCAATGTATAGAACATGTCCACCCTGATCTGCAGTATCCAGTGCAAAGAGTGAAGGATATTTACGATAGAATTCCGTTGGTTCAAGGCCATCGAAATGGAGCTCTCCGTAGGAATCATCTTCCACAAGCAGTACACCATAGCGCGAACACAGTTCAAGGACAGCCTCCCGACGCTCCATACTCCACAAAGCACCAGTCGGATTTGAGAAACTGGGTGCAGCAAAAAGCAGCTTCGGTCTAACCTGCTGCATGTGATGCTCCAAAAGGTCTGGCAGTATGCCGTCCCGATCACCCATGACGGGCACAATCTTGGCTCCTTGCATCTCCAAAACTTCAAGACAGCCTGGAGATGTGGGATGTTCAACCAGTACAGAATCTCCTGGCTCAAGCAATAGACGCATCACGAGATCGATGGCCTGCTGGGTACCAGTGGTCAACAGAATCTGCTCGGGTACCGTTCGTATGCCTTTGCGTGCATTCCAGTCTTTGTTCAACCACTCTCTTAGGGGTGTGTAGCCTGCTGGCTCTCCATATTGCAAAGCGGAAGGGCCTGAACTAAAGACAGACACCGCTGCTTCTTCCAACAATTTGAAAGGAAACAACTCCTCCGCAGGCAATTCTTCTGCCAGAGAAATGAAATAATCTCTGCCAGACATCTCACGTATATCCCTCAGTGGTGATGACAAAAGCCTGTTGGTACGGGAAGCAAAGAAATATTTCATCGATCCGTTCCCCTTTCATCCCTATTCCGAAACTGTACTCGCAGTCCGCAGCCCTACAACCTATTCGTGCTGGCCATCGAATATGACCGGATGCATACCGACCAGTTGTGGTTATTATGAAGAACAAACCTGTTTCGTCATGATCCCGTCTTCACTTGTCTTGCATGCAAGGCATAACGTTCAATGGCCTGTGCTCTACTGCTTACTTCCAGCTTCACGTATATTTTACGCAGGTAATTATCAATGGAACGTCTGCTAACGTTGATCTCATTCGCTATTTTATCATAGGTTACACCCTGAACAATTCTTTCCATGATAAAAGTTTCGGTTTCTGTTAATTCAATTACACGTGATTCTGTCGGAGATTCCACAGGTTGCGCCCACTCCGCACTGTTTAACCACGCCAATGGAATGGACACATGGCCCTCACGTAACCCAGAGATCAGATGAATCAGCTGGCTAGGGGAAGCCTGTTTGGATAACATGCCGCTTGCACCAAGACTCATCAGATGACGAAACAGCTTCACATTGTCTTCATCCGTCAGAATTATGATGTGACTGTGAGGTGACAGATTCTTCATCTGGGCAATATATTGATCTGCCTGTCCCTCTGGAAGACGATAATCCATCAGAATCAGATCAGGCTGGTGCATATTCACTAGATCGAGCCCTTCTGTTCCGGTCGAAGTCATGCCACGTACCGTCAGATCTTGCTGCTCTTCCAAAATCAATTTTGTACCGAGCATGCTGGTGGGGTGGATATCTACGATGACCACCTGCCATACTTTTTTCATTGTTGTTCCCCCTGTTATGTATTGGACAAATAACTTCTAGCTTCTGTAATGATGATTCCATCGTCTATGCGACAGTCCGAGTATAGAAGAAGCATAGGTCGGATTATGTCGAAAAATAGAAAAATACAGGACACAGCCGATAAAAAAGCTCTATTTTCACCGTATTTTGTTATAAAAACACCATGACGTCCATCTTCCCATCCCCGGAAAGGTCAAAATATAGTATAAATTTCCTGCATTTCTATCTAAAAAAGTCGAAAAACCTGCCCAAAGTTCCTACTTATTGCATCTATAAGAAATTGTATCCTAGGACTTCCTTCCGATGCAATCTCTTTTTACTCTATTAAGTAAAGAATTTCATTTTTGCGTAATCAATAGGGGCATGATAGAATGAGGACTGGAAAAATTTTTGTACCTATAAATGACCAGGAGTGATGATATGAAACCATCTGCCCCGCCCTCTGACATCCATCACACCCGGAGCGCCAAAGGCAAGGCCGGATCTTCAATCAAGCTGTTTCTGGTAATGTGGATTGTTCTCATTGCACTAGGAGTCGTTGGAACCTACTATTATAGTAACCATCTCCAGCAACAGATGATTAACCAGCTTCAGGCCCATAATCAGCAGCAGATAGCAGCGCTAAAAACCGACTACGAAAATCAGCTAACAACGATATCGAAGGAAGTAGAAGACCTGCAGGGACAAGTTCAATCCTTCAATGAATTGCTGACTTTCACCAAGGATAATGCAAGTGACAAAACGGATAACAGCAACAAACTGTATACCCAGCTGAGCGAAGTCAAAAAACAACTGGAGACACTCCAGAAAAAGATGGACCTGCTCAAATGATTACACCCGTCAAACAGGTTAATCGTTTTTTTATGCTTGCACTCGCTCCTTTTGTTGGATTGATATTATGCCTGCTGCTGCTTCGTCCTCCACTAGAACCCGGAGGTTTGATTCCTACCGAACTGTCAGAGGATACGATTACACCCCGGACCCAAGCAATTAGCCAAGAGCTTGCCGGGGCAAAAGATGCTGCTGTCCAGACTTCTTCTTCTATTAAAAGAACGACACAGCTCTATAATAAGACAACAAGCACGATGTCTACACTTGTTCAGAAGGCTTCCGCCCAGGCGGATCGTCCGGAAACGATCTACAACAAACGGATTACTTCCAAGCTTGGCGTTCCATTTGAACGGGTAGACAGTGACCGGCTAACGATTGAATTGTACAGAGTGAATCCTGGCAGCTATAAGGGCTACGCCATGAAGATCAAGCTAAAAGACCCTACTGCTATGCAGATGGCTCTAGACAGTGAACCTGGGCGTTCTGAGACGACCATGCAGGCTGTGAAGCGTAACGGCGCAATTGCCGGGATCAACGCAGGTGGATTTGCTGACAGTGGCGGCAAACGTTATCCACTTAGCACAACCGTCATGGACGGGAAATACGTGAACGGTTTCCAGGCCAGTTTCAAAGATCTGTTTTTTGTAGGACTTAACGATGCCGGCAAGCTGGTCGGAGGCAAGTTCTTCGACAAAAACTCACTGGATCGCCTGCAACCGCAATTTGGGGCTACGTTTGTTCCGGTGCTTTTACAGAATGGACGTAAAACCACAATTCCCGATAAGTGGAAAGTATCACCCAAACGAGCACCACGTACGGTCATTGGCAATTATAAGGATGATCAGTTGTTGATCATTGTGGTCGATGGATATAATGAAGGCGGAAGTTCCGGTGCTACCCTTGAAGAGTTGCAAGGACGGTTGTACAAGCTTGGGGTCATCGACGCCTATAATCTGGATGGCGGTGGATCTTCCTCGCTTATTCTGAATAATCGGGTTGTGAATAACCCTTCGGACGGTAGTCTCAGACCGGTGCCCACGCACTTTTTATTTTACAAATAATAGAACGAAGCATTTCTTTTCTACCTATAATGGTTATAATAGAAGAAAATGAGCTTGTGCAGGAGGTGCGAAGGGTATGTCATTTTCACTGACATTCTGGATTATTGCAATTGTATTGACTCTCTTCATTACAGGCATTCTCACTTCATCCTACAACAATGACAAAACAAAAGGCTTGTAAAGGCCAAGCCTCTCTCTGGAGAGGCTTTTTCTATTATTTCATCCTCGAAATAGCAAGAGACAAGGCTTAAAAGAATGATTCGATTCTTCTAAGCCTTGTCTCTTGCTGTATTCGGAATCAATAGCTAACCGCCCGATCATTCCGCATAGATATAACCGAACCAGCCGGCATAGCCCCACTCACCGACCCACCCTCAACTAATGTCACATAAATTCGTTCATGATCGACGGGTTCTCCAGCAATAATTTTGATCAATTGTTCAGCAGCGAGCGATCCCCATTTGCGTTTGGAATAATCAATGCTTGCCAGTCTCGGCTGGACATACTTGCTCAATTCAATATTGTCGAATCCGATGACATCGATCTCCTGACCAACGCCAAGTGCACTTTCTGCCAGACGATCACACAAGCCAATAGCCATCTCATCATTGAGACAGAATACCGCTGCGGGTCCATCATACACCTGCACAATCTGATCTGCGGCTCGTTCTCCACCACTCTTTTCAAAATCTCCCGTGATCTCAATCCATTCCACATCGGCTTCACGTTCCGCAACCTGTCTCACAGCCTTTAACCGCTGCACAGAGTCAAACGAACCTTCCGGTCCTGTCACCACGTAGATTTTCTTATGCCCCTGTTCAATAAGATGTTCCATCGCAAGTGTGGCCCCAGCCTTATTATCCAGCAGAACCTGATTAATGTTGGGATGATCCATCTCACGGTCCAATACAACGATTTTGTGCCCCCGATCGGCGTATTGCATCAGTTCCTCACTTGCAAACGTATGATCCAGAATGATTGCACCATCAATCATTCTCTCCGGAAGCATGCGATGGGATTGTTTACCACTGCACACGATCAGGTCATAGCCTTGAGCATTACATACGGCTTTCATGCCACTCAGCAAGTCTCCATACACATCTCCGCTAAAATCGGTCAAGAATACACCTAGAATTTTGGATTCCCTCTTCTTCAGTGTTCTTGCTGCGGCATTTGGAACATAGTTCAGTTCTTTGGCAATGGCCAAAATTTTGGAACTCGTCTCATCGGTCACTTTGTTGCTGCCATTCAGCGCATATGACACAGTAGAGATAGAAACTCCCGCCTGCTTGGCGATATCCTTGATACTGACCACATTCTTCGCTCCCCTGTTATGTTCATCAGGCCTTCCATAACAAAAGGCCTGACACATTACTCTTTCCATTCACCGGATTAAACAAGTCTGAATGATTTCTTCTGAGTATCCCGACTGTTTGCACCCACAAGAATATGGAACTCACCTCGATCACTGCGATGGCTTAAATCGGAATGGTGATAACGAAGCTGTTCTTCATTTAACGTAAACGTAGCTGTACCACTCTCGCCTGGAGCCAGTGCAAGCTTCACATATCCTTTCAGCTCACGCATAGGACGAACGACTTCACCCGTTACATCACGAACGTACAATTGAACGGTCTCTACACCTGCGCGCTCACCCGTGTTCGTTACACGTACTTGGATGCTCAGGGTCTCTTCGGCAGTCATCTCGTTACTTGACACTTCAAGATCACCATAAGAGAAAGAAGTGTATGAGAGACCATAACCGAACGGAAGCAGAGGTTCATTCGGGCTGTCAATGTATTTCGAAACATAACGTTCTTCCGTCTTCTCCGGGTTCAACGGACGACCTGTATTGAAATGGTTGTAATAGACCGGAATCTGACCTACGGACTGCGGGAAGGACATCGTCAGACGTGCAGATGGATTCACTACACCTGTCAGAACATCTGCGATCGCTGCCCCGCCCTCACTACCTGGGAACCAGGCTTCAAGAACGGCATCCGATTCATCGATTACACCATGCAGATCCAGTGGACGGCCGTTGAAAATAACGCTGGCAATCGGTTTTCCCGCTGTTTTGAGCTGTTTAACCAATTCCAATTGGGCTGCTGGCAGACGAATATCCGTGCGTGATCCACCTTCTCCACTCATCTCGGAGTCTTCACCTAGGGCAAGGACAATCAGCTCTGCTTTGCTTGCCACTTCAAGGGCTTCCGCAATCTGCTCAGCTGTAATCGTATGAACATCACTGCCTTGAGCAAATTGAACTTTTCCACCCGTCAAGCGTTCTTCCAGAGCTGTTCCGAGCTTGACTGCATCTTCCTTAACTCCTTCACAGGACCACCAGCCCAGAATATCAGGACTCTGTGCAAAAGGACCAATAAGGGCTACATTAGCTTCAGGCTGAAGCGGAAGCACGCTGTCATCATTCTTCAACAGGACAGCCGATTTGGTTGCCAGTTCATACGATACCTGACGGTGCTCTTTGGAGAACACAATCTCGCGTTCACGAACCGGATCAGCTGCACGTAGCGGATTGTCGAACAATCCCAGCTTCTCTTTCAATTGCAGAATTCGCAGAACGGATTCATCAATGAGCTTCTCTTCCACTTCACCGCTCTCAATCAGCTCAGGCAAATGATGTACATAACAAGGTGTCATCATCTCCATATCTACGCCTGCGCGAATGGCACGGTATGCCGCTTCACGATCATCTTCCGCAGCGCCATGTGCAATCATCTCGCGAATGGAAGCCCAATCCGAGATCAGTACACCATCAAAGCCCCACTCGTCACGCAAAATGCCGCGCATTAACTTCTCATTGCCACTTGCCGGAATACCGTCAACCGTATTGAACGAAGTCATGACCATCTCTACACCCGCATCCAATGCAGCTTTGTACGCTGGCAAATAGTACTCACGCAGGTTACGCTCGGACATGTCCACCGTATTGTAATCCCGACCACCCTCAGCTGCTCCATACGCCGCAAAGTGTTTAACGCAGGCTGCAAGACGATCAGGCTCATCCTTCAAGCTATCGCCCTGATATCCACGTACAAATGCAGCCGCGAACAAGCTGTTCAGATAAGGATCTTCACCTGTTGTTTCCATCACACGGCCCCAGCGCGGGTCACGAACCAGGTCCACCATAGGTGCAAAGGTAACATGTAAACCGGATACAGCCGATTCACGTGCTGCAATTTCAGCACTTTTCTCAGCCAGTTCTGTGTCCCATGAGCAACCGATCGCCAGTGGAATCGGGAAAATGGTTTTGAATCCATGAACTACGTCAGCCATGAACAAGAGCGGAATGCCCAAACGGCTTTTTTTCATATAAGCTTGCTGTACATCAATGATGGCCTGCGCACCGGACAACCCCAGAATGGACCCACTAGCATCCACGGACTGCTCCGTAATTCCCATCTCTTCCATCGGCCCTGTGATCTGACCTTCGACATTTGTTCCTTCATAGAAGTTGGCAGTCAACTGAAGAAGCTGAGCTGTTTTTTCCTCCAACGTCATCTGTTTTACCAGGTCTAGCAGCTGCTCGTTATTCATCTGATCGTATCCTCCACTACAAGTTGTTGAAATAAAGAACCCGGCTGCGTTCGGGGAGAGACGCGCACCGGGTTCAAAATTAATTACTGAACGATTACTAGAATTTCTCGTTTAGCTCATCCAGATAAGGTTGAACCAGGGACATTTTACTGTTCACCCATTCTTTCCAGTTTGCTTCCAGATCTCCGTTTTTGAGGATCAGGTTGGCATATTCGTTCTGGTAATCGAATGAAGCCTGACTCTTAGCTTTGGAATCGTATAGGTTGACATCCCAATCGTATTCTGCAAGCGAATTGCCTTCTGTACCGAGTTTTGCTTTTTCTTGGAACAATTTCACGGCTCTGTCACGGTAATCCTTTTTGATTGCTGGGTTTACAACACTGAAGTCGTCACCAAGCAGGTATAGACCTTCGAAACGTGCTGGGTATTTATCTTCCAATACTGTTCCTTCTGGCAACAAGCTAACCAGTTCTTGGTTCTCATCATATTTCCAATCCGTTCCTTCAAAGCCCATGTTGATAAGCAACTGTCCTTCTTTTGTTGCGGAGTAATCGATCAGATCCATGATCCGTTCGAATTTCTCGTCACTGATGTCCGGATTGAAGATCAATGCAGACCAGAAGTTGGCTTGCTCCATGTTACGGTATTTACCGTCATCGCCCACTACGATTGCTGTGTGTACCAGTTCATCACTATTTACACCCAGATTTTTTTTCATATCAGAATCCAGACCTTGTCTGTACGAAGCCAGTCCGCCCAGACTTGTTACAGCAGCTGTTCCTGTTACTTTGAAGTTGTTTTGACCTTCATTGTTTTTCCATGTGTAGAACTCAGGATTGAGCAATCCATCTTTATACGCTTTTTGCATCAATTTAAGCCCTGTCAGCGTTTCAGGATCTGCTGGTCCCCAGTGGAACTTGCCATCTTCACCTTTGTAGAACGGTGTGTCGGTCATGGCATGTACGCTGTTTGGCATAATCATATTCGTCATGGCATCTGCTGCATTGTAGGACAGAGGTACAAGTTTGTTACCTACTTTGCCTGGATCTTTTTCTTTCACTAGCGCAGCATATTCGTTCAATTCGGTTGTTGTATAAGCATCTTTCAGTTCAAAACCAACGGCTTCAGCCCAGTCTTTACGAAGCGCAATGACACCAATTTGGTTCGTCAGTGGGTCAGCCGGTTTGTTCTCGAAATAGATTGGTCTAGGCAGGACGTATGTTCCACCTGTCAATTCTTCCAGCTTGTCTCCAAGACCCGTCAAATTGTAAGCTGCTGCAACGTTAGGCCAGCGTTCTTTCCAGTCATCCGGGAATTTGTAGAACAAACCTTGTTCAATGCTGTTAATGGCATCGCCATGTACGTAGTTCCATACCGCTACATCCGGCAAGTCGCCAGAGTTAATCCACAGACGAAGCTTCTCGCCCCATGAATCCCAATCGATATAGTTGTAGTCCCATGTTACATTGAATTTGTCTGTCCAGAACTTGTGGAAGTCATTATCCAGGTTCCCGTTTTTGATTTCTGTCAGGTTAGCTACAGAGATGGTCAGGTTATCTTTGTAATTTCCCTCTGCATCTTTTTCGTTACCACCTGAAGCTCCTTGGCTGGAACAAGCGGTCACCATCAGCATAACTACACTAAGCGTGATGGCAAAGAGAGCTCTTACTGACAACTTTTTGTTCGTTTTCATGTTTTACCCCCATGTTTTTTTAGTCAAATTTGATTGCAAAATCCTATACGTATAATCAGGTCTTGATTGCCCCTGTTAATACCCCTTTGGCAAAGTGTTTTTGCAGCATTGGGAAGAAACACATAATGGGTACCATGGTGACAAATACAGCTGCCATCTTCATGCCCATGGAGAAGTTGCTTGCCTGGGCAGCATCCACACTGGATGCATTCGATGCATTCGTCGTAGATGTCACGATAATGTTTCTGAGTACATTCTGGAGCGGTAACTGATCCGCTTTTCGAAGGAATATCATCGCATCGTACCAACTGTTCCAGTAAGCCACACCGTAGAACAACGTGATTGTAGCCATAATGGGTGTAGCCAGCGGAAGAACAACAGAGAACAGAATTCTCCACTCTCCTGCTCCATCCAGTCTCGCCGATTCCATCAACGATTCAGGCAAGGTGTAGAAGTAGTTCATCATCAGAATCATGTTAAAAGCACTGAAGCTTCCCGCCAGGATAACGGACCAGAGCGTACCTGTAAGATGAAGTGATTTCATGATCAGGTACAGCGGTACGATACCACCATTAAAGATCATGGTGAACAGTACCAGGAAAAAGATAAATTTCTTAAACGGGAATTTGTTGCGACTAAGGCCATATGCCATGCTTGTTGTCAGGAACAAGCTGAGTGGCAAGCCGATAACTAGCAATATAATGGTATTTTTGTATCCCGACAGAATCGTTCCGTCAGCGAACAAGGCCTTGTAGGAATCCAATGTCCATTGTTTAGGGAACATCAAAAATGGATTGTCAGCATATTCTTTCTGTGTTGCAAACGAGATCATGATGACATTCCAGAACGGAATCAGGATCATCAGGGCAAGCACGAGTAATACGGCGAAAATAATGTAATCGAGAAGTGTCATTCTTTCTGTACCAATTCTCGGTTTTTTGTTAGCTTTCTTGCTCATCTCATTTTTCCTCCTCTCTTATCGGAACAAACCGTCTCCGCCAAGCCACTTGGCAAATCTGTCAGCAAGAAGCAGCAAGGCCATATTCACCAGGGAACGGAACAAGCTGACCGCTGTTGAGAATGAGAAGTCAGTTGATGACTGGAACGTAATCCGATAGATATATACATCGAGTACTTCCGATACATTTTTGGTAGCGGCATTTGCTAAGTTGAAGATCTGGTCAAACCCGGAAGACATCAATCCACCAACCGAAAGAATAAACATGATTGTGATGGTTGGAAGGATGTTCGGTAAAGTGATTTTGAACATCTGTTGCATACGGGAAGCCCCGTCAATCTGTGCTGATTCATACTGATCCTGGTCAATACCGGAAATGGCAGCCAAGAATATAATCGCGCCCCATCCACTTGATTTCCAAATATCAGTCAACAGCAACATCGGTACAAAGTTGGATTCGGATCCCAAGAAGTTAATGGTTGGCAATCCGAGTAATCCGAGCGCACTGTTTACCAGTCCGTCATATGCCAGCACATTGATGACTACGCCGGATACGATAATCCAGGACAGAAAGTGAGGGAACGTAAGAACGGTTTGGAACAATTTTTTCCCTCTGCGCATCCGCAATTCATTCAGCAACAACGCCAGAATGATCGGGAACGGGAACTGAATAATCAGTTTCAGAATATTGATGTACAGCGTACGCCATACCGCGTCAATAAAGGTTGGATCACGGAAAACATATTTGAAGTTCTCGAATCCGCTCCATGGACTTCCCCAGATGCCCAGGTTGGCCTTGTAATCTTTGAATGCCAGAGACAAGCCACCCATCGGCATGTAGGCAAACAGGATTAGCCAGACAAGCCCCGGAATAAGCAGGGTGTATGTCATTCGGTGCTTCCAGATTTCAGTCCAGAGCGAATTGCCCTTCACGTTTCCCTTCAGCTTTTTGCTAGGTCCTTCGGCTGCAGGTTTCACATTGCATCTCCTCACTCTACTTTGGTCTTGTCGTTGTACAGAAAATCAAACATCGTTCTCAGGTGGTGCTCCCAAAATCTCCATTCATGAGCCCCCGGTGTCTCCACATACCGAAAATCAAAGGCAGTCCCCTGCATGTATTTCGCGAAATCGCGATTCATCTCTACGAAGGGGTCACTATCGCCACAGCAACTGAGGATATCCGGCAAAGGAACACCCTGTTCCAGCAGCTTGGCCGACAGTGCGTAAATATCCTGATCGGCTTTTACCTGTAAACGTTCTCCAAAAACCGCTTTCATTTCCTTGATCATGGTCGCTGGCATATGGGGATCATGAAGCCGTGTCTGAATATCCGTTACGCCGGATAAAGACACTACTTTGCGATACTTCTCTGGATAAGTTAGTCCACATTTCAGTGCACCATATCCACCCATGGATAGACCGGCGACGTACGTTTTCTCCGGATCAGGATTCAGATTGAGCAGACGCTTGCATACTTCAGGTAACTCCTGAGTGATGTAGTGGAAGTAATTCAGGCCGTATTCCATATCGGTGTAATAGCTTCGATTCGCTTCCGGCATAATGATGGTACAACCATATTGCGCTGCATACATCTCAATGGTGGTTAATCGCTGCCAGGTACTCGCATTATCGCCTGCTCCGTGCAACAGATATAGTGTACCGCCTGAAGTCTCTCCGGAGTCACTGGACACAACATGTATGCTGGTATTCATGCATAAGGTTGGCGATCCAGTTTCGATCGTTATATGTGCCATAATGTAACCCCTCTCATCATCGCCTGCTGTCTTTACTCTTTCGTTTCTCTGGCGTTGGATTGCAGGCTGTTGTAGATTCCCTTGTATTACGATGGGTTATCGAAACGATTTTCTCGAATCGTTTCAAAACATAGCCAACGTTGATTCACTTGGTCTTCATTACAACACTTTTTATGTGGAAGCGATTTCTTCGAATCGTTTCGAATAAATCATAAGCCCGATGAGTAAATCCTGTCAATAACCTTTTTACAAATTTCGCGTTATTTTCTCGAAAAAATGCTTTTTTACGTCTAAATTTGCGCCGAAAGACACTATTATTACGAAAAAATGAAATTTTAGTCAGTGTTATTACAACTTTAATTGACACCAAACCAGGTTTATACTAACATGAGTTCTGATTTTGCATTCGAATTACGGAAACGTTTCACCAACCGATTTTACTCAGGTTTCACCTGATATTAGGGAGGTTAATTATGTCTGAGCAACTCAAAGGTTTCATTCAAACGATTACTGAGCAACAATTGAACGTTTTCTCCATTCGCATACTACAAAAAGGGCATCTGCTTGCCCATTGGGACAGGGATAGGGATCAGCGTCGTGTACAACATTCCATAAGTAAATCCTTCACATGCATGGCCGTTGGTCTTGCGCTTGAAGAAGGTCTGTTACATCTGGATGCCACTCTTGGTGATTATTTCACCCATAATCATGTATCGGGTGCACATTACAACCTCCCATCTCCACAGGAATTGAAGTTACGTGACCTGCTCCGAATGTCTTCTGGTCATGATTCGCCGCCTCTTTGGGCTGATGAACGAGCTTCTTTGACCGAGAAAGATTGGGCGAAACATTATATGTCTCTCCCTCTGGACCGGATGCCCGGAGAACAATTTACATACAGCAGTGGGGATACGTTTATGATCTCAGCCATGCTGCAGGCAGCTACCGGCCAAACCGTGAAAGATTACCTGACTCCGCGATTATTTGAGCCTCTAGGCATTCATGATGTAGAGTGGGAAACCTCTCCACTGGGGGTAACACTCGGCTGTGCAGGTCTTTGGATAAGCAATGAGGAACTGAGTCGATTTGGACAGTTACTGCTGCAGGAGGGCCTTTGGGAAGGCACACAGCTTATACCTGCGGATTGGATCAAACAGGCTACATCTCGGCAGATCGAAACGACTGGAGACGGTGATTGGGGAAAAGGTTACGGGTATCAGTTCTGGATATGTTCCCATGAGGCTTACCGCGCCGATGGAGCCTATGGTCAATTGTGTATCATAATTCCCTCAAAGGAAGCTGTCATATGTATTAACAGTGAGGAAGAAAACATGCAAGGTATTCTAAATGCCGTATGGGATGAGATTTTACCTATATGCAATCAACTTTAAATCTTATATTCTTCTTTTATTCCATGGAACTGACTGAACCTTGCACTGGATACTGAAAACAAAAAAAAACACCACGGGGGTTAATAACCCCATGGCGTTACTTCTTATCCGTGCTGTGGAAGCTGAGTCATCTCATCTAAACATTGTGCGCATATGTAACGCTCTTTGAACTCGTTGACTTCCTCGATGGATCCGCAGAAAATACATTTTGGACGATATCTCTCTAGGATAATATGGTCCCCTTGTACTAAGATCTCTACAGGATCTCCCTCATTCATTTGATACCTTTTACGCAAAGATTTAGGCAATACGATCCTACCTAATTGGTCAACTTTGCGAACTACTCCAGCTGGCTTCATAGCTACGGCACACCTCTCCTATCTTACTCTAAATTTCTAGGTACATTTGTACTATGTTTATAGATTCGCCAAGATTTTGTCGAATCCTGCTGGAAATAAACATTTTTTGTCCTTTTTTTTGAAAAATGTTTTTTTACCGAATTCTAGCCGTCATTTATAACCCGAATTTATCCTTCTAACCCCGGGAAATTCAGCTGACGCAACGCTTCATATACAATAATGGCTGCCGAGTTGGACAGGTTTAATGATCTAACGTCACCAGTCATTGGCATTTTCATACATGTATCGGGATTCGCAGCAATTAATTCAGGTGGGAGGCCTTTGGTCTCTTTACCAAAAACGAGGAAATCCCCATCCTGAAAATTAAAGTCACTATATCGGTTCTTTGCCTTCGTAGTTGCGTAGAAGAAGCGACCTTCCGGATATTTTTCCTGAACCTCTGCAAATGAGTCATGGTATTCAATATGAACGGCATGCCAGTAGTCCAGCCCTGCCCGTTTCAATGTAGCATCATCTGTTCGAAATCCAAGTGGACGCACGAGATGTAGATGGGTCCCGGTTGCCGCACAAGTACGCGAAATATTTCCTGTGTTCGCCGGAATTTCTGGTTCAACCAGAACGATGTGTAAAGCCATATGTGTTCAATCTCCTTTTCATTTCATGTTGACGACAACCCTCTAATCTTAAAGAAAAGCCCTCCACACGTCAAATGTGGAAGGCTCTGGTAAGGCACAGGATTAGACACTAAGGTCCATGACACCGTACCTATACTTTAATTATCCATTTGTCTTCTGGAAGTGGCTCATGAAGTCTGTCAGTGCCTTAACACTCTCATAAGGAGCAGCATTGTAAATGGAGGCACGAAGACCACCCACACTGCGATGTCCTTTCAGACCTACGAATCCTTCTTCCTCCGATGCCTTGATGAACTTCTTCTCCAGTTCCTCAGAAGCAAGACGGAAGGTTACATTCATAAGGGAACGATCTTCTGGTTCCACACAACCACGGTAGAAATCACCGGAAGCATCAATTGTGTTATAGAGCAATTCGGCTTTTTTCGTATTTTTTTGCTCAATACCAGCCAATCCACCCTGTTCTTCAATCCATTTCAATACTTCATTCACCATATATACTGAGAAGGATGGCGGCGTATTATACAGAGAGTTATTATCTACATGTGTGCTGTAACGAAGCATGGTTGGAATCGTTTTAGGCGATTCACTCACCAGTTCCTCACGAGCAATCACAACCGTAATTCCCGATGGCCCCAGGTTCTTCTGTGCACCCGCGTAGATCATACCGAACTGATTGAGATCGAATGGTTTACAGAAAATATCACTCGACATGTCCGCAATCAGAGGTACTGAACCGGTATCCGGGAATGACTTAAATTGCGTACCTTCGATCGTTTCGTTGGAAGTAAGATGCACATAAGCCGTACGTTCTGGCAAACTCAGATTTGAAACATCCGGCAATTTCATGAATTTCTCTGCTTCCGAAGATGCAGCAACATGCGTCTCGCCGATCAACTTCGCCTCAGACAGAGCCTTCTTGGCCCAGCTGCCGGTCATCACGTAACTTGCAGTCTGCCCTGCCCCGAGTAGGTTCATTGGCAACATCGCGAACTGAGTGCTTGCACCGCCCTGCAGAAAGAGAACCTTGTATCCTTTTGGATTGCCTAGAAGCGACAACAAGCGCTCCTGAGCTTCATTATGTACAGACTCGTACACCGCTCCACGGTGAGACATCTCCATAATCGACATGCCTGTATTACGAAAATCTACAAATTCCGCCTGTGCACGCTCCAGTACCTCAAGTGGTAACGCCGCAGGTCCTGCATTAAAGTTATACGCTCTTTTGGTCACAAAATCCCCCGCCCTTTCCATCCGTAACTCTGACATACAAACAGCATTTTGCACAATTCGATTAGAATCGCTCACGGGTATAAGATATAGACAAATTAAATCATTTTGATCTATATCTTACTTATTGGAAGCCGCTCTATGGTTTTGTGCAAAATGCACTCAAAGTGAATATTATCGCTATGATATCAGTATTCTCTATCTGCTTCAAGGGCAATATGCACTGAAGTGTTCAATTCAGGCCATCAAATTCCTTTATCACCCTGCAAAGTTAAAGCACTACATTGTTTAATTCAAGGAAAAGCCTCCGAGAGTGTATCCCGGAGGCTTTAAGTTGGAACAAGTTCTGTTCCGACCCCGACCTATTAGCAGTCGAAGTAGAGGCTGTACTCGTGCGGATGAATGCGGATCGCTACTGCTTTCGCTTCATCACGTTTGAGGTTGATGTAATTTTCAATGAATTCTTTTGTGAATACGCCGCCTTCAGTCAAGAACTCGTTATCCGCTGCCAATGCATCAAGTGCTTCTTCGAGGGAAGCTGGTACACTGCGGATGTTTTCTTTATCTGCATCAGACAGGTCATAGATGTTTTTGTCGAGCGGACCATATCCAAGTTCAGTTGGGTTGATTTTGCGTTTGATTCCATCCAGACCAGCCATCAACATTGCGGAGAATGCCAAATATGGGTTAGCTGTGGAGTCTGGTGTACGGAACTCGATACGACAACCTTTTGGTGTCACAGCTGCAACCGGAATACGAACTGCTGCGGAACGGTTACCTTTGGAGTAAACCAGGTTAACTGGTGCTTCGTAACCAGGTACAAGACGTTTAAACGAGTTTGTACTAGGGTTAGTCAAAGCGATCAGTGCCGGAGCATGGTACAGGATACCTCCGATGTAGTGCAGAGCCATTTCACTCAGGTTAGCATATCCCGCTTTGTCATAGAACAATGGGGAATCGCCATCAAAGATGGATTGGTGAACGTGCATTCCGCTACCATTATCACCGAACAATGGTTTTGGCATGAATGTTGCTACTTTACCATATTGACGTGCAGTGTTGTGCACGATGTATTTGTATGCAAGCAGGTTATCTGCTGTTTTCTTCAGTGTATCAAAACGGAAGTTGATTTCGGCTTGACCCGCTGTCGCCACTTCATGGTGATGACGCTCGATCGACAGGCCCGCTTCTTCCAGAAGGCGACACATTTCGCTACGAATATCTTGTTGTGTATCCACTGGTGCTACTGGAACATATCCACCTTTAGTGCGTACTTTGAAGCCCAGGTTTCCGCCTTCTTCTTTGCGGTTCGTGTTCCATGAAGCTTCTTCGGAATCTACGTAGTAGGAAGAGCTGTTTGTGCCGCTCTCATAACGTACATCGTCGAAGATGAAGAACTCGGATTCAGGTGCGAAGAATGCCGCTGTACCTACACCGCTTTCTTGCAAATAAGCTTCTGCTTTAACAGCGATGCTACGTGGGTCACGCTCATAACGCTCGCCGTCCGGAGTGAAGATATCACACATAACATTCAATGTAGGGTGTGCAGTGAACGGATCGACATAAGTCGCTTCAGGGTCTGGCATCATAACCATATCGGACTCTTCAATTCCGCGGAAACCTTGGATAGAAGAACCGTCAAAAGCTACTCCATTTACGAACGTGTCTGCATCAACAGCCGAAGCTGGCAACGAGATGTGATGTGCACGACCAGCTAAATCTACAAAACGAAAATCTACCCACTCGATGTTGTTCTCTTGAATTGATTTCAATACGTTTTCAACCGACATGTATTCGTCCTCCCAAATATTCCGAACATTAAACAACCCCACTAAGAAAATGTCTAAATTCGAATTTTTTTCTGTCGTCATTATAAATTTTAAAACCTGACATCGTCAATACTTATGTAAGGTATTTTTTGCGAGTATGTTAGCTATACTCACATTTTATAAATAACCTAAATTCATATAACAACACATTTAGTATACATTTAACTGGTTTAATGCGGTAAAGCGACCCCTTTTTTATCCTAAATCATGGAAAAAACTTCACATCATAAATGTTTCTTATCACCATTGATTAATAAATACGTTCAAACCTGCAAAATATGCAAAAAACCGAGCATCTATCTGTTTCCGTCGCAATGAACGAGACCAGATGAGATGCCCGGCTGATGAGCCAGACCTTGACTATGAATTCTTCTTATACGCCTACACGTGCCGGGAAAAATTCTGCTGGTTGTTTAGCTGTACTGAATGATTTACCGACGATTGGTGCCAATTTCTCCAGATCCTGCAACAGGTTGGCGAATTGGTCAGGGAACAACGATTGCACTCCATCTCCTGTCATGGAGTTATCCGGATCGGTATGCATTTCAATAATCAGGCCATTGGCACCTGCAGCAACGGAAGCTTTTGTCATCGGCTCCACCAGTTCACGTCGTCCAGTACCATGGCTCGGGTCAGAAATAACCGGCAAATGGCTCAAAGACTGCAGAACAGGGATTGCTGACAGATCAAGCGTATTACGTGTGTAGGATTCAAACGTACGAATACCACGCTCACACAGCATGACATTTGGATTACCACCCGCAAGAATGTATTCAGCCGCATTCAACAACTCATCGTATGTTGCACTGAAGCCACGTTTCAACAATACCGGTTTGCCACACTCACCCAATTTGCGGAGCAGGTCAAAGTTCTGCATGTTACGTGTACCTACTTGCAGAATATCTGCGTACTCGGCGCAAATATCCACATACTCAGGTGTCATGACTTCTGTAATGGTCAGCAGATCATGTTTCTTGCCTGCTTCCGCCATCATGATCAATCCCTCTACGCCCGTTCCCTGGAAGCTGTAAGGACCTGTGCGCGGCTTGAATGCACCACCACGTAACACTTGCCCACCAGCAGCTTTCACAAGCCCTGCAATCTCATCAATCTGTGCAGCCGATTCAACTGCACATGGTCCGCCCATGACAACAAGTTCTTTTCCGCCGATATCTACACCTTTGATGGAGATCACCGTATCTTCCGGATGGAAGTCGCGGCTTGCCAATTTGTAGGACTTCGAGATTTTTACGACATTCTCGACCCCTTTCATTTGGCGAAGATGTTCTTGCATTTTCGGTTCAACTTTGCCAATCAAACCAATGATAGTACGATCCTCTCCGCGAGAGATATGCACCTGAAGCCCTTCTTTTTCAATAACTGCAACGATATCCTGAATCTGTTCCTCCGGTGTAGCTTTGCCTGCAATAACGATCATATTAATTCCCATCCTTCCTTGTATGAGAGCACCATAATTTCTTAACGTGCGTCTGATTAGTTGTAAAAACTCTGTCGCGCTTAAACGCTTGTTCGCTTTTAAGCTTTTATCCGTTAAAGTGAATATACCATAGATCTCCTATTGCGTCAAGGTACACATTCTTTATCTTATATCAAAAAGAACCCTGCTCCACAGGCACCGAATACGGTTCTGCATAACAGGATTCTTCTTATTCACATCTCGTTTGCAATTCACATACACGTAGACTTACATTTACATTTCACACTACGGTGTACGTGTTTTTTCTCTAACTGGAGGCAGCAGTTTGCTCATGTTCACGGTACGCTTGATCTCCCACGTCTCCGGCTTGTCATGTTCATACTGCTCCAGGTAAAGGATGACTTCCTTCGTAATCGGTGTTGGTGTTGATGCACCCGAAGTAACCGCCACCTTATTTACACCTTTCAGCCATTCTTGCTGAATCTCGGAGACATCCGATACACGGTAGGCCGTAACCCCCGCGATTTCCTCTGACACTTGCGCCAGACGGTTGGAGTTATTGCTGCGAGGATCACCCACCACGATAACCAGGTCCGCTTGACCTGCCTGTTCAGCGACAGCTTCCTGACGAACCTGAGTTGCGAGGCAAATCTCATTATGAATCTCAGCACCAGGGAACTTCTCCAAAAGACGGCTCATAATGTGTTTGATATCCCACTGGCTCATCGTTGTCTGATTCGTAATAAGGATTTTGCCTGGAGGTACGTTCAGTTCTTCGATCTCTTCTTCCTTCTCGATCAGATGAACGAGATCTGGTGCAACGCCTACGGCACCTTCTGGTTCAGGATGATTCTTTTTGCCGATATAGATGATCTGATAACCCTCTGCCGTCTTCTCCCGAATGAGATCATGTGTCTTGGTGACATCAGGGCATGTTGCATCCACTGTTGTCAATCCTTTATCCCTTGCCAGCTTACGCACTTCAGGAGATACACCATGAGCTGTAAAAATAATCGTGCCACTCTCCACTTGGCTCAAAATATCCATCCGGTTCGGACCATCCAATGTAATAATACCTTCATCTTCAAAGGAATCCGTCACATGTTGGTTATGCACAATCATACCCAATATATAAATAGGTCGTGGTAAATCCAGATTGCGTGCCGCTTGACGCGCGAGCACCATCGCATCCACAACGCCGTAACAATATCCCCGCGGCGAAATTCGTAGTACTTCCACTTGGTTGCCACCCGCTTTCTTTCTCGGCAACGTTGCCGATGTAATTGCAGTCCTGTCTATTATACCTTTATTCGATAGGCGGAGCAAAGACAACCGGCAACCAGATAATAAAGGTGGTCCCTTCTCCACGTCTGGTCACAACCTCAACCGATCCGTGGTGTTCCTCAATAATCCACTTCGCAATCGAAAGTCCCAGACCTATGCCCGGTGTAGCCCCACGAGATTCATCCGCCCGATAGAAACGATCAAAGATAAACGGTACTTCGTCCCGATCCATCCCAATACCGGTGTCACTGATGCGTAGTCCCACCTGGCCTTTGTATAATACGGCATCCAGTGTCACAGAGCCTTCAGGTGTGTATTTAAACGCATTTTCAATGAAAATAAATAACATCTGTTGCAGATAGTCCTTGCTACCGTTCACATAAATACCATTAAGAATGGCAAAGTTTCCTGGAAGCCATTCTGCCTCACGGTCCAGAAATTGTGCTCTGCGTGCCACTTCCTGTACGAGAATTTGCAGCGGGATCGGATTCAGTTCAATTTTCTGCCCCGTATCCGCTCTCGCCAGCGATAACATGTCGCTGATCAGCCTGCTCATACGTTTTCCCTCGTCCGCCATATCTTCAATGGCTTCCAGCGACATTTGCTTGACCGTCTCCTCATCCAGATTCGGTCGGTCGGTTCCTTCCTGATCCCACAGCTTCTTCAGGAAGTCCACGTTCCCCCGAATGGTAGTCAGCGGTGTACGCAGTTCATGCGATGCATCGGATACAAAGCGGCGCTGGGCAGCATTCGTCTCCTCCAAACCACGGAATGACAATTCTGTACGCTCAAGCATATTATTAACCGTTTCAATCAAACGCCCGATCTCATCCTTAGGCCCCGCATACTGAATACGTACACTTAAGTCATCTCCCGATTGAATCTGGTTCGCAGCATCAATGACATTCACGAGCGGACGCATCGACTTGCGGGCCAGAACGAGACCTGAGGTAATAGCGAGGGCCATCGCTACCAGCCAGCCAAATACCAAAATATTAAGCAACGCTTCCAGCAAGCGCTCCTGTGAACTTACATTGGCTCCTACCTGAAGAATTCCACGTACTTCATTGGTACCCTGAAGAGAAAGGGGGAGCTGATTCACCAGAAACGGTGTCCCATCCACATAGATCTTGGATATGCCACGCTTTTCAAGAATTTCATTGGATTTCAATACCGGAAACTGAATCTGCAATTTCTTCATGTTGCCGGAAATTATGCCCGAACGACTCTGATAATCCCAGAGTTGAATATAGATCTGAGCCTCCTGAAGCTGGCTCTCTGTAAATGGGTCCAGATCCAACGACTGTGAAAGAGGATTAACCCCAATTTGCTCTGTAATCCGGGCACTCTTCACCTTCAATTGCTGTTCGACTTCCTGGTAGGAGTTAAAATATACAAAGGCATAGATTACAACGCCCCAAAAAATAAGCACAGCCGCCAAAATGCCAGAATACCATGCGGTTAGTCTTAACCGGATGGACATATCAGGAGTCACCTCTCAGAATATAGCCGGCTCCCCGGATGGTCTGAATTAGACGTTTGCCACCGTATTCTTCGGTCTTCTGCCTGAGCATGGCAATGTACACTTCAAGCACGTTAGACTCACCGCTGTAATCATAACCCCATATTTTATCCATAATCAGATCACGGGACAGTACCCGTCTTGGATTTTGCATAAACAGATTGAGCAGCTCGAATTCCTTGGCAGTCAGCTCCAGGCGTTGCCCATCTCGAAGTACTTCACGTGAATCATTGTCCAAAATGATATCTTCATACATCAAGCGGTTGTCCGGCGTACCTGCGCTATCTGACTTGCGGCGCAGCAATGCCCGGACACGTGCCAATAATTCTTCCAAGGCAAAAGGTTTTACAAGGTAGTCATCGGCTCCGGTGTCCAGTCCGGTCACCCGGCTCTGTACTTCATCCTTGGCCGTCAGCATTAGCACAGGCACTTTGCTGCCTGCTTCTCTCAATCTGCGACATACCTCAAATCCGTCAATCTGCGGCATCATCACATCCAGCACAACGATGTCCGGCTCCTTGTCCATCAGTTTACTTAGGCCTTCGGCTCCATTTGAAGCAGTCTGTACCTCATATCCTTCAAAAGCCAGCCCCCGGCGGAGCATGGATACAATTTTCTCGTCATCATCCACAATCAAAATAGTTGAGCGCATGGTCTTTCTCCTTTATCCTAACGTTTTATCCCATTGTAACAGGCAGAAGCACAATCTGCATCTTCAAGTAGGCGTCCCCAATCCGTCCCTGGTCCCTTTTAACCCTGCTTTATCAGGGCAAAAAAAGCGGAAGGGCCTTCGAACCCTTCCGCTCTTTCAATCCTTACCTGATATTTATGGTTGCTGCTGTTGGGTATCTGTTGTTTGTGAAGTATCAAAATCATTTTTATTGCCGATTTTGATTTTCAGATCCATTTTCTTACCGTCACGCACCACGTTCAATGTCACTTCACTGCCGATTTTCTGTTTCTTGATAAAATCAATCAGATCCTGACTTGTGGCGTACGGCGTACCGTTGGCACCTGTGATGATGTCATATGCACGAAGATCTGCTTGGTAAGCCGGTGATTGGAAGATCGTGCTGGCTACGACAGAACCTTCGGTAATGTCTGTTCCCATTTGTTTAGCAACTTCAGGCGTGAGAGCCATCAGAGATGCACCGATAAATGGTACTGGCTCTTTGGGAACTTCTTTGTTCTCTTTGAGATATTTAACGGCTTCAGAGATAACGCTCGACGGGATGGCAAAACCAATCCCTTGTGCATCTGCGCTTACTGCCACGTTCATTCCGATAACTTCCCCATTCAGGTTAAGCAACGGACCACCGGAGTTCCCCGGATTAATCGAAGCATCTGTTTGCAGCAAATGACTGTACTCACGTGTTTTTCCTGTTTCTTCATCTGGTATGCTGATTGTACGTTCTTTGGCACTCAGCACACCTGCTGTAACCGTGTGTTCGAATCCTTCAGGGTTACCGATGGCTACAAGCCACTCACCGACTTGAGTACTGTTGGAGTCACCCAGTGGAGCTACAGGGAACGCATCGTCACCACTGTTTTTCTCAATTTTCAGTACAGCTAAATCCAGATCGAAGCTGCTTCCCAGCAGTTTAGCTTCATACGGTTTACTGTTGTTCTCCAGGGTTACCTGGATTACGTCTGCACCCTGAACTACGTGTTGATTCGTCAGGATATATCCTTCTTTGTCAAAGATAAATCCGGAACCAATGCCTAGTGGTACCAACTGATTACTGCCTTGCTGTTGTTGCTGGCTCTGGCCTTGATTGCCTTCCGTTCCGCCCCCATTACCGAAGAAGTATTGGTACAACGGATCACTTGTATTCGATCCACCCTGACCCAATCCTGTACGTGAGGACTGCTTCGCGAGTGTTTCGATTTTGACAACAGCTGGACTTGTACTCGTCACTACGGAAGAAACATCTTCTTTGCCGGTTGGCAGTAACGATGCTGTCACATTGTTGCCTCCGCCTGTGTTGGTGGACGCTTCCTGTCCCGAGCTTTGATTACCTGTGTTCGTAAGTGCAGTCTCCGGTGTGAACATGTTTGTTCTATCGGCTGTGTACATGAGAACGGTAATGACCAGCATACCGGCAATAAAAGAGAACAACAGTGATCTTACGGAAGAACGAGGCTTGCGGTTATTATAGTTCCAGTTGCCTTTGCCGCCATTCCCTTGATCTCCACCGTTACCTGAGCCGTTTCCGCCGCCTCCTGATGATCTTTTCGCTTGCTCGGATGATTCACTATTATAGTAAGTAGGTACGGGTCTCACCGGATCAGGTTTTGTAATCTCTACATTTCCTTCTTCACGTTGATTATTGCTTCCCATGTGATTTGCTGTATCTTCCTGATTCACGGACTGAAAAGGTCCATAAGAATAATAATAGGAGGATTCGTCCGTTCCGGAAGAATTGCGATTCTCCGTTTGTTTGGTTTCGTTTTCCTCGTCTTGACGGTTCGATCTATAATTGCGTTCGTCCATGCCTCTCTACCTCCCAATCTCTTATTCCCAAGAGATATTCTTTAACTGTCCTTATTTTGTACTTTAAACCTTAACCGTACCTTAAAAACAATTAAAAAGGAGATAAAAGCACGGAAGAATAGATTGTTTTTCCCGTCATGACGCGATTTTATCCTTTCGTTTTCACCCAGCCCTGACGATGCGCATAGATTGCCAATTGTGTACGATCGTCCATCTCGCATTTCATCAGCAGATTGCTCACATGTGTTTTGACGGTTTTGATACTGATATGTAATTCTTCTCCAATGTCTTTGTTGGTCTTCCCCTCTGCAATAAGCAATAACACTTCCTTCTCCCGTTCAGTCAGACCTGATTCACTCTCTCTCGCTGTACGTTGCCTGATTCCCCGAGTTAATGCCTGCGACACATCACCAGTCATAACAGGCATGCCTCTGTAAGCCCCTTGGAGAGCATAGATCAGTTCTTCAGCAGAGACTGTCTTGAGTACATAACTTACCGCACCCGCTTCAATCGCTTGCACAACAAGATCATCCTCTAAGAAACTGGTGAGCATCACAATCTTCATCCCTGGAAATTCAGTCATGATGGCTTGTGTTGCTTCAGCGCCATTCATGATGGGCATCATCAGATCCATGAGGATCAAATCGGGCATTTCACTATCATGTAACTTACGCAACTGATCAAGCGCATCCTGCCCATGGCCCGCTTCTCCCATCACATGAAAAGTAGGTTCCAACATCAGATACGTTTTTAACCCCATTCGTACCATGTCATGGTCATCCACGATCATCACGTTTACTTTCCCACTCATTCCGTCTCCCCCTTTAGTTCATTCAGAAACATTCGGAAATTTCGGGATCAATACCCGTACCGTCGTTCCCGCTCCCGGCTTCGATATAATCTGAACTTGCCCCCCAAGCTTCTCGGCCCGTTCACGCATGGTAGATAACCCATATGAACCCGGACGCTCGGCTTGATGCAAAAATCCCTGACCATCATCGCTGATGCTCATGCTAATTTGATGTTCACTCTCCCGTATGGACAGACTGACCACCCCTGCCTCTGCATGTTTCACGACATTGGCAACCGCCTCCTGAATAACAAGAAACAGCTGGTGCTCAATGGCATCCGAGATTCCGCCATCCAGTTCCAGCTCTTTCACACCTTTAAGACCATTCTGCCTGCAATAATCAGGAAACCAGCTATCCAGTGCCGCGGTGAGATCACGCCCTTCCAGCTCCACCGGTCGAAGTTGGGCAATAAGTCCTCGCATCTGTCGTTGAGCAACATGTGACATCTGAATTAACTGGTCCAGTACTTTATTGCCATGTTCCGGATTCATCTCCAGCAGACGTGGTAAAGATGAAGCCGACATATGCATGGCAAACAGCTGCTGGCTAACCGTGTCATGGAGATCCCTTGCCATTCGTTTGCGCTCTTCAAGCACAGCACGCTCCGAGGCTTGCTCCTTCTCAATCACTTCCTGCTCACCGAGACGCTGAAGCAGTCTCATCTTTTTCTCAATCGAATCCATCATGACATTGAACTCCTGATATACACGACCGAACGAAGCATCATCCGCTTCAGGCATGCGCACCGCCAGATTACCCTTGGACACTTTCAACATGTTAAGATCGAGCAGGTCGATCTTGCGCTGAAGCCGTAATGCAGCGATATATCCGGTGATAACGGTGGCCAGCACAACAACGGCGACATAGGTCCATGCCCGTTGACGACCAGCCCCCATCAATACCTCTCCATATAATAGATAGAATCCGCCCAGCGTAATCAGACCAGTTAGCGCAAAGTACATCATCAGTTCCCACTTATTAGCCTTGAGAATTGTTCGAATCATGCATTAACCCACCTTATTAACTTTGACGTCTCCGATAAACACACTTACAATAATCCGCACCTTTTTGCTTGCTTCAAGATAATGGGCAGTTTCAGCCTGGGCACTACTCAAGAATCCGCCGCGTTTCTGATTCAACAATGACATGTCTCCAATGAATGAATTCGTCGTCACCGTCACACCCAGGTCCATATCTTCTGGAACAAATACTTTCACATCACCGATAAATGAGGAAATGACAATCTTCGTCTCACCGTATGGAATCTGTGCTTTGGTCAAATCAATCACGGTATCTCCGATAAAGGCCGAGATGTTCATCGGTTTCAACGAGAACACTTCCTGTCCCATATACAAATCCCCAATGAACGCTGATTTATTAATGCTATTGCCACTGCCATAACCCCCATAACCATTCCCGTAGCCATCATCGTAATGTTCTTCATATCCAGTATCACTTGAGTTATGCGATTGATATTTCTTCTTATAATGTTGCCCTTGTGATGATGAATCTGTTGATCCTGTGAAATGAGGGCCATATGATTTGTTCTTCTGTTCCTGTTTCGGTTTGCCAAAGGTTTTCTCAAACTGTTCGTCAAACGACGATGGCATCTCCAGTTCCTCAGGGGACAACGGTTTGTAAGGTTGATCCGGTGCTGGAGGTGGCTGCATTTTGTCATGATGTTTCCGATCACGACGTCGTGGCCCAATCAGTACAAATAATCCTCCACCAATCAGCATAACCGGGATCAGATAACGGATGAACTCCCCCATGGAGTAATCAATCCATCCCAGGTTACGGGCAAGAAAGTAACCACCGATCGCCAGTACAATTGCTGGTCCAATAAAAGCGTAACCCCCGTTGCGACGAATCTCGGAGATTCCTTTGACCCCCCACCAGATTAGAAATAACGGCCAATATGTTCTGAAAATATATCCTACATCAATGTCATAGCCCAATTGTCTGAACAAGATCATCGCACCAATAGCAATAAGAGGTATGCCAACCCACCAGCGGTCACGCGTAGATCGTTTCATCGCTCATGTCTCCTTCGTCTGTATTATGTATCCAGTGTAACTCAGACAAGACAATGAGAACAGCGGCGGCAGGTGGAAGTCATCTCGGTCTCAAGACTGAGTTGGGAGGATATTTTTGTAAAAACTTCGCATATGTAAAACACCCCGGAGCTGCTGCTCCAGGGTGTCGAATCCTCATTTGGTTAATGAATCTTCATTTATTTTTTGAATTTTCCTGCTTTGCCTTGAGCTTGGCCAGTTTGGCCTGTGTTTTCTACACCGAACTCGGCATTGAATTTTTCATCAGGTGTTTGGAAATTATCTTGAACTTTGTTTTGAGCGGATTGCTTCACTTTAGATGCTGCATTCTCTTCTCCAAACTCTGCATTGTACTTCTCGTTCGGCGTTTGGTACCCTTGTGATTTTTTAGCCACAACGAATCACCTCTCTCTTCATATTTACGATGCATCGCTGCACCGCGGGGTTCGTCCCCAGTCAATATTATGTGGAGAGAGCACTTCTGTTATTCATGTTCACATGTGAAATTAAATGGCCTTGTCCAGCCAAGAATCCGGTACAGATTTGTACACATTGATCGCATCGGCCAAATCGCTGAGCATCTTTTCTGTACACTTTCCAGCGCCTTGCCTGATCACCTGTACCTCCACATCCTTTTTGCCCCACTCTTTATACACTTGCTTGGTTGTCGGGAAATACAGATCAATTTTATTGCCTTTGATCGCCGAACCGGTATCTGCAACAATCCCGTATCCATAACCCGGAATATACAGAATGGAGCCCATTGGAAACAACTTTGGATCAGCTGCAATCGTGGAGACGGTTTCTTTATCACGACGCACTTTTACACCAGAATACGTAATTCCGTATTGTGGATGTTTGGGGCCTTTTCCTGTAGACTCCACACCTGCCGTATATCCCGTTGCTGTCACCTTCTGTGTACCCAGTACCTGTTCTGAACGTGGAGCAAGCACAGGCATAGATGGATTACCCACTTGTTTCTCTGGAAGCTCAGGCCTTGGAATGACCATAGGTTGTGGTGACCATAGTAAAGCCATGTACACCATGGTTGTCAGCTGGGCCTCATCGCTGTATAGTGGGCTGGCCTGTTCCGGAAATTCTTGATCAGACTTGCTCAAACTCTCAAGCGAAGTCTCATTGCTCCGATTTTCGACATGCAGTACTGCACTTTCCTCTTCAAATGTATAAGCATCCGCCTGATTCAGGCTGATCATCATTCCGGCGAACATTACACAACCAACCAGTAAACACCGTATCGTTTTCTTTTGAATTGAGAATTGCTTTTTCATTGTACAACCTCCCCCTCACTGCAAAGGTTTTCCAAAAAGCAATTAATCTATACTTTTCAAAATTGAAAACGACGAAAAAACGCCTGAACAACAAGGGAATTCCCAAGTTATTCAGGCGTCGTAGTGATTGAGCTATGCCATTAATACGCTGATCAGTCAGTCGTTGAATGGTTCATTTACACCAAACGTGTTGCAATTTCTTCTTTCAACTGAGCGATAATTTCATCGACCGGTTTCATGCCCAGATCGCCTTCTCCACGCTTACGCACGGATACCGCTTCTGCATTACGCTCATTCTCACCGACTACAAACATATAAGGCATTTTCTCAAGCTGCGCCTCACGGATTTTATACCCGAGCTTCTCATTCCGCAGATCAGCTTCAGCAGAGATTCCCGCACGTTTCAGCTTCGCTTCCACTTCACGCGCATAATCGTCGAAGTTTCCGGATACCGGGATCACTTTGGCCTGAACCGGAGACAACCACAGCGGGAAAGCTCCTGCAAAGTTCTCTAGCAAGAATGCTGTGAAACGTTCCATCGTACTGATTACACCGCGGTGAATAACGACCGGACGATGTTTCTGTCCGTCATCTCCCACATATTCAAGCTCAAAGCGCTCAGGCAACAGGAAGTCCAGTTGAACTGTAGACAATGTCTCTTCTTTGCCCAGTGCTGTTTTGATCTGCACATCCAGCTTCGGACCATAGAACGCAGCTTCACCTTCTGCTTCATAGAATGGAAGGTCAAGCTCTTCCACAACTTCACGCAGCATGCGTTGTGACATCTCCCACATCTCGTCGTTCTGGAAGTATTTCTCGGTATCCTTCGGATCGCGATAGGACAGACGGAAACGATATTCGTTGATACCGAAATCCTTGTACACGGTTTGAATCAACTCGATAACACGAGCGAACTCTTCTTTGATCTGATCCGGGCGTGCAAAGATGTGTGAGTCATTCAGAGTCATGGCACGCACACGGTGCAGACCTGTTAACGCTCCTGACATTTCATAACGGTGCATCATGCCAAGCTCCGCAATACGGATTGGCAGATCACGATAGCTGTGCATGCTGGACTTGTACACCATCATATGGTGAGGACAGTTCATTGGACGGAGAACGAGTTCCTCGTTATCCATAACCATTTTCGGGAACATATCTTCCTGGTAGTGCTCCCAGTGTCCAGATGTTTTGTACAATTCCACGTTACCCAGAACCGGTGTGTATACATGCTGGTATCCAAGGCTTTCTTCCAGATCCACAATATAACGCTCCAGCGTACGGCGCAGCTTCGCACCGTTAGGCAACCAGATTGGAAGACCTTGGCCAACCAGTTGGGAGAATGTGAACATTTCGAGCTCTTTACCAAGCTTGCGGTGATCCCGTTTGCGAGCCTCTTCGAGGAAGTGCAAATGCTCGTCCAGCTGTGCTTTTTTCACAAAAGCCGTACCATAGATACGTTGAAGCATTTTGTTTTTGCTATCTCCACGCCAGTAAGCACCAGCGACATTCATCAGTTTGAACACTTTGATTTTGCTAGTTGATGGTACGTGGGGACCACGACACAAGTCGAAGAATTCACCTTGCTCATAAATCGTAATCACGCTGTCCGCTGGCAAATCACGGATCAACTCAAGTTTGTAAGGATCGCCCACTTCTTCGAACGTTTTGATCGCGTCCTCGCGGCTAACTTCCTTACGTACAATTGGCAAGTTCTCATTCACGATACGTTCCATTTCCTTCTCGATCTTTTGCAGATCTTCAGGATTGAGCGCATGTTCGAGGTCCATATCATAGTAGAAACCATCTTCAATGACCGGGCCAATACCGAGGCGTACCTCTTGGTTACCATATAAACGTTTCACTGCTTGAGCCATCAAGTGAGCTGTACTATGACGCATCACTTCTAGTCCTTCTGGTGAATCCAAAGTTACGATCTCCACCAATGCTCCTTCATGAAGTGTTGTGGACAAGTCCACCACGATACCATCCAGCTTGCCGGCTACGGCATTTTTGCGCAATCCGCTGCTAATCGAAGCGGCTACATCCTCAATGGTGCTGCCATCCGCGTACTCACGTACCGAACCATCCGGTAATTTAATGTTAACTGCCATTTGTCTCATTCCTCCTGTTAATGTAACCTTCATGTCCTAATTTTCATGGATTGATTATCTAATGCTATTCCAATCATTTTGCAAAGGAACGCAAAAAACACCCGTCCCGGCAAAGGGACGAGTGATATATACTCGTGGTTCCACCCTAATTCAGCTGATTCATCCTATTCGGAGACACAGCCCTCATTGGCATGACGATAACGGGCATGACCCGGCAGATCCTTACTCGCGGATAATCTCCAGTAAAGGCGATGTTCTAACTCCACTTTCAAAATTGCAGCTACAAAGGGGTAAACCATACGTGATATCCGGAGGAAATTTCAGCCTAGGTTCCTCTCTCTGCACCGATCTTGCGTGTGGTCGTTGTCTTTGTCAACGCTTTTGGTTCAATGGCTCACATGAAAAAATCATGGATCAATAGTTATTATAATTGCCGAGATCACTTGCGTCAAGACCTGTCAACAATCCTGAACGCAGCACTTCACATTCCGGGCAATGATGGCATATCTGCACCTTGTCTTCAAAGATCTGGCATATGGTCGAGATGATCGGCAGATCCGGGGTACGCGTATGCAGCATAACTTTCTCAGGAGAGATCGAGATGAGTGTACTTACAATCATATCTTCAATATCCATCTCCAGTTCCAGACCCGGCATTTCCACAACAACCTGTTCATCCTTCTGCACGGGTAACAGATTAAGTCCAGCATCCAGGACCTGAAATTCATGCATTCCCTTGTGTACAAGATGAACCAGAGGTACTTTGGCTTCTTGAAAAAATACAAAATATTTTAACAGCCCCATAAACTCTTCATACTGCCGATCCATCCAGAACTCATCCAGCGCATACTCCACCAATTCCTGAAGCTCCTGCTTATATGGCCGTATGCGGAAGTTGATAATGCCTTCAAGGTGAAAAAAGTGAACATCCTCCAAATCCTGTCGTAGTCCACTGGCCAATGTAGTACGGCGGCGCTCCCGAAGTCCGGGCTGATCCAGATCACCATTTAATAGAAGTGGCATGCAGATGCGGTTAACCTTCTCCACCTCATGCTCATCCATGACAGAACATGCCTTGGCGATCATATCCTCCACCATGTTCCGTTCTTGTGTCTCCATAATGAAGTCGGCGAGCCCAAGGGAGAGCAGATCACTGATCCGGGGAAGCCATTGCTGGAAGTCTTCGTGATTCTCATTCCCTCTGCACACCCAGGTTGCTCTTCCATCATTATGTTTGAAGGTGAGCCGAAATCCTCTTTTACTTATATGTAAACCTTTGGTTTTTTCCTTGACACAACGATAAAATTGATCAGCTTCCTCTTGCCCCGATACATCAGTCCATACAGCAAACAGTTCCACAAGAATCACTCCTTTCCTTCCTGTTCAAAGTATATGGCAAGGCCGATGGGGATATACGAAGCGGATTGATGGAAAGCGTGTCATGATTTCTCAGTATATTATGAAGAGGTTTGGAGTTAAGACAAAAATGTGTTATTATTTTAATAACAGTATGTTTCACGGAAAAGGAGGGAAGCCAAAATGAGACAACAACCTAGAATACTCCACTACACGATCATTATCATTTTGTGCGTTTTCCAAGCCTTGTGCTTCCCTATTCCGATGCAGTCCGAATCTGCCGTTGGGGTGTCTGTCGACGCAACTTCCAACAAGGAAGTGCTGTTACAAATACCCGAATCCCAGCAGAAACCTGTCATTCGCAAATACCCACAAGTCATGTCCAAGCTGATTGCGGTTACGCATAATAAGCCTGTCTTTCTTGTCCTCGCATTGTTATTAATGCTGCGAATCCCTACAACGGGTCTGTCCTTTAAACCGTGGTATTGTCTGTTTAAACGCAGATTATTTCTGCTACCTATTAAGTTTACCAGCATGTATGTATCCCTCACCCCTACAGCACCAAAATACGTAAACGCTCTTCACTAGCCGTTGCGACGTATTTACAGGTTGCTTTGCATGGAGACACCTCTGTATTTAAGACGGTGCGCTTGTGCATAACTTATAACCCTTATTGCACACGTTAGATAAACCAATGTTAATGACAGTACCTATTTTTGTTGTACCCACACCTACAAATTCAAATCATATGGCTGTGTCAGGAATTTCTGGCTCTGTTTACCCGCATCTTTTGATGTTCCTTTGAGCAGCAAATTATTCATTTTCGGGAAATAAGCCTGTCTTCTGTGGCCAGCCCCTAATTATAAGGAGGCAACTATCCATGGATGTACGCGAAACAGACTTGCCGGGAATCGGCAAAAAATTTCAAGTTGAAACAAGCAGCGGTGATAAAATTATCATTATTATTCACGATGACGGTCGCCGGGAAATGTACCACTTTGAGTATGATGATCCCGATCAAAGCATCTCGATGATCACACTTGACGATTACGAAGCACGACAAATTGCTGCTATTGTTGGTGGATTAACTTACAAACCAAAGCAGCTTGAAAATATTGAAGTAACGTTTGACGACCTGATTATCGAGTGGTACAAAATCGAAGCATCCTTCGGATGTATCGGCAAATCCATCGGTGAATTGGACGTACGTCAAAACTCTGGGGCGACGGTTATTGCCGTTGTAGAGAAAAATCACAAAAAACATATCAGCCCAGGTCCGGAGGTAGTTATCAGTGCAGAATCCACGGTAGTAGCCGTTGGCGAACGCAATCAGCAGAAACTGTTTAAATCCCTCCTCCTGACTGGAAGGGGGTAAATAGATGGATCATCTGATATTCGAAGTAGGTCTGGCCCTTGTGCTCATTGCGGCAGCCGGCCTTTTATCGGCAAAACTAAGATTTTCGGTCGTTCCGTTTTATATTCTGATCGGGATGGCCGTTGGACCACATGCCATGAAAATCTGGCATCTGGACTTCCGCTTCATTGAAAGTCAGCCTTTTATTGATTTCATGGGTCGGATCGGTATTCTGTTCCTTCTCTTCTACCTTGGACTTGAATTCTCGGTAGGTCGTTTAATTAAATCGGGTCGCTCTATTGCAGTTGGCGGCTCGATCTACATCGGAATTAACTTTACGCTGGGATTAATATTCGGTTTTATGTCCGGTTTCCCAGTTGCAGAAGCACTTATTATCGCAGGTATAACTACCATCTCTTCCAGTGCCATCGTGGCCAAGGTACTCGTTGATTTGAAACGAACAGCCAATCCGGAAACAGAGATGATATTGGGTATTATCATGTTCGAGGATGTATTCCTCGCTGTATATATCTCGATCTTGTCCGGACTTGTGCTTAGTGATTCATCCTCCATCGGAGGCGTCATCATGTCCGCACTTATTGCGCTCGGATTCATGCTTATCGTGATTATCCTTGGACGCAAAGCAACGCCGCTACTAAACAAATTGCTTAAAATCCGATCGAATGAGTTATTCTCTCTCGTTGTATTCGGAGCATTGTTCCTGGTAGCCGGCTTCTCTGAAACCATTCATGTTGCCGAAGCGATCGGTGCATTACTGGTTGGACTGGTGCTTGCTGAAACAGAACACGCAAAACGGATAGAGCACTTGATTCTGCCGTTCCGTGACTTCTTCGGAGCCATATTCTTCTTCAGCTTCGGACTGTCCATTGATCCGTTGTCTCTGGGTGGCGAAGCCGTATGGTTAGCTCTGATCGCAGTTGTTATTACATTGTTCGGTAACTTCCTGGCAGGCATGATGGCCGGACGCAGTGCAGGTCTATCGCCCAAAGCATCGGCCAATATTGGATTAACCATTGTGTCACGGGGTGAATTTTCCATCATCTTGGCCAACATGGGTAAAGCAGGAGGACTGCTGCCAATGATTCAACCGTTTGCCGCACTGTATGTCCTAATTCTGGCCATTCTGGGTCCTTTATTAACCAAAGAGTCCAAACATGTATTCCGTTTATTGGATAAAATATTCAAGTTCAAAGATCCTCGGAAAAAGAAAGAAGAACCGAAGGTTCTGCAGAAAGAAGGATAATTCCCTATGTCTGTACAGTACAGACATACGATCGTACTTCGCGGCTCTACGCCGATCTTTCTGTGACTAACCAGGGAGAATGGTTCGACAGCCGCAAAAAGGAGGATGACCTATGAAAGCACCTCTGATATCGGCTAATTCGGTGCCAACCGCCGCCAAGACCAGAATATCGTCCACCCGTCGCTGGTTAAACCTGCTGCTTGTGATTGTGGGTGGAATTCTGGCCTCCGTGGGACTTGAATTGTTTTTACACCCCAATAAGATCATTATTGGAGGCATTACAGGCATTTCCTCCCTGTTCGCCCACTGGACCGAAATGAGGATTGGATTATTCCTATTTTTATTCAATGTTCCGTTTATATTTCTGTCCTATAAGATTGTGCAGAAGAAATTTGTACTGGTTACTGTTCTGGGTCTGGTTGTCTTTTCGATCGGTGCCATTGTGCTTCATCCCATGCCGCCACTTGTAGAGCACCCGCTGGCTGCCGCCATGTTTGGCGGATTATGTCTCGGACTTGGAATTGGGCTCGTCGTGCGGTACGGTGGGACACTGGATACGCTGGAAATCGGTGATCCGTCTTCCCGCCCACCTGAACGTGTATTTAGCGGAAAACGGATGCTTATCGAAAAAATAATCATGCTGCTTAACTTGTTGATACTGACAGCCGCTGGTGTTGTCTTTGGCTGGGACCAAGCGATGTATTCCGTAATCGCCTACCTTATTGCTTATGAAATGGTGTACATTGCGTTCAGGGGCTTCTCTTCCAAACGCAAAGTATGCATTCTGACCACACAAAGCTCTCAAGTTGAAAAAGCTGTACGCAAACGGCTGCGCCGTGAACCTGGAACGCTGGAAGCCACTTCTGACTCAACACAACTTGCTATGGCTGAAGGGTGGATTAGGCAGATCCCGGGTGCACTTTATTATGAGGTACATGTTCTGGAGATGATCTGGTTGAAGTCCATCGTGCGTCACATTGATCCACATGCGGGCATTGTGACGAATCCGGAAAAATAAAAAAACGCTCTCTTCCCCTATGGATGGAAGTATTGTCCACCAAGGTCAGAGAGCGTTTTTTTCTGTTATTATAATTAATTGATATTATAGTTCAACGATGGCTTTGACTACATGTGAGTCTGGCAACAGCCATTGGTCTATTGCAGAAGGCAACTCATCAAATTCCACTCGGTGTGTGATATAACCATCCATGCTTAATTTCTTTTGACGCAAGGTGGACAGGACTTGTTCAAAATCTTCACGGGTTGCGTTTCGACTACCCAAGATACTCATCTCCCGTTTGTGAAACTCAGGATCATGAAAGGTAATATCCGCTTTCACCAGTCCCACGAAAATGAGTTGACCACTATGCGCCACATATTGAATGGCCCCATTCATGGAATTCACATTACCGGTTGCATCGAAGACAGCTGTAGCATAGTCGCCTCCCGTAATTTCAGCCACTTGTTGTACAGTATGTTCATTGGCCTGTACCAGATCATCCGCTCCAGCCCAAGTCCGGCTAAGCTCCAGCCTGTCCAGGTTACGGTCAACGGCAATAACACGGGCTCCCGCCTGTTTCGCGAATGCCATCACGCCAAGCCCAATCGGACCAGCTCCAATCACAACTACATGCTCACCAGGCTTAATTCCCGCTCTCCTGACCGCATGGGCTCCAATGCTTAAGGGTTCTACCATTGCGGTCTCATCCAGTGTCAAACCTTCTGCTGAGAGCAAATGTGAGACAGGCACGCTGATTCTTTCTCTCATGCCTCCGTCTACATGGACGCCCATGACTTGCATGGACACACAACAATTGGTTTTTCCACTGCGACAAGCAATACAATGACCGCAATGCAGATATGGAATAATGCTTACCTGATCCCCTGGCCGTAATCCTGCATCGTTCGGACCGATCTCTTCAATAACACCCGCCAGTTCATGACCCAGTACGCGAGGATAAGTAAAGAATGGCTGATTGCCTTTGTATGCATGCAGATCTGTTCCACAGATTCCAATCCGTCGAATGGCAACCAACGCCTCCCCTTCTGCACGTTCCGGTTGAGGCAGGTCCTGTAGCTTCAATTGATCTATTTCTTCACATACAATGGCTCTCATCGTTGTTCCCCCTTGGATGCTTCTGCTGACGTGTTGCTTGGCTTCGTATTATATTCAGGACGTCCGCTGGACCACGTCTCGTTATGCAATGGAGCCAAAATGCGCAGCACTTCATCAAGCAAACCCTGATCTATCGGCTCCTCTATCCAGGCTGCATTATTGACGATATTACGCTGGTTGGCACTGCTTACCAGTGTTGTTGGAATCCGTTCATTCGACGTGGAGAATTGCACAGCCAGCTTGGCAATGTCACTGCCTTGATCTGCACAGAATTGTGCAGCCTCCAGACAGAGCTGCTTCACCCGTTCATCTGCCGGATGCCAGGCAGGCGCACCTCGGGTACTTAACAAGCCCATAGAAAGAGGCGAAGCATTGACGAGGCCAATTTCTTCTTTTTCCAACAGCGGCAATAACGATAACAATGAGGTATCATTCAATGAATAATGACAATACGAGATGATTGCATCCGCATTGATCTGTGGCAGAACCTTCTCGAACAACGGCAAGGGTAATCCGCAAATGCCCGCATGACGAATAACTCCCTGTTCTTTCAGACGCAGAAACGTTGGAAAAGCTTCTTCAATAATCATTTTTGCTGGCACAAATTCAATATCATGCAGGAACAAAATATCAATATAATCGGTATGCAATCGCTTGAGGCTCTCTTGTACACTATCCTGAATACGCTTACGTGAAAAATCAAACTGATCTTCCCCATAACGTCCGGCTTTGGTTGATAACATATATGAACTACGCGGCAAGCTGCGGATAGCCTCACCCAACACCGTCTCTGCCTTTGTCAGCCCGTAGTAAGGTGAAACGTCTATGTAATTCATCCCCGCATCTACGGCTGCATGTACAGTGCGAATCCCTTCGTCCCGGTCAATGTCACGAAATACAGAACCGAGGGAGGATGCTCCAAAGCTTAATACAGGCACGTCCAGTTCTGTCTTTCCAAGTATTCTTCTCTTCATTGGTTTGCCCCTTCCTGCATGTCTGGCTACACAAGTTCCCTTTCATTGTAACAGTTCAATTTCATTATAAAATATCGGCATTTGCGTAATATGTACTGTTTGATGACCTCAATCTCCGAAAAAAATCAAAAAGCCCGCCGTCTCTCCATACGGAGTAGTCAGCGGGCTTGGCTTCATAAATACTCATCTAACGATCAGCATATATGGAGTAGTCAAAATATTATAATTAGTTCTGCATTACGAAATCTTCATGTACGGAATTCTCTTCGTCGAACATGCGCACAATCTCGTATCGGGTGTTACGCTGTGCCGGAATATAACCTGACTCTCGAATCAAACGCAGGATGGATTCAATGTTAACTTTGTAAGTTGCACCCGCAGCAGATACAACGTTCTCTTCAATCATGGTACTACCGAAGTCATTGCAGCCAAATTCAAGCGACTTCTTACCAATCTCAGGACCCATCGTTACCCAAGAGGATTGAATGTTCTTAATATTATCCAGCACCAGTCGGCTGATGGCTACAGTCTTCAAGTACTCTTCCGGAGTCTGACGCTCCAGCTTAAGGTTGGTATTGTCTGGCTGGAAAGTCCACGGAATGAACGCCAGGAAACCTTCGGAATCATACTTGTTCGCAATACATTCGTCCTGCGCTTCACGTACACGGAGCAAGTGCAATGCACGCTCTTCCATCGATTCACCAAGGCCGATAACCATGGTTGCCGTGGTGTTCATGCCGATGCGGTGTGCAGTTTGCATAACGTCCATCCAATCCCGCCATGAACCTTTCAAGCGGCTGATCTTCCGGCGTGTGCGGTCATCGAGAATTTCAGCACCGCCGCCAGGCAAGGAATCCAGTCCAGCTTCGTGAATGGCACGAACAACCTCTTCCAATGTAAGACCATCGGAGACTTCAACCATTTTCATAATCTCCGCTGGGGAGAAAGAGTGCATCGTGATGTTCGGGAAACGCTCTTTGATGGCTTTCAACAGGTCTGTATAATAGCTGAAAGGCAAGTTTGGATTCGTTCCACCTTGCATCAAAATCTCGGTACCATTCACATCTTCCGTTTCCTGAATCTTCTGGAAAATAACTTCATCCGGAAGCACATAACCTTCATCCGAACCAGGTCTGCGGTAGAAAGCACAAAAACGGCAGTACACATCACACACGTTCGTGTAGTTGACGTTACGCCCAATTACAAATGTTCTGTATGGTTCAGGGTGCATGCGTTTCATAATGACATTAGCAGCTGCCCCGATTTTGTCCACTTCATTGGATTCAAATAATTGAATCGTGTCTTCCAAGTCCAAACGTTCGCCCCGAAGGGCTTTATCTAAGATACGGTCTACCGTACTCATCGTAAAAAAGCCTCCCTCATGAAGAGAAATTATATAACGATCCGTCCCAACTTGTTCAAAAGAAGCAAGTTCTGGTGGCAACATCGCATTTCTGTACTCCACATATCGTAACACAGGTTACATGTGAAAAAAAGCACCTTATGTACAGGTGCTTTAAAAATAAGTAAAAATTTTTACATATGGAATGGAATTGATTCGAACTTAAGTGATACGGATAGGCGTATTTGGGCACTCACTTTTGCTAGGATTCCTGAAGTGCTTGTTCCAAATCTACAATCAGATCTTCGATATCTTCCAGACCTACTGAGAAACGCAGCAATCCATCTGTTATTCCACGGTCATGGCGAACCTCAGCAGGCATTGCCGCATGAGACATCATCGCTGGATAGGACAGAATACTCTCCACAGCTCCCAAACTTACAGCAACAATGGGTAGCTTCACCCGGTTAAGAACTGCTTTTGCGCGATCACCTGAACCGACGTCAAAGGAAACGACAGCTCCATATCCTGTTGACTGGCGCTCATGTGCCTCGCGGCCCGGATGATCCTCCAGTCCAGGGTAAAAGACAGCGGTAATATCGCTGCGCTCATTAAGCCATGCCGCAAGTCTGGCTGTACTACGTTCACTATGAGCCATACGAGCCCCCAAGGTTTTCATCCCGCGCATCAGAAGCCAGGATTCTTGTGCCCCGAGTACAGTTCCAAGTCCATTTTGCAACTGTTTCAGTTGTACGCCAAGTGATTCCGTGCGAGCAACTGCTAAACCTGCCAACACATCACTATGCCCCCCGAGGAACTTGGTAGCACTATGTACGACGATGTCCACACCAAGCTCAATTGGACGCTGATAGTACGGTGTCATAAAGGTGTTATCCAGAATCGTGATCAGGTCATGTTCCTTCGACCAGTCAGTTACGGCAGCGATATCCGTAATTCGCAGTGTAGGGTTGGACGGTGTTTCCATATAAACTGCCTTGGTGTTTGGCTTGAGTGCCGCTTTTACTTCATCGATATTGGTCATGTCTACAAAGGTCGTCTCAATCTGCATACGGCTTAATATGGAAGTAAGCAACCGATACGTACCTCCATATACATCTTCCGTTACAATCATGTGATCCCCTGCGGAGAACATCATGAACACGCTGGAGATCGCAGCCATCCCCGATGAATAGGCGAATCCTCGTGCTCCGCCTTCTAATAGTGTGATGTAATCTTCCAGAGCCTGACGTGTCGGATTACCTGAACGACTGTAATCATGTTGAGGCGGATTGAAGATATCAAAATGGTGGAAGGTTGAGGCTTGATAGATTGGTACACTGGAGGCTCCAGTTGTTTTGTCGATTTCATCACCAAAATGAAGCAATTTGGTCTCAAATTTCAACTCGGCGTTCTGCTTGTTGTTGGACTCACTCATGAGTGCACGCCTCCTTCAACTTCCTGTTGCGCAGCTGTCAGAGCATTGCCAAGATCTGCAATCAGGTCATCCGCATGTTCAATGCCTACGGAGAACCGGAGCAGCCGGTCATCCACACCTACGGCATCACGAATTTCCAGAGGAATATCCGCATGCGTTTGTACCGCTGGGTAGGTCATGAGTGATTCCACTCCACCAAGACTTTCGGCAAAAGCAATCAGTTTGATATGACGCAGCAATGGTTCAACATAACGTGCATCCTTCACTTTAAAAGAGAAGATACCTGTGTTACCGGTGGATTGTTTATTCTGCACCTCATATCCCGGATGATCTGACAGACCTGGATGATACACTTCACCCACCGCTGGATGCTCAAGCAAGTATTTGGCAATGGTAAGCGCATTGTATTCATGACGCTCCATGCGAAGAGCCAGCGTTTTCATCCCTTTCATCAACTGGTAGGAGTCACTTGGAGACAATACAGCTCCAATGGAATTATGCAGGAACGCCATCTCTGCAGATAATGCCTCACCCTTGGTTATAATTAGTCCGGCCAGCACATCATTGTGTCCGCCCAGATATTTGGTAGCGCTATGAATGATGATATCGGCACCCAGTTCAATCGGACGTTGGAAAAATGGAGTCAACAACGTGTTGTCAACAATGGTCAACAGGTTGTAACTTTTCGCCCAGGAAGCAACGGCTTCCACATCTGTGATCATCATCAGTGGATTGGTTGGTGTCTCAATGAATACAGCTTTGGTATTCGGCTGACGAACCTTCTCCAGTGCTGCAAGGTCATTCGTGTCCACATAACTTGCGGTTACTCCGAAACGGGACAAGATGCGTTCAAGCAGACGATAGGTTCCGCCATACAGATCAAGCGATACGATCAGATGATCGCCTTGACCAAACATGGCAAAAATCGTTTGCAGGGCGGCCATACCCGAGCTACAGGCAAACCCTGCATCACCGGACTCCAGCGCTGCAGCCGCTTCTTCCAACACTTTACGGGTTGGATTCGTTGTACGAATATAATCAAACCCCGTGCTTTGTCCAAGTTTCGGGTGACGAAACGCAGTGGATTGATAGATCGGAAAGTTAATGGCGCCTGTTACCGGTTCATTGATGGACCCAATTTGTGCTAAGCGGCTTTCGATTTTCAACTTGTTGTTGTCTTCCATTGCTGCATCCTCCTGTAATCTCGATTAGATTTGCGGGCCAATATCGTAAGGTGTTTCTTGATACACATAGTAATTGAGCCAGTTAGAGAATAATAAGTTGGCATGAGCGCGCCAAGTGGCGGGTGGCACACGGGAAGGATCGTCATTCGGATAATAATGTCTAGGCAATGCGATATCCAACCCTTTAGCTGCATCCCGATCATACTCCCACTTTAATGAGAACGGGTCATACTCGGCATGTCCTGTGGCAAAAATTTGTTTGCCGTCTTTGGTAGCAACCAGGAAGATACCCGCTTCCTCGGACTCAGCCAAAATCTCTAAATTCTCATTCTTTTCAATATCTTCGCGTCTCACTTCCGTATGACGGGAATGTGGAACGTTGAATACCTCATCGAATCCACGCAACAACGGAACATGTGGTTTATTGATGGTATGTGGGAAAACGCCAAAACACTTTTCATCAAGTGCAACCTTGGGTACGTTAAAATGATGGTATAAACCTGCCTGGGAAGCCCAACATATGTGGAGGGTTGAAGTCACATTGGTTTTGGTCCATTCGAAAATCTCCTGGATTTCATTCCAATAGTTCACGTCTTCGAAATCCATCTGTTCCACCGGGGCACCCGTAATAATCATGCCATCGAAACGGCGGTGCTCAATTTCATCGAAGGTTTTATAGAACAGATCCAAATACTCCTGCGACGTATTCTTCGACGTATGGGATTTGGGATGTACGAGAACAACATCCACCTGAATAGGCGTGTTTCCCACCAGACGAAGCAATTGTGTTTCAGTCGTTTCCTTTGTGGGCATCAGGTTTAATATAGCGATACGGAGTGGACGAATATCCTGCTGGTATGCAGAAGTTTCATCCATGACGAAGATATTCTCTCCTTCAAGTACTTCTTTTGCTGGTAGAGTATCCGGAATTTTGATTGGCATGGTAAGTCTAACTCCTCCTTGTGCATAGATAGATGCAGCCGCCACTGGCTTGATGTCTTCACATCAGTATAGTGATTGACTGCCTTGAGCTTGTAAAAACATTGAATTGCTCTTTCATCCAACGTTACAAACAACCTCAAGTTCCTTAGCGAAAATCACTGCTGAGAAGTCGGGGCATATGACAAAGACCTTCCTCGGATTTCGAGAAAGGTCATATGTAAATAGATATGCGCCTCTCTCATCTCTCAGTTACAACAGTGCCACTTGACACTTGGTCGCTGCAAGAATTAGCACCGTGCGGTATACCGCCGGTTGCCGGGTTTCATCGGGCCAGTCCCTCCACCTACTCTTGATAAGATTTCGCTGTATTAGATTGTAATTTAATATGGTTCACCGTCTACTTTATTACATTAATGCCCTCACGTCAAGTTGCAGTTCTCTGTCTGCGGTCCAGATCGGAACCGTTCATCATCCGTTGTCATACACTGCCTCAGGGCGCGAAATAGACACATTTTTGCGCTTGAAAGCACCTTGTACCAGCGGTATACTAAACAAGGTGTTATAAACCCTTATGTGAGAGGTGACATATTAAATGGATGGCGACCCGAGGCCTGACTGGCAGCCGAATTCCGACAAACTGCATAGAGAATTGACATCAGCATGCCGGCAGCGGGACGTGACTTCCGTTTGATTATATAGTGAACGCAGCCCTGATCTCCAGGCTCCGCTGCCGACCGGCTGATTTGTTCTTTTTGCGCCCATAATGATAATATCCGCCAAGTTGGCGGGTGCAGAAGGAGTAGATTAACGATGAAAATCCGGTTGGTAAACAACGGTGTATTTATTCCGGTGGACGATATTCAGCAGGCGCTGACTCCACCAGCGGAAGGATTCTACTGGATTGATGCAGATGTAGACGATTTGGCGGTACTTCAGCCTCTGTTCTTAATGCATGATCTGGCTGTGGAAGACTGTCTTAGTGACGAAGAACAACGTCCGAAGATTGAAATTTATGAGAACCATTATTTTATTGTGATTAATAGCATCCGTTTCGATGATGAAGAGATATTTCTGCGTGCGGTGAACTTGTTCCTCGGCAGACATTTCATTATTAGTGTTACGAAGCAAAAGGTCAGCGAATTGCGTACACTGAAACCAATCCTGTGGGAACAGGAAATCAGTACACCGGATCGTCTGTTGTATTTGCTGGTTGACTTAATTGTTGATAATTATTTCACCGTAGGTGACCGAATTGAAGCACGGATCGAGAAGCTTGAGGAAGACATTCTGATGCACACCAAAAAGTCACATCTGAATGAAATCATCGGGCTGCGCAGTGAGATTCTGTGGCTGAAAAAAGTCCTTGGACCTCAGAAAGAGGTCATCAACACCCTAAACAAAAAAGATCTGCGTCTCATCGATGATCAACTGCAAAAGTATTTCAGTGACATCTATGAGAATGCCGTAAAAATATCGGAAACCTTTGAGACGTATCGCGACCTGATGGGCAACTTGCGAGAAGCCTACCAATCGAGTATAGCGAACCGGGCGAATGAGATCATGCGTGTATTTACTGCCATTACCACGGTCTTCATGCCGCTGACGGTTATTACCGGTATATACGGCATGAACTTTACGAATATGCCTGAGCTTAACTGGAAATACAGCTATTTTGTTGTGATTGGCCTGATGGTTACCCTGGGCCTGAGCATGTTCTTCATTTTCCGCAAAAAAGACTGGGTATGAACTCGTATGAAATAACAAAGACGACGCGCTCCTCTTGGAGAAACGCCTCGTCTTTTTTCATTTCCGATCATTAACCAACTTGCTTCTCTGTCTCTGCGTGCCGACGAAAGCGGATCCGAATCATGCGCAGTTTTTCATAGACCTGCTCCAGACTTCCTCCGTCGGGCTTCTTCGCTCCATACACCTTATGTAATACTGGCTTCAGGAACGTATCTCCCAACTCCTCATATGCACTCCATACAGCCTCTTGTTCGTTCTCTGGCATCACAGCAAGCTCCACATCAAGAAGGCAATCGGTATCATAACCTTCGTGATCCAGTGCCTCTAACCACTCAACCAACTCGCGTCGGGATAATCCGGATCGATTAACAATTTCCTCTAACGTATACCCTTCCTTCATGCCTTCAAGCACCTGCTTGCGCGTGGTGAACTTATCAAGTTCCTGTTTGTACTTCTGCTCTCTCTGCTTGTATAACCAACTCTCATACTCTTCTTCCTTCAGCGCCGTGTATACCCAGTCCAGCGGAAATGTCGTTGAACGCTCCAACCCGTTCGTAATTTCCATCCATTCCGCACCATAGACGGTCGCTTTGCTCTCTCCTACGCCTGGCAGTTGCATCAGTTCATCCAGCGATTGCGGAACAAAGGCACTGATCAAACGCAGCAGACGATTCGTTGCTATAAAATACGGTGCCTTCCGGTCAGACACAGCTCTCTTCCTGCGCCATGTGCACAGATCCGTATATAATTGCTCATTGCCGTATAATTCACTGTAGCAATGGAGCCGCTGTCCACCATAACTGCGTGATTTCAGATCATCATTCTCATGAAATAACCCCTGCAACTGCGGTCTGTACCCCTCACTCATCTGTATGGCAAGCTGATGACGGTAAATATGAAGCAGCTCCTCCCAAGAAGTTCCTTCATACCAGATGCTGTCCTCACGCTCTCCTTCCTCGTAGCGACTCCATCCTAGCTGCCAGCTATCTTCCTCTTCCCCAATCCATAGCTGTGCATACTCTGCATTCTGATCTGACATTCTGGACAATCTGTTCATGAAAATGACTTCCATTTTCCGTTCCCTCCCTTTAACATTTCAGCCTATGCGGGTTAGTTACGCTACCTACAGGCAGCACAAAAAACACCTCTCCTGCAAAATCCATGCAAGAGAGGTGCTTCCTCATTAACCGTGCTATGCTGTTGCCCATATCATACCACAATGGTAAAATTCGTCAATCCCTTAATGATCTACTTATTCAATGCCAGTTTGGCAAGCGCCAGCGAACCACATAGACCCGCATTGTCACCAAGCCCGGGTGAAACAACATACTGGTCAATCTCGGATTGAAGTGCCGGATGCTGAACATATCCAGCCAGCAACTCCTGCAGTTTGCTACGAACCATTGGGAACAGGTGCTCCTGCTTCATTACTCCGCCACCCATTACGATTTTCTGTGGAGAGAGAATGAGAACATAATTCATCAGTGCATGTGCCAGATAATGTGCTTCAATCTCCCATGCTTTATGATCTGCAGGCAGCTCATAAGCCGGTTGCTCCCAACGTTTGTTAATGGCTGGGCCAGCTGCAAGGCCTTCAAGACAGTCACCATGATACGGACAGAAACCTTCGTACGTATCCTCCGGATGTCTGCGTACAATGATATGTCCCATCTCTGGATGAGACAATCCATGGACCATTTTACCGCCAACCACAGCACCTGCACCAATACCTGTACCCACCGTGATATACAGACAGCTCTCAAGACCTTGTGCAGCGCCCCAGGTTGCTTCTCCAAGTGCAGCACCATTCACATCCGTATCAAATGTCATCGGTACATCAAAATGCTCCTTAAGCTTGCCAATCAGGTTATACTGTCCCCAATGTGGTTTTGGTGTTGTTGTGATATAACCATACGTTGGGCTTCCTTCAATTGGATCAATTGGACCGAATGAACCTACACCCAAAGCTTCAATGCCTTTGCCTTCAAAAAACGAAATCACTTGAGCCATGGTTTCTTCCGGTGTTGTTGTTGGAAAACTTACGCGTTCCAGAACTTCTCCTTTTTCTGTGCCAATACCACATACAAATTTGGTTCCACCTGCTTCAATTGCGCCTAAGATCGTCATGTTAGTCACACTCCCAAGTTAGTTTAAAAAGGAAATAATCGTTCGTGCTTTACTTGATGACACTATAATTACCCTGTTACTTGTTCTCGAGCTTGGACAATCGTTTCATTAACGTTTGCCTCCAGCTGTCTGACAGCGCAGGAATGGCCAGCAACGCCTCCATACCCTCGACATTTTCTTTTCCCTGATGCATAATTCGATTGGCTTCAAGAACAGTCATTGATGCAGGATCGGTGCTGATCCGTCGAAATATCGATGAAGGCCTTACTTCACCTTCTTGCAGTACACGAAAGTAAAAGCCGGTATATCCACTCTCCTGAAAATAAACAGGCAGCTCCTTATAATCATACCTCGCACCCAGCTTGAAACAAGGTTGTCTGGGCTGACTGACCTGCACTGTGGCTTCACCCAACTCATACACATCACCAATCCGAACGACTTCTTCGGCACAGCCTTCAACCGTCAGATTTTCTCCACAAGCTCCCCAGTCTAGCTTGCGATCCATCAACTGTTCCAGCTCCGGATAACGACTGTAATCGTATACACAAACGGCCTTGTCAGGGCCTCCATGATGCACCAGATCCGCCTGCGCATCCCCTGTCATTCCAGTGAATGACAGGAAAACCGCGTCGGATACAGGATGTTTCACAATGCCGCTCAGCACTTCACGCTTCTGCCCAGGGAGTGGCTGCGGCAGTCCTACATTGATGGCCAGAACAGCTGTGCTGCCCTCCCCTGGCTTTCGATCAGATGTGAGTGTCATTTGCGTCATCCCTCCCATAATCACTTTCTTTTAACGCACAGAGCCGCCAAATACGAGTGTATTACTCAAAAGTCGACCTGGTGAAGTCAGCATTTTGCCCCCGGCATACATGCCTGAGGATGCACCACCATCCAGATTCATGGCCTGCTTTGCACCAAGCTTCTGCATCACCGCTGCCCACTCCTTGATTGTGGCTCCGGAAACGGTAGCCAGCATAACGGAACCGTCTGCCATGATCGCGATACCACTTCTGGCTCCGGAAGCATTAAGAATCTTGGCATCCTTGAAACCTTCGCTCGTCGGATTTACAGCTACCTTGCCGTCTTTCACCAGACGCGGGCCTGCTCCCACAGCAGTCACTACATCTTGCCAAGGGATCTCTTTACCTGCTGCGTTTGTATATTTGTAATTCATTTCTACGGTTGAACCAACGGTGAAACGATCCGAAGAAGACTTTTGATTACCTGTGAAAACCAGTACCGAGCCATTCTTAGGAATGGCTACATTGGTGTTGGGCACTTTCTTGGTCACGATGCCTTTCTCCATGACTACGGCAGTACCGCCTTTAAACCCGACTGTGGCACCTCTTTCAGGCGTATACAGCATCGTAATGCTTGCATTCGCAGAGGGTGTTCGATTAATAAATGTCGCATACCAACTGCGTGATTTGCCTTTTGTATCTGTTACTTTACCTGTCAAACTCACCTGAAGTGAATCCATAATTGCCGAGCCATCTTCCTTAAATCCGATGGATGTTCCGTATCTTCCAATATGTATGACCTTACCATTAGCTATTAACATACCGTATGGATCTGGTGCTCCGTTATATGCTTCGAAAAATGCTCCGTTAATGGCAGCTTGTGCACCATAGGCTTTCACAATCGATGGCAATGTTGCCGTCTGGCCAACTTGCTTCTTCGCGAGTCCCACGGTAACCGGTGTTCCCTTCGGAATCGAAACGGTCTGTACGGTAAAATTACGTCCTGCTGCTTTTACTTTCTGTACTTTGGTGCTAATTGCTGCTTTGGCATCCACTGTCTGTGGCGCACTCACTGCTCCCGAAAGAATTACGGGCAAGGCCAGGACGAGGGCCATAGCCCCTGTCCACCACTTTTTGCCTGTTCGTACGTTCTGCTTGTTGCTCACCCTATTGCCACTCCCATCCAAGAGCCAAGGCTCTTCATCTCAAGTTGTTCAAACTTGTCCATCACCATATCCGGATCAAGACGCAATTCACAGATATCCAGCGCACAGGCAACCGGAACAGCACAATGAATCTCTGCCAGTTTGCGGGACAGATGAAGCATGTCCAGATCATTCTCAATCTTGTTACGCACCGAAGGCGTCAATTTATCCATGTTGCTCAAAATGCCTTCAATGGAGCCGTACTCCTGTACAAGCTTCAACGCTGTTTTCTCACCAATTCCCCGTACTCCGGGATAATTGTCACTGGCATCTCCCATCAGACCCTTCATGTCAATCACTTGACGAGGTGTCAGTTGTTTCTCTGCCATGAGCGTTTCAGGGTTGTACACCATGTAGTTGCCATGGCCTTTTTTCATAATAATGATACTTGTGCGGTCGTTAATCAGTTGCAACATGTCGTGGTCACCCGTCAGTACCATAACATTCATATCGGTCTCTTCGGTATAATACTTAGCAAGCGTCCCAATGCAATCGTCGGCTTCGAATCCTTGTGCACCTATATTTGGAATACCCAGGCTGTCCATGACTTCACGAATCAGAGCAAACTGGGGAATCAGGTCATCCGGAGCTTCGGCCCGGTTGCCTTTGTAGGCTGCATATTCTTCACCGCGGAACGTCTTACCGCCCATATCCCAACAACATACGACATGACTTGGCCCAAAAGTCTGAACCGCATCCCAGAAATAACGGATAAATCCGTAGACTGCGTTGGTAGGCAATCCTGCCTTTGTACGTCTGATATATCCGCTTGCAGATGTCGCATAAAAAGCACGGAACAACACCGCCATACCGTCCACCAGCAACAAAGTAGGTTCATTACGTTGATTCACTTGAATTTGTTCTCTCCTGTCCTGATTCTATAGAAATTAAACTAAAGTATATTTACACTTACCATTCCGATGACAGAACAACCTTCTGATCGCTGTTATCCCCAGATTTTTTTGATTCCCTTTTCCAGAAGGGAAAATCCGGGGATAAAGGCGAACGCTCCGCTTCTTCAGGTTATTTCTGTCCTCTCCATTTTCGTGTAAATGTTTAGTTCAATTTCTATAGCAAATAAAATACGAAACTAATTCTATCATTATAGCATAGTTCCGCCAACCATCGTTCAGCCAAAAAAGCCCTGAATTTTGAACAATTCAGAGCTGGTATTCAGCACGTTTATGCGTTATTCCATTCCTGCTCGTACGTCTCTTCCTTGAAACCAACCGTAACCTTTTCTCCATCCGTAACAATCGGACGCTTGATCAGCCGACCATTGGAAGCCAGCAAACGAATCTGTTCATCAGCGGACATGCCTGGCAGCTTGTCCTTCAGTTGTTGTTCTTTGTACACTTCCCCGCTCGTATTAAAGAACTTCTTCACCTCGAGCCCGCTCTTCTGGATCAGTTCTGTTAGTTCGGATTCTGATGGCGGTGTATCGAAAATGGGGATTAGCTCCAGCTCATGTCCTTGGCCTTCAAGCCACTTTACAGCTTTGCGGCATGTGCCGCATTTGGCATATTGATATACTTTTAAGTTGCTCATTTATTTGTTCCTCCAATGCTCCGGTTTCGTGTGGCTCCGGTTTCGACTTCTCGCTTTCCTTGGTTTGCTTCGCAAATCCAAAAGTCGCTCCAAATCGATACCATCGCCATGCAACTTTACTGATTTTTGCGAATGAGTTCAAAAACACTCATTCGCTATATTTCTTTGGACCAAAATCTTACAGCTTTTATATCCTTAAAAGCTGTAAGATTTGAGTTCTTGAAATATTTAATATGAAATTGGTAAACATCAATACATTAAACCATAAAGATTAGCCTACGGCATGTTGTTCGGGTGCATGAAGCATCCCTCACAAACAAGATTTAAGCAAACAGCGTTGAACCTCAAGCAGAACGAGCCTTAAAGAAAGCTACGATACAGAGTGTGTATCTAAGTAAATCTAAAGACCTCGTCTCAGGCTTCCTACAGTTCTTCTCTGGGAGCTGCCTCATCATTCAAACGCTTCTCCAACGCGGCCATATCTGCTGGAAAAGGAGCCTGGAACGTCATGCGTTCCTGTAGAATTGGATGCTCGAACGTCAGCTCACAGGCATGTAATGCCTGACGTTCAATCCAGCTGTCCCGTTCCTCCCGTACAACCATCGTCTGCTCATCGATTCCGTCCACAGGGAGTGTCTTATACATCCGATCTCCGATTAACGGGCAACCGATGGACGTCATATGTACCCGGATCTGGTGGGTCCTGCCACTTTCCAGCTTGAGACTTACTGCACTGGCGCTGCCCTCTGCCCAACGTGTTAAGGTTGTGTACAACGTTCTTGCAGCGTAACCATCAGGTGTTACGATTCGGCGGTGTGGCTCTTCAGGATCGCGATCGATCGGGCCATCTACTGACCCCTGTTCCGGGACAGGGTTGCCGTGTACAAGCGCAATATATTTCTTATCTACCGTCCCTGCAATCATCTGTTCAGATACGTGCTGGTGCACATAGGGATTCTTGGCTATGGCGAGCACACCTGACGTTTCCTGATCAAGCCGATGAATCGGTCTGAACCGGAATCGTTCGCCTTTGGATTTCCAGTAATGAACGACCCCATTCGCCAAAGTACCTGTATAATGTCCATGCGTCGGATGAACGATGATGCCCGCATCCTTGTTGACAATAAGCAAGTGCTCGTCTTCATACAGAACGGTAAAGGGGATAGGTTCAGGCAAAATATCATCCGATTCCTCTTGCTCCATCCGAACTTCAACGACATCACCAGCAGCTACCTTGACGCTAATGTATACGCGCTCTCCATTAAGCATAACGCCTTGTTCCGTCAGCTTGATTTTGGATAAAAGCTTACGCGACACCAGCAGCCGGCGCTGAAGCACGGTCTTCAGCAACCAGCCATCTTCTTGTTCGGTCACCGTGTAGACAATCGGCGAATAATATCGGCTCATTCTTTGCGGCGGAAGACTTTTTTGCTCCGCACATATTCAATATCCGCCACCTGTTGTCTTGCGTTGGCCGTCCGTGCAACCACGAAGAAGTAATCAGACAGTCTGTTTAGATACCGTCGTACAGACGGATTAATATCGGTATGTTGCCCAAGTGTTACCGTGCGACGTTCTGCGCGGCGACATACCGTCCGGCACACATGAAGAGCAGAAGATAGCTGACTGCCGCCTGGAATAATGAACCGTTCCACTTTTGGATTCTCTGCATCATACTGGTCGATCCATTGTTCCAGACGTGTGACCATTTCATCTCTCACCTTATATTTGGTCTCACTAATCTTCACGAAGGCCAGATCCGACCCGCAATCAAACAGTTCCTGCTGAACTTCCAGCAGATGTTCACGCAGATCTTCAAATTCCCCTTGAGCAGAGTCAATAAGGCTGATCGCCTGACCGACAAAACAGTTCAACTCATCAATTGTGCCATAAGCCTCAACTCGGTCATCATCCTTGATGACGCGTCCACCGATGACAGAAGTCTGTCCTTCGTCACCTGTTCGTGTATATATGCCCATCGTTATCCCTCCAATTGGTAATATAATAATGAATACGGGAATGCCATTTTTTCAGAAACCCCTCTATCGCTTTACACGTATATAAGAATTGGTGTGCTCTGCCGAGTATACGACAAATCGAAGGAAACCAAAAGTAAAGGAGACGATTATGCAAAACTGGATAACCGATTTCATGGAACAATACGGCTACATAGGCATTGCACTCATTATTGCTCTTGAGAACGTATTTCCCCCGATTCCATCCGAAATCATCTTGCCGTTTGGCGGTTTCATGACCACCTATACCAGTCTCACTCTTCCAGGTGTTATTATCGCCGCAACCATTGGCTCCGTCCTTGGTGCTGTTCTCCTGTATGGTATTGGACTACTCATTGACGTCGAACGCCTTGAGAAAATTGTGGAACGTTGGGGACATGTTCTGCGCATCAAAAAAGAGGATATTCACCGTGTCGATGCATGGTTTGACAAATATGGCATGTGGACCGTATTATTCTGCCGAATGGTTCCCCTCGTCCGAAGTCTGATCTCCATCCCCGCAGGCATGTCCAATATGAAATTTGGTTTATTCCTTCTCTTTACAACCATTGGTACATTGATCTGGAATGTCATTCTTGTCTGCGTTGGCGCTGCGCTTGGCGCATCATGGGAGAGCATTTTGCACTTTATGGACGTCTATTCCATTGTAGTGTACGTCATTCTGGCCATCATTGTCATCGGATGTATCATCTGGTGGATCAGACGTAGCAAAAAGCAAAAATAAAAAAAAGATGATTAAATAAAGCCTCCTCGCCACCAATTCGTGGTTAAGGAGGCTTCTTTATGTCACCCGTTTATGTCATCTCGCTATCGTTCATCTTCATTTCGCATGCCCTGACTCTTAAGATCGATAGCCAGTCCAGATACCAGCAAGTACATCTTTTCAGCATGTATCTGCAGCATTCGGTTAACCGAAGCCATTCTCGCTGTAAATATTCGTTCTTCCTCGGTAGGATGCAACGTGCCATGCATTTCATTGGTAACCACAAGCAACTTCCCCTGATAAGACAATAACGCATCAAGCAAAAGCTGTGTCTCTGAACGCTGATGATTCAGATCCTCTGTTGCCCTGAAACCGGCAGCCATCCAGGAAGTCAGACTGTCTACAATTAAAATTCGCTGATCTGCCAAAAACAGATTGGATTCCCGATTAATTTGGGTGATCACCTCTGTCAGATGCTGACCGTTCCCGGCATGAATGGCACGATAATGAGCGGATGGCAATTCGGGAATAACGGGATCATGATCACCAGTGGATAAATATACACCCTCCCGGCTAATCCCGGCTGCGTACTTGAGGGCAAACCGGGTTTTACCACTACCTATGCCGCCTGTGACCGTAATCAGCAATCCGCTTCCCTCCTTCCATAGCCATTCTGAATTTTCTTTACTCTGTCAGCGCCTTCAGCACTTTCTTGGATTCTTCGACATTGGAAGCTGACACTGGAATGGTGGCGAACAAATTGCTCGCAGCATATTCTACATCTTTAAACATTTTCATATCTTCGAGTGGAATGCCGTAAAGATGTGATTCTTGTTTGATATCTGAACCTCCATCTCCTTCACCCTTCTCTACCAATACTCCACCCTCAAATACACCCCGTTCAAACTTCTTGGGATCAAAAGTATCATCCAGCGGAACATTAGAGCCATTACTTCCGTATTGTTTCATGTCGGATTCAGGCAAAATGAAAATATCATGTCCTCCAGCCGCATATTCTACCATAATTTTCTGAACATCATACATTGCACTGGTAATTACTTCCACCTTGGGTTCCTCACCCAGTTTCTGTTGCAGATTGGCCTGTAACTGCTCTGAGATTACAGATGGATTTCCTTGGTTATCAATGATGAATATGGAAAAACCATCTTTACCTCCACAACCAGCAAGCAGAAAAACGATAGAAATGATTGCAGTAAGCCCCCAAAATCTCTTCATTCCAGTTCCCCCTTTAGTCTCCTATGTCCAATATATCACAATTGTTCCACGCAAAAAAATAACCTGTTTTATTGAGGGATTACCCTTGCTTTACACACAAAAAAAGAAGACCCTCTCAGGTCTTCCTTCTAACTCAATAAAATGAAACGTTTCAATTCAGCAAAAACGTTATTTTCCTTTTATCGGGTTAGCCTTCATATATTCATTAATCTTTAAATCCAGCAAACTGCTGATTTCAATTACAATATCGGATGTGAATGATTTCTCTTCGAGGAAGATCTGTTCCATCTTGCGACGAAGCATATGAATTTCATCTTCCAAGGAAATGTCATGCAAAGATGCGTTATCGGGTTTCACCGACCATCGGTCGCCATGATCGCCTTCTGCCAGAACGTGCCCACGATTCGTCGGTAAATCATATTCAACACAAAACAAAGCTAACCCCTCCTTGGAAAAATGGTTTCCAAATATAAGAAAACTTATTTCAAATTGAAATTATATCACATTATTTTGTAAAAGAAAGTTATTTTTTTACAATGATAACAATGTCACATTTGTAAAAAGATTCTTCTTTAGTATTAACCCTCTTTTTGCAGTTTGTAAACAAAGTTTCCGATTCGTTCCAAAGCTTCATTCAATTGGGTCACAGAAGTAGCATAAGAACAACGTAAGAAGCCTTCACCCTGAGGGCCAAAAACATTGCCGGGAACAGCAGCAACTTTATTCTCCGTTAACAATCGCTCAGCAAACAGGTCAGAACTCATCCCTGTCTTTTGAATGCTCGGGAATGCATAGAATGCTCCCTGAGGTTCATGACAATCGAGTCCAATATCCCTGAATCCCTGTACAATCAAACGTCTACGCTGGTTATACGATTCTACCATCCGATCTTTCTCACCCAAACCATTCGTCAATGCCTCAAGTGCAGCAACCTGACCCATGGCCGGCGCACACATTACCGTATACTGATGGATTTTGAGCATGGCTGCAATAAGCTCAGGATGACCACACATGTAACCGATCCGCCAACCTGTCATTGCAAAAGCCTTCGAAAATCCGCTTACGAGAATGGTCCGCTCCTTCATGTCAGGGATAGCTGCAAAGCTAACATGTTTTTGCGTATACGTCAATTCAGCGTAAATTTCATCCGCGATCACAATCAGATCATGCTTTTTAATCACTTCAGCAATAGGCAGCCACTCTTCATACGTCATGATGGCTCCAGTGGGATTACTCGGATAACACAGAATAACCACTTTCGACTTCGGTGTGATGCCAGCTTCAAGTGCTTCGGCCGTTAACTTGAACTGATCTTTCGCGTAGGTTTCAACACCAACCGGTATACCGCCACCGATTGAAGCGATTGGTGAATAAGCCACGTACGAAGGTTCAGGAATGAGAATCTCGTCGCCAGGTACGATTAATGCTCGCAAAGCCAAGTCAATCGCTTCACTGCCACCCACAGTAACAATAATCTCATCCTTGGGATCGTATTTGGTATCAAACTGAGTATCCAGATATTCACTGATGGCTTCTCTCAACTTCGGCATACCTGCGTTGGATGTGTAGCTGGTCATACCTCTTTCCAGCGAGTATACACAAGCTTCACGCATATGCCAAGGTGTAACAAAATCAGGTTCACCCACACCCAATGTGATAATATCCTTGTTGTCTCCAACCAGATCAAAAAATTTACGAATTCCGGATGGAGGTATCTGCTGCACGAGGGGTGCCAGATAAGATGTCATTTTCTTGTTGTTCCCGGTTGTCTGTTCATTCACTATCATGACACATCTTCCTTTACGGCGAGATCATGAGACGGTTGTCTTCCTGATGGTCTTCAAAGATAATCCCGTCCTGCTTATATTTTTTAAGAATAAAATTTGTTTTGGTTGAAAGTACAGAGTCTATCGGAGACAGTTTCTCCGACACAAAATTAGCGACTTCACGCAGGTTGCCACCTTCCACTTCAACGAGCAGATCGTATGCACCGGACATGAGATATACGGACTTCACTTGCGGATAGAGATAGATGCGTTCGGCAATCCCTTCAAAACCACGACCACGCTCCGGCGTAATCTGCACCTCAATCAGGGCCGTTACTTTTTCATCATCTATTTTGCTCCAGTTCACGACGGTTGCGTATTTCACGATGACGTGGTCTTGTTCAAGCTGTGCCACGGCGTTCTTGATCTTGTCTTCCGACTCCCCCAGCAGCGTCGACAGCAGTGCGGGAGTCCTTCTCGCGTCTTCCTTCAACAGATCCAGAACTTTTAATTGCAGATCGTTCAAATCTTTCATGGTTTTCCCTCCAGCGTCATCCAGGTTCCTGAAAATGAATTAATACTTATATTACATGAATTTAACGTCGATGCATAGACAAAAGACCGCCTGCCCTGAATTCGGGCAGGCGGTGGTATGGTCCTGTAACGTTAGGTGCTTCAAACCTCTTTTACATAGGTTACATGTAATAAGGGTTACCGTAATTCGGTTGATGCTGAGGCACATTAGGAGCTTGGCTATATGAACTGTTCTGCGAATTCTTTTCCTGAATGAATTGCTGACACTTCTGTTGGGTCTGGTGTGCAGACTGGATTTGCTTGTCCACATCCTGACGAAGTGCTTTAGACGACACCGAATACATGTTGTTTTGCTGCATCAGATTGAACAGTTCCCCTTGTAATCTTAGGGTATCGTTCGTTAAGTCTGTGAACATTCGACGTGTCATGGGGCAGGAAGCTTCCGTTGTCGCAGTCGTATATTCGCGTGAGGTTCGTCTTAAATCTGCAAGAATCGACTTCAGCAGATCCTGCTCCTGCATAAAATTTCCACCAGATGACAAAGATTGAGTGTACACGTATTTTCCTCCTATACTTTGAAATAACTTGTCATGTTTTGAGATTTACTGTGATTGAGCTGGTGCAAGAGATTGATGTTGCTGTAACGCATTGACAAGAGTATTCAGATGCTGCTCATGTGAGCGAACATAATGATTCAGCGCCTGTTGAATTTGCGGATTATGTGTGATGGAGGCTGTAGCTGCACATTGTTTGATTAACATTTCCTCATTGGAAATTGAATCCGCAATATAGTTCAGTTCCTTGGGGCTCAGTGCTTGCATTTGTGAGTTTTGCATGTATATCTGACCTCCTTAATCTAAAGTTATTGCGAATTTATTGTTACCCTAACCTGAAAAAGTATACTTCAACTACATTCAACAGAGGTGATCAATTATGGAACTTATTAACGGGAAAACATTTTGGCCAACTACCTTTACTTCCCATCCCCATTATCCTGTTTTGCAAGAAAACCTGTCCTGTGATTGTTTAATCATCGGTGGTGGAATGGGAGGCGCGTTGTCTGCCAAGCTTTTGACGGATCAGGGGATTGACACCGTTGTTATTGACAAAAGAGATATCGGTTATGGCAGTAGTATGGCAAATACGGGCCTGCTCCAATATACGAATGACAAAACGCTCACCTCTTGTATCCAGACATTTGGAGAAGAACGTGGTGTTCGATTCTACGAATTATGCCGGGATGCCATGCACCATCTCGAAAAAATTTCATCGAAGCTTGAGATTGATCCTTGGTTTGTGCCTCGCACAAGTCTCTATTGTGCCAGTCACGAGGAAGATGTATCGTTGCTGGAGGAAGAATATCGTAACCTGAAACATTATGGATTTGATGTGGAGCTGTGGGATCAGGAAAAAATCAGTGCACTATTCCCGTTCAGCAAACGTGCTGCATTATACACAAGTGGGGATGCTGAGGTTAATCCGTATCGTTTGGTTCACTCACTATTCCACTCAGCCTCACGTCAAGGAGCAAGAGTCTATGCTCATAGTGAATTCACCCATTGTGATTATGATGAAAATGGTGTCCTATGTTACACACCTCATGGCACTGTACGTGCCAAACATGTTATTTTCTCAACAGGCTATGAAACACAAGAAATTAAAAAGGATAGAGGCGCATACCTTCAAAGCACCTATGCTATCGCTACCAAGCCACTACAGGATCTCAGCAGCTGGTATAAGCAATGCATGATATGGGAGACCGAACGACCTTATCTATATATGCGCACAACTCCAGACGGAAGAATTATTGCAGGTGGACTTGATGAGAATCGTCCTCGAGAAGAACAACGGGCTATCAAGGCGGTTCATAAAGGTGAGATTTTGTTACAGAAGATTGCCGAGTATTTCCCATTACCTGATCTTGAAGTCGATTACGCTTGGGAAGCTGTCTTTGGAAGCACTCATGATGGTCTTCCGTTAATCGGTCCACACCCAGACTACCCGAATTCGTACTTTGTTGAAGGGTATGGAGGCAACGGTACCGTATACAGTATGATTGCTGCCTCCCTGATTGTGGATGCTATTACTGGCAAACAAAACCCTGATATGGATCTATTCTCACTTACACGTACAAGTAAACCATCTCCTGTGTAACATCAAAAATAAATCAATACAAACAGGGTACAGCACACGGAAAGTTCTCTTTTCCCCGCGGCTGTACCCTGTTTATATATTTGGAAGTTGCTAAGCCGAGGGCTCTTGCCCTTCCGTTCGGTTCAATAACTTGCGCATAAAGATCCATCCAATTAGCGGAAAAGCACCCAGAACGATAATAAGCCAGGTTAACATGCGCAGGGACGGACTATTCATGACCGTTATAATAAATATGATCAACCCAAAAAGTCGGCCAACCATCAGACATAACTCCCTCAATACGACAAGTTCAACCCTTTTCTCCACATTTTCGCCACTCGTGCCCATCATGTCGAATCCCGCTGATATCATCGGTAATACATACAACGGCATCGCAACAGCACTCCCGATTCCCATGATTAACAGCGTACCATAGGTCACTTTCCAGAGAAGAGGAAGGAGCACAACGAGCAGAATGAGGGCTCCAATGAACATGCCTTTTGATCTGAACTGTGGTTTGAACCATTTTCCGGCTGCCCAATAACTTACTAGTGCCACAGCTGAAGTGATGAGCGAGAACTGTCCCAATTTGTACTCCTGTGCTGTAGCCAAATATACCAACAGTGCAATCAGGAAGGCAAAGACACCTTCCCGTGCGCCCTGAGCGAATAAACCCAAGGCTAAGGTCCTCCAAGGACTATCCGGCTTGGATAGCTGTATCCAGGGTTCTGACCAGCGGTATGTACCGCTCACCTTTCTTTTTTTCAGAAAAAAACTGAAGACTACCGCTATGACATAAATGACGAGCGATACCGTAAAGATAAGCCGATATCCTGTGTTGTCTGTCATGCGAGTAATAATCAAACCGGAGAACCAAGGACCTATAATTCCTGTCATCGAACCAAGTAACCCGACCCAGCCATTAAATAGATCCCTGTTTTCCCGATCCGTTATTTCAAAATACACAACATTAAATGCGATCCAGAATAACCCCAGTGAACAGCCCAGTAGTATACCCAAAGGCCATATCCAGTCTACAGCTTTGGAACCAGCCCAAAGGACGATCATATAAAATATGCCGGACAGCGCAGTACCCAGTCGTAGTGCACTCATTTTATTGTGTTCCTTGACCCATTTGCCAGCAAGCCAGAATGTTAGTCCAATGGTCAGTTGCTGGCTGAGAGTGAACCATCCCAACATGGCATAATCCGGACGGCTTTTCCACAGAAACACATTCAAAAAGGTCCCCGACAGCGCTCCGGCTAACGCAAACAATCCATTCACGCCCAAAAGCAGAATGGATTGTCGGCCTAAAGTAATCTTCATCTGCTCCTCCTTCATCCACCTGAAGTGAACTGTGTACAGGTAGGTCTAAGGCTTAACGTGCCCCAAGCAAGAGGAAAACATGATGAATCTTCAGGATTGCTTTGAAATTTTGGTTCGTATCTACGAAATGCTTATTCCTTTCTACTCAGGTTCTGAATCAAACGAAGACGGTCATCCTCAGACAGACTGTATTGAACTTGGAAACATCCCGAGCATATATAGGTCAGCACCTTAAAAGGTGGTGACAATAGTGACCCTTTGCCTGAAGCAGCGTTAGCAGGCATGAAGTTATCCTGCGTTGCAGCTTGCGTACCTGCGAGAATCATGAATTCCCGGCAATTCGGGCACTCCGGTACTTCTTCCTGATGATCAAGTTGCTTCTGAACACCTTGTTCATACTGAATGAGGTCATTACCTTCATCCGCATATTTGGTCAACGTTCGCAGCTCCGGCAATTTGAGTTCAACTTCATCCCCCCACAGATCTGTAAGATCCGTAGTCTGTTCCTCATCTTTTACATCATCCACATCATAGATGTCGTCCTCTACTTCATCGTTCTCTTCGTCACCGATGTTAATGTTGAGCGTTCGATATCCCTTCAATTCATTGTGGCAGTATGGACACTCTTCTTCAGGGCCGAGTTCCTCATCCCATACAATTTCCGTTTGACACCAAGGGCATATTGTTGTTTCCATATTCAATCAACCTCTTTCATATCATCATGTATTCATTACATAGATCACACCGATGGCAAAAAACACGATCGATGCCGCAAACAGAATCCGTATCAATATCTTCATGACCGGTCCCCCTAGATAATGCTCGCGCCAATAACAAACGACAGCGAGACTGAAATAATCATGGATATCAATCCGACAGCTCGGTTATCCGCTTCGATCTCCTTATCAATGGAGAACACGGGTGTCAGGAATTCGAACAAAAAATAGGCAATGAGCAGAAGAATAAACCCTACAAAAGACCAGGTCATGGCTTCATATACCGAAGATTTGGCTTGTATGCAGAACCGCAGTACGTTGCAAATCCCGAAGATCTTGCCTCCTGTAGCCATCGCAACAGCCACATTGCCCTTCTTGATTTCAGTCCAGCATTTATACTTGGTCACCAGTTCGAAGCAAGCCAGAAATACAAGCAGCTCCATAATCGCTACCGAGAAAAAACCGAGTACCATCCCCAAGGGATGAGACAGCAATTGGTCAATGCTTTCTTTCACGCACCGTTCCCCTCTCCCCATCTGCAACCTTCATAAATAAGGTCGCAGAATATCATTGATTCATGGACCGGCTATTCCAATTCTGCGACGGTCACGCCGTTCCCGCCTTCTCCGTAATTGCCCAGCCGGTAACTTTTAATATGTTTATGCTTACGCAGGTAATCCTGAATACCGGAACGTAAAATTCCTGTACCTTTACCGTGAATAATATAAACTTGGCCCAGGTTGGCAAGGAAAGCTTCATCAATGAATCGGTCTGTCTCCATCAGTGCTTCTTCCAGGTTGGTGCCACGCAGATCCAATTCACTTTTCACATTGTCATCACGTGTGCGTTTCATACCCGTTACCGGTTTTTGCTTCGGTTTGGCTGCTGGAGCCGATTGTTGTAGTTCCAGGTCATCCAGGGATACTTTCATTTTCATGATCCCCAGTTGTACCATAGCGTCTTTGCTGCCCGACATCTCTACAACATGGCCTTTTTGATTCAAACTGTAGACAAGCACTTCATCACCAGGACCGATGGCACGAGTCTTCGGCGCTGTTGCTGTCTTCTTAACCGTTTTTCTGCGTTTCTCCGGTTCAGCCTCGTCCAGTTGTTTGCGGGCAGCAATGAGTTTGTGCTCCTTCACGGAAGCACCTTCCTCCATAGCCAGCAGGCGAAGATCTGCGATAATCTTCTCCGCTTCCGCGCGAGCCTTGTCCACAATGCTGCGTGCATCTTCTTCTGCTTTTTCAATCCGGCGATCACGCTGCTGTTCCAGTTTCTCCAATTCGGCCTGATGACGACTGCGTAATTTCTCCATGTCCTGGCGCAAGCTCTCTGCCTTCTCACGCTCTTGTTCAGCCGTAAGTCGGTTCTCTTCCAGAGAAGCGATCATGTGCTCAATCCGTTGATCCTCTTCCTTCACTTCGCCACGGGCATAGTCGAGAATGTAACCTGGCAGTCCCAGTCGCTCTGCAATGGCAAATGCATTACTTCGTCCAGGTACACCTACCAGAAGGCGATAGGTTGGACTCAATGTATTGATATCAAATTCCATGCTGGCATTAATAACGCCTTTACGCTCATATGCGTATGCTTTCAGTTCACTGTAGTGGGTGGTTGCAACCATGCGACATCCTGTCCGGTGCATATGCTCCAGCATGGAGATCGCCAGTGCGGACCCTTCAGCCGGGTCTGTTCCTGCTCCAAGTTCATCGAGCAATACCAGACTTTTCGGCGTCATGTTCTTCAGAATGCGAATGATGTTCGTCATATGGCTGGAGAAAGTACTCAGATTCTGCTCGATACTCTGCTCGTCCCCAATGTCTGCATAGATTGCATCAAATACACATAGCTGACTGCCATCCTCAGCCGGAACAAATAAACCGGACATGGCCATCAAGCTCAGCAATCCAATCGTTTTGAGTGTTACCGTCTTACCACCCGTATTCGGACCTGTCACGATAATGGATGTGTAATCATTGCCCAATTCAATGTCGATTGGAACCACGTTTTCAATCGGTATCAATGGATGACGGCCCTTCTTCAGTTTGAGGAATCCGCGGTCATTCATGCGTGGTAATGTTGCTTTCAGTTCACGAGCCAGACGTGCTTTGGCGAAGATAAAATCAAGTGATCCCAGCAAGTCGACATCATACAGCAGCCATTCTCCCTGCTCACTGACAAGTGCCGTCAATTTCTGCAAAATAATCTCTATTTCGCGTTCTTCCCGAATCCGGGTTTCGCGTAATTTGTTGTTCATGGCTACAATCGATTCCGGCTCAATGAACAATGTCGCACCCGAACCGGATTGATCGTGCACAATCCCGCCAAAGTATGAACGATATTCAGCTTTCACCGGGATAACAAAACGGTCTCCTCTGATTGTGATGAGCTGATCCTGCAGCATCTTGGATACGGTAGAGGATCGAATCATGGAATCCAGTTTTTCGCGAATCCGCGCTTCTCCGCCTCGCAGCTCACGACGAATCTGCGCCAAGGTTACGCTTGCACTGTCGGCAACCTCTGCATTATCGTCAATACAGATTTTGATGGCATCCTCAAGCGTTTTTTGCTCTGACAGTTGGTCACTGATATAGAACAGAGATTCGATGGGCTCATCTTCATGCAAAGTACCAATCTGACGTTTCAAGCGCCGCGCTGCAAAGGTCGTATTGGATATTCCCAAAAGTTCGTGAGGGTTAAGTGTGCCTCCAATTTCAGCACGTTTGATGGAAGCTGTAATATCTACAATTCCCCCAAACGACGGGGAGCCTTTCAGGCGATCAAATGTGAAGGCTTCATCGGTTTGCTGCAGCAACCGCTTCACTTCTTCAAGTTCACTGCTTGGTTCAAGTTGCTCCGCTTTCTTTTTTCCCATGGTCGTCTGGGCAAAGCTAAGCAATGTATTTAAAATTTTGCGATATTCCAGTGTGTGTAAAATTTTCGTGTCCAAGTGTACAACTCCTTCCAAACTATATCTGTATTATAACGAAAGAAACTTTCTTACGCTATTTAACGAATCCTTCCACACATAACTTAAACCATAGCACCACAAACTACAGGTGTCAGGATTGTGCAACCTCTCCATCCCCTTGGAGTGGCCTTGCTCAGTTCAATCCGAATAAAAGGAGGTAAACACCATGAATTTTCTGGGACATGTCGTGCGATTTATCATCGCCGCAATTGTATTAATGGTGGTTAGCTGGATCGTTCCCGGATTCGCCGTTGGTGGCTTCTGGAGCGCCCTGCTGCTTGCTCTCGTCATTGCCCTGCTCGGCTGGATTGTTGAAGGTATTTTCGGCAAAAGGGTCAACCCGTTTGGTCGCGGTATTGTCGGATTTATCGTTAGCGCACTGGTGATTTGGCTTGGTCAATATGTTGTAGATCATGTTGAAGTCAGCCTGCTCGGTGCCATTCTAGCTGCGCTGGTTATCGGGATTATCGATCTTTTCATCCCGGTATCCACCCCTTTTGATGCCGGACGAAGCTCCAAGAGTTAATCTCCATTTCACCTTAACGTCCCCATGAATTTTCTTAAACCTCTGAAGGCCTCGTGCCGGAAGAGGTTTATTTCATTTGGGCAGTACCACTCTCTGCCGTACACGTACAATTTTCAGAAAAACGACATACGCAGCGTGTACAGGCATCCACATATTGCGGTATGATGACTGGAGCAATCATTCAAATTTTATCCATATCACGCTTTAAGGAGGCACATGATGAAGAAAGGCATAGTATGGCTCGCTGCCTGTATGTTAATTCTGGTCCTCACTGCATGCGGAGCGGCGAAACAGTCCGCAGAATCTGGCAGCAATGGATCCGAAGCTGAGGTTACTGCCAGTGAAGAACTGGTCATCAAGGCAAGCAACTACGAATTCGATCAACCTGAGTACCATCTTAAAAAAGGCGTTCCGGTTAACATTGTTTATGAAAATGTAAACGGAAATCACGGTATGCTTGTGCCTGAGCTGAATCTTCAACTGGATACCAGAAATAGCTCCAAAGTCATAACCCCGGACAAAGTTGGTGAGTTTGAAATGTCCTGTTCGGTCTTCTGTGGTTCAGGACACAGCAGCATGATTTCCAAAATTATCGTTGAAGAATAGCATTCAAGACAAGGAGCCCCCGCAGCGACGGGAGCTCCTTCTTTAGTATAACAAATTGTACCAGAGTACGTTGCCCACGAGCCAGTTCTGCCACATTCATTCCGCTAGGTCTGGTCCTGTTCAATCAATTCAATCCATTCGTTATATTCCGTCTGCAATTTCGTATATTCATCATGCAACTGACGATATTCCGTGTTCAGCTGCTCTGCCTTCTCCTGCTCCATCTCACGTTCAACCTGTAACAATCGTAATTGGTTGGCCGCTAGTTCGTAACGCTCTCCCATCTCAAGCAGTTCAGTTTCCATGATCTCTTTCTCTTGAGTTGCTTCTGCACGTAACTTGTCCAGCTGCTGTCGTTCTTGCTCCAGTCCCTCCAGCAACTCGCTACTTGCAGCACTTTCTCTCTTCCAAACGGTCAGTTCATTCTCAAGTGCAGCCCAGCGTTCCTGCCAGGATTGTTCCTGAGCAGCCCATTCATCTGCACGGCGTTGCCACACTTGGTCATTCTGCTCTGCTTGTGCAACGCTGGAGCGGAGTTCTTCTTCACGTCTCGTTAACTGCTCCAGACGGGATGACAACTCGGCCTGTTTGGCTGACAGTTCTTCGTATTTGATCTGCCACTCCAACGCTTCTTCCTCGGTCTGAGCCAGCAGGCTCTCTTGCTCGGAGTAGCGTTCGGAAAGTTTAGCTGAAGACTGTCTTGCTTCTTCAAGCGCCCTCACAATTTCTTGCTTCTCCGTGCTCAATTCATCAATCTTAGAGCTGTAATTCTCTTCACGTTGTAATGCATCACTGTAATCGTTACGGATTTGTTTATAATTATCCTGAAGTCGGTTCAGCTCTTCCCGAACAACATTGAGCTCAACTTCAAGCTCTGTGCGTTTCTCTTCCAAAAGTTCTGCGTCCTTCTGGTATTGCACAGCCTCTTCATGATTGAAACGAGACTCTTCCTTCACTACGGACAATTCATCATGAAGGGATTGCACACCAGACTCCAACGTTTCATTTTGTTCAGCAACTTCGAGAATCTGGTTCTCCAGGTCCCCAATCTCAGCCAATCGCTGCTCAGCAAGGTCTTTCCAGGATTGTTCACGTTCCGTAAGCGTGCCAATCTCATTCTGCAATGTGCGCACCGCGGCATGAGCCTGTTCAAGCACCTTATGCAACCTGCGCTGTTCCTCTTCCGACTTCACTTCAGCCTCACGAAGCTTTTGAACTTCCTGTTCAAGCTGTGCATGCTGCTCCTGAAGTTTGCGCAGCTGAGCAGTAACAGAGGTTTCTCTATCCACAGTTTCATTATACTTCTGTTTCCATTGTTCCTGTGCATCACGGGATTGCTGGGCAGCCTGCTCCGTTTCACGCAGAAGCTCCTGCAACTGAGAACGGTCCTCTTTCAATTGCTCCAGTTGCTGCTCCAGTTCCGTAATTCGGCGACTCTGAACTTCCTGCTCCTGTTTACGGACCCCATGCTCATGACGCAATGTTTCCAATTGACCACGCTCGTGTTGAAGCTGCTGTTCTTGCTCTGCAACCATGTCCTGTGCACTGATGAGCTGGGTCATCACTTCTTCCAATTGCTCTTCGACATCTAACAGTCGAGACTCCGCCTGCTTACGTTGTTCCTCAAGCTGCTGCTTGAGCTTGCTGCGTTCTTCTTGCAATACGGCTTCTGCCGCCGCAGCGGCTTCCGTTGCCTGAGATGCTGCGGCTTCCTTGGCTTGTTGCAATTGTTCCTCGAGGGCTGCTTCTTTCTCCATCCATTCGAGTTCTGACTGTTCGGATAACGTCTTGAACTCCGCTTCTAATTGGTTTATCTGATTCAGGCGCTTCTGCTCCGCTTGTTCCTGCAAGGCAGCCCGCTCCTGATTCGCCTGATCCGTCAGAGCCTGAGTCTGTTCCAGCGCTTTTTCTTCAGCCTGCTGGAGCCGAAGTTCCATCTGTTGCTGAAGTTCGTTATATTGCAGTGCAGCCTCTTCCTGAGCTTTCTTCAGGTTGTTCTCAGCCTGCTCCAACTCTAACAGGATGGCGGACTCGGCTTCTTCTTTGGCTGTCTGAACCTGTTGTGCAGCCATGGCCTCAATTTGTTGACGTTCTGCAACGGCACGGCTTTCGGCTGCTTTTAATTGAGCTGCAGCCTTATCCTGCAATTCCTTATATTGAGCCGCAGCTTTGGCCTGTGCCTGCTGCAGTTCAGCTACAGAGCGGTTCTGAGCTTCTTTTAGCTGTGAAGCAGCCTGTGCCTGTGCAGTTTTAAGCTGATTAGCCGCTTTTTCTTCCATTTCCTTCAGCTGTCTCGCTGCCTTGGCTTCTGCTTCCTTGAGTTGTGCCGTTGCCTGAGCTTGCAATTTCTGCACTCGCTCCGTTGCCTGGGCACGCTCCTGTTCAAGCAGTGTGTTTAACTTTGCCATTTCTGCTTGCTTGTCCGTTTCTGCCTTTTTCAGCGCCTGCTCTGCTTCAAGCTTCAGCTTCTGCAATTCAGCAAGAGACTGGTCACGCCGTTCCAATTCTTGTTGATGTTCATTTTGTATGGCGTTTAACCGATTCAATTCGTTTCTCAGTTCTGTACGTTCTCCAGTAAGCATCTTCAGCTCATTCCGGATTTCCTGAGTCTGAAGAGACTGTTCAGCCATATGTACAGCCGCCAGCACCGCAATACGCGGAGTATCCAGACGGGAATTTTGCTTGGAGATCGCGCTCATACGCTCATCTACCAGGTTAGCTACTTGTTTCATATAGTCGGCACTGCTGCCAACCAGTTTATAGGAAGTCCCGTAGATCTCTACGGTGACGCGTGTACGATCAGGTGTAGTCACAGTTGTGCCCTCCTTCAAGTCTGTATGTTGATTCTAAGCTGTAATCACAAAAAAGTCACATCGATCCTCTAATGCTAAGGATTCGATGTGACTTCAAACAATTCCTGCTAATCTTTGTTCAAAAAATCTTCTTCTGTCCTATTTACGCAATTCCGCTCCGAATTGCTCTTCCAGACGAGCCACTACACGGGCATGAACTTCAGTAACTTCCTCATCGGTCAGTGTACGTTCACGATTCCGGTATACCAGTGCCATCGCCACGCTCTTTTTGTTTTCACCCAGTTTACTACCAGTAAACACATCGAATACCTGTACGGTTTGTAACAATTCACCCGCCGATTCACGAATGGCGCGCAGCATATCTCCCGCTTCGATATCCTCATTCACAACAACCGCGATATCACGTTCCATGGCTGGGAAACGTGGAAGTTCACGATAACGAATATCAGCGTCTGCTTCACTGTAGATCGATTCAAGTGCAATCTCTGCGATGTACACATCATTCAGATCATACTGCTGTTGCAGTTCCGGATGCAGTTGACCCAATGTACCGATCAAAATGCCTTCTCCGCCATCCTTGCCTTCCAGATAAACTGACGCAGAACGTCCCGGATGGAATCCTTCGGGGCTGTTCGCCACCAAGCGAATGCGTTGTTCCAGGCCTACATAAGCGAACAGTTGCTCAAGCGCACCTTTCAGATCGAAGAAATCTACTTTCTCCGCTCCAACATTCCACTGCTGGCTTGCACGATTCCCGGTGAGCAGCAAGCCCAGTACTGGGATCTCATGCGGTTGCTTGGTCAACTGATCTTCTTCGGTGAAGAACACATTGCCCACTTCAAATACAGCCAGTGAATCCTGTTTACGGTTCATGTTATACACCGCTGCATCCAGCATTTGTGGCAAAATACTCGTACGAAGCACACTGCGGTCCTCACTCATAGGCATCGCGAGTTTCACGGCTTTACAGCCTTGTGTCAGTGCCGGGAACAATGTCGCTTTATCCGGGTGAACAAAGGAGTAACTGATCATTTCCTGCCAGCCACTGCCTGAGAGCAATCCACGAATGGTGCGACGCATCGCTTGAGAGCGAGTATATGCCCCCGGAGTCGTCGGTCCTTCAATCCAAGTGGTTGGAATGTTGTCATATCCGTAGAGGCGCGCAATCTCTTCAAACAAGTCTACATCAAGCGTAATATCCCCTCTGCGTGTTGGTACTTCCACATCCAGCAATCCTTGATCAGCATCACCACATGCAAAGTGCAAACGAGCGAAGATGGTTTTCACCTCAAGCAGAGACAGATCGGTTCCCAGATAACGATTCAGTCTATCCAGCGACAATTGAATTACACGTTTCTCCGCAGCTTCTGCTCCAGCTTCCACGATTCCCTGATGCACTTCACCTTCAGCATAACGCTGAATCAGTTCAGCCGCACGATCCAAAGCCGTAATCACCGCACCCGGGTCTACTTCCTTCTCAAAACGCATGCTTGCTTCGGAACGCAGCCCCAGTTGGCGCGACGTTTTCCGAACGGTTCCGCCGTCGAATTTGGCGGACTCCAAGAGCAGATTCACCGTGCCTTCTGACACCTCGGAATTCTCGCCACCCATAACCCCAGCGATGGCTACAGGTTTCACGCCATCCGTAATGAGCAACATGTGCGGCTCCAGCTTGCGCTCCTGTCCATCGAGCGTAACGATCGTTTCGCCTTCGTTGGCCATCCGCACTTCAATATGACCTTTTTCCAGCTTATCCGCATCGAATGCATGTAGCGGTTGACCATATTCCAGCATGACATAGTTCGTGATATCAACGATATTGTTGATTGGACGAACACCTGCAGCCATCAGACGGTTTTGCATCCACAGCGGGGAAGCACCCAGCTTAATGCCGGTTACATAACGAGCGGCATAGTGACTGCATTGCTCCTGTGCCTTAATCTCTACAGAGATATGATTCGCAGCTGCATCACCCACTTCAACCAGTTGGTCTTTGGGATTCGGCAGCTTCACTTCACGACCCAGGATGGCACCTACTTCATAAGCTGCACCACGCATGCTGAGACAGTCGGAACGGTTCGGTGTCAGATCCAGTTCAAGTACATGGTCGTCGAGACCAAGAACCTGGCTGATCGGCGTGCCCACCTCTGTTTGTTCCGGTAGAACAAGAATACCTTCCTGCTGATCTTTGGGCAGCAATTTGTCGTTCATGCCCAGCTCTTTCGCAGAACAGATCATCCCAAGGGATACAACGCCGCGCAATTTGGCTTTTTTGATATCCAATCCACCAGGGAGTTTCGCTCCAACCAGAGCTACAACTACTTTTTGGCCTGCATCCACATTTTTCGCACCACACACGATCTGCAGATCTTCTTCCTGGCCGGCATCGATGACACATACATTCAGTTTGTCAGCATCCGGATGTTTCTCCTTGCTCTTCACATAACCTACCACAACTTTATTCACGCCCTTGTTGCGGTTCTCCACTACATCAATCTCGACACCCGCACGGGTGATTTTCTCCGCCAATTCCTGTGGCGTCACACCTTCAAGGGAAATATAATCAGACAGCCAATCTGTCGATACTCTCATGGACGTTCACTTCCTTCATCTATAAATTGGTGTTCCCGGTTCATAACGTTTGCTCTATAACTGTCGATCCATTGTATTGTTGGTTACAGCCGTCCGAATTGCTTCAAGAAGGTCAGATCACTGTTGTAGAAGTGACGGATATCATCGACACCATACTTCAACATCGCGATACGTTCTACGCCCATTCCGAATGCAAAACCGCTGTATTTCTCCGGATCGTAGCCGCCCATTTCCAGTACTTTCGGGTGAACCATACCGCCGCCCAAAATTTCGAGCCAGCCGGTTTGCTTACATACTCGACAGCCGCTGCCGCCACATTGTACACAAGTTACATCCACTTCCGCACTTGGCTCCGTGAACGGGAAGAAGCTTGGACGCAGACGAATTTCCGTGTGGGAACCGAACATCTCGCGCACGAATTGCAGCAGGGTTCCTTTCAGATCGCTCATACGAATGTTTTCGCTGATGACCAATCCTTCAACCTGGTTGAATTGGAAAGAGTGCGTCGCATCGTCGTCATCACGGCGGTATACTTTACCTGGGCAGATGACTTTGACAGGCACTTCGCCCTTCATACTCTGCATGGTACGTACTTGAACCGGAGACGTATGAGTACGCATCAACAAGTCTTCTGTAACATAGAAGGAATCCTGCATATCGCGCGCCGGGTGATTCTTCGGCAAGTTCAATGCTTCAAAGTTGTAATAATCCATTTCGACTTCAGGACCTTCCGCTATGCGGTATCCCATGCCGATGAAAATATCTTCGATCTCCTGTACCACTTTCGTCAGTGGATGCAGTCCGCCTTGACGTCCACGACGTCCTGGCAGCGTCACATCAATTTTCTCGGATTGCAGACGCTTCGCCGTCTCTTCCTTCTGGAACTGATCCTGCTTGCTGTCGATGACTTCCTCAATGGCAGCCCGAACATCATTGGCTACTTGACCAATAACTGGACGTTCCTCTGCACTAAGTGCACCCATACCTCGCAAAATTTCAGTCAATGCACCCTTTTTCCCCAAATACTTTACACGCAGATCACCGAGCGTCTGCGGATCATTCACACCAGACAACTGCTCCAGCGCTTCGATCTTCAATGCCTCTAAACGTTCTTTCATGTGTAATTGCCCCCTTTTTGTGGTGTTTTTGCAACAAAAAAAGGCCTTCTCTCCCCTGAAGGGACGAAAAGACCGTGGTACCACCCTTGTTAGACATCCATTGCTGCACGGACCTTCTGGTCTGCAACTAGTTCTGTCTCACTTTGTACGGAATAACGACCGTTAACCGTTTGCCCCTACTGTTGCCTCTGTGTCTACACAAAAACAGGTTCAGGGAACCGCTTCGGAGTGAATTTCGGCAGCCTTGTTCTACAGAAACGCTCTCAATCTACGGCGCTTCCTCCCTGTCCAGAGGCACTGCTTACTTGTCTCCATCATCACGTTTGCTTGTTAGTTAAACCTCTAGAGGTTGTCAAAAAGTCCGCTTTTGATTACGAATGATGCCTGGCGGCATCATCAGCGTCGAATATGGCATTCAGCCGAATAAGCAGATGCTTACGAAGTATGTTTCCTTCGGAAACATTGTAGTTGCTCACGTAGTTTTCCCTACGCTCCGCTACTCCATTTCTATCTTCATCCCATCTTCTCGGTACTGAAAACCGCTCTTTTTGAACACATACCCTATATCGATATAATCATCGATGATCGTTCATAATTATATGCAAAATAGATCGAAATAGCAAGCCGTCCATGTTCTAATTTATGCTTGCACCCTTATCTTTCAATTGTTTTAGGCGCTTCTGGATTTCGCGAATCTCAGCTGCCTCGACCGCTCGCTCATTCGAATGCTCGGGCTGTGTCAGACTGTCTTTTCCAGCAGTGCTTACAGGAGACAGCAACTCCGATAGTCGCATCTCCAATCGTAACCGCTCATCATCGGATTCCCGGGTCTCCAGCGCCACCTCCCGAAGTTTGGTGGACTGCTCCCAATCCGACACACCTCCTTCAAACAGAGTTGCTGTGCCCCCAGCTTCCAGATCGCACAATCGATTCGCGAGTGTCTTCGTCAGCATCCGGTCATGAGATACAAGCACCAAAGCACCTGAAGCCTGTTTTAATACATTCTCCATGACTTCCTGAGTATCGATGTCCAGATAGTTTGTCGGTTCGTCCAGCACCAGCAGATTCGCTCCGCCAAAATACAGTCTCAGAAATGCCACTCTACACTTTTCCCCCATGCTCAAATCCCCAATACGTTTGAACACATCATCCCTGGAAAACAGGAAACATCCCAGAATGGTACGTGCCGCACTTTGAGTCATGGATGGAAGGGTAAGCAAACTATCCAGAAGCGTTAGATTCTCGGGAAGCCCTTCCAGCTCCTGTGAAAAGTATCCGATTCTCAGCTGTGGATGCCGTGTGACCTTGCCTTCCGAAGGTTCCAGCTCGCCAATCATCAACTTCAGCAGTGTCGTCTTGCCCGTTCCGTTAGGACCCCGTACGGCAAGCCGATCTCCGCGTTCAACAGTGATTCGAAGGTTGCGAAGCACTGGCTCGTTCCCCGTATATGAAAAACTCACCTCTTCCAGCGCAAGAAGCTGGCGTGCAGCCAGTGGATTCATCTGCAATTCCATGTTCAACTTTGCAGCTTCACGAGGTTTATCCACCCGTTCCCGCTCCAAACGTTCCAACTGTTTTTGTTTCGCATGGTATCGTGAAATATTTTTGTTGGCTTTGGCCTTGTAGAAGCTCTGGGTGATCTTCACCTCCACATCGGTCGCTGAATTATGCGCTTTATGGAACCATTCCTGGTAGTTACGAATCGTTTCTTCCAGCGCCTTACGCTCCAACTCCTGCCTGCGGTAGATCGTTTCCTGTTCCCGTAATTCACGCTCTTTGTGGACCTTGTATTCAGAGTATCCGCCTTTATATTTGGTCAGGGCATCTGTACTGAACTCAATGACTCCTGATGCTACCTGATCAATAAAGGTTCGATCGTGAGATACAAATAACAGCGTGCCTTCATATGAGGATAACCACTCTTCAAGCCAGCGCATGCTCCCCTCATCCAGATGATTCGTCGGTTCATCCAGGATCAGGAATTTGGGTTTGCTGACAAGCAGTCCCGCCAAACGAGCTTTTGTTTTTTGTCCACCGCTCAAAGAATGATAGGGTCTGTTCCAATGCTCTGCGGATAATCCAAGGCGTGTCAGTACCTTCTCTACCTCAGTCTCCCACATATAACCGTTCAGCTGTTCATATTGCTCCATCACTTGCGTATAGGCTGCAAGCAGCTCATCATCAGCTTCAGTGCTACTGCTCAAACGTTGTTCCAGTTCTTCCAAGTTCCGTTTCACTTCATAGATCTGACCACTCTCACGCCGGACCGCATCCAGTACATTCATACCCGCCTCAATCTCCGAGCGCTGGCGCATGAACCCCCATTCCTGCTGCGGGATATGACGTTCAATCCGTCCACCACCATGCTCTTCACCCAAAATGATACGTAATAATGTCGTCTTGCCGCATCCATTGCGACCCAGAATGGCGAGTCGTTCGCCCTCATTAATCTCCAGATTCAATCCTGTAAACAATTCAATACCGTTCCATTCTTTTGATACTTCATGTAAGCGTACCAATGTCATCATGAGGCCTCATCCTTCCTGCATCCTTTTTGCTAAACAAAAAAACCGCTGGCATCAGCCGGCGGTTTGGCAATTCAGGGTTGGATCAAGCATTCAAAGACAGATCTAAGGTAAGCTACGGCATGAACAAAGAAACCCCGAACACAGGGTACACGTAAACCTCAAAGGCTTACTTGTTCCATACCTTTTCCCATAGCTGAATTTGGACACACGAATCCCCTCATTGCTCAGCCGCTCTGGCTGACTGCGTCATAAAACTGTCTGCAGTTAACTGGGGTCAATTCATGTGTTTTACTTCATGGGACGTATGGTTACCTCTCATTCATGTGTAGTATCAATTTCTCCGTTATTGTACCAGATTTTTAGAAAAGAAAAAAAGCCCTTGCATCGCAAGGGCTCCGGTACTGCTTCGTTAAGCGGGTGATGGGAATCGAACCCACGCTATTAGCTTGGAAGGCTAAAGTTCTACCATTGAACTACACCCGCATGAATGAAGGTTTAATTGTTAAGTTCCGTTCAGAAGTTAACAGTGATTTTACAAATAATAATATACCATGATCCTCAATAGCATGCAAGTCATATTTCCATTTTTTTCATTACGCGTCCATCAAAAAAAGCAGGAGCACCCTCGCGCCCCCGCTCTTCCCTATCCTGTGGGCTTATCCACATCTCTCAAAAACTGCTTTTCAAATTCTGCGGCTTTAATCGGTTTACTGAAGAAATAACCCTGAGCCTCGTGACAATGTTGATTGCGAAGAAAGACCATCTGATCTTCGTTCTCCACGCCCTCCGCAGTCACTTTCAATTGTAAATGATGCGCCATTGAAGTGATGGTAGATACAATCGCAGCGTTATTGCTGTCCTCCATGACTTCATTAACGAACGAACGGTCAATCTTGAGCCGATCAATCGGCAGATCCTTCAGATAGTGCAACGAGCTGTATCCCGTTCCAAAATCATCAATACTGATATGCACACCAATTTCTTTGATTTTGCGCAACTGTTCGAAGGATCGGTCTTTGTCAAATGTCATACTCTCTGTAATCTCCAGTTCAAGCCATACAGGCTCCAGCCCTGTCTCTTTTAGAATGCCATTGATATTGTCCAATAAATGGGAATGTCTGAATTGTCTCATCGACAGATTCACTGACACACACAGTTTACGATAACCGGCTTCCTGCCACTGTTTGTTCTGTGCACATGCTTCACGAAGCACCCATTCGCCAAGCGGCACAATGAGCCCGCTTTCTTCTGCCAGCGGAATAAATTCCGCCGGAGATACCGAGCCTCGCTGTGGATGCTGCCAACGCACCAATGCTTCCATGCCCACGATTAGCCCACTCTGCAGATTAACCTGCGGCTGGTAGACGAGGTAGAACTGACCTCGATCCAACGCCTTGCGCAGATCATTCTCAAGCTGCAAACGCTCCTGTGCCTTCATCTGCATTGCATGGGCAAAACGATTCAGTTCCATTCCCTGTTCCTTTGCACTATGCAGAGCCGTATCTGCATTCTGAATAATCTCCTGCGGCGACTCACCATCATGTGGGAAAATGGCCATCCCGATTCCAAGTGTAAGATGATACTCATTGCCATCAACCAAGACCGGCTTCTCAAAAAGTTGCAGAATGGATCTTGTCCGACGCAACGCCGTATCAGTTGAACTAAAATCCCTCATCGTCAATGCAAACTCATCTCTTCCCAAACCAAAAACTTCTTCTCCTGGAAGTGACGAATGTTTCAGTCGTTGACCTACCTGACGCAAAACCCGGTTAGCTGCTTGCTGTCCGAGCGAATCATTAATGGTCTTGAACCGATTAATATTCAGGACCAGTACACCAACAAGCTGTTCCTCCACCACGGCATCATCCATCATCTTTTTCAACTGTTGTGAAAGACGACGACGGTTTGGAAGTCCTGTTACATCATCATGATGAGCAATATAGTTCATCTTGGCTTCCGCGACCTGCTGTTGCAGAAAAGGCGTGTCCACTACGGAAGTATACAGTCCTTTTTGAATGAAAAAATATGCCATACAATTACTCAGCAATCCTAACAGCAGATTGAGATCATTCACCCCAGTTGCTGAAACAAAATAACATTCACCAAAAAAGAAACACAGAATGCCACATAGAATGGTTGGTAGATCACCATCATTGGTTTTTTTCCATTGTACAAACAAAAGAACTGCAATAATGCCATAGAGCAGTCCGACCATAAAATGAACGCGGGTGAAGATACCACCAAGCACTTCCCCATCAAGCATACTTGGTAACATACTCCATTCCTGAATAGCCAGTATGTACAAAATAACAAAGGTACCCAATGTCCCACTGAACAGTAAGAATTTGCGTGGTAATGCAATTTCTTTCTCATTTAAGGTATACACGAGCAGTAAACCTACGGAACATACCAAAGATCCCATGGTTGTCATCATTAAGGAGAACTCCGATTCCATCATGGCTCCATTTGGAATCTCTTCTGCAAATGAAACGATATGAACCAGTTCAAACAGACCAATCAATAAAAAGAGTGTTGTCAATAATGTCCTGCGAAGAGTTAGCTTCTGTGTCCGAAATAACCAGCTTTGATTGTAGATGCCGATACAAGCCGCTGCCGCAGCGAATCCACCCAAGAGTGTCAAAACCGGGTAACCCGATATGATCAGATCAGAGCTTGAAGAAGAACGAAACCATTGACTTGCGAGGAAACACAATAAGCCGCAAACAGCGACCCAACTTATTTTTCTCTGATCTTGCAGATTAACCTTCATGCCGTGTTTTCCTTCCCGGGATCACCTATCCTGAATTACATTAACCAAACTTAACAGCTTATTACACAATTCGACAAAAAAACATATTAACCAACGTTCAATTCACATGCATACACATGCTATCTGGTACATAATAACATTTAATTCTACATACGTGAACTAAAAAATAGTCACTCATAGGAATATTTATTCATAAATATAGAGAAAAACAAGGCATTAAGAACTAAAAAAACATGGATCTCCAGTTAGAGTCCATGTTCTCCTAATTTGCAACTGTATTTCAGACTATATTACTTATCAAAATTCACTTCTGGTGTTGTTAATTTATCATAGAAATCAACAACCTTATCCTTGTCTTCCGATGAGCGAATCGCCATCGCTGAACGTGGATGCTCGTCCAACGCACCTGTAATCATGTAAGGCAGAATGTAACCCCATTCTTCTTTTTCTCTCAGTGGAACCATCAACTGTTCCAATACCCCAAGTACTGGACGCAGATTGTATTTTGTTCCCTTCAGATGAGCTACCAGCAATTCGGTTGGACAGTTTCCTGCCGCACGTCCCATACCATACACAGAAGCATCAAGCAGCTCAACGCCGAGTTCCGCCGCAACCAATGTGTTAGAAAACGCAAGCTGCATATTATTATGTGTGTGAACACCAAGACGTTTGTTAGGCAAATGAGTCTTGAACTTCTCTACCAGATATTTCACATCATTATGATCCAGACTACCGTAAGAATCTACAATGTAGACAACATCCACAGCACTTTCTTTGATCAATTCAAATGCTTCCAGCAACTCATTCTCCATGACATTAGAGAGTGCCATAATATTAAGTGTAGTTTCATATCCACGATCATGGAATGTTTGAACCAGCGCAAGTGCCTTATCTACATCTTTGCTGTAGCAGGCAACCCGGATCAGATCCAGCATGCTCTCGCTGCGTGGCAAGATATCATTCTCGTCCACACGTCCAACGTCAACCAGTGCAGACAGTTTGGTATTGCCTTTTTGAGGAATCACTTTACGCAAGAAATCATCATTCAGAAAACGCCATGGTCCTGCTTCCTCGGCACCTTTCAGTAACTTCGGAGAGTTTTTATATCCAATTTCCATATAATCAACGCCAGCTTCATTCAATCCAGCATACAGCTGTTGAACAAAGTCCACGCTAAAGTCCCAATTATTTACCAATCCGCCATCACGGATCGTACAATCTACAATTTTGCAATGATTTGTCTTCATTAATGTCTGCTCCTTTTCTGACCAACTTGTGTATTCCTCTCATGATACTTGAACGTGACAAGAAAAGTAAAGGGATTCCGGACTTATTTACTTCGATAAGATTTCCAGATTCGGTCAATCTCAACCATATCGGATTGATCCGGAACCTTTTCTCCATACCGCACGCTGTTATACGTATCAGGAAGTCTCGCAGACAGCTCATCTTCTTCTAGCCTTACACCATTCTGAATAATGGTCTGTGCAGCCTCGAGCGGAGTGTGCGTCCCCTGTATTCCCACTCCTCGATGAGTAGCTCTATCAATCCAAGTCCGATAGTAATACCGAACACGTTCAGCATCCTGTGCAGGTACCACTTCTTTTTTCCGAAACCAATTCTTTCGGACTTTTGCTGGCGCATCAAGCGTCTCACTGACATCGATATACTCCGTCCGTGGTTCTGCCTTCTTTTCACCTGGTTGTAACATCCCCTTGAATCGATCCATAAGTCTGTTTATCGTTTTTTGACCCAACCTCAGAAGCAGCCACAGGATTGCTCCTGCTACAGCACACATCACTACCCACCCCAGAATGTTCCAGAGGACTGAAGGCTCGGATGGGGGCTCTCTCCAGTCATTCGGGATATTTATCGGCTGATTGGGGTTGTCCATAGGCAATTGTGGCTCCTCGCCGGAAATCGGACCAAACCATCCCCTGATCCATGCGAGCAAGCGGTCACGTAGTGGCCCCAACCAGGCTGCCAGACTTGGGAAAGCACCGATCGCGACGATGACAATAAACATCCACATGAACCGCTGATGATTCGCACGTGCAAAATCTCGTAATACCAATCTTCTCTTGCCGTCATTGAGCATTGCCTGATCCAGTTGCAGCATATATCGTCCAACCAGCCAAAAGGCAAAGCTGATCACTCCAGCAATATAAATCCATAGGGTATAGGTTCGTATCGGCTGCATGAATTCTAATGAATTCGAAGCAATCATAAGTACAATTGCACTGATTACACCCATAATCTGCAAGCGCCATAACATTACAGAATGAAAGACTGGCTGGAAGGTCAGACCTGCATAAGCCGAGATAACTCCGCACAGTACCAATGTGATGATATCCGGCAACGGGAGAATGAGGCTCATCCCAACAACGAGTCCGAAGAAAAATCCTACGATGAGTGCCGTTACTCCACGAATAAATGTACTTTTCTCGCTAAAATCCGGTATTTTATGCTGAATGAATTGTCCCAACCAACCCACGAGAACAACCAGGATGAATAATATATACGGCAAATGTTCCATGGCATAGAATGAAGCGAGCGTAAATATCGGGAATAGGTATATACCAGCCATCAAGACGGCAAACATCGCTATGAGTCCCTTGGTCGTCGCTGCCTGTCTGCTGCTCATGCACTCACCGCCTTCGTATTACCCTTTACGTCTTCTACCGGGAGAATTGTCACACGATGTCCTTGTTCGTGCAGACGTGCAATCTCATGCTCCATAGCGGCAGATACATAGGATGTAATCAGCAGATAGCTGCGGATTTGCTGTGCTTCTTCATTCAGCCGTACTTCATCATTCAGGAATTGCTCCATGGGTACCATGCATTTCAGCTCTGTCTCCGCCATAGCTTCCAGTAACCGTTCCAGATGGGGTGTACCATAATCCGGCTCTATCCGAAGTGTATCGCGGCCTCCACCCACATGATAACCATTATGGGCGAAGCCTGCCGGCAATCCTCTACCGATGGCATCCACTGCAGCCGTGGCAGCGTAACGGAGTGCCCGTTCAATCTTTTCCGGTCGAGTGACAACACTCCACATATCTGCAGATTCCTGAATATTCACTACAATCCAGGATTGCGGATCAGCTGTCCACCCCTGCTTGTAGACTTGTAATTCACCTGTACGTGCACTCGCTTTCCAGTGAATACGATTCATGGGGTCGCCTGCGCCATAAGGCCGAACACCCAGAATCAAGAAAGGATCTTCAACGATCCATCGTGATACTTCCACTTCTCCCTGCCATACCTGATAAATTGCAGGAAGATCCTCTGCATTCACTAATGAAGGATACACGACCATAGACATTTGCAAAGGAATCGGTTTGGTGGAACGCCACACGCCAAAGAGATCCCCACCTGTCATCGTTGCTGTATTTAATGGATAAATCCCACGCTGAGTACATGCAAAAGGATGCTTGCGCGTAATACGAGTAAACGGTTTCAACGTAAAAATACTCTTATGGTTCTGATAGATTTCGCCTTGGCTAATATCCATACCTGAACCGGAACGAAATACAAACGACACCGGCATCATCGACTCAAGTCTGAGCCACGGTACGGAGACCCGTTTCTCATTCGATATCGTCTCCACCATCTCAAGTTCATCTCCAGCGTAACAACGCAGCTTGCTGAATTGTCTGCTGTACTTGAGCTTTCGCAGTGCAGGGCGTCCGAACCACACACCATGTATAACAACGACAATGCCTCCAACAAGGACAAGCCATAATAATGCCATAAGATTAACGCCCGCTTGTAGCGAGATTCTCCGTAGGCACTTCTGTCTGATTCAGAAGTTCCTGGATGATACGCTCAGCCAAGCCCTCTTGTTGTCTGACCCGGTTACGGAATACAAGTCGGTGGGCCAGCACAGGTTCCGCCAGAACTTTAATATCATCAGGCAAAACAAAGTCTCTGCCATGCAGTGCAGCCCATGCCTGACTTGCCTTGAGTAATGCCTGAGCCCCTCGTGGACTTACGCCAAGCGAGAGCTCGGGATGTTGCCTTGTGGCTTCAGTTAACTGAATGATATATCGTAGCAAATCTTCGTTGATTTGCACTGTTTTATACGTATCCTGTGCCTTTAAAAGTTCTTCACGACTGATCACTGCCGTGAGATCATCAACAGAACGGCTGGCTACCGTACGTCTCAAAATTTCTACACTCTCTTCACTGCTTGGATAACCCATGCGAATTTTCATCATAAAACGATCCATCTGAGCCTCAGGTAGCGGAAAAGTTCCCTGGTTATCTACGGGGTTCTGGGTGGCAATAACGATAAATGGCCGTTCCAGCTGTCTCGTTGAGCCGTCGATACTGATCTGGCGCTCTTCCATGCACTCCAGCAAGCTTGATTGCGTACGTGGTGTAGCCCGGTTAATTTCATCGGCTAGTACAAGATTGGCAAACAAGGGCCCCGGTCTGAATTCAAAATCACCTTCTTTTTGATTAAAAAAATGAATTCCTGTTAAGTCAGAGGGCAGCAAGTCCGGTGTAAACTGTATACGTTGGAATGTGCAGTCCAATGAAGAGGCTACCGATTTGGCGAGCATCGTTTTCCCGGTACCCGGTACATCCTCCAGCAGCACATGTCCTGACGCTATAATCGCTGTCATCACCAGCTCTATGGTATGCTCTTTTCCCACAATCACTTTCCCCACGTGATCCATCAATTGTTGATTCATTCGTTCCATTCCTTGGATTTCCATCTGCATCTCATCCTTCCGTTATGGAGCTTATGTATTCGCATTCATTACTAACTATAACCCTAATTGGCAACATAAAACAAAGGAGTCGGCAAATGGCCGACTCCTTGACTCCCCGCTCTTCTCAAAATACCAAAGGTAACATAATCATAAACCGCGTACCTTCGCCTTTTTTGCTATCCACAGAGATGGTACCTCCATGGTTCTTGATGATTCGGTAACTCACGGAGAGTCCAAGCCCTGTTCCGCTCTCCTTGGTCGTGAAGAATGGGTCAAACAGACGTACAAGCGTGTTATGGTCCATCCCATGACCGTTATCCGCGATGGAGATCTGCACGAACTTGTTTTCCGTGGCAGTAGATATTCGAATTAGACCGGTATGTTCTTCGCCGACTTCCTCAATGGCATCCATTGCATTTTTCACCATATTCAAAATAACCTGCTTAATCTGTTTGACATCAATGGACACATTCAGCGGGGCATCCCCTTCATCCAGTATGATCTCGCATCCCTTCATCAAACCTTCGCTTTCTGTCAGCAAGACCACCTCTTTGAGTAAAGAGTCGACGGACATCACGGTCTTTTGTGGAGCCGACGGTTTGGAAGAATTCAAAAATTCGTAGATGATGTCGTTCGCCCGATCAATCTCCGTCAATATGATCCGCGCGTACTCGTCTTTGCCGAGCTGTAGCAAATGGGGCCTGAGCAATTGGATGAACCCACGGATTGCAGTCAACGGATTACGAATTTCATGAGCAATAGATGCTGAAATCCGCCCCAGCATCGCAAGTTTGTCATTTTGATAAGCGGTCTGTTCAATTTGTTTATAATCAGATACATCTTTGACGCTGAACAAAAAGTCCCCATCCATCTGATCACCGTACGTCACAGTAACCAGCCAATGCCTTCCGTATTCATCAATCAACTCATGATAGCGCTTACGGTGAAAAATGGTTTCCCGATAAATACGTAAAATTTTCTTTTTCTTGAATCGGCTCATCTGCGGATGATGCAGCATTTGCATCAGGGTGCAGCCGCTCAACAGACTTCTCGGAAGTTCCAACAACTTTGCCATCTGAACGTTAATAAACGTCAATACACCGTGACTGTCAAACAACATAATACCGCTATCCAGATGTTCCAGTACATTCTCGTACTTGTTGTTATCCAGATGCACAGGCGGGAATCCATCCGTTGGTTGAGGCACTGTATCCTGAAATTCACTAATCATGTCAGGTTCCTCCTTTTCACGTAAATGATAAACTTGCCATTCGGACATCATATCATCACAGAAACAGGAAGGGCCGATTTTATTTTTCATTACCGGTGCCCTTTCGTTGGGGGGCTGAGCGCCGAAAATATGGATGGCATGTCCGGAACTCAAGCTGGTCTATTCCCGGTAACCAACAGTCGATCCGGAAAATCATATACGTTTGTTCCATTCTGACCTTCTCCTATTCCCAAACACGAACATTTTTTGCTCCGCCTCTTTTGCAAGTCTGCTTTTATCATAGACAAGTTTATAGAAGAGAGTCAATCGGAGAAAGTGTCGAATGGAAATTATTTTAAAAAAAACCTCGAATTAGTTCCAGAAACAAAGCACAAAAACGAAGCCGTTTCACCCAGGGGCAAATCAGCTTCGTTTTTAATATCTTTAATTTGTGATATATCCGAGATCATCTATAGTCCGGTCTTATTATGCTGAATTTTCAGTCTGCGCTGACTCATTACAGCTAATCGACGTTTAAGTTCGCTTTCCCACTTCTCGTCTTTAGTTTCTTTGGCAAGCCTGAGCAAATCCAGAGCCATATCAATCTGGCGCTGTACAATGACCATGGCATCCTCGCTCTCACGGTTTACACAGTTTTCGAAAATGGCATCCTCATCTTCTGTAACATAATCTTGAAAGTCGATCTCGGATGCACCGTCTCCATGCGCATATTCAGCCAGAATTTCGTACTCGTTCTCCACTTTATAATGCACCTCAACCCGGTGACACACCGGGCAAAACAGCAGGGGAACATTATGAACCTGGGTGCGGTAATGCTTCAGCGTGCCCTTCGTTCCAACCATACTTGCCCCACAACAGTAACTCATTTTTGTTCACCCTCCTTATTACGTGCCGGGACTTTTTTTGTTAAAATGCAATCCCGTACACTTCCAGCACTTCCGAAAAGGTAGTTCCATCAGTGTATCACATTCATGTACAGATTATAAATGCAGAGCACCGGAATATTTACCGGGTTTCCATACCCTATTCGCCTTAAAGGCCATCAATTCCTCTTTCAGCAGATAAAAAGAAGACTTTCTTCTAATATATTATTAACACGCTTGGCTGCTTGTTCAAACACTTTTGATTAACTTCGTGATAACTTCTGGCAAAAGGGTGCAAAAAGCCCTCAATCCCTAACGGGATGAGGGCTTGAAGAAAAACCGTTCAAGTTAACCTGGCCTTACAGGTTATTGTCGCCTGGTTTCCAGTTCATTGCACACAATCCGCCGGATTGCAGTGCTTGCAGTACGCGAAGTGTTTCTTCAACACTACGGCCTACATCGTTGTGGTTAACCACTTGATATTTCAATTCGCCTTCTGGATCGATGATGAACAGGCCGCGCAATGCTACGCCTTCTTCTTCGATCAGAACGCCGTAATCTTTAGCCACTTGCTTCGTGATGTCAGAAGCCAGCGGGAAATTCAATTGACCCAGACCATTGCTGTCTACAGGTGTGTTGATCCATGCTTTGTGGCTGTGTACGGAGTCTACGCTCACGCCAAGGATTTCTGTATCCAAAGCTTTGAATTGCTCGGAAGCAACGCTCAAAGCTGTAATTTCAGTTGGGCACACAAATGTGAAGTCCAAAGGATAAAAGAAGAATACAAGCCATTTGCCACGATAATCGGACAGTTTAACGGAACCGAAATCTTGTCCGTCTCCTGATACTGTTTCCATTGCGAAATCCGGTGCTGGTCTACCAACCAAACGTTCTGCCATAACTAAAAATTCCTCCTTTGGGATTATGTAAGCATCCTTACGGATTGCTCATCATCAAGAAAAACGCGAACGTTTTTCCTGTAATTAAAATGATTTGATACTTGATAACAAGTACAAGTAAAATGTTATCATCCGGACTTCCCAAAGTCAAGATTATAAACATTATTTTTTTATAATAATTATAAATAAGGATTTTTCGTGGCAAAAATGATAAAGGAACAGCCCTCTGTACATTCCATAATTGGAAACAAAGGGCTGCCTGTTGTTGGTCCTATAATTACGCTTGTTTCTGAATAGCCGCCACGATCAAATCGCCCATTTCGGTCGTGCTGATCGCTGTGCTCTTGTCTACAGCAATATCACTCGTGCGGTGTCCTGCGTTCAATACATCCGACACAGCTGCTTCAATAGCATCTGCACCTTCTGCATAACCAAAGGTTGTGCGGAACATCAACGCCAAAGAGAGAATGGTTGCAATCGGATTAGCGAGGCCTTGACCTGCGATATCCGGTGCAGAACCGTGTACCGGTTCATATAGTCCGAAGCTGCCTTCTCCCAGTGATGCAGATGCAAGCATACCGATGGAACCCGTCAGCATCGCTGCTTCATCACTCAAGATATCTCCGAACATGTTTTCCGTTACAATAACATCAAAGCTGGCTGGACGACGAAGCAATTGCATCGCGCAGTTGTCTACCAACACATGCTCCAGTTCAACATCCGGATAATCAGGTGCTACCCGATTCACAACTTCACGCCAGAGACGGGAGGTTTCCAAGACGTTGGCTTTGTCTACAGAAGCCAGCTTTTTGCGACGTCCTTGCGCAATTTCGAATGCCTGACGAACGATCCGCTCCACTTCTGTTACATTATATGCACAAGTATCTACTGCCTCTTCACCCTGTGCACTTTCACGTCTGAACTTCTCACCGAAGTAGATACCACCTGTCAATTCACGTACTACCATCAGATCAGTACCTTCAAGTACTTCCGGCTTCAACGTTGAAGCATCTTTCAAGCAATCAAATACGACAGCCGGACGCAGGTTAGAGAACAATCCGAGTGCTTTGCGAATACCCAGCAGGCCTGTTTCCGGGCGAAGTTCCTTGCTGTTATTATCCCATTTTGGACCGCCAACCGCTCCAAGCAGGACTGCATCTGCACTTTTACATACGCTCAGTGTTTCTTCCGGAAGAGGTGTACCCTTCTCATCAATCGCGATTCCGCCAAACAGGGCGTGCTCTGTCTCAAAACGATAACCGAATACTTCCTCCGTACGTTTAAGAACTTTCTCAGCCTCAGCTACGACTTCAGGTCCGATTCCGTCACCTGCAATAACTGCAATTTTTTTCACGTCTGCCATTGGGTTGTCCACTCCTTATATTTCATTCATTAATTATTCATAAAGTAACGTCTCATATTAACTCTCTCTTTTGTATCATATTCCAAGGTCATTTGACCAAGATATACAATCTATGACTTTAATAGATTTTACCTATAAGCTAATAGAGATTAGTTTTCGCAAGTTGTTCCGACCCTCCGAGTAAGGTAAAATATAGCTGAATTCAAATCAGGTACGCAGGAGGGATAAGCAACATGCAATATTCGTATTTGGGTAAATCAGGTCTCAAGGTCAGTCGAATCTGTCTCGGTACCATGAATTTCGGGCCTGCTACAGATGAAAAAGAAGCTTTCCGCATTATGGACGAAGCACTCGATGCAGGGGTGAACTTTTTTGATACCGCTAACATTTACGGTTGGGGTGAAAATTCCGGTCTTACCGAAGAAATTATCGGACGCTGGTTCAACCAGGGTGGTGGCAGACGCGAGAAAGTAGTTCTGGCCACCAAAGTCTATGGCTCCATGCATGATGATACAGATGGCCCCAACAACGAAGCTGGCCTCTCCGCCTACAAAATCAGACGGCATCTAGAGGGTTCCCTCCGCCGCTTGCAGACCGATCATATCGAGCTGTACCAGATGCACCATGTTGACCCAGCCGTATCATGGAATGAACTGTGGGGCGCATTTGAGAATGCCGTTCATCAAGGTAAAATCGGTTATGTAGGATCGAGTAACTTTGCTGCATGGCAGATCGCAATCGCTCAAAGCGAAGCCAATAATCGTCATTTCCTCGGCCTGGTATCCGAACAACATAAATATAGCCTCAACTGTCGTTTGCCTGAGTTGGAAGTACTGCCTGCTGCCAAAGAACTGGGCCTCGGCGTCATTCCATGGAGTCCACTGGATGGTGGATTACTGGGACGTAACGCTCTTCAGAAGCTGGAGGGAACACGCAGCGGCGGCATCGCGGGACGAATTGAACAGCAACAGACTCAGCTTGAAGACTTCGCAGCACTCTGTCGTGATCTCGGCGAACCACAGGATACAGTGGCATTGGCCTGGGTTGCAGCCAATCCGGCAGTGACCGCCCCGATTATCGGACCGCGTACACTGGAGCAGTTTGAGACCGCACTCAAATGTCTGGATGTGACTCTGGATGAAGCCGTGCTCAAACGTCTGGATGAGATTTTTCCGGGTCCAGGTGGACATGCACCTAATGCATACGCGTGGTAATAGCTTGATAGCGTAAAGTAATGCAATAAGTTACCGTAGAGAATGCACTGTGTTGCCATAATCATATAAAATACAAGCAAAAGAGTCTGACCCTCCATAGGAGAGTCAGACTCTTTACGTACCTCACTGAACGGAACAAAACAGCTCGAACGATCTTCTATACCCATTCAAAATGAGATAGATCGTACTGTCAGCATACATGTGTCCTAGCTATAATTTCCAGTTCAATGAAGGGTTTGTCCTGCTGCACCGGAATGCAGCCTACAGGTTCACATTTACACGATTTGTGTATGTCTTGCGTTTCTCAATTAATTGATTCAGACCGTCCACATAGGCACGTGCACTTGCACCCAATATATCTGTGCTTACACCACGTCCTTGTACCGAAACCTGATTTTGAGTCAGCACAACATGCACTTCACCCAATGCATCCTTACCATGTGTTACCGATTTGATGGAATAGTCAGACAACGTTACGTCTTCCCCACTCACTTGGTCAATCGCATTGTAGATTGCATCTACCGATCCATTACCCTCTGCTTGCTTCTCAACCGTACCCCCGTCAAGTGTCGCAATGCGTACTTTGGCTGTGGGTACCGATTCATCTCCGTACGTAACAAAGATCGATTCCAGTTTATACACCTCAGGTGCATCCTGCAATTTCTCTTCAATCACGGCAAGCAGATCTTCGTCAGTAACTTCTTTCTTCTTATCAGCCAGTTCTTTGAACTGGGCAAAAGCCCGATTCAATGCTTCTTCGTCCAGCTCATATCCCAGATCAATCAACCGCTCACGGAAGGCATGACGACCAGAATGTTTACCCAGTACAAGCTTGCTTTCCTTCAGACCGATAGACTCTGGCGTCATAATCTCATATGTTGTTTTTTCCTTCAGCATGCCGTCCTGGTGAATTCCGGATTCATGTGCGAAGGCGTTCGCCCCAACAATGGCTTTGTTTCCTGGCACAACCATACCTGTCAAACGGCTAACCAAACGACTGGTCCGTGCAATCTCAGACAACTGCAGTGAAGTTTTCGCCTGGAAAAACTCCTGACGTGTCTCCAGCGCCATAGCAATTTCCTCGATCGCCGTGTTGCCTGCACGTTCACCAATGCCATTGATCGTACCTTCGATCTGATCGGCTCCGTTGAGAATAGCTGCAAGGGTATTGGCGGTCGCCATACCCAGGTCATTATGACAGTGGGCACTCAGCTGTACCTTTTCAATATCGTGCACATTCTCCTTGAGATGTTTGAAAATGTTTCCGTATTCATATGGGCTCAGGTAACCAACCGTATCCGGAATATTCACAACGGCTGCACCTTCTTCAACAGCCATGTTCACCATTTCCACGAGGAAATCATACTCGGTACGGCCTGCATCCTCAAGTGAGAACTCGATCTTCGAAAATGTTTTCTTCGCATAACGAATCGCGGAACGAGCTGTATCCAGTACCTGTCCTTTGTCCATACGTAATTTATGTTGGCGGTGAATAGGAGAAGTTGCCAGGAACACGTGAATGCACGGGTCCTGTGCGCCTTTAAGTGCTTCCTTAACCGCATCAATGTCTTGCTCTCTGGAACGGGACAAGCCAATTACAGTCACATTTTTAACCGCTTTTGCTACTGCATTGACAGCTGCCAGGTCACCTGGAGATGCCGCCGGGAAACCAGCTTCCATCCGGTCAATGCCAAGCCGCTCGAGCTGATGGGCAATTTCCACCTTTTCACGAGTGTTCAGATTGACTCCCGGGGATTGCTCTCCATCACGCAGCGTTGTGTCAAATACATAGATTTTACGCACGCTTCGCACCTCCTGTACTTGTATTATAATGTTTCTCTGAACCAGCAATAGCGGCTCACGCATAAGCACGGCCGCTATTCCCAGTTAAAGCTCTAAGTTTACTTGAATACCTTAAAGTGCAGGTTCTAAAAGTTAATGCTTACTTCTTGATCCAGTGCATCATCTCACGCAATTGTCCGCCAACCACTTCGATTGGGTGTTCAGCTTCGTTACGACGAGTTGCTGTCAAGAATGCACGTCCGGATTGGTTCTCCAAGATGAAGTCGCGTGCGAATTTACCTTGTTGGATATCCGTCAGCACTTCTTTCATTGCTTTCTTCGTATCTTCAGTTACAACGCGAGGTCCAGTTACATAGTCACCGTACTCAGCTGTGTTACTGATGGAATCACGCATACTTGCAAGTCCGCCTTCATACATCATGTCAACGATCAGCTTCAGTTCGTGCAGACATTCGAAGTATGCCATTTCAGGAGCGTAACCCGCTTCTGTCAATGTTTCGAATCCAGCTTTTACCAATGCACTTACGCCACCACACAGAACAGCTTGCTCACCGAACAAATCTGTTTCTGTTTCTTCACGGAAGGAAGTTTCGATAACCCCTGCGCGTGTACAACCGATACCTTTAGCATAAGCCAAACCGATTTCTTTTGCTTTACCCGTTGCATCTTGCTCGATCGCGATCAGGCCCGGTACACCAAAACCTTCCACATAAGTACGACGTACCATGTGACCAGGGGACTTAGGAGCTACCAGCAATACATCGCTGTTTTTTGGAGCAACGATTTGACCGAAATGAACGTTGAAACCGTGGGAGAAGAGCAGTGCAGCGCCTTCTTTGAGGTTTGGTTCGATTTCGTTTTTGTATACAGAAGCTTGAGTTTCGTCAGGGAGCAAGATTTGAACTACATCTGCGCGGCTTGTTGCTTCAGCCGGGGACAGAACTTCAAATCCGTCATTTTTTGCAGTGTCGAAGGATTTACCTTCACGAAGTCCGATGACTACGTTCAATCCGCTATCACGAAGGTTTTGCGCTTGGGCGTGGCCCTGGCTACCATAACCGATTACCGCGATCGTTTTTCCTTTCAATACGTTAAGCTCTGCATCCTGTTCATAATAAGTAGTTACTGGCATGTTTATAAGTCCTCCTTTGTATTGTAAAGAACCCTTCATTAATGAGCGGGTGTCTCAAGGGACCGACTCGCTTGGAGTGTCCAAAGCATCTCAGGTCTGATCGATCCGTTCAGACACCCGCCCATTAATGCGGGAATGTATCTATCTTTTCAAGCGTTACATCACTAAAATGTTAAATTGCAGCTGTTAAGGGACTGACACTCACTTAAGATCAACTATATATGTTAGCTAACCGTCGTCCCTCTTCATCATTATAGCTTTATACGTTGCCACGTACCAATGCAGTTATGCCTGTACGGGACAATTCACGAATGCCATATGGCTTGAGCAGTTCAATCATCGCATCAATTTTGTCCGTATCTCCGACCACCTGTACAATCAGGCTGCCTGGACCAACATCTACAACGGATGCGCGGAATGTTTCTACCACACCCAGAATCTCAGGACGCTCGGAAGGCTCTGCTTTAACTTTGATCAGGGCAAGTTCACGGGCTACCATTGGTTTCAGGCTGAAATCAACCACTTTAATCACATCGATGATTTTGTACAATTGTTTCTCAATCTGCTCCAGCGTTTTATCGTCACCAATGGTGACAATAACCATCCGGGAGAGTCCGGGTTCTTCTGATTGACCCACTGTAATACTCTCAATGTTAAATCCGCGTCGACCGAACAACCCTGATACCCGCTGAAGGACGCCTGGCTGATCGTTAACCAATATTGAAATCGTATGTCTAATCATTCGTCAGCATCCCCCATCAGCATTTGATCAATTGTTGCTCCCTGCGGAACCATTGGATATACATTTTCTTCCTTGCGAACTACGAATTCAACAACGACCGGTCCCGGTGTATCCAAAGCTTCCTGCCAAGCACGCTCGGCTTCTTCCTTGTTCGTTGCACGCAAACCTTTTACGCCATAAGCTTCAGCCAATTTTACAAAATCCGGACTTCCTGCCAAATCGATATGACTGTAACGGTTCTCATAGATGATCTCTTGCCATTGGCGAACCATTCCGAGTACCTGATTGTTAATGATCACAATTTTAACCGGTATATTGTTAATGGCACAGATCGCGAGTTCTTGGGAACACATCTGCATTCCGCCGTCACCGTTAATGGAGATAACGAGTCTGTCCGGATTGGCCATCTGAGCACCTATGGCAGAAGGGAATCCAAAGCCCATCGTACCGAGACCACCCGAAGTTACCCATGAACGTGGTTGATTAAATTTGTAATATTGTGCTGCCCACATCTGATGTTGTCCCACATCCGTAGTTACAATCGCTTCACCTTTGGTTGTATCATTCAGCATTTCCACAACCCACTGGGGTTTCAGCACTTCGTCTGAATCGGTATAGCTGTAAGGTTTCTCTTGCTTCCACTGTTTGATCTGATCTCTCCATGCGTCTGCACGCTCGGCACGTCCAACTTCTTTGTTGGCTATTTCCAGTACAGTCTTCACATCACCAACGATTGGAATATCGGTTGCAATGTTTTTACCAATCTCAGCCGGATCGATATCGATATGAACGATCTTGGCATGTGGAGCGAATCCATCCAGCTTGCCTGTAACCCGATCATCGAATCGTGCGCCGATATTAATCAGCAGATCCGCTTGTTGAATAGCCTGATTGGAAGTGTACGTTCCGTGCATACCTGGCATACCCGTCCATAATTCATGACCGCTTGGGAAAGCACCCAAACCAAGGAGAGTCGTTGTAATTGGAATACCTGTCTTCTCAACAAACTCGAACAGTTCTTCATGTCCACCCGAGTACACCACACCGCCACCAGCCAGAATCATTGGACGTTCTGCTTCCTGAATGGCTTGGGCCAAACGGTCAACCTGCAGTTTGTTTGGTACTGTCCGTGGATTGTACCCTCTCAATATAACAGGTTCAGTTGTCGGTTCAAACAATGTTTTGTTCGCTGATACATCTTTCGGTATGTCGATCAGTACAGGACCTTTACGACCGGTATTGGCAATATGGAATGCCTCATGAATTACACTAGACAGATCTTTTACATCTTTTACCAGGTAACTGTGTTTCGTGATTGGCATTGTAATCCCGGTAATGTCCGCTTCCTGGAAAGCATCTGACCCGATCAGGCTCGAAATAACGTTCCCCGTAATGACTACGAGTGGTACTGAATCCATATACGCTGTTGCAATACCCGTAACCAGATTCGTTGCTCCTGGTCCGGAAGTAGCGATGCAGACACCAACTTTGCCGCTTGCACGTGCATATCCGTCAGCTGCATGTATTGCTCCTTGTTCATGACGAGTGAGAACGTGTTTGAAATCCTCGAAACCATACATCGCATCGTAAATGTACAACACTGCGCCGCCCGGGTAACCAAATACGCACTCTACACCTTCAAGTAACAAGCTTCTCAGCAGAATTTCGGATCCGCTAATGACCTCCGGCTTCATCCATTTTTCACGTAATTCATCTGTTGACCGCACTTCTGGAATTTGAGCTCCCATCAGTCATCCTCCTCTCGAAATTTACACCATTCTGACATTTAAAGTTACAAAAAAAACCTTCCATCCCTGCAAACAAGTTCATGCTTGCGAGGGACGAAAGGTTATCGCTTCCGTGGTACCACCCAACTTTGCCCGAAATTTCGCAATAACGGACCTTACCAGGTACAACAAAACGAATAGCTCAAACGAACATAGTCGTTTCCCATACCTGTTGTCTGTAACGCAGACATACGATTTTCCCTAATACGCGAAAGGAGTGACATCCAGTGCTTTTCAGGAAAACAGCTCCGAGGTGAGCTCGTATATAAGGGATAATGGTGGTGGTTTCAGCAATTCCAGCCACTCTCTGAGCAAAAGAGCCCTTAAAACTTCGTCCTCTTCATAGCCGATGAAATATTCTCGTTAAATGTTAGGAACATTATATGATTCCTCCAACCGATAAGTCAATACCTGTTTTGCATAAAAATTCAGAGAACCTTCCTTCCTCCCTCTTCAACCTTTAAGGTTGCCCTAATCTCGGCGCTTCATTCAGTCACCTTTTATCTTGTCTCGGGCATAGGATATACGAGCAGCACGACTGGTCCTGAAAGGAGGCTCCGTATGGTGATTCGGCAACGCACATCCAAGCTGGATGATGGCGCCATCATGAAGCTGATTGACACTCAACTTGTGCCTCTCTCTCACATGAGTGAAAAAGAAATTAACAAAATCCGCAAAGAAATACCCCTGCGAATGAACAGGGGCATGACCTTTGTTGTCTCGCCGGAGCCAGATAAAGCTGCTGTGGCATTCATCCATTTTCTCATGCATGGGGAACTGCTCTATGTCGATATGATGGCTGTTAGCCTGAAAGAACAACGCAAACGTTATGGGCAAACTTTGCTGCTCAAAGCAGAGAGCTTTGCGGCATCCCGGGGTTGTCGAAGATCGAAAGTGATGGTGGATGAAGGCAATACCAAAGGGATTCAGTTTTATCAAAAAAATGGATACAGCGCGATTCGATACATCATGATAAGCCGCTGCTACGAATTGGAAAAAACATTATAGAATATCCTAGAAAAATCCTGGCGGACGTGGCCCAGGTCCATAAGGACCGAATCCAGGACCCGGTCCATATCCGCCACCAGGTCCTCCAGGTCCACCATATCCAGGTCCGTAACCTGGGCCATATCCATGGCCTGGTTTTGGTCCTGGTCCATATCCGGGACCGAAGCCGGGACCAGCGCCATAAGCATAAGGCAGTGTGGCAATAGCCAGCAAATCAAATAATACCAGTGGCAGAATCGCTTTTGTGCGTACCTTTTTGCCATTCAGACGCTTCAGTACCAGTTTATTGCCGGATACTTTCAACAGCTTTCCCGTAACCCGAGTGCCGTCTTTTTTGATTGCAACAATATTTTTGCCTATTAATTTCATCGCTTCATCACGCGTAACTTGTAGTTTCATACTTTCCCCTCCTCCTCGGATCGTTCAAAACAGTGTATTCGTCCATGACTGGATTCGCCTGTTTCTTTGTCCCTACCTGAAAATATGGGTATCTGCACGAGAACCAAAGTAAACGTGAAAAAGTGGCTTGCCTACGTTCAAGAAAACAAAAAAGGCCCGCACAAGGCGGACCCTTTTATCAAGCTTTTGGATAATAAATTGACAAGTTGCACATTGCTACCTTTTACCCGGGTCATACGCTTCACCGAGTGCAGACGGAGCCGAAGAACGTCCAACCGCTGCAACAAGAACGATGATGGTAAGCAGGTAAGGCAACATGAAAATAATTTCCTGGGGAATACTTTGTGACCATTCAAACAACTGCACATAGTTTCGGATTGCTTGTGAGAATCCAAAGAAGACAGCCGCACCAAATGCACCAATTGGATTCCACTTACCAAAGATCATAGCTGCAATGGCAATATAACCTTGGCCGGAAACCGTATTGTGTGAGAATGTACCCGTAGTCGTCAACGTGATTGCAGCACCACCAATGGCTGCAAGCGCACCACTGATCATAACGCCAACATAGCGATAACGACGCACTTTAACACCAACCGTATCAGCCGCACTTGGATGTTCACCTACAGAACGAAGGCGCAGACCAAATGGTGTTTTAAACATGATGTAATACGTCAGGAATACGAACAGAATTGCCAGATATGTCGTTGGATATACGTTTTTGAAGAAGGCTTCTCCAAGCAAAGGAATGTCTTTCAAGAATGGCACATCAAACTTGTTGAAGCCTTGAACCAACGGTGAATCACCAGAACCTTCGAACAACAGTTTAACCAAGTACAACGTACTTCCTGCTGCCAAAAAGTTAATGACAATACCACTGATAATCTGGTCTGCCTTAAATGTGATAGACGCAACGGCATGAATCAACGATACCAGTATGCCCAATACAATCGCAAGCAGAACCCCCATCCAGGCCGACGTCGTTCCGCCCATACCCGCTTCTTGAGCATAATGCGCCCCGATACCAGCTGCAAAGGCACCGAAGACCATAAAGCCTTCAAGTCCAAGATTCGTTACCCCTGATTTTTCCGAAAAAATTCCGCCGAGTGATGCAAAAATCAATGCCGTAGCAAAGACAAGCGTCGTATTGATAATTTGCCCAATTGTCAACAAGTCCATCTACAACACCTTCTCTTTCTTACGCTTCGAATAGAACGGTTTAAGTATCCAGCGCACGATGCCTTGTGCCGCAATGAAGAAGATAATCGAACCGATCACAATCCGAATAATCTCAGGCGGAACATCCGCAGCAAAACTCATACCTGCAGATCCGTACGTGAGGGTACCAAACAACACTGCCCCCAATAACACCCCAAACGGATGATTCAAACCAATCAGGGCAACCGCAATTCCGTCAAAGCCTGTTCCCGGTGAACCCGACATTACGGTTTGGTATTGGAACACACCAAGAACCTGGAAGGCACCACCAAGACCCGCAAGCATACCACTGATAAACATCGCTTTTACGATATTCCGGTTAACATGCATACCTGCATATTCAGCCGCATTAGGGTTGTAACCTACCGCGCGGATTTCATAACCTTGTTTTGTTTTCCACATATAGATATAAAAGAGCACAGCCATCACAAGGGCAATTAACGTCCCCATGTGTACACGGGAATTGCCCATCAGTTCAGAGAGCCATGTCAAACTAATCGAAGCCGATTCGCTGATATCCACGGAACGATTCTCGCCCTTCAACAGTAAGAATTGGCGTACGATAAGGTTCGCCAGATACAGACCAATCCAGTTCAACATGATACTACTGATAACTTCATTGACCCCACGTGCCGCCTTCAGATAACCAGCAATAGCGGCCCACAGACCACCAAATAATGCACCGGCAATCAAAGCCAGTGGCGCATGAAGGTAGATCGGCAAACCTGCAAACTTAACACCAACAAATGTTGCAGCGGTCATACCAACGAGAAATTGACCTTCTCCCCCGATGTTAAACAACCCTGCACGTGATGCAAATGCAAATGCAAGTCCAGTCATAATTAGTGGTGTCATTTCCCGTACTGCTTCACCAAAGTTGTACATGTCGCCAAATACCTTGGTGAACAATGCACCATAGGCTTCGATTGGATTGTAACCACCAATCAGCATGACAACTCCACCGAGAATAAGACCCATAATAATAGCTACTACAGGCAAAATAAATGAATCTCGCGTAAACCATTTCAATACGTTATTCATGCGCAGTACCTCTCTTTTGGGTGCTGCCCGCCATCATCAAGCCGAGCTCCCTGTCATTGGTTTCTTCCGGCAGCACCTCGCCAACGATCTGTCCTTCATAAATAACAGCAATTCGGTCAGATACATTGATAATCTCATCAAGCTCAAATGAAATCAGTAGAACAGCCTTCCCTTGATCGCGCTGTGCAATCAGTTGCTTTTGCACGAACTCAATAGCCCCTACATCCAAACCACGTGTTGGTTGCGCAGCGATAAGCAGTTCAGGGTTTTTATCTACCTCACGGGCGATAATGGCCTTTTGCTGGTTTCCTCCGGACAAGGACCGAGCTTTGGTCTCGATGCTTGGTGTACGTACGTCAAATGCCTCAACAAGTCGTTTCGCTTGCTGTTTGATGGCATCGAAGTTAAGGAAACCTTTACGGGTGTATGGTGCTTTATAATACGATTCCAGAACGATATTTTCACTCACTGAAAAATCAAGTACAAGTCCGTGTTTATGTCGATCTTCCGGGATGTGGGCTACACCCGACTCCGAGATATGGCGCGGAGAATGATTGGACAGCTCCTTACCCTCCAAAAGAATCGAACCGCTCTCTACTTTACGAAGTCCGGTAAGAGCTTCAATCAGTTCACTTTGACCGTTACCATCCACGCCTGCAATTCCAACAATTTCTCCAGCACGTACGTTCAGGTTAAGTTGGTTCAATACTGCAATACCTTCTTTATTCTTGGCGGTTAATTTGCTGACTTCAAGCACATTCGCTCCTGGTGTAGCCGGCTTTTTATCTACTTTGAACGTGACATTCCGCCCCACCATTTTCTCTGCCAACTCATTTGGATTGGTTTCCGATGTTTTAACCGAATCAATGACTTTACCCCGACGGATAATCGTTACCGTATCGGAAATTTCCATGATCTCTTTAAGTTTGTGCGTGATCAAAATAATGGACTTTCCTTCAGCTACAAGTTTCTTCATGATGATCATCAGTTCTTTGATCTCTTGAGGAGTCAATACGGCTGTAGGCTCGTCAAAAATCAGAATGTCTGCACCTCGATACAACGTTTTAACAATCTCGACACGTTGCTGCATTCCGACAGAGATATCATGAATTTTGGCATGAGGATTCACCTTAAGTCCATACTGTTCGGAAAGACGCTGAACTTCAGCGGCTGCTTTTTTATAGTTAATATTGAGACCCTTCGTTGGTTCAGATCCCAAAATAATGTTCTCTGTTACCGTGAACGGCTGTACAAGCTTAAAGTGCTGATGCACCATTCCGATGCCAAGATCGATTGCTCGGTTAGGGCTGTCGATGATGACAGGCTTGCCATTCACTTCAATGGAACCTTCATCTGGCTGATAGAGACCAAATACAATATTCATCAACGTTGACTTACCAGCGCCGTTTTCGCCCAGTAGCGCATGGATCTCGCCTTTACGAAGCTGAAGGCTGATGGCGTCGTTGGCAACAATGCCTGGGAAACGCTTCGTAATTTGTTTTAACTCAACGACGGGGGTTGCTGCACCCATGTAATCACCCTTATAACTGATATAGTGTGGTTCCGCAAACGAAAGAAAAGCTCCTACCGGAGCGTTGATACACAGTGACCTTGTACAATTGTTATGATGACTTGATCAAATGTTCCTGTTCTTGCAATCATAAGGCCGGTCAAGACCGGCCCCAATGATTATTCATTTGCGACTAGGATCAAAATTACTCTGTAGGAACTTTGATTTCGCCGCTGATGATTTTTTCTTTGTACTCTTCTACTTTAGCAAGTGTATCAGCAGATACGTTGGCAGTAGAGGTATCAGCAATACCTACGCCGTTTTCTTTCAAAGTCAGGTTCTCGGAACCGCCGGCGAATGTACCATCAACTACTTCTTTGTTAACGCGCTTAACTGCTTCGTCAACTTTTTTGATCATGGAAGTCAAAGTGATCTCGTCACCAAACTCAAGAGATTGGTCTTTGTCAACACCGATAACCCATACATCTTGACCTTGGTTCTTACGAGCACTTGCTTCTTTAAACACACCGTTACCTGTTGCGCCAGAAGCGTGGAAGATAATATCTACGCCTTCATTGTAAAGTGTTGCTGCTGCTGCTTTACCCAAGTCAGGTTTATCAAATGCACCTGTGTAGTTAGAAATGAATTGAGCATCAGGGTTCACTGCTTTAACACCTTCTCTGAATCCTACTTCAAACTTTTTGATCAGTGGGCTTTCCATACCGCCTACAAAACCAATTTTGTTTGTTTTTGTTGTCAGACCGGCAACAACACCAACCAAGAAGGATCCTTCTTCTTCAGCAAAAGTTACGGACTTAACATTAGGAGAATCCACTACACTGTCAATGATCGCGAGTTTGGAATCCGGGTTTTGGTCAGCAACCGTTTTGATTGCATCAGCCAATTGGAAACCGATACCCCAAGTCAGATCATATCCACCTTTGACGAATTCGTTCAAGTTCGGAATGTACTCTTCATCGGATTTACTTTGCAGGTATTTAACTGCTACCCCTGTTTCTGTTTCAGTCGCTTGCAGAGCTTCCCAAGCGGATTGGTTAAAGGATTTGTCATTAACTCCACCTACGTCAGTAACCATACCGATTTTGAGATCGGATTTGGCTTCAGTGGGAGTTCCACCTGTATCTCCTCCGGCATTTGTTTCTTCTTTCGGTTTGCTACCGCAACCTGCGAGCATAACCGATACCGCCAGCAACATCACCAAAGACAAGCTGAGCATCTTTTTCATTTTCTCTTTTTCCCCCTTAATGATATATCCTTCATTCCAATCCAGCCTTCAATTGAACGGTTAACAGATAGCAGGAATGGCTTTTATGCAGAATGTATGGTTTCTTCGACATTAAAAGCGCATTCTCACCCTTGAAGCATCCTATCATCTGTCGAAAAACCGAACATTATGACATGGAGAGAAAAATCTAGGACTAGCCTACTAGAGGTGATTATACAATCAACCAGTGTTAAAATCCAGATGTTTCATCACCAAATATCACATATTTTTGTTCTTTTTTTATTGAAAACGCTTAATAATTTAGCGTTTTAACACACTAACGTTACAACGATGTGATTTTATATAACAAAAACATATCACGAACTTTAGTGAAGAAAAGGATTTACCTGTTTTCATTTGTATTATTTCACCGTTCGTATTTTATGTATTTCCATGGACTGTTATCCACCAGTTATCTGGTTTCATTGTTCCCTTCCAGACCATGGCCTATTCGCTCTACTCATTCAGAGATTCATCTTCGAATTGTTTCCAAGCCGTAAAAAAAGCCGCCATATAGGTACGGCGGCTTGTATCATACAGTTTAAGCGTTGATTTTGCCTTTAGCTACAGTAGCCAAAGAGTTGAACGCATTGATGTCGTTAACGGCCAGATCAGCCAACATTTTGCGGTTCATGTCTACACCAGCAAGTTTCAAACCATGGATCAGTTTGTTGTAAGACAAACCATTCATACGTGCTGCAGCATTGATACGAACGATCCACAGTCTGCGGAAGTTACGTTTCGTGTTGCGACGGTCACGGTATGCGTATACCAGGGATTTCATTACTTGCTCGTTAGCTGTTTTAAAAATACGGTGTTTGGAACCGAAATAACCTCTTGCCAGTTTCAAAACCTTTTTATGACGACGACGTACTACAAAACCGCCTTTTACTCTTGCCATATTAAAGAACCTCCCAAATAAATATAAATGTATCCGTGGTATGTGTACGGCCGTAGCCGATCCCCCATACGGAATGTACTAATTAGAATTAGCCTTTCAAGTTAGCCAAACCTTGTTTCAAACGTCTAACATCCCCGGCAGCCATAACTGGGTTACCGTTCAGAACGCGCTTAGCACGTTTAGATTTGTGGGAAAGCAAGTGGTTTTTGTGAGCTTTGTAACGAAGGACTTTACCGGAACCGGTAATTTTGAAGCGTCCTTTCAAACTGCTGTGTGTTTTCATTTTAGGCATTTTGTGTTTCCTCCTCCAATGTTATCAGGCTTTAGGAGCCAAGATCATGATCATACTGCGGCCTTCCAATTTTGGTTGACGTTCAATAGTACAAAGTTCTGCAACTTCTACCTTAACGCGCTCCAAAATCCGTTGACCAATCGCGGCATGTGCAATTTCACGTCCGCGGTAACGAACAGAACATTTCACTTTGTCGCCTTCGTTCAAAAACTTAACTACATTACGAAGCTTCGTTTGATAATCGTGCTCCTCAATATTGGAACGGAACCATACTTCTTTAATGTCAACAATTTTCTGGTTCTTACGGGCTTCTTTTTCTTTCTTTTGTTGCTCATAGCGGAATTTGCCATAGTCCATAATACGACACACCGGCGGTTTAGCCTGTGGTGCCACATTGACCAGATCCAAATTCAGGTCAATCGCCATTTGCAGTGCTTCGCGAATGGGCGTGATCCCAATTTGTTCTCCTTCAGCTCCGACAAGGCGTACTTCCTTCGCCCGAATCTCATCATTAATCATGTGATCTTTACTAATAACCGTCCACCTCCAGGTCATTTTGAATATCCAGTTACACAAAAATAAAAGGGATGCCGGTCAAGCTACCGACATCCCTGTAATCAACACAATTCTTCATGAGTATACACTTCATAAATTATTGGGATCGTTGACCAGCCAACATAGTGTTGATCAGGTGAGAAGTCGGACTTCTACTTGTGATTCCATTGCTATTCATCTTAAATCCGTTTTAAAGCACTTGAATACTATAACATCCACGAAATGCATTGTCAACATCTTCACAACTTTTTTTATGAATTATACATTTGTTATATCCGATGTCGACAAAGTCTCGTCTGCATGTTCCTTTATCCTTGTTTGCTCTGTACCTCATCCAGCCGCACAACACGTGTGTGTTGGGTGTGGCTCCACTGTTTGTTGTTCTGCGTGAAGAAAGCGTAGAACGTAATCGGGTACCAAGACAGCAGATAAATCGGGAACAAGATCAGATATAGATAAACTTTGGCAAAGGTAACCTTCTCCAGCGCCATAGATAGCAGGAACGTCAGAATATTCAGACCGATAGCCACGAATCCAACCCATAACGGGAAGTATCCATAAATATTCGCAATGTGCGGACCTTTAAATATGGCCATGTCTACCCACATCACAGCGGTCATCAGGAACGTAAGCAACACAACATAGACATTGGCTCCATAGATAGCAAGGTCAAATTTCACCAGGCTTCTTTCCTTAATGGACTGCCAGAGCAGTGGGAAGAAGTATCTACGTGCAACTGTAAAGTGACCTTGCATCCAGCGCAGGCGTTGTCTGGCTGAAGCTTTGAACGTTAATGGCTTCTCATCAAATACTTTGGCGTCATAGTTGAAAACAGGATACACATTACGTTGCACACTGCGCATCGTAAACTCCAGATCCTCAACCAGACTTGTTGCACCCCAGCCAATTTCCTTCAGCAGGTTGGTCTCGAAGCACATACCGGTTCCTCCGAGGAAATTCGCCATATTCAAGTTATGACGAGACAACTGCCACAGACGGTTAATGTACCAATAAGATACACCGTAAGCTGCAGTGATCCAGGAATCCTCCGGATTTTTCGTATCAATGTATCCTTGGATAACACGTGAACCATTGTTCAAGTCATCATTCATCTCAAGCAAGAAGTTACGGTCAACCAGGTTATCCGCGTCAAACATAACAACTGCGTCATACTGACGTGGCAATTTCCACAGGTACTTAAGCATCCATTCGATGGCATACCCTTTACCTCTTAGATCAGCGTTAGTACGTACACAGGCATTCAACCCATGTTCTCTAACAATCTGAGCCGTTCCATCCGTACAGTTGTCACAGATGACAAACACATCATACAGATCTTCCGGATAATCAAGTTGTTTCAAGTTCTCCATCAAGGCACCAATGACTTGTTCCTCATTGTGTGCTGCGACGAGTACAGCGAATGATTTTGTCGCCGGATAATGTTTCTTTTTCTTTTTCTTAATCAGACCGAACAGCGAAAACGTGAATTGGTACACGGCTAGCAGTGCCAGAATGACCTGCATCGTGACGAATATAGCGTCCAACATCGTTCTCTGTTACCCCCTTTTTTTCAAACCCAGTTTACTTAAGCATTTCTCTTCCTGATTCTGCAATTTATTTTTTTGTAATGTGCAGAATATGACCCTGTTCTTTTGTGTAATACGTGAATTTATCAGGCAATGTTTCAAAGCTTGGTTGCTGTCAGTTGGCTGCTTTATCGATTCTGTATTCTTTTCAGTCATTTGTCAAAACCCCAATTCCACTTTCTGAAGGAGAAATGTGATCTTTAAACGCTGAATAGACACTTCGTGATACCACAACCTCGCATTCATGCCTGTTATATCTTATTTTCAGCCGTTTACTTGATTTTTATTTCTAAAGTCCCTGCTTTTTTCATCAGCATGTTATTCTTCGTCAGAGGCTCTATAACAAATAACGCAAACAGACCTCAAAAAGTTTAAACCAAAACTCACATTTTTTTACCTCATTTCAGCCATGTTGAATCATTGTATCTTTTTTGGCTGACACAAGTCAAAAAGTTAAGATGGGTATATATCCACTCTTTAACATGAATTTTACGTTCTTTACATGGGTTCTTCTTGAAAAGGACAACATTTAAAAATATGATAAACATATACCTGAAATAACCTCAAGTACTTGAAAAACGGTTATATATTAATCAGGACGAAACCGGATGCAGAAGATGACCGGAAATAATGCCGCCATTACAGGCGGCCTGACTGGCAGGAGGCCAATATGAGCCGTTTATTCTTAAAGTTTCAAGATTATGATCGAAATGTTTTTATGTGGATCAACGGCCGACTTCATAATCGTTTTATGAATTTTTGGCTGTATTATTTCACCCATCTGGGTGGAGCAACTTCTTCTATTGCAGTATCCTTGTTAATCTGGCTGCTTGCTCCAGCTCCATGGAGCACAACAGGACTCCAGGCTTGTATCGCTCTTGCGGTCAGTCACATTCCTGTAGCCATCGCGAAAAAATTGTATCCCCGCATTCGACCTTATCTGGCCTTGCCGGATACAATTACATTCCGTAATCCCCTGACGGACCACTCGTTTCCTTCAGGACACACAACTGCCATTTTTTCGGTCACGGTTCCATTTATGACCACTGATCCGATCTTATTGCTAATATTGTTGCCTGTGGCCCTTATTGTCGGATTCTCTCGAATTTATCTGGGATTACACTACCCTTCCGATGTTCTGGCAGGTGCCACAATAGGTACTTTAGTCGCACTTGCAACAGTTGCATTCTGGTCTTAAAGCCGATATGTTAGACTCAGAAAAACCTAGCAGGAACAGGTGAAGTAAGCGTGGAGAAAAAAAGAGTATTACTATTATCTGAAGGCTTTGGTACGGGTCATACTCAAGCCGCCTATGCACTATCCAGCAATCTGCGAAAGCTCTCGTCAGACGTGCAGACGAAAGTGCTGGAACTGGGAAGTTTCTTAAATCCCAAGGTTGCACCTCTTATTATAACTGCATACAAAAAAACGGTTACCAACCAACCCAAACTTGTCGGATACGTATACAGACACCAATATAAAAAATCATTGAACCGGCTGACAACACTCGCGCTGCATAAACTGTTCTACACCCATACACGCAGCGTTGTGCGTCAGTTACGTCCTGATGCAATCGTCTGTACCCATCCAATTCCAAGTGCTGTTATAGCCAGACTGAAGCGCCTGGGTGTACAGGTTCCCCTGTGCACAGTCATCACCGACTATGATGCACATGGGACATGGATTAACCGTGAAGTAGACCTTTATCTGGTTTCTTCAGATGAAGTTAAGTCCAAATTATTGCTGCGTGGCGTACCTGTAGACAAAATTCGAGTCACAGGCATTCCCGTGCATCCGAACTTCTGGGAGCATCCCGGACGAGAAGAGATCCGAAGCAGATTCAACCTCAAGAACATGCCCACTGTTCTGGTAATGGGCGGCGGTTGGGGAATGCTCAGCGACAAGCTGCTCCATCCATTGCTGACACGCTGGCATGAAGATATTCAGATCATTTTTTGTCTGGGTAGCAATGATAAAGCACGCATTAGCATGGAACAGAACCCCATGTATCGCAAAGAAAACATTCATATTATCGGGTACACCAACGAAGTGGACAAATTGATGGAAGTATCCGACTTGCTGATCACCAAACCAGGGGGGATGACATGCAGCGAAGGCTTAGCCAAAGGAATTCCCATGTTGTTCCATAATCCTATACCTGGTCAGGAAGAAGAAAACGTCCATTATTTTACCGCAAGAGGTTTGGGAGAACCCATCTCTTCGCTCGACGTAGTGGTCAAATGGATGAACAAACTGCTGCATCACTACCCGGATGTCGTACGTAAACGCAAACGTCATCTGGCGGAAATCGCCAAGGTTCATCCAATGGAGAGCGCTCAAAGTATTATCGATCTGTTGGAGGACGTTCGTCCTTCATCCGCAGAAGAGGCCCGTATATGAAGCTGAATTTATCCGAACTTTTGCTGCTTCCCGCAGACTTCGTCCAATTACGCCTCTAACCAACGGCTTCAAACAAGCCTGCATACACATTGAAAAGGTGCCTTCGAATTTGAGGGCACCTTTTCTTTATGAAGGAAAGTACAAACTATTGAATGCCCGCTGACTTCAAATACTCCTGCCACTGCTTCGTGTATTCTGCCTGAATTTTTTCCAATCCTGCTTGTTTAGCCTTCTCCATAAATGTATTCAACCCAGCCTCTACGTCTGCCACCAAACCCACATTAAGCGGATACAAGTATTGTTTCTCAACTTGCTCCAATGCAGCTTTCTCGGCTTGGTATGGAGTCCAGTCTTCCGCAAATCCGGTAAAAATATCTGGCTTTTTGATTTTGTCCAGATCTTCAAACATGGTCAGGACATCATCAAAGGTTTTATCGTAGAGCATAAATTCGGGATTACGCCAAGCCCAGCCATTCATGCCCTCACGCGGGAAGCCGTTCGTTTGTGCATCGCCCATCATTTTGTAGTATCCATTATCTACCTCGAAGTTTTTGCCCTCCACGCCGTATTCAGTCAACCAATTATATCGTTTGTCTGTCACAAGCTTCTCGTAAAATGCCAATGCTTTTTCCGGGTTCTTACTACTACGCGGAATCGCAAAACCATTGTGGATCGGGTGAACCGGTTGTGCAAACCCTTTTGCATTCGGGTAAGGAAAATAAGCCAGTTTCCAATCTGGATGCGTAGACTGCACTTTGATTACATCTGCATTAAATTTGTTAGGGTTTTCCCCGGACAGAACAACAGCCGATTTTCCATTTTGCAGCAATGAGTTGGAAGTATCTTTTACATTCAGTACGTTTTTCGGGAAAAATCCTTTGTCCATCCAGCGTTTGTATGTTTTCAGGTCTTCCAGATGTTGCGCTGATCCCCAATAGGATGTCACGGTTGAAGGTGTGTCATACATAATATCCAATCCATATGGAAGTTGACCTGCTGTATTAACCAGCTTGGATGTCAATTGACGGATACCATGCGTATGGTTGGCATTGCTATCCGCGATCGGAATCATATTTGGTTCGTTGGCCTTGATGCCTTCGAGATACGCTTCGAGTGTCTCAAGCGATTCTGGCTTCGGAAGATTGTACTTCTCGCGCAAATCCTCGCGGTACGCAATCCCCTCGGTTACATACTCAATCCAGGTTGATGGAACAGTATAGATTTTGTCATTGATTTTGACAGCATTCCACATGTCATCAGGGACATGAGCTTTCAGTTTTGGCGCTGCTGTAGGCAGCATTTCATCCAATGCCAGGAACGCGCCCTTCTTGGCATAGGACTGGTAGAATGTCCAATCCGCTGTGAAGATCAGATCGATCGGCTGTCCGGAAGACAGCAGCAGTTTATATTTTTGATCCCAGTCGGTCCATGAGGTGTAGTTGAATTTCACATTGACGTTCAGATCAGCCTCAGCCAGCTTATTGATCTCGGATTCAATGACAGGCAGATCTTTGGGAGCATCCCCAAGCATGTAGAATTGAAGCGTTACTTTCTCGCCTTTGTTCCCGGATGTTCCCCCTTGCTCGCTTCCTTGCGACGATCCCCCCGAACCGTTGTTACATGCGGCAAGCACCCCGGCAAACAACATCAGGGCAAGTACCAGAGACAGGTGCCGAATTGTTTTGTTACGCATATGCATCCTCCCTTTTTGTGGTGAACCTTTATATGTTAGCGTGGACTCGCCATGTTTCAGACCGGAGATGATGCCAGCAGCCTGATATCCAGAGCGTGTTCACGTTCTAACCTTTCACTGCACCAATCGTAAGTCCTTTGACAAAGTAACGTTGTACAAACGGATACAGGAACAAAATCGGTCCCGTCACAACGATAGCCATCGCCATCTTGGTTGATTCAGTAGGCACATCCTGACTAAGCGTGATCCCTGTGCCAATCGCCATCTGGTCGATAAAGGTAATCGTGTTCATCGTGTTATAGAGATAAAATTGCAGTTGGTACATATCCGGGTTGTTAATGAAGAGCGATGAGGTAAACCAGTCATTCCAGTAACCCAATGCCAGAAACAGCCCTACAGTGGCGATCCCAGGCATCGCCAGTTTCAACACAATGCTGAAATAAATACGGAAGTCATTCGCTCCATCAATTTTGGCGGACTCAATCAATTCATCCGGCACTGCCGAACGAATGAAATTTTTCATCAGGATAATGAGGAATGGCGTCATCAATCCCGGGAAAATCAATACGGTGTACGTATCCGTGAGATTGAAGTAGTTCGCCAGCATAATGTACCAAGGCACAAGTCCCCCACCAAACAGGGTTGTGAAGTAAATAAAAAACGAGAACGTATTCCGATATTTAAAATCTTTACGCTGGAGCACAAAGCCGGCCATCGTGATGAGAAACAGCCCTAGCGTAGTCCCCACCACTGTTGTAAAGACCGTTACCCCATAAGCTTTGAGTACCTGAGTCGGGAATTTGAACACCATTTTGTAACCTTCCAGGGAAAAGTCCGTTGGAAAGAGGTGATAGCCATCCCTCACTATGGATTCGTTGCTGCTAAATGAGCCGGATAGAATCAGCAGAAAAGGCAGCAAGCACATGATTGATAAAATGATGATGAAGCTGTAGGAAATCAGTTGAAACATGAAAGTAAACTCCGAATCTCTGAGACGAGTATTCGTACGCGTGTGAGTATTCATTGGCGTGTTCATGATTGTTCTCCCTCCTGCCCTGCGGGCCTTCTAGAACAAGGCGTAGTCCTCATTTACTTTGCGGATAATATAGTTGACGGTCATGATCAAAATGAATCCGAACAAGGACTGATACAGACCAGCAGCCGTTGCCATCCCGATATCAAACGTTACTTTCAGAGAACGATACACATACGTATCAATAATATCTGTAGCGTTGTACAGCACCCCGTTGTTGCCAATCAGTTGATAGAACAGGTCAAACTGCCCCTTCATGATGCTGCCGAGCGAGAACAACAATAGGATGACAAAGGTTGGCTTCAGCATCGGTACCGTAATGTACCAGATCCGCTGAAAAATATTGGCCCCGTCGATTCGGGCTGCTTCATAATACTCGTCACTGATCCCCGTTATGGCGGCCAGATAGATGACCATGCTGTATCCTAGATTTTTCCACAGATAAAAGATGATGATCAGAAACACCCAGATCCAGGGTGTGTTATAAATATCGACCGGTCCGGCCTCGAAACGTTTGAGCACCGTGTTCACAAAACCCGACTCGTAGTTGAACATGTTGTAAGCGATTACACTTAATAGTACAAATGAGATGAAATACGGCAAGAACATGACGGATTGCGTAATTTTTTTGAATAACCTGCCACGGATTTCGCTAAGCATGATCGCACAGAAGATCGCCAGTCCGTTTCCCAATATAATGAAGGCGAGATTGTAACCCACGGTATTGGTTGTGAGTTTCAACAGCATTCCGGATTGCCACAGGAACTTAAAGTTCTCCAGACCGACAAATGGACTGCCAAATAATCCGCCTTCAAAATCATACCGGGTGAACGCATAATAGATGCCGACCATTGGAAAATAGGAGTTAATCAGAAAAAAGATCAGCGTGGGCAACAGCATCAGAAACATAATTTTGTTTTTGTTCAATTCTTTGAGCATGGCTCGATCCCTCCCGAATTTCTTGCGGTGCTGCGTGGTGGAGCTCTCTTTTTATTGTAGATGCTCTCTTCGCTCACGGATACTGAAGCTTCCCCTCAGAAAATGAACGATTCTGCGAAATAAACTATGAACAAAATGAACGAACCATGAAATGAACAGACATCCCCACACATCCGTTCACAAATGTTGATATCGTGCATAGGCTAAACCTAGTGAACAATCCAGCGAAAGTTGAACTTTATGTAGAAAAAGCAGGTGAAATGGCCTGTCCAGCATTGATGTAAACGCATACATAATATATAATTCAAGTACTCTTGTTCTTCTGCTCACCCATATATGAAGTCTGGTTTATGTATATGAAGTCCTACGTTGTTCACCCAAAACAGGAGGTCCAAGGGGGAAAAGGAATGCGTAAACGTTCAGAGGACAGTCAGAAGGTCTTCACACGGATTCTGATCGGCATTATCATCAGTACCGTCGCTACCTTACTTGTGGCTTCTTCCATTTTGTATGTCAACTATAATCGGATTGCTCTTCGCCAGGTGTATCGTACCGATATGAACAGTCTTACACAAACCAGTCGTGAAGTGGCCAAAATGACCGAAACTGCGAAATCATTGTCATATCAGATTTATCAGGACTACACCATCTCTTCATTACTGCTTTATTCCAAACCAAATATCTATGAGATTACATCGGCAATGGAGCAGCTCGACAACTACCGCATGTCTCTTCCCTTTATTGAATCCATCTATGTATATAACTCTAAAAGTAATGAATTCTTTATCAGTTCCAACGTGCGTAATGGGCAGCAGTCCATCTCGGAGATCGATGATCAGGGGATTACAAGCATCCTCCAACGCTTCCATGACTATAAACCTTTTGTCCCCATCCCGCGTACATATCAGGTTGGCTCTACTGAAGCAACAGAGGTTAACAGCTACACCTATCTCTGTTATGACACGATCAATGACAACGCGAAATTAAACTATGCTGTCATCGTTAATATCAAGGATGATTGGCTCAGTCCAAATATGAATGCTGTGGATCAACCAGGCAAGACCTTTATCGTGAATGAGAATGGGGATCTATTATCTGACTTTGGTGACCGTTCATTGATGAAAAATCTCTCCAGCGAAGCTTTTATGAAGCCAATTATGCAGGATGCCGAGCAGTCAGCTTACTTTACCGAGAAGGTCGACGGAGAAAAATCACTCATCACCTACACCGCTCCCGATGATCTGGGCTGGCGTTATGTGAGAATAACACCGTATGATCTGATTACCTCGGATATCCGGAGTATGCGCACACATACCGTTCTGTTTTGCGTTGGACTTCTCATCGCAGGGTTGCTTCTCTCTTACCTTGTATCCCGAAAACTTTATCACCCTATTGATAAGGTGCTTGTTCGTTTACGTGTGATGGAAGCAGAGCGACGTGGCAGTCTTCATTTGTTACGGCAGGATTTTCTACGAGGGGCCCTACAAGGCCGCGAAACAGTAACCGGAGGTATGTTGGAAGAACGGATGAAGTTCTACGGTTCCTCCATTGATGTTCAGCGCGCATCCAGACTGGTATTGCTGCGTATTGACCATTTTACCGAATTCTACGAAACGTATCGTGATGAGACCCAGCTTGTAAAATACGCCATGATGAACATCTGCACCGAGACAGCCAATCTCCACTACAATGCAGAAGCTGTGGACATGGGCGGTGATCTGATCACACTCATCTTCAATGAAAAAGCGGAAAACCATGAACTTGGGCAACTTGCTCATCACCGGATCGAAGAGCTGCTGCGCATGATGCAGGCTGCTGTAATGACCCATTTGAAATGCTCCATCTCCTGTACGATCGGAACGGAAGAAGATTCATTGGAAGACAGTATCGCATCCTACACCAGATCAGCCGAAGCCTCACTGCATCGTTTGTTCATGGGACCGGGCTGTCTGATCTATACCTCTGACATCATGGCTTATCACGCCAAGGAGTACGCATTCCCGGCAGGTAAGGAAAGACAGCTTGTTGATCATCTAATGACAGGTAAGACGCGAGAAGCCAAACAAGTCTATGCAGATATCGTCGGTGAAACAGCCTCTTACCCGTTCACCGTCTTCCAGCTAGCCTTATCCCATCTGACGATGACACTGAACCATGTACGAAATACCCTCAAGAAGAATAATCAACTCACGCTTGATTCAGTCTCGGATGGACTAATGCTGCCTGTCAAAGAAGCGGAAGACATCAGTGAAGTACATGAACACTTCTATCGTATGTTCGATGAGCTTGGTTCCAAAGTCGAGGAGAAGCGTACACTGAAGCACGAAGAGTTGATTCGTAAAATCAATGGCATTATTGAGCGGGACTATGCAGACCCCAATCTATGTCTAACTTCTATCGCAGATGAGCTTAGCATGTCGCCCATCTATGTAAGCAGGCTCTACAAACAGCTCACCCTGAAAGGGCTCACGGACGTAATTAACGAAACCCGCATAGCCAAGGCCCAGCATCTGCTGGTGGAAACGGAGAACTCCGTTGCCGACATTGCCGAGAGAACTGGATTCACCAACAGTTCATACTTCTATCGCATGTTCAAAAAGTTCAATGGTGTTACACCGAACGATTATCGGCGCAAAGAGTTTCATTCAGAGAACTTTTGAAATCATCCCAGACGTGAGTTTATGGAGCATTGCACATTGTTGTTAATGCAAAAAAGAGCGACCTATGAGAATGAATCATTCACCTCATGTGTCGCTCTTCTTTAATAAGTTTAAGTTAGATTTCGATTTATTCCTGTTCCTGATCTTCGCCGGACTCATCAGAAGCTTCACGAACTTTATACTTGTCCAGGCGTGTCTGCTGATACTCACGCAGGGCCTCTTCACCAACAATCACTTCAACCCGGTGAATGTTCATACCTTTACCCATGAATTTCTGCTCGTACTCCGTCATCACATGTTCTTCATTCAAACCATCACGATGCAGATTCAAAGAAATATTGGTCATTTGCAGGCCAAAGTCGGCAATGGCGTTGAGTGAGAAATCAAACAACGTCTCCGAATCGGTTTTGAAATGAATCTGACCTTTGGGATTAAGCAATTCCGTGTATTTCTTCAGGAAGCGCGGATGCGTCAACCGGCGACGTGCATGCTTTGCTTTTGGCCAAGGATCACTGAAGTTCAAATAAATACGTTCCAGTTCTTCCGGTTCAAAAACTTCCTCGATCTGTTCGATATTTGCCAGCGCAAGCTTCAGGTTCGGAGGTGTCTCCACATCAGCCTGACTCCACGCATTACGAGCTTTCTCACTGGCACGACGCACCAGTTCATCATACATATCAATACCGATAAAATTAAATTCCGGATATTTATAACTCATTTGGCTGATAAATTGACCTTTACCCATACCAAATTCCACGAAGATCGGATGGTCATTGCCAAACAGTTCAGACCATTTTCCTTTATGCTGCTTGGGGTCCAGTACAACAAGATCAACTTGTTGCTCCAGATTTTCTCTTATCCCTTTTCTGCCACGTAAACGCATTTTATTCCTCCGTTTGTCCCATACTTGTCTCAGACTTATTTTGCCGAAGAACTGGCAAATTGTAAAGAGCAATGAAAAGGGAATCTTCGGATCTGCCACTTTGGGCAAATCTCAAAGATTCCCTCTTCGATTTATTTGGAATTGGGGTCCAACTACTTTAGTAGTTCATAGTCTACCTTATCTTGGTGTGAAAAATCAAATGTCTTTTCGAAAGCATCGCGAACTTTTTGTCTTGCAGCCGCTTTCACTTTCGGATTTCCATTAAAACGAACACCTGTTAAAGCCAGTGCTTCTTCTGCCGTCAATTCAACAGACACATGATTCAATTCTTTGTTTTTAACTTGGGAATTCATTCATATCACCTCACGGTATAGTATGGTCCATGACGTCAACATTGATTCAAATGCTATGATGAATAGTACCCAGTAGATGGTGTCTGACGCTGATTTAAATATAACATAAGGTGTAAACTATAGCAAGGAGAAAACCTTGATTTTACGGCCTATTTTGCGTTTCGGTTCCCTTTTTTTTTAGTTTTTTGATACAATGATAAAAGTTCATGAAGACACCTATAATCGCTATCCATCGTCTATGACGGAAATCGCATAGCGCTTCTTCTTTTGTTCACGTATGATTACTGTAATTAGACAGCCAAAGGAGTACCTTGAAGATGAATGCACCTGCATTACAGTCCCCTCTCCTGTGGGGAGATAAACGATTCCATACCTGGAATTATGAGATGCGAGATCAATTTAACAATAAGGTTTTCAAAGTGATGCTGGATGCAGGATTCACCTGTCCCAACCGTGACGGTTCCATTGCCAAAGGTGGCTGCACCTTCTGCAGTGCGCGTGGATCAGGCGATTTTGCTGGCAACAGACGTGAAGATCTGGTTACCCAGTTCAATACGATTCGAGATAAACAGCACCTCAAGTGGCCTACAGCCCATTATATTGGTTACTTCCAAGCCTATACGAACACGTATGCTCCGGTTGAGGAGCTTCGCGAATATTTTGAAGAAATTTTAGAGCAACCAGGTGTTGTTGGTTTGTCCATCGCCACTCGCCCGGATTGTTTGCCAGACGACGTTGTTGATTATTTGGCTGAACTGAACGAGCGCACCTACCTGTGGGTTGAGATGGGGCTTCAAACGATCCACGATTCCACATCAACTTTAATTAATCGGGCACACGACACGAAGTGTTACGAAGAAGCGGTTGAGAAACTGCGCAAACGAAATATACGTGTGTGCACACATATCATATATGGTCTGCCTCAAGAGACGCATGAGATGATGCTCGACACTGGACGGGCAGTCGCCAATATGGATGTACAGGGCATTAAAATTCACCTGTTGCATCTGATGCGCAAAACGCCGATGGTGAAGCAATATGAAGCTGGTCTTTTACGTTTTCTGGATCAGGACGAGTATATCAAGCTGATCGTAGATACATTGGAGATGCTCCCACCAGAAATGATCGTACACCGCCTTACAGGCGATGCACCGCGTAATCTGCTGATTGGACCAATGTGGTCCCTGAACAAATGGGAAGTGTTAAACTCCATTGATCGTGAGCTGGTAGAGCGGGATTCATGGCAAGGTAAGTATTGGAGGCGAGCATAGATGGGCTTTCTTTCAGTTCTCAGCTGTGCACATCAGTGGATTGCTTCCCGTCTGCAGCCAGGTGATCTGGCCATAGATGCAACGGTTGGTACAGGAGCAGACACACTATTTTTGGCACAACAAGTTGGCAGGCGTGGTCAAGTCATTGGATTCGATATTCAAAGTGAAGCACTCACGCTGGCACAGGCCCGGATTCGAAAACAAAATGACGAAACCAATCTTGGCTCCATCTCCATGCTTCAACTAAGCCATGATCGAATGGCAGAAGCGGTGCCTGAGTCATGGTCTGGTGCGGTTGGTGCAGTTATGTTCAATCTGGGGTACCTGCCTTCAGAAAGTGCAGATTCCTCCATCATCACCGAGACTGACAGCACGATCGCTGCACTCGAGGCTGCACTCACTTTATTACGCCCTCGTGGAATCATTACGGTTGTGCTCTACCCCGGTCATGACGGAGGCGCACAGGAAGCGGCAGCCGTATTGGAATGGTCATCTGCCCTGCCGGTGGAACAGGCACAGGTTGTGATGTATCGCCAATTGCAGCGAGAAACTTCTCCTTTTCTGATCGGAATCGAGAAAAAATAATTTCTTTTGTTCACCAAATACAATAAACTAGACACAATCGCAAGGCGAGCTATTAACGGCTTTTTCTTACTGCGATCTGTGTTCTACATCTACATATGCAAACGTATTCACTTGTTTGCTCATGGCTTTTACATGCCCATGACTGATTAAAGCGACCCACCATTTCATATACTAGAGGAGAGATTACTGATGTCAACGCCATATCCATTACAATTCCAACCTGAATTCAAAGAACGTGTGTGGGGCGGTCGTGCGCTGGAGCAATTCGGCCTTACGCCCCCTGAAGGACATATCGGAGAAGGCTGGATGATTGCGGATCATCCAAACGGTACAACCAAGGTATTAAATGGAGCACTTGCCGGCAAGGGTCTGGATGAAGTTCGTGAACAACTGGGCACCGAATGGCTAGGAACCAAAGGCGTTTCCGAAAAAGGCGGACGCTTCCCCCTTCTAATTAAGCTGCTTGACTGCAACGATGACCTATCCGTTCAGGTTCATCCAACAGACGAGTATGAGGCACTTCCTCCTGGCGAACTTGGCAAAACAGAAATGTGGTATGTACTCGACGCAAAACCGGGCGCACACATCATCTACGGCTTGAATGAAGGCGTTGATCGGGCAACATTAAAAGAAGCATTGGAGAACGGTACGGTGATGGATACCCTTCGTCAGGTACCTGTGGAAGCTGGTGATACGTTCTTTATCCCTGCCGGAACAGTGCATGCGCTCTGTGCAGGTGTTGTTGTCGCCGAGATTCAGCAAAACTCGGATACAACGTACCGGATATACGATTACAATCGTCCAGGGCTGGATGGCAAACCACGTGAGTTGCATGTTGAAGACTCATTAAATGTCACCGCCTATGAGGGCGCAGGTGCCTCAACGATGAAAACAAATAATGCTACTCCCGGTGAATGGCTCAAGCTTGCGGAATGCCCTTATTTTGTGGTGGAAAAAGGGATTGTGACTGAACGGTGGGAACTCTCCACCAATCCTGACAGCTTCACGATTCTCGTTGTCTGTGAAGGAGAAGGCACTTTGGAGTGGGCACATGCTGAATCAGACCGCATTGAATTGAAAGCTGGACAATGTTATCTCTTGCCAGCCAATCTGGGGTCTTATACATTAGATGGAAATACCACTGTTCTTCGCTCTTATCTGCCATAAATCAAGCTTATATGTAACCTGTGAAGGAGGAATTACACGAGATGCAGGAATCTACCTTTGCCTTGGTCGCTAGTGAAGGTACCCGTATTCATGTGTACCGCTGGCTTCCCGATCCGGAATGCGACGTTAAAGGGGTAGTGCAAATTGCACATGGCATGGGCGAGACGGCAGCCCGATACGCGGAATTTGCCAACGTTCTTACTGAAAGTGGCTATGCGGTCTATGCCAATGACCATCGGGGTCATGGCAAAACTGTGGAGAATGCCAAGTTACTCGGTAATGCTGGTATCGATGCGTTCCGCTGGATGGCAAGTGATATGATCAATCTGGGCGAAGTAGCCGCCAAGGAGAATCCTGGGGTGCCCCTGTTTCTAATGGGACATAGCATGGGCTCATTCTTGGTACAACATCTCATGTACGCTGGTCATGAGCAGTACCATGCCTTTATTTTATCCGGGACAAACGGCAGACGCGGTCTGCTCCGGTTTGGTGAGAAGCTGGCCTTCTTGCAATGCGGCATTCAGGGGGCTACTCATCCCAGCATGCTGCTCAACGCGATTGTATTTGGTGGATTTAACCGTTCTTTCCGCCCTGCAACGACACCGTTTGATTGGTTGTCGCGCGACTCCCAAGAGGTTCAGCGATTCATTGATGATCCCCTGTGCGGAGCAGTCTGTACAGCAGGTTTTTTCCGCGACTTCTTCAAATTGCTGCTTGAAGTCCATCTTCCACACAATATGGAGCGCATACCCAAACACAAACCCGTATATCTGTTCTCAGGTGAGAAGGACCCTGTCGGCCTTCATGGCAAAGGCGTTCTTAATCTGGTCTCGCAGTATAAGAAGCTTCAGCTGGAGAATATTGAGTATCGCCTGTATCCGGATGGACGCCATGAAATGCTGCATGAAATCAACCGAACAGAAGTGGCTCAGCACGTTGTGAACTGGCTAGAGCGGAATACCCCTGGCTCGAATACACACCCTAGTCCATTGAACCCTACTGAGACGGCTGACTCTATATAAGAGTCGGAGACAACATACCAAGAGCAAAAGCAAAAGAAACCCCTGAATCGGATGTACAGCTCACGCTGCGCTCCAGTTCAGGGGTTTTCTTGTTAACTGATATGAATAATAGCCATGATCAAACGTTATGGATTAACCTTCAATTAACAGAGATTCCGGGTCTTCAAGCAGTTCTTTCACGGTCACGAGGAAACGTACAGCCTCACTACCGTCGATAATCCGGTGATCGTAGGACAACGCGATGTACATCATTGGACGGTTCTCCATCCGTTCTGCATCAATTGCCACTGGACGAAGCTGGATCTTATGCATCCCCAGAATACCCACTTGAGGTGTATTCAGAATTGGCGTAGACAACAAGGAACCAAATGTTCCACCATTGGTGATGGTGAACGTTCCACCTTGCAGATCAGATAACGCCAGTGTGTTGGAGCGAGCTTTGGATGCCAGGTCCGCAATACTCTTCTCGATCTCGGCAAAGCCCAGACGATCGGCATCACGTACAACCGGTACAACCAGTCCTTCCTTCGCAGATACGGCAATGCCGATATCATAATACTTTTTGAGCACAACATCTTCGCCATCAATCTCTGCGTTGATTGTAGGGAATTTTTTCAGAGCCCCCACAACCGCTTTGGTGAAGAAGGACATGAAGCCCAGGTTAATCTCATGTTTCTCTTTGAACTTGTCCTTACGGCGTTTACGCACATCCATGATCGCAGTCATATCAACTTCATTAAACGTAGTCAACATGGCTGCTGTCTGCTGAGCCTCTACCAGCCGTTTGGCAATGGTCGCACGGCGGCGAGACATCCGCTGACGCTCCACTGGTTTGGTATAGGTGGAACTTCCAGCTGCCGGAGCACTTGGTGCCGCAGGAGCTTTATTCGCAGGTGGAGCAGCAGGAGCAGGCGCCTGATTGTTATGGCTCTTCACATCGTCCTGATATACCCGTCCGATTGGATCTTTACTCTGAACCTGATCCAACTCGATACCACGTTCACGTGCAAGCTTACGTGCAGACGGTGAAGCCGTCTTGGCACTATCGGATGACTCCGGTGCTGCCGCAACAGGTGCTGGTGGTGTTGGAGCTTCAGGCGCTGGAGTAGCGGCCTTCTTCTCTTCAGCTGCTGCCGGTTCGGAAGCGGGTGCACCGCTTCCTCCTCCAGAACCAGCTGAGAGTGTACCGATCGTTTCACCGATCTCTACCGTCTCTCCTTCCTGACGAATGATCTTCTCCAGCACACCACTTTCTTCTGCGCTGATCTCAATATTTACTTTATCCGTTTCCAGTTCAAGAAGCACATCACCCTGATTAACGGTATCCCCTTCTTTAACCATCCATCTGGATACAGTTCCCTCAGTTATTGACTCACCCATTGCAGGTACTTTAATTTCACTCACAGCTGTTACCTCCCCAGTGGAATATTATTCTTCGTCGTTTGTTTCAACGCAGATGTAATAATCTGTTGCTGTTCCATACTATGCACAAGCTGATAACCGCTGGAAGGACTTGCGTGTTCCGGGCGACCTTCGTATCTAACGGTTGTGCCTTCCGGAGCAACTTCACGAAGACGAGGCTCCATGTAAGTCCAGGCACCCATGTTTTTGTTTTCTTCCTGTACCCATACCAGTTCTTTTACATTGCTGAAACGTGCAAGGATACGTTTGATCTCTTCTGCCGGGAACGGATATAGCTGTTCCACTCGAATGATGTGAAGCCATGACCAATCTGCTTTATCTTTTTCAAAAGCATCTTCAAGATCGATGGCAATCTTGCCACTGCACAGAATAATGCGCTCCACGCGATCAGGCTGCGTACCCAGCCCAGCTTGTTCAAGCACAAGCTCAAACTTGCCTTCACTGAATTCCACTGCCGGTGATGCAACACGCGGATTCCGGATGAGACTTTTCGGTGACATCATCACAAGTGGACGGGCATCTTCCGTTTCAGTCAACGAAGCTTGGCGACGCAACAAGTGGAAATACTGAGAAGCACTCGACAAGTTCGCAACCGTCATATTATCTTCTGCACAAAGCTGCAGGAAGCGCTCAAGACGGGCACTCGTATGCTCAGGCCCCTGACCCTCATTCGCATGTGGAAGCAACATAACCAGACTGGATTTTTGAGACCACTTGGCACGACCCGCTGATACAAACTGGTCAAAAATAACCTGTGCACAGTTGGCAAAATCTCCGAATTGAGCTTCCCAGATAACCAGTGTATCTGGTGAATATACGTTATATCCGTATTCGAATCCAACAACGGATTCTTCAGACAACGGACTGTTATAGATTGCAAAGGATGCTCTTGCCTGTGGCAAGTGATGCAATGGGCAGAACTTTGCTCCATTCTCCGAATCATGCAGTACCAGATTCCGATGAGCGAATGTAGCGCGCTCGGCATCCTGTCCACTAATCCGAATTGGCTTGCCATCTGCCAGAATGGTTGCAAATGCGAGTGTCTCCGCAAGGCTCCAATCCACTTTTTCCCCTTCGTTCAGAGAAGTGCTCCGGCGTTGCAAAATCCGCTGTAACTTTGGATACACATTGAAGTTCTCAGGCCATTTCAGCAGGTCCGCATTAATGCTGCGCAGATTCTCCAATGGTACGGCAGTAGGCGTAATCGTAACAGCTTCCGGCTCACTGATTTTCCGTTGGTAATATTCATGTACTTCATTTTTCTTCATCTGGTCATAAGCTTCTTTTAATTTGTTCGTTACTCCATCGCGAATGCTTGTAATGGACGCATCATCGATAACCGATTCCTGCTTCAACTGATCTTGATACAAGTGGCTTACCGTTGGATGGTTCTTCACCTTGTCATAAACGATAGGTTGAGTCGTTTCGGGATCATCGGTTTCATTATGACCGTAGCGACGGTAACCGATCAAGTCGATCAGGAAATCCTTTTTGAAACGATTGCGATACTCTGCTGCCATGCGAATGGCTGCAATACAAGCTTCCGGATTGTCCGCATTAACGTGAACAATCGGAATTTCGTACCCTTTGGCAAGGTCACTTGCGTAGTACGTTGAACGGGAATCACCGCTATCTGTAGTGAAACCCAGACGATTGTTGACGATAATATGGATGGTTCCGCCATTCTGATATCCTGGCAGTGCTTTGAAGTTAAGCGTCTCTGCAACGATCCCTTCTCCAGGGAATGCTGCATCACCGTGCATCAAAATGGTAGCTGCCTTCGTTACATCCTGCTTCGGATATCCAGGGTCACGACGGTCATCCTGTGCCGCACGTGCAAACCCTTGTACAACCGGATTGACGTATTCCAGATGACTCGGGTTATTCGCCAGAGTCAGGCGGGCCTGCACAGTTTCCCCGTCTTTTACAAAACGGTTGGCACCCATATGATATTTGACATCCCCCGTCCAACCGTAGTTGATTCCCGTCGAACCTTCCGAAGGAACCAGGTCTTTGTTCGGAGCATGATGGAATTCAGAGAAAATTTTGCTGTACGGTTTGCCCAAAACATGAGCCAGTACATTCAACCGTCCACGGTGGGCCATACCCATCAAAATGTGGCTTGATCCGGCTTCTGCCATGATGCGGACAGCTTCATCCAGCATCGGTACAAGCACATCGTTACCTTCGATGGAGAAACGTTTCTGTCCAACAAATGTTTTGTGAAGATAATCTTCAAATTGTTCAACTTCAACCAAACGTTCCAGCAAAGCCTTACGTTCTTGCGGCGTAAGCGGAGCTGGTGAAGTACGGGATTCCGCACGGCGATTCAACCACTCACGTTCTTGAACTTCGTGTACATGACTGAATTCATAGGCCATGGGTCCAGTGTATATCTGACGCAAGCGCTGGATTGCATCCCAACCGGTTGCTGTCTGCCCATCTGCACCTTCCCAGATCAGCGAAGCAGGCAAAGCTTTCAAATCTTCTTCGTTTAATTCGAAATGCTGAGGCTCCAGCAAAGATGTATCTGTATCTTCACTGATTCCAAGCGGATCTATGTCTGCAGCAAGGTGACCATACGTACGAATATTCCATACCAGTTTACCTGCTGTAACCGCTTTCTGTAATAATTGAATGTCTACGCTTCCGGAAGCCGATTGGGCGTTGCCGGAATTCGAGGTTGTGCGTGCATCCTTGCCAGACATTGGCGGTGCACCCCATTGTTCAAATAGTTCACGATAGGCCGGTGTAACCGAACCAGGGTCTTGAGCAAATAATTCATACTGTTCCTGTACGTATCCCATATTGGGGCCATAGTAACTTTCCCAGGGCTTCTTGTTGCCTTCCACGATCGTCATCGACGTTCCCTCCGTCTTGATTTAGTCATAAGTTTTTGACGGAAATCATTGACTAAGCCGTAATTTGCGTTCGTTCAACATTTTAAGCGAAATTTTTCATGAAGTCCAATAATCGTGCTGTTGGTGGTAGTAACGTTAGTCCGACGCTCCCGTCAAGGTTTGTCTGCGTTTTCAAAATCAAAGTAAAACAATGATTGTATATACCGTCGCACAGATGTCGAATACTGTCCTGATCCGTTCGAAGGTTACACTTTCTCCTCTTCTTCAAGTGAAGTCCGTGTTCTAATATCTATTCTATAAACTTTTACGCTCAGGAGCATTTCCTATTTTTAGCTCAATTGATGCATAAATTAGATGAATCGAATAAATCGAGCAATTTGGATAGAACAACGAACGCTTAATTACAACAAAATAGGCATACGATCTCCCATTTACCTCCTTAATTAAATTGTGGTCCATTATGTTCAAAAACAAACCGTCCAGTTAAACATTAACCAATTGACATCACAATCAACAAATAATTGGGGTTTTCTTCAGGAGACCAACTGAAAAAAGCTCGCCCAGACTAAATTATCCGAGCAGCTTCTTTGAATTCAGCAAATTCAACTCAGCGAATACTTCTATTTCTCTTCATCATCTGTAACAGCATCCAGATCTATGGCCATACGGATCATATCCACACAACGGATACCATCCTCTATAATCTCTTCCTCATAGTGCCTCACAAAGAAATCACGATCAACCCCGATAATGCGGAAACCGCAACGTTGATATAACTTCAATTGATGAAAGCTGGAGTTGCCTGTCCCAATCTCGAGAATCCGGCAGCCTAATCTGCGTGCAGCTTCCATCGCTTCCTTAATCATGTGTTTGCCTACACCTTGTCCCTGCAGTTCTTCCTGTACAGCAATATTAACAATCTCGGCAGTCTCCGGACGAGTCTTGAGCAATACGAACTCTCCAACCATCTCTCCTTCATACTCGGCAATAAAACAAACACCCCGACTCAGGTACTCATCCACAATTGTTTTTGAAGGATCAGCCATCAATAAAAGTTCGTACGGTCTCTCTTCTTCCCAGTCCAAAATCCGGAACGACAATTTCATGCCAATCTCCACCTTTTCATCGTACAATATTCATTTACGTCCTGTTTGCAGAAGCCTATGTATGGCAAATCCACAAATATATCATTCTTCATTTCAACAAACTAGTTTACTCAATCTATTATTAAACACACACTATTACTCACAGACTAGTCATCTCCCATAAAAATAGTAAACTTCATTATATCATAATATCTGGATATAAATATATAGATATGGATGATACATTATGAGGCATTATTTTTATCCTAACCCAAGCTTAAATGCTCATGGATTAATTTCCATTCTCCATCAAGCCCAGCAACAAACACATTCGTTGCCCGCCCCTTTCCATAAGCGAGCTCGCCCTGATAAATCCCCTTCCAGTGGTAGGTATAAATACAAACTGCCTGATCTTTGCTAGTCGTAATCCACTTAACCTCTTCAGCACTGTAGACTTCTTCCTTGACTGTTTCCCAAGCGTTCTCAAAATAAGCCCGAATGTCGTCTGGGGTAGTACAGGACGTTCCTGTAAACCAATATACGGCATCTGGCGATAACCATTTGCTCACTTCATGAAACTGATGTGTATTCGTCGCTGCAATGTATCCTTCCAGGGCATGCTGGTATCCCATGATCTTCTCTCCCTTTAACGTTTATCTTATCGAACCCCACGCTGTTCAAGAACGGAATCGTTATACACCATAAATGTCTCTTGCAGCGTACGTCCGGATGACTTCTCCCAGATTACGCTCCGCTCAAACGTACCGTTCTGGAAAAAACGTGGGAGACGTTCAGCGAACCAGTCCTGCATAGGTAGCTCGAATACCCGCTTCATAGGCACCCATAACAGTTCGCCTTCGGGCGGATCTTGCAATAATTGACCCTCGAATGAAGTCGCCAGATAGTTAAATACCATGTATCGTAACCCTTGTTCGGGATCACAGAACTCATCAAGTCCTTTATACGTAATCTCATTGACCGTTAAACCCGTCTCCTCCAGAACCTCCCGCACGGCACCATCCACAATGCTTTCCGGAAAGTCTACCTTTCCCCCAGGAGCGATGTATCCCGGAAATCCTTTGCGATCCGGCCGATTCATTAATAACACCTGATCATTCATTTTGTCCCATACCATACACATTGTTAATATCTCTATTCTGGTGCTCATATTCGTCCTCCTGCTAACATGCGCTTCTCTGCTGTACACTAACATTTCTGGGAATAACCTGTGTTTTCCTTCTTTATTCCCACGCTGATTTATTGGTATTTTCACCGGTTCCTCAGTATAGTCCATGATGATATATATGCATACGAAAGGCGGACGCCCTGTACATCAGAAGCCCGCCTGTTTTGTGATATTCTATGCTGCTCATTCCTCTAGCTTGGCGATTCCAGTTCTCAGTTCAATTCCGTAATCAACACGCGCCGTTCCTTCCATTCAGCCCGGCGGTAAGCCTGTTGAATACCGAATTTGCGGATACTTGCCTTTGGCACCGATTTGTAAGGCAAAACGACGGTAAAGTCCTCATCAAACGGGAAAAAAGACAGGCCAACTTTTTCATTGGATAACCACTCTGCCTGAATTGGTTGTCTGGAACAGGCATCAAACGTACAACTGAGCCCTTCTGCAAAAAAATCATAACGCGCAGCAGGTGTTCCAGGTTCCTCCATACAGAGAAACAAACTGAGCTGATCACAGAAAAGCATGATCTCCACATCACTTTGCAGCCTCTGTTTCAGTGCTTCAGCATCACCACCAAGCTGTTTCTCCCAATCCAGCTGACGTTCGTGTTCTTGCTGCAGATAATCTCGGATGTCATCATCATCCTGAGCATTGGCCCCCAGATTTTTCTGAAACAGTTCCGTATACATCAAGCTACACAATAATCCGGCGTAGAGGTTTTTCTGACGAACTTCTTCAATCCCTTTATGGTAGAATACAAAACGCGGACGCAATGGAAAGTCACGAAACGAATACGGCGATTGACTGTAATCATTCCAGAATGGAGCAGCATCCAACTCAATCCAGCCCCGGTCATGTTCTCTCGCCGCTAGAATTAATTCATCCCGATGCGCAGCATCGGCTAATAATTCGTTTTTCCAGTGAGAAGCCATCTCTCCGGCTACTAATCCATGCTCATGCTGTGCGGTCAAAACAAAATCATGCTCTCTCTCATATATGATCATATGCTGTCACCCTTCCGCATGGTATACGTTGACTTTAACATAAATTGGGTTAAACTTTCCTATAAGTTGGTTTTCGCTCCATTTGCACGAAAGGCATTATGGAATGCACAATGTAAAGGTGTTGTCAGTTTCCTGAAATTTGGTACACTAAAGGTTGTGTCCACAATTATATTACATACAGAAAGCGGGATCTCATGAATTTATACTCTCCTTACATCGAGTTTAACCGCAAGGAATGGGCTGAACTTAAAGAACATCAGACCACTCTTCCACTGACGGAAGCCGAATTAGAACAGTTAAAGGGATTGAATGAAGAGGTATCGATTCAAGAAGTCGAAGATATATATTTGCCTCTTACCCACTTTATTGACCTATATGCAAGAGTTTCACGAGAGCTGAATCGACTAACGGCCTCCTTTATGAAAAAAGAAGCTCTCCCCACCCCCTACATCATTGGAATCGGGGGAAGTGTTGCCGTGGGCAAAAGTACAGCGGCCCGCTTGCTTCAGGCACTGCTCGCCCGAGGTAAGAATAGTCCGAAGGTTGACCTTGTCACAACCGACGGTTTCTTATATCCCAACGCTGTCCTACAAGAGAAGGGCATTATGAACCGCAAGGGATTCCCGGAAAGCTATGATATCAAATCCCTGATTCAGTTCATGGGCGATGTGAAATCAGGCAAGCCCGAAGTGAAAGCACCGGTGTACTCTCACCTCGCCTACGATGTCATTCAAGGGGAAGAGATGCAGATCTGTCAACCGGATATTCTCATTATCGAAGGCATCAATGTACTTCAGGTCAAAAAAGAAACGCCTTTGCTGGTTAGTGATTTCTTCGATTTCTCCATCTACATTGATGCAGAAGAAGAGCATATAAGACACTGGTACGTTGAGCGTTTCAAGCTACTCCGCAATACGGCATTCCAGGACACGGATTCCTTTTTCCATCAACGATTCGCCAATATTGATGAAGAAGAAACCGTGCGTACCGCCAACCAGATCTGGCAGGATATCAATGCCAAAAACCTGCATGAAAACATTTTGCCAACCAAAGGGCGTGCCAGACTAATTCTGAAAAAGGAAGCCGATCACTCCATTGGGCAGATTCAATTGCGCAAACTCTAGACAACACTCGTGCAAAATAAACCTTGATGTTATAACTAATTACCCTTAAAAGGAGAGAAAAACACATTGCAAACCCTGATTATACTCGGCAGTATTATGATGTTCTTGGCTGTTGCTTTGGGTGCTTTTGGTGCACACGCGCTCAAGCGCAAATTATCCGCTGACATGATCAAAATCTATGAAACCGGCGTTCAATATCACCTCATCCACGGACTGGGGATCATCCTGATTGGACTGCTGGCAGACCGTCTCGAATCCTCTTCACTCGTCATGTTTGCCGGATGGCTGATGTTCGCCGGGATCATCCTGTTCTCTGGCAGCCTGTACGCTTTAAGTGTTACGGGTGTTCGCAAATTGGGAGCCATTACGCCACTTGGCGGAGTCGCATTTTTGGCTGGATGGGTTATGATCATGATTGCCGCATTATAAACATTCCCTATGAATAAACGAAAAGAGTGTTCTGGCTGATATCCTATCGCTGGAGCACTCTTTTCCTGTTTAATCTGTCCAGATTCTGCGAATGGTGAGCTGCCCTGCATCTGGCCGTTGTCTTTCCAGCACATACACATCCGGGTTAGAAAGTTTAGCCCACTCTTCATAGCCAAAGGATGGTTCATACTCACGAATAAGCAGTGATAACAAGTTCCCATGTGTAACCACAGCCCCGTGTTGTTCAGGTCTGCTCCACAACTCTTCCAGTAGTGCCACCCCCCTTGCAGCCGCGTTTCTCGAAGATTCCCCGCCTTCTTCCATCCAATCCACATCATCATATGTACGTTTTAGTACATCCATCCAGTTAGGCAGATCAAGAGAGCTAAGTATCCTCTCCTGGAGACGTTCATCCGTATGTATATGTTGCAGCGTTGCTATGCCCAGCGGCATAGCCGTCTGAACAGCCCTTTTCCACGTACTGGAAACAATATACGTTATGGATTGATGAGCCAAGATATCTGCAAGTTTTTCGGCCTGCCTGATCCCTTCATCTGTAAGCTCTGCATGGGGTTCCTGCCCTGTGGCCTTGGCGTGACGGATAAGATAAATGGACTGCATAGCGATCACCTCCTATGGTGTAACCTACATGGAGTTCTTCTCAAGATATTGAAGTGCCCTGTACATCTTCTCCTGCTCTTCCGGTCGGCCTGCTGAACTGAAGAAAGTGACCTGTTCCCCAATTCTGTCTCCATGCTGAGCCACCAGTCCAAGCCGCTGCTTCAGATGCTTCACGGTGCCTGTACTGCCATCAATAATCTGTATATGATCTGGCAGAACCGTGCGCAGAATGGACGTATAGAATGGATAATGCGTGCAACCAAGCACCACTGTGCCATACACCTGAAGATCGAGATCTGCCAGCTTGAACCGGAAATAATCAGCGATTTTACTCGGATCAAAATCCAGCTGTTCACACCATTCCACAAGTTCCGGAAGCGCAATGGAATCCACACTGTGGTGATCATCAACACGCGATACCAGTTCGTTATACTTGGTTTGGCTCAAGGTGAGGGCCGTGGCAAATACAAGCACTCTCTTCCCACTCTCACGATTCATCTCCACGGCTGGTTTCACCGCAGGCTCCATACCAATGATCGGGATATCGTACTTGGCGCGCAGATCTTTAACAGCCAGACTGGTTGCTGTATTACAAGCAATTACGATTGCTTGGACATCCTCCTGAACGATGGCTTCCACACAATCAAAAATATGTCCTCTAACCTCATCTGCAGACTTGGTTCCATACGGGACATGCAAGGTATCTGCGTAATACAGGAATTTTTCTTCTGGAAACTGTTGTAATGCCTTATGCAAAACGGTTAAACCACCGATGCCTGAATCAAAAAAAGCAATTTTCTTATTCAAGGATTTCACCTCTATAATGTATTATTTCGGGTTCCAAGAACCTCTCAATGCTGCTCATGCTGACTGGAGGTGAGGTTTGTACTTCCGGCTCATCACACACTAGGATGATGAACCATTATTCTACGTTTATTTTATACTGCCTGAGCCAGTCCTTGCCACTATGCCACGTCTCTACAGGGTTGTGCTCTCCAAGCATTTCGCTACTTGCCTGAGCCATGATCCATTCCTTGAGACCGTTCTCCGAACTGGATTCGAGTTGCTGTAACAGGAGAAGAAGTCCTTCCTCACCCATATTCAGAATGTCCTCGTAAGCCTCCCGGTTAGCAGTAATATAATCATTGGGATTGCTGCTGGTCAGGACGACAGGGTCGCTAACGATCTGCTGTAGATTGCTTGCAATGGTTGCTGACAATACCTGTTCTTCCGTCCGAGTCGAACACGCTGCTACCATCAAGGCTGTGCATACGGATAACAGACCCAGAATCAGTCTTCTGCGATTCACTGTACCACTCCCTTCAAAACGAGTTAACCCAATAGATGTCGCTTTTATGTTCAAGCCACTGACCAACTACAGCGCAAGCCCCCATTTTTCTTCGGTAAGCTCCCGCCCCGATAAAAACTGCTTGCGGACTTCCTTCACTTCAAAGCCCACAGATTGATATAATCTACGCGCGCCGATCAAAGACTTATTGGTCCACAGGATCACGGATGTGTAGCCTTTTTCTTTTGCAAAAAGAACTGCCTGTTGGATAAGCTTTCCGCCCCAGCCTGCACCACGTGCTTCCGGTTCGATCAGAAACCAGCGCAGTTGAGCCGTATGTTCATTCACATGAGTAATTCCTATGGAGCCGGAATAAGTCTGATCTAACTCAACGATCCATAACATCTCCCTCGCATGATTACCTGAAAGTGCAAACGAATTCACCGCATTCGTGATAAATTCGGCAAAGCTATCATCATAATTATACTCATCTCGATAGATTCGAATATGCGCTTCAATGACATACTGCAGATCCTTTTGTACGAAAGTGCGGATCATCAGACATCACAGCCCTTCCTCAACTCCACAGTTGTGATACTGAAATCCACACCGAACTGAATTAATCCCAGTTTACGGGCAACTTGCTGGGAAGCGAGATTATCCCAAGATGTACTGTAGATTGGCATGCGTCCACGCTCCTTGACATGATACTGCCAACATTTTACCGTCTCCGCTGCATACCCATGTCCTCTATAGCCAGGTGCCGTATAAAGACTTGCTTCCGCCCCATGTTCGGAGAGCCTTGCGGAGCAGCACACTGCCACAGCAGAATCACCAATAACATAAGCCGAAACAGGCCATTTTTCATGCAAGTGATCTGTTAATTCAGGAAAATGCTCTGCCAGCAAATAACACTGCTCCTGACCAATCAACTGAACCTGCTGATTCCATTCGTCAGATGACTCAGGAAAGGCATAGGCTGGTCCCATCCACACATGGTTAACTGGCTCAAAGGTCTCCACCTTTCGAATCAGTTTCGGAATATCCAATGGAAGCTCGCAATTCTTACCCAATTCATCCATCAGATCCGGCGGTAACTGCTCATGGTAATAGATCAGTGAACCGGCAGAAGTCATGCCGATAAAAATGGCTGGAGCCTGCCCACCACCCGGCTCGTTAATGCTTAATAGACGCTGCTGCTCATTGATTGTATATAACGTGCCCGCCTGTATCTTCAACATTTCCATAGACGACAGGTTCGATGTAGGAGCCATAACTATGAACTTAACCTTTGCAATAATCGTTTGCCTTCACTGCCTTTACCAGCTTCTTGCTGCTCCAGAAAAGCGGATAATTCACGTAAATCAGCCGGGCGATATCCAGCCCCGCACCCACAATTATGAAAGGTATAACCATGGCGATACAGAATCATCACTTTGGTCCATTGTTTGGTATCATTTTGTTTAGGCGCCTGGAAATCCTGTCCCATGCTAACCATAGACGCAGCACATTGCGGGCATTTATATTCAAGTTGTGCCACCACTTCTGGGCCCAGGTCGTATCTGGAAACTTGTTTAAATGATTTGCGACAATTGAAGCATGCATAGATGTCTTTGTATGGTCCCGACATGGCATATCTGCACATCATCTGCACCCCCTTAATAATTTCCATTATACGGTATTTCTCGCACACATACGAATGGATTTTGCATATTTGCGAATATCCCCTTCACAAGAATCAACGATCTTGCATCACAGCTTGTTTCCAAGCCTCACCCATTTCCGCAATCGATGTGTACCGCTGGGACCGATCGGCGCTGACTGCACGTATCACAACCTGATATAAAGCCTCTCCGGCATCCCATCTATCATATGAATGGTCTTTCTCCCCACCTAGCAGCGCGAATGCCATGGCTCCCATATTGAATACATTGGTAACCACATCTATGAGTGCACCCCGCTCAAATTCCTCTGGAGACATGAAACGAGAAGAACCCCACATACGCCCCATGGTATTGATGAAAGAGCCCTTTCGATACAAGTCTATATCACAAATTTTCATGACGTACTTGTCAAAATCATAGATCAGACTGCCGTCATACAGATCAACAGCCACATAACCTCTCCGCTCCACCTCGATATGAAAATCAAGAATCTGCTCCATCGCGCCAATCCTTGTCTTCACCGGTAGTTGTCTGAACTGATAGTAGGGGGAACGAGGATCTTCATATTTGGCCGGAGGCGGAAATTTCCAGTGATTATGAAGATTCTCCCCCTCCACCCAATCGAATACACAGGCATAGCCCTCATCCGTCGCAAAATGATCCGTTAATCGGATCAACGTGTCATGCGCCAAATCTTCATAGACCGAAACAGATGATTTCAGATTACGAATGGCTTCCGGGGGACTTCCTGTATGATTCGCATGAATGGTATGTGCTCCCGCATATTTAACAAACAATCTCTTTCCATCCTTTTGCATGATACCGAAGGAGAGATTGCCTGAATCCTGCTGATCGAATACTCGAAAGACCGTACCCATGGGCCGTAACCAATCAAATGAATGAGACTCTTTCAAGACAAAGGGGATACCGTCGATCTCAAGTTCAACTTGACCTGTCATAGGACACCTCCTGCTGTGATATCCTCATTCCATGTCGAATGCACCGTATAAAAGTAATTCATATGCGCTTCATCATATCCTTGACCATGGACCTCCAATGCGTTACGCTCGATGCCATAAACTTCAAATCCATATCGCTCGTATAAACGTCTGGCTGATTCATTGGTTGTAACTACACTCAGATTAATCTGTTTGATGCCCTCCAGATGTCTTCCCCGATCCAGCACCTCGCTGAGCATGCGCGAAGCCAGCCCACATCCCCGATATAGCGGAGCAACATAGACGCCCCAGATCATGCCTTTATGCCTGAGTTTCAGGCCGTGTTCCCTTTTGAAACCCATCATTCCCGCCAATGTTCCTTCTGTTGTATATGCGCCCAGAATATAATCGTCGGGCTCGTTATGTATGCGTTCCTGCACTTCATTCATGGGGATCTGAATGGACCATTCGAAGGAAGCCCCGAAGGCTTCAGGATGTGTTTTCAGTGCTTCCAGTCGAAAAGGCCAGTATACGTCTGCTTCATCCCGCTTAATATTGCGAATGATATAGGTCTCTTGCTTTCCATTTTCGTTCATTCTTCGACCACTCCCTCCATTTCATAAGGATAATCGATCTGGAGTTTCACATTTGCTGCCGCTTCCTGTCCTGCAAGCAACCCAACAACATAAATCCCCAGATCAATGGACGTGGCTACTCCACCGGCCGTAATTACATTTCCATCTTTTACAATCCGCTTCTGAATCACCTCATCGACATACGGCTGAAGCAAATCATATGCATAAGGATGTGTTGTTGCTTTTTTGCCGGATAAAAAACCAGCTGCACCCAATAGCAGAGAGCCTGTGCACACCGAAACCTTCAAAGGTACAGACGCAGCCTGTCTCAGCCAACCTACAAATGCCTCGTCGTATCGAAGCTTACGCGTTCCCATGCCTCCGGGGACAAACACGAGATCATATTCCGATAGGTCAGGCTTCACTCGATCCACCTTCATCGTTAAACCAGACTCATCCGTGACCTGATCTGTCATTGCACAGGTTTCCCACGTTGTTCCTTTGGTTTGTTCAAAGAAATTCAACCGATTGATCACATCATAAAACCCTGCAAAATCAAGGAAAGTCAGTCCATCAAACAAAACGAATGCAATTTTCATTGGCAACCTCCGCTTATTTTAATTTGGAGCATCCTGGTTATGTTTCTGATTCCGATCCCGTTCCATCGCTTCCTTCACCCAATCACGTTCCGGCAGCTTGCTGTTGATGCGAAAGAGCAGAACCACAATCGCAAGAAGTAAAATAATTACGGTGAATTCAAAGATGGTCAATCCCTCCCTTTCGGAAATTATGCAATGTTGACTGGTACCTATCTCTATTTTAATCCACGGGCAATGATCCATTCCAGCCACTTCCACGGTAGCAATGCTTTACCTATGATCAGCACACGCGATCCTTTTCCCAGCGCATATCGGAGCTTTGGTGCACGCATCCGTGCAATTCGTCCGATCAGATCTGCTACCTCCTGTGGGTCAGGTGCCGTCTCGCTCGCATGTTGGGAATAACGAAGAACCGCATCCAGCTTATGCTTATACGGAGAGTCCTCGCTCCGGTGAATCTCACCCAAACCTTTATTCCAGATCGGCGTACGATAAGCACCCGGTTCAACCAATACTACGCGAACGCCAAACGAAGACATCTCATGCCGCAGACTTTCCGTGAATCCCTCCACAGCGAATTTGGAGGCAGCATATGGAGCATATCCTGGAAAACCGGACAACCCGCTGACACTGGACAAGTTAACAATTAACCCCTGCTTCTGTTCACGCATCACAGGCAGGACCGCACGTGTCACAGCGATTAACCCAAACAGATTCGTATCCATCTGGCGCCGCCAATCCGCCATCGATACTTCCTCAATGAACCCGCCAACCGCAAATCCTGCATTGTTCACCAGTATGTCGATTCGGCCATTATTAATAAGTACGTTCTCTACAGCTTTCTGCACGGATTCAGCATCGGTTACGTCCAGTTGTACATATTGCAAACGTTCAGCTAACCCCGCCTGTTCAGCCAGTTTCACCAATTCTTCTCTTCGACTCAGATCACGCATTGTAGCAACCACGCGATATCCCTGCTTGGCAAGAGTGATTGCGGTAAGCATACCAAAACCACTGGATGTACCTGTAATTAAGGCCACAGGAGCGTTTGCTCCATCCTTCCTCTTCTTCACTACATCCGAAGCTGTGTCGATTCGTCCCTGTCCCGCTTCGGTTTGATGTTCCTGTACTGTCATGCGTCACCTTCCTCCCTCAAGTAATTGCTGTCCTCCTACCTCTACCTCTCGACTACTGAATTCCTTATACCCCGCTATGTCGTCTCTCGACCCTGCGAAGTTTCGTAATTCCCGGTTCAAATGTATACGGAACAAATCTGATCTCAGGTAAGGTACATTCCAGGCGCTCTCCCAGCTTCATCAGTTCACCCCGCACATCCGTCTCCACCTGCTCCAGCACTGCGCTCCCGCCAAGCCGAAGGGATACTTCCATCGTCCCGTCCTCTTGCTGCACCACACGATAATGTTCAATCTCTGGCGAAGCCGCAATGACCGAACGGGTGACGAAATCCGGAAAGACCGGCACCGCCTCACCCGTATGTAGTTGTGTAAAATAAAGCGTGTCATCACAGCGGCCTTCAATCCGCTCAATGGCGGTAAACGGGGAACCGCAGGCACATGGCATCGCCGCCTCGGTCAGAATATCATTCAGCCGATATCGGATGATCGGCTGTGATGTTCTGGAGAAGTCCGTAATAATGGGCACGAACCGCCGGGTGGCGGGGTCCATGTACTCTTTTTCAATATGGACTATATCCTCATTCAAATGCAGTGTGCCATAACGACAGGTTGCTCCCAGGAACCCTTCTGTACACTGATAGACTTGATGAACGGTCTGTCCGAAGACCTGCTCCAGTATCTTGCGATCCAGAGGGTCCAACACCTCGGCAACAGAGATGATTTTATCGGGTACAGCGGTCAGATGGCCTGCCACATATGCGTCCGCCAACAGACGCAGCATGGATGGAGGAGCCACCCACACGGTAGGTTGGTAGGTTTCAAGTCGCTTCACCAAGGTCTCCACACGCTCCAGCAGATCAAAGTACTGAAACTGCAATTTGCCACGCTGCACCGATTCATACAGATTACTGTTGGCCCGCAGGAAAAACGCAATCTTCGCAGGTTTCCACAGTCCACCAGGCAGCAACTTGGCCAGCACCGTGCCCGTCCAGGCATCCTGCTCCCGATCACTCACCAGAAATATCCCCCGGTTCCCTGACGTACCCGAGGACAATCCAACAGTCACTCCCTGAAAGGAGGGTTTGAAGTCACGCGTTTCTTCGCTCTCACCTGCAAGAGCCAACGCTTCGTCCTTGGTAATGCCCACCGTATTCAGTGTATCGAAGTTCTGCATCATGATTGATTTGTCAATCAATGGAAAACTTCTCCAGTTGGATGCGTCCACGCCACCCCACCATTTCCGATAAAACGGAGATCGGGCACGGATCTGATGGACATGTCGAATAATCCGGCGCTCTTGCCAGCGCTCCAGTTGTTCTCGCGTTTTCCATGTTCGCAGCCCACGTGCAAGCGCATAATGAACCACAATACGAAGTGGATTGCTCATAAGTCCTGCCCTCCTGTGCCCCAAGCGTCCAGCACATCTCGACAATGGCTCGGTACAATCCGAATGTGGGGAAACTGCTGATGCAGCTGAACCAACTTGTCAAAGTTACGGTGGTATTCCTGTCGATCAGACATAATGATACCAGCAAGAATATTCGGCCTACGCTGTTCACGAAAAGCCCGACTCGACCACACTGCGTCCGCGCACAGGAAATAATCATGTTCTTCTGTACGCAACAGGAGTCCCATCATGCCTTCCGCATGACCGGATACATCCACCCCCAGCAGACTGCCATCGCCAAAGATATCGTAGACCTCATCAAAAGGGAACTCCTCTCCAGCTCTCGTCCATCGCTCAGGCTGACGCGTAACTGGCAATGATCTGTCCGCAAAATCCTCAGGCAGCAACCCGGACAGATAACCTGCCTTCACAGCCGCAATCGAACCAAGGGAGCGCACAGCATCATAAGCCCTTGGCAGATAGATGAATTGTGCCTCCGGGAAATCTCTCACACCCGCGATGTGATCGCCGTGAAAATGGGAGAGGATGATATACCGAATATCCGAAGCTTTCAGCCCAAGCCCAGCCAAAAAATGAACGGCACTATCCTCTTCACGATAAACTACTGGTGTAATATGACGATACAGTGCATTGGGCAGATGAGCCGTTTCCGTGAAAAAGCGGGAGCTATATCCCGTATCCAGCAGGATTGGTCCATGTACAGGGTGAATGATGCAGGCAAAACCTGCCGGGAAAGGCACCGGCTTCAACCGACCACCCCGCAGCGTCAGAAACTCTGGATGTGTACAGTAACCTGCCGCACCCAGATATAGTTCTACCGGAGTTGTCGTCAGCATGATTCAGCCCTCCACCAGTCTGCAAATTGTTGTAAACCCTCTTCAATAGACACCCGAGGGGCGTATCCCAATTGCTCCCGTGCATCCGTAATATCCAACGTCTGCGGGATGGACAAAGAGCCGACTGTATACCGTGTCAACGCGGGTTCACCCAACGCAGGAATATAGCCATGAACTCGCTCCAGCAACGCTGCCACACCATATGCCATCCGATAAGGAATATTAAGGCGACGCAGCGGCATATCCAGCATACGAAACAGGCTGGTTACCAACTCATTAAACGCCCTTGGATCACCATTGGAGATATTGTAGGCTCTGCCGAGTGCTGTGGCATCAACATCACGGCACAACAATAAGGCGTCCACCACATTATCCACACCTGTCAGATCGATTAATGCCTGTCCCCCGCCGATCATCGGCACGCCTGATTTCGCGTTCGCTGCGACAATTCTGGGAAATAACGTCTGATCATACGGACCAAAGATAGCTCGCGGTCGAATCATGATCGACGGAAGTCCCTTCGCATGCCCCTCCATCACAACCTGCTCCGCGAGAAGCTTTGTGGCTGCATAATGATTGGCTGGTCTGGATGGCAACGGGTCATTCTCATGTACGTTAAATCGCGGTATGTAGTTAAAATAAATACTTGGAGTCGAGACATGTATGAATCGCTGTACCTCATTATGCAGGCAGCCATCCATGAGTTTCTGTGTCCCTTCCACATTACTGCTATAAAAGTCCTTATACTTCCCCCATGGTGATGATAGCGCCGCACAGTGAAAGACCACATCCTGCCCCGTACACGCTACATTTACTGCCGCCTCATCCCGTATATCTCCATTCAGAAATCGGATTCCTGCCGACTCAAGTTCTGCACCAATCTTTGGCTGTCGGCCCATGCCCGTGACTTCCCATCCCTCTTTTGCAAGTCGTATCGCGAGATGCCTGCCCAGGCATCCCGTAGCTCCTGTAACCAATGCTCTGTTCATTGTTGTTCACCGTTCCATTCTATGTCGTGAGTCAAAGCTTCCGTCAGCGAGAACTTCTGTGATCTTGCCAGACGCCAGGCGGTCAGCACCACTGCAAATTGTTCAAATAACGGCTGGATATCCTGCCGCATATAGACCACATCCCTGGCTCCACGCCAGGCAGCTACCCATGCCCGGAGCTTCCCTTGGCAGAAAATCTGCTGCAGTCCGTTACCCAACATGGGTAGCATCAGCATGGCTTTACTGCCCCGTGCGGGCGTGACCATTCTTCCTTCCTCGACCAACGTCTCCGGTTCAGTTAGTGCACGCACCAAGTCATCTCCGGGGTGAAACAGATGAATCCCACTCGTTGCCCTCGGATTACATTCAATTGCGTATACTTGCCTATCCTGACCTTCTATAAAATCAAACCCAATCTGTCCACTAAAACCTGTTGCCTGCACAAATTGTCTCACCCATGCAAGGGCACCCTCATGTTCCACCTGTTCAAAAAACACACTGGCCCCCACACTTCCTGTGCGGTAGCGGCTGTCGTAAGTGGCGTGCGCAACCAGTTGCCCTTCGTGGGCTATGCTGTATGTACATAACATCTGACCCGGAATGAAGGCCTGTGCAACCCAAGGTGAAATAGAGGATAATTCCCCTTCTTCCGGAGGATCGTTACGTAAATGTCGATGTTTCTTTTCGCTTACGCTTCCTTCCTGAACCGTCCCTGCCCCAGCGTCATCGGTTATGAGTGTTGGCATGCGAACTTTGGCTGCGAAGCGGGAATACACCGGTTTCCATACCCAATCTCCTTCTTCTCCCAGAACAGACTGAGCTTCCGTCCATTCCTGCCGACTGTTGATCAGACGTGTATCCGGAACCGAAAGACCGAGTGAACCTGCAAGCTGGATAAAACCATATTTATGGTGCAGCGCATGCAGCTGCTCCAGAGTTGTAACCAGCACACGGCAATATGCACGCAGTCTGTCTGCCCCTTGAGCAACATAGAAGACTTCTTCACACATGGGGATCAGCAGGTCGATCTGCCAATCCTGTGCCAACCGTTCCAGCTCTTCCAGATAAGCACGTGTATTATGACGCGGCGATGGGACCACAGCGCACTGTTCCACTGCACTGGATGATCTGGTCAGATGCCGTACGGCACTCTCCGCAACATAGACCCGATGGCCTGCCCGATGAAGCATACGTGCCAGATCGAGCGTAACGGGAGCCCTTCCACCTGTAAGCAGCACACGAAGAGAAGCAGCTGTACGATGTCCGGTTTCCCCAGATCTAGTAGTCAAAAATGAGTCCTCCCAATGATAATCCGGCAGCCGTGCCAATCATCAACACCCGATCTCCCCGCTGAATACGCTGTTGTCTAATCGCTTCATGCAGACCCATCGGGATCGATGCCGCAATTGTATTGCCGTGATTTCGTGTGATGTCCATAAACCGATCTTCAGCAATGCCAAGCTTCTTACGGATCAGTCTCATCGCCATGGCACTCCCCTGATGGGGAATCACCAATCGGAAATCCTCCATCTGATTCCCGGTAGCCTGCAACATATCACTAATGAATTCGGGCAAAAGTCTGGAAGCCATCCGGAAGATGGCCTGTCCATCCATATGAAACAGGTAAGGTTCAGGCTGATCTGCATTATAATTTGAAGCATGCAGCCGTGTACCTCCACCTGCTATCTCCGAGAAGCGAGCACCTCGGCTGTAGGTTCGAAGGGAAGCATGCACAATCTGTGAGGATGACCCTTCAGGCGAGCGTTCAATAATAACGGCGGCCGCTCCATCTCCGAACAGGGCCGCACTCTCTTTATCAGACCAATTTAGTCCCGCTGAGGCAATCTCGGTGGCTACGAGCAGTACTCGCTGGTAACGTCCGGCGTCTACCATATAGGAGATCACATCGAGTCCGTTGAGGAAACTCAGACAGGTTGCATCCATATCAAAAGCAGGTACGCCTGAATCTTGCTGCCCCATGGCCTGCTGGATAAATACCGCCGTACTTGGCAACGGTTGTTCCTTCGTGCCACTGGTACACACCAGGCAGTCGATATCACTGAATTGTAATCCTGCATCCGCAAGTGCAGCTTCGGCCGCCTTGGCACCCATGTAGGACGAGGTTTCTTCACCCGAAGCATAATGGCGTACACCTACACCTGTGGCTTTGCTAACCCAGCCCGCAGGCACCCCCAAGCGGCGATCCAGTTCCTCATCGGTGATCTCCTGTTCAGGCAGGTACTTCCCTGTTCCCGCAATCCGTACTCTTCTAAGTTGCATTTCCCCAACCTCTTTCTGTTCATCTGACTGATTATGAAATGAGTCCTTAACCTCAAATGGCGAAACGCCATCTGATAGAAGCCTTGAAATATATAATAAAGGGCAGATGCCTCTGCCCTTGCTGTTGTGTTTTATTATTTATACTGTGTTGTCATTTCTTCTTATTCAGAATCTCGGCAAGAGCGGTATCTAGTGTACCGTATGTGAAAGTAAATCCTTCCCTCTCCAATCGTTCAGGAATGACCCAACGACTTTTGAGAACCAATTCCGTCTCGGTCTGAATGAAGCGTGCACCCAGTTCAAGCATCCAGCGAGGAGAGGGCAGCCCGATCCGAACACCCATCTGTTCTCTCAGACGCGCCATTAGCTCCCGATTCGTCACCGGATGCGGAGAGGACGCATTGAACACACCATTCAAGTGTGGATGCTCTTGCAGATAAATTACCATACGGAAGAGATCCTCGATATGAATCCAGCTGAACTGCTGTGTTCCTGCACCTTGCGATCCTCCCAGTCCAAAACGAACGAGATTTGTCATGGGCACCATCACGCCGCCCTCGCCCAGCACAATCGCAATCCGCAGTGCAATCTGACGCGTAGACGGCAGACTGAATTCAAAGAAAGCCTGTTCCCAAGCTTTGGCAACGTCCACTGAGAAGCCAGAGCCAATCTCGCCTTCTTTTTCCGTCATGGGACGATCTTCAGCATGTCTGTATATGGTCGCCGTACTCGAATTAATCCATAGTTCGGGAGGATGATTACAAGCCAGGACGGCATCGCCGAGAATACGCGTTGTACGCGTTCTGGATTCCAGAATGACTTTGCGATTCTCATCCGTATAACGGCAATTCACCGATTTACCTGCCAGGTTAATCAACATCTCTGCTTCTTCCAGTGCCTCTATGATCCTTGCACGATCCTCCCAGGCAATATGACCGGGCTGACGCGAGATAATTAACACCTCATAACCCAGCTTCCTGAACCTTTGGGCAAAATCCTGTCCAACAAAACCCGTTCCACCAGCTAAGACAACCTTCTTCACGGTATCCCCTCATTTCCCATACTGGGTAAAGATTTCGCAATAAATAGATCAAATTGTTTCTATACATGCAAAATACAGATATTAGATTAAACACCGCTGGTGACCCGTTGGTTTGATTTAATTCGCACCCAGCGCCGTGTATAAGCGATCCCGCTCTTCGATAGCCCATGCGTTTGCAGGGTTTTGTTCCAGTTGATATCGGAGTTCATCATAAAAGTCATGAATCATGAATCCGTCTGGCAAGTTGCCAAGCATGGCTGTAAAGTTGTACTCTGGCAGCGCTCTCTTTCCTTCACTGATCTGCTTCAGCCAGTCCATCCACTTCGCAAGAGTAAGCACTTCCTCCTGCCACAACTCCGCCTGTAACCCAAGCACATCCTGAAACTGCTCGTACGCGAAAGGATCAACGAAGACCCGGCAAGCCTGAACAGCCAGTTCATACAACTGGGCCACTGCGCGACGTACCTCATGCTCAAGTTCGACCTCCAAGCCTCCCAGATAGTCCTGAACCTGAATGCTCTGTCCATCATCATATAGTAGCGGGGTTTGGGCCAACAGGCGTACAATCTCTTCCATCTCTTGCATTGAAACTCGTTTCTGCTCATAGAGAGCAGGTAATTGATATGCTGTAATGATCATTCACTCCTACATCGTTCTTCTATTAATGACCTATATTATAACATGGTTTGGCAATCATCTATCAGGATAACTTGACTATCCACTACAACATGTAGTAGTTTATACGTACTACGTAGTGTAGTAATACGATCGTTATGGACGCATAACGATGTTAAGGAGTGTTCACGGTGAACCAGATTCAAAAATTATCCGAAACAGAAATGGAGTTAATGGTCGTTATATGGTCATGCGACCCACCCGTCACCTCAACAGAGCTATTAGACATATTCGCTGAGAAAGGGAAAGCGTGGAAAGCGCAGACTATGTCTACTTTTTTGTCACGGTTGGTGGATAAAGGCGCACTTACCGTCACGAGACGTGGACGAACCAATGATTATGTACCTCTTCTACAGCCCGAAGATTACAAACTACAGGAAACGCAGCATGTTCTTGATGGACTTTATCAAGGTTCAGTCAAGAATTTGGTTTCGGCCATGTATGATGGCGACAAGCTTTCAGACGATGACATTTCAGAACTGAAAAAATGGCTTTCGGAAAAGTAGGTGCAGATGATGAACATCTTTTTTGAAATTCTGTGCAGCCTGACCGTGGCGGGAAGTATCGTTTCTGTTTGTATTTTGGCACTACGACTTATACCCGTATCTGTTTTTCCGACCAAGTGGCTCTACAGGCTCGGTAAACTGGCTATCTTGTTTTATCTGTTCCCGGTATCTCTTGGCCTTTCATGGCTTTTGGATATTGCATTCCAAACGACATCAACTATAACGGGTACGGAGAATGCAGCAACTTCGGGCGTACTTGCAGGAACGTTTATCCCGGAACAAACCATTTCGGTAACCACAGCCTGGTTCTTGTTATGCGTATGGGGCATTGGAGTCATTGGTTTTTCTGCATGGCAGGCGTACTGTTATCAAAGATTTCTGAATGAATTATCTCGTACACGTACGCCAGTCCTCTGTCATAGTGAAGCAGCTATACAGCTACCATTAATCAAAGAGGCTTTGGGTCTCAAACGTAATATCACACTTGCTCACAGCACCCTAGTACGAAGCCCTATACTGGTTGGCTTGTTTAAACCAACAATATATCTTCCACCCGAAAATACGGTAAAGATGGACATCAAGATGGTGATTCATCATGAGTTGGTACATCTGAAACATCAAGATCTGTGGGTCAAGGCTGTGACCTTGGGCGTTAGTGCCCTGCATTGGTTCAATCCCCTGATTCATATGATTCGCCGGGACATTCATACCTGGAGCGAGTTGGCCTGTGATGAAGATGTGGTGAAAGAGATGTCCCATGAAGAGCGAAGACGATATGGTGAGACGATTTTAAATGTGATGGCGGGAACCAAAAAAATGCCTGCTCAATTTTGTTCATCCCTGTCGGGTGAAGGCAAACAATTAAAAAGGAGATTGATGATTATGTTTAATGTAAAGAAACTGAAAAAGAAACATTGGGTGATAAGTATGGGAGCCCTCCTGCTTATTACAGGCGTAAGTACGTCCACCGCAGTATGGGCATCAAACCATGCGGTTAAAGTAGAGGCCAAGGCTACTGAAGCTGTGCCTGTTCCTTCCGTATCTGAGACTCCTAAGATCGTAGCTTCTCCCGACAAGGTCGGAATTTCCGAATCTGTAACTGCTCCCGCTGCTTCCGAAACGCCTGAAATCGTGGCTATCCCTGAGGATGAAGTTTCAGAAGCTGTGCCAGTTCCGTCTGCTACTGTACCTTCTACTACTAAACCTTCTGAGGCTAAAGTTGTAGAAACAGCCACTGTTCCTTTTACGAGTAAATCTCCTGAAATCGTAGCCGTTCCTTCTGAGGCCCAGGTCACCGAAGCTGTACCTGCTCCTTCAGAAAAATAACCTATCGTTAAGGAGCAATAACATCCTTATATGCAAACAGGACGAAGCGTAGATCTCCAGCTTCGTCCTGTTTCCGTTTTTTTGTCATGTGTACTAAATAAATGTTTTGATCGTAGCAAAATATTCACGGATCATATTGACCGGCTTCAAATATCCCGGTGATGGGGCTGATATGCCATATTCTGCCGCATAACCGTTCTTGGCAGCGATATACTTGGAGCGGAACATGTGATAGTCACTGGTGACAATCATGATCTCCGGGTGCTCCAACCCGGATTCCTGAATGATTTTTTTGGAAAAAGCCAAATTCTCCTGTGTACTTGTGGAGCGATCTTCCATAATGACTTGGGTGGGGTTAACCCCCTGTTCAATCAGATAGTTTTTCATGGCGAGCGCTTCGGGAATCGATTCCCCAGGTCCCTGCCCACCCGATACAATGACCGGTGTCTGAGGGTGACTGCGAATGTAGTCCAGACTGGCATCTAACCTTTGCTTCAAAGTCAATGATAATTCCGTTCCCCGAATGCCTGAACCCAGAATAATGACGTAGTCCGCCTCTTCCGGATCATTCGCACTAAGCTGTGTGAATACAAGTGCCTCAATAATGACAAAAGAGACGGCAACCACGCCAAATCCGGTAAGGATAATCCGTTTCAGAATAACATGCTTCTGATAGTCAATTCGTCTTAGAACGATAAAAGCCACCGTGATCATTCCGAATAACATGACTGGGAATCTTTGGCCCCAGAAGATCAGAAATGCCACAAAACATGTCAACAGGACAAGATCAATGATCAGTCCATTTTTTTGTAAGAACTTTTTTATCAAATCCGTAGACACTCCTTCTTGTACCTGCACTTCCTCATATCACTTATCTTTCAGTCTGTTATTATCGTTAGTTTGAGCCACTGTTGTTGCCAGCACTTCTTCTGTACTCTCTGATTATAATAGTCAGCATCCGTGAAAAACGGACTTTTGCGGACTATAAGATGATACAGATCATGCAAACCATGCGGAGCACAGATATTCACCCGATCTTCTTCATCCAGCTGTACGCCTATGGCAGTCACAACTTCTGGCCAATAGCGAAGAGCATCTTCAGTAGAATGATAAGGAACTGTGCCATTGCGCAGATGCATTCTCGCCTGATTTTTGACCGACCACTTGGCATTGCCTGTCAACTCACGAAGCTGACACTCCAACTGTATGTCTCGTTCCTCACGCAGGTCTGACGCATCATAATAGACAACATCAATATCGCTATGAAGTTCACGAAGATCATATCCATGCAGAACATCCCAGATATAATTACGAATATATCCTGCACCTATGTAACTTTGAGGCAAATGGAGACTGCGTACTCTACGCAGGTCATGCATTAATTGCTCGTGTTTGATGATCGTCTGAATAAAAAGGTCCTCATATAACATATCTGCCTCCTGCGGTTTACCTCATTCTCCTCTTATAACTGTTAACCTTCATTCCAATATATCATGTTTACCTGGCTGCAATAAAATGAACAACGCTTGAACATCCTCTGTACAACTTCGAATCTCTGATTAATCATAACCAAATAACCCATAAACAGCTTCGGTTATCCGAGTGTTTACGGGCTACAATGATCGAGTTTGAAACGGTTAAAATTTATTTAATCGGTATCCAGATTTGTGGCGGTTGATTGTGGCCCGGGTATACTTCCAGCTCCGGCATATATGCGTGCTCATAAGGGTTGGATGGAAACCATTCCGAAATAATCCGTTTCCACAGAAGCTGCATACTCTCCGGCATCGGGCCTTCTACTTCAAACACACTCCATTTGGAAGCAGGCATAGTGAAGCTTGATAATCCTTCTGGTACTTCACCATCGTAAGTTGTAGCAATCCAGTATTCCAGTTGCTTTTCCTTGATTTCGCTCTGATCCACAACGACGCCGAGTAACCCTGGAATATCCCCATTGTTCAGTTCAAACAAACGATCCTCTGTACCGCTCGCCCACGCTTCCTGCCACATTTTCCCGATCCCTTGCAGATGTTCTCCATCTGCATATGAGAAAGTCTGCTTTACTCCGACCAATGTAAATTCGGGATGTTCAACGATTTTATATTTCATCGGTTCTGCTCCTTTTAGACTTACTTGAATAACCAGACGATTATACGATTGGACAGAGCTACTATTTTTGCGAGCCTCACTGGGTGCGATCCCATGTTGTCTACGAAAGGCTTTAGAGAAAGATTCCGGTGTGTCGAAACCATATTTAAACGCCAGATCAATAATTTTGTGATCACTTTGCAGAAGTTCATGTGCCGCCAGTGTCAATCGTCTTCGTCTTATGTACTCGGCTACAGTAACATCAGTTAATAAGGCAAAGGTACGTTGAAAATGAAAAGGAGAGATATTGGCCTGCGCTGCAATCTGCTCCATCGTCATATTTTCGAGCAAGTGGTCTTCCATATATTGAATAGCGACCTGTAATGCGTTGATCCAGTTCATGTAATAATCACTCCTTGATGTCTAATATAACGGATAAACAACCCAAAAACCTGTCATGCTGTGCTTTCATTTGTCCGGTTAATGTGCAACGACGTAGTTCATGTAACACCCTCTCACAAAATTTGACAATGCAAACGATTTACTATAGCCTACTAGTATAATGATCGTTCTATCTTATTTTGAAGGGAGAGTATCAGTGATTATGAGCAGCAAAAAAGAAATGCTTTTGAACGTGGCTGAAGAACTGTTCTACCTTCATGGCTTCCATTCCATTGGCTTAAAGCGAATTATCACAGAGGCCGGGATCGCCATCATGACGTTATATAACCACTTTGAATCCAAGGATGATCTCATCGTCCAGGTTCTCCTGCGACGCGAACAGCGTTATTTGGAACAGCTCCGGCAATATGCAAACAATAAAGAGCAACCTATGTTTCTCAATCTGGCTGAAGGACATGCAACTTGGCTAAAAGAACATGAATCAAGGGGATGCTTGTTCTTACGCGCCAAGGAAGAATTCGGAGGTCATGTAGACCATATCATCGTCCAGACAGTAAATGCGCATAAAAGACATATGAGAACATTAATCCAAACATTGGCGCCTGCTGCAAGTGATCGAGATCTGTTGCGATTCTCCCTGCTGCTGGAGGGTTCCACGGCACTTGCTGAGACAGAAAATGTAAATGACGTCTGCCGCGAATTGATCCATATGACGCAAACCAGTTTCAAATAATGCTATTCCGGGTGAGTTAGTAGTTCAACTCACTTTTTTATTTCACAATAAATATAATGATCGTTCTATCTAAAAGGCGGTGGATTTAATGAAAAAAATTATCTTCCCAGGCATTGCACTTATCGCTGTATGTTATGCATTCGGGCGATTCAGTTATGGATTGTTTATGCCGGAAATTTCGGAAGCCTTACAATTGAATGATGCAGCCTCTGGCGCGATTAACTCAGGAACGTATATTGCCTACTGTCTGTCCCTTCTAACTGCACCACTGTTGATTAATCGCAAGGGACATCATTATGTCATTCAATTGGCAGGGATCAGTGCAGTGCTCGGATTAACCGGGATCGCCCTGTCTCAGAATGCATGGGTTCTTGCATTTAGTGTATTTCTAGCTGGTTTGAGTACAGGCTGGGCCTCTCCGGCACTCGGTAACACGGTTAATGCCGAACTTGCACCGGATCTGCAAGCCAGAGGCAATAGCTGGATTAATACAGGGACCAGCTTCGGAATTGTTATATCCGGTCCACTCTACTGGCTGTTCACGGATTACTGGCGTCTAACCTACATCCTGTTTGCTGTGATCGGTGTTGTCGTTCTGTTGTGGAACAGACGTGTCATTCCGGCAACCAAGACACTGCCTTGTACCAAGTCACTCTGGACATGTATGAAACCAACCAGACCCGGGTCTGCTCTTCTGATGGCTTGTCTGTTAACAGGTGTTAGTTCAGCAATCTACTGGACCTTTGCTCGAAACTTCCTCACGGACGAGAAAGGGGCCTCCGATTCGGAAGCCGTGTTGTTCTGGATTGTGATGGGGGTTATGGGGATACTCGGCGGATGCGCTGGACGCATTATTGAACGTATTGAGATTGGGTGGTCCTACCGGATAGGTATACTTTTATTGGCTATCTCACTGGGGGTAATCCTGCTTCCATCCATGACTGCCAGTCTCATCTCTGCGATCATATTTGGCAGCACGTATATTTTCCTGACCAGTGTATTTATCGTTTGGGCAACCAGACTATTCAGTCCAAATGTGTCCATCGGAATTAGTCTTGCCTTTCTCGCGCTGGGTGCTGGGCAATTCCTTGGTTCATCCATGGCAGGTTACACAATTGAAGTGTTCTCCAATACAACGGCATTTCTGGCCTTCGCTGTACTCGGCCTGTTCGGATTGTTAATTCGAGTGAAATAAATGACAGAACAACGTTCTGATCGTTTTTTATTCTACTCGGCGTACACTTCCGGTCACTCCATGGTGAAGCTGTACGTCTGTAAAAGTAACCGTGGTCCCTTGCCCAATGGGGGATTGGGCCACAATGCCAACTTTGATCTCTTCCGGGCAGTCGAGTCCGAAATAACGAACCAACTTCCACTTCTCTCCATCCTGAGAATAATGGAAAGCAAAGCTGTTGCCTGCCCGGGCTACACGTAAATAAGGCTTGTTAACCTCTACAGGTGCTGATACACAATCATCCGAGTTACCTCGAGTAACAACACTAAGAATAGACGGCTGTTCTTCAAAATACTCAAAGCAGACTTTAGCCCAATTCGTATCGTCCACCCTCACCATCAGGCAGCCTGAGTCATACTGTTCTTTCATGTCCACCTGTACTTGAGTGACGATGCTGAAATCTCCCTTGACTATCGTATGTAAAAATGGTGCTGAAGCTTTCACCGGCTCACCTGCCGGATCAATAAAAAAGTCGCTGATCGGCGAAACAGTTATCGTTACTTTGCCGTCTTCAATGGACCAATCTGCTGGCTCGTTCAGCCATCCGAGGTTGGCAGATAATGTTTGACCTGAACAATGTTCGAATAGATTCGTCATGTGGCACACCCTTTGTCTGTGATTTTGAATTCGCTGACTTCTCTGTTGTATTCGTTAAATAACGGAATTATCCTTTCGGATCAGTAAAAGGAAAAAAGCGACTCACATGAGTCGCTTGTATTCCTTTCATATAAATAATCGTATTCATATCGTCATATCCATAGCACGCTATACTGATAATACATCAGATGCACATCTAAAACCGATATGTCCGGTGGATGTGTCCAGCGTATTGGGAATCCGTGCTGCCACTCTGTACCGATTGCAATAGGAACGGTGGCACAGATATGAACCGCCTTTTAACACCTTGCGAACTTCATTGGAAGTAATAACAGTCTTAGCAAGTATAGACTTCTCATGATCCGTAACATAGTTGTCAGCGCACCATTCCCATACATTACCTGACATGTTGTACAATCCAAATCCGTTGGCAGGAAAGGATCGGGATGGAGCTGTACCCACATAACCATCCGCGGCATTATTTTGAGTTGGAAAGGTACCTTGCCAGATGTTGCACTGATGCTGTCCATCCGGTCTCAGAACATCACCCCAGGGATATTTCTTCTGGATTAATCCACCTCGTGCTGCATATTCCCACTCGGCTTCTGTAGGCAGGCGCTTACCCGCCCAGCCACAATACGCGTTGGCATCGTTCCAGGAGATATGGATAACGGGATGGTCAGCCCTGTCATTTACATCAGAGTCAGGTCCTTCGGGATGAGACCAGTCCGCACCTTCAACAACCCACCACCAGGGCGTTTGCTCCACCACAGTACGAACATGAGCAGCCGTTTGCGAAGAAACGAATAAATGAAAAACAAAGGACCAGCCGAATCGCTCAGCCTCCGTTCGATACCCGGTCTCCCGCACAAACTGTTCAAACTGCGCATTGGTCACTGTGCATTCATCCAGATAAAAGGAGTCCACCTGTGTCTCCCTGACAGGCCCTTCCCCATCTCCTGTAAAAGCTTCAGGATCATTGGTACCCATAAGGAACCTTCCACCTTTAATCCATACGCGGTCCCTGTCGTCACGCCCGGCGATGTATCCGTCGTCTCCCGCCAGCGCACTGGTCTCCAGAAGGTCAACAGGATGTAAGAAAGCATTGTCGGCCGCTGCACTCATCTCACGGGAAGCGGTCGATTCCCGTGTATCCTCTAATCGAATTCCCTCCTTAATCCTGCTACTCCGGCTTGCAGAACAACAGCAGGACGTTTCCTTTTTGGGTATCTGACCATGCATCTGAGGTATCCCCTTCCCCTGGTTTATGACTCATGATCCCCATTGTACACGACAGGAATAATGTTCGGAACGGGTGGAGTAGTCGTCATCCCTTCACCCAGATAATAATCCGTCAACAAGGATTGCATATATCCTTTCACAGCCAGTCCATTGCGGTAAGCCGGATTATGCGGCAACGTGTAGATGCGGACGTCGGATGGTATCGTTGTTGTATACAGACGTAATGCTGTGAAATCACTCGTTTCATAGAGAATTTCCTCTCGCCAATCCCCGAGCAGATCGCCATAGAGCACAGGGGCGTTTCTGGAATTGACGCGAACATCATCGGCTGTAAACAGACGTGTGGCTATGTTCTGCTCCCAATCCCACTTTTCCACAAAATTCTTATCCAGCAGCTCGCCGAGCACATCACCGTCCCACCAAATTCTGAAATTGGTCGAGGGCTGAACTGAACTAATCACTTCACCGTCCACGTTGTAGATATTGCCTGAACTGGACCACATCTCAAGCCCATTGTGCCGTGGATCAATATCCGCCAGCGTTCCCCGTGCTACGTCCTGCGGGATTTCCCCTGTACGAATGATCTCGCCCGTCGCCGCATCGGCATAAAACCAAGGGAATTGATTGACGTTTCCGTTCTCCGCCTGCTGAATCCCGAATTGCTCCAGCCCTGGTCGATCCGGATCAATGTCTGTAATGTGGAAACGATCGCCATGGACTACACCCGGCAGACTGTATAAGGTCTCTCCGTTATCATCCAGTGCCCAACCTCCGAATGACACCTCATCCTTCCCATCCCCATCGAGATCCAGGATACGAATCTGGTGGAAAAACTCACCGTCCGCTCCAACATGTCTCCAACGCTCCGTCAGGGCACCGCCTGCATAGTCATAGGCTGACGTCACATACTGAAAATTGCGGCTAAGCGCACGATTCTTGAGCGCTGTAATCAAGCTTGGATGTTCGCCATCCAGATAAGCAATGCCAAAGTGCCCACTAAGTGGACCGTCGACTGCATAATCATTGGTTATCGTTGTGCGTGCCGCTTCTGTTCCGGTCCATCCATCTACAACGGACACATACTGCGCACGCTCCGTCGTCGCAGGAACGACCTGACCATCAGCAAACGTTACTCCTTCAAACGTACGTAGCAATACTTCTGCTTTCCCATCACTGTCCAGATCAAATACCGTTATATTGTCGTTGTCCCGCCAGCCCCCAAGTCCAGCCACTCCAAATTCACTAACGGAAGCAGGCGGCGCATTATATGTATCTATCGTTGTGACACTGTATGGACCCAGATCAATCCGCCACAGGAAACCTTCGGTCAGACTGTAGGCCTCCACATATTTATTGCCTCCGTTCACCGGAATGCGGGTGACCACGTATTCATATTCCCCATCACCGTCCAGATCCCCAGGCCAACCATGCTGCACAAAATAATCGGACGGATTGGATGTTATATTTTGCAATGGAATACTGAAGTAATTGCGGATCTCGGGATTCGCTGCCAATACGACCTCGGCACTCGTATCTTGTAACCTACCGTCCACATAAGACTTCACGATATACGTATGGCTCTGGGTTACATCTACATTGGTGTCCGTATAATTGGTTCCCTGTGTCAAAGGCTGGTCATTCAGCTTCACTTCTTCTGTACCCGTCCGACGATAGATATCAAATGTAACCTGCTGCGGTTCGGTCCCAAGCAGACGCCAGCTCAGATACACCTTGTTCTCTCCCAGATATACGGCAGTAAAACCTCGTCCCAGATTTTCAACCAGACGTGGTGCAGATCCTTCTGCTGCATCGGCATTTGCATCTGCATGGAGTACTCCCCCTCCCGGTGAAGCAATTCCGGTCCATCCAATAACTCCACTTAACAGCAATGTGATTAGTACTTTGGTTCCTTTTGCCACAGTTGTTTTGGTTTTCATTTACATTTCCCCTCCATCGATGGTTAGTATATGCATAAAAAAAAGCAAAACCTGTTATCTCGTTCCCATTAGCCAATCTAAATGAGATTGACTGATTGGGTTCAGCAATAACTGCTTTGCCTCCGGATGCCCGGTCAACATGGTCTATCTACCGCTCTAACGGCTTGGTTCCTCCACGATCATAGAAAAAGGGTCCTTTCGCCCAACTGACAGCCAGATGCATCAGCAGTTCGGTCTTTAATTGCTCCCGAATTACAGCGTGCTGCTCATCATCATACAGGTTCGTCCACTCATGAGGGTCAACCGTCAGGTGATACAATTCACCCTTCGTTTCGTGCACTCTGGATGCAGACTCCGCAACAGAGCCCTCCATGTACAAAATGAGCTTCCACTCCGTGGTCCGCCACATATAGGCCGGAGCCGAATGAGGTGCCGTTACTCCCTTTCCATGAAATTCACAGAACGTTCCGCGATGCCGGAGATCGCCCAGCAGATCGACACCAGGCAGCATCGGATTCGCTTCAAGTCCGGCTGCACGCGTCAATGTGGGTACCAGATCCACCAATTCCGCAGGTTCCTGATCAATCGTTCCCCGCTTCTGCTCCTGAATATGGGTACCAGACAAGATGAGCGGCACCCTCACACTGCTGTCATACAGATTATATTTGGTGAAGCGAAACTGTCGTTCCCCCAGCATCTCTCCATGATCCGAGACAAATACAATCAGCGCGTTCTCCAGCCTCCCCTGGTTCTCCAACTTCTCCAAAGCGAGTCCAAAGTAATGATCGAGCCAGGAGCAATTCGCCCAGTATCTTAACGTGGTCCTCCTCCGCTCCTCCGAACTGCGCTGGTCCCATACCTTCTTCTTATCGAGGTACGACTGGCGACTACTCGAATTCAGTTCATCGGAAGCTGCCAGGTGAGTCTGCACTTCATCCTCCCAAGGTGGTTGCGGAATATCCGGAATATCTTCCAGCCTGTACAGGTCTTCGAATGCTTTTGGCACATTGAACCCGGCATGTGGCTTCAGGAAAGACAGATAAAAAAATAACGGCCGCTCCGGGTCTACCCCTTCATCCAAAAATTGCAGCGCCTGTTCGGCTACCCAGCCATCCCGATGCTGATTCATCGGAATCTGACTCGTAAGCCCTGTATAACCATTGACATTTTCCTCACCGCCGCCAAAATCCTTCGTCTCCTGATGGTAGGCTTCCAACGCTTCGGGATGGGAGTCACCCATCATTGTCGCTCCCTGTTCATAATGACCACTTTGACGGGAAAGTCCGATGGATCTTACTTCGAACCCTCGCGTGGAAGGCTCCTCTACGCCCTCGCTATGGTTCCAATGCGTTTTTCCGAATCCGGCGGTCTGATACCCTGCGCGGTGCATCAACGCTGGCAAAGGTTCTGAAGGCAGCTTGTCTTCCTCGAACAATCCGCCATAATTCGTTCGGACCCCAAGCTGTGACGGATAATATCCCATCATCATGGAGCTTCGGCTTGGCGCACACATTGGCGATTGGCAGACCGCATCATGGAAAGTGATTCCCTCGGCTGCAAGTTTATCGAGACTCGGTGTATGAATATGTTCATTGAACGTTCCAATACAGTCCCATCGCTGCTGATCTGTCATGAGAAAAATAATATTTGGCTTGTCCTGTGACACGTCACATCCCACTCTCCTTTGGCCGAAAACTAGGGCGTGTACTAAACGGAGCGGTTACCCCGATTATGCCCCGTATGATTGTGAATGTCTTCCCGGTAACGACTTGGCGTCGTTCCCTCATTTTTCTTGAACAACCGATTGAAGTAACTGGGCTGATAACCTACCTGCTCCGCAATTTCACTGATTTTGACGTCTGTTGATTCAAGCAGCTCCTTGGCCCGGTGGAGCCTTACCTCAGTCAAATAGTCCACAAAATTCTGCCCGAACGTCTGCTTGAATGCCCGGCTTAATGTGTAGGAATGAATCCCGTGAAGATCTGCCAATGCATCTAACGATAAGGCTTCTGCATAGTGCTGCTGTGCATGCTCCTTCATCTGATGAACAGCCATCTGTATCTGCTTCTCTTCCTTGCCTGTGAATTCCTCTACACATACGTGCACAATCCGCTCCTTGAACCACAGGAACAGTTCATCCAGATCATGCAGCTGCAACACCTCTTCATACATCCCTATCCCGAATAGCTCGACCGGATCTTCCCCTAATTGCAAAAGGGTATGTTGTATGCGTGCCAGCAGTTGGAATACAGCCTGACGAACATGCTTATCCGGCGCTTCAAATCGGGCATACGTGCCAATAAATATGCTGAACTGTTCCAAGGCAGTGTCCTGTTCACCACTCCGTAATGCCGAGATGATAGCCTGCTCCAATTCAAGCGAATATACTTCATGTTCATTCACATCCTGCTCTGCCTCCTCATTCATATCAATGATCGTCACATTGGATGAGAACTGCCTTTTCCTCAATACAGCCCTCGATTCTCTGACCAGCTGAGGAATATGGGAGGCATCTGATGTGGGTTTGCTGATCAAGACTGTCATACGAACGTTCCATTCCGACTGCACGGCTTCCAGCCAATGCTGGGCCATCCGAGATAATTCCTCTCTGAATTCAGGCGTCTCTGGCTGGACCTCTGGAGGGACAGCCAGCAACAGCGCAATGGACATGTCATGGTAATTGATCGTCTCGGCTCGGTAAGGAAGTCCCTTCAACTGCCTGTTCAGAATATCGGTTGCGCCAAAACTGATCCACTCCTGAGATTCGCTTCGATGTCGCTCTTTAGTCCCATATAGAAGAACTGCACTCGGAGGAATCTGAGCAAACAGGATGATGAACCGCTCATTCCGAAGGACCCAGCCCAGCTGTGCCAGACGTTCCTTCCATTCATGGTCGGATGACAGTAACAGATGACCCAGCGTGAGCTGAATCAGCAAGCTCTCCCGGGCGAGTGGAAGTTGCTCTTCCAACCGTTGCTGCAACGATTCTCTCTCCTGATTAACGCCAATCCAGCGCTGTTCAATATGCTTGATTTCATCCAGTTGTACAGACTCATTCGAGCGGACAGAAGCCGCGGTAAACATTCGCAATAACTTCGTAAACGGTTTATAGAGCTGGAGCGAACCAACCCACGATAAGATCAATGCCAGTAATAGTCCTGATCCATTGACGAGAAGAACGATTCGGGGTACCGATACAATCGGAGCTACAATTTCATTGAGAGGCACCGCGGACACGTAAGTCCAATCAGTACCCAGTCTGCGGAAGGTGCCCGTTTGAACCGAGTAAGTCAGGTCTTCATAATCCATCAGGAAAGAAGACAGACTTCCTTCCAAGTTCAACATATGTTCACGCACAGCATGCTGTAATCCACCAAACACTTTGTCTTGTGGAAGCATGGGCTTGCCCTGCTCATCCAGCAGGAATGTCGTCCCGCCATTATACGGAGACAAGGTCTGTAACATGTTGCCTAGTTGCTTGTTATCCAGCGTGATCGTTAGTGCCCCTAGTGCATCGTCGCTTCCACCCGGAAGCCGATTCACCATCATCATGGAGGTGCTATCCATGGAGCGGGACCAATATGTGGCCTGGGGCTGATGAGTCAACCGTTCATACTTCTCGATCTCCCCGGCGTCTTTGATAAAATCATACCGTTCAGAATCCATCTTTACGGCCTGGGGTTCCCCCAGATACAATTGAACTTTGCCGATCAATGTATTGGAATTCTGAATCATCAGCAGCAATCGGTACAGTTCATGAACCTGTTTATACTTGAATACAAAATCGAGCTCTTTCAGACGATTATCGAAAACCGGATCAAAGGCCCACTGCGAGAAGGTCAATTCAAGTGCATCCAATTGATCGCCAACCCACACGGTACGTTGTTCAAACTGATGTAGATGGGTTTGCTGCAAAATCTTTTCCATTTTGACGGTGACCCAGCCATACAGCAGCCCCCCTGTAATGACTCCCGGAATGCAGGCGATAAACAGAATCATCATCAGGCTGCGCCTGAAATAACGCCCTTTGGGTAATGGGTCTGCTGTGCGCTTGAATATCATCTGTATGGACCTCCTTCCCGGGAATACCCGCCTGAATGCAGATTCATCCTTTGACCGAGCCGATCAGTGCTCCTTTGGCAAAATGCTTTTGTATAAACGGATACACCACCAGTACTGGCAATATGGCTACAATAATCGCGGCCATCTTCAACATTTCTGTCGGCGGTGTCTCCACCTGCTGTCCAGGCGCAACCAGATCGATGTTGGATGCGTTCAGCAACATGTTTTGCAGTAATACTTGGATGGGCCATTTGGCAGAATCGTTCAGATATAACAGTGCCGCGAAGAATTGATTCCAGTACCCTACAGCGAAAAACAATCCAAAGGCAGCAAGCGCAGGCATCGACAAGGGCAACACAATCGTGTACCAGGTTCGGATGGCGCTACAGCCATCAATGGATGCCGCTTCGCTGATCTCTGCGGGCAGGCTGTCGAAGAAATTTTTCATCAGCAACACCGTCCAGCCATTGGCGAGCGCTGGCAGGATCAGTGCCCAGATATTATTGATCAGCCCCAGTTCCCGTACCAGCAGGTAATTTGGAATGATGCCCGGGCTAAACAAGATGGTTAGTACAATCAGGAACATCAGTATTTTTCTGAAGTGGAATTGCTTCTGGGACAGCGCATAAGCCAGAGAGGATGATACAGCCAGGCTGCACGCCGTGCCGACGGTTGCCAGAAATGCACTGTTCCCCAGCGAGCGTGCAAAGGCAGGCGTGGATAACAAATACGTATAGGCTTCAACAGACCAGCGTTCCGGGAAGAGTACGATTTTCTTTTGCAAATACTCTCCGGGGTCAGTGAATGAAACGACAAAAACATAATATAGCGGGAAAAACATAACCACAGCCAATAGTCCAAGCGTAACCACATTCAGGGACTGTCCAATCCGCTCACTCCATTTCATGCGATGCATTCGAAACCTCCTCTCCATTGATTAAAGGCTGGTACGGATATGGTCGAGTACCGGAACTAACTAATAGACGCCTTCCTGACCCAAGCGCTTTACTACACGATTTGCGACAACGACCAGCACCAGACCAATTACGGATTTGAACAGTCCAACCGCTGTACTGTAGCTGAAATCGCCCTGCTCAATCCCTGTGCGGTATACATAGGTGTCGAATACTTCGGCCACTTCAGATACAGCGCCGTTGTACATGAGGAAAATTTGCTCAAACCCCACCTCCATGATGTCTCCCAGCCTTAAAATCAAGAGTACGATGATGACACTGCGGATGGCAGGCAGCGTAATGTGCCAGATCTGGCGCAATCGTCCTGCTCCATCCATGCGTGCCGCCTCATACAGCTGAGTATCCACACTCGCCATGGCCGCCAGAAACACAATCGTGCCCCAACCTGCTTCCTTCCACATCGCTTGCAAGGTGACCATGATCCAGAAGCTGTCCGGATTCGTTAATATATCCACTCGGGGCCATCCCCATAAAGCGAATAACTCATTAATCAGTCCCGTTCCTTTGGCGAACAGCAGCAGCGTTAACCCTGCAATGATTACCCAGGAGAGGAAATGCGGCATGTAGATAATTGTTTGAATCAGTCTCTTATACGCCACACTTCGCAGTTCATTGAGTCCCAGGGAGATCAGGATCGGAAAAGGAAAGAACAATATCAGATTGAGCAGGCTGATCGCCAGCGTATTTCGGAACAACAAGGCAAAGTCCGGATTATCAAATAGTGCTGTAAAGTGCTGCAAACCAACCCACTCACTGCCCTGAATCCCCCGAAAGGGCGAGTAATCCTGAAACGCAATGATAATGCCCCACATCGGGATGTATTTGAAAATGAGAAAGAACAATATGCCTGGCAGTGCAAGCACATATAACGACCGGTCACGCCGAAGTGCAGACAGCAAGTTTAACCCTTTCTTTTTGGTTGAAGTTTGCTTCCCCTTAACCGTACTCATTCGTTGCTCATGGGTGCTCATGGTTTGCAGCTCCTTCCCCTCAGATTCACTGTCCATTTCTTTTCTTGTAGGCTTCGGTCATCTCATCACTCATCGCCTGGACATTCGGATCATTCCGCAGGGTTTCCACAAAGGCATCCCAAGCTTCAATCGGCTCCCGGCCCAAAATAATCTTTGCTTTCAGATCCTGGATCTTCTTGTTGAGTTCAGGCAGCACTTTTTGCCCGGTCTCGGATTGAAGGCCAGCAGCCAGATCTGCCACGCTCGTTTTGTCTCGCTCTGCCTCCACTTTTTTGAACAGTTCATTGGCCTGTGTCTCTTCGTCCGTTTCGCCAGTGGTATTCCAAGGCAGGTCGATGACGTTAACGATATGATTGAAATCCGACGCGTTATCCGCCGTCAACTTTTCACTACTTGCTACCTTTTTGCCATCGACCACTTCATAATGCGTACCTTCAATCCCGAACTGCTGGATTTCAAATACTTCCGGATTCATCCAGGTATCGACGAGTTGGAGAATTCGTTTCATCTTCTCTTCCGGCACACTGGCAGGGATCGCCAGAATACCGTTGTATCCCGAACCTTTCGGATTATATCCATTCAGATTGGTCAAAGGATAGAAATCCGTATATTTAAAAGAAGGATCGACCTTCTTCAGGTCATCGGCATAGATTTTGCGCATCGTACCTGTCTTGTCCACGATAATGCCCGCCTGATTGCGCTTGAACAGTTCCCTGGCCTGCGTCAGCTTGAGCGAAAGCAGATCTTCCGGCATCATGCCTTTGCTATAGGCTTTGGTTAAATATTGAAGGGATTCTTTCACCTCGGGCAACAATTCCCTGTAGACCAGCTTCTCCTGCGACCCATCCCATTTCCAACTGCTATTGGTTCCGATAAATGAACTCTCAATGGCACCGAGTACTGGGCCCAGATTCCCTCCCCAGCCGAGATCATCAGGACTGATATAAGCGGCAAGCGCTGTGGTATCTTTGGTTCCATTACCATCAGGGTCCTGTTCTACAAAAGCCTCCATCACCTTGAACAACTCATCCGTGGTCTCTGGCACCTGCAAATTCAATCGGTCGAGCCAATCCTTGCGGATGATGAAAAAAGAATCTCCAGTGACTGGACGAGGCCGCGGGATACCATAATTGTTGCCGTCTGCTGCCTTGGTTGTATCCCATGCAATATCGGGAATGCCTCCGCTGAGGTTGGGATAGTCTTTAATATACGGGGTGATATCCCAGAAAGCACCTTGTTTGACCATCTTGGTGAAGGTACTTCCAAACGGATCATTAATCATGATCAGATCAGGTATATCCCCGGAAGCCAAGGTCAGATTGAGCTTGTCACCATAGATATTGTTGGAGACCCACTGAATGTTCATTTTGGAGTTAGTTGCTTCTTCAATGGCGCGTTTGATTACATTATCATCAGCAGCGGGGACGGCACTCGGCGTGATGGTCATAATGCTGACTTCCAACGGATCGTCGGCATTGCCGCTGCTGCCACTTACCTGTCCTTCTTCTTTATTTCCGCATGCACTAAGCACCACGGACATGACCATGACAACCGATATGATCCAGGCCAGATTACGGGTGTTGCGTTTCCCCACTTTTTGCATAGGCTTTCCCATCCTCCTTAGTCTCTTAAACCTATAGTCTTAATCGGATTAACGATTAAAAAAAGGGGCTTTGACAGGCTCTTGAAGAAGATTCTTCCTGACCGGTCAAAGCTTTCACTCACTATAACGAACACCCGTATTTCCTGCAATTGCACTTTTTTGCACCTGTTAGAAACGGTAGAAATGTGCCCTAAACCCCTTCGCTTCAACGATAAGGTCTGATAATACGCTCGTCCCATACTTGTACTTCAATATATCGTTCGGGACCTTGATCGCTAGTCATAGTGTACATCATGCCAACATATGTGGAAATAACTGTAGCAAAATATTGCCCGTGGATAAAGTTACACTTGGGACTTCAATTACACGAGGTAAAACCCACTGTTATTAAGGAAATATTAACCAATATGTGGTAGACTAATATAAATTATTTATCTTCAGCAGGCTTAAAGGGAGGTCATCCTATGTTTGGTGTTAACGTGAAAAAAATAAAAGATCAACTGGTCATTCGCTGGCAGTTTTCCAAAATTGAAATTCCTATCTCCAACATTACGTCAGTTACCCTTGACGATACATATGGTGGCAGCGAACCAGCCGCCATTCGGATCGGTCCGGTTAATGGCACAAGCGAGAGGATTCTGATCCGTACGGTTAATCAATCATATATCTTATTCACGAACAGTGTGAATTTATATCCCAATATCCAAGCTATGTTACACCCGTCAAACTAGATTGTTGTTCTAGCCGGATTCGCATGTTCTCTTGGAAGAAGGGTTCCATTTACATATGTGCGCTACCCAAAAAGCGTTAGTATTCGCATGAATTCTTACAGCGAATACTAACGCTTCTCTCATTCCAATTCAACAGTCCAATTAACCCACAACCCCGGAGCGTTCAATGCTCTCCACAAAATAACGCTGCACGAACAAGTACAAAATAATCAGCGGTGCAATCGCGAGCAAAATGCCTGTATCCACGATCATCGCCACATAGTTCGGATCGGCCTTGATGCCGGAGTTCGAGCCAAATCCCATCAGCTGCGGGATCAACTGGTTCGCCTGAGCAGGCAAGGAAGCCACCTTCAGTGAGATCAGTGGACTTTCACTCATGAATAATGCCGAATAGAAGGTATCATTGTACTGCCAGACAAACGAAAACAGAATGACCGTGATCAGTGGCGAGATTGCATTGGGCAGCATGATTCGGGCAAACGTTTTGAATCCACCAGCGCCATCAATCAGGGCGGCCTCCTCAATTTCCTTTGGCATTCCCTTGAAAAACTGACGGAAAATATAGATGAACAGCCCCGCTTTCAGCCCTCCTGCCGTAGCCGCCGTAATCATGGAAGGCCAATACGTATTCAGCAGATTGATGCCATTCTTTCCGGTGAACAACTGGATGATGCCCATAAAGTCAAAACTGCGGAAATGCAAATACATCGGCACCATGAGCGTACTTGTCGGCACCAGAATCGTAAGAATCACCAGCACAAAGAGCACATTACTACCCGGAAACGAAAACCGGGCGAAGCCATACCCGGCAAGTGCACAGGATATCGCTGTCAGAAGCGTTGTGATGGTAACGAACAATAACGTGTTCGCCAGCAGAGGCAGGTAATCCATCACTTGTGCCGCTAGCCGGATATTATCCAGCGTAAAATGCTGAGGAATCATATAAATCGTTGGATTGTAGATATCCTGTTTATCCTTGAACGCCACTGACACTTTGAGAAATAACGGGTACAAAATAATAAATGAAATACCGATGACCAGTGCATATCTGAATATGGAATAGAGAAGGTCCGATGTTTTGTTTCGCACCCGATGCATGTGATAATTCTGCTTCGGAACTACCACCATGCGATCTGTCCCTGATGCAGCCATAATCTGAAGCCTCCCTTAATGTTAACCGTCAGTTGTAGTGAACCCGCCGTGACAAGACCCAGCCCACTACGATCAGTACAAGGCCAATCACCAGCGTATATAGCCAGGACATCGCCGAGCTTAAGCCAAAGTTCTGGGTTTTGAATGCGGTCTGATAGATAGCCTGTGTGACCGGACTTCCGGCAAAGGAATCAATGATGGTATAGATGACATTTGTCAGAATCAATGGACTGACCATGGGAAAGGTAATTTTCCAGAACGATTCGTAGGCTGTCGCCCCTTCGATCTTCGCAACCTCATACATTGATCCCGGTACCGATTGCAGCGCGGCAAGGAAAATCAAAATCTGCACACCCGAACTGCTAATAATCTCATAGATCCGCATGATGGCTTCAACGATATAATCCACATAGGCCATTGGCAATCCCACATCCGCCAGCATCCGCACAATGGATACCACATTGAACGAGGCACCGCCATCAGCGGCCGCATCGACAGCACTTGCATCTCCCATCAGATTGATTAATCCCGCAGACTCAGCTGCTGCAACTGCACTGGAAGCCAGAATAACCGGTAAAAAGAAGATTGCACGTGCCATCGTTCTACCTCTGAACTTCTGGTTAAGCAGTGTCGCCGTGAACAGACTGAAGAACAAAATCATCGGCACATTCAGCAACATCGCTCCAACGGAGTCGACCAGAATCCGGTTGAACGTCGCATCAACCAGAAGCGCATCCTTGAAGTTTTTAAATCCAACGAAGTCCAGAACGTACCCGCCCGGAGCAACGGACAGATTACTCAAACTGAACCGAATCGATTGCAGGAGCGGCGTGGCAAAGAGGAAGATGAAGCCGACCAGCCACGGCGAAATAAATGCAAGTCCAAGCAGCGCTCTCCGTGACTTCAGCGATAATCGAATGGTTCTCATCGGTTCACTCCTCCCACCACATAATCCGTCCCGCCAACCGTTGTTCCATCCACGGTTACAGCATCCGCATTGTAATTCACAAGGATGGATGTACCGCCAGTATAGATGATCCGGACCACACCATCCTGAATGCGTTCATGCTTGAGAATCTGCTCATTCGCCAGATCTCCCAACACTTCATTAGCCTGCTTATACAAGGCAACGGCGTCATCCACCCAATATGCATACTCCGTTGCGTAAGCCGAATCATAATTCGTCAGCTTCAGCCGGGAAGATGGTTCATAGGTCCATTGAAAATACGGAGCTGCCCCAAGCTCCAGGCTGCGCAGCAACTGTTTGCGCAGATCCTGATCTCCCGATGTGTTCATCGGAGATGCCGCATAGTTCATGTATCCATGAATGACCATCGCATAAAAAGGAACCTCTTCATCGGTAATATTGAACCGACTCGACCCTGCGGGTACATTCACAACATGTTGTGCACTACCCCAAGCGTAGCTATTTGCAGCAGATATCATCAGGTTCGGATAGGACTGTTCCAACTTGCCAAGTTGCTCCTTCACAATGTTTTTCGCCGTCTCCCGATGAATCACCCGACTATCCCGGTAATCGGAAGTCAGGACCTGCCCGAGATCACGAAGGGATAATCCGCCGAGGTCCAGTTGATTGTATTGGTCAGCAAACTCACTCACTACATAAGGAAGCTTGGCCGCTGAGAGCAGATAATAGCTGTCCCTACTCTGATCCATGCGATTAAGCGCAGGATTGTATGGATACAGTTCTGCTGTCTCCTTTGTGACAAACCGCGCCGCATCCGAGGAAGGAGCAAAACGCATATCATCGTGATAAATATGCTGGAAAGCCACATCCGGGAACAAAGCTCCACCCGACTGCTCCAGCTTGGCGGACAACGCCTGAAGTTCGGAATGACTGCCTACTTCACTGTCCAACTTCACCTTGGTTGGCGTATGATGACTGATGCCACCGCCGAACCATCCCTGATAACGCATTTGTACGCGGTTCACACCATTCTGCTGTAACTTCGCTGCCATTTCGGTGGCCTGTTCGTACGTCGTCATGGCTAAAGTGGTCCGATAGGGCACACTCAGGAACGAAGCCTTTTTGTCCACTGCACCAAGCACATCCACATAGAACGGCAGCTCCGTCTGTTCTGCGAGCGGCTTCAATATATCCTGCTCTATCAACTGCTGCTGATATAGGCGGGCCATACCCGAGTAACTGGCATCTTCTCCATGAAGGAAATGATAGCGAACCTGAATATCTCCACGGAAAGGCTCATCGCTAAGCAGCTGGATCTCCTGCATTTTCTGCGAGGTGTACATCTCCAGTTCATCTTCACCCCGCAGGGAGAAGGTCGCATGCACGTGATTGTAACTGTTCTGCCTGCCTCCAATATCCGCGGAGATACTGGCAATGCCGTCCCCTTTTTCAATGACTGCAAACCAGGCATTCTCTCCGTTTTTCAGACCAAACACAGGCATATGCGCGGATTCACTAACCTGAGGACGACTGAGCGAATTATCATTTGGGTCTGTGCCGTATACGCGCTGTACATACTGCTCTTCCTGGGTTTTCCCGTTGTTCAGATGGATCAGGCTGCCGGAACCATCAGGCACGAGCATATAGCCCTCACCCTTCGTATCCGCAGCACCAAAATAAGCGAGCAAATCAATATTCCGAATGCGGTATTGCCCACTTTCCTCTATCTGGCTCAGAGGCACGGTCACAACAAGTGCTCCCTGCTCCAGTCGGTATTCCACTGAAATGACAAAGCTGGGCTTATCGGATACGCCCCCACCTTCAACCCCGTTCTCCTGATTGTCAAAAGCCAAATCGTCCGCGGTATAACCCGCCGTCTCAAAGGCACCCAACATCTTGTTCAGTACTAGCTGCTTCGAAATCTGTCCATCCAGCCGTTCCAGAATATCCGGATTGTTCTTGGTTGGATAATAACGTGCAGACGTGTATCTTGCGACAGTAGCGTCCAGCTTGGAAAGCACCTTCTCCTCGAGTCGCTGCTTGCTAATCAACTTCGGCAGTGCATCAATGCCAAGCGACGTATCACCAAGTGTATAGTTCACCCGAATCCCCTGATCGATCTGACCCACTGTGAATTGTTTGTTGCTTATACTCGAACTGAAATTTGGAAAGTTCTCCAGTGTGCCCATCGAATCCCGGAAAGACACGTTCAACTGGGAGGACAGCACTTCTTTTTCATATGCGGAAGCGAGACTGTCCTCAGCCCGTTCTTTCGGGTTGCTATACCAGACCTCTCCACTCTTCCCGTCCCGTACTGCAATTTCCGTTGTTTCCTCGTTATAGTACAGGGCCAATCCCTGATCTTCGGCGACCAGCTGCATACCAGGCACACCCTGCGAAGAGTCGCTAAGGAACTGCAGCGGGACCTCCGTGACGGGCATGGCTTGGGTTGTCGTATCCAGATAAGCCGCGGCTTTTACGGCAGGAATCCCCCTGTTGTTTATATACAGCAGCCCGGCTGCAATCATGATCACAGCTGTACCACCAGCCAGCACCGTATATAGTCGTTGCCTTTTGTTCACGGATGCCGCCTCCTTTAGGTCCGAAAAATCAACTCGCGGTAAATGTTATAACCGAATTCGTACAACTGTTGCAGCATGCTGAAGACCAGTGCGCCAAGGAATACGATAATGCCCATCACAATGAGTGTCAGCACCATCGTAACGATTGTTTTAAATACCGTGTACTGGTGTACCGTCATCGTGCCAATGAACAGAAGCAGTACAAACCAGAAAAAAGCGATGCTATTGAACAGATAATAAAAAGCAGTCTCCTCCTGCACCATAAAGCGGCTAATCACGATCATTGGGGCATAGATCAGAATAACCGGAATGAGCGAGTAACCTGTTGCCAGAACGATTTCCCTGAACTTGCCTTCCCCTTCCATCAAGGTTGTTACTGCCCAATTGGCCGTACACCATAGAAAGAAAGGCACCGCAACTGTGGCGATCTCAATGATGCTGTTAATCGTGCGAGGGTCGATGTAATTGACGAGAAATCCTGCGTACTGCTTTTGCAAAATCATCATGACAATGGTAAGCGCGAGTGCTGCAAAAGCAACAAGCAGTCGTCCCCGGTTATCCGACTTGAGATCCCAAAATGCAGCAATGGGGTGAAAAATGAGATGCAGCGGAAACTTAATGAAATCCTGCTTCACGATCAACCTGCCTCCTCTGTCTCCATTTAACCGCTACCCGGGTCAGGAACAGAATGACAATCAGCGCGATTGCAACGGTCAGGAATGTACCAAAATGTTCCTTCATCATCTCTCGCCGATGCCTCTTGAATGCCACAGAATAACTCTTGCGATCCATCCCAAGTTCGAAGTAATCCAGCGCTTCCTCGTTTTTCTTCTCCATTAATAAGGACTTGCCGATACCGATATAGGCGATGTCATAGTTGGCATTCAGCTTAAGCACTTCTCTCCATATATTTACGGCCTCCGTGTCCTCGCCCCGATAGTGGAGTGCCACCGCTTCATTCACACGGGAACCAAAACGGGTTGGCTCATAGACAACAAGATTGTTCTTGCCCCGGTCCAGAACCAAGTGATGCTCACCCGATTGTTCAATCGCGACAGGTGTTTTGAGCGTGCCCACCTGATTGCCTTTGCCACCGTATATGTAGAGCAGATGACCTTCATCGTCGTACGTGAACACCCGGTTCTGTGTCGCATCCAGTACACTGTACATGCCGTCGCCCAGCACTTTCACATCAATCAGTTTGGATGGACCCGGATTGTTGCGGAACCGGATATCGCCTTTGACGTCGTAGTAACCAAACCGCTTCAGTACATCTTCACCAGACGGGTTGAGACGTTTGATCGGTTCATTCGAACCTGGATCAATATTCGTCGCATACACGAATCCTTTGGGGTCAATATCCGCATTGGAGAACTCCGTTGGAACAAACAGGACCATCTGTGCACGCTGGGCTTTGGTGGATAACATGCGCCAGATGTATTCGCCGTAGTCCCGCTCCACTTTGTTGGTACCGACGTATCCGATAAATGTCCCACTCTCATCAAACTGCATAATGCCTTCGTAGACACCTTGTGCCACAACATATACGCGACCTACATGATCAACCGTCAGTTTCAAGGGCTGGAACTGGAATTGGGTCGACAGGATATCCGACTCCGGCTTGGTTATGGTATGAAGCAGCATCCCTTCTCCATCCAAAACAACCACTCGACTGTTTCCCGTATCGGCGACATATATGCGTTCTTCTTCATCTACAAACAATCCACCTGGAAGGTTAAAGCTCTCTTTGCTACCCTCCATCATGAATCCATCGATGACGCGCAGCAGCTTAAAGCCTGGGTCCAATACGACAACTCGGCTGTTACCGCTATCCAAAATGTAGATCAACCCGGACGGAGAAACGTTCACATCACCGGGGTCTTTGAACTCACTAATGCCGAGGTCACGGCCTGAAATGGTGCGCTCGGGCAGATAGGCATCTGGTGAAGGAACAGCCTCTTTCCAGTAGTTGTAGTTATAACTCTCATACGGCGCCGGGGAGGCCGCCGCAGGCACGGCATTCACCAGCAGCAGAGATACTGCCGCCAGGAGAACAAGCCATCTTTTCACTGTGCGTGCCATATCGTTCCCCCTTAATCCTTCATGCCCGAGCTCGCCATCGTCTCAATGATCCGGCTCTGAGAGAAAATAAATAGCGTGATCGGCACACTCATCAAAATCAGTGCTACCGCAGCACCCGCTCCTGCCCGGGAAATTCCGCCCTGAATAATCTGGCCCGCTGCATAATGCAAGGTCTTGAGCTGCTCACTATAAATGTATCCATTGCCATCACTGCCCCATAACATCTGGAACAACAGGATGATCAACGTAAGCCAGGCTGGCTTCACATTGGGCATAACGATAGACCAAAAGATCCGGTATTCACTCGCACCGTCAATCTTGGCTGCTTCCAGCAGTGCATCCGGGATCTGCTCCATGAATTGTTTCATCAGATACAACCCGAGTGAATAGGCAAATGCCGGAATAATGACTGCCCAGTAAGTGTCAATCCATCCGAGCCATGACATGATCATATAGTTCGGAATTGCCGTCACCGCAGGTGTGAACATCAGTGACAGTACGACCACTTGGAACATGAATACTTTGCCTGGAAACTTGTGCTTGGCAAGCGGGTAGGCCGCCGCGGAAGCTAGCAGCACATGGCCTACGATACCGATGCCTGTTATAAACACCGTGTTGAATATATAACGTGAGAACGGCACCCACGAGTCACTCAGCAGATTCAGCAGATCCGTAAAGTTGCTGAACGTCGGATTTTTGACAAACAGCGTTGGTGGAAAGGTAAAAATCTCATCCAATGGTTTGAATGCATTGTTGATTGCATAGATCAGCGGCAGCACCATGAAGGCACCAAATACGAGCAGAAGGGCAAACAGGGAGAGACTTCCCGATAGCGAGCGATTTACCCGCTTTTTGCCTGTCGCAATTGCAGCCATAGCTATTCTCCCACCCTTCGAAGCAGTTTCTGTACCAGCAAGTTGGTACCCACCATAATCATGAACAATACGGTGGCAATCGCTGATGCGTAACCCATCTCAAACCGTGTTGTACCAAAGTCGATCAAATGGGTCACCACGGTCTCTGCTGCATAATTCACGCTTGGGAACCCGGCCAGCGCAATCGACACATCGGCCACGGCAAACGAGGTTGTAAGCTGAATGACTGCGCCGAACATGAGCTGCGGGCGCATCGAAGGCAGGGTAATGTACCATAGCTCCTGCCAGCGATTTTTGATCCCATCCACTGCTCCTGCTTCATATAACGTCCGGTCCACCGTCTGCAAACCGGCGATAAACGCCAGAAATCCGGTTCCGAGACTCAGCCATAACTGCACGAGAATGAGGATCGGCATAATGTAGGCTTCCGTCTTTAGCCACTGGATTGGCTCCAGCAGAAAACCCCATTTGATCAAAAGCCCATTGGCAATACCATAACGATCTCCCGAGAAGATCATCAGCCAGATAAAATACACATTGCCCGAGATGGAGGGCGCGTAGAAGATCAGCGTCATGAAAGCTCTCCATTTCGGTGTTAACTCATTAATGATCCACGCGAAGACGAAGCAAGCAATGTAACTGATCGGTCCGGTAATAATGGCAAACAGCAGCGTATTCTTGATCGCAATCAGGAATACATCATCCTCCAGAAACAGGCGAGTATAGTTCTGCCAGCCAATGAAACGTGGAAATTCCAACATATTAAAGTAGGTGAAGCTGAGTATGATCGAGATGACAACCGGAATCACGGTAAACATGAGGAACAGGAGCATATACGGTGCAAGCAGAACATAGGAATGTTTGCTGGCCTTCATTTCCTGGAGCTTCCAGCTCCACCACGATTTCATGCCCATCCTTGACGCTTTCTCAGGAGGACTGTTTTGTCGGTCTCGGAGTGATATTTGTGGCACGATTAACCCTCCCTCTGCTTACGGAAGACCAAATTCATTACGCTTCACTCGAATCTCGTCCTGAATATATTGGGTATAATCCATGATGGATTCCCTGGCTTCCACTTGGCCAACAACGGTTTTGTAAAATGCATTGAACAGATGGCGGCCTGTAAAATAACCACCAGGTACTTCGGGAATGCCCTTCACGGTTTCGAATTGTGCCTTCAGATTGGCGTAATCCTCCGCAGGCCACGGCAGGGAATCCAGTGCCTTGATGTTGGCCGTTGGATAACGGGCAGCCGCACCCATCAGTCCTTCCATCTCCCGTCCGAATTCAGCCTGGATCGGTGTACTGGTCCACCACTTCATGAACGCCCACGCCGCATCCTGATCCTTGGCACCCTCCAGCATCATGACTGCGCTGCCTCCACCGGGTACGTCCCGATTCAAGGTTCCATCCGCTTGAACGGTTCCCGGTACAGGAACGAATCCCCATAATCCTCGAATCTCCGGTGCAAATACGGACAACTGGTTGTACATGGTGTAATCCGTTAGTCCAATAGGCATCTGTCCTGTCCGGAAACGATTGGCAAAATCATATTCCCGCTCCAGCTTGTAATCGGTATAGAATTCGGTCCACTGCTTGAACGTCTCGATCCCGATCCGGGAATCCAGATCCGACTCCTTGTCATCGTTCCGATAGAAAGCGCCTCCGTTCTGGAGCAGCATCGTGGCATACTGTGAGTTCGGCGGAATATTGACACCCTGCATATTCGCCTGAGTCACAATCGGCATGCCAAATTCCATGTGATTTTTGCTCAGAATCGCGAGTAGAGCCTCGACATCCTGCCAGTTCTGAGGCACTTCAAGCCCGAGTTCTTCCAGCACGTCTTTACGGTAAAACAACATGTTAAAGGTCTGTGTTTCCGGCAGGGCATATACGCCTGAATCATAGGCATACGGCACGATTGCACTTTCCCTGAACTCCTGTTCTACGGTGCGATAGTCACTGAATTGCGTCAGATCTACAGCCGAGTTCCGCATCGCAAAATTCACAGGCAGATCATTACCGATCTGCATGGCAATATCGGGTCCTTCACCGGACAAGGTTGCTGGCAGCAAGGTTCCCATGTTGACCAGCTTCAGGTTCACGTTAATGCCACTGTCTGGTGTGAAGGTCTTGTCAATCATCGCCTTCATCGTATTCGCCTGGTCCCGCCCGCTGCCAATCCAGACGGTTACGGTGCGCTGATCTTCCGATGTGGCTACATTGCCGATCTGGTTGTAATCAATGAAGAACGAATGATAGAATATCTTCGCTTCATGACCGAGCTTGGCAAGTGGCCCCATGCCTGTGCCGGGAATATCGCGGTCGATCGAAGTGACGTACAGTGCGTCGATCTCCAGGGGCTGTTCTCGTGCCTGCTGCACCCATGTGCCAAGACCGCCTGTATTGGTTTTATAAGCCGCAAGCCGTCTTGGAATGGTATCTGGTTTGTCAATCATCTCGTCCAGTTGCAGCGCCATCGTCTTGATCAGCGCTTCCTGATCGCTGGACTGTCCTGACAGGAGACGAAGCTGTGCGGCCACGCCTTTGAGTCTTTTACTTTCTCCGCTGAACACTTCCAGCAGGTTCGGGATCTGTTTTTCCACCCGGTAATCCCGGAATTCATCAGGCTTCGTACCTGTAATCATCAGAATGCGTCGGTACATGGAGTTCAAGTTGTACAGACTGTCCTCCACATTTCGGATGAGGGGCGCAAAATCACCTAGGCTGTTCTCCAGCCGCAGCACATGTTTTCCTTTTTCCAAGTGAAACTTGTATGCTTCCTTGCCGCCCATGACGTCAATGCGATAGTCACTTTGATAACGAAAAGGTGCTTTGGCCATCTCTGCAAACGGAACTTCACCGTCAATGGTCAGTTTGCGTGTAGAATAGATGCCTTTGACAAAATTCTGCTGTGCGGTAAAACCGATATGATACAGTCCACTCTCCGGCACATCCACTTCCCATTCAATCCATTGTCCTGGCAAACGCCAGTTAAATCCGCCAATCGTATTGATGCGTACCTGGGAAGCGCTATATGGAGATACAGCAGAACTTGATCTTTCGCTCGTCGGGTATAACGTAGGTGAAGATTTGGCAACAGCAGCTTCTCCTTCAATGCGAATAAGTACATCCTTCGGTTGCCCAGAGGAATTCGATTGTTGTGCACCCGCAGTCTCTGCGTAAGGAACGGCTGTCTTCTCATTGAAAAGATGAATGGATCGGATCACCATGGGTTCACGCGAGGATTTTAGCGTTAGGGTGTGTTTCCCTTTTTCCAAATAAAACTTGAATGGAGCCTGTTCGTACCCGTCGGAGTCCTGAAACGTCTCTTCCATCCAGCGTGGTTGCTCCACTTGTCTCGGACGAAGGTCATTGCCTTGATTATCCTGCTCAACAACATCTTTCTCATTGGCCCACACCCGGTCAAACTGCAAATAGGCGGCTTCCGCAAAAGGAAGTTCATCGTCAATGTACAACGCACGCTCAATGGCTGAGCTCTTGCCTTCAACGGGATAATAGATGGCGGACAGGTTATACAGCCCGGTCTCCGGCACATTAATGGTCCAATCGACTTGTCCGGTCTCTCCGGTATGGAGAGATACACCATCCATTCCCTCATAATTGGTCAGTTTGCGGACGTCTTCACCTTCGGCTTTTATGTAATCTCCTGCTTCAATGGTGATGTCCACATTCGGCTGTGTAGCCTGATCCGTTCCGGATCGATACTGTTCGTATCCCTTTTTCTGCCGAGTCTGCTGCAAGATTGCATCCACTTCAATGGCAGGCAGACTGCCAGGTGGAATGTCTGCACTCTTCTCATCAGCGCCGGAAGTTACATATAGAATGATGCAGGCTGCTGCCACGATGATCACTGTGGACAATACCCATGTCTTGCGTTGTAGAATTCCAGCCATCCTACGAGTCCTCCTCATCAAGGCTGATGCCAGCAATGCCGATTTGGTGGTTCAGGAAAAAGGGGCTCCGTGCAACGTTGCCGACACGAGCCCCTGCCTGAATCGTTTGCTGGTGATAAGTGTGATTATTGTTTACCGAGTTTATCAATGGCAGCTTGTGCCTGTGCTTTATATTTCTCCGCTGTTGCCGTCACGGAAGCATTGTTTTTGATGATATCGTTCACATAATCCCCGAAAGGGTATCCCGTGTAGGCATCATCCAGCAAGATGCGGCCTGTTCCAGCGATGTGCTCGCGAATGATGGCAATATCCTTCTCGTCGGTGTAACGACTCTCCAGATAGTCCTGACCTGGATACTCTTCAATCTGCGGGATGTCGAAGGTCTCTTCATAGATTTGGTAGACGATCTTTGGGTCCTCCACACCTTTTGGAATGAATTTCGCTGATGCCGCGTTGTTTGCATACGTTACCTCTTTGCTACCCTGTGGTCCATTCGGAATCGGCACAACACCGACAGCAAAGGTGAGATCGCCCAACTGCCATTCGGCTGCGGTAAACAGGGCTACGTCTCCATCCTTAAAGGTATTGCTTTCCTCCCAATTGGTTTTGTCGCCCGTTTTGACCTTCACGACATTTTCCACGTTGTACAGTCTTTTGACGAATTCGGCAGCTTCAATCGTTTTCGGATCGGACAATCCTTCCTTGCTATGTTCATCATCCACGATCGTTCCACCATTGGCAGCGGTAAAATGACGAACGACATCAAGCGCCCAGCCAGAAAATCCGTATACGTCAATTTTTCCGTCGTTATTGGTATCTTTGGTTGCCTGTTTGGCGAGTTCCATGAATTTATCCCAATCCCATTTGCCTTGGTTATACAGTTCTTGAGGATCAGGCAGAGATAATTTTTTGAACAAGTCACGGTTATAGTGAAGTCCCAGGCCAATGCTGGTTGGCGATTCAAAGGCGTATTCGTTGCCTGCAATGGCAGGGAATTTAGTAATCAGGTTAGCCTCTTGGTTGATGTTGTTCTCAGGTGTAGTGAATTCGGAGAGGGGCAACAATTGCCCTTTGAGGATAGCAGGTAGTGCGGATTTGTATTCCATCTGAACGATATCAGCGAATGGTTCGCCGGCCAGCGCAGACGTGGTGAATTTGTTCATGTATTCTTCGAAAGGCACGTTGACGAATTCCAGTTTTACGTTGTATTTCTTCTCGACCTCTGCAATTTTATCGAGTCTGGCCTTATCGGAGGCTGTCTCTCCCGTCGGTTTCAAGTCCCACCAGGCCGCGACCTTAATGACACGTCCACCCAGATCAGGAACATTCGCCACAGCTTCCTCCGCTCCGCCCTCTTTCTCTGTCTCAGAGATTTCGGTGCTGTTGCCTGAGTTCGTTGTTCCGTCTGCTTCGGTCCCCGTCTGCGCTGCCCCCCCACCACTGCAAGCGGATACAAAAAGCATCACGGCCAATAACATCAGAGGTAGAACATTCCATCTTCTAATCATGATTTTAACAACCTCCCCGAATGTGTATACCAATCATGGTCCACCCTTAATCGTTAACCCCATTCATCAACCAATCGAAAATGAAGAACCACCACCATTTGTTATTTTCTTGTTTGTTTTTGACAAACAAAATTTAACACAGCAAAATGTAAGCGTCAACATTTTTGTTGTTAACATTTTCTAATTATTCTGATAAAATGCTGATAAAGCTGTAATTTATCTGTATCACAGCTTATTCAACATCCTGAATTCTAAGTACAAACTTATTAAAACATGATTATAACTTTGTTTATTTTGTTATTTTTATAAAATAACAAAATAATAATTCAACAGACAAAATTCGTCATACTATCTGAAAATATGCTTACCGTCACGTTGAACGTTCATCCTAAAATACTGTGCATCACTAACATTTTGAATTCTCTGTCCGTTATTAGATTAAGAGAAATACATCATGTTATACTAAGAACAGTTGGATATCGCTCCAAATAAGGAATACGGCAGAACTACGAGTGTAAGGATGGTATGATGAAGACAAAGGTAACAATTCAGGAGATTGCACATTTTACGGGTTTGTCGAAATTCGCGGTGTCAAGAGCTTTGTCTGGAAAATCAGGAGTTAGCGATCAAACGAGGGATGTCATTCTCAAGGCCGCTGGCAAACTTGGATATTTCAAAGATAACAGCATGTTGTCTGGTGAACTGTATAACAGCCATGAAATTCAGGAAACGAAGAACACACGTTCAAGCGGAACGATCTTGATTTTGTTTCCCAATGTTCGGTACCAAAATCAAGACTCCGTATACTGGGGACCCGTCTTTAACGGGATTTCTTCCAAGCTGAACCAAAAAGGGATTAATATTCTGACCTTGACGGAACCATCAGCAGACCAGCTATTCACCCTGCTCAACCCGGATGCCATTCGTGGAATCATTACCGTGGGCTCGATCTCGACTCCGATTCTGCTTGAAATCAAGCGGCTCAGTATTCCCGTTGTCATGGTAGATCATCTGGACCCTGTTTTCCACAGTGATAGCATATTTACCGATAACTTTGCATCCATGCGAGAGATCATGCTCTATTTGCTCCGCAAAGGCTTCAAAACATTTCAGTTCGTTGGCAATATCGGGGATGCTCACAGTTTCTATGAACGCTGGATTGCATACACTTCTGTACTTATGGGCCATGGGATGGAAATAGATCAGATCCCCGAACTGAGTAATCAGGCATTGGATGAGTTCCGCCAGACGTTCACTTCGGTGATCAGTGAGGATAACCTGCCTGAAGTGTTTGTATGTGCGAATGATTTCTATGGGCTATACACCATAGAAGCCCTTGAGAGTATGGGGATTCGTGTACCCGATCAGTGTGTTGTCACGGGATTTGATAATCTATATGACAATATCCCATTACTGGCTACTGTCAATGTGAACAAGGAATTGCTCGGTGCGCGTGCAGTGGATCAGATGTTATGGCGCATTGCGAATCCAGAAAGCAACGTCGAGAAAAAATTAATTCTTGCTGACGTCATTATTCGTGAACAGTTTGGCAGGCATAGTGGATAAAAGCAGACGAAATACCCTCAAACCCATCGATGAGATGACGGGTCTGAGGGTATTTGTGTTTCGTTTAGGATACAACACTCGATCATTCCATCCTACGTATCTGTACGCACATCATCCCACGCCTGATCCAGATAACAGATCAGCCAGTTCAATGCACGGTGACGTTCATAAGCCACTCCACCATTCAGTCCTACGGGAGGTGTTTTGTCATTCACACGACTATCCACGCATACCCAGTTGTAGCGGTAGATCAGATCTGCTTCATCCAGAATCTCGCTCTTATTACGCAGAGATGCATCGGAGAGAAAGTCGGCAAAGCTGTCCTTCTGTTGCAAATAACCGACATCCTTCCCTACGTTACACAACTCCGTTGGTGCACCCAGTTCCTTCACATAACCAAGCGCCCACAACATCACGTGGTACGCTTCATATCCCCAAGAGAAGGAGATGATCTCCTGCTGCTCTGCTCCGTGCTGGTCGATAAACCTCTTCTCTACGGGTGAGAAGAAGGATTCAGCATCATACTTGTCGATCACTTCCTGAACCAGTGCTGCGGTATCATCCGCACTTTCGCCCGCTCCCAGACACTCACCCTTAAGCGCGGCGAGACACAGGGCCACCGCACGGCGCGCGACTTCTTCTTTACTCCGAATTGTGGTGTGCTCTTCTCCGGCCCTTGCAGGCAAGTTCGCATTATACGGAATGCCTTGTTCCGTCAACCGTTGCTCTGAACGGGCTTTACGTTGAATTGCAGACTCTGACTGGGTTCCAGCATCGTCCAGGAAACTGGTGTGCGCTGTCACCGTGTAATCCTCTACCTCAGATTCTCCATTCACATCCAGCAATAACTGGCCTTGTGCATTCAGCAGAGATCCACCTCCCCAGAAAATGACGGCATCCAGAGCATCTGCCAAGCGCAACAATTCGCCGAAGAATTCTTCCGAGATATCCTCTTCCGTCTCAATACCAACCACCATGTTCAGTGTAGAACATTTGATCAATACCTTTTCCTGAAGCGAAGCATTGCGCCCCTCAATCTGACTCAAAAATCCAAGCATCCCCTGAATCATGGTCGTAAATTCCTCAGGATGTGTCTGGCTGGTCATGATATTAAAACCTTTGTTTTTTTTACTTAGCCATTTTTTCTGAGTCACTTGAATATGAGTCTTGTCTTCCCGGCGTTTAATCGTACCCTCAGGATAAATGGATTGAATCACTTCAAACAGCTGATCCAGGTCAAACTGAGAGCTGTATATCGCACAATTTCTCATGAAGTTCACCCTCTTTTCTGACTAATCCTTATACGGATCGAATTCGTTACCTCCGGCCATGGCAACACCAACGGGACGCAGCACATGGTTGATTTTCAGCGTATTCGCATGTGCGTTCAGCACGTCTTGCAGTTTCTTATACACAAACGGACTTTCGTCTGTGCCCGCTCCCCGCAGCTCAACACCATAGGCACGAATCGCCTCTTGCATCTGTGCTTCGCTAATCTCACCGCCCATACGTGTGCGCAGCTTGTAATTCATTTTGCCAGCCGCCTGGGTTCGGCTCATCGTGCGCCCTGCCCCATGTACGGTGCTGCGGAATGACTCGGTATTCTCCTCGCTATGGATTCCCTCCACAATTACCGAGATATCGCCCATACTGCCTCCAACAAAACCGAGTTGCCCGGGTGCCAGCGGCGTTGCACCTTTGCGGACCACCACTACCTCTTCACCCATGTGTTGTTCCTTCCAGGCAAAGTTGTGATGGTTATGTACGGCGTATTCAGCACTTGCCCCGAGAATTCCCAGTACCTGTTCAATAACATAATCACGTCCTGCATAGGCGTATCTGCCCGCCAAAGTCATTCCATCCCAATACATATCACCCATTTCGCTGTTCAGGTCAAACAACGTAGGCGGTTGATCCATGGATTCGCCCGGAGCTTTGCCACTGAACTGACGCCCTGCGGCAAGGTTAAGGAACCCACTCGCCACTTTGTGACCGAACCCGCGGCTGCCAAAATGATTCGCGATCCACACCTTTCCCGTTGCCTCTTCTACAAAAATATCCACAAAATGATTGCCACTGCCTACGGTCCCGAGTTGATTGCGTGCGAGTGTCTTTAGCTTATGTTGTAATCCTGGTTCAATGGTATCGAACATCTTCCAGCTCCCGTCGTCGAACAGTTCATGATCCACGGGTGTTAGGTTGTTACGACCCACGCCGAAAGATATGGTCGAATTGATGTCATCCATAATCGTCACAATCTGATCCCGAATATCATCCCACATCAGATTGGTGCGCACAGCCTTGTTGCCACAGGCAATATCATATCCGACACCTGACGGACTGATCATATTCCGATAAGCAACAACACCACCGATGGGTTGCGAGTAACCTTTGTGGTGGTCGGCCATCAGAGCCACACCCAAGACATCTCCATATTGCGAACAAGTCACCGCCTGACTTACGGCGTTCTCCAGCGGCTCCCCCCAGACTTTAATGTTATCTACGATACGCATGATTGTGTTAACCTCCTATGTATTATTTTGAATATTTCCTCTTAAGTTTTGATCTGTTACTTTCATTAGTTTAACAAAGATCAGCGTAGCTCGAAACGTTCTCATCCTTCAGATCACCAATTATCTACACATAAAAAAAAGAGAGCTCGGCTCCCTTTTCTCACGGTCGGTAACTATTTACTTCTTGCTAATCTTAAACTTGAACGCCCAGGTCGCTGTGTTACCAGAATACCGACCTCTGTTCTCGGTCACCACCACAGAAAGTGTCTTGTTGGTTGATTTGGAGAACGAAGATAGTTTGACGTTGGTGCTTTTATCCCCGTAATCGGGAATTTTGTCCTGTTCTTCGGCGATGGCCTCCAGTTTCAATGTACCCGTGGATTTCAGGTTTAAAGTGACTGACGAACCCTCCTCCAGATCTTTGCCGTTCACACTTGCTCCGATGGCCCACTCATTACCGACAGAGTTATTCTCGACAAGCTCTGCGCTCACCAACGTCACGGTTACCTTAACCGTTTTGGCGGCAGCATAGGAGGTTGGGGAACATACGGCGAATACCAGGCTCAGAATCATGAAAACATTAGCCCATTTTTTGAGCACGAGAGTGCCTCCCTCTTATTCGTTTCATTTGTTAAGACTATGCCTTATTCGCCATGTTCCTTAAGTAATCCTTCCACTTGTGTAAGAAATTTTCATCCGCTTGGATATTTAAAGATGCTTCCGGTAACCCTGAACCTTCTCATCCTTGAAACCCAGCTTCTCATAAAATATATGCGCTTCCTTGCGCTGATCGCCAGACACCAGAATCATGTAACCACAACCCAGATCTTTCGCAATCCGCTCAATCTGGAGCATTAATCTCTGCCCAATGCCCTGCCTGCGTACCTGATCAGATACAATCACATTCTCCACAACCATGAACGGTTTGCATGGACCCACCAGATCCATACACTCAATCCCCATAACGGACCCAACCAGTTTGCCATTGTAAAATGCCCCAAGCACATGATAATGACCGTTCTGCTGTATGTATTGGAACATCTTTTTCATCTGCTGCTCATTGGTGGGCATTCCCATCAACTCATTGTATAGCTGGCTTAGTGCCGGTAAGTCTTCAAGTTCGATTCCTTTAATGGTAACCATTGTTATCCTCCTGATTTGGTCTTATTTCGCGTATGTTGTCTTACGTGAGGTCCTTCTTAAAATAATAATGACTGTGTACAGTCGGTGCATTCTCGATCGTTGTGATTATTTGGTAGCCATGCTTCTTGTAAAATTCCGGTGCTTGATAGGAGAAGGTATTTAACATGACAAAATCACAAGATTTCTCTCGTGCAATTCGTTCAACTTCAAGCAACAACTGTGAACCATATCCACGATGCCGCTGTTCAGAATCCACCCATAGAATATCAACCTCCAGCCAGTTCCAGCAAAGTGTACTAAGCACACCTGCGACAATCTTGCCGGTCTCATTTTTGATATTGAAATTCAGTTCTTCGTAACGATGCCTTAATTCCTCGCTCACATGTGCAGCATTAAATGCGATAAGTTGCTGGCGAACATACTCTGAATCCTCTGAAGTACTTGGATTGATATTTATTTGGGACATCCTCTTCTCCCCCTATCGTCATTACTCACAGCCTCATTCATTTCTTGCATATTTTAACATAAAGTTATCCCTTACAAAAATAAAAAAACGCACCTTCCATAGAGGAAGGCACGTTGAAGTTACTTGCATTAGTTCACATATGCTGTTTTAAAATACGTTACTCTATTTCTTTCAAATCAACGTACACGTGACCTACACCAATTCTGCCCAGAGGGTCGGTAGCTATCACCTCAATCCGAATAGGCTCACTACTCGTTCCCAGTGCAGTAACGTATAGTTTCTGTCCAATCATTCTGACATCTGCCAGTTGTGGATCAGGGGAGTCAGCCTGTAGTGTGAGAGTTGATCTAGCGTCATCTTCATCTTCAAACATAAAGGACAGGTCGATCTCAATCTCATTTCCATGAACATAAGCGATATTACCCGCAGGTGCCTCCACCAGCACAGGGGGAGCATCATTAAAATCATACATGTACACACGTTGTAGCAACGTATGATGCATTGTGAAGTCCGGCTCTTCTCTCAGGGGTATGGCATTGTTACTCACATCCAAGTATTGCAGATCAGACAGTCCAGCAATTCCAGTTGGTAGATGAAAAAGCTCATTACTGTTCAGATCTAGTTTTTGCAAGGAATCTAGTCCGCTCACATCCAATAAAGGAAGTCGATTATTCGCGAGATTCAGATACTCCAGCTGGTCCAGTCCTGTCACATTAATTTGCGTCAGTTCGTTACCGGATAAATCAAGCCAATTCAATTGATCGAATCCAGAAGCATCTGCTTTGCTTATGGCGTTTCCGGACAGATCAATTTCGGTTACATTCAATCCTTTGAATATCTCGACTCCTGTCAGATCGGAAATGCCCGCATTTCTCGCATACAATCCTCCATTGGTCTGAATGAGTGCTTCCACCAATTCATCTTTGGTCAGTGGATCATTTACATCCTTTTGCAACCAATATGCAATAGCTCCAGCCAAATATGGATCAGGAAATTGACGACTTATCGTGTTGGGCTGTACCTTAACCTTGAGTTGTGCCGTGACACTTGCGCCCCGAACATCGACAGCTTTGATTGTCAGCAATGTTTCTCCAGCAGCTTGAGGTACAAGTCGAATCACTTTTTCTACGACAGTAGAGGAAACAATGGTTGCATCTCCGGTTATGACACTGAATTGCAATTCATCACCATCTGGATCACTAAAATACGTGGAGACATTCAAGTCTAATGCGGCATGATCTAGTGTAAGTTCCTGATCAGGCAAACCGCCACTAATAACCAGTGGCGCCCTGTTCCCCGTACCTGGATTGGACGGAGTGGAAGGATTCGTTGGAGTGGTTGGCGCAGATCCACCTCCTCCACCCGTACTTCCAGTTCCATTCCCTGGTGTCACCCCGGAATTACTGTTTGCGTTCCCTATACCGTTCCCTGCGTTATTGCCGCCTGAAGTTGTACCCTGCACCTCAATTCCCTTTCCTGGCTCATCAGGATTGGATTCCGAATTGGTGCCTCCTTGATTCGCAGCTTCATCAAGCGCTTGAATGACTTCAGTTGTGCGGAATGCGATCACGGCCATTTCCTGTCTGGAAGTAGAACGCTTCGGCGCAAAGTTTCCATTTTCCCCTTTCAAGATTCCCAATTCAACAGCCTGTTGTACACTTGGCAAAGCCCAGGCACTAATGTCGGAAGTATCCTTAAATGACAACTCTTTGGTCAAATTTAATGTTTCATCATATCCTTTAGCCTTCAAAGCACGGATAATTGTCGTTGCCAGCTCTTCCCTTGTTACCAGACCGGCAGGACGAAACGTACCATCCGGATAACCATTCATAATTCCAGATAATTGAAGTGCACGAATATAGGAACCATTCTCAGCGTTACGATCCAGATCCCTGAATAACTGATCTGGAAGCTGGACGGACGACAGCACGTTCAATTCCAATAGTTGAGCCAGCGTGTATGCAAGGTCACCTCTTGTTAACGTTGCGCTCGGGTTGAAATTCCCTGCTTTGTCCGCCAGAATCATCTGTCGCTCGGCAGCCCTTTCAATGGCTTGCTTGGCCCACGGTGCTGCCTGCTGCAAGTCACGAATGTTTACAGCATCGGACGCTGCATGCACTGTCCCGGGAACAGAAATGACGGATAAAGACAGAAGGGCTGCCAAATAAGGCGAGACTTTACGGATCTTATTTTTCGTATAAACTTCTCGTTTGGATATTCGTGTTGACATCTTTTAACGTTACCTCCCACATGAACATAAACCCTGGTGTCAGCAAAGACTTGTCAGCGTTATTTGATTATCTTCATTGTAGGAGAGACCTGAGCTTGCAAACAGTCTACAAAAGAGTAGACACAGTTTCACAAAATTATAATAATCCCCGCTGCTCCGCGATTTGTACAGCATGAGTTCGACTACTCGCACCCAGCTTCGCGAACACTCGGCGAATGTGTGTATTAACGGTTCCGGGTGAGATGCCAAACTCGGCAGCAATCTGTTTGCTGGTCAGGCCCTCAGCGATGTGACCGAATATTTTTTGCTCCATCGGGCTGAGTCCCACTTCCTTTGTATCCAGCTTTGCCTCTCCTACAGATGAGAGGCCTCTCAATCGTTTGTCACTTGCAAAAGCAGATAATAACTGTTTTACATAAGCCATTTTCACACCATCATCGTGTATTGCCTTCATGCGACGCAGAGACAGGTATCTCTGTAGCAGCTGCTTCATCTGTTCACCTTCAGCAACAAATGAACGGATATACCCTTCGGGCCCTCCCAGCACCAGAGCACGGGATAACGCTACAACACTGGCATCTGTAAGTGCCTGCTTTTGCAGCATGATTGACTCTAGCAGAGCACACTCTACCTGTTCAGCAAGCAAGTCCCGTTCTTCAGCCTGTTTACGGATTCGTCTCAGTTCCTCTCGCGCATAATTATACTGCTCAAGAATGATCATCGCACGTATGCGAACCATGGATCGGAAGATCTGATCACAGCTGATCTCAGCAGCTACATCTCCTTCGTTTGCAGGCTTAGCCAGAATGGTATGGGACGATTCCACCGGACTCATTTCAATTAAAATTCGGTTTTGATGCGCTGACAGTGCAGGTTCCCAGTAATCCATATCCTTCACAGATAATAAACCCGAGACCCGCTGAAGCAGTTTCAAGCCTTCCTCAGGTCTGCCCAGTGTAAGTTCAAGTCTGGACTTGAGTACATACGCAGGAACGAGCAACGCAGCCACCTTGATCTGCAAAGCCACTTCAAGCGCTCGGTCCGCATAACTTATCGCTTCTGCAATTCGATCCTGTTCCATTAAAATCTCACCATATCCAACACCATAGTAGGACGTTACATAGGCATGTTCAGCATACCAACGTTCCGTAATCGCTCCGAAGCAAGCTTCCCCACGCCTCAAGTAGCCATTAACGCCATGAAAGCTGCGCAGGCGCATGCTCTCTCTCCGATCATAGTCCATATATTGAAAGGCAATATCATCAGGATAGCCCTGATCAATGTAGGAAACCAAATAATGAGCCAACCCATCCAAATCTCTGTTCAAATAGGCCATGTATGCTCGCATCACACATATAACTTGCAACAAATACCCGATAATCTCAGGTTCCAGCTGCCCTTGAAGATGCACCCGGATCACGTGTTCGAGTTCATCCAACTGCTTTACCATCTGTCCATAAGGCATCTCACGTGCAACAAGGAACAGGTAAGACATATATAATTTTGGACGTGATTTCACGATCTCCAGTGGCACAACATCAAAGTATCGCCGGAGCGTCCACCACTCTCCCATAATAAAATGGGCAAACAACTCTTCCAGCAGTCTCGCTGCATCCTGCATGTGCTGTCCGAGAATATAATGATCCAGCGCTTCAGCCGGGTATCCTTGTTGTTCATACCAAAGTGCAGCAAGAGCATGTAATTCATTAACTTGTTCAGCACCACAACGATCCAGCTCACGCTTTAGAAATGCAGAGAACAAATGATGATAACGATACCAGTGCGCTTCCCGATCAAGTGGAACAAGAAAAAGATGTTCCTTCTCCAGTTGCCTTAACAATTGTGGAGCTTCCTGCATATCACTTAATACCTGACATAAACTGCTGTTCATTCTTCTTGTGATCGCTGTCCGGAGCAGAAATTGCTGCATTTCCGGTGACTGACGCTGGAATACCTCTTCAAGCAGGTAATCCGAAATCGTCCTCTCGCCAGTTGCTCCATGATCTTCACGAGACAGAGGTGACGATATCGAATTCATAGGGCTGACCAACGCGTTTCCACCCCATGCATGAGATAAAGCGAGCAGCTTCAATCCGGCAGCCCAACCCTCCGTCTGCTGTACCCAACCACGCGCATCTCCCCCGGCAATATCCAATTGCATAATCTCTTGGCAAAATTCAATGCCCTCTTCTGGCGTAAATGCCAGTTCCTGAAGTGTAAATTGCTTCAATTCACCTCTCAGACGCAGCTTTTCAAGCTTGAACGGAGGATATGTGCGACTAGACAGAACTAGATGAATGGATAAGGGAAGATTTTCAATAAAGTATTGCATCTGTTCATGAATCTTGGGCTGGGTTACTGCATGATAGTCATCCAGAATGAGCAGCGTATGTTGATTGGTCTGGTCAACGCGGTTCAACAATAATATCAATGCCGACCTGGGGTCTATCGGGTACCGTTGCAAAAAATGTGGCAGTACATCTCCGCAGAGTTCCTTACTCACTCGATCCAGTGCATGAATAATGTAGAGCCAAAACTGAAGTGGGTCCTGATCTTTATCATCCAGGCAAACACAGGCTGCATGAACGGCTTCACTTCTCACCCAGCTACCTAAAAGTGTTGATTTCCCTGAACCCGCCGGGGCAGTCAACAAAGTGACTTTGGATTGGAACAATTCTTTGCGTTGCAAACTTAGCCGTGGACGGTCCATTGTATCTGCTGGCAAGGGTGGAAGTTCCAGTTTGGTTGTTAAAATCATAAATTGAAGCCAGTCCACGTGGAGACCAGCGGTATGTTCCTGTTGCATGAGATCCTCCTGAATCAGCACCATGGTGCACTTTTTTCCGATTCATTGTATGTATATTTAGATAATCTAAGTATACAAGGAACAATACATATGCCCCACATATTTTTGAACGGAAATCAACGACAAATAAACCCTGCACATTGTGTACAGGGTAACATTGGATTATCGAACCATTATCCGATTGGCTCTTCTATTTTTCTGTCTGTAGCAACTTATAGTTTACTACAATATAATTCAATCCCGATAACAGCGTAACTCCTGCCGCCAGCCACAATAAAATTACATCAACCCGCACCTCAGTCAGCAAACTGAACGGAACATTGTATAACAAAATGGCAATGATGGCTGCCACCTGAAGCACCATTTTGATCTTGCCATATCGATCTGCTGCAAGAGCAATGCCCTGCTCTGTTGCTACCATTCGTAATGCAGTAATGACAATTTCACGCCCAATAATGATTACAGCAATCCATGAACTGATCATATTCTCCTGAACCATCATGACCAGCGCTACCGCAATCAACAGTTTATCCGCCAGTGGATCAAGCAACTTTCCCAGATTCGTGATCTGATTATATTTTCTCGCTACATATCCATCCAGTTTATCCGTACCTGCCGCTACTGCAAATATAACTAGTGCAAACATCAAGCTATGCTGATTAAGGAAACAGATCATAAACAATGGAATCAACGCGATTCTAGCCAACGTGATTTTATTTGCCAGATTCATTGAAAATCTCCTCTCGTTTCCCGTTATACATGAATCAGAACCATGGACTCTATCATCATTTCGACTCAATTCCATTATCATCCTTTTTTTCACAAGGTAATATTCTTAGAAAAAGCAAAAAGAACAGTCTGTATATATTACAGCTGCCCTTTACTCAAACTATTTTGTTATATCAGCATACGCCTGATCCCAATTCTACAAAGCTTCCTTAATCACCCGTTTATAGTACCACACGGACAACAGACCAAAAATCGAATATAACAATGTATAGACTATCATGACAATGACCGTAGGTGTCGCCAGCTCCGTGCCAAAGAAAAACCAACCTGATTTCACGGCAAAGTAACTATGGCTCAATCCCACGATGAGTGGAATACCGAAGTTAAACAATTGTTTGATCTGAATTCCACGCAACAGATTGCCTTGCGTAAATCCGAGCTTTCGCAGAATGGTATAGTTGCCCTTCTCCTCTTCACTCTCATTCATTTGTTTAAAGTACAGGATACATCCTGATGTAATTAAAAACGTCAAACCAAGGAATCCAACAATGAACATAATTAGGCCCATCGTGTTACGTTGATTATTTCTGAACTCAATTTGGGAGAAACTTGGGGCTTCCAACTGCTGCTCCTTGTATACGGCATATGCATCTTCAGCCTGCCCCTCGTTCACAATACGTACACCATAGTAGTCAGTCCACTCGGCTTTCTGCAGCTCGGGATCGATGTCCTGCTTCAGTTGCTGATATACCGTCTCATCCACGACCGCTACAGGCGTGCCCCCAGTATAGTACGCGGGAAGGACGCCATGTTTGGTTGTTCCGATCAGTTGTTGTGCCAGCCTATGTTTCAACCCGTGCAAGACGATTGGACCTTTCTCCTGAATGGAAATTAACTGCTGAATGGCATTTCCGTATCCCATGAAGACCACTTCACCCGCTTGCACATCAATGTTATCTACCATGTTGTCACTCAGCACACTACTGAACAGGTATTGTTCCGTCATGGAGTCATCCATCACTTCTTGTGCATCAATTTCAATATAAATAGGCTCTCTATGCTTCTCTTCATAAGCAATCTGTTTGTGTTCCAACTCCGCTACAAAACGATTTTTCACATCCGCCTGAGCAAAAGAGAAATCCTCCGGCAAGCTTTCCTTGGCCTGAGCCTCTGCCGAATAATACGAAATGTAACTGAGTGACAACATGCCAATCGCAAGTGCAGATACGGTTGTAATAATCGTGAGAAGCAAGGCATTAGACTTCATGCGGAACATGATTGAAGATAACGATAACACCTCATGAATGGATAGGTAGCCGTTTTTGCTTTTGCGAATCAGATTAAAGATAAAACTTACCGAACCCTTATAGAACAGGTATGTGCCCAGTATGACCGAGAAGAGAATCAGAATCATCGTATACATCAACTGCTGCATATCCATTGCCTCACCGCTGAACAGCCGTGCAGACATGAAGTATCCATACACAATCAGGGCAATGCCCAAGACGCCAACAATCATCTGTCCGACAGACATCTTCTGCACCTGCTGTTCCGTAGTGGCCGACACCCGAAAGAGTGAGAGAATGCTCTGTCTCTTGATAAAAGTGTAGTTCATCAGCATGATGAGCAAATACATTATCGTAAAGACAATCACCGTTTGCATCAGTGCCATCGGAGAGAAGTACAGTTTCGTAATCGCATCCACACCGAGAATTTTGAACAATATCATCAATACCAGCTTGGACGCAAGAAACCCAATTAACACACCGATAGCCATGGAGCCAAAATAGAGAATACTGTTCTCCGCACTCAAAATGCCAAAAATTCTGCCTTTCGTCAGTCCGATCAATTGAAATAATCCAATTTCTTTGCTACGCCGCTTGATAAAGATTGTATTGGCATAGAGCAAAAAGATGCCGACAATGACGATTAACAGTACCGAAGATGCGCCTATAGCCGCCGCACCTTTCGTTGAAGCTGCTACCTCATCCATGGAAGGATCATACTGTAACGTCACAAAGGAAAAATATAAGGCCACACTGAACACAAGCGCAAAAACATAGAGATAATAATTCTTCAGATTTTTCCTGAGATTACGGAAGATAATATAATTCAAGCTCATTGCTGCACACCACCCAATACGCCCTGGGTTTTGATAATATCGTTGAAAAACGATTGCCGGGACTCGTCTCCTTTATTCAGCTGGGTGTAGATCTGACCGTCTCGAATGAAGATCACTCTGCTGCAATAACTTGCGGCAACCGGATCATGGGTAACCATAATAATAGTCGCCTTTCGGGTGCTGTTCATCTCACTTAACTTGCCTAGCAGATCCGAAGCGGACTTGGAATCCAGCGCTCCTGTTGGCTCATCCGCAAAAATGATACTCGGCTCGTGGACAAATGCTCGTGCTGCCGAAGTTCGCTGCTTCTGCCCACCCGAAATCTCAGATGGATACTTGTCTTTCAATTCGTAGATTCCCAGTTCACGGGCAATCTGTTCAAACTTCCGGTGTGCCTCCTGCTTTGGAATGCTCGTAATCGAGAGTGGTAATAACACATTTTCCTTCACCGTAAGGGTATCCAGCAGATTGTATTCCTGAAAAATAAAGCCCAGATGATGTTTGCGGAACTCAGCCAGCTGTTTCTCCTTCATTCCGGTGAATTCCTTGCCTTCAATATCAATCGTGCCCTGGCTCACCCGATCGATGGAAGAAAGTACATTAAGCAACGTCGTTTTACCCGAACCCGAAGGCCCCATAATACCAACAAACTCTCCCTCGCTTACCCCAAGATCAATCCCCTTCAGCACTTCCTGTTTATTCAGTTTATTCCCATAGACTTTATGGATTTTTTTGGCTTCCAGTATCCACATATCCCACTCACTCCTCTTTGAACTTCTGCAAAATGCTCATGTCTATATCATAGGCGGAATGTGCAGTGTTATCGTGTGATTCACCGAACAAAACCAAAAAGCATGTGACATTGTTGTCACACGCCTGCAAGATGCACCATGTCGTTTTTTCGCGGAAAAATAAGTGTGACGATTGTGCCCTCGCCAAGAGAAGATTCTACATGAATGCGCATATGAAGCGTCTGGACCACCTGACGAACCAGATACAGCCCCATACCAGTAGCCGCTCCATCCATTCTGCCTCGGGTAGACGTAAATCCTTTATCAAATATACGCGGCAGATCTTGAGTCTCAATCCCTCGCCCGTGATCCTTAATCATCAGTATGACATGTCCATCCTGTTCCCGACTTTCAATGAGGATGTCCGATGAATCACTATATTTCACCGCATTACTCAACAACTGCCGGAGGATGAAACCTAACCATTTGCTGTCTGTAAGTACACGCGATACCATTAAAGATACATCAAAGCCAATGCCCTTGGATATGCACCATGATCTCAGCGCTCGAATCTCGCTATTCAATATCGGTTCAAATTCCGTCTCTTCGATGAACAGATCATTATGCATGAACGGAATCCGCTTCTGATGAAGCTGCTGATCCAGCAACTGATGGATTCGTAACCATTCATATGTCATTTGGCTCTGTAACTTGTCATCTGGCAAACGCTCAATCATCAGTTGCAATGCAGTTAGTGGGGTCTTCACCTCATGAATCCAGGACAACATCTCGTCCTTCTCCTGTTCCAGGGCGATAAAATGTTGTGATGACTCCTTACGATATCGCTGTGTCTGGGAACTCAGAGCCTCATGTACGATCTGCTCATATGGACTTTCGGCGATGTCGAGTTCTCCCAGATCATAGGTATGATCCCAGATGCTCAATTTTTTATAGAAACGAGTCTCTTTCAGGAATCTCGCCCAGATAAAAACAAGGCATACCACCACATTCAGTCCTACGATATACACCACAGATTGGAATGGAATGGACGAGTCCAAGTAGGCCACCAATAAAATAATAAGTTGCATGCTTACCAGTAGCCATAACCAACTAGCCCTTTCTCGTATGTACTTACCGATCATGCTTCTGCCTCTTCCGTTGCCATGTACCCCTGACCTACTTTGGTTTCAATGTACCGCTCCAAGCCGATGGGTTCAAGTTTCTTCCGTAACCGATTAACGTTAACCGTCAGCGTATTGTCACTCACGAAATGTTCATGATCCCACAAGCTCCGGATGAGTTCCTCACGGGTAACAATCTGATTTTTGTGCTCGACCAGCACTTTAAGGATGAACATCTCATTTTTGGTCAACAGAACAGATTCATCCCCGCAAGTGAGTGTATTTTTCACATATTCAATTGCAGCACCGCGCCAAGTCCGGAGTTCAATATGCTCTGTATTATAGTTGTACACCCTCCGCAGAGTTGCCTGAATCTTGGCAATCAATACATCGAAGTGAAACGGCTTCTGGATAAAATCGTCTGCACCCAAATGCATGGACATGACCATATCCGCAGGATGATCCCGTGAGGACAAAAAGATAATCGGCACATTGGAATGCGAGCGAATGATCCGACACCAATGGAACCCGTCATATTGGGGCAGCTGAATATCAATAATAACCAGTTGCGGCTGAATTACGCTGTACTCCTGCAATACCTTGCCAAAGTCCTGCACACCATACACGTCATACGACCATTGGGACAAACGTTCCTTGATTTCATTGAATAACGATTCATCGTCTTCAATGAGCATAATTTTAAACAAGAGATTTCACCACATTTCTGATCTTCTAAGGTTGAATAAGGTAATTAGACTCCGTTGTTGCAGGATCACCTTTACCGTTACAAATCGTTCTTTAGATCGCTGATTCCAGTGTACAGGTAAGTTGGGCTTATATCAAAAGGTATCCATACTTCGTAAAGAAAACGATCCGAAATACGTATAACATATTAGTTCTCAATAGGGTGTATAACATTGCTTGTATCATTGTGTTCGTCAATCCGCTCGATCAACTGCATCGCTACATCTCGTGGCGATCTTAATTGCCCTGCTTCATATACTTGATTGAACATGCCTGCAAGCGCAAACTCCTCTGCACTTTTGCCTCGTGCAGCAGCCTGTAACTCCGTATCGACCATCCCCGGATCAAAAGCAATGATCTCAACAGGGTTCTGTCGACCCGTTTGCTCCAAAGATACGCATTGGGTGAACATATTCATACCTGCCTTGGATGTACAGTACACTGCCATTGAAGGCGCGGGATAACTTCCCGAACCCGATGAGAGATTAACAATTTTACGTCTGGCGGACAGGTGATTGGTTTGTTGAATAAAAGATGAAGTCAATATCATTGGCGCTGCAAGACTGATGTTAAGACTCTGACTTATCTCTGCCGCACTGCATTGTTCTATGGGTCCTAGAGGCTCCAGCATCGCTGCATTATTAATGAGTCCAATGCAATCAGCTTCCTGAGTTGGGATTTGGTCCAATAGATATGTAACCACATCATCAATCCCGCTCAGGTCGGCTAGATCGTACTGAACATGATGGTAACGCCCGCTCCATTCCTCGCTTGATTCCAACTCGTCCGAATGCCCGCGTGAAATGCCATAGACCCATTCTCCCCTGGCTAACAACAACTCCGCGAGCTGTTTGCCAATTCCTTTGGATGTACCTGTAATGATAAAATACCTCTCTCCCATATTCCCCCGCCTTCTCTCGCTCAATGCGATATTGGTTAAACTTCAACCTATGACTTTATAAATCTATAACTAAACGCCCGGTTTCTTCCACATGGTCACCCACAAAATCGGTAATCCAAAACAATTCTCATCCTGGCTCATCGCCTTCATTGGGCGTAATTCCACGCATTCAAATGGATCTTGCAGTAAATAACGAAGCTTCTCCTCCGTGAACGCAAGACCACCTCGCATCGACTTCTCTTGATATACCTGCCAATCGTCCATGACGCTCTCCGGCCCACCTTGACCGCCAAAACCAGGAGCAAAACAAGTCATTCCAAAGTATCCTCCGGGCTTGAGCGCTTGGTGAATCATCTCTATGTAAGGAATCCGCTGATGAGGTAACAGATGGTGCAAACAACCTGAGTCGTAGACAAGATCATATTCTTGCTCCGGGGCCAGTTCGAACACGGAGCGACATTCAAAATGCACGTCCAGTTGCTCTTCTGTTGCCCTTTCCTTAGCCCAAGCAATAGCTGTCTCGGAAAGATCATAAGCATCTACCTGATATCCTTGGCGGGTTAAATACAACGCATTTCTGCCTGGGCCACAACCCAGTTCCAATGCCTTGCCGCCTGCCAGCAGACCTGCGTTCACATGCGCTACCAGATTCTCATCCGGTTTGTTAGGGAAAAAGGGGATGGGGCTGTCCCGATCCTCATAAAAAGGCTCCCAAAATTGCTTGGCAGATCTGAAGTCCGCATCGAGCATATCATATAGATCCTGTACACTTTTAATCGTCCTTTCCACAACCACATTCCTCCTTATACTCTCCATCCGAACCTTCATTTCCGACTATTCATTCCTCATCATTTTCATTAAGTCAGCCACACTCTATTATAACATTTTTACCCATTAATTCTCTATTTTTCTTGTGTTTTTCCACTCCAAAACAGAAGCTTTTTTCCAACAAAAAAACGACCGACATGAATGTCGATCGCTTACAACCGTAGCGGTTTTAAGTTGTAGCTTACTTCGCCCGTTCCAAGACTGCAAAGTAATTTCCTTCATTATCAGCAAAGTTGAAAACACGCCCGGTTGGCATCTCGACAATCTCTCCCACCGTTACATGTTTACCAGACAAGTCGGCATATAACTGATCCAGATTTTCGGTGAAGAACATTAACGAAGGTGTGCCCAGATTTACCCCCGCTGACATCCGTTCGACGAACTCTTTGTCATGGAGAATAATACTCGTCTGCGAATCTGGGGTGGGCGCAATCTCAATCCATCTCATACCCTCGTCCAGGTTTACTTCATCCACAATGTGGAATCCTGCAACTTCCGTCCAAAATGCCAATGATTCATCCTGATTGTTGACATACAACATAATTTGGCCGACTTTGCTAAACATGCATCATTCACTCCTCTGATCATCTAATCTCTCAACATCCTGCTTATCATTCCTCAAATTCCAATAGAGTATAACATGCAAGACGGCTTTTTCATTATCTTTTTTTGGAAGTACACTACACTTAAACTGAAGTAAACTTTTATGCTTCCACTACTTAAACACTGCTCTGATCGAAGTTTCTGATCAGACCGATGTAGCGATCCTACTTTGGAGAATGGAAGCTTCCCCTCCACTATACAGATAGGTTAAATTAGCTTAACAAATCAAGATCAGATTTTGAGTGAAGTGGATTACTTGAAGTTACTTATAGTGTTTTGACAAGAGCCAGCCTATGGAACCCCGAGGTATAATAGTTCATATCAACACCTTCCTTTTGAAAATTCATTCGTTCATAAAATACGAGCGCTGCTTCATTTTCTGCATGATCAAGTGTGTAAAGCATGATATCACTACATCCAAATTTAGCTATTTTCATACATATTTCAGTAATTAGTGTACGGGCTACACCCTGTCGAAGGTGTGATTTACATGTAACAACGCCAACAATTTCATATCGGTTAACCGTAGGCTGAAAGATATAACCAGCATGACCTATCACAACATCTGCTTCGTCAACCATGACATAATAAGCACTGATCCGTTCATCCTTCATATTTAAAAATAAATCCCAGCGCGCAGGATACTGTTCGCGTATAAACGGAGGGAATTGAAAATCATGATCCGTCATCATTTTCAGCACTGCTGGCTGATCAATCGTTTGAAAAAGACGAATAGTCATCTTTCCACCCCCTCCCCTTAAAGATCACAGCTTCATAAAATCCAGCCAAATCCATACTTGTCATTCGATCAAATAAAGCAAACGCCATTTTCATTGCCGCCACCAGTCCTTTCGTACCCGAATAATAAATAAAGTGTTTGATCAAAAGATCAAACACTTTGCCCAGGCGTACGGCATATAATATATGTGCTTCCTCGTGGTTCACTCCACGTTTACGCCAGTCACACACAATCGATATTTAACAACCAGTACACATGACTCACACTTATTACATGCCTTTTAATTTCTTCGTAAGATAAAGCACAACATCGTCGTCCATAACTGTTTCTTCACCTGGCTGAATGTAATGATCGTGTCTGTGGACACCATGACCGTCCGGTATATATCCGCGATGGGCATATAAAATTTGCGCTTTGCCATAATCGGAAAACACACCTACACCAATGCCTGCTACATCCGTTCGTTCCGAAATAACTTCCTCTGCTCGTTCCATCAACCGTGAACCAATACCTTGGCGCTGGAACTTGATCAGCACATTGAAATCGTTAATTTCGGGAATGCCTTGTTCCCTGAAAGACGGGTATTTGGACTGCCACAATACATTCACGTACCCAGCAAATTCTCCATTCAACTCGGCTACCAAGGTTACACGGTCCCCATTCTGTTGTTCAGCCAAGTAATGAAGATACTGCTCAGCGTATCTCCCCCACCCCTGCTCCTGAAACGCCTTTGATATGGTTACAGGATCACTCTCATTTAATAATCTGATATGTACAGTCATTAATGATTCTCCTTAATAAGATATTTTGCCTAACTATATTCCCAGTCGATCTCGAAGCGATGTGATATGCGCAACATGGTGTTTGCCATGCCACGCATACATGCCCAGATTATAATCCAGTCTCGTTGTTTCTTGCGATGAGGGATGATAGAATTGTTTGGCATAATCTGCATCTGTTAATGCGTTTAACAGAAACACCCAACGACGATGAAGTGCATCCAGAATCTGAAGCGAGAACTCAACATCCAGGTCCCTTGAATCACTCAGTTCAGCCCAACGCTCTTCATAATATGGTCGAATCGTAGGTGTATCCTCTGTCAGTGCCAATTTGAAACGAATCATACTGTTCATATGGCTGTCTGCCATGTGGTGAATGACCTGTTTGAGCATCCATCCGCCTTCTCGATAGGGCAGACTTAATTGCTCTTCACTCAGTCCCTTTACCGCTTCTCGCGCGTGCTCAGGCAACTCAGCAATGTCCTGAATCCACTTCTCCCGCTGTGCCAAGGTAACTTCACCTGTGTGTACAAATGGTCCTATCGGAAATCGTTCGTCCATCTATTATTCCTCCTTGTTTGTATGATTCAAAATAACTTTTAATTATCTAAGGAGCATATTCCATGAGCCAGCAGTCTCTCATCTGTCCTTCATGCTGCTCATGTTTCTCCAACAGCTTAATCCTTTGAAAACCACATTTCTCATAACAGGATATCGCTCGCAAGTTCCAGGATTGAGGGTCCATAACCACTTTACGGGCTTCTTTTTCATGAGTCAGATAAGCCAGCATGGATTGCACCAGCAATGTTCCGATACCTTTGTTCCAATAATCTATCTCACCAATAAACTGATCCGTTCCATAGATGATCTCATCCGTGTCTCCATAACCATACTCCGTTCGTTCTTCTTCCTCAAGCTCATAGAACTGAATGTATCCAATCGGATGTCCTCCATACTCAACGATACAACGGGTAGCATCATCATCCTGATTGTAAAAATGTTCTCTTACCTGCTCCAGATCATGCGGCCGATCACGGCCTTCATAGTATTGAAGGACTTCCGGGTCAGTCAGCCACTTCACCAGCTGGTGTTCATCTTCTGTTTCCAAGAAACGTACGGTGATTCCGTTTGATTCATATACTCTCATCACTCTGCATACTCCTTAATGATCTCCAGATTTTCACCCGTAACCCAACTTAGATCCTTCCCCAACAACTGCTCGTTGTGAACATAATACACCATGGGATTCTTTAGCGGTTGAGTCGTTCCATCCAAGGATCTGAGCGTAAATCGCAACTTGTAACTCCCTAACTCATCAGGTATCGCAAATCCTATCAGATTATCAGCTGATTTCCTCGTTTTCCCCTGGCCCTTCAGATACTTTTCCAGAATGACTTGATCAAAATAGGAGCTGCCAACAGACGAAGGCATGTACCACGCATCATCTAGTTCATCCGTGAATGTGACCCCTCCCCAGCCCGGGACAACGGGATACACCATATGTTGATCCTGGTCTTCTCTTTTTCGCGTTATCTCTAACTCTACCTCCACTGCATCTGTATCAATCTGTCTGATTGTCCCTGCCATCACAACATCCTTGGCATTCACACTTGGAATAACATAGCTGTAGATGAGCAGAGTCACCAAAAAAATGATCGTTATTCCCGTAATCCAAAATATTGTTCTTTTACGCATCTGCCTGATCCTCCGTCTGGTTAATCATACTTCTGGAGCAGCTCCTTCTCTGTTACAGATTGAGTTACCCTATCCAACTCAGGTGATGCCATCCAATCACTGAATGTATTTAATCCATGTTTGATTGTATGGATCGTGCTATGTGCAGACATGTATATATTGTGGTGGACTCCAGGTTGGACAATCATATGCTCTCCTTCACGCATCACTCGAATGGAAAACACCTGATCGTCTCCATAACTGGCATAAGCAATCCATCCGGATTGCACCACATAAAACTCCGTTAGACTGATATGTACATGACTGTTTTGCCATGCTCCCTGGGAAGAAGCAACGGTTCTACAATAATAACTGCCATCTTCTGATATCATTTTATATTTCTGTTCCCCGTTCGCCATCTGCTCAAAGCTGGTTTTGACACCAGTCTCACCATATTTCTGTTCTGAAAATTCTGTGTTCAATCGGCTTCATCTCCTGACAAAAAATCCCTTTATTCTAACATTCGACATCGGCTAATCGAATCTCCTGTTTGAATATGCGAATATCTTTGCCAAAATTTGAAACGTTTCCCTTCCAGCTTCCGTATTAAGGTCGAAGTCGTATGTATCCCCTATAATAAACCATCTGATCTGGAGGTTAAGCGCATGTCATTTTTCAAGAAAATGTTAGCCAGTGTAGGTGTTGGAGCAGCCAAAGTAAATACGGAATTGCATACACCAGAGGTCACGCCTGGAGGAATCATCACGGGGGTTGTGTACATTGAAGGTGGAGATGTGGAGCAGAACGTAGATCGAATCTATCTTTCAATCAAAACCCATTACATACGGGAGCACGATGATCGCAAAGTAAAAGAAACAGCCGTTATCGCCAAATACCTGCTCACCGAAGGTTTCACATTACAGCCTGGAGCCAAATTGGAGAAAGAATTCTCATTTGACCTGCCAGAAAACCTGCCGATTACACTGCATCGTGCCGAAGTTTGGGTAGAAACCGGCCTCGATATCTCAAGCGCGGTGGACCCATCAGATCGTGACAGGTTGCATGTTGTTCCCAGCAAAGACATGAATACTGTGCTCGATGCAATCGATATCCTTGACTTCAAACTGCGTGAAGTGACCAACGACTATGCGCCGAAGCTTGGCGGAAATCTGCCATTTGTTCAGGAATTCGAATATGTACCAACAAACAAGTTCCGTGGACATCTGGATGAGCTGGAAGTCCTGTTTTATCCAATGGGCGATTCGCTTGAACTGTTATTACAGATCGACCGCCGTGCTCGTGGGCTCAGTGGAATATTCTCCGAAGCCATGGGTACGGATGAAAGTTTTGTCCGCTTGCATCTGTATGAAAGACATCTGGCACGGGGTGCGCATTCTGTCGCTCAAGGACTGGAAGAAGTCATTTCCAAACATATCTAGTATATAGTCTATAAAAAAAACCGTCCTCTATCAGATAAATCTGATAAAGGACGGTTTCCATTTTAAATAAGGGAACTTAATAGACTCAGGGCAGTTGTAATTGAGTTTCAATTGGTGTGCTGCAAAGGCACCGTAAAGGAACATGTGACATGGAGCTTATGAGGACAATCCTTCAGGAACGCTGTGTCCAGCGCTGCATTCCAGATCGAAGACCGTAATATGCTGCGGCGAGCAAAACGAATCCGGCAACAGCCATGATCATGGATGTTGAATCCCACCGAACCATAGTTCCAAAAGCAACCTTGGATTGCAATGGGTTAACGGATGAAGCGGTGTTTGTCAGATCAGGTACGTAATTCATGGTCATGATCATGCCTTGTACGACATTCCAAGCTGCAAAACCGATGATGAATAACAGGGTAACCAGAACGGATTCCATCACTAATCGTTTGTTCATGTTTGTCAATTCCCCCCTCTTCCCATTCAATTAGACAAGAAGTGCTCCATCTCCTGTTTCAGCAGATCTTTGTTGGCATCCACATACTGATACAGCAGGTCGAAACTTTCTTCGTTATCGGATTGCATGCTTAGGTTGCCGGCTTCCAGTTCAATGCGCTGCAATACCTCATGAATCTGTTCCCCATGCGTTTGCAGGCTTGTCGTGATGTCATCTTCGGACAGGCCATTCACATTATCTCGTAATTGCCCGTGCGTTACGCTGCTTTCGGACAACACTTGCTCTATTTTCTTCAGGATCACGGCATCTGCATCATTGCCAATCCGTTCCATAGCTGTTATCGTCTCACCCAGATACTGCCCGCTGGCATTCTCAAGGAAACCGGTCATACCGTTCATGGACAGCTCGGTATCCAAATCAATGATTAGAATGATATCGCGCAATACTTGCGGAAGTACCGGCCCACTCTCGCGAATCGTCTCGAATTCAGCCCGATAAAGGTCCATGGCAACACTCCCCACCATTTCTTCACCTGACATCTCTTCAAGCTGATCGAGTGGTAACAACTCCTGCAGTTCTTCTTGTAACTTGTTCATCTTTCTCTGCCTCCTGTATCTCTATCTACATACGCCGACACGTTATTACATCATAGCAGAATACGCTATACAAGTTGAACTTATAGTAGTTAGTATTGTCTATCCTGTTATCCAATTTACAGGGAATATCGTCAAGTTAACATGCACTTGACCTCGGGAAAATGTTCCGCTGTTATGATCTTGGCATCACGAGTCTTGGGAGGGGTAATGATGCGCCTGGCCTTGTTCACAGACACCTATCTTCCGGAAACCAATGGTGTTGCTGGCACGCTCCACCGCTTGAGTAACCATCTGAACCGCAGAAGAATTGAACATCTGTTGTTTACTCCGAACTCCATCATTGAAGGAAGCCATGAGACTCAAGTCAGATCGGTTGCCAACATTCCCTTTTTTCTGTATCCCGAATGCCGCATTGCTCTACCCAACAGAGCTAGCACTCACAAGCAGCTGCAAACCTTTCAACCCGATCTGCTGCATATCGCCACGCCTTTTAATATGGGGCTGCTTGGTCTGAGGTATGCGCTCAAACATCATCTTCCGCATGTTGTCTCCTATCATACCCACTTCGATCGTTATCTCGAATATTACCGGTTGAAAAGTATGATTCCTCTCTATTGGAAATATATCCAATGGTTCCACCGTGCCTGTGATGCAACCCTGGCTCCATCACAGGAGACGTTAAACACCCTTCAAGTCCAAGGCATTCAGCGTCTGAAGCTCTGGTCTCGCGGAATTGATTGCAACCTGTACTCCCCTGATAAACGCAGCTCGGATATCCGTGAACGATACCACATCACCGCTCCCCTTATTTTACTCTACGTTGGTCGCATTGCCCCGGAAAAAGATATCGCTACACTCTCGACTACCATGCAGCAGTTGCCCCAGGATATGCAGTCCCGTGTACACTGGATTATCGTTGGCGACGGCCCATCTCTCCCCAAAATGCGTCTGCAAACCCCACCCAATGTCACCTTTACAGGCTATATGCATGGCGAAGAACTTGCTGTTATGTATGCTTCGGCAGATCTGTTTGTGTTTCCTTCCTCTACGGAGACATTTGGCAATGTGGTATTGGAAGCAATGGCTTCAGGGCTTCCTGTAGTGGCGGCCAATGCCGGAGGTGTAAAGGATCTGGTATCCCACCACCGCAATGGTGTGTTGTTCGAGCCAGGTCATGCTGATGCACTGATTCGGGAGATATGTCTCTGGGAAAATCACGTGAACCAATTGAGGATGATGGGACTGGAAGGCAGAAAGCTGGCTGAGCAGCGGTCGTGGGAGCATATTTTTGATACACTGATCAGGGACTATGAGGAAGCGATAGAACATCGGAACAGACAAACGAAAGATCGAATTATTACAGCCTGATCTGGTCGTAAAGGCTTCATTCGTCAAAAACATATTATGTGTTGATATTACGATATTGACATAAAAAGACATGATCTCATTGAACTGGATCATGTCTTTTATTGCATATATCTATTGGTTGAATTTAGTGTATGGGACTTTGATATCTACAAATCCTTTAGCGTAGGGTGCAACCTCATAAGGATAGAATCGGATGACGATCCCTTTGTCATACAAAAAGAATTCAGATGTTTGATCAAGCTGAAAATCATAAATATTCTCTTCAAAAATAGAAACTCCTGCATTATACATGGCTAATAGACTGTTGGAGATTGATTTCTCTACCTTCTCCATCTGAATATCATCTTTAACATACTCGCTTAGCTTCAGTTCTTTCCCTGTTCTTAAATCATAGTTATATGATGTTGTCGCATCCATTCCATGTGCTCCGCCAGTGTATACATGATCTTCATATACTACAGACAACTTTTCTTTTGCATTGTATTTTACACTGGCCATGGTAGTGTAGAAATAAGCTTTGTTTGATTGCTTTTCTTCTTTGTCCAGGCGAGCTGCTTTCACTGCGTGGAGTTTAAACGTCTTGTTCAACTTATCCGTCACAGATTTCTTTCCACCTGTTAGATGTATGTATGGCTGTCCTTTGTAATATTGGACCTTCGTTTTCACTGTAATCGTGCTGTCTGCCTCTACATGACTACTCGGAAGAATGATAGCAATCAGTACAGTGATCAACAGGTAATTTATCCATCTCCATTTTTTTCTTCCAGTTCTATCTTTCAATATTATCGATAACCCCCTTTGGCTCAAATGATTTCGCTTCCTGCATTCTGTTCCATATGACCTGTGGAGTGCCCTTTAAGTCTGTTCCGCCTTGAACGTTGCCAATCCAGATGTCTTCTGCTCCCGGATGTTGTAAATAGTGCCTGAGCGTTGCTTTAATTAGAATAGACGAATGTAAGTCCAGCACCTCATCCATTGGTATCCAGAATAACTCTCCTTCATCGGAGGGCACAAAATGTCGATGTTTCGTCTCTCCGAAATATACAAACTGCTGCCAAATCTCACCACCGTTAACCTCCAACAGCATATATCGAAGCCGAAAGTGTTCGATATCCGCTTGCTTGAACCCGGTCTCTTCTTCAATCTCCCGATAGCTGGCGGTCATGGGTGCGTTCAGTTCCCCTTGTTCCAGATGCCCGCCGATGCCACCCCAAAATTCAAAATCAAACAATCTGCTACCCGCCTTCTTCATCATCAGCACGTCTGAGCCATTCTTCAAAAACGCTGTAGCCATCTGTCTAATCTCCATATGTTCCTCGCTTTCCAGACTGTGATTATAGGAGTCTTTATCTATTTAAACTGAACAAAAAAATATTTACACTAGCCACTCCGATGACAGAACAACCTTCCGATCGCTGTTATCCCCAGATTTTTTGATTCCTTTCCTAAAGGGTAAATCCGGGGATAAAGGCGAGGTTTATGCTTCCGAAGTAGCTTTCTTTCAGAAAGCTTTTAGCTCCGCTTCTTCAGGTTATTTCTGTCCTCTACGTTTTGTGTAAATGTTATATTCAATTTATATAACCGCCTTCTACAGCAATTCCTTTAGCTCACTTAGATGCTCAATCGTATGTAAAGGACTAGTCGTAATCCTGTCCTGCCACGGCTGGTTGACCTTCATCCAGATGGTGCTCATGCCTACGCTTGCCGCTCCTTCAATATCGTTTACGGGATGATCGCCAATGTAGATGCATTGCTCTGGGCTTAGACCGAAATGATCGAGCGCAAGCTGAAATATGCGTGGGTCGGGCTTTTTGACTCCAGCCTCTTCTGAAACAATAATATGGTCGTAATCCTCCCGGATACCGAGTTGATCGATTTTTCCATACTGAATATCGGTCTGCCCATTGGTAATTAAACCGGTTTGATATTTCCCCCGCAGATGATGAACGACTTCTCGCGCCTGTTCCATCAGAACTGAACTTTGCACATACTCTCTGCCATAGAACTCCATCAGTTCTGCATGTGGCGGATGCTCTGCCCAAGGCAATTCGTGCAACAATTCGTTGAACAGGAGGCGTTTGTCCTTATAACCATCCTGGTCTAGTTCAATAATTCGCTTGCTTATCTCTTCAGTTGATTCAAGATGACCAAAATAAGTGTTCATTAAACGTTGCGTGAATCCGTCAAAGGTCATCGTTCTGTTTAGAATTGTATTGTCCAAATCAAAAATAACAGCTTTAATATGATTCATTCCTCTTCCCCCAGTTTTATGACACTGACACTCCGATGACAGAATAACCTTCCAATCGCTGTTACCCCCAGATTTTTTTGATTCCTTTTTATAAAGGAAAAATCCGGGGATAAAGGCGAGGTGTATGCTTCCGAAGTAGCTTTCTTTCAGAAAGCTTTTAGCTTCACTTTTTCAAGTTATGTCTGCCCTCTCCGTTATCGTGTGATGTTTAGTTGAACTTATAACTACCTCAGTGCAAAAACAGCTTTAATGAAAGAAGCACCAGTTATTTTTTCTTTTTATGATAGTGATAACCCGTGCACAGACCCTTTTGCTTGGATTTGGCAGAACAGTTATGTCCACCGTTCTTATCCAGTCTGCCTGGATGAGCATAAGCGGAAGAGGATACACCAACAAGTACAACAAGAGACAGGATTACGATAACAACCTTTTTCATAAGTCACCCTTCGATCTACACCCTATGCTTTAGGGCTTAATACGTGCCATATCATTCTACATGAAAATCCACAATTGGGATATCCTTCATCTTTATTTTATGTGAGAATCCTCATATAACCTTAAATTGCTCCAGCGCATGGGTGATGCCATCTTCACTTGCCCGTAGAGTAACATAATCTGCGCTTTGTTTAATTCGTTCTCCGCCATTTCCCATCGCAATTCCGATTCCCGCATACGTTAGCAGATCCACATCATTCTCCCCATCGCCAAAGGCCATTGTATCCTCTCTAGATATCTTCAGGTAATCAAGGACTTTCTCTGCGGCTATCGATTTGCTGACTTCGCTTGCTTCCAGCACATTCACTACATACGGATGGAATCTCACGAATCGTAAAGAAGGAAATCTGGATTGGAATTTCTCCGTCTCCGTTTCATCCGCATATAAACAAATGCAGTATACATCCTGTTCCAACGTGCTGATTTTCTGCGGAGAATCCATAAGTCCAAGCGTATCTCTTAAGGCCTCAGTAACACGACCATCTGCTGTACACAACCCGTTCGTCTCAAAAGACTCTGTAAAATATGAAATACTGTGCCTATGCAACTCGGCAAACTCACTGAATACTCTTACCATCTGTGCAGAAAGTACAGACTTATGTATCACCTCATTACCTGCTTTGATCAATGCCCCATTAGCCGAAATGATCGTCTCGATTCCGAGATTTTTGAATTCTTCGCATAAGTTATAGGGCCGGCCTGTGACAAGTACGACTTGAACGCCTTTATGAATCAATTCCCGGATCGACTCTGCAGTACGCGGTGATAAACTCCGATCTATTTCGCTCAGCAATGTACCATCCACATCAAAGAATACAGCTTTCATCAAAATATCCTTCCTCCTCTAATAAAAAGAGCAAGTACAGAATAACCTGATGTGGTCTTCCTGCACTCGCTCTTGCGATTAACGGGTCTGAACATCTTGGGTACGTCCCATGTACCATAATTGAAATGATTCCGCTGTATCCAGGGGAATGTCATGTGCACGATGATGCAGTACAGGTTTGGCACGGTTTACCGTATGAATGGAAGCAACACCGAACCAGCGCTGTAACACGTTCCGGGTGATCTGTACTTCGATAACTTTCTCGCGTTTGGAGATAAAGAGTGTTGAAGTGAGCGCCCCAGTCCGAAGTTGAATGAAATTTTGATGTAAAGTGTATCTGGTATGGAAAAATTCCATCACTCTGCTTGTTGCAATCCACACGAGCAGAATCGCCGAAATCATCCACCAGGCATGCTTCTGCCCAAAAACAAATGGTTTGAAATACCACAATACACCCGTAATCATGATCCATCCCCAGCTTGGTTTGAGCAGACGCAGCCATAGTGATATTCTCGGAAGTTTTTCCATCTCCTGCGTCACCTGATAGGATGGTAGTATCTCTTCAATCATGGTATAGGCTTGCTTCACCGGCAAGAAGGGATAGAGCGAATTCACTTCCTGCTCAGATTCCCCCAGACTACCTGCAGTGGTCAGTTCTACTTCCGCTAGTCCAAGCAACCTTTTCATCGGAGACTGTGTAATTTTCACAGCCTGAACTCGTTCTTTCAAGATTGAAAATGACGTTTGTTCCATCATGCCCTTCGAGATATAGATCCGCTTGGCATCCGAGGTGATCTGGAAGTTTCCATACTTCACAAAGGTTCTGACAATCCCCAGAGCGATGGATATGATCAATAAAACCAAAATCATCAAACCGGCAATCCACCAGGAATCAAGCCAGGTTAAGAATAAACTTTCCGTTACTTCTTCATCGGGGAAGAAATCTTTCACCCAGGAATAAAGTGTACCCAGGACTGGAATCAATACGAGAAAGCTGAGCGAGGTAAAGGATGCTTTGAATATGTCCTTGCGGGTAGAATGATAATGAACAACCCGTTCCTGTTTTTCTTTTGCAGGTAGAGACATGACTTCATCCGTTATAAAAGGTTCGGATTGCGCCTCTCCCTCTTCCATAGCTTGAACTGCATCCAACGTAACATGTTCCTCTGTTGCTTCTACTGTTTCTGCTTCTGCATCTTCTGCCATATAACCCGCTACAAGCTTCTCCAACTGTTCTGCTTCGGAAAGTGAAACAACGTGTAACTGAAAGGTAGCATCTTCTCCCTTAATCCCGGTCTCGAATCGGATCGATGTCACGTTGAACAGACGGTGAAATAGAGTCGTGTGGCGATTCACGTTCTGGACCTTGGTATACGGTATCGTTCTTCGAGTACGGTTGAACACACCACTGTAGATGTGAAAGGCCTTAACGTCTGCTGTATAACGAGAAGTAAACCACTTCCAGATCATCGAAATAAGACCAATGGACATACCTGCATAAAAGGTGATTCTTCCATAGTAGAGCCATTGGGACTCTGAACCCTGGCGGAAGACAAACAAAAACAAGATGATCGCAAACGAATTCTTCACCAGTTTCCACAGACTCCACAGCATGGATAATGGATGATGTCGCTTCATATCGATCATTCGTCCACCTCATTAATCCGTGCATAGGATGCAATCTGATGACGGAGTGCAAGCGCGACTTCCTCTGGCAATGCCGGGATCTCATGCGATGACCCCATCGTGCCAACCGATACGGAATAGAGCCCATATTTTCGCATCAAGGGTCCCTGATTTGTTGTAACCGATTGTACTTTCGCCATGGGAATAATCTGATGTACCTTGGTTAGCGCCCCACGCTTCAATTGCAGGAACTCCTCATTCACCTCATAGTACCAATGCTTGTATAACCATGCAGGCTGGATGAAAATATCCCACACTGCATAGAGCACCGATATGGCCGTAACACCCCACAGGATCCAACCGACCCACGTCTTCCATCCATAGATGGAGTCAAGTATTAACAGTACGGCAAGGATCAGGATACCTATTATATTCGTTAGGATGGCGCTAATTCTCCACAGCTTTACCGCTTGAGGGGATAGCCGTTGCTCGGGTGGTTTCCACTGTAATGACATATGTTCACTCCTTTTTCCTTCAGATACTTAAAAACATACATAATACACTGTACGAATAATCGTCCACGATCGATGCAGAAAGATTCACTTAGTAAAAGAGATGACCCCTGTAAAGTACAGGTCGTCATCTCTTTATTTGTAATCAAAAGCGGGCTTATTGAACACCCTCTATAAAATCCTGTACTTCACACAGCCACACCATATGATCTGTTCCTTCGCCCCAGTAGTTGTTCGCCACCACATAGGGTTCACCGAATTTGCGTTGCCACTTCTTCTGTGCGATTCGATAACCACTGTCCAGGCAAAATTGCTGAATTCCCAGCCGTTGCAGTTCAGTAACCAGTGCGAGAATGAGTGCCGAACCAATCCCCTGACCTTGAGCATCGGGCAACACATACAGGCTACCCAGTTCTCCGATATCATTCAGCCGGCCCTCTGTACATTCTCGAATCTCCTCACCACAAGGTCCATACGAGATTGTGCCTACAATAACATCTCCCCTTTTGGCGACAAGGAAAAATACACTTGCATCTATATTGTCCTTTGCTTGTAATGCCTTGTGAACCATCGTTTTTTTGTGTGTTATTTCATCCTGAATATCATCCAGAAGAGAGCCTATTCCCTCCTGATCAAATGCTGCGGGAATCGTTGTCTCGAACACCTGATACACTCCATCTGCATCTGATTGCGTCAAAGGTTCAATGGTAATTTTGTCATCCACAGGTTCTTCTCCGTTCCATCTACCTTCTTAATCTGTACGTCGCTGAATCAGTCTTCTTAGTTGATTCGAATCCTCAAGAGGAATGCTATATCCAGTATGCGAGTCTTCCTGGTTTACTAACAGGCCTTGCATCTTGGGATCCATTCCTAATGAAAAATCATACCGTGTTATCGAGCTGTCCGCATTTGTTATGCTCATGACGTACTCTGTACCATAATCGAGAATGCCCGGCAAACGCACAGCCTTATGTATGGCCTCCATCATAATCCGAATCTCGTCAGATCGATCAAACTTAACATCTTGGCATGGTTCCAAAGTGAGGTTTGGATTACACGTTAAAGTGATCAGTACAGGAAGCCCTTCTTTCGCGTTCGATTCATTCGGTTTGTTGCACCCTACAATGAACGTGGCAATGACGACTATTAACAACACTCCTGCATATCTCACCATACTGCGTGCCCCCCTGACTTCGTGTTAAATAGACAAGTACTGATGAACAGAGAAGTAATAAATACAGCATCTAATGACTCAGCTGCACTAACTAACGTTCGTAGTCATATCCAGTTACGTAACGCCGGGTCCCATGAAGACAACAAAGCGATCAATCGCTGTACGGTCTCTTCCACAAATACTCGGATCTTCTCCCCCGTAATGAACTCAGGAGTAATTCCAGGTTCTTCCCCATTCAGAAAAGAAAATGTGTGGTCCCTCCAGCGTACAATCTCATCAGCAGTTAAGCGATCCGTCATGTCATAACCTGGTGAACTGTTGAGCATCTGCCACACTTCTTCGCTCCAACTTGTACCTTGATAGAGATTAAAGTCGATCTGATCCGTCTCCTGGTAATATAAACGCGCCAGTTCTTCCTTGGATTTACTCGTACCTAAGGACAAGTCTGCCTTATTGACCCGTTCTACGAATTCAGGATGCACGCTCCGGAACCAGTAATAGTCTGTCATCACATGTATAAAGTACCCACGAACAAACCACTTCCATCCTTCATCTGTACGTTGTTGCATATAAGTTAAGTAGAGTCCCTTCAGTCCTCCGACGTAATCTCCTTCATCTGTCGGGTTGAAATGGGTGTACTCCTTATCCTCTCTAGTTGTGCCTTCACGCATATGTATGGAATCCGGGGCGATATTCCCCAGATAGAATGAATTTCGATCAGCCTGCATTTGCAGCGAGTCTGCAATTCGATTAGCGATATTGAGATGAACCATTGGTAACGGCATAGAGTTGATCTCCTTTTTGTCGGGAAGTATTCTACTATACTTAGAAAAATGATATAACCTACTGCTGCAACGTACATATTACTTAAATAGTAAACCTCCGCTATGTTCCACCTTTTTTCATCGTAATTGCGTAATTAACCCTGTGTTCTCTCCAATTGCATTCGATCAAACAATTGCTCCAGATCCGTATGGTACTCCGGATGCTCCTTCACTAGCAGACTAATATATTCCGACCCACACTCATAGAACATCAAGCGGTTAAATGGGGCTGTGTCTCCCATATGATTGCTTTCCTGTCCAAATTTTGCCCGAATCAGATTCTCAATATAACGCGCGTAACCCTCGTTCCACTCCAACCAGCTCCAGTACTCGGCTTGCTCTTCATTTAATGAAGTGAACAACGCCTTTCTAGCCGTGTGTACTTGTGTCAGGTCTTTACTTTTCAAAGCAGTCAACAAAGAGTTAATCCGCTCCACAACAATTTCATCTTCATATGGAAATTCATAATCCAGTTCCCATGTCACACGCTTCAATTCCGTCATTTTATGTTTAATCTGGAGACGATTCACGATCCGCTCATCATATTTCTCTTACACATAGCAATGAACATATTCGTGGAACAGATAGACTTTCTGCTCCAGATCTTTGAACGCTGCGTCCGTTACAATCGCACACATTCGTCCGTTCATATGATACACAGGCATTGCTGCAAGGCATTCATCTGGAATATATAAATCGTCCGGCACCGTCTTTACCCACTCATATTGCTGCGTCTTAGAGGAATAATCATAGATATATAATAAAGCTTCATAGGCTACAACTACTGGATAATGTTCTGCAAACAAAGGATGTATGCTGACCAAATCTTTCTGAAGCTCGTTTAACTCGTTAATTTGCTCTAAAAAAGCATCCATGTCATGAACCTCTCTTTACTGGAATGATGCGTTAATCATACTAGATTAGGAAAGATAAAACACTGAGAGAAAAATGATAATTCTGTTCGAGTATGAGATAGTGAACGTTAGAACCGTTCGCCGCGCTTCTCATACAGGTAGATATCCAGTGCCTGAATCCCACGCCGGGCCAGCTTAATAAATAGGATCAGCGCATACACACCGAGTCCATATAACAACACATTAATCAACATTAGAATTATTGTAATCATAATTGTTATTCCTCCTATGAACCTATTAAATTACCATTACCTATTCTAGCATATTTTTCCTCAGTTAACTTTTTGGTGGATGTAAAGGTTACTGGGTGTGCTTATTGATTCAAAACCAAAAAAACTTCCACATCCGTATGCGAAAGGTGGAAGTTTTATAATCCGGCATACATTTTTCTAAGTTCGTTCACCACTGACTATATGCCAATGTTGATGCTTCGAGTCCTGATAGCTGCCCAAGTTAGTTACAATCTTCGATGAGCCTGTCTGAGCTAACATGTCAGCAGCTACTTTTTTAATGACCCGCATCATTTCAATAAGCAGCTCATCATTATTCTCTTCCTCTTCTGAAATGAAGGACTGAATATGTATCTTGGGAATTACAACAATGTGGTGCTTGTAGTATGGCCGAGTGTGATGATAAGCCATAACGTTATTGGTTTCCATGACAACTTTAACTTGTGTTTTACCACTCAGCACCTCATCACAATAAAAGTCCTGCGTCATCATACTCCCCCTTCTTCAAAGTGCGTACGTTAAAACGTGTCCTTATGATTTGGTCAAGATTCCCTGGTCCACGGATTTCTGAATAAGCTGCTGCGCATACTCCCACAATGTCTCGGAACCGTTCGCAATCTCACGGTTTCTGTTTAACACCTGATCACTTGTAATGTTATATTTCTGCCATGTATCTCCCTCATTCTGATGGTTGTGGATAATAGGCTGCAATCGATCGAGAGATGAGGCAAACTGTGCTTCAGACGTCTGCTTTTCTTCAAACTCCAACCATAACTGGAGTAGTTCTTCAGCCTGTTCCTTAGGCAACATTCCAAACAATCGATGAGCCGCTTTGAGTTCACGATCATATTTATCCGTATTCCCTACCGTATCGTAGGCAAAAGTATCTCCTGCATCAATTTCGACCAGATCATGAACGAGAAGCATCTTAATGACTTTGAGCATATCCACATCCGTGTTGGCATGACTCTGTAAAACCAAAGCCATCATCGCCAGATGCCAAGAATGCTCCGCATCATTTTCAAGTCTATCACCATGCATAATTCTCGTCTTTCGTTCAATCGTTTTGAGTTTATCAATCTCAATGAGAAATTGAATCTGATCCTGTAATGATTCGCTCACAGCATATCCTCCTTCATATGGATCTCATTTAACATATATTCCGCATACTCCAGAAATAAGGCTCTTTATGTATAAATCATGTATCCAATTCAACATTCAGTTCACACACAAAAACAGCTGTACCCTTCATTTTGACATCCATATCCTCACCACCCCGAATCACGCTCACTTGAACCTTTCCATCTCTTCCAATCTCATGCCCTTGCTCTACCACAAACTGTACCTCATCAATCTCCGGTTTCACATAGGTTAAATAATAGGCACCCATAACCCCGGAAGCTGTTCCAGTCACTGGATCTTCCGTCGTACCTGAGTAAGGTGATGAAAAATGTCTGGCATGCATCATCGCATCAGAATCACGAGTTTCGAAACAAAAGGGATGTAGGGAAGCCTTGGGATTCTCAATTAGAATTCCTGGGAACAGGTAAGAATCCGGTTTCATTTTCATAAAAGAGCTTAGTTCACGAATGGGGATTAATAATGTCCAGGCTCCCGTACTTCCATAAACGATTGGCGTAGAAAGGTCAACATCTTCCAGAGTGAGGTTTATGGCGCTTACCAGCTTCTCGATATCCCCCTGGAACGGTATAAATTGCGGTTGATCCTGTTTCATTTCCATGTAAATAGAGTCGGCATTGCGCTCAAATCGTATGGGTAATATACCTACATTGGTTTCAATCGTGATTAACTCTTGGTCACCCAACATACCACGCGTCTTCAACCCATACAGTGATGCCATTGTGGCATGTCCACACAGATTAATCTCATGACCCGGCGTAAAATAACGTAATTTGACGTCAGCTACTTCCGAGTTCAACACAAATACCGTCTCATTAAAACCAACTTGATAAGCGATCTGCTGCATTGCTGTCTCACTGAAATGATCCGCATCAAAAACCACTCCTGCGGGGTTACCTTGACCGGGAACTGTAGAGAAAGCATCATAATGATAGACCTTGATATTACTCATCACTTGACCCACTTTCTCTGTAATCTACGAGACGCACATTTCCATGTAACTCTACTCTTTCACCATCAACTACAAGCCCGCCACCATCTTGGCACGCATAGACCGCTGTACAGTTAACATGCGTATATTCTCTTAGTGCATTTAGGGTATGTTCTGAACCATCCCAATGCGGTGCAAACTCAAAATCAACGAGTCCCAGTGCTTTCATATCTTTCAGATCTACTTTGTTTTCATCTGCATCTTCCCCATACCCGGCTATCTCTATCGTAGGTGTCGTCAGAATACTGCCTGCGCTGACCCCGATCAGCATGCCGCCACTCTTCACATAGGAACGCAGCAAACCAAGCACATTTCTCTTTTGTAATAAACTTAGAAAATTAAACGTATTTCCGCCGGATAGATGAATTGCATCACACTCGAAAATAGAGCCAAATGCGCTCTCTTCGTACTCCAGATCAAGATCATAATATTGAATATTATCTATTCCTATTTGATTATAGTAACGTCTAGTGTGTTCAAAATACCTTCGCTGCGGGTCGGAACATGAAGGAATATATCCGATGGAAGGCTGTTCACTGTGGAATAAGCTTCGTATTTTCTGATTCAATTTATCGTTAGATTCGAAGACCAAATCACTTAGCAGAATCAACGTAGTCATCTTATTTCCTCCCGTACATGTCAAACTGGCTTAAACTCTCTATCCAAAATCGAGTAAAAATACTGGTCTGTCCATTGATTGTTCCACCATAGTTCTTCCTGGAAGACGGCCTCCCGTGTCATACCCACATGTTGCATCAGTGCGGCTGAGCGAACGTTTTGTGAATTGCACATGCCAATGACCTTATGAGCTTGTAACTCTTGGAATGCAAATTGTAGCAAAAGTCGGGTAGCTTCACTCCCGTATCCTCTACCTGCATATTCAGAAAGCACAGCGTATCCAAGTTCCCAGCTTTTTCGGTGATCCACGTAACTCCACAACTGAACGATACAATGGGTGTATCCTCTGGATCATTCATGCGCCGTATAACGAAATCATAAGCATACGGTTTCTCATCTGCGACAGCAAAATGGCTGCGATATTTCTCACGGGCCTTTTCCTCATCCGTTTCAACAGTTTCCTCAAAACTCCATATGCTTGTGTCACATTCAAGTTGACCCATGAAGTTGAGGTCTTGTTCTGTAACTGTAGTTATTTTAATTTTCTGTCCCACGAATTCCATGTGAATTCATCTCCTTAGGATTATGCCACCATTCCATAGACTACTGCATCTGCCCGTTAATATATCTTCTGTGATTTGCAGATGCTTCCTGAACCCACAAGTCCAACTCAACCCTACTCACAAAAAATTTATCCTGAACCTTAATGAACGGAAACATTCTTCCATCAAAGAAACCTGCCACCGTGAAACTCCCTTGCTCTGCCTTAATAATACTCATTACCTGTTCTTCAGTCATACTCAGATACTCTGCAGTTTCTTGCATCGTCAATAATACTTTATCGTTAGGTACTTCTTGTCCTACTGCATGAGTCAGTTCACTATTTCTCTCATGAGTGGTTAAAATTATACAGCCAATGATAAAGGAGATACCCAAAACGACACTGGATAACAGGATAGAGAACGTTACAGATTTCATTGTTTTGGAATCTCCCACTCTGTATGAAGCACTCCTCTACTAATATTCCATTTGGCGAGTAAGGCTCTCTGTCTGTTTTCCAGATCAAGGTATGGTGCTGCAACACAGGATAGCGTATCAAACATATGGATAAAATGAGGTCCTTCCTTGAACCGTCGAAGCCCTCCGTACTCTTCATCATCCGCTGCCCATACAATCTTTTTAATACCAGACATTAGTATGGTACAAGAACACATAGGACAAGGTTCACAGGTAGTATACAGTGTCAGATCGTTCTTCGTGTATCTCTTCTTCTCTACATCCAGCAAATGTTTTCCTGCTCGACGAATGGCATCCACTTCAGCATGTGCGGTGGGATCGCACGTAGAGTAGACCCTGTTCCTGCCTTTACTCACGACATTTCCATCCACATCCACGATTATCGCACCAATCGGATACGTTCCTTCAATAAGCGATTGCTCTGCTTCTTCCATAGCCAAAGTTAAATATTCATAATCCGATAACTTCATTAAAGAACCCCCTAAGCACAGTTATAGTCACTTACAAACAGATTCCTTTTACATAAACCGGGTTACATCCGGTTCAGCGAAATGTTCATACACAACCTTCGTTCCGCAATGGTTAACTCTCGAAAGTGCAATCGTTCAGTCTCTATATTAGGAAAATAAGTCATGATGGGATCTCCTTCAATCGTTAAACGTTCCTCATTGTGTACTGCCCGGCCTCACCAAGAAAATCACTTTTGCTTAACCCTTGTTCTCCGAGCAACATCCTGTAGTTAGTAATCGTGCCATCATGGGAAATGACAAACGTGTTTCCACTCTGTTGCCTGCACCATTCCAGAAGCTGTTCAGCTAATATCTTGAATCGACATGCATCCATCTGATTAATACTTTCTTCCCAACAATCCAAACCCAACTCAATCATTTTTATGTCAGTGTACTGATGGCTGAGTTCTTCCTTGGAATAGATCTGATCGCAGACGAAAGGAACAAACTCCGGATTCTGAGGAAACATTCTTGGGCCAACCAACGGGCTGAACATAAGATTGCTGGTTGGGGCAAGCAAGCATGCTGTTTCGATAGTACGTTTCGTTGGACTAACCAAGATGGTGTCTTCAGGAGAAAAATTCACTTGTTTACGCAATGCTATAACCTGACTCTTTCCCAATTCAGTGAGACCAGGATGCAGGCAATTTAATTGGTTAGGATAATCTAACAAGTGTTCACCGTGACCATGACGAATAAATGTAACGTTCATAAGCCCTCTATTCCTGAAGATGCTCCACCAATATATTTTTGTTCTCTAAATACTCATCTTGCTGACCATCCATCGGACACTCCATCTATAAATCCCGTGATGAATGAAAAAATAACGAGTCCGAGCAATAAAATCAAACTGGCTATACCCCATTTAAGCAAAAGTTTCCTTTTACTTTTTGCACCAATCCCTAACAATAAAGCTGTTACAACTATCAATGCTACTTCCAACAAAATCATGCCAATAAACCTCCGTTATGTATTATGCTGAGCAGTTTTCATATATGTTCTGACCTGTTCTGCAAACCGAACTGCTTCCGCCTTCGTTTCAAAATTGTTGCAGGAAAGCCACAAAGGTCACTTCATCTTCGACTTCATTTACAAGCTCAAATAACGTTTTTTTCATGTTGTTTTGTTCACCTGCTCTCGATGTTCTTAGCTTCGTAAGGTTACTCCAGAATTTTTTCCAGTTTGCGTCTACAAACCTCCAGGTCATAATCCGAGTTATCCAGCCATTCCTTATCCATCTGAAGTAAGCCATAGATTTCGGACTCCAGCTTCTTTCTTTCCTGTAAAACTTGTACCGTACCCTGAAAACCATGATAACCCTGCGCTTGCCCAAAACCCTGATTCGTATAATAGTTAATAAAACCTTCTGACCATTCCTTCGGTCTTTCACGAACTGCCTTATCAAAGGTATAGGATATATTCTTCTGGTCGATATAGATGAGAAGCGGATTCAGAGCATGAATGATACGACCCAGTTCCAATACATACTGCACATTCTTCTCTTTGGATTGATTGCACTTTACTAGACCCATGGTTAGTGGATTCTGGATAAAACAACACTCAAATATCGTGATGCAGTCATCCTTCGTGCTTAACACGTTCTGGGTGAAATCTTGCCACTTCTCGGTGATCAGCTTCACATTTTGCTCAAAAGGAATTTCGTAAATATCTCGGCTGAAAATATCCTGTACAACGTGATCGGGAAGCTCTATTCCCCATTGTTCTCTCATCTTACGATAAGGAATCAGGTATCCTTGATCATGAGCAGTGGCATGGCTTTCCAGAATCTCTCTGTATTCTTCATGCGTTTTCAATAAGGACTCGAAGTCTCCAGCATCATAGTAAGCCACACCTTCGTAATCAGCAGGGTGATCCAGGTTGCCTTCTTGAAATAGTTGTACCTCCTTGCCCTTTTCTATCAAAATTTCGGATACCATTTTGGCAATTGTTGACTTGCCTGAACCAGGTAATCCTTCAATAAGCACTAAGCGTCTAGCCATTATTACATCATCCTTTACGTTGTGTGAATGTGAAGATATAGATCTTCCATGTGTCAGAGACGATGTTATTAATCAATATCTGCAATAACCCATTGCGCAAAATCGCCATCTTGTTTCTTTTTCCAAAACACCATCGTATTGATATATTCCTTATCGTTCTCTCTTAGTTCAGTAATCGTTACAGCTACCTGGAAGAGTTTCTTCTGCTCTTGAATGACAATATCGCTTATGGAAGTAATCTTTCGAATTTTGTATCTTCCCATGCCCGATATAGGAGACTGTGGATCAAACAGATTCTTATACCCCTTTTCGTCACTTTCGTATAAATAACGCATACGTGCATTCATAAGTTTGACAATTTCCAATTGGTCCCCGGTATAGTTTGTTTCATCGAGATACACTGGTGGGATTTCTTCCTTCTCTTGGGATGTCGATATTCCTTCATTCTGTTGTGTCTCTTTTTCTGTGACATTTAAGGGTGAGGAGTCTATTGATTGCTGTGCATCGTCAGTGTTTCCCTTGTTCTGACATGCAACCAGAAGTAGAAATAATAATGAAACTAGGGTTAACTTTTTCATATTCCGTCCTCCAATCACCAATCGTCTACATAAGAATACTTCCTATCTATGTAAAATTTTCTTTCAAGGTACATCATAACCCATAATGTGGGATTTGCGAACGAACGAAATTAGCCATTCCAACGTATAAGGCATCTCACGCCAAAAACACGCTTCTCTGCACAAGTTACATCATGCATAGAGCGTGGATATCAGCAGAACTTTTTCCTAACTTTTTTAACTGTCCATAGTCAATCTACCTATCGATTCCATAGCATATTCATTATGCCGACCGCTTCAATCTGGATTTCTTTTTCTTCATGATCCGAGAAAAGATAACTATACGTTGAAAAGATTCCCATATGGCGTATATGTCCACCTTTATAGTGAAGTATCTTTTCCTCACCGTCAATCGTCTGCGTGAACATCCTGCCTTCACTTACATTATACGAAGAATGGATATCATATTCACTTGCGAGCCATGCAACAAATTTCTCTTCGTTTGGATTGGTCATGACTAGAATAACGAGCAGAACAACAAATACAACCATGGCCGTTCTTAGTCCTGCGCCCCTCTTTACGCCTCGCTGTGAATATTTACGCCTCATCGAATTCCCCCCGTTTCTTGCGACTTAACCCATAAGTTTTCCATTTGGTAAAATTATGCTTCCAATACGTGATGAGCACTTCATTATGATCTCGATATCTTCAAAAACAAATGGATAACTCACGAAATATGAACCGTCTACAATACTACAGACTGCTCATTGACTCTTTCACTAACGTTTCCCGTTAGTTGAAGAATAATTTCACTTTTTTAATTGAGTCATCTTTTTAAGGAGAACCGCGGTGCAGACAGATATAACACTGGCTAAGTATAAAAGAGCATATGCTATGGCAGCATAATATGTATGTTCAGCTTCAATATCGGAGCTTGTAAGAAGAATAATAATGGAAAAGCCAACAACAAAAACTACAGTACCTAATAGAACATTTTTAATTACTTCTTTCACATACTCACCTCTCAGGATTTTCGACAGTTCCGGACCTGCTATTTTAGCGTTTATAATTTCCCCTCCCTTAAGCTATTCTCAATTGTGATCTAGCCCTTTCCCAAAAAAAGTCTTTTGGTTGTATCATTCGAAAAATTCGGAACGAATATCCAGTGTTTTAATAGTGAGTAGATATCCATTTATCGTATTAGTAATCATTTCAATTTCAGATACATTGTATGAAGTTATATCCATTTTCGAAATGATCACATGCTTACTAAGCACTTTTGATAAAGAAGAGGTAATTTGTTTCTTTACATCGTCATTTAAACTTTCAAACTGGAGTACAAGGTTTTCAAGGTCATCCTTGCTACCTTTAATCAAACTATGGGATTGGATAGCACTATGCCCTGGAGATGAAGACTTGATAGCATAAATCTCAATGATATCATCCATTTTAACTTTAAAGTTTTTACCTTCTTCTGTTTCAACAAATAGGCGGTCTTCCTTTAATTCTTTAGCAACACCACGGAAAAATTCATCTCGATTATTAACTTTAAATACTACAGAATATTGTTCTTTAACTGTCATCTCAATAAATTGTCTCTTGTTCATCATACTATGCAATGTGTTCCCCTCCCTTTTTAAAGATAAAGTACTCTATATGAGGTATATTATTCCCTTTTCATTAAACTAACCTGCCAGTTAGTTCAGCCAATTACTTGCAGGCTGTCTAAATTTAATTATCATAAGTCGTCCTAATGAGGACTCACGGCCAACTTATCTTCCAAATACATTGAAAACACCAAAATTCTAAGTTTTCACTGACATACTTATTGGAAATATCCTATTTCTTAATGGGTTAAGTCTCAATTGCACTGAATCTCTACGCTCTTCGCCAGAACCCAACCACTCAATCCATACGAGGATGAGATCACCATGTACTTGTATTTCTCCTTGATTAGCCGGATTTGCAATTCGTCATAGGACTCATAACTGACAGGCCAGCCTTGGCCTTTCCCCGATTCCAATAACTCGCGATTATATGGGATAAAATGCTTTAGATCCCTCTCATCCAGATCGAAAATAATGCTGCCATGCAGCGGTGTATCAAACGAATGGGCCATAACACCAGAGAATAAAACATCCATATTTTTCGGCACATCATGACTTGAACGAGTACGCATCTTGATTCTTCCGTTCTCTAAATCTACTTCGTAACTTAATATGATGTTGTCATGCAAACTTGGCATACTCCCTCTCCTTCCAATATGTCCGTTAACTCGTGTATCCTCAAACACCGTAATATCTTTTATAGTCCGAGACCCATTCCACTTTGGAAAAATTAACAAAATCATACGGCTCGCACTGTCTAAGGTACAGTAACTCCTCATGCGCCTGTTCCCCATCCATATTTTCCAGGTAAAACAATGTCTCCTCATACCCTGCACCACATAATAACTGCACATCAATATAACTGCTTGTATCCTGATTTTTCTGTTTGGCCTGCCAGATCAGCGTGGTGTCCTCTACATTTCCGATACAGAACAACATAATGCACAATAGTTTCAGAACTTCGTTATCCTCTAAGTTTCGATTCTCTATCTCTTGGTGAAGCAGCTGCCGGATATCCTTCCGGTTAACCTCATAAGGTTCCAATCCGTACAGCTGCAACAGTTCTTCCTCGTTCATACGTGCACTCCCTGCCTACTTGAGAATGTTATTTAACTCTTCCGCTTTTTTCCTGCTATCTATTCTAGCATAAAAATAAAAAGCGATGACGGAGCATTCAAGGCATGAGTTATTCTTTTCATATAATGGTGCTAGGTTAACGTTAATCAATCTCCAGATACATCTCCTGATTTTGCAGGATCATCTCGTTCATGTGTGTAATAGCTTCTTGTGCCACGGCTTGATAAGTAGCATATAATGCTTCTGTTCTCTGAAGTAGGGTCGGGTCCTTCTCCAGATCCGTTGGCAGCACCTCACGCCACGTTTCATCCACTCTATTGTGGTCCGTAATCAGGTATTCGATCTGATCCAGTACAGTTACCATCTCATCTAAACGGAAAAAGTGCATCCCTTTTTTAATTCCATTCCAACTCTTAATCTCAATGATGTTATACGCCGAAAACCAATAAAATTCCGCCAGACTCTTCGTGTGATTATGATAAGAATAGAACATAAATAAAGCTTGTTGCCCCTCATGTAACTGTCGGTATATCTCTGTTTTGGCGGCCATATCTCTGCCCCGTACGGCAACAAGCATCGGTTCAATACATAACCAACTTAATTGCTTTGAATATATATCTTCTGGTCGAATTCTAGCCTTCATAACATGCTCCTCTCTATTCACTAATTTAAGGATTCTCTGGTGTATCCACGGCCGGGTCATTCTCTCCGCCCATTCTGCGTCTGGATGTCTCCATCTTGCCTGTCGAAGGCACATGTTCAAATGCTTTAGCTAATCCGAATTTGGGCATGTTAGCGTATATGGTCTCGAAAGAACCTGACTGAGCCTTATATGTTTCATGATAAATCCCTACAGTTCCATCTGAACCAATGGAGCGGTTGAATCTTTTCCAAGCTTCCAAGTGTATTCCGCCCCGTGCGTATTTCTCCAATTCATCGTAAGAGCGCCAGTATTGGAGTAGCGTCACCCCACGCCAGCTTATAAAATACTCTGTACTCAGAAATCCGGTCTCCGGATTCATATAGAGTTCTTTAATCATCGGGCCCATGGACTGTAGAACAGGCAGCCATTTATGTATAGCCCACAGACGATTGATCCTCATTCCAATGATAAAAACCACAAATTCTCCCTCAATTTGAGCTGAATATCTTCCCTTATATATGTTCGGCACGTCACTTCTCCTTCTCGTCCAACATGTACCTGCGTTCAATAAACTTGATCTTACTAGCAATATTAAAAGCTTGGCTTGTCGTCACACCCTCTTTAATTATATGACCCTCGATCTTCATCCTCCTTTATGTGATTCTATTATGCAAAATTAATTGCCGACCATGGATGCCTATCTTTCGAACGCCTCTATTGTCCTTAGACTTCAATTTCCCCCCACTGCCAATCTCCAGTCGTTACATTGTATGGTCGTCCCCACAGGGTATTCAAAATCACACTCACCAATATACGAAAAGCCCAGCTTACGACAAATGGCATTCGAAGCAGGATTCTTGGTTTTAGGAAAAGCGTGAATAAATTTATGTTTCTTCTTTTCAGAACGAATAGAAGCTATGGCCTTCGCTGTTGCTTCTGTCGCTATTCCTCTACCTTGATATTCAGATAAAACACTCCAACCTATCTCGTAAATAGATTCTTCTTTCCAGATCTGATCCCAATACCCTACACTACCCACGACTTCAAGATGCGGAAGCAAGAGAATCTTGAACATTTTCCCAGTTCCATTTTGTGCAATTTCATAATAGCGCTTATGGCGTGCTAAGATTTTCTCCTCAGTCTCTGGTCCTCCGAAGTGTACTGTCATCTCAGGCGAATTTAATTGGCGAAGCAAACCTAGATCTCCTTCGTCCCATTGTTCAATTCTTATCTCTGGCGCATTCCTTTGTTCCATCTTGTCACTCACCTCACTATTTTTATTTTCAACCAGATTCAGAGGGTCTTCGGACCCTCTTTTGTATCATCTTCAGCCAGACCTAAAAGCGTCAGTGATGCTGCGTAAATCCTTATAAACATCCCATTTCGTATACAATTGTTTTAGCGCTAATCCTGTTGTATGTATGAATTCTTCCATAGCTTCCATGGATATAATATTTAATTCACCCGAAGGTTCGTTGTCAGGGTTAGCTAAAAACCCCAGTTTCTTTCCCCTATACTGATACACCTCAGCTTCCAGCAATCCACCTAAATCATATGCTTTTCCCACGTTCAGCTCACTTAACCAATCGTTGGCCCTGTTCCAATTCCGTAAAATCAGAAATTCAAGCTTCGTGACATCCTGTGTATACATGCTTCTTCCATTGGGGTGAACTTCATAGGCAGGATATATATCGAATGTCCACACGCGGTCCGTATAGATATGGGCGATGTAACCGCACAGATATTGCATGAATTTGGGATCTCTATAAGCTAACTTCTTGTTGGACTCAAAAAACTCTTTAAGTTCTTCGTCTGTTGCAAACCTTCCTGCCTCTGGCATGAGGTGGGTTTTTGCCTTTTCGGTACGAAGATTAGTTCTTACATGGATGGAATCAGGAGCTAGGCTTCCCAACAACAGTTCAGAGGATGGCTTGGATATCAATTCCGATGCAATTGCAAAATGGACCATAGGCCAGGGCATTTACATACTCCTTTCTGTATCTAAACTACTCTTAAGGCTATCACTCGCGTAGCAATTTAGACTCTCCTTGCTTCAAGTCTACAAATATAGGCTTCTGCACATTGTTAATTGTGGCAATATCAATCTCTTCCACACTTTTAAAAATAAGCTGTAATGACTCCTTTTGTTCATCTTCAAATAAAAGAGTTACTTGATCATCACAGAGTTTTCCTTCCAACTCCGCAATAACGTCAAATAAAAACATTACAAATACTACTTCATTTCCATCCGGATACGTATAGTGCATCCTCTCGCCCGTGTAGATGGAGGCCAATTCATAAGAACTCACCTCGAGCCCTGTTTCCTCTTTCACTTCTCTAATCATGGTTTCTTCGATTCGTTCACCTGGCTCCATACCACCACCGGGTAATCCCCAATCTCCATAATCTGATCTCTTTTGCAGCAGAACCCTCCCCATATGATCTCGAATAATAGCTCCACCCGTAACAACAATACGACTAGTCATTACTCTTGCTCCTTTCTATTAGGTTGCTTCTCAAGATCACAATTTTAATCAGGAAACGTTCCTATTGATTTAAATTCCAAAATGCACAATACACTTCCCATTTACCTCAGCATACTTTGCCATGTTCGCAAGCTTATGTAATTCGTTGATTAATTCAACTTTGTTGTACAAGAGTTTCTCGTAGCAGCCCTTCTGTTCTTCTCCATCAAAACCGTAACTCCCTGTTAGAACAATCGGATCTGTCGCATGACTAAATAGATCTATCCAGGCTTGAATCAATTGATGAAACTTCAACAATGCATCCTGCTCTTCAATAACGGTTATTCCACAGTTGTTCAGCCCACTTTTATGTATGTTGCCATGAGAATCCCATGAGTAGGAGGTATGAATATTCCCGTTTACTCGCGATTTGTTTTCAATCACAAAATGATGTTTTGACATACCTAACACTTCCCCCTTACACGGCCACTCCCACAGGCTCCTCTTTCTTCATCATAACCCATGTATTGGTAAATGGAAATTGAAAAAGATCCTATCCACCTCCCAACGCAGGAGAAGCAAACCGGACCTAAAAAAAATAAATTACATTCAAAAAACCTTTCGTTTACTCAGAAACTCTGCCCCTTCCTTACGATACATCTCTATCCATTCATTGGTCACATGATCATGCCTCAGTATTCCCATATAATCTGTTCCAGGTTTCTTTGGTCTATAATCGGAATCAATCGTGTAGATATTGAAATGTACCTCATCTTCGTCATCTGACACATCTGTATGATCAAAAAGTGAAATCACTTCATCTTTACCGAGAAACCTAAATGGAGGTTCCTGACGCTCTATAATATAAAAAGGATATGTGATGTTCTCTACCTCAACAAATTCCTGGTATCCCTTAAGCTCATCAGGTATAAGATCCATGTACTGTCTAGCTACATCTTCTGCCTGAAATATACCTGAAACCCACTTCCAATTCCCCTTGGTTGCTATGATAATAAACAAGCTAATCACCTTCTAATTTAAATATTTCTATGATAAACAGGTTACTGTTTATCCAAATATCGTGTGTATACCTTTAATACGTATTCATCACCTCCATTTTTTTCATTAGTATTTTGAGTTATCTCGCCATAAACATTTGACTTCAAAAAAAGTTCTATAACTTCATCAGGCTCACTCACATTCTGAATCTTGCATCTGAAAGGTAGCTCCTTATTGCTATCTGAGATTAGATTAAATCTTAGTTGACTCGCCATAAAATCATACCATAGATAAAATATCATTCCGCTCTGCATAGTCGAACGATTAATCTGATTCTGGCGGTTGGCTATGACGTCCATTATAAAACCATGAAAATCACTCACCCTCACCTCATTAGACATTTCTTCTGAAATTGAAATACACCACATATTCGTTTGTATTTCTTTCTGAAGTTCAGATTTAGAAGAACTTATATAGATCACATCATGAATAATTTCTTCGAGGTTCTTGAAATATTGCTCTTTAGACATTAAACATACTTGCCCCCTTCATATGTCTATATCGTCATCCATTACAAAAGTCTGAGACAAAATCCGGTGGCTGCCCGGTATGTTGTCAATCTCAATGTGATATGCAGACTCGGTATATTCAATCTGATGTTGTTCATAATACTTTTTCCAGAAGGAAACTGCGGCTGCATTGTTAGCGAGTTGTTCTACTTTGAATCTACCCTCAAATTGAGCAAAAACCAAGTCAACCGCTTGTGCTGCCAGCCCCTGCCCGCGATATTTTTTGACCAAGAACAGCTCTTGCACGGTATAATCCACTTCTTCCGACACATATGGAGGTGAGCACACCAGTACGAATCCAATAACCTTCCCTTCATACTGAATCAAAAACGGATGTAATTCATCGCGCTCCAGATATAGATAGGTGTTCGTTGGATCATATTTCCCCTCTTCTAGCAGATCCTCACCAGAAAATTCAGACAGATCATATAAGTACAAGTTGAACAGGTTGAGAAACAATTCCTTTTGTTCTGCCAAAATACTCATAATTTGTACATTCATCTTCATTCCACATCTCCCTTAGTTAATGAGTTGGTTAGTGATCCATACAGGACTTTCCCGATATCCACAACGAGCTTGCTAGGCCCAGTTCTCAATATATCGTTTCAACCCTAGCAGATATAGGCAAAGTTTGGTTTAAACCATAGAGTAACCTTACTTTCACGGTCGACATGCACATATGTACAAAAAAAAGACTCCTACAGAGTCCATTTATTGATCTTATCTTTATTTTCCGCCAAGTATCCACTGGCATGTGGCCAACACTTAATGGATTAAATAATCAACCACAGGGTATGAGATCACATTGCGGTCTCTGTACGTAGAAGTCACTGATTCGTGATGTATGCTAAGAATTCCATTTTGCAACATTACCGGCCGAAAACCTCGCTCCATCGCTCCGTTGTAGGTGAATAGTACACATTCCTCTGCGGCAAAGCCGGCGATGATCACTAGTTTAATGCCATGACTCTTTAACACCTGCTCCAGATCGGTCTGCCAGAAGGCATTGGAAGCTTCCTTCGTAACCGTGAGATCCTTCTCATTCACATCCACCTCGGGAATAATGCGATACTCATCTGGCGCCGCCTCTTCCATACCTTCCACATCCTGAACGTGAACGACCACATGGTCGTTCGAGCGCAGCACTCCTGCAACATGATTAATGTACTCGCAAGCATGGTCTATCGAATTCTGGTCCATCTTTTTCCGCACAATACTCTCTTGCATATCAACAATCAGCAAACCTACCTTCATCCAATCTCTCCTCAAAAATCAATTTTACGCGCATGATTTAGTATCTTCCCTTGTTTACACGGATAACTTAACTTAATCCTTAAATAATTCATTCAGCATCCGGTCGCGGTTCTCCAGAAAGCTGCGGGTAATCTGATAGTGATCGGTCTCCTCATAGGTTACCTCTTGAATATGGCTATCGTCAAAGCTTAAAATCTCTGCCCCCGGATACCCCAGCAAAATGGGGGAGTGCGTCGCAATTATGAATTGCGAAGTGCCTGACAGATCGTGGAGGATGCGCAACAAGGAGAGCTGCCTTGCTGGAGACAAAGCGGCTTCGGGCTCGTCGAGCAGATAGATGCCTTTGGAACTGAACCGATTGACGAACAGACTGAGAAAAGATTCCCCGTGCGATTGTTCATGTAATGAACGCCCACCATAATACGGAAGCGACTCTGGCATCTCATCCACATGTGATGCAAACTGATAGAATGATTCAGAGCGCATGAAGAAACCATTCGTTATTTTGGGCAACCATGCAAGTCTTAGATAATTCCCGAGCGAGGATTCGGAAGCATGTGTCTCATAGGCATTATTCCTGCCGCCCCCTGCGGTATTGAATCCACATTGATGAGCAATGCCTTCAAGCAGCGTCGATTTCCCTGAACCATTTTCACCTACAAAAAAAGTAATGTTATTCGTGAGCTCCAATCGTTCCAAGGATCGTATCGCGGGGATGTCAAAAGGATATTGGTTCCGATTCTCAATTTTGGCTGACATGAGTTCTACACTTCGAAGATACATAATCGTCCTCCCCTATGTGTTCTATTTCAATCTAACGCTCAAATTCATTCCCTTTCCATCGTACCCTATAACGGGGTACATATGAAACCGTTTCAACCAAAAAAGAGCAAGCCATAGGCTTACTCTCTCTTCAAGGTTAATAGACAAATCTGCGCTGCGCCCAATAGCTGAATAGGAAGATGGACACCTCGGTCAACAGTTTGGCAGCGAGCAGCGGAATAATCAGTTTTTCATTGTAAAAATACAGTAAACCGTAGTTTAATAACAGCACCAGTAGGACAAGCGAGAAATATTTGGGCAAAGACTGTCGCACCTTCGAGGTTCGCCCAGCGGAAAATACGTACTTCCGATTAATCGTATAGTTGAAGATGGAGCTGCATAGTCTTGCTGCGAGGACCGACATAAACAGATTGTGTGTGAAATACTGAATGACGAATAGTAGTCCAAAATCAATCAGAGCAGACAGCACCGAAGATGTGCTGAACATCAGGATTGGCATATAGATCCGGAATGAATCAACCAGCGGGCGGAAATGGGAGGACTCATTGTGATCCAGATACACCGTATCAATAAACTCCTCCGTAATCTCATACCCTTCCTTGTGTGCTGTTAACAGCATGTTCATCTCGTATTCAAACCGATCCCCGGGAATCTGATTCAGCCAGTCCAGCATGGAGTAAGGAAAACCGCGTAGACCCGTCTGCGTGTCATATACTTTGGTACCTGTTGTGAGGGAAAAGACCGCCCGTGTGATGGTGTTGCCAAAACGGCTGCGTGCTGGAATTTTACCACTGAAGCGACGGCTGCCGAGTACAATTCCTGGTGTCGTTTGTGCGAGCAGAACTTCGAAGATACGCTTAATATCATGCGGCAGATGCTGCCCGTCACTATCTGCGCACACGATACCGCCCTGAGGGCCGTACTCCTTAATGTATTGGAAGCCTGTCTTCAACGCCCTGCCCTTACCCAGATTGACGGGATGTGTCAGGACCGTACAGCCATAGGCTTCTGCTGTTTCAAAAATGCCACGGTAACCGGGTCCACTACCATCATCCACAATCACAATAGGTCCAAGCTTAAATGTCTGTAACTGCAGAACAAGATTTAGCAAACGCACATCGGGTTCATATGATGGAATTAATATCGTCATGATCCTTGTCCCTCCGTCAGATATAAAATGTCACTTACACCACGTTCCTGGTTGCGCCCCAGTGGATTATTGACGACTCGGCCCATAAAATACATCGTGGATGAACCGCCGCCGTCCAGATTGTAGGCTTCGGTTGCTCCGAGGCCTTTCATGACATCGGCCAGTTCTGCCAAGGTCATGCCACGGCTGTCGTCCTGCCGTCCGTCCACCACCACGAAGACGTAATGATTCGGAGCAATCATGCCGATCGCAGTTCTTGGATTCGCATCCTGGATGGAGCGATTACCGAAGTTGTTGTCAATTTTCACACTGCTAAAATCACTGACAATCTCTCCATCCTGAATCAGAATGGGCCCAAAGGATAACGTATTGGTGACACCTTCTGCCATCAGTTCCGAGGAGGAAATCTCGTTCTCGTTATATGTTTTCATGGTCCCATTGTTGAAGAGGGCAAGTGCATCCCGTGTCGGGCTGTCCCGATACAATGTTCCATTTCGGATAATGACACCATCATCACGGAATCCATAATAATCACCATTAATGGCAAAGATCGCATTATTGGCTGCGGCAATCTCTGACGTATTCTCGGTAATGTTCGTTCCAAAACTATTATCTGCCAGCGCGGATCGCAGGCTGCTTGCATCCGTTAGCTGAACATCAGCGACATAATACGTAATCTGATCCGAGCCAGAACCTGTCTGTACCTTTTCAATATTGACCTTCATATCATCACTTGAATAATTCCAATCATCTGACGTTGCATTCACTTTAGTTGCGGTGGTTGAAGAGCTGGTGGAGTCATTCGTGTTGCCCGTTGCTGCTGTGACCGTGCTCTCATCCGCTACAACTACCTGCACATGCCGGATCAGGTAACGGTCAGCTAGGCTGTACAGGATTCCACCTACTGCGAGCACCATGACAAGTGTGATGATGAGCCATCTTCGCTTTCTTGGGGAGAACGGTCTTTTATGTGGGTCTTTCCGGGTTGGTTTCTGATATATCTTCATCATGTGAAGCTCACCTCTTCATCTAAGTTCTTAAGGCCATATTAGGCCGGGTAGCTTAAATGAATCTGAAACCAAATAATTGAACTAAAGAATATTCACACTAAACACTACGATGACAGAACAACCTTCCAATCGCTGTTACCCCCAGATTTTTCTGATTCCCTTTTCTAAAGGGGAAAATCCGGGGATAAAGGCGAAGCGTATGCTTCCGAAGTAGCTTTCTTGCAGAAAGCTTTTAGCTTCGCTTTTTCAGGTTTTTTCTGTCCTCTCCGTTATTGTGTGAACGTATAGTTCAATAAAAAAAGGCCATCCGTTTTCCCACTGAGGAAATCAGATCACCTTTATTTTTAATCTATATAACCTTAAATGTCGCTGTTATCGTGTACATGTTTCGTTCAGCTTACAGATCAAAACATCTTCGTCAGAGCTTCCTGTTATGCCTCTGCAAAAAGGGCATCGTACGCAGGACAAGGCAGCTTCTCCAGGAATTCTATTAACGCCGGTGGCTGCTGGGCATAGATATCCTTCAACGACGTTCCGTTATAGATGTTGCCAATCACGACAGGATGGCATAACTCACAGATGAGAATATCCCCGTTGCCATGCAAGTGCAGCTGTTTCGTGCCATCCACGCAATTAGAGAAATACACGCCAGGTTGCTCCCGCAAATTCAACTGTTCAGCGAACCGGTCCATACAGGTGAAATAGAGCGTTGTATCTGGCTTTCTATTTTCAATCAGCTCCGTTACAGATCGAATGAGGGACTCTTTGGATACAATCTGGCTCCAGTCGGTATGCGGCATTTTAATGCTGTTCTGGATCTCATGGATGCGCACACCCAGATCATACACCTTATCGCTAATGTCCTGCATGTTCGCTTGGTTCCCTTCAAACAGTAACGTTTCCAGCACCGTCTCCAGACCGGCTTCCGTACACAATCGGATATTCTGCTCCAGTCTCTCATACATGCGAGGGTGCACACGGTAGTACGCAGCATACGACTCCGCATCTGTATAATTAAACGAGATATGAATGTTGGACAAGCCTGCATCACGCAATGCAAGAATCCGTTCTTCTGTCAGCAGACTGGCATTACTGTTCAATTGTGTATCGATGCCATGTGCCGCACAATACGTCACGATCTCCAGGCAATCCTGGTATTTCAGGGTAACTTCTCCCCCGGACAATCGCACTCGCTTAAGACGAGGAAGCTCACTAATAATACGGATGACTTCCTGACTATCGATGCACGCTCCATCGTCCCGATTGTAGGCGCAGCAGTAGTCGCATTTATAATTGCAGTTCGATGTCACTCCCACCTCAAGCCCTTCCAGCTCATATAAGCCCGGGGTCTCCAGTTCGAGTGATTTATATTTGTTTTTGGCTATCAATTCGTTGTACCTCCTGGTTACTTCACTTAATCCACATTTGGATAACTTGAAGATTATAGCGGATGGCACCTATGTGACGATATGACATTATGTACGTTGGTTTTAAAAAAATAAACCCCATTTCCTTAACGATCAGGAACGGGCCAACACTTGTCATATGATTATTGGATTAAACAATATAGAATCTTTATTGTATGTCACTATTGAGTATAGAAATCTTCTTTTACAATGGCATACATCTTCAGATCCTGATGTTCATTTTTCACCCTCATGTACTTCCTTAAAACACCTTCAAATTGCATGCCGGCCTTTTCCACGACTTTCGCGGAGCCCGTGTTCTTCACTAAACATTGGGCCTGAATTCGTTCTAATCCCACTTCGTCAAATCCAAATTGGATGATTCGTTTCACCACTTCGGTCATGTAGCCTTGATTCCAATATTGATCAGATAACACATATCCCAGCTCAACTCTCCTGTTATCGCTATCACACCCTAGATAATTACAACTACCTATCAGCTTCTTGGTTTGTTTATCTTCAATGCCCCATGGGCCTATTAAATTCACATCATACCGGCTCATGACAAAATCCAAAAAAGCTTTGGTATCTTCTTTGCTCTGATGCGCTTCTCAGGTGGTGAACTCCGAGACAGCAGGTACAACACAATAACTATACATATCGTCCAGATCATCATAGGTAAGAGGCCGGAGTAACGTCCGTTCGGTTTCCAACACAGGAAATGGTTCGAAGAAACATTCAATCGTTTTCATAGATTTGCCCTCCCTGAGATTGTTAAGAAAAGAAATACATAACCGTTCAATCCGCGCTGCATACTCATCTGTTATAAAATCAAGGCCACAATCTGCGTGTCTTCCACTGCCCATCCTGCATCACATATCGGACTCGCACATGCTTTCGCTCTGAATCTCCCTGCCAGAACTCCACCTCTTGTGCATTCACGGCATATAAACGCCATTGAGGTGTAACGACATCGGGATCACGTTGGATGCGTTCTTTCTGAGCTTCAATGGCACTATCCAGCACTTCCTCACTATCCAAAACCTCACTCTGATGCCCTGTCATGGCAACTGCTCGCGCTCCAGCTGAACGTTTGCGGAAATCATCAGCGCCCGCTTGATCTCCCTGATCCTCAGCAACTCCCTTTATCCGAATCTGTCTTCCAAGTGATGGCCAGTAGAAGGTGAGCGCCACATGAGGGTTCTCCTTCAACTGCTGCCCTTTTCGGCTCTCCGAACTGGAGGCAAAATAGAACGTTTCGTCGATTACGTTTTTCAAAATCAACACCCTCGCATCAGGATAACCATCGTGATCCACGGTGGAGATCGTCATGGCATGAGGTTCTTTCACTTCGTTCTCAACCGCCAATCTCAACCACTCCAAAAATAGCTTCCCTGGCCGTTCCAGCAACTGCCCCATATCCCACGTTGGAAATGGTCCAGATAAAGACTTCAAATGTTGTAGCAGTTCAATGGGTTGATTACTCATGTCATCGCCTCCGCCTTCTATTTTATACCAATGTATTACATTGGTATCTATGAGTTTGTTCATCCTTTCCTGATTAAGTCGACTTATCAGCTCTGGATCTAATAAATAACTACTCTAGATGACTTAACACATTTGCACTGCTAATTCTCCAACCATACCTTCCCTTTTCAACGGTATGTACACTGGCGTTGTCCATGGGATAGAATTTGGACTTATTGCTCCATTCCTTCTTCTCAAGCAGATAATACAGGATGTTAATCACTCCGCCGTGAGTAATTAACAGAACATTGGACTTGAGTGTATTCTCCTCTAAGCTTCTGAAAAGACTCTCGAAAGCAGTGCTTATCCGGCTATAAAAATCTCTTGGACTTTCTCCTCCCGGAAAAGGAGAATCCATCTCAAGGGTGTTGAAATACACTCCTGGGTAATGAACTTCTGCATCCTTATGAAGCATACCTGCCAACTCTCCGTTATTCATCTCCCTCCATTCTTCCATGAAGATCGCCTGCATGTTTAATTTCTTCTCCAATTCCCGTGTTGTCTGTGCAGCACGAGCAAGATCACTGCTCATGATGCTATGTATGTCATACTCTTCAGCATGAAGATGCAAATACTCTCCCAGCCTCTTCGATTGATTGATCCCCTGTTCCGTGAGTCCACGCTCACTCCATCCGCCTCGATAGCCTTCCTCATCCATCCCATGCCTTACCAGATAAATTTTCAAGGATTTCTCCTCCTTTTCAGATTCCACTGCAACAGATTCCTTAACATATATCGATACTTTTACAGCTGCTCTCAATGGAAACAAAAAAACGATCTCAGATAGCTTCTATCCAAGATCGGGCATTTCCTGCGATCCATTTATCTTACAAAAGTGTTATGAACTCGTTCCGACTTGATAAAGTAAGGAATCCAGATGGCACAAGTGAGTATCGATTTACCTATATCTCTTAACGAGCTTCCATCCTCAAGTTCTCTTGCCATTGGAATCTGGAGCAGCAACAGATAATCAATGATACTCACGGCCAGACTGACGCTATAAAACATGATCATAAGACGAGGAAAGATTGATTTTTTACTATAAAAAGCAATGATCGTATAAATGCCAAACACTAAAAAGAGCACGTTATATACCGTTTCAAAAATAACGACCGGTCCCCATAGCGGGTGATAATATTCAGATTGCTTCGAAGTTAGCAACTCCCAAGTCTCTGTTGTAAGTGTGGGCAAACAATACAGAACCAATTGGAGTGCAAGGAAAATCACTGTAAGAAATAATCCGATCTGGACGAGAATCAGCCAACCACCCAAGCCCGATACGCCTAGTGGACGGTAATCTGTTTTTTGCTCTGGAATATGTGGTTCCACTTGCTAACACTTCCTTAACCATTTTAGTTTTTTAGTTTTTCAGAGATGAGTCTTCCACGTAATCGTACTCATGCAAATCAAATCTACGGGTACTGCTTTCCCCTTACTACACGTGCGTTGTATGTATTCTCACACCCTTCTTATAGCTACCTCTCCATCCTCCTCTTATATAGAATTTTACACAACTTCCTTATTGTACTACGTGTGTCAAGGACAAACCCTCTATTTCAAAAACACCGTACTTATACACCGTGAAAGCCAAAGAAGACCTTCGCTATACTTCCGCCATGTTCAGTTTAGTACGTGCACGTCATAATCCTCTTATACAGATGCAGATGGTGACTCAGCATTTGACTACAAAGGAGGATATGGATATGTCCAATCCCAAAGTAAACCTTTTGCCTTTTGCCGATATTTCAAATTATGTCGAAGGCTTCGATATCGTTTCCACCCAGTGGGGCGGGGATGGCCTTGTCTATGTGCTGTTGATGAATCAGATTCCCGAAAGAAAACGAGGTATGTTCGTCCAAAGTAAATTTAATCAAAGCTATACGTACAAAGTTCTTATTGTGACTGATCAAACTATCGAGGAAATTGTCATCTGGGGGCAGACATTCAATTATCATTACGTACAACCCTTACATGATCATCTGCTGCTGGTCGGAGCACGGTGTGCGAATTATGGGAATGAACAGGTTGATCTGAACGCCAAAGTGTGTGATTTAGACGGAAATACCATTCGCGAGTTTTTGTTGGGAGACGGTATTCAGAGTGTACAGGTCACCGAAAAGGGAACGATCTGGACTAGTTACTTCGATGAAGGGGTATTTGGTAACTACGGATGGAGCGATCCGATTGGATCATGTGGTCTGCTGGCCTGGGATGAGCATGGGAATAAACTATATGAAAATCATGAAGCTGACATTGCGGATTGTTACGCACTCAATGTGGTGAATGAGAAGCAGGTTTGGTTCTACTTCTATACCGATTTCGAACTCGGTTGTATCTCAGGGGGCACCCGTGAACCCAACGTTACATTCATGAATCCAAACATCTCCGGTTCCTCCGGCTTCAGTACGGATGGTTATCATTTTTTGTTCGATGCCGGGTATGGTAAACATGGGACGTTTGTGCTTAAGAAGATGGAGAAGCCCGAAAGATTCAGCAAGGGGCAGAGAGTTGATTTACTAAATGAAGATGATAAGCCCTTCAAGCAGGCAAGGCAGGATTTTCGCCAACATCGTCTGCTACTCAGTGAAGGTAACTTGTTGTATCGGGTAACGATGGAGGAGATTATTTCAGCTTCTGGTTTGGATTAGCAGAGTATTCTGAAGAGGGTTACTTCTTAAACGTTAATCCCTCTTCTTCTAAAGCGCTTCGCAGTTTGGGTATGGCAGATGGTCCGATTCCATGGAGTTTCAGGATCTCTTTTTCCGTGTACTCTGCAAGTTGCAGTAGTGTCGCAATGCCTTCATTCTCCAAGGCACGTCTGGCGGGAGCTGACAGCAAGGCTAGAAATCCATCTGTCGGTTTACGTTCAGCTTCGCACGTCGGGCAGGTTGGGTAATCACTTTTTTTATAATATGAATGTCCTTGTTCGCATGTCCTGAGTGTTCCTTTATCGTTTACCATATGGGCATCTCTCCTTACTCATTAATTTCCCAACCAATTCTTAACATCTAAAATCATGATCAATTCACCGAGCTGTAATTCATTACACAGTTTTTCAAAATTTAAATTATATTGAGTATCGTTCATATGTTATCGCCTTTCATTTTGTATTGATCATATTCCTCGCCTTGGACAGGACATCCTCATTTGGGCTATTTGTCTGAATTAAAGATTACATTCCGTGCTCGGCAAAAACGCTGTCCAATTGCTGTACAATACCTTCGGATTTCTCATACAGTTCGGAGGCAACATCGCCTTATCCTTTAGCTTCTTCTCGCAGCATATGAGCCAGTTGGTACATCTCCGCAATGTCATGTCTGTTCTGTTCCTGGAATCTTCGGATTGCCTCGTCGATCTCTACCACTTCCACCGCAACCACCTGCTCGCCATCCTCTGGATTCAGTGGATCACCGACAAGTTCAACGTCTCCATATCCGATGATTCGCACAAAATGGGGATGCGGGATATGCGGTCGATACGGTTCCAACGCACTGGATGTACAGCGGAATTGGCCAAAGATCTGATAGGAACGCATTTCAGCCCCAAGTTCCTCCATCAGTTCACGCTTCAGTCCAGCCATATACGGCTCACCTGCTTCAAGCGTCCCCCCAGGCAGCTCCCAGTCTCCATTATCCAGTTGAAAGACGACACATTGATCCCCGACAAATGGAATGATGCTAATATTGCTCACCAGCTTTTCATCCACGATGTCGTTTAATCTGAACTCTGCCTCAACAATGCCCCAATGAATCGACGTACTCAGTGCCGGGAATTGTTCTGCATTCAAGCTGCTCATCCGCATCCGTTCCTCTCTATGTAAAATAAAATCTCTCACCTATATACTTCTCTCCCAATTATAGATGAAAACGAAGAAAGAAGGCCACCTTCCCACCGGGAATACATGACCTTCTCGTCCTTAACCACATCAGATCGTTCCGTTCCTGACAAACTCACCTAATCGTCTAATGCTGCACCAGTTTTCCCTTTTCCAAAAAAAGAACCCGGCTACAGAGCGGCAAAATCCGCTCATCATGCGTAACCATCACTGCACTCTTGCCCTGCTCTTTCACGAGCCGCGCAATCATGCCTACGATATCCAGCCCGCGCTCTGCATCCAGACTGGCTGTCGGTTCATCCGCGAGCAGGACAGCCGGATCGTTCATCAAGGCCCGTGCAATAGCGACCCGCTGACGCTCCCCACCAGACAGCTTCTCCGTATATGCCTTCCGCCGATGGGTCAGCCCTACGGTATCCAATAGCTCATCTACTCGTTTCTCCGCCTTGTTTTTATCCGTTCCGGCGAGCTTCGCGACCACCATCAGTTGTTCTTCTACTTTCAGATAAGGAATGAGGTTGGCACTTTGAAATATAAAACCAAGCTGTTGAAGCCGTACATCAGATATGTCTTGTTTACTTTTGCCCATAATAGAAGACCCGTCCAGCAGAACCTGTCCTTCCGTTGGTTCAAGAAGTGCGCCAGCAATGGACAGGAATGTACTTTTGCCAGAGCCGGAAGGCCCCATCACAGCTACAAGTTCCCCTTCGGCCACCTCAAGGTCGAGCTTATTCAGAATCGTGCGTTTACTGCTACCATCTTCAAAGGTCTGGGTAATTCCCTGTAATACCAATCGGTTTCTCATGCTGCTGTCCTCCCAATCGCATCAAGCGCATCAATTTTGGTAACCTTCCACACTGAAAATAATGAACCCGCCATAGACATCAGGATGAACAATACGCAGGTTAAGGCAAGCGTGGATAAGCCTAATTGAAATGGCATTGATGCTGGCAAGATGGACTCAAACAGTCGAACCAACAGTACGCTAATGACCAAACTGCCAACCGATAGAATGAACACTTGTAACGAAACACTACCCGCCAGATATCCATTCCGCGTTCCGATCGCTTTCAATATGCCGAACTGACTTGTTTTCTGAATCGTGATGACATAGAAAAATACAGCAAGTACAAACGCTGAGATGACATATAGAAAAGCGATCATCATAAGCAACGATCCCTGCTCTTCCTTATATCCAGGAATGGCCGATACGGCATCCGACTTCGTGATGACTTCCGTATTAGGCATTGCAGCACTTAGTTCGTCTACCTGCTCACCCGCGTCCTTTACCGCAATGGCATTGTATATCGGAGCATTAGCATTGGTGTCGGCCGAACCTTGTGTAGTCCGTGTCCCTCCTTGAAGCGTAAGCCATTCTTCTTCATTCAGGAACACGACCGGAGAGTGACTGAAAGACTCATTTTGTACAAATCCGCCAACGGTCCACTTCATCCCGGAAGCTTGATCGACCAGAACGGTGCCAATCGTCACACCGGATTCAGCTAACTTATGATCCACCACAACCTGCCCGTTGGTCTGATCCGTAATCGGAGTTCCTTCGGTAACCGCTGGAGCAAGCCAGCCTTCCGGATTCACCATGAACAACGTGACATCGATCTTTTTCGTGTCGCCCATTGGACTGACGGTTGTCATTTTCACACCGAGTGGCTCAGCGTTCTCTTGCCCCACTACGGAGCGAGCTTGATTAAGCTGATCCTGATCCACTTGTGACCGGGTAAACCGATGATTCGAATCCTGTTCCATCACAAAGTGGGTTGCTGCCATATTTTTGACCGAAGCTGCGTTATCATACGCCAGCCCCTGTGCAAGACCTGTAACAAACAGTACCAGAAATGAAACCAGTACCATGATTGTAGCAATTAAGGCATACCGCCCTTTGGCATACCTCATTTCCCGAATAGCCAAGTACATGTTGTGTGACCTCCCTCTTGATAACCCAAGTATAAGAGGCGAAAATGAACGGAAAATGAATAACAGATTACATCTGCGGAAGGGTCACGGTAAAGACCGTACCCTCAGTCGAACTGGCAACCTCAATTGTACCGTCATGGATTCGGATAATTTTCTGCACAATGGCAAGTCCAAGCCCGGTTCGGCCGGAAGAACGTTCCCGCGCACGGTCCACCCTATAGAATCGATCAAACAGGAAAGGCAGATGCTCCGCAGCAATCCCGTCCCCTGTATCCCGAATCTGAATCACACACTGGTTATCCATCTGCTCGGCATGAATCTCGATGCTTCTTCCTTGTGGAAGGTGATTCACCGCATTACCGAGAAGATTCATCCAGACTTGCATGAGCAGCACTTCATTGCCAATCAGCTGGATGGATTCGGGCACCGAAATCCGAAGTAGCAGTTCTTTTTCTTCCAGTTGCCATTGCAGCACCTGAACCGCTTGCCGGAACTGGTCTCGCAAAGAGAACTTTACTTTGGTCAGATCTTCGTTGCCTTGTTCAAGAGAGGACAGAAGAAGCAGCTGCTTGCTCAACAAGGAGAGGTGACGGCTCTCCTCCTCAATGATCGACGCATAGTGCTCCCGTTCCTGTTCAGGCAGATCCCGATCTGCCACTAATTGGGCAAACCCCTGAATGGATGTCAACGGCGATTGAATCTCATGGGATACATTGGATACAAACTGCTGCCTCGCCTGATCGACCCTCTCCAATTCACGACTCATGGTCATGAAATGCTGGGCCAATTGTCCAATCTCGTCACGCCGTGCGGTAGGCAGTTTCAGATTATACTTTCCTTGTGCAATCCGCTTGGTCGCCTCGGACAGACGTTCAATCGGATTGACCAGATATCGGGTACTGATCAGAAAGATCAGAATACTAATGCCTATGGTAAATGCGCCAATCAGTGCAAAAAAGATACGCAGCTCACCGAACTGCAGAATTACATCCGGGCGCATAAAGAGAGCGTAATTGGTATTGCCCAACTTTAGATGAACACCCACGGTGTTACTTAATTGATTATCGAAAAACCCGGTAATGAACGGTTTGCTTGGAAACTGCGCGACACCGTGGTACACTTCACCCCGCAGCACCAGTTCTACAGCTTGTTTGTCCAGATCTTTCTCTCGGAATTCGCGGCCGTAGAATCGGTCATTTTCCTTTCCATCTGTCACATAGATTTCGTATCCGAGTGCGGCGGCATTGTTCAGATACTGCTCCATCGTCCCAGGTTGCTGCTCCACAAATTGCTTCATTTGCGTTGCAATGCCCACCAGCTTCTCATCATTGAAATCCTTGAGCTTGGCATGATAGTAGATATTCGACAAAAGGAAACCGAGCATGCCGCTGACCACAATCACCGCCACCGTAATGAGGAATACCCGGACGTACAACGTTCTCAAGGTGCTTTCACCTCCATCTTGTAACCAATGCCCCGGACCGTTTGGATGACGAAATCCTCCGTATAATCGGCAAATCGATCGCGCAACCGCTTGATGTGTACATCAACAGTGCGGTCATCTCCTTCGTAATCTGCTCCCCAGACAAGTCGAATGAGTTCATCCCGAGAGAACAAACGTCCCGGAAACTGGGCAAGCTGTGAGAGTAATTCAAATTCCTTCATTGGTAAAAATAGAATGGATTGCCCGTCCGTAACCTCCACATTATTACGGTCAATGACGATTCGATTCATGCGGATGATATCGCTGGATGTGCGATGGTACCGACGAAATAACGCCTTTACCCGATAGACTAATTCTTCCGGTTCAAACGGCTTGGTCACATATTCATCCGTTCCTTTCAGATAACCGTCTCGCTTGTCAGATAGCTGATCTCGTGCCGTCAGCAACATAATTGGAATATCATAATGCTGCCGAATGTAATCACATAACTCCAATCCGTCCATGCCTGGCATCATCACATCTAAGATTGCCAGATCGATCGGTGTTTCTTGCATCAGTTTGACTGCTTCCAGTCCGTCCTGCGCTTCATGAACCCGATAGCCTTCCTTGGTCATGACATGCCGCAGGAGTGCTCGAATATTCGCATCATCGTCTGCCAGCAGCAGATGTTTCATATCGTTATCCGCCCTTCTATGTAGCGAGAACATCTCACTATGATCCTGCACAGATGGTAGCACAAAAGCAATCTCATTCGCCAGCACGTGCATGGAGATACCTTGGTATGTTTACATTTCCTTAAATCTGGTTGACACTACTATGAGGCGCAACTATAATAAAACCATAACATATGAACGAACGCTCATATATTCATTTGTTAGTGAGTAACCTTTGCTAAAGATTCATTTATAGCCACACTAGAAATCATATTACATAACGGAGCTTCGCTCCAAAGGAGAGGATTTAATATGTCTGGACATCAACACAGTCATAACCATGGGCACGATCACGCTCACACCACCAATAACAAAAAAGTATTATTGTTTTCCTTCATTATTATTACCGTCTATATGATCGTTGAAGCCATTGGTGGATTTATTACCAACAGTCTCGCACTTATTTCGGATGCAGGCCATATGTTGTCCGACTCCATTGCACTCGGGATCGCTTTGCTGGCGTTCACGTTTGGTGAAAAAGCCGTGAATACCGGCAAAACATACGGATACAGAAGATTTGAAATTCTGGCTGCCACGTTAAACGGAATTACGTTAATCGCCATTGCGCTCTACATTTTCTACGAAGCCATTGGTCGATTCATTAACCCGCCAGAAGTCGCAACCGTAGGCATGTTAATCATCAGCGTCATCGGATTGCTCGTCAATATTCTGGTAGCCTGGATCATGATGCGTGGTAGCGATACGGAGAATAACCTGAACATGCGCGGTGCTTATCTGCATGTCATCAGTGACATGCTGGGATCGGTTGGAGCCATTGCTGCGGCATTGCTGATGATGTTCTTTGGCTGGGGTTGGGCCGATCCACTGGCGAGTGTCATTGTCGCGGCACTGGTATTGCGTAGTGGGTTCTATGTCACCAAATCATCTCTGCATATCTTGATGGAAGGTACTCCGGCCAATGTGGATGTGAATGAGCTGGTGCAGACCATCAAACAAGTGGATGGTGTCAAAGGCGTACACGATGTGCATGTCTGGTCCATTACGAGTAACCTGAACGCACTGACTGCTCATATCGTCGTAGATGGAACGATGGATGTGTATGCATCCGAGACCCTGGTTCAGAAGATTGAACATATGCTGGAGCATAAAGAAATCAAACATGTAACGCTCCAAGTGGAGTCTGAGAAACATCTGCATGACACCTCGGTACTATGCACTGTCAAAGGCGACGCACCTGATGCCCACGCGCATCATCACCATTAAGATGAATAGCTGTAAATAAAAACAGGACTTATTCCCGGTAGTGGAATAGTCCTGTTTTCATTTTCCACGTAACTTTAATGCCTTTCAGGTGTTATGTAATACACATAGCATTATCGAATTAACCGGTTTTACACCGTCATTTTCTTAATATAACGAGGAGGTTATATCTACTCATGGGAAACTTCCGTAAGTTCATTTCAGTGATCCTTGTACTGGTAACGCTTCTTCTATTTCTTAACTACCAGGAGCTAAGAGAAAACAATAGACTACAAAACATCATCATCAATGGTATATATAATTGTCAAACCGACTGCGACAGAATTACTTTGAAGGAATAGAAAGGGGTAATAATCATGACAAATAGACCATTTTTCCCGTCTCTTCTGCTCTTCCTTCTTCTCACAGCCTGTGCTTCAGAAGCTCCTGCTGAAAATCATGATACTGAAGTTATCCTAACAAATGAAGCTTTGCCCATTATTACGAATGTTGAGACTAACTTTCCCGAAAAAGAAGGTTGGATTATACTTCCTACTGATAGCACAGAGATAAATATCACAGTAGAGGCGACCAACGCGGAAACACTTCTTTTCTGGGCCGTTCCAACAGGAACAGAGACTTGGGGAGAAAGAGAACTGATCGGATACGATACCAATGAGAACGATGGTTGGAAAATAACTTGGAATATTGCGGGTAAGTCTGTGCATCACCACATGACTGTTCAAGCATTAGGGAGTGACGGTAAGACTATTACAGATAAGACAATAAATATTACGAACGAGTAAGATCGATTTAAATCATTTAATTAACGAAAATATTTTTTTGATAAAGGAACCGCCCTACCCCAATAACTATTATCTTAAGTGGGACTCCATTATTTTTGTATATAAGTTATCTCTGAAATAAATGAAGAACGATTGGAGATGAATACAAATAGAGACTTTCACTAAAGGAGAGTCTCTTTTGTATTCCATATTTGTATTTTACTGAGCAACTATTTCGCTGCGGATAACAAGTTACACCCACATGATTTACCCGTTAAGCTGTGTCATCATTTCTTTCATATAACGTGTTCCATGAACCTCATTTTGAGGACTTACCTTTTCAATGCGAGCTAAGTCATCGGGTGTCAGTTCAATTGTTACAGCGTTCGCATTTTCCTCCAAATAGTTGATTCGTTTCGTTCCCGGAATCGGCAGTGCGTTATTAGCTATTGTCCAGGCTAAAGCCAATTGTGCAGGAGTACACTCCTTCTCCATCGCGATCTCTTTGATTTTATCCACAACTTCTATATTTTTGGCAAAATTTTCTCCTTGGAACCTCGGCATATATCTGCGCAGATCATTAACATGCAAATCTTCGAATTTCCGTATCTCACCTGAGATAAATCCTCTGCTTAATGGACTGTATGCAACATGTGTAATATTCAGTTCTCTCGCAGTAGGCAGAATCTCGTCCTCAATATCCCGGCTCCACAGGGAATATTCGCTCTGCAACGCAGAAATCGGATGAACGGCGTGTGCCCGGCGTAAAGTGGAAGCCGATGCTTCCGACAAGCCAAGGCAGCGGACTTTCCCCTCTTTAACCAAATCAGCCATTGCGCCGACAGTTTCCTCAATCGGAATCTGAGGATCTACCCTGTGTTGGTAGTACAGATCAATATAGTCGGTGTCCAGCCGGTGAAGACTTGCTTCTACAGCCTTTTTCACGTAATCTGGATGACCATTCAACGTCTCATAGTTCGGGGTGTACGCAAATTTGGTAGCAATAATCGCCTGATCGCGACGACCCTTCAGCGCTTTCCCCAGTAGTTCTTCATTATGACCATTACCATACACGTCAGCTGTATCTAGCAGTGTAACGCCAATCTCCAGCGCATGATGGATGGTCTTTATTGACTCCTCATCATTGGTTTCTCCGTACATCCCTGGAGACATGCCCATTATTCCCAATCCAATCGAAGATACGACGATATCGCTATTTCCCAGCACTCTTTGCTTCATTTCTCCATCTCTCCGTCCGTTAGTATTAGTCTAGTCTTTGCCGATGCTTTCCATTTGGTCTAGCAGCTTGCTTTCTGAAGGAAGCTTTCCTGTCTCTATGTCTTCATAGATCGTCAATTTGTTATCCACCGCTGCAAGTGCCTCGGCAATTTCACTTTGGCGGCGATGTAATTCCTCTTTATATTCGTGAAGTATCGCTTTCCGTTGTGGAATTGTTGAATCACCATCCAGCGCCAGACTAACCATATGTTTCAATGTAGATACCTTCATACCCGTTGCCCGGAAACAAGACATCAATCTCATCCAATCCAAATGTTCTTCCTCGAACATCCGATTTCCATGTTGATCCCGCCTAATGTAAGGGAGTAGTCCCTCCTTCTCGTAATAACGAATTTTATGTGCAGGACAACCCAGCCGCTCCGAAGCTTCTTTTATCGAAAAAGCCATAATGCTGACTCCTCCTTTATGTTCATTTTTGGATGCATTTGGCCGGTTCTTTTACATCCTAAAGCTTCATGTTCACATTAAGGCAAGCACAAATTTCAAAAAAATAATTCAACTGATCACTATTTTCAACAAATGCAGGACATAACACACGCTTCAGTACTGGGAAGTAACGATTAGAGGAGATATGCCGAGAAGATCGGTGAAAGCAGAAATACGGAGGAAAAGAACCTGGAGATGCTGGGGTTGTTTCACTTACTTCAATCGTTGGGTGTCATAGAGTGCCCGGGCTTGATCAAAATTCAATTGTTCCTTGTAGGCGGATACACACGTATGGCGCACTTGCCACCTTTTCCTTGATCCGATACGATATCGTTTAGTCTGAACTAAGGCATTCCGTGATAGCTGTAGAAACTTTGCTTGTTCAGAGTTCCTCACATAATCGCTTCCATCCATCCCATGCCTTCAAGTATTCAGGCAGATCATCAGGATGATGTTTGTTACTCAGCCCAATTCGGCAATAGAGATGAACCAGAGCTTCCTCGATCAATCTGGATTTGTCCATTTCCACCTGTTCCAGAAGTTCAAACGCAGCAAATAAGGTTTCGGTGTTGATATCATCCGGCGAGGAGCTAAAAGCATACAAGAAATCATAGAGAATAGGTCCAACCATTGGAGAAGGGTCAATAACGCCGATGAGTGCATTTTGATTGTATACAAAATTATGAACCCCCGTATCGCCATGCAAAAGAAACTTCTCTTCTTCCTCGAGAAACAGGCGATCCACTTTGGATTGAACCAGATGATAATCATCTGTCGTTAAAATACTTCCGATATTCATCTTCGCTTCATGAATGCTAATCTGATTGAATTCTTTCCATGTCCTCTGCGAGAACTCCATTCTGCCCCATGATTTCGTATCTGTAGAACGCACATAGGTATTGAACAGCTCTTTCACCAGACGAGTTAACCATTCTTTCTTCAGTCCACGGTTGAAATGGGTTGTGCCTTCAATATAGGAGTAAATTAGATAAGTGTGGTCCTGAGCAGTCAACAAAACTTCAGGCAATAACGAAGAATTCTTATACGTCTCCAAAAACTGCTGGGCGATGTGAATCTGTTCGGGTTCATCTGATTTCAGAATATAATGCTTATTCAGACTTGTACTCAACCGATAAACACATCCAGCGGTGGTACCTGACAAACGTTGAATTTCAGTGATCACTTCGTTGATATGATGTATCTTGAATAAGTTATTGATCTCATTTACCGTTGGATTGATTAACATATAGTTCTCCTCATATAACTAGGATCTTGATTCATTTGATAGACATAAGGTGAGGTTAGATTCCAATTGCACAGGAAGTTATCTTTCAAAATGGGCTCGTTCTTCTTGTTTGGAGCTAAAAATATAATCCGGATACTGGTTTGCCATGGTTGGAAGCTGATCCTCGGGGAAAAACTGCAGATCCTTCATCTCTTCATTATCGGGCGTGAGTTGCCCAGATTGGATCCTGCATTCAAATACGATAGTCAAATATTCGACCTGATGACCGTTACGGTATGTAAACCGTCTCGCTTCACCTCCGTATACTCCGATAATCTTCTCGGGTCCAACGACCAGACCTGTCTCTTCCAGTGCCTCTCTCGCCATCGCTTGCGCTGGTGTCACCAAGCTCGATGGCTCCAGCAATTAACCCCCAGGTTGATTCGTTATGTTTACGACCGAACAGGATCTCCCCTTGTTCATTTCGAATAATCCCAGCGACACCCGGCATAAAAATAAGCTCATTGCCGATCTTTCCCCTGAGGTTTTTGTAATAGTCTGACATGCCCATACAGGTCTACCTCCTGTCTTTTATTTTCTAAATTCCTTTCCATGAATGATCCACTGTACGGCATCCCAAATATCCTCTGCGATATAATCAGGTTCGGTCTCCGCCCATTTGTCTCTGAATTTCGTTAATGAAGACTCTCCCCAGCCTGTTCTCACCATGATCTTGGTCGCTCCTACGGCATGGGCAGCAAGCATGTCTGTATCTCCCACATCTCCAATAACGATGCATTTGGATAAATCCAGACCGTGTTCCTCGGAAGCTTGCAGTAACATTCCGGGTTTCGGCTTTCGGCAACTGCATTCTTGCTCATGTGGACATATATAGGAATGATCGAATCCATACTCGCGAAATTGCGCTTCAAAATCCTGAACACTTGCTTCTCCACGTGAGATTCGATATTGATTCGTAAACGCCAGTACCATAATTCCTTCTCGTTTCAAACACATAATGGCTTCTTGAGCATTGGGGTATAATCTGAAATCTCTCGGATGAATAAAATGTCCTGTACCACCGATGGTTCCATCTCTGTCTATAAAAACAGCTTGTACATTCCCATTTGCTTTCAGCATGTCTGTTCCTTTCCGAGAACATATTATTGGATCTCTCGCCTCTGATCTAAAATTATTTCCCTATACTTTCTCATCAATTATATGCTTGCGATCATCTTGCTGCTTATGGTGTTGCTGTTTTTTGATTTCAGTTTTAAGATAGTGTACTTCTTTAATTAATGCGTCCAACTTTTTCGATGTTTTGGATGAATCTACGGCATACCGTATGATTGCCGCAAAGATAAGAACTACAATAATACTTATAATTGAGATCACTATAGCCCAGATAAATTCGAAAATGGTGTCCAACTCCTTGCTGTCAAAAAACTAAATTGTAAAACTCTTCTGAAAACCAAAACCATATAAACCCCAGGATCACCATAATGGTGCCTAGGACTTTTAATATAATTTCGATATGTTTAGGGATATCACTATTTTCCCTTACTGAATTCCCGCCGTACCAAACGTATTTTCAATGGCATATTTATAACTATCCCAATCAAAAAAGAATGGGCCCACCTGCAGTTTCTTGTCATTCAATATGAAATCTCTCCAGATCACCACATCATCTTCTCTATCAATCTTCACAGAAATAAACCCACATTCTTCATCCCCACACCAGGGACATACTAAAATCGGATATCTATCATACATGGATTCATGTGGCTTTTTAAGTAAAAAATAATCAATAAGAAGTCTTTGATATTCATTGCTTCCCCATCCGAGACAAGGTATCAATTCATGTTTTTTCAATCTTTGATAGAGCGATGTACCATCAATTATGATGTCAGCAAATCTCGTATTTTTATTCCCATCCTGTTCAGGATCGAACTCATCGTATCTAGAACCTAATTTGGTTTCTATGGTGCTAATTTTCACTATTTTCCCTCCATATTCAGCCTCTTGGCCCTCTCTCATTCTTGCTCCACCAGAATGTCAGCACATCGAACAATTAGCTCAGGCATATTCTCTCCATCAAATAGAACATGAAGCTCATATCCGTTATCGATCCGGTACAGCTCCTGATACAACCAGTAAGTGCCTACAATCCCACCGTCTTGCTTGATGATTTCAGGTGCAACCAGCGTAAGTTTATTTATATTGGTGAAGCCCCCGCGGGTGTCAAAACGAATGAGCACTTCATCCCCTGTCAGTAGTTGCGTCACTGTACAATCATGAAATTGAACCCGGTTACGAATTTCATCCGGAATATCCTGTGCTATAATGACTTCCCGGTATTCATCCGATACACGCTCCATCTCTCTCCTATTTTCGGCGCTCTGTTTCTGTAGCTGTAGCATAACTTCTCTCGTACAGTAGCCCAACGTAAACACACGGATATCCGCAATTTGTTCAACAATTTTCTGTGGCAAATTCTCTGCCTTATATCGAAAATTCCATTCCATTGATTCTTTGTACTCTTCCTTGCATTTCTTCTCATCAAACGGAGGGCGTACATCATATTCTGCAATAAGTTTCTCGATATGCGCTCTTTGTTCCGGAGGCATGCGAAATACCATCTGATCCTCTTCCGTTATCTCTTCCCCGCTAAAAGCTTTCTCTACACGAGTCATGACCTGACCATCATGCTCCAGCATGAAACGCGGGTCCAAGTTATATAGCTCTCGCTCCTGCTCCACATGCGCTTTTTCCTTTCGTTTATATAGCCTTAAAAATAGATTCTCATCGAACTCATACGCTCCGCTATGTACTCTTATACCAAAATGAAGATGTGTCTGCTGACACAGCTCATACCATTCTTTCGTTAAATATCTCATATGCACCTCTCCTGCTGATTTTTAGAATCTACTTTGCGATTGAAGCGTAAAGCTTTTTTATTTGTGACGAGAAATTAGCTGCACCTGGAATATGTGTGCGTTTAAAAAACGCTGTTAATTGTTTAGGATGATTTTTGACCATATCATATTCAATGATGGTGTTAGCGATAACAGATCTCGTAAAACCTAATACCTCGACCACTTCAGATCGATCTCCTGCCTCAAGCTCCTCGCCTTCTGAAAATTCTCCATCTGGATCATCTTCCAACTGTTCACTGAATGTTAATCGAGCTAGAACATAGGACATGATATGGTCCTTGTCTCTGTCCATCTGCTCCATGATCCACTGTATACACTCTTCTTCGGTTGGAGCCGAAACACCGAAACCCACTAGTACATATTTCCGTTCTTTAAATGAATCCATCAGCAACGATGCTTCGAAACTGGCATGCTCGACAAATTGGACCTGAGGTTTAAGATGAATGATTTCAGCTGTTACCTGTGTATACCAATCACTCGTTAGAAATTGCTCTATGGTTTGCATCGCTACGCCTCCCCTATCTTCAGCCTTAACCATTCCTTATACTCAACAGACGCACGGGTCTACGCCAAGGTTTGAAAAAATCTGTGTTTTATCTCTTTGTCGTTCCGCGCCGCCCATTCATGCACAGCTTCTACGCCTGCAGACTCCTGACCTCTTTGAAAATAAAAACATAGATCCATCGGCACTAACCGTTTACCATAGAGTTTGATGCCAATCCGTCTGTAATTCATATAAATACACTCAATCTGAGATGCATCATATCTCTGATGTTTCGTAGAAATCACATGATCGCTTTCCAGCGTAATACTGGGTTTAGTGAAAAATAACCGCCAGATCAGGAAAACGATATAAACCAGAATATAGGTCAATATAGCGATCAGGGAGTACTTCCAAATCCCATTTTTATCGTAAATACCATCCCTGAGGAGTATTGCTTCAATGACCAACATACATAGTAGGCTCAACCATGCTCTTGGATAAATCGTCTTGTATGTGATGAGTTCCACCTCCTAATCATTCTCTCCATGAATTCGAAGCCACTTGGAAGGGGCTTTCTTGGCAAAATGCTTTTCAACAAAATGCAAAATGTCATCAATTCCGGGCAATGCCGCATTGTCTTTGGCTTCGTCAAACGTCATCCATTGGTACTCGGTATGTTCATGATTTAACCGGACAGGCTGGCTTTCATCCACGTATCCTACAAAAACAGGAGCGGTATAGATATACTCCTCCTTGGGTGAATAATATTGTTCGAATTGATTGGCAGAATACAACCGGACTTTCGTAATGCCTGTTTCCTCGTGAACTTCTCTCAGTGCAGCTTCCCATGCCTTCTCGCCCTTCTCTATCCCGCCGCCAACATAACACCATTCATTATGCAACATCCGACCAGCCCGCTTTAACATCAGTACACGGTATTGATCGTGGCTCTTCTTCAACAGAACTACAGCTACGCCTTCACAACGAAAGGGCACTGCCTGTTTCGCGTGCTCCGCACCATTCATCTTCCCGACCCCTTCTCTTCGGAATCAAAGTCTTCCAGAACCTTAAACTTATCCCCGTGGATTTTGTCCAGATGATCTTCTCCCCAGTAACACAAATGGTCCAGGGCAGGCTTAAGTCCCCAGCCGTAATCCGTTAACTCATACTCCACTTTGGGAGGAACCTCCGAATATACCTTTCGCTGCACAATCTCGTCCTTTTCCAGACCTTTGAGCTGTGTTGTCAGCATCTTCTGCGTAATGTCGGGGATTAACCGTCGAAGCTCTGACGTGCGTTTCCGTCCAGTCATCAAGTGATAAATAATCAAAGGCTTCCACTTCCCACCCATCACTTCCAAGGCCGCTTCCACGCCTACTTTATATTTCTTTGGAGCACTTGTTTCTCCATGTTCCGTCATTTTTGAACCCCTCCATATCCAGTTGTATCCCAGATGAAAATATAATCTTTTTGCTGTTCTTTTTTCTATTATTAAGCTCATTTCGAGGCATGCATTTAGGGTACTTCAATGTTCCTATGGCACTTTATTCTTCTTATAGAACATCAAAGTGCGTACTTCCAGATGTTTTCATACCTGTTTATAATAGCATCAGCCATTGATTTATGGCTACAAGACCGTAATCCAGAAAGGTAGTGAAAGATAAGATGAACGTACTCGTTGTAGTATCCCACCCGCGTAAAGATTCGTTGACCTTCCAGGTAGCTGAACGTTTTGCAAAAGGGCTTACCGAGGCTGGTCACGGTTATGAGATATTGGATTTGCATGGGATTGGATTCGACCCGATTCTTCGTGGAAAGGATGAAGCCGAGTATTCCCAAGAAAATAAAGTGTTCTCACCAGAGGTTGAAACCGAGATGGAGCGATTGAAGAAACACGATGCTGTGGCTTTTGTGTTTCCTCTCTGGTGGTGGCATCTGCCAGCCATGTTGAAAGGTTATGTGGATCGTGTCATGAACAACGGGTTTGCCTATGGCACGAACAAACTTCCTCATCAGCAGATCTTGTGGCTCTCTCTTTCAGGTGTGACGGAAGAACAGATGCACAAGCGCAACTATGGTGAATCGATCGCCACTCTGCTCAATGTGGGTATTGCCGATTACTGCGGCGTGTCCCAATCCAGGGTTGAGTTTTTATATGAAACGACGTTGGAATCCAATCCTGAGCATTATGAGGCATTACTGAATCAGGCGCATAACCTGGGACTGAATTTTGCCAACAATCCTTCGACGCTTTAAAGGCATTACAACCCCGATATGAAGTCTGAAGATCTGTTTTAATTTCTGTGGCCTGAAGCCTTCTTTGTGAAAATAAAAATCACGTTAACCATCACGATGACCTCTTGCGTTTACGGTAAGAGAACAACTACGCTTGAACACGGCAAAAGGGTCGCTCCTAAGAGCGACCCTTTTGCCGTGTCTTGCATTATTTTACGGTCGAGAGAAGAAACTTCTCCAACATACTAGTATCGGTGATGCTATGGTTGCAAGCTGTGTTATCCATACATACGTACTGGGCCACGGAAGATACGTTATCCGGCGTATAACTCTTGGTCTTCACGTTGAAGAATCCGAGCTCCTGATGGCGATGACAGAACATGCAATACCCTTTCTTGTTCGTGGCTGTAAGCCGCCCCTCAATTCCGAGGAATCTGCCTTCGTGCGGATACACGATGAACAAGCGATCGGTAGCAATGTCGGTCCATCTCAGATAAGTTGTACGTGCGTAATCGATGGATTCCAGATCCGGCACTTTGAGCTTCTTTACCTTGGGAAACAGCTTCTGAATCTGCTTCGCGGATACTTGCGGAAATGGAATCAGATAGGCTTCCAGTTGGTTCAGATAGGTCTTCAACTCATGTGTCGTCTCATACGTGGATAACTGCTCCAGCAGTTGCTTTTGTTCCGGCGTCAGATCATTGAAGATGCCAACGGCATTCGTGCTGACCGTATAACGGACCGTATCCAATACCTTGGGGTCCACGACCGAGCGCAGCGTTTTGAGCAGGAAATCAGCTTGTTTATGAATATAATTGAATTGATGATTATGAATGAATGGTGTTTGCATGGCTTTCAGCCCCTTATTTTTATTAAGAAAATAAAGTAAGGTGCAAAGCCTGCGGGTTGAACCATGCTGTTGATGTTGATTTCAGGGCAAACGATCTCATTTTGTCGCGCCCTACACAAAGTCCGCCCCTATTCAGGCTTTGCGTAAGGCTTTCTAGCGAACGAGCAATCCGGCATCATCCATATTGCCACGTCATAACCCCCAATGCAGTAGATATATCGGAATTATAACAGGGTAGCATAGTGTAGGCAACGGGCTTCGTTTCAATTTTCAATTCAAAAATAGCTTTGTTCTACATTTATAAATGATAAAGTCTAAAGTTCTCTAGATCTAAATTGAAAATTGCCCTCTTTAAGTATATCTAGTCCTAATACACCGTTAATATTATGATCTCATTCTCTTTGTCAACTTGAATGCCAATATCATCTACTTCACCCTGTGAAACTAAGGTATGACTTTCTCCCGTATCAATAACTATGTTATTGATGCTTTTTCTCTTTCCGTTAATATAAAATTGTTAGTTCAGTGAAAAATAAATAGTATAAACTTCGAAAATCTTACAAAAACATCATTGACAATTTAGAGTTTAATAGGTAAAAATAGTTATTGTATCAAGATTCAATATAAGGAAAATAGTAGAAATTTATTCAATGATACTTCCGCTAATTACATCCTTTGAAGAGCTGAGATTTATAGAGATTCATATTCGGGAGTAGCTTGAATACATAGGTGGTGATTAATGAAAGTTCCTTCAACGCTGTATCATAGTTTATCCATTCTGAAAAACTAGGAGGAATAACATTCATGTTAAAAATGTTCAAATCCGTATTTGTCTCATGTTGTATGGTATCGATTCTAACAATTCCACTTGCAAGTAACGCCTTTGCAACTGACTCGGTTAAGACCATAAGCGCATCTGACAGTATATTGCCTACCGTTGTTTCTGATTATGTCGACGCAATCAATAACAAAGACTGGGATACGTTTGTTCACTCTTATTCGCCTGATCGACAACAATTTTATCAAGGATTTCCAAGTAAAGAACAAGAAAAAAATAAAACAGGTATTTTATCTGTAGAATCTATCAATGTATTCGAGGCAAAAAAACTCCCTTCCAGTAATATACTAGAAGTAGAGCCCTATTTTGCTGACATCAGCTCAGCATACACGGATATCGGTTATTACTATGTAGGATTTAATTATACAGTTAATAAAGAAAGCGAATTCTTCTACAATGGTGTTAAATATGAGTTAATTGCAACAGGGAATCTAAACGGACAAGAATATATTATTGGTCATGAAAATGTTTATAATATTGACGAACTTGTAGCTCTTGGTTATGCCTTTAATTCAGCAGCTGAGCAACAAGCCAATAACGTAGTTAAAGAACGAGAACAGGGGCATATTGTAAATTTTGAGAATAAATCTATCGAGCAAACTACTATTGAAGAAGATGCGCAACATGCAGATTTAAACCAAACAGTAGAAGAAAATACTATAGATCTTAATCATGATTTCCCTGAAACAACTACAATTAAGAAACCACGAGAACAATTGAATTTGGAAAAAGCTAAGAACGGAGGTAACGCTCAAAGTAATTCAGGTGATATCCAACCTTTAAGTGCTACGAGTACGCCATCATCATTCAAATTGTATATTACTGGTTCCGGAACAATCACTAATATAGGATTTGACACTTACGCAAAGAATGTATTGCCAAACGAGTGGTACGGATCATGGAAATCAGAGTCATTGAAAGCTGGAGCAGTAACAATTAAGACATATGCCTGGTATAACGCCACTTATCCAAGAAAACCTGCAACAGATTATGGGGCACACTTGACAGACCGCTGGCAAAATTACCAACACTACGTTCCAAATTCTGGTCAAACAACTACAAACAATGCCGTTAATGCTGTATCAGGAATCTTCATGGTCAATTCTGATGGCAAAGTTTTTGACGCTCAGTATAGAGCAGGATCAGAAGGGGATATTGGTACAGCTTGGGGTGGAGTGTTAAGTCAATGGGGTACACAATATATTGCACAAAATTACCCAGAGTATAACTACTACACTATATTAAGCTATTATTACAGTTTTTCTGATAAAAGTAGTGGATACATTCAAACTGGGAATTATTAATCTTATCCTTCAGATTAGACGTCAAACGTAAAGTTTGGCGTTTTTTTGGAATTTTAATTCATTTTTTTCTATAATATAGTTTATTCATTGAAAATTATAGAAGGAGGTGATGATAATGACAAAAAAAGCATTCTACCTGCTTCTTTTTTTCCTTCTTCTTCTCACTGCATGTACTTCAGAAGACTCTGGGAAAAATCATGAGACTGAAAATGTTCAAAGAAAAGAGTCTGCACCTATGATCACGAGTATTAAGACTAACTTTCCTGAAAAAGAAGGTTGGGTCGTAGTCCCTGCAAACAGTTCTGAAATAACAGTCACTGTAGAGACGACAAACACGGAAACACTTCTTTTCTGGTCCGTTCCAACTGGGACAGAGACTTGGGGAGAAAGAGAACTAATTGGGTACGATACCAGTGGGAGCGATGGTTGGAATATAACGTGGAATATTGCGGGTAAGTCATTACACAATCGTTTAGTAGTTCAAGCATTGGGGAGTGATGGAAAAACGATCACTGATGAAACGATAAATATTACGAATGAGTAAGTCTGATCTAGATCATTAGTTAACGAAGATATAATTAACAATGGATGCCCACTTTAGGTGTTCGTCCATTGTTAATTATTCAGTTGTCTCTTAACGATTTAATCTTGTTAAGCAGCTTCTCTTTTTTTGCTCAGATTCATATTTAGTAATCATATTCTTTCTCTCAACTTTCTACTTGTGAATTGGATGGAGTTTAATAATTGGCGCTAAGCCTTCAGATTGTAAAACTTCTAACTTAGCTGGAGGGATACTTTCTTGCAAATCTCCATTCATAACATCCATCGCTTCCCATTCGACGAACACAACAAAGTTATCCGTCATTATGGAGTAATCGGACCAATTTGTCTTTTCATTAAGGCTATACGCAACTTCTTTCCACAAGCTCTTGCCTTCCTCCCACCAATCTCCGTTGCTACGCCAATACATAATAAGAGTTCGAAGTTTCTGAATTAAATGTTGATCCGTGAGTTCCTGTTGATCGTTCATCGGATGATCTCCTGAATTCCAGATCGTGTAATAATATTCTTCCTCATCATTATGTTTTATTTCGATTTGCTCTTCTCTTACTTCTTGCAAGCCAGGATGGAAAATAGGTGAGTATACCGTATGCACTTCATCATGCAAGTAGATCGACATGAAACAATACTCTTTGCCTGATTGATTTTCGCAGAGATATCCAATGATTCCTTTTAAGGCTCGAATGAGTTCTTCTTTTACCGCTTCTCTAATTATTAATGCTTCCTCAGAGGACATTCTTACATAAATAACACCTTTGGTCCCATCTAACACTCGCAAGAGAATCCCTTGCTCATCATATTCAAAATAGGTTCTAAGAAGATGATCAAAATAGGTATTATTTTCATATTGAGGTTGATATATTTGAACCAGAATATTCCCCTCATAGATATACTCTTCAACCTCTAATTTATCGAATCGAGGGAAATATTCCACAGATCGGTCGATTAATCCATCTTGCAACAAGTACTCTTTGATAGAATCCAGCATTCCATTGACATACGTTCTGGTAGTTTTTTTATTTTCTTCATATGCAGTATAAGCATACCCGTCAATTAGATCATCACAAGCCGAGATCCTAATGCTGTCATGCTTATCAAACCCATAATATGTATCCGTCTCTTCATCTAAAATATCTCCAGGAATTTCACCTTGGCGCGCAAACCAATATGGAGAAATGTCATAACGCTTGCTGGTCGTATATTCTATTCTATGTAGCGATGCTTCAGCCTCTTCCTTGTAAAATGTATAATTCTCTTGGGCATTTTGACTAAGCTTTGCATAATATTCTTTGTCTATCATAATTTTTAACTCCTCCGTGTCAACTGTCTGTGTCTTTCTAGATCGCCTGTAATTGCCTGTGCTCTTCTCTTATCAAGTCTCATTCAAAAGAAAAAGAGAGAATTTCTTCTCTCTTTCCACTTAAGTAAGATAACTTAGTAAGACAACCACCCATACGTACGATAATCATGAGGTACTGGACGATAAAATTCTTCATGAACCATGTTCATTTTGAATTGTTTTCGAAAACTTCTTTGAGTGAGTCTTCGAATATACTTAACCTCGTTATGATAATAATACTTGGTTTTTCTGTGATTTCGATACTCATTTAATTTCTTGATTCTGGGGTCAAAATCTCTTTTTATTCTCTTCCATGGATCCAGGTCCTTGTTTAGCTGTTGCATATCCCATACTTGCATTTCGTAGTTATCTTTGAACAATAAGATCCCCGGCACGTACTTTAGATTTACCTAAAATAAGGTATGAGTAGTAACGTACCTAGAGGTCTATAACATATGGAGGTAGCAACACGATTAACCTCACTTCCATCATAGATTGGTACTATTTTACAACAAATTAATAGGATTGAAAATATTTACACAAAAAGAAGCCACCTCCCTGGCCTTCCCCAGTTCAGTGACTCCCTTTTCATAATACATTCATTTAAGTTAAGCAATACATGTTTACACTTACATTCAACTACTCCTTAACAGCACCAACCACAATCCCCGTTACAAAGTACCGTTGCAGGAACGGATACACGAGCAGGATCGGCAGCGCGCTGATAAAGATCTGCGAAGCCCGAATCGTCCGTTGGGACAGGTTCTTCACCGCTTCCGGATCAAGCTTCGACATGTCGGCCTGCACGATGATCGTCTGCATGAAAGTTGCAAGTGGCAGCTTTTCCGCATCACGGATGTAGATAATCCCATCAAAGTATGCGTTCCAATGCCCAACCATCATGAAGAGCGAAACCGTTGCAATAACGGGTACGGAGACCGGCAGATAGATTTTGATAAACGTCTGCAAGTGACCGGCACCATCGATAAATGCAGCTTCCTCCAGATCCTTTGGAACGGTACGGAAGAAATTCAGCAACAGAATGATGTTGAACACCGCAACCAATCCCGGCAGGATCAAAGCCAGCAATGTGTTCATCAGACCCAGCTTCAGAATCAGGATATACCCCGGAATGAGACCACCGCTGAACAGCATCGTGATGACAAAATACCACAGATAGATGTTACGTGCGCGGAACACCCGTGTCTCTTTGGAAAGCGCATAGGCTGCAAGCGTATTAACGATTAACGCAAGTCCTGTACCTAATACCGTCCGCTCGACGGACACCCACAAGGAGGAGAGGAAGTTGGTATTGGCAAATGTCTTGGCATATGCCTCCAATGTAAATCCAATCGGCCAGAACGTGACGAGACCAGCATTCGCAGGTGCAGATGCGCTAAGAGATACCATGAGCAAGTGATACAAAGGCAGCAAGCAGAGCAGTGAAAGCAGGGTCAGTAACACATTGTTGAATATGCTGAATATGCGGTAAGGCATCGTTTTATGATACATTTGTTCGTCCTCCTTTCTAGAAAATTCGGTATCCGGCGAATCGGTAAGCCAGTCGGTACGAGATCACAATCAGGATCAGGCTGATGACCGATTTGAACAGATTCACAGCGGTAGCGAAACTGAACTGCCCACTAAGCAGACCTTCTCTATACACAAACGTATCGATAATATCGCCTTGTTGGTAAATCAACGGGCTATATAAGTTAAAGATCTGGTCAAAGTTGGCGTTGAGCACATTCCCCAGTGCCAGGGTGGCGATGACGATCCCAATCGGAATAAGTGCCGGGATGGTAATATACATCGTTTGCTTCCAGCGTCCTGCGCCGTCCACTTCAGCTGCCTCATACAGTGCCGGGTTAATGCCGGACAATGCCGCAAGGAAGATGATTGTGTTGAATCCAAACTCTTTCCAGACATCACTCGCGATAATCGTGAACCGGAACCAGCTGCCATCCCCCAGGAAGAAGATCGGCTTGATGCCGAATACTGAAACCAGGAACTGATTGACAATACCCGTCTGGGCCAGAATGTCGATCAGGATACCGGATAACGTTACCCAAGACAGAAAGTGTGGTAGATACACGAGCGTTTGAATCGTTCTTTTCAGCGCCATCTTCCGTACCTCGTTGAGCAATAAGGCGAAGACAAACGGAATGATCAGATTCATGACAATCTTCGTACAGGCAAAAAATAGCGTGTTCCACGTAATTTGCAGGAAATAATCATTTTCCCACATGTACCTGAAGTGCTTCAGTCCTACCCATTCGGAATTGAAAAATCCCAGTGCAGGTTTATAATCCTGAAATGCCATCAAAATCCCGGACATCGGAATGTATGAAAATATAAAGACCATAATGGCCGCCGGCAACACCATGAAGTGCAGAATCCATGGCTGTTTATAGCGTTTTTTTCTCTTTTTTTCCAGCTTGTTCCCAACGTTTGCCTGCGGGACCCGCTTACCCTCCAATTTAGCCTCCATAGCACTGCTCCTGTTCCCAAAAAAAGTTTTTGTGTGTGATGGGGTTCTCTGATATAAATAGTATCAAGCCATACTGAGGTCTGCTATATAACATTGTTAGGCTTGATAGTGTTTTGTTAGGGCCATCCTAGAAGAAGTTGTTTACACACGAATTAGAAGGAGACTTTTTATGTATATATGGAAGCGCTTAATGCCTTTTCAAAATAAAACCAGATCCCGATTCAGTCTATTCGCCAAAATAAATCTGTTAATTGTGGTCTTGTTCATCCCCATTCTGATCATGTATACCTACTCCAACAACGTCACTTATGATGTCGTCAGCAAAGAATTGCAGATCTCCAACACGAAGCAGCTCACGTTCTTGTCCAGTCAGATCGACTCCCGTATCAATCAGATGATGGATTTTAGCCTGATTCTCTCCCGTGATCCGAATGTCAGAGCCTTCAACGGCCTGAACATGTGGGATGATCGATATGACCGGATGCAGACCCGTTATGTGATTCAGGAGAAGATGACGCTTCAGACGAGCGTTACCGATATATGGCCTACCCGATATGCGGTGTATTCACAGCAGAATGAGGATGTCATCGCCAACTACAACCGAACTACAGGATATGATGAGGCCTATTTGAAAAAAAATATGAGCGGACAATGGACCTATGGGGACCAAAGTGCCGAATCACAAGATGAGATGAAATCCTTCTACTGGTTCTTTACGGACTCCCTTGCCCAACCAGGAATGCTCACGGGAAGCAATCTGGTGATTGAAGCCAGCTTCAGCTATGAGAATATTCAGAATATGCTGGATACGTATAAAGCAGGTGGACAAGGTGATCCTTTCTTATATCACAAAGGGAATGCACCCATTCTGAATCGCAGCGCGGACAAGCAGTTATCCGCAGCACTCACCCAGTATCTGGATACGCACTCGCCAGAGGATACCACACAGGACGTGGTCGAACTGAACGGAAAGAAATATCTGGTTAGCTCCGTGAAGTCCACCTATCTGGATTGGCATCTGGTTGACGTCATCCCGCTGTATCAGATTTTGAAACCCATCTCGCTCAGTCAGAATCTGTTCTACACCAGTATGATTTTGCTACTCGTAGTGGGCATCTCGGCTTCCATCCTGCTGTACCGGAATGTGCAATATCCAATCAAACAGCTGATCAAAGGCTTACGCCGCGTTGAGCAGGGTGATTATTCTGTTCGACTGCATAGCAAAAACCAGAATGAATTCTCATTCCTGTTCCGCCGATTCAACGATATGTCCCATCAGATTCAGGATCTGATCGAGAATGTGTTCCATGAGAAGATTAGAGCCAGGGAAGCTACGCTGAAGCAATTACAAGCACAGATCAATCCGCATTTCCTATATAATTGTCTTGGTTATATCATCAACATGGCCCAGATGAAGGACGAGCAAGCTGTGGTCTCCATGGCGCATAACCTAAGTGCGTATTATCGCTATACCACCCGTATGGAAAAAGAGACGTCTTCGCTTCAGGAAGAGATCAAGCTGCTGATCAACTATCTGGACATTCAGAAGCTGCGCAATGGCCGGATTGAATATCACATCGATATCCCTGAGGATATGCTTGCCCAATCCGTGCCGCGATTAATGCTTCAACCGATGGTTGAGAATTCTGTCATACACGGCGTGGCGAAGTCCTATTCATCCGGGGAAATCCGAATTACCGGGGAGCGCAAGAATGGTTTTGGCAGAATATACATTGATGACGATGGCCCCGGCCTAAGCCCGGAACAGTACGAAGCGCTGAACTTGAAGATGCAGGAACCTTTACAGGAAGAAATGGGCTGCGGCCTTTGGAATACGAATCAACGAATCATGCACACATTCGGAAGCCATTCCTACCTCCTATTCGGCCCATCCCCACTTGGCGGATTCCGAACCGAAATCATCTGGGAGATATCAAAAGAGGACACCGATTCCGATAAAGATAATACCGATACGGATTGATACGATACAACCAATAAATTGACGATTTAATTTTGAACAAGATCATGTACACGATAACTCAAAGGACAGAAAAAACCTTTAGAAACGAAGTGCTCGGAAGTGTTCTCTTGTGCGACTTTTACTAAAAAGGCTGCACAAGAATCGTAGCCTTCGCCCTTATTACAAATTCAACCTTTATATAAGGCTCATTTTTAAAATAAAGGGTTAGACTTTACGTGAACCAAAGCGAAGGATTGAAGGGATTCTGTAGAAACGAAGTGTTCGCCTTTCAAGCATCATTTTAACCTTATAATCTTCAAATTCAGAAAATGGGGCTTGAACAGCGATCGAAAGAACCCTTCGAATCCGTAGCGACCTCGTTCACAAGAAACATCCTTTGATTTTAACTTTTAAGACGTATATACACCAAGGGAGACATTATAATGCACATGATGATCGTAGACGATGAAGCACACTGGGTCGATAACCTGTCCATGACCAAGCCCTGGCATACGCTGGGCATCGAACATGTGCATAAAGCCTACTCGGCACACGAAGCACTACAAATGATCGACACCCACCCCATCGATATCGTGATCTCGGACATCCAGATGCCCGAAATGACAGGCATAGAACTGATCGAACGCATCCGCATCCGGGACAAAAAGATAAAATGCATCCTGTTATCCGGGTATTCCGAATTCGATTACGCCAAAAAAGCCATCCAGTTCGAAGCCGTAGACTATCTGCTGAAGCCGCCCACAGACGATGAACTAATGGGTGCTGTTCAGAAGGCCATCGACCAATTGAACAATGAATGGGAACTGGTCAGTTCACTGACACGAACGCAATTTACATTGCGAGAGAATCTCCCCCATTTGCGAGGACGACTGCTCCTTGGGGCTTTGCAGGGACAACGAATCGCCGCTGCCGAATGGGAGCGGAAGCTCGCCAATTACGATCTCCCTTTTCACACCGGGGATGCCGCTTTAATGTTGGTACGGTTGGAAGAAGAATTCGGACACTATGACAGCAATGATCAGACCCTGATCGAATATGCGATCATCAACATGGCGGAAGAGATTATGGGTGAGTTTATGGAAGTGTGGGGCGTGAAGGAGGAGCACGGATATCTGGTGTTTCTACTGCAAATGAAAGAACGGAAAGGCGATATTGGCAAAGAAACCATGCTGGAGAAGCTTTCCATTCAGCTTCAATCCAAAGTAAAACAATTTCTGAAAGGCTCCCTCTCCATCGTCATCACCGAGTGGTTCACCTTTCCGGAACAGATTTACGATCGCTTCCGTCAGGCTTCCGCCTATTTCCGGCAGATCGTTGGCGACGAACGCGAATTCGTCATGCGTGTTAGCGATGTCGAGACACCTGCGGCGCAAGGTCCACTCGACGTACTGTACACCCCGCCCACCTTCATTAGTCTGTTGGAAAGCGGACAGTGGGATGCCGCCGAAGAGAAAATCCTCGCAGTCTGCGCCGAGTTGGACGAAAAATGGTCGGAATCCTGGGAACACTGCATGGAGGCAGGTTTTCTTATTACAGCTTCATTCACTAATATTGCTCACCGAAACAAGCTGACCCTGACCACTTTAATGGGAAACGATGTCGAGGATTTGCAAAGCGGCGAAGTTTTCGCTACCATCAGCAAACTGCGGAAATGGTCTCTCAGCGTGCTCAGTAAACTCAAGGAAGGCACATCCAATGAGATCAAGGATATTCGTTCCGATTATGTGAAGAAGATTCAGGATTTTACAGATAAGAACCTGCATCTGGATGTCTCTTTGCGTGTGCTTGCAGATCATGTGAACCTGCACCCAACCCATCTGTCCAAGATCTATAAGATTGAAACAGGCGAAGGCATCAGTGATTACATCTCGCGCCTGCGTATGGATCGGGCCTGTCACAAGTTGGTGACAACCACCAAAAAAGTATATGAAATCAGCATGGAGATTGGCTATATGGACCCGGCCTATTTTATCAAAGTGTTCAAGCGTCAATTCGGCGTTACGCCGCAAGAATACAGAGACCAGCATAAATAACATCTTAGAGGTTGTTCAAAAAGTCCGCTTTTGATTACGAAGGATGCCTCACGGCATCATCAGCATCGAATATGGAATTCAGCCGAAATGTCCGTTGCTCACGTAGTTTTCCTACGCTCCGCTACTCCATTTCTAGCTTTATCCCATCTTCTCGGTACTGAAAACCGAATTTTTTGAACTTCATTTGCACATTCATTTGAACATTCACTAATAGAGTCCTATGGAAACTAACAAACTCATATAGATGCCCTCCCGCCCAAATTGGTACAGTTACATTGTAGAGGTTGTTCAAAAAGTCCGCTTTTGATTACGAAGGATGCCTAGCGGCATCATCAGCATCGAATATGGGATTCAACCGAAATGTCCGTTGCTCACGTAGCTCTATCTACGCTCCGCTACTCCATTTCTAGCTTCATCCCATCTTCTCGGTACTGAAAACCGGCCTTTTTGAACACGCATTTATAAAGATCATACACCGTAGGGGGATTGAACAATGATCAAATTTAAAACATGGTGGTCACTGCTCATGGTTATCGCGCTCATCACGATCACTGCGTGCGGCAGTGGCGAGACAGCCAGTGACAATGGTACCGATAATACGCCGGGAACTGTCGGTTCAGCTGAAGCAGAAGCTGCTTTTGCCAAAGGAAAATACGACCCACCCATCGAGTTCAGTTCGGTATTGATGCCGAAGAAATACGTGCAAGGAGATACCAAAGAAAATAACGTGCACGATCGCTGGATGCTGGAAACGCTGGGTATGAAACATAAAGATACCTGGTATCCGGCCAATGACGATCAATACAGACAGAAGCTTCAACTGGCTATCGCCTCTGGCGAGAAGCTGCCTGATTTTGTAACCGTGCCGACCAATGCGGTATTGACCAATCAACTGATCGACTCCGGTCAATTCATCGCCATCGATGAGTTGTTCGACAAGTACGCGAGTCAGACCCTGAAAGATCACGCAGCAGCACATCCTGAACTGTGGTATCCGTTCACCAAGGACGGCAAGAAATACAACATGCCGATCATGGAGTACACCGATAACGACGATACGCTGCTCTGGCTCCGCGAGGACTGGATGGAGAAGCTGAACCTGGAAGCTCCGAAAACCATCGCAGACCTTGAGAACATCATGGACAAATTCAAAAACGAGAACCCGGACGGTCTGTCTCCAGACAAAGTATTCCCGCTGGCGATCTCGCTGAAAAATAACACCAACACCTGGATGGGTCAGCTCGACTGGTTGTTCGGTGCATACGGCACAATCGAGGAGCAATGGAACAAAGACGCGAACGGCAATCTCGAGTACGGCTCCGTTAACCCGGGTGCCAAACAAGCTCTTGCCAAGCTGGCTGAATGGATGGATAAAGGTTATATCCACGCTGACTCCGCTCTGTGGGACGAAGGAAAATCCGCTGAAAGCTGGACAGCTGGCAAAGCGGGCATTCTGCCTGGCGCTAACTGGGTACCGGACTGGCCTGCACCTGACCTGCTGAAGAACGTACCTGGCTCGAAGTATAAAGCTTACCCTGTTCCAGCTGGCCCAGACGGCAAGATCGGTACGAAGTGGCAGAACTCTGGTGTCAACGCAAGTATCATGATTAACAAAGATGCGAAGCATCCAGAAGCCATCTTCCTGTACTACAACTACCTGCTGGATAACCTTGCGAACCCGAAAGCGGGCAGTGAGTATGAATACGGCTTCGCCAAAGGTTACGACTGGGATATCATTGACGGACAACCGACCAGTGACAAAGAGAAGATCAAAGACTTCTCCAACGAATTCCCTTTCCTGACCGGCCCAGCACGTATCCCGGATCTGTACATGAAAACACTCGTGAAGCTGGCCAACGGCGAGAAGCCTGAAACACCTTACGAGAAACAAATGGCCGAATTCCGTAAACCGGAAAACTGGTATGCCGGTAAAGTCGTGATGTCCCAAATTGACGTTCGTAAACAAAACTACTTCACTGGCGCTGCAACACCAACCATGGTATCCAAATGGAACCTGCTCCGCCAGTCCGAGATGGAAACCTTCAACAAAATCATCTACGGCAATCTGCCAATTGATGCCTTTGACCAATTCGTCGCCAATTGGAAATCCAATGGCGGTGATCAGATCACGCAAGAAGTTAATGAATGGTTTAAGTCTGTGAGTGCGAAGTAAGAGTTGGATTTTGGAAAAGTAGATCGTTAAAAAACCAGCCGAAGCGTGTAATCTACCGCTTCGGCTGGTTTTTTAAGTTAAGATCGGGGCCGCTTCCCCTGACTTATGGATTCGCGTTAGTGGATCAAGCCTTCGTATCAATCTCCTCCGGCATCGACACACCTAGCAAGGATACTGTGAGTTGAATGCCATCTCTTAGCCCTTGCATGTATAACCGCTCATTCTCTATTCCTTTACTGACAATGTAGCGGCTCTCCCACTTAGCATATTCGGGTTTCTGCTCGATATCCTTGCCAAAAAACAATCCTTCGAACGCTTCGTCCTTATCCTCACGTACACGACTCAATTCAGGGTCATGCTCGATTTGGGCAGATACTTCATCTAGCCTTGCCTGAATCGCTTGTTGCAACCATGGTGGAAAATCCATAGCTTCTCCTCCCCTACGCGTTATGTACCTCATTCATCATCGTACAACTCGGTTATGTCTCGCCTTCATTTCACCCACTCGGGCCACCAGTTCGTCCACCCTTCGGCTCTGTTCTTGCACTTCGGGGTTGTCCCACAACGGAATCGCTTGCTTCAAGGATGCCTCACCAAGCTGATTAAGCTTGCGCCTCTATGTTATTCCTTTTCTCTTTGTCTCATCTAAATTGTACGAAAAATTATGAACTTTTTAATGTAATTATCGAATTATAATAAAAGAATACGATTAATTTGCATGGTGGAAATAAACTGTTACCTCTAAGGAAAATAAATTTTCATATTTATAACATTGCCTTACTGACTCATATCAGCAATTATTCTCTCCATATATTTGCTTCCTTTAAACAAAAACGGCTGCACTGAAGTTCATGCAACCGATGTTCTCAATTTTTTGTACACTCTTGCATTCTCAATTTTAGTGGCGTGGATTCCTTCGCCCATACTCAAAGCAGAAGTTCTTATTATGAGCAAAGTGGTAATGAGAACTTCTATTATTGTCTTTGAAGAAAACCTGCTAATTGTGCGTGTCTTCTTAAAGTGACTTTAATTGCATCTTTAATTGACGAAGGTTTTGTGTTTTCCGAAGAAAACACCTTCATTTCGATAATAAGCTTATTTTTTTGTGCTCCTTCTTTTTTAACATATACATCTGCTCGAACTGAACTATATTCTGTATTGATATTTTTTTCATATGATGCTTCAAGGTCACACAATCTTAGTATCTCAGAAATTCTTTTCCCCAGTGCGACAGATTTTTCTGGTATATCTTGATACCACTCACGTGCAGCAATAGAACGTTGAGACTCTCTATCCCTAACAGGATTAAAATTATAATTAGTCCAATTATCAGAAAGTATTAAGTAAAAATGAGTAGCCTTAAACCTATTTAATGGTGAAACAGGTACTCGGTAATTTTCATCTTCTAATGAGAGACAAAGCTTGTGTAAATCAGCAACTTTTACAGGAACAATACGAAGATCAAAGTACAATCGCGTTTTATTAAATTCTCTTAAAGGTAGACTCGCTCTATCTTCGTCATTGAGTTCTCTATACCAAGCATCCCAATTAAGTTTATAACCTTCACGAGGTTTACTAAATTGCAGTACACGTTGAATTCTTACACTGTCTGCGACAGGCCACATTAGGATTACTTGGTAATCTGACAGATTATCAACATCATCAATGTTGCTCGCCAACAAGCTACCAACTTTTTCAATCGCGGCACCTATTGTATTACATCGAAGGCCAATATCCACCAGATCTGGTTCCAAAATACCGTAGTCCGCTAATGAATTCTCTGAGTTATGGAAGGAAAAAGTTTCTTCAATGATTGAAGGCCATTCTTCTTTAACGGGTCCTGAAATTATAAAATCATCACTTAAAAGAATCCTCTTATTTCTACTTGTAGCATCTACTAATAACCTCTGAAACTCCCTATTTGTCGTCAACCAAATAAAAACAATTGGTATATTACGAAACTCTCCCCGGTCTAATAAACTTAAATACTCTACAAATTGTGTTGGAATAGTCTCTCTGCCTACTACTCCTTCTTCATATTGATCAATAATCGCAATCAATAATTTGTCAATATTATATATTTTCTCGATTTGTACTCTTTCAAAGAGTTTCTCTTTACTTTCAATCTCTTCACGATTAAGTTGAAATGTATATGTACTAGGGATATGTGTACTTATCTCGCGAACAGCGGAAGTCTTTCCAGCGCCACTTTCACCGTACATAGGCAGAAAGCGAATCCCTCCACTAATTTGTATTGATTTATTTGCAGTGTTTATTATAGATAACAAGTTTGAATTAGGTACCAATCTTCCCCTATATGCCGTATCAAGATCTTCATATCTCGAAGGTAAACTGATTGTAATGGACATAGTAATAAATCTCCTCTCTTTCTAATTTCCCTGTGTTCTATCATTGAAATTCCCTAAACAACTTTCATTACTACATCTAAAAATACGTAGTTAATAAAATACATACAGAACTCCTTATTACTATTGTTTTGTTTCTTTATGAATAGATTTTTTTGTATTCACGGCCTTTAAAGAAGTGTTTGTACTTATTTTCCCCACAAATTCTTACTACACATAGTAATTAATCTTCGTATTGCTTTAATAACAACTCACCATAAGAAACTAGATCATCATAAGTAATTATTTGAATTGAATTAAGTTTAGAATTCAAAACTCTTAAACAATCCTTCTGATCATTATTAAAGTTCTTATTGCAACCCACGATTATTCTAATTCGAGGCATTATAACTTTAATGGAATACTCTCTTTCTAAGTTCAACTTATATTCTTCTAACTTTTGCAAATAGAAAAGGCTTTGACCAATGACTAATGACAAGTCTGGATGAGGATAATAACATTTATGGCTCATATCATACTTTAGTAAATCATGTGATGGCCGCTTTAATTCAATTAAATCAAGATATCCATCAACTGATTCCATGAGCAAATCTCCTTCACTAAATAAACCAATCTTTCTTGCATCATGCTTTTTTATATAATCCACACCGAAAATCCATAAATTTTGTTCAATCCAATTTTGAAAAACCTTTTCTGGTTGTTTAGCTCGATATTTGATTAAGCTATCTTCAGAATTCACTCCATCAACTATTTTTCCACTCTCTTCGTAAAGTAATAGTTTCCTTAGATTTGAAATCTCACTTATCATTAGTTTATGATGGTAGGCACCATGTAAATTTTCTATTTCCAGATCACTTAATGACTCTAGTAGACCAATAATTTTATTTTCTGATTTGAATTTGTTTAATAAGGTTAGTATTACTTCTAAGTCTCTCTCCTTTAAACTTTCTAGTAATACGTTGATTTCATCTGAGGTTTCAACAAACTTAGAAGATATAGGAGCTCCTTCTCTAATAATCGAAATAGAATTCAAATGTGTAAAAATTTTTCTAATATGGTCTACATAGAGTCGTTCTGTAAAAATAGGCATACCTTGAGCATCTATTGCAAAGATGTTTAAGCAAAGGTCTTCACTAGCAGTATCATTCACTATACCAGAATAATTTAGCATTAATTTAAACCGATCAGTTGAATAAATTTCCAGGTGGTAAGCAACACTCATTAATCTCACACCTTCGCAATGGTATTTGAATAACCTGTCCATTCAGGATTATACTTATCAGTTAATATTTCGAATTTTGGTTCACTTTCAATAATCTCTATGTTTCCAACATCTTTTATATCAAACATTCTAAAATCAGGAAAAGGGTTTTCCCAAGCAGAATCTGAAACTCCTCCTGTTTGTACAATATGTATTTTTGTACTTTTCAATCCACTTTTAGCTACAAAAATAAAAATTGCATGTACATTGCCTACTCTTATACCTTGAATTTTTCCAGGCTTGTTGTAGGTAAACATAATTGGTTTTCTATTCTCTACTGCTTGAATTAACTTATTGAGAGTCTCCATTAAGATTGCTCCTTTGTTAACGTATCAGAATATTCTTCTAAAATCTAAACTACGTATATCATAACCCATCTTGCGACATTTTCAGAGAAAAATTTGGTGAAAAAGGAAGATTCAGCAGAAAAATTATTCATCAATTCTTTTTCCAAGGAAGTTTATGGACTTTTTTAGATAATTTTTGTCAATATATGCTACTCTTGCATTCATATGACTAAGTAGTTCCTGAATGTAGCGTAGGTCTGTCCCATTTTTCAGCAGATGAAAGCCTCGGCGCATGATGTACATAGCTGAATATAGCAAATCATTAGATGTTATCAGTAAATTCTTCTAATCTACATCCTACCTAACAGACGTCCAGAGGTTGTTTGAGAACGCTAGGCAACCACAGTAATTTTGAAAAAGGTTGTTATTCATTCGTCGCCAAACCCCTCCGATCTTGTTGAAAACTCCTCTCTCACAATATAATTTTTTGCCTTTCAATATTACAGATTGCTGCAACTCTGACGGTTCATCCAACTCTTCATTAGCCCCAAATCCCGGTATATTGAAGACTGACCCCACGCTAAACGGCATTTTAATTTCCATTCTGTGCCTCCTTATCTCTGATCTATGTACAGCTCGCTTTTGACATCTCGCACTCTGAGATCGGCATTACGAAGTCTAACCATCGCGTCTCTTAATAAAGCATACCTTTCAGTAGAATTGAGTTCAGTAGCAAACCTTGCTGCTCGGATACTTGACCAAGCATCTGTAGGCAAAACTGCTTCTCTAATTGCTCCATTGACGCCAAATGTCCAGTAATTCAGAAATCCATCTACACAATCATATTTCTTCTGTTATCGGTCATATGCGAATAGTATAAATGCTTGTCCCAGCTCTTTTACTTTGATACATACACCACTTGTTTTTTATTCCATTTAATAATATTTTTTTGAATTTTTTTCTAAAAAAAATGTAACTTCTATTGAACTTTCGTTGTTAATAGATTCGAGAGGAAAAATAATCACATCAAGTATTACATAACACTCTAAATCAACTAAAGAAAGAGGTGATTTTCGAAGATATTGTTAGATAATGAGTCGTTACAATGTCTATCTCATTTCGATCTTCTTTGGATGCTGAACAGAAATTTACTACTAGAAAGATAATACAAAATCCTGAAAGTATGGAGGAATCAAATTTAAAATGAAGAATTTATTTAGAGTTCCGTTTCTTTTGTTGGCTATCTTCACTCTAGCGTTCAGTACTATATTTCCGACCTATGCTTCTGCAAATAGCAACACTACTGTACCGACAGAGGCTCAACCGTCTAAAGCGACTGTATCTAGTGAACAGCCTAGTCCCGTAGTAAAGAACAAAAATGGTACTATTATTCCTATGGCAAGCTCTGATGTTGCCGTATTGACTCTTTTTTCGGTCCCTAATGGCAGTACAAATAGTTCAGGGGGTTCGACAGGATCGAATTGGGGCACCCATTCTTTTATAACAGTTAAAAACGTGAGTTCATCCAATATTTCTGTTGGCGGACTTAGCGGAATTGCCTCTAATAAAACTATTTCTGTGGGTACATGGGGCAATAAAAGCGAAAATGAAGGCATATTTTATAACTTAGAAGCTAAATTTATCTCTGAGAATAGCTACAATAATAGAGTTTCCCGTTCTATGTATTTAACCCAGAGCCAACTTAACAGTGTCAATTCATATATTCGAAGCCATGACTCTTGGAGCTCGTTAAATAATTGCTCTTCTTTTGCGGTAGGATTGTGGAATTCTGTATCAACAGATACGTATACTGCTGGTTTTCCAAATACGCCACAAAATCTGTATAATTCACTCAGAGACGGTGCTTACACTACGAATGCTGCTGTGCCATATGATTATTTGGTATATTATTCAGATGAACCTAATGCTCCTAAACGTAGCAATCAGTTTTAAACAAATACAATTAATCGATGTACCCAAGTATCATCGGGTGCATCGATTAATATCAATGAGGTGATTTATCAACTATGAGACCAAGAACAAAGTATGGCATTATCGTTAGTGCCGTTATAATCGTTGTGGTTCCTGTTATCATTGGAATTTATATGTTTAACAAGGTTGTGAACCCTGAGGAAATCATGGTTACGAAATCCGAAGTTTCTTCTGAACTTATCACTTTAAAAGGTGGATTCGCAGATAGTATCAGTAGGTATCACGGCTATAACGTTTCGCATAATAACAATTCATTATTCATTCAGATTAAAGGTAGTAAACTCCCCATAGGAGGTAGTAAGGATTTCAATATATCGTTTTCCAATGCCTACGGAAAGGTCGAAGAAATCTATTTACTAGGTCCAGATGACTCAAAGAAAAAGATTTGGCCAAATCCTTAATTACCTTTTTATTAAAGCAGCATCTCTAGATCGTTCGAATCATTCCTGATCACTCTATATAATGAATATTTCTATAATTGGAACTTTACTGCTTAAAGAAGGTGATCCTGTAATCTAGCTAGATCATCTTTTTTAAGTTTTTTGGTATTTTATAATCGTTGAATTAGGTTTTGTTTAACTACTTATCTCATGACTTTTTTCCAATGCTACCTTACATATCGTTAAATGTCTTATGGAACGTAAAATACTCACAAACATAAGGATGGGGTTTATTTGATTATCAAGAAGCTAATAATTAGCATGATCACACTTTGTATTCTAGTCATATTGGGTTTTCTTAGATGGAACACCCTTGATTCCAGCGGAGACATTAGTTATAAGTATGATCGATGGGCAGGTCAGAAATGGGTAGAGTTCTATCCGCCGCTAGCTGCTTCATCCAACAGCATGGAGTTTCCACTTATATATAGGGATGGAATAAATCAAAATGATATAGAAAAATATTTAGGAAAACAAGCTCTCTCTGGAGAGTTAGTCAACAAGTGGATTGAACGAACAAAGTTAACGGATGGATATATAGGACTATTATTATTGAATATTCTAGTGGTCATTTACATTTTCTTTAAAATATTTATTTTGAGAGTTAAAAAAATAGGATGATCTGATAACTCTTCAATATGTTAATTACGTCTCTTGTTTTCACGTATGCGTTTTCAAAAGAGTTCACACGAATCTAAGTTATTTCTCAAATGCAATTACACTCCATTCAGGAGAGAGGCCGAAGAATTTCACCTTTCCAATTAACGATGTTTATTTCTTTATCTTTCAACAGGCACCAATCAATGATTTCACCTATCAACTTTGGCGTGATGATCTCATCGCTCCATTTCGGTGTTAGTACTCTTCTGTATCCTATATATTCTGTTGTCCAACCTTCGAATTCTTCTCCGATGATGACTATAAATGGGGGCTTGTTCTTAATACTGTGTTGTCCCACTTCATAAGTGACGATTAACTTTTTATCCTCAGAAACGATATGTAATTTGATTATCCCTTCATCGTCAATATCCGGTTCAACATACCAATAAAATAATCGATTGGAGCGAACGATTTTACGTTTATATTTTTTTCTTACGCCCATAACTCATCTCGCATATTCCTTTTTCTCTATATGCAGTATTTCAACAGTTTGCCAATCCACAACATGAACACTTTGTTATCCGATATTGATGGGCCTTATAATTCATTCATTTTATTGCTTTGTTATTCTTTCTTTATTGCCTAATATGACTTCATAAATTTTCATCATATAATTGTAAATCTATAAATTCTTCATGAATCCATAGTCCTTCCTCAACATCTCCTCCCCCCATACCTCCACTAATCCCATCACCAGGAAAGAGTTTTTCGTAAAATAGTCCTTGGCCTTCTCCCTCATTACAGGCCCATGCAATGGTATCTAAATCTTTTAATAGAGTATGTAATGTCTCCTCACTGCAATTGACTAGTTTCATAGGACAAGACAAGTAGATTTGTCCTCCATCATCACCTTCCATAATTACATATGCATCTGGAGTATCCAGAGCTTTCTTAAAACTATCTATAAACTGATTGTTCGGTTGTCCATTTGCTTCATTAAGGAAATGTCGTAAAGGGCTATGGTGATCTGGAATTATAGCCATCTCTTTGTTCTCATCTTTTTTTCTTTCCATAAAGATACACCTCTTTGTTAGATATGTTTATTTGGACTTTTTTCATATTAGTTATTTACATCATTCATCCCTACGACTTGTTCCATTGCTATATTAAATTCGTTAACATTAATGTTTAACTTGATTATTCCTTCTTTATCCAGCCCTTTAGTATCTAATTTAAAAGTACCTGTCAGTTCTTCCGAGCTATTACCATCAACTTTCTCATTTATGTCCAATTTAATGTCCCTATCAATTAATCGCTCCTGAATATCCTTACTTAAGATCGGTTCAACTGTTTTTAACATTATTGATGTATTGGTTCTATTTCGAAGAGTGAAATTGTATGTTACGACTGTAATACCTGCATCTTCTTCGCTCTCTCCCAGTCCAATTGTAATCGAGTTTATGTTCACCCCATCCTCAACAATTTTATCCGTCTTCACACTGTATGAAATGCAACCACTTAGGGCTAGTATCATTAAAAGAAATATTAAAATCATTGCATGCTTTTGGTTCTTCAATTCAGGAACTCCTTCAGTTTTTTTCTATATTTTTAAGATCCATATTTGCAAGTTCAAGTGCGATCGCTAATCTTTCAATCCGTTAACCCCACTGATATAGATCTAAGATAAATACTTCATTACCTATCGAAAAATAAATCTGTTCCCAATCAAACTCATCTTTCCATTCATTCTCTGTTACGAGTCTATAAGCTTTAACAATTGACCCTTCAAAGAATTCTTCCAACAGTTTAATCAGTTTATTACTCACGTTATTTAACTCTTTATCTAGTTCTGCAGGCGTTTCCCCATCAATGTCCGGATATTCAATACTTATGCCAAAATCTTGTAAGCGAAATAAAGAGAAAAACCATTTTGCCGTAATATTAAATATCTCATCCTTCCAATCATCTATTTCGCTTAGTCCTACATATTTAATATCTTTGTGATTTTTTAAATTACTATTAGCATTATAAAGTTCTATTGCTCGTTCTATTGGCGAATCAATTTTTACAAACTGATATTCGTGCCCATAGCATCCTCCGAAGTATGTAACTACATTACTTACTCCTTCTAAATATCCATTAATTCTGCTAAACAGTTCATGATTCATAGAGTCACATCCAATATCTTAGTATGTTGACTTTCTCTGTTCCACCATTAAATTCCTCATTTAATCCAGAGATTCTTAATATCTTCTATTATGATTTCTGAAATATGTATAGATGAATCCTGCGGATACAACCATATTGTTACGATAAGAGTTGAACATATCGTCAATCCTAGAATAACTCGCCCAACAACTCTAAACTTGGTGTATTTAAGCAAATAATAAACCACACTAGATGAGATCAGAATTATCACACCATTCATCATAAAAGTTAATGGCAAGCTTATAATTCTTCCTAATCCGGTGTTAGGATATTTTAATAAAAGTAAAATCTCTAATACTACAAATGGAACTGACAGTAGAACAATATAAAAAAAATGACTTTTGAATTTCCTCTCCACTACTGAACTCACCTACTCCAACTCTTTTAATACAATTTCACATCATATTTGGTGTTACAAGCCCGAGAACCCTAACTGACCAGTAAATATTATTCTTGTTTCCATTGATGTGATTCATGTAGTTTCCCGGTTTCATAAAAATACTTTAGTACTTCAAGCATGGGCATTAATTCTATACAAATGTTATCGCAATAATTGCCTAACTGACCACCAATCACTAGAGAAATTTCACTGTTTCCCTGCCTGTCGTTCATAAGCGTATATATATGTTCATCCATTGTAATGGACACAACAAAATATTCCGGTCCACCTCCAACTAATGCTGAACCTGTGTCTGATACCTCAAAAAAAACTAATGTAAATTTATCTCCATCGAGTTTTCTCAAAAAACTTAAACTGTCTGCCCATGTAGGGTTCATAACGATCTCTTCATTAAATGTGGTCCCGTTCCGCTCATCAATGCTAATAGAGTTTATCATTTTTTTCTTTTTATCCTTTTTAGATCATTTTATTGGTTTAGATCCTCCATCTTAAATGCTTCACTATAGAATTTACGCAGCTTGGTTGAATTATCATTCCACTGAATGAGCTTACCATTGATAATTGGGACCAATACATCTAGACACCGATGTCACCCTCCCTTACCGTGGACATCCACAATTAAATAACATTTATTACACCTATCCATCTTCAGGTTCACCAACATCAAAGCCCAACACTTTTGACGCTTCCAACTTAAATGCTTCTATCCAAGAAGTCCAATCCTCGCTATTCATCTGCGCATAAAAGGATAACCCACTAGGCTCAACGGATGCTTCAATAAATACATCATCCTCTTCAGTTCCAAACCAATGTGGAATCCCACTTTTATAACCCCTCCACCCTTGCATACGCTCATATAATTCAGATACTTTAGCCCATACCTCATCAGGCAGGTCATACCGTATATTTAGGTTGCAATGATGAGAGTTTATGTTGTTCATTTACATTCTCTCCTCCTACCTTGAATGTAGATCCAAAAACGCTCTTTATTATTATGTAAAATACTTATCTCTCCCACCACTTGCTCAAAGTTGTATCTCTTCATCCTTATACACTTTTTTCGTTATCATTTTTGTATATTTTAATCTCGTGATTTCAATCAGGTCATGTGGCTGCATCATATTCAGGATAGGACCATCTTTTATTAAAATCTTGCTGTTGCCTCGTCCCAATCCTTTAACTATAATCATATTTTTATTCTTCCTCACATCTACAATTTGTCCAATCGTTATGAGCTGCTCTTGTTTCTTGAGATCAAGGTATGTTAAAAGTCCAAGTATACAAAATATAAGAAAACAAAAAATTAATAATGCAGTTGTCCATACAGGGGAATGGTTTACTAAGGTGTTGGTAGTTAGTTGAATTCCAATGATAAAAATAAATAAAATGATGAGTAGGAATTGCTTTTTTAATTTCCCTTTAGCTTTTTCGTTCATAACTTCTCCTTCTAAGTCAATTTCACCATAGCCGATAATTCAAAACTCACTTACGTAACTCTAGTAACTTCAAGTCAATAATAAAGTTTTGTTGTTTCAGAATATCCAACCCGAGAAGACCTTTATGATCTTTAGGCAATATGCCTACATCGATCTCTATATTCTCAATGCTGTTTGTGTCTATTACAATCCTATCCATGATTTTGGTGTAAAAAGGAATACTTCCTCCAATCCCGTATGCTTCAAAAATTGAATCCCCTGTTTCATAAGTAACGCCGATTTCCTCTAAAACATCAGGACTAATGATCGTATGTGAAGATCCAGTATCTATAATGACATCATCTATTTTCAGTGTTCTTCCTCTAAATGTAACGGTAAGTGACGTTGTAATTAGCTGTCCATCATAGTTAATTTTCATTCGTATTACGTCTCACTCTCATTAATGGATCTTTACGGAGATGAATCACAAAGTCCTGATTCGAAGTATGATATACAACGTTACCAGGCTCTACTCGAAAAAACTCTTTATTCGCATCTTGTTCTGATACGGTACGAATTGGTGCAACTTCATCTACGATTTTTTTATTATCTTCCTCATGATATTGAATGATAGAAACCAGAACAAATTGGTCTGGGAACAGTTCTCTAACCTCTTGCCATTTCATGTGTTATACCTCCTGTTATTCGTATTGGTTCAACTTTCTATCATTTTAACATATCCCCCTGACTCGTATATCGTTCCTGCATTATTAACACTCGGCCTGATCTAATGTGTCCTCATTCAAGTATGTAAAATGTACAAAGAAACCGTCTCCTTTGGTATATGGTTGCTCTCACTTCCATTTACTACTACGGAACGGTTTCTTTTGTTTTCCCTCATGAAAAAGCTGCCCCTCACCCCAACAACGCCTGCTCAATCTGATCCACAATGCCATTGATCCCCATCGGCCCATAGCACCCAATCCATGTCGCAGCATCTACCGAGTGTATGTGCTGTCGCTCACCTGTATCCAGCATCCCCCACACACGCTGTTCTGTCGCGGATATCCCATCCTGCATAAGCTCATTACTGAGCAAAAAGTAATGGCTGGCTTGTACAGCCGGTAATCTATCAACCGAGATATGATAGGCCGTGTCGGCGGTATCGGATACAAATAACGGGACAGGCAGACCCAGATCACGGTACAACACAGCACCTGTACGATGAGCAGCAGAGTGAACCCGAACAAGAGAATCGAGCGGACGGATCAGCGCCACACTTTTACCTGCCAGTACCGGAGCCAGTTCTTCGGACAGCAAAGCAGTACGTCGATGATAATCCGCAAGTATACGCTTGGCCTCTGTCCGCTTGCCTGTCAGTTCACCGAACAGACTCAGTATGGTCTGCCAGCTCTCATTACGCTTGAACATAATCACTGGAGCGATTCGACTTAACCGTTCATGATGCTGATCATGCACCTCGGTGCAGATAATCAGATCCGGTGACAATCGTTCTACCGCAAGCAGATCAGGGTATTCGTACGTTCCGAGTAATTCGGTACCCTGAAGTCCTGCCCGGATGTACTGAGGGAAATTGACCACGGCACTTCCCGATCCTACGCTTCCTACTGGAGACAACCCAAGCGCGAGCAAATGATCGGCATATTGAACATCCAGTACGGCGATACGCTGTGGTGATTCAGTAACTTGATATTCACCTCGCATATGGCAGATCACCGGACCTTGGGCCGACTCGTACGAAGAAGCTGTGCGATTCCGCAGTAAGGCTTGAGCATACTTTTCATCTAATTCTGAAGCGGCAGCAAGTCGATAACGCAGCGGAGGAACGCCATAATATTTCTTAAACGCCCTGCTGAAATAATACATGTCGCGATAGCCCATTTTGTCAGCAATTTCCCCAATGGAAGCATCCGTATGAAGTAACATCCGAGACGCATTCTCCATCCGCAGCTGGATGACGTACTCCATCGGCCCGAGCTGCTTCTCTTGTTTGAATCGTCGCTGCAACTGCCTTACACTGCATCCAGCGAGGGCTGCCAACTCTTTTAGCTCCAGATTCTGGCGATAATGCGATGATATATAGGACACGACAACATCCACCATGTCGGACTCTGCTCCGCCTTGACCACGCTCATACTCCATGATCAGTTCGTAGATCATCCCCTGGAGCAATGCATTGGCATGAAAACGCTCCAGCCCTTCGCCGCGACGCCATTTGGCAACGATTTTTTCCGCATTCTGAATCCATTCCGCTTGCGTCACAGGATTCTGAATAAACGATGTTTGCAGCGGGTGTTTGCGATACGAGGGCAACGCATGGGAGGCTCCTTCCAGGGAAGAAGCCTTATACCTAATCACGATATAATAAAGTTCGTCTGATCTGGCCGTCAGTGTAAAGGATGTTCCCTTCGCCACATGACAAGCAAAAGAAGCTCCAATGTGGCAAACTTCACCATTCATTGCAAGCTCCCCTTCCCCGCCTACCGCCAGCAGCAACACATTCGAGGTTAATTCGGTTTCGTTAAGAACACTGCTTGTCTGCAAAGTACCGCTATACCCGTCAAGCATCTTGATCGTCGTATCACTCCATAGACTTGTCTGTTCTTGCAGCGGCATTTCTCTCATCTCCTGACAATAGCAATGGTAAAATTGTTGCTGTTGTCATTGTAGTTGAGATTCTTTCTCAATGTCAATTTTCGGACATTTGAGACAATATTCCCCTGACATCTGGTAATAGAAACAACAGGTGATCCGCTCACTTTTGGCAACATGCACATTGTCCTTACAATCGGTGAAGCGGGTTAACGGATTCTTCCTCACACCAAACACTTGTCCGGATGCTACCTGCGTTAGATAAGAGAAGTCCTCTCGAATGATCTTACGTTCCTGCTCTGTCTCGGCTTCATCAGGAGTGAATAGTCGGCCAATCCGCACCATAATATTCTCCCAGAGAATGCTCATCGAAAGAGGTGCAATCGCAGCAAGTGTCTTTAACAAAGGTGTCAGTTGTACCGCAAACATCTCCTGGACCGCCTTTTCCCGCCATACGCTCCTGTCTCCAGACAGTTCTTCAGCCTGAAGCCCGTTCACCGCTAGAAAAGGAAATCGTGTACCCTCCTCATGTTCTTCGAGCTTTGGATGATAGAGAAAGCTGTTCTCCAGCTGAAAGGTTACATGCTGATGATGAAACGTCATCGCGGTCACGAGCGGAGTCGTCCATAGATAGCCAAGCCGCTTGGCTAACATGGAGGCTGCGACTTTCATGTCTGGTGCATCGATATAGTTCTGAAACCAGCGGATATACTCTCGACACGCCTCTTCGTCATGCAGCTCACTCAAAGCAATGGTACGGACACTATGTTCAGGCGGTTCACCGAGCAAAATCGAATAATCCTCTACCGTCTCTTTCCATAAGTCTGTCGAGAGATATCGGTTCATATTAGTTCGATCCGAGCAGGGCTTCCGATGCCTGATCTACAATCAGATTAATCGCAAGCGGTCCGTAGTATGCAATCCACAGTGTGGAGTTTACGTCATACGTGCGGTTATTTTTCACAGCATCAAGAGACTGCCATACCGGATTGTTCACCATCGCCTCAGCTTCTGCCGCAAACAGCTCATCCGACAGCACAAAATAACGATCTGCCCCGATCTCAGGCACTTTTTCCATCGAGATTTCTACGGAACCATCTTCATTAATCTCCTGTACCAGAGCAGGCATTTTCAGCCCCAAGTCATTGTACATGATACCGCCAATGCGATGCTCAATACCGTGAACACGAATTCCTTCTTTTCGTGGACGAATGATCGCCACTGTTTCATCGCCCAGCTTCTCTGACAATTGTGCTTTCAGCCCGGCGATTTTCTCTTCATACGCTGTGCGCACTTTCTCTGCCTCGTCCTGCTTGTCTGTAATTTGGGCAACCGTAGCTAACGTATCACGCCAGTCTTCGTAGAAGTCGAGTACCAGGGTAGGTGCAATTTTGCTTACACTCTCATACTGTTTCTCCTGGAAGTCGGTCATGATAATCAGATCCGGGTCAAGTGCAACAATGGCTTCCAGGTTAGGCTCGTCCCGTGTACCCAGAACTTCTACGCCATTCGGCTGGTCTCCTAAATATTCTGGAAAATCGGTATTCCCTCCTGCAATAACACTTCCTGCTGGTTTCTCGCCAATCGCTAACATCTGATCCAGAAACTTAACATCGAGAATTGCAATTCTCTTCGGTTTTTCGTTTAGAGTGATGTCACCCTTCATACCCTTGATCGTTACGGGAAAAGCTCCGTCCGTCTGTGTTTCCGCATTCGCTGGTGTCTCTGCTGGCGTTGCCGCAGATTGCTTACCGCTATCTGTACCTGTTGCGGCACCGCAAGCCGTCAGGACTAGAATAAGGGCCAACATCACGCCCATAAGTAATCGTGATTTGTGAGCAGCATAGCCTTTGCTTCCGCCTGCTTGCCCCTGTGTTCCTTGTTTCATTTGTAAATCCCCCTTATGTATAATACTGATAATGATTTTCATTATCGAAACATAAAGAGAGTATATACGATCTCCGTATCGGGTTACCATGTACTTTTGCGACATTTCAGCCGGACTAATGCGACATGATGATTCATGATTTACTGATCCACTATCCACCCTTTAACTTTTCAGCAATATATGCTTGCAAGCGATAGATATCCGAAAGAAGTTCTTCTTCCTCTGATGTATTGCCATACTCCCCCAGCCAGCGAGGTGTGCGGATATGCCACTCATCTGTCAGGTATTGCTTTTGATCGCGATACTCTATAATATGTCCCAGGAAATATTCCAGAGAGCCAAAGGATTGCTTTTCTCGATCGTTAATGATGGATTGTGTTTTTTCGACGATCACCTGCAACATATGTTGGATATGGTCTTCTGTATTCATAGCTCCTCCTTCAGTCTCTTCTATTTAAAAGGTTAAAAGCCACGTATTCCAAAATCAATAGTAAACCCATCTACATAAGTTTAACTATCCTTCTACACCTATATAACACCAAATAAAATTTTATTATATTGTACATTACAATCTGGGACTACACGGACAACTGGAAGGAAAGGGATGGAGCGGAGAATTGCATGGGGATATGTGCGTGCAGACGTAGGACGTAAGGTTCGGTCATATAAAATAAAATCAAAAAACAGTCGAGGCGATAAAAATACGCTTCGGCTGTTTTATGAGTTCGAGATTAGGCCGTTCATCACAGATTCACAGACCACAGTTACACGGACTCTCTAATTCATTGTTCCAAGATTAGATCAAGATCCATCAAGCCTGCTTCACATAGCGATTCACAGGCACGGACAGTCCCAGGTTCCCCCGCAGCGTATCGTGCTCATATTCCGTACGGAACAGTCCGCGCTGTTGCAGCACAGGTACGACCAGTTCCACGAATGCTTCCAGTCCATCCGGTACGGTTGGAAGAATGATATAGCCGTCCGCTGCTCCCTCCTCGAACCATAGCTGCATCAAGTCGGCAATCGTTTCAGGTGTGCCAAAAAATGCAGATCGGGGCTGTGCAACATGCAGCGCAACCTCGCGCAGTGTTGATCCTTGCTCACGTGCTTCTCGCTTAATTTGATCGGTAAAACTTCGAAAGCCATTGGAGCCGAAATCTCCTAAATCCGGAAATGGCTCATCCAGTGCATATTGCGTAAAGTCATGGTAATCAAAATAACGACTTAGATATTGAATCGCATCATCAACAGAGCCAAGTTGCACAACCTCATCATATTTGCGCTGAGCCTCCGCTTCGGTATGCCCTACAATCGGTGCAATTCCTGGCAGAATCAAAATCTCTTCAGGTTTACGTCCGAAGGAGACTGCACGTTGCTTTAGATCATTGTATACCGCTTTCGCTTCCTCCAGGGATTGGCCGTGGACAAACACAGCATCCGCCGTTTTGGCAGCAAAATCCCGGCCCGATTCGGACGCACCTGCCTGGAAAATGACAGGATGCCCCTGTTTGGAACGCGCGATGTTCAGCGGACCGGCCACCTCGTAGAACTCGCCTTTGTGATTGAGCGTATGCAGCTTCTCAGGATCGAAGAAAACGCCACTTTCCTTGTCCCGAATCAACGCATCATCTTCCCACGAGTCCCACAGCCCACGAGTAACCTCGACATACTCTGCGGCCATGCGGTAACGGGTTTCATGATCGGGATGGCCTCCCTTGTTGAAGTTGTCCGCCACACCTTCCGATGGCGAAGTCACCACATTCCATGCTGCACGTCCACCACTGAGATGATCCAGAGATGCAAACTGACGGGCGACCGTAAAGGGTTCGCTATAGGATGTGGAGAGGGTTCCTGCCAGGCCAATATTTCGAGTCGATGCAGCAAGAGCAGACAGAACAGTAAGCGGCTCAAAACGATTCAAAAAATGAGGTATAGACTGCTCGGTAATGTGCAAACCATCGGCTATAAACACGAAATCAAGCTTGCCCGCCTCCGCCTGTCTAGCCTGCTGAATATAATAATCGATATTGATGCTTGCATCGGATGGCAGATCGGGATGCCTCCAGCCCGATACGCTGGAGCCAACGCCGTGCAATGATGTTCCCAGCTTTAATTGACCCTGTCTCGACATGAAGGCTCTCCTTTCAAAATTCAATGTATTCTCACCATTTTAATAGGTTTTATAATATAAACGATTCACATTAAACGGTCGCTTGCTCCGTCTTCTGCTGCGTATACCGATTTTCCGGTACGGGCAGACCCAGATGGCCTCGTAGGGTATCCGATTCATATTCGGTACGAAACACACCGCGCTCCTGCAAGATCGGTACAACCTTATCGACAAAAATAACAAGATCCTCCGGTATAATCGGATGTACGATGAAACCATCGGCTGCACCCGTCTCGAACCAATGCTGCAACGTATCTGCTACCGTCTCGGCCGAGCCAATGAAGGGAGACCTTGGCGCCACCGCTTCGAGAGCAACCTGCCGCAACGTTTGTCCAAGCTCTTGTGCCCTGGCTTTGATTCGATCCGTGCTGCTGCGGAACGAGTTCTGACCAATATCACCAAGCTCCGGAAATGGCTCATCCAATGCATATTGATGGAAATCATGATGGTCGAAAAAGCGTCCCAGTACGTCCAGCGCTTCGGTAATCGGGATACGGCTCGCCGCATCCTGGTATCTTCTCTCCGCCTCTTCGTCGGTTTCCCCAATGATGGGAACAATGCCTACCATGATAGCCAGATCGTCTGCCGAACGTCCTTGCTCCACAGTACGCCGCTTCACATCTTCATAGAATGCTCTGGCGTCCTCGATCGAGTTCTGTCCGGTAAACACCGCATCAGCTCCCTTGGCTGCGAGCTGTTTGCCGGGTTCTGACGAACCGGCCTGAAAGACGACGGGCTGTCCCTGCTTCGTACGCGCAATATTGAGTGGTCCTGCTACCTTAAAATGCTTGCCTTCATGCTGGATACGATGCAGCTTCGCAGCATCAAAAAAGACGCCCGTCTCCTTGTTTCGTACAAAAGCATCATCCTCCCAGGAATCCCACAAACCACGCACAACCTCCAAAAACTCCTCTGCAATCTCGTAACGATCCCCATGAGACGGGTGATTCTCTTTACTATAATTCGCTGCGGAACCTTCCAACGGCGATGTAACGAGATTCCAGCCTCCGCGTCCTTTACTGATATGATCCAGAGATGCAAATTGACGGGCCGCGTTAAAGGGTTCGCTGTACGTGCTTGATAATGTGCCAACCAGCCCGATCCGAGTGGTGACCACCGCAAGCGCAGACAGGATGGTAAGCGGCTCGAAGCGATTTAGAAAATGAGGGATGGATTTCTCCGTAATAAACAGCCCATCGGCAATAAACACCAGATCGAATTTGCCACGTTCCGCGGTCTGGGCCTGCTGTGTGTAAAATTCCAGATTAACGCTGGCATCCACCGGCACACTGGGATGACGCCAACTGGACATCGTACCGCCTACGCCCAAAATAATACTGCCTAGTTTAAGCTGTTTTGCTTTGCTCATAATCAACCTCCCACATAGATCCATTATTGAAGCAATAGGGTGTCGGCCAGCTGCAAGCGATAGCTTTTGACCAGCGTGTTTCCCCCTGTCATAAACTCTTTATCCAACGCTCGTTCAAACCCCAGACGCTCATAAAGACGAATCGCCGCCCCCATCATGTCCGAGGTGTGAAGGTACAACGTGTCCGCACCTCGTTCACTCGCCAGTCTGACACTGGCCCGAATAAGCTCTGTCGCCACACCTCTGCCTCGAGCTTTGCCAGTTACGCCCAGCAGACGAATAATCGGGGAATGGATGCCTAGCTCTGCATTGCCGTATGCGGTCTCGGATGAGGCATACACAAATACGCTGCCGACGATTTCTCCATCCAGTTCTGCGACAAGCTTGGCAATCGTTGACGATTTCCGGGTCGCTTCTGCAATGCCTGCTTTATAGGCAACCCATACATCCTGAGGAAGCTCCTGTTCATATTGACTGTATGCTTCATACAGGACGGCCTCCAGCAAATGGCCTTCTTCGGCAGCTGCTTCCCTGATGATCAGTTCCCGGCTGTCCGTACCCGAATTCGGATGTTGGCTGGCCGTTGATTGCGCCTCCGTGTTTCCCATTACTGCACCTGCTTTTCAGCTGCTGCTTGCTTGATTCTGCGAATCTGGTTGAGATGGTTCTGCACATGAGCGACAAAACCCGGAATGATCACAGCTAGAGATACCGTCTCGCCTTTGAAGTTAATGCCGGTTTTCTCCCATTCTTCGTCGCTCAGCCGCTTCAGTAGTCCTGAGTTGTACTGAACCAGACCATTGGCAATCGTAATCAGCTGAGAGATCTGCTCCTCATTTGCTTTTTGTCCGGCAATCCACGCGTCCTGGTTAAAACCAGGCAGCGTCGCCTGTGATCCCGCTAATATTTCCCGGATGCGAAAGGAAACGACGATACTGTGGTCCACCAGATGTGCCAGCACTTCAGTAACACTCCAGGAGGATGGAGAAGACTTCCACTTCAACTGTTGCTCGGTCAGACCCGCAATCTCCTGTTCAATCTCTTCATAAGCGTGTACATATGCCGATATAATTGATTCTGTCTTCACTGTTGTGTTCCCCATGATTACCGCTCTCCGATCCATATGAGTTTAACTAAAATACTACTTTTGAGAATTTCTGTACTTACACCAGTTCCCCTGTAAAGGCTTCTTTTAGCAATTGGAACGAGCGGCTTCGTTGATCAAAATCAGGAATAATGGTTGTGAACACAAAGCTGTTTACGCCATATTCCTCCGACAGCTCAAGCAGCCGCTTCCGCACCGATTCTTTAGTGCCACGTGTAATGTCCGCTTCGCGCTCAACCGCCGTATACGTTTCTCCCGCTTGCCTTGCGAATTCCGCTGCCTGCTCCAGTGTCTGCACATTCACGGTTTTGCCACTCGCCAGCGTTACACGCACGCTTTTGTGCTGTCCCGCCAATGCATTAGCCTCTTCTTCCGTATCTGCTGCAATGACCGACAAGGCTAGAATAGCTTCGGGCTCTCCACCTTGCTCAGCGTTAAACTGCGTGCGATACGTATCCAGCGCAGCGCGTGCCGTTTCGGGATCATTGTTGATAAACAGCGCGAACGCATAAGGAAGCCCCTGCTTTGCTGCCAGTTCCGCACTGGAAACACTCGTGCCCAGCATATAAATACCTGCCGGCTGCCCTGGTAACGGATGAGCTGTCAGTCCTGGCTGCGCATGGGTTTCACTTGCCGGAGCTTTCAGGAAGTTTTTCAGTTCTACCAGTTTGTCATCCAACGTTTCCGGTTCTGCAATTCCCTTTTGCAGCGCCTTCGTGGAACGAGGCAAGCCGCCTGGGGCACGCCCGATCCCCAGTTCAACCCGTCCCGGAGCCAGTGTCGCAAGCACATTGAAGTTTTCAGCCACCTTATAGGGGCTATAATGCTGGAGCATGACACCCCCGGAACCGATCCGGATCTTTTGGGTCTGTGCCAGCAAATACGAAACGAGCACTTCCGGCGATGATCCCGCCACACCTTCAGAGTCATGATGCTCCGCCACCCAAAACCGATCATATCCAAGCGATTCCCCAAGCTTCGCCAGTTTCACGGTATTATTCAACGACTCTGCAGCTGACTGGCCGGGAAACACAATACTTTGATCCAAAATCCCCAATGTAAATGACATACATCTTCCCCCTCAGATGTTCCTTATATGGAATAGGCAGTATCCGGTGTAATCCGTTTCAGAAACTGCTTCGTACGTTCTTCCTTCGGATAGCGGAACAGCTGCTTCGGCTCTCCTTCTTCCACAATGACCCCACCATCCATAAACACAACATGGTTCGCCACTTCTTGGGCAAAACCCATTTCATGAGTAACGATGATCATCGTTATGCCTTCCTCTGCAATCTGGCGAATAACCGCCAGCACCTCGCCTACAAGTTCCGGGTCCAGCGCCGAGGTCGGCTCGTCAAACAAAATGACCTCCGGATTCATCGCCAGTGCCCGTGCAATGCCGACGCGCTGCTGCTGTCCACCTGAAAGCTGACTAGGGTATGAATCGAGCTTGTTTCCGAGTCCCACCTTCTCCAGCAAGGCGGCACTCTGCGCCCGCGCTTCTTCCTTGGCCACTTTGCGTACAGCAACAAGTCCTTCCATCACATTTTGCAACGCTGTTTTATGACGGAACAGATTGTATTGCTGAAACACCATTGCTGATTTTTGGCGTAAGGCATGGATGTCCTTTTTAGTGTGCTTCCCATAATCCAAGGTAAAATCACCGAGTGTGATATGCCCGGAATCTGGTTTTTCCAAATAGTTAATGCAGCGCAGAAGCGTTGTTTTGCCTGATCCACTGGGTCCCAGAATCGCAACCACCTCTCCGCGCGCCACATTCAGATTAATTCCTGACAGCACCTTGTTGTCTCCGAAGCTTTTGTGTATTTGCTTTAGTTCAATCATGACACGCCTCCCCGGTTGTACACCCTGAACCGCTTCTCTGCCAATGCGGTCAGTTTCTCAATAATGATGGTCAGACCCCAGAAAATAAGGGCTGCCGCCACGTAAGCCTCAAAAAATTTCCAGTTAGTTGATGCGACAATCTGAGCCTTGGCGTTAATCTCGACCACCGATACCGCAAAGGCCAGTGTAGATCCATGCAACATGCCAATCAGCATGTTAGAAATGTTGGGTAGACTGGCTGCAAAAGCCTGCGGCAGCACAATTCTGCGCAGCGCCTTTGTCGCTGTCATGCCCAGAGAATATGCGGCTTCAATCTGCCCGCGATCCACCGAGAGCAAGCCGGATCTGACAATCTCTGACGCATAAGCACCCGCGGTAATCGAGAATGACAGGTAAGCAAAGCCGATCAATGGAATGGACGATGAGTTGAACCCAAGTCCGAGTGATGAAGACACGCTGTCAATGATCATCGGCAGACCGAAATAGATCAGAAGCAGATGTGTAATCATGGGTGTACCGCGAATAAACGTAACATAGGCAGTCGCCAGCTGGCTTAGGACAGGAACCCGAAACTGACGGAGAAGTGCAACCACAGTGCCGATGATAAAACCGAGAACCACCGAGACAACGGTGATGGCCAGTGTAATCGGGATGACACCGAGAAGCTGCACGAAAGCGGTCCATACAAAGGAAAGATCAAAGCTCATATCGGAGCAAACCCCCTCTTCTGCACTCTCCGCTCAAGCACACTGAACACCCTCTCCAGCACAAAACTCAAAACAAAATAAATGAGCGCCAGCGAGATATACGCTTCAATAAAATGACGAGAGATCGTTGCCAGTGTAGACGACTTGCCCGTCATCTCCATGACACCCACACTGAAAGCGAGGGATGTATCCTTCAGGCTGCTAATCACCATGTTGGTGAATATAGGCAATGCCGTCACATAGGCCTGCGGCAATACAATCCGGAAGAAAGCTTGTGGACCAGACATGCCCAAGGCATAAGCAGCTTCTACCTGCCCCCGATCCACGGAAGCAACTGAAGCCCGAATCATCTCCACCATAAACGCTCCGCTATGGAGCGAGTAAGTCATAATAACAAAATAGATTGCAGGTGCGCGGTCGGCATTAATACCGAACAAACCCAAAATTTCCGGCACACCGTAATAGAACAAGAACAGCTGAATCAAGATCGGTGTACCGCGAAAAAAAGACACATACAGCTTAGACAGCTGTTTCAGCACCGGAATATTGTACATCTGCGGCACTGCCGCGATGGAACTGATGATTAGACCAAGCACCATTGCACTAACTACAATTAGAAGCGTAGTACTGATGGTGGGTAGGAGCTTTATAAAGTAGTCAATGACATAACTGAATTCGAATGGTGTACCCATCGCTGCGACCTGCCTTTCATCTACGTGTTATTTAGTTTCCGATTCCGTAGCGTCAAAGCCAAGCCACTGCTCACTAAGTTTCTTCAATGTACCATCTGCCTTGATTTCCTTCAGCGCTTCATCGATGCGGTCAGCGAGTTTCTGCTCTTCAGGATCATCCTTGCGGAACATAAACAGGGTGTCGGATTCACTGAGTGGTGGACCAACCAGTTTCAGATCGCCGCTCGGATCAACGAGTGGAAGCGTAAAGTCAGCCGCTACAAACGCTGCAACCCGTCCAGCCTTGAGCTGTGAGATAGAATCGTTAGCCACACCGCTTGAATACACAATATCAAGTGCATTGTTGTGCTCTTTGTTGTAGTTTTCCAGCAAAATGGCCTGGGCACTGGTTGCTGTCGTTAATACTTTTTTGCCTTTCAGATCATCGATGGAATGAATGGTATTGTCATCTTTGAGAACAGCGATTTTGTTTTTCCAGTGTGAATACGCTTCTTTATTGAATAAATATTTCTCTTCGCGCTCCGGGTTTTTCTCCATTTGATGCGCAACCATATCAATCTTGTTCGTTTCGAGGCTCAGCAGCAAATTGGTGAACTCCATCGTCTGCAGATCAAACTCGTAATCATCAAGCCGTTTATCAATTTCTCTGACGAGTTCTACATCATATCCCGTCAGCTTGTTATTTTCGTCAATAAAAGCTACATTCGGAAATTGTGTGCCTGTTCCCACAATAATCTTGGTTGCTTCTTTCCCTCCATCAGCTCCTGATGCTGTCTTTGTGTCTCCCCCGGTGCTGCATCCTGTCAGCGCCAATACGATTGCAGTTGTAAGTGTTAGAACAGACCATTTTTTCATGTTTTTCTCCCCCGTTGTGTTTACCATTTTTTTAAACCATTAATTCTTACAAGTTAACTAGGAATTAATTGATATAAAAATAGCATTCTAACAGGAATATCGTCAACGGGTTTACTTATAGAACAATTCTATATATAAATAAAATATTAAATGGGTGGGATTACTCCACACCTTAGCAGTACCGAGAATACCCACTCGCAATAAGATAGACGACTTCTACGCTAAACCTGAACATTACCGTTATCTAACAATTCTCTACGGGAAATAAGCAAAAAACCTAACGAAATCTCGTTAGGTTGAGGCATCATAATCAGCATAATGATAAAATCCAGTTAGTGGCTCTTCTACTTTACTTATCTCCTACTTCACTTACCTTCTACTTAACTTCTTAAATGCTGAGTACTCCTTCTCGGAGTTCATATAACTTAATATTTTTTCCGCACATGCAGCCGAACTCAGTTCTTCCGTGTTCACTTCCAGATCATACTCATCATAGGCGTAGACATAGTCGAATTGAGAATGAGCAAGTCCAGTTGCGCGATTTTCCCTACTCTGTTCTCTTCGGGTAAGTTCCTCTTTGGAGCAATGCAGACTTGGTGAACCACTTGTTCCCTTCTTTAAAGTTAGTATAGATATACATTGGTATACAGTTCTTTATACAGATCATCTTTAGAAAACTTCTCAAGATTTTCTCTACTAATTTCAGTGGTTGTATACATATTCTCCTTCTCCTGATAAGTATACGAAAATTGCAATTTAGAAACCGGATAAGCAGATAGAAAATGTACACCAACTTCAGAACATTTTTCAGCAAAATCTTCCTTTGATAATTTTATGTTCTCTTCCCAACCAATATGAACAACCAGTACTAGATCTCCGTTGCTGTTGGGGACATATTGGATATTTTCTTTGCCAAACTCACTATAATAGGTCTTTTCATCAATAGATTGATGAAGAACGTGGACTTTAGCCGTAGGAAGAGTTTCTCTAACCTTAGTATTAAATTGCTCTTCTGCATCAGCTAATAACGCCCAGAACAAAAAGTCATCATCTCTTATATCCTCAAACATGTTTAAATCAACATAGAACTTAATTTTTTGTTTTTTATTTTCGGTATATACTGGGACTTTATACCATCCATCTGAGATGTCATTAAAAAAATTTTGACTGGGCCAACCAACTCTCATATTTTTATCAACATATTTCTTTTCGATGTAAACTACTGCTTGTTGTCGAGCTACACTATAAAAAATAAGGTGAATCAACATTATTAGTGTAATAATAGAACCTATTAAACCAAATATCTTTTTTATTTTGACCACTACTTTCGTCAGCTTCTTATAACGTAGGGGTATTCATGACTTTAGACGTAGTCGGATGTGTCCGACTGCCACTACCTCCCCTAAATTCCTATACCGGACCGAGGTCGTTATGCCCAATGCGTGAATATTATGTATGTGAAGCCTTTGCCTTCCGTGATACGCCTACACTCTTTATAACTCCCTTAGAATTCCTTCTTCAACGAATCCCCCCCATTTCCTGCGTATGAGCAAATATACGAATTCGCTTAATGTTCCCATATATATTATTAGACGAAGAGAGGGCTAATCCTCCAGCGCCGACAGGTTTTCTTAAAGGCTTAAGAGGCCGAACAACTCCTGAATCTCCTTATTTTGGTAAGTAAAAAGGCAGCTTCTGCTTTACACATCGCTGCCTTTTTGCTTATTAACTTTTTTCTAACGGACCTATCCGTCGTTATCTACATAAAAATTGTAGTCCCAGATTTAAATTATTTTCGGAAATGATATATGTTCCTGCGCCACTTACGCCCCACACCTCACATTTAACCAAATTCAGCATCACATCAGGTCCCTCCTAACCTCCCTGGGGTTTCGCATCGCTAGTGCTTCATTCATAGAAATGATTGTTCAACCTTTTATACCGCTAAATGTAATGCCGCTAATAAACGTCTTTTGAAGAAAAAAGAACAAAACAATAATAGGTAATGTCATCAAGGTGGATACCGCCATTAATAGACCCCATTCGGATCCCTTTTGACTCTGAAATTGCTGCAATCCAAGCGAAACCGTGTAAGATGGTTCATTGGTTAAATAAAGCAAGGGGCCCATGAAATCAGTCCAGCTCCCCATAAATTGAAACAATGCCACGGCTAATACGGCGGATTTGGCTAGTGGAAACATGATCTGTAAATATATGCGGAACTCACTAGCGCCGTCTAAGCGGCCCGCTTCGCGCAAGGCATCAGGCAGTCCCATGAAAAACTGCCGCAATAGAAAAATGTAAATGGGCACTCCAAAAAATTGGGGTACAATTAGTGGAAGAGGTGTCCCTACCCAACCTAATTTAGTAAACAACAGGAATAGAGGAATCATGGTCACCTGTCCGGGGATCATCATAACAGCAAGGGTAACAAAGAAAAGTAAACCTCTCCCACGGTACTCTAACTTGGCAAAACTATAGGCAACCAAGGGACAGGATATGATCACACCAAGCGTACTAACGATAGTTATAATCGCCGTGTTTTTCAGATATGTCCAGAAAGGGATATACTCAACAGCACGGGAATAATTACTCCACAGAATTGGACGCGGAATCCACTCTGGTGGGAATGTAAAGATTTGTGTGAGTGGTTTAAGAGAAGTCGAAAGCAGCCAAATGAACGGAATCATGAAAAATGCAGAAGCAACAATTAGACATACATAGGCTAACGCACGATTGATTCTTTTGATAGCGGTAGGATTCATCCCTTGCTTCCTCCTCCTTATTTTCCCTGATAATGAACCCAGCGTTTAGACGTAATAAAAATAATTCCAGTTAATGCCATAACGATAATAAATAAGATCCAGGCCATTGCGGAGGCATAACCCATTTTGAAATACCTGAAGCCGTTCTCATATAAATACATGACGTAGAAAGTCATGGAATTTGCAGGAGTTCCTTGCCCTTTGGTCAACGTATAGGGAAGAGTAAACTGTTGGAATGCACCAATCATTCCCATGACAAGGTTGTAGAAAATAACGGGCGTAAGCAAAGGCAGGGTTACCTTTCTCGTTTTCTGAAACCAGTTAGCTCCATCGATTTGCGCCGCTTCATAGTACTCCTCAGGGATGTCTCCTAATCCAGCAAGGTAGATAACGACAGCTTGCCCAATACCCCAAAGCGACATCAGAATGAGAGAGGGCTTGGACCACGACTCACCACCAAGCCAAGCGGGCCCATCGATACCGATATTCGCTAACATCCCGTTCACCAATCCGAAGTTTGGATGTAACAGCCACATCCACAGAACAGCCAGAGCCACTTGTGGCACGAGAGTAGGTAAGAAAAAGATCGTTCTGAATACAGCCATACCCTTAACCTTCATATTCAACATCATAGCGAGTGCCACACCGAAAAATATACTTAATGGAACAAAAAATACCGTAAAATAAATCGTGTTGTATATGGATTTCCAAAATAGAGGATCATGAAAAAGCTCTTTATAATTATTCATTCCGACAAATTCACCAGGCTGCAGAATGCTGTAAGTAGTGAAGCTGAAGTAGATGGACATTAGCATTGGAATTGCATAAAAGCATAGCAGCCCTATAGCCCAAGGTGAAGCAAACAGCCACCCAATCGCGTTAGTTCTGTGGAGTGCTCGTTTACTTGCCGATGGAATTGCTTTTACCTGAACTGGATCGGCCAGTTTTGCCATGTACATTCTCCTTCCAAGTGTCATTCATGAATAGGCAAGGAGAGAAAGTTCGCTCCCTGCCTACCGAGCACTCTATTTGTCGTATTTTTCTAGAGCCTTATTAACCGTCTCTGTTACTCTATCCAGGTTCTCTTTCGGAGTACCGTTACCGCGGGTAGCCTTTTCCGTAGCGGAAGCTAACTCATTCCACAGCAGTTGTCCTTCAGGAATAACCGGGCGGTTATGTGAATTGGGCAAAATATTAATAAATTCCTTCATAATCGGATCGTCCTTGTAACCGTATTTGTCGTTTACCGAATCAATAACGGAAATTTGAGAATCAGCGTTTAATAACGTTTGCCCTTCTTCTTTCCCTAAGAATTCGAGGAATTCCCAAGCAGCAGCGACGTTCTTGGCGCCTTTAGGGATAATAGCGGACCCGCCTCCCGACCATGTCGTAAAATTAGTACCTGTTGGGGTCGGTATGGGTGCAACACCGTAGTTTAAATCCGGCTTAAACTTTTCGATACCCTTCACCGTAAAGTTTCCACTTATCTTCATGCTAACTTGACCGGAAATGAACGGATCCATTTCCTCCGTACCCGCTGCGCTTGTGAATCCGGCAATATCCTCGACATTGTACTTTTTACCGAAGTCGGTCATCCATTGTAATGCTTCCACGACTTTAGGATCATTTGCGGTAATTTTGCCGGTGGCAGCATCCTGGAACTCTCCTCCAAATGCCCATCCCCAAGTATACAGCCAGCCTTGCGAATACCATGGGATGAACCCGATCCGTTTGAAACGTTTACCTTCCTTGATGGTTAACTTATCGGCGGCCGCTTCAAGCTCGGCGATCGTTTGTGGTGGTTTGTTGGGATCCAACCCTACTTCCTTGAAATGATCCTTATTGTAAAATAGCAGGCGAGAGTCCGTATCCATCGGCATTGCATAAAGCTTTCCTTGATAACTGGACTCCTCCCATGCAAATGGATAATACATTTCCTTACGAATTCCGGATTCTGCTGCCATCGAGGATAAGTCAGTCAGAGAACCTTGCGCTGCCCAAGTACCGACCTTAAAACGGTCGAAAAGTGCAACGTCAGGAGGATTGCCGCCTGCAACTGCAGTCAGCAGCTTCTGATCGGAACCCTCGTTGGATTCTGTATAAACCAAATTCATTTTGATCGTAGGGTTTTTCTCTTCAAATGCCTTCACGACTTTATTCATATTATCTAAATCAATTGATGTGAGACCATGCCACATCGTAACCGTTGTAATCCCCTCTCCGGCCTGATCGCTAGATCCTCCCTTCGTTGAACAAGCCGTTACAAGTAGTAACATAACCAGAAAGCAAACAAGAATTGGAAATGCGAATTTTTTGGATCTCCTCATTCAAAGTCCCCCTTAAGTTAAATGAATTCGTTTAACTCGGATTCCTATAAGATCCACTTCATTTTCTGATCATCCCTTATGTAAGCGCTAACAAATCTGGTGAAATGAACTATAAAAATCAGAAAATGATGAACACCGTGAATTTGTTATAGGAGCCCACTAGTTATACTAAGTATATTAATATGACATCATAAAACATGTCAATTGCAATATTACGACATCACTATTCATGATGTATGGCTATAATTTAGATATAGAGACCGACGTTTCAAGGGTTGGTTAATCTCCGGTCCCCTAACCAATTCCCTGATGTGAAACATGCTTTACCATAAGAAAAGCGCCTATCCACATGCTTCATAGAAGACAGGCCGCGTCTAAAAGAGGTTTTTCTTGCGATATCTGGTCAGGAAGTTCCCTGCTTCGAAGCTTATATTTTTGATATCAAAAAAAGTGCCGATAAGCCCCTCGGGACTTCTCGACACTCTGAACAATTGCTTTGGTTTAGCTGCACTTGTATAAACCCTACCCGTTATTTTTCACGATCATACGATGTTTGATAATGTTCAGCTCGGGAACTACTGTTCCATGCAATTGAGAGATTAACATATCCACTGCTAATTCACCCATCTGCTTCTCGTCCTGCTTAATATGAGTGAAGATGGGTTGACCCAGGTGATCGTTCAGGGAGTCGAAACAAACGATCTCGTATTCCTCCAGAGATTTCCCCATCGAGTGGATGACTTGAGCCAGCATGGTAGCTATTAGAAATTCCGATGCGACAAACGCCTTTACATCAGGGTGTTGTTTCAAAAAATGCTTTACTGTTTCTTTATCACTTTCAATCGCTGTTCCGTTTATGTTCTTGGGAAGGGTGCCCTTCAAGTTCGTCAATACATAATCTTTGTTCAAATTCATTCCTTCTTGGGTGAAGGCAAACGTATATCCGAGCAGCCTTTCCTCCAATGTTGAAGTGTTCTCTTCCGGCGGAGATAAAAAGGCGATTTTTTTATGACCTTTGCTAATCAGATGACGTGTAAGATCCATGGCTGCTTTCTTATTGTCTGTGTAAACCGAACAAACCGGAATTCCTTTTAGATATCTATCGGCCAAAACAATTGGAAACCGATCTAATACAAGTCGAAGCAGTTCAGAATTATAGTGTTGACCATGAATGGGGGTCACGATTAATCCTTTAATGCCTAAACCAATAAATAAGTCGATCGCACGTTTTTCCTCATCCCGATCCCCGCAAGTTCGCTTGATAATGAGTTGATAATTATGCTCAGCACTCCGCTTTTCCATCGATCTAAGAAGTTCCAGGCCAAACTCGTCAGAAAAATTCGGTATAATAAACCCGATCACCCGCTTATCGTCCTCAGGAACCAAAGTTGTTCTTACCTCTGAATAATGCTTCGGTTCTTGTCCTCCAATGATACCATCGGCCACATATGAACCTTTTCCTTGTATTCGATTAATAACCCCAGAATCTGCCAATTTCTCCAGAGCCTTTTTAGATGTAATACGACTGACGCCAAATTGTTCAGCCAACTCTTTTTCAGAAGAGACCCGGTCACCTTCTTTTAAACGACCTTCTTTAATCTCTTGTACAATATAGCTATATATCTGCTCGTATAAATGCAATTCCACAAAACCACCCTGACATCATAATATTAATATACTAAGTATATTACACAAGAAGTAATTCGCAAAGTTACTGGGTGGGTTTGTGGTGTTCCTTGAAGAAGGTCGAGTGCCTCCTAGAGGCTTGATTCCCTGATTTCTGCTAACGTTACTGTGTCGACCCGACGTATGTCGCATAGCCGACGAAGGGCGTATGCCCACAAAATGAATTTTATGTTAGAAGATGTGATGCCACTTCTTCTTCGAACTCTCCACCTACAATTAGTTATGGATTTGAGATTTGATTTTAGAAATTTGCTTATCTATTAAGTTATAGATTTTTTCGATTTCATCTTTTTTTATCTTGTTTTTTACCAATTCATTTTTAATTTCCTGTTGAAGGTCAATTAATGCTTCAAGTTTCAATGTTATAAACCAGCCTGTCCATTCTGTAACTAGGCTATCGTCAAAGCATTCGCCATCGGTATAAAAAAACATACTATAATAACCTATTCTATTATTTTTGTAGTAAATGTCTAACGTAGATATAACCCTCTGAGAATAGTAACTGTCTACGATCTGATAATCAGGATGAAAAATAGTTTTATACTCTATTGTATCTATTGAAGGCTTAATATCTTCCAGATTCAATTCATCAAAAAACAAACTAACTTCTTCTGGGCATTCTTTCAAGTAATTATTGAATGCTACCCAAAAACCTTCTAAAGTTCTATCCATAATTTTATATGTACCGATCCAGCTTTGAAGCTCAATATTATTCAATTAGATCACCCATTCTTTAATTACCTACTAGCAGGCCCAAGGCCAAACGGACCACAGCGCGAATATAATGCGAATTACCCGTCTTCAGTCAATCCAAATATTCTTTAAATCCCTTATAAATATACTGGGATCATCTTCATCTACATACATAAATCCTTCATCTTTTAGAATTTGACTCTGAATTAAGTCATTGATTATTCTATCTGTTACTTCTTTATAGTGTTCTATGTCTTGCGGAGATTCTTCTAGGTCTGAAAGAAATGTAATAGTATCGCCTACGTTATTTATTAAGTACCAGGTAGTAATCGCGGAAGCGACTGGATTCCCAACGATTTCCCTTAGTTTTGAAGCCGGTAGGTGACAGTAATTAATAACTTCTTTCTTTGATAAGTTTATTAATTGATATGTAGTACCCATACCTATCAGATCCTCCTTATATCGCATTTAGGGTATTTCACATAACATTCCCGCATTCACGACGTTCCACCACCCTAAGGAAGAAGTGACTGGACGCGATGCGGTTGGGTGGTGGGATGTGTCTGGTGATTCCGCTCCCCCGAAATGTCTCTTCCGGACTAAGGGCCGCTTGCGGCCCTTAGCGTTGAATGCGATGTTAGGCAATGCTGCTCTTGGCTTCTTCGAGTTCTCTACATAAATCTCTTATTGTATGTCTTTAGATCAATCAAATCCTTAAAATATTCTTTAAATTTATTACCTAATCCATCATCTTCAGTTAAGAATAATGTTAATGTGCTATCCCAACAAACAACCTCAATATCCGCTAATGGATGTTGTATTTTGGGTTCTGATACCCAGAAATTTGGATTTCCATCCGCATATGGTTCAATGATAAGTTCTTCTATATTGATATCTATATTTTTGCGGAATCCTGAAAACACACCCCAAACAAACTGAATACTGTTACCATATATTATCCTTGTTAGTTCTTCCCCACTAATCCAAATTGGATCTTTATCAAGCTTATCAGATGGGGAGGTTGATTCTTCATAAATTGTTAGATTATCAGGAAGACTTGTATTAGCTGCACTTCTTATAGCATTTGTATAATGTTCAAGATTAGTTATTAACCAGTTATATTCCAATTGGCATCCATCTAAAGCATTAAATACTCTTCTCATGTCAGTATGTATTGGCATTTGATTTGATCTTTCAAGAATAAAGCTATTCATAAATAATACTCCTTTGGATGTTCTCAATTAAATGTACTGTCAATTATGATTTTCCGAGAGTTTCGCCTAACGTTCCTGTATTCACGACGTCCGACGTAGTCGGATGTGTCTGCTGAAATACCTCTTGGAAGTTCATCCAGCAGACCAAGGCTCCATTAGGAGCCGCAGCTTGAATATTATGTTATAGGATGTCAGTGCCTTCTTCGAAACACTTTTACATTCAGGCATTTTTATATTAGTCATAATTCCATACAAGTTGTCCCTTTCTAATCTTTGCTGCATATATTATTTGTCCGGTGTGATAATGCATTTCTCTAATCATTGCTATCATTAGATTAAGAACCGTTGTCTCATTGTTTACCTGGCTATATGTGAGAGGTGGACGATTGATAAACGGTTGTGATAACAACAATTCAGGGTTTGATTTAAGGTGTTCGAGATAGAGAATGATTATATCAAATGCTTCTTTTATCATGTTATAAACTTGCTCTTTAGAATATTGGAGTCCACGTTCAAACTCCTTGTCTCTGTCCCTAGTGTCTGGAATGTCATAAAAGATTGTTTCTATTCTGGAATGGACACAACCTCGAATATGAGCAACTAAATTAGTAATACTATTACTTTCAGAGTTAGGCACCCATGTTAAATCTTCCTCTGACAATTGTCCAATCGCTTGGAGAGTCCATTTCCTCTCCGAGTTAAACTTAATCAACATACTTTCGATTACTTCATCTGCAATTTCCATGAGCGAGCCTCCCAACTAGTTATCTTGATAACCAATATTAATAGTTACTCAATCTCTATGTATTATCGGATATTTGTTTTTTCACTGATTTCCTATAACATCTTATTTATGTACTTCGTAAATACCACAGATCCTCTCTGATATGTGAACTACGTATATGATAACCGATGCTGTGGTATTTGCGAAGAAGAATTTGGTGGAAAAGGTAGATTTATAGGAGTATTCAACCTCCAAGATCCAAACGATCCAGCGGGCTCTGAATACGCTGAATATTTTTCGTACTAACATGCGTATATCGCTGAGTTGTTCGTGCACTCGTATGACCAAGGAACTCCTGAATATAACGCAGGTCTGTTCCGTTTTCCAACAAATGAGTAGCGAAAGGGTGCCTCAATACATGAATACTAACCTTTCTCACAATGCCTATTCTTTGTCCAGCTTCTTCAAAAACCTTCTGCACACTCCGCTCCGTAAGATGTCGATCAGAAGTTTGCCCTGGAAAGAGCCAACGACTTGGCCTATATTCAGTGATGTATTTTTGCACCATATCCCACGCTAGACTCGATAGAATCGTTCTCCGATCCTTTTGCCCCTTCCCCTGTCTCACTGATGAGTGCTTGCCTTTCAATATCCAGATCGCTGCACTGTAGACGAACAACTTCACTTACACGAAGTCCAGAAGAATAGGTTAGAAACAAAATGGCCTTATGTTTAGAGTTGGTTACGGATTTAAGCAATTGAATGACTTCCTTTTCGGACAATACTTGCGGCAGCTTAGTTTGCTTCTTTGAACGAATATACTGGATCTCCGTAGGGTGATAGAGTACATGCTTGCAATAGAAACGGATAGCGCTAATGGTCTGATTCACGCTTGAATGGGAAATGCCCCGCTCAAATAAGCCCAAACAATACGTCTGAACTTTGGAAGTAGTCACCTCATTATCTTTAAGGGGAGAGCTACTCAGAAAAACGTTCCACCTGATTACAATACGCTTTAATCGTTTTGCGGCTGTATCCTCGTAAACGGCTCTTTGCTCCATGGATGGTTTCCCTTACTAGCTTTCCATTGCTGTAAATGCTCATTTTCCACCCACAATTCTGGGGTAATCAGAACGTCATCTGGATCAAACTGATTCATGAACTCCTGAAGAGCAGCTATGGTGTAAGGGATGATCCACACTTTTTGTTTGGCTTCCCACGTTCTGCCCTAATCCGACGATCCGTTCAATATTTGCTGGGTTATATGGGATATGGAGGGTATAGTAACTCAGCGGAACCTTTTGTTATGGTAATCGCCTTTTCAGTAGTAGCATATTTATTTATAGGAAACTCCTTCATCTGGAAAGGTTATGTTGATGAACCAAATTCGCAAAAACAAAAAGGAAGGCCCTTCTTCATCCACTAGGGAATCAGACGACCTTCCTATGCTTTTGGAACATATATGCTGTAAAAGTAAAGCAAGAGCGCGGCTTATTCAATGGCAAGCCGCGTAAGGGTGAGGTGCTGCGCCCGATGGGTGCAAGCACCTTATGAAGATGCACCACGTTCATTGACGCGGTGCTCATCACTTGCAGGCATCACCCGCGCGTAGCCGTGATGCCTGCCTATAAAGTGCCACGACCGCAAAGCCGTGGCACCTCTCCCTTCTGCATGATGCCAATTGGCCATGCAGCTTGTAGAAGGCCGCTGCACCTACATGGCAGCGGCTTCTTCTCCCAGCGGCAGCGTGTAATACTGCGCCTGCTGCCCTTCATGCTGCTGGTACACAACGACCAGCAGCGTCCGGCCTTTCGCGGCAAGCGGGCTGGCGCCAGCTAACACACGCTCAAGCCGGAACGGAAGCACATCCAGTACGGTGTGCTTCTGCAGTTCTTTTTCGCCGAGACCAAGGTCGGCGAAAGCACGGGCACCCATGACCGTCTGTGCGGTCATGGCCGAGGTCATCGGCAACGCACGCGAAGCGTTGCCGTCTTCCCCGTCTGCCGCTCCATCCGCGGCAGACCCTGTTGCGTCGCCCGCAGGGAGCGACGCTGCCCCCCCGGCTTCGCTGCCGATCATACCCGCCGCATCCGCGGCAGAGTCTTCCTTGGCAGCAGCCGAACTTCCCACAGCGGCACTCGGACCCGTGCCGCTACTTTCCAGCCATGCCGTGCCAGCGGCACCGGCAACACGTGGCAGACGAACGTCTTCCGGACGTTCAGCCAACGTTTTCATGTAACCCGCCCATTGGTCTTTCTGGAGCGGATCTTCCCACCAGATTTTGCGCGGTTTGTATTTGTGGCCGAGGAAATAATCCAGCTTCATCAAACCTAGAACGATATCCATATGCGGCGTATTCCGCGACTCCAGGAAGCTGTGCAGACGAGTAAACAGATCCTCCAGTTGGTGACCAATCTTCTGCCAGCCCTGACCCTCCCAGTAATCCCCGAACGCCTGGAAGAAATCAAACGGCGAATTGAACTCCTGCTCCATCAGATATTTCAACGTATGATCCATCCGGTGTGCGTTCCAGTATTTTTCCAACACATCTTCCAACCGCTTCAAGCGTACAATATCGCTAAACGGCAGCACATCACTGCCCAAAATCTCATACGGCGCGTGATCCATATACGTATAGTTGTACTTCTCTGCATCCAGACGCAGACCCGTACCACGCAGCATTTTGAGGAATCCAAGCTGAAGCTCTTCTGGCCCCAGTGCAAATACATCGTTAAACGTCTTGCGGAACGTATTGTAATCTTCCTCCGGCAGTCCGGCGATGAGATCCAGATGCTGGTCGATTTTCCCACTGGCTTTGACTTTGTTAACGGTCCGGCTCAGCTTGGTAAAGTTCTGGCGGCGTTTCACCAGTTCATTTGTCGGATCATTCGTGGATTGAACCCCGATCTCGAAGCGGAATGTGCCCGGCGGCGCATTCTCTGCCAGATAATCCAGTACCTCGGGACGCATAATGTCCGCTGTGATTTCAAACTGGAACACCGTCCCCTGATGATTCTCGATCAGGAATTTGAACATTTCGAGCGCATAATCCCGCTTGATGTTAAACGTCCGGTCTACAAACTTGATCAGCTTCGCGCCCTTCTCAATCAGGTACAGAATATCCGATTTCGTCCGCTCAATATCGTAATACCGCACGCCGACCTCAATACTGGACAGACAGAACTGACAACTGAACGGACAGCCCCGACTGGTCTCAAAATAAACAACCCGCTTCCCAAGCTCCGGAATATCCTCTTCAAAACGGTGCGGTGACGGCAGATCGTTCAGGTCCGCCTTCGGTCGTCCTGGCATGAGAATGACTTCTTCCCCTTTGCGATACGCCAGTCCATAGACAAAGTGGAACTTCTTGCTTCCCTCCAGCTCCGTCAACAGCTGATGTAGCGTCTCTTCCCCTTCACCCATCACGATGAAATCAACATTGGGAATCCGGTTCATCCAATATTCCGTGTCGTAGGACACTTCCGGCCCGCCCAGCAGAATTTTCACGTCAGGCATAACCTTTTTCAGATTATCAATGACCTTGATCGTCTCTTCGATGTTCCAGATGTAACACGAGAAACCAATCACGTCCGCCCCGCGCTGGTATAGATCAGACACTATGTTCATCACAGGGTCTTTGATCGTATACTCCGCCAGGTCAATATCAAAATCCTTCTCACTGTACGCCTTCAGACACCGCAAGGCCAAGGAGGTATGGATGTACTTTGCATTTAATGTAGAAAGAATAACCTTCATGGTTCACAACCTTTGCCTGGACACCCAGACCATATTTTTTTGGTAAAAGTAAACCTGCACAGCCATCCTGCCCCGGATGCTGTTCATCTAAACCTCTTTTGAACTAGCCATTCCATCTCTCATGGACATATCCAACTTTTGTCTTTCAAAGAGTGGACACTCTTTTCAAAAAGACATATACACCCCGCCAAACCAAAAACACAACATACAGTGCGCAATCAACTAAATAAAACTATATATTGTACATGCTACTTTCAGATATCCCTATCGCCAATGTCCACCCTTTGAAAGACAATTCACCTTAATTTGTCCACAATACAGAGACACACTATAGTCCAAGTCCATTTCAAACTTAATTGCGCTCCGGCTTTCGACAGGTTTGAAGATATCCTCTGGATAGACATATAGCATCTCTACAATCATTTAAGCTTTACGCACATGAGCCTCAAAGACCTGAAAGCGCGAATGTAACCACAATTCACACTTCATCCCAACTTGCTCATATCTGATTATACCCTTGCATACTACTCAAACTCGTAAAATGCATCATCATCTGTATCGACTTCTTCGCCCGATTGCTTTTGGAAAAACTCCAGAAACGGCAGTCCGTACTTGCGATACTTGACCTCACCCACCCCTTTGATATCCAGCATGTCTCGTTCTGTCTGTGGACATACCACACTCATCTCACGCAGGGTCGCATCATTGAAGATAATGTAGGATGGCACATGCTCTTTCGCCGCCAAATCACGCCGGATCAGACGCAATTGTTCGAATACCGTCTCGTTAACCGCAGATGGCATCGCATCGCGTCCACGACGTCCGCCATAATTCGTACCGGAAGCCGTCGCCGCTGTCTTGCGGACGACACGTTGCATCACTTCACGTTGACCTTTGAGCACTTCCACCGCAAGTGGTTGCAGACGTACAACTGGATACTGCCCCTCGGACAGCATCAGATATCCTTCCGATACCATCACGTTGATGATCTCCGATATCTCGCGCTCTGTCCGATTACCCATTACACCGTAGGTTGGCAGAGAGTTGAAGCCATAATCAAGTACCTTTTTGGCACGGGAGCCTTTGAGCACCGAAGCGACCAGCGATACACCATACCGTTCACGCATGCGGTGAATGCAGCTGAATATTTTCTGCGCATCAATCGTCATGTCTACCAGCTCGCGGTCGTCCGTACAGGAACTGCAAATACCGCAAGGTGTATCGTCATGCACCTCACCGAAATAGTCCAGCTGTGCACTGCGCAGACAGCGGGTCGTGTAACAGTAATCCACCATCTGTTGCAGCTTCCGGTAATCGTTCTGTTTGCGGTCGCCCTCCATCGGATTCTGCTCAATCAGAAACTTCTGGGTGATAATGTCCTGTGCCCCGAATAGCAGAATACACTGACTGGGCTCTCCGTCCCGTCCCGCACGCCCCGCTTCCTGCACGTAGGCTTCCATGTTCTTTGGCATGCTGTTATGAATAACGTAACGCACGTTCGATTTATCAATCCCCATCCCGAACGCATTCGTTGCCACCATCACTCGAATATCATCGTACAAAAAAGCTTCCTGGCTATGGGCCCGTTCATCATCCGTCATTCCAGCATGGTAGCGCCCAGCAGGCAATCCCGCCTGCAACAAACGCTGATGCAGATCGTCCACGTCCTTACGGGTCGCGGCGTACACTATACCCGGCTCGCTGGCATGCTCGCGCGCATAATTCAGGACAAAATCCTTCTTGCTCTCGCCGCGCAGCACGCTAAACGCCAGATTATCCCGCCCAAGTCCAGTCACATACGTCTGCGGATCCTGCAAACGCAGCAGCCGCAGAATATCGCCCATGACCTCGGGCGTCGCTGTAGCCGTAAAGGCCGCAACCACCGGCCGCTCCGGCAAACTGTCCACAAACGGCGCTACCGCAAGGTAGCTTGTCCGAAAATCATGACCCCACTGCGATACACAGTGGGCCTCATCCACGGCAACGCAAGAGATTGGCAAATAGCCCATCTCCTCGCGGAACCAATCCAGCTCCAGTCGCTCAGGCGCGACATAGAGCAACTTCAGCTCACCGCGCTGCGCCGCGCGGATGCGATCATTCACTTCTTTGCCGCTAAGTGTACTATTAATATACGCGGCAGCAATTCCGGCGGTCGTCAACGCATCGACCTGGTCCTTCATCAATGAGATCAATGGGGAGACAACAAGCGTCAGTCCCGAATATAACAGGGCGGGGATCTGATAACAGATCGACTTACCGCCCCCGGTTGGCATAATGCCGAGCGTATCTTCACGTTCGAGCAGGCTGGCTACAATTTTTTTCTGTCCCTCACGGAAGTCGGGGTAGCCATAATATTTTTGCAGGAGACCCTGCGCTTCTTCAATAGTAGGTGTTTGCACACTCATGTAAAGACTCCTTACTTATCACCGGTGTTCTTCCACCAGCTTGGTCCGATCCGATTCTGACATCCGAAAGCGGTTCATATACCGCATCCTTGACAACAAAATGGCGTTCTCATGACTTGTCCGTCAAGCAAACGCCGCTCCCTTTAGTTTAACGGCCCAGCCCCGAATGAGCAACCGCGTTTTACTGTAAAACGTTTAAAGCTTCTTCATTAAAATAAAAACAATCGTCCTGCCCTAGTTGGACAAAACGATTGCATTCATTTTGAAAAAACCTAAGCCACCCAGCGACTGTTTTGTACTGGATGCGCTTCTAATCTTTCAACGCCTCAACTTCAGACGCAGTTAGACCACTTGTTTGGGCAATCACTGAAATTTCAATACCAAAAGAAAGCATATTTTTCGCAATCTCAATCGCCTTTCTTTTTTCCCCTTCTACTAATCCCTTGGCTATTCCCTGTTCCGTAGCCCACTCAATCATCGAAGCTTCATTATGCAGATACTTCTGCCGTTCTTCATACAAACGACGCGCCTCCCGATCCTGACTCAAGAACTCCAGCGTATCCATTGCTTTCTTCAAAGTCGGTTCGTTCATTTGCAACACCTCCCAATTGGATCTATCCGCACCTTTCAGAAACAAAAGCCAGTTGATCAGCCCACCCACCACCGGAACGGATTGATCGTCCAGCTTGGACAGCTCCATGAAATGCACTTCAAGATCATCACTCAGTTCAAGTCCGGTGTGGTCTTCCCTCAGATGAAACACATTATGATAACGCTCGTTCGCGATAAACGAGTAATTTAAAATATTAATGGTCACACACTTTTTCAGTTCCTTGTACGTTTGGCCTTCCTGCAACTGACTGGAATAACGCTTGCTCCAATAGTATAGGGTCCGCTTTTCAATATCGTATTTATTAAATAACTGCATCTCAATGTTAATCAATTTACCTTCAGCTGTTTTCGCCCAAATATCAAATATGGACTGTTTATCTAGTGGAGCATCTTTATCTGTGTACGGGTTGAGAAGTACAATCTCCGTCAGCGGCTGTTCCCCCCGATTCTGCAAACGTTCGGTTCAAGAACACCAGCAGGACATCTTTATTTTCCTCACTGCCAAAAATACGTTTGAAAACAAAATCGTTCCGAGGATCGAGCAAATCAGACATCTGACCATCAACTCCGTTTCTTTCTATTATACCATGTCGGGTGCGAATTTTTGCAGAGCACTCTTCGATATCTGAATGAATTAACTAACTCCAATTTCGTTTTTAAATGTGATCTCTCATACGGTTCGTACATTAAATAAGGATAAATATAATTCCGCAAATCGTGTCCATTAATTATTTCGTACGAGCTCACTTATCTACAACTGCTGCTTTTGCATTCATCCGATAATACAATCCTTTCCTCTGCATCAACTGTTCATGCGTCCCATCCTCGGCAATTCGGCCTTTCTCCATTACAAGGATACGAGAACACTGACGAGCGATCTCCATGCGATGTGTGACAAGCAACCCGATTCTGCCTTTCATAAAGTTCAGCAAGTGATTCATCACCCTCTGTTCTGTCTGAATATCCAGTGATGACGTTGGTTCGTCCAGGATGTACAGATCGGATGACCTCATAAAGAGCCTGGCTAGCGACAGTCGCTGCTGTTGTCCTCCAGATATATTGGAGCCTTTCTCTTGCAACATGGCTGCGTATTGTCCTTCCTGAGCCTCAATGTATTCATGCAAACCTGCCTGCTTTGCCGCAAGCTTCACTCTGTCCAATGTAACGTCTGAACTCAGACGAATATTTTCTTCGATCGTTCCTGTAAAAAAAGTTGGTGTCTGCGGCATATACGTCAGCTTGGATTGATCATCCATCTCTATATACTCTGCAACATGTTGATCACCCAGCAATGCGCTTCCGTTTGTTGGCTCGATCAGCCCTGCACACACTTGGCACAGTGTAGATTTGCCAGCACCACTGGCGCCAACTACAGCAACCAGTTCACCAGGAACCAGATTAAGCGTAATCTGATCCAAAATCTTCCGACCACTGTCTTCATCGGTTAACGTAACCTGTTGAAGACGTAGCATGGTAATTTCGTTCTCTTTGTGTGCCCCTTTTTGTGTACTCCCTTGATCTTGGTTACAAATTCCCTGTGCAAACTCCTCGTGCTTAGTATTAGATGCGTCAGTCTTCTTGTTCTCCGCCAATTTCAACCATGCAGAGATACGTCCAAATGCTCCCACGCTGGCTTGCATCTGACTCCACTGGCTAGACAAGCCGAGTACTGGCCACACCACCAATTCAAAGAGCAGACTACTTGCGACAACCATGCCCGGAGACAGAGTTCCCCTAGCCGCTGACAGAGCAATCAGGAACAACGCTGCCAATTGAGCCAGACCAAACACCGCCATCGCCACGTTATCCGACATGCTCAGTGTCATCTGTAACTTGGCCTGAACACGATTCAGTGATTGTTGTTGTGTTCGAAAGCGAGTGAGAAACCACGGTGAAGCATCATACATCTGAATCACCGGTATCCCTTCAACATACTGCTGTATCTGTTCTTGGGACTCGCCTTCTCTGGATTCGACCTCATCGGACAGATGTACAATTCGCTGATCATACAACCTCGCCGTGAACCAGATTGCCCCTGCACTTACCAAGGCGATAACCGCAACCCATGCATCTGCTCTGTACAAGTATCCCAGCGATAGAGCAATGATGAACACAACCGTAACACCCTCTGCAATAGCCTCCACAACTTCTGCACCATGCTTCGTGTCCTCTTTGATGCGAAGCATCACATCCCCGGACTTCTGTCTGCGCACCCAGGAATAGGGCATCCGGTTCAACAGTTTCAACAGATCCATCGACATGTCCCGTTGCATAGACTCCTTGAGCCATACCAGCACATACCGATGCATCGCGAGCAATACGATAAACCCTGCCAGAATGGCGATAAAGATCAATGCCGTAGCATTAAGCTGCTCCTGTCCCCCATCATGAATGGCATCCACGAAGAATCCCTGTACGAAGGCAAGTCCCCAATCGAAGATTGCATCTGCTGCAATAAAAATGAGCAAGATCACTACAGCTAATCCATAAGGCTTCATCCATCGAAAAATAACGGGCCATACCGTTGCCAGTGATACAGCTTGCTTTGGGTCATCTGGAACATGACTTTCGTTCATCTGATGATCAACTTCTATTTCATTATTTTCATTTATCTCATTTGCTCCACTTTTCTCATGACTGCTCTTCATTCCAACATCATCGGCATATGCTGCATCTTCAATCTTGTTACTCATGCTGTCCCTCCACTTCCGTATCCTGCTCCGCAATATAGCTTCGATATCCGTTTGCACGATCCAGCAATTCACGATGAGTCCCCGTATCTTCGACGCGTCCCTTCTGAATATAGATGACCTGATCCGCCCGTTCTATCAGCGATAATCGATGAGTAACTGCAATGACCGTTGTGCCTTTGTCAGCAGTAATTCTCGCCAAGAGATCATTCAATCGTTGCTCATGTAAAGGGTCTTGAGATGACGTCGGTTCATCCAACAATAGAATATCCGGGTTCCTCAGCATCGCTCTGGCCAAACTAATACGCTGAAGCTCTCCACCCGACATCGTCCCGCCTTGTGGCCGAAGCTCTGTCCCATAACCGAGCGATTGACGCATAATCGCGTCATGTGCATGCGTCATGTGGGCTGCAACCTCTACTTGATCGGCAGATACCCCCTCTTGTCCAAAAACAATATTCTCTTCCACTGTACCTGTGAAAATAAAGGCTTGTTGTGGAACATACACCTGATTGACATGTGTTGTGTGAACTTCGTTCACACCATTCAGTGAATTCTTCTGATTCATGACCTGGATCGAGCCAGTAACAGGTCTATCTAATCCGGCTATTAACTTCAATAACGTGGTTTTCCCGCATCCACTTGGCCCAGTGATTACAGTTAGCTTTCCTTTCTTGGCCTCAAAAGAAATATCCGTTAACACTTCTTCTTGCTCCGCATACCTATAAGACACATGCTGCACGTTGATGCCACCCGGTTTAGATTGCTTTTCAAGCTGCTCTAAATGCGTATCGGAACGTACATATGTATTGGTACTTGTATTAGCAGCCCCATCCTTTCTCTCCAAATCCAGTACTTCAAAGATTCTGGATGCGTGAGAAGCAGAACCAATAAAATCATTCCAAAGCCCGGATAGCGACTCAATTGGACGAGTTAACTGACTGCTTGCCACCAGAAAAGCAGCCAGGCCTCCTACATCCATATGTCCATTCAGTACCTGCATGCCACCTAAATAGAGAATCAGAATCATGCCACCATAGGTCGAGACCCGTCCGGCTGCTTCCGAAAGACGTTGTAATACAGATACAGACATAGTATGTCTGAACACTTGATCCATTCGATCTTTAAATTGATGATGAACATAACCCGCGAGTCCGTAACTTCGGATCTCAACTGGGGCTTGGATGATTTCAGTTAGCATCTCATCTCTTGACGCTGCACTGGCATTCAACTGATCATGCTGTCGCTGCAGACGTTTACCCAATCCTACCGTTACAAGAGGATAGATTAACGTGAATGCAATGATAGCCAACGACAACGGCAAGTTCACCCAGCTGAAGTAAGCAAAGGCAAGAATCAGCTGAATGATATTTTTTGCTAGTTCAATGCCATGTTGGTTTATCCCCTTCTGTGCTTCCTTGGCTGAAGTCCATATCCTGGAGGTTAGGTCACCCGTGTGATAATGTGCCAGATCGCGTGTCTCTGTGTTGCCTAGAGATGAGAGCAGTAGAGACTGCATAGACAATAATGTCTTTTGCTGAAATAACGTCTCGACCCTCGTCATGAATGCGGTTACAACCAATCGTAATACTACAATGCTAACGCCTATGATCAGACCTGAGTAGAGTAACGAAAACTGTGCTTCGGTAGCACCTTTGACCAGTCTTCGGATCGACTCCAAATAACCGACCTCAATCAGGGAGACCATACATGCGGCGAAAAGTAACAGAATGATGAACACACGGTACTTGCCCGTTAATGTCCATAATCGAGTTATCATGCCTAACGTTGTATACGTTCTTTTGTCAGCTAACATGGATGGTTTCTCCAATCTTGTCATTAAATTATGTACTTGGTTATGATATCATCGGTGATAAGGAAAAAATGAACATTTATTGCTGTAAGTACTATTTGAAGTAGGGAGATTGCTATGCAACATGATTTGCTAGACACACTGGATAAACTATTCGACTACATAGAAGACCATATTCAAGACAAATTAACGCTGGATCATCTGGCATCTGTGACTCATGTATCCAAGTTCCACCTGCATCGCATGTTCAAACATGCAAGTGGACAATTGCCTGGAGAATACATCCGTTCACGCAAATTGGCACGCAGCCTGGAGCAATTGGTGAACTTGAATTGGAAAATTATCGATATCAGTGGACATTACGCTTTTGAACATGAACAATCCTACATACGTGCTTTCAAACAAACCTTTGGGATCACCCCCTTGCAATATCGCAAACAGGGAGCTGGAGACCTTGAATTCACAGCCCGTCTGACTTCGTCCATGATCACGATGCTTCCGTACGGATATATTTTCACACCAACGTATGTAAGAAAACCGGCTATGAAACTCATCGGACAACGTTCCCATATTCGGTATGCAGACAATGAAGAACACTATGAAGCCAATTCAGCAGGCAACGATTTTTTTGAAAAACACTTTCATTCGATTCCTAATGTGTTGCAGCCTAACGTCTATATTGGATTTACCAATGAGATTAACGAGGATTACAGTACATATCAACCGTCTGTAGAAGTGTCCACTCTGGATCATATCCCTGAAGACCTGAATGGACTTGAGGTCCCGGCCAACCAGTATGCCGTATTCAAATTCGTTTGTGATTTCCATCCAAGTCTGATCAACATTGATCATCTGGACAGTGTCTGGACATTTATCGATGAATATTGGCAGAGCCATTCGGGGTACGAGAAGAGTGATTCATACTATTTTGAACGAATTGATGGCAGTTTGGCTCAGGACCACTACGGAGAAATGGACATTTATATTCCTGCAAAGCAAATTTCACTGTAGGTGGAGGTTCGATACTTATGAATCAAATTAAGCAAGCTAGTTCAAGTTCATCCCATACAGATTCTCGCAAACCTTGGATACGTAGACACCCTTTTTTCACCACATTTTCATTGTTGATTCTTGTACTGTTCGTTGCCTTATTCCTGTATTTCTGGCTCCGTCCATACTTCTCCACATTTGACCGTTCCGAACTGGGAGATCTGAGTTATTCCATGCCTTCACGGAACGGTGAATATACTGCCGAGATTTACGGCGTACCTTATGGTGGTGCGGCAGGCGGTGTTACGATCTGGGTCGATGTGAAGAAGACAAATGCCCCTGAGGACGCCACAGTACAAACGATCTATCGTGCCGAGCACCACGGAAATAACCATCTTGAATGGGAAAGTGAAAACACACTCCGGATTGAAAACTGGAATGAATACACGGATGAGACCATTACCCTCAATATCGATGACGAAATATATGATGGACGGGGCTGGGCGTGCAAGAGCTTACGGATGAAAGACCACTATGTGCGTTGCCTGGCACCGAAAAGCAAAGCAACTTAGCAGCTAAAATGACGCCCCTAAGCAATGAAGGTCTCATCTTGTGCGTAATACACACGGCATCTCACATCAGAAGTTCCACGCTGCGTATGCCTTGTGAAAATTTCGCCAAATGCCAGCCTTTGCTTACACAATGACGTGAGATACACGCGGTACAAGAAGCGTAAAAAGCCCCACTCACCGACTCTTTCGGTCAAGCGGGGCTACTCTTGTTCATTAACAACTTCGCAACCATCGACTTAAAACTTATGGCAGAATTATCATTTATCTATCCTATCTATGATACCTCATAATCTGCTTCTGCTTCTGCTTCTGCTTCTGCTTCTGCTTCTGCTTCTGCTTCTGCTTCTGCTTCTGCTTCTGCTTCTGCTTCTGCTTCTGCTTCTGCTTCTGCTTCTGCTTCTGCTTCTGCTTCTGCTTCTGCTTCTGCTTCTGCTTCTGCTTCTGCTTCTGCTTCTGCTTCTGCTTCTGCTTCTGCTTCTGCTCACAATTGTGCCCCACACTCTATTTCCACTCAACCCTTATTTCACACTGATCCGTCCTATCTTATCCTACAGCAACGACTCGTTTTTGTTGTTCTTTCAATTCTGCTTCAATCTATTGCCTTATTCCTTCTTCCCGCTTAAACCCCTTCTGTCCTCATCTGTCCCAGTTCGTCTTCCTACTTATGAGGTGAGACTTCACCACGATCTTCCCGCTCCTTCATCTCCTTGCGCACCACCACTTCGAGCTTCTGCCGATTGGCAAGCAGCCCTGGATCGTTTGGCAAATACTCACGGGCTTTGGTGTTATGCATCAATGCCTGCTCCCAGTTGCCCAGATGGGCATAACAAAGAGATAAACGAGCATGTGGCAGCCAGGTACGGCAGGCCGCGGGTACCGGACGAAGGCCTGGATCGCGGCTACTCACATCGACTGCCTGCATATACCAGTAGATTGCCGAGACGGGTTCATGCCGTTCATGGAAACAGGCCGCAATGGCGCAACAGAAATCGGCATGTGGCAAATCATACTGGAAAGACAGCAGCAATGCGCCGAGCTTACGACCCGGGTTGCCTAGTCGTTCATAACATTCTGCCAGCCTCGCGCAGGCAATTAGGTAATCCTCGCGGTAACCGCTTGGCTGTTCCAGCAGCTTCGCGTACCCGCGTGCCGCCGCCGCATAACGCTTGCGGTCATAACATTCGCCTGCATAATAGAACAGCAGGCGACCTTGGGCTACGCCCTCTTCGGCGATCCATTTGCGCAGAATGCGCACGTTTCGCGCCGAATGATGTCCCGCTTCGCGGCGATGTGTGACGGCAATGTCTGCCGTAATGACCTCGCCCTGCGGGAAGCTGAGCTGCTCGTGCAGCCGGCCATGCCAGCGACACCCGGCATCCCGCTTGACCAGGCGAAGGCGTCGGTCCGTCACAAGTGGACTTCCCTCCGCTCCCTCGGCCAGCGTGTAGTTCAAGATCACAGCTTCCGTCTTCCCCCCGGACGGAAGCTGCTGCTTCAACACCTCCAGCTTCGCCCGTTCCGCAGGCAGCAGCACATCATCCGCATCCAGCCACAGGATATACTCCTGCGTGGCCTTGGCGAATGACTCATTCCGCGCAGCGGCAAAGTCTTCCTTCCATTCATACGTGTAGACCTGGTCGGTATACTCCGCAGCGATGTCCATCGTACGATCCGATGAACCGGTATCCACAATGACAATCTCGTCCGCGATGCCAGCAACCGAGTCGAGACAGCGTGCCAGCGTGCGTTCCTCGTTCTTCACAATCATGCACAGACTGATGGTGATCACGTTTTGAGCCCCTTCCTGTCGAACGCGTATTGCGAAATGTCATGACGGCTTTGTTCTTTCATTGACCAGGTACTTCGAACACCGTACTAACATTTGGTATTTGGAACTTAGTACCGGTACATGTACTACAACACTCTAATTGGCTGCTTCAAGCACACGATTAACTTGTATCCCAGGATCATCAGGAATATCGCTACAAGCAACTGCTTTCACACTCCCACTGTGGCTAACGAACCGAGGTAACGCTATTCGGTGTATATCAGCCTATTGGAAAATCTAACGAATCTGAGGCGCGCTATTCATGCTTTTTAGGCATCCATTCCCCGTTTATCGCAGCTTTCGGATGAAATAGCGTCGCTTAGATTCGTTAGATTTTTACCTTCTCAAAAATCACCAATATAAGGCGTGTGAGATTCCTTAGAACATAAGCTGTCTCTGTCGTCACAAAACATCAGTGGAATAGAGATTCTCCTTCTATAGGATCTAATAAATGATCTAATTAAGATTCTAATAGGGATCTAATAAAGATCTGATAAGTGATCTGAGACGCGTGTATAAGAGACTTTTTTTGAGACCACCGCCTCTATACTCCAAAGTGGAATGGCCCGATCTCCTTCACAAGGAGAAGCTTAATGTTGATCCAGAGCACCCACCTCTTCACATTTACTCTAGCAGGCTGTTTTCCCCTAGTCCTACAATTTGCGTTTTGTTAGCGTCTACCTATACCTTTGCCTTCACAGTTTCTTGCAACACAGTTGCAGTGTCCTTGGGTTTGGGTTTGGGTTTGGGTTTGGGTTTGGGTTTGGGTTTGGGTTTAGCTTTTGCTTTTGCTTTTGCTTTTGCTTTTGCTTTTGCTTTTGCTTTTGCTTTTGGGTTAGCACTTGTCCTTGAGTTCGCCTCTAACCCTGCCCTTGCCTCTATCTCTACCGATATCCCTTTTCCTTCCACTCTTCCCCTACCTTCACTGCTACCCTTCCCCACTCTCCTGACGGCGAAGCCGTTTCACCTGCTCCACCGCACTGTCCAGTACCTTCTTGCGCTGTTTCATTGCGCGGAGATGCTGTTGTTCCACCTCGGCAAAATGCGCATGATCCAACCCCATCCACTCCATCAGTTGATCTAACGTTGGCGACATATGCAGTTGTGTTCTTCGCCGTCTGCGGGCCACGCAACATAGATATTTATGATGAACTTCCAGTTTCAAGACTTCAAAATACGGCATAAGGGTCATCGCCAGATTTCCTGCATAGAAGGTCTGCTTGTGATCATAGAACGGATGATATCCATATGGCACGGTTACAACCAGCGTCCCCTCTTCTTGCAACAGCCGATGAATCTGAATCAATAACGTCTCTGGATGAGCAAAATGCTCCAACACTTCTCCAAGCAGTACCGTGTCAAAAGTCGTTCTGACTTTCCATTGCGTAATATCCAGCATCCGAAAATCCACATTGTTCCTGACCGGCCTGGATTCTTTGGCAAGCTCTTCTTGTGCATACCGAATGCTCTCTTCCTCCAGATCAATGCCAGTGACACGAAATCCTTCACGTCCCAGCAGAATTGACGTAATGCCCTGACTGCACCCGACATCCAGGATGCGTTTGCCTGTCGCCTCACGGCACATCCAGTGGATACGTGTTCTCGTCGCTTCATGAGAATCTTCCGAGTTAATCTCGCCATAGTAACGTTCACTTACACGATCATGATTTGCCATGGGCATCTCCCTGATCCTTGTCGGGATCGATGGCAACTTCATGGTGAGCTGCAGTATCCTCGACTGCCGTTTCTTTTTGTCCAACCCATGCTACGATCTCCTGTTGCTCACGAACTCCATTCACCTCAGGCCGTACAGGCTGGCCCAGCACCACAATATTTCCCCCCTGGCAGTCGGCCGTTGCGTTACGTGTATCGAAAATCAGCTTCGCATGATCTGCCATCTCCTGATAATTGAATCCCGAATGATCCGTTGTGATGATCACCAAGTCAGCCCATGCCCACAATTCCGGCACCGCCGGACTAGCGTGCAGCACTGTCCCATCATCCTTGCGAAAGACAGGCACCATCGGATCGGTGAAAACCACTTCTGCCCCCGCTGCGCTCAGCAGCCGAAAGACGTCCAGCGCTGGCGATTCGCGCAAGTCGTCAATGTCTTTTTTGTAAGCCATACCCGCGAGTACAACACGTGCTCCCCGCACAGATACACCCTTTTGCTCCAGCAGCTCCGCGGCACGCTTCACCACTCTCTCTGGCATTTGCCGATTGGTTGCATCCGCCAGCTGAATGAATTGCAGCTCCGATCCCTGACGGTTTGCCGCCCAGGACAGATAGATCGGATCGATCGGGATACAGTGTCCGCCGATGCCGGGACCGGGATAAAATGGCATGTAACCAAACGGCTTGGTTGCCGCTGCACCCAACACCTCCCAGATGTTCACTCCCATCTGTTCACAGGCCGGAGTCAGCTCATTCACAAGGGCAATATTGACACTGCGAAATGTATTTTCGAACAGCTTCGCCGTCTCCGCAACCGTTGTTGAACTAACCGGCACAACTTCGTTGAGGAACGAGCCGTAGAACTGTTTACCATAATTCAGACAGGCGGGTGTAGAGCCGCCAATAATCTTCGGCGTATTTTTCACACCATAATGCACGCTGCCCGGATCTACCCGCTCTGGAGAATAACAAACGTAGAACTGTTCTCCGGCTCGCCAGCCATTTTCCGCTTCAATCGGTTGTTTCACACGTTCTTCCGTCGTGCCCGGATAAGTCGTGCTTTCCAATATAACAAGGCTGCCTTCTTGCAAATACGGAGTCATGCCATCCACCGCCGCCGAGATATATGAGATATCCGGTTGATGTTCAGCGGTCAGTGGGGTGGGCACACAGATTACAATGACATTCGCCTGTGCCACCGCTGCATAATCCGTACTGGCCGTGAACAAACCTGCCCGCATTAGAGACTGCAGGACATCATCCTCAATGCCAATGACATACGAGTGCCCTGCACGCAGCTTGTTTACCTTGGAGGTATCGATATCGATCCCGTGGACCTGATAACCTGCCTGGGCCATCTCCATGGCCATGGGTAAACCTACATAACCGAGACCGATGACAACAGCTTTCAAGGAGCGGTCATGAATAGGTTGTATTAGGGTACGCGGCTGTAATTCTTCATTTCTTTCGTGCTGCTCATGCTGATGATTCTCTTCCGTTCCTTCCAACTCCAAATGCTCCGCCTCCCTTCGGCGGGCGTGTCTGAAAACTCCGTTGAAGCAGTTTTGAGACACACCCTAATCGATATAACCGCCTGCACGCAAAAACCGGGCAATCGTTGGTTTGTTCATCATGGCACTGTCCGAACGATACTCTGTGAAGTTCACACGAGGCAGGCTGCTGTACTGTTCCGTCAGTCCCTTGTCCTGGTGCTCTGGCAGGATCACATAATACTGCGCATCGTATTGACGAGTGCGCGGTGCTTCAAAGGGCGAGATCAGCACTTCATGCAATTTCTCCCCCGGACGAATTCCCGTCACCTTGTAATCGAAGGATGGACGACCTGCCTGTTCCAACATGACGGAGGCCAGATCGGTCATCTTGCAAGCTTTCATTTTCATCACAAACGTCTCCCCGCCCACGGCTGCCTCAGCGGCCTTAAGCAGTAAATGTATAGCTTCGGTACGCGTAAGGAAAAAACGGGTCATGCCTTTGTCTGTAATGGTCAGGATCTTGCCTTCATCGATCTGACGACGGAACAATGGCACGACACTTCCGCTGGTTCCAAGCACATTACCGCCGCGGATGCAGACAAACCGGGTACCTTCACTCAGCCAATTGGCACGGATCATCATTTTTTCACCCAAAGCCTTCGTCATGCCATATACGTTAATCGGATCTACCGCCTTATCCGTGGACACATCAATAACTTTGGGAATCTGCATACGGATCGCTGCCCGAATAATGTTCTGCGTCCCGATCACATTGGTCTTGAACGCCTCATCCGGCTGGTCCTCGCAGACCGGAACATGCTTCAGCGCAGCCAAATGGAAAAGCACATCCACGCCCCTGCATGCATCTTCCACTGCCCGATAATCCCGGATATCTCCAATGATGAATCGCAGACGCGGGTCATGGTTGAACTCACGCTGCATCGCAATCTGGGCGTATTCATTGCGTGACAGAAGGCGAATCTCAGCCGGGTCCTGCTCCAGCAGCACCTCGGTCAGCTTTTGACCCCAGGAGCCTGTTCCTCCGGTGATCAGAATCGTTTGTCCTTGAATCATCGATGAATCCCCCCTGATCAGATCATGAATTCGCGTAGTACCTGTGCCATCTCATCCCGGCTTAATCGGTCTTTGGGCGGTACTTTTTTCACTGAAGTATTGTTTGAATGTACGATGTTGACATAATTGCGCGGAGCAAGCAGTTCATGCGGCAAGTCTATGACATTGCCATGTGTACCTCTGCCCGGAAGCTTGACCCGGTATCCGGATGCGTACTCCGCTGTTTTATACAGGTAGACATAGAATTGCGGAGAACGATGAAACGCTGGTGCCATCTCGTTGTTCACGCTATCCCAGAGATAGCCGTTCTGGTTAATCAGTGCCATCGTCTGCGGCTGTGGCTGAATATCGTAGAGTTGTTGAACAAAGGTTCTATGGTACAGATCATCCGAATCCAGACGGGCAATATAGATATCCTCTGCTCCTTCAGCAAAAGCCAAAATGGCACGCACACTTTCAATATTGGTTCCAAAACGAATATTGGAAGGAAGCGGCTCCTGATCTGCAAGAATCTCCCGCATTAAGTCCCCCGATTCCTTGGACAGCTTCACCACCGTAAGGAAATCCTGATTCGTCTGTGCCTTCAGGCAATGTAATGTGAACGTGCGGAAGATGCCCATCCGACGCTCCAGCCACTCCCGCGTCAACCGCTGCGGGTCCATCCCATAATTGTTGAAGTTAATTTCAATTACAACTTTCCTGGACATAACATTCCTCCTCATGGACACTGCAAGTTCCGTTTATCGGATGCAGACTGTTTTCATAGTTTCGATGCCGTATTTCAATGAACCACATCTATCACATTCAGATCACTTCCAAGCAACATCTCCTTTGGAATCCCGCACTCTATAACGTATGAAACGTTAGTAGAAGCGGTACCGACAGATGTACTAACTTTCATATAAATAGATTCATATACGCCTGAAGATGAAGCCCTGCGGGTCGAACGTACATATCGTTGCTCCAGTCGCAACATAGAATAGAGCAGTTCTATTTTCAAAGGGGGCAATCGCTGAATGGATTCGATCTATCTTGAACTGGAAGGTGTGCTTGAGCAGCTTGAAGCGGCGCTTCGTGAACAGCGTCCACTCTCTCTTGTGCGAGTCGGTGATGGCGAGAATATCGTCATGTCTCAAGAAACCGTGTGGACCACGGAACAGGTCCTTCAGGAGCGTTGGGCCAAGAAAGCCAATTTAGGACAAAAGGGATTACGTCTTCCCAACCCGCAGCTCCGGGATGAAGTCGCCGCTTCCTTGCAACGGGCGGATATCGTCGGCGTTCTTCCTCGCGGTGACAGTACCATTAATGCGCCGGATTATCTCAAAAGACCTCTGACTGATATGGTGTTTGCACACTTTGGCATCTCTCCCTCACGGACTTGTCATGCCTGTGTCAATCGGGAACTGGCGCAAAACCCGCGTTTCTGGCAGATGCTTGCAGGCAAGCGTGTGCTTCTCGTCACTCGTGAGATCGAGGCCCTACGTGCCACGCTCGAACGTGAGCCGTATCATTTAAACATTGTGACCGCACTCCCTTTCGACAGTTATGATCAAATGGGAGAAACGCTTCACTGGATTCAGACGAATCAAGATACCTTTGATGTCGCTCTCTTCTCCTGTGGTGTCAACGCGGTTATTCTTGCTGAGCGTACAGCCACACTCGCAGGTAAAGTTGCCATCGACTTCGGCAAAGCCAACAACATCATTTTGAAAGGCCGTGCCAATTGATCCAGGACACCTCCAAACTTCAGATTCGTGAGTTGTATTGAAACGCGCACATGCTTGTATGACAAAAACCCCCGACTCCTTGAGCCGGGGGTTTCTTGCTGAGCGCCAATCGAAACATATCGCTACACAGGTCTTGCACTTCTGGTTTCTGGGATCTGAAGCGGACTCTGCCGTCAAAAAAAGCGATGATGATGCAGGCTGCTATTCACATTTTAGTCCTTCACAACTAGTTGGTAGCTGCTATACCGTAAAACATCTCCGGCCCCGTTCTTACTGCTGTAGACACGCCCGAGATGAACGAAGTGTACACACTTTCCAGTGCTGGTGGTGCAGACAGATCCTGAGCAGTGAACGAATGAAACTCGGCACCGCCGTTCTGTCCAATCGTACCTTCAGCACGGTAGATCACATAGAAGGGGTCATATAGGAATCCCCGTACCAGCTCCACAACAAAGGTATCTCCCAGTTCTCCCGTAACGCCTACTGTCCCGTTCAATGTAATAATGGGATTCACCACACCTTGGGTCTGAAGACCAATCGCGCCGAATGCTTCCGGGGATGGACCTAGCGGTATTCCGGGCTGTCCTACCGTTCCCGAGTTCTCCGAAGTTCTCATATCGAGAAACACGCCCATAAGTAACACCTCCTATGCTATGGGATACCATATCCTATGAATCTCACAACTCTTCGGATTGGATGTATAGCAGTTTTATGAACCTATTTTTATTTGTCGACTGTTAATGGTATATTGGACTGCATAACGAAATGAACGGATCGTATGCACACAAGCGGTACAGGCTGTTCAGAAGGAGATTACTATTCATGAATAAACGCAAACGTCCAACAGGCAAAACATCAGCCTCGGCCAAGGGAAAAACATACGCAGGTTCATCTGTAGCACGTTCCGGCAAGTCTAACTTCTCATCTGCAAAATCATCAGGAGCTTCCGCTTCACGCAATACGGAGGAGAATAAGAAACCACTAGTTGCCAAATCAACGGCCGCACCGAAGAAAGGCGGAGGTAACAAATCCAAAAACGCCAGTGCTTCCAAGCGCCCGGGCAATTCCTATTACCGTAAGCAGGAACCACCACGCCAGTACAAAGTAACCGAACCAGACGAACTGCTGAACTTCTTGCTGCAACATCTGAAGTCGGGACGGAATGCCGTGAAGTCCATACTGGGTCGTGGACAGGTGTCCGTGGATCAGAAGGTCGTAACCAAGTTTAATGAAGCGCTGACGCCAGGTCAGATTGTCTACATTCGAAAAGAAGGTGCAGTCGCTGCTCCATCCTTGACAGGCATTAACATTTTGCATGAAGACGATGATATCATTGTGATTCGCAAGGAAGCCGGACTGTTGTCCATTGCCGCTGACAAGACGGATGATCTGACAGCTTATCGCCAACTGACGGAGCATGTACGCCGCACCAATCCCCTCAACCGGATCTTTGTTGTCCATCGTCTGGATCGGGATACGTCGGGTGTGATGATGTTTGCCAAAAGTGAAGAAGTGCAGCAGAAGCTGCAAAACAACTGGAAAGAAAATGTGCAGGACCGCGTCTACGTTGCCCTTGTTGAAGGTGCAGTAGCCAAAGAAGAAGGCACTATCTCTTCCTGGTTGAAGGAAACCAAAACGCTGAAAATGTACTCCAGCTCTCGTCCAAATGATGGACAACATGCGATCACACATTACAAACGTCTGAAGTCGAACCGCGAGTTCTCTCTGCTGGAAGTACGTCTGGAGACAGGTCGCAAAAATCAGATTCGCGTGCACATGGAAGATCTCGGACATCCTATTGCCGGTGACCGAAAATATGGCGCACGCACAAGAGACCTCGGCCGTCTCGGACTTCATGCACGTATACTCTCATTTATTCATCCGACAACCAATGAATTGATGTCATTTGAAACGGATATTCCGAAACCATTCCTGTATCCGTTCCGTGCAGATGCTCCACCTGCGAAATAACTGCATCTTCATAGAGAATCGGCTGATCCATTGATCATGCCTGAAAGGAGGAACGGACACTGAAAAAGCTGTTGATTACCGGTTACCGGGCACATGAATTACAGATTTTTGGACAGAAGCATGAAGGTATTCCTTTTATCAAAAAGGCCATCTCTTCCCGCTTAACGCCTCTTGTCGAGGATGGTCTGGAATGGGTGCTGACGCCGGGACAATACGGTGTGGATCTGTGGGCCTGTGAAGTGGTGATTGATCTGAAGAAGACGTATCCGCATCTAAAACTGTCAATCATTACTGCCTTTCAGAACCCGGAGGAACAATGGAAAGAAGACAAGCAGGAGTATTACCGTTCCATCCTCTCGGGTGTGGACTATTACGGTGCGATTAGCAATCAACCTTATATTGGGCCGTGGCAGTTCACTGCCCGGGATGACCTGTTGCTGCGCAAAAGCGACGGTCTTCTGCTCGTCTATGATGAAGATGCCGGGGAAGGCAGTCCCCGTTTTGTGAAGGAAAAAGCCGTGAAGAAACAGCAGAACGAGGACTATACGATCATCAGTGTCACTTCAGAGGATATCCAATCGGTAGCTGAGGATGAGCGCATGAACGATATTGTAGACTTCGACGATTCTTCCTTCTGAATCATGCTGGATCAATGCAGACCGTTCAAGGTCCATCCATTCACGTCCATCATCAGAGGAGATTAGCCTTTCGTATGACGTACATATGTTTTTTTTCGAGGCAGGTTGGGTATAAGTAGTATTATAACTGCGATGATATGTCGTATGGGATAAGGGGAACTGCAACCATGACAATTACGCCAGAGCAGCGCATTCAACTGCATGGATTTAACAACCTGACCAAGTCGCTGAGCTTCAATATGTACGATATCTGTTATACGAAAACCAAAGACGAACGCGAAGCTTACATTGAATATATTGATGAACAATATAACGCCGACCGGCTGAGCAAGATTCTGAACAACGTCTCCGACATCATCGGGGCTCACGTGTTGAATGTTGCTAAGCAGGATTATGTGCCTCAAGGTGCCAGTGTGACGATCCTTGTCTCGGAAGGTCCTATTGTGGAGATCCCCGAAGAATCACTCGATGAATCTCCCGGTCCTCTGCCCGATAACGTCGTTATGCAGCTGGACAAAAGCCATATCACGGTGCACACCTACCCAGAGTTTCACCCTAGTGAAGGCATCAGTACCTTTCGTGCGGACATCGACGTCTCCACCTGCGGTGAGATTTCACCGCTCAAGGCGCTTAATTATCTGATCCACTCGTTTGATACAGACATTATGACGATGGATTACCGGGTACGTGGCTTCACGCGGGACACCAGCGGACGCAAGCTGTTCATTGACCATGAGATCGGCTCGATTCAGAATTATATTCCGGACGAGATCAAGAACAGCTTTGACATGATTGACGTGAACGTCTATCAGGAGAATATTTTCCACACCAAATGTAAGCTGAAGGAATTTGACCTCGATAATTATCTGTTTGGGTACACCAAGGATAAGCTCAGCAAAAAGGAACAACAGGAGATTACGGAGTGGCTGAAGCTGGAGATGGACGAGATCTATTACGGCAAAAATATGAATCGTCCCACTTAAAAGTCTGTTCGAAGGCTGATCCATAAAGCCAGCCAAAGTCTAAGACAAGATTTCATGAAGGCAAGGTTCTTTTCAAGGACCTCCGGCATGTGCTTGTCTTTTTCTATGTTATGTTGACAGTGTGCAACTTTATTTTTTATTATAGGATTAACTGTATCCCTATGCAGTGAAGGAGACTGAGCCTGTGATCGAAACGAATACCACAAGACGTAACGAATCACTGTTACAAGCGCTTACTGCACAGCACAATGCTATTACCAACAACATAGCCAATGCAGACACGCCCAACTACAAAAAGAAAACGGTAGAGTTTCAGGAAGAGCTGAGACGGATCGTTGAGAATGGCAAAACAGATCAGCTCGCTATGAAGCGGACTCATGAAAAACACTTCCCTGTCAGTGATCCCCATTCTTCCATCGTACAGTACCGAATTGTCGAGAACAACGAAACCACGATGAACAATAACAACAATAACGTTGACATTGACAAGGAAATGGCAGACCTTTCAGAGAACCAACTCATGTATAACTACATGGTTGATCGGGTCAGTGGTCACTACAAAAAAATGAAGAATTTATTGAATGATCTGAAATAATGAATGTACAAGCAGCCCGAAATGGCTGCTTTTTTTTGTTGTTTTTTAATGCGTGTAGACTGTTTAGTGCCATTTTTCGGTATCCGCTCCTGTTCGTAGTATAATGGAATGAAATGAAAGATTTCATATCGAACAAAAGAGGTGCAACATGGCTCCACGTCATTTAAATGCTTTTCAAGGTTCCAAAGTCAGACTCGCGGCCCCATGCCCGGAAGATTGCATGCGTCTCTCCCGCTTCACGGACGATTACGAATATTTGCGCAACATGGATACCGATATTGCTGTTCCATTAACGCCGGATGAGACAGGTTCCTCCTCTGTCCGTCGAGACAACGGCTTTGAATTTGCATTACGTACACTGGAGGGAAATCGATTCATCGGCTTCACCGCCCTCTACCGGATTGAATGGAACAATCGCTCCGCCCGTCTGGCGATTGGCATCGGTGAAGAAAATGATCGGGGTAAAGGATATGGCAGCGATGCCCTCGCCCTGATTCTTCGGTATGGCTTCCACGAATTGAACCTGAACCGGATTGCGCTGGAAGTCATCGAATACAATGAAGCCGCGAGACGTGCGTACCTGAAAGCGGGATTTCGGGAAGAGGGTCGCCAGCGTTCTGCAGTTTTGCGGGATGGCATGCATTATGACCTGATCTCGATGAGTATCCTTGCTGAAGAATGGTCGGTACAGTCTGGGCTTCCCTTGTCGTTCCGGTCTAATCGTTCTGCTCCTGCTGCCGAATCCGGAAAAATGGTAACTGATTTTTCACAGCGTTATGAGAACGAACAAGCTGCGCTGTCCCTGTCGGAACTACGTTCAGATCCAAAAGGTGATGCTGACACTTCACCTCGTATTGGCGTAGGCGCGGTCATCCTGAATGAGCGGGGCGAAGTGCTTCTCGCTTGGCGAAATCGCCAGCCTGAACAGCACACCTGGAGTATTCCTGGCGGGAAAGTAGATCCCTATGAATCACTGGAGACGGCCGTCATCCGTGAAATCAAGGAGGAAGTGAATCTGGATATCGCCATCGACAGTCTGCTCTGCACGGCGGAGACCATCCAGCCACAACAGCAGGAACATTGGATATCCGTGCTCTATTCCACCAAGGTGATTGGCGGCCATGCTCGTAATCTGGAAGAAGGCGGAGCCATTGGTGAGATCGGCTGGTTCCCGCTCCATGATCTGCCCTCTCCACTCGCTTGTTTTGCCGTACCTGGGCTGGAAGCTGTGAAGAAGCTATATGATGAATCCCTGTAAATTCTAATATTCCATCCGATGGAGGACTTTCTTATGAATCAAGCAGATCAGATGAATCAACTATTTCAGGCTGCACAGGCTGGAGATGCGGTAACCATTGCTGGAATTCTCGCTTCTCAGCCGGAACTCACCAATACTGAAAATCAGGATGGGTTAACTCCACTGGGGTATGCCTCTCATTATGGACAAACAGGAGTAGTTCGTGTTCTTCTGGAGCACGGAGCCAATGTTAACGCCCTGTCTCATTCCAAAATTTCGTTTATTCCGTCCAATACTGCACTGCATGCTGCTCTTGCCGGGGAACGTTCATCCGAAGTGATCCGCCTTTTGCTCCAACGTGGCGCATCCTCAAGCATTCTGGATAGCGATGGCCAATATGCACTGCACTCCGCAGCATTTCATACGGATCAGACCGAACTTATCGAGATATTAATCCAGCATGGTGCAGATCCACATGCGCTGAACTCAGCGGGTCAGCCCCCACTGGACATTGCACTTGAACGCGGTAACACGTCTACAGCTTCATGTCTGCGAGCAGCCGTTGCAGCTCAGCAGCAATAATGTTTAGGTAGCTTGGACCATAACATGAACAACCGCCAGAACTCTTTTTGCAGTACAAAGAGAAGGTCTGACGGTTATTTGTGTTGTCCTCTACGTTCCTGTATACATACGTAGTTCAACTTCTATAGAAATCGTAATACATCATATTTTTTTCAGAAAACAAGAACCGTTTGACGCCTCACACGGTCTAATACTCAACATATCCATGAAAGGAGGAGCCATGTGACCCCTACTCAGCTCACTATCGCCGCACAAAAAGGGGATGCCGAGGCTTTTGCAGCCTTAATGGAATTGCATCATAGCCGACTGTACCGTATTGCCTATGCCTACCTGCACAATGAAGGTGATGCACTGGAGGCAATTCAGGAATCAACCTTCCGAGCATTCCGTAAACTCAAAAAATTAAAAGAGCCATCCTACTTTGGCACTTGGCTCATCCGCATTCTGCTCAACTACTGCGCAGACGAACGCAAACGCAAAAGTCGATTTAGTCCGGATACCACAGTTCACGAACCCAGCAGCTGGGATCGTCCTGCCGACCCTGATCTTGCTGCCGCCGTATCCAACCTTGATCGGGATTGCAAACAGATTATTATCCTGAGTTATTTTGAAGGTTTCTCCCTAACCGAAGTCGCCGATATTCTGGAAATCCCGACCGGAACCGTCAAATCCCGATTACATCGGGCACTCGGACAGCTACGGGATCAACTTGAAACGAAAGGAGATGCATCCTCATGACGGATGAACAAAAATCATTCGACGCATTGGAAGAACGTCTGAATGCTCGTAAGACAGAATACGAAACCATGCCAGTACCGGATGCTGCCTCCCAGGCTGTGCAAGCGGGAATTCGCCAGGCTGCCCGCAAACGCAAGTCCCGGCTGCGCTGGTATATGAGTTCCATCTCGGCAGCTGCCCTCATCCTGCTGTTTACGGGATGTATCCGTGTCTCTCCCGCTTTTGCGTCCTTCGTGGAGCAATTGCCTGGCATGGAAGGCATTGTTAGCATGATTCGCCAGGACAAAGGATTAATGATGGCGATTGATCAGTCCCTCTTACAGAAAGTCGGTGTCACCGACGAGCATGATGGTACTTCCTTGACCGTTGATGGCATTATCACAGACGAGTCACGCATGGTTATTTTTTACACAATGAAAGGTATGAAAGATCCCGAGAAATTCAACTATGATATCGATTTGCTTGATGAGAACGGTAAAGATCTGCCTGTTGCGTTTAGTTACGCTTCACCTAAACCGGCTTCAGAAAGTGGTGTTTATGAGGATAAAATCGATGTCTCATTCACCGAATCTTTACCGCCACAAGAGCTAACCATTATATTTAAAGAACAGGATAAGGAAACGAATAACAAGTGGAAGGTCACCTTCCCAGTGGATCACAGCTTAACGAAAGACATGAAAAAAATCATCCCCGTAAACCAAACAATGACCGTGGATGGGCAGCGTATTCATGTAAAACAGGGCGTTCTGTATCCCACTCGCCTTGTACTTGACATCGAATATGATCGCAACAACACCAAAAAAATCTTCGGCATTCCTGATCTGCATTTGGTAGATGAGCAAGGCCGAGCATGGCGAACGGATTCATCTTCCATCTCTGGCTCTGGAAATTCCGTCTTTTTCGAAAGCATGTATTTTTCCACTCCGAAAAAACTGACGCTCCAAGGGTCTGGTCTTTCAGCAGTGGATAAGAATGAACTAGTTATTAGTATCGATCCATTATTGGGTGAAATCCAAGGTGGCCCATCAAATTTGAAATTTTTGAAAAGCTCAGTCCAGGGCAATAATCTGATCCTCGAGTTTTCAATTGCAGACGCTCAAAATGCTACTTCGGGGCTATCATTTACCAATGTCGAGGACAGTAAAGGGAACCCATTCGACATAAGTGAAGTAGGCTGGAGCCCTTCCGTCTTTGAAGCAAGAGTTGTCATTAAAAATGGGGCCGCAGCCAAAGGAAATCTGACAATGGAAATATTCTCTTATCCTGATCAAATTCGCGCACCGTTCTCTATTGATATTCCTGTGAATCCTTAATCTAAACGCAATGTGCTTTCAATAAATGGATTAATCTATATAATGGAAATATTCATGAAGATGAGCAAAGTGAACAGGAAAGGGTGTTTTCACAATGAATCAACGTTCCATCCGTTATCCGCAGCCACTCGCTCCGGGAAATACCATCGGTGTAGCTGCACCCTCCAGCGGTGTAGGCGAATCCTTGCACCATTATCTTGAGGAAAGTAAACGTAATATGGAGCGCCTTGGTTTTGGCGTGATAGAAAGCCCATCGCTCCGCCACAACACCAAATGTGTGAGTGCCTCCAAAGAGGAACGCGCTGCAGAGATGAATGAATTTTTCCGCAATCCAACTATTCAAGCCATTATCCCTCCATGGGGCGGGGAATTTCTCATGGATATCCTGCCCCTGCTGGATTGGGAAGCTTTGAGAACATTGCCGCCCAAATGGGTCATGGGATATTCGGATATCAGCACGTTCTTATTCGCATACACCCTGCTCACCGGAACAGCATCAGCACATGGCACCAATTATGTTGATCTAAGATCAAACGCCCTCGATCCGGTGACTGCGCGCTGGATAGATGTTCTACAGACCGCATACGGCGGAAAGATCACACAATCGTCATCCACACATTATCAATCGGCATGGAAAATGGACCTGCCTGGATTTAACCTGGACACACCCTCACGCTGGAAACAGCTCGGCAACTCGGAAGATTCAGACACCGCTGTGGCATTCTCCGGTCGGCTGATCGGCGGTTGTATGGATACTATCACCTGTCTGATCGGCACCCCGTATGCACCCGTCCAATCGTATTTGGATCAGTACTGTGCAGACGAAGGAACGATCTGGTATCTGGAGAGCTGTGAGATGAACGCAGGAGATATTTACCGTCATCTGTGGCAGATGAGACAGGCTGGCTGGTTTGCAGGTGTGAAAGGATTCATGTTTGGCAGACCTGCCGGTTATTCCGATACAGCGGATTTCAATTTCTCTGATGCTCTCTCCTCTGCACTTGGGGATCTGGATGTTCCTGTACTGTATGACGTGGATCTTGGCCATATGCCGCCCCAGTTAACCTTTGTGAATGGGGCACTGGGCAAAGTCGCCTATGAAAATGGACGCGGGAGCCTGGAGATGGCGTTTGTGTAATCACCCTTTGTAGGCAGATGCATACCTTGAAGTAAGAACTTATTTTGAGGAAGGGTTGTGCATCATGTCTGAATCCACATCTACGCCATCCACGCGTGTCGTGTATCAAGCCAATCAACCGATGCTTCAATCCGTGCAAAGTGTGCGGAATATGCTTCATCATACAGCTCGGCAGCATATAGGCAAGAAGGTACAAGTCCAGAATATCGATGGTCAAGTGTGGGAAGGTGTCATCATCAGTGCAGACCGGGGGATTTTGTATCTCCAGGTTACCCCGATGCATGGATACCCTGAACCGCGCGCCTTGTTTGGACCCACGATTTTGCCGCTTGTGCTGTATGAATTGTTGGTTATTACCCTGTTGATGTAGGGGTATTGTTCCTGTTGATCCGTTTATATCCGAACCTTGTTCCACGAAGCTTCGCTCCTGAGATCTTCAAGTCTTGGGAACGAAGCTTTTTTAGGGTCTTGGCGATGGTGCGGTATGATTCTTTGCGAGCGTGTGAAATATGATACAATGGTGTCGCACCACCCCATATCACTTATGAAACGGAGCTTGATCCGGTTGGAATACATACGTCATGATTCATCACCCGTATCACAAGTGGAGACGGGTATGATTGGCACTAACCCTACTGAACAATCCCGCGTGATTGCCATCTGTCTGCTCGCAGGCAAAATCATGCTGCAAAGCGGTGGCGAAACCTACCGTGTGGAAGATACGATGAAACGTATGGCCGCTGCGCTCGGTTTACCCCATTCACACAGTTACGTTGTGCCTACAGGCATCTTCTTCTCTGTTGATGCAACCGAACCCGCCAAGCTGATTCGTATCTCCGAGCGTACGACGGATCTGGATAAGGTATCCGAGGTGAATGCGGTCTCCCGCCGTATTGGACAAGGTGAGCTATCTGCTCAGGAAGCTCATGATCTGTTGGTACAGATCGAAGGCAAGCCCTCCTCCTATTCAACGGCCGTACAGCTTGGGGCCGCGGCGTTATCCAGTGGTTGTTTTACCATTATGTTTGGCGGAGGCTGGAGCGACTTTCTTCCGGCGCTGATCTGCGGGGGTATAGGTTATGCAGCCGTTATTGCCTTTCACCGACTAGTACGGGTCAAATTCTTTGCCGAGCTTACGGCATCCTTCGTTATTGGCTTACTCGCTTTTCTCCTGATCTATATGGGAGTGGGCCATGAACGGGACAAAATTATTATCGGTTCGGTTATGCCGCTGGTTCCCGGGCTGCTAATTACCAACGCTGTACGCGACCTGATGGCCGGACATCTCGTATCCGGATTATCCAAGGGAGCCGAGGCATTTCTGACCGCCTTTGCCATAGGTACTGGTATTGCAGTTGTATTTTCACTTTTTATGTAAGACGGAGGAATGCAGGATATGCTCCATTTTATTGAACAAGCCTTAACCAGTTTTGTCGCTTCAGCCGCGTTTGGGATCATCTTCAACGCACCACGGCGCATGCTGCTCCACGGTGGATTTGTCGGCATGATCGGCTGGATTATCTATATCGTGCTTGAATACGCAGCGGATGCGGTGCCTGCTACCCTTGCAGCGACCATAGCCGTTGGTGTCATCAGCCAGATATTCTCTCGCATGTTTCGTGCCCCCGTCATCATCTTCAGCGTTGCAGGGATCATTCCCCTGGTTCCTGGTGGGCTGGCGTATAATGCGATGCGGAGTTTTGTGCAAAATGACTACAGTGCCGCCATGGAGATGGCCGCCAAGGCACTCATGTTATCCGGCGCTATTGCCGTAGGCCTTGTGCTGTCCGAGGTATTAAACCAGATGATACGCCGAATTCCCGCCTCGATCCGGACCAAATCATCATCGAAATGATTATTTTTCCCACATATGTAACACACGTAAGGCCCGTTAGCACACAGGATGAACTCTTGTATGCCAGCGGGCCTTACGTATTACTATTCCAATTCATCCTTTTTACTTCACAAACGTATTCTTCACACGTACCGACCTCAGGAAATACGGAATGAAGATACAACACACCAGAATGGATCGTACAATCAGATGAAAAGCCGGAGTTGCATCAAGTACATGCTGTTCTCTTGGGATTTCATTTCGCGCAATCAGAATCCAGGTCACGATGCTTATGATCACATTCATCACGTACATCACCATCATCATTCGTGGAAACTGTCTCTTCCGTTTATATAAAAGAATGAGATTCACGATAACGATTATCAATAAAATGATACTACTTATGAAGCCAAACCACAGGAGTGGACGAATCATCTCCGTGTAGATCTGCGGGTCAACACCACGGCCGACTTCCCATCGGGCAGGGTCCATGATGACATTCACCTGCGATACATCCGAGATGAGAAACACCAAGGCAAGCCAAAGACTGATCTGGATTAAAATAAGCCATCCACCTAATCCGGAGATACCAGGCCGTTCCGGTCTGATACCGGTTTTGGATTGCAGCGAGTTCATATCCGTATCTGCATCCGATTTACTGTATTTAACTTCCATTTCAACCTCCTTTTACACTAGATAAGAAAACATATTATACATTAAAATCTAGATTCTGTGTATTTTAGAGGACGAACGGAGCGTCTGGCCTATGATCTCCCTCACTTCGACGTCTATTACATCGCTCGTTTCATTACCGTTGCGAACAAATCCGCTGCGACACCACTCCCTGACCTCATATAATGTTCTGCATCCGTATGATCAAATCCCATCCAGACCGCCGCAGTCCAATTACTCGTATAGCCCACAAACCACAGATCCCGATTGGCCTCCCTTCCCACACCAGGTAATGCAGCCTGTGTTGTTCCCGTTTTACCTGCTACCTTGTGCTGACCTAACTGTGCCCGACTCCCTGTTTCCTGACTGACTACATTTTGCAGCATTCTGGTCATGGCATTCGCCGTGCTAGAGGAGATTACCTGCTTATTTTCCGACTTATGAGCGTAGATTGTTCGTCCACGGGAATCTGTTATCTGGCGTATCAGATGGGCTGTGTTCAACTTTCCATTATTCGCAAACACGGTATAGGCCTGTGCCATCTTCATTGGAGACACCCCCTGATGCACACCTCCCAAGGCAATCGAGAGGTTCAGGTCTTCTTTCCCCAGTTCAATACCGAGTCGTGCCGCAAATTGATGTGCGTATTTCAGTCCAGTTTCATGAAGCAGCCATACGGCTGGGGCATTGATGGACTTTTGCAGAGCTTGGGACATCGATATTGAACCGCTGTAACGCCCACCCAGATTGCTGGGCTGATAGTTGCCATAACTCATGCGTTTATCCGGCAGTATGCTCTCTGGCTTGAACTTCCCTAACTCCAACGCAGGGCCATATGCAATAATCGGTTTAAAAGAAGAGCCTGGCTGCCTTGCATCCATAATCGCCCGGTTGATGCCCCCTTTCGAGGGATTACGTCCCCCCATCATCGCTTTCACTTCACCGTTATGCTGGTCGATAATAACCATACTTGCCTGAACCAGTTCGTCTTGGCGGTCATCGGGGAATCGGGTAGTGTCTGCAAATGTTTCTTCCATCGCCAGTTGCGCCTGTTGGTCCAGCCCGGTTTGAATAACCCAACCTGCCGATTGAATCTCCGCTTCACTTTTACCTGTGAGCCGGGAAGCCTCCTGAATCACAGCATCTACGGCAGACACATATGCGGGCTCGCTCAAGCCCGATGAAGTTGCTGCATTCAATACAGTTTCAGGCGGCCTGTAATCGACACTACAAGCTTCGAGCATCTGCTTTCGTGTAATTAGTCCCTGTTCATGCATTAATCCTAGGATAACGGCACGTCTTTGTTTGGAAAGTTCAGGATGATCTACTGGATTGTATATGGATGGACCTTTGGGCATTCCGGCCAATGTAGCAATCTGCCATAGTTCCAACTGATGCATATCCTTCATTCCAAAATACCGCCAGGCTGCCGCTTTTACACCATACTGCTGGCGTCCCATGTAGATCTGATTCAGATACATCTCCAGAATTTCATCCTTGCTGTATTTCTTCTCAAGGGCCATCGCAATCGACATCTCATTCACCTTTCGATTCAAGGTTTTATCCCCATTCAAGTACAGATTTCTTGCCAATTGCTGCGTGATGGAGCTTCCTCCCTGACTCAGATTCATATGTATAATGTCTTGCACAATGGCCCTGCCGAGACCGATGAAATCCAGTCCATCATGGTTGTAGAAACGTCGATCTTCTGTAACCAAAAAAGCCATCTTTAATAAATCCGGCATGGCGTTCAGATCAGCATATTCCGAATACCCTTTGGTCTGAGTAAGCAACCTCGAAATTTCGGTCCCCTCTGCATTGGTAATAATGGTTGAAGCGGCCACCTGCATAGCCTCGGGACGATTGCGAAGTACCCCTTCGCCATAAGTAATCAGATAGAGATAGAAAAGCGCCAACATCACAACTCCAACCACTGCTGTATCAAATACGTAATACATCCATCGCTTGCCCCTGTGCTTCAACATTTAGGCTCCTTGTGTACCTGTTCAACTGAAACTCCGCGTTCCTGTCCATCCCGTTGTGTAATCTCCAGAGCATGTTGAAGCAGCAATGTCTGTTTATACGCCAACCTGACCCAATGCTGAACTTCTACCTCGTCCTGACAGCGCCCTTGGATGATTTCATCCAGAGAGGAACGGACGCCGTATAGGGTAAGCTTTATCGGTAAGTCAACCTGTGCAGAACTAGTCTGAGCATTCTCCTTGTCTTCTTCCACATGTTGCTTTAGATCAGGTTGCTCATTGTTAATAGACGCTACCTCTATCTCTCTTCTCTCATGTTTCCGTTCTGATATGCTCAGCCTTTCCTCATGCAGGAGAGACGCAATCGTATTCAGATTGGTAGCAATTTGTTTTAATTCACCACCACTTAGAACATCAATTCTTCCAGGTTTGTGGCCCAAGGCAAGTTCGGCTGTTCCGCGTGCAAGTTGACTGAGATCTTCCGCAATCTTCTGGGATCGAATCCAGAAAAAGATCGCAAACAAAGCTCCGCCAATGAAGATGAAGAACGGCTTTGTGCCGATATGGTTGATTCCCCAGTTCATCATACGCGTTATCCATGCTGTATTAGGAAGGACATGGTTATGCGCAAATCGTAGCACGTGATAAACGACAAAAAGGAGCGCTGCGCTCAGTAACGCGCTTGCTCCTCCAATGTATATGTATCTTAGTCTTACAGTACTGAATCGGGACTTCATATTCGGTATCCTCCTCCATATAACAATATGGTAATAGAGGTAGCATACCGAATATTTCTTAATGAGGAAGTAGTTAACTTCTTACCAATTTCTTAATTATTATTCTTCTGAGTAATTACTTGGTGGAGCAGTAGTTACAGGGAATCGGGTAACAAAATCCGTTCTGCCATTTTCACTGTAGGCAGCGATACTTCCTCGATGTAATTCAATCATCGATTTGGCAATCGCCAGGCCGAGACCCGTGCCTCCCGTTTCCCGGGAACGGGATTTATCCACACGATAGAATCGATCAAATAGATGTGGCAGATCTTGTGCCGGAATCGATTCACCATAATTACTGATGCGGACTACAGCCTCTTTACCTTCAAGAGCCAGTCCAATCTCCATTCGTTTACCTTGCGAACCATACCGAATGGCATTGCTGAACAGATTCTCATACGCTCTTACAAGCTCCCCCGGAGCAGCCTGTATCCATAGTGGCTCTTGTCCGCCGACGATATTGTAGGTCATCCCAGCAGCCTCCAGCATGGGAGCAAACTCTTCAGCCAACTGCATCAGAAACGAATTCAGGTTCAACGCCTGCAAAGACAATGGAAGACTCCCGCCACTCACACGCGTATATTCGAATAAGTCATCGATCAGCTTACGAAGAGTCAAGGATTTCTCATAGGCAATGCTAACGTAATAGCGCATCTCAATCTCATCCTGGTAGCGATCCTTCTCAATGTACTCCAGAAATCCCAGAATAGAAGTGAGCGGTGTTCTCAGATCATGTGATATCCCCGTAATCAGATCGTTTTTGGCAGCGACTGCATTACGCTCTTCCTGAAGCGATAACTGCAATTGTTCAGCCATCTGATTAATACTTGCAGCCACCACTCCGAATTCATCCGAAGTCTTCACTTCGATGCGATGGGAAAGCTCTCCTTTGGCAACTTCCTGAATTCCTGCCGTTATTTCGTCCAGAACCCGCATCACCTTGCGAGAGAACAGGAAAAAAAACAGCACAAAACAGAGCACGCCTACCACAATCATTAAAGGCACCGAACCGATATTATTCACCAACCATCTGATCCCTTGGGCTGGAATGGAATAATTGGGATATGTCTGAGCTTCCAGAATGGTCTGCCCCACTTGACTGCCCCCGTACAACATAACTGCAGTTAATATGCCGCTCAGCAAAAATGCATAGATAAATTTCCATCGGACTGTATTAATCAACTTTGAATTCATAGTAGGAACTCCCTGAATGTGTTCATGTCAAATGATATCCTGTGGATGTCATGTTTATTGCGGTTTGATCATCTTATAACCAACACCCCATACGGTCTGAATGAACTTGGGATGTTTGCTGTCGAGTTCAATTTTCTCACGAATCTTGCGAATATGCACCATGACGGTATTGTTCGACTCCATGAATTCTTCTTTCCAGACTTGACGATAGATCTGTTCCATACTAAGTACTGAACCTTGGTGACGAGCCAGTAGTTCAAGAACAGCAAATTCACGCGGAGTCAGACGAACCGGCTGCTCATCCACCCATACTTCATGTGTATCGGTATTAATTACCAGATCATCAATAACCCACTCGTGCTCTTTGTTCTCACGACCTTCATTGAAGGTATGATACCTGCGCAGCTGAGATTTCGCCCGTGCGACAAGTTCAAGCGGGTTAAACGGCTTGGTCACATAATCATCAGCACCGATGCTTAGGCCTGTGATTTTATCCATATCCATGCTTTTGGCGGACAACATAATAATCGGCATTTTCTGCTCTTCCCGAATTTTCATACAAGCTTCAATTCCGTCCATATTCGGCATCATGACATCCAGAATAATGAGATCAATCGACTCTTTTTTCAATTGTTCCAACGCTTCAAGCCCATCATTCGCAGTAAGAATCCGATAACCCTCGTTGCCAAAATAAATTTCCATCAGTTTAATAATCTCCTGCTCATCATCCACAAGCAGAATGGTTGCTGGCTGTGCCACGGCATTATTCCTTTCCCTTCCATAATTCATGATCTGTTCAAAGTATACCACCGAGGGATGAAACTTCGAAAATCATCATGATCTTCACGGACACGCTCGATCCTGGTCATCATCTCATGTGTCTCTTCCGGCTTCACCTGCTGAATCCATACCACCGAAGACACCAGCGCCATAGCCGTATACAGTGAATACAATCTCCAGAATAATTCATCCGGTTCTTTGCCATCGAAGTAACCCTGAATCTGACCTATGGAATATGGAATACTGATCTCCGAAGCAAACAAACCCAGCTTCAAAAATTCATGAATGGGATCACCTTGATCATAACGATTAAAATCAATTACTCCTGCGAGCTTATCCTGCTTAACGACAAGATTGCTCGGGTGGAAATCATCATGCTGAAATCCATCTGGACGATTTTTCATCCAATCGAGATGGTCTGCGATAAACGTAAGAATAGCCTGATCCTCTTTCATCACGATCGGGCACTGTTTATAGCGCTCCATGTAACGTTGATGCTTCGTGCTCTTGCGTATGTACCATGATTCGGTCTGTTCCTCCATCGGCAACTGGTGAATCAGCTGTAACTGCGCTCCTGCTTCCAAGCCAACGGCCCACTGTTGCTGTTCATTCAGTTGAGGCAGTCTCTCGGAAGCATCTTCGCCTTCGATGTAGCTAAGAATCATATATCCTTTCTTCTCATCCAATCTACCTGTGCCCAACGTTGTCGGACACAGTACACCTAATTGTTGCATGCTCTTCAAGCATTGGTATTCCTTTTGCTTCGTCCATTCCTCAGCAACATCATATACCCTTACCAACACATGGCCATAGCCAGGGACAAACATTTTGAATTTAGCATCCGCTGAATAACCCTTCATAACCGGTTCAATCCGCGTAGCCTGACCAAGTTCAGGAATCTGTTTTAACCTGTCAATCAACATATTGTTCATCGATGATGCATTCCATGTATTGTGTTGTTCCACGTCCCGAATCCTCCGTTATTTCACGTATAACGTGCAGTATCGTCGGTCTATTCCCACTTTAACCTGTAATGTTTCCTATAACATGCTAGTATGTATTCTACTCATTTCTATTTAAAAAGCACTGATTCGGGTTCTTTGCCCGTCAGGGTCAGCATTGTATACAATTGTCCTCTGTGATGATACACATGTCCCATAATCTCAAGCAACCACTCCAGCCGACTATAGGAGGCTCCCCAGTATGAATCCGTCACATGCAGTAACTCTTCCGTGTTAAACTGCCTGTATCGTTGGTATAGATACATCTGGTTATCAATCAGAGCCTGCTTGATCTCATGGAGCGAATGCACCTGATTCTCTGCATAGAATTGAGCCATCTCTTCCTCCGATGCACCTTCGGAAATATAAACATCCGCTCGGCAGATCACAGACAGATGGGCTAGTAGCTCTCCAACAGGCCGTTTACCTTCAATCGGTGTCAAAGCCAAATCTTCTTCCGACAACTGATCACATATATCAATCAACGATGTTACGGCCACGTCAATATGTTTGAACGCAGATTGAATCAACAGATACACTTCCTTTTTATCCTATTATACAGAACATATGTTCTATTTTCAACCAAGATATCCCTCCCTAATATATACCCCAAATCTATATAAATTGAACTACTCATTTACACGAGAACGTAGAGGACAGAAAGGACCTGAAGAAGCGGAGCGTTCGCCTTTATCCCCGGATTTCCCCTTTATAAAAGGAATTAAAAAAATCTGGGGATAACAGCGATCAGAAGGTTGTTCTGTCATCGGAGTGTGCAGTGTAAATATTCTTTAGTTCAATTTATATAACAAACTACGAACAAAAAAGTCCTTCCTCCTTCTTATAGACGGGATTCGGGACATTTTGTTGCTTATATGAGTTCAAATCTTTGTTCAACTTGAGTATAACGAACAATACGTATGTTCGAACCGTCCAGCCTCCAAGTCAGACTTGCGAATGAAAAATTGCAGTTCCCCGCAATCCCACCATTGAAAACCTATGGCATCATGTGTATCTATCTTCAACAGCAGCAGCGTATCGGATAGTTCCTGCCTAGTCCAATCCTCATCTCCACCGTAATACTTGGTCAGCTTCTTCTCACACGCCTGCTCATTATAATCGTACTCTTCTCCCAGTTCGATCTGTAACAATGCCCGATGCTCGGCATCCGGATGCTGCCCGTCAGGATATCCAAACATACCACCCCAATTCAGCGTACTTGGATGATTCCAGCTCGACTCGAATTCAAGGTATCGGTCATACAGACTTATTACTTCCGCTTCGGTCTCATCGGTCAGCAGAGCTGGCGAGAGCTCGTTCAGCGCGGCGGCATCAATATAAGCATATGTAGGAAACTCAAGATTAGGCAACACAGTCACCGAATGTGCAACAAAGGGTGCTCCATCCAGCGCGGTATCACCTTCAGGCTCTCGCCTTATCAGGTTATGAGAACTCGGCTCAAAAATCACACGATGTTCAATGGGACTAGCAGATTCATCCGTGCCAACGAAAAAGTATAACATTCCGCGTTCAGACAAAGTCCCGCGCCCATCATTCGGCGTATACGGCGACAGATCCACCAGGTTCAACTGGGCCAGGAAAGTCATCGGAACTCCTTCTTGTGTTACGGGCCACTCCATACGACTCGGCAAATCCGGATGTCCACCCACACGTGAGTTTCCTGTTCTGCGATATTCGTCCAGTGTGGATACATCGAGGCGAATTCCCCAGCGGCTTGAGGACAACAGCAGATCGGCAGCAACTCCCAAACCATATTCCTCAAGTGTTTTACGGGCTTTTCTGGTCAGACGTTCACATTGTTCTGGCTTAATCATATAGATCCTCCCCTTTTGACAATACACCTATGCTGAGACATATTCAGGTTCACACCTGTATATTCTTCCGCCCAGTCGTCTTTCCCTGCTTCTATATAAATTGAACTTAAGAATATTTTACACTTACCACTCCGATGACAGAACAACCTTCCGATCGCTGTTATACCCAGAATTTTTTAGATTCACCTTTGCAAAGGTAAAAATCCGGGGATAGCGTATGCTTCGGATGCAGCTTTCTTGCAGAAAGCTTTTAGCTTCGCTTCTTCAGGTTCTTTCTGTCCTCTACGTTCTCGTGTAAATGAGTAGTTCAATTTATATAGAAAAAAGAGACTGACATTCCTTGTCAGTCTACTTCTTCACCCTATATTCCATTTAACGATTTGGATCAGAAGACTTTTCCTGGTAAGCACGCATATGCTCCTCACCGTCCAGGAATTCATGGGCCTGATGGGCTGCCATCACCCCATGATAGCTGATATCCAGACCCAGATCTTCCTCTTCCTCTGTCGAACGTACAGGCACAATTTTGCCAATTAACTTTAACCCGAACCAGGTCATGGCGAATCCCCAGATGACCAGGGCTGTAAGGCCAAGCGCCTGAACACCCAGCAACCTCCAGCCGCCGCCCATGAATAATCCACCATCCGTGGCAAACAGACCTACAGCAATCGTGCCCCACATTCCGGATGCGGCATGCACCGGGAAAGCACCAACCGGATCATCAATCTGTCGACGGTCTAGCCAGTTGGTGGCTGCCATCATCAATAAGCCGGATACGGCCCCAATGAATATTGCTGCTACATCGCCAACAAAAGCACAACCTGCTGTAATTCCGACCAGTCCCGCAAGCGAACCGTTAATGACCGAAGGTGCATCTGAACGATTGAAGCGGAATAACGTGTACAGCAACGTAACTGCACCACCGGAGGCCGCGGATAACATCGTAACAATCGCAATGTGACCAATTCTTACATCCGTGGCGCTGAGTGTACTACCAGCATTGAAGCCAAACCAGCCGAACCATAATAGAAATGCACCTACAGATGCCAGTGGCAGATTGCTCGGGAGTGCAATGGCACTTACGCCAAGTGGCGTGTATTTGCCTTTACGTGGACCAATAATAATCGCAGCAGCCAGTGCCGAGAATCCACCAAGTGCATGGATGACAGCCGAACCGGCAAAGTCCTGCATTCCCAGCTGACTAAGCCAACCACCGCCCCATGCCCAGTGTCCACCAATTGGATAGATGATCGCCGTCATTAATATGATATACAGAAGATAGGCACGGAAGTTGATCCGCTCGGCTACCGCTCCTGAAACGATGGAAATAACGGCAATGGTAAAGGCAGCCTGGAACAACCAGAATGTCTCCAGCGATACCGGTACGTCCAGGTGAGACAAATCCCCATTCAGGAAAAATCCTGTTACTCCCGCAAAACCGCCAACGTCCGAACCATACATCAGTCCAAAACCGATGGCATAAAACAGCAACGTTCCAATCGTAATGTCAGCAAAAACCTTCATAATAATGTTCACACTATTTTTATAACGCACAAAGCCAGCCTCGAGCAGGGCGAATCCACCCTCCATCAATAATATCATCGCTGCACTCAGTACGACCCAGACCGTATCGATCCCGGTGCTTAACGTCTCCAAAGTCATGCTTGTACATCCTCCGTTTCACTAAGCTGTCTGAGCTCACGGATGGTATCGGGCGCAAGCTCAATCTCGTCCCGCTCAATGCTGTCCGGATGCTTGATTCGTTCTGCGATCTGATCCAATTCACGTATACGTCTGCGAATCTGTTCCATCTTGCGAAAACGTTCCTTCACCTGAACCATATATTCCACCGCCTGATGATGGGTTGCAGGGCGTCCCGCAAACCATTTGCGCACGGTCGACAACGATTGATAAGCGACCTCTTCCGCTCGACGCTTTTGTTCGAACTGTTCGATCTTCTGCTTAAGCGTTTGAATCTCATTTTCTTTTTTGACCTTCATCCGTTCGATAAGGTACAATAAATCGGACGATGATATTTGCAATGCTGTCTGGTGATAAACCTCGTCGATTACTAACATATCATGTCAGGACTCCTTACATATCAAGTTACTTGTACCGATTATAGTTTGCCGGGGTCTGCCCGTCAATCTTTTTTTGGACTTTGTATGAATTGAAATGAACCGTTCATAGAGAACGGCTTTTTTTTATTTGACACAGATTACATCTAACAAGGCTAATCTTGCCTGGATTCGCATTTACTCATTCCATTCCCTATGCTTATAGAATAAGCATCCACATTTGGGGTAATGAACATACACAGACTACCCTCATCACAGAAACTGTACCTTTAAGGAGAGGATTACACGATGTTTACTCGTAATGATGATATACGCGACCAAATCTGGGAAGCCGTCTCAGGACTCGAAGAAGAACAATTGAACCAGAAGCCTTCACCCAAACAATGGAGTATTATGCAAGTACTCCGTCATCTGAATCTGATGGAAAATGTAATTGGAAAACAAGCCCGCCTTGCACTTGAGAAGGAACAGACGGTGGCTGTGGACAAAAAACCATATGAATTATCGTTGGACCGCAGCCGCTCCGTCGAGGCACCACCCCATCTTCAGCCTCCAGCAGCACCTGAAGCACTCGCAGACGTACGCACCGATCTGGACGAATCTCACCAAGCGTTAAATAACTTTGCATTGGATCATGATCCTGACTTGCTGCGCAGCAAGTCCTTTCCTCATCCCGTATTCGGTGAGATGGATCTTACCCAATGGATTGACTTCGCAAGTTATCATGAGGAACGTCATCTGGGACAGATTCAAGAGATTAAGCATCAGCTTGGCGTATAAGTACAGCCTGCACTTTCACATAGCGAAGAATATATGTACGACAAAAAACCTCCAATCCTATAAAATGGGTTGGAGGTCTTCTTTAGCGTTCTTATGTTCCTAATAAAAACGACACTTATATTTTTTTGCCCAATATCGCCAGATCTCTATTCTCACCATCCAGCACGGCCACTTCGGGATAATATCCCCACTGTTCAAAACCATGCTTGCGCAACAATCCCAGACTCGGTTCATTATGCCCGAAGACAAATCCGAGAATGGTCGTAATTTCAAGTGCAGGACAAGCCGCAAATACCGTTTCAAGCAAACGTCCACCCGCCCCAATTCCGCGGCATTGCTGATCCACGTATACACTGACTTCCACCGTTCCATTATACGCAGGGCGTCCATAGAACGAGCTGAGACTTGCCCAAGCTACCACATGACCTGCCTGCTTCATCACCCAAAGAGGACGATGATCCGGTGAATGGTCCTCGAACCACGGAAGACGTTGCTCCACTGTCACTGGTTCCAAATCCGCTGTTACCATACGGCTCTCAATGGTGGAATTATAAATTTCTACAATCCTCGGTAAGTCCTCCAGGCGCGCATATTCAATCTGCACATCTTCCAGCTTCATCTATACTCCTCCATTATTCCAGATCGTTCTATATCATAGAGGATATTATAATGGAAAATAGAAGCCTTCGTCATCCCTTACATTCTGACAGAGAAATACTCCAGCATCACTCTGCCCTTCCCTGAATTGTGTTGCCACGAGTTAACTGCTGACTCTGGTCCGCCCAGCGAATGTTCATTGAATGAGATGTGAACAGATCCGGGCCGTCCGATACCTGGAAGTGCAGATGGGCTTCACTGGAGTTACCCGAATTGCCCAGCTCACCGATGAGGTCCCCCTGCTTGAGCTTATCTCCTTTTTTGACCGAAACACTGCCTTTCTTGATATGTGCTGTGATGCTGTATTCACCGTTGTCATGGTCGATTACTACATAGTTACCCGCCGGCTCTTCCGGATTCATCACACCCGGTACATTGTCCGGTATATCGTTCTTGATTTCAACGACGGTTCCATCCGCAGCAGCATAGAGCGGTTCACCAAAAGCATGGTAGCTATCGTTCACCTTGGCATCCCCGTTATAACTGAAACCTTCTTTAGCCCGAATGATATCCAACGCATAGCGCTGCGTTTCATGCTCATAATGATAGTTCGACAACACATCATTACCTCCCCAGAATACATACCATTCTCCCTTCATCGGGAATTGAAATTCGGTTTTGGTGAATTTGGCATCCGTGTCCTCATGAGCTTGCAGCGGTTGGATCGACAGACCCTCAATTTGATTTTCTTCGGAAAAATAGGCTCGAATCCCTTTGGTCCCAGTCTGATCCTTCCAGGCCACCTCGGATATTTGATTCATTTTGGCGTCTACCACTTGCTCCCATGATTCAACACCCTCCAGAAAAGGATCAGCGGTCGTTTTGAACTGCTCAAGCGTTAACGTCCCCTTTAATTCCGGAGAGAATTGATTATAGATTACATCCTTTGAACCTTTCATCAACGTATCTATGAAATTGTCCGGTGTAACCACCGCGCTCACCTCTGAATTGGAGTTCTGCTCCTGATTGGAGTTCTCGCTCGCTTCATTATTGGACGACTGTTCGGCTGACTGCTGCTCCGCCTGGTCGGAAGTAATGGAGTTGCCGTTGCCGCAAGCAGACAATATCACGCAAGCTCCAAGGGTAATCGCAAGCATCTTCCAGCCCCTTTTATTCTGTAATTTCGAATGTGTATGTTGTTCTGATTTCACATGACCTTCTCTGTTCATTCTCAACATCCCTTCTGCTAATCGTTATACTTTCCAGTTAAGTGTACAGAATGAGTCTTATCCTTCGTCTAACCCCATCTTACATGTAGTTAAACTTGCAACACCCTCTAACGCTGTATAATTAAGATTCCGTTAAGATAGCTTGTAAGCTATACAGCCCCATAGGATGGTATGATTATTAATACACACAACGGAAGTACCAGGAGGTCATGTTTTAACTATGGAAAACGTCTCAATACTGCTTGTGGATGATGAACAAGCTATTCTGCATATGCTCAAAACCGTTCTGCTCAAAGAGCAGTTTCTCGATATTGATACCGTTACAACAGGCGAAGCTGCCATTGAGGCTTGCAACAACAAGACATATCATTGCATTGTGCTCGACATCATGCTTCCTGGCAAAAGCGGGCTGGAAATCTGTCCTTTTTTACGGCAGGTCACCGATGCGCCCATCCTATTTCTAACAGCCAAAACAACGGATTATGACAAATTAACCGGGTTCGCCGTTGGTGGCGACGATTATGTCGCCAAACCCTTTAATCCTCTGGAAGTCGTTGCTCGAATTAAATCATTACTGAAGCGTTATTTACCTTCAAAAACAGCAGCAATCTCGGAACTCAGCTCATCCAACGTAAATACGTCATCTTCCAGCATGCCGGAAGGCGTGTACGACTTTGGACGATTCCAGGTGCTGGAATGGGCTGGTGAGCTTCGAGTTGAAGGAGAATCCGTATCCTGTCCGGCGCTTGTGTTTCAACTACTGCTCTTTTTCTGCAAACATCCCAATCGCATCTTCACCAAGTCTGATCTATATGAGCGGGTCTGGGGCTCAGAAGCCATTAGTGATGACAATACCGTGATGGTTCATATTCACCGCATTCGGGAGCGCATTGAAGCCGATCCTTCCAATCCAGTGTATCTCGTTAACGTCCGAGGTCTGGGATACAAGCTCATTCAGCCGGAACATGTGTCACTCCCATGAGTATTCGTCGCAGATTGATGACCCGGTTTGTCGGGATGCTTGCCGGTATAGTTGTCCTTATTATCCTGTTGGGTTCTGCGGCTACCTATTGGGTCATTCAAAGGGTAAATGAAGTCATGCTGGTGGATGACTTCGCTACAAGCGGACTGGAGCAATTAATCAATACCGCAGAGATGTTGCCCGATGGCACGGTACGTTATGATCCCAAGCTGCTGGAGCAGGTTAAACATAACCAGGGATGGTTGCAGGTTCTGGATAAGAAGGGCTACGTCATTGACGACTTTAATACACCACCCGATGTCCCCAAACAATACAAGCCCGGCGAGTTGATCGCTTATTGGGATGCCACAGAGCCCTTCCCGTACCAGATCATCATTCAGATTCGGGAGAAAGAGGGACAGAATTTCACCTTGCTGTACGGCGAGCGCAATCAGGCCGAGTCCTTACTTAATCAAGTCCGTCAAAACAGTTATTACACCAATGGAGAGCTGGTTCTCCAGCCCCAACAACAGGATGCGATTCGCTCGAAAGGCGCCTATCTGCAAGTTTTGGACGCTTACGGCCAAGAACTGGCTTCCTTTAACAAACCCGCCATAGGCGTCTCCAGCAGTTATGACATTCAGGAACTGGTATTACGTATTCGTTATCCCAATCGGTATGGAATATCGAGCGCAACTTTTTACGACGAACAGAACGGCACAACCTGGATGATTAGCATACCTGTAGACCCATCTGCGTCAGGAAATGAGAATCCATATAAATTCATATTAGCACCCGCTCTCCTCGTCCTGCTCCTGTCCGTTGTCATTTTGATTAGCCTACTCGCCTTTTGGTATGCCAACCGATTCGGCTCACCCATGCTGCATATGCTCCAATGGTTACAGCGTCTGGAACGAGGACATTACGAGGAACCTACCGGAGCCTTCGGAGTGCCTCGCAGTCAGCGTCGTAACGGAAAGTGGAAGCGAAAATACAACGTGTATGCTGAAGTGCTTCGCTCCATGCAGGCCCTGTCTCACACATTGAAGCAAGATGAAGAACTCCGCAAACAGACCGAATCCTTGCGGGAAGAATGGATTGCTGGCATAACACATGATCTGAAAACACCCCTATCCTCCATCCAGGGTTATGCCCATATGCTTGAGGCTGACAAATATAGCTGGACCACGGAGGAAGTCAGGGAATTCGCAGGTATAATGCTGGATAAGTCCATGTATATGGACAGGCTTGTCAACGACCTTGCCATGACCTATCGATTACGCAGTGGAGGATATCAACCTGCGGTGGAAGAGACTGACGTAAATACGTTACTCCATGATCTGATCCAGCGCGCTGAACGGAATCCAGCATATGGGGAAGGTCGCATCGTATTCCAACCTTCTGAAGTGCCTGTGTATGGGCTTGTCCATATTCCGTCGTTTGAACGAATTGTGGATAATCTGACCGCTAATGCCCTTCTTCATAATCCGCCCGAGTCCATCCTGGTTGTCAGTGTGCATTCTGGTGAACACGCAGATGCATTCAGCATTCAGTTTGCCGATAATGGACGAGGCATGGACCCCGAGACGGTATGGAAGTTATTTGAACGATACTATCGCGGTACAGATACAGGTACGTCGGATGTTGGATCAGGGCTGGGCATGGCGGTAACCAAAGGTTTGATTGAAGCCATGAATGGTCGTATTGAGGTACAGTCCACCCCTGGTGAAGGAACGATCATTCGCTTAATATGGGATGGGCCGTCCGAAACAAATTAAAATGTTCCGCTTGACCTTTCCATTTTCAGTCTATATAATCGACACTCAATAACACCTGTTCCAATATATTGATATTGAATGCAACACATTTCAGGATAACTTTAATGAGTTGATCTAACATATTTGGCGATGACCAGAGACATGATTTCGTTTGCGTGCTGCCCAGAGAGAGAGGGGATTGGTGAAACCTTCTTCAGCGAACGGACCGGAATTACCCCTCTGCAGCCGTGACCTCGAACCTCAGCATTTCGAACTTCCCTCGGATGTTCGGCTTGCTGCCAGTAGAGTTCACCGCCTGATCCCCGATAACGGATTCCAATGAGGGTTATGATGTTTTCTGTTCCGGCGGCTGGCCGAGATCAGGGTGCACCATAACCAAAATTAGGGTGGAACCACGAGCCAAGCGCACTCGTCCCTTTTCCGGGACGGGTGTTTTTTGCGCTTTCATTTGATGAAATGGAGAGTGGTTCACATGAGCAAACAAGAAAACAGTAACTCAGCAAGCAACAAATCAGTTAACGAAATAAACAACCAAGCAAATGATCTGCAACCATCCAGTCATTCCATTGAGGTCCGTCTGCAAGGTGGAGCAGTACGTTCTTACAACGCTGGCATCACTGTAGGGGCAGTTGCCTCATCCATCAGCACAAGTCTAGGGAAACAGGCGATCGGCGGTATTGTAGATGGTCAGAATGTCGATCTCGATTGGGTGCTCAAGCAAGATTGCGAACTCGTTATCGTTACTTTGGACAGCGTGGAAGGTCTGTATCGTTACCGTCACAGCGCAGCACATGTGCTCGCACAGGCGCTCAAACGCATCTACGGTGCAGAACAAGTGAAACTGGGTATCGGCCCAGTCATTGAAGATGGATTCTATTACGATGTTGATCTGGAGCATGCCCTGTCCATCAGTGATCTGGCCGCTATTGAGCGAGAAATGAACAAAATCATTCAGGAGAATCATAAAATCAGTCGTCGAGTCGTTAGCCGGGAGGAAGCCCTCCGTATCTTCGGAGAAATCCAGGACCCTTATAAGCTTGAACTCATTCAGGATTTGCCAGAAGACGCCGAGCTTTCGATCTATGATCAAGGAGAGTTCTTCGATCTGTGTCGTGGTCCCCATCTTCCATCCACGGGTCGGATCAAAGCGTTCAAGCTGCTGAATGTGGCTGGTGCGTACTGGCGCGGCAATTCGGATAATAAAATGCTGCAACGTATCTACGGCACTGCTTTCCCGAACAAAGCCCAGCTGGATGAACATCTGCACATGCTCGAAGAAGCGAAAAAACGGGATCACCGTAAACTCGGTAAAGAGCTTGAACTATTCATGTTCTCCGAAGAAGCGCCCGGCATGCCCTTCTATCTGCCTAAAGGCATGACTGTTCGTACTGAACTGGAGCAATTCTCGCGTGAGCTGCAATTACAGGAAGGTTATCAGGAAGTTCGGACGCCTCTCATGATGAACAACCGGCTGTGGGAGCAATCTGGCCATTGGGAGCATTACAAGGACAACATGTATTTTTCGGAAGTGGACGATGCAACGTTTGCACTGAAACCGATGAACTGTCCCGGGCACATGCTGATCTTCAAAAATACACTCCATTCCTATCGCGAATTACCGATTCGCATGATGGAATTTGGTCAGGTTCACCGTCATGAATTCTCAGGTGCCCTAAACGGCATGATGCGTGTGCGGACATTCTGCCAGGATGATGCCCATCTCTATGTCATGCCAGAGCAGATCGAGGACGAGATTAATCAGGCGATCTCACTGATTGGACGTATGTACGATATCTTTGGATTCGAATATAAGATTGAGTTGTCCACTCGACCGGAAGATTCCATGGGATCGGAAGAGCTGTGGGATCAGGCGGAACGTGCATTGCAAAATGTACTGGATCGCCGAGGTGTGGAGTATCGCATTAACGAAGGAGACGGCGCCTTTTATGGACCGAAAATTGACTTTCATATCCTCGATGCGTTGAAGCGCAGCTGGCAGTGCGGAACAATCCAGCTTGACTTTCAAATGCCGGAGAAATTCGACCTCACTTACATTGGCGAGGATAGCCTGAAACACCGTCCTGTCGTGATCCATCGTGCCATCTACGGTTCCATCGATCGTTTCATCGGTATCCTGACTGAACACTACGCAGGAGCGTTCCCACTCTGGCTTGCACCCGTGCAAGTGAAGCTGCTGCCTGTATCGGATCATTACGCAGATTATGCGCTCCAAGTACAGAGCCAGCTCCGGGCTGCGGGCATTCGGGTCGAAACAGATCTACGAAGTGAGAAACTTGGATACAAAATCCGTGAAGCCCAGATGGAAAAAGTGCCTTATTCACTCGTGCTTGGTGAGAACGAGAAAAATGCCTCATCCGCCTCTGTCCGTGTATACGGTCAGGGAGATCAAGGCATCCAACGTATTGAAGCTGTTATTGAAATGATCCAACATGCTGTGAAGGCAAAAGTATAAAAAAGTAGCGGCTCTACTCTATGGTCAATCATCAGCTTGTGTTAAATTACAACTTCTCGTCAGGCTTCAGCCCAACCTGTTCTTCGCTCCACGTCCAGAAACGCTCAGCTGAAGCATCATCAACGGCATGCGCCTTCAGCTGCTGCTCTTTCTGCTGATAGAAGTAACGCCCGGTGATGCCGACGACTTCAGGGCTTGTAGCCAGATAAACAGCCGTTCGCGCCCCTTCTTCAGGGGACAGAAAAAATGGAAGTTTGCCTGCAAACGCCATAATGCGTGTGCCAAATCCGGTATTGCGGTCTACGCCAATGCTCGTTCCCACCGCACCAGGGTGTAGACAGTTCACTGTGACAGACGTACCTGACAGTTTGCGAGCCAATGCACGAGTGAACAGCACATTAGCCAATTTGGATTGGGCGTAGCTTTTGATTGGATTATAACCTTTGTGCAGATGTGGATCTTCGAAGTGAATTTTGCCGGCCTTGTACGCACCTGACGACACGTTCACAATCCGTCCCTGTGTTGCAGCTTTCAGTGGTTCGATCAAAAGTAAGGTCAGCAGGAAATGCCCCAGATGGTTAATGCCGATACTCTGTTCAAACCCGTCTGAGGTTTCCTTCCGTTTGACCATCACCACCCCCGCATTATTCACCAGAACGTCAAGGCGATCATGACGCTCGCGGAATGTGCGGGCAAACTGGCGTATACTTTCGAGTGAACCCAGGTCACACAGCATTAATTCAATGGCAGAAGAGCCAGACTGACGCACAGCTTCCTGAAGAGCCTCCTGTCCGCGTTTCTCACTGCGGCATGCCATAATTACGCGATATCCTTGTCTTGCAAGTTCAATGGTGGTTGCCAACCCCATACCTGAGTTGGCTCCTGTTACAATTGCTGTCTGATTGGACATGAAGTACTTCCCTTCTGAACCTGAGGTTCCGAAATTAGAGGCGCGACGACGGACAATATGAGATAATGATAGGATCACATCTCGGTTTCCATGGGAGGACAAGTATGCTGACCAAAGAAGATTTTAAAAAGGTTAAAAAACAAGCCAAACTTGAAATCGCACTACTCGAACAGGAATATCAGGAAATCTTGCAGAACGTTGACACTACGCTGTATGAAAAATACGGTATTTTGGACAAAGAAGAAACACGTGAGCTCACCCGAAAACGCAAAAACCGAAGATATGCTTCACTGGTCATCGAACTATGTGCCATTATTGAACAAATGTTACATCAACTGTACAGACACGTATATCAGAAAAAGTTTAATTCGACCCAGCTGATGAAAACTCCTGCCTATCGGGCACGCTCCAACATGGAGATCATTCAAGCTGAACTGAGTAAAGAGTTCATTGCTCTGGAATCCGAAAAAGAACACTTCGCTGAAGCCCTTGGTCTGGTGTTTCAGACAAGAAACAAACTTGTTCATGATAACTTCTCGTTTGTCTCCATCGTTAAGGATGGCAGTAATGAAGAAGAAACGTTCGAATCACTGCTCCATACGGTCAAAAAATATAGAAAACACTTAAAATATAATCGCCCTGAATAACAACAATTATCGCTAAAAAAGAAAAGGAGGTGTACCGGACTACGGTCCGGATCATCATGAGCCAACCAACCCATTCGATTACTGTGCTAAATCTCCAGATTCCCACACCTTCCGGGAACAGCCCCATATTCCCCGTCATGCTTCGTGATGAAGATGGTGTTACCTTGGTGGATACGGGCATGATTGGCCAATTTGCTGAACTTCAATCCGCATTGGAACACGAGGGCGTACAACTCTCGGACGTCAAACGTGTGATTATTACACATCAGGACATCGATCATATCGGTAATCTGGGCGCTCTTCTGGATGCTATCCCCGATCTGGAAATCTGGGCACATGCCGATGAGATTCCATATCTAACAGGTGAAAAACCTTTGATCAAGTTCACGCCTGAACGTCGTGCTCTGCTTCCAGCACCCGTTCTGGCACTGGCAGACCAATTGCTCCTGCAGCTGCCCGAAGTGAACATCAGCAGAACGCTAGCAGACGGAGACCTGTTACCTCTGCAAGGAGGCACACAAGTCATTCATACACCTGGACATACCCCAGGTCATATCTGCTTGTATTTCGGAGAGCAGCAGTTCCTGCTTGCTGCCGATGAACTTCGTGTGGTTGATGATGAACTCGTTGGCCCTGCGCCACCTGCGACACCGGACATGCCTGAAGCACTTCGAAGCCTGAAGAAACTGACAGACCTTACGCTCAATAAGGTTCTCTGTTATCACGGCGGGGAGTACACTAATGATCCGGCTCAGCGTATTGTCACACTTGCGGAGAGCGCAGAATAAATAAAGAACGCGGAGCTGTGAGTGTTTTTGGAACGACAACGCATCCTCATAATGTTTGATAACTTAGTGTGGCAACCCTATGTTGTGCCACATTCAGGATTAGGATGACACATCTATTACAATCAAGGAGCTGTCCCATAAGTCATGAATTTGACGGGACAGCTCCTTTGATTAATTCACCACGCATTCTACTACTGCACTGGTGTTGACCATATGCTAGCTACCTCTTGCGCACGGTTTGCATGTAGTATCTTATATTTCACCGCTATATTTCACCACGTATATGCACAGTATCTTCCCTTGCCCTTTTGCAAAACAATTCACCAAAAAAATCCGTAACGTAAGTGTCTGAGTTTTTGACAGAGTTCCACCTTTAATGAATTGGGCACACTCTATACGCTATCGTTGTTTTGTAATGAATCTCAGACACCCTATACGCAGTATTTTGAGTATCAAGATTTTCTAATGAACTCCATACACCTTATTTACTCATTTCGTTGATTTTCCCACAGGTTTCGAGTGAATTTTGGCGATATAACGTGGCTGAGGTTCGTTACATTCTACAAACGCCATTAAACCTCTATTTAAGGTGCGTCAGGTTCGTTAGAATAATTTAACTCTCCGGAGTAAGTACAATCAGCTTGTCATCCCCATCCCGTGGCGATCCTCGTCCATCCCGATTGTTTGTAAGCACGTATAACTTTCCATCCTCGCCAGCACTCACATTACGAATTCGCCCCCATTCATCTTCGAAGATCGGTTCCATCTGCTCCACCTGTGTGCCATCTTCCGAAAGAGTGATCTTCAGCAACTGTTCACCACGCAGATTCGCGGCAATCAGCGAGCCGGCCCAAGGCCCTTCTTCAACAAAAGCTACACCAGACGGCGCCCATGTATCATTCCCACTATGTGCAAGCGGAGCCAGATATGCGCCATTGTCATCGTCGTCTCCCTCCACCTCGGGCCAGCCATAATTCTCCCCGGCCACAATCCGGTTGATCTCATCATGATTACGCTGACCATGCTCAGTTGCATAGAGGTAACCGTTGTCCGGGTTCCAGGCCAGTCCCTGTGCGTTGCGGTGTCCCATACTGTATACGGGTGAACTCGGCCATGGGTTGTCTGCCGGGATCGATCCGTCGAGACCTATCCGCAATATTTTACCTCCAAGGCTATCTTTGTTCTGGGACAATTCCGGTTCATACCGCTCACCTGTTGTGATATAGAGCAACTTGTCCGGGCCAATTTTGATCCGCCCACCGTTATGATTTGTTCCGCCTGGAATGTTACCAAGCAACTCTTGATCTATGACCGCTTTCGCATCATTCACCTTGAGGCGTAACACCCGATTGGCAATGTCGTCGCCTTCCAGATAGGAGTGGTACGCATACAAGTAACCGTTCTCCTCAAAGTCCGGATCAGCCGCAAGACCCAACAGACCTCCTTCACCTTCTTCATTAAACGGTGCTGAGAATTCAATCAGTGGTTCAGGGGCTAGTATCCCATCCTTAATAATCCGAATTGCACCAGGGCGTTCCGTTACAAACATCCGACCATCAGGCACACTTACAATCTCCCATGGTGCATTCAGTCCTTCAACCATAACGGAAGCTTTATACGGAATAACCGCCTCTCCCTGCGCTCCACTCTCAGTTCCACTCGTACCGGTATTGCCTCCATTAGCTGTATGTCCCTGACCGGTTCCCTGACCCTGAGACGACGTCTGCTCTGTTCCACCAACAGAGGGGTCGGCTGAAGAGCATGATGCTGTTAACAGTGCCACACTCAATAATGAAGCATACAGTGGAACGGTTCCTCGATTATTCATGATTACATCTCCCTTCGCATCTCGATCTTTTGTATCCATTAAATAAGCCCAGCTTCAATGTATTGTTAACATATTGTTCTCTATAGTTGTCGCACTATTATTCATGTACAGCGGTTTCGCCCTGTATTACCCTTCACACCAGCCGCTCAAACCAAGAATTTAAGGGATTCCGAGGACATGAAATCACTGCAGTTTGGAATTCCATCATATTCTTTTATAATAGAAAGATAGTATGAATGGAAAGGTGGACAACTACACTTATGAATCAAAACCCTTTATCTCGTCTTGAAGCCGATCTGTCCGGGCAAGGATTGGACGCCATGCTGATCACAGATCCGAAACATATCTACTATTTAACTGGATTTGCGAGCAATCCGCATGAACGCTTCCTCGGTCTGGTTCTCGCACGCGGCGAAGAGCCCTTGTTGATTGTACCCGCCCTAGACGCTGAAGCTGCCGCAGCCGCTTCCTCGGTCTCCAACATTGCGACTCACACGGATACGGATAATCCGTATGCTTTGTTTGATCGTTATCAGGGGCGCTTGGGCCGAGTAGGTCTCGAAAAAGAATATGTGACAGTCGCACGTTATGAGCAACTGACCGCCGCGCTGGGTGCTGCCAGCTTTGAAGATGTTGGCCCCCTGCTTCGCACATTACGTGTGAAAAAAACACCAGATGAGGTCGCCCGCATTCGCCACGCCATTCATTTGATCGAAGAAACATTGCGTCAAGGCCTCTCTCATGTTCGCACAGGCGTAACCGAGATCGAACTTGTCGCCGAGATGGAGTATCAGATGAAAAAGTTGGGCGCTGACGGCCCTTCCTTTGATACCATGGTGCTCACGGGACCCAAAACAGGTCTGCCACACGGGACACCAGGTGAACGGAAACTGCAACATGGTGACCTGTTGATGTTTGATATGGGTGTATATGCTGGCGGATATGCCTCGGATATCACGCGTACATTCGCCTTTGGAGACATCTCACCTGAACTCAAAACCATCTATAACACTGTACTCGCAGCGAACGAAGCTGCCATCCAAATCGTAAAACCAGGTATCACCTGCGCCGAAGTGGATCGTGCGGCACGTCAGGTCACGGAAGAAGCCGGATACGGCGAACGCTTTATGCATAGAGTAGGACATGGATTGGGTATCGACGTACATGAGTATCCTTCCCTCCATGGAGAGAATATGGACATCCTGAATGAAGGTACCGTATTCACGATTGAACCGGGCATATATACCGCAGCAGGCGGCGTTCGTATCGAAGATGATGTGATTGTGACCGAGACAGGTGTCGAAGTTCTGACAACATATCCAAAAGAACTGCGAATCCTTACCGACTAGTCCAATTGTGATCTAAATCCAAAACACCATATCCATCAATGCTCAGCCGATATTATCTATCATGAACTAAACTGTACGAAACTGTGCTGAACTGTATCTTCAAAATATACTCCTTTCCCGTACGCCTCAGTCCTGTATACAGAAAAAGTAGCAAGTACACACGCGAACGCAAAAATCCCGCAAATCCATGAATATCATGGGTTGCGGGATTTTAATTATTACGAAGCATATCCTAAATTACTCCGTCTGTATTCTACGTGTCTTATTCCTGCTCACTCAATTACCATCAGTTAAACTCATGCGTGATATCCTGCCAGGATTCCAGCTGTGGCAGCTGTTGCTTCCCCCAATAATCCAGAACCCATTGAATAATTGCAGTCGGATCTGCTGTGCTGTAGCTGTAATGCCGGAAACCGTCCTCCCCTTCCTGCAAACGAATCTCCGCCACCATTTGCCCTGGTTCCTCAAGCGCAGCGGCCTGCATATACATGCTTCCCTCCACCAGCTCCGAAGGTGCAAGTACTACGTAGTCCTGCAATTCCAGATTGGTGATCAACTCCACCAATAACGAGGCATTAATGCTATCATTCTCGTAGGTTGTGCCATTGCTTTCCAGTGTATAACGCAGTGTAGAGTACATATGCGATTCCCCTTTGGTTGAAATCATCGTTGGCTAATGATACACGCTCATAACGACAGGTCGTTTATATTATAACTTTTTCATAAAAATGTAAAAAGGGTTTTCCTTGTTTCGGGGACATGTGTTTTTATAAAAAAAATCCCCTTGCAGAGTCCAAATTACAATGGACTGCGCAGAGGGTGATTTTAAGTGATATTCTTTGATTGTTGTCTAAGCTTCATCCTTAAACTTAAAGCTACGTGCAGCATACAGAAACGGCGTTCCGACCGCAGTTAATACAAATTTGATAATATACGTCGTCAGGAAGATTTCCAGCCAAACATCCCAAGGATAGATGAACGCAAACGCGATCGTGCAGAACACCAGTGTATCTACAAATGAACTGATGATCGAACTACCGTTGGTACGAATCCACAACTGATTGCGTCCAGGGGCCACCTTGCGCAGCCAGGAGTATAATCGTACATCCAGGAACTGACTGATGAAGTACGCTGTCAGACTTCCGAGTGCCAGACGTGGCAGCAGACCAAATAATGCTTTCATCGAATCCTGTGCAAAGTCCGTCGGTGCCGGGTCAAAGTACAACACCATCTGCATCAACACCGTTGTCATGATGAGCGTGAAAAACCCGAACCATACCGCTTTGCGTGCCTCACCTGGTCCACATTTCTCATTAAGAAGGTCACTGGTCAGATACATGCTGACATACATCGTGTTGCCTAACGTCAGTACAATCCCCATAATATCTATCGTTTTGGTCACCTGAATGTTGGCTATAACCGTAGCCACACCAATCCAGGCATAGAGACCTTTTTTACCGAACAAGCGGTAACACAGCAGGAAAAATCCATAAGTTACGAGAACGAAAACCGCTCCCCACCCTAAGTTAAACATAAATACATACACTGCCTTCCTAGTTTTGATTACGCGGGATGGTTACGAACCGCGGTTTGGCTCAGGGCCAAAACATGAATACTCTATCACATTTCTCGTCCCATGAACAGAACTAAATAACTCCAAGTGTGCGTGAGTGACTACGATCCTTGCTATATTCCTCACGTATTCCTCTGAACAATACTACGCTTTTCCTGCCTCCCTCTCTCTTACCACGAGTATCAAAAAGTAGAAGGCTTCACACAACATGCACAGGTTTGATGATGCGATTGCCGCAAAAAAACCGCCCTCCGGATTCCTCCGAAGGACGGCTTTTCCCACTTGATTTGTAGACGGCTCTAGCTATCTTAATGTGAGCTTCTATCTAATCCATTCTGTATTAAGCCTGAGCCGCAGAATCCAGCTCACGGCTCAAATCGTTAAACGTGTCCCGATCGTTTTCTTTCAAAATCTTGCTGGTTACGAGTCCTGAAGTCATGGACCCGTTCACGTTAAGCGCTGTACGACCCATGTCGATCAGCGGCTCCACGGAAATGAGCAGTCCAACCAGAGCCACAGGCAGATTCATGGTGGACAATACGATCAGGGAAGCGAAGGTTGCCCCGCCGCCAACGCCAGCTACTCCAAACGAACTGATCATGACTACGAGGATCAAAGTCACAATGAAGTCCCAGCTCAGCGGGTCGATGCCGACCGTCGGAGCAATCATCACCGCCAGCATGGCCGGATAGATCCCGGCGCAGCCGTTTTGCCCAATTGTAGCCCCAAAGCTTGCAGACAGATTTGCAATACCGTCCGATACGCCGAGTTTCTTCGTCTGTGTCTCCACATTTAGCGGGATCGCCGCTGCACTTGAACGGGACGTAAAGGCAAATACCAGTGTTGGCAACACCTTCTTCAAATACGTAATCGGGTTGAAGCCGGACAGAGAGATAATGATCAAATGAATAATAAACATGATCGCCAGCGCGATATAAGACGCAATTACGAATTTGATGAGCTTTAATATCTCTTCCGCATTGGTCGTCGCCGTTACCTTTGTAATCAGTGCTAAAATCCCGTAAGGCGTAAGCCTCAGCACCAGTGTAACAATTCGCATAACCACCGCATATACCGCATTAACCATACCTCGGAACGTTTCCGCCTGCTGAGGTTTTTTGCGATCCAGTCCAAGTACAGCTACACCGATAAACGCGGAGAAGATAACCACCGCCAGTGTGGATGTACGACGTTCTCCTGTCATATCTGCAAATGGATTCGAAGGAATGAATTCCAGCACTTGCTGCGGGATGGTCTGATCCTTCACATCAACAAGCCGTTCTTCCACCTTCTGAATCTGCGCATTCTCCCGGTCTCCTCCTTGAATCTCAATAGAAGTCAGGTTGAAGCCCAGACTGGTCACAATGCTGACCCCTGCGGCAATCGCTGTGGTGATCAACAGAATGGCAATAATGGAAACACTCATCTTGCCGAGATTTTGCTTGCCTTTCAGATTCATGATGGCTGAGATGATCGACACCATGATCAATGGAATCACGACCATTTGCAACAAACGAACATATCCTGAACCGACCAGATTGAACCAATCGACTGATTTCGTAACGACATCAGAACCTGATGTGTACACCAATTGAAGAATAACTCCGTACACAACCCCCAGTCCAAGACCCGCAAATACGCGTTTCGTAAAGGAGATATGCTTTTTCTGCATCCAGTAGAGGATGCCAAGTAAAGCAAGCATAACCACTACATTCAATATGATTAGAAAAGTATCCATTTCTTTAAATCCTCCTCAGGTATGTGTGTAACCGGAACATATCCGATTTTCTCTATTATCTTTTGTACTTCCGACAAAGACATTTTACAATATACCACATAACAAACTATTCTGGTAGGTATTAATTGATATTATGTAATATGCATGTAACAGATTCATCTATTTCTGAAAAAAATACACCAATTCGTGAAAATTGTTCTATTCAACCTCCGGTTAATTTTGTAATATAGGTATATCCGCTTATTCCCAAGTTTTCTCAACCTATAATTTAGGTCTTTCTTCATTGGTAGATAGGTCTTATGAGTACGGAAAAGCGACAATGTTAATGAACTTGACGTGAAAGGATGATCATATGTTTCGTAATCGCACCGTTGCCGGTAAAATCAGAGGCACCTTGTTCCTCGTTCTGCTGGTTGCTTCCCTGTTGTTCAGTATTAGTTTCTATGCCGTATCGATGAATATTATTCAAAGTTACGTTCTCCCGCAGTTCGACAAAGTCCTAAACACGTCCATTCAGGATATATACAAGAACACTTCGGCATCCAAAATCCTACAGGTACAGAGTGGCGGAGCCGGTTCTGAAGGTGCTGCCATGACCGTGGAATCGTATCTGGCAGATAAAGCAAAAGAACATAATCTGGATGCAGCTTACGTTGTCGCCATCCAGGATGGCTCAGCCAAAGTTGTTGTGGCCAACTCTTCCTCAGGTATGAAAGCCCAGGATGATATCACCGTAGAGCCAGCAATGAATACAGCCATCGAGAGCAAAGAAATGGTAATCAGCGAAGTCTATTCCGATTCCTTCGGTGTACATAAGGCAGCATTCATTCCAATTGCAGGAAGTAACATGATTATGGCTGTAAGCATGGATGCCCAATTCATTCAGGATAAGATTACCCAGATTTTCTGGCTATGTCTTGGGATTACAGCATTAGTCTTTGTGCTCGGCTGGCTTATCTCCACTAGTATGATCAAAAGAGTAACCAAACCGATCATCAAGCTTGTCCAACATAGTAAACAAATATCTCAAGGTGACCTGACCGCTGAACTCCAGATCAAAGGTAAAGATGAAATTGCCCAGCTCGCTTCAAGCTTCCAGACGATGACACATAATCTGAAAGAAATGATCAGCCGCGCCTTGTCCACGTCCAATGAAGTGGTGTCAGGCTCCAATGACTTGCTTCAACGGGTCGAATCGATGTCCGGTATGGTACGGAACTCCAGCCGCTCCGCTGAAGATGCAGAGAAAGGCAGCATCAGCATTGCGTCAAGCGCATCCGAGAACGCCAGAGCCATGGAGGAAATTACGCAGGGCATCATGCATATCGCTTCATCTTCTGCCGAAGTATCCGAGCAGATTGGGGAAGCAGCCAATGAAGCAGTTAATGGTAACCGACTGGCTCAGAATGCCGTTGAGCAGATGGAACGTGTAGGCCAGACAGCAAGTGAATCACTGCGGTATGTGGAGACCATGAATGAACGTTCGGTAGCCGTAGGCACCATTGTAGCTTCCATTTTTGAGATCACCAAACAAATAAACATGCTTTCACTTAACGCATCCATTGAAGCAGCACGTGCAGGAGAGCATGGCCGCGGATTCGCTGTCGTTGCTGGAGAAGTTCGCAAACTTGCCGAACAATCCAAGACAGCCACAGAGGAAATCTCGGATTATTTGGGCACCATTCGAGAAGACGCTGAACGTTCCGTTGATGCCATGAACCGTGTAACCCAGGAGATTGGTTCAGGTACAACTGTCGTTCAACAAGCAGGCTCAGCCTTCCAGCAACTGAATGAATTGATCCAGAACGTCAACCTGACCATTCAGACCGTCTCTGCTTCGACACAACAAGTATCCGCTGGTGCAGAAGAAGTGAGTGCGTCCGTTGAAGAAACGGCACAGATTACGTCCAAATCCCGTGAGAGCATGTTACAGATTGCATCAACAGCAGATCTTCAGCTTAGCGAGATGGATTCACATTCGAATACGGTTCGCCATCTGCATGAACAAGCTGTAGAGCTGCAATCCGCCATGAAGAAATTCAAAATAAACTAACAGGTATACCATTAACCCATCATCACCTGATTTAAACCTCATTGAATCATAGGATATACAATACCCCCATGCCGCTAACATTCCGTTTCCAAAGAACGGTTTGTCGGACATGGGGGTATTGTTGTTTCACTCCGGTGACTGAACACCCATAATCTCGTACACGCGCTTCATATCCAATGCCGAACGCAATGATTCGGCTACCCGATCGAACTCCATCTCTTTACGTTCATGCGCACTGTATGTCTCCTGAAGTGGAGCCAGTCCCTTTCCTGCACGCAAACCATTAAGCCACGAACGGCGGAATAGATCACTTTCAAACAAACCATGCAGGTAGGTTCCCCACACGCTGCCATCCGCTGAGCCCCAGCCCTCTTGGAAAGGTTGCCCACCTGGATGTGAGATTTCAAACAACGTGGTTACACGTTCAGGCTCATGGCACTCTGTAACGCCCATATGAATCTCATATCCGTTAATAGGTAATGAAGCATCTGTTACATCTCGCTCACCATGCAGACGAATTGGGTGATTAGGCTGCACCCGTCCGGAAGCTCTGACGGTCTGCTTGTTCTGAAGAAACGTTGTTGATAGCGGGAGCCAACCAAGCCCTTTCGCTTCCTGGATCTGATTCGCTTCCACAGCGAACGGGTCCTTCAGATGACGTCCCAGCATCTGGTATCCGCCACATATGCCTACGAGCTGAACATGCTCACGCTCGGTCTGACTGGCAATCGCCTGCTCCAGACCAGACTCACGCAGAAATGCCAGATCACCTATCGTATCCTTCGTACCCGGTAGAAGAATGGCATCCGGACTGCCCAATTCCTCTGGAGTTGTCACGTAACGTACATTCACATCCGGTTCACGGGAAAGTGCATCGAAATCTGTAAAGTTGGAAATTCGCGGATATCGGATCACCGCCAGATCCAGCTCCGTTTTGCCGGATTTCCCATGACGCATGGAGTCCAATACCACTGAATCCTCTGCTTCAATCTGAATATCTCTTATGTAAGGCAATACACCCAGAACGGGTATGCCTGTCCGTTCTTCAAGCCAGTCTAGACCGGGCTGCAACAGGGACAGATCACCGCGAAACTTGTTGATGATAAACCCCTTCACACGCTGGACCTCATGCGGCTCTAACAGCTCCAAAGTGCCAACGATGGAAGCAAATACCCCGCCCCGATCAATATCAGAGATCAGAATTACCGGTGCATCAGCCCAACCTGCCAGATTCATATTGACGATATCCCGATCCTTCAGATTGATCTCGGCAGGACTGCCCGCTCCTTCCATCAGCACAATATCATAGGTATCCCGTAGCCGGTTCAAGGCATCCATAACCGTCTGTTTTGCTTCAGGCAGGAAATGCTGACGGTAGTCCGAAGCACTCATCTGGGCAAAAGGTACACCGTGTACCACGATCTGCGAATGCATGTCCCGCACCGGCTTGATCAGGATCGGGTTCATGTCGGTTGTCGCCTCAATACCGCAGGCTTCCGCCTGTGCCCCCTGGGCCCGACCAATCTCCTTGCCATCTTCCGTCACATAGGAATTCAGTGCCATATTCTGTGACTTGAACGGGGCTGGCTTGAAGCCATCCTGTTTAAAAATCCGGCACAATGCCGTTGTGATGACACTTTTGCCTACATCGGAAGCCGTTCCTTGCAGCATCAGTACCGCCGCTGGTTGTGATGGCCTATCTTCCACGCGCTCTCCCCCTGTCTCCGTGTTATATCCAGATCCCCTTGCTCCCAACCTTATGCGTAACACTTTCCATACTGCTTCATACTTCAAAAGTTAAAGCCAGAACAGCCCTTGAAGCACGCTCAGCACGGTCAACAAAGCCGCCTCCAGCAGCTCATTCATGGCACCATACGTATCCCCGGTTAAACCGCCGAGCCGTTCACTGATCCGAGCAGCCACAAATCGGCCGATGTAATAACACGCCACAGGCAGGATAATAACTGCCGTCACCGGGTATAGCCACCATGGCAGTGTTCCCAGACCACTCACCATGGCATCCGCAATCCCCATATCCGGCTTGAAAAGCCAAACTGCGGCAAACGTAACTGCCCCTGCAATCAGGGTCAGCCCCACGGCTGAGCTGCGTGCACGCTGTACCTCTTTCCGCTCACCGAGACCTTTGAACAATACGGCAAGTCCATCATCTCTGCGCGCATTTGGCCAGGCCGACATCGCATACACCATGAACCAGCGGCTCCAGATCATGGGCAGGATCAGCAGCGCACCGTACACCCAATGGCCCTGGGCAATAAAATCGGCGATTAGCGCAGCCTTCATCATGAGCAGCAGCACACAGGCGATCACGCCCATGGCGCCCACACGACTGTCTTTCATAATCTCCAGCATTCGCTCACGGGTACGATAACTGAGCAAGCCATCCGCCGTATCCATCCATCCGTCAAGATGAAGCCCTCCGGTGAGCCATACCCATAACGTCAAGGTTAGGACAGCAGCGGGAAAGGCGGGAAGCACCGCACCGCTTAAGGCTCCCGCGAGCCAGACACACAGACCGATTGCAGCACCGACCAGCGGATAAAAGACAACACTTTCCCGCAGCAGCGGCGGGGCAAAATCGATTTGCATTTTGACAGGGAAACGGGATAAAAATTGAAAAGCGGCTGCCGCCGCATGTTTGCGCTGAGGAGCAGGCGTGCCATCCTTCATAAGCGATACTCCTTGCTTTTTAGCTCAATCGCAATGCCTACAGTCACCAGAAACACTTCACCACATATCGCCGCAATGCGCTGATTCAACACACCGGCCAGATCCCGATATTTCCTGCCAAGGGCATATTCCGGTACGATTCCGTCCCCCACTTCATTCGTAACCAGAACAAGCAAACCGGGATAGGTTCGAATCGCTTCAACCAGCGCGTCCAAATGTCCCTGTAACACCTGCTTCTCGTCATGCTCATGTGCTAACAAAACATTCGTCAGCCACAGCGTCAGGCAATCCACCAGAATGGTGGGTGCAGAAGTCCCTGTATGCCCTTCACCCATACGGCTTATCAAAGCAGGCAGATGTATTGGCTCTTCCATCGTATGCCACAGATACCCTGATGCCTCGCGCTGATGCTGATGCATGGCGATACGCTCACGCATTTCATCATCGTACGCCTGGGCTGTCGCCACATACCAGGCCTCCGAGGAACGCTGCATGCAGAGACGTTCGGCAAAGGAGCTTTTGCCACTACGTGCGCCGCCCGTCACCAGTACACTCATCGGGAACTCTCTCCTTGCCGGGATGAATCAACCGACGCAGCGGAATCTGGAGCAAGGCTTGTCCCGTCCGAGACACCCGCGCTTGCAAAGGTGGCCATCTCGTTCAGAATGAGACAGGCCGCATCAATCAGATGAAGACTGAGAACGCCGCCTGTGCCTTCGCCCAGACGCATGTCCAGATCCAGCATCGATTTCAGGTCCAGTTCACGCAGCAGCGCTCCATGTCCATTTTCATGTGAAGTATGAGAAGCGATCATATAGGCTGTACTCAGCGGTGCAAGTTGTCTCGCCACCAGCGCTGCTGCGGTAGAGATGAACCCGTCTACAACGACCGGGCAACGATGAGCAGCTGCTGCGAGGATAACCCCGGTGAGTCCGGCAATCTCTAGTCCACCCACCTTGCACAGAACATCCAGTGCATCTTCCGGGTTCGGTGCGTTTACGCTAAGCGCCCGGCTGACTACAGCAGCCTTGCGCTGCAAGCCTGCATCATCAATGCCGGTACCTCTCCCCACGGCAGCGGCAGGGGCAACTCCGGTTAGTGCGCTCATTACCGCAGCACTTGCAGTGGTGTTGCCAATTCCCATCTCCCCGGTGACAAACAGCTGTGTTCCCTTCGCCACCTCTGCCGATACAACTTCGGCTCCCGCAAGGATAGCCCGAACTGCCTCATCCCGGGTCATCGCTGCGCCTCGGGCCATGTTGGCCGTGCCTTTGCGAATTTTACGGGAGAGCAGGCCCGGATGTTCAAGATCGGCATTCACCCCGATATCCACACAGATCACATCAGCACCTGCGTGACGTGCAAGCACATTCACGGCTGCGCCCCCAGCGAGGAAATTCATGACCATCTGTGGGGTTACTTCAGCAGGAAAAGCACTGATGCCTTCTTCCACTACGCCGTGATCTGCGGCCATGACAATGACCGCCCTGTGATCAAAACGCGGACGTACATTGCCCGTCATGCCTGCCAGGCGGATTACTAGCTCTTCCAATTTGCCCAGACTCCCCGGCGGCTTCGTCAACGAATCCACATGCGCAGAGGTCTGTGCCGCCACTTCCTGGTCAGGAGCGGTAATCCTTTGCGTTAATTGCTCCAACACCTGTTCATTATTCATACAACCAGCACTTCCTTCATCAAAATATGGGTTGCCCCGTTTCATTTAATCGATTTCCCGCCGCAGCAGCAGTTGAGGTATGGCATGGTCGGGATGGGAAACAATTGCGGGTTTGACGCGAAATATGTCCTGGATATTCTCATCGTTGATCAACGTATGAGGCGTGCCCTTTCCAACCGCCATGCCCTCACGGAGCGCCAGAATGTGATCGCAAAATAACGCGGCGAGATTCAGATCATGCAGCACAGCCACAATCGTAATGTTATTTCTCTGTCGCCATGCCGATAACAATTCCATGAATTGCAATTGATACTTAATGTCCAGAAACGTGGTCGGCTCGTCCAGCAGCAGCAACCGCGGCTCCTGAGCCATAACTTTGGCAAGTGCGACCCGTTGTCGTTGCCCGCCGCTGAGTGCATCCAGCGGTCTGTCCGCCAGCTCCGTCAATCCCAGGTCTTCAAGCACCCTGTCTACCACAAGTGCCCCATCACCCGCTTCCCGCCCCAGCCAGTTCTGGTACGGATATCGCCCCATCTCCACCACGTCTCGTACAGGATAAGAGATGGGTGGCAAGCCGTCCTGCTGCAATACAGCGATCATGCGCGACAGGTCCTTACGGCTGTAAGAGCTGATATCTCGACCATCGATACGGATCTGACCTTCGCTTAACTGTTCCGTTCCGGCAATAAGCTGGATCAGGGTGGACTTGCCGCTGCCGTTTGGACCGACAACACCCCACCAGTCACCTTCACCAACATGCCAGTCTACACTACGCAATGCCTGATGATTACCATATGACTTCCCTGCTCCCTTAATGGAAATAAGTGAAGTTGAGTTTGAATCGGTACTGGCATTGGAATTGGTACTGGAAGCCAAAACCTTGTCCCCACGTTGATTCGTACGTCTCTCCTTCTCTTCACTCATGGCATCATCCCCTTCTGCAACTTTTTGTTCCGGTGCAGCAGGTAAGCAAAGAACGGCGCACCAACAAAGGCGGTGACAACACCGAGCGGAATTTCAGTTGGCGCAAGCAACGACCTTGCGATGGTATCGGCCCACACCATGAAGATTGCTCCACCAATGGCAGACAAAGGTACCAGCAGTCGATAATCCGGCCCCACCAGCAGCCGCAACATATGCGGGATCACCAATCCAACAAATCCAATGACACCTGATACCGAGACAGCCCCTGCGGTCAGCAGTGTGCCAACTGCCAGAACGGACAGCTTAAGCCTGTCCACGCCAATCCCGATATGTGCCGCTTGACGTTCTCCCAGCGCAAGCACATTCAACGAGCGTGCCCTACTCCAGAGAAAGACCAGCCCCAACAGAAAATACGGGAAAAGGATGGCCGTATACGACCACCCGCGTAAAGCCAGACTTCCCATCGTCCAGTATATAATTTCATTAATCGTCTGTTTCGACATGGTCGACAGGAAGGAAACCACTGCGCCCAGGAAACTTTGCATGACCACACCAGCCAGAATGAGGCTGTGTGTTGGTATTTTACGCCCTTCACGAGCCAGTGCCATAACAAACCATAACGTGATTACACCCGTCAAAAACGCAATCAAGGGTAACGTCCAGATCCCGATCAGTGCATACTGCAATCCGAAGAAAATCAGGAAAGCAGCCCCCACCGACGCACCGGATGATACACCAAGTGTAAACGGATCGGCCAGCGGATTACGCAGTACACCCTGGAAGCCCGAACCCGCAATGGCCAGTGAAGCACCCACGAGCACAGCAAGCAGTACGCGTGGAAAACGGACTTTCCAGATAATCTGTTCGGCTGCTTTATTCCAATCCGGTGTAATCCAGTCGCCCAACCAGGGAATTTTGTGAATCAAGATGCCTGCAATATCCCGGATTGGCAACGCTACTGAACCAATGCCCGTGCAGATGAGCACGGTGAGCACCAGCAGCACCATGCCCGTCGTTCCGAACAGGATCAGCTTTTTACTCATTGGAACAAGTCAGGGTAGATCGCTTTGGCTACTTCTTTCAACCCTTGAGTTACCCGTGGACCCGGACGGCTCAGCAGATTGGCATCCAGGCCAATAACCGCGTCATTTTTCACCGCTGTAATTTGATCCCAGCCGCTGCGTGCCTTGATGATCTGATCCAGTGTTTTGGAGTTTTCGTCAATTACATCGTTGGCATACAGGATCACATCCGGGTTGGAGGCAATGACGTTTTCTTCATTAATTTCATACCAACCATCTTTGTCCGAAGCAATATTGCTACCACCGGCTACAGTGATGAGTTCATCCATAAATTCACCTTTACCTACAGTCCAGCCTGGGGAGAATTCAACGTATACTTTTTTCTTCTCTTCCGGTTTAACTGCCTTCACCGCTTCGGTTACATCCGTCACGTCCTGTTTCATCTGAGTGATGATTTCTTGTGCTTTTTCCTGATGATCGGTGATTTTACCGAAGGTTTCGATATTGTTCATCACGTCGTCAATGGATTTAGGATCCGTTTTGAAAATGGTAATACCCAGTTCGCGCAGCTTCTTCACGGCATCCTCGCTCATCGAGATACCTGTGAAGACGATGTCGGCTTCAGCTGCAATGATCGACTCTTCATTGGGCTTGGTGATACCGCCCATTTTCGCTTTGGTTGTTGCTGCTTCAGGATAATCGTCATAGTCGGATACACCAACAATTTGATCGTCCAATCCAAGGGCAAACAGGGATTCCGTCTCAGCCGGAGACACGGATACAATTTTGGCCGGTGCCTTTTCAAAGGTAAACGATTCACCCGTTGCATCCGTAACGGTAAGTGGATATTGTGTTTTGAGGTCCGTCTGCGCCTGACCTTGGGACTGCTCCTGTGCTGGTTGCTGTGAAGTACCTGTACCCTCATTCGTTGTTGCATTGCCACATCCGGCCAAAGCCAGTGCGAGTGCCGCTGCACTTAGCAGGGACGCTACGTTTTTCCAATTCTTGAAATTCATTCTGTTATTCTCCCCTTCTCTATTTGTGCTATTTTCTTCCATCGTGCTCGAACTCTTGCTCCCCATGCCTTGGTGTTCCTGTGTAAGGTTTGAACTGCAACATTTACACGTTAACGGAGAGTGCAGAACCGATCTGAAGAAACGAAGTGTTCGCTTAAAGCTTTCTACAAGAAAGCTACATCGGAAGCATACGCTTATCACCGGATTTTCCCTTTCAAAAAAAGGATTCAAAAAATCTGGGGATAACAGCGATCGGAAGATGGTACTGCAATCGGAGTGACCTCGTGTAAAATTGGTCTCGGTTCATCTTACATGAACAATAAAAAATCCCCAATCCATACGTCCAGGATCAGGGATGACGTCTCGCATATGGCGATCTGTACATGTTCAACCAAAGGTTGTCCATGCGCATAGAATAGCCCGAAACGCTGTCCTTTCCTCGAAGGAACACCGGTTTGTACGTCCAGGGCAGGTAACCTGACTTACAGGAATCATCCTGTTTTACAGTGGCGGGACCGTGCCGGATTTGCACCGACTTCCCCATTTCACCCTTGTGTGTTTCACGACTCGTACCAATCTGCCATGAAAACAGCCTTCACACACGGGACCCTTGGTCGCTGATATGGTAAACCATTGCCGTGTAATTTCTGCATGTTGCATACTCGTTGAGACTTAACAGCCTGCACCGTATCTGTATCCATGTTGAAGTCACACTTCTGTTGTGATTATAGGGTATATTGTACATCCTTACAACCCGATTGGCGGAAAAGTCACTCTGCTGCCAAACCATTGATTCCCCTGTCGATCAAGCTGAACCTGAATCGCCTGTCCCGGTACGACATGTGTATCCCAGAACCCAAGCCCGGCAATCAGACGGGACAAGGCATACCGGATGACACCACCATGCGTAACCACAACTATGGTTGGCACTTGCCCCTCATCAACTTGGATCGAAGGACGACCCTCCAACAACATCTCTTGGAGAAAGGAATCCAACCGTCCGGTAAACTCCTGCCACGATTCCCCTCCGGGCGGAGTGACCTCCTGCGGCGCATCAATCCAGCTTCGGTACACAGAATTATCCTTAAGCTGATCATACGTCAGCCCTTCCCACTGTCCAAAATCATTCTCACGCAGACGCGAGTCAAACTTCACCTGTGCGTTGGCATCAGGAAGGATCTGTTCCAGCGTCTGCCGGCAGCGAAGCAGATCACTGCAATATACCTCGTGCCACAAAACACCGCTCAATTGTTCATGAAGCGGAGCCAGTTCTTCTTTGGCATTTGGCAACAGACCAATGTCGGTATGCCCCAGGTATCTTTTTTCCACATTCCACAGCGTTGTCCCGTGACGGACCCACAGAATGTTTCGTTTCAGTGAGCCGGGTTGATCCATATGTACTTCATTGCCTGCATTCCCTTCATTTACGGCCATAACAGCGTCCCTCCTGCCAGCCACACACCTAGCGTTATGATCACACACAGTACCACAAATGCCCCTGCTGACCAGAACATCAGACCTGATGTTCGCACAATATCCTCGGCTTCCATCGGCCGTGTGGCCTCGCCCATGTAGGCGCGAAACGAAGCAACTCCATGATACACGTTATGTCCGCCAAGCCGGATGCCCAGTGCTCCAGCCACCGCTGATTCGGGAAAACCGCTATTCGGACTTGGATGCAGTCTGGCATCCCGTGCGACCATGCGAGCTGCTCCTTTGGCGTCCAGCTTCATGACCCAGGCACCCACAATTAACAGCATCGCGGTCAGCCGCGCAGGTATCCAGTTCGCCACATCATCCAGACGGGCCGAGGCCCAGCCAAGATGCAGGTACTTGTCATTTTTATATCCGACCATGGAATCCAGCGTGTTGACGGCACGATAAGCCATAGCTAGAGGAGCGCCTCCAATGAGCGCATAAAATAACGGGGATACAATGGCATCAACGATATTTTCGGCAACCGTCTCTACCGTTCCCCGTACAACCTCCGGTTCGTCCAGATGCGCCGTATCTCGTCCAACAATCATACCCAGTGAACGTCTGGCCGCCGGCCAATCCTGCTGCTTCAGATGACGATACACTTCCATACCTGCATCCTTCAGCCCTTTTGAAGCAATGGTCGTTGCAATGAGCACCACTTCAGCTGCTGCTGCAATGACAGGATGAATCAGCCAAAGCACATATACAAGTCCCCACGTGATGGCAAAAGAACCCCCCGCGATCACAATCGGAAACAACAGCCCTGCTCTCTTCAGCCCCGAATCTGTGTTCACACGCGAGCGAATAACACGCTCCAACGCCGAGATGCCTTTTCCCATGCCAATCACCGGGTGGGGAATCCAGCGGGGATCACCGATACATCGGTCTAACAGGTACGCCAGTATAATAATCCAGGCTCCAGCCATGCCTGTCCAGAACGGCCAGGTCCATAGATGCTCTATCTCAAAAGTCATTTGTGCCTGATCCTCTCTTTCCATAACAGTCCGGCCTGAAGGCTCTCCGTCACCGTGTCGTATACCAATCTGCCAATCGCCGCCCCTGCCGTAGTCGCCGTCCCGGCATACGTGATCATTGGTGGTGGTTCCTCCACTGCCTGACGTACCGCAAACACAATGGCATCGGTTGTGGTGCCCGTGGCGGGCAACCCGTTCTCCGAATCCAGAACACCTGCATCCGCCAGCGCTGCCGCTTTGGCTTCCACCGCCGTCTGTACCGCATTCACCATCGCCCCGGTGGTCATGCGTCCATTCAACCAGAGCATGATGTTAATTGTACCCGGGACATAGGGAGGTATCGATAGATTCCGTGCTGAAGGAGCAGAGTGCTCTCTGCCGGAAGACATCATCTTATTTCCCACCGTATCAAATACGGTTCTCTCCGACCCCGCTCGTGCGGCATTTGATACACCCGCAGTGGTGCAGCACAGAAGGCCAAATTCATCACTTGTATATTCCTGAATGGAGGTATGCTCCAGCCTTACGGCCGTCAATAATCCGGCACATTGATCACGCGGCTCTTGCCATTCGTTCAGTCCTTGTTCGATATCACGCGGCGGATCATCACATCGGTAATGCCTGTCCACATAGATATTAAATACGCGATCCAGTTCTAGCATCCCACCGCCATATACCGCACTCGACAATGCTTGGGCAGCCCTTGGACTCTGTGCTTTGATATGTCGTTCATGCGCAGATATGTTCAGTCCCGGCCAGGAAGAGGCCGCATATCCATTCTCGCCTGTTTCACCATTCGCAAAGTAGTTATAAAACGGGAGTGTCACTGCCGCTTCCCTCCCTGTTCCTGTTCCGAATCTTTCGCCTTCTCCTGCTGACTTGATACTTGAATCGAAGTCTGATCGACATTCGAATATCTCTTGGTTTTCAACACGCTGCCCAGCACTTCGAGCAAAGTAGCATTGGCGTCCGCATCCTTGACCGCGAAACGTACATGGCCTTCGTCAAGCCCCGGATACATGGCACAGCTGCGAATCAGGATACCCCTTCTGCCCAGCGCCTCCTGCATTAATGCTGCGGTCCAAGGGGCCGGCACACATGCCAAAATAAAGTTCGCCTCTCCCGGTGTCACCGCACATCCATACGCCTGCAGTTCTGCGATAAGATGTCCTCGTTCCCGCGTGATCTGTGATATGGTCTCCTGTTCGTACCGTTCTCCACTGCGCAGACAGGCTTCACCTGCCATAAGCGCCAGACCGTTGACACTCCAGGTCACCTGTTTCTTTGTCATTGCCTGAATGTATTCTGCACGGCCCAAAGCATATCCGAGACGCAAGCCCGGAATGGCATAAAACTTCGTCATCGAGCGAATGATGATCACATTTGGATAGTCATTCAGATGTGATGCCAGGGATTGGCGTCGGGCTACCGGAATAAAATCCATAAATGCCTCGTCAATGACAAGTACGGTTCCCGTTTCTTCCGCTTTGCGTGCAAGCCTTTGCAATATCTCCAGCGGGTATTGTACACCGTTTGGATTGTTGGGCTGACCAAGGAAGAGCAGGTCTACCTTTTCCATGAGCTGCTCGATGTCCTCCGGTTCCGCTCGCCACGCCAGCTCTTCTCTGCCCTCCGTATGTACAACCTCGGCACCGAATTGTCGTGCCAACGCGCGGTACTCCGAGAATCCCGGTTCCACCGTACCCACCTTGCGCGGGGCAAGCCCCAGCAGAATGAGCGCCATACTTTCGGCTGCACCGTTGCCCACGGAAATCTGCTCCTGCATCACACCAAGGCGCTCGCTCAGCAGTGCTTTGAATCCCCGATGCCCCGGATCGGGATACCGAATTACCGACTGCAATCCTTGCTGTATAGCCTCCAGCACCTCTCTGGGCGGACCGAGCGGATTAATGTTGGCACTGAAATCCAGAAAATCAGTGGCTTCCCTCCCGAATCGTGACGCAGCCGTCTCCACATCCCCGCCATGTCCGAACACTTCGATATAACCGGTCATTCTTCCGTCATCCTTTCTGTCTGTCCTTTTTATTATGGATGGCACGGGAGGTTTGGGTCAATCCTGTTTTCTTTGTGTCCCAACCATAATTCGTTTACAATAGAAGAGGAATTTCGGTTCCGTTTGATATACAAGGTTCACTACATAAGGGACTAGCAATCCCTCACATACATTAATGGAGGAATGACCATGCTGTTTGTAGACAATCAGGGCATTACAGATCCTTCTGTAAACCTGGCGATTGAGGAGTACATTCTGAAGCATCTGCCGATGGAGGATGACAGCTATCTGCTGTTCTACATCAACCGTCCGTCGATCATCATCGGAAAACATCAAAATACGATTGAAGAAATTAATATCGAGTACGTTCAGGATAACGGTGTGCAGGTGGTTCGTCGTCTTTCGGGAGGCGGAGCGGTGTATCACGATCTGGGCAACCTGAATTTCAGTTTTATTACAGCCGATGACGGTCAATCCTTCCACAATTTCCGCAAGTTTACCCAGCCTGTCGTTGAAGCTTTGCACGAGCTTGGTGTAAATGCCGAGTTGACCGGGCGTAATGATCTGCAAGTGGGCGAAAAGAAAATTTCGGGCAATGCCCAGTTTTCCACACGTGGGCGTATGTTCAGTCATGGCACCTTGATGTTTGATCTGAATCTGGAGCATGTTCAGGCTTCCCTGAACGTCAATCCCGAGAAGTTCAAATCCAAGAGCACCAAGTCCGTACGCAGCCGGGTCGCCAACATACGGGATCTGATTGACACCAACTTGACGATTGAGCAGTTCCGCGATGAGCTGTTACGTCACATTTTCCGAATGGAGCCTAAGGACGTTCCACAATATACGCTTACTGACAAGGACTGGGACAAAATCAAGGAAATCTCTGCTGAGCGTTACAACAACTGGGACTGGAACTATGGCTTGTCTCCGGAAAGCAATGTGAAGCACACTCGCAAATTCCCTGTCGGCATCATCGATCTGCGCATGAACATCAAGGATGGACGCATCGAAGATATCAAAATCTTTGGCGACTTCTTCGGTGTAGGCGATGTAGCGGATATCGAAAATATGCTGCGCGGCAAGCGTTATGAGGAATCCGAGGTGCGTACTGCACTTGAGGGACTAGATGTAAAACATTACTTCGGCAACCTGGAGCTGGAAGACTTTATCGGCCTTGTTTTCCTAGAAGAATAAAATTTAGATGGAAGTATAGTTTTAGAACGGAGTCTAAGATTACACGTTAACGGTGAAGACAGAATTTATCGGGAGAAGCGAAGCGTTCGCCTAAAGCTTTTTGAAAAAAAGCTACATCGGAAGCATACGCTTATCAACGGATTTCCCCTTGGGGAATGGAATCAAAAATCCGGGGATAACAGCGATCGAAAGATGAATCTGTATTCGGAGTGGCCTCGTGTAATACTTATTTTTTCGTTCGTTAGTATAGATACAGATAAAAAAGGAGAGAAACACAGATGACCTACAAATTAATCGCAATCGATATTGATGACACTCTGATCAACGACAACAAGGAAGTGACCCCTGCCACGCAAACGGCGCTGGAACAAGCGGTTGCTCATGGTGTAACTGTAACACTCGCGACTGGACGTGCTTATGCTTCCGCACAAGCGCTTGCTCGTCAAACCGGACTTAACGTGCCAATCATTACGTATCAAGGCGCTTTGGTGAAAAACCTGCTGGACGAAAAAGTTCTTTATGAGCGTTACGTTCCACAGGAAGCTTCCCGCAAATTGTATGATTACTGCCTGGAGAACAATCTCCACCTTCAAACATACATTGACGACAAGCTATATGCTCGTGAGGAGAACGACAAGCTTCGTAATTATGCCAAATTAAACGGCACCCAATATTATATCGAGTCTGATTTTATTAAAGTCATCGAACAAAAAACACCGAAACTGCTTATTATCGATGAGCCTGACTATTTGGATAAGGTTGCTGTTGACCTGCGTGAATTGCTCGGACCTCAAGTGCATATCACAAAATCCAAACCTTACTTCCTGGAGATCATGCACAATGAAGGAACGAAAGGCCATGCCCTGACCTTCCTGGCAGACCACTTTGGTCACCAGCTCAGCGAATGTATTGCCATCGGCGACTCCTGGAATGACCATGAGATGCTCGAAGTTGCAGGACTTGGTGTAGCGATGGGGAATGCCATCCCTGCGCTGAAAGAGCTGGCTGACTACATTACGGCAAGCAATAACGAAGACGGTGTAAAAGAGGTTATTGAGAAGTTTGTATTGAACGCAGAGTAAATAAGGTCAACGAACAGCCCGGTCAGTGAATTTCACTGTGCAGGGCTGTTTTTTGATTTTAAAAATATGTTCATTATCCAGTCTCTTACTTGCTCATGGCATGCTGGAAAGACTCCAGCAGTTTTTTGATTTGCCCATCAAATTCCAGTTGAAATGGCGGAATGATCTCATCTATTCTTTGCTGGAATAGCTCAGGATCTTGGACATCAAGCTCCGCTCTTAACTCCATTTCTTCTTCGGAACCATTGTCGTTCAGGATCATGTTCAGGATTTCACCTTTAAAGTATTCACTTGGAGGAAGGATTAGAGCATTCATCAGGAACTGAGTAAAAAAGAGATGATTATTGTTTTCCTGACTCGCCTTTTTCATCGCCTGCTTAGTAAACAAGTTTATATACTTCTGAGCAAACGCAACCCCTTTCATTCGGGAAGGCCCAACATGTTCGACCCCTTTCCATCGCAGATCGGCCACAGAACTAAGCCACCAGGCCGGTTCAATCGCCTGCTGCATACGAAGCAGGATTTGGCGCTCAAACTGTGGCTCAGGATGTATTCGCTGCTCATCCAAACATTTTCCTATGGTCTCCGCTTCAATTGCAGCGACCGTCATGCCTTGGCCATGGATCGGATCGAAGCTGCAAAATGCATCGCCAAGGACGAGTAATCCGGAGGGCCAATTCTCCATCAGTTCAAAATGTTGACGGACAGACTCGGAAATACGGTATCCCCGCGGCCCTTGAAAAGGCTCCAACTGGTCTGCCAATGCTAGGATTTCATCTGAAGCAAACAGATGTTTGATTTGCTCTTGAAACTCATCCGGATGAGTTGGAGGATATTCATCTCCTCCTGCGTTGAACAGTAATAGTCCAGCGATCTCATTCTCAATGCGCCACAACATGCCTGCACGAGTTCCTTGCACAGGATCGGACTCTGTTATCACCGTCCCCCAGTCATTTTGAATAGAGGATGGTATCTTATAATAGCGGGTGCTGTAACCAAGAGACACCTTCAGCACTTCCGGCTCAGGCACGGACAACCCTATCTGTTCAAGCCATCTGATCAATTTGGAAGAACGCCCCGCGGCATCAATAACCATATCTGCTGCAAGCATTGCTTCCCGGTTATTCCGGCCTCTTTCCTTGGTATACACGCCTGTAATCGAACGCTGATCTTCTGATGCCATTAACCCGGTAACTTCCGTACTCGTTAAGAAGCTTATATGATCGATGTTCTGGACGCGCTGACGCAGTACCCATTCCAGCAGAGCTCTACTGCTTGATGCAATTTTGAATAAGGAATTAGCATTTGCCTTATTAACTAATGTACCGTAGCGATTGGCAATCACAAATTTCTCTTCATGTGAAGGAATTGCGCCAAGCGCGACCAATTCGTCATTGTATCCGGGAAAGTAATGTTCCAGAATGAGTCCGCCGCGCGGTAACACACGATGTGGATGAAAGGATTGAGGCACACCCTGCCGATTCGCCGGCTCAGAAGGCAATTCATCTCGCTCAATGATACACACCTCGTCATAATAATCAGATAACATCCTTGCAGTTATTAATCCTGCAATACCAGCTCCAATGACCACAGCTTTTTTCATATCGGACATCGCCACTTCATCCTCTCTAATCCATCATATTTTATCTACACTTGTAGTCCTATCAAAAAATTACTTATAATACCAATATACACTTGGAATCTCGCATCAAGTAAGAATCAATATCAGGATACTATATAGCTAAACTACAATAAGGAAATGATGTAGATGAAAATGATTGATACAAAGGTGGATTTGAGAGTTACCCGAACTCATAAATTGTTAACGATGGCGCTTCTCGATCTGTTATGTGAGAAAGGCCAGCTATTCAGCAACATCACAATTAATGAAATATGTGACAAAGCTATGGTTCACCGAACAACGTTTTACAAATATTTCAAGGATAAATTTGCTCTACTGTCCTCCACCCTAACTTGGGTCCTTCGGGATTATTTACACATGAATGTAGAAGATCGGTTACAGCAGCCTTTGCAAAGCGTATCTAAAATTCTGTTCGGAAATGTACTGGAGACTATCGTGCAGAACCAGCAGAAGGATGAGGGGTTTAACAACTTTTTCATACATTATATCGGAGAGATATTCAGACGAGATTTTCTGGAATTGAAGAGAAGAGGTAAACATTTTTCACTTCCCATTGAACTGGTAGCCGAGTTTCACTCGGGGGTTATTCGTTTACTTGTGACGTGGTGGATACAACATTTCGATGAAAATGTTACGGCAGAACAGATGGATGAATATTACTACCTGCTGGTTAACGAGAACATCATGTTGGAATAACAAACAGCTCAACCTAAAATCAAGGGCTGATTTTGAGATTGAGCTGCATACCTTCAAACTTTACCTATTTTAAAACAGATTCGGAAGCCTGCACTGTCATCCTCGCACGCTTTCCGTTCTTCAACCAGCCGCTCACCTTCTCATTCATCGCCAGCAGACCTGAAACGACCAGCACCACTCCGATCCATGTAACCCAGCTGACATGCTCACCTGGAGATCCGGTTATTGAGAAGTTTGTGATTAAGGCGGATTACGGTTCAAGCGAAGCATTCAGCACAAACTATGTTCTGATCAAAACATAAAAAAACAACAGCCCTGTACAACGATAACTCGCTTGTGTAGGGCTGTTATTTTAAGTGTAACTATGTATTATCATCTTTCTCAAAACTCATTTTTTGTTAGCCATTTTCTCTAGTGCTCTAACGGCACGCTCACGTTGTTCCCTCTTCACAGCCCGGTAGTGACTTGCATCCTCTCCAGCACTGCTAAAGAATCCCCAGAGCATCCCAATTAAACTACCCACTATACTAGGAACCGCCTGATTCACCCAGTAAAAATCCATATCCAGTTTAATACTTAGAAATAAAAGTCCACCCCAGATGATAAAATAACCATAAAAAGCTAGATAACGATGACTAAATGCAAAAAGTAGATAAATTAAAAATGCAACAAAACCTAAAACAATCGAAATCACATGAAATTCATCTTCCATAATAACGCAGCTCCCTAATGCCAGTCTAATTGTTTTGCATAAACTTATTGAACTCTAAGAATTTCTTTTCACTTACATGCTCGATTAAACTCTCGCTTGGTAGAACTTTCTCCTCTCTGCTTTGTTAAACGCACTCCACACTATATCATATCCAGCTTCTTCTTATAACCTATATTTAATTCTTATGAACAAATAACCATCCGTTTACGTCATCCAAGATGTCGTAAACGGATGGTTTAGTTTCCTGTACTACTCATTGTATTATCGCTCTCATTCCTGTGCAGAATTACGCATCACCTATTTCACCACAGGTTTGGAGGTTTGAGATACTGAATAGGAACGCTTTCCTTTCTTCAACCAGCTGCTCACCTTCTCATTCATCGCGAGCAGTCCTGAAACGACCAGTACCACGCCGATCCATGTAACCCAGCTGACATGCTCACCATAGACAACAGCACCAAGCCCTACCGCAATGGGTGGTGAAATGTATAACCATGTGGCCGGGAATAACGGATTAGTGCGCGACATAATCCAATAGAACAAACTATGCCCCACCATGGAGCCTATGACAGTCAGATAGATCACCGACGAGACGGCAGGCACCCAGTCCAGAGCAGACATATTCCATGATTCCGTTCCGGCCGAGAGCAGAGTTAAGAGCAATCCCCCATACATCATCTGCACCGCATTAATCGCTACAGGACTAGCCTCCTTGAACTGATGAATGACCTTTTTGGAGTACAATGCACCTGCTGAATAACAGACTTCTCCCACCAGTACCGCGATACAACCCCACATGAATAGAGAACCTGCACCAAGCGATACACCTGGCAGCACAACCAGAACCACACCGGTGAACCCGATCAAACAGCCTGTAATCATACGGCCAGATGTTTTTTGCCGTAACAACGCCGTCTGCATCAACATAATCATCAGCGGCCCTGTCGCTGACAGAATGGCACCCACACCCGAGCTCACATGCTGTTCAGCCCAATATAATGTGGCAAAGGTGCCGAAGGTCAGACCCGCTCCCGTCAACAACATCTCCTTGCGGAACAGGAGCGACCAGCTCACTTTGCCCTTCATCCACATCCATGCAAACATCAGCGCTCCCGCGATTACAAATCGCAATCCAGCTGACAGAAAAGGCGGCATGCCAGCCTCAACTCCAATTTTAATAGCCAGAAACGTTGTACCGAAAATAAGACACATGACCGTAAATGCAATCCCCACCATGATAACCACTCCTTTATCTGTTCTCCATCATATCTCATGGTCTACAGAACAGAATGAACAAAACAGAACAGTTCTCTCCCATTAGCTGTTACAATAGAGTTCAAAAGGAGTGTGAGCCGGGTGGGCAGAACCGTGATGATGACAGATAACAGCCTAAAATTATATGAGCAAGTAATCCATTATCTCGTTGTACGTATAGAAGCAGGAGAGTGGGCCGAACATGAAAAACTGCCATCTGTACGAAGCCTGTCCGAGCTACTCGGCGTACATCGTCTGACCGTTTTCAAAGCCTATCAGGAGTTAAAAGAACGTGGGAATGTTTATGTGAAGGATAAGTCTGGCTATTATGTCAGCCCAGCGACTCCATTCTCAGTAACGGATCAGGCGGATGATCCCGCCGTGTCTGCCTGGCTGCATTGGGATTCACTTGCACGGGTACAGTCCCTTGAAGCAGAATACCAATTTTCCAAATCGTTAATCGATCCCTCTTTGCTGCCCAACCGTTATTGGGGTGAACTACTGCGTGATCTGCTGGATCAATATCCCCGTTTGCTCGGAACGTATTCCACAATTCAGGGTGATCTGGAATTGCGAAGTGCGCTGGCAAGCCATCTGACGAAAAAAGAACGCTTCTATCTCTCTGCAGACGAAGTGCTCATTACTTCGGGGGCCCAGCAAGCGATTGACGTCATCTCGCGGACGCTGGTCAAGCCCGGGGATCGGGTGTTGATGGAACGGCCTACGTATGGACCGGCAATGGAGATTTTCCGCAAACAAGGTGCTCGTCTGATCTTTACGGATATTCACTCGGACGGGTATGATCTGGAGCAGATTGAGCATCTGATGAAATCGGAGAAACCACGCTTATTCTACACGACGCCAACTTTTCATAATCCAACCGGCGTTAACGTTCCAGTAGAACAGCGCAAGCAGTTACCCGAACTTGCAGAACAGTATGGATGTTATTTGCTCGAAGACGATAGCACCTATGATATCTATTTTAAGGAGAAACCTCCTGCACCCATTTTCACCTACGACACCACCGGACACACTCTGTACATTCGCAGTTACAGTAAGTACGTTGCACCCGGGCTACGGATTGCAGCCATCATATGCCGCCAGCGATTCATGCCAGGACTACAGGCTGTAAAATCACTGACAGATAACGGATCGCCCCTTCTGAACCAGAAGCTTTTTCTCCGTTATTTTCAGTCAGAACGTATGCATCAGCATCTGTCCAAGCTGCGGACCGCCATCCAGCTACGGATGGAAGTGATGGAACAATCTCTGCTGGAAACGGACTGGACGTGGACCCGGCCGGAGGGCGGACTCAACTTTTGGGTGGAGCTTCCGGAGGGTGTGGATACTGGAAGACTGCTTCACCGATGCATGGAGCAATCCGTTGCTTTTGTACCCGGAACCGTATTCGATTCTTCGGATAATTCAGCGAGCCGCAAGCTGCGTTTGTCCTTCTCTTATGCCCATGAGCAGCAGATTCGGGAAGGCATGAACAGGCTTATTATGCTGGCCAAAGAAATGTAAGGTTTTGTATATAGTGAAAAAGCCCGAAAGGTCACATGACCCTCCGGGCTACTGTTATGAGCTGGATATGACCTTATCCACCAATCCATATTCGACTGCTTCAGCAGCGGTCAGGAAATAATCTCGATCCGAGTCCTTCTCAATCCGCTCAATTGACTGTCCTGTATGGTCGGCTAACAGCTTGTTAAGACGTTGACGGTGCTGAATGATGCGGTTAGCATGAATCAACATATCCGACGCCTGCCCTCGTGTACCACCATGTGGCTGATGGATCATGATCTCACTGTTGGGCAGCGCCATACGCTTGCCTTTTGTTCCACCTACCAGCAAGATCGTACCAAAGCTTGCCGCCATCCCTGTACAGATCGTGGAGATATCCGGCTTCACGAATTGCATCGTGTCATAGATCGAGAATCCCGCAGTCACCGACCCACCAGGACTGTTGATGTACATCTGGATGTCCTTCTCCGGGTCCTCTGCAGTCAAAAACAATAACTGGGCCACGATGGCATTTGCCATCTGATCTTCAATCTCTCCAGACACCATAATGATTCGGTCTTTGAGCAAACGTGAATAAATATCATAACTCCGCTCACCGCGAGCGGTCTGTTCCACTACATAGGGTACTACATTCATATGTGTCGCCTCCTTGGTTTAGGCAACCATGTTGGCCGTGTACCCACCTCCATACGACATCGCATTCGTTCCGGAAGCGGCGTACCCGTACATCACTGGCTGCATGGATGGAGACGGCAGAGTCTGCTGCAAAATGCTACCCGCCACAGCCATCGGATCATCCGTCCGATTCAGGCATAGATCAATGATGCGAGCGGTATCTCCCGTGCGGAATGCCAGCAGATAGCTGCGCAGCTCCTCCCGATTGTCCTCCACTGCGCCCTCTTCATACTGCAATTCAGCGTCCGAATGTTCCAACTTGTGCCTCACCTCAGCTATGGCTGAACGGGCACGACTTAACGCCGCTTTCACAGCGCCTTCTGTCGTCTCCAGCATATCCGCAGTCTCTGCCGCCTTATAACCCATAATTTCACGTAATACATATATGGCTCGCTGCCAGGGTGGTAATTCGCTAATTAATAACTGAACAGCAGATTCTAGCTCTTCAAAATGCTCTTCCTCTGCGAACTCTCGCATAACAGGCTTCAAGCCATCCAATATGGAATGCAATCTCTGCTGCTTCCGAATCATATCAATCCAGCTGTTGCGAGCAATTCGGATCAGATAAGCCTCCCAGTTCATTTCTTTCATCGTCTCGGAAGATTGCACCGCCGTGGACGACAATACTTTGAGACAGGTATCCTGAACCAAGTCCTCGGTCTCGGGTACAGATCTGGTCAAGGATAAACAATACGCATATAACGGACCCATCAGGTCGGTTAAGACGGCATGAATGCCCTGGTTAACCGGATGTCCGGCGATATCACCGGATTCCAGATCAGGTTTATTTTTTAGATCATCCTCTTGTGGTCTGTTCATGCGGCAATTCACGGACTTCACAAAGGCCATATCGGGGGCCCCCCTTTGCTGGTTCCTGATTATTGTGACTTACACTATGTAAACGAAGAACCTCCTTCAAAGGATACGCTCTTCTGAAATCATTTTTTGTTTCTAGCTCCCGCTTATAAGTCTAGAGGGTTCCAAGCGGCACTTTCATCCCGGTAAGGGCAATCGTAATACCTTGATCCAGATTATAATTCTGGCGTACATCAACGTCATGGGACATATGTGTAAAATAGGTATGACCCGGTTTCAGTTCCCGCAGCAGCTCCTGCGCTTCACGCATATCGTACACGGAACGTGTGGAGAATTCCGCAAGTTCATGCACAAAGCTTGTTCCAAGCACCAGCAGATCCAGTCTGTGCAGCGGCTCTTTCTCGGATCCCTTCAGGTCAATGGCATCTGAACAGTACGCCCAGCTAAACCCCACCCGATCCAGCCGATACGCGTACGAATACCCGTTATGCCCATGGCATACTTTCCAGGAATGCACCTTCCAGCCGCCGAGTTCAATATCATCATCCGTTTCCAGAAAGTCCATATGACGCCCCAACCAGGGAAACTGTCCCTGAATGGTGGATATCACTTCACGTGGTGCATATAAACGTCCCTTTACACCCAACCATCGGCACGCATCCGCCCATTCCGGCAATCCTCCAATATGGTCAAAATGGGCATGAGTGATGAGCAGCGTATGCACCATGCGCAATCCCTGATCCTCCATCTGTGATCTCCAGTCCGGCCCGCAGTCAATCATGAACTGTTCACTCGCACCATCGCCACCATAGTCAATCAGAACGGAAGAGCGTATCCGTTTATTCTCTCCCGTAAGCCTCGCCTCTGTACATACTTCGCAATCGCAATACACACGTGGAACGCCCATCGCATCGCCAGTGCCCAGAAATGTTAGCTGATTCAATCTGCATTCCCCCTGAACTAATAATATGTAAATTGTAATCGTGCACCTCTCTTTTTGCAAAAAAAGACCATCCCGCCGCAGTTATCCACTGCAATTCGGGACAGTCTGTGGTCTGACTGTTCACCGTCAGACTTCATCTCCATGCTTTGCTCCATTCGGGAGCGTTCAACTCATATTAACCCAACGCTCGAACTACACCAGTGCCCGCAGTTTTAGTGTCAATTCCTTACCCGCAGGTACATCCTTTGTATCGGTAATGACCCAGTTCGACGCAAGTCGCTTCGCCAGCACCTCTGCCTGCTCCGGTTTCAAGTGTAGTCCGGTGACGATTCCTTCACCCACCGTGAAGTCTTTCTCTGGCTGCACCTTAAAGGCCTTTTCCAACCAGATTCCGAGCCCACCACGTGTGTTAAAGGTAATCCGGTAGCCATCTTTCACTGCTGCCTCCAGATTTTCACCATGCTCGTCCGCATACGAGAAAAATTCATTATATCGGTATTCCTCTTCAGACACTGCGTCAAAAGCGGAAACGTCTTTGGCTTGAATGGCTTTTAATATTTCTTCCTCAGGCATCCCCTTACCGCGGGCTTGCTCCAGTCGAATCGCTGTACTTTGGGATAATTTGATCTCTGCACTCATCCAACTCACACCTTCCTGCTAGTACTATGTAACAATCATGATTCAGTATACCTCTATTATAACCTTTTGGCAGTAAAAAACCTCCATCTCTACTTCCATTGAAATGAAGGTTTAGTATCCACATACTCGGTTTCCTATTCAATTACATCAGCAATACTCATATTCCCGCAAGCACCTGATACCACACGCCGCGTTTGGAGTACAACGTACTGCGTACCTCATCCCATCCACCCAGATAGTTGATATCAAATAATCCTTCAGGCGTTGGGAATGTGGACTCGGTCTGTGCAAATACATCCGGATCTACTGAACGAAAACCATGCTTGGCAAAAATGCGCTGGGCTTCTGGTGTACGCAAATATGCGACAAAAGCTTCAGCCAGTTCACGATTCCCATGTTTATCGGCATACTTATTCACTACAACTGCCGGATTCTCAATCAGGATCGTATTTTTCGGAATAACGATGTCATAATCCACACCTTTGGCGATCCGGGCAAGCAATTCATTTTCATACGTGACGATGACATCACCGACACCGTATTCGAATGCCGCCATCGAAGAACGCCCACTCTTGTCCAATGACTCAACGTTACGATGTACCTGTTCGAGAAAAGCCTTGGCTGCAGCAGGATCTTTCTTCCCCTCTTGCTCCTCCGACAGTTTTAATCCAGCACCGTAGATGGCATTAATATCCCATTGTGCGCCCCCGGATGTCTTTGGATTAGGGTAGAGTACCTTTACTCCCGGCTTGGTTAAATCCTGAAAATCATGAATTCCGAGCGGGTTGCCTGCTCTTGTGCCCAGGACAACAATCGAGCGGGTGATCATGCCCTCATTAGGGGTCTGTTTCCAATCGGGGCTAACCAGATCGGCTTTGACCAGCTTGTCGATATCACTCTCCATCGCGAGCAAGGCCACATCCGCCTCGAATCCACCAACGATGGCTCTTGCCTGTGTACCCGATGCTTCATAGGACTCCTGGAAGTTAATCGTCTGTCCGGTCTTTGCCTTCCACTCCTCCTGAAACTTGGGCAGCAATTCGCCTACAGCGTCTTTCGCTACACTATAAGCACCGATCACCAGCGTATTGGATGAATCGTTACCAGCGGGCTCGTTCTGTTCGCTTGACTCCTCCTGCTTGCTGCATCCAGCGGTCATGCAGACGAGCAGAAGCATGAGGGCAACATATAAAAGTATGACTTTCTTCTTCCTCGTCTGCATGGGCAGCCCCTTTCTTCCACTTGACTAAATCATCACCGGCATCGGATCTTCCTTCAGTCGGTTCTCAACCACCCAACTGTTGGAGTCATTGAACAGGTATGCGCGATGTACCAGGACACGAATTTGTTGACCGATCTCCAAGGTCGTTTTCTCCAGGGAACGATATGTGATTAACTTGTGCCCCTGTACGTCCACCTCTACCATCCATTGACTGCCGCGGAAATGAAGATGTTTGACTGTACCTTTTTCCGTTGCAGACAACATGGTGAACTCATTTTTCAAGCCGATCTCAATATACTCCGGTCGGATCAGTGCTTTTGTATGCTCACCTTGGACTGCATGTTCGAAACCTTTCAGCTGTGAAGCATCCTCCACAACCGTAGACTCTCCGATAAATGTAGCTACAAAAGGTGTCTGCGGGTTTTTGTAAATATCCCAAGGAGTACCCTTCTGTTCCAGACGACCTTGGCTGATAATCATAATTTCGTCTGCCACTTCAATCGCTTCATCCTGGTCATGCGTTACAAAGATCGAAGTGATTCCCACTCGCTCGATTAGCTCCCGCAACCATGAACGCAGTTCCTGACGGATCTTGGCATCAATGGCCGCGAACGGTTCGTCCAGCAATAACAGCTGCGGCTCCGGGGCGAGTGCTCTGGCAAAAGCAACACGCTGACGCTGCCCACCAGACAACTGATGTGGATAGCGCTGTTCAAAACCTTTTAACCCGGTCAATTCAACCAACTCCATAACCCGATCACGGATCTGGGCTTTTGGCGTCTTCTTGACCTTGAGTCCAAAAGCAATATTCTCAAATACTGTCATATGTTTGAACAAGGCATAGTTCTGGAATACAAATCCGATTCCACGCTCCTGTGGAGGCAGATGGTTCACCACTTTTCCATGAAAGCGAATCTCTCCGGAACCTGGATTCTCCAGACCCGCAAGCATCCGCAGAATGGACGTCTTCCCGCCTCCGCTGGGTCCAAGCAGACCGATCAGATGGCCTTTGGCAATATCGAATGAGACATCTTTTACCGCATGAAAATCACCGAAATGTTTGTTCAGATCACGGACTTCTACATGCATATCAATGCACTTCCTTTCGCTTCTTGGCCCATTCCATCATGAGCAGCAGCCCGACGGAGAAGGTGACCAGCACCAATGCGACACCATTTGCGGCAGCTACATTAAAATTCTCAACATCCTGGTACACCAGGGTTGTTGCTGTCTGCGTTTTGTTCATAATATTACCTGATACAACCAGCACTGCACCGAATTCCCCAAGCGAGCGCGCAACCGTCAAGACTAAACCATACACTACCGCCCAGCGGATCGAAGGCCATGTCACACTCCAGAATGTTCTCCAGCCGTAGGCGCCAAGTGTAGATGCGGCCTCTTCTTGCTGAGAACCGAGTTCCTGCAGGACAGGCATGACCTCTCTTACCATTAGTGGAAAGGTAACAAATAACGTTGCGATCACCATACCCGGGAAGGCATAGACCACATTGAATCCAATCCCTTCAAAAAAAGCACCCATAATGCTGTTAGGTCCCAACATCAACACTATCATCAAACCGCCAATGACAGGAGATACGGCATAAGGCAAGTCTACAATGCTGTTCAGCAGCCCTTTTATCCGTTCACTCAACCATCCGGCACGAACCAGATACAGAGCCATCATGATGCCAAACAATGTATTTAACAGGGTGACCACCAGGACCACCAGTCCGGTCATCATCAAGGCGTGTAGCGCCTCAGGGCGCATCAGTCCTTTCAGGAATCCACCCGCCCCGTCTTCAAATGCACCAATAAAAATGCGTCCAAGCGGGATGATCAGCAGTATGATAAATACCGCAAACGTCAATCCGATTAAGAGTCGTCTCATCGTCTTCTCCCCCGCATCTGCACCAGATTGATCAGCCAGAGGATCAGGAAGGAGAGCGTTAGGAGCAACACGGATACAGCAGCGGCGCCCGTGGGATTATCACTTTCAATCTCCCCGTAAATAAATACAGAAGCAGTCAGTGTTCTTCCCGGAATGTTACCAGCCACCAGCACGACAGCCCCGAATTCAGCAAGTCCTCTGGAGAAAGCGAGCATCCCTCCACTGATCATGCCAGGTGCCATGGATGGCAGAATAACCTGCATGAACGTGCGAGCCTTGGATGCCCCCATCGTGTACGAGGCCTCTTCCTCGGAAGGATCGATTTCTTCCAGCAAAGGCTGCACCGCACGGATCACAAACGGAAACGTGACAAAAGTCATCGCGATAACAATTGCGGGCTGGTGAAATACAATCTCAAACCCCATGGATTCTGCCAGTTTCCCGATGGCACTGACCGGACCCAATAGCAGCATAATCATCAAGCCGCCCACCGCTGTTGGCAGTGCAAACGGGAGATCAACCAGACTGTTCAGAAACGATCGACCTACAAAGCGATACCTTGTCAGCACCCAGGCAATCATTGTGCCCAGAACCACATTAATCAGCGTAGCAATCACGGCCAACCGAATCGTCAGCAGTACGGCTTTCCACGCGATGGGGTCCATAATGCTCTGAACAAAGTTGCTCCATCCTTCGGAGAAGGAATTGACGTACACACCGATGATTGGAAGTACAATAAGTACGATAAAATATAACAATACGGTACTGCGGAATCCCCAAGTCCATCCCTTATGACGAAGAACGGTATTCATTGCTGCGTTCCCTCCCAGCCTCCGGCTTTAGCTCCGGTCGGCAGTCTTCCTGGCTTCAATACGACATTTTCCTAAGTTGGATGATATTACTTTATTATTATTCCCATTAGTCTACTTGGTTTTGCTTTTCTGATACTTTACCAGTTTGCAGTGCTAATCGTCAATGCTTTTATTGAATATAATTAGGCCAGATATAAGATCAATTAATTAAAATCGCACCTGTACACTGCGAGGCGACAACAACCTTCCGATCACTGTTATCCCCAGATTTCTTTAATCCCCTTTATTAAAGGGGAAATCCGGTGGTAAAGGTGAGGCTTATGCTTCCGAAGCAGCTTTCTTATAGAAAGCTTTTAGCTTTCGCTTCTTCAAGTTATTTCTGTCCTCTCCGTTATCATGCATTTTCTGTGATCAAAGTCATATGTGGTTTGTTTGGTATGTAGTGGTTAAGGTACAATCGAGGGTAAGTAAAGAATTATAAGGAGTGATCTAACATGTTATATACGAAGAATATATCCACTTCCACACGAGATGAAATGAAGGATATCACACGGGACGTGAAGCAGGTTGTCCAGCGTAGCGGTGTGCAGAATGGGACGGTGCTCATCTACTGCCCACATACAACAGCGGGTATCGCCATCAACGAAAATGCTGACCCGGATGTGAAACACGATGTCTTGCTCCGTCTGGATGAAGTGTATCCTTGGGAGCATCCCGAGTATCGACATGCCGAAGGCAATACAGCCTCTCACCTCAAATCGATTACAACAGGGCCATCACAGACGGTGATTATTCACGAAGGCAGGCTGCTGCTTGGCCGCTGGCAAGGCATTTATTTTTGCGAATTCGATGGACCACGTGAGCGGGAGTACTTCCTCAAAATCATGGAAGGCTAGTTCCAGTCCAACAGGCCTGCATCTGTTCTTTCGTTTTTGCATACACAAACAGGCGGTCCACCCTCATACCGGGTCGGAGCCGCCTGACTTGGTCTTCTGTGCTCATTAACTTTCGCGAGACAATGTGATAAAGAATTAAAGTTATGACAAATCACCGCCCTGAAGTGTAGGGGTGCAACAATTGCGCCATTATTGGACGCCAGACTCAGGCTGCTGACCCAGATTGCGGCACAGCACTTTGACATGAGACAGCGCAGACGATTCAATCTCCTCAAACGATAAACGATCCTGAATGTAATAAGAAATGAATCCGTGCATAGCCAAAAATAGCGTACGCGGTACCCTTTGAATATCCTCTTCCGTACAGTTCGCTTCATTCATATACTGCCTTATAATCGATGCAAATAATTCGAAGCAGCGTCCCTGTTCGGTACGACAATAAGACAACAGTTCTTCGTCCCTGATCATAAACATAATCTCGTATTGATAGGGATTCTCCAGACCAAAACGAATAAACTCCATCATAATGTGCTCTACCTTGCTCACATCATCACGAACCGGCCTGACCATAGCTTGCAGCAGCAAATGCCCCAGATAATTGAAATCTTCAACCACGATGGCATAGAACAGCTCTGCCTTTTCCTTAAAGTGATAATACAGCGACCCATGACTATAGCCTAGATGCTGGCCGATGCTTCGCATCGAAATGGCGCGGTATCCTTTGGTAATAAAAAGGTGCCTCGCCGCCTCCAGTATCCGCTCCCTCGACAACTCCTGTTCGACTGCTCTTCTAGCCATATATTTTATTCCCCTTCAATAAAATAAAGCCGCTGTCCCTCCGTGATCCGGGATTGCCCTTGCGTCAAATCCGTGATCCAGGCTACAAAAGCCTCGGTTTCACTATCCGGCGGAAGACAAGTCAACGTAACCTTATCGGTGAATCCAGTTTCACCTGTACGGACTTCCCGGCTCCTTAACTCATTTTCCACTTTACCCAACCATGTATAATCCAGCTCAACAAACACTTCACGATGCAGCACGTTGGTAATGGCTTCTCCGGCTTCAATGGCTGCCACAGCCCCATCCGTGTAAGCGCGAATTAACCCACCGGCTCCAAGCATGATTCCCCCAAAGTATCGTGTAACCACAATTGCCACATTTTTCAATTTCTGATTTTTGATTACTTCAAGAATGGGTTTCCCTGCTGTTCCGCTAGGTTCCCCGTCATCGGATTGCTTCTGGATCTCATCCCGCTCCCCAATCATGTACGCAGAGCAGTTATGAGTCGCATTCCAATGTTTTTTCTTGATATCATCAATAAAGGCAACGGCTTCTTCCTCTGTCGTGACCGGCATAATGTGACCGATAAATCGCGACTTCTTGATTACAATTTCCAGATTGCCCGGTCCTCGAACCGTGCGATAACGTTCGATCATCCCAAATCCAACTTTCTAGTCTTTTCCTGAGTCCCATTTTACAAGAAAGCAGTTCCCCGCGTGAACGCGGACGAACTGCCCTGGTTATCTATATCCGGGAACCCTGCATTATACTCAACAGTAATCCCCGGATAGATTTACATTAGCTTATTTAACTATATGAGCAGACCGATGAATTATTCGGAAAGTCTCGCTTCGAGCGCTGCTTTCTCTTCTTCAAAGCCTGGTTTGCCCAGCAATGCAAACATATTTTTCTTGTAAGCTTCCACACCTGGTTGGTCAAATGGATTGACGCCCAGCAGGTAGCCACTGATGCCGCATGCTTTTTCAAAGAAGTATACCAGATATCCGAAAGAATATGGAGTCATATCTGGAATGTTCACAATCAGGTTTGGTACTTGACCATCTGTATGTGCAAGCAGTGTTCCCTGGAACGCTTTTTTATTAACAAAGTCCATCGTTTTACCTTCAAGGAAGTTCAGACCATCCAAGTCATCCGGATCGGATTTGATCGAGATATGTTCCGCAACTTCAGTAACCTGAATCACGGTTTCGAAGATATTCCGGCTACCTTCCTGGATGAATTGACCCATGGAGTGCAAGTCTGTAGAGAAATCAACTGACGCAGGATAGATCCCTTTGTAGTCTTTGCCTTCACTCTCTCCGAATAACTGTTTCCACCACTCGGACACGAAGTGCAGGGATGGCTCATAGTTTACAAGAATCTCAGTTCCTTTACCTTTGCGATACAATGCGTTACGAACAGCAGCATATTGATATGCTTCATTCTCAGCTACGTTCGGGTTGCTGTATTCCTTGGATGCGTCAGCCGCACCTTGCATCATTTCTTCGATACTGATACCCGCTGCTGCGATAGGCAGCAAACCTACAGCCGTCAGAACGGAGTAACGTCCACCTACATCATCAGGGATAATGAAAGATTCGTATCCTTCTGCATTCGCCAGTTCTTTCAATGCACCACGTGCTTTGTCTGTTGTAGCGTAGATGCGCTTGCGAGCTTCTTCCTTACCATATTTCTCTTCCAATGCTGCACGGAAGATACGGAAAGCGATTGCCGGCTCTGTTGTTGTACCGGATTTGGAGATAACATTTACGGAGAAATCTTTGCCTTCAACCAGATCCAACAAGTGAGTTACATATGTGGAACTGATATTGTTTCCTGCAAAATAGATTTCAGGTGTTTTGCGTTTATCTTTTGGCAGGTTGTTATAGAAAGAGTGTGTCAGCATTTCAATCGCTGCACGTGCACCCAGGTAAGATCCACCAATACCGATAACGATCAGTACTTCGGAGTCGCTTTGGATTTTGGCAGCTGCTTTTTGAATGCGGGCGAACTCTTCTTTGTCATAAGCCGTTGGCAGGTCAATCCAGCCCAGATAGTCGGACCCTGTTCCTGTTCCGTTGTGGAGCTGCTCATGAGCCAAACGAATCGGTTCAGCGAAATAATCCACTTCGTGCTGATTTACAAATTGCAGTGCCGTGCTATAGTCAAATGTCACTTTTTTTGCCATGATCTCAAAAACCTCCTGATTTCGATTATAAAGCGGTCTTTTTGAACAACCTCTTATATTATTTCCGTATTCCATTCTAAACAACTTGCCTTAAGGATACTTCAAATCCACGGGGCTGACAAGCTTGCCGCTCGAACTTTGTCGTTCCTATTCAAGAAGCAAAAAGGGTAAACCGAATCCGCGGGTTGCGGTTCTGCTTACCCTTCTTATGTTATTCCGCCGGGTACGAGCAGACGTAGTCAGTAACGCTGCGTATCTCCAGTTTAAATTTGGATTCGGCAGGCACGTGGAACGTAGCTTGGCCTTGAATCTCTTGCCACTCTTCTTCTCCGGGAAGCAATACTTTCAGATCTCCGGACAGAATCTCCATAATTTCACGGGAATCCGTACCGAATTCATAACTGCCTGGAAGCATGATGCCCAGAGTCACTTTGCTGCCATCCCCCAAAATAACTGTTCTGCTGGTTACCTGACCTTCATAATAAATGTTGGCCTCTTTCACTACACTGACTTGATCGAATTGTGACATGCGTACCCGCTCCCCTGAAGTTAATGAAAACAAAAGGCAAAACAGATCAGGGCGATAACATTTACCGCCCATGTTCTGCGGAAATAACTTGCTGCCATGGACCAGGACAGCATGATGCCCTCCCAACCATAGCAGCGCTTATGAAACTATAGGTGCGTGTTCAGAAAGTCAGGTTTTCAGTACTTTTCGGCTGAATCCCATATTCGACGCTGATGATGCCGTGAGGCATCCTTCGTAATCAAAAGTAGACTTTTTGAACAACCGCTATTACAGCAATGCTTTTACGCGGCTAACCACGTTGTCCACTGTAAAGCCATACTCTTGGATAACACGGTCGCCTGGCGCGGAAGCACCGAATGTGCTGATTCCGAGAATGTCACCTTGATCTCCAACATATTTCTCCCAGCCCATTGGATAAGCCATTTCAATTGCAAGACGAGCTTTAACATCCGGAAGAAGAACGGACTCTTTGTAAGCTTTATCTTGTTTCTCGAACAGATCCCAGCTTGGCATGCTGATTACGCGAACTTGAATGCCTTGTTCAGCCAGTGCTGCTTGAGCTTTAACAGCCAATTGCACTTCAGAACCTGTAGCGATGATTTGTGCTACCGCTTTGCCATCTTTTGCATCAGAGACAACATAAGCACCACGTTTCACGTTCTCACGTGAACCTTCAACGGTACCTTCGAGGATCGGCAGGTTTTGACGAGTGAGTACGAGTGCAACCGGATTGCTCTTGTTCTCAAGCGCGTAAGCCCAAGCAGCCGAAGTTTCATTACCGTCAGCCGGACGAATAACCGTCAGGTTAGGAATGATACGCAGGGATGCCAGTTGCTCGATCGGTTCGTGCGTAGGACCGTCTTCACCAACAGCGATACTGTCGTGAGTCAGAACATACGTTACAGGCAATCCCATCAGGGCAGCCAGACGAACAGCCGGACGCAGGTAATCGGTAAATACGAAGAACGTACCTCCGAATACTTTCACACCACTGTGCAGTGCCATACCGTTCATTGCTCCAGCCATACCGAATTCACGGATACCGAAGTAGATGTTACGGCCAGAGTAATCTTCAGGTGTGAAGTTCTCCAGGTTGTTCAAGTGAGTCATTGTGGAGCTTTCCAAGTCAGCAGATCCACCTGTCAGTTGTGGCACGTTGTGTGCCAGACCGTTCAGAGCGTTACCAGATGCTACACGAGTTGAGAGTGCTTTGTCTGTTGCTGCATATTTAGGAAGATCACGGTCCCATCCTTCTGGAAGGTCGCCGTTAATCGCTGTTTCGAATTGAGCTGCCAGCTCAGGGAATGCTTTTTTGTACTCGGCAAATTTCTCGTCCCAAGCTTTATTAGCAGAGATACCACGATCTTTCACTTGTGCAAAGTGATCGCGAACTTCAGCTGGTACGTGGAAGTTTTCTTCATAAACCCATTTGTAATACTCTTTAGTCAATTTGGCTTCGTCTGCACCCAGTGGAGATCCGTGAGTACCGCCGTGGCCGCCTTTACCTTGTTTGTTCGGGCTACCATAACCGATAACCGTTTTAACTTCGATCAGTGTAGGACGCAGCGTATCTGCTTGACCTTCCTGAATTGCTTTTTCGATTGCAGGCAGATCGTTACCATCTTCTACGCGCAGCACTTGCCAGCCATAAGCTTCAAAACGCTTCGCGATGCTTTCGGAAGAAGACAGATCCAATTTACCATCCAGCGTGATGTCATTGGAGTCGAACAACATGATCAATTTGCCCAAGTGCAAACGTCCAGCCAGGGAAGCTGATTCATGCGATACACCTTCCATCAAGTCGCCATCACCACAGATTGCGTAAGTGTAGTGATCAACTACGTTGAACTTGTCTTTATTGTAAGTTGCGCCCAGTTGAGCTTCAGCCATCGCCATACCTACAGCCATTGCAATACCTTGACCCAGTGGGCCTGTAGTTGCATCAACACCTGCAGTATGTCCGAATTCCGGGTGACCCGGTGTTTTGCTTCCCCATTGACGGAACTGTTTCAGTTCTTCCATTGGAAGATCATATCCGCTCAGGTGGAGCAAGCTGTACAGCAACATGGAGCCGTGTCCTGCAGACAGGACAAAACGGTCCCGGTTAACCCAAGTTGGGTGGTCCGGGTTATGAGTCATCGTTTTTGCAAAAAGTTGGTACCCCATTGGAGCGGAGCCCATAGGCATACCCGGATGTCCGGAATTTGCCTTCTCAATTGCATCAATCGCCAAAGTACGTACGGTAGTAATCGACAGGTTGTCGATCGTGCTGTTCTCGTCCTTTTGAATCGCTTCGTTCTTGTCAGTCATGGTTTGTCCTCCTCATGTCTTTAGATAAGTCGGGTGCGCAAGCGAATCCCTCTCATCATACAAGCAAACCGAATTTCACAATAAGTGAATCCGCTTGAGTGTTTCATTTTGACTTATTCACTTTTGTATTGTATCACTTGGCGTGAAGCTTTTCCATAACCTTCTTTTAGAAGTTCGTGAAAAATTGGTTGTTTGTGATGAATAATCCCTTGCCAATCAAGCAAAAACCGTACCAAGACAAGGCATTAAATTCCATAAACAGACCTATTAAGCCTCGCAAATCCATCGCATGAAGTATAACCTTTAACACGAAAACCATACACTTTTTAGATATCCAAGTTAAATTTACATAACATATCCTGAATATGGATTCGAAAGCGGGACTGTGGTTTACTTTTCAAAGTAAACACCAATCATAGGAGGTTGTTATCATGTCTGTACATGCTGCTCACCCTACTGGGTACTCAAATCGTTCATTACCCTGGATCTCGGGCATTTTAACAGGTATGGTTTCGGGAGTTGTCCTTGGATTCTTCCTCAAAACAATTCAGCTTTACACTGGTGAAAAGGTATATACCCTGCTTCTGAATATTGATTTTGTACCTGGACTTCCGCCAACACTTCCCGAATGGATTGAATTTTCTCTGCATCTCTTCGTGTCCGTATTCATTGGCATCTTCTATCTATGGTGGGTAAGGCATTCTGGCCACCCGATGTTCAAAGGAATCTTGCTCGGTGCTGGATCTTCCCTGCTCTACATCCCGCTCTCTCAACTTTCTTCACGTGTACCAAACCTTTACGATATAACAGCCATTCTCTACTGGGTAATCGGTCATCTGTTATTCGGTATTGTGCTCGGCTTGTGCGGAAAGTATATAAGCGCGAAAAAAGCGACTCACCGTTCGTAAACGAATGGGGTCGCTTTTTTCTCAATCTATTATGTGGTTCCGAATCAACCTTGCACAGTATTAAAGTGTAAACTTAAAATACGACCGTCTTATTTTCATGAACGAGAACCCGGTCTTCAACATGCCACTTCACGGCACGTGCAAGCACAACACGCTCAATGGTACGTCCAATGCGCTTCAGTTCGGTGACATCATCTCCGTGGCTTACACGTTGCACGTCTTGTTCAATAATCGGGCCGCCATCCAGTTCTTCCGTAACATAGTGCGCTGTCGCACCGATGATTTTGACACCACGGTTATACGCTTGTGCATAAGGTTTACCACCAACAAAGGCCGGCAGGAATGAATGATGGATATTAATGATTCGATTGCGATAGTGCTCAATGAACATTGGAGAGATGATCTGCATGTAACGAGCCAGAATGATCACATCCACATCGTTGCCGATGACGTCGAGTTGACGTTGTTCCGCTTCTTTCTTCGTATCTGCTGTAACCGGAATATGATGATATGGAATGCCAAATGATTCTACATAATCCTTCATGTCCAGATGGTTGCTGACTACAAGCGCAATATCTGCATCCAAGTCGCCTGCCTGCCATTGCCACAACAATTCAACCAGACAATGATCTTCTTTGGATACAAAGATAGCTAATTTCTTCTTGCGGCTAACCGCAGATAACGTCCATTCCATTTGGAAACGGCTTGCCACTTCTGCAAAATCAGCTTCCAGTTTCGGCAAATTGACCAACAATTGCGGAAGATCAAACTCAATCCGCATAAAGAACATGCCGCCAGCAGGGTCCATGGTGTACTGGTCCGACTGAACAATATTTGCACCATGCTGGTGCAGGAAATGAGATACCGCAGCTACAATTCCTGGACCATCTGGACAGGAAATGAGCATGCGCGCACGATCGGCGCGGTTTTTAGAATCAGGGCGTACTTGTTTAGCGTGGATCTCCATCGGGTTATTCTTCCTCCTTCAATTAAGCCATGACCTGCGGGGTTAACCCGCAAGCCATGCAATCAAGCGATGATTCAGTTGTTCTTCATTCAAATGTGGGAACAACGCAGCTTCAGTCACCATGTCATAGAGGCGTTCCAGCGGTTCGCGCGGGTCTGCCTTTTTGGCTTTGGCATCATTTTTGAGCAACGTCCACACATCCAGAATATACGAACGGGACTCAATCTCTTTACCTTTGAAAAAGTGTTGCAATTGTTCTACTTCTGTCAGGAATTCCTGGCCGAATCGACCAGCAACATCCCCACGAAGCAACGCAATCTCCACCTCATACATTGGACGCTGTGTTTTGGCCTCTTTGCCAATCCAAGGTGTCTCCAGAATAAATGGACGTCCTTGAAGCTTCTCATGGTTAACGATGCGGTTAATCGCTTCAAACCCAATCCAGCCAGAGCCAATGGGAGTATGACGGTCCTTGTGCGCACCCACAGCATTCTTACTATCATTAATATGCATTACGGCAATGCGGTCAAGTCCTACCGTACGATCGAATTGTTCCAGTACACCGTCAAAATCGTTAACGATATCATATCCGGCATCGTGAATGTGGCATGTGTCCATACACACAGTCAGGCGCTCGTTATACGTTACTTTCTCGATAATCTGGGCGATCTCTTCGAAACTGCGCCCCATCTCCGTACCTTTGCCAGCCATGGTTTCCAGAGCGATGTTCACATCTGTCTCTTTCACACCTTCCAGCACTTCATTCAACCCTTCTGCGATCCGTCCGATCCCATAGTGGGCATCTTTATCTGTAAAAGCGCCGGGATGTAATACGATGTTTTTGACACCAATGGCATGTGTACGACGGATCTCTTCCTGAAGGAAATCTACAGCGAGTCTATACGTGTTGTCTTTGTATGAGCCAAGATTAATAATGTATGGTGCATGGACAACGATATCTTCCATTCCACCCTCTTGCATGGCAAGCTTGCCTTCTTCAATATACATGGATTCAATTGGCTTGCGACGTGTATTCTGTGGTGCACCCGTATATATCATAAACGAACTGGAACCGTACGATGACGCTTCCTTCGTTGCACTCAATAATCCCTTGTCCGAAAAGGACACGTGGGAGCCGATTTTCAGCATTATTGATCCCCCTTAATCTGAATTATCCCTTATTCTAACGCGATTATCGAAATAAATCTAGAAATGCGTTATAATTCGGGATAGAGGCTATTTCAGACAGCTAATTTATGGAACATGGGTAGGCGGCGGAATCCGTCTTTCCGTGAAAATCAATGAACCGAGGTGACTCCGCAATGATTTTCGACTCCTACGCGATGATACTGACCAGCACTTCCCCCAGCAATTGGTTTATGAATACGATCGCATTCTGGACTTTTTTATTGCTTGGCAGCATGTGTATCGGTGGATTTTTCATGATGCGCAAATTTTTGAAAGTGCTACCAAAAGCAGACGGAAAGTCCAAACTGGATTGGCAGAATTATTGGGTGGAAGCCAGCCGTCACTTGTGGACTGATGAAGCCAAAGCTTTTTTGGATCAACTCGTCGAGCCTGTACCTGGGCCATTTCGTGACATCGCCAAACATTCCATTGCTGCAGAGATCGGAAAAATTGCAGTTGAAGACAACGCCACGGAAGTATCGAGAGATCATTGTATCAAAGGATACATTATTGCCACACCGAAGCGGGATAATAAGTTTTTGGTAAAATTTTTGGAGAAAAACAAAATCGATTATTCCCCTTATCAACATTTGATTAAATAAGATACAAAGATGAGTTAAGCCATATATAGATTTGGTTAATTTACAGAGATGCTCCGTCAGGTAAGTTCGTTCCCAACAGGCATTGCTTACCGGCCGGGGCTGTTTGTCGATTCACAGGTATATATCAGGGCAGTGAAAATATGGAGAGGATGTTTGATATGAAAATTGCCATTTGTGGAGGTACCGGATTTGTGGGAGGAGCACTTGTAGATTACTGGCTGCAAGCCGGGCACCATGTGAAAGTTATTACACGAAAACTGCCTGACTTGCATAATCCAAGTAAAAATCTTACATATATATCGTGGGAACAAGTCGAAGAACAACCTCACTTGTTGGAAGGTATGGATGCTCTCGTTAACCTTGCCGGAGAAACGCTGAATCAACGTTGGACAACCAAGGCGAAGCTGGAGATTGTTGAATCCAGAGTAACAACCGTAGCACGGGTAGCCCGATTAGTGGAATCCCTGGAGCAAAAGCCGGAAGTGGTCGTTCAGGCTTCTGCCATGGCCATCTATGGAACCTCCCCTAATGAAACCTTCGACGAGAGCAGTCCGCAAAAATCCATGAACTTCCCGTCCCGGGTCTCGGAACAATGGGAAGTTGCTGCAGATGCAATCAAAAATGTGAGACTTGTTAAGATTCGGGTTAGCTTGGTACTCGGACATAAAAAAGGTGCATTTCCATTAATGAAACTGCCTTATATGCTAGGTGTTGGCGGCAAAATTGGCAGTGGCAAGCAATGGACTAGCTGGATTCACATTATGGATATCGTCAGACTGATTGACTTCACTATTCAGGACAAACAGATTTCCGGGCCTGTGAATGCTTCCACACCAAATCCCGTTACCAATGATGAATTCGGTCGCACGGTGGGTAAGGTGTATCATCGCCCTCACTGGTTCCCCGTACCCAGTTTCTTAATTAAAACCTTGGTTGGTGAACTATCCGTTGTTGTGCTTCAAGGGCAGCGAGTTATTCCGCAAAAAGCACTCGACCACGGATTCCAATTCACCTTCCCTACCTTAACCGAGGCTCTGGAGGATCTGAAGCACCGCGGTTTATCTGACTGATTGAAGTACGGCTTATCCAATCGACCGATAAGTGTAAACCGATTCCGCAAGTGTAAATGTATCTCCATCCGCCAATGGATACTCCTTATACGGAGCAAGAATATTGCCCTGAAGAATGGTTCCATTGACGGAACCCAGATCCTTAATCACATAGCCCGATTTGTTCCGGCTCAATTCCACATGAGCACGGGACACCCCGGTCGCTGTGTCCACCCACTGAACCATGTCTGCCGATCTTCCGATGACAAAAGATGCTCCCTGCACATCCATCCGTTCATGTTGGTCACCACTGCCAGATCTTCGTTCAAGATAATAAGACGCTATCACCGGGCCTGCCCCTGTAAAGTTACTTTTAGCCAGATTCTGCAAGTTCACGGTTGCTTCCGCAACTGTATCATGTGGGATTAGCTCTGAAGTTGAAGCTATCGTTTCCACATGGCGCTGAACGAACGGTGGTTCGGAGTGTTCAGGTGTCATGTGCAGACGTTGATAACGGGAATGCGCATTTCCTTCTACAACCGATTCAGTCGCTTGTTTTACACCTTCCTCCTTTTTATCAGCTGTATTCCAGCGCCAGCTTTCTTGAAATGGTTCCTCTTCATCTTCCGTTTGCTTCCCTTTGTTCTTACCTATATTGAACGAAAAAGACCGCTTATTCTCTGAGTCTTTATGAGGGTTTTCTTTACGCTTCCATGTCCATCCTGCTACCCCAAGCAAGCCAAGGCTTAGTACCATGCACAGAATCATCTGGGTCTGTCCCGGTTGCTCCATGTATATGAATCTCCACACCAATGCCATGGCAACCATGCAGCCCAATATGATATAGGTTACTTTGGAAGATCCGGACTTTTCCTCCGTTTCCATATCAACACGCTCTAATGAATCATAAGAGTTACTTGATCCATGATGTACGTTGCTTGAGCCCTCCAATGAAGATTGTCCAGGTGAGCGCCTGCCTGAAAAGGTTCGAGATCTCACCGGAAAGTCTTCAACCTCAGATTCACTCGTTTTCTGCGGCTGACGGAAATTTAGTTGCGACTCCATAGCAGCATTTTGAACAGGAGCACCGAGTTGATCTGGAGGAGAATAACCAGTGGATTGCCTGCTATCCCGCCCAGTAATTGACGAATGAAGATTATCTCCTGGACCATCGACGGTTTCCGACGTTCTGGACGAGAGAAATGCCGCTCTTCCTCTGCTCTCTTTCTCGTCTGCGTATAACTCCAGTAGAAGCTCTCGCAATTGTCTAATATCCCAGCGTTCATTGTCGCATAACTGCAGAACACGCTGAATTCCTTCTCCCTGCAGTTCCTGTACATGGGCCATCAGCCTGATTACCAGCTCACGGAATTGCTGAGGCATCGGATCAACTTCAACGGTATCCAAGATGGGCACATATACCATCCCAAGCTCACCCTGTTCGAATGAACCGTTGATGAATAGGTACTCTTCCTGGATCAATAATTTACGAGGCTCCAGCATATATTGTCGGCATTCCGTGAAGGCATCGGCTAATTGGAACAACAGACCATACAGAACACGCAACTTGATTTTGCTTGACTTTAACATCTGGGATAACATCTTGTAGCCGGATATGTCGTACTGCAAAGTTACATTACGGTCCACTTCCCGAATATGAACAGGAAGAAGTCGCGGAATCTGATTGGAGGACAACATGCCCATCTGTACCCGGCTCAATTCCTCCATTCGTAACCCTTCCTTTTTCTCCAAAACCATGAACGCTCCGCCGTTACGAATAAAATCTCTCGTTAATCCATACATGCCAATCCTCTCTTTCCATTGTTACTCTCAAATTTCTTTACTCCTTCATCTAAGGGAAAATTACTGAGATAAGCACCGTGATAAACCCGGGCAATACCGCAAGCATAAATGGAAACTTTAATGTCTTCTCTTTGTTCAGCAGCTTGAGGGAACCAAGCATAAAGAACCCGGCAAGATTGCCTGCCATGCCCCGAATCCGTTTCGCTGAGTCTTTGCGGAATAGAAGTATCACTAAACCAATGGCTCCTGCATACAAAACGGAGTAAATAATCACATGAATGCCAAAAGCAAGTCCCGTCCATGCGCCAATCGCACCAAACAATTTCACATCTCCTGCCCCTACTGCGCCAATCGCATACATCAGAAACAAAATACCAAAACCTGCTGCAAATCCAGCGGCTGAGAACAAGAAACCATCCCAACCTCCCCATATGATATGGGCCAGTACACCTGCAACAGTCACGGGTAAAGTCAATCGATTTGGAATTTTCATGAAACGAATATCTGTAACAAAAGCTGCAATAATGTATAGGCCACAGGCAATGTAGAACCACTCCACCTCCATCATCCCCTTCCTTATTTCCTGGAGGCCACGTTAAACGTAGTCTCTGTCTTGGCACCGTCTCCTGTCTCGACAACAAAACTCCATGTTCCTTCTGTTGTCCGAGTACCAACAAACCAGGTCCATTCGATCATTCCATTCTCATCCGCGGTGGCCCAGCCGATGTGCTTCGCGGAACTTTCACCTGACTTGTAAAATATCGTTAAATTGGCTGTCGCTCCTGGTTCAACCTTTACCTTAATCGTTGCATTGTTGCCTATGTATGCCGGGTCAGGCTTCGACAGTACCGTTGCTGAACCCGCAGTATCCCCATCTCCTGAACTGCCATCTGCCCCTTCTCCGGTATCTCCAATCCATACCCGTTCTGCCGCAGCAGCCTGAATCCGAAGCGGTTTACTGAGAAAGGGGACTTTTACCGGCAATTCATAACTCAGTTCAAGTCGGAAATATGGATTTGTTTTGTTTTTGAGATCAGGTATGGAAATCCCATTCACATGAACCCGTTCCATATCCAGCAGAGTTGGTTCGATAAAAGGTTGAAGCAGCGGTTTTACCGTGGGATCAAGTACGGTTTCCAAAACGGATGTCTTGATCTCCTGTAGTGGCTGTTCACCACTGGCCGCCGCTGAACGTACCCAATCACTTAATGGCTCGGGCAGAGAAGAAGCATAACCTTCTGCCCACTCTGTCAGAGACAACTCCGGTATCTTCCACCCTCCTCCAGAGCCTTCACCACCTGCAGAATCCGAAGGGGTAAATGCAAGGGAAACCGGATATATTTTCGTTGATAACTGCTTCACCGCTTCTCCTGCTGTGCTCTGCAGCGCTGTGGAGATTAGAGTCATTTGCACAATGAAGATGAGAAACATGATAAAGAACAGAAAGACAGGTAACACCAGTGAGGCTTCCAGAACCATGCTGCCCTGTTCCTTTTTCGGAGAACATATCTGCTTATTCAGAAACTTCAAACGTTGCAATCTGATTATTCTGGTTAACCTAATCTCTAATTGTGCTCTTTCTTTTTCATATTGTTGCTGCTTATCCATAATCCCTCCACCGAAACGATCCTAATCACTCAATAGGAATAATCCGCCTTCCGCTCAATGAAAAATCGCCCATCTTCAACCTGATCCGCACTACCCATAACTGCACCTATGCTTCTAACCACCCCTGGTAAAAACCACAACTTGATGCTGCTGCGCATGTTACCCGAAGCATACGTCTGTTTCTCATCTGGATTCACACCCGTATTTAATCGAATTAACGCCAGCATTCTGGACATTTTGCGTTCATTGTTGCTGTTCATCAATAGGAACAATCGAAGATGGTCCCTATACGTCAATTTGACTTTGATATACTTTGACAATTCCACACTGCCCTCTTTTGCTAGTTTCACCATATCCGCGATGGCGTTTGTAATCCCGTATAAGATTGCCGCCGATAATACCAGAAGTGGGTTCCCAAGCTTGCTGTGCTCAATTAACCCTTCTGCGGTTCGAATAGCCAGGCGCATCCCAAATATCTCCGCATATGCCGCAGCGATGTTACCCGAAGGATTATGAAACCCGTAAACGATATACTCCAGTTCCTGATTCTCCAATTTGAAGACATCACCCGCATCTCCACCACCTTCAGTCCAGGTAAATAGTTGACCAAAATCCATGGAGTTGAAATAGGCTAGAGCGTATTCATTCTGGAACAATTCGTCGCCAAGACTATCCAGCAGACCTGACATCCCGCCAAACAAACTGTCCATTCCCTTCATGGCATCGCCACCAGAGTCATAGGGATCACCAGCAATCTCTGCCTTTTTGGATTCCTCACGACTAGCCTCATTAAAAGCAATATTAGCGTTGTAATATTCCTCTAGCTGTTTGAAAGCTTCCATGGAACCAGCACTTCCATTCTGAATCTGCGACAAGATTCGTTTAACTTCCTTTAATTTCCCTTTGGATTCCTTATCATTCGCTTTGCGCTCAGCATCCGACCCACGACCACTCTCCAGCTGCTGCTTACTCTGTTGAATGAGGTTGGCAGGACCGCTACGTACATAGGTGTCCATATATCGTTCGGTAATCTGACTTGCCTGTCTGACCGCGGGTTTAATCGGAACCCCACTCATGCCCGTGACACTACGAAGATGTGTATTCAATTCCATATTGTCTCTTCTGACGTTGTCGAAGTCCGTATTCTGGGAAACAACTCGTGCCTTCAACTGCTCGAATAGGGTATCTGCCCTCACAAGCTCCGAAGCAAGAGAACGTGTACTTTTGGCTTCAGTGGCTGATCCTGTAGATGTAAGACTCGTTCCAGGCAGATTTGAGTTGCCCACGTTATCGTAACTGGCATTCTCCGAACGGTTCTCCCCCTCCGCGATCACACGTTTCATTTCCTCATTAATCTTGCGTGCTTCTTCGATCTTGGACTGTGCTTCCTCCAGCTTCGTTTGATGGGCCTGTAACGCCGGTTGTATGACCATGCTGATGCCTGTCACCACATTACCAACACCAGTCCGATAACGAGCCAGTTCCAATATGTATTGTTGCTCTCTGAACGGCAATCCCTCATCTGCCTGTTTCTTGTTAAGATAATCTGCATAACGTGCCGCTGCCTCGGCAGCTGTCTCTGGTGTTTCTTCCAACATTTCTTCATAGATGGCCTGTGAAGGCGGGTCCATGATTAACTTCGGAAGATTCTTCAGCTTCTCCGCGGATTCCGTCTGATTGGCAATGGCTTCATCCAACAATTCTTCACGTTTGTCATATAACTTCTGCAATTTTTTCAACAAGTCTACCGTGTGCGAGGCTTCCTTCATCTCGTCTGACATCGGTTTGAACCGATTGATCACTTCAAGGGTAAAGTCAACCGGAGCCCGATACTTCATATCCTCCTGAATCTGGCGATTAAATATATCGTATCTGCCCAGTTCACGCTCCATGCTCAGCGTAGTTGTATCCCACTGGATATCCAGAATGGGGAATCCATCTTTCACAGATGAAGGCTTCACGCTATCATTCAGCACTTTAGCCATAATCGCATCCCCACTACTGTCGCCATACCCGAATAAACCATACTCCCGTAGTGAGGTGTCATAGGCTGACATGACGGATCTCATCGCAGCATGAGTCATTCGTTCAGTCTGCACCTTGAATGCCGCTATACGAGCATAATCAATAAATATAGCGACAAACATATAAACTCCGGCCAAGATTAATATTAAAAAAAGGGTTACGGCCCCCAACTCACCGTCTTTTTTTCTAAACAGCTCCGCCCTCCTCCTTTTCTCACTTTCTGCTTTTGCCAAAATGCTGCACAACCTGTCCTGCTTCCGCGGCAGTACTCGCAGCTTCTCCGCCTTTGCCTTTAAACTTGGCTGCGTAATAACGGACCAGATCTACCGTTCGAATGAATTCCACCGGTTCAACAACCGCGGATGATCCTTGGGTCAACACACGGTTACCTGAATCGAACAGAAAAGAAGGAAGAGGCAAAGAGATTACTTGTTCCAGCTTGGTCGTTACTTTCCGCTGAATCAGAGAATTCTGATACTCAATTGTTCCTTTCATGGCTGAGGGCATCTGTTGAACTGCTTGTGCTAATTTCTGTTCCGAGAGACTTCCGCCTTCACGAGCAGGTACAGATATGCTAACCTGATTGTCCGCTCCCGCCCAGCCAAACAGCGCTCCAAGCATACGATCATCCGTCAGTCTCCAGTACAGACTGTCATGTTCTCCAGCAACATATTCACCCGTCATCGCCTGTTTGTGACTGTTGTCCCAACTATAGGCTGCACGCTCAGAAGCTGCATAGGCATGTTGAGTCAAGAATGTCTTTTGATACATGTACATGGTAAAGAAGAGCAACAACACAAGAATAAACAGCACGACAGGGAAGATCAGGGAGGCTTCAACGGTGAAGCTCCCTTCTTCCTTCTTCAGCCTGTTAACCCGGGAAAAATTCATTACTTTTTGTATCCACTTTGCTAAGAAGAGACTTGATTAGTGCCGTTATTTGGTCTTTAAAAATCAAAGCAATAATGATAATAACCCCGATAATCAGAATCAGCTCCAACGTGCCGAGTCCGTCCTCTTCCTTCCAAAATGCGCTTACCTTGTTTTTTAACACTTCCATCATCCCAATTCCTCCTACATATTCATCATCATAAAAGCAGGTGCCCCGATCATGACCACAATCGTAAAAAAGATCAGTACCATCGGAAACACCAATTTGGAAGAAGCCTGTTCTCCCTTCGCCCGACTGACAGCCTTGCGTTTCTCCCACAACACATGTGACAGATCCCGCAGCGCCAATACAAAGTCACCTCCCCCACGCCGGAAATTCAGCAGCACGGTTGTTGTAAAAATCGTCACTTCCTGCACACCGCAGCGGCGACTGAACTGTTCAAATGATTGTTGAAACGAATAACCGTTATTCCAATCTCCCACGGTCTTTCTAAGTTCGTTGTACAGCGGATGATCCCGTTCCCCCTGGCTTGTGACACAGTGAACGATGGCACGCTGAACGGTCTCCCCAGCGCCCACCAACAGAACAATTCGATTCAGCAACTCGGGCAGCTCCATAAGAATGTCCTGATCTCTCCGCTGGACCTTGGTATTGAGGTCTTTATAGAGTGCAAAAGGTAAAGCTATTCCTAACGCTAGTCCACCCACCATACCCCCGATGCCCATATCTCCAACAAGTGTTAACAGACAACCTGCCAGTAACATAAGCCACGTGTAGGTTAACATTTCAGCGCAATAGAGCATCGTTTTCTCCCCACTGTGCTGTATGCCATACATTTTCTGAATAGCATGTTGCATCCGAAACATGAGCACAGGCAATCTGCGTCCAGTCTCAAACTTGTCCAATATAAACAGGAAGGGACCATGCAATTTCTTCAGTCGCAATCCTTCCATATCCAGCTTGCGCAGATGCCGGTAGGTCTGTCCCCGGGTTCGATCCAGCACCAGCCATCCCGCTCCGAGCATCCCTGCGACTATAACGGGAAGCAGCATCGTTTCAGCTCCTTATACTTTGATATCCATAATGCGATTAATCCACAGATAACAGCAGGCGAGTACTGCCAAGGCACCGCTAGAGATGAGGTAACCCATCCCGCTATATAACGGCTCCATAAAGTCCTTGGCGGTCAGATTGAGAAATATCAAAAAAATAAATGGAGCGGCAAACATCACCTTCGATTCGAACTTTTTCTGTGATACCGCGACCATAATATCCTGCTGAATATCCAGCTTCTCACCAATCACCGCAGAGGTACGGCGCACAACCTCAACCAGATCCCCCCCAGTTCGTTTGCACGTAATGAATACATCTGCAAAGTTCGTAATATCCTCAATCTGCGCCCGATCCGAGAAATCCTGTAGAGCCTCTTCTATTGGTTGTCCATACTCCATCCGTGTCCTCAATATCGTAAACTCACGAATCAGATCGGTATCGGCTTCCGGATTTAACATCCGCAAATCTTCCACGGATTCCTTGAATCCATTCTCCACCGATTTTCCTGCGGCAAGTGCAGAAGATAATGCATATAACGCTTGCTTAAAATGTAAACTGAGTGTCATTCTTTTTCGTTCCAACAGCACTTTAGTCCAATGTTTTGGTACCCATATGCAACCCGCAGCCAGGATAGCTCCAGCCAACCAGTGATGGTAGAACAGAATTCCGATGCCAAAAAAGAGCAGACCACTGATCAGCATACAGACCATTCGTTGTCTCCGGGAAAGCGTATATACGGTGTAATCCGTCAACATCTGTCTGGCTTCACCCAACAGTAATCACCTTCCAATGACTTTAATTTGCGTTGTTATCTGATGAATTTGTTTCAACACTACATTGTTCTATGTATTCATCCAGCCATTCCCCGAGCCCAGCCATCTGAATTTTATCCACCTGATTCAACTTTCCAACCTGTACTAACCCGCCAATAATTTTGCCTTCACGCTCTTCTTGTTCCTGGAAACGAAAGAGTGGATTCAGCATAACCTCACCGTTCTTCATACCAATCACTTCACTAATTTCTGTCACCCGCCGTGAGCGGTCTCGCAGCCGGGATAGATGTACAAAAATATCGATTGCTGAACTAATCTGCTGCCTTACAACCGCAATGGGGAGATCCGCACCACTGAGCACCATCGTTTCAAGTCTGCTGATCATGTCGGAGATGGTATTCGCATGCCCAGTTGATAAAGATCCATCATGACCTGTGTTCATGGCCTGTAACATATCCAGAGCTTCTGCGCCCCTGACTTCCCCAATCACAATCCGGTTCGGACGCATCCGTAAGGAAGATTTGATCAGATCCCGAATAGATATCTGTCCCTTGCCTTCGGTGTTTGCATTCCGTGTTTCCAGTGATACCAGATTTGGTACCGTAACAATCTGTAACTCAGCCGAATCCTCAATGGTAATAATCCGCTCATCAGCAGGGATAAACTGTGATAAGGCGTTCAGAAAGGTCGTTTTTCCCGATCCGGTTCCACCTCCAATGAAGATGTTGTATTTACTCCGTACCAACTGCTGCAATAATTCTGCCGCTTCTTCATGCAGGGCTCCCTTTTCAATCAGATCGGACATCTTCATCGGTTCACTGGGGAATTTACGAATCGTCATCGTGGGACCTTTCAAGGCAATAGGAGGCAACACGATATTGACCCGCGAACCATCCTTTAAACGGGCATCTACGATTGGAGAAGACTCATTCACAATCCGGTTTACCCCGGACACAATCATCTGGATAATATCCTCGAGCCGTTCCATGGACTCAAATTCAAGGGTGATCTGGTTGACTTCACCTTCCTGCTCCACAAAAATCTCCTTGTGACTATTGATCATAATCTCCGTAATATCGGGATGATCCACAAGTGGCTGCAAGATATCTAATCCACGAAAGGAGTCAAACAATCGCTGTACCAGCGTATGACGCTCTCCTGATGTTAGATCATCCAGCTTCGGGTCACTGAGAACTTTGCTCTCTATCCCTTGCCAGAGTTCATCATCTCCAGCAGACGAGGTTAAATCGAGGCCAGCCCTGACTTCCCTGCGCATCATCTGAAACTGTTCTTCACGATCCAATATTCTATTGGATGAATCCGTCATAGTGCCCACCGATCCTGCTTCTGAATTCGTCCCGTCTGCTTCAATTCTTCTTCGCCATCTTGTACCAGCAGGGCACATAATCTCTTCACTTCACGTTGGAAGATCGGTGAACTAAGCATGACTTCCTCCTGACTGAGTTGTTTCCAAGAAGGGATATAGGGCAACACTGCATCCAGATGCAGATCAGGGCGTGGGAGTACATTGACGACATTGTCCCGATATTTGTTAACCACAAAGCGTGAACTCTCCAGTATACTTTCGTACAAATCTGGCTTCGTTCGTCCAGCATGCTGCAACCATTGCCCCCATCGATGCATGGCAGATATATCATCCTCAACCAACCAGACAAATGCATCTGCTGCATCTAGTACACCTTCACTGCGCCCATCCCATCCGGAATCCCCATCCAGAATCAACACGTCATATTGTCCGCAATCGGTTAAATAACGAAGCAGATTCGACGTATCCTCACGAGTCATCTGCAACAATTCTTTCCGATTCGATAATGGCCAGAACACATCGGATTTCAATGCTTCATGCCGGACCACATATCCATCTACGCCCTTCGATAGCGCCTGTAACTGCTTGCCGGATTCCTTTCTGCCCACCTTCAGATCGTATAACAGGCGTGACAATCCCGTCTCCGCATCCGGGTGGCGCTGCCCACTTCTAGTTAGTCCCTTTTCCAGAAACGGGAGCGTACTGTCCAGCGTCTCCAGATTCAGATAGAGAACAGCATAACCTGCAAGTCCCAGTTGCTTCGCCATATGCAGGGCTACTGCCGTTTTGCCACTTCCACCCGAAGCGGATACAACACCGATGGAGAGAGTCTCTTGCCCCGGATGGTGAACCTTCTTGCGGCGTGGCTGCCGACAAGCATGCATCACAGCATCCAGCAAAGCAGGCAAGGGTTGGTATTTCATCAGCCGCTTCGCCTCTTCCACCTCTTCCAGCCCTTCACTAAGCATCAGCCAAGGTACACCTGATCCTTCTCCCCCGTTATTCAGCCAGTCATTCAGAAACTCCGGTTCCGCAATAACCAGATCCGGTAATTCCCGACCTTCCTGCTGATTCATATGATCCTTGAACGAATCCCTTTGGGAGAATGCCGTGAAACGCACATGGAAACCAGACGAATCTCCCTGTACATAATCAAGCCAGGCGCTAATGTAATCTCTATCCTTTGAGACCAGAACAACCTTCAGTACAATCAATTTTTCCTTCCCTCCCTGTCAAAAAGCACAAAAAAGCACCGCCCAATAACCGCATGAATATGCAGTATATGGACGGTGCTTCCGTCACGTGCTATGAATGTATGGATAATATAGCATACAATTTCTGGTCGAGCAAGGGATTTATTCTAATCCATTTTTTCCTTAAGAGTTATACGGTGAATCAAACTCAATAATGTTACGGTCAGGATCGAGAACAAAAATCTGTGCGAATCCAGCCACACTATCCGGTCTCGCTTCGTACTCAATTCCCTGCTGTTCCAACCAAGCAATAGTCCCCGAATAACTGGTCACCCAGATTGCAAAGTGGCCGTCTGTTGTATCAATTCCGGCCTCGCGTAACGTGTGACCCTCCGGGTGCTGTAACAGATGAAGCTGCTGGCTACCGATGGCGTACCATGTACCAGTGGAGCGGAAAGGCGGACGTTCAATCTCCTGCATTCCCAGTAACCCCGAATAGAACTTTTTCGCGATTTCCAGATCACGTACAGCCAGACTAACATGGTGGATGTGTGCATATTCGATCATCTTTGATCTCCCCTCTCTACTTCAATATGACTATACTACAACATCTTGGACCCTGAACATATTCTCCTCTAAAAAGAAAAACACCCCTGTTTGAATCCGGTAAAACCTCTCGGTTCACACAGATCTAGGTCAGAGGTGCCTGTAAACGGTACACAATGATGTGCGTTCATCGCTTCAAATGATCTTCAGCATTTCATTTGGCAATTGTGCTAGCCAACTTACTTAGCGCTATCCAATGCTTCTTGTGGAATCTTGATCTCTTCCACTTGATCATGGTTGGAGAACGTACTGTTCATCTTCATGTCCATCGTCATTTTCTGTCCATTCTGTTCCATCTCCATGACCATGGTTACATCCGTACTTGCCGGCAAATACGTTTCTTTATTGATCATGTATTTCATCTTCATGCTGGTAATATTCATCTGATCAAGCATAGCTTGCATCTGGGCATCCGAGCCGTTTTGCTCCATCACGGCTTTGGCCAGTTCTTTTACATTATCACCGGATACGTCAGCGTTAATCACATAATTGTCGCCTTCTTCGGTTACTTCAGTATCTTCTTCGATCTTTTTGAATTGCTCCAATTCACCTTCCGGATTCATGCTTGCTTTCATCTGCTCAATCAATGCAGCAGTTTGTGCTTCAGGAATCGCAACCCATTGCTCCCCAACTTGGGAGTAGATTTTATCCGAAGTAATATACTGCTTCACGTTCTGAGCTTCCTGTCCCGACATTTCCATTTTCATCTCTTGATAGATCATCATTGGATCTTTGATAATATCCATCTTGAGCGATGTTTTGACCTGTTGATCCTGGGACTGTTCACCAGCATCCAGTTTCAGATTCTGATCAATGTTTGCTTCAGTTGTGAAGCTTTTCATTTCTTTCGTTGCTGCATTGGTTTTGGTAATCAATTCGTCCAAGGTAGGGATCTTTGTTTCCTGCTCCGCAGGTGTATTGCCCTCGTTAGATGTTTCGTTGTTAGTTGCTGGCGGCGTTGCCGTATTATCTGTGTCGTTACCGCATGCTGCCAAGCTCACTGCTAATAATGCCCCGATAAATAATGTAGTCCACTTCTTCAAGTTGTTGTCCTCCCAAAATAGATATGATCTGTAGTCATTACCCAATTATTTCCGTTATTAATCATAAAAATCGATCTTTGATCTCCGGGGTAGGCAACATGCACGCCTCATCCTTGCCAAACCAGCGATAACGGTTGCTAGCAACCCAATTATAGATTGCATTACGAATAAATTTCGGTACAATAATGAACACATATAACAATGGATAAGGAAACTTCAGACCTTTAGCCAATCGCAGTGCGGCTGTTGAACGTGTATAGTATTTTCCATTTTCAATCAAAACAAAAGTATCCATACTGTCTGTCGACAGATTGCCCTTCACTAGCAGTGCCTTGGCTACATCCGATTGGAGCGAAGCAAAATGATATTTCCCTTCCGGGTCACGTTTGATAATCCATTTGGTTAAGCCCTGGCAGAAGTGACAGACGCCATCCACCAGTACGATGGGATGTCCCTGATGCACATCTGTTTGATTTGCTGTCATATTGACTGCCTCCTATTGTTCCGGTTAGAGTAACTTACCCAATCTGAGCCTTCTTGTTCACTAATTCTAAAATTTAATTATAGAGGTAGTTCAAAAAAAGACTAAAACCCGCTCTTTTTGAACACGCATTAATGGGAAATAAAAGAAAAAGAGCGCAGGCATTGTGCCCACGCTCGTATCTGTCCGGCAATTACTCAGCAATTGCCTTTTCCATCCATTGGTCATCGATCATTTGTTGATGCAGGTCACTTGCCCACTGGTCCATACATTTGCAAATGAAATCTTTGCGGCATACTGGACAAGGCGTTTTCTGCAGACGGCTGATATTGGTCATCTTCCATTCCGGAGAACGGGAGTAGAATACACGGCATTTTGTACCGTCTACCAAATTCATTTTGAATTCGTACAATCCGTCTTCCTTGTTACCATAAGCTAATTCTAAATCTGCAATACGCGGTCTATAAGACATGGATATCACCTGTTTAATTCAAATTTGGTTCATGCAATGACACTACTCAGTACTAAGTTATATTAAAGAAAATTCAGTTCAATGTCAACTCGCGCATGTCTACCCGCCAAACAGAATATCCAGAATCGTCCCTACCTGCCCTTGTTTTTTACCTTTCAAAACATCCGGATCAAATACTTCAACATAGCCGCAGGAAGCACAAGCAACAAACAGGTAGTGGTTATGTTGTATATCGAACATCTTGCTCAGGCCTGCTCCTGACATGGAAACTTCCTTAATGTTACAATCCGTGCCCCTGCATTTTGTACATACAAATCGACGCTCAATCATCTCTTCAATACTCATCTTCGTTCCCCCTTTATGGAATGTGTAGCATGAAGTGGGAGTGCAATTATGTAAAAAGTACGCGATCTGGCATCTGATCTCCTGCATCCTGTCCTTATATTATAATCAACACAAAACCCTGCCGATTGCCAGCAGGGCTTTGTAGTCGAACATCAGGTATCTGGGATACCCTGCTCTATATGTTCCCCTTTACTTGCCGGGAGTCAAATCTTAGACTACGTTTAAAACAACATCAATGTTGCCACGTGTCGCTTTGGAATATGGACAGAAATCGTGTGCCTTGCGGGCCAGATCTTCTGCTTGACTGTGATCCACACCAGGCATACTCACGTCCAAGCGAACAGATAATTGGAAACCGTCATCCGCAGGGTCTTTACCAATGGATACGTTACTTGTAACCACCACATTCTCCAACTTCACACCTGCTTTACGTGCTACATTGGCAAGGGCACTTTCATAACATGCTCCATATCCAGCGGCGAAGAGCTGTTCAGGGTTGGTACCTTCACCACCGGGACCTCCGAGCTCTTTGGGCATTTTCAGATCATGTTTGAGCACGCCATCCGAAGAAGCCACAGAACCTGTACGTCCACCTTTAACTGTCGCTACTGCTGTATATAAAGCTTCCATTAAGAATCTCTCCCTTATCCATATAGTTTTAAATGCCTTCAATTGAATTTAAACTTCTGGCTCAATTTGAAACGCATTTTATATCTTTATCAGCTTTTACATCTTTATTATTTTCATGCATCTTATCTCCATGTCTGTATTTTTTCTGAGGTTGGGTAATATACAAAAGGGCATTTTCAAATTAGAACATAAATTTTGTGTTAATACATAAAAGTTGCACTAGACAAAAATTATTGAAGGAGTACAATGTAACAATAAACATAAAAATTTAGATATATCTTGAGCGGTTCGTCCCGCATCACTATTCCAAAGAGTCAGGTGATAAACGTATGAGTAAAGAAAATCCATTCAACGCTCCTTCAAGAGAATCATTGTCTACTGCAGGCATGGCCCCTTCACTCGGAGAAGCACATAGTTCCATGAAAATACCGCAGAATGCGTCATGGTGGAAGAAATTCCTCGCTTTTGTAGGGCCAGGGTACCTCGTTGCCGTAGGTTACATGGACCCCGGCAACTGGGCAACTGATATCGCAGGCGGATCGCAGTTCGGGTATACCTTGTTATCCGTCATCCTGCTCTCGAATCTGATGGCCGTTGTGCTTCAATCGTTGGCCGGAAAGCTTGGAATTGTCACTGGACGGGATCTGGCCCAAGCCTGCCGCGAACGCTTCAGCATGCCTGTTGTCGTCATGTTATGGATTCTGTGTGAACTGGCCATTGCAGCTACCGATCTGGCTGAGGTCATAGGTTCTGCCATCGCGTTAAAGCTGTTATTTAACATCCCCATGTTGTACGGCGTTATCATCACCGCAGTTGATGTACTCCTGATTCTTGTACTGCAAAACAAAGGCTTCCGCGCATTGGAAACACTCGTCATTGTGCTGATGGCCACCATTGCCCTCTGCTTCGGAATTGACCTGTTCCTGGCAAAACCGGATATGGGCGGTGTTCTCCATGGTTTTGTACCCAATGTCGAGATTCTGCAAAACCCTGCTATGCTCTATATTGCCATTGGTATTATAGGAGCAACCGTGATGCCGCATAATCTGTATCTGCATTCTTCCATTGTGCAGACGCGTCAGATCGAACAGACACCACAGGGTAAAAAAGAAGCTATTCGTTACTCGACCATGGACTCTACAATCGCGCTGACACTCGCCTTGTTCATCAATGCGGCCATCCTGATTGTATCAGCTGCTGTATTCCATAGTGCCGGCATGACGCAGGTTGCCGAGATCTCAGATGCCTACCACTTGCTGACACCCCTATTAGGGACTACAATCGCAAGTATCCTGTTCGGTGTAGCGCTGTTAGCATCAGGCCAGAATTCTACCCTTACAGGTACACTCGCTGGGCAGATTGTTATGGAAGGTTTCCTCAACATTCGGATTCCCTCTTGGCTGCGGAGACTGGTCACACGTCTGATCGCCATCATCCCGGCAGTAATTGTCACAGCAATTGCAGGAGAACACGGCACAGAAGAACTGCTCATTTTGAGTCAGGTTGTGCTGTCGCTTCAATTACCTTTTGCGGTAATCCCTCTGGTGATGTTCACGAGTGATAAAAAAAGCATGGGTGCATTCGCCAACAAATTGTGGCTCAAAATCATCTCATGGCTCATTACAGCAATTATCGTTGTGCTGAATGTATATCTGCTCATTCAAACGATCCGGTTATTCTGATCTCGTTCTGATCGACTAAATACTAAAAAGGCTGATCAACTCCGGTATTCAATACCAAGTTGATCAGCCTTTATTGTTGCAGTACAGCAACGCGTTTCTTTTTGCAGTAAAACTCTAGCTCTAACAAACAATCATCTAATCCTGATTGGGTATCAGTAAAGGCAGAAGTTGATCCAATGAATCCACAGTCCAATCCGCGCGTTCGTCATCCGATCGGTCTGGCTGGAATCTTCCGTAACCCTGCATAATTCGAATCGTACGCATGCCCAGCTTCCGGGCAGGAATGATATCGTTATCAATCCGATCCCCGACCATGACGGCTTCCTCCGGCGCACAACCTGCCTGTTTCAAGGCTACAGCGTATAACTCTGGATCTGGCTTGGACACCCCTTCTTCAGCCGAGCAGGCCAGAACATCAACATACTTCCGCAGTCCGTAACTCTCCAGTCTTTCTTCCGTTCCAGGACTCTGATTGGCAATAATGCCAATGCGATAATACCGCGACAACTGCTGAAGAACGGAATCCGCTGAAGGAAAAGGACGTTCAAGATCTTTTTGAAACTTCAGCTTGTCCTGAATCTGTTTCTGATGTCCCTCGTCTTCAATGAATGTGCGAATCGCCACCCTCATAGGCCATTGCTCATATTTCTGGTAACAGTTCGCGAACAGTTCACGTACTGCCTCAATCTTCACCGGATACCCCAAAGCACTGGCTTCGCGGACGAACTGTCCGATAATATCATCAACCGGCTCCCATTCGTCCACCAGCGTATCTCCAACGTCAAAAAACAACCACTTTAATCCACCCACATCCGGCACGCCAATTCCTCCTTGTAAGCCACAGGCAATCTAAGAGTTCGTGTTCACCTTTAAAACCATAAAAAAAAAGACTCACCATCTTGCATGAGTCTCCTCAAATTTCCGTTTATCGATACTTTCAATTATAACAGGCACCTTACACCTGAGCAATCAGAAGCTATGGCATTAACCATTGAGGAGAAAGCCGACCTCTCCGTTAAGCGAATATACAATCCGGTCTGCACCCATTCCCCGATAGATTCCCTTCGGATGGCTTTGCTCCGTAATGACGCACAGGGATTTCGATGTCCATGATCTACAGATCTGTAAATAACGACAGGTCAGGTTCAGGCTGTTCTCGAAAATAAACACGTTGCCCACACTGCCCTGCGGCAAAAACCATTTTTGAGCTGCAGCCGTATTCATGCGAATGACATGCTCTACTCCGATTCTACGGAGTCTGCGCTCTTCCCCTGCACTGTTGGTTAGAACGGCAAACGGCATTTTTTTGTACATCAGCAATTTGATAAATTTGCGTCCTGCTTCATTAGGAGCAGTCACTAAGATCATCTCAGTATCCATCATTCGTTCCTCCCTTGGCGTGAAAAGACAACAAAAAAGAAGCGTGGGGGACCAAGGCCTCCCGAACGCTTCTTAAAGAATCCATGGCGAAAACGCCATGAACCAGCGTACGGCTTGTTGCCTCTCCCTTTAACGCTTACGAGGTTAGCTGACGGATTCGGGCGCGAGAGTCGCCCTATTTCCGGCTGTCACCGGAAAATTCACCCCATGAATGCCTACTGTCCAAGACAGCGCATTCCGTTGGTTCCCCCGTTTCCCACTCATGAATGAATGGAAACTCAGCGATTAAAACATCGTTCGTATATCTTAAGTTAAGATCGAGCGATATTATCGTTTGTTTCGTTTTTCAAGTACAATTTAGTTTAAATTGAAATTACGTTATGAATCATACACCCGTGCCATGGCGGTGTAAAGTCCGGACAGATCACCGAATCGGCAGATTTTCGCCATTATTCATATATAATAACGCTTACAATATGGTTATACTCTATCCACCTCTTCAAGGCTATCTAATTCTCACTCTGGCGAAAATCACTTCGCAATTCATTCACGCAATCTGCACAACTTGCCTGTTTTGATTCATTTAACACCATATAAGTTTTGCATTAATTAATTGCAACCAATATAATAAGAGATATCAGATGATATCATGGAGGCGATTGAGATGACAGTCTACGATTACAAAGTGAATACCCTTCGCGGTCAAGAAGTTGAAATGTCCGACTACCGTGATAAAGTGTTACTGATTGTGAATACGGCAAGCTCATGCGGACTTACTCCTCAATTCAAAGGTCTGCAAGAACTGCAAGACAAGTTCCAGGATGCGCCATTTGAAGTCCTTGGTTTTCCAAGCAACCAGTTTGCACAGGAAAAAGGATCTTCCGACGATATCGCCGAGTTCTGTCAGATGAATTATGGCGTAAGCTTCCCGATGTTTGAGAAAATTGATGTGAACGGCTCAAGCGCTCACCCTCTCTTCCAGCACCTTAGCAAAGAAGCACCCGGCCTGCTCGGCTCCAAAACAATCAAATGGAATTTTACCAAGTTCCTCGTGGATCAGAACGGACAGGTAGTTAAACGTTATGCTCCCAAAACAACACCTGACAAAATTGAAGAAGATATCAAGAACTTGCTGCAAAAATAATACATCGGCCACCATAGCTGGAAGGGAAGGTACAATCGTCCCCCGGTAATGGATGGCCTTTTTTTCTCAAACCTTGATGTCAGACTGTTCAAAAAAGTAAAAAAAGAAGCTTTCCATTAATGGAAAGCTTCTTCTTAATCGTTCATATGATGCGGTCGAGAGGACTCGAACCTCCACGGGCATACGCCCACTACCCCCTCAAGATAGCGTGTCTGCCATTCCACCACGACCGCATGTCGTAAATAATCGGCAACAGAATTGATTATACCGGGTTCAGAACTAAAAGTAAAGTGTTTTTTAAACCTTCTTTTTGGGTAGGCATTTTCCTCAAAAAACGCATATTCTCGTCATGTTTATCCATGAACTGCATATCATTAGATTCGATCCCCTCTTTTTTCGGCTAGAGCCGATTTTGTTGATTCATTATATATAGTCCTCCCTGCGACTAATAACTTACATTATGAGTAATATAAAATAACACATATAATTGAATTTAGATTTAATACATTAAATTCCATCAATTCTATTGACAAAATGCGGACATTTATGGGATGATAACTATCATATAATTCGGATTTTCAAATATAAAGCAAACAAAAAGGAATATAAATGTCATTTAACATGACATTTAACGAACACAGGAGGCGAATGATTGTGAACCGTGGGAATAAGCTGCTCGATTATGTCAAACTGCTTGATTCCTCTATTCAGGTTGGAGGGTTTACCCATTCCTTCGGCATGGATATCCATATCAGGGAGGGTACCATTCGTAATGCTGAAGATCTCGAATCATTCATGCGTTGTCAGTTGCATCCCAGCATTGTTCGTCTTGAAGGCATGGCCATCAAAGGCATCTATACCGCAGCAGATCACAAAGATACATGGCGGATAGCTCTGATCGACAAGCTGGTCCATGTTCAGCGAACTCCTGGAGATCTCAGAGAACAAGCTGCCGCCATGGGAAAACGATTGATCAGACTGGCACGCGCTCTGCACCCCTGGATTGATTTCAGCCAGCTCGAACAGATCTTCGCCAAATACGATTCGGTTGGCTGCCTCTCCACTGTTCACGCCTGGATTAACCACCACCTCGACATCCCGGTCGAGGAGGCGGTCCTTGGTTACCTGCATTCAGCCATGAATGCCTGCATAACCGAAGCCTCCAAAGTCATTCCCCTGAACAACGATACAACCAAAGATCTGATCGTCCGCCTGGCCACGGATCTTGAGAATGAATGGAATACCGTCAGCGCCTCCGCTGCGGATGGACTGGCACAGCCAACCTCGATGTCCATGAAATCATTTTTCCCCAGTTTCCATATGCTTGGAGCTGGACTTCATGCCTACAGGGCCTAGTTCTCTTCCTCATCAAACCTCCCCTCATTCAGACAAACTAAAAAACACGCGGCAACTTCCTTGCCGTCGTGTTTTTTGTCATTTTATTTGTTTATTTAACGTATTTACGCCATTAAACATCACAAAATACACTTTTTTCCGTCTTTTTTAATTGTTAGATGACGCATTTACGTATATAATGAAATATACAGCTCGCATTTCTATATATTCTACATGAAGAAAGGGCGACTGAATACTACATTCTAACCAGGGGTGAACCCTTTTGAACAAGAACAAGAAAAAACCAGTTACTCCGTTCGGATGGGCCATCAAACGACGGCTAACCGAACTACAAGTGGACCAGAAGACCTTTTGTGAACAGCACGGCATTCCACCCTACCGTCTATCCAATCTCATTCACGGCACACGCAAAGCAACCCGATTCAGGCACATGGTCGCTGATATTTTGGATATTCCAGATGAACTGAGATAAGATTTCTGTCAAAGGAGGGTCCCATCCATGAGACATGTTACATCCGATCTGGAAAGGCTGTCGTTCCAGTCCATACGTCACCAGCTCATCATCGTTGATCACAATTGGATCATCCACAGTTGTAACCGTGCCTGGCAACAGGGACTCGGCCAACCATCACCTAACCCGGATGCGAATATTAATCATAAACACTACCTGCATCTGACGGAAGCCTGGGCAATACGAAGCAAGAACGTAAACACGGCACTTGTCGCACAGAATTTGAAAGAACGCGGAATACCCTTTAATCGAAATCATACATATGACATCTGCGTGTATACTGTATACAACGAAGAGAGGTGGTTTCGCGTGGATCTCACCCCTCTATCTCATACGAATTCAATTCTGGATACCGATCTCGCTTTGATTGCACACATGGATATTACCGAACAAAGGAAGACAGAACATCAATTAAAGAAGGCATTGTCTGAAGTGCGCACATTGCGTGGACTGTTGCCTATTTGCGCCGTCTGCAAACAAATCAAGGACGAAGAGGAACACTGGACCTCCGTTGAGAGTTATCTGGAGAAGCACACCCACGCCGAATTCACCCATGACATCTGCCCGGAATGCATCCGGCGGTTATATCCCAAATACTCGAATATCCTGGACAAGCGTTCCTGAACCTCTCTACTCAACACGCTAAATACAACTACACGGACAGATGATGTTCAAACTGTGACATATCCAGTTCTTGCGGTGTCCCGTGCAGGGTGATGGTTCCTTTGTCCATGATATAGATATAATCTGCGGCACTCTTTACAAAATCAATACTCTGCTCCACCAGTAGAACAGAGAGGTCTCCCTTTGCCTTGAGCTGCAAAATAACCTGCCGAATGTCCTCCACGATAGAAGGCTGGATGCCTTCTGTCGGCTCATCAAGTAGTAACAACCCCGGACGTGAAGCCAACGCCCGGGCAAATGCCAATTGTTGCTGCTGTCCACCACTCAGATCCCCGCCCTGCCGTCCATACATCGTAGCAAGCACTGGAAACATCGCCAGCACATCCTCTGGGAACGTTTTTAATCCCGGCGCACTTGTCTCCAGGCCAAGCAACAGATTTTCTTTCACCGTAAGCTGCGGGAAAATCTCCCGCCCCTGCGGTACATAACCGATTCCTGCCCTTGCGCGCTTAGCTGTGTCCAAGGTGGATAACTCCTGATGTTGCCACTGGATACTGCCCTTGCGTGTTTTGAGCAGCCCCATTAATGTTTTCATCAACGTGGTTTTACCTACACCGTTACGGCCCATCAGACACACCACCTGTCCAGGCTGTACGTCCAGATTCACACCACGAAGCACATTGCTCTCCCCGTAGCCGGATTCAATTCGTTGCAGCGACAGCATGGTCATCCCTCCTTTTGCCCAGATACACTTCTGCTACTTTCGGGTCTGCCTGTACCTCCGCCATCGTACCTTCCTTCAGCAATTTCCCTTCATGCATTACCGTTACCTTGGCTGCGAACTCTCGCACAAACTCCATATCATGCTCCACCACCACAACCGAGCGTTCACGCGCAATCTCTTGCAGGAGTCGCCCTGTCTTGTGTGTTTCTTCATCCGTCATGCCCGCGGCTGGTTCGTCCAGTAACAACACACGTGGCTCCTGCAGAAGCAACATGCCGATCTCCAGCCACTGCTTCTCCCCATGCGATAACGCCCCTGCACGAGTCTCAACGCGGTCTTGCAGACCAATCTGGAGGGTAACACGCTCCATGGCAGCACTCATTTTCCCATATCGACGAATACCGATGGCTTGCAAAGGGGAACGGCGAGTCTCCGCTGCCAGCGTCAGATTCTCCTGAACCGTCAGACCCGCGAAGATTGATGGCGCCTGGAATTTGCGTCCTACACCTTTGCGAACAATCTGGTGTTCCCTCAGTCTCGTCAAGTCCGCGCCATCCGCCATCTTCACCGAGCCGGACAACGGTTTGGTTTTGCCACAGATCACATCCAGCATCGTCGTTTTCCCTGCACCATTCGGTCCAATCAGAAAATGCAGATCATGCTCAAGCAGCTTCAGATTCATGCCTTTGACAGCAACGAACCCGCCAAAGGCCACCGTAATATCCTCAGCTACCAGGACCGCCGAATCCTTAGTAGACTTCAGGTTTTTCTCGAGTGACTTGGACATGCGCTCTCTCTCCTCTCCGCTTCAGCAAGCGAACGACATGACGATACACACCTACAATACCGTTTGGCATGAACAAAACTACCGTTACAAATAACCCACCAATGACAAACAGCCAGCCTTCGGGGTAAGCCTCGCTTATACCTGTTTTGGCTGCATTCAGCACCACCGCTCCGATGACCGCTCCAATAAGCGTACCGCGACCACCCAACGCAACCCACAGGACCATCTCAATGGAAGGCACAATCCCCATCATGGATGGCGAGATAATACCGACCTGAAGAACAAACAACATGCCCGCAATACCTGCAAGCGCACCTGAAAAAGCAAAAGCCAGCGTTTTATATCCTGCCGGATCATATCCGAGGAATCGCACCCGATTCTCTCCATCACGCGCAGCTTCGAGCACTTGGCCGAACCGACTGTTCACCATTCGACGACAGAGCACATACGCGATCACCAGAATAGCAAGCGTTATATAGTAGAGAACTATTGTTGTTCCAGCGGAATGAAGTGTAAAACCAAAGATTGAATTATACCCGGTAATGCCATTCGTTCCACCCGTCCATTCCTGTTTACCAACAAAGAGTGTTACCGTAATAAGAACCAAAGCTTGAGTCAGGATCGTAAAATAAACACCGGTGATCCGGTTACGGAACGTAAACCACCCCAGGGCAAAGGCAAGCAATGCCGGAAGGGCTATCCCCAATAACAGCGCCACCGGGAAAGAGCGAAATGGTTCCCAGAACCATGGCAGACCACTGAGACCACTCCATCCCATGAAGTCAGGAAGCGTTGCTCCACTGGCCTGAAGCTTCAGATACATCGCCATCGCGTATCCACCTAGCCCAAAGAACACACCATGCCCAAGACTCAACACACCACCATAACCCCAGATCAAATCGAGACCAATGGCCAGGATCGCCAGCGCCAAAAACTTGGCTAATAGACTCAGACGAAACTCCGTGGAGATCAGTGGAGCAAGACACATCATGATGAGTACAACTGCCCAGATGATCCTCATTTTCAGACTGCCAGTCTTGAGTAATGCCGACATGAACTAACCCCCTTCTTCACGTTAATCGAGACTCCGTGTACGCATTGCGACCAAGCCACGTGGTTTCCATTGCAGAAAAGCAACGATACACACAAATACCAGCACCTTGCCAATGGAGGCAGAGGTATACGTTTCGAACAGCGTGTTGAACATACCAATCCCCAGTGCACCACACACAGTTCCGACCAATTTCCCTACGCCACCCAGAACAACGACCATGAATGCATCCACAATATAATACGTGCCAAGTGATGGGCCAATTGGACCAATGAGCGTTAATGCACAGCCAGCAATTCCGGCGATGCCCGAACCAATGGCAAAGGTCATGCCATCTACCCGCCGAGTCGAAATTCCAAGGCACCCTGCCATACTCCGATTCTGCATCACAGCCCTCATTCGTCTTCCGGATGATGTTCGATAGATATACAGATACATACACAGCAGCACAACCGCAACCAATGCGATAATGAAAATTCGCTTGTACGGAAATACAATGCCATCCGAGATCGCCAATCCTCCATTGAGCCAAGCCGGACTGGATACCCCCACATTCGGCGCTCCGAATATCGTACGGGCCAGTTGTTGCAGCATCATCCCTACGCCCCATGTCGCAAGCAGACTGTCAAGCGGCCTGCCATATAGATGCCTGATCAGCACAACTTCGAGCAACCAGCCAATTAGAGCGGCGACGATGAACGCAATCGGCAAAGCTACAACAAAGTAGGCACCAAACCACGCTGCTGGAGCATAGGACATGAACAGATTCTGTGTTACATATGTGGCGTACGCACCGATCATGATCAGTTCACCGTGAGCCATATTGATGACATTCATCAACCCAAACGTTACCGCCAGACCGAGTGCTATCAACAACAGAATTGAACTGATACTCAGACCATTGAACATCTGCAGGATAAACATATCCATCGCTATCCCCTCCTCCATACGTTAGTCTCGCTATGTACATGACTCCATCTACCCCAGTCACATACACACATATAGTTATCGCATCAACGCTTTACCGCAATACGGTTAGAGGATGTGTTGTCACACCCTCGTTTCTGTTTGGGTTGCTTTGAAGCGAGTTACCTGTGTTTATTACGAGGTTTCTATGTTATTTGGCGCTAAGGGAAGCTCCCCATTCATACGTTTTCAGATAAGGGTCCGGCTTGACAGGCGCGCCAGAATTCCATAATTCCTTGAACTGCCCATCTTCCTGCACCTCACCGATCCGTACAGTTTTGTAGATATGCTGATTCTCTCCATCCACGGTTACCTTACCTTCCGGGGCATCAAACTCCAGACCCTTCGCAGCTGCCTTAACCTTCTCCACGTCGGTTGATCCCGCTTTTTCCACCGCCGCCTTCCACAGATATACCGCAACGTATCCCGCTTCAATCGGATCTGCTGTCACCCGATCAGCACCGTATTTTTCTTTATACTTGGCAACAAATGTTGCATTTTCAGGCGTATCCGTTGTCTGATAATAGTTCCACGAAGCGAGATGTCCCTTCAACACGTCCGCGCCAATACCACGGATTTCTTCCTCCGCCACACTTACCGAGAGGGTTGTCATCTGATCCGAAGAGATTCCGGCATCCTTCAATTGTTTGAAGAAGGCCACATTGCTATCTCCGTTCAGTGTATTGTATACAATATCCGGCTTCGCAGCCTTGATTTTGCTAATGATGGTACTGTAATCGGTATGTCCCAGCGGTGTATACTCCTCACCCACCACTTCTCCGCCCTCTGCTGCGAGTTGTGCCTTAATGACCTGATTGGCCGTTTTCGGGAAAACATAATCTGAACCGAGCAGATAAAACGTCTTGCCCCTGTTCTCCAGTAACCAGGTTACGGATGGAACGATTTGCTGATTGGTTGTTGCTCCTGTATAAAAAATATTTGGCGACGATTCCAATCCTTCATATTGTACCGGGTAAAACAACAGACCTTTGTTCTGTTCGAACACCGGGAGCATAGCCTTCCGACTTGCAGAGGTCCATCCACCAAATACTGCAGCGACCTTATCCTGTTGCAGCAGCTTTCCAGCCTTCTCCGCAAAAGTAGGCCAATCCGAAGCGCCATCCTCAATTACTGGCTCGATCTGCTTACCCAAAACTCCGCCCGCGGCGTTAATCTCTTCAATAGCAAGCATCTCGGCATCTTTAACAGATACCTCACTGATTGCCATCGTTCCGCTGAGGGAGTGAAGAATGCCAACTTTAATCGTATCACCGGATGCAGCCGGTTCTCCTGTACCACCCGAACCTGAAGCTTCAGGCGGCGCAGTACCCTCCACACATCCTGTCATTACAATGACCGCACCGAGCAAAATACTCCATAACTTGACCGACCTCTTCTTCAATAGCCTACACTCCCTTTTTTTAGTCTATTGCCGAACATTAAGGTCATTTACACCCGAAATGTTCGTTGATCCAAATTATGGAGCGTTACACTCTTCATGTCAATATAGCTTACATAATTTTATTTCATGCCTACTCGTTTCATGCATGCTGCTAATAAGCTTTGAAGCTTATTGACAAAGGATTCACCCTGTGTGAGTATATTTAACATATAACATGATTCATGAACATATCAGACATTATAAGCGAAAGGTCGGATTGCCTTGCACTGGACTGAACAGGAAAAGGAAAAACTCCTGATTACCGTGGCCGCTAACCTCGCCCGTGAACGAAGAGCACGCGGACTCAAATTAAATGTTCCCGAAGCCATCGCTTTATTGACCTCCGAACTCATGGAACGGGCACGGGATGGAATGAGTGTTGCCGATTTAATGAGACACGGAGGCACCATCCTGACACGCGAAGACTGTATGGATGGCGTTCCTGATATGATCCCTGAAGTACAGGTAGAAGCCACATTTCCTGACGGTACCAAACTCGTTACCGTACATGAACCTATACGCTGAGAAAGGCAGGAGAAGTTATGATTCCTGGTGAATATCGCTTGAAGCCAGATGACGATATCATCTGTCATCCGGATCGTCCAACCATACGCCTGATTGTCCTGAACCGCGGCGACCGTCCCGTCCAGGTCGGCTCTCACGTTCACTTCTATGAAGTTAATGCCGCGCTGGACTTCGATCGCACTTCAGCTTTTGGACATCGTCTGCATATTCCGGCAGGCACCGCCGTCCGTTTCGAACCTGGTGAGGAGAAACCCGTCGAACTCACGACCTTTGGCGGCAAACGCCAGATTCACGGATTCAATGGATTAACGGAAGGCTCAGCGGATCAACAACCCGATCCACAGAAACTGGAGGCATTCCTGAAGACGTTCTCCCCTCCCATACAGGATGGAGGTGGGCCTTCATGAAACGAATGAGTCGCGAGCAATATGCTTCGATGTTCGGACCTACAACTGGTGATGCCGTAAGACTAGCAGATACCGAACTATGGGCAGAGATCGAACATGACTATGCTGTATACGGAGATGAGAGCAAGTTCGGGGGTGGCAAAGTCATCCGCGACGGGATGGGCCAGTCCACCTCTGCCCTGCGCAGTGACGGTACTCCTGATACCGTTATTACCAACGCCATCATCATTGATCATTGGGGCATTGTAAAAGCAGACATCGGCATTCGGGATGGTCACATCTGTGCCATTGGCAAATCCGGTAACCCGGATACAATGGATGGGGTTCACCCCGCGCTGGTCATCGGCGCTTCCACCGAAATCATTGCTGGTGAAGGCATGATTGTAACAGCTGGCGGCATTGATACCCATATTCATTTCATCTGTCCACAGCAGATTCAGACCGCATTATCCTCCGGTGTAACGACCATGATTGGCGGCGGAACAGGACCAGCAACAGGAACCAAAGCCACCACCTGCACACCAGGGGCCTGGCACATTCACCGGATGCTGGAGTCAGCAGAAGCTTTTCCCATGAACATCGGTTACCTCGGCAAAGGCAACAGCTCCAGCACCGCACCTCTAATCGAACAGATTGAAGCGGGTGTAATCGGTCTGAAGCTGCATGAGGATTGGGGAACTACCCCGAGCGCTATCGATGCCTGCCTGACTGCCGCCGGTGAACATGATGTTCAAGTCGCTATCCATACCGATACACTGAACGAAACCGGATTTCTCGAAAACACACTGGCCGCGATCAATGGCCGGACGATCCACACGTACCATACGGAAGGCGCTGGTGGCGGACATGCACCGGATATTATTCGGGCCGCTGGGGAGTCCTACGTTATCCCCTCATCCACCAACCCAACACGACCGTACACACGCAACACTGTAGAAGAACATCTGGATATGTTGATGGTGTGCCATCACCTGGACCCTTCCATTCCGGAAGATGTGGCATTTGCCGATTCGCGAATTCGTCCCGAAACGATTGCAGCCGAAGACATTTTGCATGATCTTGGGGTGTTCAGCATCATCAGTTCGGATTCACAAGCCATGGGCCGAGTGGGCGAAGTCATTATACGCACTTGGCAGACAGCCGACAAAATGAAAAAACAGCGCGGCAAACTTGAACTCAACCCAGATTCACCTTCCGATAACGATCGGATCAAGAGATATGTCGCCAAATACACCATCAATCCAGCGATCGCTCATGGAATCGGACACCTCGTCGGTTCGGTGGAAGTCGGCAAGCTGGCAGATCTAACCATATGGAAACCAGCCTACTTCGGTGTAAAACCCGAGATTGTCATCAAAGGCGGCATGATTACATTCGCCCAAATGGGTGATCCCAATGCATCCATCCCGACACCTCAGCCGGTTTTTGGCAGACCGATGTTCGGAGCCTATGGAAGCGCCATTGCCAACGGATCGATCACCTTTGTCTCCCAAGCCGCAGCAGATGCGGGAATCAAAGAGACATTAGGGCTGAAAAAGAGGGTTGAACCTGTTAAAGGCTGCCGCTCGGTAAGCAAAAAAGACATGATTCATAACGACGTCACCCCTGTCATTGAAGTCGATCCCGAAACCTATGAGGTACGCGCCGACGGCGAGCTGCTCACCTGTGAACCCGCAGACGAGTTGCCTATGGCACAGCGCTACTTTATGTTTTGATCAGAATACGGATTAGCTGAGAAGGGGGCACTCATGATGAATAGCGGCACGAAGCTACTCCGTTACGTTCAGCTGTTGGATTCAGCCCTGCCCATCGGCGGGTTCTCCCATTCCTTCGGTCTGGAGGCTTATACGCATGATGGCACGGTGCAAAATACCACACAGCTCGAACAGTTTATTCGCAGTCAGCTTCATTCCAGTCTTGTGCGACTAGATGGCCTTGCCATCAAAGGAGTCTATCAGGCAATACATCAGCAAGATGCCGCTCTACTTGCCCTGTATGACAAACGTGTCCACGCCCAGCGCTCCCCTCGGGAACTCAGGGAGAGCGGTCACAAAATGGGAAAGCGACTACTTAAACTCGCCCGTTCACTCTATCCATGGATGGACTTCACCCTGATGGATGAGGCCATACGGGAATACGGCGCGTATTGTGGCATCACGACCATACACGGTTATATCAACTATCAATTGGAGATTGGATTGGATGAGGCTGTCACCGGGCACCTGTATACCTCAGTTAACGCTTATGTAAACAGCGCACTTCGCCTTCTGCCCATCGGTCAAACCGAGGCGCAAATGCTGATTCAGAAACTGCTTCATGACATTGAAGCGGAATGGACTCTCATCCGGGAGAATGACCCGGAGGACATGCACAGCTTTGGAATCGCCCAGGAAATCTACGCCATGCGGCATGAGATCTTACCCGCGCGGCTGTTTATGTCTTAACTACAAATTTTATCTAACTTAGGAGGAATTGTTATGTGTGGAGGAGCTAATCATACGCATCATCCAGAGTGGGAACGTAAAGCATTTGATCGGAGTCGTCCGATGCGAATTGGGATTGGCGGACCGGTAGGTTCAGGCAAAACAGCCCTTGTCGAGAAGCTGTCCAAGGCACTGCGTACACGTTATAGCCTTGCTGTCATCACGAATGACATTTATACCAAGGAAGATGCCGAGATCTTGCTGCGTCAGAATGCATTGGCACCAGAACGTATTATCGGTGTAGAGACAGGCGGATGCCCGCACACGGCTATTCGTGAGGATGCTTCCATGAATTTCGAAGCGGTTGACGAGTTGATTGAACGTTTCCCGGACCTGCAACTGATCTTTATCGAAAGCGGTGGCGACAATCTCTCCGCTGCATTCAGTCCGGAACTCGCTGATGTGTTCATCTACATTATCGACGTTGCCCAAGGAGAGAAACTTCCTCGCAAAGGCGGTCCTGGCATTACGCGTTCAGATCTGCTGTTAATCAACAAAACCGACCTCGCCCCTTACGTTGGAGCAAGCCTGGAAGTGATGAAAAATGATACCGAGCGGGTACGCGAAGGCCGTCCTTATGTCATGTCTAATCTAATGAGCGGTGAAGGTGTATCCGAGATTGTCCACTGGCTTGAACATCAGTATATGGATGACGATGCTTCCGCTGCACATCTGCATTCACACAGCCATGAACATGGCACTCACTCACATTAATTCATCTTCTGTTCCCACCGGGACAGAGATGAATCGGAACGAAAGTACAGGTGAGCCCATCACGCGCCGCAGCGAGCTTCGGGCCACCTTTGCCTTTCAAGGCGAGCGGACGGTTATGACCGATCGTTATTACAGCGCCCCTCTTCGGTTTAGCCGATCCTTTCGACCTCCCGGAGGCGGAACCGAATTATGTGTGTACACGTCAGACGTCTCTCCCGGAGTCCTTAACGGGGATCATTATCATTCCGAGTGGGAATTAGGTGAAGGCACGCATGTCATGCTGAGCAGTACATCAGCAACCAGGCTTCATCCTACACCTTCCCTTCCCTCATCCGTTAATCATCACTTTCGGTTGGGAAAAGGAGCCACGCTGGAATACTTCCCGGAATGCGTCATTCCCTTCAAGGGAAGTTCTTCTTCACTCGCTGTAACCTTTGAGCTGGAAGAACAGGCCATTCTTGCCTATGCAGATATCTGGTCTGCCGGACGGATTCATCGGGGAGAAGCGTTCCAGTTCGAACGCTACCGCAGCTTGACGGAGATATGGCAAGGTAAGCAACTGGCTGTCTGGGATCGCTTCGGACTCGTACCGGAAACCGATGACCCCAAACACTCAGCGTCCCTCCTTCACTACACTCATACCGCTGCATTGTGGATAATCGCCCCGGGGCTTGGCACTGCGGAGTTGGAACAAGTCAGATCCGCGCTGCCACCCGATGGACGAATGCTCGCAGGTGCGAGCTTGCTGGCAACTGGGGGTATCGGTGTTCGACTTCTTGGCGTGGCCGCTTGGGAGCTTCAGGAACAGTGCCTTCAGATCTGGAACACACTTCGTCCCCAGCTGCTGGGCAAAGAAACTCTTGTCTTTCGCAAATAAGGACATGAAGCATAGTTAACACCAAAAACCTCTGAACTTTCCCGAGTGATTCGGATTAGTCCAGAGGTTTTTGTTCATTCGGTCTATGGATGCTGCTCATATCACTTACGCTTCATTTTCCTCAGAATTGTTCTCTGATTTGTTCTCAGGCTTATAACGATATTCGCCTGCATCCTTGCTTTCCTTGGATTTGCGGTAACGGGTGAATTCAATATATTCGCTGATAAAAGACTGTTCCACAGTCGATAATTCACTTTCCTGGCAATTCAATTGCCGCAAAACGTCAAAAAAATAATCCTCCCGTTTTTCCCGAACCATCGCTTCCTTCGATGGACGCCCAATCATGAGCCAGTCGAGGCTCACATCAAAAAACGAAGCAATCTCAATTAATTTATTCGTACTCGGAATAGACTTGCCACGTTTCCAGTCACCCAGATTGCCTGTGCTAATCTTCAGCTGTTGGCAGAAAGCCTTCTTGGTCATTCCTCGTTCGGCAATCAGGTGTTCAATTCGCTCATAGATCGACTGCATACAAGAACCGCCTTCCAACCGTAATAATCAACTCATCTGCTTGAATTATACCACATTATTCCTGAATGCTCAGCCTTTATATACCTGGAACAGGATAAGGTATATCGTATAACACAAAGATAGACTCCCACGAATGATCATGGAAGTCTATCCTATAACGTTGTTGCTGTGATGCGGTCGAGAGGACTCGAACCTCCACGGGTATACACCCACTACCCCCTCAAGATAGCGTGTCTGCCATTCCACCACGACCGCATATTCAATTGTAAAAATGGTGAGCCATGAAGGGCTCGAACCTTCGACACCCTGATTAAAAGTCAGGTGCTCTACCAACTGAGCTAATGGCTCTTGCTGTAAACTTCACCGGATGTGCCATGCTTCATTCTTCTATATAAGAGCAATGACTTTGAGGATTTCTCATCGAAAATATAAATCTCATGAGGTGGTGAAGATATGACCCGTAGGGGATTCGAACCCCTGTTACCTCCGTGAAAGGGAGGTGTCTTAACCCCTTGACCAACGGGCCTTAATAACAAGTTGTCTTTCTTGGCGACAAGAATGAGTATACCACAGGACAATTTGAACTTGCAATACTTTTTTTAAATTTATTTTTCAAGCCTTTTTTGGTCTGTGGCACACTGCTCTTCAGGCCCCATTATTAGCCACCTCCACGTTCATGCCAATGTCACCCCCGTGCAGGAAGAATGTAAATTATTCATTAAAACACTTACAAAAACTTACGTTCACTTATAATATTGCAAATGGCATTAAGAATACTTATAATTAAAGTATCAGTATAAGTACGGTCATCCATACACTCGGAGGTGACATGTTTGTTTCAAGAAGAACGAATGCAGCTCATTGTTGAACATCTACGCAAACACAATCGCATCTCAGCCGATGATATTGTCGCCTTGTTTGATGTATCACGGGATACTGCACGCAGGGATCTGATCAAGCTTGAGGAACAGGATGCCATTATTCGAACCCGTGGCGGTGCGATTCTCCCCCCTCCTCCGCAAGAATTCAGATCCTACAAAGACCGTTTACTCGATGTATCTGAGGAAAAAAGAGCCATCGGCAAACTCGCTGCCGCTATTGTAAGACAAGGCGAGATCATTATTCTGGATTCTTCCACGACCGTGCAGGCCTGTGCCGAGAATTTGAACGGCAAATCCTGTACCGTCATTACCAATTCGATTCATTCCGCTGATCTTCTCTCCAATCACACGGCTGTCCAGATTCGTTTGCTCGGTGGCAAAGTCGATAAGGAACAACGTTATGTCTACGGTACCTCTGTTATTGAGACCCTCTCCCACTATTATGTAGATAAAGCCTTTATCGGAATTGGCGGTATCACCATGGATGGCTTCAGTGCTTCCGAAGAGGAAGGGAAAATTAAACACCAAATGATGAAAGCTGCCAAGAAAGTTGTTGTTCTTGCCGATCAATCCAAGTTTGATAGACGTTATGGTTATCGTTTTGCCGACTGGTCATTGGTGGATGTATTGATTACGGATCAATGGCCAACCAAAGAATGGCTTGTTTTTCTAGCCGAACAACAGGTCGAGATTCTCATTCCTGAACCTACAGATGATAAGGAGTTGTAAATATATGAAATTATTTGCCACAGATTTAGATGGAACTTTGTTGAACAGAGATAGCCAGATTAGCCCGGAGAATGCCACAGCCATCCAAAAGGCCCAGCAATCCGGTATGAAAGTTACCATTGCTACAGGACGCGTCTATTCCGATGTTGTGACCATCAGCCGCGAAGGCGGAATCAAAACCCCAATTATCGGCTCTAACGGAGCGACGATTCATGATGCCGACGGTGAACGTCTATTCCATCTTCCACTTGAGCGTGACACAGCGGCTTCCGTCATGCAGTGGCTGGAAGATCATGATGTCTATTATGAAGCTTCAACGCAACAAGGCATCTACGCCCCGCTTAGCAGTCATGAGACCTTGCTCGCCGAGATGGAACGTGTTCTTGGTTCGAACCCTGGTGAGGACATTGCACGCATGATTCGGGGCATTAAGAAACACTATGAAAAAAAAGACTACCACCGTGTAAACAGCCACCTCGAAATTCCGGCAGAAGCCTATATCTATAATATTATGGCCTTCTCCATGAATCCGGATAAAGTAAAAACAGGACGAGAATACTTCGCTTCCCGATCCGATGTCGCTATGGTTGTATCCTTTGAGCACAACTTCGAAATGCAGCACCCTGACGTATCCAAAGGTAACGCCCTCACCAAACTGGCGGCTCACCTGAATATCTCCATGGAAGATACAGCAGCGATCGGTGATAACTTCAACGATGTCTCCATGTTAAAAATGGTAGGACTCGGCATCGCCATGGGTAATGGCGAACCCGAAATTCAGGCACTGGCCAAAGCCATAACGCTGACTAATGTCGAGCACGGTGTCGCCCATGCCATTGAGTGCCTGCTTGAAGGCAAACCGGTGTCCCGTCCAGAAACGATTGTTGGAGAAGGGCAGTAATCGAACACATACTCACTTAAACACTAAACCTGCATGGTCGCCTATTGAGCCATGCAGGTTTTCTTCATTTTAATTCAGCAGAGCGAACATGAGGCACGTCCTGTAACAAAATAATCAGTTGCTCGCCCCGATATGAACCTGGTAGTTGCAACGTGAACTCAAGCATAGTCTCTTCCACGGAGTCTGTGCTTGTTTGCTGTTCTGTCTTAAATCCGACAACCGAGATCTTCTCCTGTCCCAGCAGTGCCATAACAGTCTTCAGGGCCTCTCCCTCATTTTGCAGATGGATGGTTAACGTCTCTGTTCGAGCGGATACCAGCCAACGTGTGGGTCTATGCAGTAACATCTGTGCCACGACAATAAGCAGTGTCACGCCTGCACCTGTCCAATACAGGCCTGAACCCACAGCAAGTCCCATGCCTGCTGTAGCCCATATGCCAGCCGCTGTGGTCAATCCCCTGACCGTGTGTCGCTGTGTGAAGATCATGCCTGCTCCAATGAACCCCACACCACTAACGACCTGTGCCGCAATCCTTGATGGATCAAGCGACAGATTGGCCCAGCCAGCCTGATCCTGGAATCCATACTTCGACACAATCATCATCAGGGCCGCGCCGACAGCGACCACAAAATGAGTACGGATTCCCGCCTCTTTCATTCGATTCTTGCGCTCATATCCGATTAACACACCACATATTCCAGCTATGAGTACACGCATCAAATATTCCAATTCCATGCACATCACCTCTTTCATTATGTATATGCTTACATGAGTCTATCTTTACTATTACCCAATCTTTCCCTGACTACTTAAGTTGAACTAAAGATTATTTACACTGGCACTTCGATGACAGAACAACCTTCCAATTGCTGTTATCCCCAGATTTTTTCCATCCCCTTTCCTAAAGAGGAAAATCAGGGGATAGCGTATGCTTCCGATGTAGCTTTCTTCCAGAAAGCTTATAGGCGAGTGTATGCTTTCGAAGTAGCTTTCTTACAGAAAGCTTTTAGCTTCGCTTTTTCAGGTTTTTTCTGTCCTCTCCGTTATCGTATAAATGATTAATTCATCTTATATAATAAAAAGCCTCCACTCAGGTCAATTCTCTGCCCGAAAATTGCCCCCTTGTCTCTCTCCCAATCCATAATAATGTCTGAAATTATATATCAGAGGATGCCATTCTTCTGGATTAATCTTGTTTGGTCCAGATATCAGTCGTATGTGCGCGTGCACCTTCAACGCTTTCACTTCCACAATCGCCATGAACGGTGTATGTTCGGGAATGCGTATGTGTTGTACAGCCGCTTCAATCTGGAGCGGACATTCGACTATTTTATCTGGAGCAACCTGAACCGAGCATTCGGATGTCAAGCCAGCTACAGTGAATTTATCATGACAATATTCATAGCCCATCTGCTTTTTCTCCTCAGGAACCGGGGTGACTCCCGTATAACGTCCTAATGCCTCAACCTGTCTCCACATGGTCGCATCTGGTAGATTAATCACACACTCCGGATGTCGACTCAGATTCTCATAGGCTTTGCCCTGTGTACCTAGACCGAGAACGAGACAGTCCCCCAGCGCCCAAGATGAGGACAGAGGAGACAAGTTGGTTGACCCATCCTCATTTAATGTACTTAGCAGCAATACAGGCGTACCATAATATAAAATACTGGGATTAATCGTTTCATGTCGTACCACTGCGGAAATTTTGTTCAACTGCTCAGTAGCAGCGTCCGTTTTCATTATCTTGTTCATCTTGTACCTCTCCTGTTCCAATCTATTCGTTTATAAGCTCCAGCTGACCCGTATAGGATGATACAACAGAATTGTAATACAGTAATAGTTCAGATATGATCGAAGTATGAATGTATATCCGAATATTACTGTTATTGCGTCGTTAATCGCTGATCCAAGTCGCTCCATTTTTCTGTCATCCTTACTGGATGGCCGGGCGTTGCCCGCAGGAGAGCTTGCCCATATGGCAGACGTCACGCCCCAGACGGCAAGCAGTCATCTCGCCAAACTCGTAGAAGGAGGATTATTGGAAGTTGAACAGCAAGGCCGTCACCGGTACTACCGTCTTGCAAATAAGGAAATTGCTAATCTGATTGAAACCATGGCCAGTATTGCCCCGCCTGTACAGATCCGCTCTCTCAAACAATCCGATCAGCTTCAACAACTGAGTTATGCACGGACCTGTTATGGTCATCTCGCCGGGAAATTGGGAATCTCGCTCTGTGAAGCCTTAATACAGAAGGGTTATCTTGCAGAGCCCGAAGAAGCACTAAGCAAGGATTATCAAGTTACAGAGAAAGGAATGCAGTGGTTCACCTCGTTCGGTATTGAACTTCAAGTGAAGCCGGGATCACGCCGGGCCTTCGCTCGTAAATGCCTGGATTGGAGTGAACGCCGTCATCATCTCTCAGGTATGCTCGGGGAACAACTCAGACATCGATTATCGGAACTGGACTGGATTCGTCAAAAAACAGGAAGTCGCTCTGTCGAAGTAACGGAAGCAGGTAAGAAAGGTTTATACGAGGTGTTGAGCATTTCACTTTAGACGGGGCAGAAAAATATACGAAGGATACCCAAAGACGAGAACGCAAAAACCCCCTTCACAGTGACCAATAACCGGTCAAATGTGAAGGGGATTTTGGGTTGAATCAGAACGGAGAGAGAGGGGTACTCTCACTTCGTTCGAGACTGCGAAGTATTGCTAACGAAGTCTATGCTCCGACGAACCTTTAGGGTTCTCATCCCTTTGCAGAGAAGTTATTACAGAACGGAGAGAGAGGGATTCGAACCCTCGCACCGCTTACGCAGTCTAACCCCTTAGCAGAGGGTCCCCTTATAGCCACTTGGGTATCTCTCCAAGAAATGGCTCCCCGAACAGGGCTCGAACCTGTGACAACTCGATTAACAGTCGAGTGCTCTACCAACTGAGCTATCAGGGAAAATTAACTTGAATAAGATTAATTTATCATGATTAATAATCCAAGTCAACATCCCTTCCATCACTTTCTCCAATACATTGATTGATACTCACATCAGATATTCTGAAGGCCCAACTTTCCCGCGCAACGACCACAGCGGTAACGCTTCGGATCTATTTTCCGCTTGCGCAAATATTCCGTCCCACAGCTCTTGCACACCAGCTTATAACGATATGGCAGCGGCTTTCTGCCTTTGCCATCAGGCAAAGATTGACAGTAACGCGAACCGCCCACCTTCTGTAATAAAGCCTTGAATTCCGGGTCACGATGCTGATAGCCGCGCCCACGAATATGAAGATGATAGTGACACAGCTCATGTTTGATGATTTTTTCAACCTCATCTCGCCCATAGACTTCGAGTTGATGCGGATTGATCTCAATCCGGTGACTTTTGAGCATATAACGCCCTCCCGTAGTGGTCAGACGACTGTTAAACAACGCTTCATGGGTGAACGGCACTCCGAAATGATCCAGTGATACCTGTTCAATCCATTGTTGCAATTCCTCATTTTCCATCGGTATCCTCTCCTTGCACCCCCTCGGAGCATTTGTTTTTCCGGCATAATACTTGAATTTTAACCGTTTCGTAGGCTACACTGTCAAGTAGAATGTATGAGGGGAGATTATTACTCGTTATGCCTACAATGCGCTATGTCATCCTGCAGCAGGAACAACAATTGCAGTTCGTGGAAATGCCGGCGGATTACGCCTATCAACTAAGTGCGCTCAATCTGCGCCTTCACAAGGAGATAGATAAACTCACGGCAGCAGATGTCCCTGTCCTGCCTTGGGCGATCGCCGAATGTGACAACCTCGATCTCCTGAACGAAAATCTTACCATCATCGGCGGCCTTGATTATATTAATGCGCTTGAAGAGTCTTTTGCAGCACTACGTGAAAGCCATTATCCTTTGATTTCTCTGCTTACCGAAATCCGGGCGCTCCAAGCTCAATTGGAACAATGGTATGAAGAAGAGATGGAAGCTCTCTAATTCATCTGAGGTATCATTTTAAAATGACAAGTTCAAAAAGCGCAACTCCCTGCATTGGGAATTGTGCTTTTTGGCGATTGAGATAATGATTTGGCGGAGCTCCTCACTTAAGCCGCACAGTCCAGGCTATTGCCACATATGCTAACGTACAGATGAATTATGCAAGAGGAGGAGATACCCTTGCCTCAATGGCTTTGCAATCAACTGATGCGTGCATTTCACAAAAAGGATAGCCGGCAAATCAAGTTGCTGAACGAATGCTGGTTCTTTTATCGCAACAAACCAGCAGCAAATGGCACACCACGTAGTGCCGAGAACGAACTTTAAGAGGTTTCCTAAAGTCTGCTGTGGATTACGAAGGATGGCCTTTAGAACTCGCACTTTAAGAAAATGCACATATTCCCACCGTACTTACCAGAGGAATTAGAACGGACAACGGGACCTATTACTGTTGACAACAAACAGCCTTCCCTGGTCAGGGAAGGCTGTTCTCCAATCCTAATGCTTAAGAAGACTGTTGCGCGGAAGCAGGCTTCTTCATCGTAAGGCCGACACGGCCTTTTTTGGTATCCACATTCATGACCCACACCGTTACATTATCCCCGACAGATACAACATCCATCGGATGTTTAACATATCCGTTGCTGAGCTGTGAGATATGGACAAGCCCATCACTCTTAATCCCAATATCAACAAAGGCACCAAAATCAATGACGTTCCGAACTGTACCTTGCAGCTCCATACCTTCTACCAGATCCTCAATTTTCAATACATCTGTACGGAAGATTGGCAACGGCATCTCTTCACGCGGGTCACGACCCGGACGCTGCAAGCTGTCCAGAATGTCACGCAATGTAGGCACACCTACGTCCAGTTTCACAGCCAATTGTTCTGGCTGTTGCTCTGACAGTAGCACCGACAGTTCCTTGCTGCCTAGCTTGTCCAGTGCAACCTGAAGCTCCTTGAACAGCTGATCCACAACCTTGTAGGACTCAGGGTGAATCGGTGTACGATCCAATGGATTCTCACCTTCACCAATACGCATGAATCCTACGCACTGCTCATAGGTTTTGGCACCAAGACGCGGCACCTTCTGAAGCTGACGGCGGTTCGTAAACCGGCCATTCTCTTCGCGGTACTTCACAATGTTTTTGGCAATTGTAGCGTTAACTCCGGCAACATATGACAGCAACGAAGGTGAAGCCGTATTCACGTCCACACCCACATGGTTCACTGCAGATTCGACGACAGCCTTCAGACTTTCTTCCAGAACCTTCTGGGAAACGTCATGCTGATATTGCCCCACACCAATGGCTTTTGGATCAATCTTAACCAACTCCGCAAGCGGGTCTTGTACCCGGCGAGCAATGGAAGCTGCACTGCGCTCCGCAACATCCAGATCCGGGAACTCTTCCTGGGCCAGCTTGGATGCAGAATACACACTCGCCCCTGCTTCGTTAACAATCAGATACACAAGACTTTCATCACCGTTCTCCTGAATGATCTCGGCAACAAACTGCTCCGTTTCACGCGATCCGGTACCATTACCAATGACGATCAGTCCGATATCATATTGCTTGATCATGCGGTGGAATACTTCCGCAGCTTCACGTTTTTTGTTGTGTGGTGGCGTTGGGTAGGTCACAGCCACTTCCAGCAGCTTGCCCGTATCATCTACGACAGCCAGTTTACAACCCGTACGATAGGCCGGATCGACACCGAGGACACGTTTGCCATGAATCGGCGGTTGAAGCAACAGATTACGCAGATTGGCGGAGAATACCGAGATGGCCTGATTTTCACCTTTTTCCGTCAGTTCTCCACGAACTTCACGCTCAATGGAAGGTGCAATAAGCCGCTTGTATGCATCCTCAATCACGTCACGCAGGATATCCTGCACGGCAGAAGCACCACGAATGATCTGTCCTTCCATATGACGATGGGCCGGTTCTGCCTGAACGTCCAGGCCGACTTTCAGAATACTCTCACGTTCACCGCGATTAATCGCGAGAATCCGGTGTGGAGGCATCTTTTTGGCTAGTTCGCGGTAATCATAATAATTCTCGTACACGGACTCCTCTTGAGCATCCTTCGCTTCTGAAGTCAGCATCCCATGATCCAGTGTGTACCGACGAATCCAGGCACGAATGGCGGCATCGTCTGCGATGTTCTCAGCGAGGATGTCTTTGGCTCCCTGAAGCGCAGCCTCCGCATCTTCTACGCCCAGTTCAGCATTGATATATTTCGCAGCTTCCTGGAGTGCATCCCCTTGTTTCGGTTGACCCCAGATCCATACAGCAAGGGGCTCAAGACCTTTTTCCTTGGCCACGCTCGCACGCGTTTTCCGCTTCTGACGGAACGGACGATACAAGTCTTCCACTTCCTGCAGCTTCACCGCTTGGGTTATGGACAGCTTCAGTTCTCCGGTCAGCTTGCCCTGTTCCTCTATAATACGGATGACTTCCAATTTGCGATCCTCAAGATTGCGCAGATAGACAATGCGTTCTTCAATCGATCGCAGCTGGTTCTCATCCAGCTCTCCAGTCATTTCTTTACGGTAGCGTGCGATAAATGGAATCGTATTGCCTTCGTCCAGAAGCTCCGACGTCGTACGGACCTGCTTCAAGGACAGTGACAGTTCCTTGGCTACCTGTTTGATGATTCGTTCATGGCGTTCTGCCTTTATTGTTTCTTCATTGGGTTCCAGAACCGTTTCCTGTTCAGACAAAATAAATCCCTCTTTCCTTCCTGAATCGTTCGTTACAATCATTTCAGGGCAGCTTTGCTGCTGTAATTACAGTATAGTTGAACCAATTGTTTCTTCCACTCTACCCTATATTATCACAAAATCACGCCTAGATTTCCATCAATCCGTAAGCATACAAGTTCTGACAGAATGATGTCATCCTCCAGCCTTCCCCATTACGGCAAAAAAAGACCGAAAAACGTCATCACAACGCTCCTCGGTCCTCCTTTATTTAAAACTCTATACACAATAGCAATCTATAAGTGAAACTACTCATTTACATGATGACGAAGAGGACAGAAAAAAACTGAAAAAGCGAAGCTACAAGCTTTCTTCAGAAAGCTACTTCGAAAGCATACACTCGCCTAAAAGCTTTCTGAAAGAAAGCTTCATCGGAAGCATACGCTATCCCCGGATTTTCCCTTTGAGAAAGAGAATCAAAAAATCTGGGGATAACAGCGATTGCAAGGTTGTTCTGTCATCGCAGTATCAGTGTAAATAACTGTAGTTCACTTATCTAGACGCGCTCGAACCGGAACAGTTCGCTCAGATAGTCTCCTGATGCGCTACCTACCGAAATACCCCCGTACATCAAGGCATCGCCGGTAAAGGTCTCTGATCCGCCTTTCAGACGATAATCCGCATCCGGGTCCAATCCTTTCAGCTTCAGGCGCTGAAGTGGCGCATTAGGCTCAGAGAGCACGCGGAAGTAGAATACAACAGCTTCGCTTCCGTCTGGTGCAATAAACATCCACGCCGTCTCATTGCCTTCAAACGGACTGAGCAAGCGACGGAATGTTCCATATTGAACCGTTCCACGGATCTCCTTGTACAGTTCAACCTGGGCTTTCACGATGTCGTTCTCTTCCTCCGTGAATTTCGTCAGGTCCAGCTCATACCCGAAGTTGCCCGACATCGCCACATGTCCCCGAATCTCTAGAGAAGTGATCCGGTTCACCTGATGATTCGGTACCGCCGAGATATGCGATCCCATGGAGCTCACCGGATACACAAGACTGGTACCATATTGAATCCGAAGACGAGAGATCGCATCGGTGTTGTCACTTGTCCAGGTCTGTGGCATGTAATAGAGCATACCTGGATCGAATCGGCCGCCACCACCTGAACAGCTCTCGAACAGAATGTTCGGGAACGCCGAAGTGATCCGTTCCATAACGTCATACAACCCCAACATGTAACGATGTGCGGTCTCACGCTGTCTATCTGCCGGAAGTAACGCAGAACCCACTTCCGTCATATTGCGGTTCATGTCCCATTTCACATAAGTGATTGGTGCAGAACCAAGTACGTCTGTTAACATGCGTACAATCTCATCACGTACATCCTGACGAGAGAAGTCGAGTACCAATTGTTGACGTCCTTCTGTCCGGCGACGATCAGGCACATGCAGACACCAGTCCGGGTGCGCACGGTACAGCTCACTGTCTGGTGAGATCATCTCAGGCTCAAACCACAGTCCGAACTGCATGTCCAGACCTGTTACGCGGTTAGCCAGATCATCCAGCCCCTGTGGCAATTTGTTTTTATCGACAATCCAGTCACCCAGCGAGGAGTTATCACTGTCCCTGTGTCCAAACCAACCATCATCCAAGACAAACAGCTCAATACCCAGCTTCTGTCCAGCGCGAGCAATCTGTTCAATCTTGTCCGCATTGAAACCAAAGTAAGTCGCTTCCCAGTTATTGACCAACACCGGACGCTCCGCATTGCGGAATTTGCCGCGTGCCAGACGCTCCCGATACAATTCGTGGTAGGACTGTGACATACCATCCAAACCTGCAGACGAATACACCATAACTGTCTCAGGTGTCTGGAAAGCTTCCTGTGGCTCCAGCTTCCAGGTGAACTCGAACGGGTTGATCCCAAGCGATACACGGGTGGTGTGGAACTGATCCACTTCAGCCTGTGCGGTGAAGCTACCACTGTAGACGAGACTGAATCCGTAGACTTCACCCTGATCTTCGTCCGTACCTGGTGTCATTAGCGCAATAAATGGATTTTGCTGGTGACTGCTTGAACCGCGACGACTCTCAATTCCTTGAAGTCCTGACGCAAGCGGTCTGCGCACGATATCACGTTCCCGTGTCCAAGCCCCTGACAATTGCAACAATTCATAATCAGCATGCGGGAAATCGACAGAAGAACTGAGCGCACGTACCACATTCACAGCGGTAGCGCTCTCATTAACGATACGCATGGAGCGTGTAATCGCATTAAATGCCGTAAAGGCTGTATAAGAAAGCTCGATCTTGATACCAGCGACACGGTCTTCCAGCTCAATAACCAGTGTCTCTGCTTCGTCATCGGATTCAACGTATGTTGCTGGCAGTCCGGTAAGCGTTGCCTTTCCTTTGACCAATCGATGACCTGTATACGTAAACTCTGAAACCGTTGAGCCATTCTCAAGTTCCAATTGGATTGCAGGGTTACGGAAATCACTCGTGCCATACACTGGCAATTCCACTGGCAACGTATCGAAGGAGATCGTACGATCCTCCGGCACCGGGTTAGGGCTAAAGGATGCTCGTTCTGTCCGTACATGCAACCAGCTCAGATCGGTGTCGCGTAATTTTTTGCCATAATACAAATGCACCAAATATCCTGAAGGCAGTACCTGAAATACGTAACTCGCCTCACGGGTCTGTAAATGAAACTGAAGTTTCTCCTGATTGATGTAAATGCTCATATGTCTCCTCCACCTCTATATATAGGTCTTTCGGGTAAACGGTTTCTCAGGTTTCATTATAGCGAAAAGATCGCCAATGTTCTACGCTTTCATCAAGCTTTAATCAAAAGAGCGTACAACAGCCCGAAGGATGTCATACGCTCTTTTGGTTACAGTCTGAATTCAGTGTGTTCCCTTACAGGAACATCCATTGCCAACGGACAGCAGGGCAGCGTACAAGACGCTGGTTACTGCCTTAAAAATCGATTAAACCAAGACTGATCTGTAAGGCTTCGTTGACCAATTTCATGGTCTCCTCGTCCAGATGGGTAATCTTGTCAGTCAGCCTCTGCTTATCGATCGTCCGTATTTGTTCGAGCAAAATAACCGAGTCCCGGTCAAAGCCATGTGCCGCCGCATCAATTTCAACATGCGTTGGCAGCTTTGCCTTCTGGATCTGGGCGGTGATAGCCGCCACAATACAAGTTGGACTGAACCGGTTGCCGATATCATTCTGGATCACCAGAACCGGCCTGACTCCACCTTGCTCGGAACCGACAACGGGAGAAAGATCCGCAAAAAAAACGTCACCACGTTTTACGATCAATGTCTACACCCCGCTAACTAAGCGGTCCAGAGTGCTGTCCGCATCTTCCTCCGCATGAAAGGCTTCGGATGCCATGGTCAGATTAATTTTTGCCATCTCCATGTACCCTCGCTGCATCGTTTCACGGATGTAACGTTTCTTACGCTCCGTTAAATACAGCTTCATAGCCTGCCTAATCAATTCGCTGCGGTTGGAATTCTCCAGCGCTACGATGCCATCCACTTCCTGCAAAAGATAATCAGGTAAACTGATCATGATCCGCTTGGTGTTCTGCAAGTTGGCCACCTTTCTTCCACCCCCACAAACCTTTCGCCATTGTGAACCAGTATTACGTTTTTCCAGAACTTTTATACAAAGGAATATATATGCCCCGAGTATATCAAGTATGCTGTACTCCATTATAAACACGGGGAACAATATTCGTACAGACCAAACATCTCAATTCAGGAATTAAATCCTTACCGTTATACAACATTCGAGATGCTCCGACAGTTTTCCTTCTGTTCTGAAAAAAAGTTTATTGGTAATGACGTCCAGTTTACCTGTCAGGATGTCAAAAGTGGATTGATTTTGGCGAGTACTGCTCCCCCACGGGTATATACACGTGGAATGCGGTGCGCCATCATGCAGATCACTTCATAAGCAATCGTACCGAGCTGGAGTGCCACCTCGTCTGCGGTTATAACGCCACCAGACTGATGACCGATGAGGACAACCTCTTCGCCGACTTGAATTTCTTCCGCTTCTTCCGCGAAAGATTGTAACGACACCATACACTGATCCATGCAGATTGTACCGACAACAGGGACGCGGCGGCCGCGTACAAGCACTTGTGCTTTACCTGTCAGCATTCTTGAGAATCCGTCTGCATATCCGATCGGCAGGGTCGCTATTCGTTCGTACCCTTGCGTAAAATAACGGGTTCCGTAACTGATCCCCCAATGGGGTGGCAGTGTTTTGACCAGAACCGCTCTCGTCTTCAGCGTCAATACCGGGGACAGCTTCACCACCTGATGATTCACCTCAGCCGAAGGATACAGTCCGTACAGGCTTATTCCCACACGTACCATATCATAGGACAATTCCGGTGTATCAATGGCAGCGGCGCTATTCGCCGTATGTATAATCGGGATGGAACATCCCTGATCCCTGAGCGCATGAACCACGCCTTGGAACCGTCGATACTGCTCCAGTGTATAGGTTTTGTCTTCTTCATCCGCTCTGGCAAAATGGGTAAACATGCCTTCCAGCATCACCTGATTGAGCGAAGCTACTTCCTGGATGAAAGCCAATGCCTCATCGCCAGGTAACAGACCTAATCGGCCCATGCCGCTGTCAATTTTAATATGAACCTTCAGTTTGTTCGCGAATGTGCTCGCATCCAAATGTCGAATAGCGTCAAGCACTTCCCTGCTGAACAGCGTGATGGTCACCTCATGTTTCCATGCAACAGCGATCCCTTCAGGCGGCGTATAACCCAATACCAGAATTGGAATCGTAATCCCATGTTGTCGCAGTTCCAGAGCTTCGTCAAGAAAAGCAACACTTAAGTAATCCACACCCATTCGTTCCAGTTCTCTGGCCATCTCCACCGCTCCGTGCCCATAGGCATTGGCCTTCACACAGGCGAGAAATTTCATGCCCTGAGGCAATGCCTTGCGGAAAGCTTCTACGTTAGTACACAAATGATCCAAATTGATGTCCGCTTGGGTCGGCCGATATTGTCCTTGCACGTTAAGTCACCTTCTCTAATCATCTTAATCCGGCTCACGTCAGACTCCATCGTAATGCTCCTGCATGTGACTGTCAAATGAACCGAAGTTTCACATTCAAAAACAGATGCAAGGCGCGCCGTTTGAGGAACCAATGTGAATACAGAAGAAGACCGATAAGCGAGATTGACAGGGTATAATTTCACTTTTAACCCCATCAAAGAGCTGCTTATATCGATTATTTACCCGGTTCCCCCTGCATAGAAGCGCATTTTGCATTATTGGATGATGGGAGTAGGAGAAACGGTTCCAGATGAATACCTATCTCTCATCAAACAAAGCACCGGAGAACGGGTCTCCGATGCTTCTTAGCATTCCTTATGTTTATGCTACTATTCGTTCTTTTGTGCAAAAATCATTTGCCTGACTCTTCCTGCATCGATGTTGCAATGCGTACCATTTCGTTCTGAGGCAGGTCTGCACTGGTGATCCGATATTCTATGCCATCTGTCATCCATGTCAGAGTCTTCAATGCATCTCCGCTGATCATTCCCAATGTGAATCCAAGATCCACTACACTGGATGGAGCAAGCGATACAGCTCGATCCTGCGGTCTGGCTTCGAATATCGTGTAATTATAGGTTCCTTCATAACGAAGCATGACCGAATAGTCTTCCGCTTCTTCCAAGATCTGATCATCCTTGAGCTGTACGCCTTCCGGCGCATAGGTCGGCTGAATTACGCCGAAGCTGTCTGAACCTTCCGGTTCTGCGAGGGTTGGCTCTTCGCCTTCCTGGCCTGTTGCAGCACCTTCTGTACCTTGCTGCTCTGTGTTCCCACCTACACCCGTCTGTCCATCAGTAACAGCTCCGTCAGGTTCAGGTGCAGTCTGAGGATTAGCCGGTTCTTTACTGCCCTCATTACCGGTTTGCTCCACAGGAGTCACACCGGAGTCGGTTCCTGTTTTACCGCCTTCTTCTGTAGCTGCTGTCATGTTACGTTGCATGTCAAAGGCATCTTTCTCAAATTCAGTCCCGAATTTGAAGGAGTCAAATTTCACATCGACCACAACATTGGCATTGGAGTCGGATACCTCCACCTGTTTAGGTGCATAATCACTTTTGTTCAGCCAGATTTTCTGTCTGACAAGTGCATGTGTATTATAATTGGCAGCTACATCAAATACATAGCTCTCCTTTTCATCCGCAAACTGGCGGGTTGTGTCCCCCGTAATGCTCCGAATCAAAGTTTCATAGAGATATACCTGTCCTTGATTATCTGGCCAATTGCTTTGAAAACGGAAGCTTTTGTTCTGGCTCGGTGTCAAAACAAACACGCCTTCATCGTTACGCAAGACAATCTGTGTTACATCCTTTTTGGCATTCGTTAACGCAATACGATAATAGGAAGGCTTCTGATGCCATACCTCGACCTTGTACTGCTGCGGCGCATCTCCGGTATGCAGCGTCATCACGCCTGCCCCCTGGTAACTTTCCATCTCTCCTACGACTTCGTTCAGATCTTTGACCACAGCTGCCGCATCCTTCTTCCCGCAGGCGGCAAGTAAGGCCGATAAGACCAATACCATGGCAAGCATCCATGATATTCGGCGCATGACATCATCCCCTTTAGCACATGTTTTCACTTCAGGATTGTGCTTGCAGCAGAACCCCTACTTGATTAGTACATGTTATGAGGGACTTGTTCGATATATGCGGACTAGTTTGACAAGCAATCGGTGAAGTCGGTTAATACGGCATTGACTACGCAAAATAAGTCTCGGGGAGGATGTTAACTTTATCCAGAAAAGGCATAGTGAATTGTAGGAAAATTGAATATCGGGAGGAAAAGGTATGACAACAACAAAGCTTCGCACATCACTGGAAGGACTGGATGAATTCATCGATGATCAGCTTCAACTATGGAATGGTGTCGGTACAGCGGTGGCTGTGATCTATAAGGATGAAGTCATCTGGCAAAAAGGCTACGGTTATCGTGACCTGGAATCCAAACTTGAAGTTACCCCTAATACGTTGTTTGCCATCGGTTCAAGTACCAAAGCCTTTACCGCAGCAGCCGCTGCTCTGCTTGTTGATCGGGGGATACTGGATTGGGATATCCCTGTGAAGTCGTATATGAAGGATTTCAAAATGTTCGATCCAGTCACAACAGAACGTCTAACTATTCGCGACATGTTGTGTCATCGTTCCGGTCTTCCAAGGCATGAGTTGGTATGGTACAACTCCCCACGTACAAGAGAAGAACTTGTGCGTGCATTACAGTATCTGGAGCCGAATCAAGATTTCCGTAACAAATGGCAGTATCAAAACCTGATGTACATGACAGCCGGTTACCTTGTTGGACAGCTCAATGAAACTTCGTGGGAGCAGATGGTCCAGAATTCCCTATTTAATCCGCTCGGTATGAACTCAAGTCTGTTCTCAGTTGAAGAGATGCAACTTCAGTCTGACTATGCTTACCCTTATATGGAGAAGGATGGTCAGAATACTAAAATACCTTTTCGAGCCATTGATGCCGTAGGACCTGCTGGTTCCATTAACAGTAATCTAGTCGATATGATCGCATGGCTTCAATTCCAGTTGAATCAAGGTCAATGGGAAGGAGCGTCACTAATATCTAAGGAACAGATGAAGATTATGCATAGTCCTCAGATGACTAGTGATTCGCCGTTCATAAGCCAAGAACTGCCTGTGAGTACATATGGTCTGGGTTGGATGATTGAGCCTTATCGTGGACATGCCATGATTCATCATGGTGGGGCTATTGATGGCTTTGCATCACAAGTTGCCTTTTTGCCAGAGGAGCAGATTGGAATCGTGATTCTGAGCAATACCAACGGAAGTATAATTCCGTATACGGTTGCTTTTCATATCATGGACCGACTGCTTGGACTTGAGCCCGTCAATTGGAGTTCCAAATTGAGCAAATTAATGGGTAAAGAATCAGCAGAAACGGAGGTTAATCCAGAGAATCCTTTGGAAGTACCTATTCAAGCAGACACTGCCGCTGAGGCAAAAATGGAAGAACCTCACATTACACCTTGTGATCGTCCTTACACCGCTTATGCGGGTATTTACACGCATCCTGGTTATGGCGAGATGTCTATTCAGGAAACAACGAAAGGGTTGCAGGCAACCTTTAACGCCATCGAAATGCCCATGGATTACACCGGAAAAGATACGTTCTCTGTCGAACTGGTCACATTCGGACAAAAGTTTACATTTACGTTCACCCTGAATGAATCATCAGAAGTTGCTCAATCCATCTCCATTCCTTTGTTGCTTGAGCCGGGTACAAAGCCTATTGAATTCAACAGGGTTTCGTAAATGATCTGAACTGGTGAACACTTGCTTCATTTCCGTTGTGGTAGGTATCCATCCATACCTACCACAACGGAATATACACCGGATAACTCGCATCCTCTTGCTCGGCACCAGGCCTTCTCTTCACCCACAATCGGCGCAGATCAGGCAGACCATACCCCGCAAGACGATAATCTCGCAACGAATCATGATGGGCGTGTTCTTCCTTGAAGCTGTACGCGGGCAGAAGCAACGCCTCCTGTATTAGTCGATCTTCCAGCTGAATCAATCTTCCCAACCGCTCCGCAGGTTCCTGAATCATGACCACTCGTCCGCATTCCTGCTCCAATTCATGTCTCCAGTAATCATTCATGGCGATAAGGAATAATGTGTTCCGGAAGGTATACATCGTCACGAGACTCAGCATGACATGATCATTGAAGACTTCTCCTGTATAGATCAGATCACAGTCCCCGAACCCATCTTGATAGACTGCATGGACCGGATCTCCCGGCATAATGTTGATATGTAGGCTAATCTGTTTACATCTCTCTGCAAACCAGACCATATCTGCCTCCATCTTCTCTCCTTCTTCCACCCATAGACTTAAACTTTGCCCTTGGTAAGAGCTACGATGCAATAATGCTGAGGCTCGCGCCAGGGAGGACTCCATGGAAAGTACGGGTACAGGTGTGACAGAACCATCCGGTTGTTCCGAATGCTGTCTCCATAGCTCCCCTTGATCCGTACCCAATGTTAGATGTTGCTCCTGTACTCGTCCTCGAATCAAACTATAAGCAGCCTGTGTGTTTGTGCTCCCAAGCTCTTCCGACAGCTCATACGCATTTAATAACTGTTGAACAGCCCGGCGAAAATTCACATCATGCTGCGGCCCTTCCTTTTGCATATTAAACGTCATATACACACCGCCCTGCATCTCATGCTGTACAGCACGAGGCTGTGCATCCGGAAATAGATCATGCTTGATGATGGATTCCGCCTTTGCCGAGTGGGGGAGCTGCCACACTTCAACACGATCTACATAAGCACGCCCTCTGAAATAAGCAAGGAACACATCAAGCACGAGCAGCTTCGTATCATGACGAGTCAATCGATAAGGTCCTGTTCCGATCGGATGAAGCGGGTTCATCTCCACATCTCTAGGCAGGATAGATGCACACATACTGCTCATCAGATCCGGGAACATGAAGTTCGGCTTATTCAACACAAAACGTACAGTCAACGGGTCATACACCTCTATGCTCTCAATGGAACCAAACAGCGGCCTGCACGGGTTACTCTTGTCAGAGATAATGCGATCAAAGGTAAACTTGACGTCCTCTGCATCCAGTATCCTTCCATGATGAAAAGGTATGCCTTTATGCAGATAAAAGGTCCATTCCCTTCCATCCGCATGACTCTCCCATGCCATAGCCAGACTCGGCTCGCAGACTTGGCGTTCAGCATTATAACGAACCAAACGATCAAAGACCTCTGTAATAATGAACACTTCTCCCCACATCCCCGTCTGCGTTGGGTCGAGAGTCTTAAAAGGTGTATTCTGCGGAATCCGCAATGTATCCACTCGGCCTCTGTCCCCTTCATTCGAACGCAAGCCGAATTGAGTCTGCATTTGCTGCATTAGATGTTCTCGCATCGTAATTGGCAAGGTCGCGGCCAGTTCATAGGCATCCTCCATCCTGTTACCCTTCAGTAGATCGTCAAACCGTTCACGCGCCACTGTAAGTAATGGGATACAAAATACCAGCATTGATTTTTTGCCTCTGCCACGCTGCGGGTTCCACCTGACCCATCCGTTTTCCTTGAATTTGTTCATAATGAGGTTCATATTGCGCATGGTACAACATAAAAGATCAGCGAGTTCACCTACCGTTGTATGTACTTCTTGTTCATCATGCACATGTGGAAAGTTCAACCGCAGTTGAATGTAATGTTCTGATACGTCCATATATGCCCTTCCTTCTTCTCATTCTAATCTCTATTTTTTAGTTGCCTTCCTCGTTCTGCTAAAATACGAAATCCACCCGGATGCTTCTACAGTTTTTCTTCAGGTTTTCCTCCATTATACTCAGTAACATCAACATGACCAGTGGGAAGGAAGAAGAACAATTTATGAAATACGCCGATCTGCACCCTAACATCAGGATACGTATCATTACAGATTTTTTCACCGATCTGACCCAAAAGTCCATCATTCCATTCATGGCGATCTATCTGAGTATTCAGATTGGCGCAGGTGTGGCAGGGTTACTGCTGACAATCAATATTGTGGCTTCCATGATTGTAGGATTGTGGGCAGGATATTGGTCGGATCGAATTGGACGGAAGAAATTAATGGTGATTGCACAAACTCTGCAGGTCGTGGCTCTACTTTGTTTGGCCATCGCCAACTCGCCGTGGATGGATTCGATCATCGTCACTTGTCTCATGTTTCTGCTCAGCAGTCTAAGTTCAGGGATCACAGTGCCGATTGCTAATGCCATGATTGTCGACGTGAGCAGTGAACATGAACGTCATTATGTATATGGGTTGCAATATTGGACAACGAACGTTGCTGTAACCTTTGGCGCACTGATGGGCGGTTTATTTTTCGAATCATTTCGTTTCCTATTGTTCAGTCTGGTATGCCTGGAAAGCATAGTTACCCTGTTTATTTTGATCTTTATAATTCGTGAAACAATGGATAAACGTGCAATGATCTACAACAAATCAGCCGATGATTCGGGTAGATCCACCAGACCAATGGAGGCCAATGCTCCCATCCAGAGGAACATACTGAAAACGTACTGGGCGGTCTTTCAGGACAAACGTTTCATGATATTTTTCACGGCTACGGTCCTTGCTGTCTCCCTGGAATTTCAGTTGGATAAATATATTGCTGTTCGTCTAAAAAGTGAATTCACCGCCCAACTGTTCGGCTCAGATATCTCTGGTCTGCGTATGTTCAGCCTGATCATGATCATCAACACTGTACTGGTTGCATTAGTTGCAATCCCATTCTCTAGATGGATGGGCCGCTTCCAGTCCCGATCTATCATGACTGTCGGTATGTGCCTTTATACCGCTGGCTTCGCCGTTCTTGCTTTCAGCAACTGGGCCTGGTTACTCATCTCATCCGCTATATTGCTAACTATTGGAGAATTGATGTACTCCCCAGTTCGTCAGGTCATGCTAGCCGGTATGATCCCAGATTCGGACCGGGCTGCCTACATGGCCGCTGACGGGTTGAGCTATAACGTAGCCGCACTACTCGGAAGTCTCGGGTTAACCATTGGAGCCTTCCTGCCTTCATACGTAATGGCTGTTCTGTATGTACTTATGGGACTTGGCGCGCTCATCTTTTTCCGAATGTTACTTCGGAAGGCAGAGGAACAGCATCAACATCTGGCGTGTGCAGATGCATCTTGATTTCACTTTTTCGGCAACAAAATAATCATCCAAGGGAGCCGGGCAGGCTCTCTTTTCATGTCCAATCTCACCATTTATAAGTAAATTATCATTAACATTTTGTATATTATAGTTTACATTTAGTTAAATATCATATACATTAGCTTCATGGAGGTGAGCAAGTGGAAGAATTGCACAATCACGTTCGGGAGTTACGAGCCAGAGACCGACTGTCCCAAGCGGAACTAGCCAAACTCATCGGCGCATCCCGCCAAACCATTGCCCTGATTGAACGTGGAGATTACTCTCCATCGGTCGTCTTGGCATTAAAAATAGCCCACGTCTTTCGTGAACCCGTCGAAAAAATCTTTGAATTGAAAGGTGGAGATTAAGATGAACAGAACAACCTCCCCGTCCAAAAAGAACAAGATGCGCCTTCCATTGTATGCGGCAGGTGGTACTGTAGTCGGTTTTCTCGGAGCCAGCGGAATCAACAAAATTCCATCTAATTTGAACTGGACGCTGTCCGTTTACTATGACTATGATCTTTTATTTGCATTACTGGCTGCTTCGTTGGTGGTTATGATGTTGTGGAACATATTCAGTCTCTCCCGCACGCCATCTGTTCCTCCGATGGAAGAAGATACGTATGGAGAATCTGACTCACTCATCTCTCCTGCTGAGCGTTCCCTCGGTAAAGCGATGATCCTCAGCGGATTGAGCGTTATTGTTGCGTTTACCTGGGCAGCACTGGCCTTGTCCTTGTACGCTTCCCATAGAAATATGACGAATTTTCCTGAACTGTTTAACCTCGTGAATCTCATTGTTGCATGTATCTCTATTATTATCGTCGTGGTGCTGCAAACACTGACCGTCAAGCGGTACAACCGCTATTTCCCTGATCGCGCACTGGATCTGAACTCACGTAATATGAAGAAAGATCACTTCGAGAAGTTGGATGAAGGTGAGAAATGGATCGTGTATCGCGCAGCCTACCGTTCTTTTCAGATGATGAATGTACTTCTTGGTGTCGGAATGGTCTCTATGGTGCTGTATTCGGTTCTATTCACCTTCGCTCCATTTCCAATCGTAATGCTCTCCGTCATCTGGATTGCCAACATCGGAATCTATTATCGTGAAACCTATCGTGCGAGTAATCAGTAATACATGGGTAAGTAACTATTTTGTAAATATTTTCATAAAAGGAGTGTTTGCATGCATTTATCCAAACGAAAGACCCGCGTCAGGTTCACCTCCCTAACCGGAGCTTTCATGGCTGTAGTTCTGTCTCTCAGTCTGTGGGTACCCGCCGTTCAGGCGGAGACCGCGACTCCGGTAGCTGCCGAACAGGGAAAGACGAAAGCGCTGACAACCGAATCAGCTACAGCATTTCTCGATTCATTCTTCGATTCCGCTGAGGCAAAAGCCCATTATGTTGGAGCGTCCGTTGTTGTTGTGAAGGATGGCAAAGTTCTGGCGGAAAAAGGATACGGCTATGCCGATCAGGAGAACAAAACGTCTATCGATCCGAAAAATACGGCCTTCCGTGTAGCCTCTGTCTCCAAAACATTCACGGCAGCAGCCGTGATGCAGCTGGTGGAGCAAGGCAAGGTTGACCTTCAAGCTGATTTTCAGACCTATGTGAAAGGGCTCAAATTCGATAACCCTTTTGACAAACCTGTAACTGTGGAGAACCTGCTCACACACACGACCGGATTCGAGATCCGTGATCCGCAGCAGGAAGACATCCATACTGATTTCGACAAGTACATAGCGATGGAGGATTACGCACAGCAACACATGCCTCCTGTCGTTCGCGAGCCTGGTAGCGCCTACATGTACGATAACTTCTCGTTTTTGCTGCTTGGCATGATTGTCGAGAATGTAAGCGGCGAGCCTTTTGAATCCTACATGCAGCAGCATATCTTCAAACCGTTAGGAATGGATAACAGCAGTTTCATGCTGGACAAAAAATTCCAAAAGCAGCTGGCTACAGGCTATGATGCGGCACACAATCCGCTTGATCTGTACACCATCTCTCCAACACCAATGCCTCAAGGGGGCATGTTGTCTACCGCCGAGGACATTGGGAAATTCATGATTGCGTTCCTGAATGATGGCGTGAAGGACAACAAGCGAATCTTTAAGGAATCCACGGTGAAAAGCATGGAACAGTACCGTTCTTCCATTCACCCACTGTTACCAAACACCACGTATGGATTCGAAGCAGCATTTCAGATTCCCGGTGCAGGAAGTAGTCCAAAAGTTATTACGAAAGCAGGCGACCTGACCGGGTTCAGCTCTTATCTCTTCCTTATTCCCGAGCAAAATACAGGCGTTTTCCTGACGTATAATCAAAATGGAGCACTTCGTAATCTGTTCTATCCTGCATTCATTCAGAGTTTCTTCCCGCAATATGCAGAGCCTGTGCAGTTCAAGGAATACACGCCGCAATCCGCAGCTGAGCTGCAACGCTTAACCGGATTGTACGCAGATCTTCGACTTAACACGATTGTAAGTTCCCTGAAAGGTGGCGGGGATAAGCCAGGACAACTGAGCATTAGCGATGTATTCCTGGGTCAACGCAACCTGATCCAACTGGAAGATCATCTCTTCAAAGATGAATTGACCGGTCAATTCACAGCATTCATAGAAAATGCAGATGGCACCACATACTTGAAGGAACCTTACCTCAACCCTATGGGTTATGAGAAAAAAGGGCAAAAACCTGTGGGCTTCCGGGATGTTCGTAAGAACAGTCCTTATGCTGAAGCTATCTATGGATTACAATCACTCGGATATTATGAGAATGAGGCTAACAAGTCTTTCCAACCGAAAACAGCTGTGACACGAGCTGAATTTATTGAAAACACGCTTAAACTTAGTGGATTGAAACCCAGCAAAACAACACCTCCTGCCGGCACCGATTGGGCAGACCATGCAGCAGCCGGATATATTCAACTCGGGTATGAGATGGGGATGATTACGGGCGCAGATGACACGCAGTTTAAACCGGATCAAGTGATTATGCGACAGGAAGCGATGGTAATGATCTGGAGATCTCTCCAACTGCAATATCCTAGCGAACTGTTCAATGATGTGAAACTTGCGGGACACACGGACCCATGGGCTGTACCAGCCGTTCAGATGATGGCGAAGCTTGGTATCCATGGACCTGAGGTAAAAGTGCTGGAAGATGGATCCATTGATTTACTTTCCCGCAAACCTCTGATTCGTCAGGAAGAGGCTGCGATTATGTATGCGTTGCTTACACAACCAACAGATCAAATCGTCGCTGAACTGATGGCTGCTAGGCAGCCACAAGCAGAACCTGCTGAAGAAGCCGAAGCTGCAGAGGAGACATCTGAAACTGCACCGGTTCCAGTACCAGTGCCGGTCCCTTCTGCGACTTCAGCACAATAAAAATAAAACATCTTCATACCGATTAGACATATCATGCTTTTTGCAAGAAAAACAGGCTTGTTCGGAAGGATACGCGCTCCTTCTCGAACAAGCCTGTTTCTTTATTTTGCTCATGTCATTATAGTCATCTGTTACATGTTACGAGTTATATCCGTCTCTCTGCAATCAACGAGGATACATGTGTGTTTCCATTACGCTGATCAAACTTGGCTGCAACGGTCTGAGCATGCTCCGCAAAGTAATCCGCCAGCTTGAGCAGATCTCCCGGATCACCTTCATACGGGAAGGATGCTGGCAGGCGCATGCGATAGCCTTCCGACTCTTTTTCTTCAGTCCAACGCCGCAATAACGGGGCTGCCTTCGCATAATATAACATTTTGGCATACGCATCTTCATGATCGGCTGCGAGCACCAGTGTTTCTTCGAGGACATCAATGCCTTTGGCAGGATTCGTAAGTGTGAGATACTCCATCTGCTCGGAAAAACTCTGCACAAAATCGTTCTCACCCTTGATCAAGCGGTATCCCTTGACCTGATATTTATCGGCTTCCTCCGTCCGCCCCAGACGATATAGTGGCATCAGAATTTCCGACAACGTTAGATGCGGAATCTCCGCACAGCTCATGCGTCCTTTGAGAATAGGCTTGGCCACTTCCAGCACCTTCTCGTCGTCTCCTTTTAACATAAAATAACGCATAATCTCATCCTGCTCACATGCCTCACAGTCACTCATGAAGTCGCGGTCTAATGTTCTAAACTTATCATAACTGCGCCCTGATTCCTCCAGCTCTCCGAAATCCATAAAGATGCGGAAACGATAGTACCAATAAGAACGCTCACTGTAACCATAAGACTTGAACCGTGCTCCGAAGTCCTCCAACAGCTCCATAATCTTCTCGCGTGAGATTTCCGGGAAATCGGGCATTTTGCCAAGAATCCATTTATATGACCACAATAACGTCTCTTCATCATACAGCTCTGGTTGCTGATCGAACTTGCCCAGCTGCCAAGAAAAAGCGATTAAAGCTTTCATTGGATACCCACAGAAGGTGGCAGCATCAACAATCTCCGAGCGTGCTTCGTATGCCTCTTCGACCATGCCATTGACATCGGCTACCCGCGCTGCTTCCTCCAAAAAACCGAGCTTCGCAGGACCATTAGGCAGTTGATAGGCCTCTTCCATCAAATCTTCAAAATCCATCTCTGTCTTCATCACGCATCCCCCTTACGATCTGTATTTGCCCGCAAACCCCAATCAATAAACCGTACAATTCCCTGGTTCAACACTTCAAGTTCCTGCTTGTTCATAGCGTAATGGCCCATCATCAGTGCGTTGACGTACAGCATTTCAATAGCAATCGGTGTCATCTGATTATCTGGTGAAGTCAACACCCGTTTAATGATGGGATTGTTCACATTCAGATACAAGGTCGAGTACCCTGCCGAATTAATGCCTGCTGACAATGAACCAAGGACAGAGGAGAATAAGTCTGTGCTTTCTTCGCTGGCTTTTTCCAGCGCACGCAGTGTAGATGACTCCTGCGAAAGGGTAAACAACACCGGCAGATCCGATGGCTTGAATCCTTTTACCTCTGCCCGGCAGCGAAAACGTTGTAATGCCGAATCTGCCAAACGCAGCGCATCATAGTACTGGTTACGCTCGGCCGGTGCAACATCCGTAAATGTCATCGATACTTCATCTGGCTCAATTCGCTCGGTCTGTACATTGTTCAGTATGACAGGCAGCATCGCCATCAGTTCTTTATCATAGATGTAACCTGCGTTGACGACCAGCATGGACTGTGCAGAAGCGACATGGTGAATCTGACGATATTCATCAATGGAGCCGGTGTAATACAGCGTCTCCCCTTCATCAATCAGTTCACCCAGTTCCCGGTGTCCTCTCGTCGTCTCAAAAGGTAGCCAGCGGTGAATCATCGCGTAGAACGCCTGATCCTGAACAGCCAATGCCTTCATCGAAAGAGCATGCAGACGAATCAGCTTCTGCAGACGTTCGGTCTGATTCTCAGCCATGTCAGCCAGCCCCATACGCAGAGCGTCTCCAAGCTCGGAGCGCACCTCTTCCAGCTTTTCATTTTCATAGAAATGTTCTCTTGACGCCGTTGGTTGAAGCTCATCGGTCCAAATCAGGCATTTCACAAAGAACGCCCACTCTGGCAAGATGTTCTCAGCCTTCTCCGAAATTAGCATTCGCTTCAGGTAAACTCGGTGAGAACGTTTTGCATTCAGATTCACTGCATGTGGCAGCACATACGCAATGCCTCCCGTACGGCCCGTAGCCGTTGTCAGCGGGATGAAATCCTGGAACTTCTCCCCCAGCAGACGTTCACCAAAAGCAAGCACTTCCGCTCGGCAGGAACGAGCAAGTTCTGGACGTGTTAACCAGATCGGGGAATCCTGATTGACAACAGACTGCACCCCGTCATGAAGCAACGTGACCGGATAAGGCAACAACGCACCATAGTAAAATAAAGCTTCTTTTACATACTCCGTTTCAAAATAATGTGCTGCATCCGGTGTACAACGCAGATATACTTTCGTTCCGGGAGACAACTGTGTGTCCAATTGTCTAATCGTATATGTACCATCCGGCTTACCTCTCCACTCCATCGAGGGACCACCCTTAATCGATTGAGTCAGCATAACGATCTCATGACTTACCATGAAACAGCTAAGCAGACCAATACCAAAACGCCCAATAAACGATGTCTCGCCATCCAGCAGTGCCTGTTGCCCCCGCTTCGAGGATTGTCCAATCATCGCCAGAAACTCGTGGATGTCCGCTTCGGTCAGGCCAACTCCGTTGTCCTCCACCATCATCGTCAGTTGATCACCGGTTCCTGTCAGTTCAATCCGAGCTTCTCCCTGATATCCCGGCTCCACTTCCTTGCGTGCCGTGATCGCATCTGTTGCATTCTGCATCAGTTCGCGCAAGAACACCTTAGGACTACTATATAGATGGTTGGACAAAATCTGAATCATCCCGCTCAGGTTCACCTGAAAACGATATTCATTGGATGCTGTCATAACTCACTCACCTTCCTCTACGTCCAAACACAATATGTACCCATACGATGTATTCGTATGGATGTGTTAGACGAATTCATTATGTAATCGTTAAAAACAGACGTTTCCGTTGTAGGTACGTCCAAAACATCACGCCAAGCCGGTCCTGGATTACCAAGACCGGCGTTAGATGATTATTACAGACATTCATGAGACGTAAGGTCTTAACTTTCATTACCACATTATGAATAGCAATGAAACGGATGTTCTACCCTAAAATAAGGATACATGTTACAAGCTATAGTGAAAACAAACCTGAGACCCGATTTCAGACAGGCTTCAGGGTAAATATGCATCCTGCATTCGGGACTATTGAAGGAGAGATAGATCTTTTTTGTCGTCCATTTGAACGATATCAGCCTACCGCACGTATAACCTCCAAACTCAGATCGGACGGTGAATATAGATGATCGAAGCACGTAACATATCCAAGCAATTCAAGGTGCATCAAGCACTTCAAGATGTCAGTTTCACAGTTAAACAAGGCAGTGTCACCGGGTTAATTGGCCCTAACGGTTCGGGCAAAACCACACTGATCCGTATCATGAATGGTGTCTTGGGTGCTTCCAGTGGACAGGTAACCATTAACGGATTGGACACCGCTCGTGAGGCGGAGAAAGTACTGGCCATATGTGGCACCCTTACCGAACAAAGTGGACTATATGAAAATATGAGTGGCCGTGACAATCTGACTTTCTTCGCAGATGTTTTTGGCCTGAAGCATGCTCAGAAACGTATTGACGAGCTTGTAACTCTGTTCGAGTTGCAGGATTATCAGCATCGAAAAGTCGGGACCTATAGCACAGGCATGAAGAAACGCTTGGGGCTTGCACGAGTACTCCTGCACCGTCCTTCCATCCTGTTCCTGGATGAACCCACCAATGGCCTGGATCCGGATGGAATTCAGATGGTACTGCGTATCATCCGTCAACTAAATCAGGAAGAAAAGATGACGATTCTGGTCTCATCCCATGTGCTGTCCCAACTGTCAGCCGTCTGTGATCGTTATATTTTCCTGGAAAAGGGGCGCATCGTTGAGGAAGGCACGGAACAGGAGATTGTTAGCCGATACCTGTCCACTCCGAAACTCGAAGTCGAAGCCGACATGCCGGAAGGATGGCACACGGCAACCGACTTTACACCTGAAATAATCTCCGCACATCAAGCAGTATTTCAGCTTACATCGCGTGAAGATATTCCATTACTGCTAAGGCAATTAACGGAGCATGGCCAAGTCTATCAGGCCCGTATCACGGGCAGTGATCTGGAAAGTATCTATTTTGCCATAAGGGAGGCACACCACCATGAATAATCGTCAAGCCATACGTGCACTGGTACGTAAAGATATCCGGTCCGTCACAGCCAGCGTTCAGCTCTGGTTGCCTATGTTGATCGTTCCACTGATTATCGGAATCATTATGCCCTCTGCCCTCTTGTGGGCGGCCTCCAGAATGGAACTTCGTTCTCTGGGCAACATCAGCTTTCTGCTCGAATCATTGGATGCGTTAACCCATGGCGGACAGATTCCTCAGCTTGCTTCCATGCCTACAGATAATCATCGTATTGTCTATTACTTGGCCATGTATATGTTCGCTCCCTTGTTTCTCATTATTCCGGTGATGGCCTCCAGTATTCTGACGGCCAATAGTTTCGCTGGAGAGAAGGAACGCAAGACGCTGGAAGGTTTATTGTTCACACCGATCAGCATGGACACTCTTTTTAAAGGCAAAGTATTGGCTGCCCTAATCCCTTCCCTTCTATTATCCTGGGTTACTTTCCTGATCTATGGAATCATTGCCAATATTCTGATGTACCCCATGTTTGGAACGTTGATGTTTCCCAATCTGAACTGGATCATACTTGTGGTGTGGGTTGTTCCCGCATGCAGTCTTATGGTCATTTTATTGAACGTCCTGATCTCGGCCAAGGTCCGTGGGTTCCAGGAAGCCTATCAGCTCGGCGGATTGATTGTCCTTCCCCTGATCGCCTTAGTCGCTGGTCAAGCCAGTGGCATGCTGCTGATCGGTCCTTGGATGTTACTCATGATTGGAGCATTGCTCCTGCTCATTAGTATGGTTCTTCTTCGTTTCGTCACCCTGTGGAATAGTCGTCAGCAGCTGGCAGAAAGTCAGATCTGAGATGTGCAGATTGAGAAATAGATAAACGCAGGTTATGATGTGGAGACATGTACTTTCGGAAGATAATAGAGAGGGATGGAACAACCGCATGGAATCCAAACTGCTTCAAAAATTAAAATATACTCCACAATTAACGACACAGGAGAAGCATATCGTGGACTACATCCTGAACAACCCCGAAGTTGTATTTGATTCTACAGCCCATGAACTGGCTCAGCAAACCTATACAAGCTCGTCTACCATTGTTCGTCTATGCAAAAAGCTGGGTACCAAGGGGTACCCAGACTTTCAGTTAAAACTTGCTCTTGAATATCAACAGATACCTTCCGCGTTGCAGACGCTGAATTGTCCAATTGCAGAACAAGGCAACGTGCTTGCTGCCATCGACTCGGTTCCTTACCTGTATCAGCAGGCGCTGGAGGATACACGCCGGATGTTAAATGCTCCTATTTTGCTACGAATCTCTAACTGGGTCAAAGAATCTGGACGCATCGATATCTATGGCAGTGATATGAACTATTATCTAGCGCAACAGGCTTGTGCCAAGTGGAATGAACTCGGTATATCTGCGATTGCTCACAATAGTCCCAACATGCATTATTTGAACACGATCAATCCCAACAGCCTGACGTTGTCTTTTGTTATCTCGCACACAGGTGAGAACCAATCCATGATTGAAGCCGCCAAAGTACTGAGCAACAAACAGATGAAAGTCATTGCGGTCACAGGCAAAAACCATTCAACCCTGTCCAAACATTGTGATGAAACGTTACTGGCATATGGATACAATGAACAATTAAGGCTGTCCAAAATGTCTTCGATGGTTTCTGTACTTTATATTTTCGACATGTTGTACATGAGCAGCATTAGTGACACGTATTAACGATTACTGTATATCTGCTGCGAATACAATTCCGGCATCCTTACGCGCACCCATCAGTACACCCATCACAGACTGGCTGTGTTCCAGCAGTTCGTAACACCGGTTGTGATCCCCACTTGCATGGATGTCCCTGAACGCTTCCCACTCATAGTATAGCCAATTGGACTTGGTCTGGGCATTATACTCCTCAGCAGGCTCATTCCCGATCTGAAGCTTGATCTCCCGGCAACCGTTTGCTCCCCCGACAACGTGAAGATACCCTTTCTCTCCCTGAATGAGGACAAAGTTCATGCTGTTTGTATCTTTGGCACCCACACATTCCGCGATAAACTCTGGATATTGGAGAACCACTACTCCGGATGTATCAATGCCGTTTGCATGTTGGTTTGCGGTATACGATACGGCATTCGGACTGCCGAACAGATTCATGACCAGATGAAGATTATAAATATTGATATCCATCAGCGCTCCACCAGAAAATTGTGGATTAAATACATTCGGTGTCTGCCCTGCAAGCAGATCATTGTACTTGCGTGAGTATTGACTGTAGTTACATTGGATGAGTTTGATCGGACCAAGCTTTGGTAGTTGCTCCTGTATAACTTTGATATTGGGCAAATGAATGTTGGAGATGGCTTCAAACAGCAACAGATTCTTTTCTTTTGCAAGTGCAATCAGCGTTTCTGCTTCGTGAAGCGTGGACGTGAATGGCTTTTCACAGACGACATGTTTGCCATGTTGAAGTGCCTGATAGGCCTGTTCGTAATGCATGCTGTTCGGTGACGCAATATAAATGAGATCTACATTGGTATCTGAAAATAGGGATTCCAGGTCCGTATAGATGGTATCGACCTCATACTTCCCCGCAAGCTCCTGTGCTGTCTCTCTCTTCCGGGAGTACATCGCTGTACACGTAACATCATCCAGTTCATTTATCGCAGATAAAATGGCATCCACAATGGACCCTGTACCAATCGTTGCTATATTCATCATATCGTTTCGCTCCTGTCGTTGATGAATCACTTTGCTCTCTTCGCCGCTTCTACTCCGTCATGTAAAATATCCAATACATATAAAACCTCTTCATCCTTGACCGGTTTATCACCGTGATGTCGAATGGCTTGAAGTAGTTGATCATATAAGATGCCATAGTCCGTTGCTTCCGAAGGAACTTTCTCCGTATGTGATGTTCCCTCATCGTCCACATAACTAATCGTACCCCAATTATCCTCGGGTTCAGCTTCAATGGATACCCTGGTTCGTCCATCTCCAGTTTTCTTTTGATGTCCGCTGCTATATTTGACAAAGCTCCCTCGATCCCCGTGTACAATGAATTTCGGATGTTCGATCTTCACAAGCAGGCTGCACTTAATCGTGGCCTTCATTCGTCCATAACGAAAATCAATATCGATATAATCATCGGACTCACCTGGCGCGATTAAACTCCTAACATCATAATCAATTCGGTCAGCTACTCCATATATGGAGATCAATTGATCGATGGTATGCACCGCCAAGCCATGCAGCAGTCCGAATCCACTTCTCGTGTAATGCGGGTGAAAATAATCATAGTGGGACTGGATTTCAACCATATTCCCCAGTTTGCCACTCTCCATCACTTTTTTCAATGTCAGGAAGTCACCATCAAATCTGCGATTTTGATTCGCCATGGCGATGAGATTTTTACGTTTGGCCAGTTCAAAGATAGCTTTGGCTTCCGCAGAAGTGGAGGCAAAAGGTTTCTCGACCAGCACATGTTTGCCGTATTCTAATGCCAGCTTGGCGTATTCTACATGGCTATCCACATGGGTGGCGACAACCATCAATTCAATTTCATCGTCCTGCAATATATCTTCGATATGGGTCGAAAAAGTAATCTCAGGATAAAGTAGCTCACGCTCTGTATCGCCAACCCGATCTTCCTCGCGACGGTATATCGTTTTCACCTTGATATTTTCTTTCTTCTCCAGATAAGGCAAATGATAATTCACCACTGCGTTCCCAAATCCGATGATCGCCACATTCATTAACATGATCGCTCACTCCTCTGCTCTGGTTGAATGTTATGTTATCACGATCAAGTCAGGCGGAGAATGCTTTGGAACCGGATTGGTAGCATCATTCGCAATTTGATTTCAAGTTGGAATGTGCATGAAATTCAATTTCATCCTCTGTTTTTTTCATGTATGAGACCTAACATATCTTCCATAGTTTACCGATATAACATAAGGAAATAACGACATACATACACGAACGAAGGGGACGAGGAAAGCATGAAAACAGGGTATACATACGTACAACGCACCATCTGTACATTGCTGTTATTTACACTCATTGCAGCAGTGACATTCGGAGGCGGGGGCGCAGCCCAGGCAGCTTCACTTAGCCAATCTACTGTGTATTATGAGTCCGACGGCGTTTTGTACAAAGTATCCGCGGATGGAAGCAATACAACAGAAGTATTAATTGATTTCCAAGGTGTGGACTTGCTCGCGGCAGGTTCTTATCTCTACTACACACAGACTGCTTCTTCCACAACGTTACTTCGGGTTCCGAATGACGGGTCCAGCGATGCGGCAGAGACATTTGCAACAGATGTGCTCAGCTATTATACGGATAACGGATTCATCTATTATCTGGATGCTACAGGCACGATTTATCGAGCTAATGGCAACAGTGATGCTTCAACTGTCACCAAGATTGCTGACAAGGCCGATACCGATTTTCCGTTTCTCGTGGTAGCCAAGGGGCGGGCTTACTATAATGCACTGGTTAATGGAAACACCTGGATCGTGTCCAAAACGTCCAACGGTTCTGGAGCTGTGCAGCGGATTGCCGCAGGCGCAGTGGAAGGTCGTTATTTTACGAATCAAGCCAAAAACGAACTGCAACTGATGGTTAATACAGACCCATACGAGCAGTACTACTCCACCAATGCTGTTGTCATGTATAAGGTGAATTACAACACGGGCAAAGCCACTGCGGTTAATCCAAAAGCGAAACTGGATGTGAACGCTGTATATTCCGGTGGCTGGGGAAACAATCTTTATGTGTATAACAAGGGAATCGATCTCGACAACAATAAGGATTACAATTATGCCAAAGGCAAAGCGTTTGCGTTAACAACTTCAGCCAAAACACTTCAGCTTCATAACAAAAGCGTTCGGGAAGTAAGTGCCCTAGGTACAGACAAGGTTGTCCTTATTGATGCAGACAAGAAGGCTTATGCCAAAACGGTCTCCGGCAACAAAGTAACCAAGTCCGCCAACCTGAACCTGAACAATGTAACGTATGTTGCGAATCAATTGACCAACGGCACACCTACGGCTGCTTACATCTCGGGCAACAACGGTCTCTATTCGGTCAATACTGCTCTCAAAGTAACCAAACTTACCAGTGACGAATGGGATGCATTCCATATTAGAGATGATGTTGCGGGCCTGTTCTATATCAATGCCAAAGATCAATATCGCTTGTATCACGTGCAAACGGGTGGAACAGGAAAAAAAGTACTAAGTGACGTTTTCCTCGACAATATTCTATTGGTAACACCGTACTAACTTACTAACATATCCTGTTGATTCAAGCATGTAGCTCATTCTACGGACTTGTCCATAATAAAAAGGATTACCTGGTAGCCATAACGGCTCTTGGTAGTCCTTTTTTGGTTGTCGAGAACTATTTTAAAAAACATCTTCCATATGAGAATGATAATTGTTATCATTAAGAAAATAAGACAAAAGGATGGTCCGTATGACTGAACAGTTTCCCTTCATTGCTGAAACCTCATCTCTACCGCTCCTCTCCTCCATGTGCCGTGTGCGTCGGGGGGAGAATTTCCGTGTGCAAGGCATGACGGTATCCCGGCCCATGCTCTGTCTTATTTTGCAAGGAGACGGTGTTCTGGTCCTGAATGATACAGTCTATACGGCTCAAGCGGGCAGCTTATTTGTACTGAAGCCAGATACAACCATTGAGGCCGCTGCACGCTCTAATGTGACTGAATTTATATTGCTAAGCATGGATACGGTTCGTTTGCAGCAAGTGCGAGGTGAGTGGAAAATGACCTCTTCACCTGACTTCCCGCTGGATTGGCAAACAGGCAGGTTGCTGGTTCGTCACGAACAGCAGGCTGTATCACGTTTGGAACAACTGTATGAAACCTATCGGGGCTGTCAGCCAAATCACTTTATCAGCATACATAGCCAATTACATGAACTACTGCAGTTTCTCTCGGAGAACCGGCTGGAAGCCAATCATGAGAAAGTAGACCCTGCTTTGGAACGCAGTATTATGTATATGCGACGCTACATGAGTGAAGGAATCAGCATGGATCAGCTTGCCAAGATCGCTGGTCTTACGCCCAGCTCCTATTCACGCAGTTTCAAGAAGGCCAAAGGCATGTCGCCGACCGATTATCTGAATCGTTTACGTATAGACGAAGCCAAAAAACAGTTGTCAGCGGAACCCTGTGTCCTCAAAGACGTCGCGGTATCTGTCGGGTATGGCAACGAGTATTATTTTAGCCGCAAATTCAAACAAACCTTGGGGATTGCTCCCAGCGTGTATATGAAAAAAGATCAACTTCGCGTAGCTACAGCATCCATCATGGGACTCCATGAGAATCTGGACTCGCTTGGACTGCGCCCGGTAGCTGTGCTTGAAGGAGTTCTTGACCGAGAACCGGATGAATATGAACAAGAACGCCGATTAACCAGACAATTAGATCAACTTCGGCAGGCGAAGCCCGATTTGATCATCGGGGACTTTTACCACAAGCCCTATTACGATCACCTGAAAAGTATTGCACCCACCATCATCTTGGAGTCCACGGATGACTGGAAAGAGAACCATCTTCGCCTAGCCGAACTGGTCGGACGTGAGAAGCAAGCGTTGCTGAACTTCAAGGAACTTGAGTTTCGCAAGCTCGAAGCAAGCCTGAACCTACCATCTTATTTCGGACAAAAACGGTTGGCGCTGATGGAGATTACGAATCAGTTCATCCGATTACAGGGGACTGGCGAGCATCCATTAAATCACTTGTTGTATGCTGAATTGGGAATCCTGCCTGCCCAACTTGTATCTCCCGACATCTCCCGGAATGATTATGCAGCAGATAGTATCCCCATGCTGGACACGGATTATCTGTTGATCCACCGTGCTTCGCTTCAGCCTGCCAGTGAAAAGGTGTTCCGGCGCATGAAGCAAACGCCATCCTGGAATCGTTCCCCTGCCGTGTTGCATGGTAATGTTCACGATATCTCAGATTGGCAACGGTTATGCTGGACTCCGGCTGGCCAAATGCAGATACTAAATGAACTGCAACAGATCTCACAGCATTCTGTAGCCTTTCCTCATGCAGGTCTGATTGGACATTAAACGAGACTATCAGCTTGAAACGATGTGGAATTTTTTCTTTTTCATCGTGTTCCTTCATTAATATAAAGAGAGTATATAACAAACCAAAAGGCCCCTCCTGTGACGGAAAGGGCCTTTTGCATGTAATTATGAGTGTTCCTTGATCTCTTCTTTTGGAACAAGCTTATATATCTCTTCATTTTCCATGGTATCGATTAACCGATCCAACCATTTGTAGTATGCTTCCGCTTGCAAAATCTTATGTTTGTCTTCCATCAGGATGTGGATCAGTTCAGCATCCGCCTCTTCATCCAGATCTTCGACTAACCGATTCATTTCTTCAATTGATTTTCGCAGAACCTGCAGATTACTCTCCACGGCTTTTCTCCATTTAATGGCAAAATAATCCGTAAACGTCTGATGCCAGTCATATTCCACTTCATATAGGTCTTTCCTGGAGCCCTTGCTCCACACTTTATTCACCATCTTCAAATCCAGCAGTGTTCGTACACCTGTACTCATACTCGTTTTGCTCATTTCCATTTCCCGTCCCATATCGTCAAGGGTCATTGGTTTGTCTGCAAAAAATAGCAATCCATATAAGTGTCCCGTAGACAGCGTAACGCCGTAAAGATCCATATTACGTCCAATGGCTTCGATGACACGCTTACGAATCTTCAGCACGGATGCCTGCTGTTCCTCTTGTAAATGGTCCAAGCCCATGCTTGCAACCTCCATTCTGAACATTCCACAGTCTTGGCAAAATAATTGCAACACTTTAAAGTCCTGCTTACATGGGAAAGCATCCGGCCGGACATCCTATATGCCAGAGGGCTTTCTTTCACCCAATGTATGAAAATGGGAACTTTACCAGGCTACATTTGCCTATGACTATCTTTTAACCAAAAAATTCAGCTTCAATTCAGCTCATTTTCTATTGTAGGAAAAGCAATGTCAAATGTAAAGCTGCCTTATTAGCCAGAAAAAGGAGAACGACGGAGTATATGGACGAAAAACTTTGTACAGTTTTTACTGTACAAACATTATGTACTGTTTATTCAGTTGATATACTGGTTAAGTATTGTTAGTATTAAAAACGTTACCCAGAAAGACGGGAAGCGAAGCAACAATTACCGGATTTCGTGGCTGGGCGCATAAGTGTATGGGCTTATGGATGCTGAAAGCCGTTCGAAGTGCACAACACATCAGAAGGGGTGAAAACATGACCATACTTGAAGTGAAAAACGTAAGTAAATTGTTTGGACCCCAAACCGAGCAAGGTCTGCAATTACTGGAGCAAGGTTGGGGGAAAGAAAAGTTGGCCAAAGAAAAACAGATAACGGTTGGTGTCAACCGGGTCAACATGGATATTAAGGAAGGCGAAATCTTCGTTATTATGGGACTGTCCGGGAGTGGTAAATCCACACTGGTTCGGATGTTTAATCGTCTGATTGAACCAACATCCGGAGAAATTCTGGTCCATGGTAAGGATCTACGCAAGATGAACAAAGAACAATTGCGCGAAGTGCGTCGGAAAACGATCAGCATGGTCTTCCAGAAGTTTGCGTTATTCCCGCACCGTACCGTTCTTGATAATGTGGAGTATGGATTGGAAATACAGAAAGTAGATAAGGAAGTACGCCGCGAAAAGGCGAAAACCTCACTTGAGCTGGTCGGCCTTAAAGGTTGGGAAGACAAAATGCCAGATGAACTCAGTGGCGGGATGCAGCAACGTGTCGGTTTGGCCCGAGCACTTGCCAATGACCCGGAAGTACTATTGATGGATGAAGCCTTCAGTGCACTTGATCCATTGATTCGCCGTGATATGCAGGATGAATTAATCGAGCTTCAGGATAAAATGAAAAAGACCATTATTTTCATTACCCATGACTTGGACGAAGCGCTGCGCATCGGCGATCGGATTGCACTCATGAAAGACGGCGCAGTTGTGCAGATTGGTACACCGGAAGAAATCATGATTCAACCGGCCAACTCATACGTGGCCCGCTTCGTCGAAGACGTGGATCTGTCCAAGGTCCTTACAGCCTCTCACGTAATGCGTCGCCCTGAAACCATTACGCTTGACCGTGGTCCTCGTGTTGCCCTCGAATTAATGCGCGAACGTGGTATTTCCAACCTGTTTGTCATTGACCGTTCGAAAAAACTGCTTGGTGTCATCACAGCTGAAGATGCTACCCGTGCGATGCGCGAAAATAAAGTATTGAACGACATTCTGATCACGGACGGGCCGACTGTTGCTCCTGAGACCCTGATTCATGAATTGTTCGAAATGGTAAGCTCAGCCCATGTGCCTCTCGCTGTTGTTGGTGAGACTGGCCGTCTGCAAGGTGTTATCGTCCGCGGTGCCCTGCTGGGTGCACTTAGCGGTGAAGTTGCAGTAAAGGAGGAACTTGTGAATGATTCCCAAAATACCACTAGCATCGTGGATTGAATCCATCGTTGACTGGATGAGCTCCTCGCTCTCCGGATTGTTTAATGTCATCTCTGTTGTTATTCAGGCAGTGGTCGGATTCTTCTCCGGGCTGTTCATGTTGCCCCATCCGCTTCTGTTCATTGCGATACTGGGTGTTCTAGCGTTCCTTGTGGGTCGCCTCCCACTTACCCTATTTACGGTGATTGGATTCTTGCTCGTAGATAACCTCGGGTACTGGTCCCAATCTATGGACACACTCGGCTTGGTTATTACTTCAGGATTAATCTCCATTCTGATTGGGGTTCCAGTCGGAATCTGGCTGGCATATAGCAAAACTGCAGCACGCATTATTACACCGCTGCTTGACTTCATGCAGACAATGCCTGCATTTGTCTACTTGCTGCCTGCGGTTACATTCTTTAGCCTTGGTGTCGTTCCAGGTGTTATCGCATCCGTTATTTTTGCGATTCCACCAACGATTCGTCTGACTCATCTGGGTATCAGACAGGTATCTGGCGAATTGGTTGAAGCAGCTGATGCTTTCGGCTCGACTTCCATGCAAAAGTTATTTAAAGTACAGCTCCCCCTCGCTCTGCCTACCGTGATGTCCGGTATTAACCAGACGATCATGCTGTCACTATCCATGGTTGTTATTGCATCCATGATCGGTGCACAAGGTATTGGTGCGGAAGTCTATCGTGCGGTAACACAGCTGCAAATCGGTAAAGGTTTCGAAGCCGGTCTAGCCGTTGTTGTACTCGCGATTGTATTGGACCGTTTTACACAAAATCTGTTTATGCCAGGTCGCAAAAAGACCTCACGCGTTACAGCAAAGCAAAAAGCATGGATCACGGCTGCAGCTACATTCCTTGTGCTTGTCGCTGGTTTCTCACAATACTTCGTTGGTGGCACAACTTCCGCTGGTGGCAACAATTCAGCAGCCAATGCTGTAGGTGAAGAAGTAAATTATCAGATTATTGGTATCGATCCAGGGGCTGGTATCATGAAGTCTGCTGCAAAAGCGATTGAAGACTATAAACTGACTGACTGGACTCTTATTGAAGGCTCTGGTGCAGCCATGACAGCCACGCTGGACAAAGCGCTCAAAAATGAAGAACCAATCATCATTACAGGTTGGACTCCGCACTGGATGTTCAACAAATATGATCTAAAATATTTGGAAGACCCTGAGAAATCTTTCGGTGATGCTGAAGAAATTCATACCATCGCTCGTAAAGGTCTGAAAGAAGATCACCCTGTTGCGTTTGAATTCCTGTCCCGTTTCCAATGGACATCGGATGAAATGGGTGAAATGATGACTGCCATTCAGGATGGCACATCCCCAGAAGAAGCCGCGAAAGCATATGCTGAGAAACATGCCGATCAGATTGCTGAGTGGACCAAAGGTCTGACTCCAGTGAACGGTGATGCATTCAAACTTAGCTATGTGGCTTGGGATTCCGAAATCGCAAGTACCAACTTGCTGAAATATGTGATGGAAAACAACTTGGGTTATAAAGTTAATGCTCTTCAAGTCGAAGCTGGACCAATGTGGACGGGTGTTGCCTCAGGCGACGTAGATGCCTCTCCAGCAGCTTGGCTGCCATTGACTCACGCAGACTACTGGGAACGTTACAAAGACCAGGTAGACGATCTGGGTGCCAATATGACAGGTGTACGCACAGGCCTCGTGGTTCCTAAATATATGACTGAAGTGAACTCGATTGCAGATCTGGAGACAGGTGCTACTTCTTCCTCCGCTCCATCGGCAAGTGCCAATGTGGGTAAAGAGGTCAATCATCAAATTATCGGTATCGATCCGGGTGCCGGAATTATGAGATCTACAGCAAGTGCCATTGAGAAATACGGTTTGTCTGACTGGAAACTGGTTGAAGGTTCAGGAGCCGCAATGACAGCTACGCTGGATAAAGCAGTTAAAAATAAGGAACCGGTCATCGTTACTGGTTGGACACCGCATTGGATGTTCAACGCATATGACCTGAAATATCTGGAGGATCCGGAAGGCGTTTACGGTGAAGCCGAACAGATTCATACCATTGCCCGTAAAGGGTTAAAGGAAGACAAACCTGTCGCTTATGAATTCCTTGACCGCTTCTCTTGGACAACTGAAGAGATGGGTGAGATTATGATCGCTATTCAAAATGGAGAAGATGCTCAGCAAGCTGCTGCCGCTTATGCAGAAAAGCATAGTGACCAGGTGGCTGAGTGGACCAAAGGTCTAACTCCAGTGAATGGTGACCCCATCAAACTAAGTTATGTAGCCTGGGACTCCGAAATCGCAAGTACCAACTTGCTGGAGTATGTTCTGAAGGAAAAACTCGGTTACAATGTAACTTCTCTTCAAGTTGAAATCGGTCCAATGTGGACGGGCATCGCCAACGGTGATGTAGATGCTACACCAGCCGCATGGTTACCACTTACTTCATCCGATTATTACAACAAGTATAAGGATCAGATCGATGATCTGGGTCCGAATATGGACGGTGCCAAAACAGGTCTGGTTGTACCAACCTATATGGACATCAACTCTATTGAAGATTTAAAAGATAATTAAACCAGTTTGAGATGGTTAAACCTGAATCTGGTAAAAAGACCACCGAAATTTTTCGGTGGTCTTTTTGAGTGTAACTTTTACTTGGGAAAGTCTTCAAACCTAATGAAAACCTCAATGTACCTGAAATGCCGTTAAAGAGGGTTGTCTCCCTTTCAATGAAAGGCTTCGCTCTCTGGAAGGGATCTGGTGAGCTACACACTCACGGTTGGAGCAGAACAAGTACAAGTGCTAACGAATCGGAGACGCCTTATTCAAGGATATGAAGTGATTCCAGAAATCTAAAGAACCTGAGACACGCTATATCAGAATAAAACAGTCGTTTGCAGTGTTTTTGACAGGGATTCCAGCAAATAAGGTGTCTGATGTTCCTTACTTTGTAAAAAGAAGAGCTGAAGGCGAAATAAGTCGTCCTGAGTTCCTTAGAAAATCGGCTCCCTTTCCCCAGGGGATAAGGCTTGGGCTTCAAGACATTTTTAAATGGTAATCTCCACCCCTAAGTAACCTCGAATCTCAAGCATAAAACTAAACGTACTAATCGTTGCCTTCTACATTAAAGGCTGTGAAACTGAATTATGTACTCGGGCTCTACATTTTTTTCTTTCTTCTCTATTCCTACACTTTACCAATCAGTAACAGCAGTACACCAATGACAATCAGGACAACACCGAGAATACCATATACTACTCTTGCGCCCTGCCGTCCAATGGTCTTCACAAAGATCCCTGCTCGAAAGCTCTTCATAAACCAGTCCCAGTTGTTAATTCCTCCGAGCAAACTAAAAATTCCTGCTGCGATGGCAAATAGTGCGATTAATACCGGTTGATCTTGCATGTTAACACTCCTTCCATATAATTCCGTCTACTATACCTTCCTCTGGTAAAAATGAACAGTCATTAATTAGTAAAAAAACAGCTTGCAGATGAAGGTCTGCAAGCTGTTTTCAATAGTGTAAAGGAGTTTAGCGCTTAAGGTTAAAACTGGTTTTAGCTTCCTTTTCATAGGAAAATTGAATAGTCTTTATTATTTCGCCTGCAACTCACTTGCCGACAATAGCAGGGTCACCACTTCAGCACGTGTTGCTTCGGCGAGTGGGTTAAATCTATTTTGCCCTGTTCCCTTCACCAGTCCTGCATCATATGCCGCAGCGATATACGGAACAGCCCACGTTGGTACTTTATCTGCGTCTGCGAAACTCAGTGTCGGATTGGACTGTACCGGAAGACCGAGTGCTCTGACGAGCATAACCGTCATCTCTACCCTCGATACTTTGCCCGATGAACGGAAGGTATCATCCGTATACCCGCTAATGATGCCTTGTTCCACTGCCTGAGCAATAAAGGTTTGCGCCCACGCAGGTATGCCAGCCGCATCCTTAAACGTCAATACCTTGTTGCTTGCTGGAAGTTCAAATGCTCTTCCCAACATAACAATGAATTCGGCGCGGGTGGCTGGTGCATTCGGACGGAAATTACCATCCTGATACCCGTTCACAATTCCCCGGGAAATGGCCTGCTCAATGGCAGCCGCAGCCCAGTGATTCCCGATATCTTTCAGGTCTACAACCGGAGTGGTTGGATTCGTACCTCCTCCATTACCAGGAACGGTTGGCGTAGTAGGGTTCGTAGGGGTGGTTGGAGTTACCGGCTGAGTAGGTGTTGTAGACCCTCCACCACTGTTACCACTGCCCGGATTACTGCCATTATTGCCACCACCATTACCAGGATTGCTTCCATTTCCGTCTCCAGGAAGCGGCTTGCCCTTAAGATCCGTACTGCGTCCTTCCGTCTTTTGATCAACTGTACCTACACGGTCCAGATGTTCATGGAAGATTTCATAATCGACCAGATTCAATTCGTAGAATCGATTATCATCTTTCGCCGTTCTCATCGCACGATAGAAATCTCCACCGTTAGCCATGAATGAATTGGTAGCAACGATATAATACCCGTTCGGATCGATATCCGAGTACGTCCCATCTGCATTTTTAATCTGAACTTTGACCATACGTTGCCCGACTTGGGTCACGGTGTTGGTCGTGGCATCAATTTTTTCGCCTGGTTTCGTGGAATCGTAGTAGAACCGCATGCCTGCCACTTGCGGGAAGCGCCCTTCTCCCGTTTCCACACCACTAACGCCATTTTCCAGCGCGGCTGTGATTTCTTTACCTGTCATTTTCAACGCAGACAGATTATTCCCAAATGGCATCACAGTCAAGAGATTACCCAGCGTAATATCACCTGTCTGGAATGAAGCTCGAATGCCACCACCGTTCTGAATTGCGACGTATCCTTTGACATCATTCTCCTGCACAATGGATTTCACTTTTTCCAGCATACCGTCTGTCATCAGGTTTCCTAAATTGGTTTCCTGTTTCCGCACAGTACCACGTTCTCCATCCAGGAAGACATTTGTTTTACCGATAACGGTTTTCTTGAATTGTTCCAACAGTGGAGCATACTCTTTCAGCTTGTTTGCGGCTTCCACATCATCAGCATAGACGAATTGACCGTTAGCATCTTTCGCATCCAGGCTCAGCAATTTGCCGTTCCACTTTTTCAATATACCTGCTTCATCAAACGTAACATCCAATTGACCAAGAGACACGTCATATTCACCAGTTTGTACAACCAAAGTTGGGTCCGCATGGGTATCCACCAAAACGGGTGCGTTCAGAATGGTGTGTGAATGCCCGCCTACCACAATGTCGATTCCTTCTACGGCCTCAGCCAATTTGAGATCTTCTGAGTAGCCTAAGTGAGTCAAAGCAATAATTTTATTGATACCTTCATGTTGCAGCATCTGTACAGTTGCTTGTGCACTTGCTTTATAATCTACAAACTTCAAGTCATCTCCCGGCGAAGAAAGAGATACCGTGTCCGGTGTCGTCAGTCCGAAAATTCCGACTCGCTCACCGTTCAGTTCCGTAATAATTGCCGGATAAATCTCGGATTTTTCACCCGGATTTCCGATGTTATTGTTGTACAAACCACTCAAATTCGCCTCTTTTGAATAATCAATATTGGCGCTCACAAATGGGAATTCTGCTTTTTCAATAAATGCTTTCAATACGCTCGGACCTTTGTCAAACTCATGATTACCGAAGGTCATGGCATCGTATCCGATCATGTTCATGAACTCCAGATCAGCCAGACCATTAAACAGATTGAAGTACAATGTGCCAGAGAAAACGTCCCCTGCATCCAGCACCAACGTGTTATCATTGCGCGCTTCCTTGATTGCGGTTACTCGGCGTGGGATATTATCCAGATGCGCATGGGTATCATTCGTGTGCAGTACGCGCAGGTTGAAGTCCCCTTCTTCCACCGGCTCTCCGATACTTAATTGGGCGAGCAGCGGATCATGATCACTCACCCGTCCATCTGCTGTCTCAAAATCGGCATTCACATGCACCACTTCGATGGCTGCCGTCTCAGTCAGGTTTTTACTCACCAGAATATGATCCAGTGTCTGAGAATTACCATCATAGATATAGGAGTAGCGCTGATTTTCTGGCAGTTCGTTTACCAGATTGTCCAATTCATTACCCTCAACAATGTTCAAAGTATTTGAGAATTGGAAATCATTGAAGTCGCCGAGAACAGCGACATTTACCTCTGGGTCTTTGTTCAGCAACTCTTTCACAAAGCCATTCACCAACGCAGCTTGCTTCGCACGTTGAACTTCACTGCCTCGAGTGGCAGGCTGTATGCTTCCAAACGGTTTCAGGTCTCCACCTTTGGAATTGAAGTGGTTGGCAATCACCACCACACGTTCACCATTGAATTCGAATTCCGCAGCAAGCGGTTTGCGAGAGCTGGCGAACGCCTCGTCTTCCGGTGCAATACGACCTGGGTTATTAGATAGACTACCGTCAGCGCCTACCTGAATTGCTGTTGTCGCATTACCTTTAATTCCTTCTTTCAAGGACACACGTGATTCATTATATAAGAACCCAACTCGAATGTTGGCACCTGGTGCTCCGCCATCCTTGTTATTTTCCGGAGCGATATCTGTGTATTTATACGTGGGACCACCTCTGGCAGCAATCGCATCAATTAAAGTCTGAAAGCTCGCATCCGCAGCAGTTGTTCCGCTGTCGGTTGCTCCATCATTATCTTGCACTTCCATAATGCCGATAATATCTGGATTTTTCAGATTATTCACAACAATGCCGCCAATTTTAACCGCTCTAGCCCCATCCTTTTGACTGAAATTCTCTACATTGAACGTTGCAATCGTTAATTTGTCATCCTTAGGTTGAATATTTGTTATGGCTTGTGCAAGAGAATTCGGCGTGATTGCCGGAAGATTGCCCTCAGGAATCACTTTAAAGTTCCCATTGGAGTATGTCATAACCCCTTTAACAGAGCCATCCAGCTTGTCTCCCGTTTTGACCGCTTGGGATGGTTTTTTATTGATGAACAGCCGTTGCGGATTAAGTGAACTCTCAAACGGCTCTACACCATCTCCTGTCAGAATGACACCACCCGCAGGAGTGCGCAATGGATTGTTCGCACCATTATCTACAACAACAGCGAGACCCGGTTCACTGGAATACGGACCGATAATGGTAGCATTATCGAGTTGTACTCTCATTCCTTCTAGACTCTCATAAAAGTCAATAGCATCCTTATCCGGATTAAACTCGCCGAATTGATCGGAATCAATTACAGTAGGAATCATTCGGCCGTTAGCACCCAAAACCACAGGTTCAGGCAGATCTTTATTACTATCTTCAACCGTAATCGCTGTAGCCACTATTTCTGTTGTCGCCAGCTCGGTCGTTGCTGTCGCATATTCCTTCACTTGACCGGATACGCTGACTTTGTTGCCTACAGCCATGCCATGAGTCGATTTATAAATAAGGATACCCTCAGATGTTTTTATGTCGTCATCTTCCATGCCAGGAATCTCCTGCATATAGAACGAACTTGCATTGACAATATGAGTCACAATACCTTCAACATTTTGCACAGCCAGACCGTCATAAAGGGAGTTATGAGATGCTCCTTGTATATCGTGAATTCTTAGATTGTTTAGTTCCTGAAGAACTTTGTAAGTAAAGCTATATACATCACTTGTATTTCCACCTGATACGGCGATCGCTTTAACAACCATATCTTCGTCTACAGTGATCGGGCCATTATAAATCGTAGATGTTTGGGTTGGTTCTGTTCCATCAACCGAATAATATATTTCCGCTCCTGCTGTTGGTGAGGATAAGGTCACGGTTGATCCTTTGACAATACCGCCCGACGGAACACTAGCTGTAACAGAAAGCAGATTTTCGACAACATCCGTTGCTGTACGCGGGATTAGTTCCAAACCATAGCTTGTGTGGTAAGTCATGACACCTGTCACTTTTTCGTATGTTTTGCCTGTTGCTAGTGCAGTGGGGCTATTTTTGGCATAGATCGTGATCTCACCACCATCGATATCTGTCGCAAAAAAGGTGGAACTACTGCTTCTTGTCACTGTAACCCCATTAACTTCGACAAGCATTCCTTCATAAATGCCGCCCGCACCCTTACCTCCGCCTTCAGCAGGTGTAAAATCCTTGGAAGTCAATACAAGCGGTTCAGGAATTTCTTGTGCTTTGTCTAAAATCTTGATGTATCCGCCTGGAAATCCTGCTTTATCCTTCTCGATCTGGAGCAGACCGTTATAAATGGTGAGCGGACCATATGCTTCTATCCGGTCACCGGGCTCCACGGTTGAATCCGTGCCCCGAATGACGATACCGGCATTCTCATCCTGAATGTATAGATTCGCCATCCCTCCGGATTCCTCTCGGTAGGTGACAATCCCCTGAACGGTAACCGAAGCGTTTTCCGGTTTGTTTCTGGCATCAGAGATTGAGATTGGTGTATTGTCCACGATGGTGTAATTAAATAAAGCAATTGCACTATCCAGCAAGCCTTCTTTATGTGCATAAGCTTCAATGTGTAAAGCATCATTTACCGTGATGGGAACTGTGTAAGGAAGAAATGTATTATCATCATTTAACTTGTAATATACGGCAGCACCGACTGTAGTTGTTCCTAAAGTCACCTGTGTTCCTGCCGGAACTTCCCCTGGAGATGGGTTAGCTGTAACATTGGCTACTTCCGTTTCCGGTGTGTCATCAATGAGTTGAAAGGTTGTTGATGCAACGGAGCGAATACCTTTAGAAGTGAAATATTGAGATAACGTACCGTTGTTAATACGCACTTTGGATTGATACAAGGAGGGATTGCTTAGTAGTCCGAACGTGCTGCGAGGAGCAGATGTGGGTACTTGAACAGGCATCATTTTGCTAATATCTTTTTCGGTTGGACTATCCGCAATAGCAAAATTGGTGTCTACAGTAAAGGGTGGATTCGAATTTACACTTGGACCGTTGCTGTAGGTCCCTACAACATAACCTTCAACTGTAGCGGTTGAATCATCCGAACCAAGAGCGAGCGCCTGTGTAACCGTTAATGGCTCGTCTGCTGCGGCGGCTTTGCTGTTGAATAAGCCAGCAGGTATAGCTCCGGTAATCAACAGCACAACAGCTAAGAATAATCGAAGCCAACTCTTTATTTGCTTACTTTGCATCTTTTTCCTACCCCCATGTTATGAATTTTCAATCATTTGTTCAGACAGCTTGTACATTAGTTCAAATATAAGATAACTGAATAACAGACTGGTGTAAACAATATTTCTTCACTATGAAAGAAAATAGAACATATACATCACAGAAATATATTAAATCTTATAATATTCTTTCGAATAGGACTAAATTTCGGCACTAATTGTGACTTTTTGAACCTTACATCTCTCATTCCTGTGCACAAAAAACTAATTTGAGTCAGTTAAACTAACATGAAGAATATAAACTTTATCTTCTTTCGACATTTTGTGATAACACATACGACTCCATACATCATGAAAAATCCAACTTAAGTCTCACTGGTTAAAATCCATAAAATCATAAAGACACGACGATCAGGAATGATCGCCGCATCTGGTTGTAATGTGAGATTAGCCTACAGTTATTTCTTCACCGTACTGTTATATTGCGCAATCTTGTCTGTAATTTGTTTAGCTGCTGCATCCAATGCTTCTTGTGGTGTACCTTGTCCATTCAGGACGGTTTCAATCGCTCCTTCGACAAGTTGTCGAGCTTCCGGGAATACGCCCATCACAGCCCCGGATGTTGCTGTCGAATCTGCTGAAGCGTGTAATTGGTCGACGGCTGTCTGGAATTGCGGGTACTTCGCCATATTATCCTTTAATACTTGCTCATTGTAGGCTGCTGTCGTAATAGGGAAGTATCCTGTCGCCACACTCCAATTCGCTTGAACCTCTGGTGTAGCCAAGTACTTGATGAATTCCCATGCCGCTTGTTGTTGTTCTTCCGATTTGTTGTTCATGATGTACAAGCTTGCTCCACCCACCACAACGCCGCCTTCTTTGGCATCAGCCGGACGAGGAAGGAAGCCTGTTCCCAGTTCAAACTTGCCACCTGAACCTTCTACGATTTTACGCAGGCCAGCCGTGGAATCCAGGGTCATACCAATCTGCTGAGCGGTAAATGCTGCTGTTGTATCGTCTGTGCTACGTCCCAGATTGGAGAGGGTTTTCTCGTCAATCATCTTTTTCCACCACGTTAACGTCTTCACGCCTGCTTCGGAATTCAGCAGAGACTCTGTAGCTGTTTCGGTTCTTCCGTTACCATTGTTTACATAATCTGCATTCTGGTTTGCAAAGAATTGTTCCATAAACCAGCCGTAGATCGCCATGGACGCACCTGGCTTACCGTCTTTCGCCAGTGCTTTTGCTGCTTGCTCAAACTCTTCATACGTCTTCGGCGGGTTCTCCGGGTCCAGACCTGCTGCTTTAAACATATCCTTGTTGTAGTACAGGATCGGGTTTGATGTGTTAAACGGCATGGCATTCAATTTGCCATCGATGGTGTAATATCGGATGATGTTTGGCTCCAATTGAGACAGATCAAACTGGTCCTTGTCAATAAACTGCTGTACCGGCGTGATCATGCCGGAATCGATCATGAACTTGCTGCCAATCTCATAGACCTGGATAATGTCCGGACCGCTGTCTGAGCCCATGGATGCTTTGAGTTTGTTCAGACTCTCATCGTACTTCCCTTGATAAATGGGCTTCACCTGAATGTCTGGATGACTGGCGTTAAAGTCGGAGGCGAGTTGATTAATGGCTTTCTCTCCAGCACCGGACATGGAGTGCCACCACGTCAGTTGTGTTGTTTCGGCGGCAGCCGCTTCTGCTTGAGCTCCACTCGCCGGGCTGCTTATTTCAGCTTTTGTTCCGCACGCGGAGATGACCAACATGAGTGCTGCCAGCATTAATGCAAATGTTCCTTTTTTTTTCAACCGAAATCGCTCTCCTTTTATATGGCTCGCGTAATCATAAGTGCATAGGTGCTGCAAGATGGCCGTTCCGGATATGAATCGTTCTTTTGATCGCTGTTATCCCCGGATTTTTTCATTCCCCCTCTCAAAGGGGAAAATCCGGTGATAAAGGCGAACGCTTCGCTTCTTCAGAATCGATTCTTCTCCTTCACTACTTTTGCAGCTCTTCAAGAGACTTATTGAAAATGTGAGCCTCATTTATTCGCTCCTGGTATCCAATCCTTAAGACCTTGTACGAAGATACAAGGTTTAATTCAAAACCTCTAAATTAAAATCTTTAGATCAAAACCTTCAGAATTTCAATTTCATTTTAATAGTTTTAAACTTTTCTTTTCTCACCCCTTCAGTGCGCCTGCGGCCATTCCGCGGACAAGCTGCTTCAACCCGAATATCAATAACAGTAAGGATGGTAGAATCACCATTGCGGTTCCGGCAAATACCAGATTCCACGCGGTGGATTCCTGGAACTCCAGCATCGAGATCCCGATCTGTGCGGTTCTCATCTCCGGTGTATTTGTCACCAGCAGCGGCCAAAGATACGAATTGTACATGCTTAAGAATGAATAGATTGCCAGTGTACCAAGTGCCGGACGGGACAAAGGCAAGACATGCGATATGAAATAGCGAATATGACCACAACCGTCGATCCTCGCTGCCTCGAACAACTCCTTGGGCAGCTGCATGAAGAACTGTCTGAGCAGGAATGTACCAAACGCCGTTGCCAGAAATGGCACTGTAAGCCCTTGATAACTATCCAGCCAACCCCAGCTGCGAACCGTGAGGTAATTTGGGATCATGGTTACTTCCCATGGAATCATCATCGTTGCGACAAACATGCTGAAGATGACGTTTTTGCCTTTGAACTGCATTTTCGCAAAAGCATAGGCCGCCATACTCGCTGTAATCAATTGACCAATTGTTGTCAGTCCTGCGACAAGGAAGGTATTACCGATAAATCGACCGATCGGAACAATATCGAATACTTCGCTAAAGTTGGACAGATCGATGGAATTTGGAATGATATGCGGCGGATAAGCGCTCGCATCTTCCGGCGTCATGACAGCCATGAAAAAGGTGTACATCACCGGATACAGCACAAGCGCTGCACAGATCGTCAGTAATCCATACAACAGCGTTTTGGTCCAAGTTGCACTCATTGGTAATGCACTTTCCTTTCTACCCATTTGAACTGGATCAGGGTCAGCAGCATAATCACCACGAACAGGATCAGTGCCTGTGCACTACCTGTACCAAAGCGGAAATTAACGAAGGCTTCCTGATAGATGGAATAGACGAACACATTCGTACTATCCATCGGGCCACCCCGGGTTAGAATGTTGATCTGACCGAACGATTGAAAAGCACCAATAATCGATACGACCGTAACAAAAAATAACGTTGGTGACAGTAGCGGCATTGAGATTTTACGAAACGTAAGCAATGCTCCTGCGCCATCAATCTTGGCACTCTCGTAGATCTCATCGGGTATGCCTGCCAAACCACTAGATAGAATAATGTAGTTAAATCCGAGGTTCATCCAGATGGTCATGATGGAGATCGAGATCAATGCCCAGTCCGGGCTGGTAAGCCAGGGGATTGGGTCAATGCCTACTTTGCCAAGCAGATAATTCAGCATGCCCAGGGTCGGATGGAATAGAAACTTCCAGATGACCGCTGAAGAACCGACCGATAATACCACGGGCAGAGAGAACACAAATTGGAATACACGCATTCCCTTGAAACGGTTGTGAGTCAATGCAGCCAGAATCAGAGCAGCCAGCATACCCGTAGGTACTGTAAACAGGACAAATAGTAACGTTACTTTCATGCCTTGCATAAACAGTCCCGATTGGAACACCGCCTTGAAGTTATCCAGCCCCACGTAAGCCGCAATCTGCCCCGTCGGATCTGTGGAATGCAGACTGAGGTACACGGACTTAAACATCGGATAAAACAAAAACACTGCAAACAAAAGCAGCGATGGTGCCAGGAAACCATAGGCCAGCAGATTCTCCCGCATTCGCTGCACACGCAGCGAGGTTGCCCGGCGCTCACTCGTACCGGATACGCGCCGTTTGGCCGCGGGCAAGCTGATCCGGTTATCAAGCTCACTCATCGGATTTTCTTCCCCCTTGTTTCACGCATTCAGTGTGTGTGAAAGGTTACATCCACTTCAGCACCACGTTATCTAGTGTAAGAGTCGAATGTCACAGCAAAATTCATTCTGAATCAACGTAACGTTAATCATAGACAAGGGACTTTACGCAAATGTGCATCCATACGAAAGCGGTATCTAGACCGGATTTCACGACAAAAAAACCGCAAGAACTCTCCTTTTTGGAGATATCCTTGCGGTTCGATGTGTAAATGGAATATGAACGTATACCTATTAAAGAACGTGACTCATTTTACAATAATCTGTAAATCTTCCAAACGGGGTGAAGCGTTGAACCGTTCGAGTTAACGATTAAGATGATATGGCACCGTGGTGACAATCACGTCTTTATAATTGATCAGATAGGCCCGGATCATGAAGCTGGTCTGGTTGTGCAGTACATTTTGCCACCAGTGCTTGGTGATGAATTGCGGAATCAATACGGTGATGTGATCGGTCTCTGCCGTTTTCCACTCTACGGTATCAATGAATTTCTTCAGCGGCCCCATAATGCTGCGGTATCTCGATTTGATCACGACCAGACGAACACCTGGATTCCACTCTTCCCACTTCTGCTCCATCTTGCGTATGGCCTCATCATCGAATCCAATATACAGCGCAACCACGTGATCCGACATCGTCTGCGCATAACTGATTGTATTCATGACGACCCGGGTAATGCCTGCGACAGGAATGATAATGGTATTGCCTTTGTGGGCTGGTTTTTCCACCTGAATGTCAATTCGCAGCTCATCAGCAATGTTGCAATAGTGACGGTGAATGCGCATAAATACATAGACAACGACCGGCAAAAAGATAAAGATGACCCATGTCTGCGTGAACTTGGTGAAAATAAAGATCAGGGTAATCGATAATGTAGTCAGCATACCGACCGTATTCACGAGCAGTTTCATCTGCCAGCCGGACGGCTTGACTTTGATCCAGCGAATCATCATGCCGAGCTGTGACAGGGTAAATGGAATGAACACCCCTACCGCATAGAGCGGAATCAGGCTTTCCGTATTTCCTTTGAACCCGACCACCAGCAGCGCAGACATCACACTAAGAAAAATGATCCCGTTCGAGAAACCAAGGCGGTCTCCTCTGACCATAAATGCATGCGGCATGTATTTGTCCTTCGCCATCATGAAGGATAGTAGCGGGAAAGCCGAATATGCTGTGTTGGCAGCCAGGAACAGGATTAGTGCCGTTACACCCTGAATGATAAAATACATCGTGCCCCTGCCAAACGTCGCTTCAGCAATCTGGGAAATGACCGTTGCTTTGGGATCAGGCTTCACTCCGTACCCATAAGCCAGTAAGGTGATGCCGATGAACATGGCTCCTAATATACAACCCATAAGCAGTAATGTACCCGCGGCATTTTTCTCGGCAGGCTGCTTGAAGTTCGGGATCGCGTTACTTACCGCTTCCACGCCAGTCAAGGCCGAACATCCGGAGCTGAATGCTTTCAATAACAGAAACATACTCACATGGGATAGACTTGTTCCGAATTCTGGTGCAGCTGCTTCCATGCCCCCGGCAAGAAATTTGATTCCGCCCGAGATAATCAGAATTGCAATCGAAAAGATAAACAGATATATGGGGATCGCCAGCACAGACGCCGACTCCGTCACTCCCCGCAGATTCATAATCGTTAGAAAAACAATCATAATGAGTGCAATCACAACACTGTAGTCATGCAGCATAGGAAAAGCCGATGTAATCGCATCCGTGCCTGCGGACGAACTTACCGCAACGGTCAAAATATAATCGACCAGCAGAGATCCTCCGGCGATCAGGCTGGATGTTGTACCCAGGTTATCCTTGGCTACGATATAAGCGCCGCCCCCTGTTGGATAAGCAAATATCGTCTGGCGATAGGAAAAAATTAAAATGACGAGTAATCCCAGCACGGCGATTGAAATCGGAACAGAGTACCAAAGGGCGGCGAATCCGGCCGCTACGAGCACCAGCAAAATCTGTTCCGTACCGTAGGCAACGGACGATAAGGCATCAGAGGACAGGATGGCGAGTGCCTTCCATTTCCCTAATTTTTCTCCATCCAGTTCAGCCGATTTCATTGGCTTGCCTATTAAGATTCTCTTCATTTTGCCAAGCATGATCATAACTTCCTTCCGTCTCTCATCTGTGAAGCATTGTTATTATGCAAAATCGCAGAGCCGTTGACAATACGTCATTTCACCCGAATTTCGCAAGCGCGTGATAATGGATTCTACGATTCAATAATCGATAACAAAGCCATCCTTTTTCAGCAATTTGAACTTTTTTGAACCAAAACGACGTTTGCTCGTCAAAAAAAAGGAAATGGTCTTCGGTTCAATGAACCAAAGACCACTTCCTTGATCTATGCGTTGACTATGTTAACTGCCGAGAATACCAGGACGAGGGATGACACCAAACGCTTGCGCCAGGGTAGTCAGCTGTTCATCCGTAATTCTCTGCCGGATCTCGTGACCAGCAACCAGCATATACACCTGTGCTGCCTTCTCAATGGTCTCAATCAGCCCAAAAGCCTCGTCAATCGTTGTACCTGTTCCAAAGATGCCATGTTGCGGCCAGATGACCGCGTGGTATTCCTTCATTTTCTCAGCCGTTTCCCGGCCAATCTCGTTCGACCCAGGAATCATCCATGGAATAATGCCAATGCCATCCGGGAATACAACTACACACTCGGTGCACATCTGCCAGAGGGTCTTTGTGAATTTCGCCTCATCCAATTCGTGGATAAACGTCATGGCCAATACATGAGTGGCGTGGTTGTGCATAACAACCCGGTGGTTCGGGTCCAATTTCAAACGTTCAATGTGGCTCATGAAATGCGTAGGTAATTCACTCGTTGGATTCGCCCCCGACTTCAATCCCCAGAGTACTTCCAGCTCCTGTCCATCTTGCGATACACGCAGCAATCCCAAATTGCTCTCGGGATCAGCGAGTACATTTTTGAAATATTTGCCCGATGCGGTCACGATAACATACTTGCCTGCCAGCTCCTGCACCGAAAATGCCGGTTTAATCTTGCGAATCACATGATGGATATCGATATATTGGGCAACTTCCTCTTCCTCCAGCAGATAGCTGACATTACCGCCATTGCGCTCATCCCAGCCATTTTTCCACATATGCTGTGTAATCTCGGCCATCTCTCGAACAAATGGAATATCGAAACCTGCAGCCTGTGTTGTGTCATTCGTAAGGGTCACGTTCATGATCAATCTCTCCTTATATTAAAAATCATATGCTTGCCACGTACAAGGTAAGTTCCTTTTTTCACATTCATTATACCTTTGTTTATCTTTGTTAGTCAATAACAAACACAGAATATTCTTTTATTTATTTTTGATCACTTTTGTTTATTTGAAAATAAAACAAAAAAATACCCCACCGGCGCCCGGCGGGGTCAGTCACACATCTATGCATTCCATCGAATTGACGGAGGTATTCCCTAGTTAGAACTAAGCCATATGTCTGCCACGAAATGCAGCATAATAATCATATAACATCTGCAAAGCAAACCATAACAATAGATACAACTGCTCAGCAAAAGAAAGCTTCAGGCAAATCGTTATCAATACGAGAGATATCGCTATAGCAACCCATTTTCCCCGATGCCATAGCTTTATCAGCCACCCGCGCATGATCCAGATCATAGAGACAAGGACAATAAGAGTAAGAAGCCATGATATGGACCAAGGTAAGGCGTCCCACGTTCTTTCCCCTGTTTCCGACTGTCGAATTCGGCTCGCAATGCCAAGAAATGCACCAAAGAGAATAACCTGAACCAGCAGCACCTTTAGAATTCGAGATGAACTTAACGTCTGGTATCGCTGCCTTAGTTCTGTAACCTCAGCATTGTATGCTTCACAGTGCTCTGCTTCGGAAACCTGACAGCATTCCATATGTTTTTTTTGAATAGATAACCATTCGGCGTTCATGCGATTCATCGCCCCAAAGGTACGTTTCATATAAGCCAAGCTGGGATACAATATAACAAATGAACACACAGCCAGCAGAAGAACGGATATCCAAGGATTGTTGATCCTGTTCAAGCTGGAAGCAGCAACATTTAAAAGGGCTGTGCTTACCCCCGTCCCATACAAGATACCTAATCCAATGGTTGTGCCCAATACCAACCGGATCGTTCCACTTATCCTTTTCATGAGACAACCGCCTCGATTGTGATCTGATCAAGCTCCCTTTCCATATATACTGCAAAAGCGGACAACTCCTGAGCATCTACCATCTGGACAGCTCGGTAGAGATCTGTGAACGTGCTATTAGCATTACATATTCGTTTGACATGCTCCAACCATCTGGAAGGATAGTCCCAATCATAGATCATTTTGATTAGCAGATTTTCTTTGATCTGCCCCACCTGTTCATCATCCATAACCTTGCTGATTTGGAGTAAAAGCTGCCTGAGCTGCCCATATGGCTCCACATTGCGACTTATGAGGATGAGATGATGAATGCCCGCTTCAGAACACCAACTGCATTCAAACTGCTCCTCACTCTTCTGACGCAAAAGTACAACAAACAGTTCAAGTCGAACTGCATACCGCAAATACTCATGGGAGGTAGCCTCTGCAGACGGACCTGGGAACACTACACCAATCCATGTCTCATGCCTGTCGTTTTCGGGCAGAAATCTACAGGAAAAACTTTTGGCCACCATCGGTTTAAAGTGAGCATTTATTGAACTCTCTTTCCCTTTGTTCATCGGCTCTTGTTCAATCCATCGGAGTGGACTCGCCTTACCCTTACGACTATGATTCTGATTGCCCAGAACAAACATGATCATGTTGCTAGGCTGATAGAAGCGGTGTATCATATCCTTTAACTGAGGAACTGTCATGGAACGAATATCCACATCCCTTCCAGCCGGATAGATCGAATAAGCATCGTCGGGATACATACCTGCCAACAGATGGTACAGTCTAGTTATGCCCGACTGCATAAATGCAGTCTCAATTTCGCTTAGAATGAGTGCAGTCTCGTCTTCAAACCGTGTAAAATCCCACACATTCCTTGTCGCCTGTTGATATAACATCAGCGCGTTCTCGTAAACATTATCCGGTTTAGATATACATAAATAGTGTGTATGCAGAAAGGTCGTGAACGCATTCATCAACGTGTACCTATCCGCATATTTTTCGTAGAGGCTTATCCCCCGATCCCAGAAAAAAAGATGCTCCACAAAATGCGCTGCTCCGTAAGGAATGGATCTATTCCGGGAAGGATCAAAACTATCTTTCGCACCACAATTCACCTGTAAATTGAGCAATGTGAAGCCCGAAGTGGACATATCAACACGACACACTTGGAGTCCATCAGCATACATCTCCTTGGTCATTTTACTGTCTGCCTCATGAAAGAAACGTTTCAGCTTCATCAACGCCCCCCCTTTAACCAGTAAACTCCGCCAAACTGCACTTGTTTATCTACAAATCGCTGTAATTGAGAAGATGTCACTTCGTTCACCAAGTGAAAAATATCACTAACTTGTATGTTATACGTTCTCAAAATCGGGCCATAGGCCATTCTGCCTTCCGGTTTATCCAATATAAACATGAGTTCCTCGATCAATCCCTTTTTAATCGTTTCAAGCCGCGATGATGTAAGCACTTGTTGTTCCAGACAGTGTTTTATGATCTTAGCTGCATTCCTCTCCATCCCTGAACGGACGCAGGCTGAGATAAGCCAGATGCCTGTCATCATATCATAACGACTTCCCGCATGATAAGCCGATACTGGAGCCGAACGCAAAGTTTGAAGCAAGTAAGGATCTCCATATTTCCCCATCCAGCCATCCAGCATTTTTGCATAAATATGATCTTTAAATCCATACTTATTGTTGCATCGGAAGCCGCCAATGATAATAGTTTGATTCTGAATTAGCTTTGTAGACTCCGTCCATTCCTGCGCAGCTGGAATGGACGGAGTCTGAAACTGCTTATTAATGTACCCAGACTTCTGTTCAGTCCGATGATCACCTTGACTCAATTGGGAAACAGTCTCAGGGTCTGCCTGGGATAAATCCCCCAGAAGAGTGATATTGGTGCGGAATTGTTGCATGTTATGCATCGCTATCCTTTTATGCTCTGACCATTCCACGTAACTTAGCGCTGAATAGATTTCATAACTCCCCTGTACACCCGTTCCTGACTCCGTCGCACCTGTTACATATTCAAGATAACGAGATGCAGCGTATAAAAGGGGATCATTGAATATTCGTTCCACCCGCTGAATCAAATTTCCTCTGGCCTGTTCCCACAGCCTTACTTCTTCTGAAGGAGAACAATCTGCATCTAAAGATAAGAGCTCTGTCAGCAGGCATCCAATCAGCTCCTCCCCAAGGTCCAAATACCTCGCATCGGGAATCCTTAGCCCCCATACATGGTTTCTCCCTCCAAAATAAACTCCGGTGGAGTACATAAAGGCTTGACCAAAGAGCCCGCCATATTTTTGAGCGAGCTGCTGTTTGCGCAATTGGCCCAAGATATAAAAAAACAGTTGGGTTTGCTCGAAACCTTTGTCATTCTTAATTGGATTTTGTCTACTTATACTTAGTGATATCGTTGCATATTGTGTTGTATTCATCACATAACTGTCAGGTAACAAGATGGATGACCCTTCCATATTACGCATCATAAAACCCCCCGTTTTTTCGGCGTAATGCAGTCAAGTAAACGACCGCACCGATCAATGGCACGAGAATTAAGCCCCAATATGAGGGCAGTAAAGCTACAGCCAGAACTGGGAGACAATAGACAACAGAGCGATATTTTCCGTACCCGCTCCATAGCTTTTGCTCATTGACCCATGACAGATTGGGCCTAAGTTCGTCCGCCTTTAATCGAATGCCCCCACAAACAGCCAAAAGTAACAAACACTCCAGCGTCAGCTTCCATCCAGGGCGAATTGAGTAAACAACCGACATAAAGCATAGAATGATCAGAAATCCGCCCATCAGCAAACCAATATAAAATCGGTACTTACTCCAAAACACTCTTTTTCGCGATAATGGCAGGGACAACAATAATAGACGAACTTTTTTTTCAATCGAAAATAATAAGGCAATGGGTGAACTCAAAAGTAAAAAAAAGCAGGAACCTATCATTAAGATCTGCGCCTCACGAAAACCCGATTGCAAAAATTGATAGGTAAAGAACAAAACAAAAGCCACAAACACCATCCAATTCACAAGCATCATCGGTGAGGTCAAAAAGCGCTTCCACTCGCGTTTATAAAATGATACGGATAACGGATTCTTCTCCGGTTTGGCCTTCGAACCCTGTCGATACACTGAATGACGCAACATAAGCGGAAACTCATGCCACCAACACCAGACGATATATAGCAGGCAGGCTCCTATTGCCCATTGTGAAGACCATAATACGATCGCAGCCATAAGAACAGCGATCACTCCATGCAACCCACACCGCAAGCCCTGACGCTGGAGCCCCCATGTGCTCATGACACTGCCCGCAGTGATACCGTACCAGGTGAAGACAGCAAAGGTAGCCATCCATACCCCAGCTTGAAACCATTCGACTTGTCCGTTAATGAACAGAAACAATGGAAACAGATAAAAAAAGATCGTTCTTCGTAGTGAATAATCGATAAAACAAAAAACGGTCCATGATATCCAAAAAGTCCGACCATCCACAGGAAGCTCACGAAACCGCTCCATCCATTGTTCCTTCCACTGTGCCCCCGTCATCATCAATGTCATGTATCCATTGCTCGCAATGACAGCCAAGCCTATAAATCTAGCGCTAAGCAGCTCACCCGTAAGATTCGCATGAAGGATCAGATAGAATTCGAACCCGATCAGTATAAGCAAACCGATCCATGTCCGCGCCCAATCCCTCCACTGATACTTGCCATAGAAGCGGAGCCAAATCACAGTGAATACATGCTTCCAGATCGAATTATCCATCATGAATCACTTGCCTTAGTTTGCCCCTCAGATCTTCCCCTTCGTTCAGATCAATCCGGGCCTGAATTCGTTTAGCATTGAGGATAAAAGCTTCATCACAGAATCGTTCTACCATCTCTAATAAATGAGAGGAAAAAATCACCGTCCCTCCATTGCTCGTGTAAACTTTCATCTGCTGCTCCAATGAATCAATGGATTCAATGTCCAGACCATTCAAGGGTTCATCCAGTATGTACAGAGGTGGCTCCACTAAAAATCCGGTTATTAGGGCGGTTTTTTGGCGATTCCCCAAAGATAGCTCACCAATCGTGCGATCAACGTATTCTGTGAAACGAAATAGGTGAACCAATTCGTGAAAATAAGCTTTATTCCAAGCCTTTTTATAGATTCGAGTAACAAAATCCATGTATTGAAAAGCCGTCATCTCTTCAAACAATTGTGGTGCATCCGGGGCAAAATAACGTTGCTTTTTAGAAAAATTCAGCTTATCGGCAGAGGATTGAGAATCCAGTTTACAACCGCCAACAAAACAATCGCCACTAAAACGGGAGTGAAGGCCTGTCAGTACATGCAGCAGCGTCGTTTTACCCGCACCATTCATGCCAAGCAAACCATAAATTTTGCCTGGCTTCAGTACCCAATCCACTTCCTCCAATACCGGAACACCCGGGGTATACCAGGCACTTACTTTGCTTAGATCCACAATCATCCTTTTTTGCCCCTAAACCCACGCATCCCAAAAAGCAACCCTATTAAAACAAAAAGAATGCCGAACCAATAGTCACCTTTTACGGTATACACCACTCCTCCAGCGATAAAAACAAGAGCAACTAAGAGCATCACCATTTTTTTCTGTTCCGGTTTCATCGTTTACACTCCCTCTGCTGTTATCTCATTGCCACTACAACTGTTTCAAGGTTGTTATCCGTAATCCAATGACAGCTTGTTTCTTGCTTGGCATTGGAATGGATTCCTTTCAGATAGCAACCGCCACAATATCCGCGGGACGGGCAATCCTTTTGACAGGCGTCGCTAAATCGGGGAGATTGCACTTTCCACAGCGTATGAACAAGCTTCGAATCAAAAATTTCTTCATATGTTTGTTTAAATATGTTCCCTAGGGAGAACTCTTTTGGAAACAGGGCGCAGGGTCTGATATTCCCGTTGGGATCAATCAGAACGGAGCGCCAGCCTGCCCCGCAGTTAGACGTCGCTTTTCTCTCATAGGGGACCACAGGAATCAAGCCACGGAATTCCTCAATTAATTCCTGTTCATAATCAATGAACTTTCTGTACTCTTCCCTGTTCTTCTCCAGCATCATATGTTTGCCTCGACCAAAATCATCCACCCAGTTATACGAAAATGCAGCAGCACCTAATTCCTTGACCAGAAAAGCCATCTCTTTAAGCTCCCACATGTTCCCTGGATGGATGGACATCCCTACCCGTACATATAATTGTCGTCCCGCAAGAAGTTGAATTGTCTTGCATGTTCGTTCAAATGCACCTTTACGCCCTCTAAACTGATCATGTGTTTTGGGATGGACACTATCCAAAGATATCCCAATTATAATCTTATTTTTATATTTATCCAATAATTCCAAAATCTCATTTTTGAGAAGTGTACCATTCGTCAGCAATCCGATCTTCTTAAATTTGCCTAGGGCGTATTCAAGCATTTCACGTATTTCTGGATGCACAAACACCTCTCCCCCAGTAATCTCCAACGTGAGTACGCCTCGCTCATACAACTGATTACATAAATTTTTGAAAGAAGTCAGACTCATGATTCCCTCTGCCTCTGGTGAAGCCTCCAAATAACAGTGCTCACACCTCAGGTTGCATTTGTGGGTAATCTCAATTGTGGCATGAAGGGGAGTCGGAAAGAGATTTGTACCACTGGTGATGATGTCCCACCGGAAAGGTGCATCACTCCACTCGACAATTTGTTTCCCGGTTAACATTTGCAACATATCTTCATACCAGTCTCTGTGGTCTTCCTTGTTCTCACCATATTTACTGCATTGGGATTCGAGAACCTGCTCTGCGGTTTGAATTCCACAAAATTGTGAACATAACTCATAGGCAGTCTGATTCAGATCCATATATTCCAGATCATTGCCGTCAGCATTGGCATTCATGTGATTGACTTCAATCATGCCTCCTGTGGGCAACTGATGTAATCTCACCTTTGCACTTAAATGCGGATATTGATAGATCAAGACAAACCCCACCTTTACAATGGATAATAGCAGCAAAGGAGCATATCACTATGCCCCTTTTTGCCTATAACTTGTCCACACTCAACATTGAATTAACCTACCAGACCAAATGTTCCTGTAATCCCCAAAATTTCAAAATCAGGCAAAGGACCGTCAATTAAACACGCTGCACCGATCGAACATGCTGCACAACCTTTGTTTGCCACAATAATTGCTTTTTCCATTGCTCATTCAGCTCCTTTGAATTTGTATAGTATGTAAATCTTTGATGTGACCTTATTATAATATGGAAAATAAAACTAAATAATGACATTAATCACATTTAATTTACATTTAAATACTTTTTATTGTAACAGATGACTTAGTTCACAAAAAAAATACCCCGCCGGCGCCCGGCGGGGTCAGTCACACATCTATTTAACACGAGAAGGGGTTTACAAGAATTATCATACCTCCGCTACCTTAATAGAAGCTGAAAGCGAAATAAAAAAAGCATGAAAAGCGAGCTAACTCAGTACAGACCGTGTACCTCATCTGATCTGATTCACCTTAAGAGAATACGCTAAGGCCTGTCCACATTAAAAGATGTTCAAGGACTTTGCAGCGCATACGATGGATGCATCTTTCCTGTCGGTTCATAGCGTTCATCACCTGTGTACTCGAATCCCAGCTTGACCAAGATGTGACGGGATACTTCATTATCCGGATGATGCCCGGCAAAGAGTGCATTCACGTTCATTTCGCCAAAGGCATAATCAATTACCGCCCGCGCTGCTTCCTGGGCATACCCTTTACCCCAGTGATCCCGGGTTAGATGAAATCCCAGTTCATAGATATCCTCTTCTGGAGAATATGGACGCAGGCCACAGCAACCAACAAATACCTCCGACTCTTTCTCAAAGAAAGGCCAATATTGCACCCCCGCTTCCTTCTGCCTTTGAATTTCCTGTGTTAATCGCGCTTCTACTTCATCCTCGCTCAGAAATCCCTTGCTACTAATCCACTTGGCAACTTCATGATCACCCCACAGCGCAAACGCCAGTGCACGATCGCCTTCGTTCCAAGTCGCACATTCCAGTCGTTCCGTTTCAAATAAGATTGTTCTGTTCATCATCCACTAACCTCCTGTATGCCACCACAAGTCTGCGTGCGCCTATACCTTAAATTAATCGAATGACTGCCAAAGTAAACAAACCTGTATAAAGACGCTACTAAAGTTTAAAGGTAATACGCATTTATGATTTACTCAACTTTCGCACTTAAAATAATGAGTCAACCCCTAGTGGGCGTAAGAAGATTTAAACAGTACTGTTTCTAGTAACAAAAAAACACCTCTCTTGTTTGGTATCATGGAAGTGTGGATCAACCATAAAAAAAGGAGCTGCCCAGATGCAGTCCCCTCTCTTAAGATGTAACATTTCTTGTTTATTAGACATCTTTCAGAATATAAAACGTTATTGAAGCGTTGGTTTTATTTTCATCACAAGTATCCTATTTTCATGATTCCTACCAAAAGTAGAACCCCTTCTTAAAAGGAGGGGTTCTAGGTTGGAACTAACGTCAATCTACAATTACTAACAGATCACAATTCATTGACTGTACCACAGCCATAAGGTTGGCAAGTTTGAATTGTCGAAACAGTATTAATAAATCCAGTATAATCATGATATCTATAATAGTGATGGTCTTTCCTAATGAATAAAGTCCCAGTGGCACCATTAATAACACCTTTAGTGTATGTTTTTGTTATCCAATAGGCTCTTGGTGCATCTTTAGAAAGATAATAACCGCCAATGCTTACAAGTATGCCTGCTATTTTACCACCTACAGGTCCGCCTATAAAGGAAGCAAGTATACCTGCTACTGCAGAGGCTGTGGCATATATTATCTCAGTTGAATTTTCTACTTTGCCTTTATATACATAATCATCTGCTAATGCCTGTGGAGCGTAACTAAGATCTTCATAAACGGGTCTTACTTTTTTGATTGCATAATTCACTTCGCCGGTTTGCAGGTTTTCATACTTTACTTTGCTATCATCGACTTTTGTAATTTTTAACTCATCTTCTCCATTTAGATCGGTCGCAATATAGTAATTGTCATATTGAACTAATGTAGAACCATCTGTAAAAGTTACAGAATTACTGGTTGTGCTTTCAACTAAATCTATGAGGCTTTTATCCACTTGTGACACTGGCAAAGAAGATGGTAAATCTACCTGATCCTGAGCAAAGGCTGGTAGTGAGATAGATGTAGAGAGCAGAACTCCCGCAAAAAATGTTTTAGAAATTTTTGATCCTATCATTTTTTATCCTCCATTCATTCTTTACTTCTATTTCTTCTTTTTCCTGAAGAAATCGAACTTGATCACATAATCAAAAAGAGACGTAATTACAATTGCTCCAATTGGAATCAATAAATAAATCCAAAACGGATTATTTGGAGCTTCACCAGGGGGGGCATCAGTTAAAAAAACATAAAGAACAACACAATAAATTATGGCCACTACAATACCTGTTATGTTTCTATTTTTCATAGTTGTTTTCCACCTCTTGTTCATAGAAATTCAAAATATTGTATTTCCCACCCAAATATACTATAACACATATTTGGAATAATTTCTCTCTTTTATCTATTACTCTATAATATTGATTTTAAAAATAATAGATTTTGTGAAGCCAGATTTCCACTCCATACGGCAACCTATGGCGGGTTATTTCTTTTATAATTTTTATTTTTTCTTATGAAAGACTCGCTTTGTTCTGTTAGTTATAATATTTTATAGGTTCGCATTTATGTGATTATTAGTTGTTACTTCTACTTCCTCTTCAGAAAGGATTTACCCTTCTACATATGCTATCGTTGTTCCAACGAATTTAACGTTTTCATCTACTGCCTCACCATAATAGGAAGCGGCAAGTATTTTATTAACTTTTATTATCTCAAAATACCCCTTTAAATCTATGTATATCCATACAAAAAAAGAAAAACCCCTGCCGGCAACCTGTCCGGCAGAGGCCAATCTACTTCATAACACCAATTAGAGTTCTGCTACGGAGAACTGAATTGTTCCGGAAGCTGCGCCTCCGAGGTTTGCTAACAATGCAAAGACCAGAACTCCACCTGCCGAAATGGTAAGGCTACTGTTTACAGGAATAACGTAAGTGACTACGGGTTCGTTCACACGTGTGATCACGAGAGATACGGGAAAAGGTCCAAAGTTGTTCACTGTAGCGCTGGCATTGGTGCCTCCAGCCAAGTTTTCGTAGTAGGACTTGCCTACACCAGCTGGAAGATTGTAAAACTGTTGCGGTAAAAGGATGGCCATTTAAAATCACCTCCTTTTGCTTTGATACGGTATTCTATGTTTGAAAACTATTAAAGCAACGGTGAATTACCAGCGTCACAATGTCCAATTTTGATAGACATCATAGATTGATAGACGACTGTACGCAAAAAGCCCCACCGGAACGTCCGATGGAGCCAAAGCTTACTTTAATAGTACAAGTTTAACTACGCATACAGCATGAAGAAATTTAATTCATGACCCTGCTGCTTGAGATAGTTATAGAGCTGCGAACGGTGATGGAACACATGTGTCAACGTTTCAATCTGCCATTGCGCCTGCAAATGACCGTGTTCCATATAGAAAGCTTTGGTAGAGCGGTTCAAATAATCTTCTTCACCTAATCCCGTGATATAGGCTTTGTAGGATTCGAAATTACTCCACAATGTTGCTTCCAGCTTCTCAATATCCTGGTTCCCGGACAGACTGTTCTCCACTAGCCCAACCTCAGCTTCACTTTGTTCTTGCATGATGGCAAGGTCCGATGCGGTGATCTGGATAAAATGATGTACAAGCTCCACCAATGAACGCATATTCTCCTGTGGACGATACGACCAATCCTCCGGACGGATCAAGCGAATTAACGAAGCCCCCGTCCGTACTCCTGTTTCCAGTTCAGTTAACAAATGATCCCGAATCTGCAATGTTCCATTCATATATGATGTCTCCCTTATCTTTTATTCCCACAATTAGAGTATAACTGAAGGCTCTACAGATCTATTGTACAAATCGGACAACATCCTGCCGTGCTCTCTGGCTGCCGTCAACGGAGTCTCTCCATAAAACTTGCGAAATTGCCGAATCAGATGGGCTTGGTCAAAAAAACCATGATTCTGGGCAAGCATGGCCCAGTCTGCCGTGTTCCCCTGATGAATATCGCTCAGTACACGATGAAAACGAACCACCTCACTGAATCGCTTGGGGCTGATTCCGACCCATTCCGAGAACTTGCGATGCAACTGCCGCTCACTGATCACTTCACGCATTGCCAACTCCTGGACACTCATACGTCCCCCATCGATAAAAATGCGGTGCAGCACGTTTTTCATCAAATCGTTCTCAGATGTGGTTGTCTGCACGGACAACGGATTCAAATATGCGTTCATTACCTCTACCCGTTCTGCAAAACGATTCGTTCCAGCCATCCGCTCCTGAAGCTCGTTCAGCCCCTCCGGCCAACATTCCTGAAGGGCAATTCGCTTATCCGTAAACCATTCCAGACGCATGCCATGGAAGACATGCGCTCCACCCGGAAAGAACCGAACACCAAAGGTGTAGTCTCCAGCAGGAGGACCATCATCGGATTGCTCAGGTACAATGAACGGCTGTGTATAATTGCCACAGTAAGCATAGGTATGCACGGAACAGACCGGGTCATATGTAATCAGCATATCCGTACAACCATCCGGCAATACCCGGGCAGGTACAGTCATCACTGATGGCTCTTGATCTTCTCCCATAACCCCCTGCTCATGTGTGTATGGAAGAGATCCTGATTCCCAATAACAGGCTACATAAGCCTTTAAGCCGGGAGCGGGTATTTTCTCAACGTAATAACTGTTCGAATACGTTCCATTCATCTGAATCGGCTTAAACAACGGGTGCAAGCTGTGATCCACTATGCAATCCTCCGATCACTAGAGTTGGTTACACATTATGTATTCATCTATCATACCATCAACCGAACAAATGAAGAAAAAAAGTGCCCTACCGGAGGACAATCCGATAGGGCCAGTCACACATCTATTTAACACGAGAAGGGGTTTACAAGACTTATCTTACCTTCGTAACCTTAATAGAAACTGAAATTGGGATGAAAAGAACCTCAATTTTTCTAAAGTGTCTTGATCAGTATGGACGCAATCAGCACGGATGCTGTTGTGACCGTTGTGAATCCACCCACCAGCATTGGCGTTAAAATCTCATCGAGGATGGCTTTGCGTTCATTTTCATCACGTCCAACTGAACGGCTTACTTCTTCACAGATAATATAGTCCCCCGGAAAACCGAATAGTGCGGTCAGTGCCACAGGCAGACCTTTGAGCGGGTCCCATTTGAACAGCTTGGAACCGACAAAGCCACCGATCAGCACCCCAACTACACCAACTGCGATAATGAACAACACCGGAATAATGGAACTAACCACCGCATTGAAAGTAATCGACTCCATACTTGTCATAACCACCACAATCAGACCTGTCATGGCAATTCCCGATGTACTCGCTTTGTCCAGAATACGAGATGGGAATACTCCGATCAGATGACCCAGAACCCCAAGCAACAGAGCCCAGATACTATAGCTAAGTCCGGTTACATTTCCCAGATAAATGGAGAGACTGCCCATAATGAACAAAAGCAAAAGCAGAATAGGTGCGGTTTGGAAACGTTGTGGAAGGAATGTTTTGGCATTCGCTTCTTTAATGTTCACATTGGATTCCCCTGCAACCTTGTTCTCAAAAGCGCCCTGTTTCTGTAGTTTCAGCGCATATCTGCGTAACATGTTAGTTGCAATCGGCATCCCCACGAGGGAATGAATACCCAGAATAACAGCCGGAATTGTAATTAGATGACCCAAGTTCATCTCTTGCAACTTCGTCGTTGTGATCAGATATGAGATAATGCCACCGACAACCGGACTTGACCCGGCAACAGCGGTAGGATAACCATAGAACGGTGATACGATTAACAGGATTAGACCTGTAGCTGTGAGTGATGCGAACAAAGAGATCAGTATTGCTTTATATTGGGACCGTATTAATTTCAGCGGTATTAGTGTGCCCATGTGTACAATCAGCGGAGCCACCATGAGAGCCCCGAACGCAGTCAGAGCAGAGCTGGAGACCACACCTTTGGGAAATACCCCCGCCCAGTTCAGCAGCAAATATCCGATCAGAATCACAAGCAAGGAAGGAATTCGCGCTTTGGACCAGATCGAAACCAGTTCCCCTATAGCTAAAATAACAAGTAATACCGTGGCGATATATATCGGTTGACTAAACATGGTGGCTTCTCCCCATTCTCTATGTTGTCAGTGCAGTACACGTAGAACCATCTTTCTCTTTCTTATTTCAAGCGTTCACCTGATAAATAGACCTGTTCGATATTCTCTGTGTTTTCGAGCAGTCCAATATCCGTTAACGGATTCACATTTAATACCAGCAGATCAGCAGCTTTCCCGGGTTCAATCGTACCGATCTCTGCTTCCATCTGCATCGCTCTTGCCGCATCCCTTGTGGCAGCTACAATCGCTTCCATCGGCGTAAATCCAACATCTTCAACAAGCAATCGCAGTTCGAGCGCATTCCCGCCATGCTCAACAGGTGCACAGGTGCAGAAATCTGTCCCTACTGCAATGGTTACGTCTGCCTTACGCGCGATAATCATGTTCTCTATATGCTCCTGATATACACTTTTGGCTTTACGAATGCCAAATTCGGGAACACCGTATTTATGCCCTTCTTTGATGATCCGATGTACAATGGCCAATGTTGGAACCAGAACCGCCTTTTGATCCAGCATCATGCCAATGCCTTCTTCATCAATGTAGATCCCGTGTTCAATGGTGCGTACGCCCGCTTCCAGCGCATTTTTGATCCCCTGTGTACCTTGCGCATGTGCAGCCACATATGACTGTACCGCTTCCGCTTCATACACGATCGCCTTCAGCTCATCCATGCGGAATTGCGACCAGCGAGGGTCATCTTTCTCCGAAAGCACCCCGCCTGTGGAACACACCTTAATGAAATCCGCCCCCTCACGGAACTGTGTGCGTGTTGCCTTAATGACTTCCGGAACGCCGTCACACACGGTGAACATATTCAGTTCCGTTGGAATCATATGAATATCTGCATGTCCACCCGTCTGAGAGAGCATATGACGGGATGTTTTAATCCGCGGCCCCTTCACCACACCTTCCTTGATCAGATCACGAATGTATACAGCAACATGGCTGCCGACATCCCTGACGGTTGTAAAGCCCGCGTTGATCAGCTTCGGCAGATCTTGAAGTGCTCTTCCCATCTGAAGTTCATTGGCTTCCAGCGCCACCGCAGCCATATTCAGATTTTTGGCCCCGTGCACATGCACATGGGCATCGATTAATCCGGGGATTACCGTTTTACCCGTTACATCAACAAGCTTGGCACTTTCCGGTACTGGAACGGTCGCCTTCGCACCCGCAGCTATGAATTTCCCGTTCTCAACCAGGACCACACTATCGGAAACAGGCTCTCCACCTTGTCCATCAATCAACAATGCACCTACAAAAGCAGTAATTTGACTCATCTGTACTCCACCTCATTTTCAGACTTGGTTGTCAGTTCAACTAAAGAATATTTACATTCCCACTCCGATGACAGAATAACCTTCCGATCGCTGTTATCCCCAGATTTTTTGATTCCCTTCTCCAAAGGGAAAATCCGGGGATAGCGTATGCTTCCGAAGCAGCTTTCTTTCAGAAAGCTTTTAGGCGAACGCTTTGCTTCTTCACGTTATTTCTGTCCTCTCCGTTCTCGTGTAAAAAGTTAAGTTGAACTTCAATATTACGTGTACACGTTCGATTTACAGCTCTATTGCTGTACTACGATGAAATTGTATAGTGTTAAAGTTAATGACATTATATAAGTTGCAAATGTATAATGTCATTGTTGATAACAACAGCATTTTGATATTTATTATGGTGATATACACAATATCGAATATAAATTACACAGCATAGTGAAGATCATGTTATATATGTAAGCATTTTGCCATGTGAACACGAAAGGAGTACGTTTGCTATGATTCATGAAGCGGTTCGCTCATTTATGGTTCAGGTCTTTGGATCTGCTTCGTATGGAATCTGGATGAAGGATGAATACGATTTCCAGTGGAATAATTGGTTGCGTGAAGGAGAAGTACCTGAATATACAGATCAAGAACAGATCGAGTCATCCTGGAAGATTCTCAGGTATACGTTTGATTTTTTGTCCAATATCAACATTCGTGTGGTTATCGATACCCAGAAGCAGCTCACCCTGCTACAAAGTGAACGTCTGGAGTCTTTGATTCGGGAAGGACTGCTGAAGCAGCAGATTGAGATGGAACGTGCACACAATGATCAATGGTTGACCGGACTGCGGGAGCTGACCTGTTCCCTGGAGTTGAACGACTTGTTATTCAAAATCATGGAGAATGCACTGCATGTCATCCCTTCTCTTTCCTGCGGACTGTTCATGATGGTTGATCCGGACTCTGGCAAGATGATCCCTAGAGCCAAGGTCGGTTTTCAGGATAGTGTGTATCAATATCAGGGCGAGCTGGATGAGGGCATTACGGGAAAAGTATACGAGGAAGGCATTGGCCGAATGTACAGCACACCGGATGATGCCTTTAAGGATATGGGCAATGTCAGTCAGGAGAATGCGGATATTATTGTACGTTCACTGCCTGATGGTGTTATGGCGAAAGGGCTTATCGCCGTTCCCGTGACGATGAACACCCATAAAATCGGGGTGATGCTGGTATACCAATTTGAACAACACAGACGATTTGCCCCACATGATCTGAATGTGATGCAGGGATTCGCGGATCAGGCAGCTATTGCCATCTCCAACGCCACCATGTATTCAGAACTGCTGGAAACGAATCGATATCTCGTTAGCCGCAACGAAATCCATAATCAATTCACGGCCCTTTCCATTGAACATGTGAGCCTCGGACATATCATTGAGACGGTTGGATCGATGCTGAAGCTTCCCACCTATTATGTGGACATGGCGAGAAATGACTGGTATCCACTCATCCCCGAAAGTGTCTTGCTAAGTGAGCTCGATATCTATACCGCTCTGGACAGTCAGTTTAACCCCATCACCTTATCCGGTGGAGCCGATCATAGCGATTATTACCTGTATCCGATTGTGAATGGATCTCTGATGCTTGGCTGTTTTGCCATCCAATTAGATCATCCGTTAGGTCAGTTGGATCATGTGATTTTGGAACAAGGCGGAGCTATTGTCATGCTGGAGATGATGAACACCTACTCCCTCACCGAAATGTCCTATCGAAAAAACCATGATTTCTTCAGCGATCTGGTGCAATATAGAGAACCACAGCAGTTGGAGGCCAGACTTTCCAGCTTTCAATTGCCAGCCCATCAGTCCTTGTTCGTCGCACAATTGCAGCTCTATGGGGAACATCCCGATATGAAAACCACTGAAAATTGGGTGCGCAAATTGATTGGTTTTATCGAAAAGGAACTAGGCATCCGTGAACATCTGTTGTTCAGTGCACATCACAAAATTACGATACTGGCTGCGGCACCAGAGCCCAAAGTCAGACATTGGATCATCAGCCGGCTGGAAACGGCCGTAGAGAAATGGACCACCTCCAAAACTCCTGCTCTATCCATCGGTATCGGCGGACTTTATCAAGGGCTTGAGTATGTGTCCAAAAGCAATGACGAGGCTACACGCTCGTTGTCCTTTTTACTGAAACAAAACAAAGCTGGCCTGATGCTCTACGAAGAAATCGGGATCAATCGGTTGTTTCTGAATCAGGAACCATCCGATATTGAGAACTACATTCATGAAATTCTGTCCCCTCTTCAACAGCAAAAATCAGGAGAGCTTGAACTCACACTCAAAACCTATATTGCGGCGAATCGATCTGTGCAAGCCACAGCAGAACGTCTGCATATTCATACCAATACACTGTATCTGCGCCTGCGCAAAATAGAGGAGATTCTAGGTGTTGATCTGAACGATTCCGAGGGTTGGATGAAGGTGTATCTGGCATGTCATTTAAGTGAAGTGTACTCTGTTGCTCCTACCGCAAACGGAGCATTAAAATTGTAACTTCATCAATTCAGTCCGTGCAGTTTGCGAAAACGTTCCGGACTCATACCTGTATGCCTTTTGAACATCGCACAGAAATAACTGGCGTTCTCGTAACCCACTCGATCAGCAACTTCATATATTCGGAGCTCTCTCTCACTGAACATAAGTTGTTTGCTCCGATTGATCCGTTCCTGGTTCACGTAAAATACAGGTCTGATATGGAGCGCCTTCTGAAACAGCCTGCACAAATATTGGGGAGATACTACAGCCACATCGGCCAGTTCCTTCAGCGTAAGTGAACGATCCAGATGCTCTGCAATATAACGCAGCACAGGCTTCAAACGCTCCAGTTCATCATTATAATTGGCGGATGCAATGAGCAGTGGTTTCAGATCCAGCAGCAGGGCATATAATTGTTTGGAGCATTCAACATCGTAATCTGTGTAATCCATCGTATCCTCCTTCTCTCCTCTAACTAGAAGTTGCTCCAGGCCACGCAGCAGCGTGGCTGTTCTGAGTCTGCACACGCGTGAACCGGTTATTCCCGCATAAGATAATAACTGGCTGGCCTCTCTCCCCTGAAACGAGACCCAAGCCAACTCCCAACGATCACTAATGGGCATATATCGATGCGGAACATCAGGATACAGAAAGAAAACGTCACCCGGTCCGACGATATACTCTTCGTCTTGTATAATCAGTCTCCCCTGCCCATAAATAATCTGATGGATTTGATAATCCGGGAATCCCTCTGGACGCTCGGTTTCATATTGGTGTTCCCAGTAACCAACCGTGGTCATATAGATCGGCAGGCGAGCAGCTTCTTCTGTTTTACCAAAAAAAATCCGGGTATCCATCCAGTACACCACTTTCTTCATCGTTAGTTTCATATTGTGATATATATGGGCAATATTCTTTATTCTCTAAGTTATCATTCAATTCTATAATGACAATATTATAACATTTCAGAAGGAGTTGCTGTTATGCGAAAGAAACTGGTATACACCCCTCCGGCAAATGGATACCCGGAATGGAACAACAATCCCGAGACTTTTCAAGTAGGCCGTCTACCCGCACATGCGTCTATGGTAGCGTTTCCATCTGTAGCAGAAGCGTTATCCAATGAATCCAGCGCATCGCCATGGTACGAATCACTGAATGGTCCGTGGAAGTTTGCCTTTGCGGAGACACCGGAGCAACGGATTGCATCCTTTTATGAGAACAACTATGATGCCAGTGACTGGGACGAGATCTCCGTTCCTTCCAACTGGCAGCTACAAGGTTACGATTATCCCCAGTATACAAACATGACGTATCCGTGGGTCGAACGCGAGCCTGAATTGAAGCCCCCCTTTGCACCAACGAGTTATAATCCGGTGGGTTCGTACATCCGTACGTTTACGGTTCCTGCGGACTGGAAAGACCGGCCTGTCCTGCTGCACTTTGAGGGCGTTGAATCTGCCTTTTATGTATGGGTTAACGGGGAGCTCGTCGGTTATAGTGAGGACACGTTCACACCCGCAGAATTTGATATTACACCGTATCTGACCGAAGGTGAGAACAAACTGGCTGTAGAGGTATATCGCTGGTGTGATGCGAGTTGGTTGGAGAATCAGGATTTCTGGCGGCTAAGCGGCATATTCCGTGGTGTGTACCTGCACTCACCTTCACCGGTTCAAATCGCCGATTTCTTTGTTCGCACTGAACTGGATGATGCCTATCAGGATGCGGAGCTACTGCTGGATGTGAAATTATTTAATCATAATGCGGTGCAGACTACTGCCGGATTGTCCGTTCAGGCACAGCTCTATGATGCACAACAGCAGACTGTATTGAAGCAACCACTTACTGCGGCGGTCACTTTCCAGGGCGAGGATGAACTTTCATTCCAGTTGTCAACAGAGGTTATGAAGCCGCTTCTATGGAGCGCCGAGACCCCTCATCTATATACACTTGTGCTGTCCATTCAGAATGAATCGGGCGAAATACTGGAGGCTGTTCGCAGCCGGATCGGATTCCGCAAGTTTGAACTGAAGGACGGCCTGATGCAAATCAACGGCAAACGCATTGTGTTCAAGGGCGTCAATCGTCATGAATTTTCCCCGGATAAGGGTCGAGCCATTGGTCGGGAAGACATGATCCGTGACATCGAACTGATGAAGTCATATAATGTTAACGCTGTGCGCACATCCCATTATCCGAATCAGTCACTCTGGTACGAACTGTGTGATGAATATGGCCTCTATGTCATTGATGAAACGAATCTGGAAACTCACGGCACGTGGTACTATGGGCAAAAGGAAATGAATGAGAACAATATTCCCGCGAGCAAGCCGGAATGGCGTAGTAACGTCATAGATCGCTGTAACTCGATGTTCCAGCGGGATAAAAACCATCCGTCCGTTATTATCTGGTCTCTGGGTAATGAATCCTTCGGCGGCGATAACTTCATCGCCATGTACGATTATCTGAAACAAGTCGATCCGACCCGTCTCGTTCATTATGAAGGGACTTTCCATTATCGGCCTTCCGATTCGGCAAGCGATATTGAATCAACGATGTATATCAGCCCTGAAGATGTGGAGAATTATGCTCGCATGCAAGGGCCGAAGAAACCTTATATTATCTGTGAATACAGCCATGCCATGGGTAACTCTTGTGGCGGTCTACATCTGTATTGGGATTTGTTCGATAAATATGATGTGTTGCAAGGTGCATTCATCTGGGACTGGGTCGATCAGTCCATTCGTACCACTACGGCAGACGGTGTCGAATATTTCGCGTATGGCGGTGATTTCGGTGAATCCCCTCATGATGGCAATTTCTGCGGAAACGGACTCATTCTGGCCGATAAGACGGTTACACCGAAGCTGGAAGAAGTGAAGAAATGTTATCAGAACGTTCGTATGGAAGCTATTGATGTAAAAGACGGCCTACTGCGCATTCGAAACCAGTTCCTGTTCACGGATCTGAGCGAATACTCACTGGTATGGACACTAGCACATAATGGCGTTTCTGTAGAGAACGGCAAGTTGGACATCGCGGTACCTCCAGGCGAATCGGCTGAAGTCCGTATCCCTTACACCCCATCATCCGATAAGTTCAAGGAAGCCGTGTTGACTGTATCTCTGGTAACCAAAGTGGCAACCAAATGGGCAGGAATAGGTCATGAAATCGGCTGGGATCAGTTCGTGGTATCTCCGCGATTGCGTCCAATCCAACTGGTACACCAAGGACAAGGCAATTCGCCACAGGTACATGAACTGCAAGATGAATTGAAAGTAGCTACAGGTCAAGTCACGTTTAGTTTCAACCCGGCTACTGGCGCGTTAACGTCTTATCAGATTAACAATCAGGAACAATTGCTGGCTCCTGTCCGCCCGAATTTCTGGCGAGCCATGACAGACAACGATATGGGGAACAAGCTGAATATGCGTTCTGCTTTCTGGAGAGATGCTCACGCTACCAGCAGTTTAATTCGCTTCGAGCACTATTCAGACGAACAAGGCATTCTCGTGACGACCGATTTTACGTGGGATCAACATCCGGGATGTACGCTGTCCATCTCGTACCGAATTAACCCAGATGGCGTATTGGAAATCAGTCAAACGCTTATTCCAGGCGAGGGTCTACCTGATCTTCCGGAATTCGGTATGCTGCTGCAACTGAGCAACAGCCTGGATACAATCTCTTGGTACGGCAGAGGGCCGCACGACAACTATGCAGACCGTCTAACCAGTGCTCGTCTCGGCTATTACACAGGTGCGGTTCGAGATCAATTCGTTCCATACCTGAAACCACAAGAGTGTGGTAACAAAACGGATGTACGCTTTGCTGAAATCACGTCAACGGATGGTCAAAGTGGCCTGCATGTTGAAGCCAACATACCATTTGAGATCAATGCGTTGCCATGGACACCGGAGGAACTGGAAGCCAATGATCATGTGTATAAATTACCTCAGAGTACACAGACTGTCGCCCGCATCAATTACAAACAAATGGGTGTCGGCGGGGATGATAGCTGGGGCGCACGTACCCACGCTGAATACACCTTGCCGGCCAACCGCGCGTATCACTTCACTTTTACGGTAAGACCTGTATAACATCAAGCAAGCACTGCTGGCAGTATGCCGGCAGTGCTTTTTTTTGTTGGGGACAATCTTACACTTTTGAAAGATTCGTGAAAGATAGATACATAGGAGTTACAACCAACATTGAATATACTTTAAACCAAGAAGATGCTGACAATGAACATAAAATAATTGGAGGGTTACAAATGGATCTAATACAAGTTATAGGCAAAATATTGCCTATCTTAGCTATTGCATTGGCCGCGGGAGTTGTTGTAATTGGTATTACTTATTCAGTATATGTTGCATACAGGAAAAGAGGGGGGAAAAGAAGCATAACCAGAAGGCAATTTATAGCGTCATTTTTGATCTTGGGTTGGTTTGTCATTGTCATGACTTTAACCACATTTAGCAGAGGGGCTAATTATGAGGGTTGGATCAATTTAGAGCTATTCAGTGGCTATATAAATGCATGGAATCAATGGTCGTTGAGCGAATTCCAGCTCATCATTTTTAATATGTTGATGTTCGCACCACTCGGTTTCATACTTCCGCATTTAGGAATGAAAACACGTCACGTTAAGCCCGTGCTACTCATATCGCTGTTGCTAACGTTGGGTATCGAAACTTTTCAAATGGTCACCGGCAGGGGAATATTTGAACTTGATGATATTCTCCATAATACACTAGGTAGTATGGCAGGATATCTGCTGATGAGAGCGATCCTCGACAGTGTTGAGCAAAGTAAGATCACCTTAAGGTCACTATCGAAGGCACTCTGCATACCACTAGTTTTTACGATGCTTTTTTCTAGTGCTTTTATCATTTATCACAACAAAGAACTTGGTAATCTCTCCATACGTCCAGCTATTTATCAAAATATGAATCAAGTCGAAGTAACGCTCAACACAAGGTTACCGGATGAGGCCGAGAAAGTGTCTCTTTATCGCAGTAGTGAAATTCACAACCTTGAATATGCCAAACGAGTTTCCTCTCTAATGAAGGATTATTTTGAATTACATCAGAAAGGTAGCATATCTATTGATGGATACAACCGAATTTGGAGTTTTCTTGACAATACGGGAACAGAATATACATTTAATTATGACGTCAGTAGCGGCACATGGTGGCTGTCATCTAATATCGAAGCAAGCACTCCTGTAGAGCCGGAAGATTTAATCAAACAAGGACAAGTGTATGGCAGTTGGTTGATTCAGAATGACTTAATGCCTAAGAATGCGATATTCAGTACGCAAAATGGAGACACGGTCCGATGGGATATCGGAAAAACAGTTACAGATATCGCGAAGGGTGATCGCGATTATGATACCGGACTAGTTATGATTGTCCCATCAGCAGAACCTATGATTCCTCAGAATTTATTATACTCTATAAATAAAAATATTTATGTGCGAGTAATTGATATTATCAGTCCAGCTGAGGCATACGAAGAAATTCCCAAGGGAAACTTTTCGATCTATAACAACTTAAAAAAAGGGGACAAACTAAATGTGAACAAGTATGAACTGACTTACACCTATGATTCGAAAGGTTATTATCAGCCAGTTTATCGGTTCGAAGGAGAGATCAATGGAGAGAATTGGGATGCTTTGATCCCAGCAGTAATGAATTGATTACAGCTTCTACGTGTCTTGATGTATGAGTTTGAAGTTTTTCATGAGAACATTATAATAAATGGGGTGCTAGAACGATGAAATTATTTTGATTACGAGGTGAGATTTTGCAATATCTGTTTACCGCTCTTTTCATTCTTGGTTTCATTGCTTTCTTGGGATTACTTGTTCTGATGATCTTATCTATTCGCAAAGTTAATAGGTTGCCGTTCAAATACATTTTTCTAACGACGGCCTGTTTTGCGATTGCTTCAATTGGATTGTATGGCATGCTGACTTTATCTTCGAACTCTGCTCAGTTTGGAGAAGATCAGCCCCCTTCATCTCAGATCAAACTTTCTGGACTCCATATGACTACCGATGAATTCCAAAACAAGTTTAATGGCGCCGTGGGCAAATACCGACTGAATGGTTTGAGTATTACCCGTTTGAATATGAAAGAGTCTTCCGAGCAGGGCACTGGCACTTTCGAGTATGCATTCAATGACAAATTGCGCTTGGCTGGTGTAGTGAATGCAGATGAGAGCTTACAGGAGGTCAGGTTATATGGAACTGGTGACACGAGAGAACCAACGGATGGAAGTTTTTTGACCGCGATCGCCACACTCATTCTCACAACCCATAGTGAGTATACGTATAACGATGCACAAGATGTTATCCAGAAGATCGGTCTATTGGATCGCGATGTCAATCAGTCTGATTTTGATGGGGCGACAGTTCGAAATGGATTAGAATATCGCTTCAGCATCCAGGATCATGAACAATCTACTTTTGAAATCTCTGTTGCGAAGTGAGATGTATTGGAGGAAAAAGGCCGCTCCATGAAGGAACGGCCTAGCGGGTGATATGTACTATGTACTATAGGATGATTCAGTAAGTTTACTTGCGATCTTTTCTTTTAAGGATTAAAGAGTCCTAATATTAAAGTAACCAAGATACAAAAAAGCGTTACAGGATACACTATCCATTTACTGATCCTGTCTTTGAACGTGATCATCAAACAAATAATGCATATCCACGCAATAAATAGTTGCCACCAAACCAATGATAACACCTCCACCATGCAAGATTTACTCAAAAGTTATAGTCTCGTTTTGATTGTTCCAACTCATTTTAAAGGTAATCGGATCTTTCATTTTCTCCGTCTCAGTAACCGTTCCCGACATACTGAACGGTACCCCTTGTTCTTCAAGTGCTTTCCCCTGTTGTTTTATGTTGTTGCCGGTAAGGTCAAACACAAAATTCTTTATACGCTTTTCATCACCGATGTAGGTGATACTATAGTACCCTGTTGATCTCTGAAGAGACACATCCCAGTTATCGCTCTTTCCATGGAGCCTATCATCCGCACCACAAGCTGAGACAATAGATACAAGCACTATAACACAAAGAATCATTGGAAGTTTAAGTAATTTCATAAAATCCCTCCTTTTAGGAATATACCCAAAAATGTGAGATGTGATATTTGCCTAATTATCCCCAGCATCTGCTCCAGTATAATGTGTCTTACCTTTGAATCACATGACTAACGATCTTCTGAGCATCGTACTTGACCCATCCCAATAGCGCTGAACCCCGTGATGTTTGCCAAGGTAGTCCAACATAGTACAGTCCAGCAATCGGTGATACGCCTCTCTCGTGTATAATTTCACCTTTTGAATCAAAAGCAGTATGGATATCGATCCAACCATCATTTCGCTTAAATCCAGTCGCCCAGATCATATTGTCTATTCTTGTCTCACTACCATCCTCATATAGGATGCGGTCATCTATTGCATTAACGGCACGTGGGCGCATGTTAACTTTCCCCTGGGTCATTAATTTTTTTAACTCATAGCCATAGACGTACTCTGGCTGATTCCGCAACCATTTTCCAACCATACGATCCGCACTTGCACGTAATATTCCGAGCTTTTCAAAATACCAGAATATACTTCGTTTCATGATATGCAATGGCCTAAAGGTAATATTTCGAGCTATGGATATGTATACCGTTTGTCTATCATCTGATACTAACTCTACAGCGATTTGGGCGCCTGAATTCCCTCCGCCTACAACTACTGTTGTCCCAGGCAGCAATTGAGAGCTATTTTGATATTCCGATGAGTGAAGTTGAACTATATTCTCGGATAACGACTTTGCAAAAGGTGGAACATTCTTAGTCTGGAAAGGCCCCGTCGCAACGATAATATTGCGCGCTTCAATTATTCCATCATTGGTTTCAGCATAGTACACCTCGTCTTGCTTCGAGAGACGGGAGATTTCACAGTTTAACTTTACTGGAAGCTCCATTTGTTTAGCATAGTTTTCAAAATAATCTGCAATTTCATCTTTGCTTGGCAGATCATTTTCGTTTCCACTAAGCGGCATTCCCGGTAACCCATCATACATTCGCGGGGTAAACAGACGCAAGGAATCGTACCGTTTACGCCAAGATTCCCCCATAGATGAAGCAGCGTCAACGATTAAAAAGTTGAACCCCGACCTCTGAAGATAGTAACCTGCTGCCAACCCAGCTTGCCCAGCCCCGATAACCAATACATCGTACATATGTATCATCTCCAATTTTTCTTATGTATTAATATATGAGCACTCATTCATATGTTTATTTTACTTAACAACTATCTGCTTAGCAATAAAAGAAATCACCCATACCTTTTTTTCAAAAAATGATCATTAAAAAAGACTCCCTCAAGGGAGCCTTTACATATTTCAGGTGTGGTTCGAACTAGCGTAACTTTGATCTTAAATATAATATGTTATTTTGTTTGTCGGTTAGTTATTATCTGGTGTATCGGTCAATGTCATCCATCGCAGACTGGTGCTCTCTTCTATGGTGATCTTCATGCTGACGGACATCGTTCTTTAACTTTGCTAAGAATCCCCACCCCATAAAGGCAAGTAAAAGCACGGTAATCAGTGCATATGCAAAGCTATATAAATTCATGAAGAAGTTGATAAAAATTGCAGCGAGCATCAAGCCCAGAATCAACAATGTCCATTTTGTACCCTTTCTCAAAATCATTTCCTCCCTAATTAGCGTTTGTTTCCAGAGAAACATCTAACGTGCCAGACATCCCTTGTGCAGAAGAAGTATTCACATAATACCAACCCGTCGACAACGCTTTGTCATTATAATATGTATGCTCTTTTCCATCTGGTGGGACACTGCCAGACATGATCGCAGTTCCACTAGTAGATCCTTCATTGATCGTAAACGCGAAGTGTTTCGAACCCGTGTTTTTAAAACTCACTTTTACATAACCAAATCCTGCCCGAATATCAAAACGATGCGTATTTGTAGTACCTGCTAAATCCTCATTATTAATTACTGTTAATTTCGTCAATGAAGTATTAATAGTTGCATCCGCTTTTACAAATTCACCTTCAGAATTGGAAGTGAAATTATAAACTAAGATGATAACAGCAGCAGAAACCAGAACTGCCACTATCATTTTTCTAATATGTTTCATAATATATGACCTCCAAATCTCTTTACTAACTTTCATCATACAACTGTAAATATTCCCTATGCAATAGGAAGCAAATACATAAGGTAACACTGCGAAAGGCATAAGGGGGAATCGAACTTTGATTATAAAAAGATTCAATAAAACAAAAACCACTTCTCAATAATTACTAAGAAGTGGTTTTTGTTTATTTATTGTAACAGTGTTTGCTTCAAGATGCATTAAAGGTTTTTTACACCTTTATTACATCATGCCGCCCATTCCACCCATACCGCCCATGTCAGGCATTCCGCCGCCAGCACCTGCTGGTTCTGGTTTGTCAGCGATAACCGCTTCAGTGGTCAGGAACATTGCTGCTACGGAAGCAGCGTTTTGCAATGCATAACGAGTTACTTTTGCAGGGTCAACGATACCTGCTTCGATCATGTTAACCCACTCGCCAGTCGCAGCGTTGAAGCCTACGCCAGTTTGTTCTTTTTTCAGACGTTCCACGATTACGGAACCTTCTTCGCCAGCGTTAGCTGCGATTGTACGGATTGGTGCTTCCAAAGCGCGCAGGACGATGTTTACGCCTGTTTGCTCGTCACCGGACAGGGCTACGCCTGCAACCGCGTTGTATACGTTCATGAGCGCTGTACCACCACCGGATACGATACCTTCTTCAACCGCAGCGCGAGTTGCGTTCAGGGCATCTTCGATGCGAAGTTTGCGTTCTTTCAATTCTGTTTCAGTAGCCGCACCGACTTTGATTACTGCTACACCGCCGGACAATTTAGCCAGACGCTCTTGCAGTTTCTCTTTGTCGAACTCGGAAGTTGTTTCTTCCAGTTGTGTACGGATTTGGCTAACACGTGCATCGATATCGGATTTGTTACCAGCACCGTCAACGATGATTGTGTTTTCTTTGGTTACACGGATTTGGCGAGCTGTACCCAGTTGTTCCACAACAGCGGATTTCAGGTCGAGACCCAGTTCTTCCGTGATCAATTGGCCACCAGTGAGGGCAGCGATATCTTGCAGCATTGCTTTACGACGGTCACCGAATCCTGGAGCTTTAACAGCTACAGCATTGAATGTACCACGCAATTTGTTCACAACCAGCATAGCCAGTGCTTCGCCTTCGATATCTTCAGCGATCAATACCAGCGGTTTGCCTTGTTGAACGATTTTCTCAAGCAATGGCAAGATGTCTTGCGTGCTGGAGATTTTTTTGTCTGTGATCAAGATGTACGGATTGTCCAAAACAGCTTCCATTTTGTCCGTGTCTGTGATCATGTAAGGAGAGATGTATCCACGGTCGAATTGCATACCTTCAACCACTTCAAGCTCCGTAGCGAATCCGCGGGATTCTTCTACAGTGATAACGCCGTCTTTACCTACTTTTTCCATAGCTTCAGCGATCAGTTCGCCTACTTCTTCGTCAGCTGCAGAGATTGCTGCAACTTGTGCGATAGATTGTTTGGTTTCAACCGGTTTGGAGATGGATTGCAATTCAGCAACCGCAGCTTTAACCGCTTTGTCGATCCCTTTACGGATACCGATTGGGCTAGCGCCTGCAGTTACGTTTTTCAGACCTTCTGTGATCAGCGCTTGCGCGAGTACAGTTGCTGTTGTAGTACCGTCACCGGCAACATCGTTGGTTTTAGTAGCTACTTCTTTAACCAGTTGTGCACCCATGTTCTCGAATGCATCTTCCAGTTCGATTTCTTTAGCAATCGTTACACCATCGTTAGTGATGAGTGGGCTTCCGAATTTTTTCTCCAGAACCACGTTACGGCCTTTAGGACCGAGTGTTACTTTTACTGCATTAGCCAATGCATCCACACCACGAAGCATGGAGCGACGAGCGTCTTCACTGAATTTAATGTCTTTAGCCATGTTAAGAAAACCTCCCTAGTTTTTGTTGGAAAATGGTCGTGCTATATGGTTCGGTTATCCGATTAAATTTGAATTAGTCGAGAATCGCGTGAATATCGCTTTCTTTCATAATCAAATATTCTTTACCTTCGAACTTGATTTCTGTACCGGCATATTTGGAGAAAATAACGCGATCTCCTTCTTTCACTTCCAGAGCCACACGTACGCCGTCTTTCAATGCTCCTGCGCCAACTGCAATGATTCTACCCTCTTGCGGTTTTTCTTTGGCGGAGTCCGGGAGTACGATCCCGAAAGAAGTTGTTTGCTCTTGCTCCAGTGGTTCTACCAATACGCGTTCACCTAAAGGTCTGATCATGAAAAATAGCCTCCTTTTGAAATTATATAACGTTACATTGTAGGTTGTAGCCATATGTATTAGCACTCGACAGTGTTCAGTGCTAACAACCAACTTTATGATACTCAACTTGAAGCATGATTTCAAGTCCTTTTGACGAATTCCTGCGAGAATTTACGTTGAATTTACACGAACATAGCCAAAGTACACCCGCTGTGCCTGGTTCTATGTGGAAATTCACTATTTTTATTCTACGAAATTCTTGAGCCCTTCTGCAACGTTAGCAGACAGTCCCTTTCCCATTGTATCCATTGTTGAACATAATATGCCTGCTTGTCCTGCCTAGCAGTGGAACAATCTACAACAATAGCCCGGAAAAGAACAGACCGTCTTCTCCGGGCATATTACAGTTACAGATCATCCTCATTCACACGCATACCCGTCATACACCAGCTATGAATGAGATATCCTGTGTTCCATTTTGATACCATCTTATGTTCTAACCCACATGTTTCTTATCCTCGGCACGAACGTAGCGGGATTCGATCTCTTCATCGGCCGCAAGCTGCTTGCGGTATACGATTGCGGATAATAACACACTGATCTCATATAACAGGAGCAAGGGAATCATCACCAGCAGATCAGATATGAAGTCTGGAGGTGTAATCACCACTGCAATGAAGATCAGGACAAAATAAGCAACTCTGCGCATCTTACGAAGGCGAATCGGATTCAGAATCCGCAGTCCTGTCAGAAACATAATAAGTAAAGGAAGTTCGAATAACAGGGACACAGGCAGCACAATGCCAAACAGGAAGCTGAAATACTGTTTCATCCCGTAGGTCTCCACAAGCCCCATCTTCTCCGTAATCGCTGTAGTGAAGGCGAGTGCCATCGGAAATATAACATAATACGAAAAAGCCATTCCTATAAGAAATAACAGAAATACATAGGGCACATACTTCAGCGTTGCTTTTCGTTCGCGTGGTTTTAGTCCCGGACTAACAAACTTCCAGATCTGATACACCGTAAACGGCAACGTAATGATAAGTGAAAACAAACCGGCAATCTTCATGTAAATGCCAATCCCGTCCCAGAACGAGAAGGCATGCAATACAAAACCTTTGGCCGACTCTGACTTGGTCAGATATTGGTATACCGGGTCCGCCACAAAAAATCCTGCAATCAGTCCCAGCACAAAAATACTTAATACGTAGATTAGCCGCTTTCGCAGCTCACTCAGATGTTCCGTAATCGACATTTCTTCCATTTGCTGCGTCATGCCTGCCCCCCATTATTGCCAGCTTAAAATACAAAACCCTTCCGGCAGGAAGGGATTTCTCTTTCATTGCCGTCAAGATTATTCCGGCAGGCGTTTATCAGCAGGCTTGTCTGCAGGTGTGCTCTCAGCCGCCAGCGGTTTCGCCTTCTCCTGCTCTTTGCGATTGGACGAGTCATCCTCAGAGATAATCTCGCGAGCGCCCTCTTTGAATTCACGGAAGGTACGCCCAACTGCACGTCCCAGTTCCGGAAGTTTGTTGGGTCCAAACAACAACAACGCAATCACGGCCAGCAAAATAAAACCAGTTGGTCCAATGGAACTAAACATTGATATTCCTCCTCGTCTCAAGCTTCAAAGATGCGCATACTCGGCCAGATGTTCATAGATGTCTCAACTGCGTTCTTGATTTACGCCCATCATACCATAGATGTAACCACTTACATAACCCGCAAAATTCACAAATAAGAGTTGTCCTCGATTATTGCTTGAACTGACCCGTAACCATCAGCAGCGCTTCTGGAAGCTGATCCATAATGGCAGCCAGATGTTCGTGTACACCCTTTGGTGTACCTGGGAGATTGACAATCAGCGTGCGTCCACGAATGCCACATACCCCACGGAACAGCATTGCAGAACGGTTTTTGCTCATTACACTGTACCGCATGGCCTCTGCCATTCCGGGAACTTCCCGTTCAATTACGCGCCGGGTCGCTTCCGGAGTAATATCACGAATGGCCAGCTCCGTGCCACCGGTCGTCAGCACCAGATCGGCGTGAAAATAATCCGTCATCTCAATCAAAGCCGCAATAATCTCATCGGGTTCATCCGGAACGATACGGTACTCCACGATTTGACCACCCAGCTCTTCTTCCACCAGCTCCCGAATGACTTGTGCACTCGTATCCTCACGTTCACCGCGGGCTCCTTTGTCACTGGCTGTCAGGATTGCTGTTCTCCACACCATAAAGATCACCCTTCTCCTCTATGAAAATAAATATTGCCTATCGGCTGTAATCACCGTTTTTGCCACCACTCTTGGAATTCAGCATGGTTGGACCGATAATCATATCTTTTTGCATGGCCTTGCACATGTCATAGACCGTCAGTGCTGCAGCCGAGGCAGCCGTGAGCGCCTCCATCTCAACACCCGTTTTGCCTTCGGTTTTGACAGTAACTTCAATGTGTAATTCATCCACTCCGTTATCATGAAACCGAATATCCACACCCGTCAGTGCCAGCGGATGGCACATCGGAATCCAGTCCGACGTTTTCTTCGCACCTTGAATCCCGGCAATCTGAGCCACAGCCAGAACATCACCTTTGCCGATTCGGCCCGCCCGAATCGCTTCCAGTGTATCTGGATTCATCGTCACCTTGGTTACGGCCACAGCCGTACGCACGGTAATTTCCTTACCCGAAATATCAACCATCCGGGCCCGCCCCTGTTCATTAAAATGGGTCAGTTTGCCACCCGAAGCCTGGCCGTTGTTCACTTCTGAACTCAATCACATCACAACCCTTTATTCGATATGTAATATACCTTCGGTTGTTATCAACAGATCCATCCGCAGATCGAGCAGGTCCATCGGGATCTCCTCTTGCAACTGACCCGGCAATACCATCGCAGCCATCAAAGGTTTCTTGCCCGTCATCACACATGTTGCTGCAAGCGTCTCGGCAAAACGATCATAATAACCGCCACCATAACCAATACGCCCTCCATGCAGATCATAACCAAGCCCCGGTACCAGTACGAGATCGATATCCGACCAATCTTCAGGATTGAGAACTTCACAGGAATCCTTGGGTTCCGGTATCCCCCATATGCCTGGCTCTAGATCCTGTTCTCCGGTCACTCGCCGTAGCTCCATTCGAGGTGGATTCGCCAACACTTTCGGTGCAAACATCACATCTCCATGTTTCCAGCCCTCTTGAAACAGAAAAGCTGTGGATGCTTCGCTTCCATAGGACAAATAACTGAATATGACGAGTGGTCTGTTCACGACCTTACTCTTGGCCTGTCTAAGGCGCTCCAGCTCCCGCTTCACTCCAGCGTTAATCTTAGTCATTGCCTGCTGACGCATGCTCTCATCCATCAGATCACGGCTCTGTCTCAGTCTGGATCGAAGCTGACTTTTCAGTTCCGCATGATCCTGCATATCCTTGAATAACCTCCTGTTGATAGGGAAGGTAAAAAAAGCTCTCATTAAAAACAATTTATATGTTATGACCAGTTGTCATCTTGTTGAAATGGTTAAAATGATTCATTTTCTGCAAAATCCTCATGTAATAACATGCCTTCTTTCAGTTTATCATTGATTGATCAAAAAGACTACATGCCCCATGCGTTCCCAATCGGTGCAATTGCTCTGTATTTCATGTAAACTGGGATATAGTTGTCATATCAAGAACTGGACCTATGGAGGAACTTAATTTTATGCTGCTGCAAGTATCCGGAATTATCAAACGTTTTGGTGTCGATCCAATCCTGGACGGCGTGAACTTACAAATATTAGAACGCGAGCGCATCGGCCTCGTTGGTGTAAACGGTGCAGGAAAATCCACTTTGCTTAAAATTGTAGCCGGTGAAATGTCCTATGACGGAGGACAGATTTTCAAATCCAAAGAAACCACGCTCGGTTACCTGGCTCAGAACAGCGGGCTGCAATCCGATCGCAGCATCTGGGAAGAAATGATGAACGTGTTCGCTCACCTGACACAGGCTGAAGCTGATTTGCGTCAGATGGAACGCGATATTGCCGACCCTGCCCAGATGGAAGACGAGAAAAAGTACGCGGACCTGCTGGAACGTTATGCGAAACGCTCCGACTGGTTCAAGGACCATGGCGGTTATGAGATGGAAACCCGCATTCGCAGCGTACTGCACGGGATGGGATTCGGCGAATTTTCGCCAGACACCCCCATTGCTACGCTGAGCGGCGGGCAGAAGACGCGCCTCGCGCTTGCTCGTATTTTGCTTCAGGCACCCGATCTGCTCATGCTGGACGAGCCTACCAACTATCTTGATATCGCCACCCTTACATGGTTGGAAGATTATCTGAGAGGGTATTCAGGCGCACTGCTCGTGGTATCCCATGACCGGTACTTCCTCGATCGGCTCGTAACGACCATCGTAGAGATCGAACGGCATCGCTCCAAAAAATATACGGGCAATTACAGCCGTTATATGGAACTCAAAGCTGCCGAATATGAGACTCAGATGAAGCAATATGAGAAACAACAGGGTGAAATCTCCAAGATGGAAGATTTTGTCCAGAAAAATATTGTACGTGCATCGACGACCAAACGGGCTCAAAGCCGCCGCAAGGCCCTCGACAAAATGGAGCGTCTTGATAAACCGATGGGAGATTTGAAAAAAGCCCACTTTTCCTTCGAAACAGCCGTTATGTCCGGCAAGGAAGTACTTCGTGTGGATCAGCTGTCCGTTGCTTATGACGAGGCTTCTCCATTGTTCCGCAATGTATCCTTCGATCTGCGACGCGGAGAAACCGTTGCTCTGATTGGACCAAACGGTATTGGTAAATCCACCATGCTGAAGTGTCTCACCGGAAGTTTACGTCCGGTATCCGGGGATATCCAATGGGGAACGAAAGTCCAGATTGGATATTATGATCAGGAACAGACGGGGCTCAATCCGTCTAACACGGTTCTGGAAGAACTGTGGAGTGCCTATCCCGGGATGGAAGAAGCACGCATTCGGACCGTACTCGGGAACTTTTTGTTCAGCGGTGACGATGTGCTCAAGAAAATCTCCTCCCTCAGCGGCGGTGAGAAAGCACGTGTCTCTCTCTCCAAGCTGATGCTGAAGGAAGCCAACATGCTCATTCTGGATGAGCCTACGAACCATCTCGACCTGTTTGCCAAAGAAGTGCTGGAAGCGGCGTTAATGGATTATGAAGGTACCCTGCTGTTCATTTCCCATGACCGATACTTCCTCAACAAAATGGCCGAGCGCATTGTCGAGCTTCATCCAGGTGGAACGGAACACTATCTTGGAAATTATGATGATTATGTGGAGAAGAAACAGGAGCTTGAGGACATCGCACGCGAAGCTGCTGAGGCACGTCAGGCATCATCCAAGAACTCGTCCAAATCCGATCTGAGTACAGCCACAACCGAAAAATCTGGAGCGGCTTCATTTGAAGCAGAAAAACAAGCAAAGCGTGAGGAGCGCAACCGACAACGCAAGCAGGAAGCTCTGGAACAACAGATTGCGGAACTGGAAACGAAGATTACAGAGCTTGAGGAGCAGATGGCTCTGCCTGAAATCTATCAGGATTATATGAAGCTGCAAGAACTCCAACAACAATCGGAGGAGCGGAAGGCAGAGCTCACCAAGGCATATGAGGACTGGGAAGAACTAGCTATGGAATAGTACGAACTCAGAACATGGCTTGATCACGTCCTTACAAGTATAGTTGTACCCCGGCTGATTCCTTATTGGAATCAGCTTTTTGTTTAAGTCGGGAGACATGTTTTGGCTTTTGTCAAATTCACTCGAATGAGAAGAAATATTTTTACATGCCCATCCCTCATACTTATCCACAGCAAAGCAAGATAGCAAGCACATTAATATGCTTAATTATACAGCGGTAGAATAGCCTTTTACACACAAAAACCATATTTATCCACTAAGTTATCCACGTTATCCACAACTTTGTGGATAGTAAGGAGTCGTTCTATCCCCTAAACCCTTTTCGTTTCGAAAACTATACTGGTTTGGCTTTATCCTAGTTACCCACAATTTTCACTGGATATGTGGATAACTATAGTCACACCTTGACAAATACACTTTCCCTCTCTTCATTATTCCTCCATAAAAAGACAAAAGCAGACCTCTGTCGTTCAAGGCCTGCCCGTTGTTTACTCACTTGATGCAATGTAGATCAAATCGCGATTGGTACCATACCGCTGCACATACGATCTGACCCAGATGATCTACGCGTGTGCTTGTTCATGATGTTCGGAAGGCTCCGCCTTCAGCCCAGCAGCATTGCAGGCCGCTACATAAGCCAAACCGGCAGCCATGACGATATCATTATGTGTTGCCGTTCCCCGGAACTCACGTCCTGCACGCTCCACAGTAACTACAGCCTCCGCGCTTGCACCCTCTCCCCCACTCAAGGCATGCATCTCCATATCGACAAATGCAATATCGTCGGAAATGCTCTGACCAATGGCACGAATGGTTGCATCCACGGGTCCCCCGCCAACGGCAGAATAGGACTGTTCTCCTGCACTTGTGCGAATACGAACTGCAGCCATTCGATCCGTCATGCTGCCCGCCGTCACCTGCAATTCAACCAGCTCATAATCCTGTGCAGGAATATTCATGGTTTGGCTAACCATCTGCAGCAACTGGTCGTCACTGACCACTTTTTGCTGGTCTGCGGTTTCTTTAAACACCTCATACAATTGCTCCATCTGTTGCTCATCCGGCTCAAAACCGTATTTGCGAACCCGATCCTTCAGGGCGTGACGACCGGAGTGTTTGCCCAGAATAATCATGCTGCGTGGGATACCCAGCGCCTCCGGGTCCATAATCTCATAAGTGCTCCGATTCTTCAGCAGACCATCCTGATGGATGCCGGATTCATGCTGGAATGCATTACGTCCCACCACCGGTTTGTTGTATGCAATCGGGAAGTGCATGGCACGGCTAATCTGACGAGAAGTCTCATACAGCTGGTTCAGCTTAATGTTGGTCGTTGCACCAATTGCATCTCCCCGGGTCTCCAGCGCCATAATCAGTTCTTCCAGTGCACAGTTCCCCGTCCGTTCTCCGATACCATTAATCGTCACTTCAATCTGGGAAGCCCCATTGGCAATTGCGGCCAAACTATTCGCTACGGCCAGGCCCAGATCATTGTGACAGTGTGCACTATAGCGAACCTGATCGCCGCCTCTTGCACCCTCACGTACACGGCGGAACATCTCGCCATACTCATGTGGCAGAGCATAACCGACCGTATCCGGCAGGTTGATAATACTTGCTCCAGCTTCAATAGCCACTTCAACCATTTCAATCAGATCGTCCATCTTGGTACGAGCCGCATCCATAGCAGTGAACTCTACGATGTCCGTGAACTGGCGTGCATACGATACCATCTCACGAGCGGTAGCCACCACTTCACTACGGGGACGACGCAGCTGATGCTCTATATGAATATCCGAGGAAGAAATAAACAGGTGAATTCGGCGCCGTGCTGCATCCGCTGTTGCTTGAACGGCCGCATCAATATCACCTTTGACCGCACGCGCAAATCCACAGATCTCTACGTTCTGCAATTGTCTCGAAATCGCCTGAACCGCCGCGAACTCACCTGGACTGGAGATCGGGAATCCAGGCTCAATGACGTCGATACCCAGAGAAGCCAGTTGGTGTGCCAGTTCGATCTTTTGCTCGGGTTGCAGACTCGCTCCCGGTGCCTGTTCTCCATCGCGCAGCGTTGTATCAAAAATTTCAATCATACGTTTGTTATTAATCGTTGTCATATTCATCAACCTCCATCAAATTTTATATTCATTTTTGTTACGATCCACGAGCCACAGAACACCCGCTGCTCGCCATCAATGTTGTTATATATTTTGTTAGTAAATGCGTATGTCGTTTGTAGCTTAGTCCTTGGAAATCAGTAAAGCCTGTTGCATGTTTAGTGCCTATACTTGATGTTACATGTTCATTGCTCGTTCGATGCATATCCTGCTTACCCTCATGACAGGGTGTACGTCGACTTACATCCTGTCCTTCTCACTTTTCAATCTCCATATGGTTCATTCCCATGCCCACCCTGCTGCCGGCAGCAAACACAAATAACCCGCCATCTCATATAAGAGACGGCGGGTTATTCTCCCCTCCGCGGTACCACTCTTGCTTGATGGGCCAGACTTATGCCGGACTCCATCCACCTCGTCGTCTCCAGAATCCGTTGGATGTGTGCGCACGTACGACATCACTGGAATTCGGAGAAACACCCTATAACGGGGGTTAACCGTTGCTGTGTAACACATGTCGTTGTCCATCAGGACAACTGGGCGATTGAAATCGTCCCCACGCTTCCACAGCTCCGTTCCCGGGCGAGATTCGAAGGATTCCAGCCACTGCGTCGCACCACCCCGCAGCTCTCTGAGCGCTTTATCGTTCTACTGCTCCCGTTCATCACATTTATAATATGACCTAATTTCATTCATCCTTATTTTAAAAATCAAAAAAAGCCTGCCACCTCATGCAATAATGCAAGAGACGACAGGCTGTTCACCTTCGCGGTACCACTCTTGTTGACTTCCTTCCTGTTCATTCAAGAGAACCCCTAGATGCTTTCGCACCTCCGGATCACTTGAAGCAGCCTGAAAGCCCCCTCAGTTATTGTCGGTAATCCTTGTAATAACGGTCCATCCGACAACGGCCCATTCACGGAGGCAACCCGTAACCATGTACTTTGGGCCATAATCGGCCTTCGGATTCTCCCGGGGAGTCACCGTGTTCCATCGTTCCGCTTCCAGGTGAGTTTCAGGTTTCCTTCGACTGCGTTGCACCAACCCGCAGCTCTCTAAACCGGGAATTGACCTTACTATTCCTGTTCATCGCGTTTATCCATTCAGGAAAATAACTTCCTGTTTAAATTTGTAACTAATATACATTCTTCACATGCAGGCTGTCAACTCTTAATCTCAAACAGCCTGTTTATATAAACTATAAGTGCGTGTTCAAAAAGATCGGTTTTCAGTACCGAGAAGATGGGATGAAGCTAGAAATGGAGTAGCGGAGCGTAGTCAAAACTACGTGAGCAACTACAATGTTTCCGAAGGAAACATACTTCGTAAGCCTCCCCCTTATTTCGGCTGAATTCCATCTTCGATGCTGATGATGCCGCTAGGCATCATTCGTAATCAAAAGCGGGCTTTTTGAACAACCTCTATAAGGACTGAACGGACCATGCTTCCAGGGAAAGCCCGGGATCAGCTTTGGCATCAAATTCAGAGATTTCTCCCCGCTGCCATTTCAGATACGCAGCCGCTCCAATCATGGCCGCATTATCCGTACAATACTCCATTGGCGGGATTAACAGCTCAAGCCCTTCCTTCGTGCATCGCTCCTGTAGTGCTGAACGCAATCCCCTGTTGGCGGCAACACCACCGCACAACAGCAATTGTTTTGAACCATACTCACGCACTGCTCTTACGGCTTTCTCCACCAGCACTTCTATGACAGCTTCCTGGAAACCACGTGCAACTGCAGACGGCTCCAAGGTTTCTCCGCGCATTTTAGCCTGATTGAGCGCATTCAGTACAGCAGACTTCAGACCACTGAGACTGAAATCATACGAACCTGCTTCCAGCCATACCCGTGGTAGTGGTACCACATCCTCCGCTTCAGACGCCATCCGGTCCACATGCGGACCTCCCGGATAAGGACAGCCCAATGCACGTGCTACTTTGTCATAGGCTTCGCCTACGGCATCATCTCGCGTACGACCAATCAACTTGAACTTGCCCTCGGATTCCATATGCACGAGTTCTGTATGTCCACCGGATACGACCAGTGCCATCGCCGGGTATTGCAGTTCATGGGTAAGTCGGTTGGCATAAATATGCCCGGCAATATGGTGTGTGCCAATGAGCGGTTTGCCCAGTGCCATTGCCAGCGTTTTGGCCGCAACGATTCCTACCAGCAATGCCCCAACCAGTCCCGGGCCTTGTGTCACAGCAATCGCACTCAGATCACGCGGACGAATGCCGGACTGCTCAATCGCCTGTTCCAGCATCAACGTAATGACTTCAACGTGTTTACGTGAAGCCACTTCAGGGACCACACCACCAAATGCCTTATGCGTCTCGATCTGACTTGAGATCAGATTGGACAGCACTTCCCGTCCGTCCTTAACTACAGCTACCGATGTTTCATCACAGCTTGTCTCCACCGCCAAAATGTAGGATGGTGCAGAATTTATTTTTTCATTGAGTTCGTTCATGAATCCAGTACGCTTCCTTCCTCTTCGCCGCTCCGGCCTGCAGACGGCAAGTTCGCCCACATAATCATCGCATCTTCCCCATTATCGGAGTAATACCCTTTACGAAGACCCGCCGATTCAAACCCTTTTTTCTGATATAAACGCTGAGCTATGCTGTTCGAAACTCTGACCTCCAGCGTCATTCGTTCCATCCCGAGATAAGCCGCTGTACTCATTAATTCATCCAGTAACTTTTCGCCAAGCTTGCGTCCACGATACGCGCCTCTGACTGCAATATTGGTAATATGGGCTTCATCCATAATCGTCCACATTCCGGCATAACCAATGGCTTTGCCTTCCAATTCCATCACCATATATTTAGCAAACTGATTGTGTGTCAATTCATTTTGAAATGCTTCTTCCGTCCAGGGCAGGGTAAAGGCCTCATGTTCAATCTCCATCACATCGGGAATATCCGCGAGTGTCATGAACCTGAACTGAAGCGATGCTTCCTGCTTATTATTCGCCACGTTGTCCATCTGCTTCCCCCCTTTAGTGCGTGTTCAAAAAGACCGGTTTTCAGTACCGAGAAGATGGGATGAAGCTAGAAATGGAGTAGCGGAGCGTAGTCAAAACTACGTGAGCAACGGACATTTCGGCTGAATTCCATATTCGATGCTGACGATGCCACCAGGCAACCTTCGTAATCAAAAGCGGACTTTTTGAACAACCTCTTTCAGCTTTTGCGCAGCAGATTGGCTTCCGCTTCAGACAGCTGGGTGTAGTTCGGCACCAGCGCATGCACGTCATCACGCTGACCTGCAAGCAGCGCGGCGGCGCCAAGGCGCCCAACCCAGCGGCCTTCCAGCTCATAAGGTACGAGCTGGAGCGCCGTTCCTGCGGGGCAGCGAAGCTCCGCCGCTGCCGCAGCATGAGGGCCCGTCTCGCCGACGAACCAGACGGCAGCGGGCCGCTCTTCCGGCGCCGCCTCCGCCATGCGGGCGGCGAGGGCTTCCAGCCATCCGTCCATCTTGCGGATGGCATCAGGCGCCAGACGCCGGGGCGCATCGCTCCCGGCGGAGGCAAACAGCGCGGTGCACGCTTGACCGCGCCGTGCATCCACAAGCGGAACGATCCAGTGGACGGGGGCAGCACCTGTGCTGCCCTGGTCCGCGGATGGCGTTCCGCCAGCCCCTGCTGCGGCATCGTCTGCCGCAGCTTCCGCCTTGGCGGCAAGGCCGCTGTGCCAGCCGCCCCAGGCGAGGGCCTGAAGGCTGGACACCCCGGCTACGGGGATGTCCCATGCCCAGGCCAGTGTCTTCGCAGCGGTCACCGCAATGCGGATGCCCGTGTACGAGCCTGGGCCAACGCCAACGGCAATACCGTCCAGTTGGCCAGGCTGTGTGCTGCTGGCAGCCAGCAGCTGCTCCATCACCGGTACAACATGTACCGAATGGTTGCGCTCAGCCCGTTCATTGCGTTCTTCCAGAAGCGCATGACCTTCCATCATCGCAGCTGCCATCACTGCGGTGGATGTATCCAACGCCAAAAACCGCTGACGCGGCTCTTTTTGTAAATCTTCCATCATCATTTGACCCCATTCTGTCTGAACTGTCGGCACATGGCTGCATAAGTCTCGCCGTACCCATCCAGTGTAATCGTTCGATCCTCCAGGCCCGTTGTTTCAATCTGCACATGCAAGTGCTCTTGCGGCAGCAATTCGGGAATGATACTCGACCACTCCACCAGACTGACTCCGGCTCCATAGAAATATTCATCAAGTCCAAGCTCATCCGCTTCTTCCAGCGATATGCGATATACATCCATGTGATATAAAGGCAAACGCCCTTCGTACTCCTTGATTAACGTGAATGTGGGACTGCTCACCACATCACGTACACCCAAATGCCAGGCAAATTTCTGTGAAAATGCCGTTTTACCCGCGCCCAGATCACCATCCAAAGCAATCACCATGCCGGCGTTTGCCTGTCTGGCGAGTGCGGAAGCGAGTGCTTCTGTATCTGCAATGCCATGGGATGGAAACACCCACTGCTCGTGCGTCTGATTCAATATTCGCCCCACCTTTGGCGGTCTAGCCGCCTGAGTTCACTTTGAACCTTATTATATCGGTCCCTTTCTTCCCCCGCAACATCCAAGGAGGACAGCGAAAATATAAACGCGCATGATTAGACGTGTCTTAAAACTCACTTCCTCGAAGTTTCAGTAACCCAAACCCACCAGGAAAAACCAAAAACCGGCACCTCCCGGTACCGGCCGTGCTATGCATATATTTCAGCTTTTATTCATTCTCGAATTCCTCAATAACAATATGCTGCTTGTACCTACTCCTCCAAGCGATCCACACGTACCGTCTGGGTATTTCCCGGTCTGCTGCCAACCTGAACGGTCGCCATGCCATTGGCTTCATCCACGTTCTCGATCCAGACCGGATCTCCTTCCAGCGTAACGGCAATCGTATCCTTGGAATCATATATCGCTTTGGCGCGCTTTGCATCCATCATCTTATTCATACTCCCCTTCCGGATCCTCATGTGATTCTCGAACCATGCTATCTGTTGTACTTTCACCAATATAACCGTTATCGTCCGTAACTTGTCCCCCGCCTAACCCTTCATTCACCATCCGGTCAATGTCGAGCATGAACGACTCCCGATCAAGGGGCAGTTCTTCTGAGGTTACCGCTTCCCAATTCACAGCTGTAGCGGGTGTATAGAATTCTTCTGCGCTTTCGGCTTCCGCAAGAGGATACGGAGAAAATGCGTGCTTGTGTGCTTCCTCTTCATCCCGTCTGTTCTTCATTTCAGCACCTCCCAGCTTAATCATTGTGAGATCACTTCTGTTATCATCCCCGAGTCTCGTCGAACCATACGAATTCGTTCGTCCATAAGACGATTATCCCTTGCGCCATATGCCCATACTATTGAATATAAATCCGTGTTCAAAAAATCCGGTTTTCAGTAACGGACATTCGGCTGACGTAATCAAAAGCGGAATTTTTGAACACCCTTTCGAAAGGAGCCGACCTATGCATACCGTCTGGAAAGGTGCAATCAGTTTTGGCCTTGTTCATGTCCCTGTCAAAATGTTCTCGGCTACCGAAGACAAAGACATCTCCATGCGCTATATCCATAAAGTCTGCGGCAGCCCGCTCGCTTATGTTCGTCAATGTCCATCCTGTGAAGTGGACGTCAAATGGGAAGAGATCACCAAAGGCTATGAATATGAAAAAGGAAAGTTCGTACTCTTCGAGAAAGATGAATTAGAAGCGTTAAATGATTCCACCAACAAAACCATCACCATACTGGATTTTGTCGACTTAACTGAGATTGACCCGATTTATTTTCAGAAAACATATTACCTTTCGCCCGATCAGGCTGGGGGAAATGCCTATCAGCTGTTGATGAACGCGATGCGGGATACCGGCAAAATTGGCATCGCCAAAATCTCCATCCGCTCCAAAAGCAGCCTGGCTGCGATACGTGTGTTGGAAGATTGCCTCTCCATGGAGACGATTTTCTATCCGGACGAGATTCGTCCTGTCTCCCAGGTGCCCAACTTGCCAGAAGTGCAAAACGTGAATGAGAAGGAACTCACGATGGCAAAGCTCTTGATTGACCAATTGTCCACGCCTTTTGAACCCGGTAAATACACCGATGACTATCGCAACAAACTGCTGGATCTTATCCAGCACAAAGTGGCAGGCGAGGAAATCAAGATTGCTCCAGCCAAACCTGAAGCCAATGTGATGGATTTGATGGCTGCCTTGCAGGCAAGCATTGAGGCCGTAAAACCTATTCCGGCTGATCCTGGGACAACAACGGCCAAACCGAAGAAACGCGCACCGCGAAAAACGTCCGCTCAAGCGGTTGCCGGAGGAGAATCCGATACACCTGCACCGACCAAAAGAAAAAAGGCGGCACCCAAACCAAAAGTTTGAATGTTGCTAAGGCAGGATCGTATTCCGTTATCTGCTCATGTAATGATGTTTACTCCGATCCGGCTTCACAGTCGGATTTTTTTGTTTTTGTAAAATGCGATTGACGAAAGTTGATTTATATTTTATATTAACTTATGAAAAGTAACTTATTTATGAATATACAGTCAGTCACTCTGTAATTCTGCTTCAGAGCATGCAATTTAATAATCCGTTTTCAACGCATATACACATTCAAACGAGAACCCATATTATCTATTATCAGGAGGAAACGATCATGAATACAACGTATCAAATCCCTGCCACAACCCATCTGGGTGAAGTGAGTCTCCGAATTATGAACCTGGACCGTTCAATTAAGTTCTATACCGATGTGGTTGGATTGAAATTACTGGAGCGTAGTGGCAAAGTTGCAACGTTGACAGCCGACGGAAAACAGTCCCTGCTGCGATTGGAAGAGCTCACGGATGGAATTACCCTACCGGAACGCTCACACGCTGGCTTGTATCATTTCGCCATCCTGCTGCCTGACCGTAAGTCCCTAGGTATTGCTCTTCGTAATCTGGCTGCATCCGGTATCGGTATCGGCCAAGGCGATCACTTGGTCAGCGAAGCCTTCTATATCTCCGATCCCGATCAGAACGGGATTGAGATCTATGCTGACCGTGCACGTGATACCTGGAAACGGGATAGCGACAATAACTACGTGATGGCAAGTGATCCGGTTGATGTGGAAAGCCTGTTTGCCCTATCGGAGAATGAACCTTGGCAGGGTCTGCCTGCTGGTACAGTTATCGGTCACGTACATTTCCACGTCCGCAGCCTGGAAGAATCCCGCAACTTCTACACCGGCATACTCGGTTTTGACATCGTAGGTAACTTCGCCAAGATGTCAGCACTATTTGTATCCGCAGGCGGCTATCATCATCATCTGGGACTCAATATCTGGGCAGGAGTGAATGCACCTGTCAATCCGGATAATGCTACAGGAATTGATTATTTCACCATCGTGTACGCCACAAAGGAACAATTGGAACAGGCACTTGAACAATTGCGTCAATCCGGTACAGTCGTTACACAAGTCGAGGACACTTGGTTTACGGTAGACCCACAGAATATTCGTATACGTCTGACAACCGCGAACTGATTTTATGTAGCGTTACAATCCAACCTGTTTGCCTAACCACATGTTATTAGCCCGAGTAACCGATTTCTCTACATCACAGAGAGATCGGCTGCACGGGCTTTTTGAGTTGGCTTTTATAAAACTGGAACAATTGGTGCATTCTAACCAATACATAGACAAGATATGTTAAGGAGATACCTCATGATCGAAAAGGGACGTTTGACTGTTAGGCAGCTGGCTTCACTCATGTTCCTGTGCACCATTGGGGAGCAAATTCTGGTCTTCCCTTCCATGATCACATCCTACGCTCATCAGGATGCCTGGTTATCAGCCTTGTTGGGAGTCGCAGGGGGGCTTGGCATACTCTTCATTATGCTTATTGCCTACAAACTGCATCCCCGGTTGAATTTGATTCAAAATGCCCTTCAAACATTGGGACCCTGGATCGGGACCTTGTTTGGTTCATTTTATATTTTTTATTTCCTGATCAGCACCTCAACGTTCATTAGGGAAATTGGCGACTTTATGTCTACCCAGATCTTGCCGGAATCTCCATTACTGATTCTGCATTTAGTTTTCATCTGTGCGCTTGTCTGGGGGCTTCTTTCGGGTCTGGAGAGCATAGGCAGAAGTGCTGAAGTCTTTCTTCCTCTAATCGTGTTGTTTTTGCTTATTCTGACGGGTTGTCTAATCCCCCATATAAAAGTAGCTAACATTCAACCTGTGCTAGCGCAGGGTTTTCTCGATCCGCTAAAGGGTTTTTTCGCTGTACTCACATATCCCTACTGTGAACTATGTATCTTCATGATGCTCTTTCCCTACACAAAAAATGAGCCCCATCTGGAGAAGGACATTCTGTTAGCAGGGATGATTGGCGGATTGTTACTCACACTGACGCTGAGCATGTGTCTGCTCGTTATGGGACCCTGGATGACACAGCATCACTGGTTCGCTTCATTCAACCTTTCACAGAAGATCAATATCGGAAACTTTATGCAACGCATCGAAGCGTTCATGGCATCGGTCTGGCTTATCGCTGTTTTCTTCAAAGCCGCCCTGTTCTTCTATAGTTTTGTCCTGGGTCTCGCTAACCTGTGTCGCTTGTCCAGTCACCGTTCTCTGATCCTGCCGGGTTCCATGCTTATTCTCGCCATGTCTATTCTAATCGCTCCGAATGAGACCTTTTATCTCAAGGTCATCATCCCCTATTGGATTGATTGGGATCTGACCTGCGGCATAGCGCTTCCGTTATTGCTCATCCTGGTGCATCATATGAAGTCCCACTTTCAAAAAATATAACAAAATTCCGAATTAACCTGCGCCGACGGGTTAGAGCGAGGAAGGAGTTCCCATGTTCAAACCGCTGATTCCGTTCGAACCCATCTCCAAGGATACCTTGCCCACAGGACCGCAATGGATTGCCCAGGTCAAGTGGGATGGAGTCCGTATGCTTGCCTATGAGGACGGGCATGAGCTGCGCCTGGTGAATCGCAGATTACATGATCGAACTGCGCAGTATCCCGAGTTGGTGACACCACGCAATTTATGCTCAGGCTCCTCCTATATCTTGGATGGAGAAGTTATTGCTCTGGACCCCGACACCGGAAAACCTTCGTTTTATCACGTTCTGCGGCGGGATCGCATGAGCAGACCCGAAGGCATCGCCCAAGCCATACATCAGATTCCGGTCACGTATATGGTATTTGATATCCTGTTCTATGAAGGGAAATGGGTGACGGATCAGCCTTTGGCAGATCGACAGCGCCTGTTACACGAGGTTCTTAACACCGCTCCCCATGTTCAGGAGGTCACCAATACACTTGATGCCGCATCCCTGCTTACGGTGATGAGACAGCATCAGATGGAAGGCATCGTCTGCAAAGATCTCACCAGCACTTATGGCATACAGGGTAAGGACCAGCGCTGGCAGAAGGTCAAAATCATGCATGATGTATATGCCATGATCGGGGGAGTCACGTACCGGAGCGGTATTGTGAACGCCGTCGCGATCGGAGTATATGATGGGCCTAAATTTGTCTATATTGGTCATGTCGGGACTGGCAAGCTGAACTCCAATACTTGGCGTGAACTCACCCATCAAGTTGAGCCTCTGATTAGGCAGGACCGACCGTTCCATAATGTACCCGAACGCAGTGCGGAAACCACCTGGGTGGAACCACGAATAGGTGTCAAAGTGCAATATATGGAACTGACGCATCATCACACACTACGCCATCCCAGTATTCAGACCTTCGCAGAGGTAACCCGTGAGGATTGCCTGGCGAATCAGCTTCTTCAATGAATGAGTTCGTATATAGATTACGCATAGGAGGTGTTCGGTATGGCCCCTAAGATCCAAGGAACCATCATAATAGATGGCACAGAGCTAACCGTTACGAACCCGGACAAGCTGTTATGGCCGGAAGCGGGTGTCACCAAAGCAATCTATCTGCAAAAGCTGGCTGCTCTAGCTCCATATCTGCTCACATATACAAGCAATCGACTACTAACCACCATTAGGTACCCCCATGGAGCTGGAGGGACATTTTTCTACCAAAAGAATGCTCCTGAACCTGTCCCGGATTATGTACGGACTGAAGTTCACGATGGCATCCGTTATGTCGTGATGAATGGACTCCCGGAATTGTTGTGGCTTGGCAACCTGGCGGCACTTGAATTCCATCCTTCTCTTCATGCTGTGGGAAGCCTGCTGCCCTGTGAATGGATGATTGATCTGGACCCCTCTCAGGAACATGAGCCACGAATCATGCAGGCTGCACTCATCGTTGGAGAGACCCTGACTTCGCTTGGTCTGAAATCCATCCCCAAAACTTCAGGAGCAACCGGAGTTCAGATTATAGTTCCTATTGTGCAAGGTGTTACCTTTGATGAGCTGCGGGATATCGGTTATTTTGTTGGCAAATATGTCACTCAGAAGCACCCCGATCTGTTCACACTGGAACGACTCAAAAAGGACCGTGGAGACCGCATATATTTTGACTACCTCCAGCATTATGGTGGCAAGACCCTTGCGGCCCCCTATACACCTCGTGCCAAATCAGGAGCCACCGTTTCTACTCCACTTACCTGGGATGAGGTTCGAAACAACGTCTCCATCCAGGATTACCATCTGATGAACATTGTTGAACGCCTGAATGATACCGGAGATTTAATTGCAGCCGTCGAGCCACAACCGGTTGAACTCATTCTCAAGCATTTGAAGAAAAAATAGCCGACCCCCTTATCACAAGGGAGTCGGCTATTTTCATATATGCGTGGATAAATCGCTAATGGATACCTTTTTTCTTGAAACGTCCGCCCTTCACGTCGTGAATGTTACCGATCGCCACAAAGGCTTGCGGGTCCCAATCTTCAACGATGGACTTGAGCTTGGCTTCTTCCAAACGGGTGATTACAACGAAAATAATCTTCTTCTCATCCCCGCTGAATCCGCCCTCTCCATCCAGGAAAGTCACACCCCGACCGAGACGGTCTGTCAGGGCTGAACCGATATCACGATACTTCTCACTGATGATCCATACCGATTTGGACTGGTCCAGTCCTTCATTCACGATATCAATCATCTTCATCGCAATATAATATGCAATCATGGAATACAGGGCATTCGGCCAACCGAATACAAATCCTGCGCCTGCGAAAATAAATACGTTAATGAATAATACGATCTGTCCTACAGATAACGGTGACTTCTCACTAAGCAGGATGGCCACGATCTCCGTACCGTCCAGTGAACCACCAGACCGAATGACGAGTCCAACACCCACACCCAGGATCAATCCGCCAAAAACAGCTCCCAGCAAAGGCTCACCCGGTGTTAATGCAGGAACATGGTGCAATAATGACGTCCCGATGGACATGACCACGATTCCCAGTAGCGTGGATAATGCAAATGTTTTACCAATCTGCTTGTAACCCAGAATCAGGAAAGGCAAGTTGAGCAAGGTCAGGAATACGCCTAGTGGCAGATGTGTAAGTTCTGACACCATAATTGAAATCCCCGTAATTCCACCATCAATAACGCCATTCGGTACGAGAAACACTTCAAGCGACACAGCCATCAGTGCAGCACCGATCAGAATCATCACAATACGTTGCAGCAGCTTTAATGTAAACACCGAGCTTTTGACCCCGCGGTCAGCTGGCTTGGCTGTTAGTTCTTTAACCGTTACATTGGACATGGTATCCCCCCCGTTAAATCAGTGTGTGAATCCATTTTATAAATCATTTAAATACTCAGGGTGAATCGACATATAGAAAACAGCAAATGCGTTCTACATGTACCCCGGCTATACAAGCACAAGCATCTAAAGGCGATATAAAATGGATTCAAAATGGTCTTTATCCCGGTTTGTACTTTCAAAAGAGAGCAAAAGGGAGCCTGTTTTCTCGCAGACTCCCCTCCTTCGCCAAGACATGATTTATATATCTATTATATCATAAAAGATCAAATTTGCGCAAAATACTCAGCAAAAAGAAGATAAATTCACAAAAAGTGAACTTATCTTCAGAAATCTGTCCTAAATCGGCTAAAGAAGCGGAGAAAGCATCCGAGAAAGCATTTCTGCGCCTTTTTGCCCCCTTGAACGCTTCTGAAATACCTTCCCATCGATCTGACTGCATTCCCCGAGATCACGTTCAAAGTCAGTAATCAAACGATGGATCGCAGAGGACTCAAACAGGACGGCCGTCAACTCGAAATTGCAGAAAAAACTGCGCATATCCATGTTGGCTGTTCCGACTGTAGCGAGCAGCTCATCTACAATCATCACTTTGGCATGTACAAACCCTTTACGATATTGGAAAAACTGCACACCTGCTCGCAACAGTTCCTCCACATATGAAAGTGACGCCAGGTGCACGAGTACTGAATCGGATTGATACGGAATGATAATTCTCACATCAACGCCACTGACTGCAGCTGTTTTGAGCGCCTCATATAGTGCAGGATCAGGTATAAAATAAGGTGTGGTAATGTAGATCCGGTCACAGGCTACCGAAATGGCCCCAAAACACATCTCCTGAATCGCATCCCAGTCCTGATCCGGTCCACTAGCCAATATCTGAATTCGCTCTTCCCCGCTACAGATATGCGGAGGAAATAATTCTGCAAGCTGGGGTTCGGTAATTCGCTCACCAGCAGCCAGTTTCCAGTCGTTAAGGAACGTACTTTGCAAAAAGTATACAGCGTCTCCCTCAATCTGCACATGTGTATCCCTCCAGAAACCCACCTCTGGATATTGTCCAAGATAATCATCACCTACATTAATGCCGCCCACAAAGCCAACTTGTCCATCCACAACAACAATTTTGCGGTGATTCCGGTAGTTTACTCTGCGGTCAATTGTAGCGATCAGCGGTGGGAGAAAATAATGGAATTCCACACCGGCATCCTGAAGTTTGCGGATAAAGCTTCCACTCATCTTGTGGCTGCCGAGACCGTCGCAGATAAACCGAACTTTCACACCCTCTTGCGCCTTACGAATCATGACGTCCTGAAATTTGGTACTGATGACATCATCACGAAAAATGTAAAATTCCACATGCAGATGGTGTTTTGCTTTTTCCATTTCTCTCAACATTGCCGCAAATGCCTCTTCACCATTGGTGAGTACCGTACTGTGGTTACAACCCGTGATCGGGCTCTCCGACAGATGGGTTAACAGGTTAAACAATCGATGCTGATGGCTGAAACGATCGCCAGGCATCTGTTCGACATCTCCAATGATGTGGGCTTGTGTCCAGATCGTTTCCTTCATTTCACGGAAAATTCTCGATCCACCCTTGCGGAGTTTTTTTCGTTTGTTATAATCCTGCGCCACGAAATAATACACGACAAAACCGATCAAAGGCACGCAGAACAAAATAAACAGCCAAGCCACAGCTTTAGCCGGATTCCGAAATTCCAGCAAAAGAATCGTGGCGGCCTGAAAAATAAATACGACTAATATAATGACCAGCCAGAACATTCGGCTTCCTCCTTAGGTGGCAAGCTTCATGACCTTGCCGTTCTCTCACTTACACAGCTTTGACGATTATGCATACAGCTAATCATAGATACCCAATGTAGCCCCTATTCGTAACGTTTGCTTAGATAAAACTTTACATAAGCCGACGGAATACTTGATTCTGGTAATCCGAGTGTCTCATCATAGGTTGTATATTATGACTGTGTTACCTTCTACATATCAGATTAATCAGGATACAGAACCGCATTGTAGCGCCAATCTGCTCACTATCCCTTCCAGACTCTTCCTCTTTTCTTCATGAGAAGGTGGTCTTCTTACGTAAAATTAGATATAATACTCGTTAAAAACTTATTACTTAAAGGAGAACAGTAGTGAATGGACAGTGAGAGGTATGCGTTAAATTTAATATTGGTTGCGTTTTTGATAGGACTTTCGGCGTTTTTTGTTGCAGTGGAGTTCGCTCTGGTACGGGTTCGTCCGAGCCGGATCGACCAAATGATTGCAGAAGGAAACAAGCGTGCGCTGGCTGTGAAACAAGCCGTTGCCAATCTGGATGGATATTTGTCCGCCTGCCAGCTCGGCATCACGATTACCTCTCTGGGACTGGGCTGGTTGGGTGAACCAACGGTAGAGAAGATTCTCCACCCTGTGTTCGAAAGCTTGCAAATTCCTGAGGCAGTTTCTTCATTCTTATCATTTGTTATTGCGTTTGCTTCCATCACGTATCTGCATGTTGTGGTTGGTGAACTTGCTCCAAAAACGATTGCAATCCGCAAAGCAGAGACTGTAGCCCTGCTGACGTCTACACCTATCATCTGGTTTAACCGAATTATGTATCCTTTTATCTGGCTGTTAAACGGCTCAGCAAACCAACTGGTGAAACTGTTCGGAATCAAACCTGCTTCCGAGCACGAAGATGCTCACTCTGAAGAAGAGTTGCAGATCATTATTAATGAAAGCTTCGAAAACGGTAAAATAAACCAAGCCGAGTTCGGTTATGTAAGCCGGATCTTTGCTTTTGATGAGATGTTAGCCAAAGAAATCATGGTACCCCGGACCGATATGGTCTGCCTTTATGTAAATAGAACGAATGAGGAAAACCTGGAGATTATTCGTGAAGAGCAGTATACCCGTTTTCCAGTAGTTAATGAGAGCAAAGACGATATTATCGGTATCATTAATACGAAGCAATTCTTCCTGGAACTATACGGAAATGATGAACCTGTCGATCTGTCTTCCCTGATTCAGCCTGTATCTGCTGTTCACGAAACAACTCCTGTAAAGGACTTGCTCAAGAAAATGCAGAAGGATGGCGTACACATCGCCGTGCTGGTTGATGAATATGGAGGAACATCCGGAATTGTAACCATCGAGGATGTGCTTGAACAGATTGTCGGTGAGATCCGCGACGAGTTCGACGCTGACGAAGTGGAGGATATTCAGGTCATCAATGAGAACTATGTCATTATGGATGGCAAGGTTTCCTTATCGAAGGTGAACGACATGTTTATGTCCAGCCTGGATGCAGATGAGTGGGATACCATTGGTGGATGGCTTTATAGCCATCGTCCGGAGATGAAAGAACAGGAAGAATATGAGTTCGAGAATCTAACTTTTGTTTTGCTGGAAAAAGACAAAAATCGGTTCTACAAAGTGGCCATTGTTCCCAAGGAACCATTGACTATGTCTGACTACACCGATGAAGACGAGAAAGAGTCCAATTGGTTAAATAAAGCAAATTCATAATAAAAAAGAGGAGCACCTGCCTACATTGGCAAGTGCTCCTCTTTTTTATTATTTCTGGCTCAATGTGTTACACTCTTCTCCATGCTATTTTAATACCCACTTCGCTATATCATCAATAATAGCTTTGGAGACATTAGATGGCTCAGCATACTCTTGACCAATTGAAAGTCCATCATAGCTGGATAAAAGATGATTTACCTTTGGATAACTATTGTACGTTACATTGGAATGACCTTGAAGAGCCGATTTCCAGGTTTGGAATTGATTCATAGACACTTGCACATCGTTTTCCCCTTGTATAACAAGCATAGGGGTATTTTGTGTTTTAGCCAGTTCCGCAGGCACATAATCTCTCTGTTCAAACCACCAATAAGCAGGTTGAAGCGGAAATTCCTCAGGAAGATGATCTATAGAGTATTGAGGATCTTTAACGATCGCAGCAACATTTTTATAAAAAGCAGCTTGTTCTTTAATAATCTTCGTGTCTAAACCTAGCCGATCCATCCGGTCTACCAATTCGTCCTGCTGCTCGGTAAGCACATCCACAAAGCTGCTGCTTGGTGCAGCAAGCAGAATACTTCCTGCAATATCCTGCTGATTATCGTCAGCAATGATTAACGGTACTGCAAACCCGCCTTGACTATGTCCAGCCACAAAAATCGCTGTAGGATCAATAATTGGATTCTTTTTAAGCAAATCTACTGCATCTGCTACCTGATCTACACTTTCTTGTTTTAACGTGAATTTAGGCTGTGAAGCGACCTTATAGGTATGCTCATATGTGACCTTATCATATCTTAATACAGCAACGCCTTGTGAAGCTAGCCCTACCGCAAGATCACGGAATGGCTTTGCACCGCCAATGGCAGCATCTTGATTGCTAGCCCCGGATCCATGTACCAGAATAACAACCGGGAAAGGTCCCTCCCCTTTGGGCAATGTTAATGTTCCTGGTAAAGCTAAATCGCCCTGACCCACCGTTATGTCTTGTTCTGTGTACGCAGATGGGTCGTCGTAGCTTGGTTTTTGATACACATCTGGCGTAGCGGCGGCAATATACAAGTCATCCACAAGTCCGTTATCATTCATTCTGACCGTAATATTTATACGAGTAAGCTCTGTCTTAAACGTGTAGGTGACATTGCGATGCACAGTGTTATTTTCTACGTGTTTAGCTATGGCTTTATTTGTGATTTTACCATTTTGACCTTCTAATGCTGTCCATAACTGACTCAACAACGCAGGGGACAACACTCCACTCACAGAGGTATGAACATACTTCGCAGCTTCCTTGCCATTGCCCTCACTTATAAGTGAAATGAATTTATCCTCAGGTGCTACCTTCAATGCCTCCGTAAGAAATCCCTCATCCATAAAGGTTACCCCTTTCGTTAGCTGAACAGGATTGTTTATGGGTACGACTTGCCCATTCACCATCGCCTGTTTCTCCCCTACCTTAACTACAATAATAAGTTCATTTTTTCGTATCGTGATTTGTCCTGTTTTTTGTTGCCAAGATACCTCTGCCCCATTCTTTACTGCAATCTCACGAATAGGAACTAGATTTTCATGACCAGAAGGTTTCTCAGCAGCTGCTAAGATGGATGTTACCGGCAGGATAAGACATACGGCAGTAAGAGAACATAATAACTTTTTCCAATTGTTCATCGTCATAACTCCTCCAAGTCATTTTTATAATATGCATAGTCTATGAGCTTTTATTGGCTCAGAACTCTGCTTAAAACAACAATAGCAATAATGAATAACACTAGGACCCAAGATAGTGGACGAGCGAAGTTAATCGTCCAACCTATTCCATAACGTTTCTCTACGGTAAAAGAAGGATCTTTGGGATTGAAGTAAATAAAGCCAAGCTTCCAATACTCATCGTCATTCACAGGCTGCTCCTTGGAACGTTCGCGATCTTCCTGATGATTTCGAATCTTCCCACCGCCTTGTCTGCCTGTAAGAGACAGCATTATAGCGCCTAATAAGATCGCCACTGAGGTGATCAGACTAATCGCTGTTAACAAGACCTGATTAGGAACGAACATATTTATCTGAATGAAGGCAAATAAGATGGTAAGAAGCATGCCTGTTATGATCGTAAATAGGGACCACTTACGGCGGAAACGGATATGATCAGCAGCAAATTGGGCAGGATTAGATGGAGTAAGCTGTTGTTTGCTTGTTTTAATACTCCAGTTCACCAGCATCATAAGTGCAATGATTCCTAGCTGTACAAGGTTAATAGCCAGTACCGAAAAGTAGGTTTTGGGCACACTGGAAGTGACATTACCCTGAAGATCATATTTCATCGGAATGACGTTAGGTAGTGCGTTATAATTCAAGATTGTAATGATCGCAATGGCTACAATAATAGCCATGTGAACGAGAAACCAATAGTTGGAATAGGTGAGTTTATTTTGGCGGAAGGTGGTATCGATTTTAACCCTTTGAGGTGCTTCTACAGTTGTAAGTGTTTCTTTTATCTTTTTCATCTTGAAATGAAATAAGATGTGTAGTGCGGCCCAGTACACAATGAATATCATTGTGCAAACACCGGTGATCATTGCGGTAGACTCTTCATTGGCAGATCGGAGTACATACAGACAGGCAAGAATAATCAACCCGTTTCCGATCAGACTTACTGTAGCAAACGTTCTCCGAAGCTTACGTAATACTGGTGTGTAGTAATTATATTGACTTACCGTAACCCCAAAGCTGATTGTTTCCCTTGTCACATAAGGTGCAAAGGATAGAAGTAAGGCTAATGGAGCAAAGATTAAAATGATAGGCAATATACTAAATAGTTGCATACATAACACACTCCCTTGATTCTTTATTCTTTGTTGTGACCCATCTTTACATCATCATACATTTGGTCTAATACCGCAGACAGTTCCTCTTTGGTCATTCCACGACATATCGCTTCGGCAATAATCGGTCTTAATTCTCTTTGCTGCTTTTTCAAAAAATCATCCGTTAAATCAGGCATTCCATCAGGGTTTACCACAACTCCCTTTTGTCTATGAACCAGAATGTACCCGTCTTGCTTGAGTATTGTATAAGCCTTGTTGACTGTATGAAGGTTAACGCCAATATCTGCGGCCAAATTCCGAACCGAAGGTAACGCCTCACCTAGCTGTAACTCGCCACTGGCAATGCCTTCAATAATTTGATAAACGAGTTGCGAATAGATGGGAAGTTCAGATTGCATATCCAGTTGAATAATCAAGGGTTCACCTTCTTTTTGTTATCTGTTATATATCAAGTATAACAGATATAACAAACGTGAGCAATACGTGTGAAAACAAAAAAAGCCGTATATCCATCGTGAGGGCCAACTTACCTGACCCATCACCATTGATATATGGCTTATCCTATTGAGCTTATCTATGTGATTTGAGAAAACCTTTAGTGGTATCATATGACAGCGTGATATTTCTAATTCCATTCATAGTTCATTCTTATCTTCGACAATTCGATAATGGATTTTGCGAACTATAATTTTCAGAATCATATACAGCGGAATAACGATAATCATGCCCAGGATATTACCCAGATCGGCACCCACGAGCAATAGAATAACGGTAGTCAGAGGATGAATATCAAGCTGCTTGCCATAAACGTAAGGTGAGATCAGGTTATCCTGAATTTGCTGTGCGATCACAATGATTACCAGTGACCAGATCGCCATCGAAGGAGATTCGATAAACGCGACAATGACAACCGGAATAGCTGCCAGCAAAGCACCCACATAAGGGATGAAGTTCAGAATTATGGATACAACCGTTAGCAACAAGGCATAAGGCAAACCCAAGATGAGAAAACCGATGTACATCAGAATTCCCAGAGCAACATTAACAATGACCCGACCTACAATATAGCTGCTTAGTGCTTCATCGATCTCATGGACGGTTTCTTCCCCATCCTTCCGATAACGCCTTGGCAACAATAAGGTCAGATTTGTTCCAAACTTGCTGCCTTCTTTGAGCATGTAGTACAGCATGATCGGGAACGTCGCCAGAATAATAACCAGATTCGATACTACGGAGAATAACCCGGAGACATAATCGGTTACCTGCGTGATCCCTTGGCTCAGAACATCAGATAATCGTGAGAACAGATTGGAATCATCAGGCAGGTATCTGGATACAAAATTGCTCTTTTCAAGTGCATTCAACTGATCGCTGAGCGAAGTAACCAACGCTGGAGCATTCTCCACAAAATTCAGCAGTTGCTCTCTCAATGAAGGCCATACCAGTACACTGAAACCTGCAATCATCAATGCAGTCACGACATAAATAATCAGAACTGACAATGCACGCTTAATCTTGTGCCTTTCCATATAATCGACGAGCGGTCGCAGCAGATAATAGAAAAAACCAGCAATCAGCAGCGGAATGATGATGATGTGAATCAGTGAGGTCAGGGGGCTGAAAATAAAGTTTACTTTATCCCCCAGGTACACAATGAGCAGCAACAAAATAATTGCTGTACATATGCGGTAGAACTTGTTATTTATCAAGAAACGTGATCCCTCCATGCGCTGCTCTGCCAAAGTGACTGCGGCGTTCATATGTATATCTAGTCATTTACTTATGATAGTAAGTACCCTTAAATGACAGTCATGCCACAGCCGATGCTGAATATACCCTTTTTTCTTTCCAAAACACCAATAGAGCAAAAAAAAGAAGCAGGCGTTAGCCTGCCACATCTCTTTTGCTGAATACAACCCAGGAAATCACCATGAAAATAACGTAATACACCGCCAGGACTGCAATGGAGAAACCAAGTGTCATTCCTGCACTCGGACCACCCATTAGCGCAAAATCCGCCCCGGTGTTCATGTATTTGCTAAGATCCATGTTGTTGAACAGAACATACTTGGCCCATTCATAACGAACCGGATTGAATATGAGTGAGAAGATACTTTGTGAGAACATAATGAACAGGGATAATCCAATCGCAAGTGCGCCTGAACGAAATACGGAGGACACCATAAAGGCAATTGCAAGTGTAATGAAGAGATCAACGTACAAATATCCCCATAACGTTAGTGCATTCCCACTTCCCGAAGGACCATCATGCGAGAACAGCAAATAGGACATTCCTGTTGCCATTACAATGACAACCAGAGTACTCAATATACTGAAGATGATCACGGTGAGATATTTGGAAGCCAGAATTTTGCTTCGTGACCATGGACGAATAAGCAGCAGTTTGATTGTTCCCCAAGTAAATTCTCCAGCTACCGCTTCCGCTGCAATTACAACACAGAAGATCGTATTCAGAAAGAATACAATTTGCACAGTGGTTACAGCCGCTTCCCAGAATGGAACACCAGCGGACCCCATTCCTTCTCGCAGTAACACTGGCATTAACAGCGAGATCAGCACCAGAATGGATAACATGATCCAGGTACGTGGACGACGGAATATTTTCATATTTTCATTCAATATCAGATTACCAAAACTACCCAATGCCTCCACCCCCAGTTACTTGCAAGAATTGTTCTTCAAGGGTATGAGTCACGTTACGAATACCGTATACCTGAAACCCTTCGCTAACCAGCTTGGCATTGATATCCGGAATCTGCTCACGAGACACCCGCGCCACCAGGACATTGCCCTGTACAGTAGCACCTTGAATCAGGTCCGCAGCGCGTTCTGCATCATTCACTTCAAAAGCAACTTCAATTAATGCGTCCGCACCCGTTTCAGCTCGAAGATTTCTTACATCAATCAACTTGCCGTTCTGGATAATAGCCACCGTATCACACATCAGTTCCATCTCCGACAGCAAATGGCTGGAGACGAAGACCGTAATGCCTTCCTCTTGGGTGAGCTCACGCAAATAGTCCCTCAGTTCCCGTATGCCCTGTGGGTCCAGTCCATTGGTTGGCTCATCCAGTACAAGCAGCTTCGGTTTATGTAATATCGCTTGCGCGACACCCAGACGCTGGCGCATACCCAGTGAGTAGGTTTTGACTTTATCGTGAATACGGGCGGTAAGCCCAACACGCTCAATCGTTTCCGCAATTCGTTCTTTGGTGACACCAGGTGACATGCGGGCAAAGTGTACGAGATTCTGATACCCGGTCAGAAACTTGTACATCTCCGGATTTTCCACAATGGCTCCTACCTGCGCTACCGCCTGTTCAAACTCATTCTTCACACTGTGTCCCGAGATCAAAATGTCACCCTTACTGATGGACATCAGTCCAACCATCATTCGGATCGTCGTTGTTTTCCCCGCGCCATTAGGTCCTAAAAAACCAAAAACCTGCCCCGGAGAAATATCCAGAGTCAGGTCGCTGACCAATGATCGGGAGGATATAATTTTGCTGACGCCCTGAATCCGGACGACCGGCTCCTGCTGCATTCAATCCCCTCCTTCATGGACGAGCATATACCTCATGCCCGTTTCTCATATGCACATAGTGTATCATAATCTTTAGTATATTGTCCCGCAAACTGGGATTTCCCCTGACGTTTCGCTTCAACTACACACGCTTCACAGCATCCAAGCGGCATTTCACTCCGGTAGAATCCGGTGCGAAATACGTGATTGCCTCCATTGCCCTCTTCCTTCATTTCGACAGAGCTTCTAGCGACCGACACAATCATCCCACAACTGACACAGTAAAAGCGGCCCGTTTCGATCAATGATATTCCTTCCCCTCACAAGGAGCTTAGAAGTCCTTGTTATTTGTCGTTAGACGCTGAAAATTGATACATTTTGTATCTATCTCGTAATTTACTTGACACCGGGACTATTGTCAAGGCTTTACAGCCATAAAAACAAGTAAAACACAAAAAAAGCTCCATAAATGCGACAAAAGTCTCGCATTTACAGAGCTTCATGTTAGGTAAATGATACAATTCGGTGCAAAGTATGGGTTAATATCATCATGTCGGAGTTCCATTCTCTTTCACAACGATCCCACGTTGCCTGATTAGTCACTATTGTCGACATGGGAGGTATCCTCATTCTTCTGATTTGGATAATACCACAGTAATGTCCACTCATCGCCATCCTCTACCAGATAACAGATCTGCACAATATCGAATTGGCCAAAGGTACCTGAGTACTTCTGGGTGACACGGATTCTGTAGGCTTCAGAAAATGGCTTAACGCCATCGATCACGGTTACATCGAACTCGCGCTCCGGCTTTTCCATCTCCAACTCAAAAGTTTCCACGCCAAAATGCTGCATAAATATATGTGCTCTGTTCTGTACGTAAGCACTCTTGGGAAACCGCTCTTTCATCAAGGGATGAAAGAGTTCCCACGAACTGCCGAAGTCACCCGTCTGCTCATATTTGTAAAACTCTTCGGCAACAGAAGCAGCTTCATCCGATGTATCTGTCTGAAACAGATACGGAATGGTTCTGGCAATCAACCACAACAATATTACAATGATCGCAATGAACCCGATCTTCTTGAGCAAAACATTACGGTTCCTTCTTCGCAGCATGTCTCCGCCCTCCTTGTCCTCCATCCATATCTATGATGGATGGCAGACAAGTAGAAGCAGGGTCTACACAGCATTTCCTGGGAAATCACTTGCTGTGAATGGAATTACGTTTTCCCTTTCTGATCCTTCGGATCATGGACTGAAGTCCTGCATATATGGCAATCCCATAGCAGCAGCCGAGCAAGTCCACTCCAACATCACGTATTGAGCTTGTCCGGTCCGGGCTGAACTGCTGAATATACTCATCAATGGAGGCTATGACAAACACCACAGCCAGAGCAGAAACGATACTGGTCACAAGGGATGTTCTTCTGTACCGCAGCCCGCCGTACACAAGCACGGCGAGCACAGCATATACAAATAAGTGCGCACTCTTGCGAAAGACGAACTCTGCAAAATCATACGGCCTCTGCTTCAGCGAATACTCATACTCCCCATAAGTGAATTGCACATCGGGAAGCGTAAAACCGATGTGCAATTTTTGAGACCATTTATGAAGCCAAGGCTGAATGTCTTGCTGTTGAGAGGATTGCGTTGACATGGACCAGATGATCAGAATCCAGATCACAATCAACAGCAGAGCAATGAGAAATCCGTACGTTCTTCGTACATGCTTTTGTCTCGTGCGCCCGGAGCCCTCCTCCATCATTTTGATCTTCACCACTTTCATATCTCTCTCGTTATTCTATTGATCCAACATACATACCTCTGCCATTTGTACCTACATATACCTGACCATAGATTTGACGGTCTGCCGCCATAATTTGCGGTTCATTACCTAATCCGATTCCAGCCCCTAAAGGACCTATATTGTTCCAGGTTGCCCCCATATCATCTGAACGAAAAAATCCATGCACGTTATTTACGGTGCCATATACATAGACAGCTGGAACAAAATTACCAGGCTTAGCTTTTCCAAAGGCAAATAATTTGGAATTCTGCACGCCCTGGATTTTGGAAAATGTATTTCCCGAGTTCATCGATGCATATAGTCCATCGGTTCCCAGACTTACCCATACGGCATTCGGCACACCTGGGGCGGCCTCAACTTTAATGAAGCTCGTATTGATATCCGTGTTATATGGAAGGCGGACCGCATTCGCTTTGGACCAGTTGGCCCCTGCATCGGTTGAGCGATATAGATAACCGGCAGCATACATATAAAATTTATATCCATTGATGCGATCGGCAGCTAGTGGATGATTATAAGAGAAGACCATATTCCCCCCAATGGCCTGAAAAGGGGCACCATTCATATTTTGCCATGTTGCGCCACGATTCGTGCTCCTGACCGGATTACCAGTCTGAGGGTAATAGACAATTACATTCGGATTAATGGCCGAGTAAGCGACCCTCCCCAGGATGGAACCCGCTGGAACATTCATTGGAGTTACGGTAACTCCGTTATTGGAAGAGACAAATAAACGTGTGGTCGTACCATACCAGTCACTGCTTCCCAAGAATATCATGTAATTCGGATTGGCTTCATGATAATCAATACTTACAATTTCTCGCATACCTGAGAGTGGAATTTTATTGAGTGGAACATTGGATACATTTTCATGTCTAAATCCGACCTGATCCGTTAAACCGCTAAAGAACGAAACACCTTGAGGTGGTGTGGATGCAGTAAGCGCAACGACCTCTTCATGACCATCGGTAATGGCTTCCCAAGTACTCGCAGTATTGCCAGTCAATCCATTGGTACCATTGATATTATCCGTCTTATACACGCCAAACCAGTCTGTAGCGTATACGGTGCCCGGATGATGTGGATCGAACTTGATACTGGATGTCGCTGAGAAAAACATGTTGGGTGTCCACCATGATGGTTTGGATACTAGCGTTTTGCTCACTGTTGTCCAACTCTGTCCGCCATTAACGGAACGATACAGTGGCAGATTATCTCCGCCGGTTCGAACGGCTGCTAGGATATGATTATCATTATTGGGATCAATCGTGATCCCATAATAAGAAGAGTAACTGGAACTTGGCGTGATATTCGTCCACTGCACACCATTGAACTTGTAGACGCCCTGATTATCCGTGGTAACATATAACGTTCCGTTCTTCGCCACAGTCATACGTGCAGGATATTCAGGGCTTCTTCCGGTAAGTTGCCATGTGGTCTGCCCATTACTTCTTGGTGCTTTACTATAGACACCAATGCCGCGAACGCCTGCATACACAACCTGACCTTGCTTCGTCACCGGATTTAGTCCATAAGCTACACTCCGTATACCCTCACCGGCCAAACCGTTCGGTACATCCCACACCTTGCTCCACGTGGCTGCACCGTCACTGGAAGTGTACAATCCATCATATCGTGTACCAACGTGCAGGTAATTGGAGTTGGTTGGATTCACAGCGATACTCTCTCCCATGGCTCGATGGATATTTCCATTCGATTCATTCCGAAGATTAAGTCCGGTTCGGACCCAGGTTTCTCCCCGGTCTGTAGATTTCAGAATATCGCTTGGCCCCACATTGCCGTACTTCCCAGCAGCGATATACACGATATTAGGGTTTTGCTGATCCAGTGCAATCCCATCCACACCGTACAGATTGCTGTCCTCATCTCCGAAATGATCCAGTAGCGGGACCCAATCTCCTGAGGCTGCATCCAACCGATAGGCTCCTCCAACGTCAGTTCGAGCGTAAACCAGATCAGGCTCAGTCGGATGAATAACCACACCTGTAACGTACCCCCCACCACCAATGGGTATATTCTTCCACTGATAGTTTTGAGCTGATTGAACAACGTTTGTACTTGCCGGTATCATGAGCATATACATTAGTAGCACAATCAGGGACAATTTCATTAGCCTGGAGATACGCATCTGGTTCACCGCCCTATCCGATCATTTTGAATGTTCTTCAATCATCTGATGTATCCTGTCTCGCTCTGACTGTTCCACGATATAGTAATACACTCCGTCTATTTTCTTGCCCGTGCCTTTGATCTCAACAGACTCGATATGATTCAGCACCGGGCGGTAATTGGAGAACATCTGCTTCATTTCATCAAAGGTAACGTCAGTTCTCACGTGAGCACTTACTTCATCCAGCAACGTCTCCAGTTGCAACACGTTGGATACCTGAACCGTATTCTTCAGCACTTGTTTGATAATCTCCCGCTGACGGTCATTCCGCCCGAGATCCCCCTTCGGATCATCATAACGCATTCGCGAAAATCCCAAAGCTGCTGCACCATCCAGATGAATATTTCCTTGCTCGAACCGATAACCTTCATAGTCAAATGCAAACGGGTTATTCACATCCACTCCACCCACCATGTCGATGACCTGTGCAAAGCCCTCCATATTCACTTTCATGTAGTAATGTATGGGAACGTCAAGTAATTGTTCCACCGTTTGCACAGACATGTTAACGCCCCCAAAAGCATAGGCATGGTTGATCTTATCCTCCGTGCCGTGACCAACAATATTCGTTCTGGTATCTCGGGGGATGTTAAACATAAGTGCGGATTGTTTCGCAGGATTAACACTTAATACAATCATGGTGTCGGAGCGCCCCCGATCATTGGAACGTTCATCCACACCCAGGATCAAAGCATTAAAAGGTTCTTCATTCTCCATGTCCACAGGGAAATCTCCCCCACCCCGCTGGTCAACAATAGATACCTGCTTGATGGGTTCCCGGGGTTCATACATTTGATCCGCCGCAGATTTAACATGCAGATACAGATACACCGAATATCCAATCATGACGACTGCAACAAGGGATATGGCCCCTAATATAATTTTGATCCCGCGTCTCATGTTATGGCCTCCGTCAGATGACTGCCGTTTTTCTTCCATCGATATTGGTTAGACCTGGACGACCGACGGAGTAGTATTGAAAGGATGTGCCTTGAATCTGTTCTTCTCCGTAGATATTTCTTCCATCAATCAGAATGGGCTGATTCATATGCGCTGCCAAATCGGTCAGATTAACCTCCACGAACTCTTTCCATTCGGTCAGAACACAGAGTGCATCAGCGCCTTCCGCCGCGTTCATGGCACGATCCTCCCACGTAATGGATGGGGAATCCACCTCTTTGCGGAAGTTCTCGGTAGCGATGGGGTCATACGCCCGAATCACTGCTCCTTGCTCAAGCAAACGCTGAATGATCTCAATCGCCGGAGCATCACGAACATCATCGGTATCCGGCTTGAAGGCGAGCCCCCAGATCGCGATCTCCTTCCCTTCGAGTGAGCCCAACGCGTCTTCCAGTTTGCGAATGACGTTGAAGCGTTGATCCTTGTTCACTTCCACCACGGACTTCAGCAGTTTGAAGTCATAATCTACATTACCTGCAATTTGAATCAGAGCTTGTGTATCCTTAGGGAAACAGGAACCTCCGTAACCAATGCCTGCCTTGAGAAAGGAAGCACCGATTCGTCTGTCATAGCCCATGCCTTCGGCAACCCGGGTAACATCGGCTCCTACTTTTTCGCAAATGTTAGAGATTTCGTTGATAAAAGAGATCTTGGTTGCCAGAAAAGCGTTGGATGCATATTTAATCATTTCGGCTGAGCGAATATCCGTAACAATAATCTGATCGGTTAATGGCTGATGCAGCTCTTTCAACGTGGCAACAGCCCGATCACTATGTGTGCCAATGACTATCCGGTCAGGATACAGTGTGTCCTGCACAGCGGTACCTTCCCGTAGGAACTCTGGTACCGATGCCATGTCAAATGGATGATTCGTCAAACTGCTGATCCATTCCTGAATACGATCGTTAGTTCCGACAGGAACAGTGCTTTTAGTCATTATTATTTTATAATTATCCATATGAGAACCAATTTCTCGTGCAACAAGCTCAATATAACTCAGATTCGCTTCGCCATTAGGCAGGGATGGTGTTCCTACAGCGATGATAATAATATCCGAACGACTGATGGCATCCTGAATGTTCGTCGTGAAGGACAGCCTTCCCGCTTTCATATTGGCATTCATAATGTCCTTGAGACCCGGTTCATAGATCGGGACGTGACCATCCGTCAACAAATTTACTTTTTCCACATTATTGTCGACACAGATCACGCTATTTCCCAGTTCCGAAAAACATACGCCCGATACCAAACCCACATACCCTGTGCCAATCACCGTTATATTCATTCCATAATCTCCCCCATGTCCTAATGTGTTGGTTACGCGTGCTTCACATATGTCTGAACAATGTCCTGCCATTCGGTAGACACTCTAACGATATCTTCCTCGATCAGCTGGCTGCCGATCTGCACTTCGATGATCTCCAGTTCCGTAACGGCTCTGACGGAATGAAGCATACTCCGGTCAATGACCACCGTATCTCCCTGCCCGATCATTCGGCTCTGACCATCCAGAATCAATTCCCCTGTTCCCGATACAACCGTCCACACCTCATTGCGGAGCAAATGGTATTGATAACTCAGGTTTTTCCCGGCACTGATGCAGATTCGTTTGGTGAGAACCTCACCGCCAGCTTCATTTCTTGTATAATCCAGAACCCGGTAGCAACCCCACCTACGCTCCTCATACATGGGGCGTTGATCCTCGTTCTTCAAGATTTCCTTGATGCGTGGACTCGCCTCTTTGTCACTGACCAGAATGCCATCCGGACTTACGGCCACCACCACATCCGACAAGCCCAATATAGCAACCGGAATGTTCAGTTCATTGACCAGGTGTGTGTTCAGGGAATCTCCTGTAATCCACCCTTTTCCTACCACCGAAGTTCCCATTTCTTCCGTGAGTGTGTTCCATGTGCCTAAATCTTTCCAAAATCCGTTATAAGGAATGGCGATAATCTGATTCGCCTTCTCGACAACCTGGTAATCAAAGCTGATCTTGTTCAATCTTCCGTATTGCTTCAGCATCTCGTCATACTGGATCGGTAGTTCCATCTCAATCAGCAGATTGATCAAATAACCCAGCTTAAAAGCAAAAACCCCGCAATTCCATAATGCGGCCTGCTCCATCATAAGGACCGCATCGGATTCGCAGGGTTTCTCCTGGAACTTCGCTACATTCACGTATTCATTGTTATTTTCACTGGAAGATAGGGATTGCGGAATGATGTATCCGTACTTCTCTGACGGATAGGTCGGCACAACTCCCATTAAGGCCAGATCGGCACCTGACTTATCGAGCATCTCCGGCAAGGTTGCCAGCACTTCGAAGAATTCTTTTTCAACAAAAGGATCTACCGGCAATACTGCAATCGTCTCATTCAAACTCACACTCTCTACGGAATACAGATAGGAGGCCGCCAGCGCAATAGCAGGAAACGTATCTCTGCGTTCGGGCTCCACGACCAGTCTCACATCATCTCCCAACTGAGAAGTCAGAATCTCTACCTGCGGCAAACTGGTTGCGATCAGGGCCTGTGATGCAAGTCCGGCATGATTCAGCTGTCGCCATACCCGCTGTACCATGGATTCCGGACTCCCCTCCGGCCCATGGAGCACTTTAAGAAACTGCTTGGATCTGGAATCATTGGATAACGGCCAGAGACGTTTGCCAGAACCACCGGATAACAGAATACTTCTCATAGGGCTGCACCATCCGACAGTACAACCGAACTTGCTCCCTTGCCGGTCTCGGTTTGCTTGGTATATGTGCTGGTCTGATTGGATTCGAGTCTGCCTGCTGGGTTACTCTTGGTCCAGGCTGCATAATAATTCGAGTTCTTGCCATATGAATTATCCAGCAGGATGTTCGGTTGATCCAGGAGACAGGCCAGAATATGTCCATGCAGACGGGATGTCGTAATGGTTTGGTATTTATTGAATTCCTTAATGGCCGTATGTACCATCCGATCAGAGTATTTGTACCACAACCAGCGGGCGAAAGAGCTACCTTTCCCTGACTTCAACCGGGATGTAATCATGCGAATGATCTTCCGGTCAACCCGGTTGTACAATGTCTCCCAGTCTTTAAACGTGGCCTTAGGTCCACTGACGGATTCGTAATGCACCTGATTCTGAGTTTTCTCAATGTCTTTACGGAAGAAATACAACATCTCTGCAGTGGGCTTGCTCTTGGACTTCAAAGGCCACAATTGATGTGCCATATCCGGAGACAGATAGACATTTGTTTGTTGAAATTCTTTACTGGCTATCTCATAAGATAAGGTATCCCGGACAAAAAAGTGCACATCCTTATGACGATTGAATACTTGGGCTGTCTTTTTCAATTCAATATCACTTTTGTAAAACATCGTCTGAGGCAGAATGACGATCCGATGATTCGGATGCTGGGCAATCATTCGTTCTCTCAATTTCTGATGCGCAGGGTACAGATCACCAAAGTTACCTCCCCCATGCAACACAATCGTGATACCTTCCGGTACCTTGAGAGACAAAGGGCAATCCAGAATGCTGTATCTGGCACGTACATGAATATCATTGTCCCGGAAGAAAGCCTCAGTACCTTTCATAATCAACAAGTCGCCACCATTGCTATGCACCGGGTAATCCAAATAATAGATTTCGGTACGCGGTGGAATGACCTTCAAAATCTGACGTAACTGTCCCTTCAACTCTTCCATTGGATGAATATTGTTAGTGCCCAGCATCTCCATCTCCTCCTTGGGTGACTCTTCTTCTTTTTTTGTTTAACCGTTCATAGAGAAACGGTAGATCTTCCTTGTCATAGAACATGCCCGCAAACTTCACCTTAAAAACAATCTTCATCGCGGCCACAGTAACTACCATTCGTACAATGGAGCCGATCAATAAAGCAATCGCAATTCCGTTGAGCCCCCATAGCGGAGTGAACACGAAGAACAAGGCCACCGTCACCGAGAGTGCAATGAGCTGTCTGATCATCACAAGCCCTGGTCGACCAAGTGCATTAAATGCGGATGCCAGAATCCATGAACCACCACCAATGATGCATTCCACAGCCAAAATATAAAATGCGACGCTCGCTTCCAGGAATTCGGAGCCAAACAGAAGACCCATCAGGTAGTTCCCCACAAACATGGTAGGGATTACAATGATCATCATGACTATGAGCGAGATGCGGAAGGCCCTGCCAACCGTGCGAATAATCTGCTCTTGAGGCAATCCGGTCACTTTCGGAAAAACAACATTGCTAATCGCCGTCTGAACGGCATTATAGATTCGGGATAAGGCAAATACGACAGAATACAGCCCAAAATCACGCGGGGTGAGCAAAGCCAAAATAATGATTTTATCGAACTGGGTATACAGCGTTCCTAACAATTCAACGCCATACACCTTGCTGCCATAACCAAAAAGCTTCTTGGCTGAACTCCGGTCCACCCGATCCTTGAACCATCTCAGTCTCAATTCATTACGGTTGGCATAGATGGCCCACGTCACCACGGAGAAGCTGGTTACAAAATAGATGGCAGCCGCGAGCTGAATGCTCAGCATGCCCAGGCCCCATAACACAAAAAGCCCACCTACATTAAACAGGGGGATCATTAACCGGATGCCATTATATACAGCAAATTTCTCCCGACTCTGCGAGAGGGCTGATATGAGATTGATGACAATAAGTACAGGAACCGTAGCAATCGTATACCATCTGGATATCTGCACAACCTCCGGCGGAAAGCTGGAGAGCCAGAAAGGTAATCCAAACCAGGCCACAATACCAATGATGATGCACACTGGAACTTGAAAAAGAAAGCTTAATCGAACATACTGCGCACTCTTCTCGGTTGCGCTCTGTTTGATGTTATAAATGATAGAAGTGGGTAGTCCAAATCCGACCAATCCGGTTAAGAGCGCAGGCCAGAACAGAATGGCCGAGAATGCTCCCTTTCCTTCTACGCCGAACATGCGTGACGTCAAAATGGAAGACAGCATCGTCAGTGTCATGACCAGCAGGTTGGTTCCGCTTGTCTGAAATATGGCACTCATTAAGCCGTTTCCTCTGAATACTTTGCGAAGTGCAACTTGCGCCATAGCGATCCTCATCCCTTACTGTTTTGACGAAGCGACCCAACAATCATGCCGTTTCGGTAACATACTTTGGCAAGCTGACGTGTGAACCGATCTGCATTATAAATGTAGATCAGAGAGGTTGTGATCCCCTGTGCAAGCTTGATGCCATGTTTGGCCGTACGCACAACACCACGATCTTGATCACGAATGGCATCACTCACACCCTGCCAATAGATTCGGCGCAGAAACCAGTTCTTTGTCGTTCGCTCTTTGGCTACTTTATGTTGTACCGCGCCGTACGGCGTGTAATATACCTTGAACTTTGTCCGTATTCTTGCAATCAACTCACTCTCTTCACTGGAGAGGAGATTGTTCCCCACTCTTCCAAGGTCTTCACGGAAGGGAGCCAGTTGATCAAAGACGGATAAACGAAAAGCCACATTCGCACCAAATGGAATATAGGGGCTTTTCATTTCAGTGACTTCATCTGCAAAATCCAGAATGGTGAACAGTGACCTGTTTTCAGGTGGAATCCACATCGGTTCTGGCACTTCCCAGATCGGATCAATCTTGCCACCGACACACCCGATAGTTTCACTCATCTCAAACACACTAACGATCTGGCGAATCCAATCCCTGCAAGCATAGGCATCATCGTCAAGAAACAGGATATACTCGCCGCGCGCCTCGTGAATGGCCCGGTTACGGGCTACAGACAAACCTTGCTTTTCTTCCAACACATACCGGATCGAATGGTTCTCATGCTGCAAGATTGTTTGAAGCACGATTTCCCGTGTGTTGTCTTTCGAATTATTATCAATGAGTATGATCTCATAGTCGCTGCTTGCGTAATTCTGTTGTATTGCACTTCGTATAGCCTCTACCGCATCATGTGCACGGTTATACGTACAGATCGCGACGGTTACCTTCATCATTTCATCCCCATATTTTTCAATTAGGTCCACCCTTTCATCTGTACTAACTGGAGTACAGGGTAAGTGTCCTTTGGGCAATCACTGGCCAATCCAGCCGCTCTAACGCTTTGACAAAACCACTGCCTTCCTGAAACTCCGATTGTTTTAAACGGATCATATTCATCGCTTTAAGCAATCCATCCGGATCGGAAGGTTCATAGAGTACCGCACAATCGTCGGGCAGGTATTCTTCCAATAAGCCAATCCGTGGTGCCACGACCGGTTTACAGAAGGTCAATGCCAGAATCGCACTACCCGAAGTTGCAATTTGCTTGTATGGTAGAATGATGGAATCGACCGCATCAAAATAGTCCGAATATTCATCATCTTCAATAAAATGAAAATGGGTATGAATATGTCCGCTCTCGAGAAATTCTTCACCGAGATCGTAGTCCTTCACTTTTTTACCGGCAATCAACAAATGGGCCTGATCCGAATCCAGCTCCTTGAATGCCTCCAACAAATCATCCACGCCCTTGTACGGTGACACCTGACCAAAGAACGCATACACATAACTATCCTCCGGTATGCCAAACCGGGAGCGGATATTCACACCTTTTCCTTGATACACTCCCTTGTAATGTCCATGCGGAATAACCTCGATCCGGCTGGAATCAATCCCGAACGTTGAACAGATCTCAGAGATCAGGGGTTTGCCCATGACAATCAGCTTGGAGCAGTTTCGGACCAGTATTTTTCTCATCCAATAATCGAAGCGCGTCTTACCACTGTTGTGAGGCCAGATGTTGTGCACCGTCCAGAACAATTTGGCCCCACGCAAACGTGCAAAACAAATCATCAATACATATAGAATGGATTTGATCACGGTTGACAGCATGGATGAACCTCTGTAATAGAAGCTGGGCCAATGAAAATGCAGCACATCATTTTTTCTCAGTTTGATTAGATCTTTTTTGGTAAACTGTTTTACTTCCCATCCCTTGTTCTCAATGGAATCGGATAACAGCTCATTGAATTTATTGTTCTCAATCATCTTAGGCAGCATATACACCGTCGGATTTTCCATCCAGGCACCTCTTACTTTAGTTTCATTCGCACAGGTTCCTCTGTATACGTTCCAACTGCGCGCCTTGCATGAAATCTCATCAGAAATCCTTGCATCATAATTTTGGTATTACGCTTGAGCAGCACCCAATCTTTCCACCAGGGATACAGCGACAGTGCTTTTTTCAAATAAACGTTATTGCGAAGCGTATTTCTCGACCATTCGAGCATTCGATAATGATGTAATTGGCGGCGCTTCTGTTCCTTGGACATATCGTTGTAGTATTTCAAAATAATCTTGCGTTGGCCTTTGTACTTGGCCGTTGTGGAGGTTGAAATGCGCGGCCCGCTGTGGATATTGATATCCACGAGCGGTTCTTTCACGTTCACGGCGATGTAGCCACGTTTCAATATGCGCAGATAAAAATCATAGTCCTGAGCGGATGTCAGATTTTCATCAAATCGAACTTCACGGGCAAGCGAGGTAAGTACCATGATTTTGGACGTTTCCCCAATCCAGTTGAATGTAAGCAGATCCTCATACCGAATAACATCGCGAGGTTCCACCGACAATTTCCGTTTGACCACCTGATGCTGCTCATTCGTGTATGCGAGATACTTGCTGCAAAAGGTGAATGATTCCTGTGTACGCTCCAGCACTTCCGCCTGGGTTTTAATTTTGTCAGCCATCCATTCATCGTCATCATCCAAGAATGCAATGTACTTGCCATTGGCATGGGATATCCCCACATTCCGTGCATGATTGGCTCCTTTGGGATACGGAACCCGAATGTACCGAATCCGCGAATCTTCCCGTGTCCAGGCCTGACAAATTTCCGGCGTCTGATCTTCTGAACCATCATCCACAATGAAAATCTCCAGGTACGGATGTGTTTGCTCCCGTACACTTCTTAACGCATTTTTCAATAACTCGGCCCGGTTATGGGTCGTAATGATGCAAGATACCAAGGGGTTCATTTCATCACCTTTTCCTGTTCACTAGGATACCTTCACTTGAAGTGCATCATATATTCCTGACAATCTGCCTACGAGAAGATTCATATCAAATCTATCCGATATAATCGCTCTGTTATATGAACCCATTCTTGCTCTAATCTCTTCATCTGTAATGAGATATTCCAGTGCTGATGTTAGCCCGTGCACATCTCCCGGCTCGATTAACAGCCCATTATGACCGGATGTAATCACTTCGGGGATGCCTCCGACGTTGGTCGATATAATGGGCAAGCCACAATTCATTGCTTCAAGTATGGCCATAGGTAATCCCTCATGATAAGAAGGCAGGACCAGCAGATCCGCTTCCCGCATCAGCTTTTCCTTTTGCTCTCCGTTAATCCAGCCGAGTACGTTGACACGCTCCTCTATTCCATACTGCTGTACAAGCGCTTTGACTTCTTCGACTTCGCCATCCCCCGCCAGATTGAAGGTAGCTGTAACGCCCAACGCCTTTAATTGCTGAATAGACTGAAGCAGATCATAGACGCCTTTTCGCTCACCCAGTCTTCCCATGAAGAGAGCATTAACTGCCGCCTTCTGCTCTTTCGCAAAGGGCTCTTTCACAAAGACTCCGTTATAGAGCACCTCAATAGCTGTCTCCGGCACAATCGTGACAAAGTATTCTTTCCACGTCTGGGATAAGACAATCAATTTATCGGCCTGATTCAAAATGTAGTGACAATACTTGCGTTGCAGGGCGAATCGATTGTAGAAATCATCAAAGCTGGCCGCATGAATATGCAGAATGACTGACTTTCGAAACAACTTTCTTGCGGTTAGCAGGAATAGTGACTTCCGATAAAAGCTTCCGTTGTTCGCCATATGAATATGAACAATATCCGGCTTGAACGTGTACAGCTTCATCCAGAATTGAATGAATCCCCGTATAAAAATAAGCAGCCGTGAGAACACGCTGCCCGTGATATACGTTTCGACCCGCTGCATGGCATACATTTCCGAGATCGAGGAATCCTCAATATTTTTGATTACACTCACAATTCCGCCCATATCCTTCAAGGATGATCCAACAACCAATACTTTTGGTTTCATGATAGACTCCTTTTTTCATGGTTAATCTTCAGACTACTTACAGACTATTTACGTAATTTTTAATGGATGAGATCAGATCAGACTGTTTTCTCACATAAGGCTGGAACGTCTGCTCCTCTATGCAAGGAATCAGTTTTTGTAATTCAGCCTGACTCTCTGCAACGGCAACATAGCCGTTCTCCTGAAAAACCTTGGAGATCTCGAGTTGATGATCATCGACATGTTCGCCCCACTCTTTCCGGCGCGGAATGACGATAACCGGCTTGCCGTGTTCGAGACAATTCGTGATGGAGCCAACGCCCGCATGGGTGATAATACATCTGCTGCGCTGCACATATCCGTTCATCTCTTCCTGCGTCAGGAAAGGAATTGCAGTGAAGTTTCGCGGCTGATACTCCGTATATCCGGATTGGGCGACAACTTCTTCTTCAATAATGCCCGCCTCAATCGCCTCATCAATAAGCTCGAACATGCGATTGAAGGGAAAGCGCTGGGTTCCAACAATAGCAAATATCAAAATAAAGCCCCCCTGTATTTCGCATTGGGATAGCTATCCTGCAACGTTTCCCACTGGATAAAGAACTCATCCGAGATTTTGTACATCAATCTCCCGGTTGCGCTGGAGGAATAGATTTTGGCATAACTTTCGATATAAATCAGCTTGGCACCGAAGATTTTACCGATGAGGCAAAAAGGATATGTGGCCCCTGCCCCTGTCGTAATGATGACCTTTGGACGCTCGCGCAGATATAAAAAGAATGATTTGAATATGTTAGCCATAAAAATCAGGAAAAACATCGCATTCTTACGCTCTTGCTGCATTAAGAAATATACTTTGCCCTGAGACGATTCTACTTTTCTGCTTTTGTTCTTCTCGGTAATCAGGAAATAATCATGTTCTTCAACCGCAGGAATAATTTTGGTTAATTCATCAAAATGACCACCTGTAGAACTGATTAAACAGACCTTCATGTTCTAATCTCCTTTGAAAAGGATACGTCCTTGGCTCGCTGTACCTGTATATCCACTTCTGCTTCAGCCCCTGACTTGGAGTTTACTCCTTTTCCCGTAGCATATAATGCGTTCAGGAAGATACAGAATGGAGCAATCAGATGAACCGTGGACAGGGTATTGTCAAAAAAGGAATAGGTCAGGAAACCGATAATCATACCGGCAAAATACAACCGGATCATGCCGCTCAATCGGAAGTACACGGCCCGGAATACCAGAAGCAGTGATAGAAACAACAGGATGGCTCCAACTAACCCGCCATCGTAATAAAAACGAATGTATTCATTATGCGGAACGACGAAGCCAGAAAAGATACTTCCATCATTAGCGACGAGAGTTGAGCCGAGCCCACGTCCAAATATCGGATACTCATTCGCTTTACCAATAAAATAATTCCAGGCTACATCCCTTCCCGACAAGCCTTTGCTCTCTGACCTCATCTCATAATTGTCCCACTGCGCAATCACCATATAGGCCACGGCCACAACGAATAGAATGAGAGGAATGATGGCACTGACTCTGCCTTTGATGAAGGCTTTCAGTTGATCAAAGAGATAGACCAGAATAATCGGAATAAGCGCAATAAGTGGCCCCCTTGTTCCCGTCTGGACCAGAATGACCAGATGTGTCAAGGTAAGCATGTAATACAGAACAACCTGATGGCCTTGCTTGATCTGAATCAGACAGACGCAGCTCGAGATAAAACACAACATGGCCAGATGCGCAGCGATGTTTGCTCCCTGTAACCGGGTTACGCCTGACATCTCCAGGTTAGTAATGGACAATATGCCGGCGAGTTGCAGAATATAACCACCAGCAAGACTGAACAATGGCAACCATGCGAGTACACGTATAATTCGTTGACTGATCTCTCTTGAAAAATGGGGCATCAGCAACAAAAAAGGAACAATTACTCCTAGAAAAGCCTTGAATGGATCGAGTGGACTAACCTTACTGGGCAGATCCGATAGAAAATAACTCTCCACAAATAAAAACCCAATCGCCAGTGCAGGATATATCAGATCTTTTCGAATACCAAAGCGTAAAAAAAGAGAAATGACAAAACCCAGAATCGCCAGCTTGTAGAAGGACAGCGAATCCAACCCTGCCAGATGAATGCTAAATATCTTATCAATGGACAATGAAAAACTTACAATGAGAATCATAAAAATCCAGCTGGGCTGTTTAATATAAACGCCCAGCAGAATCACAGCTATAAGTGCAACAACCGAAACTAGCGGAAGATAGATTGCTGCGAAGACGATTACCAGCGAAAAAAGAATGATATTAAACGACTTCATATTCAATGCAGCAAGTATACCGGTCTTTTGCATATCTGCTATGCCACCTCAAAGCCAGAATCGTGTTTCAAAACGCATCCTTCGAACCTACCAGCACCTTGAACGTTCTGAAGATAATTTTGATATCCACCATCATGCTGCGTTCACGGGCATACGTCAGATCCAGCTCTACCATTTCTTCAAACCCAACACTATTTCGACCGCTGACTTGCCATAATCCCGTACAACCCGGGATCATCTGCAGGCGTTGTCTGTCATAGGAAGTGTAGTTCTTCACTTCTCTGGGCAGAGCCGGTCTGGGTCCAACGAGACTCATCTCACCTCTGAACACGTTCCACAACTGAGGCAGTTCATCCAGACTGGTTTTCCGAATGAATTTGCCAATGCGGGTAATGCGGGGGTCGTTTTTCATTTTAAACATATTCCCGTTCACTTCATTCTGATCAATCAGTTGTTCCAGTAAATCTTCAGCATTTGCAACCATGGACCTGAATTTGTACATATGAAACTCTTTCCCATTCTGTCCGACCCGTACCTGACGAAAAAAAACAGACCCCTGAGGGGCCTCGATTTTGATCAGTATTCCGATGACCGCAAACAAGGGGCACAAAATGATCAAACCTATGAAAGAACCCAGCAAATCGAGCATTCTTTTCATAAATAGATACACTTTATCCGCATTTTGTCCTGACATCGTTGATGCATTGTACCCCAGACTTGGGTCCATAACAATCTCCGCTTCCTTCGTTTGGGGAGATGGACTCATTCAAACTCCCCCCCGGCTGCATATTCTACCGACTCTTTTTCCAGGATATGTTGCAGTGCTTGCAGCATTGGAATTCTAAGTTCCTGTTTTTGCAGAGCGAAGTCGATGGTTGTCAAAATGAATCCCAGTTTCTCGCCCACGTCATAACGTACTCCCTCGAAATCGTAAGCATACACTCCTTGTGTCTCATTTAAACGCTGAATCGCATCTGTTAATTGAATCTCTCCCCCTTGGCCAATCTCTTGTTGCTCCAGATGTTCGAAAATCTCTGGACTCAGTACGTATCTCCCCATAATCGCCAGGTTGGAAGGCGCTGTGCCTTGGGCAGGTTTCTCTACGAACCTGAGAACCTCTGTCAAACGACCATCCGATTGAAGCGGGTCAACAATACCGTATCTGTCTGTTTGTTCAGCAAGTACGGTTTGTACGCCAACAATGGAATGTTGAACCTGATCATATTGATCAATCAATTGTTTGGTGCATGGCACTTCCGATACGACGATATCATCTCCGAGCAACACGGCAAAAGGTTCGTCACCGATAAAGTTACGTGCACACCAGACAGCATGACCAAGTCCTTTGGCCTCTTTTTGTCTTATGTAGTGGATATCCACGTTAGAGGATTTGCGAACCTCTTCAAGCAGGCCCAGCTTCCCTTTTTCCAGCAAGTTATGTTCCAGTTCAAAAGCGTTGTCGAAATGATCTTCAATCGCGCGCTTCCCTTTACCTGTTACGATGATAATGTCTTCAATACCAGAGGCAATGGCTTCCTCAACGATATACTGTATAGTTGGTTTGTCCACAATAGGGAGCATTTCTTTGGGCATCGCTTTCGTGGCTGGCAAAAAACGTGTACCCAGTCCAGCTGCAGGAATGATTGCTTTTCTCACTTTTTTCATAAATACCACCCTATCCTCTTTTTTTTTAGTTTAAAAGTTGAACCAGGGCATCTAACCCGTCCTCACGTCATACCTTCGACGATTAACGTCTAAGGTTCACTGAACCCACAGCATGACCGAGTGCCTACAGTGATAAAGGTGCAGTAGACATTACCTGTTTACCTGGAACAACGGACAGAACTTTACTTCTCTCCGTAACCCACCGGAACTGCAACGTTTTTGATATTGTTCAGGATTGCGCCCAGGATTCGTGCATTCACATGCTCCAGAGCAGCCTTGGTTTTCTTCACCAATTCCTTCTTGACCTTGCCTGAGTTCACGACCAGCAGAACACCATCACACAGCGAACTCACAATGAGAGCATCCGTTACTGCGAGCACCGGTGGTGTATCAAACATGATGACATCATATTGATCCTCTAACTTCTCCATCAGCTTTTTCATCCGGTTGGAACCGATCATCTCGGACGGATTGGGCGGAATTGGGCCAGAAGTGAACAATTGGAGATTATCGATATAGCTCTCTCTGAGCACTTCTTCCACACTGTACTGATTGGACAGCACACTGCTAAGCCCGATATGATTGGGTACGGAAAACACCTGGTGCAAAGAAGGGTTACGCAGATCCGCATCGATTAGCAGAACTTTTTTGCCTTCCTGGGCATAGGTTACCGCCAAGTTGCTAATGGTTGTGGTCTTGCCTTCGCCGGCTTCGGCCGAAGCCACCATGATCTTTTTGATATGACTGTCGATTGAGGAGAACTGAATATTGGTCCGTAATTTACGGTATCCCTCCGAGATTTGAGATTTGGAGTTAAAATAGGTCACCAGACTGTTATTTTCATTGGTTAGCCGCGACATATTTGCCATCCCCCACTTTCTGTTGAGATACGTAATTTTTCGTATTTTTCAGATCATCTTTTTTCATTTTGGATATCACCGTAAGCACAGGCAGGCCCAGTTCTTTTTCAAGTTCGGTTTCGGATTTGAATGTGTCATCCAGATAATCCATCAGGAATACGAGTGCAATCGCGAGCACAAGTCCTGCGAACAGGCTGACAATGATGCTTAATGTGGTTTTCATATTAATTGGAGATGCGTTACTATCCACTTTGGCTTCACTGAGGATAGCCACATTATCGATTTTCATGATTAGGGGGATTTGAGATTGGAACACGTTGGAGATGGCATTGACCGTTTTTGCGGCTTTTTCGTAGGTAGTCCCTTGTACAGTTATGCTCATCACTTGGGATTCGCTGGCTGTAGAGACGGAGGTGCTATTCATGAGCTGTGCTGAGGTTAATCCCAAGTCCGGATACGTGGCGGCCACTTTATCCATAATGGCGGAAGATTTAATAATTTCTCTGTAGGAGTTAATGAGTTTGATATTCGTTTGAATCATGCTGAAGTCCATCATCGCCTGGCCTTGAACGTTAGAGGTCTGATTCACGATAAGCTTGGAACTTGCCTCATAGATTGGTTGGGTGAAGAAAATACTTTTGACCCCTGCACCCACACCCGCTACCAGAGCTATTGCAACAATCAACCACAGTTTCTTTTGTAAGAGTCGAAAATATCCTTTCAGTTCCACTTTCATTCCTCCTATACGTTGTGATCTATCCTATGTAACTACCAGATGGACAGTAGCCATTTGCGAGGTTTCCAGCGTTCCGTGACCAGACACGAATTCGATAGGATGTGCGACGCATTCTCTGCCAGCCTCTTAACGGCTTCAGCTCCAAAACGACGCTCGATGACCCGCTCCCCTTCACTTATGGCAAATGTCCTTTTGCACGTATCATGTGCATCTGATGAAATGAAATGAAACCCGTTTTCTTTGCAAAAATGAAAACACCACTGCCGAACTTTCCATCCGAAAAGCCCAGTGAAAGATTGAGCCGTAAGCTGACATAGTCCGCCTTGACTCAAGTAATCAGCCAACAACTTTGGCTTCTTCAAAATGATACGATTGCGTTCCGGATGAGCAATAATAGGGGTAATTCCCGCTATTCGTAATTCATGCAGTATCCTGGGGAACTGTGAGGGAATATGACCAAAGGGCAGTTCCAGCAACATGTAACGACTTCCGGCGAGTGTGCAGCACTTTCCTGCATATAAGTCTCCAATCAGGTTGTCATGCACCCTGATCTCCTGTCCGGGACGGATCTCCAGGCGAATGTTACGTTTGCGAAGTTCTGCATGAAGCAGGTCCACGGCCTGATTAACCACCATCGGTTCATTGTTGTATTGCCCGTTCAGGTGATGCGGAGTAGCAATAATGGAGGTGATTCCAGAGGCTGCCGCCTTCTCAGCCATCGCAACGGACTGCTCCATTCGAACAGGACCATCATCCAGACCGGATAATATGTGGCAGTGCATTTCAACCATATCCAAACTTCCTGAAATAGTATGAGCCCCCTCGCCCCTTTATTCATTGCGCAAATGCTTTTGGTGTTAAAGAACTAATGCATAACGCTATGAAATATAGTAAAATGGCGTTAAGTACATGTTTTGTTCAGAAAATGTTAAGAATTTACTTGGAATTATATGGTGAAATCAATGTAATGATAGGTTTCCTGCAGAGCCTTCTGCTCTGTTGCCTTTTCATACTGTAAACGGGAAACCGTGGGAAACTGAACTTCAGTAAGCATTGTGTTTAACTGTCCAGTTATATATAGTTTCTGTTCGTGCTGAATATGCAAGTTTGAATGATACATTGTGAGCTCTCCGAAGGGCTGTTTCCATTGCAACCTTGCGTGGAGTCTTACACATACATGATGATCTTCAACATCCAAACCTATGAGCATTTCTGATGATACTGGCAAGTTCAGGTCGCTCAGGAATGTGATTGCTTGAGTGTCCATTCCAAGTAACAGAACAGGGCGTCTTTTGCGGTCTACCATTTTCCCATGAAACTCCTGAATGTACATATGGACATTTAATTTCATATCAGCCCATTCCTGAATCATTGAATACATGGTTTCATTCCTTTAGAATGGATTCGCCTACATGGACTGCTTCTACTTCCTTCTCACAGGTATATGGTCCAGGCAACAAGGAGATACTTAAAATATCCCAAATGATACATTTTGTAACTCCATACGTCCAATTTACGATACAATACGTATCATGTCAAGCGGTATTTGGACATGGTTCTTTTGATTTACGACAATTTGAGATGTCCTTAGACAGACCTATTTACAAATGGAAATGGGTTAAAGGAAACGCATGAGGAGTTACTCTTTTGCAGGAAAGCTGCCCTGATCAAAAACTTGGCTCAGGATTGTTTCAATATATATTTGATGTCGTTCAGGGGGAAATAGCTTATGAGCTACGGAAATCGCATTGCTGAATTACGGGAACAGCGGGGACTTACTCAAGAAGAACTTGCGAGCTCCATTCATATTACCAGAGCTGCTCTCTCCCACTACGAGAAGAACCGACGTAAACCGGATTTCGAAGTGTTAACGAGACTTGCTGACATCTTTGATGTGTCTATTGATTATCTTATAGGACGTACGAAGCAAAGCGATGTCGTGATGGATGAAGACGTACGTGAATTCGTTGATACCTTGGAGTTATCGGACAAAGAAGTGTTAGAACGCTTCGATCTGATGATTGATGGGAAGTCCTTAACGGAAGAAGAGGCACGTCGTTTTATTGCGTTTGTCCGAATGGAACGCAGCATGGACTAAACCCGAAAAGAGGACCCAGTTCCCGAGAGATGGTATCTCTGGCTTCTGGGCTTTTTTTGTGTGTCCTTATTCCCCTCCATTCCATGGTTATCTATTGTGTCAAGGACGCTTGTTGTTGACGGAGGATATGAAATGGTTCCAACGCTCCGGGTCGATTCCGCATTGCAGTAAAACTTTCATGATGTCCATCTGGGTTGCTTCGACTTGTTTACCTGTCGGCCTACGATCGTCCCTGTTTGGATGCTTCATATTCATTCCGCTAACCTCTCTTATCTATATACTTTCCCTGCCCTCCAAAACTAGCCTTATTATACTTGAGAACGTTCCTCGATGTTGTCGTCTCATGACGATAACGTTTTTTGAAGGGGTTCTAATTTTGTCGAAAACCAAATAGGAGCTATATGGTGCCAAAATGGCAACCATATAGCTCCTATTATTCTTAATACAACCTGTTCATGCACTTCCACCTTTGAACAAGGAAGTTATTAGCCCCCGGCACGTGCAAGTTCACGCATATTCGCTTCAAACGCTGCAAGCAGTGCTGCTTCTCCAGTCAAGCCTGTCGCCTGAACCCGTTCAATCTGCTCTGTCATACGCTTGAAGTCCTTCGGAATAACCCGAACGAACTGGTTCACCGCATCTTGCCAGTTATCCAGAATGCGCTGACCGACAGCACTTCCTGTATTGGCAACATGACGTTGAATCATACCTCGCAGATCTGCACTTTCGGCCACATCTTCGATACGCTCCAAAAGAACCATTTCCAGATTACAACGTTTCAGGAATGTGCCTTCTGGATCATAGACATAGGCAATACCTCCGGACATCCCTGCTGCAAAGTTACGACCTGTATCGCCGAGTACAACGACACGTCCACCTGTCATATACTCACAACCATGGTCGCCTACACCTTCAACGACTACTTTGGCGCCGGAGTTACGTACAGCAAATCGCTCACCCGCAATACCACGGATATACGCTTCACCACTTGTTGCGCCGTAGAGAGCCGTGTTACCGATAATGATGTTATCTTCTGCCTCAAACGTTGCTTTCGGAGAAGGCATCACGATCAGTTTACCTCCGGACAGTCCTTTACCTACGTAGTCATTGGAATCCCCTTCAACGGTCAAGGTCATGCCTTTAGGTACAAAGGCCCCAAAGCTTTGTCCGGCAGAGCCGACAAATTTGAATTTAACCGTATCTTCAGGCAATCCTGCGAGTCCATATTTACGTGTGATCTCACTACCCAGAATGGTACCTACTGCACGGTTAACGTTCGTAATTGGAAGCACCGCTTCAACCGGTTGACCGGATTCAATAGCAGACTGTGCCAGTGGCAACAATTGCTGCATATCCAGCGTTTCTTCCAATTGGTGGTTCTGATGCTGTGTACGGTAACGTGCAGAGCCTTCCGGCATTTCAGGCACGTGCAGCAATACAGACAGATCCACACCTTTTTTCTTCCAGTGATCTACGGCTTCTACCGTTTCGAGGCAATCTGTACGTCCGACCATCTCCTGAATGGTACGGAAACCAAGATCAGCCATGATCTCACGCACATCTTCAGCAACAAATCGCATGAAGTTAACCACATGAGCCGGATCACCCATATAATTTTTACGCAACTCCGGATTCTGTGTTGCTACACCAACCGGACAGGTATCCATTTGACAGACACGCATCATGATACAGCCAAGTGCAACGAGTGGTGCTGTAGAGAAACCGTACTCTTCAGCTCCAAGCAAGGCTGCAATCGCCAAGTCACGGCCGTTAAGCATTTTGCCATCTGTTTCGAGTACGACACGATCACGCAGATTGTTCAGCATCAACGTTTGATGTGTCTCTGCAAGACCCAGTTCCCACGGCATACCCGCATGTCGGATCGAACCTTGCGGTGATGCACCTGTACCACCGTCATAACCGCTGACGAGGATAATATCGGCACGCCCTTTGGCTACACCTGCCGCAATGGTACCGACGCCCACTTCCGATACGAGCTTCACGTTGATCTCAGCACGCGGATTGGCATTTTTCAAGTCATAGATCAGCTCTGCCAGATCCTCGATCGAGTAGATATCGTGATGCGGCGGTGGCGAGATCAGACCTACACCCGGTGTTGAACCACGGACTTCAGCAACCCAAGGATACACTTTGCGTCCTGGCAATTGTCCGCCTTCACCCGGTTTTGCTCCTTGTGCCATTTTGATCTGAATTTCGTCGGCATTAACCAAGTAGTTGGATGTAACACCGAAACGTCCGGATGCGACCTGTTTGATGGCACTGCGACGGGAATCTCCGTTGCTATCTTTAATGAAGCGAGCCGGATCTTCTCCACCTTCTCCGGTATTGGACTTACCTCCAACACGGTTCATCGCGATGGCAAGATCTTCATGCGCCTCTTTACTAATCGAACCGAAGGACATTGCACCCGTTTTGAAACGACGCATGATATCTTCTACGGATTCAACTTCTTCAAGTGGAATGGAAGCTCCAACCGGTTTCAGTTTCAGCATGGAGCGAATGGTCAACAGTTGATCATTCTCACCTTGCACAAGTTTGGAATATTTTTTATACAGCTTGTAATCCCCGGTACGAACTGCGTGTTGCAACGTATGAATGGTTTGCGGATTGAACAGATGCTCTTCTCCGTCATTACGCCATTGATAATCGCCACCGGAATCCAATACTTTGTCGTTACCGTCTTTCTCTGTAAAGGCACGGTTATGATGTGTCAGCGCTTCGGCCGCCACTTCTTCCAACCCAATTCCACCGATCCGGGAAGGTGTCCAGGTAAAGTAACGGTCAACGAAGTCTGACTTCAGACCCACCGCTTCGAAGATTTGAGCGCCACGATACGATTGAATCGTAGAAATCCCCATTTTGGACAACACTTTAGTAACGCCTTTGGTAGCTGCTTTAATGTAGTTTTTCACTGCTTTCTCATGCGAGATGCCACGCAGCAATCCTTGCTGAATCATGTCATCCAGCGTTTCAAAGGCCAGATAAGGGTTCACAGCACTTACACCGTAACCCAGCAGTAATGCATAGTGGTGAATATCACGCGGCTCTGCTGATTCAAGCATAATGCTGACTTTCGTTCTGGTTCCCTGACGAATCAGATGGTGATGCAGACCTGCTACAGCAAGCAATGCAGGAATGGCAGCATTCTCTGCGTCCACACCGCGGTCAGACAGGATCAGAATGTTATGACCTTTGTCGATGACACGGTCCGCAGCTTCGAAGAGCAAATCCATTGCTTTGCGCAGTCCTTCTGCTCCTTCCGCAGCGGTGAAGAAAATCGGAATCGTCATGGAGCGGAAGCCTGGGCGGCGCACATGGCGAATCTTCGCAAAATCTTCATTGGACAAGACCGGTGTATCCAGACGGATCTGGCGACAGCTCTCCGGTTCAGGGTTCAGCAAGTTGCGCTCAGGACCAATGGTTGTTGCCGTAGACGTTACAATCTCTTCACGGATTGCATCGATTGGCGGGTTGGTTACCTGGGCAAACATCTGTTTAAAGTAGTTGTACAGACGCTGCGGACGATCCGACAGCACAGCCAGCGGTGCATCATAACCCATCGAACCCGTAGCTTCCATACCTGTTGTTGCCATGGGCTCCAGGATTTTGCGAAGCTCTTCAAATGTATAACCATATGCCAGCTGAAGCTGGGTCACATTATCATGTTTTGGATCAGGAAGTTCCGGTGCTTCCGGCAGCTCGCTCAGATCCATCAAATGCTCATCGAGCCAATCCTGATACGGATTCTCGGCTGCAATGAGTGCTTTTACTTCCTCATCAGCGATGATGCGGCCTTCTTGTGTATCCACAAGCAACATCCGGCCTGGACGCAGACGATCTTTGTACAGGATCTCTTCAGGTGCGATATCAAGTACCCCAACTTCAGAAGACAGGATAATGCGGTCATCCTTGGTTACATAATAACGAGCTGGACGCAAACCGTTACGGTCAAGTGTTGCACCAATTTGCAAACCGTCTGTAAAGGCCATTGCTGCTGGTCCATCCCAAGGCTCCATCATCGTGCTGTGATACTCATAAAATGCCTTTTTGGCAGGGTCCATACCCTCATCTGTGCTCCAAGGTTCAGGAACCATCATCATTGCCACGTGTGGCAATGAACGGCCGCTCAGATACAGGAACTCCAGTGTGTTATCGAACATCGCTGTATCGGAACCATCCGGGTTAATGACCGGTTTCACTTTGGCGATGTCGTCACCAAACAATTCACTCTCGAACAGGGACTGGCGTGCATGCATCCAGTTCACGTTACCACGCATCGTATTGATCTCACCGTTGTGGATCATGAAGCGATACGGGTGGGCACGTTCCCAGCTTGGGAAGGTGTTCGTACTGAAACGGGAATGCACGAGTGCAATTGCAGATTCCACAAGATCTTGCTGTAGATCCAAATAGAATTCTCCCACCTGTTCAGTGGTCAGCATACCTTTGTAAACAATTTTGCGACAAGACAAGCTTGGCAGGTAGAATGAACCGCCTTCTGCTTCATCTGCCGAATATCGAATAGCAAGCTCAGCGCGTCTGCGAATAACATACAGTTTACGTTCGAATCCAAGCTCATCCTTCACATCTGTGGATCTTCCAATGAACACCTGACGTACATAAGGTTTCGCTGCAAGTGCAGAACGGCCAAGCATTTCATCAAAAGTAGGAACATCCCGGAAACCCAGGAACGTCTGTCCTTCTTCTTCAATAATCTTCTTGAGGCTCTCTTCGTGCGCACTACGGATGGCAGGGTCTTGGGACATGAACAACATCCCTACGCCATAGAAGCCCTGTTCAGGTAATGCAAAACCAAGACGTTCCGCTTCCTGTGCAAAATAACGATGTGGAATCTGAATCAGGATACCTGCTCCGTCACCGGAATTCGGTTCACTTCCCTGTCCTCCACGGTGCTCCATGTTACTGAGCATGGTCAGTGCCTGACTAACGATATCGTGTGAAGGTACTCCTTTGATGTTGGCAACAAAACCCATTCCGCATGCGTCTTTTTCGAACTGCGGGTCATACAGACCCTGTTTTGGAGGTAATCCGATGTGTCTCATGGAACGCAACCTTTCTATAATGAAGTATTTCGGAAAGATCAAGAACATAGGCAACAGGCAACAATGAAACGGGAGGAGCTGGCCTTTCGCTTGCGATAGAGCCTGCTAGATAGAAGAGGTGACAGCATGAGACTGTCAAAAATAATGCCTGCTATTGGGCAGAAGCCATTGAATGAGATGAGCTGATCCGGACGATCCGGCAAACAGCATGTATAAATCAACACGCAACCGCTGGCACGGCTACTGAAATGGAGCGACGTTTTTTTGATATAGTTCTATTATTTTAACACCGACCTAACATCAGCGCAATTTAAACTTTTTAATACCTCTGATAAGAAATGTTTTGCAGTACAGCTTTACAGTAGTGACGTTTAAATTCATCTCTTTTTCGAATAATTATACACTTTTTAAACCAGAGTACAACTGAATTAAATTGCTGACAGAAGAAAATCGTTCCATGTACAGCCTACGTTTATCCATAATTCAACCAAATTTTCACTGCTTAAGCCAGCGAATCTTTACTTCTTTATGCATTTGTATACAAAATAGCCTGCAACCCCTTTTTGGGGCTGCAGGCTATTTGCACTATTTGACTACTATATTGCATAATTTCACTACAAGAAAATAAAGTTTTTTTCAGAAATATGACTATGCTGAAGATCAGGTTCGACTTATGCCGTCACAACTTGACCAGAATCAGCCTGTTCGACTTCTTTTTTCGGACGTCTGCCATTCCAGAGGAAGTAAGCAAGCGTCAGCAGAATGGATACACCTGCATAGATACTAAGAATTCCTGCTTGATGCCACATCACATCCAGATTACCACTCGATACAACGGCTTTGAAGCCCATAATGCTGTGTGTCATTGGCAACCAAGGGCTAAATGCCTGAAGCCACGATGGAATCAGTTCTACCGGGAAGGTTCCTGCACTAGCCGCAAGTTGGAAGACCAGCAGCAGAATGACAACATAACGTCCAGGCAGATCCAGCCAGGTTACAAGCGCCTGAACGATCAACATGAAGGTCAGCCCTGTAATAATGGTAAACAGATAGAACAGCCCTACGCTGTGCGTCTCCAGTCCAAGACCGTATAACATGAAGCTTGCCACGATAACCGATTGGAAAATACTCACGGAGCCAAATACCAGTGTCCGGCTGACAAAACGATTCCAGCCTGTTGCACCTGGTACGGACGTTTCCCGCATTTTCAATACAATCGTGGAAATCAATGATCCTACAAACAGACCGATCGACAGGAAGAAAGGTGTCAATCCTGTACCATAATTGCTCACGTTCTCTGCTGTGTTCTCAGAGGAGTTCACCGGTTCAGCGAACATGTTCACCACATCATCCGTTTTCTTCACTTCGGATGTTTTCTGAGCGGCATCATTCAGTTTGGTTGCCAGTTCACTTGAGCCATCTTTTAGCTCGGTAAGACCGTCAGCCAGTTTGCCCGCGCCATCACCCAGTTGCTTGGAACCATCGGTTAGTGAATTAACGCCACCACTGAGTTTACCTACACCCGTTTGCAAAGCCGTTGTCCCTGAGCCCAGCTGCTTGGCACCATTGGCGAGCAATGTACCGCCATTTGCAGCATCACCCAATTTGCCGCTGAATTGCTTCAGACCATCGGAGAGTTTCGCTCCCCCTTGACTAAGCTGTCCAGCCCCTGCCAGCAATTGCTTTTGTCCATCTACCAGCTGGTTTGCACCAGCCAGAAGTTGCTCCTGGCCACCATGAAGCTCGGATGCGCCCGCGGCCAGCTGCTGATTGCCCTGATGCAGCTGATCTGCACCCTGTGCAAGCTTCTGCTCGCTCTCATGCAGTTGCGCACTACCATCGGCAACCGCTTCACTCGCCGCAAGCAGTTTCTGTACATCAGCACTTTCGGCGAGTTCCGGGTTCGATGCAGCAAGCTGCTTCAATCCGGCGGCTACGCTCTGTGCGCCATCAGCAACCTTACCACTGCCATCTACAGCCGATTGCAGGCCTGTTGCCAGTGTACCGCTGCCCTGAACGGCACTTTGCAGACCGTCAGACAGCTTCGCACTGCCCTGTTCTGACGATTTCAGGCCAGCCTGCAACTTACTTGTACCATCCAGTGAAGACTGGAGTCCGGTTTCCAACTTGGTGCTGCCATCCTTCAACTGATCTGCTCCGCTCTGAAGCTGGCTCGAAGCGGCTGCCTGAAGCTGTTGCAGACCGGATACAAGATTCGTTGTTCCACTCTCAAGCTTGGTCGCGCCCGTGTGCAATGCGTTAACGCCATCACTTAATGGAGAGAGTCCTTCCTGAAGTTCAAGCGTTCCGGATGCAAGCTTCGCCAGGTTATCCTTGAGCTTAACAGCACCATCATCCAGTTTGCCTGCGCCGGTATTCAGTTCACCAGCTCCATCACCTGCCTCCGCCAAGCCATCGGATACTTCGGAGAACTTGTCGAGCAATGTCTCTGCATAGGATTCTGTTACTTTGGCTGAGACTTTTGCTTTCAGATCCTTAATAGCGGTCTTACCGATCTGTGCACCGACAAAGCTGTAATTGCCGTTTGGTTCATAGATCAGATCAGCCGGCTCCGGCTTGTCATCGAGCAACGTTGTGGCTTGGGATGAGAAGTTCTCCGGAATCGTAATTTGCATATAATATTTGTCATTGCTCATGCCTTCTTTGGCTTGACTCGCACTGACAAAGTCCCATTTGAAATCAGCATTTTTCTTCAGCTCATCGACCAGATCACTACCTACATGAAGTGATTTGCCCTCCAGCTCTGCACCTTTATCCAAATTGACTACGGCAACCGGCATCTCATCCACATGACCATATGGGTCCCAATAAGCTGCCAGATAGATGCCACTATACAGGATCGGTATAAACATAATTGCAATAACAGGGATCAACACCTTCGGGTTTCTCACGGCCGATCCCACATCCTTGAAAAACACGGATAAAGATTTCATGTCACTTTCTCCCCTTAATCTCTCTGCTTCATGAGCAGGAATAACTATAATGAAATAAAATGTCGCATTCCAGAAAAATTACCGAAACACGGACTGACCACTTTCCTCAAACAGTCAGTTTAGAGCAAAAAAACAAACCTGTCTTCCGACAAGCCTCGCTGCTCTGCACGCATAATAACCCTTATTTATAGTAGATTAAATTCGGATTACGTTACAGCAGCAATTCCTTCCATTAAGAAAAGGCGAAAGTAAGTCTTAATTTCCTCTTTGCTCAGCGGTTGATGTTGTTTGTTCCAGTCTGAGGTCAGTGCAATATACAGGCGGATCATCATAAAAGCGACGACTTGTGGATCACAATCCCGAATCTCTCCATTATCTTTTGCCTTTTCAAGCTCCCGAGCCAGAAAGTCGGAAATAACCTTCTCCACTTTGTCCAAACCATCCTTGGCTTGCAGTGTACCAAAGTCCTTCAGTTCCTGTGATAGCTTAACCAGCAGATCGTGATCACGGCGGAACTCTAACAACGCATCCAGCACTCGAAACAGATTATCAAAAAATGCACTTTCCTGATGCACTTCACGGTGCGCGATGTTCTTCATTTCCTGAATGACTTCTACCAAAATCTGATCAAACAATTGTTCCTTATTGGTGAAAAACGTATAGATCGTTCCTTTGCCAACGTTCGCAATCTTGGCGACCTGATCCATCGTGGTTGCTTTGTATCCAAACATGGCAAACGACTGGGCTGCTGCATGAATAACCTGCTGTCTCCTGTCAATCGGAGCCATCGTATCCCTCCTTTAATCTCCTTCATTGTTCATTCGTCCTACATAAATGACCAAAAATACAATTCGGTCATTCGGTCAAAATATACATTACCACCTTGGTAATAAGATTGCAACCCTAACATTTTAAAAATTGTGTTAATTTTTTTTAACCGAAATGCAGTGGAAACTCCTTCTGTCCTCGTCTATAGTGTAAGATGACTCAAACAATACGTATATAAATGAAGTCAGACTGTCTCAGAATAAGATATATGGTGTAAATATTCATGGATGAAACATGATTCTGCGCTTCAATGTATATTCATGTAGTAATGTAATCCATAGCGAGAATAAATGATAAATATCTTAATCTTGAATTTAAACTTATGAATAAAGGTGAACTCATGCGAAAACCAAGAGTGCTCTTATTATCGGAAGGATTCGGTACCGGTCACACTCAGGCCGCTCATGCGCTGGCACATGGCATCAAAAAAGTCAGTCCACATGTTCACAGTCGTGTCATTGAACTAGGCAAATTTTTAAATCCAACGGTAGCTCCATTAATCTTTTCTGCATATCGAAAGACACTGTCGGTTCAACCCAAACTGGTCAGTCTGTTGTACCGCACACAGTACAACAAGTCATTAAATGGCTTTACCAAGTTGGCGTTGCATCGAATTTTCTATACACAGACAGCACAGGTCGTATCCCAACTGAAACCGGATGCGGTGATCTGTACCCATCCTTTCCCAAATGCAGTGATCTCCCGGCTCAAACGCCAGGGTCTGAATATTCCGCTCTATACCGTCGTGACGGATTATGACGTGCATGGAACATGGATTAATCCGGAAGTGAATAAATATCTGGTCTCTACCCCTCAGGTCAAAGCATTGCTTGAAATTCGGGGGGTTGATCCCTCCCACATTCAGATCACAGGAATTCCTGTGCATCCTGACTTCTGGGAAGCGGGCGACAAAGTAACGCTGCGAGAAGAAATGGGGCTTCAGAATATGCCTACCGCACTGCTTATGGGTGGAGGCTGGGGACTCTCTTTTGATGAGGATCATATGAAAGCTCTCACGTCCTGGGCAGATCGTGTTCAATTGGTGTTTTGTCTTGGAAGCAACGAGAAAATGATTGCAAAGATGAAGGAAATGTCTTGCTTCCAGCACCCTAATATTCGTATTCTGGGATATACCCGTGAAGTAAGCAAACTGATGGATGTATCCGATGTGCTAATCACGAAGCCTGGTGGCATGACATGTACCGAAGCGTTGGCTAAGCGGTTACCCATGCTGTTCATACCTCCGCTGGCGGGTCAAGAGGAAGAGAACTGTGAATACTTTGTACAAGCCGGATACGGCCAGGTCATTCACTCTGCCGACGTGATCACCAAACGTTTCACCCAACTATGTGAGCAGGCATCCACTCAAGCTGAAAGCCCGCTGAACGTAGCACATATTACCGGCAACCGCTCAGCCTATGATCCAACGTGTTGCGCGCAAGCTGTTCATGACTTATTATTCCCGACGACAGCCGAAGTTACAAAAGCACCCGTAGAGCGCTTCTCAGCCGGAATTGCTGCCACGTCCTTGTCAGGTACCAGAATACCATTCTGACGTCTCTATGGACCTGTAGAACAGCTCTCATGAGGTGTTATAGAGGACAAGACAAGTCCTCATGATATATAAAGAAGGTTCCCTTCCGAATTATTGGAAGGGAACCTTCTTTTATTTTCATTGATTCGACCGTATGATTTGGCAGAAAAAAGGGTAATTTAGAGTATAACCATATTTTAAATAACGAAATAAAACTACGATTCAGGCTTTTTGAAGGGCCGTGTGATGCACACACTGTTAACTACCCTGCCTGTTTGCAGAATTTACGGGTCGATTACTTGTAAAAAGTATGATGACCGATCGTTTTTACTTTTTTCTGCGAGCGGGCAACTGTCAGATCGTCGGCAAGCGTCAATGATAAGAAATAATACGTATCATCGGAAACTTCCTTCTTCCCGTTCAGCGCAGCATTCACTGCTTTGATACTGTCCTCGTTGGGAACTACACGTTTCAAACGTCCGTTCGCTACAGGACTGAACTGGGATTTCTGATAGATCACCTTGTAAATGGTATCGGGAAAATTGGCTGACCGCAGCCGGTTTAAGACAACATTGGCAACTGCCACTTTGCCTTCGTACGGTTCACCTTCCGCCTCTGCCATGACGATTTTTTGCAGCAGATGCAGTTCTTTATCGGACACACTGTATGACCAGGTTGCGAGTTTCGAGTCTTCCTGGTTCAGAAGTTTGGTCCGCGTAAAGTATAGTTTTTGGGGGGGAGTTGTTACAGCAGCCACCGCTTTGGCTCGTTCCACTTTTGCCAATTTCAGTGCAGCTTCTTTTTTGGCTTTGGCCGCAGCTACAGCTCTAGCTTTGTTCTTGGCCTTGGCTTCTTGCAATTCCTGCTTTTCTTGAGCAGTCGTTAGCCAGTTCTTCGCTGGAAGAGATTCAGTCCAGGCTACGGTTTGTGTAGACAGACTTGTCCCATCTTCCATCATGCGCCTCTCTTCTTGCGTAGATGTTTGGTTATTTTGCACAGAAGCCGCAAGTTCGGTCATCTGTTTACTATCACTAGCTTCGTTCCACTTCCCCGTCGCCTGAACGACATTTACCCCCACTATACATACAAGCAGCACTGATAACATCGGTGCTACCCAACGATTCTTGCTTATAATGTTCATTCGAAGATTCCTCCTGTCGAAACATTTCCCTTATCTAAGTAACCCAAAAAAAAGAATTTGAATAACGATGGCTAATATTACATAGGGATAAACGTAATGTCAATGTGATTTTATGGCATAAAAATGATTATCAGGAAAAAGAGAATGTGTCTACGACCTCATACATTGGCGATTTCCCCAGCCTTGTCACATAAAGTACAATGTCCTCCACCATCCATGAATTAACACCTGTGGCATGTTCCGGAAGCACTCCAGATACCCCTTTATTCTCATTACCTGGAAGTTGTCCCAGATATTTTCTAGCAATGGTAATGTGGGGAGAATAAGGTCTTAATTCAGCTTCGAATCCAAGGGACGATGTGGCCTGCACGATTTGTTTTTGCAGTGAAATCAACCGATCAACCTCTCCGCTAACACCTTTCCATAACACTTTAGGCGCTTCTTCAAGCCCAAATGTGCCCCAATCCGAAAGCTGAAGTTCAAACGCCTGGAATTCAACTGCTACTGAGCGCAATGCTTTCCGTAGATGCCCAATGTCACTAACAAGTGTATCCCCAAGAAATTGCAAGGTTATATGATAATCCCTATGATCTGTCCATTTACGAAAATCTAGCTTGTTCTGTACAAGCCTCGCATCCATCTGAAGAGACTGCTGAACAGCAACAGGAAGACGAATCGCTACAAACAATCTTTCCCGTCGGGATGAATGATCCTGTTGTGATTGGTTATTCATTGCATACACCTCTCTAAAGTTCGCTCTATTATTTCATAACTATACATATCGTTTCAAGTTGGGTAAGTATAGAGTGACACAAAGATAACCATTTGCAAATAAGGCTAGATTCCTGCATTTACCACCTTATGCACATTCAACATCAAATCTGATACACTTCAATTATCAAACTTATCAAACTATTGCTCTCAGGAGGACCACACATTATGGGTAAAATTGTATGTTTTCCATCTCTATCCGAAGAACAGCAACAACGCATTCAGAATGCTGCACCGGGGTACACCCTGAAACTCGGAAAAGCCAAGGAATTGGACGCCGCTGAGTTGAAAGAGGCTGAGATTATTGTCGGCTGGTCACCCCTTGTCGCTGAACATGCATTGAAACAGGACAGCCTGTTGAAGTGGGTTCAGGTCTGGTCTGCTGGTGTGGACAGTCTCCCATTTGCAGATTTGCAGCAGAAGAACATTCAGGTCACTAGTGCAAATGGAGTTCACGCGATTCCAATTACTGAAATTATTCTGGGCATGATGTTATCCCACAGTCGCTGGCTGAGACAAGCCATGTTGCATCAACAGCAGTCCGAATGGAAAGCTCCCGCCAAACCACTACCAGAACTGCACGGCAAAACAGCGGTCATCGTTGGTGTAGGTGAGATCGGAACCGAAACAGCCCGCATTCTCAAAACACTCGGCATGCGTACGATCGGAGTTCGTCGCTCAGGTAAAGATGTCCCTAACGTGGATCAGATGTACGACATGACCGGACTGCATGAAGCCTTGAGCCAAGGCGATTATGTGATTAACATTTTACCGTTGACCGATGAAACCAAACATATATATGATCAAACTGCATTTGAGCATTTCCAATCTGGTGCATGTTTCGTCAATGTGGGCCGAGGCCCCAGTGTGAAAACGGAAGCCTTGCTGAATGCACTCCAAAACGGCCAGATCGCCTTCGCCGCACTTGACGTGTTCGAAGAAGAACCACTTCCGGCAGACCACCCGTTATGGGGCATGGATAACGTCTTAATTACGCCACATATCGCAGGAAGTACAGAGCAATATGCGGATCGTGCAATCGATATTTTCATCAAAAATCTGGAAGCTTATGTTGCTGGTAAGACCCTTCCGCTTAACCTAGTGGATTATAGTCATAAATATTAACACAAACATCCGTTCCCATGCAATATTGTGCAAATCAACATCAAGGATATAAAAAAACTCCACCTCTGGAAATGTAATATCTCCCAGGTTGGAGTTTTTTATTCTTATACTTACACACACAACCAAATATGACGTATAAACGTGCCTTTGTTTACTGTTCGGTACTCTTTTACCGTCCATCCCGCTTCCAACAAGTGCTCTTCTACCCACTCTGTGGAAACAACTACCGCCCGTTTTGCCAATCTGCGCAAGCTCTCCAGCATGGCTCGTTGCTCAGCATCTGGAAGTACAGAACAGAGATTATAGGGCATGTCCAGAATTGCTGCATCATACCAATCTTGCAGTTCATTCATATCCCCCAATGTGATTCGATCCGAATCATATCCATAATGCGGCAGATTGATACGCGCACCTCGGACAGCCAGAGGATTCAGGTCGTTACCACTCGCATCAATTCCCATGGATAAAGCCTCAATGACAACCGTTCCCATGCCGCAGCACGGATCAAGTAATCGCTGGTTTTCCACGTATGGAACAGCAATATTCACCAGTGCTCTGGCGAGTGTGATGCCAAATCCAGTCGAGTAATTTTGCGGCTTCTGCCGATGAATCTGCCATGATCGATCAGCTTCTGTCCACTGGCCCAAGATCCATTTTTCTCCTGTTTGGATTAGGCCGAAAGTCACCTTTGGCTGCTTCATCTGTGCCTTGCCTTTAATACACATGCCAATTTCTTTTTCCAGTTGACGAGACTGTGCATAATCAGGGGCATGATCCCCTTCTTTCAGACAAATCACCTTAAATGTCTCTTCTGGCAACAGTTGAATCTCTTTGGCAAGAGGGAGCAGATCAGTCACCGTGTCCCCTTCACCGATCACATCTAATCTGCCATGAATAAATGGACTTCGTCCAGGTGATATACATCGTTCAGACCACACATACGCTCCCATATGTATACCGATCTCTGAACTCGGTTCAAGCAACGTATTCAGCTCCAGCATGCATAATTCCCGCTCGTTCTCGTGACAAGCAAAGGTGTAGAGGTATTTCCCGGAAGTAGCGTAAATACCAAGTGTTTCATCAGGCAAAATTCCCCTCTCCTTCCTTCATTAATCATGTTTCTTCTATATAAATAGTAGCTCATTGTAGACATATCAATTATCAGCTGTTAGGAAAGCTTCAGGTAGTCATTGTATACAATGTTAGACTGCTAGACAACTATCCATTTCTTTGCACGTAACTATCTGGAAAGAAAAAAATAAGGTGTTCCCATGATTAAGGAACACCTTATTTTATTTTGAATCTCTCACCAATCGCCGCATGCATGAGCCAGTTTCTTCTATTATAAGAAGAAGGTTATATTTTTAATTTTTCAATGGATGTTAGCAAGTCTTCCGATAATTCTTTCAGACTTTGAATATTGCCGCTAATCGTCTCCATGGAACTTACCTGCTCTTCCGCCGATGCCGAAACTTCTTCCACACTCGCTGCAGATTGCTCCGAAACAGCGGAAATCTGTTGACTGAAATCATTCATTCGTCCGCTTGCTTCCTGCATGCCTGCGAGGCCATCTGTCATGGTGCTGATCACACCCACCATGCCTTCCACCGATTCATTAATTGTACGGAAGAGCTGACCTGAAGCAAGTACATGTTCCTGACCCAGTTCGGTCTCCTGAACGCCGGTACGTAATTCCGCAACCACCCCTTGTGACTCCTGTTGAATATCCTCGGTAATCGCCGTGATCTCTTCGACCGAAGTCTGCACAGCCTCAGATAACTTCCGAACTTCTGATGCCACTACGGCGAACCCACGTCCACTTTCTCCCGCACGGGCTGCCTCAATGGAGGCATTCAGTGCCAGCAGATTGGTTTGGCGTGCAATGTCATGAATGACCTGAACCAGCTTGGAGATATCTTCATTTTTACGATTCAACCGCTCCATCTTGTTCATGGAAGTTGAGACTGATCCGGAAATCTGTTGCATCTGCTGCACGGACTGCTCCATCGCCTTGCGACCATTCAGCCCTTGCTCCAGTACAAGATCCGACATGACGCGCAGCTGGCTGCCTTGTTCCGTATGATTCTGAATGTGATCATTCAGCGCTTCAACTGTACGGGCTGATTCCACCGCTGTCTCTGCCTGGCTTTCCGCGGCCTTGGCTGACTCTTCCATTGTCACAGCAATTTGCCGACTACCAATCTTAACCTCTTCGGAGGAGATTGCCAGTTCCCCACTTTGCCGATTGACAGCTTCCGCAATTCGTCTGACGCTCAGAACCATGGAAGTCAGGTTACCTTTCATGTCATTCACTGCTTTGGCCAGAACACCGACTTCGTCCTCATGTTTGGTATGTATATCCTGAACATTCAATTGGCCTTCTGCAATCAGTTTCACCGCACTAATAACACGCAGTAGTGGTTTCACGACCTGTGAACGAATAATCGGAATACTGATCGCTGTAATGACAATCATGACAAGAACACCGATAATGATGATTATTCTACCATCCTGAACGGATCTGATCGTTTGGGCCGCCGCAATATTGGACTGCTTCTGATTGTATTCCACAAGATAATCCAGATCGACTTGCATGGCGTCAAAGGAGTCTGCACCTTTTTCAGCCACTTCCTTAGCCAGCTGTGTCTGACCCTCATCACTCAGCTTGATTGCTTGCGTATTAATCTTAAGATACGCTTCCCATTTGTTCTTGAACGCAGTCCAGTGATCGAGTTCCTCCGTAGACTTTTCCTGCTGGTCATAAATTTTAATCGCCTGTGTCGTTTCACGAATATACTTGGTACGCTCTTCTGACAAGGCTGCCTTGTCCGTTTCATCTGCGTCAAAGTGACGATAACTTAGCGAAAGAACGTGCTCTGTAGTATAGTTTAACCGGTTAATTTGCTGGATTGATGGCATCCAATTGTTCGTAATCTCATTCGTGTTGGATTCGATTGAATTCATACGGGTGACAATGGTGACACTCAAAACAATTAAACAGAGGATTAACAAGTAGAACGCGATGCTGATACGCAGACCGATACTTTTGATCTTAAATCTGCTGAACATATGATTTCCCCCTTGACCTCTTCGGTCATCCCGAATTCAGGTGCTTTTGTCATTGTTTTCCCCTTCTTTTGACCTCTTGTCAGAAGAACTTATCTATATTATATCGATAGGAAAATAGACGTAAAGTATTATAACATTATTTTGTTATTAAGAAGCTTAATTTTGTAAAATATTGTTGAATTTTGGCACATTCTAAAATAAAAAGCTGCAGCATACGGTAGAATCCCGATCTGCAGCTCTCCGCTTTATTTGAATTTTAACGCTTTGCATCATAAAATGCTTCGCCTACTTCAAGTGCTGTCTCTGCTCGGCGAGCAATCGGTAAGAATTCAGCCTGCGCTCATAATCTGGTCCTGCCGTAACCAGAAGCAACCGCTCCGTATCCAGCCTGCGACTTACTTGTTCCAATTGACCCCATACCTGCTCAGGTGTACCTGCATAGTGCCGCTCTGATTCATGATGATCAGCACTGGCTGAGTCATTCGTGCCGGAGACCGCGATACCACTCGAATTCAGCTCGCTTGAACGTTCTTTTCCATCCGACTTGCGTCTCTCCGCCATGTCACGACCCCAGGCCAAGGCATCCGTCTCTGACTCCGCACACAATACGCTGACTGCTACCATAACCTCAGGCTCCTTCATGGTTGCACTGGGGGTGAATCCTTCCCGATATCGCCTTACAGCCTCTGTACCATCGGCATCACTCATGAATTGACCAAAGACATATCCCATGCCAAAGCGTGCCGCAAATTCTGCGCTCTTCACGTTGGTCCCCAGCATCCAGAGCGATAATGGGAGCTTGGGAATCGGACGAGCCGTCACAGGATGATCCTCGTAGGTATATCGATCTTCAAGCAGTTCCGTCAGTGCTGCGAGTGATTCAGGCAGCTTGGACACATGTTGCAAGTAATTGCCACTGAGTGCCATCGTCGCATGAGGTCCACCGCCAGGAGCACGTCCGAGCCCAAGCTCAATGCGTCCCGGATAGAGGGTAGCCAGCAGACGGAACGATTCTGCAACCTTGAGCGGACTGTAGTGCGGCAACAAGACCGCACCTGAGCCAAGCTGGATCGTTGTCGTCTTTGCTCCGATATGTGAGAGCAATACTTCGGGAGAGGCCGATGCCAGTTCAGCCATGTCATGATGCTCTGATGTCCAGTATCGGGTGTATCCCCAAGCCTCAGCCTGTTGCGCAAGTGCCACCGATTGCTGGAGCGCATGTTCCGCTGTGGCATCGTTTAACCTTGGAACAAGGTCAAGTACGCCCAGACTGAACTTATCACTCATTCTTGTAGCCAAGCGTCTCATCTCCCTTTATATCGGTTCATTTTAATCCAGATCGTAGATGGAACCCACCTTCAGCCCGTAAAGTTCATTGTATATTTTCTCGGCAAATGCATCCGTCATTCCTGCAATATAATCGATGACCATGTGTTCCCAAGTCCAGATTGGCTGGGCTTTGGCCTGATCCTTCTCATACCGCTGCAGCCAGTCAGACGGAATAATGGATTTGGACGTTTCCGGATCAAGAAATGCATCCCATAATCGCTTAATCATCCATTCACTTCGCTTCTGTAGCCGTTGCACACGCAGGTCACGAATCATCGTCACCCAGGCAAAACTCTTGAGCACACTCACCGTACGCAGCATATCAAGGTCTTCAGCCCCTTCACGGACAAAGGTAACCTTCTTCCAGTCGCCATCGTCAATAACGCCCAGGCTGCCTACAAAAAAGCTCACCCAGTAGGCTTTCACCTCACGTCGGGTACGCGAGTAATCATGCTCGCAGAACGGCATCTTCTCATTCCAGATGCGCAGGAACGAAGCGAGCACTTCTTCTACCTTTTGCCCAATTGCTTCTCGGGTCCATCCGTTCCAGAACAGATCCTCCAGCGTTGTAATCTTATCCACAATCAGTCGATTCACATGCGGATCTTGCAGGAAATGCTCATGTACTTCAATTTTGCCTGCTTTGATGCCATCCTCCAGGTCATGCGAGGAGTACGCAATATCGTCGCAGAGATCCATCAGCTGTGCTTCCAGCGTCTTCTTGCCTGCCGGCACTTTCCAACGATCACGGATCTCAAGAATATATTGCCACTCATGATGATACATGCCTTTCTTGCTCTCTGTCCCGGGGTACGGATACTTGTTGATTCCTAGTAATACCGCATCAGACAGGTTCAGTCCGTCGATATCTTCACGCTTCTCCAAGTGCATAATAAGGCGGAAGTTGTGTGCATTGCCTTCAAAATGCTCGTATTTCCGTTTTAGCTCGGCACGGACTTCAGACTCCACCTTGGGAACTTTGGCGCTGCGGCTTTTTTTCATAATTTTCTTAGCCTCGGTGTTAATGAGGTCATCCAGAATACCATCCAATACTTCTTCACCTTTATGTCCAAACGGCGGGTGACCGAAATCATGTGCGATTGCAGCACACTCCACCACTTCTGAATCAATAATAAGGCCGGGGTTATCCGCACGGTCCCAGTCCACCTCGGGAAAACGACGAATCAGGCTGCGGGCAGCCTCTCGTGCAATCTGCGCCACCTCCAGGGAATGGGTCAAACGAGTACGATAATAATCCCCCGTTCCTGCGCCAAACACCTGCGATTTGCCCTGTAACCGACGGAAGGTCGGTGAATGAATGAGTCTGGAATAGTCCCGTTCGTATGCTGCACGAGATCCATCCAATTTGGTTAGTTCAGGATATTGTCTATGTTCTCTCAGATCGTTCCATTGCATGGGGATCACTCCTAGCCGACTGTCTCTATTTTGAGTGATTATACACAACATCTGTGGTTTCGAAAAGTAAAACCTGTCTGCGATTGTCATCTCTTCTTACATCAACTTGTAATAAACAGTCCTATTCTTTTATTATACCCTGCCAGACTATCATTCGTGCACCTAAATGATCATGATTCTATATTGAACTCATTATTCACATATGCTTGCTCACATGGCAGAACAACCATAAGTATTCACGGTGCCAGCAGGTGGCCGTTCCGGTTACGGATCGTTCCTATGATCGCTGTTGTCTCCGGGTTTTCTGAATCCCCTATATTAAGGGGAAAACCCTGAGACAAAGGCGACCGCTCCGCTTCTTCAGAATCGATTCCGTCCCCTTCACTACTTTTGCTGTCCTTTAAAATACATTAATGGTATTCACCATTTATCACGCTAAAATCGAATAACAATCAAGTTCAACTTATATTAATATCATCATTTGCTGCAATGATAGTCTGCCTCCCCCACGCCCACCCCGTTGTGGGTAAAAAAACAAAAACCGACAGGACGGAAATGCCCTGTCGGATGATTATGGTGGATGCAGCGTTGCGATTTAGCTACTAAACTTAATGTTCACGCAGTGTACTCTTGAAACTACGTGAATTTTTGCATAAAGGATGTATTATCGCACCCTTGTACGCCGGATTGTTACACCATAACCTTACAGATATCGTTGGTGAACTCTACTGGGTCCTGAATTGGCAATCCCTCAATTAACAATGCTTGATGGTACAGCAAGCTTGTGTAGAGGTTCAGTTTTTCCTGATCCTGTGCAAAAGCGTCTTTCAACGATTTAAATACATCGTGATTCACGTTGATTTCAAGCACTTTGTCGGCTTGTACGTTTTCACTGTTCGGCATAGCTTTCAGGATTTTCTCCATTTCAATCGTCAGTTCACCTTCGGTGGACAAACATACCGGGTGGCTTCTGAGACGTTTGGAAGCTTTAACCGCTTTGACTTTACCGGCCAATTGAGCTTGCATCGCTTCAAACAGCTCTTTGTTGTCGTTGTCCTGGGCGTCCGTTTCTTCTTTGTCCGCGCTATCTTCGATACCCAGGTCACCACTGGAGATGGATTTGAATTCTTTCTCCTTGTAGTTCATGATCATCTTGATTGCGAACTCATCGATGTCATCGGTGAAGTACAGTACTTCGTACCCTTTCTCAAGAACACCCTCGATCTGTGGCAGCTTCTCAATACGGCTAATGGACTCACCGGATGCATAGTAGATGTACTTCTGATCTTCCGGCATTCTGGAGACGTATTCGTCCAGGCTCACGAGTTTGCCCTCTTTGGAAGACGTGAACAACAGCAGATCCTGCAATGTATCCTTGTTCACACCATAGTCACTGTATACACCATATTTCAATTGACGACCAAACGCTTGGTAGAACTTCTCGTAATTCTCACGTTCGTCCTTCAACAGGCTTTGCAGTTGGCTCTTGATTTTGTTCTTAATGTTCTTCGCGATCAGGCTAAGCTGACGGTCATGTTGCAACATCTCACGGGAGATGTTCAGGGACAAGTCTTCGGAATCCACCATACCTTTGACAAATCCGAAGTAATCTGGCAGCAGATCCCCGCATTTATCCATGATTAGTACGCCGTTAGAGTAGAGTTCAAGGCCTTTTTCATACTCTTTGGTATAGTAGTCAAACGGCGTATTCTCCGGAATAAACAGGATTGCATTGTATACCACTGCGCCATCAGCGCTGATGTGCAGATGTTTGAGCGGTTTGTCAAAACCGTAGCGTTTTTCATTATAGAAGTTGTTGTAGTCTTCTTCGGTCAGTTCACTTTTATTTTTACGCCAGATCGGCACCATGCTGTTCACGGTTTGTTCTTCTTGGTATTCCTCGAACTCGTTCTCCGTGCCCTCTTTCGGACGTTGACCCGTCACATCCATCTTGATCGGGTAGCGAATGAAGTCGGAGTATTTCTTGATGATGGATCTCAGGCGGTACTCTTCCAAAAATTCGTCATACGAATCTTCTTCGGTATTTTCTTTGATCGTCAGGACGATCTCTGTACCTACGGAATCTTTCTCAGCTGGTGTGATCGTATAACCATCCGCGCCCTCGGACTCCCATTTCCACGCCTCGTCGCTGCCCAGCGTTTTACTTGTTACGGTGAGCTTGTCCGCCACCATAAATGCAGAGTAGAAACCAACCCCGAATTGTCCGATGATGTTATGGCCGTCTTTGGCTTCATTTTCCTTTTTGAACGCCAGGGAACCGCTTTTCGCGATAACGCCCAGATTGTTCTCCAACTCTTCCTGTGTCATCCCGATTCCGGTATCCGTCAGTGTGAGCGTGCGATTTTCTTTGTCGATTGTAAGCTTGATGAAGTAGTCCTCTTTGTTGAAAACGAGTGTATCGTCTGTCAGTGCTCTGTAGTAAATTTTATCAATGGCGTCACTGGAGTTGGAGATCAATTCTCTCAAAAAGATTTCTCTTTGGGTATAAATGGAGTTGATCATCATATCCAGCAAACGTTTGGATTCTGCCTGGAATTCTTTTTTGGCCATGAGTGGTTGGACTCCTTTCAAATTTGGATATCGAATGATTTGATTGAAAATAGAAAGTAACTGAGATAATCCTGCGGCATTAGTAGACTCAAAAACCTTTGATCGCTCTAGTCCACAGATATTGTGCTTCACTTCTAACTGGCTCATTGTAAAAATGAGTGCACGACGTTCTGCAATGTAGCCGTTCCGGTTACGAATCGTTTTTCGGATCGCTGTTATCCCCGTATTTCTTTGATTCCCTTTTTAAAAAGGGAGAAATCCGGTGATAGCGTATGCTTCCGAAGCAGCTTTCTTTCAGAAAGCTTTTAGGCGAACGCTCTGCTTCCTCCAAATCGATTTCGTCCCCTGCACTATTTTTGCATTTAATCAGGAACTTGTATGAGGATTAGAACCTTCTATTTAGATGGAGTCTGTTGATTAAGCAAACATTTCGCTTCTTCAGGTCTGTGCGTCCCTTGGCTTCGCATGTCCTACTCAGGTTCAATATCTATTTTCAAAAACAGAATCATTCCATATGTAGGCTTATAGTAAAAACATCATTTGTTAGCACTCTAATGATCGGAGTGCTAAACCCTTCCTTTTATATAACATATGGGAAAATTGGGTGTCAATACGCAGGCGGTTATTTTAACAAAAAGATCGGATAACCCTTCTACTTTTGCACATCACCAATCATTTTAACGTAATCCCGCAGGTATAACAAAAGCCGCCTCGAACCAAAGTTCGAACCGGCGTGGGGAAAAGTTGTAATGAGTCTGTTGGTATAGCAACTAGAGCTAGCATCGAGACATCCCTGTCCAATGTAACTCGGAGTACCCTCGGCCTTACTGTGTTGAGCTTGTGATTGCTTGAATGTCTTGAGAAGCATGACAGCCATGCGCTAACGAACCTCAGAGGTGTTAATTGGCCTTTTTAGGATGACTTCATAATCTAACGAATCGCAGACACGCTATTGCTCACCTTTAGCAACCTTTCCGAGACTTTCCGCAGTTTTTTCGCAAAATAGCGCGTGTGAGATTCGTTAGAATAGGAAATTGGCTGGAAATCGTAAAATAAGGTTCCCCAGGTTCGTTAGAGTTGAAGCAGAAGCTGGCGTTACAGCTACAAATAGGATTGCGATAAAAATTAGTGCTTACGGTTTGTTTTAACGTTGCCTTTGGCACGCATGCTGCGTTACAGAAAAAGTTAGGGTTGCAGAGCTAGGATTTCAAATCAAACTTGCAGTTTGATTTCGAGCTTGGGTTAGAAGTTACGGTTACGGTTACGGTTACGGTTACGGTTACGGTTACGGTTACGGTTACGGTTACGGTTACGGTTACGGTTACGGTTACGGTTACGGTTACGGTTACGGTTACGGTTACGGTTTGAGTTTGAGTTTGAGTTTGAGTTTGAGCAGAAGTTAGCGTTACGGTAGAGTTAGAGCCTTCTACTTTTTGGCCATTTTCGGATCAAGGGTATCGCGTAGTCCATCGCCCATTAGGTTGAAGCCAAGAACGGTCAACATAATGGAAACGCCGGGGAAGATCAGTGTCCACGGTGCTTTTTGTATAAACTGACGGGAGTCCGACAGCATTTTACCCCACTCCGGGTCGGGTGGTTGCGCGCCCATGCCCAGAAATCCAAGTGCAGCAGCTTCGATGATCGCCGTTCCAATCCCGAGAGTACCTTGCACGATCAGCGGAGTAAGGCTGTTGGGTAAGATGTGGCGAAACAAGATTCGCCCGTTGCCCGCCCCAAGTGTCCGTGCCGACGTAATGAATTCCTCCTGTCTCAAGCTGAGTACCCGTGAACGCACCAATCTTCCGTAGGTCGGGATGTTCACGATGGCGATGGCTAGCAGTGCATTTTGCAACGACGGGCCCAATATCGCCACAATGGCGATGGCCAGCAAAATCCCCGGAAATGCGAGCAAGATATCAAATAAACGCGAGATGAGCATGTCCGCCCATTTTCCATAAAATCCAGCAATCAGACCAAGCAGCGTACCCGCAATAATGGAACCAATGACGGAGAAGAAGCCCACCCACAATGAAATACGCGCCCCATGCAGCACTCTGGAAAACACGTCACGCCCCAGATCATCGGTACCAAACCAATGCTCTGCCGAAGGAGCCTGAAGCCGATCCACCAGGACCTGTTCCTTGTAATCGTAGGGGGCAATGTATGGCGCGAGGAAGGCCAACAGGATAAAAAACACGATAATAATCAAGCCCGCAAGCGCAAGCCGATTCTTCCGAAACGTTCTCCACGCTTCACGCCATGGACCGGATGTGCTTGCTGTTGCAGCATCAATGGATGGTCCGGTATTGGTCGATAATTTGGCCATGCGGCGTCTCCTTTCTTGGGTATGAATGATTATTCCTATTTATAACTAATTCGCGGATCGAACACAGCGTAGAGCAAGTCCACAATCAGGTTGATCACCACGAAGAAGAATGCCACGATCAGAATGCCACTCTGGATCACTGGATAGTCCCGCGAACTAATCGCTTCATATATATAACGTCCCACACCCGGCCAAGCAAAGATCGTCTCGGTCAACACTGCACCCCCGAGCAACGATCCAGTCTGGATGCCGATAACCGTGAGCACGGGAATAAACGCATTTTTGAGGGCATGTCCATATACAACAAAAAACGGCCCCAGTCCCTTCGCCTTCGCCGTACGAATGTAATCTGAACTCATCACTTCCAGCATGCTGGAACGAGTCATCCGGGCAATAACAGCCATCGGGATCGTGCCAAGTGCAATACTTGGGAGCAACAAATGTTTCGTAACGGTCCACAACTGGTCCCAGCGTCCGGCAATCATCGTATCCAGCACATACAAGCCCGTAATGGCATCCACCGGATCACGTGCATTCATGCGTCCAATGGACGGCAGCCACTGTAACTTGTTCGCAAATAACCATTGTTCCATTAGACCGAGCCAAAAGATTGGCATGGATACACCCACTAGAGCAATCACCATACAGCAATAATCAAACCAGGAGTTGTGCTTCCATGCACTGACAATCCCGGCATTCACCCCAATAATGACAGCAAACAACATACTTGCCATCGTTAATTCAAGGGTTGCTGTCAGATAAGGCACAATTTCCTGGGCAATAGGCACCTTGGTGCGGATGGATGTTCCCAGGTCGCCTTTGATCAAATCGCCCAAGTAGGCGAAATATTGCTGGAACCAGGGTTTATCCAGACCGAGTTGGTCACGAAGGGCCTGCTTGGATTGTTCGGTTGCCTTTTGCCCAAGTATGGTCTCGGCCGGATCACCCGGAATGGCGTGGATGATGGAAAAGACAATCAGGGTCATGCCCAGCAGTACGGGCAGCAACACAAGCACACGTTTGACAATATAGCTGTTCAATCCTGTTCACCTGCCTTCGACATATCGTGCAAAATAAAAAGCGCCGGCAGAAACGCATGCTTTGGATAGTTACGTCCGGATGTGGGTTCTGCCAAGCATTGCGTCTCACCAGCGCTTTGTAAGAAAGAATTAAAACGTAATCACTCCGAACTGTAGTGCCGTCTTCAGATCGCAGTTATCCTGAAATGGATAAGTTCAGCTTACAGCTTACTCAAAATAAGCACCGGCATAGGATTCGGTACCCAGTGGAGAAGGGACGAAACCTTTCAGGTTGGCTTTACCCGCCAGAATTGGCGTCGTGTGTACCAGAGGAATCCATGGTGCGTCTTCCTTGATCATCTCCTGCGCTTGTTTGTACAGTTCAGCACGCTTATCCTGATCGGTTTCTTTCTGTGCACCCGTCAGCAATGTGTGTAATTCTTCGTTTACATAATAACTGCGGTTGTTGCTTGGAATGGCATCTTTATCCAGCAGTGTATACAGGAAGTTATCCGGGTCACCATTGTCACCTGTCCAGCCGAGCATGTAAATGTCGTCCTTCTCCCCGGCCTTTGTATCTTCGAGATACGTTGCCCACTCAGGTGATTCGATGGTGACAGTCACTCCGATTTTCTCAAAATCGGCCTGGATCGCCTCGGCAACCTTTTTGCCATCAGGCATATACGGGCGGGATACCGGCATGGCATAGAAGGTTACCGGATCAGGCAAACCGTCAGGGAAGCCAGCTTCGGCGAGTAGAGCTTTTGCTTTTTCCAGATCATATGGGTAATCCTCAATGGTATCGTTGTACCCCCACAGCGTTGGCGGCATCGGGTTAACAGCAGGCTCAGCTTGTCCAGCAAAGAACGCATCAATAAGTGCCTGTTTGTTCACCGCATGGTTGAGGGCTTGTCTGACTTTGACATTATCAAATGGTTTCTTCTTGAAGTTAAAGCCGATATACGCCACGTTGAATGGTGGACGCTCAATCTTCTGCAACTCGCTATTGCCTTCAAGGATGGATAGATCGTCCGGGTTCAAGTCTTCCATGACATCAATCTCACCGTTTTGCAGGGCATTGAAGCGAGCGGTGTTATCCGGAATTGAACGTACGATTACTTTGTTCAGCTTCGGCAGTCCTTCTTTCCAATAATCCGCGTTTTTCTCCAGGGTAATGGAGTCGTTACGCTTCCACTCTTTGAATACAAATGGGCCGGTGCCCACAGGCTCGCTCTTGAAGTTTTCTTTTTTCTCCTGAATCGCTTTTGGGCTGGCAATACCAAATGGCGTCATCGCAATATTTTGCAGGAAAGGCGCTTGTGGCTGGTTCAATGTGAACTCCACCGTAGTCTCGTCCGTCGCCTTCACTTCCTTGATCACACGTCCGTCCTCTGGACCAAACATGGAATCATAATAATCGAAGGAATCTCCTTCGAATTTATATTCACTCGCCGGATCACCCCAGCGGTTGAAGTTGAACACAACAGCCTCCGCATTGAAGTCAGTTCCATCATGGAATTTCACACCGGACTTCAGCTTAAACACATACTTGAGCCCATCCGCCGAAATCTCCCAGCTCTCTGCCAGTCCAGGAACGACTTCTGTTCCACCTTCCTTGTAGTCCAGCAACGAGTCAAACACCTGATGTCCAATCTTCAACGACTCCCCATCCGTCACAATTGCCGGGTCGAGTGCAACGGAATCCCCGCCACGCCCCATAATCATCGTATCCTGCGCTACCGTTTCGGTTGGAGGATCGCTTCCTTCCGCTGGAGCAGGCGTATTCTCCCCACTCTCGTTACTGGAGCAACCGGACAACACCAAGACGGTACTCAAAGCCAGAGTCAAAAAACCGGACATCCATTTCTTTCTCATTCGCATACGTACAACACCCTTCCCTGTCTCATAATGTGTGTGATACTGGCATGAAAAAACTTCAATGATAGCCATTGGTTCGGTGCTTGCTTGTATCAATGAAAGGCTTTAGGTGCCTGTGATACCTGAATTAAATTTCTGGGATAAGTAAGGCATGTATATGAAACGTAAAAAGTATGGTAGAAAGATGAATAATGGATATAAGTAAAAGCCAGATCATTATGCTCACGGATTACGGATATGCACGATTACTTTTATAGAAAAAGAAACGTACAACGAACGAAGTACCTTGTGAGATGACTCTATGCAATGAAATGAGATTGTTGCGATTTATTTGAACTCAGGTCAATAAGTAACCGCAAATGGTTACGGACCGGTAAGAGCGAATTCAAGTCAGTAGATTAGAAATAACAGATGGGCATATGAATACTACGCTGCTGGGTACCAATAAAGTCTGTTCCTTGAGCGGGTCGCGGGTCGTCTTAATTATGCAGTGTGGGAGCTGGACTAGGTATCGTTTGCAATACGGACGAAAGAAACTCAACATAGGCTAGGTTGTTTAGATCGTGTAAGTTTTTTAAACCGGTGGTTTTCTCTTGCAAATTGGATGTGTATAACGTATGAACGAGTCATCTTGAGATGTTGGATTGTACAACAGGGAGACATTACAATAACTTCTTATGTTATGGTTTTGTCATGATGAGGAGGATTGTGTAAATAAACCGTAGTGAAAAACAATTTCGTGTAACTTACTTTACATCACATTAATCAATTAGACAAGAGATTTACAGACATATGTCTTCAACTTTATTATATGCGTCAATATTACTTACACAAAGCACAAAAAAGGAACACAGTTCGACAAAAAGCGTCTTGTGTCCCTTCTCCATTTCATCCCTATTCAGATAAGATCAACAATTTAATTTGCTAAGAATCAGCTCACTTTTTAAATAAACCTCTGCGATGCATCACGGTAATAAAACGGTAAAAATCATAACTCGCCCCATTATCGATGCTGAACAATGGATTTTTCGTGTCATATGCCAGTGCTGCATCCACAGCAGCTTTCGCCCATACTGGAACTTCCATTTGCTGACGCGCCTGCAGTTTATCGACCTGGGATTTGAGCGCGTCAAACGCTGCTTTCTCTTCGGTTGTCATCGGTTCGCCCCCTTTCGGTGGTTCGGTTGGTGGATTCGGATTACTTGGATTTGTTGGATTGGATGGCTCCGGAGGTTTCGGAGTGCCTGCTGCGTATCTTGCTCTGAGCTGTGCCGCTGTTCCCTCGAATTCATTCATATCCACGTTGCCACTAATGCCATTCACCTTGCCCGAATCCGTGTACTGCCAGAATGTCCAACGCTTCCATGCCGGCTGGTCATCTGGTACACGGGTGTTGCTGTAACGTGCGATCCATAGATCGTATGAGCTGAGTGATGTATCAAAATTCCCGGCAAAAGAATTGCCCGTGTATATGATCGGTTTTACACCTGTGAGGCGTTGTAGTTCGGTTAAAAAAGCTTTGGCAACCGTATTCATCTGCGCTTTGCTCAGGTTGCCAGGGTTGTTCTCGTAGTCCATGACGGGTGGAAGTTGTAGCGCCTTGGCGCCTCCAACTTTGTTAAGTGTATTGGCATAATGCGCCGCTTCTGCTTTGGCTGCTTCGGTGGATGTCGCACGGAAGAAATGGTATGTTCCAACCAGCATGCCCGCCGCCAGTGCACCTGTTACATTTTTCTGATAATTTGGATCGGTATAGGTCTGCCCCTCGGTTGCCTTGATGAATACAAATGTCATGCCACTTGCCTTCACTTTCGCCCAGTCAATATTGCCCTGGTATCGGGAGACGTCAATGCCCTGTGTGTTGCCCGAACTTCTCGTTTGCATGTTTCTCACACCCTTTATGCGGCAAATTGCCGTTTGTATCAGCATTTTACATCATTCGATTCTAGCGTTCCCGGGTACAAGTATAGACAGACTAAAGCATTCTGATCTATACGTTCCTGATTGGATGTCACTCTCTGGATTGATGCAAAATACTCCTATAGTTAATGCGGTTGGATCAGGGGTTGCTTGTGTGCGTGTCCCTGATGTGTTGGAGATTACCAATTCATTGAATAGTAAAATAACTATGTATCTGTTAGACTACTTCTGTTAGATGATAAAGATTGTCTAATTTCAGATTGTAAAAACTATTCATTGGAGGAAAGTGTCATTGAAAAAGCTATTAACTGCCGTACTTAGTCTAAGCGTTTTACTATCTGCTACTGCAGCTGTTGTCATTCAGCCAAGCGTTGAGGCTGCAACCACAAAGAAAGAAAGTACATACCAAGAGAAAATGGCTTACTACAAAAAACAAATCAAAAAAATCAAAGCGCAAATTGAAACGTTGCGGGATAAAAGGGAGTATCTCGAAACTTCTTCAGCAGCCTATAGAGCTAGTCTCATGAAGGAAGACTCTTATCTGGAGCAGTTGATTTATTACAATAAACTTATTGTTAAGCTAAACAAATAGTTAGTAAGAAGATTATACAAACTATGAGTATCGGAAAATATTAAAGCACCCGGATCGGGTGCTTTTCTCATTCCAACTTTACTTCTATCCATTTTATCTTTATCTACATTACTAGAGAGCTGATTCACTAAAATTCTAATCATTTTTCTCAGCAGTTGGACTGTTATTCTCCGTTTTCTTTTCTACTGAATTTGTATCTCCATTAGGGCTATTAATTGGCCGCTCGCTGTCTTCTGGTGGGGGACTAAAAGGTAAATGATTCGAAATGGCACCCTCTCCCGCCTTCCCCTTGAACACTTCAATTGCCTGTCGAATCACTGGCGGGATTGGAGCGCCCAACTTACCCCCGTTTTCGATAATGGACAATAACTCATTTGCGATATAAAAAAAGGCGACCGCATCCCTGAACAAATGTCCGTCTCCCAGAACACCGTCCACCAGATGAGCCACCGATACCATTGCAAATATAAATACCTTCCGCGCAATGCCGAACATGCCGACATTACTTTCTAACTTGCCACTCATACCTGCCGCCGCGATACCGGTTAGGTAGTCGAGGATGACGAATACGAGTAGTACACCGAGTACGCCTGACCAACCTCCGAAGAAGTAGGTTACTGAGCTGCTCATGAGTGCAATTCCCCATTTCCATAGGGTATCCCATCTTTCCATGGTTTCACCTCCTTTATTTTTAAAATATATACATTTGCTACCTTAATTAAAGATTATATTTGGATTAATACATCTCACAAATATACGTTATAAAATCCAAGATATTTTCTTTTTCCATATGCTATCGAAGAAAATACCTATCGTTCAAACAATTTTTTTCCAATTTCCATTCATAAGACAATATTACTTCAATTTCAAGTTAAATACCCATTTAAACTCCAAACGCTTCCCATTCAAAATTGTTCTGCACTGGAACAGGCATTATAAATGACGTATCTCCGACACTCGCGTACGAGGATGCGATACCTGTACGCTCATACACCCGCACATTATGTCCTGTTGAGCCTGATGCACCGTTTACTACAGTTGCTAAATTATAGTTTTCACCTCCCACAGTTGGAGTTGCTTTACGTGTTGATGCACTGTAAACAGTAATCGGAATATGCGTATTAGCAACGTCTTGGCTGGGGAGACGTATGATAATACGGGTTGGTCGAAAACTTAATCCCGTCACAGTTATCGAATTGAAGGCAACTTGTGCACCATTATAATTTATAAAGTTAACACTCCCACTTGCATATACTGACCCTTTCGCATATTTAGGACCTGTGCTGATCTGACCGATCTTGGTCGCCAATTGTGTGTATGTATCGCTGCCTGAAGCTGCTACTCCCTTGCCAGTAATGGCGGCAGCGATAGCCGATTTCCCATCACTGACAGAGGACTTTAAACTTTCAAACTCTTCTCTAGATGGAACTTGTACCCATGCGCCCCATATGTCATAAAGATTTCGCTGCCATGTCGTAAATCCTACTGGAAGAAATGTTATTAAAGTTTGTGTTACTCCTGGGATGGACTCTTTATTTTGCGTTCCATTTTTACTCACCTTAAGACTGAAAGCTACTCCAACAGGACAATTTTTTAGAGTTTCCGCTGTCGTATTAAATTGGCAATAATATTCTCCTTCAGCTACAAAGCCATTTAAGTCTTGATTTTCACTGATACCTGATGATTTTCTGAGATAGTTTTTATCAGCATATTTCTGTAATTCCATTTCGTTATTTTTACTTTCCACTACGGATAGCTGCCTTGAAATATTGGAAGAATCGTTTATAAATTGTTCTATAATAGATTTCTCACTTACTCCTATCGTTCCGTTAATCGATATTGGTGAAAATTGATCCTGAACCTGATATGTTACAGTATAATAAGCCGATGGATCATATTGAGAGGCTGGCATGGAAGCTAACTCTAACCCATAAACTTCTGACTCCGGATTAAATCGTAGGATCTCCCAGTAATCTCTGACATCATTTTTATAAACGGACAGTATTTTTTTAACCTTACTATTTAATTTAGCTGACAAATTATAGTTATTAATGTTATATGATTTATGCACATCTGAAGTATATACTGGATTAGCACTCTCTCTAATTATCATTCCTGTACCTACTTCAACCTGATTATCTCCCTCATTGAAAGTCAATTGACCCTCTGACGTGATCGGCTCGATAGTTGGGGTCCCCAGTTGGTATATCAGTTGATATGGCTTCCATTCAGAATATCTTGTATATGCTGACCTTATTGTAGGAGAAACCGGCAATGTGGTCGTAAAGTGAGACGCAGAACTTCCTGACATATATATCGATTCTAATGGACACCAAGCTTTGCCAACTGTTTCACCATTGTATGGCTTACTTACATCGCCTTGATTACCAAGATACATCTTCCATCCCATAAAATAAGCCTTGATCTCATCTGCTGTCGGCGTATATGAATCTCCCCATCCACTATCTGCATTAGCAATAGATACATTGAAGTCTGATAAATCTGTAATTCTGAAGTAGGCGTTATCAGATTCAGACATATTTCCGTTTTTAGTAAGCACATTACCATTGTACTTCGTAACAACCAAGCTGTTAAAAGCTGCTACTGGTTCGGATAGAGTACAACCAACTATCTTGTAACCAGACGATGATGCTATTGATCGGTAACGAAGACTTTCATCCAAAATTATCTTGCGCCACTTGGTCATCTTGTGATATTGGCCATTCTTTTCAAACACTTCGTCAGCATTCAAACCTGTCACCGGGTCTGAGTATAAATCCGTTTGAAGTGCGAGCATACAATCTTCACGTGTTTTCAACGGTTCTACTACCTTACCAAGAGTCATGGTTGGATATGCAAAACTCGCTTTATTCCCGGTAGTCCATGTCCATTTATTCACATCAAACTCTTCTGTATACTGCGTAACACCACTAAGATTTACACCCATTTTTATGGCCCTTGAGACAGTTTTAATGGTTTTAGTCTCACCCGGATTAATGAACATACCTTGTAATCTTGTATATGAATCATATATACTCACTCGAATTTTGCCCGTACTTGCTGCCGGGTTACTAATCGTGTAATCTTGATTTGCTAATACACTTAAGTAAGTCACGGCGTATGCATCAGTTCCCATAGAACCAGATACTAACTCACCAGTAGCCGTATGTGGAGACGTTTCTAGAAAAGTGTGTCCTGTGTGCTCCCATTCGTAGAATGGCGGCAATAAATTCTCTCCATAGCGAATTACATAAGGATTTCGAACAGGCTGAATACTATTAACATATGGAAATTTAGTTCCTACTTGTTCCGGAGACATACTGGCAAGCGCAGCGTAATCGGTAGTGCTGACTTCATAGAGACGTACTGCATCTGCGTAACCGTACTGACCTACGGCTGTACCTGAAACCCCCACGTCAATATTTAGCTTTATATCCGTTGGTGCCGTATAACGAGTCCAGGTTACGTTAAATTTAGAGTTATCCTTTACTGGATTCCCCACCGCCCCAACTCCGGGGAGATTAATAAACATACTTGCCCCATCGAAATTTTTGACTTCAGCGATTGCTACATACGATTTCCCTGCCTTAAGCGATACAGTAAAGAAGCCAATACCTGATGTACCTGTATTAATCGCTATTTTCAACCCGTTTGATCCCTGCACTTTGTTCGCACTGTCTAAAGTTAATGTCGATTGATGTACACCAATCTTTGACAAGTCTTCACACCCGCCATCACGCCCCAACAAATTCACGAGCGTACGGCCCTTCAATCCTTCCAGCTTAAATGCCGAGGCACGCTCAGCATTAATGATCTGCAATCCGGGCTCCAACGTCACCGATCTACGCTTCTCCGTATCCAACCGCTCCTGAATACTACCCACCTGTGCAACGGTTTCCTCAGTCTTTTCTTCCACTTGCCCTATACCCTCATCAACTTTCTCCCAGTTCTGATCCAAATATTTATCCAGATCAAAATAGGTTGTCGATGGCGAGGAACGGTCAATCTTATTCAACCCCAAATTCGGTGTTTTTGGTTCATTCATCTATGCTCCACCTCCTGCAAATTTATCCTGCCGAGTCTGTTCAATCTCATCCAGCGTCATGCTTTCGACCTCCGCAATCGTCAAATACCGCAGACGGTACTCCACGGTCATATGTGCTGGTTTAATATCCTCAATCGCTGCCTTCAGGTCGTCCAGATTGGGCGGCAAGCCCCATGTGTCGATGAAGCGGATTCGGATCAAGTACTCTTCGGGCGAAACGGATACATCAATCCCGCCACTTTCGTAGGCCTGCGCTACGTTCTTGAGCATGGAGCCAGAAACTTTGCCGCTGCCGCGCATTTTGGAAATGATTACGGATCTTCGCTGATCATCCGGCTTGGCTTGATTTGTAGGAATCTGCAAATCCCGCTCATAACGTTCCAATGCCCAAGTCGCAGACTCCGGGTAGAATTGGTCCAGCACACTTTCCAAACCCACCGTAAGCTTGTCCAGCTCAACACCTTCGGTCTCCGTAAGAAGTTGCATCTCCAACACATTTTCATACAACGGGGGCAAAAGAGTCATTAATACCTCTGCTTTACTCATTTCACCTTCACCGTCCCAAGAACAGCTACTGCGCCGGGGGCAATCTCCAGATTGGACATACCACCATTCACCAGCAGATCACTATAATCGATCACCGGTGGGATATCCAGAATGACATTGGCAATACGTGTCCAACGAACCAACGGATCGGCAAAAGCCAGTTCTTTCAGATACGCCGTAACTCCCGTTTCAATAAGTGTCTTGACGCCCTCGTACGTTGAACCAGAAGCAAGCGTGACCTGCACTTCAACATCAATAGGTATCTCTTGCGCTCCTACTACTGTGACCACGGGTCCGATTGGAGCAGCACCTTCACCCATTCCATCCTGGGATGGATCGATATAATCCTGCACCGCCTCGATAACCGCCTCAGCAGGTGTTTGCATTTCATTATTCAGCAATGCCACTTTGACTGTACCTGGCCCGTCCCACAGTGGAAAAGCCTTCGCTTTGCCAACCCCGGAGTTTTCCCGTGCCCATAACTCATACTGATATTTGTTGGCACTCGTGACCGGACGGGAAACTTTGTCCTGATATCGGTCATACAAGGCCTGATCCGTTTCTTCGTCTTCGCCAGGAACCAGCAACTGTGTCAATTCAGCTGTCGTCAGGCCAGCAATATAATCGATGGGCAGCAGGGCCCCCGTATATTCATTACCTTCCGCTCTCGCGACTTCACATTCCAACACATATCGCCCTGCCGCGATGCGTTCCACAACAACATACACCCGATCCCCCGTGGAAAAACGACTATCCAAAGGAACCTCAACAGGCTTCCCTTCGTTATCCCGAAAACTACCAACCCAACGCGCCTTCGTGGCCGGCTTCCGACTAATGCCAGACCAAGCGACTGCGCGATCCAGATACTCTCCAGAGGCTGTATCCGCAAACTTCAGATTGGCGTTCACATCCAGCTCGATATACATCTGAGCCATTTCCACAGCCGCTGGGGCAAGCGCATCATAGATAATGCTGCCTTCACGTTTATCCATACCATTCGGCACTCTGTCCAGCATTCGATTTAAAATAATCTCAAACGTCTGCTCTTCATACATCCATGTTCACCTCCGTTTCTTCCCTGAAGCTGCCAAAATCTGTTTCCACGGTAAACGAAACCCGTACGCCATCGGCCTCGTGGACAAAATCGAACTCCGTTACATCCGAAATTCGATCATCCGGAAGCAACGCTTCGCGAATCCAGCGTTCCAGTTCCGATTCAACCATGGATCTCCCGGCCATTCCTTCCCAGGACCATTCCATGCCGTAATCCGAGGAATAGATTAGATGTTCGTAGCGGCGTGTAGATAACGCTTTGTACACCGCCTGTTTAACCGCATCTTTTCCATCCAGTTGCAGTCTTCCAATTCGCTGTCCAGAAGCTTGAAACACATACGTCAGACTTGGAAGTACAGCAGCTTCTTCCTGATCTTCTGCACTAATCTGCGCGCCTTGAGGGATCATGGATTCACCAGCCGATCCAGCACGACAAAGCTGTCCCCACCTTGAACACGTAACAACAAGACATGGTCACCCACGGTCCAAGCTTTGTTCACTACGGATTCCGGCAGTACCAGAAAAGGTTCAGCCAATGCCAGCCGTTGTTCAACGGTGATCTCCAGAGGCTGGGTGTTTGTGACGCTTCCGTACATTACCTGAACGGGAGACTTGGCATCTACGGCGGCCACCGCCGCCTTTTTAATCACGTCCAGCATCATTTATCGTTACACCACCTTCAAATCCAGTGACATCGTGTGCACGCCCCCCTGTACCTTATGCGTACATTCGTCTACCAGAAAATATTGATTAATCTTCAGTTCATCGATCTGAATGTTCACAAAACTGCCTGCCCTCACCTTGAAATCACCAAGCGCATCCACTTTCAACGTCTGCGTCTCGCGATTGCGGAGGGTCATCAGGGTCTTGAGCATTTCATCAATCTGACCTTCGTTCAGGCCATCATCCGCCTTTTGGTACAAAAAAAGCAGCCCCCATTGACGGATGCTGCCTGAATCCTGATGAACAAACGTTTCTCTTTTGCCCGTATCCTTGTTATCCCGATACAGCTTGATCTTGTTATACGTCTGGTCATCAATAGACCTTGTATAGCTATAATCCGTGAGTAGACTGTTATCCCCAATAACAAAGCCGTAAGGCATCTCTTCCACATCCCGAAGCACAAGCTTGCCGAAATCATCGTAGAAAATATAGTTTTTACCGCCATAGATCAGCGTTCGGTCGAGCGCCTCACAGATCATGTCGATCAGCTTTTTGTTATCAAACAACATACGCGGTATAACATATTTCGGCTGGATCAGCTCGCCCACCTTCAACTGAAAGTCGGTAGCAATTCGTTTGATCACATCCGTAGCGGTCGCGTTCACGAACTTGTACGTCTGACTCGCGGTCAGATACCGAGTCTGGTCGTAGGCTTTGATTTTGACACTTTCGTCCTTACCGCTATCCACCGAGAAGATATATCCGTAAAATATGCCTACCTCGTTGCTAATATATTTCACGATATATCCATTCTCATAGGTGAATTTCTTATTCTGGTACAGACTGCCCTTGATCAACGTGAATTCCAGAGAGGAAGGCTTGCCGATACGGGAGGTTTTGTACGTAATGTCACCGGCAATCTCGCTAATGTCCCAGATGTTGCCCTGCTTATCATCCAGCAATAACCGTTCCTTCATGTTTGCCAGCTTATCATCCAGCCTGATCTGCTCTTGCATATTGCCTCTCCTTTCACGGAAGCTTGATCACAAGTCCAATCTGCAGCTTCTTCAGTTGTGCATCTTTGATGCCATTCAGCTTTTGCAGCTCTTTCCAGCGAGATCCATCTCCCAGATGGGCTTTGGCTACAGACCACAAGGAGTCTCCTGCTTTAAGTATGACGGTCTTGGGCTGGATTTTTTCATTGGGCCGGGAGGCTTTGGTTTTTGTTTTCGAAGCAGCCGTATCCTTGCTGTCCTTGAGCGGTACTACTTTTTTGGCGGCATAAAAAATGAACTGCTTCAGCTTGATATCATACTGGATATCCCCCACCGTACCCGCAGTCTCCTTCCAATCGAAGCTCTCAATGGAAACCGCCATATTAATGGTGTACCTTGCACTGGAAAAGAACAGCCTGACGGGTCTGCCCGTCTGCATCCAATGGATGATCTTTTTCACATATTCATAGGGATCACGGTAAAACTGCTTCTGAATTGCCGGATGTCTTGCATCGTAGTTCAGATGATACGGGCTGTAGTCTGCCGGAAAAATCCCGCTGAAACTGACTTCTCGCAGCTTCGGCGACTTGATCACGTTAATTTCACCCAAAGCGCTAACGTTAAACGTACTGCCGTCTCCCGAATCCGAAAATTCAATGCTCTCTGGTGTCACCGGGAAAAATATGTATTCGGAGCGGTTATTGAAGCTTAGCTGAATATAATATTCCACTTATCCATACACCCCCTGGGCACTGGAGACGATCTGACTGTTCAGTCCATCAGTGATTTTGCTGATGATGCTGTCCACGTCATGTCCGCTGTTGATATCACCCGTAGTAACCTGAACAGTTGGCGTCAGACTGACAAATCTCTGAATGGCCTGCATCTCGGCAAGTTCACGCATCAGTTTCAGATCCTCACTCGTTACATCCACTGTGCCATCCACGTCACCAATCTTATCCACCTGTCCGATATTGTTGATTTTGTTGATGTTACTCATGTTGCTGTTGGGAACAATAGTGGGAGCAGGCGCAGTTGGTATGGAAGGTGTTTTGGGTATTTCGGGTGTGTAGTCTTGGCCAAATTTATATGGTAAATCTTTATCCTTGGAGTCATCCTTCGGGTTAGAAGAGAACTTAGAAACCCACTCCTCCGCCTTTATCTGACCATCCCCATATACACTGGGATTATATTCTCCATCCATTCTCACAGACTCAAATACATTTTTGTCACTCTGTGGCTCCATAGACTTCAGAGTGTCCATCCAACTCTTAATGTTCTTGCTGCCAATGTTAATATCCGATTCGGACATCACACTCAGGTTCGTACCAAAGGTATCATTGATAAATGAAGCAACATCGCTAATGGCCCCTACTGCTCTTTTAAGAAAATCCTCGATGCCTACCATAACATTGTAAAGAGTTTGTAAAACAAACATGCCTAGATCATAGAACAACTTTTGAATTGCGTACACAGGATCAATAAAAAGGTTAATCAAGAAATCTGCCAATGAAGCAAATATGTTCCACACGGTAGCAATTACCACTCTGATGATTTCGCCAAGCATCATAAATGTACCAATGATAGCCCCGAGAATATCGGTACCGGTTGCTCCGAACATTTGGAAAATCATAATCATTGCAGCAATTGCTGCGATGATCAGCAATATAGGCCAGTTTACCGCCAACCATGCTACAGCAAGCAAAAACACTTCAGCGATCACAATACCAAGCGAAACAATCATATTGTAGAGCAGCACCATGGCTATCGCAGTCAAAATAGGCGCAATGATATCCCAGTTTTCTTGCACAACTGTAGCAAAATTGATGAACCCATCCACGATAAATGCCACCACCTGAGCAATAATTGCGAAGGCCCCACCAATCCATTCGATGAACGCACTGAACTGACCTGAGCTTATGGCTTCGTTTAATCGGTCAAGCACAGGAGATAAAACTTCCAAAGCTCTTGTTCCGATTTCAGATAGTATTCCATTGAACTGATTGACGAGAGCCGTCCATTTTTGCAATGGAGAATCCAGCATGGTATCAAAGGCTTCTTGTGTGTAACCTTGCATTTCAAGAACCGTCTGCAAACCTTGTATAAAACCGTCAAGGTCTTTCGTCTGTATAAATTCATCCAATCCAGCTCCGTTTAATGCACTTTCTGGGATGTTAAATTGATTAGCCAAATCTGTATTTTTTCCATTCATGGCACTAACAATAGCCTTGGATGCATCGGTCAGACTTTTATTATCCGGTGACAACATACTCAGTCGTTGAGTCATTTCATTTAACTGATCTACCTGCCCTGTATTCTGTGCCAATGGCACGAACCCTAGAGAAGATTTAAGCGAATCATTGACATCCTGACCACTCTTGAAGGCTTGATCTCGATACTTATTATAGATGCTTTCCCCGAGCCCCGGATCTTCTGCGGCAAACATGTAACGATATTTGAAGTCTTCTTGTTCAGCAGCAGCTTTTAACACAACACTTCCAGCGGACTTTACCATTTGCATCCACTTAGAGAGTTTGCTCAGATTATCACCCAAAGCATTGCTTGTATCATCAGCCGTATCCTCCAACTTTTCCATCAGATTAATCGTTACATTTAGTTGTTGATTTACTTCATTAAAATGGTTGGATATATTCGTCTGGTTAAATTGGTTCAGATTAATCCGGTTAATCTGGTTGAAATTATTAAGGATCTCAGTAGTTCTTACTTGAACCAGATTTAGATTATTGATCAGGGTATTCATGGACGGAGGATTGATTACATTGATACTTGTATCGGACATTCATTTCTCCCTCCTTTCCTTTTTATTTCTTCCGGGCGCGATTCTTAGACCGTTCTTTCTTCTCTTCCTCCACCCGGATGGAGATCATCGCATAGATCGCTGCTCGTTCTCGCATGGAGAATGCCATAAGCTCATGCGGCAAAATGTTTAATTCATGGAGAGCGTAATAAGCCAGATTGGCTTCGGAATCGCCCTCTTTAATTAGTTTTTTACGTCATCCACCAGTTCGTTCATGTCCTGATTGAAGCCGTTCAGCTTCTGAACCTGTTCACCCAGCGAAGCAAATTCCCCAGGCAACAGCATTTTCCGCAAAAGCGATTCCGCCCCCATTACGCCATATGACCGCTGGAGTTCTGCGTTTTTCAAATCGGGGTAAACTACACTTGCGCTCATCAGGCGAGCCATGTAATCATTCGCATCGATGTCGGGTGTGTAGACACCGTTCTTACCCTTGATTTTGCGGGTAGCCGATTTGCGGCATTCCTGATTTTCGTCCTCAGTCATGCTGCGCAGTTTCCAGGCAACCGGCTCGCCTTTCTCATCTTTAAATCGAGGGGATACGATAAACTCCTCCGTTGTATCCGTTGCTGCATTTTGGGCAAAAAACATACTCAATCCACTCATGTATTGTTCCTCCTCTAAAGTTAGGCTCCCCGCCGCAAGAAGCGGCGAAGAGCAGAATTTTGACACGCCAAATAGCCCGTAACACAGGCAAGTTGAACAGGTTTCTTTTACAAACCCGTTGCTAAGTTAAACTCTTGATAAATCTCAAATCACTATGCTTTCCACGCTACATTATTTCGGCAGATTGAACGAGACAGGCATATCGACATCTTCAAAGGTAAAGCTCACTTCTTCCTCCAACGCCTCCGCCTCGGTATCCAGAGATGCCATGATTACACTGTCGAGGTTGACACCTTTGAGGGTTACCGTCTGTTTGCCAATTGTAGAGGAAGGATCTTCGTTGGTCACTTCAATGTCGAAGTACGTGTCCACACCATTTTGCATGTACTGGAGCATCAGCTCACGGAAACGGGATGTGGTATAAAAAATCGTCATGGAACCCGAACCGGACCAACCGGTTGCTTTGTGCTGTACGCCGCGGCGACCCAACGTTTTGACTTCTGCTTTTTGTTTCTCCACCGTTGCTTCCAGTGTCTTCACATAAAACATTTCTTCCGTCTGTCCGTTAATCGTTGCGTATGCGCGGCCTTCCTGGCCGGAGATCGTGTCGCTTGCTTTCAAAAATGCCATCTTAAACCACCTTCACTTTCATATATACTTTTTCAACGGAATCCACAGGTTGGACCTGAATCTCAATCAGAATACTGTCGGTTTCATTGCCCGGAGCAACAGTGATATCTGTTTTGGAATCAAAATTTTGAATGGCACCGATATCCTGAAGTTGCTTCAGATAAGTGACACATTGGGAACGGAAAAGACTGCGCCCATCTTCGTTGTTATTCACTTTGCCGATGTAATAGGACTCAAAGATCCGTTTCATATCGTTAGCGATACCATCAAGTACACGGACAACACGGTTTTTGGCAAAATGACGTGCCTTATCCGGTGTAATGGAACGGAATGTGTTCACATCCTGCTCTACCACTGCACGGTTGCTACTCGCCGTAAACACAAACTCACCATTACGCAATGCTGCTTCTGTCTCACTATGCGTCAATCGTCCGTTCACATCCACGGCATCGTCATAGGCGCGGAACGTCAGGGATTCATTCAGGTTAGCTCCCGCTGTTGCGCCAGCAGTCCATGCTACGGTTTGTTTCGGCGTAAGAACGGTACCATCTGCGAGCACAACACCATTTTTGACACTGATAATGCCTTCATGATCTGCAGCCGGATAATCGGACAGAACCAGTTGCACTTTTTTGCCCTCGATATCACGCAAACGCTTGATGTAAGCTGTGTAGACTGACTTGAGTGTGGCATCGTCTGAGATCAGACCGACTGTATTAAAATCTAACACCTCTAGCTTGGTGAGGAAATCGGCATGCTCCTGGTTCGTTGCTGTACCATCCAATCCACCTGTTAGTGGAAGTGACGCTGTAGCTGTGAGTGCCCCTTCACCAGTAAATGTGACGTATGCGTTGGATTCCAGAGCTTCGATCGTGGATGAAGTTTGTTTGTCCACTTCTTTACCCGCAAGCAACGTGGAGACATCCAATTGTTCCGGGTCATTGATATTTGCTGAGATTACAACAGCCAGATCATTACCACGCACACCACCGTGTTGGGCTGTCACTGTCAGTTTGTCCAAGGTTGCCTTGGCTTTGGTCCCTGCATTGAGTCGGTAAAGAAGCAAGGTCTGCGCCCGTTTCAATGCCTCGCGGATCAGTAGCAATTGCGGCGCTGTCCAGTCATAGCCCAATTTGGCTTGCACATCTTCACCTGCTTGCACGGTCAGAATTGTACCTGCTTGTCCCCATGACAATGGAAGTGCCAACGCCACCGTTCCTCGCTCTCCTACCGTACCCGGCAATGAGCCCTCTGATGCAAAATTCATATATACGCCGGGGCGTACCTTGTTTTGTGTCGTCCATGTTCCTCCAGCCATTATTGTGCCTCCCCATTCATAAATTGTTGGATGTGTTGCTGTGCTTCTTGTAAGGTGTATGTTTCTTGTTCCAGCAGAACTGCTGCCAAAATGTCTTTCTCCATCCGGCTGAGTTGCCGGGATTCGGCGAACTGTGCTTTGCTGTATTTTTGGTTATTTTTCTGTTGAGCTTCCGTTTTTTTAGGGTCCGATTCTTTTTTCGTAAACATTGCCAATGCGCCTCCTATTCCTTTCATACTGATCCCCTCATTCGGTTAGTTAGGTTCAATAAAAAATAGCTATACTGACCACTCCAAGGACAGGATAACTATCGTTATGTTGAACTACTATAGTTATTCTCTTGTAGCCTTAAGTGCGGTAGGTCGCTGTTCCAGTTGTTGCATGGTAGTGGCGGACTCCGACACTTTGGTGGTTCGCATGGTATAGTACACCAGCATTCGCGGAGTATCGTTCTCCGTCTCCCAACGCAGTTCCGTTGCGCGATAGGGTGTACCCTCCACATTGATGGTTTCCAATGCTTCGAACAGTTCATCCGCTAGAGTTTCCGGGATATTATCTGCTTCTAGCCATCGGATTTCAAAGGCGTGAGATTGCACGAAGCGATCGCTGCGTTCCCGGGTGAGTTGGGCGGACAGCAGGCGGTAGGAGATGCCCGGGGTGGAACTAGTGCCCTTTGCCGGGTGGATCGGGATGTTTGGGAAGTGCTGTGAGAGTATATTAGCGATGGTAGTGGTTAGTTGATTTGTGGTCATGGTTCACCTCCTTATATTTAATTAAAAAAAACCTTATTTACATAACCATGGAGTAATGATTGAAATCTATTTTTGTGAAGCGAACAATATATTCGGTCAATCCATAATTTTCAATAATTGATCTTATAATCATTTCCTTTACAATATCTTCAAAACTATTTTCATCATCCAATCCCTTTTGAATAACATCTCCGAACATTTTCTCTACAAAAGGTTCCAAAATAGTACTCGCTCTATGATCCCAAACTATAGTTTCCTTATTTATGAATTCATCAAATCCTATATTAAAATGACTTCTTACAAAATTATAAACTTTCTCCATATTATAACTTAACCTCCTTATGATATACCCCCACGAGCATCAATATAAATGGTATTGTTAACACCGCCTGATTCAAAAAATCTAAACGTCTTTACAGATGCGTCATAATAGAATGAAATATAGTTTCCTAATTTCTGGTTGAATGCTTTCCTATAATAATCAGCACCACTATACCCATCTGCACGCATGCTGACAGCAACTATTTCACTGATACCAACTGGCAATGGCAAATCAACCATAGAATTTCCGGGTATGTAAATACTAGTGCTAGTATTATTAAATACATAATTAGCACTACTAGGCTGAACATTAAAAGACGGATAGATACCAGCGGGAAAATTCTGGACTACCTTGGAAGGAGTGATAGAGTTTGTTTTATGTTCAGCCAAAGTACCAGTTACGTTACCAGTATCCGTCTTTGCCGTTTTTCCCTCTCTGATGTCACCAGCTACAGCATTACCAGACATTCCTTCTCCATCCAACCTAAAATTATACAATGAGTAACTATCCAAGGTAGGCATTAAATATCAACCTCTCGTCCGCTAATATAATATGTTATATTTTGAGCAGAGCTAAAGGCAGAAATTGTCTCACCTGGCTCAATTATATGATCTATAAAGGGGATCGTCAGAGTGTCTCTCCCCTTTATAGCATGTTGATACATAAATAAAGTTCCTGCGAGAAATAAGGTTACTGTGGTCTCTGAAGTTGACGTATTACACAAAGATAATGCTTTTACAAAGACTCTTTTTCCAGATGGAACAGTATATAAAGGCTCAACTGTTGTTATTAATGCACCTTTACTTAATCTTTTTGCTATATCTGCCATTTATAAAGCCCCCCATCTGTTATTTAGATCCTTATATGCCATAATTTGCGAAATAACATCACTAACCGCCTTCTCCGTAGCAGCTACCGTCTCAGACGTGCCATCCGTCTTGCTCGACAACTGCACCTTCCCTTTCTGCGTCAAAGACGCATCGGGAATATCCATCTTGCTCACCGCTTCACGAAGCACATCCAAATCCGCTTGCGTTGCAACGCCTGCGTCAATCTTTTCAAAAATCTTGTTAATACTCTCTCGGGTCACATTCTCGTTCCCCAAGGGAAGAGGTAATTTCAGTCGATCTGTTTCTTTTGGCATTACGCCCACACCTCCAGTTCATTCCACGTCAGGGACGCGGCGTCCAGTTCATCCCAGGTCATTTGTTTGTCATCCAGATCGTCCCAGATCAGATAGCGATACTCATATTCCACGGTCATATGGGCCGGTTTCAATTCTTCAATCGCCCGTTTGAGATCATCGATATTGGGCGGGATGCCCATCGTATCCACAAAGCTCACCTTAAAACTCCACGCTTCCGGTTGAAAAGTTACATCCACTTTGCCCCCGGCGTAAGCCTCAGCTACATTTGCAACCAGCCTGCCAGAGAATTTCCCAGCACCACGCAGCTTCGATTCCACTACCGCACGCCGCTGCTCTACAGGTTTGAAACGATCTGTCTCAATGCCAAGCTCCTGTTCCCAGAAGTCCAACCCCCACGTCGCTGTACGGACAAAAAACTGTTCCAACGTCTCATCTAACGCCTGATACAACAGATCCATCTCGGTGCCCTTAGCCTGCATATCGGCCTGCATGACACGTGAAGTCTCATAATACCTTGGCAAATACGAGAACAACTCCCGCCCTTTCTCACTCGTCAATCCAACATCTACAATAGAAGGAGCACTCATGCCCTGTCCCCTCCCTTCCTTGCACATCATCCTGGAGCGTCTCGCTCACCAGCTTCAATCCGGATCCGCGTACTTCTCCCGATTTTCCTTGGTCTCCGCACTCCCCAATTACTTCCTCATGCACCATCTGCCCAACACTACTCATGCACATCCACCGTCCCCAGCACGGCCACCTGACTGGCGGTCATCTCGATATTCTGGTCACTCACACCGTTCACGGTAAGCTCCGAATAGTCGATAATCGGCGGAATATCCAGCAGAATCGCGGCAATGCGGGTGTAACGAACGAGTGGATCGGCAAAAGCCAACTGTTTCAAATACGCGGTCACCCCGCGTTCGATTAATGCTCGGACATCCGCCAGTGTCGCATCACTCGCCAGCGTCAGCTTTACCTCAATGTTCATGGGCACTTCCTCTGCTGGCATGACCGATACCACCGGGCCCGCCGGTGCAACGCCTTCCCCCTGTCCATCCTGCGTAGGATCTACGTACTTCTGCACGGCCGCCACCAGATCGGTGCCCGCAGCACGTTTGTCCGTGTCCAGCAGATATAATCCCACCGTGCCAGGCCCTTGCCATAACGGAATAACACGCGTTGCACCAACACCTGGCACTTCACTGGCCCATTGAACATATTGCGATTTGTTGCCGCTTGTCCCTTGGTTGCGGACTTTGGCATAAAAACGTTCCAGCAGCGCCGTATCTGCCTCAACATCCGCACCGCCTTTAATCACCTCAACGTTCGTGACTGAAGTCACACCAATTACAGGTGTAGACAGCACCGTTACCGTGCCCGCAGGCACATTGCTCTCTTTTCCGGCAACAAGTGCTCTCACACCTACCACCCCGAAGCCCTCTGCATCCAGTTCCAAACGTCCCACTGTCTCATATTCGAGCGAAGCTTCAGCAGATACTTCATCCGCGAGTGTAGCCACAACCGTACCCGCAGGAATCACCTTGCCCGGCGTACCCACGAATCTAACCGAACCTTGTGCAACTACCGCAGCTCGCCGTGTGATGCCGTGCTCTCCCGCCCGCAGATCCAGCTCTTCCGAACGAAAATTCGGATCACTGCTCGCAGCCGTACTTGCAAACCCGCGCCGCAGTAATTCCTGCGCCCACAACGCCGCCTCAGACAGCATAAACGCAACCGGAGCCTCCGCATCCCACAGGAACGAACCCTCCGACTTATCCAGATCCGCGGGCAGACGATCCAGCATGCGCTGCATAATCTGTTCCTCCGTCTGGTCCTCCAAATAACGCGGAATCTCAGCCATCCCGTCAGATCACCTCACTTTCCAGAATAAACATCTCTTCCTGCACACTCGCCACCCGGCACGAGAATATGCACTGCTCCCGATCCCAATCGAACGTAAACTGGTCTACCGAATCCGTGCGTGGATCAGCCAGCAACGTCTCCGTCACCATCCGGGTAATCTCACTTTCCATCACACCACGACTGTCACCCTGCCCCACCAAATCCTCCAGCTCCGAACCATAGTTCCGGGAGTAAATCACATGTCTGTATCTTGGTGTTTTCACCGCCTTAATGCACCACTGCACCCAGGCTTCATGTCCACCAGCCGAGGCTACTTTGCCACTCGGGGTCAGCACAAAGTCCCCTTCATCGTAATCGAATCGCCAGCTCCGTCCAAAGCGTACCTCTTCCGAAGCCGCCCCCGACAGGTCCTCCTCATCTCCCCAGACCACACCCGTTTCCGGGAACAAACTAGGCATGCGCACTCACCACCTTACACAGCACCACAATGTCGTTACCGCCATTCACCCGCATCGCCAGTACGCGATCTCCCGCCTTCAATCCTTTACCAAGAGACCACACCGCTTCTTCCACTTCCTCTTCTTGCAAAAGAAACCGTCCCGTGCCCGTCGTTCCGCCGTTTGCCACGTCAGGTATTCCGGAGATCGCGCCAACAGCCTCGCGCTCCGGCAGTCCAAGCGTGCCCGGCAACTCGGCCACGAGGTAATCCTGTACTTCGTGCTTGAAATCATCCAGTTTCACACCGGATGAAGTCATCGTACCCAATACCGCGCCCAGCCCGCTCACGGCCTGACGAGAATGGGTGCTCATCGCGCCCCGCATGACGTCGGCAAAATGCCCATACGGATCATCTTTATTCAAGGTAATACCTCCTTTTCACCAGCTCAGCCGTCCCCAGCTCTAACGTCATCGTTCCAGGTCCGGCAGACAGATCACGGCTGACCGACATGACGATTAGCTTCAGTCCCTTCAACAACACTGCGTCCCCGGCGCGAATCTTATTTACATCCGGTGCGGAGATCGTAAAGGTCTCCTGAATCCCCGTCAGATGACTTTTCGCCAGTTTCTTCGCCGCGGTTGTCGATTTCACCTGATCGTCCTCGATCAGCTTTTGCAAAGTGCCCAGTTCTTCCACACCATTCTGCTCAATCGCGAGCACTTTGGAAGGAACTTCTTTGCCATTGCCAGACTCCGACGCTGCCATCACTTTCACCTTCGTGACCGCTCCTTCGAGCGTACGCATCTGGGTCAGATCAATCAGTCGATCCAGCTCATACACCTTCGCATTACTTCCGACCTGAAAGAGTTGCAACCCGCCGGGTGTCATCCGTGGATGGTACATCTCCCCGCCGGCCTTCGCCGTTTCCTTCAGATCGGCAAACATCATCGAAAAAATCGTCTGTGATCGATACACGGCTTTGCCCAGCTTGGTCTTGGTTTCCGGCAGTGCAGCGTATGGAATCTTCCACTCTTTGGCGTAGGTTTTAAGTCGCTGCGTAGCAGTCTGGTCCTTCGGCAGCAGGAACTCGTCCTCTGATTTTTCCAGATAGATCATCCGGTCGTATACCGTGAGAGACAGCCGCTTGGTGCCGCTGTTCGAGCTTTCCACCTCCCAGATGACCGCAGGATGTAACAAGTGAACCATTGATTTTTCGCCAAAAGGAACCCCGCTAATCCGCACCGCCATGCCGGGTGAAATCGAAGGCAGACCCGAAGATGCAGACACCGCCAGTCGGATGTTGGCCTGATACGCAATCTGGTCGAGCGAGTCCTTCAGCGTAATGGTCTCCACCAGCTTGGTGATGTCATATTTGTCGTCGACAATGACCTTGTAGGTCATGGCATCACCAGCTTTTGCCCGGGTTTGATCCGGTTCGGATCAGTGCCGATGATCTTCTTGTTGAGCTTATAGATCTCGTTCCATTTGGAACTGCTGCCCAGCTCAAGCTTTGCTATTTTGGACAGAGAGTCACCGGATTTGACGGTGTAGGTCTTGCTAGACTTTTTCAAATCCGTACGAGAACCTGACTTGCTCCCAGATGCCGCAGAGCCGACCTTCTCCACCTTGGAATCCCGCCATGTGCGCAGGGTCAGGTCGAAGTAAATATCTCCGCTCTCGCCGCCCCGGAAGGTCGTATTGTGCGAGATCAGATATACCGGCACATTCACCCCCGTGTTGGTGATGATGAAGCGCAGCGGCTTTTTCGATATCAAAAACGTATTCAGCATATTCATCGCTGCCCGCGGATCAGGCAAATCTTCGTACATGCAATAGGACGCATCATACTCTTTGGGAAAAAAAGAAGAGAAGGTGATCTCCTTCACCTTCTCCCCCTGTGCAAAATCAAACTCGCCATGCTCCAGCATATTAATCGTTTCGTACCCTTTGGAACGTGAGATCGTCAATTCTTCCGGTTTCACTGGAAATTGAAACTGCGTTTTCCCATCGATCAGGGTAAATTCCATTCGGATCTCTTCCACTTTATCTTCAAATACAGACATACACGGCCTCCTTTCTACTTAGGCCATAATCGTTTTTCGGTTTTCCATCGCACGACGCACTTCCGCTACAATACGTTGTCCAACTTGACGTGATAGCCCAGCGTAGTCAATGGCATTTTCACGAACGGTCACCTGCACCGCACCTGGGGGAACATTCACCGCAATCTGATTGGTAGTTTCAGTTTTGAAATCCTTCAAGTAACCGGACAAACTACTCATCTGGTCTTCGGATATTTGTACCGTCATCGTGGACGATTTTCCACTCGTCTGCGCACCGTTACCAAGCGCCATCGCTTGGCTCTGCATCATGCTTGTTCCCATGAATCCAGCAGATGTAGGCTGACCGACTTTGCTGTTCATATAAGCCGTTGGGCCTGTCATGGTCAGTGCCGGTGGCATATAGGCAGGTGCCATCTGCGGGCCTGTTGCAACTGGAGACGGTGCAGCCACCGTTGCTGCCGAGACAGTCTTTTCTTCTTTTTTAGAACCAAACCCAAAGAAGCCGGATATGCCATCGGTGATTTTTTTTGTTTTCTCAGAGACATAATCGGCTGCACCCGACAAAGCATCCCCTACACCCTCGGTAGCACTAGACATAAAGTTTCCAATATCCTTCGCTTTATCTCCAATCCAGCCGCCTGCTGCACTTCCAGCCCAACCACCTACTGCACCACCAACCCATGTCCCGATGCCAGGCAAAAGAACGCTACCGATGGCGCTACCAATCGCAGTACCTGCTGTACCGCCAATCATCGAACCCACCGCTCGGCCACGCTCTTCCGGAGGTGCTGTCGCTACATTCGCTACATCAGCAAGCATGCTGATGGGTCCAAGCAACCTTTTTGCTCCTTTGGCAAAGCCACTACTTAAATTATCCATCAATCCATTACCAGCCAGCATGTCGGTTAAAGATCCCAATCCACCATCCGCAAATCCTAATCTACCGCTTCCTCGTATTCTTCTACCGCCTCCCCTATTACGATTGCGATCGGCCGGAGGAGTCGGAGTATCAGGTACAGGATTGGGTACTGGTGATGGGCCCCGGTTCGAACGATTACTAGACCTTCTACCACTTCGGTAATTTCGTCTTCCACGATCTGATCCACCACCATCCGCATTCGGTGAACGAACTCTACGGTTTTTGCCCATCTTTCCACCTGTGCAACAGCAGCATTTGGATGCTGGACTTCTGGTTGGATCAGATGCAGGACTTTCTTCTTTTTTCTTTTTGAACAAATTTATAAATTTACCAACTTTTTCAATGATGTTATCAATTGCATCGTTAATATTGTTAATGATTTCAGCTACACCAGAAACTTTTTCCCAAAAGCCTTTTGTTTCTTCTTCCTTCGTAGCATTAGTGATATTTTTATTATTTTGAATCACGACAGCCATAGTTGGACCCGAAGCCCCTCCTTTACCCATCGCCACTTCGATCTTCTGTCGAACCTCAAGCGATACTGTTCCCGAAGCCGTAACCATCTGGTCCCTGAAACTGTTCAGTTTCGCCCATGCGCGATCCAGTGCCGGACTCAGCTTATCAATCAACCCAATCGTTGGTGTGATTCGCAGCCTGCTGATTCGCACAGCCATACTATAAATATGCTCCAACCTGCGTCCGGTCGTTCTCAGTTCACTGTTCACCTTGATCAGACTCTGATAACGAACTCTGCCCAGACGTTCGGTTGAGCGTTGGATCTGATCCAGATAACGAAGGGTTGTCCGCATTTCCGCATTAGATTTAGACAAACCTACAATCATTTCTGCCATTTTTTCACCTCCTGGCTTATATTGTCATCGATTCATTTGTGAGGTGATCGCTGACATTTCCTCTTCTGAAAATGCAATCAACAGCGAGCGCTCCCCGCGTGGCAAAGACCAGAACTCTCCGGGCCGGAGATGATGACGCACCCACATGTGATACAGGAACGTGGTCATCCCGCCGGAGTGAATCAGTTTTTTAGGTCTTCAATCTCCACACCGAAGCCGGACAGCTCCAGCACTTTATCACCTACGGCATCCAGTTCACCTGCAAGCAGCATACGGCGAACCGCTTGTTCTCCACCAGACAGCTTCATCCGGCCGGTAATGCGTGTGTCTCCCCAGCCGGACAATTCCAGGCTGCGGACTTTTAATTTCACGGTTGCTTCCGAAATGAGCAACGCATTAAATGTTTCGGTATCCACCTTTTCTTCGGTGCGGCCTTTGGTCGTTTTTCGAATCGTACAGCGCTCACGAATGTGATCCACTTTGGAGGATGTCAGTCCACGCAAGGTCAACAGCAGATCCAGACGCTGAATCCGCACATTCTCCTCTGGCAAACGTTCTGCTGCTTCAAACAACTGATCCAAAATCTGTTCTTCCGACATATTTTCATTCATACTCATTGGGCGTTATCTCCTTCTTGTTTCACGAATGGGTTCATCTATGCCATCTTCCAAGCCTTGTAGAGACAACAAAGAGACCGAGATCATCTCGGCCCGCAATGAGCAAACCAGCTCAAACACGTGTCTATTTCAAAACTTAGTTCGCCACAATTGGATTCAGCAACTCAAATCCTTCAAACGTAAAGCCCGTTTCCTCCGGTACTTCCTCACCCGCTGTCCAGTTGGCAAGCTGGATTTTGTCCACCATGCAACCTTTCAGCAAAACACTCTCATGTCCATACGATTCAGGGTCGTTCAACTTCGAAATAATTTCGAATTTCGTGAAGCCGCGCAGAATCATATCCGAAGTGACCTTGTAGCCCGTCATCGTGCCGGTTCCTTTTTTTGCACCATTCTTGTGCACCTTCCAGTCGTTTCCGACCAGATTCAGCTCACGCTTTTCAATCTCCACACTCGCTTCCAGCTTGTTAATGTTTGTCTGCCACACACCATCGATATGCAGCTGACCATGGGTACCGAGAATTACTCTTGACGCATCCAACATATATTTTCCTCCTTGGGTTCGTTGAACTAATAAATATTACACGGTATAACTCCGCAGTCAGAACAATCTTCCGATCGCTGTTATCCCCAGATTTTTTTGATTCCTTTTCATAAAGGGAAAATCCGGGGATAAAGGCGAGCGCTTTTCTTCTTCAGAGTTTTTCTGCCCTCTCCGTTTTCGTGTAAACCATCAGCTCAACGTGTAGTAATTATTCTAGAAAACAGTTCTTTCCTTCCACACAACCTTATTGCACGTAAAATGTACCAAACAACTGCTCCATCACATCCGTCAGCTTCACATTCCATTGCAGGAATACTTGATCCGCTTCCGGTTTGAGAACTGGCGCAGCACCATAGTACGCCGGGTCAAGAATGACATCATAACCGTCAGCTTCAATCACATTGCTCTGTGCGAGCAACGCCAAATAGGCCTTCATGGCACTAATCAGTGCCTGACGACCCTCTTCGGTATTGTTTACTTTACCGATATACGTATCTTCCGCGGAGCGTTGCAAATCCGTGTTGATCGCGTCCAAAACACGAATGGAACGGATTTTTTTCCACGCATTATTCTGTCCAGCGGCTGGGGTTACAAGTGTGTTTACACCGCGAAGTGCTTTCACCTGACGACCATCATGGAAGAAAATAAATACGCCATTCTGTACTGCCTGCTCCTGTTCTGCACGCGTCCAGCGACGTGTCACATCATGGAACGGCGTAGCTGCATAGGTTGTGGATTGGTTTAGACGTTGTCCGGCGATCAGACCTGCAACATAGGCGGACGTTTCCGCCGAGCTGTAGAATGCATCTCCAAGGCGAACGCCTGTACCGACATTAATCACACCTTCATGGTTCAGTGCAAGCGAACGTGCTGCTGCCTTTTGCGCTGCTGTAGCAGAGGTATCATCTGCTACGGAACCGCCAAATACAGCCATCACCGGCTTGCCTTCACCACGCACACGCTTCACCCATGCCGCAAAACTCGCAAGCAGAGGTGCATCAGCCACCTGATCCAAAGCCAAGACGTCGAATTGCTCCCCTTCCAGCGCACCCTGTACAGCAATGTATTCCGCATTGGTTAGGTCATCATTGCCACTTACGCCGCCTTTGAATGCCGCACCCGCAACAGTCGCAACTACACCTGCACCATCACCAATCGCCTGCGCCGTTACCCAGACATTTTGTTCATCCGTGTTAATCTCTTTTGCCAGAGAAGCTGCTGAAATATCCGCTGTCAGGAGCGCATACAACATCCGATTGCCTTCAAAGAGGCGCACTTCATGTTTCGTATTATCAATCACACCCGGTTGGATGGTGACGTAGAACCCATTTGCACGATCCCCCGGATACTTCGCATCCAGTTGCAGCACATTGGCATCACTGCTGTCCTTCAAGGTAAGCGTAGCTGCTTTGGCCGCTGCACTTGCTACCCGATAAGCGAGCAACTTCTTCGGCCCACCCAACAGGGCGAGCTTCAAGGACGTATACGCCGTACCGTTATCCAGAACATTCGCCGCATAAATACGTTCAATCGCCGCTTCGCTTCCTACCTCAACAAAAGTCCCTACCGGACCCCAGTTGGCCTTGATTGGCACAACGACCGTCCCCCGCGTACCTGCTTGAATGGCCGAGGATGCTGCCGCCTGAAAATTCATATATAAGCCCGGAAGGACCGGACGATTCGTTTGCTCCCAAGTTCCACCTGCCATTATCCCTTCACCTTCGCTTTCATAAATTGGTTAATTCGTTCTTGCGTTTCTTCAATGGAAAACGTCTCTTGCGCCGCTTCGTACAGCGCACCGTACAGCACCTCTGCCTTAACGGCAAAGAGGGCTTCTGCATGATTCATCAGTTCTGCCCGTGTATACCGCGGGGCTGTCTGTTTGCTTTTTTTCACTGAGCTTGCCATGGCCATCTCACCTCATTGTTGGACTACTAATTTCGTGAATCGTTGATCTTTAAGCTAAATCTATGAATTTTTGATCCTATGAACCTATGAATTTGAAGCTATAATGTTGAAGCTACCTCTATCATCTTAAAGCTATAATCTGGAACCACCCTTAAAAGTGCATGTTCAAAAAGATCGGTTTTCAGTACCGAGAAGATGGGATGAAGTTAGAAATGGAGTAGCAGAGCGTAGGGAAAACTACGTGAGCAACTACATGTTTCCGAAGGAAACAATCATCGTAAGCATATGCTTTTTCGGCTGAATTCCATATTCGATGCTGATGATGCCGTTAGGCATCCTTTGTAATCAAAAGCGGGCTTTTTGAACAACCTCTAATAGAAGGTTCCTCTCGACTAACGTTTACTCCATACCTTTGCTATGGTGAATCTCACGGATGAAGGGCACATTCGTACCTGGACGACGAATCCGATGTTGCAGAGTCAGACGAATCTGACCATTCAGGTACGCATCCGCCTGCAGATCTGCGGTGACCTCATCCACCGTCACATACCGTGTTTTACCTTCGTACTCTTCGCCACCCGTTTCAGTGATGGCAAGACGAGATTGCACTGCAAGTTGCTCTACCAACCGGGTAACGGTCTGGCGTGTTAGTACCGAATGATCGGTGAGCACATGCCCAATCCACTGTTGTCGAACCTCCAATGCCGAAGTGCCCGCCACAGACGTGCTGCATCCGGCCAATCGCCATAATACAGACGGCGTATCGTATCCACCGGGCCAGACATCCCCATATACCGACCAGTCCGAGCCAATTTCCTGCTGTGTCCAGTTTTGAAGCGCAGCTAACCATCCATCTCCTGTTTCAGTGAGAGAAGGATCTGAGTCTTCGGGAATATACACCCCAAACCGCAGACTGCGCGTAATCATGCCAGACCCGGCATCCACCCGATCACTATCTGAAGAACCCAGATAGATACATGTGAATGCCACACCTGCTTCATCCACCAGCCTTACCTGGTGCAACCCATTGATTAGAAGGGCTGACCAAGCTTCCACTTGTTCAGCACCACCATCTTCCGGACGAGCGTATGGTGAGATTTTAATAATCCGTCGATATCCCGCCCAGGCAGACTTCGGCACCTCTTCGGCAAACGCAACCACGGCACAAGGCCCGGCCAACACTTCGCCTGACGCTGGTACATCCAGCACACGACCGTCCCACTCTGGAACAAGGACCGCGAGCTTCTGTTTTAGCGTTTTTTTAATGAGCGTACTCATTTTACCGGTGCTCATGATCGTGCTAATCTCATTGTTCATAGACACATTCATTTCGCCCCCTTTGGCTGCAAGTTTGAGATCTGCCCACACCGTGCAGCGACAATGCAGTAGCAGTAGACTCCCCCTTTGAACTCAGAGTCTGTATTCCGATCGAACCAGTACCGGGACTAATTCACCGCATCAAAAAGACCGGCCACCTGGCCGGTCTGTACATTAGCGTATGTGCTTTCGGTGTGTCCCTTGCTATTGATTCGATAATACAATCTTACACCCTTTCATCCCTAGCGCGGATGGTGTTCCGTACGACTTCGGTGCGATTAAGGGAGTCGTTCGGGTGGAAAAAAGACGATTCTGGAATCATCCTTAAAAGGATACCTAAGTAAGCATTAAAACCAAGATCAATGAATTGATAAATTTATCCAAATATATTAATATTTTATTATCAAATTCATAGTCGCTTACGTAAAAGAAGGAGAAATACCTATGAGTAAAACATTCAAGCTCACTTCACTTGTCATCTTAGCATTTATACTCGGGATATCCTGTTGGGCTTACTTCGGACTGCTTGGTAATCCGCTCAAGAAAAATGATGCTGAACAACAGGTAACCACTTACCTGATTGAACAGAAAGGTTACTCACCCGAACAGCTTATCGAAGTACAAGGTACTTACTCCTCAAAAAGTTCTGAAGCACCTTATGGTGCCTCAGTAACATTCGCGGATGAACTCGAAGCGAAGTATCAATATATCATTTTTAACAGTGGCGAGATTAATCAGTACAGTCATACCAGTGATCACCCTAAACACGAGGAGCCCATGGTGAGGTAACAGTTTAGTTCAGCGTAACTTTCGGGTTCAACGTAATCTCAAACGCACGGCCCCAGATGAAATCGGGATTCGCATATTCCAACAGTGCACTAGCATACGTCGCATAAGACAATTCGTCCTCACAGATCTGTTTAATCGCCACATTGCCTGTCTGGAAGGCTGTTTTATTCGCAAGCGCCGTGGTATACGTCTGCATCAGATCACGGAGCAATGTTTGCAGATGGGCATAGTCTTCCTCCGAGTTGAACAGCAACATATTCTGATCCGAAAGGGTAGCCACGTTGGTATACAACGCATGGGCTCGGGAATATGTGCGGATCTCTGCAATCGCTACCGCTTTGTAGTAATAATCCTTCAGGAAACGCTTAAACAACAGTGAGCCATGCGCGTTCATCGCTTCTCGCAATTTGTGCTCATGCTTCTCTGTTGTAATTAACGCGAACCTGGACTGCCCCATGCCAACAGCAATACCGATCTTGTTGCCCGGTGTATTCCACGCACTGTAACCCAGCACCCGTCCGGTATATGGACTGCTCAGCAACGCTTCAGCCACATCGACATTGGCTGGTCCTTTCCCCACAAAATCAATCAATATCGTAGGCAGACCTTGCTCCCCATTCAGCGTCAACTGCTCCAACGCAGCCTGCACCTGATCCAGAGCGGTAATCGCAATAATCTCGATGTCGATGCCTGTATTCTCTCCGGAATTTCCTGGGTGACCCTTCGTCATACGGTCCAGTTCGGAGGCCATGTCAAATGGAACAACTTGCTCGGCTGTTACAGCCACCAGCTGTTCATTTTCCACACTAGCCATCGGATTCGGCACCACCTCCGGTTCAGGATATGCCGAATCGGCCACAAGCACACCGCCCACAATATCCACGTGACGAACCACATTCTCGTGTACATCCATGTATTCATACGTGTTAATGATGGTATTTCCGTGAGGTCCAAAATATTTTACTGCGTAACGTGTCTTCGCCCCGCCTCGGAATAGCTGGTTAGCCATGCGAGCAACCAAAGCGTGTCCCAGACCATCCGCATCCGGCAGAATGATGGCACGATCCGGATTTTGTCCATTGGTTCCACCCAGCCATTCATTGATCCGCGCTTCCACATAGTTAATTTCATTAATCTGAACACCCTGCGTGTTGGCATCGTCGACACCAACGGCGAGGAAATCGATATAACCTGTGCGGGCCAGTTGATCTAAAATGTACAGATTTGTTTTGAATTTATGCTGTCTTGTATTGTAATACTGTTCTTTATCAAAATAGGTTGTTGTCCCATACTCCACTCCATCCGGAGAAAGGTTATAACCTTGAATGATATCCTCAAAATCAGTGTACGCCTGACGCGGTTGCTGCATCAACGCACGGGACTCATTATATGCATCCAGCGCCAAGCCATCTGCAAACGAAGTTGTAGCCAAACGCATGATGGTATCCATTACGAATACAGGTTTGCGTGGATATTTCTGCTTGATCACGCGGATCACATCCAGCAAACGCGTGGTTTCCTCATCGTACTCTGGATAGGAACCTCCCCCATCCTCGCGAAGCTGACGACTGCCAATCAGACCGCCATAGGCGAGCATATCAGATGAGATAATGAATCCATCAACTTTGGCAGCATGTTTCAGAATAAAGTCATAAATATTGGACGGTTTGCCATACACCGGCGTGGAGGTGCCGAGCAGCGTTGTGCCATCTACGGTTTTCTCCGAGTCCAGACGATTCTTAAGATCACTCAGGTTCGGTGTAACGATATGGATACCGGCTGCTTTCCCTTGCACAATCACATCATCCAGATTCGCTGGACGATCATCCAGTGGAACATACAATACTGTTTTCATATCACGTAGCCTCCTGTTATCTATTTAGTCTTATTACCCGATCAGGGCAAGGATGCAATCACCGAATTAAAAAACCGTCCCCATGGCCGGTCTGTACTTTAGCGTATGAGCTGTCAGTGTTGTCTGCCTTGCGGCTGATCCGATAATACCATCTTACCGCCTTTGCCCACTTATGCTGATGGTATTCGGGATGAATTACGCCTGAATGTAGTCGTCTCTATGGCGGTTAAATGCAGATTTTTCGAGAGAAACTCCTATCGATAATCCAACCAAACCCATCCTGATGATGTTTATATGACATAAGTAGCTTTCAAATCCTACGAACAATAAAGGATGGATACGACCATGAAGAAAAGGTATTTCTTCTATCTTTGGATTGCTGTCACCAGTTATATGGCGGGCCCTGCTATGTATGCATTGGCGATGTACATCTTATATCAGGAAACAGATGTTGTAACAACATCTCTCATTGGATGGACCGCGGCAACATTCTTATCCGTTGGTATCCTGTTTATCCTGATCACAGTCATCATGCTACGAGTGTTCAACATCTATTATTTCTGGCTGCAAACCCTGCTCTTCGAGTTGTTTTTCCTTGCCCTCGTCTATATGACCACTGTTCTTCTTGGGGTTGGCAACAGAGGACTGCCCAAGCTGTCCTTTCTATTTACGCCCGAAGGCATCTCCTTATGGATTTTCTGGGGGAGTATTGCACTTATGAGTTCCTGGGGAATATGGACGGCTCGTCAGCCCGTACGAAAGTCACCATACATGCTGGTGTCCAGAGTCATGCTGATCCTTTTTATCCTTGAAATTTGGCCCCGTTAGAAAGGTACAGGATGACCACAATTCGGTAGACCAGAATAATGCCTACAAGGGGTGTCCGTCATGACGGACACCCCTTCTGAAATGTATGTTTTATCTCACGCGATGATATAACGAAAGTTCTCCCATGTTTCCGGTACGGGCTCCCCGTTCTTGGCATGATGATAGAAGCTGAACGGGAATTTGAATACATGACCTCCGTACCAGTCACGCGAACGTCTATCGGTGAGCCAGTATTCCAGTTCATGAGGGAGCGCAACCGATCGTTCCGCCCGTTCTAGTGGCAGCAGATCTACGGGTGATTGCAATGTCGGCATCGCCTGTTCAATATCCACATCTCGGCTTAAGCGTAATGCCTTCACCATGGTAAGGAAAGGCGGAATGCCTTTGTAGAATAATGCCGGATAACCCAGTTCATATAATATGTTAAGCGCATGTCCATAGGTCAACATATGACCAATCAGGTCATGATGCGCTTCCGCATGATAGATGGTCTGGAACGCACCAAGTTCATCCAGAATCAGGCGTGACAACTGAACTGGATCCTCGATCTCGGGGAATCCATCAGTTTTTTCCGGCTTCAGACTACGAATTTCTTTCATCGTTGTATTCATCCAGGATCTTCCCGGGATGGTTCGATCGAATGAATCGATCAGTTCAACCAGCCGACCAATCTCATCCGCAGTGCCCCATCCATCCAGTTCGCGAATGGCTTTCAGACTGATTGCTCCGTAGATGGCCTGGTGTCCCACCCAGTGCAGCTCTCCAATTGTTCGATCCAATGCGTCCGTAATACGGGCTTCGGCATCTTCCCTGGGCATCATTTCACCAATCGGAGAGGTCTGATCAGGGCTGATCCCATGCTGGCGAAGCATGGCTTTTGCTTCGGCGGTAACACTGCCGGCGGCAAGGGCAGTGAGACGATTTTCCCGCACCCAAAAATATGCCGCAATCGCACCCGCCCCATAATGGGCGTGCCATAGATCTCCTGTACGCTCCCGACTGGAAACGATAATCGATAGTCCCTCTTCCAACAAACGTCGATCCAAGCTTGCCACCACCCTTCATCATCTGTAAGCCTGACAGAACAACCTTCCTACTCACTGTTATCCTCAGATTTTTTTCGATTCCCTTGCCTAAGGAAAATCCGGTGATACATGTGAGATTATGCTTACGAAGTAGCTTTCTTTCAGAAAGCTTTTAGCTTCCCTTTTGCAGGTTTTTTTCTGTCCTCTCCGTTATCGTCGTGTAAATTTAGTTCAACTTATATATCCTTATTAATAAATAAAGCGTTTACTTCTATAACATGATGGAATTGCTCGACATATGCCCGTTTTGCACCTGAATGCAAAGTTTAGCCAATTCGAAGCTTGCCCACGCCATGGATGGATACTTCCAGCGGATAGATCTGTGCTTTTTGTGTAGAGAAAAACCACGTCCGCTCCTTCTTCACCACAATAAATAAACCGTGTACATCTCCTACAGGAGCAAAGGTTTCACTAACCTCACCCCAGCGCGTGAGTCCCATCTGCTGAAGCTCATTCACCGTAGACAGAACATCATCCGACACCAGTCCAACCTCACACACCTGTACAATGTCTTTAGTGGAGAAGTCATGCGCGCTCTCGTTCTGAATACGATGATGAGCGATCAGCTCGATAATATTGCCTGCCGGATCTTCAAAATAGAGAGAGTGGGAATCCCAATTGGTGGAGTACGTCTCATCCCGACCCTCATCCCTGCTTAAGGTTACACGCGATGTAGCCCAACGCTTAGCTTGCTTGAATTGATTCGTCGGAATCATCCAGGCCACATGATAGAAGGGCTCATGCTCCGTCTCACACTGTTTGAATATCATCCTAGTCGATCCAACCTGCAGGCGGAAGGCCTGATCCGTCGCGTTGGACACCTCCATGCCTAACGTACCACTATAAAAATGCTTGAGCTCCTCCAGCCGATTTGTATATAACTGTACTTCTTCGATAATCATACGCTTTGCCTCTGTATCTTCTCCCACTCACTCCATGGCACCATGCCAAGTTCAGGCTTCGCTTCATCCGGGAGCATGGCGATGAATTCAAGCGAATGACCATCTGGATCAGTAAAATACACAGATACCGCAGGCATCCAGCCAAAGACGTACAGTTCACCGATATCATCATTCAGGAAGTTGTATGTCTGGATCCCTTTGTTCTCCAAGTGAGCCACCGCATGTTTCATATCCTCGAGAGATACATGAAAAGCAAAGTGCTGACGCTGCACCTCGGAAGGTTCCTTTTGCCACAATCCCAACATGGCATTGCCTTTTCCGCCTATCCAGTAGAAGGAGCTTCCGCGTTCTTTCTGCTCATAGGCATGGGGTAAACCCAAGACCGTTTCATAGAAATGATGGGATCTCTCCAGATCCGTCACGTTTAGATGTGTTTCAAATATGCCTTTAATCATCATGCTCAACCTCTTTCTTTTCCTTTCTTTTTCTTAACTCATGGAAGCATTCCGCGCATTCGTTAACGTCTGGGCCAGATTCAAAAACGATCCAATAACCCGCTTCACCCGGTCCTCTATATCCTGACTGCCTTCGTACTCTTCGTATCCGTCAAAGGTCGCTTCGAATCGTCTGCGCTGAGCACCCCCAATGGAGATCCACTCTTGGGCATTGATACCATGCAGATTGCGAACAATCGCTTGCAGTTGTAAAAGCGAACTTACCCCCACTGCTCCCCCAGAGGAGCTGATGGACAGGACGGGCTTGCCGCTGAAATGAGCCTGACTCAGGTGATCCAGTGCATTTTTGAGCACACCACTTATACTGCCATGATACTCTGGTGTAGACAGGATGATCGCATCTGCCGCGAGCATTCGCGTGTTCAGGTCTGACAGATGTTCGTGATCCGCCTGCTTTTCATCAGGTGCGTAGAATGGGAGCGGTGACGTATACAGATCAAACAGGCTAGCCTGATGTCCCTGACCCCGAATAATCTCCACCGCATACTCTCCCAATCGTGTACTGGTTGCATTATTCCGATTACTGCCTGCCAAAATAACGATATTCATCCATGTCACTCTCCTTGGTTTATTTATTGTTTCAGACTTTCACGTTCCTTCAACCGATCCGTCTTTGGCTATCTTTATCTTACCTTTCTTCCGCAGCCAATTCGTCAGCAGATAGACTTAACTTGAAATACCAAAAAACTCAACCTTTAGGTTGAGTTTATACGACTTAAGTATGAACATATGTCGGAATTGGTCAGATGACCCAGCCGTTTCTTACGGCGTGAAGCGCCGCTTGCGTCCGATCCGCCAGACCCAGTTTGTCGAGCAGATGACTGACATGGGTTTTGACCGTTTTTTCGGTAATGACCAATTGAACCGCAATTTCCTTGTTGCTAAGCCCTTGAGCAATCAGTCCCAAGACCTCTTGTTCACGGCGAGTGAGCATATCCGGACCACCAGGAGATGTCTCCGTTGGTTTCTCCACCTGCTTCAACTCTTGAAGTTGACTGTCTGCTGACTGATCTGCCGTTATATGCGTTGATAACTGTCCGCTCATCGACCAATCGGATGAAGCCATCACATGCATCAATTGACCTGCGGCGGCAGGATGTAATTCCACCTGACCCGCATGCACATTGCGAATGGCCACAGCCAGGTCCTCTGGTTCAATATCCTTGAGCAGATATCCTTTCACTCCAGCGCGCACAGCAGGAACCACATGATCCTGATCGGAAAACGAGGTGAGCACAATGATTCTCGTTGCTGGCATTAGTGTGCGCAACCGTCTGGCTGTTTCGATTCCATCCATGACCGGCATATGCAGATCCATTAATACCACGTCAGGTTTTAACGCTTCCGCTTGCGCCAGTGCTTCCTGCCCGTTCGATGCTTCACCAACAACCTCCATGTCTTGCTGTGTGGTCAAAAAAACATGCAGTCCTCGCCTCACCATCGCATGATCATCTGCGAGCAAAATCGTAATCGGCATCTCTTCTCCCCCCTGACTTTATACAGATTCGAACGGAAGTGGAATGACTGCCGTTACTGTTGTTCCCTTGCGGGAAGAACTAACTATTTCTAACCTGCCTCCAAGCGATTCAGCCCGTTCCTTCATAATGGACAGGCCAAGTGAACTTCCAGACGATACTTTTGGCCTGTTCGCACCACCTTTTCCCTGATCTGTGACGGTGAACACCACTTCATGATCACTTAACTTGAGGGTGACCTCAGCAGAAGGATCATCCGCGTGTTTCCGTACATTATTCAGCGCTTCCTGTCCGATTCTCCACAATGCTTCTTCTATATTACGCGGTAAAGACCGCATTCCCGTCCGATTCAACACCACTTGAAGACCCTGGCTGGTGCCGTATTCCTGTAACGCATGGAGCAGCCCTGCTTCCAGTCCCGCGGGACGGAGCTGCATAATTAATGCGCGCATTTCCTTGAGAGCTTCCTGAGACAAAGCCCGAATATCCTTCATCGCTTCCGCTGCCGGGTGCAACTGTTCCGAGCCGGATAACATACTTTCCGCGCCTTTAGCAGTTAACGATAGTGAAAATAGAATCTGATTAACCGAATCATGGAGATCGCGAGCCAACCGGTTTCTCTCTTCGAGTCGTGCCAGTTCGCGGCGATTCTCCGCCAACTTCAGACTCTCCCATGAGGTCGCAATATGCTCGGCCAAAGCTTCCAGCACTTCACGGTCTTCCTGCGCAGGACCTGCTGTTCCTATTCCGATCACCAGAATTCCCGTTTCCCCTGGTGTATGGTACGGAAGGGGAGCAGCAATTCCCGAGGCAATGGAATGCATAGTCTGGTCAGGCTCACACAGAGTAAAGATCTCAGCCATCTCTATTGTAGATAGAGATGTGGCACGGTGACTATGGATTACTCGGTTCATGTGGTTTGCCGCTGAAGATACCAGAACACTTGATAATGCTCGAACCTTATCATCTGCATAGGCTGCCTGCAAAACGAACATTCCGTTTTTCTGCTGGATCATTGCGGCAAAAGGCCAATCATAATGCTGACCAAGCAGCTGTACAACTTGTAACGAAAAAGCATCCGCATTGCTGCATCCGTTCACCGCAATACCCAAGGCCGCACTGAACTCCCCCAGCTTGGCATACAGATCAGCTCGTTGCTGCTCCGCACGATACAATCTCATTCGCTCCATCGCACTACCAATCTGGTACGCCACGCCCTGTAACAGTGCCAGTTCACTGTCGCTGAAATGTTCCTTGGCTGGTGCAGCCACGTTGAGCAAGCCCAACATCTTATCACCTGATCTTAACGGAACAGTCGCATGGTGGGTAATATCATGGGTATCTCCCCATTGGAATTCCACGGCATCCTCCAACCGTTTACAGTTAATGATGTTGACCGCATGATTGAGTTGACCATCCTTAAAGCGGTTTACACACCAGCAGGTACCCGTTCGCATGGGCTCTTTATCTTTACGCAGTAATGCCGGGGGCAGATTGTAATCCGAAACACAAGCATAGTCTCCACGTTCATTAATCAGAAACATCCAGCCTGCCGTTAATCCGGTCAACTCCAGTAATTTGCCGACCACGGTATCCAGCATGAAGTTCAGGTCATTGGACGTATTGAGCGTTTCCGCGATTGTCTTCAACGTGACCATTTCCTGCATTCCGACTTCTTCCGACATGGCAGACTTCTCTCCTTTGGCTGATGCCAACTGTGGTTTGTTCAACTATTGTAACCAATCCACTCTGGATATTAAAGGATCAACTTCTTCACTCACTCAACCCAGCTTCTGCCGCTCTTTCCGTGACACAGACAAAGGCTCCATATTAATCAGACCTCGATCTGACAGAGCCAGCGCCATTTTGTAGAAAGCACGCGTACGAATCTTCGTATACGTATCCTTGCTGACAGGTGGATCAAAGACATGGTTATACACTTTATAGTCAAACACATCATCGTCTTTCAGATATCGTTCGCATACGAGTACACGTTCCTTTTCACTCAGGCGGGACACCACAAAATCAATCGTATCGCAATATGCCTGACGCGCGCGTTGCACATCCACATTGTAGATCGCCGTTCTGGCCGTGGAATCCCCCGTCACATTGGTTGCACCGTGGAAACGCTCGGCATAACTTGCCGTCATCATAACCTCTCGTTCTTCAAATGCAATCGTTTTATAGATTCGATATTTCTCCAGCGCAGCTTCAACAGCCGTTTGCGTTTTGCGTCGATCCAATTCAGGCAGCATCAATTCCATATTTATCTTCCTCCTTCAGTATTCTTTACTCCATTCATATCTCTCACTCTATCGTTCACGTCATGTTGTTTTGCTATCGTTCTTTGCACGATGGCAAAACGCTCTTATTCATAGAGTTGTCCAGTTTCCTAAATAAATAACGACATGTCTTCAATTTCCCGCTGTTGCCTTTTGGAATCACTCCAAATCGGTATAATCCGGGGAATTTCCTTCTTCAAAGGGCGATTTCTTAAACTCCAACCTGTGTCAATGTTACATTTTGTTCGCATACTGTTCGTATTTCTATTTGAGGATACCACTTTCTGGAGATCGGAGTAAACCTTCATTTTGGTTCATTTTGACGATAAAATAAAACCTTCGCTCTCATTTCCTATGCCTTTTGGCATAATTGTTTCATATCTCTTTACCTAATGGTATATATACGTTATAGTACTGTTTAATTAATGAACTTCCGTATAAGTCATTTGATTTTTATAAGTTAAGATTTGGATTAGATATGCACGTTAACGGAGAGGACAGAAAGAACCTGAAGAAGCGAAGCGTTCGCCTTTATCACCGAAATTCCACCCATCAAGAAATACATTCAGGAAATTCGGGGATAACAGCGATCGGAAGGTTGTTCTGTCATCGGAGTGATCTGTGCAGCACAAGCTCTCTTAATTTATAATTTCAAGCACTTGTACGAATCAAAGGAGTTGGCATACATTGTGGAGCACGCTTTTGGTCCTTATATGAAACAACTGCGCGAGCAACAGGGATACAGCATCAATCAGCTCGCCGAAGCAGCCGGAATAAGCAACTCACAGATATCACGTATTGAAAATGGGGTCCGGGGTGTGCCGAAACCAGCGACCATCCGCAAGATTTCAGATGCACTCTCGGTGCCCTATACAGAGATGATGAAACAGGCTGGTTATATTGAACCAAGGAGCGCCACTGAACTTCAGGAAGTACCGGAATGGGCTACATACAAAGACCGTCGTGATTTCAAAAAGATGCTGGAGGACGATGATGATCTGATGTTTGACGGCATTCCACTCGATGAAGATGACAAGAAACGAATCAAGGATGTACTGACAGGTCTGTTCTGGGAAGCCAAACAGATGAACAAACGCAAAAAGACAGACGAATCGGACAATCGCCCATGAGGCACGACGAACTGAATTTAATGAAGCAGCAGGTGAGATCATATGGATGACATCGTAACAAAGCTGATTCGAAAACACCGGACCAACTGCCCTTTCAGCATTGCCCGCGCGGTTGGAATACAGATTCGTTTCACCAATTTGGGGAAGTCCACCAAGGGACTGTACTTTCGCAAGCTCCGGCGCAGGTTTATCGTCATACACAATGATTTGCCGCCAGAATGGCAAAGGTTCGTGTGCGCCCATGAGCTTGGCCATGACCGACTTCATAAAGGGATTAATCGATTTTTTCTGGAGGAGCATTCCTATTTTGCTCCAGGCAAGCTGGAAAGACAGGCTAACCGTTTTGCCATTCAGCTGCTAACCTCCGGAGTGATGCCTGAACCGGATGAATCCTTGGAGAAATTTTGTTTACGTACCGGACTGCCACGTGAAGTGCAGCATTTTTTTTACACCTTTTAAGAACATATGTTCTTTACGAAGATTATATTTTCCAATAGCAGATTTACATGTCACTTTCAGGTTACTTATTTTTACGTAATTCGCGAGATTTCCTAATAATAGTCTGTTAAAATACTATTTGAGCTGTGTAAACGCTCAAGTAGATTATTATTATGGGAGGTTTCGGATTCATATGAAAATCTGGAAGAACTACGTTTCACTTCTGCTAACGGTCTGTTTGCTGTTTGGCAGTGTAGGTATTGCCGCGGCTGCAACGGACACCACTCCGGGCACAGGCAAACACATTACCATTCTACATACGAATGATACGCATGCCCGTGCAGTTGAATCTTCACCTGCCATGGGTTTTGCCAAAGTAGCTGGAATCGCTGACAAATATCGTAGCGAAAACCCGAACACTCTCCTGCTTGATGCTGGAGATGCTGTGCATGGTACAACTTTTGCCACTCTCGTGAATGGTGAGAGCATCGTGAAAGTCATGAATGAAATGGGATACCAAGCCATCGTACCGGGTAACCACGAATTCAACTATGGTTCGGATCGCCTGATCGAACTGGCAGACATGATGAACTTCCCCATGCTGAGTGCCAACGTGAAGAAAAAAGACGGAACACGTCTCTTCGACCCTTACCTCATTAAAGAGGTGGATGGTGTGAAGATTGGTATCATCGCTTTGACTACACCGGAAACGTTGTACAAAACGAATCCGAAAAACGTAGAAGGTCTTGATATTACAGATCCATCTGCGGAAGCCAAAGTTCTGGTAAACGAAATCCGTAGCAAAGTAGATGTTGTTGTTGTACTGGGACACCTTGGCCAAGATGCGTCCAGCACGGATACCAGCTTTAAAGTCGTTAAAGAAGTTCCTGGCATCGATGTATTCATCGATGGTCACAGCCACACTGTACTGCAAGATGGCCTTGTATCCGATAATGGAACATTGATTGCAAGTGCAGGGGAATACACCAACTATGTAGGTGTCATCGATCTGTGGGTAGACGGTGGTAAAGTAACGAAGAAACAAGCAACTTTAATTGATGAAACGGAAGCAAAAGACATCAAACCGAATGAGAAAGTTGCAACTCTCGTAAATTCTATTCAAAAAGAACAAGAACCGATTTTGAAAGAAGAAGTAGCCAATACAGCTATTCTGCTGGATGGTAAACGTGAACAAGTACGTGCAGGTGAAACTAACCTGGGCGACCTGCTTGCAGACGCCATTCGTGATGTCAGCAAAGCCGACATTGCCCTGACTAACGGTGGTGGTATCCGTGCTTCCATTGAAAAAGGGATCGTAACCAAAGGTGATATCATCACAGTGCTTCCTTTTGGTAATCAAGTAGTAACTCTTGAAGTGAAAGGGTCCGATATTCTGGCAGCCCTTGAAGTCGGTGTAGCTTCCTATCCGGAACCAAGCGGTGGATTCCCGCAAGTATCTGGAATCAAGTTCAAAATCGACACTTCCGCTGCTGAGGGTAGCCGTGTACATTCCGTGACTGTTGGCGATAAAGCCCTTGATCCGGAAGCAACATACACACTGGCAACCAATGATTTCACAGCTGTTGGTGGTGACGAATACACCATGTTTGCCAAATACCCAACAACAGGTATGTATGGCGCGCTGGACGAAGCATTGATCAATTACATGCAGAAGCTTGGCGCAGTAAACATCAAAACAGATGGTCGGATCAGTGAAGCGAAAAAACCTGCAGTAGAGCCGGAAACTCCGGCAACAGAAACACCAGTTCCAACCAAGCCACAACCAGAAAAACCAAAACCGGAAAAACCGGTTAAACCAACACCAAGTAAACCAGCTCCAGCCAAACTGCATGTTGTGAAATCAGGAGATTCCTTGTACTCTATCTCCAAACAATACGGCACAACTTGGCAGGCATTGCAAAAGCTGAACAATATCAAAAATCCACACTGGATTTATCCAGGTCAACAATTGAAATTGCCTGCAGCTTCTTAAGCTCAGCAAAGTGTATATAGGCATGACCGCTTATATGGTGCAACCACCACATAACAAATCTATCTTGCCATAACAAAAAGGGTGTCCCCCAAGCCAGATTACTGGTTGAGGAACACCCTTTTTTGTATTCAAGTTTTTAAACATCAATCCATACCAGGTACTTGAACATTTCGCGCGGACATATAATGCTAATCTTGACAATCACCTGAGGCAAAAATAAATCCCAGCCCGGACTTTACGGACCAACTTTATCATGTGCCTTAGACACCGAACTATACTAAAACTCTCCGGAATTACCGTGTTCATGCGGTTATTGTACATTAAATTTCGACATCTCTGTCTTCTCAAAATTGCATACTTGCACATAAATCTGCCCTGAGCTTGATGCCTTGAATTCCTTAATCATAAAATCATTTGTATACTGAATACAACTATACAAATTTAGTTATTTCGTATGATATTACTCATAAAATTCTACCAATCTGTATGCCAATAGCCCTCTTTTTCATGCTCACAATGGAACTTTAGCAATCAAAAGCATCTACCGCATTATATTCGGTACTATTATATAAACTCATATAATTAGCGAATTTCTTAAATCTAGGAAGTGAGCTTTTCCTTCACATAACGTACAGCCTCCTGTGCCGTTAACCCGATTCGTTTTGATTCACCTGATGCTGCAAGTGCGTGTGATCCCAGTTCGACCTGCCCTTCTGCTGCTCCTCGGCCAATAACGATCTGCACAGGTAATCCGATTAGCTCCGCATCCTTGAATTTCACACCTGGTCGTTCATCCCGGTCATCGACCAATACCGAGTAACCGCCATCGATTAATTGTTGTTCCAGTTCCAGGGTGAGTTGACGCTGCTGCTCATCCTTCCAGCTTACCGGGATCAAATGCACATCATATGGCGCCACAGCGGCAGGCCATCTTACGCCTTCATCTCCTGCATACTGCTCAGCTATAGCGGCCATCAGGCGGGATACGCCAATGCCGTAACATCCCATGACAGGCGCACACTGGCGACCATTACGATCTAGGAATGAAGCGCCCATGGCATCACTATATTTCGTTCCCAATTTGAAAATGTGTCCAACCTCAATGCCTTTGGTAAAACCAAGTGGTGATCCACATGTCGGACAAGCATCCCCTTCAGCGGCAAAGCGAATTCGTTCTACTCGCTCCAATGCAAAATCAATGCCTGGGCGTACGCCGGAAACATGCATATCCACTTCATTGGCTCCTGTGATTGCACTCTTCATCACTGCCACGTCAGCGTCCACCACCATCGGCAGATTCAGTCCAATCGGACCCAAAAAACCTACCTTCAGATTCGGATGTGCCGCAATGGCCGCATCGTCTGCCAGGATCAGTTCCTCTGCACCCAACACCTGCTTCAATGCGATGTCATTCAATTCATGATCTCCACGTACAAGGGCAGCAACGAGCTGACCGTCTGCCAGATAAAGCAACGTTTTGATCATATGTTCAGCACCTTTACCCACAAAGGAGCTTAACTCTGCGATCGTACGAACGCCAGGTGTCGAGATGCGTATTACGTTTTCCGCTTCGGAATGCTCATCCGTTTGAAGAGCGGAGCCTGCACTCGCAGGGTCGGCTGGAACTTCCAAGCTTCCTTCTTTTTTCTCCGTATCTCCTGAAGTCTGATAGCCAGCTTTCTCCAGATTCGCAGCATATCCGCAATGTTTGCAAGTGACAATTGTGTCCTCACCCACATCAGCAAGAGCCATGAACTCGTGTGTTTCCCCTTGACCGCCAATCGTTCCTGCGTCCGCCTCAACACGGATGTAGTCCAGACCACAACGCTCCAAAATGCGACTATAAGCTGTGTTCATCGCCTGATAGGTACGGTCAAGCTCTTCCCAATCGGAAGCAAAGGAGTACGCATCTTTCATGATAAATTCACGACCGCGCAGCAATCCAAATCGAGGACGGCGTTCATCCCGGAACTTGGTTCCGATCTGGTACAGCGTGAATGGCAGCTTACGATACGAGCTCACCTCATCCCGCGCTAACGCAGTTACAACTTCTTCATGTGTTGGTCCAAGAGCAAATTCCCGTGCATGACGATCCTTCAGACGCATTAATTCAGGACCATACTGTGTGTACCTTCCGGACTCTTCCCACAGTTCGGCTGGCTGCATAATCGGCAGTAATACTTCCTGACAACCGGCACGATCCATCTCTTCTCGAACGATCCGTTCAACGTTCAACAATATGCGGCGTCCAAGAGGCAGGTAACTGTAGATCCCTGCTGCCAGTTGGCGAATCATACCGGAGCGCAGTAACCAGCGATGTCCTGCCGCATCTGCCTCCGCTGGCGCTTCACGTAATGTTGGAACAAGCATTTCACTTTGACGCATCTGACACACTCCCAATCTTCCTTATTATTATCAAAATACAGCGTGTAAACAGCAAAAAGACACATCCGTCAAGGGACGAATGTGTCGTGGTACCACCCTTGTTTAACTGCAAATTAATCCGTTCGCAACCTATGCGATCTGTAAAATGTAGTCCTACGGGGCATAACGGGCCCTGCCGGCGGATGTTGCAACCCTGAATGGGTATTCTCTTCCGCAGCTCGCGAGGTAGGAATTACGAAGCAGCTACAGGAACCTTACACCATACTGTCCCCTCTCTGTTGAAGCTGACTTGCACAATCATGTCCTCGTTATAACGCTGTTATCATTTTTGATCACATTAGTGCATTTACAAGTAATTGTCAACATACCGTGTTAACATAAAGTACAATGAATTCGGTAGCGATGGCTGACATGGCAGCACGTTCCCTGTAATATAGAGAAATAGAAATCTACCACAGGTATTAATCGATAAAGGAGCTTGTCCTATGCCATATATCATATATGATCTTGAATTCACGGTAAGCCGCAATACTCGCTATTCTTCTGAAATTATTGATATCGGTGCCGTCAAAGTTACGGAAAGTGCGGATGGATTGGCCGTAACGGATACGTTCCATACGTATGTTCGTCCTTCGAACAAGTCTGTTCTGTCCACTGACACGATTCAATTTACAGGTATCACGCAGAAAGATATTGATGCAGCCCCACTTTTTCCGGCAGCATTGAACCAATTCATTGCCTGGATGGGAAGCGACCCCTATTACATGTGTTCCTGGGGACCCGATGACCGCAGCAAATTGATCTCTCATTGTCGCACCCATCAACTTGATGTGGCCTGGATCACCAATCATAACGATCTCCAGCAACAATGGTCGCGCACCGTTCGCAAAGAAGGCAAGTTCCGTCAACTCGGTCTCGCGCAGGCTCTTGAAATCTGTGGCATTGAATTCGATGGTACCCAGCACCGCGCATTGGATGATGCAATAAATACAGCCAAGGTATTTATGCATCAATTCGACCGATTCACGCTGGAAAACAACTGTGCAGCCGATGATGAAGGCATTACATCCAAGGTTGTCTATTCCAGCTCTACAGAAGACGAAGAGAAAGAATCCCCATTCGGCAATCTGGCAAACCTTTTCAAAACCAAAGAGTAGTCGTCCACAGCACGGCATCTAATCGTGTTTTGCGTTAGGATAGATGGCATTCTAGTCTCAACTTCTATTGTACATTTGTTGCCAACGGTTCAGGCGTTCTTTCATCTTGATGCGGCAGATCTCAGGCTCGAGAATTTCCGCATCAGGTCCATATTTAGAAATCCATTCGAGAAATTCCTCAACATCAATTAATACGGCTTCATATAACAGGCTACCTTCCGGTTCTATGGTTAAGATGGGGCGTATATAGAATTGCTCCTGCATCACACGCTCCACAGCATGGGGTGCAAATCGAATTTTGAACGCAGTCCACTCCGTACTTCCCTCGTATGCCAAAGGAATACGGAAATGTGATTGTATCAGATAATCCTCTTTGCGAAACGTACGTGGTAATATCCGTATCCTTTGCAGCCGGCTTACTTGAAATACTCGGAGTTTCTCGGACAGGTGACAATACCCTAACAGCTCAAATCTGTATTCTTGCGGGATAAGACAGTAAGGATCTATGCGTACAATCCCTTTTTTACCTTGAGACAGATACTCCCCTTCAATGGTGTTCTGTGAAATGCCAGCCTGAAACAAGGCAATCAGGGATTGATTCTGTGAATCGTTGTTTTCATTGTGCCATGCGGGCAATCCCAATTTGAATAATCCACTAATTTGTTCCGACCATTCCACGCGTTCTGTTTTGTTTTTCTGACTCGCAGCAACCACTTTCTCATAGGCGCTCTCAAAAGCAGGTTTCAGCAAAGGACGAATATTCTCCATAACTTCAGCAAGATGCATGAAAGCCTGGGCTTCTTCATCAGACCAATTAAGCGGATACATGGCAAAATGGCTGATAAACATATACCCTTGTCCGTGACCCATATTGGCGATCGGGATATGCATTGCACTGAGGGCCTCCATGTCACGGTATATCGTCCTTTCCGTCGTCTCGCATCGCTGGGCAAGCTCACGAGCCAGAATGCCCGGTTTGGCTTGTACCAGCGTGATAATGCGCATTAATCGGATTAGTCGGTCTGTCATTTTGCCGGGCCCTCCACGATGTTGTTTCAATAAATTCAGTACAACTCCATCCATTTTTATGATTATGTGTTGTTTAGTACATTCGACTTATTGCTGAACTTCACCTTCATAATAAATATATGTAGAAACGTCCTCTCCCCTACCCTTACCACCAGAACTCAATCTTATTCACCTAACATAGTTTTTTCACGATTATGATACGCGGTCGTAAACGTGATTTCGTAATGATACCGTAGCTTCTCGACGATCTCGGCTTCTGTGTAATAATCCAGATCCTGCTTGCGCGCAGCTTCAATTAACAGAGCATCTGCATGGCGACGCAACATATGACTCCCCTCTTGAACCCGGCCTCTTTCATAAGCACGCAAGGCTTGCTTGATCAGTGGTACGGTTTCATTTAACTTGATGGTCTTTTCCACCTTCGGATCTTCCGGCTGTCGCAGCATGCCGAGATGACTGGTGTACTGAATATACAACTGCTCTCTCCGTAACAATACGCGTTGACTTTGCTTCAACTTCCTTGTACTCCAGTAGGCTGAACATACCGCTGCTTTTCCAGATACATGGGGTCCCATGACGAATTCAAGCAAAATTTGTTTGCTCTCCCCTTTGTACACATCACCAAGCCTAAGTAACCAACCAATATCCGTTTCTTTGGAGCGACATCCATAGATCCCTTTGAGTTGTACCCCATATTCCGGTTTGAGCAAAAGTTCCAAATCTCTTGATACAATTTTGGGTGCTATTTTCCTAAGTCTTTTGGCAGGGGCACCGTTACGCCACTCTACCATCATATATACGGGGTCGGCTCCCCCTGTCGGTATGGCCTCTTTATTCCACGAATAAGATACTTCAAAGACTGAGTTCACTGGTAGTCTCTCCCCCGATTTATGTGTATTATCTTCTAAGTTATCAGGGTGAATGGACACTATATTGTCACGGAACACATGTTCTTATTAAATTTTTCCAATATATTAGTTTCTCCTCCCCAAATCCGCCTGAATACGACAATAAACGACGAAAAAGCCTGGCGCTATGCCAAGCTTTTCAATCACTTATCTATGACAAGTCCCAAATTAAACAGTAGGACGACTAATTCCCATTTTGTGTAAATATTGTGTGCCATCCGCTTTGGTTACTGGAGCATAGGTGACACTGTCAATGACCAGCTTACGCCCTACTGGCTCTCCGTTAACAGTGATCATGATTGTTTTGGTTGATGGGTTCTGATCTGTTGTATACATATGTTTTTACTCCTTCATGTTCACGATCTTATATTCAATCGGATATATTGGTATCGTTCATTAAATTGCGTATTTGTGAATAGCATGCACCCGGAACTGAAGTAAAAGTTCTGTTAAAACGGTCCGGTGTGCTTGCCTATCGTTCTATTACCCCACAGATTTATATGCTAAACAGCCCTGGTCTTAAATCATTTTAAATATTTCGGGTAATAAAACGATATCATCTTGAACCCATCGTCCCGATTTTGACGTATAATGTAAGAGCCGTATTTCAACAATAGACGACGATTTCGGCGATTGATCGAACTAACCGAAGAAAGAGGTGTTAACGATGCCAAAATCCATTCAGGGTTATTTCATTCGGGTGTTATTCACCACATGCATTCTATTTACCGTTTCGATCGCTTCGACAGTAAGTGCAGCCAGTGCCAATATTTTTACGGATATATACAGCGGCTGGGAACGAGTCTCCGAACTGCCTGGAGAAGTGAACGCTCTGCAGGAAAGTTATAAGCAAACGATGGAGCAATTAAATCAAACGTCCGCTCAGTTGGGACAAGCCCAGGCGAATGTCGAAGCATTTAAGACCCAGAACGAACAGCTACTGGCTCAGAACCAGAAACTTACTGAAATGGTAAGTAAATTGCAAGATGACCAGAATGCCAAAGCGGCTGCCAGCAAACGAATTCAGACGATGATCATCACTGTCGTTTCTCTCATATTGGGTTACTTTGTTCTGATTCGTGTGATGCGCTGGGGAATGCGTCGCCGTTCAGGCCGAGTATAAAAGAACAGGAGCAACTGCATGAACATACACCTGAACAATGCTGAAGCAGGCGGAGCTGGACAAGTCGTCACATTTTCACTGATTAAAGATGACCGCCTTCATATCTTGCATCCGCAGCAAATAGTGGCCTTCCGCGGTCCAAGTGGGAGCCGCAATGATAAATTCATGAATATCACGGGCATATATCGCAAAAAAAAGCTGATTAAATCCGAAATTACCGGACCTTGCCAATTTGTAGCTGCCCTGCCTCCCGGATTCACGATGAAGGAAGTGGAGCTCACGGAGGACAGTGATCTGCTCTATGACTTCCGCCACCTGTTCTTCTACTCGGATGGTGTAACCATGCATACCAAAATTCAGAAAATCAAAAACATGCTGATCACCCGTGATGCAGTGAAGATGAAATTTTCCGGCAAAGGCAAAATCGGATTGCTCACTCAAGGCCAGGTCTGCCAACAGGAACTTCACCCAACAGCACCGCTGTATGTGGATGCCGGCAGCATCATTGCCTATCCCGAAAATGCACATCTGGAACTCACAGTATATGGTAACAACCTTGCAAGTCAGCATATGAATTATCATTGGAAGATGACAGGACATGGATCTGTACTCTTTCAGGCTGGACGTGAGAATCGCCGCTTGGAACAAGATCTTAACGATGAGGGACTGTTCAAACGAATTCTGAAAGAAGTTATCCCTTTTGGTAATGTACTGATTAAATAAACGGTTAGTTGATGTAGCCGACCTATTATCTGCCACTGTGCTCCAGTGGGGTGGTCACCACGCGGTTTCATGTTATAATGGTTCAGACAATTGAAGAAGAAAATCCATGCCTACGGCATGGGAGAGGTTCGCGAACTCCCTCTATAAGACTTGACCCTGTGGTGGTCAGTATAAGTCTTGCGTACACGTTACTTAACGTAATGTACGTAAAAAACTAAGGACACTTGCTCATGGCTGCTTTTTGAAGCGGTTATCGAGAAGGTGTGTTTTTTGATGGATGCCAGTTCATGAACTTCTCTGTTCTTCCGACACTCTATGCCTACGCGCATGGTTTGATCTCAAGAAGATAGAGAGGTTTTTTTATGTTGAACGAAGAAAAAGCAGTCGTTGTATTCAGCGGCGGTCAGGATAGTACCACGTGTCTGTTCTGGGCCAAACAACAGTTTGCCGAAGTCGAGGTCGTTACGTTTGATTACGGTCAGCGCCACAAGCTGGAAATTGAATGTGCATCCGAGATCGCTCGTGATCTGGGCGTACAGCAAACCGTACTCGATATGAGCCTGTTAAACCAGCTTGCACCCAATGCCCTCACTCGCACGGATGTGGAAATTACACATGAAGAAGGCGAACTGCCAAGTACATTTGTGGATGGACGAAATCTGCTGTTCCTCAGTTTTGCGGCCATCATGGCCAAACAAAAAGGAGCTCGTCACCTGGTTACAGGTGTATGCGAGACGGATTTCAGCGGATACCCGGATTGCCGGGATTCATTTGTAAAGTCGATGAATGTGACACTTAATCTGTCGATGGACTATCCATTTGTCATTCATACGCCGCTCATGTGGCTGGACAAAGCCCAAACGTGGAAGATGGCAGATGATCTCGGTGCCTTTGAATATGTTCGTGAGCGTACCCTGACCTGTTATAACGGCGTAATTGGCGATGGATGCGGAGAATGCCCTGCTTGCAAACTGCGCAAAGCCGGACTGGATCGTTATGTACAGCAACGTACTGCTGCTGAATCGGCGGGAGTGGATGTGCGATGAGAGAGCCGGGAACATTCCGTATTGTGGAGCATCTGCAACGCATCGGTGAAGATATTCTACCCACCCAGCTGCGCTACCACCGCAAACGTGTGCTTGTAAGCAAAGAATTCACCTTTGACGCGGCACATCATCTGCATTGTTATGAAGGCAAGTGCAAGAATCTGCACGGTCATACGTATAAAGTGATATTTGGCATCAGCGGTTATCCGGGTGAAACCGGGCTGACGGTTGATTTTGGACATATCAAAGATATATGGAAAACTCAGATTGAGGGCTATCTGGATCATCAGTACCTCAACGAGACACTTCCCTTAATGAATACAACGGCTGAAAATATGGTCGTGTGGCTGTTCGAACAGATGGAAAACGCGCTCCAGACGGAGCCCTATGCCGGGCTGACAGACGGCGGACGGACAGAGTTTGTAAGGCTCTTCGAGACACCGACCAGTTACGCGGAAGCGAGACGGGAGTGGATGATTGATGAGTAGTGTTGTAGAACATAGACAGTCACGCGAACGTAACCAAGAGGCTCGCATCCCTGTGATGGAGATTTTTGGCCCGACGGTTCAAGGCGAAGGCATGGTCATCGGGCAAAAAACGATGTTTGTTCGCACCGCGGGCTGCGATTATCGCTGCTCCTGGTGCGACTCGGCCTTTACCTGGGACGGCAGTGGCAAGGACCAGATTCAGATGATTACGCCGGAGGGCGTATGGGAAGAATTGCGCCGCGTTGGCGGCACACGTTTCTCCCATGTCACCATCTCTGGCGGTAATCCCGCCCTGCTCGCTTCGCTGGGCGGATTGGTTGCCCTGCTGCGGGAGAACGGCATCCGCACCGCGGTGGAGACGCAGGGCTCCCGCTGGCAGCCTTGGCTGACGGACATTGACGAAGTCACCGTCTCGCCCAAGCCACCCAGCTCCGGCATGGACACCGACTGGTCCGTGCTGGATGATCTGATCGAACGGCTGGCCGCTGGCCCGGCAGAACGAAGTCATAGTCTGAAGATCGTGATCTTCGATGAGACAGACCTGGACTATGCCCGCCGTGTGCATGCACGATATCCGGGCACGGATCTATTTTTACAAACCGGGAACCCGGATGTGACTTCCGCCGATACGCCAGATCTGGCGTCCTCGCTGCTTGCTCGTTATGAGTGGCTGATCGACCAAGTCAGTGCCTCTGATGACCTGAATGATGTTCGTGTGCTTCCACAGCTTCATACGTTGGTATGGGGCAACAAACGCGGCGTCTAATGGGCATTATGGGTGAAATGGGCGGCATGATGTAAGGATAAGAACGAAATGTCCTCAGACAATGAAGTGAATTCAACAGGCAAAATGGCCTATTCATATATACCGTGAAGCTTCGGGCTTTGACGGAAACAAGGAGCGTTTAATAACCGATGAGACAACCTGATGAGATGCAAGATGTGACGTTGCTGGGCAACCAGAACGTTAAATATACGTTTGAATATGATCCAGGCATTCTGGAGAGCTTTGATAACAAGCACCCGTACCGTGATTATTTTGTAAAATTCAACTGCCCGGAGTTCACCAGCCTGTGCCCGATTACGGGTCAGCCAGACTTTGCAACGATCTATATTAGCTACATTCCTGATATCAAAATGGTGGAGAGCAAATCACTCAAGTTGTACCTGTTCAGCTTCCGTAACCATGGTGATTTCCACGAGGATTGTGTGAATATCATCATGAACGACCTGATCAAGCTGATGGACCCGCGCTACATCGAAGTATGGGGCAAATTCACACCGCGTGGTGGTATTTCCATTGACCCTTATACAAACTATGGTAAGCCGGGAACCAAGTACGAGCAAATGGCTGACCACCGTATGATGAATCATGATATGTATCCGGAGACGATTGATAATCGTTAATTCGTCAGGTTCAAACATCCTGTATATAAAATAGAATCATAGAATGCCAAAAGCCGAACTCTTCCATCTGAAGAAGTTCGGCTTTTTAGTTTAATCCTGTAGAACCTCCGTCTCTACCCTAAGCTTGGAGTCACTTTCAAGTAGATTGACCTTTATTTAGTTCTTTGACTTTTCTAATGTAATGTCTCAACATCAGTACACCAATTGATTGAAAAATGATAAATATGACGATAGCAGCAGATAGAGATTTCGATGCAACATAGATAGCCTGAAACGTTATTACAGCCATATATACAATAGTCATCACCAGTTCACGCCGAGCTGATTCATAAGGCGATAAGGATTTCATTTCCATCCCTCTCCTTTCCTTTTCACGCTTAAATATGGGATTTCTTAATATAAAGGCTAAAGTAATACATTTCTTTTGTAAATGTACGTTTTCTCTTGTTCCCCTTGTCGACCCAATCAATCTATCCTATTATGTAACAATATGCTTACATGCATAGAATACATCAGGCGCTGATCCCTCGTGACCGCGACCAAAGGAGAATTGTACATGTCTACACAAAACTCATTAACCAAGGACGCCACAGCGCGTTCGAAAGCCCCACCCGGATTGGATGCACAAAGCACCGTTTACCGGATACTTATTGCGATTAGTCTGGTTCATCTGTTCAATGATTCGATCCAGTCGGTCATTCCAGCCATCTTCCCGATTCTGAAAGACTCGATGCATCTCACGTATACTCAGATCGGATGGATTTCTTTTGCGATCAACTTTACCGCATCCATTATGCAGCCTGTCGTAGGCTGGTTTGCTGATAAAAAACCGACACCATCTATCCTGCCCATTGGCATGGGTTTTACATTTACCGGCATGTTGCTGTTGGCCTTCGCAGACAGTTATATGACTGTCCTGATCTCTGTTATCTTTGTCGGTCTGGGTTCTGCCGCTTTCCATCCAGAAGGTTCACGGGTATCCCATATGGCTGCCGGTCAGCGCCGTGGGCTGGCACAGTCCATCTTCCAGGTCGGCGGTAACGCCGGGCAATCCCTTGCCCCATTGCTTACACGCTGGATCTTTATCCCGTTTGGACTGTTCGGTGCCATTGGATTTACAGGCATTGCTGCCATGGGAATTGCCGTTCAGATCTACATCGCCCGTTGGTATGGCCGCATGCTGCAATCTGGAGGATACCTGCGTAGACAGGCTGCTGCCCGTCGTGTACCCAATCCTGCTTTACGTAAAAAGATTACTGCAGCCATTACGCTATTGATCTTGCTTGTCTTTGTTCGTTCCTGGTATATCGCTTCCATTGGCAGCTTCTACGCGTTTAATCTGAAAGATACTTTTGCATTATCTACAGAGGACGCGCAGATCTATATCTTCCTATTCCTGGCTGCGGGAGCACTCGGTACGTTCTTCGGAGGCCCCTTGGCGGATCGCTTCGGCAAACGTAACCTGATCTTCCTGTCCATGGCCGGAGCTGCTCCGCTGGCGCTGTTGTTGCCTTATGCGAACCTGTTCTGGACAGGTGTACTGCTAACCATTATTGGTTTTATCATGTTATCCAGCTTCTCGGTTACGGTTGTATATGCGCAAATGCTGATTCCGGGCAAAATCGGAACGGTTTCCGGTCTGATCACAGGTCTGGCATTTGGTATGGGGGGCCTGGGTGCACTCGTGCTAGGGAACTGGATTGACGTTTTTGGTGTATCACCTGTGATGCAGATGTGCAGCTTCCTGCCCCTTCTCGGGATCTTCACATTTTTGCTTCCATCCGATAAATTACTGAATATCTGGGCCAAAGAAAACGGTAGCGAAGAATAAGGAATACATCAACAGGTGTCACTTTTTATTCTATATTAGATCCGATCCTTACGTGGCAGCATCGCCCTTATAAGACATTATCTTGCGCTAACGAATCTGACAGCACTTATTCAAACGAATACTGCGGGTTTCCCAATCTAAAGAATCTGAGCAACGCTATTCCCGAGAAAACGGCTGAAAACCTTGGGATGTGCGTGTGAAATGAGTAAATAACGTGTCTGAGATTCTTTAGCAATCGGAATTAGCGAAATATCGCCAAATAGCGTCTGCTGAGTTCGTTAGATATCACTTCGTCACCTACATTTGCAGTTGAATAAAAAATTTGAACCATAACAAAAGGGGTTCTTGCCGACTCTGTATGCACAGACTGGCAGGAACCCTTTTTCTATAATTGTTTTTCCCCCTCATTAAGCTTCAAACGTTCTATTCCACGTCACACATGACAACGCTACTACCTTGAGCTAAAATAAGTTCCTTCACATCTTCAAACTCAAGGAATACCGTCGCCGTATTTTCCATGGGATGAATTCCGATTTTCTGACCAACTAGATCCTTGTCAAAGACGACGGTTACGTTTTGCTGAGTATTATTGAGAACCCCCATAGGATTGACATGCCCTTTTTCCAGTCCGAGGCATTCCAATAAATCCTTTTCGCTGGCAAAACTTAGTTTGCGGCTAGGTATCTTCTCGCTTAAACTTCTCAAATCAACTGACTTCGTTCCAGCAATCGTCACCAGATAATAGTTGCGCTTCTTGTCATCACGCAGAAACAGATTTTTAACGATATGTTCTGTATGTGGAATCTGATAAGAGAATATTTCCTCCATCGTATATACTGCGGGATGTTCAACACTCTCGTAAACGATATTATTGCGATTTAATAGATCATAGAAACCCTGTTTGTTTAACATGTCAAATTCATCTCTTTCAATTAAATATTCTTCTGTAATAGTACTTCTTCTCTAATATTTATCACTTCAAGCGCTGAAGGATCAGACGTTTTTTGTACAGCATTTTACCTGCTTCAGCTACATCACGGATCGTATTCTTGTTACTCACGGAACCAAACACCATGCCAGCAATCGGCACGAGTTGGAACAGCTTCTTCCAGCCAAAAGATTCACTGTAGGAGTTAAATACTTCTCGCCAGCCCTGCATCTGTGATACCACTTCAATAGGCTTGTCCGGATCGTCGTAAGCGGCCAGTTCTTCAATGATCGCTTTCTTGCCTACAATATCGGCGGAAGAGAATTGCAGACATTTGACGATAAATATACGCTCCAGCGGTTCATCTGGATCATAGCCGTAACATAGTGCCATCTCTTGCAGTACTTTCAGAGAAAGCCCCATCACCATGGGAATATCTGCTGCAATAGTTACAATGCCACCAAACCCTGTAGCTGCTCCCTGCGCCGCAGCAAATTTGGTTCGGCTCTCGGTAATGTTATCAGCCACCTGGTCCAGCACCTGAAGCGGCAACTTTTCCACACTATGAATCTTCGTTGTGCCCTCGGTTTCAGCTTCCTGTTCTAAAGTATGGGTCGTATCCATCATGGAATAACCAGACTTCTCGGCTTCCTCTTGCAGCAGCTTGGCTACTTTTTTCTTCTGTACGAGGAACTTGCCCCCATGCTGGACATACTGCCCGACGTCATTAAGGGAATCACCGATTTTCTGTTTTAGCGCTTTAGGCATCACTTTATCCAACATTGCAAAGGGCAACCGCCCAATTTTATCCCATATAAACAAGTCTTTCTGTTCTTTTTCCCATTTCAAAATCTGTTCAAGTTCCTGGTCCAAGGTTTCGCGTGAATCCATATATAATCCTCCTAATAAGTTGTACATCGTAATCTGTATCTTTCTCATACGCAGAAATCATCGTTGTGGTTGCTTTGTTTTATATCCAACTATCGACACTCATAATGCTCTTTCCTATCGTTTACATACAAAAGAGCCCTTAATCAGCATCACTCGCTAACCAAGGGCTCTCGTATTGAAAAGACATACTACATCTTATTTCGTTTCTGCTACTGCTTTTCCATCTGGCACGGGAACACCAAAATCAGGCGTGCCATCTTCACGCCAATGAATCACTTGAGCTCTGGCATGGCGGTTCGGATCGTATAAGGGATCACCCTCGATATCTTTGTAATTACGTGCATGATAGATCAAGATATCCGTCTTGCCATCCGGTGACACCGTAAAGCTGTTATGGCCCGGACCATACTGTCCGTTCGCTTCACAGGTCTGGAACACCGGCTTGGGTGACTTCACCCAACTCGCCGGATCAAGCAGGTTAGCATCTTCATCTGCGGTGAGCAACCCCATACAATAATTGTAATCGGTCGCGCTCGCCGAGTACCCAATGAATAACCGTCCATTGCGATGCATCACCGCTGGGCCTTCGTTCACTTTAAAGCCGATGATTTCCCAATCATACTCCGGTGTAGAGATCATGACCTGTTCGCCGCGTAGCGTCCACGGGTTTTCCATTTCGGCAATGTACAGGTTCGAGTTACCAACAATATCGGGATCTTTCTGTGCCCACACCAGATAGCGGATTCCCTTATGTTCAAAGGTCGTTGCATCCAGTGCGAATGATTCCCACCGTGTGTAAATCTGGCCCTTTTCTACCCACTCTCCTTCGAGTGGATTCGCGGAATCGTTTTCCAGAACATACATCCGGTGATCGAACAGGCCTTCGTTGGTCTCACTGGTGTGAGCCGCAGCATAATGTATGTACCATTTGCCATCGATAAAATGAATCTCCGGTGCCCAGATGTTAGCACTCATCGGCCCCGTGTCACGCTTGGTCCAAGCCGTTACCGGCTCAGCATCTCTTAACTCTTCTATAGTCTCTGCTCGCCGAATCTCAATCCGATCGAAGGCTGGCACGGAAGCGGAAAAATAATAGTAACCGTCTGTATGACGGTATACCCACGGATCAGCGCGCTGCTCCAGAATGGGATTAGTAAAGGTAATAGAATCAGTCATGGGAATGCTCCCCTTTCAAAATGTGTGTGATGGCTCGAAGTTGGGGATGTGTGTGCGATGCAGAAAAGAGAAGAGCTATTTGAGTGCACAGCGGACGTTCGGGGGTGGTAGGGCCTTGGTGCTCTCTTGTCCTCCGATTTCTTTTCCCACCGCTCCTGGCGGTTGAAATCGGATGCCAAACTCGCTCCTGCGGCTCCTTCCTCCCCCTCACTGCTTGTGCACCTTTTGTTCAGCAGCTCGGCTCTTTTCGCCCTCGCTGAGTTACACAACCTCACTTCGAGCCTTATATTGGCTCGATCTAATGGGTTTGACCGCTTCGCAAGGTCAACTCTCCCCATGTATACAGAGCTGGCCGCAGAGCTATAGGCCAGTACAGATGGATCTTGAGTGTCTAAAGGTAGTAATACCTTGGCGTTAACGCCCCTTAACAAGAAAGCTTTGGCACACACAGCGGGCGTTCGGGGGCGGCAGGGCCTTGGTGCTCTCTTATCCTCCGATTTCTTCTTCCACCGCTCCTGGCGGTTGAAATCGGATGCCAAACTCGCTCCTGCGGCTCCTTCCTCCCCCTCACTGCTTGTGCACCTTTTGTTCAGCAGCTCGGCTCTTTTCGCCCTCGCTGAGTTACACAACCTCACTTCGAGCCTTATATTGGCTCGATCTAATGGGTTTGACCGCTTCGCAAGGTCAACTCTCCCTGTCTTAATGCAGGGCTGGCCGCAAAGCTATAGGCCAGTACAGATAATTCTTGAGTGTCTAAAGGCAGTAATACCTTGGCGTTAACGCACCTTAACAAGAAAGCTTTGGCACACACAGCGGGCGTTCGGGGGCGGCAGGGCCTTGGTGCTCTCTTGTCCTCCGATTTCTTTTCCCACCGCTCCTGGCGGTTGAAATCGGATGCCAAACTCGCTCCTGCGGCTCCTTCCTCCCCCTCACTGCTTGTGCACCTTTGGTTCAGCAGCTCGGCTCTTTTCGCCCTCGCTGAGTTACACAACCTCACTTCGAGCCTTATATTGGCTCGATCTAATGGGTTTGACCGCTTCGCAAGGTCAACTCTCCCTGTCTTAATGCAGGGCTGGCCGCAAAGCTATAGGCCAGTACAGATAATTCTTGAGTGTCTAAAGGCAGTAATACCTTGGCGTTAACGCACCTTAACAAGAAAGCTTTGGCACACACAGTGGACGTTCGGAGGTGGCAGGGCCTTGGTGCTCTCTTGTCCTCCGATTTCTTCTTCCACCGCTCCTGGCGGTTGAAATCGGATGCCAAACTCGCTTCTGCGGCTCCTTCCTCCCCCTCACTGCTTGTGCACCTTTGGTTCAGCAGCTCGGCTCTTTTCGCGTTCGCTATTCGCTCCCCTTATTCCTCCGCAGCGCTGATCTGCTTGCCCCAGACCGCTACGCCGTGGTCATTGAAGCCTGTTACCACCAGCGCGGGCTGGCTTCGCTCCCAGTCCCAGGACGGGAGCAGCTTCAGCTCTTCCGTGGAAGCTCCGCCCCAGGGGCTTTCTTTCCACTTCAACGTCAGTGTTTGTTTGCCATCAAATGTCCAGGTCCCTGAGCCATTTTCGCTTTGAATTTTACCGTTGCCCGTTAGGGTATAAGGCACCGCTTGAATCTGCCCGTCCACGGACGGATCAAGTGCCATCCCTTCCCACTCCCCGGCAATCATGGACTTCGGTATATCCTGTGCTATCTCACCGGCGTACCGTTCAGGTGAAACCACAGGCCAGCCGTCCTTCGTCCATAACATTTTACGTACATGCAGATATGGCCAGTTTTTATCCGTCTCACCCCGCGCATGATGCACGATATAATAATCGTCTCCGTCCTTCAGAACGGAGTTATGTCCGGGCGCTACCCAGCCCTCACCTTCTGTGAAGCGATAACCCCCCAGAATTTTGGTGCCGATCTCATATTGAGGCAGATGTTCCGTATCCAGCATGTTCATGCCATTCATGTCCGTGTACGGTCCTGTGATTGAATCGGCACGTGCAACCCGCACGTTATAATCTTCGAACAAGGAATCATAGGAGACGAACAGATAATACTTTTTGAACTCCGGATTATACACAATGTATGGACCTTCGACTGCACCCTCTTCGGTTGCACGATCCCGTGCAGCAATGCGGGTACCATAACCCTCGTCCTTGAATTTCCCGGTATCCGGATCGAGTGGGGCAATATAGATGCCATCAAAAAACGAACCATATACCATCCACGAATTGCCCTCGGCATCCACAATGGGATTGGCATCAATGGCATTCAGTTTATCCTGTTCATTCGCAAGGGTTTTCACAACCAGGCCTTCATCTGTCCATGGCCCTTCGGGAGATGACGATGTCTGAAGACCGATGGCCGACTGGGTACTACCGAAACTGGATGCCGAGTAGTACATCCGATAGGTGTCACCAGCCTGAATCACATCCGGTGCCCACAGGTTCACTGCACCTGTCCAATCCAGCGCTTCTTGCGGAATGCCTGGCAGAGCTTGGCCTACCCATGTCCAGTTAATCAGATCATCTGATTTGCGTACCATGACGCCGGGTTTCGCTTCTCCTGCTACACGAACGTCTGTGGAATAGACGTAATATCCCTGATCTGTTTTGATAATGGCCGGATCATGTGCATTGTTTACTGTCCAACGGGATTCGTCATCCAATATGGAGGTGTCATACAACAGCGTATCTAGAGGAGCTTCAGGAAAGACCGGACGGGACACCGTTTCTCCTGCGCCTTCTCCAGAACAACCCGTAGCTCCAACAATCATCATCAGCAACATGGAAGCAACCACCCCTCTCTTCGAAAATGTCCAACCCCGGAATCTCTTCCGCTGGTTCATCCCTTCACTCCCGAGATGGCAACCGATTCAATAATCTGTTTTTGGAAGATCAGGAAGATGATCAATACCGGTAACAGGGCTACAATCGATGCCGCCATAATGAGCGGGTAATCGGTTTGAATCGCATACGTGGCATTAAAGTTTGCGATAACGAGCTGTAACGTCTGCTTCTCCGGTGAATTCAGATAGATAATTGGTGCCAGATAATCATTCCAGATGCCCATGAACCAGAGAATTAACTGTGCAGCAATCGCCGGTTTGATCAGTGGAAACGTAATGCTGGAGTACAGCCGGAAATAGGAACTTCCATCGATTTTGGCTGCTTCGATAATGGCATCAGGTACACTAAGCAGGTATTGGCGCAGGAAGAAGATCATGATGACGTTACCAAACAGGCCAGGAACGATCAGTGGCAACAGCGTATCCACCCAACCAAGCTTTGCAAACATGATGAATTGCGGGATCATGACGGTCGGATAAGGAATCATCATGGATGCCAGCAACGCGAGAAACAGTTTGTTTTTGTGCGGGAATCTTAATTTGGCAAAAGCAAATGCAGCGATACTGGACGTAAACGTACCCACCACCGTTACACTCACCGCAACGATAAGGCTGTTTTTGATCCCGCTGAGCAGCGGTCCTGCTTCCCAGATTTCTTTGTACTTTCCAAATTGGAATACTTCAGGTATCCAGACAGGCGGAAGCGCGAACACATCCTGCTTCTCCTTCAATGACGTGGACAACATCCAGATCAGTGGTGCAATCATCGCAATCGCCCCAATCGCGAGTACGATAAAAATGATCGAGTTTGTTAATTTCCTCTTTTGACTGTAAGACATCTCCGGTTCACTCCTTTCCTTGACAATCAATCCCCATCATAGGCTGATTTTTCGTTCATTTTGAATTGCACCAGGGTAATGACAAAAATGAAAATACCCAGAATCATGGCCATCGCTGAGGCATAACCCATCTGCAAGTTACTGAAGGCTTTCTGCCAGATGTAGAAAACGATTGATGCCGAAGAATATTCAGGACCACCCGTAGGTGTCATAATGTTCATCTCGGTGAAGATCTGAGAACCGCCAATGATATTCGTAACGATCAGGAAAAAGGTAACCGGCTTCACCATCGGCCAGGTGATATTGCGGAAGATTTGGAACCCGTTCGCTCCATCCAGCTCTGCCGCCTCGTAATATGTACGTGATACACTTTGCAGTGCTGCCAGGTACAATAACATCGTGTATCCCAAGCCTTTCCACACCGTCATAATAATCAGAGCCGGTTTGACGGTGTCTTTGTTCGCAAGCCAGTTAGGACCTTTAATCCCAAACAGGTCAAGGAACTGGTTCACCAGACCGTAATCTCCGTTGTACGCCCAGTTCCACATGATGGACACGGCAGCGAGGGAGGAAATAACCGGAATGTAATAGATCACTCGGAATGTCGTTGTGCCCGGGATTTTACGATTTAGCCCCATTGCCAGCAATAGCGCCAACAACAGACCAATCGGGATACCAAGCATCAGGAAAAATGTGTTAAACATCGCTTTGTAAAAGAGGTCATCCGTGAGCAGATCCTTGAAGTTCGCCAAACCAATAAAATTCATCTGTCCCAGCCCGTCCCAATCCGTAAAGGAACCATATAGGGAGTAGAGGAACGGGAACATGACAAAGATCAGCAATCCAAGAATCGGAGGTAAAATAAACAGATATCCGTACAGCATCTCTTTGCGATACAAACTCGATTTCGTAATCACGGTGTTCACCCCTGTTTCTAGTATCAGCATGTGGCATTTTTCGATTGAACCTTACCCATCAACGAATGCCACATGCCCGTATGAATCCAATACGTTCCAATACGAATGATGCCAGCAGCATGATTGCAGGCTGCCGGCATCACCCTTTCCTATCTACTATTTCTGCGATTTCTTTTCCTGTTCAACTGCTTTGTCGAGCAGTTTTTGCATTTTCGGTTGTTGCTGCTTCACATAGTCCGCGGCTGTAATCTTGCCGTCCAATACCGGCTGAATGTCGGTGAAGAACAGATCATACCATTCCGCATTGTACGTGTAGTTACCTGGGAGAGCCCGGCCGTAATCCTCAACGATATCAATGAATTCCTGTTTGTTGGCTGGTTTCGTGGATGTATCTTTGGCCCACTCGTCTGCCATATCAAGCAAGTTTGGAATCTGTACCTTGGCATCCACCAGTTGCTGCATGCCTTCCTTGGAAGCTGTAAGGTAATTTACCAATGCAGCAGCTTCTTCCGGATGTTTCGTTTTCGCGGATACCCCGATTCCCAGAGATCCAATCCACGTTGCTGATTTGCCAGTAGATCCCGCAGGGAAAGGCAGCAAATCATATTCGAAAGGCAGTTTCTCAAATGTACTCATATCCCATGGTCCAACAGGGAAGAAAGCCATCTCACCTTTCATCCAGCGTTGGTACGTATCCAATGTTTGCGCTTCCTCAATGGAAGGTGTGATTTTGTATTTGTTTTGCATATCCGCGAAGAATTGCAGTGCTTCCGCGAATTTCGGATCATCAATCGTTACCTTAGTTTTGCTCTCATCCAGCCAATCGCCGCCATTGCTCCATACAAAGGATTGCAGTGCCCACTGTACGTTGAATCCGGTACCGTACACATCGGGTTTACCGTCCCCATTGGTATCCTTGGTTGCTTGCTGGTTTACTTTAATGAACTCTTCCCATGTATATGGTTTATCCTTGTCAGGGAATGGAATGCCCTCTTTTTCAAACAACGTTTTGTTGTAGCCCAGTGCAAATGGCCCCAGATCCTTCGGCATACCGTAGATGTCACCTTGCCCTGACATTTGTCCATCATAACGGTACAAGTCCACGCCGTATTTCCAGATATTATCAAGATCAACATCCGGGTTATTTTCAACATACGGTGTAAGATTCATCAGTACATTACTGTTCACATACGCTTTCACATCGCCCGGATTGATGTAGAATACATCAGGCAAGCTGTTGCCTGTAATTGCCGCTCTCAGCTTGGTTGCATATTGATCCGCAGCCGTTACAATGATTTTGACTTTCACACCCGGATGATCTTCTTCGAATTTCTTGACCACCGCTTGGTATGCTTTCTGCTCGTCCGTACCGCCGCGGAACATGAACGTTAACTCCTTGTCCCCACTTGAACCGCTACTTCCTCCTCCGCAGCCTGCAAGTACCAGTGCACTCACCAGCATTAGAAGCATAAATGTGACCCAATTCTTTTTCTTTACCATCTGAACCCCTCCTGATCTGGATTTGTAACCGTATTCAATTGGATGAAATAAGATTTCTGTTGTTAAATTTATCAAATCCAGATCACTTTAGTCAATACTTTTGTAAAACAATTTATGTTTATCTAAAACAAATCAGTACATGGGCCACCCATTCGCATCCCAAAGCAAGTCATTTATCAACAATTTCGGATTGCCATTATCCTCTGCATCATAGGCGTGTCGTGCTATGACATTGCCATTGTACACGTCCTGACCACCTGGACCTTTCCATTTCACATTGCCTGTATCCAATATCGTACCGCCACCATTCAGCATATTGACTCCGTTTTTGTCCACATAAGGGCCTGTTATGCTGGTCGAACGTCCATAGACCATTTTGTATGTGCTGTTCACTCCTTGGCAGCAAGAATCGATGGAAGCAAACAGGTAATAATAGCCGCCACGATATACAACACTTGGGCCTTCAATAGCACCTCCGTTGTTCGGGCGCGCAGCAATGGAAGTTATGCTGCCCGTCGGTTTCATCGTATTTTTGTCCAGCTTGACAATCTTCAGACCGCTCCAGAAAGAACCGAAGGCCAGCCATGGATTGCCTGAAGCATCAATGACCAGATTCGGATCAATAGCATTATAATTATTGGCGGTCGTTGTCTGAAGCACCAACCCTTCGTCCTTCCACTGCCCTGCACCGATACTGTTCGCGGATGCAAGACCTATCGCAGACCGATTAGAACCAAAGGTGGAGATTGAATAATAGAGCCACACTTTTCCGTTATACTGCTCTACGTCCGGTGCCCATACATCCAATCCGCTCTGTCCCGGAACGGCAGAAGCCCACCAGGATGGCTTACTTAAGAAGATTTGTGGAACCCGATACCAGGACGATCCGTTATCCGATTTCAATACCTGAATGCCCGGACCTGTTGAGAAGGTGTACCAGGAGCTGCCCTCTTTGATAATCGATGGATCATGAACAGCGATATCTCCGGTCAGATTCCAAAATGCCGCAAAAGCCCGTGATTGACCTGCAAGCAACAACACTACGACAAGCAATGCGGGTAATGCCCAACGTTTCCTTTTGAACTTTTGCACCGTCTTCAACTTATCCAAACCTAACTCCACCTTTCAAATGGTTAATTTGGTTCATGATGTATTGAATCAATTTAGGTATAATAGGATTATAAAAGCGGTTACATTACAATTCAATGGTATATTTCAAATATATATGAACTGATTAATACTTATTTTAACCGGAATAGTAAACAAAAAGTAGATTACATTTTCATATTTGCGCTATACAGAAGGGTTTTGGCTTCTATTTCTCTGCCCTTCCCTTCCATGAGGGAATGATTTATAATTATCTGAAATAAAACATATAAATGTGCAAATGTCTGCATTAAAAAGAGACTTTGTTCAGAACGGGGAAAGGAAATCCACCTATGATTTATATTAAAGATCTGATGTCGGGTGTGAATATTTTCAAAGCGCTCAGTTCGGAAATCCGGATTCAGATCATCGAGCTGCTGGCCAAGAACCAAAGTCTTAATCTCAATGATCTCGCAACCAAACTGGGGCTGAGCAATGGCGCTATCACAATGCATATCAAGAAGCTTGAGGAGAGCGGATTGATTGAAATCAACACCGCCGTTGGCAAACATGGCATTCAGAAGATTTGTTATCTCAATGAGGAAAAATTGATGGTTGATCTGCGTTCGCAGGAAATTAATAATCGTTACGAGGTTGAAATCCAGGTAGGCCATTACAGCGATTATCAAGCTGCACCTACATGCGGTCTCGCTACCCGGGACAGCATTGTTGGAGAGTTCGATGATCCGCGTTACTTTGCTGATCCACTGCGAATTGATGCGGAGATGATCTGGCTGGCTGAAGGTTACTTGGAGTATCGCATTCCCAACTATCTCAAGCCCAATCAGTCGTTTAGCGAAATTCAGCTATCCATGGAACTGGGGTCGGAGGCACCTGGTTTTTGCGACAATTACCCTTCGGATATTTATTTCTACATTAACGGTATTGAGATTGGCTGCTGGACGAGTCCAGGCGATTTCGGCAATACACGCGGTACCTTCAACCCGGAATGGTGGCCTCCCCATCTCAATCAATACGGCATGCTGAAGCTGATCCGAATTACGCAGGAAGGCAGCTATATCGACGGATGCCGCATATCGGACGTGACGCTGGACCAGATTGGGCTGGATTACAAAAGCGATATTCACTTCCGCATTGCGGTTACGGATGGGCCTTTGAACAAACGGGGCTTAACGATCTTTGGCAAAAACTTTGGTAACTACGGACAGAATCTGCTCGCTCGGGTTCTCTATAACGTGCAAGAAGAGTAGAGCCCCACTCTACTCTAAGCGCTGGAAATAATAGCCCAACCGAACTGCTAAATAACTGTTCCATACAACAACAACAACAACAAGTATGTGTCTTCGAAAAGGGTGCTATCCAGCACTCTTTTTTTCATCTTGCCTAAGAACTTATTCAACCAAGCTGGAATAAACACACTGGATGATATGACTTTTATGAACCCTTTGTATTCATCTATGTGGTTCATCATGTCATGATATAATATAGGCCTGTAATGACAAAATGGAATAACGGGCGGGGATATTTCTTGAAATTGGAGCGATTAATCTCAATCATATACAAACTGCTGAACCACGAAGTGCTGTCTGCTTCCACCTTGGCAGAAGAGTTTCAGGTATCCCCAAGAACGATCTATCGGGATATTGATGTGATCTGTGCAGCCGGCTTCCCCGTCATTTCCCATCAGGGACTCAAGGGCGGCTACGGCATGATGGACGGATATAAAATGGATAAGAGCTTGCTTGGTTCATATGATGTCGATTCTCTGATTACGGTTCTTAGCAGTCTCTCCACGGTCTTTGAGGATGCACGTGCACAGGGCACAATTGAACGACTGCAAACGATTGGACCGGAGCATCAGACCTCAAGTCTATCTGTGGATCTGGAGACTCGCCGAACGGAGCCAGATGCACTTCCTCATCTGCGTAAGGGTATTACGGAACATCAGGTTGTGCGTTTTGACTACATCAATACGAAAAATGAACATACCCCTCGCCATCTGGAACCGGTAAGACTCCATTTCAAATACCGTAATTGGTATGTTTATGGATTTTGCCAGACACGGCAGGATTATCGCGAATTCCGACTGTCCCGGATGATGAATGTGACCCTGACATCAGAACACTTTCACCCCCACCTTGAGCTTCCCCAAGAGAATGTTGTGTCAGATCCATCATGGCAAGATCAGGTAAGTGATGTTGTATTTCGAGTGAACCCGGAAGCGCTAGCGGAAGCCATGGATCATTTTCAACAGGCAGATAAGCAATTTCACGAGGATGGGAGTATGACGATGCGCATCTCGGTTCATCAACCGTTACAAGCCAAGTGGTTATGGTCGTTTCTGCTTAGTTTGGGAAGTGGCGCTGAGGTGCTTGAACCGATTGAACTACGAGGTATTCTGAAAGAACAGCTTCGAGACGCACTTAAACTCTATGAAGAAGTATGACACGCTGTTGTCATACTTCTTTTTTTATAATCATTTTAGGAAGTAACCACATTCCTCGCCAAATTAAAGGAGACGATCATTCATGAATCATCCGGAACAAATGTATAACTACAACGCATGGGCTAATCAAACCATCCTGAACAGAATCAAAGAACTCCCCTCTTCTGTGCTGAGTCAGGAAGTGAACAGTTCATTTCCAACTATCGCCCATGCCCTCAGCCATATCTATGCAGTGGATAAGATGTGGTATCTGGTGTTAACGGGCACCGGTATGCCCGAGGCACTCCAAGCATGCATGCCTCTCAATGGTGAAATTCACGGTTCAATAGATGAGTACATGCAAATGTTTGCCGATCTGTCGGCACAATCCAGTGAATGGCTCCAAGGCCAAACTAATCTGGAACAAACCGTGCTGCTCGATAATCCATTTGCCGGCGTCCGCGAAACCAGCTTATCGGAAATGGTATTCCATCTAGTCAATCACGGGACCTACCACCGAGGCAATGTGTCTACGATGCTGCGTCAATTGGGGCACGCCTCCATCATGAATGACTATTCTCTCTTCTGGTATCAAGAACCGGCTCAAGTCTAGACAACTCTGCGATGGAAAATGTACATTGTATCCCCGCGACATCGAGGGAAGAATTGAGAAGTTGGTTGCAGGAGCATGGAAAAGTCCAGAAATCTTGCTGGGTCATGGTTAGCTTGAAACCCACTCTGGATACTCTGCTGTATTTGGATGTGGTTGAGGAATCGCTGTGCTTTGGCTGGATCGATGGGGTCAAAAAGAAAATATCCGAGACTCAATTAGCACAGAGAATATCTCCCCGAAGCAAACGTAGCTCATGGACTGAATTGAACAAGGAACGCGTCCGTCGTCTTGAAAAGTTGGGCCTCATGCATGACGAAGGCAGAAAAGCGCTACCTGTGATGGACCCGAGTGCTTTCATTATGGATGGTGTAATCGAACAAAGGTTGAAAGAGAACCCGCAGGTTTATGCGAATTTCACGGCATTCCCTACCCTGTATCAGAAGGTCAGGATTGACACGATTCAAAGTGTTAAACAGCAGCCCGCCTTATTCCAGAGCAGATTGGATAAATTCATAAGCAACACCAAAGAGAATAAAATGTACGGTCAGTGGCATGATCACGGACGGCTTCTGGATTATTAAAAGGCCTTGAAAATACGAAAGCAGGACCTCCTCGTAGGATGGTCCTGCTTGTTTTTTTTTGGATTGATTTATACATTGGCGAATCTCGGCCCAGACTTTCTGTTCACCTCTCCCCGCTCACACATCATATTCATTCGGGTGTTAATGATTCTGCCTGTATGTTTTGGGAGACTTGCCAAAGGCTTTCTTGAACTGGCGGGTGAAATAATTACTGTCGTTAAATCCACATTCATACGAAATTTCCGTGATGGACAGATTCCCGTTTTTCAACAAATGACATGCCTTCTCCAGACGCAGCTTCTGCAGATAAGAGATCGGGGTCATCTGATAATAGGATCGAAAAATCCGATTCAGATGCCTTATGGAGATGTTCGACTTCCCCGCAATATCCTCCAACGACAGGGGCTCTAGATAATGATCTTCAATAAATGAAATGGCATTGGCCAGATGCATCAGATTATTACCTTCAATCCCTTTCTCCTGCGTATCATATTGTCTCGACAAATAAACAACCATCTCCGTGAGACGTGAGATCAACATCGTCTGATACCCTTGCTGTTTACTCTGATACTCCTCAATCATGAACGAGATCAGTGATTCCACATACTCCAGACTGGAAATGGATAACGCGAGTTTACTCGGAAAAGAGTGAATATTACGATAAAACGGTTCCAACACAAACAGCGCTTGGAAGCCGTTAGATTTTCTCAGATCAGGTCCAGCCGAAGCAAGCATCTCAGGACTGAACATAATGTTACAGATCCTAAAATCATGAGGGTCTTTGTACGCGTGATGGGTGTCGCCATTAATTACAAATACGTTCCCCTTTTTAATAAAAAACTCCTCGGTGTTTACCACATGGGTTGCATGACCACTCAGAACAATGACAAGTTCCGTAAAGTCCACATGATTGTGAAGCTCCATGTCTTGGTCGTGTCCACCATACTGAATGAAAAATGGAAACTGTTGATCTGAAGTAAACCATCTCAAATATGCATGACTCAAAAGCATTCCCCTCCGCAAACCATGTTGGGTTGAATGTCTATATCATGCTATTCGAGGACCGAAAAATCAAGGTTGGAAATGATTCAAGACGATATAATTCCCCTTAGTAGCAAGGATACATTTCATACGTTCACGTTCAGATCCATATTAAACTCTCGAAATGAATAGGAGCATAAATGATGAAATATACCAATCCGGTGATTCCGGGGTTTTATCCAGATCCGAGTATCTGCCGTGTAGATGAAAACTATTATCTGGTAACCAGTACCTTTGAATATTTCCCTGGTGTACCCATCTTCCATAGCAAGGACCTTGTGAACTGGAGACAGATCGGCCATGTCCTCACAACAACCGAGCAGCTCCCTTTAGCGAACGCAGGCAGCTCTGGCGGCATTTATGCCCCTACTCTCCGGTACCATGATGGCTGGTTCTATATGACAACAACCAATGTCAGCGGCGGTGGAAATTTTTATGTACGTAGTGCTAAGCCTGAGGGACCATGGTCTGCTCCGATTTTTGTTGATCAGGGGGGCATTGATCCCTCTTTTCTCTTCGATGAAGATGGACGTGTGTATTTTCAAACGGCCTGCAACGGCAATGAGGGCGAGGGCATCTATCAGTGCGAGATAGACCTTAAGAACGGAACGAGACTAACAGATAGCCAACTAATCTGGACCGGAACCGGAGGAGCAGCCCCCGAAGCTCCCCACATGTATAAAATAAACGGCCTCTACTATCTGATGATCGCCGAAGGCGGAACCGAGTATGGTCATATGGAGACCATTGCTCGAAGTACAGAGCCATACGGACCATTTGATCCATGTCCTCATAATCCGATTCTGTCCAATCGGAGCATGAAATCCAGCATCCACGCAACCGGTCATGCAGACCTTGTCCAGATTCAGGATGGAAGCTGGTGGGCCGTATCTCTTGGCATTCGTCCAGCAGGTTATCCCATGCGGCACCATCTGGGACGCGAAACGTTCCTGGCACCTGTCACTTGGACGGAAAACGGTTGGCCAATGATCGGTGTGCATGGACATATCGAGCAGGAGATGACTGGGCCTTTGTTGGCTGAGCATCTTTGGTCGCCTCAGGCTATCCGGGATGATTTTGACGAAGCATCATTAGGCTTGAACTGGATCTTCTTGCGTAACCCGGCTCCGGGTAGTTGGACGCTTACAGAAAATCCAGGGCGGCTCACCTTGCGTGGTCATTCGGTTTCACTTGATGAGGGTAGAAATCCAGCCTTTATTGGGCGTCGATTGAGCCATTTCTTATGCAATATGGCGACCGAGCTATATTATGAGCCGATTGCAAGTGGCGAGGAGGCTGGATTAACGGTATTTATGAATCATAAATATCATTATGATTTGGCTGTAACTCGGATTGACGGTCAGAAGAGAATCGTATTGCGGCGAACCGTCGGCTCCCTGCGAACCGAACAGGTGCTTGACTGTGACAAAGGGCCTGTTGTATTACAAATCAAGGCTGACCGTAATCACTTTACGTTCCTCTATCAGCAAGGTTCATCCGATGCCATTGAAGTGGGTTCAGGAGAAACACATCTGTTATCTACCGAAGTGGCGAGTGGTTTCACAGGTGTGATGATAGCCATGTACGCTTATGCTCCATCGGAGGAGTGTACACCTGCAAGTTTCGATTGGTTTGACTATGAACCTCTGGAAGAATAATCGTTTTAACTCCTATATTCAGTAATAGAAAATATAATATATGATCAGCTAAAGTTATCCCCTTAAAGTAGATACTCTTACCAAATCCTTATGTGGTAGCATAAGGAAATGAGTTAACTTTGAGGGGATTTTGCTATAGCTATATCTTTCTTACGGATTGCACTGGAATTTATAAAAGAACCATTGCTTTATTAGAGAAGTTCTCCTAGTATTTTTAGAAGGAACACCCCAGCCACTCCCATCACGGCAATACCTTCACTGCCCATATGAGAGCGCTATCGCTGCAGCACGAAAGAAAAACGGGAGGTTGCAGATATGAAATGGAATCACTTCAAGTCCAAGCTTCTGCTTAAGTACACACTATCCTATATCTCCATCTTCCTTATCCCTCTTGTTATATTAACCATCATTATTTATCACAATGCTGTGAACACGCTCCGTTCAGAGATTGAACAGACCAATGTTAATCAGCTCACTCAAGCCAAAACGGTCATTGATGATCGCATGAAGGAACTACAGGACATCGCGTTTCGCATCGCCTATGATGAGCAGTTAACGCGGTATTGGACCCACCATCCGTACTATAGCCGAGAATCCATTGGCGCATTGGTCAAATACAAAGCCACCAGTTCCATTATCGATGAGTTATTCCTGTTCTTCCGCGGAGATGATAATATCTATTCTTCTCAAGGCTCTGAGAATCTGAATGTATTCACTGGCCGCTACAAATTTAATACCTGGAACCAAGCAGACATGATCCGGGATTTGAATAACGTCCCGTTTCCCACGATACGACCAGCCGAGCAGGTCGTCCAAGGAACCCGAATCCCCAATTCCATGCTGGCCTACCTTGTACCGATTGCACCTAATAATACGCCCGCCCATGGAACCGTCATGTACCTGATTCACGAGTCCAATCTGACGGGCTTAATTGATTCGATCCTCAGCGACTATCACGGGATGACTTATATTTTCGATAATTACGGGCAAGTACTGGCAGCCAATTACAAAGGAGAAATCATATCCGAACAGGAAGTCAACGCTCTGTTTGCACTTGAACCGGGAACGCACAGCATCTCCTTAAATCAAGAACCCCACTCGGTTGTATCCGTTAAATCGGATGCGGGTTGGACTTATGTCACCGCTATGCCAAGCAACCAGTTTTTCAGCCGAATTGTGCATATTCGGACCTTTATTATCCTTGTATTCTCCTTTGTGGTGACGATGGGTACGATCCTTGCCATCATGTTGGCACGAAGACAATACCATCCCATTTCAGACTTAATGGAGTTCATCCGGTTGAAGAATGATCCGGATACGTCCTCAACCACCAACGAGCTGGAATGGATCAAGAAAACACTGCATGATTATAGTCAGCGTGTAGATCTTCAGGAGCCCTATGCGCGCAATCATATTTTACTTATGTTGCTGAAGCACGGTCACACCGGAGATTTCCCCGCTGAGTTTACGGATAAGCTTGGCATACGCTTCAACCGATCCCATTATTTTGTCATGATCATGGGCTGGGAGATGCATGCTTTTCGTATCGGTGATAACCAAGAGCAACCAACTGTCATGCAGCTGATGAACGATGTGGAGCTGCCAGAGTTGTCTGCATATGCTTACGGCGTGGAGCTGCCACAGGCAGACCAATTGGCCCTTATCGTGGGATTCAATGCCGAAATTGGGCATGAAGGTAGCCTCGATGCCCGTATAGAGCCCATTGTTAAAAAACTGCAATGGATGGTAGTAGAACACACCGGGGTCGCGCCCGCAATCGGGATAGGCAATAGATACACTTATCCTAAACAGCTGAATCAGTCCTACATCGAGGCATCCACCGCTCTGGAAGCATCGATGCTGCACGGACAGGGTAGCAGTACATACTTTAACGACCTTTCCGGTTCCGCTGTACAGGATTCTTCCTTCTGGGTCCCTAAGGATGTGTTATTAAAGCTGGTTCAGAGCTTAAAACAAGGCAGCTATGATGTGGCGGTTCAGATGGTATCAACCGCGTTGAATACCCTGAAATCCGAAATGCCATCTGTACCGCTGCTGCGTTGCATCTGCTTTGATATTCTGAATACAATGCTCAAAACCGCCTCGGAGCTTGGAATCCATCATGTGGTTGATCAACTTCCAAGGATCACTTCCTATGACTCACTGGAGGATCTGGAGAAAAAACTTACAGGTCTTGCCGCCGAAATCTGCGCCCATGTCGAGGCGAAGAGCGAGACGGAAGAAAGCTCTCTGATGGATGAAATCGTTGCTTATATTGATGCCAATTTCTCGGATTATGACCTCAGTCTAGGTACGATTTCATCGAAATTTACGATCTCTTCATCCTATTTCAGTCGTTCTTTCAAAGAAAAGATCGGCATGAATTTCACCCAATATATCTGGCAGAAACGGGTGGATGAGGTCATACGGCTGCTGCTGCATACAACCGATCCGCTAAAAGATATCATCACCCGCGTCGGTTATCTGGACACACCAAACTTCATCCGCAAATTCAAAAAAGAAACGGGTTATACCCCAGGGCAATACCGTAAAATGCACCGTCCCAACGGCTCCGCCGATTCCCCGGATGATGATGACGAGGAGTGTATTGGATAAAAGGAGATATCGTCTCTGTGATGGTTACATCTCAGAACAGTAAACCATGTATATGAGAGCGAATAACCGTGCCTGATTCATTAGACCAAAACAACGCAAACAAAGGGCCGTCCTATACGTCATGCTCATGACGTATAGGACGGCCCTTTCGTATGTTTTTAGTCCGAAGACATAATCTGATTCGTCGTGGCCGGCGGCCTTATCCGATTTTCCCAGCCGAAAGATCCTTCAGGCCTTGATGCAGTGCATCAAGCAAACGATGCGTCGGATCACAGCTGTACTCCCAGAACATGATGCCGGCCAGACCTTGCTCCTTTACGTAAGCACATTTGCATTGGATCGATTCTTCATCATCATACGATATGAGGCTGGACCCATTAAACAGAAACGGTGCGCAGGCTTCCTCATCCCAATAACGGGTGTAACCATTCTTGTTGATGTAGTTCGCTTCCAGTTCGGCAAATGACGGACCGTAGCCGCCTGTACTGCCAGCCATTTGATGGAGTCCGTGGTTTCGGTCAGGAACCTCAGTCCAGATCCGGGAATAGAACGCAGCTCCGATCACAATCTTCTCCTTCGGGACACCAGCGCGAACAAACAGGTTCACGGAAGCATCCGTACTGATTCGAAACAGATCTCCTGTTGGCGTGTACAGGTTCGTATGATGCCCCGTTAGAACCTGAAAACCGCCGCGCATATCATAGGTCATCAACTGCACGTAGTCCAGATACTGCTGCACCTCAGCCATCTCTGTACCGTCTACATAGTATTGATCAGCCCCTGCCGCAATGGTGAGCAGATAATGACGGCCATCCGCTTCTCCCTTGGCACTCAGTACCTCCCGCATCGTCATGAGAAGTAAGGTGAAATTCCGTTTATCATCAGGACTGGATGCGATACCAGCTTCACCGTAACAAGGATATTCCCAGTCCAGATCGATCCCGTCAAAAGCATATTCCTCCAGCACCCTAACCGCCGATGCAGCCATGCTGTCCCTCCCCGCCTGGGTTGAGGAGGCTTCGGAAAAACCGCCAGCGCTCCATCCGCCTACAGACAGCAGCACTGTAAGATGCGGATGCTCCCGCTTGATGTTCTCGATAACGTGACCGTTTTTTAGATGCTCGGTTGTTATTGCATCATTCTTGACATGACCGAAGGCTACGTTCAGATGTGTTAACTTCAACAGATCCTCATGTGTCATGTCAGGAAGAACTGAATCAACGGCATAACCGGCAACTATATATTTCCTCACCTTCTTCACTCCGATCCATTCGATGATTGTGTTATCGCTGCAGCAACCTGCAGGGCTTCCTTCCCTGTACCGATCTTGTACCCGGAAGCCGAGTAACGAATCTGAAGCTGGTTATCCAGTACAAACAGATGCGGGTAGCCTGCTTCGTGATTTGCAGGTTTCGAAATGAAGCCAGACAAGGAAGCATAACTGGAATCTCGTACAAAAACCGTGCGTACAGGCAGCTTTGGATAACCAGCAGGGTCAAAATAAGCGTTCCATTCTGCATCTCCGATCATGAGTACGATGGGTATGCCCAGCTTATCCAGCGGCTCTGCCAGCTCGCACAGTTCACGAATCAGATGTTTCGTTGGTTCACGCTCAGGTTCAATCCATGCAGCAATGGCGCCCTCCGATCCCAGAAGTTCTTCCAGTTCCACCTCTGAACCATTCAGACGGGTCAGTATACTTCCTGGTGCAAGTTTACCCAGTACTGGAATATCAACCTCAGTCTCGCGATAAGTTAATACAACCTCAGTTGTATCTCTGGCGTTCACGGTAAAGTATACGAAGCGTACGTTTACCGTCCCATCTTTCAGACGAATGCCTGTCGTTAAGCGATAAGCTCCTACCTCAACCTCATATGGCTCACTATAGACATCCGTACTGCCATAAGGATATATCAATGTCTTGTAGACGCCATCCTCCAGACGGGCAAACGAGAAATTTTCGAAATAAGATGCTTCAGGTGTATCCTGCGGAGCTTTTATATCCCTATGAAGTTGGAGCTTTCCCCAGCTTGTGCTCTTCAGAGTTTGAGGTGAGGCGAGACTAAACACTGCATCCTCCCATCCTCTGTCACTTAAATACTGTGGTTTCTGAGCGCTCGGATGTAATCGGGCCGGAATACCCAGACTGCGACATACAGCCACAAACAAAATATCCAGCGACTGAGCGTCTCCCTTCATTAGACTAAACGTTCCAATTGGATTCCCTTTGCCTTTTAGATTAGGAAGATCGTCATAGTATTCATATTGCTGTTCCAGCATTCGGACAAGTGTCGAGGGATTCTCCCTGAACGCTGCTGCCTCATCTGCCGAAAATGCATTCTGGAATACACTTCGATAAGGGACCAACATCTCATAGGAGATCCGCGGACAGAGGATGTATCTCACGAACGTATCTTCCGCCCAAGATTCTTGCTGCGAGAGCGCACCAATCAGATGATCGCGCAGCGTCTGGCGAGCGGTATCAATTAAATCTTTTTCATTCAACGATTCCAGTAACCGGAGCGGCCACTCACCGTATGGATTGGAGCATTCCTCTAGGAAAGCTGCAATTTCACGACTGTTCCCTCGTGCCTTCTGGAGAATATCCCATACACGCATCTGGGGCAGGCCAAGCGAGTGAGACAGTGAGACAGCCTCCTCTTGCCTCAAAAAAGTATCCTCATACTCGCTTCGGGTCTGTGCTCCTTCCTCCAGACGACGATTATGAATCTGAATCTGCTCTTCCGATAACGCAACCGCGCTCTCTCCTTCCCCTTCTGGCGGAGGGACCATATCAAAGTCCACGCTCCCTGCCGGCTGCTCTGACGAATCCAGCACAAGCTCTACATGGTCGTTTCCCTGAGCCTTGATTAGGATCTCACTCCACTTGCCCCCTCTGACCGCACGAATCAACAGGTCGCCATAGCCTGTCTTTAAGGTCGCTTCCCCTTGTGCGTCCGTCCTCACTTCGGCAATCGGATAGAATTCCGCCGCATTATACAGCTCGAAGCGAACACTGGCACCGGGTACGGGCTCTCCCTGCTCATTGTTCACTTTCACACGAATGGTGCGTGTCGGTGCATAGTTCTCAAGCAGATTAATTTCAGTAAATCCCTTTTCGGAGAGCGTTATATCCTCCGGTCCGGGATAGTCGGCATAGATTCTCGTATTAATGAGCATGGCCCTGCGGGCTGGCGGGCTGAACCATCCTTGATTCAGACGGGCTTCCGGCTCGCATGCCCCGATGTAATACCATTGACCATCTGCCCAAGCTTCTACCCAAGCATGATTACTGTCACAGTGAGCCCAGCGCGGTGTGTACACCTGACGGGCAGGGATGCCGATGCTGCGAAGAGCAGCCACCGCCAGCGTGGATTCCTCGCCGCATCGACCCCGAGCATTCCGGATCATCGTCAGCGGTGATATCGTACGCAGATCACTGCCAATATAGGTCGCTTTCTCATGACACCAGTAATTCGTCTCCAGAATGGCATCTGCCATGGATAACTTCGCTGTCCGCTCAGCTAATTCGTCATAGATCAAACCTCGGAAATCTTCAATATTCTCCGTATTTATCCGATAGGGCAACACAAAATGAAGGAACAGATGATCCGGAACGCGATCTCTCCAAGGCACACGTATGCGGGTGTCTAAAGCCCGCCGTACATGGTTCAAGAACAGATCCCCGTTATAATCAGCCATGTCGTTTACCGGCATATAGGCATAGACATATTTCAATGCCCATGTCTCTTCTTGCGTTAGCTCCTGCTGAAAAATATCAAACAACTCCGATTTGTGGGCCTCTGCAAAACGTACCTTCTCTTGGAACTTCTGCTCGATCCTCTCCAATGACTGTGCATCAAGGGAAAATACCAAGGTTTGACTGGTCATTGCGTTCTCACTCCTTCCACAGCTTTCCGTCTTCCCGAATGCAGATCAAGGCCGTGCTGTCCGAAGACGGCGCAGTAATCTGGAACAGGCTGCGAGTCGTTTCAATAACAGGCTCACAGCTCCACGATTCCTCACCCATAAGCAGCTTCACATCTTGGGTAAATTCACCATGCTTTTCATAATAATTACGTTCACGGTAATAAAGCTTGCGAAGCTCCCATTTGATTCGTTCGTCTTCCGGCAACTCAAACGACTGATCCGTTCCGTCATCCTGAAATACAACATAACCCCATAACTCCGGGTAATGCATGTTGATGATGCCCATAGGTGACCAAACCCAGTTGTCCTCCGGATAAGGTTTTCCGGTCTCCGGATTCAGCACCTTACGGTACTCACCGCCCTGTACCTCGGTCTGCCACTCCACACGTGAGAAGTTGACACGCCAGAACTCACCTGGTGCAGGTGAACGGTTTTCTTCGGCACATTCCTTTAGACTGTTCCAGGGAATCGCGACTTCCACGCTCCATTTCTGGTTATCAGCCCCAGGTCTGTTCAGTTCTCCATCGATATATACGGCCGTCTTGAGACCGCTGATATCCCAACCGTTAACCGGAGGCCCACCATCCCGATAAGGCTTCACTAATAACAGGTCCCATACCGTATTGAGCGCATTGATCTCGAACTCATAATATTGATGGGAATCCCCGTCAGGATCGATAAAAATCTCGAAGTCATTATCATAAAAAATAACGGAATCACGCTCAGTCAAGGTAGCCCATATCTGATCTTCCATCAGCTCGGCAGCAAAGTAGAAATAGTCGTCATCCCACAGCATTTTTACCCGTGTCTGTTTCTCTGGCTTCGGACGAAGATCACCTTCGATATCAACGAAATCCTCCGTCCAAAGAGCCCCATTCCAAAATGCCTTATCCACACGACCGTCTAACACCAACGGTTCCTGCGCACGCTTGCATATATAATGTTTGGGAGCATACTCAATCTTGGGCTCTGGCACTCCACTTCTGTTCATGTCACTCTCTCCAATTCGTAAGGGAGGGCATGCATCTATCGGCACACGCCCTCCCCGTAATGGTTAGTTATGGGTGACAACGGCTCCAGCGCCGCCGTACATTTCCAGCTCCTCATCGAATTCGAGCTTAAGAACGGTCACCTGTTCATGTGTGTCTTCCGGGGTCATCTTGATCCACGTTGTTCCCGGGATATTGAACCATGGCACGCCTCCATGAATCTCATGATGAAGCTCTTTGCCTGAATGCAGCACAGTAATCTTCTTGATCTGATTGCAGAGACCTTTGATGCACACATTCTCTTTTGGATCATCATACACAAACAGATACAGTGTCTTTCGATCCTCAGATACAGTGCTGCCCCCCAGGTAATAGCGGGACATAATACCTTCACCCGTTCCGAAGACAGCCTCTTCATGGGTTCGGATCCAAGATCCCAGCCCAAGCAGAATATCCTCCTGCCTCTGATCGATGCTGCCATCTTCACGCGGACCGATATCCAGCAACATATTACCGCCCATCGAAATACAATCACAGAACATCCGAATAATCTGATTCAGGGATTTATACTTATGATCGGTTGGCACATAACCCCAAGATGTGTTGATCGTGGTACAGAATTCCCAGGGTCCCTCCGGTCTTGTAATCGGAATGCCCTGCTCAGGCGTTTTGTAATCCCCATACCCTTGAAGGCGGGAGTTAATGATGATATCCGGGTTGAAGGAGTACAGGTAATGCTTGAACTCCGGTAGATCCCACTGCTGGGCACTCCGTTCCCAATCCCCATCAAACCATAGCAGATCCACCTTTCCGTAATTCGTTAAAATCTCTCCCAGTTGATGGTTATTGAATTGCAAGAACTTCTGCCACTTTTCCTGATCTTGAACACCGTCCACAGGACTTGAATACCGGTTGACACTGCTGAGATCTTCCGGTATTTTCCCACCTTCATATACACTAGGATAATCGGGATGTGACCAATCAATGAGCGAGAAATACATCCCCAGATGAATCCCCTTCTCACGGATTTCTTCCGCATACTCCCTCACGATGTCCCGATTCGCTGGTGTCTGTTTGACTACACTGAGGTCACTATATTGCGTATCCCATAACGCAACGCCATCATGATGCTTCGTTGTTAATACGGCATACCGGGCACCAGACTTCTCAATCAAGTCCGCCCACTTCTCCGCGTTGAATTCCGATGCCGTAAACCCATCCAACTGTTTCATATATTCGTCGTAGGACATCCTGCCATTATAGAAGGACCAAGACTCCGCAACCCCGTCTACCGCATAGATACCATAGTGGATGAATATCCCCAGCTTGGCTTCTTCAAACCATTTTTGCATATCTGTTCACACCTCCCCCGAGCATTGTGATATACGAAAAATATGAAAATCAATGAAGCTTACGCTTATCTTTCTTCCTCCCTGGGAAGTATGTTGACAGCCCTTCTTTTATTGCCCGGAATTCCAGCGATCATAAGCCCCTTGATATAGTTCGATGATACGGTCACTGCCCATTTTCTTCATCTGTGCAATGTACTTATCCCAGTTCTCAAGAGGTTCCTGACCCGTCACAAACTTTGCTTCCATCTGTTTAACGTACGTATCCAGATCAGACAATAGAGCGGTTGCTTCGCTTTGCTCTTCATTTGTCAAATAAACGTTAGGAAATGGTGCTTTTCCGATAGGTACCAACTTCTCTTGATTTTGCTGGTCAATCCACTCATCAAATTCGGTGCGAAGACCCTTCGCTACTTCCGGATCATTAATGCCCGGTGTCAAGATACCAAAGTTCGGCGTGATTTTACCTCGGTATTCCTCACGATCCCCACCCCCAGGAACGGGCAGCCACTCTTTTACGTGATTTTCCTTGTCTTTGAATTGCCATAACACACCTTCCGGACCTTGATTGAACAGAGTCGCACCTTCATAGCTGTACAAGTAATCGATCCATCGCATCGTCGCCTCAGGTGACGGGTTGCTGCTCGTAATCGCAAAGGTACCACGAGCCGACATACCCGGGTGTTTGCCGTATACCGGAGAGTCTGCGACTTCGCTCTTCACTGGTGTCATCAGCGGGTGATCCGTGCTGGGTTCACCGCCGAGTGTGAAGTATGGATGGTAATCGTTGAACAGTGCAAGTTTGTTGCTTTCACCTTTTGCTTTTTTCTGATCGCCTGTTTGAGAGAAGGTCTCATGGTCCAGCAAGTCTTCCTTCCACAAGCGATTCATGAATGTCAGATACCCTTTATAACCTTCTTCTTGATAAGGGTAGTGAACTTTTCCGTCCTTATCGGAATAGATGCCTTCGTTGTACATTCCCCAGAAGCCGAAGAAAAACATGCGAAGATCATCGAGTTTTACAGAAGTCAGCGGAATTTCATCTTGCTGGCCATTGCCATTAGGATCTTCTTCTTTTACACGCTTGAGATACGTATACAATTCTTCCGTGGTCTTAGGCTCTTCAACGTTAAGTGCCTTTAGGAATTCCCCGTTGTACCACATTGGGCCTCTATACCATACAGCCGCTTTATCAATGAATGGGAGTGCATACATATGTCCATCAGGTGTTGTAAATGATTTGCGGACATCCGGGTTCTCATCGAGAATCTTTTTAATATTCGGGGCGTAACCTTCGTCAATGTATTTTTCCAACGGGATCAATATGCCCTGACTGCCATATGTCACCTGCTCGGCGGGCTTGAGGTCCGCAGCATAGAACATATCGGGCAAGTCCCCGCTGGCAAATACCAAGTTTTTCTTCGTTTCAAAGCTGTCGATCGGTGATAGTTGGTATTCCAGCTTGATGCCCGACAGTTTCTCCATTTCTTGCAGCACAGGCATTGTGCTCCAGTCGGCTACGCCGGCATCCTGGGACATGACCTTCAAGGTTAACGTTTTGTCTACAATGGGGAAACCTTCTTTTTTGACCCCCTCAATTGTGGAGGTCGCACTTCCTTCTTCATTGGTTGAACCACAGGCTGCAAGCAATGTTGCGAATAAGGTGAGACAGAGTGTAATGGATGAAGCCTTGCGAAGCTTTTTCATGACAACAACTCCCCTTGTTTAATGTGGTATATGGATTAAGATCAGCCCTTAACGGAACCGATCATAACACCCTGGACAAAGTAACGCTGAAGGAATGGATACACTGCAATGACTGGAAGGGTCGCAACAATAATGACAGCATATTTAACCAGCGCAGCAATCTCCGCTTTCGTATTCATCGCCGTTGCTGAAGAGGTATCAATGGCTCCTCCCCCTTGAGCCGCCATTTCCTGAAGCACGAGAATCTGTCGCAGAAAGAGCTGCAACGGGTACTTGGATGAATCGTTCAGATAAATCATGGCGCTGAAATAGCTGTTCCAGTGTCCGACTCCGTAGAAGAGTGCCATCACTGCAATGATTGGCATGGAGAGCGGAAGCACAATCTTGATGAACAACCGGGTGTTGGTACACCCATCAATATGCGCCGCTTCCTGCAGCTCCTTGGGAATCGTCGATTGGAAGAACGTACGGCATACGATAATATTCCAGATGGATGCAGCGCCAGGCAGAATAAGTGCCCACATGCTGTTCACCATACCAAGATCCTTGACCAGCAGGTAACTTGGGACAAGCCCTCCGCCGAAGAACATCGTTACCATAAACATCGCCATGAAGAATCCTCGTCCCACAAAATCGGAGCGGCTGAGCGCGTAGGCTGCTGGTAGCGTGACAATCAGGTTGACGATGGTACCTACAACGGTATAGATGATCGTATTTTTGTACCCGATCCAGATGTTGGTGTTCTCAAACACTCGGGCATAGCCCTCAAATGTAATTCCTTTCGGAAGTAACCACATCTCCCCTGAGCTTACGTATTTGGGATCACTAATTGAGGCACTGATGATGTACAGTAGCGGATACAACACAATCACGAGTGCTACCGTCAGATAGATGTAATTGCACACTAAGAACACCTTATCGCTTCTGCTTTCTTTCACTGCGGATGACATGTGTATTCCCTCCTTTTACCACAGGCTGTTTTCACTGGTACGACGTGCAATCTGATTCACGGTAATGAGCAAAATCGCATTAACTATGGAGTTGAACAATCCTACCGCCGTAGAGAAACTGTACTGCGCATCAACCAGCCCCGACCGATAGACAAAGGTTGAGATGACATCGGACGAGCCCATGTTCAGCGGATTTTGCAGCAGCAGGATTTTCTCGAATCCGACGCCCAAAATACTGCCCATATTTAGAATTAACAAGATGGTGATCGTAGGGATGATCGCTGGTATGTTAATATGTAAAATCCGTTTAAATCGGCTCGCACCATCCACAACAGCCGCTTCATGCAGTTGCGGGTCTACGCCAGATAGGGCGGCGAGGTATATGATGGTGCCCCAACCTGCGCTTTGCCAGACTCCGGACAGCACGTACACTGTTTTGAACCACGCAGGGTCCGTCAGGAATTGAGGTGCCTGTAATCCAAGGGCCTCCACCAAATTGACAATCATGCCTGACGAGGGAGACAAAAAGGTAATGATCATGCCCGACATCACAACGACCGAAATAAAATGCGGTGCATACGTGACGGTCTGCACAGTACGCTTGAAGAAGGAATCCTTCACTTCATTGAACGCTAACGCCAGAATGATCGGCAGCGGAAAACCTATAGCCAACTCATACAAGCTGATGCTGAGGGTATTCCATAGCAAATCCCAGAAATAATAAGAATTGAAGAAACGGATGAAATGATCGAATCCGACCCATGGGCTTCCCGTGACACCAAGCGTTGGAATGAAGTTTTTGAATGCAATTTGTATGCCGTACATCGGACCATAATGGAAGATCAGAAAGTATAGAAAGGCTGGTGCGATAAACAGATACAACTCCCAGTTACGAATCATCCTTCTCCATAATTTATTTTTCTTACTGCTCGGATTCGTGTATACCGATAGGTTTTGCGACAAGGTGTGCTTCCCATCTGGTTGCATCAGTTGTTTCCTCCTTTTTGGTAACGCTTACATACCGAGTTTATGGTTCATTTCCCCATCCGTAAATATGCCATTTCAACCTTTCCATCTAAAATCACCGAAAATACTGTTACAACGGGGGTTTACACTTTTGTTGCCAGCTTGTCATTGTCATTTTGGGGAAGTAAAACATGTAGAATTTGACCGTTTCCCTCCTTAAGTTGTCATTTAGGGTTTCATCACATGAACCTGGAAAGATGTCAGATCTAAATGGAGGATAGAAAACAGACCTTAAAATCAAAACCTACATATACGATCAGACATCGTGTTCATGTCTAAAAGCATTATGCTAAATTCTAAGGGTTACAGATTGCACCAATGCGAACCAATGTAATGTAATGTAATATTATCTATCATACATCTATCGCACATTATAAGCCTGTAATTGCTTGCCTTTATTCTATATTTCTCCTGTCTCTTTCGTATATATGTTGTTTTTATCTTTGCCTGCAGGATACAAAAACGCTTTTAAACATTGGGATTATGGAGCCATATGTGTAGATTTTGCACAAGGTGTGGAATCTGATACCCATAGATATTTGGGAAAAGACCATTAAAAAAAGCCGATCCAGTAACACGAATTGGCTTTAGAGCCTAAGCAGATGTTCATTTATTCGCTTTATGTGTCACTATAAATATCAATAAATGTAATATAAATGACCATATAAAAGCCTATGTACATTTTTAACTCAAATAAAAAACCACTCTCCATATATGTATGGAGAGTGGTTTTGTGAATACACATTCGTTTTACCCATGATTCGTTTATAGGGTTTGCAGTGAATTTACTTGCCAGAAGGTTGAGCTTCTGCCGTATACCCTGTTGGGATATCCGTTTCTGCAGTCACATTCGTGATAACCATCGGATACATCATATCCGGGTCAGGTTGAATAATGGAATAGAGCACGATCGCGCGTCCATCCTTCTCCAATTTCACATCATCAATCTTCAATCCATAACCAGGGTGTGGCATTTCAGCACTGAGTTTAACTTTGTTTGTTTTGTCATCAACCTTCGTTGTTGTCACTTCAGGTACGATCGCTTGTTGGCCTTCACCTGGATTGGTTGGAGCTGGCTCTGTTGAGCCGCCATTGCCGTGTTTATCCACAAATTCGAGTGCATTGAAGATCATGCTTGCAGCCTCCATACGGGTAAGCGACTGATCTGGACGGAAGTTACCGTCCTTATCCAGTTCAATGATGTTCATGTTCAGCAAGTTCTGGACCGCAGATTTGGCGTCCTTACCGATTTTATTTTCGTCCTTGATATCATTATACTTCATGATGACCGGATAATTGCCGGTTGTGTTAATTCCTTCAAGAAGCAAAGTAACAAATAGCTCACGTGTCATCTTGCCTTGCGGATTCACTTCTACTGGAATAGACAATCCATTTTGGGTAGCGGCCTGTACAGCATCAGCATACCATGTGTCCGGACTAATTTTATCTTGTGCGGAAGACGTAGCGTATGCATTTTTCAGACCAAATGCATTCACAATCAGTTGAACACCCTGTGGCTCGGACAATGCGAGATCTGGACGGAACAGATCCGCTGTTACTCCGTTAACAATACCTTTTGATTTCAATGAATCCACAATCGACTTCTGCCCTTCATCCTTCACATCTGAGAAAGCGAATACCGATGCACCTCCTGCTGTCAAAGAAACGCAGAGTGCAAGCGTTGCAGCCAATCCTTTTTTATGTTTCATTTCTTGGCACCTCCATATGATTAGTAAAGCCTATTTTTTACCTCTTCATTCCTACAGACGGGGTACCCCTAGAAAATGTTTCAGTAATTTCGACATCTGGTGAATACAACACGGGAACACTGCATAGAACTCTTCTCTGACGCCGATAATCCGATTACCTGCTTTTTGCTAACTGGCTTCGTTGACATCCCATCGGATTAGCGCAAAAATAAGAATAGAGAAATCCATCGGATGACGGATAAACAGCGAACCGGATCGCATACAGTAAGAGGGCACGACGCGCTAATAATAGGTGTCGGCCCTTTTCTTGACTCCACCCGCTGAACTGACTTCACCTATAACAAAAGGAGAACAATGCTTATGTCCAAGAAAGGATTACTTCGCGGTTATGTTGTATCGAACTGGCCTGTCTATCTGGTTGCTGTTCTTCTGATTATTGCCTCCAATGTCGGGCAAGCATCCCTGCCCCGCATACTCGGCAGTTTCACGGATCAATTGATGCAGAACACGCTTCACATGCAGACAATCGTAAGGTACAGCCTGTCTCTTTTGGCTATTGCTATCGGGTACAATGTGCTGTTCGGTACCGGGCAGTTCATGATTATGAAGCTCGGTCGACGCTTCGAATTCATGACGCGTGAGCGTATATTCAGTAAGTTTTCCGAACTTAGCGAACATTATTTCTCCAAACAAGGAAACGGGAAATTGCTCAGTTATGTCATGAACGATGTTACTTCCGTACGTGAAGCAATATCCAATGGCGTGACGCTCATGACCAATGCCACCTTCCTGCTATTGTCCTGCATTGTCATGATGCTGCTTAGCGGGATTCCGTTGACACTCATTCTAATCAGCGTTGTACCTTTGCTGGCGATTCCATTTTTGGTCGTATTTTTCGGTCCGCGGATTCGCAAGCGCTCTCGTGACGTACAGGAAGCCCTTGCAACCATGACGGAATCCGCAGAAGAGCAGCTGGGTGGCATTCGCGTAACCAAGACGTTTGCCATCGAAGACAGTGCTCGTGCACGTTTTGGAACTACCGTCGATGCAATCAAGAGCAAACAGCTTCGACTGGTTCGTCTGTCTTCGTTGTTTCAGGCTTTGCTACCACTGCTGGGAGCCATCTCATTGGTTGTTTCTCTGCTTGTAGGTGGTATGATGACCATGCAGAATTCTATTACACTCGGGAGTTTTGTCGCCTTAACCTTATATCTGCGCATTATCATGGGGCCACTTCAACAGATCGGCAATGTCATCAATACCGTTCAGCGCTCAGGCGCATCCCTGGAGCGGGTGAATGACCTGCTCAGCGAAGTAGCGGATGTGCGTGAACTTCCCGAAGCCACAGCGCTCCATACCGTACAAGATATCACCATGGAGAATCTAACCTTCTCCTATCCTGGCAGTTCATCTCCTGCTCTCAAAAACATTCAACTCCATATTCGTGCCGGGCGAACGGTAGGTATTGTAGGCAAGACCGGCTCAGGTAAAAGTACCCTCGTTAAGCTATTGCTGCGTACATATGAACCACCTGAAGGAACGATTCGCATCAATGGTACCGATATTCGGCAGCTGTCGCTGGAAAGTCTGAGATCACGCATCGCCTATGTCCCTCAGGATGGATTCCTGTTTAGTACCACCATCCGGGATAACATCGCATTCAGCGACCGGGAAGTATCACTGGATACCGTGGAACATAGTGCACGGCAAGCCATGATCTATGACAATATTGTCCGTTTTCCCGATCGCTTCGATACACGTCTTGGTGAACGTGGACTCACCCTGTCTGGTGGACAACGTCAGCGAACCAGCCTTGCAAGAGGACTGATCAAGCAAGCACAGTTACTAATTCTGGATGACAGCATGAGCGCGGTTGATGCAGTGACAGAGAGTGGTATTCTGCGCAGTTTGCGCGAAATCGGCAAGGGCAAGACCACATTGATCATCTCTCATCGCATCAGCGCAGTCCGGCATGCGGACGATATAATCGTTCTGGATGAAGGGCGAGTCGCCGAGCAGGGAACACATGCTCAGTTGATGGCTGCCAAGGGGTTATATGCGGCCACCTACCGTTTGCAGGAGGAGGGATTACATCATGTCTGACGCTAACGCTGAACTTCGACCAGATGCAGAAGAAGATCAGAGTAAACGAACTTCGTTCAAAGCGATGATGGCATACGCCAAACCGCATAAATGGGCCTTCGCCGGTATCTTCCTCTGCTCACTGCTTGGCATATCGGCAGATCTGCTGCAACCCTATCTGGTGAAGATCGCCATCGATGATCATCTGGCCATCGGCCAGACCAGTGTGGGCTTTCTCGTTCAGCTTGCAGCCATCTTCCTCGGGCTGGCTGTCATCAGTTTTATTTTTACCTATGTCCAGAATAATCTGTTGCAGCATGTGGGACAGAACATTGTATCCCGGATCCGAAAGGACCTGTTCAAACATATCTCCAAGATGTCCATGTCCTTCTTTGACCGTTTCCATATTGGGAGTCTGGTTACGAACGTATCCAGTGATACGGAGACCATCAGCAGCTTTTTCACCCAAGTACTGCTCAGTCTGATTCGAGATGGTATGATGCTGGTGCTCATTATCGTCTTTATGTTCCAACTTGATCCTGTGCTGGCGAGTTACTCCCTGATCGTCCTGCCCGTCATTGCAGTGGTTGCGGTATTATTCCGTAGTCGACTGCGGAAAGCTTATCAGAATGCCCGTACCCGTCTTTCCCGTTTGATCGCATTTACGGCGGAAAACCTGTCCGGCATGTTCCTGATTCAGGCCTTTCACCAGGAAGAAGAACAGAAGAAACGTTTCTCGGAACAAAATGCGCTCCATCTGAAAGCCAACATTGCTCAAGCCCGCTCCAATGTCATATTCAACCGAACGTTTGATATCCTTGGAAATGCGGCACTGGTCATGATGGTCTGGCTTGGAGGTCGTGCCGTTCTTGGCGAGTCCCTGCAAGTTGGGGTATTGTATGCATTTATCAGCTATATTCGTCAGTTCTTTCAGCCGATTAACCAGATTACGATGCAATGGAATACTTTCCAGTCCACGACCGTATCGATGGATCGCATCTGGAACATTCTGAACACGCGGCCTGAAGTTGCCGATCCTGAACCTAGGCAGGCCTCTTCGTTGGAACCTCGGAACGTGATGGGCCAGATTGATTTTAATGATGTGTCGTTTGGTTATCGGGCAGATCGGCCCCTGATCCAGCATATGAACCTGCACCTCTATCCGGGTGAAATGGTAGGTATCGTGGGCACAACAGGCGCTGGCAAAAGCACCCTGATCTCCCTGCTTAATCGCTTCTATGATGTAGACACGGGCAGTATCGAGATTGACGGTACCGATATTCGACATCTGCCGCAGGCCAAACTTCATCGGATTGTGGGGCTAATTCAACAGGAACCATTCCTGTTCTCCGGTTCCATCATTGATAATGTGAGAATGTTTCGTGAGGATATTAGCCGAGAGCAGGCGATTGAGGCCTGCCGGTTTGTCGGAGCACATGCCATGATTTCGCGTTTGTCACAAGGATATGATACACATCTGTCCGAACGCGGAAGCGGGTTGTCCGCCGGGGAGCGGCAGTTGATCTCCTTTGCCCGGATCGTTGTGTTCCAGCCCCGAGTGCTCATCCTGGATGAGGCAACCGCCAATCTGGACTCACACACGGAACAGCTCGTGCAGCAGGCTCTGGAATCGGTATCCCAGGGACGCACCACCATTGTCATTGCCCATCGTCTGTCCACAGTGATGCATGCGGATCGAATTCTGGTGATGGAGAATGGCGAGATTGTGGAGGAAGGCTCGCATCAGGAGCTGATTGAAGCTCAAGGCGTATATGCCGATCTGTACACGCATGCGCGTGATGCAGGTAAAAATTCAGCTATATCAGGGTAATGGACCTGAATTAAGTTCGTGTTAGACTATAGATCGGGCTAATGAATTCATCTGAGTCTGTCATCTGTGTTATAGCCAATAACGTTGAACATGCCGCTCTGCTCATGCAGGCGGCACGTTTGGCATATCGATCAGCATTGTTCATTAGGAGGTACATCCATGCAGCAACCCGAAACACCCAAGCATGACCATCAGCAGATTCATTACCGACGCAGCACAGCTCTGTGGAAAGGAAGTCTATGCTTCCTTTTCCTCCTCTTGTGCGTGAGCCTATTATGGATCATCGTGGACGGACAAGCCGAAAGACTGGAGACGATATACTATTCCATCGCTGCCGTGCTGGGTATGTGGTTGATCGGCCCCCTATTCTTCATGTTTGTGTCACGACTAACCAGAACGCCTGCCGTGTTGTTATCCTGGGATGATGACGCGTTGAACACGGGCAAGCGGAAGATTCCATGGAGCCGGATTCGCAAGATCGAACTAGCCTCACCTGCCCGCAGCAAGTGGCTCCTGTCCGCTTCTCCCATGATCGTTCTATTCCTGAAGGACGGCACCCGGTCTCATATTCAGACCGATCATCTACTTAGCAAAAAAGAACTGAATCAGGCCGTGGCTTTGCTTCAGAAGACTTTGCAGGAACAGCAGCAAAATGGTTGAGTATCGGGATGGATGAGGACATGTTTCCCCCACATCACTGTGATTTCTCCACACCTATGGACAGGCTGACTCTGTAATTGCCGTAAGGCAGCAATGCTTCCAACAGTTGTCCAAGTTGATCTGTGGTGCTGGTCTGTACCCGCATCAGATAACAGCCTTCTCCGCTGACGCGATGGACTTCAACGATGTCTTTACGATCAGCAATGAATGTACGAAAGGCAGCATGTCTGTCACCGGAGTTCAAGAAAACCGTGACAAAGGCCTGTAGGCCGAGGCCAAGGCGTTCCGGGTTCCATTTTACCGTGTACCCTTCGATTACACCCAGGTCTTGCAGCTTGCGCACTCTTGCACCAACGGCCTGTCCCGTGAGATGAACCTCTTCACCGATCTCTTTGTGAGAACGTTTGGCATCCTGAATCAGGATCTGTAAAATACGGATATCCGTGTTATCTATCGTTTCATTCATCTTGCTTCAGCAATCCTTTCACGGTGAAATTAGCGTAGCCTAATTCCATTCATCATGTTATGTACGCCGTTAAACGGGTTGTATACCATATAGGGTAATACTATTCAACAACCCGAAGGAGTGCAAATATAATGAAAATTCAATTGATTCGCAATGCAACACTGTGGCTGGAATACGGAGGGCTGAGCATTCTCGTTGATCCGATGCTGATGGACGCCGAAGTCATGCCTGCATTCCCCAATACCCCCAATGAGTTACGTAATCCAAGAGTAGCTCTGCCTGAAACCGAAACGGATTATCTGAATCCAGATCTGTTGATTGTGACACATACCCATCCCGATCACTGGGATGAAGCAGCGGCGAAACAACTTGGCAAAGACATTCCTCTGTTCTGCCAGCCCGGAGATGAGGATGTATTTTTGGGTGCCGGATTCACCAATGTAACAGCTGTGGATGAAAAACATGAGCATCACTCTGTCCGATTCGCCCGTACATCTGGGCATCATGGCACAGGTGAAATCGGAGAACGTATGGGCAACGTGTCCGGTTTCGTACTTGAAGCAGATGGCGAACCCGTCACCTATATCGCCGGGGATACGATCTGGTGTGAAGAACCTGCTGAGGCCATTCGTCAATATGCCCCTGAAGTGATTGTCGTGAATGCCGGAGGTGCACGATTCGTGGAGGGTGATCCCATTACAATGGACGGGCCTGATGTTGTAGCCGTGAAGCGCCATGCGCCGTCTGCTCATGTCATCGCTGTGCACATGGATGCGATTAACCATTGTATGATGTCTCGCACGGATCTTGCCACTTATCTGGCATCCGAGCAGTTGAATGGTCAGGTGCTCATCCCGCGTGATGGCGAAAGTTTTGAGTTTTAAGTTTTCAGGTTGAAGTGAAAGCTACGCTGAAGAGAAATTACCTTTCAAACGGGCGGGTGATTGTAACGAACTCAGCACAGGCTATTCGTCTGTTTTCAGCTGCTCTAATATTCTAACGAATCCTATACACGTTATTCGCTCTCTGGATGTGCTTTTCCCTAGATTTGCCCGTCATTTTGCTATGATAACGTGTCTCAGATTCGTTAAATTTCTAATATCGCGATAATCGGCACAATAAGGTGTTTCAGGTTCGTTACCGCGTACGCAGATGACTGTGTACTATGCAGTGTGTAACTGCGTAGTGCGTAGTATGTAGTGTGTAGTGAGTAGTCTGTACTATTTACTATTTACTCCGTACTGTGTATTACATGCTCAACACACGCGTTACATCGATACCTTGCTTGCTACGTTGTCTGCCACATTATTGATTGTGTCGCCATGCCTTTCGTTTCCCTATAAAATACAACGAAAAAGCTGGATGCGATGAATTCGCACCCAGCTTTTTTGATACATGAAGCAAGCTAACCCGCAGGCATCCCTCTCGGACGTCCAGCCTGCAATGAGGTTCCCATGCCTCTCCTTTTTCCTAATCTCTTACTGTACTTTCAATCGGATCACGTTCCATGATGCTTTCGCCAAACTCGCTGTAATCAGGGTATCTGATACAACTGCACCCCCTCGATTATGAGGAGCAACGCGGTTCGGTTGTGCGGCTGTATTCGATGCTTTGAGGTCATCACTTTCCAGCACGATATGCTCGATCAAGCTGCACTTCCCAAAACTGCGCAGATCCACTTCGAGCGGAAGCGATTCTTCCAGATGACGGTTGACTGCGAATACAGTCACTTCACCCTGCTCTTCGTTATGAACCGCAATACCCTCCAGATAAGGAACATCTGTGATTTGTTTGGTATCGTATTTCGGAGACTGGATCAATGGCACCAATGCTGTTCCACGTCCGAACAGGGATGTATGCATGAATGGATAGAAGATCGTCTGTCTCCACGAACCACCGCCCGTCTCTGTCATGATCGGCGCAATAACGTTAACGAGTTGTGCCAGACATGCCATTTTAACCCGATCCGCATGTTTGAGCATACTGATCAACATACAACCAACAAGCAGCGCATCCTCGTGGTTATAGATATCCTCCAGTTGTGGTGGAGCAATCTGCCACGGGTCCATTTTGGAGTCACTTTCATGAGAGTGATACCATACATTCCACTCGTCAAAGGACAGGAACATCGTCTTCTTGCTGCGTTTCTTTGCTTTGATATAATCACAGGTCGCCTTCACGGTATCGATAAAACGATCCATTTCAAGCGAGCGTGCCAGGAAGGTCGGCGTATCCTGCTCCTGATTACCATAGTATTGATGCAGGGACAGATACTCCACATGATCATACGTATGATCCAGCACGGTTGCTTCCCAATCCGGGAAGGATGGCATATTCAGATTCGAACTTCCGCAGGCTACCAGTTCAATGGTCGGGTCCGTCCACTTCATGACTTTTGCCGCTTCAACAGCTGCACGTCCATACTCTTCTGCCGTTTTGTGACCGATCTGCCAAGGCCCATCCATCTCGTTGCCCAGACACCATGTTTTGATCGCGTGTGGCTGCTTGTATCCATGCTTGATGCGAAGATCACTATAATACGAACCTTCCGGATGATTGCTGTACTCTACAATATTGCGTGCTGCATCAGCGCCCCGTGTTCCCAGATTAACGGCCATCATGACTTCGGAATTGGCCTGTTTCGCCCAGTCCACGAATTCGTTGAAGCCAAATTCATTGGTCTCAATTGTTCTCCAAGCCAGTTCCAGTCTGCGTTTGCGTTCTGACACAGGTCCAACCGAATCTTCCCAATTGTAACCGGATACAAAATTACCTCCTGGATAACGTACAATCGGTACGTTCAACTCCTTGACCATCTCCAGCACATCCGTGCGGAAACCCTGTTCGTTCGCTGACGGATGCCCCGGTTCGTATATTCCACCGTATACGGCACGTCCCAGATGCTCAATAAATGATCCGTACAAGCGCTTATCCACTACACCAATAGTAAAATCTTTATCTACCGTCATTTTTGCTTTTTCCATAATGAATTTCAACTCCCTAAGATTAATATAAAAATTAATTGATATTCTATGGATCAACGTTCATATTTATATTAAAATCGATTATAGCCTTAATTTCAACCTGAATTTTGCAAAATGTTATCCTTTTTATTGGATTTATGTTTAACTTAATTCTATACAGACAAAATGGAGGAACAACTGTGATCAGAGCAAATACCGATGCCGAATGGCTTCCCTTATATGAAGCACTTGCCAGTGAAGTACGTTTACAGATTATCCGCCTTGTTGCAGAGACACCCATGAATGTGAAAGACCTCGCTGCTTCATTGGGTCTGAGTAGTGCCATCGTGACCATGCATGTCCGCAAACTTCAGGATGTGGGTATTATTCAGTCCAAAATGATACGCAAAGACGGTGGCACGCATAAAATGAACAGCCTTGCTGTAGACTGGATTGGCATCTCCATGCCGCAGGAAAGTGGCACAGCCCGCAAGCTGCACGAGGTTTCTGTACCCGTGGGACACTATACTCATTTTGACGTCTATCCGACGTGTGGCCTGGCTACGTCCACGCAGGTCATTGGACAGTACGATGACCCTCGCTATTTCCTCGACCCCGAACGAATGCATGCCCATATTCTGTGGTTTGGCCGTGGATTTGTGGAATACAAAATTCCAAACTATATCTTATCCGGGCAGCAGATCAACGCCATTGAATTGTCCCTGGAGATCGGATCAGAAGCCCCATCCGTTAATCCGAATTGGCCCTCGGATATTACATTTATGCTTAATGGCATCCGACTGGGGGAATGGACAAGCCCTGGAGACTCAGGCAACGGACGCGGCATGTTCACCCCGGAATGGTGGAGCGACAGTGTCAATCAATATGGCATGCTCAAGGTACTGCGAATTACGAATGAAGGTACATTTATTGACGGACAACATCTATCCGAAATCACTCTCGCGGATATCCCCGTGGAACGCAACCAGTGGACTCTTCGTCTTTCGGTGGAGGAAGATGCCCAGCATGTAGGCGGGCTTACCTTGTATGGTGAGGGATTCGGAAACTACAATCAGGATATCCTGTTCCGACTGTACTATCAGGATTGAATTCTTCAGCTAAATAGAAAACACAAAAACACCTTCCACTCGCCCTCAGAGGCAAAATGGAAGGTGTTTAATATACATATGAACATCTGCAAAATATCGCAGAAGTTCTAAGAAGGTTCCTGTTGCAACTTACAGCGCACTGCCACCAAACAGGAAGCGGTACTCCCAATGTTTGCCGGAGATATCACTAATCGTTACACCACCGCCAGCATTGGAATACGTATGTAATACCTTGCCGTCGCCCAGGTAAATCCCTGTGTGAGTAATTCTTGCGCTGGATTTATTAACACTGGAATACGATGATGCGGAGCTCCCTTTATACGACATGAAGTACATCAGGTCACCGCGCTTCAGGTTCTTCCAGTTGGTCTGAACCGCACCCTTAGCTTTTACATAGTCTCCCTGTTTACGAGAATCGGCTGGAAGCTTGATGCCCAGTGCATCGATGAAAGCCTGACGTACAAAGCTGGAACAGTCAAACGTAGCTGTGCTGTTACGACTCGCTCCGAACTCATAAGGTGTACCCCAATATTTCATGCCCGCCGCAATGACTTTTTCCACAGACGCATTGCCGGTTTCCGATGTGCCGCTATTCGAACCCGACCCGCTTGTACCGCCACTTACCGCTTGTGTGTATTTGGATGAAGAAGATATGTAGCCTGTCCGATTAGCAGAATCCTTAACTTTATACCAATTCGAACCGGATTGCTTAAGCACCGTTACCGTTTCCCCTTTAGCGACCAAGCGAACAACTTTCGCAGAAGAAGAAGGTGTTGTGCGTAGGTTTACGCCCCAAATTACTTTTACTTGTGAATTCTCAACAGCAGCTGCCGATACCTGTGCCGTTAGTGCTCCTGTCGTCAGACTTCCCATCAGCATCGATGCTGTGACACTTGCCGTAATAATCGTTTTCTTCCAATTCATGATGTCGAGTTCCCCCTGATGTTACAGAATTTTAACCTGGCTTGCTTCTCCCCGGCTTGCCCCATTGTAAACGGGCTATCCATAACGTTCATCAGTCAAAAGTCCTGTATTGATGCAGGCGCACTTGAGCACTAAGTATCAGGGTCTGTCCATCCTCTATTGGCAAAAAGCACTGTTGATTCCTTCTTTTACAAAGGTTAAATTATTGTAACTATTTGATATGCTTCATTTTTCCGCGATACAAGAGTTAGGTCAAATCTCATCCAGGACATGCGTCATATGAACTAGATTTTAATGTTTAAAATCGCAAATATGGTAAACATTACTATGGTTCATTTTCTAATTACCGTTACCCATTTGAAGGATTAGTATAAAAAAAAGAAAAGCCAGGGATTTCTCCCCGGCTTAATCTGTATTTCTCATGTCCTTAATGATCCTACAACTGGTTAAGCAGCTGTCTACTGATTAAGGTTCAATCCCCCATACCTTCGTGCCGTCCTGATAAGCTGTCACTTTCGTCCAGGCACTGAAGGCCGTTTGGGTGGAATCAAAGGAATAATCATTCGTTAGATCAAAATTCGTCCAGTTGTTTTTCGAGAAACGTCCCTGAATAATTCCCGTCTCGGCACCCGCAGCCAAACTGCCAGCACCCGATTTGAATCCAATCTCCAGATAGGTATCTGCCGTGCCCTTGGCCGGATCTATCGAAACAAAATGCCCTTCCACGTTACCGCTGCCAATCTGTGCATAATCACACCAGAAAGTCAGATCAGCCGCACTATCCTTCGTGAAATAATACCGGACCTTTACTTTGCTCAAGTCTACAGCAGTTGTGCCCGTATTCTTCACATTGAACTGTGGAGTGATCGCATTGCCTGAAGTCCCTGAACCACCATGGCGATATTGCACTTCAAGTGTTCCCGTTGTGACTGGAGGGGCTAATGGTGTCAACACCAATACATTCGAATTCGTCTGACCACTCGTATTCACGGCTACGATTCGGTAATTATATGCCGTACCATTCACCGCTGTAGCATCGGTATACGTCAGTGCAGTCAACCCCGTTGCCAGATCAGCATATGCCCCGGTGCCTACCGAACGCTGCACCTTATAACTTGCTGCTCCAGTCGATGCTGTCCATGTCAGTACTGCCTGGGCATTGCCAGCCGTTCCAGTAAGGTTGAATGTGCCTGGCACAACGGTACCTGCGAGTGGTGTTGCAGATGCCTGTGCCGACGGTGCAGACTCACCTACGGCATTCACCGCAGTGACGACATAATAATACGTTGTACCGTTGGTCAAACCTGTATCCGTGAATGTTGATCCTGTGACCCCTGTTGCTACAGGCGTATAAGGACCACCGTTCACTTCTGCACGTTTCACAGTATACGAGGCTGCACCAGCGGCTGCGTTCCAATTCAGAACCACTTGCTCACTTCCTCCAGTTGCTGTTACGCCAGCAGGAGCGGCGGGTACTTCCACTTCCGGACTATCGGAATCCCCGAGGAGACGATCATACTCGCCATACGCTGTAGCCATATCCACCTGTGACCAGAACCGGTGATACGTAAAGGTAGGTGCACCGTTTTCCCACTGCTTCGTGGTCGGGTTATATGATGTTTTGTACAGATTATCCAGGTAAGCCCATGCCGGATCTTGCTTGATGGCCGGACGCAGATCGGAGTATCCAATGTATACGCCATTGCCACCTTTCGCTGGATCAGAAGGTACACCTGCTGTACCTGGAATCGTGTTGCCTTGACCAAAGGTTCCGGACCAGTTCGCCGGGATATAGATCTCTTTGGCAAAGAAGCGGAAGTAGTCTTTACGTTCTTCTTCCGTGACAATCCCCACACCATCATTGTAATCCCAGGCTGTATCCAACAAAGCCTCAGCCAAATCCTTGGCCTCTTGGCCTTCCGCGCTAAGTGTGCCGTTCTCTGCCTGTGTTCCCGCTGCGAAGAAGGTCAGAGCTTTAACGTAACTTCCCAGAACTCCTGTGTCCTGCACTGGATCTTTGGTCGTTACACGGAAGTTCGGATTTTCCGTAAACGAACTGAATCCGTTCCATTTGTCCGGTTGACCCTGCCACTCCTGACCACCCGGAATCCAGAACTCTCCCGGAGCCGGCGTTGTCGCTACCTGAACATTAGTTCCACCCAAAATGCGCTGTCCAGCCGCATTCAGATAATAGCCTTGCGCATCCGTCACCGGGCGCTCACCTACAAATACATAATCCTTGGACCAGTCAATCCATTTCGTGATCACTTTCTTGGCCATCTGGAAGTTCTCAGAGGTCAAATCACCGCTCTCCGCAAGAATATAATACATCTCGGCTACACGCTCCAGCGGCCATGCCTGGAATCCAAACCAGGTGTTGGAATCCGGGTCACGATACACTGGTGCTTCTTGATAGGCCATGTCATAGAATGTACTTGTTCCTGCCGGATAAGCCCCATAGGAACCCCCGATACTGTTCGTTGCTCCCCCGCCGATAGCTCCTTCATGGGATTGTAGCCAAGTGTAAAATTCCAACTGACGTTTCAGTGTAGCATTCCAATCTGCCTTCGCTGTTGCTGATTTCGGAATCAAGCCACCTGCCGGATCAGACAAGGCATATGCCGCGACCGGATTCTGATAAGCCTGATGGGTATGGCTCGCTCCAATGCGCCAAGCCCAATCCCCACCTTGACCCAAACCACCGCCCCATGACGTATACCAAGCCATGAGATACATGTTGGAATCTTTGCCTGTACCCGGCGTTGGTGTACCGTTCTTTGCACTTCCAATTTTCTGGAAGTATTTATCGTACATGCCATAGCGCAGATAGTCCCCCATCTTCTTCGCTTTATCCAGATATTCCGGATTGTTGTATCCCATCTCCTTCGCCCAATACAGTACCTGTACAGCACGTGCATCGGCATCCGTTGCGTTGGTGTAGCGCCATTGCGCTGATGGTGTCTGATTTTCCTTTGTGAACAAACTCATGAAGCCTTCGTTAGCCTTACCAAAGGATTTATCATCCTGGGATGGATGCGGAATGGCTTCCCACACAGACTCCTGCTCCCCACGCTGGAACGTGTTCACATAGGTAGCCGTATGGGATGGATTCAACAGGTTGCCATACCCATACCAGTTATCTACATCCACCAGCCAGTGCATGAGATAGGTCTGATTGTTACCATAGGTGGCCTTCAGTTCAGCATCAATCGGGTCTTTACCCGCTGCATATTGACCATTAAGTTGCGATGGATATTGATCAGGGAAAGGTTTTTCCCCTGCATACGTAGCAGGGCTGTTCGGGTTGTATGAGCTCATCGTAGGCTGCTCTTCCTTGCCGTCACCTTCGTTGACCGGGATAATGAATTTTTCCATACTGTCCCATGCCGCTTCCAGCTGGGACCAATCTCCCGTATAGTGACCATACATGGTCTCTAGCCATAGCCAGTAACTGTATGCCTCGGACGTCGTCATATGACCATAATCCGGGGCCTCACTCAGCAGGGTCTCAATGGAATGATAAGGTAGACCCTCTGGCGAGAAATATCCGTTTGCCGGATCTTTCAACTGTTCATACAATTGCAAAAACCGGGCTTCATTGATGCTGTCGGACTGAATCTCGATGGCCTGATCTGCGGCATGAGCCGTCTGTGGCCCTGCCCACAGTCCGGTGTACCCGGTTAACATGACAGTTCCCGCCAGCATGGCTGTTAAACTTTTTTTCGCAGCTGATTTCAACATGAATATATACCTCCCTGGAATAGTGGAAATTAAATATAAACGCTGTTGCTTTTGGTCTGACCATGCTGCTCTTCGACTTATGACATTCAGCAGTTACGGCTCCAAGCCCCATACTTTGTTGGTTCCCTGATACCCGGTTACCTTGTTCCATGCGGCAAAGGCCGTCTTGGAAGCATCATAGGAATAGTCATTACTTTGATCGAAATTGCTCCAGTTATTTTTGGAAAAGCGTGTCTGGATCACGCCGGTCTCTGCTCCAGCGGCCAAACTGCCTGCTCCGGACTTGAAACTGATCTCCAGATACGTGTCAGCTGTCCCCTTCGCCGGATTCACTGCGACAAATGTTCCTTGAACATTGGCCGTGCCCATCTGAGCATAATCACACCAGAACGTCATATCATCCGTACCATCCTTGGTGAAATAATACCGGATCTTCACGGTACTGAGATCAATCGCTTGTGTTCCGGTATTCTTCACGTTGAACTGCGGAGTTACCGCATTACTTGAATTCCCGGCCCCTCCACTGCGGTACTGCACTTCGAGTGTAGCGGTCGTCACTGGAGGTGCAGAAGGCGTCAGTGCCAGGACGTTGGACAGCGTCTGCCCGTTCGCATTCACGGCTGCAATCCGGTAATTGTACGTGGTGCCATTCAGCGCAGTCGTGTCAGTGTAAGTCAACACGGACAATCCGGTTGCCACATCCGCGTATGTTCCGCCTGCCACCGAACGTTGTACCTTATAGCTAGTAGCGCCCGAGGCTGCTGTCCAGGTCAGGACCGTCTGTGCATTGCCAACTGTCCCACTTAAAGTCAGTGCTCCCGGCACCGTTGAAGCTGCTTGCGGTGTAGCCGACACCTCTACAGAATTCGATGATTCCCCTGCTGAATTCACAGCAGTCACTACATAATAATAAGCCGTCCCGTTGGTCAGTCCCGTGTTCGTATAGGTCAATCCATTCACACCCGTCGCGACAGTGGTATATGGTCCTCCACTCACCTCGGAACGCTTCACCGTATACGATTCGGCCCCGGAACCAGCGGCCCAGGTCAGGTTCACCTGACTGCTTCCCGCTACAGCCTGCACGCCAGCAGGTGCGCCTGGAACCGTGACTGGTGTAACACCAGGCTCCTGTCCATACACCTTCACCCCTGCATCATAGACTGGAAGGTATATGCTCTTCACAGGATTGCCTGTAGTCAGCGTCTGGAACGAATGATCATTGCTTGCGTTCCATGCACCCTGCGGGCCTGTAATGCGGAACTGTACTTCTTTGCGGTAATTCCCTTCCCCACCTGGATAGATCTTCGTATTACCAAAATTCGCCGTAACGGCATAGATATGCTGGGCTGCATCCACCACAACCGGTTGGGATACCGTCGCCCCCTCCGTATAGGAGGTTGTCACTTGAACGTCCGATACCGTACGTCCGGCAGCATACACTTCACTCAAATCCAGGAAATATTTAAAAGACAGTTGATCTCCCATTCGGGCAGGCCAAGCAGAACGATTATTAAGCTGTGCCCGGATTTCCGTATAATTGGAACCGGATGATTTGATGGAAGCTTCCACAAAGAACTCATCACCCTTGACCTCAGGTGCAGGAAAGTTCGCAAGGGGCTGATGATTCTGACCAAATAATAGATTCATCTTCGCCAGTGCTCCGGTAAAACCGGCATTGTAATCGGTTGCCACCTCATTGCTCACATAATCTCCGATATCATCGGTATATCCATCTGATGCATCTGGTCCGCCAACCATAGCACCATACAGAATGTGGCGATGGTTAGCCGGGGTATCCTCGTTATTCAGCCACGAACCATGAGCGGTTCGATGATGCGGATGTTGGGGTGCATTTTGCCCGTATCCGACCACATAACTGCTCTGACGCGGATTATCACCCAGAATATAATTCATCTGCGAGACAGCGAAATCCTCATATCTTGATTTTTTCACAGGATCACTGACCCAGTCGGAGTATACGAAAGAAATAAAGGCTGCATTCGCTGCATATCGGAGCGAGCCCCATTGATCCAGCCACGCAAGACCTCCTGGCGTATACTTGACTCGTGTCCCATTAACTCCAACTGTCCAGTAATCCAGATTGCGTTCAGTCGACTGAATAAATCTCGTGGCCTCCGGCATGTTCAAACTGGATGTAATCCGGGCAAGCAGGATCTGGGCACCATAATGTTTACTGTCCCAACCTTGTGTCCAGGTATACGGCCAATTGGCTGAGCCTCCGCTGGAAGACCAACGGTCCGTAGCTGCAATGGCTTTGGACAAGTAAGCGCTATCATTAGTGGCTAAATATAACCATGCTCCGCCCCATGCCAGCTCGTCTTCATATCCTGTCCACGAGTTATAGAACGCTGCGGCATCCGTGATACAATCGGTGTATTCCCCGCGATACGTATCTGCAAAGTTGTACAGCTCTTTCGCATGTTGGAGCAGTCTGGCCGAATATGCCGGATCATCATCTGCAAATACAATTGACGACGCTGCCAGCGCTGCAGCCGTTTCTGCCGCCAGATCACTTCCCGGGCAGGAAGCGTCAATCTTAAACGACGGACGGTTCATCTGCATAACTTCTGCGGGCCCCCACCAGGCATGGTCGGTATTGCCTGCCCCGACTTGTCCCCATAATTCATTTGGTTTCGTATGCGCTTTCATAAAATAGTCGGTCGCCCACCGGATATTATCCTTAATCTCCTCCAGTTGTCCGGCCTGTTCATATCCGTCGCTGTATTCCACGACAGACCAGGCGAGCATCGTAGCGGAAGCAGCCATCGGAAAGCCGAATTTCACATGATCCCCGGCATCATACCATCCTCCGGTTAGATCAACGCCTACATCCGCGCCATCCTGCATGCCCGAATTACCGCGCCATTCGACCCGATTACTCGCTGGCAACGGACCCGAACGCTGTGCCTCATAGAAATAAATGGCTTTTTGCAGTGCTTCAGCATAGTTCTGATCTCCGGCGGCCGCATCCGCCTTAGGAATTCCTGTGCCCATCGATAAACTCCCTGCCAGTAGTCCTGCCGATAACGCGATCATAGTGACTCGTCTCCACCAGCTCCCCTTCATGTTCAACTATTCATCTCCTCTTCATGAATATTCCGTATGCAGAACTCTGAACTACAAGTTTATATCGCTCCTCCCCATGGTGTATTTCAGTGTAAGTTCCACCATTAATTACCATTATAGCCGTTTGTTTTACTAGCTATATAAGCGTTGGTGACTTCTGAAATAACATTGTTGTGACCTGCTCTGCGTCAAACGACAAAAAAAGCTGTTTCTCTAACACTTATATGCGTTAGAGAAACAGCCTTTCGTCCTTGCTATAATCAGTACCACAAATCAAATGGTATTCTGACCATTCCGTCTGTTACACTTTGAACTTGTTAATCTGCTCCTGCAGTTCTTCAGCCATTTTGGATAATGAACCTGCGGATGATGCGATCTCTTCCATGGAAGCCAACTGCTGTTGAGTTGCGGCAGATACATTATGTACCCCGCCCGCTGCCTCTCCGGCGATGTTGGAGATCTGACTTACATATCCTACAACCTCAGTCGTACTCGCCGACATTTCCTCTGAACCAGCGGATACTTCTTGAATTTCACCCGCTACTTTGTTAACCGCATCGGAGATCTGCTCGAACGCTTGTCCTGCCGCAGTAACCATCTCGATTCCTGCTTCCGTCTCACTGCTGTTCACTTTGACTGCCTGAACCGCATGATCGGTATCTTTCTGAATCAATTGAACAAGATCCGTAATTCGTTGCGCAGATGTGGAAGATTCCTCAGCAAGCTTACGCACTTCTCCTGCAACGACAGCAAAACCACGTCCATGCTCTCCTGCTCGTGCGGCTTCAATGGCTGCATTCAATGCAAGCAGATTGGTCTGCCGGGCAATGTTGTTGATTACCTCGGTAATGGTTCCAATCTCTGCTGAACGTTCCCCCAGACCTGTCACCAATTCTGTAAGTGAAGCAATGGAATTTCGAACAGAACCCATCTGTTCAACCGCTTGCTGAATAATCATGTTTCCTTCTGAAGATTGATTCGCCGCATCCACAGCAGATACGGATACACTTTGGGCAAGCTCAGCTATTTGCTCCGACCCGAGAGCCATCTCATTCATCGCCTGTGAAGAACGCTTCACAATATCGACTTGATCAGACGTACCTACAGCCAATTCTTCCACCGTTTGGGAGATCTGCTCCGAAGCTTGGGTATTCTGCTCTGCACTTGCAAGAAGCTCCTCCGATGAAGCGGCTACCTGTTCGGAAGTCATCGATACCGATTCAATCATTTCGCGCAGATTACCCGACATGGTATTAAAGGAATTAGCCAGCGTGCCTAATTCATCCTTATTCTTCAGTACAATTTTCTCACCTGTCAGATCACCACTTGCTATTGCCATAGCAGCTTCATTCATCTTTTTGATTGGACGTGAGATGATGCTAGCAATGAAGAAAGCAATGAACATCGCAACCAGAAAGGCAAAAATTGTCACGGCCAAAATCACATTAAATGTATTTTCTGCAAGCGAAACGGACTCATTTGTTGCAGCATCCGATCCTTCATTGCCCAAATTAATTAACTTGGTGATAGAGTCATTTGCTGTGTACCACAGTGGATAAGCCTCCGTGTGTAGACGGCTAGACTCATCATAATTGTTGTTCAAACCAAATTCGATAAATGCCGGCATTTTCGCTACATAAGCATCATAATTCGTACTAAAATCATTATAGAGCTTAAGCGCTGCTTCGTTGTTTGCAATTAACGCTTGCAACTGTTTACGCTCATCTTCAATCTTGGTAAGCAGCAACTGTAGCGCTTCGTTCATCTTGGCCGATTCATCTTCGTTCTGTTCAACGATGATGGCAAGCGCCAAACGCTCTACATCGGAGATATCACCATTCATCTTACCCAGCAAGCTCACACTCGGCATCCAAGTCTGATCCACCTCATTCGCCTTGCCAGACATACTATGAATCTGGACTAATGCATAGACGCTTACAAAAACCAGCAGAATTACAACTGCCAGAAAACCAGTCAATAACTTGCCTCGAATCGTTAACCTCAATTTCCCCAACATATTCCCCCGCGTGTCTTCCACATTCCCCACTCCTCAACTTAGCGCATAAACTAATGCATATGAATAATATATCGTCACCTCTAGTCATGAATTGTAGATGTCAGAATTCAATTTCTGCAAATTTCATGTAACTTCGAGGATAACGCAAAAGAAGTCTCCCATCTTTGGCAGAACCAGAGATACGAGACTTCTTTCTTGAACAAAACGATTACGATTTTGCTACATCTTACGTTAAGTCTACCCAGAAGAAATCCACCCACAATATCTCCTGGAACATGTGCATCAACACGATAACGGGCAGTGCGATCATGACCCAAACCGCATATTCGGATGACGTAATCATAAACAGTCCAAAAACGGAATTCAGTACGGGAACAAGATTTTTCAAATAATTAACAAACGCTAACTATTTGTCAATCAATCGTTACATTGACCGAAGTTACGACATCAAAGAGGACATTTTGCTTTCTTTTTGTTAAACTAGTTTGGGTTACATATCAGTTCAATCATAGAAAGGTGAAGATTATGCTTAAAAAATGGTTATGGGGTACAGCCCTGACCCTGATGCTTGCTGTCACAGGGGTCGTTGTATATTACGGATACTCGATTGTTCATTTTGCCAATAGCATCTCAACCGCTTCCGGGACTTCATCCAACTCGTCCTCTTCCGGCACAGACAGCGATTCAGACAAACCGACTACAACAATTCCCAGGTGGGAGGGCCAGGAACGGGTAAACATTCTGCTGCTTGGCGGGGACTCCAGAGGAGATGATGCAGGGCGTTCAGACTCGGTTATGGTCGCTTCCATTGATCCGGTAAGCAAGAAAGCACATCTATTCTCCGTACTTCGAGATACCTATGTCGCAATCCCCGGGCATGGCAAAAGCAGGCTTAATGCAGCCTTCTCCTACGGAGGTGCGGAGCTGACCAAACAAACTGTCAGTGATCTGCTCGGTATTCCCATTCAGCACTATGTCTACACGGACTTTACAGGCTTCATGGCACTCGTAGATGCGGTAGGCGGTATTGAGATCGATGTGGAGAAAGACATGTATTACACCAGTAAAGCGGATAAACATATGTACGACATCGATTTAAAAAAGGGGTTGCAGCATATGGATGGCAAGACAGCCCTTCAATATGTTCGGTTCCGTCATGATGCCACCTCGGATTTCACCCGTACCGAACGGCAGCGAATCTTCATGACCGAACTGGCCAAGAAGATGCAGAGCACCACGTCGCTCTTCAAAATCCCGGAAATCCTGGAAGCTATCGCACCCTATATAGAGACGGATCTTAGTCCAACCCAGATGCTGAAACTCGCATCACTTGGCTTCGATATCCATGCGAACGAAATAGACCAGCAGCAGATTCCACCGAACAAACTGCTTACCAATGAGCTCGTGGGTTCTGCTCAGGTGCTAGGTGTCGATGTAAGCAAACTCCAGTCCTATATTCAGAAACTGTTTGAAGAAGATGCTGCGCCCTCGGAGTCTCCATCATCAGATGAACAGAACTGAGAATAACAGAGTTGAAAATAAAGCGATTATTAAACAACGTATATTTCAGTTTTATGCCCACAGAAAAGACGGTTTCAGCCGTCTTTTTTTGTACCTATTTTCTCCATTTAATGCAGCCTTAATGTTTAACAGGTACCCTTATATGATGAACTCCGGTTCCTGGAGGGAGGGTTATATGTGAAAAAACCGCGAATAGCGGAATGGACCGAGCTGCGGGGCATTGCCTTTCTGGCGATCGTCATGCAGCATAATATCGCTGAGTATATCTATCGCGCCGATATTGAGCAACCGGATTCCATTATGCTGACTATGATTTATCATCTGACCCGATTTGGTACGCCAACATTTGTATTTCTATCGGGTGTCATGCTGTTTTACCATCACCGTAACACCAAACCGGAATACCCTCGCTTCATTCGAAAGCGATTTGGCGATATCTATATGCCGTTTGTGGTATGGACACTCATCTATTGGCTTGCTGTCCGAATTTTCACCCCCGCGTTCTGGGCCAGTGGTATACCGGATATGCGCAGTCTTGTTCGTGAACTGTTTGTACCACAGACGGGATATCACCTCTGGTTTGTCATTATGGTGTTTCAGTTCTATATTCTGTTTCCCCTGTTTTGGACAGGAGCAAAAGCCATTCAGAGGCGTATCCAAAACGTCATACGTTTCACGCCCATGCAAGTTATTGTGGCACTCGTTCTCTTTGCAGCTGCATTCTACGCCCTGCTTATGAAATGGTCCTATTATAATATGGGGGGCTGGACAGAATCGATGTCTGAGCCATGGTCAACGTTGTTGCAATATCGCTCCTATTCATGGGTGATGTACTGGTTCTACTTTTTACTGGGTGCCGTATGTGCCTGGTCAGTGGATAGCTGGAGGAGTTGGACTACGAAGGTACTGCCATGGACGATATGTCTGTTTATAGGGATGTATATATGGCTTGGTTACGATGTACTGCGTGGGTCCGGGGATGTTGTTAATCTGAATATCTCCACCTATCTGAAACCAACCACATTTCTGATCATTATGGCTCAGATGTTTATGATGTATGGTTTCCTTGTACTGATGCGGGGCAAAGATACACGGTTTCAGCGATTGCTAGCCTGGATTGGACGCTATTCGTTTGGTGGATATCTGGTTCATGCACTGGTGATCTACGCGATCGCTTATGTAACCAGACCGCTTCAACTCAGTGGATGGCATCTGCCTGTAACGTTGCTATCGTTCCTTGTAACGGTTGGTCTTGCTCTTGCAATCAGCTGGGCACTTTCCAAACTTCCTGGCTCACGTTTCACCGTAGGGTTAATGCGCAAACCACGTTCAACCCCCAATCCAACAGCTGCTGTGGACAAAAGAATTACACCTGAGCGAACTCCGTCACCCGGCGCAACTCGCAGTCCGGGAACGAGTAAGCCGTTTTAAAACAAAGAAGCGCGTCCCCTCACGGAGACGCGCTTCTTTTATTTTACTTCGCTCGAAGTTGATCGTCCAGGAACAGGTTCCTGGGGACCTGGGGCTGGATGCACGTTGCCCTTCTGATTCACAAACCTCTTCAGATCACCCGTTAATTGTTCCTTCAGCTTGTCCACCAGCTGTGTTTCGCTAATGCCTTTTGCCTGAGCAATCTCAGCCAAAGATTTCCCTCCCTGAAGCTGCTCGTGCAGTTGAGCAGGGGTGACTCCAATAAACCGGGCAATTTCGCCCTTATCTACCATTGGACGTTTGCCGTGGTGGGCAAATTCACGCCGCAAATCACGCAACGGGGTATTGATGACCTTTTTTAACTTGGTATCCATGTCCGCCTTCGTGGCTGCAGCTTGTTCCTTGGTGAGACAACCTTCTTCTACAGCTTGATCCAGGCGCTGTGCCAGTGTAGGCTTCAACTTCTGCAATAACTGCTCCTCACTAAGTCCCTTACGCTCTTTCGCAATCTGGGACAACGTCTTGCCAAGTTCCATCTGTTCTTTCAGATCCCGAAGTCCAATGCCAAGCAAGTCTGCCGTTTCACCAATCATGAACAGACCATGTCCTGCCTGCATGCATGGCTTTGCTGGTTTGCCGGAGGAAGAAGCTTTTGACGCATCGCCATGTCCCTCAGCCCGAACCGTTGAATCAGCGAATGCTACATGTCCTGTTGCTGCTGTTATGACTACGGCTGCCAATCCGGCTGCCATCCATGTTTTCCATTTCAAATTCATTTTTCTGCCGCCTTTCCGATGTCGAAATCCTGTGCCTTCCTAGTTTGAGCCTAAAATCCACTTTTTTATGCCATAAAATACAAAAAGTCATCATTTTTCTCACAATTGATCACAAAAAACCCTATTTTTTTCAGTTTATTTCCGCTATACTGAATGTAACTTCATGATCTATATCAGTTGAACTAAATATTATTTACACTGACACTACGCTGACAGAACAACCTTCCAATCGCTGTTATCGTGTAAATGATTATTTCAACTAATATAGTTGAACAGTCCTTAGTCACCTTATCGCAGGAAGGACGATATGTAATAATGCGGAGAGATTGGTTAGATCCGTTTAGCTCCGATCTGGAGGTGGTGTTTGCTTCAGCGGAACAGCTCGTACGGAAATATCCCGAACCCTTGTCAGGACATGCATTAGAGCAACTTCATTCGGTTAATCCCCTGTTACGAGATTCGGGGCACAGTTATATCGGGTATATCATTCCACTATGGATGCAGTACTCAGATAAACTCCCCCCAGAGAAAGCACACCAATTAAGTACAGCCTGTCTCGTTCACATGTTATATTTTCTGAATCAGGACGACGTGATGGATGAACAACCCGAGAATGCCACATTGAAGTTATCCCTGGGTAATTTATATTACATGGATGCACTTCAATCTTACTCGGAATTATTCGATCTTTCCTCCACGTTCTGGATCTATTTCAGACAATATGTAGTGGATTGGGCCGTGAGTGTTACGGGTGAGCACTCCATTGATTATTTTCAACAGAATCCCTTATTGATTGCTCAAAAGGCTGCTCCTCTGCTCATTGGAGCTACGGGTGCACTGCTTCTGCAGAATCAGTCCGAGCGGATAATCCCGATCTGTTCTGCCATCAACATTACACTCATGACACTCCAGATGACCGATGACTTCACAGACACGCAACAAGATGCTGTGCATGGAAATTACAACAGCTACCTCTCCCACATATCCGCAGCACTGAATCACAACTATCCCGCTCATCCTCTTAGCGAACGTGTACATGACAATGTATACAATACACAACTCATGAACTCTTACGTAGACATTGCTTATCACTATAATCGTACATTAACATCGTCTAACTTAGGAATATCGCATCTCGAGGCGTTTGATTCTTATTTATGCAGTACTTTAGTACAAGCCGTTCAGGACATTACACAACGGAAGAAACGGCTCCTCCAAGGCGGGTTTCATCACTGGATCAGCGAACAACAGTTGGAATTCTGAGCATAAGGACTAAGCTGATTCAGTTTAATTTCAAATACGAAGGGAATGTTGACGATGATGGTATCAGAGAAAACGTTGCATGAGGATATTATTGAAAAGGCTTGGACTGACGAGCACTTCAGACAACAATTGCACTCCAATCCGAAGCAGGCGCTTCGTGAAGCTTTCGGTATCATAATCCCGGAGCACATTCAGGTACGTACCGTTGAGGAGCAGCAAAATGACTATGTTCTTGTCATACCTCCCAATCCTTCCAAAGTAAATTATGATGTGAATTGCGGACCTTGGAGAAGTTAAATCGGGTGAGTTAAGTTGGTAATGTAAGAAATTAGGGTAGGAACAAAAAAAGCCGCTGTATCCTTCTGGGAGTTCGTCATTCGACGAACTCAGCAAAAGATACAACCGCTTCTGTTCCTACTCCTTTTGTGCTTGTAAAGCTGATCTGCCCTTGCATCGCTTCAACAATACGGAATGTCACCATCATGCCCAGACCTGTGCCTTTGATTTTATTGGAGAAATAAGGCTCGCCCAACCGGGAAAGTGCTTCCTCGTCCATTCCTTCTCCGTTATCCCTGACATGCACCTTAATCATTCCATCCTGCTTGTACGCCCAGATATCAATCTGGCCTTGTCCCTGCAGAGCTTCAATACTGTTCTTGATAATGTTGATAAAAGCCTGCTTAAACTTCGAGGAATTGCCCCGAATATATAAATCTGGCGGAATGTCAGTGGTGATTTTTCCACCTTCCAGATTAGCCATCGGTACAAGAATACCTTCAATATGATTGAACTCATCCGAGATATTGAGCGAGATAATATGGTCAAACTCAGGTTTGGCAAAGGTAAGAAAGTCCGTGATGATGCCCGAAGCCCGATCGAGTTCCTCCAGTGCAATACGCACATACCCCTTATTCTTGTTGTCTTCCTGTTCTGTCATAAGTTGCAGGAACCCTCTTGTCACCTGAAGCGGATTACGTACTTCATGGGCAACGGAAGCAGCCAATTCGCTTATAATCTCCATCTTCTCGGAACGCTGCAACTCATTGTTGAACAACTCCAGTTCCTTGGAATACTCCAGAACTTTGGTGTGTTTCTCGGCAAAACGACTGCCGAGAATGGCAATCAGCGAGATCACAAATGCAACCATGGACCATTTCCACCATAACAGATGATACGTCCCACTCCGCTGATAATACCACAACAGTTCAGCCACACTGATCAAGGCAAATGTACCGAATCCTGTTGCAAGCAGCAGAGCTTCCCGATTTCGTTGCAGTGCTTTGGCGATGGTACCCACCAACAGGATGGTCAGCAGGATGACCAGCACCATGCCAACCACACGCTGTACGAGCAGATTGTAGAGGAACTCCCATTGCCCACCTGAAGTAACATAGATAAATAGAGAGAAGACAGCGATAACTGAATATATGAATTGTATTTTTCGCAGTTTGGTGAAGATACCATGCAGTCCTGGCCCGATAATCTGTTCAAAAAAATAACATAGCGCTGGCATACCCAGCAGCATCGCCAGATCAAAGACTACGGAATACAGGTCACCATATACCTGATAGAATGTATACAAAAATTGCGAGTACGTGATGATCATTGTGCCGATGGAACCCATCACTATGCATAGTGAGATCCATAATCCCTTATGGAATTTGCCAAGGAAGAACGTACAACTCAGCATCGTAATCGCTGTGAAGACAAAGGTCGCGCCCAAAATCACATCAATAAGCCCGTTATGAATATATTTCTCCTGTAACGCAGCATAAGGTCCAACCTGAACAGTACCTTGTATGCCCAGACGACCTTTCTCATTTTGAGACCATACATAGAGCGTGTCACCCGCATTTTCGCTGGATAAGGGCAGCAACACAGCATTATTATCATAATTGTAATGGTAATTCTCGTAGACCTTGTGGTCCTCCAGATAGATAACAATATGATTGCCTTTAATGTTCTCAAATCGAATGGCTGAACTTTCCTCACTCAATTTAGGGATGGTCAGGCGAGTCCATAAGGAACTCGATCGATCCGTATTGCTATACTCTAACTTATCGATGCCCTGCTTTTCCCATATCTCGTCTGCTCCCTTAACTTCACTTATGAACCCTTGATCGTCAACGTTCCCCCATTTTACTTCCCATCCTGTTATGGATACAGGTTGCTGAATCGCTCCTGAAGTTGCAAAGACTATCCCATGTGGCATACCTAGAATAATCAATACACTCATCCATAAGATGACGATAGCTTTGGGCACATTTTTCATTCACAGCACCTCAAAGTTCTAATTTTCCCTATCTTAGATTCTCTCATTTATCATTCGCCACCATTTGTCACGTCACCTTCTTGAGATAAAATGAAATTTCACATTTAAGTCGATTTATAGTCTTATTTCCATTTTATTGTTAAATATATCCGGTTAATCACGCAAGTCTTCGAACTGGTTCTCTATCATTTCCCGTTCTTTCTGTTCAACTTGACTGCGGAATTCAAGCCACTGCTCTGTTTCCTCATCATCATAGATGGTCCATATATCGGAAAAAAGGAAATCCCGCAACTGGACAACTTGTCCGGACCATATTCCGCCTACCCAAAATAAACCGTCTGGACGACGGATGACGGTACGGGAGAAACCGGGTGTGGACGCCTTTTGCCCGATACGGATACGTGTAATCATATTGCCCAGTGTGAACCAGTCCACTTGAGATCCCTCCCTTACATATTCAAGCTTCATCATAACATAGGCAAAACAGGAAAAGCTGTAAAAACGGCGGCTGCGATTCAATCCTTTGCTCTAGGTGTAATGGTTTCTCAAAGCAAACAAACACGCTAAGGAGATGATTGCAATGAATGAGCCACATCGTACAGTTGAGGTGGAACATAAGGATGTTCAGCATAAATCGGATTCAAGTATGGTCGCTTCCACATTTATTAAATACGCCGCTTATATCATTATCTTTTTCGGATTCTTATACTTCTTGGTTAAATATGTATTCCCCAAATTCTAAGGCATTCATATCGTAGCAAACACCCGGGGATAATAAGCTGTGCAAGATTATAACACTAGCGCTTTGGGTAACTACGGGGTAAGAAGCTTTGAACAACCGACAATGAAAGGAAGTGTTACTCATGTCTGACAAACCAATTAGTAACGAAGAGAGCGACCGCTATTATGACCGTTATCAGAGGTCCCGCGATATTCCGCCAGAGACGGAAGTCCCGGAAGGCGATATGGATACCTTTGATGAAGTTTCCGGCAGACGGATTGTAACGGAAGATTCGGATCTGGCACCCGTAGCCGCAACCGCCGTGGACGAGCCGGAATTGGATTCACGTTTGGCTGAGACACCGCTGGAATCTGTACCCGATGCAGACCTTTTGCAACCAAACAGTCCAGTTGATCCAGCTGCCCCCGATCCGGATGCACTGCATGGTACCGATCTGCTCAATGGTGCTGGTGCGGATGCCAAACCAGAGAACGACATTCCACCACGACGTTAATTGCTGTTATGACATCCTGAATGAGGAGGTGCATACCCGATGAAGGAATATCGTGACAAGCATGTGCATGAACCGGATAATCTTGTAACCGAAAGGGATATTGACCCGGACTTCGGACTCTTCACTGAGGACTCCTTCCCCGAAGCGCTCGAGGATGAGGATCAACGTGATGCGGTGGAACATGCCATTCCTAAAGAGAAGGCTACTCGTAAGCCCTCTTCGAATGACTAACTTATATATATCCGTAGTAGAGTTAAAAAAGATGACGTCTGTAATTTCACAGCGTCATCTTTTTCGTTATCTGTAAAGTTCACTTTCTCTTTGCAATTCAGTATCACCGCTTTGCGGAGACCTTACCTGCTCCAGGCAGTTTGTGATCCAATCCCGACCACTTCGCGACAATCGCAGTGATAATCAGTGCAAGTCCATTAATGATAAAAATCCAGCGTATCGGCAGCCAGCCACCGAGAACGCCGCCAATAATCGGTCCGGCCATCGTCCCGATCTGGGCAGCGGACTGGTTCAGACTAAAGGCCCTTCCCCTGAAACTTGATGCGGTAGCCTGCACAATCATGGCGTTAATTGCCGGAAATACAGCCGCAAAGAATAAACCATACACAAATCGCAAAATGCCAAATGCGATATAACCTGTTGTAAAGAACTGCAGAAGATTGCCTACAGCCCCACCAACCAGTCCAATGATCAGCACTTTACCGTATCCGATCCTTGAACCAATCTTGCCCCAACGCGGTGCCATGATAACTGTTGCTACCCCCACCGCCGAGAAAATAATACCCGAGCTGAGTGAGGCACGATCAGGCTGAACGCCCATTTCCATCACATAGACCGTCAAAAGCGGCTCCAGAATCATAACGGAGAACGTACATATGCCCATCATGCCAAGCACCGTCATAAACAAACGATTCGCTCTCGCTTCACGAATGTCATCCATGACATGGGAACGAGCTTTATTCCGGTTGAAGTTCTCTTCTTTTACCCAGAAGGTTGCGATGATTGCTGAGACTAATACAACAATTGCCGAAAACAAAAATGCATTCCGGTTGCCATAATAGTGACTCACCACGCCACCAATCAACGGTCCAATAATACCACCAGTGGCTCCAGCAGTAGACATAATACCCAGTGCATAACCGGTCTTCTCCTCAGGTGTATTCGTGCCTACCAGAGCAATTGCTGCTGGAACAAACCCTGCAAGCAGACCCTGAAATAATCGAACAACAATCAGCGAATATGGGTCCTGCACGAAATAATTGATTAGATACAAGACGGCAAGGCTATATCCTGATCGGATGAGCATAGGTTTACGCCCGTATTTATCAGCCAGCGATCCCCAGAACGGAGACACGAGTGCACTCGCGAGAAATGTAATGCCGAATGCCAGTCCTGACCATAATTCCAGGTGATCACGAACCCCCAAGTCAGCACTTAGAAACAGGGGCAGAAATGGAATCGAGATGGAATACGCCGTGCTGCAAAAAAATACACCAATCCACAATATGACCAGATTTCGCTTCCATGAGAAGTTCATATACCCGCACGCCCTTTCCGTTACTGACGTCGGGACTGCCGTGTATTGGAGCGGACGGAACAGACCCGTACGTCCCCGATGCGGAAGCATTTTCCTTATTTTACACCCATCATTCCTTGAAGGCCATCCCTTGTTCACCACAACCACACGTATTACATTGCCATCCTGTCCACAAAAACGGTATGATAGTTGGGTAAATATCCAAATATGATTTGGAGAAAATATATCATGCAGAGATGCAAGGAGGAACGTTTTCATGTCTTTACGGTGGAAAAAAACAACCGCAGTATCGCTCGTTCTAGCGATGTTGCTTATCGTCATTAGTGGTTGCGGACGCCCTTCAAGTGGCGCTACAGAAACACCAGCTCCAGTTGAACCAACGGGTCCCAATCCGGTAGCTACCATTGAAATGGCTGATGGACAGAAGATCGTCATTGAGCTATATCCCGAAATCGCACCCAATACGGTAAATAACTTCATCTCCCTTGCGAATAAAGGGTTCTATGACGGCCTGATCTTTCATCGGGTCATTCCAGGCTTCATGATTCAGGGTGGTGATCCAAATGGGAACGGTTCTGGCGGCCCAGGTTATACGATCAAAGGGGAATTTACATCCAATGGTCACAAAAACCACCTGAATCATACGCGTGGGGTTATCTCCATGGCGCGTACAAATGATTTGGATTCAGCAGGCTCCCAATTCTTCATCATGTTAGCGGATGCGGATTACCTGGATAATGCATATGCTACTTTTGGTAAAGTGACCGAAGGTATGGACGTTGTTGATGGTATTGCAGCTCAGAAGATAGGTGAAGCTGATAAACCCGTTACGGATCAAGTCATGAAAAAGGTTACAGTGGACACACACGGTCTTGAATATCCAGAACCGGTAAAAATGCCTTAATGAACTCTAAACAAAAAGCTCTGTCCTGTGCGAAAACGCAAGGCAGAGCTTTATTTATTGATTTCAATGATAGCGGTTACATATATGACTTTATAAAAAATGACCTCTCCCGGCATCATCCTCAATACATCCATCCCATCAAACGTAACCAGCCGATAATCGCAATCCATAACGGGCAGCTAAAGGCAACACCCCATGCAAGCCCTTTCAGTAAACCACGGTTTACTTCCACGAACAACGACTCCTTTCTCCAGGGAATAGTCGCAGTATCGGTAATAGTATATGATTTTATACCCGTTTTCATTCGTCACGCAACCCTCGTTTTCCTGCTTTTGTTCCGCAGATTCATGGAATGCTTTACAGGAACCTGATATACTATGACTACTGTACGATAAATGGAACCTGATTCATGTTTGGAAAGGAGATTTTCCTATGGCAAAATCCAAAAAACGCACTCCTGCTCCCAAAGCAGCAGTAGCACAGGATAAACCCACAACACTGAAGGATCTGCTGAGCAGTGATGTGTTGGAGAAGCTGAAAGCTCAGGCGGATGAAGCCAAGGCTGCCGAAGCGGCTCTTAAAGAGCAGGAACGTCAGCAGGCAGAAGAAGCTCGCCAAGCGGAGCAGAAGCGCCGGGATAACGACTTCGAATATCTGCTCAATAACAGCCCTATGGACTGGAAGAAACATAAGTAAGCCAGGGCATGTCCTGAGGGTGTCTCCTACCTTCCACATGCCAAAATAAATATTGCAAGCAGACAGATCATGAAGCCGATCTGCTCACAGAACAGGGCCGCGTTGCGGTCCTGTTCTTTTTGATATAGACACATATGATTCATCAGTCTTGAGCCGGGTATGTAGAAGTAGAGCGTACAACGATAATCTAACCCATACGGAGGGATCAGAGATGACTGAACAACGTTTGGAAGGCAAAGTTGCGATTGTAACTGGAGGTGGATCGGGTATTGGTCAGGCTACCGCTATTCGTTTCGCCGAGCATGGAGCCAAAGTATATATGCTGGATCGTACACCCGAAAATGCGGAGGAAACAAAGCAGACGATTGAAAAGGCTGGCGGAGAAGCGTATGTGATCGAATGTGATATCTCCAAACCGGACCATGTGCAGAAGGCGATCAATCAGGCTGCGGCTGAAGCGGGCAAACTGGATATCATATTTGCCAATGCCGGCATCAATGGAACGATGGCTCCGATTGAAACGATGGAGATCGAGGACTGGGACCAGACGATGGAGATCAATATGCGCGGAACCTTCGCAACCGTCAAATATGCCATTCCCCATCTGAAAGAACATGGTGGCAGCATCATAATCACCAGTTCCATCAACGGTAACCGGGTCTTCTCAGGAATCGGATTCTCTGCATACGCTTCCAGCAAAGCGGGACAGACTGCGTTTACGAAGATGGCTGCACTGGAGCTAGCTCGTTATAAGATCCGTGTAAACGCCGTCTGCCCAGGAGCCATTGATACCAACATTGATGATAACACCTACCCGTCGGATGATCTGAAAGATGTACAGATTCCTGTTGAATTCCCTGAGGGTCATGAACATCCGCTCAAGGGCGAACCTGGAACGTCGAAGCAAGTGGCTAACCTCGTTCTGTTCCTCGCTTCCGATGAAGCCTCTCATGTTACTGGTACACGAATCTACGTGGATGGTGCGGAATCTTTGCTCCGTGGATAAAATATAAATATAAGTTGGTCCCATTCAGGGACAACGCCCAAACATCCCGCAAGCGATCTGACCCGATCAGATTACTGCGGGATATTTTATCTATAAGAAGTTTATAATCCGGTGCAGATGCAACTGCAAAGATTATCACTATACCGCGGAGCTTTTACCCTTTTTCACACGATGGTTCAACCGGTCTGGAATGGCAAAGAGCAAAATGTACATCAGCGAGAACAGGACTAGCGCCAGGATCTCTTCCCCAAGGATGTACATGGGATACGGACCTAACATATCAAGCACCGAGGGTGTACTCGGCTTGTGTCTCAAAAACATGTAATTTGCGTCGAGCAAGACATCTACAATGTATACAACTAGTGCTGCCACATTCACAAATATCATTGAACCTGCTACAGATCTCCAGCTAGGTCGTAGCTGTTCCACCCAGGTCATGTAGAGTAAAGCCAAAATGATACAGGCATGAGCGACGAAAAATTGAATGAATCGAAAATGTGCATAACCATAACCCAGATTAGGAGTCAGGATCGCCATAAGGGCTCCAGCTATGCCTGCAAACAGCAGTGCAGAATGCAGCAGTCGACTGCATGTCAGTAGTAACAATGCCGATAATAACAAAGACAGACTGCATAGTTCGAGTGGTAGTGATGTCTGTAGGCTCCATATGTCTCCGTACACATACCAGAGTTGAAGCACGATTTCACAAGTGAACATGATACAGGCCAGAACAATCCGCAATTTGCGGCGGGCCCTTTCTGACCAAGATCGAAGACGGCGGCGAAGCAGAAACATCAGGACGATCAATGCTGTAATTACGCTAATCGAAATGATATGTGAAGTGGAGAACAGGATAAACGGCTCTGCATCATAAGGGTCCAGCCATGGTGGATACGCCATGCATCTCTTCTCTCCTTTGCGAATATCTGACCTACATTATCTCTCTTTAATGTTAACTTTTTCATTTTGCCATTGAATGAAAGAGCTGTCCAGTTGGAATTCTAAATAAGCATTGTAATTTAAATATCTTTATGTTAAGATAAATTCAGAATCAAAACAAACGAAAAGTTAGTAACTTTCTTAAAAGAAATGAAATATACAGTTCTCAAAACCTAATTAGGAGGAATTATTATGCAAATCAAAGGACTTCACCACGTATCAGCTCTAACCGCACATGCCGATCAGAACTATCGTTTCTACACCAATATCATGGGTCTGCGCCTCATCAAAAAAACAGTCAACCAGGACGACGTGTCCGTCTACCATCTCTTCTATGGTGATGAGAAAGGCAATCCGGGTACCGAACTTACCTTCTTCGAGATTCCGATGGCCGGACAGACTCGTGAAGGCGTGAACAGCATATCCGGAACGTCACTGCGCGTTCCAAATGATGCGGCACTTACTTACTGGCAGCAGCGTTTTGACGAATTCGAAGTCCCACATGGAGAGATTGTTGAACGGGGTGGTCGTGCCACGCTTTCGTTCACAGACTTTGAAGGACAACGTCTGATTCTGGTCTCGGATGAAAATAATACAGGTGTCGCTGGTGGCAAACCATGGGATCAGAGCCCTGTGCCTGCTGAATATGGCATTGTGGGCCTTGGCCCCATCCATCTTACGGTAAAAGATGCTTCCCTTACCACTCCGGTTCTTACCGAACTGCTTGGTTTCAGAGCCAAAGGAAGTTACCCTGCCTTTACTCCAGGTCAGCCGGATGTACTCGTTTTTGAATCCGGCGAAGGTGGCAGCGGCTCCGAGGTGCATGTTGAGGAACGAAATGACCTTGCCCAAGAACGTCCTGGACGTGGCAGCGTACACCATGTTGCGTTCCGTGTGGACAATGAAGAAGAATTGAAACAATGGGTGGAACGGGTTCATAACTTCCGATTCCCTAACTCCGGTTTTGTAGATCGTTTCTACTTCCGCTCCCTGTATTTCCGTGAAGCAAACGGTATTCTGTTCGAGCTTGCAACCGATGGTCCGGGATTTGATACAGATGAAGAAATGGAGCATCTGGGAGAATCACTGGCGCTGCCTCCCTTCCTCGAAGGACGACGCGCTGAGATTGAAGCGAACCTAAAACCACTGGATACCATGATCCGCTAATATTCGGAACTGGCGTGTAATTCTGCAAAAAGATTTCAATTCAAAACGAAAATAAAAACGATGTTCACCAGGCAACTCTGAATACCGGATACGGTTCAGGAATTGCCTAGTGGATCATCGTTTTTTTATGTGTATGCTTGCCTTTCCCCTTCTGTAAGGTGGCAAACTTGCAGATTGTGTTTTACTTCGTCAGATACGATGTTGTGAGCGGTACAAACAGTGATGAACCCGGATCTTCAGATACAATCTTGACATAGACAGCGTCTGTACCTTTAACATCCACATCTAGACTCATCATACCGCTTTCTGGAGTGATATTGAACTTCTTGAGTGTCGCGAGATCCTGATCATAGATATGAATCTCCTGATTTCCTGTTAGCGCGGCAAGTTCCAAGTGCAGAGAAGAATACTTTTTACCCGTATTAATCTGGATATCATCCCCCTGTTTCGTAGGATCATTATGCAGATAAACATCCTTGTAATCCTTGCCCTTATATGTGGTATCCTTAGGATCTTTGGTGTGCCAAGCGGTAGATCCCAGTACGGATGTTCCAAGTGCACTCAGCGTTACTTTTCCGTTCGTTACTGGCGCAGATCCATTCGTTCCGCCAATCAGGACGGATGAAGTTGCACTGTCATATGTGATCTCTGTCCCAAGTAATGAGCCCACAGCACGCACAGGCAAATAAGTCGTTCCGTTGTAAGTGATAGGCAACACCGTTTTACCATTGGCATCTTTGGCTGTCACCGTGGCACCATCCATTTTTAGCGTAATCTTGCTGTTTAGATAGGCTTTAATTTGTTCCAACCCTGTTGCTGCGAGTGCACCCGTCCCGATCCCAAGCGTTAATGTGCCTACCATCAAACCCAGTACAACCTTCTTCTTCATCAAAATCCCTCCTGAACGTTAAAATGATTTGTCCTTTATACATTTAAACCACTAAAGTGATAATGTCAATTGTTTACTGCATTTTTAGTACCCTGTTCCTATTTCCGGGCAGCACAAAACGAGGCTGTATGTCCCAATTTTTTTTCAGCCTCGCCCTGTTTCCCACTGTCTGCAAACGCAGATAAGGAGATATTCTGTTCAGACGCTCACTACATTTCACATTCGAGAACTTCCAAATTCCCGCTGCACTACGATATCAACATGATGACATCAATCAAAAGATTCATAATATTCTTCTTCATACACTTCCATGCTGTATTTCAAATTCGTAGCCTTCCACTCGCCATTCTTATACTCATAAGCGAATGTTAAATCACCGGCATATAAAGCCGCACCGTAAGATCCTGCTGCGGATACGACGAGTTGGCCATTCTCCACGCTGTAATAGGTTACTCCACCGAATTCCAACTCTTTGTTATATACGCCGCCATTCGTATCTTCTTCAATCCGTAAAGGTTCTGCTTGAACGCCATCAACGGCGACATCAACATCCACACGGTCTGGTCTAACCGTAACTTTTGACTTCACATGCTGTTTCGCAATCTCATCCAAAGATTGCATCTTCATCTCTTCCAGCGTTACCGGATTAATGATACGTGCTTGTCCCAAATAAATACCTGTTCCATGACCTTCCGTGTACAGAACAACAATCTCTTTCTGGCCGTCTCCATTCAGATCCAGCTCGTGCACTTCGGGTTTGTAAGACCCGCCTTCTCCTTGCCAATCACTAAATTCTCTTGTCTTGCCGTTCACTTCCAAAATCATTCCGTTATATATATATCCTGAACCCTCAACTTTCATAGGGTATAATCTGACGTTCTCATTCTCTGGAGCTAACGAAACGTATTCCTCTTTCACGGGAATGGATTCCTGTGTTGTCTTCGCTGTGTCATGCAATTTATCTATATTGGAAGCCTCGACCGCTGCGGTCTGGCTGGATTGATCATCTATATTAAGCTGTTTTTGCGATTCATTCATGGTTCTGGCAGCCGAAGTTGTACTAATCGTAGCTACCGCCAAAATAATCATCAGCAGGATACCTGTCCAAGTTTTCAATATACTGGGCTCCTTTATCTGTTGTGATAATCCTATTATATCTTCATTTATCGCCCGCAAGTTGCGAATTTGTTAATCTTTCATAAAATAATCTTTACAAATTTTCGTTTTCACGAAAGAACGTTCGGCTTTAACCAGAATAAGCAAATTATTATGCCAAAACTGTTCTCAAAAAGCAAAAAAAATCCCGAATACAGCTTAAGGCTGCATCCGGAATGCTTTGGTTTTGTCCAATAACCGATCGGTTAATTGTCTCAATTCTTCAGCCGAGGATGAAATCTCCTCCATGATGGCTGTCTCTTCGTGTGCGGCATCCATGATTCGTCTCGCCTCATCCGAGAACGATCCTGCTTTCCCCTGGATCTTCTTCACATGACCATGCGTTTGTTCCACACGGCCAGTCTGTTCTGCAATCTTGGAACCGATATCATGCGCACCTTTCATAAATACGTCCACCGTGCCTGTCAGTTCATGCAACGTCTGATCTACAGAGATGGTCCGCTCCGATTCATTAACCACGAGACCATGCTGCTCATGAGACAGTTGTGCCGTCTCCCTGATCCGCTGCTGCACACGACTAATCAGCTCATTAATCCGATGCACTGATTCCTTACTCTCGTCTGCCAGCTTACGAATCTGTTGCGCCACGACTGCAAAACCAGAGCCTTCTTCGCCAGCTCGTGCAGCCTCAATGGAAGCATTCAGGGCAAGCAACCCTGTTTCCTCAGCAATATTTTTGACAGACTGGGTAATTACTTCGATATCAGAGGCTTCCTTCTCCAGTAGCAGCATAATGTCGCGGGAACGATTGTGTGATTCGGCCAGCTCGTCCATGCCTTTCATCAACGATGAGAATGTCTGTTTTGTATGATCCACCGATCGTTCCATCTGACCGGACATCTCTGTCATGTCCATGGACTGGCTATGCATACGCTGAAAATCGTTCAGCATCTCATCCGCCGTAATCAGAGATTGATGGGAAGTAACCTTCTGCTCTTCTACGCCTACCGCAATATGATCCACCGCTTCTGACATCATCTCGATCTGCTCCGCAGCTTGGGTAATGGCTTCACTGAGCGACTGCGCATTCTGAGATGTGGTCCGTGTACTGTCCGCAATATCGTTCACAATACTTCTGAGATTAGAAACCATTACACGAAAAGCATCATATAATACAGTAAGTTCATCCTGTGTACGGCGCTGCGGAATCTCCGTTGTCAGATCGCCAGATGAAACCTGTTGCGCCGCACGAGACAGATGAACAATCGGACGAGTCAGCCAGCGAGAGGCAAACCACCCGAGAATCCCGTTCCAACACACCCCCATAACCAGGATAATCGATATGTATACCCAATTTGGAATATCTAACTTAATCCAGTCTTTGACAAAAAATATAAAAAAGCCGCTAGTTCCGTACGTAATAATTGAGATTAGTACCAAACCTGCGACTGTCTTTGCGCCTAAAGTCCATTTCATGTTTACACCCCGTAGTCCTTTTTTCCTATTTTACCAATCAAGTACCAAATTTCATGTGATATACATCACTGAAAACGTTCTATCCGCCCCATATTTACCGTTCATGCATGACTTCTCTACCATGAAGCGCATAATATGTAAGACAAGCTTAGCCGCCCCTCCTATTCTCATAAAATTGAATAATATTCCATTTAACATCCTTAATTTTATTTATTATCGGCACAAGAGGCCAAATGATTTAGATTGGCATCCATTTTGCTTAAATGATATACTGAGTGCGCTTCGGCAATGCCGGAGCTGACCTATTTATTGGATGCCACTGGAGGCGAACGAAATGTCTACTATGTCCACAAGGACGGAGAAAGATTTTATCGGTGAAAAAGAAATTCCGGCTTATGCCTATTACGGCATTCAGACGGTGCGGGCCGTGGAGAACTTCCCGATTACCGGCGTTCCGGTACACCGGGAGCTGATCACAGCTCTGGCTGCGGTGAAAAAGGCAGCAGCAGTTACGAATATGGAACTGAAAATGCTACCAAGTAAAATCGGCAATGTAATTGTCATGGCAGCTGAAGAAATGATGAAAGGCCATCATCTGGATCATTTTATTGTAGACTCCATTCAGGGCGGTGCAGGCACCTCCATGAATATGAATATGAACGAAATTTTGGCCAACCGCGGACTGGAGCTGTTAACCAAAAGCAAGGGAGACTATTTCCACTGCAATCCGAACAACCATGTTAACATGTCCCAGTCCACCAACGACGTGGTACCTACAGCACTGCGTATTGCGGCATATCAACTGTCCGAGACGTTACTCACTACCATGAAGAGACTGCAGGACGCGTTCCACAAAAAAGAAGAAGAGTTCAACGATGTGGTCAAAGTAGGCCGTACCCATCTTCAGGATGCTGTGCCTATTCGCCTTGGACAAGAATTCGGAGCTTATGCCCGTGTCATCGGCAGGGATATCGAGCGTCTGGAATTCGCCAATCGTCGCTTGCTTACAATTAACATGGGCGCAACTGCCGTAGGCACAGGGCTCAATGCGAAACCTGAATACATCGTTAAAGTTACGGAACACCTATCCGATGTTACCGGACTACCACTACAAACAGCTGAGGATCTCGTGGATGCGACGCAAAACACGGATGCCTATCTGGAACTTTCGGCGGCACTGAAGGTATGTGCGGTCAGTCTGTCCAAGATCTGTAACGACATTCGCATGATGGCCTCAGGTCCGCGTGCAGGATTCAATGAACTACTCCTGCCACCGCGTCAGCCCGGATCGTCCATTATGCCGGGCAAAGTCAATCCGGTAATGGCAGAAGTGATTAACCAGGTATCCTTCCAGGTGATGGGCAATGACCACACCATCTGCATGGCGTGTGAAGCTGGTCAATTCGAGCTGAATGTTATGGGCCCGGTTATTGCGTTTAACTTGCTGCAATCACTGAAAATCATGAATAACGGGATTGATGTGTTCACACGTTATGCGGTTGAAGAGATGGAAGCTAACCGAGAGCGCTGCGAATTAATCATGAAACAAAGTTTCAGTGTGGTTACGGCGTTGAACCCACACTTAGGTTATAATGTGGCGGCTTCCATTGTGAAGGAAGCACTCAAAACTGGACTTACCTTGCAAGAGATCATTCTGGAACGCGGACTACTGACTCCGGAAGAACTGGAAGAGATTCTTCATCCGGAGCAGATGACGACGCCAGGAATTGCCGGAGAACATTTCCTGCGTAATATGGAACGCTTGTAGGAACTCAGGAAATCTAACGCAGGAACCTATACACCCATAATGCAACAAGAACCCCCGCAGACCGTTCATCCGGTTCGCGGGGGTTCTTGTGTTCAATTCAGAGATGATAAGACATCAGCTATTTGATTAAGCCCATCGTTTACGCTCAAGGGAAGGCAGAATCTGAAGTTCCTCCCTGTACTTGGCAACCGTTCTGCGGGAGATGACAATTCCCTCCTCGGCAAGCAGTGTGGTCAAGTGACTATCCGAGTATGGCCGCTGCGTCTGTTCTGTGCGAATGATTTCTTTTAATCTTCGTTTCACCGCTGATGCTGATGTTTTACTCCCTGACGTTGTACGAATTCCCGAGGCAAAAAAAGCCCTGAGTTCATATACACCATATGGGGTGTGAATGTACTTACCACTGACTGCACGACTTATCGTTGATTCATGCATGCCAATCTTCTCTGCAATAACAGCAAGATTAAGCGGTTTTAGCGCGGATGGGCCTTTGACCAAAAAGTGCTTTTGCTCTTCCATCACGGCCGCCAGCACACGCACTAAAGTCCTGCGCCGGAGGTGTACACTACGAATGATCGCCCTCGCCTCTGCCGCGCGGGTAGCCCAGATTTCGTCAGGCGCCGCTTCCCTGATCCAGCGGATGCACGCTTCATTCATCGATACACGAGGGTTACCTGCCACATGCAGGCTAAAATAGGCCTCACCGTTACGCAACCCTACAATGGCATCTGGAATAATGTAATGTGGTCGTTCCGTACATCCGATGGATCGACAGGGCTTGGGGTCAAGACGTGTAATATAGTCATAGGCAACCTGAGCTTCTTGTGAAGTCATGCCTAATCGACTCCCTGTTTTACCTGGGTGAAAAGGAACCAGTGCTTCCAATCCCGCTTCCACCATCCGCTCCGCATACAGCGCAGCTGATGAATCACGTCTAATCTGGAGCAAAAGACATTCCTGCAGATTCCGCGCCCCTACACCCGCAGGGTCCAGCGATTGGAGAAGCTCCAGTCCCGCTGCAATCTTGCTCATCGGTTGCTCAATTGCTGCTTGCACCTCTGCCAGTTCAACGGTCAGATAACCATCATCATTGACGCACCCTGCCAAATATACGGCCATATTTTCCATTTCGACTGGAAGTGTCATCACTCGAATTTGGGCAATCAGTAACTGTTCCAGTGTAGGTTCTGCATCTCTGACCTGAAGCAGCGGATCGTAGGAATCATACCTGCGCTGATCCATTCGCCGCGGAATCCGGGCGAGGGGTGCAACTTGTTCTTCCAGTTCAAGAACTGGATTTTCCTCCGCCGCATCCAGCAAGTAACGAGTCAGATCCTGTCCGGACATGGTTAGCAAATGAAAGGATTGTTTCATCTCCGGCGTGATGGACAGCCGAATACGTTGTTCCTGCACCAACTGAACACCTAACATCCGTTTCCCTCCTTGTGCCTTGCTGAGTAATAAGCGTTTTTTTATACGAACAAAAGGATTTGCAGGGATAATAGCATACTATTCACACAATTGTAAGAGGAATTTCGTCCGATCATGAGTTTCTGTCTAGTATTTCTCCGATACCAGCTTCGCCTGTGTAAACAGCAGCAGATAGTCTCTTCCACCTGCCTTGGAATCCGTGCCTGACATGTTAAATCCGCCAAATGGATGCGTGCCTACCAGTGCTCCGGTACATTTCCGGTTGAAATACAGATTACCCGCGAAGTACTCGCGTCTTGCCTGTTCCAGATGTTCACGATTACGCGAGATCACCGCGCCGGTCAGTCCATAGTCGGTATTATTGGCGATATCCAATGCGTCCTGGAAAGATTCGGCTTTGATGAATGCAAGCACGGGTCCAAAAATCTCATCCTGAGCAATCCGGGCTTTGGGGTCCACATCGGCAATTATGGTTGGTTCAATGAAATAACCTTCAACATTCCCTGTACCGCCACCGTGCACAAGACGCCCCTCACCCTTGCCGATTTCAATATATTCCGTGATCTTTGCATATGCCTTGTCATCGATAACCGGCCCGACCTGACTGCCAACTTCAAGTGGACTGCCCATCGTCAGTTTCTGTGTCCGTTCAATCACTTTTTGCAATACTTCATCATATACATCCTTATGAATAATGGCACGGGAACACGCCGAACATTTCTGTCCTGAGAAACCAAATGCCGATGCGGTAATGGACTCTGCCGCGAGTTCCAGATCACTGTCACTGTCTACAACGATGGAATCCTTGCCACCCATCTCTGCAATGACCCGTTTGATCCATTTCTGACCTGGAGCTGTACGTGCTGCACGTTCATTAATTCGCAGTCCTACATCTCTGGAACCGGTGAAACTGATAAACCGGGTGAGCGCATGATCCACGAGATAATCGCCCACTTCACTGCCTGGTCCTGGTAAAAAGTTCACGACGCCATCCGGCAGGCCAACTTCTGCGAGCAGTTCCATAAACTTCGCTGCAATCACCGGAGTTGTGCTGGCGGGCTTTAATACCACCGTGTTGCCGGAGACCAGTGCAGCAGAGGTCATACCTGCCATAATCGCCAGCGGGAAGTTCCAAGGTGGAATAACAATGCCAACGCCCAGCGGTATATAACTCAGTTCATTATCTTCCCCTGCAATCCGCACGAGGGGCTGGGGTCCACTCAGTCGCTGCATATCCCGTGCATAGAATTCCATAAAATCAATGGCTTCCGCTGTATCCGCATCGGCTTCAGGCCAGGTCTTGCCGGCTTCATAGACCATCCATGCGGAGAATTCATGCTTGCGACGGCGCATAATGGCAGCTGCTTTGTACAGATAACGAGCCCGTTCATTCGGATCGGTATGTTTCCAAGTGCGGAATGTCTCCGCGGCTGTCTGAATGGCCTTTTCGGCCAATTCCTGATCTGCCTGATGGATCGTTCCGACAACTTGATTCTTGGCCGCGGGGTTCACGGACGTTAACGTGCGGCTGCTTGTTATTTTTTGCCCACCAATAATAATCGGGTATTCCTTCCCAAGTTCAGCTTCGACCTGACGAAGTGCGTCTTCAAATGCTTCCTGGTTCGCCTGGACTGCAAAGGGTGTGAATGGTTCGTTAACAAAAGGGATATTCATCAAATGATTCCTCCTTCAGGATGTGGGATTCGCTGGCTGCTCGCCTGAATTATTTTGCATGTTACTCATCACCCAATATATGTAGCAAAATCCGTGCCAACTCCGGTTGGACCTGAAATATTTTTCTTATTAAATTTAACTAAAGAAAATTCACACTGCCCATTCCGTTTTGTGTAAATGTTAGTTCAATTTAAATAGATCATTTTCATGAAAAATAGTAGAGCCTCGCCAAATCTGGCACGCTTCTTGCTTCTATAAGGGATAAAAAAGCATGATTCAACCGAGCTTGAATCGAATGATGCAGAATGCTGAAGGAGGAAACGAAAATGAGTGTAGGAACGGAAATATATCGCAAAACCTTATTAACCGTGGCAGGCAACAAAGCTGTAGAGAACCTGTCCATCAAATATGGTAAGAAGCTGGCAGGCAAGTTTATTGCAGGAAACACCTTGGAAGAAGCTCTCGAAGAGATCCGCATACTCAATAACAAAGGCATCATGGCTACGCTCGATCATCTGGGCGAAGGCATCACCCGCCTGAGCGAAGCAGCATTATACAGGGATGAGTATGTACGATTGGTAGAAGGCATTGCACGTGAAGGGGCAGACTCCAACGTCTCGCTGAAACCAACCCAGATGGGCCTCGCACTGGACCCCGAAGAGGGCTATCGAAATATCCGTACCGTTGCCGCACAAGCCAAATTGCATGATCTTTTTGTCCGAATTGATATGGAGGATAGTCCATTTACTCAAGCAACGCTGGATATTGTTCGAAGACTGCACTCGGAAGGACTGCACAATACAGGCACCGTATTGCAAGCCTACCTGCATCGCACCGAAGAAGATACGCGTGATATGATTCGGGAAGGCATCCGGCTTCGTCTGGTTAAAGGTGCTTACAAAGAACCCGGATCAGTCGCCTATCAGAATACTTCTGAAGTCATTCATCAATTCAAAACAATGATTCGTAATCACCTCGATCAGGGTGTATACACTGCGGTGGCCTCGCATGATGATCACATCATTAACTGGACGAAACAATACGCCAAGGATCGCGGAATCTCGCCGGATGCCTTTGAATTTCAGATGTTATATGGTCTGCGCATGAGCGAACAGGAACGTCTCGCCAAAGAAGGCTATCGCATTCGCTGTTACGTCCCTTACGGTACCATGTGGTATCCGTACTATACCCGCCGTTTGGCCGAAAAACCAGCTAATCTCTGGATGGTCGTTAAAAATATGTTTAGATAAAACTTCGATTGAACTCATCATATTTTGTTTGAAAGTACTTCCCCCACCCAGAAAGGTTTTCCCTATAACCATGCTGTCCTGTTATTTTGGAAAGCATGGTTATTTGAGCGTTAAAACTGATTCTTAATCTTTAACACGTTATCAATTCATTCATATGTCTAAAAAATAAGAAACCCCAAATTGAAATGTCCAATATAATAGACACACCAGTACCTCTTCATACAGTTAAATCACACCACTTCCCTCGTTTCTCCGGTCTATCTGCTCCATTTCGCAAAAATATATACGTTATGTTTTATAACATTAAATTCACTCAGAGGCTTTGGATCCCAGCTAAAATCAACACTTATCTTCGTTTCAACCCAATGTAATCGTATACAATTAAAAGTGAATTTTTATTTATCGAGTCGAACATACCAACCTGCACACCTGATGTCAAAAAATATATACACAGCTCCATCAGAACGTTATAATATACATAATTTCACATTTACATTTTGTTATAAGTATATGCTGCAACCGAGGTGATCCCGATGAGACATTTACTTCCTGAGCTGAATGCTTTATTACGAACAGATATGAGTATTCTGGATGAATTCCTGTATGACGAAAACACACTTCAGTCTATACCGTCAGAACTCCGTATAGGTACTGACAGACCTGTCTTTATACGTCGCAATACTGAATACACCTGGTTGTACAGCCAACCCAACAGAACAGTACCATACGGCCGTCTTCCCGTACCTGTCGTCTCTGCTTCGATTGAACTTGCGGAAGTGATCCCCTTATTTGCTACGAGCCCTCTTCTATTAATAAAGAATGATCAGGGCGAATACGAGGGTTATATCGCCGTATCCGATGTTTTGCATGCCATGATGCATGCGCATCGCTTAATAGAAGCTTATTTTGAGACCACACTTGAGACAGCGGGCTCAGCTCTGACATTAATTAATGAAGAGGCCAAGGTGGCCTACTGGACAACTGGGGCGGAGCATGTTTTTTCGATCAGCAAAAAAGACATCATCGGACAACCCGCAGCAGACTTTTTTCCTCCAGATCGGCTACAGTCTCTCAAGACGCTGTATACCGGCGAAACGGTCTATCGCAAACAGCATCAGCCACGGCCCGACCTGTTCGCTCTGATTAATGCCCGTCCTGTCCAACTGGATGGACATATTGTGGGCGCAGTTGCTGCTGAAGTGGATATAACAACTGAAATTAGATTACACCAGGAACTCTTACATATGACTTCCAAAGTCCAGCATCTGGAGAAAGCCGTGGCTCGGCTACGGCCCGAATTAGATCCATTCGCCAGAATCAAGGGCAGCAGCCCGGTCATCCAGCAGTGCATGGAGACCATTCGCAAGATCAGTACCACCTCAGCAACCGTACTTATTCTAGGGGAGAGCGGCACAGGCAAGGAGTTATTCGCGAAAGCCATTCATGATCTCCGTGAATTGCAGACTGCACCGTTCATCGCGATTAACTGCGGGGCAATCCCTGCTTCCTTGTTTGAAAGTGAGTTATTCGGCTACGAAAAAGGTGCCTTCTCCGGAGCGGATCCCAAAGGCAAAAGGGGCAAGATCGAGCTTGCCGAAGGGGGGACGCTTTTTCTGGATGAGATCGGTGAGATGCCATTGGAATTGCAAGTGAAGCTGCTTCGGGTGTTGCAGGAGAAGAGCTATTTCCCCGTGGGCGGAACGCGCATGAAACAGGCGGACTGCCGGATTATTGCAGCAACCAACCAGAATCTAATGAGTATGATTGCCCGTAATCAATTCCGAGAAGATCTCTACTATCGGCTGAATGTCATTAACCTTGTCATCCCTCCTCTGCGTATGCGCAAGGAAGATATATATGAATTAACCCAGACGTTCCTTCAAGAATTCTCATTGCTCTATAACCGTCATATTGAGTTGGTTCCACCTGAAGTGTTCAAGTTGCTGTTCCAGTATGATTGGCCAGGCAATGTCCGTGAATTACGAAATGTGATCGAACGCTTGACCATCCTGACGACAGATGGTGAGGTTAAATCGGAATACCTGCCTGACACCCTCACTTCCCTCACCATGCAAGAACAGTCCGAAATTCAACTGACATCCGGAATCCATTCACATGAGAGCAACGAATATCAGCAACGTCAGGATTCGGCGGGAGCAGGAGCAGAACAAGAACCTCGAACGGTTGCAAATGCGGACGAACTAGATACCTCGGATGATTCCGAACTTGTCTCCGGTGTTACCTATCAGCAAAAATTGGACACCTATGAGGCGCAACTTCTAATTCAATATCTGAAAGAAGCAGGTGGCAACAAACGAACACTCGCCAAGCAACTAGGCATCTCCAGAGCAACGCTCTATAATCGCATGAAGAGGCTTGGTCTATGACCAGCCTCTTCTTGTCGTCGCTATATTGAATCAACGAGCTATGCATTCGATGACAAATATTGTTCTGAACGGACTGGGCGAATGACGTTCTTCTCACTACAATATCCGCGCCAAGCGAGTCACCGCTATTCTGAGATGGCGATAGAAGGTCGCCCGACTCATGGAACACGTCTGGGCTGCGGCAGTTGGATTGCCAGCATGCGTCCAGTAGGCCGCGTACAACAGCATCTGATCCTGCGGGGACAGGCCATGCACTCTGCCTTCCAACAAATCCATGATATACAGCTGTAATTGCATACCATCCCTTACTCCTGTAACTCTGCCAGCGTATTCATGCAATTCTCCAGGAGATCGAAGGTATCCCAACATCTTGCGAACATCCTGTTCGGTCCAGACGACATCACCCGCTTCCGTTGTTTCCGGCTGTATACGATTCTCTGTTGATTCCGGATCAAGCAAAGACATGACCCACTGTCCGAATTGCCCACTACGCAAATCCAATTCAAGTACGTCCGCCTGATTCTCAAAGCTGTCGCAGACCCGGGTGCTTGTTCTTCGCATCTGAAATCCAATGCTTTGCAAAAACAGTTTCAGATGAGGATTCGTTGCGACGAGCATCGCTCGCGCACCATCACCCAGCAGAGCCAGTCGGTCCAGTGTCATGTATCCAACGAGTTCTTCTCGTGTATAACCAGGCACATCATCTCTTGCGGCAGCCAGTAAAGCAAAGTGCGTATCACTCTGATCCGGGTCATTTCCGAGCTCCTCTGATGTGAAGCATTCATACATCTCATTCGGAAAATATTTTAATAGCAGCTCACTACTATCCTTATGCACAAGCACTGTAATGAACATGGCGATTGTCTCCCCATGCTTGTCACGCATTAATACGATTCCTTCGGGATAACGGTGTGCCAGTTCATCCAGGAAGGGGCCATAGGGTACAGCCTGCCATGGTTCTACACTGTACTCGCACCATTCTTGTAACAGGCTGTGCAGAGCAGGCAGATCCTCGCTTCTCATCGTTTCCAGAGGTGAGAACAAGGAATCACGGGACACATCCGCGTACTTGCGGTATTGAAGCATGGATTCCTGACAGAGCAACAGCATCTTCCGGGCGATCTGGCGACGCTCATGCGGCCCCGCCTGTTCATGCAGCGGTTTGAGCAATTTCACAATCTTGATGCGCATGGTCTGCAATCGATGAGGCTCACGTTGGCGAAAGTCCCGGAGTAGATGTACCCTGGCCATATCATGCAGGGCAAGACCGTCCGGGCCGGAACGGATAAACGACATCTGTCTCAGCATGTGGTACTCTTCTTGTGTCACGGTCATATCTAGTACGGATGATAACAATTCCTGATTGGCTGTCTCAAGCAATGTTAGTACCTCCACCATGGGATGCAGACGTGGTGTAGTCAGTTCCAATAATAATCGAGCACTGATCATATGCGACAGTTCAGCCCATTCGGATTGCGGAAGATTCCGCCTCTGATCCGCAGCTTCTACAGCTAGGGCAAGACCCAGTGGATGCCCATCGGTCATTCTCGTAATGGTGCCTGCCATGCCCTGATTCAAAAAACCTGCCACCGTGATATATTCCGTAATCTCATCAACTGTGAAATGTTGAAGCCGCATTTGTATAAACCTCTGATGCAATCGGGGATGTGTCCGCCAGGTAGATGCTAATTCCGGGCGTGATGCAAGAATGACAAGTATTCCTCTTAACGGAAGTTTGGATACAAAGACTTCCATAAACCAACTTTCTAACAGAGCCAACTCTTCATAATTATCCACTGCCAGGACCATTCGCCTCTCGATGGATGTGTCTTTCAGCAGACTCAATGGCCGCGGGTACCCTTCACTATCCAGTGTTTCCAATCCTAATGTAGAGGACAAATAATCCATAAAAACGGAAGGTGTCGCTCCACATGATCGGCCATCCATCCAGATTGCTGTCGCACCTCGATTCCGAGAGAAAGATAACATCTCTGAAAGCAATGAAGATTTACCGATGCCTCCCATGCCGGTAATTGAAAATATGGTCAATGGGGCTTCCGGATGATTGAACCACCGCTCCAGTGTCGTCATTTCCATGATTCGACCAACAAAACGTTTGCCATCCTCAACATACTCGTCGTATTGAGCCTCACTACTGTTTCCCATATATGTCCTCCGTACTAGATACTGGTACTTTTAATGTATTTATTTTCTAACCAAAATTGAGACTATATTGAGACGCGCAGCTGCATGTGAAGTGATAGAATCTTGTTAAAAGCCAATTTATAGGGAATTATCAAAAAAAGCGTACAGGGAAACGTTTAACATGGTATACATAACCCCCTCTGCGCTACTTCTCAATATAATGGATCATTCCGCCAATCAAGTTACAATTACCATGTACATGAGCATTTACTGATCTCGAATTCATGCTTCCCTTTCAAACCCTACTACCAGCCCGATATTCCAGGAAAGGCGGATTTGTGTGAGAATAAACCTCGATATCTGTAATCTGAGCGGACAACTCGGAATCAATCCAAGACGACTTCATGAGTGGCTTCACCAAAGTGGCATTTCAACGGCAGCCAATGAAGCAGAACCGGAAGGACGCCCCGACCGGTCATCACCCCCGTATCGACTGGCTGCTCCCTCTTCATTATCACTTGCACCATCCTCTAGTCAAACGAAGCTTTATCGGGGCCGACGCTCCACTTCCACCCTGCAACGCCTGCCTGTTTCATCACAACATACCCGGCGGATTAGTAAAAACTGCTAGACTGTGCATAAGGTAGTTTAATATCGATGCACAGTCTGTCTTGCATCCCTTTCACCTCATTAAGAGGATTGCCACTGACCATTCTCGATCATCGCGTGCGCCAGTAGCGCCATCTCCAGACAGATTCTTCTCCCTTGATCCATGTAACCTGGCCCCATCAGTTCTTCCAGCTTCTCCAGTCTGTTGTACAACGTTTGCCGATGAATAAATAACTGGGCGGCTGCGTCCCGCTTGGAACCAAAGTTCTGCAGGTAAGCATCCAACGTCTCGACCAATCGCAGGTGATGCGTTTGGTCATGTTCAATCAACATACCCAAGTGATCTTGGACAAAGGGTTGCAGAAAGGATTGAGGCAATGCCTTTAACATTTGATATATACCCATACGTTCGTAAAAGTGAACATGTTCCATCCGATCTACCGACCTCGAAACTTCAATCACCTGATAGGCCTCCTGAAGGCTCTCCGGCAGGCTGGTCAAACGGCTGCGTAACTTGCCAATTCCCACATGAATCATAACCTGCTTCAAGTTACGACTGGCAAACCGTTTCACATCCAGGGCAATCCCTTCCAGCAATCGTAGCAGTTGATGACGTGCAGCAGCCGATACCGCTTCTTTCGCACAGCACAGATATACCTGGTTGTTCTTCAGCATAATCAGGCTAGGCAGATTGTTCTTCTTAAGCAGGGAACGAAGCAGGACAAGAACATCCTGATGATTCGCTTCCATTCGCTCCCGGCCTGTACCTTTCAATCGATGCTCTATCTCTATAACTCCTCCTGCAAACCAGTACTGTCCCTTCACCAGCAAACGAAGCCCCATTCGAGTCTGAGCTTGGTCTTCCTGATGGATGTTGCCATTCATCAGATCCTGGATCAGCTCGTTCTGATTGCGGACCATCTTCTCTTCAAGAAACTGGGAACGAAGTGTGAGTGCTGCCGCTGCCTTCGCTGTGTAGTCGAGCAGCAGCTTGAGATATTCAACTGGAGCCGCGGGATGCACAATCATGCCTACAGCAGAAAATACCTGGCCAAAACAGACGACCGGATGGCAGAGCAGAACTTTCTCTTCATCCATATGGAACCATAATTCGGTATCGGAATCATTCAAATCCAGATGTTCTACCTCTTGTTCATACCAGGTATAGATGGCCTGTTCCATCTCCGGAGCCAGTTCAGGCACAAAACTGCCCGGCTCCATGGACGAAATGTACACCACCGGTTTGGCAGCATACTCATGCAGCAGATTCAGTACAGCAGACATATCAGTACTCTGTAATGTTCGTTGCTGAAGCTGACGGGAGTAAGCTTCGAGACTCTTCAGCAGCTGGTGTTGATGATTAATGAGCAGCGAGTGAATATCCTGTGTGATCTCGACAAAACGGACCGGTTGCTCAAATACGATCAGTGGAAACTGGTGTCTGTCCGCCAACTCAATCAGTTCTTCCGGAATTCCGTATATGCTGGTTCCAAACTCCACACATAGCCCCGCTGCCTCACTGCCAATGAGCTGGAGCAGATACTCTTCGCGCCCTTCTTCCGATTGAAGCCACAATCCAGTGGATAAAATAAGGTCATGGGGGCTTACAAATGGAGATACATTCGTAATCTCAAGCACATGAACCCAGCCCACCTGACGGTTCACTCCATCCTTCCCTGCCGCTAATCGTGCTCGGCCAAATACCGGACGTGCAAGGATATCTTTAATCGTAAACACGCGATCATTTTGCAATGGCGATCCCTCTTCGTGTTATTTTTTCTTACATTATAATCCATGGACAAATGTCCTGAACAGTCTTTTTCGACAATATGTTGAGTACTATTTCTAATAATTAGACATCAAGTAAGGTGCAAAACGAATATCCAAGTCATAAACTTGTAGTATAAGCTAACAACCAATAAATGGACGAGGTGCATGGTGATGAGAATCGGAATTCCCAAAGAAATCAAAAACAATGAGAATCGTGTAGCAATGACTCCGGCCGGGGCTGCTGATTTCATCAGAACCGGTCACCAGGTGATGATTGAGCAAGGCGCGGGGATCGGCAGTGGATTCACGGATCATGAATATCAAGCTGCGGGCGCAGAGATTCGAATGGATGCCAAGTCAGTGTGGAACGAGGCCGATATGATCATCAAAGTGAAAGAACCGCTTGCCAGTGAATATGAATATTTTCGTCCGGGGCTAATTCTGTTCACCTACCTGCACCTCGCAGCGGAACCTGAGCTTGCAAAAGCGCTTATTGCAAGTCGGGTAACAGCCATCGCCTATGAGACGCTGGAGGTCAACAGTACTCTTCCCCTGTTAACACCTATGAGTGAAGTTGCAGGCCGCATGGCCTCCCAGATCGGAGCACAGCTGTTGGAGAAGACCGAAGGTGGCAAAGGCATTCTGTTGTCTGGTGTACCGGGTGTCAGTCGGGGGAAAGTGGTCATTATTGGCGGCGGTACGGTGGGAACAAATGCTGCCAAAATCGCCATTGGTCTTGGAGCGGATGTGACCATCCTCGATCTGAATCTGAATCGTCTGCGCCAGCTGGATGATATCTTCGGCAATCAGATCCACACGCTGGTATCCAGCCCGTCCAACATCGCGGCAGCTGTTGCGGCGGCAGATCTGTTGATCTGTGCGGTGCTGATTCCGGGCGCCAAGGCGCCAACGCTAGTCAGTGAGCAGGTCGTGAAGACGATGGCACCGGGATCGGTCATTGTGGATGTGGCGATTGATCAAGGCGGGATCGTTGAGACCATTGATCATATTACCACCCACGATGAACCGACCTATGTGAAACATGGCGTCGTGCACTACGCGGTGGCGAACATGCCGGGCGCTGTACCGCGTACGTCTACGGTGGCGCTGACCAACGCCACCATGCCTTATGCGCTGCAGCTGGCCAACCACGGTGCAGCCGCCGCGATTCGCGGCAGTTCGTCCATTCGCAGCGCGGTTAATGCGCTGAATGGACACATCACGTATGAGGCGGTTGCCCGGGATCTCGGGCATGCCTATGTTCCTGCGGGTCAGGCGCTGGAGAATGCCGCCGCCGTCCAGTAATCTTGATAGGATCGTTCCACCCCGGCGCCATGTCGCCAGGCCTGTGGAACGCAATAGAAGCGCGAGTCGGGCAGATGTTGTACCCGGCTTGCGCTTCTTGATTTTTTTGCACATATGAAATAGATCAATTCGGATAAGGCCTTGTCTTATGTTCCTCCGATTTTGGCGCTTTAGACCGCCCGTTCACTGCATACTTCGCGGAAGTTGCAATCCCGGCAGGACCGGTGCGAAGGCATCGCTGTGAAATAGCTGACGTCCTTTGGACGGTTATAATATTCATCCTCCACACAGGAGCGCATCTCCTCGATGTAACGACCCACGTTCTCTTCCACCTTCCGAATATCCTCTTCTGTGGCTGTAAACTCCCGATGTTTACCGGTTAGGAGGTACTCCACTCGCAGCTCAATCTGCTCCAAAGGAACCCGGTAGTGCTCTCTTACATACGATGCGTACAGCATGAGCTGATCCGAGAAGTCATCTTCCTTGCCCGTCTTCCAATCCACAATGACAATATTGCCGTTACTGCGCCGATACAATAAGTCCATCTTCACATACACGCGTGTATCGTGCAGCATCATCGTATCCCATTTCTCGATCTCCAGAATGTCCGTGCTTGCCCGGGACAAGTCCTCCCACGTAAGCGTCTGGTACAGATTACTGACACAGGCTGAAGCCCGCTCCTTAATCGTCGCGATCCGGTCATTCAATGTGTCATCCCCGTAATAGATCTCGGACAACATCGTGCGATTCTTGGGGTTCAGCCGCCACTGATCCGCGTCCATTGATTCCACATACGCCTGATTCAGCAGCTTGCGTATCGTCTGTTCCAAAAAGTGTTCACGCGGTTTATCATTACCCTCTTCTCTGCTGCGTACCGCCGACTCACACATCCGATGCGCGAGGTCTCCGAAGACAAGGTACAGATTGCTAAGTTGTTTCAAACGGTACAGACGAACCTGCATCTCATCAGCAGAGTCTGTCTTCCAGCCGTTATGGGCACCGTAATAATGATAATAATATTTGCGCAGGCACTCATCGAACATACTCGCCCGCGACTGCGAATAAGACCATTGCGGGTATTGTGCCATAAGAAATTCTGCCTTTCTGTATGCCGGATCTGCATGAGATCCCTTAATGCTCACAGTATAAAGCCAGGGCAACATTGCCGCAAGCTCGCTTCCGTTATTTTCTTCAGACGCAACCGTTTCCGATTCAATCCGTATCGTTTATATAGTAACATCACCAAAAGATGAAATTGCGGAGCAGAACGCATAATATACTCCATAGAGGGCAGCTAATCCGGGATGCTAGTTCTGATCTAGCCCGGGGCCAGTGCGGGCCCGGCGCTAACGAATCTCACACACCTTATCACGTGGATCATGAGGTTTTACGGAATCTAACGAACTCCAGAAACGCTAATTAGTCTTATTTCGATTGTAGAACGTGTTTACTGCAAGCAAATGATCTATAGCGTGTCTCTGATTCGTTACATTTTCAGATCTGCCGATTTACGTGAAATAAGACTTACTCGGTTCGTTAGAAAATGATTATATGAAAAAATTGTACAGGCATATCCAAAAAGGAGGCACGACCCATGAATCGACCGGATTGGTTCCAGGCGGAAGAAGCATTACAACAGATCCAAGTCATCGGAAGCGACCGGAATGAGCTCGTGAACATCATCGGCGATGTAGAAGGATTGAATTGCATTGGCACAGGTACGGATGCGGCTGTATTTACGTATGACGGCTTGCCGCAGTATGCCTTCAAGATGTACTCGGATCATGCCTTGGACAAACTAGAAAATGAAAAGCAGGTATACGAACAGCTCAAAGGACTGCCATACTTCCCTACCTATTACGGCAGCGGCCGAAATGTTCTCGTGATCAGTTTTGAACCCGGAGATACCCTGCTGGAATGTTTGGAAAAAGGAATCCCCGTCCCCGAGCAGGTGATGCTCGATGTGGACGCAGCGCGAGAAGCCGTTCGCAGCCGCGGGCTGAACCCCCGTGACATTCATTTGAAAAATGTAATTCTTCAGGACGGGCGTGGCAAAGTGATTGACGTATCCGAGTATATTCAAGACGGCAATGACAATCGCTGGGAGCATCTCGTCTGGGCCTATCACAACATCTATCCGCGAATCAAAGGAACGCCCATATCTCCGCGCATGCTGCAGACGATCAAATGGGGATACAATCAGCTCGATCATGCCAATGTCAAAATGGACGATCTCGCCAAGAAAGCCAATCGTCTGTTCTCCAGATTTATGAAATGAGTACGTTGTACACATTATAGGACTGTCTTTTTGCTTTATTAAAACCAAACCACCCGGATAATAGCCTTGAAGGGGCCTTTATCCGGGTGTTTTTTTTGTGTAGGTGCGTATGCGTATCCGTATGCATATGTGTGTGTGCTGACTGTTGCGGTAATCACTGATGTATACTCTGCTTCTGCTCACATTGTGATTGCGAGTTGCATATGGCTAAAGCCTTCGTTATGCATATTTTATTCGAGACTACTGCCAACCTGGTTGTGTTCAACCTTCTTTTCTCCCCCGCCCTTGCGAGGGGGTCATGCCCTTATATTGTTTGTATAACTTCGTAAAATAATTGGCATTGTCGCAGCCTACTCTGGCGGCGATCTCCGTAATGGTCAGACTGCTGCCTTGCAGGAGTTGTTCTGCCTCGCTCATCCTGCATCCGTTCACGTATTCAACAAAGGTACGTCCAGTCAGCTTTTTGAACATTTTGCAGAAGTGATACGCATTCAGTCCCACATGGCTTGCCGCTTCCGTAACAGACATCTTGCCTGTGGGATCCGCTTCAATCTGTGCAATCAACTGCTTGAAGCGTTCGCGGTTTGGAAAATACGATCCAACCGATCGATCCGGCAGCTGCTCCGGCATAAAGGTTCGCGCAAGCAGCGTGAATAAGGCATGCAGCTTGGACTTTACCACGAGCTGATAAGCCGGGGGCTGGAACGCCATTTCCTCCACAGCCTCATTTAGCAAAGAATAATAGCCTGTGCAGGCGATGTTTTCCTCGGCCGGTTTGACCGGAAACCTCACTCTTCCTTCCAGATACGGCGCGACATATTGCTCATGCACGGGATCGTGGGTGAAATCATGAAACAGTGCACGGTTGACTACAACGGAATCATAATGCACATCCCCCTCGTGCAAGGCATACCCCACATGCAACGTGCCTCCAGGAATGATGATGACCTCACCTGCGCGAACCACATAAGGCTTGCTATCAATATGAAACAGCGCACTTCCCTTGCGCATAACAATCAGTTCGAAATGTTCATGCCAATGCAAATACAGAATGCATTCTTCCGCTTTCATATCAGAACATCGATTTCGGAACAACTGAAATGGATGTGATTTATGATCAATTCGGGTATTTTCGTGAAGCGCTTTCAGATCCAGCACGACTTCTTCCCCCTCTTCACAAGATCCGACTAATATTACACAAGATTGTGTAGAGCCATCCCGTTAATGCACGGCTATAATGAGTGTGTCACGAAGTACTATAAGCCAATATTGGAGTGAAATACAACCATGAATAAATCATTACGCATCGGTACCCTTGTAGGCGGGCAGGACGCCATCCGCGTTATCCCGCAGATCATGCAACATGGCTTCGAATCATTTAACCTGACCTTCTGGCAAACCACTGGTGATCTGGACCTGGCTGAGACAGCCAAGCGTGTCCGTGAAATTGTGGACGAACAAGGTATTGTCATCTCCGCGGTGAGTGTATTTGGTAACCCCCTCACGGGAGCAGGAGACAACGCCGATACACTCGCAAGCTGGGAGCGGGTGATTGATCACGCACAGCTCTTCGGTGCAGATATTGTCTCCGGGTTCACTGGCCGATTGACCGATCAACCCATTAACGAGTCCATCCCCCGGTTCAAGGAAGTATTTGGTGAACTCGCACGCCGTGCAGCAGATCGGGGTGTACGGATTGCTTTTGAAAACTGTGATATGGGTGGAACCTGGCAGACAGGCGACTGGAACATTGCCCATAACCCGACGGCCTGGGAGATGATGTTCGATGCTGTTCCGGATGAAAATGTCGGTCTGGAGTGGGAGCCTTGTCATCAAATGTCCAGCCTGATCGATCCGATTCCACAGCTGCGCAAATGGGCTCACAAAGTCTTCCACGTACATGGCAAAGATGCCACGATTGCCTGGGATATTGTCAAGGAATATGGCGTACACGGTCCACGGGAATTTGTCTGGCATCGCACCCCGGGCTTCGGGGATAACAACTGGGCAGACATTATCACCATTCTGCGTCAGAACGGTTATCAGGGCACGATCGATATTGAAGGTTGGCATGATCCCGTCTACAAAGACGAACTCGAAATGACCGGACAGGTACATGCTTTGCGATATTTGAAACAATGTCGTGGCGGCGATTTTGTGCCCAATCCGACTTAGAGAATCAACCTCCACTGAAACTTAACCTAAGTTGCTGCTGGCCTAAGACTGAATAAAAACCATAGTTAAATCTATTTCTCATTTCTCGAAAACCATGCGAGCTAAAAACACAATCCATACGAAGGAGATGAGCGGATGAGTCATCCTTATCGGGTAATTATCGCTGGCTGCGGTGCCATGGCAAACACGTGGGCGGACTATGCCTTGCAAAGGCAGGATACAGAAATCGTCGGGCTGGTTGATCTCTATGAACAGACAGCCATTGCTTTTGCTACAAGACACGGCCTCACCTGCCCTACGTTCACCGATATCCGTGAGGCCATTCAAGCAACTGGCGCGAATATCGTATTCGATGTTACGATTCCGGCGAGTCATTACGGCATTGCCATGACAGCGCTCAAGGAAGGTTGTCATGTATTTGGCGAGAAACCCCTCGCAGAGTCCTTCTCCGACTGCACAGATATTGTACAAACCTCTCGCAGTACAGGACACATTCAAGCCGTGATGCAGAATCGTCGATTCGATCCGCGTATCCGTGCCTACCAGCATCTCATTTCCGGCGGAGCTATAGGGCAGGTAGGTTACGCAGGGGCAGACTTCTTCCTCGGGCCACACTTCGGCGGATTCCGGGATCTGATGGATAGCCCATTGCTGCTCGATATGGCAATACATACGTTTGATCAGGCACGATATATTCTCGGGGCTAACCCGGTATCAGTGTACTGCCATGAGTTCAATCCTCCAGGTTCCTGGTATCAGGGCAATGCGATGGCGTTATGTATATTTGAGATGTCTGACGGGTCTGTATTCAACTATCGCGGATCCTGGTGCGCAGAAGGTGTACCCACATCATGGGAAGCAAGCTGGCGCGTAATCGGTGAAAAAGGAACCGCCATCTGGGATGGTCATGATGACATCTATGCTGAGGTGGTCGCTGCGCAAAGCCTGGATGCTGATGGCAAACCATCCTTTTTCCAGCCAAATGAGCGGATTGAAGCGGAACTGCCTGTCATGGACAAAACAGGTCATCATGGCTGCCTCGAAGACATGTTCGCTGCACTGGAATCAGGCCGATTGCCTGAAACGGATTGCAGTGATAACCAGTTCAGCATGGCTATGGTCCTCGCATCTTTGGAAAGCGCACGCACAGGCCAGAAAGTATTCATCGCCGATCTGCTGAAAAACACATAACAAAGCGCCTGTGTACATCAATTAAACAAAGCCCAAACTGCAAATTTCAGCAGTTTGGGCTTTCTTGTTTTTTACCCACTTCCCTTTTCTATACAAGGTACAAAAAAAGTTTCTGACAAAACGAAAAGTAGTGCAGGGGACGAAATCGATTCTGAAGAAACGAAGTGTTCGCCTTTATCACCGGATTTCGACTTTACAAAAGTCGATCAGGAAATCCGGGGATAACAGCGATCGAAAGAACGATTCGTAACCGGAACGGCCTCTTTACGAGCAGTCAGCATTCTTTTTCCGAACTCAATCACCTATAGAATTCCTTTTTTCATTGCCTTATACACCAGTTGCGAGAACAGACTGTTGGACCAGGCAAACCACGGTCTTGTGAACGTGTTAGGATCATCGGCGTGGAAACCCTCGTGCATATATCCGGCACCCGCATCCGTGTTCTCCAGCAATTCAATCATGGCCCGCATTTCCTCGTCATTGTCTGCGGTCAGACCCTGCATGGACAGCGCCATATGCCAGATGTATCCCGGAGGGGTGTGGGGGCTACCGATCCCTTTGGCTACCTTCCCTTCATAGTAGAACGGATTCTCCTTACTCAAAATGAATCGGCGTGTGTTCTGATACACAGCATCCTCCACCGAAGCAAACTCCATATACGGAATGGACATCAGTCCAGGCGTGCCCGCATCATCCATAAGGCAAAAGTTGCCGTAACCGTCCGTCTCATAGGCATAGATCTGTCCATACTCTGGATGACGGTAAGTACCGTATAGGGAAATGCCATGTCGTATGTCTTCTTCCAATCGAGCCATCCGGCTCACCAGTTGTTCATCCCGAAATACCCACTTCGCAATCTCCCCCATCTGGCGCAAGGTTACCGCAGCGAACATATTCGCCGGAATATTATAATGAAAATCACAGGCATCATCGCTTGGACGGAATCCGGACCAGATCATACCCGTGTAATTCACAGGCATACCCAACCCCTCATTACGCAGCGTATCATGAGCTGGACAATTGCGACGCATGAACCGATAAGATGAACGCTCTGCATGATGCTGCTCTGTTTCCCATAAGTCTACGATATTCTCCATCACCCTCTTGAAGCGCTCGTCAAATATATCTGTAAGTTCCGTCTCCCGCCAATATGTATAAGCCAGCTTCATGGAGAAACAGAGGGAATCGAGCTCAAACTTCCGTTCCCACACCCAAGGTGACATCTGCGTCTCATCATTGGCATCCCAATGCCATCCATTCGCCGTTTCATTGAACGCATTGGCATAGATATCCTTATCAGCATAAAATGTATGCTTTTTGATCAGGCCTCCGATGATTCGCTGCAACTTCTCGTCATCCTTCGCAAGTGGAACATAATGCATGACCTGCTCTACGGAATCCCTTAACCACATGGCGGGAATATCCCCTGTAATTACAAAGGTTGTCCCATCATCATGCAGCTTCGTGGTCGTTTCCAGCGTATTGGGAAAACAATTACGAAACTGAGCCAGCAATCTCGGTCGATGTTGCAAACGCTCGTCCGCCTCAGTCAGAATATCCTGCACAGCTTGTGGCAACTCCAGATGCGGCATAGGGATTTTCGGTAATCTGAACTGTTCCATGGATGTCGTCTCCTTTGAATTGAGGTTTTATGTATAAGTTGATAAAAAGATTATTTACACTGGCACTACGATGACAGAACAACTTTCCAATCGCTGTTATCCCCAGATTTTTTCGATCCCCTTTCTCAAGGGGAAATCCGGTGATAAAGGCGAGGTTTATGCTTCCGATGCAGCTTTCTTGCAGAAAGCTTTTAGCTTCGCTTTGTCAATTTTCTTCTGTCCTCTCCGTTATCGTGTAAATGATTAGTTCAACTTATATAGATTGACTATATGACCAACTCTATTGTTATTTTTGTTATGATAAATTATAATAACATTATTATTTGTAAGTGTACTGTGTCCGAAGATGATCGTCAATTCTTAAAGGTCATCTCATTGGATTTATGCAAATCGCTTACATACGAAGGAGTAATGATATGTCACGCAAAGTATCCATTCAGACGCTGGCTGACCAGCTCGGATTATCCAAATATGCCGTCTCCCGCGCACTCAGTGGCAAGACGGGAGTTAGTGAAGCCACACGTGCACGGGTGCTGGAACTCGCTCGGGCATTGGGATATCGCCAAAGTACTCCAGGTGCTGCCAACGGTCCTGCTGCCGCAAACCATGTGGATCCTTCCGATCCTCCATTTGTTCTCATATGCATGAATCAGCTTAACCGCGGTGAACCCCACTACTGGCAACGTGTTCTGTCAGGCATGATCTCCGCCTGTAATGAGCGCGGTTGGCATCATGCCATTGTATCTCCCTCACTCGGAGTGACAGACGAGAACATCTCTCCCGAAAAAGCTATTGCTCCTCATTTGGACTGGGAACGTTGTGCAGGAATTATTGTCATGGGCGCTTTTCCTCATACGGTTCTGCAACGCCTCTCTCAGACGGGTCGGCCTATTATTCTCGTAGATCATCAGGAACCATTGCTGAATTGTGATACGATCAGCCATGATAATCTGGAAGCTGGCATCACGGTAGCGAGATATTTAATGTCGATGAATTGCCAACGGATTGGCCTCATCACAGATGATGGTCGTGCTGCGAGCTTCGCGCAGCGGAAGATCGGAATCGAACTGGCTTTGAACCATTTTCATGTAGATACGAGTCATACGACCAGCTTCAGAGAATGGAATATTCCGTATGAAAATGGGGAATGGGTTAACCAGTTGGCTACCACGATTCAAAACATGCCAGATGATGAACGTCCTGATGCCTGGATTGGTGTTAATGATGATATTGCCTTGCAGTGGATGCACAAATTACAGGAGATGGGCATCTCCACGCCTAAAGATTGCCTTGTCATCGGTATTGACAATGTACATTCTGCCGTTACGTCTTCCCCGCCCCTAACCACGGTTAACCTGTGCAAAGAGGAACTCGGACAACGTGCCGTTGAAGCTTTACAACGTCGGATTGAACGCCCGGGGACACCTAAAGAGACGGTGATGTTATCGACCACGTTGATTCCAAGGGAATCGGCTTAACTCGGCGTGGTACATACGAAAAGAGACCCCGCACAATGGTGCAGGGCCTTTTCGTATATTAGTCATTTATACTTATATGTCTATACATCCACACTTCAATCCTGTTGATCCATCCTTACTCCATCCATTCAAGCATTTCTTTACTTCACGGCTGAAGATCTACTATTGGTTATTTCAGCCAAGGCAGGCTGCTGTACGAAGGAAGATCGACTTCCCAATTCAGATCGCGATACTCCCTATCGACCACCTCACGTTTTAAAGTGAATTTTCGACCGTTATCTTTGTAAAAACCCTGGATGATGAATTGCAGTTTATCGGTAACATATTCACCATTACTATTAGGCTGATTTGGATAACCAACCACTTCCACAGGATATTCCGTCCCTTGCGAATCTATCGCTATCCAGCGATCGCCATGGAAGGCATTTCGAAACGTCCCTGTTCCACTCAGAACAAGGGAATATCCTTTATTCACATCACTCTTCTGAAGGTTATATGATTCTGGAACAGGATTATAATTAAAATCATCAAATATAAGCTTATCGCCAAACTGCTCAAATTTTACAAAGGTATGAAATGCAGTGTCCGTACGCCTCTTATCCAAATCAACTTCTACAGATTTCTCTTCCTTCACCGGAATAGTGTAGCCATCCAGCACAAAGCGAATGTTCTTGGCATCTAGCGATACTACAGATGGGTCCCATGTGTCTGACAATTTCAAAGCTCCATCATTCCTCACTTCACGCTGATCATGGAGTCGAAACTTGGGTTCACGTGCACCTGGTCTGTAACCGTTGAAAATTCGATATTCATTTGTTTCAGGAATTTCAAGATGGTAAATGATACTCATATAGCTCGCCCAGTTCTCATCAACTTTGCCACGAAGCTTACCATCCAGCTTCACATTTAGATCTAGCCGGGTTCCATTTGGAGTACGTACAAGCTGTGTCATATCGAGCTTTAGTCCTTCTGGCGTCGTATAGGTGTTATTCATTGGATTTTCAACAGCCAATGATTTTGCTTTGGTCATATCAATGCTGAATTTAAAACTCCAATCCACCATAACGTCTCTTTCCTCATATGACTCTGTCACAAAATTATAGAACAATCCTACTTTTAAATGTCCTAATTCTCCACGCACGAACACCTGATCAGGAATATCTTTGTCAAACTGAAATACAAATTTATCAAGAGAGCCACTGCCTATTCTGCTATCCCTTGCAAGGGTCGCAACCTCTCTTCCCGTTTCATCAGTGACATGAACTCTTCCCATTTCAGGATATAAAATTGACATTCTGGTTCCATCAGGTGCTGTTTGTTGCAGCCTCATTACAATCTGAGAACGATCCACCAGTACATCTTCAATCTTGAGCTTATATCCTTGATCTTCAATAAGTAGATTCGGATTCACCACTAGTCCATGGGGTTTAAGACGTTTGTAATCATCAGCCAAATATGAATATTTCAATGCTTCAGGCACAGAGATGTTAGGCAATGGCAGATGATCCACAGCATTTACCGCGGGTTGCGCTGGCTCAGCTGTACGATCAAATGCAAACCAAGCTACTCCCGCAAGAATCACAACTGCCGCTGCAACAATTCCTGTCTGGCGCATCCAATGCGCTCTCATGGATTTTTTCACGAACAGAGGCTCTTCTTCTCCACTTTCCATGGACACCCCATCCAGCTTCTGCATGAGCTTAAGCGTAAAATCCGCATCCGGCTCCTCTCGGTACAGGTGTTCATCCCACAAACGATCCTCATCCCTTGAAATAGGCTTCATACGTAGCTAAACCTCCTTTGCGTTCCATTTGCTTCCTCAGCGTTTTTTTCCCGCGATAAAGGGCGTTACGCACTTTGGTTGAACTCATGCCTGTAATATCTGCAATCTCTTCATAGCTCAACTCGTTTGTGTACTTTAGTAATAACACCAGGCGATACGAATCAGGTAACTGTTCGAGATGTCGGTATATTTCACGCTGCATTTCTTTATGCAGCACACGTTTCTCCGGTGTTTCATTACTGACCGGTTCGATTCCTTGATCGACCGCAGTCATCACGGGTTTCTTTTCCCGTATAAAATCCCGCATCCGATTCACCGCAATGGTATACACCCACGAAGAGAAACTGCTCCCCTCCCGCCTCGACGGAAGATAACGATAGATACGAATAAACGTATCCTGAGCGAGATCCTGTGCATCCGGATGACTCGCACCCATTCCGCGCATGATGCCGTAGACTTTATTTTTATATCGATCCACGAGCACGGAGAACAACTGCTTATCCCCTGCAATAATGCGCTCAATAAGCTCCTCCTCCGGTATCTGTTGAGTCATGTAATCCCCCTTCTCTACAGCTTCCATGCATGGTTCTGTACTATATAGACGGAAGCCGTTCCCGAAACCTCTCACTTTATCCAAAAAAAAGAATTCGCCCTGATCGGCGAAGCCGACAGGGTGAACTCTGCGTACCAACATCTTTGATTGTCGCTGCACATTCTCTATAGGTTTCGTCGTAGCCTATTACTGCTTTCCTACCTCTTCTGTCTTTCTTACCCCTTAATTTTCCCTGTTCTTGTCCGCAACAAAATCAGCAAGCTGTGAATAGATCGCCACAATTTCATCCATCGACATGCGTACGAGTCCACTGGACGATGGAGCGACAAACTCCTGAATTTCCTTGACGACCGGGTCGTCCTGGAATCCCCATTGCACTTTGGCGCGCTTGCTGTACTGGGTGTATACCCCTTTTCCTACAAAGCAGGCGATGTCCGGTCGGTAGTCCTCCAGCTTTTGCCGCAAAATCTGGCGTCCTTCTGCGTACTCTTCCTTCGTAATATCTTCCACACCTCTGGTGGGCCGGGCCACGATATTCGTGAATCCGTACCCCAGCTTCAGCAACTCTCCATCCTCTTGTGCATCATATAAACGCGGAGTTAATCCCGACCGTTCAAGAATGCGCCAGAACCGGTTACCTTTGTAAGCATAATGATGACCCGTCTCTCCAGACGTAATGCTCGGATTGAAGCCAATAAACAATATCGATAAACCAACATCCAGATGATCTGGAATCATGATGCAACACCTCCTGATCTTTTTTAGCCTATTCCCACATTTGGTTGTGTATAAAATGATATAATAAGCAAAGCATTTTCGAAATCGGATGAAATTTTCATGAAAAAGGAAGCTGAACTAATGATTGCAGACATCATGCTTGAAGTCGTCCTACCCGTCTTTCTCCTGATCGCCGTCGGATCCTGGATGCAAAAGGTGTTCAAGCTGGACTTGTACACCCTCGCCAAAATCAATTTCTATTGTATTACCCCCGCAGCCGTCTTTATGAGCATGTATCACTCGGATATGTCGGGCGAATTGCTCGGGACTGTGACATTATTTTACGCAATCTATGTATTGATTCTCTATATTATAGGTTCAGTCGTTTCCCGTTCTCTCCGGATGAATAAAGGCATGAAGGCTGCCTTCAACAACAGTATTATGCTGGATAACGCAGGCAACTATGGTCTGCCTATCAATGCATTGGTATTCCGCGGCGATCCACTCGCCTCTTCCATTCAGGCGCTGGTCATGTCTTTACAGGCATTACTGACATTCACCTATGGCGTGTTGTCCATTCAGGGCGCGAAGCTCAAGGGTAATTACCGGGCAGTGATTATTGGATTTCTTAAAATGCCCGTTCCGTATGCACTCTTGTTAGGGATTCTGTTCCACATGTGGAACGTTCCCTTACCTACGTTCTTGTCTATGCCGCTAACCTATGCGCAGCAAAGTATGGTCGCTGTGGCGCTGCTAACACTGGGTGCACAGATTGTAAAATATCCCATCCGACTGTACCGTCTTGATGTGTATATTAGCACATTTTTGCGACTCCTGATCGGCCCTGCTATCGGAATTTCGATTGTGCTCATGCTTGGATTGGAAGGCATCGCTGCACAGGCTCTCATCATTGCTTCGGGTATGCCGACAGGTGTCAACGCATCCATCCTGGCGGAAGAATACGATAACGAACCCGATTTTGCAGCCCAGACAGTGCTGATCTCTACGCTCTTGAACATCATCACGATTACGGCACTGATCTCTTATGCCAAAACGTTCTGAATATAGAAAAACAAGTCCATGGCCCGTGAACAGGGTTGTGGACTTGTTTTTTTCTGATTGCCAAAATTATGATTCAAACGTCGTTCGTTCCGGGAATTTGCCGCCTTCCCTGAATAAACATCGTACCAGTCGCTGCGCGGCTCGATTAAAGAAAAAACTCGGACTCACCCCATCCACCTGGACAGGTTCCAGTTCCCTCACACTTTCCTTGATCTTATTCATCTCAATGAGCCCCATCTTTCGCTCATTCGGTCCGAATCGATAAATAACCTTCTCATCGTCCTCCGTCTGTTTCACCAGCAGAATCATAGATGCCATACAGGTTACCCCCTATCGTTACGTTATGAGATTCCATTCATCACTTGCCTACTATAATTATTACCCAGATTCTAGGGGAAGGATATAGGACTTAAGTTAGTTATACCTAAATTAAATATCCTGATTTAAAGATTTTCTTAAATGAGTCGTTAGGCTTACAACAACGCGTTTACGCTATCCTTCTGGATAGTCACTGTCATGAAAGTGCGTACTGCCCAAGTTGTTTTTCTCCGTTTATACTAGGGCGTATCTTGAATTACAAAGGAGAGAAACATATGACTACAACTCAAATTTACAGCCACGGTGTCCCGTGGGAAGAAGCATTTAGCGTGGCTCAGGGGTACAGCGTTAACGGTATGATCTACATTGCAGGGCAATTTTCCCATGATATGCAGGGGACGTTTATTGGTGTCGATGATATTGAAGCACAGGTTCGCCAGACACTGGATAACTTGGATCGCGTGCTCGCGGGATTCAACGTGACGAAGTCGAACATTGCTGAACTGGAGATTTTCCTGGTTCACCCACAGGAGCATCTTGAGCCATGTGTTGCCGTGTATAAAGAGTATATAGGTACGCATCGTCCGGCTGTCACGATGGTTGGGACATCGGGGCTGGCCTTCCCTCATCAACTGGTTGAGATTCGCGCAGTTGCACATACCTGATAAGGAACTTGCTTTAACGAAGTCTATACACCAATGAAGCCGGCTCGGATTAACTCCGAACCAGCTTCATCTTTATTTCTTATTCTTATTCTTATTCTTTTACTATATCAATTCACAAACGTGGGTCTACTCGCTCCGACTCCAGCGATAACGTTGCTAGCACGCATTCGTGAATTCGTTCCACTGGCTCTCTGCGTATAAAGCGCTCAATACCCTCCATCCCCAATGCACTCTCCATTAAGGCGTGACGTTCTTTTTTGGACGTTTTACGTTTACGAAGCCTTAACAGATTCTCGGGTGCCAGGTAATCCATCCCGTAAATGATGTGCAAATACGCACGTCCTCGTACTTTAATCGCAGGCTGAATCATTTTGTTGTTATTCCAGGCGCGGAACGTTTCAGGTTTGATCACAATGCCTTCATGTCCTTCTGCTGTAATCTCATTCCACCAACGAATAACATCCGCTTCATCTGCCTCACTTGCGATCACGCGATATTCCGTCTCCATCATCAAGTTCGATATCCGGGCAAACTCACGGTTTTGTTCCATGTGCCATTCATGCGTTTGCTCCCAAAATGCTCCGGAGCTATGTGCCAGTGTGTGGAACGGCGCAATCCGTATATCATTGATATCATCCACATCCCAACAGTACTTCTGGAATACATTGCGAAATGTCTGGGCATTGGCAAGTTTTCCTGCTGTCTCCTGCAACCACTCATCTACATTCCGACCTGCTGCTTCGGCTTCACGCAGTTTGTCCAGCAACGTAGAGCGATCCATCAGCGAGGCTTCGGCCACGTGTGCATATTGTGAAGCAATCAGCTCACGCGCCTTTAGATTCCAAGGAACAATCTCGGCATCGAGCAGTACAAACTTCGTCTGATGACGATCAAAATAACCATCTGCAGTAAAGTCCGCATGTAATCTGGAGAGCACATCCTGCTCTGTTGAAGGATCAAAAAAGGATCGGCCCGTCCGTGTCACGATGTTCCCCAGCATCGGTCGGCCCACACGCTGCTCCGCAGCTTGCTCATCACGGAAAAGAAGTAAAATGGCCCGGCTGCCCATATGTTTCTTCTCGGCAACCATACGGGTAACGCCCTGTGAGCGATAATACTGGAATGCATCCTGTGGATGTTCCAGATATCCCTCTACGGAACATACACCCGGCGGCGGACTCATCGTAGGCGGGATATAGAGCAGTTCTTCCAGTGGTACAGTATAATGGGAAAACGTATCAATTGCCGTCTTCGCCACCTCACCGTGCACAGACACATCCAGTTTAGATGCTGTTTGAACCGTGAAACCCTCTTTGAACTTACGTATGTTAGGCGGAGCAAAACGCCGCTGTTCCCAGCGCTTTAATGGACTATCCGGATCTCCAGCATAATCCTGCCTCGCCGGAACACTGACTGCCTCACGTTCTGGCATTCGCCAAGCAGTGAGCATGCCACCAAAAACGACACCTTGATCAATATTGACCGTATCATTCACAATCGTAGGATATGGACGAGGATCATGTCCCCAAACGATGCATTCACCTGAATTGTGATCCACGTACCAATCCTTGCGCACCGGCCGACCTTGCTCATCCGTCCCATCCACATCGCCATATCGGCAGTAATCCTGAATGCGTTTGGACTGTTTCCCGATAAAATGATCTCGAATCCCTGCGTGTGCAACAACGACTTGTCTTACCCCATTGCGGGAAAATACCAGATGAGATGGTGCTTCAAGCAGAAATGATCTAAGCTCTGCACGTACTCGCTTCGCCGTCTCCTGACCGTGCTCCTGTTCAAGCTGTTGCAACTCTATCTCTACACGTTCGTCACCATGATTCAGCGTAACGTCATGACCATCCAGATAACGTGCAATCTTCCAGCCGTGATTGCTGTCAATCATGTAGGCGAGCTCGGCGTCACAATGACGTTGCCAGAACAACAGAGATTTTAATGATTCTGGTCCACGGCTCGTTACGTCGCCGACCGAAACCAATTTCCGTCCTTCAGGATGACGGTACAAGCCACTTTCATCCTCGTCCACATACCCGAGACGCACAATTAATTCCATCATTTCTTCGTAACAACCATGAATATCTCCGATGATATCTATACCTGTACCCATGTCAGTCACCAGCGGATTGGATGTGCGGACAAACGTAATCTCATCCGGCTGCTTCAGCACATAACTGGCATCAAAGCCATCCTCACGGATCGAGCGCAATGTGCGCTTGAACTGCTGCACCTGTTGTTTCACCCGTTGGCGTCCACGCGGATACTCCCGCTGGGCATCACGTTCCAGCAGTTCTTTTTCCGGGATATCCAGCACAACAGCAATCACAGATACATGAGCTTTTCTTGCCACCTGAATCAGCCGCTCCCGATCCTCTGGATACAGATGTGTCGCATCCACCCAAGTCAGCTTGTTCAGACGACAGCGGGTTGCGAGCATCGCCTCCATCGCTTCAAAGGCTTTGGCCGATACTTGCTGATACTCCGCATAGATCACATCCGCTTCACTACGGGGACGGTGTTTCCAATCCACATACTCATCATCTCCAACCAGCATGCGGAATTGATCGGACGAGACGGCTTCCGTGCGGCGAATGACGCTTTCTGCAACGAGACGATTCAGCAACGTACTTTTGCCACTGTTGGATGGGCCGACGAGAACGACAATGCCTGCGTGGGGTAGACGAATCTCACGCTGTCTTTCCTCCGTCCCACTTTTCCGATCCTTCTGTTCTCTGCCATTATCCGAGATTTCGTTCGGTCTCATTTTTCTCCTCATGATTGACTCTCCTTTCTCCGCTCAAAAATGACCAGTTGAGTAGGTTGTCCATAGCCTTCTACATGCTCACCGATACCCTTAATTTCATAGCCATAGCTCCCCCGTTGCGTCCATTCCTCACACCGGGAAGCCAGCTCCGCACGGGTCCACTCAAAGCGATGATCATGGTGACGGAAACTTTCCTGCTCCATTGCGTACACTTCGTTATATTCCTTGTTTGGCGTAGTAACTAGCAGCACTTCTGGCTGATATTCGTTCATGATTGTATCCATAATTCTGTTCAGACGATATTCCTCAATATGCTCAATCACTTCGCACAGGATCATGACGTCCTGGTTTTGCATCTGCTCGTCAAAATAAAAAAGTGAACCGATGATCGGCTCCGGTATAGCCACCACTTCAGAACGACCCTCCAGCTTCGCGAAGCGCTCCATGGCCCGTAGTCGTGACTGACCTGAAGGTTCAACCGCCAGAATTGACTCCACACCGGAGATGTGCGCCAAACGAGCAGACAGCTTGCCCTCACCAGCTCCCATATCAACAATGCTCCGTTTGACTGGCAACGCTGATACCACATCCGTAATCGCTCGATAACGCAACTCGTTTAACCGCACAGGAGGTTCAGAATGCCCGCCATCGCTAACGGACTCGGACTCACGTTGATCTTGTTCTCTGTCTTCCCGATGTCCCACGTTATTCTTCTGAATAACCGTATCCAAGACTTGAGCCATTCCGCTCTCCAGTCCAAAAGACGCATACAAAGCACCCTCTTGACGCTCATACTGCCGGATCAGTTCGGCAAAACGAAGCGTACGCTTCACAATGAGCTCTTTCAGTGGATGAGCATCCAGCCACCCTTCACCGTAACGTTTGATTTTATCGATCTCATCTTCACTGATGAAATAGTGTTTGTAATTATCCAGCACTGGAATCAGCAGAAAAAGCTGACGCAATGCATGTTGTACCGTGTTACGACCACGCAAGGTGATATGGCGAACTGTGCTTTTATTTTTCAGATCAAAGGAATAGGACAACTCTCCACGTTCCATCGAAACTGCGTATCCTAATGGCGAGAATAATTCCTCCACAACCCGATCCGGCAGGTCGGATGCCACCGGTCCAAAGGTCAGTTCCAATTCGAAAGCGTGACCTACCCATTGCACATAGTCTTCCTTGGGCTTGCCATTCAGGGCCGTTCCTAGCGCCCCACGTATGTAGGAGCAGAACAGGCTGCTGGTCACGAACTCACGATCATTGATATATTGCGTTATGTCATACCCATCCGGCGTGCCTCTGACCAGATCCACAGGATCAGGCTCGGCATGAATCAGCACTTCTGTTTCGGTCTCTGTAGCCTTGGTGTACACCATTCTTACACGCACGCCTTTGTCTACACGATCATATATATTCAGCGGGTTCTTCGCTAACAAATGGGATATAACCCCCGCGTCAGCGCCGCTTGCTTTCAAGATCAGATGCATCAGTTCTCCTCCTTTTATTTGAAAATTTCATCACGCCCCAGAGCTTTCATCACGCCCCAGAGCGTGTCTACTAACCTGCTGAAAGCCCCAACATACTTGAACGTCCCGGAGTGAGAGCAGCACAACTACATGATGGAGCGCTAACGAATCGCTGGCGTCTTATTTCATGTGGAGCAGTGTCCCCGTAAATCTAACGAACCCGAGTCACGCTATATGGAGCTAAACCGCCTTTTCCCATCCTTTTATCCAACTTTTTCGGAAAATAACGTGTCCCATGTTCCTTACAATTTAAAAAGACACTCTGGATGCCACAGTAGATGTCCTGTGTTCCTTAGAACATTCTCTCCCTCGTGATTCTTCACAATCAGCCAGTCGACTTGGACTTTATACGTTCTAGACGTGAACATCCCTCATTTGATCGCACGCCTGGGTGAAGGAACGTCCTAATTATTCCCCTTCGCCCCACACCTCTTGCAATGCCAAGCGGAAAATTCGATCCAAATCTTCAAATTGAATCACCTGCTCATTTTCCATCTGTCCGGCCAGTTGTTCAAAATGCTCGATCTTCTCGGCCAGAAAAGTCTGTATTGCTGGCAACTGCGGCTCCAGATCCAGCTCCTCGCCTGCCTTTTTGCGGCGCAGCAATTCATGAATCTCCGTATACAGCGATGTATTCGCAGGGACAAGTTCTCGCACCAGCTCTTCAAATGCCATTGGTGGCATCGCATCATAACGTTCGATCCACCCACAAGCGAGCAATGGACGAAGAACATAGAAGTACTTTTTAATCTTCACTCGCTCACCTTGTAAATAATCCCGGAAATTGCCCTTCGCCATATTCAGATAATGATACATGCAGGACTTGGGCGAGAAGGTCAACGGTGAAAGGGCCCGGATATGCTGTGCCACGTTATACCGTTCATCATACTGGATGGGGGATTGCAGCCACTCCAAGAGTGGCGGGTTCGATTTGCGAAACAGCTTCAACGCCTTGCGCAGATCCCAACCATTGATATCAAGCTGATCACTGATCGGGCGCTCAATAACATCCCTTCGATCCTTGATCGACAAGTACCATTCCAGCGGTCTTACATACAGAAAACGCACATCATAATCACTATCCTGGGAAGGAAATCCCCACGCCCGGCTGCCTGATTCACAGGCATAAATGATCCGTACCTGCTCCTCCTGTTCAATCTGCTTCAGCTGTTGTCTAATCGTATCTTTCATTTCTTCATGAACGTAGGTCATGGTCAGCCGCCTCCGAATTCCCTCAATTAAATCTCTATCTCTCTAACCCGGTCCGCGAGTATATCATATCCGGCCACAGTCTCGGCAATATACGTCAATACTGTTTCACTCCAGCCGTAGATGTAAAAGGTCTTGCCATCCCGCGGTGGTACCAGTGCTTGCTGATAAGGTGCTATATCCACAATAAATGCCTTTAGCTCCGGATTCATCATCCGGCGATATCGCTCAAGCTCGGCATATAACGGGCTGCCTTCATTCTGCTGTTCATCGGTAATCATAATGATCTGATCCACTTTTTCTCCGATATCCCGAAGTTCCCGCACAGGTCGACCTGTGTCTGTCCCACCTTGTGCGCGAATCCGGTGAGCTTGAGAAAGAATGCTTTCATTCATCTTGGGACGAGCATCTTCAACCATATGGTCGAATAACCAGAACAGTGCGTTACCTCCAGTTTGTTTATAAAGCGCCAGTGCCAGCACCGAACCGATGCGTAAATAATCCCCTTGCATGGAACCGGAGCGATCCAGGAAAATGGCGGTTCTTCCCGGCAGCGATGGCAGGTTGCCAATCGATAGCTCCACCGCTTGCCGCAAAGCATCCCGCAGTTCTTCCCTCGCAATCATTTCATACGCACTGGCGAATCGGAAAGGTAAGATTCGCGACTTGTGCAGGGCTTCTGCATCCGTTAGACGGCCCGTTACGTAATCGATATTTTTCGATTTTTCAAAAACACCTGCCCGATCCATTGCGTTCAGATGACGCAGCAACGCAAAGGTCGGCATCTGTGACATTAACGCCTCCCACACCGTACGTGTCGGTTGCATGATCGATGTTACCACCGAGTACGGGAGTTTACCTTTCTCGATCAGATGCATCCGGCTTGCGGGGTTGGGCGTAGCTTTCAGTTCTTCCAGCGCTTGCAACTGTGGCAGTTCCGTAAGATCCACCTCATGTCCGAGCAAATAACGAAACAAGACTTGCTGCTTCATATCTTTCGGCTTGGGGTGTGCTGTAGCGATCATATCTCCCAGACTGTATCCTCGCCCGCGTCCGTTGTATTTGATCGCCCAGTATTCACTGATCCCGTTCAAAAAGAGACTCACCTGACGCTTCACTGCTCGGCCGCCCTGCCCTCGACCCATTCCTCTCAGAATGGTCAGAAAATCAGCCAGATCAGCCGGTGTCTGTACGACTTGAGAGAACACCTTTGCAAACTGATCCACGTCCACTTTGGACAGCAGTGCCAGCCCGTATAGAGGCTGTAACCGCATCAAACCTTCATTACGAGCATAGACCAGCGCCCGCGCCATATACCCTGCATCGACCTCAGCCATCTCCTGATGACTGACCATCGCATCGTGCATCAGTTGCTGGGTATCTGCATAGAACGTATTGTTCAATGTATTGGTCATCAACATCTGTATATATTGTTCCTCCACCAATCGCTCATAGGCTCCGTAGCCCCCATGATTACGTGTCGTTGGCTGAGGTTGATTGAATAATTGTTTCGCTCTGCTCATCACTCATGACCTCCCGGTGTGAGTCTATTTACTGTTCTTTCATAATAAAATGTTCCGAGGAAAAAGGTGGGAAGGTATAATACCCGCTCTACCGCTGAGCTACACCGCCATGAACGGCGGCGATTGGATTCGAACCAACGACCTGGTCGATTAACAGTCGAAGTAACCCTCCCTGGCGCCTCGGAACCTTGATCCACAGTGCTTGTTGCTGCCCCGCTTCACAACCTCATTATGCCTCATACATCCGCACGCGAACATGGCAAAAGTATGACGACACCATTTCTGAAATGGAGTCATCCTTCATAAGTTTAAAATGAAACCTGACACTCTTCCTGCTACAATAAAGGGATAACAAGGAGTGAATGTGCATGGCAAGAGAGAGTTTTGACAAAGAAATTCAGTTCTTACGCATGTTATCCCTGACAAGCGGTGCGTATAACCGCAAACAGTATGCCGAGCGGCTTGGCATATCCGTACATACCTTTGATAAAACCAATCGCCGATTAAAAGAAATCATGCAGACCGTCGCTGATCAACGTTCAGGTGCCGAAGCAAGCCGGGAAATGGCAGACCTCGTTCGTTTCCAGTACGGAGAATCTGCAGAGCCCATGCTGCTCTTCCTCTTCCGCGCCAAGTCGATGAAGGAGACTGAAGTTCAGCGCCTTTCTGTCCTTTTGCATACCCTACAAGATACAGCCCTGACCGCGATGGAACTGCTGGACGCCTGCTTTGCTGATCTGCCGGAAGATTTGGCATTACCTGACGAGAAAACCATTCGCTCCGATCTGAAGTATCTGGAAGAGGTTGGGGTTATTCGAAAAGAGCCCGGTGGCAGACCGTATCGCTATGCTTTACAACAGGATGTCCTTACCGAATTAACAGTGGAGGAACAGCTGGAGTTGTATGATTTTGTGGATATGATGGCGAACACCCAGGTTCCTTCTGTCCAAGGTTACTTGTTGCGGGACAGTCTGAAGAAAGCCATTACGGCAAGTTTTCCACAAGAAGAAGCGACCGAACCCTATATCTATAAGTATCACTATTATTCTCGTATCCTAGACGAAGCTCATCTCTACACGCTGCTTAGTGCGATTCGTCAGCGCAAGCGTGTGCAGTTCCTATACTATTCTCCTAAAAAACCATCCAGCTACAGTTCACAGAATACGAATCCACGCTTTGAACGTGAAGCAGGTGGTCGATCCAACCGGATCGTTCCCCTTGAAGTGGTCTATGACCATCAGTATGGTCGTTGGTATGTCATTGGATATCAGGGCCGCCGTGGCTTCGTGAAATTCCGCATGGAAGGCATAACCCAACTGGAGGAAGAGGATTCAGTCGAAGAGGAATACATGCTCGAGTTGAAGCAGCAGTGGACTGACATTAGTCGCTACAGTTGGCTGGTAGATACGGGGAATACCGTGACGGTTCAAGCTCGCTTTTTCCACCCGGAGCGTGGTCAGCGCAACTTCATTCTGGATCGGGTTCGTCTGCAAGGTCAATGGGGCAAGATCATACCCGAAACGGATCATACTTTTCTCTACGAAATCCAGGTCAACGGTACCACCGAGATCAAACCGTGGTTACGGAGTTTTGGCTCAAGCTGCGAAATCATCGCACCTCAGAGACTACGCCAGGAGATGATCAAGGAATGGAAGGAGATTGCGGAATATTATGAACCTGTTCGAGAAGATGTTCAATTACCAGATGATGACCCGACTGAATGAAACTGGACTGTTCACCTGGACCTCACAGGAACGGGCCTGGCTTCGCATGATGCTGAATCACCCTGCCGCAAGAGAAGCCCTGAGCGCTGTAACATTGGACAAAATGCACAACATGCTGGAGGGTGAGCAGGACCTGAACCTTCAGGACTATCTGACCGAAAAAGCCAAAAGTGAGGAAAACAGTGTCTCTCATCCACTTCTTAGACAGTTACGATTAATCATTCTGCATCATCAGGGATTTCGAATGACAGGCCGCGTGCGCAATGGACGCACGAGTCATGATGAATTTGGTTTCCCGTATAAACTGGAGTATTCCATGGTCAAAAAAGAATGGTACGTGCTCTGGTACGCGCCTCGCTTCGACAAACTCATGTCTACCAAGCTGCACAGCATCGTTACCGTGGAAGCTCAACCGGTTGAGCCGGATACCGCTTCGGGTTACACTGCCCGAATTGCTGCAAGTACGGAGAAGCGCAAAACGACCATCACCATCGAAGTATTGCCTGAGTTCAATCAGGAGCTGTCCCGAATCCTCTATGCCTTCTCCTGCTTCGAGAAACAGGTCGAGTACATGGAAACCAAGCAGACGTATCGGATTGAGCTGACCGTCCCGCGGAATGAGATGGATTATGTCTTATCCAAAATGCGTTTTCTCGGTAAACGGGTTCGAATCGCTAACCACACGATGCTGCGGGAGCGAATGTCCGAGACTGCTGCGAAGGCATTGGCCCGTTATGCGGAAAACGAGCCTGATAAACATGACGAACACTCCAATGAAGTTCAGCACCGCCAACCCGAGGAAAAACCGCTCGCAAAAGCCGATGGTCATTGATTTCGTAAAAGTCGGTTAACCAAAACCCTTTGCGCTCAAAAACAATCCCATATAAAAAAGGTCTGGATGATCTCATCCAAACCTTTTTACTGTACTTACTTGCTGGTAAAACGGGCTGTAACCCTATGATCGAACAAGAGCTTTCCCAAGAACACGACGAATCAGCGCTACCGTATTACGTACCTCCACTACTGCTGGCAGCTGAATTTCGCCTCTTGTTAATCGCATGCACGCCCATGACCACTGCAATTAATTCATATGTGTCCAGTTGGTCCGACTGGTTATCCAATACAAATGCCCCTGAACTAAACCAGCCGCTGGTGCGACGGAAACTTGCCACGATGCGTCCACCGCTTCCACTGATATCATATTCTTGCGAGAATGCCGGAGCAGACACATTGTACGTACCACGCGATCCGGCATCATACTCATACTTTTTGCTGAAGAAACTAAACCTCGCTCGCAATACTCCCAGATGTGTCCCATCGGCTGCAGTGATATCCCAACGATTGGTTAACATGCGGAATTTGCCGCTACAGACCAATCCTGAGTTATCGGATACATCGAGCGAAGAGCCAAAAACACTTTTCAAATCCAGATGTCCTACCTGTTCCTGATTCGGATTCATAATCTCGGTGTAACCCGCATTAAAAAAATTATCTCTGAAGTAAAGTTCCATAATACGTTCTCCTTTCCCTTACATGGCCCCTTTCGTTCTCTTTAACCTAGTCTCGCATCGTACACACAATATATCTATATGTAAATATTATTACTGGGGTTGGATTCAAAAACCGGATCATCACTGGATGTAAAAAAAAACGAGCAACCCTGGTTGCCCGCATCACGTTCAAGTTATCCTGTCATCAGACTTCAACTTTTTTGTTGTTCAGATAAATGGTAGCCCACACCAAGATAAATGCTACGATGACTTCAAATACAATACTCCCCCACATACCGTCCGACCATAATACGCCATTGGCTGTGATTGCAATACCTGTACTTTCTTCGGTGTAACGGAACATCTCATTTGGACTGAAGCGTCCTGTCGTAATTATATTCTCCAACCAGCCAATCAGATTAACGAGGACTAAGAATGCAACGATTCCGATCCACGGCCCGGTTCTCCAACGGAAGCTGCCCGCAATCGAGATCGAAAGGAAGATGATGACAGTCATGAATACCATAACCCAAGCGATAAACAGTAACAAACTAACATAATCCGAAACATGCAGACCCGAAAGATCAATATTGCTAGCCATGTTCATTCTGAGCTTCATTGAGATATAGATGTAGGCATGAGTCGTAAAAATAATGACTAACCCCAACCCGCAAAGTAGTCCAAAGATCAAAGGAGACAACACATGCGATAGTCCTGTTACGGGTAAAAGACGGCGATTATAAGAGCGGATATTGGACATGTATGTTTTGATCATTTTCACATAAATAGCCACACCTACCCCAACATAACCCATAATTCCAAGCACAACACCTGCGACCTCAGACATGAAAAGGGAGAGCGCCACTTGCGCAATAATCAAAATAACCAGCCCAGCCAGCAGTGTATTCCAGTTCCTTCTAAAGTCATACTTCAATAATGTCATCATTCCGCATAGACCTCCTTGAACATCTCATCCACACTTTTCCCATATTTCAGACGGAGCGTTTCCACTTCTTCCCGCATCACCAGTTGCCCTTCACGAATGAAGACCACTTCATCAAAAATCCGTTCGATATCATTCACCAGATGTGTGGAGATGATCAGACTGCTGTCTTCATCATAGAATTTGACGATCGCATCCAGAATCTTGCCACGCGCAACCGGATCTACTCCGCCAATCGGTTCATCCAGTAGATACAGACGAGCCTTACGGGATAGCGCCAGTGTTAGTTGCAGTCGTTCATTCATACCTTTGGATAGATGCCGCACCCGATCACTCTCGACAAGGTTCATGAAATTGAGCATCTCCCGTGCCTTCTCCTCGTCAAAATCAGCATAGAAATCGCGGTAGTACGCAATCGCATCCCGCACTCTCATCCACTTCTCGGTTAATGGACGATCCGGCATAAATGAAACCAGCGACTTCGTTTCCAGTCCAACAGGCTTACCTGTGACTTGAATCGTTCCACTGCTCGGATGCAGCAAACCTGCAACCAGTTTCATGAGCGTGCTTTTGCCACTGCCGTTGCTACCCAGCAAACCTACGATTCGGCCAGGAGCAATATCCAATGTGATATTACTGAGCGCTTTCTTATTGCCGTATGTCTTATTAATCTGGTTCAGCTCAAGGATGTTACTCATGTGTTGTTCCTCCCTTTCCTTCCGCAACGGCATCGGCTACGATCGATAAGATATCCTGCTCTTCAATCCCCAGTTCCTGCATTCCGGTCAGAAAGCGTTCCAGCAACTCACCGGCCATCTCTTTTTTGATCGTCATAATCTTCCGCTCCTCACTTGTCACGTATCTGCCCAAACCCCGTTTGGTTTCGACCACTTCTTCTCGCTCAAGTTCCTGAAATGTCCGTTGTACTGTATTGGGATTGATCTGTAATTCAGCCGCCAGTTCACGAACCGAAGGGATTTTGTCACCTGCCTGAAGTGTCCCGGTTACAATCTGTCTCTTGATGTACTGCATAATCTGCAAATATATTGGTAAGTTGTTATCAAATTCCATAGTCACAAAGCACTCGCTCCTCTCTGTATCAGTGTGTTAGTTACATAGTACACTAGTAAAATAGTGTTGTAAAGCCCATTTGTCAAAATATATATTCACTTTGTTGATGTACAAGCTTCGGTTATCAAAATAAATACAAAAAAGAGCAGATCGTGAAGATCTGCTCTGCATAACTTATTAGTCTTGTTTCACACGATATCTAAAGGTACCTTGCCTTTAGGTGCAGGGAAAGCCTCATCCAATTGGGTCCGTTCCTCTTGTGTCAAAACGATATTCACTGCTGCTGCATTGTCTGCCACATGATTCAGCTGTACCGCCTTGGGAATCGCCAGCACATCTCCGTCCCTGATCACCCAGGCTAATGCGATCTGAGAAGTTGTAACTCCTCGATCCTGCGCAATCTCCTGAATGACCGGATGCTCCAACAATTCACTCCGAAGTCTGCCTCCCTGAGCCAGTGGACAATATGCCATTACAGGAACGCTACGTTCCCGCATCCAGGGTAGCAAATCATATTCAATACCACGCGAAGTTGCATTGTACAGCACCTGATTCACCATGCACTGAGAACCCTCTGGCAAACTCCATAATTCCTGCATATCCCTTGTATCCAGGTTGGAGACTCCCCAACGCAAAATTTTACCGGATTGCTTCAATTGCTCCAAGGCCTGAACCGTCTCTTCGAGTGGTACGCCTCCACGCCAGTGGAGCAAATACAGATCCAGACGATCTGTACCAAGACGCGTGAGACTACGCTCACAGGCGGTAATCATCTGCTTGCGATCTGCATGATGGGGATATACTTTGGATACGAGAAAGACTTCATCACGAAGGCCTGAGATGGCCTTTCCCGTAACGACTTCCGCCCCACCTTCTGCATACATCTCCGCTGTATCAATCACGGTCATTCCCAATTCAATACCGGAACGCAGTGCCCGTACCTCTTCTTCCTGGCTGGATTGCTTCTCTCCCATGTACCATGTGCCTTGTCCTATCACGGGCAGGACAGTTCCATCTGGAAGCAGAATCGTGCGTGTCTGATCACCGTGCATCATCTATATTCCTCCATTCTGAAGAATCTATGGAAATTATCTCTAACGACGATTATACGAATCATAAATCATGCCATCACTTACATGCCTCCAGTGGCTCATCATCATGATATATAACTGATCCAGTGGCATGGTAAGGCTACTTTGGGCAACGCTGATGGTCGCATCGACCATATTGCTGTTGACCGTCATCAATTTGCGTTTCATTCCATTCTGACGATCCAGAAAGGCTTTCTCGTCCCGCAATTTAACCCCGATCATTTTCTGTCCCATCAATTCATACATAAAAATATTCTCAACGTCTTTCCAGGCCACTGTCCCTCCTGCGGTATAAGAAGATGCATCTACAAACCCATCCTCATTGATCACAAAAGAAGGCTCCTTCTTAATCATCTTTACCAGACTGTAGCAAAAACATAGCCCAAAAAACAAAATGGATAGTATTCCAATCACCCCCGAGAGGATGGAATCATTCGTAACTGAAGAACGATCAAAAATCAAAAAAAATCCGGCTGCCACAAAAAGTGCTGCCCCTACCGTAAGCCACGCCATTCGTTTCCGGTTTGGATATTCTACATGCTGCTCATAGGATGTGCTCAACGTGACGTTCCTCCTCCATTGCGACTGAATCATACAAGTTCTATATAAACGAATGGTTATGAACCAAATACCCTAATGTAGAACAGGAATTGCATTGTCCATTAAACCAAATTCACCGAAGTTAAACATTAAATTAAGACCATTTTTCATCATTTCTGCGCTTATTCCACATTAGGATTCGTCATCCTTCGAGCAATTCCTTTAACACACCTATATGAATTGAACAAAGAATATTTACATGGGTCACTCCGATGACAGAACAACCTTCCGATCGCTGTTATAAAAGTCTCCCTCCCATCCTTAGTCATATTGTCCTGTCCCATGCTTTCCGTTAATATAAATGGAAAGGTTAGGAAATTAACCAATTCCAATTCATGGTGGGAGGACAAACAATGATGAGTCAGCGCGGCATAACATCGGAAGATCTTTATCAGATTACATGGGTTAACGATCCGACTCCGTCTCCTCAAGGCGGACAACTGGTATATGTAAGCCGGAAAACGAATGAAGCACGTGACGGTTATTGTTCTCACCTGAGACTGCTGCATCTGGGGAGTCAGAAGGACAGGCCCTTTACCTCTGGAGAGAAGGATCATTCCCCGGCCTGGTCGCCCGATGGGTCCCAGCTTGCCTTTCAACGAGAAGTTGACGGGAAGTCCCAAGTGTGGATTATCCCCAGTGATGGCGGAGAAGCACAGCAAATCAGTCACTTGAAACACGGCGTCAGTTCCTTTCTCTGGTCACCAGATGGCCATACCTTACTTGTGAAATCTTCCGTGGATATGAGCGGAGAAGAAAAATCAGAACATACCGATTCTAAAGACGATGGCCATAAACTGCCGCAAGAACATGTTGTGGACCGAATTCGCATGAAATCAGATGCAGGCGGATTGTGGGACGGAAAACGATCCCATCTCTTCACCATCGCGCCGATCGACGCAGAAGCTATCCCTGTAACTACAGGTCATTATGACGTTGGCGACTACGCCTGGTCACCGGATGGAACATCCATCGTATGGATCACGCAAATGCCCGAAGCAGGCGAGGAACACAACGATTACACCCTGACCAATCATGTGTACCTTGCCAAGGCAGACGGATCGGATGTGCAGCAGTTGACCCCGGAAGGATATACATTCAGCCGACTGTCATTTGCGCCGGATGGACAATCCCTGGCCCTGCTCGCCAGTGACCGTTCTTATGGAAATGCCACACTTGTGAAGCTATATACCCTGCCTGTATCAGGTGGTGAACCCGTATGTCTGAGCACGGATTGGGACGTACAGTTAAATCACAGCATTGTTGGTGACATGCGATCACATCTGACAACCACGGGACCTGTATTCAGTCGGGATGGTTCATCCATCTTCTGTCTGGCAACCATTCATGGTAGTGTACGCATCGCCAAATTCGCACGAGACGGCAGCAGTGCCGAGTATATATTGCCTGACGAACAGGAGATTTATCAATTTACGGAATTGGAAAACGGACAGATCGTTGCCGCTGTTGCTGATACGCGGAGTCCTGGTGACCTCTATCTGTATGAACAACCGGAAGATTCCGGTGTAGAACCGATTCAGCTCACCCGCAGCAATCCACAGCTTGAGGATGAGATCCATCTTAGTGCACCAGAGACCTTCTGGTTCAACGCCTCGGATGGCCTGCGGCTGCAAGGGTGGATTATGAAACCTCGTGGCATGGTCGACGGGGTCAAAATCCCGACCATTCTTGAGATTCATGGCGGCCCGCACATGATGTATGGTTTTACATTTATGCACGAGTTCCAGATTCTCGCCGCACAAGGCTACGCTGTTGTATACATCAATCCACGCGGAGGACTTGGATACGGGCAGCAGTTTGTAGACGCCTGTCGCGGAGATTATGGCGGTGGCGATTATCGCGATCTCATGGAGAGCGTGGATTATGCCCTGTCCCAATATGAATTTATTGACGAATCCAGACTGGGCGTAACCGGTGGCAGTTATGGCGGCTTCATGACCAATTGGATTGTCGGGCACACCGATCGCTTCAAGGCTGCTGTTACCCAACGTTCCATCTCCAACTGGTTATCTTTCTACGGCGTCAGTGACATTGGCTATTTCTTTACGGAGGATCAGATTGGCGGTAACGCGTGGGATGACACGGAAAAACTGTGGAAACATTCCCCGCTCGCTTATGTCGGCAACGTGAGTACTCCGCTGCTCATTTTGCATGGCGAACAAGATCTGCGGTGTCCGATTGAACAGGCGGAGCAATTATTCATTGCGTTGAAACGCCGCAAGCAGACCACTCGTCTCGTTCGTTTCCCTGGGGCCAACCACGAGTTGTCTCGCGGAGGTCATCCCCACTTAAGGGTACGCCGTCTGGAGCATATTGCCGGTTGGTTTAACGAGTACCTGTAAACAACATCAAGTTCCCGAGAAGAAAAGAACCAGATATCAATTCAAACATAAAAGCCGCCCGTAGAAATCTGTTTCGATTTCAACGGACGGCTTTTGGCGTTACCTTTTGAATAATAGAAGAATACGGATCACTATACTTTGAACGACTCAAGCAGGATAGTATGAGGACATGTGGTTATACTCGTCATTACTCTTCGCTCCACACCACGGTGATTTCATTCAGATCCTTGTTGGTTGCAGACACAGAACCCGTAATGGTTACGGCATATTTACCATCTTCACGACCTACGATACTGAAGCCGTCTGCCTGTATATCCTGAGTATTTTGAGTCAAGTTTTTGGTCGGATAATAGTCTTTGTAGGATGTTCCAACGGTTAGCAACGTTTCTTTTGTTGTGTACGTGAGGACAACTTTTTTGTTGCCATCCATGATGTTCTCAACGAGACTTGTCGCCTTCGCATCCTTCGGTAATGGGAAATCTGCTGGCAGATACTTGGACTTCACGCCTTCAGCCTGTGTGTTCGTGCCTGTAGATGGTGATGTTGATCCGCTGTTACCTGTGGATGTCGACCCACCAGAAGAACTTGAGGAACCAATGCTTACTTTATTGTTTTGGGAATCATACTTTACTTCGGTATTCAACGCATCTGCAATCGAACGAACGGGGAGATATGTGCTGCCTTGATATGTAATTGGCGCAAGTTTCTTACCTTGGTCACCTGTTGGGGTAAATTTCTGTCCGTTCACTTCGATGGCGAGCCCATGGTTCAGATAAGCTTTGATCGTCTCCAGTTGTGTACCTGCATATACGCCTGCCGTTCCGGTCAACACCATGCCAAACACACCCGCAGCAATCAACCACTTTTTGCTTTTCATCCTTAAACGCCTCCTGAGTTCAAATGTCAGCCTTTTGCATAATACGATTCATGACAACCGCACGATTTACGCAAAAGACTCATGTCGTTATGCTCATCATGTATGGGTACGAGCTTATTCGGATAACAGCCCATTGTTCCACCAAATGTTAGCAATATAATAGCATCTGACAAGAAGTTGTAAACGATAAATGGATAAAACAGGTCCAAGGGCGTACTAAAATAGTCTTTGTCGTATGCCTACTGTTCTCTGACTCGTTAAGCTGTTCTTATATGAATAAAGTCCTGAATTCCGGACCATACATATGAAGCTAATCATACACGTACAACAGTTGCGAAATTAACCAATGTATTAGATAATAATTTGTCGATTTGTGGTCGAAAGAACGGAACTCAAGGGGGATTTATACGATGAACAATAACAGTATATTTGATCAGTCTATTAACCGGATCTCTACCGGATCAGAGAAGTGGGATGCACTTGAGGATATCTTCGGTGCTGCTGATGCGCTTCCGATGTGGGTGGCCGATATGGATTTCGCTGCTCCACCATCCGTTATTCAGGCCCTGCAAACACGGATGGAGCACGGAATTTTTGGTTATACAGTACGAACTGAGGCGTATCATGCCGCTGTTGCAGGGTGGATGGAACGGCGCCACAACTGGAAAATTAACGATGACTGGATCGTATTCACTCCAGGTATTGTGCCCGCACTCAGCATTGCTGTACAGCGATTCACTGATCCGGGAGATGCAGTGGTCATCCAGACTCCGGTGTATGCTCCCTTCTATGAAGTTGTACGTGGTCAAGGCCGTAAACTGATCACCAATCCTTTGGTAGAGAATAATGGTCATTACACGATGGATCTGGAACAACTGGAATCCAGCTTGCAGACCGGTCGGGTCAAAATGCTGATTCTGTGCAGTCCACATAATCCGGTTGGACGTGTATGGACTCGTGAGGAGCTTGAAGGCCTTACGTCGCTGTGTCTGCAATACAACGTACTGATGGTTTCGGATGAAATTCATGCCGATCTTGTTCACCAACGTGGAGCTCATACACCGCTCACCCTGATCTCGGACGCCGTCTCTGATCTAAGTATCATCTGTACGGCTCCAAGCAAAACGTTCAACATTCCTGGCCTCTGCACGTCCAACATCATCATCCCAAATGCCAAGCTGCGGGAATCTTTCGCGCAGGGTGTACAAACGATGGGACTTGCCGGTATCAGCACACTGGGGGCTGTTGCAACCGAAGCTGCTTACAATGATGGCGAGGAATGGCTGGAGGAATGCCTTGCATATATCCATGGGAATATGGAGTATGTACAACAATATGTTGCAGAACATATGCCAGCGATCAAATTGCATCTGCCCGAAGCAACCTATCTGTTATGGATGGATTTCCGGGAGCTGAATATCCCACATGCACAACTGTGCAATATGCTGCTTCATGAAGCAGGGCTTGCCTTCAATGACGGGAGCTCCTTTGGAACCGAGGGTACAGGGTTCATGCGTATTAATGTAGCCTGTCCGCGTTCCACGGTGGAAGAGGCGATGCGCAGATTATCTGTGTTGCTCAGCAAATTGTCGGACAAATAAGCTGACAGTTAACTCTATGCACGTTGCGAACAGAACGTATGCTGATCGATAAGACAAATATCTGTAAAATGGAACAAGGGGTGCCCCGTAGTCAGGTCCATGACTCACATTCATGGTCAATGACAGTACTAGGGCCCCCCTTTTCGTTTTCTATTCTATTCTCTTCTTTTCTATTCAATCCATATATTTATTGAAACATAATTAACCTTACAGTGACATCGCAATCGGCATCGGAATGATTCTGTCGCACAACCTGTTCAGCAAATCCCGATCATGGCTTATGATCAGTAATCCCAGATCACGCTGGCGAGCCACTTCCATCACAGTATGCCAGATCTGTGCCTGAGTGATCGCATCCAGCATCGTGGTCATTTCATCTGCAATCACATAACGTGTCGATGTACCGAGTGCTCGCGCCACACAGAATCGTTGCAGTTCCCCACCGGATAATTCACCCGGTCTGCGGTCCAGCCAAGTCTGCTGAATCCCCAAATCTTCGAGCAACTGCTCATCCTGCACAGCCGCCTCCTGAAGTACACGACGCATCCGCCAGCGTGGATTCACAGCTTTCTCCGGGTGCTGGAACACCAGCTGAACCGGACATACGCCTGTACGAGGGAGTGGTTCACCATCCAGTAATACTTGTCCTGCCACGGGTTCGGCATATCCCGCAAGGATGCGCCCAAGACTTGTTTTCCCACAGCCGCTCGGTCCCCACAAACCAACGACTTCGCCTTGTAGCACCTGCATGTTCATCTGCTGAAACACCCACGAATTCTGATCGTAACGATAACTTACATCCTGTGCTTTAAGTGACATGGAGACACCTCACTTCTCCGCCTCGTATCTGACGAAGCGGAGGACGTTCGCGGGTACATGCAACGGTTGCTGAGCTACATCGGGGAGCAAATGAACATCCTGTGATGATCTCTTGACCTGCCAACGGCTGGGAGCCTGGGAGTGGCTGAAATCCATTCTGCGGCAATGCATTCCAGAGGGCTTTCGTATACGGATGGCGCAGTCGCTCTCCATTGCCCGTAAAATCATCCACCTGCGCTGTCTCTACATTGGCACCCGCATAAAATACAGCGATGCGATCGGCTGCCGTCAGGGCAGTCGTGACATCATGGGTAATCCATAGAATGCCTACGCCTTGATCTGCGAGTTCGCGAAATTGCTTCATCGTCTCGGACAGCACTTCGGGATGAATGCCTGGTGTCGGCTCATCGGCAATGATCAGCTTCGGCTGACCTGAGGTCGCTGTAGCCATCAACACCCGCCTTGCCATACCTCCGGACAACTCAAACGGGTATTTCCCTCCTGTTCCCTGAGGGAGTTGATAACGCTCCATCAACTCCAGCTCCGTCTTTTTCACGTGGGATTGAGTCTTGAAGCGGCGCTTTCGCCCCGAATCTCGGGTTACCGGCTGAACTTGTCTCCCCACCTTCATCAGAGGGTCCAAATAACTGACGGATTGCGGAATTAACACCAGTTCGTCTCCACGCAGATGAAGCTGCCGCTCTGGGGTCAAAGGCTCGCCATTGTAGCTAATTCTCCCTTCCAACTTGGCATTGGTAGGCAGAATGCCCATGATAGCCTGCGCCAGCACACTTTTACCCGATCCACTTGCGCCTACAACAGCCACAATCTCACCCTCGTTTATGGAAAGATCCAGATTCTGAATGACATCAGTCTGTTCGTGTCCAAACCAACCACGAGCGCGCCGAAATGACACTGATACTCCCTGAATATCAAGAAGAGCCATATCTACCTCACCTCCCTTGAACTACCTGTACCCGTCAATGTCTTCAGACTGTTGCCCAATACATCAAACGCACGAACAACCAGCAATAATGCCAGTCCCGGGAAAAAGGCGAGCCACCACATGCCAGCAGATAAATATCTCATCGACTCTGACAAAATAATGCCAATTGCCGGTTGCTGCGGGGACAACCCCAGCCCCAGAAACGTAATGGCTGCCTCATGCAGAATCGCATGGGGAAAGATTAGCAGTACGCCCACGAACAGTTGCGGGACCAGATGTGGCAGCATATGCTGCACCGCAATTCGCAATCGCGATTGACCCAACTTGTGTGAAATCTGAATATATTCTGCGGATTTCAGTTGAATCATCTCCGCTCGTACAATCCGGGCCAGATTTGGCCAGTGCGTCAGCGCGATGGCTGCCGCCACTCCTGCCAAACCTCCACCAAATACAAAGGCCAACATAACCAGTGATACCAGATGTGGCACACTGAGAAACAGGTCGATAATCCATGAGATCACCCGATCAGCAGCCTTGCTAATAGCAGCAGCCAAACCCAATAACATTGCGATCAATCCACCACCACATGCAGCAAGCAGTCCCACTTGAATGCTGGTTGCCAGTCCTTTTAACGTACGCATGAACATATCTCTTCCAAGCCAATCTGTGCCAAATGGATGCGCCCAGGTTGGAGACAGATTTCGATCCATTAATGAAGTCAGCGTAGAACCAGCGGGAAACAATCTTCCCGTCGACCAGACAACGGCAATCCAGATTACTGCAAGGCTTCCCCAGATCACGGCCCTTTGGCGAGGATTTCGGAAATTTGGGTCTCCGGCACCCGCATAACCTTTTCTCGTTTGGCGTGTTGTTACTGTTCTTTTTCCAGTCTCAGCTTGTAGTAATCCCGGATTAATGTTGTACCTGACCTCTTGATTCGCAGTTTTCACTTTCTGTACTTCAGCTGTTTCTGCCGTCTGCTCAGAGGAGCGTTCTGCCGTCTGCTTCATGACATCAGCTCCTCCTTCATTCGCGGATCAATCATACGATACAGAATGTCGGCAAGCATATTACCCGTAAAAACAAAAATCGCACTGCACATCACAAGTCCAAGCAGCAGTGGAACATCTCCACGCAACCCCGCTTGAACCGTTGCCTGACCAAGGCCAGGGTATGAAAATACCTGCTCTGCAAGAACAGCCCCACCGAACAGTTCACTGAACGAAGCAAACTGCAGCGTGATGGCTGGCAAAACAACATGTCTGAACCCATGTCGACGGAACAGCTGAAATCCACGCTCACCTCGCGCTCTCGCAAACAGAATATAATCTGACTCCAGCACATCCGTAAGCTTCTGCCGGGTATGCAACGCAATGGAGGCTACCCCGGTCAGGCTGAGAGTCAACGCTGGCAAAATCATATGAATAACCCGATCTCCCCATGTGACCTGATTAGCTGACATCCCTGCGGGTACTCCAAGCCCAACCGGAAGCCATCCAAGCCACACACCAAATACCATCAGCAACAACAGCGCAATCCAGAATACCGGCGTGGAAGCCAACGTATAACAATACCAGCAGATCAGGCGATCCAGCTTCGAATCCCGTCTCATGGCGGCAACTACCCCAAGAGCGAACCCGAAGATGCCGGATAATAGCCAGGCTACAGCCATAAGCGTGACAGAATTCATGAACCGTTCCTGAATAATATCTGCTACGGGTTGTCTATAAATCATCGATGTTCCCAGATCTCCCTGAATAAGTGCTTGTCCCCAAGTGAGCAATCGTTCCATAGGAGATTCATTCAATCCCCATCGTTCTTCGATAAGACTGCGCTGTTCGGCACTTACTCTAATCATGTCTCCACCAATATAGGCTTCGATCGGATCAACTGGAGAGAATTGCATTAATATAAAAGACAACACACTGACTCCGACCAATAAGGATACAAGTCGCAACATTTTAAAACCAACAAATCTGGCCCATCCATTCCTACCCGTCATCCAATCTCTCCCCAATTCAGGCTAAAGCTACCGATATGCCTCTTTACTTCGCGCTGTTATCCCAGGACCATTCCTCCAGATTGGATGTCACAGGCCAGCCGTGACCATGGGGGTGAATCTGCTGCTCGCCAATGTCTAGTCCATTCGTAACCAGATACAGATGATCTATATTTACGAGCCACGCCCAAGGTGCATCCCCCTGATAACTGAAACCTGTTGTGCCATCCCATTCCGCTTTTTTCCAGAAGGGCAATGCCTCTTCCTCACTGGTTGCCTGAAGGGCCTTCTCCATCCATGAATCCACGACAGGATTACTGTACAGTCCTACATTGTAATATCCTTCTCCCTTGTGGGTACTGCTATAGAGGTTATAGGTTTCCAGTGGATCATGACTGCCCCAACCAAATAATACAGCGTTGGAGTAAGCCATCTTTTTCGTCTCTTCACGGCTTTTGCCTTCAACATTGATTTTAATTCCCGCCTGGGCAACCATATCCGCAGTAGCTAACGCCAGAGATTGTCTTGTTAAATCACCTGCAAAATAAAGCAGATTGAACTCGGCCTTAACTCCGTTTTTCTCGAGGATACCATCACCATCTGCATCCACCCAGCCACCAGCCGCCAGAATGTGCTTCGCTTCTTCGAGACTGGCATCCTTAAATACAGCTTCTGCATTGCTCCAAGGCAGATCATCACTGACGGAATAAGCGGGACGACCATACCCTTCCAGTACAGCCTCAACCAAAGCTTTACGATCAATCACAACATTCACCGCTTGGCGAATCGCCAGATCGGATGTCACATCATTCCCTGCGGGGAGACCATCGCCCGACTTGGCACCAGCAGGCTGCATGGGGAACATAATGCCCCGGTTATCTACCGTTTTTACGGCCTCTAATGTCATGCCATTCACCTGTTGTTTGCTAAATGCTGCTGGGATCGCAGCGATATCCACTGTACCTGCCTGTGCAGCGGCATAGGCCGCATCTTCATCCAGATAGAGGAAGGTGAGTTTGTGGAATGCAGACTTGTTACCGTAATATTCTTCATTCGCTTCAACGATGGCCTGTTGTCCTTTGTCCCACTGAACCAGCTTATATGGTCCTGATCCGACCGGATGCTCTGCATAATCGGCGCCATAGGCGTGTTCAGGCACAATGCCAAGTGTCGTCAGCAGGCTGATGAATGTTGACTGCGGTGACTTCAATGTGAATACGACCGTTCTATCATCAGGTGCCTGCACATCAGCCATATTCGTCAAATCAATCACAGAACCACTCTGAGCAGCCGTATCAAACGTAAATTTCACATCCTCAGACGTCAAAGGTTCCCCATCAGAGAACTTCACATCATCCCGAAGCGTAACCTTCCAGGTTAACCCATCTTCACTAACGGAGTATGCCGTAGCCAGATCGTTAACCAGTTGAAGCTTAGCGTCTCTCTTTAACAAAGTACTCTGGAAAAGTGGCGAACCATACTGCCCCCATCCGGTTGTCGGATCAAAACCACCTTCCGGCTCTGTACCAACAGCCAGCACCAATTCGTCTTTGGTGGTGGAAGTCCCCGGTTGTCCGTTCTCTGCTGCTGATGATGCTGTCGGTTCTACGCCCTGTGCACAACCAGATAATCCAATGGAACATATAAGCAGGATACCAAGTCCTGTTCTAACATTTCGTCTTCCCCATCTCCATGAAAATCTACCCATTCTGGTCGTTCCCCCTCTAATATGCGCTGCACTCACTTTTTTTCGTGTTACTTTTTAGAGAAATTGTAGCACAAAACACAAATCATATGTCAACAAAGTTCACTTCGTAATCCATATTTTTTCATATTTCAGAATTAATAATTAAAAAGTTATATAACCGAGCATTTGTAGCGCTCTATAAAGTCAGGTATTATAACAAACAACAAAAAAACAGACGGTTGGCATCTAACCAATAGTCTGTTTTTTATATTTGCTATATTTTCATAGAAATTACACTCGTATTTGTCTTACTCCGTAGAGCGATGATGATGGCTGTGACCATGCTGACCCGTACTTTGGTTGTGATCCAGACTTTGATCCGGATTGCCATCCTGACCGCTACTCTGAGCATGAGCCAGTTTGTTGAGTTCATCTACATAAGTCACAGACAGCTCCGCATACAAAACACCTTTTTGTACCTGGATCTGTTGATGCAGATGACGCAATCGTCCCAGGTTTCCCCGTACTGCAATTACCTCCAGGCATTGGTCATGGTTCAGGTGCACATGCATATTGGAAATGATGTCATGATGCGCCTCATGCTGCAGCTCCATCAAGCGAATGGGAAGATCACTGATATGGTGATCGTAGACCATCACAATGGTGCCAGCCACATCCTGATCGGATTGCAGTACAGAAGGTTGAAGTAATGTTTTTCGAACAAGATCACGGAAAGCTTCGGATCGGTTTTTGTATCCCTGTTCCTCAATATACTGGTCAAATTGCTCAATCAGAGGTGTAGGAAATGCCACACCGAACCGGGTCAAATCTTCTTTGTCTGCCATGCTTCTCCTCCTGCGCCCTCATTTGCTTCGAGTGTACCACAGACTTATCTGCTCATCGACTATACTGTTGCATAAAGCGTACTGCCGAATGTATCGCCTGTTGTCCAGCTTCAGTCTCCAGATCAAATTGATAGTCATGTCCCAGCTTCTCTAACGAGTTCGAGAAAAATAAGGTTTCCACCTCAACATCAAGGCGCTTCAAGACTTGTGCCAGCTCAATCGATTGACCGGTCAACGGGTCATCATTCCCTGAGGTAATGAATGCAGGCGGGTACGCTGCTGTGGCCTGAAGCACGGTCGACATTTCATGCAGACGTGGATAGTCTTCAAATGTTTTGACTCCCGTATATGACCAGAGAAATGTCCTTATGAGTGGAAAGCCGGTATTTGCTACCGTACTTAGATTGTAAGGACCACAGAATAGAAGAACCCCACGTAATTCTTCTGGCTGAACGGATGGTGTTATATTCATGAGCTTGGCAAGGGATGGATTCGTCACCACTGCCGCAGTCTGACTTGCAATCTGGGCACCTGCCGAATTGCCTGCGAGAAATATGTTTTCCGGGTCACCCTGATACTCACTGACATGGTTCTTCACGTAGGTCAAAGCCTGATTCGTCTGGATCACGGGAATGGGATATCTTGTATCCGGTGCGAGCGCATAATTCATATTAACCACAACGTAACCCTGTTTGGCTAATTGTACGGCATAATCTGCGATATCTTCTTTATCACCCAAGACCCATCCACCGCCATGAACCCACAACACAACAGGCAAAGGTACCAATGTTACGGAAGGATAATAGATATCCAGCGTACTGTCATTAAGGCCTTCGTCTGCATAGGGCACATTCGCAACACGAGTTACCCCTTCCGCGATCATACCATCCTTACTGTTCGTATCTTGATTAGCAGTTTCAATAAATGATTTTAATAAAAATACCGTTATTTTTGGTGTCCATTGTGCACCAATTCCAATAAAACCTATGATGAAAATGAGTACAACGCTGGGAATCCAGTACCGTTTACGTTTAAACCCTCTTGCCCCCGTAAGTTTTGTTTCCAACTTGGACTGCAATAGTTTCACCTCGTTCCATCATCATCGAAGCGTCTTTACATCTAAAGTGGTGTACGTTGCGGGGAGGAGCGGGTTTCCTCTTATTTGGATCTCTTGGCGATTTCCTGTCTGACTTTAATATATGTAGTGGATACTTTTTGCTCCAGTGTATGAATATTTTGTTTTGTGCCTGCCCACTTCTCTGCTGCAGAAGCCAATGCGTTCAATGAGCTGAGTACACGTGACGTTTGACCTTGCTTTGTACTCTGTTTGAACTGTTGTAATGCGCCCGAATATCGTTCTTTCGCCAGACTCGCCTGTTTTTTAGCCGTTTGAATCTGTTTCTTCGCGGAGTCGGTTCCTGCTAGCATAATACGTAAACGTTTTATTTCAGCACTCTTCCGTTTACGTGCTTCGGCAAGTTCCTTTTTCTTGATCCGAATGTCTTCTCTGGCAAGCTGTACAACGGGTCTCAATGTGTCTGCCTGCGTACGAATCGCTACACTCCATTCCTTATTTTTGATGGCTTTGGCTGCATCCAGCTGATGATTGACTGAACTATAGAGGGCGAATAGCGGTTCATATCGGGCTTGGGTTTGTTTTACTTTTTCAGTTAGAGCCGCGATCTTCGCGTCATCGGTTTGTCTTATTTCTACACGTAATCGCTCCAATTCAGCGGTATTGGCGGCATGAAGTGTCTTTGTCTTTTGTTCCCAAGTCTGCTCTTGAGCCTTCCAGTTCCCTACTTTCTCATACGTTTGCTTCAACGTTAACTTGGTTGGGGCATCGGCTTTTTTCAAAACGGAGTCCCAGGCTTTCTGCGCGGTTACGCCAAGATCTATGCCCGCCGCCTCGACTGAAGAAGCAAAATACATCGTGCCTGCGCCGAACAAAATCACAAGCCCTATGAGCAGGCGTGGTCCAAATAAAAGATGAGCGAATGATCGCAAATGAGATCGTTGGACTTTACTTTGACGTGCTACGTGACTAACGCTATATCCTGTCAAAACATGAGATAGACTTAAACTTGTCTCCATTTGAACTGTACCTTCTAAAGCTAAATCTTCGATAGGCTTTCGACCCTTCTTTCCTTCCACCAAACCATGATGATCTATGAAGTGATGTGAGCTTGATCGTTCCAATAGGGAACAACCACATATCATCGCTAACATGGCCTCCTGATCGTTTATCGTTTCCTCCCACACTTCTGTTTGCATGCGTCTCTACACCCTTTCTTCTAAAATATGTAGCAGAATAGCCAACGAAATCAGCGAACGACAAAAAAGCACCCGCAAGTCAGGCATTTGCCTGCTCTTACGGGTGCTTCCCTCATAAGCCGTTCCATATGAGATTCGATTGAACGAGTCGCTCAAATCTTTCCTTTTTCTAATATATTCCATTCACTGTATCTGGTCAAGTCGAGTCTATATAAATTGAATTAAAGAATATTTACACTGCACACTCCGATGACAGAACAACCTTCCGATCGCTGTTATCCCCAGATTTTTTTGATTCCTTTTATAAAGGGGAAATCCGGGGATAGCGTATGCTTCCGATGTAGCTTTCTTGCAGAAAGCTTGTAGGCGCACGCTCCGCTTCTTCAGGTCCTTTCTGTCCTCTCCGTTTTGTGTAAATAGTTTAGTTCAATTTATATAGTTTTCCTTGTCTAATATCAACCCTTTAATCAACGGGAGAACCCTTCCCGCTTATGGTTAACAACCTACATAACTCAGCTTATTGATTGACCAGAATAGCTTTCATCGCCTCGGTCAGATCTTCTTCTTTCAGCATCATGTAGATGTTCTCGCCACGAGTCACATTCAGCTTGATCTGATAGATGGTATCTTTCTCGGTTAGATAACCAGACCGTTGACGTTTGAGCAGATCGCTAATGATTTCTTTATTTTGGGTTGCGACCTGCTTCTTGATGCTTAAACTCCCATCGATATATTCGGGCTCCGGGTTCGCCCACTGAAGCGAACCCGGACTGTTAATCTCCTGCTTCGCAAACTGAGCGGACACAATCTCGTCTGCCTGGACAAGCAACTGATCGTATAATTTGTTCTCTTTCAGCCAAGCCATTACCCGATCATAGCTAGGTTTGATCTCAAAATTCCACATCTCCCTCGGTAGAAATGGATCTTTCGAAGTAGAGTCCTGATTCATCTCTGCATAAGCAAACGACTGCCACGGAGAGCGCTGTTCTTCGTAGGTCTGATCCAAAATGTCCTGTTTCAAGAGTTCCTTGAATTCACGGACTTGCTCTGGATTGCTAATATACACCTTTCGGTATGAACTAGTGGAAGAGCGAATACCAAAACTTAATGCATCTTCTTCCAGCTTATACGTTTCAAAGGCAACTCTTTTGTAGTCCTGGGATTGTTTCAGAGCCATCAATTCCTGATGGAATTCAGCTTCTGGAATATAGTATTTACGTTTCATCACCTTGCCGTTATCCAGCTTGTAGTTAATAAATATATACTCATCGTTACGCATCCCTGGATTGATCGGATCATTTAATAAAGGAAGATCGGAATCCACGATTTTTTGATGAAGAGCGATAACTGCCCCCATGTATTCCGCATCATTAGAATAGAGGTGACCGTCATCCATCTTCTGATTGACACCGTTACTATAGATGTAACGCTCTCCGCCAAGCTTGATACTTTTAACCTTATTCAGTTCAGGCACCCGGGCAGCGTATCCATTCCAATCGGCAATAGGTACGTACAGTATCAGACCAGCGATAATACCATATAGAATCATCTTGGGTAGTAACTTGCTGCTCCAGATCAACCATGTTTTACGAATAATCATCTCGGCAACGATATAACCTACAACGCCACCAAGAATGTATCCGAAGATTCCCCATCCGGCTAATCCTCTTGGAGCAATAATCGTGAAGTAAGCTCCGCCAATCAGAACCAGCGTAAACATTAAACCAAAGCGGAATATAGGTTTCACAAGAGTGAATGTAACTGCTTGCGTAGCGGATTCAACCTGTCTCTTCGCATAGAGCACATAAGTCAGCGGAATAAACAGGATTGTAAATATCGAATAGATTATAAGCTCTCCATTAGTGACAGGAGAATAACTGATTGAAGCTACACGAAGAACAAGTGACATTTCTTCCGCATTACGTCCCAATTCATCGTACGGATATCCAAGCAAATAATGCTGGAGATGAAGTGACATAATGAACCACACAACAACAGGTAACAAGAGTAGCGCGTACACGGTGAGCCCCTGCAATACAGATTGACCAATACACATGCCGACCGCCACAGTTAGCATGAACATAAACAGCGAGTAGATACTCATGCTCAAGCCCCACATCCAGATTGTACTGCCATCGAACAGAAAAGCAGGTTGATCCAGTACAGCCCATACCCAGCCTGTAATCGCAGTTGTAATCCAGATTGGCAGCAGGATCAAGGCATATCCGGTCAACAGATTAACCGTTAATAGATGTTTACGACGTAACGGCAAACTATGGAACAGATCAGAAGGTGAACCTGATTGAATATACCGAAAAAGAAAGATTGCAGCCGCTACGGGCAGCGTAATGGCGAACAAAATCTGCACTTCACCATTGGCCTGAAACAAACTTGTAATCTGCTCTGGCACATCCCTGTACTCGGTAGCGATATATAATGGAAGTGAGAACAACAATGTGATGAGATATAAAATGCCTATCCATCCATGCTGTCTGAAATTTTGGATCAGGATGCCCCGGTTACAGAACAATCGGTTGAATATCATACCCTGCGTCCTCCATTTCGTAGATAAATATTTCTTCGAGCGTCAGAGGCAGTACATCCAGCAGATACGGATCATGTATACGGAATTGTTCCGTTACCTGTTGTCGGTTGCCTTTGACAATGTACAGGGATACACTTCCCCGTTTCTCTTCATGCAAAATATCAATCTGCTCATCCATGGCTTTAGCATGGTCCGGGTGGCGGAAAGCGACCTGGATTTTATGCGTATCGGCCTTCAGATCATCGAGATCCTTCTCTACAATAATTCGGCCTTTGTGCATAATCGCCACATGGTCACACAGATCTTCGATCTCACGCAAGTTGTGCGACGAGATGACAATGGTTACCTGACGCTCAGCTGCTTCCTGGAACAGCAAGTTTTTGATCTGCTGGCGCATGACCGGATCGAGGCCGTCAATCGGCTCATCCATCAGCAGTACTTCAGGCATACAGCTAAGTCCCAGCCATACGGCTGCCTGACGGCGCATGCCTTTGGACATGCGATGCAACTTGCGTTTGACATCCAGCTTGAACACGGTCGCCAGTTGCTTGAACCGTTCCTCGTTCCAGCGTGGATATACCGAACGATAAAATGCAGCCATCTGAGTTATTGAAGATTGTGGGAAAAAGTAGGGCGCATCTGCCATAAAGATTGTGCGGCCTTTGAGATCCATATTTTCATAAATCTCATTATCTTCGATACGAACTGTCCCGCTATCCTGACGGTAAATGCCAGCCATCATTTTGAGCAGCGATGTCTTACCTGCCCCGTTGGAACCGAGCAAACCATAGATCGACCCCTTATGTATGTGCATCGTTACGCCATCCACTGCCTTTTCCTGTTCAAACGCTTTGACGACTTGATTCAGCTCAATCATGAGGCTCCTCCTTCTCTATACGGGCCATCGCTTCCTCAAACAAAAGCGTCATATCCGCTTTGGTCAAACCGGAATACGAAGCTTCTGCAATCAACTTCACCAGAGACTCTCTGATCTCATCTCTCATGGCTTCATTCGGATGTTCCACTGACGATGATACGAAGCTTCCTTTTCCCTGCAAAGAATAGATGTAACCTTCACGTTCAAGCTCGCGATACGCTTTTTGAATCGTATTTGGATTCACAGTCAGCTGCGTGGATAACGCACGAACGGAAGGAAGCTGCTCGTCGGGCTTTAGAATACCGTATACGATCATTTCTTTGACTTTGTCCACAAGTTGCTCGTAGATCGCCTTACGGCTGCGTACATCTAATTCGAACATCCCGCACCTCCTTTCTGTAAATGTGTGTGAAATAACCTATGGGTTTAAATGACTGTATCTGAAGTGTATTAGGTGTATTAACTGTACTACTATTATTAATACAGTTAAATCACATTGTCAACCGTTAACTTTGACTTCCTGTTTTATTCGGAGTACGTTAAAGAGAGAGATAACATATGGTTTATTTGACATATAGAACATTTAGGAGCAAGTTCATTTCACCTTAGGATGGGGCATAATCTGGGTAGCATTCACATGAGGTAAGGCAAAGTGGGCTATTGGAAGCGTTACGACTACTTGAAGTGATCCGTCTACACGAAACCTTTGCTTTTAACGTTTAACGTTTAACGTTTAACGTTTAATGTTTGTCCAAATGACATACAAAGGTTGTTCAGGTCTTCCCCCTTCCGTTATGATGGAAATGAATATTGTTCGATAATCTCTGTATCTTGATTACTTTTTTGTGCGCGTTTAACCTGATTGATTGTTAGGTCTGTTATGCGTTATATAATATTGGTTTCCGTTATAGATCTATTGTCTGCACAGTAGTTGGCTGTTCAGCAGGCAGCTAAATTAGAGTTAGCGAGACTATGTACTTGCTTTAAGTTCGGGTTTGCACAAATGAGCTACTGTGAGAGGGCGAGTGTAGACTCGGCCATTATTCATTTGGTTTGTTGGTATGAAATTTGAAGATTGATATAGGGTTAGCGTTGATTGTGTCTGGGTCTGGGTCTGGGTCTGTGCAGCCTTCAGCCTTTTCAATCTTTTATTTGTTCGTTTGGAGTGCCAACTTGTGCTGTCCCTACTGGGCATACATATTGTAGATATGTCTTTCAAAAGGTGGACACGGACATGAGCAATCAACTTGGAATTGATATCCTACATATAGATTATTTACACTCTTTTATCCCAAAACATCTATATGTAGTGTTTCATTTTCCCGGATAGGTATAGTACCTTTTTAGAAAAAGTGTCCACTCTTTGAAAGACAAAAATGAGATGAGTGTCCTTTTGTAGTGGACAAGTATATGCCCCAATTCAATTGATGCAAGTTGAACTATACATTCACACGGAAATATCGAAAACAGGAATAGAACCGAAGAAGTGTAGCTAAAGCTTTCTATAGAAAGCTGCTCCCAAAGCATCTGTTACACCCTTAATACCTCACAAGGAGAATTCGAGATGAATGAACATAAACAGGATGAACAGCAGAATAATAAACCGAACGCATCACTCGAAACCAGTGGACACCAGAGGGAAATAACTGGGGAAATAACCACTTCAGATATCCGTTCCGTACAAACAACTTCATCATCACGTGTGTTAATTGTCACCGCGGTGGATGCGGAAAAAGATGCGGTCCTCCGCGGCTTGGGAGATACGGCCGCGGAACGTTTTGACGTCATCGCTGCGGGCGTTGGCCCAGCCTCAGCCGCTGCGGGAACAGCCGCTACATTGGCATATGCCGTAGCGGCTGCAAGCACAAGTGCGTTGGCGCACGGTTCCACCGCGCCAAGCCCATCGGATGTGGCACAGACATCTGCCACATCTTCAAGGCCGGGGCCCCTTGCCGGGGCCGGAAATTCACCAGCCTACATGCTGGTGATCAGTGCCGGCATCGGCGGCGGGTTCCCCGGCCGGGCAGACGTCGGCTCCCTCGTGGTAGCCGACGCCATGGTTGCTGCCGATCTGGGCTCGCAGACGCCAGACGGCTTCCTTAGTGTGGACGAGCTCGGATTCGGCTCGTCCATTGTAGCGGCGGACGCGGAGCTAGCCGCTCGCTTGCGCCATGAGCTGCAGCGGGCCGGGCTCGCTGTCAGCGGAGGCACGGCGGTCACCGTGTCCACGGCGACCGGAACAGCGGAGACGGCCGCGGAGCTATTGCGCCGCGTGCCGGATGCCGCCGCCGAAGGCATGGAAGGCTTCGGCGTGGCAACCGCTGCCCAGCAGTTCGGCGTGCCAGCACTCGAACTGCGGGCCATATCCAACGCGGTCGGTCCACGCGACCGCGACGCTTGGCGCATCAAGGATGCCCTCGATGCGCTCCAGGCTGCAAGTTCCATTTTACGGGAGGTTATTACATCATGAAAATTGCATTTTCCCCTTGTCCAAATGATACATTTATCTTTCACGCATGGGTGCACGGTTTGATCCCGGGCGCACCTGAGCTCGAAGTCCGTTATGCTGATATTGATATTACCAATGGTCTGGCGGCAAATCCAGATGGACCCGACACACCTGAAGTGATGAAAATATCTTATGCAGCACTGCCATACGTGTTATCTGATTATGCTCTGCTTCCTGCTGGAGGCGCACTCGGCAGAGGATGTGGTCCGCTGGTTCTGACCGCAAACGGTACGACCGATCCAGCCTATCTGTCTGGACGACGGGTTGCTGTGCCAAGTGAACGCTCGACAGCATATCTATTATTCCGTCTGTGGGCAGCACAAAATGTTCCCGGTGGCGTAGGTGAGATTGTCGTCATGCCATTCGACCAGATCATGCCTGCTGTGCGAGACGGCAAGATCGATGCCGGACTTGTTATCCATGAAGCACGCTTCACGTACCAGAACTATGACCTCAAACTGATGACGGATCTTGGTAACTGGTGGGAAAGCGATACGGGTCTTCCGATTCCGCTTGGAGCAATCATTGCACGTCGCAACATGGATGCTCATGCCCTCGCCGGATGGGCACGCGCCTCCGTTGAATATGCATGGGCGCACCCGGATGAGTCGAGAGCATACGTTATGGAACATGCCCAAGAAATGGACCCTGACGTAGCTGCACAGCATATCGGACTGTATGTTAACGAATTCAGCGCTAATCTGGGCGATGATGGCTACGGTGCGATTACTGCACTTCTTGGACGTGCCATGAAAGAAGGACTCGTTCCCGAGTTCGATCTTGATCTGTTGCGGATTTAACATTGCTTGATTTGGAGCTATAGCTAGCTGTACGCTCTAAAACTAACGAATCCTGTGCACCTTATTCAGCCGAATATCATACGTCAAAAATTCTAACGAATCCCAGACACTCTATTCAGCTAGAAATCGGTCATATCACCAACAAACTCACTTAATTTCACACAATAACGCTTCTACGATTCGTTAGAAATTGCGATGTGCCTATTTTTCGGCGAATAGCGAGCTCTCGGTTCGTTAAAGTCCGTCCCCAGGCGTTCTGAGGAGCAAGCTTCGTAGAAGCCTATCCGGGGATTCGAAATCTAAATGGTTTGTAAGTGTAGACTTAGGGTGCTACAAATTCGCAGGTTCTTTTCTAACGAATCCTATGCACCTTATTCAGCCGAATATCATACGTCAAAAATTCTAACGAATCCCAGACACTCTATTCAGCTAGAAATCGGTCATATCACCAACAAACTCGCTTAATCTCACACAATAAGGCTTCTACGATTCGTTAGAAATTGGTTTGTGCATATTTCCAGCGAATAACGTGCGCTCCTTTCGTTAGAGTACTGCATAGGGTACACTCGGGGATACAAACCTCTTAGCTAGCCTAGGTGATGTGGGTGTTCTAACGTCTTGTTTTTTTAGTGCTTGGTTACTTAGGGTTAAATAAAGGTCGTATTCAGAAAGCTCATGAATCGGAGTCTGTCCTTTAAACTCCCCGTAACCTGTTTCGCTAAATCCCTAATTTCTAGCAAAAGTGTGGTATAAGCCTTACCTGTTTAACAGTTTGGGGTTTGGGGTTTGCGGTTTGCGGTTTTAGAGTTAAACTGGCGAGATACCCACTGCAAACTAGCGACTGACCTCACTAACCATGTTGGACCATACATGACACACAAAATAGAAAGAGCTGTCCCTTAACGTCAGACGTATGACGACGGGACAGCTCTTTTTTTGACTTATATTTCAGCAGAAAGTACGCCTGCTTTACTCAACCTCACGCTCTCGACTTCGTCCTGTTCCTACCTACTCCTACATCCAATCCTTACTCCCACTTCCAAACGCACTTCTAATTAATCCTTCTTCTCTTCCTCTTAGCCGTATCTATTCTCGTTAGCCATGCCTACTCTCGCAAGCATTCCCTACGAATCAGCCACAATGGTGCGAATCATCATCCGCAGCGCATCCAGCATCACGGGTATAGGTAGCGAAGGGACGGAAGGTTGCAATACAGCCATCTCTGTCGAGGCCGGAAAGTGTACAAATCCGGCACGGATCGGAAGTTGCCCTACTCGAATGTGATCCAGCACCCGGTACATCGTGTTGTTGCAGATATACGTGCCTGCTGTATTGGAGACGGCTGCGGGAATACCTGCTGCTGACATGTCATTCACCATGGCACGTATAGGCAACGTGGAGAACAAACCGTCCGGGCTACCATCAACAATTGGCTCGTCCACGGGACGCTGCCCCTGGTTATCCGCGTAGGAGCCCTGCGGAATGTCTTTGACATTCACGGCGATCCGCTCTGGTGTGATGGATGTTCTGCCCTTGGCCAGCCCACAGGCGATGACCACATCTGGCCGATAGGCTTCCATCTCTGCGATCAGCAAGTCTGCACATTCATCGAAGTGCACGGGCAACAGTACTGTTTTTAGCTCAGCACCCTCCATCACTTCGTTCGCAAGAGTTTCCATTAACGCTCCTGTTGGATTCACCACATCCCCGCCAAAAGGTTCAAACCCGGATATCAGAATTTTCACCATCACACGTCAGCTCCTGTCTGTTTACTCCGATTTGTAACGCAATCCCCACTGGCCCCGAATCGTGTCCATCAGTTTCATGATTTCCAGGGATTCGTCCAGTTTAATGGTATGGCTCTCCGTCCGACCTTCGAGAATACAGCGTCCCGCTTCTTCTGCCTCAAAAGCATAACCAATACATGTTCGATCATCCGTGAACTTCTCCGGCTCGTCCTGACCATTCACATGAAGATAGGCTTCTTTGCCCGCCAGGAATAAAGGGAGACGAATCTTGCCTTCCGTACCGTATATGACCGCTTCATTGCTGAGGTTCAGACGAATGGCAGCACTCAGTGATGCCGAACGCCCTTCGGAATAGGACAATAATACGGAAAACTGCTCGTCCACCCCCGTCTCACCGATATTGGCCGTACTCCATACATGCTGGGGCTGTTCGCCAAAGATCATCGAAGCAAAGGAGATCGGATACACCCCTGCATCAAGCAAAGCTCCCCCACCCAGATCGGGATTAAGCAACCTTCCTTCCGGCTCCCAGCCGACACGGAATCCAAAGTCTGCCTGGAGCAAACGTACTTCACCGATTCGTCCTTCTGCAATCCATGCTCTGGCTTGAGCGATCGGCGGCAAAAAGCGTGTCCACATCCCTTCCATAAGGAAGAGGTTGCGCTCCCGTGCCGTCTCCATAAGTTGCTCCAACTGACGCGCATTCATCGTGAACGGCTTTTCACAGAGCACCGCCTTGCCTGCCTCCAGACAAGCCATGACATTCTCCTTATGCACAGGATGAGGTGTTGCCACATAGATAATATCTACCTCAGGATCTTGCAGCATCTCATCATAAGAACCGTAAGCGCGTGCAAAACCATATTCAGCTGCAAACTTCTCCGCGCTTCCCGCTGTCCGTGAACCTACCGCTGCTTTCACTGCGTTCCCGGCATGCTCCAGATCCCTTGCAAACTGGGATGCAATCCATCCCGTGCCCATAATGCCCCAACGTACTTTGTCCCGTCCCGCTACTTCTGTCATATTAAAGCCTCCCTACTGCAAATGGTGTTAAAAAGGTTCATGATTCAGATCAGGCCAACAGGTTATCCCCTTTATTTTACCAAAAAGAAAGGCTTACGTCAGAAAACGATTTCGATTATGTACTCTCATTAGAATTCCAGCTCATCAGGGACTCGAACATCTCTGTGTACATTTCAATTCTCCAGTAGATTTGCTAAGATTATCAGCAGACTTGGGTCAAGAGTTCTTGTCCCTAAGCTGACTTGTAACTAGGGCGTGTCTGAAAACTCCGAAGGAAACAGTCTTTGCTGAATTTTCGTTCCAAGCAAGAAAGGTTTTCCGTAGGCGTGCCGGGGCACGTCAAAGGGAAGTGACGCTGTGTGGGGCGAAAAGGCGGTAAAAGATGCACATCAACGAGTTTGGAGACACGTCCTGGGGACAAACCGGTTACATTATCCATCCCTTCTGATCAACATATCCTATACCCGTCTTACATGTATAAAACATCTAACTATACCGCAAACGTGCTTTTGATAAGGCAGCCAGTAATCATAACATCATGCGAAACGCATCAATAGATGTTCAAGAAAAACGTTCAGGTTCGAGCGAATATAGTCCCGTTCCAGATTCAATCATTACCCAAATAACTTTTCATAAGAGAGGAGGTCGCATAGCACCATGACTACCATCCCTGGTACCGACCACAGCGGCATGAATCCACATCTGTTGCATCAGCAGACAAATGCCAATGCAGAAAAGGAACCCTTAAACCGGGCAAATCTGGATGCATTCCTGGATGATACCTTGATCGAACTTCGTCAGGCAGAACATATAATATCTCGTGGTAAATGGCGCTGGTCCACTACTGAGCTTGCTCATCATACCTTTATATACATGCACAAATTCACAGGCCAACTGATCATGAATGGGACCGAATCCCTCGTGGTTCGCAAATCAGCTTGTCTGTGCACACCAGGAACTGCAATTGAACTGATCGGAGATGCAGACCATGATATTGAACTATATATCATTCACTTCGATCTGTATCGGGCTACGGAGAAGACCAAAGCCAGACGAATCTACGAACGTGAGCTCAGTTCACCTGTGACAGGCTGGATTCAGGGCCCCTTTTACGGTATACAGCGCATTGCCGTACAGCTTACACAACTTAACAACGATAATTCGCAAAAAGACTTGAAAGCACAGCTCTTCCTGACGGAACTGTTACATATGCTCTGGCCTCAAGAAGACCCGACTGACGTAGCGGCTGGGCAGGATGAACCCGAACAGTGGCTCAGGTCCACCCTGCAATACATGCGCGAAAACTATATGAACGAGATCAAGCTGGAAAAGCTGGCTGAACTGGCTGACATGCACCCGTCCTATTACTCACAGCTATTCAAGAGTCGCATGCAAAAGAATCCGATTGAATACATCACGCATCTGCGTATGAACCGGGCCAAGGAATTGCTGCTCACTTCCGATCTGCGTATCCGTGATGTGGCCCGCAAAGTGGGTTACCGTGACGAATTCTATTTCAGCCGACGTTTCCGGAACCATGCTGGTTATGCGCCAACTTCCTATTCGAAGCAAGTCCACCGGAATATCGTGTCACTCTCCTATCCATACACGGATCACCTGATGACACTGGGTATCACGCCATGTGCAGCTCAGATTCAGGGCCACCTGCCTCATATGCCCAAATCGTTGGCACTGCCCTTCCACGCTTATGAACCGTGGGAACAGGGACGTCAGGCATTCCTGGATGTGAATCCTGAATTGATTCTGACCAAGGACAATGCAGCAGCAAAAGCCATGGAGCACATTGGCGATGTCGCCCCTATCATCACGATTCCCTGGAACCAGACAGACGTCTTTGGTCATCTGCATCAGATTGCATCCATTGTGGATCGTACCCAAGCAGCCACAGATTGGCTCGATCGACATGAGCGCAAAGCCGAGCGTGCACGCAAAAAAATCAAGGAATTAGCCGGGGATATTACCGTTGCCGTTGGCACGTTAACGCCTAAAGGTCCACGGATGTACAGCCATCGCAACTTCGGACATGTCTTTTACCGCAGTCTGCAATTGGCCGCTCCTCAGCGCATTCAGACCGAACTGGCTGGCAAACCTGCCGGCGTCGGATTCAACTGGCTGCCCTTCACACCAGGAGAATGGGACGGACTGGAGGCAGATGTGCTGGTGCTGGCGGTTAATTCTATGCATGAAAAGGCAACACTGTTGAAAGAGATGGCTTCGAATCCGCTATGGAACAGCCATCATGCGGTAAAAAACGGACGTGTACATCTCATCGACTGGAACTCATGGGTCGTATATGCTCCATATTCCATCAACATCCAGCTCGATGAAGCGCTCTCTATGTTGACGAACAAACCTTCACTTATGTAATCTAAAAAATGTCCATCTCCAGAATCTTAATTTATGCCATGTACGGGCCTGAATTAAGATTCTATAATGATCACTAATTGATAATGATAATCAATAACAATGAAATGCGTTGTTGGTACCAAAGGAGTGACCCGTATTCAACATCCGGGACTGCCACATCGTCCGTCTAATTCAAAAAAATCTGCAGTGACCGTTGGGCTGACGTTTTTGTCTGCCGTCGCCATACTGCTGCTAAGTATGTTTGTCGCCATCTCTTTAGGTGCCAAAGGGCTAACGCTGGAAACTGTATGGGCTGCCATATTTCAGTACAACCCGGCTTTGACACCACATCAGATTATTCATGAACTACGGCTGCCTCGTGTCCTTGCCGCGGTTATGATCGGCGCTGCCTTTGCCGTTGCAGGAGCTTTAATGCAAGGTATTACGCGTAATCCGCTGGCAGACACGGGCATTCTGGGCATCAATGCTGGAGCCACTTTTGTCGTAGCACTGAGCTTTGCCTTTTGGCCCGGACTGTCATATGGCTGGATCATGGTTTTATCATTCGTGGGGGCTGTTCTGGGCACACTGCTTATCTTCCTGCTTGGCATGGCAGCACCTGGTGGTCTGAATTCCATCAGACTGACCGTTGCCGGGGCCGTTATTGCAGCCATGTTAACCTCGCTCAGCACAGGCGTTGCCATTTATTTTGACCTGAGTCAGGATCTGGCCTTCTGGTATGCTGGTGGGTTTGGCGGAATTGAATGGCGGCATCTCAAGCTGATTCTTCCCGTGCTGCTCGCCACACTCGTACTGATTATGCCACTCGCCCGGCGTGTATCGCTGATGTCACTCGGTGAAGAAGTAGCGATTAATCTCGGGATCAACCTGCGCTGGACGAGGTTTCTCGCCCTCGCAGCGGTTGTTGTGCTGGCTGGTGTGTCCGTGTCGGCAGTGGGCTCGATTGGATTTGTCGGACTCGTCATCCCCCATATCTCACGCAAACTGGTGGGTGTGGATTATCGACTCATCATTCCGATGTCTTCTCTGCTTGGAGCGATATTACTGGTGCTCGCCGATCTGGGCTCACGCATCGTGAACCCGCCCGAGGAGCTCGCCGTAGGCATTATGGTCGCCTTTGTTGGTGTACCGTTCTTCCTCTATCTGGCCCGTAAAGAAAGGAGGGCCTTGTAGCGATGAATTTCAATACACCTTCACGAGGTACACGTTCGATAGTCGTCAGTATCACGCTGATCTGCATCGCCATTGCCGTTATTGTGATCAGCCTGAACACGGGGACCATTCGCCTCTCCCCAGCGGCTGTGTTACAGACCTTGTTTGGTCATGGCAGTTCGGATGATCAGATTGTACTGTTTGATTACCGACTGCCTCGCATCCTGGTCACGGTACTGGCCGGAGCAGGACTTGGTATTGCCGGAGCAGCCTTGCAAGGGATCACCCGCAATCCATTGGCGGACCCAGGCATATTGGGATTGCATGCAGGGGCAGCATTTGGACTAATGGTGTTTGTTAGTCTCTCCTTTACGATGGATGGCTCTGTGGCCTTGCTGATCCCGTTGTTTGCTTTTGCAGGCAGTGTTGCCGCAGCCCTGATCATCATGCTGTTATCTTATGATCGCCATAACGGCGTATCACCTATTAAGCTGATTCTGGTGGGAATCGCGGTAGCGGCCGGGTTCCATGCGTTGACCCTCTACCTATCCCTGCGTCTGGATGAAGACACCTATTCCTTTGCCGCTCGCTGGCTGGCAGGAAGCGTCTGGGGCCGGGACTGGATTCATGTGCAAGCGTTGCTTCCTTGGGTGGTGCTATGTATCTCGTACATTTGGAGTCGATCCAAAACGCTCGATGCCTTCAATCTTGGAGATGCTGCCGCAACCAGCATTGGGACGCCTGTTCGATCCCAGCGTGTTATTTTGCTGCTCTGTTCCGTAGCCTTGTCTGCCGTTAGTGTATCGATGGCTGGTGGCATTGGCTTTATCGGTCTGGCAGCGCCGCATCTGGCGCGTAGACTTGTCGGTCCGATGCATCGGCATCTGATCCCTGCTGCCGGGCTCATCGGTATGGTTATTCTGGTGACCGCCGACACGATCGGTCGCACTATTTTTCAGCCTAATGCCATTCCGGCAGGCGTGGTTGTTGCTGCGATTGGTGCACCTTACTTTTTGTACCTTTTAGTACGAAGCAAGTGATCTTTTTTTTCAAAAAATAAAACAATAAAGACATCCAAGAGATGTTCAAGGAGAATGTGACTACCCATGTTAAAGAAAAACCTTATGCTTGTCATGAGTATCTGTCTGGTGCTTGTGCTCGCTGCCTGTGGAACGGCCAATAATTCATCATCTGCTTCTAGTGGTTCATCCACGGATACTTCAACCAAGAATCAGGACAACAGTGCAAGTTCAGGAGAGCCACGTATTGCCTCCATGTCGATCCATCTGACCAATGATCTGCTGTCTCTCGGAATTACGCCGGTTGGTTCTGTTATCGGTGGCGAAGCCAAAGGCTTCCTGTCCCATGTTGCTGATCGCCTTCAAAATACAACGCCACTTGGTCCGGTTAAAGACCCGGATATGGAAGCTTTGCTTGCCCTGAAACCCGATGTGATCTATCTGGACGAAGAATTCTCCGGTGATGATATTGCCAAATTCGAAAAAATTGCTCCAGTGCATGTCTTCAATCTGGATGACGGTACATGGCGTGATCATCTGAAAGACATTGGCAAACTCGTGAATCGCGAGAAGGAAGCCGAGCAATACATTCAGGACTACGCGACCGAAACAGAAGAAGTGAAATCTCTGATTCATGACACGATTGGTGATGGTACAGTGATGGCAATCCGTGTTACTGCCAAAGAATTACGTGTGTTCAGTACACGCCGTCCCATGGGTCCCATTTTGTATGAGGATCTCGGTCTGACGCCTGCCAAAGGCATCACAGATATCGATTCGACTAAACCGTATCAAGTCGTCTCCCGTGAAATCTTGCCGGACTATGATGCAGATGCGATCTTTGTGGTTGTGAATTCGGATGATGAAGCCCAAACCATGTTTAAGGAGCTGCAAAACAATCCGATCTGGCAAGGTCTGAAGGCAGTCAAAGCCGGTCATGTCTACCCGATTGGTGCACAACCTTGGCTGGATTACTCATCTATCGGTAATAAAATGGCCATGGATGAAGCCAAAGAAATGTTCTCCAAAAAATAACAAAAAACCTCACTTTGAAAGCGGAACAGCGTTCGTATGAATCATACTTACGCTCTATCCCCTCAAAGCTGAGGTTTTTGTGCTTTGGATCTGCCACCAAGCTGCATTTCATCCTCTTCCACTCTGCGTACTCACACTGTACAGACAACAATCTCAACATCCGTATCAGCAAAAGTTGCCTGGATAATTGGACTGACCTTCTCCCACTTCAGTCTGTCCAACCCGCATCCAATCCGGGGCATCGCCAGTTTCGTAATACCTTCCACCACACATACGTCCCGCATGGATTCTACCGCATTCGTCAACGATTGGTACGTTGGCTTATTGGAGAACTTTGCCTTGGTGACCAGATTGAGCGTCCGTCCTACCGGATAACATCGTCCAATCTCAAGCGGCTCTTGATTGGCCTGCTCTTGAAGATTTTCCAAACCGAATCGCTCGCGGAACTGTACCGCAATGCCCTTGCCCATCCTTGCATCAGCTGATATGCAGTGCGCAAGCGAGTATTCATCCCCCAGTTCAAATAAATCCTGTTGTCTCTCATGAAACTGCATGCCATCTCTCTCCTTTAACTTATTTACACTGACACTACGATGACAGAACAACCTTCCAATCGCTGTTATCCCCAGATTTTTCGATTCCCTTTTCCAAAGGAGAAAATCCGGGGAAAGCATCTGCTTCCGATGTAGCTTTCTTTAGAAAGCTTTTAGGCGAACGCTTCGCTTTTTCAGGTTTTTTCTGTCCTCTCCGTTATCGTGCAAAACAATAGTTCAACATATGTAGATCCCTTTTTAATTTAAGCCTCTGCCAAAAAACGTTGAAACGCCTTTAATGTTCTCTGACCTGCTGATCGATCATATACAGCAAATACAATTCGTTCAAAGGCGTCCTTATAAGCCTCTCCCACTAACACATCATGAAAATACTTCGCCACCACTGCCGGTTCGTTACGGAATACGCCGCAACCGTACGCACCCAGAACAATCGTGCGGTGACCGTTGGAAGCAGCCACGTCCAGAATATAACGAATGCGTCCCTTCATCACCGACTCAATCTGTAGATCATCCGCTTCTCCACGCTCTTTCACCACACCCGCATTTACCGCTGGCGCAGTAATGAATGAGGATACATAATATTTGTCCAGCAGACGGTCTTCATCATCACGGATCACTGGAACATCCGGCGAATAGATCATATAATCCGAATAGAGAGCCGATCGCTGTTTGCGATTGTACTCGTACATTTCATCCATCTGGGCGATGCACGGGTATAGTCCTGTCGCTCGGGCCAGACTCTCTTCCTGTGCCTGACTTCCGCCAAGAAAGCCACCGCCAGGATTTTTCGCCGATGCAAAGTTTAGACAGACCACATCTTCTCTTCCTTCAGCTACCGCCAAACGTGAAGCGGCTCCAAGTGTAGTCTCGCCAGTAACTTCAATACGACCCGGTGAAGCCTCAACTCCAGCGGATGGGGCCGCGGGTTGAATTCCAACGTGAGCTTCTGTACGAAGCTTTTCTCTGAGCGCGGACAATGCTGCTGGACGGTACAACACCGAATTTCGGATGGCTTGCTGCACATCGGTACCGATCCCAACCTTGCGATCATACCCATTTACGTAATGCCCTTCATCCAAAATAGCCAACGTCTGCTGTGCGATATTAGCCCGCATGGAACGTGAATTGGAGCCGGCATTCCCAGTTGATCTACCGAGTTTATTATTGTTGTTATAACGCCCACTGCTATTTTTGTTATTGCTGGTATTATTTTTATCCTGTTGTTGGTCACTCATCTGAATCACTTCCTATATCTTCTCTTAGACGGGTCAGAATCTCACCCAGCCAGTTGGTTCCTCGCCATGTTCTTCTATTGCGAATACGCGGGTCTTCCTCCGCCAGTCCCACACCCCAGATGCGATCATCCGGACTTGCTTCCACAAGGGTCGTTCCACGAGTGGCACGCAGCGCGGTTAACAGTTCTTCATTTTGTGTAAATTTAGCCCAATTCCCCTCGTAAACGATGCGCTGGCACTCAGCTTCCCATAACGTCTGGTCGAAACCTGCGACCTGTCTGCCCAGCTTTTTTTGTACCGAAGCAGAGCTTGCCTTCAGAATCTTGTCTGCGATGGTCTGATCCCCAAACAGCAGTGCTTTCTGGTGCATCATGTATTGCTCCGCACTCGTGTAGCGAACCCCGTTCACGGTAAAATCCGCCGGGTGCCACTGTGAGAACGGCGATGCAGTCCGCCAGAAAAACGTAAACTTTTCCATCCATATCCCCTCTTTACTTGCTCCTCATGTATGCAGTGATCGGGCCCCTGGCCTGAATCACTTCGTACATGTTCTTTGATTCTTACCGTTTCTACGGTGTATGCCTCTCTGGGTTCAATCTGTATAAACGTGATGGTCGATGACCGGCACTGCTCGCATAGTCTCCCGTCTCAATGACCCAATCGGCGATTTTGCGCCGGAAAGCAGCAGCCAGCAGCTTTTTGCCACTGATGATCTCATGTACTTTCTGAAGCGCAGTCAATGTGAACGTCTCTGGCATCAGATTAAATGCAATATCCGTATACTCGATCTTGGACCGCAGACGCTCAAGTGCATAATGAATGATTTTGGCATGATCAAATGCAATCCCCTGAACCTCACCCAACGTCACATGATGGCTCCGCACTTTTCCTTCTATCGTTTCTTTCGTCTCAACAATGGCCGACAACTCTTCTGTTCCATTGGTCAAAATCAATTGCAGCCTGCGTTCTGTCACACGTCCACGCTCATGGATATGGCGCTTCTCTTCCAGAAGACGCTGCTCCACACGAAACCAATTGGCCTCACTGGCATCATCACCGGCCTGAAGCTCCAGCTCGCTGCTATCCACCAGCGCCATATAGGAACAGCTGATGACCCGTGTACGCGGATCTCGCTCCACATCTCCCCAGGTGTACAGTTGCTCCAGATAAATATCATCCAGCCCCGTCTCCGTTAACAATTCCCGCCGAGCAGCATCTTCCAATGATTCCTGCATGGAGACAAATCCGCCCGGTAACGCCCACTGTCCCAGATAGGGATGACCGCCTCGCCGGATCAGCAGTAGCTGGAGTTCGGGTTCCGCGAGCTTGCGATAGTTCTCCTGAGCTTCACTGCGGATCGTAAATACCAACATGTCCACGGTGACGGAAGGACGTTCGTAATCACCCGCATTATACGTTTGCAGAAACTGTTGTTCACTGAGATGTGCCTGATCCTGATGCTCCTGGTAATCGGGAGCATTTCCTCCAGAGGAACCTTCGTTAGTCATACGATATAAACCCCATTCTGTTATTAACGTTTTGTTATTAACAATTAGATAATATCAATTTATCACATCGTTTTATCTCAGGTCAATATTTCCAATCCAAAATAAATGATCTGTATTCACTTGACGATATGTCAAATCAAACTTAAAATTTAGTTAGTCGACTAACTAAATGGTGTGTTCAAAAAGTCTAAAGGATATGAATGGAGCGGATGATATGAACCCAGTCCACAATGAGCGGTTAATGGGACAGCTATCCGAGCTCGTGAAACTGAAACGTTACAAGGTTCATGAGAAACTTGTAAACCATCCCGAGTTATACCCGGGGCAGCCCCCTTTGCTGTTCCAGCTTGAACGGGAGGATGGCCAATCCCAGAAAAATCTGGCCGAACAACTTCAGCGGAGCCCCGCAACAGTAACCGTCATGCTCAAGCGCATGGAAACATCCGGTTATGTGAGACGCGAAGCAGACCCGAAGGATCTGCGAAGTCTGCGGGTATACCTGACCGATCAGGGGCGCTCCGCGCTACAAGAATTGAGGATCGTGATTCAGGAGTTGGAACAACAGGCTCAGAAAGATTTTACACCGGAAGAATCCCGGATCATGTCTCTACTTGCACAGCGTATGCTCCAAAACCTGCGTGAATCCTGAGGTGATGTAAACTTTCGACATCGCTAACAACAACTGGCTTGAAGCAGCTAAAGGTATGATGAAATTGATTCACTTATGCAATTAAAACTGAGGTGATTTCCTATTGTGGACGTTAAAACGATTCTTGACGCCGTATAAGTCAGCGGCAATCATCGCCCCACTGCTCATGGTACTTGAGGTAACCATGGACCTGCTCCAGCCCAAACTGATGTCCAGCATCGTGGATGATGGTGTACTTGCAGGGAATCTGTCCCATATCGTAACTACAGGTCTGATCATGCTGCTTGTTGCGTTAATCGGCTGGGTTGGCGGCGCAGGCTGTACACTCTATTCAAGTAAAGCTGCGGTGGGATACGGCACGGATCTGCGCCAGGAACTGTTTGACCATATTCAGACCTTCTCCTTCCGTAATCTGGATACGTTTCAGGAAGGATCTCTGATCACTCGTCTGACTAGTGATATTACCCAGATGCAGACCTTTGTGCAGATGCTGCTGCGGATGTTTATCCGTTCACCAATGCTGATCATCGGTAGTATCATCATGGCGTTTACGATCAGTGTGAAGCTGGCACTCATTCTTATTCTGACTGTACCGGTACTGTTTATTATTTTATTTATCCTGATAAAAGCATCCTATCCGCTGTTCGCCAGTGTTCAGAGCAAGCTTGATCAGGTCAACGCTGTCCTTCAGGAGAATCTTGCCGGTATCCGTGTCGTCAAGGCGTTTGCACGTGCACGTCTGGAGAAAAAGCGGTTCAAGCAATCCAACGAAGATTACACGACAACCGCTGTCAAAGCCTGGCGTATTGTAACGCTGAATGCACCCGTGCTCAGCTTAATGCTCAACGCTACCATTGTAGCGGTACTGTGGTATGGAGGTTTCCAGGTAGTAGGAGGCGATATTGCTGCCGGAGATCTGATTGCTTTTATCAACTATGTCACGGTTGTCCTCTCGTCCCTCACGTCGATCGGCATGATGATGATGAGCTTCTCCCGCGCCAAGGTATCTGCCGCCCGGATCAACGAGGTGTTACATACACAGCCGGATATTCAATCAGGAAGCGATAACTCCAGGAATGTACAGTCACCCCCGTCTACCCGTGACCACCAGAGATCATACCAACCATCTCCTGTCGTGTCGCGCACAGCTGGTCAAGTGGAGTTCAGGGACGTGTCTTTCCGTTATGACGGAGACCATGCACTCTCTGGCATTAACCTAATCGCTCGCCCGGGTGAGAAAGTGGCCCTGATCGGTTCCACAGGTTCAGGCAAAACATCGCTGGTGCAGCTGATTCCCCGTCTGTATGATGCTTCGCAGGGTGAAGTGCTCGTGAATGGAGTGAACGTACGCAACTGGGATCTTCAGGATCTTCGCAGCCGTGTGTCCATTGTGCTCCAGGAATCCATTCTGTTCAGCGGCAGCATCCGGGATAACATATGCTTCGGCCGACCCGGTGCAACGGATGCTGAATTGCGTGCTGCGGCACAGGCTGCGGCTGCGGATGATTTTATTATGAAACTGAAAGACGGGTATGACACGGAACTGGGCCAGCGCGGGGTCAATCTGTCCGGTGGGCAGAAACAACGTATATCCATTGCACGTGCCCTGCTCATGCGACCGGAAGTGCTGATTCTGGATGATAGCACCAGTGCTGTGGATCTGCGTACAGAAGCAAGTATTCAGAAGGCTTTACAGTCCTTAATGAAAGACAGCACCAGCTTTTTGATTGCACAGCGGATCTCCTCCGTGAAGGATGCAGACTGTATATATGTTATCGATGAAGGACAGATCGTTGCCAGGGGCACACATGATGATCTTATGGCTCATTCATCTCACTACCAATCGATCTATTATTCGCAGCAACGGAAGGAGGATGTTCAATTTGGCTAAACCTGCCTCTTCCTCCATACAACAAACGGTCGTGCCTCCCATCGGAAGACCCGGACCTGCGGGCAGAGGACCTGTTCCCAAAGTCAGAGCCAAAAATGCTCGCCACGCCCTAATCCGGGTATGGTCATACATGGGACGTCATCGCAAAGGAGTCATTGCTGCATTAGTGCTGACGGCTCTTGGAACACTGCTCAATCTGGCAGGACCTTACCTTCTCGGCCGCGCCGTTAACGAACATATCGTTCCCAAAGTAACAGCGGGTTTGCTGAAAGAATGTCTCCTCTTGCTGAGTGTTTATGTCCTTGGCTCACTCCTGATGTGGGCTCAATCCTATGTCATGATTGGTGTGTCCCAACTGACCGTTAAAGATCTGCGTCATGCGTTGTTCTCCCGACTGCAAGAGCTGCCTGTTAGCTTTTTTGATAAAAATCAAAGCGGGGATCTGATGAGCCGGGCCACCAATGATATCGATAACGTATCTACAACGCTGAATCAAAGCGTAACCCAATTGATGTCCAGCGCCATCCTGCTCGTTGGCTCTTTGTCCATTATGTTTGCACTCGATGTTCGGCTTACCCTGCTCAGTCTGGTGACCGTACCCTTGATTACCATCGCCACTCGCCTAATCGCGTCAAGAACACGCAAACACTTCACCGCTCAGCAGAAATTACTTGGTGAGCTTAACGGGTTTGCTCAGGAAACCATTGCTGGACAGAAAGTCGTAGCGGCTTATAACCGTCAGGATCAGGCACATCAACATTTCAAGAACCTGAACGAGAAACTTCGCACATCCAGCACCCAGGCCCAGACTGTTTCGGGTTTGGTTGGACCTACGATGAACGTGATGAACAATATTGGTTTTGCCATACTGGCTTCTGTAGGTGGATGGATGGCTTATCATAATCTGACATCCATCGGACTAATCGTCAGTTTTCTCGCATACTCCCGCCAGATTGAGCGGCCGCTGAACGATCTGGCCAATCAGTACAATCTGATTCAGGCTGCAATTGCTGGTGCTGAACGTGTGTTTCACATCATGGATACGCCTGGCGAATATGTGGAGGAACAGAAGAAACAACTGGATCAGATTCAAGGTAAAGTTGTATTTGAGGATGTGTCCTTCGGGTACAGTGCGGAGCGAGACATTCTGAAGAAGGTCAGTTTTACTGCAAAACCTGGCGAGATGATTGCACTTGTTGGACCCACCGGTGCAGGCAAAACGACCATTATCAATCTGTTACCCCGTTTCTACGAGATTACAGGCGGACGGATTACCATCGATGGATGTGACATCTCAGAACTGGAGAAGGATCAACTCCGTCGGCAACTCGGCATTGTACTTCAGGATGCCTACCTGTTCTCGGGTACCATTCGCGACAATCTCGCCTATGGCAAGCCGGACGCAACCGATGAACAGATCAGGCAAGCAGCTATGCTTGCGAATGCACACTCATTCATCCGCAAACTGTCGCAGGGCTACGACACCCCCATCATTTCCGGGGGAAGCAATCTGAGCCAGGGACAACGACAGTTGTTGACCATTGCCCGGGCAATTCTGGCTGATCCGGCCATTCTTATTCTGGATGAGGCAACGAGCAGCATCGATACGCGTACAGAGATGCAGATCCAGGAAGCGATGCGCACATTAATGAAAGATCGTACCAGCTTTGTCATCGCCCACAGACTGAGCACGATTCGTGAAGCGGATCAGATTCTCGTCATTGATGATGGACAGATCGCCGAACGGGGAAGCCATGATGAGCTGATGCAGCAACAAGGATTCTACTATCAGTTACATCAGGGACAGTTGAATAAGTCGAACTAAAACGTGTCTGCGAAGCTACTGCATGCCCAAGCGGATCTTAGCCCGTTCGGAGCATGCAAGTTCGCTGTATCCTGAACGCTGAATGTGCGAGGTCATTTCCTTTGTATGCGAACAAGCGATTAATACGCTACGAGAGCGGATTTTCTCCATTCCACATGAAAAACTCCACTTCGCACCAAACGGGATTGGAGGAATCTCCCGCTTGGTATGGGCCGGAGGAATTTTCCCGCTTGGGGCGGACCGGAGGAGTCTTCCCGCTTGGGGCGGGCCGGAGGAATCTTCCTGCTCGCAGTTGAGCAGAGTATGGGGCGAGCTCTAACGAATCTGAGGCGTCTTATTCAAGCTTTTGAAGCTCCTTCAGAAATCTAAGGAACCAGAGCCACGTTATATCCGAGTAAACAGCCGTTTTCAGCGTTTTTTTCATGTTTTTTTAGGAAATAACGTTTCTGAAGTTTCTTACAAATTAAAGTAAGGACCTAAGGGCCAAATAAGACGTCCTCTGTTCCTTAGAAAATCGACTCCCCCTTCGCCCGGGTCAGCTGGCTTAAACTTCAGACTTTTTAGACGCTGACATCCAGCATCATATCGCTTGCTTTATTTTGATTCACACTCCTAGATAGCTGAAATAAACTGAATCGATGTGGATTCTGCACGTTAGTTTAATCGAAATACTAAACGCCGCACGGGTTTCTTCAGGACCCATGCGGCGTTTTTTTGTTTTGATTAATGACTATTTTGCTGCTGCCCCTGAGTCTGTAATACGCGTTACAGCTCCATGGGCAGATGAAGCGTGAAGGTGGAACCAACCCCCATTTCGCTATGGACGGTAATTTTACCATTGTGATCTTGAACGATTTTCTGGCAGAGTGCAAGCCCCAGTCCCGTACCTTCTTCTTTGGTTGTATAAAAGGGGTTAAAGATTGTGGATAGCGAATTTTCCGGAATGCCGCTACCTGTATCTGTAATGGAGATGAGTACGGCGTCTCCGTCCTGCAACAGATCCATATGAACCTCACCGGGGTCTGTCATCGCTTCAAAAGCGTTACGAATCAGATTAATCAATACCTGCACAATCTTATCCCGATCCATGTTGATCACGACTGGTTCATTAGTCATTTCAAGCGTAATTCGATGCCCACGGGATGCCGCATCTGACTCGGTCAAAGACATCACCCGCTCAAGGCAGTGGCCCAATTGTTCCGGCTTCATGTGATTGGCATGTGGTTTGGAAAACTGTAAAAATTCAGCCGTCAGATCGGTCACTCTCGTCACCTCACCCATAATCACTTCATACCATGGCGCTATATTAAACGCTTGTCCACGTGACAGCTGCAGGAATCCCCGAATTGCGGTAAGCGGGTTTCGAATTTCATGAGCCATTCCCGCGGCCAGTTCACCTACGGCCCTTAGTCTTTCGGAACGAAATACTTCTTCTTCATTTTTCAGCCATTTGCTGCGCTGTTGTTGAAGCAGTCTATCCTCTGCCACCGTCATAAAGTGCTGCAACGAATCCGACATTTCCGGGTACAGAGAGATACTGTAGCTTACCTGGAGTCCTTGCAGCTGAACGGATAGCAAAGACGACATTCGTTCTTCCACATCCTGTATCTCCGGCAAAACGACCGCAAATCGGTCTCCTGCATACCGGGATATGCCATAGGCCTCGGAGAAATGATTGCTAATCATCTGGCCTGTACCTGTGATTACCGTACACCAAGGATCTTCTGAAGCTTTTTTAAAACCGCTAAAGTTATTAACGTTCAAAAGGATAAGCAAAAAAGAGCGTTGTTCTTCTACTGTCTTATTTAGCACCTCCATGTAACCTTCGTAATTCAGCAGTCCGGTAAGCGGATCATGGAGGGTGAGGAACCGATTTTTTTCCCGAAGTCTGCGCTTCTCGGTCTCACTGTTAATCAAAGTATGATATAAAAATATGATGACAACCGAGGTTAACAAATCAAACAGGGATACCAGCAATGTGTACGCATCTATAGGCACATAGGAAAGGCGAATCAACGTATATTCCAACATAAACAGCAGTGAAATGGGCAAGGTCTGCGCTACACGCTGTTTACCCTGGATCATGGAAAGGATGAGCATATAATACAACATGTTGCACCAGTTCAGCTCACTGAAATAATGGAATATTCCAAGAAAAATCCATTGGAACTTTCGCAGTACAGGATATCTTCTCTCCCCATAAATACTTGCTACCAATAAAATCCCCGAAAGCAACATGATTGCCAAATGAGGGGTGAGCCTTAGAACATAAGAGGACAGAATGACAAGCAAACAGCCCAGTGGGAAAATTACCATTTTCATCGTGTAACTTAGCAAATAGCCTCGCCCCCTTTGACATAAAACTCACATCAAACAACTTATGTACATGTATTATATCGATTATGATTAGCTGATGTTGTCGATTAATGGAGGCTGGTCAAATTCGCATGAATGTATAAGTTATGAAGGCAATAGGACATATGATGTAATTGTAATCGTCAAAAGTGAAACAATTCCTCTACGTATGGTCATTATTGTGTTACAATACATTAATGGATTAATTTAGGTTAAATTCTTGGTTATGGAGGATATCACATGACAACACAACGCAAACCACTGGGCTTCGGGACGCTGTCTCTGCTCGTACTGACGATGGGCCTTGCCTTTAACTTTCCATGGGGCAAAGCCAATTTTATGATCAGTCATTACCTTTTCAACTTAATAAACATGCCTATTTATAGCAATGGAACTCAAGGACTTCACATTCCATTTGTAGTAGCAGCCCTCTTCTGGATTCCAGCCTTCCTGATCGCCAAAAAATATCGTGCGCATTTCGGTACCCGGCTATCTTATAACGTCGCCGGATTTATGTTGCTTTTGTGCATGATAGGGCCATTTATCCCCGTTATCGATTGGATGGTCAATGGTTAAACACTTAAAGCCAGCTCTCTATATTACGAGGGCTGGCTTCTTTGCTGCTTTTTCCATATAAGATGAACAAATTGTTTACACGATAACGTAGAGGACAGAAATAACCTGAAGAAGCGGAGCTAAAAGCTTTCTGAAAGAAAGCTACATCGGAAGCATACACCTCGCCTTTATCCCCGGATTTTCACTTCTTTAGAAGGGAATCAAAAAATCCGGGGATAACAGCGATCAGAAGGTTGTTCTGTCATCAGAGTGACTGGTGTAACCTCTTGAGGCTCATCTTATTTTTTCGCCATATACTTACGGATGTCAAAAGCCACCGCAGCAACAATGATCAATCCTTTGATAATCAACTGCCAATACGGACTTACACCGATAAATGTCAGACCGTAGTTAATGACCCCGAAGATCAGCACACCCGCCATAACTCCAGGTACCGTTCCAATACCACCCGCTGTCGATACGCCGCCTACCACACATGCGGCAATCGCATCCAACTCATACATATTACCGTAATTGTTTGTTGCTCCACCCGTTCGGGCTGCCTCAAGCACACCACCCAGGCCATACAACGCACCCGCAATGGCATACAGCGCAACCAGATTGCGTGCTACATGAATTCCGGATACATGCGCTGCCTGAATGTTGCCACCGATGGCATACATGTTTTTGCCGAGACGTGTTTTGTTAAAGATCACCCAGCAGATTAAGGCCACCGCAATAGCAATCAGGACAATATACGGGATGGAATAACCCCCGCCCAGATCAATGTATCCAGAGCCAATGACGGTAAAATCGGGTCTCAATCCTCCGATCGGCTGTGACTGATTGGGTTCCGTATCGAAATAAATGGAGTTCAGTCCATACACGGCAACCATTGTACCCAGCGTTGCAATAAAAGGAGGCACATGTAATTTGGCTACAATAAGTCCATTGACCAATCCCACAAATAAACCCGCAGTAATCCCGACAAGGATCGGCAGACCCACCCATAAGTGGGGCAGATCAGGGAAGAAGCGGTTCGCATACTCATCAATTTGCAGCATCGAAGCCGATACAACAGCCGTCAGCCCGACCACCCTTCCAGCGGACAGATCGACCCCACCCGTGACGAGGATAAAGGCTGCACCGAGTGCAATAATGGCCCGTGTGGAGGATTGCTGTAAGATGTCCCGCAGTGTAGAGAAGGCAAGAAAATTCGGATCGGCAATAGCTATACCAATGATGAGCAGAATCAATACGATAAAGATGGCGCGTTGTGTTACATAATTTTTCACTTGATTGATCATCTGTGTGTTCATCTGTTTCCCTCCTGACTAAGCCATCCGCTGCTGCGCGGCCAGCCTCATAATATCCTGCTCTGTTGCCTCGGCTCCGTCCACGATTCCGGTTAAACGCCCTTCGCTCATCACCATAATGCGATCCGACATACCGAGCAGTTCGGGCATCTCCGAACTAATCATGATAATGCTTTTGCCCTGACGAGCCAGTTCCGTAATAATGGTGTAAATCTCGAACTTGGCCCCTACATCGATTCCACGTGTTGGTTCATCCAGCAACAGAATCTCCGGATCGGTCAGCAACCAGCGGGCCAGCAGAACTTTCTGTTGATTACCGCCAGACAGGTTTCGAATCAGCGTGTTAACTGAAGGCGTTTTGGTTCTGAACTTCTGCGTCTGTTCCCGTGCTTCTTCCCGTCCCTTTTTCTCATCCAGCAAGCCCACGCGATTTTGGTAGCGCCCCAGACTGGCAATGATCGTGTTCTCATACACCGACAATACTGGGAATATCCCTGTAACTCTTCGTTCTTCCGTGAGCAACGCAATATTATGACGCTTCGCTGCTGCGGGGGAGTTAATCTTCACCTTGTGCCCATGAATCGAAATCGTACCTGAAGCGAGTCCGCGTAGCCCGAACAAGGACTCCATCAGTTCTGTCCGCTGTGCTCCAACGAGGCCACCAATGCCGAGCACTTCACCTTTTCGCAGCTCAAAGGATACATCACGAAATGATTTGGACTGGTTGGATGTCAGACCCTCGGCCTTTAATATCACTTTACCAGGTACGTTGGTGCGTTCCGGGAAACGTTCATCCAGATCACGACCCACCATGCGCGTAATAATCAGATCGGTCGTTAAATCCGCAGCATCCCAAGTCCCGACAACGAAGCCATCACGCATGATCGTCACTTCATCCGAGATCGTCAGGATCTCCTCCATCTTGTGGGAAATGTAGATTATGGACACGCCGCGACTGCGCAGTTCATTAATAATGGCGAAGAGCTGATCCACTTCCTTGCCCGTCAGGGAGGAGGTGGGTTCATCCATGACAATAACTTTGGAATTGAACGAGACCGCCTTGGCGATTTCCATCGATTGAATCTTGGAAACAGATAGTGTTCCAGCTTGAGCCTTCGGATCAATATCCAGGTTCAAGTCCTTGAACAGAGCCAGTGTATCGGTATACATCCGTTTCTCGTCCACCAGTATTCCCCTCATTGGAAAACGACCCAGCCAGATATTCTCCATCACCGGACGATGCGGGACCGGATTCAGCTCCTGATGAATCATGGATATGCCTTGCTGAAGTGCCGCTTTGGAATTCGGAATATCTACATCCTTTCCTTCGATGCGTATCGTTCCTTCATCCGGGTGATACATGCCGAACAGACATTTCATAAGTGTGGATTTGCCCGCTCCATTCTCTCCCATCAAGGCGTGAACCGTTCCCGGCTTCACTTTCAATGTGACCTGACTTAGTGCCTGCACACCTGGAAATGCTTTCGAAACTCCATTCATCTCCAGCAAGTAAGGTGACTCCATCTTGGTTCCTCCCTTCCATATGACCGGCAAAAAAGGGACGCTACCCGAATGTCGGACGTCCCTGTCTCGTGCTGTTATTGGGCGTCGGCAATGTTGTCTTTGGTAATCTTTTTGTATGCAATCCAGACGTATTTACCATCGGTAATATCGTATTTGGTATTTTCCTTCGTTGGAGTTTCACCTTTGGCTAGTACGGAAGCCAGTGCCACCGTAGCTGCACCCTGATTCTTGGCATCATTGAGCACCGTGCCTAGCATCGTTCCATCCTGTAGAGCCTGAATGGCTGGAGCTGTTGCATCCACACCTACAACCGGCATCGATTTGCCATCCTTGAAGTAACCGGCTGCTTTCAATGCCTCAATGGCTCCCAGGGCCATGTCATCATTGTTTGCGAGAACGGCTTCAATCTTGTCGCCATGGGATGCCAGGAACGCCTGCATTTTCTCCTGCCCCTTCACGCGGTCCCACATCGCCGTGTCTTCCGCCAGCGCTTCCACTTCAATACCGGCATCCTGGATCGCCTGAACCGAATATTTGGTCCGAAGCTCTGCATCCTGGTGACCCGGTTCCCCTTTCAGCATGACGTATTGCAGCTTGCCATCGCCGTTTTTGTCTGCTTCCGGATGTGCTTTCCAGTAATCCACAATCAGCTGTCCAGAGATCGTACCGGACTCCTCTGCTTTTGCTCCTACGTAGTACACCTTATCCCACTTGTTCATATCTTCAGCTACGGGCTCACGGTTAAGGAATACCACTGGAATGTTCGCTGCCTTGGCCTTGTCAATGATGACACCTGCCGCCGTCCGGTCCACCGGATTCACGGCCATGGCATTGTATTTCTTGGACACAAACAGATCAACCTTTTCGTTCTGGGTTGGCTGTGCATTCTGGCTATCCACGATATCCAGAGTCGCAATGCCTTCCGCTGCTGCGGTCATCGCATTACGCACACCCGTCATGAAAGTATCATCGAATTTGTAGATAGCGACACCAATCTTGGGCGTTTCCGTACCGGCTGCTGTTTGGCCTCCTGTATCTGTTCCCGTACTTCCACCCGCGCTGTCTCCACCGCTGCTACACCCCGCCGCCACAACCATACATGCTGTAATCAACAGTGTCATCCATGTTTTCTTCATATCCTAATGACCTCCCCCAAGTTCATTCGGCTTCACCGATATCTTTATTATGAAAGGGTTTACATTAAATTCGAATACAATATCTTCACCTGTTCTATCGAAATCTTCCTCAAGTTAAAAAACGGCTTAATTTCTTCATCCACCATTCGTTCCAGCATGCGTTCATTGTACAAAAGGAAACAACAGCTTCTGGTTATCCATCCAGAACATATTGTCTGTACTAACCAGCTTCGTCTCAAGTAGAACTCTCGCTTGCACCTGTTGATTGTTCAGCCGCGCAACGGCTTGATTCAATCCCAGATAACCTGCGCTATATCCATTCTGAACGATAAGATGATCAAAGACCCCTTCTTGCAATTGCTCCAGTTGCTGTTGTTCACTGCCGAATCCAACAATCCTTACCTTGTCCGCCGATTTGCGTCGATTCAGTTCATCGGCTGCTCCCAGAGAAGCCGGTTCCTGAAGAGTAATGAAGCCATCCAACTTCTGCTGATCCAGCAATTGCTTCGCAGTCTGCCAACATCCATCCCGTGTATTACATATCGATTTGGTTTCCACTTGAATATTAGGATACTGCACCAGGACTTCCATAACCCCCTGCTCTCTCTGAATCAGACCGGAATTAACGGGATCTGGACCCAATAAAGCAACACGCCCTCGCCCTTCCAACAGCTCTGCCATGGCCTGACCCGCCTGTCTGCCTGCCTCGACATTATCCATGGAGATGATACTGGTTATGCCTTTCACGGGAAATTCATCGTTAAGCACAATGACAGGAACGATGATTCCATCGGAATTCGATGTCTGTGCCTCCTGAATGATATCGCTAAGTGCCTTCTCACTCAGGGGATCAACCATTAGAGCCGATGCACCCTGCTTCAGAGCCAATGCGGCGGCATCCACCTGTGCCTGCTCTCGCACACTGCGAGACAACGTTTGGCTGTTCGGATTTGCCTGTTTGACCTTCATCTGACTACCCACGGAATCCGGAATGGTAGGCGTGTACACATGACCATCGGAAGGGTATGCTTCCACGGTCATCAGCTCTGCCCCACTCTCTTTGGCAGCCGCTTCGGCACCAAGCCGGATGGCTTCCGCAAGTTCGCCAGTTCCAGCTGGTGTAATCAGCGCAATACGTGATGGTAATACCCTAGCCTCCGGACTCGAAAGGCCACAGGCACTGCTTATAAGCAGACAGAAGCTTGCAACTGTCAGAGTTAATAACCGATGTTTCCGAATTCCAGGGAAGTTTGCAGCAATTTTTTTCCAAAATGTACGTACACTCAATCCTTTACCTTCATAGGTATCGTTCCTATTAAATTGGTTGTCTGTCATCAGGCTCGCCCTCCTTCTGCTGCGATTGAATGGGGATCCGAACCCAGACCGTGGTGCCTTCTTCCAGCTCACTTGCAAACTCAAGACCGTAGCCCTCCCCATAATAAAGCCGGATTCGGTCATGTACATTGCGTACCGCTACGCCTGAGCCTGCACCGCTTTTGACCACAGGACGGCCACTTAATAATCCCGACATCTGTTCTTCCGTCATACCAACCCCATTATCTGTAATCCGAAACACCAGCTTGTTGTGCTCCCGATAAACATCGACCTCAATACTTCCTTCGTCCATGTGGTACTCGATGCCATGTACAATGGCGTTCTCAATCAGGGGTTGAAGCACCAGCTTTAATGTCAGGCATTCCAGGAGCGTCTCATCTGCCTTGATGTTAAAGTTGAATTTGCGCTTGAATCTCATCTGTTGAATCGTCAAATAATGCTGCGCATGCTCCAGCTCTTCCCTGATCGTGATAATCGTTTTACCTTGACTGAGACTGATGCGGAACAGGCGCGAAAGAGACGTGATCATCGTGATCACTTCCTCATTGCGGCTCATGCCTACCATGCGCACCACGGAATTCAGCGTATTATACAAAAAATGCGGGTTGATCTGCGCCTGCAAGGCTTCCAGCTCCAGACGACGCTTCTGTTCCTGTTCATGGATGATCTCATCCATCAGGGTTCGGATTTTGTTGACCATCAGGTTGAAGCGACGGGATAGACGTTCCACTTCAAGCGGCCCAGTCGTAGGCAACTCCACGTTGAAATCCCCGCGTTCCACAGCCTTCATCTTACGTTCCATTCGCCGGATCGGACGAGTCAGACTGGAGGAAAGAAACAGCGATACGAGAATGACCAGCACCAGCACAACGATCAATACACGAATGAGATATCCATTGACCTCCTGGCGCGTTGTCATAATCTCATCCAAATAGGCAACACCGACGATTTTCCACCCGATATTGGCAACGGACTTTACGGTATTCAGCCTTTTCTGTCCATCTGCCTCATCTTCATAACTGCCGGAAGCCACCAAAGCCTGTTCGATATTCTCGCTTTTGAGTCCCATATACATCAATTGCTGCTGCGGATGGTACACGATATTGCCCGCGCTCTCATCAATGATATAGACGTATCCCCGTTGCCCCAGACTGACCCGACGGCTCAGTTCATCCATCTGTTTGAAATTGATATCGACCAGCAAGATAACCTGTCGATCCTGACCATTTTTCCGTATCGTTATGCCTTTGCTCATGGAAACGACCCATTTATATGGGCCTGTGTACATGTTCTGAATATGAGGTAACGAGAAACTCAGGTGATCCGGCACACGAAGCGCAGACTGAAACCACCCTTGCTGTGTCACATGGGCACTCGGTTTTAGTTCAGCTGTAGGTCGGTTCTTGAGCAATTTCCCCGTGGAATCGAGCAGAGTAATCGAGATGATATCTTCACGACTGCTGAGCAGTGTGTCGAGCTGTTTGTCCACCAGTTCCCCTTCCCATGTCCCGTCACGCAGCATATGTTCCTCAATGGCACGGTACAGATGAGACATACTGCGCACGTAATCCTCCAGGTTATAACTGACCTGATCCACAATCTGTCTCGTCGTCAGTTCCGCACTTCGCTCGGCAGCCTGCGTGAATTTGTCATGCAGAAGCATTGCCATGATGGTCAGCACCAGAACGATGAAGACGGAGAAAGACCACGTAATAATAAACCGGATACTGCTGACCCTGGACGAACGTAGACGAGTGCGCGCATGAACTCCCATGGATTTCACCCATCCGGCAAAAGATCTCATCGGAGTGAACCTTCACTTGCTGCCTGGGAAGCCTGTTTACGATATTCTTTGGGCGAGACGCCAATATGTTTTTTGAAACAAAAACTGAAGTAATTGGGTTCAGCAAAGCCAACTTGCTCCGCAATCTCAAACGACTTCAGCTCTGTCGAGCGAAGCAGTTCACGCGCTGCCTCCATTCGGATCTGCATCAGGTATTGCAGGAAGGTAAGTTGCACTTCTTTTTTGAAAATGCCGCAAAAATAACCGGAGCTGATATGCAAATGCCCGCACACCTTCTGAATGGACAGGTCCGGGTCGGCATAATGCTCTTTGGTAAAAACTAACGCCTGCTCGACAATATCCTTGTATACATGCTGCCGTCCGCTCGCAATGCGATGTTGTACGAGTAGACAGACCTCCTGTACCTTCTTCTGTGCCTCAGTAAGACCCGGCAATCGGAACAAATCCGCATACAACTGGAACCCTGCACCAAAGATGTCTTCCATCTCTTCTCCTGATGCCTGTGCTGCCTTCCATACTGTTGTTAATACTTCAATTAGATAGAGCTGAATATCACTTCGCCCATGTTCCACTGTAATTTCCCGGAAAATGATCGCAAGTGCTTCCTCCAGCTCCACTTGTGTACCCGCCTTTAGGCAACGTGTCAGCGTCTGCTGCTTCAACTCGTCGAACCGCAGCTTGCCCGCAGTCTGTCGCTCTACATCCGCGATATATATGATAGAATCCGTTCCGGGCACAAGCCGATAATCCAATGCCAACAGGGCATCTTCATAGGCCTGATTCACCTCCGCAAGTGTATCCACAATCTGACCAGATCCCACCGTAGCGGGGATACGTAAGTAGTGATTGATGCTTCGCATCACATTTTCCAAAGCCTTCTGTTGCCGCTTCGCTCCATCTATACCGCCCGAGCGATCCACATAGAGCAGGACAATCGTCTCCTGATGCATAAAGGCATGACCAGCCCCGTGTTCCGCCCAGACCTCTGCCGCAATGTTAAGTGCCGCAAAGCGTTTCAGTTCAGCATCTTCCGATTGACGCAATGAGCTTCCGGGAACGGATACCTCAGACTGATACTGATCCGCTTCCTCAGATGTTGTTAGGTTATGTCGCTGCGGAGGCTCGTTGAATGCTCCCTCAGGTTTCTCCTTTTGCACATCTCCTTCCATGTGCAGTGTCAATACGGACACCCCATAGCGTTTTCCCGTCAGATCCAATCCGCATTGTTTAGCTTTACTATGAATATATGTCGAGGATTTCTGCCGATGGAGCAAGGTCGCCATCAGATCTGCCTGCAATAACGGCAAGCTGGTATGATAGTGCTCACGCAGTTGCTGTACATCTTCACGCTCGGCCACTTCAGCCGCCATCTGGGCGCGCAGTCTTGTGAGCAGTTCGGTGAGATGTCCTGCCGAGAACGGCTTCAATAGATATTCATCCACACTTAACGAGATGGCTTGCCTCGCATAATCAAATTCATCATATCCAGTCAAAATGACTACCTTCACAAGTGGATTTCGCTTCCTCAATCTTTGCGCGAGTTCCAAACCATTCATGAAGGGCATGCTGATATCGGTCACCACAATATCCGGCTCCACCCGCTCCGCCATCTCCAATGCTTCCCGCCCATTCTCAGCCAAACCGACAATCCGCAGATCGAGCGCTTCCCAATCGACCTCTACAACAAGTCCTTCGCGCACATCTTCTTCATCATCCACCAGCAGTACCCGGTACACGTTCGGATTCCTCCTTTTTATGATGGGCCGTATGCCCTAACAACTGATATATGTGTGATATTGTGAATCATTGGATTTCTTATTGCTCACCGAGTTTATGCCAAAAGCTAAGGGCTCATGTTAATCAGTCCCGAGGGTGCCATCATAATATACAATATTATCAGGAATATGTAATCGCTTTCTTTATTAGAGGGTAAGGCAACCCTGTCGGGCAGTGCCTAAGTGAAATATGAAGGATAGTATATGAATGCTAAGGGTAGGTTAAAGTAATACAAACACGGGAATTTCGAAGAGCTTCTAATAAGAGGAGTTTTAATTCTAACTATCATTTTGATCCTTTTTCTTGTTTTCACCGCTGATTCGTACTTAATGCTTTCACATAAATCATTGTCGTATCTGGATTGGTGTGTCCCATCATCTCCGCCAAACGGTGCAGTGGCGTATGCTCTGCCATGGCGTAGCCAAAACGATGACGCAGGTCGTGTGAACTCAGTCCTTCCAGCCCTGCTGCAATCATTACTTTTTTTATCAGATGGCGCAGTGCTCTCTCTGTTAAACGATCGTTTGTCTTCTCCGAAGGAAAAAGGTAAGCACGTTCGGTAGCATGATCAGATAAATACTGATTCAACAATACAATACACTGCATATTCAAAGGGATTTTACGCTGCCGGTTGCGTTTATCGGCTCTCACTGTCAGGTAACCACTTCGTCTACCAAGTTCGATATCATGAGGCGTAAGATTGCATACCTCCATCGTTCGCAAGCCTGTGTGAAACATAAGGGTCAGGATGGTCTGATCACGAAGGGAGTTGCCGTACTCCACTGCCGCGAGGAACGCCTCTTCTTCTTCGGAAGTCATTCGGCGTGGACTAACTTTGTCTTCCGGAATGAATTTTAATGCTTTGGAAGGGTCATGATTGAGTCTGGATTCCAGGACAGCCCATTTGAAAAAACGCTTCAGCGTAATCAGCCTCCGGTTAATGGTGGCAGGCTTCAATAACATAACCTTGTGTGAATCTTCACGATAATTGACTAAAGTAGATGTATCTATGTCTTCAATTCGCAATGTAACCTTTTCCCCGAGCAGGGTGCTTTCCTTGTACCATTCGATAAAGTGCTTCAGATCACTTGCATATTCCTTCACGGTTTTGGGATGCAATTCATCCTCATTGGCAAGCATATGAATGAATTCTTCTATCGTCGGTTCCCGCTGCACCGAAATCCCTGATGACTGATTCATTAGAAATTACCTCCAAATCTTGACTTATATTAGCGGACATGGTATTATAATATTAATCGATACATTAGCGGACATCAAGTCTGTGGTTTAAATGCACCAGGTGAGTGTCAATTTTTAATTATACTCGTCATAATGATCGGCTAAAAACTTATTTTTTGGAGGAATCACATGCAAACAGGTACAGTGAAATGGTTCAACGCGGATAAAGGATTCGGCTTTATCGAAACTGAAGAAGGAACAGACGTATTCGTTCATTTCAGTGCAATTCAAGGTGAAGGTTACAAATCATTGGACGAGGGACAACGCGTTCAATTTGAAGTAACTCAAGGTAACCGTGGACCACAAGCTGAGAACGTTACTAAACTTTAATTATATGAAAGCTGCCTTATTAATAAGGCAGCTTTTTATTTACTCATAGGTTGTACAGCAAAGAATTTCACACCCCAACAATGAAAGCGAGGTATTCCCCATGGATAAAGAACAATTGATCACAGAAGTAGCTAAGGCTGGCGGTTTCTCCAAGAAGAATGCTGAAAAAGCGGTAACCGTTGTACTGGACTCAATTCTTGAAGCTCTCAAAGAAGGTAAAGAAGTTCAACTGGTTGGATTCGGGAAATTTGAAGTACAGAAGCGTGAGGCAAGAACGGGAAGAAGTCGGAGAACAGGCAAAGAAATTCAACTACCTGCAGGTAAAGTTCCTGTATTCACAGCAGGTTTAAGCATGAAAGAAGCTTTAAATTAAACAACGCAACAACCCATTGAAAAGAGGTTTTTATTCAAACACACAATGATAATATGGATTTAAATGTCGTGTTTACTACCGTTGATGATATCATTAACTTTTATTCAGGCAAACAGACAAACACGGATCATGCAGAAGCTCATACTCATTTAAAGCCCCCATCAGTAAAGTCTGATTGTACCCTACGACCACCCACCCGCTAAACTAACATTTCATCTTGGACAACAAGAGGCCCTGATCCGCTCAAAACGGTCCAGGGCCTGATTTGCTTTGGTTAAATACACTTCCTACTGCCCTACTTGCTGTTCAAAAGTCCGCGTAATATCTCTAGATCATATGTAGAGACCAGACGATCCAAATGCGTATCCAGCCATTCTTCATCCTGATCCCACCACTTTAGTTCCAGCAGCAGTGCAATCGTTTCTTCATCAAAACGCTTTTTAACAGTCTTGGCTGGATTACCACCAACAATGGTATAGGGTTCAATGTCCTTCACAACGGTTGAATTGGAGGCAACGATTGCCCCGTCTCCAATCGTGATACCAGGCATGATCGTCACATTCTGTCCAAGCCATACATCGTTCCCCAGTATCGTATCACCCTTATATGGAAGCTGCTCGAGTGTAGGTGTCACGCGCTCCCATCCTCCACCGAAAATGTTAAAAGGATACGTCGTCATGCCCTCCATCCGATGATTCGCGCCATTCATAATGAATGTCACACCTTCCGCAATTGCACAGAACTTGCCAATAACCAGGCGATCACCAATAAAGTCATAATGATGTTGTATCCGGTCATAGAATTGCTCTGGCGGATTGGTGTTATCGCTATAATACGTATAATCACCGATGTCCACATTGGAACGTGGCGGCAGGTTTTGAATGTAACATACGCTGCGGATATTCTCATTTGGGAAAAGTTTTGTTTTATCAGGAGCCATATTGTAGTCCCTCCTTTTCCTTATTGTAACAAATTTAAATCTTAAAAGGACTAAGTGAGGTCTGCAGCTCTGAGGATACATCGGACAAGATAGCCGCAGATGCTTTGATCTGCTCTACCGACTTAAGCTGTTCGTGCACTGAACCCGCTGCCTGTTGTGAATGGTTACTGGCCGTCTGTGCATGGCGAGCGATCTCATGTACGGAAGCCACAATCTGCTCCACGCCTGCGGACATCTCTTCACTCGTTGCCGCCATGTCTTCAATCTCGGTAGCCATATGAAGGTTCGTATCCCGGATCAGACTAAAGTTTTGTTCCGTTTCCCGGGTCAAGCGCAACCCTTCCTGCACGTCGTCTTTCACTCTCGACATCGCCGAAAGGGATTGCTTCATATCTTGTTCCATGGCTTCGACCAGTTGTTCAATACGATCTGAAGAATCGCCTGCTTGTTCAGCAAGTTTACGTACCTCGGTAGATACTACAGCGAATCCCCGACCATGTTCCCCGGCTCTTGCCGCTTCAATGGATGCATTGAGGGCGAGCAGATTCGTCTGATTTGCAATCTCATGAATGGTGGAAACCATCTGGCTAATCTGTGCCGACTTCCCTTCCAGCAGACGAATAACTTCATCCGTTCTGATAACAGAGGATTCAATCGTAGACATCTGCTGAACGGTAAGTTGCACCGCTTCACCTCCGGTTTCTGCCTGTTTACGTGAATACAGTGCCGACTCGGAAATGCTGGAAGCCTTGTCTGCCATGCGTTGTACGCCTATAGCGACTTCTTCCATCGCCTGCAAATTTTCTTCCGTACTGACCGTCTGACGCTCGGCTCCCTGTGCGACTTGTTCAACAGAGGATGCAATCTGCGCCGATTCTTTGGCTGTTTGATCCGCAATCTTCAGGAGCAGCCCGGTCGAATGCTCTGCTTTCTCCGCAGCTTGAAGTCCACCCTGAATGATCATCTGCAGATTGCTTCTCATCTCATTGTATCCCGTGCCCAGCATGCCAATTTCATCTTTGACGTTATCGACTACAGGCTGTGTAAAATCACCTGTGCCCGCCCGCTTAATTGCCACGGATACCCGTTCGATCCTTACTCTCACCCTGCGAACGTACCACAGGATCAGGGTAATTGCGACCAACATTGCGAGCAGGAATACGATCAGGAATGTCTTGAGGAACGAGGAGATAATCACATCAATTAATGATTGAGAAGCACCAACATAGAAAATGCCGATAATCTCCCCAGATGCATTCTTGATGGGTTCATAGGCCGTTTGATATTTCTGACCCACAACCACGGCTTCACCGAAGTATTTTTCCCCTTGCTGCAAAACGGTCTGGGCAACCTCTTCCGATACCTTCGTGCCAACAGCACGCTTCCCATCCACCATAACATTTGTTGCAACACGTTCGTCACCTCGGAAGATCGTTACCGTGTCCCCGGATGCTTGTCCAATCTCATCCACCAGTTCAAAGTTGCCTTCCAATGCAGTATCTCCCTTGAATAACTGACCGTCTTTGATGGCCCAATCTCCTGGATACTTATATGTAATGATATGATTCGCCATCTCCAAATCTCGCTTCGCCTTCTCTGTAGCGAATGTCGTAATCCCCTGTCTCATCTCCATGATTACACTTACCGCCACAGCTGAGGAGAAGACGATAAATATACTGATAACGATCAAACTGATTTTGGTACCGATGCTCATGCTTCGCATGTGTGTGAGCCACCCTTTTCCCTATGTAATTGTGGGGATATTCAAGCCAATTTCGATTCCTTTTCGAATATCACTATAGTCTTATCGGTAGGAGTGTTCACAATATTTATAAAATTTCAGTGACATTTGTCACAGTTATCAAAAATTAAAATCAAAGTTTTTCCGCTTTCTCCGTAATTATGTGAGAATGATCTGCTGGTTGGAAATTAAATATCAATCTGGAACGATAAATTGGATAAGATGAAGCGGATGGGCACGAGATGTAACCATGCTAGAGGACGAACCTTTAATGAATCTTAAATCAATGATTCACAACAAAAAGTAGGCCATCAGGCTACATAAGTTGAACTATAAATGTTACACCTTATCACTCCGATTGCAGTACCATTTTCCGATCGCTCTTATCCCCAGATTTTCATCATTCCCTTTGTTTAAGGGGAAAATCCGGTGATAAAGGCGAACGCTACGCTTCTTCAAATTGGTTCTGCACTCTCCGTTTAGGTGTAAAATTGAGCTTCAACTTATATGTACGCCTGCCAGGCTACTTTTCTGATCCTTTATAACTCGGTAACGGTCACACCTTCTGCTTGGTAGTAGTCCTCATTCACGTTGTTTAGAATGTTAGCCTTTAGCACAATGCCGACTCCGGCAAACAGTCCGATTCCATTCGCGTTACCTTCGATTCGGTTATTTTCAATCAACACATTCTCGGGGTTCCCTTCGCCAATATTGCCAGCTCCAGCATCGCCTTTGTCGCGCTCAAGCCTTACGCCCCAGTATCCACTGGCAGTATTGTTACGAATCACATTGCCGCGAATCACCGTACCCGGTCCATTCAATACTTTGATTCCTGTCGCATCTGCAATCGTGGTTGTATTCTCAATGAGATTATCCTCAATTAGAGTATCAGGGGTACCCATCGTCACCGAAATACCGATCCGGCTGTTCTTGATTGTGTTGTCATGAATGTAGTTTCCTTTGCCAGACTTGCTGTGGTTGCTGGGCGCTGAACCCCCTGTATTGCCAAGCCCAATCCCTGCACCTGTCAGCACATCCGTAATGACATTGCCGGAGATTTCATTCAAATACTCCAGTTCACCATGAAGATCAATGGCATCCAGCTTGGTTCCATTAAATGTATTGCCGCGTAACACGTTATTGTGAGCCACAAACTGAATCAGTGCTCCATGTCTGAGATAAGGACCCTCAAATGCACTGTCCTCCACCACATTCCACAACGTATCATTATCAAAGCCGAGTCGATCGGTCTTGGCCGTTCCCTGAATCGAAATTCCGTAACCTGAACCTCCAGGACCCAGATCTGTTGCATTGCGGAAGGTTGCATGCTTCACAACCACATCGCGGCTGTGCTCAATTCGGATAGCCATTCGTTTGAACTTCTCCACAATTACGCCGTCAATCGTAATGTCATACGATGGTACCTCGCCATAATTGGCGATATGAATCAGACTATCCGGCCCCCCTGCGGAGGGATTATTGGATTGATGATCAGTCGTGTAGCTGCCGGACCAGGATGAAGTTAGGGTCATGTTGGATACGAGAATGCTATTCTGAGCTGATGCCTTCAGAACGGCACTGCCCGTCACCTGATCCAGCGATGTCTGGAGCACGGTTCCTTCACGGCTCTCCCCTCTCAGATTCACCCCGGATTTGAGCATCAGGTTGGTGGTTCCATCCGGCCCGGATAACAAATTGTACACTCCATTGGGTAAAAACACTTCATCACCCTCGTTAGCCTCATCAATGGCGGCCTGTATTGCTGGTCGGTCATCACTCGTGTTGTCGGCAGGATCTGCTCCATATTCGCGTACATCAATTGTACGTCCGGTCATGGCATGTGGAGCATGGACAGCATGTGGTGTGCCATCTGTTTCCGTCAGACCTGGAGCGATAAAGGGCATCGTCCCTTCAGGCGGTTGTGGCACGACGTATGGAATCAGAGCCACAGGTGTCCCTCCCCCTGCAAAAGGGGTATACAGATGCACATCGGTCAGACTTGTGTAAATACTTGCATCGGAATTGCCATGCCCGGTGATCCGTACATAACGTGCAGAAATGTCCGGGATATCAAATGCCTGCATTTCGGTTGTATCCCCACTGCTTTCGCCGTTGAATACCTGGGCCCACTGCTCACCGTCAACAGACGATTCCATCTCAAAAAATGTCTTTCGGACGTCCCCTTTGTAAAAACCAATCCCCACATAACCCACTTGCTGAACCTGACCCAGATCAAATGTGATCCATTGTCCCTCTCCGGCAACAGACCAGCGTGTATAGCTGTTATTGTCGAGAGTATTGGTCGCCAGGTTGCCGTCGCTGCCACTTGCCGTGACGGAAGCCACAGGCAGGGACGATACCGGAACCGCAAGGGTGATCATATCGGTTGATAAAGCACTGCTGATATTGCCCGCCTCATCAATTGCCCTCACTTGAAACGTGTACGATGTTCCACTTGTAAGTTCGCTGTCACGAAATGACTGTTTACCTTGTTCAGCCAGCAGGACTCCATCTCGATAGATCCGATAGGCAGATACAGCCGTATCATCGTTGGCCGCTGGCCATCTCAGTTCCGCAAAATCAGTCCCCCAGTTGCGAATTTCAAGCTCAGCCCCCTGCTCCCATTCGGGTGGCTGTGTGTCACTTCCATCTTCAATCAGTGAGATGACTGCTAACTGTGGACGCGGATTGCTCGTTCCGTTTGCTTCCTTGGTGTATACGTTCACGGAAACACCCGTTGATTCCGCATCCGCGAGCAGAAATGCCACTTTCCCAACATCTGCACGTTCCTTCACATAATCGGTTACATCCACTTCATAGACGGCCGGGCTTCCATTGCGATCTGCCGTAACCTGGAATGTGCCCAGCAGCGAACCTTCGCTCAGACTTTGGACCGGAGCATTCGACCAGGTTAACGAAGATTCGTCCCAGTCTGTTTCATTCAAACCGTACAGAGACAACTTGGTATCGATATTTGATGTGCCTTTCTTGGCAGCAATCCGCAATCGATACCGATCTCCTTCCGGCTCATTTCCGGACATATTAAATTTGAAGTACACATATTTCTTGGTCGATGAAGTGGAAGAGATGCTCAGTAATCCGTTGCTGGAGCCCGTGGCCTGATTGAAATTCAGGTCAGGCTTGCTGCTGTCAATCGCCGCATCGTCGCTTGGCAGCTTACTGGCGATGACCTTTTCAATCAACGGTTTTTCTTCATGCACTTCTTCATCTCCAGGCGAAGTGTTTTCAGGATTGCTTTTGAAAATTATGGGCTCCGTAACGATCCGATTCTTCACATGTTCATCCAGGAAGGCCCACGCCTCTGCATTCGCAGTCTCGGAAGCCGTTCCTGTAAATCCATGGCCCTGACCGGGTACGACTTTCATATCCACAATCGGCACACCCGCAGATTGAAGCTGTCCCGCGAAAGTAACACTGTCGGTATAGGGAATGGTAGCGTCAGCATCACCGTGCCGTATCCAGAACGGTGGATCATCCGGTGAAGCATAGGTGCCCGGCATGGCAAGTCTGGCCTGTTCCGGTACATCGAATGCACGGTGCCCGCCAAGCAGAGCCGTGACCGAGCTATAGTTATTGGCAAATGTCGTCGTAAAATCAGCGGGTCCATACCAGTCGGCGACCGCCTGCACTTTGTCGGAATACTCAGACCATCCGCCGGAACCTTCCAGATCAGGTACATCTACCGTCACCCCTGTATCGAGCTCTACAGTGTCACCAGCGACCATGTCCCCTGTTGTGCCGAGCAATGCAGCCAGATGTCCGCCCGCCGATGATCCCCAGACACCAATACGGCTTGGGTCCAGATTGTACTGCTCTGCATGAGCTCGCAAGTATCGGATAGCAAGCTTTACATCCTGAATCTGGGCAGGGAAAGGTGCCTCCGGTGTCAGCCGGTAGTCCAGAGATACACCGATGTAACCACGTTTGAGTACATAATTGCATATAGAGTTCAATGCCTGCTTCCGATCCCCGTGGTTCCACCCACCTCCGTGAATATAGATCATGACTGGCATCGGTTCAGCTGTCGCTGTCTCGGGAACGGCAATGGATGAATACATCGAGCGCCCACCAGCCGTACCGATCTCCACATCCTCGTATAAAGTTACTCCTTCCGGTGGCGTAAATTCAGTATTCCCCTCTCCAGGTGGTACTGGGGAGGGGGCAGGCGTTATGCCGGGAATAGCCTGACCGTAAATGGCAACATTGTCGATATACATGTTGGCCTGCATGGCATCTCCTGTCCGAAAACGAATTTTAACCGTGCTGTTATTGTTCGCTTCCGAACCCAGCGTCCAGCTTTTTAGCGTATTGCCTTCCTTGTTCTTCAGGTCCGGGGTGCCCGGGGGAAGTTCAAATGTCTCCAGCGTTGCCCAGGATGTACCACCATCCTTCGACCATTCGATAATCACACTTCCACTTATATAGGAGGAAGCACGCGTGTAGTAGCTCAGCCGAATATTTCCGTACCCAGATAAGTTTAGAGGCAGTGCAAGCGCATCGGTTCCGTCCATCTTGATCATATTGGGCAGCGAGGGAGCTGTGGTGGAAGATGACGTCTTGGCCTTGCTTCCTCCTCCCCCTTCCTGGAGCCAGGGAGCTCTCAATGCAATTCCGCCTGTAGAGCCAAAATTGTCCGGATCATCAAAGTTTTCCGCGTAAATCTCCAGCTCCGGGCCCTGCGGCTCCGGGACGTTTTCTCTTTCTTCCTGTGTAGTGTTACGAATAGAACTAGGAACAACATCTTCCATTGCCCGAACTTCATGCATGGGAACGATGGTGCCGTTAATGAGAATCATAGACATGCCAACAAGGACAACGCGCTTTTTCCACGTTTTGAACAAATTATTCACTTGTATCCCCTCCGCACGGTAGTCCAATCTCCTGACGTTATACCTTTGCGATTGCTAATGGTAATCATTACTTATGCCGAACAATTCTAGCGACGCGGTGCGGACACGCCTTCACCCTTATTGAATTTCTCGGTGGCTTCTTTGATTGCCTGATCGCCGCCTTTGGATTTCCATTCCTCTACCACTTTCGGCCAATCGGAGATCGGCTCCTTACCATAAACCATCTTAATCATGTGTGTGAGCAATACCTGAGGAGGTGTATCCGAATTGGGAGCAATATCGGGATTCTGTACAAAAGCTTCCAAACGCGGATCAAAGTTAATGCCATCCCGACCTTCTTTGGCTAAAACCGTATCGTAAATATTCATCAGCTTTCTGCCTTCTTCTGTCAATGATAGGGAGCCTTTGTTGTATGTCGTGTCCTGTACGAACCACAAGAACGATTGACGGTAACGCTCTTCGTCCACGCCAGCGGAATCCGTTGGTGCTGTATATGAAATCACACCATTATCCTCTGTGTAGGTCTCTCCTTCTGTGCCGTACGTGAAGAATTTCTCCGCTTCGTCGGACACCATCCAATTAAAAAAGCGGATAATGGAAGCCGGATCGGCCGCATCCTTATTAATAAAGTAGGCACGTGTCACCGGACCGTACAGATAATACCCTCCCTTTCCGTCCGGGCCGACAGGGGAAGGGATAATCTCGATTTTGGCATCGGGAACCGACGCTTTAATCTGCTTCTCCCACTGGATCAGTTCGTTGGCATTCATGGACCACATGCCCGCTTTTCCAGAGAGGATCGTATTTTTGAATACGGTGGAGTTGATGGTCGCGAACTCTTTGTTAATTAGCCCTTCCTCGTACATCGTCTTATAAACCGTCAGGGCTTGCTGCATATTCTCGTTATCCATGAACTTCGGTACAATCTGGTCACCCTGCTGCTCCATCATGGACAGGAACTGCTGCACATCATAGGCACCAAAGAAGGTATCCGCATATTTAAAATCCTCACGCCCCATATATGGATTCTCCACGCCAAGCTTTTTAAAGGCGCGCAGCACTTCCATTGTCTCCTCCACCGTGGTAGGCACCGGCAATCCGGTTTGATCCAGCAGATCCTTGCGAATCCAGGTTGCCCGGCGGGATGGATTGGATAAATATTCGGGGATGGCATAGATCTGGCCGTCATGGGTGACCTGGTCCCAGGCTTCCTTCGGCACGGCTTTCAGCAAATCTTGCCCATACTGTTGCAGCAGCTCATCGAGCGGCTGGAATACCCCAGCTTCGACTGAGCCGGCCATCTCCTTGCCGTTGACGCCGCCGTCACCCTGCACCACATCAGGAATATCATTGGTCGCAAACATTTGGACCATTTTCTGCTCATATTCCTTATGAGGCACCAGGACAATTTTGAGATCGGTATTGGTCAGATCCTCCAGCTTTTTCACCCATTTATCCTGGTTGATGTCGGGCGACTTCTCCACATACGTATACGCCAGCGTTCGCAGTGACATGGAGAACCTCGTCTTGCCGTCTCCCCCATTCTCACCGGATTTCGCCCCGCTTCCAGTGCTGCATCCCGCCATGACGGTTGCCGCCAGCAATAGCGCCATGCCTGTGACCATCCACTTTTTCATGCTACCCCTCTTTTCATCCTGATTTAGATTTAGGTACCACTCATTGGTGAAGCGCTTTCATATAGATGGTAAAACATCCCCACCGCCTGCAACAATGGGGATGTTTTAGATGAGATTGCGTTTTCTTTAGGTCAGCACTTACTAGTACGTCTTGGATACCTCGATCTTCTTCGTTACACCATTGTCGGTAAAATAAAGATGGATGCCGTGATCCTGGTCATCGATGAAATAAGGGACATACTTCGGCTCCTCAATCTTATATGGTACAAGCAGCGTTACAATGGTATGACTTGTTGCAGGGCGTGTTTCCGCGCTTAGATGATAATGTCTATCCAGCCCTTCATACTCTGCCGGGTCCACCTCTGCGAATTGATTCGTCTGGCTGAGCGACAACTCACCGGAGGAAGCATATACAAACGTCCCTTCAAGCCCCGCCTTAGTACCGTTTAGACGGAAGCTCTGCCCTTTCAGCTGTAACGGGTGTAGTGCATGGAACAGCCATTGGACACTGTCCGGCTTATCCAGATCAATGTGGTCCACAATAACGAAGTACGATGACTGCAGAAAATGAATTTCCCGTACAACACGCTTCACATGCGGTACGGTGCTGGCATAGGCATCGGTCGCCAACGCGCGCACATATCCATCGCCATCCCGCCAATAGGCATCTTCGATCTGTCCAGTTGCGGCCATATTCAGCACCTTGTTGTTCTCGGCATACTGACCTACTCCGCCAATCAGCAGATTATTTTTGGAGCGTGTCTGCCTGCGCCATTCCCGGTGAAAGGAACTTCCATGCGCGATATAATAGCCCGTATCCGCCGCAAGCGGCTCACCGAATGCATGCAGGGTAAAGCTGTTCTGATCCGCATGGCTGTGGCTGATGGAGCCGTAACGGCTCGACTTGAGCAGCAGCATGACATGCTCATCCGGATCGTCCATCCGGTGATGCATCGCTACCCATCCCACATCCCGGAACCATTTGAGCGGCTCGATGTTCACAGGTGACTCTTCCTCCACCTGCGGATAATCGTGGCGATATACCAATTCGTCAAAGTTAAAATCCCACCAGCCGTAGTTATAAAAGGCTCCCTCTGTCCCCGGGTCGGATTGACGTACACGCTCAAAGTACCACTGGTACCAGCGGTTGCCTGTAACACCTGCCAGTTGGCGCACAAGATAGCCTGTTTTCAAATTTACCGGGTCACCCAGCGTAGACTGATCTCCAAAGCTGGCGCGCCGTGCATCAGGCGGGTAAACGTAGAACGGAAAATCCCCGGTACGCTGGAAGAACGGCCGACGGAAAAAGTCGATGCCCGCATAGTTTCGCAGCAGATTCATCGCTTCGGTCACGTAAGCCATACCTGTTGTCCAGTACATCGGACCTTCAGCCCAACCTCCATCACTTCCTCCCCAGGGGGAGTACAGACAGGCATAATAATCGATCGCATAATCCAACCACTCTGCAGCCTGCTGCTCCTCATGCATCATGGCCATACAGCAAGGCACAAGCACGGAAGACAATGAACGAATGGCATGGCTGTCGTAAGGCACATGATGAATCTTTGAGCGGACCATCACATGCTGGGTTACCTGTTCTGTCCGCCGCAGTAAACTGCACCTTACCACATCTTGCTCTTCACTGTTCAACTCATCATGCAGCCAGTCATAACCCCAAGCGAGCGCCGCTGCGACCCGAAAAGCCGCCTCATCGTTATAATCGCGGGAGGTCGTTCCCTCGGTATCCCAAGCCGCCACATGCAACAGCCAGGTTTTCGCCGCTTCAAGCAGCCGTTCGTCTCGAAGCACCCGCCCAGCGATACTCAGATGACGAATGGCATATAACACTTCCTGACAGTCAATGTACATTTGTCTCCACAACGTGGCGACACGTTTGTTCTCCGGGTAAGGCAGCGGTTCACGAATGGGCTCACGGTTTGCCCACGGTTCCACGGAATTTGCCATAAACACATCCCAGCCGCAATACGTGGAATCGGACGCAACGCCATCGGCAAGAGCATTCAGTCCACGCTCACCAAGCCACAGCCGTGGGTGAGACGTGTCTGTGGAAACGTATCGCTGTGCCCGGGAAGGTAGAGGTGTCTCCGGTAATCCCGCTGGGACCATAAACCGCCTCACCTCACTCCATGCCGACATTTCCCCGTGCTTCCTTTGCGAGGGATGCCCTTCGGCTTCACTCCCTTGCTTCCCCTGAGAGACATCCACGTCCGCTTCGCTTCCTTGCTGCACTGAATGATCTATAAGCAGCGCATATCGCCAATAATACTCCCCAGGTTCAAACACCCGATCAGGCGTGAAAAAATTATACGGGAGCGGCGTATAGGTCATCGTCTCTTCTTCCTGAAAAGAAGGGCTCGCCGATACTTGCAGCAGATAGGCATTCTCATCCTCCTGCTGTGCCGCCATCCAGGTAAACCTTGGCGGATTCTCTGCCAGAACGGTATGCTCGTCAGGGGCATAGTCCACATGGAACGGCCCACTAATGGGTTGGTACAACGGTCTTTCTGCAAGCTTCCGTTTCACTTCCATCGTATCGTTCCCTCCTTATCGCAATGATGTAGCCTCAACGCATGTACATTCCGCCATTGATCTCAATCGTTTCTCCGGTTATAAAAGCACCCAGCTCGGAACACAGGTACAGCGCCGCACCTGCGACATCATCGGGAGTCCCTTCCCGTCCAAGGGGGATGCTGCCTACAGCAGAAGTTCGGCCTTCCGCCGAGGTGAACGTAGCATGGAACGCAGTCTGTCCGATGAAGCCCGGTGAAAGGGCATTGACCGTAATCCCGCCAGGAGCCAGTTCTTTGGCAAGTCCTTTGGTTAACGCCATGACAGCCGCCTTGGATGCTGCGTAAATAGCTGCACCCGGCCCGCCACCATTATGAGCCGCTACCGAGGTCAGATTGATAATTCGTCCGCCGCCAGCCGCCTTCATGCCAGGAATGACCGCTTTGGAGACAAAGACGGCGCTCTTCAGATTGACATCCATAATCCGGCTGTAAAGCTCCTCGCTCATCGTTTCAATAGGGCTCCGCTCCACCAGATGCCCCGCATTATTGATCAACAGGTCAATCGGACCGCCGAAACGAAGCGTGATATCCCCAACCATCGATTCTATGGCACCCATATCGGTCACATCGGCCTGAAATGCCGCTGCTTCACCACCAGCATCCCGAATCGCTGCCACGACCTCCTCCGCCCGCTCCATATTATGCAGACCATTCACAGCCACCTTTGCCCCACAGCGAGCCAATGACCCAGCAATAGCAGCGCCAATCCCTCCACTGGAACCTGTTACCAATGCAATTTTGTTCTGCAAGTTAATATTCATGTTTGATCTTCCTCCCTGTTATTGGTTTCAATTACTTTAAATCCGCTTGCTGTGCTGATCCGCCGGAAGTGCCATCGTAATGGTCGTTCCCAAGCCTCGCTCACTCTCAAGCATCAAGCCATATGTTTCTCCAAATACCAGTTGAATCCGTCGATGGACATTCATAAGACCGATGCCTCCGCGATGGTAGACATCATCGGAATCTTCTCCTGCCAGACGATTCAATTCCAGACGGTCACGCAGCTTCTTCAGGCGTTCCTCGTTCATGCCCATGCCGTTATCCTGCACGATGACAAGGAAGCGATCTTCCAGGCGCCGAGCATCGATGCGGATATAATGACCAGGCTCCATGCCTTGCGGAAACGCGTGTTGTAACACATTTTCCACCAGAGGCTGAAGGGTGAGTCGAACCATTTTTTCCAGCAACAGATCCGGTGCAATGATGACCTCCACTTCAAGCTCCCGATCCATGCGATGTTTCATGATGGAAAGGTAGGCCAGCACATGCTTCAGCTCATTGGCAACCGTAATTTCCTCCAGATTAGTCTGAATGGAATAACGGAGCATATGGGCCATCGATTCCACCATCTGTGCAATTTCTTCGGAGTCCTGTACAACGGCGTAACATTTGATCGTCTCCAGCGTGTTGTAGAGAAAATGCGGATTGATCTGCAACTGGAGCGCCTGAAATTCCGCACGGTGTCGTTCCAACGCCTCCTGCTGCAGCTCAATTTCCGACTTCTGGCGGCGCAGCTCCGACTCATATACACTCTCAATCATGTCCGACAAACGGCTGACCATCAGATTATAGCTGCGGATCAGCACACCGATCTCATCGCGCCTTTCCTTCATCTCCACCTTGTTCCAGATTCCCTTCTCCGTCTGTCTCATTCCGTTCATCAGCACCCGAATGGGTTCCACTTGAGATGCTCCGATCCGATACGCCACAACAAGCGCAGCGAGCAATGTCCCTGCACCAACCCATAATGTAGCTGAGCGAATCGTTGCAATCGGCCTTTGAAGCTCCGACAGCGGCACGGAAGCGACAAAGCGCCAGCCCGAATAGGCAGAGAGTTCCGATATAAACAGCCGTTTGGTGCCATCCGTGTTCTGTTCCAGTGATCCTGCCTCCATGTGCATAAGTCTGTCCACGGTGCTGGATGACATCACGGTTTGCGCCTCCTCGGCCCCAGGAAGATAGATCACATTTCCGTTCTGATCCATCACATACTGATATCCCCCTTGACCGAGATCGAGTTCTCCCCAGATGTTGTCAAGCTCAAGCACATTCACTTCCATCGCCAGCACTCCATTTGGTGTATAGGAGGACATCCCCCTGATCCGGCGTGCAATCGTAATGACACTCGAACTCTGTCCACTGCGAATACTGCGGGTGAGCAACGTCGATTCGCCATTCGCAGGGGTTGCAGCGAGCAGCTCCTTATACTGTTGTGCAGCATCGATATCGGGTATGCCCGCTGAATTCTGGTTGTCATCGATGACAACTCGCCCGTTCTCCCCGATAACATACAGGAACTTGATCTGTGGATATAACATAAATACAGGCGGGAACACGTTCCTTTTAATCTGACGGCTGTACTCGTAATAGGCATAACTATCCTCCGAATTCATATCGAGGAAATGCTTCACACTTCCATTTGAGAGGATGGAGTAGGTTGAGCGATCATAATTTTGCAAATAGAGGTCGGTCTGGTACGCCGTATTACGCATCGTTTGAGCGATGTTGTCCGCCAGCTGGTCGTTCATCTCAGTCGAGGCATAGGTGTAGGTAAACAAGCCGATAGCAGACAGGGACAACGTAATCACGATGGCAAAATGAAAGAACAGGCGGATCGACAGGCTTCGCTTCATCATTCAATGCCCAACTTGCTACGGTATTCGGACGGGGTCAGTCCGGTAATCTTCTTGAATGTCTTGGTAAAATGGGGATGATCCGCATACCCCACTTCGTAGGATATATCCGTAATCCGGTTGCCCGGCTGTTCCAGCATGCGTTTGGCCAATTCCATTTTGCTGCGTATCCGGTATTGGATAAAGGTCTGACCCGTGGTCTGCTTAAACAGTTGGCTGAAGTAGGACGGGTTCAGTCCCAACTTGGCGGCAATCTCGTCCAGTGACACTTCCCGGCGCAAATGCTGCTCCAGATAAGCCTTAGCTTCTTCCACCGGATGCTTTCGCTTGCCGCTGCGCTTTTCCTTGATCGTCTTCATTATCGTCTGGATTTCGTTGCCCATAGCCTTGAAGCACTCTTTCGAGGAAGCGCTTTCATTAATCTGACTGGACGTACTCATCGTTCCGTTTCCCCGTGCATTCATTCTGGCTACAATCAATTCCAGCAATTCCTGAAAAAGTTCCGCTGTCTGCTCAGGCATCAGGGCATATGCCGGATAACGATCTGACCATGCTGCGAGCAACTCCGTCACATCGGATTGCCTAAGCTCCCATATCGCCTCTTCCAGACGCATCGCCCAATCGTTCAGCTCCCTCACGGGTACAAGAGAAACCGTAGGCTTATCCTCTTCGGATGCCAGCAATTTGAGCAGCAGTTCATTAAGCTCCTCTCGTCCCACAGGTTTCAGCAAATATCGCTTTACCCCATAATCCATACAGGCTCTTGCATATTCAAAGTCCGAATAACCGGAGACCACAATAATGCGTATCGTACTGCCTTGCTCGGATAAACGACGGCAGAGCTCAATACCATCCATCGTTGGCATGCGGATATCCGTAAACAGGATGTGCGGCCGAAAGTCCTTCACCACCTGGAGAGCTTCTTCCCCATGTGCAGCCTGCCGAATCTCACAGTCGAACAGTCCCGCTTGTTTGATCATCTTCGCCAGACCCATTCGAATCATCGGCTCATCGTCCGTAATCAAGATTCTGAACATCGCCATTCCCCCGTTTCCGTCAGATCTGTATGTTTCTTGTACTTAAGATTTGACGGAGCCGACCATGATTCCTTTTACAAAATGCTTTTGCAAGAAAGGGTAAATGATAATGATCGGCAAGGTGGCGATAATAATGGTTGCCATTTTGATGCCTTCCGGCGATGTATGCGCAAGGGTGCTATAGACGGCAGAACCTGGATCGACGGAAATATCGTCACTTTCAAACAGCTTCTTGAGGGTTACCTGAATCGGCCACCAGGCCGGATCATTCAGATAATAGAGCGCAGTGGAATACGCATTCCAGTGGCCCACGGCATAGAAAATGCCGAGTGATGCCATGGCCGGTTTGGACAAGGGGATGACGATACGCCAGATAATACCGAATTCCCCACAGCCATCGATACGAGCAGCGTCTATTAATTCACCCGGCAACTGTGCGAAGAACGAGCGCATTACAAAGAAATTAAAGGCGTTAATCGCTCCAGGCACAATCAGTACCAGTGGATTGTTGACCAGATGCAGCTCCTTCATCAAGATAAAGTTCGGAATGAGCGGCGCCGAGAATACGACGGTTACCAGGACAAACATGACAACGAGAGAGCGTCCCTTGTACTCTGGACGAGACACAGGATACGCAAGTGATGCCGTTGCAGCGAGATTGACCAGCGTCCCGAACAGCGTCACCCCAACCGATACCGCAAATGCCCGCCAGAACGCAGCATCCCCGAATACATATTCGTAATTGATCCAGGTAAAATCAACAGGCCAGAAGCTAACTTTTCCACCCATGATCGCTTCCGAGCTGCTGAGTGATTGGGCCAGCACATTAATGAAAGGCAGAATCATCGTCAACGAGAGCAGCGTTAGAAAAACGAGATTGCCAATGCGAAATATACGGTAACGGACACTGGGGGTACGCATAGAACTCGCCTCCTAATACAGGCTTTCGCCGGTTGTTTTTTTGCTGAAGAAATTACCGAGTAGAACAAGCATCAAACCCACGACCGACTTGAACAATCCGATGGCCGTTGTATAGCTGTATTGCTGTGAGAGAAGTCCGGCTTTGTAAATATACGTATCGAGAATTTCACCCGATTCCAGATTGAGCGGATTCAGGAATACGAACACACGCTCAAAGCCCAGATCAAGGAACTTCCCAATGTGCAGCAGCAGCAGGATCATAATCGTCGGCAGCAGGGATGGCAGAGTAATCGACCATATTTGCTTCAAACGTCCGGCTCCATCCACCTCTGCCGCCTCATACAGATCGGGATTAATGCCGGCAATGGCAGCCAGGAAAATAATTGTCCCGTACCCGGAGTCACGCCAGATCCCGGAACCGATCAGAATGGAACGAATGTACGAGTCTTCTCCAAGGAAGTAGATCGGTTGCATCCCCAGAAATCCAAGTGCCTTGTTCACCACCCCGGCGTCCATCGAGAAAATACCCATGAAGATTCCGCTAATAACAACCCAGGATAGAAAGTGAGGCATGTATACAATCGTTTGCAGCAATCGTTTAAACACAATCATCCGTACTTCATTCAGCAGAATGGCCAGTAGGATCGGTACCGGGAATGCAATTACCAGATCATATAATCCGAGCAGAAGTGTGTTGTTGAGAATTCGTAGAAAGTCATAATGGCTGAACATCTTCTGGAAATGCTCCAACCCTACCCAATCACTTCCGGTGATGCCTTTGAAAATGTTGTAGTTCTGAAAGGCAATGATGGAGCCAAACAGAGGCACATATTTGAAGAGGAAAAAATACAGGATGCCCGGTACGGAGAGCAGATATAGGATCCGGTATCGCCACAGATAACGTCCTGTATCTCCGAGCCGAGTGCCCAGACCAGACGAGTGAAGTCTGGCTGATCCCCGGCTTGGCGGCGTAATGTCCGCCGGCTTCACGTCTTCTCCCCTCCCTGCTTCTGTGATTGCATGGCTTTAAAATTATCAGGAACGTTCTCGTCCCATGGAATTTCATTGAATTCAACGGAAATATAATCCGGCTCACGGTCGATAATACGCGAGAGTTCGCGTGTGAACACCTCCACAATTTCCTGCTTTTGCTCATCCGTCCTGCCTTCATACAGCCTGATCGTAATTTCTGGCATCCGAGTTAAGCTCCCTTCAATACTTAATGTAAACGCTTTTACAACTTTATCTTAGCGCTCCTGTAGAAGGGCAACAATGGACTGTCTTTTCGTTCTCTTGTGTTTTCTTTAGGTCATGACAAGTAAGCCCAAAAAGCCCCATACGAATGGGGATCTCTTGGAACATAATATTTTATGGATATAAAGTAATTAATTTCATCTATCTCACTAGAACCTTGCATTAACAAACGTAATAATAAAGATCGAAAACGAAAAACACGCCCACAGAACCAGTACCTTAGAACCATTTTTGCACAAAAAGCTAATATTAATATGACTTTATAACGATATATTCTACGAAGTAACTTACCTGGGGGTCCTATAAGTGAAGTAGAACTTGTAACAATGCAAGAAGCACACTGCATCATAAGAGAATGTCACGTAACCGAAGTAAAAATCAGAATTATAGAAGTTGTACGATAACAATTTCCCACTAAATATTCGTTAGATTACATAGCGTATAGCATCCCATCCAGGTATAGTGCATTTTCATATTTGTAGAAGGAGTGAACCATCTTGTTTAATAAGCTTCACTGGAGTACCATGCCTTTCTTTATCAAAAATTTGGTGATTTCATTCGGCAGTATCACGTTGATTGGTGTAATCCTGATTACTGCTGCGTATCAATTGCAGAAAAACATCCTGGTTGAACAGTTGCACGACCAGGCTACCGTCATCACCCAGAAATGGTATGACGATCTCGACACTGCCAAAGTGGCAGAAGCGGCTAAGGAAAAAAGCTACACCGGTCCTGTACAGCAGGAAATGAAAGCTTATCTCGACTCCATCCATGAGTTCTATCCAAACATCGCACAGGCTTACATTTTCGGTTCAGAGCTTGAGCAAGGAAACGGAACGTCCATCATCGCCATTCCAACGAACCTGTTGGAACCATTCCAAGAAGGTAATCTGCCCGCAGGTGCCATGTATCCGCTACCTCAGAATAACGTCGTGGTTCTGGAACAGATGAAAAAGGACGGGAAGCCTGCTTTCAGTGATTTCTACACGGACGAGTACGGAACTTGGACCACTCTGATCTATCCGATTAATAACGCAGATGGCTCCATGTACGCTGCTCTTTACTTCGATGTTGATGCAAGTGCCGTTCCAAAAGGACTTAAGGAATTGCTTACGTACGGATTGATGTTCCTTGTCGGATTCCTAATCCTGTTTATGGTATTGCAATTCATATTGCTGAAAAGAACGTTGCTTCCAATCCGCAACCTGATGAAAGGTATCGAAGAAGTCAGCACGGGTAATCTGGACGTAACTATCGATACCGGGCGAGATGATCTGGGTATCATCAACGAGAAGTTTAATGCGATGATCCATCGATTCAATACAACGATCTATAAAGTACAGAATACTTCGCATCACCTCTCGGAATCTTCCAAACAACTACTGGGCATTTCCGAGAAGAATAATGTTAATATTCAATCCATTAGCCACAACATCCGGGAAATATCCACTGGCCTGGTGTCACAGGACAAAGCCACAGTGGAGAATGCACGCGCCATGACAGAGATGTCAACGGTTGTACAGACCATTGCCAGCAGTTCAGCTGATGTGGCAGATGAAGCACTCAGCATGGAGCAGCGCTCCAGCACGGGTAATGTGGTGATGCAACAAGTCATTGAGCAGATGCGCTTGATCTCGGGTGCAGTGCAAAATACGTCAAACTCCATTCAATCGTTGGAAAACAACTCGAACCAGATTAGTAACATTGTTAATCTGATCACGGAAATTGCCGGACAAACCAACTTGCTGGCACTCAACGCTTCGATCGAGGCTGCCCGCGCAGGCGAAGAAGGAAGAGGTTTTGCCGTCGTTGCAGGCGAGGTACGTAACCTGGCAGAGCAATCCCAGGAATCAGCGAAGCAAATTCGGCAGTTAATTGAAGAAATTCAGCGCGATATCATGCAGTCTTCCGCGGCGATGCAATTGGGTTCCAAGGAAGTCACCAAAGGCTTGGAAGTTACCCAAGAGACTGGCGTATTCTTCGAGAATATTCTGACTGCTACGAATAAAGTTGCAAACCAGATTCAGGATATCTCCAGTTCTACCGAAGAAATCTCGGCAAGCACACAAGAAATGTCTGCCACAGCTGATGAACTGTCTGCCAATGTCAGCAAGGCAGCAAGCAGCAGTAAACAAATTGAGCAGTCCATTGAAGAGCAGGAAGCCTCCATGGCTGCCATTGTGAGTGCCTCCGATGAACTCTCGGTTGTATCCGAGCAGCTGCAAGAACTGATCTCATTCTTTAAAGTACGAGCAGAATAAAAGCCATACGAAACAGCTAACAAGAATTACAACATAGTAAAAAACCAAGGCTCATGAGTGACTAACTCGAAGCCTTGGTTTTTTTGTTGTTAGCAGGATAGGTAGATAGTTTCTCTACTTCCCTTTATCATATAGATGAGAAAGCATATTTAAACAGTCCATAGTATAGAGGTCCAATCGCGACAACTAATGTTATGAACATCCAAACTCTTCTTGTCATCATCGGTAATCCATCCAAAATTTCTTCCCCTTCGTTATCCTTTAAAAGCATCGCGAATAATACATCCCATAACAGAGCAGTCACAGTAATAATTTTCCACCAAGAAGGATTTAAAATAGCTGTTTCCGTAACATATCCTAGCAACCCTATCCATGTAATGACGGATACGACAAAATCTATCTTGCTGAGTTTTGACTTATACTTTCCTTTAATCAGATACGAGAGTGATGCTGTACCAAGCAAACCAAGATAAACCGTCCACAAAACGTGTTCCATAAATATTCCTCATTCTTTACTGAATTTTAAAACTCACTGTTTCTTCTTCATCCCTTAGCTATTATAGCTATTCACCTCTATAACGGATATATCCGACCACTCTCCATATTATAGAAATCCTTGCTCTGTACACCTCACTACTCACTTCTGTTGTCATTTCCGTGTCCACATTATGACAATAATCACATCCACCTGCCTTGTCCAAGTGCTACATTTATTAACGACCAACTGACCGTAATAGTAAATCGGTCACTCAATAAGTTACCTTACCCATTATCCTTTCAACCTACAAGGAGGTGAATATGCCATGAAAACGATAGATCGAAGGCAACAGGTGATGGACTCTGCCGAGAAATCCTTTGCTCTGTTTGGCTACAAGGCCACAACGATGGAGCAGGTTGCGAGACTTGCCAATGTGGGCAAGGGAACGATCTATACTTTTTTCGAAAATAAAGAAGAACTGTTCAGCGAGATTCTGCGCTCGATCATTGCGGATATGAGACAGATTACAGAGCAAACCGTGAAGGAAGAGAACTCCTTTCTGGATAACGTGCATATGAGCATGGATTCTCTGCTGGAGTACCGGGAGGAACATGAGTTGTTGATCAAGCTCTTTCAGGAGGTCAACGAGTTTGGTACGCTGCAAGCCAAGGAAGGTTTGCAGCAAGTGGAGACAGCCATTCTCGAATATCTGGAGCGTCAGGTCAGCCGTGCCATGGAGTTAGAGCAGATTCGCAGAGACGATCCCAAACTGGTTTCTTTTGTCCTGCTGAAGCTGTATGTCACCTTAACCTCAGATTGGAACAAAGCGCATCCTACGCTGCATAAGGATCAGATCAAGGATTTTGTGGGCCTCTTTCTCAAGAATGGCTTATCCCCCACCTAGAGAAAGGCAACCCACTAGATTCAACACATAATAGAGATAGAACAAATGGATGAGCGTAAGGATAGGGAGAGAACATGATGAAATCATTCCACGTATTTGGGCAGGATCTGAAGTCCGCCTTCAAGAAACCAAAAGTATTTATTCCGATTCTCGTTGTACTGTTCATTCCGGTATTGTATAGTAGCCTTTTCCTGAACGCATTCTGGGACCCTTATGGCAAAATGAATGAATTACCTGTAGCCGTGGTCAACACGGATCAGGGTGCAGTCTATAACGATAAATCACTGGAGGTCGGTCAGAATCTCGTCGATGAATTGAAAAAAAGTGATGATTTCAACTGGCAATTCGTCACTCGTGAACAAGCTGAACAAGGCATGAAAGACAACACGTATTATATGACGATTGTGATTCCGGAGGACTTTTCCTCCAAAGCAACAACCCTGATGGATGAGCACCCTGAGCCGGCAGATCTGATCTATGAACCCAATGAAGGATACAACTTCCTCGCGGGTCAGATCGGTGGCACGGCGGTTAAACAAATTCGCTCCAAAGTTGCTGCCAAAGTCACAGAATCGTATACCGAAACGTTATTGGATCAGGTTGAAAAAATCTCTGGCGGTTTGGCGGATGCCGGGGAAGGTGCGGACAAAATCAACGAGGGTGCGACTAAGCTAGATGATGGTGCTGCTACATTAAAAGAGAATCTGTCCAAACTGGCCGCTGGCACCGACAAACTCGAAACGGGCATAGTTTCGTTAAAACAAGGTACGTCCACTCTCTCCCAAGGCACAGGTGATCTTCATACGGGCGCGAGTGCCCTGTCCGATGGATTGTCCCAATTGGCGGCAGCAGGCACGAAGCTTGGAAATGGTGCATTGCAGGCTAAAACGGGTGGAAAACAGTTACAGGCTGGCCTTCAATCCGCTCAAGAAGGTGCAGCTAAGCTCGATGCAGGATTGGCAGCTTCCGAGGAAGGCAGTGCAAAGCTGACGGCTGGGCTGCAAAGTTCTGTTGAGGGCAGTGGCAAAGTTAGCGAGGGTGCCAAAGCGGTTGCACAAGGGCTCGCCCAATTGGCTGAAGCCAGTCCAGAACTGGCCGCAAGTCCTGCTGTGCAGCAACTCCTGGCAGCCAGCCAAGCCGTAGCCGCGGGCAGTGAACAAGTGTATCAGGGCGGACAGCAGTTGGTCGCAGGCAGCCAAAACCTGTACGCTGCACAACAGCAACTGCATCAAGGCAGCAGTCAGTTGGTACAGGGTGAACAACAACTCGTACAAGGTGCTACTCAATTATCTGCCGGACAAGAAAAGCTTGCTACTGGTTTACAGCAATTCAATTCCAAATTATCCGAAGCAGCCGCTGGAGGAGCCAAACTTGCGGATGGTTCAGGTCAATTGAATGCTGGTGCAGGCAAATTGGTTGCGGGTGTAAGCCAGCTCACAGACGGCATCTCAACCCTTGCAGATGGGTCACATAAGCTCGATGACGGTGCTGGTCAGTTAAAAGAAGGTACGCTGAAGTTAACGGACGGCTCTGGCGAACTTGCCACCAAGCTGAATGAAGCGGCTGAGCAGACAGGGAGTGTGAAAAAGACCGATGAACTGGTAACGATGTATGCAGAGCCTGTTCAGGTCGATGAGCATAAATATAATGAGGTACCCAATTATGGTACAGGATTCTCGCCATACTTCCTGTCACTGGGGCTGTTTGTCGGGGCATTGATCGCCACTTTGGTTGTGCCAACACGCGGCAGCACGGTTAGCGAGGCAAGTGGCTGGAATCGTTTTGTGAGTAAAACGCTGGCTTTCACGCTCATGAGTGCTGTGCAATCCCTACTTGCTTCGTGGCTCGTATTGTACGGCTTGGGTCTGGAAGTTCAGAGCGTTCCGTTGTTCCTCTTATTCAGCTTTGTGACCAGTCTAAGCTTCATGTACATCATTCAGGCACTGGTGACTTGGTTGGAAAATCCGGGACGATTCCTCGGAATTCTGATGCTGATCTTCCAGCTTACGACCAGCGCGGGCACTTTCCCGCTCGAACTGATTCCAAACTGGTTGAAGGTGTTTAATCCATGGCTGCCTATGACCTATTCGGTTACGGGGTATAAAGCAGTTATCTCAAGCGGACAGTTCGGCGTGGCTTGGGATCAGATTGGCATACTGTGCATCTTTGCCGTAATTGGTCTTGGAGGAACTCTAACGTACTTCTTGATGCACCGTACCACAGAGAACGAAAACGTGAGCAGTGAAGTTGCACTTCACCTGTAAAAAAAGGAATATAAAAAGCAAAGGCGTGACCGATGCCACACACTCTTCTGGACAACAGAGGTGTTGGCTAAGGTACGCCTTTGCTTTTTTAGTATGAAACAAATCGTGAATCGCCCATTCTTATCATTCTAGTATGTAGAAGACATGTCAGTACTAACGTAAAAGGCGGCTGCAACTAGTAGAACCAAAATGATAATAGCATAAATCGCCGTGCCAATAATTCCACAAACCAGACCGGCAATCGCTAAACCTCTTCCCTGTTCCATACGAAGTTTAATTTCTTTCAGAGAAATTGATGCAAATATGATAGCAAAAATTCCAATCAAAAATCCCAAGTATGGAATAATAACTGACAAAATTCCCAAAACAAGCGCAGCTATAGACTTACTATTGGTTTTTGGTACTACATAAGGTGGTGGTGGAACAGTATCACTATGATATCGATCTACATTATTCTGGCGATAATCCAAAAGTATATCCTCCTTCTTTATTAAGTAATTTCATTATACTTGATTAATAGGAATAATCACCTCCATAATTTGTAAAATAGGCATTGATACTAGTTTTATTTATTTCCCGCATCAGTACACCTAATTGAAGCCTAAGATTACACATTGTACTTCAAGAATATGAAGGTTAGAACCCATTTTTATTTTAAAAAGCAAAAAGAACGCAGTCCCTTATTACTCACAGGATTGCGCTCTTTCAACATTTCTTAGGTTTGAAATGTCTTTTATCCTTCCACTTCCACCCGCTGCAAAAATGTCCGGGTACGTGCAAGCTTTGGATTGCCAAAAATCTCTTCTGGCGGCCCCGCCTCTGCGATCTCCCCGTTATCCATGAAGAATACACGATCCGCAACGTCACGGGCGAAGCCCATCTCATGCGTCACGATCATCATCGTCATATTTTCCTGCGCCAGCTGTTTGATTACACGAAGCACTTCCCCGGTCAGCTCCGGATCGAGTGCCGATGTCGGCTCATCGAACAGGAGAATGTCGGGCTGCATCATGAGTGCGCGGGCAATAGCTACACGCTGTTTCTGTCCACCGGACAGATTGGCCGGATACGCGTCGGCCTTGTCCGACAGTCCGACTTTGCCGAGTAATTCCAGACTGCGATGCCTGATGACACTTGAGCTTTCTTTTTTCAAAGTCTTCGGTGCGAGTTCCAGATTAGCCTGTACGGTCAGATGTGGGAACAGGTTGAAATGCTGGAATACCATACCCATGCGATCCGTCATCTTGCGAATATCTGCTGCACCCGCGTAACGCCCATTATCGACCAATGTCTGATCCTGAATGCGAATCGTTCCACCTGAAATATCCTCCAGATGAATCAGGCTGCGCAGCATTGTACTTTTACCTGAACCCGAGGGCCCGATTACGGCAATCACTTCGCCTGGTTCCACGTTGAAGGATACCTGCTTCAGCACTTCAAGCGTACCGAATGATTTTCTCAACTGATTTACTTCTATTATATGTGTCATATGCAGACAGTCCTTTGATTGATCAGATTTAATTTATTCAAATGAAAACCGCTTCTCTAGCGCCTTGAACAGCAAAGTAAGCACAAGGGTCATGAGCAAATACATAATCGCCGCTACGAAGAACGGAATTAACTGCAAGTCCCGATTTACCGCCGCTTGTGCATAATACAACAGCTCTGGTACAGCAACGGCATAGAGCAGTGCCGTATCCTTGATGAGCGTAATGGACTCATTGGCCGTTGCAGGCAATACTACACGAATCATCTGAGGAATAATGACTTTAGTCATCGTTTGCCACTTTGTTAACCCCAGTACCTTCGCTGCCTCATGTTGACCTTTATCAATGGAAAGCAGTCCGCCCCTGAAAATTTCGGCGAAGTAAGCCGCATAGTTCAGGATGAACGCAATTCCCGCTGCTACAAAGCGATCAAACACCAGATACTCTCCAATCACCGGAAGCAACGGTAAACCGAAGCAGAAGAATAGAATTTGGAGCAGCAGTGGTGTTCCTCGCATCACGTAGACGTAGGTATGAGCAATCCACGCAAGTGGTTTAATTTGGCTTCTCATCGCGAGCGTGACTGCAAATCCAAGCGGCACAGATAACACGATCGCCAGCAAGAACATGAAAATGGTGGTCTGCGCACCCTCTAACATCGGTTTTAAAATGGTCGATAGATAATCCCAACTCATTGTTTTGTCTCCTCTAATCTGTTAACCCCGCATTCCTCTGGGGCATGAATCGCTCCAGCATGGAATACGGGGTCCGTTTTGTTTCAAACTATATATCAGGTGTGTAACCTGCCTATTTCAGAACCTTGTCTTCACCCAACCATTGGGTGGAGATTTTAGCTGCTGTTCCATCTGCATTGAGCTCATCCAGTGCTTTTTGCAGCTGATTCAGAAGCTCTTCATTGCCTTTTTTGATACCTATTCCATATTGTTCAGGTGCAAGAGATTCATCCAGCAGTTTGAATGTTCCCTCTTCCTTGGACATGTAGTACCTCGCGACCACTTCATCAATGATGACCGCATCCAGACGTTTTGTTTTCAAGTCAGTCAGAGCAAGCACGTTATCTTTGAATTCGGAAGCTTTTACTTTATCCTTCAGGGGACTTGCTGCCAGTGCATCTGCCGCTGAGGACAATGCCTGTAATCCCACATTTTTACCATCGAGTTCATCCAGCTTCGTAATTGGAGAGTCTGCCAAGGTAATCGCGACCTGACTGTTTTCCAGATAAGGCTTCGTGAAGAGCACTTTCTCTTTGCGCTCATCCGTAATGGTGTATCCGTTCCAGATCATGTCGATTCGACCACTGTTCAGCTCTGACTCTTTGGAAGACCAGTCGATCGGCTGGAATGTGATTTCTTTACCCATTTTCTCCGCTGCAGCTCGTGCGTAATCAATATCGAAACCAACAATTTCATTTTGCTCGTCCCGGAAACCCATTGGAGCAAACTTGTCGTCAATTCCTACAACAATCGTGTTATCGTCTTTGCTTGCGGAACTGGAACAACCCGCCACAATCAATACACATATACTAATGAATAATAGTAGAATCGCTTTTTTTCTCATCTCTCGAACCCCTCCATGTCTATAACCAAAACCAAAACGCTTTAGTTCGTTACCACGTTATCAGAGATTTATAATAACATAGCATGGGAGAAGAGTCGAGTCTCTTGCCTATTTCATTGGATTCCATGCAGCTTAATTGTCAACAATTTGTGAAAAAGGCCAGCTCTCCGTCTGGAGAATCTGGCCTTTTTCTGTGTTTCTATCTTTCTCTATATTCTTGTAAACTACTATTCACACTCAACACTATTGCTGCACTTTCTCACGATCCTTGCCTTTATCGGATTCACCCGCGTTTTTGTTGGCAGCATCACGATCCTGTTGCATCTCTTCAACGGTTTTCACCTTGAGACGTGCTGCACCTTCATATTCCTTCGTTGGAATAAGATTACCAGCAGCAAGTCTTGCTTCTGCGGCAGCAATCGCATCCCCGTACTGTGGCAGCCACTGAGCCTGTGCAACCAGCATCTCGTCGACCATCTGCCAGATCTCTTTTGGATTACATACGGCACCTACGAGCGGGTCCATCATGAACGCCTGACGAAGTAATTGGTCGTCTCCGTTCACCGCTGCTTCAACCGCAAGACGTTGAACGGAAATACTCACATTACATACCGCCGCCGGGCCAAGTGGCAGATCCCCTACATGCGGCATGGAAATACCGTTGCGATCCACATATCCCGGTGCCTCAATAATCGCATCATCTGGCAGGTTCGAGATGACTCCATTATTAACGGTATTGAAATGTCCACGATAGACACGTCCCGTCTCCAGACCTTCAATAATGTACGAACCGTGCTCCTCCCCCCGTTTTTCGGGAATGAATTGCATCGGTTCATCCTTCATCCAGTTAGGGAAATCCGTCTCGAACCAGTTGCGCCCCTCGGTGCATACCCGCAGATACCCACCTGTCTCTCCGTTGATCCAGTTGCCCAGGTCGATCCATTCGTTAATCTCTTCCGGACGTTTGCGGTACCACGGCACATATTCACTCAGATGACCATTCGATTCTGTACTGTAATATCCGAAGCGGCGCAGCATATCGATCCGCACTTTTTCGGTGCGGCTATACTCGGGATGTTTTTCGAAGGCTTCGAGCAGGTCAACTGTAAGATCTTTGCCTTGATGAGAAGCCTGAATATACCAAGTCTGATGGTTGATGCCGGCACAGATAATATCCACTTCACTCTTTTTCAAGCCAAAAGCTTCCGCTATCTGATGATGACCATGCTGTACGCCATGACACAGTCCGATCGTCCGTACACCGCCGTACTTATTGCAAGCCCATGTGAGCATCGCCATCGGATTGGAATAGTTCAAGAGCAGCACGTCCGGCGCGCTCTGTTCACGAATATCTTTACAGATGTCCAGCATCTCGGCAATTCCGCGTTGTCCATACATAATGCCACCTGCACACAGCGTATCGCCGACACATTGGTCTACCCCATATTTCAGTGGAATATCCACATCCGTTGCAAAAGCTTCCAGTCCCCCAACACGAATCGTACACAGTACATACTTCGCATCTTTTAACGCTTCTTTACGATCCGTTGTCGGCTGAATCTGAATATTCAATCCATTCTCACGGATATCCCGCTGACACAGCTCAGTCACCATGTCCAGATTGTGCTGGCTAATATCGCAAAACGCAATTTCGATGTTGTTAAACTCCGGTACCGTCAGCAAATCCCGCAGCAATCCCCGAGTGAATCCGATACTTCCTGCCCCGATAAACGCCACTTTAAACGACATGTTTATATCCTCCCCTAATCCGAATCTTTCGCTTCGGTTAATGACTCTCTTCATGAAATCATTGTACCAACGCCAATAGGGGAAGCGTTATCAAAATCATGACCTGTTCAAGTTCTTGTTGTCAAAAATCCTAACTTATTCATCCGTCGGATATTGACTGACATGTCGTTCCATCGAGGAGCGAAATTCAACCGGCGTACGGCCTGTATATTTTTTGAATAACATATGAAAATACTGACGACTCCCTACTCCAACATAGTCGGAGATCTTAGAAATCGGAATATTCGTCTGCTGTAGCAGCATCTTGGCCTTCTCCATCCGAAGCATCGTCAGGTAATCGGTTGGTGTGCGCTGCGTGTGCTGACGGAAAATGCGATGCAAATAACCCGGATGCAGATTGACGGCTGCGGCAATGTCCTTCATCTGAATATTTCGATCCATATTATGATGCATGAATTCAATCGTGCGCTTGACATACAACTCCGCCTGATCTGGCGCACTCCGGTTCATTTCCCCACGCAGACGTGCTACACGGACGATCAACTGGATGAACAACGTACGCACCAACATTCCCTGTTCCGGGGACGACAGATTCCGGGCTTCGCGATGTTGTGCTCGATCCTCTCTAGGAATAACGCCTATTGGGACAGACGATCTTCCCTGCTCCAACAGACCACGCTGATCGAGTTCCAGCACCAGACTTTTCATAATGTGATACACCTCTTCCGGGTCAGGCAGTACCAGATATGGCGAGGCATTAGCCAGCAAAGTATGGACTTCTTCCTCTTCCTGTACGAGCTGTCGAATGGACAGCTGACAGGCTGTCGAGCCGGAGAATCCAAACTCCACATTGAGCATCCGGCAAGGCACGCCATCTTCCACCAGTAAACGGTGCGGGACGCCAGCATCGAGCATAATGAACTGCCCTTTTTTCAGAACAGCCTGTTCCGAGCTCCCATCCGGCATCTGTACATCCACCCGGCACATTCCCGAAATAATATACATAATCTCCATGGAATCATGATTGTGATAGGACATACGGTAGTTGTCCCATTGCTTATAATAGTACGCGTAAAAACGCGGACCACAATCCTCTGTTCGCAATGCCTCCTGATACAGGCTTCCTGTCCAGCGCTTCGAGATGCTCATGTCTATACCTCCAGTCCTTCAACGATCGATCTTCACTTTTCTCCATTGTAACAATTATGTAGGTTAGATATAAACGTCCTGACTAAAATGATGATTGTATTTTATAATTAGACAAATATATAATTAGTCTATATTCTAATCGTTTATGATAACTATTTTTACTTAAGGAGGTTTCTATGCATGAGTACCACCTTTCATCTGGTGAGGCACGGCCTCAAAGAACGACGAATCGGTGATGTCCCCCTCACTTCCGAAGGGGCTTTACAAGCCGAAGCCACAGCACTTCATTTTGCCAGAGCTGCCTTTCCTGTTATTAAAATCCTGACCAGCCCACTTCGACGAGCCCAAGAAACCGCCAGCAGGATTGCCTACCATACTCAATCCCCCATAATAGTAGATCCCCGCCTGCGCGAACGTGCCAATTGGGGAGATGGCCCGGATCAGTCATTCGAAGAATTTATTGCCATGTGGGATCGATGTACGTCTGACCCCAATTACATTCCACCTGTGGGAGACTCGGCCAAACAGGCTGGTGAACGTCTGGCCTCTTGCTTAACCGAATTGACTAATGAAGAGCAGGAGAACAGTAACATTATTGTGGTTACACATGGTGGACTCATTACTGATTTTCTGGTGCAAACCTTCACCGAGCGCGAGCTTAACGATTGGCATCCCGATTTTATAGCGATGCAGAATCAGCTTATTCCCGAGTGCTCCATCACCACCTTGATCCATGATCAAGGTAAATACACCATTAAAGCGTTCGCTTCTACCGAGCATCTGGACTCTAACTAACGATGTAGAAGAAAGACATACCACGGATAGATTGAAAAACGCCAAGTGATGTCCACCAATCCTCCTATCCTCATCTAAAAAAGCCCTGAAACCTCCATATGCCGAGACACATGGGAGATTCCAGAGCTTTAAAGCACTTCAATTATTTCCCGCCTTTACCTGGCGTGTAGAACTTGGGCAGCGTTACTTTGGACCAGTCTATATCCGATGCCATGTAGAAGGACGGATAGGAAGGCTGATTGTATCCACTGTTCTGTCCGGCAATGCCCACGCGATACATCGCATCATGCATCAGGGTGTACAGCTTGCGGTCTGTCTTATCGGTACTCAGATAGATACGGATCGCCGAACTGTCGGTGGTTCTCACCAACATCTCTTCCCGCCAATCCCCGAAGATATCAGCTACAAGAGAAGGTGTACCTTTGGTATGATTGTTGGTCAATGTGCCTGTTGCCGTCAGCAACGTGCCACGATTCCAATCCTTGATGGTTGGTGTAACATCAATCGCACCATCTACGATCTGTGTCGTCATATCACCAGACCAACGGATATTCATATTCGTTCCCGGTGCTTGATCACTGATTTTCTGACCCTGTGCTGTCCATAAACCTACAGCCCAAGTCTCCAGTCCACGACGCGTCGGATCAACATCTCCCACCATGCCGCGTCCCGTATCTTTCCCTGTGTATCCACCATAGATTACTTCTCCGGTCTTTGCATCCCGCAAGGAGTAGCCATATGGAGCCCACGGACCACCCTCGTGAACCATGAAGATCTCAAGTCCCGGACGATCCGGGTCGATATCTGCTACATGAAGGGCATCCCCATGACCCAGACGGGCAATCGTTCCCGGTGCAGCACTTTCGGCTGGCATCAGGTCTGTGGAGCTGTACAGTACGCTGCCGTCATGATCAATCGTGGCGGAGCCATAGATGATCTCTTGTTTGCCGTCTCCATCTACATCCGCCACACTGAAATAGTGCGCACCTTGAGTAGTGATGGAGCCATACTCCGGATCTGTACCATCCACGCCATGCGGCCCATCATTGAACGGATTTTTCATCGGTGTCCAGCCGCTGTCCACTTTCCATTCCTTTTTCAGCTTCTTGCCATCCCAGTTGTAGGCGACCATCGTTGAACGTGTATAGTATCCGCGTGCAAAGATTGCAGACGGTTTCTTGCCATCCAGATACGCCACGCCTGCCAGGAAACGGTCCACCCGATTGCCCGGTTCAATCCGTGCCATGGCATAATCGCCCCACATCAGGCCATCATCATGACGCTCGGGTTCGTAGGGGATCGTCTCCAGCTCTTTGCCTGATTTCCCTTCAAATACCGTAACGTACTCCGGTCCGTCCACGATAAAACCCTCAAACTTACGCAACTCATTTCGGTTGCTGCGTTCTACCGCATAGACATCAATGAAGTAATCGGCCAAGCTCTCGGCATCCTGCTGAGATAATGGGTAGTTATACTTTTTCTCCATTCCAAATGCCTCTTCCAATGTCGCAGGCCAGTTGCCCTTCACAACCTCTTCGTGTTTATGCCAGTTTTTGAACATATCCACCACATGATCGTAGTAACCGTCAGCACTTAAACGATAGTCATCCTCGTTCTTCACGCCTGCCTTCTTATCTTCCTTCGGTAAGGTGATATACTTCTCGGATGTCACTTTTCCTTTTTTGTTATATTGGATTATCTTCGTGCCCGGAGCGGTCTTAAACATCATCTCGGCCTTACCATCCCCGTCAAAATCGTAAACCAACATCTGTGTATAATGAGCACCTGCGCGGATATTGACTCCAAGATCGATCCGGTACAGCAATTGTCCGTCCAGAGTGTAAGCATCTACATAGGTTTTACCGGTGTATCCTTTTTGCGATACATCCTTGGCATTGGAAGGGTCCCATTTGACGAAAAACTCATATTGGCCATCCCCGTCCACATCACCCACGCTCATGTCATTGGCGGAATACGTATAGGCTTCGCCGGCAGGCGTCACGCCATCGGCCGGTTTCTGCAATGGAATGTCCACATAGCCGTTCGCCCAAGGTTTGACGGATGCACTGCGTTTGCTCTCCTTACCCTTTTTGTTCACCGCTGCCACTTCATAACGGGAAGAGGATTTACCTGTGCCATCTACATAGTTGGTGCTTTCCGTGACCGTAGCGATCTTTTTGCCATCACGATAGACGTTAAAGTCCGTACCTGTCAGCCCTTTATCGCTATACCCTGTGGCCTCGTCACCAAGTAATCTCCAGCTGAGAAACACACCTTCAGATGTGGATGCAGCCACCACCCCCCGATCCAGATATTCCAGTTGAATCTCTTTCAAGTGACTGCCCCCCTTATGTGATTGCAGGCCACTCTCCGTTGTACTATTTCCATTCGAAGCTTCGGCTCCAGTGATTCCCGCTGTTCCTCCAATAAGCAAAGCTACGCTGAGTGCCGAAGAGAGTACCTTGGCTGCAAGTGGCAACCGTGCCTTCCTGCGACCGGATTGCTGACCTGAAGCCGACCCCTTATGTACCGGCGCTGTTGTTTCTGAGTTCATCCACCTTCACGCTCCTTGAGACAGAATAGATGATGCTGATACACTTCGATGATGATTGAACGTTCGATTACCCGTACAGACCTCTTCAACGAATGATTCCAAACTTTAATGATTGCGCTTACAAAATTAAAAAAGAGAAATCAGCTTGCCCGACTGCCAGAGTGCGGTCCTCCTTTCATTCTCTTTCCAATCTGAGCGAGGTGATCCCGCCCATCCGGTTCTATTATATACATCCTGCCTGCCAGACCCTAGGCAAATATCCGTCCAAAACGATTAATAATCAGTGTTTTTAGGAGTCATTTTGGAAATCAAACCGATGAACGATTCAAGCTGAAGCATGATTCAGGCTCACCGCCCATTTTTCTAACGAATCTCATACACCCTATAAGGGCGTGAAACTTCAACAACGAATCCTAACGAATCTCAGTAACCTTATTTGGACCAAAACGAGTCTAAGAGGATCAAAATCTACCCAAATTAACTAAATAGCGTGTCTACGATTCGTTAGATTTTTCAAATGCATCTATTCAACTAAATAGCGTGTCCTCTGTTCGTTAGAAAAGAAATAGGGCTGTCCCCTGCTCATTTTCATGAACAGAGGACAGCCCAGCCTGATACGCCCGCTCTTACATCCCTAATTCCGGATCTTCAAGCGATTATACATACATTGTTCATGTGAGAACTTCACTTCTCACGACCTTACCTTCATTAGTTACGTTAGTTATAACGTTCCTCTTAAGGCTCAATGCCCCATACCAGGTTTCCACCTTGGTAGAGTGTTACTTTGTTCCAATCCTGATAGGATGTTTTCGTTGGATCGAAGGAGTAATCATTCGTCTCATCAAAGTTGGACCAGTCTGTTTTGTACATACGAAGCTGGATGTCTCCAGTCTGCCCACCAGCCTGAATGCTGCCAGCGCCAGATGTGAAGCTCAGTTCCACATACGAGTCTGTGAAGGTCCGCTGGATATTGGCTCCGCCAACTTGAGCGTAATCAATAGCAGAATCCATTGCAGCCGAGCCTTCTTTGGAGAAGTAATACCGGATCTTCAGATCACTCAGATTCACAGCCGTACTACCCAGATTTTTGATGTTAAAATACGGTTTGATCTGGCTATCTTGAGCATTGGTATCTCCAGCACGATATTGCAGGACAAGGTCACTTGTCGGTACAACGACACTTTGAGGTGTCGCGGAAGCTACAGCGGAATCGGCACTTTGCCCTGCTGTATTCACTGCACTTACCACATAATGATACGTCGTACCGTTCGTGAGGGCAGTGTTCGTGTAGGACGTACCACTCACATTCGCGGCGATCGTTGTGAACGGACCTGACGCACTCAGTGCGCGTTTCACATTATAACTTGTTGCACCTGTAGAAGCGGTCCACGTCAGGCTCACCTGTGCATTGCCTGCAGTTGCTGTGAGCGCAGTCGGTGCAGCTGGCGCCGTTACACCTGCAAACGGTGTAGCTGTTGCTGTGGCAGAGTTGACACTTTCACCTACAGCATTCGTTGCCGTTACTACATAATAATAGGTTGTGCCATTGATCAGACCGGTATTGCTGTAAGACGTTCCACTCACATTGGCAGCAACTGTTGTGAATGGACCTGACGCACTCAGTGCCCTTTTCACGCTATAACTCGTTGCACCTGCAGAAGCAGTCCACGTTAAGGAGACTTGAGCGTTACCGGCAGTAGCTGTCAATGCTGTGGGTGCTGCCGGAGCGGTATTACCGCCCGGAGGATTGCCACCGTTACTTGCAGGCAGCACAGGGAATGAGTTCTTCACCAATGCCACGAATTGATCATGGAACCAGTGACCCGATACCGGAGCATTAGGCAATGCACCTGTTAATACACCATCCCGAGTGGTGAAGGTTGGATCACACATCCGGTCGAAACCTTTGCCTTCGTTATTCGGAATTTCGGAACTGGAGCCATCTGATTCACCCGGAGGTTTCACCCAGACATAAGCATCCAGATGCGCTGGTCCTGGCGCTGCTTTAGGGACTTCCCCTATGCCAGCTCCACTGGCATTACACCAGTTCCCCCGATGCTCCCGGCGATCTACACGTCCGGAATTCACATAATCATTGATGTTGCTGCCCGTAGCCGATGTTGGACGGTCTACCCCACCCCAGCCGTTCCGGCTAGTATCGATCAGGAAACCTGTGCTGCTTGGCCAGCCGGCTTGTACGAAATCGGCATACAGCGCAGCAGTGAAATCGGTTTCGTCAAAATATGGATTCCACTCATAAAACTTGGCCGATTTAATCGGTTGTCCACCGATATTCAGATCCGGGTTGGACAGGTTCGGCTCTCCCAACGGTGTGGTGTTCGCTGTATTCGTAATGAAACCATCTGCACTGCTCAGACCCGCGGCTGTCCCTTGTACAACACTTGTATACAGCGCGACTGCTGCAGAGCGGTTGTTATCCCATCCAAGCCAGCCGGAGTGACCGATATCCAGATAGTTGTACACATTCGGAATGGCGTGCAGCTTGTCCAGTGCATATTTCACACCCGCCTCATAGATACCTGTTGAGCTGGCTTGGCCACAAGCTGGCGTACTCAGATTGGTCACAAGGTTAGGCAGACTGTCCGGTTCAATGACGGCGATAATGCGAATATCCTGATACTTCGGATCTGCGAAGATATCTGCGAGCACATCAATATAATCCGTTTTATATGTCTGCAGTGCTGCCTGTGTTAGTGGAAGTTCACCATTGGATGCAAGTGCATGACAATCCCGTCCAGGCAAGTTATAGATAACGAATGAAGCCGTGATTGGTGTACCAGGTTTCTTTTGGGCCAGAACGGCATCAAGATGTTCCTCTACACTTTTGCGACCAGCGTTGTCTGGGCCACCATAGATTGCAGCAATGCGGTCAACCCATACTGCGGTTGGATACGATTTGACCGTCTCCATCTGGGCCTTCAGCGATGCATCGTTGGTCAGCGCAATGGACGTATCCACGAGAGCCGAATAGTCCTGGTTCAGATAAGCCGTGGCCCCTACAAATGGATTATCCACATGTGCTTCAGCCGCCTGAGTCAAGCCCGGAGACATCCCCGGGAAAATCCCCGCCGCCAGCAGTGTTGCCGCCAACATTTGCTTTACTCCTTTGCGCAGGATCTTCTTACCTCTTGATTTGGTTTTCAATTTAGTCTTCATAGTTCCACCTTTCCTTTAGTTAGATTGGGTTGTACTCATGTCTGATCCTCTGTGTCATTATGATGCTTAGCACGAAGAGAACGTTCGGATGAGTTGGTTGTATCACCTCCAGAAGAAATGGTTGTATAACTGGAATCTTGATCAAACAAATTGTGTGAGGGCGAATCATGTGAATGAGTATAATGTGGTGGGTGAGGTTGAACGTGAGTTAGACATGAAGAAGTGTGGAAAATGGATTAACAGATTACCTGATTTTCCGTTTTGGTAAGCGCTTTCTTTAAACGATTTAAAAAAAGGCCTTCGCCTACCCATCTACAAACATGATGTTCGGTGTCACCTCCTTATGTATGATTATACGACATGTAAATATTACTGTAAATTGAATTATATAAATTTAATTATATTTTTTTCCATAATTCAGGCAGGAATCTGGACACCCCTTGCCCCTAACCACACCAAAGGCTCATCCTGGCATTATGCCACAATGAACCTCTTGTTGATCAAGGTCGAATTCACTCGCTTGTCTAGGGCAGAACGACGATATCTCCCGGTTTTAACCCGCTTACCACTTCCGTCTTGTCCCCCGATTCCATTCCAGCCTTGATGGTCAACGGCTCTGTCAGTCCGTTCCCTTTATCTAACAGGACGTAAGGTTCGGTCTGGTCACGCATGATGGCCAGGCTGGACACAACCGTTACTTTGTCCTTCCGCGTCGTCTCAATATCCCCTTCCAGACTCACGCCTCCATACATCCTGGTATCCGGCTTCAGATCAATGACCACGTCAAACTGGGAAGCCTGCTTGAGGTCTGTATCGGTACTCTTCCGGGCGAACTTGGACACCTTGCTTACCTTCCCGGTGAATTGCAGATCTTTCTGCGCTGTCATTCGTACCTTAACCGGCATGCCCACCTTAAGTCTGAACATCTCTTCTTCACCAACAATCGTCATGAATTTCAGTTTGCTGATATTGGTAATGGACCCGATTAGCTGCCCTTCCGTCACTGCACGTGTCTTGCTGTCCTCTTCATTCATCTGAAATATGCCGGAGGCGGAAGCATACACTACAGATTTGCTAATGACGGCCTGCTTTTTCTGTATCTCCTTCTCCTTGAGGGCCAGCGCTTTTTGATTCAACTCATTCGTCAGACGTTTGCCTTCCCGATCCGCAAATGCCTTCTTGCGCTCCTCTTCCGTCACGCCAAGCGGCTCGCTCATATTCGTCTGATCCAGGCTAACCTGATTCATCTTATTTTCCAACTGGGCTTTCTCCAGATCGCTCTGCAATTGCTCTACTTCCGTTTGTAACGTGGACGTGTCGAGCGTAAACAGGATATCCCCCTTGCTCACCTGCTCACCACTTTTCACATGCCACTGCTTGATGTTGGAAGCATATGGAGCATAGATATCCGTCTGATCGGTATATACGGATTTCCCTTTCACCTGAATCGTTCGCGTCATCGTTTCTTGTGTAACATCAAACGTAATTGGCGGCGGGATCTCAACAGGGGCCTCCGGTTTTGGTTTGTACTTTTCATACAGCCAGTACCCCACACCTGCCAAAAGTACAACCGTGATGATGATTTTAATCCATTTCTTCATGTGCCCAATTTCCCTTTCGCTGATAAAATTACATCGATTTGATCACAGTTAATGCATTGGTCCGCGATGCGCTAATTGCCGGATATATTCCCGATACAACACCGACCAGCACAGCAAACACGATGCCGAGTGGCAGAGCGGATTGCTGAATAACTACGGTCATCGGACCATTGACCTGATCTGCCATCTGACTCGCGAGCAGACTGTTCACCCCGCCGAGGGCAACAAAGGCAATTCCAACACCTGCCAAGCCGCCCATTAATCCAAGCATCGCTGCTTCCGTAATAAACATCTGGCGGATCTGCCACAGATTCGCCCCCAGCACCTTCATCACACCAATCTGCTTACGCCGTTGATGCGTAGACATGATCATCGCTACAACAATGGACAACGACGCCAGTAACATGATAAAACCACCGATGCCCAATGCCGCCTTTTGATACATCGCCAGTTGGCCAGCCATTGCTTCCTCCTGAAAGAGATTGCTCTGTGTATTTAACGTCAGCTTTTGGATCTGTTCTTCAACCTGGGATACATAGCGTTTATCCTCCACCTTGACCAAGGCTGAGTTCAGACGCTTTGCAGCACTACCATCCGCCTGTTGCAATCCAAGCTCATCCTGCAACGCACGTGCTGTGTCCAGCGGCAGATATACTTTTTTGTCGCCCTGAGCACTCATCTCATCCATGTTGGAAGGTTTCGTCAGCTCGCCTGATACACGTACAGAGCCACTCATTTTGGTTTTACTCGCATCCGCATAATCTTCATATCGGAACTGGACACGCTGCTGAACCAACTGATCCTGCTTGGATGACATTTCCGTATACTGCTGCAGGAGCTCATTGTTATATGGATCAGCATTCAACTGCTCGAATAACTTCTGAGTTACTTTTGGGTCCACGAGTCCGAATGCAGCCCCATAACTGGTTACCGCCATACGACCATCCTCCGCCCCACGTCCCTCGGCATATTTATATCCGAACCCGTCGAGAGTCTCCAACTGGGTTCCAATGACCTCAACATAAGTGCTGCGACCATCTGGAAGTACCATTTCGAGCGAATCCAGCTTTAACATGGGTGCCACGGCAACCACATGAGGAAGTCTCTGGATAATCTGAATTTTCTCCAACGTCAGCGCCCCACGTTCAAACTTCGATGTCTGACCACTCCCCTTGCCGTTGCCTGTACGTATGCCTTCATTGGGTGTAATTGTAATCTCATCCATCTTGTAATTGTCGTTTAATGTTTTCTCACTATAGGTCTGTACGGACTGCCCCACACTAAGTGCAATGATCATGGCGGCAGAACCGATGGACAACCCCATCATGCACAGCAGTGTGACCATTTTCCTGCGAATGATCTGTCCCCAGGCCATACGTGCTACATCCCGTATTCTCACATTTCCTCTCCTTTTGCCTCAAACTTCCCTTACAGCCTCTTCAACCAATACTCCATGTTGCAATGTAAGTACGACCTGCATCTGTTCCGCGACTTCTGCTTCATGTGTCACAATAACAAAGGTGGTATTCAACTCCCGGTTCAACTGCTGCAAAATCGCAATAATCTCTTCCTCTGTCTCCGTATCCAGATTTCCCGTCGGCTCATCCGCGAAGATAACCGAGGGTTCGGTAATGAGTGAGCGTGCAATACTAACACGTTGTTGTTGACCGCCTGACAACTGGGAAGGGAACAAGTTTGCTTTTTCACCCAGTCCAACCTGATCCAATAGTTTCAATGCTTTTGCTTTGCGTTTCGAAGGGCTGATGCCCATAAATACCAAGGGTAACTCTACATTTTCCCGGATTGTAAGGTTCGACAGCAGCTCATACGACTGGAAAATAAATCCGATATGACTGCGCCTGAACTCAGCCAGGCGATTCTCACTGAAACGAACAATATCTTGTCCCGCAATGAGAATCCTGCCTTGATCCGGCTTCATTAGCCCCGCCATCAGATTCAGCAGCGTGGACTTGCCTGAACCTGAGCTGCCCAGCAGGGCCACCATCTTGCCTTCTCCAATCGTCAGGTTGATGTCTTGAAGCACCGGCACGATTCCCTGAGCATTGCGAAATGAGTGGGATAATTGATCAACTTGAAGCATTACTGCATGTCTTCCTTTCTACTTGCCAGGTATGTACAGAGGTTGTTCAAAGAGTCCGATTTTCTCGATACGGAAACGGGTCTTCTTTGAACTTGTATGTATGGATTCGCGTAGCACATTCCCTTTTATTATAGGGTGGAGATGTATCCAGGCTGGCCGGAGTTGTATCCAACTTGTAAAATGTCATAACAAAAAGACCTTGTCCGCAGGGAAGCTTTCGCCAGCTCCATCCAGACCAAGGTCTTATCTTCTTATGCGATTCGACTCAGCTTACCAGGCTCTGAAACTAAAGCGGTACATCTCACTTTTATCCATCGTGCTGCCCACTGCAAATAGTTCATCACCATTCCAACTGAGTTTGATGAAGCTATCAATATTACGGTAGATCACCGTATCTGACGAAAGTTTGCTGTCATTCAGATAGGCAATATGCAATTCATTCTTCTGATTCTGATTATCCATTGGCATAAAATAAGCAATTCGCGATTGATCCGCATCCAGTTCGAAGCTCCAGATGGACCCTTTCATGACCAGATCATATCGCTTCTGTTCTGCGCGATATCGATATAACCCCTGCACCTTATTCATCGTTCCCTGGATAAGCATGTCACCATTTTTCAGTAACTTGTACTGTTGAATGTCTTCCATTGCCGCATATGCCTTCACTTCATGCTCGTCCTCAAGCGACACACGATATATGGCATAGTTTTCTTTTAGCATCACCAGCACATACAGCTGCTTCAGATCTTCACTGACCTCAAAGGCATCCATCACGATAAACGTATCACTCGAACCTGTTCCTTTTGCTTTTCCTTGTCCTGCAAACCTGCTCATCAGCTCTTCATACGTGTAGATGGTCTGACTCGTTCCCTGCCTCAGATCGACTTGTTTAAATAAGAGATCATCTTGACCGATGTAGGATTCATTCCCTGTAAACACTCTGTAATACGAGTTATCGTTCGGAAGTTTGCGACGTTCCCCGCTCTGAATCATATACTCATACGTTATCTTCTGCGCTTGACCCGCCCGATATTGGGAGTATATCAACTTTTTGTGATCCGGACTGATGACTACACCGTATTCCGTATTCGTTGCAATATTTTTCACTTCATTATCATCCAGATGTAGGAGAGACAGCCGCAGTCCAGAATAGGAAGGTTCCGGTTGATTTAATATAATTGTATTTCGGTCTACCACTTCAAAATCATAGATTGCGAAGTCATTCGGAATCTTGGTTGCCGACTCGACTTGAATCGTACTGCTGGGCGGCGGCGCCAGACGGCTGTTGAATTGCTCGCTTGGCATAATCACCGTTCTTGGTTTGAGATTCCCCATACTGAACAGGCTGCCGATTCCGAAAATTCCACTGACAAATGCGATTAACAGCCCCGACAACATCAATTTGTCACGGTGCTTTCGCCAGAATCCGGGATGTCTCATGCGTTCATTTCCCCCGGAAGACTGATATTTACTTGTGTCCCTTGCCGCATGATGCTCTTCATCTCCACTGTTCCTCCATGACGCTCCACGATGTTCTTCACAATAGACAAGCCCAGCCCGGCGCTGCCCTTCTCGGCTCTGTTGATTCCTTTATCCTGGTAAAAGGGTTCAAATACATGCTGGAGCGCTTCAGCTCCGATTCCTTCCCCCTGATCACGGATCACAATAGCGATGGTCTCACCTAACCGGAAGGATTGTACTTCAATGATTGAATTGACATCACTGTATTTGACCGAATTATCCAGAACGTTGAGGAATACCTCCTTCAGCTTGTCCCGATCTCCCTGTAGATACTGATGTTCCTCCAGCTCATAGTGAATGCCTATATTGTACTTGCCCGCCTTAATCGACATGTCTTCACAAGCTTCACGAATGATATCCGATACATCGATACGTTCGAATCGGTACGCCTGAATGACCGCAGAGGAGACCGAGACCTCCAGAATATCCGCAACCATCGTGTTGAGACGCTGGCTTTCCTTGATAATATAATTCATGCCTTTGTCAAAAAAATCCTGATCGGTAAATCCGTTATCCCGCAAAATCTGGGCGTATCCCAGGATGGTCGTTAGTGGTGTCTTCAATTCATGTGTCACATTGTCAAAAAAGACTTTGCTTCGCGCCTGTACTTGATTCACTTCGTCCCGCTCCCGCTCAATCACATCAATCTGCTCCCGCACACGATCAATCATAATGGTGAAGCTTGAAGCCAGTTCACCAATCTCATCCTTGGTGGTTATCTGAATGTCTGCATTCAGACTCCCCTGAGCCACTTCCGCAGAACGTTTCGTGAGTACACGGATAGGTTGGGTGATTTTCCGGGAAATAAAGATGGATGCGATAAATACAAACACAAAAATCACCGCTGCGAACAATTTGATCGTATTTTGAAAACGCAGGTTGCGTTTGAACAAATCCGTGTAATCCTTCTCCATCTGCACAATCCCGATCAATTGTTGATCCATCTGAAGCGGAAAGGACAGACTGGAGGTGACCCGACCTTTATCCACAACTGTGGTATACGCGATCTTGGATTGTATGGCCGCCTCCACATCAGGATGGTCAGACCGCTTAGCGACATTAACTTCACTGCCAGCAGATCCGTATGGCGAAGCATCGGGGCGATATACGGTAATCTTCCCGCCAACGGCTGAACCAATCTGCTCCGCAAGCTCGCGGCTTCCTGCTTCGAGCGAGTCTCTGCTCATACGTTTGTTATGAATCAGGAAGTACTGATTCAGCGCGATATCCAGATTTTTCTTCGATTGCACCATGTCCTCATGCACTTCCCGGTACATATTCTCCTGTGCCACCTTATTGGACAGAATCAGCAGAACGGAGAATCCGATAAAGACGATAACCGAGAAGAGCACCACCATTTTGAACTGGATTGTCCACTTCATGTCTGCACCTGAATATTCAGCTTATACCCTACACCAAATACGGTCTCGATCATCGAAATGCCCTGCACACCACTATCCAATTTCTTGCGAATCCGTTGTATATGAATATCCACCGTTCGGGTATCCCCTGCAAAATCAAATCCCCATACTTTGTCCAACAGTTCAGAACGTGTATGTACCTTACGATGATGAGTCACGAGAAATAACAACAGGTCATATTCCTTATTGGTGAGTCCTGCGCGTTCCCCGTCTTTCCACACTTCCCGTTCATCCTTGCGAATCTCAATATGCTTGCCAAGCCTTACCACTTCATAGGACTGATTCTCCAGCGTCTCGCTGATGAGATCAATCCGGCGAAAGATCGCCCGAATGCGTGCCACCACCTCACGGATATCAAAAGGCTTCGTGATATAATCATCCGCCCCAAGCTCCATGCCAAGTACCTTGTCCAGCATGTCAGACTTCGCAGTGATCATGATGACGGGTATCTTGGAGTTCACAGATAGTTGTCTACATACGTCAAAACCGCTCATATCTGGCAGCATCAAATCCAGCAGGATCAGATCTGGCTTCGAATCCCGAAGCAGATTCAAACCCTCTTTACCCGTAGCTGCTTCCTTGATCTCAAATCCTTCCTTACGTAACGAATAGGACAAAATATCGCGAATGGACTCCTCGTCCTCAATAATTAAAATCTCTTTTGGTCTCATGATACCCTCGTAATCTCCCTGCTCTATGAATTTCATCTGTCTATATTTTGTATCCCAAGCCTTGTACTTGAATAGAGGGAAGCACGAAATGTTACAACTCCGATACAACTCTGAACCGTTTGGAAACAACCTCCCGATATACTTGGATCATAAGAGACTCATACCAGACCGGACCCAAGCCTGATCTGTATCCAAGGGGGATTCACATCATATGAACACTGCACAAATCAACGATGCTTATGTCAACTATAAATCAGAAATCACACGGTATCTATCCCATATCGTCAAACAGCCGCAAGACGCAGAAGATCTGGCTCAGGATTGTTTCATTCGACTGATGAATGTGACCGTGGATATTCCTGAAGATCGGCTCCTCTATTATCTCAAACGAATTGCTCGAAACCTTGCCATGGACAGTTTCCGGAGGCGAACCCGTACACTTAAACGTGACAGCCGTCTGGAGGCACCTACCCATCACCTCGATACACCCCACCTTGAAATTAATGAAGGTGTCAACGATCTGGTTTCCCATATCAACAACACGGAACACCGTAAAATATTAGAACTTCGCGTCATCCACGGATACTCCATTAAGGAAACGGCAGAGCTGGTGAATCGCAGTGAAGGCATGATTAAATCCTCTGTCTTCCATGCCGTCAATCGAATTCGGGCCAAAGTCATCTCATAGAGATGGCTTTTTATTTATGCAAAATCAACAGTGACGCCGGATGGGAGTGTTAAGACAGGATCGAAATACCTATCGATATGTCAAAAGACCCAATTTTACAAATATCGAGTTAATTTTTACAAATTGTTATGACTATGTGAGATTTTCATGTGGTAGAATATGGACGAACTCATGAATCAACTAATATTTGGGAGGGATTTGGTTGGGTAAATTAACAGGTATGCGCGGAGTATTTCTAAAATCACTCCTCGCATTGTCCATGGCTTTGCCGCTTCAGATCGGATTATGGAACGGAGATGCATCGGTTCATGCGGAAGGACCGACAGACCCGGCACCATTCATCCAAGCGAAGGTTGTGAACCAAAATGCAGGCAAGAAAGTATTGTTCGACAACTCACACGGCCAGACGGCTGGAGCAGCAGACTGGGTCATCGATGGAGGTTTCTCTGACTTCGGGAATGCACTCGCGAATGACGGTTATTATGTCAAAGAACTTCGCAAGACGACTCCATTTACCTATGATGATCTGAAAGAGTATAACGTATTCGTTATTGCAGAGCCTCAAATTCCTTTCAAAACATCCGAACAAGCAGCACTCAAACAATATGTTGAAACAGGCGGCAGCATCTTCTTTGTTGGAGATCACTATAATGCCGACCGTAATAAAAACCGCTGGGATGGCTCTGAAGTCATCAACGGCTATCGTCGGGGAGCATTCGAAGATCCAGCCAAAGGCATGAGCACAGATGAGCGTAATTCTGAAGCAATGCAAAATATAACAAGCTCGGACTGGTTGTCCGATAACTTTGGCGTACGATTCCGCTATAACGCACTTGGCGATATCAATGCTAATATCGTTGTACCGGCAGATCAAGCCTTCGGCATCACAGCAGGCGTGTCGGCTGTAGCCATGCATGCCGGCTCAACACTCGCAATCACTGATCCGGAAAAAGCAAAAGGCATTGTGTACCTGCCAAAAACCAACGCAAAATGGAACAACGCGGTGGACCAAGGCGTATACAACGGCGGCGGGATCGAAGAAGGTCCTTACGTAGCCGTATCCAAGCTGGGCGCAGGTAAGGCTGCCTTCATCGGTGACTCCTCTCCAGTAGAAGATGCATCGCCTAAATACTTGCGTGAAGAGACTAGCACACGCAAAACAACTTATGACGGTTTCAAAGAAGTCGATGATGCCGTATTGCTCGTGAACACGGTGAACTGGCTTGCTACACAAGAGAACTACACGGACTTCACTCAAGTGAACGGACTTGAACTCGACACAGCTACAGCGCTGTTGCCATTTGAAGAGCCGGCTGCTTCCACAGAACCACAGGCTGAACCTTGGGCCGCACCTGCTGCCGGATACAAGTGGTACGATCGTTCCACGTTCAAGGCTGGTTCTTACGGCGGCCCTGCATCCAGTGCAAATGCTGCTTACAGCTTCGTGAAACAGGATACGCTTCCGAATGCAGAAGACTTCCAGATTCGTGTCGTTGTGGAGAACATGGCTCCAAACACAACCGTATCCGGTTATAGTGCCGGTATCTATCTGACTGGCGGAACACAGGTAGCCATGATTCAGAATGAAAGTGGTACTTGGCCGACATCGTACGGCTACAGCTCCACATTCAGTGTAACCTCGGACAGCCAAGGTCGCGGGATCAAAGATCTGAATGTCCGTATCAAACCGGGTACAACTGGCGCTGCGAGCTTGCGTCTGCGTCTGAACGGCAGTAACCTGATCACCAATGCCGTGACTGTTGGCAATGTGCCAGCAGAACAGCTCCCGGAAGAAGAAGGACCGATTCCAGCAGCTATTACCGTTGCTGAAGCACGCACCAAAGCTGTTGGTACAACCGTAACCATCGAAGGTGTTGTGACGACAGAACCGGGTGCATTCGGTGGACAAGCCTTCTATCTTCAAGATGAAACTGCCGGAATCTACGTGTTCCAGCACACAAGCGGTTTCCATGCAGGTGACAAGGTGAAAGTAACGGCTGCAACAACTATCTATAACAGCGAGTTCGAGCTTACCGACATCGTTGCGATTGAGAAAACGGGTACGGCTTCCGTACCTGCTCCAATCGAAGTTACAGCCATTACAGATGCGAACCAAGGACAACTCGTTCAGTTGAAAAATGTAACCATTGAGAATATCATCAGTGCTACGCCTGTTGGATCTTTTGAATTCGACGCCGTAGCAGCAGATGGAACAAGCACACATATTCGTGTAGATACACGTACAGGTGTAACGGAGACTTCCTTCCCTTATGCTGCTGGTGACAAAATCGATATCACAGGTGTTTCTGCTATTTTCAAAGACGTATATCAATTGAAACCAAGAAACTTGAATGATTTTGTACCTGCTGAGGAGCAAGGTGGAGGCGAACAGCCTTCCACTCCAGCTGCGGGAGTGCCGGGTAAACCGGTGCTTTCTTCTGATAATGGATATACGACTGGTCTGTTCGAAGGTTCGTATAACGTAAGCATGAACCTCTGGTGGGGTGAAAATGGTTCCGAATACAAACTGTATGAGAACGGTGTTCTGATCGATACGCAGAAGTTGACTGCGGCTACACCTTCTTCACAGTTTGCTAAAACGGCCATTACAGGTAAAACCAACGGTACGTATACTTACGTTGCCGAGCTGACCAATGACAAAGGCACAACACGCAGTGACGTGCTGACGGTACAAGTAACCAATGCCGCTCCAGGCAAAGCGAACTTGTCCCAAAACAACTGGGATGGTGACGGCAACTACAACGTATCCATGAACCTCTGGTGGGGTACGAACGCGACCGAATACCGTCTCTATGAAAATGATGTATTGATTGATACACAAGCATTAAAAGCTGCTACACCTGCTTCTCAAAGTGCTACAACGGAATTGTCGGGTCGCGCTAACGGAACATATACGTACCGTGCTGAGCTGATCAACGCCGCAGGCGTGACCAGCACCGAGACGATTACGGTTCAAGTAACCAAAGCGTTGCCTTTGGCTAGCTAAGTCTCAGCTAAGAAGCCTGACGTTTAACCATGCAACTAAAAAACCGAAACCAACATTGCCTGCTTCACAGGGCAACATGGTTTCGGTTTTTTTTAGTTGAGCAGAGGAACATCGGAATACTTTGACTTATACGGTACCAATTCACTCATGACGCTAAAGTGACTTGTTACTTATGAATCTCAGGGGCTGACGCTCTTGGGATCGCGGGCTTCTCGGCTCATTGACTCGCGCGCTTATGTATTGGGAATTTCACGTGATACCCTTACCCCTTAACGTCGCTAACGAATCTGACAGATCTTATTCAGCCATTTTGGCCGAATTCTAAGATCTAACGAACCTCAGTGTCGCTATGTAACTATATTCCCGCTCCTAGAGGGTTAATTCAGGTTAGACGCAACAAATAGCGTCACTACGATTCGTTAGAATACCAGTGACGCCTTATGTTACCAAATAAGGACTCTCAAGTTCGTTAGACCAGCTCCTGCGACGCTACTTTGGTTACATATTGTTAATGCAATGCAGAGCGTGGGTTCATTTCAAACGTTCAGGCTCATATCCATTTCTTCCAACCTAGAATACTGTTCCATACAGCAGCATAAACAGCCACGGCGATAACACTGATAACAAAAATCCAGTTTATTTGGGGATACGGATAACTTCTTCCCGTGAAAACGATTAGGATTGCACTAAGTCCAATATTCTCTATGTTATGCTTTTTAAACTTCTGAAAGATCATTCTGTAGAATAATAGGAGTACGATAAACCCAATCCATATATATTGAAATAATTCCATAGGTCACCTTCCTTTTTAAAAACTGATTACTTGTAATGGTTATCTATGAGGAATATTGATTAATATCCTTAATTCCCTTTATATAGGAATCTATTAATACTACATGTAATTGGAAATTAATTCAATCCTCGGTCTGCATATTCTTTGAACATCCCTGTTGAATAATGGTTAGCACAGCAATAAGAACACTCTATTGTTGATTTGCAGACACAAAAAAAGACTATCCCTAGCCATAGTTCTGGCAGCGAATAGCCCTCTCTTCTTACTCTCTTCTTACTCTCTTCTTACTCTCTTCTTACTCTATCATCTAATATATTCGCAGCCACACATTAACTTACACCAGCTTCTTACGAATATACCCCGAGATCAAGTCGATTATTGTGATCATCACGATAATACCCAGCAGGATTATACCTACTCGCGGCCAGTTCCGTGTGCTAAGTGCAAAGATCAACGGGGTACCTATACCCCCTGCTCCGATTACCCCCAGTATGGTTGCGGAACGAACATTAATCTCGAAACGATACAACGTATAGTTCAGGAATCCAGGCATCACCTGCGGCAGAATGGCAAACCACAACTGCTGCATACGATTGGCTCCGGAGGCAAGCAGCGCCTCAGATGGGCCATAGTCGATATTCTCGACTTCATCTGCGTACAGTTTACCCAACATGCCGATGGAGTGTAATCCAAGGGCGAGAACCCCGGCAAACGATCCGGGACCTACTGCCTTAATGAACAACAAGGCCATGATAATCTCAGGGAACGTGCGGATAAAGCTGAGTACCATTTTACCTGCACCCGAGATGGAACGATGCCCACTCATATTACGGGCAGACCAGAAGGCAAACGGAATACAGAGTACAGCCGAGATCACGGTACCCAGCACGGAAATCGCCAGCGTATCCAGCAGTCCGCGCAGCAGGTCTTCTCCCTCAGGCAAATATACAAACGCCCAGTCCGGTGAGAAAATCCCAGCTACAATGGCCTTCATAATCTGACCAGCAGTTTCCTTAAAGCCAGTAAACGGTACACCGGCAAGAGCCCAGACATACACAAGGATCAGCAGTAACACAATGACCCAGCGAAGCGGGTTCTTCCGTGGTTTAGGCCGGATGCGGCTTGTTTCATTTTTCATCATAGCAATTTCTCCCGCAACTTAGTACTTACATAATCAATGATCAGGACGATGACGAGGGTAAACAGAATGATTACGCTGGTCTTGTCATACTCCAGGAATCCAAGTGTGGCCTCATAGTAGAGTCCAATTCCTCCGGCTCCTACCAGTCCGAGAATGGCAGCAGCACGTATATTGATTTCGAAGGCATACAGCACATAGGATGTGAACTGGGCTGCCAGTTGCGGCACCACGCCATATACAATGAGCTGAATCCGGTTCATACCAACAGCTGTCATCGCTTCCAGCGGCCCCTGATCAATGGTTTCCAGCGTCTCATAGGTCAACTTCGCAATCAGACCTACCGAGAACACAGCCAGTGCCAAGATTCCGGGGATGGGTCCCAGACCAAACACAGCGACAAACAAAGCAGCAAGCAGCAGATCCGGCACAGTCCGTATCAGGTTCAGCAGAAAGCGCGCCGGATAATAGATCCAGCGACTCGGCATCAGGTTACCTGCACAGATGATCGAGATCGGAATCGCAATAATGGCACCAATGGTTGTCCCAATCAAGGCCATTCGAATTGTTTCCAGCATGCCTTGCACGATATTATCAAAGTAACTCCACCGGGGTGGGAACATCTCCTTCAGCAGATCCAGCATATTGGGGAAACCTTCAAACAACTCCGTGAAACTGGCGTCCGTCTGTTTGGCACTGGCCCACAGAAGGAGCAGAATGATCACTAAGGTGAGCAGATGTTTCGTACGTCCAGGTGGTTTCGGGCGATTCACAACCTGAGCCGGGCTGGAACCAGGTTCCTTCCCCACTCCACCTGCATTCTGAAGTGGAACGTTGGACTGCCCCTTCATACCACAACTTCTCCCTGCTCATGCACAGCCTGCTTGTCCAGCAATTCATCAGCCAGAATCGGTCTGCCGTATATTTCTGCAAAGCGATCATCCGTTGCCTCTTCCACCGGGCCGTCGAATACAACCTCGCCTGCTCGCAATCCGACAATCCGGGTCGCATATTCTCTGGCCAGATCAATAAAGTGAAGGTTAACGATAGTCGTAATCCCAAGCTCCTGATTGATGCGTTTCAAGTCATCCATAACCTGCTTTGTTGTAAGCGGGTCTAGTGAAGCAACCGGTTCGTCGGCCAGAATGATTTTTGCTTCCTGTGCAAGTACACGGGCAATAGCCACACGCTGCTGTTGTCCACCCGACAGCTGATCTGCACGGGAATAGGCTTTCTCCGAGATATTTACGCGATCCAGAGCCCCAAATGCCAATTCAATATCCTCTTTTGGAAAACGACCCAGAATGGTACGCATGGTGGAATGGTATCCAACCCGCCCAGCGAGCACGTTACGTAGTACACTGGACCGTTTCACGAGATTGAAGCTCTGGAAAATCATGCCGATGTCACGTCTGATCATGCGTAGCCGTTTGCCTTGCGCTTTCGTGATGGAACTTCCGTTAATCAGAATCTCGCCCTCACTAATGTCGTGCAGCCGATTAATGGATCGCAGGAGAGTTGATTTACCCGCACCCGACAGACCCACTACAGCAATGAATTCCCCCTGCTTAAATTTTAGATTAATATTATCCAGGCCCTTGGTGCCGTTAGCGTAAGTTTTGGTAACGTTATGAAGCTCAATCATGGCAATAATCCTTCTTTCATTCATAATGATCAACCATATCTAAGTCCTTGCTATAATGGCACAAGCCAGCGCAGCGTAGATCACGCTGAACTGGCCTGTCCATTGCTACGATTAAGCTGTTCCCATCCAAGAAAGCGACTACAAAGTGAACAGATCCCGAACTACTTTTGGATCAGAATTATTCACCTTTCACTTTTTCGCCATACTGACGAACGATCTCAAACTTGCTATCATCGGACTCTACATAACCTTCATGCGTATAGATTTCTTTGATGATTTGGTGACCTTCAGTATCTTTACCGATATCGATGAAGGCTTGTTTGATCTTTGCAGTCCAATCTGCATTCATGTCTGTACGAACGGCAATGGTATCGTTAGGAATAGGCTCAGTGAACGCCAGTACACGTGTATCTTCAAATACAGTCGGATAGTCTTTGGCTACCGTGTTGCGGGCATCTTGGAAAATCGCTGCTGCATCAACGTCACCGTTCAATACAGCGATAACACCTTGGTCATGACCTTTCAACGTTACAGGTGTTACATCTTTTAATGGATCAATTCCTCTGTCGAGCAACAGACCTGCTGGCCATACATAACCTGCGGAAGACGTTACGTTTTGGTAAGCGACTTTTTTACCTTTAAGGTCCTCGATGGATTGAATCGGCGAATCTTTTTTCACAATGAACATGGATTTATATGAATCTGCCAGTTGCTCTGTTGGAGCTCCAGTCTCATCATTTACACCAAAACGTTGTGCTTGCAGAATAACTTGTGCAGCGCCTTTTTCTTTAGCCAGTACATAAGCTGTCGGAGGCAAGAAACCTACGTCTACTTTGTTGGAAGCCATCGCTTCAATGATGGTGTTGTAGTCAGTCGATACGCTGACCTTTACCGGAATGCCCAGTTTGTCACCAAGCAGCTTCTCCAGCGGTTTCGCTTTGGCTTCAAGCGTGTCTGCATTCTGGGAAGGTACGAATTGAACCGTCAGTTCCGTTGGCACATAACCTTCGACAGGCTTCTCTGTCTCTGCCGTCGCCGTACCGGAAGCATTGGAACTCGTATTTTCCCCGTTAGCCGAACCAGTTGTACTACTAGACCCACAAGCACTCAGAAACAGAACCAAAAGCAACAATGGTAAAAATAAAGCAGACTTCTTCAAACGAACACCCTCCAAAGAGTTTCTATTTTTCAGTACTTGTCTACTATAATTGCCAAATATTTGCGCGATGTGAAACGAAATTTGGAGTTTTGTAAAGTTTCCTGTCAGGCTGTCAGCGCGACTTGTATCTGTTAAAATAGGCTCATTATGGTTGAAGATATGGGAAGAACATCGGAGATAACGGCGTATATTTCGGTTCTTCAGGCTATTCGGTTTTCTCCGTTTTATCGTAATTCCATATATCTGAACTTATATATTAGAGGAGATTGTAAAATGACATCCATACACCCTACGGCAAGCTTCGATATTCTGTATACCAGTGATCTGCACGGGGCGATTCGCCCCATTCATTACAATACCAATGCGTACCGCCCGGCTGGGCTTGCCTTGCTGGCTTCCCTGATTCGTAAGGAACGCGAACGTTCACCTGAACTGATGCTAGTGGATAATGGAGATCTACTGCAAGGATCACCCTTGGCCTCTTATGCAGCTTCGAAAGGAACTGCTGAGGGTCGCCATCCTTTTATTACTGTACTGAATGAACTCGGTTATGATGCTGCGGTAATGGGTAACCACGAGTTTAACTATGGTCAGGAGCTGCTGCGCGGTGCCGTTGATGCCTCCAACTTCCCATGGCTGTCAGCCAATATTGTTCATGCTGAGCACGACAGAGCCACTGGATCAGAACCTTGGACAGATCTTCCACCAGGTGCAGGTCTGCCAGCCTTCGGCCCTCCCTATCTGATCAAGACCCTCTCCTCCGGGGTCCGCATTGCACTCTTGGGCGCAACGACACACTACATCCCGAACTGGGAGCATCCGAAGAATATTGAAGGTCTACAGTTCCTTGATGCCTTGGAGAACATTCGTACATGGGTTGGCTATATTCGTGAACATGAACGACCAGATGTAATGGTTGTCAGTTATCATGGCGGGTTTGAGAGTGATCTGGAAACAGGAGAGCCTGCCGAACGTTTAACTGGAGAAAATCAAGGCTATGCCATCTGTCGGGACATCGAAGGCATCGATGTGTTACTTACCGGACATCAGCATCGTCAGCTTACCGCTAATATTCATGGCGTTACCGTCATTCAGCCAGGATTTAGCGGAAATGGTGCGGGGCATGTATCCATTCAATTGGAACAATCATCGGGTGGCAAATGGCAGATTATAGATAAGAAGGCACGATTGTTGCTTCTGGATGAACATAATGAAGTTGAGCCTGATGCAACCGTCATGAAGCTTACGGATGAACTGGAAGCTGAAGCACAGGCATGGCTGGATCAACCGATTGGCGAGGTGGCTGGGGATTTGTCCATCTCCAATGCAACGGCCCTGCGGCTTAAGGCGCATCCTTTTATTGATTTTGTACATCAGGTGCAGATGGAAGCCACTGGAGCGCAGCTCTCCAATACCGCCATGCTGAGTGAAGAAGCACGAGGATTCCGGAGTCACATCACTGTTCGAGACGTATTATCCAACTTCATCTACCCTAATACACTGACCGTATTGGAACTGAGTGGTCAGGATGTCCGGGAGGCGTTGGAACAAACGGCTCGTTACTTTGAAGTAAATGCCTCTGGCGAGGTGGCAGTCAATCCGGCTTATATGGAACCGAAACCCCAGCATTATAATTACGATATGTGGGCTGGCCTGGAATACGAGTTGGATATCTCCAAACCCGTAGGCAGTCGAGTTGTGAAGCTGGAACATGAAGGCAAGCCAATGGACATGGATGGCATGTACTCGGTAGTAATGAATAGTTACCGCGCTGCTGGCGGCGGGGATTATGCGATGTATCCGGGCAAAAAGGTACTGCATGAAGGCGCCACGGATATGGCTACATTGGTGGAGGATTACATCCGCAGACACCAACCGTTAACGGTGGAGCATGCGAATAACTGGCAGGTTGTTGGCGGGCAGAATTAAAACGAGGGGCTCGAATGAGGCGACGAGTCATTACACTGATGCTTAAAAGGGGCGTCCCGTCATATTCATGACAGGGACAGCCCCTTCTTCATTTTTACGATATGGTACTAGAAATAATTACAATGGTCACAAGTGGAACCAACCAAATTAAAAACAGATTTGCAGTCACAATGGCCCACTTGAATTTATAAACATGGTAGAAAATCCAGCAGACAAACGATGCTAACACACCGATTGGATACGTCGCTAACAGATTCGCAGTGATATCTTCCAACCCAACCTGTTCACTCGATTGACTGTTGGCATACGTATACAGACTCATCAACAGAAAAAATGGATAAGGTAAAAGCGTAATCGCGTATGCGCCATTGAAAAGAATAAGCCAATGTGCAACTTTTTGATTTTTCAAAACAGACGGCAGCCTCCCGGAAAAACAATCTCATCCCAGTATATCCACGTTGTGACATACCGTCATGGTTGTATTTTCCAGAAAATTAACGATATCAAGCTGTAGAACTTCTCAATCCGCTCCTACTTTACTGTAACCAAGGTGCCACGCTCATCTGCTGAACGTATCTCGGCTTCAATTAACTCAAGCGTGCCTGTTGCACTCTCTGGTGTACATACAGATACAGGCGTGCCCGCTTGAACAGACTGGATAAAATATTTAAGTTGGTGATAATATCCCGAGTCGGGTGACAGCTCAGCGACAAAGCCGGGAGCATCGTTCGGATTTACTTTCAGCTCACCATTCTCAAAGACCAGATTCCCCTGCTCCAAATTAACCCGATACGTCATGGAGAAACCGTAGTCTCCCCCCAGCGTCCAGTCGGCTTGGGCATTCAGCACTTTTCCATCAGGGTACACATAATTGGTAGACACGGTATCATAGCCGCTTCCCGGAATAACATTACGAGCGAGCGTGGATACTTGATCCGGTTTGCCAAACACCCAGTGAATAATATCCGCATCATGAATGTGCATATCTAATATGCAGCCCCCGCTTTTCTCCCCATCCAGGAACCACTCTTGAGGCAAACCCGAACCGCGGAAGAAATAACCTGCGTTGACCGCTCCATAACGACCATCTTCTACTACGGATTTTAGATAGGCATAGGCTGGCCAGAAGCGTAAACATTGCCCAATCATCAGTGTTTTTCCTGTCGCTTTGGCGGCTTCTGCCATCTTCCAGCCTTCCGCCGAATGGCGCGCAACCGGTTTCTCACACAGTACATGATAACCTTTCTCCAGCAAGGAACATGTTAATTCAGCATGCAATGGTGTGGGCAGCGTAATATCAATGATATCCAGTTCCTCTTGCTCCAGCATCGCGTCGATATTGTCGTACAAACGATAAGGTGTGAGATCATATACCTCTTGCTCTGTTGCCATATTACCGGCTGCTTTACCGTGCTTCAATTCCTCTATTCTCAGATCGCAGATGGCTACCAATTCCACGGGTTCCCCTTCAGAGGCAAGGCGTACATAGTTGTCAAAATGCATACGTCCCATAAACCCAAAACCGATCAATCCCACTTTTAACATATTTCTACCTCCCATATCAAAATAGAATGAACACTCCAATAAACGTTGTTATCCGAATTTATTACTGAGAACGCCCAAGAATGGCATCCATCGCTTTGGATGTATTGAATATGATCTGCTTCGAATGATGAGCGTAAGGCGGAATCATCTCCGCAGTCACGTAGTTGTCGTAACCAATAGCCTGTAATGCCTGCATCACCGCCGGATAATTCACATCTCCAGCCAGCAAATCCACAAATCCATGAAGCCCTCCCGCTTGACGACGGTAATCCTTGAAGTGCACCTTTTTGATCCGATGACCCAGAATGCGAACCCACTGCTCCGGGTAACCGTTCTGTACGACATTGCCCACATCGAAATACGAACCTATATACTCTGAGCCAAAAGAATCAATAAAGGCACGCAGTTCTAACGGTGATACCAAAAACTTGTTCCATACGTTCTCAATGCCAATGGATACGCCTGCACTTTTCGCATACGGCAGCAGGTGCGCAAGGGCTTCTTGCGCCCGTTCGTAAGCAACTTCATAATCCGTCACTTCACTGTCTGGAACGAAATCCACACCAACCGCACCCGGAATGACCAGAATGGTATCCACACCAAATGTCGCGGCAAGCTCCAACTGTTTTTTACACACATCCAGTGCTTTCGTGCGAATCTCCGGGCGGGCGCTCGTCATCGGGTAATCCCAGTACAACCCGGTTGCAAGTCCCGCGATTTCGAGTTCAGCTTCCTCCAGACGTCCCTGAATATCACGAACCTCCTGATCTGTGGCAGACAGACTCAGTTCACCTTCTCCATTAAGCGATAGTTCAATCCCCTCAAAGCCAGCTTGCTTCGCCGTCTGAATACAATCCGTAATAGAGGCATCTCCTGGAAACGACCATATATTAATCCCTTTTTTCATCCGAATACCCTCCTTCAAAATATACAAACCTGTTCTTCAGTGATGCACAGCTATCCCAATTGAAAATAACCAAACCGGGCAGGCAAATGAAAGTTTACAGCCCCCGTGGGCTGCCATGCCTGATACTCCCGATCTCCCTGCACATTCTCATCAATACGGTACACGTTGACCCTCCAGCACACCCCTTTAGTCAGGGGGGGCTGGAAGTTACTGGCAGGAATATGGATCAGATACACCCGATGGCCCTGAAGATCCACCTCTACAGACGTTTGCAACCCCTCCAGCTGCCAGGTTACATCTGCCTGGAATGCTGAACCTTCGTCGTTATTATGAATGAGTGCATCAAATATCACGTTGTGCGGACTGATCTCAAGTTCCATGTAGTTCCTGCCATCACCCTGTTCATCAATGAACAGTTCAACTACATCCTGCTCATACAATGGCTGATTCCTTTCCGTGAAATCAGATACGACGTGATCATCCTGGCATACAAAGCGAATATGCAAGTATTCGGGACTCCAGCCAAAACGAACTTCTGTAGATTGATGAGGTGGTCTGCCTGTTACCGTGTCCACCAGTTCCACTGGAACACATCGCTCCCAATCCGCAGCCGTGAGAAATCCATTCTGTGCAACGGACCTGAGTCGTTCGCAGCGATAACTCGTGCTCCGTTCCACCGGGAGAGAGTTCATGTCCATCCTCTCCTTTTTTAGCTTAATCCGTGATGTTGTCTCTCTCGTAAGAACATGTGATAATACATATATTATAAATAAATTACGTGATTATTTATTTAGGAGATAAAGAGATTATTTGCACAATTCCGTTCAGTTTTCATTAGATCTATTTGGCCCAATCTCATTGAAAAAGGAGATGGAACTTATGTCTCTGCAACAAGCGATATATCCTCTGCAACGAACCGTCACTTACAAGGAATGGTCCCCCAACGTGCATTATGCTCAATTCCAGAGCCTTCCTCCCGGAAAGCTGGCAAAGCGGCGTTTGTATGATTTTGAACTTCTGTACGTCTCTCAAGGCGAAGCTGCAACTTATATGAACAATAAACACTATATTCTGAAGGCAGGTCAGCTAATCTTGCTGCCTGCCGGTGTCTATCATCAGAATGAGGTGGTTTCCAGCCCGGAAGCACGTTTCATTGGCATTCATTTTGATTTCTTCAACGAATTGACCATTCAGACCGAGGCCGATATGGTTGTGAACGAAGAGACTGTTCTGCATCATAAATTCGCAGTGGAAGCTTGCGCAGAAGGCATGACGCCGCTATCCTTCAACCCGACCTATACCCCTTCTCCAGCTACCGTGCAGCTTATGGAACAATTGGTACATGAATTTACGATGCGCCCACCGGGATATGAACTGGTATGCAAAGCCTTGATGCTTCAGATATTGACCCATCTGCTGCGTTCATCCTGGCGAAGCTCCCCACGCCATGATTCGGTACACGGAGAGAAGCTGCTTGAAGTCATGAAACATATAGAGGGCGCCCCTTCCAATCCGTGGACCAATTCGGGCATCGCCAAACAATTAAACCTGAGTGTGGATCACATGGCCAAATTGTTCAAACAGATTGCGGGCATGCCGCCCAATGAATACATTCAATCCATCCGTCTGAGCGAGGCACGTAAGTTGCTGCGGGAAACCGATCATTCCATTGAGGCGGTCGGTGTACAAAGCGGTTACCCGGACATTCATTATTTCAGCCGCATGTTCCGCAAATATGAAGGCATTTCCCCCCGGGAATACCGGAAGTTGTCCAGAATGCTGTAAAAAAAGGAGCAGACTGCCAATGTGCAGTCTGCTCCTTGCTTTTTGAAATATCGCTAACAACATAAATAGTTCATTTTTCCGTGCCAAACCATACCCTTTAATTCAGCCTATATATGTAATTTCCGCTCAATATCATTCTCTCTACTTCTATTGTAACGTTATTTTCATGTTTTTTATAGACTGTTTTTTTGGCGATTCCTACACTATACTGCTAAATACAAATCTAAAAAAAGAGGTGCATCCGTATGAATGACCCAAAAAATCTCTTAGATCATGGACCCTTTTTTCATGGCACTAAAGCAGAACTGAACATTGGAGATTTATTGGAACCGCAATACCTATCCAACTACCAAGATAAAAAATCTAACCATATTTACTTTACGGGAACATTAAATGCTGCCAAGTGGGGTGCTGAATTAGCAAAAACGAATGCCAAAGAAAGAATTTACATTGTTGAACCATTAGGAGATTTTGAAAATGATCCTAACTTAACGGATCAACGATTCCCCGGCAACCCAACACGCTCATATCGATCTAAATCACCTCTAAAAATAGTAGCGGAATTAGCTTCATGGGAAAGACACTCCGATGAAGAGATCAATCATATGCTCTCCTCTTTAAAGAAATTAAGTGAAGAAGGGAAAAATGTGATCTACGATTAATCTCTTAAACCAAAAGTCCCCTTCGTCCAACTTGGACAAGGGAACCCTTTGGTTGAAAGCTATTCCATTTTGCCATTGGAAGATTGGCGGAATATGCAGCGGTACGGAACGATCATTTTGACAGCCACATCATATTGATGATCCAGATAATCGAGCAGCTGCTTAACCGCGAACATGCCCATCTCCAGCTTGGGTACATGGATGGTCGATAATGGCGGAGAGGTGAATTCGGATATTTCAATATTATCCACCCCGAAAAAGGCGATATCCTCCGGGATGCGGAGTCCCTGTTCTGTTGCAGCGCGCATGGCTGCAATGGCCATCATATCACTGGCGGCAAAAATGGCTGTAGGTCTATTCGCATTATTGGTAAATGCCTGCTTGGTCAATTCATAACTCAGTGAAACATCCCATTTCACATCAATGACCCAGTGATCATCAATCGTTAATCCCGCACCATTCATCGCACGTTGGTAACCAAGGAAACGTTTTTCCTCACGAAAATCATTCTTGTACTCCGCACCGCCAATGTAGGCAATGATCCGATGTCCTTGCTCAATCAGATGATTCGTGGCCTCTCTCGCCGCCTCTTCACGGTCATAACCAACGACTGGAATGTCCGGGTCCGTAATGTCCACTCCAACAACAGTCCGTACATTGGCTTTGAGCCAGCGATAAGCTTCCGGGTCAATTCGTTCCACTACAATCATGCCATCAATCCGATGTTCCTTCACCAGAGATTGCAATTGTACGGTATCTCCATCGTTCTCGATGCTATACACAAATTCCAGCCGCATGCCCGCTTCAGCAAGCTGCTTCTCAATACCTTCCATAATGACTGAAAAATAAGGACTGTTGTATTTGTTCTGCGGAATGGCGACCACACAACCAATTGCATAAGCCGTTTTAGGTTCAATCTTCTTTTTCTTGGCCGGACGCTGTGAGCGATAACCCAGCTCCTCAGCGGTGTCCCAGATCTTTTTGCGGGTTTCATCGCTGACCGATCGATTGACATCGTTCTTCATCACGCGCGAAACGGTAGAGATCGATACACCAACCCGGTCTGCAATATCCTTCAATTTTGCCATGTGAAGTCCCCACCTTTCCTCTAACTATGTATTTAAACCCCATTCGTATTGGGGCAATTTCATCTCTGAAAACACAAATTTGCGGCAAATATAATTCTATATTTCTACTGACCAGAAGTCAATGCGATACGATGCATCGACCAACAAGACACCCCCTTCATTTCCTTGCCAACCGCCCCCTACAACAAAGAACACAGTCTCTGTAACATAATAACGGCAGTCAGGGAGCTTGCTGTCCCCCATAACTGCCGCAATTTTAACCCTTTTTAACAAAACATATGACGCATTTTCACCTCTTTATCTGCTTATTGCATCTTGGAGGCCAAATCCTTAAGCGCTGCGTTCAGATCACCATCTCCGGCAAGCGGAAGTTTGAGTGATTGCTCGCCGTATGTCCAGACCAGATCGGTTTTCTTGGTTGTAAATGGGGATACAATGCCATACTGCTGCGCATCCAGGAAGATTTTATTATCTTCACCTACAGTGGCGATATAAGCATCCGCTGCGGCCTTGTTAGCCGGAATGGAATATCCTTGCTTTGCAAGTTCAGTCTGTCCATCCGGACCCGCAAGCCAGGCAAGCAGCTTGTATGCTGCCTCTTCATGTTTGGTGTTGGAACTGATCGCAAGACCTGCCGGCTGAACAACGGTTTGGTTGGTTTTGAATTTTGGCAAATAGGAGATACCATAATCTACGCCAGCCTCCTGGTAGTTGGTTGTATTCCAGCTGCCACCCGGATTCATGGCTACTTTGGAAGTCGTAATCGCAAGATTCACCTGTCCACCTAAACCTTCAATCTGTGCAGGTGTGGTGTTGATCTTTTTATTTTTGGTCAAATCTATAAAATAGTTCAGCACTTCCATCGCTTCAGGTGTCTCAAGCGCAAGGGAACCATCATCATTCACCAGCTTCGCACCATTGGACCACAGTTCCGGCTCCAGAAACCAATCCATCGTTGATCCTGGTGAAATGGACAAGCCCCACTGCTTGATGTTTCCGGCATCAAAACCCGCTTCGTCTGCGCTTTTCCCGTTCTTATCCAGCGTCAGCTTGGTTGCAATATCGGTAATTTCATCCCATGTGGGCTCAAGCGAAGGAACGGGAGCATCATGAGGATTCGTGGTTTCATTCTCAAAGATCGCTTTGTTGTAATACCATACGATGACGTTGGCATCGATCGGTAAGGATACTTGTTTACCCTGATACTGGTGGAGACCCAGCAGACTTTTGTCCACATTGTTCAGATCAAACTGATTTTCCGCCAGCAAGCCATCCAATTCCTTGAAAATACCCAGTTCGGCGTATTTCTCCACGTATGCATAACTTGTTTTGAACACGTCCGGAAGTGTACCCCCCGCCGCATTCGCTGTCAGTCCGTCCCAGTAACTGCCCCAATCCTTGCCTTCCAATTTGACCTCAATATTGCTATTGGCCTTCATGAACTGATCCAGCAGTTCCTGTGTACGATGAAGCTCTTCTGCCGTCCCCCATTGTGAGTACGTGATGGTTACCGGCTCGCCTGAGCCTTCACTGCTTCCGGAATCTCCAGAGTTGGCATTTTCCGACGATCCTCCATTCGCACATCCACTGATGATCACCATTGTTGCAAGTACAAGTGCCCACACATTGAATAACCGTTTGCTCTTCGCTCTCATATACACAGCTCCCCTTTAAGTTATATCAATAAGTCCTGTTCACCCGAAAAACGGAAAGCAGGCAGCCTCTCTACCCTTTGGTGCCCGTGAGCACCACCCCCTCAACGATATAACGTTGTGCAAACAGATATAGCAGGCCAATCGGAACAATACTGATGAATGCTCCCGCCGCAAGTGCCGGCAGATCCTGGCTCGTCTGACCAATCAGGAGCTGCAAACCTACGCTCAGGGTGAACATTTCTGCATTTTTGATATACAGGAAGGGCCCCAGAAAATCGAGCCAGGAATTCACAAAGGCAAAAATGATGGTTGTCATAATAATGGGTTTGGACAGCGGCATAATTACTCGTGCATATACCGTCCAGCGATTGCCGCCATCCAGATATGTAGCTTCATCCAGCTCCTGGGGAATGGTCATGAAGAATTGACGAAACAGGAAGATATAATAGGCGCCTCCGAGCCAGGCCGGCACAATGAGCGGCAACCAGGTGTCAATCCAGTTTAACTTGGAAAATAGGACGTACGAGGGAATCATCATAATGGATGGGGGAATCATCAACGTAACGAGTACAACCGGGAACAACATATTCCGGTATCTATTTGCAAAGCGAGAGAAACCGTAAGCGACAAGTGAACTGGACACCACCGCTCCCGCTGCAACAAAAAAGGAAATGAACAATGAGTTTTGAATCCACTGCCACATCATCGGCTGTACAGCGAACAACCGTTCAAAGGCTTCCAGACTGAATGTGTCTGGCAGGATGGTTGGAGGTACCTTATACGTTTCCGCTTTGGTTTTCAGCATGGTCGAGAGCATCCATACAAGAGGCCCTGCGAATAGCATTAACGCTGCGATTAGCAACGTATATTGGGACGTTTTTACCGCTATTTTTCGGCTATTCATGTAACTCTCCTCCTATCGTTCTCCCTCGTAATACACAAAGCGGTTCGATAATTTCATCAGGATCAGGGTGACAAGTGAGATCACGGCGAACAGGAAAATGGACTGTGTCATCGCCATGCTGAATTTCAGATCGGTAAAGGCCGACTTGTAGATATTGTAGACAAATGTATAGGCGGAGTAGTTTGGACCACCCTTGGATAACAGGAGTGCTTCCGTAAACATCTGAAAGTTATACATGGTCTGAATAATGATGACAAACAGAATGGAAGGACTGATCATCGGTAGCGTAATCTGGAAAAATCGGCGAACCCCGCTGGCACCATCGATGGCTGCCGCTTCATACAAATGTCTGGGTACATTCTTCAGTGCAGCCAGGAAGATCAGTACCCCACTGCCGGAGATCCAGACCTGAAGCATGATGATGACCGGCTTAATCGTATGTTCTCCGCCAATCCAGTCCACTTTGCCTATACCAAGTGCGCCAAGTCCAGCGTTCAAGATGCCAAATTCGGAGTTGAATACCAGCCGCCAGATTATGACCGTTGCCACAATCGGCACCAGGGTCGGCAAATAGAAGAAGGTGCGGAACAAGGCAATTCCTTTGACATTAAAATTAAGTAGCATCGCCAGACCAAGCATGCCTGCTGTTACAATCGGAACACCAAATACTACAAAATACATCGTGTTCAGCAGACTTTTCAAGAAGACGGGATCGTCCATCATGTGTGTAAAATTATCGATCCCGACAAAGTTAAAGTTAGTCGCTCCAGGAAGTCTGGCATCCGTAAAGGCATAGAATACCGAGGTTCCAAAAGGAATCAGAAAAAAGGTGATAAATCCAATGATCCAAGGCAAAATGAAGAGAAAGAACAGCAGCGTGTCATATTTTCTCAACCTGTTCATGATGACACCCCTCAGCCTGAAATTTCTTCTAAATAGACATACCGTTCTTCCAAAATGGATTTCTCTGCCGCCAGGGCAATAAGCAACGCGTTACGACCAACCTGTGCACTCGCAAAAGGCTGCTTGCCTTCCTGTACACATTTCAGAAAATCAATACGCTGAGTCTGTCCGCCCGTATGACCGCCCATAATGGAATCCGACGTCACATCAATCTCCAGATGATCTTTCGTCCAGTCTTTCCCACCAACGATATCAATCGTCTTGTCATTCCGAGCCACCATCTGACCGCCGTTCTCTCCGATCAGGCCAATCTCAAGCCCTTCTCCCATCAGATTGCGCGGTTTCAGATACATGCACAGGCCCAGATTGGCCTTGCTGCCGTTATCATAATCAATGGTGATAAAGGCATGGTCGACGATGGAGGTATCCGAGATTTCTTTTGTCGGATAGTGACTGTATGAATTCTGAATCCGATTGCGCTCTCCTTGTTTCATGACATGCTGGCCTCCAGAGGCAAACACGCGGACAGGCTTCGCCTGGATCATCCAGTTGAAAATATCGAAGTGATGACAATCCTTCTCTACAATCGCTCCCCCGGACTTGGTTTTGTCATAGAACCAATCCGCAGGTGGGAACGGGTCTCGGAATTCTTTGCACCACATCAATTTCACATCACCAAGACGGCCGTTCTCCAATTCCTTCTCCATTCGGCGATACAGATTCGAATACCGATAAACCAATCCGATCTGCAATACCCGTCCCGAGGCTTCCGCCGCTTCTATAATGGCATCACAGTCCTCAATGGTATGGGCGACCGGTTTCTCCAGAAATACATGCTTGCCAGCTTCCAAAAAAGCGACCGCTACTTCACGATGCAGATAGTTCGGCACACTGATGACCACCGCATCCAAATCTTCCTTGGCAAGCAGTTCATGATAATCACTAACTATAGTGGGGTTACTGTTTTTAAGTTCAGCCAGTGTACGTGCCACATTGGCCTCATTCATATCACAGATATAACGAACCTCACTCTCTTCGAGCAAATCAAAACCAATGCAATGATGTGACCCCATGTCTCCTACACCGATAAAAGCCATTTTTATCTTCTCCATGCTTACACTCTCCGTTGCTCGTAAATTTGCGGCAAATGCCCTGACACCAATTCGATGTAAAGAAATCTAACAAGACGATGACTATGTAACGATAGTAAAATAGTTTTATTTGCTTGTCAATTGGTTTTGGCTAATTTTTTAATTATTTTGCCGCAACATATTTTTAAGATTTTTTGTATACAAATAAACTATTTACATCTAGATTCATCGTAACTTAAGCGTTTACATTTTTACTTCTATGTCATATAATTTAATGTAATTCTATTTTTGTTGCGGCAAAAATAACATTAAACTTATAAAAATTTCTGTTCATTTTTCAATGGGACACTCTTATTTTCAATAGAAAACTCAATAAATTCTGGAAAAAAATCTGTTGAATCTCCTTTATTCATCACCTATAATGCAATTTAGGCGCAGAATTCAAGAACTAATATCACATTTTATATTTGCCGCAAACTGATTTCCTCATCTTTTCAGTTGTTTATCCTCACTTACTACCATGATTCTTACATACAACGTCATTATCGTGCCGCTCCATGCGGATTCGAAAGGAGTTGAGTTTCCTTAACTTTCCCTCATGACATGCAGGTGTGACAGAACGAGTTATCATCCATTATCCATTATTCAGGAGGTATACCATGACAAGATTATTTGATCGAAGTAAGAGGAGTTTTGGACTGTTTTTGGCTTTTGTCCTCATGATAACCTTGCTTTTGCCTACGGAAGCCTTACCCAAAGCCTCTGCTGCAACCATCACCATTGATGGCAATGTGAGCGACTGGAGCAGCGTTAGTGCTCTCACGACCAATAGTGGCACAGCCCAGACGCTCAAAGTAACGAATGATGGGACCAACCTCTATCTCCTCGTTCAAGGCTCAGGTCTGAGTACGGCGATGGGCAACTTCTGGATTAACACCGATAACAATACTTCAACCGGTTACCAGGCTGCGGGCTGGGGGACTACAGGTGTGGAGTGGCTCCTTGAAAATACGGGATTATACCGTTATGGCGGCAGCGGGACCGACTGGAGCTGGAATTTCAACAGCACATTAACCAGCTCACAATTCTACCGTAGCTCCTCCATCATCGAAGTTGCTATTCCTCTCTCGACACTGCAAATCAGTGCAGGCAGTACAGTGCGAGTCGGGTATATCGATAACAGCTCGGATACATCCAGACTGCCCGCAGCTGGACAAACACTGCCCGCTTATCTCCTGACCTCGTCTGGATCGGGTGGGGGTACGGGGAACAATACCGTGGTGAATCCTGTAGAGCTCGACAGCCCACTCAACAATCCATTCAAAGGCTGGGCGCCTTCGGCCAAGAGCACGACATATGCACAGCCACACAGGCTCGTATATGCCGGCGTAACCTGGAAGGAGTTAGAGTCCACCAAAGGCACATATGATTTTAGTGCAATTGAAGCCACCAATAATTTTGCTTACTGGAAAAGTAAAGGCGTCAAAGTGGTGTTTCGCTTCATTCTGGACAGCCCGACAGGACAGGCTCATCGGGATATTCCCGACTGGCTCTACAATGACATGGTTGCCCGTGGAGAATCACCCGGAACCGTATACAACGATACAACCGGAGGCATGGGTACAGGCAACAACATGGGCTTCTCTCCCAACTACAACTCCACTTATCTGCAAGAACGGCACAAGTTAGCGATTGAAGCTATTGCAGCAAGGTACAATACCAATGATCGTCCAGTTGCTTTTGTCCAGATCGGTTCCCTCGGACACTGGGGCGAGTTCCATACGTGGCCTTATGTTGGACCCAATGGTGAAACCAATTACACAGGCGCTTTCCCTACCAATGACATCTCGAACAAGTATGTTCAGCATTACATTGATGCCTTTGCTGGCAAAGAGGACAAAATGCAGGTTCTGATCCGCCGCAGTATCGCCTTGGCGAAAACCAACAATAAAGGCATGGTCATGGGCATGTTCAACGATGTGTTTGGACACAAAGACAGCTTCGATGCGGATTGGGGTTGGTACACGGGCACCCAGAATGGCTATTGGGATGACATCGGCCAGCAGCAACCAGGACACCCGAACTTCTGGGAAACCCGAATCTCTGGTGGTGAATTTTACGGAGGTGCTTCCGGCATGCTTGCGGCATTAACCACCGGTAGCGGCTTCACGGAAACGCTGCGTCAAACGGAGCTCAGTAAACCAAGCTGGCTGGGACCGAATTCTCCTGCTTCGCTTCCTCTGAATCATGCATTACAGGCCAATATTGATGCACTCAAGAAACGAATGGGTTACCACTTTGTCGTGAAGGAAATATCGCATCCATCCACCATTAGCGGAAGCACGTTTACCACAACGATTAAAGTGGAAAATAAAGGCGTACAGCATTTCCCGTTTGCTTGGCCGGTTGAGATTCAACTCCGCAGCGGTAATACCGTTGTTGCGAAGAAAACTACAAACGTTAATCTGACCACATGGAAAACGGGTACCTACACCTTGACCGACTCCATTTCTGTCTCCGGTCTTGCTGCTGGCACCTATGATATCGCGATTGCGATCATCGATCCATCAACCACTCAGCCTGGCGTGGACTTCGCCAATACGAATAAGCTGACGGACGGAGCATTTAAGCTGAGCAGTGTAACAAAGTAATGTCAGGTTCAGATGCCGCGTTGTATAATGCGATGCATTTGTCAGTACATTTGTCAGTGCACTCGTCGGTGCATTCGTCAGTGCATTCGCCATTGTACGTGTAAATTACAAGAGCAGGAAAGAAGGCATAACCCTCATGCCCTCCTTCCTGCTCTTCCTTTGATTGCACGAGTGACCAACTCCCCGATGGCTCGCAGCTCGCTTTCCTTCAATTCCCCCTTTTAGCTACTACAATTATTTCCTCAGTTTCAGCATCCGGCAAGGGCAACTCGCAGGTAGGTCCGAACGCTAACGAATATGAGGCTCCTTATTCGAGGGTTTTGGGCATGATCTCAAAATGTAACGAACACCATAAACCTTATATTCAAATTTTCAGGCTAGCATCAGCTTCAAATACGCTCCTTCAGGTCAATAACATCTCTGTGGTTCGTTAGAATCTCACAACCTTTGAATTTCGCCAAATAGCGTCTGGCATGTTCGTTAAAGTTGTCGCACATATAAAAAAAAGGATTGGGGCCCCGTCCGGGTCTCCAATCCTTTTGTCAATATTGAGCCTTGTCCACGTTAACGTCCTCACCAGAATAAAAGGTACTGCTGAAGTCATTTCCAAACTTGAGCGCAAAGGGATCGTCAGCAGGACCAATTCCTGTGTTCCTTCGTTACGTTGCCTTCACTTAGCCCTTACTTCACCTTATTGCGCTTTATTTATTGCCCTATTGCGCCTTCTTACGCAACTGGCTGTAATACAGCTCGCTGTAGAAACCACCTTGTTCCAGCAGCGCGTCATGCGAGCCTTGCTCCAGCAGATGCCCATCCTTCAGCACCAGAATTCGGTCGGCCTGACGGATCGTGTTCAGCCTGTGAGCAATGACAAAGCTGGTTCGTCCCTGCATGAGACGTTGCAGCCCTTCCTGAATTTTGATCTCTGTGACGGTATCAATACTGCTCGTCGCTTCGTCCAGTACGAGTATAGATGGATCTGCCAAGATTGCCCGGGCAATGGCGAGTAATTGTTTCTGCCCCTGACTAATGCCGCTCCCATCAGCCTGGAGCACTTTGTCGTACCCGTCCTTCATTCGCACAATGAAGGAATGGGCATTCGCCAGCCGGGAGGCTGCTTCCACCTCTTCATCCGTTGCGTCCAGACGGCCAAACCGAATATTTTCCCGGATCGTACCCTGAAACAGGAATGAATCCTGAAGCACAAACGCCATATGAGACCGCAGATTCTCACGCCGAATGGTGGTCATATCGCGACCATCTACCGTCAATGTGCCACCTGTCGGATCATAGAAACGGGATAACAGCTGAATCAATGTTGTTTTCCCCGCTCCGGTCGGACCTACAAGAGCGATCATCTCACCCGGTTTGGCTTCAAAGCTGATGTCATGCAAAATGTTACGTCCTTCATCGTATCCAAAGGATACCTTGTCGAAACGAACGGCTCCCTCCACCTTATCCAGAGATACCGCTGCCCCTTCGTCCTTCGCTTCCTCATCTTCGTCCAGCACCTCGAATACGCGCTCAGCTCCCGCAATTGCGGACAATAACGTATTCCACTGGTTCGCCAGATCATTCAGGGGACGGGTGAATTGACGGGCATATTCCACAAAGATAATAATCACCCCGACTGTAACCGAACCCTGAATCGCCAGAATACCACCGATGCCCGCCACAATCGCAAAGCTCAGGTTGTTCAATCCATTCATCAGTTTTGGAATAAATCCGGAGATCGTCTGTGCCCAAAAACCGGAAATCCGGATGCGGGTATTCCGTTCCTCAAAACCGCGAATCACCCGCTCCTCTTGGGAGAATGCCTTAATGATCTTTTGCCCGGATAAAGTCTCTTCAATATAACCGTTAAGTTCACCCAGATTGCGCTGCCGCTCCTTGAAGAGTGGTCCCGTTCTGCGCGTAATCCAACGCATACCAATGGCCATCAACGGCACAACGATAAAGGTAAGCAGTGTCAATAGCGGGCTGAGCCACAGCATAACGCCAAATGTCCCAAGTAGTGTTAATACACTCGAAAAAATCTGGATGGCTGAGCTGTTCAGCGTACCGCTGACATTCTCGATATCATTGGTCACTCGACTCATAATCTCCCCCTGCTGTCGTTTACCGAAGAATGGAATCGGCAGCTTGTGCAGATGGGAGAACAGATCATACCGCATGCGGAACACAGTTTCCTGTGCAATCTCAATCATCCATATGTTTTGTAACCAGGATGTAAGAGAGAACAAGACGTACACTGCGGTTAATCCAATCAGAAACCGCGTCCAGCTTGCGCCGGCTTCCCCCGCGATGAAATCATCCACGGCCACCCCTACCATGTAGGGGCCAAGCAAAGCAAGTGCGGAGCTAGCTAACACCATCAACAGTACCATGGACAGCTTAACTTTGCGCCGTGCCAGATAGGTCCAGATCCGACCTAGCGTACCGGACCAGTTCTTCGCCCGTGCCTTGGGCTTGCGACCACTGCCTGATCGTAACGTCTCCGGATCAATCGGCGGTGGTGGCTGACGGAAAGGCTCAATGAATGCTTTGAACATGCTGTGCACCCTCCCCGTATTGTGATTCATGAATTCGACGATACAGCTCTGACGATTCCATCAGGTCTTCATGTTTCCCTTGCCCAATGAGTTGTCCATCATCAAGCAGCAGAATCAGGTCCGCCGAAGTGGTCGAACTGATCTTCTGGGTGATGATAAACGTGGTACACGACAATTCTTCCAATGCATCCAACAATCTGCCTTCTGTGGCCACATCAAGTGCGCTCGTGCTATCGTCCAAAATCAGAATTCTTGGTCTACGTACCAGCGCTCGTGCAATGGAAAGTCGCTGCTTCTGTCCACCGGAGAGATTCACTCCCCGTTGACCCAGCAATGTATCATAACCGTTTGGTAAATTCTCAATCGTTTCATGGATCTGCGCGCGCTTCGCGGCTTCCACGATCTCATCCAAGGTAGCATCTTCCTGACCCCAGGCAATATTCTCCCGTATGGAACCGGTAAACAGGACAACCTCCTGAGGAACATAACCAATCGCACCACGCAGCATGGACAGATCCAGCTCTGATGCATCGGCACCATCAATCCGTACCTTTCCTTGATCCTCTGTGTATAACCGGGGAATAAGCTGCACCAGCGAGGATTTGCCTGAGCCCGTTGCACCCATAATAGCAATACGCTCCCCCGCTTTTGCAGTGAATGTGATGTTATCCAGTACTGTAATTTCACTATTCGGATAACTGAAGCCTACACTGCGGAATTCCACTGCACCCTTCACATTACGCTGTTTTTTCGCCGGGTATACAGATTGCGGAAAATGTGAAGATTTCACAGATCCAGTAGATGATGCAGACGTTGATAACGACTTCGTCTGTTCAGTCTCCGACGTGTCCTCTGTATTGAACACTTCATTCAGCCGTTGCGCCGAAGCGCTTGCTCTCGAGAAGGTTACCAGAATCCATGACAACGCAGACATGGCACCAATGGTGCGAAGCAGGTAGTTAATCACAGCGACCACTTCACCTACAGTTGCATTACCGGAAGCGATGTCGACTCTTCCAAACCAGAGCACGGCGATAATACAACCGTTCATCATCAGCAGCATGAACGGCATCGTGGTCTCCGTCAGGCGCAGCGCGGAGATTGTGCCTTTCATCAGCTTGCCGCTGAATCCGGCAAAGCGTTCGATCTCATGGCCCATCCGCACGAAGACGCGGATTAGCCGAATGCCTGTCAGATTCTCCTGGATGACTCCATTGACGGCATCCAGTCTGCGCTGCACATTGCGGAACAGCAACGCTGCCTTTTTAATCATCCACACCACAACAATGAGCAGTATCGGCACCATGACAACCAGCAGCAAACCCAACCTCGGATTCACGATTACTGCCATAATCATGCTGCCAATGACCACCAGCGGTACACGTGTCATGAAGCGCAGACTCATGAAGACGGTGTCCTGTACCTGGGTCACATCCCCCGTTAAACGGGTAATCAGGGACGATGTCGCGAACCGGTTAAAGACGGCATAAGAGAACGTTTGCACTTTGTCATACAACTTCTCGCGCAGATCGTATCCAAACCCCAGGCTTGCATGGGATGCAAAGAACGAACTGGCAATTCCGGCAGCAAAAGCCACGACAGCACTGCCAACCAGCACACCGCCCCACAACCAGACGACAGACAGGTTTCCCTGCTGAATACCGTTATCAATGATCTTGGAGATCAGATAAGGCTGAGCCAGCTCCACCGCAAGCTCAATTAACATCATGACCAGGGCTGCAATCGCGGCAACTCGGTACTTCTTCAAGTAGTACAACAGCTTGATCATAAGCATTCCTCCGGCTCGGAGCATCGTTCAGGCGATCCTACACCACGTTCTTACCATCAGCTCCGTTATTCTCTTTCTTTAAATCTATGTAAAATTTCACGTATACAATACGCTTATTATATCGTATTTTGAATCATCAAATCGCTAATATCTTACTTTCCTTCTTATTATTAACCTGAAATGGACAGGGTGCCATGCATATTTTCCCTTAGTTTGCCCAAATACAAAATACAGAACGCCCTGACCAGGGAGAAAAAAGCAAAAAAGCCGCCGATTGGCGACCTTTTAAGCAATTACGTTTAGTTCTCAGACAGCTAATAGCTGCTGTATTAACATTATTAATTGGATTGAGGAATTGCCCCCAACAAGTTATCTATATACATTTTCGCCAAGATTTTATCCCTTTGGATGCCGCTACTGCGTTCTTCGTCCTGAATTAACTTCTTCCTGGCAGCCTTTGCGACATCATGTACTTGTTCACTAGGAACGGCCACAACGCCGTCGATGTCTCCAATGATCCAGTCACCGGGCCGGATATTTGTCCCTCCTGCCGAGACCGGAACATTCGTATGCCCACCCCCGTACTTATTGGATGATGCCGTTGTTGTGCCTCGGCTGAAAACGGGAAAATTCAGGTTGCGAATCCCTTCAATATCCCGGATGACGCCGTCAACGATCATCCCCTGAAGTCCGAAGGTTTGGGCCAGCCCTGCAACGAAGTCCCCTGCAACAGCCCGGCGAGTATCGCCCTGAGCTGCAATCACCAGCACGTCACCTGGCTGGGCTTCCCGAATTCCCTGCAGAACGGTAAGATTATCTCCTGCGGGAATACTCACCGTAAAGGCCCTCCCAACGATCCTGTGTTGGGGATCGATCGGTTTGATTGCATAATCCAGATTGGTCAATCCCCCTAATACATCTGAAATACAGGTCGTTGGCAATCCAAGGAAAATGTTCTTTACCTCGATATCAGACATGATTCTTCTCTCCTCAAATAATTTATGGGGTGGGAACAATGGAATGGCGGTTTTGGGGCACAGGTAAACCGAGATGTTCCCGAAGCGTGCTGCCTTCGTATTCGGTTCGGAATAATCCGCGATTCTGTAGCTCCGGTATAACTCCCTGAACAAAGTCATCAAACCCGTCTGGCAGAAAAGGAGGCATGATATTGAAGCCGTCCGCAGCATAACCTTCAAACCATTTCTGGATATGGTCAGCCAACTGGTTTGCAGTGCCCACCACAATGCGGTGCCCGCGTGCTCCCGCAACCTCACGGTACAGCTGACGCAGGGTAAGTCCTTTTTCCCTGGCAAGCTTCATTAGGAGTTGAGGTCTGCTCTTGCGACCATCTGACTCTGGAATATCCGGTATTGGATCATCAAGGGAGTAACTGCTAAGATCATATTGGAAACGTTCCTCCAACGTCGCATAGGCTCGGGAATCATCGATGAAATGCTGAAGTTCCTCATACTTTTCCTTGGCTTCCTTTTCCGTGTTGCCGATGACGGGGAACAAACCGGGAAGAATATGCAGGTGTTCCGGAGAGCGGCCATACTTCCGAAGACCTCCCTTAAGGCTAGCGTAAAATGCTTGGGCATCTGCATACGACTGTTGCGCTGTAAACACTACTTCTCCAATCCGCGCAGCCAGCTCTTGCCCTGGTCCCGATGACCCCGCCTGAATGATGACGGGATGACCTTGCCGACTCTGGGTCACACTTAATGGACCTTTAACAGCAAAATACTTGCCTGTATGATTCAACTCGTGCACTTTGCTTTGGTCGATATACTCACCTGTCTCCTTGTTTACAATGTAAGGGTCCTGTTCCCAACTGTCCCAAAGTCCCTTAACGACCTCGACGAATTCAGCCGCACGATCATAACGCAAGTGGTGCTCCAGATGCGCTGTGTTAGAGAAATTTTGGGCTGCTTCCGGGGTAGACGTAGTCACTACATTCCACGCTACCCGGCCCCCGCTCAGCTTGTCCACCGACGCGATAAGGCGGGCGAGATTGAACGGATCGTAATACGTCGTGGAAGCCGTAACGGCCAAACCAATCTGCTGGGTTACCGTAGACAGCGCCGCCAATAGTGTAATCGGCTCAAAACGCGTCACAACGGAGGCCGGACTGCTTGCGGAAGTCGTAAGTCCATCCGCGAAAAAGATCATATCCAGCTTTGCCTGCTCCGCCTTTTGCGCAACCTGCTTGATCAAATCAAAATTTTCGCTTCCGGATTGCGCCTTAGGGTGACGCCAGCCCGCCACATGATGGCCCGCACCTTGCACGAATAACCCCAGCTTCAGTTTTCTTCCCCTGCTCATATCAACTGCACCCCCTTATCCCGCTTACTTCGAACCGAAAACGAATTGGCCGGACGGGCAAGTCCGAGATTCTCTCGAAGCGTATTTCCGCGATACTCCGTGTGAAACAATCCTCTGCGCTGCAGCTCAGGAATTACCAATCTGGCAAAATCCTCAAGGCCTGAAGGGAGTGCCTGCGGCCGGATGACAAAGCCATCACATGCCCCGTTAGTGAACCACTCTTCCATTTCGTCTGCCACCTGCTCAGCCGTACCGGCAAAAGTGCGGTGCCCATTGCCTCCAGACACCCTTTCGATCAGCTGACGGATAGTAAGGTTTTCGGATTCGATCATATTTTTCATCAACTCAAACCGGCTACGGTTTTCATTAATGGTTGCAGGATCGGGAAGCTCAGGCACAGGCCCGTCAAGCGGATAAGAAGACAGATCCACCTTCAGCCGCTTGGAGAGCCGGTACAATCCCAGTTCAGGAATAATGGACTCCCGCAGCTCGGCCTCTTTTTCTTTTGCTTCCGATTCGGTTGCGCCCACGACTACGCTAAATCCCGGAACGATCTTTACATCATCCGGATGGCGTCCGTATTTTTCTACCCGTGACTTGACGTCGGCATAAAATGCCTGGGCGTCTGCCAATGTCTGCTGGGCTGTGTATATCAATTCTCCGATACGCGCCGCCAGCTCCTTGCCATCCTCCGAAGAACCTGCCTGGGCCAAAACCGGGTATCCCTGCGGTGGACGCGGCAGATTCAAGGGACCTTCCACCGAGAAAATTTCACTTTGATGCCTCACCGCATGAATACGCTCCACATCCGCATACAAGCCCCGAGCCTTGTCAAACTTGAGCGCATCGTCTTCCCAGCTGTCCCATAGTTTGGTGGTTAACTGAACAAACTCCAAGGCACGCTGGTAACGCTCGTTGTGCTCATAATTTTCTTTACGGCCAAAATTAAGATGTGTGTTCCCAATCCCCGTTGTCACGATATTCCAGCCCGCCCGGCCGCCGCTTAGATGGTCCAGGGAAGCGAACAGTCTGGCCGTGTGATAAGGCTCTGTATAAGAAGTGGATACCGTTGCTACAAGACCGATTCGTTCAGTAACCCCTGCCAATGCGGATAAAAGGGTATACGGTTCCAGACGACTAAGTGCCTGATGTTTCATATTCTCTCCAAGTTCGTAGGCGTCGGCCAAAAATACGGTGTGGAATTTGGCCTGCTCAGCGATCAGGGCCATTTTTTTGTACAGCGAAAATGAAGTGACGCCTTCTGGCTCAGCCGAAGGCAATCTCCAAGCCGTTTCGTGAAAGCCTGTGCTATTCATGAAAAAATTCAATATCATCTGGCGGTTCCTGTTCATTGGTTTGCCTCACCTCAGCTTTCATATAATGTTTATAAAGGAAAGTGACACGATACCATGTGACCTGCTGTGAGTTCACTGAGTTCAGGGGACTGATTCCGGCAAATTTCCTGCGCTATCGGACATCTTGTATGAAATCTGCAGCCTCGGGGTGGGTTCGATGGGCTTGGGACATCCCCCTGCAGCACGATTCGCTGCTTTTTATCCCTTGGATGCGATACAGGTATCGCTGACAGCAGGGATTGGGTGTATGGATGCCTTGGGTGGCTGAACAAATCATTTTTGTCAGCCATCTCTACAATTTTGCCAAGATACATGACTGCGATTTTATCGCTGACAAATTTGACGGAGGCTAAACCGTGAGCAATAAAAATAAATGTGATCCCTTGCTCTCTCCGAAGCTGCCTGAGCAAGTTAAGGATCTGTGCCTGAATCGATGCATCCAGTGCTGATACAGCTTCATCGCATACGATGAGCTTGGGTCTTAATGCCAGCGCTCTGGCAATGCTGATTCGTTGCCGTTGTCCACCGCTGAATTCATGTGGATACCGATCCAAGTGATGCTTAGCCAGACCAACCGTTTCCATCAATTCCGCAACTCTGATTCCTAAAGACTCTCCCTTTGGCAGACCATGGATACGAAACGGCTCTGCAATAATATCCCTGACCTTAAGCCTTGGATTCAATGAAGAATAGGGGTCCTGAAAAATTAATTGCAAGTCTGAACGTATGCTGCCAAGCTTCTTCTCGCTCATGCCCGTTAGCCTTTGGTCCGCAAACCATACTTCTCCTTCCGTCGGCTCCTCTAATTGAAGTATCAGCTGCCCCAACGTCGATTTGCCACAACCCGATTCTCCTACAATGCCAAGCGTTTCTCCCTTGTGCACAACGAAGCTGAGGTCGTCAACGGCCTGAATGTGCCCCTTCTTTGCACCCATCCATCCCGTTCTGTAGGGATAATATTTTTTCAGTCCCTGTACCTTCAATAATGGTTCTTTATGATTTTCGAGCAATGCACTTTTCACCTTATCCCTCCCTGAGTCAGCGGATAAAAGCATCTCGCCTTATGACCTGCCTCAATCCACTCAAGTTCCGGTTTCTCTGTTCCGCACCTGCTTGTTGCGAACGAGCATCTAGACTGAAAGGCGCATCCGGGGGGAAGCTCCTGCAGGTTTGGAACCGTGCCCTTGATGGAAAAGAGCTCTTCCTGATCGATATGAATCTGGGGCAGCGACTTTAACAGGCCGGAAGTATAAGGATGAAGCGGACGATCGAACAGATCCTCAACCCGTGCCTCTTCTACAATTTCCCCTGCATACATTACGATGACCCGATCCGCCATTTCAGCAACGATCCCAAGATCATGCGTTATGAGGATCACACCCGTATTCAGCTTGTTGCTCAGGTCTTTGATCACTTCAAGAATCTGAGCCTGAACGGTAACATCCAAAGCTGTTGTAGGTTCATCTGCGATGAGCAGACTTGGATTACAGGATAATGCGGATGCGATCATCACTCGCTGCCTCATTCCTCCGGATAGCTGATGGGGAAAATAGTGATATGCCTTTTCCGGGTGTGCAATGCCAACAATTTTTAATAATTCGATGCTCCTAGCCTTGGCCTCGCTTCGCTTCAACCCCGTATGCGTCCGGAGTGACTCTGCAATTTGGCTGCCAATCGTAAATACAGGATTGAGCGAAGTCATCGGTTCCTGAAAGATCATGGAAATTTCGCTGCCACGAATTTTCCTCATTTCCCTTTTGCTCAAGGTAAGGAGATTGCGCCCTTTTAACTTGATTTCACCGGTAACCACTTTGCTTGGTGAATCAAGAAGCCCGATAATCGACAGTGAGGTTACACTTTTGCCTGAACCCGATTCACCGACAATACAAAGTGTTTCACCTCTCCCTATTTCAAAAGAAACCCGGTTGACTGCAGGAATGACCCCCTCCCTGGTTCTGAAAGAGGTTTGGAGATCCTTCACTTTCAGCAGCATTTCGGGCATAGACATAGACACATCACCTCGAATCTGAATTTTTGACGAGCCACTCCGCCAAACAGCCTATTTCAATTTAGGGTCTAGCCAGTCACGTAACCAATCTCCGACAAAAATGATCGCCAGTACCGTGATGGTAATGGCCAGTCCCGGAAGTGTAGCTACCCACCAGCTTGTAGCCAGGTATTGCCTCCCGTCGCTGAGCATGCCTCCCCATGATACGGCTGGCGGCTGAATGCCCAATCCAAGAAAGCTCAAAGCGGCTTCCGATATAATGACTCTGCCTACATTAATCGTAGCAATGACAATAATAGAGGAACTAATATTGGGCAGGATATGAACCCCTATAATTCGAAGTGTTTTGGCACCACTAACGCGGGCGGCACGTACATAATCACGCTCTCGTACACTCAGTACCTCACTTCGGACCAATCGGGTATAGCTCACCCAGCCTGTGATCCCGATGACAAAGATTAGAGTCCCTATCCCTTCCCCAAGTACGAACATGAACAGCATCATGAACAAAATAGTAGGAATGGCGACAAAAGCATCTGTCACTCGCATAATGATTGCATCAATCCACGAACCGTAGTACCCAGCCAAAAGACCAAGCACGATACCGATGAGTCCTGATATGATTACGGCACTAAAACCGACAATTAGTGAGACCTGTGATCCATATAAAATCCGACTCCAAATATCACGGCCCAGCCCATCGGTACCTAGGACGTATTCCCAAGTTCCGCCTTCTGCCCAAGCAGGGGGAAGAAGCTTTTGTGCAATATTTGCCTTTGACGCGTCATGTGGCGCAATATAAGGTGCAGCGAGTGATAGCAATATGATTATCAGAAGCAGGACCAGGCCCACAACCCCGGTCTTACTCTGGAACAAGTTCCTCCAGTTACCTCTACGTTGTAGCGGTTCCTCATGGGATGAGTGAGCCGGCATAACCAGTGAAGCTTCTGTCTGAATGGATTTTGCCATATCCATCCCCTCCAATCCCTCTTTACGTTGTTACCTATTCTTTCAGGGTAATGTCTTCTGCGAAGAACATCTCATCCGCACGTGGAGTAAAGTCTATCCTGTTGCCCACTCCATAATTGAATTTATTCTGATACAGAAAGATTCTCGGACGCTCTTCCGCCAGAATGGATTGCACCTTCTGGTACTGAACTTCCCTTTTTTGGTCGTCCAGATTCACAGAGGCTTCGGTCAGGAGTTCATCGACTTCAGGATTGTTATAGTCCGTTTGTCCTTTAGCGTTATCCGATTTGAACACTTCCAATTGAAGCGGGGCCTCGAACATGGAATTGCCTTTGCCTTGCAGGGCCAGTTCCTTAAACGTGTTGGAATTGTCTCACTGCTTGTACTGCGTCTGCTCCAGAATTTCAAGATTCACTTTAAAATTAGCCTCTGTCAGATAGGCGGCGATGGCCTCTGCGACCTCTTTGGTGCTAGTCGGACTGCTGAGCGTCAGCTCAACTCCGTTTGGATAACCTGCCTCAACAAGCAATTGCTTGGCACGATCCGGATCGTAAAGATTGGTGTTAAACAGGTCCGGATTGAATCCCAAAATACCAGGTCCGATTGCTTCTTGAGTTGGGACTCCCGCGCCTTCGAGCACACTGTCTACCAATGTTTGTTTGTCGATTGCAAGCTCAATCGCTTCCCTGACCTTAGGATCTGCGGTGACAGTTCCAGGGGTCTGACGCACCAGCAGGCTTTGGACTCTGGCACTCTCCAGATCCGTATAATAAGTCTTGCCACTGTCCTTGACCCGCTGGATATCTCCCGGAGGAATAATCACAGCGATATCAACCGAACCCGTAAGCAGCTCGGATATACGTGTTGTGGATTCGGGTATTGTACGGAAAATAACCCTGTCCCATTTTGGCTCTCCAGCGTAGTAGTTTTCGTTTTTGACAAGTTCAACCCGGTCATCCTTAATCCACCGATCAAACTTGTAGGGTCCTGTCCCCACCGGAGCCGCATTGAAACCTTCAATGCCTTTTTCCTGAAAATATTTGGCTGGCAAGATGCCGGAACTTATTCGACTCAACCTTGATAGCATGATGGGGTCAGGCTCTTTCGTTATAATATCAACGGTATAATCATCCTTGATCTCAACCCGGTCAATGATATTGTACGAGGGATAATCGATTAGGGATTTGTCGCGTGCTGCCCGTTCAAGGGTGAATTTCACATCTTCTGCGGTGAACGGGTCTCCATTATGGAATATAACCCCTTCTCTCAGAATAAAGTGCCATGTCAGATCATCCGTTCTTTCCCAAGAAACGGCGAGACCCGGCAGCTTCTTTTTGGGGTCGGAAGCATCTTTTTTGACAAGGTACTCAAACAGATTGACATGAATGGATTCGGTTTGTGTGTTGCCATGATCGTGGACATCAAACGTGACATTATCAATGGTATTGCCGATGGTTAGCACTTTTTCGTCGCCAGACGAGCCGGTGCTTACTGAAGCAGCGTTATTACACCCGGTGATAACTAAAAGAAATACGAGCAGGGTTAGTGGCCATTTATACAAACGTTGCATCGGTTTAATCCGCCTTTCTCTGATGAGTGATCCAAAAAATCAAATATATACCAAGTTTTATTACAGGTTAAGTAGGATTAATGACGTCGGACATTAGGAGCTGTATTTAATCCGTGGATCCAATAGCTTGTACACGATGTCTGTAAGCAGATTAATCAAGATTACGATAAATGCAATAATGAATACGGCAGCCTGTATGATCGCCATATCATGCGTGTTGATCGCTTGGACAATAAGCAGGCCCATGCCTGGCCATGAAAAAACCGTTTCGGTGACCAGCGATCCACTGACCAGATTGGTCAGCTGCAATCCAGATATCGTCACGACCGGAATCAGGGCATTCCTCAGAGCATGTTTACCCAAGACTACCATTTCCCGGAGCCCCTTGCTTCGCGCCGTCCGGATATAATCCTGACCGATAATTTCAAGAAAGCTTGAACGAATCATCCGAGTCATCTCGGCGGCAATGCCAGTGCCCAGTGTGAGCGCAGGTAGAATCAAGTGTGAGAAGCCGCCTCTTCCCGACACGGGCGTCCATTCCAGTTTGACGGAGACAAGCAGGATCAGCATGATCCCTACCCAAAAGTTAGGCATCGCCTTGCCAAGAACGGATATGCCCGAGATCAACAGATCCATAAACGAGTTGCGTTTGACCGCCGACCATATGCCAAGAGGGATAGAAATACAGCAGGCTACGACCATCGATGCCGTCGCCAGTTCGAAGCTGGCAGGTAATCTCTCCAATACGATAGGCAGGGCGGCTTGACCGTAACGGAATGAGTCACCGAAGTCCCCTCGCAGCAAATTGGATACAAATATGGAATACTGTACATATAAAGGCCGATCCAGACCCAAGGCAGCCCTCAGAACCTGCCTGTCTTCAGCCGTGGCTGTATCTGGAAGCATCATAGCTACGGGATCACCTGTGACATGAACGAGTATAAATACAATCATTGTAATAATGAAGAGAACCGGTACAATCTGAAGCAAGGATCGAACGATATATTTGGCCATTCTTTTAATTCCCTTGTTCTGATGCTACTCCTTGAAGACCGGAGACAGTATTTAACACAACCTCGCCTGTAATGGTCTGAGGATTAAGCAAAAGATTGTATATAGGACATACTCGCTCAACCGTTTCATGAAGTTCCTTGATTTTCTCGGGGCTCTCGTCAGAGGTGATGTGAATTTTGTAATGAATATTGTGCGGATAGATAGGGACATTTTCATACCCTTCTTGTCCTGCCAGGGGATGTTCCTGTCCATGGACCTCGATCTCGAGGGATTCCAGCGAAATGCCGAGCTTGGCAGCCTGGATCAATGTGATGTGAGTCATGCAGCTGCCCAGAACACCCAGTTGAATTTCCGGCGATGCCGGGCCAAGACTATATCCGGCAAAATTTTCGGGACTGTCGCTAATGATCTGAAAATCTCTGATCCGAATCTCGCGGATTCCACTTCTACCTGCCGCGCGTACCTTGGCGGAATAGTTTCTTGGCTCCGGGTTGGCTAGTGCCTGTTGATGTAACGCCTGTGCGGCTTCTCTTTTCTGTGCAAGGTACTCATTCAACGTTGCCATAATTTCCATCTCCCTTAGATATTTGTGTCAGATTCACATCAAATCGCAGAACAGCATTAAAATTGAATTAACCTATGTGTTTAGTTGGTTTTTCAACTGATTTATCCATTCTTGTGACGACGTTTACTGGAAATGTAGCTGTAATTCACTTTAACCGAATGCGTGAGATAAATAAAATAAGAAATCGCTATGCTTAACCATTACAAATCCCTATGATACCTATAGGGATTTGTTGAAATCGAAATTTTTCAGAAATTGCACAAAAGCATTGACCTGATTAAGCTGCATAAATTCCTGGTGATAAAACATATATGTCCGACGGATGATGGGTTCCCCCTTCCTGTTCTTGATATGAATTTTCATCAGTTTCTCTCCGTTGAAGTACATGCTTGGCATGATGGCATATCCCAATCCATTCATCACCATCTCCCTGGCTGAGTCTGCATGGTCGACCTCCATGCCTATTCTGGGAGGTACGGAATAATGGTCGGACCACCAATTATCGATTTCAGATTTAAGAACCTGATCTGTCCTGTAATCAATCCGAGGCCGATGTGGCAGTTCTTCAAGAGTGAACGCTTCCTTGGACACTACACATAACGTGTCCTGAAACAGAAAATGTTTTTCACCGTTCCATGTATAATCCCCCCGAATGAGACCGATATGGATATCTTGATTCAATATCAGGTTATGAATGGTTTTACTGCGTGCAGTAATGACCTTATACTCAACCTCCGGATATAGTTCCTTGAACATCTGCAGCATCCGAGGGAGCTTGTTCTTGGTAAAAAAATAGCCGACGCCAAGTCTCAGTGTCCCGGTAACCTGGTCATTCAGCTTAAGTAAATCATCCTTGATATGTTGATATCTTTTGAGCATTTCATCAGCTGCTTTTGCCATATATTCACCATGGGGAGTAAAATCTACGCCTCTTCTTCCCCTTTGTACAATCGTGATTTCAAATTCTCTCTCGATTTGCTGAATCCTTCCTGTTAGCGCTGGTTGTGACATGAACAGATTCTGCGCAGTCTTTGTAATATTACGATGCTTGTACAATTCTTGCAGAATTCTCCAATCCCGTTCTTCCACTTCATTCCCCCCTGTCAATACAAACTATTCCAATTAATTAACTCTGATTTTAAATTATATTATATTACTTTAATTTGTTTGTATAGAAATTTTGCTGAACGCCCGTGGACGATTCAGTGAAATGTCCATTAACGGGAAAAACAACAAGTTGGCTATGTCAAAAAATCATTTGAGATTCGCACGGCCAGCAGGACGTACCATTTTAATGCGGAGTATGATGATCCTTCGTTGCTGCGCAATGCACTTTCGTTTCGCTTTTTTGAGTCGATTCGTGTACCCGCTCCGTCTTCCCAACAGTACTCTATCTGAATGGGCAGCTTCAGGGTGTATACCTGCGGATCGAAGGTGTGAAATCCTTCTTTTTTCGCCAAAGGAAAATCCCTGTGCGCAGCATCTTCTATGCGGTGAATGATCATGCTGGTTTTACGATAAATTCAGATACCTCTGCTGAAGCACCGATCTATTGTCCGGGTATAGCTTAATTCGGGGTAAGGATGTGGATCGCACAAGGCTGCGTAATTTTATTCAGCAGTTGAACACAAAGTCCAGGCTGGAATTGTTTCGTTTTTTACAATCGAGAATGGATACGGACAATTATTTACGCTGGTTAAGTGAAGCTGTGCTTACAGGGAACTTTGATAGATTTCATCAGAATTACACATGGTATGAGAAAATCAAGAGCGGTATGTCCTCCCCGGTATCGAATCCGGATTGGAAACGGCCTGCCGTCCATCTGCATCGTGCTGTTCACAAACGTCTCTGACCATATATTGGACGTTAACTGTTGATATTCGGTTGGAGACAAGCTGATATGGTAGACAGGAAGAGCCATTTCCATCCGCCTTTCGAGTACCTGTAAGATTCGCCCGCAGACTCGTACACCATCCTATGCAGAAGCACAGAAAGTCGTACGGCGAATACACAGTCCTGTACATGTCACATCCAACTTCACTTGTCATAATGCGGAATAATCGAGTTATTAATCTATAAATATACATACATTCTAATAGATTATAGCCAAATTAATATAAATATAGTTAACTGGCTAGTCCCTTCAAAAGGCATGTCACTTATGCTTAAACTACAGGCAGACATGAATGACGAATGGAAGGGATCAGAATCACATCCACCATTTTTGTCCATCTGAACTTATATCATGGAAGGGGTAAAACTTAAAACACTATGTCTATGAATGGTCAAGGAATAAGAAGTTTGTTGGGGAGAGAGAGCAAAATTAACCGGGGAGGACCTGATTCAGTACAAGGTACGTACGGACGTACGCTGGGACTATATGGAAATGAGCTGTAAAGAAGGGATCGTCTACGTTAATGAATCACATGTCAAAAGCATGATAGGTGAACTTGTTGTACTCAACCTCGGTTGCAAGCCTTACCGAGCAGGGTTATTAAAGAATGCAGACAGCCACTTGCTTGCATTGGTAGAAGCAGATGAGACTTCTTTAATGATGCATACCGATCATATCCAAACCATTCACCTCCCTTGAGTATCCGAAGAACACAAAGGTTCATCTGCCTATGGCTGATGAACCTTTTTTTCAACTTTACATCCTACCATCTTCTGCGTCCACGATCTCCCCTATTGTGATCCTTCAACTCACCAAGACGATCGTATGTCTCTTTATATATCCGTATCACGGCTTGAACTTTAATAAAATCAGCATCTTCCGGTCCAAGTCCCTCCATAAACATTCTCTGAATGATCTGTTGGAAGAATTGCACTCTGGCCTCAACCTGTTCTTGCTCAAGCTGTAATATGTCTTCGAAACTGTGGTTCCCTATGTAATCCATCAACTCATCATCATGTCTGGAATAATCTGCGTTTCTCCGATCTGCTACCCATTCATCCGGCTCATTGGACTGGAGATTAACACTCGTACGCAGCTGAGATAGGATAATTTTCTCTTTGGCCAACATGACATGAAAGTCCTTGTTACGGAGCAGTTCAGACACAATCAGACTGCACATTTCACGATTTTGGATCAGTATGCCGTCAAATGGATGAAGCGTCCAATTCCCGTTGGCATAATACAGGTTAAAGTTAAAGAACTGACTGCCATATTTGTATTGAATATTAATTTTGGTCTCATCAATAATCTCGAATGAAAAGTCCAGCATGTTCAGCAAGCTCCTTCGCACAACCCCAGATTTTACCTTCATTCTATCAAATAAATGAAACAAAGAGACGCACTCAGCGTCCCTCGTAGAAAATAAAACCATGTAGCAATCTCGATACGATATGCAGCGAGTCCTACCCTAATCTAGGAAAGATCCTAAAGCACTGGAATCCGGTTTGTTTTTCTCCGGAATGGCAGCAGCTTTCGGCCCTTCCAGACCCAGTCGATCACTCATTTTGGCGTTAAGTGTTGTCATCTTGTTGGTATAGTCATTACAGCTCTCGATGATACGGCGATTCGACTGCTCGGACAGATCCAGCGCAGACATCAGATCACCCATCGCCTGATTGACCGCTTCAAGAGACATGGCCGGTTTGGACAACAACTCATTCGTTTTCTCTGTTGTTGTTTTCAGCAATCTGGCGTTTTCCTTGAATTGATCTTCAATTGTCTTATTGGTCGCTTCCACAGCAGAGATGACCTTCTCCTGATCATTAAGTGCCATCGCAATCATGGCCGAAACGGTGATCAGATTTGCTGTTTTATCAATGGCATTATTCACTGAATCAATCAGCTTGTCATTGTTGTCATTAATGATGTCGGTAGCTGCAATCGCCTGGTTGTACAGCATAATCATCTCTGTCATGGATTGGGTACGTGTAACCACCTTACGCAATCCACGCTCCAGATGCGCTTTACGATTCTCGTTCTCAGGCTTGGCGATCTCGGTTTCAAACAATGCTTTCAATTGATTACCAAAGGAGATTTTGGTCTGCAGATTGTAGATCTCCTGAATGGAAGAACGTTTCAGCTGACGCATGTTCACGATGCTTTCTTCCAGGTTGTCCTTACCGTCCCGCAACCCGTTAATAATCGCATCAATGTTCGTACGAACGGATTGATACCGGTACACGTAGTTTTTCAGCGGGCTCTTGCGTAACAATTTCCCCACAAAACTCACATTTTTACTCTGCTGCAGACTCTCGCATTCATCACGGAGCTTCAGGATCATGTTTGATACCTCTGCCCGATTCCCGGACATCAGTTCATTGACTGGGCGATCAAGCAACTTGAGGGTCTGTCCTGCTCTCTCTTGTGTTTTCACACCCAATTTACCGATATCATCCATTAAGGTATCCAGGTGAGCCGGATCACTTTGGGACACTTTCTGAATAAGCTGCGTTGCTTCCTGGTTAATCCGTTGCTCATCTTCCTGCTTCAACTGAGCCCATTCCGTTGCCATGCCAATCCCTCCTATAATTCAGAGCTGTTATACCGTTGATGTATTAGTTCCGCTTTGTTCTGAAGCTCCATTAAGTCTTTATGTTCAATCGTTGATACAATATCCGATATCTTGGAATCCACGTCTCGAAGGCCATTCAGAAGCATACGGCGATTGTTCCGTTTGGCTTCTCCGCTCAATCGTAGAAATGGATTAATAAAACCGTTCAGGTCTTTTAAAATCAGTCTGCGCACCGTATGGTTAATATCCCCGTTGTTTAGCTCCTGAAGGGAAGGAATTACACGCTGCAGACGGGCAAACAAAGCCAGTGATTTCTCCACGATCTCATTATCCAGCTCGTTCTTCTGACCTTCGGAGATAATCATGTCCTCCAGAACTTCCAGGTATTCAATCACCGGATCAAATACAGGATCTGGTTCGGTCCGGGAAGGCTTTGCTTGTTCTGAGCCCGCATGTTGTGCGGGAGTGGAGCTCGAATGAGGCTGTACCAGAGAAGCTTCTCTTGCCCCTGTTGGCACTGCGCTCGGTGCTTGTCCACCATTCAAGCGGGATGGTTCATTTCCGATATCTGTTATGGGTACATGGGCTGATGACGAACCCTCCACCTGTGTGCGTGGCGTGGAACGTGAAGGAATCAATCCCCCGACCACAGTTGCCAGTGCCGGAATTGCCCACGTGATGACATCCGGTAGAAAGGGACTCGTGATCGCCGCGAGACCATAACCGACCAATGCGCCTATACCTATCTTCGTTTTCCGTAACATTACTTGTCCTCCTGCCTTAACAACACTTATCCGTATTGTAAAAAAACCATCCAGAAGGTGTCAATGTTGAGGGAATTTCTCAGCTAGACGTGGTGTACTCCGCTTACCTTCTGAACGTCGATTATATATGGCTGCTCGATATGACTTCCCAATATGCCAAACTTCGGATGAAGGGGTCCAATATCATGGCCAAGTGCAGACTTAACCGCCAGATACGGGAAGTTCACGCCCGACAGACAAGACATGTGCAACCCACCCGACATACGCGGATTGATCTCCAGCAGCTTCGGTGTATCCTTGCGATACTTCATCTGTATATTAAAATTATAAGGAATCCGATATACCTCTGCCACATTACGGGCAATTGCCAGCAGTTCCTCGTTTTCTTCGAGCAAACGCAAACGTCCTCTTTCTTTTCTACGCGGAATGGCCGTTATAAGTTTCCCATTGCTATCCGAAAGACAATCTATGCTGTATTCATATCCTTCCAGTACCTCCATCACCATGACATTTTGAAAGGACGGAGCAGAAGAGAACGCACGCAGGGCATCTTCATATGAAATCGAGTTCAGCGCATATCCGAACAACTCCTGCAACGGATCACGCTCATTGTTGATCACACGGAATCCCATGCCGCCCTCACCATTACATGGTTTGAAGCATACATCATGTCCACGTGCACGCAACGCCTCATAGGCTTGCTGGAATTGAGCAGCATTACTGACCGTGAAATAATCCGGAATCTCCATAATGCCCTTCTCACGTACCGATTCATAGAACCGGTCTTTTTCCATCAATTGTTCCAGCAATTCCGTGTCCGAGCATACGATAACCCGTGTACCGATCTCTTCAAACAGGGAGATATGTCTGCTGATGTCCAGCATGTTCCAGCGCGGAATAAAGACATCAATCTGATGACGACGGCAAAAGTCGAGGCAAAAATCTACATATTCCCGGCCCGTTACACGCGGTTCAACTTCTGCAACATCACAGCCCTGTAATGCCATGTGTCCCGGATCAGGATGCGTGCCGTATATTTCAAATTCCAACCCATCCTCATTGTCCCGAATTGCATTCATATAATGATACGTTACAGAGAACCAACGGTTGAAGTAAATCTTCATTTTTTTCATTTATACGGTCTCCCTTATCTCGGCATGGTGTCTCTGGATCTGTTGATCGTTATGAATACGGTGAACGTAATCGAGAATCTCATCTGCTGCAAATGCACCAAATTGTTCCGTAAATTGATACGGTACTTGCTCAGGCACACGCTGTCTCTCCACATGCAACTCTCCGTGAGATGGAGCAATGGCATGCTGCGCAAAGTCCAGCAAACAGCGATCCAGCAAGGAATCGCCCGAAGCAATCACAGGCACATCGCCAATGCGTTGCCTAATATGCTCCACTGCAGCTCGTTTGTTTACGGCCGAAGGCACCAGATAGAGCTTCCGACCCTGAATCGAACTCTCCCATCCAAGCGTCTCTAACACCCGAATCTTGTCGGCAATACGCTCCATTGGAAGCTTGTCACGTTCGATCAACAATGCATAGAACAGCTCATCACACAATCGCTGGTTAATCACCCATTCCGGGCTCAGTACATCGTCAAATAAATCCAGGATCTCTTCGGGAGCAGCTGCCTGCTGACGAAGCAAAGAACGAATATGCAAGTTCCATTCATCGTCTACCTGACCGTCAACAATGATGTTTCCCCCATTACTCGTCACCGCATATTTCGGAATACATTCCGTCTGAAAAATATGAATGCGCCGGTACTGCTCCACTGTACGTGTAGTCACAGGCATAAATACAATGTCTTGTGGCAAAGACTGCAATCGCTCCAGTGCATATGCTGACATAAAAGCGGACAACTTGCCGTTAATCCACTCTGCGGGAACAAGTCCCGGTGTATCTTCGGGAATACGGAGCGCACGACGGGAGTACACCAGCGTCTGGTCCAGATCACTTGCGTAGATCATCATTCTCCGCCACCTCCCAGGGATTGAATAATGCCGCAACAGGAATAGGTTAGTCCCGGATATACCTCAACCGGCACATTTCTGTCTCTGGCGAGCATCATGATATGTTGTAAATCCGGATTGTCCAGTCGATCCACAAGAATTTTCCAGGGGACCCGGCGCAACAGAACTCGGGTTGTTTCCCCGATTCCCGGTTTGATCAGATTGATGTTCGCAATACCAAAGGATTGCTGGATGGACTCGATATCCTGCCAGCCTTTCCAGGTGATTTCCGAAGTATCGGTAGCATTGTCGTCCGAGCGAGTCTCCACTTGGTCCATCATCTGCGGAAAATGCTGAGCGATAGTATCCACGTATTGGGTCGACACATCCGCAGAGGACCATTCGCGATACCATTTGGCTCCGTGAAAATCTGCCGGCCCAATCAGATCATCTCGAAGTACTGTACGGCTCACCAGTCCCGAGACGGTGGAATTCAGACAAGCGCTAGGAATGAGATAATCTTCCCTCGTCCCAAACGTGCCTGAACATTGCCCCGGATCGGCCAACACGGCAAGATCATCATCAAGACTTACACCATAAGTCCGTTCCATTTGATCACAGGACTCTTTCAGCACTTTGCGAATAGCCCCTTTGCCGGTCCAACCGTCTACAAATTGAATGGCAGTTTCCAGACCATGCTGCTGTAAAATATATAAAATTGCGTTCTCGTCCATACCCTTGCCACGAATAATCGAAATGCTATAATGCGGAATCGTCACCTTGTATTTCAATTCAATATAACGCTTGATCAGGATGCCCACAGGCGTTCCGGCTCGAGCCAGAGATACCAGAACAAGATTCAGTCCTCTGCGCTCTACAATCTTCTCAGCCACAATAGCGGTATGACGCGCGATTCTTGCAGCGGATTGTTCCAGTGTCTGATGGAACAGCTCGATGTATTCTGCTGTGGGCTGGTATTCCACGGGCAGCATCTCCGAATAATGAACCCCGGATTGGATCGCTTGCTCCCGTTCACCCGTTCCCTTTTCCAGATCCACATGGCTGATATCCTTCAGTAGGAAAACAACGTCCGATGCATCATAACTGCCCATCCGCTCGGGAGACGGAATCTCACGTTGTCTGATTAGCTCCAGTGTAGTTAAGTTCATTGCTCGTTGTCCCCTGTCTTCTCTGGCAAGCCGCAATATACGATATGGATGTGTCCACATCCCAACTGCCCCAGTACCTTCAACATCGGTTCCATTCGTTCTTCGGACATCTGTCTCTCCAGCAGAACAAAAATCTCGTCATATTGTCCCGGAGCGATGTTATAGATAAAGTTACGAACGGATGCGTCTTCAGGTGAGGCATATCCAGCACCACTAACAACAGCATATCCGGGAGCCGGATGTGTATGGATTGGACTGCGGGTAGTGGATTGATAGAACACGCCTTCTCCCATCTCGGCGGCAATACGCATCGGAATATACATGAACTCCCCTGTTCCCATCACCAACGTCCGTTCTCCCGTACGCTGCGACTGAAGTCGTTCTGCAATCCGGCTAATCTCCTGACGTAATACGCCATTATGCCGGGATTGCATACCAAACCTGCCCGTAAGCTGGACGTAGCTCGCTGTGCTACGTTTACCTTCGCCATCCTCCGAAGTAGCATGAAGTTGATCAAAGGCATCGGCAACAGTAGATATCTGAAACGTTACGGCATGTTGGGGCAGCTTCTCATCTTGCTGTGTTGCTTCCAACTGCGGAGTCCCCGCCACTTCAATGCGGCCCTTCAACAGGCTTAACGGAGTAATTGTAATTCCCAGCTCAGCTTCCAGCTCGGCAAAACGGAGCTCGTCTGCTTCCGTGCGCCAATCCAGCAATGAAGCAATCACATATTGCTTCCGGGGATAGCTGGCCTGGATATCCCGAATGATATTCAACGTTGTTTTGCCCGTCGTAATCTCATCGTCCACCAGCACAATCGGGCCCTCTCCTGCAAAGGCTTCATGATCCAACGCATAACAACGATGAGACATCGCGTGGGAATGCTCTTCTTCAAATTGAATATCCGGATGCATCGCTGGCACATATTCACGAGTGGTATGAATGTAGGAAGCATGATCAGCAAACATCTCGTACATGCTGTGGCCCAACGCTGTAGCTGTCTCCGCAAAACCAACAAAACGAATTATTTCCGGTAAACTCAACTTTTCTTGCAACAGCATGTTGTACACTTGCCGGGCTTGCTGGGGATCAATAAGCCCCTTGACCATCTCACGTTTCCACTCGGCCACCTGAACTTTCGTCTCTTCCGTCTCCTCAGTCAGGTGCTCATATAACAGAACAGCCAATGCCGCCCCGCTCAGAAGCGAGGTATACGGGTTAACCGGGATGTGCTTGCCCAGCAGTTTGCTTACAAACAAAAATGAACGTTTCTTATTGATTCGTGCAGCCATTGAAAATAGTGATTCCAGTGGAAGTTGCAACGGGTTATGTGTAACCTGAACATTCAGACTGAATTGATCAAGAATTGGGAACGTAGTTTTGTTGTTGTTCATGTTTGGGCAAGAGCCCGACAAAATGCTGCTGTTCATGTAACACCCCATATATTTGTGATCGGATTAGAATGCGATTTGCCCAGCTCAAGTGGGGTTTAATCTCATTCATTTTGTTGTAGTAATTACTTTTGAACACACCCAGGCTACCGTCATTGCGGGCTATGATGTCTTGGGCATCCGAATATTCCTCATGTGTAACAACGTACATCGCTTGTACAGGCTTGATATGAGAAGGATGAATGATCGTTTTGCCTACAATTCCATTTTCCTTGTCCATCATGACTTCACGCATCAATCCATCCATTGTGTTCGTAATATATTTCATTCTCAGATGCAGCCCGGATTTGCCGAGAGTTTCTTCGAATGGTGTCTGTCGTAATTGAGGTTTGAACACGCGCTCCCGCTGGCTAAAATATTCCCAGACAGGACCTGAGATCACGTACGGCTTGTCCATCCTACCGAATAGATTGATGATATCCGAGATGCAGTCACGGATCGTGGCGATATCGTATATGGTCAATTCTGGACTTCGGCGTAGTCCAAACAGGCTGGAGAAATCGGTTGCACCAATGCGTACATTGAGCACATATTCCTCATTTTCATCGAGGATGTTTCGAAGGTCCAGCAAGGTCTCCCATCTTGTTTCCCGATAGATTATAGAAGCAGTCTCCAGGATAGGCATTCCATAGAGAACGGGAACATGATCCGGTTTCCGTTGATTATACTTGCGGATCTGGTCAAAATAGGCCCTTCCATTACCCACACAAAACTTGGGCAACGCCAAACCTGTCAGCATGGATACCAGTGCTCCCAACGTATCCATCAGACGTTCCAACTGTTGTGGTGAACGTACACGGGCAAACAGAAGAGGCATTCGATCCTGACTGAGCATGCCTGTCTCCATATAAGTCATCAGTTGAGTTAGATGCTGCACCAGACACTGCTCGGCAAACTCTACTTGGTCGTCACCCACAGCGTCCTCCAGATCAATAATAATAGTCGTCAGACCTTCATGCTTACCATTCATAATGTCGTCCGCGATATGAGTGCGCGTCGCGGGCATATATAAAGCAGCCCCAACAGCATATGCCAGTAAATCTTTGGAAGTCCGGTGATTGAACGAGACGGGTGAAGAGAAAAATAAAGTATCTTCTTCTTCCAGACTCAAAAAATTGAAATATTTCAGGATTGTCTCCTCCTCGCACCTTTGGCAATAGCCAATCTGCATGAATTGATTCAAGCTGTCGGGGCATAAAAACCAATCCCTCCTAATCTGGAGGGATTGATTAAAATACGAATGATTACTTTCTTCCCGCTACCCACTGCATTCCCCAATCATGAGCCTCGTCCAACGCCTGATGCCCATTATAGAACTGCACGATTCGTTCAATGCTGAATGTCTCATTGTTCACATTGCGTAACATCGCGATCCCACACATGCCAAGCGGGCTCCCGTATTCATTCATTCGGACAATGATATCCGGGCCGTCCTTCTGCTGGATAGTTACCACACCGTCTACTTGAGACCAGTTGGCCACACCACCATAAATATAGGTAAAGACCAGAATGCGCTCAATTTCCGAGATACGGGCACCATTAATCCGCAGATTCTCTCCCGTCTTAACAGATCCCGTCCGGTCATCCCCATCTAGTGCAATATAAGGGAAACGGTTCAGTGAACCAAACGTCTGTCCCAAGGCCTGAATCACATCTCGTGTACCATCCTTCATCTCGAAAAGGCAACCCAAGTCCAGATCCACACTCTTGCTGCGACCAAATAAACCTTTGCTGCCCTGCTGATTCCAGTTCAGGTTAATTAGGATTTCACCAAGTCCCCCCGCATTTTTCTTGAGGTTAATGGTGTCTCCCTTCTTCTTCAATTCAATTTTGCTGAAATTGATCGAATTCACAGGAGAAGGTGTCGGCTCTGGTACGGGTACCGGGGGCGGTGGAGTCGGTGCAGCTATCGGAGGAACGGTTGATGTGGTTGGCGCAGGGTCTGATCCGCCATCTACATCCACACCAAAGTTAGCGCATAGTGCATTCAAACCACCTGCAAAACCCGACCCTATGGCATTGAACTTCCATTCTCCGTTATGGCGATACAATTCACCGATGACAATCGCGGTCTCCACTGTAAAACCGCTGCCCAGATCATATCTCATCACTTCCTGACCTGTAGCTGCATTGGCAAACCGTAGAAAACCACGCTGAACCTGTCCAAAATGATGGCGCCGCGCTTCACCGTCATGAATCGTCAAGCTGAAGGCGATTTTCTCAATTCGAGCAGGGATTTTGCCAAGATCGATGGCGAACTGTTTCTTCTCGCCACCAACCTGGCCACCATCCATATAGGTGATGAACGAGGTGGAAGGCTGGTTATAGAAGATAAAGTCCTCATCTCCAGCCACTTTATTGTCTGAACCCAGAAGAAATGCTGATGTATCCAGCTCCACACCGGAAGCTGCTTCCCAACCAATGCCTACCGTTAGACGGGACAAGCCCGGGTTGGTTTTGGTCAGATCACTCTTCTGGCCCTTCACGACAGAAATCGCCATTGCAGACTCACCTTTCTTATGCCAAGTTATTGTGCATCCAGTCCGTAATTTTTGCATAGAGCAGAAAGTCCGCCCGTAAAACCGCTACCGACCGCCTGGAATTTCCAGTCCGCACCTGCACGGTAAAACTCACAGAACACCACAGCTGTTTCTGTAGAGTAGTCTTCTCCGAGGTCGAACCGAAGCACTTCCCGATCACTTGCAGCATCAACAACACGAACAAAAGCATTGGAGACTTGTCCAAAATTCTGCCCTCGTCCATCTCCATCATAGATCGTTACCGTAATCCCGATCCGGTGAATATGCGCAGGGATTTTGCTGAAGTCAACAACTACTTGCTCGTCATCGCCGTCACCCTCACCCGTACGGTTGTCACCGGTATGTGTTACTGATCCTGCACCACCGCTTGGATTGTTGTAAAAAACAAAGTCATCCGCACCTTTGGCTTTTCCATCTTCGTACAACAAAAAAGCCGAAGCATCCAGGTCAAAATCGACTCCACCACTATATTTGTTCGTGTCCCAACCTAAACCAACTACCACACGGGTAAGGCCCGGATTCGTCTTAGTCAGGTCAATACGTTGTCCTTTGGCAAGACTGATCGTCATTTGTTTTTCCACCTTTCCAAGATATGTGATTAAATAAAAAGGAGAACCGTCCAGGAGACGGTTCTTCCCATCCTGTAAGTCGTACTGTACGTCCTATTGCAAACCGTAATCGCGTGTCAATCCAACCAATCCATCCTGGTAACCACTACCGATGGCACTGAACTTCCACTCGCCGTTATGACGATACAACTCGCCAACAACTACACCCGTTTCAATGGAGAAGTCTTCTCCCAGGTCGAAACGAATCAGTTCTTCGTTGTTTGCTTCATTAACGATTCGCACATAAGCACGGGAGACTTGTCCGAAATTCTGGCTACGTTCCGTAGCTTCGTAGATCGTAATGGAGAATGCAATTTTTTCTACATTAGCGGGTACGTTAGGCAGGTCGATATTGATCTGCTCATCATCACCATCGCCATCTCCTGTACGGTTGTCACCTGTGTGAACTACAGAACCATTTTCATTTTGTGGATTGTTGAAGAAGATGAAGTTTTTCTCGCCTTCTACTTTACCGTTGGCATTGGCACAGAATACCGATACATCCAGGTCAAAATCTTTTCCGCCATCGTATTTATTGGTATCCCAGCCCAAGCCTACTGTGATTTTTGTCAATCCTGGGTTCGTTTTAGTCAAATCAATTTTTTGACCTTTAGACAGATTAATTGCCATCGTATAATCATCCTCGCTAATTAAATGTATTGTAGTTATCGTGACATATGAAGATCAGGATTATTGTCGATTTAGGTTAAATCTTGTACTTAGGAGTACCTGCGAGCGAGTTCATTGATATGTACCGCATGGGAACCCTCTCCAATTGCCGAGAATTTCCATTCGCCTCCATGACGATACAATTCACCACAGATCAACGCGGTTGACCCTGTGTAGTTATCGGATAGATTGAATTTCACCAGCTCACTGGAGTTTTTACCATCCAGAATACGAATATAAGCCTTCTCAATCATGCCAAAATCTTGCTTGCGATTGACACAATCGTAGATATTAACAACGATTAATACTTTATGAACATCAGCAGGAATACGGGACAGATCCATTTTGATCTGTTCATCGTCACCGTCTCCCTGTCCTGTTAAATTGTCACCTGAGTGGATAACCGAACCACATGCACTTTGCTTGTTGTGGAAACAAACCAGGTTGGAGTCCTTAACCAACTTGCCTTCTTCATTCAACATGATCGCCGATGCATCACAATCGATATCCGCTTGTTTCTTTCTTCCGAAGAATCCTTTGGCAGTTACCGGGTCCCAACCGAGACCAGCAATCACCTGCGTAAGTCCTGCATTGCCTTTGGTTAAATCAATCTTCTGTCCTTTGACCAAATTAATGCTTGCCACTGATTTTCACCTCCCTTCACATGTAAAAATATCTACGCTACTTAGAGATTGAATTCACCCGGATTCAGTCCAAGTACATTGCAAATCTCGGCAACAACTCTTTTCTCCTGATCATCAAAGTTGCCGTCCGCTGAACCAATTGCACTGCATACACCCACAATAACGCGTCCCACATCCGGCTTGGCTTTGAATTTCCCAATAGCTTTCAGCGCTTCCTGCTTCCCGATCTCCGGAGAAAACTCAAAGTTCGCCACGTAATGATTGAAGCGTGTAATCACTTCTCCCATGTCGAATACTTTTAATTCCTGGCTCAGTTTAATATAGCCGGCCATCTTGTTTTTCTCGGCTTCGTCAATGGAGCCATCCGCAAAAGCAACCAGTGCACAGCCTGCAACTACCGCGTCCATAAAATCTTTATTTTTAAACTTTTTGACTTGCTCTTCAAGTCCTTGTTTTGTTGAATTCAACCAGCTTTTAAATGAACTCATACTCAACCTCCAATAGTTTCATACATGGTGTTCCTTACACGTTTTCATGGTTTTCAGTAATTTTCATTCCTACATCATGATTGAATATAAGTTAAATTATTCCTTAACTATACTCTGAAATACGGCAATATTCTACATTAAAAAACAATTAATACCTTATGATACGCATCGTTCTGGATTTAGTTTCAAGCGAATTTCCAGAATCTTCTCTGTACTTCTATCCCCTTCATATACAACACATAGAACCCTGGCCGCCGAACGTTACGGCAGTCAGGGTTCTATGTAAGACATCGGCATTTACATGATTCATTCCATTGGTACCAATTCTATTTTCCGTAAATCTCCTCTACACGTTCTTCCTCATTCGTAGACAACAGGACGTTAAGCAATCCCATAGCATTATTGGCATCCGTTCTCGTCGTCTTATACATCTCGGCAAACGCTGCTTCATCCTGCTTCGGGTCCATCTCAGCAAGCTTGCCCCACGAAGTACGCGCTTTGTCATATAAGGTGGTCAACGTGATGTCATAGGGGTGCTGTGCAACAGGTGCCATGGATTCAAATTTTGCGGTCACTCTGAAGAAATCCATAGAATCCTGGAATGATGTACTGCTGTAATCCTTATTTTTCATGGCATCTTCAGTGATAAGCAGGCCCTCACGAGCGATAAACAGTGTTTTTACCATGGCACGCTCCAGATTGGTTGCTTCTTCCCAGGTTACATAAGACTCTTCAGGCGCTTGCACCGTTGTGAAAAAGGGAAAAGCATCATCAATCAACCGCTGTGAATCGGAATGAATGGGCACCTCTGCGTTCATGTCCACAACGGCATCACTATAGTTGGCCACATTAATGTTTTTGGAATCCTTCTCACTGACCCGACGCACTGGATGATCCGTAAGCGGGATACGGATATAACCGAGCTTATCGGCATACGTCTGCTTCAACTCTTCCAATGTGGAGTCTTTTCCAATCTTGCCATCATCAGTGGAAGAAGATTCTTCCGTAGCTGAGCCTTTCTGCTCACTACCTTTCGATCCGGAGGCTGCGGTTTCTGTCACGTCAGCATTCGGGCTGCTTGTCTCTGACGAAGCGACTTCTGTACCCGAGGCAGACTCCGGTGATGCTGTCTCTTTTGCTCCACCACCACAAGCTGTCAGAATCGCTGCCAAACCAAGCATCACTGTGAATGTTTTTATCGTATAATTCCATTTCATCGTATAATCTTCCCCTATCCTATGTATATTCCTGAGAAGCATTAACCTCTGCTTCAAGGCTTGAACACTCACTTACAAAAATATCTTTTCAGATAACATGCGCGATACACAATTAGACATGGTTTACATTTTATCACAAGTTAAAAATGGGGTGTATACGACGATATACCTGTGTCTAAAGCCTATTAGTATTGTTCAAAGTTCTGCTTTGGGTTACAAAGGATGCCTGCGGCATCATCCGTGGCGAGTAATAATTCTTTCGAACGGATTACCACAGAAAATCAGAAACATAAAAACACTGCCGCCAGATGGCAACAGTGTTCATGAAAATAATTATTTGATCCCTTTGGCCTTCTCCATATGCTCTGACCGAATCTGAGGATCGGTGGAATTGACCGATGATAACAGAGCGTAGATCGCCTGGATATCCTTCTCTTGAAATACGGTTTCGGGAACCTCTGTCTCAAGTCGTTCTGTCTTGCGCTGAATCGTTTCCACCAATTCATGATCGTAGATGATCAGTTCATCCGAGTTCACATACCTCACAGCAGGATCAACACTGATGCGGCAACGGTTCGTGAAGGTCACCATGGAAACGAGACGTACTCTTTTGTAGTCTCCGAGGTGTGCATGGATGGCTTCCACATGTGCACGATGCTGCATGAGTGGATTGTACATTTTGACCCGGCTGCTGCTGACCGACCAATTGGCCTCTCTTCTTCCGCCGCGAATCTCACCTGTCGTCAAATTTCGGGTTTCGATCACGAAGATTGCCCGAGGACCGATTACGACATGATCAATCTGCGAATAACCGGAGCGTGACTTCGGATTGGTAACGAGTAAGTCGTTCAGCACTTTATATTGACTTGGAAGACCTATCAGCTGATCTGCTGTACTAGGCTCCTCCGGCTGGCGTGTCCAATCCCCTTCCGCTTTTTTCTTCCGCTTACTTCGGACCATACGCGGGGGGATGGTTGTCGTCGCTGGTAACGCTGAAGCGGAGGCTGTAATCTGGTTCGCAAGCTCTGGTTGTGTCTTGAACAGAGACAGGATTTTCTTGAACATGGGCAAGCTCCGTTCTATTATAGTGTGGGTTACGGGTGACCATTACAGGAGGAATAACATCCTTTGACACATTCATTATGTAAACTTCTATTACTTATGTCGGATAAAGCGGGGTAAAAATAAAGGGAAAACGATCAAAATCTCTCCAATACGCAAAGTACATATGAACAATTAACCAATTCCGTGACTTTAGACGCATAAACAAGCCGAAAAATTGAAAAAAACAGCGTAACCCTTTCCTGAATAGAAAAAGAATACGCTGCTGTTCTCTTGATGTTAAGCCTGAAGATAATAGGTGTAGAGCACCTGTGTCCCCTTCTCTTCCAGACCATTATTCGCGATTTCCTGATACAATGATTCGGCCAGAGCCAGCCCAGGCGTTCTCATACCCATCGCTTTTGCAGACTCCAGTGCAATTCCCATGTCTTTGATAAAATGTTTCACATAGAATCCAGGCTCATAATCGCCTGCGATCATACGCGGACCGAGATTGCTGAGCGACCAGCTTCCGGCTGCACCGGTAGCAATGCTTTTCAGCACGGTCTCCGCGTCCAGACCAGACGTCTTGGCATAGGCGAGTGCTTCGCATACGCCCATCATGCCAGAGGCAATGGCAATCTGGTTGCACATTTTGGTATGCTGCCCAGCTCCCGGCTTGCCTTGCAGCACAATGTTGCTGCCCATCTGCTCAAACAATGGACGCACCGCTTCAAATGCCGCCGAGCTACCGCCGACCATAATGGACAGCTTGGCATTCTGCGCTCCGATATCGCCGCCCGACACAGGCGCGTCCAGTGCATGCAGTCCTTTGGCTTCAGCAGCTTCAAAGATCCGCGCAGCCAGAAGCGGACTGGATGTTGTCATATCAATCAGATATGACCCCGGTTTGGCATTGGCCACGAGACCATCCTCACCGAGATAAATCTCCTCTACATCCTTGGGATACCCCACCATCGTGATGATGACATCACACGCAGCTGCCAGTTTGCCTGGCGTATCATGCCATACGGCACCTTCTTTTACCAATGCTTCCGCCTTGGCAGCAGTTCGCGTGTACACATGCAGCGGATATCCCGCTTGCTGGATGTGTCCAGCCATGCTTTTACCCATCACACCTGTACCAATAAAGCCAACTTTCGTCTCTCCAGGTGCCATCGTCGTATTTGTCATCGCAGGTTTCCTCCCTATTTCTCTAAGTTTCGTAAGTTGCTTCTTCTGAGATAGATAGCTATATCTGTATGTTAAAGCTTTCGTACCCCGCCGTCTATCTTTTGTCTCCAAATCTAGCGAACTGACATGCGGTATTGGTTCGGGGACATATGAACGAAACGTTGAAACGCACGGTTCAAATTACGTTCAGAATAGCCGACCCTTTCCGCAATTTCCGTAATGGTACAATCGGTGTCCTTTAGCAGCTGCTTTGCTTTTTGCACTTTCATATTCATCAGATATTCGATAAAGGATACTCCCATCTCCTTCTTGAAAAGCCTGCTCAGATAGGATGGGCTGACATTCACGAGATTCGCACACTCCGAGAGGGATTGTACCCCTTCAGGCTGAAGGTTAAGGTGCTCGCACACACGTTGCACAATATGACGGGATGAATGTGTACGGAGATCCTGACTGATCTCTATGCATAGCGGAAACAACACACCAATAAACCAATCATGCATCTCTCGTGACGTCTGATTCTCCTGCAACTGATCGAACAGATTCCCACCAAGACGTTCAAGCATGCCTGGCCCTTTGGTTTCCATATATTGAATAATGGCCGACAACAGCATGTGGTAGCCCTGGATCATGATTGTGTACGATTCGGAACCACGAACCCTTCTGGAAAACCTGTGAAGTACATCTTCAGCTTCGGAAAGGGTACCATTCCATAATGCCTCCATCATCTCCGTCTCCATCTCTCGCGGATACATAAACACCGGATTTCGCTCGATCGCTACAATATCTTCGTAGAACAGGACATTCTCCGCATCGTCCAATAGTCGGTATTGCAGCGCAAGCTGTGCTTCCCTGAACGACTCTGCTACAGTTTCAAGTTGAACTGACCGGCCCACACCAACCGTAGCCGAGAAGGATAGGTACTGATTCAGAGCGTCATGAATATCCTCTGCATAGCGACATACCCTCTGCCTTATATCAACAGAAGACATCTCTGCATCAAAGTGTAATATCGCTACCGAGTCACTATCATTTTTATCCACCACGTATCCTTTAAGATCATCATTCTGACTGAGAAGTTCATCCATTACATTTTTCAAAGCAAAAACAATGACGGGACCTTCACTTGGTAAAAAACGTTTCTTTTTCACCAGATTCTCTACTTTCACCACCAGCACAATGTACTGTCCTTCGGTTGAAATACCATGTCTGGCGCATTCCTCAGCCAACGGAGTTCCTCTCCATGAACCATTGAATTGCAAGAGCTTCTGAAAGAACCGATCACGCAAATCAGGTTGTATGCCCTCAATATAACGGTTAAGCTTCTCCGTCTGGTCGTTGAGATAACTCAGTGAAGACCTGATATATTCAATTTCATTCCCTTTGGGGGCTGATTCCTGGCCATTTCTGCGCAGATGTTCTCCGTAACGCAACAACTGTTGAATTGGATTATAGGCAAGTCGCGAGCTGAACCAGGTAAGCAGTAATCCAACAAATACAAAGATGGACACACAGATCAGGATTAATACGCGAATCCAGTTCAACTGGGCAATCATCTCCCGCTCGGGCAACTGGGACACATAGGTTCTTCCCATTGATGCTCCCACATAAGCCACAAGTTCATTACCCTGCTTCCCCTTCAGTACGTCATGCCCTGACCTTTCCCTCCCCTCCAGATACGCAATCTGCTGTAATATGGCATCATCAGATGCCGCTGCACCAATCGCCTTGGGTCCGTCTGTATGCAAAATAATTCGTTGATCTGAATTCAAGATCGCCAGGGACTGATCTTCCAGACTGACAGAATAACTTCGCAGCAGACTTCGCAATGCCTGTTCTTTCATCTGCAGAATGATCACACCACTCGGTGGCCCCTGACCCATGATTGGCAGTTGTCTAACATAGGAGATATAACCCGCCTCTCCGGACCCAGGCAGATACATCCATCCTGCCCCTTGGCTTCCTTCAAGCGCGACCTTCATATCCTGCTTCTCTCGGTAATCTACCAACGGGACCAATCCATAGTAATGGGATAAAACCATATCCGTTCTGCCGTCAAAATAGATCATTTCTTCAATCAGATTATTGGTGTTTTTGTGTAGTTGAAACAACTCCAGCAGATCCAGATGCAGAAAGTAATCGCTCTCATAATTGGCATTCCCCAGTGCGTTACGCATTAAGGGACCACTGGCGAGCTGCATTGATTCATGCTCAATATTGGTCAGAATATTCTCGACCCGGTCTTTGAGCAAATTAAGAGAGGCCATGTTGTTATCCTGAAACTGCCCGGTCAACTTGATCATGGAGAAATGATAATACGCACTTCCGGCAAGCACTACCGGAATGACCACCGACATGCAACCCAGCCAGATCAGCCTTTTCAAATACCCATTCGTTGCGAACCAGCGATCCAATATGGATTGGACGGTATGCATGATACGTCTCATGGAATCACCCCCGTGTGCTGCCTTATGCTCATTACCCTCAACTATTAGGGTTCATTATATCAAGAGCGGTATGCGGATACACTCCCAAACCTCAAGTCTGGGAACGTTTATTTTCAACTCACCTTCAACCCATTCCGTTTTCAGAAGATTTCCGGTAATTAAAGCTTCTGCTTCTCCTGCAGGACTCCCCTCACCAGAGCCCACCGTAATCTCAATATCGTGGAGCGGAAGGACGGAAGACAATGGTCTGCGTCCTGCTCCGTTGACCAGATGTATAAGCAGCTCGTCGTCTTTGCGAAAAACCGTTAATTGTAGTCCCGGAATGGCTGTAACAGATACCAGTGCCTTTCCATCCAGTAGAAGGGCCACGGCATTAGCGAAGAGTCTGAAATGTTCCTCCAACTTAAATTCCTGGATTAGACTGCTAAGTGAAAAGGGTAAATAACACGCCTTCCCCCCTCCAAGTGTACGAAGCAGTGCCAGCGGCAGATCCGTCTGTTTTACAGCCAGTGAAGCCCGTTCAGGAGGTGCGCCGACACTTTCCAAGGGAGAAAATGGAGGTACCAGCGTTGCCAGTACCTGTACATTTGTATCGATCGGTTGGCAGTACATTACCTTGCCGCGATGGGGGATAAGTTCGGTTTCTTCCAGTTCACGCTGCAATGGGTTCGTTCCCTTAGGTGTGTCTTTGCCTACAGATGCCGAAGATTCGAAGCGCAAGTAAGAAGCGAATAAATACTCACTCTCCTGTATTTCCCCGGTAATACCGAACAGATCAGCCAAAACGGACCTAGTCTGCTTTTCTTCCATGGGCAAATGTCCTTCTGCAAACACACTCCCCCCTTGACTTACATATTCATGTAACGATTTGGCAAAATCAGGCGGATACGTGCATCCTTCAGGCAAAATAATGACTTGGTACCGATGCAGATCCACGCTTGCCAACTGTTCCGGCAGAATCACATTAAACGGAATTTGCTTATGAATTAGCGCTTCAGCCAAACCTTCCGCAGATCGGTCTGCATTCCAGAGTAATGCTACCTGACATATCGGCTGTGCACCGTCCATATAAGAAGCCAGTTTTGCGGCATCCGTGTTGACTTCCCTCACCGTACGCAAGATCCGCTTATCCGTAATCGTATCCGGAATTCCGGTCAGGGAGTGCCAGAGTTGGCCACCATTGGCCGGAATCTGTGAGAGCCAGAATCGGTACTCGGCTGGTGGGAGCCCCGTGTGGCGCCAGTCCATCCCCGGACAGGAATGAATGATGCCGAAGGGATCCGGACGTCCGGGAACGGAGCGCCCTACTTTGATACTGAGCGCAGGCTGCCAAAATTCCGGTATGCGCGTATGTCCCAGTGACAGGACATCCTGTGGCTCTGTGCAGAGCATATCCGTAATGGATACCCTTTTCTCCAGATGATCCCGGTGCAGGTTATAATATAGAATCATCGGTACCTCTGGACGGATCTCCTTGATCTCGTGATACATCCGTCCCAGATTATCATCGAAGCACTGTGCAGCAAAATCAGGCTCGAGTTCGGCAGACGTTCCAGGCAGATCCGCACCATACAAACTTCTGTATTTCTCCTGACATGTGGAGCATTGGCAGAAGACATATCCGGGGGCGTTGAAGAAAACACCGTCGATCTCATAACGTTCCAACGCCTCCCGAATGACTGGAACAGCCAATTCCTCATTCCGATAACCCCCGTTAATGCAGGTCGACATGAGAAGCGGCCAAGCACCCGGGCGTGTAGCCCCAATAATATCCGGTTGCCCTCCTTCCCTACGTACAAACCATTGGGGCCGCTGCAGATAGACGGAGTCCTCTGCCTTGCTGAAATCAAAGCGGGCGATGAATCGAATCCCCCGCTTATGACAGCTATCAATCAACTCCCGCAGCAGATCACGATCTTGGGGCAAATACTCATTATGCACATGAAATTTCACTTGGGATGAATACCAGGCATAGATCCCACCGGTATTGAACACCATTGCATTGGCGCCCATCTCCATGATCTGATCCGCAAGCTTTTCGGGATTAATCTTGGCCGTATCCTTAACCTGCATATTGGGCTGGATGATGCGTAGAGGTTGCCGCCACCATGGACGATGTTCCTGCTCGGTTATTGGGCTCTTCATCGCTTCTCCTCTATTCTGTTATGGTTGGTTGATTGAATTGATCATACGCTTTGGCCATTTCCTGGTACGCCTGCTTGATGTCAGGCTGATTATTCAATTGGTCCACGTAGGCTCTGAACTGTTCCACACTGGTTTGGCCGACAATTGTCCGGGTTAGCATGGAGCTGTACTCGTCTGAATATTTGGGCCACGTCTCTCTCCATGCTTCGGATGTGATGACTCGGTAGAAATCAATCTTGCCTATCTCATCAAAATTCTCGACTTCCTTAATTTTGGCATCATTATAAGCCTTATCGCCAGAAGCGCTGATGACCTTGCCCCACTTGGCGTAAGCGAGCACGCCTGCCCCTTTGCTGGTCGTATTTACTTCCTTAACTCCCTGTTCGGTCAGAACTTTCTGTCCGTCCTGTTCCGTATAATGAACACCTTCAATTCCATAGTAGGAGAAATCCGTCATTTCCTGAGAAGCCGTCATGTCAAAATACTTCAGAAGCTGCTTCACCTTTTCTTCCGGGACCTTTTTCGAAATGTAGAACCCACCCGCTACGCCTGTCTCTAACCCGACAGCAGCGTCTCCATTTGGACCCGTCAGAGATAGATTCAGAATCTTCGCATCCGGTTGGCCGGATTTCTTCATGGCCTGCTCCCATTCGTGATCCCACCAGATTGGACGTCCATAGGAAGCGGCCCGATTGGTCTTGAAGAGTTCCTCAGCCTGGCTTTCTTTCATGACGGCATACTCTTTCGATAACAATCCATCCGCATATAGTTCACGGAACCACTCGATCATCTCGATATACTGAGGTGTTAGGCCAGGACTCATTAATCCGCCGTCTTTATCATAGGTAGGATTATAAGCTCCGAATCCCGCCTGGAACGTTGCTGGTGGATTGTTGATGAACAATAAGCCGACGGTATCCTTTTTCCCATTACCATCCATGTCACTATCCACGAGCTTTTCAAGACTTCCCTATACTCTTCGAATGTCTTGGGAATTGGCAGGTTCAGCTTCTTCAGCCAGTCCTCCCGAATCTTCAGTCCGCCATCAATACGAGAACGGGAGCGCGGAACCGCGTAGATTCCACCATCCACTGTCAGATATTTCAGAGCATCAGGCGCCAGATTCTCCTTGAGATTCGGATATTCGCTAAGGTCACCAAGGAAAGGTGTCAGATCCCAGAAGGCACCATTCTGAATGGCCGTAATCAGCGTTGGACGAATCTGATTCTGGTAGGCCACCACTTCGGGCAGATCACCCGACGCGAGCAGCAGATCCAGCTTCGTATCCAGATCCCCCGACGGTACCCATTCGATGTCCAACTTGGCGTTCGTTCGTTTCTCCCATTCGGTCCAATATTCATTGTCCATATCGGGAATCTCATTGTATAAACCTGCAAACATCTTGATATTCAGTGTCTCATCTCCCCCAGATTCCCCTGTACCTGGATTAGTGGCTTCTCCCGACCCATTGCACCCGGCAAGCATGAAAACGGTCAAAAGAATGCAGAGCCAAGCCGTCCATCGTTTATTGAGCTTTTGCATTGTTATTTTCCTCCCCTAAAATCCTTTAGTAAGCGTTTGCATATTTATTTAATAAACATTTCGTTTATTCGCTTTGTAACCGTCACCCTTTGACCGAACCAATCATGACCCCTTTGGCAAAGTGCTTCTGCAAAAATGGATATACGATCAGGATCGGTACCATCGCCAGTACAATGGAAGCCATTCGAATGGTCTCCTGCGGCACAACACTTTCGTCACTGGCTCCCGCCTGAGCCACGGCGACTGAATTCGAATCGATTACAAGGGTTTTGATGAGTAATTGAAGCGTCCATTTGCTAGAATCGGATAGATAGATGAGTGCATTAAAATAGGCGTTCCAGTGTCCCACTGCAAAGAACAGTGTAAACGTCGCGATGGCTGGCATCGATAACGGGATTATGATGCGGATGAAGGCCGTCAGGTCACTGCATCCGTCAATCTGTGCCGCATCCTCCAATTCGGAGGGCAGCGATTCGAGAAAGCTTTTAATCACAATCAGGCTCCATGCATTCGTCAGTCCAGGCAGAATCATGGACCAATAGGAGTTCAACAGTCCCAATTCCTTAACAAGCAAGTAGTTGGGAATAATGCCAGCACTGAAGACCAAGGTGAAAATGACCAGCCCCATGATCCACTTATGACCGGGCAACGATTTCTTCGTTAAACCATAGGCCATCGTGAAAGATACGATAATATTCAGTATGGTGCCAACCACTGTAATAAACAACGTGCTTTTGAAAGCGTTCAGGAAGCTATTCGTTGATAAAATGTAACGATACGACTCCAGCGACCATTTCTCCGGAAAAAGATAAAACTTCAGTGGCACATACACTTTCGGATCGGTAAACGATACGCTGAACACGTACAGAAACGGGAAAATGCAGGCTAGCGAGATCAAGGCAACCAGGCTGTAATTGATCCAGTCAAAGAGTGTCAGACCTTTTTTCTGCACAACAAAGCTCATTTCTTATCCTCCTGTCCAAAAAGAACAACGACCCTCCGGGTTAATAGATTCCCTCGTGTCCAAGTCTTTTCACAATTTTGTTGGCAGCCACAATCAGAAACAATCCGACCAGACCTTTGAACAGTCCTACGGTAACTCCGATGCTGATCTTGCCTTGCAAAATGCCATACGTGTAGGAATACGTATCAAATACCTCCCCTACCGAGCGCACCAAGGGGTTCATCATCAGCAGGATCTGTTCAAAACCGGTATCCGCCATGCTCCCAAGGCGTAGAATGAGCAAAATGATAATGGTTGGCCGAATGGCTGGCAAGGTAATATGCCAGATCTGCCGGAAACGTCCGGCGCCATCCACAACCGCTGCTTCGTAACGCTGAGGATCGACCCCCGCCATCGCCGCAAGGAAAATGATTGTCCCCCAACCGGCTTCCTTCCACATGCTTTGGGCGGTAAGTAAACCCCAAAAATAATTCGGTTCGGATAAAAACGAAATCGTGTCTTTCCCACTCTGCGCAATCAGTTTGTTCACAATACCAACGTCGGTGGAGAGCAGGAAAAACGTCATGCTTGCAACAACAACCCATGACAGAAAATGCGGTAAATATACAATGGATTGATTGATGCGTTTGAACGTCTCATGCCGGATTTCATTCAGCATCAGCGCCATCAGGATCGGCAGTGGAAAATGAAACACCAGCGCGATTAGATTAATGGCGAGTGTATTGCGCAGCATGATATAAAAGTTGGAACTGCCAAACAGTTCATTGAAATGCTTAAAACCCACCCATTCACTGCTCGTAAATCCAAGGAATGGATTGTAATCCTGAAAGGCGAGAAGCAGTCCCCATAGAGGAACAACTTTGAATATTAAGAAATACAACAGCCCTGGTAGAATAAGTAAATATATCATCCGGTGTTTGTACATGCGCGATAGCAGACCGCCGGTTTGCAACTTGCCCGTCGAGCGATTTAACGTCTTTAGCTGAGTGTTCATCCGTCTAAGTCACCCCTCTCTTCGAAGCATGATCCACGTCAATAACAATGGCCTCATATCGTGCCAACATAGGGAGGTTAATCCTTGTTACACTTCCCTCTTGCTTGATGGGAACAGCCTTGGACGAACAGAGGGAGTATGCATGTACGGATGCGCCGATGTGGTTAAGTTCAATTGCAAGGTCATACAACGGTAACGCTTCCATATATGTCGTGCCATTAAAACCAGACAAGTTCAATAGTTGAACCAACAGGTTGCCATCTTCCATTCGATTCAGAAACAGCTCTACACTGGCTGGAAGGTCATTTCTCAATGAGCGTTCTCCAATGAAACGATTGAGTATATCCGTCACTGCATATTTGTGATCATCAAAACCGTGTCTGTAATACAACGTACCTGGATTCCAACTGTAATAAATGGCTGCCCCACGATCTACATATTGGGTGATCCCCAATCCGTAGCTCTCTCCCAACTGATGACCATAGGCCCGCTCCGGTGGACCAAAAGAGGCTGGTTCGATATAAGGCATACTTCGCTCTGTATGCGATGGATTGATGAACTGCATCCGCGAAAAACCGCCGCTGACCGTAATCCACTCCCTATCCTTCAGACTGGGAAAGAGATCGTTGTCCCCTACATGCAAGTAGGCAGCAGGCAGCATATCTACATCCCCTGAGTGGACAGCCCCAAACCATTCCTGCAAACATTCCACATCATTCTTGAAGGCATTGCCTGTAGCAAGCAGCGCTACTCCCTGACTTTGCACTTCATTTAATGCTTCTAATGTTAGTGGCTCAGGACGTTGCAACCCGGGCAAGATGACTACTTTCACTGCGGCGAGTTTATGCGCCATGGCTGCAATCTGTTCTTCCACGATGACATCAAACAGGATATGGGCTTCTTTTAACATTTTGAAAAGTCCTAGATATTCGATTCCCGCCCCAGCCGCTGACGGTTTGATCAAAATGACTTCTGCCATGGAAGCGAGATGTCCATAGATATGTTCATGGTCTGCATGATAGCGGAAGATACGCTGTGCCACGGCAAAGTTCCTTCGATCCGGATATCCCTCAAATGCGCCAATAATACAGAAGTCCAGCCCTGATCCGTTCGCGATATTCTGCAGTAACCGCACTTCGGTCTCATACGGCGAAACACCTGTGAACCGATAGGTCAGGTCGATGGCATTGATGCTGCAATTGCTGATCAACTTGTTATCCCAACTCTGTACGACAGAAGCTACATTTTCTGAAGCGGAGTACTGCCATAAAGGCAAAGCACGGGTAAGTGATGTGTTGGATTCCTTGCGAATGATATCGACCTGATGAGGATGGTAGGTGCTTATTGCCACATGAGGCCAGCGGGATTTGACCAAGTCATGGATTTTGCTCAGAATCTCTCTCGAAGTAAACTCCTGAAACTGAAGATACGCTGCATGCAGCTCATGCTCAGGCCCTGTATAGTCCAGTAGCTCACTCTCGCAGATCTCTTTGAAACGACGCTGACAATTGTCACAATAACAAGGACCATAATAGTTACCGCTGTAATCCCAGTGCTGATAACCAAACATATTGAAGAAAATACCGTCCACTGGATACTTCTCCAATACTTCCGTAATGGTTTCGAGTGATTTTTCCTGCTGATACGCACCGTTCAGACATGTATGCACAATGCCATAATAATTCACTTCTTGTCCTTCACGGTCACGATAGAACCATTCCGGGTTTGATTCAAACAAAGATTCATGGGCTTTGCTGAAATCAAAACGGGCAACAAACTTCATATCCAGCTCATGTGCCTTGGTGATGGCTTCCTCTAGTACATCCGTATGAAGATAAGGTGTGACGTATTGGTGCTCCAATGTGGAAGGATAGAAGGCAAAGATGCCTCCCGCATTCATCATCAACACATTGGCTTGAAACTCCTGAAGTTCTTTCATCAACAGGTCCACATTCATCCCCGCATCGATCTCACGAAGATTGTTCTGAATCAGGCGAAGCCGGTTCGAAGACCACCAGTTCATTCGCATCGTCCTCCTCTTGTCTCCGATGTACTTTAACCGTATACCTTGGATGACAGGCACAGTAGGGACATTTTTTGCAGAAATCGGTTAGGAAATATATGTCTGTTCTATAAGAGGAGATGTACAGCATTAAGGCATACATACCAGATATGGCAGACAATAATTGTCCGGTTGTTGCTTCTGCTGAATATTTTGATTCAAAAAAACTGAAAAAGGAATCAACTTCCTGTATGCTGTACAACCTAACGGAAACTTCCTTCATTGGAAAGGAGATTTCCATGAGTCGTGAAAAAGGTCAAATTACCATCTGGTTGTCCTTTTCCATCCTTTTATTAAGTGCAGGGCTCGTTTGCCATGTTTTGTCTGTTCCAGCGATACTCGAAGCTGGCGGCAGAGACGGCTGGTTGTCTGTCGTAGCCGCCGCTCCATTGTTCATGTTGTTTCTGTGTATGATGTATATCATCATTCGGCGGGTACGTGGTCAACGATTAACGGATTGGATTACCCGAGAATTCGGAGCCATTCCCTCCTGGACCTTTCGGGTCTCTGCTTCCATTCTGCTATTCACACTTGGCACACATACGTTGTACGAGACAACTAACTGGACCGTATCCACATATCTTCAATTCACGCCTCCTTATGTGTTGGCCGGTGGAGGAGCACTGGTTGCTGCGTGGGCGGCAGCCAAAGGCATACGCTCCATTGCGATGACTTCCAGTCTTCTACTGCCCTTTGTAGTTCTGCTCGGATATTTTGTAATGTCTGCCAATATGAAATATAAAGACTACAGTCTGCTGTTCCCGATTATGGAGAACGGGATGGGCCCCGTCTGGCGGGGCATGATCTATTCTCTTGCCGGACTTATGGAAATCTGGATTCTCATGCTGTTCCAACATGAAGTCAAAGGTAAAATTCGGTGGTGGTACGTTCTAATCCTCGGCTTGTTCATGCTTAGTATGGCGATTGGACCAACCATCGGAGCCATCGTAGAATTCGGTCCCGAAGAAGCAGCAAAACAACGGAACAGTCCCTATGAGCAATGGAAACTTGTGAATATAGGCAAGCTGCTGCAACACGTTGATTTTTTGTCCATCTATCAGTGGCTTAGTGGCTCCTTCGCAAGGGTGGCTATATCCATGTATCTCATCGTTGATCTGCTGAATTTTCGCAGGCCAAAAAAACGATATATCGCTATTCTCACCATCACCATCATGATGAGCCTCATGGCGATGCAATGGTGGCGCATTGATTACGTGGATTATTATGTAGACCATATTCAGTTCCCGGTCATGCTCGCCTATGTCTCAGTCGTTACAGTGATACTAACCATTGCTTCACTAATCCACAAAAAGGACAAGGAGGTTCCCGCTCATGCCGATCTCAACTCAGCCCAAGAATAATCCTACCGTTGAACCCTTTCGAATGAACGAGCATAACCTCAACACCTTTTTTGCCGGATCTGACGACGTCATCATTAATAGTCACATGATCGGGGAATCTCAGATGCAGATTCTTATGGTCTATTGCAGTGGTATGGTGGACAGTGAAGCGATCTATGATATTATTCTCCCGGAACTCAAACGTACGTATGAGCATACACATTTTGTCCATACGTCCGACATTGAAAAGTCCATCAGCCTCCAGTGGACCCGGATGGACCTGCAAGATCCGGCATTCGGAACGGAGCTGATGTCTCTTCGCGTTTTTGAAGGTCATATGTTGATCAGTATCCCTTCCCTGCAAGCCATGTGGAGTATTGATATATCTAACATTCCTACTCGGACACCGGAGGAATCCACCACCGAAGTTTCGATACGCGGGGCAAGGGATGGGTTCATTGAACCGCTTGCCGTGAATGTTGCCTTGATACGCATACGTCTACGCACAAACCAGCTGGCCTGTAACATCGAAATGATCGGTTCACGTTCTGCAACCAAGGTAGCCCTGATGTATATCAAGAATATTGCCAATCCGGAGCTGATCGAAGACGTCCAGGATCGGTTGCGCAAGATAGAAACTGAACGCATCCTGACTGCCAATGAACTGGAAGAATTGCTGTCCCCTTCGAAGATTACTTTGTTTCCCGTGACCCATTATACGGGCAGGCCTGACTTTGCGGCGGAATGTCTGCTGAACGGACGCTTTATCCTGATTGTGGACGGCAATCCCAGCGCCATTATTGGGCCAGTCAATCTGTTTCTTTTGCTCAAATCACCGGAAGATGCCAGCTTTCCCTTCTTAGCTGTCAACGTAGGGCGGATGCTGCGCTTTCTGGGTCTGATGATCACCGTGTTCCTGCCCGGATTCTATATTGCGCTGACATCCTTTCATATGGATCAGATTCCCTTTCCTCTAGTCGCCACGATATCGGTTGGACGGATGGGACTTCCTATGGAATCCGGAGTGGAGATGTTTCTCATTATGCTGCTGATGGAGCTATTCCGTGAGGCAGGGGTACGTTTGCCAAGTGCCATCGGCCAGACACTGACTGTCGTTGGAGGTCTGATTATCGGAGATTCGGCCATTCGTGCCGGGATGGTCTCTCCACTCATGATCGTCATCATCGCAGTCACTGTTGTAGCTGGAGCGACCATTGTAAACCAGGTCATGACCAGTTCCGTACTGATCCTGCGCTTCCTTTGTTTTGTCCTGGGGGCATCCCTCGGCATCTTTGGGTTCATCCTGTCATTGATTCTGTTCCTCATCTACTTGACCGATCTCAAATCATTTGGCATTCCGTATCTCACGCCGTTAACACCGCTTCATTTCAAACAAGCGATAGCTTCATTATTCAAACTGCCAAAAGGCCTGGGTAAACGCAGACCCGTCTATCTCGAAACCCAAGAACCCCGCAAGAAAGGGAACGGAAGATGAAGCGTTTGTTGCGGAGATGTACGCTGGGTCTGTTAAGCCTATCGATGTGTGTGATGACAAGCGGATGCTGGAGTGCTTTTGAGATTCAACAGGTAGACTACGCCAAAGCCTTTGGCATTGATTACAAAGACGGGATGTATCACCTGTATGTACAAACGCTTGATTTTGCAAGTGTCGCCAAAAGTGAAAGTTCAACCAAAAGTGCAGATACCCCACCTGTATGGGTCGGACATGCCGAAGGGAAAACCATGAGTCTGGCGCTGAACGAACTGTTCCGCACAGCTCAATTACACATGGCTTGGGGGCATGTGACAGCCATCGTCATGGCAGAAGGGGTGCTGACCAGCAAACATATCAAAGAAGTGTTCGATATGCTGGGACGGTTCCCAGAATCCCGTTATACGACCTGGGTCTACGGAACCCGCGAACCACTGGAGAAAATTCTCAGTGCAACGTCCATCTATAATATGTCGCCGCTGGATAGCATTCTTCATAATCCGCTCCCGACTTATATGGAAGAATCATTGTATCCGCCCGTGCTTAGCTTCAAGCTCATTGCAACGCATAATGATCCGGCTACCACGACGTATCTGCCCAGTATTGCATTGAACAATTCCCAATGGGCCGAGAACGAGAAGAAAAAGGATTTATTTCTAATCGAGGGGGCCTTTTTCGAAAAGACAGGCGTTGACTTTGAATACCTTCCACGCAGTCAGCTTCCCGGTTATCACTGGCTGATCAAGGACATGCGACGTGCTCCCTTGCTTGTGCAGAAGGATGGAACGATCTATGGGGCACTCAGTGTAGGTTTACCGAAGATCAAAATCAAACCTGTCATTCAGGGTGAAGAGGTCAAGTTCAATATTGATGCCCAATACCTAACTGCCCTGTATGAATATCTGGTGCCCACCTCTTATGAGGAGATGATCCAGATTAGTGAAGTGAAGTTGCGGGAACAGATTATGCAGACCTATCGTCACGGCCTTGAGCGTGGTGTGGATATTTACGGCCTTCAGGAGAAACTGTATCGCAAAAATCCGAAGCTGTGGCGCAAATTATCAAACAATGGTAGCAAGATGATGCTTACCGAAGACTCGATCCAGGATCTGAAAATCCATCTCACCATCCCGTATACAGGGAAATATAAACGGAAAGTCTAGTAAAAATGAGAAACACCCCTTGCCCGTATGAAACGACGGTTAAGGGGTGTTTGTGTTTTTACTTTTTAATAAGAGAAAATCTATCAGCAGCCAAAATTACAGATACCCTAATCTCCCCTCATTTCTTTAAAAACCAAATGTTAATCCTAAGTATTCGACTATAATCCACGAAGCAGGCCAAAGTAGTGGAACATGAACAACCCAGTATGGTGCTTTGTATCGTCCGTTCTCGTAACTAATCCCACAATAGAAAATTGCAAATAATACGCCCAAAGGATATGTAAAAAGAATTTTACCCAATAAATCACGAGAAGTATCGTATGTATGTGGAAACGGTGCAGCAAGAGACATACCCAGTCCGAAAAGAACTATAGGCCAAATTAACAAACTAATCCCATACAAAACTAAAAATAACAATAAATAATTGAACAACTTCTCATTCTTTCTCTTACTCATGTGCCCTCCTGATTTTCTTATCGTATCACTTAACTTAAGTAAGCTCACTACCTTTCGCTTTATTTACATGCATAATTACCAATTTACGGCTCATACTACCATAAGTAAAATATCGAAGGAGTGACAGCATGAGGTTAAATAATATCATCGCCGTTGGAGCTGTGTTAACTTGCTCAACTCTGTTATGGGGCTGTGGTAATGGCACCGCGAATAATGCATCCCAGCAACAGAATGACACCGTTCAATCGGAGAGTTGGAGCGATCCCAAACGACTGGAAGCTTCTCATCTCGAAGCGCTTGAGCGTATGGAGAAGGATCATATCCACCGAATGGTTTCCCTTAGTGCAAGTACAGATGGAGACAAAGTAATGACCATGCTTGAACGGTCTAGCCAAAAGCTGGAGGAGATGAGACCGCTCGCTGAAATGCTCCAGCATGAAGGACATCCCGCATTATTACAGCGAATTCAGGACATGTCAGGTGATATCCAAGGCTCCAAATCGGTCATTGCAGAGATGAAGAATTTGCCTCAGGATGGTAAAATTAAGATTCAATCCGAGAATTCCGACTCCCTGCATCACATCAGTAGCTTCCGCGATTACCACCAGTACATTCAGGGAAACGTACAATCTTTGAACAAGAATACTCCTGATTTACACTAAACAGTATCGGTTCTGTTTACCCAAGTGACTCATCCTGGTAAAAAAAATCATGGCTCTTTTGTCAGATCAGTTGCAATTCGTTACATGCTACAGGTTAGACAGCGACGAGTAATCCTGACCAACTCCCCTCACTGTCTAACCTTACTCTTCTGCTACTCACTCGCACCCAGATACGTCAGTAACGCCACAAGCGTCATCACAATAAAGATGTGAACCCATACGTTGGCCGCTCCATACGACATGTTGAAAAACCCCAAATAGCTAAAAGAATCGCCTCCGTAACTACCCATTTGGAATATGAGTAGCATGCACAGCAGAATACTGAACACGACCACGGTCAGCGCTCCGGCTTTTAACCTTCTATCCTCATCCATGCGAAAAATTAACAAAGTTCCAAATACGATCGCAATAAAAAACACAATAAATAACATACCTGAACGATCTCTCCTTATCTCTCTAGTTGTCAACTACTCTACCCATAGAGACACCCAGATGAACATGCTAAATAACAAGACTGGCGCAAGTGCACCTGTGGCTAGGATGATCCAAAGTGTCGCGGGTTTGATCCTTTGGCAGTATGCATCGACTTTGCGCATCCGGTCTTTGCGCCATTTGGCGAACCTGAGCTGTCTGACCATCCGACTCAGAACTTTTTGCCGCTGCTCACCCTCTTCGAATTCATCGATCGCACGCCGCAACTCCTCATATAATTGAGCCTCTTCCTGCCCAGCTACTGTAGGTGTAATCATCTGATCCTTCCTCCCATGAGAACATTATTGAGATACAGCCTCTCACTTATTTGAACCATCATCAATACGCCTGTATTCTAGTCACTACATTCCTAACTAAACCATTACTTAAATAACACATTACAGACCTTCAAGGTTTGAAGTTTTTTCAAAAATGGAATAACCCAAAAAGCCCGGGCATGGCCCGGACTTCGTTGAATCATATTAGAACTATTAATCTGACTACGTTTAGCCCGCGTTAGCGATTAATGCATTCAGGCATACCGCACCCTGCGCACGCACATTAACGACGATAATCGGCGTTTCCAGCATGTCGTGCATCCAGGACATATACTCTTCTACTTTTTCGTTTGGAAGGATCGTCAGAATAACCCCTGCGAATCCACCACCATGAATACGACAAGCGCCATCACCCAGGTTTTGCAGATAATTCTCGGTCAGTGCCAGCGCGATGCCAATCTCCTGTTCCTTCACAGCACCACTCTGATATACATTCTGCAGCCACTTCCATGACGAGTTACCGGACGCTGTAATCAGTTTCAAGAAATCAGCAAAACGTCCATCACGCAACGCCTGAACCTGACCATCCACACGATTATTTTCCTCCAGGAAATGAAGCGCACGCAGTACAGCACGATCCCCAGCCGCTTCACGAACCTTCTTGAGGTTGGTGTAGATTGCGTCTGCTGTAATTTCCCGAACATACTCATTGCCCAGCGCCTGAGCAACCGCTCTCATCTCATTGGGCACAGCCGCGTAATCTTCGGTTAGATCCGCATGGTTGCCACCTGTATTCACAATGACCAATGAGTACCCATTCTGTTGGAAATCCCACTGAACTGGCTCGATAACCGGCTGTGCAGGATTTTCGAAATCAATGGCAATCAGTCCGCCGTACGCACAAGCCATCTGATCCAGCAGACCGGAAGGTTTATTCCAATAATGGTTCTCTGCATACTGACCGATTTTGGCCAAAGTCACAACGTCCATTGCTCCATCATTATAAAAGTGATTCAAAATCGTACAGATCAGCATCTCGAATGACGCCGAAGAACTCACCCCTGATGCCGAGAACACGTTACTTGACAGGTACGCCTGGAAGCCACCTACCTTATATCCGAATTCTCCAAATCCTGCAGCCATACCGCGAATCAATGCTGTTGTGCCATCGTCTTCCGTATTTGGCGTGAGGTCCGTGAGATCGATTACATATTTCTTGTCATAACCTTCTGAGTAAAAGGTAATAACCGACTCCGCAGTTGGTGCTGCCACTGCAATCGTATCCAGCGTGATGCTGCCCGCCAGCACTTTACCATGGTTATGATCCGTGTGGTTGCCGCCAATCTCACTGCGTCCTGACGCGCTGAACAGCTTGCTTCCTTCTTGTGCGCCAAAGCACTCTTCGAACGTGGCGTTCAACTTCGTGTAACGTGCAGTCTGTTCCGCTACTTGTGACTGTCCATACATCTGGGCAAGCAACGCTTGGCCCTCCGTGGATTGGATCAGATTCAATGGTTGTGTCGTCATTAATAATCCTCCTATGGATGTGCAGCTTTTATTTTTGAGCTGTTGGTGAACATCGTTGTCGCATCTGTTTCATGCCTTATTCCTCTCCCATTATCTCAGCTTCACAGCGGAAAAGGTAGGGTAGAATTGAAAGTTTGTAAGCGTTTTGTGAAGTTATTTATTGTAAAAATAGGATTGAAAACCATTTTGCAATAACTTACATTGGTATGGAGTAAAAACACATTATTTCCCATTCTTATTATAGCTATGCTTTACATTTTATTGGTGGAGGGAACGATGAAAATCAAGTCGAACTATACCAAGTTATTTGGTGCATTTTCTCTTACATTTTTGGGTGATGGACTTACACTTGCTGCGGTTCCTTGGCTCATCTCCACACTTACAAGCGATACGCTGTATGCCTCTGTCACCATGACGGCACTTCGTTTACCCTGGCTACTATTCAGTCTGCCTGTAGGTGTCCTCATCGACCGTTACTCACGCAAACATATGCTGATTGGGGCAGGCTTTACTCGAATGATCCTTCTGCTTGGACTGACGTTATGCATCTGGGGAGGATGGGTGAGTATTCCGATTCTGGCACTGTTCATGTTTGGGATTGGCCTGAGCCGAGTTGTATTCGACAGTACAGTGCAGACGGTCATCCCTCAACTGGTAGATGAAAGTAAATTGGAGAAAGCGAATGGGCAGTTCACCGCCGGACAGTTAATCACAAGTGATATTCTTGGCGTTGCTCTGGGAGGGTTTATCATAACCCTGCATATTGTTTTTCCTTTTGCCATAGACGCCGTAACGGCTGTTATTGCTCTGCTCTTTTTGATCAGTTTGAAGGGAAACTTCTACCCAGGGGATACGGAAACAACCAAGAAGGAAGTTCGTCCGATGAAAAATTGGAAACGCGAGATGTGGTCCGGTATTCAATATGTCTATCATGATCGTTTTCTCCGCGGATTAGCCATTCTATCTGTCACCATTACGCTGATGTATTCGATCATTCTGGCTACTCAGATCTTTTTTGTACGCGATGTGCTTCAGTTGGATGCTTTTGCATTCGGTATTCTCATCTCCATTGCAACAATCGGCAGCATCGTGGGAAGCCAGGCTGTTGCTTATATGCGTAAGAAATGGAGTACAAAACAATTGATTATCTCCTCCATTTTGTGCATGGGAATCATCTACGGTGTGGTGGGTCTAACTACAAATGCATATATGGTAGGCGGACTGTACTTCTGTGCTGCATTTTTCATTATTGTCTACAATGTTACCCGTTCCTCCATCCTGCAACGTTCCGTTCCTAATGAGATGCTTGGCAGGGTTGGAAGTGTGTTTCGCTTTTTGTCCTTTGGCATTAGTGCCGTTGGTACGCTTCTCGGCGGATTATTGGTGCGGGTTAGTGAAACGACATTTGATCGCGTATTCTCGCTGCAACTCCCTTATCTCTTGCTAAGCTTGATCTATATCCTGTCTGGTCTGATATTCGCAATGAAGATCAAGAATCATTCTGAGAGCCAGCAGCGTAACATCAACGCTTGACTGTAACGTAAGGTCATACTTGATAATGATCTCAAGCTTACATGAAGGAGAGATTAAGGATGAAGATTACCGCGTTACGCTCAGATCAAATCTATGAGGAGATCATCCAGGCTGCACACGATGAGAAATTGGAGTTATACCGCGAGCGAATGATGGGTCCCTTTATGAACAAATGGAACATACAACAGATCCCGTTTCGATCTCAAGAGCCTAATGGCTTCGACGTGATCATGATGAATAATTTTATGAATATCGCTCCCGCAGATATCACACCTGAGATTAACGAATCGTTAGCTGCGATCTCGTCTGAATCATTTTGGCAACAGTGTCATGAAGCTGTTCGTACGAGCCTATCCACCTTTATAGAGCACGGAATTGAGCTATCGGTCTCCGAATATCTATATACGATTTTATTGGGTAATAAGAACAGCCCTTCACTGACCATGAACGAAGGTATCAGCGGAGACGGTGGAATCCCCGGTTACATTATTGCGAACCTAATCCCGAGTAGATATACTCTACCTCGTATGCAATCCGTTTTAGCCCATGAATGCAATCATAACGTGAGGTATCAATATATCCAGTGGAATCCACAGATTACGCTTGGCGAGATGGTTGTTAGCGAGGGGCTGGCCGAGAGCTTTGCGACAGCCCTGTATGGAGAAGAACTGCTAGGACCCTGGGTAGCCAAAACGGATATGGAGACTTTGAATAACGTTATCAAGCCGAAAATGAAAGATCAGCTGCATGTCACTGGTTTTGACCAAATTAATCCGTATCTATACGGCGATGAACTTGCCACACTGCAAAATTTCACCCCCGTAGGTATGCCCTATGCGGCTGGTTATGCCTGCGGTTATCACCTAATCCAATATTATCTGACCAAAACAGGTACACCGATTACCGAAGCAACCATCACTCCGGCAAGTGTTATCCTTGCTGAAACAAAGGACTTTTGGAATGAAGACACCCTATTTCACCGTTAAAGATATTATTCAGATCACAGGCATCACCAAACGCGCATTACATTATTACGATAAAAGAGATCTATTAAAACCGAGCAAAGTCGAGGACAATGGCTATCGGTATTACGATCAAGAGGCACTCGGGAATCTGCAAATGATTCTGTTGTTCAAAGAAATGAATTTCCCATTGAAAGAAATTGCAGCCATGATGCAACTTTCCAAAGAAGAACAAAAAGATATCCTAAGAGAGCATCGTAGTACACTCGTTCAACGTAAACAAAAGCTTGAAACCATCATCGACCAGCTGGACGAGTATGTGGATGGGACGGATATCTCTCATCTTAATCTATTTGATGACTCTTCCATCCTGTCCATTCAAGAACAGTATGAATCTGAGGCAAAGTTTGTCTATGGAGATACCAAGAAATATCAGGAATTTGAAGCTAATGTGAGCGAGCTGTCTGTGGAAGAGCAAGAAAAAGCCTACCAGCAGTTCTCGATCAACATGGAGCAGGTATTTCGGGAAATGGCGAAGCATCAGGATCGGTCCCCTGCTTCTCGTGAGGTACAAGCGTTAGTGCGTAAATGGAAGAGTTGTCTGGAGCAGTTTATGGTCTGTGATATTGAGATTCTGAGGTGTATTGCTGAAGCCTATACGACGAATCGTCGCTATGCGGGTTATTTTGATCAGTTTGGTAGTGAGGAATTTTTGAGGTTTTTGTATCAAGCGATTGTGGTTTATGTGGATGGTGGGGAAAAGTGATTTAGTGTGAATTGAGAATTCATCACTAAAAGAAATAAATGTATGAACCAGGCTCAGGAGGTAACTTGATGCAAATGTTTCTTCATATGGCTATACACTTGATTACGGGTGGAACGATTCTATTAATTTTTCTAAATAAGCGGTTATCTCTTACTAAAGACTATATAATTACTTTTGTTTTGGGATCTATTATTGCTATCACTCCTGACATCACTAAGTATTTTGGTGATATATTGTTACATTCTCTTGCTACGGCCCCCTTAATTGGAGCTGCATATGGCTGGATCATCTATAAAACCTTAAACGTTCGGTTCTTCTGGGCATGGATAAGTACGATGGCCACATTATTCATTGGGCATCTTCTTATAGACCTTCTTGGTAATGGAATTAATCTGTTCTATCCTTTTATGAACCAAGAACAGAATTTCGCGATCTTGGGATCAAATAATGAACTCATCATTTCTGCGTTGTTAACCATTGCCACTACAATCACATTAATTTACAAAAAAGTTAAACCACTTGCAATAGTCTCATTAGTATTAGCAGCTTCATTTGTTGTAAGTTTAGGAATTTCTAATGCAATAATAAGTTATTCTTTGCAACAACGTTACTCCTTTAATGATCCACAATATATTATCGTCTATCCGGATAACACCCCATTTCACTGGAACTATTACGTAAGAATTGATGAACTCACTATTATTTCCGGCAAGGGGAGCTATTTCACAGTGACAAAATAATCCCGGACGCATGATGCATCCGGGTGATCAGTTCATCTGCCAAGTGATCTGTAATGAGTTGCGTTTAACATTAAGCTTCGTCCACATCGATCAGATACACCCGTTCCTGGAATCCACCACGCTCCTCAGCTTTGCCAGCTCTCAGCTTATCCAACTGTTTCGCATTCGCACCATGCACCTCCGCCAGCGCCCGGATCACTTCGAGCATGTCTACCAATTCTTCCAGAGCTTCCTGCACTCAAATACTCATCCGATTCTTCTTGCAGCTTCGTTCTTAGCTCTTGCTTATACTCCTCCGGGTCCAGAATGCGTGTACGACATTCCTTACCACTGGATGTGATAATATGCGAAATCTTGTCCCGCACCAATTTTTTATATGTAGGCATGTGGTAAAACATCCTTTCTGCTGTGAGAGCTTTCGAGCCTCGATCCAGAATCCTCCTGTTGCCATTGTACAAGTACAAGTTGCTATGTGGATGAAAGGGTTGATTTAGTAGAAAATGATCAACAAACACACTAACGGGCACGACGTCAACAAGGCCGCTGTCAAACTGATCTGTGCCGCGACTCGTCCTCCGGTAAACTCTTGCCGTGAAAAGAACATCCAGATCGAGAGGTACGTAGCGCCTAGTGGGAATGAAATAATCCCGCTAAACGTACTCGGTTCCATATACCCAGTCATCATGCTTTTACCAATTAGGATTAGAGTAACCAATTCCAATATAGATAATATGAAAAACGCGATAGCAATTACTCTTTTCAAAATGTACACCTACTTTCCAGATGCAAAGCATAGAGCATCCTTTTTAATCTCTGCATCATTTATCCTTTATTTGGATGATTCCATCTTGTAAGCGTAACACAGATAAATCAAACATTTAACCCAAATAATTAATTAAGAAAACATCTTACTCTGATGAATCATCCTTCAATCGAGTGGCTAACTCATCCAATATCTCTTCTGTTCGTTGAAGAAGCTTTTCGATGTTGTTTAGTTGTATTGGTTGGTCATACGGGTAATCTGCTAGGGAAAAAATATGTTGTATCGTGCCGATGAACAAAGCGATATCCAATCCGGGTTCAGTGTCCGTATGCACTATAGGCAAGATTTCATTCATGGTGAGTTCCTTGGGTGGATGTACTGCATGATACTTATAGATATATAGCGCCTTGATCATAGAGGCTAGAGCCCAATCGCATAGAATCAAGCAGGCTTTAAACTGATGGTGATTACGCATGATGGCTGCAAGTTTGAGGTGATACATAGGATGGTGGTGATAGTCCAATATTGTAGTATGTAGCATGTGGTAAGCAGGAGCATGATTGGACTCGGCTGGCATGAAGTTATCATGGTCTTGCAAACGTGGGGTAAAATCTACTTGGTGATTACAATGTGCTTCTATGGACCAATTTCTTGCCATTGTCATCCCTCCAAAGAGTTAATACCAGTTATACACATCCGGGTCCAGCGCCGAAATTTCCTGTCTGGTGATAGTGTTGATAAGCTGTTCATATATGCCTTGTTTCATGAATGTACCTCGTGTGGGTGTAGGATGGTTGTGGATCGTTCTCTATGTATATGGTGAGCTAAATAGTTGGCATAGGTAAGTTATTACTTCTATTCTATTATCTTCCATCATGGGGAAAATTTCATTAGTTGTTTTGATACAAAAAAGGAGTTCTCCCTATGACAGGATCGCCCCTTTTTGAATATCATCGTATTATGCCTTACAAACCATCTGAATACATCAACTTATCAATGTCTAAGTTATTTGTCCGATCTGAGTACAGGATGCGCAAACGTGGTTGTCCTTGGTATCGATCTAGATAAAGCGCAACTTCTGTTCGCTTATTATTGATTACCCACCGTGATTTAAACATAATGTTCCCCATACTCAGGTCCAATGCGTCATCGTTCGTTAGACCAGACTCTGCACCAATGATGTATTTATCAGTCGAATTGGTAGGTTTACCGTATTTGTCTTCCAAGGCATCTTTGATGCCATAGTATGTGTTCATTTTATCTCTAGAAGTCGAAAGCGTGTTCCCCTTCACTTCGTAGATAGTACGAACCAGTTTGTTCTTGTAGAACAAGTAAGATAACTCTGCAGATGTTGAGGAGACCGACGAACTGTATGTAAGGTATGAAAAATGGTTAACACTTCCTGATTCAATCAGTTTGTCCTTTTCTAGTTTCTTGATTTGTTTAGTGTTCATGCCCCACTTTACATTGCGAAAGTCTGCTTTCGAAGCAGCAGATGCGGAAAGTGGTAAGATCGCGATCGCTACCATGACCAAAGCAATGAACATTAGAGAAATTTTCCTCATACGTCAACTCCTTATTGTATTTTTCATAATTATAGCACGGAATTATTTGTTTGGATAAAACAGCAAATAGCACTTCTACTTACGAGCTGGTAGAAGTGCCTGAATCTTAATTATTGTGCTTAAGTTAAATGTTTTTGGATCTATATAGCACCAATCATTATTGTAGGATGCCTTTATCTTTTTCATATCATCCAAATTGTAAAACCAATCTTCTTCAATCCATACTCTTGCATCGGGAAACTCGCTCTGAAAAGCAAAAAGGAATTTAAATAACAGATCCTCATTATCATCAAAGTCATCAGAAACTACTGCTTTAAAATATTCATTTTACGTATCATCCCATTCATAAGTAACGGTTTGAAATTCATAAGGTTCATCATATACACTAAAGCTAAGGGTCCTTGAATAATTCTCCTTAAATGGCGTGTCGCTTATATATAGTCGAGTATATTTTAATGTACCTTCGCTATCGTAAGTTTCTTCATCATTTCAAAGAATAGTTTCTCTTTTATACATATATTATTAATAGTACTCAATAAATCACTTGCTGACGTGCTTTCTCCACGTTTAAATAATAAAAACGATGACATTCCCATTATTTCAATACCCCTCGACTATGTCTAATCCCTAGTAAAACCTCGTTATTTTCAAATATATAAAATTAGACAATTTTTTTACTGCACCAGTTCGGATCATATGGCATCTGACTTAATTTCAAGATATCGTCAGCTGTGTAATACCACTCAGCATCATCAAACCATAAGTAATCTTCCCTATTATGTTGAAAATACTCTACTACAAACCTATAAATAAACTCATATTCATGATTAATATTTACAATATCCACTGCCCAAAAGTAATCTGTTGAATGGGTGAGCCACGTAAAACTATCATATGAATCTTCGACAACTTTATTAACGTTAAAAGTGAAGTATCTGATCGTTTCTTCATCATCAGTATTTGAAAGGGTCTCCTCATTTACTTCAGATAGTGTGCCTTCTGCAGATTGAAAGTTGTTATCTGGATCAAGATCAACTGATAAATGAAAACAATACATATTCGCTCTCTGTGCTGCATGCTTAAAGTTCTCAAGAGTCTGCTCCGGAGAATAATTTGTGATTTTTTTTAGAATGACTACTGAACTCATTTACTGATAACCTCCTTCAATTCCTCTAATGAGCTAATTAATTTTATATTCCGATCTTTTAATTTTTCAACTAAATCAGACTGAGTTTTATTTTTCACAGTTACATCTTCAATGTAATATATAACTTCTCGATTGTCATAGTTAAAATAATTTTTATTTGATGGATTGATCAACTTATCCAGTTGCTTTTCATCTAAGGCACTTAAAGACTTCTTAACTTCAATAATATGCGATTCTGTCAGAATATCGATATCGCCTGCTTTTAATTTATTTTGCAATTTCAACTCTATACCTGTACCTTCTAATCTACCAGTCTCTCTTATAGTTTCTGCCACTCGCCCCTCTAAAATATCACCAGGTTTTGAGCTTCTTAAATTTTTTTCGATAATTGCATCTATGTCCTTAGGACCTTGATTAGTCCAAGATATTTCATTTCCAAATGAATTTGTGTATGTGGTTTTAGTGCCATCCGTTCTTAACCTTCCATCATGGTTCAGACTATTTCCCTCACTCTTCTCCTTCTTACCTTCCACTGCTCCACCCGATTCATTGTGATCCTTCGAGTGCAAGGCTTTGCCAAAGAGAAAATAGGAGAAAGCTTGGCCTAACATGGCACCTTTATAATAACCCGACTTATCCTCATCGATCTGCTTCTTCTGCTCTTCTACAAATTGCTCTATATCAGATCTCGCCGTTCCCGTACCCCAAGCGGTATCCCATGCAAACTGAATACCCCGCCCAACGTCCACAACTTTGCCCACTGTCATGGCATATGCCACACTGCTTAATGTACTGAACGGGTTAGAGAAGAAAGCTTCTGCCGTCTGGCCCATTCCCGTTATTGTTTCTCCTACTGATTTATCAAGCAACCCTACAGCGAAATTTCGCTTTAGTTCCTCTGGAATGTACAGCGCAACCTCACCTGAGCCGTCCGTTGTTCTAAAGTTTTTTGCGATAAACGTAAACTCTTTCTGGATTTCGTCCAACAGCCCGAGTGTAGTCGGGAACACTTCTTTTGCCTGCATAAAATCCCAGAAGAAACGCTCTCCGGTCACACCCGACCAATCGGATTGCAACATATAGATGGATTTCTCAAGTTCCCAGACCATTCGCTCCAATTCCTGTTTCTTCTGCTGGACCAATCGAGCTTTCTCGTCCAACACATCGGGATGTACCTGAATACGTTGCATCCTATCTTCACCGCCAACCTGACCATAGTTTATGTACCTAAATTTTAACAAGTGAGAGTGAGGATTGGAATCAAACGGAAGGATCATTTCCTCAGAGGTTATCCGGTAGTTGGGCAATATCCTTGGGTAACCATTTTTGCACATTCATGCATGAATAAATACCGTTATGTCGACGAGAGTCTTGTACAAAAAGAACGACTTCTACCCTCAGATAGAAGTCGCACAAGATAACGATACAGTAGGATTAAATCTTCTTTAAGACACTACAAATTGTACAACAATTGGTGTCCCATCATTTAATGCATCTCCACCGGGAATTGTAATTGTAGTAGTCGTAGCCGAGGATGTATCTGCTGTTTGCATAAGACCATTAATATAAAGATTGTAGTAGTTGTAGGTGCCTGGGAATGCAGTTGCAGCTACACCCGCATCATTTGTAAAAGCGGTCGCAGCAATCGCAAACGTTGCTCCAGTCCCGGTTCCATCACCAATGGTTGCAGCAAATCTCAAACTGTTCTGAAATGGTGTCACGAGTGGCATGTTTCTCACCTCCTACCTGACATAGTATATGTGGTAGATTCGAGCGCAGTGAGGGCAAAGGAACCAGGTTTTAAAACCATTTTTAACCATTTATGATATTGGTTGTTATTATAATAACCTCGATAATAATAGGTGTCCCTGCAAAGATCACACCGCTTTGTGACGAAAACAACAACCTCTCCGCACTTACACTGTATGAGTTTCCTGGTTGGACGATCCCGTTGATATAAAGATTGTTGAAACTAGTAAGTCCAACCCCGGCAAATTCGGTTATGCTGCCGCCCTCGTCATTTGTGAATTCTGTGGCAGGAATTGTAACTGAGGCCGACAAATCCAGATCGGTGTCAGGAAAATAGAAGTAACGGTTTGCCGTAGGGATGATTTCAATTCCGGGTATGGTACCCGGCGGACCTTGCTCACCTGGAGGCCCCGTTGGTCCTTGCGCTCCGGGAGTTCCCGGTTGGCCCGGTTCACCCTGAGGGCCTGCTGGGCCTTGCGCTCCGGGGAGCCCCGGTTGGCCCGGCTCACCCTGAGGGCCTGCGGGACCCTGTGCTCCGGGGAGCCCCGGTTGACCCCGTTCACCTTGAGGGCCTGCGGGGCCTTGCGCTCCGGGAGCTCCCGGTTGACCCGGTTCACCCTGAGGACCAGGGAGACCCTGCGCTCCGGGAACTCCCTGTTGACCCGGCCCGCCGTGAGGGCCTGCGGGACCCTGTGCTCCGTGAACTCCAGGTTGCCCCGGCTCGCCGTAAGATCCCGCGGTGCCTTGGGCACCTGCAACACCTTGCGTTCCAGGGAGAATCACAGTCTTCAACTCATGTTGTCTCAATGGAGTGAGCAGTGGGCCAGGCTCACAACATACCTGGTTGTTGCCTCCCCCTCTCGGTAATGCAATGACTTTTTTGTCACGGGCCATTTTCTGCGATCTTACTGGACGCTTCAGGGAGCGGTACTTTCTTCGGCACACTTTACGAATCATCTTATATTTCCGTTTTCGTGGAATTTTGGTTTTGTATTTTAATCTAGCACGTCTGAGCCTTAATTTGTTGAGGGTAGCTGTCCTCTTGTTCAGATTCTTCAAAATAGTCACTCTCCTTAGGCCGATGCACATAGTGTGTATGCCCTATGTATATGTCAGTGGCACATTCGGAGAGTGTGCGAATAACTATGATGAAAGCCCATTAGCTCAAAAGACAACAGCCACTGCCATTAATTCTTTGCCTTGCCCATATGCTCCACGAACCTGGAACCGGTAATTCCGGCAGCGCCTTTGGAGGTAAGCATCAGCACACCGGGCAGCACCCGCACCTGGGGAATGGACAGATCAGCTCCATAACCTGAGTCATGAACATCGCCGGTTCAGGTAGACCGAACCTATCATTTTATGGATAATGCACAGTGAGCTGCACCGAAATTGCCAATCGTATATTCCATGGCCCCGAAGGTTCATTACAACTTAGGCATCATAAAAGGGTTCTCTTGCTTCTCGCAACCAGTTAACACGTAAAACACATTCCCTTCCTCACTCTTCATCGTCACGATCCCTTTGCAGGTGTCAGTCTTCACTCCCTGTTTGGAGCCATAAGCATCCCTTGAGTTATCGTAAGTCGATTGAATAGCTGAGCCATCGTATATCAATTCCTGGATAATAGCCCCACCTTCAATGGTATACATCGTTACACGAACCTGATCCTGCTGTTTTTTCTTCACATTTTTCATAAATGTATTCCACGTATCTCCGTTCCGCATGCCTCCATGAAGCACAACCACATCCCCGCTCTGCTCCGCTTGCTCTGGATTATGGGGCTCAATAATTTCTGGAAAAGCTTGCGTAATCCCGGAAGCATCCGTTGTTGGATCATTTGTCTGACAGGCAGTTAACAGCATTAAAGCTAACGATAGGATAAGCATACTTTTTCTCATTCCATCACCTCATGTATGAAACGTTTCAATACTATCCTTTGTTGCATGATTATGCTTAATTTGTCATTTATCTGTAACTCCCTCGTTGTCCCAAACGTTTAGAATCATAGAAATGTATAAACAGGAACGAAAATTTTAGTGATTTATCATTCAACAGGGGGTTAATTTAATGACGTTAAAAACAATGCTTGGTGTAGCACTGGCTCTATCTGTACTCATATCCACCCATTCAGCCAATACAGCGGCTCTAGCTTCAACGAACGAACCGCAGTCAAACGGATTAGCCCATGAAATGGAGCGCTCCTTCCCAACATCTACATCTATTCTGCTCATTGCCCCAACTCAACATGAAGGTCGTTCCGCATACAACGGCAGCTTCACAATGGTTGCTTCGAACGGGACACATGCCAACATATCGATTGAAAACAACAGCAACCACACGGTATATGTGAAGATGTATGTCAATGAAGTAAGTGAACCTATGGAGACATCTATCAGCAGAAATAGGGATAAAACGATTAGTTTGCTTGCATTACAAGACACGAATATTAAATTGTACATTTATAGCCGGATAGGTCATCACTTAGATCTCTCAGTTGAAGCAGAGCAGTTTCATTGATGTTTTCTCTCACACCTACATACAAGAAAAACCCTTCACACAAGCGATTCAGATCCACGTTTCCATGAACTGATGCCTGCTTGAAGGGGTTTTACTTCCATCATACTTACTTATCGAAACGGAACCAGTCGAAGTCAAACTGACTTCCCGGCAAGAAGATAAAGATTACCTTTTGCACACCTGTCACTTGCTCAAGCTCAAACACCCGCTCCTCATATCCACTCGACTGTGTAAACTCAACCAACTGGTTGCTCTGTCCGTCTGCACCTGCGAAGCGAATATGAATCGTATTTTTATCAATCGGTGAATGACCGTAGATCACGAGCTTTGATGTACCTTCTGCCGTAAAGTCCATGTTTTCGAACTCCAGTGACACGTTGTTACCGATACCTTCAACACGGTCACCCTCAATTTTAAACGTATCTCCGTAGAGATGATCACAGGATGCAGCCGCATTTTGTTCAAAGGCCCGACTCTGGCGCTCAAAAGAGAACCCTTTAATATGAATCTTCTGCTTCAACACAAAACAGATCGACGTAATCCCACTCAAGCGTTTGGACAGCTGATACGTCTCTTCCTGGTACACATTCCATTTGGATTCCTTGTCATATACCACATCCGCGATCATTGTACTGCCCTCTTCGTCAGGCATGCCTTCCCAGATCTGAATAAAGTACTCTTCGCTCGACAATGCAAAGATCGGAATGGTGATCGTATCGGAACCATAGGGTCCGAAGTCAATATTACGGAAGCCTACATGCGTCTCCCCGTCGCGACTTGTCGCTACCCCACGTTCGTTGCCGTTACCTACATCACCTTTGGTGTAATCGTACAGTCCGCCCGTGATGAAGCCGTATGGATCTTTGTAGGCAGTACCGAGACCATCTGCTTTGAACTCCAACTGGGAGATGAGTTTCGTTTTATCCGTACCATTCGTACTGGTAGCGCGAAGTCGGAACGCCCCGTCACCTATAGCCGATACTTTCACCATATGTTGATTCTCTCCATTGCCATCCGTTCCCGCAGGAATGACTTCCACCTTGGCAATGTTGGATTCGATGCCGCCATCATTTACAGCAGCCCACTCGATGTCCCGATAGGACGTGTTCTCCGGATACAGCTTGACCGTTACGACCAGCTCCGGGTTGGCCGGATCGAGAAGCTGTCCTGATTCGCTAATGATCTCGATTTTCCGCAAAGGAATCTCCTGAGCGCTGCCCGTCAGCACCGGACGTTCTTCATTGACCATGAAGACTGATTGCACTTGTTTCTGACCATCGACATCCGTCGCATCCACAACCTGGACTTTATACTCAGCTGCGGCACCTTCCAATCCTTCGGAAGATACTTCGATCCGTACCGTTCCAGCCTCATCCGTTGCCCCGATAATGGCCATCAGTTTGCCGCTAAACAACCTTCTGCTGAGTCCTTTATATGGATCATAATCGGTGCTGTCCCCGTTATCCAGACCCAATAATCGCCCGGCACCGGACACCTGAACCTGCACGCGGTTGTTCGCATTGTGCACCGGATTAACCGCTTCATCTTCCACCGTAATTTCCACGAAAATGAGATCAGTACCGCTCGCCTGTAAATGCTCCCGATCCGCCTGCAGACGAATTTTCTTCGCATCCGTAAAGGAGCGCTGTACATCGGTTGCAATCACAACACCGTTCTCATCATAAGCGATCGCTTTCAGCTCACCCTCTTCATAGGGGACTTTCCACCAGCCGGATAGCTGTGTTCCATGGGCGTGATCAATATCGTAGGTGCCAATCGTCTCACCGTTGAGTTGCAGCTCAATCTTCGGCGCGTTGCTGCACACGCGTACATCAATGATCTGACCCGGATTGAAATCCCAGTAAGGGAACAGGTGAACCATCGGATTTTTCTTATAATCGGTCCATGCTGCCTGGTAGATGTAATATGCGTCTTTCGGGAACGTTGCCGTGTCTAGCTGTCCAAAATACGAATTCTTCGTATGATACGGTGTCGGTTCGCCAATATAGTCGAATCCGGTCCACAGGAACTGCCCCAATGAATACGGACGATCCCGCTCAGCCAAAATGCAATATTCAGCCGACTTCGCGCCCCAACTTGTCGTACTGTTCCCAAGCGCCGAGCACTGCTCGTCATCATCGGCCAGAATCGGCTGTTCGAACGGGAAGTGATAGATGCCTCGGCTTTGTACCACTGATGAGGTCTCACTGCCATAGATGATCCAGTCCGGGTGTTCTGCATGATGCTGATCATAGTATTTTTCCGCATAGTTGTAGCCTGCCAGCTTCACGATATCCGCACATTTCTGTGCATTTTCCCATGGCATGTAGTTCGAACCGATGGTCACGCCCGCATTGCCTTTTGGATCAAATTCCATTACATAATCCATCAGCATCCGAGTCACTTCCTGGCCGCGTTCATCCGCATGGGTATCATAGATTTCATTCCCGATGCTCCACATGATCAGACTGACGTGGTTACGGTCGCGTTTCACCCAGCTTTTCACGTCCGTATGCGCCCACTCCGGGAAGAACCTCGCATAGTCATATGGTGTTTTGGCACGTTCCCACATATCGAATGCTTCAGACACAACCAGCATACCCATCTCATCCGCGAGTTCCATGAACTCTTTGGCAGGCATATTATGCGCGGTGCGGATGGCGTTAACACCCATTTCTTTGAGCAAAACGAATCTTCTACGCAATGCCGTCAGGTTAAACGCAGCTCCCAGTGCCCCGAGATCGTGGTGTTCGCACACACCGTTCATCTTCGTGTGGACCCCGTTCAGATAGAAACCTTCACTCGGATCAAGTTTAACGTCCTTGAATCCAATACGTTGGGATAACGATTCGATGATCTCCTCGCTCTGACCTTCCGAGATCAGTCTCAGTTCGGTGACCAGCTCATACAGATGCGGGGCATCCGGGCTCCACAGGTTTGGATTCTCCACACTAAACTGTTGGCTATCTGTCGATGCAGACGCATTCTCACCTGCCGAAGTCGTAACATTCGCTTGGGTGGATGCCACCACTTGACCTTCATACCGGATCGTATGCACCAGCTCTGCCTGCTGATTCTGCTCCAGGTTCAGTTCCGTGTCCACTTCCACCTGCCAGCCATCCGGCTGCTTCTGAATCGATACATACGTTCCATCCGTCACAATATGGTTGCGGTCCCTCGTCTTCAGCCACACGTTACGATAGATTCCGGCCCCGGAATACCATCTGCTATTCGGGCTTTGATGCACCACTTTGACCACAATCTCATTGTCGCCTTCCACCAGTGCATTTGAGATCTCATGTTCAAAAGCAGAATAGCCATACTTCCACTCCCCAACCAGCTGCCCGTTCACATACACCGAAGAATCCATGTATACGCCATCAAAACAAAGCAATAGCTGCTGCTCATCCTTCGTGTAATGGAATGTCTTGCGGTACCATCCGATGCTGTCTTCATACAGTTCAAGCGTATTATATATCAGCCAATCATGGGGAAGCTCCACAGGTTCAAATACCAGACCCGCAGGTTCCGTAACATCCAGCTTGCTTTTCGCAAATTGCCATCCATCATTAAAAAGCCTCTTCTGATTCATGGTAGATTCTCACTTTCTTCAAGTAAATTATGATTACGGTTACAACAGTAGCTGTCGTTTTTTCCGAAAACCTTTTCGGTAATACACAACTATGACTATACCACATAACCCGATTATACCATCAGTCTCTTTCCTGTACCTCCATTCCATAAGATTTTTTAGCCAGATTGATGAACGTTTTATTCCCTCCAAGCACTGTAACTTTCGATGACTACATACCAAAAAGGCAACCCGTCAACCGGGTCACCTTCTCTGTTCTACATCTATCCCTTATCCCGCCACGCTTCTCTCTACACCCCTATACTAAATACTCAACCTCTTATCCCTTATAAAAAGGGTTCCACCCTATGCCTTTGCCCGATGGCATCGCACCTGGCACCCCGTCTGCTTCAAGCAGCGGACGGACAACCAACTTAACGGGCCACGCCTTGTTCTCGAATATCGTATGAGCAAGCGCGGCCCGGTCAGATTCGGGAAGCTGCACCTGCGTCAGCGCTTCCTTCCAAGCCTGCTCCGTGATCTCCCATAACTTCGTTTCCGGGATGTGATACACCTCGCTAAGTGCCTCCATGATCGCAGCCAGATTCACCTGCGTTCCCAAAGACTGCACATAAAAGATCAGCTTCTGGATCGTCTCGTTATAGAGGCTGTTCGAGTATCCCGGGCGAATATGATAAGCAGGATCTGCAATGCCATGTTTGTCCAGATAAGGCTGATGCAGACGCACGGAATCATGGTCGCGGAACAAGAGACCCTTTACCTGATTATCCTTTAACACCAGACAACAGTTCTGACCATGAATCTCAGGCACAACACCCACCTTGAACAGACGCATCACGATATCATAGAACGTAGTAGCTACGCTGGTATAGAATTCGAGGACATTCGCGCTACTCAGGTTATCCCCCAGAATCTCCGTTAATAGATGATGTCCATCCAGATTCACACCAAGTGCTGCCATGGGGATGACTTTGTAGGATTCATCCAACAATTCAGGAGGATACAAACGAATCTGTGCAGCCAGATGCCGGGGATAATCATCGAACAGTCCCATGGATTCTGGCATGAAGCCCCACCAGTTCTGCTCTTCACACATGTACACCTTGTCCTTTAACGTCTCGTCACAAGCAACGGCCTGTCTTAACATCTGTTCTCCAGCAAGACCATTCAACAGTTTGACTACCGGAAGATAACGAGCAGCCCCCAGTGACAGCACACTAACCGGTAACTTAAGCATCCTCGTGGATTCGGTTGACGGAGCCATCGAGCGCAGAGAGGATGTTGCCTGTACGTCGCCTACTTCTACATCCAATATGACAATACTGCCTGCCTTGATCTCTTCCGTGAAGCGAGGCAGAATCACATGATGCAATTGCCACGGATGAACAGGCATCGGCAGATATTCGTAGAGCGTGATCCCTTTTCGGGCAAACTCGGCTTCCACCACTCCGCGCTGAACATCGTCTAACACATCCAAAATGGACAGTCCATCTTCGCAACCTTGCTGCACGGCATCCAGCCGTATAGCCACCCAGCGCAACGGAATCGCCTTCCCGAATTCCGCTGCATACTGTGTTACATCTTCTCCATTGAACCCCACTTTGGCTTTGGATGATGGGTGAAATGGACGATCCCGCAATGCAGCAACACGTTCACCTTTGATAAACCACTCATAAGCAGACACCGGAACGTTGGCGGACAGGTACTGGACTTGTTCCCAGCCCAGAGCATACTGCTCTACAGCAATATCCAGACTAGCCAAGAACTCCGCCACTCCGGGTTGCCTATATTCTTCATCTGACAAAGCCCTCTGTAACACCGCACGTCCAACCTCTGCCGCAGAATCAAGGAGAACCCAGCTTCCATCTGCTTTCTCCTCGTAGATCGGTGAACCCTGAACCCACTGAGTCCCCTGTCTCACTCCTGTCTCAACCAGACACAGTACACCTTGCGTATGCAATCTGACATGAGAAGAACCATTCTGTACGTGCTCTTCGCCGTAATATCCCTTGTACAATCGTCTGAACGGTGCAGGTGCTGCGGTAAAATGAATGAACGAATAATCCTCCAGTGGGAGTAATTGCTCGGCCAAAAATGAATTCATCAGATCCGCCTTAATCCGGCGTTCAGCGGCTTGCAGACTGGAACGCTTCATCAGTGTTGACATGATTATTGTCCTCCGTTAGATAATGGAATGCCGGGTGCGGATGACCCAGAAAATCATGATGCGAGATGGTCCAGCAATAAGCTCCAGACTTTTCAAATAAAACAATGTCTCCCACACGCAAAAGTGCTACCTCCGCATCGGAATGCATGCGATCCTTGGGTGTGCATAGCTCCCCTACAATATGAACGCGACAATCCGTCACCTCTGGCCTGGCAAATGAATGCTTCCAACGCTCCGTTGTCATAATCTGAAACGGGTGGTTATGTCCCCATGAAGCAGGCAGACGATGATGATGCGTACCTCCCCTTAACACAGCAAAATGCTGATCATGAGAAGTTTTGATATCCGTAACTTCTGCTGCGTAATACCCGTGGTCTGCCACCAAAAGTCGGCCCGATTCAAAATACAACTCGCCTCCACGTGAAGCAAGGCGTTGTCTGGCTTCACTTTGCTCCAGCAGGGAAGTGAATAAGGGCCAGTCAAATCCCGGACTACCATCATACGTCACACCGAATCCTCCTCCTGCATTCACCACTTCCACAGGAAGACCATACTGGTGCTGCCACTGCTCTACCTTTTGCAAATACAGCTCAATCATCTCGGCGTGCAGCCTGGCGTCCATATTGTTGGACAAAGAGTGAAAATGGAACCCACTCAACCGAACCACACCCGCGCCTTCCACACGAATAAGTTCGATCGCTTCTTCCACCGACTCTTCATCGATTCCAAAAGGACTTGGCCCACCGCCCATGACAATCTTCGTCCGAGGTAACGTACTGCTTCGCAGATTAATTCGGAGCAGAATGCGAACCTCATGAGCTTGACCACGGTCATGCTCACTGTGGTGTTCATACGCGTCCTCCTGTGCCTGCTTCTGTCCTCGCATCTGCTTGCCTTCGTGCGCCTGCGCCTGATCCATCGCTCGCACTTTCGCAATAGCAATGATGCGCCGCAGCTCCAGCAGACTTTCCACATGGATGTAACTCACGCCATGCTCGATCGCCAACCGCAGTTCGCTCTCCTTCTTGCCTGGACCCCCGAACAGAATCGGAACCTCTCGACTTACAGCCCTTACCTTGAGCAGTTCTCCAATGGAAGCCACTTCAAAGCCCTTTACCAATGGAAGCAACGCCTCAATGATGCGTGGATCTGGATTCGCCTTGATAGCGTAGAACAACTGTGTATTCCTAGGCATGCTGCCCAGCATCTGACGTACCTGTTCCTGAATGCCAGCCAGATCATAGATATACGCACATACCGGGTCTTCCATCCCTCGTTGAAGTTCATCGATCGCCTGCCATACACTTGGTTTCATATCTGCCCACCCGCATTCCTGTAGTCATTCCGTTTTTGGATATATGCCCGAAATGCCGTATTCCGATCATCACCCAGCACGTATATATGTACTCCCCGCTCAGCCCAGAGCGCCATGTCTTCCACGCCTCTCGTGACTGTAGCATAAGGTACTTCGCACTCCTGCGCTGTAGCATGCAATTCATCCAGCGCACGTCTCACATCCGGGTGCTCGGTCTGCCATGGCACGCCGAGGGATTGCGACAGATCCGCCGCCCCTTCCAATACAAAACTCACCTGAGGATGAGACAGAATCTGTGCACTTTGCCGAACGCCCTCTGCACTTTCAATCATGGGGACAATCATCACTTGTTCGTTAGCTTCCCCAATGTATCCCGTAAGCGGATATTTTCCGAATACACCAGGACGACCACTATTCAGACTCCGCATGCCAACCGGATGATAGTAGGCGTATCGAACCGCTTCTTCCACCTGCTCCAGTTGCTCGACATGCGGAATAACGATGCCCTGTGCGCCACAGTCCAGCACTTTAAGAATCTCCGCTCGCTCTACCTTCGAGATACGTACCAGCGGAGTTAGACCTACCAGTTCCGCCGCCCGGATCAATTCCTCTACCGAATCCATCGATGTTGCGGCATGTTCCAGATCAATAATGACAAAGTCATATTCAGCATGTCCGATCATCTCGATGATGACTGGATGTGGTATGGATACAAAAAGGCCATACACCGGCTGTTTGCGTGCAATTTTTTCCTTCAACGTATTAATTCTCATTCGATAATTCCCTTTAATTCGAGCGTTCCCTGTGATTCCAGTGCATCCTTCGATACCTTGAGCGGATTGCTCGCCTTACGGAAATACAACTCCCCATCCCCATACAGACGGCGCTTGGTCATCTCTTCGATCAGTGCATCTTCGGCAAAAAGGTCAAATGCCACAAACCGTTCTGCGTATTCCGGGTGCTGCTTCTGATAATCTACAATTACACCTGCGCACAGCTGCCAGAAGGCTTCCTCGGACAACCCGAACTGCTCCAAAGCAAGTGCAATATCCGTCATGCAGATAAAGAAGAATGCGTCATACGTATAGTCCCGGACTTCCGACACATCTCCCGCATAGATGAAGGAATACCGATTGAACTTGCGATGAGTTTCCGGCTCGGGGTTCAACTTCGGTGCCCGTTCCGGGTGCAACAGTTGATCTGGTACATAGCGAACACCATCATGCAGATCCTTGATCATGATTCGTTTCGGCAGATCGTCTTCCAGTACCAAAATGATATTCTGAGCATGAGATTCCAGTGCAATCCCGTGTGCATAGAGCAGATGGATAATCGGCAGTGTAACTGTGCGAACAAGGGCCTCGCTCCACTTTTCCACACCATGTCGTTCGACAGCATTCTGGATAAATGGAACACCATCCGGTTGTACCAACATCAGCGCATTCAGCGGCCACGCCGTCTCACCTTGCTTCAGGTGTACCGATACATTCTCCCGCCAGATGGCTCCGAGTGTGCCGTAGGCCCGTCCATACTGCGTTGCAGGTAACTGCTCATAACGGAACGACAGTCCCATGATTTCTTTTAAAATGCCAAACTGCGCCCGCTGCAACAGCTCATCTTCACGAACGAGATTATCCAGCCAATCGCTGATCAACGGTGCGTTCTGGGTTGTATGCTGTGCCAGAATACGTGTGCTCGACGTGTTGGTAATACTGAGAGCCAGCTTAATGTAAGGAGCTTCCGAGTTCACCCGGTTCGACAGCGAACGGATTGACTGCTGTGCACGATAGGGCGAAGACGATGGCCCGAGATATACAATATCTCCATCCATCAGTTGACGGGCATATACCGACTCCAATTGGTGCTCCCATTGCCATGGATGAACCGGAATGAACACATATGAATCATCCGCGTCAGAACCTATTTCCCCATCAGCTTTGCTACCTTCTCTGCCCGGGCTACGGACTGTTTCACCTTTTTCAAGAACTGCCCCATGAAGCTTCGCTAGGCTTGTCTCTCCAACGCCCTCACGAACTTCGGTACTGCTCCCCAACTGATCTACACCCACCACATATAAGTTGACCGTCTCACCTATGCCCGTTCGATCTTCTTGTTGCAGGATCTGTTGAAATCGCTGCATATCCTCCGCTGTCAGATGTTGCCTTACCAATTCTTCAGAACTATAGCCCGCGGATACAGCGGTCTGAGCAAGTTCTTTTTTCACAGCCACCCAGATTAATGCAACTTCAGAGTTAAACTCAGGGCCATAGGCCAGATTGTCTTTCAGAGAAAACCCCAACCGCGACTTATAACTCGGGTGATACAGATGACCGTCGGTCATGTGACTTTCGAGCGCATCATAATGCCGATCTTCTAACGGAATGTTCAAGGGCAATATCGCCCGGCACTGGCTGTCTTTTGCCATCGTTTCGAGCAGTTCCTGAATAAAAGCCGTCACATTTGCACCCTTCAATGCGTTCAGCACGATTTCCTCCAAAAACAGATCCAGATCGGTGCAGAGTACGCCTTCCCTTTGAATCGAACCCTTCTTCACCTTCACCCGGCCAAATGAAAACTTCCGCTCCGCTTCACACTTGTACACTACAGAATCGCCAGAAGATGTAAGGCCGCTGGTTCGCCACTCACTCCCATGTACATCACTGTCCAAAATGCCTTCGAACCACATTGCCTCCAACGTCTGACGCATGATCCGTTCCTGTACATTCACGTATATCGCTTCTGTCCTGCCGCCTGCTTCAGCCCTGTATCCCACAACTCCCACGCACTTCACTCCCTATTCGTTTCATTGGATTGCTCACCGGCACGTAGGCCGGAGTCTGGCTGATCCCTCTTAGACAACTCACCAGATTTTGTTTGGCCAGGAATGCTTCCGTCGTTAGCAGATGTTGCACATATTCATTGCCCGTTTGTTCCAGTTCCTCCACAAGTGCATCACGTACCTGCTTCCAGAAATGCTCCTCCGGGACGTTCACATCTCGCGCCAGGACATGAATCAGAGACCCCAGATGATTGACGATAAAATAGTACGATGTCCGCGCCCAGGCTTTCTCTCGCGAGTAAAATAATAAATCGGACGCAGCATGATCCTGCTCACTTATAAGTTCCTCATCCACACTGACCCCTTCCAGATCGCGGACGATAAAACCCACAGGCATGCCATCCTTTAAGGTCACAAGGGTATTCTGCAAATGGGCTTCAAAATGAATGCCTTTCTCACCCGTCGCCCTTACAATCGGTAGCAGCGAACATGCCAGATAACGATCCAGCCAACGCTCAGCTATGTCACGTCCACCACCCAGCATCGTCACCAACCTGGAACGCAACCCCGGAAGTGGTGCCTCAACCAGACTGGATAGTACATACGTATTGGCAGGGTCGAACTCAATGGGTCGATAAGCTATCGTAAACAGACTCGTTAACTCTTCATCTTCAAAAGCACAAGTCGCTACACCTGTCTCATACGCAATATAGGTATTCGGTTCAGCACCGAAGCAGTCATGCTGGCTGACGTATTTGGAGGCATCCAGTGTTCTGCGCATCTGCTCAGCACTATTGGTGCGAATCATGTTGGTAATCTGCATGTTCAGTGACAACTTGATATTACAGTTCCATGCCGGAACATAGACCGTACGGACCGAAGACGTTGGATAGACGGTTGGCCCCGCACTGCCAAGCAGAATTAATTTTTCATCTTGAAAATAGTGCTGTATCTCGGCCAACCGTGATATGTATGCGTATTGCCATGGATGGACGGGCAGCAGCCCATACATTTCACTCTTTTCTTTTAAAATCGGCTGCACATGGCTCCGCAAGAGTTCATGCAAATCCATCATTGCCTCGTCATCCACCCATTCTTGCATATAGACATCCTGCCTCACGGCGATATAACAGAGTTGAAACGATGTGCGCAGCTCCGGACTGTACTTCTGAACTTCCTGCTCGCTGAAGCCTTTGGAATTCTTCGGAAAAGGGTGAAACGGATGACCAACCAACAGTGACTGTTCCGATGTCCGATAGTCACGGATGTCGAGACCGGCTGCTTGTTCGATATACAACGTAAGGTTACCCACACTGTTATCTACCTTTTGTGCAAAATCTCTGGCATACGCCACCTCGACACGATTCGTACTCTCACCCAATGGCTGTGCAATATCCACCTTAACCGAGCTCTTCATTTCCACCGCACTCTTCAACATTCCATGTTGACCCGAATTCGCTCCCTGTTCCCCATCTCCAATTAGCTCAGATGTGATCCAGCGAACCAGATTGCGATAATGCACCGTTTCCCCGCCAGATTCCATGCTGAGGTATTCATGCTCCCCCATCGCAGAGTAATAGGATAGTTGTCCTGTCACCTTCACCCCGCTGGCTTGAAAAGCAACGGCGTACGTCAGCGTATTCGGATTGATTCGAATATCGTCTGCCTTCTCTAACGCAAGCTCACGGATGTAACAGTTCAGCAGAAGCTTGCACGAATGTTCATGGGCCTGCTGCTCAGCCTCAGACCGGAGCTTGTTTTCCATCTCGAACAATGATGCCAACCTTCTTTCGGGTTATAAGTAAGACCAGGGGAAGTGTAAGCAGTATGGCGCAGCCAAGGCCGATACAGATCTCTTTGAGCGCTCCCCATTTTGCCATCTCCATAGACGTTCCTGCCCCGGCAAGCCATTGCCAGCGCATATCGTAATACAGGGTCATACCCATCACCGCAAACGAAGAAGCCAGCCGCTCAATCGTGGTCGATAACACCGACCCTTCGTGCATGTCTTCGTCCGGTAATGCTTGCAGACCAATCGCAGAGATACTCATGCCTGACAGGCCAACGCCAATTCCACGGCACGCCATGAGCATACCGATGATCCAGATCGATGCTCCCATGGGCAGAAAGGCAAACGACAAGATCGATATCGACACCAGCAACGTGCCCCATGCAATAAAATGGATGGACCGACCGCGATCCAGCAGACTGCCTCCGATCCACATGAACAGACTTGTGCAGATCGACAAGGGTATGAACAACGCACCGGACAAGGCCGGCGACAGGTGGAAAACATCCTGGAACAATAATGGCAATGCAAAGATCACACCAAACATGACACAATCCTGAATGGTCGAGATCAGCACGGTCAGTGGAAAGACGGCATTACGCCGCAGCAACTGGTAACGTATCAGTGGTTCCTTGCGACCGTTCTCGGTCTGGACAAAACGAATAAGTAACACCATACCAAGCGAAATCAGCAGCCAAGGTACCCATACCGCTACCACAGGACTCGCATACAACTGTACGCCCAGACTAAGGGCACCTACCGCGCAGATCAGCAGTATGACACTGGTTGGATGCCATCGTTTCCTACGGGCGGGAATATAAGTCTGAATGACTCGACCGCACCCGATGAACGAGAATACAGCCAGCGGCACATTCAGCCAGAACAGCATTTCAAGCCGTCCATACTGAATGATGAAGCCGCCCAGCGTTGGCCCAGCCGCAGGAGCCAGCATAAGCAGCAAGCCCCACGCTCCTGTAATTCGTCCCCTTACCTCCGGTCCGTAGACATCAAACAACAAAACAAGCGATAACGGAATCATCAGTCCCGCGGCAACCCCATGCATGAAACGGACAAGCAGCAATACCTCAATAGAGTGATAAAATAGTGCACCTGCCACCGAGAACAATCCGTATAAACTGATGCCCAACATATACGTCTGCTTACGGCCCAATCGGTCTACGATTAAGGAAGCCAGCGGCATCGTTAACGTCATGGCCAGCATGTAGAGGGCGATGATCCATCCGCCTGCTGTCGTAGAGATCTGATAATATTGCACAAAATAAGGCAGCAGCAGGTTGAATGCACTGTTGGTCAGTACCAGCGAAAAAGCACCAAGCAGAATCGCGAGTAATACGGCGTGCCTCTTCATCAGGGACAGCTTCAGCATGCAGCCGTTGCTAAGGCAATCGCTTCAGCTACCGATTTCTCAAAGATCGCCAGGATCGCGCCCGATTCTTGCTCCGTAATATTCAGTGGCGGCAGAAAACGAACAACCGCTGAATGACGCCCGCCCAGTTCCACAATTAAACCATTCTTGAAACATTCACGTTGAATAGACTCAGCAAGTGCACCATTAGGCAGATAATGTCCCAGACGATCCTTGCGTCCTGCCGGATTAACCACCTCAACGCCAATCATCAACCCTCTGCCACGCACATCACCAATCTCAGCATGTCGCTCTTTCAATGCATTCAGTTGATTCATGAACTGCTCACTGCGCAGATGTACGTTTTGTAGAACATTCTGTTCCCGGATATAACGAAGTGTGGCAAGTCCCGCAGCCATGGCCAGCTGATTGCCACGGAACGTTCCCGTGTGTGCACCAGGCTGCCATTGGTCCAGCTCTTCCTTATAGATGACGACAGACATGGGCAGACTTCCGCCAACTGCTTTGGAGCAGATGATTACATCGGGTATAATTCCGGCATGTTCAAATGAAAACATACGGCCTGTGCGTCCGATGCCTGTCTGCACTTCGTCGATAATGAGTGGAATGCTTCGCTCTGCTGTGATTCGGCGCAGCTCCTTCAGCCATTCAATGTCTGCCGGAATCGCCCCTCCTTCGCCCTGCACCGTCTCCACAATGACTCCGCACGGTGCGGCAATACCACTCTCGCAATCATCGAGCAAGTTCTCGATATACTGTGCACTTAACCGGGCCGTCATGCCCTCACCAACACCAAATGGGCAGCGGTATTCATAAGGAAACGGCAGGAAATGTACATCGGGCAGCAGGCTTTGCAGATGTTGTTTCTTGCTCAGGTTGCCACTCATCGACATGGTTGCTTGGGTCGAACCGTGATAACCGCCTTGAAAGGCAAGAATGGACCTGCCACCTGTAGCATGTTTAACCAGCTTAATGGCTGCTTCTACGGCATCCGCTCCGGTTGGACCACAGAACTGGATTTTGGCCTTGTTCTGCATCTCTGCTGGAAGAATGGAGAACAGTTCTTGCATATATGAAAGCTTCAGCGGCGTTGCCAAATCCAGTGTATGTAGCGGAATCTGTTGATCCAGGACATCGCGAATGGCGTTGACCACCGTGTCATGGTTATGCCCCAGCGCCAATGTTCCTGCACCAGCCAGGCAATCGTAGAATACGCGGCCTTCCGTATCCGTAACCTTCACCCCATGGGCTTTGCTAATTACAAGCGGGAAATGTCTGGGGTACGATCTTGCATTGGATTCCTTCTCATTTTGCATCTTCAGATATTCCGTCTGCACTTCTACTGACATAGCCCTTTAACGCTCCTTATGATCGATTCAGGCTGAACCTGCTGCCTGTGATTCTTGTTCTGCACTATTCATATATGGCAAGGTGTCTTGGTTCAAAAACAGGTAAGGTCCGAAGTTCAGATGATGGTACCGTCATCTGATATCCTTTATATATTGTCATCTATACGTTGTTATAAGTTATACGACTTATGTTCACTTTGTTCCTGACACAAGTACTCCAAATATAACCGAACCACATCACGAGTTGTCCCCCCATGGGGAAAGACGTGGTGTGTCAGATCTGGCAAGGCGTTCACTTCCAGAATGCCCCCCTCTTCTCTGGAGATCGGCGTGCGGATATCACGACAACGAACATCGACCCCTGCTACATCAATCTGGAGAGTTTTGGCCGCCTGAATGATCATTCGCGCATTCACGGGATGAATGTTTTCGGTACAATCCTTGTAGAATTCACTGATTTTTCCGGCGGCTGAGTTACGGAGATCATATAGCTCGATTTCTTCACCAGCAGCAGGAACTTCATCCAGAGCTGTCCCTTGTACATACAATACCTCCAGCAGTCGTTCCGTTTCTGCATCCACCTGGGGAAACGCTTCATACTCGCCAATGGACGTCATCTTCATTCGTTCCTGATTCAACTGCTCAATTAATGCTCGAACGGTTGAAGTTCCGTCTCCCTCGACATAGACAGGTCGATACTCATTTACAGCCGCCACTTCACCGTTAATGATTAACACTCTGTAATCAATTCCGGTTATATATTGCTGCAACATAATACTGCTACCGTGGACACTCGCAAGATGAATGGCTGCCTCCAGTTCCTCTTCGGTACGCACATCCAGCGTTACTCCCACGCTGCTGCTCGCATCCAGCGGCTTCACCACAATGGAGCCGTATCTATTCAGAAAATCTGCTGCATCACTCCCCATCTCCGAGATTACGATAAAGGAAGGTACAGGCATGCCCTGTTCATGCAGCAGCATATTACATGCCTGCTTGTTCTTCGCGAGCAGTCCGGCGATTAATGGCAGACGATGGGATCTGGTTTTGTTAATGATGATCTGCTTGTCCCCTACAGACAGCTTCAGAAAATCTTCGCATCCCTCGAGAAGTGGCTCACAGGTGATCCCCATTTCCCTGGCTTTGCTTATAATGAGTCGGTTTTGCAGATTATGAATCCCTTTCGGAAACACTGAAAATCCTCCTCGATCGAATGAAGGTACTCGCTCATACGTTCATCAATATTTATTGTGATTTATATTGATAATGATTATCAATATCATACAAAATCTATTTTATGGCAATTCGTTCTTTGTTGTCAATAATAAACTTTTAAGGAAAAATAAGATTGAATTTAACATGAGTTTATGTAGGCGTGGTTTTGTTACATCGAATAACAGGTACAATAAAATGCGGCAATCTCTGGATCAGATAAAACCAAGAGTTTGCCTGTTCCTGTTATCTGCATTGAACGTAGAAGCGTTGACGAGGAGGGTTAGAAATAGGGATATAGCTTGAATCATTCGTCGAATCAATTGAAGTAATCATGGAACACGTAGTGAAATACTTAATGGTTTAAATTGAGACAGGTCGGACAGTGGACCGACCGGAACTCCATCTGGAAAACCTTCTGGACCATGTCCTGTGTAACGGGATCTTCCGGTTTCCCTTCTGCGTAGATGGACTTGTTGTGAACAGCCACAATGTGATGTAACCCGTCTCCCTTTTTTCTACAAATGATATTGAATCTCATTATCAACTGAATTGTAATAGAGATGAAATCATTATACAAGCATTTATTTGGAAAAAATTTTCATTCTACTTCAAACCATATCACCTCCGAAATCAACGATACAATCCAATTCCACATCAACCATATATGTATTTTTTTTCCTTCTTACTTAACATACAAAATTCTCTTCTTACTTTTAGCTTCATCTAGTGCATGTCCTTTTTGCTGGTGAAACATTATTCATTCATATGTATTCAACCAAAGGTTTTACTGTAAAACAATTCCTGTAATTTCTTGTCGCACTATGTTAGATTATCCATTGGAATAAAATCACATCTATAGACAGGGGATATTAACACGTGAAGAAATCATGGGTATTATCAATCATTATGAGTTTTGTTTTGCTAGGCGGGGTGTTCGCACCTGCAGGGTCCTATGCAGCTGCGGATAACTCAACCACTACATATTCGGAAGACGAATACTATGAAGAAGTTGATACGTCCGAACAAGAACCGATTCCTACAGTCGAAGAAGAAGATTTCCTGAACTACCTGGATCAGTTGGATACCGCGTCGGTATATGAGGAGAAAGCCTTCAATGCTTTGGGAGGTGGATTTTACATTACATCATCCAATCGCAAGTCCGTTTATCTGAAACTGACCAACACAGCAGTTCCTAACTACACCAAATATGTATCCAAGCTGAAGCTGATTAAACCGCAAAATGCGGAATTGCAAAAAATCCATGCCAACCTGATCAAAGGTAGCTATACACAGCTGGAAGGATTCCAGCTCGCTAAAAAAGCGGTCTCCAAAACAACGGTAAACAGTGCTGTCCTGAAACAAGCCAATGCGAAAATTGATGCCGGCAAGAAAAATATCGAGAAGTTTCACAAAGAACTGTCTGCTTATGCCAATAAACTTGGATTTGATTTTTAAAAAACAGCAACTTCAGGTATGCGGAGATACTCATCCCCCCCCCCTTACCTGGGATATGAAGTGAAAAGATCCTACGTTTCGAATAATTTTTTTGAAATTTAAGGAAGAAAAGTGTTTTCTTTTGCTGAGTTAGTTCGTATAATAGCACTATAATCAAAAGGCTATGCTGCCGAAAGGTACAACCTCGTGAACAATTGAGGTTGTGCCTTTTTTGCGTTTATGGCCGCATTGATCTGAAATCTCATCATCTAACTAGGAGTGATTTACATGATTCTTGAAGCCATTTACCATCGCCCCAAACTCAATTGGTCCTATGCTTATGACCGCTCAACCATGCATTTGCGGCTTCGTTCCAAACGTGGTGATCTGGATGCGGTGATTGCTATCACCGGGGATAAATATGCCTGGGATCGAACGATTACGCACACCCCCATGCGCATCTTTGCCCGGGATGAAATGTTCGACTACTGGGAAGCCGAGACTTCACCTCCCTATCGCAGATTACGGTATGGCTTCCAATTGATTCAGGGAGAGGAATCGGTCTGGATGACGGAGCGCGGATTCGAGCAGGCCCTGCCTGATCATCCACTGGAGTTTTTTGATTTTCCATTTATGAATCCGGTCGACATTTTTGAACCGCCTGCCTGGGTTAAGGACGCTGTGTTTTATCAGATTTTCCCTGAACGTTATGCCAATGGCGATCCATCTATCAGTCCCACCAATGCTGAACCCTGGGGAGGGGAACCCACACCTGTGAACTTCTTCGGCGGGGACCTGCAAGGTGTGCTTGATCATCTGGATCATATCAGCCAGCTGGGCATCAATGCCATCTATTTCTGTCCGCTGTTCGAGGCCACCACGAATCACAAATACAATACAGGCGATTACATGAAGGTTGATCCTCACTTTGGAACCAATGAACAGTTCAAGGCGTTCGTGGAGGCCTGTCATCAGCGCGGCATACGTGTCGTTTTGGATGCGGTATTCAATCATTCCGGCAGAGAGTTCCCTCCTTTTGTCGATGTCATGAAGAATGGAGCTGCTTCCCCCTACGCAGACTGGTTCTATATCAAAGACTGGCCGCCACGTGTGGAGGATGGCATTCCGACTTATGATACCTTTGCCTTTGAACCGCTTATGCCAAAGCTGAACACGGAGCACCCTGACGTGAAGGCATATCTGCTGGAGGTAGGACGCTTCTGGATCGAGGAGATGGACATTGACGGATGGAGGCTCGATGTAGCCAACGAAGTGGATCATCAGTTCTGGCGCGAATTCCGTCAGACGGTAAAAGCTATCAAACCTGATGCTTATTTGCTCGGTGAGATCTGGCATGATTCGCTCATGTGGCTTCAGGGAGACCAATTCGATGCTGTGATGAATTATCCGTTTACCAATTCGGTATTGGACTACACCGTGAACGGAAAACTCGATGGACTCGGATTTGCCAATGAGATCGGCAAACTGCTTGCAGCCTATTCACAAACGGTTACTGAAACTGCCTTCAATCTGCTCGGTAGTCATGATACACCCAGACTGCTGACCTTGTGTGATGGAGACGAGCGCAAGATGAAACTTGCCGTTACGTTGCTGCTTACGTATCCAGGTGTGCCATGTATCTATTATGGAGACGAAGTCGGGCTAGATGGTGGATATGATCCAGGTTGCCGCAAGTGTATGGAATGGGATGAAACCAAGCAGAACCGTGAACTTCTGGAATTCTTCACCCATACGATTGCCCTTCGCAAACAGCACCCGGCGCTGCGCAGCACGGAACTGAAGATTGTATATGCAAAAGCCGGGGATCCTTGTCTTGCCATCGAGCGATTGGATTCGCATACGGGTGAGCGCATACTTCTTGTGCTGAATGCGGGAGATGAGCCATGTACTCTTGAACTCCCCCTGGCAGATCGTAATGTTTGGCGAAATCTGTACACATCAAACGAAGTGGAATCCCGGCAAAATAAACTGACCCTCGATCTGGAAGCTTACGGCTTCTCCTTACTGCAAATGGAGGTCAAACAACCTGCGGAGGCCTGATACGAATACAGCTAACAAGGGAATATAACTCCAAAGAGGCTGTCTCCTAGGTCATATTGTCGACCAGGGACAGCCTCTTCTGTATCTTATACGTCTTGTATGTCTTGTGCATCTTATACGTCATATCCTAACGAACCCAGCACACTTTATTCGCTTCATTATACGCGGGCTAAATGCCTAACGAATCAGAGAGAGCTTATTTTGTCCAATAAGTCGATTTTCGAGAGCAGATGCCGTGTTTTCGATACAATAACGTTACTGAGATTCGTTAGGTTTTACTTTTCTTGATTATCCCCTTAATACGACGTTTGAGGTTCGTTAGCGGTAGCGATTCAATTGAGATAAAACTCATTGGTGGCAGCGACCTATTTCCCAGCCGAGGCGAAGGTTGTCGAAGTCATCGGTTTACGTATTTTCTTCATTCTCGAACTTACGAGTTCTCCCTGTGTAATTACGATTTTTTGCGGAATCTTGTATGAAGGCAGCTTGTCCCGACAATATTCCCAGATGGACCGCCGCAGATCGGTTAGAGTACATTCTGTAGCCAGCCGGATAGTCACTTTCACTCTCTGACCCGTGATACCACTCGATTCTCCCGAAACTACCGCCGCTTCAATACATTCCATCTCTTCCAGAACACCCTCGACCTCGGCAGGATATACCTTCCGTCCCCCTATGTTAATAATCTCCGAACGGCGGCCCAAAATGCGAATGTACCCCTGCTCCAATACAGCTTCATCTCCGGTTCGCAGCCATCCATCCTCCGTAAAGGGTGATGGTGCATTCAGATATCCGATCATCGCTGTTGCTGTATGAATCTGCAATTCTCCTTCCACCACCCGGTACTTAACCTCTTCATCTTGAATGGAGAATAGCAGAGAACCTGGTTCTTTGGAGCGGGTTGGCAGAATACCAAGTTCAGACATGCCATAGGCCTGTATCGTCCTGATCTGTGGAAATCTCCGGTTCCAGGCTGCCAGTACGGACTCAGGCATCACTTCCGATCCGTATGATACAACCTCGAGACTGGACAAGTCATACCCTTCATCGTTTCTGCCGAGCAGCAACAGATTCATGAATGTTGGGGAGACGGGCAGCGCCTGCACACGAAACTTCTCAATCGTCCGGCACACTTCTTCGGGAGATCGATCCGCAATGATACACAGACATCCCCCACTGGACAGGGATTGCAGCATTGTATTCACACCGCCGATATGATCAAACATCATGAATGGAATCGTTCGCAAGGTCCGAACCTGCCGCCGAAAACGATGTAACAGCCGATCTGCACGATGCACAGTCGCTTTACTCACTCCGGTTGATCCGGATGAAAAGAGTACCAGGCCTCCTACACCCTCCTGTGCCAGCGAGGATAACAACACAGGAACCTCTCCAGAAGATTCACACGTTTGCCGAATGCACAACTTGCCTTCTTCAACACCCAACCGCCATTTCACCTGTGCCAGTTCGATGTATTCCTGTCGTTTGGCTTCAACCAGGTATCGATCCATGGGGAGCACGATACACCCTTGTCCAAGCAAAGCAACCAATGCTGCCGCTGCATATGGGGAATAGTCTTCCTCCAGTGTTACAAGTTGCTCAGTCAGCCCTTCTGCTATAATCCACTCACCCATGATGCCAACCTGTTCCAGCAGCCACTGATAGCTGTACTCCTGATCCTTCCAGATCAGTGCAGGATGCTGTCCCTGTTCCGCGAATCGTTCAAGCAAGAATTGGTTCAACATTTTGCTTCCTCCTCACTGGCAGGCGAATATTGTTGTGCGAGATAATCAACAAGTGATCCTACCGTCTGATAGGGACTTTCCGGCATGGAAGCAGCGGCTATCTCCGCCAGAGCAGCTCCTATTCCCGTACCCCAACGATCTTCGATTCCCTGCTCCACCACAGCAAGCAATGACACGAGTTCCAGCGAATCCAGTTGCCCATTTCGTCCGTATAGTGGAGCGTTACCGCCTTCACCAAGCGGAATCGATGTATTATGGTATGCATTTAACTCCCGGCAACTATCCAGCACGATACGAAGCAAAACCTCCCTGTGTTTTTGTTCAATCATTGGCACGGTCTGACGCGGGAAGCAATTTGCCTGAGGCATGGACTGTCGAAGCGACTCATACCAGTGCCATTCATCCGTGACCAACATTTTAATGACACCTGTCAGCTGTACTTTCCAGTGCTCGCGGTTCTTCATCCGGCTGACCTGCAGCATGTTGTAGGCCTTCTCCCACCGTACAATGATGTCGCTGAATTTTCTTGCATATTGATCAAGTGGAGAACCTAGCCATAAAGCAGACTCCTGAAGAAGATCTCGAAGAAAATACCGGCTCCATCGCATATCGAACAACAGACCCGAAATTAACATTTCATTGGCTTGATCCCCTTCTTTCGTCCCATGTAACGTATCCAGGAGCTGCAGAGACACCGCATGTCCAAAATAATAATTCCGCTCTCCTTGTGTAATCGTCCGGCCCGTCAGAAATTCTTCAATCTGCGTTGTTAACGCCTGGGTCAACATGTCTCGGTACCCGGCAGAGTCCAGCTGCACAGTTGCCCGAATGTCCATGGTGCCAAACGTTCGGAGTTCTTCTTTGCGCTTCGCCTGAGCAAGCTCGGGTATGCATTGGTTCCCTTTCCAGAAATCATGAAAGGCCTTTTGAGTAACCTTCCCCTTGTACTTGGAGGGCACGGGATCATAGACGTGCACATGCTCATCTTCCAGACCATACACGGCAATCCAATGATCTACCAGATGCATTCGGGAGCCTTGCTTCACGTGTTTGCGAATGTATTCGGGATTATGATAATCCAAACAATAAGGCAGATGATAACTGGTTCCTGTAGCCAAAAAAAGCCCACCTTCGCCGATATGCTGCCTGATCTGCGCCTTGCCTTCCTCGAAGCTGTCCAGCTCCCGCTGACCATACATCTCCCAGATCGGCTCTACATAATCCAGTTTGTGAAAATAAGGCTTCACCAGTCCGTTATCCCCGCACGATGGAAGGCTGTACAACCGACTTGCCGCCAGCAGTGCAAGACTTGTGGTGGATCCTTGCTGATGGAGCACTTCATGAATCAGAGGAAAATTGCAGGGATAATAATAGGGAATGTCCAGCACTGGAGCGAATGAAGGAATAATCATTTTGGGCCTCCTGTTCCCGTTTTGGCCGACGTACTGCCCCAGGATTGGATTAGATAATGCACAGACATATCATCTGTCGCTCGAAATACCCGATTGGCAACAGGTTTGCCATCCACATCGGTCTCGAAACGACGGAAACCGCGAGTAAACCGGAAGGAAAATCCACTATCACGCGGAACTCGGTAACAACCTTCATATCGACCTATACCGGAACGGACAAGCTTCATGCCCATCCCACCATATATCGTTTCCTCCTGCCCTTCCTCCGAGGCTACCTCTGCATGAATACAGACCTCCACATGAGTGGACAATTCAGGAACGACAGTGTAGATGCGTGTAGCAGACAGTCCCCCCATAGTCAGCGTGATGGATGCACTTCCAATACCGACAGGCACCAGTTCTCCACTCGAACGAACCTGGATTACATCCGGGTCACTTGACGTATAAGTCCCACCCAACAGACTCTGAACCCATCCGCTCTCGTAGTGCATTTGTGCATTGATACACACGGTCATTCCACCCTGTAGTCCGATGTCATCCCTGCCAAGCAGTTTGAGCGAGGTGGGTTTACCAACGTGGCCGAACATGTATAGTAACGGGAGATGAACGCGTGCTCCCCAGTCACCTTCCTGATGACAGGCACCCGGCTGTTCCAGAAATGCCAATTCCTCATCCGATCTGACTCCGCGTTCAAGTAATTGATGAGCTACCCTTCTGACCTGGGAAGGCAGAAACAGACCTTCCGTGTCTCCAATATCCATCCACATCCGAACGTCGGGTACCTCTTCTGGCAAGCGATACATGTTTTCTTCCAACAGCCCGCTTTCCGATGTTTCGTCCAGCTGCACATCCACATAGAATGGCGACATCATGATCAGTTTTCCGAAAACATCCGGATTTCGCATCCCCATGTGCAACGTACAAAGTGCCGCGGCAGATGAACCCAATAGCCCTGTATTGGACTTGTCCGGCAACGTCCGGTACCGATGATCGATGATCGGCTTGAGTTCATGAATAATAAAATGCTCATAGGCGATGCCTGAGCAACCCACACTCACGGCCTCTCTCTCTGGTGCGATGAAGTGATAGAATTCGTTGTGTGTGACTGGACGGACATGCGTAATGCCGACAATTATCAGTGATTCAATCTGCCCGGAAGAAATAAGACCGTCTGCTGCCTGATCCATATTCCATGTTTCATTGCCTGGCCCGGATGGACCAAAAGCCCGCTGCCCTGCATGAACGTACAGAACTGGATAATGCCGAGCTGTCTGCTCATGGTAACCGGGCGGGAGATACACAAAAATGTTGCGGATATTGCCCAGCCGTGACGCCTGAATGCCTTCCAAACATTCGATGACAGAATGGGTACTCAACGATCATCAACCGCCTCTCTTCTCCCGATTCGACTGCATAATACAAATAACCCCGCCTCAGAAGAGACGGGGTTGTCCCAGAACACACATAAGTGTCCCGGGATACATAGCCCTTATATTGTGAATCTGCGAATAGTTTAATGCGCGAACGTGCTTTTGTAAACATAAAAATAGAAAATAAATGCTCTCAAAAAAGTTATTGACATAAGATCCAATATTTCTTACGATAACGTTGTGATCATAACTCGAGGGCCATGCTTTTAAACCAGAGCGGTTTAGGACAACCCCGGTAACTCCCGAAGGAGATGCCGGGGTTGTTGGCGTGTCAAAAGGAGGGAAGTCTTCAATCCACTGCGTATCATTCCGTTGTATTGAAAGCGCTATTATTCAAGAGCCAGGTTGGTTGTTTATTTAAACTACTACATTCACGAGAAGGGTGGATTACTATGTTTCAAATGGCCAAACGCGTACTCCTCAGCACAACTCTGACACTCAGTTTACTTGCAGGAGGCGCACTCCCCTATCTGCCTGCTTCCGCGATCTATGCCGATGCGGATACCGCAGTTACCAACAAGCAGAACTTTAGTACAGACGTCATCTATCAGATCTTTACCGACCGCTTCCTGGACGGCAATCCTTCCAACAATCCCACCGGAGCTGCCTACGATGCCACTTGTAGTAACCTTAAGTTGTATTGCGGAGGCGACTGGCAGGGCCTCATCAACAAAATCAACGATAACTATTTCAGTGATCTGGGCGTTACGGCATTGTGGATTTCCCAGCCGGTTGAGAATATCTTCGCCACGATCAATTATGGCGGCGTAATCAACACAGCGTATCATGGCTACTGGGCACGTGATTTCAAGAAGACCAATCCGTATTTTGGAACGATGGCTGACTTTCAAAATCTGATTACAACCGCTCATGCCAAAGGCATCAAGATCGTAATTGACTTTGCACCGAACCATACGTCTCCAGCCATGGAAACCGATACGTCCTTTGCTGAGAATGGCAAGTTGTACGATAATGGTAATCTTGTTGGCGGATACACAAATGATACAAATGGATATTTCCATCACAACGGCGGCTCCGATTTTTCCTCCCTGGAGAATGGTATCTATAAAAACCTCTATGACCTGGCTGACTTGAATCACAATAACAGTACCATTGACCAATATTTCAAAGATGCGATCAAGCTATGGCTCGATATGGGCGTGGACGGTATTCGCGTGGATGCAGTGAAACATATGCCTCTCGGCTGGCAAAAGAGCTGGATGTCCTCCATCTATGCACATAAACCTGTATTCACCTTCGGTGAATGGTTCCTGGGATCTGCTGCATCTGATGCGGATAACACGGAATTTGCCAACGAATCCGGGATGAGCCTGCTTGATTTCCGCTTTAACTCTGCCGTACGTAACGTCTTCCGGGATAACACATCCAACATGTATGCGCTCGATTCGATGATTACAGGCACAGCGGCAGATTACAATCAGGTGAATGACCAAGTTACGTTTATTGACAACCATGATATGGATCGCTTCAAAACAAGTGCTGTGAATAACCGTCGTCTGGAACAGGCGCTGGCCTTCACGCTGACTTCACGCGGCGTACCTGCCATCTATTATGGTACCGAACAGTATCTGACAGGTAACGGGGACCCCGATAATCGGGCCAAAATGCCTTCTTTCTCCAAAACAACAACGGCCTTTAACGTGATCAGCAAGCTGGCCCCTCTTCGCAAATCCAATCCGGCCATTGCCTACGGCTCCACGCAGCAACGCTGGATCAATAATGATGTGTATATCTATGAGCGCAAATTCGGTAAAAGTGTAGCTGTTGTTGCGGTGAACCGTAATCTCTCCACACCAGCGAGCATTGCCAATCTAAGCACTTCACTGCCAACAGGCAACTACACCGATGTACTTGTTGGCGCACTGAACGGTAATAACATCACTTCCACCAATGGTACCATCTCTTCATTCACCCTGGCAGCCGGAGCAACCGCGGTCTGGCAGTATACAACAAGCGAAACAACACCAACGATTGGACATGTAGGTCCGGTGATGGGCAAACCGGGTAATGTTGTTACCATTAGCGGACGTGGATTTGGCTCCACCAAAGGTACCGTATACTTCGGTACAACAGCTGTTACTGGTGCAGCCATTACATCCTGGGAAGATACACAGATCAAAGTGACGATCCCAGCTGTTGCTGCAGGCAATTATGCTGTAAAAGTAGCTACGAATGGCGTCAACAGCAATGCGTATAACAACTTCACCATCCTTACGGGTGATCAGGTCACTGTACGATTCGTCATTAACAACGCTTCCACCACACTGGGTCAGAACATCTATCTGACAGGTAATGTGGCAGAACTCGGCAACTGGAGTACGGGCACAACAGCTATTGGACCTGCATTCAATCAAGTTATCCATGCCTACCCAACTTGGTACTATGATGTGAGCGTGCCCGCTGGAAAACAACTGGAGTTCAAATTCTTCAAGAAAAATGGGGCAACCATTACGTGGGAAGGTGGTTCCAACCACACGTTCACCACACCAACCAGCGGTACAGTGACTGTAAATGTAAACTGGCAATAGAATATTCTGTCCACAAGTTAACCCGGAGTAGTTACGCTAACACAGCGTGTGCTCCGGGTTTTGCTGTACCTTGCCAGGCTGCTTGGATTGCTTAATGTCATTGATAGGTTCGGATCGCCTTCAAGGTTGTAGCGGCCAGAACACCTGTCGCCAGCAGCAGTATGCCCACGCCTTGCAGCACAGAAGCTGCCCCCCACTGATCTGCCAATACCGAGACAACAGTCAATCCCAGAATAGGCGCTGTACTGGTGATTGTTCCAACGACACCATAGACCCTTCCTTGCAGCTCGTCTGGAACGGCTGTCCTCAGCATAATCTGGGTGAGCATCGTACAGCAGGCGAACATCGCACCTCCGCCCACGATTAAAGGCAACGCCATGATTGGCGAGGATACATTCGCTAAAAAAATATAGAGTGGGCCTAGTACAATCAGACCGATAAATACCCATCTCCCCCTTCTCTTCAATCGTTTCCCCGAAGCAATCAGCAGTGCAGAGCCAATCATATATCCAAGCGGAATACAGGTTTCAATTAATCCAAACTGTACCGGATTCGCCTCCCACACCTTAACTGCCATCACTTGAACCAGCATCATGGCCGATATGAAAAACAAGATTAACACCGGATTGAGCAATACGATGGATCGAATCAGACGATTCCGATAGATGTAGCCAAACGAACTGCGCCATTCCTGAACAAACGTGGTCTGCTGACTAACAGATCGCTGTACCTCAGGAAAGCGGCCCGCCATCAGCACACAGACTGCGGACAACAGAAAGGTTGCCCCCGTAATTAATATGGCGACGAATCCTCCAAATGCAGCCACAGCCACTCCCGCAGCGGCTAGTCCGCTGATTCGGGCAAGATTATCCACCATATGAATGGTTCCGGTGGCTTGTTGAATATGTTCTCTGCCAACCATACTTGCTACAGAGGCGTGGAATGCAGGGGCCTGAAACAGGCTTGAAAACATGGACAGCGAGAGTAACAAGAGCACCACTGGGAAGGGTGCATGCCAACCGAATAAGCTAATCGCAATCAGCACAGCCATTACGCCGCGGAAAACATCCGAGGTCAGCATCAGCTTCCTGCGATCCAATCGATCTGCAACCGTACCCGCCACCGATCCAAATAAAAAACTGACGACCATATTACAGATCTGTACGGCCGCCATGCTCTTTGCACTCCCTGTGGTCTGTAACACCCACAGACTGATCGCAATCCCATTGAAGCAATCTCCAAAGACCGAGATGCCATAGCCGTACAATATCCTGCGAAAGGTAACATTACGCCAAAGTGTTCGCGGGGTCTTAGCATTTTGCAATGCAGCTTGTCCACTTTTATATCCCATCATCTCGGGCTCACTGGACGGGTTCATGCCCATACATCACGTTCCTCCCTTATCATCATTCAAGCCCATACGGAACCAGGCACTTCCGCAGTTCTGTCACTCGACAAAGACATGACATTACGGAAGTGCCTGGTTGGGATGTGCCGCAGATATCGCGGCTGACTATGTTGTTATGGCACAGAATTAACCTTTGGAAGCGCCTGCCGTCAGCCCTTGAACAAGGAATCGCTGCAGGAAAACAAACAGCAGGGTGATTGGAATGGCGATCAGTACCGCCCCCGCAGCAAACATCGTAAAGTTACTGTCTTGATAACGGTTGACCAGATCCCACATGCCCACCGCCAGCGTCCAGTTTTCCTTCGTCCGCAATACCAGCCGGGCGAAGATAAAGTCCATCCACGCACCAGTAAAACTGGTTAGTGCCACATAGGTCAGCATTGGCTTGGATAAGGGCAGGATGATGCTGGTAAATACCCGCAGGTGACTCGCACCATCCATGCGAGCAGCTTCATCCAAACTGCGCGGGATGGTATCAAAGAAACCTTTGACGATAAAGCCGCCCAGCACCGCTCCTGAAGAATAGACCAGGATAAGCGCAGCGTGGGTGTCGAGCAATTTAACTTGCAGCAAAATGATATAGATCGCAATCATGCTCATAAAGCTTGGGAACATGCCAAGAATCAGCATGGTGGAGAGAATGGTTTTACGTCCACGGAAGCGGAAGCGGGACAGTGCGTACATCCCGAGTGTCACCATCAACGTGGAGAAGATCATCGTGAAAAAGGCGATTTTCAGCGTATTCATATACCATCTGCCGTACATAAAGGACGGGTTATTGAACAGTTCCCCGTAATGGGTAAGCGTGAATGCTTCGGGCCACAATCGTTCACTGAACAATGCCGCACCAGGTCTCAGGGAAGAGAGAAAGATCCAGAGTACCGGGTAGATGGAGACAATAGCGATAATCACCAATAACACATAACTCAGGGCCAGACGCAGCGGATTATTACGTGTCTTCATTGAATCATGTCCTCCTCCTTGAATGATTTGGAGCGGCGGAAGTTCCAGATGGAGAATGAAGCGATGATGAGGAAGATAATAATCCCTACCGCTGAAGCCATATTGAACTTGTTATTGTCGAGCGTGAGCTTGTAGAGCCAGGTGACCAACAGGTCCGTCGCCCCTGCGTACTGATAATCTCCGCGTAGCGGATTTCCGTTCGTCAGCAGGAAGATGACATTGAAGTTGTTGAAGTTTCCGGCGAACTGCATGATAAGTACCGGAGTTGTCGCAAAAAGAATGAACGGCATCGTAATAATTCGGAATTTCTGAAATGCGGATGCTCCATCCACTTCGGCAGCCTCGTAGAGATCACGAGGGATGGCTGTCAATACACCCAGAATCAGTACCATACTGACGGGAATACCAATCCACATGTTGACAACAATGACGGTGACTTTGGCCCAGAACGGATCTGTCAGCCAGGGCAATCCCTCCAGCCCAAACGCTCTCATGTAGGTATTGATTGGTCCAAACTGGCCATTAAACAGATTACGCATGAGCAGCAAAGAAATGATCTGCGGAATCGCATAAGGCAGGATAAAAATCGTACGCCACAACTTCTTGAAGCGTATGCCCCGCTGTTCTATCAATAGTGCCACAAGCACACCGCCAAAATAGGTGGTGACTGTCGCCAGAATGGCCCAGATGACCGTCCAGGTCAGCACGCCGTAGAATGTCTGGCTCCAGGACTTCAACTGAATCAGATCACTGAACGTCTTGAAGCCCACCCAGTCCACGAGTTTGGCCGGCGGAATATGATCCGGGGCCGAGTAGTTGGTAAATGCAATCGTGATCGTAAATAGAATGGGCATAACGGTGAAGAAAAGAATGCCCAGTGCCGGAATGGACAGAAACAGGTAGGGAAAGTTTTTGTCCATCATGTTTCGAAGCGAAGCCGCTGCCCCCAGGGTCTTCTTCCCTTCCTCCCTGGCGACTCCCGTAACGTAAGCATCCCGAATATTCAGGATGTAGATCAGAATGAACACAAAAAACACCAGTAGTACGATAATGCCATCCAACAGTAAAAAGATGGAATGGTCTCCCCTTTGAAGTACGGTGGACCCATTCACTTTGACAAAACGCTGTGTATTTTCCCCCAGTGTCCATATGCCCCATACAGCCTGTGACAGACGAGGAAGCAGGTACGCAAGCCCTGCTCCCTCCAGTAACAATAGACAAATTCCCTTAATCCACTGTCGATTGTACAGCTGTCCAAGACCTTGCAGTATGATGGAACATATAGCCGCTGTCATCCGGTGTTGTCTTTCCCTGTTCGGTCCAACGGGCACCGGGACATGCTGCTGTTGCATTTGCTCTCTCCTCCCCGCCTCTTGTATGCATATCTTTGCATTTGTCGTTCGTCCCTATTGGACGGTAGCAAGGCTTTCCTGGATTTGTTTCACGGCATTGTCCAGCGATGCCTTCACGTCCTTATCGGTATCCCATATATCTGTAATCGCAGACGTGATCGGTCCCCATACGCTGTCCATGGCAGGAAGCGAAGGCATTGGAGTAGAGTTGTTGAACTGTTCCAGGAACGCCTTATTGATCGGGTCCTCCTGCACCTTCGAATCAGCAGCCACGTTTTTGTTCGCAGGGAGTGTACCGTTTAGATCAAAGTTCTCCATCTGAGCCTCTTCATTGGAAAGGAACGCTGCCAAAAGCTTCGACGCATTCGGGTATTGTGTAAATGCATTTACATAATAGGCTTTAACACCTGAGAAGGAGGTCATCGGTTTGCCATCAATTGCCGGAAGCGGAGCAACGCCAAAATCAATACCGGCATTGCGATAATCGGCAATGGTCCACGGACCGTTAATGTCCATAGCCAGCTTGCCGCTGGAGAATAATCCTTTTTTGATATCATAGTTCACGTCACCCATCTTGAGCGGCAGTACTTCCGACTTCAGCTTCTGCAAGAACTGTCCACCCTTCAGGGCTCCTTCGTTATTCAGACCGAGGTCCGCGCTATCCATCCCGTTGTCCCCAAAAATATAACCGCCCTGGGAAGCCAGGAATGCATAGTTATAGTAAAATTGCTGCAATTCCCACATCAGCGCATATTGATTGGACTTCACGTTATTGAACGTCTTGGCGAAGCTGATAATCTCATCAAAGTTTTTCGGAGCTTCTGGATACAATGCTTTGTTGTAAAAGAGAGCATAGGTCTCCACGCTGTACGGATAGCCGTACAAGATATCCTTGAACGTCACCGCCTTCAGTGCATTGTCGCTGGTGTTCTCTACGGTCTCTGCTTCGAATATGTCATTGGGCAGAATAAGTCCCGCCTCTGAAGCGCTACCAATCTTATCATGTGGGAAAACAACGACATCCGCGGCGAGACCCGCCGGGCCATCCGTCGTTAGTTTGGTTACCTGATCGGTTGGAGGTAATTCCTCCATTTTGACCGTTACCCCATACTTCTCTTCGAATTTTTTGGCTCTTTGCTCAATAAAACTGCTTTGATTTTTGTCCTCCCAGATTACTAGGGTTGCCCCTTCTTCCGGTTGAAGGTTCTCGGCTGTCAGCTCTACCACTTCCTCCGGATTCTCACCTGCCGTAGTTGGAGATGGACTTCCGCCTCCAGCCCCGCACGCAGCCAGTGTAAAAGCCATCATGACGGACAATGTTGCCCCTTGCCATTTTCTCATCTAAAATGTCCCCTTCCCTCTGCTTGGTCCAACAATGTTCGCGCTTTTCACCCTTTTGTCTGCGTATGTTGTCAGGTTTTGCATTCCATGTTCACTTTTGTACAAACGTTTGCTCAAATGGAAGACAAGATGACTCCTCCGTTCAATATGCAGGGGGAAACTAGTCAAGAAGTATGTAATTCCACAGATGTAAGCGCTACAATAACAATCACATCATACAACACTGCACTTTCTTTGCACAAACGTTTGCACAAGCCATATTTGCTCAATTTTAACCAATTTACCTCTTTTACCTACAGGAATTTCCTGTTTCCTTGTTCAGACTCTTTCTTCCTTTATTTTACTTCCTGTGAATCTCATATTTGGCAGTTAGCAATTGATTTATCGTATCCTTTGGATTACCATAGGAGAATATTTATACGATTGTTCAGAAGGGATTTTTTACATGATTACGATCAAGGATATTGCCAGATTGGCGGGTGTTTCCCCTTCTACAGTGTCACGGGTGATTTCCAACCATCCCAGAATCAGCACCAAGACGTCTCTCAAAGTGAAGCAAATCATGAAAGAATTAAACTACCATCCGAACATCATGGCGAAGAGCCTGGTTTCCAAAACGACACATACCCTTGGCATTATGCTTCCGCGTCCTGCTGAAGAGTTGTTTCAGAATTACTTTTTCGGGGAATTGCTGCGGGGTATTATTACACATGCCACCCGTATGAATTATGAATTGCTGCTAACCACTGAAACTTCATCAGACAATGAACTGCACGCGATCTCCCGTCTTGTTCATGGTCGCAGAGTGGATGGCATTCTGTTGCTTGGGTCCAAAAGAGACGATCCCATTATTTCATTTTTGGAAGCGGAAAAGTTTCCTTTTGTGTTAATCGGTCGCAGTGAAGCTCATCCCAATGCCCCCATGGTGGATAACGATAATGTGCAGACTGCTTATGATGCGACACATCATCTGATCGCCCAAGGGCATGCGCGAATCGGATTTGTCAGCGGCCCCCCGGACATTACGTTATCGCATGATCGCATGTTAGGCTACCAAAAGGCGCTTGCCCAAGCCGGGCTGGATGCCGATAGTGACTGGATTGTGGAAGGCGAATTTCTACAGGAAAGTGGATTCAGGGCGATGTCGCTGTTCATGTCCTTGCCGAACAGACCCACCGCAATCGTGGTCATTGATGACAATGTGGCCTTTGGGGTACTGAGAGCTCTTGCCGAGCTTCATTATCTGGTGCCTGAGGATATCAGCGTGGTCAGTTTTAACAATATTGCTTTATCGGAGCTGGCTTCACCACCATTAAGCTCTATAGACATTGGAACCTATCAGCTGGGATATACAGCCGTTCAGGTCTTGTTGAAAATTCTAAGTGGGGAACCACAGCCTCATAATCCGGTCATTATTCCCCATCGTCTGATCGTGCGTGAATCCTCACTATTTTCCAAACCAAAGCCACCCTCAGATTGATTCATTTCGAGCATCCGTGTAGTAATGCAAACGTTTGTCCTATACGGGATATGGCGCTGTGGTCCACTGTTTTCGGAGTAGCACAAAAAAGAAGCCGCATATGATTATGCGGCCTCCTGACTGTTCGCACTATTTTGGTACTCCATGCTCGACTGCGCTTGAACGGATTAATAAGAGCTCCAGCCTGCATCAGCTGTAACAACGGTTCCGTTCACGAAGCTGGACTCGTCCGACCCAAGGAACAAGGCCACCTTGGCGATCTCTTCACTCGTCCCAATGCGTGGGTTGATTGCCATGCCCAGCTGTTGCCGCCCTGCACCGTATGGGCTAATACCAGCCATGGATGCGCTGATGTTGGTTGCCACGGCACCTGGAGCGATAGCATTACAACGAATGCCTTGCTCAGCATACATATACCCTGTATTTTTAGTGAAGCCCACGACCGCATGTTTGGAAGCCGTATAGGCTGCTCCTGCACGTCCGCCGTGCAATCCACCTGCCGAAGCAATGTTCACGATGACGCCTTTTTGTTTTTCCAGGAAGATCGGCAATACTTTACGTGTTGTCCGCATCACACTGGTTGTGTTCACAGCGAACAATCTCTCCCACTTCTCATCTGTTATATCCGCTGCAGGCTCCATACCATCCATAATGCCCGCGTTGTTAATCAGAATATCTACTGTACCGTATGTGCTCACCGTCGTATCGATCAGATTCTGCACATCTTCTTCTTTGGCTACATTGGCCAGAACCACAATCGCTTCCCCGCCCTGTGCCTTAATATCATGAACTACCGCCTGTGCGGATTCCTCGTTAATATCCGATACGACTACTTTCGCACCCTCCTGGGCGTACAACGTGGCAATCGCTTTCCCCATACCTGAACCAGCACCTGTAACAACTGCCACTTTATCTTGAAGTTTCATTACATGTATCCTCCTTTGTGTATTCGTCTACAATAAGTTAACAAACAAATGTTCATTAACTCTTAACCTTAGTATAATAAGTCATAGCGTTTCACTTCAATCAGTAAAAGCTTGTCCAGTTGTACGTTAAACAACACTAATAAGCCTGAATGTACTTTAACTAATAAAGTGAACTAGTGAGGAGGAAAACAGATGTCTGAAACTCCGAATTCGATGGATCGAAGAATCAAGAAATCAAAAGCTGCACTGAAGGATGCACTCATCCAGCTGATGCAAAAACATCCCTTTAAAGAAATTTACATCACGGATATTGTCCAGCGCGCCGATCTGAATAGAGGTACTTTCTACAGACATTATCAGTACAAAGAAGACCTGTTCAACGAAATCATCGATGATGTGATTCAGGATCTGGTGACTTCTTTTCGCAAACCTTATCAGGATATGGAAGAGTTCGAGGTTAATCTTATGCCATCTTCGGCAATCACCATATTTGAACATGTGCATCAGCATGCACAATTCTACACACTGGTTGTGAAATCTGAAGCTTCCTCCAACTTTCAGCGCATGATCTGTGATGTTCTTCGGGATCTTTCCTTACAGGATCTGAACCACATCTTCCCACAGCACATTAACCCGGAACTGTTGGCAAGTTACCAATCTCATGCGATATTTGGCATGATTATGGAGTGGATCAGACAGGATTTCAAGCACAGCCCCGATTACATGGCCGAGGAGTTGTTCAAGATCATTCATTACAAGCCTGACAACACTTTAAAGCGTTCCTCTGTATAGAAGTCTCCTTCTTAGTCGTTGATCCATATTGTTAAAATAAAAAGAACGGTTGAATCGGCAGGTTACCCTGCATTCAACCGTAAGTTCGCGGATGTGTCTTCCATCTACGTATTTCTCATATCCTATTGAGTCAATTCAGCAGAGAAACTGGTGCTCCTCAGGCTCTGGTTCATTAAGACTGTTTAAATGTAGCAAAATGCTAATATGTATCTCTTGTAAAGTTGGTATATAAAACTCCTAGTCTCCCGTCTACCAAGTGATTACTTTGCCACTAATCCATCCGTACTTCCCACTACTTGTCCATACTTCGTACCACGTACGACCATCCGATGGATCATAAACGGATCCGCCCCAGTGTTCCAATTGATCTCCTTTGTCCACAACGGCAACAGCAGATCCGTTGATCGAAGGTATATCTCGCATATTGGCATGGGCCACCGATACGGTCACGAACTGCGCTTTAGATGTGGAATACGCATTTCCTTCGTAATAACGGCCATCCGATTGCTTCACCACTTTACTGCTCACCCATCCGATGCTTCCATCCGAAATACTTACCTGATACCAGGTGCGACCGTCCGAGGGGTCAAAATTTTTGCGGTGCAAATATACAGCTTCATCGTCTTGGTATAGGATCCCTACTGATCTTGCATTGATACTAGGTGCAACGCGCAGATTTATTTCTGAAGACGTTGGCTTCAGATAATCAATACTTTGTTCTGCTGACGTCTCAGCCACAGCGTAGCTTGCTTCTTCCTTAGGCTTCTCTACTGCTATTCCCTGAGCCGTATCTTCTTGAACCTTGTTAACTTCCGTTTGAGCTTCACTCTTCGAGTCAACCGCTAGCTCTACCTGCTCTCCGCCTTGAACTACATCTGACTGTACAACTGGTTTGGTTGTCTCCTGTAATTCTTGGCTCTTCCCTTCTTCCTTAATGGTAATCTCAATCCCGCCACAACCGCTCAATACAATAGACGCCCCCAGCAGTATGGCAAAAACCTTCTGACCCTTCATCATATCCCTCTATTTCCTGTATATAGTTAGTCCAACTCCCCGACTACAAGACTCTTTAATTTTAATTCAATTGGCTATAATTGTATATGGAGATTCCATCAACGGTTGGATTAAAGCACTAAGCAGCTGCCCATCAGCAAGAGGTAGATCGGAATGATTCTGTTCCTCGAATTTTCATTACCAGGGAGCAATGCCATGTATTAAGCAAAACTTATATCTAAAAAAGACTCCCGAGGGAGTCTTTTCCGGCAGATTATGTCCTTGAGTTTAATCTGCTCATTTACAGCCCCAGCTTCTGCCCTTTCTCCAACCGTTGAATTTGCTGCTCTCCGGTATCCGCAAGTTCACGGAACTGGTTAATCGTCTCGCGCATTCTTGGCAGAGCTTCCTGCTTATAGAGACTGATGGAGTCGAGTGCAGACAGCACATCGGTGAATGCCTGTTTCATCGTATCCACGGAAATGCTGGCTTCATATGCCTGCTTCTGGATGGCAATCCCCTGATCCTTGAGCATCTTGGATGTTCCGGCAATCAGATCATTGGTTGTCTGGTTCAGCAATTCAATTTTCTGCAATACAATCTTCTGATTATACAAAGCACTTGCTACCGTAACGGCAATTTTCAATGCCGAGATCGTTACATTCTTCGCACGGTCCACGCCTCGGATTAGTTCCTTATTATTGCGGATGACTACTTCAATTGCCATGATGCCCTGCTGATTCACAACCAACATCTGTTGCAGGTCCATGACCCGCTGACGGAGCGGGAACAACACTTCTTCCGTAATAAACCGGACTTTTTCAGGGTCCTCATTGCGGACCTTGGCGGCTTCAATCTGCGCATCGATGGACTCATCCATGAGTACGCCAAGCTGAATTTCCTTTTGTAATCGTTTGGTGAGTTCTCTCAGGTTCTGTTGCTCAATCTCCAGCGTTGTATTATCGTTCCGGAGTGTGGACCTGCCTTTATCCAAAGAGGTTACGATGTCAGCAATGACTGCGTCAGCCTTCTGGTATTTCAGGAAATAGGCGCGAAGCGGATTGAACAATTTCCCGAGGAAGCCGGTCTTGGCAAAGTCGACCACACTCGGGTCGAGATCCTTCAGTTGCATATGCAGCTCAGTCAAGCCTTTGGCAACCTGACCGCCCTCGTCTCCCGTCTTGGACAGATGTCCAACGGAGACTTGAAGCAAAGCGTTTTTCTCAGAAGAGGATCTCATCGTGTTCATACCAAAGCCATCAATGGATTGCAGAATCTCTTTGCGTTTCTCCAGGGATTCGAGATCCAGTGTCATAATCATCTCTACGTTGGCATTGGCCACTTGTTGAAGCTCCGCGACCTCGGCGGGCACGGGTTTCACCTCTTCTTCAATCACCTTCTGAATTTCCTTCTGGCTCGGTATTTCCATTGAAAATGACATCTATATTCCCCCTTTAGATTACATCTGTACGTTAAACAGGTTACCGATCTTGTACACGACATCGTCGGTATCGGCATTGATGCTTGCCGCTTCGTTAATGCTGGAGATGCTCTCCAGAGCCTTGATGTCCGCGTTGTATCCGATCGTATAGATTGGCACTTTGTACGTCTCGACCAGTTCTCGAATATCCTTCAGAGTGTGACCTTCATTGGTCTCGCCATCACTCAGGACAAAGATCAGCGGCTTCACGTTTGGATTAGCAGCCATGTAATCTTCCAGCATCTTCATCGCTACCACGATCCCGTCAAAGGTCGCCGTCCCTCCGCCAGCTTGCAGACTATCCACTGTTCCGACAAACATGGACTGTTGGTTCGTATCATACTTGGCAATCGGCAGATTCACGGTTACCCCGCTGGAGTAAGAAACCAAGCCAATACTGTTGTCTGTGCCCAGATACTTCTGACCTTTGCGCAAAGACTCCTTCAGTCGGTTAAGCGGTTCGCCGTCCATACTTCCGGACACGTCTGTCACGAACACGGCAGCAATAGGTTTACTGCCATTCTTCTTCTCTTTCCATACTTTCTGTGCAGACAACAACGTGCCGCCATCCACGGTGGCCAGTTCGGATTTGTAATCCTGCAACCCGTTGAAACCAAACTCTTCCGCTGATTGTTGATACTTCGCCTGAGTAACGAATTCCGCAAACTTCTGGATAATCTCCTGTTTGTTCTGCGGCAATTGTCCCAATGCATACAGCGGACTGTCATGTCTCACGCCAAAAGGTGTAAAGACGTATCCACTCTTCAGATCAGCGGTATTCACATACGTCTGGTATTCGAGTACAAAGGCATCCAGTCTGCCTGACTTGGCAGCTTCCCGCATCTGAATGGTTGTCGAGGCCGTAAACGGTACATTCGTCTGGAATTTCTCAAATCCCTCAATCGCCTTCTCGCCCAGCGGATTGGCACTATCATACGTATTCAGTGCAGTCACCAGGAAGTTCAGTCCGGTGGAGCTGGCAAATGGATCGGTATATCCCATCGCGAGTTCATTGTTGGCAATCGCTTCGGTTACGGTTTTTACATTAACAGAGCCATAGGTATCAACCAGTGCATCATACTTGGCTTTAGAAATGACAATACCAGGAACATTCCCAACCAATCGCTTGGAGACCATCTCTGTCTTCACCCCACTGGCCTCAACCATCTCGCCCCACAGTTCATTGGAAGGTGTGAATGCATCCGGTATATACTTGCCCGACTTGATATAATCGGTAGCCGTTCCGGAGGCAATGTTGCGAATTTTGACCGATACCGGTTTTCCACCAACGCTGATATTCGCTTTGTTGAACTCCTCGCCCACCTCAGTTAACCAGCCGTCTACCCCGCTGCCCGACTTCTCCGTGGAAGAGAAGATTTCGACGTAATCATTCGTTGTATTCTCTACGGCAATTGCGAATTTGGAGATATCCGGCAGTGACTCCGCCACATCGACCGGATCGAGATCAATCTGTCCTTTGACCGGCTCCGCCGTCGCTGGTGCAATGTCCGCGTACAGTTTGCCCAGCTCCTTACCTGCATTCTCTGTGCTCACCTGTGTGGTCGACTTGCCAAAGTTCGACGTCAGTGTAATCCCTGCATAGACCAGACCAAATACGAGTACCAGCATCACAATCGATATGAAAAAAAACTTTCCCTTCTTGGCCATACGAGCAACCCCTCACTGTCTGTATAATTTGGTGTGCTTGATTAACTGATCAATCTCCTGCATACAAGGCATCTGTTCAATATCTCCGGCTTCAAAGCTGTCGAGGCGTGAAATCTCCAGTAACAACTGATCCAGCTTGAGCAAAATTTCCTCATTGGTGTGTAATGCATTCTTCACATAAGACAGATAATCGTTGTATACCTTGGTTTTTTCCTGAAAAAGTTTCTGGGGTAGGGTTGAGGATTTGGATTTCATCATGTTGGCATAGTCAGCTTCATCGAATACATTCAACCGGTTCAGCACACTGCGAATGTTCAGGTATAACAACTTCTCCACTTCCAGCGTCACCGATGCGAATTTTTTGTAGCTCAGTTCTCCGGGATCAAACCGCTGATGAAGCACATTCAGGAGTGTTTCTTTCTTCTTTTTCATCCGGCTAAGTTGGGACAGCCCTAGCGTAATATCTTCTTCAAGGACTTTGATGCGTCTATAAAAAGATAAAGCTTCCACGTAATCTTCATGCGTTTCGATATGCTTTACGGGCAGGACTATCGGCTGTCTGAACAGCAAGGTGTAACTCCCATATAAAAGTGCCATTGCACTACCGAACAACAGGGTAACGGATAGCGCAGTTGTGAATGCACCCTCCCCGAAATTCAGCCCAATAAAGCCGGGTGAGAATGCCAGAACATCCACAGCCACAATACCGAGGATCAATCCCAGCAATTTTATGTACTTGATCATGTTCAATCATCCGACCTCCTTTCATGTTATATATTGAAGCTTTATGTCGTTATTTTCCTGTTCAACTTATTCTTATTGTACATGATGTTAACGCTCTCAGGTGGATAACATTGGATATTTGGACACTCAATAATATACGTGGTTTGGGCTTATCCCATTTCATATTTTCAGGGACAACGTAGAACTTGGCAGGAAATTTGGTGGTCAATCCATTAAAAGTGAGTTTTACGAGACAGCAGATTGTGGAGAAGAAATGTTATCCGGTAATACGTGGAAAATAGCTAGGCGTGTCATTTTTTATATAAGACTTGTCTGAAAAGAGCAACGTAAAAAGGACGAATCGGAGATCATCCGCTTTCGTCCCTTATGCATTGGTTCTTCATTTTTGGTGTTCTTATATAAAATCTTGATGCCGTATTCTACAGCTAACGAACTGAAGTGACGCTATTCGGTGCATTTCAGCTCATCTGAAAATGTAACGAACCTGAGAAACGTTATATTCGCGTATTAGGTGTAAAAACGTTGTTTATCGCCTATTTCGAATGAAATAGCGTCGCTGAGATTCGTTACATTTTCCACCACATCAATATTGCCCATATAAGACGTATGCAGTTCGTTAGAAATTAGAAAACAACCGCCTTATTACTTCTTCTGTAACAGACAGGTTGACGCTTCGCACTACCTGAACTTGAAAAGCGAATCCATCGGGATTACCAGTTCGGGATATATAACTGATTGAATTGTTTCCTGCTCTGTATACAGATGACGGGTCTGGTAACTGCCATCCTCCAGCGTGTACACATGGACGGTTTGATTGCCGGGGTCAACAATCCAGTATTCATTCACACCATATTTCTGATACAAGTTAAATTTTTCGTTAAAATCCTTTAACGCAGTCGAGGGCGATAACACCTCGATAATTAATGAAGGTGCACCGTGACAGCCATTTTTAGATATCTGGTCTTTGGAGCAAACCACCGATAAATCAGGCTGTACAACTTGATCTGGCAGGTCATATTGTTCATTTTCGCTAAAATACACATCAAAAGGGGCAACAAACACAAAACATTTCCGATTCTGAAAAAAAGTCCGCAAAGAGAAGTGCAGCTCACCCACAATAAACTGGTGCAATGAAGTGGGTGCTGGAGACATATTAAAAGCTTTGCCGTTAATTAATTCCCATGCCCCCTCCCAAGTTAACCAATCCTGAAAGTTATAAGTACCTTTATTATCGGGTTTTGCCACACTTCCAACCTCCTCTTCCCAACTAACCGTAATTTATTTTCATTATAACATTGTGTTTGCGCCTTTTCACACCATGCCCTTTATACAAAGAGTGATGCCGGTTTGCTTCGCGTGGTGCGTACCTCGACAACTTTCCCGGCACAGCCATTGTCGCCTTCCGCCTGGAACATGACCTTAACGCTGTCTTTACCTGATGTAACCGCCTCAGGAATATTATAGGTCACATAGAACACTTCGCCGATTTTGTTCATATGAATTCGCTGCTCGCCAATGATTGCTCCATCCACGGTAATGGTGAATTGTCTCTCATATAACGTACCTTCCCGCCCAAACGGGGAATGATCTCCGCCCCAATAGGCCACACATAGGTAATTGGTTACGCCGCGATCCACTGCCAGTTGGTAACTGAAGTAAGCCCCGCTGATGCCAAAAGCCTCTCGCCACATATGCAACTTCTTACGGCCATCTGTGGTTGAACCGTTGTGGTGCTCACCACGGCAGTTGCTATCCAGTTGATGTCCAATCTCATCCTGCTGACCGTCAGCCTGAACCCTGTCGATCGTAATATCGTTCAACTCTTTCTCCAGCGCATCACCTTCATCGTTAAACGGCCAATACACGGTATAAAATTCATGATGCACATCATAGAACGGAATAAGCTTCACGGCTTCGCCTGTGGAAGTCACATCCTTGCTAAGTTCAAATGTTAACGTGTCTGCATCTACGACCTTGATCCACTCTCGCACATCCTCCTGCTCCGTCCAGATCACAGGTACAGGTGCGGTCTTGGGATTCAATGCCGTTTCGTCCACAATCGTGTCCTCTGGAAGTCCCTCATTTCCCAGTGCACCGGCGAGTACAATCGGGCCGTACAGGAATGCCACTTTGTGGGTATCATCCCGGGAGGTGTACTGGCGAAGCGACATCGGCAGGGTGATTGTGATGACATCGCCCGCAGACCATGTGCGGTCGATGGACAGGTAGCCGGGTTCCATCCGTGTATTCGGATGTTCCGTATCACCGTTAACCGTTGCCGTCATTGGCTCTTGCAGCCATGAGGGCACGCGTAATCTTAGATGAGCCGAGGCGTTGCCTCCGGTGATCGTCAGGGTTACCTTTTCCGAATAAGGAAAGGCGGTTTCAAGCTTCAATGATATTCCCTGAGCGGTCCAGTCCAGCTGGGAAGCGATATACAGGTTGACGTACAGGTCCTGTTCATCCTCAAAATAGATCGCCTCGGCATATTTGCCCGGGTTCTCCATACCTGATCCTGTGCAGCACCACCAGGCGGTGTCGTGAGTACCATAGATTTTGTAGTGGCCTTGCAGCGTTGATGCAAAATACGTTTTGTTCCCCGTATCCGGGTCCTGCGTGCCGAGGATGTGATTATAGATGGCGTTTTCATAATAGTCCATGTACCCGCTATCGTGATTCCAGGCGAAGAGTTGCTTCGTTAGATGCAACATGTTGTGAGTACAGCAGCTCTCTCCTGTTTTGATACCAAGACTCTCCATGCCCTTTGCTTCATAATGCTCCGAAATGCTCGTCGCTCCAAATACGTAGGAACGATGATGCACCGTCGTGTCCCAGAAAAACTCTGCTGCTGTCCGATAACTCTCACGGGTATGGTCCTGATTGTAGATTTCGGCAGCACCGATCACTTTGGGAATCTGCGTATTGGCGTGTTTACCTTGAAGATCGTCCTGCTTATGTTCTAAGGGTCTCAGGATCAATTGATGAGTAAACTTATTGGCGATCTCAAGGTATAAGGCTTTGCCCGTGATCCCATACAAGTGTGCAAATACTTCATTCATGCCCCCGTGTTCACTTTGAAGCATCGTCTGCATCTGTTCTTCTGTCATCGGGAGCAAACCTTCAACCGCCCAGTCTGCAAATCGAGTAACCACCTCAAGTGCCTGTCCGTTGCCAGTGAGTTTATACGCATCAATCAGGCCGCGATAGATTTTGTGCACACTGTACCAGGGAACCCAATATTCACCGATATTGAATCCACCGATATTCTCTGCTCGAAAAGCCATGTGGAAAGGTTCTTCGGACAAACCACCGATATACCCGCTCCCCGTGGTCTGCTGGATTTTCGCTAGTTCGGTGACAGCATAATCCAGTCTTTCTTTTAATGTCATATTCCCGGTTGCCTGATACGTCACAGCCAGGGCAGACAGATAATGTCCGAGGGAATGTCCGCTGATCGTACGTGCCTCCCAACCCGCGTAGCGTTCTTTTCGGGCAGGTAAACCATGAGCCTCGAAGCAAGGAGCCAGGAATCGATCAATATCCAGCGATAACAGGTAACGCTCCCCCACCTCTTGTGATGTTTGGAACACACCGTTTAACAGCTCTACATGTTCTGGTCCCAGAAATCCTTTTTTCGTATCAATCATGACACTCACTCCTTCTCGGGATGTAATAGATATCCATTCATTCTTGAGGGGTAAAATCCGTTTTATTAGCTACAAGACCAATACTCATCAATCTACTGTAGAGCTTGAATATCCCCATATTATCAAATAAAATATAATTACATCAGACTCATAATCCAAGAAAAGGTGGATTAATCCGTCCTATGCAAAAGCCACTGGAACATTACCTGTGCGGCAAGTTTATATCCGACGGCAACTGGAGCCACATGAGACGCAGCATGCCTGTTCATGAGATCATTTTGATGCTGGAAGGTGAGATGTACATCGCGGAAGAAGAGGAACAATATGTAGTTCGTGCCAACGATCTGTTGTTTCTGCGCGCTGGTCGCACCCACTATGGCTACCGCATCAGCGATGCCCCCGTCAGCTTCTACTGGGTTCACTATGATGCCATCCAGCCAGAATTCGACCAATTTAGGACACATGCCACCATTCAGGTACCTTCCATGGCCAATCAGTTATTTAAGCAGCTGCTGCATGTGTCATCCTTCTCACCGGAGGAAGCCGACGCTGCACTGCTATTGTTGTTCAGAGAACTGGAGCGTAATATAGAGGCCGATTATCGCCCGCACAATGCAATTGTGGACCATATCTGCAAGTGGGTCGATATTCATCTGCATACAAACATTACGGTGAGTCAGATTGCGGAGAATTTTAATTTTAACAAAGACTACATTTCCAAAATGGTGAAGCGCGAGAAAGGCACTGGACTCAAAACCTATATCCTCACCGAACGTATTCGCCGGGCGAAACAGCTGCTGCTGAACACCAATGCCAGTGTAAAAGAAATTGCCGGACAGTGCGGCTTCTCCGATTACAAGCTATTCCTGCGCATGTTCAAGCAATACGAAGGCAATACGCCAACCGAATATCGCAATCATCTGTATTCCACACAGCTCAATCGCTGATGCGCTATGATCTATAGAAATGACTGAGTGAACTATAGAAAATTTGAATCAATCGGATGGAATCCGTTATGGTAAAATGCAAGAAAACGATATTCCATACTTAACCCATAAGAGAAGAGGAATTAAAAGATGACAACGGCTGCCGTTACGATTCTTCCTGCCACAGAAACAGACCATCCAGAGATCGTAGATATCCTTGTTGCAAGTTATGCCGAGTATCGGGAGACATTTGAGCAAAATGAACGTTGGGAGGCTTACTTAAAAGACATTAGAGAGTCAGTGGTTAATCCGTACCTGACACAATTGTGGGTTGCCAAAATTGATGATCAGATTGTGGGTACCGTCCAATTGTTCGAAACAGCGCATAAGGCCTATCCAAACTTTGAATTGCCCATTGATTATCCATTTATTCGACTATTAGGTGTTGATCCCAAATGGAGAGGTCATGGGATCGCCAGAGAACTGCTCCAGCAATGCGTGGAATCTGCCAAAGACATGGGCAAAAATACGGTGTATTTATATACAGGCGGTCAGATGGTCAATGCCATCCGTTTATATGAGCGTTTCGGATTTACAGAGGATGAGGAATTCAGCTCCGAGAGTAGCGGGGGTAAGGCGATCTGCTACCGCTATGATTCCTAGTTTTGGGTGTTAGCTTAGCGAACCGCGATCAGCAGAATTGATTCATAAAGAGTAGCTAGTGAACGATGCGTGTTCTACTTGAATAACGTGAAAAAGACCATTCATGCGGATGAACGGTCCTTTTCACGATTTATAATTACATCAATTATGTTTTATATGAAAATCTATCTTCTTTAGCGAAAAGTCTTTAGCCGCCAATCTCCACCAAAATCTTCGCATGGCTCTTGTCGCTCATCAACAGCTCCAGCCCTTCCTCTACGATGTCGTCCAGTTTGATTTTCTTGGTGATGACCTGTTTCACATCAAGCGATCCTTCCGCAATCAATGAAATCACTTCAGGGAAAATGTGGCGATAGGCCAGCGTTGCTGTCAGATTCGCTTCCTTCACCAGAAGATCGAAGAAGTTCACTTGAAGCGGGTTCGGAATTGCTGCGATGACAACAACTTCTCCACCTTTTTTGACAACCGCAATGGCGCTATCCATCGTTGGTTGCACACCTGCTGCTTCATAAGCCACATCGATGCCGCCCGATTGCTGCAAAATCACTTCGGTTGCATTGACTTTGGCACTGTTTACCGGAATCGCCCCCAGCTTGGCTGCCAAGGCCAAACGCTCCTCAAATACATCAACGGCATAGATTTCAGAAGCTCCTGCTGCTTTGGCAGACAGAATGGTCAATAATCCAATTGGACCGGCTCCGTACACGGCTACTTTGTTACCCACTTTCAGTTTGCTGTGTCGAACCGCATGAAACGCTACTGCTGTAGGCTCAACGAGCGCGCCTTCTTCAAAAGTTACGTTATCCGGGATGGGATGAACCATGTAGGATTCAACAACAACATACTCCGCAAAACCGCCATCACCATTCAGTCCAACGAATCCAAATTGAGTACATTGGTTGTAACGACCCTGGATACAGTATTCGCATTTTCCACAGTGGTACAATGGCTCTACCACAACTCGCTGTCCCAAACTGATACCGCTTACATTACTCCCCAATTCACTCACGGTCCCTGCAAATTCATGACCCAATGTCAGCGGCGCTTTCTGTCCTGAGAGCGGATGATTCTCGCCTTCTTGAATCCCCACACCATGATGATAGGCATGCAAGTCACTGCCGCAGATCCCTGCATATTCCACTTTGATTTTGACCTGACCCGCTTGAGCAACCGGAACCTCGCGATCTTCAACACGAACATCTTTATGGGCATACCATACTGCTGCTTTCATGAAGTTCATCCCCTTTATATGATTGTCTATATAAGTTGAACTAGAACTATTACACCTGATCACGCTGATGCAGTACCATCTTTCGATCGCTCTTATCCCCAGATTTTCTTCATTCTCTTGATCCAAGGGAAAAATCCGGTGATAAAGGTGCACGCTCTGCTTCTTCAGATTGGTTCTGCACTCTGCGTTTCTGGTGTAAACGTTAAGGTCTACTTATATAGTAAAGAACTATAATGCTTGTCTATATATTATATCGCTGTTCATGTATTATTCATATTTATAGATACTAATGTTAACATTAGTTGTATTAATGGTAAACGGAGATGAACTCATGAATCTGGAACAGCTCGAATATGTCGTTGAAATTGCAAAAACGCAATCATTCTCCGCCGCCTCGGAGCACCTGCATGTCACACAATCGGCGATCAGCCAATCGGTTCATCGTCTGGAGAAAGAATTGGGTATCATCCTGTTCGAACGCTCGCGGCAGGGAACTCATCCCACTCCCGAAGGCAAACAATTCATTGCCAAGGCACTGGACATTTTGCAGCGGATTGATGAATTGAAATCCCTGAACGCAGAAACCTCCTCTCTTAGCGGAGAGCTTCATGTGGCTACTTTTCCAAGTGTCATGCCCTATCTTGTCCAATCTGCTGCAGATATGAAGCGTGAGCACCCGCAACTTAACATCTCGATTGAAGAGAAAGGGTCCATGGAAATTATCGAGGATATTCGGAGTAACAAAACCCATCTGGGCTTTATCGCGATCTATGCCAAACAATTGCGGGAATTCGATGGACTTCACTTCAGTCCCATGTACTCGGGCAAGCTGGTAGTTGGTACTCATCACCTGTCTGAACTTGCCAAGCACAGCCGTGTTTCACCTGATCAATTAAAAGAACACAAGCTGGCACTCTATCGAGATGGTTTCATTGAAGACTTCATCAGGGAATTCACCTATGATCATGGGTCTCTGTCCATTCTGTTCAAAACAAATAATTCAGAAGCCATCAACATGGTGTTACGAAACGATATTGCCGCCACGATTGGTCACGACTTTTCCTTTTACCAAAATCCATTATGGAAGGAAGGTCTAGTGAAGATGGTAGAGATCGTTGGAATCGATCAACCGAAAATGCAAATTGGCTTCGTGCAGACGGAATCCAAGGAGGCCGCTGTAGCCGCAGAACGATTCGCCCGACGCTTCAGACAGGCGATAGAGCTGGATCATCTATAAAAGTGATATGAAAAGCAAAAAGTGCTTCACGCCTCTGAAGGAAGTTTGGGATACACACCAACTTCTCCGGGAACGGAGCACTTTTTTTGCATTACATCGTTACACTGGCTTACAATAAACCCGGCTCTTTTCTGACTACCTCTTGGATTACTATTGGTATACCTTATTCAAACTATACTTTCACTTTACGCACGGCTTCGCTCATCTCGTTGGTCTGCTGCTCCAGCATGGTAGAAGTCTGCGCCACCCTGTTGAACATGGCCGACTGTTCACGCATCAAGCGATAGATTTTATCCGAATGATCCGAGACCCCGGCTGAGATCTGCGAGATCGTATTGACGGAGGCTGCGGCCTCTTCCGATCCTGCCGAGATTTCCTCTGCCGCAGCGGAGACTTCTTGAATGCGACGAGTCACTAGTTGGAATGCATCAACCACATGAGCGAAAGCTTGCTCCGCTTCTACGGTAATCGTAACACCTTGTCCAATCTCCTGTGCGGTAACCCCCATCTGTGACCCAATCTGCTGTGATTCTTGTTGAATGCGAAGCAGCAAGTCGGAGATCCGTTCCATAGATGTGCTTGAGGCCTCAGCAAGCTTGCGAACTTCATCCGCCACAACCGCAAAACCTCTGCCATGTTCGCCTGCATGAGCTGCTTCAATGGATGCATTAAGCGCAAGCAGCTTCGTCTGACTCGCAAAATCACGAACCGTGTGCAGGGCACCACCAATCTCCTGGGAATAGTTGTTCAGCACCTGAACCATCGCTACAACTTCACCTGAGACATGGGAGATGCTCTCCATCTGTGTTTTCATCATTGTCATGCTCTGTTTACCGGACTCTGCTGTAGCTAGGGCACTTGTTGCTGCATCAGATACTATCATGGAAGATTCGGAAATGTCCGTTATGCCTTTGGCAATCTCTTCCATTGCATTCGCACTATCGCTCGCACCCTGCTTCTGCGTATGCGCCCCTTGCCTAATCTGTTCGACAGACTGGTCAACCGTCTTGCTCATCTCAAGCATCTCGTCGGTACTGCGATTAAATTGTTTGGTTGAGTCTGATAAAATATTGGTGGTTACTGCCACGCCTTCAACCATGTTACTCACGATCTTATTCAAGTTGCCGGACATATGTATCATCGCTTGATATGTGGTTCCAATCTCATCTTTGCTTTTCAGATTATACGACGTCAAAATTTGGTTGGCTTCTGCAAGCTCACCCTGCGCCATTTTTTCCACACTCGCCTTCAGCGGTTGAAGTGGTCGCAGTCCCCTTACGATAAACCACATGACAACGGCAATACCTATAAGAGTAATTAGTAGCAATAAGGCATAGAAGGGAATACTCGATTTCATGATATCCGATTCAATGCTTCCGATCACCGATACCGCCGTATCGATACCAATTACACCTGTTACAGCGCCATTACTATCGAGCATCGGAGCGTAAGAGGAAATATAGTTGCCATACTCCTCATTGTTAATGATTGAAGAACTGGCTGGTTGCCCCAGCAACAGCTTCTGCACAGCCTCCTGAGGGATATCCGTTACTTCATTAATCGGTGAGGCTTTATCCGCATCCTTCATACCATCCACCATAATAAGCGGGGTACCTTTGTCATCTATTTTGACGAAATAGACATACATTGCACCAATACTTACGCGAAAATCATCCAGTTCATCACGAATCTTCAAGAATGCGTCATTCTCTTTGGGATCCTTGGCAAACTCGGCATAAGATGCTGTATCCAGCTGATTCACATAACTCTGAGCAATTTGGATATTGTAACTCGAAATGGCCTCCTGTGCAGCCAGTTTCATATTGGCCACCTGTAACAGCATGCTGCCAACAGCTATAACCGTCATGGCCAGTGTAACGACTGCAACAATGCGTACAACCAAACGTTTTCTAAAAAAACCGATCATCCGCTCCTCTTCCTCTCCCGTGAACCCAAGCCTTTTTGACTAGGCGCTACCCAAAAAACGCATGCTTGAAGCACTAAGTATGGGAAAATAGTAAACGAATATGTCGAATTAGGCAAGAAAATATTGGGTTAACATAAAAACGCTATCATGGCTATGGTAGGAACAAAAGTACAATACAAAAACACCGGCAGTCTTATACTGACGATGTTTTTGTATTGTACTTTACCGTTAACTCCAGTGAAGCTCACTCTTAAAATGGGTCTACCACAGCCCCCAAAGTTACACCTCTCACATAAGGCTGCCCACTTAACGCTTGAAGTTCTTTTGTTGTACCTGTAACCACTACCCCTATAATACGAATATCACTTTCATCAGGTCTGGCCTTATCTTTTTTTAAATAATTGTATATCCGATTGAAATCGTACTGATATTGTCCTTTCAGTTGGACCCCCTGTTCCAAAGCTTCCAAGAAAGTTTTCTCACTCACTTCAGTTGAATCGGGATCCGAATTGCCGAAGCCTTTGACCCAATCTTCCGGGTCCGGTGTTGCGTAACTCTTATTCCCATTGCCATCAGTGTAGGGATCATAAAATGATTTGTTGTCATACGTATCCACCCAATACCAAGTCTGGGTTAACTCGGCAGGAAGCAGCTGCTTCACTTCTTTTAAAGAGTAATCCTTGTCAAAGGAAACTGCCATTTCTACAAGCTTGTCTTGAGGCATTTCTTGAAGTAATGGAAGATCATTAAGAATTTTCCCGTTATAATTTACTTTGGGAATGTAAAACAACATTTCTCTCTGCCCATTTAATCCATTGTAGCTACGTGTATACTCATAACCTTGTTCTTTCATGGTCTCATCCTGTAACGAAATAGATGGTGACGTATCCCCTCCAAAAGAGCTAAAATTAATAAATGGAAACACTTGATAATTTATTTTTTTATCCGCCCAAGGGATCGGTACGCCCTCTATGACTTTAACGGTATAATACTGAAAGCTGCCGTTAAGGAAACCACTGTAATTGACCTGTCCTGTCTGCTTTTCATCGGGTCCACTAATTAGATTCATAATCTGCTCACTATGGTCTGCACGACTGTAACTCCAGTTTGTAAGATACTGATTACCCAGCATTACTCCAAAAAACGCAATTAAAGATACTAGAAGGGAAATCATAACAGTACGAATCGTCGTTGTCCGCTTAGCCTTCCTGACCATCTTGCTTATATTTACTGAATCACTCTCTTTATGTTGTTCGTTCATTTTATCTCACTCCTATACTTCTTTTTAAACTGCTGTCTCCCCTGGTATAACGACGATTTAACGTGTTCGATCCGCATGCCGAGCAAATTCGCTATTTCTTGGTACGAAAACTCCATCTCATACTTCATGATTAGAAGCTGCCTATGCAGTGGAGCAAGCTGACTGAGAACAGCCTCTACTTCCTCTTTCTTTTCCTGTTGCAACAGACCATCTTCAGGCAGTTTAGAATCCGGTATTTCCATCATATCGATTGGAACCATAGTCCATTTTTTTCGACGGCAAAGATCATAATACCGGTTAATAGCCACTTTATACAGCCAGGCACTTAGCTTTTCATTTTCGATTGAGTCTATATATAGAAACGCTTTATACACAGTTTCCTGCACTATATCCTCTGCATCGGCTGGACAAGCACCAAGTCTAATCAAATAATGCCGGATTTCAGTTAGCTTTGGCTGTAACAGTTCATTGATTTGTCCGGCGTCCATGCTTCACCACCTTTCATAGGTATAACGAACAGGCATCCGAAATGTTAAAAGTTCCGAGAAAAATTTCTTAAACTGGCATTCTTCTTTATGCGTTCTGATGAAACGGCTACACATCTATACAAAGAAAAACCCTGACATACGCGTCAGAGTTTAGTCAACTATTATAAGATTTATCTAATTAACCACCTTTAACTATAATAGAGTTTATATACTTTTACCTTCAAAATGAAACACTGATCTATGTATTATATTTACGTCTCAGTTCGACAGATATAGCGAAAAAAGTTTTTCCATTTCCGTAAATAAGATCGTTCCTTTAGTGCATACAAAAAAACACCCCGGCGCCCGCGCCGAGATGTCATGTTATTCTTTATCTGCAATACTACCCATTCATATTAAACTGTCCGTCCGTTCATCTTTCTGAATCGAATCAGAGACCAGATGATCAGCACCGCGAGCACAGCAAGACAGATGCTAATGCTAAAACGGTTACCTTCATCGAACACAAACATCACCGCAATCACACTGAGACATAGTACCACGACTCCGGTGATGTAAGGGAAACCCCAAACTTTGAAGGTCGGTTGAACCGGATATCTCTTCCGCAATTTCAACTGTGATGAGGCAATACAGATCCACACAAGGATTACGACAAACCCCGGAACTGCGAGTAATACACGGAACAGCTGATCCTGTGCGAACAGGCCAAGCAAGGAACCTCCGAGCAAAACTACTGAGCACACCAGAAGTGTGTTAACAGGGCTACCGTTGCGGTTTGTCTTTGACAATGCCTTCGGAGCTTCCCCGCCCACTGCCATGGAGTGCATCATCCGGGATGCACCATAGATCCCTGAATTCGCAGCCGACAGAACTGCCGTTACCAAAATAAAGTTCATTATGTGTGCTGCTCCCGGCAGTCCCGTAGAGGCAAGCACCTGTACAAATGGACTGCTCTCCGGCCCGATCTCATTCCATGGGATGAGACCACAGATGATGAGGATCGGCAAGGTGAAGAACAGAATAATTCTGAGCATGAAATTGCCCACGATTTTGGGCATAACTTTTTCTGCATTCTCCGTCTCGGTCAGGGTCAGACCAATCAGCTCCGATCCCCCATAAGAGAACATGACCACAAGCAGTGCCGAGAAGATCGAAGACCATCCGTTCGGGAAGAACCCGCCTGCTTGCGTGTAATTTTGCAGATATGGAGTGTTATCACTTGGGATAATGCCAAAGATCAACCCTGCACCCAGGAAGATAAAAATAATGATCATGGCAATTTTGATCCCGGCCAGCCAAAACTCGAATTCCCCGAACACACCTACACTGAGCAGATTAACCAGTATAATGAACGCCGCACAAGCCAGACTCAGCATCCACAGCGGTACTTCCGTGAACCAATACTGCAAAAAACTCCCGGCGGCAATCACCTCGATGACACATACTGATAACCATAGAAAGCAATACATCCATCCCATAACAAAGGATACTCGGCTACCAAATGCCTCCTGCACAAAGTCTTTCATATTTTTGTTCTTGTACACCGTAGCCATCTCCGCCATCGCGGCCATAACAACCAGCAGCAATAATCCGGCAAAAATGTACGTGACAATAACGCCCGGACCTGCGAGTCCAATCGTCTCTGCGCTGCCTTTGAAAATTCCTGTTCCAATGACACCACCCATAGCCATAAAACTGATGTGTCTTGGTTTAAGTTTCTTTTGTAGTGTTCCTTCTGTCTGAGCCAATTCAAGTCCTCCTGATGTAAAAAACGTCTGTAATGCTGTCTTGTTTCATAGACATAATGTCCAGTATACCCTATTGTCCATCAATCAGCCCAGAAGTTCCTTATGGCCAATTCATCCCAAGCATATATGGACATAACCTATCTTTTATACCCCGTAATTGCACGAAGCAATCTGTGTACAATCCAGCAGATCAAACTGTACCCTGCCCCATAGATGAACCAAGCGTCCAGGTTGCCTCTCCATGTGGACAGATCACTCGCGATATACAACAAAGGCAGCATAAAAGAGATTATCATCGCTCCCCAAAGTCTAAACCCTTTGGCAAAATAACTGCATACGCCAAGCACCATAGCAATGACTGGACATAACACCAAGACAGCAAACAGCGGATTCATAGGATCAAACCACCAATAAATCATGGACAACTCCCTCCACATTCTTCGTAACAAGGCCAAGTTGCTTTATTGCTGTATTATTGAGTTTATTCTACTCTTTTTCCAACTTTTAAAATGTACGATATGTTGTAAAATAAAGAAACCAGTGTCCTGTAAAAAACAGAATACTGGTTTCTCATGCGAATCGATTCAGATTGTTTTGGTCATAAACGTGCTGTTCGGATCCAATATATAATCCGCGAATGGTTCGCAATATTCGAATCCAAAGTCTTCATACAACTTACGTGCCGGGATAAACGAATCCATTGAGCCTGTCTCCAGACTGATTCGCTTATAACCACGTTCTACAGCAACGCCCATAATATGGGCCAAAATCTTCCTTGCTACACCTTTTCTCAAGTGAGCCGAAGCAGTACGCATCGATTTCAATTCGGCATGTTCTGAATTCAGTTCTTTGATAGCCCCGCAACCGAGCAAGTCGTTCCCTTCCCAAGCACACCAGAATGTAATTTCGGGCTTCTTGAGTCCTTCCAGATTCAACGCATGAATACTCTCCGGAGGTGAATCTGCTGCCATCCCTTGCAAGTGCTCTGCAATTAAAGCCTTAACTTGTACTCCACTTAAATCATCCAATCTGATCTCCAAAATGTAACACTCCCACCGACATTTTTATTTGTTTTATCACTGAATGTATATCAATCATTTCATCTTACTACCGTGTTAGGTTTCATGACAAGAGGATACTTATACGCATTGAAATGTTCTATTGTGATTCACCTATAATTTCCAGTATGATGAGGCTATCAGATGCCAAAGGGGCGAGGTCTATTGCGAAATATACATAGAGTTAAACGTGAAACCAAGGTGAGGCAATCTTAACCTATTTTAAAGGAGAACCCTATGACACTAACTACGGACAACCTGTTTTATAGCAAACGATTAAAGATGACGCCACCACGCTCTGAAGACGTGCAGACCATGCTGCAATGGAACGAAGACCCGGAGTACCTTCGGAATGTGGATACTGATCTGGCCATTCCCTATTCGGAGAAACAGTTGGAGGATGAGGGCGAAACGAAGAACAAGGAAGTTTACTTCAGACTGCGCACGCATGAAGAGGATATGCTGATTGGTTTTGTCGTCATTCATAGCATTGAATGGAACAACCGCTGCGGACAGCTTGCCATTGGCATCGGACTTGCTGAACATCGCAACAAGGGATATGGCACGGAAGCGTTGAATCTTATTTTACGATATGCATTCCATGAAATGAATCTGGACCGGGTTGGCCTCGATGTCATCGCCTACAATGCCAAAGCGATTCGCTCCTATGAGAAGGTTGGTTTTCAGTTGGAAGGTCGGGCACGTTCAGCTGTATATCGTGATGGCAAACGTTACGACCGCTTAATGATGGGAATCCTAAGACCAGAATGGGAAACACACAATCAGATCCATACGGAGGGTGAACAAGCATGACCAAGAATGCAGACGTTACTGCCTTTATTGAACAGATTCAGATCCCCTGGCAAGTACAGGTCGCTAAACAATTGCGAGAAATGGTGCATGATACCATCCCAGACGTGCAGGAACGTGTGCAATACAAGAAACCTCATTTTTTGAAAAATGGAAAGTACGTTGCGGTCATCTCTCCATCCAAACAAGCCATGTCCTTCACCATCTTTCATGCAGCCGGACTGGATCTACCCGATGGCATATTTGAAGGCCCGGAAGAACGAAAAACGATCAAGCTCAAGGAAAAAGATACGCCGGATTATGAGTGGTTGGCTGGTTTGTTAAAGCAGGCATCTGCGGACTTGTAGACGGATGTAGTGAAGAGACGCATACGAAGCAGTAGTAACTCAGGTGGTACTATGGGGGCGTAATGAACGGGTCGTGTGTATGGGGTAAGTTTAGGTTCGGGTTCGGGTTCGGGTTCGGGTTCGGGTTCGGGTTCGGGTTCGGGTTCGGGTTCGGGTTCGGGTTCGGGTTCGGGTTTGGGTTTGGGCCAAGCGCTAACGAATCGGATACACCTTATGTCGTAGTTATACAGGCATATGAAATTCTAACGAATCTCAGCAGTCTTATTACAGACAAAACCTCTGATTTGCTTCGAAAAAACCTGACATATGAAGCAATAACGTGGCTACGATTCGTTAGAATTCTACCGAGCTGCTAATTCGCCCAATAAGACGTGCCAGGTTCGTTAGATTGTGTGCGTACGACAAAGCTGCCTAAGCATGTATAAAAAACAACCCATTCTCACTCTGCTGGCTAAATAACTAACATAACCGGCTAACTGTAGCAGATATCCCCCATGCATCCTGCGCAGGGCAAGCAAAGAGGCATCCCATGAAGTTCAAGAACTTACGGGATGCCTCATATAGTCTCATAGTATGATTGCTACTGTCATCACAACCTACTCGGTCCTGTAGTACTATAGATAAGTTAATGAGCTTATTATAGCTTCCACCATCAAGATTGCTGGTACGATACGGCGGTCATCTGACACGGCTCACATATGAACATGTAATACATGCCCTCACCATATTCCTCAACCTCACCCCAATCCAGTTGTGCGACAGCCTTCATTCTCGCGGAACAGCATGGACATGGTGGATACTCCGCATCCTGAACCCAACCCGGATGGCCTCCGATCTGAGATAGCGATGGCTCCATCCCCCACTCACTGGCATGGAAGGCATGACGCGATGTATTCGCAATCCTAAACTGCCGGCCAACATCTGGTGCAAGTTTACCATATTCGTCCAGATCAATCTCGTCCATTCCTACAGGCATGACGTTATGTGAACTCCATAACGGTTCCCCGGCTGCGTCCAGCTCCATGTAAACCACACCATAACTGCTGCATATCACGCAAGTCTGGATCTGAAGTCGCTCCGCATGCCAAGACACATCCCGCAGTGCCGGATGCTTAACATCCAGATTAATTAAGGTCGTTAACGCACCACCACACCATGGACAGCAATTGGTGCTCCGGGTCAGCATCGAGAGTGAATTTCCGGTTATTGCCACGTTAGTTGCTTCATTTTCTGTTACTTTATAGAGTGAATAACTTGGGGTGGTGAATAACGCTCTACGCTGCCCGTCTTTCGTAAGCTCCCATCCAGCTTCAGTGGTGTAATGCTCAGGTGCCACGTACAATTCGCTCGACCAAGATGGCGGAGATTTTCTCCATTGCAGGAACTGCTGCACGACAACATTATCCCCGATATGGGCCAGTATGAGCAATATGTGGTTCCGATTCTCATGATCGGTATTCACCTGCTGCAAGAGCCGATCTCGCACTGCTTCCGAGGCACTCTTATACAAAATCGCAGGATAATAGATCTCCTGTTCCAGCAGCTCAGGAATTTCGTTGGTCAACGATATATCATGGTAACAAACGAGGTAGATCAGGATGTCTTTGCCAGTATCTTCATCACCTGCATGAATCCGTTGCATTGCATAATCCTTCATCTGATCTTGTTGCTCTACAGACAAGGAGAGATATACTTGTTCCTCGGATTGTTCATAGGGTACATAACGAATTAGAGGATCGCGAACCTGAGGTTCATACATGATTTTCAATACTTCGACCGGGTCTGTGATATCTGCATACAAGTTCACGTCACGTCGATTCGCTTCAATGTATCTCTGGCGCTCCTCGCGCTCCATCTCCTGCTTGCAAGGCATGCAAACCCCACCTGTTCTGGCAGCCGTTGCTGGCAAAATGGTATTTGCACACCCCTCCCGTAGACACGGAATTCGTTCTGTCATCTTCCAACCTCCTTCAACGATCGGCAATCGTTCAACTCATATAACCCATGTGCTCGATATCCATGGAAAACACGCCACAATGTGACGTGCTTGTCCCATGCTCCATATGTCGTCAATGCTGCCTATCTCGTATTTCGTATCTGCAAAACACAATCAGTGATGTCCCAACTGGTCCTTGGTGAATTCGTAAAAGGCAAGCGCATCTTCACTGCTGGCAAAGCCTGCCTGAGCCATCTTTTCACTGCCGCCACCTTTGCCATTGTAGGCTCCAAGATTGCCTTTGAAGAAAGGTCCACAAGCCCATTCAGGTGGCTGTCCGTTCTGTGCCAGAACAACTTTGGCCTCGGAGATACTGGCAAAGAGTACAAGCCCCTCATGGTCTGCCGTCAGCTTGGTAGCCAGGCTCTGCATGTCCTTGAGCGATTTGTCTTCAAAGATCTGAGCAATCACTAACCCTTCGCGAGCAGCTAGAAGTTGCTTCGCATAATAGGCATCATTCGTTGTTTTCACTGCATTCAGCTCGGTTTGCAGCTGTTTTTGCTCCAGTTCCATTTTCTCAATACGCTCCAATAATTCGTCCTTGCTGGTCTTTAATTTAACCATGATGCTATTGAGCACATGTTGAACGGATGTGAATTCATTCAGCGCTCTTGTTCCACATTTGAAATAAATGCGAGTGCCGCCCTTCACTTTTTCGGTTTTCAACAGTTTGATGATGCCGATCTCACCTGTCGCCAACACATGAGTTCCGCCGCAGGCGTTATACTCCACACCCTCGATCTCGACGATACGAATGTCCTCTGTTACCGTAGGCTGCTTCACCAGTGGCAATTGGGCAGCCTCATCTGTTGTAACCCAGGACGTGTTGATGCGAGCATTACGATAGATCTGACGATTCACTTCTTGTTCAATGGCGGTCAATTGATCCGCTCCCAACTCAGCAGCCACATCAATCGTGTCATACTCCGTACCGAGATGGAAACTGAGCGTCATCGCTTCAGCCATTTTCAACGTTACTGCAGATAACAAATGCTGTCCCGTGTGCTGCTGCATATGATCGAATCTTCGTTCCCAATCCAGCTCACAATGTACCTCGTTCTGTTCAGGTGCGCGTTCCAGCTTATGCCACACTGCTCCATCTTCGATGTTCACATCCAGAACAGTGATGCCGCCAATTCGACCCAGATCACAAGGTTGTCCGCCCCCATGCGGGTAAAAAGCCGTCTCCGCCAGCGTGACATATACACCGTCTTCCTTGTCCACTTTACCTGTAATTGTTGTATGCCACTCTCTTGTATAAGCAGAGTCATAATAGATTTTTTGCGTCATTGAATCATCCAGATCCCTTCTCGTTCATATAGATACCACATCTGTTGCCCGTTTGACATGTAGCATTACGCTCCATGGAAATCCTTATATCTGTTCTCAAGCTTACACTATTTTACATTATCAAGCCAATAGCACTAGAGTAACAGAGATAGACCTCAAACGCCTACTCAGCATGCTGAGCGTTGTTCTATCCATTGTCTAAAATCCTCTTCCATTGCTACAGAGCTAAATTTTCAATTCACTTCCATAATTAGCCCAACCTCAGGTCAAGATCAAGGAAGTGCAGTCTTAGGGTTGGAAGCGGGCTATACCCGTTTTAAACATGGCTATGTATTGGTGATTCAAGCGTGCAGAGGAATAGGACATTCGGAAGGAAATTGGAGGCTCATTAGTTGATGCGAAGGGAAGCTAAGTCCGATTTCTCTGCCCCCCTTTAGTTGTAGCTAATAAATCGCTATCTGTGGATTGTCAACATTAAATCAGACAACTTTTTAAAGGCTTTTGGCGATACTAAACACGCGTCACAGATCCCTATTACTCATACCCATCTCTGTATACATTATAGATAATAATGACTCAGGAGCTTTTCATGGATCTCCACACTTTCCAACTGTGAAATTAAGTCGCTTAATGCATTCTCTTCTAGATTTTTGATTTTTTTCATTTTTTCCATTATAGAAGTTATAATAGTGGGGTTTTCATTTTTGTTATATATTATAGCCAAATTCCTTAAAATTTTTGAATCCGATTCAATTTCAGAATATATTCTTATAAGCTCGTCAGCATCGTCTAAATAATGATGTTCCTTCAAATAATTTAATCGATCCAACATCACACGCTTATGCTCCCACATGGTATGAAAGATTCGAAAATCAATCTTTTCCCTTAATGCACTAACTTGATCACTTAAATATTGAATTATATGATCATAGATGGATAATCCAAAGATCCAATTAGAAGGAGTGCTCATAGAACGATAATGATAAGATGAATTGAGACTAAACCTTAGCTCCTTCAAAGATCTAATAATTAATTTTAGATCAAAGTGATAGTTATGCTCTGGGTTATAAGATAATAAACATACATATTCTCTATTTTTAGTTTTATCACAATTGTTAAAAGCTACTAGAAACTCTTCAAAGCCTACCTCATAATCTCCGAATATAGCATCTGAATTATAGCCTGATACATAAAATTTTAATGTCTCTCTGTTATAACCGAAAATTAACATTTCATGCGGAAAAGCATATTTTTTATATGCCTTTTTATGGGCAATATAACTTTCATCCACATACAAATGAATATATTGATTTTGATCAATAGAATCACAAATAAAGCTGATGACGCCCCCCATATATTTTTCCAAAAAGCGTTGGTTGATCTTTTGATAGTTAATGAGAGGACAACTCATAAAGAAATCATACCAAGGCAAGTTAGATGTATAAAACGAAAAGAATTTCCCTTCTGGAAAGTTCCCAGCACAAATCAATTGAATATAATTACTGTAAAACCATGCTTCAGATTGTTTATGCTGCATTGCAATTGAGAGTGGATAGGCATTACATAGGTAGCCATGTACAGAAGGTCTTATCATTGGCAGTTTTATATCACTCATAACTTCTACCTCCGTATTATTTTTTCTCAAAAACTATAGGCTACATCCGAACGCCCCGTATAAGCATTCTAAGCTTCCTCCGTCAGATACGGATGAGAGAAACCCGAACGCTTGTGCAGACTCCATACTCCTATAAGTATATGAATAATCACCTGTAATTTCCAGATAGAGTTTATTATAGAAGTTTTCAATAAGCGCATTTAGGTTGACTATATACTCTATACAACGAGGGAGCTGTCTCAAAAGGAATTCAGCCTCGCTCCAATTGCTAACGAACCTAACACACCTTAAAAATTCAGTAAATCGACAAAATAGCGTCTCTTTGATTAATTAGATCTTAGATCTGGGCCAATGGGAGCGAATAGCGTGTGTCAGGTTCATTACAACCAAAAAAAAACACATCAAAAAGGATGTGCCCTGTCATATTCATGACATATGGGACATCCTCTTCGTAGAGAAAACATTTTATAATTTTACAGTTGCGAGTTTGCCGACAGCTTTACTTCATCGACTCGGATAACTCTGTGAAAATAACACCCAGCGCATACGCGCCAGCATCTGGGTAGCCCAGACTACGATCACCTACGGTACCCGCGCGTCCCATACGTGCTACGATGTCTTCGGTTTTCTTCGCACCTTCAACGGCTGCTGCTGCACCTTTGGCAAATGCGGTTTTGAAGTCATCGCCAGACTCTGCACTTTGTGTCCAGGAATCGGCACACGGAACGAGTGCATCGATCAAGGTCTTGTCGCCTACAACGGCACCACGCCCGAATGAGCGCTCTCCAGTAGACTGAATCCCTTGCACGGCTGCATGGATCATCTCAGCGAACTCAGCAACGTTTAATTGCTGTTTATCCCCTACAGCTTTGCCAGCCGCACGGAATGCCGAACCCCAGATTGGGCCGGATGCGCCGCCACAATATTCCATGATGACTAACGAACATGCATCCAGGAACGATCCGATGTCTTTTTTATCTTCGTTAATGATGTGATTCCATTCGCGTTTCAACTGGCGGAAGCCTTTTGCCACACTCATACCAAAATCGCCATCACCGGCATGTGAATCCAGTTCACAGAACGGTACCTCGTTCTTGATGATGATCTCACCCATCTTATCGATCAGATAGACGACATTGTCCAGTGAGAATTGGTTGCCTTGAATTACCGCAGCAGATGCATCCGTCTCCACTTCGTAAGATACGGGAGCGTCTTCACCTACAACAGCTTCCAACGCTTCGGAATATGCCACTTGTGCTACCGGAGGACCGGATACTTTGAATGCAGGTGTATCACTTTCCTTGAACAGCAGCGTCTTCAGTTCATCATCCAGTTTCAGAACCGTAACCGATGCACCCGCCATATCGATACTTGTCATATAGTTGCCTACAAAGGTAGTAGCGACCTTCAGACCTGCATGTCCTGCAAGCTCACGCTGAACGGAATTGTTAAGCAGGTACAGTTCTTGCAGTGGCGTTGCACCAAAACCATTCACAAGCACTGCAATCTCAGCAGAAGCCGTATCCAGCTTCATATCGGCAAGCAATGCTTCAACCATACGTCCTGCCAATTCATCAGCCGATACGATTTTTTCCCGACGGATACCTGGCTCACCATGGATACCTACGCCGAATTCCATCTCATCTTCAGCAATTTCGAATGTAGGCGTGCCTTTGGCTGGCACGGTACAGGATGTGAATCCAAAACCAATACTGCGAACGTTCTGAGCAGCTTTCTCGGCAACGGATTTCACCTCTGCCAGACTGCGGCCTTCTTCGGCTGCTGCTCCGGCAATCTTGTGAACCAGTACAGTTCCGGCAACGCCGCGACGTCCAACGGTATACAGGCTGTCTTGTACAGCAATGTCATCCTCAACACGAACATACTGTACGTCGATGCCATCTTCCTCAGCCAGATGCGCTGCATTCTTGAAGTTCATCATGTCGCCGCTGTAGTTCTTGATGATCAGAAGTGTACCCTTATTGCTGGCTGTTGCCTTGATCGCTTGGTACACCTGGATTTGGGAAGGAGATGCGAATACATCTCCACATACCGCTGCATCCAGCATCCCTTTACCTACATAACCAGCGTGAGCCGGTTCATGTCCGCTGCCTCCGCCACTGATCAAGCTGACTTTATCGGCCTGAATCTCTCTGCGTTTAATCACTTTATATTTTTTAAGAAATTCAAGCTCCGGGTGCGCAAGCGCAATCCCGTTACACATTTCCATAACAACATGTTCGGCTTGGTTAATGATTTTCTTCATTATTTTGCCTCCCGGTGAGCTGCTTTGTACTCCCGTCCCATACGGTCAGCCGCTGCAATGGCAGCAGCCACTTCAGGAACGGTGATTGGGAAAGGCATCGCGTGAATGGATTCTTCCGGAATACAAGCGATCTCTGCCACTTTCAACAGCTCTTCCTGACTAATCTTGTCTACACCGATGTCCGCCAAGCTAATAGGCAGTCCCACTTCAAGACAGAAGTCCATAACTTCATGCAACTCTTCGGTTGGTGCATTTTCAAGGACCAGTTGTGCAATCGTACCGAAGGATACTTTTTCACCGTGGAAGAAGTGATGTGTGCCTTCCAGAACTGTCAAGCCGTTGTGGATCGCATGTGCTGCGGCCAGACCGCCACTTTCGAATCCAAGACCTGACAACAGAATGTTCGTCTCAACGATGTTTTCCAGCGCTTGTGTCACGACGTTGCTATCACTCGCTACTTTTGCTTTTGCACCGTCAGTCAGCAGCATTTCATAACACAGTTTTGCCAGTGCAAGTGCCGCATTGGTACCTACTGCAGATGGTGTATACCCTTCGCGGGAACCCATTGGCAGACTTGCGTTTACACGGGAATAGGATTTCGCTGTTGCTCTTGCTTCGAAGTATGTAGAGAGTGCATCTCCCATACCGGATACGAGAAAACGTGTTGGTGCATTAGCAATGACCGTTGTATCAACGAGTACCACACTTGGGCTTTGTTTGAAGTATGCATAGTCATCGAAAGAACCATCCGGTGTGTACAATACAGCGGAGTGACTTGTCGGTGCGTCTGTTGCCGCAATCGTTGGGCAGATAATCAGTGCTTCGCCTTCAGCTACACATTTCGCAGCATCGATCGCTTTACCGCCACCAAGACCGATGGTAGAGTCACATCCTTTTTCCTTCGCGATTGCTTGCAGACGAGCAACTTCCTCACGGGAACATTCCCCTTTAAAACCGCTTTCAACAAACGTGATATTGAATTTCTCAGCTGTTGCATCAAGCTTTGCTTTGACACGCTGTACATCATCCGGATGTGCAATCAGCAAGGCCGATTCTCCGAAGGATTTAACAAAGTACCCCAGGTTCAACAACTCGTCTTCGCCTTGTACATATTTGGTTGGGCTGATAAATGCTTTTCTCATAATAATATATGCCTCCTAATGATATGAATTGGTGAAGTGATTACATCAAATTTTAATTTCTTACAATTGACCTTAATATAACCCATGAGCAGCAGGTTTACAGTGGACTTTGATAACAAATTATTATAATTTTCAATCGTAATTTTTTGCTTTTTGGTGCAATCATGGTATGTTATTGTCATGAGATGGTTGAATTTTGACCTTCCATTATACATTACCCGTCATCATTACATCTTAATATGTACAACTTGCTAACTTTTAACGGCCTAAATTATGAATCAGGTTAGCTATGGAGGTTTCATCTTATGATTAAAGAATATCTGCATATCAACAAAATACTCGACCTTAATAAATGGAAGCGTCTACAAGATTCTCTCGCAACAGTAACCAAACTGGCGATCCTTACCGTGGATTATAAAGGCATTCCCGTAACCAGTCACAGCAGCTGTCAGGCCTTCTGCCAGAACGTACGCAAAGATCCCGAGCTGCTCCCCTACTGCCAAAAATGTGATTCGCGCGGCGGTCTGGAAGCCGTTCGGTTGAATGAGCCTTATGTGTATTTGTGCCATTTCAATATCATTGATATCGCAATTCCGATCACGATCGATGGCAAATATATCGGCGCCGTCATGGCAGGACAAGTGAAACTTGCCGACCCGGAAAAAGGCCGCGACCTGGAGCAGATTGTCACGTCCAAAAACGTTCCCATGCATGCGGCCAAGCTGGAGGAATTAAAAGACGATTACGCCCAGCTGCCTGTGATGACCTATGAAGAGATTGTGAAAATCTCCAACATGTTATCCCTGCTCTGCAACTACATTGTGGAAGAAGCACTCAACAAAAATCTATTAGTTGAAATGTTCGAGAAAGCTTCAGGCAATCAGGAGTCGTTAAACCTCTCCACCATTCTGCCTGGGTACTCCATTCGTAATATCGAGTCGATCAAAAAAGAGATGACCAATGCGATTGCAGATGCCTATCTTAAGAACAGCCCAAGTGATGCGGAAAGCTCCAGTCCGGTGCTTCAACCTGCTTTTGAATACATTCATAGTCACAAAAGCGAACAAGTTTCGCTCAAACAAATGGCTGATCTATGCCACCTGAGTCCGAGTTATTTCAGCAGGCTGTTTGCCAAGGAAACCGGCGAGAACTTCACAACCTACCTGGCAAAACTCAAAATTAAGTGGGCCAAGCAATTGCTGGAGGTCACCGACATGCCTGTCTCACAGATCAGTGATGAGCTGGGATTTAATGAATCGGGATATTTTATTAAAATATTCAAAAAGTTTGAGGAAATCACGCCTGCCCTCTATCGTAAATACATCCAGGAGAACATGTAGATTCACTGATATCTTTTTCATATCAAAGATGGGGTTAAAAGATATTTCACCTATTAATCTGCCATTGCTACAATGGAGTCCAGATCACATAGGGAGGCGGCATTGAAATGGAGTATCGCAAGTTAGGAAACAGTGGATTAACCGTCAGTGAGATTTCACTAGGCAACTGGATTACGCACGGAGCGCAAGTGCATGATGGAGTAGCAGAAGCTTGTGTACGCGCCGCTTTGGATGCAGGCATTACCACATTTGATACGGCAGACGTGTACTCGAATACGAAGGCAGAAACCGTCTTGGGACAGGCTCTTAAGGATATACGAAGAGAAAGTATTGAACTATGCACCAAAGTCTGTCACCCAACCGGCACAGGTCATAATGACCGCGGACTTTCACGTAAACACATCATGGAAGCCTGCAATGGTTCATTACGGCGGCTACAGACGGATTATATCGATGTCTATTACGCTCACCGTTATGATTACAACACTCCGCTGGAAGAGACGTTTCTGGCATTCTCCGATCTGGTGCGTCAGGGCAAGGTTCACTACATCGGGGTGAGTGAATGGAACGCGGATCAGATTGCAAGAGGAGCCGCTTGGGCGCGGGAACTTCATGTACCCTTCATTGCAAGTCAGCCCCAATATTCAATGTTATGGCGTGTGATTGAGCAGGAAGTGGTACCTGCAAGCGACCAAGCAGGACTTGGACAGATTACATGGTCTCCTCTGGCTCAGGGTATACTATCAGGCAAATATGCGCCTAACGCAGCGTTGCCCACCGGATCACGTGCAGCAGCTGAGGCAGGAGCGCCCTTTTTCAATAAACTTGCTGGTCAGTGGTTACGTGAAAATGTTCTTACCGCTGTGCAACAGCTTGTTCCACTCGCTAGAAAGACTGGTCTAACTCTTCCTCAACTCTCTGTGGCGTGGGTTCTACAACATTCGTATGTCAGTTCCGTCATTATCGGTGCATCCCGGCCCGAGCAGGTATTGGAAAATGTAAAAGCTTCTGGTGTGAAATTGGACTCTGTCATCATGACTCGTATTGACGAAATATTGAATCCATTGATTGAGCGTGATCCAGCCAAGACGGGATAGTTTCTTTTTTACTACTCACAACATTCTAAGTTGAACTAATCATTTACACGATAACGGAGAGGACAGAAAAAACCTGAAAAAGCGGAGCGTTCGCCTTTATCACCAGATTTTCCCCTTAAGAAAAGGGATCGAAAAAATCTGGGGGTAACAGCGATTGGAAGGTTGTTCTGTCATCGAAGTGTAAGTGTAAATAACCTTTAGTGCAACTCATATTCCCTATCAACAATGCTCATAAAGCGGGATATCACTTCCTGATTCATATCCGTCCGCCATGCCGTGTACAACGGTACGGAGGGCGGATTTTCTTGTAAAGGAAGAAAGACTACACCCTTTCGCTGGAACACATCCACCGAGGAGGGAACAATGGAAATACCCATGCCCGCTGCAACGAGATTTACAATCGTATACATCTGGATCGCTTCCTGTGTAATTCTAGGATCTACGCCATGCTCCCTGCAATAATCCAGAACGAGACGATGGAACGGAGAACCCAGATGCCTTGGGAATAAAATAAAATCTTCATCCGCCAGTTCTCGAATTGAAACTTGAGTCTGAGAAGCCATCGGGTGATGATCTGGCAAAACGGCAATCAACGTTTCCATCTGACAGGGACGGAAAGAGACATGAAGAGTGTCTTCCTGATATCGCAAAAATCCAATATGGATCTGTCCGTCCTCCAGTGCCTGCAATTGTTGGGACGAAGTCATCTCACGCAGCGTCAATTCAATCTGAGGATACGCAGCGCGAAATTTCCTAAGGACATCCACCATGATCCCGCCCGAAGCGGAATCCACGAAGGCTACGGATATATGCCCAATAATCCCTTGATCTGCCTTTTGTGTAAGCTGAATGGATCGTTCGAGTTGGGCCATGATGAGTCTAGCCTGTTCCAGAAAGATGGCACCTGCTGGCGTCAAACGAACCATTTTTCTCGTGCGCTCCAATAATTTTACGCCTAGCTCTTCCTCCAGATTTTGAATCTGCTGGCTCAGGGGTGGCTGTGTCATGTTTAATTTCTCCGCTGCACGGTGAAAATGAAGCTCCTCCGCCACGGTGATAAAATATCTTAACTTACGAATATCCATAGGTCTGTTGCGCTTCCTTCCGTCTCCCTGTTAATTCATCTGTTCCTGTACCCAGATCGCGGACTCCGTCAACTGCGTCATTAAATCATTAAAGTCTACTGCAATCTCTCGAATTGGCGTATCTCCTGCATCATGGATCAACATTAGGATCTTGCCCGAAGTCTGATCCAATATAGCCATACTGCCTTCGCCAAATCCACCAATCGGGAACGGATTGAGGTCATCCGACAGCTGGTACTCTTTCTTAACTTCACGGTAGACTTCCAGAAACTCGGGATATGCCCAATCCAGTTCTTTTGCTGAATACAAGGCAGGATCGCCGAAATTACATGCCCCGAATTCAAGCAAAAGTGCACGGTACGCTACGGGCAATTGCACGTTATACTTTTGCTCAAAATTCTCAATGCTCTGTTGCGGTTCGGGCGTGCACCCTTCTCCCATAGTCGTATTGTAAGCTTTCACCAAAAGATCACGAATCGGTTCTAATTCCATCGACTTCACTTGAACTCCCCCTTTACATTAGAATCCGCTTGTTATCTCACCTGTGTACGCAACTCTTGATCCAGCCATTCCAGTGCTGCACGCAGCTTATCCTGGGGAATATTCTCATAACGATCACCCGTGGACAATTCAAAGGCACAGCTGTTCCCACTCGTTTTGTTCAGATATGAAGTCATTCCTATGCCAAACCGCTGAGCCATTTGCACAAGGATTGGTTCAACTTCGGCAGCACCAAGCGCAAAATGTACATGGAACATATTGGATACCGGGACTTCGGGCAATGTATGTATCCCGTGACACGCATTCAATAGAGATGCCAGTTCTTTAGCCTGCTCATAATAAAGCTCCATTTTGCCAATCCGTTCATTGAAATAATACTGGGAACTCAGAATATACGGATACAGGCCGATCAGATCACCGCCGTGCCGCCGTTTCCATACTTTCGACTCTTGCATTACATCCGTGTCTCCTGCCAATATGGCCCCCGCAATGCCCCCGATCCCTTTGTAAAAAGACACATACACCGTATCAAACAGACTGCAAATCTCCGCAGGCGTTTTCTCGTAATAGGGAGTAATCTCAAACAGACGTGCTCCGTCCAAGTGCAGCTTAATCCCGCGTTCACGGCAATAGGCCGAGATTGCTTCCAGTTCTTCATACGCTGGCAATTGCCCGCCAATCTCGCGTTGTGGCAGTTCCAACAGCAGGCAGGCAATATCCTGATCAAGCGCTTGTACATCTTGCAAACGAATCAACCGATCCTTGTCCGCCAGTAAAATCGATTCAATCTGATGTAACTCTTTCAATCCATCTTCCTCATGGATTTCCAGATGGCATAGAGGGTGATAGGCTACTCGTTTTATCCCTTTGCGATCACACCAGATCCGTAATGCAATCTGCTGCGCCATCGTTCCACTTGGGAAAAACACTGCCGATTCCTTGCCGAGAACGTCCGCCATCTGTTGCTGAAATTCTTCGATGATGGGGCCGTTGCCGTAGTGGTCACTGAAGGTCTCCCCATCGATCTGCTCCAGTACGTTCTGAAGCACCTTCACTTGGCGACTGCCATGACCGCCCACAATAAAATCTACCTGATTAAATGCATCCGCCAATGTTAACGTAGTATCCTCCAACGCCATTCACTCCTTTAATAATGCTTGTTCAAAAGCTTACTTTTTCAACAACCTCTATAGTTCGGGTTCTGTAATGATCTGTACCAGAGCGCTTAGCGCACTTGATATATGTTCACCACGGGAATACACAAATCCTACTTCCAACCGGGAATAGGGATCTGGCAAAGACATCACCGTGATCTCGCCCCTTAATTCTGCTTTGGTAACTGAAGACCGCGGCAACAATGATACACCGAGCCCAGCAGATACCCCATTCAGAATCGTGTCCAGTGTTCCATATTCCATAATGCTCAGTGAGTGGATACCCTGATCTTTCAAAAAGGATTCCGCCTGAGTGCGATGTGTGCATCCGATCTCAAAAAACAACATCGGCCTGGACAATAACTCGTGTATCTCATGCACTCCAGGTTCGGCGATCAACACCATTTCCTCGTCATACATCTTCATATAGTTCAGATCAGGATGATCGATTGGGCCATATATTAACGCCCCATGCAATTCATGTTGGATTACCTTCTGATTCAGTTCATGGGTCCCACCCGTGACAAGCGAGTGTTGTACCTCCGGGTAACATGAACTGTATTCAGCCAGGAGCGGCGTGAGGAAAGTGGAAGCTGCTGTCTCAATGGCACCCAGACGAAGCATGCCGGAAGGCGGATTCCCCACTTGTGTGGCCTGCTCTGCTTCATATAATAATTGCAAAATTCGATCCGCATACACAAGTAGATTCTCTCCCGCTGGTGTAAGAGACATCCCCCGATTGGAACGATGAAACAGCGGTACTTGTAGCTGTGTCTCCAACTGTTTGATTCGTGTGGTCACATTAGATTGTACATAATTGAGTGCGAGTGCAGCTTTACTGATACTACCTTCGCGGGCAACCGCCTGAAATATTTTCAAATCACCTGCATCCATACCCTGATCACCTGCTCGTCGTTATATCAGAATTCTTCATCATCTAATTCATGCAAAGTGCTTATCTATTATTTTCAATGATACTGACAATCATTTTTGTTCATTTTACGTGAATCTGCCCTATCTGTACAATGAGGCTCAGTAGTGAAATCTGGCTAAATAGACAGGAGGAATATTAAATATGAAAGCTATGATCCATTCGGGCCAGAGCGGCCTTGCTGGTCTTCAATATACAGAGTCAATCTCTCGGGCACCAGAAGCCGGGGAAGTGCAGATTCAATTAAAATCCGCTGGTATCAACCATCGGGATCTATTTATCATGGCAGGACGCGGAACCCAGGACACCCCGCTCATTCCTGGTTCCGATGGGGCAGGTATTATCGTAGAGATTGGCGAAGGTGTAAGTGGACTCGAGATAGGGGATGAAGTCATTATCCATCCTACGCTCGGTTGGGAAGTTGCGAATAACGTACCGATCGTGCCCGATATTGTTGGTGGTCCTACGGATGGAACGCTGGCTCAATATATTACGTTGCCTGCTGAAAATGCCCTGCCTAAGCCAGCCCACCTATCCTGGGAGGAAGCAGGTGTGCTTCCCCTTTCAGCGCTGACGGCCTATCGCGCCTTGTTTACTCGCGGCGTATTAAAGCAAGGTGAACATGTCCTCATTCCCGGTATTGGCGGTGGTGTAGCGACTTATGCCCTGCTCATGGCAGTAGCGGCTGGTGCTAAGGTGACTGTCACCTCCAGAAGTGAAGCCAAAAGAAATGAGGCACTGCGCTTGGGTGCTACCCATGCACTGGATAGTCATGCCGATTGGAATTTGCAGAACGATCTGGAACCTGTGGACATCATCTTGGATAGCATCGGACAAGCCATGTTCCCGAAATATTTTGATATAATCAGACCAGGTGCACGTATCGTGATGTATGGTGCAAGCTCGGGGGATGATGTGACCCTACCAATTCGCTCTATCTTCTTCCCGCAGATCAGTCTAATCGGCACCTCTATGGGCAGCCGTGAGGAGTTTATCCAGATGCTGCGATGGGTGGAGCAGCATGATATACATCCTGTAATCGATAGCGTATATCCGTTGCAGGATGTAGCGAAGGCATTCGAACGCATGGAAAAAGGCGCGCAGTTTGGTAATCTGGCTATACGTATGGAGTGATGCTAGATAAATTGAACTAGAAAATAGTTACACTGCACACTCTGATGACAGAACAACCTTCCGATCGCTGTTATCCCCAGATTTATTTGATTCCTTTTATAATGGGGAAATTCGGGGATAGCGTATGCTTCTGATGTAGCTTTCTTGCAGAAAGCTTGCAGGCGAACGCTCCGCTTCTTCTGGTCCCTTCTGTCCTCTCTTATTAGAACGAATTGAACTGAATTGAATTGGATTGGATTGGATTTGATTGGATCGAATTGAATTGGAGCAAAGCCCAATACAAGACTAGGGTGTGTCTTCAAACTCAGGAAAGCTATACGATGATGGGCTTCAGCATCTAAAACGTCTTGAAGTCCAAGCTGATTACTCCTGTCGAATGGGTCCGTTGATTTTCTAAAGAACTCAGGACGTCTTATTCAGCCTTTAAGTCCGCTTTCTAAATTGTAAGAAACTTCAGACACGTTATTTCCCAAAAATCACAGGCTATAACGCTGCAAACGGCTGTTTATTCGAATATAGTGTGTCTCAGGTTCCTTAGATTTCCGCGGGCGCTCCCCAGCCTTGAATAAGACGTCTCAGATTCGTTAGCGCTCGTTAGCCTCTTCAACACTCTCTAACGCTTTTTTATCGTTCTCTCTTTAACGCTTGCTCTGGTTGGTTCATGCTATAAATCATTCAGGAGGTATCGATATGGACAATCGATTACATTTGGTAGAATTGGTTCGCAAACTGATGGACTCTGAAGGAACGGAAGCCGAGTTGGATGACATGTTGACGGAGCTACAGCAGCAGGTGCCTCACGCAGAGATCAGTAACCTGATTTACTGGGATGATCGAGACCTGACGCCTGAACAGATTGTAGAGGAAGCGTTGGCAGCTCGTCCGATCATTCTTCCGCCCCCATCTTAATATTCTTCAGGAGGTGAATGATACAAATGACTGATATGAATCATAACAACAATGAATACCCTGATTTTAACGAAATCAGTGGTGAAGAGAAACTCCAGGCACTTCGTGATCTGATCGAACTAACCGATAACCAATTTACACATCAAGTTCTATCTATCGGTATGGATACACATGAAGAAGATCTCATCCGCATCGAAGCATGGCGTGCTTTGGGCATGGCCGGGTCTTCCTCACTATTGGATGAAATTCGTCATGCTGCCGCACAACTTGTTCGAGACTCAGAAGAAGATGAGGATGTACAGAATTATGCTTTACAGACTCTCGCCTTGTTACCTGCTACCGAAGCTGAGATTACGTTGGCTCAGGACGTGCTGGAGGGGAATGCCTACATTTTACTTCAAGGTGCAGCTTTTGCTATTCTGACTGCTCACAAACATATCCCAAGGGCTATCCTTGCGTTGGAATCGCTCCAATCTCATCCGCATTTCGGCACTTTCGCCAAGCGAGAACTGCATTCCATCTCAGGAAGTGATGATCTATGAATCAGGACCATGAACCATTTTTACCAGGGGCATCAGAAGCATCAGGAGAGCACGCTACGAAGGCTGTTTACCTAACTCAAGGTGAGATGCAAGCCATCCAGAAGGCTATTCTGTTGCTCAAGTTTGAATCTGAAGAGACGGCCTCCTTGCTCTATGCGGGCAGTCCGCTACTGAACAGTGTGTTGGAAAAGGTACGGGATGTCAGCTCATTTGGTGAGTACGCCAAAGAACTTCACTCTCGTCCAAACGAACATGCAGAGCAATTTATCCGTGCGAAGCTGGAACGTTCTTATGCAGAAGAATCAGCACTTGTGAACGAACGGTGGCGCAGAAGAACGAAATTCTTAGATCCTGCATGTATCCGTATCCTGTTAAATGAAAAAATCCCCCATACTCTCTTTCAGAGCACGGAGGATTTTTATTTCGTTATTGAGACGTACCATCTGTTAGACTGAACGTCATTGTAGCAAATACAAGTCTACGGTGTATGTTTGTCCACGTACTGTAGAGTTCCTTTAGGAAACTCATTCCATTCACCAGTTAATGAGAACTGTTGTGAACCTGTATATATCCCCCGTTTTCGAATAAACGTCCCGCCAGCAGGCATGAATTGCTCATGTGAAGTTGGATCACCTAGGACATCTACGATTCGTCCATCTTTTCTCAGAACGAACGCAACGACGTTATACTCATACGGATTATACAATTCCAACTCATCATTGTAGTACCAAGCTGGCGTTATATCGAAAAAATCGTAAAAAGTATAATTGATGTTTAAATAAGGTAACCCCGAAGTAACATCTAATATGTTTTTGGTTGTCACTTTCATTGTGGATGTCTTTTTCAACCACTGATGAACTTCCAATTGATACCCGGTTGCTTTATGTGACGGATCACCGTCACCTGTGTAATAAAGTTGAACAACACTGCGGCCATTCCCTGCATCTGCATACTGAGAGAAGAACAACTCTGACGTGCCCTGATTTTTCGAGTTCACCTGAACGACCACGGCCCTACCGTCATTCCCTATGATCCAGAATAATAATGGAGATACACTCAAAGGGATCTGGGGAGAATTAATCGTATCCGGTCCTGTAAACGTTGAATCTGGCGTACCGCTATATACTTTAAAACTCGTCTGCCCAGGGAACCAATTGGACGCTGTAAGAATCAGAGGATCTATGACACCGGACTTCGTGTTGATCTGCATGACCCCACCGTTAACTAGAGAAGCAGTCCGAACGTTGAAGGTGTAATCTACCTGTCCACCTTTTCCATCCTTCGCTGTTATGGTTAAAGGAGCAACTACATTCCCAGTCCCCGGTTTTAGTATGATCTGGTTACCATTAATGCTTGCATTCACCGCTTCATTTGAGCTATTGCTTATCGTGAATTGCAACGCATCTCCATCGGGATCACTGAATAGTTGGCTCAGGTCAAACGTGCGCTCATTCGTTACATTAGGTGTCAAAACTTGTTCGTAAATGCTACTTACTACCTCAGGGGCCAAGTTAGGGCCAGCAGGCTCGCCTTGTATAGTCACGCCAAAGAAAGCTTGTTCGCTACGCCCTTTCTGGTCATATACCGTTAACGTCACTGTTGTATTTCCTTCAGCAACTGGAGCAACAGCTATCTGTGAACCATTGGCAGAGACTGTCGCAATATTGGTATCTGCTGAGGAAGCATCCACCGTTAACGTGGCTGTATCAAAATTCATCAGGTACGATGTCAGGTCAAGATTCAGAGCAGACCAAGGCCATGTTACCGTTTGATCCGGAATTGAACTGATATTTCCAGATTCAAGAACTTCAATATCAATATAGGCTGTCGCTTCTTTTCCATACATATCTTTTGCTTTGATGTTAGCTTGGAATTTACCAACCTGTCTCGGATGAATAATCAGCTTGTTTTCTTGAATAACCATCTCTGCGATCAGGAGATTGTTGAAATCAAGCGGTGTATGAAACTCTAATGCATCTCCATCGGGATCATTAAAATATTCCGAGAGATTAATGACCGCATCTTCCTTGCCTACAAACAACGTTTGAGCAGGCAGATTCTGAGTAAGCACCGGAGAAGCATTAGGCTTAGGATTAATCCTTATCTGAAATGCGGTTGAAATGGAACCACCTTTTCCATCCTCTACTGAATAATAAATGATGTATTCTCCAAATTCTAGAGCGGTAAAGCTCAGTACACCCGCTTCCTCCTCAACAATTAAATCAGGATTAGAGGAGTATGCACTGAATGTAAGTGGGTCACCATCCGGATCTGTATAATAATCATTTAAGTCCACCGAGGGGATAGGATCTGTCGGGAAACCCAGATATGCTTCAACCCATCCTGGTGAGTTTCCTACCGGATTATGATTTGGCACTAGTAGAATATCGATGTCAAAGAAATCCTCAGTGATTCCTCCGTTACCGTCATTCACTGTGTAAGATATCGTATACGTACCATTTTGAAGTGATGTTAACTTCAGTTCACCCGCATTCTCCTCTACTGTTACCCCGTCTGGATTGGATGAAGTTGCTGTATACGTCAAAGGATCCCCATCTGGATCAGTATATACCTCGTTCAATTTCACTACAGGGATGTCATCTCCCAGGTATACCTCTATTTTCGATGGAGCTTCCCCGACAGGCGCACGATTGAGTGGTGGCAGAACAACAACTTTCATGTCGAGTTCAGTAATTCCCGTACTGCCATCATCTGCAATTTGCCCATCATCCACCTTGATTTTAAGAATAACTTCCCCCGCCTTTTTAGGCGTTAACCTTAATACAGATTCAGCATAGTTCGATTTTACGATTTCTGTGTCCACGATTTCCGGGGCACTGTTCGTTACACTGTATAGCAATTCCGATTCATATTTCTCATCATCCATAACATAGACCATGAGATCCACATCCTTGCTACCTGACTCAGCTATCAATTCCTGATCAGGAATTGGCGATGCAATAGGAGGTCTATTCACGTAGACTTCGAATGTGGATCTCAGCCTTTTACCACGACCATCATTGGAAGTCACCGTTATGGTAGCCGTGCCATCCCCCAAGGGAACAATATCTAATTGCGATCCATTTAGGATAACCTTTGCAACGGCAAGTTTGGATGAACTGACCGTATAAGTGACCAAGTCACCATCCGGATCAGTCACATAGTTGTTTAGGTTTAACGTTGCTCCTTGCCCATTCTGCGTATACTTGCGATTTTCAAATGGTTTCAGTAGTTCAGGAGCACGATTGGCAACAACAGGAGATGTTTCGCCTCCACTCCCCCCACTTGCTCCCCCTGACGAAGGAGATACCGTATTGGAAGATGCCGTTCCTGTATTTCCACTCACAACTGAAGACGAGACTCCGGCAGCCAAGGAAATATCTGAAACTTTCACATTCCCCGCCACATTAATCTGCGTGGAAGGGTTATTCACTTGAAGCTGCTGAATGGTGCCTGCTGCATTAATGTTGACAGCGCCTGTCCCATCCACATTGAGTTGCTGTAAAGTGACGTTACCGTTAAGTTGCAGAGACTTGGATGTATTCACATGAACTGTATCAATGGCTCCTTGTAGCTCCACTTTGCTTGCACCTTCGAGAATATTTAATAACGGGAGATTAGCCGCTTTCTCGATATCGAGCATACTGTCTGATCTAACGTTAACTTCTTGAGTACGGGTATTCCCTGTTAATGCCACATGTACATCGCTTTTATCTACACCCACAATGTTGAGAATGGAATTTTCAAATACAACCGTATTACTATCGCCGCCATAAACGAAGACAGACTGTGCCACATTGATATCTTTGGCAAAAAAATCATGTTTCACCTCGGGGGCAATCGTCAGCTTGCCCTTGACTGTAAGTCCTTCCACTGAAACAAAGTCTGCTTTCGTGGTTAGATCCCCATGAATTACAGCGTCTCCGCCATCCAATAGCAGATTGCCGCTAAATTCAGCTTTTCCTGGGCCCGCCTCTTGACCACCTGTTCTAATTTCCAACCCGTTAATTTCAGTGAGCGTATGATTTGAACTCTTGAACTGTATTCCAGCCTGAGCCAGTACAGCCTTATTACGATTATTCAGAAGGCCTGCCACTTGTTCAGAGATCTGATAGATAACACCGTTGATCTGAATCTGCTTTCCTTCGATTGACTGAATGACAGACAAGCGGGTTTCCGGGAACATGGCCGAGAGCAGCATGCCTATGGCTTCGCCCCGAACAAGCCCTTGTTTAACTTTATTCTCTCCCTGATATTCGCTTAGAAGTTCAGCCTTCTCAGCAGTTCGAATATATGGAGCAGCCCACGTACTCGCTCCTTTCCAATCTGAAGGAAGGGGATCCCCCTGAACTTCTTGTTTAGCCAAAGCCGTGGCTCTTACCAGGACTGTCACCAGTTCCTGTCCAGTGATCTGGGCCTGTGGACGGAAACGCCCTGTTGCATCTCCTTGCAAAATCCCCGCCTTCTTGACCGCCTGAATGGAAGGTGCTGACCAGCTAGTAGATTTCACATCCGTAAAAGATGCTGAGACTGACTTGTCCAGTGTGAGACCCAGAGCTTGAGCAAGAACAGCTGCCAGTTCCTGACGGGTGATTGGATCAGCTGCACGAACGTTTCCATCTGGATCTCCCTTGATGAATCCCATGGATACGGCCCTATTCATAACATCGTTTAACTTATTATTGTTATGATGAGCTGAGGATATGCCAGGCACAGACATAGTCTGCTCCTCTGACTTAACATGTTGTGCAGATACGGGTACAGTGTTGGAAAGAAGCAACGCAATCAAAGCGAGCTGCACAGTCCTTCTTATTTTTGGCATAGAGGTTCTCCTTCATGATGTGGGATATTTCAAAAATTAAGGAATGGAAGGTGAGGATGTGAAGTTACCCAGACCGTTATAATAGTTCTCTCCTTGTTGGATCCACCGTGCCCCGTCATAATGTGCATCACCATGAACATTACCTGACGTTCTTGTTAAAGATTGCGCAGGCTTCAAGATGGCTGTATCCATAGGTTCTCCATCGCTAATCTGATAGAGTATCAAAGTGATGTCTTTGGGTTGATCAATATCAAAATTAAAGGACATATAATAAATCTCGTCCTCATTAATCGGGAAATCTGTAGAGTCATCGGCAATGACCATCGTTTTATAAGGTGCAATGATAGTTCCGGAAGCAAACGTAATCGGATCGTCTATATCACTACGTTTAATCTCAAATTGACTAAGTTCAATTGGCTTGGACGTTGGATTATACAGTTCGATCGCCTGAGTATTGCCTTCTCCCCAGACCACCTCGGAAATAAACAGGCTCTTTCCTGCATCCGGGTCCTCCACCTTAACCGTAAATGTCGTCTCAACATCTTTACCAGCAGGATCAGTAGCCTTAACGGTAACAGTTGCGGAACCAATAACGTTCTTGAGATCTAAAGTCAATATATCTCCTTGGGCACTCACTTCTACCACAGCTGGATCAGAAGATTGTGCTGTATACGTTAGAATGTCGCCATCCATATCTGTGAACACATCAGCCAAATCAACCGTCTTACTCACGGTACCCAGTTCAACTCCAACAGTTGGCAGTGTTTTTACCACCTCAGGAGCATGGTTCATTGGTGGTTGTGGAATGATGATTGGTGGAAATGGCGGAATTGGCGGTAAAGGTGGAAATGGTGGTGGAATTAAGACCGGTTTGACCACATAAGTGAATGAAGCCGATACACTTCCTCCTTTTCCATCTGCAGCTTTCAACGTAACCGTTGTTTGGCCTGTAGCAACGCCCACAATTTTTAATTTTGAACCCTGAATATCCGCTGTAGCGATTTTAGGATCGATCTCCGTAATCTCATAGCTCAGCTCATCCTCATCCGCATCAGTAAATACAGCACCGAGATCAATCTCTTGCATGCCTTCTCCGAGATATACCATCATGTCAGAAATGCTAGACTGAACAACAGGCGGTTGATTCTCGGGAGACGGAGGTACAATAACCGGCGGCTCAGGTTCTGGAGTCGGAGTCGGTGTAGGAGTTGGTGTCGCTGATCCTGAGCCAGAATTGGAGTTGCTTGCCACGGTATTGCTGGATGGTGCGGTTAGTGGCGGTGCACTACGAATGATCTGTGAGGTTACACCGCCTTTTGGAAGAATAACTGTATTTGTTTTTACACTTGCCGGTAATTGAATAATGGATTTTACGTCTTTTAACACAACTTCCTTCCACGTTCCACTTCCTAGAACAGTGACTTTGTCAGTCGTATCTACGGTTACGGCATCGATATCTCCATCAATTGTTATCGCACTTACGCCTGGCTTTAATACAACCTTGGACAAATTATCGGCCTTGAGAGCAACATGATTCGAAGAGACTGTGACCACACCTTGATAGGAGGTACCGACCAAATTCAATTTCACGTAATTTTGTAGCGTGCCTGCTTGGGTGATCTGGATTTCTGATAAGGCAGACAGGTTACGTGTTCGTGCATCATAAGTAATTACTGCGTTCTGCAATGCTTCTTTGTTCTCGTCATTCAAAATTCTTTGCAATTCCTGACTGATCACAAAAGGACGTCCATCCACATAAGCAATATCTCCGTCCAGTGCAGTCAAAGAGGCTGTCCGCTCACCCGTCTGGAAAACATCAACGAGAACTTTTGCTATATCTTGCCGCTCCACCAAAGCCTTGGATTCGAATTTCCCCTCATCGGAATCCAATAACCCCAGTTTCAACGCCGTATGTACCTGTTCTTTAGCCCAACCACTTATCATAGATTCATCTGCAAGTGTCTGCTGTTGGCCTCCCTTTGCTCCTTGTGTTCCTGTAACTCTTACCAAAATGGAAGCAAGCTCTTCACGACGAATCGGATCGTTAGCACGGAAATTACCTGTTGTATCACTGGTCATCCATCCCTCTTGACGAATTGCTTCAATATAAGGAGCGGCCCAATCTGAATGGTTAAGCCCAGTGTTGGAAGTCTTATCAGTCTCTAATTGTGATGCTTTGGCCAACAACACAGCCATTTCTCTCCGAGTCAAAGGCTTGTCCGGGTGAAATGATCCATCTGGATAACCCGAGATCAACCCTTTCTCTACTGCTTCCTTTACCGCTTGAAGAGAGGACGATCGTATATCGTTCTGATCTGTAAAAACCGATGATACGGAGACTGTTGCTTCTCCGGTTTGCTCTGCTGCGTTGACAAATTGAGTTCCCCACAGCATGCCTACTACCAGTGAAGTCAGCAACACTTTTTTCCAATCCTGATTCATATTTGTTCCTCCCAATAAAACTTCGTTTTCCGCACAAATTTTATCAAGATACTCTGAACAATTTCTGAACAAAACAACTAGTAAAAAAACCAGATAAAAGAAGATTATATCAATGTAACCCATACAAATTTCACTTAACATGGGGATACATTGTTCTGTATAAATTTCAGAATTACGGAACGAGAAAAATATGCAAATAACTATTCAAAAAATGCAAACAATATGAACCCATATTATAAGTTTACATCCAAAATAAACTTAAACTGATTAAAGATATTCTTTTTCTGAAAAAGCGTGTTACTATCTCAAAAATCGTTATAATAAAAGGAACTTGGTGAGATTTGTAAGTTAATGCAATCATTCAACTTAACTACTGGAGGAGAATTATGGAAACGGAAGCTCTACGGAACGTGGAACAACTAGCTCTGAAGAAACACAAGATTTACAAACAAAGCTTAATCAGGTACCTTGCACGCTCCATGCTGGCCAGTATGTTTATCGGATTCGGCGTCATCGTGGCGTTTAAGACAGGTAACTTCTTTTATATGGAGCAGTCCCCATTTACCTATCCGATGGCAGCCATTACGTTTGGCGCGGCCATCATCCTGATCGCTTACGGTGGCGGTGACCTGTTCACGGGCAATACGTTCTATTACACGTACGCTGCGCTGCGCAAGAAGCTGCGCTGGTTCGAAGTCATCAAGCTGTGGATTGCGAGTTATAGCGGTAATCTGATGGGCGCAGCCGTGTTTGCCCTGTTAATCTACCTGACCGGATTATTCGACTCGTCCCAGGTGAACGGTTTTTTGTTAAGCGTGGTGGAACATAAGATGGAAGTTCCAACGATGCAGCTCTTTTTCCGGGGAATCCTGTGTAACTGGCTTGTATGTATGGCGTTCTTTGTGCCGATGTTCATGAAGGAGAATGGAGCCAAAATGTTTGCCATGATGCTCTTTGTGTTCTGCTTCTTCATCTCGGGATATGAGCACAGCATCGCCAATATGTGTACGTTCGCGATTGCACTTGTGCTGAATCACCCGGGGACGATCTCATTTGAAGGTGTGCTTCACAACCTGGTGCCCGTGACCTTGGGTAATCTGGTGGGTGGTGTACTGCTGATGGGCTTCATGTATTATGCGGTGAACAAACCGTTTCTGGATGAAGAGACACATTAATCTCTGGCAAAAAAAAGATTCCCTTCCGGCCCGGTCCTTCAACCGTGGCTAATCGGTAAGGAGAATCCAAAACACCCCGGCAACCTTCCCATCTCAGGGAGAAGGTTGCCGGGGTGTTTCTCTATGGACAGGCTTACGGATATGCCGCCTGCCCTCCACACGCATAGCCATGTGATACACAACCACATGGCTCCATGCGGTGGGTCGGCAAGCAGGCCGCAACCAGGTACTCCTGCGTTGCCTGCTTGCCGACCCCATCCGTGGCTTAATAGTAATCCCGCCACGGAGTATATTCAATATCGTTGTCGCCGCGTGTGACCACGATCATATTTTCCATTTTGCCCGTATCCTTATTGGTACGGTAGATCATCGTACGTGTCTCGCCTTCCTCCGGCACGGAGAACAGGAATTTATCCGCGACGAAGGATGAACCTAGTCCTGTCGCATGTTCCGTAAAGGCAGAGCCCGTCTTGCTTGTGAGCAGCAGACCAATGCCGTAGGCTGTAGCCGTTTGGGCTGCTTTGCCAAAGAGATGCTCGCCTTGACTGGTGGTGTGCGTTTGCTCCGAATACTTATACTTTTCCGTATCCTTGCTATAGTCCACCACATTGCCCTGTTTATCCAGACTGATGGTGGTCGTTTCGCCCTTGTCGCTTTTCACCTGATACGTACCTACGATGGAATCCTCGGTTATTTTTACCGTCTTGCCAGTGTTGGGGTCAGTCTGATAGATTACATCTTCATACTGAAGCCGAATGATGTTCATGCTGGCCTGAATCTGCTGCGCCAGTTCTTCGTCACCCATCTCTTTGGCTTTCTTCAGCATTTCCTCATAGTTCTGGTATTTCTCGGCATCCTTCTCATCCCATTCATCCATGTTCTTTGGTGGACCTGGCGTTTTGTCCAGATCATCGCCTTTATTTTTGCCCATGGTTGATAGCGCCCGCGCTGCGGTCAGCGCCGTCATGATTGCCTGGCTCACCGCCTCTTCATCTGTCGTGCGGAAACGCTCGGCAATCTTCTTAAGCTCTGACTGAATGGACAGAACCAGTTCCAGAACAGATTTCATCGTGCCTTGAGCCGTTGAATAATCGTTATAAAAACGCTCACGCTCCATGCCATCCCAGTTGCTGCGCATGAAACTCATCTTGCCGTCCAATGTGGACATGAAGCCCGATAATTGCTGATGTGCCTGAGCGAACTGCCCACTGACCGTCTCCAGTTGTTCCGGTGTCACCTTGATCTGTGTCATCCTGCACACTCCTCATCCTGGTCATTTATAACTCATGGTCTATCCATTACAACGATCTATCGGCCTGTTCCTGTTTGATCTCTAGATGCAAAAGCGGAAACGGATTACCAGAACCGTCCAATTCGGAACGCCCCATCTGGATAAATCCCATTTTTTCATAAAATCGGGCTGCCCCACTATTCTGTTCATTGACATCCACCTTGAGGTGACGGCCTTTGATTTTGAAGGCATGGTCTATTAGAAGACGTCCTAGACCCTGTCCGTGTTGGCTCGGATCTACAAATAACATCTCGATAAAGTTATCATGCAAACCAATAAAACCCACGGGTTGTTGCTCTGTATTCAGTACTTCCCAAACCTCGACTTGCCGGTGCTGCAACACATCACTCACCACTTTTTTGTAGAACTGAATGTGATGCTCTTCCAAAAATGTATGTGTTGCCCGCACAGCACTCTCCCAGATTCCAACCAACTTGTCATGATCCTGTTCCCGATATGCAACGACTAACATGTCCAACGTATTCTCCTTTTCTATTAAAAGTAAAAAGGTTATGTAAAAGCCCGATCCTAGGATCGGACTTGTTTAATACATCATATTTGAAATAACTCTACGTTTATTTTACCATGTCCATCATTCAATCTGTACCCATAATTTCCAATCTTGTGTCAACGTTCTACCCCCGTTTTTGGCTTCCAACGGAAGGTTGCTGCCGACTGGGAAGGCAGTATATATTGAAACGTATCTCCGTCCATGACTACATCTAAGGAAACTTCTGCCTCGCCCGTGTTGGCTGCAACCAGCACCATCGTTCCATCCGGATTGCGGAAGGTTACGTTCTCGAGCTGGCCCTGTTCTTGCGTAGAAGCAACTCTTACGGCTCCCGGACGTACATAACGGCTGATGTGGCCCAACGCATAATACTCGACATTTCTAGTGATTTCATCACTGTAAGGGTCAATCGTCACAACCCCACGGCAGTTCTCACAGCCCCCGTTCGTGGGCCCCCCTTGCGGATCGAGTGCAATGTTCCAGAGCAGTACATTCTTCGCCCAGTTGCGAGGTGCACCAATGATGAGATTGGACATCTGCCAGCTCAGATTCTCGCCAAAATCAGGACTCCACTCCCCACCACTACATTCGGTAAAATAGATATGTTTGTCCGGGTAGCGGTCATGCACTTCCGACATGGCAGATGGATCACCCGCATAACAGTGAAAAGCAGATCCATCGATATAGGCAGCAGCCTGCTCATCACCCAGCACCTTGCCGGTATATTCGACTGCCTGATCCCAGTTATGATCATACGCGATGATTCGCGTGTCCAGTCCCGCATCCTGTTGCGCCGGGCCGAGATAATCCCGAATGAACATGGCTTGTTCTTCGGCGCCCATACTCATACTCGGATATTTATCCGAGGTGAACTCCGGTTCATTTTGCAACGTCATCCCGTAGATAGGAATGCCCTTTGCCTGATAAGCTTTGATATATTTCACAAAATATCTCGCGTACGCTTCATACACCCGGGGATTGTTGTAATCCAGATACCAGCCGTTCGTCGTCTTCTCCCCATATTTCATCCATGCAGGGGCCGTCCACGGTGTGCCCAATACTTTAAGATCCGGTTTCAACCTAGCTACACGCTCCAGCATATTCACAACGTCCCGATCTGTATCAATCGAAAAGTGTTCCATCTCATAATCCGTGCCGGACTCGATATCATCATAGGTATAGCTCGAAGCCTGACCTGATTCATCCACTGAATAATCGGAAGCACCAATCGTATGACGCACCATATCCATGTTTAGCCCTTCTGTTGTAAACAGTTCCTTCAGTAATTGTTCTTGCTTTTCCTCTGGAAGCTGATTAATCAGATGTACCGATGAACCTGTCATCGCTGCGCCAAATCCATCCATGGTCTGATACGTCTTGTCCGGGTCAATCTGTATGGTGAACTCCGACGGAGATGTGTCTGACTCCTGCGTTGAAGCAACTGAAGAGCCTGGGTCTGCATCAGTCTGTTCTGTAATTGGAATGGGCTTCTGTGGTGTAAGCAGATTTTGCTGATCTCCTGTGGTTAACCAAACTTCGGCCGCTCTCTGCTTGTCCACAACTGGTGGCGGAGCGGGTTGTTCACTTCGGTTGAAAATAAGCCAGATTCCTACACCGACACAACAAACAGCGATTAACAGGATGATCCATCGTTTGGGGTGCTCTCGCCAGCCTATGTTCATCACACTTCACTCTCCTTCCATTATGGAAAAAGCCGCGGCCACTAGGCCACGACTCAACTCCTAATATATATGAATTAGAACAAACTGCATTTGACGCAAATAACTTCACAGGAAGAACAACCTTTTGATCTCCCTGACTTCACTTTTATTTACCGGACTTGCTTCCGATATTCACACTGCCTGTCAGACGGATATCATCCGATGCACTGCCGACATACACCTGAACTTTACCCTTAGGCATTACCCATTCATGGGATGTTTCATCCCAATAGGATAGTGCACTGCGATCCAATTGAATGTTGACCCGTTGCTGCTTGCCTGCCTTCAGATCAACCTTTGCCCAACCAGCAAGTTGCTTCTCTGGCGTCTCCACTTTGGTTGGCAGATTGCCAACATAGACCTGTACGACTTCTGCACCGGAAACTTTACCTGTATTGCGCAGGTTCAGGGATACTTCTACGGTTGCTTTGTCGCCTTTGCCTGTGTTTTTCACATGCAGATTACGATAATTAAAATCGGTATAAGACAGTCCATGTCCAAAGGCAAACGCCGGTGTCATGCCTTCTTTGTCATATCCTTTGTACCCTACAAAGATACCTTCGGAGTAGTTACCCACCCCATTTACACCCGGAAATTGTTCCGCAGTGGATACCGGGGTCTGGGAATCATCCGATGGAAACGTCACCGGCAATTTACCGGATGGATTTACATCACCGAACAGAACACGTGCCACGGCATTACCTTGTTCCTGACCTGCATACCAAGCCTGAACGATGGATGGCACTTCTTTTTGCCAGGAATCCATCTCAACAGCACGACCACTCATTTGCACCACGATCGTTTTTGGATTGGCTGCCGCTACCTTGCGGATCAACTGCTCCTGGTTATTCGGCAGTTCTAGGTCGGAACGGTCGACGTAACCTTCACTGTCATACGTACGAGTTACCACGACGGCAACATCGGATTTTTTCGCCAGCTCAACTGCTTTTTGCATTTTGATATCCACAGCGTCTTCTGGAGCTTCCCAGCCAAAACGAACCTGTGCACCCATATCATGATTGGTCTGTACCGGGAAATCCGTACGATACTCAATTCGAATATTGTGGGACTCGCCTTTTTTAAACGTGATTTCTTTCTTTGTTGTACTCAATGTTTCACCTTGATTGTCTACGAGCAGCTTATCATCCACATACAGTTTCGCAGAACCGAGACTAGTCAGGGACAGTTTATATTCACCCGTTTGAGGGGCTGTGATCGCCCCTGTCCAACGAGCGGACATTTTGGCATTGAATTTGGTTGGTGTCACTGGAAGCTTGGAAGATTGTGCATTAAAACCTTCATAGTTGTAGAATCCAAGATTCATGTTGACCTGATTGTCTGTACGGACCAGAGAAGGGTTACCCTCCATATCTTTATTGGTCCAGTATTCAGCACGCAGACCATATTCCGCACGATCTGTACCATAGTCTCTTTCACTTTTTTTAGCATCCGCTGGCGATAAAAGAGTGGAAGGTACGGCAGACGGTCCATTAAATGCATCTCCTGCGGAGATTGGATCGGTTCCAGCTGCATATTTTACATCCACACCGTTACCGGCACGGTTACGAATGCCTTGCAGTGGACTTACCGTATACGTCGGGTTAACCAGACTGCTACCACCACCAGCAGCTGATGCGTTATCTGCATCCGGTCCGATGACCGCGATGGATTTCACGTTTTTCTTGTTAAGTGGCAGCGTATTATCGTTGTTTTGCAAAAGAACCATGCTCTCTTCTGCAATTTCACGTGCTTGTTTGCCGTCTTTCTTGGCATTGATTTGTGTATTCGTTACAGGATTATCGAACAGCCCTTTATCGAACATTTGAAGCAAAATGCGTCTAACCTTTTCATCAATAGTTTGCTCGCTGACTTCGCCTTTGTTCACGGCTTCCAGCAATTTGTCTCCCCATTTGCCATACGGCTCTCCAGGTGTCTCCAGATCCAGACCCGCATTGGCGGATTTGGCTGTGCTGAAGTTTGCACCGTAGTCACTCATGACGAACCCTTCGAAGCCAAACTGATCCTTAAGGACATCAGTCAGCATCTCCTTGTTCTCACAAGCGTATGTACCGTTCACCTGGTTAAATGAACACATTGCGGAACCGAGATCCGCCTTTTCAACCATCGCCTGGAACGGACGTGCATAGACTTCCTGAATGGCACGTTCGCTGGCTGTTGCATTGGTGGTGAAACGCTCCGTCTCCTGGTTGTTCAGGATGTAGTGTTTCGCTGTAGCGATAACCGGATTACTTTGAATCCCGTTTACATACGCTGCACCCATGCCGGAAGCCAGCAATGGATCTTCCCCGAGCGATTCAAAGTTCCGGGAACCCCATGGTGTACGTGCAATATCCAGCCCAGGGCCGAGAACTACATTATGTGTTGTATCATGTGCTTCCTGACCAATCAGATCGCCATATTTCTTGGCCAGATTAGTGTCCCAGGAAGCGGCTAGCGCAATTGGTGCAGGCAGTGCCGTAGACTTTTTGTCCTGCACATCCGGGTTGGCCACACGTACCCCTGCAGGTCCATCTGCCATCTGTAATGCCGGAATACCGAGGCGCTCCAATCCATCATTATAGAAACCATAATAGTTATTGACTTTACCGGTTACGAATCCAACTTTCTCCTCCAGCGTCATTTCCTTGAGCAGCAGCTCGGTGCGTTCCTCCGCAGATAAGGATTTGTTCATCCAAGGCCGATTGGCCCCAGATTCCGCCTCCGCGGCGAAGGCGTGCAGCGGCATAGCCGCAACCGCCACGATGATTAATAACATAAACCATCGTTTGAGGAAAATCAGATTGAGTCTTCTGTTCATGTTGTAAGCTCTCCTTCTCTCTTGATCATTTTTCTTGTGCACATATTGAATACATGTATACAAGGGAATGCAAACTGGCTTGATCCCAGTCTTTCAAGCATTCAGGTCGTCCTGCACATGGCTTCGGAAACTGCAGCCTGCAAGCAAGACAGCAGATTTCGCTTCCTAACGATAGCCGACATGATCGTGAATTACATCCCCTTAAATTTGGTAAATGACCGATTATATCGAGTCTAGTCCTTTGGAATCATCTCTCTTTGAATTCAGATAACATAACAAGAAAACGAATTATTTACATTTCCGTAACTACTTTCGAACAAATTCTTTACTTTTAAAAACAGTCGGTTCGACCCACTCCCGATCAACTAATTAATGTAATTAATTAGTTGATTAAGGAATATGTCGACACACTCTGGGTCCTAAGTCTATTTGAAAACGGAACCAATCCGGTCCGTTGAAATATCCAAAAATATAAAAGCAACTGAGGTCCCTTTTAACAGGTTCTTCAGCTGCCTTTATGTTGGAATTGCTCCATATTGTTCACTTTCCGTCCATGATTCTTGTTCTACACTTGTTATATTGAGATTCGGAGTTACATTGAAAATCGGAGTAACAAATAGAAAAACCGCCCCGTGGGGCGGTTCACTTCTATTTCACTAACTTCTAGTTCTGTAACTGTGCAAGAATCTGCGGGTCCTTGATCTTTTTATCTTCGGCGAGCAACATCACCTTGGACAAAATCTCAGCTGTTCTCGGATCTTCATCCAGGAATGGCAGGAAGATTCGGCCCCGATGCTGACTGTGCACTGGTACGATATGAAGGGCACCTGTGGCTTGTTTGAATACATTGCCGCTACCCAGATGAACAGCATACTCACCCAATTCACCATCAATTCGTGCGTAATTCCCGTCCAGACGCACATTATCGATCTTCAGCAGACGCAACGACTCGTTCACAATGACATGGCGCATCTCGATTGTTGTCAGGCTGGCTTCCGGATCAACGCCTCCCACATGTGCAACACTGACCACCAGATCGATATCACGCATAACTTCCGAGAAGAACGTCAGCGGCACATCTTGCAACGGTACAGGTTTGTAGCTCTTGCGATCGTAGAACTGCACCGTCTCCAAGGTAGGTGCCTCGGTATCTGCTGGTGAGAACCAATCTGCCATGGCATAGAGATTCGCGATCAGATTGTGCTCGTAACTTACCTTCTGCAGACCTTCCTCATAACTGACAGTCCATTGGCGTCCTTTAAGCAGAGCTACTGCTTTTTTCGGTTGAATCTGATACCCGGCATATCGACGAGACACCGTACCATTAGCCAATTCGTCCTCGTTAGGAAGATATAATTCACGGAATACCTGCTTGAACGGCTGACGCTCCTGACGGGTGAACAGATCCCGTTGGAATTCACTCCAGCTTCCGCTCTGATACAGATGAAGCGGATGAGCAATCAACAGTTGATCTTGTTCCGATAGTGCATGGGTCGTACCCTCCGGTCCTGGAGCAACCAAACCATTGGACGATACATCGAATCGTCCCGTCTTGTCACCTGACTGGAATATAAGCGTTCTTACCAGCGGATATATAACCGGATTATGCATCAGACTGGTAATTTCCTCACGTGTAAAGGATGTTCCAGCAGTCATCGAACGTTCCAGCTCCTGCCGTGCCCGGCGATACTGATCCACCAGATCCGATTTGAGCTCTTTCAGTTCAGCGATATATCCATCTTTTTTGAACCGGGCAGGTACAGATTTGAGTGTCTTGCCTTTGCTAACGATAACCATCTCGGGTTGGCCTTCCTCATCGATGACCAATTGTGCTGTCGTGTCAGCATCCAATGCATGAGGTTCAAAGAAGGATTTCATCTCATCCAACTTACGTGCTTCCATGTCCCACATCAGCCGCGTAACATCAGCATAACCTGCATTACGAGCGAGATTGCCCAGTGCAATCTGTGATGCTACACCTTCACTGGCACGGCGTTGTGCACCGAATTGCTTGCTCTGCAACAGAAACTTCTGAATGAAGTCGTATCGCTCACGTAGATCCTGTTCCCGATTAGCCGCGAATGGGATCAGGCTGTAGGTTAACAAATGATCCTTGTTTCGCTTGTCTGACACGGAATCACGCATATCGTCCAATCGAAGCTTGCCCAGTGCAGCATCTGCGAACAATTGGGATCTGCGGTGGTTAGCTCCCCCAGAAATATACTTGGCGCAATCGTATAACAGATTGAACCGTTCCTCACCGACAGCAGCATAGGCTTCTTCAAACCAAGCGATATCAAACGCACCTTCATTAAAGTCCTGTGGTGAGATTGGAGAATAGTGGGCCACGATGGTTTCTTTCTCAGCAGTAAAGCGTTCATTGATATGGGCATGGAAGTACCAGGCTGCACTGCGAAGACCTTCCCATCCCAGATGTTTCGCAACAATCTCCATCCACTGCGGGGCGTACATGGCTGCTTCCAGCAATTTTTTCTCATTTACCGGATATTTCTGGAGCAATTCTCCAAGACGCTTCTCATCTTCTCCATCCCGTGGATGACAATTTTGAATTAGATAGCTAAACGTCTCTTTACGTGTTGTGTTGTCCCCATAACTGTAGATATATCCACGGACAAAGGTATCCTGATCCATCGCCGAGACCAGATGTACCCAGTGTTCCATGCCTTCAATTCGTTCCAGTTTCATGGCAAGTGTACTTACTTCCGTAGAGAGTTCTCCCCGGGTCAGCTCGATCTCCAGAATCCGATTAACGACCGTATCCCGTAAATGAATCAGCTTGGGATCACTTGCGATCACCTCTGTACGAGTGGATGTTAAGTCCCGAATAAACATCAGACGATTCCCACCGACCAGAACCTGTCGGTATATCTCCTGTTCATCAATCAAGTTCAACTGGTACGCACGCAGAAAATCTTCAAGTGACAGTAAAGACAGCGGATGACTACTCTCTACAAGACTGGTGAACTGGTAAGCTGTCTGGAAGAAACGTTTGAAGCTGTTATCGTCATGGATTTTGCCACGAACCACATAATTCCAAGGTCCAGTCAGAATATGAAGTATGCCTGACTCTTTCTCGAGTCGATCAGCAGGCATACTCGCGATGATGGAGGCCCAGGTTTTCTCAGCTATTTCAAACGTGTCGATCGGATCGCTATCCAGAAATGCCGCCGATATCAGTGCCACTACCTGATCCTTATACGTTAACGAATCCAGCATCTGCTGCAGCTTTTCGATGTCATCCAGAGGATAGGTCTGTTCAGCAAACGTCTTGCGCCAGCCTTCCAATAACGGAATCTTTTGCAGTTCTTCATAGCCATACTGATCATGGAAGTAACTGTAATGGTCGCTCAATTTGCCATTGAAATCCCGCAGCTGTATAACCATATACAACTGCATTAACTCCATACTGCTAAACTCGCCATGTTGAATATAATTCTCCCATACGTCATGAAGCGGAAACTGCTGCATCTGCTTCATTTCATTGCGCTCTCCATACGGAACCTTGGAGCGAAGACTCGCTCCAACTAACAATGTTTCTTTATAGCCAGCGTAGTACTCCACTTCATACTCATAATCCCTGTGTTCATGCACCAATTCGTTGAGTCCCTCCAGAAAAGGTCTGGTCTTATCCAGAGAGAGTGTAAAGATATCCTTCGGATTATGGCCCTTGAGGTCACGCTTCTCATCCAGCAATGGCTCACGTCGCTTCGGATCAAATAAACCAAATCCATTAGAAACTGTGTAACGACTCCCCTGATCGGTCAGCTTATCCAGCAGTTTCTGTTCCTTGGCAGTCGGTGTCTCAATAAGCTGCGCCAATGGCTGTAATGCCTCCTGCTGATCTGCCCGCTCCGGATCTGCCGCAATCTCGGTCAATAATTCTAGCGCACCCAAGCGCTGCAGTTCACTCTTGGCCTGCAAAAGTCGCTTCAGCGAGACCGCCAATTGGTCCACGGGTTGCAGTAACAATACATGAATGACCTTCTGACGAAGTGAGCCTGTTTTGAGCTTCATCAACGCCTCCATCTGGTTCATCTCTTCAACCGTCAACGTGAGCAACTTCGCCTTGGCGAGTGCACTCTCCCGGTTACTCATACTTTTATCAGACAGACTCTCAAACACAAACTGTCTTTGCACCTCATTCTCAGGATGCTGAACAAACTGGGACAATAGTTCTCCGCGCAGTTCCGGGCTTAGGCTGTCCTTGATTGCAATGACTTCGCCAATCCATTCCGGGTCCATATCATAAGCGGCCAGATATAACATTTTTTTGACTACATCATCCATATCAATCCGGTAGTGAACATACTCAAGTACACCCGATGGTCCACCTGACCCGCCTTTTGGAATGACAGCCAGCATCTGTTTGAACCGGTCAAAGTCCTGACGCCGCAAGCCCTTATCTTCAAGAGCAGGCAATGGCCACACGTAGACGCTACGCTGATTCTCACCATTCTCGAAACTCCAGTTATACATATACATGGCGTCATAGTTGGTCACAATCCAGTGCATCAACTCGGCATCCTGCGCTTCCAGATACCGACGTGCAATGTCAAATCGAAGCTCTCGGTTCTGGCTGTTAGCCAGTACATATTGGGCAACGATCTTCTGATATAATTGGCCTTGATCCATAATCTCGATGATCTTGCTCTTCAAATCATTCTCTTCGATGACTGCTGTCGCCCACAGGCTGATAAAGAGCTTGTTCGCATTCGCTTCCTGCTGCCAGGCTTCGCGTACTTCTGGTTGTACCAGCGCCTCATGGGCCTGTTCAATGAGCTGTGCAGCAACACGCTGATTGGCTGCTTCTATGCCGATTCCTGTCCAGACAGCGAGCGCTCTTACCACAGAACTGAAACGAATCAGGTTGTTGTCGATAATGATTTTTAATATGTAAATATAGGCTTCCAGTGTTCCTTCATCCATCCGCTCCACAATGCTTTGGCGCAGACCTTCCTGCAACCTTGCTGCAACCAGCAGCTCACCTACCATCTGATAGGCTTCCACCTGATCACTCATGAATATGCCTTTGATCATTTCATGGGTTAACAATGCATTCTGATTGTCACCATATATAATCTCGTGCAGTGCCTGGTTCATATCTCCACCCTGATGATCCAGTTCATACGCGATACAATCCGCCAGGACCCAACGGATCTCATGGAGATAATCCAGCTTGTACTCACGAAGTGACACATATTCTTCCAGGGAAAAATTATTCATTTCCATCCGGAACAATCCCATCAGTTTACGGATGACCTGTTCTACACGCTGCTCCGGATCGGATGTGCGGAAGGGCCTGCGTTCATAGTTGTTACTGTATGGGAAACGAGTCGCACGCTCTGCAATATAACGGAATCGCGCAACCAATGACTCACTCGCCAGATGCTGGAGCACATCCAATAGTGGCTGGAATAATGGCTTCTGCGTTTCTGCAGCCAACCTTCCAAGCAACTTTTCTGTATTCAGCAACATCTTTTCGTCTCCACGCAAATACGTGGACCCGGCGATCTCCACAACATAACCTGCCAACTCAAGCTGTCCCCCTGTTAACGACTTGGCTCTTTCCTGCAATTCATCCATATACACCTGCACTTGATCTTCCTGATTCATCCTGTTCTCCTCCTTCATCACTCTCTACCACAGACGTCCGGCAAGCATTGTAAATCGGATAAACACCACGGTGTCGCCGTCTTGTATCAAAATTGACTTGTCCAGTTCCTGCAATTCTTCATCGTTGAGAAACACTTTGTACAATCCATCCTCATAGGCAGTTATAGCTGTCTCCATCGCACCATTCAGATCAGGAACACCCTCATTGTATACTGCGCCAAACCCGACTTTCCCCGCCGCTCCCTGCGCCTCAATATCATCCGGCATCAGGTAGGCGAGCAATTCTGCCTGTTGCTTCTTGTCCTGAAGAGCTTTTACTTGCAGAGTCACCATATTTTCAATGAGCTGCCTTAGCGTATGAGTTGTTTCCGGAAGTTCGGCAGCTTGCTTGGCAAGTACCGGCTTGCGCTTACCCAGACTTTTTACCGTTATCCATATGTTCACTGTCATGCCCCCTCTGTCCTGCCTATTTGAAGAAGCTTCCATAAGCCCCGATATCTATACCACGATGCGTAATAACCTAAACTCACAATGACGATCTATCTCAAAATAAAATCAAAAATACGTACATATGTACCCCTAATGAACATCATAACTAAAATTCAATCCATATTCATGAGCCAATCCTCATGTTTACGTGGAACCACGGAACTATGAACTACTTGCGTACATATACGCAAAAACCAGCTAATACACTCTTCCTGAATTGCTCCCATGTTAAATTTTCCTATCTTCCTGTTGAATACTGGATCAGATCCAAGAGTATAGACAGCATAAATCCATGATGTGTTCCTTCCTTATGTGAGATTATAATTGTAGCGCTAGTGGTTAGCTACCCTAGAATATGAACCAAGTTGTTTATTAGGTACAAAAAGACGCCCCCAACCATGCATAGGGTTGGGGGCATCTTTTTGAGTCTTACAGCGAGGTTTTAAGCTATGCTTGCAGTGGGTCTCACCACGATTTCATTCACATCCACCTCAGCCGGCTGGTTGATCGCGTATAGAATGCTTTGAGCAATAGCCGTGGCTGGAATGGATATACTCCGATAATCTTTCATGAACTCCCGTGCTTCATCATCAGAGATCGATTCGGCAAGTTCGGATTCAGTCACACCTGGCGATACAAGGGTCACGCGGATATCTGAGCCTGCCTCCTGTCGCAGACCCTCCGAGATCGCACGGACAGCGTACTTGGTTGCACAATATACTGCGGCTGTAGGTGTCACGGCATAAGCTCCGATGGAAGCGATATTAATAAACTGGCCGAAACCCTGTTCTTTCATAACGGGCAGCCCAGCTGCAATGCCGTGTAGAACCCCCCGAATGTTAACATCAATCATACGGTTCCACTCGTCCACTTTTAGTGCTTCAAGGGATGATAGTGGCATAACTCCGGCATTATTAACAATCACATCCAAGCGTCCATAACGACTGAGCGCAAGCTCTACGATCGTTTGCATGTCTTCCAGCTGTGTAACATCAAGGGCATGATATTCTACTGAACCACCTTCCGAGCGAATGGAGGAAGCCAGCACCTCTAGACGATCCACTCGTCTTGCACCGATAACTACATGTGCCCCCTGCTCTGCTAACAGACGCGCTGTTGCCTCCCCAATTCCGCTGCTTGCACCCGTGATCACAACGACTTTCCCTTTTACATTAAACATATCGACTTCTCTCCCCTGTTTAGGTATTTGATTGTGCATCTTCTCTGTACAAGACCATGCCTGCATGATAAAGCACGCCTTCCTTAAAGTCTCCATCCGCAGTAAAGCCAGTATCATCCACATATTCAATATGGTCTCCATCGACTACATATCGACCTTGATACGCACTTTGCCTATCTCCCCGTGCTTCATCATAACGACCGGAAGGGAGCAGTTCATGTCGGATGTACCCGTCCTTCGTCACCCACATTCCTACATACGGGTGTTCCACTTCTTGTCTGTCTTCTGATCTACTACCTGCCATATTTCCACAACACTCCTTTCTGTTGCCAACAGATTCAATTGCTTAATTTCATTATGTAGCGGATCAGTCTCTGCACGATAGAAGAATCCCACAGTATTCTTGCCTATTCGTCCAACGCAACTTAAAATGGTTATATGAGCATCAGGAAAGGAGGGCCTGCAATCCATGCTATCCAAAACGGAACAGGATACAGCTATTATTCAGCAGCAACAGGAATTGGCCCGCTTAATCGGTCGTTTCACCCAAGAGGACGGGATTCATATAACAGCAATTCCTTCGCTTGCTTTGATCCGTGCTTCCCAGGTTTCAGAGCCCATTCATACCGTGCACGAACCCGCCTTGTGCATTGTGGCCCAAGGTTCCAAACTCGTTATTCTCGGACAAGAGAGCTACACCTATGACTCTTCACAGTATCTGGTCGCTTCCATAAACTTGCCTATTTCAGGACAAGTGGTACAGGCAACGACAGAACACCCTTATCTCTGCTTACGACTTGATTTTGATTCGGGGCAGGTTTTTGATCTTATTCAAGATTCTCCTTCCACACAAACCAAACCCAACAACTCAACACGTCGTGGGTTGTTTGTAAGCTCAAACAAATCTCCCCTTCTGGAAGCCGTAATCCGATTGGTCAGATTGCTGGATACACCTGAAGATATCCCTGCACTTGCACCTCTTATGACTCGTGAGATTCTATATCGCCTGATTCAGGATGAACACGGGCATTCCATCAGGCAGTTTGCAGTCCAAAACAGTCATGCACAGCACATCGCCCAAGTCATTGAAGTAATCCACTCCGAATATGCCCATCCACTGCGAATCGAGCAACTGGCTTCCATGATTAACATGAGTATGTCCTCATTGCATTATCATTTCAAAGCCGTTACTGCCATGAGCCCACTGCAATATCAAAAACAGATTCGATTGCAGGAGGCCAGGCGAATGTTACTTGCAGGTTCAACCGATGCGGCAGATGCAGCATTCCAGGTTGGGTACGAGAGCCCTTCCCAGTTCAGTCGGGAGTACGCCCGGATGTATGGCCTTCCTCCCAAAAGTGATATCAAGCGCCTTCGCCATGCACTCCAGATCGAGGGCTAAATTCAAGCAAAAAACCAGCTCTCAACAAATATGAGGGCTGGCTTTCTTGTAATTGTACTTGTTGATGAAATAGAAAATCTTAAGACCCTCCAAACACCTTATCTTCAATGACCGGCGCCGGTATTTCTTTAATCTCAATCGATTCTTCCGGAGCAAAGCTCTGGATCTTCATCGGAATAGAATCCAGATACTTGTACTCTTCGGTCTTGGTTGAGCTAGTTACAATTTCACCGTTTTTGTCTTTCTGATAAATCACACGTTGCGTCGGTAAACCCGTATTTACATCAATGGTTACAACTTCCTTGTGGAGTGCGTCTTCAGAAACAGCCTTATGCTCATTACGCTCTGCAGCAGAACGGGAGTTTGTTCCCGCAGCTTCCAGTACGGTCCAATCCTGACTCTGTAATTCTTCTTTAGCATTCTCCAACAGCGAGATCTGTAGCAACTTCTCATTTTCAGCAGCTATGTTGTCCGGCATGGTCCAAGTATTCCCAACCAATTTTCCCGTCTCAAAATCTCGACCATACGAAGTAATTTTCTTACCACCATCTTCAATAATCAATTTGTAATGAAGCTGGTTATCACGGTATTCCTCAGTAACTTCTGTCAAATTCACACGATCCCGATAGCGAACGATATATGATCCGTCGTCAAACGATTCCTTAATATAATCCACCTTACCCTGGATCGCCTTAAGTGCTGCGGTTTCAACATCGCTTTGAGCACTAATTATAGACGGTTTGTTCAAGTACATGTAGCCACATACAGATGCAGCTACCAGTGGTATGGTGAGTATTGAAACCAATGTTTTTTTCTTCAAAGGTTTGCCCACCTCTTATTTAGTCAGTATATATTCTTAACGCTTTATTCTGCTTTTAAGTTCCAGTCATTTTACATATCCGTTCTCGAAGTTAGCATTAGAGCAGCTTATGACTCCTGGAAACCAGTAATCTGAAACGTGTATGAATCATTTGGCTAATCGTAATGGTCGAATGTTTACTGCCGCCGTCTTGAATCCGGGCATACGGCAGAACGGGTCCAGTTCCGGTCGGGTTGCCCGATTCACATTCTGAACACCACCCCAATGCATCGGCACAAACAACGTATCCTCCCGAATGGAATCCTTGATGCGCGAGCGAACCCTGAAGCTTCCGTACACCGATTGTATCTCTACCCACTCTCCATCGTGAATACGATGACGGGCAGCGGTAACCGGATGAAGCTCAACGAAGTTCTCCAATTCACGAGCTGCCAGTGCCGGACTACGATGCGTCTGCACCCCTGTAAGATAATGAGGAAGCACACGTCCGTTGGTAAGAATTAAGGGGAATTCCTGCGATATATCATTCCAGCCCAGGCTTGACTCACATGTGAAAGCCGCTTTGCCATCGGGATGTGCGAATCGATCACCAAATAACAAGCCTTCTCCTTGCTCTTCAAGGGAAGAACACGGCCAGTATACACCCTTTTCGTTACGCAAACGTTCATAGGTAATGCCATAGTAATCAGCCACTCCACCACGGCTCGCCAACCGAAGCTCATTAAAGATATTCTCGGCACAGTCATAATCAAAGTAAGAAACTTTACCCAATTTCGCGGCAATCCGGCATAATATCTCCCAATCATCGAGCGTTTCGCCTGGTGCAGGTCGTCCCTTTTCACGGAGCAGAACACGCCCCTCCAGATTGGTGAGTGTACCTTCATTCTCCATATAAGAGGTAACCGGAAGAACCAGATCAGCCATTCGTGCAGTCTCGGACAGAAACATATCTGCCACGATCAGAAAGTCCAGCTTATGCAAACCTTCTTCCACCAAACGTACATTAGGATTGGATACAACCGGATTGGAGCCCATGACAAGCAAAGCCCGAATCTCCTGGTCATGAACTTTCTCCATCATCTCGTAGGCCGAGACTCCTTTACCCGGTAAACTTGCAGGGTCCACGCCCCAGATCGATGCCACATAGGCACGATCGGCTTCATTTTCAATCGATCGATAGCCCGGCAGCTGGTCAGCCTTCTGCCCATGCTCCCGTCCGCCCTGCCCGTTTCCCTGACCGGTGATAGCACCATATCCACAGCCTTCTCGGCCAATTTTGCCAGTCGCTAATACCAGGTTGAGAAAGTGCCTGACGGCCATATGCCCATCCGTCTGCTGCTCCACACCACGCGCTGTCATGATCATACCTGTCTCTGCCTCACCATAGGCCAGCGCCGCCTGACGAATCAGGGCCAGATCAACTCCGCATTCTTGTGCAGACTGTTCGAGTTGAAGATCGGCCAACCCTTGTATTAATTGCTCGTATCCACGCGTTCGTTCGCCTATAAAATGAGGGTCCACCAATCCGGCATCCATCATTATTTTCAACATGGTATCCGCCAACAAAGCATCCATTCCAGGCTTTACCTGCAAGTGAAGATCGGCGATCGCCGCAGTTGCCGTTTTGCGGGGATCAATAACAATGAGAAAGGCCCCATTCTCCTTCGCCTGATTAAAGTATGGCAAGAGTGTAGGTTGGCATTCTGCGATATTGGTTCCCGCAAGTATAATACAGCCCGATTTCGGTATATCGGACAGGCGGAACGTCAGTCCACGGTCCATCCCGAATACTTTACTTCCGGCAGAAGCGGCAGCTGACATACAGAACCGTCCATTATAGTCGATATATTTCGTCCCCAAAGCAACCCTGGCGAACTTGCCAAGCAGGTAGGCTGTCTCATTCGTTAAAGATCCGCCTCCGTATACTCCGACCGTATCTGCTCCGTATGATTCTTTCATGTTCTGAAACCGCTCTGCTATGGTCTGAATAGCCTCCTCCCAGGAACAGGGTTCAAGCTCACCATTGCGACGAATCAGCGGATGCATTAATCGGTGACCACTTAGCGCATGCTGATGAGCATTCATACCCTTCACACACAACCTGCCCTCAGAGGCTTCATTCGGAACGCCTTGGACCGTATATTCCGCTCGGCTCTGGCCTGCAACAGGTGCAGCTAGCTCTTCAACTGTCATCTTGCATTGCACACTGCAATATGGACATTGTGTTTCTTTTACATACAGCTTGGATACCGCCATTTCCGAAGTTATCGATAATTCCATTTTCCCATCCCTGCCTTTCAGCTGTAATCGACCGATCCGTTTCAGACGGTGCTCTGCACCGCGGAAGATTCAAGAGATTGCTTCATCGGGGATGCTGAAGCCGCATCCCGCTCATGATGATGAATCGCAACAAGTTCCTTCTGTAGTTGGTCGTCCAGCAGCGTTTCCCGAATCGACATGAATCCCAATCGCTCGGTCCATGCCCATAACGGTTCATCATACCAGGCGGTTTGGCGATACCATTGAAGACAGGCTGATGCAAGCATAGCCGCTTGCCACTCCGTTTCTGCCACTCCGAGCAAACGACCTTGCTTGACCGGATGCTCTGCATGACCTCCTGCGTAAATCTCCCATCCAGCTGGTGAAGCCAGCAAACCAATATCCTGAACCAGTGCGCCAACTAATGATCCCGGCCCTGGTGCAACCCCAATATTCACGGATGACGGCATCACTGCACCGATCCAACTGGCACGAAGCTGTGCAGCCAACCTACTCACATCTCTGGCATAGGATGACGAAGGGATATGATTATCCCAGCGCACCTGAACCTCGGAGTGACCTTCGATCTCTGGAGCAACTATCGTTCCACCGAATACCTGCAAGTAATAGTGGATCACTGGACGACATACCGCGCACCCAAGTTCGGACCTCCAACCCAGTTGCTTCAGGATCAAGGGTAGGTCTGTCTCCCGATCAACAATGTCATCCAGCATTTCCTTCAGTTCTGAATGCCCAAGCTCCGTACAACTGCATACAGGCAATGGAGCAAATTTATCTGCTGTGGCTACTACTCCAGTACCCCCGTTATTTTTCAGGTTATGCGTATGTTTCAACAGTGCAGCCACCATCGGGCGACAGCCACCGCATGAACCCGATGCCTTGGTCTGCTCCTTCACCTGATCTGCCGTTTCCAGTCCCTGTTCCTGAATTGCCTTCATAATAGCTGCTTTGGTCACATTGTTGCAGGCACATACCGTCTCCTGAGCCGATAATGCGGCAGCAGCCCTCTCAGCCGGGTCCGGCGCCCCTTCACGCGGAGCCAATTCCGCCACATCCGCACCTCGTTTCACAAGTCCAAGCAACAACGTTCCTTCGGTTGTATCTCCAAATAAGATGGCTCCGCGCACTTTGCCAGCCTGCATCAGTACCTTTTTGTATGTGCCTTGAATGCCATCCAGATATTGAATTGCGGTCTGTACGCCTTCACCACTAATCTCGCCGGCAGAGAAAACATCAACTCCCGATACCTTCAACTGTGAGTAGGGTATAGATCCTTTGTATTCAGACGTTTTCTGTCCACAGAGCGTACGTGCGAGCACCTTCCCCTGTTCGTATAAGGGGGCCACCAGACCATAACTAATTCCCCGATGTTCGGCACATTCTCCAACTGCGTATATATCCGGTACACTGGTGCGCATATAGTCATCTACCATAATTGCCCGATTCGTGGCAATTCCACTTCGTCTGGCGAGGTCCACATTTGGCCGAATTCCTACAGCGACAATGACAACCTGTGCTTCAAGCTTGGAACCATCTGTGAACAGCAGTCCCTGCGCCTGTGATCGTCCGGTAATTTTCTGCGTATTTTTGGACAAAAGAAAGGACATGCCCTGGTCTTCAAGCTGCTCCTGAAGCATCGCGGCCGCTTTCTGATCCAACTGCCGGTTCATAATATAAGGTGCATTATGGACTACCACAGCTTCCATACCCAGATGCAGCAATCCACGTGCAGCCTCCAGTCCAAGCAATCCACCCCCAATAACGGCGGCCTTGCGATATTCTCTGGAATATTCAGACATACGCATACAATCATCAATGGTCCGGAAGGACATGACCCGCTCTTTATCCATTCCCGGGATCGGTGGGATAAAAGGTGAAGACCCTGTCGCCAGAATAAGGACATCATATGTTTCTCTTAGGCCGGATGCAGTCTCTATATATTTTCCACGGGTATCAATGCGGTGTACCGTTTCACCTGTACATAGTCGTATATGATGCTCTTCATACCAAGTCCAATCATTGATAATGATATTCTGTAACGAATGCTCACCCTGCAATACTTTCAATAACATGATCCGATTGTAGTTGGGACGGGGTTCATTGCCGTAAATTACAATCTCATACGTATCAGGCTCCAGTGCGATAATCTCTTCAACACACTTCACTCCAGCCATGCCATTCCCGATAATCACCAGTTTGCTTCTGCTCATGGGCTGCCCCCCCTATCTCTCTCACCTGAAAATAAACAGAAAAATCCCTTCTCCATAATTCGGAAAAGGGCACCGTTGCCTCCGGAATCCACACGCCTTTGTGTGGATTCATATTAGATTCAGATTAAGGGAATCCCAATCTAATGTCAACTAAATTAACATTAAAAATGCGAATAACGATTGAAAAATGAATTATTTAAAATTCCATGTAATTTTTGTTGACATATATATTTTCTCTTGATTATAATTTGAATCAAAATCACAGTGCTGTGATCAACTCAGATGCGGGAACACAATGACGTGTACCGCCTGTCGGCAACGGGGCCGCAAATCGTTCAGATCTGGACGAATTGCGGCCTTTTTCTGCCTCAACACGCACATAGAAAATCACGAAGTTCTCAATTGGATAAGGAGCGATGATGGATGATGGAGAGCAAAAGTTTTTGGAAAAGCGGGCATAAGCCCACCCTTTTCGGGGCGTTTCTGTATTTTGACATCAGTTTTATGATATGGGGAATGCTGGGTCCACTCGCAGTTGTCATTGCATTGGACTATCCGATGACTCCGCTGGAAAAGGCCAATCTGGTCGCATTGCCTATTCTCGGCGGCTCCATCCTGCGCCTTGTGCTTGGCTTCATGTCTGATTATATCGGTCCAAAACTAACCGCACAGATCGGGATGCTCGTCACCCTGGTTCCCTTATTACTCGGCTGGTTATGGGTTGACTCCTTAAGCCAACTGTACGTGGTGGCACTCTTGCTGGGTGTGGCAGGCGCCTCCTTCGCCGCTGCGCTACCGCTGGCGGGCCAATGGTATGGCAAAGAGCATCAGGGTCTCGCCATGGGTATTGCCGGGGCGGGTAACAGCGGAACCGTACTCGCGACGTTGTTTGCCAATCGCTTGGCTACGCATTTTGGCAGCTGGGAAGTTGTGTTCGGACTTGCTATGATACCGATCGCTCTCGTATTTATTCTCTTTTCTCTCTTTGCCAAGAATAGCCCTAATCGGCCTGAACCCAAGAAATTGTCCCAATATGGAAGTCTGCTTAAACAAAAAGATGCTTGGGTATTCTGTGCCTTCTATTGTGTGACCTTTGGTGGCTTCGTTGGATTATGTAACTATCTCACCATCTTCTTCAACACCCAGTATGGACTTTCACCTGTTCGAGCCGCAGATATTACCACCTTCTGTGTAATCGCAGGCAGTTTCTTCCGACCTGTAGGAGGTTATCTGGCGGACAAAATTGGTGGAACCCGCATGCTGACTTTCCTTTATACAGGAGCCTGCATCATGTTGATCGGGGTATCCTTCATGCCACCGCTTCCTGTTGTAGTCGTCATGCTGTTCCTCGGTATGATGTGTCTGGGAGCCGGAAATGGATCCGTGTTTCAGCTGGTTCCGCAACGTTTCGGCAACGAGATTGGCCTGATGACAGGTATTGTAGGTGCAGCTGGCGGATTGGGCGGGTATGCACTGCCACTGATTCTCGGTCAACTGTATAGCAGCTATCAATCCTATACACCAGGCTTTGTCATCCTTAGCCTGATTGTAGCGGCTTCTCTGATCCTTGTTCTCTTCATGCAATCCCGATGGCGTATGAGCTGGTTGAATCGGGGCAGCACAGGCCTGGCGGAATCAACGTCTCTCTCTTCGTAAGGCGTGCAATCACTCGCCCGTTAATCATGGTACAGTGGTACGAATAATCCATATGAATAATCTAAGGAACAGCGTGGCCCTATCAGGCTGCGCTGTTCCTTTGATTACGGCTATTCTTTTACTTAAGATGAATATTTTTGAAGAACAATAACCGCATTATGACCGCCAAAACCAAAGGAATTAGACATCCCAATCCGCAACTCTGCTCTTCTTGCCTCGTTTGGTACGTAATCCAGATCACACTCAGGGTCCCTCTGCTCCTGATTAATGGTTGGAGGAATGATGCCATGCCGCAGACTTTGAATAAGTGAGATCGCCTCCGCACCGCCTGCTGCACCAAGCATATGTCCCGTCATGGACTTATTCGCTGTAACCGGAATATCATAGGCAGCTTCCCCAAAAAGTTGCTTAATCGCTCTCGTCTCAGAGAGGTCACCCGCCTCCGTACTGGTGGCATGAGCATTAATTACATCCATGTCTTCAGGTCCAATCTGAGCTTCTTTCAGTGCTGCTCTCATCGCCAGATATGCCCCTCGTCCTTCCGGGTGGGTAGCTACCATATGATACGCATCTGAACTGGCTCCATATCCAATCACTTCGGCAAGAATATTCGCCCCTCTTCCCAGTGCATGAGATAGTGACTCAACAACCAGAATTCCAGCGCCCTCCGCCATGACAAAACCGTCTCTCCCCGCATCAAATGGACGGCTTGCTGCTTGGAACGCTTCATTTCTTGTTGACAACGCTGTCGCATTACCGAAGCTTGCCAGTGACACTTCGGTTACAGCCGCTTCTGTCCCGCCAGCAATAATAACATCGGCTCCGCCATGACGAATGCAACGGAAAGCCTCTCCAATGGCTGTATTGCCAATGGAACAAGCGGTTACTGGCGACAATGTCGGCCCCCAGCAACCGAACCTCATACTGACCATAGCTGCAGCCATATTGGATATCATCATAGGTACCAGGGTTGGGCTGACTCTCGCAGGTCCCCGATCGGACAGGACCTTGCCTTGTTCCATTAATGTCTGGATGCCGCCTATGCCTGAACCAATATATACACCTACCCTTTCACGATCCAATTCATCCATTACAAGACCCGATTGTGATACAGCCTGATCCGCAGCAGCAACAGCAAATTGAACGAATCGATCCATACGCCTTGCTTCCTTGCGTCCAAATTGCTCTTCACCATCAAAATCACGGACCACACCAGCGATTCTGGTTTTATACGAAGCTGTATCAAAATGTTCTATTGTTGATATTCCTGATCTACCCTCAATTAATCCATTCCAGAATGTATGTACATCATTTCCCAAAGGAGAGATGACTCCCATACCTGTAATCACGACTCGTTCCATGCCCATCCTCCTTTAGCGCTGTTGTCTTTCTTAATCTTACGCTATGCCACTAATAGTGCACTTTTGAATATCCTATTACAAGTTGTCAATTATAATAGTATAATGACTACCATGATAACGAGGATTGAAGGTGATGGATTGAACTACGATGTCAGGTTACAGGCATTGTCAACTTTTCTAAAAACACAGCGTTCCAAAATTTCTCCCGAATCGGTCGGTTTACCCACTGGAAGTCGGCGCAGAACGCCTGGTCTAAGGAGAGAAGAGGTTTCCCAACTGGCAGGAGTGAGCACAACATGGTATACCTGGCTTGAACAAGGTCGAGATATTCAGGTATCCCACTCGGTTTTGGACAACATCGCTTCAGCACTAAGGCTTACTGCGGATGAGCGAAAATATCTGTTTTCGCTGGCCATGGAACATCACTCGGAACTGCCAACACTGGAAGAAGAACCTGTTCAACTTCACCCTTCTTTGCAGAAAATTTTGCAAGAACTTCATCACTGCCCTACCGTGATCTCGGATCGGCGTTGTTACATTGTTGGCTGGAATGATGCAGCCCGGCATGTTTTTATGGATTTTGAACAGATTGCCCCCGAACAGCGGAATATGATCAGTCTATTATTTGATCGAAAGGAGTTTCGCAGGCTCGCCGTGAACTGGGAGGATTTTGTTAGCGGATTTCTGGCGATTTTTCGTGCTTATTATGGTCAGTATGTCGATGATGAATGGTATAATTTATTTTTGGATGACATGATGAACAGACATCACGATTTTCATACTCTTTGGAAACAAAGCAGCGTCAGCAGTGCCCCGGACGTATTAATCGAATTCAGGCATTCCAAAGCAGGCAAAATGTTGTTTGATCTGACTTCGTTGCAGGTTCAGGGTAGTTCCGATCTGCGTTGCAGTGTCTACACCCCTGCGCCAGAGACCGCTACCGAGCGCAAACTGATGCGCCTGATCGAGCGTGAAGCTGATCCACATCTTGGCGAGCAATAAATCGGATTCTCTCACCTCCTTGGAGTTATGTTAGAGTCTTGACATCCTCATGTAGCCTGTTTTAAATATCAGGTATATGAAGTTAATCCATGGATCTTAATCCTTCTACAAGAAGGAGGTTCAGAAAGGAATATCATGACGAAAGTGCTTATCATAGAGGACGACAACATGTTAGGCGATACATTATCCTTGTATTTACAAGGTGAGGGTTATGATGTTACCCGTGTCGATAACGCAAGAGATGGTCTTCTACAGCTTCAAGCGCGGCCTGATATCCTGCTTCTTGATTTGCTGCTCCCTGATTCGGGAAATATGAATCCTTGTTCTCTCATGCGCCAACATACGGCAATCCCCATCATTGTCATCTCTTCGTTAACCGAAGTTTCTGAACGAATTCGATCATTAACAGATGGGGCTGATGACTATGTATGTAAACCTTTCAGCATGCAGGAACTGAAAGCACGTATTGAGGCTGTATTGCGTCGTTACTCCATATTGAACAGCTCTGTGGTCACTGAACAGGAACCCGGAATATCTCTCGATCTGGCGCGAAGAACCGTTCTGTTGAATAACCGGCGAGTGGAGATGACATTTTCCGAATTTGAGATCATGAAGCTGTTTATCCTCAATCCTGGCAAGGTCTTCAGCCGGTATGCCCTGATTGAAGCCATTCGTGGTATTGATGCCTGCATTAATGATCGCACCATCGATGTGCACATTACCAAGCTTCGTAAAAAAATTGAGGACAATCCGAAAAACCCCCAATACATTCAAACCATCTGGGGGGTCGGATATAAGTTCACACCTTAAAATAATACATCTTTATTCAAGTCACCATGGCAGAGACCCGGTAATTTGATCAATCTCCTGTTGCACCTTCTCTAATACCGAGTTGAGTGCCTCTTCTTCAAGTAATGGACCGGATAAGAGCATCTCCAGCTGGAGAACCGCACACATCAGGTCCACTGCATGCAGATTCGCAGCTACGCCTCGAAGAGAATGAACGTTACGGATTACATCAGTGATCTGCTGTTGCTGAAGCTGAATCGTCAATTTTTTCTGAAACGAGCCATATTCCGTCCTGAATTTCGTGAGCGCATATTGCAGAATGTGCGGCTTGCCGTCCATCTGTCTAATGGCCTTATCTGAATCAATTCCATTGATCTCCCTTATGCCTTTTAGATCAATCCATATCGCCAGAATGTCTGCGATCTGTTGTTCATGTATGGGCTTAATCAGGATTGCATTCATGCCCACTTCAAGATACAGTTCATGCTCCCTTTTTAAACCATTCGCTGTAAGCGCAATAATGGGTGTACGGTCATATTTCCTCATCTTGCGAATGTGTCGCGCAGCATCCATTCCATTCATATCGGGCATATAGAGATCCATCAGAATCAGTTCCCATGCTTGTTCGTGCAATTTCTTCAAAACCTCTGTGCCACTGTTTGCCAGCGTGACCTTGAATCCGATATGTTCCAAAATGGCCCGAATAGCCAGTTGATTGATTTCATGGTCTTCAGCTATCAGAATGTGCCCTTTCAAGTTACGCGAATAGAATTCGTCGCCTTCAATCATCCCCTTGTTCTCCAGTGGCCCTTCACCCTGAAGTGCAAGTAACACTTCGAACAATCCCAGACGTGTAATCGGTTTGATCATCATGAGATCAGGGCGAAAGGATCTCTCCTTCCACAGGGCATTTTCACTAAAGGCATGAGTATAACCCACCATCTGATATTTGGTTCGATTCAATCGCTTCACCAATTTGTTCCAAAGTGAACTATGTTGTGTGTGCTCTGCATCCATATTCACCATAAACAATATTGAACTTATCCCCTGTGCATCAGATACACACCAATCACTTTCCAGCATATGGTTCAACGAAGGATACAGCTTCGGCTTCATCCCGAATGAGTGGAGTATCTGCTTCAAACTTGCACCCATTCGTTCATCTTCTTCAACGATAACCACATCATCCGCACAATATAGAAGAGGGTACGTTTGCAGGAAGGAACTTTCTTCTTCCGAATCTGCAAGTTCAAATATCAAGTCGAATGAGAACCGACTATACTTTCCCAGCACACTATCCACCTGCAAGCTTCCTCCCAAGGAGGTCACCAGAAGGTAACAGATGACCAGCCCAAGACCTGAACCACCATAGGTTCGATACGTGGAAGGTTCCGCTTGAGTAAACGGGACAAAAAGCCGTTCCAATTGTTCGGGTGACATTCCAATTCCCGTGTCCTCTACCTCAAAACGGACCTGAACTCGCTCCGCCTCCAATGAAAGCACCTCTGCCTGCAACGTTACATATCCATGCTCCGTAAACTTAATCGCATTACTCAGCAGATTCAATAACACCTGTTCAAGTCGGAAGGGATCACCAATCACCGTTAACGGCAGATCGGGATCGGTTGTAAAGATCACTTCGATATCTTTGTTCCCGATAGCCACACCGATCTGATCTGCCACGCGTTTGATCACATCCTCTGGTGAAAAAGAAACCTTCTCCAAAATCAGCTTTCCTGCCTCAATTTTCGAAAAATCAAGAATATCATTTACGAGGGCAAGCAAGGTTTGGGAGGACGCATTAATTTTACTCAAATAATCCTTTTGTTGTGGAGATAGATCTGTTCGTTGAAGCAACAACGAAAAGCTGATAATTCCGCTCAGTGGGGTACGAATCTCGTGGCTCATGAATGCGAGAAACTCACTCTTCGCCTGGCTTGCTTTGTCGGCCTTAACACGTCTATAGTGATCCGAAATATCCTGAATGACTGCCTTAATTTTCTCACTCGAGTTTAGTACTTTAACAGGGTATAGGTGAACCCGAACATGCTGCTCATGACCTTCTCCAACAATGAAACTCAGTTCCGTATCCTGGGCTATATTATGATGTAAGGCTTTGTGGAAAATGAACAACCAGTTATCCAGCTGCTCAATGAACAACAATTCTTCAAGCTGACGCCCAATCACTTCCTGCCTACCGAGTCCGAGCACATCCAGAAATTTCTGATTAACTGACACAATACACCTGTTGCTGTCCATACCGACGAACCAGTCTGCCGACACGCGCTCAAGAGTTCGATATCGCTCCTCACTCTCTTGAATTCTTCGTTTAACTGCTCTGTGTTCCGTAATATCGAGTCCATATCCTATGACATACTTCACCATACCTTCTTCTCGCAGCGGACGAAGCTTCACCAGTGAATAGTAACCTCCATGCTCAATCTCGTAAAAGAAAGACTCCCCTTTCCAGGCCCGGTCGAACTGCTTTCGCAGGAACTCTATCTTCTCTTGAGGTAAAATGTTCAACGTACCCAACGTGTAATCTTGCTTTAGACTACTCATATCCAGGCCCAGTCGGGAGAGCATCTCTCCTTCAAGCAGAAGGTACTCGAATTTTCCGTTCTGTTTTCCGATTTTAAAAGTAAAACCCGGCTGCATACGAAGCATCTCCAGCATTTCCTGATCCCTCTGAACGACCAATCTCCTATATCGATGATTTTGGTTCAGATAATACAGGAATAATATAACGGACAGGAGGCAGATACATTGAAAAAGGAGAACCTGCCCCATCATTAGCAGAGAAGGATTATATGTCTTTAGTACAAAAAACTCATACATCGTTATCAGCAATAACGCTCCGGACAACCACTTCTGCATAAATCCCCGGATATACTTAAAGATCAGGCATATGGCTACAACAAATAACAACTCTGTCAATGCATACTGCCAGTTTTCCAACAAGGAATTACGCCCCATATTAATCCGAAAAATCCACATGAATGCAAAAGTAACAAATGCAGAGCCAGTCCCACCAAAATAAGCGGCGAGCAGATACACACTTGCCCGGAAATTCAACAATGTACCATCATCAAACACAATAGAGAAATAATAAAGCGCCGTGCCCAACATGCTCAGTGTAATACCAATAATGATCCGAGTCGTGATCGATATTGAACGGGTAGCATTGGTTTGGTTCAGATAGTGATGAATCAGGAAAACAAAGATCAAAATTAGCGTGAAATTTAACACAAGATCGCGTAGCAAATGGTCACCGTCCACATTACGACTTCAGGATTTCATGCATTCAATGAATGTTGTCAGATTCACGGTCGCAGTTCCCCAGTACACAAATCATAGTATGCCAGGCTCCCTTATTCAATTGACGATATTGACCATTTTTTTGAAAATAATTACTACTTTCAGCTAACATACCCTTATCACCAAACAACGATTTTTTTTCATGAAAATTCATCATTAAATATGCTGATATAAAAAAGAGAATCATCCAAATGAACCGATGTAATCGTAACTTGGGCTTCCCACACTTCCTGATCGGCCTTCATCAGTTTGGCTACACCGGACCAGGTCTGATTTCCTCTCCAGTGGGTATCCATTAGCAATCGGGCAGGCTGACCTATGGTGCTCTCCCGTGAGAATCCTGTTTTGGTTACATAAACGGAATTCACATCTAGAATCACACCCTCCTCATCTGTAATCATGACCGCATCCGTTAGCAGTAAGAAGGCTTTGAGTTCTAGTTGCATGGCTGTCCACTCCCTCTAATGAAACATGATGTGATGTTGTTCCTGTGTGATGTTCTCTTCTACGATCCCGTTTAATACTTAAACTGTCTAATCAGGCGCTGCAGATCTTCAGCCATGGTAGACAAGCCACGAGCCGAGGCAGAAATCTGCTCCATCGCTGCCAGTTGCTCTTCTGAAGAAGCGGCCACTTCTTCGGAAGTTGCAGCATTGCCTGACGCGATGCCTGCCAACTCATTGGATACAGCAGATACTTCCTGTACACCTGCTGTAATCTCTTGTGACGTAGCTGCAATCTCTTCAATCTGAGGTGTCGTTTCGCGCATACTATCCAGAATGCGTTCAAACTTCCGAATCGCTTCTGTAGAGATTTCCATGCCCTCTCCAACCTCTGAAGTCACCTTCTCCATCATGCGAACGGAAGCAGCCATATCTTCCTGTACCGCCGTAGTCAGCACGGTGATTTCATTGACGGACTGCCCGGATTGCTCTGCCAACTTGCGAACCTCTGCTGCTACAACGGCGAATCCATTGCCATGTGTACCTGCACGAGCAGCTTCAATGGATGCGTTCAGCGCGAGCAGGTTTGTCTGTTTGGCTATATTTCCGATTAACTCCGTGATTGCTGAAATTTGGTGTGATCGTTCATATAACGCCTGAATCAATTGGTTTGTCTGTTCTACCGTCTCTTGAATCGATTGCATCTGACTCACCGTCTGCTTGACGGTGTTGCCACCTTCTTCTGCTTGTACAGTTGTATGTTTCGCCAAATCAGCGACATGTATGGAACGTTCGGCGATTCTTGTAATCCCAATCGTAATTTCAATCATGGCCTGATGGTTATGTTCAATACCTTCGGTCTGTTTCTCCGCACCACTCGCAATTTCCTGAATGGCTCGCGCGACCTGCTCGCTGGCTGCGCTGGTTGATTCCGCACTCTGAGTCATTTCATCCGAAGAGATGACTACCTGACTGGCGCTGTTCTCCACATTTTGAATTAACACACGCAGGTTGCTCTGCATTTTGCCAAAAGCATCACTCAGTTCACCAATCTCATCATAGCTTGTACTTGTTATGGTCTGGGTTAGATCCCCTTCACTCACCTGAATCGCCTGATCCTTCAACTGACGAATCGGTTTAACAATCGATCGCATCACCAGCCAGATGATCAAAATTCCGATGACAAGACAGGAAACGATCACCATAATTGTTCGATTCAGAATAGGCGCAGCCGCATCCTCTACTTCAGAAGAGAACATGGTACCTGCAACCTTCCATCCCGTGGATGCATTCGTGGCGTAATACATGACCTTATCAACCTGATCAAAGGTATAGTTGAAGTTACCGGATTCATTCGTATACACTTGTGTCCAAAAATCTTCTGTTGCATCTGTTCCAGGTTGCATCGTCGGATGATAGATATACTTTTCGCTGGCATCCAGCAGAATCAGATGTCCCTTTTCTCCTACTTTAATTCCGCTAACCAATTGACTAATGTCCGCCAGATTGAGATCCAATTGGACCACACCAGATTGGTCTTCCAGTGCCTTGGCGATGGTGATGGTGATCTTGTTTGTCTCGGCAGAAATATAAGGGTCTGTAACAATGACCTGCTCTGGATTTCCCATTGCTTCGGTATACCATGGTCTTACTCGGGGATCGTAATCCTTGGGCATCTCTGCATCAGAGGACATCAGATACACACCGGCTTCTGTGCCCACACCTATGGTGATGATATCTGTATTCTGCGCAGCATACCCCTTCAATTCGTTCACAACCCGAACCTCGGCATCTTCCTGTCTTAATTCCTCTGCAAGTGTTTTTGCATAGTACTCAATATGATTCCGTTTGGTATTAATTGAAAGATCAATCGTCGCACTGGCAAGATTCACGTTTTCCATCGCACTATGTAAAATTTGCTTCTCTACTTCATCTTTCGCACTGTTATACGATAAGATTCCAATACTTAACGAAGGAATGGCCAGGAATGCAATAAAGGACACCACCAACTTTGTCTTAAAGTTCTTATGCATCTTGTTGAACCAGGTCGGTTTGCTATTTTTTTGGGACAAATTTCTCTACCTCTTCCAGATTAATTTTAGATTTACTTGATCTAGCTCTTGTAAAGCTCTCATAGATTGTAAACCATCTTTTTAAAAAACTAGGTCTCACTTCTTGTAAAAAACACTTTTTACACTAAAAAACTCGAACAAATCTCTTCATTTATAATCCTAAAGAACTATTTTCAAACAAATTATACGAAAAAACTATTAAATAAAGTATTCCGGGGATATGACCAAATTGTTAACTTTTTAAATACTTGTTAATAAGCACGCGATGACAACAAAGATGACAAAAAAAAAGATCCAAGCGTTATCGCTCAGATCTTATGACTATTCCCATTGGACCAACGTATTCTCTATTTAAATGCCGGGATCGCGATATCTGCATATTTCTCTTCGAAGAAGGCTTTGACCTCTGGACCCGCCATACGTTTAGCCAGCTTCTGGATTGCTTCGGAGTCCTTATTATCCTCACGGGCAACCAGGGTGATGGCAAAATGGGAATCATCCTTCTCGGTTAACAGTGCATCCTTTTTCGGTGTAAGACCGAGCGGACTGGCATATGCAGGTGTCATAGCTACCAGATCAGCGTCATCCATCATGCGAGCAAGCATCAACAAGTCCACTTCCTCAAACTTGAAGTTCTTCGTATTCTCGGTGATATCTGCCTGTGTGGCGTTAAAACCTACGCCTTCTTTCAGCTTAATCAATCCGTTCTGCTCCAGCATCACAAGAGAGCGACCAATGTTGGAAGGATCGTTCGCAATTGCGATCGTTGCACCTTCTGGCAATTCCTCAATCGTTTTGTACTTTTTGGAGTAGCCGCCATAGATGGCATTATAGATGGGCTGCACGGCCACCAGGTTCGCATTGTTTGCTTCATTATATTGGTTCATGTAAGGCACGTGCTGGAAGAAGTTTGCATCCACTTCCTTGTTCGCGAGTGCCGTATTCGGTTGAACGTTATCCGACAACACAACAACTTCCAGATTGACGCCATCTTCCTTCAAGAGTGGTTTAACAATATCCAGTACGTCTGTCATCGGCGGAATCAATGTGGCCACTTTCAGCGTAACTTCTTGTGCAGCTTGTGTATCTTCTTTTGTTCCTTCAGCCGCAGGTGTTTCTTCTTTTTTGCCACAAGCAGCTACGACCAGCATTACTGCAAGCAACATAAGCATCATTTTTGCTTTCATTTTATGTCTACCCCTCATCATATAATCTGTATTGGTCTTACTTGTTACTGCACTTTCTTCCATCATGTACCGTGTCCACTACCCTCAGGATCTGCGATCCAGCCAGTGGGACAATCTGCTGCCTGTAAATTGGATCATCTGTACCAGGATAATCATAATGATGATCGTAAATACCATAATCTCCGTTTCGAAGCGCTGATAACCGTAGCGAATGGCAAAATCACCAACCCCGCCGCCACCTACAATGCCCATGACTGTCGAGTAGGAGATGAAGCTAATCGTAGCTGTTGTGAGTCCCAGTACAAGGCCAGATCGTGCCTCCACGTACAGGAATTTCACCACAAGCTGCATTGTCGATGCCCCCATGGATGCAGCAGCTTCAACCACTCCCTTCGGTACATCCAGCAATGCTTGTTCCACCAGTCTGGCGTAGTAGGCAATCGCAATGATCGAGAGTGGAACGGTTGCCGCCAGTGTACCGATGGACGTTCCAACAATGATTCGTGTGAATGGAATCATGAATACAACCAGCAGTAAGAACGGAAACGAACGAATGATGTTGACGACACTGCCAAGTACAAAGGACAACGTTTGATTCTGATACCGTTGTCCTCTCCGGAATAAGTACAGAAGTGTACCCAGAGGTAATCCAATCAGAACAGCTGCCACAATGGAGATACCCACCATGACAAAAGTCTCTCCGATCGCCTGCCATATTTCATGCTGATACTTGAGCACAGATTCAGGTAACCTCATGATTTGTCCTCCTGGTCTGCCTGACGGAACAAAGACGAACCTGCCATACCGTATTCATCACCCGCAAGCAAGGATGTCAGCAGATCCGGCTGCGGAGCGGGGATACTGCTTACTTCCGCTTCAGTCAACGTTCGTACGAGTCGCCCATCCTTCATAACGGATATCCTGTGACATAGCCTACGAGCCACTTCCATCTCATGCGTCACTACAACAATGGTCACGCCCAGCGTTTCATTGATATGACGAAGCACATCCAGTATGCCATTCGTGGTCTGTGGATCAAGCGACGAAGTCGGTTCATCACAGAGCAGCACATCTGGACGACTGGCTAGTGCTCGTGCAATCGCCACACGTTGCTTCTGTCCTCCGCTAAGCTGAGCAGGATATTGATCTGCCTTGTCTTCCAGTCCAACAAATCTCAGTACCTCAAGTCCACGTTCGACTCGCTGTGTACGGGACATACCCGCCAGTTCCAGCGGCATACAGACATTGCCACTCACCGTTCGATTACTGACCAGATTGAAGTGCTGAAAGATCATGCCAATGGACCTTCGTGCCAGACGCAGAGTGCGCTCATTCATCTGGGTCAGGTGCTGCCCATTCACAACAACCTCACCATCATCCGGCTTTTCCAGACCATTGAGCATCCGCAGAAGCGTGGATTTACCTGCGCCACTCGAACCTATGATGCCGTGAATTTCGCCTTGTCCCACTTCGAGCGACACCGAGCTTAAAGCTTCGAATCCCTGATCTGCACGGGAACCGCGCTCGTTATAACGTTTGCTTACACCATATAATGAGATCATGGAGAGTCCTCCCGTGAATGATCATGCATGGTTCTTCAAGAACACATGAAGAAAGCCCGCACAGCCGATAACCGGAGCGCGAGCAATCCTGTTCATTTATAATAAATCAACATCCCTTATGAGACAAGCTTTTAAGGTGAGATTGCCTCCTGCAGGCGGCTGGCTTCATATACACGAAAACGTCCGTTGGACGAACCCACGTACACTTCATTGCCGATCCGGTTGATCATTCCATTCTTCGCATCCCGGTCGCGATGCTCCGGGTTTCCCATCACAACGTCATGTACACGACCTAACAATGCTCCATTGTTTTTATTCAATATCAACCAGTTCTCGTCCATGGGCAGCAGCAACTGATCATCAATGACCAGATAACTTCCCTGATTCGTTGGATACCTTAGAGTGGCAATCGTATCTTTGGCATTCCAGCGCGTCTCCCCCGTATCATAATTCAAAGCCGCGGGGTAACCATTTTTAATCACATACAACAGATCTTCTTCAACCAGTCCTCGTTCAATCTTGCCCTTGAGCTTCCACCGTGTTTTGCCTGTCTTGGCATCGAACAGGGTGGTTGTAAAATCTTCATACTCTCCGTAATGATTGCCGTTTTTGTTCTCACGGATCAACAACATGCCATCTTTCAGCTCCTCCAATCTCTGTCCTACCCGAGCAGGGAATTGGGCAAGCTTTTTCCCCGTGTTCAGATCAAGCAGCAGCCACTGATTGTCTAACGATAGCCATCTTTCAGCATTTCTGGTTGCAAAGGGATCAAGACGTTCAATTCCATCAAAATATGGATCATTCCCAAGTTGTTCTATGGTGGATCGTTTGCCCTTTAAGCTCCATACGATTCGCCCAGATTGCGGATCGGCTGCAATCAGCTTATTCTTATCCCAATACAACACATAAGGATCATCTGCACTCTTGTTCAACAATTCATAACCCTTAGTCAGTTTTCGCTTCCACAATGTTTTTCCGTTTGAGCTGTCCAGTACCGTTAACCAACTATTGCTTGAACTCTCAACAACCGGGCTATCCACGACCACAACGTTTTTCGCAGCGGTGATGCCATTTAGTCTAAAATTTTGCTTAGGGGTGTACGTCCATGTGACCTTTCCGTTCTTCAAGTTCAGATGACGAATACGATCCACGTAATTTTTCTTGTCAGGGTCATAGTCGTTGTAGATTGTAACGTATTGGCGTGCGGTATCCACCTCTGCCTGCTGTCTTCCAAAACCCCCATTGATCCCCCATAATTTCTGGCCCGTATGACGATCAAGGGCATATATGGAACCTTCGTAGTAGCCCCCGCTAAACCCACCGTCATCCCCTTTCATCAGGAGTACATCATCCGTGGCTGTTTTTAAAAAAGTGTAGTTAATATCCCCCCGGTTAGTCCATACCGGTTTCCATGGGATGGTCATCGGTAGCGTTGTGCCATAGATTTTTGTTGTGAACCCATATTCATCCGCCCGACTGATGTTCCAATCAGAAACGACATTATTTCGATCATTCTGTGGCAGATTCCAGCGAGTTCTGATCAGCTTGCCATTCTTGTTGAATGTGACCAAAAATTGCCCATCTTCCCGCTCATATCTCCAGGTCTGTCCAATACTCATTGAATACCCCGTATCATTTAAATTGCCTGAACTCTCTCTCCAATCAGGCTCACCTAACCACTCAGCCACTTGTTTGGAGGTAGTTGTCTGGTTCAGCTTAATATCCGTCAAATGACGAATAACCGAAGTCGACAGTGCTGTATCCTGTTGGAACCAACCATCTGTCACATTTTTCCGCTGCTCTATAGCCTGTGCTTTAATCCAGAAGAGTCCTGGCCGATACGTGAAGGATTCCTTATTCCAGATTCGTGGGGCAATGGAGACCCCATACCATCCTTTCCACTTTGCAACAATAACAGCCTGACCTGTTAGCGCTTTCTCAAAAGACCAGGTTATAGAACTTTCTGGAGCCAAATACAGCTTGCTGCCTGATTGGAGCTCGAAACTTTGGGGAGCCGTTTCCGTCATGCTTCTGCTCTCCTTCAATGCATACCATCTTGGCAACCAGAAGTCTCCATGATCGGATGACTTAAGCTGCATCCACTCGCCTCGAACCGATGCCAACGTATACTTTTCGTTTTTTGTTGTATAGTATTCAATTCCCATTTGGTCAGCAGCCACACTGCCGTCCCTCCTGTTTTGGAACAGGGGGATGTCATTCATGAGTGTAACGGGGTCTCCTTGTTTGTAGGTCAACTGTGTTGATAAGCCTTGGGGACTTGCCCCCAAAGCTTGTAGCGTTGTAACCGAAGCTTGTCCTCCAAACGCTACCTTTTGGGAATCCAGCAGCATCCATCCCGTCAACAGTACAGCTGATAATCCAGTCATGGTAATCCACTTGTAACCCAATCTCTGCCAGTCAGGACCCGTCTTCACTCTCGTTCATCCCCATCCATTAGAAGTTATTTCCATATAGACGCTGCAAACAGGAAAAAGTTACCGTTTACCTCAATATATTTCTCTCTATCTCCCAGTATTACCTTACATCCAGCATCGTAGCATGATAAGGAAAGGTAAGCCCAATGTAATAAGCAGCTGTTAAGGTGAGGATATAATAAAATACAAACCACAGATCAGCTCGGGAATAGCCAATCTGAATGTAATACGTTCGGCTCGCCCCATCCGTGAATCCCTTCGCTTCCATCGCCACCGCCATTCGCTGTGCACGACGAATACTCTGTGCCAGCAGCGGAATAGCGTAACGCTTGAGTGTACCATACACGTTCCAGCGAGAACCGCGCTGCCGTGTTCCACGAATACGAATAGCGTAACGGAGCGTCTGGAATTCATCCAGCAAAATGGGGATCATGCGCATCGCGGCCAGAAAGCTATAGGCATATTTTGCAGGAAGCTTCCACTGCTGCATCAGGGAATAAAACAACCGTACCGGCTTGGTCGTAAGACCAAATAGTAACCCAGCCGCCGCCATGCTCAGGGAGCGAAAACCCAAGTGTAGACCGCGATAGAAGCTTTCTTCGGTGATGTGAATCAGCCCCCACTTATACCATGTGGTCTCACCCTTGCCAAACATCATCATACCCATAGACGTGGAGATAAACACCAGAATGAATGGTGATGCGTACAGCATCAATCTATACCACGGATGACCTGTCCAGCACAGTAACAGCATCATCGCCAACGCAACATTGGCCATTACATTCAGATTGTGAATGAGGATAACGATGACAAACATCATCGTCAGAATGATCATCTTTAATCCCGGATTGACATTATGAAGCCAGGTTTCACGGTGAGGAAACGACAGTTGCATCAGATAACCTCCCCTTATCCACCGACCAGATTCGGGTGCAATGTCTTTTTACAATTTCATGATCATGGGTAACCATAACAATGGCTGTTCCCTCTCTCCGCAATTGCTCCAGTTGTGCTAACATGGCGAACGTATTGCGGGCATCCTGTCCAAAAGTAGGTTCATCCAACAGCAGTATTCGTTGCTCTCTCACCAGTGCAGAGGCAACGCTCAAACGTCGTTTCTGCCCCATCGATAATTGGTAGGGATGGCGCTCCGACAGGTCGATTAGTCCAAATTGATTCAGCATATGATCCGTCCTGGCAAGTCTTTCTTCCGCTGTAAGGCTGCCCCCCAGCAATGAGAATTCCACTTCTTCCGCGACGGTGTTAGTCACAAATTGAAACTCCGGGTTCTGAAATACAAACGCGATTTGATCTGCAAGCTGCTCCGTTTTGCCAGAAGGCTGACCTTCAACCTCATAATGACCTGTTGTTTTCAGGATATTCATCAGAGATAACAACAATGAACTCTTGCCAGCTCCATTGGCTCCGACAATCCCAATCCAATCCCCAGGCCATACTTTGGCATGTTCCACCTGAATAAAGGGTGTTTTCCCACGAAATCCGGTGAATTGCTGCAATTCCAGTGCAGGCCTATAGGCGGGTGATACAGGGGATACGGATGAGACGTGAGCTAGGGGGAATTTACTCGTTGCATCGGATAAGCCAGACGATTGCTGTGCTTCCAAGTTTGAGATGCCCTGATTCTCACACGCTTGAGGCTCTCCAGAAGTACTTCCCTCCTCTTCCTTAGTTGGCTGCTCTCGCTCCTCCCATATGCCTGGATACCAGATTCCATAATCCTTCAGCTTGCCTCGTTCATCCGTGAATACCTGCTGCGCTGGCCCATCCGCCACAATCTTTCCTTCAGGTGACAACACAATGATGCGGTCGACCATATCCACAATCTCGTTAATTTTGTGTTCAACAATGATGATTGTTTTGTCACTGGCGATCCGTTTAACGGTATCCCACACTTGGGAGGTACCCTCATCATCCAAAAGTGCAGTGGGTTCATCCAAAAACAATACCTCCGGGTCCATGGCAAGCATCGAAGCAATCGCGAGACGCTGCTTCATCCCCTGAGACATGGACTGGATCAATATACGATTCTGTTCAAAGGATAACCCCACTTGTTTCAGATAATATTCAATCAGCGCAGGCATCTTTTCACGCGGAATATTTCGGTTTTCCAGAACAAATGCGATCTCTTCATCCGTAAAGGACATACAGAACTGGGTATCCGGATCTTGAAAGACCACTCCTGCTTTGGCGGGAACCTGAATATCATCACATTTCATCGGAATCTCAACCGAACGTGGAATTAAACCGCTCAGAATTTGCAATAACGTTGATTTACCGGAGCCGCTAGGGCCAAGCAACAGCACTTTCTCCCCTTGACGCACAGAAAGAGACAAGCCTTGGAATACCAAGGCTTTCTCTCCCGGGAACTTGCATCTTAGATTCGTCACACTTACCGCTTGCGAATTCCCCTCTCCGCTCATCTAATCCAGCGCCTCATAATCCTGTTTGGATACCGGTCTGAGGGAGCGTGTTACACCGGTCAGTTCCAATGCTTTTGCGAGATAATAAGCAAACACTCCTGCAATCAGGATGCTTCCGATGAAGCGGAATCCGATAAATAACGTATAATTCCAGGCTGAGAGTGAATCGATATAGCCGTACTGATAATCCAGCATAAGCGAAGCCGCTGCGGCTCCTATGGCTGCAAGACAAGTGACAAACAGATTGGTTTTTCGATACAGGAATGCGGCGAAGAATATCTCGGCTCCCAACCCTTGCAACAAACCATATACAAGTGTGGACATGCCCCATTCACTGCCCAGAAAAGCACTTACCGTTGAAGCCGCAACCTCGGCTAGAATAGCCACGCCTGGTTTACGAATGATGACAAAAGCAAACGTGCCGGCCATAAACCACATGCCATAGATCATCTGCTCCGCATGAACACCGAAGGGTTTCATCAAGTCATATGTAGGTCCCCATATCTTGTAAATCACCCCAAACACCACTGCGATCACAATGGTTACCAGAATATCTGTTAGTTTCAAACGTTTGCTGCCTGTTGTTATTGCCATGTTCTCTACGTCCTTCCTTTGTTCCCTGTGGGGGTTCTAAAAATAAACGAAAAAGCCTCCCCGGTTCCGGGAAGGCCTAACACGCAGTATACAATCCTCACAATGATGTAATGGATGGATGTCGAAAATACGGAATATCAACCAGCACCCCTCCGCCCTGGCATATACACCACCACAGTTCAAAAAGGTCTGTTGTTCATCCACGTTCATTCCCACAATTCACCCTTACATATTGCAAATTCATGTTCTCTACGCTGGCATTACCCAGATCAGATGTACGGTCAGCGGCACAAGGCCACTCTCTCAGCCCAACTTCATTGAGCTCCCGGTTCACTTATTTCATTGCTTCTAATGTACATCAGATGGGTATTTGTGGCAATGCCCAGAAAAATCATGCTTCATTAATCAGCAGAACTATACTATGACATCTGCATTACAAAGAGCGTCCCTCAAAGTCAGTGTGGCAATGACCCTGGGACGCTCATTTTGGCGTTATATTTCAACTTACTTCCAATCACAAGTGGAGCTTATACTTTTAACAACTCCAATGATTCAATCTCCTGTTTAATATTGCGTATTACCAGATTGACTGGTCTTACCTGAAGCAAATCCCTTGAACAGGGTTGGCACTTTGGAATAGCGGGTATTCGTAATTTTCCCTTGAGATACACTGCTGTCTGTACGCATAATAGCATCTTTCACATTGGAAATGTTGGAGTTATCCAACGTCATGTTAACCGCAAAGGTAGTTCCACCATTTTGACGTACCAGCTTGCCGATATCATCTGCACGGAAATTTTTGATGTTAATCGTTCCGGCTGCATTGATCTGGAACACTTTATCATAGGCCTTGTACGCCGCCCCGCCAGTAATGTTGACCGTTCCCGCCGACTTCAATGTGAGTGCATCCTCACCCACATCCTCCCAGACTACATTCGATATACTACAGTTACCATAACAGTGAACACCATCGGCAGCAGGGTATCCGATATTTACATTTTTGAGCGTAGCCCCTGCCTCCAGACGAAATACCGGTTTCTGATTCTCTGCTTGAGACCCATCCCCCAGTGTGGAAGGATTGGCTACAAATGTTTTGCCTTGACCGTCATAAGTTGTGCCCGCTGGAACAATAATCGTTGAATTAACAACTGTAGGCGCAGCAGCAGCCGGAACCGCACCAAATATGGAAGCAACCAAACCAGCGGACAACAACAACGTCAACATTTTTTTCATTACTTTATTCCTCCCTTATTCTCTCGTTATTTGGTATTGTACAAGCCTGAGCTTGTCCTGGAAGTTCGTCAGAGGTGCACCTCTGTCCGACCCACAACCTAATCCTACCAAATAAGGAAGGTAACTAGAATAATCATTAGATCAGATATATCATGACACCGCACAATCCCTGTCATATCGGCATTTTTTGCAAGTTAGATCCTTCAAACAATATGCTGATATCAACCTCTGGTATGCTCATATGTAACATAAGTCTCTCTAACTTTAATCCCAGTAACAAAGAAAGATCACGACATTGTCTCCAAATGTGTGATCTGAATGGCTCCTAGCTTGCTTATATAAGATGTCAGGCTCCAAATCTCTGACGATAACCGCACTTTCGACACAACTCTTCCACAGCTTCCCGCTTGGAGAAGCCATATACCAGATTGTTCGCTCGCTCACCCTCAATAATCTCGGAGAATGACTTCTCGTGCACATTACCCAGGTTAATCACACCCTCGCCATCGAGACAGCATGGAACCACCGTTCCATCTACAAGCACAGCTGCCTGACTACGCAATGCATGGCAGAAGCCCTTGCCGTCATCTTCAGGTGCATCCAGACTTGGCCACTGGAACTCGTGGTCCTGATTCAGGTATACATTCGGGGCAATTTTGACCCCGCTGCCTGGAACCACTTTCTCCTCAATGCGGAAGTCCAGATTGAACTCACGTTCCAGCACTTCAAGGGTCTCCCGATTTCGATTCATCTGAGCATTCGTAAAGTTATCCTGCGTCAGATTCCACAGTCGGAATGAGATGATGACATTGTGCTTAACGGCCTCGTGTACAAAAGACAAAATATGACGCAGGTATCCGTCACGGTCTGTTGAACCTTCATGCCCATCGAAGCTGTGCAGGGAGAAATTCATCTGCCTCAGCGCCGGTTTGCCAAGCAATTTATGCTGAGTCTTGGGCAGCAGTGTACCATTCGTTGTAATGTTCACCTTGAGTCCCTTCTCGTGTGCGGAATCAAGCAGCAGATCTATTTTGGGATGCAACAAGGGTTCGCCTTTGACATGTAGATAAATATGGTTGGTATGTGGTTTAACTTGTTCCAGTATATTGTTGAAGACTTCAGGGTCAATGAATCCTTTGGCACGCTGCGTCTGCGGACAGAAGCTGCAAGCCAGATTGCAGATACTCGTGATCTCAATATATACTTTTTTGAACGTTTTCAACTCGGGTCCCCATTCTGCCTAGGAGGGAGAACAATCCCACCTGCATTTTGTGATCCGGCCTATACGGGCCATCCCTATTATATCGGGTTCATGAGCCAAGGTAAATCAGAGAACGGGTTTATCTGGTTGTGTCAAAATGATTTGGCTAGTGCCAAATGAACAGATTCAATCGCATGAATACGTGTTGTATCAAATAATGGAACTTCTGAATCCTCTACTTTTACTAATAATCCAATTTCGGTGCAACCTAATATGATTCCCTCTGCTCCATCATCAACTAGCCTTTGGATCACCTTTTTATAATAATCCCTTGATAAGGGCTCAATTTTCCCTAAACATAATTCCTCATATATTATTTTATTGATAACTTTTCGATCCTCTTCATTCGGTATCAAAACCTTAATACCATTAAATTCAATTCGTTTTTTATAAAAGTCTTGTTCCATCGTATATTTTGTGCCGAGTAAACCAACCGTACTTATTTGGGACTTATGAATTTGATTTGCTGTTGAATCAGCAATATGTACAATGGGTAAACGTACTTTTTCTTCAATATGTTTAATGACTTTATGCATCGTATTTGTACATATTACGATCATTTCTGCTCCTGCCTTTTCCAAAGACTGAGCAGCATTCCCTAATAGTTCACCAGCACTTTCCCAATCACCTTCAGCTTGATAACGCTCGATCTCTTCAAAATCCACGCTATATAAAATGCACTTGGCTGAATGCAATCCTCCCAATTTATTTTTCACTTCTTCATTAATAATTCGATAATATTCTAACGATGACTCCCAGCTCATTCCACCAATAAGACCAATCGTTTTCATATACACTCCCCTTTCCATTTAATACATCCCAAAAGCAGCATATAGAAATTTAATAGACATTGTACCGTATTCTTACATCTTAAATAAATCTGCCTCCGTAAGCAAAGTAAAGAGTCGATTGCCCCTTGTTCCCCCGTTCTATAGTCACTTATAGATTCTTTCAATCGAAGTATAGGATGTATTGATTGTCTGGGTTATTGTGGTTGCTGAGACGCGATGCTAGAATTTAAACAATTTAAAACCAAGTTAAAAAGTAAGAATAATAAGTTATAAAGGGAGTGTATCGATGATTACTGTTAAAGCACCCGCAGTATATGTACACGAGGCTAACATTCTTGAGCAAAGTGGTTCGCGGATTGCACAGCTTGGGCAGCATGTTCTCATCATCGCCGGTGAGGCTGCATTAAAAGCCGTAAAGCCTTACCTTCTTCCTTCACTGGAAGAGCATAAGATCAAGTTCCATGTGCAATTGTTTCACGGTGAGGTTACAACAGGTCAGATTGATGCTTTTACGCAGCAAGCTTTCGATCTGGATGTTGATCTGATTATTGGCGTCGGTGGCGGTAAAGTGCTCGATCTGTCCAAAGCGGTAGCCGAGCAAGCCCAATTGCCCATTGTAACGGTCCCAACGATTGCCGCAACATGTGCCGCCTGGTCCGCCTTAACCGTGCTCTATGATGAACAGGGCCAATCTGCAGGCTATCGTCCCCTGCGCCGTTCGCCTGATCTCGTTCTGGCTGATCCTCATATTCTGGCGAGTGCACCAAGACGATATTTGGCCGCTGGAATCGGTGACACGCTCGTAAAATGGCATGAGTTCGTCGTTAATCTAAGTGGCAACGCCACCAGCCTCACTCTCCGAAACAGTGTCAGCACTGCCAAGCTTGCGCTCGATATTCTTGAAGCGCACGCCATCGATGTCTATGAATCCACCGATACAACCGGTAGTACACCCCAATTCCGTGATGTTGCCGATGCCATTATTGTGCTCGCCGGCCTTGTGGGCAGCATTGGCGATGGATCACTTCATGCCGCGATTGCTCATGGACTGCATGATAGCCTCACCAAATTACCCGAAACACACGCTTCGCTACATGGAGAAAAGGTAACCTTTGGACTGTTCACCCAGTGGATTCTTGAAGGCAAAGCAGGGGATGAGCTTCATGAGCTGCTCACTCTGCTACATAAGCTGAATCTGCCAATCACTCTTGCCCAGCTCGGCATACAACAACATCCTCGGGAAGCTGCTGCGCGCATTGCAGCAGGACTACAGCTGCGGGAAGGCAGTGCGGCACATCTCTCCTTCGGAGTTAGCACAGCGCAGGTAACCGAAGCCATTCTTCAGGCAGACCGTGTCGGCCAAACATTCATAGAATCCAGTCAGTCCAGTGAAAACAGTACATACACCAAGGAGGTTTCCTCCCTATGATTCGTCCAAACCGCCATTACACTCTCCCCTTAACTGCCTTTCTGAGCGCGCTTCTGTTGTTGGTGATTTCCGGCTGCTCTACCGGAACTGACAATCAGGCCGCCGGTACAGGCGCAACACCGACAGCGGCATCAGCCGCTTCCAATAATGACGTTACCATTCGGGTTGGTCAGACCGGATGGGGCAATCTCGAACTGGGGCTGAAAGCAGCCGGACTCAATGACACCCCCTATAAAGTCACTTATAACGTTTTTCAGGGAGGTAACCTGATCCTTGAAGCGATGGCTGCCAATCAACTGGACTTTGGTGTGACCAGTGAAATCCCACCCATTTTTGCATCTCAGGCTGCCAATGGTGGAAGCTTCAAAATTATTGCAGTACAACAAGGCAGCACCTTAAATCAGGAGGTTGTTGTTCCCAAAGGTTCATCGATTAAATCGGTTGCCGATCTGAAGGGCAAAAAAGTGGCTTTCGTCAAAAACACAACGGCCCACTATTTCCTGCTCAAAATGCTGGAGGAAGCCGGGTTAACCTGGAGTGACATCAGTCCGGTCGAACTTACAACAGCAGATGGACTCAGCGCCCTAATTAGCGGGAAAGTGGACGCCCTTGCCAGTTACGGCAATGCCATCATCTCTGCACATCAGAATGAAGCAACAACGCTCGCTAGCGCCAGAGATATCTTGTCAGGCAGCTTCCTTGTAGCCGCCTCCGATCAGGCCATTGCGAATGAGGAACAGAAAAAGGCCCTTGCCGATTATCTGGAGCGAATCAACAAATTCAATGATTGGGCTCGTGCCAATAAGGACGCATGGGCTCAAATTACTGCAGACAATACTCACCAGCCGTTGGAGCAAGCCCTTAAAACCTACACGGATGGAGAAGCACAACGTACAACACGTATCGTTGCCATTTCTGACGAAGCCATCAAGTCCGAACAGGACGTAGCGGATACGTTTCAGCAAGCGGGGATTTTTGACCAGGCAGTCGATGTGAGCACATTCTGGAGTGATGTACTTCAAGATCAGCTTCCAGCTCCAACTAGCCAATAAACGAAAGAAGCAAGGAGGTAGGCATAACGTGCGGTCCAACACCTTTAACCGGGCATGGTTTAACCAATTCATTCCTTTTGTTGTACCACTACTCATTCTGGCTCTATGGCAATGGCTTACTGCATCCGGAGTTGTTGCAGCCAATATTTTGCCCCGTCCCGCTCAGGTACTGGAGGCCTTCATTCGTTTGCTTCGAAACGGTGAGTTATTAAACAATATCAGTATTAGCGCCAAGCGGGCTTTGGGAGGATTCCTCATTGGTGGGGGGCTGGGTTTCCTGCTGGGGGTACTGAACGGCATCTCCTCCCTTGCGGAAAAGATCGCCGATTCCTCGGTGCAGATGATCCGCAATATTCCACATCTGTCCTTGATCCCTCTCGTTATTGTGTGGTTCGGGATCGGAGAAGAAGCCAAATTATTTCTCGTTTCCCTGGGGGTGTTCTTTCCGGTATATCTGAATACGTTCCATGGCATACGTTCGGTCGATCCCGGTCTGATTGAAATGGGCAAAGTATATGGACTCAGCCGTTGGTCCCTCTATAAGGACATTATCCTGCCTGGTGCATTGCCTTCCATTCTGGTGGGCATTCGCTATGCACTTGGCATCATGTGGCTGACACTCATCGTAGCCGAGACGGTTGCGGCGGATGCCGGGATTGGATACATGGCGATGAACGCGCGGGAATTCATGCAAATGGACGTAATTGTCTTAAGTATTCTGCTATATGCCCTGCTGGGCAAGTTGTCCGATACCATCGCCAAATGGCTGGAACGGCGCTGGCTGCGCTGGAACCCGGCTTTATCCCGCAAGTAAAGCCAAAGGAGCGTGAATGAATCCATGAGCACAAGTCAGATCAGCCCCTTTCTTCAAGTGCATGGGGTCCAGAAATCGTATGATCAGCGCACGATTCTATCCGACATCAACGTCAGTGTAAGACAAGGGGAGTTTGTAGCCATCGTTGGACGAAGCGGCTGTGGCAAAAGTACGCTGCTGCGTCTGATCGCCGGGCTGGAACCCCCCTCTTCCGGAAGCATTATGCTGGGTAACAGAAAGCTTGGCACTACAGCACCTGAGACACGATTTCTGTTTCAGGAAGCCCGGCTGCTGCCTTGGAAATCCGTGCTCGACAATGTACGGCTGGGCATCCCCGACAAGAACAAGGAGGATGCACGCCAGTCGCTTCGCAATGTAGGACTTGGAGAGCGTGAAGGTGACTGGCCAGGAGTATTATCAGGCGGGCAAAAACAACGTGTCGCCTTGGCACGGGCACTCGCAAGTCATCCGCGATTATTGCTGCTGGATGAACCGCTCGGTGCATTGGATGCATTGACCCGTATTGAGATGCAGCAATTAATCGAACGCTTGTGGGTAGAAGAAGGTCTGACTGTCATTCTGGTCACGCATGATGTCAGTGAGGCGGTCGCGCTGGCTGACAGGGTGCTGTTAATTGAGGACGGTCATATAACGATGGATACCCGAATTACGCTGGAGCGGCCACGCGTTCGGGACAGCGGGTTTGCTCATTTTGAAAATCTGATTCTGAATCGGTTGTTGACTCCTCCACAAGAAACAGCACAGCAGATTGCCCAGAAACAGATATCATTCTCGATCTAATTCCACTGGAAAGAAGGTATGATCATGCAATCCCTCTCACCTGTTCCCTCTCCTCCTGTCAAAGACCTGTTAAATCAAATTCCAGCCTATACACCTGCCAAATCCATGGAACAGATTCGGCGGGAGTTGGGATTGGAAAGTGTCGATCGACTCGCAGCGAACGAGAATCCGTTTGGATCTTCTCCCCTTGCAGCCGAAGCGGTCAGATCGCTGGGCTCCGATCTTTTGGCACAATACCCCGATGGTTCCAGCCAACTGCTGCGTGATAAACTTGCGGAACGTCTGGGTGTTCGTACCTCCCAACTGGTATTTGGCAGTGGATCATTCGAGCTCCTGACTCTGACCGCCCAAGCATATCTTAATCCCGGCGAGGAATCACTCATTCCGGTCCCCTCCTTTAATTGGTATAAGGGTGCTACGCTGCTGGCAGGCGGGGTCATTCATGAAGTACCTTTGGTCAACCATTCGCTGGACCTGGAGCAATTCCGGCAACGGATTAATGCTTCTACCCGAATTATTTGGCTTTGCAATCCGAATAATCCGACCGGAACCATTTTCACGGCAGATGCCTTACTTGGTTTACTCGAACATGTTCCCTCCCATGTCGTGGTTGTCCTGGACGAAGCGTATTATGAATTCGCGGAAAGTGAAGATTATCCTGATACGGTTAAGCTGCTGGAGCAGTACAATAATCTGATTATTTTACGGACCTTCTCCAAAATATATGGACTTGCCGGCCTACGAATCGGATATGGCATCGGGAATGAAAGTATCATTGAAGGCATTAACCGGGTCAAGCTGCCCATCAGTCTGACAGCCACATCCCAAGCCGCTGCTTCGGCCAGTCTGGATGATCATGAATTTGTCTCTCATTGCCTGGATTACAATCGTCAGGGACGGGAAACGTTAATGCAATCCTTTGATCAGTGGAACTTACCCTACATCCCTTCCGAAACGAATTTCATCATGGTTGATCTGCTGCAGGATAGTGGCCCGATTACCCAAGAATTGTTGAACAGAGGCATCTCTGTCCGCGGCGGTACCGAATTCGGTATGCCTACCTGGCTTCGGATTACGATTGGCACGCCTGAGCAGATTGTCCGTCTGATCGGTCAGCTTGATTCGCTGTTACATTCAAGCGGTTAGAATCCTGGGTTACTTTTCTAACTTACAGTACTCACATTCTTTCCAAGCACCCCCTTTACATTCCACTTGCATGTGATATATGCTGAACACACAACTGCATATCTTGAACTTTTGCACTAGGGGAGCCTTGCGGCTGAGACGAATATGACTATTCGGACCCTTTGAACCTGATCTGGATCATACCAGCGGAGGGAAGTGGAGCGGCCTCTCAGTAAGCGGATTTTTTCATGTTGATGATGAAATTTAATGTGAATTGAACTTACAGACCCACTCATTTCTCCGGAAATGGGTGGGTCTTTTTCGCGTTCTGCGGGCAGATCAGAAGGTGTAATTAAAGATTCCGCAGTTTGAAGTTGAATTTGGAATAACAAGGGGGAACAGAACGAGATGGATAATAACATAACCATTCACAACATGAGCTACGCTTTCCCGGGAAAAAGGGATTCCCCCGTGCTCTCCAATGTGTCGATGCGTGTAGCCAACGGCGAATTCGTCTCGCTCATCGGCTCCAGCGGCTCCGGTAAAAGCACCCTTTTCAAGCTGCTGGCAGGCCTGCTTGAGCCAACCCATGGAACCATAGAAATTCCTTGGGTCCCTGAAGGAAAGCGACTGGGGCAGGTGGCCTATATGCCACAAAAGGACCTCCTGTTATCCTGGCGAACCGTCATGGAGAATTGCATGCTCCCCGCTGAACTTGCTCCAGAGCGGCAGGATAAGGGAAGAATTCGCGCGGACATTCTGGCAGGGCTCGACAGATTTGGCTTATCCGGCTACGCGCATGCTTACCCGGACGAGCTGTCGGGTGGCATGCGCCAGCGTGTCGCGCTGCTTCGTACTTTGCTGACAGGTGGCCAACTCATGCTGCTGGATGAACCATTCGGTGCACTCGATGCCTTAACCAAACGGGAGATGCATCGCTGGCTGCTGGAGCTCTGGGAAGGCCTGGGTAAAACCGTGTTGTTCATTACACATGACATTGAAGAGGCCCTGCTTCTCAGTGATCGGATTATCCTGTTAACTCCTGGGCGCCAAGGCCAACAGCTACAGGATTTGACGGTACCTTTGCCACGTCCAAGACATTCGGACATGATCTACGAACCGGCGCTCGTTCAGATGAGACGACGACTGGAGGAACAATTGCATGCGAGAAGGTAACTTGGGAGACTGCATGAAGGATAACGTAAGGCGTTGGCTTGCCCGTTATGGTCTGTTTCTTTGGCTCATGCTCTTGCTGCTTGTCTTCTGGGAGTGGATTGTACGTATGGGATGGGTACCCTCCTTCATCATTCCAGCCCCAACGGCGATTGCCAGCTCCCTGTATGAGCATCGCTACCTCCTGCTGGCCACACATCTGCCTGCTACCTTGATGGAGGTTGTCGTTGGTTTTGGCTTGTCCATTGGTGCAGGAATTGCACTTGCAACGGGAATGCATATGAATCGGTCGATTGAAAAAGCGTTATATCCCTTCATCGTAATCAGTCAGACGATCCCGCTGATTGCCCTGTCCCCCGTCTTCATCCTATGGTTTGGCTACACGCTGTGGAGCAAAGTCGCGGTGGTATTCCTAATCGCCTTCTTCCCCATTGTGGTGAGTACCTATGATGGCCTGCGCCAGGGTGATCCAGAGCAGCGTGAACTGCTGCTCACCATGGGGGCCAGCAAGTGGGATATTTTTTGCAAACTCCAGGTTCCACTGGCACTTCCCTCTTTTTTCTCGGGACTAAAGATGTCTGTGGTGTACTGCGTGGTTGGTGCAACGATTGGCGAATGGCTCGGTGGCAGCAAAGGTCTCGGATACTTCAGCCGCCGCATGTCCAGCAACATGAACACGGACGCGATGTTCGCCGCTATTGTGCTGTTATCCCTGCTCGGGATCGTTTTGTTTGTACTGATTGCCTGGCTGGAAAAACGGTTTAACACACCCCGTCATGGAGGCAAAAGAAAGACCGGATAATCTTTGAGAGTGAACCCGATTTAATGATAGGAAGTATGATTTCCAAACACTTTTTTCACATATCAGCAGTTATGTTTCAGTCATCACGTTGTCCGTTAACATCCTGCTGTTCATTTCCTACAAACCTTAAACAATGAAATGAGGAACTTCCATTATGAATAACAAAGGTATACACTCCCTGCTTCCCATCATGCTCGTAATCCTGTTGCTGATTGTTAGCGGATGTAGCCCCGCAGGCACCAACCAAAATACGCCAACAACAGATTCCGCAACCAACGCACAGCAAATAGATCCGTCTACACCAGAACCAGCATCAGACACCAAAGATAAACTGTCCATCATGCTCGACTGGTACCCGAATGCAGTACATTCCTTCATCTATGTTGCTCAGGAAAAAGGGTACTTTGCAGACCAAGGTCTGGATATCGAAATTCAGATGCCTGCGGATACCAATGATTCACTCAAACTTGTTGCTGCCGGTAAAATTGATCTGGCTCTAAGCTACCAGCCCCAAATCTTGCTCGCGCGTGGCGAGAACATTCCTGTACGTTCGATTGCTGCTGTTGTTCGGCACCCGCTTGTTCATCTGTTGACCGAAGCCAATGACAACGTGAGTTCACCCAAAGATCTTGACGGAAAAACTGTCGGTTATTCTTCGATTCCGCTGTATGAAGCGATGGTACGTACGATGATCAGCCACGATGGTGGCAACCCGGATAACATGAATCTGGTCGACGTTGGATTCGATCTGATTCCTTCACTGGCTTCCGGACAGGCGGATGCGATTATGGGTGGTTTTATTAACCATGAACAATTGATTTTGGAGAAAGAAGGCCATGCCATGAAATCGATTAACCCTGTCGACTATGGTGTGCCTGATTATTATGAATTGGTCCTGACCGCAAGTGAAGCTGGCATTCAAGCAAAAAAACAACAGCTTACCCGGTTCGTCAAAGCGATTCAGGAAGGACAAAAATATGTGACTGAGCATCCACAGGAAGCCTTGAATATTCTGCTTGCTCATGAGAATGAAACGTCTCCGCTTGACCCGGAGATCGAAACCAAAAGCCTCGCTATTCTACTGCCACTCATGAATGAAGAAGGTCAACCGTTTGGTCGGCAGGAAATGGAATCGTGGGAGAATGTACGTGCATGGCTCGTTGCAACTGAATTGATTCCTGAATCGGTGAAAGCCGAGGATGCGTTTATTAATCTGCAAGGACAGTAAGTAAAGTAGAGACACGGGAATGAAGGGAAAGGAAAGTGACTAAAAGAATGGGAGTTGAACGTGAGAGGAATGAATAGAAAGTTAGAAAGCGCGTGGGCATTAGGGGCAACAAGGTTTGCGAAATGTAAAAGGTTTCCGAAAGGAAATTGGCTGGAGCAAGCTTTGGAGCATCAGAATTTTTAGCAATCCTAAGTGGCTTGATGTACATTAGGGGGCTTGTTGGTATGCATTTGGGTGGCTTGTTGGTATGCGTTTGGATGACATGATATGCGATCGGGTACCTTGTATGCGTCCGGGCGGCTTGGTGCTATGCATTTGGTCATGTACATTAGCGCACATCTTCAAATCTACCGTGAGCTGAATCCCACCTTAATGTGTTCGGAGTAGGGCATGCGGCGAGCGCTAACGAATCTGAGACGTCTTATTCAAGGATTCAAAGCAGTCTCAGAAATCTAAGGAATCTGAGACACGTTATATCAGAATAAACAGCCGTTTGCAGCGTTTTAATCAAGGAATTCTGGGAAATAACGTGTCTGATGTTCCTTACATTTCAAAAGTAGGATTTGACAGCCAAATAAGATGTCCTGGGTTCTTTAGAAACACCGTCTGACCAAACGCAAGGAATTCGCCAAAAGAGCTGCCAGCTTGGTCTTGGTCTTTAAGACTCTATTTGAACGCTTACGTTCATCACCGTATCGCTTGCCTGAGTTTGGAAACAGGCCCTGGCTCCACTTTCTTTATTCTTTCTTTATTCTTTCTTTATTCTTTATTTTGTACTGTTTCGTTTTCATATTGTTGCGTTTTTGTGCAGCAGCATTTCTGTCCATTTACATTTTATATGTATGCAACCATTAGCTGTTTAAATCAAGGACAGACATAGAGCAAGAAGATTCAGTTTGTCTATATCCAGTTACAAAAATTCATTTTAGTGAGTTTATAAAATTGATTTATATTTACGTTTCTATTTTACCGCTGCTTTCATACCTCTTGCTGTCATTACACTCTGCGCCATACTCAGGCAAGGAGACTCATATTCTATTATTCTGCTGAATGACTCTGCATATCGGATTTCTGCCGGTGGGGTTACTTCAAAACAAGGAGGAAATTATATGTCTTATCTGGAACGTGTTCGTACGCAAAATCCGCTGGTACACAATATCACCAACCTTGTCGTTGCTCCATTCACAGCCAATGGTTTGCTTGCACTTGGTGCGTCCCCTTTTATGGCCTATGCTCATGAAGAAGTCGCTGATGTTGCCAAGATGTCCGGAGCCGTGGTACTCAACATTGGCACACTCGATGATAAAATCGTTCAGGCCATCCGTCTGGCAGGCCAATCGGCTAATGCGCATCATGTGCCTGTGGTGCTTGATCCCGTCGGCGCAGGGGCAACCACCTATCGTACAGAAACCGTTCAGATGCTCGTTCGTGAGCTTCGTCTCACGGTACTGCGCGGCAATGTAGCGGAAGTCGCCAATGTCATTGGTGAAAGCTGGAGTATCAAAGGTGTCGATGCAGGATCAGGTGAAGGTAACCGGATTGGAATTGCGGAGCGGGCAGCACAACATCTTGGCTGTGTCGTGGTCATCACGGGAAAAGAAGATATCATTACCGATGGACAATCCACATTTCTCACAAGTAATGGTCATGCCTTGCTCACTCAGGTCACGGGTGCTGGCTGTCTGCTAAGTTCGGTGATTGGTGCTTTTACTGCCATCGCGGAATCGGAAGCCGATCTTCTAGACAGTGTTGTTGAAGCACTCACTTTTTATGGCGTAGCGGCTGAACTGGCGGCAGAGAAGACGGCTCATCAGGGGCCGGGCAGCTTCCAGATTGAATTGTTGAATCAACTGGCACAAGTAACACCCGACCTTTTGGCAGAACGCGCACAGATCCGTCTGATCCGTGGAGGTGTAGTATGAGCATTGCTCAAGCGCTAACCATTGCAGGTTCCGATAATGGAGGCGGTGCAGGAATTCAGGCCGATTTGAAAACATTTCAGGAGCTTGGCGTATACGGCATGACCGTCATCACCGCTATTGCTGCTCAAAATACAACAGGTGTACAAGGCGTATTCCCCATCCCTTACGATGGCATATCCCAGCAATTGGACTCGACGGGCGAAGACTTTCAGCCAACTGCGGCGAAGACCGGCATGTTATATAGTGCCGAGATAATCAAGCTAGTCGCTGAGAAATGGCAGCACTACCGTTGGTCTAATCTGGTCATCGATCCTGTGATGGTCGCCAAAGGGGGCGCCCCCCTGCTCCAGCAGGAAGCTGTACAGGCGCTAGTTACAGAGCTGTTGCCCCATGCCCTAATCACAACACCTAATATTCCGGAAGCCGAACTGCTTACCGGAATGTCCATCACGAATCTAAGTCAGCGGGAAGAAGCCGCGAGACGGATTGTACAGATGGGCTCAACGTATGCTTTGGTCAAAGGTGGTCATGATGAAGGAAGTGGCATGATCGTGGATGTGCTCTACGATGGGCAGTCTTTTCATTATCTGGAGAATGTTCGTGTGGTAACACGTCATACACACGGAACGGGATGTACATACTCTGCTGCGATCACCGCAGAGTTAGCCAAGGGTTCACCCGTTCTGGCTGCTGTCACGACCGCGCGAGCATTCATTCAGGCAGCCATTGAAGATGAGCTGGGGATTGGGGCCGGACATGGGCCAACGAATCATTTTGCGTATCAGCGCAGACAGCGAGGTGAGCAGTGATGCGCCCTTGGGATGCAGAAGCGGTACAACGCGCGATGCAGGTGTATTTGGTCATGGGCAGCGTCAATACGACGCAAGACCCTGTCGAGGTGCTGCGCCAAGCCATTGCTGGCGGCATTACGCTGTTCCAGTTCCGTGAAAAGGGAACTGGCGCCCTGGTCGGCGAAGCTCGCATGACGCTTGCGATGCGGCTTCGCGAGGTGTGCAGCCAGCACGAGGTCCCGTTCATCGTGAACGATGATGTGGAGCTGGCTGTAGCGGTGGAGGCCGACGGCGTGCATGTCGGCCAGGATGATGCGGACGCGGCGCTGGTACGCGCCCGCATTGGCGATGGGCGGATGCTTGGCGTATCCGCCCACGCTGTGGATGAGGCGCGCCGTGCCGTGCAGGCGGGCGCCGACTATCTTGGCGTCGGGCCCATGTACCCGACGCGCTCCAAAGCGGATGCCCACGCTGTGCTGGGCCCCGCAGGGGTGACGGAACTGCGCGCCGCAGGCATCGCAGTTCCGATTGTGGGTATCGGCGGCATTACGCCCGATACCACGGCCGCCGTGATGGCGGCTGGAGCCGACGGCGTAGCCGTCATCTCCGCCATCGCGGGCGCGGCCGATGTGCGCGCAGCGGCTGCGCAGTTCGCTACGGCAGTGCGCGGGATGCAGGCGTAGCCCTGCTCCCCTGTACTGCCAGCCCGTGGGCTGCACCGAATACATGGTGCAGCCCATAACCGCTCGCTCTCCTCTCCATAACAGAGGAGAATCACAACACCCCTGCGGCGCGGCAGCAACCCATGTCTTCGACATCAAAGCACAGCCGCCGCCCCTACAATGACTGAATAATACAATTATTTCGTGATACCTATTCACATATAGTCATATCTACTCACATTCCAATCAGCTCTAGTCACATCTAGCCACATCCAGTCACCAATCCATGATCAAGATGCAGCTTCCTTGCTCGCATCTTGTTTTTTTCATTTTCAACTGTTGACTCTCACGTAACGTGACACTGTACAATCAGTGTTGTAAGGAGGTTTCACTCATGGCCATGAAGGTAAAAGAAGTTGCCGAACTTGCCTCAATCAGTGTGCGCACACTGCATCATTATGATGAAATCGGGCTATTAACCCCGGACGAAGTAACTGCTGCCGGGTATCGATTATATTCAGATGCCAACCTGGAACGATTGCAGCAGATATTATTTTTTAAGGAACTCGACTTCTCTCTGAAGGAGATCAAAAACATTATAACCAACCCCTCCTTCAATCCGGAAGAAGCACTAAATATGCATCGACTTATACTGCTGGAGAAGCGCCAACGCTTGGACCAGATGATTGCTACCATTGATAAAACAGTCCTACACGTGAGAGGAGAAATTATAATGACAGCCAAAGAACATTTTGAAGGATTTGATTTTAGCCGGAATCCGTATGAACAGGAAGCGCGTGAACGGTGGGGAGACCATGCTGTCGACCAGGCAAATCAGAAGCTGCACAGTAAATCAACCACGGAGCAGAAGGCTCTATCCGATCAAATGAATGAAATCTACAAACATCTGGCTTCACTTCGTCACACAGAACCAGCATCTGCGGAGGCACAGGCTGGCATCAAAGAGTGGTACACTTGGCTAAACCAAATGGGAAGCTACTCACCTGAAGCCTTTAGAGGACTTGGTCAGATGTACGTGGACGATGAACGCTTCACGCGTAATATTGATCAGTTCGGCGATGGTCTGGCAGTATTTATGAGAGATGCTATGGCTGTATTTGCTGACCAAAACAAATAATATAGCCCTGTATTCAACCACATACAGTATTATTCAACTCTCATTGCCGTCAAATAAGCGCTGTAAACGATCGTCTGTAACTTAGACCTCTGTCCTATAGTGGTAAACGTAATCTCTCGTCGTCAGCTTTATTTTCTATAAATGAGATCAGGATATTGTAACCTTCGTTCTGTGGTGACCGTATTGTTCTTGTTAACCTTATGAACATTCTGGGTATATGGTAGGGTTACGTAGTAAATAAATTGAATCGACCCGAATTGTTGCAACAGTGATGAGTCATATCCAGCCTACTTCCTAGTAAATACATAAAAGGGACGTCCGCCTTCTCAAGCGTTACGTCCCTTTTATGTATCCAAGTAACTCAGCCGCAATGTGAACAAGCCTAACGGCTGCTCACTCTGAGTACTTTATAAATATTTTTCTAAAGTAGATGCTCTTTACTACGTTTTCTTCTGCTCCCAGTCCTTCGATATAACCTTTTCACCAGATGCTTAGGATGATGAGCATGAAGTTTTTTCTGTCAAACGTTCTTCATTATGCTGCCAGCGTCCAACGACTATCCGATTAAGCTCTTGGTGCGTGATCCGATGAAGAGACATCCGAGGCTAGACTGGTTCTCGCCATCCGGCCAGGAATCTGCCATGCAGATACAATCGCAAGCACAATGAATAACAAATCAATGGGTTGACTGAAATAGTCTTGGAAGGTTTCTGCAAACGCGCTGATCATCTCGCTATCAAACACGAGTTCCATCACACTTACATCCCCAAATAGTTCGGAAGTAAAATAAACCACCGTCAGATATTTCCCCAGCAAAATGCCAACGAGCGCAAACAGTACGGCAATAATCTTATGTACTGTCGCAATCTGTTTATTGGAGAACAACACAACGGCGTAGCCCGTGAGCGCTCCAATCAAAATCGCAATTAATCCTACCTCATACTCGGTCATTGCGGCAATAGCCGCCCACACGATGCCCCCCAGAATGGCTGCAATTAAGCCACCAATGATCGGCATACCGATTTTAACTCCTTGTTTCTCTTCCACGTTGTCTTTCCCTCCTGAGTCATGCATATGCTTCTTTTCCAGAATTCACCTTTCCTATGAAACCACAAAAAGACCTATTATTCAACATTTTTCTACTGATGGCCATAAAAAACATCCCTTCCAACAGCATAATAGCCGTAGAAGGGATGTTGTCCGTATCTATATTTTAGATATAACCACTGTAACCCAGAAAACTACATAGGGAAACTCGCTCTATCTTATCTTTGCGTTTCCTTAGTAGGCTGAATGACAGCTGCAATCTGTGCCAAAATGGCATCCACCGATGCCGGATCATGCACATCATACTCATCAATATTCAGACGCAGCACAGGGCAAGCCGTAAACTGATCAATCCACACGGAATAGCGCTCATGCATGTGTTCCCAGTACGAACGGTCTGTCTGAATCTCCATCTCGCGTCCACGTTCCGTAATTCGGTTTAAAATCGAAGGCAGACTGCCTTCCAGATAGATCAGCACATCTGGATGTGGGAAATACGGTGTCATCACCATTGCTTCAAACAAACTGCTGTATGTCTCGAAATCAGTAGCAGACATGGTTCCTTGATCTGCATGCATTTGCGCGAAAATGCCCGTATCTTCATAGATGGAACGATCCTGTACGAACCCCCCACCCAGTTCAAAAATCTTCTTCTGTTCCTTGAAGCGCTCTGCCAGGAAATAAATCTGCAGATGGAAGCTCCAACGCTCGAAGTCATGATAGAACTTCTCCAAATATGGATTATGATCGACTTGCTCTAGAGAAGTCTTGAAATTCAAACGCTGTGCAAGCGCAGCTGTTAACGTGGATTTGCCCACTCCAACCGTACCTGCTACCGTAATTAATGCATTCGTTGGAATGCCATAGTTATTCATATAATATACTCCTTTACCTGATTAACAATTTGCCTGAAGTGTTCAGGATGTTCCACAAAGTCGAGTTGCTCTGCATTGACCTTAATGATTACTGGCGGATTTGAGCTATTCGCAAGATAGTCCATACCTGTTTTGTAATCAGCAATCAGTTGTTCCATATATGCCGGGTCCATGTCCTGCTCAAATGAGCGTCCACGCTTGTTAATGCGGTACATCAACGTATCGAGTTCAGCTTCAATATAAAGCACCAGATTGGGCTTTGGCAGATCATCTGTTAACAGATGATAGATTTGACGGTATTTATCCCGTTTCGTTCCTTTTAAGGTACGATCGGCAAAAATCATATTTTTATAAATATGGTAGTCCGAAATGACTGGGGTATTCTGCTCTACATAATGAGCACCCGTGTCTTCCAATTGTTTAAACCGATTACACAGAAAGAACATTTCCAATTGGAAGCTCCACTCGTCGATATCCTGATAAAAGGAAGCCAAAAATGGATTCTCTTCTACAATTTCTTTAACTAACGGAAGATTCAATTCATGGGAAAGCATCGTTGCCAGCGTTGTTTTCCCCGCTCCAATCGGACCTTCCACGGCAATAAACGGGGCTGATTTCATCGTGTTCACTGTTCCTCCTCGTACTTATGCGTGTTTCCGTTTTCTATATAGACCTCACCTATTGTATCACAGCTTTAAGGATTGGAATGCCAGTATTTTATGTATATAACAAGTCAAATCTGAACGAATGAATTACATTAAAACAAAAAAGACACACTCGATATCATCAAGTGTGTCTTTCGATTGCTTGGCGGCGTCCTACTCTCCCAGGACCCTGCGGTCCAAGTACCATCGGCGCTAGAGGGCTTAACGGTCGTGTTCGGGATGGGTACGTGTGGAACCCCTCCGCCATCGCCACCAAACGCATAGCTAAGCTTTCTTTTCAGAGATCGTTCTCTGAAAACTAGATTCGAAACGAAAGTGTGCGAATTGAACTTGCAAATTGGATAAGCCCTCGACCGATTAGTACTGGTCAGCTCCATGCATTGCTGCACTTCCACCCCCAGCCTATCTACCTCGTCGTCTTCAAGGGGTCTTACATACTGGGAAATCTCATCTTGAGGGGGGCTTCACGCTTAGATGCTTTCAGCGTTTATCCCGTCCGTACATAGCTACCCAGCGGTGCTCCTGGCGGAACAACTGGTACACCAGCGGTACGTCCATCCCGGTCCTCTCGTACTAAGGACAGCTCCTCTCAAATTTCCTACGCCCACGACAGATAGGGACCGAACTGTCTCACGACGTTCTGAACCCAGCTCGCGTACCGCTTTAATGGGCGAACAGCCCAACCCTTGGGACCTACTTCAGCCCCAGGATGCGATGAGCCGACATCGAGGTGCCAAACCTCCCCGTCGATGTGGACTCTTGGGGGAGATAAGCCTGTTATCCCCAGGGTAGCTTTTATCCGTTGAGCGATGGCCCTTCCATGCGGTACCACCGGATCACTAAGCCCGACTTTCGTCCCTGCTCGACTTGTAGGTCTCGCAGTCAAGCTCCCTTATGCCTTTGCACTCTTCGAATGATTTCCAACCATTCTGAGGGAACCTTTGGGCGCCTCCGTTACTCTTTAGGAGGCGACCGCCCCAGTCAAACTGCCCACCTGACACTGTCCCCGCACCGGATTACGGTACCAGGTTAGAACCTAGATACGATCAGGGTGGTATCCCAACGTTGCCTCCACAGAAGCTTGCGCTCCTGCTTCAAAGGCTCCCACCTATCCTGTACAGATCGTACCCAAATTCAATATCAAGCTGCAGTAAAGCTCCATGGGGTCTTTCCGTCTTGTCGCGGGTAACCTGCATCTTCACAGGTATTAAAATTTCACCGGATCTCTCGTTGAGACAGCGCCCAAGTCGTTACGCCATTCGTGCGGGTCAGAATTTACCTGACAAGGAATTTCGCTACCTTAGGACCGTTATAGTTACGGCCGCCGTTTACTGGGGCTTCGGTTCACAGCTTCGGATTGCTCCTAACCACTCCCCTTAACCTTCCAGCACCGGGCAGGCGTCAGCCCGTATACTTCGCCTTACGGCTTCGCACAGACCTGTGTTTTTGCTAAACAGTCGCTTGGGCCTTTTCACTGCGGCCCCCTCGTGCTATTCACACTACCGGGGCACCCCTTCTCCCGAAGTTACGGGGTCATTTTGCCGAGTTCCTTAACGAGAGTTCTTCCGCGCGCCTTAGAATACTCTTCTCGCCTACCTGTGTCGGTTTGCGGTACGGGCACCTTCACCTGGCTAGAGGCTTTTCTTGGCAGTGTGAGATCATGACCTTCGCTACTATAATTTTCGCTCCCCATCACAGCTCAGCCTTACAATGTGCGGATTTGCCTACACATCAGCCTCACTGCTTAGACGGACATCCATCAGTCCGCGTCACTACCCTACTGCGTCCCCCCATTGCTCATAACGGCTTACGGTGGTACAGGAATTTCGACCTGTTGTCCTTCGACTACGCCTTTCGGCCTCGCCTTAGGTCCCGACTTACCCTGAGCGGACGAGCCTTCCTCAGGAACCCTTAGGCTTTCGGCGGATCAGATTCTCACTGATCTTTTCGTTACTCATACCGGCATTCTCACTTGTATAATGTCCAGCGCTCCTTACGGTACACCTTCAACCCTTATACAACGCTCCCCTACCCCTGGATCGACTTCACTCCAGCTTCGAAGCCCTGTGTTTATCCCCTGGGAAGCATTTGGTCATCCAAGATAGAACCTCTTGTCAGACAAAAATGTCCTTGTGGTAAACACCGCCTCAAAGAAGCAGTGAAGTCGATCCAAGCCATAGCTTCGGTGGTGTGTTTAGCCCCGTTACATTTTCGGCGCAGAGTCACTCGACCAGTGAGCTATTACGCACTCTTTCAATGGTGGCTGCTTCTAAGCCAACATCCTGGTTGTCTGTGCAACTCCACATCCTTTCCCACTTAACACACACTTGGGGACCTTAGCTGATGGTCTGGGCTGTTTCCCTTTTGACAATGGATCTTAGCACTCACTGTCTGACTCCCGGAAGTAAGTCTATGGCATTCGGAGTTTGACTGAGCTTGGTAACCCTTGCGGGCCCCGCACCCAATCAGTGCTCTACCTCCACGACTCTGTTTTCCGAGGCTAGCCCTAAAGCTATTTCGGGGAGAACCAGCTATCTCCGAGTTCGATTGGAATTTCTCCGCTACCCCCACCTCATCCCCGCACTTTTCAACGTGCGTGGGTTCGGGCCTCCAGTGCGTGTTACCGCACCTTCACCCTGGACAGGGGTAGATCACCCGGTTTCGGGTCTACGTCCACGTACTACATCGCCCTATTCAGACTCGCTTTCGCTGCGGCTCCGGCTCTTCACCTTAACCTTGCACGGGAACGTAACTCGCCGGTTCATTCTACAAAAGGCACGCCATCACCCCTAAAACGGGCTCTGACTTTTTGTAAGCACACGGTTTCAGGTTCTATTTCACTCCCCTTCCGGGGTGCTTTTCACCTTTCCCTCACGGTACTGCTTCACTATCGGTCGCTAGGAAGTATTTAGCCTTGGCAGATGGTCCTGCCGGATTCATACGGGGTTTCACGTGCCCCGCACTACTCGGGATCCGTCTCGGAGGGAACAGACTTTCAATTACAGGGCTTTTACCTTCTTTGGCGGGCCTTTCCAGACCTCTTCGCTTAACCGGTTCCTTTGTAACTCCATGTGAGACGTCCCACAACCCCAAAGAGCAAGCTCTCTGGTTTGGGCTTCTCCGCGTTCGCTCGCCGCTACTGACGGAATCACTATTGTTTTCTCTTCCTCAGGGTACTTAGATGTTTCAGTTCCCCTGGTATGCCTCTACATAACCTATGTATTCAGTTATGAGTAACTGGAAATTACCCCAGCTGGGTTTCCCCATTCGGACACCCCCGGATCAAAGCTTGCTTACAGCTCCCCGAGGCAGTTTCGTTGTTCGCCACGTCCTTCATCGGCTCCTAGCGCCTAGGCATCCTCCGTGTGCTCTTAGTAGCTTAACCATATTGCTCCGGTTTTGACTGCTCGCTTCCCTTGTTTTGCTTGCGCAAAGCCAAAAGTCACTCCCATCCAATACCATCGCAAAAGCAATTAAGTACCAATTTATTAAACTTGTTATACACAAGTTCAGCTAAAAAGGAATGTTCTAATTCGCATTTACTTTCGTTTCGATATCTAGTTTTCAAAGAACAAGCTCCATGCAAAAGCAAGCTGTTTGAGAGTTTGAGCTCTCAAAACTGAGCAACGAGTGAGTGGTTTGCAGCTAAGCTGCGTATTTGAATGTTTCCGTTACAGGAAACGATTCTCCATAGAAAGGAGGTGATCCAGCCGCACCTTCCGATACGGCTACCTTGTTACGACTTCACCCCAATCATCTATCCCACCTTCGGCGGCTGGCTCCTTGCGGTTACCCCACCGACTTCGGGTGTTATAAACTCTCGTGGTGTGACGGGCGGTGTGTACAAGACCCGGGAACGTATTCACCGCGGCATGCTGATCCGCGATTACTAGCAATTCCGACTTCATGCAGGCGAGTTGCAGCCTGCAATCCGAACTGAGACCGGCTTTTTAGGATTCGTTCCACCTCGCGGCTTCACAGCCCGTTGTACCGGCCATTGTAGTACGTGTGTAGCCCAGGTCATAAGGGGCATGATGATTTGACGTCATCCCCACCTTCCTCCGGTTTGTCACCGGCAGTCACCTTAGAGTGCCCATCCGAAATGCTGGCAACTAAGATCAAGGGTTGCGCTCGTTGCGGGACTTAACCCAACATCTCACGACACGAGCTGACGACAACCATGCACCACCTGTCTCCTCTGTCCCGAAGGAAAGGTACATCTCTGTACCGGTCAGAGGGATGTCAAGACCTGGTAAGGTTCTTCGCGTTGCTTCGAATTAAACCACATACTCCACTGCTTGTGCGGGTCCCCGTCAATTCCTTTGAGTTTCAGTCTTGCGACCGTACTCCCCAGGCGGAGTGCTTAATGTGTTAACTTCGGCACCAAGGGTATCGAAACCCCTAACACCTAGCACTCATCGTTTACGGCGTGGACTACCAGGGTATCTAATCCTGTTTGCTCCCCACGCTTTCGCGCCTCAGCGTCAGTTACAGCCCAGAGAGTCGCCTTCGCCACTGGTGTTCCTCCACATATCTACGCATTTCACCGCTACACGTGGAATTCCACTCTCCTCTTCTGCACTCAAGTCACCCAGTTTCCAGTGCGATCCGGGGTTGAGCCCCGGGATTAAACACCAGACTTAAATGACCGCCTGCGCGCGCTTTACGCCCAATAATTCCGGACAACGCTTGCCCCCTACGTATTACCGCGGCTGCTGGCACGTAGTTAGCCGGGGCTTTCTTCTCAGGTACCGTCACCTTGAGAGCAGTTACTCTCCCAAGCGTTCTTCCCTGGCAACAGAGCTTTACGATCCGAAAACCTTCATCACTCACGCGGCATTGCTCCGTCAGGCTTTCGCCCATTGCGGAAGATTCCCTACTGCTGCCTCCCGTAGGAGTCTGGGCCGTGTCTCAGTCCCAGTGTGGCCGATCACCCTCTCAGGTCGGCTACGCATCGTCGCCTTGGTGAGCCGTTACCCCACCAACTAGCTAATGCGCCGCAGGCCCATCCCCAAGTGACAGATTGCTCCGTCTTTCCAGTTCTCTTCAGGCGAAGAAAACAATTATTCGGTATTAGCTACCGTTTCCGGTAGTTGTCCCAAACTTGAGGGCAGGTTGCCTACGTGTTACTCACCCGTCCGCCGCTAACCATCAGAGAAGCAAGCTTCTCTTCAAGTCCGCTCGACTTGCATGTATTAGGCATGCCGCCAGCGTTCGTCCTGAGCCAGGATCAAACTCTCCAATAAAGTATTGAAAAGAGCGATAAGCTCATTTTGAATCTGACGAGATTAAAATCTCATTTGTGCTCCAGTCGATTCAAGCCAAGGCTTGTTTCAAACTTTCGCGTTCATTCTGCAAGCAGAATGTTTACTCACTCGTTGTTCAGTTTTCAAAGATCAAACTTGTTTCGCTACCGAATGACTTTCTCTTCAGCAACTCTTATATAATATCATGTCCGAACCAACTTTGCAAGCTCTTTTTTTTAAGTTTCTTTCGAAGCTTATTTCATTCGCTTGCCGCACCGTGTAAACTGTGTTTTCTTGGCCGGATTAATAATATATCACGTACAGATATTAATTACAACACTTAATTTAATTAAATTCATTTACTACAAATCAACTACTTTCACTGCGTTGCTCTCATCTATCTCAGTTGTATAGTTTTATAGTCTAAGTCCATTCATACAACGTAATACATGTCTAATTGTTTTTAGAACTAATAGGATTAGATATTCTAGGATATATTTTAGCTTCATTAATATGCTAATATGCTCAATTTAGGTTGTCCTTTTATCAAGGTCATGCAAGATTACTCGGAGGCACTGTAAGTTACCACGAGCATAAGTAGAGGTATTATAGAAGATACACAAAAAAAGTGATGCACGCATATAACTATACGTGAACCACTTTCTTGTGTGTTATTACATTATATATAGAAGGAAACTCTTAATGTTGTGCCTGTGCTGATGCTGGAGGCGTCATCGTCATTTGTCCATTACCAGCTTTTTGCATGCCAACTCGTAGAAGCGTAATTCCCCACGTTATAACCGCGATCAGCAGAAGATGAATCATGAATCCACCCACAGCTTCCCCACTATAGATCAAACGCATAAATCCCTGTACTCCATTGGAGGCGGGCAGAAAGTTTCCAATATGACGGTAAAATGGCGCCAGCATCTCGGCTGGAATGATATTTCCTGCTGTCATCAACTGGAGTGGAACCATCGCTACATTAAATAGAGGACCTGCATTGCCAAACAGGGCAAAACTCATCTGTGTAAAACAGATACAAGCCAGACTCACCAGCACATGATACAGATACAACGCGCCGAAGGAGCTCGCCACATCCGTGAACTGAAGAGCCACTGTATCTACAATCAGGGGAACAATCACAGCTATACACAATAACAGCATTTGCCGTCCCCAGAAGATTTCCCACTTGGAATGGGTACGCTTCATGATATTTGACGTAATATTGAACTGAATGTTCATAGTCATCGCAGCAATGTAGGTGATAAAACCCAGGATCATAGGAAGCATCGATGTAGCAAAATCACTTACACTGTTCGTTTTATTAATTTCAGCCTTCACAGGCCCTTCATTCATCTTTGCCATCGCTTGTCCGATAGCTGCACTCAGCTCATCGTTGTTAATAGTATCCTGGTTAAGGGTCACTTGAACCTTGGACTCCAAAATCCCTTGACCCATTTGTGCAGTCATTCCAGTCGCTGCGTGTTCCACAATGGATTTGGCTACATCAGCATTTCCCTGATTAATATAGAAGGACAAACTCGCCTCTGTACCGCCTTCAATCTGGTCAGTGAATCCTTCCGGAATAACAATAACCATCGCATAGTTACCTGCATTCATCTCTTTCTCGGCTTCCTGTGAAGAATTCAGCACATTGACATGGAAAGGCGCGAGCGATTCAATCTGCTTCTGTACCTCTGTACCTTGCGTCCCATCTTCGTTCACCAAAGCAACTTGAAGTTGATCTACTCTCTCCGTGGCTTGATGATAACCCGTCATCCAGATCACAACAAATAACAGTGGAACAATCAATGAGAATACCAACCCGATTTTTGTCTGTGGCACTTTAAGAAAATCTTTGAAGCTTTTCATTCGTTCACGACTCCCATTAGTTAAAATCAAAATAATTGCACTACATATATATGCACATGCACATATTAGGTCAAAAAAATTTATTTCATCTTCTCATAGATGCGATTCATCACATTCATGAATGCTCCAAGCTCTTCAGGGGAACATTCGGCGAGTGCCTCTTGCTCTTGCTGTTTTGCCTTTGGTGTCAGAACGTTATTCATCTCCAGTCCTTCCGCCGTCAAACAAAGCAAAACTGCTCTCCGGTCCTGTGGATCTTCTTCCCTCGTCACCAGACCTTTGCGAATCAACTTGTCTATAATTTTCCCCACAGTTGTCTGGTCCCGAACTGTTAATTCAGCCAGTTTCTTCTGTGATATATGGCTTCCAGCCTTGCTCAATTCATTCAGAACTGCAAATTGTTCCGGAGTAATATCCTGCTCACTCAGATTTCTGGTTGTTGTTTTTTTATATGCCAGATACGTACGTGACAGAATCAGTCCAAGTGGATTTTCATCCATATTTACAGGCATGCTGATGCTCCTCCCTCCATATAGTAGCACTACCATCTAATTTGCGTAAGCTCTATATTATTACCAGATCTACACTACTGTCAATTTAATTTTTTATATCTCCAAACAAAAAGAGACCCACCCGTTAGTCAGGCAGCTCTCTCCTCTGGCATCGTCAAGCCACACTTACTCGGGCTTGCCACTTGAAGTTTCGGTATCGTCCTTCTTCTTCGTACCTTTACTTTTATAAGGCTTCGGGGTACTCTTTGCCCGGTTAGCAGCGGCTTGCCAACGGTTCCAGCCTTTTTTACCCGTGCCACGGCCGGTGCCGCCTTTTCCTTTTGCTTTGCTCATGTTATCACTCCAATAATCCTGTATATGCTTAAAAATGACCGTCCTCGGTAACTTATTATGCAACCCAGCCCATCTAATTCACTTCCAGCATTTCTTATTATACCAAAAAACGATGCTACTACGTCTTTTCCGTACAATTACATCTCAGCCTTCGGTTGTTTCACCGTTTTGCCTCCTCGGAGTACCCGTAGGGATAACAGGAAACAGATCGCCAGGACGGCAGCTGCTGAAACATAAGGATAGTTAATATTCACATCGAACAGTGCTCCAGCTACGATCGGACCTGCGATATTCCCCAAACTGGTATACGCCGAGTTCAATCCAGCCACAAAGCCCTGTTGTTCTTGTGCAAGTTTGGACATCTGTGTGCTGATTGCCGGACGCAAAATATCCATCCCCAGAAAGACGATAAACGTTACGACAAGAATGAGCCAGTACGTGTGCACAAACAAGGTCAATAGTACAAATACGGCTACAAATAACAGACAGACCGAAATGACCATCTTTTCACCAAACCGATTAAGCAACCAACCGATCAGGGATACTTGCACAACCGCACCCGCGATGGAACCAAATGTAATAATGAATGCAATGTCTTTCGTGGTGAAACCAAACTTGTGATCCACAAACAGTGAAAATACGGTCTCATAGTTCGCCAGACCAAATGCCATAACAAACACAATAATCAAGCTAAAGAAGTAGGGTTCACGGTACGAATTCAGTAATTGAGATATCATACCCGGAGCTTTGACATTCGCCTCGCCAGCCGCAGGTTTACTTTGTTCTCCTGTGCTTCGGGTAGATTCAGGCAAAATAATTAATGTAATGATGGATGCGAGCAAACCGGCAACCCCTGCGGCGTAGAACGGAATTCGAATGCCAAAGTCAGCAATGTATCCACCAATTCCCGGTCCGATGATAAATCCGGTTGTAATGGCTGCATTAATCAAGCCCATACCTTTGCCGCGTTCTTCCTCCGTAGTAATATCCGCAGTGTATGCCATAACTGCCGGGAAGATCATCGCTGCTCCAATCCCACCAAGCATACGGGCTGCGAAGAGCAGCACCGGTGCATTAACCACACCAAACATAAACTCCGATACGGCAAAGATTAGCATACCGCCAACGATAATTTTTTTACGTCCCCACGTATCCGACCAACGACCCGCTAGCGGGGAGAACAGAAACTGTGTGAAGGAGAATGCCGCGACCAGCAATCCAACTGTGAATCCGGTGATATGGAGAAGATCCATATACGCAGGCATGATCGGCACAACCAGACCAATACCCGTAAAAACAAGAAAAATATTAAACATTAACAGCAGCAGTGCGCCCCTGTTCCGTGTTAGTAATGCCATGATTCCATCCTCCGTAGTTGTCAAAATGTTGCTTAAGCTTTATCTTTTGCAATCCCGTGCAAGAATACACTGGCAGCCTGGCGGTATAACGCAAGAGCCTGTTCAGGCTCCATGCCCCGTGACATCTGACTTAGACCAATAATGGTACTTTCCAAGATCAGTGCGAGATGATCTACATTGTCTGCTTTGAACTCACCACTCTCAATCCCTTGTTCTATCATTTGTTTGTTGAATTGTAGATGCCGCTCAAACATTAAGGAGATCCGCTCCTCAATATCATTTTCTTTCTTTTCCCCTGTGAAGAACTCATCAGCCGCTTTCGTCAGTGGGTGATTCATATCATCCATGACGAGTTGTTCAGCCAAACCATAAATCTTCTCCGTGGAGGTGCGATAGAGATGTTCTTTGGCCGCCCAACTCTCTTCCCACTCCCGATCCCACTCATCGATTAGATAGAGGAACAGGCCTTCTTTGCTTTTAAAATGGTAATATATATTGCCTTTGCTGCTGCCCGTCGCAGCTACAATATCCTCAATAGACGTTGCTTTGTAGCCTTTTTGTACAAAAAGGGCTTTGGAAGCATCCGCAAGTTTTTTCTTGGTCTGCTCGGTTTGAAGTTGCTTTTTATTCATATTCATTCCATTTCACTCCGTCTCATGCATACTGAACATTCGTTCTGTATTTTAACAGATGCATTGAATATAAGCAATGAAAAAGGAGACTTGGCACATAAGCCAACTCTCCTTTTTGATTTATTTTATGTTATTTTCTTACCTTTACCATGCAATATTTTCAATTGACCATTCTCAGAAGCAACCTGATAGGTAACCTTATACTTCGTCGTTACATATTCGCCATCTCTGCGTTCATCGGCTGTAATCACTGCAGTCACTTCCATTCCGTCATTGCCCTTGTCTATAGAAGAGACCTCTCCAATCGTCACATAACTGGTATTGAGGTAACCCTCACGAAACTTGGCATAACTTGTGCCGCTCTGCCATTCACTTCCGAGCAACGCATAAGCTGTAACATAGTCACTTAGATTCAGACTGTTGTAAAACTCGGTCACCAGCCCTTCTGCTTCCGCAGAAGCAGAGGTCGATTCCGATCCAATCCCCCCCGCCGTCTGAACCGCCGTTGTGCTGGATGGCTTCTTGGACCAGGCTTGCACCTGCTTCAGCACGCTGGTGATAGGGATACTGAATCCGATCCCGCCCTCCTGTTCCACAACGGCTGAGTTAATACCAAGCACTTCGCCCGTCTCTGCGTTGATTAAAGGTCCACCACTGTTGCCATGGGTAATCGGCGCCGAGATCTGATATAGATTGCTGTAAATGTAAGGCGCAATTTCGAAGCTGCGTCCAACACCGCTGATAATGCCTGTAGTTACCGTGTTCTCTAATCCCAGCGGGCTTCCCAGAGCTAGGATTTCATCTCCAGTCTCGGCTTTAGATTTGGCGATAGCCAGAGGTTTCACCTTTTTCAATTCAGGTACTCGAACGACAGCAATATCTGTTTCTTCCCCGATTCCGATTACGGTTCCTTTATATTTTTCATGGTTCAAAGTCCGAATGGTTACTTCCTTCGCACCCTCTACCACATGCGCATTGGTTACGACATCTCCCAGATCATTGTAGAGAAAGCCAGAGCCCAATCCGTTGCTGCTCTCAATTGTAACTACTTTCTTCTGACTTTCTTCAATTATTTGTTTGCGTGTCTTCTTCACGGGTTGCTTGGAAGCTGTCGTGGCTGCCGCGTTTTCCGTTTCCTTCACGGCAACAACTGCAAGTCTGGGCCCATCCTGCAACTGATCTGCTGAATGCTCGTGTATCCAGAACACGCCTCCTGCTCCAGCCCCAATGATAATGGCACTGGCTATGATCGTACTCCATGTTCGTTTGGCCATTCCAACCTGTCCTCCTATTCGAGATACCACGTTGCATTCACAACAGAGATTTCCGCTTCCTCGTACACACCATAATAATAGGTTTCAAAGAAACCTTCTTCCCCCACATCCAGCCAGCTTGGATACACATCTGCATAAGTTTGGCCCAGGTATACACCGTCTATATCATAAATATCAATCAAAACTGTGACGGAAGAGATTGGACGAGTTGCGTTATTGATTAATGAACCGCTAATATAGAGATCCCCGTACATATCAAGCGTTGCAACAACATTCACGACACTCACTGCCGCCGTTCGATTCATCAAATCTTCTTCTGCAGCCTGTTGCTCTGCCAGTTGAATGCGATCCGCTTCCGCTTTTTCAAATGCCTTTTTTTCACTGAGCACCCGTTCACGATACGAAGTCAGTTTTTCATTTTCCGGCGCATAAGACAACCCCTGGTCGACCGTTTGTAAAGCAGTTGTGAAATTCTTTTGCTTTACTTGCTGTTCCGCCTCTTTATAACTTATGCTTGCGAGCTTGTCGACAATTTGCTTCTCTACCGTTTCAGCTTCCTTACCTTTCAAGTTTGATACGGTATCCAACTTCTCGGCTAGTGCCTCTATTGTTGTCAAACTGTCGATTTCCTTTTTCACCTTCAATACGGCCAGCGTTACCTTTCTGTTATTTAACACGGCACGCACTTTGGAGAAAACAGGTTCTTCCCGCTCCATCAGTGTTTTGGCTACAGCCTGAATGGTCTTATCTCCTGCTGACAGCTTTCCAGTCTTCAGACTTGTCGATGCCTCATCCAACTGATTCATCAAGTTGAACGCCTTCGCCGTAATTTGCCGATCCTGTATTAGTGCATCATAATTCGGTCGTTTCGTTAGAGCACTGTCCAGCAGTTGAAGGGCCTCTTTATATTTCCCCTCTAGTGCAGCCTGTTCCGCCTGTTGATGCAGAGATTTCACCTCCGCATTAATACCCATCTCCTGCTTGTAGTAGAACGTTAGTAAAGCCCCCATCACGGCTGCAAGTAGCAGTGGAATGATCCAACTAAATGCGCGGCCTTGACCGGTGTTGCCCTGTCTGGGTGCAGCCTGTTGCTGCCGGGATAATAATTCGGCTGTTTCCCCTGTTTTTTTATCCAAACCCACGGCTGTTTCCGCCCAGATCTGTTCCTCTGTGGAGCTTGCATCTTTCAGTTTTGTGTTACACTTTCTGCACGTACTATCCCCAGGACTACTTTTGGTCCCACATATGTGACAATACATCTTAATCCCTCCATCAAAAAAGAAACGTATGTATACTTACCTTCTAACTTTCTAACTTTCTAACTTTCTAGTACATGAGCTTATGGCATCTTTCGATACAAAACGTCAACATGAATCGACACTTATCATATAGCAAAAAGGTAAAATACACCATATGTTATCCGGATAAATTCGGTGCGTGTTTCCATAAAGCATAAAGGAGATACCGACACGCGGTATCTCCTCCTGTTCAGCCCTGCTGCCCTGCGCGCACCCGGATGTTGCCCAGTTCGTTGACATTGATCGCAAATGCATTGCCGCCCTGTCCAACCGAAGCTTGGCTGACTGTCTTGCCTGGAATTTCAAACGGCTCTTGTCCACGTCCACCCGGTTAACCTGTTTTGCTTTCTTTCTGCGTGTACTCATTATTCATCCCCCTCCCCACTTCTCTTATCTGCTGCCAGACTAACGTTTGCGAGAAGAACGGCGACCTTTCTGTTTCATGATCTGCACGTTGACTGCATTACTTGCAAGTACTTTCCCTGAGTCGGCATACCCCTTCCCCGTTTGATTAATCTGGATTACGATATATTGCTTTTTACCAATACGATAGCGATAACTTTTCACGTTTGAACGAATCATAATGGATGCAAAAAAACCTTCCTATTATACTAGGAAGGTTCTACTTATTTTCATTTTGTCACGCCGAAGGAAAAGCGCTTAGATCCATATAGGAGACTTCCCACAGATGATCGTCCAGATCCTGAAAACTCCATCCGTACATGAATCCGTGATCCTGCGGTTCGTTGGATGGCTTCGCTCCTGCATCAAGGGCAGCTTGTACAATCGTATCTACCTGATCACGGCTATCTACAGAGAGGGCAACGATGACTTCGGTTGTATCGGCGGCATTGGAGATTTTTTTCGAGATGAAGGATTGGAAACGTTCCTCCACCAGAAGCATGGCATAAATATTCTCCCCAATAATCATACAAGTAGCAGACTCGTCCGTAAAATTGGCGTCAAACTCAAATCCTACTTTGGTAAAAAATTCAACGGATTTCTTCAAATCTTGAACAGGTAAATTGACAAAAATCTGCTTTGCACGAATAGCCACCATGGATCACCTCGAACTCATAGAATAGATTCCACCTCAAAATAACACCTCGCGAATACGCTGTCAATTGAATATAATGAAGACATTCCAACTTGTGAGGTGACACGGATGTTGCTCCGTATTGTTCGAAGTACATAGTTGTCGGGCTGGGTCAAAACGCGTACCAGCTATCAAGGGACACGTCTGTCCATTTGATCCCATTCGACAATTTACAATAGAACGATTCGGCACAACTCTCTTGTCCTGTTCAAACAAACTCACATTGGAGGAATATGAAAATGAAAAACAACATAGATTACGCTGACTTTTATGAACGCGTAGGCCGGACGAATGGCTGGAACTTCAGCTCCATGAACGTTGTCTCGGAGAAGATCGGATGGAATTTCTATGAGGAAGTTGTTCGCCATACACGATCGTCCGATCTGTTACTCGATATTGGAACAGGCGGTGGAGAAGCTGTTCTGTCCATTGCAGAAGAAGCCTTGTTATTGGTGGGAATTGATCTCGCTCAAGGAATGATTGGAATTGCACAACAGAATCTTCTGGCTGCGGAAGCTCATTCCGCGGGAACTCATTCCAATGTACGCTTTCTTCAAATGGACGCAGAAAAACTGGATTTTCCTGATTCTTTCTTTAATGTGGTATCTTCCAGACACTCACGGTTCTCTGCTTCAGAAGTATTCAGGGTACTTACTGAGGGTGGATTTTTTCTAACTCAGCAGGTCAGCGAACACGATAAATCCAACATTTCAGAAGTTTTCGGCCGTGGGCAGAGCCTTGGCATTCAACCTGGTAGTTTGATGGAACGTTACAAGCATGAACTTCACGAAGCTGGATTCCATGACATTCAGTCCCGTGAATATGATGCGATTGAGTATTACTCCACACCTGATGATTTGCTGTTTCTGCTCACCCATGCACCGATTATTCCCGGTTTTGGAGAAACAGCCTCTGACCTTGAGCGATTCCAGCAGTTTGTGGAAACATATCGATGCGATCAAGGCATTCGCACCAACTCGGCCCGTTTTATGTTAACTGCCCGGAAATAAGCAGAAGTCCAAAAATAATAATGTCCAGGGCTATCCCGTCACATGAACTGGGATAGCCCTTTTATACATTTATTTTTTGTTACGGGGAGCTAATTCCCTTGGTGAAAAAATATGGATGGAGTTTTTATTTTTTAGCCACGTATTTCCTTTTACAATGAAGATATAGACTGCGATGGCAAAATAAATCACACCCACGATCCAGTCTGTTACGGTTATTAACTGATACTCATGCACGTAGCGGATATACCAGATCCCAATTGGCAAATGTAGAAATAACGCGGTAAACAACCCTGGGTTATAGATGGTTTTTGCTTTTACGTTCAAGACAAGCCCATGGAAAATAATCTGGAAAAAGCCCATCAAAACAGGAGCCAGCCCCAGCCACACCACCGAAGGGAACATAACAGGGATCAAGTAAAAGAGATAGGCAATAAAAACATTAATTATCATTGCAGACTGTTTATTTAACGGATATCTCTCTGGTGAATCACTTTTAAATAAGACCGTATTAAATACGCCTGGAAAGTAACCCGGCCAACGATACTCTTCAAACTGATGAAGGAGGATCGCTACGAAGCTGAACCATAAAATACTGTTGATCCGCGGAATCGTTTCCCAATCCACTGCAACATAAATACATACAAGAAGTCCAATGACCAATCCTAAGTCCTGCCAATATTTTCGTAACACATTCATTCCATTCACCTCAATTCAAGGGTTTTAATGAAAGTATCTGTCAAAGAGTAAGTCAATTTGTTCCTCTATAGGAACAATCTTCACGGAAGCTCCGGATTCCAGAATCGGGCTCATAAGTGCCGGGAGAAAAAGCGCTCCAAATATCTGTACCGTCATTGTCATCAGTTTCTCGGGCTGTTGTTCGTCCGTTATTTCTTTTAGAACACTCTTAATCTTCAGAAAACCGAGTAAGTTTAAAAAGGCCCCATATTCATGTTGGGATGCGAAAACAGTCTTACCCATAAGGATAATTCTGGAGAGCAACTCTGGATATTCGAGGATAACTTGCAAATAATCCAGTAAAAATCGCTTTAATCTAACTCGTGCTGGTAATGAATGGTCATCAAGTATACCAAAGGTATGCTCAAAGCTGTTCAATATCAACTTAACGGAATCGTTGATCAAGTTTTCTTTGGAACCAAAATAATAATTAACTAATGCAACATTGGTGCTTGAGGCTTCAGCAATTTTTTTTATCGTTATACCTTCAAAACCTTCTCTCTTGGTTAACTCCAGTGTGGCAAGCAAAATCCTCTCTTTGGTCTCCACTTTTTTGTCAGTTTCCATAGTATCCTCCCCGAATCCTTTGTCTGAAATCAGATAAACGATGAGCATGTATTTGATCGTCAATTCATTTTTTAAACAACGATTTAAACGTCATTTAAAATGCGGTTTAAACTTATTATATCCATTATTTCTCTTATTGCAAGTCTGGTTTTGACGTCAATGGCGGACTAAGCGCAGAGTTATTACTGGACAACAAAAAAACTCATACCCTGATTCTGTAGAATGATAGTTGCTACACTATCATTCACAAGGAGAATCAGTCCATGAGTTAATCACATCTCAGTATAATGAATTCTTCAACCCGCTTTTAAATAACTGTAACTGTTGGTTTACTGTTCCGTCAATTTAAGCTTCTCCAAGAACGGCTTCAAGCGATCCACCACATAATGGCTGCCGCCGCGGCCGTTAACTTCCTCAATCACCGCTGCCACCAGAAAAGATGGTGATTCAGTATCAAAGGTGACGAAGAAGCCATTCTCCAGCCCTTGCTGACCCTTCTTCGCTTTCAGTTCTGCCGTGCCGGTCTTACCTGCAAGACTGCCAGCAACAGAGCTCAATGTGTGTGCCGTACCGCCTTGGCGAGATACGACTTCTCTCAAAGCGTCTTTGACCGTATTTGCCACATCCGGTGTAATGATCACCTCGGGGTCAGATGTTTCTTTGCCAACAATCAGAACAGGCTTCACCAGCTTTCCTTCATTCAAAAACGGCGTAAAGGCAGCAGCGAGATGAATTGGCGACATTAACATTTCACCCTGTCCATAGGATGTGTCAGCCAGCAGCACCTCGGAGGAAAGATCTTTGTGAGCCTCATTCGCATATTGACTTGGCTTCAGGTACAGTTCATCCAACCCGAAATTGTCATCAAACCCGAACTTTTGAATCCCGTCGATGAACTTTGCACTGCCCATCTCGGTTGCTTCCATCGCAAAATAAATATTATCGGAATACACCAGAGCATCGACCATATTAACAGGACTCAGACTTTTCACCCGTTTGACGTAATATCCGCCCCAACTGTCGTCCTTACGCCACTGCAAACCGGAAATCTCATGAGTTTTGTCTGCTGTCGTTACCTTCTCCATTAGGCCTGCTGCCGCAGTTATCGCTTTGAAGGTTGATCCTGGTGCATATCGTGTAGTAACTCTATTGATAAAAGGAAGCTTCTCATTCGCCGAGTAAGCATCCCACTCTGCCTGTGTAAGTCCTGTAACCATCTTGTTCGGGTTATAGGAAGGTGCGCTCACCAACGCCAGCAAGTTGCCGTCCGTCGGATTCATCAGAACCATCGCACCGGCGTCTCCACCACTGGACAATGTCTGATACAATTTCTTCTGTTGTTTGGAGCTAATCGTCAGTTGAACATTCTGTCCATCTACAGCATCCTTGCGAATAAGCTCAGAACGGGAGTTACCGGACTCATCCGTAATTTCAATCAAACCACCACGTTCACCACGCAGCTGCTTCTCCATGGACTGCTCCAAACCCGCTTTGCCAATCCAATCCTCTGCGCGATAATAGCCTTCTGTATCCTTATCCAGATCTTCCTTGGTGGCTTTGCGCACGTAACCAATCAGGTGCGCAGCCGCATCACCGAGTGGATAATAACGGATTTCCTTGCTCTGCATCGTAACCCCGCTTAACGATTCTGGCACGTCAAATTCCTCTGTTGAACCAATCGGGACAAAGTACTCCGGCTTCACCCATGTCTGTGCAAGCGCCTTGTGAATGGCATCTTCCGAAACCTGATAATGACTTGCGATTCGGGTAATCATCTGGTCCGGGTTATCACCAAGTTTCTCAGGTACAATGCCCCATTCGTTCATCGTGCCCTTGGTAGCCAGTGGCAAGCCATCACGATCTACAATGTCTCCACGATCCGGGAACAGTGTCCTCACTCGCACCTTACTGCCCTTTACCATGTCATTCAGGATCAGCGATGGCTGCCAGTTAATTTGCCAGTTTTTGCCCCCATCCTCAAGCTCCTGCCGAACCAGTTTCAATGTATGCGTCTCACTGACTTCTCCCAAAAAAGTTGTCAGTTGTAGGTTGTAATCCACCTCATACGTATCCGGGTTTTGTTTCTCTGCATCGGTCTTACTGCCATCGGAAGCCGTTTCGGCAACATCCACAGGCTTAATCTCCGCCTTGACGGTGGATACTTCCATGCCCGAATAGATCGCATTGTATTTTTCAACAAATTGTTCCTTGTTCATGCCGGACTCTTGCAACGAAGCAGACGTCATCAAGGTATACAGCTGGTCAAACTCTTTTTTCTGCAGATGCTCTATGTACTGATTCACGGTAGTCTGGGGCTTGGCTTCTGCTTCTTTGTTATTCTGCATGTATAGATACATTCCGATTCCACCTGCAAATAAGATGGGCAGCAGTCCGTACATTAATTTACGTTTGGATTTCATGGTTACATCACCTCTAATATACACTATAGATTTCCAGCGCCTTTTAAACAATGAAACAAATCTGACGAATTTATCATTAAAAATAGCCGAAAGCTCACATAATATGTTTAAATAAGGATAGTGAGATTACATACTAAAGCTTTTTTGCTATGCAAAAGGCTGAAAAGGAGCCCGATGATGGAAATCAGCTATTTTTTACTCCCCAAAGCCGAAGTGGCCTATATCAAGTCTACCGCTTCCATGAAAGATGCTATTGAGCAATTGGAATCGCACCACTACACCGCCATTCCCGTGATTGACCAGGATGGAAAATATGTTGCTACCCTGTCCGAAGGCGATTTGTTATGGAAAATGCGAAATACACCCGGATTGACTTTTGATACGATGGATCAGGTTCAAGTCCATGAGATTAACAATCGGGTATATAATGAATGTGTATTCATTGAGGCTGAAATGGAGGATATGCTGACACTTGCAGCAGACCAAAATTTTGTGCCTGTGGTGGATGTCGATCGTGTCTTCCTCGGTATTATCCGTCGTAAGGATATTATTGAGTACTATACGCGTAACATTTCGGATTAGATGAAGTCGAACATTCCGTAATAATTGAAAGGGTACTCCTGTGGTCATGTTTGGCCAAACCGGGGTACCCTTTTCGTTGCACGGTATCGTTGGAATCACTTTACTTGCGCTTAGCCCGCTCTTTCTTATAATAACTCAACACGTCCTTCGGGCTGCCCTGGAATGCACGCTCTTTGCCAAACTCATACGCCTGGTGCAAATACGAATATGCCTCGTCATACTGTTCAAGCCTCATGCAAATCATGCCGAGTTCGATCAATGGACTCGTACTTCTATCCGTACTCCGCGTATGTAACGATATCTCAGCCCACGGCTTCGCCAGTTCATATTGCTTCAGATCGATATGTGCATTCGCATGACAGGATGCGATCCAGCTTGCAATCTCCCATTCCATCTTCGGATCGGGCAACATGCTCCATGCCTGATCATAATAGATGAGGGCTTGTTCATGCTGCTGCGTCTCATCCAGTACATTACCGGCTTCTACGGTCTCAATAATTTGTCGCTCCAGTTCGGCATGTTCCGGTGTTAGCTCTTTCATTGCACCGTCTCCTCCTCCAGGACGAAATACCACTCCAGAAAAGCATTGAAATCGGCCCACTGCGGCTTACTCTCGCCATTGAGAAACCGTTCGATGGATTCGCCCAGTTCCACCAGCACCACTTCTCCCGTCCGGCGGTTGTAGAAAAATCCACCTTCACCTTCAAAACTGTCCAGTGGAATATACGCCTCGGGAAGTCCCAGTGTAAGCTGTGCTACATTCATGTCTTCCATATATACGGTGTTCTCCATAAACCAGCAGATCTGATACAACTCCTGATGCCTGCTGTAAAAAGTCGGTCCGTCCTCTGCATGTAAATAAAATTGTGCAAAATCCGACTGAAGATCAATTTCAAGCTTCCGTAATGCTTCTTCGTACGCTGCTGGAACATCTTCATGCCACCAGCCTTGCTCCTGGCAATGATCAATGACTTTATTGGATAACATCGTAGACCTCCTAATTTAATGTTACTCAAAATACCTGTTCAAAAAGATTGGTTTTCAGTACCGAGAAGATGGGATGAAGCTAGAAATGGAGTAGCGGAGCGCAGGAAACCTACGTGAGCAACCACAATGTTTCCGAAGGAAACAACCTTCGTAAGCCTCTCGCTTATTTCGGCTGAATTCCATAGTCGATGCTGATGATGCCATTAGGCATCCTTCGTAATCAAAAGCGGACTTTTTGAACAACTACAGGTATCCAGATTTGGGGAGGTGTGCGGTGACCTTTGTACACTTCAAGTTCCGGAATACCTGCATGCTTATATGTAGTGGAAGGAAACCACTCTGTCATAATATAATGCCACAATCGTTGTATCGCCTCCGGCTCTAATGCATCCGCCTCGAATACAACCCAATGGGACGCGGGCAGTTCTATAGACATCAAACCTTCAGGCACTTCACCTGAGTGAGAGGTAGCAATCCAGTACTCCATTTGATTGTCCTGCAGCTCTCTTTGATCTACACAGATGCCCACCAGACCGGGAATAGCTCCGTTATTGAACCCGTTTAAACGTTCCTCAATCCCATCTGCCAAAGCATCCTGCCACATCTTGGGGATTCCTCTTAAATTCTCACCATCCACACAAGAAAATGTTCGTTTGATTCCCACAAAGGTAAGCGGCTGGTGTTCGATTACATGTTCGTTCACATTCATTCGATGGACTCCTCTCTGAGAGCGATATGGGGCACGGTTCTCCATGACCCATTCATGAAAATATTGGTGGGCGCTGCTGGCATCCGGAGCCGTAAAAAGATACGTTCCCTCCACCTCTCGGCGACTCAACCTGAAATCTGCAAGATCCCGATCCTCTTCTTCATTCAAAACAATTCGATACGTCCCCTCTTCCTCTCGGAAGGCAAGGGAGTGTACATTCGTATGTTGTTTATAATAGCCCAATTGCAAAATGGTTGGTTGCTCTTCTGCCATTTCGCCTGTGAAAACCGGATTGGGAAACTCCTCATCGAAACTGGCTTCATCTGGTGCGATACCTTTATAGAAGCCATTGACTACATTGCCTAGCAGATTCACAATCTGATGTGCGTAGACATATGGAAACTGTATAATCTCATACACATCACGATCCAACTGATGCCATTGCAGATACTCTATGATTTTGGAATATGTAAAGCTAACGGCACTGGAAATTTCTCGATCCAACGGCTGATTGGCAGTAAGACGAGTCAGTTCCATAATACTGTTCACGTATTGCCAGAATAGTCCCTGATCGAAACGTGCCTCCTCATGCAGCATATACAAAAAGGTGCTCTCTTCTGCACCTGCATTTCGCATCAGTATCTGAAGTGCTTGTTCCATATATGATATATACCTCCGATATGTCCTACAGTTACTGTATCAAAAGAGTAGGTAGATTGGAAATAGTGCCAGTATTTCCTGCAAATAAAAAAAGCCCGCAGTAACTGCGAACCTTATTTCTTAAAAAAAGGAATGACTCATAGCTTCACTCAAGAAAACATTTCCCTGCTGTGGAATAAACGATATGTGGCAAGTATAGTCGAAACAGTAATGAAAGCCATCACAACGATATATAAGGTTAAATAAGACATATTCAGTCCAAATAAAGAATAGTTTATTGGTGTCTGATAAAGCCCTGTTACCCGTATCATAGTACTTATTGAAAATTTTTCGACCCAATTTAATGACCCGGAATTTAAATTTAATACGTCAAAGGTCAAGTATGGCAGACCTACTATCACAGTATTCACAATTGTAGCTATAAAGGATGTGGAACTGAGGACAGATACCAACAAAACAATAGATGCAAAGACCAAGCTGCCTGCCATATGAGTAAACAATTGAACTAAATAATATTGAAAAGCAGTAAAAGTATACGGTGAGAACTCATAATCAAAGCTGTAAACATACATGCCCACGCTCTGTATGGAAGTATTCGCCCCAGTCAGATTACCAAACCTTAACCAATATAAAACCAAGTTTACCCCAGTAAATAAAACGACACACATCACAACGTACAATATGGAAGCAATGCATTTTGCTGATACGAGCTTGCTTTTGCCTCTTTTACTGCTACGCAGTAATGATGCTGTACCTAGTACATATTCTTCAGTAAATACTGGAGCCAACCCTAGCAGAACCATAATCATCATAAAAACTACACCGAATTGATCAATGTATTCCAGTAAGTAGCCCCAAGGTTTATTATAATAGATTTCGGATACATTCACTGTTCGCTCCATGACGTTGCCACGATCATCATATCGTGTGCTGTTCTTGATCGTTTCTGGAGAAAAAAACACAATATCGTAAAATGCACCATATTGGTATCTACCTTCGGGACTATCCCAAATGGAATCATATTGATTATGTGCGACTTTTACCTTCTCTGTTGTAACAGGACCTTCATAAGGTTTGTAGAAGGCGGAACCATCCATTATCCCAGGATGCCTCCAAAATGAGTATACGACTAGAAAAACAATCAAAATAGACACTGCTATACCAATGCTTTTACGCGTTATAATTTTATAAAACTCGAATTGAGTTAAACGAATCAAGACTTCGTCTCCTCTCCGAAATAGTGCATATATACATCCTCAAGCCGAGGTGATTCTGGTACAGCTTGCGGTACAGGCTGTTCTTTTGAGAGAATTCGGGCTACGATTCCATCTGACTCATAAGACAGACCACTTACTTTGAAATGAGAGGTAAGATCAGCAAGTTGCTGCGAATTCAATTTCGCTTTCCATACGGTATTTTTCATCCGGCTCATAATCTCTTCCGGAGTATTATGGGCGATGAGCTGCCCTTCATTCATCAGGATCATCTCCTTACATGAGAACTCCAAATCAGAAATGATATGCGTAGATAACATTACAATACGATCTCTTCCCAGCTCACCGATAATGTTACGAAATCGAATGCGCTCTTTGGGGTCCAATCCAGCTGTAGGTTCGTCAAGAATCAAAATTTGTGGATCATTCAGCAAAGCTTGGGCAATTCCCAATCGCTGCTTCATTCCTTCGGAGAATGTGCGGATTTTATGTTGGGCTTGATTTTCAAGGCCCACCATTACTAACGTTTCCTGCACACGTGCTGAAGCTTGATTAATACCAATCCCTTTCAAAGAGCACATATACATGAGAAATTTGTAAGCACTGAATCGGTTATAAAATCCAAATCGTTGCGGCATGTAGCCCAACAAACTTCGATAACGTTCTCCCATGTTTTGGATAGGCCGCCCGTTCAACAAAATTTGTCCAGATGTGGGTTTGGAAATGTCTACAATCATGCGAAGCAATGTTGTCTTCCCTGCTCCATTCGGTCCAAGGAGGCCATAAACACCACCACTGGATAGTTCCAGTGAGACTTCTTTTACCGCCAACTTGTTCCTGTATTTCTTAGATACGTTATCCATGGTCAGTATCAAAGGAGTAACCTCTTTCTGTCTTTAATGTATATTTCCTTGCCATCTCATAGATCTGACTGATTAATAGTAGAACTCCGCATAGAGCCATCGCTATAACTACTGCGGGCTGAATTGATTGAAGTAGAGTCTTCAATTCCGGATTACTTAGTACAAGCCAAACCAGTGCGAACCATACAATTAGAAAGATACTGACGGCTGTCCCGCCTCTGACACGCATTGCGAGCCATAGACTTGTACCTGCTGCGATCATAAGCTGTGTATACGCAAGACCGATAGCACTCCATGATAAGGAAACACCTGTTTCGCTTGATATAAGTAAATTAAGCAAAAAAACAAACGCCATATTCCCAGTGAGCACTACGATTAGACGGGTAAGCATCAGTTGCTGTGCCGTAATTTTGCAGGTCAGTTCAATTTCCATTAATCCTTGATCTCGACCTTTGAAAACTTCTAGTAAACCAAGTACAAATGGGACAGGAACTATAAAGAGTACACTCATGTACGGGTCTGTCGTACTGTGGGTACCTAGCCAATAGCCGAACAACAAGAGCATTGAACAGACTAACCAGTAAGATTTGTGGAAGACAGCAACCTCACTATAAACTAACTGGAACAATTCCTTAACTGAATTCCCAGATGATGTTTGTTTTAGGTAAGCATTCCTGTGATCTAACATATATGTATCCAGTATTCTAATTGTCTTGTCAATCTCCATCTCGGATGGAAATTCGACCGGATACTCATCCAGATATGAAGCTATTTCGTTGTACTCTTCTATTTCCAACTCTGCTACAAGATTCGATTCATCTCCGTTTCCTCTGCTTTTCATCCCGTTCACCTCCGATAATAATCTCCTTTAATTTCGTTATCCCCAATCGAATGCGTGACTTCACGGTAGATTCATTGGTTCCCGTAAGCTCAGCAACTTCCCTTATTTTCAATCCATTGTAATAGTTTAGAATGACTGCGTCTCGCTGGTGATCAGGCAAACTTAATACTGCCCGCCTGACTTGCTCGTTCTGATATCGCTTATGAAAAATATTCCAAACAATCTGTTGTTCACTGGCAGGGAACGCATCCTCAGTTAATTCACTCTCTCTTTGTTGCTGCTTAAATTCCCGCCCACGATAATAATCTCTACAATGGTTCACTGCAATCTTCAGTAGCCAGTGACTGAATTGTCCTGTGTTCTGATACTTGTTCAGGGAATTCATCATTTTTACAAATACCTCTTGTGTGAGATCATAAGCAGTATGGTACTCTCCAGTTTTCCGGTAAACATAAGCAAATATCGACTTATAATGCCGTTTCACCAGTACTTCCATTGCAGCTCGGCTACCTTCACGAATCTCTTGAATAAGCTCTTCATCATTCAACGCTCCCTCACCCCCTCTACAAACAATTAACGAAATTTGGATTGTAAAAGATCAAAAATATAGAAGTATATTTTTTTGAATATAACAAAATCTCAAAAAAAGAGGTATTAATACGCTTACTCTAATCCAAATTTTCTCAGGAGTGTATGAACCACTGGCTCCATCTTCCATTTCCTTATTATGGTGCAACTTTCTCTTCACTCGTTCGTCTAACTACTGACCAACACCGAAGGAGATGACTATGCGAATATCTTGCAGCCCCGGTTTTCCTGGAAGCATGATCGGATCAATTGATCTTCAGCCATCGAAGTATTACAGCCCACCTTCCATGAACAGTAAGATCACTGATCATGTTGACCCCGAACTCATTACCATTCCCTATGAGGAAGATCCGAATTTCGGATCACACTTTGACGCCTTGAAGGTCATGAACGGAACTTATAAAGATGAAATGCATGTGAGCTATGATGTGGAATTTACAATTGATGTAGATAAGAAAGGTTATATTACGCAATTTGAACATACGTTCCAGCTGGAACGTTATCTGGATCTGATTCGCACACAGTCCTATAAAGTAATCAAGACAAACTGGCGTGGACAAACATTTCATGTGATGACATACAGTTACCTGGAGGAAGTCATTTATCCGAAGAATGTTCTGTTTAAATGTAACCTCGCAGAAGACGTGTTTGTTGTAGCTGAACTTGTCTCCAATCGCTCCGATGGAAACGCATCTGAGCACAGTATCAGAGATCTTCACTTCCGTGCATTAATCTCAGCACGAGATGATCTGTATCCATTAGATTATATGTGTGAGCCTGATTTCGACCTGAGTCTCGACTAACCAAGTAGATACATATGTAGAAAGAGCATAAGCTGCCCCGAATCAGCGGGGGACCCGTGCTCTTTTTTTTCACAAAATGAATCACCAATGTCACTTATTTAAACGTCCTTGCTTGGCATTATGCTCTCCATACCTGCCTCTAAGCAAAATCAGAAAACCAGCTTGGGAATTCTACATTCGATTTCCCAAGCTGGTTTGTTTGTTATGAGAACTGATTCTAGTATGAGACATGACATATGTTCAATGAGTATTGTACTGGGGGGATATCACTGTTTACGTTTAGGCATTACATCGGATGACCAAATTGCTCTGCCTTTTCTGTCATTATCCTCGCTAACCTCGCTCTTAGTCCGCTCATCCATTCCGGTTCATGTGACCACTGCTCTGCAACAGATCGAAGCATACGCACATAGCCGTACAAGTTGGCAAAACGGCGACAAGCGGGGAACATCCTCTCCAGATCATACCGTTCTCCTGCCTCGGACCAGTAACCATTCAGGAACAATTGCTTCTTCTGCTCCCATTGTTCAGGCTCGATCTCCTCACGTAAACTATCCAAGCTACGCTCCACATCCATCGCGTACCAGTGATACATGGAATCATCAAAATCAATGGCATAACAAGAGTTACTACCTTCGTCATAGAAAACATTATCCAGTTCAAAATCGTAGTGGATGAGTCCGAAATTATGCTTGTTCATCGGCCAGTTCACAAAATACGTTCGGAGAAACTCCACCTCGTTCAAAGCAGCCGTTTCGGCAGGAAAATCCTTCAGAACCTCCTGCATCCAATTCAATACATCCGTATAGGTCCAGCGCCGCTTCTCCTCCTGCTCAGGCTTGAATATACGCGATAACTGGTGCAGCTCACCTAATGCCTGACCATAGCTGTACAGGATAGAGTCATTCAATTGAACGCTCCCTAACTGTGAACCGGGCACTCTCTTGAATACGGAAGCGTAGTACGTCCCCCATGGCGTGTGAGCTTCTACGATTTCTTTCCCTGTGTGGGAAGGTACGGCCTCCATAGCTCCATAATGATTCGCTCGAAGATAACGGAGGAACTCCAGTTCAGCGCCAAGGTTGACTTGATTTTTCTCCTCTACCGGGGCAAAACGAAGCAATCGAACTTCCCCCTGCTCTCTGAACGGGTACACGGCATTGGAGGAGATGCGATAATACTGAAACATGTCCAGCGATTCGGGATCGTAGTTCCAATTCTTTAGAATCATCTCGGCAAGGTCATTATGATGAAATAAATATTTTAATGTTAACATGGGCATTTCTCCTTTTTAATCGGTTCATGAGCATTGCTTGTAGCCATCGAATACCTATTTTTGCGCGCAAAAAGCCGCAGGCTATGCCTGCGGCTTTTAAAAATTCTGAGTGTATGAGAAATTTGCACAAGCAAATAAACCTCGCATACACCAGAAAAACTGAGCAGTTATATCCCTATATGTCGGCAGAACTCAGATCGGACTGGGAAACAAGATGTTTCCACCCTGCATCTGATGGTCTGCCGGAATTATTCAGTTTATGCTTACCTTCATTGTAGTAATAGAACATAGCATCTTAGACCGTCGTTTCATGACGCTCACTCCCTTCAAAAAACAGCTGTTTCCATAATAACCCATAAGCTAAGTGTAAGCAATTACGAAATGACGATAATCCCATCATCTTTTACTGGACAACCATCACTCGTTCCACCGTCTCGGTGTTGTCCTTATACCACACCATCACGATGTTTTCTTTTTGAAGATCAGACACTTGAATGGACGAATTCCCATTTGGGCTGGCATTGCCCGAACGCCGCATTCCCATGCCCTCAGTAATAGTAACGTCATCTGTTATATTCAATTTCAATTCCATTCCGGTATCCTTCCATTCCATGCTTGGGGATGAGCTGTCCTGCATTTCAAGTAACGCCAGCGTAACTGTGTTTCCATTCACAGAGATGACTCTACCCGTAATGTCGGCATTCATCGTCCCCTGCGTCATGTCGGGACTGCCTGTTCGATCATTCATGCCCGGGGTACCCCTTCCACCTCTTGGTGTTCCTCCGTTCATGCCCAGACCGCCACCATTTGGCATGCCAAACCCGTTCATACCTTGCACAGAACCGGTGTTGGTAATATTCTGGGCGGTTATAACATCGCAAGCCGTCAGCATAACCAAACATCCCAGCAGCAGAAGTAGCGTAACCGATGTAAAATATTTATTTTTTCGCATATGATCACCTTTTTCTCAAGGAAAATTTCTCCAAGGTACCTTTACGATGGAATATGAAGTCATACGTGTCTTTGAACCCCATATAGGACAGCACAACCAACACCGGATATACAGGGTAGATGTATCTGGACTTAATCTCCCACAGAATATAAAATCCGATGAATCCGAGAATGACCAGGATTAATGAGACTTCATCATACCGTTTACGACGGATTCCACCGAGCAACCGGATGAAAATAAAACAATACATGAGGAAATTCATCACATATACGATCCAGAGCAAACCTGTCCGATAAGCCGAGTCCCCCTGCATCAGTTCTGTTATTGCATTGGTATAACTATAGGACCCTGCGATTCCGCCTCCCCTTCCTCTTCCAGCACCCAAGGAACTTTCATTGCCGATTCCGTATCGGTCCATCTGGTACGTTCCTTCGGTCCAGGTCCATATGATCTTTTTGTAATACATCTGCACCAAGTCACTTGCACTTGCTTCGGACAGTTTATTGCTAATCTCTTGTTTGAACAAATCTGCGCTTTCAGCCTTATTGTAGTTGGCCTGCCTCTGATAGATCTGATAACTCTCCATATTGTCCCAGAAACCAAAGCGCTCCAGATTAATCCCCATATTCAGCCACATATAGACTGGCGCGGCATTCTCTCCCACAGGTTCGCTCACTGCACCGGAGGATTGAAGAACCGCATTCTGAGTCCAGGTTGGTACATTAAACAACATACCCAGCACACCGATGGAAATGATGACTTTCTTCATTCCGATGCTCCGCATATTCAGCAGGATCGTTATGATGGCAGCGAATAGCACAATAACGCCGATGCTTCGAAAGTAATTGCCTATCGCGAGAAAAATGGCGGCAAGGACGATTGTTTTCCAAGACTTTTCTCGTACAAAACGAATTAAGAAGTATAGGCATGATGTCAGAAATGCTGTGGCAATCACATCGTTATAGATCAAGTTGTTCAGGAACAAGGACGGCAGGTACGTCGCTGCAAAGATCAAAACACCGTAATCACGTTCAGTGGATCTGTCATTCACTTGTTTATAAATAAGGTAAATCATGAACGTCGTTAATGTTGAAAACAAAATATTAAATAGTTTGATGACCAGATAGTTGTCCGGGAACAGGTACAGCAATGTCTTCAGGTACAGCACAATCGAGTAGTTAAACGGGAACATGTGCAGATAACCGCCCGTCTCAAATGACGAGTAGTCTTGGTCGTACAGCATATTCATGGCGAGTGAGAGAACGGTCTGTGAATCATCGGTGGGCACTCTCGGAAATACGAAAATGATGATGATCTGAATGGCCAGTGAACTGAGCAGCACAATCGGAATGACAACCTTCGGGCTGTATTTGTTCAGCTTCAGACACAGAGCGTATAACCCGACACCAGAACCAAGGAGCAAAAGAATGACTGGGAGAAAAACACTCCACTGCTGCATGCCCAAAATGGGATTGTCCCCATACAAGGCGTAGTTGTACTGTGCCCGAACCAACAAGGACGAAGCAATAAACACCGCAACAAACACGAGCAAAATGAGATAAAACGACTTATGCAGCATCTTAGACATGCCAAAACTCCTTTTCCATTACAGGATTCCGTGAGTATTATAATCGCTCTGGCTGAAAAATCGCTGAAAGGAAGTAACGCTTGCAATCGGTACAGATCGGCATATGTATACAGACAGAAAAAGACCGTCCCTCCGATAAGGTAACGGTCTATATGTCCATTTCTTGAGAAGTACAGGGCCTTTAGCTAATTGTTGAAGATCACTTCTAGTCCTTAATAAACTCAATGATATCCTGGATCTCACAATCCAAAGCCTCACATATTCGATTCAGCGTATCGAACTTCACACCATCGGTTTCTTCATTATATAATTTGGCAATCCCATTTCTATGTAATCCGGTTAGTCGGGATAAATCAGCAATATTAATTCTTTTCTCACCCATAATACGAGATAAATGAACCTTGATCATACGAATTCTCCTCCAAACTAAAATGCACACTGTGATGTTGACAAAGCACACTACAAGTTGTATATTCAAATAAACATAATGCACACTGTAGTATTCAAATGGAAACTTAATATCTACAAATACTCAAAAAGAGGTGTACATAGTGAAAGAATCCTTGGAATCTTTAGCAGAACCGTTAATCCGAACGCGCTTAGAGTTATTATACAACAATTTGTCTCACACGCAGCCTGATTATACCCAACTATCTAAAGAATCTGATCAATACTTTCAGAATATTCGCCAAGCTTTACCGGAGCAACTGAATCAGATCCTTTTTCTATATGAAGATACTCAACTCTCTATGCAAACACTTCTGGAAAGAGAGATTTATTTACAAGGGTTTCGGGATGCCCTTCAGCTAATGAACGAGTTACATATAAACAGCTTCTAACAACTTGGCTTCTTACAAAATATGCTATAATCAACAAAGCAATAGAATAGGCTTAAAAGGGTCGGTCGGCTACCTTGCCACGAAGGGAGGAATGCCTTGTGACAGTATTTGAAGCAATTATGTTGATGCTTACCTTTGGTTTGCTCATCGTTGCTATTCTGTCCAATACACACAAATAGACCGCCCCCCTCGCAAAAGGATGCGGTCTATTGTTGATCATCTTTCTAAGCGAAGCCCACCGCCCTTAAAAGCGGCTATTGCTCGGAGGAGTCGTGTTACCAGCACGGCTCTCTTTGCATTTTACGTCTAATCTGCTCTTATTATACCATACTCAAATCTCTGGCGTCACATGTAAACCACGCTAGATACGATACATTTCTTTATACTCATCCACATATAAAACTTCAATACAATTCGACCAATTCAAAATCGAACCGACAAAATCCTGAATGTCCAGACCCGGCATCTCATACGTCTCCGCTGTGTTCACCGAACCTGTTGCGTCCTCAATCAAGGTTACCTTAAACCCTTCGTGTTCCGCAGTAATTGCCGTAAACAGACAACAATATTCCATGTTGAATCCAACAATAAATACATGTTCTACCTGATGATCTTGTAGCCAAGTTCTTAGCTCCGGATTGCTGAAGGCACTTGGTTTGCTTTTCTCCATAACGGAATACTGACCCGTACCCATTATAATTTCCAGGTTCGCAGTATTCGTATAGAATAGTGAAGAGCCCTCCTGATCGTAATCTACATGTTTCATGTATATGATTGGCTCATGTTGCTGTTCAAAATCAGCGATAACCGCTTCGATCTTGCCCAACTGAACTGTGAAATCCTTCAATGATGTAATACCATACTGCACATCCAACACGATTAGGGCTTTGTTCATCTGCACTTCCCCCTCAGTAGGCTAACAAGTTTTTATCCATTATTACCTACTTCTTCCGTTTCTTCTCCAGCGCAATTTCCACATTTTCTTTCACCCGAAACTCCACAATCCGGCGGATCAGATTCTCCGGCAATGGCTGATCTAGCGGAAACTGGACAGATCCCTTAGCCCCTTTGTACTTGGAGAGTTCCTCCTTGAAAGCCAGAATCCCACTGGGAGCAGGGTAAAATCCAATATGATGCTGGTATGCAGCAAAATGAACCAGATTCCCATGCTGTGCATACGTGGGCATCTTGTAACTGATCTTCTCTTCGGCGTGAGGAGCCGACTCGCGAATAAGCTGTCTTAACGCCTGTAATCTCACCTGTACATCGGGTGCAAACTCCGAGATATATTCATCTACCAGCACCGAATAATGGTTACTCTCAGCCATCTTGGACTCCTTCCACCACGGATACAGCAATGGTTTCGTGGTACGGGCATATTTGCTTATATTGTACTTCAAATGGACAAGCGGAACAGCTATTTTCCTGCAACTTAGAATGTTAAATTTGATTTTTAAGTGAACTAAGCCTTATAATACGTTTAAACAATTAAACATTATAACGGAGTGAGCCATGAACGAATCGATGGGTAACCAAAAAGTTATTGATATTTTCGAGAATCTAAGTCCTTATCTTCAAGGTTTGGGAGACCCCGTTCGCCAGCGAATCATATCGCTGCTCATTGATCAAGAGAGCATGAACGTATCACAGATTGCAGAGCATGTCCCCATGTCACGCCCTACAGTCTCTCATCACTTGAAAATATTACGTCAATCCGGGCTGTTATCGGTTCAGAAAAAAGGTACGGAGATGTATTACAAGCTGGAGTTCAACGATGCGATCGAATTGCTCAAACAGCTCGTTCATCTCGTGGAAGTGGAATGTCAGAGCTAGCGCGTACCGCGCTGGTGAACCGCATTCCTTTTCTTCACCCTTATATGTTCAATAGTTTAAACATATAAGTACATAAACATATCAACGGAGGTTTATCGAATGAATAGAAAAAGAGTTCTCATCGCTGGAGGCTATGGTGCTGTAGGTGCACAGCTTGCTCGCATTTTGCATGACAGGCATCCTGATCTGGAATTGGTACTGGGAGGCCGTTCTGCGGGTAAAGCAGCACCTTTTCCATCCAATCGTGTCCAAACGGTTGTTGTTGATACCAATGCAGACGATCCACTGATTCACGCAGGAGAGAATATATCGTTAATCATTAATGCAGTGAACGATCTGGATGATCGGCTACTCGTATCGGCAGTGCGGAGAAAAATTCCACTTATCGATGTAACACGCTGGACTGAGGTGTTCAATCAAGCGATCCGTACAATAGAGCAGGAAGAGCTTCATGCTCCTGTAGTGCTATCCTCTGGATGGATGGCAGGAACAGCTTCTTTATTTGCCATGATACTTTCTAACTCTCTGCAACATGTCGAATTAAACATTCATGCCCTATGGTCGCTGCGGGATAAGGCCGGCCCTGATTCGGCAGCTTTCATGGACCGGATGAGTATTCCTTTTAAGGTCACCGAATCCAACACGAACCGACTCGTCTACCCCATGACAGATCCGATTAAAGTTCATTTCCCGAACGGGTATACGACCCCATGTTACAGATTGGATACACCCGATCACGTCACTTTGCCTCATACCAGCAATATCGATTCCGCCAGCTTCCGCATTTCATTCGATAGTAAAGTATCTACCTATGCACTCGCCGGATTGGTCAAAACCGGAGTATGGAAGATGATCAGTGGTGAACGTTTCCAGCCATTCCGGCGGAAATTGCTCTATAATCCGGGAACCGGGAGTGAACATCATCTGGTCATTCAACTGAAAGGACTGGATGCGAAAGGTAACCTGGTTGAACGAACGATGACGGTCTCTGACCCACTCGGTCAAACTCATATGACTGCACTCGGCGCTGCGGTGCAAGCCGAGAAGATACTGATGATGCCAGCGGATGAGCCTATGGCTCCAGGCGTCTATTATCCTGAGCATCTATTCGATGATCGAATGGACATGGATGCGGTTACTCATTTTTTCACACAATACGGCGTTCAATTATCTTATTCCTAATATCCAGACACAACAAAAATCCGCGAAGCCACTCACTGCAAACAGTGGGACCTTTGCGGATTTTACGAATAACAATGGAGGGGAGTAGGGTATCCAAGTAGAAACTTGGACCTGAAATTATAGTGTCATGGCTCGACCATTGCGCATCAGATAATCTTCTTTCGCTTTGTAATCCGGCATGATGCTGCCGATCCGTCGCCAGAAAGAGCGATCATGATTCATGTGGTGAATATGGCAAAGTTCATGAATGATGACATAATCCATCACTTCCAGTGGTGCCATCGCCAGGCGATAATTGAACGTAAGCTTTTTGTCCCAGCTGCAACTTCCCCATTTCGTTGGGGAGTCTACAATCTCTATCGACTTCGGCTTCACCTTCAACTCCTGCTGATAACGTCCGATGCGCTCCCCAATCATGCGTTTACACTCGGCAAAATAAAACTTCTTCAGATTCGCTCGTAGCTCCTCTTCTGTAAGCCCCTCTACAGAAATTAATTCATGCAGTGCATGCTCCTTGCCAAAAAGCAGGAACTTCCCTTTGCCCTCATCTTCATATTCCTTGGCTTGAGGACCGTCGAGCGCCCGCTGCATCAGAGCGGATTTCTTCAAAATTACATCTCCATGCTGCTCCACAAGTTGCCGGATCATGTCTTCACTGGTACCATTGGGTGCTTTGATTGTTACCATATAAGGTAAGTCCATCGTGATGGACACTTTCTTGCGTTTGCCATATTCGATATGACAGTTAATGTTATGGCCTTGCATCTCTATCGTTAACATAATGTGCTCCGCTTCTGAAGTTATTCATTCAACCAAATCAAATTGTATACCATCTCCGACCATAATGCATACTGTTCGGCGATATATATGTTTATATTGTATTTTTATACATTATTATGTATTATTATTTAATCATAAAATCGGAGGTTAGACATGATACATACAACGGATACAAAACACAGAACCATTGAAGAACTATCCCTTAACCACTGGCAACCTTTGTCCACCTTACTGTATGACGGCTGGGTACTCCGTTTTGCCAAAGGATACACCAAACGTGCCAACTCCGTTCAACCTATCCACTACTCCACTCTGGATGTGCATGAAAAGATTGAGGAATGTGAGCGTATCTATGCTTCCAATCAGTTAAATACGATTTTCAAAATCACGCCGTTTATTCAGCCAGATCATCTCGACCAGCTTTTGCAGGACAAAGGATATACTGTTGTGGATCTGACTCGTATCCAGATTCGGAGCCTAGATGACATCAAAGAACCTGTGCACCAAGCTGTACAGATTGACGAACAGTTGACCACAGCGTGGCTGGATCACTTTTGCCGATTGAACAAGGTGAATGATCTGCAACGGGAAACGACGAAACTTATGTTGAACAATATCCGGACAAAGACAGGTTTCATCTCGCTGTTAATTGACGGGCAAGTCGTCGCTTGTGGATTTGGTGTAATTGAACGTGGCTATATGGGATTGTATGACATCATTACAGACGCTAACTTTCGCAATCAGGGACTTGCTGAACAGATGATCCTGCACCTCCTGCATTGGGCAAAAGAGAATGGTGCTACGTCTAGTTATCTGCAAGTGGTTGCAAATAATGCACCTGCCTTGAAGCTTTACGCCAAGCTGGGTTATTCGGAGATATACAGCTATTGGTACAGAGTTAAAGAATGGAACGAGTCCTGATCAAGCTGAAAGCAAAAACTGCCCTCCTCCTATAAAGGAAAGGCAGTTTTTCATTCGGCTTCGTAATTGTTCAAAATTCATCGCAGCATACCACAGGTACTCCGTACTCTTTCTACCTAGGCAGCTTCACCAGCACCTCATATTTCACGTCAGCTTGGATATTCTTGATGATGTCACCTTCTATACGTTCACCGTCAACGTACACTTCAATCGTCTGGACAGTTGCATCCTTCTTCATGTTCACGTTCAACTCAGCCCCGCGGAACAACCGCGTGACCGACGCCTCGTTCCAATCTTCAGGAAGTTGCGGACGAACCTGAAGCCCTTGTGCGTGACCTTGCAGGCCAAACAATCCATCGATCAGGCAACGATACACCCAAGGCACTGTGCCGGTGTTGAACAGATGACTGGAGCGCCCGGCTGTACGTGGAAATTGCCGATAAGCTCCGCGATAATAATTCGGGATAAATACAGGCAGTTGACCCCGTTGGAGAATATCCTCGGCATTGGGCCCCGGAATCATTTTACGCAGCAAACGATACGCCTTCTCCTTCTCACCCACCAGGTACAACGCATAGATATAGAAAGCTGCCGCGTGGTTGTACACTGCACCATTCTCTGCACTTCCCGGATGTTTCTGCGTGACACGGCCTACATCTTCCCGCATCGCTGTGAAAGACGGCGCGAGCTTCTCGACACCATATGGCGTCTCCAATTGCTCCTCTACCGCGCGGATTAACTTCTCCTGTTTCTCCTGGTCGGCAGCACCGCTCATGAGTGCCCAGCTCTGAGGATTGATATAGATGCGTCCTTCCACGTCCTTGCTCACACCGAACACTACATTATCATCCGTAATGCCTCGTGCATACCAGTCCCCATCCCACAGGTACTCATTCGCTGTCGCATTCGTCTGATTGGCTTCCTGACGGAATTCCTCTGCAACCTCGGCATGCCCAGCCTGTTCAGCAAGATCTGCCCAAACATTAAAAGCATATGCCGTCGCAATGGTCAGCCAGCCGGATACGCCTTTGCCTTTGTATCCCACCATGTTCATCGGATCACACCAGTCACCCTGATTGATATAGTTCAACCCACGTGCATCCCGCTCATGGATCAACCAACGCATCGCAAGATTCATATGTTCCATTACGGAAAGCTTCTGTTCACTGTCTGTAAAAGCAACCTGTTCCTCCAGAATGCTATAGTCATTTGTTTCATCCAGATAAGTCTTCATACAGACCGGAAGCCAGATACAGTGATCGGTATGAGGAATCTGGTTAATATATTTCAATTCTGCGTCCGGGTGCAAAATAATTCCGTCCGGCATGGCGCCGCTAATATGCTGTTGTGACAATGCAGTCAGGAACGCAGCCCGCGCAATCTGCGGCTGAATGTAACTCATCCCCATGTTATCCTGCAGATAATTCCGGGTCTGTGGATCGGTCGACAGACGGTTTGTTTTCCCGTGATAATACATCTGACGAGGCAGCCAGTGATTCACGACATTATCCAGCCATCCATCCGATGTCTGGATCTGAATGTTTCCCTGCCCTTCCGCAATATAATCCGCATACTCCTGCTCGGCAGCCGCAAAACCATCCTGTCCTTCCTCATTCTGCTTCACAAAATAATGCTGACGGATGCCCTCAATCTCTGCCTCATCATGAGCCGGGCCAAAGATAAATCGGTAGGCTTGCTCAGCACCAGCTTCCAGTTCTACTCTGTATTGCAATACGGCCACAGGTGTCTCATATCGCGCATCTCCACCAGTGAGTGTCTCTGACTGAAGTCCAGAAGGATGATGAAGTCCGCCTTCGCCTTCAAAGCTCTCTTGATTCACTTCCCACGCGGTCGGTTGGTGATCTGCAAGCAGATAGGTTTTATCGCTGTAGGTTTTGATTTTGCTATAATCCTGATATTTCTGATACGGCGTAACCGCCGAGCAGACGATGCCCTGCAAATCTTCCACATATGAACCGGACTGGTTCATCCATGACATATAACCGACCGTAAAATACGGGTAGATACTCAGCTTGCGTTTTCTCGAAGACAGATTCGTCACCTTCACACGCCACAGTTCCATGACATCTTCCTTAGGCAGACGCAGGGACATCTCAATGCAAATGTCGTCCTGAATCACTTTCCAATGAATATCGTGTTTGCCTACAGCGAACGTATAGCTATCCGCCTGCTTGCGAACCGGTTCATACGGTGCAGAGAAGATTTCGCCACTGACTTCATCTTTAATGTAAACAAACCTTCCCGGATGGTGGGCATAGTATGGCTGCTCCGGTTGCATAAATGTCTTCGCTTCCAGGTTGGGCGCGTACGAATATTTGGCAGGTTCGGGCTGCATGAATTGGGCCACAGCGTACCCCCGGCAATTCACATGAATCATCATCTTTTCATTCCAAAGAAATCCGGATGCCTTCGGTAAACTTGTCGGGCTTGTCAGTTCAACATATTGATTATCTTCCGTTGCTTTAATCATCTCTGATCCTCGCTTTCAGATTATGGAGTTAAAAAACAGAAAACGTTTTAGGTAACTTGTATACAACTTGGTCCATTATAACACGGGAACGCTTACAAAGAATTAAAAACTAAAAAAGAGCTGAGAAACTCAGCCCTGATTACGCTCCAATTGTTTTTCGATGCCCAATCTGTCAATCTGAATCCAATATTCTGCAATGCGTTCGTTTGCCACCCGGTATACCGCACTTGCAATTTCAATCACCGGGAGGTTGGTTGGACTGTATCCGTCCACTTCGCCAATATGGGTACCTGTTTGTCTCCAGCGTACATAAACTTTATCACCTTGCGTCAGCAACTCTTGAATTTCGAGTGAAAATTCCCCGTATGCTTCAATCATCTCTCGCACATGATCCGCATAATCGGAAGGTGTTCGGGTGACCGTGACCTCATCTTCGGATATCACTTGATGAGCCAGTACTTGTTCCGCCATCACGCTGCTTGCATAATTGGGATTCCGCCCTGATCGGACTTCTTCAAAAAAGCTTTTGACAATCTGTTCTGCTGTCATACGCCAATCCAGCCTCCTCAATTATTCTTCTGTTATATATATAAATATGTAGTAACTCTTGTATTTTAACATGGTCCCCCCGCTACGGAATTACAACTGTTCTATTGTTCTACAGGACTTAAAACCTACCTCTCACCTTGACAATGAGTCAATATGACCATAAACTAGCAAAGGATGTCAGGAAATTAATAGGAGGTTTAGCTGTTAAGAGGTTCGAGTATGGGTTTTAACCATATCTGATAATCTTTCGGTGTGTAGAACGTAGTCATTAGAGTCACTCAGAAAAACAAGAAAGCGGTGTATCATGAAACGTCTATTTTTCATTATGTTTGCGCTCACCCTGTTACTGGCTGGATGCCAGAGTAATGAACAGGAAAGCAGTCCGTCCGAGAATAATCCTACCGAAGTCGTAGAAGGTTCTACCATTTTAAGTTTGAAGCAGAAATACGGCTCCGAATCGGAACAAGCGATCATGCCGATGTACAACGTAGCTCAGGATGAAGAATTTACGTTCAAGTTTAAAGCAGATTTACGGAAAAATAACCTGTCAGCTAGTGACATTATTAGTGTACATACCGATATTAAAGCACTTAAAGCAAGCGATGTACATGCCCTTCGCGATACCAATGGCAACAACGTTTCCATTAAACCTCTTGGGTGGGGCGTTTTAACCTCAGATTCCATGAAGAACAAGGATCAAGGTTCTTGGGGCGGTGCCCCCATTTATTACATTCGTCTGAATTATGATCCGGATGCTGAGAAGCTAACCCTGCTCGATCACCCCATCATTATTCCGTTTACAGTGAAATCGGAGTTGCCTGTGCCCAACCTAAGATACGAGATTGATAAAGACAGACGGTTAACGTTGGTCTGGGACAAGGTTGAGGGTGCAACCGAGTATAAAGTTTATGAACGTTCTGACCTAACCAACTTTGATACCAATGTACCTCTAACTGGCGCAGAGGACGCTTTCAGTAATAGTCTACCTTTAGATATTGCGTTAACAACAGAGACGTCTTTCAATGATTTTATGAAAGACGGAAAAGGCGGGCTCGGCACTTATAATGAAATGATAACTACCACTCAGAACCATGGTATACGAGGAGAATATTACGTTACTGCAATCGGTGGAGACAAAGAATCTAATTTTAGCAGAGGTGTTCCTACAGCTCCGCTTGCTTCCCAGTTACCAACAGCTTTGAAAGAACAATTGTATAGGGAGAAATTAAAGAATATAGATGCACTTCCTCAAAAAACGACAGTGGAATACAACGACGGCTCTTTAGCCCGGGAAACCATTGTCTATGATACCAAAAGCGTAGAGATTTCAGAGTTTAATGAAACGAATATTCCTTTTCACGTTAAAGGAACAGCTCTGAAAAGTTACGTACGTGTAGAAAATGTGACCCAAGCAGACCTGGACAGACTCACTCAGCAAACCGTAGCCGAGTCCAGCAACGGACTGGTGGAACCAAAGAACAACACACCTTACGTCCCTGCACCTGATGTGCCAACGATCATCAACAATCAAGATGCACCTGAGTCTGCAACGGAAACAAAAGAACCGGTAGCGGAAACTCCAACTACAGAGTCCACAACCGATACTGAGACTTCAGAGAATGCAGCTGAACCGATATCCACCGAGGCTTCTAATGATACTTCTGAGAGTGCTTCCGAGGAAACTTCTAATGAAGCCCCTGCTCCAGCTCCTGAAGCTGAAGAAGACAATCTGGTAGATGAGCAAAAGTCCAATACACAGCAAAATGTAGAACAAGGTGATCAGGAAACCGTGCCTCAGCCTGCTACAGGCGATGCAATGATCAATGCAGATTCCGCATTGGAAGAAGTTTTAGCCAAAAACATGATTGCGGCGCAAGATAAAATTTCGTTGAAGGCTTTCCCCGAAGCTCAGAATTTCACGACACTCTCGGACGTTGTCCTGAAAGTGATGTACCAGAATCCATTGATTCTTGGTGTGGAAGGTTTCGAATACAACTATAGTACACTTACCCTTTCCATTCATTATAATGAATCGGCTAGTGGTATCCAGAAGAAGCAAGATGAGATTATTGCCAAAGCAAACGAAGTTGTAGCTTCCATCATTAAGGATGGCATGAACGAAGATGAGAAACGTAAGGCCATCTACGATTATCTGAACGATAACGCAAAGTATGATGATGCAGCGCTGGAAAATGCGGAGCAGAACAACTTTAAAAATGTCGATCCGCAGTTCAATGACTCGTTTACCACATACGGTATTCTGGTCAAAGGTGTCGGGGTATGTGCCAGTTATGCCTCCGTTTACAAATTGCTCTCCGATCTCTCGGGACTGGAAAGCATCGTTGTAACGGGCGCTTCCAGTGGCGTTCCACATGCATGGAATAAGGTCAAAATCGGGAACGAATGGTTCCATGTGGATGCCACCAACAACCTGACGAACTCCGGCATCCCCTACTTCTTGTATAATGCCAACGATGAGACTGCTGCCAGCCAGAAAACGATAGCGGATAAGGATTATTGGCTTGATTCCGAACTCGCAATGTTCGATGGCGAGAGCGATGCCAATGATTATTATGTGCTGAATGATCTTGAAGTCGCGTCTATTAATGAGTACAAAACCAAGGCTGAGAGTGAACTTAAAAAAGGAGAGAACCGGGTCATCCTCCGTTTTGCCTCACCAGTTGACTCTGATGAGCTGATGACAGCTACTGGCGAAGCCCTAGCTGCAGTCGATGAAGCTCTTCTGAACACGGCGCAATTGGCCACGCTCGGCAGTTATGCCATTCTGGACCCGAAACCAGAACAGAAATAATTTTATAATTATAAAAAAATAATTAACAACAAAGAACTCCATTCACCTTCATCGGGAATGGAGTTCTTTGTCTCACTGGCCTATGATTCAAAAGCTTTTTATAACCAACGTTTACGGACTAACCGTACCGCCATTCGCATTCAGTGTTTCGCCGCTCACATAGCTGGATTCCTGGCTTGCCAGGAACACAAATGCCGGAGCCATCTCGGCAGGCTGTCCTGCACGACCAAGCGGTGTGTTGGAACCAAACTCGGCCAGCTTCTCGACTGGTTGTCCACCCACAACCTGGAGCGGTGTCCATACCGGGCCCGGTGCAACAACGTTGACACGAATTCCTTTGCTACCCACCTGTTGTGCCAGCGCTTTGCTGAACGTGTTAATGGACGCCTTTGTTGTCGCATAATCCAGCAGAATTGGCGAAGGTTTGTACGCCTGAATCGATGATGTATTGATAATGGAGCTACCCGGTTTCATGTGTTTTACAGCTGCTTTGCAGAGCCAGAACATGGAATAGACATTTGTTTTGAACGTTGCATCGAATTGCTCGGTAGTCAGATCCGCAATCTGCTCTACAAATTGCTGTTTACCTGCCACGTTAGCGAGGATATCAATCCCGCCAAGCTCTTTTACCGCAGATTCAATGAGTTCCTCACAGTATTTCTCATCCTTCAAGTCACCTGGCATCGTGATCGCTTTACGCCCGGCTTCCTCAATCAACTTCACAACTTCTTGTGCATCTGCTTCCTCTTCTGGCAAATAAGCCAGAACGACATCTGCACCTTCACGGGCAAACGCAATCGCAGCTGCCCGTCCAATTCCGCTATCAGCTCCGGTCACAACTGCTTTGCGTCCTGTTAAACGTCCGCTACCTTTATAACTTTTTTCACCCGCATCAGGAACAGGAGTCATCTCACGCTGGAGTCCCGGCTCATCCTGTTGCTGTTTCCACTCCGGTGTAGCTTTCGGATATTGTGTCGTTGGATCTTGCATGGTGTGCTGGTCTTGATTAGCCATGTTCAATTCCTCCTCGGTTATTTACACCCTTTAAATTGAACGCGATGATTCTACACTGGTCACTATGCGGGCAGAGCAACCTTCCGATCGCTGTTATCCCCAGATTTTTTCTATCCCTAATTAACGGGAAATCCGGTGATAAAGGCGAACGTTTCACTTCTCCAGGTTTTCTCTGACCTCTACGTTATTGTGTAGAAATAAGTTCAATTTAAAATAGAGTGTGTAAATTTAAAGTTTATTTTTATATTGTTTTCATAAAAGTTTCACTCTTTTCTTTGTAACCGAGATTGGCCAAATTTAAACTGGACCTGCCCCATTTTCGTTGGCAACTGTCTGGCATTGAATCTCCGGAGATTTGAGAGTTTATAATCAAGCATGAATTTTCAGATAAAAAAATGCACTCCCTGAATGACGCTGAATCACCCGCAGGTTCTCCAATCATTTCAAGGAATGCACATATAATATTACGATATAAGTTGATTACTGATTATTAGACTAGCGATCTTCGCCGCCATCTATCCGTTGTCTTTTTCCGATGCCAAATGCGAAATATCCAGCCACCACGATGGCCATGAACGTAGCTCCAACGATCAGAGGCAAGCGCGTATCCGGGTTAAACGCCATACCGATAATGACGAGGATCAGATACACAATAATAATGTAATTGCTGATGGGGAACCATTTGGACTTGAAGTTATGGTCCGCCATCTCGTTGCCCCAACGCTTTCTGAATCTGAACTGACTGAACGCCAGCGCGAACCATGGAACCATGCCCGGAAGCACACTTGCACTGTAGATGTACAGGAATAGTTTGGAGTCTGGCATCAGATAGTTCAGTACAACTCCGATTAACAACAAGGAGATCGTAATGACGATACTGTTGCGGGGAACCCCACCTTTGGACAGCTTTTTGAAAAAGGCAGGTGCCTGCCCATTCTCAGCCAGCGTGTATAACATCCGTCCTGCACTGTAGATTCCACTGTTACATCCCGACATGGCCGCCGTGAGCACCACAAAGTTGATGATTCCCGCTGCAGCAACAATTCCGACCTTGGCAAAGGTGAGCACAAACGGACTTCCCGTCTCGCCCACTTCATTCCAAGGGTACAATGTCACGATGACAAATATGGCACCGACGTAGAATATAAGAATACGCCACACGATATTTTTGATCGCTTTACGCAAAGTGTGTTTCGGATTCTCCGCTTCGCCTGCCGTAATACCGACCATCTCCACTCCCTGATACGCAGCCGTGACGATACACAGCGCGAAGAGGAAACCTTTGATGCCTCCAGGGAAGAAGCCACCATGACTGAACAGATTCGACAGACCAATGGCCTGCCCCCCATTCCCCCAGCCGAAGAAGATGAGCCCCGTTCCGATCACGATCATGGCCACAATAGCCGTTACTTTGATCATCGCAAACCAGAATTCAAATTCCCCATAGAACTTCACAGCCGCCAGATTCGCCGCCGCAATGATGAGCACCCCGGCAAGTGCCGGCAGCCACTGCGGAATGTCCGGGAACCAATACCCGACATAGATGCCAATTGCCGTAACTTCCGCCATTCCAACCGTAACCCACAGGAACCAATAACTCCAGGCAGTCAGGAATCCGGCAAGCGGACTAATATATTTGTGGGCAAATGTTGCAAACGAACCCGTGACCGGCTCCTGAATCAACATTTCCCCCATAATGCGCATGACAAAAAAGATAATGATACCGGCCAGTAAATAAGCCAGCAGCACGGATGGACCTGCCCATTTGATCGTACTCGCCGATCCCATGAACAAACCAACGCCGATTGTACCTCCGAGTGCAATCAGCTCTACATGGCGGGGCTTTAGCCCTCTAGATAGTTGCTTTGATTCCAAACGATTCTCCCCTTTTCTGGTGTACAGCTTCCTGATGTAATTTTAAATTTCATATTCACATTAACGCAATGCAGAATTGCTTCACCAAATTGTACGAGATGTGCCGCAGAAATACAACAAGGAATGTGAGGAAACGGATTCACAACACATATAGGTATAGGATAACCGCTTAATGAATATGGCAGACAACTGATTCAACAATTCATCGCAGCGTTGTGTAATCATAGCGACAGATTTCCTTTTTCCCTGACTTTACAGGGAGATCACTGGAACCCCGATGGGCAGCTCACGTATTGTATCTTTGGGTCTTATGCGTCTTGTCGTTATTGATCTGCTTGTATAAAATTGAAAAATAGGAGGCTTCACATGCCTGACTTCTTACTGGTCTTATTTTTGTTTAACCTTTCTCTATTCCTGCTTCATGAAATGGATGCGATCAGGCGGTCCGAGTGGAAATTGTTTATTGTATTAAAAGATATGAAAGATGATAAAGCCTACAGGTATTTCACCTGGATTCACTTGCCAATGTACACCATCATTCTCTCTCTGCTCTTTAGCTCGTATCAAACGATTACATTTTGGGTGCTGGACATCTTTTTCATCATACATACCGTATTGCACTTCTTTTTCGAGAAGCACCCTCACAATGAATTTAAAAATGGATTCTCCAGATCATTCATATATCCTATGGGAATAATTGCTTTAATTCATTTAATATTCTTAATCATCTAATCTCTTAACAACGGCGGGATGAAAGACTGACAATGATATTTTCTTAAAATGGAGGTATGAATATGCAACAACATCATGCAGAACGAGTTGAATTATTCGTTTCCAACACGCAGATCATCAAGAAGTCGTTCAAATGGCAACATGGAATGATTCACCGTCTGGCCGCCTTGCTCTATGCAGCGGAGAATAAAGTTGCTGATGCAGAAGCTATTCGCCAAAGCCAAGAGTTGATTAAACAAAACACAAAACTTTTCTCTGCATTCAGAGGTAATTCTGCCATTAGCATTGCTACCATGCTCTCCCTTACAACGGATGAGGACACAAAGCTGGCAGATACCCTACATGTCTATGATTTGATGAAAGAGATCAAATTCCGCACCTCGGATTATCTCGTTATTGCCGCCTATCAGATCGCAACTCAGGTATCACCCGATCAGTTTCAACCTACGGTGGAGCGAACCAAGTCATTTTATGACGGCATGAAAGCAGAGCATCGCTTCCTTACTGGACAGGATGACTACATTTTCGCTGCCATGTTAGCCCTTTCCGATCTCGACGTGCATACTGGTGTCGCACGAATGGAACAACTCTACGGGGAATTAAAACCAGAGTTCTCTTCCAGAAACAGTGTGCAGGCGTTAACACAGGTACTGGTTCTTGGAGAGGATACCCCGGATGCAGGGAATCGTGTGATTGCCTTAAATGAAGCTTTTCGTCAAAGGGATCTCCGAATGGATAAAACGTACACATTACCTTCTCTCGGGTTACTTTCCCTACTGCCTTCGGACAGAGATACATTAGTGGATGAAGTCGCGGAAACAAATGAGTGGTTACGGACTCAAAAAGGTTTCGGTGCCTGGTCGATTGATAAACAGGAGTTGCTCCTGTTCTCATCCGCGTTGATAGCCATTCAATATGTGGAGAATCTGCGAAACGGTATGCTAACGACAGCAATCTCAACCAGCATCACGAATATTATCATCGCTCAACAAGCAGCGATGACCGCAGCTGCCGCAGCATCGGCTGCTGCCGCTTCCTCATCATCTTCCAACTAACCAGGACCAGGTTGCCTTGAATATAAGTTGAAAAAGACCCTCCCGAGTTCAAGTTCACTCGGAAGGGTCTTAAAGCATTCAAGCTACACCTAAAATAATGTTCATTATTCGCTATGATACAATCCCCATATCCCGAAACTCTTCCAGAAAGTCATTCAGCCAATCCTCGCCATAATCCAGCGCACCCATATCACTCTCGATAAAAGCAACATCCAGACCCATCACCCAGAACCTTCGAGCGATAATAAAGAGATCAACCGCCTGTTCGTCTGCATCCGTAAACTTCCGAACCGACCGGTATCCTTTCATCAACGCATCCCATAGTCTTTGTTTCTGCCCTGAATCACCAGACTGCCGTTTCCGAATTTTCACTTGGGCCAGATCATAGGCACGCCAGCCTTTGGCAGCCCACTCGAAATCGTAATGGATAAACGAATGCTCCTGTTGAAACGCATTGTTATTCCCATGCATATCGCCATGACACAGTCCAAAGTCCAGGCCTTGTCTGGAAGCGGCGACGATGCGTTCTTTTAATGCTGTTGCAAACGTATGGAGAAATGCTGCTGCTTCATGGTTCTCACCGATATACTGGATGATTCTTTCTAAGGGTTCGTCGATGAGAAATTTCAAATCAAGCTCATATCGTGGCAACTCCACGTCCAACTGATCCATAGCCTTATGCATTTCAGCGGCAGATTGACCAAAGGCGTAACAAGACTCCTCATCCTCCAAGTTGTTCTCCGTACCATCAATATACCGAAACATCACAGCAACCCGCTTGCCTTCTGCCGCCTCCAGCACCGTATATCCAGTGTCATCTTTCTTCTGAATATATTCTCCAATGTCGGTGTGTTCCGCAGAAGTTAGAACGTTCTTCAGTTGAGCTAATAACGATAGCTCATACTGAACATCTGCCTCCGAAATTTCAGTGCGGTAGATACGAAGAATATACATCCCACTGGACGTGCGAACTCGGTAGGTATCATTCAATCCTCTAAGCCAAAACAAACATTCTTCCCATGTTCCAATGTCATACTGATTGCTCAAAGCAGACTCCAGATACCTGGGGTTAAGCACTGAACGTAAAGCAGTCGGTTGATTGGACATATGTATACTCCTTCAGTTTATATGATTATTTCTCATCTGATGAATGATGTAACCGTATTCACCTCTCAACCTATAACATAGTCTATTTTTCATTAATTTTCCAGAATATATATTTCAAACTGGTTGGTGCATCAACTTTGGAATTCCAAAGTTTCCTCTCTCTTGCGTGGATTATACAGAACTGCTTGCATTGACCCGCTTCCCAGATTTCAGCAGGCTATTACGCTCTGGATCGGTTCCAGCGTTCGACAATACAGCACATTCACGAAAGGCAAAATGTTTGCACCCCTTACACTTCTCCTCGTTCAAATGCTGTAACGCATAATTAATGGCTTCCCCAGTATGTTCAAACCGATGTGCAGAATTTAAACGCTCTAACAGACCCGTTCGTTTCAACATCTCAAGTGGCTGCTCCTGTATGCCCGATAACAATACAATCCCGCCCGACCGTTCAAAATGCTTGATTAAACTCGCCAGGTTAGCCTCACCTGTTGTATCCATAAAAGGCACCTTGCCCATGCGCAACAGCAGAGTGTCTGGTCGCCGATGAATTGAATTCATGACCGACTTTTCGAACATATCTGCCGCACCAAAAAATAAAGGTCCTTCAATCGTATATAAGCTGATCTGCGGACAGTCATGTCCTTCCCGGACCATATGGGCCATGACTTTCTCATGTTTATGCTCGGGATCGGGCAGTACTTTGGCAACCTTCAACATCTCACTCATCCGCTTAACGAATAAAACGACAGCCAGAATCAACCCCACCTCTACAGCCGTCGTTAAACTTGTAAATATGGTAAGCAAAAAGGTAATCAGCAGAACGAGTGAATCGCTCGTTTTGGTCTTCATGACATGCATGAAGGATCTCCGTTCACTCATATTCCAGGCAACCAGCATGAGAACGGGAGCCATACTGGCAAGAGGAATATGGGATGCATATGGCGCAAAGAGAACAAGTACCAGCAAAACCACTACACCGTGAATCACACCAGACCATGGCGATACTGCGCCGGATTTGATATTCGTTGCCGTACGTGCAATCGCTCCTGTTGCAGGAATCCCCCCGAATAGCGGCGTCACCATATTAGCAATCCCCTGCCCAATCAACTCCCGATTGCTGTTATGTCGGCTTCCGGTCATGCCATCGGCAACAACAGCTGACAGCAACGATTCAATGCCACCCAGCATGGCGATGACAAACGCGGGTTGCAGCAAATTCACGATACGCTCCCAAGTGATCTCAGGCACATGAAACTGAGGCAAGGAGTTAGGTATGGCGCCAAAGGACGAACCAATCGTGGCCACCTGCCCTTCAAAAAAGAACGCCGCGACTATCGTCGAAAGAACCAGCCCCACCAGTGATGCAGGCACCTTTGGTGCAAACTTGGGCACAAGCAGAAGAACAGCCAGACAGATTCCAGCTGTAAGCACACTGTATATATTAACTGTCGAGATATGCATCCCGATTTCTTTCATATTGGACCAGAAATCCTCGTGTTTCTCGATGCCTCGAAGTCCCAGAAAGTTGGTAATCTGTCCGCTAAAAATAATGACGGCGATACCTGCCGTGAAACCGATCGTCACCGGCCTAGGAATAAACTTGATTAATGCCCCAAGCTTGAATACGCCCATAAGCACAAGCATCAGGCCAGCCATCATTCCGGCGATCAGCAGATTCTCATATCCATACTGCATCACAATGGCGAAGAGGATCGGAATGAATGCCCCCGTTGGCCCGCCAATCTGGAACTTGGACCCACCCAGCAAAGAAATGAGAATCCCTGCGATTACTGTGGTATATAATCCATACTCCGGTTTGACCCCAGAAGCAATGGCAAAGGCCATACCGAGTGGAATCGCAATAATACCTACGATCAGCCCCGATAACAGATCCTTGCGAAAAGCGGCAGCATTGTAACCTGCATATCTCCCCATCCATCTCATGTACAAAAACCTTCTTTTCTCCATATATTTAAATATTTGAATATAAACAAAAGACTACTCCCCTGCACACATCCTGTCAATCGGATTGCACACAATTCCCACAGGAGACTAACACAAAAAAACAAGAACCTCCGGTGACTACACCCAGTTGCTCTTGTTTATTGTGTCAGGACTCTTTACGAATATCTTCCAGCATGGAAATCGCATCGACCAGATGATTGTCAAAAATCTGTTTGGTAACTGCCAGCAGGTCCTTAATCAGCGGATCACGCAGCGAATAGGTGACAGTTGTCCCTTCTTTGATTCCATGGACAACGTTTTTGCTGCGCAGTACAGCCAGTTGTTGTGAAACAGCAGAGCCTTCCGATCCCAGAATGCTTTGCAGTTCATTCACGTTCTTGGCTCCTTCACTCAGCAGCTCCAGAATCTGAATCCGCATCGGGTGCGCCAACGCTTTGAAAAAATCCGCTTTAAACTGTTGTATGCTCTGATTCATACCCTTTGCTCCTTCAATCGAACTCATCAACATGTTCATATCATACCATAGAACGAGGTTCAGACTTCAATTCACATGGTATGATTAAGATGAAAAAGCAAGTACATAATACTGTGCAAGGGAGCTGTAAGCATGTCCAAATCATCCGAATATTCACCCTCCGGCGTTCCTATCCTTCGTCATAAGGATAAGAATCGTGAGTGGCAGTCTACTTCTTATGCCAAAGACGAGTGGCTGGAGCAAATCGAGAAACATGCTGACCAATATCTCGGTGAAGCCGAGTCTGTATTCCATGAGTTGCTATCGGACAAGGTTCATATCGATGTTCATGTGATTCGTCCAACACCAGAACGAAATTATTACACATTGTACACCACAGGCATGAGCGCCTTGCCTATGAACACGCCTGAAGATGCACAGGACTATGAGTACGCAGAGCTGATGATTTGTTTGCCGCCGGATTGGCCTCTATTAGAGGAGCAACTGGAGCAGTCGGACAACTACTGGCCAATCCGCTGGTTAAAAACGATGGCTCGCTTGCCGCATGACTACGATACCTGGCTAAGTTGGGGGCATACGGTGCCGAATGGTGATCCGGCAATGCCATTTTCCAATAACACAGACATGTGTGCCTTTATCGTGCTGCCTCCGCTTGAGGCCGATGAGGATTTCCTAACGCTCGACATGGAAGACGGACAGACTGTGCACTTCTACGCAATCCTCCCCATTTACCTGGAGGAGCTTGAGCACAAGTTAGAATATGGTTTGGACGCTCTGCTAGACCGATTCGAAGATCATCATGTGAACGAAATTTTGGATGTAAACCGGGTCAATACCTGCGGGGATGTTTCATAATAAGATAAACGGACTAGAAAAAAGCTCAACCCTTAGCATCTGCTGCTGGATTGAGCTTCCCTTTTTATTTACGTTAGTACGAACCATATTCAAACCAGTCAAAGTCAGCTGCCTGGTCAGACAATTTACCATTACTGCTGCTGAACATGCCAATACAGCACCCAACAAAACCGCCAGCCACTTCCGTGCTCAAGCTGGTCGTATCCACTCGGTCTGCAACTAGATGGTACTCACTTCCATCTGTGCAGTAATAGAAGCTGAGCTGCTGTCCAAGTGCAGCCATCTTCATGGATACCCGTGGAACATCCCCTTCCAACACAACTTGAGCAACCTGTGATTCCTCTCCGCCAAACCATGTCATGACACGCAGCACCTGCTGCTCTCCTTCAAGTGCACGTTCAATCCGCACATGATACTGGTCATTCTGAATAACGACCAGACCCGCCGTCTCATGCTCTTGCTGCGGCACAAATTCCATCGCCGTTGCTACTACATAATCCATATGTCTCTGACGCACACAGACAAAGCTGGAGTTCTTGAGTTCCTTCAATGTTTGTGGTTTCAGCTTCAAACGCAGATAACCTTTGCGTTCAGTCAAGGAATACAGGTCTTCCTGAGGATTGCGTAAAAACATCCATTGCAAGCCCAAATGATCGGTATCAAAGTTTTCACAGCGCAAATCCGGTGCCACTGGTGCTGCTGGCAGATTCAGCGTACCCTGCTCCTCCAGGATTCCGCGGCCCTCATTGACAACAGGCCATCCGTCCTCCCAAACGACAGAAGCAAGAAACGTCTCCCGTCCCAGATTGCTAAAGCTCCCCCCATATGGGCGCGAAGCAAGCATAACCATGAACCATTGACCGTTAGCAGCCTGCACCAAGTCAGCATGTCCTACATTAACAATAGGGTAGCGCTTGCCCAGATGGCGATGCGTAATGATTGGATTATTCGGATTCCCGACGTACCCTTCGGTTAAACTTTGGCTACGCGCAACGGTCACGGCATGGTTTGGCCCTGTGCCTCCCTCTGCAATCAATAAATAGTAATATTCATCGATCTTATACAGATGCGGTCCTTCAGGCCAAATCACATCAACCATGGCCCCACGCCAGAGCACGTAACTGTCCCCTACCAGTTTCATGGTGGTCAGATCAAGCTCCCTAAGCCAAACTTCCCAGTTCCCGTTATAACGAACTCCGTTAGAACAAGGACGTGTACCCAGGTAATACGCTTTGCCGTCATCGAAGAAAATCGTAGGGTCTATTCCTTCTGCGCCTTCGATAAAATAAGGATCAGACCATGGCCCAGCCGGGTCGGTAGCGGTTACAACAAAATTGCCGCCATGTGATACGTTGGTTGTAATCATATAGAAGGTACCTTCATGATACCGAAGCGTTGGAGCGAATATTCCTTGTGAATGTCCTGCTCCCTGAAGATTTAATTGCGAAGGGCGATCCAGTACATTGCCAATCTGTTTCCAATGTGCAAGATCACGGCTCTGAAAGATCGGAACCCCAGGAAAATAGGCAAATGTCGAGGTCACCAAATAAAAATCTTCACCCACCCGACAGACGGACGGATCTGGATAAAACCCGGGCATGATCGGATTGTTAAACGTGCATTGTTCGCTTTGATTTGCATTTTTCATTCTTTTACCCCTCCAATGGTGAGTCCAGTGACAAAGTATTTTTGCAAGAACGGATACAGTAAAACGATCGGCATTGCCGTCACAACCGTGATCGCTGCCCGAATGGAGACAGGAGTTACCATGTTGGTTACATTTTTGTATGAATCCACGTTAACCGTTCCGCCCTGTGAGGTCGCAGAGGATAATAATTTCATCAGCTCATACTGCAAAGTGGTCAAATTCCGATTACCCGCCGTGTACAACATGGAGTCAAACCAGGAGTTCCATTGACCTACAGCAATAAACAGAGCGACTGTAGCCAGCACCGGCTTGGACAGCGGAAGCACGATGCGCATGAAAATCCGAAAATCTCCGGCTCCATCCATTTTCGCGGATTCTATCAATCCCTCCGAGAGTCCCTGAATGTAGGTACGAATGACGATCATGTTGAACACCCCGATCAATCCGGGAATAATGTATACCCAGAAGCTGTTTAGCAGCCCCACTTGTTTGATCAGCATGTATCCCGGAATTAAGCCTCCGCTGAAATACATCGTTACTACGAACAGCGTCGTGACCAATTTGTTAAACATATACTCCTTGCGGCTCAGCACATAGGCCAACATCGCGGTACAGAACAGTTGCACAACTGTTCCAACCACGGTTCGGGCAACCGAAACAAATGCAGCTTGTGTCAGATTCGGATTCTGGAATACGGAGACGTAATTTTGCAGCGTCCATTCCCTCGGCCAGAGATAGATCCCTCCGCGGATCGTATCCAACCCATTATTGAAAGATACGGCAATGGTGTTTAAAAAAGGATATAACGTAACAACCATGACAAGCAACATAAATATGCCATTCATGATGGAAAAAATTGAATCACCCAAGCTTCGTCTTCTACGAAATCGCTTCACAGTTCTGCCCCCTTATCATATCAACCGCTCTTCACCAAGAGACTTGGCAATCCCGTTGGCGATAAATATGAGCACGAGACTGACCACACTTTTGAAAATGCCTGCGGCGGTGGCAAGTGAGTAGTTGCCGAGATTAATTCCGTATTTCAAAACAAAAATGTCGATTGTCTCGGACACATCCTGCACAAGTCCATTTCCAAGCAAGTATTGAATCTCAAAACCTGCGTTCAGTACGTTACCAACGTTGATGATAAGCAGGATAATGATGGTCGGTTTGATGCTTGGAAGCGTGACATTGAACATTTTGCGAAAGCGGCCAGCTCCGTCAATGGAAGCTGCTTCATACAAGCTCGGATTAATGGACGCCATGGCCGCCAGATATATAATCGTGCCCCAGCCAATTTCCTTCCACATGCTGGACAGACCTACAATCCCCCAGAAGTATTTTGGTTCCGCAAAAAAATTGATTGGTGCATCAATCAGACCCAATTTTGTCAGCAGCACATTCACAATACCTGTTTCCGTTGATAATACATTCGCAACAATACCTGTTACGATGATCCACGACAGGAAATGTGGGAGGTAGGAAACCGTCTGTACCACACGTTTGAACAATATCATTCGCAGTTCATTCAATAAGAGCGCCAGACCAATCGAACCGACAAATCCCAGAAACAGACTGATCAGGCTCATCGCCAGCGTATTGCGAATGACACGTAAAAATGTAGGGTCTGTGAATAACGTTCGAAAATGATCCACTCCCACCCAATCCTGCTCCATAAAACCAATGCCCGGTCTATAATTCTGAAATGCCATCAACCAGCCCCATAATGGTCCATACGCAAAAATAGCGATAAACGCAATAAACGGAAATGACATCCACATTAATTGTCGCTGACTTTTCATTCTGGACAGGTTATACCCGATCCAGCTTGTTCCCGCGGGGATATGACTGGTTTTTAACGAAGGCTGCAACTCCTTTTTTGCCATGTTTTTTCTCTCCTTGCTTACGAGTTTATCTATATCACCCAGTCTGGGTGAATCGATTCCTTTCCTATCCAATCTCCCGAATCTAGCGTGTAAGAAAGGCTACGGGGTTCCCCATAGCCTTTCTGTCTGATAGGCCTTTATCCCCACAGTTCCATACGTCTGCGAACTTCTTCCGTCAGCGCATCTTCATACGCTTTAATATCTGCACTCTCCTTGAGCGTGGCTTGATACTCTTCCCAAGCCTTATCAAATTCGGCTGGTGAAGTCATAATCACCTTTGGCAGCCATTTGCGTTTAACATCGTCCATCTTCTGTCTGGCAATGGTCTCCGGTTTATTCGGTTCGAAATTATAGGTATAGATCGGGAACCACGGTTCATTTTCCTCCGCAGGCTCCAGGAAGTCGGTAAACTTCGTATATCCATAAGCCTTGAGCACTTTTTTATCGATGTCATTCAATGTAGCAAGGTACTCCTCTGGCTGCTCCTTAGGATCAAGAGCATTCTTCCCATCAGCGGTCATGCCTTCATGATGCGGGAAATAGACCAATGGGCTTCCCGTATTCGCAAGCACCCAGTCCGGATCTTTGGAATTCGCACGTTGCTCTTCATTTCTGGAGAACACGCCTTTGTCATCCACCTGGTAATCCACGCCTTCCTGTCCCCAGGTTCTCAATACCTCTATCTCAGGGTCCAGCAAATCATTAATATATTGAAGTGCCCCTTCAATATCCTCGCAGCTCTTAGTAATGGCCAAGCCACCATTTACGTTAAGGATTGGATTGTTCTGATAACGTCCTTTGACATCCTCGGAGAGTGTGATGGACAACGGTACATAGGTTTTGTCATACAATTTTTGCTTCACGAGTGATGCCTCGGCATCAAGGAACTGCCATCCTTGATCCACCATACCCAGCACACGTCCGGTTGAAATTTTGGATATATATTGATCATAGTTTGCTGTAAAGGTTTCGTTATCGACCAGGCCTTGATGATATGCTTCATTGATCTTCTTGAAATATGCTTTCGCTTCGGGAATAGTATTATAGTTTTTGGCCGTCAGCGTTTCTTTATCAACGATGGCTGCGCCTTCGTTCGGATAACCAGCCATGAAGAGCGGAGGGTTCTCCAGTGCGAAATAACGCCAGTCATAAGAGATAATCTCGAATCCAATGGTTGGCTGACCATCAACGGTCGGATGCGCTGCTTTGTACCGTTCAATCAAGTCAAAGTATTGGTCAAGTGTTTTGATGGTCGGATAATTATCCCATTCCAGTACGGCCTTCTGAATCCAGAACGCTTCTCCATCATGGGTTACTTTCATCGACTTTTCTTGTATATTGCCGAACTGAGGAATGAAGTAGATATGTCCATCCGTCGTATTTTTCATCTTCTTCCAGTCTTCACCCAGGTAATTTTTGATGTTTGGATATTTATCGATGTAATCCTCAAGTGGTACTAGCGCCCCTGCCGCTACCAGTTGCTGAGTACCATCACTCCCATCGATAAAGTCGGGATATTCGCCGCCTGCAATGAGCACACCAATTCGTTCTTTGGCTGTTTGGCCCGTAAGCCAGTCCATCGTAACTCTGACGCCTGTTTTCTCCTCAATAGCTTTTAACACCCGATTATCGTCAGGCGCAATTTTCCCAGGTACGGCAAAAAAGGCTGAAAATTGTTTCAATTCCCTTCCATCTGCTGTTGTTTCCCCTTTCGAGGACGATCCCGGTGTACATCCAGCGAGTGCAATGACCAGTATCAAAGCTAGCAGAGCACTATACTTGATTCTTTTTCTAACATCCTTTTTCATCATGACCCCTCCATCGATTATATTGACAGAAGCTTTTTGGAAAGCGCTTTCCAAAGGCTGACTTAAAATTATCATGCTTCCATGCCCCTCTCAACGGGATAAACTATAGACGGAATCCCACTAATTCCAGTATCTGCGAAAAAAATATCCCGCCGCTCCGTCAAGGAGTGCAGGATGTTGAATCAAGAGAGTACGCAGCATGGGCACTTTTACGATATTGTGCAGGCGTCTCCCCCATGAGTTTCTCGAACCGGCTAATAAAATAATCGGAGTCCCGATATCCCACCATTGTTGCAATCTCGTATACTCTTTGATCTGTTCTGCGCAACAGCCGCGCGGCCTCCTCTATTCGCAATTGATTCAAATAATCACTGAAGCTGATCGAGTAATGCTTTTTGAAAATCTGTCCCAGATATGCGCTGTTCATGTAGAACTGCTCTCCCAGCAGCTTCAGGCTGATATTCTCTCTGTAATGCTCGTGAATGAAGGCCTCAATTTTGGCTAATATGCCCATCCCTTTCGACTTTTGCTGCTCCTTCAGCTCCTCTGCGCACATAAGCGAGAACTCACATAAATGTTCAATGTTTTCCTCCATGGATAACATCGCGTAGTTCACCTTCAGAAAAGCCGATTCCATCAGCCCGGAATCTGGAGTGACCGTATCGTTATTCACAAGATCCAGCAAATTGTATGCCAAATAGTGCAAGTGGATTCGGACAATAGCAGGCTCGATTCGCTCATCCAGAAAATATTGAAAAATGGCCTTTGCATGGCTGTATAGCTCATCCGTCTGCTGTTCCTCGATAGACTTGACGAGCCCATCAAACAATTGTTTTTCGAATTGACCAGGCCGATTAACAAATAAGTTCGTATCCATAAGCTCGAAATAATAAATGGGCCCACACGTGGTGAAGAAACGTAAGCTTTTCATTATGCCGCAGGATTGATAAGACTCATGCAGCGCCTCCAACCCCTGTACTTCCTTCCCGACATAACAAGCAACCACCGCCCCTTGATCGCGGCTCAGCTCGGTATGTAGTTGGGTCAAATAGTGCTCCAAGGCCGCTGCCTTACGTTTCACCATCGAATCCGTAACAATGAGCAGAATCGCATTTTTATCACCTGTGAACGGCTTCAAAATTTGCCCCGGTAAGGGCTCACCCACCCATGCCTCAACCCGAGCGCACCAATCCGTTCCCTGTTCTGGAACGCCTTCCACCTCAATCAGAATGCAACGCATTGTTCCAGCATCTTGATAGTGGGACTGCAGACTCGTAACAGCCTCCTCCTCAGCCACCCCAAGCAAGATTGACTGCATATGCTGGGCCATAATCATTTGATCCTTTTTTTGCTGATAACGCTTCTCTTCTGTCCGTGCGTGAAATGCCTCCCTAAACTCCTCAAGCACCTGTATCAGTTCTGTCTTCACGATAGGCTTGAGAATGTAGTCATTCACCTGATATTTAATTGCCTGCTTGGCATATCCAAACTCATAGAATCCACTAAGCAGAATCAGCTTGATATCACCGTTATATTGCTCATACAAGGTTTGAGCAAGCTGCATGCCGTCCATTTCCGGCATCTTGATGTCGGAAATGACCAGATCAGGCTGCACAGCGCGTATGGCTTCCAATGCCTGCTTGCCATTGGAAGCCTGACCACAAATCTGGAAACCGTAAGACTGCCAATCAATTAACAATTGAAGTCCTTGGCGAATAAATGGCTCATCGTCCACAATCAGCACGTTGATCATATCCTCGCTCCTTATTCTTGGGATGCCAGCATAAGAGGAATTTGAATGCCAATCGTTGTGCCCTTCCCCTTTTCACTGAATATGTGCACCTGAACGAAATCATCAAAATACATCCGCAGCCGAATATATGCATTCATCATGCCAATGCTGCTAAGCTCGCTCATCCGATCCATACTCGGGTCTTGCATCATTTTGCGGAGCGAGGACAGCTTGTCCTGATCCATACCGACGCCGGTGTCTCGAATGGAAATGTAGAGCGCATTACTTCGAATTTCGAATAATACCTCCACGACCCCATCATTTGCTGTCCCTTCAATGCCATGGATACAAGCATTCTCCACAAAGGTGAGAACGGTTAGTTTGGGTATCATCATCGCAGCAATGGATTCGTCAGTGATCCTGATTGCAAATTGCAGCTTTTCGCCAAAGCGATACTGCTGAATACTCAGATAACTTTCCACGAAATTGATTTCTTGTGCGATGGTAATCAGATCGTCGCCCCAATTGATCGTCTGACGCAGCAGCAGTGCCAGTCTATGAATGACATCGGAGGTCTCAAGCTCTTGCTTGATTAAACTCCGCATACGGATCGTTTCAAGCGTGTTGAACATGAAATGGGGATTCACCTGACTCTGAAGGGCTTTCAGCTCCGCCTGCTTCTTGGAGAGCTCAAGGGCTTGCCGCTCCACTTGACCCTTAAACACAATTTCAATCAAGTTCTTGATCTTGATGACCATCATGTTATAACTATGGGTCAGGCTACCGATCTCGTCCTTGCCCACAGGTCCCGATATCACTTCAAATTTCTCATGCTTCACTTGATCCAGGTGCTTCGCTATCCGATCAACTCTGATGACCAGTGATCTGGATATCAACCAGATCAGCAGTGTGGGCACCAACAGATTAAGAATGATCAGCAACGTCAAATTAAGCTTGGAATTAACAATCTCCGACAGAACGTCCAATTTCTCCGCGCTGACGAAAATCTGCCAATCCTCGGATACGACGGGAATCGATTGCATGGATTGAACAGGATCAATTGGACTGTTCGCAATCAGATTAAATGGCTGGCGCGTCTGATTCATTTCGGAATCGTTCGAGAAAATGACCCTGCCATCCGAAACGACATATACCTTCCCGTTCGCTCCCTCATTTTTAAGCGATTTGTTGATGAAAGAATAGTCCAGATCAACCTTTAACACCTTTTCAACCTGCTGCTCCCCAAAGTAATCCAGCTTGCGAATAATGCTGACTTTGCGTCCTCCCTGATTTTGCGACATCTCTGCCTGCTGCTTGTCAAAATACGAATAGATCATGATATGGTCGCTTGTGTTCATCAGCGCTTGATACCAATCACTTTTCTTCACCTCATCATCCAGCTTAATGAAGTTTCCTCCATTGACGAAGGTATCATTTCCAACATAAAACGTAACTTGGTTCACCTGCTGGTAGCTGTAATAGTACCTGACCAGATTGTTGTTGCTAAGCATATCATAGTAGGCAGAGTAATAGTCTTCCTGATCGCGATACTTGGACTCCATGAACCGGTTCAGCGTTCCATCGGTATAGAGAAAATTGGACACATACAAGCTATTGTCTATACTGTTTCGCAGGTTGAACTTGATCCTTTGCTGCATTTCATTGAATCGGCTATGCTCCTTCTCCTCAATGTTACCTTTGATGCTTAGGTAAAACACGGTATTTGTGACCAGAACCGGAACCAGCACACAAAAAATGAACAATATGTACAACTTCGTTTTGAGGCTCCAATCATCCAGAAACTGAATGCGCTTACAGTGCATCTTGCGGCTCATGTCTTATCGTTGTCTCCTCTTACATTGACATCCACATTATTATAACGAGTAAGGGAATGATTGGATACTCCAATCCAGGAATTCGGGAGGCCTATAATTCAACCTCCCGATCGATTGCCCAACAGGACAGATACGAATATCTCACATATTTTCGTATGAACCCGATTTGATCCTACGTCGAGACGACGATCACGTTATAATTTCAGGAGCATTTCATACTGGCCAACATGATACGTAAAACCTGATTTGACCAGGAGGAAATCTCCCATCGGTTTGAGATGAGATTCCACATTGAGGACACTGATTATTGGCGATTCTGTGCGCTTGACCATCTCTGTCAGGATGCTGCTTGCAATACCTTTGCCCCGGTAATTTGGGTTCACTGCAAGCTGTGGAATATCACCTGTTTTTTGATCTATAATGCCATAGCCAACAATTTTGTCATCCTGACGTGCAACTACATAGCTAAAAACTTCTGGTACAGCGTAGATGGAATCTATTGAATTTTGCCAGGAGGGCTCCACATCCCAAAATTCCTTAAACTGCTCCAAATCAATTCTCTCCACACATTCCACCGCGCAGGTCGTTTTCGGTATGAATTTATCTTTTTCCAGCTGGAAACATGAGAATTCCCTTTGAATTTTGAAGTTTTGTTTACTATAAAGCTGAGCTGCAGATTCGTTGGATTGGATGACTTCCAGCAGATATTGCGCTATATTTTTTTCTTTTAGCAGTTTTCGAATATTCAAGAGCAGATGGCTTGTAACGCCCTGCCGTCTGCATTCTTGTACAACGCCTGTCCCAAGGTCATATGCAGTTGCCTTTCCATTCCAGCTTCGAAGTCCATTGATAACAAATCCGACCATTATCCCATCCTTAAAGGCTCCCATAGATATTTCGGGGTGATACCCTCTTCGTTGGAGCATTTGTTGAAACTTCCAAAAGGGCAGATCCATTTTAACCTGATAGTCGGAGAACGCATCTACAAACGCTTGGTGAAGTGTTTCCGTGCTTATCTTGTCCAACATTTTATAACTGTACATTAGGGCACTCTCTCCTTTGAAAGGATGAAAACAATAATATATTAGGGCTCATGATCCCTATCCTTATTTAAATATTCTACTAAATAGTGTTAACATGATACAGTAATATCCGTACTATACAATCTGCTTCCTTGAGAGTTTTCAGACACGCCCTAATCACTAAATAGACCGCTCCCTGGTTAAGGGATACGGTCTATTTAATCATTATTTATTCTATGGGGATACCGATTTGGTTAAACCAATTTTGGTGATCACCGTATCATACGGCTCCAATTCCATGGTCTGTTTCCCATGCTCTGTATGGATTGTCGTGGACTGAACCTGATCGCTATTATTGATCACAACCAATATGTTGCTTTCAGGGTAGTAAGCGCACTCGGTATACAAGTTATCCGTGATGTAAAATGTTTCATGGGATTCATTGCCCGCAAATCGAATCAAATTCAGAAGTAGTCTTGTATTTTCCCAGCTGAATTCGAAGGAAGGTAAATAGATCCCTTTTCCTTTTCCAAAAGCATGTGTGGACAGTGTGATCTGACCATCCGTTTCACTCACTACAGCTGCTGATCCATCAGTAAGATAAATGTTATTTTTCGGAAGTATGTTGGCCCCCTCAGGCACCAAACCATCCTCATCATTAACCTCATACGACCATTTTCCATGAACAACTCTTGCACCTGTATCCTCATCTACCCCAAGCACATGTGCCATTCTGAAAAAGCTGTCGTACCCGTGGGTCGCTGAGGGCTGGTTGATCCCCATAAATGTACCGCCTTCGTACACCCACTGGGTCAGGATGTCTACACATTGGTGGTCTTTCCAGTGTGCTCCACCACTCCAAGCAGAACCAGCGGAACCCGCATTAATGACGACATTCACATCCTTCAGTACGCCTTGACGAATATCTTCAAAATCAATGAAATTTACCTCGATCGGCAACCCGGATAAGGCCTCATTCACATGAATCAGATCATGCATATGCGTCTCATGAAAATGACCGGACAAGGTCCACGATCTTAACTTGCCCCAGCTATGCAGCACGGCTACCTTTGTTTTGATCTGATAAGGTTTTCCAGCCTGATGTAGCTCTTTCATTTCCCTGAATTCATGGGCAATCTTCTCGATGTAATCCACAAAATCAGGGTAAGGCTCAACCAGATGCAAATACCCACCTAGTCCTATCCGGTCGATCGACTCACGCAGCAGCGCACGCCGGATATTTATCCAATATTTCTTTGCATCAAGGGTAGGATCTCCGCCTTCCTTGAAGGTAGGAAGCCCGCCTAAACCAACGGGGAACAAGTAGGGATGCAAGCGAATCTCATGGGTATCCACCTTAACCCCAGAGCACATTCTTGCCTCATAACCGGAGAATACACATTTGATCATGCCGTCGAATCCGAACTCATGAAAGCGATCATTGTACGGCTCCATGCCTACCCAGCTGTCATCATAGAAGACATACGCCAGCTTGTCATGCTTGTGCACAATATCAATTAATTTCTTGCCGAATTCAATCACAAAATCATTGATAAAGGCCATCCAATCCAGCTTTCGCTGATCCGCAGGCATATGAGTGACCTGATATTTACCACCATTCACAAAGTCCTCGGCTGAGAGTGAATACCCATATTTCTGAGCAAACAGATCCAGGGCTCTCGAACTTACCGTGAAATCGTATGAACCCCAATCCGAGAACAGATGGCGATTCCGCTCATCACTGCCCCAGATCCAGGCGAAGTTATAAAATAGCGATGTAAAACGTACAACCGTTGTTTCTGGATGGTTTTGGCACCAATTTTCCATCCATTCCAGCAGATAGGTTTGCGTTTCCGTATAGATTGGGTCAATCTGCATCAGATGCTCTTTATCCCAGTTATTCGTCGTATGATTGTACATGGAGATCTCTTCCCAGATCCGATAGACCATGAAACTTACCGTGTATTTATGCCAGGGAGCAACGCCAGTAATCACTACATTGCCAGATTCCCTTTCATAATTCCATTGTGCTCTTGGTACCTCTTCTCCAGTCGTTCGATCATATACCTGCCAATACTTAAACGCTTCTTTGGAATCATTCACCCTGAATTGCTCAGCGAAGAAGTCCTCCATCAGATAGATAGATACATAATCTTGTACAGCGACCTTCGGATTCGTAATGAGAAAACATTGCTGCAGCTTATCCTGATTACGGGATGCCCAATCATTATGATCCCGAATAATGCAAATGGTTGAATAGATGCCATATCCGGCATTAATAATCTCGTCAGACAATTTCGTACCGTCACTGTCACGGATCACATCGGCACCCCAGCGATCAGCAAGTTCCAGCGTCAGTGCCTCATAACCGGATTCTCCCGGCAATGTAAAAGAGCCTTTGGTTGGTTTGGACAATTGGGTTCCCTCCCTATCTCAACATATCGGACAGAAAAGCAAGTGCCAGGCCCTGACCCCAGCCCTGAATCCAGTCTTTAGGAATATTGCGATAGCCATCCCGATCCTTCATCACCGCCGTACCGCCAGATACACCAAGCACGCGTCCATCTTCGCTAATGTTGTTCAGGATGCCCTCCAGTGCCTTTTGCACGTATTTGGTATGCAGTGGATTACCGTTATTGATCATTGCCGCTGCAATACCAGCGGAAGCCGACACCTCTTCATACGAATCTTCGTCATCCAAAACCGTACGCCACAAGCCATTCTCGGTCTGCACCAGCTTGAGAGCCGCCAACTGATCGCGAAGGGCACACTCTACATCCATACATTGCGGATACAGATACCAGTCTTTCAGTTGCGGTTTCACCTGAGACATTGTATAGGCGCCCCAAGCGTTCGCTCTCCCCCAGTAAAATCCGGACATATGATCCTTGTTGATATTGTTATAGCCGTGATACCACAGACTGCTGCTCGGATCTTGAAGGTACTTGATATGCCAGTAATACTGATTCAGCGCATCTTGAATCATGGCTTCATCCTTTAATTTGCTACCTACGCGGAGCAGGAAAAATGCCGCCATAAACAAGGTGTCCGCCCAAGCCTGTTCCGGAAAATCATTGGACACGGATACTGTATGCTGAAGCACATGGTCTCCAAAGCGAAGCGCATGGTTTTGGAGATAATCGACTTTGCTGAGGACAATATCCCAATATTTCTGATCCCCGGTTTCTTCATATAAAGTGATGAGCACATGACCCATGGCACATGTATTTACAGTCCAACTTGGCAGACCCAGCTCGATGTATTCGTCCGCCCATTTCACCAGCCTGTCCAGGATTTCTTGGTTGCCTGTCGTTTGATAGGCTCTGGATACACCATAATAGGCCACACCGCCGGGCCAATCCCATGTTAGATCCATATCCAGTGTTTTCTTGGTAACATTCTCGATTACGTGCAGAATCTGTTCTCGGTCATATTTCACTTGAAGCATTGTTATTCCCCTCTCCCTGTGCACACGCCCCCAAGTGCACCCTGAGAGGTGTCCGTCCATTTTTGTAAACGCTTTACTTATTCCATTGTACGCAGTAAAATAGTCTCAATCTAAGCATATTCACAACAAAACTGCGCAATTTCAATTATTTATACATGGGAGCCTGCAAAAATGCCCAAACCGAAGAAACCTGTCATTGAATATCGTCATTACAGCCTGCCCATTGATTTCCCTGTTCTGTTACTCAGTGGAGACCGCTGGAGAATATCCGATATCAAGAGTGAGCATCTTCATTTCCATAACCACATGGAGATTGGCATCTGTTATTCAGATGAGGGAATCATGGAGATTAAGGGGGAATCTGTGCCTTTTCGGGCAGGCGACGTCACGTTCATTCCCCGCTACCTTCCGCATACCACATACAGTTCACCGAATAAAGCCAGCCTGTGGGCTTATATCTTTTTTTCACCGGAAGAACTCTTCCGCCATTCACTCAAAACAGCCCAAAGTCACATTGAACCGAATCTATGGGCGATTCAGGGAACCAATTGCATTCTGAATAAGGAACAGCATCCCAAAATTCACACACTCGCAACATCAGTCGTAGAAGAGATTAAGCAGCAGTCCCCCTATTATCGGGAGAGCGCGTACGGCTTGTTGATGTCTCTGTATATCGAACTGCTTCGACTTCATGCAAGCAACGAGAGCTGGTCAGCGCAGAATCAGGACCGGGAACGTGACCTCCAAGGTGACTTGGTCATCTCACCCGTGCTGGAGTTTATCACCAAAAATTACATGATGCCTGTGACCATCGATTACCTCGCTGATCTATGTCATCTGAGTACAACGCATTTTCGCCGCAAGTTCCATGAAATTATGGGAACCACACCGCTTGATTTTCTGAACAGTACCCGAATTGAAGAGGCATGCAAGCGATTGAAAAGCACGGAGGCCTCCATTCTGTCCATCTCCGAGCAAGTTGGCTTCCGCTCCATCTCCAGCTTTAACCGTTGCTTCGCCAAACTGATGGGAGAATCACCCAAAGCCTGGCGCAAAGCAGCTCATACGGAAGCACAGTCTGCAAAAGCGTCGATACTGGAATATACGGGATGGGTATAAATTCATGCTTAACATATTGAAATAACTTCCTCCTAAAAAAGGTACAAAAAAGCCCGAAAGTCGTGATGACTTTCGGGCTTTTTCCAGTTCAAAACAACAACTTCTTCATGTTTACAGCAAATCCAGCTCCACAAGCAATCTGCGGACAAGAGTCGCCATCTCGGCACGAGTTACCGGAGCTTTGGGCTCAAGTGTCGTTGCCGATTTGCCTTGAATCAGACCCAGCTTCACTGCTTGTGCGGCACTGTCTTTGGCCCAATCAGACAACGTTGATGTATCGGTATAACCTTCAAGGCTATTAGCTGCACTACTCGCAGCTGGCGCAGTATGTCCTGCCATCTCGTATGCACGGATCAGCATGACCATCACTTGCTCGCGAGTCATGGCATCCTGTGGACCGAAACGGTTACCGCTGTAGCCCGTCATCAAGCCGTAGGCAGTTGCAGTCTGCACCACATCGTTGTACCAATCCGCTGACTTAACATCTGCGAATGGTGAACTTGCACCTTTGTCTGGCTTCAGTCCAAAGGCCCTCACCATCAATGCAGCAAGCTCTGCCCGAGTCATGCTGCGCGAAGGCTCATAGCGGGCAGATGACACGCCATTTACAACCAGACGCGATGCCAGATCGTGAACAGCTTCGCTTGCCCAGTGACTCTTCATGTCGCTAAACGAAGCGATATATCGGATCGGCAAGTATACGCTGTTGGTCATACTGCTAACGATGGCAACCATCCGGCCTTCCCGCACCTCGAAGCGTGTAGGCACATGCCGCAAGCTTCCATCAGTATCAAGAACAACCACGGTCGATACGGAACGCTCGTCCTCTCCGACGGGCAAATAAAGCTCTTTCGTGGTCATTTTCAAAAGCTTATCGATCGCGACTGACTTGGTACCATCACTCGCCGTCATGTTGAAGGCAACCGGGGTTCCTCTTGGGATCGTGCGTCCTTCATTAGCAAGCTTTGCAGCAAGCTGTTCGTATGCCTGATCCGGTTTGCCTACATTCAAGCTTACTTTGATATCCTCGGCCTTTTGCGCCGGGAACGCTGCTTCGAGTGCCTTCAGATCGATGGCATTCCAATCCAAACGGTAGCTGCCCCAATCGCTTTCCAAATCCAACGAAATGTTTTTGGCAGCGAGTTGTTTAATAAGTTCAGCATCCAGTTCGAAGCGCAGTTGCTCTAGTTGGCCCGCAACATGCAGACCGATTCGCTGTCCTTGCTTGGCTGCATCAAGCAGCGCTTCCCGAACAGGATGAGCAACCACAGTTGGACCACTTACGCCTGGTGTGACATCGACCAACAACAATCCTTCCTTCTGTACTCCATCTAGTTCCAGCGGTATCTTCATGTCTTTACCTCCAACGGCACTATCGATGGCTACGCCACCCACCGTCAATGGACCTACAGGCACGTTCGATGCCGGCGGTTTGCTGCCGCCTGAGCTTGGCTCGCTTGGTTCCACGCTTGAAGAAATTCGCTCATTCACCTTCACGGCAGCAGAGGAGGCTGTTGCAAGTTTCGGCTCACTGATTGTACGTTTGGCGATAACAACCCACTCGCCTGGTTTTGCTTTGATAATTTTGTCGGAAGGCAGCGTGTTCCATCCACTGATATCCTGTTCAAACGTTGGCAGCATGGCTTGGGATTTGTCCACAAAGATGCGGTACGCTAGTTCACTTCCAACCATGTTACCTTTGTGTCCGGCAGCGCTGATCGAGACACGTGTCTCTCCCTTTTTGCCCGTTCCGATTGTGGATGCTTTCATCGTATCCATGTAATCCGGTGGCGCAGCTCCCGTCTTCGGTGCAACAACGGATACGATATCCGTCGTGCTAAGCTCCGTACCTTGCCATGCATAATCGGCCTGGATTAAAGCAGCTCCAACACGTTTTCCGTCAAGAAGTCCATCATCTTGAACGGCTGCATTCGCTTCACCCATAACCACACTGTAGGTGATGCTCTCGTTGTCTACCAGTTCACGAGTCCCATCCGTATACTCCACATAAGTCTGAACCGCAGCTTGTTCTCCACCAGCAACAAGTTCTTCCGGCATAACCAGTTTTAGTCTGCGCGGCAGCTTGAAGTCGCCGTTCAGTACCTCGACAACGGCAGAGTTCACATTGCCTGCCGCGTCCTCGGTTTTAATTCGGAGACGGGTCTTCATGCGGTTCGTATCAATCGGCACCTCATGCTTAAAGACTCCATTCTCGTCCGGTTTGAACTGTGCCAATTCTTGATCACTATCGGCATCCGTTACGGTAACTTGGGCATCGGTCATTGTTGTGCCCTCTACGAGCGCAACACCTCCCTGTGCCCGATCCCCTTGTGAAGGCGAATCCAGATAGATCATCGGAGCCGTCGTATCAATCGTAATGTACAGCATCGTGACTGACGTATCCCCTGTGCTGGTATTCCGAGCTTTGAGCTGGACGGCGTATACACCATCTACCTCAAAGTTGAACTTCAACTTGTCTGATGTTGCAAGGTTCGTCGTGCCGAGCGAACCATCGTCCGTCGAAGCCTCTACAACCACGTTTGGCTGATTCGAAGTCACATTCACGGTCACCTGATTCGAACTTGTAACAACCTCGTATTTGTTGTTGACCACTTGTTTGTTATCGAGCGAAAGCACTGGCCCTGTAGGGGCAGGAAGCAGCTTCGACCCACTATACGTTGTAGTGGATAGTCGAAGATTCGTTTGCTCGTCCGAAGCCGGTTTGCGTGCAACCGTAACGCCGATGCGATACGATTTGCCCGGCTCCAGTCCGGAATGGCGTGACTCTGTATCCTCCATGGCAATCGTACCGTCTGTATTGCGCAGCACTTTGCCGTCTGCACCCAGCTTCGGTGTTCCCAGTTTATTCCATCCACCAACGGTCACATGATACTTGCCGTCCTTGAGCGTAGCTTTCAAGTCGGATTCACTATATCCTTCCTCGCCGAACGGGTCATACAGATGTCCTTGCTCATCCGATGCGGTCAGGATATAAGTGAACTCCTCCGCTTCTTCTTCTGCTGTTTTGGTGATCGCCGGGAAGGCGACCTCGAACTGCCCGTTACCGATACTTCTCGTATCCACTACTGGCACGGCGTTCGGAGCAAACGGATCTACAAGAGTATACCCTTCCTGTGATGATAAGACAGAGAATGCCATATCCGTTTTCAGTTCCGTACGCAGATAATATGTCCCTTGTTGCAGCAAACCACGAAGATCTGCTCCGCCGAGGTATGCAATCTTCTTCACGTCAAAGGTCATCTCGCCGGATGCACGACCGTCTACACCAATATCGGCGCTTTCGATCTCTATGCCTTTGGCAATCATGATCCCCGGATCAACGGATTCATCCGGTGTAGGCGTTGCCTGTAAACGGTCCGAAGACAGATACAGATCAACCGTATCTCCAGGCGAAGCGTTGTCCACGGTCCAAGTTGCTGTGAATTGGTCCGCATCCTGTGTATCTACTGCAAGTTCAGTCGAGGACAGTTCCGGAAGTACCGGAATGTTCATCAGTTTGGATTTGACCGATTGACTGGACGTCAGCGTCCAGCTTCCCGTTTTTGCATCTTCCTGTGGAATGGCTACATAGATCCGACGGATATCCGTTCCCTGAAGCTCTTCTTTTTTGGTGACTGCTGAACCGTCGCTCTTCAGATCACCCTCTTTAGGTGCTTTGATAATCTGCTCGAATGCGGTTGCGTTCTTGTCGGTTGCTTCTCCGTACACGATATCGTACGTGCTTCCGTCGTCACGCTTCAGAGTCAGGTTAGGTCTGGTTGTTGTAAAATACTCTAATTCAAGGAGTGCATCCCCTGTCACTCCACTCATCGGGATCACATGCGTTTTCCCTCCATTGGACGTACGAATGCCGCCAATGCCGAGGTTTTGCGAGCTATCCTCGATCATATCAATGCCGTCCCCAACGGCGGTATACCGAATCTCGTAACGCTCAGGTTCCTCATTCTCCCACGAGGTCGCAAGCGTCTCGATTCCCGTTCCGATCTGTAACAGGCGCGGACCCTGTTCTGGATCATTAATCGACAGGTGTGCGAGTGCCTCGTTATCCAATGCCGATCCATCGGTCATGAATGAGATGCCGCCGCCCCAGTAATATTTGATGCCCAGGGTGAGGAATAACAAGGAAATCCCTGCCCACAGTTCATCGTTATTCACGCCTGCACGGGTTCCAAATCCTAAACCGCCGACAACTGGCACGGAACTTGGTATCTGTATTTTGGAGCTAACCATACCTTCAAAATCGACTCGTCCCTTCTCCAGGTTCTCGCCGATAAAGAGGCTGGCGCTGCCCACGATGATATCCCATCCACCGACATCAATCTGTGCCCTGGCTCGGATAAACATCGGGCTGGCCCATTGGGTCTGAACAAGGGCTTCCGTCAACATCGGGATGACTTTGCTGCCTTCACCAAAGCCGAGTTTACCCACCACTTTGAATCCGGTAGCTTTGAGTGTCAGGTCTACACTACCTGAGAAAACAGCTGGCTTCTGTCCCAGCTCCATGTCGATGCCTGCCTCCAGCGTCAGGGGCAAGCGCTCGGTACCACCGGCAATCGTCATCGCAAGTTCACGGATGGCCCCGCGAAGACTTGAGATTTTGGTAGCCGGATTGATCATGATGCCCGGATCAGGAAGGTCCGATCCAAAAGCAATAACGTCCGGAATAATCCGTCCGTCGGGAACCCGTTTGAAGGCAAGTTCCGCACTAATAGAGAACAAGTTCTCCAGTTTGGCCTCGAAGTTAACACCATACGAATTCATGACACCGTATTTATTCGGGTCTTTATAATGCGTAACATTGATACCGCCTTTTACACTATCCTCGGAGTCCGGTTTGAACAAACCAATTCTATTATCCAATTCAAACGCCAGTGAAGAATCGATGCCCACGAAGCCCGATTGGTTGAACATGACGTTGCTTACTTCCCCATTTACAATGAACATCTTCATGGCACCACCGAAAGACACACCATCCTGCCGAAGCACGAAGTCATTGAGTTTCAATCCAAAGCCATTCAGCGAGAAGGTCGGTGTTGAAAACAACGTATGTTTATTAAAGTACACATAGGAGACAAGTAGATTGCGGTATGGATTGAGCGCATCGCCCAGCATACCATTCGCCCATGTCAGGGTGCCGTTCAAGGTAGGGTCTTCTGGATTCCGTCCTTCTTCCCATGCCTGCTCTTCATCCGTCAGCTTCGATTCCGTGCCGAGTGACTTATCGAATCCGTTATAGAAATCAACAGTCCACTCGCCCGAATGGAACACGAATCCACTGTTCGCCACGCTTAGCGTACCGTCTCCCCCTACAAAGAGGGCCTGCAAGAACGGCGTATCCGTATTTGCCCTCAAATCTTTGGCGAGCGGGAAATTCCCTGTTGAGATGGTGAGGTCTTTCCCGCTGTAAGCTACACTCTTGTTGAGAATTGCAGGTTCTGTGTCCGATTGAACCGTGTATTGGGCGTTTGCCCCCGTACCGGACTGCACGATCTTACCGCGTACTTCCAGAACAACCTCCTGCTCGATATCATCATCAAGTCCTTTTTTGAATGTTTCGAATGCTGCTTCATTTTCGAATGTTTGGACCGCATATACCGGAGAAGCTGATGCGTCGATAGCTCCGGCTATATCCAGGGCGGGGTCCAGCTTGCGTGAAGCGGCTACCATTTCCTGCTTGGCAGCAGTGAGCCTCGCCCGATCCTGATCCAGTTTTGTTTTGAACTGCGCGTCCGTCAGGTTACCGTACGTCCATGGCAGCACGCTGGCAAACGTCGCTTTCTCACCAGCACCTGCATTTAGATCTAATTTAGTTTTATATACAGCGAGAATACCCGCTTTGCGAACCATGTTCTCTTCGTTTTCGGTTATTGCAAAGGTCTGGTCTGTCTTAAAGCTCAGCGCTTCGGCCAGCTCGGGGATCGATTTATCCCGATAGTCCACCTGCACGGCATATTCACCCAGCGGCAAGATTGCGTCGTTCAGCACTTCGAGCGTTGTACCGTCCACCTTCACCTTTTCACCACCGCGATACACCAGCTTCAAATCTCCCGCGAACCCGTTGCCAAGCGGCTGGGACGTTACGGATCGGGTCACCGGCACTTTGTAACGATCCCCGTTCTTCACGTTCACCAGATACATGTCAAAGTTAGCAGCAGTAGATGTTGCTTCATTTCCGACATTATATGCAGCAATATTGGACACATTTAGCGTGATGTACTTCTCGTCCTTGCTGTACGCTTCCTCCGGTGACATAGCGTAGACCAACGTCTTTCTTAACTCGCCAACCGGTGGCAGGAAAATAAAACCTGCTCTCGACGATTCATATACTGCACGAATCTCCGATTCCGGGAGCCCTTCGCTCTCGCTAACCGCCGTCTCCAGTTTCTTCTCTGTCTCCGGGCTGCTCACCGTCACCATGTACTGGCGCGTTGAAGGCCAGGCTTTGCCTGTACCCTTTACCCGCCATTTGGCAGCGACAACTTCGCCCGGTTTATACGGAATGAACTCAATGCCCTGTGCCGCTTGTTCCGGTGGAACATCTTTGCGGAAGGTGAGCTTCTGACTCGTTGTATTGAGTTCCTTACCATCTTCATCTACGAAGCTTAACCCATTCTCCAGTGTCAAAGTCACATCAATCTGGCTATGGTTCATGCTGAACATCTCCAGGTTTTCGATCTCCGTGTTCACTTCGAACACGCCGTCATTGACATAACCTGTCTCTTCTTCATTCGTCTCCAGCTTCTGGGTTGGATCAAGGAAACGAACATCGAATACCTTCTCCGGGGATACAATTTCCCCCAAACCGTACACCAGTTCATACGAGTGCTGGCCGCCAGCCTGAATGGTATCAGGTTCCCAGTAGAAAGCTACGGCCGTATCGGCTGTGCCGTAATCATTCGTATCCTGCGTAAAGTCGAGATTCTCGTTCGGTTCATACTCCCATTTCGTTCCAGCGAGATTGGCCCAATGCCCAACCACCATTTCATCAACGATATTAATGCCGCCTTCGAACAAGTTGTTAAATCCATAGGCAATTACATTCGTCGCCAGCGGATTGCTCAGATCAAGCTTGTCCCGCATCACCCAGTAAGGAGGCAATTTATGCAGATTGTAAGCCTGTTCGTCCACGTTTTTGTCATATCCGAGCTTCTCTGGCTCATGAACCAGCTTTCGCTCCACGGTCAGTGGAACGGAATAATTCTGCCCGATCTGGAAGGCCGGGCCGTCATTGCCACCAACCGACGTGTCCAGCAACACGCGTGACCCGATCTCTACCTTGGCATTTGTCGTGTTGTCCACCAGATATTGAACACGCGCATTACCACCCTGATCCTTGTCTTCCTTCAACAGCAAAGTGATCACTTGGCTAATGCGAATGCCTTGCACGGTCCATACGGTAACCAGACTCTGGGTACCGTCACTTCCCGTAACGACCTTCGGAGGCGTAACCTCCGAGGTCCAGTTTGGTGCCATTTTGTAAGGATTACCGAAGATCAGATCCGTTCCGTTAATGCGGAATGTTGTGAACGACGTCTCCGGGTTATCTCCACCAAAGATCATATCCACGCCGTTATCCTTTTTGCGGATCGGCTGGCCATCTTCTGTCCGAATACTGAAGCGCCCACTTGCATTGTCCACTGTTACCTTGATAAATCCGTTCTTAATGGATGTCGTTCCCGCTGAGGAAACGGCCGCTGCCGCGATGTGAAGCGGCAAGACGCTGATCAGCATGACCATGGCCATCAACGTTGCGATTATCCGAATGATTTTGTTTCGTCGCATGGGTGAACCCCTTCCGTTTCTCTAATTGGCCCGATTAACAAGCAGCGTGGAGTATACGCGTTCGCGCTCCTGATTCTGCACAATGATTGTGTACCAGCCTGCTTTGGGCAGTGTTACCTTGAAATCTTTGCTGATCAGTTCCTTATAGGTCACTCGGGTGGCGATGTATTTCATCTGTCCTTCGCGTACCAGACCCGGGAAATAATATATGTCGTACGTGCCCAGTTCGTTCTCCAGCTTGGTTCCTCCTGCAGTCTCGATCGTTCGGAAATTGCTCACATTAAACGTGATGGTACCTGTATTCACAATTGCTGTTTCGGATTCGGTATCCGAGAGCGGAATGCCGTTGGCTGTAACGAACATACCGCCCGTGGAACGAACGAATACCGTTTGCAGCGCATAGCCTGCATTGCCGAGTTGGTCCTTCGCGGTGTAACGAATCGTGTGTTTGCCCGTCACCGTGAGATTCAGTGGTTTCTCCACGTATTGTCCGCCTTCCAGCACGTATTCCGCAGCCGTCACCTGAATCTGCTCCGCAGATGTGAGAGTATCGCTCACTGTGTATCCGCCCAGATCGGTGACCAGATCGAAGCCTGGTTTGTTTTGCAGAACCGTTGTGGAAGCTTTGTTCAGATGGATCGTTGGTGCAGTATTATCGAGACCCGCAATCGTAAAGTTGACCTGTTTCTTGTTACCAAGTACGTCTGAAAGTAAAATCGAATGCTCGCCATTGCTGGCGTAGTCGGCGCTAAAACTCGCTACCGGGGTTGCCCCGGCATAGATCGTATTGCCTTCTACTACAGAAGATGGCATCACAAGACCTACACGCACTTTGCCTTTGGAGTAAGCCTGATCGCCGATCTGTACGAGCTTGCTGTCATCGATAATCTGTCCGTCGTTGTCTACCCGAACCATAGTGATCTCTTCTACAGCCGGGATCGATCCTACCAGAGTTGTAATCGCTTCGGACTCCAGCTTCGCATTATTCCCAGCGGCATCTGCCAGCGAGAAGCGAACCTTGCTACCTGAAGTCAGGACCATGGAAGACTGGTTCGTTCCCGCACTATTGGAGACGACCTGATAATCCTGAACTTGTCCCTGTTTTGGCAGCACTTGCGCCACGATCAGATTAGACGCAATCACATTACTTGTTGTCGGTGCTGCGAAATGGGTGAATTCTCCGTTCGCATTGTATCCGTCACCCGCACTATCCACTACAGCAGTACCGTTACCGTAACGGATTAACGCTTTGAGATCGGGATGATTGTAGTGCATGACAATATCTGCTTCCGGCGGTGTGTTATCAATGTTGCTTACCGTTGCCGTCACACTGCCTGTAAAACCAACTGCATCTTCGTATTCAAACGTAAATTCTCCGTTCTCCCGGAACGTTCTGGAGGATGTCGGCAGGTTCGTGATACGGATCGGTTCACTCGATTGCAGACTTACTTTAACTGTGCCGTTCGTTGCCGCAATTGTGGAATACTTCACGTTCACCATTGGCGGCGTATCATCGAAGTTGGAGACCACAATGAACACGGTTGCTGTATCGCTGCCATCCTTCACGGTGAAGGAGTAGCTTCCGTTGCGGTATATTTTGAATCGTTTGTTCGCCTCCAGCGTTTCCGGTATTTCCGGATTGCTGTTCGTTGGCTTCACGGTCTTGCCATCAACGAGGTCGAACAGGATCTCTTGTCCTTCGTTCTGCCCACCATCTTCTACCTTCTCGCCTCCGCGAACCGGCATGATCTGCTCCAGTGAAGCAAGCCCATAAGCCTGGGCATCCTGAAGCTGAATCTCAGGTGTTACGATATCGCTGATATTGTCATAGTAGCCTTTGAACTTGACCCGAACCTGTGATTTGAGCTGCCCCGAATCGTTCGTATCAACAGGTACACCGACATAGTTCGTGTACGGCAGCCAAGTGCTCCAATTGTCTCCACCGTTGGTGGAAACGGAATAGAAGTACCCTTCCTGTGCCGGCACATCCACCGTCAGTTCCATGATGGCGGTGTACCCGTCATCTCCTGGACCTTCCGTCCGAATCAAACGCGCGCTTCCGACAGGAGGTTCACTGCTCAGATAGAACACGGAGAATAGACCACTTGTGTGGTAAAGCTTACTGTTACCCAAGCTATCGCTGGCATGGACGTACAGACGGTAATTACCATTGTCCTTTTTGTTGTCTACCTGCAATGTGATCAAACGATCCGCAGGCGACACGCTCCAGCCCTTGCCTTCCGGATCTGGTTCCTGTTCGTTTTGCCCGTCAACCACCTTGATCCATTGGTAACGAATGTTCTTGGCTGCAACACCGTTAAAGTCCACCAACGTGTCAGACACATCAATCTGTACCGTCTGCTCTGGCATCGGATACAGGTATCCCTGCGAACCGAATTTCGTGACAGGTGGCAGATGGTCGAATTTGTACTCCTGATAATAGTAGTAATAACGTCCGGTATCCTGCTGTTTGATGCGTACGTGGGCGTACCAGGTCCCGTTCAACGTTTTGTCGGCAGGGAAGCTGTAGCGCTCGGCGGGAACATCCCCCAGCTTTGTTTCCTTCGGTTCATCCTCAAAAGCAACCCATTTGCTGTTGCCCACAGGACGTTCAGAGCTTTCACTGTATTGATATTCAATCGTATCGATCGGTACACCGGCTACGGTGAAGTCGGGTCCGTCATTGATCGCATAAGTGCCCGGATAGGCTTTGAACTTGGTTGAGATGACAAGCACATCGACCGCTTTGGAATCGGCAGTAGCTGAATGGCCTGCCACATCCTCGGCTTTGGCATACAGTTCGTATTGTCCACCTTTGGAGATCGCTGGATCATTCAATGTTGATATCTCAGCTTCACCTTGTGCGTTCAGCTCGGCATCCTGCCACCCGGAAGCGACAGGTGTCTTGCCCACGGCCACGAACTGGTATTGCACCTTGTTATTTTTAATAGAAGAAGTCGGATCAGCGGCCTTAACCGTAATCTTCACATTGTCGGAGTTATTGTCCACGATATTCGCAACCTCGATGGTTGGATCGTCATTGTCAATCTTCAACAGGCCGACATGGTACGACCAATTGGAATCATCCTGTTTGAAATCGGCCAAAGGCCACTGTACTATGTTGCCGTAATCGGACAGATTCGGCAGAATGCTTGAGCGATAATATTCCTCCAACTCAGCAGGTGTCGCATCCGGATGTTGGGCAAGGTAAGCTGCACGTTCGTTACTACCTTTGTCATATTGCATCCGCTGACGAGCCGAGTCCCAGCTCATGTCCGCAGTCCATGTATGCAAATACCAGTTCCCGTTCAAACCTGTGCCGTCATCCGGCAGTTCTACCTTCACGCCATTCTGCCCGGCAGACAGTACAACGTCCTGGAAACCAGATGTATACAACTCTTCAGAAGGCTGCTTCTGCGTCAGAGAATACCGTTTCACTGCGGCAAAATTGTCGTTTTGCCCGGCGAAGGGATCATTCGGACTCTGGTTCAGCACATAATAAACGAGCCCTGAACCACTGCCTGGACGGAACAATCCTTTGCTCGTCTGACCGTTCAAGTCCGGATCGAATGCATTGATCGTGAATGATCCATTTCCTACGTATTGTCCTTCGGGAATAATCTCTCCGTCCTGATTTTCATAGACAAAATTCACTTCAGGTGCCGTATTGTCCACCGACAATCCAGCCCAATCAATCTTCTTAACCGGCTCAGTGAGCACGTTACCGGCATAATCCGTCAGCGCTTTCCCGTCACCAGGATTGCTGGCATGCTCCAAGGCAGCTGTCTCCAGCAACGACGTTTCGATACTCTTGCCTTCCGGCACCATCATACGGAACGTCCATGTATTCGTGTTCTGGCCGCCGACATATGCGGCGGTTAAGCCATTGGCAAACTTGAGTCGTGTATCCTCGGTCGGGGTAAACGCGCTGATCACCTGTTCGTTGAGGTACACGGTAAAATCAACAACGTCGCTCTTGTTCAGTACAAGTCCCGTTAGTACTTCAGGCTGTACGCCATTGCGGGATGCCGAGTACTGCGGTACGCGCGCGTCGATAATGGTACGGAACGTGCCGCCCGGGTTGGCATTATCGGCAAAAGGAACTGTCCCGATGCCATTAAATGCTGCAACGGGATTACCTGCACCATCAATGAAGCCAGCCGCATTCATTCGTTCCAGCAATGTTGGTCGGTCCTCCTCGGAGGGCGCGATCAGACGCTTTGGATCAATCGGAATGTTGCCTGTACTGTCATTCAATGCAGCCTGATAACGAAAGTTGAATGTGGAGCGTGCATGACTGTTCAAATCTAGTCCACCCTGCGCAAAGTCACTGTATCCGCTATCAGCGCTCGTTAGATAATAAACGGACGGATCGAAGCCGTCTCCACCCGGATTACTGAACAGTTCCGTACGCATGAAGCTGAATTTGCCATCAATCCGGTCAGAGGCATTCTCTGCAGAATCTGGAAAAACCGGCTCGCTGAAGTTCAGCGCCAGGTTAAGGTTACTTCCTTGCTTCAGGAACAATTCATTCTTTTGTACTGCCGGATCGTCATTGAATCGAACTGCCCCGGTATGGGTCAGTGTATTGCCGTTGTATGTAGGAGGTGTGATGTCGGCGAAATACAGTTCAATGTCACTTGCACTTTCAATAACTCCTCCTCCAATGTCTATCTCGATCGTATCGTTGGGACCAAAAGTGATCCATGATGAGTTCACTGAACTTTTGGTGGTAACGCTGAATTTAGAAACACCATTGATATTTACAGAGACTACGCCACTGAAACCAAACATAGTCTCCATAGAGCCAATCTTAAAGAGCATTCTGGCCTGTCCACCTTCGGCCAATCGTCGAAGTGATGGATTCGCAGCAACCGAAATCTTGGCGACCAACTGACCAGGTAAGCTCATTTTGAGATAGCTTGCATTCAGTACATCTACATTGCTCTTCTTCGTTGAAGTTCCCGGGGCGCCAGCGGCAAATATGCCAAAGCTGTTCGCCTCAAACTTTTTGATGTTATTGTTCCAGGAGGACATATCTTCCCGATTAATGATCTTACCTCCGCCGTTCGGAATATAAATATCCGTATACTCCGCAGCTGCGGAAACGGTCGGCAGTTGTGGCCAGCTCACAGACGTCAACGTCAGCAAAGCGGCAAGCAGGCAGAGTGATAACTTTTTGAACATGCAGAGATTCCCCTTTTTTCCCGTTATGTATTGGACTTCTTCATCAGCTTGCGAATATCTTCGATCGTTACACAGATATGAATGCCATTCATTGTCCGGAACGAACCGGAGATCAATCCGATCACGCGACCCTCTTCGTTCAACAAAGGACCACCCGACATGCCTGCGGACACCTGCGCGGAAGTCAGCAGGCGAATAACATCGTTCACCTCAGCGGTTGGTGCATTCACGATGCCCTCCGTAATGATCTTGCCATCCTTCAGCGGATATCCGATTGCGAACGATCGTTGCCCATATCTTGCAGGCTGCTTGTCCCCTGACAGAGTAAGTGCCGGACGTTTCGTGCTATCCTGCACAGACAGCATAGCTACATCGGTATCCGTGTCAGCACTCAGAACCTTAATCTTTTGGATGGAACCATCTTCAAATACCGCTTCGAAAGACACCCCGTCCTTCACAACATGGGCTGCTGTAAGTGCATGACTATTCCCGATTAGAAAACCGGTACCTACCGTTTTGAGCGTCCCGTCCTTGCGATACGCTTTCAAGTAAAAGACAGCTTGCGCCGCCGACTGGTACACTTTCTCAGCTCCCGATACAGCAACTTTTTCAGTTCCGGCCGCTTTTGCGACAGATGAACCCGTATATCCATTCAGACACGCCACAGCAATCAGTACGGCCAGCATGCCAATCATCCGCCGCCGCAAACGCCAAGATGTGATGTTTCTCTCCATTCACTCAACTCCATCAGCCCATAGTCATGCAAAGATAGGTCTTTCGATGCTATTTCTGTACCCGTTCGACATATCTTGCTTCCGCATTATAATGGATCACAATAAACAAACAATAAACAGAAAAAATTGTCGAAATATGATTGCACCCCCCAGAGATATTCGCTACAATGCCGATAGAATACAAGAGATTTTGTCCGCATCTACCAATGGATCGAACAACCTCTAAAGGAGCAGCATTTCGTGTTATTAAAAATTTCAGGCGTTGTCCTGACTGTTGTAGTCGCTGTTACCGTACTGCTCCTGTCAACAATTAGAGAACCCCAATCTGCGGCTCTTCATGCCCGTCAAGGTGTTATGGACCTATCGGACTGGAACCCGCAACAAGACGAGCGGATCAAGCTGGACGGTGAGTGGGAATTTTACTGGAACAAGCTGCTTCCTGTTGAATCTGCAACTCCGAATCAGGTTGGTCCAACAAAAGCACCCGATGCATATGCAAAGGTTCCCGGTTCATGGAATCGAATTAAAATGGACGGCGAACGACTGCCAACCCACGGCTTCGCCACGTATCGACTGGTGCTCCGAAATGTACCTTTTGAGGGAACGTTGGCTATCAAAAAAATGAACATTCGTTTTGCCAGCGAAATCTATATCAATGGCAACAAGCTACTGGAAGACGGACATGCCGTGGAGAAATCAGCGGGATATCGACCAGGAAACTCCCCCCAGATCGGCTTTTTCCCTTATCATGGCGGTGACATTGAGATTCTGATCCGGGTGGCTAATTATGATTACACGGACGCTGGCATTCCGGGGCCACTCTTTTTCGGCGAACAAGCAGCCATGCTGAAAAAACATCAAATCAGCACAGCCGTTGAATTCGGCACGCTTGCTGTACTGGCGACCATTTCGATCATATTCCTCATCAGTTACCTGGGGTCTGCGCTCTACCGAAACAGAGACGATTCCCTGTTGCTGCTTGGTCTAATCTGTCTGCTGTATGCACTCTATAACGGCATGATCAGCGAACGCGTGTTATCCATGGTGAACACCGAAATTTCCTTTAGCACGCTCTATAAATTAAAAGATTTCTGCTCCGTTGCATGTCTGGGTCTGCTGACCTTTTACTTCTATCGATTCAAAACAGGCATCCTGTCCGGTCTGCTTACAACGGTAATCCTGGTTATCTTCGGAGCTTATTTATGCATGGTCGCGCTCCTGCCTATTTCCATCTATGGGCTGGCTGCGCCTTACGTTGTCGTTATGTACACGTTGATGCTGCTCTGGTTGTTATATCAATGCGCATCACAGTTTCTGACGAGTGAGAAGGGTGATCGGCTGTCCACTTTTCTGTGGTACGCGGCTCTCTTAAGCATCATGCTGTATTGTCTGGACATTAATCTCTTCTCGATCTCGCTCAAGGAAAACATGAATATCGGGCAGGCTTCCATTGTCCTGTTCAGCATCCTGATGCTGTTTCTGGCGGTACTTCGGTTCTTCGAGGCTTATCGTACAGTCCGTGCGCTCAAAGATCAGTTGCTCTTGCTGGATAAGGTTAAAGATGACTTCCTGTCGAACACCTCGCATGAGCTCAAAACACCGCTGAATGCCATTGTGAACATCAGTGAGAGCCTGCTCAAAGGTGCCGAAGGTCCGCTTACCGACGAACAGGCGCATAACCTGGCGATTGTGACGGGAAGCGGCAGACGATTAACCTATTTGGTCGATGAATTGCTGGATTATTCAAAAATGAAACATGGCGACATCCCGCTCCACCGATCTTCAACCGATCTGTACTCGTTTGTCGAATCGGTCATGCGTATGCACTCCTTCCTGCTTGGCGCGAAAAAGGTGGAACTCATGAACCACATCCCGGCGCATTTCCCGCCGATCTATGCCGACGGCAACCGATTGATTCAAATTTTGCATAATCTGATCGGTAATGCCGTCAAGTTCACGGAACATGGTACGGTTAGCATCCGTGCTGCCGTTGTTCAAGGCAAAGCGGAAATCCGCATAATGGACACCGGTCGTGGCATCGGCAAGGACAAGCTGGAGCATATCTTCCTGCCGTTCGAGCAGGAAGCAGATACGGGGCCAGTCGTTGCTGGAGGCACCGGTCTTGGACTAAGCATTACACGCAAGCTGGTAGAGCTGCATGGAGGAACCATTTATGCGGAATCGGTACCTGGCATGGGGGCCACGTTCATCCTGACTTTTCCACTGGCAGATGGCAAAGGTGAGAAACGATCCAACGTCAAGCCAATTACCATAGCTCCAACAAGTCATGGTAATCAGCTACTTAGGTTCGAAGAACCAACGATTGTGGAAGGGCATCTCAACGAATGGATCATCGTTGTGGACGACGACTCGGCTAATTTACAGACCATAGTGAATCTCTTGAAGTTGGAAGGCTACAGTTATGCGGTAACCTCACGTTCCCCTTCTGTACTGGAACTGCTCGACCAGCTTCCTGCCGTGCATCTGGTCATTGCCGACATTATGATGCCGGACATGTCGGGTTACGAATTGCTGGAACGGATCAGGGAACGCTACTCTCCTTCCGAGCTTCCCGTGCTTATGCTGACGGCGAGTAATAAAGCCAATCAGTTGAAGCTGGCCTTGGAGAAAGGTGCCAATGATTTCGTATCAAAACCATTTGAATCAGAGGAATTGCTGGCACGAATCGGCAGTTTGACCCGGATGAAAACGTCTGTTCAAGCCGCGCGAGATGCCGAGATCTCCTTTTTGCGGTCACAGATGAACCCGCACTTTCTGTATAACGCTCTGAATGCTATTGCCGAATTGTGTGTGGATGCGCCGAATCGGGCAGAACAATTGATTTTGCAATTATCGAGTTACTTAAGGCGCAGTGTGCACTTCAAACATCTGGACTCCAAAACCAGCCTGATGAACGAACTGGAGATGATCGAAGCATACGTTGCCATTGAGCAGGCACGCTTTGGCTCACGGCTGGAGGTCATTATCGATGTGGATGCGGACGTGAACCGAAACATGGACATTCCGCCCCTCACGTTGCAACCCCTGATTGAAAACGCCATTCGGCACGGACTGATGTCCAGCATTCGCGGTGGTCGCGTCATGTTGTCCATTCGTAATCTGAATGATACGGAAACACGTTTCTCTATCGAGGACAACGGAATCGGCATAACCAAGCAAAGAATGGAGGAAATTCGGCAATCTACGGACGGCAGTAATGGCGTGGGAATATGGAATATCTCCAGCCGGTTGAACCTGCTGTATGGCAGACACCTTCAGATGGAAAGTCTGGACGGCGAGGGAACGCGCATTACATTTGATCTTCCTAATCAACGTATAAGCACAGATGGGAACGGGGGTTATGAAACATGATAAAAGTCATTATCGTGGATGACGAGGATCTGTCGCTCAAGCGACTGAATCGTATTTTGACAGAAAGCGGAGAAGTTGAAGTATGTCGTGCGTTTCACGATCCGGAGGAAGCCTGTGAATATGCGGGAGAAAATAGCTTCGATGCAGCATTTCTGGACATAACGATGCCTCGCATTTCGGGTATGCACCTCATTGGTGAATTGCGTAAACATCACCCTTCGCTTCCCATCGTGCTGGTGACCGGATATGAGGAATATGCGGTGCAGGCCTTCGACAAAGAGGTGATCGATTACGTTATCAAGCCGGTCACGGCAGAGCGACTGAACCGCAGCATCAAGCGGTTGCAGGACAAGCTTCACAAGTCCGTGACAACGCCTGAGCCAGCGGTACCTGAACCCAAATTGAACGTTCGTCTGTTCGGTGAATTTACCGTGTTCGGTGGAGCCGGAGTAGACAGCCCCATCAAGCTTAGAACGCCCAAAACGGAAGAGTTACTCGCCTTCTTGCTGTATACCAAATCGACCACCCGCGATGCGCTGGCCGATACGTTGTGGAAGGACCTCAGTCCGCAGAAGGCCTGGACGAACATCAATTCCACACTTTACTACGTACGACGTGCGATCGGGGACAACAGTGACGTACCAATTATTCTCAAGGACCGAAATGGCATCCGTATCGACCGGGAAGCGATCAACTGTGATCTGTACGAGTTCGAGGTTTTGTTCCGGCAAATGCGTCAGGCCTCGGTACATCGCCCCGAGCTCTTCGAGCGGATGGACACGTTGTATACGGGTGAACTCCTGAAAGGAAGGCACTATGAGTGGGCTTTCGCTTGGTCCAGACAGCTGGAACTGGATTTCATTATGACGATGGAAACTGCTGCCCACTATCACGCGAAGGCAGGCGAGCCGTTACGGGCGCTGTATTATTTTGAACGGATCCTCCAGATTGATTCAATTCGAGAAGATATTCATCGTGAGATCATCCTGTTGTATCTATCCCTTGGACGAAGAACCGAAGCGCAGCGACAGTATCTGGTTCTGGAGGAATTGCTCAAAGAGGAACTTGGCTCCAGTCCGGCAGCGGATATCAAACATCTGCTGCTGCAGTCATGAAAATATTAAGAAAGCCCAAGCTTTGGCATAATGCCTAGGCTTGGGCTTTTTGCAATAGATGGTCGTTCATTCGTTCATTCGTACTTGTCCGATGATTTTACTTCATCATGGTCTACAATCAATCCTCATTTATAAGTTTTTCGGTATTAAGTGTAAATCCTTCAATCACAACATCTTCGTCCACTTCAATCATGATGCAACGTCTGCCTTGATAGTTCACCTGCTTCACATATCTCAGGTCTTGCGGGCTAACCGAAATCGTAGCAACCTTGGTCTCAATCTTAATGGATTTGGACGTAAACTTTGGCATAACACTGGTTGCTTTCATCTCATAATTCTTGTTGTCCACGATCGTTTCGAAGGCACGTTCCACTTTCTCCGTCGTCAGATCTTCCACACCACTTGCGGTCAGTACACGTTCCAGATCTTTATAATCCAGCTTCGGAGGTTCTTCCTCATGGGACTCTTCATTTATTTCGATAACGCGGTTGATCTCCTCATATACCTGTGCAATGGTGGCTGAATCGAGCTGTTCACCGGCCACTTCCTTGACGATATCTTCGAAGATCGCCCGTTCTTCCAATGCGGTTACGGATCTCTCGCCATTCAATACATTTTCAACAAAATGTGGGTCCGGGAAATTGGATTTCCCTGTGCAATATAGAACACGATTCACATCGGAGTAGTTGTCTGTCACGCTCGGGTACAGGAATCCTTGCTCTGGCGTGCTTAATTTGATAATCGGATCGACAATAATGTTGTATTTGAATTCTCTCTCCACGTAATCGAACAAGAGCGTTTTCCGCTGCTTCTCCGTGGAGTTCACGCTACACAGAATGAACGGATGGGCGAACACCTCATTCTTCTCGCTCTCTTCCGTGGCTTCGTTTCTAGCTTTGGTCGGCAGATAATACTGTCCACGCACAAACGTAGCTACCATGTCTCGCTCATACTTGGCATCCACCAGCATTCGATCCACGAGCAACAGCATAAGATCCTGCCATTCGTCCGGATCACCTGTTACCAGAGCCTGGTGAAGCAGTACCTGAGCCGGGTCCTCCGCCGCTTCCTGGAACTTCAACTCAAACAGCTTCTGATCCAGATCGCCTGTCAGCAACTTTTTGAAATTGCCCATGTACAGCTCCTGTTTCTCTCTGTCCACCAGTTCGAACGGGTGACGCTCCCAGTGATAGACCTCGTTGGTTTCCTTCGTAATATAGACATTGAGAATATCGTAAATATTCAGTAGATCGTGATCGAGTTTAAACTGCTTGCGTATATGCGCGACTTCTTTTTTATTCATATTGGATTCGGCAACTCCTTAGATATGTTTCTGGCTTTATTAGTATAAAGGATCGACAGAGAATTTGTTGACTAACTTGTTGCTTGACGGTTGCTAGATTTCAGTTACATATGCACGTGATATTCACAACAACACAAAAAGGGAGACACTCTTTACATGCATGCGAGCACCTCCTGTATGTGTTACATCCCTGATGTTCTAGTCTATCACATTACAGCGATTGCGATTAACATCTTACATATTTACGTTTGAACCCTGTCCGCCCTTTTTCCACTGCCTTTTGGATATTCTCGGAGGCATTCAGCAGCTTGCTCTTTGGCATGTCCTTATTCACTTCGACAGGTCCCACAGCCTTGGCCGTCTCCACCGCCTGTTCGTGCAGCGGTTGATAGGATGTTGCAACGGTATACAGGAAGTTGTTCATCGAATATTTCGTTCGTTCCGGAGATTCGTGAATCGTCTTTTTCACCTGTTCCAGCATCTCCGACAGTTTATTCTCAGAAAACTCACTATCCTTTCGACTGCCGAGCAACCAACAGTAACAGCTCCATCCTGCTGACATTTTCAGCTCGTCTCCGCTCGCGATCCACTTATCCGAAACTTCTTGAGCAATATCCGTCTCTGCCAATGTGACGGCAACGATGAAGTCAGAGATCATGTAAAAATAAGCAGCATCGATCCAACGGTCAAAATCAGCTTCCGTCATCGCTTGAGGATCGGCAATCACGCCAGCAAAATACATCGCATCATAATTCCCCGTCGCATATAGTTGCTCTGCCAAAGGTTGATCCTTTTTGATCCGCTTCGCCATTGGTTTCATCGCCCCGGTTGCCACGCCAAATAGCGGTTCATGCGCACCGTTGGAGATGTAGATTTTTTTCGTTCGTTCTTTACCCAGTGCTTCCAGCTCTTGCATCACTTCATCTAGATTCATTTCGTGACACTCCCCATCCTATAATTTATATATCTGATCATATCAACAGAAACTTATGTCTAACGAACAACCGATGGAAAATTACACATTAACCTATTCGAACCATTCTGCCATCTGCATAATCGTTCTATTGAGATTGTTACCTTTCGCATGATGAATTGCCACTGGAGTATTTTTCCTGAAAGAACAGAATACTATTCAGATTTTCCTGTTGCTCTGCCAACCTGTTTGAGCATTATTACCGATCATAGCATCCATAGCATCATTTCGTACAGATTCTCGAAAAGATAGATATAACTTCTGAGCAGACAGACATTTTTCCTTTCTTATGCTTCTACCGAACACTTCTGAATACCTGTCCAAAGTCTGATTTGAAGTGATCATTCCTCTCAGCACATCAGAGCAACATATGTCCATGTCCAAGCAACGTTAAGCTATGGTAGGAAACGTCGCTCATCGTTTATGTTCAGTTTAGTATTGTTAACGAAACTGAGAAGAGGAAGGATGCGAAATCATGAGCAACAATCAAGTGTTAGGCTTTGCCCCTGCTCTGGGCTGGAATTCGTGGAATACCTTTACGTGGGATATTAACGAACAATTAATTCGGGATGTCGCTGATGTATTCGTATCGGAAGGTTATCTGGCCGCTGGCTATGAGTATATCGTAATCGATGATTGCTGGAGCCTGAAGGAACGGGATGCGAGCGGCAATCTGGAGGCTGACCCGGAGAAATTCCCCAGTGGAATGAAAGCGCTCTCTGACTATATCCATAGCAAAGGACTAAAGTTCGGCATGTATTCATGCGTGGGTACGCATACTTGTGCCGGGTATCCAGGCAGCTTTGAGCATGAATTCCAGGATGCCGCCCTTTTTGCCGAATGGGGCGTTGATTATTTGAAGTATGATTACTGCTTCAAGCCGCGACATATCTCAGGCGAGCTGCTGTACAAACGGATGAGCCTGGCGCTCAAAAACTGCGGACGCGATATCCTGTTCTCCGCTTGTAACTGGGGAGCCGACGACGTATACGACTGGATTCGGGAATCGGGTGCCCACATGTACCGCTCCACTGGCGATATCCGCGACAACTGGGACTCAGTGAAGGAACTTGCCCTGTCTCAATTGGGGAAACAAAGCTACACCGGCTCCTTCTGCCATAACGACATGGATATGCTAATCGTTGGTATGTACGGTGGAAGCAACAATGATTATATTGGCAGCATCGGCGGATGCAATGACATCGAATATAAAACCCACTTCTCCCTCTGGTCCATGATGGGTTCCCCATTAATGATCGGATGCGACGTGCGCAAGGCTAACCAGATCACCAAAGATATTCTCCTGAATCCTGACCTGCTTGCCATCAACCAGGATGTAGAAGCTCGCGGCGCTTACCGTATTAAACCAGAGCCGCAATGGTTTCACACAGACGATGTATTTATGCTGGTGAAGGTACTCACAGATGGTGATCTGGCTATTGGCTTCTTCAACCTCAGCGACAGCCAGCGGGAGTTGTCTTTGCAATTTTGGGATATGGGTCTGCCTTACGCTGCCGGTTATGCTCTGTCACTGTACGACTGCTGGGAACATGAAGAGATTGGCGTGTTCCGTGAACGCTTCGCTCCCGTTGTCGCAGCACATGATTGCCTCATCGTCCGGGCCAAACTGGTGAAATAGATGGCTCAACATCGCCTGTGCACTTCCTGTCAGGTTCCGCTCTCTTCCGACGATGTTGGCATCTACCTCAAATTGATCTCGCGCTCCGCCCAGCAATTTCTATGTATTGATTGTCTTGGAGTGAAGCTGAACAGTGGACGCGAACCTATTGAGAAGCTGATACGTTATTTTCGAGAGTCTGGGAACTGTGCCCTGTTCCGTTAACGTTATGCCTCGGTCTGGTGCAGCATCATGTATGCTGTTGGCGTATGTGAAGTTAATTTTTTGAATACTTTGGAAAAATATAACGGATCATTGTAGCCGACTGAGTAGGCTACCGATTGAATCGGTAGACCTGATGTCTTCAGCAACTCACAGGCGCGCTGGATTCGGCAGGAGGTAATATACTCCAGAACAGACTTGCCGGTTGCTCCCTTAAACAGACGAAACAAATAGCTGCGCTCCAGATTAACTGCCTTTACAATCTCCGTGACGGTCAGTGTCGGCTTCCAGTAGTTCTGCTCGATGTACTTTCTCGCCAGCCAGACATAATCCTTGGCGTCCACCTGCGGCTCCTTCGGATAATGCTCCATATAGTAGGAGAGCAACAGACGCAAACGCGCATCAGCCCGCAGCAATTCATAGGATGATGCACCTGCGTTCCAGGCAAGGTGAAAAAAAGGCTCCAGTGTCTCCGGTGAAATCGTCACCACGGGTTGTGCCTCTGAAAGCTGCGTCAGCCCCAGCAACCGCCCGGCATCCTCACCGCTAAACTCCACCCAGACGTACTCCCATGGATCTTGCGGGTCTGGATAATAATAAATCTCCTTTTGCGGAAATATGATAAAGCTTTCCCCCGTAACTAACCGAAAATCGCGGCCCCCCGTCTCCAGCGTCCCTTGACCGCGGATAATATAGTGCAGCGCATAAACGTCACGCACGCCTGGCCCCCATTGATGAGAATTAGCTGGCTTGTGACCACCGCTGATAAAGTACAAATTACTGGCTCTATTGCTCTCATGCCAAATCGGATTCAACCCTGATTCCCCCTTTCTATAGCAGCCTTGTTCTGGCGTTCGGTTTATCTTATATATCGTGATCAGATGGTCAGGTATCGTTATGCATGCTTAATCCAGAGAGGAGAATGTTGTGATGCTTAGAATGGTTACGGTAGAACATGGACAAGTGCAAGGATTGCCCGCGGCGGACCCGCGGATTACCAGCTTTAAAGGAATTCCCTTTGCTGCACCTCCTGTAGGTGAGAACCGCTGGCGTGCTCCGCAGCCGCAGTCGAACTGGGAAGGCATACTGCAAGCTTTTGATTTTGCCCCTATCTCCATGCAAGCCCCAACAGTCATCGATGATAACAATATCTATACCCGCGAATGGGCCGTTGACCCCGATCTGCCCATGGACGAGGATTGTCTGTATCTAAATGTCTGGACACCCGCCAAGCGCACGGACGAGAAGTTACCTGTCTTTGTCTGGTACTTTGGCGGGGGCTTACAAGTCGGCCATACGGCCGAAATGGAATTTGACGGCGAGCGAATCGCTCGTAGAGGTATTGTCGTCGTGACGATTAATTATCGGCTGAATGCCTTTGGTTTCCTGTGTCATCCCGAGATTAGCGCCGAATCCCCCCATGCACCCGCCAACTTCGGTCATCTCGATCAGCAAGCGGGCACGCAGTGGGTCAAACGCAACATTGCCGCCTTTGGCGGTAATCCAGACCAGATCACGATCGGTGGACAGTCGGCAGGCGGGGGAAGTGTACTCAGCCAAATGACCTCTCCGCAAAATAAAGGTTTGTTCCAGCGAGCCGTCATCATGAGCGGTATGGCTACAGAGTTGTACCCGAAGGTCCGCGTGCCTTCTATCCGTTCCACACTGCGGGATGCAGAGCAGGCCGGGGTTGCATTTTTCGACTTCCTGGGCGTATCCTCCCTGGCTGAGGCGAGACAACTGGATGCTGAATTTCTCCGTGACAAAGCACTCGAATATAAAAGCTTCTGGGGAACCGTCATCGACGAACAATTCTGCGCAGGCGATTCGTTTACTCGTTTTGTTCAGCAGGAGCGCGAGGCGATCCCCGTAATGCTGGGGCATACGTCTTCCGAATTCTGGACCCGTCCCGCCGCAGCCAATCTGGAAGAACTGAAACAGATGGCTGCGGAGCTGTTCGGCGAGGATGCTCCTGCCTTTTTGCAGCTATGTGAGGCTGATACCGGCCAATTCGAGCATGCCCTGCAACAGGCATCGGTCCGCATGATCCAACATGCCATTCTGCTCGCCATCCGCGCGAACAGCGGTCATGCGTCTGAAACGCCTCTCTATTATTATAACTTCGACGCCGAGATTCCGGGATGGGACCAGCCGGGAACATTCCACTCCGTCGATCTGTGGTTCTTCTTCGAGACACTGGCCAAATGCTGGCGGCCTTTCACTGGAAAACATTATGATCTGGCCCGCCAGATGTGCAATTATTTGTCCAATTTTATTGCTACAGGTGACCCGAACGGTTCAGATTCCACCGGAAAACGGATGCCTCATTGGATTCCTTGTACTACGGAACAGCCGTATCTCATGGAATTTGGCGATCAGTCTCAATTACAACAGATTAACCCTGGACCTGTGCTTGAATTTGTAATTGAGCAGTATTTCAAAAAGCAGCACGAACTCTCTGTATAAAATATACCGAATTACTTGTCCAAACACACAGGTTACAAGAAAGAACCCTGCACATCTACAACCTGCAGGGCTCTTTCTTGTATACATTCATCAGCTTCCATATAGCAAATCGGCTGCACGAAGGCTGATCGCAATAGACAAGCAGGGATATAAGAAATAACTAAGTCGTCATAGCAAGACGTGTTATATCATATACACCCGTCTTGCCAATGCGTCTGATTGGTTCTGCATTAAAGCCAGTCGGTAACTGTTCGCCAACAATAGGCAACATTTCAAGACTTAGACCCGTTGTGTCCAGGAGATAGACTTGCTTAGCGATGCGTAGCAGTTCATCCAGCAGGACGATCAGCAGGGTCAGCGGAATAACTTTCCAGACATCCGTAATCAAGGCCATTTGATAGTAATCATCCTCACAAAAATTGACAAAACCTGCTTTGTAGTCGGTGTGAACAGCAGGTCGCTCCGTTCGAATGAGTTCAGCATTCTGCTGATTACACGCAAATACATCCGTAATGCTCAACCTGTCGATGAACGGAGAGGACATGTATCCTACTGCTAATCGTCTACCTTCTTGGTTAGAATCAATGTCGCTTGGTTCAATGTAATCATAATCTTGGGGAAGATATTGATCAGCTACATTAAACTGCGCAAGCAACATTTCATAATTTAAAGTCTCGTTTACATAAGACAGCTCAACGGGAAGCTCCTGATGCAGCCTGACAAAATGTAAATGATTCTTCCGGCTCGTCATCTGCACAGGATTGAATTGTTCATGAGGCAGATGGAGGGCTCGGAGCGAAGGGTCCGCACGGAAATGCACGCCTGCTTTCCACAACCGGTAACCCAATTCCAGATCTTCGTGCCCCCAACCTTGAAAAGATTCATCAAATCCACCAATGTCTCTCAATATACGGGTCTCCACTGAAACCATACTTGTCCAAAAAAACGACCACGGAGCAGAACTTCGATCCAGGTCATTTTCGTAAAAGTCGAACCGCATTTGTCTGGAATCCGGATAGGTCTTCAGCATTGGATTACGCAGGCAAGCCTCCGGATGTTCCGACAAAGCAATCGATTGCAGATATCTAGCGATTGGATGTTGATCATCCTTTTGATTCATGCCATGAACCGTACCTAAGCCCACCGTACCTTTATATCGACTATGAAAATCAATGATATTACGAATGAGATCGGCACCGATCAACACCCCAGTATCCAGATATACACATATCTCATGCTTGGCAAGGTGCAGTCCCATATTACGCGCAGTTCCTGCCCGAAATCCCAGATCCGTTTGATAACAATATCTCAAATCCAGGTACGATTCAAAAGAACAGGCAACCTTTTGCGTATCATCACTTGAGCCATCGTCACAGACAATCACTTCAAATAAGGACTTATCGGCCTCTTGATGCTGCAAACATAACAAGGTCCGCTCCAGCAAATCTGATCGATTATATGTAGGAATTATGACCGTAACTCCCATTCCCATACCCCACACCTCCTCTCACTTTTGAGTGAAAAGTTTCAAGAACACAGGATACCAAATGATCCACTGCGGTTCCATCGTATGCATAGGTTTGAAGCCGGTCCTGACCACTCAGAATTTGATAGGCATAAGAAGCAATTAAGTCGGAGTCCATATCGGCTTCCTGAAGCCACCGGATGTAACCTCTCTCCCCCATTTGTTTGGCGTACACGATATTGCTCGGGTTTACTTCCTCTCTCCGAGGAATCGCAATGGCCGGAACACCTAGTGAGGCGAGCTCCCATAATGTCGTATGCCCGCCCCGGCACACAACAAGCGAGCTGCTTTTCACTTCGTCTATAAAGGAGCCCGGGTCTGCTATAAAATGTGTTGACTCATCGCCCAGTCGTTGCAATGATCTCGTTAGAGTTCCGCTGTACACAAGCTTGACATAAGCTTGTTCATCCTTTAATGCCGCTATAACTTTTGTAAAAAAAGGAACATCCACAATGGTCGCTGAGCCTGACGTAATGACAATCTTTTTCTCCCTGGTACAGGTCGCTGCCGGAACTTCGACCACAGGGCCGACAAAACGGATTTTGTCCTGAATGGAGACTGGTATCGGGAACATCCAGTGCTCCTGTATATCCACAATAGCAATTCGATCAGCCATCTGTAGAAAATCTAGCGTTTCCTGTTCATCTTCAAGCCAATTCGTAATGAAACAGGTTGGAATTCCCAGACTTCTTCCCATTGGAAGTACAAGCAGCTCCTCATCTACAACAATGCCGTCCGGTTGTGTGCGACGTATCAAGTCCAGCAGTTTGAACATTCGCTCGGCACTGCTACCGGCTGACGGCAGCTCCAAATCAATCAGATCACCCGAATATACCAATCGTAAATATTGGAATCCGGAGGAATAGGATGCGATGATCACCTCGTGATTTAACTGCATAAGTCGCTTGGCGACAAGCAAATCCCGCTTCGCATGCCCGAACCCGTTCCCTCGCGATATGATTAATATTTTCATAGGTACTTCCCCTTTCCGGGCTTCACCCGACGGATGCCACACTCCCCTGCTTGCGTAACAAAGCAACCTGCGCTCCGTACATTTCACGAAATACGCCATCCTCCTCCAGTAATTGCAAGGGGGCTCCTTCCTGGACAATCTGTCCGTTAGCCATGACATAGACCTTGTCACAGTGCATGACTGTGCTGACCCGGTGTGCAATCAGCAGAGTCGCTTTTCCCTGAGCCACAAATTGTTTAATGCTTCTGACGACACTTTCCTCTATCATCGGGTCCATTGCAGCCGTAGGTTCATCCAGTACCAGCATGGTTTTGGTATTCGCCATCGCCCGGGCAACCGCCACACGCTGCCACTGCCCTCCTGAAAGTTCGGTTCCGTCTGAATATCCCGCACCCAGCCGTTTGTCTCCACTTTGCTCGATGATGTCTTGTACAAGCAGCTGTGCAGTATCGCTCCAATCACGATGCAGCCCGATGTTCTGCTGAGCAGTCAACGGAAATCTGGCGAAATCAGCATAAGCAACGGCGACCGATTGCAACCTGCTAGTACTCAAGCTCGGCTCCCCGTCTACCCACACTTCGCCTTCCTCCGGCTCAAGCAGGCCGCATATAATATTACACAGCGTTGTTTTCCCTGCTCCGTTCTCACCCACCAACCCGACAAGTTCACCTGTTCGGAAATGCATGCTCACTTCGGTAAGCACAGGTTTGTCGCTATTTGGATAGGTGAAGCTGACTCCCGATAATATAATTTCCCTGTCCGCTTCCTGTGATGAAGCTTCGGCATTGTCTGGAACATCGGTTGACAGAAACCGGGTGAGGTTGGATGCAACGAGCAGTTCACTGGTAAACAATCGAAGCTCAAGTACAAAAGCATTGGCCTTGCCAAGCAATTCATCAATGAGTTGAAAAGCAATAATCAAACCGCCGATGGAGGAACTGGCTGTCAGAATCGATACCATGTAAGCTACAGAGATGAGAAGAAGCTGACCAATCTGCATCAGTCCAGTTGTTTTTTGGGATGTCAGAAGAAAGGATTGGTTGGTCTTGCTAATTTCAGTAAATGTATTCCTCCAGAGGTTCACGATATAAGGCGAATACCCAAACAACTTGCGTTCTTTACCCAGTTGAACATCCATGATTGTACTTCGGTAATAATTTTCACGGATACGCTGACCTGATAGCTGATTCTCGACGTTAAACATCTGCCGGCCGAGTTTGTATTGTTTGAACACAACAAAGGCAAACGTCACAATCATCACCACACATCCGATCTTTGTGACAAACCATAAAGCTGTGCCCAAACTGATCAGCATGACTCCTGCACTGAGTACATCCAGGCCTAATGTAAGGATTCGGTGCCCCCGGTCCAAACCGTTCGCCGCCTTCTCAGCCGATTCGGAGAACGATGGATTCAAGAGCTTTTGATATGGCACTTCGTTATATCGATCAACATATAAATCTTTCGCCGACCGCCCTATATGAATACGCAGCCCCTCCAACGCTACCCCATACAACGAGTCCATGACCTTTTCTCCAATAGTTGCAGCCGCAAACCAGGCCATCAGCATGATCATCCGCTCAACATTAACACCGGAAATAACCTGCTGGACCGCATATCCAAACAGGAATATTCGCAGTGCAGGCAATATACCAGTCAAGAACGTCACGGACAAAGCGAACAAAAACCATGGAATGATCTTTCGTTTGTTTTTGACTCGAATCAGCCACATTAGGCAACGCCCCCTTCTCCCTCTTCCTTCGGTGCTTCCATAAAAGAGGAAGAAGCTTTCCACATCGCTTGATAAGGCTCACAGGTCTCCAATAATTGCTCATGAGTTCCGTAATCCCTAATCTCGCCCTGATCCAGCATGAGAACCGTATCGGCAAAAACGCAGCCCACCAGACGGTGAACGACAAATAACACCGTATAGCCCTGTAGTCTGTTAGTAATGGATTCCAGAATGCTTAATTCATTGGAAGGGTCCAATTTCGACGTTGGTTCATCCATAATAACGACAGATCCAACACGGTAGATCGCTCTGAACATGCTTCTTGCTAATGCTAACCTCTGCCACTGCCCCTCCGACAGATCCGATCCACCGACTTCTGGCCATAGCTCTGTTTGCTTTCCTTGGGGTAACTTATCTACAAAATGGGCATTGGTCAGTTGTAGCGCTTCGGCAATGCCTTCCGTGTGATCCTTGCGGTTAATATCGCCCAGATAGACATTCTCTGCAACGGATAATTTATAACGTCCATAATCTTGCAGGCAATAACCCCCTACAGCCTCCGACTCTACTGAACCATGGTCCGGCTTCAAGAGCCCAGCAAGCATAAGCATCAACGTGCTCTTGCCGGAACCGTTAGCACCTACGATGGCAACTTTGGCCCCGCGGGGAATATCAAACGTAATGTTATTTAATACATTGCGATTCCCGTCATAACTGAACATTAACTGGCGAACAGATAACGCATGGGAAGATATCGCAAGCTCTTCATTATGGATGGACATATCTGCTTCTGTCTTGGCCTGTTGATCTTGTGGCTGCTCCATTAGTTCGGCCAAAAACATCTTTCGACCAAGCCAGTGCTTACCCTGACTCAGGACCATGCTGAGCAGTTGTTCAAGATGCAGACCGCCAATGAGTAACGCCGCAACTTCTCCGGGATTCAGGGTACCTCGCCATAGTTTCCATAATCCCACGAGCAATACAACTGATGTGACTACACCGCTGCCAAGTTGACCCATCAGCCTGTAACAACCTGCCCGGATTGTTTGCTTCATCGATAATTGTGCAATCCGGTTTTCCTCTGTCCGCCACTTTCCCTTTATCCAGCCTGCTATCCCATAAACACGCATTTCTTTGGCGGATTTGAACGTCGTTAGCATATCCAGAAACGTACCTTCAAGCCTTGATATTTCCGAGATATCCTGAAGAAAGGTAGACTCCGACACGGCAGCTTTTTTCATCAAAAACACATTTAGTGCTGTTCCACCCAGGATCAGAATGGGAGCCCACCAGGCAACCTCCAACAAAATCCAGGTCAAGGAAAATCCCGTCACGATGACCTGAAGCAATGCGGATAAACCATCCAGTCCTCCATGATAGATGGAACTGACCGATTCCGATGTGCTCGAAATCCGATTTCGAGTTGCTGCAAGCAGCATGTCATTTTCTGTTCTGCGATTCACGTTATCGAACAAACGAGTAGACAAATTATGATAGACATGATCTTTCACTCTTCTCAAAAAATAGGGCTGTACAACGTTCAGCAGAATCGCAACCGTGCCTGCCCCTGCAATAATTCCTATGTAAGCTAATGAAGCGTTGCGGTCACCATTAGCCAATTGGTTAACTGAATGCTTGATCGCCCATATCATAAAACCAGGCCATACCCCGAGAGCTAGAATAAGGGATAGTAAAATCCAGATGGCCCGATCCCCAGCCCGGATAATCATCCATATTTGGACAAATCCGGCGTGTATACGGCTCATAATATTCTCCTTCCCGAGGCAGAATCTACGAAAGCGATCGGTGTATGAATCTGTGATAAATCAGATGTCTCTATGAAATAGCCCGTATCAGAGCGGGCAGAGGGACACAACATGACAAATCTCCATGATTCGCCAAGCTCCACATCGATGAGCAGACATAGCGTCTTCGTGGTATCGAATTGTTCCAGACCTGTCATATGCTCATAGTCCAAAACAGCACCATCGTGACTTTTCCGCATACGGTGCCGGGAACAGATTTCTTCGGCTTTGACGGAATTCCACGGTAAAACCAGAAATGGCGTCACTTCGCTTCGTCCGTTCTCCATATCTGAATCGACGATATCATAATAGTCTCCAATCCACCGGGTACTCGCCAGAAGCGCGAACGGGTCCTGAATGGAGACTCGGGACTTCATTTGGATGGTATGCACGACCGTTGAAGGTATTTCTTGCTTGGTCTCTTCCAGATTTGGTGGTGGCCAGTTGGTATTGAGATGATCTATATATTGAATCAGATGGTCGCCAAAACCGACTTTACCGGAATATTGCGAAAGTGCCCAGCGATAGATCAATCGATCTTCTTCATGAAATACAAAATCCAAATTGGTACTGAAAAAATGATCAACTTCAGTAAGAATGACTACGGATACCAAGTTGATCAGGTGTGGCTTCAATCCTTCCTTTATTTCACCGTATTCACCAGCATGTGCATCCAGCCACTCTTTGACGAGATAATGAATGCCACCTCTGGCGAAAAAGGACTCGGTCAAATTAAACTGATTCCATAGATGAAGCGGCGGTGCACCAAAAGCCAAATGTACGGATGTAGACATCGCTTTGCTAAGGCTGGCCCCGAATCGTCCAATCTGCGGAGGCGGCATAGTTGATAGAGGGTAAAGCTTCAGCTCTACGACTTCGGCAATGTTGTAATTTTGGATCAGAGGGGCGATATATTCCTTAATGGCTTCACATTGGGTAGCCAAATGATTTTCATATTCAGCTACAACGTTATAATCCCTACTTTCGACAGATGCACTTAATATTCGTTTCAACAATTTCACTTCCGGCCCATTCTCTACAGCCAGCATATCTCTCAGGAACAAACTGCCCCAGTGTCGATAAACGTTCGAACGAAGTCCCCGATTACGGATTAGATTTAACAGCGCTGGCGGATAATTTCGTTCCTCTGGAACAATCCATAATCGATCTTGCCTTAACTCGTTAATCGCTCTGCAAAGTTCTGATAACAGTGGATATCTCCCAACCCGTACATGAAGTGTCGGCATCACATTCCGACTTCCCTTCCAGTCTGATACTACATGTCAACGCAAGTATCATCCCGCTTGCGCTGACACATGCAAGTTATGACTAAGTGAGAAAAAACAAACGGTTCTCCTCGATACTGTGTTTCCACTGCTTTGGCACTGCACTCTCAGGGAAAATTGCTGCCACAGGGCAGGCCAGATCGCAGAGGCCACAATCGGTACAGATGGATGGATTAATATAATATTGTTTGGCATCCGGAGAGGTCTGGATCGCTTCCTCGGGACAAGCCACAAGACATTTAGCCAGACGCTCATCTGCGCATGTGGCGGTGATTACCCATGACATAATGTTGTCCTCCTCATATGAAAACCTATAATCGCCGCTACACTTACTTCTGCATTCAAGTCATCCCAATACCTGACTGCCGTTCTTGCCACGAAACTCGCATCACTCAAACCAATGATGCCATTAGGTGCATCCGCTTCTCTGCCGACATCGTAGCCAACAAAAACGACCAACTTGTCTGCAGTATGCGGCAGATCAGACAGATGCTCTCTCGCACCGGCATGAATAGCAATAGATGTCCATCCCTTCTCCCGCAAGCTCATCAGGAGATTGACCGGATTTTCTTCGATGACAATATCCACAGCAAAAGCATGAGATAGAACTTCTCTGGTTGTTATATCAAGTGCATTAGGATGTACCACCACTTTTAATTGAGAGGATGGCAAGCGTGAATTCAGCGGATTTTGGTATGGCTGCTGATCTTCCGGGATATCGAGTTTACCCAAAACATCACATCGGTGTAAGGGAGTATCCGATATGTGATTGCGGTCACCTGCAGTAATCACATAATCATGCTCCAGACTAAGGATGCGATGAGCCAAAATTCGGTTCACCGGATCACGAACCAACACCACGTCACCTTCGTTTAATTCGCCCGGGGGATAGACAGAGATGCGCTGTCCGTGAACAAGCAAGGGATGCATACAGTTACCTTCGATCAATATGGAGATCGGCTTCCCGTGCTGCAATGCACGGATCAGGAAATCCTGTCTGCGGGTACCATGCATTCTTTCAGAACTCCTATTTTGGATAATGCCGTTACGAAATCCCGGATATCGTCTTCGACATGGTCATCATCACCGATATTGAATTTTTGCTTGGTATGCTGGCACATCTCATCAAGGGATTGTGGTGAATCCGCAAGCATGTTCCAAACGGCTTTACTAACATCATCCTCCAGGACGTATACTTCTCCAGAATCTGAAAGAATGAACACCCCTTCAATATTTTCATCGAAAAACACGTCATCGGCTATTTGAAACCACGGGTTCATTCGTTTTACCTCCTGTCAGTTTGAAATAAGCGACCATTTTTCTGCGAATTCCGCGCCGGATGCCTGAGCAATCTTGTGAGAAGGTTCCATCCGCATCGCCTGTTGCTCCCCAATGGAAAGCACGACAGCCGCCACCACAAGATTCACGGAATGTGCACTTCATGCACTCTGGCAACGTGTGAACCGTTCTGTTACGCGAACGCTCGAACACCTCGGAAGTCTCCCATATTTCCCTGAGCGATTTCTCTCGAATCGATCCGGCGTGAAACATCGGGGAGTGCATCAATTTGCAAGGGAACACATTGCCCTTGGCATCAATAGAAAACTCACTCGTACCATGGCCACAATGTCTTCTACGTTCATATTGCTTCACATTTAAGGCATGACAATCTTCATGGGCATCATCCATTTCAATATCCAGCATACGGTCGGATATACGGCGGCGTTCAGCAAAACTGAGCCCTTGCATACGTTCGTCCCCGCGACCCAAAGTCGCAAGAGGCACAATATTCAAGCGAATGGACCGTTCGGTGGCGAACTCCAGTAAAGGATCAATGGAATCCCGGTTGTGCTTAGTCACCGTTTGATTGATTTTCAGTTTGACTCCAGCTTCAAGGAGAAGGTCGATGGCCTTACGCGCCCGATCCCAGGTGTTTTTACCTCGGTTCGCTTCATGCTCCTCTTTGTCCAAAGAATCAAAACTGATCGTGAACAAATCAATCACCTTGGCAATTTCATTAACTTTTTCACGGCTGTTAATCAATGTTCCGTTACTGATGACGTTCACACGAAGTCCAACTTCCTTGCTATAAGTCATGAGCTCCATAATATCCTTGCGGATAAAAGCCTCCCCGCCTGTAAACACGATCGTACTGGTTCCCAGATCTTTGATCTGTCTGATCATATCCTTGGCTTCTTCGGTGTTCATATCTCCATTCATCGAACGCTCCGGGCTGCTATCCGCATAACAATAAATGCAACTTAGATTACATTTGTATGTCGTTACAAAATAGATGGCGGTAGGTGCAACTTTGCCCATTCCCTGCTTCTGCAACGTATCCAGAACGTTGTATTCTTCAGGTTTCTCCCCTTGATAAGCCACACGATACATCAGCATCTTTCGTGCGATCCGCTTCACATCTTGAGCGTTCACACCCGAATCCATTAATTCAGAAACGGTCTTGCCACCATATATCAATTCGGATGCAATCTCATATTCGCTTGGTGAATACACAACCCAACAGTTGAGTTGAACGTTATGTACGACATAGTTTCCGTCTTCGTAATACACCGCGACGTATGGAATATGCAATCGTTCGTCTATTTGCATGAACAAGCCTCCAGTGATTAAGATAAGAGGCCGGTAAACAGGCCTCTTCTTGCGTCCATGAAGAATAAATGATTAGCAGGATGATCCATAACCGCCGCCAACTGAAAATGCACAGCCACAGCCGCAGCTTGCTGCTTGAGCAATAGCCGCGGATTCCAATTTACGAAATGTCGGTTTTTTATAATTTTTCATACTCTCACCTCCTCTCATAAAACTGTAAGCGCTTGCAATTAGAGAACAAAAAAAGGTTTATAGAGGAAGTAGCAAGAGAAAATCTAGGTAGAAGAATATACTGAATGGAGACTTGTCCTGCACATTGCTTGTAATTTCAAGTCTAGTTGAGAAAAAAGGAGGAGCGTAGGAGGTAGTTCTAGGGAGTGTAATTCAAGGCGTTTCATACAGTGTATTTAATTGCATAAAATTGAATTTTTTTCTAGAATACTGCCATTTACTTCTTAAGTCAACTGTTTTTTTGAATACTTTGTGAACAATTCATTCGTGCTGTATTGCCCTTTTCATCGCGATATCCAATAACGCTTGTTCAAACTGCTCTGCTATGCTCTGGACGGCATATTTTCTCACTGATTCTCGGCATGCTTCCGGGGACGGAGAAGGTTGTCCACTGTCCATAATCCTGCCCAAAATAGACGTCAGTTGCTCCAAATCATTCGGTTCATAGAGCCAACCATTGCTGGAGTTCACGATCTCTCTCGGACCATATTTGCAATTACTGGAAACAACAGGAATGCCTCTGGAAAGTGCTTCAATCAGCACCAACCCAAATGGTTCTGTATCCGATGTCAGGAGTAAAGATGTCACGCAGGGCACTGTATCCCAGGGCTTTTGCTGCCATCCATGCCATATGATGCGCTCCTGTATTCCCAATTGATGAGACAATTCTAGTAACGGTTCGTATTCTTTCCCGTCTCCAATGATATGCAGCTCGAAATGATTCTTTTGCAGGGGGGATAACGCCTTTATGATGTGGTCTACATTCTTCACCTCGGCCAGTCTTCCAACATACAAGAATACAGGGTGAGATGGTCTCGTCACATACGTTACGTTATCGAATTTCACAGGATTATAGACCAACTTGTTTTGTTTTTCGGGAAAAACACATTGCAGATCCTTCAGATTTCCTTCACTGATCGCCAGATGTCCATCAGCAGCCCGTAAATCTTCGAAGAATCTATAATAAAAATCCAGATTGAAGTGCAACCAGCTTACTACGGGTACTTGCACATTTAACCGTTCAACCGCCATTGAAGCGGCTTTGACCCCAGTGGGTCCTGTGGATACGATAATATCCATTGGTAACAGATCTTTCATGACATTGGCCAAGGCAGCCGAGTAGATATTTAACAGAACATTCCGCGGGATAAGATCACTCATTTTTTGAGACAAAACTCTGGCATTGATACCCTCTTCCCAAGTGCTATCTTCCGATTTACCCTTTAAGATCACGATGACATTATGCCTCTGTTTGAGCTCATGATAGATTAACGAAAGAGCTGTTTCCATTCCACCTCGACCACTGAGCAAAATATCCACTACAAATATGATGTTCAATACCGGATGCCCCCTTGAGTTTTCAACGTTGTGACAAGGATGATCAGTCCCATTTACTAACAATTTCCACCATATCCTAGCACTTCTCCGCTTTAAAGTAAATAATTTCCTTTAAGACCTGTAAGCTCATCCTCAATGCTGTCTCAAACGCTCTTACTCTTCTTCTCCGAACCAATGCAAAGACGGCACAGAGTAGATTTTGTACCGTCTTTGTTGTCTCATCCAAAAAAAAGATGACTCGCAAGCCTATTAACGGCCCTACGAGTCATCCCTTTTAATTCAAAATGGTATGATTACAATTTAGTTGTTCCAGTATTGCTTGGCAATCTTCTGACCCTGATCGATCTTCGCCCATTGCTGCGCTTCGCTTAATTCGTTACCTCCATCGCAGGATGCAAAACCGCATTGATGAGACAGCAGCAGTCGATCCTTATCGATGATTTTGGATGCTTCGTCCAGCAAACGGACAACACGCGCTTCATCATCGAGTGTACTCGTTTTGGAGGAAAGCAATCCTAATACAATCTCCGTTTCCGGTCTATCCTTGAACACTTCCAGAGCTTCGATCGAACCCGCACGATCATCATCCCACTCCAGGAAGAAACGATCATATTTCAATTGCTTCAGGAACAGATTAGCGATTTTCACATACGATCCACCGCCCATGTTGCGGGAATCATAATTACCGCGGCAGTTATGTGTCCACATTTTCAAACCAAGGCTATGACCGAAGTCAATCACGGTATTGTTAATATCAATAAATTCAGAAGCGAGACCCTGTACTTCATCTTGATTAATATGCTCCCCTGTAAATGGAGAGTTCGGGTTGTCGTCTGCAAACAGTTCCCACAAGCAATCATCAAATTGCAGGATTTTGCCGCCTATTGCAGCGAATTCCTCCACGAATTCCTTATACGCAATCACAAGGCCCTCTTTGAGCTCCTGTTTGTTCTGATAAACGGAATCTGTACCGCCAATGTTATCCGACCAGGAAAGCTCACCGAAAATATGGGAAGGCGATGGTACACAAAGTTTCGTTTGCTGGTCACCCGCCGTGTCTTGCAGTTGTTTGAACAATTGAATGAAATGATGATTTTTTCCGCTTAATTTGTCAGTGATGCGCAGTCCAATATCTTTGCGTGTTTCATATTTCGATGTTCCGTCCACATCTCTGAAGAAATAGCCGTGATCCGCGATGTAACGCTTCACGCCACCAAATCCCCATACAAAGTCCAGATGCCACATCGATTTGGAAAATTCGCCATCGGTAACAACGGACAAGTTATGTTCGATTTCCTTAGCTACAACTTGTTTGATAGCCTCCGTCTCACACTTCTCATATCCTTCGTAGTTTTCATAGAACGGATATTGGATATCATCATTATGTTCAATTTGCGTTTTATATTTCAGCAGCTCATCCGGCCGCAATAAACTTCCTACGATCTGGAACTTATCAGTCATGTAAAAACCCCCTCGTTGTATACGATTATCATATCACGCCGAGAGCAGTTAGAAGGGATACTTAAAAACCATAACTGGTTATAGTTAAAAGCTATATCTAATTGTTAGGCAGATTTCAGTGAAACCGTCACAGCCACAGTGTACCTCTATCCATGTGTTATTAAATTTCACACCGTACGACGACGCAGTTCATAGAAATATTGCACCGCTGGATGCTTTAATTTGACCTGCTCAGATATGTACAGAATCCTCTTTTTGCCAACTCGTCTGTCCATTAAAGCCAGAATATTATACAAAATATCATTGCTCTCCAGATTATCTTCTATAGAAGTCGATAGATATGTGGTAGCTGCAACGGTAAAATTCGATTTACTGAGTGCAGCCTGTGCCGCCATAAGCGCTTTGGCATGTACGGAGATTTTTCTGCTCCTTGCCATGATTTGCAATCGATCCTCGGGAATATTGCCTTTGGACTCTTGCCGGATAGTTTCAATCTCGTCATCGCTCACTGGAATAAGAATGTTAGGATCGTTCTTGATCTCCTGTTCCGTCTGATACCAACGGATCGGCGTTGCAGTATCACTCATATTCAGGATGTTCTTTTGATCTACAGTAATGTAACAATTGCCTGATTTATCAGGGGCATAGCGATAGCTGGTTGCACGGTAACCCACTTTTCCAACTAACGCGGGACTAAGAAAACTCTCTAATTGTTGCTTCAGTTTACTCCAGGACATAGATCCTCCTATTATCAAAAGCCTACCGCACGAATTGCGGCGATCATTTTATATACTTTTCAATCCATCAACCCTATGGAAACTCATCTAAAATTATAACATAGCCAAACAAAGCAAGGTCCCCTATTCGATTTGAAAACAGGTTCAATTCCTCTGTTTGTTGTATCCGCTAATTAAATCTAGTAATTGGTCTTATATTCTCCCATATGATAAACTTGCAGAAAATATCTGCTTTCTATCCATCTATCATTGCCTATCATTACGACAATACGATGTCATTCACAAGGAGAGGTTTTTTTAATGACTAAGAAGAAAACAACATTACCTGCTCATATGGAAAAACTCGTTAAAGATAATGATATCGCTACCGTAAAAGAGGTTTTCGAACAATGCGAATGGGATGCCCGTGGGGGCTACAGCAAAGGTACGGCTCTCAGCTTTCGGCATATTTCGGATGAATTGGTTCGCTGGCTGGTAGAACAAGGGGCAGATATCAATGCACGTGACAAATATCAACGCACGCCTCTACATGCCCATGCCTCACACTGGTCTGGAAATGTACCCCTGTTCCTCGAATTAGGTGCGGATCTGGATGCTGTGGACTACCAAAATGAAACACCTTTACATGCAGCGGTCAGTGGTTATAGAACCCAAGTGGTTCAAGCGTTGGTAAACCAAGGCGCTACGATTAACGTAGAAAATAAACAGGGAAATACGCCATTAGCTAAGGGGTTAGTCAATTGCAGGAATAGCGATATAGTTAATCTGGCAGAGATTGCCGCAATTCTGCTGCATGCCGGAGCATCGCTCACCCCGGATATGAAAGAATCGGTGAAGCGGATCGGTAAGGATTTTGAATTCGTCCGTGAGAAGTTCAATAAGGACAAGGTCGATGAAGTTTCAGACGCGCTGATCAAACTGTACCAGTTATTTAATGTTGAGCCGATAGCGAATCGGATCATGCACGATGGGACCACCCCCATTCAGGTAAAGGCAGCCACCTGGCCCAAGCAACACCAAGAGCTGTGGGAATATCTTATCCCGGCCCAGGGACATGCGCAAACGGTGCAGGGAGAGGTTATTCGCATCACAGGGCGCGTGTCTCATGAAGTATTGGATAATGGCGGAGGAAACTGGGATGCAGAGTATCGCAAGATGCTAGATGCACTGATTCATCACCTGAACACTGGTGTTCCACTCGCCCCGGCACTTCTCCAAGAAGCATCAGACTTGGTCAACAGGCTTCGCAATGGATACGATTTTGATGCGCCTGCCAGATTATCCGAGTTGGCGGTATTATGGGTATTAGCGAATCCTCAGCCGATCGCCATGGCCCAACCGGAGTACACGCGTTAATGTTCCAAGGATAGACGACTGTGAAATTCTTGAATCATGTTAGTGGACAGATTGTAATGAAGTTTTTACGGGTAAAGTATTAAGGCTAAAATAGAATTACAAGAACAGCTAAAAAAGAAGCGGAGTTGTTCCCGCTTCTTTTTTAGCTGTTGTTTTCTTATAATCGTCATTACATCATAACTACTAATCTTTCCTGACTAAGTGCGAGTAATACTCGGCATGACTTGAGAGCCTACCGTGGATGAAGTTGCTAATATATCGGGATACCCTCATTATTTTCAACTTCGGAAGCACTTCGACATAACGTAACTCTTCAATCTCTGTTAGTTTGTTGACCAGAGTATAACGCTTGCCCACACCAAAACTAACTTTACGCATCGTCCGTTCTTTCTCCGAACTCGGAAACTTAAATCCCACGTTCCTCCGCCTCATCTTGATCCTTAATTCCAAATTCATGAAGCAGCGTACGAACTTCACCTGTTGACTTGGCGTTCATTAAGCTATTTCTGAGCTCACTTGCCCCTCGAAATCCGCGGACATAGACTTTAAAGAAACGGGCAAGCGCACTGAACGAACGTTGCACCTGTCCTGAATATTGATCATGAAGATCCAAATGCAGCCGCAACAGATCAAGCAATTCCTCACTGCTGTGTTCCTTCGGCTCCTTCTCAAACGCAAACGGATTCTGGAAAATACCCCGTCCAATCATAATGCCGTCCACACCATATTGCTCCACAAGTTTGAGTCCTGTCTCACGGTCCGGGATATCCCCGTTAATGGTCAGCAGTGTATTCGGCGCGATCTCATCTCGCAGTTTTTTGATCTCCGGAATCAGTTCCCAGTGAGCGTCTACCTTGCTCATTTCTTCTCTCGTCCGCAAGTGAATGGACAGATTAACAATGTCCTGTTGCAAAATATGAGTTAACCAGTCGCGCCATTCGACGACCTCAGTAAATCCAAGACGCGTTTTTACACTGACCGGCAGCCCCCCGGCTTTCGCCGCCTGAATAATCTCCGCCGCAAGGGCTGGCCGGCAGATCAAGCCGCTTCCTTTTCCATTCTCCGCAACATTCGCTACAGGACAGCCCATATTAATATCGATACCTTTAAAGCCTTCCTTTGCCATACCGATACTCATCTCACGAAAGAATTCCGGTTTATCTCCCCAGATATGAGCCACAATCGGCTGTTCATCCGCTGTAAACGTCAAACGCCCACGCACACTCTTGTGCCCCTCCGGGTGACAATAACTCTCCGTGTTCGCAAATTCCGTAAAAAATACATCTGGTCGCCCTGCTTCACTCACCACATGACGAAACACAACATCCGTCACATCCTCCATCGGTGCCAATATAAAAAATGGTCGTGGCAATTCACGCCAAAAGTTTTCCTTTGTCATCTCAAAAGCTCCTCTATACATACCAGGACAGTCTATGTCCTCATTAATAATAAAAATAGTAAAACTCGTAACTCTTGAATCTGCTTGCCTATCGTTTACATTATAATTAACATTAACAGTTTTCGTTGCAATTCATATTATGGTTTCCTTGCTTCTTCACTTATACCATGCAAATGAACTTCCTTCAAACATCAGTATCTGTTAGCACTTCCATTAGACCTTCAGATTATTGAAAGTTCGATGATCTCGAAATTGTCCTTTCCCGATTTTATCACGTCTTTATTAGATTTTCAGCCCGATTACTCTTGCCGAACTGGAAAAGCTCCTCTAAAATGAAGCTCGGCAGGCTTTTAACCTGCAAATTATAATTTGGAGGGGGCCTGAATCAAATATGGAAATTTCACTGGATATGATCAAAGACAAAGTCGAATGCTTGCAGGCTTATGACTTCCGTGAACTGGAACGAGCCATCGAAGAACGAATCGGAATGAACAAAGCATTAATGCTGCGGGTGAAGCAAGTTCAACATCAAGTGACGTACCACCCAATTCTCAACAAGATGTTATATAGTGCAGTCGTGCATTTTGCCGTAGAGTAATGGACCAAGATTTTGAATAGTGAAAAACAGTTCACTGACGCAATTGTATTTAAACTTATCCTATGTAGCATGCAAAAAAGAAGACGCGAATTCGCTCGCGTCTCTTTTCATACCAAACTCCACTTTCTCTTGTTACAACTCCTGCTTAACCAACAACAACTTATAAGCAGAATTGTCACCTGTAATCATATTTTACATAGTTAAATACGGGATCGTACCACTATACAAAAAGTCACTTTTGAGAATTAAGGGGAGAATACCATGCAAGAATTAATATTTATGAAGAATTATAAAAACAATGAAGTACTACGCAACAGTTTTTTCGAGCTTGCTGTCAACACGTTTGAGATCAACTTTGAAGATTGGTATCAACAAGGATACTGGGGCGAGGGTTACATCCCTTATTCATATGTCGATGGGGACCAGGTGATTGCCAACGTTTCTATTAACATCCTTGAGCTCATCATTCACGGTGAGAAGAAAAAAGCGATTCAAATCGGCACGGTGATGACACATCCTGATTATCGGGGGAAAGGACTCTCTACACGTTTAATGAATAAAGTTTTAGAGGAATACGAGAACAAGTATGATTACATGTACCTTTTCGCCAATGAATCGGTGCTTGATTTTTACCCCAAGTTTGGGTTTAAGCCTGTGGAAGAACATCTTTTTTCAATGAATTATACGGCAAAAAAATCACTCAAACCTGCTAAGCTTCGGAAACTCGATATTACTAACGCGGATGATTTACATCTTATTCAAAAATTCGCATCGGAAAGATTGCCCGTTTCTCGGCATTTCGCAACCGCCCAGACTCAAGGCATACTCCTGTTTTACTGCCTGAATGTGTTCAGTAACGATATTTATCACTTGGAAGATGAAAGCGCCATCGTGATCTATCAAAAAGAAGAAAATCGTATTGAGCTCTTCGACGTTGTTAGCTTAAACGATATAAATATGAAATATATCTTGGATAAGATTGCAGATGAGGATACGGAGACAATAACCTTTCATTTCACACCAGATGCAACAGAACATCTCGTTTTAAAAAGTACCCTTACCAATGACGGCTTATTTGTAAGAACTCCTGGTGATCATCTCTACCCTGTACAAGTTAAACATCCCATTACTTCGATCGCTTAATGACTTATTTAATCATGCCTCGCTCGGTTCGGGAGTTCCAGATGAACTCGGATTAACGCGCGGCCGTCAATCTCGTAATCGGGCATCAGTGTCATTACTGTTTACGAGGTCGTCCTCCGGCCGCAACACGAATTCCTGTTTTGTTCACCAAGCAACATAATATGAAAGCCTCCGAGGCACTGCACAAGCGGAATGGAGCCTTCTGTAGGCTCCGATTGATTGACGGTTGCCTGCTTATGTTTAGCGATACGTGTCAGTGTACTCTGCAATCGACCATTCGTTTAAAACTTTAGCAGATAATCCGTCGATTCGATCTCGAATTACGTATACTGGCACAGTGCGACCTACCCTTAAAAAAAGTAAATGATTGTTTCTCCATACCTGATCTGACTGATCTATCTTTACACTACATCTTAGGCTTCAAATGTTTAATTACAGATACGCTCAAAATGGTCATCCCTACACCAAAGCCTGATATGGATAATGGACCAAGTAGAAATCGCATGATTTCGCTCTGTACTACAAAGCTTGCGAGCATAACAACCATACAGATCACCGTGAAAATCCCCACCGTTAACGTGCCTATAACATCATTCAATGAATGATTTTGCTCACGAGCAATCGTAATTTTATTTTCCTTCAGAATAGGCAGTTCCAATAATCTAGGAAGGTAGTCCGTAATCTGGTCCTTGACCTTGCTTATGCGCTCCTTAACCATCTGCCCTTTATCCATATGGCTGGCGTAGGACTGGCTTGCTGCGGATAAAGAATAGGTATCATCTACAGATGACAACGTACCATCCAGCGTAATGATTGCCCTAAACGCACCAGCAATGGTCGGTTTTAAGGACATCCCCATATCCGTGATCAGGGTCATCATACGTTTCATCATGACACTTGTCGGGTCTGGCGAGAAAGATGCTTCTGCTAACAAACGATTAAGGCGTTGTTCAATCAGCTTATGATCCAGTAAATCTCCTTCCTCACAGACTCGCGTTAAGCCAAGGGCCATCTCTTTCGTATCTTTAGTGCTGTAACCCATCAGGAAACTTAGCATGCCTTCTCGTTCCTCATCCGTTAGATATCCCACTGAACCAAAGTCGATCAAAGCAACTTCTCCATCAGAAGTAAGCATGATGTTGCCAGGATGGGGGTCCGCATGAAAGATACCAATCATCAGAATTTGATCCAAAAATGCGTGCATCACCCTCACCGAAACGTCGTTTGTCACCGCTTTTGTGAAGCTGGTTCCTTCGATATATTCCATGGTGAGCACCTGTTTCGTTGAGAACTCGGCGTAGATTTTAGGAACACGGATCTGAATATCATGTTCCTGGAAGGCTTTTCGTAACAGATTCGTATTTAAGGCCTCGATATCAAAATCGGTTTCTTCAAGCAAATTCTGTTTGAATCCTTCGGCCAAATGGATTAACCCAAGCCTCTTGATTTTGATAGAGCGTTCGGACAGCCATGTGACAAACTGGATCAAAATATCCAAATCCACTGTCATCTTCTGCTTCACGTCAGGTCTTAGAATTTTAACAACAACCTTCTCGCCCGTTAACTTTAGCTTTGCCAGATGAACCTGTCCGATCGAAGCCGCAGCAATCGGCTCCATCCCAAAGGATTCATAGGTTTCATCCATATTTCCGATTCTAGTGTCAATGATTGTTTTCAGTTCATCTTGGCTCAGCGGTTTAACCTGATCATGCAGACTGGAGAACGCTTGAATATAGTTGGCAGGCAGCATGTCTTTTTTGGTCGATAACACTTGAGCAAACTTAACAAACACGCCGCCCATGTTATCCAAAACCTCAGCAATCGCAAAGGGCAATTTGGCATGATCCTGCTGAATCAAATGAGCCAAACCTTTACGTGAGATAATCCAGAACAAACGCATCATCCGTCTGAAAGCAAGAACCTTATTCCAGATATAGAGGAACGGATTGGTGGCTTGCAACATTTTAAAATTGAACAAGCTGAGGAGCATGTAGATATAACAGGCAATAAATACAACTAATAAAGGGTAGTACATAAACATAACTCTAAGAATCTCGGCATCCGGTGGAGCTGCGGTTTGATTGAAGTATGTAAACGAGAGCACCAGTGTTACTATGGACGTACTGAATAATACCGCCAAGATTAGCCTAAGCTGATTGCTTTTTAAAGTGCTGATATTTCCGATTATAAAATAAACCAAAAACGATGCCACTAAAATACCGCTTAGGTAAAATTGCTCCAGAGCCTGAAGCAGCGTACTCACTACCAGCGAACTGACTAACGAGATTAGAACTTTATGTTTTCTATTGAAGAACGAAGTCAGCAACATGAATACAGCGAAGCACACGAGCAATGTAATAAAAAAGAACATCTTACATCCCACCTGTTATGTAATGGTATCGTTTGATTTTCCTCTCCTCAATATAACATACTCATCCTCGCGTTCAATAAACATAAATAAACCGTCCCGGTAAAGGCTGCGGCTCGCTTGATGATGTCTAATGCCTCCCCCAGCCATACTTACAAAAGATCAAAAAGGAGCAGGATTTCCTTGCCCCTCCGCTATGTGAAACTTCTTTCTCTCATCAAACGTAAATTCACAAGGTATAATGAAGTCAGATCACCGTTTAGCATGATCTTATGAACATCATAATGAAATGAAGGAGAGGACATTCGTGGCGTTTATCCCGTTAAACTGTCCCAATTGCAACGGAAGAATTGAATACAAAGAGGGTGAGATTTTAAAGTGTCCCTATTGTGAGACAGAGCTTTTATTGAAGCAAAATCATGTCTATTACGTAGACCAGACCATTAATCATTACCACGGGACAGTTCCTGAGGCCACGCCGAAGCCGTCCGTCTCCGTCTCCGTCCCCCTAAGGCTGTTATTGGTACTGCTGCTTGTCATATCAGGCGCCATCGGTACATATTTTTATTATAGCAACAGCTCCACCTATTCAAAAACAGAAGCCAATCTGCCTGTACGAAAGATGCCCGAAAGCGAGGTTCTTCTTTCCTTTTTGCGAGATATCTTCGATAAAGGATCTGCCCTGCCGACAGAGGAGGAATTGGCTTGCCTTCGCTATTTAACTGTAGAGTATTCGGAGAATGATCAGTGGACGTTTACATATAGCCTCTCCGATCCCTTCAGCGATGAACAGGCTGAGAAAATCACATATGTTACTCAGGACAAGAAACTGAATAGCCAGGAGATCGATCAGCGAGATTTTGAAGCCTTTACGGGACTGACGGCATTGGACCTGACGAATACCTATGAAATCTCCCAGACGGATCAAACCACTTTGGCCCATATGTCCGGATTAAAAAGTTATGGAGGCGCTTTTAACGAATCCTTTAGTACATTTTCGGGCTACTTTGGCGACAAGACTAAAATAACGGAGCTTTCCACTCAGCTTCGCAGCAATCAGGAACTGGCCATGCTGCTGGAGTTTCCTAATCTGAGCTCTTTATCCATTACCTATGTGGATGAGTCCGTAACGGATTTCTTTCTGTTGAACAAGCTGCCGCTCAAGTCCCTGTCGCTCACCTTTGTCGATGAACTGGGATGGTTGTCCTCCATGACCGGGCTGTCATCCTTATCCATACAGTACAGTGAAACCACAGACCTGCAGCCGCTGTACGCCTTGACCCAGCTTCAGGAGCTTCAGTTGTCCTTCTTAACGAATGTAAAGTCCATCGACTTTGTACAAAATATGCCTGCTCTACAGACGCTAGATATCGAAAACGTAAACTTCTCAAGCCTGGAGCCCTTGGCCGGCAAAAACTCCATTACTACACTACGTCTGGCTTCTCTAAGTCAGCTTAGTTCGGTAAAGGCCATAAACAGTCTGCCCTCTCTGCGGGAATTAACGTTGTCCGGTTACTACGAGAAAGCAGAAGCGCTGACATTGCCTAATGCGGGGCGAGTGGAAATTCCAAGCTCCTTTCTCACCGGTCTAAAGGCACCGGCTGCAACCAGTCTGACGCTCCGTGGCGGAAGCGGTGAATTGAACTTGGCTGCGCTGGGGAAATTCCCGAAACTGGAGCAACTCTCCCTCTGGGAGATCGATGAAGTCACCCGTCTTGGTGCCCTGGACGGCTTGTCCAGCCTAGAGACCCTGAACATTTACGACTCGTCACTATATAAGGAGAGCGATGCTTTATTTCGTTTGAAGCGGGTGAAATCTCTCATGTGCTCCGAGTGTAGGCTGAATTTTGAGCAAAAATCGGCCGCAGAGAACAGCGTGCTTGAACATTTGACCTTAGAGCAACCATATTTCAGCATAAACAATACCTCTGTTACTGAAGTTGACCAAATGATGCCTTACTTTGCCAAACTGTCCGCTCTGCGTTCCTTCACTCTGCAAGACAGCAATTTGGCTTCTCTCGAATTCATGCGCAACTGGCAGGCCATAGAAGAGCTTCATCTCGAGAACAATGCCATTTCCAATATCGAGACCCTAAGCCAGCTGCCTGATCTGCAAAAGGTATATCTCTCCGGTAATTCCGTCCAAAACAAGTCCGTGCTTGGTACGGGTGTGCATGTGTATTAATTACCGTTTGGGATGATGGGAGTTTTAGACTACTGTAGTTAGTGGATGGTATCGGAACAAAGACAAAAAGGGGTTCCCCTTATGCAGTTCTTCCTGCATGGGGGAACCCTTTCGGTGTTTTAAGTCAAGTCAGAAGCCTTCAATATTCTTTGGACGATAGCTGCAACCTCAGCACGGGTGATGTTGGCATCCAGAGATCAGTCTCCCCATATAAAGGGATCTTGACGAAACAAACAAGCGGCTGCCTAATCGGCAACCGCTTTATCGGACATGCTTATTAAATGTCGTAGTTATTCGAAGGACTGTGATCGATAACGGATTGCACGACTCGTTTAACCACGGATTTCGCGGCATCCTGGATGGACATTCCGCCGATCTCGTCCGCGTTAACTTCGATAAATCCTTTGCCCCCGATGATCTCTCGAGCTGTCTCAAGTTCGCCCGCACTGATAGAATCATGGGATACCAGTGAGATCAGGCCGGCGTCGTTCAACACCTTTGCCATCTCCGCCGTTCCGCGGAGCGTTTCTCCACTGACGCTCTCAAGCAGCATCGTATGGTAACCGGATGACATTAGTCGCTTCTCCACTTCCTTGGCGAGAGCTACCGTATCCGAGCCAGCAAACCATACCGTCAGTGGAGATTGTCCTTTCTGCTGGGCGCGAACATCTCTCGTGATCCCCGTATCCAGCGTGGAAAATCGGCTTTCTCCCTTCAGAGCTTGATCGATGACTCCGCAAGCAGACGTCATGTTGGTGACACGATCAATGAGGATAAAACCTCCAATGCTCTTATTGTGTTCAAAGGAATCGAAGACGATCTGATCCGACAGCGTGAATTCACACTTGGCCAATTCGTTCTTAACAATTTGATCGGCCGGAACGGTATGGCCCGTGTTAATGTCAATTTTATGGGTAATCGCCGTTACAGTGCCTGGAAGAGTCTTCGTTCCGACCTTTACCCAATAATGCTTGCCCGGAGTCAGGACGGAATCGTCCATCCACAGGATTGTAGAAGCGAAGCTGTCAGCTTCTTGGACTTGATTGTCCATCGTGAGCACGCAACCCCGCGAGACATCAACTTCGCGGTCCAGTTGTATCGTAACCGGTTGGCCAGCATAAGCCGAATCTTGAGCTTGGTCCGTCACCAAAATCCGCTTAACCTTGGCTTTCTCCCGACTTGGCAGAGTCATGAGTTCGTCTCCGACCGAGATCTTTCCAGCCTCGATCTGGCCCTGGAACCCACGGAACGTATGGTCCGGTCTGCTTACACGCTGAACTGGCATCATGAAAGGCTTCGTATCATCGGTAGTATGAACATCTATACTTTCCAAATACGGCAATAATGCTAACCCCTCGTACCAGGGTGCATTCGGCGACTGGGTTGTAATGTTGTCCCCTTCCGTAGCAGACACGGGAATGACCTGAATGCTCTTGATTTGGAATTCGGCAGTCGTTTGGATGAACTCTTCCTTGATTGCCTCGAACGTCCTCTGATCGAAGCCGACCAGATCCATCTTGTTCACAGCCAATACGAGATGCTTGATCCCCATCAGGGCGCAGATCCGGGCATGGCGTTTGGTCTGGGTAATGATGCCTTTGGTAGCGTCCACCAGAATGATGGCTAGATCGGCAAAGGAAGCGCCTACAGCCATGTTGCGCGTATACTCTTCGTGTCCCGGTGTGTCCGCCACGATGAAGGAACGATGAGACGTCGTAAAATAACGATATGCCACATCAATGGTAATCCCTTGTTCGCGTTCGGCCAGCAAACCATCCAGGAGCAGCGAGTAGTCGATTTTGCCGCCTCGGCTTCCCAATCGACTATCGAGCTCAAGCGCGCGTTCTTGATCGGCAAACAGCAGCTTGGCTTCATAGAGCATATGTCCGATCAGCGTGGACTTGCCATCATCCACACTTCCGCAGGTAATGAATTTAAGTAGACTCTTCATGTTAGAAATAGCCCTCCCGTTTGCGTCGTTCCATGCTTCCCGCCGCTTCTTGATCGATAACCCGACTGGTCCGTTCGGAAGATAACGCACCCAATGTCTCCTCAATGATCTCATCCAGCGTAACAGCATCGGACTCGACACCGCCCGTGAGCGGGTAACAACCCAACGTGCGGAAGCGAATCTTCTTCATCTCTACCTTCTCACCAGGCTCAAGCTTTATCCGCTCGTCATCCACCATGATGATATGCCCGTCACGATTAACGATCGGTCTTACGTCGGCGGAGTAAAGCGGAACGATATCGATGTTCTCCCGACGAATGTATTGCCAGATATCCTTCTCAGTCCAGTTGGACAGCGGAAAGACTCGAATGCTCTCTCCCTTGTTGATTCGCGTGTTGAACAGCTTCCACATCTCCGGACGTTGGTTCTTAGGGTCCCACGAGTGATTCTTGTTCCGGAACGAGAAAATCCGCTCCTTCGCACGCGACTTCTCCTCATCACGTCTTCCGCCACCGAACGCAACCGTGAATCCGTATTTGTCCAATCCCTGCTTCAGGGCTGTGGTTTTCATAATGTCGGTATATGCGGAGCCATGGTCGAAGGGGTTAATTCCTTGTTGAATAGCCTCTTCATTTGAGTGCACGATCATCTCGATACCAAATTCCTTCGCCTTTCGGTCGCGGAACTCAATCATTTCCTTGAATTTCCAGGTTGTATCGATATGCATGAATGGGAACGGCGGCTTCTCGGGGTAGAAAGCCTTTAGGGCCAAATGCAGCATGACCGAGCTGTCCTTGCCGACGGAATACAACATGACCGGTTTCTCGCACTCCGCTGCTACTTCTCTGATAATGTATATCGCTTCAGCCTCAAGTTGATCCAGATGTGTTAATTCTTGCATGGCAAGGCGGCCTCCTTTTTAATCCTCACTAAAACCATCGTATTTATAAACTTATCCTATCAGATTCCATCTTTATTGCAAAGTGGAAAAAAGCAAAATTTATGATGTCTATGTGTTGGATCGACAATATTCAGCATTGAGTAGCCGTTCCCTCCTATAAAAATTGCCTGAGAGAATGATTTGTGCTGAGCTGCAAATGGAATCGGAGGGACATGGAAGAACTTCATCTCGAGAACAATGCCATTTCCAATATTGAAACCCTAAGCCAGCTGCCTAATCTGCAAAAGGTATATCTATCCGGTAATTCCGTACAAAACAAATCCGTGCTTGGTGCGAATGTGCACGTATATTAATTATCGCCGGGATGATGGGGGAGTTTTAGACTACTATAATTAATGGATGGTATTTTAATGAAGACAAGAAGGGGTTCGAGAATTATGTATACATTCTCGAACCCCTTTTGTTTATGTTTAGCTTTACTAACCATCATCGCTACACTCCAGAGCGTTGCGGATTGACCGTGCCAAAGATATGATACGGTGTTATCCCCTTTGAAAATAGACTATCGATCAGCTTGATCAATTCCTCCGACGATAGATCTTTGTCTCTGTGTATCCAAAGACGAAACATAGATATTAATGTAGATATGTAAAACTCGATGATGTATGGTGCCAAGACATCATCTGTTGAAAAATCCATAATCAATCGTTCAAAGGGAATTTCTCTTTTCAAGCGTTCCACAAAATGAACAGAACCATATTCGCCCAATACAGCTTTAAGAACTGAAATTTCCTCTGCATTTTCCAAGCATTGAAGTGCATCTTGAATAGTATGTGTAGAAAACTCTCTGCCTGCCATTTCCTCCTTAATGGATTTCAAAATCCGCTCTTCAACGCAGTCCAACAAATCATAGATATCTGTAAAGTATTGATAAAATGTACTCCGATTATATCCTGATTGGTTAGCAATCTCTTGAATGGATATCTTTTCGATTGGTTTTCGGCAATATAAATCACAGAATACATTTATAAATGTCTGCCTTGTTTTGTCCGTAATTTCAGGTTGCTTATTCATTGTTAACCTCCATTTTCTGTTGAATTGATTATACGACAAATATTAAAAATCTGATGGTTGATGACCAAATAGTGAATCTATACAATAACATTATACAACACGTTGTTGGATCATCAACAAAGATGAATATGGATATTAGGAGGCTAAGATGAGAATTTTATTTTTCGGTAGAGGTGTAATATCGACCCAATACGCTTGGGCTTTAGAGAAGGCAGGGCATACCGTTGAGTTTTACGTTAGAAAAGGGAGGAAAGAAACGTTTGGAAGTCATATAGCGCTTGAAATGTGGGACGCACGAAGAGGAAAACAGTTCATCCAAGAAAGCTGGAAAATCAAGCTGCATGAGGAGATAAGCCCAAATTACGATCTCATTATTGCGAGTGTCAATACGGAGCAACTTCCCGAAGCAGCAAGAATACTTTCGACTACTGCTGGTAACACCCCGATCCTAATATTCAATAATATTTGGCAGGATTTAAAATCATCAATCTTGCCCCTGTCTATGAACAATGTTGTCTTTGGGTTCCCAGGAGCAGGAGGCGGCATTGAGGACAATAAGCTTAGGGGCGGCTTTTTAAAAATGATATTTCTGGAAAAACCACGGGTTGGCACGGAACAGATAAACAACAAGGTCAAAGAACTATTTGAAAGCGCCAATTTTAAAATCAATTGGATCAAGGATATGCAAAGCTGGTTATGGAATCACTATGCCATGAATGCGGCGATGGAGACCGAGGTGCTCAAACGGGGAAATTTCCCAGCAATCTTGAATCACAGTGACTCATTCGCAAATGTCGGCAACAGTATGCGGGAAATGAAGCCTGTTCTTAAAGCAAGAGGCGCCAAGATGGACGCGATTACTCTACTGTTAACCAAGATCCCACCGGCACTTCTCGGCATGCTGTTTAACAAGGTTATTTTTGCAAAGGGCAGCTTACCACGACTTTTCATTGAATACAATAATAGTAAGTCCAGTTTTGCTGTACTTGAAGTTGTGAGAGAAGCCCAAAAGTTAGGTATACCTTTGCCTCGTCTTACCTCGGCATTAGAAAACACTGAACAACACACAGCTATTATTAAAAACGGATAAACTGGATATTTCAGACTAACATCAACTCTACTATGATTATATAAACCATCGAACAACTCACCATTGAGGGGCTATAAAGACTGATAGAAGCAGAGCCATCCTTGAAAAGGGCGGCTCTTTAATTATGGTTTCTCTGTCCACGGCGGTTTTCATACGATGAAAAGACACATGCACAGTATATCTGTTGATGCGACTCATTTCTAGCTATATTAGATGTGATTTCACCTGAAAGCCTTTAACATTAAAAATAATTGATTATTAAAATGCATTTCATTCGTATATATTTTTGTAAATAAACCAATGCACTTGTCTATGATTTCCCCAGTGAACTTTTGGGACATGATAGCTTTATTCGAATAGATCCTTACTGTCTTCCAGTCATGAATAATTTGGTCCAATAACGGGTCAAGCGTATGTTTTGCATTGATATGATCAATGTTGTACTTATAGAGAGTATTTAACCTATATTTCTCAGAACATTTTCTATAAATCGTACTGCTCAGTGTTTCTATAATCGTTTCATTTTTTATAATGAGCTCGTAATTTTCTGAGAGCAACAGTATATTATTCAAACTTTCCGTTATTTCATTTTGATACCTGCACATATTTTCTACGAATGTATTGATGGTTGTGTGTGCTGAATTCTTATTGTTCAAGATCTCATGATTACCGGGGGACACTAGCGCATATTCCCAAAAGTAGTCTGGCATCTTTACGTGTTCCGAAGTCATGCATGACCATTTAAATTCTGAAAATGGCAGAGCATATTGTCTGTATTCTGTAATATCATCAACCGTATATATCTCCTCGTTCGTCAGATTGAAGCCATAGACAAAAACAGGGTGCAGTCCATGTTTTTGTCTATAGTAAAAGTCTCTACCGCGTTGATAAAATAAATCAATAAATATGGAAATCGGATGACCACTAGAAATGGAGTTTATGATCTCATCTTGTAACGTATCTAGTGCAGGGGATTTTTTACGAATAGAGATCCCCATTTCCTCAAGGATCTGATCTCCCTCCTCAAGATCCAACACCTCTAACTTGAAATATCCTCTTGTTTGTATTTTTTGTTTATCAAATCTATAAATAGTAATGACATTATTCAAAATCGACAGCTCATCTTTTTTAAAATACCTGGCAAGCGTTAATAACAAATTGTAGCCGCAATTAAAATAAGGAAAATTATGATGAGGAAACATTTTCGTCATGCCGTCGAAGGGCTGAAAGGTGTCCAGGGAAATAATTTCTTCCATAAAATATTTCTCCTAACCTAAAATTATTGTTGATATCACGGCTATATTACCTCTTAACAAGGTTCATCATACGGTATTGCCGCGTTCCAGCCTTCATCTCTTCATATTTCTTCGAGCCGGGCAATGCGATGAATTCATGGATATCTCCAATATTCGTGCTTGAATTGGCGTTATTCGCAATTCCTTGTGTGCCAGTACGCTGCTTCGCACTCTCATCACATGATAGAAGAACATTCGAAGTCACATCCTGATTGCGGATTACAGACAGGCCTGCTTCCTCTAACAGCCTGACGTTTTGCGCTACTTGATCTCCCAGCATCAGCTCCGTATACAGAAATACGCCGCCAACTCTCATGATCCGGTATACTTCTTCATAGAATCGTGATCGGTTCGGATAGGCATGTGCGGATTCTATATTTAACACCACATCGAAGCTCTCGTCAGCAAACGGTATATTCTCCGCATCGCCGACGAGATACAAAGATTCACCCAATCGGGATTTGGCATTGCAAAAGGCAATATTCGCCGGGCAGATGTCGAGACCGACAATAGACAGCGGCTTGAAATATTTAGACAGAGCCGCTATGTTCCCTCCCCTGCCGCATCCGATGTCGATCACCTGCCGCTCCCGAATCGCCGTCTTGCCCACTGTCTCAAGCAGCAGCTTGACCGAGTTTCTATTCCATGCATCGCCCGGCTCGAGCACCGCATGTTGCTCATTCTCGTGCGGGACGTAACCATAGTTCAAGAAGGTGGCGAATCGGCCTATACCGGACAGCGCAAGGGAGTGCGAAATCTCGCTATAATCCCGAATTTCAGCCTCTTTTCGGTTCCATTCGGAAGGGTGGACAACCTGTTCTCGCCGGTCGAGCATCGATAAGTAACGATCATCGTTCGTATATACCGCATCGCAGCTGCAGCATTGCAGAACTGCTTCCGACTGCTCCAGCTCGCCCTTGCAGCTGGAGCATACCAACCTTGCATGCAGATGCTGTAACATGACTATCGCCCAGCCGACGTATGCATTTGATTCAACGCGTACACATTATAGTAATTTGGGATATTCAAATCTTCGTAATAATCGATCACGGCATAGAAGCCGTTGGTTTGGAAGATGTTCTCGAGCCTGCTGATCTGCTCTCCGTCCAGTCCGTGTACCTCCATTACAATTTGCCTGATTTTGCCCCAATCTTCCGGCTCTATGCCATCCAGCACCTCGAACTCACTTTTTTCCACATCGATTTTGAGCAGATCAATTTGGTTCAGACCGTAAAAGCGGATCATTTCAGAGATCGTAGTTAGCTGGCAACGATAGATTTGTTCATTCAGAAGCTTCGGCGACATAAGATGATCGACAAAGCGGTTTAGCATTCGCGGGTCAGCGAAATTATCTTCGTAATGGTTGATTAACCCGTATCGGAGATCTTGATCGTGGTTCTCCCTGTATTTGATCTGGACAGAGTCCGTGGACATCGTAGGAAAATAGGCAAACTCCGCTTCCTTGATCTCATTGGAAAGCCCGACATTAACCGTCGTTACGCGAGGCAGCGAACTCGTATTCATCTTCAAGAGATTAAAAGTCGGCGGCAGTGGCTCAAAAGCATATACCCTGCAGTCGCTCTTGCTGCTGACATATAGGCTGAACATGCCGATATTAGCCCCAACGTCCATGACCGTGCCTTGATCCGGGAGTGTAATACCGTGCTTGAAATACATCTCCTTGTGGAAAATCTCGTTGTAGAGGAACTCGGTCTCGCCTTCGTTGTTTTGATAGATTTCGATCCCGTTGTGCAGCCGTTTCTTTTCGATAGCCTTTGTCTGCAACGGATGGCTCTCATGCTCCGTCCTGCTCATTCGATTCACCTTCTCAACAATTTGTTTTTTGGGCATTTCTCTAACTGCTGGCGCTTTCATAGCGTTTGACGGCCAGCTTCCAGAACAGCCTGACCACTATAAGCGATATAACGGGAGCTACAAAAATCCATATCCCAAGGAACAAGTCCAATCGATCGATCAAATAAACCGACGGCATGTTGGTGATGAACAAGATCGGCACAACATACAGCCCTATTCTCCGCAGCCATTTGGGGTATATGTACATCGGCATATTGTTTAAATCCCAACATTTGTCGAGTATTTCGAAGATCGAACCGGACTTCACCGTCCAGAAGGCAAGAATTTGCGGAAGTAGAAGCACCGAATAGGTCACGATCGTGCTACTCAAGATCACGCCGATATATCCGGCCACGTGGATAAAGCTTGGCTCGATGTCAAGACGCCGCCAAGCCAGTACGATCATCGTGATCCCGGCGATCAGGTTCGGGATCGGAAACGCGAAGTTAACGTGCCGAAATGAAATCATGAACTGCAGCGAAAGCGGCTTCGTCATATACAAGTCCAGCGTCCCGTTGCGGATATGGCCGGCGAATCTATAAAAGTTATCCATAAACAGTCCTGTATAGATCGCGATCATAATCGTATAGGTCCCGGTGAAGATCATCATCTGGTCAGGAGAAATGCCATTGATTTCGATCCCAAGCTGGAAAACGAACAAGATATAGATCAGCTTGGAAAACAGAAATACAGTCTCCATGATCAAACCGGAGTAGAAATTCGCTTTGTATTCCATGTAACCGACCAAGCTGTTCTTTGCGAAAATAAAGAACATACGTACATGCTTCCGAAACTCCGTCAAGCTGATACTCACAGATCTAACCTCCAACGGCTACATATTTCCTCATCCCGGAATCCCACGACAACTTCGAAATTATCATAAGCGCAATTACCCAGACCACCTGTAAGAGAAGCCCGCGCACGATTTCATGAATCGCCATGCTCCCATTGATGATGTTAACCGGGAAGAATACGACATATTGAAACGGTAAGTAGCTGGAGATTCTGGCAAACGTATCTCCGAAAATATTAAGCGGAAAGATGGCACCACTGAGCAGATAGACGCCTTGGTTGAACGCGATATAAACGCCCCAAACCTCGGTAATGATGAACGCGAGAGCACTAATCGAATAAAAAAGCAGGAAGTTGATGAGCAGTCCGAACAGAATGCTGACCAGGAACATAACGATCTGCACCCCTCTAAGGTGAAACCCCCAAATCTGAGTAAAAACGATCATCAGTATGACGAATAAGACAAGGACGACCCCGATCTGAACCGTTTTCCCACCGAAAAAATTGCATATCCGATAGCTGAAATAATGAATGGGCTGAGCGATAAATTTGCTCAGTCCACCCGTCTTGATATCATTCGCGATTTCCCCTTCGAAGCCGGCAGAAACCAGCTTGGAGACAACGCCAGACAACACGGAATAAATGATGATCTGTGAATAAGTATAGCCGTTAATAATCTCTTGCGGCGAACTGCGAAACACGGCCGTCCAGAGGAAGCATTGGACGAGAATGATGAAGCCGCCGCTGATAATACTCATAAAGAAATCGGTCCGATACTCCATCGCATTCTGAAGCGCAAGAATGTACGTCCTTTTATACTTCTGCAAGGCTTTCATGTTTGACCCCATCTTTCTGATACAAGCTTTCGATGCCTCGCTCGACAGGTATATCTTCCACTGTGAAATCGAGGATCGGGAACCGGTCCAGCATCATCTTGGAAAGCCGCTGAAGGTCATGCTTATCGATCTCCATGACGGCATTCATGCCGTCATGTTCCATAATAGCGCCATAGTCGCTTAGCTCTTGCCTCGGCACTTCGTCCGTAAATTGCAGCTTGATGATCTTTTTTGCATGAAACAATTCGTTCACACGCCGAAGATCGCCATCGTATACGATCTTCCCTTGATTGATGATGATCGTTCGTTTGCATAAATCCTCAATATCCGCCATGTAGTGGCTTGTCAGAATGACCGTTGCTTTCGTCTGCTGGTTATAATACTTCAGGAACTCCCGAATGCGCTTCTGCGAAATCAGATCGAGTCCGATTGTAGGCTCATCCAGGAAAATCACCTTAGGCCGGTGGATGAGCGACGCAATTAGCTCCATCTTCATCCGTTCCCCCAGCGAAAGCCTGCGCACCTGAATATTGAGCAGATCTTTAACGCCAAGCATCTCCGTAAGCTCTTCCAGGACAAGGTTGTAGGGCTTATCCTCGACCTCATAAATGCATTTGTTCAGGTACAACGATTCGTTCGCCGGTAAATCCCACCACAACTGCGATTTCTGCCCCATCACGATCGAGAACTGCATCTTGAATTCTTTTTTTCGCTCCCAAGGGACATAGCCTAATACCGTCGCTTGCCCGCTTGTCGGATACAAGATGCCGGACAGCATCTTAAGCGTAGTCGTTTTGCCGGAACCGTTCGGGCCTAAGAACCCGACCATCTCGCCTTGCTCAATTACAAGTGATATTTCGCTAACCGCTTCTTTGGTCAGTGATTTCCGCTTCACTAAGTTTTTTAGCGATTTTTTGAACCCCAATTCTTTTTCGTAGTAATTGAAGCTTTTGGATAAGCGTTCCACTTGGATAATACTCACTGGTTCACCTCATTTATGCTCATGTAGAATAGTTAAACACCGTGCAAATGCAAGACACTGCACTTGGAACATGCCGGTGTCAGTCGTTCATCCATCATTTCCCTTATCCTTCTGTAGGTCATGCCGTGCCATAATTCCTGTACGGACGCTTCATTTAAATTGCCGATCTCGAACTCCTTGAAAAATTTGCACGCAACAATCGTTCCATCGGGCGTAATGTCCATCCGGTTCGAGAGAGCCAGGCACTTCTTGTTCATCGTGCCTTTACTCCTCACCTCTTTGCCGAGCACGAAATCTTCAATCTGGTCATAATCCAGATTCGGCTGGTAGCGTAAACGCATTTTCCAGACCCGATTATTCACCCGGTCCAACTCGCTCATCAAAGCAGGGATACGCTGCGGATCGAGCTTGTAGTTAAAGGCGTGCCAGCTTCGTTCGCCCTTGTGCTCGCTCGCCGGAAGGAAGTCGAACTTCTGGTCAAAGTAATCATCCATTCCCTGCGTGCACTCGTCCGAGATGTACCACGGGAAGCAAACCATGACCATATCTACACCGACGCCCTCCAGAAAGTCCAACAAATCGTAAAGCTTGTCGGTCATCCCATCGTTAACGACGGTATGGATCGTAATTTTGCCCCTGAATCGGTTTTCCTTGCGCAGCTCGACTAGCATCCGAATAGCATCGATCGCCTTGTTGAATACCCCTTTGCCGCGAAGCGCATCATTCTCTTCTTCGAATCCATCAAGTGCAATGAGCAGCTCCAGGTTGTCGGAGATTCTCAGCAAGGTGTCCAGCTTTCGCTCGATCAGCATCGCGTTTGTGCAGATTGTCGTCTCACGAGGATGGGCTTCAAGCAAATCGGCCAAACGGTCGAAATGGCTGTATACGAGCGGCTCGCCGCCCCAGATATAAAGTCTCGACTTGGCTGGTTCCGTCTCGAGGATCAGCTTCTCCAGCAGCCCGTAGTCGAGCTGTTCCCGCTGCTGCTCCGGTGTCATAAAGTGATGGTAGCCAGTGTCGTTCCATTGATAGCAATGCTTGCAGCGCAAGTTGCATTGGTTCGTCAGTTTAATCCCGACCGACTCTGGCAACGGTGTCGCGTAACCCGCTATTTTCTCCATGTTCCGCTTGGTTTCCACCGTATTCTTGATCGTACGTTTCAATATTTGCAAATCCTTTGGGGAACGTTTAATCTCTGATTTCGGATTCATATCAACACCACCCCTCTTAAACCTATTAGGTCATTCACATGAATCAATAGATATAATACCTTGAACAAGCTGTACAAATAGGAAGCATATTTTTTTTCATATACGCGCGATAATCTTTGTACTTGTCACTACTCCAGATATCCAGCAAACTCTCTTCGTTCACGTTGCCAAAGGTCAGATCATAGAAAGCATGGCAGGGCGAAACGTCGCCCCTTGCTGTAATCTCTGCATAAACCCATGGAAGGGAGCAGCGATTTCGTTTATCAGCCATCTGATGGAATTGCCCCGAGAAATAGTTGCTCAAATTTTGCTCATCTATCGTTTTCGGATAGGTGATCACATGAATGCTGTTTTTCAAGCAATACGCTTTAACATTATTGAGCTGTCTCGTCAATTCCGGAATATCGATCTGGCTGAACGAACTGGTGTCCCGCCACACCATCCCCTTGGCATAAGGAGCTTCATGCACGTCGAATTTGTCACTAAGAACCTCCACATATTGGGCATACTGCTCTTCCGTTGCGTAGAGCTGCACTTCCATGCTGATATGGTCCAACATCGACAAGTCGATATGCTTAAAGAAAAATTCCTCAACGTACATATAGTTCAAGGGCGTAATGATAAAGGATACACCCATTTTCGGAAATTGCTTGCCCTTGCTTTCCCGAAGCTCATAAAGCTTCTCGATCCCCTTGATTACTTTCTTGAATACGCCTTTGCCTCTCTGCTTATCGTTGATTTCCTCAGGGCCGTCGAGAGACATCCAGATCTTATTTGGAGCAGTCTCGACAAGCATCTCGGCATGCTGCTCAAGCAATGTGCCGTTCGTGGGGAAATCTGCTTTACTTCCATAGTGATTGATCATGGCGAGAATGTCGCCCAGCCAAGGGTACATCAGTGGCTCGCCACCGAAGAAATCGTAATATGGCTTGCCCGGGCTGCACTCGACGATGATCTTTTTAATGAGATCCGGATCCAGATGCGCTAACGTTTTTTTGCTTTTGTACGGCCCTTCGAGTCCCCACTCATAGCACATCTTGCATCGTAAATTACATTCCTCCAACAGCTGCATGACGATCCATCTCGGATAGCTTGTCTTTATCTTATCTTGGACGACACTCAATTTGTTTACGCTCATCGCATAACCCCTTTTGCCATTGAAATATTACCCCTTCGTTAACGCGACTCTCGCACAATAATGATCCACATAATTCGTTCGTTCTCCGGGTCTGTTCATGATCGCTTGATGCATCTCCTTAAGGACCTCTACGGAAAAATCCATCTCCCGCCACTTCTCGTAGCGGATTCCGAACCCCAGAGACTCCCACAATTCCAAATTGCTAAGCTCGTGACTTCCGAACGGCTCCAGCAAAATAAGAGGGGTACCGGATGCAAGCGAGTCGATTAATGTGCCCGCTCCCGGCTTGGCCACGATAGCCATCGCCTCCGAAGCGATATCGAATAACCAATGATGATCAACCTCAGCGGCGTATGACTTCGTGCCTTCTCCCGTTATTTCGATGTATGGCGGAAACTCGTGCAGGCCGTTCGCACTCTTCACCCATGCACACCATTCCGGATCATTCATCCAATATCGGTGATCGGGATCGGGCTTCGCTTCCTTCCAATCGTAAGCTACGATATCAAGCCCGTAGTTATGGCCGGCAAGCTCTGGAATTGTACTTTGATATGTGCCCATCCCCCAGCCGCCGCCATGAACAACAAGCCGCCGCTTCCTTGAGTCGAAGGGCAGTGGCGTATGATGAAGAACCGGGATTTCGCATCGAATCTCCATCTTGTCGGTGTCATAGAGACAAGCATTGTAATAATACTCGTCATAGCTAGGATGAAACTTCTTCAAGCTCTTCCAAGACGGGGCCAGATCTGAATCGACGTAGAGCAGGTCTACATGAATTTGATTCGGCAGCATCTTCTCCCTATACAAATCCAGAATATAGATCCAGTGTCCGGATAACGATATGAATTCGTACCGGTCTTCCGCTTTCCACGCCTCCAGCAATAGCTCGACCTGGGTATAATCAATGCTGTCGCGTATATCCATCGGCATTCGGGCCGATAAATTGGCAAGTGCGAAATTATTGTGGTAAGCCTTTCTGCTGTCTACAATATGATCCATCTTGTCTTGCTCCAAATAGCTTTCGAACACGAGCACTTCCGTCGCGATATCCCTTTTCTCGAAATCACTTGCAGCTAACAGGCCGGGAATATAGAAACCCAGACCGAAACCCGAGCATAGAATCGTCACTTTCCGCTCACCCATAAAATTTCTTCCTCCATTCATGGCTTCAAGCGCTTCGGACTGCATCAGCGGGCGATCTTGAAGGATAACGACGACAGCACCTCCTTAACCTTAGCGGTCAATCGTTCGTTATTCCATTCCCCCTCGATCAACGAATAATATAATCTGCCTTTCACCTGCTTATTGCGGATCCCCTTGCACTCACTGACGACTTTGTTAATAAGGAGCGTATTCGCGCTTAACGGTAAAATACCGAATCCTCGATCAGGCTTATATAGAACACCCTCGCGGTCCAGCGATTCAAGCAATTGATCGAATGATACATCGCATGCAAACTGTAAAGTCGCATGCGTCATGCTCCCGGCCGTGTCGTGCTTCTTCAGGTAGCGGTCAATGTAATGCTTGATCAGACTCATCGATCTTCTTGCATTCACCTCAACAATCGGAACGATACGGCCGTCTGTCAACAGCATAGAATCGACGCATACGTCGCCGTGATAACCCGACCGATAAAGCTCGCGAGCAGCCCGTTTCATTACATCAAAATACTTCGCTTCCTGCAGCATATGAAGCAACCTATCGTCTGCTGTATAGGAGCCTTGGTAAGCGAAATTCTGATTGATCAACTGCTGCACTGAAATATGTCGATAAGTACCGTCCGGATCGATGTGGAATTGGCAAGAAAAATCCAATTCCTTGCGGAGGAACGGCTCAACAATAAACCGAACCGTTTTTCCCTTGCTACACTGATTGGCGACATAGGATGTGACTCGCCGCAAAATCGCTTCCGACTCAATCAGCAAATTGCCTTTCCCGGATACCCCAAACTCATCTTTGATCAGGAAGGGTCCTTGATTCAGCAAATTCAAGCCGCTTGTCAGCAGGTCTTCGGGAGAATAGACCGTCTGGCTGTCACACTGAAGATCAAGGCGACGATTCAATTCGGTTGAATACAGCTTCGAATTGACAGTCTGAACCGTATCGACAGCTGGAAAATCCTGTTTCAGCCCGTAACGCGCTGCAGTATGATCCGCCCCCGGAATGACGGCAAAGGGCGACAATCGGGCGCCGTCCAGCATGTAAATATCCATGTCACCCATTCGATCGGCTGATGTGAGCAGGTCGAAGATATTGGCGGTTCTGCCTGCGCTTCCTACATCAGGACTCTCGAGATCGGTTGAATTGGAAATAAATTCAAATCCGATCTCATGCAAATACGCTTTATGGCAAACGTTCATTCGATAGCGAGTAATGAGCCTATCCTGCGCCTCGCAAAATGGGAAGAGCAGCTCATCCATGGCCATCACGATATTCTCCATTTCAGGATCATGAAACGACGGCAGTTTGGCTAGATTAGGGTCGCGCCAGAAGCGTTCCGCATCAAATGTCCCGATAATGAGCTCGAACTTGCGTCTATCGTTCATACAGGCGTTGTCTTCTGCAGCTCCGAGATATAATTGCAGAAGGTCGTTACCGACTCCATAAGATTGAAGTCGAATTGTTCAAAATCGATTTCAATACCGAAACGCTCTTCCACATTTAATACAAAAGTAATTAGCTGTAAAGAGTCCAATCCCCCGTCTTCCATGATGTTGGAATGCTCGTTCAAACTGTTTGCCAGCTCAGCGTCATCCTTGATTTCGCTTATCATCGCTATGATCTGTTCTTGCATAGGTACCTCCCGTTTAATGGATATATTGACCCTGGTAATAATGGATCGTTCTAGCGAGTGCATCATGCAAACTGATCGCCGGTTCCCAGTCCATAATCGTCCTTGAAATGGTAATATCCGGCTTCCTTCTCCTTGGATCGTCTTCCGGCAGCGGGAGAAACTCTAACTGCGCGTTGGACTTCATTAGCTCCTTCAATATTTGGGCGACTTCAAGTATGGTGACTTCCTCCGGATTCCCCAAATTGACTGGCTGTTCATACGTGGTGCTCAGCAGTCTCACAATCCCTTCCAGCAAATCGTCGATATACTGAAAGCTTCTCGTCTGTCTGCCGTCGCCATAAATCGTAAGGTTTTGCTTGGACATGATTTCATTAATGAAATTGGTAATCACGCGTCCGTCATGTAAATCCATCTTCGGTCCGAATGTATTGAAGATCCGAATGACCCTTACCGGTATACCGTATTTCCTGTTCATCCCGTAGGTAATCGCCTCTGCATACCGCTTCGCTTCGTTGTAGCAGCTTCTTGCTCCAACCGAATTCACGTTGCCATAGTAGCTTTCCGGCTGAGGGTGAACAGTTGGGTTACCGTAGATCTCGCTTGTTGAAGCCAAGAAGAACGCAGCCTGCTTTTCTTTGGCCAGATACAGCAGATGCATCGTCCCTTCGCTGTTGACCCTCATCGTTTCGATCGGATAGGACAAATATTTGGGCGGACTGGCAGGACTGGCAAAATGCATCACCCAATCGACAGGGCCTTCAATTGAGAGCGGATAAATGACGTCATGCTCGATAAACTTGAAATTTGGCGACCGTAAGAGATTGTCTATGTTGACAGTAGACCCGGTCAGAAAATTATCGACGCCGATAACGGTATGGCCTTCCCGCAGCAGCCTCTCGGCGAGGTTGGAACCGATGAAGCCTGCGACTCCTGTTAATACAATGAATATTATGATCCTCCCCCTTGCTTAAGGTTTGTGAAACCACGATTAATTCAATCGAAACAGGTTTGGTTCTATGCATGAGTCACAAGATGTTGGGTTAAATACCAGGAGAGATTCTTGAGGTGAGTGGATCCGTTGTGGTTGTGCCGGAAAAAGCGCTTGAAGCAATGCGGATCGTTGAAAGACAAGAAGGCAATAGGCTGTCAGCAAACGTTTGTTGTAATACAAGAGCAACGGTTTGGCTTACTCAACACGCTGTCTCCCAACGATTATAATCCCGGCATCACTCCTTCCATAAATATGCCCGGATCACCACGGGCTTCGCGCTAAGGCTTCTATTCGGGTGCAAGAAGAGATATCCACAACTGACATCATCTGCTCCCTCAACATTACTGAATAGCTACCTTCTTCAGCCATCGTTCAAGGAATATGGATTCTTCATTTTCTATATTCGTAATCAGCGTTTGTAAACTTTCGGAAATACTTGTATCCTTTGTCAAATTATATTTAATCGCTAGATTCACAAGGATTTTTGCTTTAAGTTCAATAGCTGTGAATTCATCTATATGCTCTTGATTTAATTCAATTAAATGCCGATTATCGTACAAGTACTTGAATCTTAGTGTCATCATCTTCTTATGATCATAAAGTAAATGAAAGGGTCTTATATCAAGCATAGCCTTATGTTCCGATGTCTCTTTCACATAATTATATAGAGTTGTGTATATTTGCATGCCGAAGTCAAGATTATGCCTGTCGCCCCCGTAGTTAAACATCTCCCAATACTCCGGCGTTTTCTTAGTGAAATAATTTCTTATCGAATTCACTAGGGTATCTGCACTGAATTTATCCTGATATTGATCATTGAATGTATACAGGTAAACCATTTCTCTCAGATAATCATGATTCGTTGTTAGATGATTCTTGTCGAACGCAAGATTGAAATCAGTAAATGATATCTCAGCCTGACTATACACCCCGTTCTTAAAAAAATCGGAAACATACAATCTCTCTCTATCCAAATCATAGCCGTAAACAAATATGTCATGATGCAATTGAAGTTTATTGTAGCGATCGCTTAGGGGCACGTAGAAATAATTGATCATGGTATGGACATAGTTATTAGCATTAATATTTTCTACAATAAAATGAATAACAGAGTCCCATTTCATAGTTACCATATCTCTATGTATCTTTTGAGTAGTAATCCATTTGCACCCATCCGATGGGCGTAGCTCATAAGTCAGAGGGAAATAAAAATCTCCCCAATGGTGTTTATAATCTTTGTTAATAAATAATTGAATATAATTGCTATATATCCATGGGTGTGCGCACTCGTAATGGGTAAGGATCGACAAGAGATGAGCATGTTGCGTATAGGTTGTAATCATCGGATAACTGACCGGCAATATTTTTCTGCCCAATGTTTGAGTTGAATTCTTCAACCTTCGTTCACCCCTGGTTATTTGGTTAAATGCTTAAGGATTCCGAATCAGTATATCTCATTTAGCAATAAGCGCTTCGTACTTGCTCTGTCCAGTTTTCCTGTCTTTGTTTTTGGAATGTTATCTACAATCCTCCATTGTCTAGGCACTTTATACGATGACAAATGCAATTTGCAATGTCGTGTCAGCGCATCTATATCAACCAGGCAATTATTAAAGACTTTCAGAAATGCGATGGGTACTTCACCTAACAGGTCATCGTGTACACCAACAACCATGACCTCCTCCACTTCTTTCAAGCCGTACAAAAATTCCTCGATTTCTTCTGGATAGATATTGATACCGCCGGATATAATGATATTCTTCTTTCGGCCTGTGAGTATAAGACATCCTGATTCATTCCAATATCCCAAATCTCCTGTCTTTAACCAACCCTCAACAATGGTAGCGTTCGTTAACTCCGGGTTTTTGTAATAACCGAGCATCACATTCGGGCCCTTGACCCAAATTTCTCCGATAGCTGCTCCTTCAACCTCATTCTCTTCTTCGTCGACAAGACGAATAGAAACGTCATTTATGGGTGATCCACAGGATAAGCTGCGCTCTCCCCGTTCCATCATGCTCACCCGCGGAGAAGCTTCGGTCAATCCATAGGTTTGAATAATGTCCGAGTGAGGAAATACAGTCTGAAGATGGTCTACTAATTTCGCGGGAATCGCCGCACCGCTAATTACAATAAATTCAATTGAATCAAAGGCACTCCAGTTCTTTGTCTGATGGAAATCGGAAACAAAGTGCATCAATTGCGTAGGCACCGCTGAGAATCCCGTGACCGCCTTATTCTGAAACAGTTTAAACGCTGTGCGCGGCAGCAAGGGCAAGCTGATCAGTTTAATTCGGGTTCCATATAACATGCAAGAAATCAATTGCGTGACAATCGTAGAACTGAAATGAACGGGCATCGTTACAAGAAACGAATCTTGATCCGTATACCCCACCTTTCCGCCATGTGCCAACGCATTCGTTAATACATTCCAATGGGACAACATAACGATTTTAGATTTTCCGGTTGTGCCTGATGTAGGAAGGAGAATCGCACATTGATTGGGATCGGACTGATTGGTTAACGAGATCGATTCGAACGAAGGCATTGGTTCTTGCGATATATCCTGAGCGGTAACCCAAGGAATGTCGCAATTTAAATGCGCAGGCTGTGCAGATTTGCTGATAACCAATTTGGCGTCACTGGCATTTAAAATATTTTCAATTTCAGTATTGGATGCCGAATAAGGAACCGGTATTAATACATAACCGCAGAATTGAATGCCAAGGGCCGCAAAAATGAACAAGGGCTCATTATTTGTGTATAATGCAAGATGACTTCCGGACTCAAGCCCAAAATTCTTGTGGATATATAAAGCAATCAAATAAGCTTCTGTCATCACCTCTGCGTAAGTCCATTGCTGGTTTAGATCTTCAAGGATAATATGATCTTGGCGATCAGAGGCCTCCAGAAATAGACGCTGAATGATCGTCATCATAGCGTTTTCTCAGTCAAATAATTAAGAATTAATCCAGCCGTGGAGAACTTCTCAAATAACAGATCTTCATCAGGGATCGAGATGTTAAACTTCGATTCCACTAAAACAATAAGCTTGACGAAGCCTACTGAATCGATCCCTTGGTCCAACAAACGGGTATCGTGATCTTCCGGATACTCGATGTCCAGCTCAGCAAAAATTTCGTTTCTCAAGATCAATTCTATTGAATTAGACATCATGTTTCCCCCGTTAGATAATCTTTAGAAAAAGGCCGATTAAAGAGGATACTATATGTGATAAGCAAGTGAGAGTATTGTGAAGAAGAATAAGTTCATAACGATGTACAAGGTGAATTTGCACTGAAAGAGTTGTTTGCATAGTTGTATGCAGAGATTCTGCAATTCATGCTGGAGGCGGAGTATGACACGATGCAGGGCATAAAAAGCTTGACGCGAGGATACAACGACGGAAATAATTGAGGGTTCCTTCGTCAACATCGCAAAGCCTAAAGAAAAAAGCATTTTCCCAAGCAATGAAGCGTTGCTGAAAATGCTCTACAAAACTACGATGAATGTCACTCGTAAATGGACAGTGCGTGTACAAAACCGGGACTAAGTACACCATCAACTCTCCATTTTCTTCCTTGATGGGGGAAAACTATATTGCGTAAAATTTTGCTGAGAGAGCGTTTACACTAGTTGATTTACAGTAATAAGTGCCTGATATATTAAATATAATTACATATATGCCAATTGTCAACAATTTTGAAAAGCCCGTTGATGCCCTCTGGAATTCCATTCGTCATCTGGTTGTTTCTAGTATTAAAGGTACAAAAAAGACACGGAAGAACAACTCCGTGCCTATATAAAGCAATTATCCCGCTTCAACGAACTTCAAATTGAAGGTCAACAAGTCTTTAAGCAGGCACTTCAAAGACTTATTCAAAAAATCGAAGTGATTAAAGACGGTTCAATCAAAGCCATACATTACATATTTCCCGTCCTCAATCCATAAGGAAGTTGGAACAACGAGAGGCGTAGGAATTAGTCCTGCCCCTTCCATTTGAGCATCGCCACCGACTCCACATGCACCGTATGCGGGAACATATCCACTGGCGTCACCTCAACCGTCCGATAGCCACCATCCTCCAGCACACGCAGATCACGTGCCAGCGTACTCGGATTACAGCTCACATACACCACACGTTCCGGCTTCATCTCCAGAATCGTATCCAGCAAACGTGGATCACAGCCCTTGCGCGGTGGATCAACTACGATCACATCAGCCTCGATGCCTTGTTCTTTCCAGCGCGGGATAACGTCCTCGGATGCGCCAACTTCAAACTTCACGTTACGCATCTCGTTCAAGAGCGCATTGCTGCGAGCATCCTCAATCGCTTCAGGCACAATCTCTACCCCATACACCTGATCCGCATGTTGCGCGAGGAAAAGAGAGATCGTACCGATGCCACAATAGGCATCAATTACGGTTTCTTTGCCGGTCAGTCCGGCATACTCTACCGTTTTGCCATACAGGACTTCCGTCTGCACTGGATTCACCTGGTAGAACGAACGTGCCGAGATGGCAAACTGCACATCACCAATATAATCATAGATTACATCACGGCCCCAGAGGACACGGGTCTCATCGCCAAAGATAACGTTGGTCTGTTTCTTGTTCACGTTCTGACAGATGCTCGCCACATGCGGAATGGCTTCACGGATACTGCCAATCCATTCGTCTTTGTACGGAATGTCTCGACCATTCGTAACCAGAACAAGCATCATCTCGCCTGTACGGAACGCCTTCTTCACGACCACATGGCGCAGCAGACCGCGGCCTGTCTCTTCGTTGTACGCGCTGATTCCAAAATGGCTGCCGATTTCCTTAACCTTCGCAACCACTTCGTCATTATGCTCATGCTGAATGAGACAGCTCTCCATATCAATGATCCGATGGCTTCCTTTAGCGTAAAATCCTCCTACCAATCCACCCTCGGCTGCACCGATCGGTACCTGTGCCTTGTTGCGATAGCGCCACGGCTCGTCCATGCCCATGGTAGGCAGTACGCGAATGCCCTGCTCCGTATCTTCTTCGTTCATGACACCTTCAAGACGAAGGCGAATGCGATTGCTGCCGATCATTTGCAATTCAGAAGTAGCCAGTTCAGTTGTCTGATTCGCATCACCAACTGAAGCGTCATCCTGCACATTGGATGCCAACGTCTCTGCATCCTCCACCATCACGTTCAACTTGCCAATCCGCTGCAAATTATCGACTACCAATTGGCGTTTCCACGCAAGCTGTCCGGCATAGCTCATATGCTGGATCTGGCAGCCTCCGCACTGATCGTAGATCGGGCATGGCGCGGACACACGATCCGGGCTGGCCTTCACGATCTCCAGCAGTTTGGCGTAGCCGTACTGCTTCTTGGTTTTCATCACGCGAACACGTACGGTTTCACCTGGAAGTGCACCCTGCACGAAGAGCGTGTATCCATTCGCGCGACCTACGCCCTCACCGTCATGGTTCATACCAATGATGTCGATGACAGTCTCTTCATTTTTACTAACGGGTAGTCCTTCGATTGGTGCAGATTCACGCGCTCTCCCCTTTGGACGAACGGCAGAAAGAGATGCGCCTTGTGGCCGCACCTCTTTTCCTTGCTGACGTGGTGATGGACGAGATGATTGACTTGGCTGACGGGACGCTGAAGCGTTCCCTTGCCCCTGAGAGGCAGCCGAATTCCGGCGGTTTTTTCCACGACCGCTGCGGTTCGTATTAGACAACGTACATTCACTTCTTTCTTCTTATATAGTACCCTGCCTGTGCAGGCGAGGGAAAAATCTCATTTTTCATTTTGTTCCTGATTCTAACGAATCTGGCTACCTTATTCACATCAAAAATAACGTTCCGAATTTCTAATGAACTTCAGAAACGTTATTTCAACCTCAGATGGTCTTTTACGACCTTATTAGATCATTTCCTCCAAAATAACGACGTTGAGATTCGTTAGATTCGTAGCTCCGGCGATTTCGCCACTTTTAAGGCTTTCTGAGTTCGTTAGCCGCCAACACTCGACCAAACTGCTATATTCAGCACGGCATATCACATTGCAATACCATCAAACAAGAACAGCACTTTTAACTTTCACCGTTCAATATTCGTTGTTCGCTGTCACGTTAACTCAATCACCACAATGTACCTCTATCAGCTAAACACATGGTGACCACATGAGATTATACGCGATCCCACCCTACACGGCAACTGGAAAATCCACTTCCATCTCGCCTTATCGCAGAGCTCAATCCAACTCTCCTCAACAGTTATGAAATACTGTGCAACCACTGCTGCAACATCATAGCTTTTCTGAAGCGATCAACATTGCTTTTCGCAAGCAACCCACATTGCCCCGGCCCCCGCATTCTTAACGATACAATTGCAGATGATGCTTGAGGTTCGTAAATGTAGCTGGCAGCGTGCCGCCCAACTCTCCATCTAGGTTCAGTTGCACATAACCCGGCGAGGTAACTTCCATATGACTCGTCTGGAAATGAACCACTTTCTTGTCGTTCAGATGCTCCCCACGCAGCGCGAGCGTTACGAGGCGGATCATGTCAGCCAGATTACATTTGCGGACACCGATCACATCGAACAGACCATCATCAATGGTGGCACCTGGAGCCAGCTTTTCAAAGCCCCCGACCGAATTGGTATTGGCGATGAGGAATAACATGAATTCATCATGGATCTCTTCCTGACCGTCGGCACGAATAATCAGCTCCTGTGGAGACAGGCTCGCCATTTTCTCAATACCCTTCATATAATAGGCCAGTTGCCCAATCATCGTTTTCAGACGACTCGGTACTTCATAGGTCAGTTCAGTTAATGAGCCGCCACCGGCGATGTTGATAAAATACTTATCATTCGCTTTGCCCAGATCGAGTGGACGAAGTTGCTGGTTAATGACCAGATCCACGTAATCTTCCCACTGTCTCGGAATACCCAGTGCACGTGCAAAATCATTCGTCGTTCCCAAAGGAAACACACCCAGCGGAGGACGGTTCTCCCGCTCGGCCATACCGTTAATCACTTCGTACAACGTGCCATCGCCACCAGCAGCAATAATCATGTCATATCCGCGCTCAATCGCAAGTTCAGCTTCCCGGGTTGCGTCACCTTCACCCGTTGTTGCATGACAAGAAGCTTCAATACCACCTTGATCCAAACGTTGCAAAATATCAGCCAGACGTTTCTTCATTTCTTCCCGGCCTGAGGTCGGATTATATATTAAGCGAGCTTTTTTCATCTCATACGCCACCTATTCCACATTATCCATGAGTCTAAACGACCTCATATTCTTACGTTGCATCAGTCCACAAAAGGGCATATTTTTTACACAATAATGAACTTCCGTTCATTCTGCTCTAATCTTTCGTCTTACCTATATCTATGCATCAGGAATTCCGTCTCATTCCAAAGCCTTTAACTCCTATCATATCATCAAATGTAAAGATGTCCTAGCCTCTAATCCATAAGTATATTTTTTCATATAGGTACCTACTAATCCATCCATTACCCAGTAAACCTCATGCACCAGTCCTGAATCTTTCCCACTACCTTTTATGTAAAATAGTTTCATTATTCAACCATTCTGCCCGCTTGGGCAGGAATTAGTCTTCGGTTTCGATACCTTCATCTGATATGACAAGGATATGCTACAAATTTACAAATCTTAAGATGAAAAGATAAATAATATAAACCTTTTTCCAATATAGTCTTAGTGCACCCTCAACTTAACACCACATCATACCCTTAAAGGAGAATTATGAATGAAAAAAATCGTGTTAATACTACTGGTTTTTCTTATGGCATGCATTCCTTGGGTCACCGTTGTTGAAGCAGCAGAAATTAACCATGATCAGGTTATCGGATTTCAGGAAATCTCCCCAGTTACCGTGACACAACAAGCAGCCAAGCGTTTTCAGCCTTTTCTGAAAGTCTATCATGGTTGTGTACCTTTCCCCGCAGTGGATCAACAGGGCAATACCAGTGCTGGCTTGAATACGTCCGGGTCATCGAATGGAAACTGTAGCTCAAGTACAGGACAGATCTATTCCCGCTCCGCCTGGCACAATGGGGTGTGGGCCATCATGTATTCGTGGTATTTTCCCAAAGACTCCCCTTCCTCCGGACTTGGCCATCGTCATGATTGGGAAGGTATCGTCGTGTGGGTAGATAATCCGGCAGTAGCCAATCCCCAGATCCTCTCCATCGCCTATTCCGGTCACGGACAGTTCACCAACGTCACACCGAGCAATACCAATACACAAGGTAACCGTCCGTTGATTTCCTATAATAGTACCTGGCCGCTGAACCATGAACTTGGCGTTACCAACACCGTTGGGGGATTACAACCTTTAATCGGATGGGACGACCTGACTTCTGCGGCACGAAATGCGCTCAATACTACAGACTTTGGCAGTGCCAACGTACCTTTTAACGATAACAATTTCACGAACAATCTGAACAAGGCATGGTTTAGGTAAAAAAATCCCCTTCAAGTGAACAGTTCACTTGAAGGGGATTTCATGATGAAGTGATCGTATCACGATCGCTATAGGTTCAGCTGAAAACTTGCCGCAAGAAAACTCCTCGGAATATGGCTCTCTTTACTCGAAGTATCGGGCGTTCTGGTCATCGTATCACTCCGTCTCGCTTCAGCCAGCCTCAAAATCCGATTTTTCTGCCTGCGCGCAGCTGTTTGTACCAGAAATACACCGTGCAGCCCACACAATAGCCCACCAGGGCGGCACTTGCAGCTGCAAGAAGCATTACAGCAAATAAATAACCTGCGACCGTCCAGCCGAGTGAGGAGGAAATGAGTGCCAGAGACAGGAAGAGCACGGCCAGAATATTGTTGAATCGCTGCAGCTCCACCGCCTGAGTCTCTGTCCCTTTACCAGTCAACACAACTTTCCCAATTTGCACAAACAGATTAAGCTTGCCACCGGAAGCCAGGCCAACCACCTGAATGCTCCACAGCGCGCCCAGGACTACCAGTGGATTGAACACAAACGAAAGTAAAACAAACAATACAATACCGACCTGATTCGCTTTCACATAGCGCATGGGCACTTCCCGCATCAGAATATCACCTTATTCCTATTTCATTAGTTGGTTTTATTGTAGTCGGTATTGTGTCAATGAGCAACACTTCATTTCAGCGGAGTAAAATCTCTTTTCAGTACGTCCCAATGGGGAGTCGGGATGCCTGTTGTCTTTTTCCAATCGTTAAATGCATTATTTAATGCCTCAATCTCTCCAAAAGAACCCGCAATCAGCTTATGAATTGGAAGCACACTATAGATCTTCAACAGAAGGTACAACATCCGTTGATGCTTGCGAATCAGTTTAGCCTGCATCTCCGGTATTATCTTTATGCCCATAGCCTCAAGCACGCTGGAGCCCTCATCCATCGCCCCAATCATAAGTTGAATTTGTTTTCTGTTCCCGTCCAACTTGATCAACTCACGTTTCTCATTAAAGCTCACCGCATTCAGCATCAGAATGGGGATAATATGACTTTTCAGCCAGGCATCAATATCGCTTAGAACATTCAACTTGTATTTTACATGTTGGAAAGCTTGATCCAGCAAAGGTTTAAAGCCTATCTCTCCGTCTAGACTGCCAATCACCATTTGTCCGCTGCCTCCACCGATCGATAACATCCGGTCCTTTTCCCGCTTCCCTCCACTCACCTGGAATCCAAACGCGACCTGTTTTGCCACCCTGCTGTTTTCCTCCAAAAAATTTTGCATGCTTCGCGCATCTGCGTTGTTTCCCACAATCACAATATTGCTGCTCTGATTGTTTGCCAGAATAGGTAACACAGAAGGAAAATCATTATATTTCATGACAACAAAAATCAGATCGTAATGGTCATCCACTTCCAACGTTCTGGCTACCCGAACCTGATCAACTGTCGTTTTGAATTGAAACATATGCCGGATGACGATTCCATCCTTCTCCAGCTCCTCTGCTCGCTTCCCTCTAGCTAGAACAGTGACATCATTGCCACCGCGCACCAGTACGTGTGCCAGTTGACTCCCTAGAACCCCCGCACCATACACTAATATTTTCATTAGGTTATCCCTCAATTTCATATTTTATAAATAATCGTTGTTTTATCAACATTTGTTGATAAAATAAGAGTAACAAAGCACCTACTGTGCTTCAATCGTTAAAATATCCGTTTTTGTTGAATAATCAACGAATGATTCCTTATTGTTGAAAACCATCATAGGAGGGGCCATGGACAGACGAGTACTCAAGACACGAAAGGCGATAATTGAAGCTTTTGTGGGGTTACTGGAGGAACAGGATTTTGAGCAAATTACGATAAACGATATTGCTGATCGGGCTAATGTAAACCGGGGAACCATCTATTTGCATTACGCTGACAAATTCGACCTGTTGGATCAATGCATTGAGACCTATTTGCAGCAGTTGTTGGATGCTTGTATGATCGAAAGCTCTACTGCAACACCCGTTACGGCCAAGGATGCGCTGCTTCGAACCTTCCGTTATCTGGAACAGCATGCCTCTACCTATACTACACTTCTAACCAAAAAAGGTATTCCGGCATTCCGTAGCAAGTTGATGGGATTGTTGGTCCAGGGAGTGGAGGAACAGATGGATGCCTGTGGCATTCAGGAGGGTATGAAAAAAGAGATTACCATACAGTTTCTTGCTTCCGCTGCAGTCGGTCTCCTGGAGTGGTGGATTATGAATTCCATGCCTTACCCGGCTGAGGAGATCGTTGACCAATTAATAGGTTTACTGGAGCTGCATCTCAGTTTGCACGCACCCATTAATGGATAGCCCAATCTCTATCAAGTGATCTACAACAAACAAAAACCACGTCCTTCGACGTGGTTTGATTGTTTATGAAGCTATGGAGTTCAAATCAATTGATGCGACATTACTGCGAGCGATGTGATCACACACCTATGCCAAAGCGATCACTTCAAGAAGAAGCTTCAACCTCATTACATCTATCCAGCAAAATCTGGATCTGGCGCTCCAGCCACTGCCCAAGCAATGGATGTGGCAGCAGTGTCTCACCACTATACTTATAATTCAGTTCCTGCAGCCGGTCCGGGATTACGTTCCTCGTGAAGTAACCGGCACTCAAAAACAGCGGCGCCACAATGACTCGGTTCCCCCGCTCTTCGCTCCAGTACTTCACTTTGTTATACACACTCTCCGGATTCAGCAACGCATAATCCGTATGGGCTACACCACTAACTTCCTGCACAAGCTCTGCTAGGGAAGAAATTCCGGCTTCCCAACGCTCGCGAAAACCATCATGAATACTCCCATGCCCTACAAGCAGAATCGTTTCCTCCTCCGGTTGCTGCGACAGCAATCGGACTTTGTCCCACACCATCACGGCAATATCCGGATCGTTATCCACTGGATAACCGAAGTGAACCCGAGCCTTCACATGGAACGGTTCCAGATCCGTTTCGCGATCAGGTGTTTCCTTTGCACCAATGGCATATTCAATTTCATCCACATGTGTACTCCCGGACGAAACAAATAGAGGTACGACCAGAATATCGGTTACGCCTTGTGCTTCCAGTCGGTCGATACCGTCCTGAATCAGGCGTCCTTCCACAAGTTCAAGAAAACCGGCTTCAACGGGTAATGGAATAGGCAGATTCAACCGGGAGATCGCGTCATCGACAGATTCCACCCAGGTCTGCTCCTGAGAACCGTGACTGATGATGAGTACACCCGGCTTCTTCATGTTAGCGTCCCAGGCGTTCCAGCGTCATTTTATAACCATCATTGCCGTAATTCAGGCAGCGTTTGACACGTGAAATTGTAGCTGTACTTGCACCTGTCTCTGCTTCGATCTGGTTATACGTATTGCCTTTACCCAACATACGAGCCACTTCCAGCCGCTGGGACATGGATTGGATCTCGTTTACTGTGCAGAGGTCATCAAAGAAAACATAACACTCTTCAATATCTTTTAGCGTCAAAATAGCCTCAAATAGTTGTTCAATGCTTTTATCATTTAGCTTTTTCAGCTGCATTTCATCATCATCCCCTAGCGGTTACTGTGTACCTACATTGTACTCACACTGAGTTGGTATTTCAAGCGTTACCGATTTCACGCACTACAGAATAAAAATACATGTTACCGCTTACAAAAGGTACTATTGTCCTCCCCTCGCGCACATCAGATGAAATTACCGCGTTAATTCCCAGTTTTCACCTGCATATATCCGATTACTTATGTAGGATTTCAACCCGCTTAAATGTGACAATTTTGTGTCTAAACTGCATTTTCTCTTTGGGAACCTGCCATCATGCCATGCGCCCAAATCCGCAAATATCCCGTTTTCCGGGATACCCGCCTACGCCGTCTCTCCGCGAATGACATACAGTATAACAAAAGGGAGTTCCACTACCGTATATGATGTACATCTGTCATGAAACATGTGGAACGCAATTCCGAAATCCAATAGAAGGAACGTGATCGTTCATGCCACAGCATTATTATCATCGCCAGCCAGCACAAGGGCAGCGTCCGTCTTCTCATGCACGTCGGCAGGCACATACTTCTGCCTATATGCCACCCGGTGTGATTCCGCGGTCTCTAAATGAAACTCAGATTCAACCGATGTACCCTGGAGTAGAGCCCCATTACCCGGGCTTCGGTGAAGTCGAAGCTTCTGCAGTCGTACCCTATGGGCAAGGTGTGGCCGGAGGGAACTTATACGGAGGTGCAGCTCAGGTTGTTGCCCCAGCTCCGGTACCGGCACCTGCTACGGGCAGTTCCGGTTTTTCATTAGCCAACATCGGTGAGTTAAAAGGAATGATCGACCGCTTCGGCGGTATTGATGGAATCATGAGTGGAATAGGCAAAATGCAAAAGGTCGTTGGTGGTATCCAGCAGATGGCACCGATGATGAAACTCGTTATGGGCATTCTGCCTTTTGGAAAAGGTAAATCGAATAACAGCGCAGCTGATGCAGATTATGAAGAATATACGCCGCCCCGGAGACGGAAACGTAAGCGGACGAATAAACAAACGAGTACTCCACGTCGCCGCAACACGACTCCAGTCCGCCGCAAATCCAATTCCACGAAGCGCCGTCCCAAAAGTCGCAAACGTTAAATTCATCCAGGCACCCCCATACAGAAGGTGGGTGCCTTAACACCGTTCATCAACACACAAATAAATTTAAGGAACTTATGTTCTTATTTCTGTAATTTGAGGTATACTGGATAGTAACTAAAGGAGGCGGACCATGGAACTTATCAAAGACAAATATACGCCCGCATTAATCGATCGGACCGGCGAACTATTGCATCAATTCTACCCAGAGCTGGATACACAGCTATTTCATGAATTGGTTTTCGCTGAAGGCTGGGAACATTTGGAATTCAAAGGGCGGATTCGCCGAATCACACTGGCGTTGACCGAAGTGCTGCCCGACAATTATGAGGAAGCATTACATATTATCGAACAAGCCGCTCCGAATATGAGAGGCGTTGAATATCTGTTTGTACCGGATTTTATCGAAGTGAACGGACTTGACCCAGAGGATTACGAGTTATCCATGAAGTATCTGGCCCTCTTCACACCCTATTCCAGCTCCGAGTTCGCGGTACGCCCGTTTATTAAACAATATCCAATCCAAACGATGAAACATATGATGGCGTGGGCAGATAGCGACAATGAGCATATCCGCAGACTTGCCAGTGAGGGAAGCCGACCACGTTTGCCATGGGGTGCCAAACTACAGAACTTTATCACTGATCCAACACCTGTACTTCCGATTCTGCACGCATTGAAACAGGACGAGTCCCTCTATGTGCGCAAAAGTGTTGCCAATCATCTGAATGACATATCCAAAGACCACCCCGAACTTGTCCTGGATCTGGCCACCACCTGGTATGGACAACATGCCCACACAGATTGGATTGTCCGGCATGCCAGCAGGTCCTTACTGAAGAAAGGACATCCCAAAGCACTAAGTCTTTTTGGTTATAACGAGCAGGATTCCATTCACATTGAGCAGCTTCAGCTTGTACAAGATACGATTGCCATTGGCGAGGATCTTCATTTTTCATTTGATGTTGTTAATGAGAGTGGTGAGTCACAGATGCTGCGAATTGAATATGAGATGGGTTATATGAAGGCAAACGGCAAGCAGGCTCCCAAACGATTCAAATGCTCCGATAAAATGTACGCGGCAGGCAGAACCAAGGTTGCCACCAAACAATCATTTAAAATCATTACAACGAGAAAATACTATGCTGGACTACATACGTTAACGATTGTAGTGAATGGTATAGCGGCAGCAACGACTTCTTTTGTCCTTGAAGTGCAGGAACAGGGATAATTCGCAAGTTATACACAACTCATTCCAGCGACAACTTATTCACATGTGGATAGAATATTTCTAGTATATCTATAGCAGCATCAGAAAGGCCATCTGGCAAACATCATCTCCTACAGTTATTTCTGTCCGAGATCATGGCCAGTGGCCTTTTGCATATATAGTTCAAACTGCAAGTCCCCTAACACACCCTCACCGCTGTCCAAATGTAACATGTTCTACTTAAACCATCCACGCTTCACAAACCAGGCCACCATACTTCCGCCAAGCACAAACATCAACAGCAGCACCGCCCCATACCCAAACTTCCATTGAAGTTCAGGCATATAGGCAAAGTTCATGCCATAAATACCCGCGATCAGCGTAAGCGGCATAAATACAGTCGTAATCACTGTGAGTGTCTTCATAATCTGATTCATTCGGTTAGAGTTTAGGGAAATATAACTATCCCGCAGGTCGGCCGTCATCTCCCGATCGGCTTCGATCATGTCTGTCAGCTTCAATAAATGGTCATAGATATCAGTAAAATAAGCTGTATGTTCGCCTGTTCGCTGCACATGCTGGGAGTTCACCACTCGATAGAGCAGATCCCGCATCGGTACAACCGTTCGTCTGAGCTTCAACAATCGGCTACGCAGGTCAAACACCTGGTTCATCAGGTCTTCAACGGACTCTTGTCCACCCCGGTTCTCCAGTTCAGCCAGTTCATCCTCAATGGCAAATAGGGATGGAAAATAATGATCGACCAGCTTGTCCATCACCGTATACGCCGCTGCCACTGGACCTCGCGCCCAGATCGTACGCTCATGTGCATGGTGCAATAATCGATCCCATGCTTCATCCACTTCCTCCAATACGCCATGATGAAAAGACACAAGAAAGTTCGCTCCGAGAAACAAGTCAACCTCCTCGGCTTCCAGTGTGGACGGGTTCAGTGCATGCAATACAAGAAACTGCAAATGTTCATAATAATCAAGCTTTGGCCGCTGCAACACATGCAGACAGTCCTCAATAGCTAAGGGATGAAAATGAAAATATGTATCCAGCAAACGGCTCTCTTCTTCCGTTGGCTGGTTAAAATCCGCCCATACCCAGGCGTAATCGTTCAGATCCAGCTGTGTAAGCGGTACGTTCACGGAGACTTGATGTTCTCGTGTAATGGCGAGTGTACGAATCATAAATCAGACCACGTCCTTGTCTTGTATCTTTAAGTCATTGTACAACGTTAACCATAGGCACGTCTCCCACGTCCCAAAATATCCACAGATGCTTTCAAACTCGACAACAAAAAAAGCCAACCCTGTTGGCTTCTCTCATTTCCCTATCCACAGTTCCCTGTATCCACAGGAATATCTTCTTTTGGTTTATCATTCCACGGATGGCTATCCACATATCCAGCCTGTCCACACGTTCATGCACAGGCGTCTCTTGATTTTGGTTGTATAATTGTCCACATATCCCGATATTCACACAGTTATGAACAGTTTGTCTGTTAACCCCGAATTCGTACGGGATCACTTCTCTTTTTAGAAAATAATCCAGTACAACAATCCTGCCAGTCCAGCAGTAATTGGAATTGTAATGAACCACGTAATAATGATACGTCCAGCAAGTCCCCATTTCACAGCAGAGAAACGTTTTGCGGAACCCACACCCAGAATAGCCGATGTGATCGCGTGCGTTGTACTAACTGGAAGGTGAAGCAACGTTGCTGTGAAAATAACGGAAGCAGCTGACAGATCGGCGGCGAATCCGTTAATCGGTTCAATTTTGAAGATTTTGGTACCCATTGTTTTGATGATTTTCCAACCACCAATGGATGTACCCAGAGCCATCGCGGTTGCTGCTGAGATTTTAACCCACAGCGGCACTTCCAGATGATCTTGTACACCTGCTGCAACCAAAGCAAACGTAATAATACCCATCGCTTTCTGTGCATCATTCGTACCGTGTGTGAAAGCTTGCAGTGCTGCCGTGAAAATCTGTACCGTACGGAAACCTTTATTCACGTTATGCGGACTGCGTTTGGCAAAAATGTATTTGAGAATCGTCATGACCACATAACCGATGGCAAATGCGATTAGAGGTGATAATAGCAAACCTCCGACAATATCAATGAACCCGCTCCACTTCACTTTGTCGGAACCTGCGCCAACGAGTACGGCACCTGCAAGGGCTCCGATCAGTGCGTGTGATGAAGAAGACGGAATACCAAACCACCATGTAACCAGGTTCCAGATAATCGCAGCGATCAAGGTGACTATGACGACCTCGATCCCGTTATCCAGCGTGGTGGGGTCGGTTACACTCCCCCCAATCGTCTTCGCAACGCCTGTAAACATCATCGCACCGACAAAGTTCATTACCGCTGCCAAAAGGATCGCGCGACGTGGCGTCAGTGCCCGTGTCGATACTGAAGTGGCGATGGCATTGGCCGTGTCGTGAAAACCGTTGATGAAGTCAAACGCCAGTGCAAGGAAGACGACTATACCTAATACCCAAATCGTTGTTTCCATTATTCTCTGGCTCCTTAAGAATTACGCATGATGATGGATTCGAGCACATTTGCTACGTGTTCACAAGCATCCGTTGTTGTCTCAAGACGTTCGTAAATTTCCTTACGTTTGATCAATTCAATCGGATCAGGAACGGTAGCGAAAAGGTTCTTGATACACATGCGCAGCACTTCGTCGCCCTGGTTTTCCAGATCGTTCAATCGAATCGTGTACTCGCGAATCGCCAGCAATTTTTTCTGAGACAGCAAATGAATAGCCTTCTGAATTTCGTAAGCCGATTGGCGCAAAATTTCAGCAAATTGCACGATATATTCGTCAGGATCCGTCAGTTGGTACATATAGAAACGGGAAGCCGTTGCTTCGAGTCCGTCCAATACGTCATCAAGTGTTGTTGTCAGCTCCATAATATCATCGCGTTCGATCGGCGTGATAAACGTTTTGTTGAGTTCCGTAATGATTGTGTGCACATAGTCATCACATTGGGACTCGTACTTCTTCATTTCATTGGCAAAAAGAGTCACATCCTGAAGGTTGGAAACATGCTGGGAGAAATAATCTGCCGCTTGAACAACCGTATCTGCCATGTTCTCCAGTGTCTCAAAAAATATATCCTTCTTCTTCTTAAGCTTCATAGCTCTATCCCCTTTACGAGAAAAATTGCCGATAACCGATGAAACATGAAATGACAACCTTTGATATCTTATCATATTTGTTTCATGGTTTGTACAAAAGGTGTGATCCTTTTTTATATTCTTATCACATTAATCTGAAATGAATCTTAATTATTTGGAATAATGGTAAATTCAAGTCAAGATTTTACACTGCGTTTACAATTCGACATCCAAATACAGAACCGACACGATTCTACTTTTCACGCTAAGGTACAATATCATGCCTTTTCAACAACAAAATGAATACATGTTTCATCGTTTTCTTTCATTACATCCTTTATTGCTGCACAGCCAGCTTCACATGACTGGAGAATTCCGGTTGATTGGGAACAATGCTGATAAAGGTTTTACCCGGCACAAGAGCCACTTCACTACCATCCTGAACAAACCGGATAATATCCCCCTGCTTCTTCACCCACTGCCCACGAATCATCTTACCGTTCTGAAACAACATGGCTTCCCCACCCTGTTCCAAATTAACGGACAACCGCCCTACACTATCGAGCACCTTGTGATCTGCACCTGCCACAATGATGTTCGCTGCGCCAAGTTGAGTCCCATTATCCAGATCCTGATCTGCCTTACCATTCACCATTCTCATATATCGTCCGCTAACTTCATCATAATCATACGTCACCCGGTAACTATCCAATAAATAATGGATATCGAATTGCTTCACTGTCTCTCCTGCGGATGTCGCGCCTTCTTCGTTATAGATGTATACGGGAGATTTAAACTCATGGCTATAGCCCTTGATGTCCGCCCCTTCTCTGAGCTTGTCCGCTGAAGTATACAGATTATGTGGGGCTTTACGATCCTTGGAACGCCAGAAATAAGGTCCACCATTCGATATTTCATCCATATGCTGTTTCTGCTGCCTTTGCAAAATGGAATACGCCTCCGGACTGCCTCCGGCATGAACAAGTACCCCATCATAACTTTCGCCGAGCTCAATCAGATATGGACGTATACTGCGAACAGGTCCAACCGTCTCCGCACCGCCTTCACTCTGGAAAATGGCTATGAAACGGGTAATGCCTCCCTCTGCGAGGACTTCAAGAATGATATCGGCTGAACTTAGACCCGATTGGGGCCGAGCCGCTGGTGCATTATTAATCATGACGGCGAGTGGTCGACGCGTAATCGCTTCATCTACAGGCAGACCTGTAAGAGGTGCTGTATAGAGAGACGTGTTGGATTCCTCCACAGTCTGTTCTTCTTGTACAGGTGCAGGTGTCGGTTCTGGCTGAAGTGGCATCTGCGCTACATCCTGGTTTTGGCAAGCAACAAGACTTAATGAGAGGATAAACAGGGATGCAGCCGATGCTGCTTTGTTCCATTTCAAAAACTTCAATATAGGACCTCCTGAACGATATGGCCTGGTTCTAAGTTGTGATATATGTCTCATGTGGGCAACCATTTCACGTATTTCTTTCCATTTAATCACACCCCATCCGATTTGTCTGCGCCCTGAAGGCCTTGATACAGCGTGAAATTCACATTTGAAACAGCGAATAGCGAGAAAAATATGTCCTAAATGTGAACTTCTCAAACCTTACTTAAAATTTGAACTAGATTGTGATTTTAATCACAAACAAAACGACTTTTGGACTATACAATAAAGACATCAAAGGTGATCACTTAGAAAAACAAAAACAACACACACTAGATTCCATGAAGGAGTGGTTCATATGTTCAGCTTCAACCAATGGCTTAGAGAAAACAAAGTAGCAATGTGGATTTTGACAGTACTTCGGGTGTATATCGGTTATGATTGGATGACTCACGGATGGAGCAAATTGACTGGCGGATTCCAAGCTGGCGGATTCCTCGCCGGGGCAGTCGGTAAAGCAACGGGTGAAAACCCAACAGTTCAAGCATGGTGGGGAACGTTCCTAGAGAAATTCGCTGTACCAAACGCAGGATTGTTCGACTTCATCATTCCGCTTGGTGAATTCCTTGTAGGTGTAGGACTCATTCTCGGATGCTTCACAACACTGGCTGCGCTGATGGCTCTCGTGATGAACTTCGCGTTCCTCTTCTCGGGTACAGTAAGCACGAACGCTCAACTGGTTCTGATGCAAATCTTCCTGGTTGTTGCTGGTGCAAATGCAGGTAAAATCGGTCTGGATCACTGGGTACTGCCTTACCTTCGCGGATTGATCACTCGCAACAAAGGTAATCACCCAAAAGACACACCAACAATTAGCCCAACTCACAAAACAGCTTAAACAATAATCAACAACGCTGCCGCCCTGCTTTCCATCCCCCGGAGAGCAGGGCTTTTTACTTTTCAAGATTAGCCTGAATGTCCTGGCTGACTTGCCCATCCATAGAAAATCATATTATGATGAGCATAAAGTTGAACTTCAAAGGAGTACACGATATGCCGACCCAGCGACGTCTTGAGACCGATGCAGACTTCCAGGAAGCCATGAATATGAAGTATAAGGTTCGAGTTTTCAAAGATAATCACCAGATTGACTCGGGTGGCATTATTATCCGTTTTGACAGCAATACCATAGTTGTACAATCCAGTGTCAGTGAACTTGCTTATCATTCGCGTACAGACTGTGAATTGTTCGAAATCCGCAAATAAAGATCTATTGTATGAATATGTCCTCGTATTAAAAGAAGGTTCCTTTAGCCCATCCAGGGTGTACAGGAACCTTCTTTTGTTTATATATTGTAATTGTATACATTAACACATGTTGTCCGTACCCAACTGGCTTCAAACACCTATTCAGGCTGTTGTCTGTTCCAAGTTACACGCCGTCTCCAAACTGCCAGCAGTTCAAACTGAGCGTTCCATAAGGGTAAGATTGGAATAGACGCTTCGCTGATCGGGACATATCTGCTGTACCCATCGCGTAGAACAAAGGCGCAAGGTGTTCTGTACCATACGACGGCACTGCCGTACGTGCATGAGGGGCTTTTTTCTCATATTGAAACAGTTCTCTTGTGTTCCACTGCTCCAAGCGCTCCCCGATCCAGTTATCAAATTCCACCGCCCACGCTTGCGGTTCATCCGTATTGCCCAGCAATCGTAAATTGTGAACCGTTCCACCACTACCAATGATCAGCACATCATCATGACGCAGCTGTTCCAGTATTCGGCCTATATCATACTGTTCCTGCGGCGTACGCAGCGAGTCTACAGATACAGCGATTACGGGGATATTAGCCTCAGGATACATATGGAGCAACGGTACCCATACGCCATGATCCAGCCCTCGACCTCGAATTGGCTGATGCGCCAGATTGCTGCGGGTGAACAAAGCACATATCTCGTTCGCTAGATCTGGCTGCCCGGATGCAGGGTATTCCATCGTATACATCGTAGAAGGAAATCCATAAAAATCATGCAAGGTCTGATGTGTATCATCCATCGTCACGGACGGTTCAGGACTATCCCAATGCGCCGTAAATACGACAATGGCTTTCGGAGCCGGCAGCCTGTCTCCAAGCTGGTTCAAGAAGTGAGTGTAGTCATTGCTCTCCACCGCCAGAGCGGGAGAACCATGCGCAATGAAAAGTGCGGGTAATGTCATTGCTGCCAACCTCCAGACACGGATAGGATGCTTACTCTTCTATTTTACCCCTAAGAAGGCGCTTTTCCAAGCGGACATCCCCAAACCGTTGCAATCCTGCCATTTATATCATCCAGTGCTGCCAATCCTGCTCAATCTTCTGACGTTCGCCCAGCCACTCTCTGGTACGTGTAATTAGCTGTTCCCGTTCTTTACCTGAAGAGAAGGTGTGATCGCCCTGGAAGATAATTTCCTTGTCGCAACGTCCTTCCTGACGCATCCAGAATACCTTTTGATACAGGAATGCGTAGTCTACAGGAATAATCTCATCTGACGTACCATGCACGACGAGAACATCACCGTTAAACTTGACTGCTTCCTGGAATGGCTGATGTTCAGCGAGAGACTCGAAGAACGTCGGTGTGAATTTGTATCCGAGATAGTCAGCTGCACCTAGTTTCACGCCTTCATCGTATACTTCGCGTCCCGTAATCTTCACGATATCATTGAATGGATAACCCACGGAGGACCACATCACCAGATTCTTGACACGTTTGTCGCGCACAGCCGTTAGTAATGCAACGGCACCACCCAGACTATGACCAATCAGCGTTACGCGTGTAGGATCTACATCACTGCAATTGACCGCGTAATCCAGCACCGAGCGTGTCTGCAGCACCATGGACTCCAGTCCCTCCGCTCCATACTCCCCACTGCTCTCTCCGCAACCGATATAATCGAAACGCAGGACGAGATATCCGTCTTCAGCCAGCTCACGGGCAGTCTTTACAAACAAACGATCCACGCCGATTCGACTACCAACGAAGCCGTGGCAGATGACTGCCAGAGGCACTCGCTGCTGACTCTTCTCCTCATTGATATCTTTCACAACCGGATAATGAATCGTGGCTGTTAATTCTTCCTGTCCATGACGAATACTGATCTGACGTTCCATACCGATTTCCCCTTTCCACGCTTAGCCTGTTAAGTTCATTTATTAAATATATATAATCCGATAAGTTTAGTGTGTATTAAGATGTTATTCATATATTATCATCCCGTAACCCGCAAGTCAACGTAAGTAAGAACCCTTTCTACGTCGACTGCTAGTCTACATTTTATCGGATGGTAAGCGCAAAAAAATGAGCCATGCTGATGACAGCTGGCCCGGATATCTTTTGAGTATTTAAACCACGTGTTGCAGGATCGTTATTCGTAGCTTCTGCGGAACATCTCGTGGGTCTCCACCCGTCCATTCCACTCATGCTCATGACCCGAATCACTATTGTCCCAGAAACTTCTTCCCCTCAAATTGCCATCTGTCAGTTCTTCTGCATACTCCGTGTCCTCCAAATTTTCCTCAAAGGATACAACCTCGTCCACAACTCCACGGGAGTTGCTGTTCAATAGCAGCTTACGCGTTAAATCTGTTTGTTTGTCCATCACAAGCACACTCCAATCTTGGATTTCTGTTGGAAATGCTACTATTGTGATGGAATCGGCTGCTCTTTATGCATACTTCACACAATCGTTAGATCTGTGAGGTGTGAGGGTATTTTTTCACATGAATGGGGGAAAATAAACGAACAATCATTGGCAGCATATGCCTCGGAATCCTTCTGCCGAAAGGAATGAATTCATGGAACATTTACTGGAATGGATTCAACATCACGGTAAACTGGTACTGTTATGCACCTGTGTCATTCTGGCCTGTGTGGGGATCTGGGCCAACCATGAGCAGCTTTTTAATAAGGAATGACTTTGCGAAACGAGAGCCCTTCCCGTATACTAAAATACCGTCAGGGTCTTCAGATCATTGGAAGATCAGAACGTGTGTAGACAGGGGGAGCAATCATTGGGGATTTCCTATAAGAAACTGAAAGAAATACAGAATCGGCAAATAACCGAGATGAGTCGTATGACACCTGAACATGTGAAGTTGTATGACGAGATCAGCACCATTGCGCGTCATGCGCCAGCGGACGAGAGAACACAGGAAGAATGGATTCTCTCCGCAGGAAAAGCAATCGTACAGGCTCAGCGGGATAACAAACCCGCTCGCGAGCTATACGGACCTGATCTGGAACAAGACATCCATGCACAGCTCGGGATAACAGATACAGCACCGAAGAAAACGGCTGCCGCTGAGGTCGATACATCCAGTCCAACCTTTGGTAATAGTCCAGCAGCTTCATCGAAAAAGAAAGACAACGTTGCAGAACCACAACCAACGGAGAATGCTGAACCAGCGAAACGGACACCCAAGTGGTATGCCATGATCGCTTGGGCGGCAATATCTTTTGTCATGTTAATCCAAGGTTGTGCGGGACTGTTCGTGGGTTGGACTGGCGGGGATACGGAACCGTTCCAACACATCAGTCTATTCTCCTTAATCGTAGCGGCCGTTGGCGGAATCGCATTGGTGGAGATGCTCCGCCGCCTTGCTGAGCGTCCAGATGATGAAGGAGCCGACAGAAACAAGATACCTAAGGTCAATATTCGGGGGATCGTCATCTACATCGTAGTTGTGATACTCGTGCTGTTTGTCGGGTATCCGCTCCGTGATAAACTTCCGGTATTCGCACTAGCTCCATGGGTGAGTACAGTGATCGGCATTGTGGGGCTTGCAACGTTAAGACCTTTATTCGGTCAAAAGAAAACAGCATAACACGCGTTATATCATCAATTAAGGGACCTCACGAATTCGTGAGGTCTTTTTCCATTTGGAGCTGGTGCCGATGTTTGATTCCTTTGCCTGGTGTTTCTCCAAACTCCCGCTTGAACATCCGGATAAAATAGTTCACTTCCATGCCGATGTTCTCTGCCGCCTCTCGCACGCTTGCACTTGGATGCTTGTTCAACCAGTCCGAAGCCTTCTGCAACCGCAATCGCTGCATATATTGATGTCCTGTCACGCCATAATGATGATGGAACAATCGATTGAGATGCTGCACCGAATAACCCACTGCGTCAGCGACATGCCTCAATAACAGGTCATCCTGATAATGTGTATGCATCAATGCCACTGCCCGGATGAGTGCCTCCTTGCCCATATCGGACTCCCGATTCGAACGTGTTACAGCCTGTTCCTTAGATGGTCCAACACTTCCAATATCGACAGCAGATGGAGTTTTGGATTGTGCTATATCCAAAATGAGCTGGTAGATCAGGGTTGATGTGTTCCACATCTCTGTTGCTCCTTGATCCAGTGCGTGCCAGAGATCTGCTAACCGCGACCAGATGATGTCAAAACCGGAGATGGGATACGGCTCGTTCTGAAGCAAACCCGCGCTATGAAGTATCGATCCAGCAGATGCACCGCCAATACCGATATAACCCAGTTCTCCTTTGGATTTGGAACGAGGCACATACTCATGCGCAATCCCAGGTTCCACGATGAATACCTGTCCTGCTCCCATGGTCCATGTCCCTTTTCCCGGAATCCTGAACTGCCCCTCACCGCCGCCTGACAAAAACAACTGATACACCGGAAATCCATCCGGTCTATGCAGAACTTTCTCTTCCTGCGTGCCCACACAATACAGGTACAGCGGCAACCGGGAATCCGGCTGGCCCGTCAAACGAAACGCAAGCATTCCATCATTCCTTTCGGCTCATAGGCTTCTAGCTTATTCCTTCTATTATCCATCGGGTTGTCCTGTTCCAGCAATGGTCTTAGGAACCTTTTTGGCGACAAGATTTTCAATTATTAAGTGAGGCAGTTGCGCTAGGATAATAGAAAAACCTCCCTTTTCAAATGAAAAGGGAGGTTGACTAGTTAAACAGTAATTCATAGTTTGAAACACGTGAGCCACAAATTTATGGTGATGTTGTATTATTTGGATCTACCACTGGGGTATCAGAAGCTGGACTACCTGTTGCTGGCTGCTGAGCAGCTGCCAATTGCACTGAGGCAGGAGCGGATAAAGCGTTAATCGTCGCTTGCTGTTGATCCGCAACAGACAAGACATACACTTGATAAGACGTTCCAGCAACAATTGCATCGCCATCTGTATCTTTCGAAAGGGTCAGTGCCAAATCTCCTTTAGATCCTTTTGCAAAAATTTGGAAGCGATCAGTATCGTTTACACCGTTTGCCACAGAAGGAGTAAACGTAGAGCCGTTTTTCACAACAAAAACTTTATATTGGGAAATTCCTTGTTCAGTTACATTCGGAGTAAGATTAATTTTTATTGCAGGTCCTTGAGCTCCAGTTGCATCGGTTGCAGTAAGGCTTGCGGCCTTCACTTCAACTGGTTGCTGCTGTTTCGCATTCACACTAAAGATTTTCGAAGCCACGGAGAGACTAGACTCACGTGTGTTGCTGTCAGACACTGATACAACAACGACCCGATAGGTTTTGCTAGAGTCAATTGGAGTTCCGTTAACATCTGATGTAAATGCAAAAGGCTGTACGTTCGTACTTGACTCATTCTTAGGTAAATTGAGGTAGTTACCCAATGATAAAACAGACTTAGCTGAATTTAAATTAAATGAATTGATCTGTCCTGATGGCACTATCATTATTGCATAGTTGGATATTCCAGTGACGTTAAGAGGCTTAGCAAAAGTAACCAGAATATCAGTTGCATCCCCCGATGCCTGCGCTGCTGCCTTCACAGTTACGTCCACATTGCTCGCCATCGCTACAGCAGTATTCGAAGTCAGTGTGATTGCGCCGGAAGGCGATGACAATGCATTCGCCAGAGAAGCATTGTTATTCACAGCCATCACATATACTTGGTAGGCCACATCATTACGAATCAGTTCACCGTCCACAGATCTGGAACTACTTGTTAAAGTAACAGTCTGATTAGCTCCCGTTTTACTGACGGTTCTGTAATACGCGCTGCTCAATGCATTCGCTGTGTTCAGATTAAACGTGCTACCCGCCTTCACTACAAACACCCGATAATGATTTACATTTGTCTCATCCGCAGATTTATTAAACGTCACACGCAGATCACTACCATTTCCAGCATCCCCAATATCAGATGGCACCACACCGCTCGGAGCTGTTACAGCCGCATTCTGTGTCAGCGTAATCTGCGAAGAGTAACCAGACAACGCATTCTGACTGGAGTTTCCGTTGTTATTCACCGACAGCACGAATACCCGATAAGCAATGTTATTGGTAATGGTATAACCATTGGTATCTACCGCATAGTTCGGAAGCGTAACGGACAGGTTGCCACCCGTTTTGTTCACCTGCGTATAGTTGTTCGACGCATTAGCTGCGCTTAGTGTGAAGCTGCCCACATTAGCGGAACGAACGACATATACACGGTAGGCAGAGATTCTGGATTCATCCGCAGCTTTGTTGAAAGACACCCGCAGATCACGGCCATCACCGTAGTCACCAATATCCGCAACAGCCAGGTTGCTAATCACTCCCGCGTTACCGTTCGTTGTAAGTCTCAGCACAGTGGAGGAAGCTGACAGCGCATTGGTGTATCCATTTTGCTGATTGCCCACTGCCATCACGTAGATGCGATAATCTTGCAGATTCGTTACGTTATAACCACTTGTATCCTTCATGGATGAAGGCAATGTCGTTGTAATGTTGTTGCCTGTTTTGTTCACCGTATAGTACAGACTGGAGGACAGATTGCTTGCTGTCGTCAGATTGAAACTGCTGGCTACCGAGTTACGCACCACGAAGATGCGATAGTTCGCTACCTTGGACTCATCCGATGAACGGTTGAAACTCACTTGAATGTCACGACCATCTCCATAATCCGAGTTGTCTCTTACCTGCGTAATTACCGGAGACGTTGCTGTGTTCACGGACAATGTAAGTGAAGAGGATGCTGCGGACAGCTTGCTGTCTGTTGTTGTATTTGTGCTTACGGACAGGATGTACACTACATACGCTGTACCGCTCTTGATCAAATCGCCGGACGTATCCCGAGTCGAAGAAGTCAACTGACTTTTGACCGCAGCGGCGTTGCCTTTGTATATGATCGTGGAGTTTGCACTGGACACTTTGTTCGCTGCAGCCAGATTAAACGCAGAAGAGTCCTTCGCTTTAACAACAAAAGCACGATAATACGTAATGTTCGATGTTGTGCTCGGCTGCGTGAAGTTAATCTCCAGATCGCGGCCATCGCCATAGTCACTAATATCTGCGGCACGCAGACTTGTAACTGCCTGTACTGTGGATTTCACAATATTGAGCTTCAATGCCTGGGAAGACCAGTTCAATGCATTTTTATAATTATTGCTGCTGTTACCAACAGTCAGTACATACAGGCGGTACGTTTCATTGCTGTTAAGCAAATCCCCGTTCACGTCACGCGTCTGTGCATTAAGCGTCAGTTTCGGGTTGCTGCCATTCGGTGTTACAGATGTATAGTTTGCAGAAGGTACGGCCGATGCTGCCGACTCCGTGAAGGTATTCACATCGCGTGTTTTCACCAACATAATCCGGTAAGCAGAGACCGCCTTCTCCGAAGTTGGACGTGTGAAGCTCACGGTCAGGTCACGACCATCCCCGTTACTTCCAGATACCGAACCATAGATGTTCCATGCAGCATATTGTGTCTCATCCACTGGTGGCGTTGCCGTTGTCTTGATATCTACACGTTGATTGCGCGAGTTCCAGAATACTTTCTCCCCAAAAGCTTCACTGACGAAACGAATCGGAACCATCGTGTTGCCCTTAATCGTGTTTGCAGGTACATCCAGCGAGATCGCTTCCCCGTTGATGTATGCCGTTTTGGAACCAAGGGTCAGAGTAACTTCCTGATCGTCGCGAGTTGCAACAATCGTTTTGGTTCTGTTGGTGTACGATACCTTCGCATCCAATCCTTCAAATATCGACCGAAGCGGAACCAGTACACGTCCACCTTTCATCACAGGTGCCTGAGCAGATGATAACTCTGCATCATTAATATATATGCTGATCCTCGCAGCTGCATCCATAACCGACGTTGGAAGTGCGGACATCAGCATGGCCGATACAGCCAGCGCTGACATTACCTTCTTCACTTGTTTTCCTCCCGCTTTCCTCATATCCCATATCCCCATTCTCGCATGTAGTTAACATCGAAATAGATTCGTTGTCCTTTTCAATAATTCCTGTATTTACCTATGCACAACTAAGACGTTCCGATCAGCTCAAAGGTTTCCAGTTGTACAAAAAATATTTTCGCAGAAATCTTCCTCTATCTTCCACCCTCCAAAAGTTAAAAATAACAGAAGAATTTGTCACTATTCCGCAACCACATCCTGCCCCAATTACGTTAATGTATAGTGACTAGTGAACAACGGCTATCATTTTCTTAACTACGGGAGGTTCATATCTATGACATCATCGTTTCAATCTGCCAAACGTACAGGCATGCGTACCTTCATTACAGCCACCGCCGTCCTCATGCTGCTCCAATCGGCTGTAATTCCATTATCCGGAGTTGCTTCTGCCGCTTCTTCCAGTACAGATTCCAAAGTCACAACTGCCAGTTCAACAACCATATATCAAACATTTCAGTCCATGCTCTACAAAAAGAACGGCTTGCCTGCCGCAGATACTTATCTCGAATCTCATATCAAAAAAGTAACAAAACATCACGCCACCCTGATGGTGCTGCAATTGGAGAATGCTCGCCTGAAGGCACTGAGTGCCATGACGGACCGCCTGCTCGTTCCTAACGTTCAGGACAAAATGATCAAGGCTTACAAGATGAACGATAGCTTCACCAAACTCATGGAGCGTACCCAGGACTCCGATCTGCGTGCACTGCTAAAAGAAGCCCGTGACAGCGGCTACCGCCTCGTCATGCTCGAAGGCTCTCTCTATCCCATCATGAATTATGCGGCATTCGTGAAATATACCTCTGTCATTAAAGAGGATATCTCAAGCTACATCCATATCATGACAAAGGAAACGAAAAACTTGCCTGCGGATGACGGTGCTCTTGTCATTGGCTATCAGGAAATTCTCCTTCGAGCACTCAGTCAGGAAAAATTCCTGGAGCTGCATCCGAAATCGAATCGGGCCAAGCAGGTGCATAATCTGTTAAACAGTTATACCCTGTATACTTTTTATGGACTGAACAATACACCGCTGTTTGATTATGACACGAACAAAATGGTACCAAACGCTCAAAGAGGATACAACGGCGTCTTGCAACGCCTTGCATCCGTCGATAGCGAATTCCTCACCAAGCTGGATGCCTTTATGGACGTGGTTAAGGAATCGAAATATGAGAAAACGGCTGAAGTCGAGAAATGGCTGGAGCAGCATGTGCCGGTCAGTGATTATGCAAACTATTAAGTTAATCCGCTCCTTCCCAAATTAACATTCAGGCCTACATTTAGGCTAAGTTACAACATATCATTACGACAAAAAAACCGCCGCAGGAGGATCTCCCCTGTAGCGGTTTTTTCTTGGTTCCTTGCTCTATTGAATCGGTTTGACCATATGATTATACTCATGTCCTCCGATGACAATGACATCGTCTTTGACATATCCCTGCCGTTCATAGAGCATTAGCGCACGGCCGTTGTCCTGTTCTACAATCAGGGATACCTGGGAGTGCCCCAGATCCCTGCCCTGCTGCTCAAAAGCAGCCATCAGTGCCCGGCCGATGCCCTGCCCCTGATAAGCTTCACTTACCGAGAGAGTATCCAGATAATACTCACCCGGGCGGGTTTCTTTAACCAAAGTATACTTCTCATCCCGACTTCGTCCAGGGCGATTCAGAATCGGCTGGTCCAGAAGATCCGCTTCACCGCCATCATAGGCTACAAGAATTCCTGCGATCAGTCCATCCTGCTCCATCACTGTCACATGACGATAGCTAATCCGATTGTCTTCCTGTACATAGAACGCCTGCAAAATCTGCATTGCCTTCTCATGATCCGCCTCACCCGCAAGCGCGTAAGCAATATCTCCTATCGCCTGAACTAACAATGGAATGACCTGATCAGCATCTTCTATCCGCGCAGGTCTGATTAGAGGAGATGTTTCTTGGTGATCTGATTGCATACTTCATTTCACCTCCGACTGCATGTCTGACTGCCTTGTTGAATAATTCATCAGATTAACATGTTGAACAGATTCAAATTTTTGTTCAGCTCGGTATAGGCGATACCTTTGCGATTCATACGTTCAATCAGGGGATGGTAATCTTCCTTGTACATGAGCTCAATGCCCACCAGGGCAGGGCCATTTTCCTTATCATGCTTTTTCGTATATTCAAACCGGGTGATATCATCATTCTTCCCTAGAACTTCCTCCAGGAATTCACGTAAAGCTCCTGCACGCTGTGGGAAATTAACCATAAAATAATACTTCAGACCTTCGTAGATGAGAGAACGTTCTTTGATCTCCTGCATCCGATCAATATCGTTGTTCCCGCCACTAATGACGCAGACCACCGTCTTGCCCACAATTTGCTCACGATACTGCTCCAGCGCCGCAACAGCCAACGAACCGGCAGGCTCGACCACGATCGCATTTTCATTATAGAGCTCCAGAATGGTTGTGCAGGCTTTGCCTTCCGGCACTTTCACAATGTCATCAAGTATACTGCTGCAGATATCATAGGTAAGGTCACCAACCCGTTTCACCGCTGCGCCATCCACGAATTTATCAATATCATCCAGCGTCACAACCTGTTTGCGGAACATCGCCTCACTCATGGAAGCTGCACCAAGTGGCTCAACTCCAATGATGCGTGTCTCTGGACTCACGGTCTTCATGTAGGTTCCCACGCCGGCTGCCAGTCCTCCGCCACCAATCGTCACGAACACATAGTCGGCATTCTCATCGAGACTTTCCATGATTTCCATCGCTACCGTACCATTACCTGCAATAATCTTCGGTTGATCAAAAGGATGGATGAACGTCATGCCCTGTTCGTCACATGCACGCATCGCTTCTGCATAGGCATCATCATACGTATCCCCGATCAGCACCACTTCAACGTTACTGCCACCAAAACGTCTTACCTGCTTCACCTTTTGGTTCGGGGTTGTACTCGGCATGAAGATTTTCCCATTAATCCCAAGGGCATTACAGCTAAAAGCGACACCCTGAGCATGGTTGCCCGCACTTGCACAGACAATACCCTTCTCCATCTCGGCTGGTGTCAGACTGCGAATCATATTATAGGCACCCCGAATTTTGAACGAGCGCACCACTTGAAGGTCTTCCCTTTTCAGATACACATTACAGTTATATTTGGCCGACAATACAGCGTCCCGCTGCAACGGCGTTCTTACAATGACCTCACGCAGCACATGATGTGCGCGCACGATATCTTCCATGCCAACACTGGCACGACCGGGATTTGTGGTTCCCGTTGGTTCTTGTTCAACTGGTTTCATTTTCTTCTCCACACTCCGCTTATATGGTCTAGCAATGTCGCGCACTGCTTTTCTTTGTATTGTATCACTTTTGATCTGTTCTTGCGCCTAAGCTCACTTCATTTATCATTCGTACAATTTCATCGATAATGACTTGAGGGTCTGTATATATAACCATATGTCCCGATTGATTCGCCCCAATCCATCTCGCATTGGATAACTGGCTCACCGTCTGGCGATGCGCCGTGATGAGAGCAGGTCTGATTTTCCCCTCTCCCTTGCCCGGTTTCGTACCCGAGATCACGCTGACTTCCAGATTACCCAGAGCCGGAGGATGTTCCAGCAGCGCTGCCATGTCATTCAGAAATGTTCTGCCCTCCGCAAGCATCGTGCTGGCTGCGTGTACAGTGAAATCCTCTTTGAGATGATCCGCCGCCACATCGTCAGGCTGAATGCTTCCAGCTTTGCTACCGAGCAACTTATATAAGCCTGTACGCGCCATAATTGGAATAATGAAACCATTGATGGCAAAGCTCTTTTTAGTAAGTTTGGAGAAATACATATCGCAATGCTCGTCTGATGGATCTACCAGAATAATGCCTCGTAATCTAGAGGGATTTGCAGCTGCCGCAGCCCGTACAATCGGACCTCCCCAGCTATGTCCCACAAGAATGAATGGGCCCGGGCCCAGTGCTGTCAGCAATTCCCCAAGGTCCTCTGCAATGCGTTCAAGGCTGCGGGGAGCCGAGTCGACATCACTTCGTCCTGCCCCTGCCCTGTCATACACGACAGCACGTGCATGCTCAGCAACGGCGGGTGCAACCAACCCCCAGGCTGATCTGGAGGCGCCCATACCGGACTCAAATACAACCGTAAGTTCTCCTGTTCCCCTGGACATATAATGTAGTTTGCGACCATCGCGGGTCTGAACAAACGCACTTGAACCAAACGTATGTGAGCTAGGGTTACGATTCATGTTCCCCTCCTGAATACATGCATAGTCATCTTTCACCGAATCTAATTGAAAATGATTATCAATTACTTCATTATAGAATAATCCATCCTTTACGACAACCATGTTGCTTCAGCAAGTTACAGCAGCCCTGTCACCTCTGTCACGTTGCAAGGATCACCTCACATCCCGCCGTCCCGTTAACCCTCCTTTTCCCTTATGCAAAAAGAAAACCCGATCCATCATCGGATCGGGTAACAGTACCAGCCACTATGCGGCTGGTCCTCACATACACCTTCTTGTGGCTTCGTGCGCAGTTCCTGCACGGATTGCAGAGTCACTCCATCCAAGGATGAACGAATATTCGGTCTATAGCTGCTGCGCTTTATCCCCGAATACCATGATCCTTCTTGTTTAGCTGCTCCAGAAGCTCATTCATCGCTTCCTCCGTCATGGCCCCACCGCTAAACGCAACCAGTGCACGCAGCGGCATATATTTCATCATTGCATCCATCATATCTGCATGATCACCCGCATCATCACCGCCAAATCCACTGGCCTCCTGGAATTGCTGCAAAGCCTGTTCCAATAGCTTCTTATGCGCCGGATCACGCTGGATATCACCCAATGTGCTATTACGCGTATAAGTGGGAAGGAATGTCGCTGTAGACTCGACATTCACCCGTGTATGCACATGAATGTCCCGAGAGGAGCTGCCCACCTGAATCTCGAACTCTCCTGTCTCCACATGCCAGTCCTTGATATCTACATTGTAATAGGCGAATGAACGCTTATTTAGTGTAAAACTCACTAATTTTGACTCTCCAGGTTCAAGCGCTACTTTGGCAAAAGCCTTCAGTTCTTTGACCGGACGAATAACTGTGCTCTCTACGTCGCTAACATACAGCTGTACAATCTCCTTGCCCGCTCTGTCTCCGGTATTAGTGACCCGAACTTGCACATTCACCTCATCATGATCAGTCAGTTCCGTGCGGTCTACCTTCAGGTCAGCATATTCAAATGTTGTATAACTTAGTCCATAACCAAACGGGAACAGGGGCTCCAGTTCTTTTTTGTCATAATAGCGATATCCAACAAAGATGCCTTCCCGATAATCGACACGATCGCCTTCGCCCGGAAAATTCAGATAAGATGGATTATGGCTCAGCTTGGCTGGGAACGTCTCCGCCAGTTTACCGGACGGATTCACCTCACCATACAACAGATCTGCGATCGCTCCACCAACCGCCTGTCCACCAAGATACGCTTCAAGCACAGCTTGTACTTGCGGCAGCCAAGGCATCTCCACTGGAGATCCGTTGCTCAGCACAACGACCATACGGGATTGAACCTTCGCAATCTCTTCAATCAGTCGAATATGATTGTCAGGCAGACGCAGATGGACACGATCATACCCTTCGGATTCATAACGATCTGGCAATCCAACAAACACAACAGCGGTATCCGCCGACTGCGCTGCCTGAACAGCCTCATGCATTAATGTCTCATCCACATCATCCGCTTCAAGCCGATAACCTGGGGCATACGAGAAGGTTACACCTTCGCCAGCCACCTGGGTCATCTCTTCCACAATATCATCCACTTTGGTCGGATTAATGTGTGAACTGCCGCCGCCCTGGAAGCGAGGTTTACGCGCAAATGCTCCGATTAACGCCACTTCGCCTTCACGGCCCAGCGGCAGGAGACCTTCTTCATTTTTCAACAAAACCATACTCTCGGCTGCCACCTTGCGCGCAAGTTGGTGATGCTCATCCTTGTTATATGTAGCCCCTTCTTTCTTTTGATCAACGGCATTGAAGATCAGCGTAAGCAGACGCTCCACCGCCCGATCCAGCTTGTCCAGCGGCAGTTGTCCGCTCTCTACGGCATCGATTACTTTACGCTCACCGATTCCACCGCTTGTTGGCATCTCCAGTTCCAGTCCTGCTGCAAGGGCGTCTGCACGTTCATTGACCGCACCCCAGTCTGATACCACAAGACCTTCGTGACCCCATTCGTCTTTCAGGATGTCGGTAAGCAACCATTCATTCTCACCAGCATACGTACCGTTCACCTTATTGTAGGAACACATCACCGTCCACGGCTGTCCATCCTTCACCGCACCTTCGAAGCTCGCCAGATAGATCTCACGTAGCGTCCGTTCATCCACCACCGCATCAATCGACATGCGTCGTTCTTCCTGATTATTGACTGCAAAGTGTTTGAGAGACGTACCCACACCCTGACTCTGCACACCTTGAATATGACCGGTAGCCATCTGCGTAGATAACAACGGATCTTCGGAAAAGTATTCAAAATTACGCCCGCCCAGCGGGGAACGTTTAATATTCACACCCGGACCAAGCAATACCGCTACATCCTCGGCCTGACATTCCTCACCCAGGGCCACCCCGACCTGACGCGCCAGCTCCTTGTCCCATGAACTAGCCAGTCCTGCCGCAGACGGAAAACAGGTTGCAGGTACGCTCGACGTAAGTCCTAGATGATCTGCACTCCCATCCTGCTTGCGCAGCCCGTGAGGTCCGTCCGTCACCATGATGGATGGGATGCCAAGACGCTCCACCCCTTTCAGATGCCAAAAGTCCAGTCCCGAGCACATACCCGCTTTTTCCTCCAGTGTCATCCGCTGTACCAGTTCCTTGATGTTACGTTCCACATTAACCCCTCCAGTTCATGATGTTGATACAATTTACACTGCACTCCGATGACAGAACACTTCGTTCTTCTTTTTTCTGTCTTCTCCGTTGTCATGTAAATCTTTAGTTGGATTTAAGTAATATAACAAGAATACATCTTCAACTATTGATTATTCAAATGTTTACCCCGTTCGTCACGCTTACATAACAGCAACTCTTCGTTTGCTTCACAAGCCAAAATAAAATAAAAAAACAGCCCGATTTCATTTTCCATCAGGGCTGTTTTTAACTGCTTTAGCTTCACGATACCTAGGACTAAATATACCAATCACTCAATAAGGAGACCCCTATCTTACGCCTGCGTCTTAAACCAAGCTGCCGCGGCTTCTGCCTCGGTACGAGTCAACTGATGACCCTGGCGCTCCCAATACGTGTTTACATCCGCACCTGCACCACTGAGCAGCGAAGCAAGTTCCTCAGTTTCACGTCTGGGTACAATCGGATCGTTCTCGCCTGCACCAATGAACACAGGCAGACCTTTCAGATCCGGCAATTCCAGTCCGCGCAGCGGTACCATTGGATGATGCAGAATTGCACCTTTGAATACATCCGCTTGATGGAAGATCAAGCTTGCCGCAATGTTGGCACCGTTAGAGTAACCCAGTGCATACACGTTGGACCGATCGAAACCGTATTCCGCCGCAGCTGCATCTACAAAAGATCCCAACTCTGCCGTACGAGCAATCAGATCTTCTTCATCAAAAATACCTTCCGCCAAGCGGCGGAAGAAACGGGGCATCCCGTTCTCCGATACGTTACCTCGCACCCCAAGTATGCCAGCTCCTGGCGCGATCATCTCCGCAAGACCGATCAGATCGTTCTCGGTTCCCCCTGTGCCATGAAGCAACAGGATTGTTGGAGCATCCGGCTGAGCACCTGCTTTATAGATATGTTTCATTGTATTGGTTGTGGTCATGATTTGGACTCTCCTTTCCATTCACGTACTTCAATTCGTGGCAACAATTGTTCAATCTGTTCGCGCTGTGGTTCATACCATTCAGGCAACATCAGTTTCTCACCCATGCTCTCTGCTGGTTCATCCCGTGCAAATCCCGGAGGATCCGTAGCCAATTCGAACAGTATGCCTCCCGGCTCCCGGAAATACACAGCGTTGAAGTATTGACGGTCAATGACTGGTGTTGGATGATACCCGGATTGTTCAAGATCCTGCTGAATTTGTTCATGCTCCGCGTAGTCTTTGGCACGCCATGCAATATGGTGAACTGTTCCGGCTCCACCAATCCCGCGTTGGATGCCTGTGGACTGAATGTCAATGATCTGGCCAATATCGCCGCTTGCCTGGAGACGAAGGAGTCCGTTCTCTTCACCAACTTGCTCCAGACCCAGTTTGCTTACCAAGACGTCCATGGTTTTTTCAGGAACGTGGCTGAACAATACAGCTCCGCCAAATCCTTTGATGGCATGCTCCGGTGTCACACCGTTGAAACTCCAGTTGCTTGGCTGACCACCTTCGCGCTCAACCAGTTCAAGCAACAGGCCACCTTTATCGAAGAAACGAATGTACTGCTCACCGAATCTGGTTTTATCTTCATACGGAATGTCGAAGGAAGTAAGACGTTCTTTCCAGAAAGGCAAGCTTCCTACAGGTACCGCATATACGGTAACTCCAGTCTGACCTGAACCAATAACACCTCTTCTTGAATTCTGCTGTGGGAAAAAGGTGATGATTGTGCCCGGTGCACCCTGCTCATTCCCATAATACAAGTGATACACGTCTGGTGCATCAAAGTTAATTGTTTTTTTCACCAATCTGAGCGCCAACACGCCTGCGTAAAAATCAACGTTTTTCTGTGCATCGTCTACAAAAGCTGTAATGTGATGAATTCCTGTAGTTCTGAACATAATCTCCACTCCCTTGGATTTAGTATTTAGTCGTATCATAGGTTGTTTTTGCATCTTTTATTTATTTTGTTTTTGTTATTTATCTTTAAGTTAAGATTCTTTAAATTTATATTAATCCATTGGACTGCAATATGCAAGCATTTATTTTAAAATTAAGATTAAAACCAAAAAAACAGGCCCCGAGCACCTCGGGAACCTGCTTATCGTTATAACAATTACGTTGTTTCACCAATCCTGTAATATCTTTGTATCACTGCTTCTTAAACCAATTTCATTCTTTTTGGTGGATTCACCAAATCTTTGTGCTCGTATTCGTCCTTGATATCTCCAACAATCTCTTCAAGGATATCCTCCATCGTAACCATACCTACCGTAGCACCTGCCTCGTTTTTCACGGTTGCAATGTGTACGCGGCTTTGCTGCATCTGGATCAGCACATCCTTGATGGGAGAACGCTCGGAGAAACTCGGCGTATGATGGACATATGTCTCCATATTGAAGGCGCGGCCTGCCGCCACACTCGTCAGCATTTCTTTCGTGTTGATGAAACCAACAAAATGCGCCTGATCTCCATTTGCAATAACAGGATATCTCGTGTATTCGTGTCGATTCAGCGTCTCAATGATCTGATCAAGCGGCATTTCTTTATTCAACGTAACGATTTTATCTCTTGGAATCATGATCTCCTGAAGCAAACGCTCATCAAAAGCAAATATGTTCTTCAGATAATCCAGCTCCGTCTGGTTGATCTCGCCACTCTCATAGCTCTGTGCCATAATCAGCTTCAGCTCTTCTTCCGAGTGAACGGTATCATGCCCGGCAGGTTTTACTCCAAAAATACCAAGCAACAGACGAGCAGCTCCATTCAGCGCGTAGATGAAAGGATTCATGATTTTACCGAACCAGTACAGAGGTGGTGCCAGCAACAGCGTCATTCTCTCTGCAAACTGAATCGCCAGTGTTTTCGGTGCCAATTCACCAATAACCACGTGCAGGAACGTAATAATCGCGAGAGCAATACCATAGGAAAGCACGGTAGACAACGCCGCCGGCACTTCCATGCGCTCAAATAACGGGTGCAGCATTTTCTCAACGGTAGGTTCACCCAGGGCTCCCAATACCAGAGCCGTGATGGTAATCCCCAATTGACATGCCGACAGATAATAATCCAGGTTGTGCGCCACTTTTTTGGCCAGTACTGCCTTTTTGTTACCTTCCGAGATCAATTGATCGATTCGGGACATCCGTACTTTAAGAATTGCAAATTCGGCTCCAACGAAAAAGGCTGTCAGACCTATAAATACGGCTACTAAAAATAAATTCAAGGCTATTATTCCGTCCAATGATTTCCCTCAGATTGAGGGATTCACCTCCAAGTAAAATTTATATTAAGGTTGCACGAGTGACGTTCCGGTGACGGCTCGTTCTTCCAATCGCCATTGCCTCCCAATTTCGCTGATTGTTGTTTTCAGTGGTTTAAAATTGGTTTGCAAACGCGAACGCTGCGCTTCTTCAGAATCGATTCCGTCCCCTACACTGCTACGTTATCGCAAAAATTAAATTTTAAAAAAATTTCCGCAACATCACGCCAAATCGCTTGCAGCTTCCTCAACTTCAGCGCCGCTCACTCGTTCCAGAAGAACTTGCTTGATGTGATAGTTCTCGGCGTCCACCACGGTCCAGACATAATCCCCGTGTTCTACCGTGTCGCCTTTTTCCACACCTACACCCTTCTGGTACTGAATCCATCCGGCCACCGTATCCATCTCTTCATTTCCTTCAAAGCTAAGCCCGAACTGCCGTTCCACTTCATCCAAAAGTACCCGACCATTAATGAGATATTGATTCTCTCCGGTCTCCTGGATATCAGCCACCTCATCGGCATCGAATTCATCACGAATCTCACCGACCAGCTCCTCCAGAATATCCTCCATCGTAATGATTCCCGAAGTACCGCCGTACTCATCCACAACAACGGCCATGTGTACACGTTCCTGCTGCATTTTAATCATCGCATCCTGGATACGTGTAACTTCGGAAACGAATGGGATCTCGCGAACAAACTCGCTCAGTTGATACGATCTAGCAGCAACCATGTCAGGCAAAATCTTTTTCACATTCACGACGCCGATGATACGGTCCTTGTCCCCGTCCTCAATGACAGGGTAACGTGAATAGTTATGTTCATCCAATATAGGAATAATATCGTCATAGGTCATATCCTGATCTAATGTCACCAGTTCCGTACGCGGTACCATGATGTCTTTGGCATCACGTTCGTCGAATACAAATACATTTTCCAGATATGAAAGCTTGGTCTTGTTGTTCTCGTCACCTTCGTAACTCTGGTTCATGATGATCTTGATCTCGTCCTCCGAGTACGCTTGATCATGTTCGGCAGGCTTCACACCGAATCCACGCAGAATAACACGTGATGCTCCATTGAGGGCCCAGATGAACGGATACATGATTTTACCAAACCAATATAAAGGCGGCGAGAGCAATAACGTCAGTTTTTCCGAAAACTGAATCGCCAATGTTTTGGGTGCCATCTCACCAACAACCACATGCAAGAACGTAACCAGAATAAAGGCAATCGCATAGGAAGCAATGGATGAGATCGAAGGTGACACGTTCAGGTAATCAAATACCGGATATAACAATCTCTCAACCGTCGGTTTTCCGAGCGCTCCAAGTCCTAGAGCAGTGACCGTAATACCGAGCTGACAGGCTGACAGATAATAATCCAGATCCGAGACAACTTTTTTGGCGAGTACAGCCTTTTTATTGCCCTCGGCAACCAGTTGATCCACTCTTGATGTACGAATTTTGACTACAGCGAACTCCGATGCTACGAAAAATGCAGTCAATGCAATCAAGATAATAAGTAAAACGATATTCAATATGGTAATTATGTCCAATGATTTCCCCGATTCTCAGGGATTCACCTCCAGAGATAGTTACAGCGTGATCCGTTAACTGTGTTAACCATTCATCCGCTGTTAGTCTTTCAATACGACGTCTGCCTTATATAAAATCGATTTCAATGATAATTTTTGTATAAGTCTTACGTTTGACCTTGTAAAATTACAAAACAGGAATTCAAGATGAAGTCAATGACTTGCAGAAACTTCTTCGTTCAAATCGGGTTACCCCTCATGCTGTCAATTGTTCCTCGCTTAACTCCACCTAGATTCGCCATTTGGACAATTTACAATATCGCCTACCCAATAGATATCCACCTCCCCTCGTACTCATTCCTGTTTCCGAAAAGTATACCATGTTTCCCTCTCAACCATCCAGTTGCACGTTATGGTTTGGAACAAGGTTACAGTATAATGTTCACAAATTAGTCTCTATGTATGTTACGTACTTTATATAATATGATTAATATAGCCTTATAATGTGATATTGTTCACATGCTTAGTATAGTCCAATTTATAAAAATACTACCCTGTACTTTTGCGCATTAAACATACCTGAACCTCCAGATTCACTCCTGTTTTGTACCTTTCCCGTGTCTTTATCCTATAGACAAGTCCGCTCGTTTACACAAGATACATCTATATACGCAGCAAAGAGCCCGCAGGATGCAAATACCTTTCCGGTACACATCTTTCGGACTCTTTGTTCATTCTATACCAGTGCCTTAGCAGCAATATCCGTCCGCTGATGTTTGCCATCGAATTGGATACGTTCCGCCTGTGCATAGGCTTTGTTTCTAGCTTCGGCAATATTCGCACCAAGGCCAACTACGCCCAGGATCCGTCCACCGTTGGTGACCCAGTCTCCTGCTTCACTACGCGCTGTACCTGCGTGGAATACCACGGCTTCATCCACTTGATCCAGTCCTTCAATGACTACACCTTTGGCATAAGGACCTGGATACCCGCCTGAAGCAAGTACCACACATACAGCGGCTTCATCGCTCCATTCAATCTCAATGTCAGCCAGCTTGCCATGGACGGTTGCCCAGAAGATATCAAATAAATCACTCTTCAGACGCGGCAAAACAACCTGTGTTTCGGGATCACCGAAACGTGCGTTGAACTCAATCGTTTTGGGTTTACCATCAGGCGAAATCATCAATCCAGCAAACAATACACCCTGGAATGGACGTCCCTCGGACACCATTGCTTTGGCAGTTGGTTTGATGATCGTTTCCACAGCCTCCTCAATAATGGAAGCCGGGATATGTGGCAATGGTGAATATGTCCCCATACCGCCTGTGTTTGGCCCCTGATCATTATCGAACACGGGTTTGTGATCCTGTGCTGCGGCCATCGGACGAACCGTTTCCCCATCAACAAAGGCCAGAATGGACATTTCTTGACCTGCCAGGAATTCCTCGATGATCACTTTCGCTCCCGCTTCACCAAACACTTTATCCACCATGATACTGCGAAGTGCCTGATCAGCCTCATCACGGGAATAAGCTACCGTCACACCTTTGCCCGCTGCCAGTCCATCTGCCTTGATGACAACTGGAATTGTTTGTTCATTCAGGTAGGCTTGAGCCTGTTCGTAGTTATTGAATTTCTCATAAGCTGCCGTTGGAATGTTGTATTTGTGCAGCAGATCCTTCATGAACGTTTTACTTCCCTCGATCTCTGCTGCATTGCGACGAGGTCCGAATACCGGAATACCAGTGGAGTCAAACGCATCCACGATCCCATCCGCCAGCGGATCATCCGGACCAATAACCACTAATCCTACTTGAAGCTCTACAGCAAGAGCCGTTAGTTTATCGAATTCATTTACTGCAATCGCATGACACTCAGCCAGCTGAGCAATGCCTGCATTTCCCGGTGCACAGTGAATCTTGCCTGTCTTTGGACTCTTCGCCAGTGCCCAGATGATTGCGTGCTCCCGGCCACCGCCGCCTACTACCAGAATATCCATTCGCTCTGTTCCCCCTCCGTGCATAACTGGATTTGTTACGCTACTGCGTATTGAACAACCTAAAAAATAGGGGGTGTACCATAAGTCATAAGTATGACTGGCGACACCCCTTATTTGAACCTTTTCCGCTCTAGTGTTTGAAGTGACGAACGCCTGTGAAGACCATGGCAATTCCGTATTCATTGGCTACTTTAATGGATTCTTCATCCTTGATCGAACCGCCAGGTTGAATCACTGCTGTAATTCCGGCTTTTGCTGCCAGTTCCAACGTATCCCCCATTGGGAAGAACGCATCCGATGCCAGAATGGCACCTTTTGCTTGCTCGCCTGCTTGCTCAATCGCAATTTTGGCTGCACCCACACGATTCATTTGTCCAGCGCCCACACCTACCGTCATATCATTCGCAGCAAGTACAATCGCGTTGGATTTCACATGTTTAACTACTTTCCAGCCAAACAACAGCTGTTTCAGTTCTTCTTCCGATGGTGCACGATCAGTTACCACGTTCAGCTCGCTCGCTTCAATGGAGTGCACATCGGACTGTTGCACGATCATACCACCGTCGATGGAAGTTACAACGAATTGGCTCTCCCGTTTACGAGCAGCATTCAGTTCACCCGTTTTGAGCAAACGAATGTTTTTCTTCTTCGTCAGAATATCGAGTGCCTCTTGCGTAAAGTCAGGAGCAAGTACGATTTCCAGGAAAATCTCGCTCAATTTGCCTGCTGTATCGCTGTCGATAATGCGGTTTGCTGCCACAATTCCACCAAAGATGGACGTTGGGTCTGCAGCATATGCCTTGCTGTAAGCTTCATAGATACTTGCGCCAATGCCTACGCCGCATGGATTCATATGTTTAACCGCGACAACCGCCGGCTCTTCAAATTCTTTAACAATCTGCAATGCTGCGTTCGCATCGTTGATGTTATTGTAAGACAACTCTTTGCCATGCAATTGCTCGGCTGTTGTCAACGTATCTTGAGCAGCCAGCGGTTTGCGGTAGAATGCCGCCTGCTGATGTGGATTTTCGCCGTAACGCAAATCCTGGAGTTTTTCGTAAGTAACCGTCAGACGCTCTGGCAACGGATCACCATTCAGGTTGGAGAGATAGTCAGAAATCACTGCATCGTAAGCCGCTGTATGGCGGAACACTTTTGCTGCAAGCCGTTTGCGTGTTTCGAGAGTGGTATCTCCATTGCTGCGAACTTCTTCAAGCACCTTGCCGTAATCTGCTGTGTCAACAACGACACTAACATAAGCATGGTTTTTGGCAGCGGAACGAAGCATGGTTGGACCACCGATATCGATGTTCTCGATCGCGTCTTCGTATGTTACGTCCGGCTTGGCGATGGTATCCTGGAAGGGATAAAGGTTTACGACAACGAGGTCGATGTACCCCAGTCCGTTCTCCTCCATCTGACGCTTGTGCTCTTCGCTGTCACGAACAGCCAGCAAACCTCCATGAACTGCCGGATGCAATGTTTTGACACGTCCGTCCATAATTTCCGGAAATCCGGTCACATCCGAAATTCCGATGACAGGTACGCCTTCCTTCGACAATAGGCTGCTTGTACCTCCTGTCGAAATAATCTCCACACCCATTTGCGACAGCTCGCGGCAAAAGTCCACGATGCCTGTTTTATCCCATACGCTGACCAGCGCTCTTTTGATACTCACAATATGCTCCTCCTTTAATGTCCCATGGCTTCGCGTTTCCTGACGAAACACAGCCGATTTATTTCCCGAGAAATATCACAAAATGCGTACCAATATTCGACTTCTGTTATACAGTTGATAAATGGATTTTCACACTAAAACACTACGAGTCCAGAATAATCTTTCGATCGCTGTTATTCCTAGATTTTTTTGAACAATTTCTCAATGGGTAAAAATCCAGTAATAAAGGCGAGCGCTTTGCTTCTCCAGCTTATTTCTGTCCTCTGCGTTAATGTGTGAAACAGTTTAAAACTATATCAAACCGGTTTGTTAACAGTAACGTGACGTCCGTCTAATTGAACCAGACCTTGCGCGAACCAGGATACCACTTCAGGGTAAAGTTGCTGTTCGGCTGCATGGATGGAGCGGCTGATTGACTCAGGCGTATCCTCTGGCAGAATGGGAACTGGATGCTGGGCAATAATCGGTCCGGTATCCATACCTCCGTCTACGAAATGCACAGTCACACCCGTCACTTTCACACCATACTCAAGTGACTGTCCAATCGCATCCTTGCCTGCAAATGCCGGCAGCAAGGACGGATGAATGTTAATCAACCGCCCTGCGTAACGATCCACAACAACAGAAGTCAACAATCTCATATATCCGGCAAGAACGACCAAGTCGATCTCTCTGGATTCTAGCACTTCCACGATCTCAGCCTCATAGGCTTCACGGGAAGCATAATTTTTCGGAGTAAACAGATGACAATCCACGCCTGCATCCTGTGCCCGCTGCACAACACGTGCAGACGGTTTATCACACACGAGCAGATCTACGGATGCATTCAGCCCACCGTTCCGTACTGCATCGACCAATGACTGAAAGTTAGTCCCTTCACCCGAGGCAAATACAGCTATGCGGTAGTTCGCCATTAAACATCCGCTCCCGTGAAGGTTACTCGCGCATCTCCTTCAGTAACACGGCCAATGATGTACGCTTCTTCACCAGATGCTTTCAGTTGTTGCAGTGCTTCCGTTGCATCTGCTTCATTAACAACCAGTACAAGCCCAACACCCATGTTAAAGGTGGTGAACATGTCACGGTTCGAGACAGCGCCCTTTTCCTGTAATAGATTGAAGATCGGCAGGATCGGCCAAGAACCGTAGTTAATATCCACATTCACGTTGCTCGGCAACATACGTGGGATATTCTCGATGAAGCCACCACCTGTAATGTGTGCCATGCCTTTTACTTTTACCTTTTCGAGCAGGGACAACAGGGGTTTAACATAGATCTTCGTAGGTTCCAGCAGGGAATCACCCAGCTTACCGCCCAGTTCCGCTACTTCATCATGCAGATCAAGTCCCGCATCTTCCAACAAAAGTCTGCGTACCAGCGAGAAACCGTTACTGTGCACACCGCTAGAAGCCAATCCAATTACAGTGTCGCCAGGGGCGATGGTTGTACCGTTGATGATCTTTGCTTTGTCCACGATACCCACCGTAAATCCGGCAATATCGTATTCGCCTTCACTGTACATGCCCGGCATCTCCGCCGTCTCGCCACCGATCAGCGCACAACCCGATTGATGACAGCCTTCAGCGATACCCGCAACAATAGCTTCGATCTTCTCAGGAATGACTTTGTCACATGCCAGATAGTCGAGGAAGAAGAGTGGTTCTGCACCCTGTACCACAATGTCGTTCACACACATGGCTACCGCGTCGATTCCGATCGTGTCATGACGATCCATCGCAAATGCAATTTTCAGCTTGGTGCCTACGCCATCCGTACCGGATACAAGCACAGGCTCATCGTATTTATCTTTGTTCAAACCGAACAGGGCACCGAATCCACCCAGATCTGTCATCACTTCCGGACGGAAGGTACGCTTCACGTGTTTTTTCATCCGTTCAACCGCTTCATTACCTGCCGCGATATCGACGCCGGCCTTTTTATATGCTTCGGACACAACCATCACACCCTTCGTATCTTGTATAAATTGAACTAGTGTATTAACACGTACCTCTTCGGTAACTGAACAACCTTTCGATTGCCGTTATCTCCAGATTTTATCGTGTGAATGTTAAGTCCAACCTACCTATCCTTGCTCCATCTCTAACAGATGGTTTTGTACCAATTCAAACCCGGCTACGCCGGGCGTATTAAACTGACCATACTCTTCTATCGGGAGGTTACGAATGTACTCATCACCGCAGTATAAATGTCCAGCACACTGAAACACTCTCAGTTCTTCCTTTTCGGGCGTCAAAGGTGTGTTACCCACGATCCTCCACGATCCATTTCGGATATTGGCCGGAGAAGTAAATATGATGTTGCTTCTACGGTTTCCAAAGGAATAGAAGAGAAAATCGCCATTTTCCAACCTTACGGTTTCGTCACGCTGAATGCTCATCACGCCGAACGAAAATGCCTTTTTGAAACGGTCTTTAAATGCGCATACCACCTGGCATACCGCAAATCGGCCATCCTTCATCGGAATCAGGAACACGTCACCTTCGTTATAACTCTTTCTCATCTGCATGGATTAACAGCTGCAACCGAATTTTTCTTCGCCGCCAAAGTCGAGGCGGGTTGGGTAATCATTATCAAAACATGCGAGGCAAAGCCCGCCCTTGGGATCATCCTGATTATCTCCCTGAATGGATGCAATCAGTCCATCCGGACTGAGGAACGACAGGGAATCCGCATTTATTTCACGGCAAATCTCTTCCACCGACAGCTGTGAAGCAATCAATTCGCGGCTGTCCGGTGTATCGATGCCATAGAAACAAGGGTTTTTGAAAGGTGGCGATGTAATGCGTACATGAACTTCCGTTGCTCCTGCATCACGCAGCATGTTCACGATTCGGCGGGAGGTCGTTCCCCGTACAATGGAGTCGTCAATCATAACCACACGTTTGCCTTCGACAACACGACGCACAGCGCTCAGCTTCATCTTCACGCCCTGCTCCCGCAATTCCTGGCTTGGCTGGATAAACGTACGTCCGGTGTATTTATTTTTGATCATACCCATCTCATACGGAATGCCTGTCTGTTCAGCGTATCCAATCGCCGCCGAGATGCTGGAATCTGGTACCCCCGTAACCAAGTCCGCATCCACAAACGACTCAATCGCCATCCGGCTTCCCATCCGTTTACGGGCAGCATGCTGATTCGCACCATTCATATCACTATCTGGACGAGCAAAATATATATATTCCATCGCACATAATGCCTTGCGGTGTTTGTGATGATCAAAGCGATCTTCATGCAGTCCATCTGCATCCAGCACAAGCAGTTCACCGGGTTCAATATCACGAATTAACTCTGCCCCGATTGTTTCCAGCGCACACGTCTCGGAAGCAAACAGATATGCATCCCCGAGCTTACCCATCGTGAGCGGACGAAGTCCGTGTGGATCGGAAGCTACGAGCAGCTTGTCATTGGTCATGATCAGGAACGCATAACCGCCGACAATGCGCTGGAATGCCTCTTTGGCTGCTTCCACAAGCCCTTTGGAGGAACGTGCAATCAGATGCGCAATAACCTCGGTATCACTCGTTGTTTGGAAAATGGAACCGCTCTGCTCCAGCTCACGCCGGATCGTTGGTGCATTTACAATGTTACCGTTAGTCGCTACCGCCAGATCGCCATCACGGTATTTGAATACCAATGGCTGTGCGTTCGTCAGTTTACTGTCACCACTTGTTGAATACCGGACATGTCCAATGGAAATGTCCCCGGTTAACGTCTGCATCAGGTCTTTGGTGAACACTTCTTTCACCAGCCCCATGCCGCGATGATAGTTAAACTGGCTGCCATCACTCACACACATGCCTGCACTTTCTTCGCCCCGATGTTGCAGCGCATGCAGTCCATAATAGGAGAGTGAAGCCGCGTCAGGGTGTCTGAACACCCCGAACACGCCGCATTCTTCCTTCAATTTGTCGAGTCCTTCCTTGCCGGACCCTTCATTATAATAATCGCCTGTCCACAACGGTCCTGTCGTCAGTTCATGAGACATGGAATCGCATCCTCCCAGACCTGAGCCAAACCTCCTACAGGTTCGCTCACGGCTGATGTTCCGTTCAATTCAATCGTCAGGTTACTTCCTTCTACACGTCCAATCACAGCTACAGGTACACCGCGCTCACGTACAAATGCTTCAAGTTTCCCCGCTTGCTCTGGCGTAGCCGACAACAAGATACGGGATTGGCTCTCACTGAACAGAGCGTGATCTCCACGCAATGTCGTCTCCACATTCACCTGTGCTCCTACGTTACCGCTAATACAAGACTCTGCGAGTGCTACAGCCAAGCCGCCTTCAGACAAGTCATGTGCCGAGCGAACGAGACCAGATTGAATAGCTTCCAGCACCGTGCTGAGCAACGCTTTTTCCGTCTGCAAGTTCAGTTCTGGCGGACGGCCTTCCGTCTGACCATGAACCGCGTATTGCAGCTCGCTGCCGCCCAGTTCAGCTTTGGTCTCACCGAGGAGGATGATCACATCACCTTCGGATTTGAATGCCTGTGTCGTGATATGATCGGTATCATGAACGAGACCTACCATACCGACCACTGGCGTTGGATAGATGGAGCCTTTGGCGTTTTCATTGTACAGACTTACGTTACCACCGATAACCGGCGTATCCAGCACGCGGCAAGCTTCTGCCATACCGTCTACTGCTTTCTCCATTTGCCAGAAAATATCCGGTTTCTCCGGGTTACCGAAGTTCAGGTTGTCCGTAATCGCGAGTGGCTCTGCACCGGAACATACGATATTACGCGCTGCTTCACTTACGGCAATACGTCCGCCAACTTCAGGATCAAGATACACATAACGTCCATTACAGTCCGTTGTCATCGCGAGACCTTTGCGTGTGCCACGAATTGTAACTACGGCTGCGTCCGAACCTGGACGAACGGCAGTGCTTGTACGCACCATGTAATCATATTGATCATAAACCCATTTCTTACTTGCTACTGTTGGTGAAGCCAGCACTTGTTTCAGCGCTCCGCCGAGATCCGACACTTCGTCGTAACGAAGCGTGTCGATGGAAGCACTTTGCTCATAGTAGGCAGGTACAGAAGATGGTTTGTCATACACTGGGCACTCGTCAACAAGTGCTGTTACCGGCATGTCTCCAACCACTTCGCCGTGGTGGATCAATTTCAGACGACCGTCATCCGTTACTTTACCAACTTTGGCACAGATTACGCCCCAACGTTCAAAGATTTCCATCGCCTGTGCCTCATCCTTCGGCTCAACAACAAACAACATCCGTTCCTGGGACTCGGACAACATCATCTCGTAAGGTGTCATGCCTTCTTCACGCTGTGGCACCTGATCCAGATACAGTTCCAGACCGTTACCTGCTTTACTTGCCATCTCTGCACTCGAACATGTCAGACCGGCAGCACCCATATCCTGAATTCCGAGCACGATTCCCGTGTCGATCAATTCCAGACAGGATTCCATCACCAGTTTCTCCATAAACGGATCACCAACCTGAACCGCTGTCCGTTGGGACTCGGATTCTTCTGTCAGTTCAACGGATGCAAAGGTTGCTCCATGGATACCATCCCGGCCTGTTGGTGGCCCTACATAGTAAACTGGGTTCCCCACACCTTTAGCTACGCCACGCTGAATCTTGTCATGATCAATCAGACCCACACACATCGCGTTAACCAGCGGATTGCCTTCGTAGCTCTCATCAAACATGACTTCACCTGCAACGGTAGGAATACCGATACAGTTCCCGTATCCAGCAATGCCTGCTACCACATGTTCGAACAAATATTTAACGCGATCGCTCTCCAATTTGCCAAAACGAAGGGAGTTCAGCAATGCAACCGGTCTTGCGCCCATGGAGAAAATATCACGGATAATGCCGCCCACACCTGTTGCTGCGCCTTGATAAGGCTCAACTGCGGAAGGATGGTTATGGCTTTCAATTTTGAATACAACGGCCTGGTTATCCCCGATATCCACGATACCGGCACCTTCACCAGGTCCCATCAGGACACGTGGCCCCGTGGTTGGGAAGCGGCGCAGCAATGGCTTGGAGTTTTTATAAGCACAGTGCTCGGACCACATTACACTGAACACACCAATTTCCGTGTAGTTTGGCTTGCGCCCCATGAACTCACAGATCAACTCATACTCGCTGTCAGATACGCCCATTTGTGCGTAAAGTTTATGTTCTGCGACCTGTTCTGCTGTTGGTTCCTTAGCGGATAGCTGCTGCGTCATGCCGATCCCTCCATGCTTTCAAAATAGATGTAAACATACGTTTGCCGTCTTCCGAACCAAACAGTGAATCCACTGCACGCTCTGGATGCGGCATCATGCCGACCACGTTTCCAGCCTCGTTACAAACTCCTGCAATATCACCCAGGGAACCGTTCGGGTTGGTACCATACGTAAATACGATTTGGTTGTTCGCTTGCAGACTCGCGAGCGTCTCCTCGTCGCAATAATAGTTGCCTTCGCCGTGAGCAATCGGGATGATAATCTCTTCGCCCGGTGCATAGTCACGTGTAAATGGTGTATCTGTGTTCGCCACTTTCAATACCGTATCGTGACAACGGAATTTCAGGGACGTGTTGCGAATCAATGCCCCAGGGAGCAAACCTGCTTCCGTCAGAATCTGGAATCCGTTGCAAATGCCCAAAATATATTTACCTTGTTCAGCAGCTTTCGCTACCTCGTTCATTACCGGTGCAAAGCGGGAAATCGCTCCGCAACGCAGGTAGTCACCATATGAGAAACCACCCGGAACCAAAATACAATCATAAGCCGATAGATCTGTAGCCGTGTGCCATACATAATCAACCTCTTGTCCAATCGCATCTTCCACTGCCTTGTAACAGTCGATGTCGCAGTTGGAGCCAGGGAACACAAGAACTGCAAATTTCATGAGATTAACCCTCCAATTCGTAGCGGTAATCTTCAACAACGGTGTTGGCCAGCAGCTTTTCACACATGACTTTCAATCGTTTCTCCGCTTCCGCACGATCTGTTGTATCCAGGTTGAGTTCCATGACTTTACCGATCCGTACACTTTCCACTTCGTTGAATCCCATGGAATGCAGGGCTCCTTGAACAGCTACGCCTTGCGGGTCGAGTACGCTTTGCTTAATAGTGACATATACGGTTGCTTTGATCATGATCCTTATGTTCCTCCTCAGTAATGAACGGGATAAATGCTTTATGCTGTTAAAAAAGTGACTTTGGAGCTTGCTCCGGGGCGGATTGTTCTTTCCGGTCGCTGTTGTCCCCAGGTTTTTGGATTGTTTTGGCCCGCTCTGCGGTCAAAACCCGGGGACAAAGGCGAACGCTATCGCTCCTTTAAGAACAATTCCGCCCCTACGCTAGTCCATGCGATGTTTTTTAAAGGCCTAAACCTTTTACATTGCACGGTGTGTAATGGTCTAGTGCTTGCTCCCAGGCGGATTGTTTTTCCGGTCGCTTGTTGTCCCCAGGTTTTTTTGGATTGTTTTGGCCCGCTCTGCGGTCAAAACCCGGGGACAAAGGCGAACGCTATCGCTCCTTTAAGAACAATTCCGCCCCTCCGCTAGTCCATGCGACGTTTTTAAAGGCCTAAACCTTTTACGTTGCACGGTGTGTAATGGTCGAGTGCTTGCTCCCAGGCGGATTGTTCTTTCCGGTCGCTTGTTGTCCCCAGGTTTTTGGATTGTTTTGGCCCGCTCTGCGGTCAAAACCCGGGGACAAAGGCGAACGCTTCGCTCCTTTAAGAACAATTCCGCCCCTCCGCTAGTCCATGCGACGTTTTTAAAGGCCTAAACCTTTTACGTTGCACGGTGTGTAATGGTCGAGTGCTTGCTCCCAGGCGGATTGTTCTTTCCGGTCGCTTGTTGTCCCCAGGTTTTTTTGGATTGTTTTGGCCCGCTCTGCGGTCAAAACCCGGGGACAAAGGCGAACGCTATCGCTCCTTTAAGAACAATTCCGCCCCTCCGCTAGTCCATGCGACGTTTTTAAAGGCCTAAACCTTTTACGTTGCACGGTGTGTAATGGTCGAGACTGACCATTATGTGGAAACAGTTAATGGTCTTTGAGTAACTTTAGTAATCAGTGAATTTTGTTCTCGTAATCTTTCAGGCTTCCCATACCTGTGGGAAGCCATCGCTCTTCATTGCCTCACCCACCAGTTTGAACACTGGCGGAGGGAAAGATTTGAGCTAGAGAAGCGAAGCGTTCGCCTTTGCAACTGGAATGTTTCCTTTTGAAAAAAGGATTCAATCAAAACATTCCGGGGGCAACAGCGATCGAAAGCCAAACTTTCCCATAGCTCGCTCAAACGTTAGCTTCCTCAAACTTTCCCGTAGCTCGCGCTCAAACGTTACACTTTATTATTTCGTTAAACGGTTATAAATATCGACATATCTTGCGGTTGTTGCCTCAACTACCTCTTGTGGGAGTGGATCGGGTTTACTGTTCTTGTTCCAATCGGTTCCGGCGAGATAGGTGCGCACTGGCTCTTTATCCATGCTGTCGATCTCGATGTCGAGTTCATAATTCTCTTTGGCCCAGAAGCGTGAAGCATCTGGAGTGAAGATTTCGTCAATCAGGATGACCTTGCCATCCACGATGCCGAACTCGAATTTGCAGTCTGCCAGAATGATGCCACGCTGATCACAGTAATCACGAGCGAATTCGTACAAGCGCAAGCTTTTTTCTTGAAGCTCCATTGCAAGTCCGTCTCCCACCAGTTCTTTCATGCGATCCATCGAAATGTCCTCGTCATGCCCTACATCATTTTTGGCTGCCGGGGTGAAAATGGGAACTTCGAGTTTGGCATTCTTGCGCAGTCCTTCAGGCAGTTTAATGCCATTCACTTCACCGCTTGTCTCATATTGTCTCCATCCACCACCAGTGATGTATCCACGCACGACACATTCAATATCAATGCGCTCTGCTTTGCGGGTTACCATGATGCGGTCTTTGAGCAATTCTGGGTCTGTGACGAGATCACCCAGTTGATTCACATCCGTATGAACCACGTGATTCTCCATCATGCTGCCTGTCAGTTCAAACCAGAAACTACTGAGTTTGTTCAGTACGTTTCCTTTCTCGGGAACTGCCGGGTCTAGCACATAATCAAAAGCCGAGATTCGGTCGGTAACCACGATCAGAAAATGTTCACCCAGATCGTACAATTCACGTACTTTTCCTTTATATAACAGAGGTGCTTTAACGAGATCTGCCGCAGTGGACAGTGCCATGGGTTCACCTTCTTTCAGGAGATGTAAGGCTAAGGTCAGAATCCTGATGGTGCAAACTCCACTCCGATGACAGAACAATCTTCCGATCGCTGTTATCCCCAGATTTTTTGATTCCGCTTTTCCAAAGTGAAAATCCGGGGATAAAGGCGACCGCTTCGCTTCTTCAGCTTATTTCTGTCCTCTGCGTTCAAGTGCTGAACCATCATTCTGCGCTATAGCCTATGGGAGTTATATATTAATCGTTCAAACCGAGCTTTTTGAAGATGGTGTCTACGTGCTTCAAGTGCCATGACGGGTTGAATGCATCTGCGATTTCTTCTTCGTTCAGTACTTCCGTGATTTCCGGTGTGGATTTCACGATATCCTGGAACTGACGTTGTTCTTCCCATGCTTGCATCGCACGTGGTTGAACGGTATCGTATGCTTGCTCACGGCTGAAGCCTTTGTCGATCAGTTTCGTCATTACGCGGCCGGAGAATGGCACGCCGAAGGTGCGCTCCATGTTGCGTTTCATGTTCTCAGGGAATACCGTCAGGTTCTTCACGATGTTACCAAAACGATTCAGCATATAGTTCAGCAACATCGTTGCATCCGGCAGAATGATACGTTCTACGGAAGAATGTGAGATGTCGCGCTCATGCCAGAGCGTTACGTTCTCGTATGCTGATACCATATGTCCCCGAATGACGCGGGACAGGCCGGAGATGTTTTCACTACCGATCGGGTTACGCTTGTGCGGCATCGCGGAAGATCCTTTTTGACCTTTAGCAAAAGCTTCTTCCACTTCACGGAATTCACTCTTCTGCAGTGCACGTACCTCTGTAGCGAACTTGTCCAGGGACGTTGCGATCAACGCCAGTGTAGCCATATATTCGGCGTGACGGTCACGTTGCAATGTTTGAGTCGAGATCGGCGCAGGTTTCGTGCCCAGCTTCTCGCAGACAAACTCTTCAACAAACGGATCGATGTTCGCGTATGTTCCTACTGCGCCTGAGATTTTGCCGTATTGTACGTTGTCTGCTGCATGACGGAAACGCTCCAGGTTCCGTTTCATCTCTTCATGCCACAACGCCATTTTCAGTCCAAATGTTGTTGGCTCTGCATGTACCCCGTGCGTACGTCCCATCATTGGTGTGTGCTGATAGGTCAGTGCTTTTTCACGAAGAATTTCAATGAAATTCATGATATCCTTTTCCAGAATCTCATTCGCTTGACGCAGTACATAACCCAGAGCTGTATCCACGACATCTGTCGAAGTCAGTCCGTAGTGCACCCATTTCCGCTCCGCACCCAGACTTTCAGATACCGTACGTGTAAATGCGATAACATCATGACGTGTTTCCTTTTCAATCTCATAGATGCGGTCGATGTCAAAAGATGCGTTCTGACGAAGCAATGCTGCTTCTTCCTTAGGGATTACACCCAGTTCAGCCCACGCCTCACATGCACATATTTCAACTTCCAGCCACGATTGGAATTTGTTCTCTTCCGTCCAAATGGCTCTCATTTCGGGTCTGCTATAACGTTCAATCATGAATTTGTATTCCTCCAGAGGTTAGTTTGTTCAATCCATTGTAATCCTTCTTCAACATCCTGACAGAGCAGATTTACATGCCCCATCTTACGTCCTGTTTTCGCTTCGGTTTTACCATATATGTGAAGCTTGGGAATCACACCGAGTTCTATCGCTTCTGCATCAGGTTGCCCTGTTCTGGCGATAATGCCTTCCAGATGTTCTCCAAGCACATTGACCATAACAACCGGACTCAATAACGAAGTGTCCCCAAGTGGTAATCCGCAGATCGCACGAATATGTTGTTCGAACTGAGAAGTCGCACAAGCTTCCATCGTATAGTGACCGGAATTATGTGGTCTTGGCGCCAGTTCGTTGACGTACAGTCTTCCATCCGCCGCTACAAACAGTTCCACAGCAAGCAACCCAACAGCCTTCATTGATTCTGCTACCGCTGCTGCCAGCTTTTGCGCTTCGATCTGGATGTCTGTAGCAACTCTAGCCGGTACAATTGAAGCATGCAAAATGTTATTTACATGAATGTTCTCCGCTGGCGGGAACGTTTTGATCTCCCCATTGGTACTGCGCGCAACAACGACCGAAATCTCGCATTCAAATTTGATGAATTGTTCCAACACCAGTTCCGCACCTGTAGCTGCAAGCTCTTCGTACGCAACCACAGCCTCATTCGCTTCCCGAATTACACGCTGGCCTTTGCCATCGTAACCTCCAGTCACCGTCTTCAGTACACATGGCACGCCAAGTTCACTTACAGCAGCAAGCATCGTATCCGCACTCGTGATCTCACGATAAGGCGCGACTCTTACTCCAGCAGCTTCAATCGCACGTTTTTCACGCAACCGATGTTGTGTGGTATACAGTAACGCACTTCCTTGCGGAACGTAAGACTCACGTTCGAGTAGCCCAGCGACTTCTGCATCCACATTTTCGAATTCATACGTAATGACATCGCATTGCCGAGCCAGTTCGAGTGCAGCTTTGGCATCGTCATAACCAGCTTCAATCTGACGAGCAACTTGACCACAAGGTGCATCCGCAGCGGGATCAAGAGTAACAAAGCGATACCCCATTGCCGTTCCTGCGAGCGTCATCATACGTCCGAGCTGTCCGCCTCCAAGAATGCCGATGGTTGTTTTCCCGGGCAGCAGGACTTTTTTCAACTCTCCTGCTATACCGGATTGATTCCCTATTCTACTCATAGTTCTTTACTGCTTTCGAGTACTTCTTGTTTGATGCGCTCTCTTCGAGCTTCAGAGCGACGTTGGACATCCGGGTCAAAAGCCCCGATCATCTGAGCTGCCAGCAATCCGGCATTCGTTGCCCCTGCCTTGCCAATCGCTACAGTTGCGACGGGAATACCACCAGGCATCTGAACAATGGACAACAAGGAATCGAGACCGTTCAATGCTTTGGATTGCACAGGAACACCAATGACCGGAAGCATCGTTTTGGAAGCGACCATCCCGGGCAGATGTGCTGCCCCGCCTGCGCCTGCAATGATCACCTTGAATCCTCGATCAATTGCTTGCTCTGCGTATTCGAACATTAAATCCGGTGTACGATGGGCTGAGACTACTTTTTTCTCATAACCGATTTCCAGTTCATCCAGCACCTCGCACGCATGCTTCATCGTTTCCCAATCCGACTTGCTGCCCATAATTACAGCGACTTGCAGTGACATGAATACATCCAACTCCCGTCTGAGCTTTTTTGATTACATCTGATATGAAGGAACGCTTATTACGTGTGAAATGAAAAAATCCGCTACCCGCGAAAACATCACATTTTCTTCGGACACCGGACTCCAAGAAATACGTATCCCTCATTTGGGCATGCCAAAAGGGGGCTTGCTGTCCGCATCTGGTTGCATGCGACTCTCAGCCGTATCTCCTCGTAGTCCGGAAATTTACGGTTCCCGGGTAGATACTTCCGGGCCCTATTCCCGGCGTTATACGAGCAAATATCTATCAAACTATTTTCGTTCATTTTTGTAATCTCTTATTACACATTTCGTTCCTACTCGACCTTATTCTTACCTGATCGACACATCTAACATTCTAACAATCCCCTACAGCTAATGTCAACTTAAAGACGAACATTTAACATATTGACAAATATAATGTTCGGGAATTGCTTCATTAAATTCGGTTAGCTATCCATTTCATCCCATAAAAGAAAGCCGGCTCCTCTTCAATCTCTCGAAGGCAACCGGCTTCCTGCTTTTCAGTGCGTACACACTTCATCCATTATTTTACGATCAGTACTGGAACCTGAGCATGCTGCACCACATTGTGACTGACACTACCCAGGACAAATTCCCGAATACCACCCAGTCCGCGGCTACCAATAATAATGATATCCGAATCATTTTCTTTGGCAAAATCAAGTAATACTTCCGCAGCCGCTCCTTGAATCAGATCCACATTGGCCGTTACACCAGCAGCCTGAATTCGTTCTTTTGCTTCATCTGTCGTTTGCACCGCCAGATTGTAGTAGTCATTATTAAGTGAAGGTGGCAGTGGCGCCAACCCCTCACCGATGAATACGCGCGGGAAATCAAAAGCATGAATGACATCCAGTACTGCATTTGGGGACACTTTGGCTAGCTCAATCGCACGATCAAGTGCTTTATTTGAAGCTTTGGAACCATCATAAGCCACTAATATTTTGGAAAATAACATGTGAATCCCGTCCCTTCCTTTATATGTAGAGCACGCGAAGCAAGCTTCGGTCTGACATCCAATAAACTAACATAAGCATATAACTTCTTAAACGTACCGGAGCCACAATGAACCATTTATACGAATAAATTTACATATAAAACCTTACTGTGACGATGAACGATTACGCATGCGTTTCAAGTGTTCATTGAATAAAATAACCATAGATTACCGCATTCAAGAACAACAACAACGGAATGCCAATGGTGAAGCTGGGATGTTTGGTCTTATGCCTTTTCCGATACATCGCGATCCAGACTCCCAAAGCACCGCCAATAAACGCAAGCAAGAATAACGTCCGTTCGGGTGTACGGTCACGACGCTGTTGTGCACGCCTCTTATCATCCGACATCACCAGATAACCAACTACATTAATAAATAAAAACCACAATATAAGTCCGGTTTGCATATAATTCTAGCGATCCCCCTGTCCCGGGACATCTCCCTGTCTCCATTATAGTCCTCATTAAAGACATGTTCAACGCACCAGGTAGGGAACCGCAATTTTGTGTAAAATGTTACATCGCTCTGACCTAGGACTCCTGTTTTGGAATACCGTTCAGGCTTGGTGCTCTTTTGGCTGCTTTGTCCGGGCGCACAGCGATACTCTCTTCCCGAATACTGTCTTTGTTTTGCTGGTTATGGATTTTCTCTGGTTTGTTATGCGGCATATAGGTATCACCTCCTTGGCTTACGTTGCCTGAAAAAGGAGGATCTTATACGACTTGGCATGAACGAGCAGTGAAAAGTCATAATCAGTCCCTTTGGAGTAAATGAGTACATCATTCGCATGGCTCGTACCGCACGAGGCACGATCTCAACTACTTCCCTTTTTTCTCCATAGCCGCTTTCAGCAGATCGCCCAGATTGGAGCCAATCGACTCTTGCTTCGCATATTGTTTCACCAATTTTTGCTGATCGCGTTTGTTCACATGCTGTTTGTCCTTATCCAACGTTTCTGTAATACCACATGGTAGACATTGTACGTATAACCCCGCCTTGCCTTCTTTGATTTCCATCTTTTTGTGGCACTGTGCACAACGACGGTTGGACAATCTTTTCTCTGCCGAACGACGATATCCACAGTCCTCGGTAGGACATACAAGAAACTTGCCGCGCTTGCCTTTCTTCTCCAACAACCGTGCGTTACAGTCCGGGCAATGGCTATTCGACACATTATGTGGCTTATACTCCGCTTTGCTGCCTTTCACCGTTGACACGAGCTCTTTCGCCATAGAACGGATGCTGTCCAGAAATGGTCCTGGCTGTCCTTGCCCACGAGCGATGCGCTCCAGTTCAGCTTCCCAGCGGGCAGTCAGATCCGGTGTACGCAGCTGCGGAGCAGCCAGTTCAATCAACTGTTTTCCTTTGCCGGTTGGATGCATGCTGTTGCCTTGACGATCTATCGTGTCGGAACTGACCAGCTTCTCAATAATATCCGCCCGGGTAGCCGGAGTGCCGAGTCCATGCTTTTCCATCTGGGAAAGCAAAGCGGCTTCGGTATACCGTTTGGGCGGCATTGTCCGTCCACTTTTAATATGGCAACGCTGAACCGTCACGGACTGTCCTTGCTGCACATCGGGCAAAAGCGCACGCTCATGGTCTGTTGCATCATCAGCACGGTCATCGTCATCATCGCTGTAATCGCCGCCGTAAACTTCACGCCAACCGCTTTCTTTCACCGTTGTACCTTTGACATAGAAGGAATCAATCCCCACTTGAACCGTGATTGCAACCGAATCGTACTTCGCTGCCGGATAGAACAGGCTGATAAAACGACGTACGATCAGATCATACAATTTGCGTTCCTCCGGGTTCAATTGATTCAGAAGTACCGTTTGTTCCGTGGGGATAATGGCATGGTGATCGGTCACTTTGCTGTCATCCACAATACGTCTGGTGATATTCAGATTTTTGCGCAGCAAAGGACGTGCCAGAGACGCATAAGGTCCAATGGCTACACTGTCCAGACGTTCTTTCAATGTAGCTGTCATGTCGGCAGTCAGATATCGGCTGTCCGTACGTGGGTACGTCACGAGTTTGTGCTGTTCATAGAGTCGTTGCAGGACATTTGATGTTTGCTTTGCCGAGAAACCATATTTCCGGTTGGCATCGCGTTGCAGTTCCGTTAGGTCATATGCCAGTGGATGGGGCTCTACTTTCTCGCTTTTCTTCACCTGAGCAATCGTGCCCTTGCGCCCATCTACCCGTTTCTTCAATTCTTGTGTTTCTTGAGGGTCGAAAATTCGTGAATCTCCCCCAGCTGCCCGCCACACAGCCTGAAAACCACCCAAATCTGCCGTTAACGTCTCATACTCCTGCGAGCGGAAACCGTTAATTTCATTTTCTCTATCCATAATCATGCCCAATGTCGGAGTTTGGACCCGTCCAGCAGACAACTGTGCATTGAAACGAACGGTTAGCGCACGGGTCACGTTAAGTCCAATCATCCAGTCGGCTTCGGCCCGGCAACGTGCTGATTCATAGAGACGATCGAACTGACTGCCTGGTTTCAGCGAAGCAAATCCGTCTTTGATCGCCTTATCTGTCTGGGATGAAATCCACAGGCGTTTAAAAGGTTTTTTCCAACCCGCCATCTGCATGATCCAACGGGCCAGCAATTCTCCCTCGCGTGCTGCATCCGTCGCAATGACCAGCTCACCCACATCCTGACGTTTCATCAGCTGCTGTACGGCTTTATATTGATGGTTGGTCTCTTTAAGTACCTTCAGTTTCGTACGCTCTGGCAGAATCGGCAGGTCCTCCAGATTCCATGTTGCATACTTCTTGTCGTAATCCTCCGGTTCAGCTAATCCAACCAGATGCCCCAGCGCCCAGGTAACGATATATTTCGGGCCTTCCATATAACTTTTATGTTTATCACGCGCACCCATAACTCTGGCTATTTCGCGTGCTACAGATGGTTTTTCTGCGAGTACCAATGTCTTCACTTCATATCTCTTCCTCTCTGGTAGAACGTTATGTCTCTTTTATTCCTATCTTTTCATTATATCATTTCACACTGAAGGTATGCTCTGTCATCTCTACTTCCTACTCCACTCGCATCCTGTAACCTCATGTTTAATCAACATATCAATTACATGTTATATTTCTTCACATTAAAGTATGTAATAGTTTTTCTGAGTACATGTAAACAGAAGCATGAATAAGTATTAACACTGTAAAGTATTGATGTATACGTTTTTTTGGATAAATACAAACCTTGTAAGATTACCTGACATGACTATACAATGTGTCAAAAGCATAGAAATAGAATCGCTGTTAACACACATCAATGAGACACAGGAAGGGAGCGTGGATGCATGACTTATCATGGATCTGTATTGAAAAAAAGTGGGGCTTTGTTACTGGCGGGAGCTGTCGTTGCCACAACATGGGGAGGAACAGTGCCTTCGGCATCAGCAGCAACAGCAACGCCTACAAGTAAAACAACAGTAGCAGCTGTATCCAAAGGAAAAGCGCCTGCTACTCCGGCAGCATTTATTCAGGCCATGGAAGAAGCGGCTACACTTGCAGGTGTTCCTTTTACCATGGACAAGCTCTCCGGCACAACCGTGCAACGTAAAGATGCTGCGGTTGCTTTACAACAATGGCTCAAGCTGGATTCGGCTACCGAATCATTCAAGGATGTCCCGGATGAAGCCACTTTCGCAGGTGCTGTTGGTGCATTGAATACCGCAGGACTAATGAAGGGTTATACTGACTCCCTCTTCCTTCCAAACGCTGTACTTACCGAGAATGACCTCTCCATACTGAAAGACCGCATTTATAACTACATAAAACCGTTTGTTCTGGAGGAAGCAACCATCATGGATCTCCAGGCCGCAATGACGCAAGGAAAACTGACATCAAAAGAGTTGGTTCAGAAATATCTGGACCGCATTGAAAAATACGATGATCAAGGTGTAAGCATCAACGCGGTATTAACCCTAAACCCGGATGCGCTCCAAATCGCGGAGCAATTGGATGAAGAACGTGCAGCTCAAGGTGCCCGCGGACCTCTGCATGGCGTTCCGATTCTGGTAAAAGACAATTTCGATACCAATGACATGCCGACAACTGCAGGCTGTATCTGTCTGAAAGATTCCATTCCTGCTCACGATGCTGAACAAGTGAAGAAACTCAAAGCAGCTGGCGCCATTATTTTGGGCAAAACAAACCTGCATGAATTCGCATTTGGCATCACGACATCCAGCTCATTGGGTGGACAAACACTTAATCCTTACGCCCTGGACCACTATCCAGGTGGCTCAAGCGGTGGAACAGGCGCTGCCATTGCATCTAACTTTGCCGCAGCCGGCATGGGTACAGACACTGGCGGTTCAATCCGAATCCCTTCCAGCTTCAACAGCCTTGTGGGTATCCGCCCAACCATCGGACTATCCAGCCGTGAAGGCATTATTCCATTGGCTTTGACACAGGATGTCGGTGGACCAATGGCTCGTACCGTAAGTGATGCCGCAATCATGCTGGATGCTACAGCCGGCTATGACAAAAAAGATGTCGCTACAGCTTACGCGGTTGGGAAAATCCCTTCCAGCTACACTGATTTCTTGGATGTAAACGGGTTGAAAGGTGCACGCATCGGTGTGGCAACAGAACTCATCCCAAGTACCAAAGCTGAAGAAAAAGCCGTTGCTGACGTAATTAACACAGCTGTGGAAGAATTGAAGTCACTTGGCGCTACCGCAGTTCCAATTTCTATCCCGAACTTGGCCGAGATCAACAAATACCCAAGCCTTAGTGGATATGAATTCAAGTTCCAGCTGAATGACTATCTGGAATCATTGGGTGCAGATGCTCCATATCACAGTCTGTCCGAGATCATCGCTTCCGGAGAGTTTGATAAGTCCCAAGAACAATCCATGAAGACTCGGGATGCACGCCAAACCCTGGAGACTACCGAATATAAGGACATCGTCCTGAAACGTACCCAAGTTACACGTGAGTCCCTGCTGAAAGTTATGGCGGACAATAACCTGGATGCCATCATCTATCCTACGTCCACACAAGCCGCTGGTGTTATTGGCGAAGGACAAAACTCCGGTGGTAACAACCGTTTGAGTCCATTCTCCGGCTTCCCGGCGATCACGGTTCCTGCTGGTTTCACAACCGATGGTTTGCCTGTAGGTATGGAGTTCCTGGGTCGTGCTTTTGATGAAGGAACCTTGATCAAGCTGGCTTACAGCTACGAACAAGGTACACATCACCGCCAAGCGCCTAAGCTTACGCCGTAAAATATTTATGGGATTAAGTAATCCCGGTTAGCACAAAGTAACATGTAACATGTAACATGTAACATAACTTCACTCATATCATTTTATTTAAAAGATTTAACCTACTAAGAGACCACCCTCTTCATGATGCATGAAGTCTGGGTGGCCTCTTTTATTTCCTCTTTTATTTCCTCTATTATTTCGGTGTTGCATACAGTCGTATGTCATCCATTACTGAACTTTGTCCGGCACGCCCCACTTCAGCACCAGACCTGCGTAAGTCAGACCACCGCCAAAACCAAAGAGAGCTACAGTCTGTCCTTCTTTCAATTTCCCTTCATCCACTGCAAGCTGTAAAGCAAGCGGAATGGAGGCAGCAGATGTGTTTCCACGATACTCGACGCTGGTTAAAGTACGTTCCAAAGGGACCGGGCCACGTTCGCAAACAGCCTCAATCATTCTCATGTTGGCACTATGCGGGACAAACCAGTCAATCTGCTCAGGGCTTAATTCAGCTTTTGTTATCAGCTTACCCAATTGCTCTGGGATCGTCCGTACAGCCCACTTATATACCTCTCGTCCATTCTGAACCAAACAACCTCCGCCCTGTAAAGGCACTCCATCCATCTCTGAAGACAGACCACTCTTATAAAGATGGATACCACCTTCTCCATGCGTACCGGATATCGCTGCCATAAAGTTACCTTCCTCATGCACAGATCTCTCCACCAAGAAGGCTCCAGCTCCGTCCCCAAACAGTACACAAGTCGTGCGGTCTGTATAATCCGTAATTTTGGATAACGTCTCTGCTCCAATAACTAGCACTTTGCGGTACATTCCACTGGTCACCAGACTGTCAGCAAGCTGTAGCCCGTAGGAAAAACCAGCGCATGCCGCATTTAGATCAAGTACACCCGTGTGTGGGATCTTAAGATTAGCCTGTACTCTGGATGCGGTACTTGGAAACGCATATTCAGGTGTGCTGGTAGCCACAAGAATCATATCCACATCTTCTACACTTACTTCATAACGAGCTATCATATCTTCTACAGCCTTCGTAGCTAGGTCAGATACAAATTGATCCTCAGCTGCAATTCGCCGTTCTCTCATGCCTGTACGTTGAACAATCCATTCGTCACTTGTCTCGACCAATTTCTCCAGATCAGCATTCGTTAATATCCGATCCGGTACATAAGCACCCATTGCCGTGATCGTTGCCTTTGATTGATGATTCATATCGGCATTCACCTCATTTGGTTTTTCACTATTATAGCACTAAGTCTTAGTACTTGGTACTAATTTAAAAATATTTATTATCAATTACCCTTAATCACGAGAGCTGTGACATCGAGTTCTGATGAGAAGACACTCGGTATCTGGTAGTGAACGTGAAAAATCTCTAAATTAAATCATTTCTTCTATTTTATTAAAAAAAAGAATCCTTACTAAGTAAGGATTCTTTTAGCCATTTTTTTGTCGACAAGCTTTCCCATTACACACTTTACTCCTCAAAAGTGAACCTGCTAAGAAATTTTGAACCTTTTTTATTTTATGGAATGGTGATTACACTAATGGTTGAGGGATAAGCACTAAAGGTATCAAATATTAAGGTAACTTTATTGGATTTATAATCAAACAAACAGGAGGTTATTACATAAGTTACAACATACTTTCCACCTATGTATTTCACATAACTGGGTTCATGCATATTATCATTGCCATCACCTGAAGGATCGCTATCATAAACGCCTCTAAAAGCCTGGTGAATATGAATATTGGTAAACTCATACTTCTCATGCAAATAATCCGAAATAGGTACCGTCATATAGATCGAAGCTTGTTGGTCATTAAACTCTGCATCATAAATATGATCGATAGTTTCAATATCATACAGCATCGTGATCTCTAGATTATTATCATATGAAATCTCCACGAGGTATTCATTCTCATATACAATTCCATCGTAAACTAGTTGACTCTTATTTTTAGCTAAATCATTTAAAATAGCATCCGCAATTGCTTTCCTAGCAGAGCTAGTATTTATAGAAGGTGTTTTTGTTTCTAAAGTTTGATCAGGTGTAGCATTAGAATTGGATGTTGCTATGTATATTGTATTCTTTTTAATAGTAATATTTGCACCAGTCGCTTCACTTACTAGACGCAACGGCACAAACATTTTCCCTTTCACAAGTCGTGGCGCAACCTGCAAGGTAATCAAACTACCATTGACGATCGCTTGCTTTTTCCCTAAGGTAAGCTCAATTGTTAAGCCTTCTTTCATTGCTGTGACGGTTTTAGTAGCATTATTCCACTGATAAAGCAAATCTAGCTTTTGAAAAATCGGAGTAAACTGTACTAACGTTGTACCCGCCGTTTGTATAGGGTCAACCTCAAATTTTACTTTTTCACCATTTACTAAAATTGGTATCGCTGTTGCCGCTTCAGCCTTCTCTTGTACACCAGGTAAGCCAAGCATAGTAATTATTAGCACGAATGTGAAACAATATATCACTAACTTTCTCATTCCTCAGTCCCCTTGTTATCATGTTTAGGTAGATAATAGCTACCTTTAGCTTATATCGGTATTATTAATGGAATAATTAACAATCCATACTCAATTATACAAAAAAGAAAAAGGTTATTTATAACTCACACAAGTATTATAGTTGAACGATCAAAACACAAATAAAAAAGACACACTCGATAAGATCAAGTGTGTCCTTCGATTGCTTGGCGGCGTCCTACTCTCCCAGGACCCTGCGGTCCAAGTACCATCGGCGCTAGAGGGCTTAACGGTCGTGTTCGGGATGGGTACGTGTGGAACCCCTCCGCCATCGCCACCAAACGCATAGCTCAGCTTACATTCAGAGATCGTTCTCTGAAAACTAGATTCGAAACGAAAGATGCGAATTATCACTTGCTATTGGATAAGCCCTCGACTGATTAGTACTGGTCAGCTCCATGCATTGCTGCACTTCCACCCCCAGCCTATCTACCTCGTCGTCTTCAAGGGGTCTTACATACTGGGAAATCTCATCTTGAGGGGGGCTTCACGCTTAGATGCTTTCAGCGTTTATCCCGTCCGTACATAGCTACCCAGCGGTGCTCCTGGCGGAACAACTGGTACACCAGCGGTACGTCCATCCCGGTCCTCTCGTACTAAGGACAGCTCCTCTCAAATTTCCTACGCCCACGACAGATAGGGACCGAACTGTCTCACGACGTTCTGAACCCAGCTCGCGTACCGCTTTAATGGGCGAACAGCCCAACCCTTGGGACCTACTTCAGCCCCAGGATGCGATGAGCCGACATCGAGGTGCCAAACCTCCCCGTCGATGTGGACTCTTGGGGGAGATAAGCCTGTTATCCCCAGGGTAGCTTTTATCCGTTGAGCGATGGCCCTTCCATGCGGTACCACCGGATCACTAAGCCCGACTTTCGTCCCTGCTCGACTTGTAGGTCTCGCAGTCAAGCTCCCTTATGCCTTTGCACTCTTCGAATGATTTCCAACCATTCTGAGGGAACCTTTGGGCGCCTCCGTTACTCTTTAGGAGGCGACCGCCCCAGTCAAACTGCCCACCTGACACTGTCCCCGCACCGGATTACGGTACCAGGTTAGAACCTAGATACGATCAGGGTGGTATCCCAACGTTGCCTCCACAGAAGCTTGCGCTCCTGCTTCAAAGGCTCCCACCTATCCTGTACAGATCGTACCCAAATTCAATATCAAGCTGCAGTAAAGCTCCATGGGGTCTTTCCGTCTTGTCGCGGGTAACCTGCATCTTCACAGGTATTAAAATTTCACCGGATCTCTCGTTGAGACAGCGCCCAAGTCGTTACGCCATTCGTGCGGGTCAGAATTTACCTGACAAGGAATTTCGCTACCTTAGGACCGTTATAGTTACGGCCGCCGTTTACTGGGGCTTCGGTTCACAGCTTCGGATTGCTCCTAACCACTCCCCTTAACCTTCCAGCACCGGGCAGGCGTCAGCCCGTATACTTCGCCTTACGGCTTCGCACAGACCTGTGTTTTTGCTAAACAGTCGCTTGGGCCTTTTCACTGCGGCCCCCTCGTGCTATTCACACTACCGGGGCACCCCTTCTCCCGAAGTTACGGGGTCATTTTGCCGAGTTCCTTAACGAGAGTTCTTCCGCGCGCCTTAGAATACTCTTCTCGCCTACCTGTGTCGGTTTGCGGTACGGGCACCTTCACCTGGCTAGAGGCTTTTCTTGGCAGTGTGAGATCATGACCTTCGCTACTATAATTTTCGCTCCCCATCACAGCTCAGCCTTAATGATGTGCGGATTTGCCTACACATCAGCCTCACTGCTTAGACGGACATCCATCAGTCCGCGTCACTACCCTACTGCGTCCCCCCATTGCTCATAACGGCTTACGGTGGTACAGGAATTTCGACCTGTTGTCCTTCGACTACGCCTTTCGGCCTCGCCTTAGGTCCCGACTTACCCTGAGCGGACGAGCCTTCCTCAGGAACCCTTAGGCTTTCGGCGGATCAGATTCTCACTGATCTTTTCGTTACTCATACCGGCATTCTCACTTGTATAATGTCCAGCGCTCCTTACGGTACACCTTCAACCCTTATACAACGCTCCCCTACCCCTGATGCAAAGCATCAAGCCATAGCTTCGGTGGTGTGTTTAGCCCCGTTACATTTTCGGCGCAGAGTCACTCGACCAGTGAGCTATTACGCACTCTTTCAATGGTGGCTGCTTCTAAGCCAACATCCTGGTTGTCTGTGCAACTCCACATCCTTTCCCACTTAACACACACTTGGGGACCTTAGCTGATGGTCTGGGCTGTTTCCCTTTTGACAATGGATCTTAGCACTCACTGTCTGACTCCCGGAAGTAAGTCTATGGCATTCGGAGTTTGACTGAGCTTGGTAACCCTTGCGGGCCCCGCACCCAATCAGTGCTCTACCTCCACGACTCTGTTTTCCGAGGCTAGCCCTAAAGCTATTTCGGGGAGAACCAGCTATCTCCGAGTTCGATTGGAATTTCTCCGCTACCCCCACCTCATCCCCGCACTTTTCAACGTGCGTGGGTTCGGGCCTCCAGTGCGTGTTACCGCACCTTCACCCTGGACAGGGGTAGATCACCCGGTTTCGGGTCTACGTCCACGTACTACATCGCCCTATTCAGACTCGCTTTCGCTGCGGCTCCGGCTCTTCACCTTAACCTTGCACGGGAACGTAACTCGCCGGTTCATTCTACAAAAGGCACGCCATCACCCCTAAAACGGGCTCTGACTTTTTGTAAGCACACGGTTTCAGGTTCTATTTCACTCCCCTTCCGGGGTGCTTTTCACCTTTCCCTCACGGTACTGCTTCACTATCGGTCGCTAGGAAGTATTTAGCCTTGGCAGATGGTCCTGCCGGATTCATACGGGGTTTCACGTGCCCCGCACTACTCGGGATCCGTCTCGGAGGGAACAGACTTTCAACTACAGGGCTTTTACCTTCTTTGGCGGGCCTTTCCAGACCTCTTCGCTTAACCGGTTCCTTTGTAACTCCATGTGAGACGTCCCACAACCCCAAAGAGCAAGCTCTCTGGTTTGGGCTTCTCCGCGTTCGCTCGCCGCTACTGACGGAATCACTATTGTTTTCTCTTCCTCAGGGTACTTAGATGTTTCAGTTCCCCTGGTATGCCTCTACATAACCTATGTATTCAGTTATGAGTAACTGGAAATTACCCCAGCTGGGTTTCCCCATTCGGACACCCCCGGATCAAAGCTTGCTTACAGCTCCCCGAGGCAGTTTCGTTGTTCGCCACGTCCTTCATCGGCTCCTAGCGCCTAGGCATCCTCCGTGTGCTCTTAGTAGCTTAACCTCGTGCTCCGGTATTGGCTGCTCGCTTCCCTTGTTTTGCTTGCGCAAAGCCAAAAGTCGTTCCCACCCAAAACCATCGTACGTGCAATCTACCGTTTTTATTGAAACTTGTTATACACAAGTTCAGCTAAAAAGGAATGTTCTAATTCGCATTTACTTTCGTTTCGATATCTAGTTTTCAAAGAACAAGCTCCATGCAAAAGCAAGCTGTTTGAGAGTTTGAGCTCTCAAAACTGAGCAACGAGTGAGTTAAAAGCTTTACGAAGTAAAGCTCGCTTCGGAAGCATGCTTCCTGAAGACTTGTATTTGAATGTTTCCGTTACAGGAAACGATTCTCCATAGAAAGGAGGTGATCCAGCCGCACCTTCCGATACGGCTACCTTGTTACGACTTCACCCCAATCATCTATCCCACCTTCGGCGGCTGGCTCCTTGCGGTTACCCCACCGACTTCGGGTGTTATAAACTCTCGTGGTGTGACGGGCGGTGTGTACAAGACCCGGGAACGTATTCACCGCGGCATGCTGATCCGCGATTACTAGCAATTCCGACTTCATGCAGGCGAGTTGCAGCCTGCAATCCGAACTGAGACCGGCTTTTTAGGATTCGTTCCACCTCGCGGCTTCACAGCCCGTTGTACCGGCCATTGTAGTACGTGTGTAGCCCAGGTCATAAGGGGCATGATGATTTGACGTCATCCCCACCTTCCTCCGGTTTGTCACCGGCAGTCACCTTAGAGTGCCCATCCGAAATGCTGGCAACTAAGATCAAGGGTTGCGCTCGTTGCGGGACTTAACCCAACATCTCACGACACGAGCTGACGACAACCATGCACCACCTGTCTCCTCTGTCCCGAAGGAAAGGTACATCTCTGTACCGGTCAGAGGGATGTCAAGACCTGGTAAGGTTCTTCGCGTTGCTTCGAATTAAACCACATACTCCACTGCTTGTGCGGGTCCCCGTCAATTCCTTTGAGTTTCAGTCTTGCGACCGTACTCCCCAGGCGGAGTGCTTAATGTGTTAACTTCGGCACCAAGGGTATCGAAACCCCTAACACCTAGCACTCATCGTTTACGGCGTGGACTACCAGGGTATCTAATCCTGTTTGCTCCCCACGCTTTCGCGCCTCAGCGTCAGTTACAGCCCAGAGAGTCGCCTTCGCCACTGGTGTTCCTCCACATATCTACGCATTTCACCGCTACACGTGGAATTCCACTCTCCTCTTCTGCACTCAAGTCACCCAGTTTCCAGTGCGATCCGGGGTTGAGCCCCGGGATTAAACACCAGACTTAAATGACCGCCTGCGCGCGCTTTACGCCCAATAATTCCGGACAACGCTTGCCCCCTACGTATTACCGCGGCTGCTGGCACGTAGTTAGCCGGGGCTTTCTTCTCAGGTACCGTCACCTTGAGAGCAGTTACTCTCCCAAGCGTTCTTCCCTGGCAACAGAGCTTTACGATCCGAAAACCTTCATCACTCACGCGGCATTGCTCCGTCAGGCTTTCGCCCATTGCGGAAGATTCCCTACTGCTGCCTCCCGTAGGAGTCTGGGCCGTGTCTCAGTCCCAGTGTGGCCGATCACCCTCTCAGGTCGGCTACGCATCGTCGCCTTGGTGAGCCGTTACCCCACCAACTAGCTAATGCGCCGCAGGCCCATCCCCAAGTGACAGATTGCTCCGTCTTTCCAGTTCTCTTCAGGCGAAGAAAACAATTATTCGGTATTAGCTACCGTTTCCGGTAGTTGTCCCAAACTTGAGGGCAGGTTGCCTACGTGTTACTCACCCGTCCGCCGCTAAGTATCAAGGAAGCAAGCTTCCTATCAACTCCGCTCGACTTGCATGTATTAGGCATGCCGCCAGCGTTCGTCCTGAGCCAGGATCAAACTCTCCAATAAAGTATTGAAAAGAGCGATAAGCTCATTTTGAATCTGACGAGATTAAAATCTCATTTGTGCTCCAGTCGATCCAAGCCAAGGCTTATTTCGAACTTTCGCGTTCATTCTGCAAGCAGAATGTTTACTCACTCGTTGTTCAGTTTTCAAAGATCAAACTTGTTTCGTTACCGAATGTCGTTCTCTTCAGCAACTCTTATATAATATCATTTCCGAACCAACTTTGCAAGCTCTTTTTTTTAAGTTTCTTTCGAAGCTTATTTCATTCGCTTGCCGCACCGTATATCTCGTGTTTTTTTGGCCGGAAATAGAATATACCATGTACAGTTATCGAATGCAAGTCTTTTTTCGAGAAAGATTAGTTTCTTTAAATATATTATCCCATAGTCCTTTAACAAGCATTTCCTTATTGTCGGACGTATGATACATATGCAAAAAACTCCCCGTATGATTACCAATCCTATTATAGAGAAAACTCCTTTTGTGTACATGCTACAATAACTGTGCTAATTACATTCAGATCACGAAAAGCTCACTTCACTATAATCCCTCATTGTAAAAGAAAGAATAGTATGGAATCTTCATATTATAGAAGCATACTAACTGTATGATCGCTTTGGATAAATAACCAACAGATCATAGAACATTATATTCATTCCTTCTATATAGAAGGAAAACAATTTTGTAATTCATTTTACTCAAGAATAGAAAACAAAAAAAAGCGAAAGCTCCGGGTATAGATCCCGTGGCTTCCGCTTCTTTCATATATAAGGCTACATCCTTAATACAGTATTCTTTTCATCACAACTATTGTAGGTTTACTCCCCGCCAATAAATACGTACCGGCAGACTACAATGATTGCCAAGATCCACATGAGCCAGTGAATTTTCACTTTACGTTCTGTAACCAAGTTGCTGAACACCGCCAGAATGACATAAGATACGATACCTGCGGAGATCCCGTTCGCGATTCCGCCTGTGAAAGGCATCAATACAATCGTAAGGAAAGCAGGGAAAGCTTGCAGGAAATCATCCCACTCGATGCTACGTACTTGACTCATCATAAGCACACCCACGATGATCAATGCCGGAGCTGTCGCAGCGGATGGAACGACCAGCGCAAGAGGAGCAATAAACAGAGCCAAGATGAACAACAAACCTGTCGTTACCGAAGTCAGTCCTGTACGTCCACCCGCCTCAACGCCTGAAGCACTTTCAACGTATGCCGTAATGGTACTTGTACCCAGTGCAGCACCTGCGCTGACACCAACTGCATCAACGAGCATCGCTTTACCGATCGTTTTCTCGCCTTTTTTCTTATCCTTCATAATCCCCATACGTGTTGCCGTACCTACCATGGTACCGAACGTGTCGAACAATTCAACGAAGGTAAAGATAAAGATGATCTCGAACAATCCGAGACTGATGGCACCTTTCAAATCCAGCTGTCCAACCGCCAGATCACTGAAATTAGGCAACCAGCTTGCGCCTGAAAGACCACTCAAATTCGTAACTCCCATTGGAATACCAATCAGCGTTGTTACTACGATCCCGATCAGCAGAGCGCCTTTGACGCGCATCACCATCAGTATAGCAATAAGGAGCAAACCAATCAGAGCCAGCAATGCATCATGATGTGTTACAAAGTTGCCCAATGACAGGTTAAAACTGCTACCCGGAATCGGCTGACTCAGATCTGCGTCTGGTGCAACGTTAACAGTTACCGCCACGAGATTAGCAAGTTTGAAACCGATAATAGTAATAAAGAGACCGATACCCACCGTAATGGCCATTTTGATCGACTGCGGAACTGCAACAAGCAGCATTTGCCGAATCTTTGTCACGGTTAAAATAATGAACACGATACCGGAAAGGAATACCGCTCCGAGAGCAGCCTGCCAAGTAATCGCTCCATTCGAACTTAGAACGACAGTCATGAAGTACGCATTCAATCCCATACCTGGTGCGAGCGCAATCGGAATATTCACGAACAATCCCATAATAATCGTCATTAATCCGGCACCGACGGCTGTTGCAAAGAATACTGCATTATCCGACATCCCCGCCCCGGCTTGACCCAAGAACAACGTATTCACAAAAAGAATGTAAGCCATTGTCATAAAGGTAGTAAGACCCGCAACAATCTCCGTTCTAACATTTGTTCCGTTTTCTTTTAATTTAAAAAAACGATCCATAATTAACTAACTCCCCCTTAGAGATGTTGAAGCCATATTGAAAAACGACAAATGACCCTGATGAAGATTCTTCACCCAGGGTTCAGCTGACAAGGAGTGGGGCGATGCCTCTGCTAAGAACAAAAAAAATTCTAATGTGCGTGATGTCCCGCAATCATGTAGAATTCCTGTGCTCAGCCTTCTCCTCTTCGTAGCCAGATCATTAGGGTGATCTCGTAGAGACTCCCGGGCCAATTCCCGAGATTATACGAATTAGTATGCGCTATTTGTTTGTTTCCCATCACTATTTTAGGAGGGCAGTATGTTTTTGTCAATGATAAAAACGAATGTTAATATCGATATCCTATAATATCGTTCGTATTATTTAACAGATTGAACCAGTTCAGCGGTTTACAACCCAATTGTATGCGTTTTTTTCGGCGAAATTGCAATGGAATATGTTCATTCTGTCAGACTGAAAGTTCAGCAGTTTAATATAAAAAAGCTATCCTGATCAAAGGGCGAAAAACGCTCTTTGATCAGGATAGCTTATGTTTCTGATGCGTTTTGGCAATCAGGTGAATGATGAATCAGGAAAACGATATCTCGTATTCCGAAGGCGTATACTCATTAGGTATATGGAGCAATTGGCGACATGTTCCGGAGCTATTTTTTACCGGATCAGTCCTATGTTAGTTAAATCTCTGTCTGTGGAGCATCCTGTCCCTCATGTTGTTCCTGATTCGTGTTCGTTGTTAAGTCAGAGGATAACTCCTGGTTTCTGTTCTGATCGGAAGAAGCATCCGCTGCCTCTAAGTTCACAAATGGAAAGTCCCCTGAACCGGAAGCCAGGTCTTGCATACCTGAGCCGCATCCTGCCAGCATCACCATCAGAAACGCACTTCCAATGCCCATCTTCCATTTGCTCATATAGTCGGTTTTACGCATACATTCATTCTCCTTTCAGTAGCCATATAGCTCTTAGTATGTACTAATTGTACAGGCTAGACCTGAAAGAATCATGAATTGAACTTTAAAATGGGATTAATTTTGAGAGTTTATCACTTGTAAAAAAAGTACCCAATAAATTTAATCACAATATTCTTCATAATAAAAAAAACGCCCTTTTATTTGCGAAATACCGCAGATAAAAGAGCATTTTTTATAATCTATCGTTAAGAGTCTATACCCTACCCCACTCAATCGTTGCAGGTGGTTTGGAAGTTACGTCACGAATATCTGCGGTGTGGATTACATCCGAGTACCTTCCAGTTTATCCAAAGAGCCCTTGTAATTGTTGTAATTCAATTTAATTTTGATCTATTCAATACTTACTGCCTTCATTCTTTCAATAGAATCTATTACAAAACCATTTTGATCAATTAATTTAAATATTATTTCAAATATCGTTTCTCTTTTTAAAGATTTTTCTTCTACAAACCATTCCCATAGATCAAATAAGTTTTTACCCCTTATTTTTACACTATAATTACTTTCAATGTCTTTATATAACCCCAAATTTTTCATTGTGTAATTTTTTTTTCTGATATAATTCTCGGACAAATCATATGTTTGATTATCTAATACACCTTTGGGGCTGATATTAAGAAAATATGGTCTAGAATTTAGATATTCATTTACTTCAAAAGAATACCACTTTGAAAGTTCGCTAACACCTTTATGGTAGTCCGCAATTTTATCTTGACTAATCAAAGATTCTAAAGTTTCTTTAGTTGAAGTATAAATATCATTTTCAATACTATATCCTTTAGTAAAAATGATATCCTTATATTTTATCGGTACTCCACTAAATAGCCATAAATCAAGATCTGCAAAAAACAAAATATCCTTTTTCTTAATCTTATGTTTTTCATCATACAATGCTAATAAAGCATTTCTTCCTCCACATGGAAGAATATCTAAATCCAATTCAGCAAGTTTTTCTTCAATCCACCTATATATTTGATGGTCGTCTTTTCCTTCCACTAATAATGTTGGAATATTAGAATGATTTAAATAAGCGATCATTTCATCTACGGTCATCTCAATTTTACTCATAGACATCAAAATCCTTGTGTTTAGTATTTATTGTTTTAATGAAGTCTTTAAGATCTATATTAGTTAATTTAGTTTCATTTTTCTCAATACTAGTTTTATTAACTTCAGTATCAAAATCTTTTATTATCTCTTTATCACTATATTTTGAATAAATAAAAGGTGAGTGTGTAGCGATAATCAGTTGATTTCCCGTATTCTGGCTGGTCAGAATCTTCAAAATTTTTCTTTGCCAATCTACATGCAAACTAATTTCTGGTTCGTCAATAATTATTGGTGAGTTTGAATATAAAGCATTGTATGCTATAAAACTTAGCATTTGTTTTTCGCCTGCTGATAAATAGTCAGAATCAATAATTTGTTTTTGTTCTCCGAAACTTATCGTATTATTTATTTTTACGCCTTTTCTTTTGAAAACCTCTGCAACTACATCATTTATTACATGAATAGGTCTGAAATAGTGATTTCTATATTCTTTGTTCTCTTCTAACAATTCCTTAATTGCATTTAGTTGTCCTTTTTCAACATTAGTGCTATTTTCTTTAGAATCTATTATCTTTTCAAGAGAATCCGAAAGTGATATGTAATTATTGTTTATTATTTCCGATATTTCAGCGTATTTATTAGTAATTAATTCATTTATATCTTTCGTAGATACAGATGTTATATATTTATGATTTCCCATTGACATACGATTTGATATTTTTTTCATTGTATTAAACAGTAATAGTTCTTCATCATCACCAAAATTCAAATCATCTCGATAACTTGACTTCTTAGAAGGAAATCCTTCAATCTGTCTAAAGGTAGGAAAATATAAAGATTCATCATTTAGTTTGGAAACTATTTCAGAACAGTATGAAATACTTAATACTTCAGCAAATAGATCAGTTGTATCAATTATAACTTTACTTTGCTTTTTATCATAAATTCTTATATCATAACCGCTGTGTCCATTTTCCATTTGTAAAAGATTCATTTTCTCTTTTGAACATTTCACTACTTGAATTTCGTGAGTATCCGTGACCATATGTATAAAATCGAATTCTATTTCATTTGTAGCCCTTCTCAAATTACCACTATATATATACCAAATTAACTTCAACAAAGTAGTTTTACCTTGTCCATTTACACCTGTGATAATATTGATATCCTTATTAAAATTTAGTTCTATGAGTTTATCACCATAACTCGGCAAACCGTTAATAGTTACCTTTTCTATCAACTTTAACCCTCCTCTTATTGTACAATTATTAAAATATAACTAATATTTAGTATAATCTCAAACTAAATTTAGTATTCATTCAAATCTTCATTCTCCATAAATTTAAATTTAATACATTTTTATCTCACAATCCCTACAAATACTAGACTGTTAGTGCTTCCTAATGTAATAATTCGTACTACCAAATAACCAATGTGTGACATCCTGCAGATCGCAAGAAGTACATACTATTGTGAAGCAAAATTAAAATTCGAAATACAAACTCGCGGGCAATCGAAAATTTTTTAACAATAATTGAAAAGTCCGCGTCACGCGAAAGTTTAAAATCAAGCTCTAGGAAGAAAGCTTCATTATGTCCAAACACAGTATTGGCCGGATCACGAAAACCTCTATTTCGTCAGCTAGTCTGTGTGTAAAGCCTGCTTGCTTCCGCACATACCTTCTCATTATCTTGTTAATGTAGATTAAACGCTCCTTAGAGCCTTTACCTTGGACTAGAACGTGGGCTTCTTTACCCCTACTCTGACAATTCTGAATGTAATTCTTAATATGCATTGAAGTCTTGTCTTCCGCTTCCTCGATTTCAAGTTACTCCTTAGTGAATTCCATTCAAAAATTCAAGCGATACATACAACCAGTAATTATGCTTTTTTTCTTTTACGGATTCTTGACTTAGCTTCATTGATTTTTGACACAAAAAAACTCCCCTCTATTTGTTTGAATAACACAAATAAAAGAGAGTAATTTTTGAAGACCAATAGTTGCAGGTGAATGAAATAAGATTTTCAATCGTTGTCCAAGAACCCCTATACAGCAAGGCTTCTCAGTCGTTAATCAATTGAAAAATACCCAAATTACTCCCACTCGATCGTTGCAGGTGGTTTGGATGTTACGTCATAGACGATACGGTTTACGTTATCTACTTCGTTAACGATCCGCACGGAGATTTTCTCCAGCACATCCCAAGGGATACGTGCCCAGTCCGCTGTCATACCGTCGATGGATGTTACGGCACGGATACCTACAGTGTAGGAATACGTACGCGCATCACCCATAACGCCAACACTCTTCATGTTCGGCAGGGCCGTAAAGTACTGCCAGATTTCGCGGTCGAGACCGGCTTTGGCAATCTCTTCGCGCAGGATGTAATCTGAATCACGAACAATTTTGAGTTTCTCTTCAGTAACTTCACCCAGAACACGGATCGCAAGACCCGGACCAGGGAACGGCTGACGGTGTACAATTTCGTCCGGCAGGCCACACTCGGTACCAACTTTACGTACTTCATCTTTGAACAACGTGCTCAGTGGCTCGATGAGTTTGAAGTTCATGTCCTCAGGCAGACCGCCCACGTTGTGGTGGGATTTGATCGTCTGTGCAGTCGCTGTACCACTTTCCACGATGTCCGTGTACAGTGTACCTTGCGCCAGGAATGCAAAATCATCGAACTGCTTGGACTCTTCGTCAAAGACGTAAATAAACTCGTTACCAATAATTTTACGTTTTTGTTCTGGATCATCCACGCCAGCCAGCTTGGACATAAAGCGCTCCTGAGCATCAATTTTGACAACTTTCATGTCGAATTTGCCAACAAACGTCTCCATTACACTTTCAGCTTCGCCTTTGCGCAGCAGACCGTGGTCGATAAACATACATGTTAATTGATCACCAATGGCTTTGTGAAGCAATGCAGCTACAACGGAAGAATCTACACCGCCGCTAAGCGCACACAGTACTTTACTGTCGCCCACTTTTTCACGAATGTCTTTGATCGTGTCATCGATGAATGTCTCCATCGTCCAGTTTCCTTCGCAACCACAGATTTCAAACAGGAAGTTGCGAATCATGTCGTTACCCCGAACAGAGTGACGTACCTCCGGATGGAACTGAACAGCATACAATTTACGCTCATCGTCGCTCATGGCAGCGATTGGCGCACTTTCCGTGCCTGCATCCAGTTTGAAACCTGGAGGAAGTGTAACCACGTGGTCACCGTGACTCATCCATACGGTATGTTCACCTTCAATGCCTTTTGCAAGAGTAGATCCAGCAGCAAATTCAAGGTCTGCTTTACCATACTCACGCTTCTCAGAACGTTCTACTTTACCTTCGAGCTGTTGGGCCATAAGCTGCATCCCGTAGCATATCCCGAAGATTGGCAAGCCTAGGTCATAGACAGCCGGATCCACGTGTGGAGCATTCTCAGCGTATACGCTGGACGGACCACCTGAAAATACGATCCCTTTTGGTGCCATTTCTGCGATCTTCTCCGCCGGTGTATTATACGGCAAAAGCTCGCTGTATACGCCAAGATCCCGGATTCTTCTGGCGATTAACTGATTGTATTGGCCCCCAAAGTCAAGGACAACCACAATTTCATTCTGCTTATTCATAACCGTGCCTCCCTCAATTCAATGAAACTAATTATACGCAACGACAAAACATACCGTCAAGGAAAGGCGAAACTCCTTTTTTCGACATATCAAAACAGGATTACCAAATGCCTTCAAATATGAAATTCCTATCAGAAAACATGGCAGCAAGATGCTGGTTCAAGTGTATGATCGTGGAAAGACGCCTCATTCGCAGCGTAGCGCGAAAGGCGTCTTATGTATAACATACAACGATGATCAACCGATGCACAATAGAATAGATGCGCCAGTGGTGATCATCTTCTGCCACAACCTGCCAAACTGTATCGGAAAGCGATAGCGAGAGTTCAATCACCGGCAGGTTGTGTGGCGTCCTTGTTGTAACATCCTTGTGTTACATCGCCTGCAGGCGCCGGGCCAAACGAAGAGCCCGGCGCAGGAAGTCCAGACTGTCCGCGCGCAGCGGACGGTCTGGCCCGTACAGCAGCCGTTCCCAGTCGGCTGCAAACCGCGCGATGTCCGCGCCGTCCGCGCCTGCGGCCAAAGCCGGTGACGCTGCATATTCCCGCAGCGTCATACCCGGCGGCCGCGGGCCGTACCGGCGCGCGAGCGCGGACCAGACCGGAGCGGCAGCACCCAGCAGCCGCTCGCGGTCTGGAAAGCTGCTGCGTGGCCATGCCAGCAGCAGCCTGATCCGCAGCGCAGGGCGTAGCCGCCGCATGCGGATCACAGCAGCGGCGCCCAGCAGGGCCGCTGCGACAAGGGCTGCCGCGAGCCCCGGCTCCGCGGCAATGGCCCGTGCGCGGGCGAGCAGCCATGCGCCCGCGTTAGCCCATCCGCCGCTCATATACGGCGGAGTCTCTACAACAGGCTGCGGCCCGGCGAGCGCTGCCACATCTTCGCCCGCACCTTGCGCCATGGTGAAGCCCGGCGTAGCCTCGAACGGCATCCACCCTGCCCCCGGAAAATACACCTCTACCCAAGAATGTGCATCTCCTTGGGAAATGATATATTGACCTGGTATATTCGGGTCAGCCATCCCAGACCCGAAGCCTTTAACCCAGCGTGCAGGAATTCCCTCTGAACGCAGCAGCACAATCATGGCAGTGGAGAAATGATTACAATACCCCTGCCGTGTGACGAATAGAAAATCGTCCACAAAATCTGTTCCACGCGGTGGCATACGGGTATCAAGCGTATACTCGGCATGAGCAGCCAGATAAGTCTTGACGGCTTGTACAGCGTCATACCGAGTCTCACTGCCTTGAATGATTTCCTTGGCGAGCGTCTGCACCCGACCCGGGAGAGATGTGGGCAATTGCAGATATGTCCTCCGTATAGAGGCAGGATCTTTCCCTTTATTCACATTCCCTAACAGACGTAACTGTTCCGGCGAAGCCACAGGAAGCATGACGTCTGCCGTATAATTTTTAACCGTATGATCTTCGCCGGCGTTTGCAAGCCACAACGTTGCGGAATCTCGATTAGATAACAACGTAAGCATGTTCTCCTCATTATTGCTGTTCTTATCTTGAAACGATACATTCAGCGGGATTCCCCCGGTAAATAACGGATTCGGCCCTTTCCATTCCCGTTTCATCGTGACCGTTTGGCGAATACGTTTCCAATAGGTTTGATTCTCCCAACCATCAGAACGCAGGACTCCGTAAGGACTGGCCGTTTCAAAGCTTTGCTCTGGGTCACTCCAGGTACTACCGTTATAATATGAACGAGTCTCTCCTCGCCAATACGTCACTTCCGGACTCTTCGCTGTAAAAAAGAGGGCATTCCCCTGCACCAGAGGTGCTCCCATGGGCGCATCTGCCGTGCTATATCCCGTTACCGCCGTTGCAGCAGGGATGCTACTGTGCTGTGTATAACCTGCCCAGCGAGCTATGCGTTCACCCATCTGCTCCAGGGATATGCGTTCCGGTTGAGGTATGGAAGCGAACTGACCAGGTAACGCAGAGAAAAGGACCATACCTGTGGAAGCAACAATGGTTATAACGCTCCAACGGCCATAGGGACTGCCACGATAACTCGGGGTAGTTACTCCTCCGTTGAGGCGTAGTAGCTGAAGCAGAGCCTGAATTAGAAAAGTCCATAACACAGACCGTATTACTGAAGCATATACATCCAACCCCGCAAAGGATTCAAGCAGAAGCAAGTATACCAGCGTTGCACTGCCAAACAGCATAACGCTTCTACGCAGCAATACAAGGGATTGCACAGAAGCCATAAGCATGCTCCAACCGCACATCATGAACAGTCCTCTCGTTTCTGTACTAATCGAGTGGAATCGCCAGTTATCCATAAAGGTGTCCATATCCGCTGAAAGTATTCCGGGGTATGCAACCGCCCAACGGGCAGGATCACTTCCTCCATACATCAGACATAGCGCAGCGAGTGCAATAAATAATCGGATCAGTATTCCGGTGATCCACCCTGTACGAATTAACCCTGCGAGCAGCAATGCTCCAGTTAACCCCGCCATTACGGACAAGAAACGTTCACTGCCCTGCTGACCTGATGACGTAACAGGATATATCCACTCCAGAGACAGTATAAGTAAAATGGCCGAAATAAATATCCTATACAGAACCGGCACTCTAACAGCTCCCTCATCCTTTATCTCTGTAAGAGAAGTGTGGTTCACATTTCTAACTACAGAATGGACCGATTCTAATCTCAGACGGGCTGTTGACGCTTTGTCAGCCGCCACAGTGGAATTGGGTTCCTGGTTTTTATTACGCTCCCACATCCGTTACCTCCACCTTTCCCAATGAAGATAACGCAACGTCTGTAACCGCTTGGATCAATACCCCGGTGTGACGAAGCCGCTCTATACTTGAGCTGTCATGCTCAATTCCAGTCATGAATCTATCCTTTGATCCTAGCTGGTTCGTTTCAGCCAATTGCACCTCTACACGATAACCTGAACCCATTGCAGTTATAATCCATTCGGTCAGAACCTGATCGATCTTGCCTGTGAGAACCACAATTCGCGAACCGCGCGCCAGTCCATCCAGCATCTCCGTTCGGAGTGAAACCGACACGGATTGGGCTGTGGATATTCGTGCTCCTGCTAGTCTGTCCAGACCATGACACTCATCATCTGCCTGGAATGACCCATGTCGCCATTGATCTTGTTCATTACGACTCTTATCTCCGCCTTCCATCCACAGATGATAAGGAATGTCGTCCCGCTCAGCCGTATGAATCCAGCGGGCGGCTGCACCCACCACTCGTTCAAAAGCAGGTGCTTCCATAGTCTCTGGCTGTTTTACCTCATAACCCGATGCGCCTTCATACACAAGGATGCCCAGTGAAGCCAGATCTGTGGTATCGGGCAGAAAGGTCTGAAGTTGCCCCGTTTTGGCTGTGCTTTTCCAATGAATACGTCCCAGTGGGTCACCCTGCTGATATTCACGGAACTCGGGGCTACGGTTTCCCTGGCTATTTCTTCTCTCCGACAGAGTCCCTTCGATCATCGCTGCGAATTCTGCTGAATCCCCCTCCCCCCAAGCCGATGCTTGAGGAACAACAATCAAGGGGGTGCCGCCTGCGGTCTCTGTAGAGTGGGTATTCCAGCCAAACAGATCTCCCCAGTACAATCTGCCCGTATCCCATCTGTAGACCCCTCTGCGTAAACCGGAACATTCATATTGATAGGAAAATTGCCGCCGAGTTCCCGGGAAAATTAATTTGCGATGAACACCTGCAGGTGAATTTTCACACAGAACGATCCATAACAATGGAATACGACATTCGAATTCCAGTTCGACTTGAACCCGCACCCGCTCGCCTGCCTCAATCCGATTCGCATGTATTTTCCGACGGATGTGAATACGCCGTGGTCCGAACCAATGGAGAAGCAGACCTCCTATGAACATCAAGCAAGCCATAATGGATAGAAACAACGCCGCTTTGCCACCATGCCACTGATATAAGGAAGCCAAAGCCACCACAAGGACAGCACTCAACATCCGTTGTCCCAGAGCAGTCATTGCCTCCGTCCCCTTCCCAGTGATGCCATTTGTACAGGAACAGGGACCGATGACAAGGCTTCTTCAATGACTTGGACTTGTCCCCAAACCTCCGCTCTGTTCTGGGCCTTCAATTGAATTCGATGTGAGAGAACAGGCACTGCCAACTCTTTCACGTCATCGGGAATGACATAACTGCGTCCTTGAAGGTAGGCAAACGACTGCGCCGCAGCCATCCAGGCCAGTGTTCCACGCGGGCTGATGCCCAATCTGACCGCCGGAAGGCTGCGAGAGGCTACAGCAACGGCCACCAGATACTGTTTTACGACCGGGTCAACATGTACCTGTTTGACTTCACGCTGCATGGCTACGACTTCTTCAGCAAGCAGGACAGGGCGAAGTTCATCAAGCTCTTCTCTACCTTGCATCCGACTTAACAATTCCAATTCCTGTTCCGGATCGGGATACCCCAGTCCAATCCTCATGATAAATCGATCCAGCTGCGCTTCAGGCAGCCGGTACGTACCCTCAAACTGTAACGGATTCTGTGTCGCCAGCAGAAAGAAGGGGCGTGGCAAGGCGTAGGTTGTGCCATCAACCGTAATACGTCGTTCCTCCATTGCCTCCAGCAGGGCAGACTGAGTCCGGGGTGAAGCCCGGTTTATTTCATCCGCCAAGACAACGTTGGACATGACAGGTCCGGGGCGAAACTTGAATTCAGCTGTATGTGGATGATAGATTGAAGTGCCCGTAACATCTGCCGGCATGACATCGGACGTGAATTGAATCCGGCCCATGGAGCAGTCCAACGCGGAAGCAACGGCACGAACCAGCATGGTTTTACCGGTACCCGGCACATCTTCCAGAAGTACATGCCCCCCACTGAGCATTGCAGTGAGAACATAACGAATCTCTGTTTTTTTGCCAACAATCACACTTTCAACACGCTTCATGACCCTGTTTAACAATTCAACCGCATGTTCATGTTCCATTCGGATATAAGACATTTCTCCTGATCTCCTTCCGTCCATCGGCATTTCTGAACCATAGTAATCTATGATTCAGTGTTGCCCGGAAGTAGAGAGAATAGTCCTGCAAGCATGACTTTCTTCAGATCATTTTATACTTAAATATGAGATTCATTGCCGAAATGGACCTGGAAGCGCCCGCCTTTACCGTCCACTCTGCCTTATTACTGGTTAAGGAATTCACTCTTAAGCCCATCTGCTCCAGTAACTCACGTAACGGAACCCAGGTGGTTCCCCCCTGACTCTGTACTGCTCCTGTTTCAATTACCCCTGTTGAGCTCAGTGTTCCGCTCACACTGTCTGCATGAATCGTTCTTTCCTTCCATACTGCTGTGGCTGTCCTTGTCTCCGGGTCCCATCGAGTGCTGCCCCCGAATTTTTTCATGAATGTACGCAAAGGCACCATGATTCGCTGCCCATCCATTCGGAACTCTCCAGGTTGCAAGGTTGCCGCAGCCAGTCCCACCTCTACCTTCAGCTTCTTGCTTGTGAGCCACAATGCGGCATTCCCTTCTACATGCTCTGCAATCCATGCCTCTCCCGGAGCCTTGCGGGACTTATACTTAGCATCGGGATGAACTCGGAATTGAACCGGTTGATCCGTGCTCTTTATGGTGTCAAAACGGTATCCGTGATCACGATAATATTTGATAATACCCGGAAGTGCTTTTACCGTTTCAGCATGCGCACCACCGTCATGCATCAGGACAATCACCGAACGTGTTCCCGCAGGTACTTTAGTCGAATTTTTAAGAATTTCTTTGGCAGGAACCCCTTTTCGTTTGGAATCCCCACTGTCAACGTTCCAGTCCATGACGGTGTATCCACCCGATTGCAGCAAATCAAAATAACTCTGGTCAAAATGTCCGTAGGTACCTCCTGGCGCTCGTACCAGATTCGGACGGAAGCCAGTTATACGTTCCAGCACTTCCTCTGTCTGCTTGATCTGTTTCCAGAACACTTTAAAATCACTGTACAGCTGTTTATATTGATGATTGAACGTATGATTGCCCAGAGCATGTCCATCCTCTACAAGCGCCCGGATTAACTCCGGATAACGCTCTGCCTGCTCACCCAGCACAAAAAAAGTAGCCAAAACCTGCTCCTTGCGCAAAATATCCAATACTTCTCGGGTATGGTTACCCGGTCCGTCGTCAAAACTCAGATAAACGACCTTGTCTTGCGTATTCTTATCTTCCTTGATCGGATCACCTGAGCCGGAAGCAGAAGATGCATATGCCGTGCTTGCATATACAGCGAATACACATAGCAATATCGCAACTCGCACTAAAATGACAGACCATTGTCCAGATAAAAACGTATGTATGGATGTTACGGGAATTTCCCCTTTTTCCTTGATTCTTAATTCCGGTCTCTGTACCATTTACGAATCGCCCTCCACCGTCTCTAGTGAATTTGCTGATAGACTTCAGCAGATTTGTTAGAATTATATGGAGGCTTTATTGAAAAAAGACGCATTTTTGTTTAATATTTTTTCACAATTTGATATGGTGTGTGATTGATTCTTCGCGTCAGATTAGGTAGCATAATGGACAGGCAGAACGTATTCAAAACACCTTGGAGAGGATTCATGCTCCCACCCCGTCTTCAGGAGAGTGAAATCTATTGGAATTGCTTGAGAAGATCCAACATTTGTTTGGGTCCTACGGATACAGCGTATTGTTTTTTGGCTTGTTGCTTGAATTCATCGCACTTCCCTTTCCTGGTGAAACAACGATGGCTTACGCAGGGTTTCTCTCCTACAAGGGTCATCTCGACTTCGGAATCCTCACCATACTGGCTTTTCTGGGAACAACGATAGGCATGACAATTACTTATTTTATTGGAGCCAAAGCAGGACTGCCCTTTATAACACGATACGGAAAATGGTTTCTGCTGAAGCAGGACAAGCTCGATAAAACGCAAAAGTGGTTCGCCAAGTATGGTAATGCCTTAATCTTCATCGGTTATTTCATTCCGGGAGTACGGCATTTCACCGGATATTTCGCGGGCATAGCCGCTGTTCCTTTTCGCAAGTTCGCTCTCTACGCTTATTCGGGCGCGCTGTTCTGGGTTGTGCTGTTTCTGGGCATCGGCAAAATATTCGGCCCCCAGTGGAATGCCGTATTCCATCTGGCTCATCAATATGCAGCATATATCGTGGGAGGAATTGGCTTATTGCTTATTGTTGCCGTGCTTTACCGTTACCGCAAAGCATGGGTATCAAGATCCGCTGTATCCAAGTCAGCCCCTGTGCGTCAAAGACAAAAGTAAATTCGGACAACCGTCCATTCATAATAAGTAAGCAAGGAGTTGCGAATAATCGCGGCTCTTTTTTTTCGTTTTTTTTCAATTAAACTCTGTAATCACTTCATCACCTCCTCCAAAATAAACACTTACTCAAACGAAATGATGAACTATCATTCTTTTTTGTGATAATCCGAATTCATCCAGGTCATACTAACTTGCAAATATAGGATGTATAGGGGGTGAAGGTATGAGTGAACCAAACGTGGAGCATCAAGATCAGAGGCAAATCTCTCCGGATCTCAGCGAAAATATGGAATACTGCAAGCAAGTGATGGGGAACAGCAATGACTTGATGATGCGCCCTCTCCAGTGTCTACATAAATGGCCTGCCGTCATGTTGTACATTGATGGATTAGTGGATGTACAGATACTGAATCATTCCATCCTGGAATCCCTGTTAAAGACACATGACCTCCCGGAATTCTCGGCAGATGAAGAGCATCTAAGCTACCTCCAGAATGATGTTTTAGCTGCGAGCAATGTCACTCTGGTGGATGACATGGAGGATGTGCTCAATGCTCTCCTGTCAGGTTCGGCCATCTTGCTGATTGAAGGTTGTGTACGCGGTTTGAAAATTGCCGCAGCTGGTTGGGAAGACCGTGCTGTTGGTGAACCCATCTCACAGACTGTTGTCCGGGGTCCTATGGAAGGATTCAATGAAAATTTGCGTACAAATACATCCTTGATTCGCAAACGGATTCGGGACCCTCACCTCTGGATCGAAGAAAGAGAGATTGGCCGTATCACCAAAACAAGGGTTGCGGTCTTATATCTGAAGCATACCGTTGATGCGGGTGTGGTGGAGGAACTAAGGCGCAGGCTCGATGAGATCGATATTGATGGAATTCTAGAAAGCGGGTATATCGAAGAACTTGTACAGGATGAAACAGGCACGCTATTTCCTACCGTTTACAATAGTGAACGTCCGGATACGGTTTGTGCTGCCTTGCTTGAGGGAAGAGTAGCCATCATCGTAGACGGAACGCCTTTTGTACTACTGGTCCCGGCATTGTTCGTGCATTTCTTCCAGTCACCGGAGGATTATTATCAACGGGCCGATATCAGCACATTGATTCGGATGATTCGATATCTGTCCTTTTTCATCGCTCTGCTGGCCCCATCCTTCTATATTGCCATTACCACTTTTCACCAGGAGATGCTGCCTACCAATCTGCTTATTAGTCTGGCAGCTCAACGTGAAGGCGTGCCTTTTCCCGCATTCATTGAAGCTATACTTATGGAATTGACCTATGAAATTTTGCGGGAAGCAGGCATACGGATTCCGAAAACCGTTGGTCAGGCCGTCTCCATTGTCGGGACGCTGGTTATCGGCCAGGCCGCCGTTGATGCAGGGGTTGTCTCCGCTGCAATGGTTATTATCGTTTCTATTACGGCCATATCCAGTTATGTCATTCCAGAGAATGGACTGTCCATCTCTGTCCGAATTCTGCGATTTGTATTGATGATACTCGCAGCAGCATTTGGTTTCTACGGTATTCTCATTGTTCTGCTCATTACGGTTACCCATCTATGCAGCTTGCGTTCTTTTGGCGTACCCTATATGTCCCCCTTTGCACCTTTCATTCAGAAAGATCTGAAGGATACCCTGTTTCGTGTACCTTGGTCCCATATGAAAACACGTCCACTTTCTACAGGTACACCGAACAAAACCAGACAAGCCAGCAAAAAAACGAAGCGTTAATTCGGTAAGGAGAACAACGTATGAACAAGTGCTTCCGATTAATTCTATGCATTACATTCCTGCTCCCTCTCCTTACCGGATGCTGGGACCGCCAGGAATTGAATGAACTTGGCATCATGCTGGGTCTTGGGGTGGACAAGGATGGGGATTTGATTAAAGTGAGCGCTCAGGTCGTTGTGCCGAATGAAGTCTCTTCCAAGTCGGGGGGAGGGAATGGCACCCCTGTTACACAGTATGAAGCGTCCGCACCCACGCTGTTTGAAGCGATTCAAAAGCTGACTGAGACAAGCCCGCGCCGCATATTCATGGCCCATATCCGTGTTCTGGTGTTCGGTGAAGAATTTGCCCGCAAAGAGGGCATCTACGATGTTATTGAAGCATTAATGCGAGAACCTACTGTCCGTCCCGATTATTACGTCCTAGTTGCTCGAAAAACAACAGCTTCCAAGGTACTGGACACCCTTACTCCATTGGAGAATTTACCTGCAGAGAAGATATTTAATTCCCTCGATGTATCCGCCAAAACCTGGTCACCCACAACTACGGTAACCGGTGACCAGTTAATGGAGTATATGCTGGCTCCCGGAATACAACCTGTAATCACTGGTGTAGAAGTTATTGGCAATTCTCAGAAAAGCGGAAGCAAAGAAAATATCGCAACAATCAAGTCCCCAGCTCGTCTCAATTCAACGGGATTAAGTGTCTTCAAGAAGGACAAACTGATCGGCTGGTTAACTGAAGATGAATCCAAAGGATATAACTATATCCGCGACAATGTGGTATCTACCATTGGTCACTTGCCTTGCCGAAAAGGCGGCAATGTAACTTTTAAAACCCTTCGTACCAAGACGCAACGAAAAGCGAAGGTCATCAAAGATCAGCCAGTAGTTCATATCAAAATAAAAAATGTATCTTCCATCGGTGCAGTAGAGTGTGGAGTCCGAATTGGTTCGATGAAAACGCTCAAAGAGTTGGAAAAAGACAGTGAGGAACTGCTGATGGAACTGATGGAAAAATCGATAAACTCCGTGCGGCGAAAATTCCATGTCGATATTTTTGGATTTGGTCAGGAAGTTTACCATGCCGATCCTGCATTTTTCAAAAAGGTTGAGAAGGATTGGGATCAATATTTTGAGAACCTGGATGTGACGTATGAAGCCAATGTACAGATTAAACGTGTAGGTACATTGGATGATTCATTCAAGGAGGATTTGAAGGAGTGAGACCGGATGTTAATTACAATTACTGTTATTTTCATAGGGGGCCTTATAGGCTTGTTTGATTTGCCGGGTCTTATCCGTCGCAAGGAATGGAGGGAAACAGCTGTGTATAGCTGCATGCTCGTCATCGCCACAGGGTTTAGCGTGATCGCAGCAAACCTCTGGAATTTTCCGAGTCCGCTCTATATCATCATGTGGATCTATGAACCTGTTAATCAATTCTTGGCACATCTGACGGGAACCTAGAAAAAGGAGAGGACCATTATGCTTGAACAGGGGCGCCTTGGTACAAGACAATTGACTACTCTCACTTTTTTGATAGTGGTCGGGGATATGATGCTGATCTACCCCTCAGTCATCACATCCTATGCGAAACAAGACTCCTGGATATGTGCTTTCATAGGCGTCCCTCTGGGAATGGCACTGATGGCCATGATCCTGAAGTTGTGCAGTTTGCATCCAGAAAAAAATCTGGTACAGATGGCACGAAGCATTCTGGGGTTCTGGCCAGGTACTCTCTTTTCCTGTTTCTACCTGTTCTTTTTTATTATTGGTGCTTCCACCCATACGAGAGAAGTCGGCGATTTCATGACGACTCAAATCTTCCAGTACACTCCCATTCGTATCGTCATTCTGATGTTTGTCATCGTGATCGGCTGGGGGGTATTTCACGGATTGGAGGCGATGGGGCGAAGTAGTGAACTACTGATGCCTGTCGTTATTGTGTTTATTGTCGTTCTTGCAGTCTGCCTGCTTCCCCAGGTTGATACCAGCAATTTGAAGCCCGTAAGTGATACAAGTGTTGTCTCTATTTTGCAGGGCATTCTGGTAAGCATTATATATCCCATTGGTGAAGTCGTCCCCATCATGATGATCCTGCCCTACGTTGCCAAGCAGGCTCATCGAACACGGGACGTAATTATTGCAGCAGGCCTAGGCAACCTGGTATTGGCAACACTTGTTACCATATCATTGCTGGTCTTGGGTGCCTTTCTCACGCAACATAACATATATGCTTCTTTTGTTTTATCCCAGAAAATTAGTATTGGAAGCTTCTTTGAACGTATTGAAGCTATTATGGCCTCTTCCTGGCTGATCTCTACTTACTTCAAAGCGATGATATACTTATACGCCTTTATTGTTGGTTGTGCGGAACTGTTCAAGCTTAAGCAGTATCGGATGCTTGTGCTTCCAGCGTCGCTACTCGTTTTCGGATTAGCCAATCTTGTCTCACCAACCGTAACCTTTATCGTAATCACCGTTGTTCCCTATTGGGTAGATTGGGATACTACTCTGGGGATCATTCTACCCGGCTGTCTCCTGCTGATACAATTGCTCAAGTCGCACAGAAAATCATCGGTTACTCACAACAATGCCTCACAGGAATGAATACTTTTTTCGGGAAGGAGCCTGGTACGGGTAAAAAATTGAAATTCAGCAACGAATGTCATCCATATTGAATCTAGGGAAGGAGTGCGGTCTATGTTAATTAAAGAGAAAATCACCATTAGGCAATTTGCACTGCTAACCTTCCTTGTCATGGTTGGAGACATGATTCTGCTCTATCCTTCCGTGGTTACTGCTTCCGGCAAACAGGATTCCTGGTTCTGTTCTCTTATCGGTCAGCCGATCGGCTTACTCATCATATGGGTTCTATACAAACTTCATCAGACACATCCTGATCTGTCCCTTATTGAAATCTGCCAAAAAATACTTGGCCGGTGGGCAGGGGCTGTTTTGTCATCTGCATATCTGTTTTATTTCGCCATAGGCGCTGCCATATGTATCCGTGAAGTTGGTGACTTTATGACCACACAGATCTACCTCCAGACCCCCATCCGGGTCATTCTAATTATCCTTATGTGCGCTCTTGTCTGGGGAGTTATGCATGGCTTGAATACAATAAGTGCAAGCAGTGAATTGCTGACGCCGATTGTTGTTACATTTATGATCCTGTTATTCATGGGGCTGATACCCAAAGTAAACATTTCACATCTACAGCCTTACTTGAACACCCCCTGGCTCCAACTGATTCAGTCTACCATTAAGGGAGCTTTCACTTCCTTTGGTGAACTAATCGTGATTACCATGGTTCTCCCTTATGTTATGTCAGGGCCACATATCAAACGTGACATGTTACTCGCTACCTTATGTGGAGGCTTATTGTTAACCACCCTGTTGCTCATTTCCTTGATGATCTTTGGCCCCTTTGTGACCCAACATGACATCTACATCTCCTATACCTTGTCTCAGAAAATTAATATCGGCAACTTTTTCGAGCGAATTGAGGCGTTCATGGCGACCGCTTGGTTGATTGCTACCTATTTCAAAAGCCTGCTGTACATGTTCTCTTTTGTCATTGGAACAGCACAGCTATTTCAGTTAAAGACATATAAGCCTCTCATCCTGCCATCAGCCATGTTATTATTCGCTTTAGCTGTACTGATATCTCCCAATGTCATTTTCTACACCAATACGATCATGCCCGCTTGGGTGGATTGGGATATCACTGTAAGTTTTATTATTCCGCTATTCCTTCTGCTCGTGCATCGGCTTCGTTCTCGCAAGAGCAAGAACAATTCAACTAATCATAAACGATTGTCCACCTAAAAAGGCTGTGTTCACGGTATACCCCGCGAAACACAGCCTTTGGTGATGAAACGGATAAGATGTATTCACTCATACATATCCAGGTCATTACATTACAATGCCTTCACAGCCTCAAGTGCTGCCTCAATATGTCCTTTGACCCGAACTTTGGACCAATCCTTGATCAATTTCCCCTTTTCATCAATCAGAAAAGTGGAGCGAACCATACCCATGTACTCCTTGCCATACATTTTCTTCAGCTGCCATACACCGTATTGCTCGGCTACAAGGTGTTCTTCATCTGATAACAAGGTGAACGGCAGTCCATATTTGGCGATAAACTTATCATGCTGTTTCATCGGATCGGTACTGATCCCGAGAATGACCGTGTTCAGCCCTTCAAATTCAGCATGTCGATCCCGGAAATCACAAGCCTGTTGCGTACAGGACGAGGTCATATCCTTGGGATAAAAATAAAGCAGCACCCGCTGTCCGCGGTAATCGGAAAGCTTCACCGTTTCCCCCGTACTGGACGGAAGCTCAAAATCCGGTGCCAATTCGCCTACAGTTAACGTCATGTCAGTTCCTCCCTAGTCTCGCCCATGAATGTTATAGGCGTTATTATGATCCTGCTCCGCGATACCTTTTCACACCATAATTCCACAGAAGCAAGCCCATGGAACCAAACACCAGCCCCATCACAGGGGTCAGGAGCGCCATGCGATGCATCTCGGACCTCTCCAGGAACAAGGCAGCCGGATAGATACCCACGAAGGCAAACGGAATGATCCAGGTCAACAGCACCTGAATGGCACGGTTGTAGATCGTTACCGGGTAACGACCATACCCTTGGATGTTATACATCAATGGCAGAATACCTGTTGGTGCGTCCGAATAAAAGGACAACGAAGTCAGTGTGGTGTAGATTCCGGCATAGATCATTACTGAGCTGAGTGCCAGAATTATCAAGGCAGGAATATGCCACCATTCCAGCACCAAGCCCATCTCTGCTCCGCTGAAGATCATGATGATCAAGCCGATAAACGAGCCCACGAGTGCAGGCGGGTCTACATTTTCAAGCAAAATCTGAAACAGATTATGTGCAGGGCGTGTCAGGATACGATCCATCTCGCCTTTGACGATATACCGCTCACTGAATCCCCACAGATTGATAAAACAACTGAAAATGCCATAGGGCACCATAAAATATCCATAAACAAAGAGCACTTCACTCTCACTCCAGCCGCCCAGGTTATCCGTATGGCGAAAGACCACAAAGATAAAGATCAGGTTGGTTGCCTGGAACAGCAGATCCGATAGGATCTCCACCCAGAAATCAGCACGGTACGTGAGTCGTGTTTTCATGTAGTTCTTCAAATATTCCCAGATCAGACCCATATAGTACATTCCGTTATCCCCCTTGCACGAACAGACGCTTGCGCGCCTTACGCCAGATCAGTACCATCGGAAGCAGTAGCACGGCGAACCAGAACACCTGAATACCGAGTACATTCCAGATGGCGGTACCTTCCACTCTTCCTGTGAAGACCGAACCGGGCAGATACGTAATGGCCTGAAAAGGCAATACCTTCATCACCGCGGACATCCAGCCTGGATACAGGCTGATCGGGATGATTAGACCGGAGAACAAATCAACCACGACGCGTTTCATACGCATCATGCCTTCATTATTTTCCACAAAAAATGCCGCCAGTCCCGTGATCACATTAATCTGGGAATTAATGAGGAAACTGAAGAACAACATGACGAGAAAGCCAATCCACGCCGATGGGGCCGTAGGCAGTTCGACCGGGAACAGCAGAATGGCAATGAGCATCCCCGGAATCATGAGGAGCAGGAAGCGGAAAATGCCTTCGCCAAGACCCTGCATCATTTTGACCATAACGTAATTGATTGGCCTGATGAATTGAATCGCAATGGAACCATCCCGTATGTCTGCGGCAATCTCTCGGTCCAGGTTGTTAAAGTAAAAGGCACGTGCCATCCAGGATACAGCGATGTAAGTGGTCATCTGCGCTGCCGTGAAGCCGCCAAGTTCACCACTGCTGCCGTAAATGGCTTGCCAGGTAAAGTAATACACGCCGATATTCAGCGTATATATCAAAATGCCGGAGTAATAATTCACCCGGTATGCCAGCATCGTTAGAAAACGGATGCGCATAAAATCAATAAATGCACTATTCATCTCAGGATACACCCACCGCTTCTTTCCCTGCTCCCACAATCTCGGGACGCTCGGCGGAACCGGATTGGTAAATACTGCGCACAATCTCATCCGTGTTAATCTCTATAATCTGAATATCGGTAATATCGGCTTGTCCAACGACCCGTCCGAGTACATCCGAAACGTTCAATTCCAGTGGAATCCATACGGATGCAGACAATTCATTCTCTACCGTCCAACGTACAGGTAGCGCCGCAGTCCATTCCTGCATCTGACTCATGTTGTGAGCTGAACCGAACTTGAAGCGGATTTCCCTTTCCTTGCCCCATTGGGACTTCAGATGATCCAGACCTCCATCATAGATGATGTTACCCGCATCAAGCATGATCACCCTGGAACATAGGGCCTCAATGTCCTGCAAATCATGGGTTGTGAGCAGAATGGTTGTTCCATGCTCCTTATTCATGTCTTTCAAGAAATCCCGAATTTCCGACTTCACGACAATATCCAGGCCAATGGTTGGCTCATCCAGAAAAACAATACTCGGGTTGTGCAACAATGCTGCCACCAACTCACAGCGCATACGCTGACCGAGACTGAGCTTCCGCACCGGACGACTTAACAGGTCCTGAAGCTGCAATCGCTCAACCAGTTCATCCAGCCTTTTACGGAAATCGACTTCTCCTACACGATATACTTTGCGCAATAAATGGAAGGATTCGATAACGCCAATATCCCACCACAATTGACTGCGCTGACCAAAAACAACACCAATATTCTGTACAAACTTCTCCCGTTCCTGATACGGAACATATCCACCAACCGATATTTGCCCTGAAGTAGGCACCAAAATGCCGGTCAACATCTTGATTGTTGTTGATTTACCGGCACCGTTCTCCCCGATATATCCGCATATTTCGCCCTGCGGAATCTGAAATGAAATATCATTTACAGCCAATACCTCTTGGTACTGACGTGCAAACAGGTCCTGGAACGCGCCCTTCAGCCCACCTCGGCTTTTCTGGACGCTAAACGACTTGCGCAAATCTTTGACATCAATCGCCAGCATGATTATACCTCACTTGGATTTTGTTGAAATTGCTTGTAGCCCAAAAAGAAATTATAATGGTATCAGTCAAAATTCAGCAAGCTTTAAAATAGTCTGGAGCCGCGTCCTGCCCTTATGTATGGGAAAAGACGTGTACGGAAAGCTCCGACTACATCTTACTTGAATACTCGAACTCGTTTTTTTATTTCATCTCAAATACAAAGGAGAGCTAGCATGACCAGAAAGACGAAGAGAACCATATGGATTTCTCTTGCCGCCTTCGTGTTAATTATTGGAGGAGCAGCGGCATATTATTTCGGTTCTATTCTCAATCAGTTGGACGGTTTGGCAAAGGACGGCGACGATTCACCATTCGCAGGTATCGAAAATGTGGAGAAAGTAAATACTCCTGACCCACCCAAATGGGAAGGCACAGAAACGGTCAATATTCTCGTTATGGGTGTCGATGCACGTGGATTGAAAAAAGGTGAAGTTCCTCGCTCCGACAGCATGATGGTCGTATCGCTCGACCCACTTACTAAAAAAATCAATCTGTTCTCCATTCTGCGCGACACTTACGTCAATATTGACGGATATGGCAAGGAGCGGATCAATACCGCCATCACCCATGGTCCTAATGCAGCGATGCAAGCTGCCGGCGACCTGCTCGGCATTCCTGTACAGTATTATGTGTATACGGATTTCCAGGGATTCATCAAATTGGTGGATGCCGTTGGCGGTGTTGATTTTAATGTGGAGAAAGACATGCATTATACAAGTAAAGCAGACAATAACGAATACGATATTGATCTCAAAAAAGGGTATCAGCATCTGGATGGCGAGACAGCTCTCATGTACGTTCGTTTCCGTCATGATGCGATGTCGGATTTTGCTCGTTCCGAGCGCCAGCGTGAATTGCTGAAAGCTGTTACGGCGAAAATGCAGTCCACGACTACCATTGCCAAACTGCCTGCCATTCTGGAACAGGTCAATCCTTATGTAGATACGAATCTGACACTCTCCGATATGTGGAAGCTGGGTGGACTCGGATACCAGAGCAGCATGAACGGCAGTGAGCAGATCCCACCAATGAACCTGTTGAAAGAAGAACGTACAGCAGGTGGTGCGCAAGTATTGACGGTTACCAATGAAGAGAAATTGAAGCAGCATATTCAGGATATTATTCACCCGCCTGCTACAACGGATGACAGTACGACCAGCACCGAAGATAAAACAGCCAGTGGTGACGATCAGAAGTCAGAGCAACCGGCTCAGTAATCTAAACATGCAGAGGGCAGCCATTACGCTGCCCTCTCGTTGTGCCCGGCTATAGTAATATGAGAAAATCATCATATCTTTCTGTGGCTTGTACCTTTATCATATTTCGAATTACGAAAGGAAGTTATCTTATGAAACCATCACGTTCCCGATCCGAACTTCTATACGCAGAAGCACTTGAACATATTGTAGGAGGTGTGAACAGCCCTTCACGCTCGTTTAAAGCCGTTGGTGGCGGTGCACCTGTATTTATGAAAAAAGCCCAGGGCGCCCACTTCTGGGATGTTGATGACAACCGTTACATTGATTATCTGGCTGCTTACGGTCCGATTGTTACAGGACATGCCCACCCGCATATTACGCAGGCCATTACGGAAGCAGCAGCCAATGGAGTACTGTACGGTACTCCGACTGAACTAGAAATCAAGCTTGCCAAAATGCTGAAGGAAGCCATTCCTTCCATGGATAAAGTACGCTTTGTTAACTCCGGTACAGAGGCTGTCATGACTACGATTCGGGTCGCTCGTGCCTATACCAAACGCAACAAGATCGTAAAATTCGCCGGATGTTACCATGGTCACTCGGATCTGGTGCTTGTGGCTGCCGGTTCTGGCCCTTCTACGCTGGGTATCCCGGATAGTGCCGGCATTCCTACCAGTATTGCGCAAGAAGTCATCACCGTGCCTTACAATGACCTGGATAGCCTAAATGCTGCACTGGAGCACTGGGGTGACGATGTTGCCGCAGTCATGGTTGAACCAATCGTTGGCAACTTCGGTATGGTTATGCCGGAACCTGGCTTCCTGGAAGGTCTCTGTGCCATGACACGCGCCAACGGCTCACTGGTTATCTATGATGAGGTTATTACAGCTTTCCGTTTCCATTATGGTTCTACACAGACGTATGCCGGACTCGATAATCATGCGGAGATTGAACCGGATCTGACGGCTCTTGGTAAAATTATTGGTGGGGGCCTGCCCATCGGTGCTTACGGCGGACGCAAACACGTTATGGAGCAGGTTGCTCCACTCGGCCCGGCTTATCAAGCGGGAACGATGGCTGGTAACCCTGCATCCATCTCGGCTGGTATCGCATGTCTTGAGGTCCTGCAAGGCGCGGGTGTATACGAAGAGATGGAACGCCTTGCTATTGACCTGACAGCAGGTCTGCAAGCTTCTGCTGACCGTCATGGGATTGCACTGACAATCAACCGGATTCGCGGTGCATTCTCCACCCATTTCTGTGATCATCCGGTGACGAACTACGATCATGCCCAAGACACGGACGGAGAACGCTTCGCTTCCTTCTTCCGTCACATGCTGGATCGTGGCATTAACCTCGCTCCATCCAAATATGAGGCCTGGTTCCTGACCACGGCTCATACAGATGAAGATGTTCAGGCTACATTGGAAGCCGCAGAAGCTTCCTTTAAGGCGATGGCTCAAGAATAAATTGGATTATTTCCATCTACAATATAGCGTACAAGCTGTATTGTAGATGGATAACAACTCATGGAAAAGGAGTCCAACAAGTGCTCAACTTGTGTGGACGCCTTTTGATATATACGGACAACATTCCGATTTTTCTAGTTATTTCTGCCTGATCTGAAGTTTCAGAATTTCCTCCCGGATCACCTGCATCCCTTCCTCGATTCGCTGCTTCGGCACATTGGAGATGTTCAATCGCAACATCTGATCCTGATGTACCTGATAGGTTCCCTCCGGATAATACCGTTCAGTCGTATCCACGATGACTCCGCGCTTTTGAAGCCGGGACAGCAGAACACGAAGCGGCATATCACCCGCCAAAGGTAACACCGTATGCTCCCCTCCTGTTCGAGGAGCCTCCATAAATGGAGCAAAGTCTGGATAGGCGTCCAGCTGCTCATGCACCGTGTGCATCCGGGCAGCATATCGGTTACGAATCACTTTCCTGTGATGAGCAAACATACCGCTATGGACATAGATCTCCAGAGCAGCTTGAGACAGGACGGAAGTGTCGATATCAAGCATTTTTTTGTAAGCCCCAAAAGATTGAATGAGTGGTGCGGGCAGAACAGCTACACCAATGCGCAAGCCTGGAAACAAAATTTTGGAGTAACTCTTCAGATAGATGATCCGGCCTTCCGTATCATAGGACCATAGCGGGTCCTGTTTCGTATTGTCCTCCAGATCCGCCAGATAATCATCCTCCACCAGATACACATCGTACCGCTGTGCAAGCCGGATCAGTCTCTTCTTCTCAGCAACCGTTAACGATGTGCCAATCGGATTGTGAAAGCGCGGCATGACATAGAAAAACTTGATCTCTTCCTCAGCGAACTGACGTTCAAGCGATGCCCAGTCCAACCCATCTTGGGTACGTCTCACACCTGAAATAGGCACATTCAATCCACTCAGTAGGGAGGGCATATTGTGATAGGTTGGTAGTTCAAGCATTACTGTTCTCTTTCCATTGGGAAAAGGCATCAATGCAAGTACAGCCAGCGCCTGTTGCACACCTGATGTGATAAAGAACTGCTCCGTTCTCGCAAACACCTGATAATCCGCAAACTGCTTCTGCAACAATAGAATTAGCGAAGGTAATCCCTGATCCGTGCCATACATGAACAACTCTGTCTGTTTTTTCTCCATCGCCTGATCCACACAATGACGAAAGTCTGCATAAGGGAACACCCGCGGATCCGGAGCAGCCGAAGCGAAGTCCAATGCTCCCTGCCAGTCCATGTCCTGAGCACCTGTCCCGTTCTGTACGGCATAATAACCGGATTGAGGGATGGCGTACACCAAATGCCGCTGTTCCAGCCACTCATATGCACGAATTGCTGTGCTTACACTGCATTGATACTGTTCAGCTATAACTCGAACTGCTGGAAGTCGGATGCCCTTATCTGCCCACTGGCGACGATCCTGCCGCTGCATCTGTTCCTGAATCCATTGCTTTAATGCTTCGGCAATCACTTCATATTTTCTCACCGCACCCATCCCTCTCCTACAATTGTACCGTTACAGTTTAACCTTTTATCTATTGTAGCACGATGCACCCGGCAGTATATTGAATAAGGCAAGCACGTGCCTTGAACCTGACATATTTCAGGATGATAAAGATCATACGCTATGACAAATGTATTGGAGGAGCATTCATGAACACAGCACATACTCGGGGATACGCATATATCGCAGCTGTATTGTACGCGGCTATTATCGGCCTATCTTTTCTATTTGTTAAAATGACGGTCACTGTTGCACATCCCATTGATGTGCTTGCCCACCGATTTGCGCTGTCGCTGATTGTTGTTAGCATTCCTGTCATTTTGGGTTGGATCAAAATCCGACTGAGCCTTCGTGATCTGTGGCGAATTATTCCACTGGGGCTGTTATCTCCCGTCCTATTTTTTGCCTTTCAAGCCTTTGGACTCGTCTCGTCTAACTCATCGGAAGCCGGAATTATTCAGGCTATGGCCCCTGTATTCACACTCGTTCTCGCTTCAGTTTTCCTGAAGGAACGTACATCCACGATGCAGAAGCTGTTCCTGCTACTGTCTGTCGCTGGAGTGGTCTTTATTTTCATGATGCAAGGAAGCGGCGTATCGATGAGTAACCTGAAGGGCATTGCATTATTGCTGCTATCCACGGTCTGTTTTGCAGGTTATGGTGTGCTTGCAAGACCATTAACCCAGAAGTACAAACCAATGGAACTAACATGGGTCACATTAATGGTTGGCTGTATTGTATTTAACGCCGCTTCCCTGATCCGACATGCGTCCAGTGGTTCCATGATGGACTACATCAAACCACTTGGAGATACATCCTATCTGGGTGCCCTCGCATATCTGGCAATTCTCTCCACCATGATCTCCACCCTGCTCGCGAGCTATGCCCTGACCCATCTGGAGGCCTCGCAAATGAGTGTATTCAGCAATCTGTCCACACTCATCTCCATCGTAGGAGGTGCATGGATATTGCATGAACCAGTGGGTAGCTACCACTATATTGGTGCATTGTTGATTATCGCCGGTGTGCTTGGCACTAATATGAGCGGTCGCAAACACAGGCTGGTCACCGGGATCAAGTAAGATTTCCCATATTGAGGCAGCGCGGAAGTTGGTTCGCCGGTTCAACGAGTTATTCGCTCCCATCCTCCCCAAACTCTGCATTTTGACTGGAGAGCGGCTCGGGAAACGATGCTAAAGGTAAAAGAGAAGCCATGGGTATTCGTTATTTCGACTGACAGTATGAAGCACTCCAATCCCGTTAACACTGCTGAGGACAGTCTATCGGGAAAAGGAGACCCCTCAGCATGAAACGAACACAACCTTCTTTTTTACAAGCTATGATGTTGATCATGTTGTCCGTTGGCTTGATCAGCCATGTTCTGATTATTCCTGCCCTTTTGGCTGCGGCCAAAAGGGATTCTTGGATTTCCGTCCTGCTATCAGCCGGACCATTTCTGATATTTGCGCTAATGCTCGCTTATGTCTCTCGTTTCCTCCAGCATCAAACCCTGCATGAATGGTTAACATCCCGTCTCGGCAAGCCTATCGGCCTGTTCTTTCGAGTTGGTAACAGTCTCTTTTTTCTGAGCGCAATCTATTTCACCCTACACGATACCACGACTTGGGCCAAAACAAATTACCTGACAGAAACGCCAATTCTGGTAACCAGTATTGCTCTCATGTCTCTATGTGCCTATGGGGCATATAAAGGCATCCGCTCCCTGGCATTTACGGCAGGATTGATCCTTCCACTGGTGGTACTACTGGGCTTCTATGTTGCAATTGTGAACACTCAATACAAGGATTACAGCCGTCTCCTGCCTGTGTTAGAACATGGCTGGCATCCTGTACTGAATGGCATGATTTATAGTCTTGCAGGCATGTTTGAACTGCTGTTCATCTGGTATATCCAGCCTCATCTCACCAAACGTATACGTGTATGGCAGTATCTGATGCTCGCACTCATTCTTGTGGGACTAACAGTCGGCCCACTCATCGGGGCGATTGTGGAATTTGATCCTTTTGAGGCTGCCAAAATGCGCTATCCCGCCTTTGAAGAATGGCGAATTGCCTCCTTGGGCAAGTACATCGCCCAGACCGACTTCTTTTCCATCTACCAGTGGCTCGCAGGCTCGTTCACCCGGATTAGTCTCGCCATGTATATTGTAGTAGAAATATGGAATATTAAGAGCTCTACCAGAAGGCTTATCAGTTGTATCTCGTTAGGTGTCTTCTTTATTCTAACCATGTTGTATCCTCTGGATGATATGACCTTCGAAAAGCTTCTGGTCGAATACATATTTCCGTTCAATCTCGTGTATCTGAGCGGACTTGCGATTATCGCGACGACGGTTGCCTTTATCCATTCACGCCATCAGAGGAGGAAACATCATGGAGCATCAAGCGATTGACACCACGTCCCATGAAACACTGCTTGCCTCTTTGAAAGAGCAGTTTAATCCATGTGCAGATGTCGTTATTCAGACCTTTCCTGTTAAAGACGAATCTGATCAGCCAGTAATCTTACTGTATTGCGAAGGGCTTGTCGACGGTAAACAAATCAACCAATTTATTATCCCACGTCTAGAGCAGCATGCTCTAATCATTGAGGAATCACAACCCAAAGAGTTGGGATTAACCTTAAATCCGATTGAGGATATCACAAATTTCAAGAAACTTAATCTGTTGATTTTTAGTGGACAACTACTGATCATTTTTGATAATGGTGTTCAGTCCTGCAGTCTGGATATTGCTGATATACCAGGACGCAGTCCAGAAGAATCAGCCATTGAGACATCCGTTAAAGGCCCGCGCGATGGATTCACCGAAGAACTCACTACAAACGTGGCCCTTATTCGCAAACGGATGAAAACATCTTCGATGTGTTACGAGAAATATGTCAAAGGCGGTCGTACTCAAACTGCCATTGGACTACTGTATGTGAAAGATATTATTAATCCAGACATTCTAAAAGAAGCACGACACAATCTGGACCAGATTGAGATCGATGGCATTCTGGGTACCTCGATCATGGAGCGGGCTGTCATGGGAGGGGTTCGGAGCATCTTTCCGCTCACGGATAACACTGAACGTCCTGATTTTGTTGTCGACTCCCTGTTAAATGGACGTTTTGCCGTTCTCATTGAAGGTTCTCCAGTAGCGGTCATCGCGCCAACTACACTTTTCAATCAATTGAAATCTCCTGAAGATAGGAGTACACCGTTTTTCATCGTTACCTTCGAACGAATCTTGCGCATCTCCGGACTGCTGATTGCCTGTTTCTTCCCGGCCTTCTATATTGGCCTGACCAGTTTCAATGTGGAACAGATCCCGCTACCGCTCTTGGCTACAATTGCTGGTACTCGAATGGGCCTGCCCATGCCTGTGACACTGGAAGCATTTCTGATGATTTTTATGTTCGAGCTATTTAACGAAGCAGGTCGCAGATTACCACGTGCATTGGGCCAGACCGTCAGCGTGGTCGGCGGGCTTATCATTGGGGATGCCGCTATTCGCGCGGGGATTACGTCTCCCACCATCATAGTCACGGTAGCCATTTCAGTTATCTCCAGCTATATTCTCGTGAACACCGTGCTGAGCGGAGCTACTGCCCATGTCCGGATCGGGATGCTTCTCATCTCTTCCATTCTTGGATTATTCGGATTTATGATTGGAATATTCGCCCTCTTGGTACATCTCGTATCCTTAGAATGTTATGGGGTGTCTTATCTGACCCCCGTCTCTCCTTACATACCAGGAGATTTCACACAGGCCGTATCCATGCCGCCTTCCATGAAAAAAAATAAACGTCCGGAAGCTCTTCACACTCAAGATTCCACTCGCCGGAGAAAACGGCCATGATCAGATGGACCTCTATGAGTGGCCTACTAGCCGGATGCTTGATCTTGCTAACGGGATGCTGGGATTCCAAAGAGGTGCAAAGTATTAACTTCATCACGGCCATTGGGATAGACTACGTGGACAACCAATATATTGCGTATGCCCAGTTAATTGATTTTTCCAGTATTGCCAAGCAGGAGGGCCCGACTGCGCGGGAAGCGAGTGAGATCTGGGTTGGACGGGGTGAAGGCGCAACATTGAGTATGGCTATTAATGCTCTATATGAAACTTCACAACAACAAACATTATGGACTCATGTCAAAGCCATTGTTTTATCCAAAAATGCTCTGGACGATAAGCTGGGGGATATATTCGACACCTTGTTGCACTCGGGACAGCTGAGATACACACCATGGATTTACGCTACGGAGCAGAATATTCCAGAAGTTCTCTCACCCTCTGCTTTGCTGAACCAATCTGCTCAAACGATTGAATTATTCGAACCGATGAGGCTATATAAACAGCATTCGGGTTATGAGCCCATTCGACTTCATCAGCTTCTCGATGGCCTGAGAGAACCTGCTGCTGTAGTTCTTTTGCCATCCATTACGAATAAGAACCAGACTTGGTACAATGGCGATGAGACTCCCTCACTGATTAAAATGGACGGATTTTATGTCATTTCCAATGGGAAAAGTCAGGGTAGAGTTGCAGGAGCAGATGCGGATGGTACACGATACGTCAATTATGATGAAGTCCATCAATATCCATTGTACGTATATGGCGATGGCGGGAAGATACCTGATCTGACCCTTGTGCTTCATCATCCCAAGACCAGCATTCAGGCGAGGAAAAAAGGAGATGGTGTTACTTTCGATCTGGTGACTTCAGTTAAAAGTTCTATCATTGAGGAGCACGGAGCCCCACGCACACCTCATGCCATGGAACAGGAAGCCGAGAAACAGATTGAGTCCCAAATCCGCGATACATTTGAGAAAACCAAATCACGTAAAATTGATTCATACGGTCTTGTGGAACATCTCTATCGCCACAATTTACCCTTATGGAAACAGGAGGTCGCCCAACGGGCTGACCCTCTCAAGCGTTTCAAACTTGGCAAAGTGGAAGTGCATGTGGATATCCTTAATGCAAGCACGTATAAATACAGTAAATAAAAGAAGACCGGTGACCTGCATTACATGCTCAAGGTTACCGATCTTCTTTTTGGGTTTGAATTTTATGCCAAGTCGCAATGCCTATCCCAATGGATACGCCATGACACTCATCAGAGCCAATTCTGGCTGGGTCGTGTCCAAACGGCTGTACTGGATGATGACAGGGATATTGCTTGAAACAGTGATTGCATAAGGTACGCCTGACGGGATAGAATGCTCCCCAGATTGCAGCGATGCCGTACGAATATGTTTTGTTCTTCTCGCTTGCACCTCCGCCACCATATCTTCTAGTGGTTCTCTGTCTTCAAAGTAAATCGTGATGTGCAGCTCCGCATCCGTGGCACTGGTGTTCAGTACACAAATGCTCTCATGACTCTCCAGTGTGCCACTGCTCTCCGGCGGAATGTAGCCATCAGGGATAACCCAGTAGGTATGACCTGTGGCTGTCGGATCGTTCTTATGGGCTGATGCGCCTTGTTTGGTCGGCTCCAATGTCATTGAATATATCCTCCAATAATTAGATTAAAAACGTGGCGAGGCTCGCGGGGCTGTCGCTCCGGCGGACGGATCGGGCTGTGGGCCGCTTGTTGGCTCGGGATTTCTATTCATTCCCCCTCAAGCAGGGGAAATCCCGCTCCAAAGGCGGACGCTTCGCTCCCACTGCTCCGATTCCGCCCTTCTTCGCTGCTACGCTCGCCATGGGCTTTTTAAAAAATTATTGCCTTCGCTCTTCGCTGGGCAACTTTTTGCTCGCTCGTTAATTCGTTTAACTCGCTTCGCTTAAATACAGACGCACAGGACTTAAAATCCTGCGGTAGTTTATCTCCAAGAGTAGTAAAAACAAGTCGTCTACAACTGCTACGATTAGTCACCTACCGCAGATACATCTGCAACGGTTGTAATTGCAACTCACGGATGGCTTCTGCCACCTGCTGGGCAAGGCGACGGGCACCGCGTTCCTGAAAATGCGTGTTATCCTCCACGCCTGAAGGGAAGTTCACATACTCTCCTGGCAGCACCCACATAAAGTCGTCCTTAGTGGCTTCCACACCCGCCTGCTCGAACAGAAGGCGGCTGCGCTCTGCCAGATCGATCAGCGGAACACCTTCCTCTTCCGCCAACTCACGCACGGCGATGATATAATCGCCATGGGTATCGGTCAATGTGCCATCATCCGCAAAATAGCGACGATGCACCGGGGTTATGAGCACCGGACGAGCCTTGGCTTCACGGGCAGCATCGATATACTTTTTCAGATATTCCTTATATGTTGTGAATGGATCGGTCCCACGTTCAGGGTCCGGCTTCTCATCGTTATGTCCAAATTGAATAAACAGAAAATCTTCGGGCTTGATTCGCTCCAGAATGGCGCTTAATCTGCCTTCATTAATAAAGCTGCGGGAACTTCGCCCTGACTGGGCGTGATTATCCACTGCCACATCATGTTTGAACTGCGCAGGCAACAGCTGGCCCCAACCGCAATACGGATATCCACTTTCCGGCTGATCTGTTACGGTTGAATCCCCGGCAAGAAATACGGTCATGGTCTGATTCGCAAGAGTAATCTCCAAAGCATTGATTCTCGGTGCAGGACCGGAGAATGACAGACGAAGTCTGCCGCCACGAACAACGACCGAGAATCGCACCTCTGCAAATTGCCCAGGAAGTGCACGAATGGTTGGCAGTACAAGCCTGCCCTCACCAGCTTTCACACGGGTCACTGTCTCAGCCAATTCATCACCTGCAACGAGTAATACTTGGTAGGTTCCATCGGGAACATCCACGATGAACGATGCTTTGAGCGGAATACAGAAGCCTGAACGCAATCGGGCAGACATGGTTGTCTGCCCCGGATGGTTATGATGTTGGTTCGTGGAATTCGGCACGTCATCATCTCCGATGCGTTGTTTCTCATACACCAGAGAACCTGCTTCGAATCCGTATCCTCCTCGTTCCTCATATGCGGTTGTTGCAGTTACTTTCAGATAATCCCCTGTCTCATCTGCTCTTCCCGAGTCCGGTCCAAAGTTAAACTTCCAGCGGGTCACGGACACTGCCTGGCCCTCTGCCGCTGCCTCCATGGCAACGGCCTGACTATCCTGAGCTTTATTCAAAAGCGATAACCTCCTTGGTTAACTTTCCGTAAACGTTCAATCGGGCAAGATACGAAGAAATACAGTGAAGCCTGCTTATCCTTTCAATCCGCTGGTGCTCATCCCTTGAACAATTTGTTTCTGGAAGATGAAGAACACAGCTACAACCGGAACCAGACTGACGATGGACATCGCGAACATGGCGCCCCAGTTGGAAGCAGATTCGCTATCCAGGAACATTTTCAGTGCCATCGATACGGTATATTTCTCAGGCGAGTTGAGGTACAATACCGGACCGAGCAGATCCTCCCATCTCCAGTAGAAGGAGAAAATCGCTGCTGTTGCGAGAGATGACTTGATTAGTGGCATAATAATCTGAATATACAGCCTGAATTTGTTACACCCATCAATGGTAGCAGCCTCATCCAGCTCCTTCGGAATCGTTCGAATGAACTGTACCATCAGGAAGATGAAGAACGGCATTCCGAAGAATGTAGGGACAACAATTGGCAGAATCGTATTCAGCCAACCCAGCTTCGTGAAGATAATGTATTGAGGAACCAATACCACGTCATGTGGCAGCATCAGCGTCAACATCATAATGGAGAACCAGAAACTACGACCTTTGAAGCTAAGTCTGGCAAAACCAAAAGCGATCAGCGATGACGATATCACAGCACCGATGGTAGATATAACTACAATTACAAGTGAGTTGGTGATGTAATCCATGAACGGTCTTCCTGCTGTGCCTTTCCAACCATCCACATAGTTACTCCAGATCCACTCCGTTGGAAACAGGGTATCTGCGGTGACAAAGATCGTACGACTTTCCTTGAATGAACTGAAGAGCATCCAGAGTACGGGATAGAGCATCAGGAGGGCAAGAGCTGCAACGAACAGGTGATACACGGGCCATTTCACATTTTTCCATACCATCATCGTTACTTCCCTCCTTCAGATTCGTAGAATACCCAGTACTTGGATGTCAAGAACACAGCTACCGTGAGTATTCCAATCATAATGAGCATGATCCAGGCCATTGCCGAAGCATACCCCATGTTGTTAAACATAAATGCCTGACGGAACAGATACAAGGAGTACAGCATGGTACCATCCATTGGGCCACCTTCGCCTTTAGAGATAATGTAAGCAGGTACGAAGGTCATGAATGCTCCAATCGTCTGCATGATCATATTGAACAGAACGATTGGGCTAAGAAGTGGCAAGGTGATGCTGAAAAATTTTCGAACCGGATTCGCACCATCCACGCCTGCTGCCTCGTACATCTCAGGGGAGATATTTTTGAGACCAGCCAGGAAGATCAGCATGGACGAACCGAACTGCCACACCGACAGTGAGATCAGCATAACCAGGGACGCATTCGGATCACCAAACCAGCTTATAGGCCCAATCCCAATTGCTGTTAGAGCACTGTTGATAACACCCTCATTACTGAAGAGGTTACGCCACATAATGGATACGGCCACACTACCACCGATAATAGATGGCAGGTAATACAGCGTCCGGTACGTTCCAATCATACGAGAGCCAGTGTTCAGGACCATCGCTACGAAGAGAGCAAAGATCAATCTTAACGGTACCCCAATGAATACATACAGAAACGTCACTTTGACCGAATTCCAATATTTCGGGTCATCAAAAAACATTTTGGTGTAGTTATCAAGCCCAATCCACCGCGGAGAAGTGAACAAGTTATAACTCGTGAACGACATATATAAAGACACAAACATGGGGATGAGTGTGAAGCCCAGGAATCCAATAATAAACGGGCTTATGAACGCATATCCGGTTAAGTTTCTACGTAACGACGAATACTGCCTCAATGGAACGAACCTCCTTCATGGATCAGCTTGCTCCCTCATCCTTACTTCGGTCATCTGGACGGGGAAAGGCCCTCGCATTAGCGAGCAGCCCCATTCCCGACCATCCCTGAAGTGGGACGAGCAAGCTATCATTCAACTGTTATTTATTGTTTGCAAGTACCGATTCGGCATTTTTGCGGAATGTTTCTGCTGCCTGCTCAGGTGTAATTTTGCCAAAGTTCAACTCTTCAACCACATCGGCCAGAGCAGAGATTACTTCAGGTGAACCCACCGGTGGCGGAGAACTCATTGGTGAAGCCTTAGGCTCCATGGTTGCTACGAATTCAAAGACCTGTTTCGTGGCGTCACTCAGCTCAGGTGCGATGGCTTCCTTGATTGCTCCTGAGATAGGCACACCGCGCTCCCCTTTGATCAGTTTGTTGGCTTCCACGTCATTCACCCAGAAATCAATGAATTTAGCCGCTTCTTCCTTCACTTTGGAGTTGGACGTTACACCCCAATACATACTTGGTTGCATATAAAGTCCTTTTTCCATATCCGGTCCTGGCATTGGAGCGATTTCGAGCGGACGGTTCGCTACCTGTTGCAAGGCTACGAACTGGTTGGACCATTGCCACACGCCAATTCCTTTTTCCTTCACGAGATCCGATTCCTCAATAATGCCTTTGGTTTGGTTGGCTACATCCGGTGTAGGTGCTGCGCCCTGCTCAATCATGCGACGCATAAGTCCGAAGAATTCAACAAACAATTGGTCATCATCATAACCAAGACCTGTACCTTCCGCATTGTATAGCGACAACCCTTTGGTACGCAGGAAATAGTGGAAGAAGATATCCGGAGCTACCCCTCCATCCAAATACAAACCTTTCTCAGCGGCTTGTTTACCCAGTGCTTCGTACGATTCCCAAGTCATATTGTCAGGGATTGCATCCACGCCTGCTTTTTTAAGCAACGCCGGATCATATTGGAAGCCCAGAACGTTAACACCGGCAGGTACACCGTATTGTTTGCCATTAATTACACCTGTGCTAATTACATTCTCGGACACATCGTCCACTTTGATCTGATTGCCCAGATAAGGAGCTAGATCCTCAAGCTGACCATTCTGTGCATATTGGCTGATGTAGGAAATATCCATCTGAACGATGTCAGGCAACTGATTTGCAGCTGCTTGTGGTGCGAGCTTTTTCCAGTAGTCATCAAATGAAGCATATTCCACGTCAATTTTGACATTCGGATTTTTCGACTTGTACAGGTCAATGACCTTCTGTGTATATTCATGCCGTGCATCCGAGCCCCACCAAGCGATCCGCAGAGTAACCGATCCATCCGAAGACCCTTGTTCGCTTCCTCCACCTGAACTACATGCCGCTGTAAAAACGAGCAACGCAGCCATCATCAGGAATATTGCCTTTTTCACCATGCCAATCTCCCCTTTTATGTTGAAATGGTTGTGTGAACGAGTTATCCTTTTGTTTCTGATAACGCTTTCACAAACTTGTTAATGTCATTTTCGCAAATGTACGACCAGAGTTGAATACACAAAACCGTCTTGTTGGTTCAAAAAACAGAGGAGGACAACAGCCTCCTCTCGGCGCTGTTCGTCCTCCTCAGATAGGAGTCACATGATTGGTAGCCCATTGTTATATGCCGATCCTGCGGAATTCTGTAGGTGTCATGCCGGTCCACTTTTTGAACACCTGACTGAAATATTGCGAATTACCGCCGAATCCGAACAACTCAGCTAGTTCGAATACTTTTACATCCCCGCCTCTGCGAATATGATCACACGCCCGTTCGATGCGCAGACGATTGACGTAATTGGAGAAATTCTCGCCCGTGACTTTTTTGAAAATCTTGCCCAGATAATCCGGGTTCATATATAACATCTGATGAGCGACTCCATTAAGAGAGAGATCCGCCTCTCCATAATGACGATCCACGATATCCATCATCTTCTCCACGGCGGAAGACTGGCGACTGATATGGTTTTTGTAATAACCGGAAGTTAGCCGGGCTGCACTGCTTGCAACAAAAGACTTCAACCCAGATAACGTATCGATATGAGGCAGTTCCGCCATACGCTGGGTGAATTCTGTTGCCTCCTCGGGCGGACAAACATGAACCATCGCAGAATACAGCTGCACTACATAAGAACGAGTCACCTCAATCTCCAACTGCTGACGCGATAATAGATCAAACAGACGATCCACCTCTGCCGCGGTTTCTTCTGTATTGCCCGATTTGATCAACTGACATAGTTGCTCCGCATCCTGCTCTACATGCACACCGTCGCATTCTCCAGCCAGAACGAGATCATTCTTCGTGATTAGTTTGCCTTCACCGATAAAAAAGCGATGGTTCAGATACTGCAATGCCTCACGAAACAACCGCCGGGACTGGATCATTCGATCTGCTTCACTCAGCGCAGCGGTCACTTCCAGCTTATATAGTCGGGTAAATGCAGCCCGAACCTCTTCAATACTTTCTTTCAATCCGGCCGGATCAGCTGAATCCGCAAGCAAAATCAAGAGTTTGCCTTCAATAGTTGTGCTTAACAGGACATGTGGGAGCAGGTCACTGGCAATGTTTTTGATCGCAAATAAGTGACTGTAATCATGCTCATCTACGATTCGGAACAGCAGTAACCGAACTGTGTTCTCTTCAAGCTCCAGATCGAACAGCTCCTGATAATATTCCAGATCAACTGGCCCATAGGTTCGGTTGGTCATGAACTCCAGCAGAAATTGTTCCTTCACATGTGGAAGGACACGCTGTAATCGTTGTTTCATCTCACCAGCAACATGTTCCTTCACCTGGGCATCCTGATGCTCCTGCAACAGTTCAGTTAACGCATCATGGATCTGAGTCTCATTACATGGTTTGAGCAAATAATGCTTAACACCATATTGCATCGCCCTGCGGGCATATTCGAACTCCTTGTAGCCGGATAACATGATGAAACGTACCCCCGGATATGCTTCGGATGCCTTCTCTATGAGTCCGAGACCATCCAGACCTGGCATGGAAATATCCGTAATAATAATGTCAGGTCTCGACTGCCCAATTTTGTCCAATGCTTCGATCCCGTTCCTCGCCGTACCCACCAATTCCGTACCTGCTGCGGCCCAATCGACCACTTGGGAAATCCCCTCCAGAATGACACGTTCGTCATCCACGAGCATCACTTTGTACATCGTCATCGTCCTCTCTAATCCAAGGTATGCTGATCGATACTACAGTTCCTGATCCAGGCTTGCTGCTTATCACCATTCCGCCTTCATCACCGAAGGTCAGTCTGATTCGTTCCTGGATGTTAGATAACCCAATGCCCTGTCCTCTTGTCTGGATACGTCCTTCGTGTAATTGTTCCAGGAATTCCGGTGTCATCCCCGGACCGTCGTCCTCGACTTCAATAATCACCTTATCTCCATCTGCTCTCGCCCGAATACGGATCCTGCAAGGGTCAATGCTTGGTTCGAGTGCATAATGTATGGCGTTCTCCACCAAAGGCTGTAATGTTAACTTCGGTATCCGCGCCGTTCCTACCTCTGGGGCAATTTCCATGTCGAAATCCAGTCTCTCCTCAAAACGAGTACGCTGAATCGTCACGTAACTGCGGACAATGTCCAGCTCTCTTTCCAGCGTGATCCACTTCTCGGACATATTCACAGAGCTGCGCAGTAGAAATCCGAGCGCCTCAACCATTTCCGAGATCTGTCGTTGCTTCTGTACTTTAGCCAGCCAGTTAATCGATTCCAGCGTGTTATATAGAAAATGTGGATTAATCTGCGCCTGAAGCGCTTTCAACTCCGTCTCACGAATCACCAATTGCTTGGCATAGTTCTCATCAATCAATTCGCGTATCCGTTGAAGCATCATCTTGAATGTGCGATGCAGCAGCCCAACCTCATTCTGTGGAGATATCGGAACATTGCCGAGGGCAGCCTCCTCCAGTTTATCCAAATCGCCTTTCTCGATATTACGCATCTTTTTGATCAACTGCGCAATTGGATGGGTAATACTGCGAGAGAATCTTGCTCCAATGATAAGCGCCGCCAGAAAAATCATGATGAAGATTACCATAACCAACTGTTTGACAAACTGGATCTGTTTAAACATCTGGTCATACGGGGTGGTGTACAAATAGGTCCAATCCGTATAGGAAGAATGAGCACGAGCTACAAAGTGTCTTCCCTGCTCCAACATGGCAATTCCGTAGGGCTGGGTGCGCTTCAGTTCAGACTCAATCTCAGCTTCACTGACGGCTGATTCTGTTGGATAGATCACTTCTCTTCCATCGGTAATCAATAATTGGGAGTCCTCGGCCGGTTCTTGCATCTGATCCTGTACAATTCGGTCCAGCCTTACGCGGATGATCAGTGTGCCGAGGTCCTCCAATGTAAATGCTCCGCCAATAAAGGATTTCACCTGTCGGACCGACAAGAGTCGGGACTGTTTATCCCCACTGGTATGCCAGGCATTGGAGCCCGAATATTGCTGCCCCAGTGCAACCAGTTCCTTTTGCTTGGATTCTGAGATTCCCTCCCGATTGCCTGCGGCCATAACGTTATTATCATTATCGATAAATAGCATGGAATAGACGTATTTTTCGGAACCCGCGTAAGCGACTAACCTGTTGGTAATCTTTTTACGCAATCCATTTTTCTCATAACCCGTTTCTACCTTTTTCAGTTGGAGCAGATATTGCTGAAGCGGCTCGTCCGACATCACCTTGAAGGAAAGGTTGGAAATTTCACGCAGTTGATTCTCAATGCCTACTGAAGACATATTGAGGACTTGCGAGGATTTCTCATAGATCTGACGGTCATAGATACTGAACACATATCGGAGTACGGACGCATAAAACGTAAAGCTGATTAACATCAAAAGCCCGATGAGAAGAATTGTTTTGTGATGAATCGGCAGTGTTGTGAAAGCGTTCTTAATTTTACTCATCCTAAGCGCTCCTTTGCCTTGCGAAGGGTTGCTGTCATGTAATGGGTTAGTGGTTTTATTGTAAGTTATTTTCATATTTACACATCCATTGGTCATCTGACAAGATATATTTATGCAACATTTCAGGTCATTAGAGAAGGTATAAACCTCTGTCAGCAATTTTAAAAGAACACAAAACAGCCAGAATGCTTTGATCAGGTCAAGGCATTCTGGCTGTTGAATAACATGTTAGAGCACAAAATACATATTACGGATTAACAAAAACAGTTTTCAGCTTCGCTACATACTGCACATCAAAGCCAAGACCTTCAGCTACCATGGCAAGGGGTACATATGTTTTGGACTCTTTACCTACTTTATTCAGGAATGCAGGTGTATCCACAGTAACCGATGCTCCATTTACCTTCACAGCATTGGCACCAATCTTCACAGCGACCTTTCGGTCTCCATATGTAATGGTTGCGGTTGAAGTTTTGTTATCCCACACCGTAGTAGCACCTACAGCGTTTACGATGTCTTGAATCGCCACAAAGTTTTTACCGTTACGGATAATCGGTTTGTATGGTGTGTTCAATGTTTTGCCACTCACGATAATATTCATGGGTTCACCTGTGGCAGGTGCAGTCAGCTTGGTGTAATCTCCCCAGATCGTTTTGGCAAATACTTCGGCAATGGCCGCATATCCAAATTGGTTCGGGTGGAAATCACGATCTTTGATCATATGCGTCATCGTGCCTTCGCCACCAACAAACTCCTTGGCCACGTGTGCGACTTTGACATCAGTACCTTGAGCAGAGAATTGAGTCGCGATTCCATCAATAGTCTGTGTGAAACCTTGGGAGGCCTCCATCAGTTTGGCATAGAGTGCCTTGCCTGCTACCTCTGGCATCGGTTGATACTGATCGGCGATGACAATTTTAGCTGTTGGATTAATTTCATGGATATCATTAATCGTTGCACTAACGTTGGCAGTATAAGTTGCGAGTAATTCTTTTACCTTCGCTTGCAGTTCCTGATCACTCAGTTTGTCTGCTGTACCGAGAAGTTCAGATACATCATTTCCCCCAATGGTAATTGCAACCAGATTGGCCTGTGCTACACTCTCACGAATTGCAGCAGTATTGGCTCCGATCTGCCCCGCTCTTGGATCAGGAAGACTTGGTTGAATGGCTTCGGAAGTCAGTGTTTTGCCATCCTTAATTGCAGTAGTGAAGTTTTTTAGGCCACTGGTTTTTAATCCGGCAATCCCGTAGTTGTCCACCTGTGTACGTCCATGCAGCAAACCTTGCTCCTGCAGACGTTCTACATAACCATAAGGCAATTCTTTCGTGTTGGGCTCATAACCTACCGTTATGGAATCTCCCAATGTGACGATGCGGAACTCCTTTGTTACGGCTACTGCATCTTTCTTCGCTGTCAGCGAAGTCTCGTTTGTACCCGCTGGCAATACACCGGTTTTGGTGTCAGCCGCGTGTGCAGGCAATGCAGATGATGTAAAGAGCAGCATTCCCGCCAACATGCTTACCGTTAAACCGGCAGCTGTATTTTCCCATATACGTTTACGCTTCATTCGGGGTAACACTCCTTTTCGCGAATCTATCTTAATTCACACTAATATGCGTGTTCACAAAGAGCGCTTTTCAGTACCGACAAGATGGATAAAGCTAAGCATCCTTCGTAATCAAAAGCGGACTTTCTGACCAGTCTCACTATTGTATAGTACATCGGTCAAACCAATGACATAAGTTCGTGTTACTCTATTCTATCATTTTAAAGTAGGCGCTGTCCTCTCTGCTGGAAGTGCGCATGAAATAACAGACTCCCTAATGGGGAGCCTGTTACTGGTGAAGCATAGCTATCACGTTCAGTGACTAATTAAGATTGCGGCTTATCCGAGTCTTCAGCAATCGAATGACCCTTGTCGCTCTCCGGTTTGTTCCCGGTAGTTCGCTCCAGATATCGATCATAACGATCATCCACTTCGCGTGCCATCTTCCGGTACTTTAACGTTTCCTCGACAATAGGATCACGTTCTGTCTGGATTCGCACTTCATATTTGGGAGGAATCAGCTGGCGTTCACGCTGATCGGTGTCGCCGGACTCTTCCATGTCCCCTTCCGTCAGCATATCACTGAGCCGTCGTTCCAGTTCTTTGGATTCATCCATTGTTTTCGCTCCTTTAATTAAAATCATACCTGCGTAACTATTACTTTTTTACTTTCACTTCGTGTACAGAACCATCTTCCACTTCTTCAGATGCTTTCTGTCCCCTCCGTTAATGTACAATTAAAAGTATTTAAAGCATGGATGAGTTGAATAAACTCACTCCAACCCAGTAGCTTTCGCTTCCTTCAGCACATCCGTCAGTGCATCATGGATTTTGCCATTGCTGGCAACAACATGACTCACGGACAGTTGATAAGGCGTTCCAATGGTATCGGTCACCTTGCCGCCGGATTCTTCAACCAGCAGCGCACCTGCGGCAATATCCCACGGTTTCAATCCAACTTCGGTATAGGCGCTGAGACGTCCTGCGGCAACATACGCCAGATGAAGAGCGGCAGATCCGCCTGCACGCAAGTTACGAACTTGCGGAGCAAGCGCCTGCACAGCGGCCATATTCAGTGGCAATGCAAAGGTTGTGTCTGCCGGGAATCCAACCGCAATCAGGCTCTGAGCCAGTTCCTGTTCATCAGATACAAGCATCCGGTTGCCGTGGACGTAAGCTCCTTTACCTTTTTCCGCAACAAACAGTTCATCACGGGAAGGGTCGTAGATCACGCCGACAATGACTTCACCATTGTGAGCCAATGCGATGGACACCGAATAAAACGGGAATCCGTGTACAAAGTTCGTCGTTCCATCCACAGGATCAACAATCCAGAGGAATTCTTCTTCCTCGGCCTCTTTTAGTGCTTTTGCCGAAGCTTCCGGTCCCGGTTCGACGCCTTCTTCACCCAGAATGGCATGGTGGGGAAAATGCGTGAGAATCAGGCGGCGGATCATCTGCTCCGCTCCTTTATCCACTTCGGTCACCAGATCCTGGGGTGAATATTTGGTGCCTGGTTCGGTTACCGTCCCAAGACGGCTTTTGATCCATTCGCCAGCTTTGGAAGCTGCATTAATGGCAACGGCAGTATAGCTTTTGCTTGTCACGACATAAGGTGTCTTTTCCTTCTCATTCAAAGCGTTCACTCTACTTTCTATATCAATCTACGAAAAGTTGAAATACTTGTTAAAAGTATACGCCCCACAGGTCGTAAAGTTTCTCGTTGCCCAGGCCCCTTTTGGCACTACGGATGAATGATGACGGTAGACTCGTCCACCCACTCCACACCCTCTTCGTGATAGAATGCCAGCTTCTGCATCAGCTGCACAAGAGCCTCATCCTTGCGTTTGGCCTCAATCATCACGTCAAGCCTTGGGGTGTCTGCTGCGATATGACGCAAGAAGTCGAGCATAGGCTCTACCTCCACACCATCGGCATGACCTCGCAGATCCTTTTCACTCTTTGGACTGGAGACATGAATTTTGGGTGGCAATGGCTGATCAGCCGGTGAATCTGCCTGGGCGAGTGGTGACTCCCAGGTCTTCAGAATATCAGCCCACAGATCCCACGGCTGTTCTCCTTCGTTGTTCACCCACTGGTGATGGATATCCAATACCATGGGTAATCCCAGGCGCTGGCACACGGCCAGTGTCTCGGGCGCATTGAACGTTTTGTCATCATTTTCGAGTGTCAGCCGCTCCTGGATGTCCCGATCCAGCTTCAAAAAGTTTTCTTCAAAACGAAGCGCCGCCGAAGGCTTGTCCCCGTATGCACCACCAATATGTATATTGTTCTTGGCAGTGGCATTCAGACCCATGGCATCCAGCATCCGAACATGATGACGAAGGTCGCGAATTGAGTTGCGCAGAACTCCCTCACGGGGTGTACTAAGTACGGTAAAATGATCCGGATGAAAGGATACACGCATATGATTTTCCTTCACAAAATCACCAATGGCAGCAAAGTCCTGCTTCAGTGCCGGGAACGGGTCCCAGTCATTCAGGTCCTCGTGTGTTGCCAGTGGAATCAATTTGGAAGAGAAGCGATATACATGAATATGGCTGCCCTTGTTGTGCCTGAGCAAACGTAATGTATTATGCAGGTTCTCTGCTGCAATCCGTTCGAGCTTGCGGATGGCTGCTTCCCTGTCATCAATTTTGTTAAAACTCGACATGGTCATGGTCCGGGAAGGCGAGGCATTCTCTATAAGCACGGACATGGCCACGTAACCAAAGCGTACGAGCATGAATTTCTTCCTCTCTATTAGGGCGGAGAACCAGCACGGCATATTCAGCCGTCAGGATGTACCGTCACTGTATATAACCAAGTTTTACCCTAAAAGAGTGACCATAATCGTATTCTGGCAAATCAGTCCATCCAACCCGCATTCACGGTCAAAATCACTATTCCTGCGCTTGTTCTCCAAAGAACATCTCATCGGCAAGCGCGGTCTGAATACGTGATTCTTCCTCCGTCAGTTTACGGATCAGTTGCATCTCCACCTCGGTTACTTCTTGCCCCTGGAAGTTGATCTCTGCAATGGAAACCACGATCTTGACGATGGCTACAGCCACGTTATCCGGTGTGTATGCAATCACTTTCTGGCCGGTAGGAAATACCCGGAAGCCCTGTTTGACCATTTTGCCGCGTCCGTATTCAAGCAGTTCGAACAGCTCCTGCTCACTCTTGAACTTGCATACGGAATTGAATTCAGTCTGAAATCCCATGCATATCCCTCCTGATCTTATGGTTGCAGGCTACGCCTGTACGCCATTCTCGTAATTCAGTGCCTGCTTGCGGTTATAACGTTCCAGCGCCAGCTCAATCATGCGATCCAGTAACTCGGCATACGATACACCTGTCTCACGCCAAAGAAGTGGATACATGCTATATGGTGTGAAACCAGGCATGGTGTTCACTTCATTAATAAGCAATGCGCCGTCATTTTTCCGAATGAAGAAATCCGCACGTGAAATGCCGTTACCTTCAATCGCACGGAACGCCTGCAGAGCTGCCTCGCGAATGCGATCTGCGGCCTCCGGGTCCAGTGGAGCTGGGATCAGCATCTGTGATTGACCATCAATATACTTGGCTGCATAGTCATAATATTCACCGGAGGATACGATCTCGCCTGGAACGGAAGCCATTGGCTCGTCATTGCCAAGGACGCTGACCTCAACTTCGCGGGCTTCCACAAACTCCTCAATGACAACCTTCGTATCATACCGAAGTGCAAATTCAACAGCTGTCTTCAGCTCATCGCGGTTACGCGCTTTGGAGATGCCTACACTGGAGCCCAGATTGGCCGGTTTGATAAAACAAGGATACCCCAGCTGATCTTCGACCTGTACGATCATTTCGTGCTCTGTCTGCTTCCATTGTGTAGCATTAAAATACGTAAAGGCACATTGGTCGATGCCAGCCTGTGCGAACAGCTTTTTCATGACCACTTTGTCCATGCCGCCAGCCGAAGCCAATACGCCTGCACCTACATATGGCATATCCGCCATCTCGAACATGCCCTGAATGGTGCCATCCTCTCCAAACGTACCATGCAGCAGAGGGAACATCACGTCCAGCGCTTCCGCTCCGCCATACAAACGGCCAAACAGCGCGTTCAGCGCATCCTGTGTTCCACCCGCGGATTGCTCCAGCTTCAAATCTTCAATCTGCGCGAACGGCGCATGCATGACAGGTCCTTTTTTCCACGTCCCCTGCTTGGAGATATAAAAAGGAACCAGTTCATACTTCTCGTAATCAAATGCGTTTGTTACAGCAAACGCCGTTTGCAGCGACACCTCATGCTCGCCTGATTTTCCGCCGTACACGACGCCTACTTTTAATTTATCCATACTCATGTGTACCCTCCGATTATCTGTGCCTGATGCTGTCATGCTTGCATGCTCAGCACCCTTGTTTTTCTGCTTGTGTTATCTGGTCTTATTTTACACGGAACTGGATGTCTGCGTCACCGCATCCCGAAAATCTTTCGTCTTCAAAACTCATCTGCAATATGAAAAAGCCGGTATACCGTCCGCTCCGTCCAAGCGTAAGAATCCCGGTAATCCCAAAATCGGTGACGGCTGCTAACCGTATGTGCGTTAACCAGCGGCATACCGCCCGCATCAAACGCAGTCACAACGGTGCTGTGCTGAAATCGTCCATCTCCATCCCAATCATAGAGAATAACATCGCCGAGCATCAGCTGCTCAGGACGCTCCACTTCTGTCGCAGTCAGACCCCAACTGCTGCCTGACAAATAACGCTCCAGACTATTGGAGACTGCCCAGCTGTAACTCCACATTTCGGAGCCGTTCACATACCCTTTATACCACCAGCCAGCTTCTCTTCTACCAGTATAGTGGATGGGTGCGCCCCCTGCAAAGAGACATTGGGACACGTAATTGGTGCAATCCACATCAAATTCCTCAAATGCCGGATTCCCCGCATTCCACCACCGATCTGCATAGGCAACCGCCAGATCTCTGCGATAGGCCTGTTGCCGTGAGCTTCTTCCCTGACCCAACACTTCCCGATTCAGCAGCGGTCGATTCATCGCCTGTACAAAATCGGCTTGTTGAAACGGACGTCCTTCCCCCGCAGGGCGACGCTCCGGCACTTCTCGCTCAACCCGTCCAATGATCCATCCACCACTCTGCCGCAGAAAGGTTAACCGCTCCCGCTCAATCCGGTCCTCCCGGTGGGTGATACCGCTCTTCTCATAGAACAGTCTGCTGTACAATTGTACATCCACCACCGCTTCTTCCTGTCCATCCATAAGCGTGCGCACAAGCTTGGCGCTGGTCTCGCTGCGAAGAGGCACGGCGCGCCGCTTACGATACCATTCGTCCAGCCTTGCCATACGCTCTCCCCGTTCCACCACGAAGTCAGGATCGGTAACGATCCGTTCGCTGGTCTGTGGACGGTAGTCGATCTCACAGCGATTGTACTGGTTCACGTAAGTATATAAGGCACTCTTCCATTCCCGTTCCAAGCCTATGTCCCCCTTTGGCATGAGTTCTGTCCATTGCGTATATAAACTCCTACTATTCATATGAGAGGGTCCCCGGTTGTATGTACACGGCTCGGGAAGGAGATCCAAAATTCGGCAAATACAGGTACACGAGATATCTTATTCCTGCCCGCTTCACGAAAACGCCTTCATTGGTCCAAAAGCTTGCTTGATCAGGCAAAAAGACCTTTACGTACGGAGGTGAAAACGGTATACTTAATACTAAAGTCATGATTATGAAATTACGTTTCATCTGATGAAACTAACGAACAAGAACACGGAACGATGAAGGCCTGTTCTTCACCTAAATGAACGTTTTCTTCATCTCACCGACACATCCCAAGGAGGTACATGTATGTCAGCAAAGAATCATTTCTCCGCCGCTCGCAGTCTTGAGGTTGGAGGCAAGTCTTACCGCTACTACAGTCTCGATGCTCTTCAGGAAAACGGCCACGGCGATCTTTCCAGGCTTCCTTTCTCCATTAAAGTGTTGCTTGAAGCAGCAATTCGTCAATTCGACGGACGTGCCATTACCGAAGAACATGTAAAACAACTGACCGGCTGGGCAGATGGCCGTGATAATAACAAGGAAATCCCATTCATTCCTGCACGTATCGTACTGCAGGATTTCACCGGTGTACCGGTTGTCGTTGACCTCGCTGCGATGCGTGATACCGTAAAAAAAGCAGGCGGCGACCCGAAACAGATCAACCCGCTTGTACCCGTCGATCTCGTTATCGACCACTCCGTTATGGTTGATGCTTTTGGTACCAACGATGCACTTGATTACAATATCAAAGTTGAGTTCGAGCGTAATGAAGAGCGTTACCGCTTCTTGCGCTGGGCGCAAACGGCATTCAACAACTTCCGTGCAGTTCCACCATCCACAGGGATCGTTCACCAGGTTAACCTGGAGTATCTGGCTTCCGTGGCAGCAACGAAAACTGTTGACGGCGAGACCGTTGTATTCCCGGATTCCCTCGTAGGTACTGACTCCCACACCACCATGATCAACGGACTTGGCGTTGTTGGTTGGGGTGTTGGTGGAATCGAGGCCGAAGCAGGTATGCTGGGCCAACCGCTTTACTTTGTAACACCGGACGTTATCGGTTTCAAACTGACAGGCAGCCTGAGTGAAGGCGCAACAGCAACGGATCTGGCACTGACAGTTACCCAATTGCTTCGTAAAAAAGGCGTTGTTGGTAAATTCGTAGAGTTCTACGGACCTGGTCTTGCCAACATCGGTCTGGCTGACCGTGCAACAGTAGCCAACATGGCACCAGAGTACGGCGCAACGATCGGTTTCTTCCCTGTCGATAGTGAAACGTTGAACTATCTGCGCAGCACTGGCCGTCCTGACGAGCAAGTGGAGTTGGTTGAAGCTTACTACAAAGCTCAAGGCATGTTCCGTACTTCCAGCACCGTTGACCCTGAATTCACAGATGTGATTGAACTGGATCTCGGTTCTGTTGTACCAAGTCTTGCCGGACCAAAACGTCCACAGGATCGCATCGAGCTGACACAAATGAAGGAAAGCTTCAATAGCATCATCCGTACACCTGTAGATAAAGGTGGTTACGGGCTGAGCGATGAGAAAATTGAGCAAGCGGTACCTGTGAAGCACCCGAACGGTTCCTCCAGTGAACTGAAAGCAGGCGCTGTTGTGATCGCGGCGATCACAAGTTGTACGAACACTTCGAATCCAAGTGTTATGGTTGGAGCGGGACTGCTGGCGAAAAAAGCAGTTGAACGCGGCCTGACCAAGCCAGGATATGTGAAGAGCAGTCTGACACCAGGTTCCCTTGTAGTTACCGAGTACCTGGAAAAAGCAGGCCTGATTCCATATCTGGACCAACTCGGATTCAACGTTGCCGGCTATGGCTGTGCGACTTGCATCGGTAACTCTGGCCCGCTGCCGGACGAAGTGAGCGAAGCGATTGCTGAGAACGATATGACCGTAGCGGCTGTATTGTCCGGTAACCGTAACTTTGAAGGCCGTGTGCACGCACAAGTTAAAGCCAACTACCTGGCATCTCCACCACTCGTTGTGGCATATGCACTTGCAGGTACTGTAAATATTGACTTTGAAACCGATCCAATCGGTTATGATACGAACAATGAGCCTGTATTCCTGAAAGACCTCTGGCCTAGCTCCGAGGAAATCAAGGATACCATTGCAAGTTCCCTGAACGCTCAGATGTTCCGCAACAAGTACGAGAACGTATTTACAGCCAATGAGCGTTGGAATGCAATCTCTGTACCGGAAGGTGAATTGTACGAGTGGGATCCAAATTCCACGTACATTCAGAATCCTCCGTTCTTCCAAGAGCTTGGCGACAAGTTGAACGATATCGCAGATATCCGTTCTGCACGCGTTATGGCATTGCTTGCGGATTCCGTAACAACGGACCATATCTCGCCAGCTGGTAATATTGCAGTATCCAGCCCAGCTGGACTGTACTTGAAAGAGCATGGCGTAGAGCGCAAAGACTTCAACTCCTACGGTTCACGCCGTGGTAACCATGAGGTCATGATGCGTGGTACGTTTGCCAACATTCGTATTCGTAACCAGGTAGCTCCGGGTACCGAGGGTGGTATCACGAAATACTTGCCGACAGACGAAGAAATGTCCATCTACGATGCTTCCATGAAGTATCAGGATGAAGGACAGAACCTGATCGTCATCGCAGGTAAAGAGTATGGTACAGGAAGCTCCCGTGACTGGGCGGCAAAAGGAACATTCCTGCTCGGCGTCAAAGCCGTTATCGCCGAAAGCTTCGAGCGTATCCACCGCAGTAACTTGGTAGGCATGGGCGTAATGCCATTGCAATTCCAGGAAGGTCACGGCTGGTCCAGCCTTGGTCTGAACGGACGTGAAACGTATGACATTACTGGCCTCAGCAATGATGTGAAGCCAGGACAAGAGTTGAAAGTTACTGTAACTCGTGAAGACGGTACACAGTTCGAATTCCCTGTTATCGCTCGTCTGGACAGCATGGTTGACGTGGATTACTACCATAACGGTGGTATCCTGCAAACTGTATTGCGTCAAATGATGAAAAAAGCTTAATGATATAAATCATTAATGTGATGAAGTTATACAGAAAAGCTCCCCATTACGTGCACTCAGCACGATGATGGGGAGCTTTTTTGGCTTTGCTTTTCATAATCGGGATACATTTAAAATCAATTTTCAATCCAATCACCTGCTAATGCCCAATGTGATGTGAGGCTTGATCGAACAGTTGAATCGTGCCCATGATCAGAAACAGACACGCCAAGATAATTAACGAGCCTCCGACCCATCTAGACGTAATAACTCGATCCTTGATCTGTTGATCCGAAGCATTCGTAACACTGTGCGGATACACGAGAAACATCAGCCCTGCGCTAATGAATAATACAGCCATTATAATCAAGTTGTTCCCCTCCTTACACGTGACTTTCCTTAGAATTTAACTTTTTCGCCGTCACGCGGGATTCTCCTCCCACCAACACCCTTTTCAGGCCAATGGCCATGGTGAAAATGATATACCCAATCAAGCCGCCGAGCGTATTAAGCATCAGGTCATCCACATCAAATATGCCCATGCCAGTCACTAACTGTGTCACCTCATAGCCCAGACTGAGCAGCAGGGACAGCAGGAATACCTTTATTCCAGAGAATAATTTGTTGCCCGTCAGAACAGGAATGAAGATACCCAGTGGGATAAAAGCCAGAACATTCCCAACCAGATGAATTGCTGTACCTGGGCGATGTGATGACAGGCTGTTCCAGTCTCGTGAAATTTCCTGAAATGGCGTCAGGTTGATGGTTCGCGTATGAATCAGATCCGGTTGTTGCAAGAACGCCATCAGTCGAACCTTCACGATGCCAAAGTCGACAGCACTTCCTTTGAACAGGATCAGCTTAGTCAACAGATATAGATAGATAATGAACACGGCAGTCCAAAGGATGTAATGTTTGCTTTTCTTCTGGTTGTTGTGTTTCATGTTGTTTTGCCTCCTTTGTGTTGCCCTGTTATTTCTTTACGGTGACAATGACGCCATCCATGTTGTCACCCGATATTTCAGTTTCGCCGTGCTCAGGTATGTAAACAGTCGTATCTCCAGTGGCCCGATAATAGCGGATATGATACGTCTCATCCTCTACTTCAACAGAGATGTTCTCCTTCTCCTTCAACATATCAAGGTACTCCTCCAGTACCAGATTGTTCTTATGCATGATAGCACTGTGGGGCAACCCCACATATCGAAAGTGCCATGGTTCATATTGAATACCCGTGATGCTTACTTTATCTTTCGGGTAACGCAAAATAAATCCGTATTTCCATGCATTTTTCTCCAGCCAGTCACCCTCCGGTGCTTCATTCATGGCAGCCAGACTTGAACCGACATCCAGGGATAAGCCGAGATTATGCTCACTGTGACCCGCAGGAAGTGCATAGTCTGAACCCATTTCCTGATATAGCTCGTCCTGCTTCTCAAAGTCCCTGTACCCACTGCTCATGAGAAAATATCGGACTCCCTCTTCGCCTGCTGCTTCAACCATCTTCCGAAACTCCTGTGCCACCTGCCGGGATAACATGATTTTCCGATCCATTATTCCATATCCACGAAGCAGATCATCTTCATCCGCCACATATACAATATCGGATCTACCCCCCTCCTCGTGAACGGGGTATTGCTTATTAACCAGTAACAAATTGCCCTTATGTACCTGATCCTTAATATTTCCTGTGACGGATACCGTATAACCTGCAGGATTTTCACGCGTATTCTGAATCTCGATGGGCATCTCATTCTTCTGCTGAAGCCATCCCGGTGATTGTGTAACAATATATCCAACCAAAACGATACATATTAAAAAGCCCCACTTTTTCATGCTTGTTCCTCCTTTTACCTCATACATCAAGGATAGACAAAACAAGTTAAAGAAAAAGCAGGGCAATTTTAAAGTTTTTCTTAAATTTGACGTCGAACCTTATTGGAATACGGGCAAACGAACTTCAAATTGCGTCCGTACCACATCACTCTGGGCCGAAATCGTACCGTCATGCTGCTCCACGATATTGCGTGCAATAAATAAGCCAAGGCCTGTCCCACCCTCTTGAGGGGTCCGGGCACGATCTCCGGTGTAATACATATCGAAGATATGCGGCAATTCCTCTGGACGAATATGTCCCCCATAGTTAATCACCTGAATAATGATCTGTTCTGCATCACGATATCCGTTAATATCCACGTACATGCCATCCTTGCCGTGCCGTGCAGCGTTAATCAGCAGATTCTCGAACACACGAGCCAGCAGCTCACCATCACCGGAGACAGTAAGTTCAGTGTCTATTTTTAAACGGGTGATCAGTTGGTTCTTTTCAAATACAGGATAGAGCTCTTCGTTCATCTGTTTTAGCAGTTCACTAAGATCCAGCTGTGTCTTGTTTATAGGCAGCATGCCATAATTCATACGGGTAATTTCGAACAAATCATCAATCAGCTTCTCCAGACGTTGTGATTTGGTGAATGCAATCGATGTAAAGTGTCGTACTTGCTCCTCTGTCAGTTGATCATCCTTCATCAGCAGATCCAGATAGCCCAGCACAGAGGTCAGCGGCGTTCGCAGATCATGCGCGAGGTTTACGATGAGCTGGTCTTTGCTGTTCTCGGCAAAGTCACCTCGTTCCATCGCCTCCCGCAGCTTCTGGCTTGCCATATTCACACTCTCCGCAATCGAACCCAATTCATCCTTGGACGAGATCTGGACACGATGCTGAAAGTCTCCATTGGCCAAGTGATTAATGCCTGCGGAAATCTCTTTGAAATACGTGACATAGGGTCTCGTAAACAAGTAGAAAAATAAAATTGCAAGCGGGATGAAGAGCAGCATAAACACATATAAATCGCCAATACTTCTCATGATATTACGATATTCCGCCAGCGGATCTTCTCTCCTGACCCCTGCATAATACATCTGCAACAGCCTGTACACGATAAATGTTACGGCGCCAGAAGACAGCATGCTCAGACCGAGCAGCATAATCATCGTTGTGCGAAAGCTTCTGCGTTTAGTCATTGAACGTGTACCCCACGCCCCAAATGGTTTTGATAAACTTGTTCTTGTCTACATCTTCTCCGAGCTTCTTGCGCAGCGTCCGAATATGTACCATAACGGTATTGCCACTTTCGAAATAAGCCTCTCCCCATACCTTTTCAAAAATGCTTTCTGCGCTAAAGACCTGTTTCGGATTGCTCGCGAGCAACACTAAAATATCAAATTCCTTCGGTGTTAACTCCAGCGGTTTACCGTAAAGCGTCACGCTATGCTGCTCCGGTACAATGACAAGTCCGCCCTTTTCCAGAATCGAGCGCTGAACCGCCGCTGTGGACTGGCTAAATTGCAATGAACGCCGCAATTGAGAATTCACGCGTGCTACAAGTTCCATCGGATTAAACGGTTTGGTCATATAATCATCCGCACCCATCACGAGCCCCGTAATTTTATCCATGTCCGAGGTTTTGGCACTCAGGAAAATGATCGGAAAATGATGCTGTTCCCGTATTTTGCGGGTCACCTCATACCCATCCATACCCGGCATCATAATGTCCAGAACAGCCAAATCAATGGCATGTGTCTGAATCGCCTGTAGTGCTGACTGTCCGTCAGATGCCTTGACGGTATGATAGCCTTCTTTTTGTAAATGTAAAGCCACCAGATCCGCGATCTCAACTTCATCGTCTGCGATCAGAATCGTAATTCGCTTCATTGCTTATTTCACTCCTATATGGGATGCTGGGCAATATAACACCTATGAATCTAACAGATAAGTACCAGATAAACAATTGAAAGCAATGTTATCGCCATAATTGAAAGGACATTAAAGCTATGAAACTGGAGCGTTTGTTGGCCATCGTGGTGCTGCTAATCAATCGTGGGCGGGTACAGGCAAAAGATCTGGCCGATATGTTCGAAGTGTCAATCCGGACGATCTATCGGGATATCGACACATTGGGACAAGCCGGAATTCCGGTCGTGACCTATCAGGGAGCAAGCGGAGGCATCGGTCTAGCGGAAGGGTATCGTCTGGATCGCAATCTGTTAACCGACAAGGATCTTGTTTCCATCGTCACAGCCCTGCGCAGTATATCCACCTCACATACAAATGCTGCACGTGAACTGCTGGTGGAAAAGCTAAGCAGTATCGTTCCGGAAGCCAAAAATGAAGATTTTCAAGCCAGCACGCACCGCTTCATCGTGGATCATTCAACGTGGACGCACCCTGAAGCGCTGCAACAGAAACTAAAAGTTATTGATCAGGGAATCGATCAGCTTCAATGCATTTATTTCGCCTATTGCAGCGCCGAAGGTGCACAGACCTATCGTACGGTTGATCCCCACACGCTTGTGCTGAAGAGGCACGCGTGGTATCTGTATGCTTTTTGCCATGAACGAAATGAATTCCGCATGTTCAAGCTGGTTCGTATGAAAGACGTCTCTCTTGCTGCAGAGCACTTTGAACGAAAATCCATCAACCTTCAAGACCGGCCGTGGCAGCAGGAATGGAGCCGGCCAGACAACCAGATTGGGATTACCCTGAGATTCCATGCCCGTATCCATCATGTTGCGGAGGAATGGTTCGGTATTGAAAATGTATTGCCTGACGGGAACGGCTATTATATCAGCCAGGTCGCTTTTCCAGAAGATAACTGGCTGTACGGCTTCATCTTGGGCTTTGGGGCGGATGTTGAGGTGCTGGAACCCTTGCATATTCGGGATAATGTGTGCCGTATAGCCGAACAAATTGTTCAAAATTATAAAACCTCCGCTCAAACCTGACAGACAGCTGTCCAGTTCCTCCCCGTATACTTCAAATATGTTCAGGTTGAAGTTGCATATATACCCAAGGAGGAATAAAAGATGAACGTTACTGTATGTCAAAGCTGCGGCATGCCACTCACCACCCCTGTTCAATTCGGAACGGAAGCAGATGGAAGCACAACCCGTGAATACTGTATCTATTGTTACAAAGAGGGCCAGTTCGCGCAGCCCGGTATTTCACTCGAAGGCATGACGGAGATGTGCACTGCCATTCTGAAGGACGAGGGCATGGATGAAGAATCCGCTCGTTCGATGCTGCGTAATCAGCTCCCTTTTTTGAAACGTTGGCGCACGAATACAACGGATCAACATGAAGAATCTCTGGAGGAAAACGCTCCCACTTCTGCTATACCTGGCCAGGTTACAACAACTCAATCGTTATCTGCCCAGCCCGTTCGTTATGTCACGCTCCCAGGCAAACGTCTTGCCGGCATATCCGCCCGCACAACCAATGCCATTGAGATTAGTGGCAAAGGCTGTATCCACGGACTCTGGAACAATTATTTTGCCTCAGAGCACCTCCCTGCACCCGAAGCTGCCCGCTATGGCTGTTACACGGATTACACCGATGGCATAACCGGAGAGTACACCATACTGGTTGGGCATGAGGTCAGTCCGGAAGAATCATTACCTGAAGGATTGGACGACATTCTGCTCCCGCCTGCAACTTACGCCATATTCACTTCCAGAAAAGGGCCAATGGCAGAGGTTGTTAGCGAAGCATGGGGAGCCGTGTGGGCATGGGAGAGACAAAGTGATCGTACGTTCACCGGGGATTTTGAATTGTATGATGAACGCAGCCTGAATCCCGAAAGTGTACAAGTCGATATATACATCGCCGTTCGCCAAAGTAGATAAAGCCAACACTATATCACCTCAGACAGGATCAAAGTTTCCTCGCATCCTTCTGCATATCATGCAAGCTGCCGAGTTCGCTCGGCAGTTTTTTGATGTTCATCCCATGATACAACCGCCTATAGTACCAAGTTAGTTAGCATGTAACCTACCTATTCAACCGGACAATATGCCTCATAAGCGGGTACCATTGACTTCCTTAAAATTGGGACTATTCACATAACAACCATTGCTATCCTCCCACACAAAACCTTTCAAATCAGGTCCTTTACTCCTGAATTTCCCTAAAAACGTTTACATCTCCTTAAAACCGGGTAAAATCACTACAATCCAATTGGAATTACGCCTTAAACTCTTCTATTTCGTCTAACAAGTCACATGTACCTATATGCGCACCTGGCATGGTAACCAGTCGAAATACATAACTCAAAAAATGTTTCAAAGGAGGAACCAAGATGATCCAAATGCCTATTCAGCAAATGATCCCGTACCATCACCAATATCCGCGCAACACGGCGACCACTGCTCCTAAAAAGGAGAATGAGAACACTCAAGGTCTATCCTTTCATGAAATTTTACAGCAAAAAATGGCGAAGAAAAATGCTTCTCCTTCCCTTAGATAATAAATGGAACCCGGATGATTGCCAGTCCGTTATGAACCGTCTCTCCGCAGCTTGGCGGAAGGACGGTTATTGGCGTTGAGCAGCAAACAACTGTACAGTTCTCAGGCATGTTTCTATAATGGTTTAAATATCTACGATTGCCATGACATTATACGAACTGTAAAAAGGGGACCTAGCATATGATCACCATCGGTTGTTTTCACGCTCACTATTCCAACATCGCCTTAATTGAAGAGACGCTTGCTGCTTATGAAGTTGAATTGGTCCATTACGTCGATCCAGGTCTGGATCGTCTTAAACATGACGCTGACTTTTCCGAGGTCGTCATTCACAAGAAGGTAGCCCAGACGCTCCAATGGATCGCCGAGTGTCATGCCGATGCTATTCTGGTCACGTGTACCCTGTTTGCGACAGTACTGGAGCAGGAAGCCACACAGGTCCCTGTGCCTGTGATCGGCATAGATGATCCGCTATTGCAGGAGATGCGGCGAGTACCAGGAGATTACATCATCGCATTCACCAACCCAGCAACCATTGAAGGAACGATGGCACGGGTGAATCAGGCATTACAGCAAGAGGATGAGAATGGGCAACTACACATTGCCAAGACATATCAGACGGAAGCGGTATGCATTCCTGGGACATTTGAATTGATTATGCGTGGGGATCAGCAAGGGTATCTTGAAGTGGTACGTGAGGGATTACAGCAGATTGCTGAGCAGTATCCGGGTAAAGCGGTAGTGGCAGCCCAACTGTCTATGGCTCCCGCAGCTGCTCAGGTTACAGCAGACACGGGCATTGCGATCCATAGTCCGCTGGCATTGCTTGCGGCGTATTTGGAGAAGAATTTGGGTGTGACTCGACAGTAGATTCTTCAAACAATTAATTGATTCAAATTTTGGATGTACTCCTGTGATCTAGTTAAGGTTTAGTATAATAAATATAAGTATGTTTAATTTTATTATTTACATTAATACATATTAATCCTATTTTTTAAAATAATAATTAAATATACATAATTTAGGTATACAAACCTAGGGGTTTTATGGTAAATTTATATTGTTATAATTTAACAAATTACTCAGAGGGTGAGGTTTTACATTGAAATTATTGCGTTTATCGAAGTTACTGTTGGTTTGCTGTCTATGCCTATTGCTTGTTCCTACCAGTGCTTTCGCTTCTGCAGAGAATAGAACTGTGAAATTGGATATAACTTTATTAAAGCAGGGTATTCCTTATGAAGTAATAGAATCCTGGAGCCCTGAGTTTAAGAAAAGTCTTTCGAAAGAAGATGGATCAATTGAAGTAGTGGCTCATGAAAAAGCCTCAACACCTGAATTCAACGGAGAGGTTGGACCACTCGGAAATATCAAGGATGATCAATTTGATTATTATATAACCGTAGTTCGAACTGATAACGTTGATAATCGTGAAAGATTTATGGTTGCATTAACGGGCAAATGGAAATCAATGCCTGTATGGCGTTTATCCGATGCCTATGGCGCTTCTTTCGATAAAGATATTTGGAGAGCCGTCCCAGGTTCTGCATATTATGAAGATAAAGTTAAGTACAGTGGGAACTCTACTTTTACAACTTTAGGAAGTGGACGTAATTTTTCATATACTGGTGAGAGTGGTGTTGGATTCAATGCTGATCTCAAAGGGGGCATTATTATAACAGAACAGGTTGCCGCCGCTGTCTTTACAATAGAACATAAAAAGCAAGGAAATCAAAGTGGTCTCTCCCAGATACAATCCAATTATTATCATATTAAAGGTTCTGGTAGTGTTGGATTATCTTTTGGAGCTTTGAGCGTTAGTTTTTCGGGCTCAGCCAATAATGATTCCAGAGGAACACTAAAAGATTTCTACTATTAATTTACTCTGAGTATTAAGAACATTATATCTTATTAGATTCACACTCTTAAGATATGTTAAGCACAGTTCCATTTATTGTAGAGGAGTGAATGCTAGTGCGTTACTTATACATTCTAATTTTGTTTATTATAGGCTTGGCCTGTTCTGCGTTTATCTACGGTGGAAGTCTTAAACTAGCGGACGGCATACTGTTTGTCATTGCAGGTATTCTGTTTCGAATTTGGAGTAAAATGAAGTAAACTATAGTATAGATATCTGTGAAAGACGGCCAATATTCAGTTAAATCCAATAGAGCTAATCTGAAGGCTACAAACAAAAAAACAGTTCATCACTCATTGTATGTGATGAACTGTTTTTTATTGGGCTACACTATCAATCTCCAATCTCACCTACCGCATCCGGTACTCCTCAGCCTTCGCCTGCATCCCTGCGGCTACGGCCTCGTCTTCAGGCAATTTCTGTTCAGCAGCGTAAGCACGAATGTCCTGCGTAATGCGCATGCTACAGAACTTAGGTCCGCACATGGAGCAGAAATGAGCTTCTTTGGCCCCTTCTGCCGGTAGCGTCTCATCATGGTAGGACAGCGCCCGTTCCGGGTCCAGCGAAAGGTTGAACTGGTCACGCCAGCGGAACTCGAACCGTGCCTTGGACAATGCGTCATCGCGGCGTTGAGCACGCGGATGGCCTTTTGCCAGATCAGCGGCATGAGCTGCGATCTTGTAGGCGATGACCCCTTCCCGCACATCATCCTTGTTGGGCAGGCCCAAATGTTCTTTTGGCGTAACATAACAGAGCATCGACGTGCCAAACCAGCCAATCATGGCCGCACCAATGGCGGACGTAATATGGTCGTATCCCGGGGCAATGTCGGTCGTCAGTGGTCCAAGTGTGTAGAACGGTGCCTCTTGGCATATCTCCATCTGCAGATCCACATTCTCTTTGATCTTATGCATCGGCACGTGACCCGGCCCTTCGATCATCACCTGCACATCATGCTTCCATGCGATCTGCGTCAGTTCCCCGAGCGTAGCCAGTTCCGCCATCTGTGCTTCATCATTCGCATCGTAGATACTGCCTGGACGAAGTCCATCTCCCAGCGAAAAAGCCACATCATACCTTTTCATAATCTCGCAGATTTCTTCAAAATGAGTGTACAAAAAATTCTCCTGATGATGCGCAAGGCACCATGCTGCCATAATGGAACCGCCCCGGGACACAATGCCTGTCATCCGCTTGGCAGTCATAGGGATATAACGCAGCAGCACGCCTGCATGAATCGTAAAGTAGTCCACGCCCTGCTCTGCCTGCTCAATGAGCGTGTCACGGTATAATTCCCAGGTCAGCGCTTCAGCCTCTCCATTCACCTTCTCCAGCGCCTGATACAGCGGCACCGTACCAATCGGCACCGGTGAATTACGGATGATCCATTCCCGGGTAGTATGAATGTTTTTACCTGTGGACAGATCCATCACGGTATCCGATCCCCAGCGTACCGCCCAAGACATCTTCTCGACCTCTTCCTCGATGGAAGAGGATACGGCAGAATTACCAATGTTAGCATTGATCTTCACGTGAAAATGACGACCGATCAACATTGGCTCACTCTCCGGATGGTTGATGTTGGATGGCAGAATCGCCCGTCCACTCGCCAGCTCCTGCCGTACAAATTCCGGTTCCACGCCCTCACGAATGGCGGCGAATTCCATCTCTGCCGTAATGACTCCCTGCCTCGCGTAGTGCATCTGGGTCACGCAGCGTCCGCTCTGTGCCCGCAGGGGTTTGCCACGTAATCCGGGGTACTCTTCGGCGCCGGCTCTCTTTCCGCCGGGCTTTAATCCGTTATCCTCCGGTTTAACCGTACGGCCCTGATAAGCTTCGACATCGCCACGCTCTGTGATCCAGCGGGTGCGCAGGGTTGGCAGACCTGCACGGATATCCGCATGAAATGCGGGATCCGTCATGGGGCCGCTCGTATCGTAGACACGCAGCGGTTCGTTATGCTCCACCCCTTGGGGAGTATTCGTGTCATGAAGGGCTATCTCACGCTCCGGTACAGCTATGTCCGGCCGTGAGCCCTGAATGTAGACTTTGCGGCTGCCCGGAAAGGGCTGAACCCGTCCGGCCGCGCTTGTTTCCTTTTCCACCTGCTGACCGTTATGTTCCTGTTCCATCGCTTGTTGTTCTGTTTGATTTCCTGTACTCATGTTTACTCGTCTCCTCCTCCGTGTTCGTTCACTTGGTTTGGTTGGTATCGTCATCAGCTCGCTTACGCACCTATCCCAAATCATGCAGAGCGCAGAGAAGAAAGAGCGATCCTACACCAGACCAAGGGGGAGACATTATTCATGTACAGTTAACGACAGAACGGAGGGTACCACAGATCATGAACCTGTGATGACATCTCTCTTCATCCAAGCCCACTTTCGCAGGTTATTGAAAAAGCAGTCCATGGAATGTGTATTATCTCGCCCGTTCACTGTATATAAAAAAGCCGGTCCCCGAAGGAACCGACTTTAATGTCCATCACCAATAATGCTCCTGGTTGCAGCTCCATAACGGAGTCCCGCAAGAGTCACACATGTGGTGGTTGTGGTCATATCGCCGATTACTTCCCTACGCTGGTATGATCCAGATCAGGTGCTAAGGGTCCGGAATCTCATGCGATTCCGTCTCAGTCCGGACAATTCGGACTCCCCCAGTAACGTTAACAAGTTGCGGCATACATAAGCCGCCGTACATATTCAATGAAGCTGGCCCCGTTGGGCCGTCCATTACAGAGTAGCGCAACCGGAACATAAAAACAACCTTTATATTCCAGAACACCAATTCAATTGGAGAAAAACCTTACATCAACATCAGGATAACATGAGGCCCATCTGCGTAGCAGCTTCCTTTAGCACCGGTGCGTATTCATGCAATGTCTCCTGCGAGAGTCGACTGACAGGCCCTGAGACCGAGAGGGCAGCTGCAATATTGCCTCTGCGATCCATAATCGGTACAGATACCGCGGCAGCTCCCGGCTCACGCTCCTCATAACTTGTCGCATACCCGTTATCCCGGATATCTCCCATCTGCGCCAAATACACCGCCGGATCAATAAACACCGGCCATTCCGGCCCGTTCATCAGTTCCTCACGATCCTCATCCGTGGCAAACGCCATCAAGACTTTGCTGGAAGCGCCCACAGACAGCGGAAGTCTAACACCAACGGGAGCGACTCGGCGAATCGCCTGATCACTTTGCACAGCCTGAATCCGAATCCGTTCACTGCCATCACGCAGGTACAGACTCACGGTCTCCCCCAATCGATCTCTCAGTCGCTCCATCGCAGGCAGCAGCAGAATAGCGGGATCATCACTGCGAGACATATGAGCCGACAGCTCCCAGATTCGGATGCCAAGTCGGTACTTCTCTGTCGCTGCATCGCGGATCACGAACCCTCGATCCTCCAGCGTAGCCATCAAACGGTGCACTGTACTTTTGTGCAGGCCGATCTGGCTGGCAATCTCGGTGAGTCCCAGATCACTGCGAGTGGTAAAACATAATAATATATCCAGCGCCCGTTCCACAGCCCGGACGGTTAACTTACGATCTTCCATGGCATAATGCCCTCCTCATGTTTCATCACATGAAACTTGGTTACATAAATTATATGAGAAACGGTCTCATCTGTAAACCAAAAAGAGCCAAAATTGAAATATGCCAACGTGTAAATTTTTCCTTTTTATAAGACTTAATCCCCTGTAATTTACACACTAAGGTAATGTTACCCATATATCTTAAGAACTATATAACAATTGCGTAACAAATGCCCTCAATCAATTGACTTTGACTATATTGGAACATACGATAAAGATATATTACATTAAGATATCGCTCTGAAGCAGGCTCTGAAATAGACGCAATTCTCTTTTCATGTCGTTGTTATCTTCAACTGAACTTCAAAGGAGGGGCATTCATGTATCCAACATCCCAGAGCGAAGCCCCGCTGCAAACAAAAGTGTCCGATATGCCCTCTTCCCTATCACCGAGGCTGATTCGGTTCAAACATATTATCGTAGCGCTGCTGCTCTCCGTTGTATTTTTTCTACTGTTTTGTTTTATAGCACTGCATGGTTACATCGCATGGGTATTATCCAACCCCACTGTAGCGCCTGTCTTCTCCAATCCGATGCAGGCCAAGAACATGAAGTACGAAGACATCACGTTCCCGGCAGCAGATGGTAGCCGGACGATGCAAGGATGGTATATACCTGCTGACAATGCCGCAAGCAAAACGATTATTTTCAGTCACGGCTATGGTGCCAATCGGGAAGAAACATGGGTACCCATGTATGACCTGGCACACTATGCCCATCAACTTGGGTTCAACGTGGTCATGTTCGATTATGGCTTCGCCTCCCAGGTGAACAAAGCTGTAGCCACAGGTGGCAAGGCTGAGTCACAGCAATTGCTGGGTGCCATCCAGTTCGCCAAGCAGCGCGGTGCGCAGGAACTGGTAGTCTGGGGTTTCTCCATGGGTGCCGGTACGGCGCTTCAAACCGGACTGATTACACAGGAAGTAGATGCGATGATTCTGGACAGTACGTTCCTGCTTGAGCCGGATACGCTGTACCACAACATTCATAACCAGATCGATCTCCCGCGTCAGCCTACCCTGGAGATCATGAAGCTGTTGTTCCCTGTTCTGAATGGTACCGGATTGCAGCAGATTCCATACCAGGAAGTGAAAAAGGAAGATTATCCGTTCCCGATTTTCTTCATTCATGGTACGGAAGATGAGAAGGCGCCTTACCCGATTGCAGAACAGCTCGCCGCCAACCAGACCAATCCGTACTCGGATGTATGGATTGTCCAGGATGCGCACCATGAGTTGATCTTCCGGGAGCATCCAAAGGAATATTTGCGCCGTGTCTCGACTTTCCTGAGTCATGTAACGAAAACAAGCAGTGACGATGTGCAGAACACGAATAATGGAGAATAATCAAACTTCAATCATCGAATTTTCCGTTGATTCTTGAGCCCCTCAGGGGCTCTTTTTTTTGCACTCATAGGACAACAGCCCGGCGGAATATACTCTTGGGACGCATGAAGCAACGATCTACATATGCGATGAAATTCAACTGAAGGAGGTCCATCATATATGAACTGGGATGGATATGGTCACTTGCTGCCTCTGCGGACCTTGGAAGAAATCCGTTTCTGGAAAGAGCAGGAGAAAGAACATACACTCGTCATTCGTGCACTGGTGCCCGATCTGGAGCCCCCATATGTCAAGCTGCTGGAGGAATGGGAGGCTACCTTTGCGAACAGTGAGCGAGTAGCGAATCAGCTGTTAAAACAACTATTCCCCGCAACCCATCCACCTGCTCCCTACATGGTTCGTTGTATCGATCAGCTAGTGTTGGCAGCTCGCGAGCAATCGAGAGAGTTCATCAAACAGCTGTATGTTCTTCTGGAGCAAAGTGCTGCGGTGCAAGCTGTTCCGCTTGCCAAAGTACTTATTCTGCATTTTATCCGCGAATCAGAGTATTTTCTGGGCGTATTGGATACGCTTGGCCAACCTGGCATCTTGCGAGAAACGGATTCGGAGACATCACTCTTTCTGAAAAATGCACTGCATACGTCAGGGTCAGAAAGCATTCATCGCCAAGCCTCAGAAGCTCCAACTTCTCCAGAGGGGAATGTAAACGCACCTGTTGCTTCGGCGCAGATCCAATCCGCAACCGTTCAACCACCTTCTACCGAAACAACACAAGCCATGCCCAGCGCTACTGCAACTCCCGTACAAGAAAAGCCGGTTCCCATTGGAGGCCACACACTGCCACCCCTTCCCTATGCGTACAATGCGCTGGAGCCGCATATTGATGAACTAACGATGCGTATCCATCATGACAAACACCATCAATCTTATGTGGACGGACTAAATGTAGCAGAGAAGAAGCTGGCAGAATCGCGAAAAAAGAACAACTTTGAACTCATCAAGCACTGGGAACGTGAACTCGCCTTCAACGGGGCAGGCCACTACCTGCATACGATCTTCTGGACAATTATGAATCCTGCTGGCGGAGGTAAACCTTCCGGTATGCTCGCAGAGCAGATCAAGCGGGACTTCGGAAGTTATGAAGCGTTCAAGAATCAATTCACGGAAGCTGCGAACAAAGTGGAAGGCAGTGGCTGGGCGATGCTTGTCTGGAGCCCGAGAGCACATCGTTTGGAGATTTTGCAGGCGGAAAAACACCAGAACCTGTCCCAGTCCGATATCGTACCGCTCCTGCCACTGGATGTATGGGAACATGCCTATTATCTGAAACACCAGAATGAACGTAAAAAGTATATCGAGGATTGGTGGAATGTCGTCTACTGGCCGGCTGTTGCCGAGCGTTACGAAACGGCACGCAAGTTGTTGTGGCCGCCTTATTAAGCTTGGGGTTAGATGGATTAGAGGAAAAAGAGATATCTCCAGCCGAGTGACTGAAAGATATCTCTTTTTGGTGTAAACAAAAAAGCAAGCCTCTTGTAATAGAGACTTGCTTATATTTTGAGAGACTTCCTATTTCAAAATGCTCACTTAAGAAGCACAGCCCTCGCACGCCACATAGTTGTCGCCAACCTGTTTGCTAATAGCGATCAGGTCGCCCAGCTTGATATCTGCCTCATCTGTAAACTCCAGATCAGCAATACGAGCAACGATCAGTGCAGCAGCCTCTTCCTTGCTTGTTGCCATTTGGCTGAACTCAGACTTTTCGCCTGTAGATACAACCTCATATAAGTACGTATATCTCAACGTCTCCATCCTAACACTCTCCTTCCGAAATCACATCATATCATCTCTATTACCCAATTCCAAGTCCGATTATCAAGAACTCAATCATAGCGCAGCTTCATCTGCTCAGCTGTCAGACGTACTTCTTCAGAGCCAACGCTAAGCACCCTGCTGGCTTCCGCCTGTGGATAGCGATCACGCAGAGTTCGAACCAAAGAGGCAGTATATGCTGCCGCAGAAGGAACACCTGCCAACTCCTTCAGACTGGCCATCGTGCCAGTCTGAACATCAGGATATCCTTCACTGGCCCCACCTGATGCATGTTGATAAAATTGACGCACGTCTGCTGCCAGTTGATCTCCCTGTCCTTCCACGATGATAAAAGCCGTAATAATATACGCCTTTGCCTGCCTGCGCTGGGCAATACCACAGAATTTCAGCCCACCTACACTGACATCATAATCCCCCGGGCAAAAAGCACCCTGGACCTCACCCGTTTGCGCCTGATTCGACCAAGGCGTTAGCGACTCGGCAATAATCGAAGCCATCTCCCGGAAATCATCATGGATATTGATAGCATGTCCGGGATTAGGCAGAATCAGTGACACATTAACTACCCCTGGATTCAGAGGTACGGCCGCTCCACCGGAAGGTCGGACACAGACTGCTGTCCCTTGGCTTCTTATCCGTTCCATCGCTTCTACAGCCTGTGGCAACCTGCGGTCACGCAGACCGGCTACAAAGGCATCTGGGTGTCTCCATATATGTGCAACAGGTAGATGCCCTGCCCCAACTCGCCTGCACATGACTTCTTCCCAAGCAAAAGCTTCGAGTACACTACTGCCCTGTCGCATGAGTGGTGTCTCCCAGATTTGCAGACGCAATGTAGCCTGTTTATCTGCCTGTAGTCCCTTTTCCGGCTGAACCGGTTGATCTGAATGGGAAGGTACACTCATCGTTCCATTACCTCCGGCTTAACGAATTCGTATGTATTCAGTATATATAGGAATGACAACGCCATATATAAATAAGCCGGTTCCCCTAGGAACACGGCTTATTTATATCACATCCTGCGGCTTCAGAAGCTCTTGCTTCCAATGCTACAAGGAGCTAATCTGGCTTGTCCATGAATTGGACATACCCGATCTTAATCTTTTACCAGAGACAAGAACTCTGCACGTTGTGCCGGGTTCTCACGGAAAGAACCACGTACAGCAGACGTTACCGTCTTGCTTCCCGGTTTCTTCACGCCGCGGGAACACATGCACAAGTGCTCGCCTTCCACCACGACCATCACGCCATGAGGCTCGACAGCTTCTGTCAGAATGTCAGCGATCTGTGAAGTAATTCGTTCCTGAACTTGCAGGCGACGTGTTACCGCTTCAACCAGACGAGCCATTTTGCTCAAACCAACGATCTTGCCGCTTGGTACATACCCAATGTGCACTTTGCCGAAAAACGGCGCCATGTGGTGCTCACACTGGCTGTAGTAGACGATATCCTTGACGATAACCAGTTCTTCATGATTCTCGTCAAACGTGACACCGAGCACATCGCGCGGATCTACTTCATATCCACCAAAAATTTCTTCATACATTCGGGTCACACGTGCAGGCGTTTCAAGCAGCCCTTCACGTGTACTATCTTCTCCGATCAATTTCAGGATCTGCTCTACATGATACTCGATCTTCTCCCGATTGTCGGATACTTTTGAATTCATATAATCTTTAACGCCAGCCACTGCCGAACGCCTCCTTTCGAACCACTACTGTAAGAGGTTGTTCAAAAAGTTCGCTTCAGGTACTGAAAACTCAACTTTTTGAACACGCAATTTAAGCAGCCATTCCCTGCTATTATTTTCGGCGGCCCGAACTTTTACGCGCAGGATGCTGTTGCGGCTGAGGCATTTTCGCTCCTGGCTGCTGATTCTTCATCATCTGCTGGGCACGCTGCATTTGCTTGCCATTCAGGTTGTAGCCCATTTGCTTCGCCATTTTCTGAAGCATGTCCGGATTGCTTTGCATTTTCTCGAGTTGTTTACGCAAGTAGAACACCCCGATGAAAAATCCCCCGACCAGACCAACAATCAATGTGATAATCGGTATAACAATATCCATCTCTTAGACACCTCTGTATGCATTCTAAAAAGCCTGATAATCCGTGTCAATTCATGATGTTAAGCGCACATGTTGCAAACCTGACACAGACCGGATTTCCTGAAAGTATCATAGCATTTCCGCACGCCTTGAGCAAACGGATTTTCCAGTTGAACCGCACACAAGCTACGTCATGACGGCTTCAATGAAAACGGTTGTATGCTGAGCCAGATCAATTTCCACCACATCCAGAGAATAACGCGTACTTCCGCGCGCCACCCGGATTACAGGTCTGCCGGGCAATCCCCGATGTTGACGCACAATGACTCCAGTCTCTTTGGTAGACAGTCGTACCGCTGTACCATTGGGATACACGGATACACTCTTGTTGAACTCAATCAGAATGTCCCGATCCAGCTTTGTACCAGACAACGCCATCATCTCTTCACAGGCCTCATGTGGCATCAAACTGTCCTTGGATAAACCATTAATGAGATTATCATAGATATTAGCCACACTAACGATTCTCGCAAACAGATGAATGTCACTCCCCTTGATCCCTCTCGGCATGCCTGTACCATCTACATGCTCATGATGTTGCAGGGCTGTATGGGCGACCAACAGACTGAACTCCCGTTTGTTCTTAATCACTTCGAATCCACGCCATGTATGGTGCAGCGAAGAATTCGCAGCCGAGCCACTGCCCGGAGGTTCCCCCACTTTGCCTATATCATGCAATAATGCCCCCACAGCGAGGTCTTTCAGTTGATTATAATTGAGTCCCATATTCAGTCCGATGACCGAAGATAACAAACATACATTCATCGCATGAACATACTGTGCATTGTCTTTGGTACGAATATCGGTGAGTTGCACTAACAATTCACGTCCGTTCAGTACATCATTCAGCAACTTCTCTATACTGAGGGCAACCTTTCTCGGACTCCAATCTTTCCCGGAGCGAATGGATTCGAGTGTGACACTCATTTCGTTAATTATTGCCCGTTTCGTGGTTTCATCCAGAATGTCCTCTGGTTCCACATCTTTATACGCTTCATCCTGGATGTATAACATGGTCACGCCAATACGCTTCAGCGTATTGACCATATATACGGTGAGCTGGACTCCGGCGGACAGCAGTACCGTACCGTTACTGGAATATACCGTCTTGCCCAGAAGCTCCCCCGCTTCCACGCTCTCCACGTTTACATACTTCATGAACGTCCCCCGCTCTTACGATAGCTGCTCCAATGCGAGCAATTGCTCCTTGGTTTGCAGACCGCCTACATAACCCACCAGGGTACCGTCTTTACCGCTGATGCGGTGACAGGGAATAATAATCGGAATCGGATTCTTGCTAATAGCGTCCAGAACTGCACGAACAGCCTTGGGTCTGCCGATCTTTTCCGCAACCTGTTGGTGTGATGAGGCCTCTCCATAAGATATATCGGACAGAACTTGCCATACTTGTAGCTGGAATGGTGTTCCAAGCTGATCAAGCTGCAAGTCGAACGTTTTTCTCTCCCCTGCAAAATACTGCTGTACCTGCTTTGCAGCTTCGCTGAGCTTCTCTTCATTCTTCTCATATCGATACTCGCCAATCCAGGTACGTGCCCATTGTTGCAGATGAGCTTCACGTACGTGAAATGCGCCAAAATCAATGTGACACAGTCCTTCATCCGTCGCGCATAACGTAAGTGTACCAATCGGTGTCAGTACCTCATCATAGTATACGGGCTTGCCATGAAGACCCGTAACTGCAGAAGGCCTCCACGCTGCGGCTTCCAGTTTGGCAGGCTGTGCAGGCTGCTCACTACCCGGTTCAATCCCCGCTTCCATTTTCAAATCCTGTTGTAACGCCCGTAAAGCATTGTGCTCTTTCTGTTGTTCTTTTTGTTGCTCTGGCTGCTTCTCACTCATTTGCCCAGCCTGTGGCTGTTTGGGTAAGGTCTCGGACGAACTCAGTCGTTCCTCGGCCTTCTGCAGCATGCTTAGTACGTTCCCATCTTGTTCGTTAGCGGCAGCTTCCCCAATTGCTCTCATGGCGTCTTCTCCTCCGATTCTGCTTAACGCCCAAGCTGCGGTTCCCCGCAACTCAGGGCGCGGATCACGTTTTAGTACTTCTGTAAGTTTGGGTATAGCACTTTTGTCTTTGAAATTGCCCAGGGCAATAACGGCATTGCGTTGAATTGGCTTCTTGCCCCGCCAAGCGGCGGAACTCTGACCGAAACGTTCCTTGAATTCCCGATTACCGATATCTAGTAGCGGCAGCAGGAGTGGCTTCACGATCTCCGGATCGGGGTGAAACTCGGGATGGTGATCCCAGTTCTTGCCCCGGTTCTTCGGACAGACAATCTGACACGTGTCACAACCGTACAGACGGTTGCCTATTTTCAGCATAAATTCTTCATCCACGAACCCTTTCGTCTGGGTTACAAAAGAAATACAACGCTGTGAATTCAACTGTCCCGGCCCCACCAATGCGCCTGTCGGACAGGCATCGATACATTTCGTACATTCACCACAGTCTTCGGTCACAGGAGTGTCCGGTTGAAACGGAATATTCGTCACCAGTTCCCCGAGAAAAATCCATGAACCGAATTTGGGTGATATAATGGCACAGTTCTTGGCACTAAAACCAATCCCCGCACGCTGGGACACCGCACGATCCACCAGTGCTCCTGTGTCTACCATGCTTTCGATCATGGCTTCAGGTACACGTTCACGTATAAAATTTACCAGCTTGTCCATCGCTGTACGCAGCACCTGATGATAGTCCTGGCCCCAAGCCGAACGGGCAAAAATGCCGCGATACGCACCAGGCTCCGATTTCGGTGGATTCACCATTTTGGATGGGTATGCCACGGCTATCGCAATCAGTGACGCCGGCTCGCCATCTTTTAAGGCGGGGTGTACCCTTTTTTCAATATCCGGCTCTTCAAAACCTGAAGCATACCCCTTATCCCGCGACTGCTCCAGCAGCGACTTCAGGGAAACAAAGGGATCAGCAGAAGCAAATCCGATATCGTCAATGCCCAGTCCGGGGCCAGCTGCCTTGATCTCCTGTTTTAACTTCTCCCATACGGAGGCTTCCTGTGCTGCCCCGGTCTGTACGCTCGTCATTTCTCTTCCCTCTCTTCTTCCAACACGTATTCCGTAAATAGTGAACGCCCGCCTCACGGTAAGAGGACAGGCGTTAATTTCTGTATATGCCTTGCTTACTTGATTTCAAAACGGAACGAGTCTATATGGTTTAACGCAAAATGCAGTCTGAAGTTGTTGTCCTGTCAGCATTTTACAATTTCTTCAATTCAGAAAACGGCCAGAAAATAAATTCAGCCTTGCCTACAATCTGGTCGGATGTAATACTGCCGAACACTCGACTATCCTTACTTTTGCCTTCATGACGATTATCCCCCATCACAAAGAAATGATCCGGCTCCAGTGTGATTGGGCCAAAATCCGGGTCCTGCACTTCGATATCCGTGTACGTTTCCGCTTGCCGCTCGCCGTTCACATATAGATGGTGATCCTTGACTTCAATGGTATCTCCAGGAAGTCCAACGATCCGTTTCACCAGAAAATCCTTCTTCTCCACACCTTCACTTGGATCACGAAGTACAATCACATCGGATCGGGATGGTGTATCCAGATGATATACAATTTTGTTCACGAAAAGACGATCTCGCTCAACCAGTGTCGGCTGCATGGACTGTCCCTTGACCATCGACAGATTAAACACAAACAGATTCAGCAGCATCATGATGACAAACGCAACAACAATCGTTTTGACCCAGTCCCACAGCTCGACAACCCAGGATTTCTCCGGTTGTTCAGGCTTTGGCGGTTGATTACGTTCCTCGGAAACCATATGTTCCATTGAATGATTATTGGAATTCAAAGGGACACCTCATTTATGAATTAGTTGAATTAAACTTGTAAAATGGTGACCATACTCCTTTTCAGTCTACTCCATTTGGGAGAGTGAAACAATTGGTTATGAGCACCAATACCTTGGATATCATGTATACAGCCGGGATAGGTGCAGTGGTCTAATCAAATTGGGAGGCACCGAAGCGTGTTCAGAGAATGAGAAAACCAGAGGAATATTACGTAAAGAACGCTCATACAAATAGAAAGGCACATCCCTCACGTTTTTACACGTTAAAGAGATATGCCTAATATGAAATGAACATCTTTTTTATTTCTTTTTAAACATGCAAACTAAGCTTTAGACAAAATACTAAGATTCTGGAAAGCGCTCATAATCTGATTGGCACCGTAACCCATAGCTTCATATAGAGGCATGGCTACTTTGTTGTGCTCATCACCCGCCACCCATACTTGGCTGACTTTACGCTGCTGGAATCTTTGTTCCATAGCCTCGACAAGTGTTTTGCCGACTCCACGGCGACGATAGTCTGGATGTACCGCAATACGGTAGATGCAACCCTGGTTGTGATCAATCGTACCGATCAAAGCGCCGACGAGGTCTCCCTCTTCTTCCGCAACCATGATCAGGTCAGAATCCCATGACAATTGACGGGCAAACGGGCCCATCGTGTTCTCATAACACTCTTCCGATAGTGCAACCTGGAGAAGCTCCGTCATCTGGCTTGCATCACTCAACTGAAAGGAACGAACGTGCATGTCTTAAATCTCCCTTTTCGTTAGCTTAGATGAGGTTTTTTACAAAAAGGAATTCCCTTTTACCAAAAACCCAATGTTCATATAATGACAAAAAACGAGAAAATACCGCTTCTTCGTCAATTAAACCATACTTTACTCCATAAAACACGCATTTTCTTTTGAAAGCGCTTAATTGTAACCGTTTACAATATGATTCTTCATATTTCTGCTTTTTTTTCTATTAAAATCACATAAATATATTCATAAAGGGTAAAATATGTTTGTTATCTCTGGCCCATCATTAGATCAACGCCTCGGGGGACTTAATAAACAAAAATGTTGCTTAATTAGCCCGAATGCGGTTTAATATTAGTGGCAAGGGTATTATTACATATGTACCTGATTTAAAAAAAACCTAAAATCTCAGGAGGTATTTCATTATGGCTTTTCAATTACCGGCACTTCCTTACGCTAACGACGCACTGGAACCACATATCGATGCACAAACGATGGAAATCCACCACGATCGCCATCACAATACTTATGTAACTAACTTGAACGCAGCTCTGGAAAGCGCTCCTGAACTGCAAGAAAAAAGCTTGGAAGATCTGATTGCTAACCTTGACAGCGTACCTGAAGGCATCCGCACAGCGGTTCGCAACAATGGTGGTGGACATGCTAACCACAGCTTGTTCTGGGAAATCATTGGACCTAACGGCGGCGGCGCTCCTACTGGCGATATCGCAGCAGCAATCGATAGCGAACTGGGTGGCTTTGATAAATTCAAAGAAGATTTCGCTAAAGCAGCTACAACTCGCTTCGGTTCCGGCTGGGCTTGGCTCGTAGTTGGCAAAGACGGCAAGTTGTCCATCACTAGCACACCTAACCAAGACAGCCCTCTCTTCGAAGGTCTGACTCCGGTTCTGGGTCTGGATGTATGGGAGCACGCTTACTACCTGAAATATCAAAACAAACGTCCTGATTACATCGGTGCTTTCTGGAATGTAATCAACTGGGATGAAGTGAACAAACGTTACGCTTCTGCAAAATAAGACTATTATTATGCAACAGATAACATAAAAGAGAGCCTGATTCGGTCATCGTGACCGTGATCAGGCTCTCTTTTTGCTATCGCAATCGGTATAGTTATAAGTTAATGGATGTTTTTTTCTAACGAATCCCGGACACGCTATTGCTCCATATTTCATCGTATCGCGAACCTAACGAATCTCAGCGTAGCTATTTCCCAAAATACGGGCTTTGATGCGCACTTTTGGGTTGATTTGGCTAAGATAACGTCACTCAGGTTCGTTAGAATTTATAATTGTGGTATATCCACATGATAAGACCTCTGGAGTTCGTTAGCTCCCCCATTTAATCATTCACTTGATCATACGCACCGGCAAAATAACTGCTGATCAGCTTCAGGAAGATATTCGGGAATGCCATCTTATCCATGTCTTCCGGTCCGATCCAGCGATAGGTCAATCCATCGCCTTTCCCTGTCAGTGTCGGAGTGACCAGCGCCAGGTCACTACCATCCGATGCCGCCAACATCTCTCCATCGTTAAGCGATGTTGAGATGTTCTGCGCATCAGGCATGCCTGACTGCGATGAATGTGTTGTCTCTGACTCAGGTGACGCAGCTGATGACAAGGCTGTGTCCTCCTTCGTTGCCGTCTGTGCATCGTAGGCGGCTCTAGCTTCCGCTGCGATCAGCGGAAGCTCACTGCTCTGGTCCTGCTCGGTACACTTGTACACCTGCAGGCTCCAGACAATGTGACTGAACACATGCTCCGCATGGGTAGCCAGCCCTTCCGGGCGGGCAGCGAAGCCTTCCGCCCACAGACTGCCGGCCAGCAATGCCATGGCCGGCTCATCCGCCAGCGGCGCCGCCTTCTTGCTCGCTGCGGCAGGCGCCGCGAGCACATGCGGCAGCTCCCACATCCGGGCCAGCAGGCCCGTCTCTGGGCGCTGGCGCACAAGCACTTGGCCGCGGTGATCCCCGCGGCCCTCCACAATCGCGACCAGCCGCTGCTCAGGGCGCGGCGGCTTCGCCTTGGTCTTGACCGGCAGCGTAAGCTCTCTTCCGGCGATGCGCCCGGAACATTGCTCCATGACCGGACAAGTCAGGCAGTGCGGCGCTTTGGGCGTGCACACCAGCGCGCCAAGTTCCATCAGCGCCTGATTGAAATCACGCGCTCGCCCTTCCGGAATGAGCTCTCCTGCGAGCTCTTCCATCAACACCCGGGTGCTGCCCTTCATAATGTCCTCATCGATGAGGAAGTATCGGGACAGGACCCGCATGACATTGCCATCTACCGCAGGCTGCGGCTGGTTGAAGGCAATGCTGAGAATGGCCCCGGCCGTATAGGGGCCAACCCCTTTTAATGCGAAGACAGCCTGCTTGTCCTGAGGCATCTCGCCTCCGTGCAGCTCCATGACTTGTCTCGCGGCTGCCTGAAGATTTCGTGCACGGGAGTAATAACCAAGTCCCTCCCAATTTTTCAGAACTTCCTCCTCCGGTGCTTCCGCAAGTGCCTGCACGGTCGGAAAATTCCCGATAAAACGATTGAAATACGGAATGACCGTATCTACCCTCGTCTGCTGAAGCATAATTTCCGATACCCATGTGAAATACGGATTGTTGTGGCGACGCCACGGCAAATCCCGTCGGTTGATCATATACCAGTCCAGCAAATTCACGCTGAAGTGTTGTTTCTGTTCCTGTAAACCCATATTTCCGTCCTCTCCTATTGCCAAGCTAACTACTTTTCCATCTGTTCTACGATCGCAAAGGCCGCTGCCAATTCCGTCTGATGCGTAATGCTCAAATGTATGTCATATTGTTTGTCGTATGGCAGCTGCAGACGCTCCCAGGCTTGACTGGACAGCGAGGCCACTGGACGTCCTGTCCCATCAGGAAGCACTTCAATGTCAGTAAAGCCCATGACGCCACCAATACCGCAGCCAAATGCCTTGGACACCGCTTCTTTCGCTGCAAATCGACCGGATACAAACTCCGTCATCTGCTTTCCTCGAAGAAGCGCGATATCCCGCTCTGCTGGTGTTAAAATTCGTTTCAGAAAAGCTTCCGCATGGCGACCGGACAGCAATTTCCGCATACGTCCAATCTCCAGCACGTCATTACCAATGCCATATATCATCAACGCTTCACCCGCTTAATCTTTTATACTGTAAAGGTGATTCAAAAGGTTCCATCTTCTCTGTACTGAGAACCACTCTTTTTGAACATACATTGTATAAAATCTCCATTCAATCACATGATCCGTATCTATCCGAACACGTATTCTATTGTAGCAGGAGGGGCGCCCAGAAGCGAGTACCTATCCGCATTACCATATATGCTAAAATATGAATCAGGAATCGTCTGAAATTCTGAGGAGGTCTGAATCATGCCCATCACTTTTGAATTGCCCACTGACGTAGAAGCTATCATTCGCGGGGACTTTTTCCCTGCACAACAACCCGCTCAAGGCGTCATCATTCTGTCTCATGGATACAAAGGCTTCAAAGACTGGGGGATGTTCCCTTATGCAGCTGCACAGCTAAGCCAGACGCATCATGTGCTAACCTTTAATTTCTCTCACAACGGTATTGGCGAATATCTGGAGCAATTCTCTGAACTTGAAAAGTTCGCAGTGAATACCTACAGCCGGGAGCTTGCCGATCTGGCCCTGGTACTGGAATATGTGGCTACACAACCTGAACTCACTGGACTTCCTGTATACCTGGTTGGCCATAGCCGCGGTGCGGGCGTAAGTCTCGTCTATGCACTCGATCATCCTGAGCAGGTGGCAGGTGTCATCTCCTGGAATGGCGTAACCAATCTCGATCTCTTCACTGCTGAGCAAAAAGAAGAGATGCGTACCCATGGCCGCAGCCATGTCGTTAACGGACGTACAGGTCAGCAGATGCCACTGGACGTGTCTATACTCGAGGACTTGGACAGGCATAGCGAACGTTACGCTATCATTGACCGCTTGGGTGCTTCACATTTGCGAGTCGCACTCATTCAGGGAACCGAAGATCCCCAGCGTCTGCGGGACGGTTCTGCTGCACTTGTGCAAGCCCGCCCTGATATCCCATGGCACCAGATTAATGAGGGAAACCACACTTTTAATACCGTACATCCATTTAAAGAAACCACTCCGCAACTGGAGCAAGCCATCACCCAAACCCTGCAACAGATCAAAGACTGGAGTAGCTGAACGTGTTCTCATTCCACATAACAAAAAGAGTCACTGCGTGAGCAGTGACTCTTTTTGCATTCCCTAAGAGGGACGGTATTTCAATGTTGGTGTTAACAGCCTAATATAACGATCATGCTCATCCATCCGTATTAGATACCAGGAATGGCATTGCGTTTGTGATGTGTCCGCGTATAGAACGCTTCAAGGCGCTCTTGTGCAGCCGGATCGATCTGTTTGCCTTCGAGATAGTCACTGTTCGCTTCATACGAGATTCCCAGCTCATCTTCGTCCGTCTGACCTTCCCATAGCCCTGCAGATGGTGCCTTGTCCAAAATAGCCTGTGGCACGTTCAAATATGCTGCCAGCTGGCGTACCTGACGTTTGTTCAGCGTGCTCAGTGGTGTAATATCCACAGCACCATCGCCCCATTTGGTATAGAAGCCCGTGATGGCTTCGGACGCATGATCCGTACCTACAACGAGCAGGTTTTCTTCAAACGAAAGCGCATATTGCATAACCATACGAGTTCTCGCCTTAACGTTACCTTTGCCTTGGTGAGTCATATGGCGTGGGCTACCCAAGGATTTGAATCCTTGCTCCACTTCCAGAGCAATCTCGTTCACCGCATCTTCAATATTCGTTTCCACAACATGTTTCAGATCATATGCTTTTGCTACAGCGTAGCTGTGGTCGATATCGGATTGTTCACCATACGGTTGGAATACACCCAGCGTTTTGTACTCTTGTTTATTCTCTTCCGTAAGCTCGTCCGTCGCTTTTTTGCAAAGCGCCGTTGCCACTGCACTGTCAATACCCCCGCTGATCGCAATCAGCAAGCCCTTGGCACCCGCATTTTTAACATACGTCTTCAGAAAATCAACACGCTTGCGTACTTCCTCTTCTTCATTAATGCTTGGTTTAACCTTCAATTCAGCGATGATCTGTTGTTGCAAACTCATCGTTCACACACCCCGTTTCTAAATTAATGAAATTTGATGTCCATCTTGAAAGGTCCGAATGGTTCAATAACCTTATCTATCCAAAATGAAACGCCCCGGCATCGGTGATCCGAAGGGCGGGGCGTTCTATGGAGCGAATTAACGGCAATAACGTTCAAATGCACTTGTCAGATCAGCCGCAATTTCCTCTGCAGAACGGTCTTCCACTTGATGACGCTCGATAAAGTGAACGAGTTCTCCGTCTTTCATCAGGGCAATGGACGGTGAAGATGGAGGATACGGTGCAAAGAATTCACGTGCTTTTGCAGTTGCTTCCTTGTCCTGACCAGCAAATACAGTGTACAGGTGATCCGGTGTAATATCGTGCTGAAGTGCTTGGGACACACCTGGGCGACATTGACCTGCGGCACATCCGCAGACAGAGTTAATGACAATCAATGCTGTTCCTTTTGCATCTGGAATACTTGCTTCCACTTCTTCAGGAGTACGCAACTCCTGGATTCCTAGACGAGTTAACTCATCCCGCATGGGTTGAACCATATCTTTCATGTATTGATCAAATGACATCGACATTCGGTTTCACTCCTTATAAATGGTTGTTCTATGATCTCGATCGAATTAAAGGCGAATAACTTTTCAAAACAACGTTACATTCATATCGAACATTATGGATGTAATGATGTGCTATTCCTATTATACATCCATAAGCAATGAAAGCAAGATTCAGAAACCGCCTGCGGAAAGGCTTCTTCTATAATATTATGTCTCAATGTCTGGCAAAATATGCTGAATGACTAACGTTCAAATGCCACTTTGAAGGTAGTACCCTGGCCTTCCTCCGATTCCACAGTAATGGTTCCATTATGTCGTTCCACAATACTAAGGCACATCGACAATCCAAGTCCAGTTCCCTTAGCTTTTGTCGTGTAAAAAGGTTCAAACAGCTTTTCCTTCTTCACCCGGGGTATACCAGGTCCTGTGTCACGCACACACAGTTCCACCTTATCATCCACGATCCGTGTTTCCAGCGTAAGCACGCCCTTCTCATTCATGGCTTCCATCCCGTTACGGGCCAGGTTCAACACTACCTGTTTGATTTCCTTTGAATTGAGATGCAACTTCGGCACATTATGGGCGAGCATGAGTTCAATACTCTGACCACGCAGGTTCGCATCCGCCCATAACAATGGACTGAGTTCATGTATGATATCGTGCAGCTGGGATTCCTCTTTCTCGGCAATACGATTCTGAGCCAGAGACAAGAAATCATTAATGATACTGTTGGCCCGGTCCAGTTCTTCCAGAACGATCCGGTAATAGTGATCCAGGGAGTCCGGACTTTTTTCCTGCATGAGTTGAAGAAAGCCCCGCACAACCGCCATGGGATTACGCACCTCATGCGTAATGCTTGCAGCCATCTGACCCACCAGACTGAGACGATCCACATTATCCAGTTCACTTCGCAACATCTCAAGCTCCGTGATATCCTGAATGATCAGCATGGCTCCTGTAACTTCTCTCGCAGTCTCTGTTGAAAAGGCATAGATTGGAACGGTTCGGGATTGAAAGACGTGCGCACCATAACGAACGGTTAATCCACTAATCTCACCATGAACGACGGCTCTGCGAATGCTTTTATCCATCTTGTCCGCCTGACCTTGTTCAACAAATTGACTGGCAGGCTGTCCAATGAGATCAGGGGTGGAGGTACAAGGAAGCTGCTCTCTTGCGGTTTGCTCCATCATCTCATTAACAAACATCACTGTGCCTTGTTTATCTACGGTGGCAATGGAGAGCGGCACTGCGTTCAGAATCTGATGAAGTTTCTCCGTTTCGGTTATGTATCGGTGGTGGACTTCCGAGAGATGCTGCTCCAGCCCGCGATAGTGCTTCATCCGTTCCAGCCATAGCAGACTCAGACTGCCCGCAACAATGGCTCCAGCGGTATATCCAAGTGCTGTAAGTATCAGGTAGGTCGCAGAGTACGTGGATTCATTCTGGAGGGATGCGATCCATAACAGACTCGTTACAACCAGTTCCATTGTAATTAGCATAATGAGGATCGTCATTTTGCGCGAAGGTGTATTATGCTTGAATCGTTTGGCAGACAACCATACAATAGGATAGAGAAGAATGCCCGTATGAAGGAGAAATCCGAACAGATCATAGGGATGCGCAAACAGAAAATAGAAGAGAATATGAAGAATGGACAGCGTTACGCCTAGAGCGGATTTACAATACAGAATAACAAGTATCACAGGTACCATACTTAATGATATGGGTACGGCTACCGGGCTTGCATAGAGTGCAAATAGCAGACACAATAGCATGCTCAGGGCACTTGTCACAGCAAAACTGGTATGAACGGTTCCGGCATGATCCATTCTGGCAATAGCCCGCTTGGAGAGTACCAGACGGAATAAGGGAATCAGAAATACCGCCGACCCTGCCAGCAGTACTTGTAAAAGCATGTCCTTTAACGCAACCACAATGCCATCTCCTCCTCTGCCTGCACATTCCCTCATGTATTTCTGATTAAAACATAGGCGACAGTATATTACAATATATCCCTTAGGACTCCACAATAGAACTACCCATAACTCCATTATATTTCAGAAAAAGCCAGGAGTAGACACAGTTTACGTAATACAGACAAAATCAATGAAAAAAGAGGGTAATAACATATGTATGATGTCATTGTAATTGGTGGTGGATCCGCGGGCCTAATGGCTTGCGTTGCAGCTGCCGAGCATGGAGCGTCCGTGCTTCTGCTGGATAAAGGAGATCAACTGGGTCGTAAACTCGGCATCTCTGGCGGAGGTCGATGCAATGTGACCAATGCCAAGGAAACGGATGAACTCATCCGACATATTCCGGGTAATGGACGCTTTTTATATAGTTCGTTTCAGAATCTGGACAACCAGGGAATCATGCGTTTCTTCGAGAATCTCGGAATCGCCCTGAAAGAAGAAGACAACGGCAGAATGTTCCCTGTAACCGATAAAGCAAAAACAGTTGTGGATGCGCTGGTAGGCAAAATTGTCTCCCTTGGCGTTGAGATTCGTACCAAAGAACCAGTTAAGGAACTCATTCAGAACGGTCAGCAAGTGCAGGGTGTTAAATTGATTTCAGGTAAAACCATTCTTGGACGCTCCGTCATTATCGCTACTGGTGGCAAATCCGTACCCCAAACCGGATCAACCGGAGATGGTTACCCCTGGGCTGAGGCTGCGGGTCACACGATTACGGAGTTATATCCAACCGAAGTGCCTATTGTGTCTGGGGAGAGTTGGATTCAATCCAAAGAACTGCAAGGTTTGTCATTGAGAGATATCGGTTTATCTGTATTGGACGCCAAAGGAAAAACCGTCATCTCCCATCGCGGGGATATGATCTTCACGCATTTTGGAGTGTCTGGACCGGTTGCACTGCGTTGTAGCCAATTTATTCGCAAAGTTCAGATGAAGTCTGGAAACCCACAGGTCATCATGAGCATTGATCTGTTCCCAGAGCTGTCGGCAGGGGCACTAGAAACACAGGTTCAACAGGTATTGGAACAAGAGTCCCGCAAGGCTGTCAAAAACATACTGAAAACATGGGTTCCAGAGCGCATGATTCCATTAATGATGAAACGGGCAGAGATCAGCGATGACCTCACGTTCCACCATTTCCCCAAAGGGATGTTAAGCAACTTGTGTGCGTTAATGAAAGCTTTTACCTTCCGTGCAGACGGAACGAGATCGCTCAAAGAAGCCTTCGTCACTGGGGGAGGAATTCACTTAAAGGAAATATACCCAAAAACAATGGAATCCAAGCTGCTGCCTGGACTATTCTTTTGCGGTGAAGTGTTGGATATTCACGGCTACACCGGCGGATATAATATCACCGCTGCATTCTCCACGGGATATACGGCTGGCATGCATGCGGCAGAATATAAACACGTTACAACATAATAGGTATTACACACTTAAAGCGCATGATGAAAAGCTTCAGATGTCAAAAACCCCGATATCCACTGTTTGTGGAGTATCGGGGTTTTTGGGAATTATGCCATATTAGAAAGACGGAACGAACCACTCTTAGCTTGTGATTTTATCCCTTCTATGCTTTGACACTGCCTGAGAATCCATCAGCCGAATCATCGTATGTCGGGTCCTCGCTATAGTTATGTCTGCCTTGCTCCGTCTGGCTTCCCTTATTTCCGCTCGCATACCCCTCATTCCAGTCCTCATTCACGAGATGAGCCGGAATCGATATGTTCTGAAACTGATCCAGTTCTTCCGTCTGCGAGGCAAAAACGGCACTTCCCCCATGAGATTGTACAATCTCTACAGCAGACTGAGGATCTTGGCGATCTGTGGGGATATACAATTCCAGCGGGCCAGACTGATATGGCTTATATCCCAATTCCTCCAAGGTTGCCTTGGCGGCATTCAACGCTGAACCATCTGAGAAATGCACCTGTAGTTCGCTATTATCCATCATCATCAGCTCTTCCTCCTTGCTATAGCAAATCTCTCATCATCCATAGATGAGATTCTTCTTCTATAGCATGGTCAGTTATAGCGTGTGATATGCTCTAACCTGGAAGGAATTCTTTTAAGCTCGGGTCAGCCGGACCCATCCGGCAATAGATAACACACAGAGTCCAAAGACCACCGCACCTGCAGCTGTCAGAATACCCACGATCCAACCGAGCCAGGCCAATCCCAGCGTGAATCCCATAAGAATACCAATCGGGACAAACAACATCCTAACCATCATTGAACCTGCACGATGCAGCGCCTCCGAGTCATACGTTACAAGCTGAACATAGTCCGACGTTGCAAAAACATCCCATGAACGATAAAATATCACCGTCAACATGATGATTAATAACGCACACACGATGACATTGACCGGAAAAGGGGGTAATGCAACTGCTGCAATGGATAGTCCACCAAGCTGCAAATACAATTTCATCGTGGCCGAGTTCCGAAAAAATGCCTTGAATGCAATCTCTGCTGTCCGATTCGCGATGGAACGATTGCGTAACAGTTTACGTGGTTTGCGGAAGATCATGGACCGTGTTCGTGGTGCTTTTGGCTTGCTTACCGCCCGACTTAACATTAGAGCTGTAAGCTGCAACCTGCTCCGCAGATCCTCTCGGACATCCCCTTCAAACGTTCCCTTCATTAACAGCCGCATCTGTCCGACTGTAATTAAAAGAAGCATGATCACCCCGGTACCAAAGATAATCTTCCACGTCTGTCCATGCATCCATGATGTCGCATGGATGGTCACATAACCTATGCCAATCACGAGAGGGATCATCTGAATCCAGCGTCGCCATCCCGTATGTCGAACCTTCGTTATATGTAGTGTTATAGCTTGGAATGAAGCCACTGCACCGAACCAGACAGCCATAAGTGCAATCTGGAGATTCGACATCTCATAGACACGGGACCACAGAGGAGCAGTTAGTGCCGTAACCAAAATCATTTTGCCCAGATGTTGCAGACAGGACCGGTACAGCCCTTGCCTCATTAGGGTGCGTATCCACAACGGCCTTGATTTCAGGAACAATACATCCGCTTCCTCCACAAATATCAGCACACCCCCGGTAAGCATGACCACGTCAATTAGCCCAGTCAGTACGGGAAGCGGTAATCCTGTTGCCCATGCAGGCAGCATTTTGGTCCATAAACTCATGTACCATCCAATCAGATAGAGCAGACCCGGAACAAGCAGGTATACCCACACCGTCCAATCCACGACGAGTCTGAGATTTTTCATCTGTTCCCTAAAATGTTCTTTGCGTCTTCGCCTGTATAAACGAAGTGGTGTATAACGCCGGGAAGTTTCCATCCTCTCTCACCCTCTCTCTATCTAAGACGTCAGTATATCAAAACAGTCAAACAAAGAGGCTTCCGGTAATCCTGCCGCTTCACGAATCTCATCCAATGTTCCCTCGGCAGCAGATCTGCCCGAAGCAATCAGAATAAATCGGTCGCAGATTCGTTCAGCGGTATCCAGTACATGCGTAGACATGAGCACACCCGCACCGCGGCGGCATTCATCATCAAGTAATTTCAGAAAATCCTTGGTTGCACGGGGGTCCAGTCCGATGAAAGGCTCGTCCACAATATAGATATCCGGTGAAGACAGAAATCCGATCATCAGCATCATTTTCTGCCGCATGCCCTTCGAAAAACTGGCTGGAAGATCATTGCGAACGTGGTCCATGCCGAAGCGAACCAACAGCTCCTCCGCTCTGGCGACAAAGACCTCTTCCTCCATTTCATACGCCGCTGCGGCCAGATCAAGATGTTCCCATAGGGTCATATATTCGTAAAAAACCGGTTGCTCCGGAATATAGGCATAGCGACCATCTCCCCCAATCGTCACTTCATAGTTCGCATGTTCCAGCAGACCAAGCAGTGTTTTGATCGTGGTACTTTTGCCCGCACCATTCGGTCCGATAATACCTACCAGTTCTCCTCGCGCCACATTCATTTGAATATTACGTATGGTCGATTGTCCTGGCTCATATCCTGCCTCTGTAATATGTACGTCCAATATGGACTCTTGTATGGCTGTACTGTTATATTCCGTTCCCATATCATTCACTCCCTGTTCTGATCAGGTGTTTAACTCGTTCTTTATGTTTTATTGTAATCTATATCCGTTGAACTAAAGACAAGTTACACTGCACACTCAGATGACAGAATAACCTTCCGATCGCGGTTATTCTCGCAAAAAAATAAAGCAATAAATCATAGTAAAGTATGACTTATTGCTTACTATTATATTTCATTTTCAGTAACACAGTATGTACGAATAATCGAGACTAGTTCCTCAAATGTGTACTTGTGGTTCACCATATTGACAGTAAAGTCCTCAGCAAAAGTTTGATCCATTTTAAGATACACATTGTTATAACGCAGGAAGATTACCAGTGCGGTAAAAGCGGTTCTTTTATTGGCATTATGAAAAGGGTGATTTTGGCCCAAAGATTGAAAGAGCGCAGCAGATTTTTCATATATAGATGGGTAGGCTTCGTTACCAAAAGCCGATGATTGTGCTCTTACAATCGCAGATTCAAGCAGACCAGAATCTTTAACTCCAATCTGCTCTCCAGGACTGTAACGCTTGATCATAGCGACATTGATCGCAATAACCTCTTGAATGCTCAAATACCGGGTCATACTCATCTATCCTTGAGACCTTTCAAAGTTTGATCATATTCACCTATCACATCAGCTAATGTATCCATAAAATCACTACTGATTCCGTTAGGCAAATTGACTTTTGTAGACTTCTTAATAATAATTTCTCCGTTAGACTGATTTACCTCGATTTGAACCATGTCACCTTGCTCAAGACCAATTTGTTTGAAGGCATCCGTCATGGTTAATCCAAGACTATTACCAAATTTCGTTACTTTTCGTTCCATCTCACTCACCCTATTCATTCATTTCCCTCCTTAATTATACTATTCAACTGTTATAACAATTATACTGAAATTCTTGTCCATTTGCATATTATTTCGAATTTTGAAAAGCAAAAAAAAAGAAGCAGGGGTTCCGGAGCCCCTGCTTCTTCATATTACAGTGAAAATCTCATTTTACCGATTTGTCTCCACCACAGATGCAGTTTCACTCTCTGCATCCGCATCCACGTTCAGGCCCAGATCCAGTGCTCCACGGCTTTCGTTCGCATAGCTGCTGCTTGCGTTACGCTCGCTGTCTTTCACGCTGTTGTTGCGTTCAGATTGAGCCCATGTTGCACTCTCTCCTTCGGCTTTTGCGTTCAGACCCAGATCCAGGGCACCGCTGCTTTCGCTCGCGAAGTTACTGCTCACGTTACGCTCACGGTCATTCACGCTGTTGTTGCGTTCAGTTTGAGCCATTGTTGCACTCTCGCCTTCCGCTTTAGCGTTCAAACCCAGATCCAGCGCACCACGGCTTTCGCTCGCATAGCTGTTGTTCACGTTACGCTCACGGTCGTTCACGCTGTTGTTGCGTTCAGTTTGAGTCATTGTTGCACTCTCTCCTTCTGCTTTCGCGTTCAGACCCAGATCCAAGCTTCCACGACTTTCGTTCGTGAAGTTACTGTTCACGTTACGCTCACGGTCATTCACGCTGTTACTGCGTTCGGATTGAGCCATCGTTGCACTCTCGCCTTCAGCTTTCGCGTTCAGACCCAGATCCAGGGCACCGCGGCTTTCGCTCGCATAGCTGTTGCTCACGTTACGCTCACGGTCGTTCACGCTGTTGTTGCGTTCAGTTTGAGTCATTGTTGCACTCTCTCCTTCCGCTTTTGCGTTCAGACCGAGATCCAGTGCACCACGGCTTTCGCTCGTGAAGTTACTGTTCACGTTACGCTCACGGTCATTCACGCTGTTACTGCGTTCAGTTTGAGTCATCGTTGCACTCTCACCTTCCGCATTCACGTTCAGACCCAGATCCAGCGCACCACGGCTTTCGCTCGCAACGTTTTTGCTCACGTTACGCGCGCTGTCTTTTACGCTGTTGTTGCGTTCAGATTGAGCCATCGTTGCACTCTCGCCTTCCGCTTTTGCGTTCAGACCCAGATCCAAGCTTCCACGACTTTCGTTCGTGAAGTTACTGCTTGCGTTACGCTCACGGTCGTTCACGCTGTTGTTGCGTTCAGTTTGAGCCATTGTTGCACTCTCGCCTTCTGCTTTCGCGTTCAGACCCAGATCCAGCGCACCACGGCTTTCGCTCGCATAGCTGCTGTTCACGTTACGCTCACGGTCATTCACGCTGTTATTGCGTTCAGTTTGAGTCATCGTTGCACTCTCACCTTCCGCATTCACGTTCAGACCCAGATCCAGGGCGCCACGGCTTTCGCTCGCGTAGCTGCTGTTTACGTTACGATCATCGCCGCCTCGTGAATAGTCGCTCATCGTTGTACCTTCTCCCGACACATTGGCATTCAAGCCAAGGCCCAGCTTGCCAGAACTACTACGCTCAGCAGTGTGGTCGGAAGAACGGTCATTGTATCGGTTCGTGCTCTCTGAGGATAAGCCGGCATTGAGTCCAAGATCCAAATTCAATGCTCCGCTTGCACTGGAGGAACCTCCGTAACTTCCATTGTTACCGTAACCTGTGTCACGGTGTCCTGACAGAAGAGATCCGAGCTCCAGACGCAAACCTGCATTCAGATCCAGATTGCCACTGCTGTTATTGCTATAGCTATCCGCGTAAGTTGCCTGCGAAGCTCCCAGCAATCCAGCCACCAACGTACCCGACAATACCGACAATTTTACCCAACGATTCACTTTTTTCATGATTATATACACTCCTTCTCAATTTTGGTTGAATTAACGCCATTGTTATTGAGAGAAAGAGGTATATTGCGGCGGCCGCCCAGGCGGTGCCTGTGACCATTGACTGAACCCATCGAGTCGTTCCATTCGAAAAGCATAACCGTAATCTGGCGTAACCAGACCCACTGTTGCTCCCGGAAGTGCAGCGGCTGGAGCGGTTGCTCCACCTCCAGTTACACCGGACGAACCGGAGCTTGTCCCTGCGGAAGCATTAGCCGCTCCGGGAGAAGTTGCCGCAACAGACCAACTTGTTGGTCGTTCTGTGCGAGGCTGCAATGGAGATGCTGCATTATCATCATCTTGTTTCGAATTGGCTTCCAGGTTACTCCGCACTTGTTCAATGACAGATGGTTTAACAGAGTTCTGATCCACGAGGAATAACTCGTTATCAGGCACATCTGCATTGACATCGGAATCCTGCGTCAGATCGGTTCCGTCAACAGGCAATGCCTGCGGGACAACAGGTTGTTCAGGACGTACTCCTGGTTCCGGGGTGACCTCAATCACGTTGCCCGTAACCTGAACTGCGTCCTGCCCTTCCACGTTATTCTGTGATGAAACAGGATCTGGGAGTGCACTCGTAATGGAAGTTTCAACATTCGGTGTTTTGACGACCGGCTGTTGTTCCGGAGTGACTACAGGCCGTTCCGGCTTCACACTTGGAATCTCCATCTTCTCCTGATCAGGATTGAGTTCAGCGGATACGTCTACAACAGGAACCTCTGCTTTCACAGAAGGTAGCTGGACATTCCCCTTACTCAGATCCACTCGGGATGAAGAGATATTGACCGAAGTAACCTCGGGTACATCCACCTTCACGGAAGGTAATTCAACCTTGCCCTGCCGAAGGTTAGTTTTCACAGCAGACGTCTCTGCCTTGATTACCTCGGGTACCTCTGCGGTAATCCCGGGCAAGGAAGCTGTACCTTCGTTCAGGTTCACCTGACTGCTTGATACATCGGCTTTGATCGCCGGCGTATCCGCCTGCACAGACGGCAGTTCAACGGTTCCCTTCTTCGCATCAATACCTATCTCTGATGTTCCGGCCGATCCAAGCGGTGTATCTACTTTCAGCTCAGAGACACTTAGCTTACCTGTGGATTCATTCGCTTTGATCGACGGAACTTCAACATCCAGTAATGGTGTGGATACCGATACCGACGGAGTCAGGTTCAACCCGCCATCCGAATCGCGTGAAAACAAATTTAGCGACAATCCGCTGGACGGTTTTTCAGAAGATATCTGAGCATCATCCGCATACACATGCGAAGATCCAAACCCCAGCATCAAGGTCCCGGCAAGTATTGCCAGTGGTATGCTTCCAAGACGTACTATGGATTTTGGTAACTTTACATTCAAGTTGCTTCACCCCCTTTCCGCTACTGCGTTGGTGGGACAAGGCATATGAGTTTTCCCCTAGGAATAATTAGAATACAGGGATTTCTGCCTGTTCCTCATTAAACGTGAAGGCGTTTACTCAAACGCTTTTTAATCAAAAACTTAAAATTTGAAGTACATTCAAACCTTCATTTCAACTGTTCTAACCTGAACATTTCCGGCATGTTTTCAGTCGCCTGCAATCATGGTCTTAGCCGCAATAGAGCCATTCAGATCGGCTTTTTCCCCGCTCCGTTTCATCAAATAAATCAAACCAAGCAGGGTCAGTAAAATGCCTGAACAGACAAAAGCTGGCACTACACCGAATGAGGTGACCATGAATCCACCTACCACCGGGCCCATAATATTACTGGCTGTCATAATGCTGCCTACCGTTCCAAATACCCTGCCTGTCATTGGCTCAGGTGTCTGTTCCTGCAACAGGATTTGAAAGGGTACAATCGCAAACCCAATTCCGACACCTGCCAAGGCAAAGAGGGATACTAGCAACAGATTGGCACCTAACCCAGCGTGCGGCCAAATCCCAACAATAACTCCGGCTCCACCTATAACCAGACCCATGAGTATGGTACCCAAACCCATTTTCAAAACATGTCCTGCATGCTTCCACTTCCGCACACTCATCGCTGCAATTAATGTACCTACACCACTGGCCGCCACACACCATCCCAGCAGATCACTTGAAATTCCGGGAAGTTGTCTAAATAACACCACGGTCTGGGAATCGGCAAATTGCAGAAAAAGTATAGCTGAAGCAAGCAAGATCAGAGACGTTCCTACATGAGGGAGAGATGCGAGCATGCGGATGCCCTCCTGTGTTTCCTTCCAAAAAGAGTCTTTAGGGCGGTTGCGAACACCCCCAGCTGTCTCTTCCTCTACTTCTGTTACGTTATGAATTGCAGATTGGATCACCCGCGTTCCAGGAATCCACAATAAAATGATGCCGGAAATCAGAAATGACGCTGAATCGAGAACAAAACACCAGGTGATGCCAAAAGCGGCTACCAGCAGCCCACCAAGCGCTGGACCGATGATTTTGGACATCTGTTCAATGATCGAGCTAATGGATACAGCTTGCGCAAGCTGCTCATGAGGTACAATTTCTTTTAGTTTTCCGTTTTTCGCAGGAGAAAAAATGACATCGAACAGGGATTTGAGGACAAGCAGTATGTAGACATGCCAGATCTGATCAGCAAAAATCAATGCACCCACGATGATGATCCGTGCACCATCAGCTACAATCATCAGCCATTTTCGGTTCAAGCGATCTGCAAGCGTGCCTGCGAATGGCCCTGTCAACAGAACGGGTAGTGCTGCAGATAGTGTGACAAATGTAATCTCCCATGGCGTTGCATTCCAGCGGATACCTACGAGGGTCAGGATTGCGAGCAGATGCAGCCAATCACCCAGATTGGAAATGGCCTGTGCCACCATCAATGTTACAAAAGATCGGTTATTCTTCAGCGGTCGATGTCCTCCAAACGTTAAATCACTTGTCATCCTTCTTCTCCTCCAGTACCTTCCGAATTCATGATATGAACTCATTATAAGAGAGCAGGGCTTGACTCAACCTCCTGCCAGAGGCGGAGAAGAAGCGGCACCTCAAGGATGATTTTTCGGTATGATGAATGATCAAATTTTAAATGCTAAAAATGCAAATCTTGTGACATATCGCATGTTTTTCGTAGAAATAGAAGTTTACAATTAAACCATGGTGACAACCTGAATCTTCAAACATAACTAACCAACGCATATAAGTTGAAATTCTCTTTTACATGACAGCATAACGATGGGGATAACAGTGATTGGAAGGTTGTTCTGTCCTCGTAGTGGTAGGTTCTAACTTCATCATTTCAACTTATAAAACTAATCTGAAAAGGCGGGATCAGCATGCTGGAATTACAAGAAATCGGAACCGAACGTTCACTTCATCTGTACCGCACCTTGGCCCAGACATTCAAGAGCGTGAATGAACACGCTGTATCCGGAAGCAAAGTGCATGGCTTCAACCCCACCGCATATGGGGTGCTCGAAGTGTTATATATGAAAGGAGCTCAGCCGATTCAACAGGTTGGTGCACAGCTTCTGCTGCAAAGTGGGAATGTGACCTATGTAATTGATAAGCTGGAGCAAAAAGGATTGCTGCACCGCAAACATTGTCCGCAAGACAGACGGATCATTTTTGTGGAATTAACGGAAGAAGGCCAGCGCACCATGGATGACATCTATCCAGGTTATGCGATGAAAATCGATCGTGCTGTCAGTGGACTGAGTGAGGAAGACAAGGATTTGCTGTCCGAACTTTTGGGAAGGCTTGCACATTCTGCAGACCGTCTATCAGCGAATAGCTAGAGCGTATCTTCAAACCTGCCTAAAGCCGGAGCAGGAGCGCTAACGAACCTGTGACGTCTTATTCAGGGGTTTGAAGCGCTCGCAGCATTTTAAGGAATCTGACACACGCTACCCTTGAATAAACAGCCGTATACAATGTGTTTTTCAGGTGATTTCGGGACATAACGTGTCTCATGTTTCTTACAATTTAAAAAAAGCAGCAGAAGGTCAAATAAGACGTCCTCCGTTCCTTAGAAATTCGTCATTCGTCTGGAAGATTCACCAGGATCATCCAGCCTGTACTTCAAAATACTTTTGACTCGGACATCCTCCAGCGTATCCCTCTCCTGAGTGAAGATACACTCAAGTTCACTGCACATGTGCCAACAAAAATAACCGGATTTGCCTGACAACGGCGAATCCGGTTTTTCGTATATATCCACTTTTTACTTCGAGCCTTGAGGTTGCGGTGGAGCATCTGCATCTTCGGGTACAATTAAACGTTTGCGTAGAGCAAGCGTCGTTACCCATGAGACCAGTGCAATGACAAACATAATGACAAACAAGGAATGCAAGCTTCCTTCCAGCACGCTCCGCAGTAGCGCCCACTTGTCATCCGATAGCGCTGCATCCGTATGTGGTGCGAGAAGTTCGTTCAGATCACTCTCCGAAATCCCAGCTTCGGCCAGATTCTGTTCACTCGATAATGTGGAGATCCGATAGTTCAACCAAGTGCCAAAAGCCGCTGCACCAATCGTCTGTCCCAATGTACGCATGAACGTATGCAGTGCCGTAGAGGAACCACGTTCCTTATATCCTACGGAAGACTGCGAAATAATGGTAAAGATCGTAAACGCAAATCCGAAGCCGAGACCATAAATAAAGGTCAATATAAATAGCACAGCTTGCGGGGATGTCCCTCCCACCAGAAAAAGTCCACCCGATCCGATCGCAATGCCGGTTACTCCAATCAATGCGGTCAACCGTGACCCAATTTTCATCAGCAGGCGACCTGCGAGCACACTACCAATGAGCCAACCGACCGACATCGGTGCGAGTAGCAATCCGGATTCCGTCGCATTTCCTCCCCGAACTCCCTGCACCCAGAGCGGCAAATAACTGGTCAGACCGATCATCAGGGTACTGGTTAACAGTCCGGCGATATTCGCCACACGGATGTCTCGAATTCGGAACAGATGTAGTGGAACCATTGGAGCCTGAGCTCTTTTTTCCACCACAAAAAATAAAATAATAAACAGAGCGGCAACCACACTCAGTCCTACAATCAACGGAGAACTCCAGGCATAATATTGCCCACCCGCCGACAGGACAAATAACAATGCGGTAATGCCCACCGTGAAGGTCAGTGCACCGACATAATCAATTTTGGCTGTACGTGGAGAGATATCTTCCTTCAGGTAACGAAATACAAACCACATCGCGAGCAGACCAAACGGCACATTAAAACCAAAGATCCACTGCCAGCCAAGATTGTCTACAAAATAACCGCCAAGCAGCGGTCCTGCCAGAGACGAAATCCCCCAAACGGAGCTGATCCAACCCTGGATTTTGCCACGTTCTTCAATGGAGTAGATATCGCCAATAATCGTAAATGTAACAGGAACTACCGCACCCGCACCAATCCCCTGAATAGCACGAAAAATAATCAATTGCTCCATATTCTGCGACAGACAGCACAAGAGTGAACCCAGTAAAAATAAGGCACAGCCAATTAGAAATACAGGCTTTCGTCCATACAAGTCACTGATTTTGCCGAAAATGGGCGTACTCACAGCCATCGTCAGCAGGTATGCGGTGAAAATCCAGCTCAGCAGCTGTACACTCCCCAGCTCACTGACAATGGTAGGCCCTGCCGGACCAATTACGGTGCCTTCAATCGCTGACAGAAATGTTGCGAGCAACAGCCCCGTCAAGATGAAACTGCGCTTCAAACCTCCAGTTGCATTCACACGAACCCTTCTCTCTTTGTTCTCTATATAAGTGGTGCTTCTCCAGCTTTGTTCTGTTTCTTCGTTTACGTGTAAATAAAAAACAAATATATACTGTCTCTTTACTTACCTTTTTTACGAAGAAACTCATCATACAACATCGAATACATCACCATATCTTTGTATCCGGTAGATGTATGTTGCACCTGTCGCAGCAGCCCTTCTCGCGTGAAACCGCGGTTTGTCAGGAACTCGCCGGAAGCCAGATTACGCGGATCAACCAGCGCTTCAATTCGATTAAGCCCCATGGTCTCATACCCGAAGGGCAGCAATGCCGAGAAAGCCTCTGTCATATAACCGTGACGCCAATAGTCCCGTCCCAGCTCATAACCAATTTCCCCCCGGAATGCGCCTTCAAGCTGCCATGTGTTAAATCCACAGCTGCCGATGAGTCTGCCTGTTTCTTTGAGTTCGATCCCCCAGCGGATCGCATCCTCTTCCCCTGCCATTTGGTTGAGCAGTGCAATCATGTCCGCCGCTTCGCTTGTCCCAATCATGGGTGCAAGATTCATGTAACGGGTCACCTCGCGATCTGACCAGCATGCGAACATCTGGGCCGCATCCCGGCGACGCATTTTACGCAGACGAAGCCGCGCAGTCTCCATTTCGGGAATTCTTCCTTTGCATTTATACATATCAAGACACTCCGATCCGATCTATCTCCGCAGACCATAAGATTCATTAGTCATCTAATCATAACCTGCGCCGAATGGCAACTGTTCAGTCACGGATACACGTCAAAAAACCGGGCCAATGTCGCTCCCGGTCTTGTTGTCCGTATGGATCCATTCAAGTTTGAATCAATCACGTCATCATGCTTGTCCGAATGAATTTTAGGCTTTGGACGTTTTCTTGCCATTTGCCAGCAATTCGTCGCTAACTCGGCCAAGTACGGTGGTGATTTCCTTGAATTCTTCAATACCAGTCCCGGTTAGGCTCCATTGGTCCCCGTGGGCGGTCAGGAAGTTCTCCTGTGTCAGGTGTTCAAGCTCCTGCTTGATCTCCCGCTCTCCAACGCGATATCCCCGTTCTTCTAGTAGGGGCAGCGCCTCGCTAACGTTCAAATCCTGATTTTGGGCGAAATATAGTAGATGAATCCGTACAAAAAGATTCTGTACCTCTGCATGCATAAGCCAAGCTCCTTCCCGGGTTATAGCCCTCCGTGGTTGCTAAGTAATTACCCCACGCGAGAAGCTGAGAAACAGGAGGATTCTTCTGGTATTCCCTTGCCTTTCCGAAATCCTCCGCTTGACTAACCGCATCCTCTGCACTATCTTGAAAATAAGTACCATTATGCTCGGGAGGGTGATTTACCATGTTTCAAGCTGTTTCCTATGAAGGAACACGAAGTGAGCAGCACACCGCCGTCCTGGGACAGTTAAGTGCTCTGATCCGCGATGAACCTAGTGCGATTGCCAATCTGGCGAACGCTGCTGCGCTGCTCAATGTATTTATGACCAACACCAATTGGGTCGGCTTCTATCTGTATGATGGAAAAGAATTGGTCCTCGGACCATTCCAAGGACTGCCTGCCTGTATCCGAATTCCACTGGGACGTGGGGTATGCGGCACATCTGCTGCGGAAAAACGTACCCTGGTCGTTGACGATGTTCATGCCTTCCCAGGCCATATTGCCTGTGATGCAGCATCGAACAGTGAGATTGTCGTACCTATTATCAAAAACGGCGAACTGTACGGGGTGCTGGATATCGACAGCCCGCTCAAAAATCGTTTTGATGACGAAGACCGTGTCTTCCTGGAGAAAGCCGTTAGCCTGCTCACTGAGCAGTTGGAAGCAACCATAACTCTTTAGGAAATGATGAGGAGTCTCATCACCCGATGATGAAGAACCCGTAATAACAAAGAGCGCAGTCCTCTTAGAGGTCTGCGCTCTTTGTTATCCAAGTTGTATCACACCCATGTTCTTGCTCGCCCATGTTACTTTATGCATCTAGGATAAATCGTGTTCCGCTTTAATCATCATCCCGTCCCGCAGGAATTCAGCCAGCCTCGGGTGGTAACCATCATACATCTGGCGGAAATTTTTATGCTCTACATACAGATTGGCCAGATCCCGATAGATCTCAGCAGTGGGTGTATAATAACCTTTGATCCATTCAAGATGCCTGCCGATAATCCGTTGTACTTTCGCACTACCGGGTTCCAATCCATCCTCAATGGCCTGTTGCAAGTCGAGATGAACCTGATCAATTTTCGCCTGGGAGTCCAGATAATCTTCTTTCGATTTTATCTCCTGGTCAGACTTCTGAACGCTCTCTTTCTGCACTCGTTTCACATCATTATTGACAGGGTTAGAACCCGATTCATTCAACAACTGATGACGCCCCTTATCTACAAAACCGATATACAGCTCATGTTCGTCAATTTCCTGATCTCCTTGCAAATGCGCGATCGTTTTGTCCAGTGTCTGAATCAATCCATGCAAGCGAAGTGCCTTCTCCAGAATCTCAATGCGATGCTGTTTCATGATGCGTATGACATCCTGAGGATCATCCCTTAGCATAGGGCCAATCTCATTTTCCTCCATACCCACTTCCTTACAGAAAAGAATTTGCTGGAGTCTCAATAATTCCTGCTTTTCATAATAGATAGCTTCATCCAAATCCCCAAAGGCCGGATTCAGAAGACCTGTCTCCGCATACTGGCTCAGTTCGTTCAGACTTACGCCTGACATTCCCGATACATCAACCATGGAATATGCCATTTGAATACACCTCCTGCCTGTCCTGCAACTCCAGAGTTCAGGCTTATTATTTCATACTGCATTTTATTTGAATAATGAGAGAATATAAGACTTTCGGCAGTGCTGTACCGCTTCATTCCGCTCGTGCTCTGGATGGGTACATCATGCTTCGGTGATATGAGCGGCGTTTAGTCAGTTAAGTTACGGTATGTTAACTATGTTATACCCGTCTCATCAGATGTGAACCCGCAGTCAGTGAAGAATCCGTATGTATTTTTGAAACTTTTTCCATGATCTTCAATTAAAAAAAATCCTGTGCCATTATTCTGGCACAGGAGCGTCTGGTTATATTTCCATTAGCATACGGTTTATTGAGTAAAAGAATGGAAGAGAATCATCCTTTGTTAAACATGACAAATTTCAATTCCGTCATTTCTTCTACTGCATATTTTACACCTTCACGCCCAATCCCACTTTGTTTCACCCCACCATAGGGCATGTGATCGACTCGGAACGTGGGAATATCATTAATCATAACTCCGCCTGCTTCGATCTGATCGACAGCATGGAGGGCGGTATGAATATCGTTTGTAAATACACCTGCCTGAAGCCCGTATATAGAATCGTTAACATGTTCAATACCCTCTTCAACGGAATCCACCGGATTGATAACAACGATGGGTGCAAACACTTCCTGGCAGGATACCTTGGCATCACGTGGAACGTTAACCAGCACCGTTGGACGTAGAACGCCTCCTTCAGCTTGACCGCCTGCTGCCACTTTAGCCCCGGCCTGTTTGGCTTCTTCAATCCAGTCGAGTGTACGCTGTACATCCTTGGAGGTAATCAGTGCAGAGACTACCGTATCCGGGCTCAGTGGGTCTCCGATCACCACTTGATTAGCCGCTTCAGCGAAACGTCGAATGAATTCTTCCGAGATATCACGATGTACGTAGATTCGCTGTAGTGAGATACATACCTGTCCCTGATACGTGAACGCACCGGTCACACAACGAGGAACCACTTTGTCCAGATCCGCGTCCTTATCCACGATTACCGCTGCATTCGACCCAAGCTCCAATGTCACGCGTTTGAGTCCTGCTTTGCTACGAATGCTCGTACCTACCGCTGGACTGCCTGTAAACGTAATGTGGGCAACACGAGGGTGTTCAACAAGCACATCCCCAATAGTTTTGCCGTCACCACTCAGTACATTCAGTGCACCATCCGGCAGTCCGGCTTCCTGAAGCAGATTAGCGATGTAATAGGATGACAGGGGTGTCTGCTCCGCAGGTTTGAGAACAATCGTATTGCCTGCTGCCAGCGCTGGGCCTACCTTATGTGCTACCAGGTTCATTGGAAAATTAAACGGCGTAATCGCACCGATGACACCTAGAGGTTGCCGCATCGTATAGCCGATACGCCCTTCTCCCCCTTTGGCTGCATCCATCGGAACGGTCTCACCGGTCAGCCGCTTGGCTTCTTCAGCGGCAAAACGATACGTTTCCACCGTACGGTCAACCTCGGCTAGTGCTGCGGTAATCGGCTTCGCCGCTTCAAGCGCAATGATCCGCGCTGCTTCTTCCTTGCGTTCTTCAAGCATGGAGGACAACTTGTACAGAATATCTGCACGCTGATGTGCAGGCATCTGGCGCATTGCCTTTCCAGCCTGAACCGCAGCTGCAACAGCGGCCTCCGCTTCCTTGGCTGAAGCCGACGAGACTTCTGCCAGCGTTTCCCCGGAGTATGGTGCTTGCAGTGCTTTATAATCTACGGATTCGGTCGGCTTGCCACCGATAAACAGATGTTGTTTTTTCATATGCTGCAACCTCCATCCAATAATGACTACAAAAATATGACGGTATATTACCTTATCTATTTATACACTATTTCCGTGCCATCAACCCACTCACCTACTTCACCGTCAGGACGGGGCACTCTGCATGTTTTAACACGCCATGGCTGACACTACCCATGATCATCTCTGCGAGTACACCTTTCCCGCCTGTACCCATCACGATCATTCCACACTCTCGTTCGCGTGCCACACGGCAGATCTCATTAACGGGATCACCCGCAATTAATAGTGTTTCATATGCAACGTCTCGTCCAGACAATTGTCTGGTCACCGGTTCGATAATATGTTGCCCTTCTTCGGCAATCCGAGCTTCCAGATCAACCCCCAGTGCAGGTTCATTAATGGAAATGGCAGGATTAACATGCACAATGATCAGACTTGCGGGTTGTTTCATACTTTCAGCCAATGTTAGAGCTTGCTCCAACGCTTTATGCGCATGATCCGAACCATCAACAGCAACCAATATACGTTTCAGCATTGCAATTCCTCCCGTGAATTAATGAGATGTAATGGCAGAATCAATATCCCGCAGGTGACGACGGCGTACCAGCAGTACCACGACACCAATGAGAACCATTAATGCGCCAAAATAAAACGGCGTTTCTGGCAGGAACCACTCGGACAATTTACCTGCAAGCCATGGAGCAAGTGCACCACCCAGGAAGCGAACGAAGCTGTATGCAGCAGAAGCAACAGAACGCTCCACAGGTGCAGCTTCCATAACAGCCGTTGTAATCAATGTGTTGTTAATCCCAAGGAAGATCCCTGCCACAATGACCGCCACAATAACGGTAGTTGGTGACCCCATCACCGTACCAATGGCCATAACAACCAGATCAATCGCGAACAATGTAAGCATAACACTCATGGACGGCACTGAACCGAATCGGCGTTGTAGTCTTGGAGCGACAAATACGGACGTAATGGCCAGCATCAGTCCCCAGCCAAAGAATACATAACCCAATCCGTGCTCATCCAGATTCATGACATAAGGTGAATAGGCCATCAAAGTAAAGAATCCAAAGTTATAAAGGAAGGCGGTAATCGCCAATGTTTTCAGTGAAGGATAACTTAATGCTTTGAACGGATCAGACAACGAACTTCGTGTTTTTGGTTTTGCCATTTTGGGCAACATAAATGTAATGCTTATAAAGGCAATCGCCATCAGCACAGCAACCCCATAGAACGGGCCACGCCAAGAGATGGAACCCAGCTCACCACCAAGCAATGGACCAACTGCAATCCCGAGACCAAGCGCTGCTTCGTACAAAATAATCGCTTTGGCTGTCCCCGACGTGGACAGTCCCACAATGGCGGATAACGCCGTTGCGATGAACAAGGCATTACCAAGTCCCCAACCGCCACGGTAACCAACCAGTGCACCTACCGTGTCTGAGGTACCGCCAAGGAACGAGAAGATAATAATCAGCAATATGCCGCTGAGCAGCGTCCATTTCACACCGATTCGGCTGGATACCACACCTGTAATCAGCATCGCTACCCCAGTTACAGCGTTATAACTGGTAAATAGCAGCGACACCTGGCTTTTGGAAGCATGCAGCTGATCAGCAATTGCGGGCAAGATCGGGTCAACCAGACCCAGACCCATAAAGGATATGATACATGCAAAGGCGACCGCCCATACCGCTCTCGGTTGAGACAGCAAGTCTCCACGGGATGACGGCAATTCGTCCGGTAATGATGGCTCTCTTTTCATACGTAATTCCTCCTGTGAATCATTTATGTGGTGAAATTTTTTATTTGAAAATGTCGTGAAAAACAATGAAAACCCGTGCTCATTTTCAAAATTGGAGGTAGCAAAACGGCACAAATGACACCGGAACATCCGGTGTTTGTACAGGATTGCCACAGGTACTATGGTGCTCACTCCATGTAGCGATTATGTGTATATACAGTTTTGTATATAACTTTGATTGCCATTCGGGTTAGCCGTCCTCATCACTCTGCGGATCATGTACCTGTAATTTCTGAATACCGCTCCGAACGCGTTCACGCAGCTCTTCCAGTTCAGTCTGTACGGCATGTATGCTCTGAAGTTTCTGCTCAATCAGTTGCAGCTGACCATCCAGCGTTGTTTCCATCGTGGTGAGCTTCTCGATCCGTTCTCTTACTTCGGTCGTCTGCTGGTAGTCAAAACGTTGTTCGTTCAAGGCATCTGCCGTGGCTACATAGGTATGTAACTCCTGAAGGGAGAATCCAAGTACCTCTTTGGCGCGAACCACCTTCTTCAGATAATCGATATCCTCTCGAGTGTACAATCGCGTCCCGCCATCTGTCCGCTGAGGTGAAGGCATGACACCAATCTCTTCATAATACCGAATGGTTCGCTTGGTCAAACCGCATTCCTTGGCTACGTCGTCGATTTTATATAAACTCATTCCCTCACCTCTCTCATATGTCTGTAATGTTATGTATATAATTATATATACTATTAACGTTAACGTCAACGTTAGATTTTATGCATGAAGTCTTGGCGAGTTTAACAGCGTGTTCGCTTCTCCAATTTCAACAAAAAAAGACCCACTTCACTCGCGAGTCTTCCTCTCTACACGATTCATTCATTTTACCTTAAACGTCCTGCTCATTCTGTTGTTGTTGCTGTTGAGCACGCTGCATTTGCTTCAACCGGCCTTCAACTCTGGTAAACAGTCTGAACGTATAAAACCCTGTAGCCACCAGACTCAGCACCAAAGCTCGTACATCTGTAAGCCAGAAACCGATAATGCCGAATATCGTGATAATCACGCCGAATTGCATCATCAGATTGGCACTGTAACTTTGCGCTTCGTCCCACAACTCGGGATTACTCATTGCACGCGGGGTTCGATACCCATATATCCCGTTAATCATTTTCGGTGGTTTTTTGAACACCATTAACCCCAGAATGAAATAGCACACACCAATGATGATCCCAACTACTGCTCCTGTCAAAACGTTCTCCCCTTCTCTGTGTCTTCCATCGACCTGCTTACACTGGCACTTCGATGACAGAATAACCTTTCAGGTTATGTCTGTCCTCTCTGTTCTCGTGTAAATGTCCAGTTAGACTTATCTACATAAAAATATAAAAACGGCTCTACGTATATACGAAGAGCCGCCTGGATCGTTTCGTAAACTTAGATATTCTTCACACGAAGTACACGCATGGCGTTCAGAACAGCCAGCACCGTGACACCGACATCCGAGAATACCGCTTCCCACATGGTAGCTATGCCGAACACACCGAGTAGCAGGAAGATCGCTTTAACCCCCAGAGCAAACGCGATATTTTGCCACACAATCATTCGTGTACGCTTTGCAATGCGGATTGCGCTCGCAAGTTTTGACGGTTCATCGGTCATGATGACCACATCAGCCGCTTCAATTGCGGCATCTGAACCGAGTCCACCCATCGCTACGCCAACGTCGGCGCGTGCCAGCACAGGTGTATCGTTGATGCCGTCACCGACAAACACCATTTTTTCCTTCGGAGATTTGGCAGCTTCCAGTTGCTCCAGTCGTTCGACTTTATCCTGTGGCAACAATTCAGCGTAGACCTCATCCACACCCAGCTCACGTCCTACCGCTTCACCTACGGCTTTGGCATCACCTGTCAGCATGACCGTTTTGCGGATGCCAAGTTTCTTCAGCGCCTGAATAGCAGCGGCTGCATCGTCCTTCACTTCATCGGCGATGATCAGATGACCAACATACGTGCCACCTTCAGCAAAGTGGACTATCGTTCCGGCCGTCTCTGGTGTGGTATAGGATATACCTGCCTGCTTCATTAATTTGGCGTTGCCTGCCAGCACTTCCCGACCATCCACACTTACCTTGATCCCGTGTCCGGCAACCTCATCATAACCTTCCACACCTTGCGTGGGAATGGCCTTGGCCCAAGCTGCGCGAATGGATTCGGCAATCGGGTGATTGGAATTTGCTTCGGCAATGGCTGCCAGCTTCATCAGTTCTTCTTCCGTGCGTCCACCTTCGGGATGAATGGCTGTTACTTTGAATACACCTTTGGTTAGTGTACCCGTTTTATCAAAAACAACGACTTTCACATCGTTCAATGCTTCAAGATAATTACTGCCTTTGACAAGAATCCCGTTACGTGAAGCCGCTCCGATACCACCGAAGAATCCAAGTGGAATGGAGACCACCAGCGCACAAGGACATGAAATAACCAGGAAGACCAATGCACGATAGATCCAGTCCGCAAATGTTGCACCACTAAGTATCAACGGTGGAACAAATGCAATCAGGGCTGCAAGGATCACAACAACCGGGGTATAATAACGGGCGAATTTACTAATAAAATGCTCTGTTTTTGCCTTCCGACTGCTCGCGTTCTGCACCAGATCCAAAATTTTAGATACCGTTGATTCACCAAATGTTTTGGTTACTTCAATCGTCAACAACCCGTTTTTGTTTACAAATCCACTTAGTACATCACTTCCGGGCTCCAGTTCACGAGGTAGTGATTCACCTGTCAGAGCAGAAGTGTCCACCATGGAACGCCCAGCTTGAACGATACCATCCAGCGGTACTCGCTCTCCTGCCTTCACGACAATACGATCACCGATCCGTACGTCTTCCGGAGATACACGACGTGTCTCGTCACCCGACCCCGTCAGAATATTCGCGTAGTCCGGGCGAATGTCCATCAGTGACTGAATCGACTTGCGTGACCGATTAACCGCCATGCCCTGAAACAGCTCTCCGAGCTGATAGAAGAGCATGACCGCTACCCCTTCCGGATACTCTCCAATGGCAAAGGCACCCAAGGTAGCGACGGACATGAGGAAGTATTCATCGAACACCTGACCGCGGATGATGTTTTTGGACGCCTGGAGCACGATATCTCCCCCGGCAATCAGATAAGCGAGTGCATATAGAGTGAACTGTGCCCAGCCCTCCAGCGGCGACCAGATCGCAGCTGCAAGCAACACAGAACCGGCAGCAAGACGAGCAAGCAACACTTTGGTCTGTCCTGCACCATGTTCATGCGAGTGGCCTGCATGGGCATCATCATGGGTATGGCTGTGATCGTGATTATGTCCAGCATGACTCCCGTGCTCGTGTGCGTGGCCCTGCGAATCTCCATGATCATGAGTATGCGAGTGATTGCCATGTGTATGTGAATGTCCGTGATCATGTCCGGCATGGTCATGAGCGTGTCCGTGTGAATCAGCCGCACTCCCTTCATGGGTCTGTACATGTCCGTTTACCTGTTTTCCTTTTTCCGAGATGCGAATATGAGGCTCCAGCCGAAGCACTTTGCGCTTCGCTTCTTCCACTACTTGTTCATCCATATCAGAAGTGGTGTGTAGCGATAATGTTTTGGTAACAAAATTGACAGAGCATTCGTTAATGCCCTTAATTTTTTTGACGCCATTCTCGATCTTTAATGCGCAGTTCGCACAGTCTAACCCATCAAGCAGAAGTTCCCTTTTCACCTGTTCCTGTCCGGTTCCCATGTGAATTCTCCCCTTTGCAGTCCAAAAACAATGTTATAACCCAACTACATTCAATATATGAGCATTCATTCATATGTTTAGATACCCCTATTATATGCACGCCTAAACATGAGTGTCAACAATCGTTGTTGATTTTTTATACAGACTATGCTAATAGTAATTATTTCGCTTTAGACGTTTTTTGGATATAATAGAACTACAGTTGTTAACATAGGCGGTGATAGGAAATGGAACAACCGGTTAAAGCACCAAGCGAATGTGATGCAGCCTGCTCAGGTACTGAAGCGGATGTAGAGAAGATTCGCACTTCACTCATAGATCGGGAGACCTCTTCCGAGATGGCAGATTGGTTCAAGGCATTCAGCGACCCAACCCGTCTACGTATTATTGATGCGCTGTTACAGAAGGAATTATGTGTTCATGACCTGACGGTTCTGCTCGACATGGGACAGTCGGCCATTTCACACCAGCTGCGTTCACTCCGCAACATGCGGATCGTCAAGCGGCGTAAGGAAGGCAAGACCGTGTATTACTCTCTGGATGATACTCATATTGAGCAGATTTTCCTGCAAACGCTCCAGCATATTAAACACAGCTAGGCAGCAGCCAAGCTTGTTCATGAAGAAGAACCCCCGCCTCTCGGCTATATGCCGATGGACGGGGGTTCTTCTTGGTAAGGGTACCGTTTTGTACAGAATACAAAGTGACTATTCCTTCTGATTACCGATCCATTGGAGCTTGCCACTTCGGTTACAACAGATTGTTCTTGTTTGGATCGTACAGGCCGGATCTGTCCTTAAACCAGTTGAAGATATGCGATACACATACTTTCAGCACTGCGTATCCTGGAACAGCGAGCAAAATGCCTACGACTCCAAACAGATTACCTGAAGTCAGGATGACAAAGATAATTGTAATGGGATGAATCTTCAGCGTTTTACCCATGATCTGTGGCGAGATGAATTTACCTTCGATTAACTGTACGATCGTCCATACGGCAACCATCTTCAACAGCATCACCGGCGAAGTGACGAGTGCCACGATTAACGCAGGTGTAATGGCAATTGCAGGTCCCAAATACGGAACAACACTTGTAAACGATGCGATAATTGCAAGAATCAGTGCATAATCCAAACCAATGACCATATAACCGATGTAGAGCAGAATACCGATGCAGAAGCTGACGATAATCTGTCCACGAATAAATGAACTGATCTGGTGATTGATATCTTCCAGCACATGCATTGCACCCGTACGACTCTTGATTGGCAGGAAAGACAGAATTTTGGTTGGAAGCTTCTTGCCGTCTTTCAGCAGATAGAACAGGATGAACGGGACGGTTACGATGGACAGCACGGTCTCAGTGAAAGCTCCGAGGAATCCGCCCAATTTGGTCCAGGTCGAGTTTAGAATTTCAGTAGCCTTCTGGGAGATGGTTCCCCACCAATCCTGAGAATTCAGATTCACCGTCTCCTGGACCTGACCGAACAGTTTACTGCCCGTAAGCTCCTCAAACTGCTGTTTTACCGTCTCGCTGTACGTTGGGAAATTTTCGATTAGCCCCACAATCTGGTTACGCACAACCGGAATGACCGCCAACACGACGACTGTCAGAATGCCTCCAATTGCAAGATACAAGATCAGAATGGACCAGCCGCGCTTAATTTTCCACCTCTCCATCACATCTACAATCGGATTCAACAGATAGTAGAGTATGCCTGACAGAATAATAGGTAACACAATGGTTTTGATGAGTACTGCGAGCGGATGAAGAACAAAGGATACTTTGGTCAGAACCATGACGTTCAGTCCCACTAACAGCAGAATTAGCAGAAATAGGACAAACTTGTTGTTAAGAAAAAATCGCTTGAACCGCTCCGGCCAAACGCGGGGTTGCTCAGGTTGCTCCATAGGCGTGTCGTCCTCTCTTATGTATCCTTAATCAATACTAAACTGTGAATCTAATAATTGCCTCTTACGTGAAAAAATAAAGTACCTTGTACAAGCCAACATATGTATAACACTCTGGATTTATACGTATGGTGCTGATTACCCGTTTCAAATTAAACCGGTAAAGTCATTTTACCCCAAAATGAATCTTCTGCCCCATACAAATCATTTGCAAATTTTCCCTACTCAAAAACGGCTCGCCTCACTCGGAGACGAACCGTAAATTTGGATCTATAGCTACTATTAAGCCAGCTTATATGGTGGAAATTTAAGATTAGGCTTTTCCCGCCAATTGCGCGATTAGCTCATAGGAATGCAGACGTGCCTTATGATCATAGATCATCGACGTAATAATCAGCTCATCTGCCTGCGTCTGCCGAATGAAGGATTCCAGCTGTCCACGTACGGTTTCTGGGGAACCATTAACAGCCGCCTTCAGCGTCTGCTCCACACCAGCTTTCTCACGGTCCGTCCACTTGCCTTCCATCTCTGCTGGAGGCTGTACCAATCCCGTTGTGCCGCGGATAATGTTCAAGAACTGCTGTTGCATCGTTGTACCCAGCCATGCTGCTTCCTCATCTGTATCTGCAACAACAGCATTAACCCCAACAATCACATGCGGCTCCTTTAAGTGATCAGATGGTTGGAAATTGTTTCGATACGTTTCCAGTGCAATCCGGGTGTAATCCGGCGAGAAGTGGCTGGCAAAAGCAAACGGCAATCCCAGCTGACCTGCCAGACGTGCGCTGAAATCACTGGACCCCAACAGGTAGATTGGAATATTCAATCCTTCTCCAGGAACTGCGCGAACAGGCGCATGATAGGATGTCGCCGATGCATCAAAGTATGCTCTGAGCTCTGCGAGCAGCTCCGGGAAATCTTCCCCACTGTTCAGATCTTTGCGTAACGCAAGCGATGTACGGCGGTCACTGCCTGGTGCACGACCCAGTCCCAGGTCAATTCTGCCAGGATACAGGGATTCCAGTGTACCGAACTGCTCAGCGATGACAAGCGGTGCATGGTTGGGTAACATGATACCTCCTGAACCAAGACGAATCGTCTTGGTCCCACCAGCCAGATATCCAATAACAACCGAAGTTGCAGATGAAGCAATACCCGGCATGTTGTGATGTTCAGCTACCCAGTAACGATGATACCCCCAACGCTCGGCATGCTGTGCCAGATCCAGGCTGTTGCGCAAAGCATCAGCAGGTGTTGCACCTACAACGACGGGAGCCAGATCCAGGATGGAAAGCTTAACGTCATTAATATGTTCTTTATGGGATGAAGCCGTATTTTCTGTAGTCATTATCGTTTAATCTCCTCGATGATTATATTTTTGTATATCCAGATATATAGATTAATTAAATCGCAACCGGATAAGGTGATGTGTTCATAAACTAGCCGTTTACATCCGGACGGAATCCCTGCCTGCATATGCATCCTAGCTTCCGTTCCGGCATCCGGCTTATAACTCGTTCTGCACGTACTCGGCAAACTGACGAATCGTCTCTTCGTTGCGCCGATAATACGTCCATTGTCCTCTTCGCTCGGAGAGCAGTAACCCTGCCTTGAGCATGGTCAGCAGGTAACTGGATATAACCGACTGAGCCAGTCCAGCCTTCAATTGAATCGTGCCGACACAGATTCCGTTCTTGCCACCATCCGGATGATGGGACAGTTCCAGCGGTGAAAAGTGTTGCTCCGGATTTTTGAGCCACAGCAAGATTTGTCTACGTGTCTCGTTCGATAATGCTTTGAATATAAGTATAGGTTCCATGGGTACGATTATACCCCCTTTCATCCATTTTGCAAACACATGAACAAACAAACCGACTCATGATCGAGTCGGTTTGGAATCATATGGAATCCGTATCTGGAATCAACATCCATATTAGAATTTGGTTTTAATCGTTTGTTTAACCTGATCCAACATGGCTTGATATGCGGGTGCATCCAGATATCCAATACTTCCGAAGAGCAGATGATCTACGGCTTCAATGCCTACAAAATCGAAGATACCTACGTCTGAAGTTAATTTCAATCCGGTGGTCATGCCAATCTGATCATAAATTTCACTTGGTGTACCATGTGTGTTGATGATGAGTCCTTTTTTGCCTGTCAGTAATTTCTCGATTCCCGCTTCACCCGCTGCATATGCAAAACCATAGGCGAATACACGGTCAACATATCCTTTCATAATGGCAGGAAGACCTGTCCACCAGATCGGATAGATGAATGTAATGGCTTCTGTGTCCGTAACAAACTGTTGCTCTGTCGCGATATCCTGTGGTGTCTGTCCTGCGCGCATGGAAGCTGTATCGGCTTCAGTCAGTACGGGTTGGAATCCAAGCTTATATAAGTCACGAACAACCACTTCATGACCTTGAGCTTCGAGAGCTTCTACAGCAGTATTGAGGATTGCATTATTAAGGCTGTCTGTGCGTGGGTGAGCATATACGATAAGATGTTTCATAGTGTGAATCCCTCCATGTTTGGTTTGAGTATGGTTGCGAAAATGGCGTTACATTGATACGCCTGATACGTTCCATATACATAGACATCTATGTATATGGTCAAAAAATATTTGGGCTCCCCTGCCTCCACCCCATTCGAATGTGGAAGGGTTGCAGACAGAAGAGTTCATTCATTATAACTTTCGGACAATAATGGACAGCAAGCTCTCCAATTGCTCCGATTGTTCATCGGACAAGCCACTATAGATGATGTCATTAATCTGCTCTGATACCTGATGGAAGATCGGTTCGAGTCGTTTCCCCTGTTCGGTAAGGCGAATCATCGTCACCCGGCTATCTTCGGCACTCTTGCTACGTTCAACATAGCCGAGCTTCTCCAGCTTGTTGACCAGTACCGTTACCGTTGGTTGCGTGCGTTGAACACGTTCAGCCAACATCTTGATCGACAGCGTCTCTTCACGGTACAAGAACATCAACACATCCCCATGAGAAGGTACAATGCCTGTCACTTCATGCTGTTCTAATTCGTGTACAATCCGTCTGTTAACATGATCCCTGATTCTTGCAATCAGTGCAATTGCGTTGTATTTTGGCATGATCTCATTATACATAGACATCTATGTATTTTCAAGTTCTTTTTTATAAAAAGAAAAACAGCCCTTTCCATCCTTTTAACATGTGGAAATTTCGGGCTGTTTCGATCCTGCCTTGATCCTGTTCTATAATGTTAGATCTTAGATCATCGTTTTTGGATTCATGTTGGATTCATGTTGAATTTATGCTGTATTCAGTTAATCCATTGGGTAATTTTCTCAACGGATTGTCGGGACTTCTCACGCGTGGGCTCCTCTACCCGATAACCGAAGGCTGCCATCACCGAGACGTCCCATGCACCATCCTCCAGCAAACCCTCTTCTTCCATAATCCGATGGACATCCTCACGGCTGAAACCTTCAATTGGGCAGGAATCAATCTCGATCTGAGCTGCCGCCGTCATCATGTTACCAAGTGCAATATACGTTTGTTTGGATGCCCAGTCGAATAATGATCGTGGATTCTCCAGAATTCTCTGGTTATTTTGGAACTTTCCATAAGCCTGACTTGTTAGCTCAAATACGTCATCCGGCATTCCTTTTGTTTCCTTCAGCATGTACTCCGCATAGGGAGAATTATAACTGGCATCGGACCGGGCCAAAATAACAACAAAATAGCTTGCTGTAGCCAGTTGCTTTTGAGCGCCGGAAGAGAATTCGGACAAACGCTTACGCAGGTTCGGATTTTGTACAATCAGAAACTTCCACGGTTCAAGACCAATGGAACTTGGAGATAATCGGCCTGTTTCCAATATAAATTGGAAATCCTCATCCGAGATTTTGCGGGTATCATCAAATATCTTCGTTGCATGCCGGAAATGATAAGCCTTTAAGATGTCTTCCTTTTTCTTTGACTTTGCTGTAACTTCCATGGAGCTCCACGTCCTTTTTTATATTTTTTATGTTGAATCGTTAGTCTCTATTTTTGGATTTACTTAAGTATTAGTTTAGAATCTATATCCTAAAATGAAAAGTACGCACATTGTTGTTCCTCAGTTTCCAAAAGTAACTATTGTGTCCTAACAAGGAAATAGCCGTTGCTGGATCATAAATCTTCTCCTAGACGGCATATTTTCACACATGAAGTTTACAGTTGCTCCATCCATTCATTTTCAGAAATAACGGTATATCCTTCTTGTCGCAGCAATGCTGAGGTGACACCCTCTCCAGCAATCTTGTGGTTGGCAAAATTCCCATCATAGATCATCTGTGTACCACAGGACGGACTGAACTCCTTCAATACCACACACGATACATTCAATTCTCGTGCCCATTCGAGTGTCTGATAGGCTCCCTTGATATAAAGGTCTGTGACATCCATGCCACTTTTCTCGATCACTTTTGCAGTGCCTGCCAGCACATCCCTGCCCGTGCCACCGATAATTTCAGCCGGTTCCCGTGGGGTGGAGAATCCACCAAGCAGCTCCGGACATACCATCTTAGCCTGCTCCTTCTCCACAAGCTCCTGAATTTTCTTATCCAGGCTCGCTGTTCCATTGTAACGGCAAGCTACCCCCGCCAGACATGAACTCACCAAATATTTCATCGTTATCTCCTTATGCTCATTCCATCTATGAAATAAATTGTAACATAAAGATCAAGCCCTATAACCCGCCTCTGGTAATCATCGTAATTTTTATATCTTCATTGTAACGAACCTGTATAACATCCTTCGTGGACTCTAGTTCAAATATGGCAAGCCCCGGATTATCAACTTCCCTATGAAGAGTGTATCCTTGGAGATCAACGTTAAATACCTGTTTAATCATCGCCCCTACCTGCTCCCTGAGGATTGACTCCTTTACGTCATAAATCTCCTGATGATACGCTTCTACTTCGTCCCAATTAGTAAAATCATTTCGATATAAGTTCTCCCCAATTACAGAGTAAACTTTAGTTTCTTCTCCTACAATCATTTGAACTAAATAATGATCATTGAAACTAAGATTAATTATATCTCTCCCAATTTCATCATCTTTGGAACGACTTACACCCCTAAGTTTTAGAGATGTTTCACCGAATACTGCCTTAACGGCATCCTCGGCATCCGCCAATACTGAATGAGATACCTGATCAGGACTAAGATCGCCTGAAATGGATACGGCTTGGTCCTGCTGCCATACAATCTCCCCATAATTACTCTCATTCACTAATGTTAATGTCGTATGCGATATCGGCTCCGATTCCCCTTGCTTCATACTCACATAACGTTGTACTGCTACAGGTTTAAGCGTTGGAGCAGTACCTATACTTTGCAAAAGCGATGGAACTTGACGCAGATAACGGTGTTCCAACTCGCTTGGCTGCATCTCACGTCTCATCTGTACTTCTCGCAGATTGCCTGTTGCCGCATCGAGCCATATCTGTGCGTACTCCTTCTCACTTTCATTTCCAGCCTCTACATAGATTCTTCCGGACACAGGCAAGTCTTCCACTTTCGTAATCTTCAGCTGTTTACCCAGATCGTCTCGCATCGTAGTCACAACATTTCTTTTCATTTTGTCCGTTAACAGATCTATGCTCAGATGATCAGATAACTGCAATGCTGCTGTAGGATAGACCTGCTCGATCACGGGTTTCACCAGCTTTCCCTCATCCCAGATCCATAGGAACAATCCAGCAGCAATAACCAAAGCACTCATGCCTACAGCAAGGGGCCCTCTTCTAAGGCGACGCTTGTGTGACACGTTGCCTACTTGCGGACTAAACGGTCTGGGCGACCTATAACTTTGCTCCAAACCATCTCCCAGACTCCCCTCCTCCGACTTCTTCATCCACTCCAGCTGTTGAAGCACATTCTGCTTGTGATCCTCTGTAAAAGGAGACGACGCAAACGGTCCCTTCCGGATTTCCTTTTCCCATTGCTCATCCTTTTGTCTCATTTGCTTCGCTCCTCCCAATGTTTCCGTACCTTGTCCTTACCTCGGGAAAGTCTGGATTTTACTGTGCCTGAGCTGATTTTCAACATCTCAGCAATCTCACTCGTCGTAAGCTCATACTTCAGATTCAGCAAAAGAATCTCCCTGAACTTCTTCGGCAACGCCAGAACAATATCCCAGATTTCATGGACATGCTCCTTACGTATCACTTCCATCTCGGCCGAAGGATGTGCAGGCCGCTCTGCAATCATGACTCTTTGGTTCGAATCCCCACGCTCTGTCTCAATGGGTAACGTCTCTCCCCACAGACTGCTACGAAAGAATCTGGATTTTCGATATGTAAAAGTGGTGTTCCTAGTAATCGTCAACAGCCATGTTTTCAGTGAGCAATCTCCACGATAATGAGCGATCCCCGAGTATGCCCGAATAAATACCTCCTGTGACAATTCATCTGCCTGTTCGGCACTTTTGGTCAGAAAATAAGCGTAATTCCACACGTCATTTCCGTAGTCATCCATCATGCTGCTAAGTGTGTAATTGTCTATGGTCTGAGCCTGTGCCAGTAATTGATCATTCAACTGTTGTTCACCTCACTTAATATGACTGAATCTACTGTGGTTTGGTTCCCTGTTTTGGACATTATTTCTTATTATTGTAGCAAAATAAAAAAGCAGCATGTTCAATATCACTGAACACACTGATTCCTTCAGGTTTGCTTAGTTAGAAATCTCTATCAGAAAACTTTTAGGCGGACGCTCCACTTCCACAGTTTCTTTCTGCCCTCTAATCTAACGTAGCATTTTCATCGTTATACTTTAACCGCAGCAATCATCAGAAACATCGGTCGCCGATTCTCGTCTGACATGCCAGGAACCTGTTCAATCATCTCCGGTGATGGTTTGGATTCAGCCACCTGCTCAATGGCAAACCCGGCCTTAATGAGTTCATTCATATGTGATGCCAGTGTACGATGATATTTGACCACATCCTGATTCAGAAAGTTCGCCACGCGCTTGCCTTCATCGTGGTAATCATCCACGGGCCAATGCAGAATCTCACCTTCGGGTCCATAATGCCAATCCTGCGCAGCGCGAGCGGTGAAGATGGGATGTTCAGATGAAAGGACAAACGTGCCACCTTCTACGAGACAATCATTGATCTTAGCATACACCGTATCTAACCGTTCAATATAATGCAAAGCCAGTGAACTAATCACAACATCGAATTGTCCGGGTTCAAAATCAATATCTTCAATCGCCAGTTGCTCGTACTGGATCTGTGGATCTTCCGTCATTTCACGAGCACGCTGAAGCATATTTTCAGACAGATCTACACCGATTACTGAACTCGCTTGTTGCTCGCGCGCATACCGGCAATGCCAACCAAAACCACATCCCAAATCCAGCACACGCTTGTCTTTCAAATCCGGCAGAAGGGTCTGCAGCTCATGCCACTCTCCGGCTGCCTCCAGCCCTTGAACAGAACGAGCCATTTTACTGTAATTATCAAAAAATTCGGATTCATCGTATTTATTTTGTTTCATCAAGAGATTCCTCCCGCCTTATAAATATCAACCTACTCTACCACATAAACGATATTCAAACGCAAAAGTTGCCAAGAGAATTCAAGCCGTGTTATCATACAGAACGAACGTTCAGTATTTTTTTATACAGAATGAACATTCAGTTTACTAACGGAGGTCAATATGAACACGAATTGGACGCATCCATTGGAAGGTCAAACTGTAGGTAAAGCTTTTATAAGTTACCTTGTGCCTTCCGTATTGGGGATGCTGGTAGTTGCTTTTAATTTTATAATCGATGGCATTATGGTTGGACACAAACTGGGCTCTACCGCGATGGCCGGGATCGGCATTGCCTCTCCTGTCTATACGCTTTTTGTTGCCATGTCACTGTGGATTGGCATGGGCGGGGCGACCTTGTACTCTAACGCGATGGGTAGAAAAGATAAAAACACAGCCAAACAAATTTTTACCAAATCCATTATGCTCATTATGCTCGTTACGATGGCTATTGGTTATACTGCATTTACGTTCAAAGACAAACTCGTATACTCCCTCGGTGCTAACGCCGAGACCTTCCCGTTTGCTTCAGACTACATGAATATCATGTTGTTGTTCGGATTTGTCTTTACCATTGAGAATGCACTCTCTGTTTTTGTTCGGAACGACGGGAATCCCAACACATCCATGTACGCTCAGATTACCTTTGCTGTGGCCAATATCTTCATTAATTATGTAACATTGTATGTACTCGAATGGGGTGTACGTGGGGTGGCCATCGGTACCATCGTATCGGCTTCGCTTGCGCTGCTTGTCCTGTTCACTCACTTTTTCAAAAAAACAAATAATCTCACGTTCACCCGGTTCAAATGGAACAATAAACTGCTGGCTTCCCTTCTACTTATTGGTTTCCCCAGCTTTCTGGCTGAACTCGGCATGTCGGTCTTCTCTGTCTCTCACAATATCTCCATGGACCGCATTGCGGGTACGAATGGTGTAGCATCCTTTACCGTGTTGAACTACATTCATGGTGTTGTATTGTTGGCTTTCCTGGGTCTCGCATCCGCTGCCCAACCTCTGATAAGCTATTATCACGGTGCCAATCAGGTTACACGGGTACAACAAACGATACGTTTAGCCACCAAAACGGCTCTGGCATGCGGTTTACTGTTACTGCTTGTTGTTCAAATCGGTGCACCTTATTTCGTGCAAATCTTTGGAAACTTCAGTAGCGGCGTAAAGGATAATGCCGTATACGGATTACGTATATTTACATTTGCCTACGTATTTATGGGTGTTAATTTTGTCATGAGCACCTATTTCCAATCTGTAGGTAATGCCCAAATGGCCATCTGGATTACAGCTGCACGTGAGATGATCATCATGATTGCATTGATTGCAGTCCTCCCTTCCTTCTTTGGTGTAACGGGTGTATGGCTTGCCGTACCGCTGTCCGAAATGCTGGTTCTCGCAACTATAGCCGTGTATTATAGAAAACGATCCCTTACGGATCGAATAAACGCGTTGCAGGCTGAATAACGTTATTAGATGAGTTGACGGCATTAGATGGAAGATAAATGGAACGTAGATAGCATGTAGGCAGACCTCATAAATAATCTAACAAAGCAATAAACAAGCTCTGCCCGATCCATAAAGATCGGGCAGAGCTTTGTTATGTTTTGTCCTATACTAGATGTTAGCAGTTAGATACGTATATCGAATCGGCCATTGCTGTCTGTCGTTGCGTTCGCAATTTCCTTAGGGGTAGCTACGCCCTTTCCATTGGTTGAAGGTTGGGCAGTTGGCGTCTCCTTAGCAACAGCTGTACCGGCTCCTTGAGAGCTTTGCTGTGCAATCTGCGCCTCAATCTGCTTGATCTGCTGTTCAAGCTGTTTGGTCTTTGTCTCCTTAGTCCTTTCATCGTCCTTGCTGGACTGGACTTTCTCCAGTTGAGCCTCAAGCTTCGTCTTTTGTTTCTCTAAACTACTTGAATTGTCCGAACTCGAAGATGTCGATATGTAAGATGTTGTGGAGCTGGCTGCAGAAGATATATTCATTATGGTTCTCCTCCTCTTTACATGGCTTCACTATACCCCATCCCACTGAAACATACGTTAAATTCAACTGAAAGGTTGCTGAAGGAAGCCATGAGGGTCCGGAATTCAAACAGATGAAAATACATATAGCAGCTTTAATCAATAGTCAGTCTAATCATACAGTGTAGATCCTGGTGCACTCTGATCTGTAAAGTTAGTTGTTTCCCGGTGTAAACTAAAAACAAAAAAGACACACTCGATATCATCAAGTGTGTCTTTAGATTGCTTGGCGGCGTCCTACTCTCCCAGGACCCTGCGGTCCAAGTACCATCGGCGCTAGAGGGCTTAACGGTCGTGTTCGGGATGGGTACGTGTGGAACCCCTCCGCCATCGCCACCAAACGCGATTTGTCGAAGCAAAGCTTCTTGAAATCAGATATGGAACTGAAAATCATACACACGTTCTGTGATGTACCAATTTTCATTTCAGAGATCATTCTCTGAAAACTAGATTCGAAACGAAACATGCGAACTATCACTTGCAAATTGGATAAGCCCTCGACCGATTAGTACTGGTCAGCTCCATGCATTGCTGCACTTCCACCCCCAGCCTATCTACCTCGTCGTCTTCAAGGGGTCTTACATACTGGGAAATCTCATCTTGAGGGGGGCTTCACGCTTAGATGCTTTCAGCGTTTATCCCGTCCGTACATAGCTACCCAGCGGTGCTCCTGGCGGAACAACTGGTACACCAGCGGTACGTCCATCCCGGTCCTCTCGTACTAAGGACAGCTCCTCTCAAATTTCCTACGCCCACGACAGATAGGGACCGAACTGTCTCACGACGTTCTGAACCCAGCTCGCGTACCGCTTTAATGGGCGAACAGCCCAACCCTTGGGACCTACTTCAGCCCCAGGATGCGATGAGCCGACATCGAGGTGCCAAACCTCCCCGTCGATGTGGACTCTTGGGGGAGATAAGCCTGTTATCCCCAGGGTAGCTTTTATCCGTTGAGCGATGGCCCTTCCATGCGGTACCACCGGATCACTAAGCCCGACTTTCGTCCCTGCTCGACTTGTAGGTCTCGCAGTCAAGCTCCCTTATGCCTTTGCACTCTTCGAATGATTTCCAACCATTCTGAGGGAACCTTTGGGCGCCTCCGTTACTCTTTAGGAGGCGACCGCCCCAGTCAAACTGCCCACCTGACACTGTCCCCGCACCGGATTACGGTACCAGGTTAGAACCTAGATACGATCAGGGTGGTATCCCAACGTTGCCTCCACAGAAGCTTGCGCTCCTGCTTCAAAGGCTCCCACCTATCCTGTACAGATCGTACCCAAATTCAATATCAAGCTGCAGTAAAGCTCCATGGGGTCTTTCCGTCTTGTCGCGGGTAACCTGCATCTTCACAGGTATTAAAATTTCACCGGATCTCTCGTTGAGACAGCGCCCAAGTCGTTACGCCATTCGTGCGGGTCAGAATTTACCTGACAAGGAATTTCGCTACCTTAGGACCGTTATAGTTACGGCCGCCGTTTACTGGGGCTTCGGTTCACAGCTTCGGATTGCTCCTAACCACTCCCCTTAACCTTCCAGCACCGGGCAGGCGTCAGCCCGTATACTTCGCCTTACGGCTTCGCACAGACCTGTGTTTTTGCTAAACAGTCGCTTGGGCCTTTTCACTGCGGCCCCCTCGTGCTATTCACACTACCGGGGCACCCCTTCTCCCGAAGTTACGGGGTCATTTTGCCGAGTTCCTTAACGAGAGTTCTTCCGCGCGCCTTAGAATACTCTTCTCGCCTACCTGTGTCGGTTTGCGGTACGGGCACCTTCACCTGGCTAGAGGCTTTTCTTGGCAGTGTGAGATCATGACCTTCGCTACTACAATTTTCGCTCCCCATCACAGCTCAGCCTTACGATGTGCGGATTTGCCTACACATCAGCCTCACTGCTTAGACGGACATCCATCAGTCCGCGTCACTACCCTACTGCGTCCCCCCATTGCTCATAACGGCTTACGGTGGTACAGGAATTTCGACCTGTTGTCCTTCGACTACGCCTTTCGGCCTCGCCTTAGGTCCCGACTTACCCTGAGCGGACGAGCCTTCCTCAGGAACCCTTAGGCTTTCGGCGGATCAGATTCTCACTGATCTTTTCGTTACTCATACCGGCATTCTCACTTGTATAATGTCCAGCGCTCCTTACGGTACACCTTCAACCCTTATACAACGCTCCCCTACCCCTGATGCAAAGCATCAAGCCATAGCTTCGGTGGTGTGTTTAGCCCCGTTACATTTTCGGCGCAGAGTCACTCGACCAGTGAGCTATTACGCACTCTTTCAATGGTGGCTGCTTCTAAGCCAACATCCTGGTTGTCTGTGCAACTCCACATCCTTTCCCACTTAACACACACTTGGGGACCTTAGCTGATGGTCTGGGCTGTTTCCCTTTTGACAATGGATCTTAGCACTCACTGTCTGACTCCCGGAAGTAAGTCTATGGCATTCGGAGTTTGACTGAGCTTGGTAACCCTTGCGGGCCCCGCACCCAATCAGTGCTCTACCTCCACGACTCTGTTTTCCGAGGCTAGCCCTAAAGCTATTTCGGGGAGAACCAGCTATCTCCGAGTTCGATTGGAATTTCTCCGCTACCCCCACCTCATCCCCGCACTTTTCAACGTGCGTGGGTTCGGGCCTCCAGTGCGTGTTACCGCACCTTCACCCTGGACAGGGGTAGATCACCCGGTTTCGGGTCTACGTCCACGTACTACATCGCCCTATTCAGACTCGCTTTCGCTGCGGCTCCGGCTCTTCACCTTAACCTTGCACGGGAACGTAACTCGCCGGTTCATTCTACAAAAGGCACGCCATCACCCCTAAAACGGGCTCTGACTTTTTGTAAGCACACGGTTTCAGGTTCTATTTCACTCCCCTTCCGGGGTGCTTTTCACCTTTCCCTCACGGTACTGCTTCACTATCGGTCGCTAGGAAGTATTTAGCCTTGGCAGATGGTCCTGCCGGATTCATACGGGGTTTCACGTGCCCCGCACTACTCGGGATCCGTCTCGGAGGGAACAGACTTTCAACTACAGGGCTTTTACCTTCTTTGGCGGGCCTTTCCAGACCTCTTCGCTTAACCGGTTCCTTTGTAACTCCATGTGAGACGTCCCACAACCCCAAAGAGCAAGCTCTCTGGTTTGGGCTTCTCCGCGTTCGCTCGCCGCTACTGACGGAATCACTATTGTTTTCTCTTCCTCAGGGTACTTAGATGTTTCAGTTCCCCTGGTATGCCTCTACATAACCTATGTATTCAGTTATGAGTAACTGGAAATTACCCCAGCTGGGTTTCCCCATTCGGACACCCCCGGATCAAAGCTTGCTTACAGCTCCCCGAGGCAGTTTCGTTGTTCGCCACGTCCTTCATCGGCTCCTAGCGCCTAGGCATCCTCCGTGTGCTCTTAGTAGCTTAACCAAATTGCTCCGGTTTCGATCGCTCGCTTCCCTTGTTTTGGACTACGTCCAAAGCCAAAAGTCGCTCCCACTCGATACCATCGCAAAAGCAATTATCTACCTTATAAACACTTCACTTGTTTGCACAAGATCAGCTTAAAGGAATGTTCTAATTCGCATTTACTTTCGTTTCGATATCTAGTTTTCAAAGAACAAGCTCCATGCAAAAGCAAGCTGTTTGAGAGTTTGAGCTCTCAAAACTGAGCAACGAGTGAGTTAAAAGCTTTACGAAGTAAAGCTCGCTTCGGAAGCATGCTTCCTGAAGACTTGTATTTGAATGTTTCCGTTACAGGAAACGATTCTCCATAGAAAGGAGGTGATCCAGCCGCACCTTCCGATACGGCTACCTTGTTACGACTTCACCCCAATCATCTATCCCACCTTCGGCGGCTGGCTCCTTGCGGTTACCCCACCGACTTCGGGTGTTATAAACTCTCGTGGTGTGACGGGCGGTGTGTACAAGACCCGGGAACGTATTCACCGCGGCATGCTGATCCGCGATTACTAGCAATTCCGACTTCATGCAGGCGAGTTGCAGCCTGCAATCCGAACTGAGACCGGCTTTTTAGGATTCGTTCCACCTCGCGGCTTCACAGCCCGTTGTACCGGCCATTGTAGTACGTGTGTAGCCCAGGTCATAAGGGGCATGATGATTTGACGTCATCCCCACCTTCCTCCGGTTTGTCACCGGCAGTCACCTTAGAGTGCCCACCCGAAGTGCTGGCAACTAAGATCAAGGGTTGCGCTCGTTGCGGGACTTAACCCAACATCTCACGACACGAGCTGACGACAACCATGCACCACCTGTCTCCTCTGTCCCGAAGGAAAGAACCATCTCTGATTCGATCAGAGGGATGTCAAGACCTGGTAAGGTTCTTCGCGTTGCTTCGAATTAAACCACATACTCCACTGCTTGTGCGGGTCCCCGTCAATTCCTTTGAGTTTCAGTCTTGCGACCGTACTCCCCAGGCGGAGTGCTTAATGTGTTAACTTCGGCACCAAGGGTATCGAAACCCCTAACACCTAGCACTCATCGTTTACGGCGTGGACTACCAGGGTATCTAATCCTGTTTGCTCCCCACGCTTTCGCGCCTCAGCGTCAGTTACAGCCCAGAGAGTCGCCTTCGCCACTGGTGTTCCTCCACATATCTACGCATTTCACCGCTACACGTGGAATTCCACTCTCCTCTTCTGCACTCAAGTCACCCAGTTTCCAGTGCGATCCGGGGTTGAGCCCCGGGATTAAACACCAGACTTAAATGACCGCCTGCGCGCGCTTTACGCCCAATAATTCCGGACAACGCTTGCCCCCTACGTATTACCGCGGCTGCTGGCACGTAGTTAGCCGGGGCTTTCTTCTCAGGTACCGTCACCTTGAGAGCAGTTACTCTCCCAAGCGTTCTTCCCTGGCAACAGAGCTTTACGATCCGAAAACCTTCATCACTCACGCGGCATTGCTCCGTCAGGCTTTCGCCCATTGCGGAAGATTCCCTACTGCTGCCTCCCGTAGGAGTCTGGGCCGTGTCTCAGTCCCAGTGTGGCCGATCACCCTCTCAGGTCGGCTACGCATCGTCGCCTTGGTGAGCCGTTACCCCACCAACTAGCTAATGCGCCGCAGGCCCATCCCCAAGTGACAGATTGCTCCGTCTTTCCAGTTTCCTTCAGGCGAAGAAAACAACTATTCGGTATTAGCTACCGTTTCCGGTAGTTGTCCCAAACTTGAGGGCAGGTTGCCTACGTGTTACTCACCCGTCCGCCGCTAACCATCAGAGAAGCAAGCTTCTCTTCAAGTCCGCTCGACTTGCATGTATTAGGCATGCCGCCAGCGTTCGTCCTGAGCCAGGATCAAACTCTCCAATAAAGTATTGAAAAGAGCGATAAGCTCATTTTGAATCTGACGAGATTAAAAATCTCATTTATGCTCCAGTCGATCCAAGCCAAGGCTTGCTTCGACCTTTCGCGTTCATTCTGCAAGCAGAATGTTTACTCACTCGTTGTTCAGTTTTCAAAGATCAAACTTGTTTTGCTACCGAATGTCGTTCTCTTCAGCAACTCTTATATAATATCATGTCCGAACCAACTTTGCAAGCTCTTTTTTTAAGTTTCTTTCGAAGCTTATTTCATTCGCTTGCCGCACCGTGTATCTCGTGTTTTTTTGGCCGGAAATAGAATATACCATGCAGCACACGTACTTGTAAAGAGTTAATTTATAAAAATATTAATTCTACAATCTATCCCTTTTAAGGACCTTGAATCTCCAATGTAATCATAAGTTCAATAGTATTATCCATGCACTTGATCTTCACTATCTAATCTGTCCTTCTTCTATATATAAGAAGGTAACCCTCTCAACTCTCTTATTCGAGACGAAAGGGTTACCTTCTATAGTGATCTATATTTATTTACGTTCTACGCTATATCCTTTATCCTCAAGCAGTTTCACGATGCCGTGATCGCCCAGGTAGTGTGCCGCGCCAACAACAATGAAATACTCCTCGCCTTTGCCGTTTTTCAGATAACCATCGATTTTGTCCGCCATACCAATGTTACGATCAACCAGCATTGCTTTGTTATATTCCTCGTTAGTGGAGAAGCTGTTTGTCAGTTCAAGCAGTTGCTCGTCATTACCCGTTTTCCACATCTCAGCCATTTCTTTCACACTGTTATCCAACACGTCGAAGTTTTCAATTGTTGTTTTCAATGTTTCCTCTTGTGTTTCTTTGGAAAAGTCGTTAAACATGCCAAGTTGAGATTGATAACTCTCTAACTCAATAACTGGGAGTTTGCGCTCGATCGCTTTCTGGATGAAATACAGATCCACTCCTGCTGACGCTTCGTATCCTGCCGTTGTGGACTTCAAACTTGCGAGTGTGCTTTCTACTACCCACGGCTTAAATGCATCCAAAGCATTAGGCTCTAGACCATTTTTCTTCAATACATCGCCCAGCTTAGTATACGTTTCACTGGAAATGTGGTCTTTCAGCGTTGTTCCATCCTGATATGAACCCAGGCTTAGAACCAGCTTTTGCTGCTCTTCGTCAGCGGCTTTGCTAATATCAATCTCTACCCCAAGATAGTCGGCTTCCGCAAATGCTTCCTCAAACTCCGGACGCAATGGATAGAAGCTCTCATCCGCAATATGCATGGACCCTACCAGATAGACCGTGTTGCCATTGCTTTCCACTTCCCACATGAAGCCACGTCCACCCGTTTGGACAGTTTCCGTTGCTCCACCTTTGGATACCAACAGCACTGTGCGCGTTGCAGCATCCCAGCGAACTTCATAACCCGCTGCATCACCGACAATGCGGATTGGAGCATACGTTACACCGTTGATCCGTGTAAGTTTACTTTTGAGTGTAATTGTTTTGCCATCGATCACAGCCGTGATCGTATCATCTGTCGCAGTTGTTAGCTTCACGTCCATAGCATCCAGCGTAGTCCGCAATGGAACCATGGTTGTACCTTTATCCAGGATTGGTGCTCCTGTAGCATATTTCACTGCCTGGTCATTGACCTTGACGGAAGTTTCTTGTGGAGCAGCCATAGCCGGTACCGCAGATGCGAGCAAGCCTACCGAGATGGTAAGAGATAAGAGCGTGCTTTTCCAATTCTTCATATTATGTATTCTCCTTTAGTACATTTATTTGCCAACCCATTTTAACAGAATGGACATCTTCAGATACTACGGATAAAGTGAGAATTGGTGCCACTCCACAAACGAAGCAGCACTCTATCATCCCCTTCAAACACTCAACTTAGATCTTATAAGCCTTCATGGCTTTAAACAATTCCTTAAAGGTCGGACGTTTACCGTACATCAGCACACCTGTGCGATAGATTTTGGCTGCAAGCCATCCGAAGATGATAATGGATACAATGAGAATCGCTAATGAAGTTAAAACCTCCCAAGTCGGTGCAACTCCCGCACCGATTCGTACCAGAATCGCGGTCGGCGACGTGAATGGAATAAAGCTTGCGATTTTCAACAACAGAATGTTCGGCGTAGAAATACTGAAGATTGCAATATAGAAGGATACAAGCGACAGCATCGTAATTGGCAGAACAGCCTGACCCAGCTCTTCAGTACGGCTTACCATTGAGCCAATGGCAGCGAACAACACGGCATACAGGAAGTAACCCAGAATGTAGAATATGAGTCCGTACACAATAACCGCAATATTCACATCACTCAGATTCATATTGAAATCACCTAACACTGCACGGTTATGCGGTAACAAGATATTTCCGGCAACCACTGCTCCGAAGATTCCAATTTGCAGCATCCCTACCATGAAGATCCCGATGATTTTACCAAACATCTGACTGAGCGGTGATACACTCGTAATCAGAATCTCCATAATACGCGAGCTCTTCTCAGCTGTGATCTCAGAGGCAATCATGTTGCCTGTCATCATCGTCGAGGTGAACAGTAGGATGATCAGCAAGTACACCACAATATAGTTAATCGGGCTCATCGCACCTTCTGACTCAGCACCAGCTCCACTTCCATCTGTACTCAAGCTTTGCTCGGTGAGCTTCACAGGTGTTGTAATCAGTTCCTTCTGCTCCGCCGTGAGTACATCCTTCACAACCACATCCAACTTCACACTCTGCAATGCAGCTTCAATGGATGCAATGATCTGAGGTGATACGTCTTCTGCTGAATAGAGAATGGGCTGTGGGAACTCCTGTCCAGCAACCGGTTCAAACTTCAGATAGCCATCGGTAAGCCCTGCTTCTGCATCCGCTGCAAGAGCCGCTTCATCCTTGTCTCCACTAGCAATGAATCGATAGGCCTGATCTCCTTGCGCCGCCGAGAAACTCTCCAGTTTCTCGGAAACTTCTGGCTGCCCAGTGCTCAGGAGACCAATATTTACAGGATTGCTACTTGAAGCTCCGCCAATGGAACCCCCATTGAATAAGGTAATGAAATATGGAACATTGAGTCCGATAGAAATTAAAAGTGCAAGTACAATGGTTGTCACCATGAATGATTTCGTTTTAACTTTGTTTTTAAATGTAAAACCCGTAATCGTTCCCATTTTATTCATTCGACTCACCTACCTCACGAATAAAGATTTGGTTAAGCGTTGGTTCCTTCAGTTCAAAGTGTTCCACTGTCGTCTGAGTCATGGCTGTTCTCAAAATCTCTTGAGCAGCTTCCACCTGACTAATATGCATCAGGTACCCGCGCTCATTCCGCTCGACTTTCTTCACACCAGACAATTGCTCTAGCCCCTCCACACTTCCAACTGTACCCAGGAATACCTGCTCACGTGGATAACGGCTCTTAATCTCCTTGATCTCGCCTTGTACCACCGTGTTGGAACGATGCAGAATGGTGATCTGGCGACACAACTCTTCAACGTGTTCCATGCGGTGTGTCGAGAACAGAATAGCTGTACCTTCATCACGCAATTCCTTGACAGTGGATTTGAGTAATTCCACATTCACAGGATCCAGTCCGCTGAACGCTTCATCCAGAATGAGAATCTGCGGTCTATGCACTACAGCTGCAATAAAGCCCATCTTCTGCTGATTACCTTTGGATAACTCCTCAATCTTCTTATCGTAATATTCCGGAACTTCGAACCGATCCAACCAGTATTTGAGACTTTGATCTGCATCCTTACCATTCATGCCACGAAGCCGTGCCAGATAATTAATCTGTTCGCTGACTTTCACCTTCGGGTACAATCCGCGTTCTTCCGGAAGATAACCCATAATCTGTTGTAGCTCCGTATTGTAAGGCTTGCCGTTGTACAGGATATTCCCCCCGTCCGGGTGAATAAGTCCAAGCACCATGCGCATCGTTGTTGTTTTGCCTGCACCATTGGCTCCGAGCAGTCCGTAAATCTCCCCTTCTTTTACATTGAGCGTAACTCCATTAACGGCTGTTTTGTCAGCATATTGCTTGACGACTTGCTTCAATTCCAATCGGTTCATCATTTATCGTCCCCCTTCGATTATTTCCACTGTACGGGTGCATACCCGGCAATCCAGAACGCCAGCACTTCATCTAATTCCAAGTTACGGATTTTCAATACTCGGTTATTCGCGAGCTCCAGCCTCTCCTGCGCTTCGCTGACCCGGGTTGTAATGACACGAACTAGACCTCTTTCTTCCAAAGAAGATTCCACAACACCAGGGATACTCTCTGGCCTTAAGTCTCCTTCATACCAGACTTCTTTCCACTGATCGAGCACCATATCTTTCTCGGCCATCCCCAGCGACTGACCACGGTGCATCAATACGATGTAATCCGCAAGTCTTTTGACTTCGTCTGCAATATGCGTAGCAATCAGAATCGTGGTGTCCCCCTCAGCCATGAAGGTACGGAACTGCTCAACCATCACTTTCCAGGCAAAGGGGTCCAGTCCTGACGAAGGCTCATCCAGAAGCAAGAGTCTTGGGCGAGCTGCAATTGCAGCTGCAATCTCAAATTTTCGCCGTTCTCCCTTGGACATCTTGTTCAGCTTCACATCAACGGGTACTTCCATATCGCGAATCAGTTGATCGAACAACTTCATATCCCATCGCGGGTACCAGTATGCACGGAAATGAGCTGCTTCCTGTGCTGTTATCCGGTTCTCTTCCGAACCAGCGTTATCTGCCACAAAACCAATCTGTTGTCTCAGTTCAATGGGAAGTGGCCCATCATGTTCCTGACCAAACCATATAATCTGCCCAGCATCTGGCAGCACCACTTGCTGTAGCATGTTAAGTAGTGTGCTTTTGCCTGAACCATTGTGACCGAGAATGGCCACTACATACCCTTCCGGGATGCTCAGATCAATCGGGCCAATAACTCTGCGTTTTCGCATTTTAGATACGCCGTTCAGCTGGATTGCTATGGGTTCCATGTATGAATCACTCCCTTACTTCGCGTAAATAGCCTTCAGGACTTCCCGGAACAGGCTCTCCATCTCTTCTTCCGTGCACCCTACCGATTTTCCGGACTGCACCGCAGCCTGCATCGCTTCCTGCGCGGCCTTCAATCTATAATTTTCTCTATCGCCGGCTTCTACCTGAGCCACAAATGTACCTGTCCCCTGCTTCGTACGAAGCAGACCTTCGTTCTCCAGATCCTGATAGACCCGTCTAACCGTAATAACACTGCAATTCAGCGCTCCGGCGAACTCACGAATGGACGGCAAATGTGTTCCCTCCCCCAACTGACCCGTAATAATTAACGATCTTAACTGATTTTCAATTTGGTGGTATAAAGGTTCAGCGCTATTTTCATTAATTTGAATGGGTATTTTCACATCTTGCACCTCGCCCTCCGGTACACTCCAGTCTGTTACCTGACCGTGCCGGTTTCATCCTGTATTCGTACATAAGCTCAACTCTCATATTAATTCAAATCCCGATGAACCAGCTTCTTCAGCGTTAAACGACTAAACAGCCATAATCCCGCTACGCCGGCCACCAGAGCAATCCACATGATCGGGGAAAGCAACCCCCATGATTTACTTTCATCCAGTACAAGCCGTAATCCGTAACTGCCTGACATTCGAATCAATAAGGACATGCCAATGGCGATTGGTACAAAAAGCGTACTGAGAAGCAAATATTTCTTGCCACTGTTCAGAAACTCTCCGTAAATATACAATCCTGTTACCAAAAGTCCATAACCTGTACAGGTAAGGCTAAAGGCCAGGTATTGATCCCATCGAAATCCTTCGGAATGAAGGTTAACCACATATAGCGATCCGTAGAAAAAGATACCGTTGTAAGCAAATGCCATCAGAGACTGCTGTAACCTGGACCACATCACCGCTTGTTCAGGGATAGGAATTCTGCGATAGTAAGCCAGCATCTGCGTATAGGAATCCTCATGTATGTAACGAAAGGAGCGCCTGCAGAACATAAACCCTTGAAATGGCAGCATAAGTAAAAAGAAGGCATCCACGACCGGATTAATGAAATCTGTCTGTTGTTGTCCTATTAACATCACACCGCTCATGCTGCCAGTGTATATCATGAATATGGCAGACCATAGCCATTGGAGCTTATCCTTGCTCATTTGGTTGCGGGTCAACCACCACGCCTGTTTCCATTCGTTCATATGCATGCCTGCCTTTCACCTGTCATTCACTCATCTCGTTTACTGTGATCACTGTGTTTACTGTATATATCAATATACACAGTATAAAGACCGAATTCTGATCCCGTCAACCCCTAATTTTCCTGAATCAGGAAGATGGTATAGGACACAGTTCAAATTTACGTTAAAATAAATGATAGTTACGAATCAAAGAAAGGAAGGTTACAGCTATGGATTGGCTGGTCGAGATCGGATTTGTGCTCCTTTTCCTTATCGTCGTTATCTGGTTAATCCTCCGGGATGAACCTCATCGTCATTCTGCCAAAAAAGGCAGACACCGCATACGCCGTAACAACGGTTATGCCGACTCTGCTTCAGGATATCCGGTCATTACAGGAGATGACTCCTATGATCGTCATTCCAGACACACATCGGATCACAAACATCATGATTCAGATTCTTCATCAGACACATATTCTCATCACAGCAGCGATAGTGGTAGCAGCAATGACAGTGGTGGGGATAGTGGGGGTGGCGGGGATTAAACTCAAGTTCCCGGATCACAGCAAAAAAGCTGTACCCGTTATTGTGTAAACACAATTCGGATACAGCCCTTGCCGTTCTCTAGCACCTGTTAGAAGAAGAGGTCTTTCAATTAAACGAGGTTATAGCCACTAGGAAGACTGCGACTGCTGCGGATCGCACGAATCTCGGCCAGAGTCAGCCGCTCATTCGTGGAGATCAGGGATTCCACATCATTGCCACGGATCAGATCATCCAAATCTCTCAAGTTGGTGTTGCCACGGAAGACACGAAATCCACCCTGAAAGTTAGGCCGCGTAAACACGACAAGTGTTGCATTGGAACTTGTTGAGAAAAAACGCAGGCTCTCTACCCCGTCCAAAATATTGTCCAGATTACGGAGACCCGTGTTGCCACGATAGATGCGGCTTCTCCCTCTGTAGTTCTCTTCTGAATACACGGTAAGACGTGGATACGTTTGACTAACACTGACTGTTTTTTTCATTTTGTTTCCCCCCTCTCGAACTCATTCTATGAATGAATAAGAGAGGTAGCGTGGACGAATCTTCTGCTAGATTCGTCCATTTTCATATTTTCATAATATTATAGTGACGCACGCACCATTAACCTTGAGGTTGTGTCCCCACTTTTACACGCCGAGGATAGCTTCCCACACCGGACGTGTATGACCACCAGGATATAAAATATATAGAAGAACATACACAACAACACCTGTTAGCGCTGACCCGAACCAGATCATGGACGTGAACTTGCCCCAGCGACGATGTTTTCCAAACTTCTTTTTGAACCCCAACACCAGTGTTGAAATGCCGAATATCGCCGCCACGGTAGCCAGGATAATATGAAAGATCAGAAATATCCGATAAAAGATCTCCAGATCCGGGTCCCCGCCCCAAGCCGTATTACCTACGAACACCGTGCGAGACATATAGATCACAAAGAAGATTAGAGCTGCAATCGCACCTGCTACCATAGCGGACTGATGAGCCTCGCGTTTGCCCCGAATAATCAGTACCCATCCAATCCCCACCAGTACTGCACTTATCACAATGAAAGAAGTACTGATCGTTGGTAGCCAAAAATACATATCCATCGTGTGTTCCCCCTCTTGTCAGAACATTGACTTAATTATTTGGCAGCCGGATTGAGTGGCCCCCCTGCGCCCCCAGCAGGATACGAATCATCATCATCTTCCTGCTTCTCTTTCCGATACCATTGGAAAAAGACATAGGCCAGCATGGAGGCGAAAATTCCTTCCTGAATAAACTTCATTACAATGCCACCGACCTGCTGATCTTCCTTCGCGGAGGACAGGAAGTTGAAGAAGGCTGGGCCACCAAATGAGCGAAGTAAAGCTGTAGAATCTCCTGACACACAATATCGCATGGCTTCAGCCCATACTGCCGGGTTGCTGTACGTCTGATACAACGGCTCGGACGCAAAAATAATCAATCCACAAGCAGGTGTGAGCAGTACCATATTCAAAAAAATGAAACCGATCTTAGAGAGCCCGGAAGCTTGTCTGCCCTCTGGTAACGGATTCAGCAATGTCCACCACATGAGCATCGAGGTGATAAACAGTCCAATATAATACAACCGGTGAACGGTAAAATTCAGCATAACGTAATCATGTACAATCGGTAGGTGATACAACGAGAACAGCCCGTTAAAGAGCACTGCCGCAACGATCGGATGAGCCAGAAACGATAGCTGGCGTGTTGGCAACCAGCGTACGATTCTGCGCCATACCCAGATCGGCAAGCCTTTCATCATCAGCGGCGGCGCTACCAGATAGGAGAACGCCATGCTTACCATGTGAAAGCTAAACATCACGTGACCAAGCAGATTAAATGGTCCTGCTTGAGCCAGATAGAGGACAAACAACCCTGTAATAAACATAATTTTCTGCCCGGCAGTCGCAGGCTCTGCATCCTTTATTTGCTCGCTCAACGGTCCCACGAGCACTAAATACGCCGCAGCAATGATCAGAAATAAAGCCAATATAAGTGGACTCCATAAGTCGTTGAAGCTAAAATATTGCAACCCGAGCATACGGGAAACCTCCCCGTGACCTAATTTGGTTGTTGCCTTCATTTCGTTGTGAAGATTCATTCGCCAAAAAGGGGAAAAGACGGCGGCATTGCGCCGCCGCCATCTCTTTTACCACCAAACCCAATACAGTGCCATAATGATGCACGTAAAGGCTACGAAAAAGCCAAAGGCCATGAACAGGATTGGCATCAAATGCCCTTTATCCTTCAAGTGCATCCAATAACCCAATTGAACGAATACCTGAAGAATAGCCATCACGAGCAAAATAATAATCGTAAAGGTTGTGTTGACCCCTCCGGCAGAAGCAGCCGCAAACGCAATCAGCGTGAGAATAATGGAGAAAACAAACACCACGACATGTTTCTGTGGCCCTTCCGTCCGGTGACGGTGTTTCACAGGCTGTTGGTCTGTCTTATCTTGTGCTGACATGTGCTACCCCACCTTTCCGAGCAGGTACACGACCGTAAAGATAAACACCCAGACCACGTCAATAAAGTGCCAGTACATTGCGGAGACGTATACTTTAGGTGCAGTTACGACCGTCAATCCTTTTTTGAACAGCTGCCCAATAATGATTCCGATCCACACAATACCGAAAGCAACGTGGGCTCCGTGGAACCCGACCAGTGTATAGAATGCTGAACTGAAGGCACTGGTAGTCATGCCAAACTCTTTATGTTTCACATACTCATAGAACTCGTATATTTCCAGCGCGAGAAATCCCATACCCAGTACCACCGTGATACCAAGCCACAATGCCAGTGCATCTCGCTTGCCCTTATGCATAGCTTGAATTGCAAATACACTCGTCAAACTACTGACCAGGAGAATGAATGTTGCAGCGGCCACGAGTGGCAGGTGGAACAGTTCATTCGCTGTAGGTCCATCATTGGTTTGGCCACGAAGAGCCAGGAAGGTAGCAAAGAGCGTACCGAACAGTACAGTCTCTCCGCCAAGGAACAACCAGAAGGCAATCAGCTTGTTACGTCCCTCCAGCGTCGCTTTCTCCGGTTCATGCGGCAATTTGTCGTTCACCGGTTCGGCATGTGAGGTTGTCATGTTCTAGCCCCCTTCTCATCCTGATCCTCCGGTTCAATATGCCAGCCATGATCATCGTAAAGTGAACGCAGTGCCATTGATCCAAATGTAATCAAAAGGCCAATGACAACCACAATATAATTGTTAAACAACGCATTCATAAACGCATTACCGAATTCATCCTTGCTGAACATCAGGCCAAGTCCAGCAATAAAGATCCCCACAGACATTACAAACGGCAACGGCGTTGCTGACGGCATATGAATCGAACCTACGGGTTCAGCTGGTGTCATCTCCGTATGTCCTGCCATCTTTTCCTTCCAGTACGCATCAATTCCACGTACCAGCGGAGTCTGCTTGAAATTGTATTCCGGTGGCGGTGAAGGAATGGACCATTCCAGGGTACGACCGTCTTCCCACGGATCGTTTGGCGCACCAGCCGGTTTTCTCATGGTGATTACGATGTTCGCGAGGAATAAGATAACCCCCACACCCATCAGAAATGCCCCGACGGAGCTGACCAGATTGAGCAGATCAAAGTCCTGATTCGGCAAATATGTAACGATCCGGCGCTGCATCCCCATCAGACCGAGGAAATGCTGTACAAAGAACGTTAATTGGAAACCGATCATAAATGTCCAGAATGTCCATTTTCCAAGTGTTTCACTCAGAATACGTCCGAACATCTTCGGCCACCAGTAATGCAGTCCCGAGAACAAGCCGAGCACCAGTCCCCCTACAATAACGTAGTGAAAGTGAGCTACAACAAAGTACGTATCATGGAACTGAAAATCCGCTGGAGCAGATGCCAGCATGACACCAGTAACACCACCCATAACGAAGGTTGGAACGAAACCAACAGCAAACAAGTTCGCCGCTGTAAAGCGGATCTGTCCACCCCACATCGTAAAGAGCCAGTTAAAGATTTTGATCCCCGTAGGCACGGCAATCAACATTGTCGAGATGGAGAATAGCGCGTTGGCTACATTTCCCAGGCCTGTTGTAAACATGTGATGCGCCCATACCATGAAACCCAGGAAGGCAATCAGGATGGTGGCAAATACCATGGAGCTGTATCCGAACAACCGTTTACGCGAGAAGGTCGGAATAACCTCCGAGATGATACCAAATGCCGGCAAAATCAAAATGTATACTTCCGGGTGCCCGAAAATCCAGAAGATGTGCTGCCAGAGTACGGGGTTACCGCCACCTGCGACATCGAAGAAATTCGCTCCCAGTATACGATCAAACGTCAAAAGTACAAGTCCTACCGTGATGGCAGGAAAAGCAAAAAGGATAATGGCAGATGTAATAAATGTCGTCCATGTAAACATTGGCATCCGCATGTAGGACATGCCTGGAGCACGCATTGTAATAATCGTTGCGAGAAAGTTAATGCCCCCAATGAGCGTTCCCAGACCCGCGATCTGAAGACCGATGGTGTAGAAATCCACACCATGCGTTCCACTGTACTCACTGCCCGAAAGCGGCGTATATGAGGTCCAGCCAGCATCGGGTGCTCCACCCATAACCCAGCTCAGGTTCAGCAGCAGTCCACCAAAAAGGAACGTCCAGAAACCAAGCGCGTTAAGAAACGGAAAAGCAACGTCCCTTGCCCCGATCTGTAAAGGCACAACTGCATTCATAATGGCAAAAATAAGTGGCATGACACCAAGAAAAATCATCGTTGTTCCATGCATTGTAATCAATTCGTTGAAGACCTGTGCCGATACAAAATTATTCATAGGCTTCATTAGTTGAATCCGAATCAAAATGGCTTCAATGCCGCCGATTCCAAAGAAAAATCCACCAGCAACCAAATAGAGAATGGCGATTTTTTTGTGATCGACGGTGGTGATCCAATCCATCAAGCCCCTGTACCTCTTGACGCTATGCGCATGAGCCAAGGTTGTGTACCCCCTTCTTCGTCCTTGCTGTTCTATTCATAGTCCAATTTGTAGTTGGCCAGATATTCGGCAATTCCGTCGATTTCTTCATCCGTCAACCCAAGATCTTTGGGATTCGGCATGGTATTGCCCGGCTTCACGGATTGTGGATCATGGAGCCATTCTTTCATGTTATCCAGTACCGGACTACCTTCTTCCTGTCCCTCACGAGAATTCAGCAAAATGCCTGCGACAGATTCCTTGCCGCCGATTCCCGTCAAGTTAGGCGCTACTGGTCCACCTTGATCGCCAACAGCGTGGCAAGAAAGGCAGTTTGTTTTGAATTTCTCGGCTAATTGAGTATCTTCAGGAAGGACTGCAGGTGCTTTCATCTGATTCACCCATCTGTCAAAGGATTCCTGACTCACTGCTTTTACCTTAAACTCCATGAAAGCATGCGATCTGCCACATAACTCGGCACATTTACCGCGGTAAACGCCTTCATTTGGTGCAGAGAAACTGAACTTGTTAAGTGTTCCATCCGGGTTTGTGTCCATTTTGCCCGCAAGTGACGGCACCCAGAAGGAGTGAAGCACGTCAGCGGTTTTTAGTTCGAATGCGATTTTTGTTCCGGTCGGGATGATGAGATCTTGAGCGGTGGTTACGTCATATTGAGGATAAGTGAATTCCCACCAGTACTGATGCGAGGTGACTTGGACCTTAAGTGCATTTTTGTCATTGGACAGATCTTCGCCTTGGGCAAAAATCGTTTGGACTGTCGGTACTGCCAGCACAATAACCAGCAATAACGGAATGGCTGTCCATATTACTTCCAGCTTGAAATTACCTTCAACCTGTTCAGGCATGTCGGTCTGCCCGGCTCGTCTACGAAACCGGATCAGAACATAGGCCGCTATAGCAAATACAATGATGAGCACCACGATCATAATCGTGATGGATAACTTCATCAGATCATATTGGCCTTGCGCCACAGGACCCTGAGGTTTCATTACCGACAAGTCTTCCCGCCCGCATGCGGATAGCAGCAAAGAGAACACCGCCAGCAAGGGGAGAATTCGCTTTGCAACCTGCCACTGTTTCATCATTGATCTACCCCACTTTTTTACGTTTTCGTAGATTACCGTTGTCGTTCAATAGAAAGGCAACAAAAGGTACGTTTCAGCACGATACGCATAATCCTCTTCATCATACAGAACGCTTACAAAAATAACGCTTCCAGTACTCCCGTGATTTCCTGCTCAGGGCATGTCTGCGCATTCTTCCAATTCATTCTATATGCTTCAATCACTTATTAAATATAAGTTGAGGGTATGATTTTGTCAATCTTTGGACACATGTTCACAAATTGTTCACTTTATGTAAAAAACCGCTCTACAACTTGATTTGCAAACGATTTCAGTTAAAAGTATTACACTCTACATTTGAAAATTTTTGCCAAATTTCGGTGATAAAACTCGATTTATTGGTGATTTTTCTCACATTCAAAACATGCGATATTATGCAAAAGAAAGATCAGATTTTATGGAAACCCTCTTCCATATCCATTCAGAAAACATACCTATCGCTCCATACCGCTACATTCAAGCTCAAAACAGCATGGAGCATTCCTCAGAAAGGTTCAATTCAAGTCCTCAATCATCACTGACTTCTTCTCATGTACCATTGGTCAGAATCAAGGGACCATCCCCAGTAATTGCAACCGTATGCTCATACTGTACTCCCCAGCTGCCATCTACCGTCCTTACTGTCCATCCATCTTCATCCCACACAACGGCCCCGGAACTGCCTTTCGTAAAGATGGGTTCAATGGTAATGACCATACCCTCGGTGAGCATCGTGCCCGTTCTGCGCTTGCCATACGGCAACACATTTGGCGGCTCATGAATATATTGACCGATTCCATGGCCGATGAGGGGCTTCACAATTCCGTACCGATGCAGTCTGGCTGTTCGTTCAATGGCATTTCCAATATCTCCGAGCGTATTCCCCGGAACTGCCTGGGCAATCGCCCGCTCAAGGGCCTTCTCCGTGCGCCTCATCAGCTTGCGAATGGATCTGCTTGGTTCACCAATGCCATATGTCCAGGCCGAGTCAGCAAGCCAGCCGTCTTTGTTCACCACCATATCGATGGTCACTACATCCCCGCTCGACAGCTCTTCTTCTCCCGGAAATCCGTGGCAGACCACTTCATTGACAGAGGCACACGTCGCGTACGGATATCCTTTATATCCTTTTTGTTCCGGTGTGGCCCCATGTGCTGCCAGAAACTCTTCCACCCGCTCGTTAATCTCCGCTGTCGTGATACCAGGTATCATCCACTGCTCAATATGCTGGTGACAACTTCGCAAAATTCGTCCAGCTTCCCGCATGTAGCCAATCTCTTCTTTGGTTTTCAAAATAGGGTCCACATGCATTCATCCTTCCCGCTGTAGGTGTACTCCCATATATATGCAGCAGGAACGCAAAAAAAACCGCCTGCCGGAGCTTATCGCCCGGAAGACGGTTCTATTCATTATCGGAACAGTATAATCAGAGTTGTGTGTTGTTTCAGGACACGGAAGAATCCATCTTGACAAGCTCATGCTCAACCACAGAAGTCAATTCTTCCTCGTATCCACCCGTAATCCGGTATTTTCTCACGTACTCCTTCACGAATTTTTTTGGATCTTTAGGACGGAAAATCCGAGTCATTTCCCTCAAACTTTCTTTGACCTCATTGTGACCTTTCGTTGCCATTGTAATTCCCTCCCAAAACGTTGAAAGTGAATGCTCCGTTTAGAGAATGCCGAATAAGTCTTAAATGCCATCCATGAAGTTGTGTGCGCGGCTTAAAGCAAGCTTTAGGTCGGGAACCTCGCTAGAAAGCAAGTACCTGACACTATAAATACCCGATATGATTCGGAATGAATCATAATCTTATTGTAGCATATTCGGAAGTATCTTACGACTTGACGATTTCCTCTAATAAATATAACGGTTTTCATGCCCAAAAAGTTTAATTCCGAATCATATGTTATGAATGCCACCATTCTATACGGAATTAATATATCCAGCATAACACTGAACTATTCGGGGGATATTATCACGGACAACCCATACAGTTAAATTAATGGTATCTAAAAGGAGGCGCCGTCTCATGGAACGCAAAGAACAGGATATGCTGCCCCTTTCACATGAAAAGGTGGAAGTCGACGGAGTATATATCAACGAAGCCGGACGTGAGGAACATCTGCATCGTGGGCAACACTTCCCGGCAGACCCCGTTCTCGGCAAGTCAGAATGGAAACTGACGGAGTATGCTTTTGATAATCACCACGAAGGGCGTACCGATGAACGTTTGGTTCCCAAAGAAAACGATACTGATAAAATGGGCAAGATCACAAACCCTCGCAGACAGATCGAGGGCGGAAGATAATATTGTTTGATTTGTTAGTCAGATAAATTCACAGGTTCAGTTCTGTCCATCTCCTTCATAGCCTAGTAAAAAAGGTTAAAGGAGGCTGGACCGGATGTCACCCATGAAATCGTCTAGCGGTCTGGATGAAAATATTGCCGGTATGCTCTGTTATCTATTTACCTTTGTAGGCGGGATTGTATTTCTCGCTGTAGAGAAGCGTAGCCGATTTGTTCTTTTTCACGCTCTGCAATCCGTGACCGTCTTTGGCATCATTATGGTCGGACATGTACTATCCGCTTTTCTTCCGTTGTTTGGGCCACTGGTGGCATCACTTTTATCCCTGCTCGGTGTGGTGGTTTGGCTCATCATGGTGGTCACCAGCCTGCAGGGGAAATGGCTAAAGCTGCCGTGGGTTGGCGATTTTGCAGAGAAACAAATGCGTCATCTGTAACATTAGGAAGACATGATCAAAAAAGACGATCCATCCCCTTTAAAATGGGGTGTGGATCGTCTTTTATCTATATATCCAGCTTCAACATATAATTCGTTGTTTCGCATGTAAAAGTGACTTGTTCATGTGGTTGAACATTCACAGTATAAATGATGTATGTCATAAACCATTCATGCTGTATATTACGATGTATCAACCTGCTTAAATATTCATCTGGTTAAGGTTAAATTCCAAACCGTTAACATAACAATCATGCTGGATTATAGGTCTAGTTCGGCTTTTAAGCCGACTTGCCTGTTTCTCCAAGGATGGCATCTGCCTGTTTCTCAGCCATCTTGGCGGCTGTTTCCTGGGTACCCAGACCGTTGAACAGCAGATTCATGAAGATCGCCGTAAAGCTGCCTGCAATGATACCATTACCGAGCATAATCTGAGCCCAGTCCGGTGCGCCAGCAAACAACTCAGGCACAACGGTAACCCCCAGCCCCATGCCAACAGAACAAGCAATGACAAACAGATTTTCATGACGATTCAGATCGACCTGACTACCGATAATTCGGATACCGGATGATACTACCATGCCGAACAAGGCCACCATGGCTCCGCCAAGAACTGCCCCTGGAACGAGCTGTGCGAGCGCAGCAATCTTCGGCACAAATCCGATGACCACCAGAATTCCACCAGCCACAACAATGACATCACGTGTCTTCACACGTGTCATCTGTACCAGTCCTACATTTTGCGAATACGTTGTATATGGGAACGAGTTGAAAATACCACCTAACACAATGGCCAGGCCCTCTGCACGATAACCGCGCGCCAGATCCTTGGAAGACAGATCTTTGTCCAGGATTTTGCCCAGAGCCATAAATACACCTGTAGACTCTGCCACGCTGACAATCGCCACCAGAATCATCGTCAAAATAGGTACAATCTCAAAGGTCGGTCTACCGAAGTAAAACGGCTGAACAACATGGAACCAACTTGCATCGCGAATAGGGGCAAAATTAACCTCGCCCATAAATCCTGCCGCCACCGTACCAACGAGCAGACCAATCAGTACCGAGATGGAGCGAATAAATCCGGTTGTAAAACGAGTCATTAAAATAATAAAGACCAACACACCGAAACCGAGCAACAAGTTCACTCCGCTGCCAAAATCTTCTGACCCCTGACCACCACCCAGGTCATGGAAAGCAACCGGGATCAGAGTCAGACCAATAATGGTCACAACCGAACCTGTCACGACAGGCGGGAAAAGCCTAATCAGCTTCCCAAAGAGACCAGAGAATATCAATACGAAAAGCCCTGAAGCGATAATCGCTCCGTAAATGGCAGATACTCCACTGTTCATTCCGATGAGAATCATCGGAGACACGGCCTGAAATGCACAACCGAGCATGACAGGCAGCCCTACGCCGAAATATTTATTTCCCCATACCTGAAGCAGTGTAGCCACACCACATGCGAGCAAATCAATAGCAATGAGATAGGTTAATTGTTCCTGTGTAAAGCCTAATGCGTTACTAACGATAAGTGGAACGACAACGGCCCCTGCATACATGGCAAGCACATGTTGAAGTCCGAGTGAGAACGTTTTGATTGGGTGCCGATGCCGCTGAAAAATACGTTCGCGTGCCATATTAGTTCGTGCCCTCCTCGTCCGCAAATGTAACCTGTCCATCTGACAAAGCCCCGATGCGAACCAGTGATTCCACACGGTATCCTGCTTCTTTCAACAAGCGACCTCCCGGCTGAAATGCTTTCTCAATAACAATACCGATGCCAACCACTTCTGCTCCAACCTGCTCCACAATGCGAGCCAAACCAAATGCTGCTTCACCGTTTGCCAGAAAATCGTCAATGATCAATACGCGATCCCCAGGCTTCATGAATTTCTTGGCAACGGTAATTTCATTCGTTTCTTGCTTCGTGAAGGAGTAGACCTTCTCCACCAGAATATCTTCCGTCAGTGTGAGCGACTTCTGCTTCCGTGCAAAAATAAGCGGTACGTTCAGCTCCAACGCAGTCATGATGCCTGGCGCAATCCCTGACGATTCAATCGTTAGCACACGTGTGATATTTTCCCCTTCAAAGCGGCGAATGAATTCCTTGCCCACTTCCTTCATCAGAACCGGGTCCATCTGGTGGTTCAGGAATGAATCCACTTTGAGTACTTGCTCGGACAGGACAATACCTTCCTGTCTTACCTTGTCTTTTAACAATTGCATTGCTATTCTTCCCCCTGAATGCCCTCCGCACAGAAACCCACATGCTACTTCAATCTCATGGTAAAAAAGCAAAAAGCCCGCCTTTTCACATGCTGCGGAATAACCGGAGACGGGAAAAGACGGACTTGTACGTATATGGACAAGCCGTATGGATGCTGCAAGTGTACTGGAAGGATATTAGAGCAGGAGTTCATTTCTGACACGTCAAACTCCAAACAGTCTGTCCAGGATCAGATGTGAAGCTACCTGAACCTGCCTTTCAGTCAAACTGTCCGAGAATAATCTCATTCCAACCATACAACATGTTGCAGCATCTTTCCCGTAGTCCGATCATTCCGGTGATCGGGTAGAGACATGCAGGCCTATTCCTGCACATATACGAGTAACGGCATATTTAATTTTTTGGCTCCATGATTCGTTACAATGTATGATCGCGAACCTGAATGTACATGGTTAAACATAACTGACAATGTTAGAAGTATACCGAATCGGCGGCGTGAAATAAAGAAGTATTTTCATGGAAGTTGCGGAAACTTGTCTTAATTTGCAAACAGGGGGTGATAGGAATCATTTTTTTATGTACAATATGAGAACGGAAGCGCGGATCTGAACGGAGAATGGATGGAAACGCGGCCTACATTATGAATTGAAATGATCAAAGGAGATATGCAGACATGAAAGGCGTACTTAAAGAATTCAAGGAATTTGCCGTCCGCGGCAACGTCATCGATCTGGCGGTCGGTGTCATTATTGGGGCAGCTTTTGGTAAAATCGTCACATCCCTTGTGAATGATATCATCATGCCTCCGGTTGGAAAACTGCTGGGTGGGATTGACTTCAGTCAGAAAATCATCAACCTGGATCGGGATATGAAAACAGCAAACGGACAGGAGATCACCACACTTGCTCAAGCCAACGAAGCTGGGGCTACCGTGATTGCTTATGGTCAGTTCATCAACGTCATGATTGATTTTCTTATCGTTGCGTTCTGTATCTTCATGCTTGTGAAGGGTATCAACTACCTCAAAAGCAAGGAACACAAAAAGCCCGAGCCGCAAAAAACGACCAAGGCTTGCAAGTATTGCCTATCTGAAATCCCAGCTGCGGCTACCCGCTGCTCACACTGTACTTCAGAGCTGGAAGCAGAAGGAAGCGGCGCAACAGCATAATTACAATTAGCGTTAAATCGTACACCGAATTGGCTTCCTGATATGCATCCTGATGCGAATACCGAGAACAACTTCCCGACTTGCTAGGGTTTATGTATGAAAAGCTAAGCACAAATACTTAATACGATATGGCGTAGCTTGAAGGTTCCACCGTAAAGGTGGGGCCTTCTTTTATGCCTTACATACATGTATTACATTTACTGCCCCGTGAATTTCATTCGCCCCATCTTTATGAATTAGAAACGGCGTGGCAGCAAATGCTCCAGAATCGACTTCAGATCCTTATCTTCCTTGTAAACTTCTTCCCCGGTATCCAGTTCTGTTACGCGAATATATTCAAAGTTGGCCGAAGCATCCACTGGCTTGAACAACAATTGGGCCTCATCTTCCAAACGTACATTGAATCCCATATCCTTAAACATGCTGCTTAACTGACTGCTAGCCGGTTCCTGACCCTGCCCTACAAATATAAGTCCTCGAAGGCTTTTACGCTCCTGAGGTTGCGGATAAATCACCTGAAAGTGTACAATGCATTCCATACGATCGTTCCCCTTTCGTTTAAAAACAAACTTTGTGAAATTTTGAACTTTAAAAACTGCTATATAAGGAGATACGTTTCATGAGCCCAGAACGTTTCGACATTTATGATGATCAGCAACATTGGATCGGTACAGCGCCGCGTAGCGAGGTCCATGCCAAAGGATATTGGCACCGTTCATTCCACTGCTGGATTGTGCGTGACGAAGGCGAACAACGACAGGTTCTTTTTCAGCGGCGGCGTGATGTTAAGGATACCTTCCCTGGATGTTACGACATTACAGCAGCAGGTCATCTCACCGCTGGTGAACAACTGCAAGACGCCAGTCGTGAGCTGGAGGAGGAATTGGGTGTACATGTATCTTTCGATGCACTAACCTATCTATTCACGGCTACACAGCAGCTCCAAGGAGAGGTCCGTGGTGTTCCATTCGTAGATCGGGAATTCAGTGCGGTCTATGGATTATGTCTGAACCAGCCGCTTGAAGCCTACGTTCTGCAGCCCAGCGAGGTGGATAGCCTGTATGAGGTGCCGCTGGATGATCTACTGGCATTGTTCCGTAGTGAAATCGATGTCATTCAAGCTACCGGAGTTCAGACTCAGCCGTTGATATCACCACCACATTCCAGCAGTCATAAGGAGCCATTAAGCGATCATGCAGCTTATACACCGGAGCGTATCGTTCGTGAGATTCTGGCAACGGAATTTGTGCCCCATGGCACTGCTTATTATACGGACGTGCTGGAAGCACTGTATCACTTGCCCAAAGATTGATCATGTACAATCCTGCTCAACCCGATCCAGTTCAATCGAATGTTCATAGCTTCATTTTCTCAAAAATAGCATAACTTCATACCTTTACTATTGACCTGACTGGAAACAGATGCTGTGACGAACATCACTGTGATACCTCAAACCAGCATAAACAGGCGTCTGCCTCTCCGGCAGCGCCTGCTTTATGTACGCAACAGAATTATTCGTTCATCGAGATTAAGAAAGATACCTTTGTGCTGGCATGTTCACTCCATCAGAGGTGAATTAGTCGCCGATCTGTCTAACTCTGGTCACCCTCTCCTGAAGGAGAAGACCAATAACGCGCAGAGAGTTCTTCGTACCGGTGCCCATAGCGGGACTCCAGTTCCTCCCCCATATCCTGTTCCAGTTCGTACAACACCAGCTCTTGAGCAAAATGATTCAGTAGCAGTCCGGTCATTACCGGATGCTCCGTCACCACTGCCTGTGTGGCGCATGATTCCCCGCGCATGCCCAGCATGCACCAGCGGCGATCGACCACCAGGGAAAATTTCCGACCATTACCTGTGCCGTACAAAGGCAAACCCGGCCAAGGGACAGGCTGATCAAGCATGCCTTCACCACCATCACACGACCATAACAGCCGCACACCCCGAGCTTCAGCCTGCTGTAAATCATGACGCAGCAGCTCTGCCTCTTCACGCCAGACATCTACAACAATCTCATGCTGAGCCTCAGCCAATTCACGGCTCAGATTCTCAAACACATTTTTGTCACCCTCAATGTTATAGAAGACAGGCTTCTCCGGTTCGCTCTTGGGCATGCTGCTCTGGACATAATCCAGAGAGGTACGCATCTGATCCGAGATCATACGCGTCATCTCCTCAGGCTTCAACACACTATACTTCGCAGGCTCCCCCGGGCTACACCGCAGGAAACCACGTTGTTCCAGCCGTTGCAGGGTCGCATATACATTGGAACGGGACACGCCCAGCCGCTTCGCAACCTCATATCCTGAGGCTGATCCCTGGCGGGCGAGTTCCACCATAATTTTAGATTCCATCTCTGTAAACCCGAGATGACGCAAATGATGCAGCAGTTGGTCCATATTCCCGTCCCCCCATGCTGTCAGCAACCCACACTGCCTCACACTGATGCGGCAGTGCTTCTACTGCATCAGATCAGATCTGTTCAGCACCACAGCGCGGGCACCACTTCGAACCTTTGGGCAGCTCGGCTGCACAAATCTGACAATTCACCATTTCGCGTGACACTTCGGTCTGTACGTCCACCGTGTTCACAATCGGGTTATTTTCTTTCCAGTAGCGGATGCGTTCGTCCAGCTCCTGCTGACGCTCACGTTCCCGTTGCATCTCTTCATCTCTGCGACGTTCCCACTCTGCATCGAACGCTTCCTTTTCTTCCTGCGTAAATTCCGTACTGTTATATTCTGATTCCGTCTCCAGATCGGCTATGGAAGGAATGACCGTGTGATACGGCTCGTCTTCCTCCAGTTCCAATTCAGCTGGCGCATCGTAGAAGTCCGGCTCCGGATTTTGGGTTTGAGTTACAGCTGCCTCTTGTCTCGCAGCTGTGGTCGCTTTTGCAACTCCTGCAGCTCCTACTGTAGGTGCTGCTGTCTTGAGTTCACCCAACTTGCGTCCACATTTAGGACAGAAGTTGGCATCTAGGGAAGCGACATGCCCACACTCGCACAACCGTTCATTCTTCAGCTGTGCAATCTTGTTGCGCAGACCATCAATCTCGTCCTGCAATTCGTCGCAGAGCTGCGACAGATCCACCATCTCTTTTTCTGCACGCGTCATATCCTGTGCCCGATAGCCCTCATAGAAGATGCGACCCATATCTGTAAAATGGACTTCCTGTTCCTGTTGCAAGCCCACAATCTGGTTGTTCAGTTTTCCAATCTCAACGGCGTGCTGGGCACGCTCTGTTGCTTTGTTCGCTCCGTCTTTGATGCGTTGAAGCAGTTTCATGACCATTCCTCCTCTGTCCCGTCAAAACCCATATTATCATTTCTATTTAGTAGTAAATTAGCATATTACATCCTTCATGCAAAATGCTCAGGCATATAACTTATACGATATCATGCCAAAAAGTTGCGTAATCTCGTGCAGGTGCCCGTTTTATACCGATACTGGATGAAATCGGGGGCTTTCGTCAAGACCATACGTTCGGGTATAATGAAGCTTTGACCATACTTAACCGCCTGATTAGGCGACTAACTCTATCATACCAATTTACAATGCGATTGTGAAAAGGGCAAATGGTTTACTTTTAGCTGGGATAGTCCTATCCCTGAATGCATACAGAGGTGGATGAAACATGTTAAGTCCGAACTCAACGTTCTACCCCCGTCCGCTCGGGGTTACCCCGGCGGCATCCCTGCCCCAGTCCCCGTCTGCTCCGCTGGAGACCAGTCGGCAACTCGTGGGCAATGATCAACAGGATGCCTTTTATTTTCGTTCTCTTGAAGAGGCAGGCATCAAGTTAAACGCTCCACAAATCTCGGCTGTCCGCCATGGCAGAGGACCGATTCTGACGCTTGCTGGAGCCGGTTGCGGCAAAACTACTGTGTTGGCTGCAAGAGCCGGCTACCTCATAGAGGTCAGCGGCGTACATGCAGGCAGTATCCTGCTGGTGACGTTCACCAACAAAGCCGCCACCGAGATGAAAGACCGGATCGCCGCATTGCCGGGTATACGTCCGGCCGCCGCAAGAGCCGTGCAGGCTCGCACCTTCCACTCTTTTGCGCTGACATTGCTGCGTCATTATGGCGTACAGGAAGAGATTTTTGGCGAGTCACGGGCTCAGCATACGGTGCTCAAGATGCTTTTGCGGCAAAATGGCATGAGTGAAGCCTTCCAGCCTGAAAGTTTGCTGGCGATGCTGTCCGCGTGGAAGATGCAAGGATCGGAAACAACCGACCTGCCTGAAAAGTCACAGGAAGAACGCGATGCCAAGCGTGTTCTGCTTGGTTACGAAGCTTGGAAGCAGGAGCGGGGCAAAATGGACTTTGACGATATTTTACTGCGCGCAGCCGCTCTGCTTCGTGACCCCGCTGTCCTGGGGCCGCTTCAGAAACGTTTTCAGTACATTATGGTGGATGAGTTCCAGGATACCAACCATCTGCAATATGAGATTGTGCAAAAACTGGCTTCCGCCCACCGCAACCTGATGGTTGTTGGAGATGATGACCAGACGATCTATACCTTTAATGGCGCACGCCAGGAATCGATTTTGGAATTCGATAAAGTATACCCCGGTGCACGCATTGTGACGCTGGATATCAATTATCGCAGTGATGCACGCATTCTGGGACTCGGAAGTGAACTGGTCGCCCGCAATAAACGCAGACGTAACAAACGGCTGCGTGCCGCCGGAAACCGCGGAGATGCGCCGCGTTTTGCCACACCATCCAATGCGGAGGAAGAAGCGGCATGGGTCGTGAATCAGCTCTGCCAACAAGTTGAAGAAGGGCAGCACACCTATCGTGATATTGCGATTCTTCACCGGACTGCAAGCAGCAGCCGGGCTGTATTCGAGCAGCTTGTGTTGAAAGATGTACCTTTTGTACAGCATGGTGCCTCCCCGGTGTTCTACGACCAGTCTCTCATCAGGCCCCTGATGGATCATCTGCGTCTGTCTCTTGATCCACGAGCCATGGATGCTCTTCCCAGTGCGCTGGGACCGCTCTACGTTTCACGGGATGCTGGCCTGGAATGGATACAGCGCTGCGAACAACAACAGGCGAAGAAATATCCACTCATCCATCTGGTGAAATGGGACAAGCTGAAACCATTCCAGCAGGAGCAGGTCAAGGAGCGCATCAAGCTGATCAAATCACTGCACAAACTAAAGCCTATCATCGCCATTCAGGAAATGCGCAGGCAGTTCTACGACAAGTATATGGAAAGTGGTGATCCCAGCATCTTCACCCATTATAAGGAAACGATGCTGGAAACCCTGGATGAATTCGAAGCTGCCGTCAAAAAATTCGAAACGGTGGAAGAGTTCATCCAGTTCGCCGACGAGTTATCCCGCAGACACCGGGAGATGGAATCTTTACGCCGCGCACAGGACAGTGACGCAGTGCAGTTGATGACCATTCACCGGGCCAAAGGACTGGAGTTCCCTTGTGTGTACTGGATCGGAGCCAGTGAAGGCATTGTGCCTCACAGTACAGCACTTCGCCAGGATATCCCCGAAGATCAGAAAGCCGCGCTTGCTATGCAACAGACAGACGCCGAACTGGACATGGCGCTGGAGGAAGAGCGCAGGCTCGCCTATGTTGCCATCACACGGGCCAAGCAGTACTTGTATGTCACTTCACCGGCGAGCCATCACGGAAAACCAGCGGATGTGTCCCGCTTCCTGCTGGAAGCCTTCGGCATGGAAGTTCCGGACAAACGTAAACCTCGTGAAGAGAGCCGGACGAGCAGCCAGGCTTCATATGGTAAAGGTAATGGATCGGGTGCCCGCTCGGGATCGGGTGCCCGTTCCGAAGGTCGGGATGTGGCACAACGCCGTGCCATCAGCCACAGTGACCGTCGTGACTTCGAGGTCCACAACGAACGTGATGAGGATCGCCTTGGTGAACGGCGTGGTAGTGGGGAGATTCGCAATCATAAGGCGTTCAGTACCACAGGTATAAGTCCAACCGCTGCGAGTTCCTCCCGTTTACAGTCTCACAGTTCAGGTTCAGGCTCAGGTAATCCTGAGCGCACAGAGACCGTTGCGGTCTGGAAATGCAGTTCATCCACCTGTAAAGCGTGGCTAAGACAGAAGCCGGCTGTGCCTTCAAAAGCAACCAAGAAGGCATCATCGGGTCCTCCCGCCTGTCCCCTGTGTTCAGGATCGATGGAGGCCGGTACCCGCCAGGTTCCCGTAACGGGGAGATTCGGGAAATAAACGATATGGGATACAGTTATAGCTCGTTTCAGGGCGCTTTTTGCTGTTTATTAACAGTAGAAGCGTCTTTTTTCCATTTCAGAATGGGGGTTGGCTTATGCAGGACGGCAAACAACATCTGTATGTATCGGTAACTCATAACCTGATTGAACGAACAAAGAACGAATCTACACCCTTTGAGGTGTTGGTGGATGACGAACAGTTGGGCCGATTAAAAGACCTGATGAAGGTGCTGGAGGATGACGATGCCTACACGTTGCAACGGGCTCCCGTACCCTACAAATCGGCAGACCACGATGAGGCAACAGAGCAATTTTCAGATGGTATGACTCTGCTGTACACCTTTCTGTATGACCATGGCACGCCGGATACCCGGCAGGCTATTGAGAGCATGAACGTGCTTCCAAGGCTGCAGGATACGGATTATGATGACCCTGGATACGAGAATTCACCACTGAATAAATGACCTGATGCCAAAAAGCATGCGTAACCGCAGATCACGCGGAAGACGCATGCTTTTTAATATGATGAAGGACAACTGCCATGTAAACCAGACTCAATCCAGACGAATCTCCTGCCCTTTCTCAGCGGATTCGTAGATTCCGCACAGCATACGTGTCGAAGCCACCCCATCCGCAATGGGACTGATCGGTTCTGTACCGTTCAGGCAACAATCCACAAAGTGGTCAATCTGGTTCTGAAATGCACTATGAATATGGAGACCCGTATTGTCCGTCTGGGGTTCAATATTCAGGATGGTGTTATTTTTCTCCGTGACGATCAGTGTCTCCGGCTCCAGTTCGAATCCACCACGCTCGCCGTATATTTTCACTGATGATTCATCTCCGCGTGCATGCAGGGTAAAGCTTACATCCACCACTAGCGAAGCTCCGTTTTCAAACCGAATGAGTGCATTCGCCATATCTTCCACGTCATTCACAGCTGCGCTGTAGTCGGCTGCTTTGTAAAAAGAAAGATGTTCGATATGGGCACGATTGCCCAGCTTCCGATACGTATTACCGCTGACGGAAACAGGCTTGGGCTTGCCCATCAGATACCAGCATTGGTCAATGATATGTACGCCCAGATCAATCAGGGGACCTCCGCCGGAACGGCTTTTGTCAGCGAACCAACCGCCTGGATTACCGTGACGACGCAGAATGGAAGCTTTGGCATAATACAATTCACCAAACTCTCCGGCATCTATGAATCTGCGCATCATCTGCATATTGTTGTCATACCGACGCACAAATCCAACGATAAAGGTACGTCCGCTCTTCTTCACCGCTTCTTCAATCCGCAGTGCATCTTCCACATTGGTTGCCACCGGTTTCTCCAGCAACACATGCTTGCCTGCCTCCAGTGCAGCAATGGCGAATTCCGCGTGTGTATTGTTCCAGGTACAGATACTTACAGCATCCACATGCGGGTCCTCCAGCATCTCCCGATAATCGGTATACACCGATTGGGCATCATACTTCTGTGCCGCAGCCTTAGCCCGCTCTTCGTTCAGATCACAGATGGCATAGATGACAGCATCCTCATTTTTGGCATAACACCTCATATGAAGATCCGAGATGGATCCTGTACCGATCATTCCAATGTGCAGCATTTGTTTCGTGCTCATCATCGTCCTCCCTTCCTTTTCCACAACTTCCACAACATCACTATCGTCTAGTCTGCCCGCAGCATGCCTTCGTAAATACCCGGCGTTGAATTTTCAATCTTCACAGCACCCAGCGTTCGGGCATAGAAATCCACAGGTCCCGCTGATCCGATAATGGCATACCCGTAACCGTCCGCCTTCATCGCATGCATACAAGCCAGTAACAGGGCTGTGCCTACACCTTTGCCCCGTGCATCCTGGCTCACGCCTGTCGGTCCAAAGAAGTTCCTGCATGTCGCTTCGTAACAGGCAAATCCGATCATTTTTCCATGCTCAACGGCAATATAACAGGACACGGGCTGACGTGCAAAAGCGACCTCACATTCATCCACCCAAGCCTGGCTAAAATGTGACCTCACCCAATCCAGTACAAGCTGCTTCTCTGGGGCAATGGCTCTTCGAATCACAATGGAGGATTCCTCCAGCTTTCTCAGTCCACTCTCTTGCTCCGGTAAACGATAGAGCGCTACTAACATATCACTCATCTAATCGGTTCCTCCTCGTACTTGAGTATGAAATAGGAAAAAGGTTCGGCCACTTACCTGAAATTAACCTAATCCTGCTGCGGATAACCTGCAATACAAGCGATATTTCAAATCTTAACTAACATACCGCTTAGATTCATTGCATGCCAACTGCAACACTGAGACGATATGTCCCGTCTATTAACTTGAAGCGTGGCCCTAAGGAAGATTTTACCGCGACATTACAAAGATTAGAAGGGATGAATATTGATGAATAACAACATGAAAAAAGTAAGTGCGCTGATGGCCCTATCCATGGCATTGGGTGGTGGAGCCGCTTATGCAGCAACACTGGACAACACACAACCAGTCCATCAAACATCCATTTCAGCAGATAGTAACGCAGCTGGTGCAGTAAACGTATCCGTGAATGGTGCATCCATCTCCGATGGTTATTGGAACAAGGATGGCAAAGTAGCCATGATTCCACTGCGTGATCTTACCGAAGCACTGGGTATTGAACTGAAGTGGCATAAAGAAAATAAAACCGCAGAACTGACGCGAGGTGTTCTCTGGACACAGGTAATCACAGGCAAAGATCAATATTCCGTAAATAAAATGCTGCTCACGCTGGGTACAGCACCCGAAATCACAGGCGGCACGTTGTATGTACCGGCTTCTTTTGCCGAAAAGGTACTCCATGGACAAGTGAACACAACAGGAAATCAGGTGACGATCTCCAGTGAAGAGGACGTGAAGACGGTTACGGAACGTGGTGTAATTACCAGAATCTCGAACCAGGACAAATATAAGTCCATCCAGATTGGCGGTGCAGGTACGGATGGTATTGTGCTCAATTTGAGCGATGAGACGAAATTCATCTCCGTTGAGGGGAAAGAGATTGCACTGACTGATCTGGCCATTGGCATGAACGTGGAAGCTGAGCATTCAATGATCACTACCCGCAGTCTGCCACCTCAAACGCCTACCTATAAAGTTACTGTACTGGATGCGGCTGCAGCATCTGAGGCACAACCTAAAGAGGTACTGGGTACTGCCGGTACGATTGAAAATGTAACAACAACTGAAGGCGGCATCTCACAGATTGAGATCACAGGTACACGTTTATCTGAGACGGCTCCTGACCATGTCGTGCTGAATATCGCTAAAGATACGCTGCTCGTGAATCACGAAGGCGAAACGGTAAAGGCCGAAGAACTGACTAAAGGAACTAAAGTCATCGTTTTCTACAGCCCTATGCTAACACGCAGTCTGCCTCCAATCGGAACGGCATGGAAAGTGGTCGTTGAGACACCAGCAGAACAACTAGAAGCGAAATAAATCGACTAGTAAACGCGACTGGTTGAGCTGAGGCATATGTTCTATGTTGCTAACCGCATGCATATCTTGGCTTGGTATCAGGAAGGCGGCGCATCATAATGTCCAGCCACAGCGAAGTCAATAAAAATAACCTTATCCGCTTGTCTTCCGACAGGCATGGGTAAGGTTATTGGTTTTTGGTTTTTGGTTTTTGGTTTTTGGTTTTTGGTTTTTGGTTTTTGGTTTTTGGTTTTTGGTTTTTGGTTTTTGGTTTTTGGTTTTTGGTTTTTTGGATCGTGCCTTCAAACTTGTTCCAAAGCGAAGCGCACCTGAACTTGTCCGGAGCAGGCACTTGCAACGTACGCTGTATACGACATGCCCCTGAATAAAACATGCGCTGCATACGGAATGTAAGAGCAAGCAGAATTAGCGCTAACGAATCTGAGACGTCTTATTCAAGGATTTGAAGTGCCTGTAAAAACCTAAGGAATCTCAGCCACGCTATGTGTGAATAAACAGCTGTTTACAGCGTTTTTGTCAGGGTAATTCGGAAAATAACGTGCCTGATGTTCCTTACATTTTAAGAAGAAGACCTGAGGGCCAAATAAGACGTCCTGAGTTCCTTAGAAAATCTTCACGATAAACGAGATCGCCAGATCAATCGGCTTGGACTGCTTCTTCAACAATCGCTTCCACTTCAATCTCAACCATCAACAAGGGATCAATGAGTGCGCTAACTTCAACCATGGTGGCTACAGGCTGAATCTGTCCAAAATATTCACCGTGGGCCTTGCCAACTTCCTCCCACCTGGAGATATCGGTCACAAACATTCGGGTTCTAACGACATGCGACATGTCAGCCCCCAATTCTTTCAGTGCATTCTCGATTGTCTGCAAAATGAATCTTGTCTGTGCATACGGATCACCTGCCCCAACAACTACACCATCTTGCATCGCGGTTGTACCCGCCACTTCGATTCGGTTCCCCACACGGATAGCACGGCAATATCCCACCAACGGTTCCCATGGGGAGCCGGTAAAAACCTGCTGTCTGCTCATTCTCTCGTCCCTCGCTTTGGTTGTATTTATCTCATCTGATTAAACATGAATTATATCAGTCCCCCATCATCTCAGACAATGGAATGAAGTTTAATTCTATCTTAACTCCATTAACATTATTGCACAGAAAAAAATCCCCTGAATGATTGCCCATTGTTAGATCAAGAGCGGTTCATTCGGGGATTTTAGGAAAATTAGAGTTTTTTATTTAAGAAATGAAGCTCCTGAATTACAACTTGATATTAGCCTCATCGAAGTATTCTTCCAGAGTTAACCCACTCTTCGCCACATCCGGTGCCAAATCTGTACCGATGTACCGGATATGCCAAGGCTCATAGACGTAACCTGTGGTATCTTCTTCACCTTTCAGATAACGGATGACGTATCCATATTCTGCAGCGTGTTCAGCCAACCACTGGCCTTCCTTCGATGTGCCGAATACCTCTTCCAGCACATTGCCCACACTCGGACTGGATACATCAATAGCAAGACCGGTCTGATGTTCGCTTCTGCCTGGAACAGAGCTTACACGATCCGTGTATTCCTGACCTTTGGTTTTGACATTGTTGTTGTAGATGGACACCTGACGCTGATATGAACGATAACCAGACACCGCACGAAGCTCAATGCCATCCGCTTTTGCACCTGCAAACAACTTCTCCAGTGCCTCCGCCGCTTCCTTGCGCATATGCCGCTTCTCGTGAGGTTCATCGAAGGAGAACGGTACATTAGGTTCCACCAGATCGTCCGGCTCGTACCCTTCAGGCAGACTGCGTTGTTTGTTCACAATGACCGTCATAGATGTGGCATTGGTCACCACAGCTTCTGCGTCAATTGTTGTTTGCAGTGCGCTGATGCTGCGTTTCTCCATCAATGGATCTTCCGCTGTCGCTCCGTTACCATCGTCTGAAGAACCCTGCTCTTCGCCAGCCGATGCATTCCCAGACTCGCTATCCGTGCCTTCACCGCTGTTGCCAGAAGATAATGTATCATCCCCGCCAGCATTGTCACCGTCCGATCCCTTGTCCTCGGTAAAATGTACCGTTGTGCCGTCCGACTCCTGTTGTGCGTTACCTGTTCCATTCGGATTCTGGCTCTCCTCTGTGCCTGAACCGTTCTGGCACGCGGCAAGCAATGCTCCGCATATCATCAATGAGGACAGCATAACCACCATGCGGCGCTGTCTTCCTGTACGTGATTTCATGTAAAAACTCCTATCGCAATAATATAAATGTTGTCTAGTTGTCTGCGTGCAATGTTCCCTGCGAAAGTATACCTTAATTGGCTGCGAAGCTCCACCGGTAAAGACCTCCTTTAGAAGAGATCTTCATGAACATATACGGGTTGTACAGCCTGTATGATCGTTTTTTGGACTTTTAGAGCAGCATTCCCGCGGAAATAAAATGAATTGAATCATGCAACATGCTGCAATACAAACAAGCAGAGGTGATCTGAGATCTCCCCCGCTCTGATGGGTGTATCATTTGGTTGCCGGGCTGTCCGTCTTCTTCTGGACAGCCTGCCACATCCGCGCGGCTACACGCTCGCGGATCAAATCCAGCCCTGCGGTGGCCGGCACGCCCGGCAGCAGCGCCGTCAGCTCCGGCAAGGCCGGCGGCTTGCCCGGCTGCGTGAGGCGCACCTCAACGGCGCCAAAGCCTGGCCCCGGCTGATGCATGGCGCCGTCCGCGGCGGCCTCGGCGATCCACTCGCCAACGGCCGCGCCGCCTTCGCCGCCCCGCACTTGCGGGCGGCCAGCCGTTCCGCTGCGCGGCCGGGGCCGCTGGGATCATGGGCGAGTTCCTCCGCCCATGCCCCCAGCACGCCGGCGAGCAGCGCTTCGCGCGGCAGGCCGGCGTGCGCCAGCTGCAGCAGCGGCTCGGCCGCGAGGCGCGCGGCTACGGCGTGCTCAGCGGCCGCGGCATGCGCGCAGTTCGGGCGGCCACAGGTGCACGCCACGGCTGCGCTGGCCGTTGCTGCGCCTGGCGAGCCCTCGGGCGCTTGCGCAGCCGGCAGCAGACCGGCAAGCTCCTCGGGCGCCGGGCCGCCGCGCAGCAGGGCGTACAGCGTCAGCGGGCGCTTGCGCAGCTGAGCCAGCACAGCCTCGCGCTCGGCTTCGCTCAGTCGCGCCGGCGTTCCCGTGACCGTGAACACGCCTGCAACGGCTGTTCCGGTCTTACCTGCCTCAGCGGAAGCGTGCGCTTCCTGCCCCGCCGCATCCGCTGCTGTATTTACTTCTGCTGTCCATCCACCGGGGGACATATGCAGCTCGATCTTCCATTTTTCGCTCACAACAATCCCCCTTTCTCAACATCTATATTCCCCTGAATGTTCAGGGTCACAGCCACGTCTCGCCCTGAAGAGAAATCAGGCCACGCAGCTCATCATCCGACATCTCAGTCAGCCAGTTCTCACCTGAACCAACAACCTGCTCGGAGAGTGCCTTCTTGCTCTCAATCAGCTCATCAATCCGTTCCTCCAGTGTTCCCTGACAGATCAACTTATGCACTTGCACGTTGCGATTCTGCCCGATTCGGAATACACGGTCCGTCGCCTGATTTTCAACCGCAGGATTCCACCACCGGTCATAGTGAACGACATGACTCGCCCGTGTCAGATTCAGACCTACACCTCCGGCACGAAGAGACAGAACAAACATGGACGGGCCCTCTCCTTTTTGGAAAGTCTCCACCATCTCATCCCGTTGCGCCTTCGACACACCACCATGCAGGAAATAAGGTTCTTCCTCATATCGCTGTTTCAATCTCGACACCAACAGATCTCCCATAGCAACATACTGCGTGAAAATCAGGGCCGATTCCCCGTTATCACGGATGGCGTCCAGCAGTTCAAGCAATCGTTCCATCTTACCGGATGCCTCTGCCTTGCCATGGTCTTTCCGATTGCTGTCCGCCAGCACCGGATGATCACAGATCTGCTTGAGCTTGGTCAGAGAGGACAGAACAATCCCCTTCCGGGCAATGCCATTTCTGCCGTCCAGACCACCCATCAAATCATCCACCACACGCTGGTACAACACCGTCTGCTCAGGAGTCAGAGAACAGTAAGATTTCAGTTCAAGCTTCTCTGGCAGATCCTTGCGAATATCCGGATCACTTTTCAACCTGCGCAGCATGAATGGAGATACCAGTCGATGAAGCTCACGCAAGGAGGCTGCATTTTCTTCGGATGGCCCCAGTCCCGTATACCGCTGGCGGAACGATGAAGCTGTGCCCAGATATCCCGGATTGAGAAACTGGAAAATCGACCAAAGTTCGCTCAATCGGTTCTCTACAGGCGTTCCCGTCATCGCAATACGATGAAGTGTAGACAGGCGCATCACGCTTTGCGCTTGCTTGGTACGGTAGTTCTTAATATATTGTGCCTCATCCAGCACAATGGTGGACCAGTGCAATGAAGCCAGATCCGGGCCATCTCTGCCTGCCAGATGATAGGTCGTCAGTACAATGTCATGCGTCTGTGCTTCTGCCTGAAAATCCTTACCGTGCAACCGTTGTCCGCCATGATGAATGTACAGCGACAGATCCGGGGCAAACCGCTTCAGTTCACGCTGCCAGTTTCCAAGCAGCGAGGTAGGACACACAATAAGTGCAGGCAGATGAACAGGTTGCTCATTCATGTGCTGATCCGCCGGGAAAGAATCATCTGATCCATCCAGCATTTCATTCTCACGTGCTTCCTCTGCAGCCGCCTGGCGTTCTTCGTGTTTGCGATCCAGCAGACAGGTAATGACCTGAATGGTCTTCCCAAGTCCCATATCATCCGCAAGACATACGCCAAAGCCTAGATCACGCATCGCGGATAACCATTGGAAACCTCGTTCCTGATAAGGTCTTAGTTCACCATGCAATTCTGCCGGAACCTGACGAGGCTCAATGCTGCGAAGCACCTGTCCATCAAGCAGGAAAGCAAGCATCCCATCAGATTCGGCGCCAAAGACGGAAAGGCCCTTCCATGCGGAATCCTCCCCTTCATCCGCAGCCAGATGCAGCCATTCGGAGAGAGGCATATATTGTTCTTCTTCTTTTTTCATATAACGCAGGACTTGGCGAATCTCTTTTGTATCCACTTCAATCCACTCACCGCGGAACATGACATAGGGAACTGTGGATTCAGCCAATGCTGCCAGTTCCTCTGCCGTGACCGGTTTACCGTCCAACATGGGCTCTGCTTTGAAAGCAACCAATTGTTCCATACCGAGTGCTGATGTGGCTCCAGGCAACCGCTCTGTTCCCCGATTCAACATCTGCAGACGGAGTCCCGCACGACGTTTCCCAGCACGACTCCACTTTGAAGGCATGAGAACGGTTATCCCAGCCTTCTGCAAACGCGGAACCGCATGCGTTAGAAATTCAAAGAAACCCTGCTGCTCCAGCTTGATTCCCTCCGGGCGAGCGGTAAGTAGCGCCGTCTCCAGTTCAGGTGCCAATTCTGCTGCTTGCCCGAGCGCCATCAGTAACTGCTCTGCCGCCGAGGTATATAACACTTTCCCTCGGTCCAGATCTCGCTCCGGATGTGCCCAGATGGTCCGCGCAGGCAGCCTCAGGCTTGGTTCCTGCTCACTATCTACCCAGAAGCTGATTCCCCAGATCGTTTCATGTTCGCCCAGTGGAGGCTCCAGACGGAGTGCCAGCTTCAATTGGCCTTCAGCAGGCGCCATCTCTTCTGCGCCCACGATCGGCATCGATGTTCCACCAACTTCTTGCAGCGTATGAATAAACGCTGTCATATCGTCCGTTGGCCCTTGCACCGTCACTGGACGGAACATCGAGATCAGACTGTTCCACCAAAGTTCGGCTACTGGCGAAGAGCCGCGTCGATATGGCGTGCGGTAACGGGACAGTTCACTGTCCATGCCCTCCAGTTCACTTGTCACTACAGCATGAATCATGCCACTCATGAATGAAAATAATACCGCAGCCCCTGCTTCTTCACGCGTTTCCGGTTCCAATGAAGCATAGGCTCCAGGAGCAGAAAGTCCAATTGGCGGCATCGCTTCAGCAAGATCGCGGAAGCGTTCAATATCCTCCTCAGACTGCAAGCGCGGCCGCCATACGCCTGTTAATGTCTCTTGCCCGGTCCGTCGCCGTGCTCCGGTCTTTGCTGCGAATTCAGCTGATGGAGCAATTGCTCCCCGCAACAGCAGCTCCTGTGTGAACTGCGCCGCTTTGATCCAGTAACGCATCTCTTCTCCAACCTGAATTCCGGCTGCATTGAACAAACGGTCATCCCATTGCAGCAGCAATCTGAAGGCATCCTTAGGCGAGACCGCCAATCCTTCCAATGTGCGCCCCAACAGTTGACGCCGCTTCGTGTTCTTGGCTTCAGCCGTGTTCCTCAGCGGATTCGGCCAGCGCAGCTCCGCAAGACGCAGAGCGGCAGGCTGAAACAGACGACCCCCGTCGCCAAAATTCAACCGTCTTACCACGTGGCTCCATGCATCCACACGCGGTTCCGATGTTTCACCGGAAAAACAAAAAAATACGTCACCAAGCCATACTCCATACAGCGATTGCATCATTAAAGTCTCCCGTCATCCCTTCGCATTGTTACTCTCCATCATATACGAAAATGATCGGATTTAAAAACCTTTGCCCACAAAAAGTGGTTATTTCGTTGTTTAACAAGACAAAAAAATGTCCCTTCTCCCGAAAAGCGGATGAGGAACATTTGGGTCAACCGAAGGATAATACTGAGTATTGAAAGAATTACGAATCGTTACCTTACGATGATCTGATCAAGCTGCCCAGCAATACATCCAGGTTCAAAATACCTGCACGATGATCTTCACAGAACCCGATTTTGTCAAAAACGCCAAGCATGAAACGGCGGTGCTCCTCAGCAGGTTCTTCGAAACGATCGTAACTTACGACAGAATCAACCATATCGACGATCAGAGGTACAAATCCTCCTTTGTAAGGCACCACAATAATACGTGTAGAAGAGGTATCCTCCTGGTCCGGCATGCCTAGCAATACACGAAGACTCACTACCGAAACTACCTTACCGTACAGCGAAGCAAAACCTCTGATCTCTGGACTTCCAAACGGGACCGTTGTCACCTGCACCATTCTGATGATCTCATGAACTTCATCAATTCGTAGTGCAAAGATCTGGTCTCCTACCGAAAAATTAATATATTGCATTCCCTCATCCATAGTTATCCCCATACCCTCTCATTCCGTATAATCAGACTACTTTCGTCTCATTAGATGTTACTTTGGTGTATCGGTTATTTTGGGTCAAATGTTTAGGCTTCAGATCAATTTGGCCAACTTCAACCAACGTTGTATTACGGTTGCTGTCTCTGCTCATTTGCCCTGTTCGGTTCAACAAGGTTCCTTTCCCTTGAAGCGGCGTGGAAGTCATTCGTTTTAATTATGAGCGTAAGTAACCTGACATTCGATTTATTCAAAAAAGACCAAAGAGTCGGCAAACAGCTGATCTTTGGTCTTTTTTATCCCCAATATTATGGATCTGTTTCTATGTTTTCAAATACTTGGAACAAAAAAAAGATATTCCTGTGGATAACTTGTTTTATTACTCCAAAATGACTGTTTTATCGAATAAAAACATGAGTTATACCTGATTTGTGGATAAGTTGTGCACATATTGCACACATGCTGTGGATATGTTTAGTGTTTCATGTGGATATTCATTATTTTAATGTGGACATGTTGTGTATTTGTTTGTAAATCTAACGTAAAATCTGAATTTCAAATCCATTTTATCCATCACTGTGGACACGTTGTGGACATGCCCACTTCCCTTCAGTGCAGATATGCAGATACGCAGTTATTCAGTTATTCCACCAATTCACCCTGACGCAAGATCAGCTTGTCATCGATGTACACGTCCGGCTTTTGCACAACTGCATCAATATGCACACCCGCGGCAATCGTTCCACCGAATGTGTTATTACTACCAAAGGCCACATGGATCGTGCCGTACACTTTCTCATCTTCCAGCACCACACCTGTGATTCGCGCCTTGTTATTGGTACCAATGCCGAATTCGCCGAGAAAGCGACCATCGCCATCGCCAAGCGTGTCCAGTAATTGAGCCCCGTCTGGTCCTTCAGCTGACACCAACCGTCCTTCCTTGACGGTTAATAACATCGGTTCACGAAGTGCCCCGATTCCAGCAACGGAACCATCTACAACAATACTGCCCTCGCCCTTGCCCTCAACGGGAGCAATATAAGCCTCTCCTGACGGCAAGTTACCCGATTCACCGGGGTTCAAATACATACCTGTACTTGGTACACCGTTACGACTCTCTATAGAAAAGGAAAGACTATGGCCCTGCTTCTCTATTCGCACATGGCGACCTGCGGTTAATAGAGCCGTTACCTTCTCGGTCAACGCCTTCACTTGCGAATATTCAGCTGTAATGGCTCCATTCATAAACATATCCTCTGTCATGCCGGGCATTGTTGCCACTCGGGTCCCTGATGCAGCAGCTTTTTTGCGTGCCTGGGTATGAGTTAATGAATATTTCGTTACACACACGGCTACATCTGCCCGAATCATGGCCTCTGCAATCGGCGCAGGTGGCTCTTCTCCGGATCTGCTGCGTTCCTCCATAATTAACAGGACCGACTCTGCACCAAGTGCTTTTCCCGCCTCATAGATGGATTGGGCCAAGTCCCGTTTCATATCATCTGCGATAACCACCAGATTTTCTCCACTGCGTAGTCCCAGACACTCCGTTAGTACCTTTTTACTGATTTCTACACGTTGCTCGCTCATACATTCATCTCTCCTGTCTAGGTTTCAGCTCTTCACAACTCGACTTGACCCTTTCGACAATTGGCACGGGATTCCTGCATGTCCAGATCTGAACTCACTTCAAGGTATTGGCCCATTCGGCGAGGATTGCAGCTGTTTCCTTATATTGAAACGTCGGAAAGTAATGTCCATAGGGTACATCTATGCGTTTGATCTGTGAGTTCATATCCCGGGGATAGTGATATTCCCGATCTTTATTGGCCCATATAACTAATGCATTTTTGGCGCGATCATCAGCCAACGCTTTCATCCAGAGCAAGGCGTTGACCCTTCCCTGCTTGCCGGAGTGGATCCACCGTAGCAAATCTGCATTCGCTCCCGCAATTCGAGGGGATTGGAGACTGGAGCGTATCCTTTTGGCCATCGTATGGTCCATGCCTCTTCTGTCTTCTCCACTGATATATGCACTGAACATTCGCTTCCAACTCTTCTCCGATCGGAGACGAAGCAAAGAACGCATCACACCTCTTGGCAAACGGGAAACCCATCTGAGCACATTCGGATTTGAATTGTTGGCAACCGGCTGAAGCAATCCCAGCCGAATGTCTGTCCGGCCGCTACGCAACTGTGCGGCAGCCACAATAGCTGCCCCTATCGAATGACCTACCAGCTTCACGGGACCCTCAAACTCACCAAGTGCCTTAAGTAGTGCAGCCACCTGACCTTCAAACGCTTCATCTCCCTGATGTACAGGGGACCGTCCGAATCCCGCGAGATCCATTAACCAAACTGGGTTACCTGTCTCTTTCCAAAGCTGTTCTCCCAAAGGTAACATCTCATCTGCTGTTTGCAGCAGACCATGCACAATAATCCAGGGCTCTCCTTCACCCTCCCAACCGATCATAGCCATATTCCCGCTCCGTGACCGGATATAATCTGCCGGAACATCCTCAGGTAAAGATGCATACCGAAGACGGTAGTCCAGATCTGCTGTAACCAACGGAAGCTGTTCCCTGATGTCCGGCCAGGATTGCCCCATACGTGTAAACAGAGCCTCCGTCTCCTCGACCGGGAATGACCTGTTTGTAATAAAAGCAACCGACTCCGCTGGTACACCAGTGAGGCGTGTGCCCCCTGATTTCATTGCCCATTGAATCCAAGGTAGCGGTACAGATCCTTTGGGTTTGGGTACATCCAATTCATGTGCCAGAAGATGCAACAGTTCCTTCATATTGGGGCTGTCTTCCTTCCGCGCCAACAATGGATAGGTTCCTCCGGCTGGATCTGCTTCCCTGGATAGAAAAACAAGTGTTTGTGCAACAACATCATTCTCCACAAGGGGTAACCAATAGGATGAACCTCCCGGCACTACAGGCATAAGTCGTTTTTGAATCGCCTGAATGAGCAGCCCAATCCCCCCCGTTTGCTCCGTTTCCCCAGTCGGACGTGGTCCAACCACTGTACTCGGATTCACAACGGATAAAGGATAGTTATGTTGTTCTGCATGTTCACGAATATGCAGATCAGCATGAAATTTCATCTCTTCATATGCACTTTCCTGATCGCCCACATGGTCGACCTGAAGATAACCTCCCTGTTCGTTCCGCTGTCCATAGGGACTCATGAAACCAACCACGTGGATAAAGTGTCTCAGTCCGCGGGTATAGTGAATTTCTTGTGCAAGTTGGGCCACTTCTCTCGCCCCGTTCATGAATATCTGCTCGGCTACCGTTCGTTCCAAGGTGACGTCCATCGTTCCCCCCGCATGGATGATCACATTCGCTTCAGCAACACGCTCCCGGTCCACTGCGGTAATTCCAAGACCCGAAATGGATAAATCACCGGTAATAAAGGTAATTCTGGCGAAATCCTTCACTCCATAAGCCTTCAGCACCGTTCTGGCACGCTGTTCCGATCGAACCAGCAAGAGCAATTGAGCGTCTCCTTGCGCGAGTTGTTTGACCGTTTCTTTGCCGATAAAACCAGTGCTGCCTGTCATGAAAATGATTGTTGGCTCCATATCAGACGTGCTCATTACCTGATTAATTTTTGTTGAATTTGACGCTGTATTTTCTTCATTGGATACTTGGATCGTATGTACGTTCATTCCGTTATCGCCCCTTTTAGTACTATGTAGTACTAGTTATATTCAAAAAAAAAGCTTCGTTTACCGAAGCATCTGACAAAAAGTACGTGCCGATTGTTCAATAATGCCTACATCACGCGCAGTTCCCGCAAGAATCAGTGAACCTTCTAATGCTGCAATAAACAACAACGCAGCCGGTCCCGGTTCGATTTCTTTGCGAAATTCACCACGATCCAAACCTTGCTGAAACAGCTTCTCCACCATTGGTCTAAGCTCACGAAAGAATCTGGATATGCTCTCCTTCACTTGGGATGCACTGTCAGGCGTCTGCATATATAACGTGACAAAAGGGCAGCTCCCTTCGTAATTTCGGCCCTCAATACCTGCCGACAGCATTGCCATAAATGAGTAGATGCGCTCCTCCACTCCTCGCTCACGTTGACTGAGCAGCAGATACAGCTCCGACTCATACTGGGCAATCCAGTATTGTACCACGGCCTGAAGCAGTTCCTCCTTGTTTTTAAAGTGGTAATAGATATTGGACTTGGATACCCCACTCACACGCACGACCTCATCCATGCTGACATAGCTGTACCCCTGACGCAGAAATAATTGTGCAGCCACTTCAACTGCCTTGGTCCGGTTCACCGGATTGGAACTCTTGGATTTCGCAGGTCCCGTGTTCATTTTTTGATTTGTCATATTTAGAACTATACAGTACTAGTTGGTTGAAAACAAGTATTTCTGTTAACAAATGATCTTCTTCCGCTCAAACTAATCCATACTTGTCCACATTTAGAGTGTTATACACACAAGATATCCACATATGGTATTAACTTTGTGTTAAATACGTCATGAGATCGTTAACTGCTTTTGGGTTATCCACATTTCTTCCGGTTGAACCACCAAAAAAAAAAGGTCAACCAGAACGTATCTGGCTGACCCTCCATACACTTCATTTCCCAATCTTTAATAACTGTTTACCTCCTTCAAATCGAAGGTTTACTGTCCCCGGCAATAATCGACTCGGTGCCTTGAAGTGGCAATCTGTTCTCCAGCCTTATGGCGACAAACAGGATTATCGTCACCGTAACACCGATTGCTCCTAACAGCACGCCTGTGTTCTCCTGCCCCATAAGGGACAGCGGTAGTGCCAGTACCAGCGGGACAACAGATCTTGTGAATTGAGTGGCAAATGTTGATCTTCCCGACCACTTCATGGTCTCTTCACGACTGCGCAAGTTATCAAACATGACTGATCTTTGCATAATACGAGTCCGATTAAACACAAACCCAAGCATAAATCCACAGATTAACGACACCGCAAACACCTGTACCGTGCCAATGATGATATCAATAACACCGATCAGTATAAATAGATACATTGGAATTCGGTGTTCCCACTTACGAATCAGCGTTGCAAGAAAGGCCCCAAGCCCCATCGCAGCTCCGATAGCCCCGTAACGGGATGAATCCCAATTGTAGATATCATGGAACAAAATTGGTACGATAAAATTGATTGCTCCCAATTGCACGGTTAATACAACCACCGCCAATATGGTCATGTTCAGTACTTTTTTTCGCACAGCGTCGGAGTAGGTAATCTGCGGAGCCTCCGTTTTTTCTTTCTGTACGTTCTGCTCAGCCTGACCGGATCGGGACAGAATTGGAATGAGCCATGGAGCCATCATCCCCACAGCCAGCGTCACCATCAGTACCGTTGAGATCATTGGCAGTCCGCCTATACTGAGCAAAACTCCAGTTACCGCACTTCCTCCAAATGCACCAATCTGAATTGCCGTCTGCAAGTCATGCGAGGCCTTGTGTGATTTGATTTTCCCATCCAACACCATCTGGGACATGTAGATTTCCAGACTCTGATTGGTCAAAAACAGAATCACGGAGAATACGCCACCAATCAGATATAAGCCATACACATTGGTATTGCCGGCAAATTGAATTAAAAACACAAGAAGAAACACAATACCCAGGATGCGCGCTAAGCTGAAAATTAGCAAGGGTCGTTCTTTAAGTGCAGTTTTAAGAAAAAAGCTATACTTCTGCAATAAAATAGGTATCAAACTCATGATCGTAATAATAATACTCAGATGAGTAATCGACCCACCCTGCTCCAGTACCGACCAGATCAGGGTAATGTTTAGAATGGTATCTCCACATAAGGTAATGGACAGGAAGAGGATGAATAAAATAGTCTGTATCATTGAAGCTGTCTCACCTCAGCAACTTGCAAATCCAGCTTTTGTTCCAGCAATCTTGCGGCTTGTTTTACCGATTCGATGTCCTCAGGACCCTGATATTTGGTACGTACAGACAACAGACCTGTAATATCGAATCCCTTCGGAGCAGAATGAACCACTCTACCTTTGGCAGCAACCGGATAATACGCCCGGTACCTCACATCGTCTGCTGCCTCACCGCTGGCATTATTCAACACCTTGCCATCACGGTATACAAATTTGATACAGGTTGCGCACTTGGGAGCCGTTCTTTTCGCAAAATGGGCAGCCAACTTCTCCTCCCCCTGAAGACCATAAGCGTGGGCGGTCACCAGATCAGTGCCGTACACATCACGAATATTGCGATAGACATGCCCACCACTGATACGGCAGCTGAACTCCACCACTTTATACTCATCATTGGCGTTCTGCCTGGCTTCAACGTTAAACAGCCCATTTACAAGTTTCAGACCTGTGCATATTTGCTGAGCCATCTCGCAAAGTTCTTGTTCCACATTGGATTCTCCCTGAAAAGGTAGCGTATATTCATCCTCTTCAAAGTAAGGACCTGGCATTCTGAGCTTGTTATGGACTCCGCCCAGATAAAACCGTCCATTCACAACTACGCCATCCAGCGTAATCTCTTCCCCGGGCAGGAACTCTTCAATCAGCGCTATTGCAGGACATTCCTCGTCAAAATATAGCTCCGATTGCGAAATGGCAAGTTGCGAGATACTATCGAAGGCCTCCTTCAATTCGGCATACGAATGAACGAGCGCAACATGGCTGCTGGATGCGGCCAGTGTGGGTTTAATAATAACCGGATAGCCTACACTTGCCGCCGCTGAAACAGCCTCATCCAACGTATTTACAGCATAAAATTCAGGACAGGCCACGTCCTCCTGCTTCAGGAACTGACGCTGTCTGGACTTGTCTCTGGCAATTTCGGCCGCTTGGACAGGAATATCCTGTCTTCCCAATCCTTCATTCAATCTCGCATTCAGTACAATATCCGTTTCCTGCCAGGTAATGAAAAACGGAACGCCTAATTGTCTAGCCTGCAAGATCATTTCTTCCACATTCTCGTACTTGGGAATATGCTGAACAGACCGAAAGCGCGGATCTTGTTCATATCCAGAAACAGAGGTCCATAAATGGACCTCTTCGAAAATTCTCCCCAGAGCTTCAATATGATCCCCGTGCAGAGAAAAACCTTTTCTCATAAGCAAACCAACGGAGGAACGAGTCATGCCAGAACCTCTTCTTTCGGCTGCTCCACAAACTCCAAAGCGATAATGTACAACGTTCCATTCTCCCCGGCTTTGGAGGAATGCACCGTATTAGCCGGAAGCAGAATGCGGTCACCAGGCGTGCAATGCAGTTCTCCTTCTTCAGTGAAGAAGGTAATATCTCCATTTATAATCAAAAGTGTCTCGTCTGTAGGATGGGTATGGGATTTGTGCTCCCTGAATGGTGTATCTCTTTGTACCTCTACCGAACCGGTTACAGGCAGCAATTGCATTACAGCTTCTTCAAGTGTTACGTCAGACCCTTTGATATATTGAACTGAACTCATAGTATTCCTCCTCATATGATGAAATGGGCATTGCGCTGTAGCGGAAACTTCGTTGGTATCTGGAATAAAATATTGCAGCCACTCTCGATTATTCGGATTCCCATAGATCCCTAGATGCGGGAATGGTTCAATTGCATCGTATTGCCGAAGCAAGCTTCGCACCAAATCCTTGGATTTATCTCCTTTTGGTGTTCCTAAGCCAATCGAATCAAAGACCCATCGGGGTTGAAAGGTAATCATGTATGTATTGGCACGTCTGCTCCTTCTGACCTCATGTGCTGGTGTGTTACAAACGACAAAAATGGGTTCCCCATGAAAGCAAAATTCCCACAAGGGATCATTCTCTTCATTCGGTATGAATTCAGGCCATTCTTTCAAGTCAATGGTGTGTAGCCGGGTCAGGATGGACCAAAACATATGCTGATATTCATGGATGGATAGATCCTTACCAATATTAAAGAACGTGACCATGGAAGTGTAGTTTCCAAAGCTCCTTGCCTGTTCCACGTATTCTCTCAATGCCTTTCCCAGTTCTTCTATGGAATGGTCATCTACATCATCAAAAAAGGAGAAACGTAGCTCATTACGGCTAAGTCCCATGGAACCGAATATGCAGGGAAAACGTGGACTCTCACTGGTCATGTCCTTTTCAAAATGCTCAAATTCTTGCTTTCTCCAATCATGACTATCCAGTCTCTTCACATCAGCGTTATCTAGCAACAACCCAAAGCCCTCCTAGAATGGTTTATTGGTGAACCAGGACAAACTTGTCATGTAGTTCTAGAAGTTGTTTTCTAACGAATTCGATATCTGGACCTTCCACAATGGCAAATCCGGATCGGGACATCGTATCTCGACCACCTGAAATGGACTGACCCGATGTAAAGTTAATTCGGATATCAATGAGTCCTTCCATCGATTTGAAATCTTCTGCTGATGAGATACTTTCGATCTTGCCTACAGCAGATGGGAAATTAACCGCACCGGTATACTTGCCTGTATTAACCAAGGTTGGCGCTTCATATATCCCAAGTTCCGTTTGAATGGCCGCATCAAACAAGTTCACCTGATGAGAATTCAAAACCATAGGTGGAATGATGACAATGCCTCCAATTCGTGCTCCAATCTCTCCAAAACAGATCTCCCCATTCGGCAGAAGGAATACTTCTGCATGGAACACACTGTTACGTATTCCCAGTGTCCGTATGATCTCTTCATTGAACGACTGCATCCGTTCCACATATTCATAATGTGTGTTAGCGGGATAACAGATCGTGCCGGAAGGGCGATCATTTTGGACAATCTCAAGACAATTAAACAAATATTCAGAGACGGAGGAAAATACAAGCTCACCTTCTGAAACGATCGAATCAATATGAAACTCCCTACCCGTAATAAATTCCTCAATGAGCACCGATTCCCGATTCCAGGAATGGCTGATATACTGCTCAAGCTCCTCTTGATTATTGAGCCTGTACGTCATGATCGTCGCCCAGCCGCTAATCGGTTTGATAATGATGGGAAAACCAATGCCTGCGACAATCTTTCTAATCTGTACTGCATTGGACGCAATACGCGTCTGTGACGTGTGGATTCCCGCCTGCCGCAATGTTTCCTTCATGATCCATTTGTTCCGAACCGTCTCGGCCTGATTCTTTTGAATACCAGGTATGCCAAAACGCGATCGGAGATACCCACCGGTCTCCACCACATTTTCGGTCGGGGCAATGACGCGCTCCACATCATATTCATCCAAAATGCGCTCAAAAACCTCTTCCACCTGATCAATCCGAGTAATATCTTCCACTTCGAACACAGCACTGAACAACCCTTCCGGTAAGGAATAAAATTGTTCATATCCCTGTTCTACCAACAAAATATTGGTTGTTTCCGATATGTTGGACAAAGCTTCGATAAACCCCGTTTTGGTGTTCATTCGCTTGTCACACAGAAAGACGATATCCCTCATAAAGAATTTCACCTCCAATTCAAATTTCTTTACTTTCTGCTATATTTTTCTATAATATGGATATTGGTAAGGGCTGTCAATCTAAAAATTACAAATATTTAAATTTTGGCTATTTGTTGCCATATTGTGTACTAACAACAGGTTGTAGACATTATACAAACACCTCCACCTTCTGTATTAGTCGTCCTATTCATTCCTACTGGCACTTCCTAACTGGAAATTTTCACATTAAAAAAGGTGACTCCAATTCATCCGGAGTCACCTTTTTTATGTTTTTTCTTCTTCCCACATGTATTAAACGAGTGGATGGGACCTGTTATTTTTTCAAACTATCCCAGTTCTGTTGTAATGCATCAAGCAAGCCGGCTTTATCCGATTTACCTGCAACGTAAGCCTGAATCGTGCTGCCATACTCTTGTGGAACCCCTTCAGGGAAACGGTTGAAGTTCCAGCTCAGTGTTTTATTGGCCTGGCTATACTTCATGATCTCTGTGGCGAGGTCACCCAGATCCTCCTCGGATGCTGTGATGGAACTGAACGCCGGAATGAATTTGAATTCTTTCGTCATATATTGTTTCCCGATATCCGAAGTCACGAGCCACTCCAGGAACTCTTTCGCTTCCGTTTTCACTTGAGAGTTCTTGTTCACAACCCAATAGTTCGGCACGCCGACAAACAATTTGTCATTTGGTTCATTGTTAATTGGCATCGGCAGGATACCCAGATTCAGATCCGGATCAATTCCATCGATCTGTACTTGAGTCCAGTTCCCTTGCTGCATCATCGCCGCTTCTCCACTCGCAAACAACGTAACTTGCGTATTGTAGTCGGTTGTCAGCGGGTTTTTATTGCTATATTTCAGCGTTAAGTCGAGCAGGTTAATCCAGTCGTTGAACACCTGATTGCCAGGAATTTTCTCCGTGCTTTCATTCAATCCCTGGATGAATTTCACCGGATCTGCCTGATTTGCAAATGCGACGTTGACGTTATGATTGCCCAGCACCCACCACTCCTGATATCCGTTCGAGAACGGGGTGATGCCTGCGGCTTGAAGTTTCTGTGCAGCTTGATCCAACTGTTCCAGTGTCGTTGGAATTTCGGTAATACCCGCTTTTTGGAAGAGGTCTTTGTTATAAATGAAGCCATAACCTTCCAGCGCCAGCGGCTGTCCATAGAGCTTGCCGTCTTTGGTCATTGGCTCTTTGGCTACTTCGAGCGCATCTTTGGCCCACGATTCCCCAGACAGATCTTCCAGATATTCAAGCCATGTATCCAGCTCACGATATCCACCTACGTTGAAAATGTCCGGTTGTTCGCCTGCGGCAAACTTGGCTTTCAATGCAGCACCGTAGTCACTACCACCACCTACAGTTTGAATGTCCAGTTTGACGCCTGGATGGGAGGATTCGTACTCCGCTTTGAGACGGTTAAGCGCTTCCGCAATTTCAACTTTGAATTGGAAGATTTTAATCGTTTTGTCCCCGGCAGCAGCTTCGCTACCACCTTGAGTATCTGTGTTGACCGGACTGCCACTCTTGTCCCCATTGCCACATCCCGCGAGCATTACCGCAAAAGCAATCAGCATAAGCAACGTCAACTTCGTCATTCTTTTCATACATACACTCTCCCTATAGTAGTTTCAGTATAACAAACTGTTTGTGTGTGGCGAGAATCTTGGCTTAGAAGCGTGTTTTTTAATCTAACGAACCGAGCGCACGTTATTCGCCCCTATTGGCGTAATTCTCCATTCTAAAGAATCACAGCGGCGTTATTTCGACGATTTGATCGTTTTTCAAACCTCTGGCGCCTCTTTGTACCCGGATAACGTTGCTGAGGTTCCTTAAAATTTGTATTCCTTGATTATCTGCCTATTAAGATGCGGTAGATTCGTTAGCGCTTTGAATAGGAGCATAACATCGCCCTCTAAAAAAGTTCCTGGCTATGCTAGTGCCTCCCCTTCAAGAGTCATGCCCAAGCTATGCGGGCATGACTCCCCTTTGCACACCTCCGTGCGAGGTGGGAGCAAAGGGATCAAGAATGCGTTGCAGGAGCGGAGCGTTCGCCTTTGATACTCGGTGGCTTCCTTGCCTTAATACATTCAGGCCACCGAGGAGCAACAGCAACCGAAAGCGCAACTTGATCCCGCCAGCGACCTTGCCTCGCCCCTTCTCTGCCTTATCAATCTGGTCTTTAAATCTTTTCTTTCTTGGTCATTTCTTGAAGGATCTCTTTTCTTTAATGCTCTTTTCCCTAGGAGTCATGCCCATGCTATGCGGGCATGACTCCCCTATGCACACCTCCGTGCGAGGTGGAGCAAAGGGATCAAGAATGCGTTGCAGGAGCGGAGCGTTCGCCTTTGATACTCGGTGGCTTCTTTGCCCTAATACATTCAGGCCACCGAGGAGCAACAGCGACCGAAAGCGCAACTTGATCCCGCCAGCGACCTTGCCTCGCACTCCGCCACAGCGACCCCTTCCCTCGCACTCACCCTTTAACTGATCCAGCGGTAATCCCCTGAATGATATATTTCTGCATCAGCAGGAAGAAGATAATGATCGGCATGATGCCAAGCACAAGGGCCGGCAAGGCCAGATCCCATTGCTTCGTATATTGACCGAACAGGGCAAAGGTTGCAATTGGAATCGTACGCAAGTTGGAGCTTTGCAGGATCAGGGATGGGAGCAGATAATCATTCCAGATCCAGAGTGTGTTCAAAATAATGACGGTTACATACATCGGTTTCATCAGTGGAAATACGATCCGGAAGAACACCCCGTAGGCAGAACTTCCATCCACCCGAGCCGCTTCCTCAATCTCCAGTGGGACCGACTTCACGAATCCGTGGAATAGGAAGACAGACATCGGCGCCCCGAAACCAAGGTAACAGATAATGAGGCCGCCAAGACTGTCAATCAATCCAAGATTACTGGTTACAGTAACGAGTGGAATCATGATAGACTGGAACGGAATCACCATGGCGGCAATGAACATGCCGAACAAAATCCGGTTGAACCGTGTATCACTGCGAACCATCCGGTACGCGGCCATGGAACTGATCAGCACAAGCAACAGATTGCTGACTACGGTAACGATAAGCGAGTTCATCAGCGCGGACGGGAAGTTAATTTTCTCCCAGGCGTTTGCATAGTTGCCCCATTGGAATACCTCCGGCCATGCAGCCGAATTGGTGAGCAGGTCACCGAAGGTTTTAACCGAATTCACAAACAGGAAGTAAAACGGAACCAGGAATAAAAGTCCAATGAGCACCATGATAATCTCGGTTAGAATGGTACTGAAGCGGTAATTTTTCGTCGTCTCCATTAGGCTTCTACCTCCTTGCTCTTCGTCAGACGTACCTGAATCATAGTGATGATGGCAACGATTACGAAGAACACGAGTGCTTTGGCGGTTCCGATGCCATATCTGTTATTCACAAAGGCTTCATTGTAAATATTAAGCGCAACCGACTCTGTTGATCCGAATGGTCCACCTTTGGTCAATGACAGATTGAGATCGAACATTTTGAACGACCAGGAGATCGCCAGGAACAGACAGATCGTTACACCCGGCATAATGAGCGGAAGAATGATGCTCCGCAGTACCTGCCAGCGACTTGCGCCATCAATCTCGGCAGCTTCCAGCAGATCAGGGGATACATTCGTCAGAGATGAGATGTAGATGACCATCAGATATCCTGCGGTCTGCCATACAAACACAATCACGATTCCCCAGAAGGCGGTTGGTTCGTCTCCCAGCCAAGGAAGGTTGAAGAAGGACCAGCCTGTTACATCGCCTACTGCTGAAAACCCTTTCACAAATATGAACTGCCAGATAAAGCCGAGCAACAACCCACCGATCACGTTAGGCATAAAAAAGATCGTACGCAGAATGTTTCTCGTCTTGAGCGGTTTGGTCAGAAAATACGCCAGGAAAAAGCCAATCACATTGGTCAGTATCACACCAACCACGGTGAAGCGCACCGTAAACCAAAACGCCGTTTGGAACTTGGGATCATTCGCAAAAACATGCACGAAGTTATCGAACCCTACCCAATTAATGTTCTCGGATACCCCGTTCCAATCCGTGAAGGAATACACCATACCAAGCAGGAAAGGGACCACGATGATGAGAATAAAAAACACGATGGAGGGACCCACGAACACAAGCTGCTGTAACAGCTGTGAAGATTTGCGATGCTTCATATCGTTCTCCCCTTCTATAGATGGATGAAATTGGTCTCTTTTTCTATTAAACCCCATTATCGCCGAGGGAAACACCGACCCTTGTGAACAGTTGGGGGTAAAATATTGTCCTCTCTTAACCTGCAACCAGAAGGGGTGTTCCGATGTCCAAATACTACAGTATACGCACCAAATTGATTGCTTTTATGCTCATTGCTACCACCCTTCCGCTGCTTGCATCGATCAGCATGACGTTTATCCAGACTAAGACGGCCCTGCGGGAACAGGCGGTTGAAGAAAACAAACGCCTGATCTACCAAGCGTCCACGAATCTCAATAACTATGTGGATAACGTGGCCAGAGCGTCGCTTGCTGTGTATAACGACCCGAACTTCCTGCGTAACCTGGCGAAGATTCCTGGTGATTATCGTGCAGTGGCCGAGGTGTACACTACTTTGCAGACCATCCGCGCTGCTGTGCCGGATGTATTCCAGCTGTATTTGCACTCTTTTGCCGCCAATCAATCCACCTTAATTGCGAATCCCTTTCCGAAGCGGGAAGAACGTAAACAGGCCTATTCCGGCTCGCTTCATGGAAAAACAGGCGGTAACAGCCCGGATATTTGGGTGGAATCGGCCCATATGAGTCACACTTACGGATTCAAGGCTGCCTCCCCCGATGATCCTGCAAGAACGGTCATTACCCTGCATCGGGTGATCAAGGATGTTCCGTCCACCGAGCGTCTGGGTGTACTCGCCATTGATCTGAATATGAATACCATTGCAGCAATCTGTGGCAGGCTGTATGATCCGGCTAAGGAACAGATCTATGTTGTAGATGGTCAGAATCAGATCATTTACCAGGGACGTTCCGAGGTCAATCATACGGATGTACTGCGAGAGGAAACGGCTAGTGAGCTGAATATCGCACGGACTAGCGCTGGTACAGGCCAGAATGTCGCAGGACATTTTGAACAGGATCGTTCCATGTATGTATACCAGCAGCTTGGCAGCACATACGCCGACTGGACCATTGTCAAACAGATTCCGAATGAGACGTTATATGCCAGAGCAACTTCACTCACTTGGAATAACGCGATGATTGCTATCGCAGCACTTGTAATGGTCATTGTCGCTACCTTGTTCATTTCCATCCGAATCACCGGTCCGCTCAAGCAACTCATGCGGTATATGAACCAGATCCAAGCCGGGCGTCTGCATGTGGATATCCATCTATCCAGCCGAGATGAATTCGGGGTGCTCGCTCGTCATTTCCGAGATATGATGGATACGGTAAATAACCTTATTTTGCGGGAATATCGACTTGAAATCGCCAATAAGACGAATCAGCTCAAAGCGTTGCAAGCGCAGATTCATCCGCATTTTCTGTATAATACATTGCAATCCATCGGTACACTTGCCCTTCAACAGCAAGGACAGCGGGCGTATACCCTACTCTCTTCCCTATCTAAAATGCTGCGCTACAGCATGCGGGATCAGACCGGCGTGACGTTACGCGAAGAGGCAGAGCATGCCCGGTTGTATCTGGAACTTCAACAGGAGCGGTTCGGTGACCGTCTTGAGGTGGATTTGGATTTTGCCGAAGATACCTTGTCTGTCGAGATGCCAAGAATGACGTTACAACCTTTAATTGAGAACTATTTCAAACATGGGGCAGATATTCAGCCAGGCAAAGGTCACATCTCCCTATCCAGCCGTCGGATCAATGATCATTGGATTGAAATCGAACTGAATAATAACGGGCCCTCCATACCTGATGATAAATTAACGGAGATTCGGGGATGGCTCCATCCAAATCACACATCAACCGGGTTAGCCACGCAAGAATCCGATGAGTCCGAGTCCATCGGTCTACGAAATGTGATGCGCAGACTTCAATTGAACTCACATCCCGGTCACTCCGCCAGACTTGAGATCAGCAATCGGGAACCCAATGGTGTGAAGATCAGGGTTAAACTATACGCGGGAGAGTGAACAACATGAAGGCACTGCTTGTAGATGATGAAAAACATGTCCGCGATGCCATAAAGTTGCTTGGTCATTGGGAAGACTTTGGTATTGATACATTACTTGAAGCAGCAGACGGGGACGAAGCGATCGCCTCCATCACGACACATCAGCCTCAAATCATTCTTAGTGACATGCGTATGCCGGGCAAGGACGGTATGGCATTGCTTGAATGGATATCGGCTAATACCCCACACAGCAAAGTGCTGGTTATCAGCGGATATGATGATTTTGAACTTGTGAGGCATGCCATCAGGCATGGTGGCATGGACTACCTCCTGAAACCTGTGGAAGCAGATGAGCTGAATGCATCTCTATTAAAGGCAGTTACAGCTTGGGTGGAGGAGGACGCCATTCGAATACAATCTACCCGACAATCCATTGTCGTTAATCGAATGCGCCCCCACTACCAGGATCGTCTGCTCACCGAACTTGCCGTCGGAAGAGGCAGCAGCCCATCACAGATGCAGCGATTGCAGGATGAGTTGAATCTCCCCTCTGTTATTCCTGTCTGTAGTGTCGCTGTCACCAGCCTGTCCCATCTGGATGCAGGTTGTCTGGCAAAATATCGCAGTCAACCCGACCTGCTTGTGTTCTCGGTTCTCAATATCTGTGCCGAAATGTTATCCACACCAGACGAAGGCGTAATGTTTCGTCAGTTGGACCAGCCGGACGAGATTGTTCTGCTGCATTGGGGCCCATCCAGCTCATTGGAACATATTCTGGACAAGGTTAATCATGGATTGGAGCAGACGATACAGCGCCGGCTTCATTTCGGCATATCCACCTGTGAGTCCTACCCAGGCGGAATCTCAGCAGCCTATCTGGAAGCAAGTTCTAGGCTGTGGAGACGTAATGCTGTGCAAATCAAACAGCGAATCCATGCTTCCGTGGAGTCATCAAATGGGAATAAAATCAGGCGTTTAACCGCCCATGAAGAACCCCTGCGTATGGCAGCCATGAGCTGCCGAGCTTCCAGTGTATCCGCTGCGGTCGCCGAGTGGCTTGACCCGATTACTGATCTTGAGGTTGTCAGTGCCGAGCAGATCCAGCAATGGATCGATGAGCTGGAATGGATGCTGAGCCGCTGGCTTGATGATACGGCAGGTTCGTCATTCATAGAGGAGGAAGTGACGGAGGAACAGTCTATTCCCTTTGCCGAGTTACCTTTTGACGCTGAAGGACTATTATCCTTCCCCCTGCTTCGTTCATTGTTGGAACAACGACTGCTTGCCGCAGGAAAGGCGCTCACCGCTCATCACCACGCCAATCCTGATCCCATGAGTGAGATAGCACGTTATATGGACGCCCATTATCAGGAGGACCTGTCCTTGCAGCAGATTGCCGCGCGTTTCTACCTGAGCCGGGAGTATATTTCCCGAAAATTCAAACAGCAATTCGGCCTGAACTGGTCGGAATATCTCGGCAAACTGCGAATCAATAATGCGAAGCTGCTACTACAAAATCCTTCTCTACGAGTCGCCAAAATCTCGGAGATGGTTGGATTCCAGGATGAAAAGTATTTCAGCAAAGTGTTCAAAAAAATGGAGGGCCTCTCGCCAGCCGAATATCGTAAAACATTATTGGAGGCTGGTACGTAACGAGTACCTGATCCGAATTAAAAAGAGTACTCCCGGGCATGGCCAATCGGAAGTACTCTTTTTTATTTTACTTTTACAAGGTATAGCTCATATCATGACGACTTGTTGGCTCTTTCTTTTCTAAGATAGGATACGCTCCGAAAGATTGCGGCTGCAGCTACACCAAAGTAGAGATAATAAACTTTATTTCCCGTTGTATGAGCTGCCTCACCGATCTCGCAAAATCACCTCAGGTACAAGTCGAATGTAGATTAGCTCCCCTGCAAGCTCCACCATCGTCTGTGTAACAATAACAGCCGCAGCTATGGTTGCCCATTCTGGAGGGAGTGCCAGCGCAAGTGGCAGAACAACCAGCGAATTCCGTGTGGCTGAACTGAATATCAATGCCCGCCCGGCGCCTGGATTCAATCCAAACCAAGCAGCAATGAGCCGAGATATCCAAGGCATGATGATTAGAAAAGCAACATAGATCGGGATCACGTTCACGATGATCGCCATATCATTGTAGACTTTGTTAATCTGGGAAGCGACAACCACGATCAGCGCCAGTGCCATCATCGGAACCGGCAGCCATGCCGTTGCATTCATGACCCGCTCACCACTCGCTTTACCTTTTGAGAGAACTTGTGTAACGACAGCGAGCACCAGTGGAATAACGATCAGAAACAGAAACGCCTCCATGAACGGCCTTATCTGCATGACCTGTGCCACCTCAGCACCCATCAAAAGCCATAAGTAAAACGGCAACAGGATCATTTGTATAACAAATAAAAGGGGTGTTGCGGCCAGCATCAGTTTCTCATTGCCCCTGCCGAGTTGTGTGAACACAATGACGTAATCAATACAGGGCGTTAACAGTACCAGATAGACTCCAATCAGAACGCCTGGTGATTGTGGAAAGACCAGTGTAAGCAACCATACGACTACAGGTACAACGATAAAATTAGCCACCAGTAACGCGCCCATAAATCGAAGATTCGACCAAGACTCTTTTAACTGTAAAAAGGGAATCTGTACAAACATGCTATATAACAGAACGGCAAGTACCGGGGACACGGTGTAGTGTAAACCATTGCCCCATGCTGGATTACTCAGCCCTATAACTGCTCCTAAGAACAGTGCAACGACATAGAACCAGGTTTGCTGTTTCTCCATCGTTTCTCTTGTGAGCATTCTCTTCCTCCTCTTCTAATGGGACATCGTGGGCATGGACATATTTCTGCTTCGTAAAGCGTACATTGGGACAGAGTACCGTTCCAACATAGCGGCAGAGCACAAGGATCTGAAAGATCAACTTGTGAATTTTTTGCGGCTGTTATTAGAATGTGCAAGAACTGGGTATATTCATTGTAGACTGACCCGTGGTTCATTCATTCGTTAAACCAAGGAGGAAACACAATGTCACGTAACAATCCGTACAAGTGGTTAAACGCCATTGGTTTTATCGCTGTAATTATCGTGAACTACCTTTCCAACGCTCTGCCGATCGGGGGCAGAACCAACAAGGAAGTATCGGATATGTACCCTGTGCTACTCACACCTTCTGGCTATGCCTTTTCTATATGGGGTTTGATCTACTTGCTGCTTGCAGGTTTTGTGATCTATCAGTTCGTGCCTGCTTCGTGGAAAAGGGACTCCATCACCCGTCTCGGATACTGGTTCCTGGCAAGCTGTGCCTTTAACGTCGCCTGGATTTTCGCTTTTCAAAACTTGCAGACCGGTCTCGCTTTACTGATTATTGTACTGCTTCTGTTGTCTCTGATCGTGCTGTATGTAAAAACACGTACCATTACTGTTCCAACCACTGCTGAGATCTGGCTTGTGAAGCTGCCATTCAGCATCTATCTGGGATGGGTTAGCGTGGCAACTATTATCAATGCAGCTGTTCTGTTATATAAAATCGGTTGGGATGGTTTTGGTCTCAGCGAACCGACCTGGACCATCATTATGTTGATTGTGGGTATGGTGCTGGCTGTGCTCGTTAGCTTCCGTTATCGGGACAGTGTATATCCACTGGTCTTCACATGGGCGTACATCGCCATCGCACTTAAACAAAAAGATGTCACTTCCATATATTATACGGCAATCATCATTGCGATCGTACTGGCAATCTACGCAATATGGCTGTTCTTCGCCCGTAATCAGGATCGCGATTGAGCGACCTCCATCCTAACGCAAAAACATAAAGCAAAAAGCCGATTCTGGTCATTCGACCTAGAATCGGCTTTTTATGTATACCGCAGTGAATGAAGATTGTCCTATTTCAGGGCAATAACTTCAATCTCCACCAGTGCGTCTTTTGGCAAACGAGCAACTTCTACTGCACTGCGTGCAGGATATGGCTGTTCAAAGAACGTGCTGTACACTTCATTCACAGGAACAAAGTCATTCATGTCCTTCAGGAACACCGTCGTTTTCACGATTTTATCCATACTTGTGCCTGCTGCTTCAAGGATAGCCTTCACATTGCTCAAGGAAAGACGTGTCTGCTCCTGTACATCTGCACCGAATTCTCCCGTTTGGGGATTCAGACCAAGCTGTCCGGACGTGTAGATGAAATCGCCTGCATCAACGGCTTGACTGTATGGACCAATGGCGCCTGGCGCCTGATCGGTAGAGATTGGTTTTTTCATGGACGAGTTCTCCTTCATGTTCGTTATCCTGCTGCCGCAAGGAGTCAGGGTTCGAACTCATTTTTGTTGCCTATTATACCACGATCTACCTCAAGCGAGAAACGCTCCTCACCAGCCCTATAAAGTGAACAGCTTGTTCAAAGGTTTCTTAGCCCCCGTCCACGCCAAGGACATGAATGACTTCATTCGAATACACATGGTTTCCCTTGGCTTGCACCAGTGCAATATTCGTCATGGCCTGTGCAATGGTTGCTGCGTGGACTGCCCGATACTTGTCCGCTCTGCCTTTCATCCAGCGATCCAGCAACTTCATGGCATGGGCAGCCATCTGTTCACCGAACCGCTTCTCGTTTCGATCTCCCAGAATTAAGGAAGGACGGAAGATATGCAAAGATTGAAAACCGATATCGGACAGTGCATCCTCCATCTCCCCTTTGGTCCGACTGTAAAAGACCCGAGAACCTGCACTCGCTCCCATGGAGGAGATCACCATCATCTGTGGTACGCCATGCTGCTTCGCAAGCGTAGCCGCACGAACAGGGTAATGATAATCCACCTGGCGGAAATTTTCCTGACTGCCTGCTTTTTTGATCGTTGTACCCAAACAGCAGTACAGGTCATTGATCCCGTCGAATAATTCGCCTTGGTTCTCGAGCTGCTCCCAGTCCACGATATGCTGTTCCAATTTGGGATGCTGCAGCTCAAGTGCACGTCTAACCAGTATGCGAACCAGACTATATGCCGGGTGTGCCAGCAGATGACGAACCAATAATTCGCCTACAAGTCCTGTGGCTCCAATCACCATGGCTTTCCGTTCGAGACGATTCAAATACATCCCTCCACTTCGCCATCTTTTTTGAATTCATACCAGTGAAAATAGTTCATTTCTATTTTAACAGTACACGACGTCCAAGGGTAAATGTAAGGATCAGCATCACGACACCAACCCCCACCTGAAATCCATAGGCTGAGATCCAGGCCAGCGCATCGGACCAGGTTTCCATCTTTTCATACAACCAGCCACCCAACAACGGCCCAAGAAACGAAGTTACTCCGGTCAGAGCCGAATACACCGCGACAAACATCGGTCTTTCACTTTTGGGTGTGTCTCCAATCGTAAAGTTAAATGCCAGCTGGTTAAAACCACCTACACCGATCCCAAGGAAGATATGAGATAGAAATAGTGCGATCAATACGGGCATGAACGACATTAAACCCCACGACAAACAGGAGAGTGCAATGACTGGCAATGTCCAAAATAGGAGGGTTTTGTTGCTGAATCTGGCATTCAGATTGCCCCAGACATAGAAACCGGCCATCATAACCAGCGTCTGGACTACCGTGATCAGGGATACAGTCTGATAATTAATGTTCAATAGATCCAACATAACATAGGAATAGAGCGGAACAATCAAGGTCTGGATCAATAACCAGACAGCCAGGAACAGCGTTGCTTTAAGAAAAGAACGATCCTGGAACGGCTTGATGAACATGCGCCAGAAAACCTTTTCGGTAGAACGTTCGAAGGGAACATCCGGATAAAAGAAATAAATGACTGTATTGGCAATGGCACAGATCCACACCGGAATAAACAGGATTAGAAAGCCCATTTCCCCAGGGTATCGGTCCAAAACAATACCGCCCGCGAATAAGCATACGCTTCCAAGAGCATTCAGAATCGTATTTCGAATTCCAAAATAACGCCCTCTCACCTTGGCAGGTACGATGTCCCCAATCAGTGAAGTCCAGATCATACCGCCGATGGTATTGGATATAAAAGCAACCGTATACACGCCAATATATACGCTTACCCACCACTCTTTGGGAAATATAAACGGGATCAGTCCCGTCGCACTCCATAAGATACGATGTGTGCCCACAAATAACAGCAGCATGCGTTTGCGACTGCGAATACGCTGCATCCAGTAAGCTGCTCCGATCTGGGCAATGTTTACAAAGGTCGTAATGGCGAGCACAAAGCCGATATGTCTCGACCCGGCCCCAAGGTACAGCAGAAACCCGGTTAAAAACGGGCCTCCCAGCAAGGTCTGTAAAATAATTGCCGGTACACCCTCCCATGTTGCAATCGATAAATTTGTGCGTTGTGTTGAACCCTTGCGCCGTGGTTTGCTTGCTAACGGGGGAGGGTTAACGTTGACCGTCTTCTGTATGGGGATACACTCCTTAGACCGGGTCTCAAAAGCCGGTCGATGCTAGTTGTCATCCCAAATTCTACTCACGGCGCGGAGGTTGTCAACTCATTTTTTCACGGTTCAATGGAAGATAGAGATGGAAGGTGCTTCCCTTGCCTTCAACGCTCTCAAGTTCAATCGATCCTCCCAGTAATCTCGCCAAATCCCGACTGATCGAGAGGCCAAGTCCGGTACCGCCAAATTTTCGACTAATCGACCCGTCAGCCTGCTGAAATGCTTCAAATATGGAATGATGCTTGTCCTCAGAAATACCAATGCCGGTGTCCTGTACGGAGAAAACAAGCCATCGATTCTGAATACCTGCATTCTTCATCTGCTTGGTGCTTACGATCAGCGTGACCTTCCCCCGGTGAGTGAACTTGATGGCATTCGACATCAGATTCCGCAAAATCTGTTGAACCCGCTGGGGATCAGACCAGAGTGTGTCGGGCAGTCCCGGTTTCTTATCCATCTGCAACTGAATACCCTTTTTCTCGGCAACCAGTTGGAAGTGGCTCATGGCATCTTCGGTAAGTTGTGCCACACTGATATCCTCCAGTACTATATCCAGCCGCCCCGCTTCCACTTTGGACAGATCCAAAATATCGTTAATGAGTGTGAGCAGTTCCTGTCCGGAGTGATCAATCATGGTGGCAAAACGTACAATATCCTCGGGGTCCATCGTGTCCGCGTTCTCGCTGATCATCTGGGCAAAGTTAATAACACTGTTCAATGGTGTACGCAGCTCATGTGACATATTGGCGAGAAATTCGGATTTGTACTGTGAGGCGATCATCAATTGTTTCGCTCGATCCTCCAGTACAATCTGGGCTTTCTGTAGCTCTTCCTTTTGCACAGATAATAGCCGGTTCGTACTTTGGATAAGCAAAATCCGGTTCTGTTCATTCTGAAAATCACGTAATATAAACGCAAACATAAGGCTTAACAAGATACCTGCTGGAAGCGTGTAAGGCATAATATGAGAGAAAAAATATGTAGCCGGGATGACGCCAAAGATAGCGATGCCCACACTATTAACCACATTGACGATAATTACAACAAGGACGCCTTTTGTGATCAGTCTGAAGTCGCTGCGTCTCATCCATATATTTAAACCCGCACATATTACACCGAGTAAAGTCATATTAATTACCGCTGCCACCGTAGCATCCGTGATACCAAACGTTAACCTGGATAAACCTATCCCTACACCCACAATAATTACACTATAGGGTTGTCTGTACGTTAGAACGGCAACAATTAAAGGAACATAACGAAGGTCAAAGACCACTTCATCCGTGAGTTGAAATCCAAAAACCGTACTGATCCAGCCCGCAAAGATAAGGACAAGTACTGAACCGATCTGTTTCATTCGGGAAGAGGCACGTATGACGATATATTTATAGAACACACTGGCGAGATAGGCAATCGTTATAAGCATCCCCATATTCAATACGAACATTTTCAAAAATTGCATTTGCTCACTCCTGTTGTCCCGACTTTACTGGCCTTGTTACCATCGTCCGTATGTGTTTCTATCATATCATGTCCATTGAAATTACTGCATTCCTTCTTCGTCAAAAAAGTACACAAAAATACACAAATCAGGATTCAATTTGTGTGCGGAACGTAGTAAAATATATTGTTGTTCAAATTTGAACTACTATATAGATTGAACTAAAGAAATAGATATTTGCTAGGGGCATGTTCGTCGGAACATGAATGAAAGGAGAACGCTGTTGTGCAATTGTTAAAAAGTAAATCCTATTGGCTGTCATTAAGTTTGATGTTGTCATTGGCTGTCATGGGGCTATTCTATGATATTCTTAATAGTCCGGAACGCGGGTTTGTAGTACTTAATTCCTCGCTTGACCAGATCATTCCCTATGTACCCGCCATGTCCATTCCATATTTGGGCTGGTACCCCTTTGTATTCGGTGTGCTCGCCTACCTGTGTGCCAAGGATCGACTGACGTATTATCGCGTCTTGTTATCCATGAATATCTGTGTCTGGATCTGTTATCTCATCTACTTCAACTTTCAGACCATGGTACCGCGCCCGGAACTGACGGGTACAGGCCTGGGCGTATCTGTTCTCGGATGGCTCTACAGCCAGGACCGCCCGTTTAATTGTTTTCCAAGTATTCATTCTCTGCACTCTTATCTGGTTATGCGTGCCGTTCTCTCGGTTCCAAGCATTCGCAAACCCATTAAGCTGTTGGTGGCTGCAGGAGCAGCGACCATTATCATATCCACGCTTATGATCAAACAACATGTGATCTATGACGCCGTTGGTGCCATCATACTCGGCGAATGTGTTCTCACCATCATAACCGGCCTCGCTCTGCACCGGAGACGCAGAAAAGAATCGAAGTGGACAGAGGGGATCAACTGATCCCTCACTTCGATGGTTTCTGAAGATGCTGTTGTCGTCTCCATTCATCAATAAACAAACCTGCAAAATAGGGGTCCCATTGGGTCCCTTTTCCTTCTTCCAAAATCGTTAGCGCTTTCTCATGACTCATCCCATTCCGATAGGGTCGATCAGACGTCATCGCATCAAAGGCATCCGCCACCGCAATGATGCGGCCAAAAAGGGGAATATCATCACCAGCCATCCCATCCGGGTATCCTTTGCCATCATATCTCTCATGGTGAGATCGTACACCTGGCAGAAAGTCCGCCATGGCATCAATAGGCTCTATCTGTAACAAAATACTCTCTCCCTGCACGGGATGTGTGCGAATAATCGCGAATTCCTCATCGCTTAATTTTCCATCCTTCAGCAGTACCTCATCAGGTATGCCGATTTTCCCGATATCATGAAGAAGGGCTGATTTGTACAACAAATCCGCCTGTTCCTCATTCATTCCGCTCAGCTTGCCAATCATCAGCGAATACTCTGCCACCCGCATGGAATGCCCTGCCGTGTACTTATCTCGGGCATCTAAAGCAGCCGCCAGTGTAGAAAAATAACTTTGCAACAGCTGCCGATTGCGTTCCTGTCTCATCTCCAGCCGATTAATCATCATATTAAAGCCGGAGATCAGTGCCGAAAACTCATCCGCATACAGATCCGGAGCTCGTCTGCCAAGATCTCCCTCCTGAATTCGGTTCATCTCATGCGTCAGTTCAGCAACTGGATCACGAACATCACGAATCAAGAGCCAGCTTCCCACCAGCGCAAACCCCGCGCCCAGAACCACGATGAGAATTCCCCACAGAATGTACTCTTTCGCAAATTCACTGTCCATATACTGAAGCCGGATAGATGTAGCCAGGAAAAATAGAAATAGAGGAAATAATCCGATCAGTGCCGTACTTAGCTGAAATTTACGTTGAATCGATACCAGAATACGTCCTCCCAGTGAAGGCTCCATCCCATACTGAGTTTTGCCTCGATGACGAATCTCAAGTAACAGAGGTCTAATCGCCCGTACCGTTAGGTAATACTCAATCAGCGCATGCATGACGGCAATCAGAAAGGCGCATGCGGCGGCCACGATAATATACAAGTAAGGGAATTCTAGCCCCCCTGTGGATATCATCCATATGGTTAATCCCGCTGCCGGAAGTGAAAAACCAAGCATGTGCGGACCCATGATCCGATATATGGTCTGTCCAGGGAAACGATGAATTCTCTCATACATGTGATTCAATTCGTCTCTCTCGTGATGCTCGGAAGCGAAAAATTGTCTTATGGGCCCAAGCTGCACCCACAGCGTAATTAATTCTGCAACCAACATGAACAAGAGTGAAATCAGTACAATAACGATGAGTCGAACAAATTGAATATTGGGTATTTGCAGCGTAGACACCATAACCACTGTACCGACAACAAAAACAGCTGCCAGTGAACCGATCAGATAATTGCGTATCAGGCGAAAGATAAATGAACGGTATGCTTCCAACTGAACCCCTCACTCTCTATGTGCAACCCGTTCTCCCTTGAGACACGGGGAAATTATGGGTATTGCCTTCTATTTGTTTATCGGCTGCTCCGACTAAAAAAATTAATAAAATCCAATGGATGGGTGCCGAGACTTCAACTGTCGAATCGTTTCAAAAAATTTGACCCTGTCCCGATCTTCTGGTAGTAATCTGTGAAGCACGAAAAGGCTGCTCCATAACGGAGCAGCCTTTGGTGATATATCCTATTTTTATCCTTTAATCTTGGCAGCCAGAATCATCGTACCCCGCGGCTCATCTCCCATTGCATCCGGTTCAAGCGTGATCGCAACCGTATCATAGTCGTTGGCCGAATCCAATGTGTAGTATACCGCTCCCGTCCCATCACGACTAAGGAACGTACCGGCATTCTGAGGGGTATCTCCTTTGATCAACCACACCTGAAAAGCCTCGTTGCCTTCCAGGTTCGGCAGGTTCTCAGCTTGCACAACCAAGTGAGTGCCTTTGCTGTCAATTACGATGGTTGCGAGACCCTGAGCTACAATATCCTGCGTTGCAGGATTCAGCTTCACTGCCTCGCCAGTCTGCATGCCCTGTGCAGGTTCCAAAGCTGATGCCAGCTGCTCTTGCAGCTGCGCATTCTGCGCCTGTGCCTGCACCAGTTGCTCTTGCGTAGCCGACGAGCTCGCTGCTTGCTGCGTCAGCGAGTCGATCTGGCTCTGCAGCTGCGCCGCGTACACGCCAAGCACCAGCGCCGCTGCCGCAAGGCCGGCGCTGGCCACGCGCCAGGCGCGGCTGCTGCGCGCACGCGCGCGCCCTTGAGGCTGCCATGGCTGTGCCTGGGCAGCCTCTTCTCCCCGGGCCGCAGGCACCGCCGTTACCGGCGGCAGGCCTGGCCCGGGCTGCGCCGCACGTTCGTGCTGCGGCGCAAGTTCCTCCTGAAGCACCACGGGTGCTTCAGGCTCAGCAGGAGCAGCCGCTGGCTTCGCCTCGGCGCTCTCCTGCACATGTCCAAGCACGTTGCCCAGCACACGTGCTCGCATGCCTGGCGGCGGTGCTACAGGTTCCGCCGCAAGTGGCAGGAAGCCGGTCACTTCCTGCAATTCCTTCACCTCCTGGCGACAAGGTTCGCAAGTTGCCATATGCGCTTCAAACGCCGCCACTTCCTCTGCTTCCAGTCCGCCCAGCACATACATCGGTGCCAGATCAGACCACTCCTCATGTCGTTCTATCATGGATGTATGCCCTCCCTTCCCGCGTCCGGATGCAATTCAGCATCGGCCAGCAACTTTTGGAGCTGTCGCATGGCAAGCCTGACACGGCTCTTTACTGTACCCAGCGGAATCCCGAATCGGCTGGATACTTCCTGCTGGGTTAATCCCGCATAATAAATCGATTCTATAACTTGCTGCTGATCCCCATTCAGTTGGGACAACGCCTCTTTAATACGGGTGCCTTCCAATTTACGCTGCACTTCTTCTTCCGTATTCGTATGCTCATCGGCATAGGCCGCCAGCGTCTCGTGTTCAACTGAAGTAGCCGCTGCCCCTTTCGATTTCCGCCTCAGCATGTCCACTGCTATGTTGCGCGTAATCGCAAACATCCATGTGGTCAGCTTCCCCTGTGAGGCATCGTATCGTTCAGCATTATTCCAGACCCGCATAAAAAGTTCCTGAACGGTCTCTTCTGCCGTCATGGGATCACCAACGATCCGATAAGCAAAAGAATACACCGCTCGCTCATATCGGTCATATAAAAGCTCCAGTGCGGAGGAATCTCGTTCCGCAATCTGCCGCATTAACCTGCTGTCCTCCATCGATTCAGTCATGCGAGGGCCCCTTTCTGTTTCTTCCCTCTTATTATAACCTACGCACAATCTTTTGAAGAGGATTACCTCAATTGAGAAATAGTTTGAAAATGTTCTGTATATTTTCAGACGAACATTTCAGCTTCTGACTTGAAAGACCACCCGAAAAGCATGTTTTTCTGTTCGCCCTTTCCTTTTTATTGCAATAAATTACAACCTGTGGTATAGTATAAGAGTTGTATAAAACAACCTCATATGATTTCTGTCTTCTTTAAACCCCGGAATATTTTCTTCATGCTGCGACCGCAGCGAATTAAGCACAATCAACCTATGAAGATTGAAGAACCTGCATCACAATAACCCGGTAGTACAGAGTTTCACAAGATGTTCCCATTCACACTGGCGCGGTCATCGGAGCCGCAAGGACAAAAGAGAGGTAGGGCTTTTGTTGTTTTGGATATCACTTATTCTTGAGAAGATTGAAAACATACACAAAGCACCCGGAATTGGGTTCCGGGTGTTTATCCATGTCTACATATTCAGTTCAGCACCACGTACAGACTGCCCTACACCAACCTTCAGTGAGTGAAGTCTCTCCTTCCGCTTATCAGACTAACCAGATATATTCGGCTCTGCTTTTAAAACTTTTCCATTCTCCCACTGACTGCACTCCTGGATACTTAATTCCTTACTTCCTTACTTCCTTACTTCCTTACTTCCTTACTTCCTTACTTCCTTACTTCTCCAATTCTGCAAATAACCCCAGATTCTAAAGCAAATGTTTACGCTCACCAGACGCTAACGAATCCTGTACACCTTATATTGAGGATTTCTGTGCTATGTAAAATCTAACGAATCTCAGCCAACTTAATCCATGTCACTTCATGAATATAGGCTCCAAACATGCCCGGATTGAGGAAATAAGACGCCTACGATTCGTTAAACTTGTGAAATGGCAGAATTTTATGAAATAGAGCCTATGGAGTTCGTTAAAGCAAGTAATCCCAACGCTCCTTCACTTAATTCTAATAAAAAAAGGACACCGCAGGATGAAATCCTACGCTGTCCCTTTCTAAATCATAGGTACGTTATGCCCCAACATGGAACTTAAACTCGGAGTTTATTTAGAACACCTATGGTAACGCCCCACGATCAGCAAATTCTCCTTGCATTCACAAATACTTAGATGAACATCGTTTTGGAGATAATGACCAACAGGATGAAAAGAACAAGAATCGTGCCCATGGAACCCCAGCTTCCGCCGCCATGCCCATAGGATACTCCACAACCCTGTTGATAACCGTGCATCATTGGAGCCTGATTGGCATGGTGTCCGTATCCATAGCCATATCCCATTGGCATTGTTCCACAACCATATCCATACCCATGCATTTCATGACCTGTGTATTGGTATCCTTGCATATGCTCATAACCTCCCATATGTCCGTATACGTGTCCCTGTCCGTTCGGTGAATTCGGTTTTACTTCGCTCATTGTTCATTCCTCCTTAACATTTGCCTACACCCCTAAGCTATGTATTCAGCCTACCTCTGGACCGGGCTATCGCCCTCATTTTGACAAAATGGGCGTTTAGCCATTAGGTACCTTCCTCATTTTTGAAGCATACTCCGTCATTCCATTACTTGAATTCCACCCATTCTTCCGTTCAACCACACGCTATCTTATCTTCCTGACTCTTCATCACGCTTGTCCCCTAGAAAAAAACCCCACCGGTTGCCCGGCAGGGCTCGTCATTATTATACCCAGAATGATTTTGTGATGATTACGAGAAGGATGAACAGAACCAGGATTGCTCCAGTCGATGTCCAGCCGCCGTATCCAACGCCTTCAACTACGTTGCCCATGTAGAACCCTCCTTTACTAATATATTAGGGTCCAAACGGTTTATTAGATCAGGAATGCTTTAGAGATGATGACCAACAAGATAAAGAGAACCAAAATCGCGCCAGTCGATGTCCATGCGCCGCCGTATCCACCTACTACTCCACTCATGTAAACCCCTCCTTTGATTTGAGGTACAGTTCACTATATGCATCGATCACACATGGGACCGGGCTCAGGTCGAAAATGGGCTGTTTTTTTCCACAGACTATTCTCTAATTGAACATACATACAGAGTTAATTCTTAAGTCTGACGGTGTTATGTTCAAATACGTTTAAGTCATATATGAAACACACGGTTACATCAACCAAGTGTATGTACTCTCGTTCAAGATCGATATCAACACGGTATATTATTAGATTTCAACTTGTTAAATACAGCTAAATTACCTTTTTAGTAAGTATGAATACTGAAGTATTTATTTATGTTATTATTTTACTAATAAAGTAGAAAGGAGTTTATTCCCACCATCTAGACTTGAGTATGCCAAACGAAATGATGACCTTAGAAAAAATCCCAGCCGATGGGAAGCACATTAGGAGAAATTAGACATAATGAAGAAACTTATTACGATCTTGGCACTAGCCGCATTGCTTAGCGCTTGTGGTAATTCAGAAACAAATACAACAGCTAGCAGCCAAACTCCAGAAGCAACCCAGACAACTGAAACTGTCTCAACAGAAGCAAAAGCTACGAAATACACTACATATAGTGGAGAAGGATTTTCTTTTGCTTATCCTGAATCCTGGCAAAGCGTAGATACAAGTCAAATGAATGTTCCATCCATTAAAGCTGCTTTTTCAGACCAATCTTCATCAGCCACATTTGCAGATAATATGAATCTGACGATTGAGGCCAGCTCAACCGGTTCAATCCATCCTGAAGAATACGCTAATAATGTGGTTGATTATTACACACAAAACGGTTCAAGTATCGGCATTACCGATTATAAAAAAAACAGCTACACAAACAAGCCTTATAAAGAATATAGTGCAGGTGTATTGGAAGGTACGTATAAGCACTCCTCAGGTACAGATGTTGTCCTTGTCCAATATCTGATTCCAACCAATACAGAACTGTATAGCATGACATTAACCTATGCCAAAGATACATATAATCAGGACGAGATCAAAGATATCTTGGATTCCCTAAGCATCACTGCTCCTCTGGAGCAAACAACACCAACTGCAACGACTGGAGATTCATCTGCCACAGCATCAGCTGCTGATTTCTTTAGTGAGTTAACTCCGTACATTACGGAAGATACAGCCTTTATGGAGCAGGCTTCATATGATTTCTTTGACAAGCATAGCGATGCATTCCCTGCCAGCACGGCAGAACTCCGTAAAAAGGCGAAGAATCTCGTTGACGCCAATGTAACGACCCGGCACCTGAATAAAAATGTGGCCAACTATTACACTACTTTCGTGCAAGTCAACGGTGAAGTTATTTCAGTTGAAGAAGATAACTCTCTCGGAGCGACCTTCTCTATCGTTCATGTCATGGATGAAAACGGAAATGATATTATAGCGATGTACCCTGCATCGACAGGTGATTTACTTGATGGTGACTATGCCACTGTTATCGGTGCTCCAATTACCAACTTCTCTTTTGAAAATGTTGGCGGTGGTTACACCAACGCCACATTGATTGGCGCTTCATTGGTAGTTGCCGATTAAACTGTTCAATGAGTATACAAAAAGGCCAGCTTAATGAATGTTAAGCTGGCCTTTTTGTCTTTATTTTATAGACACATCTCGATCTTATGAACCAAAATAGACATCCAGCTTTCCCGTAGGCTGAGTTGTTGCCATCCATACTGCGGCCAGATTATCAGGTGCCTGGGTGTAAGCCGTGATATAGTCACCAATGAGGACCGTCGGGGTTGGCGAGTTTCCGTTTGGATTAAATGAAGTTGTGGTGAGTCTTCGATTCGTAAACGTTGCTCCCCCGTCAAACGACTCCGCCACATAAACATCCAGCAGAAAACCATCGAGCTGGTTGGTGTAATAGATGACCCTTATTACTCCTGTGAATGGAGATACGGTAATGGAAGGAAAGAAATTCTGCGATCCCACAGGTGCCCCAGTAATACTCATCGGCTCACTCCAGAGCAATCCATCCGGTGAGCTACACATAAATACATCGGTATACCCGTTTCGGGCATCGTTCCATACCGCATAAACTCTACCACTGTAAATACTATTGGATATATCTGCAGCCAGATTCAGGTTGGTTTGAACGCGAAATGCATAATTGGGTACAGGCAAAATCTGTGGTGATGGCACAACGGAGGCAATAAGTGTGGACTGATTACTTATAGGCGGCTGGAATGTAACGCCCCCGTCATAGGATATCCGCAGTAAAGCATACGCGCTGCCCGGACCGGTGAGGATGTAGCCGGCATAGACTTCCCCGGTGAATCCAACCCCGATGGTCGCCCGATCATGAAAGCCCCTTGGATTGGAGATTCGGCTTGGAATCTGCCAGGTAGAAGCCACATCCACAGATCGTTGTAAAAAGATTGAAGAGGCCTCCGTTGCCAGCGGTGTATAACCCACATAAACATTCCCTCGGTACGGGCTGCCTGGTGTACGATCACAGGCAACAAGCGGTTCGTCATTGTGAACAATCAGTCCGTAACCTCTGTTAACAAACACAGGCGGAGTCCAATTCACCCCATCATCAAACGACGTATAGCTGACAATGGTTCCATCGTCATCCCCATTAAATACATGCACCGTCACAATGAATGTGCTTGGAAAGGTATAATCTATCGTAGGGGCTTCCGCACCATCGTATCCGGCAGGTTGCTGCAGGGTCGTGGTCGACCAGGTCTGTCCACCGTCAATGGAGCGGTAAAATCCGATTCTTGTTGGTCCGGTACTTGTATCGACAGCAACAACACACATTATATTGGGCAGTAATTCGTTCACCGCAATCGACGGTTCAAACTGGTTACCTCCCAGAGCCCCTGTAATATTTACAACCGGCATCCGCATTCACCTCCGTCTATTAAAATTATGGAATATTGGTAAATCGGTCGATCCATACCATCTCGGATTGCAACACACGCTGTGTAACATTGCCTACAGAGTCCAAACTATAAGCCTGGATCAACGTGCTGGTCGCACTAAAAAAATCGCTTTGCACCTCAAAATAATCCGCTGTGTTCAGTGTATATAACAAAGTTTTGGACACTTGGGGACCTAACTGGAACAGATCATGACCGATTGGAATACGTGCCGTCTGGGAAGTATCCCAACGAAAGACCTGAAGCTCGATATTGGATGAAATATTGAGAGAATCATTCAAACAGGTCACAATTAATTGAGTGGCACGATCCGCCCCTGTTGGTGAGTTATAGAGAAGACCTGTACTATAGGGCATTGCCTCCCTCCTTTCCTCTATGGTACCGCCGACAAAGTTTGACAGTATGCTATAAAATATGTGGAATCTTGTTGAAAGACACGGCATCTACAACGAAGTGTTGAAAGATTCTGTGCGAGAATGCCTTACTCCGAACCGCTGGCTGAATGCAAAAAACTGCAAGCCCCGGATCGGAACTTGCAGTGTGATGATAGACTATTTAATTTAATTCGCTGACGTGGAGCTTTGTTAATTGGGTCTTGCCTGAAGTGACATCAGTTTATCCTGAACCGATTGTAACTTCTGTATACTAGAGGCATCCGGTTTATCACGACGGTCGTCAATCTTGACGGATGTGGAAACACGCTGAGCTCCTGACAAAAACGGCGCTTCATGCAGAGCCGCAATTGCTGTAAAGATCTCGTTAAGCGGTCCCTCAATAATGGTGCTCATGGAAGTTAACTGATATGTAATGCCCCGTTGATGTTCCAATACCTTTTGCATGTCTGCCACATAACTGCTTAGACTCGTTGTACCCGTTCCGATTGGAATGACAGTCACTTCTGCTATTGCCATTTTGCTCCGCCTCCTCTGGGCCCCGTGAACAACCGCTGCCGCTTATTTTAGTCGAAATTTGACTCCTTTTATTTTACCAGTTGAATACGTTACAATTCAAACTGACGTGAAGACGTCATTGGAATTGGTCAAAATTTTTTTTTGATAATTCTTCAAATCTTCCAGTCCTTTTCCTTTGCGGATTCCTGGCTTAAATGGTATACTCGGAATTACGTTTTACTGGTTCTGCCCACTTTACAAACACAATATGTTGGGTTACAGTATGTTGACAGCTACAAAATGTAGTAACACTAGATTTCTCCGCTTCTAATAGTCAGCTTCTGCATTCTCGCGAAAAACAGGATGAAATCACCTCCAAAGGCACGTCCCTGTAGGTGTAAATCGCTTTCTCGAAACAGAGTTGACACCGAGGTTAAAGGGGCTGTTTGGACTGCATCCGGTATCCTCAAACTACAGGCACATCTGCATATAGACAAAAGCTTACATAAGCACCCTTCTCTGTCGATATTCCTGAACCTCCAAGACAGTAAGGAAGCCAGAGCATCCATGGGCATTTTCAGCCGCGAGGCGGGAGAATGCTTTTTATATGAGCATGTTCTGCATTGTGCTGCTTTGTGCGCTCAAGTTGAGCGATTTAAGACATGATTTGTCGCCGCCGTTTCAGTCCGCAAAACGCAACCCTATTTCTTTTTCTCACCGTAAGAAAGACACTCAATTCTTTATATAAAGAATTTCTCCAATTTATCTCTTAAACATGCGAAAGCGAGGAATATTCATGCCACAAGTTGTGACCAAGCCGAACAACCGCCAGCTTGCCTTTGATGATATGCGCATCTCGGTATATGCCGACCGTATTCTGGAAGGACTGGACATGCTCGACAAGGAACGTCTGGTACGCGGGGTAAACAGCAAGCTCCGCCGTGACGAAGTTACCGGAGACGAGATCAGCAACGCTTTTATGATGAGCGCACTGGAACTGGTAACCAAAGAGGAGCCTAACTGGAAATTTGCAGCGGCACGCTCCCTGCTCACTTCCCTGTACAAAAAAGCGGCGACCAACCGCAGATACAAGTCTTACCCGGACGAGCCTTATGGGGCATTTCACCCTCTTCTTGTAGATCTCGTGAAAAAAGGCATCTACCGTGAGGAATTGCTGGAATGTTACACCAAAGAACAGATCGACGAACTTGCGGAGTGCATTGACTATCGCAACGATCTGCTCTTCGATTACATCGGCTTGCTCACACTGGCAGAACGTTACCTTGCTCACGATTTTGACGGAAAAGTAATGGAGTTGCCTCAAGAGCGTTACATGGTTATTGCGATGTACCTGATGCATCAGGAGCCTGCTGAGAAACGTATGGATCTCGTTAAGGAAGCTTACTGGGCGATGAGCAACATGTATATGACAGCAGCTACACCTACGATGTCCAATGCGGGCAAAAAAGTGGCTGGACAGCTCTCCAGCTGCTTCATTGATACTGTGGACGACTCACTTGAAGGTATCTTCGATTCCAATACAGATGTAGCCCGTCTGAGCAAAATGGGCGGCGGCATCGGCGTTTACCTTGGTAAAGTCAGAGCTCGTGGATCAGATATTCGTGGACACAAAAACACAAGTTCCGGTGTAATCCCTTGGATTCGCCAACTGAACAATACAGCGGTCAGCGTAGACCAGCTTGGTACACGTAAAGGTGCCATTGCCGTATATCTGGACGTCTTCCACAAAGACATTCTGGCCTTCCTTGATCTGAAGCTGAACAACGGTGACGAACGGATGCGTGCACATGACGTATTCCACGGGATCTGTCTGCCTGACCTGTTCATGGAGCGAGTAGCCAGCCGCGGTGAGTGGAGTCTGTTCTGCCCGCACGAAACGAAAAAAGTGATGGGCTGGAAAGATGAGAACGGTCGTGCACTCGGACTGGAAGATTTCTATGATGAGTCCGTAGGCGCAGGCGCGTTCCGTGAGAAATATGAGGAAGCGGTCAACCATCCGCTCTTGTCCCGTATCACGGTTCAGGCGATTGATATTATGAAACGTGTTATGAAATCCCAACTGGAAACGGGTACGCCTTACATGTTCTACCGGGATACCGTTAACCGTTCGAACCCGAACAGTGCACACGGCATGGTGTACTCTTCCAACCTTTGTACCGAAATCATGCAGAACCAATCTGCGACTGTAGTTGAAAAGGAAGAGCTCGTAACCAAGGATGGACAAACCCGTATCGTGATATCCAAAGTACCTGGCGATTTCGTAGTCTGCAACCTGAACTCCATTCACTTGGCACGTGCTGTACCTCATGATGTATTGGAACGTCTGGTACCGATTCAGGTTCGTATGCTGGACAACGTTATCGATATCAACAACATTGAAGTGCTGCAAGCCCAATACACCAACAGTCAATACCGTGCAGTTGGTCTGGGAACCTTCGGACTTCATCATCTGCTTGCTCTTGAAGGCATTCGTTGGGAATCGGAAGAAGCAGTCACATATAACGATAATCTGTATGAAAAAATTAACTATCTGCTCGTGAAAGCCAGCATGGAGCTGTCCAAGGAAAAAGGACATTATCCGAAATTCCAAGGTTCCGATTGGCAAACAGGCAAATACTTCGACCAACGGGAATACACGACTGGTGAGCGCGTAGGCGAATTCGTTACAACGGAACAATGGAAAGAACTGCAAGCCCAAGTTCAGCAAAACGGTGTACGTAACGCTTGGTTGTTCGCCATTGCACCAAATGGTTCAACGTCCATCATTGCAGGTTCAACAGCCAGCATTGATCCGCTTTACGAACTGTTGTCCTATGAAGAGAAAACGACATACAAGATTGCCAACCCGGCACCTGATCTGTCCGAAAAAACGATCTGGTACTACAAAACAGCGTTCATGGTGGATCAACATGCTTCCATCAATATGGCTGCTGCCCGTCAACGCCACGTCGATCAGGGACAGAGCTTCAACCTGTATGTTCGTCCGGATATTAAAGCAACGGAATTCCTGGAACTGCACTTGCACGCATGGAGAGCCGGCATGAAATCGACGTATTACGTTCGTAGCCGGGCATTAACCATTGAAGAATGTGATTCTTGCGCAAGCTAAGTTTTACCCATGATAGAGCAGATTGACCAGATTCACGATGACCACCAGGGCATCCTGTTTTGATTGCAAAATGGCGTTGCCCTGGTTCTTTTTTGCCTAAAACACGATCACAGCATCGCAAGATGTTGATATAGATGATTTTCCAAAGTTCTGTCGGCAGAACATTATGATATTTCAAGGAGTGAACGGACGATGCAAGTACAGAAAATTTTCAACACCGAAGCCCCTAACCAATCCACCCGTATTATTGAAGGTGAATGCTCCGGTATCCTGAACTGGAACGACATTCGCATGCCTCATATGTACAAATTGTACAAAGTACTGCTGCTCAACCACTGGATCGCAGACGAAATTCCAATGTCCAAAGATGCTTCCCAATTTGCTCAACTGGATGAGGAAGAACAACGTACATTCAAAATCAACATCTCCCTGCTCGCGGTACTTGATTCCATGCAGACGATGTTTGTGGGTGACGTAAAACGTTACTTTACCGATTCTTCCCTCGAAGCGATCTCGGCCATTATTGGACAGCAGGAAGTTGTTCATAACCAATCGTATTCCTACGTCCTCTCTTCCATCGTATCTGATCGGGAGCAAAAGGAAATTTTTGAATACTGGAAACATGATCCGGTGCTGCTCGACCGCAACCGTTTCATTGCTGATATCTATCAGAACTTCCGGGACGAGCCGTCTCCACAGACGTTCTTCCAAGCTATGGTAGCCGATCTGGTACTCGAAGGAATCTTCTTCTATAGTACGTTTGCCTTCTTCTACAACCTGGCCCGTGACCAGAAAATGATGGCAACCAGCCAGATGATTTCTTATATCCAACGGGATGAAAACCAACACTGTTACTTCTTTGCTGAAGTGTACAAACAGTTGCTGGTAGACTTCCCTGAACTGAACACACCTGAGAACATGGAGTATGTATACACAACCATTAATCGTGCGGTTGAGCTCGAAACCAACTGGGCACATTATACGCTCAGCAACGTACGCGGCATTGACCTGAACGAGTTGGAAGATTACATCAAGTACATCGCTAACAAACGTCTGCGTCTGATGGGTATGGAAAAAGCATATGAAGGTGTGGATGTAAACTGCATGCCTTGGATTAAACCATTCTCCGATGAAGCACTGAATGCAACCAAAACCGACTTCTTCGAAGCCAAATCCCGTAACTACGGTAAAGTCGGCGACGATAACGGATTTGACGATTTGTAAAATCTTCTGATCAAGTATTCCGATATAAATAAGCACACATTAAAGCACTCCCTTTGATAGAATGCCTTCATGGCTATCTACATGCGGGAGTGTTTTTTTGTCTCTTAACCCTGTAAGATAGTTTGTAAAAGACTCACATCCCTCCCAACGAAATGAGGCCTATTCATGGAAAGAGAACTGCTGGAACAGATCAACTTGTGGCATGAGCAGGACCAATTCAGTCTCATTATAGAACGTATCGAGCGTATCCCCGTCTCGGAACGGGATTATGATCTGATTGGTCAACTCGCCAGAGCCTATAACAATGACGCACGTTACCGCGAAGCCATTCAACAACTGTTGTCTGTCGAGGAGCAAGGAGTCAACGACCCGCTGTGGCATTATCGCTTAGGGTACGCGTATTGTTATATCGCCAACTATGAACAAGCACTATTGGCGTTTGAGAGAGCTAACGAACTTCAGCCACATGATGAATCAACCCTTGAATTTTTAAGTCAGATTCGGCCTTTAGTCGAGAAGATGCGGCGGGATCGACAACGTCATGAAGAACACGTGACAGCATGGCAGCAGCGTGGCACGTTGAACCATCTTCGTGCTGCTTCAGGAACGTACGACCCAGTGACATTCTGGAAGCAGAGTGATTATGCACGGGATAACCATGTGTCGGCCCCCTTTGACGAAGAAATGATTGTATCGCTTGAACACGAATTTGGTTACAAGCTCCCTGCCTCCTATATTCAGCTTATGCATACCCAAAATGGTGGAATCCCTACACGAACGGTGTTCCCAACCGAAGAAGCAACCTCCTGGGCTGTGGACCATATTGAGATTTCAAGTATTTTGGGGATTGGCCGGGACAAGATGTATTCCCTTGGAGGAGAGTTTGGGAGTCGGTTCATGATCGAAGATTGGGGATACCCTGACCTGGGGATTGTGATCTGTGATTGTCCATCCGCTGGCCATGATGTCGTTATGTTGGATTATCGCTTTTGTGGTCCTGAAGGCGAGCCCTGTGTCGTTCATGTGGATCAGGAAAATGATTATGAGATTACATATCTTGCGCCGAATTTTGAAGCTTTCATCCGTGGATTGGTCGATGAGGATTGGTATGACCTGTCTGACGAAGAGAATGAGGACTAAACTTCAGGAGGATCCTGCCATATGACAACCCGTATCTATTTTGGTTCCAATCAACTTGGCGAAGTGGCCGCAGTTTCATTGCAGGATGCGCTGAATGAGCTTGACCTGGGAATACTTGAAGACTATCGACGAACGGATAAAGGGGTTATGGGGCAGACCTTGCTCTTTCGCTCTTCCCGTGGAGAGTATATTCTGAAAGGCAATCCTTTATATGCAGGACAGTTACAGGAAGAAAAGTTCTTTGTAGACCAACTGGCGAAACATACGTCCATTCCTGTCCCTGATCCTTATTTATTACAGGAAGATACCGAACTTCTAGGCTGGAGTTATGCCATCATGCCGCGCCTGCCCGGGAATCACCTGTATGATCCAGCATTCCAGGCTTCACTGTCACAGCAGGATCAGGAAGAGATCGCCTGTATGTTTGCCCATACTTTGGCTGAGCTGCACCGCTGGAAGGTGCCTGACGCCGGGGAATATGACCCTATAGCGCAGCAGATTGTTTCCTTTGCAGGCGATTATCTGGACTGGTTGTACGGAACCATTCGTCACTGGTTACATGATGCGGAGCAATACTCCGTGATTACGGATGAAGATGTTCAGTGGGTGGACGAGCAATTCAAAAATGCTGAACCGGCATTTCGTTCCAAAGCTGTTCCGAGTTTTGTCATGGGAGACTTCAAGGTCGAGAATATCCTGATTCAAAATTTGGACGATCGTTCTTCAGGGTGGCAGATTAGTGGTCTGTTTGATTTTACAACCGCCTATTTCGGAGACGGCACAGCTGACCTAACCAAAATATCCACCAGATATGTTCGTGAGGGTCAACCAGATCTGGCCTCACTGTTCCTTCGCTGCTACCGGGATCTGATCTGTGCAGCAGATGAGGAGAAGTGCCAACACTTCCGTACACGTCTCAGCATGCATCTGCTCTATCAACGGATCTTGTGGTGGGGCGAAGCCAAAGCGACAGGACAAGTGACGTGGGCACCCGACCTGCCTTTTGCACAGTGGGCGGAGCAGTCCATCGATTCGATTCTCGCATTGCTGGATTAATCCGGGCGCACGCATATAACCGCCAAAGATCAATGATGATCTCTGGCGGTTTTCGTCATACACTATATATCTCGAACAATGATGAAACCTTGCTCAACTTAAGCCTGTGCGACGGGTGACTCCTGATGTTTCTGCAAAAACTCCAGCATCCGGCGATACACGAGAATCTCGTTTGCTTTTCTGGAGAAGCCATGGCCCTCATCGTCCAGAACGATATATTCCACATCAAGTCCCTTCGACTGGAGCGCAGCTACGATCTGATCGGATTCGGCCTTCACGACCCTTGGATCATTGGCACCCTGAATGACCAGCATTGGGTTAACCATCTGATCGAGATACGTAATCGGTGAATCCTTCGTTAAGCGTTCGCGGTCACGGACCGGATCACCCAGCCAGTTATCCATCATCGGCTTCCAGTCTTCCGGTACGGATTCAAGGAATGTGAACAGGTTACTTGGCCCAAAAATATCAACCGCAGCCCGGAACAGCTCCGGATGGCGTCCTGCCAATAACAGGGTCATGTATCCCCCATAACTTCCTCCTACCACAAACAACCGCTCTGGTGAGGTAATTCCCTGATCAAACAACCAGTTGATCCCGGCAACACAGTCCAGTCTTGGCCCTTCGCCCCAATCTCGTTCAACCAATTTGACGAATTCCGCACCATATCCGGTACTCCCTCGGAAATTCGGTGCAAAGATATGATAGCCCTGAGCGAGCATCATCTGGAACATCGGCCGAAAAAACTTCGCTTCGGAGGCTTGCGGCCCACCATGAGGCCAAAATACCGTGTAACCATTGGCCTGCTCGGGCTTTGCTTTGAACAAAAGAGCTTCAATCTCCAGTCCGTCGTAGGAGTTATACCAAATAACGTCAGGGTACACGAGATCACTTGGGTGCAGTCCGGTTACCCGATTGGCAGTCAGCGGTTCCCAGGACTCAGCACCTGCCATTTTGCGATAAATGTTATGCGGCTGGATTGCTCCACGTCCGAGGATATACACATTACCAGCCTTCGTAACGTTCACCTGCTCTATTGTATCCAGCGGCATCTCTATGCGCCGAGGCTCATCGGCATTTTTGCCTAATACGTACATACGATTCTCCGGCCCTGTAAGTGTCCAGAAATATAAGGTCTCGGAAGCCTGATGCCAGCGGATAAACTCCACATCTTCACCTTCAATTTTGCACAATGAACGGAATTCGCGGGTATCGATACGGTACTCAGCCACATAGGCGTATGTGGAGTCATCATTGGTAATGAACAGAAGGCGATTGTCATCTGCAAAAATCAGATCGGATACCTGACTATGACGTTCTGAGGCTGGCAGAATGACCATTTCTTCATCGTTACGATACAGATGCGCCGTCTGATACGTATTCGAGTACATTTTGAGAATGACATAACTCTTCTCGTCAGGACTTACGGCAACCAGGCTGCTCGTAACCTCTTCTCCACTGTATAACAGTTCATCTTCACCTGTCTCCAGATCGATGCGCCGTGAATTCAGATAGTTCGGATTACCCGCGCTGGTGACATAATAGAGACGTTGTCCATCCTCGGACAATTCAGAGAAATAACAGCGATCATTCGGCTCAGCCGATACAATAGGTAGTGGAACGCCGCCTTCCGGTTTGAGGGCATATAAATGATAGTTCTCATCTCCATCCCGATCAAACGCGGTAAGAAGATGACGTCCTTGCGGGTCTGCTTTGATAAATTGACTGCTCTGATTCAAGTACGTTAAAGGATACGGGTATCCTCCAGGCAAATCCATCGCCCAAATATTCGGCTGACCGTTCAGATTGCTGTCCATGAACAAACGTTTCTCGTCTGCCGATACGGCAAAATGCGAAATACGGTACGTCTGAAAATATTGCTCAACATCCGGTTTAGGGAACTGAATCATGACAAACCTCCTTGGAATTGAACCAATGAATTTAACATTGGTAAATTAAGGTACCATTTGTCCATATTATAGGTAATGCCAATGTTTAGACAATAGATATGTGAGTTATAATTCAGATTCTCTCCATTTTCCCCTCCACTTATGGATAAAAGGTCATATGAGCTTTGTCTTCGCGATAATAATCCAGCCTTTGCTTCATCGTACCTGTATGCAGTTCAAACAGATGTCCATCCGGATCGGTGAAATAAACGGATAATGCATCCCGCGGATCTCTTGGCCTTCCGGGAAGTATGTCCGCCCCGGCTGCTCGCAGTTGCTGCACAGATTCGTCGAACTCTTCTTCTTTGACGGTAAAAGCAATATGAGTATAGGTTCGTTCCGTATAATTGCGAATAACATCCTCCTGATTCAAGGCAATCCACAGACCGGCCAACTCGAAATAAGCCAGTTTGCGTCCTTTCACTTGAATTCGGGCACCGAGAGCCTGCTCATAAAAGGCAATGGACCGCTCCAGATTGGATACGGAAAAGCACAAATGATTAATTCCTTGAATATTCATGTGGCTCCTGACACCTCCATCGATTTAAAGGATCTATCCTTATTATGTTATATTTTGCGCAAAAAACAACCGCTGTGCCTGCTCCTCTCGCACATCCTTCTGGGCGAATGCATAGGTTATCCGTATCAATGTACGTTCGAGGAGGATGTAAAGCGAATGAATCCTGTTTATCCTTTTTACGGTGAGAAAACGGTGTGCAAGGAGCAAAAGCTGGCATTTCCACCCCAGCATCAGGACCAGCAACCCGGTCTGGAAACCCTGATGGTGCCTGAACCGATTAGTGAAGATCCCGCTTATATCGGCAGCTGCAAACTCGAAGGCAAAGTTGCCATTATTACGGGTGGTGATAGCGGAATCGGCCGGGCAGCAGCCATCGCTTTTGCCAAGGAAGGTGCGGATATCGTCATCGCTTATCTATATGAACGGACAGATGCCGAAAGGACTCGTGAACGGATCGAAGAACTGGGACAGCGCTGTCTCTTAATCGAGATTGACCTCCGCCTGAAGAAAAATTGTGAAACCGTCATTCGCACGACGATGGAGACCTATGGAAAGATCGATATTCTGGTCAACAACCATGGCGTGCAGTACGTGCAGCCAAGCATTGTTGATATTACGGAGGAGCAGTTGTACCACACCTTTCAAACGAATGTGTTCGCCTATTTCTTTCTGATCCAGGCCGCTCTCCCCCATCTGTGCAATGGTGCCTCCATCATCAATACGGCTTCCATCACAGCATACAAAGGTAACGTCCAGTTGATCGACTATTCCTCCACCAAAGGTGCTGTCGTGTCGCTCACTCGTGTACTTTCCCAATCACTCGCAGCACAGGGAATCCGCGTGAATTCTGTTGCCCCTGGTCCCATCTGGACACCTCTTATTCCTGCCAGCTTCTCCGCGGAGGATGTGCAGGTATTTGGAACGGAGACACCTATGGGTCGGGCTGGTCAGCCTTACGAACTGGCGGCAGCTTATGTCTATCTCGCCTCCCGCGATTCATCCTACGTCACAGGTGAATGCATTCATGTCAATGGCGGTGATATGGTAACGACTTAGGGTAATGCGGTGGCTGATGTCACTTCCCTTGGTAGAAACGTATTAGATGATGGCTAATCAAGCCGGGATGGAACGTATTTCTGAACGATGTGCAGCTGATGTCAGGTTGGATTTGGCAGGTGTGGCAGGATATCGGTTGTCCGGTTGCGAAGAGGGTTAGGAGTATGATCCGGTGATGCCGGAACCTGACATCTTGTGACAAGGAGCTGAACAACCTGATGAACTTTGATCCACTCTACCAACCATACCCCTCGTACCGCGTACCTGTGTATGCGAAACAAGGCATGGTCGCCACGTCACAGCCACTGGCTGCACAAGCCGGTCTGGATGTATTGAAAAAAGGCGGCAACGCCATCGATGCAGCCATTGCAACTGCGGCAGCACTCACCGTGCTGGAGCCTACGTCCAATGGCATTGGAGGCGATGCTTTTGCCCTCGTCTGGACCGAGGGCAAACTGCATGGCCTGAATGCCAGCGGCCCTGCGCCTCAGGGCATATCCATTGAGGCGCTTCAAGCGGCAGGCTATACGGAGATGCCGAAGCTTGGGGTTGTTCCGGTGACGGTGCCTGGCGCACCGGCGGGTTGGGCTGAGCTGAGCCGCCGTTTCGGGCGGCTCACGCTGGCGGAAGCGCTGGAACCGGCCATCCGCTATGCGGAGGAAGGTTATCCGCTTGCGCCTGGGCTGGCCCGCCACTGGGCAAGGGCAGCCGAAATCTATGCACGCCAGGGTGATGCGAAGGCAGGGCGTGCGTGGTTTGAGACATTTGCTCCAGGCGGGCGTGTTCCCGCAGCTGGAGAGTTGTGGCGCTCGCCGGATCATGCGGCGACTTTGCGCCAGATTGGCGAGAGCGAAGCGCGAGACTTTTACGAAGGAGAACTGGCAGAACGCATTCATTCCTTTATGGCAGACCACGGTGGTTATCTAACCAAAGAAGATCTGGCAACATTCCAGCCCGAGTGGGTTGATCCCATCTCTGTCTCCTATCGCGGATACGATGTGTGGGAAATCCCACCGAATGGACAAGGGCTGATTGCTCTCGCGGCGCTTAATCTGTTGAAAGGTTACGAGTTTGACGATAAAGAATCCGTTCAGGCATATCATCAGCAACTTGAAGCCATGAAGTTGGCATTTGCTGATGGGGAGAAATATATTACCGAAGAACGCAAAATGGGCGTGACCGTAGAGGAACTACTGTCCGAGGCCTACGCGGAAGAACGGCGCAAACTCATTGGTGATACCGCACGAACACCTGATGCAGGTGATCCACGAGCAAGTGGAACGGTCTATCTGGCTACAGCGGACGGTGAAGGCAACATGGTTTCCTTTATCCAGAGTAACTACATGGGCTTCGGGTCTGGACTCGTTGTTCCGGGGACAGGCATTGCCCTGCAAAATCGCGGACACAACTTCTCACTGGACCCGAATCATGCGAACGCACTGGAGCCAGGCAAACGAACATATCACACGATCATCCCGGGATTCCTCACCCGTGGCAACAAAGCGGTCGGGCCATTTGGTGTCATGGGTGGTTTCATGCAGCCGCAGGGTCATGTACAGGTGGTCATGAATACAATCGATTATCACCTGAACCCACAGGCCGCCTTAGATTCTCCGCGCTGGCAGTGGACGAAGGGCAAAACTATTCTCGTGGAACCAGGTTTCCCGCAACACATTGCACAGGCACTCGCCCGCAAGGGACATGATATTCAAGTGGCGCTCGATCCATCCCAGTTTGGACGCGGTCAGATTATCTGGCGCAACCCGGACAATGGCGTATTATGCGGAGGTACGGAAACCCGAGCCGATGGCTCCATTGCGGCTTGGTAAACTCATGTAATTTCTACAAAGGGAAGATCACCCTCTGATCCATATATGATTCTATTCAAAGGCATAACAGAGATGATTCATGTCATCTCTGTTATGCCTTTTCGACACGTTAAACGTCAGCAAACAACAGACTGTAGTTAATTATGTATCCTTCCAACCAGGAAAATGTGAAAATAATGTGTAATTCATGAAAAATATTTATTTTTTCGTAAATTTTCACTACATACCATAAATCACAATGCCTTTCTAACCGATATAGATAAAGGGAAATCCTCACCACACGTGTCATCCATGTACACGTACTTCCCTGGAGCTAAGAAACCATTCAAAACAGAAAAATGAGAATACAGAAATGAGGGTACCACACATGAAAACAAACAAGAGCAGACGCGCAGGTCTAGGTCTCACCATAATGATAATCCTGACGGTACTGATCCTGGGGGCGTGTTCAGCCAGTAATACAACAACGTCAACAGACACAAGAACGAGGGTCGGGATCGTGCTTACGGAAGTGGGTCTGGGTGACCGTTCTTTTAATGATGCTGCTTTTGATGGGCTGGTTCAGGCCAGAGACGAGAAAAGCATTGTCTTTGACTATCGTGAACCGGGCGAGAATTTAACTGCCGAAGCTGCATTTGAAGAGTTTGCGGAAGCCAAATTCGATCTGATTATCGGCCTGAGTGATACGGTCCAATCAGATATGGAGAAAGTTGCAGCCCAATATCCTGACCAGCAGTTCCTCATGATTGACAGTCAATCCGAACTGCCCAACATTGCCTCCATTTCATTCCGGGCGGAAGAAGGAAGTTATCTGGCAGGTGTTATTGCCGCTATGGCCACAACGGAAAATCATGTCGGTTTCCTTGGTGGAATGGAGATCCCGGTCCTTCGTGATTTCGAGCAGGGTTTTGAGCAAGGTGTTCTGGCTGTCAAGCCGGATGCAACCGTGGATGCCGTCTACGCAGGGGACTTCGGTAATGCCGATCTGGGTGAACAACTGGCTGCACAGATGATTCAGGACAAGGGCGCTGATGTGATCTATGTGGCTGCCGGTCTCACAGGCGTTGGTGCACTGACGGAGATTCAGAAATTAGGGAAATACGCCATCGGTGTAGATACCGATCAATTCTTTTTGGCGGAAAAAGCCATTCTGACGTCGATGCTGAAAAATGTGGATGTCTCTATCTATAATGCCGTTAACACATTTATTAAAAACAATCATACCTTCCCTCAAAAAGAAATTGTGGAGGGGCTGGCGGAGAACGCCGTGGGTCTGACTGCTCTACATAATATCACGCTCAGTGATGAACAGCAGAAAACCTTCGAAGATCTGAAAGCAAAGATCTCTTCGGGTCAAATCAAAATTACGCTTGATCAATAACCCATCGGATACAAGGAGGTACGTACATGAAACTACAGGGAAAACTAATACTTAATGCTCTAATTTCACTACTTCTATGCCTTGCGCTGGTCGCTTATATCATCATGCAATTGCTCGGTATGAATGCCAAGAATCAAAATCTGGTACCAGCCATGCTCAAGGTTAGTGAACTGAATGCCAATCAGATTCAGACCCAGCAGGCACTGGATGTCTATTCGTTCTCCATGACAGCAGGAAATCAGGACGCAGTACTCCGCTTGCTGGATGAAGGCCAAACGATGATTCAGGAGCTTACGGACGGATTGCTCGAAACCGATCCGCAGTTACAACTTATACAATCCATTGAGACAAAATTACAAGCTCTAAACCAGGGAGCCACCGAAGCGATGAGCGCGATGAACAGTGCGGAAGCGAAACGTTACAGCACTAGGGTTCGGGGCATACAGAATGATATCTATTCGTTAGATGAGATGACTCGGGATCGTTATGATCAATATACCGTGGATTTGGAACATGACATTCAGCAAACGTGGCAAGTCGCTCTCGGTGGAGCTATCATATTGCTCGTCGCTGTAATGTTGTTCAATATGTATACTTCACGGCAGATCGCCCGGCGTATTCGTACGCTCAAAGACGCTGCGGGACAAATTGCGGACGGTGACCTGACCGGACAATTATCGGAAGCTCGGGGCAAAGATGAACTCGATGATCTGAGTCGCTCCTTCGGTATCATGACCCATAATATCCGTGGTATTATTCAATCGATTGGTGCAGCTGGTCATCGTGTCGATCTGATGGCGCAAGATATTGACCGCGGTAACGATACAGCCCAAGCGATCGTGCAGCAAGTATCCCGCACCACGGAGGAACTCTCGATTGGTAGTCAAAAGATTGCCGAGGATCTGAGTGAAACGGTGATGGTTGTGGACAAAATGCAGTCTACCTTCAATAGCAATCTGGAGGCCACCTCCCAATCGGTAATCGATGGTCGCGAAGTATTAACTACCGTTGAGGAAGGAAATAAGGCTGTAGCGGAGCAACTCCGTCTGGCCGAAGTGAATCGTCTGGCGATGTCCGAGGTGGAACAAACGGTGCGGGAACTGGAAGAAAGCGCGGTTCGAATCACTACGATGACTGCGTATGTATCGGAGATTGCCAAACAAACGACCATGCTCTCGTTAAATGCCTCCATAGAGGCTGCTCGCGCTGGAGAAGCCGGACGTGGCTTCGCTGTTGTTGCAGGCGAGGTGAACAAACTCGCCGAACAATCTGCGCAATCGGTCAAGCATATCTATGCGGCGGTGGGCGAAATCACAACCTCCATGGACAAGGTGAAGAATTCTGTAGCACAGAGCATGCAGCTATTCGGCGAACAGGAACAAGCCACCAGCCAGACTCGTGAATCCTTCTCTGCCATTCGTGAAAGTGTGGAGCGCATAAGTACGGGTATCCACCAGCTTGCTGAGGACATGCAACAATCCAACGAACTCAGTACACAGGTGCAACAGGCCATTGAAAATATCAGTGCCATCACGGAGCAGTCGGCTGCCAGCAGTGAAGAGATTACCGCCTCCACGTCGGAACAACAACGTTCCTTCGCTGATGCAAGTATCAAGGTGAAGTCACTGCGTGATATCAGTGCGGAGATGCATCAGGAACTGCTGCGATTCCGGCTGTAAGCAGGATGTTGGGAGAATTCAGGCTGTAAGCAAGTTGGCCGAAGAATTCGGGATGCGTGCATCCCAGCATGCAGTGCCCTGCTTCGTGACAAGGGTGAAGAGGTAGGTTGGATGCAGGTCAGATGTAGGTTGGATGTAGTTTATATGCTGTTAGATGCTGATTATAGGTACGCTATAGGTAGGTTATAGGTAAGCCAGGATCAGGCAGCGTGAACATACAAGCAAACAAAGGGGAGCCTCCGTCATAGACCATGACAGGGCTCCCCTTCTCAGTAGCTAATCGTTGTTTCAACTAACCATTGTTCCCAAGACACGCGCAAGTCGGTAACCAGACACGAAAGTGGATCACAAGGCATCAGCGTTTCAGATCCAAACGTTTAACGAACCGAGCAAACCTTATTGGACCACGAATTGAGGATTATAAAATCTAACGAATCTCAGGCACTCTATTCCCTAATTTAGTCCGCTTTTTCAGGTGTTTTCTCTGAAATACATAGAAATAACGTGGATAGGGTTCGTTAGCTTTTGCTCCTCGATATAAACCGTGGCATAAGGTGTATCAGGTTCGCTAGGGCATTGAGCATTGATCATTTGTGTTGGGTGTTGAGCAATGGACAATAGACAATGAACATGAATCATGAATCATGAACACTGAACATGAACCTTGAACAACCCATAACGTTCACACACCTCGTTCTTGGTGTGCTGGTTCCTTGGATTACTTATAGCTTGGACATGAGTAGTCATACACTCACACTTAGATAGCCAAAATCAAGAACTTGCCTCAGCCCCGTCCTCACAATGCGTCGATGATGTCTCCCGCCAGCAGGGACGACGGGTCACCGCGCAGCAGTGCTGCTTGTTCGGCGGCCTGTCCGTGGAGATATACGCCGAACGCGGCAGCTTGCTCCGCGCTGAGCCCTTGGGCAAGCAGACCGGCGATGATGCCGGTCAAAACGTCTCCGGCACCGCCAGTCGCCATGCCGGCGTGCCCGGTGGTGTTGATGTACGCCTCGCCGGATGGCGTTGCGATGACCGTTCGTGCTCCCTTGAGCACAAGGGTCACGCCCTGCTCGCGGGCGTACTGTGCAGCGTGTCCAATGCGGTCACGCTGCACTTCCTGGGTCGACATGCCCAGCAGTCGACCCATCTCGCCAGGGTGCGGCGTCAGGATTGTCGCCGCACTTCGCTGGCCCCAGTCGCGAGGCCCATGTGGGCCCGCGTCTGCCAGCATGTTGAGGGCGTCCGCGTCAATGACGAGCGGACGATCCGTATGTTGCCACAGACGGCGCAGCCAGTCTGTGTCGCCCTTGAAGCGACCGAGGCCCGGGCCGGTCGCGAGCACGTCGCGGCTCTCCGCGAGACGCAGCACGGCGGAGGCGGAAGCCGCGTTCCATTCGCCGCTGTCGCCATCGGCGGCGGCAGCAAGCATGAGCTCGGGCACGGTGCCGATGACATGCGGCAGCAGTGCCGCGGGCAGCGCCCATGTGGCGAGCCCGCAGCCTGCGCGCAGCGCGGCCTTGGCCGAGAGCAGGCCCGCGCCGCTCATCGGCAGACTTCCTGCGGCCAGCAGTACGTGGCCGTAGGTGCCCTTATGGCCGTCCGGTGCCCGGAGGCGGCCTGTGTCCACGCGCAGCGCACCGCGCAGCACCTCGTCCGTCAGCAGACGGACCGAGGGGCCATGCTCTGGCGCAAGCCGCGAGGGAATGCCGATGGCGCGCATCACAATGCGCCCCGCGGCAGAAGCGCCCGGGTACTGCACCAGCCCGCGCTTGAGCAGCGCGAGGCATACGGTCACCCGGGCTTGAATGCAAGGCTCGTACACCTCTCCGGTGTCGGCGTCCAGCCCGCTTGGCACATCGGCGGACACGACCGGCTTGCCGCTGTCGTTCGCCGCCTTAATCAGCGCCGCGTAAGCTCCCCGCGGCGCCCCCCGCGAGCCGGTGCCCAGCAGCGCATCCACGATGCCTGTGCACCGGCTGAAGTCCACGGCTTCGCGCCCGTGGACAAGAGCAGGGATGCCGAGCTTCGCGGCGGCATCCCGTTGCACTGCGGCTTCGCCCCGCAGTGCCTTAGGGGCATCGGCGTAGACCAATGTCACGCCAAGCCCTGCTTCAACCAAATGGCGCGCGGCCACCAGTCCATCGCCGCCATTATTGCCCTTGCCGATCAGCATGTACCACTGCTGATCTCCCGGGCGCTCCATCACCAGCGCCGGATCGGCGATGATGTCGCCACCATAACCCTGCCGATCGCCGGGCCCGGTGTGTGCCCGCCTCGCACCTGCCTTACTGTGATAACCAAGCTGCCCTGAATCCGCAAGCCAGCCGACTTCCTGCCCTTCCCGGCACAGCTTGATCACTTCCTCGGCTATGGCGCGGCCTGCATTCTCCATCAGACTTGCTGCTGGAATACCAAGCTGATGAATCGTATGATCGTCCACAGCTCTCATCTGTTCAGCGGTCACGATAAACAACGGTCATCCCTCCCCGTGACAAGCTCATCTCATACCTAAAAGCAACAACTTCACACTTAAATGCTGATCCTGTATGTGTATCGCTATCTTTCCCCTTACCTTATCCAGTTACCACAATCCAATCGATACATCATCGGAAACTCTATCGATTCCGTGTACGAGATCTTCAGATTAAATCATCCATTCCAAAGCCTGTTTACGCTTAGTAACCTACTGTAAACCGCGCTTGAATAAACTGCGGATCGTCCAGTTCGTCCACCAAAGCCGCTGCAAAATCACCAACGGAAATCGAGCTTTCCCCGATATCATCCGTAATCACACGGTTCATCCCAACTCGGAACTGGCCTGTCCGGCGTCCTGTTGTGATTGTCGCAGCGGGGCTCATGTAGGTCCAGTGAATACCCGATGCTTCAATCAGGTCATATGCATCTGCATGTGCTTTCGCCAGTGGTTTGACTTCTTCCGGGAAGCCAGGCGTATCCATCAGCATATCACCGGAATCGGTCAGCAGGCTTCCCGCTCCACCCACTACAATCAAACGTCCTGCTTTTGCCCGGCGCACACCCTCGATCAACGAACGTGTCACTTCCAGCATCTCTTCTTCTCCACCGAACTTCGGCCCATATGCACTCACAACCGCTTCCTGACCCGCTGCAAAATCAGCCACCTGATCCGGGTTAAGCAGATCTCCCTGTTCTACACGCAAACGCTCATGCACCATCTCAATTTTGGATGGATCACGTACCACTGCTGTCACTTCATGTCCACGATCCATCAGCTCCCACAGTATCGTCTTGCCAATCGCGCCGGTTGCTCCAAAAATGGCTACTTTCATATCAATTCCCTCTTTTCTGTAGATATTATCTCAACAACTTACCGTTATTTTAATACTTAATCCTATTGTTATATACCTTAAACGGCTCACGCCATCTTAAACCGGATGTGACATCTTGTAAACGTTAATGTTCATTCACTTAACCTCTGATACTATGCAACATCCCACGAACAACACGTCACCAACCGCTTTTCCGTTCCGTATCATTACCTTAACCATCGCCAAAAAAGCCGCATTTGCGGCTTCAATATCACGTATTTATCTTACGTGGATACTCTACTGTAGGTTAGAAAATCAACAGCCTTCTGCGCCCAGATTCGCTCCGAATAAGCTTCATGCGCCATATCCTCGATATGAAGCTCAATCCTGCCTACAGCTCCAGACAACCGCTTGTTTTCCATAATGTCCCGATACAATCTCTCCGTCTGCTCTACAGGACACAATTGATCCTCCTGACCGTGAATGAATTGAATATTCACCTCACTGAGCCCGGATACATAGGCTGTTGGGCTTCGATCCCGCAGGGCAGATGGATCATGCAAAAGCTCACCGATTTCCGTTTGCAAGAATGATCTCAGCTTCGCTCCTCCGCCTGCGTACAGTCTTTCCAGATCTGTGAACGGTGCACAGGCAACCACATTACTCCATAGCGCAGGACTTTTACCTGCTACCAGCAATGCCAGATAAGCCCCATAGCTCACGCCATAGAGAGAGACGTTTGAATAGGAAGATAACATCTGCTCCCGCATGAACTGGATGACTTCTGCATCCACGCCGCCCCAGTCGTTCTGAATGAGCATCCTGTAATCCGTGCCAAACCCTGAACTGCCGGGATAGTTCAACCCGATGACCCGCACTCCTGCCTGATATAATCCGCTGATGACCGGACTAAAGCTGTCAAACAGGCAATTATGAGGCCCCCCATGGAGATAGATAACCACCTGTTCAGCACCCTCCGGGTGCATGTCCATGTACGGAATCATGTCTTGTCCATAACGAATCCTCCCATAGATTACATCTGGTTCCTCGCCAGGATAGTTGCCAGTTCTCTCATCTCTCCCAATCGGGAAAGGGGTACTCGTACTCGTTTGCTCTGAAAAACGGTATATTCCCGGCGCAGGAGGGCGGACAATAGATTCATATTTTCCGATCAATCCCTGCCTGTCCCTGCTGAGCACAGCCTGTGTCAAGATTCCCGGATAATCACGTAGCTCAAATCTCTTCTCTCTGTCCAATGTATATTGAACATATTGCCACCTGCCGCAGGTTATCCCTTCACAGAGGACGAGCTGTTGATGTGCATCGAGTTGCATTCTGATCAGTTCAGAGAAGGGTTCGCTATCCATTGAACATACATGTACCAATCCCTCTCCTTGCCTGATCCATCCAGGCTGGAAACCATGTTCCACAGGAATCGATACCGCTACCAGGTCACCCTGCTTATCCATCACAGGGTAGGCATACTCCGTATAAGGGATTTCGGATGATGGAAGGATGTCTTGGGAATACGAATACACTCTTCCGAATCCACCAACGTTTACGCCGACCTCTCGTGTAGATGCAGACCAGAATACAAATTGCGGCTGATCCAGATCAGGAGTAACCCATCTCGCTTCATCCTTTTCCGGATCATAAAGACCTATACGAACAGACCCTGACCGATTCCTAATGGAAAATAGCAGGAGTAATCGCTCCTCTTGCCACGCGGCTTGCATCACAGGAAATGGAAACTTCACAAATCGGCTCTGTACCAGAATTGCTCGCTCCTCATTCTCGTATATATGAAGCCATTTCCCCGCCTTGTCCTGTGTAATCACCAGAACCTGGTTCCTTCCAATGAACTGAATATGCTGCGTGTGCTGCTCTGACTCCGTCCCATGTTCAGAGAGGATCTTCCGGCTACCCATGCGGCCTGTATCATCAAGACTGCACCATTCGCATGTGTTGTCATCATAACCCAATAGCATACTCGTTCGTTCCTTATTCACACTCATTCGTGTCAGGAATGGATAACCCAACCGGATTTCCTCCTCTCATTCCAGCTCTTTAACTGCTCCCATCCCTCCAATTGCGATTCCAGTTTATCAATATACTGGTCCTGCGTGTATGCATCTAGGGGCGTAACGGTCCCCAGTCTGCCTAATGTTTCCCGAATCAACCTGATCTGTGGCAGACTGGCAACCGGCAGCCCCATCATCAATAGACGGTACACCCGGGATGCCCGTTCCTCTAACCCTTGAGTAATCAGCGCGCCAGCGATTTCCACCGCACGGCCAAGCAGTTTGGAATGGACCGTGTTTGTCTTCATACGTAACAATTGAATCAACAGTTCGTATTCCTGCTCCTGCTCACCAAGCTGTTGATGTAATACCATTTTTAATTGCAGCACATGCCCCAGCCAATCTGCATACGTATCAACACATCGCTTCTCCGCAGCCAGCAACGTCTTACCTGCCTCTGCATAGTGCCCCGCCCGGAGCTGCAACCCCGCAATGTTGAGTAGGGTCTGAATCTGAAAAACTCGCTGATCAGGTCCCTCAGGAAGCTGTCGTATACGCTGTCCCGCCTGTCGCTCCAACATAATTGCACGTTCTACATTGCCCTCCTGCATCTCAATTAATGCTTCACCATTATCAAGCGCAGCCCATTTCCCGGTACGATACGTTTCCGTTAGTTCTTCATGGGCAAGGATTTCCCGAGCTTTCGAATAACAGTGTCGTGCTTCGGCATAATACTTCCCGTTTTTGGTCAACAGCTGACCCAGCTCAAACCAGAGTACTGCCTGCTGTGTCACTGACAAACGTTGAAATAACGAATTATGGTCAAAGAAATGAAAACAGGACCTGTAGCGGGCCGGATTATCCGATTTGGACAACAAAATCCAGGCCAGCCTGTTATAGAGCGCCAATGCGGCCTCTTTCTCCTTCCCTTTATCCTTGCTTACCATCCGTAGATGTTCCTCCAACAAACGTCGGGTCTGATCAGGCGTATCCCTGACAAGGGATACCGGAAGTTTGGCTATGTCCTCAGGATTGCTCGCTATGGTTGGATATCGATGAAAAAAAAGTACGACACTTACTCCCCTTAATTTCTGTCGATACAGGATATAGTGGATGGCTCCCAGATCCGCAGGGTGAAGGTAGGAAGATATTTCAATCAGAACCCATTTCCTATTGCCAGGTGTCCACCCTGATCTTTGGAATCTCAATAACGCATTTTTACATGCTACAAGATCATCTATGGGTTTAACCGGACTTAATTGATAGATCAGCGGGAGAGTAGCATACGGATCATCAACCGCGATTTGGATAGCTTTATCCTGCCAATGCGTTGTCAATTTGTGAATTTCATGCTTCACTGCATCCGATGTCCCTTCAACGACAAACAACCCGGGTTCATGACTCGCACGATACCATTTACTTCTCAGATCATGATAATCCGTACTTTCCAGTGGGACAGGCATCATGAAAACTCACTCACTTTCGTGATACGGCATACGTGTATAAGTTCAGGTACCTGTTGTAGATTCAGTGCCGTCATCAATTGATAACTGCCCCGGTTGTTTGCATCCAGTGAAGCTTTAACCCGCTGATTCGGATTGGAACTGCACCGATGGAGGCCATATGCAGCAAGCCAACGGGCCCAACCTTGACGTTTCGCTTCAGGTATCGTGAAGATATGAGCAAGGAGTATACTGCCGAACTCATCGCTTAACAGGCAGCCCCCGATCTTCCTTCCCTCCAGTTCCACAAGGCCGGAACCCTTCAGCAACTTGCCATACACCCCCTCATCAATATCTCGGATAGCTTGACGAGCAGCTTCCCAACTTGGACAGGTAGGATCACTGTCCTGGAGCAAGTGTGCCAGAGAATCCACCTGCCCCTCCGCAGACATCCAAACCGCGTCTTCATTAGGCATAGCCGGCACGGGAACGTCCTTCAGCTTGCCGAAAAACCGGTATCGATGGGCAAGAACATCTGCCCGGTATCCAAGCTTCTCCCACGGAAATGAAGCAGGAGTGGTTGCATAGAGAGAGGACCATGTCATTTTGTCCAAAACGGATGACATTCGATCTTCCCAATAAGAATTGGAATGCGTTTCACTCCATAAATCCAGTGTATACTGCCCTTCTCCCTGATCAATTACCATGAGCGAAGATAGGGTATCCTCATTTCCAGGTTCAACGGCATAATAGCGATTACCCGTCTTTCCCGATTCATGCTGGCATTGCGGCAGAAGTTCAGACATGGATGTTAGCATCATACACTTTTCCCTCCCTGTCATGATCAAAACCTGAGTAAACCAGTGGTTCGGATGCAATAGACGGATAAAACCGGCGAAGCAGGAATGTATAGATCCCCATATATCCCGTCATATAATCCGGGGAGAACGACTCCATATCCTCCAGAGGCCACATCCATATATCTTCCCGTTGATCACTTCGCAATACATGCAAGCTCTGTGTGTATTCCGCTAGTTTGGTTTCATATCTGCCCGGGAACCTGCGATTGGCCAAGAGCAGAAAATCTCCATTACCTGCAATTCCGTGACATTGCCCAAAAGAAGCAAATACCGTTGCCTGTGCCACTGCATCTGCTGCTTGAAGTCCTAGTCTAGTGCAGAGGGGATCTTGCAAAATATCAGCCGCTGCCATTAGGAATCGACCAATACCCGCCGATCCATTACACCAGTGCACCCAGAGTGTATCTGGTTTTTCAGGCGATGCGGGCCACAGACTCACGCCATTCTGTCCGCCATAACTTGTACGGTCGAGTGTATGTACAATTCGCTTCACAGCAGAATAGTACGCTTCCTTTCCTGTACGCTCTGCCAAGGCAAGTAGAACATACCCGATGCCTGCAATGCCATGAGAGAATCCAAGGGAATGATGACCTTTTTTGTCCGATTTATCTTTTACTTTCCACAAACTCAATGATTCGTCTGTCCGCTCTTCTTGTTCCAAAATATAGACACCCAGTTCCTCTGCTCTTGCCAGAAGTTCAGGGCGGCCTCCAATACGGTATATTTCAAGCAGCATCAATCCCAAACCCGCAGCTCCATGACTAATATTGGTCTGCACTGGCTCATGTCGGGTGATTTCCAATGCCAGATCCTCTGCACGTCGCAGCAACGATGGATCTTTTATTCGTTCAGCCGTCTCTGCCATTGCCCAGGGGACAGCGCCATATCCAAAGTATAATGCTACAGGTGTCTCATCTGGAACGTAAGGGTGATTCTTCAAAATCCATTCCAATACTTCATACGCATATTGATGATATTGTCTGTTCTCTGTAATCTGACCAAGCTGATTAAAACCAAAAATCATCCCTGTCCACCCAAAGTTAAAATTAGCCGGATGAAACATCTTGCTCATACTGTTTTCCGGGAACAGTTGCAAGGGGCTATTAAAATCAAGAGAAGTATACAGTGTGTTTACCATACGCTCAGCCTGACGGAGCACTTCTTCTGGTTCCATATTGCATTCATCCTTCTCTATTACATCCCTGCTTCCTCCTGAACGGACCTCTTGCTGCTCCAGTAATGCAACCAACGTTTCACGAATATCTGATAACTTCACATATCCGCCAGACATGATCTCAATACCCAGACTTCCCAAGCCACGAAGTTGTGTATTACTTTGATGATCCAGATAAGCTTGTGCAGCTTCCAGATGGGATTGTCGATATTTCAGATAGGGGTCGATGGATGAAGCCATGTAATAAAAGACGGCTCCCAGTGCATACAGATCATCTGCATGACTGGATCGCCTGCTGTGCTCACGCCCTCGTGGCACATAGCCCGGAGTATGACCGGTCAATGGATCAGCCTGGTTCTCATCACTTCTAACATAAGCCAGTTCAAGATCAATCAGGCGTACACTTCCGTCCGTCAGCACAACAATATTGTTGGGAGTCAGATCATTGATCACAATTCCTTTATCATGACATTGCTGCACCATATCGAGAATATGTACACCCATCCGATGCATATCCGCCAGGTTGTAATCTGCGGCCACATGTCTGCGATGGATATATTCACGCAAGCTGATGCTTTCAAAATACTCCAGGATCAGATAGCGGTTATTTTCAGTACTAAACAGATCAAGCGGCCTCGGGGTAACCCCCGTATCCTTCATCAGATCAAGCACACGATATTCATTATCCAGATAGTCATGAGCAGACCGCCCACCACCGTCTACACGCATGCGGTAGACTGCTTCTTTCATGACAGCCTGTTCATACGATGTGCCAGAGATGAGAAATACTCCGCCCTTGCCGGATTTCTTAAGCACACGCCTTACACGAATGTTTCGTATACCAAACTCATTGTTATTGGAATCGGCATGACGAGAAGTCACCTGATTTTTCTCCATGGCTTGGATGCGCAGTAACTCCTCGGGTTCATTCACCCAATCCGGTTTGTACCTGCCAGGTGTTCTTCGATCCTCCTCCAGCTTACCTTCAGGATTCTGGATGGCATATACTTTTGCACCCGAGTAACGGTCATAGTAGAAACGATCCGTGAATGCACCATAACGGTAAAATACACACTGGCTGCCGAGGTATGCCCGATCTGTCGGAATAGCTGGTCCTTCCAGATCACCTGTACATGAATGCATTAGTTCAAGTAACTTCAAGAACTGTTCTTCGTCTCGTGCGTAGATAGTGACACATTTCCCAGTCTGAGGGAGAGGTATGGAACCGTTAGATGTTTCAATCAGTTTCAGCCCACTGCTCACTACTTTCCATTGCACTTCATTTTCTGTGAGAACAGGTGCAATACGGCGCAGCAATTCAGCTCCTTCCACAGGGATGACCGATATATGGATTTTCCACCCCTGCGCGGGAAGCCTTAATTCCTCCGGTCTAAAACAAATCCAATGGCCGTCATTCGACCATTGGATGGATTGGGGAAGTTCTCGTATTATATGTTCCAAAGCGTTCTCAAAGGCGTCCTTCTTGGGGGTTACGCTTGCGAATTTCAATGAGAATCACTCCTTTTTGGATAAAGTAAGAGGGGGAGGTACAATTATTTTAGTAATGCGCGAAAACCAAAGACTTATCTTTCAAATGATTCAGTGAATAGAGCGTGTAAAGAAGTTCCTAGCTCTCGACAACGATTGTTTGTGAGCTAGTCCAGCTGCACACTGTACACAAGCTTGTTTCCTCAAACATGTTGTTATCCTCTTCAACCTCTAGTGCCATCAAATCCTGTACAGATAAAATTTCCTTGTTTTCCATGATAAATTACCTCCCATTTGTCTCCCCCTCTTATAAACCAAATTCTACATAAATTTTGATATTCCTTCTTTTTAATTGAATTATTTTACATAAATTATTTATTAAATCCATTTATCCCGCCTGATCATGTCACATTACATGTTTCTTTGGACTAAAAAGAGGCGCAATATGACATCAGATTCCAGATTACACAGAGGTCGTTTGTTGTCTCGTACGCTTGCTCCGTTCTTCACGGAAAGGTCGGACAAACAGGCTTGCCATGCCCATACAAATAACAAATGTACCAATCCCCATGTACACCCATGAAGGGTTGTACGTTTCGATGAACCACCCTCCCAGTAACAGACCAAGCGGGTTACTAATGCCACTCATCAAGACACCCATGCTGTTCATGACACGTCCTCTTTTTTCTTCAGGTGTGGATAAAAGAATGGAAGTAACCAAGGGTACATTCACAAGAGCAAGTCCCATCATCAACAAAAATGAACACGCAATAGCGATATACAGGTTAGGAAACATCGGCATGAGCAGCAAACTTGTGCCTGAGATGAGATAACTAATCAAAAACCAGTGAGCGAGCGAGAGTCGTTTGGCATATTTGCCACTGAGCAGAGAGCCTGCAATACTGCCAGCGGCAAAGGCTGACTGAAGAAGACCGTAGCCTTGCGGTCCGGCTTGCAGCACCATATTGGCAAAAATCGGCGTGAAAATATGCAATGGCGCACCTGCAAAATTGATAATGGCTCCAAAGATAATGCAGCAGGCCAAAATTTTACGGGAAAACAGGAATGTAATTCCCTGCATGCTATCTTTGACAAAACCAGAGACTCCTTTTTGTTTCACGACTTTGGTTACAGGGATGCGGATAAAGAAAATGGATATGGCGGATAACAGAAACGTAACTGCATAGATGAACAAGATGGACTGAACGGAGATGAGCGCAATCAATATCCCCCCCATGGCGTATCCAAGCAATTCAATCGTTTTGGAGGAAGAGTTCAGTAATGCATTGGCTGGAGCTAATTGTTTTGTAGGTTCTGGCAAAATTGCGGGGATGACTGTCTGGGTAGCCGGATTGAACAAAAAACCAAGAATTGCAATGAGCAGATTGGCTGCGTAAATATGCCAAGGAAGCATGGAATCTGTCATGAACAAAAGTGCCAGAAGACAGGCTATACCTGCGCGCAGTATATCTGTCCAGATCAAAAGTTGTTTCTTCGGCAGGCGATCACTGATCGTAGCCAGGGGAATGCCTAGAAATGCATAGATCAGATAAGGCAGCATCGGAATCAGTGCAGCAGCGAGTGCCGACTCCGTTAATTGGAGGATATACCACATCGTTGCCATAGAAAATAAAATCTGACCTGCCCCGGAAATCAATCTGCCAACAAGTAGCACAACAAAAGAAGGAAGGCGCAAAACCGCTCGATAGCTGTCGCCGCGAATCTCACTTTTCATCTTTTTCACGCACCTCTCCATCGTACGTAATAGATTCTTCATCACTATTACGATGCAGACGCGCTACTAAACCTGAATCTCGAATGGTCTGTTGTATCTTGGCTTTTACCCGTTCCAGTTCAGCTGTATACTCACGTATCTCGTTTAATAAGGCCTGATGTGTTCGTATGCCTTCCCTAATCAACATCGCAGTTGCGTCAGAACGGTTTTTGGCTAACTCAAGAAATACAAGCTGATCTATGATATCAATCTCCTCCTGACTTAATCGAACGGAAACAACTCCCTTAGCTCCCGAAAGATTTTTGTTCGCCTGCTCCACAGATCGTTCCACCATCTGGTTAAACTGAGCTTTCTGGTCATTGTACATATTCAATTCCTCCATTCTTCACGAGTGCACGCGTATATCGTAATTTGTAAATCGTAAATTGGTTTTAAATTACATTATACCTGTAAATAAATGGTTGTAAAGCAAAAAACCTTCGGATTTATCCAAAGGTTCGCCGAATATGTTTTTAACTAGTTCACTAGTCTCCCTGCCTCCACCACATACCCTCCGATTTTGGGCTGGTGTATTCAAATCCAAATTGAGCATAAAGTTGATCAGCCGGAACATCCGCCAGAAGACTGACCAAACCACGGGCAGGTACTGCTTTACGCAGATAATTCATAATTTCGCTCATGATCAGTTTTCCATACCCCATTCCCTGAACATCCGGGTGTACAGCAATATCGACGACCTGAAAGAAACAACCTCCATCTCCAATCACTCGCCCCATGCCTATCAGCATATCCTCTTCACGCAGACATACGGCAAACAGGCTATTCGGTAATCCAATCTCCGCCCCTTCCCTGCTCATTGCACTAAGGCCGGCAATCTGCCGCAAGGCAAGATACTCCACTGCTGCGGGTGGTGTGTGTTCAATACTCACATGATCCATGAATTGTGCCCCTTTCTGCTTGAATTCATCTACTTCCTGTGTAATAGTGAGAGAAAGCTTACGTGAAGCGTGTTTCATGATACGTGAAGTTGCTGCAAAGGAGGAACAAGTGTGTTTCAACGTTGGATTGAAGATCTAACATCTCGCCCAGGTGCTGTGGCTGTGCTGCTTGGCGTCATGGCTTTGCTTCTGGGGATATACATATGGTCTGCCACTGAAGTTCGCCGCAGCCACGAAAGGCGAATGCGAAGGATACGAGATACATTATACATAAGTACAGCCCTCTTGGGACAACTTACCATCCAGGAAAATCGGAATTATGAACGGTCGGAACACGAACATAATGATCTGATCACGGCAATGTTAGCCTGCAAAGCTGCATCTTACCTATCCCCTCAGCTACAAGATCAGATCCGTGACTGTATTAAGGAACATGATCCTGCCAAACTCGGACTGATGCACAGAGCGCTGGAACGAGAATGCACCGTATTATCAGATGAACTCAGCCGGGATACGCATGCTGATCATTGGGGCGCAGCGGTCTGGACCCTCCTTCGGCCCCTAGCTGAACCAGCCGCACTGGCGGCTACAGGGTTTCTGGTTACAGATCTGGTATTTCGTCAGCGGATGTTGGATGTGCCTGTAGACTCATGGGACAGCATCTTGCCATGGATCCGCGCGATTTCCTTAATGATCACCATAATATATGGTTACCTGCTCTGGGCCAGCCCACGCCGGGATACACCAGGTACAATAACCAAAATGCTCTCCTTGCTGATCGCGCTATGCTCCTTGCTCCATCTGATTGGACTTGTGGCTACGCCCTACGCCCTTGGATTACAGTTGATCTTGTTCACTTCAGGCTTCGGTCTGACCGGAACACGCTCTCGCAGTGATCGCCCTTATGCAGGGCATACGGAGATGGAACCAATGAAGCAAGCCTCTACAGAGATGGAAGTGAACACACGTCGTACATCTGGTACCAACACCGACGAATAACCTACGCATCCAGCCGCTTCCGTATGATTAAACTTAGATACCCACCTCGATGATACGAGACTCGTTCCTCTCTCGACTGGATTTCCACCGATCAGGACGTGTCTCCTTACTCGGCATGCTATACGATGATGGATGTCAGTGTCCCAAAATTATCGAGCTTCCGTCTGGCTGATCCTATTGAGTAGCCATTCGATTTTCTAAGGAACTCAGGACGTCTTATATTACCTCTACAGCCTCTTTCAAAATTGTAAAGAACCTCAGACACGTTATTTCCCAAAATCGCTCGATAAAAACGCTCTAAAACGCCATACATTTCGATATAACGTGTCTCAGATTCCTTAGATTTCTGCGGGTGCTTCAAACCCTTAAATAAGACGCCTCAGATTCGTTAGCGCTCAATCCCTGCTCATGCTCTGTTCCAAGAGCGACTGAGAGGACAAGCTCGTGCCCCTCCCTTACGAAGCGAAAATTTTTATTGGTAGAGGAAAATAGGGAAGCCGCGAGGCATCCTGATCCCTGCTCGTACATCATTATGCTGCGCAGTTGCCTACTCTGGACCCGTTCATGTACGCCTCGGCTTTCAGTAAGTTTGAAGACACGCTATAAATTCTGCAAGTCTGTACGCAAAAAGGGCTGAAACTACATTGTAGCTTCAGCCCTTTTCTATATTACTAATTTTGTCTTGCGAAGAATGATCGGAAGGTTATTCTGTCATCGAAGTGACATGTGTAACCTTCTTTAGTTCACTTTGTATCATGGATAATTACTTCACTTATTTGGCTGCAACATGTGCAATGACACGACCATTTTCGTATGTGACCGTAACGTTATAACCATCTGCCGTTACACTGTCGAATTCACCTGTAACTCCATTCGCCGTGATTAACGTAATATCTTTGGAACCTTCAATCTTATAATTGGACAAGTCGAGTTTGAGACTTCCTCCATCAATATAGAGCTTTCTGCCGACATTCAGTTGACTGTTGCCATCAGCGACAACCAACTCCAGCGTACCCTTATCCATGGTGAAGTTTCTATTCAAGTTTAATGCTCCATCGACATTCACAACAACTGTTCCATTTTCTACATACAGATCACCTGTACCAAAAGCCATTGCGGATTCAGCTACCAGTGTTCCTGCTTGCAGCAATGTTCCGCCAGTATAGCTATTTTTCCCTGTCAATGTAAGGGTTCCTGTTCCCTTTTTCGTCAGCATTCCGCTACCCGTGATATCATTTCTCCACCAGTCTTGTGCATTGAAACGTCCTTTGGATGCGTCCATATCCACAGTTACGTTGTTCAAGAATGCTCCGTATCCATCTGCAGCCGTCACCAGATCAATTCTACCCCAGCCCTTGGATTCATCCAGAACCGGATAACCGGAATCAATCGATGTTGTATACAGTACTTGTCTGCGCTGCTCATCTGTTAAATACGGCTGACGCGTTTCTAACAGGGCTTCTGCTCCTTGCGGTACGACTGGAGCCAAACCTTTGGTTCCGGTTTGTGGCAGACCATACGTCATCTTCTCTCTATAGAAGGCTTTATTGGCGTCATGATCTTCCCATTTGTGTTCATCGTAAGCACTCTTAAACGTGTAATCCTCTGTTACGGTATGTGCATATTCATACAGACTCATATTTTTTTCCTTGGCTGCAGCTCCAAATACTTCCCCTGCATTCTCATAGCCTTTCTCTAACACTTCTCTGTTCTCAGCCTGATTAAGTGCATATGCAGCCATGGCTGTGGATTGTATTCTTCCTCCTATAACATCAAGTGGTGAGTGCATCCCTGCTACGACTCGATTCTCGCCCAACTGAGCTGCTCTCGTTAACAATTCAGAGAATCGTTCTGGTGTAGCGTATGCCAAAGGAAATACGGATAAATAAGCTGCACTGGTATGTCCGCTCGGAAATCCGCCATCTTTTCCTCTTCCATCCTCAGCGATTCGTTTGACATAAGTTAACGCAGGAATAAGCTTAACGTTGGTTTCGTATTGCTGGTAATGTTTTTCTCCTGTTGATTTGGTTCCGCCTGAAGCCAAAGGTACTTCTTTTTTCTCACCTTCACCCAAGGTTTCCCATACAGGCAGTCCTTTGCTGTCAACAACTTCTTTCACTTCTCCATTGGAATTCATTCTCCACGGTCTAGGGGAAGAGTAGAAATATTTAGAGGGATTAGATGAGGCAGGAATTTTGAATCGAACCAGATCAACTAAATGGATCAAGTCTGAAAGCTCCGTTTTTGCATCCCAATCTCCAATGCCTTGGCTTTCATCTTCCACCGTTTCTTCGGTCAATACCACATTCATCTCGTCCACCGTTCGTTCAACGTTTGTCTTTGGCTTGATGATATCTACATACGTGTTAGCCAACGGACCAAAGCCCTCCATCACGCTATAGATCTTATCTCTTTGGTCATCATAGTAGGCTGCCAATGTCTCTTCAGCCGTGCGATTTTGCGTGACCTTTTCTACATATTTGATATTGGCTTCCCAAGTCGCTTTGTTTCGGATCTCTTCATTTGCATATGTTTTCTGATCAGCGACAGCTACGGTTGGATCATTCTTAAAGCCATCATAATATGGGGACGGTCCATCTCCATACTTTGCATTTTTTCCGTCAGCTCCAATTTTGGTTGCCGCCGTTCCATCTCTCCAGTCCGCTTGGTTCATGGACCATACTTGATCAAAACCGTCCAAAATATCAATAAACGGATTGGTCTCCGCAATATTTTTCAAGGTGTCGTCTCCAGCATTGGCTCCGTGCTTCACGGCGGACAACCGAGCTTCATCTGCTGGGGGATTAACATTCAGTACGGTTGCCGTTCCCTTTGGCTTAGCTGGTTTGGCAGCTGTAGTCGAATCTGTCTCTACAGCCTTAACGAGTGCTGATACTGCTTCGGCACGCGTAATGGAATTAAGCGGCTTGAAGCTTCCATCTGCATATCCAGCAATAATTTTCGCTGCTGCCGCTCCACCTACAGCTCCCTTGCTCCAAGCTGCAATAGATGATGAATCGCTAAAGACATTCGCTGCTGTTTCATTCAATTCCAAATTTAGAATACCGGCAATCACTTTAGCTGCTTCTTGACGGGTGATCGGATCTTGCGGCTTCATGGTGCCATCGGTGTATCCATCTATATATCCATTTGCATTTGCAATAGAAATGGCTTCGTAATACCATGCACTCTCAGACACATCGTTAAAGGTAATTTTAGCTTGTCCGGAATATCCAAAAGCACCGTTTACCAAATTCATAAATTCTGCTCTGGTAATATACGTGTTCGGTTTAAATGAACGATCCAGGTAACCTCGAATTAATCCTTCATCACCCCATGCTTGAATATTCGCTTCCGCCCAGTGTCCCTTAATATCAGAGAACTGAATCTTCTGATCGGCTGCAAAACTCTTCTCTGCAAATGTCGGACCTACCATAGACAACATTAGAAGTAGTGCCAGTGACTTTTTAAGTGGTTTTCTCATGGCTTACTAATACACGCTCCCCTAATCGTAAATTCATTTTTTACTTCTGATTCAGCATATGAGGACGAAAGTCTCTATTCAGATGTCTGATCTGCCGTTAATGTAGCATTAGGGAGCATTTCGCATCTATAGAACATATTCCGTTTTATATCAAAATCGTACGTTCCGATGATTTCTGCCCTAAAAAAACAGAGGAGATACTACTTTCGTTAATTATGATATGTTTTTATGTAAACGCTTTATTAAATTGGTGTAAAATATGAGGAAGACGTTTGTTAAATTTCGGTCAATATGATTTCTCGTCCTCGGCCTGCTATATAATGATGAAGTTGTTTAGAAATGAGGAATTGAAGGGGGAAAAAAGATGCGTAAGCCATTTCAGTCTGTGAGATCCAAGATGGTTCTTTCCTACCTCGCTGTCGTGCTTGTCATTGCGCTTCTTTTCGGCTCCATTTTCTATCTCTTCTTCTCCCATCAATACAGCAAAGAGATCCGAATCAATAATCAATTGTCGCTGAAAAGCACGGTTAATACTATTGAGAGCTCTGTGATCCAGAAGGTGAATCAGGTCTATCTGTCCCTGGCACTCGGTAACGCTCCAAGTATCGATTTAGATAGCTTAAAAGGAAACCACAGCAAAATTTTGGACATCGAACAGTCCCTCAAAAATATGGTGCAAAACTATTCCGATCTCATTGAAGCTATTCATGTGTACGATACGGAAAATCATTTCACAGTCTCCTCTGTATATGGTCTGTTGCTCTATGAGGACACGCCATCGAATGTGGATCATACCACGGATTGGATTGCCGCAATGAAAGGGTCCAGTGAGAGTTCCTTATGGATGAAGACTCGCATGGTTCCTCAGGATGCATATATCGAATCGCGGGGACAGAGCAACATGAGCCCTATCATTTCCTATGTCCACAGTTACCCGTTTCAATCTTCTGGAAAAGACAGCAAGGTCATGATTGCGATTGATATCAAAGAGTCAGCGATCAGTCAGATCATTAAGAATATGCTCCCTGCTGACTATGCAAATACATTAATCATCGATCAGGATGGAACTGTCATCTCTGCCGCAGACAAAACGTTGATAGGCAGCTCTACGGAAGAGAATTTGACTCATTCACTGCTCTCCCTTCATTCTTCAGATGAGAGCTTCGCGCCTGTATTTAACTATGACTCTTCTGTTGTTACTCAAGATCAATTTAAAGGAAATGCATGGCTGATCTACACGACCACGCCTAATGAAAGCTTCTACTATAAGCTGGATAGCTTGAAAGAGATATCGGTTCTTCTTGGCTTGCTGGCTGTCGCGGTTGGGATAGCAATGTCGTCCATTTTTACCACAGCCAATTATAGTCCTCTTAAGCGAATCCTGAATAACATCAAGAGCCGGATGGACAGCCCAACCAGCCTCAAGCAGGACGAATACCGGTTCATCGATACAACGTTTAACAGTCTGTCCAATAAAGTTGATAGTCTTGAAGAAACCTTGCAGGCCAATCATAAGATGATTAAACATAGTATCATGCTTAACATGTTGAATAACCGATTTACACCGGAAGAGCTGACGGAGCAACTGCAATCTGTTCAGATTTCGATGGATTATTCCCGCTTCCGCTGCATCGTCATTGACCCCGTCAATGAGAAGTGGAAAGATCTGCAGCCACGACAGTTGCAGCATACGCTGTACACGATGATTCAGCAACTTGAGATGGCAGACATGGAAGGAACTCAACTGCTGGCGGAGGAATTGCAGGATCACAAAATAGCAGTGATTATCTGTACTAACCAATCCGAAGAACCTCTCTCTAATCACATTGTGGACTTTATTCACACGGAGGCAAGAAGCAGATTTGGCCTTGAATTTGTACTTTCATTAGGCGGATGGGTAGAACACTTCACGAAGATTCACAGAAGCTACCATCAGGCTAATGCCTTGATTCGATACAGCTACTTCTTTCCCGATCAGTCTGCCATTCAGGATCTTGATCTGCTGAACAGGGAAGCCAGCAGTCTGGAGATTCCGGAGTCATACCTCGTAAACTTTGAGAAGAAATTACAGAATCGGGATGTGCAAGGTTCGGTTATGGCCATTCAGGAATTGGTAGCGACAATAAAGGAAGGCCCCTATTCAGCCGAATACAGTCGTATCATCTTATTAAAAACGGTATCTATATACGCTGAATGTATTCATCAGGTGCGCCTGCAACCTGCCGAGGCGAGTTCATTGAATTTGTACAAGCAGTTTTCATTGTTCTACAATATCAATCGCTATTCCGAATGGATGATCCATCTCGTGACTGAATTTGTGATGCACATGGAGAAACGAAGCGAGGTACGGAGTGTGGATACCATATCGGCGGTCAAAGCCTATATTCACGAGCACTTGTCGGGCGATCTCACGCTCGATCATGTCTCAGAGCAAGTATTCATCAGCCCTAAATATCTCAGTAAACTCTTCAAAGAAGAAACAGGGATCGTCTATTCCGAATATGTTACGAATCAGCGAATGGAACGCGCCCGGGAACTCATGACACAACGTGAAATTACGGTTGAGCAGGTCGCAAGTACGGTCGGTTACCGTACCCCTGCCTATTTCATTAAGAAGTTCAAAGAAATTCACGGCTGTACGCCAAAAAACTTCATGCGCAGTCTAATGGAACAGGGGTCTATATAAGTTGAATTTAACATTTACACAAAAACGGAGAGGACAGAAAGAACCTGAAGAAGCGAAGCGTTCGCCTTTATTCCCGGATTTCACCCCTTTAGAAGAGGGATCAAAAGAAATCTGGGAATAACAGCGATCGGAAGGTTGTTCTGTCATCGGAGTGTCCGTGTAAATATTATTTGATTGAACCTATATAGAATTAAAATTAGGAAAGGAGCTGCTATGAACATCAACCTTTCAAGAAAGCTATGTCTATATACCACAATACTTCTCCTTCTCGTATTTACAAGTGGGTGTACCTTTTCAGGTGGAGAAACAGCACAAGTGCAACAGCAGGACCATCTAGCAAGCGCTGAGAAGGATACAACACCGCAGTATACGATATCCTGGACCATGCATCAGAATATCCCTGTTCCTGAAGACGCGGAGATGATTGCATATATTGAGGATCGGTTTGATGTTGATCTGGAGGTGTGGAACCTTGAGAACAAGCGGTACGAGGAACTGCTGGATCTGGAGCTGGCTCAGGGAAAAATACCGGATCTGTTCCGGATCAGACAACCGCATGATCTGCTTAAGTATCAAATGCAAGGCGTGTTAGCGGAAATTTCCCCGGAAGTACTTGAACAATATGCGCCAAATATTGTACAGCGAATTCGCGATTATGACTCACGTTATCTGGAGTATGGAAAAATAAATGGCAACATCTATGGAATTCCGGTCATCAATCAGACCAACATCTATCGGACTCCTGTCGTATACCGAGAGGACTGGCTTAAGAAGCTGGGTCTGGACGTTCCGAAAACATTAGATGAATTTGAAACGGTCATGTATGCTTTTGCCAAAGATGATCCGGACGGAAATGGTAAACAGGATACGTATGGCCTATCCAGAGAGGGCTTAAATGTCGTATTTGGCGCCTTTGGACAATCTGTTTTTACCGAGCAGCTGTATTTTAATGAAAAAAACAACCAACTCGTGATCGGCGCTTTGGAGCCTGAGATGAAAAAAGCCTTGGAGTATATGCAGAAATGGTATCGGGATGGGATTATTGATCCTGAGTTTATAACGGGAGAGAATAAAGGTGGCTATAAACATCTGTCCCATGCTTTTATTAATGGCAAAATCGGGATGACCTCGATGGGAAATTACTATCATTGGAATCAAGAGGGAGACTACAGTGTCCTCAATGAAAATGGCGAGGAAACTCCGGCGGAACCCTCCTTCAATGTCAGTGAGTTACTACAGAAGAATGCAGCCGCCAAGATTGTATTCGGTTCTCCGGTTATAGGTCCTGATGGACATAGCGGAACCAAAGGGAATAATCTGCTGATGAATTTTATTGCTATAGGCGCTGAGGCTGCAAACGAGCCGGGAAAACTGGAGAAAATCTTGGAGATACTCGATTATGTAAGTGCCAACCCCGATCCGGTCGAGCAGATCAAAATGGAGTATGGCCTTCCAGGAAAGCACTGGAATTGGAGCGCTGAAGATTCAAAATCGTTCCACTTGCTTCGCCCATACAACCGAATGGAGAATTATACGAATATGATCGGCTCAAGTATTGGCATGATGGTTCCAGGTGCCCCCTCGGACAAACGTGAACAGTGGGCTGCATCTGCAGGGTTGACGGAGAATGGTATCTATAATCGCCTGGAGGTTGCAACCCCTGCCCTGATTCAATATTCATCGGAGTTGATTCGCATGAGAGACAGAGCGTATATCTCCATCATCACCGGCGACCAGCCTGTGGGGTATTTCGATACTTTTGTGGAAGAATTTAAGGATGCAGGTGGGCAACAGGTACTGCTTGAAGCGAATCATTGGTATAAAGAGCATAAGGGAACAAGTCGCACGCAATAGGTAGGACGTATTGGAAGCGTCACATCAAAAATCCACTACACTACCATCCTTGCTTCCCTGACGCAACGTCACTCTCTATCCCTTCGCACTCGCATTCGATCCGCGCAATGGACGGGCTGAACTGCTTCGTGCCGTGCTTCCGGATTTGGAGGAGCTGCCTGAGGGTGTGTTCTCAAAACGCTTGCGTTCGGTTCTCTCCATCTGCACAATCTGACCTTCGTGCACCACGATGTGTAAAGAACCAAACTCCATGTCATTCAGCTGTCCGGCAATTCGGTCCAACCATACCTCATCCACTTTTAACGGCTTAGCCATAGAGCCGCCTCCTCTTCTCGGGCTACTGCCCGCCATATTCCTTAGTCCGTTGTCATGCAACTGATTTATAATTCATTCTTATCCAACCTATATACTTGGTTTATACATTAGCAGGGCTTCCAGTAGCTGTCAATCTGTATTTTCTTCTTCTCATCATCACTTTTCTGAAATGGCTTTGTGACCAAGCCAGCTCTTGAGCAACAACGTGGCGAGAGCCAGAATCAGGAGCAGTGACGCTACGGCAAAAGAAGCTGAGAATTGATATTCGTTATACAAAATCTCCACATGTAGCGGTAGCGTATTGGTCTCTCCGCGGATATGTCCGGACACCACAGATACCGCTCCGAACTCGCCCATGGCACGGGCATTACACAGAATAATACCGTACAGCAGCCCCCATTTGATGTTGGGCAAGGTTACACTCCAGAAGATTCGCCACCCGGAAGCACCCAGCGTAACCGCTGCTTCCTCTTCCCGGATTCCCTGGTCCTCCATAAGTGGAATCAACTCCCTCGCTACAAAGGGGAAGGTAATAAACAGCGTCGCAATGACAATGCCTGGCAGCGCAAAAATGATTTTGATATCATGTTCGGACAGCCACGGCCCAAACCACCCATTCGAACCAAAGACTAATACAAAGATCAACCCGCCCACGACAGGCGAGATCGAAAAGGGAAGATCAATCAGGGTAATCATGAGTCCCTTGCCTTTGAACTGAAACTTGGTAATGACCCATGCAGCGGCCACACCAAATATGGTATTCAGCGGCACGGTAATCGCCGCAACCAATAACGTGAGTTTCAGTGCAGACATGGCATCCGGCTCGGTAAGAGCGGCGATGTACACCCCCCAGCCCTGTTTCAGAGCTTCCATGAGCACGATCACCAGCGGCAGAATAAGCAGCCACAATAACACCAGACTTGCAAGTCCAATCAATAACCATTTGACCCATGGAGCTTCCGTTGTTGCACGGTTCGTTCCACGGCCAGTCTTAACGGGTGGAACGGGGCTCAGTGGAACGGAACCCGCCATATGCTGCACCTCCTTTGGTATGGGTAAGTGACATCTTTGAATATCCTTATTCCATCATGCTTCATCGTCATGCCCTGCCCGCCTTCCGACTCCAGCGTTGCAAGGAATTAATGATCAGCAGCAGGATGAAAGAAACCAGAAGCAGCAGCAAAGCTACAGCTGTAGCACCTGCATAATCGAACTGCTCCAGCTTGGCCATGATCAGCAAGGGGGCGATCTCCGTTTTCATCGGCATATTACCTGAAATAAATACAACGGAACCATATTCACCAATGCCCCGGGCAAATGCCAGAGCAAACCCCGTTAATAACGGGGGGATCAGATCCGGCAGCAGAATCGTACGGAATATCCGCCATCTTCCTGCTCCAAGTGTAGCCGCCGCTTCTTCCACCTCTGCCTCCAGCTCCTCCAATACCGGTTGCACCGTACGAACCACGAATGGAATACCGATAAACATCAGCGCCAGCGTAATCCCGGCCTGTGAATAGGCGAGCTTAATACCCAAAGGCTCTACAAACTGTCCAATCCAGCCATTGCCGGCATAGATCGCCGTGAGGGCAACCCCCGCTACCGCCGTTGGCAAGGCAAAAGGCAGATCAATAACCGCATCGAAGAGCCGTTTGCCAGGAAATTCATACCGAACAAGCACCCATGCCAGGAGTAATCCCAGCACGAGATCGATCAGGGCCGCTGCACCTGCGGTCAGAAAGCTAACTTGGAAGGAAGCCAACACCCTGGGATTGGTCGCAACCTCAATCATGGTTGCCCATGTCAGCCCTGTTGAGTTAAACAACAGCGCTGCCAGTGGAATAAGTACAACCAGGCTCAGGTAGAGCACACTGTAACCCATCGTTAATCCAAATCCCGGCAATGTGCGTCTCCTCGCCACCACCACCTTGCTCATGCACGTTCATCCTCTCTGCCTTCAGCCGGTAAGGCTGGTTGGCCGCTTACAGCGCGATTGATCGGTTGTTCATTGAACAGAGCAACCTTAGCTGCCTGGAACATAGATCTGGTCGAAGATACCACCGTCATTAAAATGTTTGGCTTGAGTATCTCGCCATGTGCCGAATACATCGTTCAACGTAAACAGTTCAAGCGCCGGGAACTGATCCTTGAATTTTTCCTTCACGCTGTCCAGCGTTGGGCGGTAATAATTTTCAGCAGCAATCGTCTGCCCCTCTTCACTATACAAATATTTCAGATAGGCATCCGCTACGTCGCGGCTTCCTTTTTTGTCTGCATTTTTGTCCACAATCGCAACGGGTGGTTCAGCCAAGATACTAACCGAAGGCACGACAATGTCGAATTTGTCCGGACCCAGCTCTTTTACCGATAAGAAGGCTTCATTCTCCCAGGCAAGCAGCACGTCACCAATACCACGTTCCACAAACGTCGTCGTAGACCCGCGAGCACCCGAATCCAGTACAGGCGCATGTTTGAACAATTCTCCAACGAAAGCCTTCGCCTTCTCTTCATCATTGTTATTATGCTTAAGGGCATATCCCCATGCCGCCAGATAGTTCCAACGTGCCCCGCCGGACGTTTTGGGATTCGGTGTGATGACTTGGGTATCGCCTTTGATCAGATCATCCCAGTCCTTGATGCCTTTTGGATTGCCTTTACGTACAAGAAATACAATTGTAGAGGTATACGGAGAGCTGTTATGCTCGTATTTGTCCTGCCAACCTTCATTAATCAGACCTTTATCTTCAATCGCATCAATATCGTATCCCAATGCCAGTGTCACCACGTCCGCATCCAGTCCGTCAATAACAGAACGGCTCTGTTTACCCGATCCCCCGTGGGATTGCTTGATGGTCACTTCTTGGCCTTTCTCTTTCAACCAATGCGCCGCAAACGCTTTGTTATATTGTTCATAGAGTTCCCGTGTTGGATCATAGGAAACATTCAGCAGTTCGATAGCCTTAGTCCCTTCCTTGCCACCTTCCGCTCCCCCCGATGTTCCTGCTGCACTGGACCCGCCGCTATCCGACCCGCATGCTGCCAGTACCCCTGTTAACACCAGTGCCAGACCAACCAGAATACCCTTGTGAATTCTCTTTTTCATCAAAAACACTCCCCCGATATCAATCTGCATGACTACCTCAGGCCGGCTGAACAGGATCGAACGCCCCGTAAAAAAACAAGAAGACGGAGGAACCCCCGCGCACTTCTCCCCATAAAGTCATGCCGGCCCTGGGCCGTGTATGCTTTCATCCGGAAAGGATGCGCTGCGGTGTTCCTCCGTCTATACGGTGAGAACGTTATTCTGTTCAGGTTGCATGGTTGCATCTGTCTGTCAAATGACTGCTTTCACAATGAAAACAGATTCATTTTTATTATTCCTACCTGTTTAGTAAGTTATATACGTATAATAAAGGCAGTCTATATACCTGTCAAACGTTTTTTCCGATTTTTACCGTATTTCTGGGCTATTGGCAAAAAAAAGAGGAACAACGAACCATCGGCCGTTGTTCCCTTCAGCGAATCCCTTGCTTCGCTGGCTACGATAAACATATACGGAGTTGGACAGCCACACCTTATCCATTCCTCATCTGCCCGCATACCGGATATTCGGTACCGGCGGTGTGTTCATGCCTTCGCCCAGATAAAATCCGGTGTGTGGCGGTTGATTGTAAGCTACATTTTGCCAAGCTACGCCAAGACGATATACCGGGTCATGCATCAGCGTATAGATGCGTTTGTCGGTAACTGCTGTTGTGGTATATATCCGCAGCGCTGAGCTGTCATTGGTCCGCCACACGACTTCCTCTCTCCAGTCCCCGAACAGATCGGCCTGCAGATTCGGTGTAGACTTGGTTCCGTTGTTGGAAGAAACGCCGGATGCGGTGAGCAGGTTCACCGTTGTGCTGTTGGTATAATTCCACTTGTCGATTCGGTTGCTGTCCAAGAGTTCACGGAGCAGGTCACCATCCCACCAGATTCCAAAATTCGTGGAGGAAGGCAGGGTTGTCCCGAGTTTCTGCCCTTTGGCTGTGTACAGACTGCCGTCTGCCCATACTTCAGCGCCTTTATATCTTGGATCAATATCTGCCGCCATGCCGCGTCCAATATCCTTTGTTGTTTTGACTCCCCAGATTAGCTGGCCTGTACCTGCATCCCGGAACTCCACTCCGGCATTGGATGGCGTCTCATGGACCTGAAACACCTCAAGCCCAGGGCGATCCGGGTCGAGGTCGCTCAAATGCATCGCATCGCCATGATGAAGACCTGTCGTGTACAATCCTTTACCGTTATCGTCCACCGCCATGGCGCCATAGATGATCTCGTCTTTGCCATCTCCATCTACGTCCGCCACACTCAGATTATGATTGCCCTGCCCGGCATAACCCGAATTGCCCGAGGTATTGGAATCAAACGTCCACTGTTTCGTCAGCTGTCCATTCCGCCAGTTATACGCCACGAGCACACTGCGCGTATAATACCCGCGAGCCATGACCAAACTTGGGCGCTCTCCATCCAGATAAGCAATGGCGGCAAGGAATCGGTCCACCCGGTTGCCATAGTTATCTCCCCAGTCGGACACATTGCCACGTGCTGGTTCGTAGTTCACCGTGGAGAGCGCTTTGCCAGTCTGCCCATTGAAGACCGTCAGGAATTCGGGGCCAGATAATACATAACCGCTGGAATTGCGGTAATCCTTGCTTGCATCCCCAATGACCACGCCAGTACCATCCTTGGTGCCATCGGCTGTTTTCATGGCAACTTCGGCTTTGCCATCACCGTCGAGATCGTACACCATGAACTGGGTGTAGTGAGCGCCGGCACGGATATTTTTGCCCAGACTAATTCGCCAGAGGCGTGTTCCATTCAATTTGTAGGCATCGATAAACACTTCCCCGGTATAACCGCTCTGAGAGTTATCCTTGGAGTTGGAAGGGTCCCACTTCACGATCAATTCATACTCACCATCACCATCCAGGTCACTTGCACTGGCATCGTTGGCACTGTAAGTGTAGGCTACTCCATCGGGTGTTGTCCCACCAGCGGGTACACTGAGCGGTACAGACAGATAGTTGTTGCCCCATACGCTCGCTGCCGCTGAAGCAGCCTGCTCCGTTCCACTGACGACAGCGCGAACCGTGTATTTGGAACTGCTTGTCCCGCTTGCATCCTGAAGGTTGGTGCTGTTTGTTATGGGCGTAGCGTTCACCTTGGTTCCATCCCGATAGACATTAAACGATACATTTGTACCCTCCGTACCCAGAAGCCGCCAACTGACAAACACACCTGTCCCAGTCTTCACAGCCACCACGCCGCGATCGAGATATTCCATCTGTCTTGCACCCGCTGCATGTGTTACCGGCGTGTTGCCAAGGCCTAGCGAAGTGACCAGTAACGTTGAACTCAACAACGATACTCCGGCTGTACGTAATGTGCGCTTCCACAGTGATGATCGATTTCCCATAAACAATTGCCTCCCCAATTGTAGTGGTAAGCCCGCTGCCCTTTTAGCGCCATCTTTTTATGTAAGCGATTTAATACATTCATTTTAAATTAAACATATAATCCCATCTATAGGTCTAATTTAGTAATTAAATGGATGGCATACAAAAAAGCCGAAGGATTTCTCCTTCGGTTAGCCGTTGCCCATTCTTTGAATTGCTTCAGTTGACTGGAATCGCAATCAATTAACTCACAGAAATGAAACAATTCCCTTGTTCTCTTATAAAACAAAAAAACTGTAAAACCATGCGTTTCCCCATGATTTCACAGCTTATAGATCACTTTTTTAGATGTAATATTGCGTTTACCGTTCTCACTCCATGGATTACAACTTATACCACAGGCGCAACACATACCGGACGAGGCAGTTCCAGCTTGAATCCATTATGCGTCAGACGTCCGTCTTCTTCGCTGATCTGGAAACCTACGAGGTTATTGCTATCCTGATTCGCCACGACCAGAATTCCACCTGGCAAAATATTAAAGTTACGCGGTGTCTGCCCAATCGTGGACGTCCACTCTACGGCTTCCAGCTCACCGCTCTCTTGGTCAATATGGTAGAGTACGATGCTGTCATCTCCCCGATTGGATGCATACAGGAAACGTCCACATGGAGATACACGGATGTCTGCAGCCGTACCCTCTCCTTTATGCCCCTCAGGAAGTGTAGAAATGTGCTGCACCGTAGTGAACTCACCTCTACGCTCATCGTATAGGAATGCCGTAACCGTGTTGTTCAATTCGTTAATTACATATGCCCACTTCGAGTTGGGATGGAACACAAGATGCCTTGGCCCTGCACCTGGTGGCTGATCCATCTCACGATGGGTAACCAAACGTCCCTCTTCCAACCGATACACAATGATCTGATCCAGACCGAGGTCACATACGACAGCATACTGTCCGGACGGATCTGGCTGAATGGAGTGAGCATGTGGCCCTTCCTGGCGTTCTTCGTTGATTCCACTTCCCGTGTGCTCCACCCATGCACTCATCTCACCAAGCGTCCCCTGATCGCCTACCGGAAATACATTGACACTGCCGCTGCTATAGTTGGATGAGAACACCCACTGACCATCCTTGGAGACAGACACATAACACGGAGAAGCCCCTCGGGTCTGTTTTCGATCCATCAGGTGCAGCTCACTCGTTGCCGCATCTCTGCGATAAACCAACACCTCTCCCTCGTCCGTCTCACTGGCCACATACAGACAGTTTCCATCCGGGCATAGCGCCAAATAAGACGGATTATTCACGCCATCCATGTGATTGACGATTCGCATCTCTCCTGTATCCGCATTCAACGCACATAGGAATATTCCTGGTTCATCCGCTGACGCATACGTACCTGTATAGAAAAGTGTTTCCTGAGTTGTGACTGGTTCCATATCTCAATCTCTCCCTTATCCTATATATTCACTGATCTGATTCTTCCCACTAGTATGTACTTACCCAATTCATGGGCAACTGCTTCACTTCCTGTAACGTGGCTTTCTATATTGGGAACAACTCCGGTGAGCGCTCTCATATCTGTCATTGACTCCCTTACCCCCGCTCACCATAATACAAAGTATGAGACCTAACAACAGACCACCCCTACAGCGTAAATCTGACGGATTTCGTATGCAAAAACTCATTGTGCTTCCGGACTCACTGCTGCAAGAAACCGCAGCTTATCCGGTCACGTCCAGATTATACGTTACCGATATCGGTTACTTTCACGAAGCGGAACATCATTACCGGGACCGTCCCGATGGTTGTGAATCACACATTCTGATGTACTGTGCCCAAGGCACAGGCTGGTATACGATGGATGGCAGCAAGACATATGATGTCCGTCCGGGAAACCTTGTCGTATTGCCTGCACATATTCCTCATGTGTATGGTGCCAACGTAGCTGAACCATGGAGTATCTTCTGGATTCATCTGCGCGGGGAACACGCTTTAACCTACATAGAGCCATTGCTAACCCAACATATTACTACGATGCCACCAGCCAAGGCCCAAAAATGGCTCGAGCTGTTCCATGAATGTTACGGCGCGTTAGAGACGGGTTACTCCATGCAGACGATGACATATGCCTCCCAGATTATCGGTTATATGCTTGGTATGCTCGCTTATGGACCGGAGACGACAGGAACAGATGGTGGGATTGTGAGCAGCAAACGTGCGGCAGAACAATCCGTTCAATACATGCTGGAGCACCTGGAGAACGGAATCACCCTCAAGGAACTGGCATCACATGCGCGGCTGTCTGTCCCTCATTACTCACAGTTGTTCAAGCAAGCGACCGGGCATTCACCCATCGATTATTTCCTGCGGCTCAAGATCCAGCATTCCTGCCGCTATCTGGATTTTACCGATTGGACCGTGAAGCAGATCAGTTCCGAGCTTGGATTCAAGGACCCTTACTACTTCTCCCGTCTGTTCAGCAAAATGATGGGACGTTCACCCACGGATTATCGAAATAAATCCAAAGGATAGATGCCGTATGCTTCACAAGTGCTTCAACTAAAATCTTTCGGAATGGTTATCTACTTCATTGGAAAATTTCAGCAACCTTTTGAACAGTAAGGTCGTCTATAGGGGCAAATAACTTTTATATAAAGGGATTCAACCCTGGAAAAGTGAGGCGAACCTATCATGAAAAAAAATATACTTGCTACATTAACTGCCGGAGCTCTGCTCACGCTGTCTCTAAGTGCAGGCCCGATCAACGCTGCGCAGGCCAAATTCACGGATATTCAAGGTATCACAGGAGCAGACAAAATCGAATCTCTCCATCAGGATGGATTCATCAAAGGTGTGAGCGACAACTTGTTCAAACCTGAACTGGAGTTAAATAACGCTCAGGGCATTCAACTGATTGCGGACGGCCTGAATCTGAATCTGGATACGATTCGTTTTATCAAAATGCCGGTACCAAGTGACTACTTCTCTGCTGTAAAAGATGGCGTATGGTATAGTGATGCATTTATCCGCGCTCAATATAATGGCATTCAGATGTCACAGGATATCGATCCGTCCAAGCCGCTCACTCGTGAACAATTCACATTGTTCCTGATGCAAGGCATCGAGGCCAAAGGCGGTCTGCCGATGATTAATATCAAACCTGTGGACATTACCGACGAACAGGAACTTACGCCAGAATATCAAGGTGCCATTCAGCGTTCACTCGTTCTCAAAATCAATGAACTGGATGCTGAAGGAAATTTCAATCCGAAACAAACGATTACTCGTGCCGAAGCAGCCGTGATGATGTATAACGCAATCGAGTACATGGAATCGTTCCATGCACCACAGATCCCGGAGACACCTGAGAAGTAATATTTCATGGTAGAAGCTAAGAACTCACTTGAGTGGTGAATCCGATCAAGTGGAGCGCCCGTGAATGGACTTTACCACACAACCTCAATATGCCAAACAGCCGCACCTTCCCTCAGCAGGAAAGTGCGGCTGTTTGTATTATACCAATATTTATACTTATATCACTGACGCAATCATCAGATTCAGCTTTTAACTTAGAAAGAACCTTTAACAACAACCTCAGACAACGGTAAACGTCCTGAAGGGCGAGCTGGCTGGGCCGCTTTACCTACAGTGACCAACAACGTTGGCACAAATCGTGCAGGAATGTTGAAGGTTTCGATCAGTTTTTGTGGATTATATCCACCGATTGGACAGGTATCGTAACCCAGGGAGCGTGCAGCAAGCATGATATTTTGGGAAGCAAAGGATGCATTGCGGATCGCTTCATCGCGAGCGATTTGCGGGCTTTGGTAAGCACCGTTGATCTGTCCAACCAATGCGTCACGAACCTCAGCAGTCAGTGCGCCTGCTTCAACAGCTTGATCGTAGATTACGGTGTTACGGTTCGCTTCCAAATCTCCCAGAACAGCAATGGTAACTGAACTTTCCACGATCTGACTTTGACCGTAAGCAACTGGCAGCAATTTCGCTTTGTCTGCTTCGGATTCAATCACAAGGAATCTCCAGTGTTGCAGGTTCCATGAAGATGGTGCTTCCGCAGCTGCTGTCAAAATCGCATTGAGATCAGCTTCAGGCAATTCAAACCCTTTTTCGTACTTTTTGACAGCATGGCGTTCGCTAATAACGCGAAGTGTTTCATTTTTTTCAGTGCCTGACATGTGTTCCACTCCCCAAATTCTTTTTTTGTTTGTATTTCCTTTTTACATTCGCAAGGCGATTTTGATATCAACCGTACCAAGAACTTGCCTTCCGAAAATAACATCAGCGCAGACGATCTCTCCCATCTGTGTTCACGTTATGCCCGGAATCGCTTTAAAACCATCGATGGATCTTTCACCGGAGCATAAGCCCTCAATCTAACCAGTCGACCACATGAACCTTACGACCACCATGCCTGACTAAACCAAGGCCATATCTCGAAAGACCTTTGATTATGGAATCTGTCAGGACTTCTCTTTTGCAGACAATCCATCTAGCGTTAACTCACATGTATCGCCACGACCTATACGTTCTTTCACATCCTGAATGGATATACGATCAAAATAAGCGCTTAGCGCCTCTTCGCCTCCGTTATAGATGTTCCCCATCACATCCTGCATATTGGAAGATACCACGCACGATGAACCGGACTCCCCTGAGCACCAGTTGGGACCGAGCGAACCACCAGCCACCAGTCTGTACAATTCTCCAAGCTTGATCTCTTCACTTGGACGGCTTAACAAGTACCCACCATGAGCACCTTCCTTAGTCGTCAGGTAACCATGCTTGCGCAGAACACTAAGTACCTTACGGACTCTGGCCGGGTGTGTACCCACACTCTGGGACAAATCTTCACTATTGGCCATACACTCATCTCTCATTGCCAGAAAAACAAGACAATGCACCGCTATGGTAAATTCGCTGTTCATAACTTACTCCCTTCCCGGCTTACAACACCGATGAACTTCAACCCAAGGTAAGTATAACTGTCATTATATGAATAACAGTTATGTTTGTCAACTTTCACCCAGCTTGGAGATCAAACGTGATTTTTCCTGTTATACCAATACTTACAGCTCATCAACACATTCAAGCTAGGATTAACATCCCATCTGCACTTTTATCCAAAAAGAACAAAAAAAGTGAGCCTTTCGCTACGCGAAGGGCTCCAATAAGATAGACATATGAAAGGGCTTACGTGATTATTATAATCGGTAATCTCCATTTTGAAAACGCTTTTTTTGTAAAGTGCATCATTATTTAAAATTTTTTTTATTGGAACAAAATGAACACCGGGTATTGCCAAAACTAATGCCATTAGTTATTATACTAATATCATTAGTTTTAAGGAGGGTTTATCGATGCGCATTACCCGAGAATTCGATGTCGTTCAAGTTACGTTTTTTCCAAGGCTCTTCCCTGTGAACGTATATCTGGTTGAAGAGGAAGATGGATTAACCCTGATTGATGCCGGAATACCGTTCAGTCTTAAGGGGATTTTGGCAACTGCCCAGTCCCTTGGGAAACCCATTACCAAGATCATTCTGACTCACGCTCATAGCGACCATATTGGTGCATTGGATCTTCTCAATGAAGCACTGCCCCAAGCCGAAGTCTTCATCTCCAGACGGGATGCGCAGCTATTGGCGGGAGATACTTCCCTTCTTCCCGGTGAGCCTCAAACCCCGGTACGCGGCGGCGTGCCCAAGCCCCAAGCGGTGCGCACCCAGCCAGACCACTTGCTGGATGATGGTGACCAGATTGGTTCGCTGGTTGCTATTGCCTCCCCAGGACATACGCCGGGGCACATGTCCTTCATGGATACGCGCAGCCGTGTGCTTATCGCTGGCGACGCGTACCAACTGCAAGGCGGCCTTGCCGTATCCGGCCGCGTGCGCCCGCTCTTCCCGTTCCCCGCGCTGGCGACGTGGAACCGCGAAGCGGCTCTGGCCAGCGCGAAGCGCCTGGCGGAGCTTGAACCGTCCGTGCTGGCTGTAGGCCACGGACGGTTGCTGCGCCAGCCCGCGGCCGCTATGCGCGCGGCAACCGCTGATGCACAGCAGCGGTTCGGCCTTGCCGGGGGGCAACTATGAGCCCCCGGCAAGGGCTGGATCGCGGCGCTCTGCTCAGCGCCGCGGCCCAGCTTGCTGACAGCGACGGCTTTCAGGCGCTGACACTCGCCGCGTTGGCACAGCGTCTGGATGTGCGCTCGCCGTCGCTCTACAACCACATCAGCGGACTGCCCGGGCTTCGCCAGGAAATGGCGCTGATGTCCGTACAACAGCTCAGCCGAGCATTAACCACGGCTACGGCTGACCGCACAGGCGACGATGCCATACAGGCCATCGCTGCGGCATACATTGGCTTCGTTCGCGAGCACCCCGGGCTCTACGAAGCCTCATTTCATGCCCCAGACCGCGAGGAGCCACAGCTCGCCGCGGCCAGCACAGCCACGCTGGAGTTGCTGCTGCACAGCTTGCAGCCTTACCCGTTAACCGAAGCGGAAGCATTGCACGCCGTTCGTGGTTTGCGCAGCCTCTGCCATGGATTTGCCTCTATTGAGGCACAAGGCGGCTTCGGCATGAATTTTGATCCGGACGAAAGTCTGCGTCTGACCGTATCCGCCTTCCTGCACGGACTCCGGCATCTTCACGAAAACAAGTAAAGACCGCATGGCATTACGAAAAAGGACTGCAGATCCGCTGCAGTCCTTTTTCATTGCCGTGTACTATTTCATCCCATAGATTTGACAGTAATAATGTTATAGTTACGCCAATTACTTTTAACACATTAACATCCACTTTGAATTCATCTTTCATCGGCTTGTCTTCTTTATAATTTCTTTCTTTACAATTCTTTTAATACAGGAGAAAAAAGGGCACCTCGGTTGCGTAATGCCATGATCGGTGCCCTCTGACCGAAATCTAACGAACCGAGGACACTCTATAATGGCAATTAGAGCGAATTACAAAATCTAACGAACTCCACACGTCCTATTTCGCAGAAAACTGGCAGCGGGACAGGAATAACGAGTATATTCCGTCATTTAACGTGTCTGTGATTCGTTACATTTACCAACGTACCAAATTAGGCCAAATAAGATGTTCTGAGTTCGTTAGAACGTGCTACGTACGGTGCTTCAGATCACGATGCCATAGATACTCATCCACTCATCATATTGGCGCATAAGTCCAGACACACATTATGTTAAGGACTCTAAATACGTAGCGTTCATGCTCCATATTTCATTGATCATGCGGGTACATGGCTAAATAAGTATCTTACTCTTATCGTAATGCACATAGTAGTACAGGTTTTAATGCCATTCATGTATAGATCACGCTACAGTTCAGTGCACACATTGGGGCGATACTCGATACAGAGCTTACCTTGCTCGTAATGCACATGGTAGTGCATGTTTTATTACTATTCATGTATAGATCACGCTACAGTTCATTGCACACATTGGGGCGATACTCGATACGTAGCTTACCCTCGTCGTGATGCACACTTTCGTACTTGTTTTAATACACGAATCATGTAATAGATCACACTACAGTTCATGTTCCATCCCAGTGGGATGAATCCTATTAAGGATCTAGCTACACATCCCATTGCTCATGGCGGTGAGGGTCTATAACATATGCGAGTTTCCCCAGTCCCATTTCACTTGGCCATCCGATGCTTGCTTGATCCGCCCTGTCTCTCACCCACGCTTTTGTCACTCACAACGACGCACTTGTCTAATATGTACATCTCCCGTTCCTCTCGCAAGGTGGAATGGACTTTGGCTTCCCTCTTTCCATCGAAACGGTTCTCGATAGCCAGCCTACGGCCATTGCTGCCGTCCATCCTGCACTTCCTCTAAAATATGCTTCATCACGGGCACATACACCTTCCAGTAGAACATGTCAGGAATATTTTTCTGATCTGGCGTGAGCTTGGACCGGACGACCTCCCATCCCCGGATTCGACGCCAGAAGGAATAATGCTTCATCTCTCCGAATGAACCTGCCATGTAATACGATCGATTATAGTCGTCGTAGCGGACAAGTGCAGCAAATTGCGCAGGTATTCCTGCATTCCCCAGTTTCTGCTCGCCTGTCTCCATCAGATCAGTCTTATACCAAGCCAATATGGAATCCTGTTGTTGCGGCAGAATGATATCAAACCAGCCACTGTATTGAATATCCTGGCTTATGCCGCTCCAATCTCTGCCTTCCCGTGTAAATGCAACCTGTACATCTCCTGTCTTTACATCCGTGCCTTTCTCCAGCACGATGACCTGCCCATCTACACGAACTAGCAGAATACCAGCTCCGGAATAAGGCCATTTCTTCTTTTCTCGCTGCTCATAACTCGCCTGAACCCACCGGGGGACTTCTTCCATACTTTGCAGATTAGATACCGATTTCCCTTGCCATCCACTGCTGTTCACTCCCAAGATGGGATACAGCTGCTCCCTGGTCATCTTCGAAGCCGTATTCGCCAACGCACTGTATTCGGCGACAATCGTTACCCCTTTATACGCAGCCTCGCGAATCTTCTGCGCATCATATATCGTTAGTCCTTCATAGATTCCGTCTTTTTTCCGTTCATTCTTCTGTGCAGACAGACTACTCCGATTCGCCGTCAGATAGATCAGATCCGTATCTGTCACCTCATCCGGCAGCAGTTGCTTCATCCGAGGAAGCCCGTTCTGAATATCATAGCCGTAATAATCCTCTTCATACGAGTAGTATTCCCCTGTGTGCTGTACAATCTTCTGCTGATTCAGAAGCCAGACCAATCCCTTGTGCCCCTGATAGGACGAGTCTGGTCTGCTTTTGTCAATAATCATGATGTTCAGCGGTACAGGGGCCTGGGATTGCCACATAATCCAGGGGACAACCAGCACCACCGATACCACTGTAAAACAAGCCAGCGTCCACATCGTGGCTGGCCTGTAACTTTTTTTCATGAAGCGTCTTCCTCCTTGCTCTGTTCCAAGGTATGAACAGGATTACCGGTAAATTACCCCAATCCATTCCTGATCTTCTTCTCCTCTTCCTTCCTCAATCCCATAGCCTGCAAGATGCCAACCATACGGAATATATTGTTCAGCGGTCTGAACCAGAACGTCTCCGAACAAGCATACAATAGCAGACGCGTCACCTCTCTGGATGTGTACGCTTTGCGTGAACACCATATTTCGAACATGACCATACCTGCGGACAACAGTGAACCATAGAGCATCAGCAGTAGAGCGAGAATGATGCATAGATTGATATCTACCAACTGTAGTCCTATGCCTGAGATGAACAGCAACAACGTTCCCAGTTCCATCACAGGTCCCAACAATTCGATCAGAATAAAATACGGGATGGATACCATCCCCATCCAGCCATAGGCTGGATTAAAAATCATGCTCCGCTGGGCCCATAGACTACTCGCAAGCTGCATATACCAGCGGGTTCGCTGTCTGCGCAGCTGACGCCACGTGCCCGGTGCTTCTACCCTGCAGATCGGATCGGGAATGTATATAATACGACCACGTTCCCGAATTCGCTTCATATGTTTTTGCAACCGCATCACCAGTTCCATGTGAGCGGCATGGTCATCGCCCTTGTAACCACCGACTTCCATCACCCGGTTCTTTTTGAATACACCGAATACTTGGGCCGTAAATAAAAGCACATTAATATTGTAACGAACGAGTCCCACACCACCAATCAAAAAAGCACGCACGTATTCAATGCTCTGCATTACATACAATGCACTGCTCGTCCGTCTTGTGCTATTATCCGTTAATTCCGGATGAGCCGTATTTCTGGGGACCATAAGATCTACTCGTCCACTACAAGCAACAACCTCTTCTCCTGGTAGAGCATCCATAAAGGGTTTCATAATCTTCACCAATGCATCCCGTTCCAGAAATGTCCGGGGTCCAACAGAGGCGATATAAGGATATTGCGAGATATTTAGACCTGCATTTAAGGAGTCCATTCGTCCCCCATACGCCTTATCGATCACAATCAGACGATGATGCAGCCTAGATTGGTAGACACATTTAATCTGAGCCGTCTCCTGACCAAGTCCTGAGTAATGAACTTTACTCCGAATGGGCATCAGATCGTAGGTTTCCATTAACCGCGGCATTGTTGCATCCTCTGATCCATCATTAATGATAATAACTTCATAGCGTGCATATTGAATACCCAATAGACAGTTAATTCGCTGTACGATCGTATTCTCACTATTACGCATCGGGACAAGCAGAGATACCGCCGGAGCCAATTCTTCATCCAACATCTCATGATATTGCAGCGGGTCCAGATCCCTTCTCAGGATCAGTGTACGAGCGGCAGCAACTACCAGAACACTGCACATCACAATCGCTAGCACGAGATAGATAAATATACCCTCGTAACATGCCAAAACAAAACTCCGCAGCATCTCAATCCATCTTTCGTCCATACTGCATCCTTTCCAGCGTTTCCTCCGCTATCTGCCTTGCATATCTATCCGGATGGTTTACAGTCGTATCTCGGAGTTCGTCAAGTCCCTGCTCGTACCGGGCAAGGGAATTCGCAGCTTCCTGTCTGATCTGAAAAGAAGGATCACCCATCATCACCTTCAGGCGAGGAATAAAAGCATCCGCATGAATATCGCCCATGAGCCGGGTCACTGTTAGTCTTTCAGAGCGCTGCCTTTCCTCACCAGATTCGTTCCATACCAGCAATAGACCCGTCAGCAAATCTTCACGACATCTGCCCACTTGAGCCAATGCCTGATAAGCGTGGGTACGCAGCAGTGAATCCTCTCCAAGAATGAGCTTCTCCAGCAGAACAAGAGCACCCTCCGTCTGGTCATCCCGAATACGAATGGCATGGACGATATTAGACTGGACCTGATAAGGTACATCCTTGAAATGATCCTTCAGACGAGTCCAGGATGAATCGGTAAGCAACAGCAGAATCTGCAGAACCTGCGAATCGGACCATACACATTGCTCACGCATCAATTCCTTTACGATTCTGAAATAACCAGTTCTGGCATATATACGCAGAATGATGAAGCGTTCGAGCGGCGTACAGGAGCTAACCCTTAGCATATCCTCTAACTTGGGCAGAAGCTCCACCATATGAAACTGTTCAATATATAACAACGTGTTGACCCGTTCACTCCACTTTCCCGTCTTCAGAACCGACCGGTATGAGCTTCCGAAGACTTGCCAAGATAACAGACGAATTCGCAGATTCTCCTGCTCTACCGGACCTTGAGCGAGCCGTTGCAATAACAACTGCTGCAAAACGATCTGTTGATCTCCAGTCATATTCAATACATCTACACCGATTTCTCCGTTGTTCAGATATTGCTGTAGAAATGAACCTTCTGCAAGTAATTCCTGCCTCAGTGTTGTCTTAACTTTTTCCCTGCGTTTGCTCTTATATTTCAAACATAAGATATAACCGTAGATAATCAGCAAAAGAATCAGTACACTTGCACATATGAAGCTCACCACATGTACCAACCAATCTGTATTACCTGCAAGCCACCCTGTATGATGTGAACCGATGAGCTTAGTATACATCCATTGTTGTCCAATCATTGCATGATTTCCCCTTAATCGAATAAACGGCCTTACAACGGGCACAATAATACAAAATTTTCAAATAAACCCTGTGAATACATATCGGGTATATGATACACTAAGCTTTCTATCGGCTATATGCGTTTGTGATATAATAGGAACTGAAAATTCCGGCAATTCGTACTGGGTTCCGGATCTACGGATAATATATTATTCCAGAAAGAGGGAGTTCTACGTGGCTCAAATCAGTCCGTACTACCTGCAAATTGGAGCAACTGTGGGCATGATCGTCATGGCACTGCTTGCCATCTTCATCCGCATGAAAGCCAGTCACAGACCGGTGACCATTCGCAAAATCCTTATTCCTCCGCTCGGCATGAGCACAGGATTTCTTATGTTTGTTGTTCCTGCAACACATGTTCCTCTACTCTGGGCATTCATTGCGTTCCTGGTGGGCTGGTTCCTCTTCTCCTATCCCCTCATTCGCAGTACACGGTTTGAACGAGTAGGTGAAGAGATCTTCGCCACGCGCTCCCGCAGCTTTGCTTTCATTCTGCTTGGATTGCTGGCCGTACGCTTAATTCTGCATGAAGTCATTCAGCGATATGTAAGCATTCCGCAAACGGGCGGATTGTTCTTCCTGCTGGCTTTTGGCATGATTGTACGCTGGCGTGTATATATGTACAAACACTACAAAGAAGTGCTGGTCGCCGAACACTAGTGTCCCTACATAGACCACGCACATATTTACAGATAAAAAAGACACGTTCTGCTGCACCATCGGTGCGCAGAACGTGTCTTTTCGTGTCCAACCTGATTTTACATGTACATCGTTTGATATCTATTCCGGATCTGCAACCTTAACCAACTGCTTGCCCAGATTATCTCCAGAGAAGAGGCCCATAAAAGCTTCAGGCGTCTGTTCAAACCCGTCCACAATGTTTTCTTCATACTGGAGATGACCTTCCTTGATCCATTTCGCCAACTTGGCGCGGCCTTCCTTGAAGGATTTTGTATAGTCACCCAGCAGGAAACCTTTCATTAATGCTGTGTTTGTTAACAGCAACGTCTGTGGTCGCATCCCGATATCCGGTTTCTCCAGATTATAAGACGAGATCTGACCGCATAAAGGAATACGTGCATTCCGATTGATGTGACGCAAGACTGCATCTGAGATGTCGCCGCCCACATTGTCGAAGTAGACGTCCACGCCATCCGGGCAAGCCCGTTCAATGGCCGCTGACATATCCTGCTCCTTCTTGTAGTTCAACACCACATCGAAGCCCAGTTTTTCTTTCAAATACACGCATTTTTCATCGGAGCCTGCAATGCCGACCACGCGCGCTCCTACGATTTTACCAATCTGACCTGCAATCATGCCTACCGCTCCGGCTGCTCCCGATACAACGACCGTTTCGCCGTCCTTCGGTTTGCCGATGTCTTCCATACCAAAATAAGCCGTCAGACCCGTCAGGCCCAGCGCACCCAGGTATGCCGTGATTGGTGCCTCTTCAGTATCAATCAGCGAAAGATCCGTCGTATTCACTGCAGCATATTGCTGCCAGCCCCACATGCCGGATACGAGATCTCCTTTGCGCAGATTGGGTTCCGAAGATTCCACTACCTGCCCAATGGCGCCACCCTTAATCACTTCATTCAACGCGTACGGTGCAGCATAGGATTTTGTATCTTTCATGCGGCCCCGCATGTACGGATCGACCGACAAATATAATGTACGGACCAGGACTTGCCCAGCTTCCGGTTCAGGAAGAGGTGCATCAATGAATTTGAAATTCTCTCTGGATGGGGCACCTTCGGGACGAGACGCAAGTACGATCTGTTTATTTACAGACACCAAAATTACCTCCTTGTTGCCAAGTGGACGCAAGGTTAACCCTTGTCAGCTGAGATCACTCACCACTGGCTCTGTGTTATCACTTCTTATTAGTTTAAACCGAAACAGGCGGATCACAAACGTGGGCCGCCTTGAAATATGCAAATATCGTCACATTGTAGCTGCTTTTAGCTATTATTGTGCTGTCAAAATCACAGGACCGTCTGCTGTGATCGCAATGGTATGTTCATACTGGGCAGACAGACTTCCATCCATAGTACGTGCAGTCCATCCATCCGAATCCAGCTTGCTGCGAAACGTACCAATGTTCAACATCGGTTCGATCGTAATAACCATACCTTCCTTAAGACGCGGACCCCGATGTGGCGGACCATAGTGAGGGACTTGTGGTTCCTCATGCATCTTCTCACCAATGCCGTGTCCGATAAACTCGCGCACAACCGACAGACCTTCACCCTCTGCATAGACTTGAATGGCATGGGAGATATCTCCGATTCGGTTGCCCACCACGGCAAATTCAATGCCTTTGTACAGTGAGTTTTTGGTTACATCCAGCAGATGTTGCGCTTCCGGAGTCACTTCACCTACAGCATAAGACCAGGCAGAATCGGCCAACCAGCCATTCAGATTAACCACCATGTCGATTGTAACGATATCGCCGTCCTTCAGTGCATATTTTCCCGGAAACCCGTGACAGATCACATCATTAACCGACGCACATGTCGCATATTGGTATCCGTTATACCCCTTTTGTTCCGGTGTAGCGCCATTTTTCTTCATAAAAGCCTCTGCAAACTGATCGATCTCCTGTGTCGTAATGCCTGGACGAATCATCTTTGCAATTTCTCTATGGCATGCGGCCAGAATTTCTCCGGCTTTTTTCATATATTCAATCTGTTCTTTGGTCTTCAATGTAATCATCATAACTACTCCTGTCCGTTAAAATCTTATCCTGTCCTCTATTGTAACGCTAAACGCTCAAAATAAAAAATTCCGCGCAATCAGCAACATCCTATTATACGCCAAGCTCCTGTCCAATGAATACAATTATCCATGAAAAACTCGAAACCCCTTCTGATCTGGCCACGTATATGGTTAAAACAGTTGAAGTCGAAAGGGTGAAAGCTCATGTTCAAAAAAATTATCGGCAAACTTATCGATTCCAAATCTTCATCTCACCGCAAACGTTACAGTTCTTCGGACAGGCGCTCATATAAACGTCACAGCAGTTCCTCCGGCAAGCGTTCCTACAAGCGTTATTCTTCTTCGGATGTGAAATATAGGGACAGCCGCAGTGGCTCCGGGTATTACAAAAGCAGAAAATACAGCTCCAGCTAAGCGGCTTTCGCTACTGATACTAAAGAGCAATGATCGTGCCACCTCAGTGGACACGAACACAAATGAATATGTAATAAAGGGGTGTTCGCGAGCCGTACTTACGGCCCGTAAAACACCCCTTTATTGTTTCTTTATAAGTATGTATCAATTTTGCTGATTTTGATGTCTTAATGCCTCAATGTAGCAAATTTGCTTATCCACCGAGAACGAGTAATACACTTTAAATTTATCAAATAGTATCCGGTACGTCCCTTGCCAGGATGGTTCCTGAGCTGGCATGGATTCCGCCATGACAGCCACCTTCATCTCAATTCTCCGAACCAGTTCAATCTTATAGAGCTTTGTCTCTTCCTGAGTGAAACGAACACTCCGATTTGAGCGAGAGCCTGTCTTGCTGAAGGTGTCCACTGGATAAACATCTATAAATTCCCTTTTTCAATTGCGTCAATTATATCATCTGTAGAGTAGACCTTACCCGATGAAATATCCTTTTTGGCTTGCATAATTAAAGTTTTGAGTTCCAAATCACTCTCTATTTCTTCCTGAACGACGTTTTCCAGCGGCTTGATTAAATAATGCTTTCCTTCGATATCCACTATGGTATCTTTTTTGCTATGAAACCACGTTTTGAATAGTTCGGCATGATCGCCTTCCAGTTTTTTAAGCATATGATGAATCGCCTCCTTCAACGTATAATTGTTATTCATTATATCATTCAACCCACTGTTATGATACGTTATGCATGTATAAGGAAAAAGACCCCTACAGATACAATACGAAGAGGTCACGAATAACAAATATAGGTCCGTCTATAGAACTTATTAGAACTTATTTCATCTTACCTTCAACAACACACGTTCCATCTCTGCCCGTAACTCCATCGCTCCGCCTTCATAACCCGGACGAAGTCCCAGGAGTCGCTCCAGCATCTGGTGCAATTCCGGCGTAAGCTTAAGTTCCTCCTGCCAGCTGGCGGGTTCACGACCTTTCTCTGGCTCATAAGCCGAATACAGCATAAAGAGAAGAAAGTGGCCGATATCCTGCAGATCATGATCCGGTGTAGCCGGTTCATCTTCAGGCTCAGGGACTTCACGCATACGTCGCTTTAACTCCGGCAACAACGGCTCCCCCAAGCGTCTCGCCAGGCCAAAGTCAATCAGATGCACCGTCCCTTCACGTAAAATAACATTGGGAATCCGCACATCGCCATGAATATATCCCTGTTCATGCACATGAGCCACCGGAGCCAGCAGTTGACCTGCAAGTTCCAGACATTCCCGCTCCGTATATCGCAGACCTTGCTCAAATATGCAATCTTCCAGCGTCTGTCCACGAATATACTCGGTAACGATATAACTTCGTCTCCCGGATGTGAACATATCCAATAGATCAGGGATCGCCGGATGATGCAGAAGTTTCATCACGTCCGCCTCCCGCTCCAACAGATGTGCAGCGAGTCTTCTCTTGCTGGGCTTGGACTCCTTCAACGCCACTTCCCTGCCGTTCTGCTCATCTGTACACAGGTATGTCAGCCCATAGCTCCCCATACCCAGCAATTCCTGTATTGTATAACGCTCAGCAAGGGTCGTGCCTTTCCGGCGAGGACTGTCCGTCCATAGTCCGAGCAATCTTTGCCAACTTCGTCGCAGCTCCACAGATCCTCCCACGCCAGCTTTCCGAACTCATCCCGGTCTGTTTCTATACCGAGCGGTCCATGGCCAGTCTTCATGTTGTATGGAGCTTATTATATCAGGCCGATAACGCAAAATCACGATGGGCAATAGTCTGTCGCTCAAGCTTCCTTATGCTTCTTGGGCAGTAGTCCAAACAACATACGCAGTGATGCTCCTTTGGGTTTGCGTTTTCTAGTCTGAAAGCTTCGCAGGTTGGTCACGAGTTCGCGATCTCGCTCTTCCTCCAGCTTCTCATTCATCCATAGGCGTTGTTTCTCCATCTGTTCCTGCAGGGCCATATGTGTCTCTGCCAGGTGCTGAAGTGTCAACTCCAGTTCATCAACCCGCTGTTGCAGCAGCTGTACCCGATCGTCCTGCTGCTGTTCTACAGCACCGTATGTTACCTCACTTACCAGTTGTCCCAGACCCTCATAGGATCTCAGGTTCCCGATGGATTCCGCGCCCTCAGGATATGTTGGTGGCATGACTGTCGCTGCACATTCGGACTCTGACAGACCTTCGATCCCCACCGCCGGTACATCTATTTCTACTACAGCTACAGGTGATTCAGGGGCCAATACAGTCACCACAGCATCAGCCAAAGGCAGATTATGCTCTCTGAGTTCGGTCATCAGGCGTTCAATGCACTCGATGTCGTCGGACTTGAATAGTCTGGATTTGTTGGCGGAACGTTCGAACCGGTATCCCTGCTCTTCCAGTGCCGCCGCATATTTACGAAGAGTACTGGCACCTATGCCCAGGCTCTTGGCCGTTTCCGTCGTTGCTCCTGCTTCTTCAATCATCATTAATTCCCTCCCGGAATGAAGTCTTTTGGGAACCAATTTCATAATACCTTTAGTGAGTTATGAAATTGATTCTTGGATAAGAACATTATGGCTTCAGCGTTCCTTTTTGGAACCGTCATCGGATCGGGGCAACCTGTCTCATGGATCAAGTCTGTTTATCTTTTGCTTGTCCGTATGTATTCGTCAACTTCTCGGCAGATCCCTTTGGCGGTTTTGTTCTGTTTCTGCGGATTCCTAAGAAGTTTTGTCAGGTATATGATCCGCACAAATAACCCCCAATCCGACAACGAGCATGAATGCTGTCATGTCGAATGACATAGGTGCAAACGCCGTCAAATCATATGATTATGAATTATTGATGTCAATTTTGTTAACTCCGTTACTCCAATACGCTCCCGCGATAGCGGATATCATTGCTGTACAGCTTTTTCATGTGTTATCTTATGTAACGTAGAAGTGCATTCCAGCATAAAATAAAGGACTATACTTAACATAGAACGCGTTAGTAACGGAAAATATCAATCTAATTGGGGGCTGAACGGCAGTGTTAGGCAAATCAGGTAAAGTAGCGGTGATCGGGGCGGGTCTTGTCGGTTCAAGTTGTGCGTATTCCATGATTAATCAATCCATATGCAGAGAAATTATGATGGTTGACCGGACGTATGACCGTGCCGTAGCACAGGCACTGGATTTCTCCCATTGTATGGACTTTACACATAACCGAACCAAAGTATATGCGGGTACGTACGAGGATTGTGGCAATATGGATGTGATTATCTTAACCGCAGGGGCGAATCCGAAGCCAGGACAGACACGGCTGGATATTCTGGAGGAAGCAGAGTCCATCGCCAAAGACATCGTGGTTCCCATCATGAACAGTGGATTTAACGGGATTTTTGTCGTCGCTGCTAATCCGGTTGACATAGTAACTTATATGGTATGGAAGTTATCAGGTCTTCCGCGTGAGCATGTCATCGGCACAGGGACGTCCATTGACTCTTCACGACTCAAAACACTGCTGTCTGAAGTCTTCTCCATCGATCCACGCAGTGTGCATGGTTATGCTCTCGGGGAGCATGGAGAGTCCCAGTTCGTAGCCTGGTCACATGTGACCATCGGTGGCAAACCGATAATGCACATTTTGGATCAGCACAAGGAGCGCTTCAAACATCTGGATCTGGACGATATTGCACGAAAAACGAAGGATGCCGGTTGGGAGATCTTTACCCGTAAAGGCTCTACTCAATTCGGAATCGGCAATGCCCTCGCGCACATTACCCGATCAATCCTCAATGATGAACACAAGATCATCGCCGTATCCGCTATACTGGATGGTGAGTACGAGCAACATAATGTCTGCGTCGGTGTTCCTGCAATCATCGGAGGAAATGGCATTCAAGAGATTATCGAATTGAATCTAGATGCGGCGGAACGTCAAAAATTCAATAACTCCTGTGAAATTCTATCCGGCAATATCAATCGTCTGACATTGGCATAACTCATTCGTATACAGTTCTACTTCGGTATGCTTCGACTCAACTCCAAAAGCCTTTCAACGCAAACACGCCAATAACCCTCCATCTAAGGAGGATTTATTGACGTGTTTGCGTTTATTATTTTCACAGCCAGGTGAATCAATTTCATAATACCTTCAGCTGCTTCAATCAAGGCTAGATATAGATCAAAACGGTTCTTTTGTCTATATCTAGGTTACAGAAATTGATTTTAGTGAGTTATGAAATTGATTTGAGTCGTTGTTCAATTCGGTGCAAGCTGAGGTTCGTCCCTTGGCCCCCATTGCTGTAACACCCGCTTCAACTCACTTAGCATGACCGGTTTGCTAATAAAGTCACGCATGCCAATCTCCAGACAAGCTTCCTTATCTTCACGTTTGGCATTGCCTGTAACTGCGATGATTGGAGGTATGCGATCCCGTGGAATTAGGCGGTGTAACAAGTCTGTTGCCTTAAGTCCATCCATCACCGGCATATGAATATCCATCAGAACAATATCATAAGCATTCTGAGAGATGGCATCAATCGCTTCTACGCCATTGGTACACACATCTGCCTGGTATCCAAGCTTCTCCAGATATTCTCGCAAAATCTTGCGGTTCACTGGATGATCCTCCGCCACCAGAATACGCATGGCGACCTTGTCACTCTGACGTGTACGATCATGATGGAACTGACTTGCTGTCTGTTCTGCTGAAGCATCTACACTCGCCGCAGGAACAGCAAACCGGAAGGTTGAGCCTTCCCCTTCTGTACTCTCGACACTGATACTACCTCCCATGATCTCCACGAGTCGCTTGGAGATGACCAGTCCCAGCCCTGTACCACCATATTTGCGGTTAATCACCGGATGCAGCTGAGAGAAGGACTGGAACAACTGATCCAGCTTGTCAGCCGGGATGCCAATTCCCGTATCTTGCACAGCGAAATCAAGCACGCTATCTTCAGGCTTCCTGCCTTTGATAATATCCACGTTAACATCAATGCTTCCCTGATCTGTGAACTTAAGCGCATTGCCAACCAAGTTCACCAGAATCTGCCGGATACGTATGGCGTCACCAACCATGAACTCAGGGATGCTTGGATTGAGACGATATCTGATCTGCAGATGTTTCTCATCTGCACGAGGTTTAAACAGTTCGGCAACCTGTTCCAGCATCTTACGTAATGCAAATGGTTCATAAGCCAGTGCCATTTTTCCGGATTCCAGCTTACTGAAGTCCAAAATATCATTAAGGATGTTCAGCAGCGCATCGCCACTGTCTTGAATAATCTCGGCATATTCACGCTGTTCTTCCGATAAATCGGTACCGATCAATAATTCTGTCATGCCCACGATTCCATTCATCGGTGTGCGGATCTCATGGCTAACCATCGACAGAAATTCTGACTTGGCCTGAGCTGCCAGCTCAGCTGTCTCTTTGGCACGTACAATTTCACGTTCGCCAGTCACATCATTGAACACAACCACCGCGCCCTGAATCTGTCCCTGTTCAATAATCGGCGTCACCTGATACTGCACCAGAAAGCTGCTGCCATCTTTACGCCAGAATACATCTTCCTTGACTGAACGTCTCTGTCCATCCAACACGGTCATGTGAATTGGACACTCTTCTATTGGGAAATGACTTCCGTCTGCACGGGTGTGATGAATAATGGGATGTGAGTTCTTGCCAATGAACTCTTGCGCCTCGTAACCGAACATCGAAGCTGCTGCTGGGTTCATAAACATGGTGATTCCATCCGCATCCAAACCATATATTCCTTCCGTAACCGTGTTGAGGATCAGCTCATGTTGCTTGCTTAACTCCTGAATTCGTTCCGTGTATTCCTTACGCTCGGTAATATCGGACACGATCCCATAGACGCCTACCATTTCTTTATCCACAATAATGGGCACATTCGTAACAGATACTTCAATCTTCCGACCACTTGAATTGACGATTCGGGTCTCATAATATTGCGGTTCGCCTTGCTTCACCATTTCAAAATAACGTTTGCCGTATTGCACTTCGCATTTATCCAGATTGGATAAAAAAGATTGGCCAATAAGCTTATTGCGCGGAATATCCAACATTTGCACCAGTTTGCTGTTCACTGCGCTGTATTTACCTTCCAGATTCAATGAATACACAGCTGCCGGGTTATGTTCGAACAACGATCTGTATCGCTGACGGCTTTCCCGAAGACGTCGGTCCGCATCCTTATGCTGGGTAATATCCCTGCTGATGCTTACAATCTGGACACTCTTGCCAGGCTCTCCAGCCACAGGCTTCGCCAATGTCTCCATCCAGATATAATGTCCCTTCTTGTGCAACACACGCATCTTGCAGCCATTGCTGATCTTGTTAAGATCCATAGGGTCCGGGTAATCTCCCGGATAACAATAATCCTTGAAGGACTTTCCTGTAACTTCCTCCGGCCTATAACCCAGCAAGGCGTACACGGAAGGTGAGACATATAACAACTCTCCATCCGTAGAACAAGTCGTAATCAGATCTTGTGCATGGTCAGCCAGCACCTGATATTTCTCCTGTGCCTCTTTAAGCTCACGTTGCACTTCCAGGATACCGGTAACATCTTTGGCAATACCATAGATTCCTACAACTTCGTTCCCATCTGTTATAGGCACATACGTAATCTCTGCCTGTTTCAGAGAACCATCTTTATGATAAAAAGTAATGGAATTACTGACTGAACGTCCAGCCAGTACCTCTTTAATATATTCATTGCGTAAATTTGCACTGTCCGGAGGACAGAGCTGATTTTGATTCATACGAATCAAGTCATCCAGTGTATACCCCGACATTCGCTCTACCGAGGGATTAGCATCAATATAGTTTCCATGGATATCCATCACATAAATGGCATCCGGGTGATTAAAAAACAGTGATTGGTAAGAACTTCCCTCAGAAATAATGCGCTTCAGGGTTTCCGTTTTATTAATATCCAAGGCTTACCCCTCTTTTCTCAGCCAATATCTTCATCTAACATCAGGGATTGATTATCCCTTGCCAAAATGGGCCTACCCTCGAATAACCATGTAAGCCTGCCTAGAAACAGCTTTTTTTATTTTACCAGATTCTCGTCTCATTTTGCTTACAATCTATGATTAAATTCACATGTTGTGTGATGTAATACTTGGAATTTTAGTTTTACTTCGGAGGCGTCTTCGAACGCATGCAAGTTATACAAGGTAGAAAGCCACGACATAAAATTAACGATACATTTTGTATCAAAAAGGCTATAATCGTTAAAAAAACGTTTTTGACGACGGAGAGGATGGATGAATCATGCTGCCCAACAGAGTTAAAATTGCCTATGGCAAACTAAGAGGCTTGGCCATTTTTGGTAAAATCCAACCCTCAATGGGCCTGCTGCCAAGAATCAGGGGTAAGGTTTATCTGAATAAACGGGGTGACTTACAGGTGGGAAAGAGACTTAACATCATCGGTAAACCCTGGGGAACCCAGCTAACCGTGGTCAAAGGGGCACGATTAACCATTGGTGATGACGTCATGATTAATGCCGGTGTGGGGATTGCCGCCAACGTAGAGGTGACGATCGGTAATAACGTCATGATCGGTCCTCGAACAAGCATATTCGACAGTGCTTATCACCGGATTGATTCACTGGATGACGGGAGCCAGACTGCCAAACGAATTGTTATCCAGGATAATGCCTGGATTGGTACAGGCGCGCTCATTCTGCCCGGAGTGACTATTGGCAGAAATGCAGTCGTGGCAGCAGGAAGCACGGTGACCAAAGATGTACCCGAGAATACACTTGTAGCCGGAGCCCCAGCCAAAATCATTCGAGAGCTGACCATTCATGACGGGTGGGTTAGGCATTAGAAAAAATCCTCCTGAAGCCTACATACAATAGAGCTTTGCATGTTTTGCTTAAGAAGGATCTTGATTTTACGATAACCAGACGTATATCTAATTATTCAAATTTCTTTTTTGGCAAAATACATCATGCCGATTCCAATGAAAATGACAGCACTGCCTCTGACGACCGCCAGTATCGTCATCAGCGGCACGTTGTAGGCTCCGAAACCTCCGCCGTCTACGGGTGTCATCAGAATCATCGGTTGCGCCCAAGGATAATACGGTCCATATGTCGCTGAGTTGACGATGAGGATATTAGGCACGGTCAGTGCAAAATTCAGTGCGAGCGGTGCAGCAAAGCTGCTCCACACCAGGGAAACGAACATCTGCAAGGCAGCCAGTGGTACACAGGCCAGCAACCCAAGCAGCAGTTTGCCCACCAGGAATCCCCATGGGATCTGCATCGTAATGCCATGGATCATGCCTGCCAGCAGAATGGACATCAGCAACAATACTTGTGTACCCGCCAGAAGCATGAGTACAATCGTCAGCTTGCCTGCATACACCCCTGAACGTGTGAGTGGCAATACCAGCATCTGCTTCCACCCTCCTCCTGCATGTTCAAAACGGCAGACAAAGGACGTAAACACGCCAGTCAGCATCGGCAACAGGAGTAATCCGTGCAAGAATACCATCGTGCCCATCAGTACCTGCCAATTCCCCGAAGGCGTGGACAAGAGTCCGATGAGCAACGCAATGAGTGGACTCAACAGAATCAGGAGCCATACGGGGGATTTGCCCATCTTTAGCCGCTCAGCCGATAAAATTCGAAAATATGTTGTCGCGAAGCTCATATCAGGCCACATCCTTTCGGCTAAAGTGCAGCATACCCATCAACAGGATTAAGAGCCCCAGACCTGCACCCATGCCTGCATACAGATATGGATTAGGTCCATTCCAAGCCATCTGTGCCCAAGCAAGTGGAAAGTTCGGTGAGATACTGAGCGCGAACATACCTGTTATCGCGAGAACAATTCCCAGAGTGACGGGAAGCGCCTGATTTTTATTGACCATTGTGAGCCATAACTCCAACGACAACACGGGAAGCGCACCAGCCAAGGGCAACAGCCCCAGCTTGATTGCATGCGTCCAAGGGATCTCATTGGCATGGAATCCGAGGATCAGACCCAAACCTATAATCCCTGCGGTTAGCAGCAGGCAGGAGATCACCAGCAGCAGACATGCCAGCAAGAACTTCGCCAGATATACGGCCGGCCTTGGAATTGGCATTGCGAGAAGCTGTTTCCACGACCCCTGTTCATGCTCGACATTAGCAATCATGGAGCTGAGAATGGTCGCTCCCAGCATCAGGGACAACGGCACAAAGACAACCACATTGCCCAGCAATCCACCCCACAGGTTACCGGCATACTGTTCTTTCAGATAGTCCAACCGTAAGCCAAAATTAAGCGCCTGCATCGCTGTCAATCCAAGCGGGGCCAGGAAAACGAGAAACCAGATTCCTTTCCCCCGAATCTTGAGCCAGTCCGACGATAATGCACGTCCGGTCATATGGATGCCCCCTCGCCGATGACCCGCATGAACAGATCTTCCAGCGACTGACGCTGTTCCTCTACACGATACACATCATGATCCTGTTCAATCAATCGGCGCACAAGCAGCGCAACCGAAGGATTATCCATATAAGGGAACGTTAACGCCGAACCTTGTCGCTGACCAAATTGCCCCTGCTCTCTCGCCAGTTTCATGGCCTCTTCCGGTTCGGAAACTGTTAAACGGATCGAGCTGCCCGTCTGACTATGCAGACTCGCGATGGTATCCTGAAGCACCATCTTGCCTTCACGGATAATGCCGACACGACTTGCCATCTGTTCAACTTCACTCAGCAAGTGGCTGGAAACCAGAACGGTAATGCCATGTTCCAGAGGCATACGTTTGATCAGTTCCCGAATCTCCTGGATACCGGCCGGATCAAGTCCATTCGTTGGTTCGTCCAGAATCAGCAATTCCGGTTCACCCAGCAAAGCACTGGCAATACCGAGGCGTTGCTTCATCCCAAGGGAATACCCTTTTACTGAACGTTTGGCATCCTTGGTCAAATCTACAATGGACAGCACCTCATCAATTCTTGATTTTGGTACATTGATGATGCGGCGCAAGGTTTCCAGATTCTCTACCGCGTTCAGATGTCCATAATAGGACGGGTATTCAACCAAGGAGCCTACACGGCGCAAAATATCCATGCGCTCCTTGCGGATATCCTTGTCAAAGACACGGATCACGCCTTTGGTTGGTTTAATCAAGCCGAGAAGCATGCGAATCGTTGTTGTTTTGCCGGCACCATTGGGACCAAGGAAGCCGTAGATATCTCCCTTTTTAATATGCAGATCAAGTTCACGGACCGCTGCACGATCCCGATATGTTTTCCATAAATTCGCCGTTTGAATAATATTTTCACTCACTGTATGATCACCTCGGAACTATCGTAACCTTCCAAGGTTAAAGCCAAGGTAGTCTCCAGTTTAAGTTTAGTTTAAAAAAGCTATTTCAGCGGTGGATCGTTTCCTTATTTCCCTTACCACTGTAGATAGATGTCCGGACACCCGCATCGGAACTGTCTACCCGCTTGCGCAGACCCATCTCACGAATCAACAAGTCTACAATGGATAAGCCCAGACCTGTGCCTTTGGTGTCGGAATCCTGTTGCATTCCCGGACCCCGATCCTGAATAACGATGGCCGTCTCACCCTGAATCTCCTGGGTTGATATGCCAATATATTTCCCGCTGGCAGCATGACGAATTACGTTCTGGAACAGATTATCGAGAATACGGCGCATGCCTTGTTCATCCATATGCCAGATTAGCGGTTCCTCTGGCAGGTCAATATCAATTTCGAATTGCTCTTTCTCCCAGACCGGGTACCAAGCCGCCGCCGTTTCCCTGACAATGCGCAGCATATCTTTCTCTTCCAGCTTCAACGTATATTTACCGCTCGTGAGCAAATTGTAAGACAACATGTTGTCAATGAGCCCGCCGAGGTCCTCCATCTTCGCTTCCATGCGATGTAATGAACGGTCACCTTGCTCGCTCAGCGCTTCCTTGTGCAAAGCATGCATATGTCCACGAATCACCGTTAGCGGGGTGCGCAGATCGTGGGAAAGCCCCGCAATCAGACGTTTGCGCAATTGTTCTTCCTCACGTTCACGCTCGCGGCTGTCGGACAGTTGATGTACCATCTGGTTAAATGATTCCTCCAGTTGACCAATCTCGTCTGATCGGCGGATATCAACCGGAAGCGGGATGCCTTCCTTGCCCGTGGTCATCATTGCCGTCTGCAATCGTATAAGCCTTTTGCGAATGCGTGCGAAGAAGAGAACCGACATGATGATGAAAATCATGAAGATGATCATCATGACAACGCCGAGATACAGGAGCTCCATCGGCCAGTTACTCTGTGTCATTTGCAGAAGTGATCGCGGCACTTCAATGATCATGAAGCCCTGTCCTCTGTCCTGTTCAGCCCCGCCAATATATGCAACTACGGTCAACGGATCGCGAAAAGAAGCTTCTTTCATGAATTGTATCGTGTTATTCACATTCCATAAGGCTGGAATTCGGGTCTCTGCCTTTTGCCCGGTATCCAGCGACCATCTCAATGTCGTGTCTGTCCTGCCATCCGGGGATGTGGATTTCTGAATCGTTACATCCTCACTACCGATAATGAAGAGGGTCTCACCGCTCGCATTCACACGATACATGGAAGACTTGGGATACGAGCCATGTAATTGCTCCAAACGGGCCTTAATCTCCTCATCTGAAGCACCATCCAGATTCTCTGCTTCCCGCGACCAGAGGTTACTGATCCGAGTAACGTCACCATAGGGTGCCGCTTGATTCGTATTTGTGTTATTCACTACGACAACATATAGGATGGATATAATCGGAAGAACGACGGGCACAAATAACACGGCCGCCAGAATCAGGATGATATATCTGGACATCAACGACCGCCCAAAGCGTAGCTTGCGCCGCCCAGACTGCTTTTGATCCGCGCTTCGTTCTTCCTTCCGTTCTACCTTCATGGTCTTCCGTTCTCGGAAACGCCGGATCATGGCTTCTTCACGCGATATCCCACACCGCGGACTGTCTGAATAACGACCGGATTGGCCGGATCAAGTTCCAGCTTCTCGCGTAGATGTCGAATATGTACCATCAAAGTCTTGTCTCCATCCAGATAGGGCTCGTTCCAGACGGCTTCATAGATCTGCTCTTTGGTTCGAATCATGCCCATATGTCGCAGCAGGTAGGCGAAGATGTGGAACTGTTTTCCCGATAAAACAATCTCATCCCCCGTCTCCTCATTGACGATGCGGTTATCTTTCTCATAGATGGAGAGGTGATCCAGCTTCAGAGCTGTATCCGATGAGACCGCAGTTCCCGCCTTACGCAGTTGGACCTCAATCCGGGCAGCCAGTTCATCGGGGTGAAATGGTTTCGTCACATAGTCATCGGCAAAATCGAGACCATGCAACTTGTCGTCAATGGACGTTCTGGCCGAGAGCATGACAATGGGCACGGCGGGATGTTCTTTTTTCAGTCGCTGGCCCACCGTAAATCCATCCAGCCCGGGCAGCATGACATCCAGAATAATGAGTGAGCAACCAACAGCAGCCTCCGCTGCACCTTCACCACTACCGAGCCATACCACCTCATAACCGCGCTCCTCCAGATCGGCTCTGACCCAAGTCGCAATTTCCGTATCATCTTCAATATATAACAGTTTGGTTTTCATTCGAATATTCGTTTCCTTTCTGCCCCCATTGGGTTAATGATATATCTGAGCATCATCATAATAAAAGCTGTCTATAATACATGGATTCATATCTTGTTGAAACCATGTTGAATTCCTTTACGTTACCACACATTCTAATTATAGCTTATCCATTCACGTGGGGAATGTTATATCAATCAAGTCTACCAAGTACATATTATACCTACACCTGACGGGAGGAATTTCATTATGCTGTTGGAAGCCATCTATCATCAACCGAAACGCAATTGGGCCTATGCCTATGACCAAGATACAATCCATCTGCGTCTGCGCGCCAAAAAGAATGATCTGACCGAGGTACATGCCCTGACCGGAGATAAATATGCGTGGGATGCAACCAAAGCGCTGGTTCCCTTAACGAAGTTCACCTCTGACTCCATGTTCGATTACTACGAGGGCGAGGTGAAACCTCCCTACCACCGACTGAAGTACTCTTTTCTGCTCAAAAACGGAGACGAACAGATCTGGATGACCGAGACGGACTTCCAAGAAGAGGAACCAGATGATCCGGGTCGTATGTTCCAGTTCCCATATATTCATGCAGGAGCTGTATTCACACCCCCTGCATGGGTTAAGGATGCCGTGTTCTATCAGATTTTCCCTGAACGATTCGCGAACGGCAACCCGGATATTAGTCCGGAAAAGGTGGAACCGTGGGGTGGCGAGCCAACCCCTTTCAATTTCTTTGGCGGTGACCTTCAGGGCGTGATCGACCATCTGGATTATATCAGCGATCTTGGCATTAATGCGATCTACTTCACCCCCATCTTCGAAGCCACCACCAACCACAAATACGATACCGAAGACTACCTGCGGGTAGATCGGCATTTTGGTGACGCAGATACCGTGAAGAGACTGGTCGAGCTGTGCCATGCACGTGGAATTCGCGTATTGCTGGATGCTGTGTTCAACCATTCCGGGAAGACGTTTGCGCCGTTTGTGGATGTTCAGAAGAACGGAGAACAATCCAAATACAAGGACTGGTTCCATGTACATGAATTCCCGCTGGACGTGAAAGACGGCATTCCTACGTATGAGACCTTCGGATTCGAAGCACACATGCCTAAGTTGAATACGGAGAATCCCGAGGTTAAGGCATATCTGCTGGAGGTTGCCGAGTACTGGATCAAGGAAGTGGGTGCGGACGGATGGCGGCTGGATGTTGCCGACGAAGTGGATGATGCCTTCTGGCGTGATTTCCGCCGTGTAGTCAAAGCCGCTAATCCGGATGCCTATATTCTGGGCGAAGTATGGAACGAGTCCTCCTCTTGGCTTCAAGGCGACCAGTTCGATGCGTCCATGAACTATCCGTTTACCGATGCCGTGAATGCTTTCTTTGTGAAAAACACAATGCACGCCGAACAGTTCGCGAACTCCATCGGTCGGCAATTATCCCGTTACCCGCTTCAGGCCAGCGAAGTAGCATTCAACTTGCTGGACAGCCACGATACCCCGCGGCTTCTCACGCTGTGTGAAGGCGACCAGCGCAAGATGAAGCTGGCTGCGTTATTCCAGTTCAGTTACATGGGCGCGCCGTGCATCTACTACGGAGACGAGATTGGAATGGACGGCGAGCATGATCCGGGCTGCCGTAAATGCATGGAATGGGATGAAGCGAAGCAGGACCGTGAGCTGTTCGACTTTTATCAGAAACTGATCTCCCTGCGTCATGCTCATCCTGCCCTCCGTGCAGAAGGCACCGTTCGTTTCCTGCAGGCTCGTCCCGATGGCAGCCAATTGGTATTCGAGCGGCAAAATGAGGAGGAACGTATTCTGATTCTGTTCAATCGGTCCGAAGAGACGGCTATTGTCGAACTGGAGTCAGGAGACGGGGATTGGACCGAGCTATTCGGTGGAAACCATCGTACCGCCAAGGATGATGGCGTGCTTGCCATTGAATTACCTGCGTATGGATATGCCGTACTAAGTACTAGTCTCACATAAACATCAAGCTATATATGCTTTTATGCAAGACAGGACAGGAGTGCACTTTATCGGAATATAAAAAATCAAATAGGCGCTTACAGACCTGTTCCGGATCTGATGAGTGCCTATTTGACTTTGACGTTAATTATTAGGGCCATGGTTATTCTGCCTGAACCAGCTGTTCCTTGAGCAACTGGATGGTAGCCTCATATTGTACAAGCCCCACTTGCAGACACAGACGCTGTGCAGGAGAAATACGCTCACCGAATTCTTCCATCTGGCGCTGAAGTTCAGCATATAACATTTCCTTTCGCTTCAACTGGGTCGAGATCCACCCCGTTACGGTATCTTCATCCGCCAACTCTCCGAAGTACAAACGCATCAGAAAATCAGAACGAAATACCTCAGCTTCCAAAGGACTCATTAAATAGGCGTGAAATTGCGCTGCTCCTTCAGGGGTCAATGAATACACGTTCTTATCAGGTTTCCCTTCCTGCTTCACTGATTCCTTAGTCAGCAATCCTGACTTTTCCATCTTCGCAAGTGTAGGATATATGGTGCCAAAGCTGGCATCAAAGAAAAATGAAAAATATTGTTCAAAGTACTGCTTGATCTCGTATCCGGAACTTGGCTGATTGTGCAGTATTCCGAGGATGACATGCTGCGTGTTCATCGGTGTACCGCTCCTTTCCATTCCCCTTAACGTATCACAATCAGTACCCCTTGTTCAATGATCAGATGACGAAACGGTTGCTTTTAGAGCGACCGGCACAGCAACAGGCTGGTTCTCCCTACGAGGTTCAGAACGTGCCGGGCCGGAGCGTCTGATCCAGGTGCAAAGTGCACCCAAAGTCAGTGTTACTCCGCCGATTACGGCGAGCAACATCGCATCTCGGCCGATCCCGTTTCCTCCGAGCACAAGGTTCATCATCCCCTCTACGGCATAAGTCGCTGGCAGATAATGACCGATAAATTGGTAGAACTCAGGCATTACATCTCGCGGAATCGTTGATCCCGAGGACAGCATCAATAGAGGCAACAGAGCACTGTTTAACCAAGCCCCAGCATTGCCAAGCAACTGCAGGCTCAACTGAGCCATGAATAGAAAAGATATGGTGATTAGTAACTGGAACAGCCATAACATGAACCAACCGTCTGCTGACGATACCCCCATAATTTGCATCATCCCCGATCCAACGAGCGAAACGATAAATGCCGCACCAAGATTAACGATGTTACGTGCCCAGAAGCGCTCCCACTTCCCTGCCCTGCCACTCAATTCACCAGAAACTTTCTGCAGATTCATGCCAAGCAACATCGCTCCGGTAAACGTAGCCGTTACAATCAACATCGGTACCATGGAAAAGGAAAAATTATCAACAGGGTTTAGTCGCACCACCTCAGCCTCCACGCGTGAGGATAACCCCAGCGCCAACCCATCGGCCTGATCGGCAGGCATACCGGACTGATTCAGCACTCCGCGAATGCTATTCTGTTGTACTTCACGATTCAATGTCGCTGTAACCTGTGCGGCTACGTTCTGCATCACACTTTTCACGGTAGCCACGTTCGATTCGTTCATCACATAATTGACTGCCACCGTCTTCGACAAGTCTCCTGTCTGCTGCATAAAACCGGATGGAATCTCAATGATCATGTATACTTCCCTGTCCGTTAACAGTTGTCTCGCTTCTTCCATCGATTCGGATGGTATGATCTCGAAATCCAGCCCTGCTGCCAAAGACTCCGCCACTGGCTCAGCTGCCACCCCATCTTCATTCACGATCGTGACAGCCAACTCAGTCATTCTTTCATTAACCCGATCGTATCCGCTAAGCCAGATGATGTTAAAGAAAACCTGAAATAGCACTGCCGTAATTAGACCCACAATAGTCGCTCCATTTTTCAAAAACAGCAGACTCGTTCGGATAATTCCTTTCATTTTAACCATCTCCTTTAGTTTTGTTTCGCTCTTTTATATATCGTATTGATATATGACAATTGTTAATATATCAATACGATATATAAAACGTCAATATGTTTTTATTTTGTTTGTTGTAAAAGACAAAAATAGCCGATACAAATCTTCACCAGGAAGAGTTTGTATCGGCCTTTCGTATCATGCAAAGAGCGCTGCATCACCTTTAATAATCAAGACTAAGGACTACATGAGATAGCGTTAAGTTAGATTTAATTCATACCGATTCTATTACGCCTTAGGTTCTACGTCATTTTCATTTTCAGTCGCGGACTCCGTCTCAGGCTCTGCACGCTTTGCCTTCGGTTTAGCCAGCTTCTGCATCATTTTGCGGCCAGTTGGTGTCTGGGCCAGTCCGCCTTGGGCCGTCTCCCGGTGGCGGCTCGGCATCGCACTGCCTACTTCCAGCATAACGTCAATGACTTCATCTGACGGAATGGCACTACGCACTCCGGCCAATGCCATGTCGGCCGCAGCCAGTGCCGTGACGGCACCCAGTCCGTTACGGACGATGCACGGAATTTCAACGAGGCCTGCGACCGGATCGCAGATAAGGCCCAGTGTATTTTTTAACGCCAGGCCTACGGCATGAACGACCTGCTCCGGTGTACCTCCACGCAGTTCAACCATGGCACCCGCAGCCATGCCGATCGCGGAACCCACTTCTGCCTGACAGCCACCTTCCGCACCAGAGATAAATGAATTGTTGGCAATGACATAACCAATCGCCCCTGCACAGAACAACCCGTTCACCAGATGTTCGTCCGTCCAGCCAAATCGCTCCTGTGAGCTGATAAACACACCAGGGATGATGCCGCAGGAACCGGCTGTTGGTGTTGCGACAATCCGGCCCATGGAGGCATTCACTTCAGATACACACAGGGCATACGCCATGGCAAGTGCGGAAGCATCACCAGAGCAAGTCTCACCCTTGCGAATGTACTCGGCCATTCTTTTACCGTCTCCACCCGTTAATCCACTGCGTGATGTGGTATCTTCCGTTAACCCTTTACGTACCGCTTCCTTCATCACCTGATAATATTCAGACATCTGCTTCACAACATCCGCTTCCGGTGTATTGGTCTCCTGAACCTGCTCCTCGATCATCAGTTGAGCAATCGTTTTGGATTCCGCTGTACAGATCGTATTCAGTTCGTGTAAATGTTTAAATCGCATCCGAATCAACTCCTCTCTTCAAATCGATGACACGAATGTCCAGTACATGATCCAGCTCCTTCAGACGCTTGAGCATATCCGGATTCGGCACGCCGTCCATCTCCATCGCAGTAAGCGCTTCGCCATCACGGGCTTTCCGGTCCACCTGCATATACCCGATGTTAACCCCGGATGAACTGATCGTGGACGTTACCGAGGCGAGCACTCCTGCTTTGTCCGCATGTCGCAGAACGAGTGTCGGAAACTCACCACTAATCTGAACACGAAAATCATTCATCGCATGCACCGATACACTACCACCACCAATAGAAGCACCGATTAAGGAACATGTACGTCCTTCATGCCACAACTCAATTTTGACCGTATTGGGATGAGGAGCAGGCAGGCCGCTTGTATAAAACTCAACCTCCATGCCCGCTTCCTCTGCGTATTGCTCTGCATCCGGGATACGTGGATCGTCTGTGACATAGTCCAAAAGACCACCGATCAGTGCCAGATCTGTTCCGTGCCCCTGATACGTATCAGCGAATGAACCGTATAGTGTCAGCCGGGCACGTTCAGGCGTACAACCTAGCCACTGACGAGCGATTCTTCCCAGCCTTGCTGCTCCAGCTGTATGTGAACTTGAAGGCCCCGTCATCGACGGACCAATAATTGAGAAAACATCTTTAAATCGCACCTTATAACCCTCCAATTGTATTCGTCATTTGCATCCAGATCCCATGCCATAATGTTCCTTTATTACTGAATGATGACATCAAAAAAGGACAGAAGAAGGCCTCAGGCCCTCTCTCTGTCCTCGATACCTGAGAGTTTCACGATTCAGCAGTGTCTCACGACAAGGTGCATGGCCTGCAATTGCAGACAAGTCACCGGACTGACTGATCATATACCCCTTGGGTGGCGCAGTTCGCGCACTCTCCAGAGTTGCGTCCAACGATGGTACATTTACCTGAGAGATTAACCACTGGGCTGGGTGCGCAGCAGCTTGCTCCTTCGGTGCCTGAACAATAGCCATTTTGGTCGGCTAACTCAGGTCTCTCCCGCTCGTTATCATCCGCTGTATGGAACCATTCTGAGCGTATGTCAGAACAGTAATGGAAATTGTTCATTCTTCTTCATTAAGATTAATCGACCGGAAGATCAGTGTCAACAAACTTAACGATATCTTTGGATGTATTTCCTTCATTTTCGATTGAACCGATGAAAACCAGAATATTTTGTCAGATTTCATCACATTAATACGATAAAAAGAACTTTTAAACAGCTTATTTCATTTTCCTTCAATTCATAAAGCGCTTACTACTATTTATGATAATGTCCACGAAACTGTTCGGGTATTCAGGCAACCATATCTTTGAGCTACACTATTCATAGCCCTTAAGGATCTGCACACCCGGATTATAAATCACAGTTCGTAGAAGATACTCTCGTTCTGTACATATGGTCTGCAATACTTGCTACATAGCTTCGGCATGCGATCTTTCATCCATTCGTGCCTAGACTCGTTCGCCATCTGAAAAGCATAATAACCAAGTGTAAAGATCAACATGAACCCTTCCATTAATCGTATATCACGATCCGTCAGTGGTGCGATCTTTTTTGTGTATCCGGATAAGAATATGTCACGTTCCTCCCGATTGAACATAAGCGCTGCCCCTCCGGCATCGAAAAGATAATAACCATAACCGTGTAGACAAAAATCAATCATGGACATTCCCTGATCCGTTATCAGCAGATTATTGCGAGTAATATCCCCATGAATGATTCCCCATGTCCCCGCCTGCTGTGGGTACGTTGCTAGCTGCTCGTTAATGTTCTCAAACGTCTCCCGAAGCAGATTGAAGTCTTCCGTTGTAAAAATTCCCAATCGGACACCTTCCTCCAGCTGCCCTAGCATGACCAAATTCTCAGGGATATTGCCATATGTCGGCCGTACCTTTGTTCGATCTGTCTGATTCTGCACACGCCCATACTGATGAAGCATCTGTAGTTGCGCACCAAGATCATATATCTGCTCTGTTGTCAGGCGTTCTCCCTGCTGGATGTCCCTGCCCTCAATCCACTCCAGTACTGTACAGCAGATTTCTTTACCTGCTTCACTTGTCCATAACGTGACCCAATCTCCCGATACATTGCGTACCGGATGTTGTACGCGTAATGCTGTCGTTGCATTTAACTCATGAAGCAGGTTCATCTCTGCCTCCAGTGCAGGAGGCGTGTGCTGAATGCCTGACATACTTGCATATGCAGCTTGATGGATACGCAGCAGATACTTCTGCCCGCTTGCTTCATCAACGACATGATACGTCAGGTTCTCATTGTGACGAATATAAGAAACGACAGGTTTTTCAATCGTGTAATTCTGTATGATATCGGTTGCCATGTGGTCATAAGACCTCTGATTCGTAGTGATTATCAACATCTCCTTCGAAGTTGTGTAAACGCTCTCTTATTACTGAATATCGTAGCATAATGTTTATCCCGCATACAGAAAATTCCACTAAAATTATAAATTAAAAAAAGCACAACTCCCGAACAAGCGTCCAGGCATTGTGCTTCTTTTGTCTCTATTTATTTCTTCATTTCTCTGTCTGTTGCCCTATGTGACACTCCATGATCCAATTAACCAAAACGACCCATAATGTATTCTTGGGTCAAGCGATTGTCCGGGTTCGTGAAGATATGCTCTGTATCCCCGTGCTCAATCATGCTTCCCAGATAGAAGTAAGCTGTATAATCCGAAATACGTGCTGCCTGCTGCATGTTATGGGTAACAATAACAATCCGCAGCTCCTTCTTGAGCTCGGTAATCAATTCTTCAACTTTACCCGTGGATACCGGGTCAAGTGCAGATGCAGGCTCATCGAGCAGCAGAATCTGCGGATCAACAGACAGGGCGCGGGCGATACATAGACGCTGCTGTTGTCCACCTGAGAGAGACAGGGCTGATTCATTCAGCCTGTCTTTCACTTCGTCCCAGAGCGCAGCACGACGCAAGCTTTTTTCCACAATCTCATCCAGTGCCTTCTTACTCTTCGTACCACGGTAGCGGGGGCCAAACGCGATATTGTTGTAGATGGACTTGTGAAAAGGATTTGGCTTCTGCCACACCATGCCAATCTTCTGGCGAAGCTTGATTACATCGGTTCCAGGCTCATTCAGATCGTTACCGTCCATCCAGATATGTCCCTCTGTGCGGGAACCGGCAATCTCGTCGTTCATTCGGTTAAGCGACCGTAGGAACGTAGATTTACCGCAGCCAGACGGCCCGATAAGCGCCGTTACGCTCGCTTCGGGAAATGTGAGACTGATCTGCTTGACCGCCTGAAAATGTCCATAATATATGCTTAACTGTTCCGTACCAAAAGGTATGGCCATGTTGGTTCCTCCTTATTTCGAAGCTGTCATGCGGCGGAATACAACCCGACCGATCCAGCGTGCACTTAGATTGAACGCCAGCACGAGAATGACAAGCACGGCGGATGCCCCTGCTGCCACTTCTTTGGAATCCGGGCCAATGCCTTCACTATTCACTTTCCAGATATGAACAGCAAGTGTTTCTGCCGGACGGAAAGGATTAAGTGGTGATCTTGGACTCGTCGGATTCCAATCTGTAAAGTCCAGTGGCGGACTACTCATACCTGCGGTGAACATCAACGCGGCCGCCTCACCAAAGATCCGGCCCGATGCCAGAATCGTACCCGTAATCAAACTCGGCAATGCCACAGGCAGCAGAATGGAAGTGATAATCTTCCACTTGGACAATCCAAGTGCCAGACCTGCTTCCTTCTGTTCCTTCGGAACGGCCCGGAAAGCCTGCTCCGTTGTCCGCACCATCAGTGGCAAGTTAAAGATCGCCAGAGCCAAGGCACCCGAGATCAGAGAGAAACCAAGACCAAATTGATTGACTAGCAACAAGAGACCAAACAAACCGATAACGATGGAAGGGAATGATGACAACACTTCAACGACAAGACGAATGAAGCTGGTAATCTTGCCTGGCTTGGCGTATTCCGCCATGTAAATTCCGCCGCCCCATCCGAGTGGGATGGTCACAATTAATGTCAGGACAAGCAAGAATATAGAGTTAAAGAGCTGTGGACCAATCCCGCCGCCACCCTTAAGCAACTGTGGTGCACTCGTCAGGAAGTTCCAGCTAATATGTCCAATTCCTCTATACATGATGAAGCCAAGCAGACCGAGCAATATAATAACAATGAACAGGGCCAATACAACGATAACGGATGTTGCAATCTTATCTACCGTCTTTGCCTTCATTTTCATACCCGGTTCCTCCTCTCAAGCAGGCGAACCAGAATGACGAAGACAAATGTCATCACCAGCAGGACAAGCGCCATACTCCACAGTGCATTGTTATGAACAGAACCCATCGTGGTGTTACCCATGCTGAGTGTAATTACACTTGTTAATGTTGAAGCCGATTCGAGCAAGGATGTTGGAACATGCGGTGCATTACCGATAACCATCTGCACAGCAAGGGCCTCACCAAAAGCACGAGCCATACCCAAAACGACACCTGTCAACAAAGCTGGCAAAGTCGTTGGAATGATGACACGGTAGATGGTTTGCCAGCGAGTGGCACCCAGTGCGTACGAGGATTCACGCAATCCTTTTGGCAAAGCAGACAACGCATCTGCCATAATACTTGTCACCGTAGGAAGAATCATTACCGCGAGAACAAGACATCCGGCTGCAATCCCGACGCCTGTTCCACCAAAGATACTGCGCAGCAAAGGTACGATGACACTCAGACCGATAAATCCGTACACAACGGACGGAATTCCAGACAAGAGCTCAATCGCGGGCTGCAATATCTTTTTCCCTTTACCCGGTACAATCTCTGTCATGAAGAGTGCTGCACACAGGCCAAGTGGACTAGCGATCAATGCTGCAAGCAAGGTTGTAATGAAAGAACCTGTAATGAACGGCAATGCTCCGTAGAACGCAGGTTCTCCAGTCGGATTCCACGTCTTTCCACCAAGGAATTCACTTATGCTTATTCCGTTTTGGAAAAATGTGGACAGACCCTTGGACGCTACAAAATAAACAATGGAAAACATGACAACGATCAGGAAAACGACACAAATCGACGTATAGATCCGTCCCGTCCACTCTTCCCAATAATGTTTCTCTTTTAAGGGCCGGCGCGGTTTCAACTTGTTATTCATTACCGTTCCCCCTTCGGTCTGTTCCATAACAACCATCCTTCTATAGTAGAATTAATGAAAAATATGGGATTATTTCAGAGCAAACCGCGTAAAGAGGCGGGACCTAAGTCCGCCTCTTTCGCTGTATGCGCAAGTTCAAAGATTATTGAACCACATTACCTGCTGCATCGCGTTTTACTTTCATACCTGACATTGGAATGTATCCAAGTTCTGTCACGTCGTTTTGTTGAATTTCGTCACTCAGGATGTAGTCCAGGAAAGCTTTTGTTGCTGCATCTGGCTCACCTTTTGTGTACATGTGCTCGTAAGCCCATACTGGATAAGTTCCTGCTTCTACGTTCTCAACTGTTGCTTCTACACCTTCGTATTTCAACACTTGCAAGCTGTCATCCAAGTAAGACAGGGCAAGGTAACCAATAGCACCTGGCGTTTCAGCTACCAATTTTTTTACGTTACCAGAAGAATCTTCTTGAATCGAACCTTGGATATCATCCATTTTTGCACCCAATGCATACTTCTCGAACGTTGCACGAGTACCGGAACTACTTGGACGATTTACAATAACAATTGCTTTATCCGCGCCACCAACGTCTTTCCAGTTCTTCACTTTACCGGAGAAAATGTCGACCAGTTGTTGCTTCGTCAAATCTTCTACACCTGCATCTTTGTTGCTAACTGGAGCCATAGCTACTACGGCTACTTGATGGTCAACCAGTTCTTTTACTTTGGCTTCGTCCTCCAGTTTCTCTTCTGCGAATACATCAGAGTTACCGATTGTAGCTTGTCCGTCAGATACTTGCGTCAAGCCAGTACCACTACCGCCACCTTGAACTTGAACCGTTACGTTCTTATATTCATCAACTGCCATAAATTTCTGTCCAGCTTGTTCTACCAGAGGTAGCAATGCTGTCGATCCGACTGCCAGAATGTTACCGCTAAGCTCAGCAGCAGCTTCCCCTGATCCATTGCTTGCAGCACCCTCTGTACCCGCGTCATTTTTCGATCCGCATGCAGCGAGCACCAGTACGAACGTTAAGGTCATCAAAATAAACGGCAACTTTTTAAACATGTTTTGTTTTCCTCCCCCAATGTAGTGATGGCGTTTTGTGAATTTGTTTGTTCACCATCAACTCTTTACTTATTGTAGTTTCGGTATGTCATCTTAAAATCAGTGTTTTGTAAACGCAATGTTAAAAATATCGGCAGCATATTGAAAATCATTTGAGACAAATTGCGCTGAATTGGCCGCTTCGGGAACGGACATTGTTTCAATCGCTGTTATCCCCGGATTTATATGATTTACTTTTTCCAAGGAATACATCCGGGGATAAAGGCGAACGCTTCGCTTTTCTACAATCGTTCCGTTCCCTTCGCTGTGTCAGCGCTCGTTGAATCTCAGGCATTTCAATCTCCTGCCTGGGAAGTAGGCAAAGAAGAGGATGTCCCATAAGTCATGAATATGACGGGGGACATCCTCATTTAGTGTTATTTTGTTTTAATGAACCTGACACACGCTATTCGCTCCCATTTGCCCAGATCTGAGAACTAACGAATCTCAGAGACGTTATTTCGTTGATTTAGTTGATTTTTTAGGTTTTGAAGCACTTTTATGACGAAATAGCGTTACTGAGGTTCGTTAAATCTTGCAACCTTTGATGATCTGCCTTTTAAGGTGCGGTAGGTTCATTAGCGCTTGGAGCGAAGCAGAATTCCTTTTGAGACAGCCCCTTATGTAATTGGTTAGGTACTTAATAGAGATGGAGAATTTCCATTTCTTCTATAGAAGAAACAGAAGAGGAAACTAAAAAACTGCCTCACTGCCAGTGCGTAGCACCGGCTGTGAGAGCAGCTTTTACAATACAACAGATTATCTTATTAATACTTAATGTAAAATCTAATTTTACTAACCTAGGATCCATAACCACAATGCCAGCCCAGCTAGAGTAATTAACAAGGTGGGAATGGTCAGGATGATGCCTACCTTGAAATAATAACCCCATGTAATCTTCACACCTTTGCGGGATAACACATGCAGCCATAGCAATGTGGCAAGAGATCCAATCGGGGTCATTTTGGGACCCAGGTCGGAACCAATGACATTGGCATAGATCAATGCTTCCTGAATAATACCTTCGGTATGCGCGCCCTGGATGGCTAGCAGGTTAATCAACACGGTCGGCAGGTTGTTCATCACCGATGATAATACAGCAGCGATGATGCCCATCCCGAGCGAAGCAGCCAGCAGACCATGCTCTGCTATGGCATCCAGCCAGCGGCTCAGATGATCCGTTAACCCCGCATTACGCAGTCCATATACGACGATATACATGCCCACCGAGAACACCACAATCGACCATGGCGCTTCCTTAATTACTCGTTTCAGATCAACAGCCTCGCTCTTGCGTGCCAATAAAGCGAACAGCAGCGCAACGGAGCCCACGATAACCGACACGGGAATCGGCAGAAACTCACTGGATGCATAGGCAACCAGTAACAGCCCAAGCATGAACCAAGCGATTCGAAACATCCGCGGATCACGTATTGCTTCCTTCGGATCACGCGCTGCTGAAATATCATAGCGAAGAGGTATGCTTTTGCGATAGAACAAAAACAACATCCCCGTACTCGCTACGATCGAGATCAGATTCGGCACAGCCATGCGTACCGCATACTCCACAAATGTAATGCCAAAGAAATCAGCAGACACAATGTTAACCAAATTGCTGACGACCAGCGGCAACGATGTAGTATCCGCGATAAACCCACTCGCCATCACAAAAGCCAGCACCATACGCTCATCAAACTTCAATGCACGCACCATTGCCAGCACAATTGGCGTCAGAATGAGCGCGGCACCGTCATTTGCGAACAAGGCAGACACCGCCGCTCCCAACAGAATGGAGTAGAAGAATAGTCTGCGACCGTCTCCTCCAGCCAGCCTTGCCATATGAAGGGCAGCCCATTCGAAGAAACCCGTCTCATCGAGAATGAGAGAAATCATAATAATGCCGACAAAGGCCAGCGTTGCATTCCATACAATGGATGCCACATCCGAGGCATCGTTCAAGCTGACGACTCCGCACAACAGGGCAAGTAATGCCCCACCTGAGGCTGTCCAACCGATGCCCAACCCACGAGGTTGCCAGATTACCAAGGTGATTGTCACTACAAAAATCAGTATTGCTACGTATACCATAAAGCCTCCTGCTGTACCCTGTATCAATATATTATTCAATAATTCGATCTTATATTGTTAGATTACACCGCTATATGCGCGGAATAACCAGACGATATATTTATACAGGGCTACAGGAACATTGTCTATCTTTATTTTCTTCTATATATAAAAGTTGTGGTAAATTATGTTGATAAAATGCTGGAATTTATTCTTTGCCCTTATCCTTCGGCGTATCCTCTACCATCTTGAACATGCCCAGCAATCCCTGCAATTGTTCCGCCATACTGTTCAGATGTGCCGACGATGATGCAATCTCTTCTACCGATGCCAGTTGTTCTTGCGAAGATGCAGACACGGATTCTGTATTCGCAGCCGATTCCTGGGTCACATTCGAAATATCGCTCATCGCCTTGGCAACGTGGGATGCCCCACTCTCCAGTTGTTTCGTTGTTGCGGACAAGTCATCCAATGTATGAACCGCATCTTCCACCGCCTCCCGAATCTGAGCAAAGGATTGTCCAGACGTATTCACGGCCTGAATTCCTTCTCCCACCCGAGTCTGAGCCGCATTCATGGCGATTAGAGCGGCATCCATGTCCTGACGGATATTATGAACGACCTGACCGATCTGCGCTGCCGAGCTTCCGGATTCTTCTGCCAGTTTGCGTACCTCACCGGCTACAACTGCAAAACCACGACCTGCATCCCCTGCTCTGGCCGCTTCAATAGAAGCATTCAATGCGAGCAAGTTCGTTTGTTTGGAGATGGATGCAATGACATCCACCATGCTACCAATCTCAACGGAACGAGCATTCAGAGATTGAACCACAGTTCCCAGCTGCTCCACGGTTTGCTGGATGCTGTTCATCTGCTCCACAGCCTGTCCTGCTGCCTCATTCCCAGAAGAAGCCGCTCCAGACGTATTCCGCATATTCGCCGTAATGGATTGCACACGCTCAGACATCATCCGAACATCTTCGGCCATTCGGCTCATCTGTCCCGATCCGTCTTTCACACTGTTTACCTGCTGTTCAGCACCTTCGGCCAGTTCCTGAATGGCCTGTGTTGAATGTTCAATCGCTTTCGTCGTTTGTTCTGCACTGGCAGACAACTCTTGAGAAGAAGCAGATACTTGCTCTGTCGTTTCCTGTACACCAAGAATCATCATCCGCAGGTTATCGACCATTCGTTCAAAATATTTTGCCAGTTCCCCGACTTCATCTTTACGCCCGGTTTCCATTTTCACGGTCAAGTCACCTTTACTAACCGCTCTGGCCGACTCCTGAAGTCGTTTGATCGGACGCAGCATGGAGCGTGTGAACCAGATAATAAAGATGAGCGTAAGGAATGTTGCTGCGAGGATCACTATCAATGTAATCATGCGAATGTCCTTGCTCGCATTGGTTATTTCACTTTTAAACATCGTGCCGGCAATTTTCCATCCCGTTGCTTCATTGGTAGCAAAGATCATCGTTTTCGGCTGCTCGTCGAATACGTAATCGAATTGACCTTCTTTACCCTCATACATTTCATCCAGCAAACCGCTCGCTTCCTGTGTACCGGCATCTGCTACAGGGGATACGACATAATTTTTGTTTGCATCCAAAATAATGACGTAGCCTTCTTTACCCACCTTAATGGATGCTTGCTCTTGCAGGTCTGTTAGATCCAGAGACAAACCGACAACACCGGATTGGTCCTTTAATGTTTTAGAAATAAATACAACGGCAACGCCATCGGTATTGACAGACACAGCGGATACAACGGCTGTGCCTGGCTTTTCCATCGCTAGTTTGTACCACTCCCGCTCCCTAGGATCATATGCATCTCCCCGCGTACTGCTCGCTGTTGGCTTACCTCGAACCATGACTCCGTCCGTTGTTCCTACAAAAATGTTCATGGCATCGGGATGCAAGCCCAGATATTGCTCCAGCTTCAACTGAAGCTCGGGACTATCGTTCTCCCCTTTGATCAGGCTCGGATCAAGGGCATCCGCGAAATAGTTAATGTCATGGATCTTGTAATTCACTTGGCTTTCTACAATGGTATTGGCCGTGCTCACACTTTGCTTGGCACTATCCACTAATTGTCCTTGTACGCCATCTTCAGCCATCGTTAGTGTGATTAAGCCGATCGCTAAACTTGGCAGGAGCAGAACGGCCAGGAAGGAGACCAATAGTTTGTTCCTTATATTCCAGACGAAACCTTTCTTTTTCTTCTTTTTATTTTGATTATGTTTTGGTTTGGCAGGTTTCGCTGCTTTCATTGGTTTGTTATCCTGAGTTTCACTCATGTCTTTCTCCCCCTCTAAATGTAAAAATGCCCTCTTTCTTTTTATGTATGAATGAATCTAAAAGGCTTATCTTATATATCGGCTAAATGAGGGGATTTATTTGCGAGAAAATTATGCAGGCACGCCAAACAAGCCACCTCTGATCAGAAGCGACTTGTACAAGGTACAGGTTACTAATTATTCCATGAATTAGCTGAAGTATTGGAGTACGGACCGCCTGGGGGTTGTGCCGAGGGTTTACCAAAATAGTAGCCCTGTGCAAGCTCAATACCTATGGAACGACAGAATTCAAACTCTTCCATTCGTTCGATCCCCTCGGCAAGGACTTGCCCTCCAAATCGACTCGACATCTCAACAATATGAAGAATTTGCTGTTGTTTGGTCGAATCCTGATCACAACGGTCAATAAGACTTCGATCTATTTTGACAAAATCCGGTTCTAACCGATTCATTAACTCTATTGTCGAATATCCGGCACCCACATCATCCAGTGCAACCGACATTCCACGGGAACGATACACCTCAAATATCTGCTGCAAGATGGGCATATGCTGAATCTGCTCTGTTTCCACGACTTCAAACACAAAATCTTTAGGGTCCAGCGAAAGACGTTCAATCGCTTCAAACGTATGTGTCAGACAATATTCGGGATTATATATGGAGGAAGGCAGGAAATTTACGAAGCGTTTGACACCATGTGGTAAAAAAACAGCACTGGTCTCAATAGCAGTAATACGCGCCGTTCGATCCAGAAAAGAATGTAGTCCGGTTTCGCGCGCAACTTCAAATAATTCATAGGAACTGAAGGATTTTCCATTCTCAGCAGGACGAAGCAAAAACTCATATCCGATAATCTGCTCCGATGCATCAACGATAGGTTGCATATGACTGCTGAATTGATGCTCCAGAATAATGGAAACAAGCTCCGCATGTTTGAAACGGGACTCTTGCATGGTTAGACTAATCCAGCTTTCTTCATTCACCTGTTCGTATAAAGGCATAATCTGAACGGTTAGGGAATCACGTAATGTTGGATCCATCTCGCCGATCTTTTCTATTAAATTCTGAACCGTCTCAAGATTAGAAAAATGCATCCACATCATGTCATCCGACGTCTCGATAAGTCTTCCCGGCGTTTGTAGCGCTTCCAGCAAAGCGGGGGAAATGGGACGCAAGTACAAGGTACCTTGGCCCTCTATAGGATAGATTGGACTGCAGCCACTGCAATTCATGTAGGACCCCCCTTGCCAATTTAGATTCCATGTCCATTAATGTTCACTTGTATATACCCAAAGTTTGTAAATATTATATCATGGGTCTTAAAATTAATCTCTACTGTTTTGATGACTTCCTGTATGACGGTTCTTGGAACAAATATATTCAAATTTGCAGAAAAAAGACCGACAGTCTGATGACTGTCGGTCTCCTCCTCACCGCTTATTAAACTTTAAGAAGCGGGAATCACGATTTTCTGTCCAACTTTCAGGTTATGCACATTTGAGATTTTGTTCGCTGTCGCAAGCTTGCGCCAGTCCACACCATATTTCAAACCGATGCGGTACAAGTTATCCCCTTTTTTCACCACGTATACAACCTTGTTATTGGTTGCCGGTTTCTCTGGTTGTGGCTTAGGCGTTGGTGTTGGAGTTGGTTTAGGCGTTGGAGCTGGCTTCGTACCGGTTTCAGGTGTTGTCGTTGCTTCACCTGTCAGTTTCAAGCCATACTCTGCAAAACCTTCTTTGTTCGTACCGATGAACGACATCGCCGGATTCGCTTCAACCAGACCTTTCGCATCCGGGGAAGAAGCAAACACAACTTCAAGATCGTTCAGCGCTGCTGCGGTTACACTCGCAGATGGTTTGATTGGTGCCAGGGACCAGTTGCCGTCCGCTGCCGGATTAATTGTTTTATTTTCACGGATGTAGTCGATGATCACTTGACGGTTCTCATCCGGTGCAGCCAGAACGATCCGTTTGCCGTCCGGGTTAGCCAGTTTGGATGAAGAAGCACGGTAGTTATTTGTCGCTACAATGAATTTTTGCGCTGGGTCAATCGGTTTCCCGTTAAAGCTCAGGTCCTTGATCCGGCTTGCGGATGCATTAACGATCGTAGCTTTGCTATCGTATTTGGCTGGTTGGGTCACATCAATCTGATACGTTACCCCATCGATAACATCGAAGTTGTACGTTGGGAAGTCATTATTGATCAGTTGTTGTTGTCCACCTTTGGCCGGGTCAATCTGGTTGAACTGGCCTGCAGACCATTCCAGCCATTCTTTCAGTTCTGCGCCGTTAACCATTACAGCATGTACCGTATTTGGATATACGTACAGGTCAGCAACGTTTTTGATCGCAATGGTGCCTTTAGGAATATTCGTGTAGTACGAAGCGCCTGAACGTCCACCGGCTTTGAATGGTGCACCTGCGGACAATACAGGGATTTTCTCGTATTCCGTACCTTGCATATGTTTTTCGACATACCATTTCTGTGCATTCGTTACGATCTGAATGGATGGATCATCCTGAACCAGAGCGAAGAAGCTGTTGATAGGCGCAGTCGTTTCGCCCACCGGACCACGAACATACTCCAATGTACCTTCATGCTCTTCATGAACCGCATCAATGATGTCCTGATCCGCATCTACCAGTGGCTTTTTGTTGGCAGTGTCATAGATTGGGCGTGCTTCCGTTTTGGAATCGACCACTTTCCATTTGCCATCAACCAGCTCCAGATCCAGATCAATAATACCCAGATGATCACCCCAGAAACCTGGCTCTACAGCAGGAACACCATTGATTGTACCTTTCTCAAGGTCTACCCCTTTTTTGCCTACAAAATCAGCACTTGGGAATACTTTGTGAGCATGTCCAAACAAAATGGCATTAATGCCTTCTACCTGACTCAGGTACAATACGGAGTTCTCCATCAGATCCGTTTGAGGGATATCTTCAAATCCGGAGTGAGGAATGGCTACAATAATGTCGGCACCTTCAGCCTTCATTTTTGGAATGAATTTTTTCGCGGTAGCAATAATATCCTTGGCGATGACTTTGCCTTCAAGGTTAGCGCTGTCCCACTGCATAACTTGTGGCGGTACAAACCCGATCACACCCACTTTGATCGTATGTTCTTTGCCAGTCTCGTCCGTTACTTTTTTATCCAAAATCTCATACGGTGTGAAGTAATTCTTGTCATTCGTCTCATCATCATCACCATCGTCTACATAGACATTGGCATTAATGTAAGGGAAGTTCGCTCCCTCCAGCGTCATGTCCAGGAAGTCCAAACCATAGTTGAACTCATGGTTACCGATGTTACCTGCATCATAATCGAGCAGATTCATCGCTTTATATACAGGGTGAGTCTCACCCTTTTTCAGTGGATCAATCTTCGCCACATAGTCTCCCAGCGGGTTACCCTGAATCAGATCACCATTGTCGAACAGCAAGCTGTTCTTGGCTTCATCACGTGCTTTCTTAATCAGTGTAGCTGTTTTGGCAAGGCCATACTGGTCTGTCTCTTTGTCGGAATAATAGTCGTAGTTAATCAGATTGTCATGAATGTCTGTTGTCTCCATGATCCGCAGTTTAACTTTGGCAGCATCCGCAGCCGATACAGGTACCGGAAACACCGCAAGCACGTTTAATGCAACCAAAGCGGCAGTCAGGCTTGATAATACTTTTTTACTCGTTTTCAAAATAACCCCTCCCGGTTATGTACATTGAATCATGCATTATTGGGCAAACGAAGAGCGCAGAAAAAAGATAGATCTCATGGGTTGTGCGTACTGACGCTCTGATGACATGCATCGGAATTTCAGGTAAGTTTATCTCACATGAACATCTATTTATGTCTGTGCTTGTCGTTTACATTCCAAATCATAACGCAATGTTCAGCCATTGAAAAGCATTATTTTTTTACATTACCCGCACATACCTAGGCCAGTTTACATTATCATGCGTGATTTCGACATTATTTTCAACATTTTAGTAGGTATATCGTACTTATTATCTTTAAAATACGTATATTACATGTGTCTTACATGTATATCCAATTCATCGTTATTCATTCATACCAAAAACCGTGAAACCTTAAAGGCTTTCACGGTTGGATTGAACTCTGCGCGTATTCCGCATAAGGACGCTATTTTGCAGAGGTTATGTTCATATTTGGATTATTGTTCCCACACATGATGTTCATGATCTTTTCCTGTATATTCAATACGAGTCGGGGTGATGTCCAGAATGACATAGTTCGGATCATTAGGTCCATCGAACCACGCCTTCAGTTCGTCGTTCCATACTTGCTCACGCAAACCTTCGTTCTTGGTCACTTCACAGGTTCCTTCAATCTCAACGACTTCTTTGGAACCACCAGCCTCATAACCAAGCAGCAGGCTAACATTCGGATTATTCTCCAGTTCCTCTACTTTGTGTGTACGACGGTTCGTTGCCAGATGAATGTTCAGTCCATCGTTGAAAAGCGCCATATAGCGGGATTTCGGTTTACCATTCTCCACAGTCGAGAAGCTGCAAAAAGGGTTGTTTTCCAAAGCTTTTACAATGTTTTGTTCCAATTCAGTCTGGTTCATGGGAAGTGCTCCTTTCGGTTTTGGGGGTATTTGGAGAACGTTGTAGGCGGCCGTTCCGGGTACGGATCGTTCTTTGGATCGCTGTTATCACGCAACAATCTTGATATTGTTCTCATACACATTGGACTAAAAACGATTCACACTGGCACTACGATGACAGAACAACCTTCCAATCGCTGTTATCCCCAGATTTTCTGATTCCCTTCTCTCAAAGGGAAAAATCCGTTGATAAAGGCGAGCGCTTCGCTTTTTCAGGTTTCTTCTGTCCTCTCCGTTATCGTGTGAATGCTTAATTCCAAAAGGTATATGAATAAAAATTCAAGATACATGCGAACGCTTCGCTTCCTCAGAATCGATTCCGTCCCCTCCGCTACGTCTACCGTTCTCCCAAATTTGAGGAGTGGGTAAGCTAAAGTTCAAACAGAAACCTGTACTTACTTACAAGGTTTCGCTTCTTTAGGTTTTATCCGCTCCGTTGCTGTGTATAAGTACAGTCAACTTACATTAGGTGTAATAAGCCTGTACTTATAGTGTACCCACCTCACCTGTGGTGAATCCCATGAACAGGTATGCAAACGTGACAAAATTGGAAAAGTACTTTATAAAAATGTTTACATAAAGGCATTAGCCCGTATGACTCCTATAATCATTTTAATTCAAATCTCCAAGATAGATTGATGAAGAACCCGATTTAAGCAGTAACTCACCAATGGTTTTTGGATATAAACGAACCTGAGACAGCTCTTCAATTGCAATCCATTCCACGGCGACTTGGTGGTCGTCAGGACTGGAGCCTTCAAAAATAGTTGCCTCCGGATTGATCAGGCTGCACGCAAAATAAAATTCAACCTGGTGGATATCTGCATCCCACTCGGCGAATTCATGATTTTTTCCGATATACTCTCGAATATGTAACAACTCTCCCACGTTCACAGCCTGACCAATCTCCTCCAGACATTCGCGCGCGACAGCATCCTTGAGTTCTTCACCTTTCTCCTGTCCTCCACCTGGAAATACATAAGCGGTACCATATTGGTCTTCCAGCCGGATGACCAGCAATCTTCCATCCTGCACAATGACGGCCTTTGCCGAGTTGCGTATGGGTTTCATTCTGTTCTTTCACTCCTTAACTTTCAAAATTTCAAAGTTCCATCCGTTCAACCTCATAATACTATTATTCTGCTGAACAGGCGTATCATCCCGTTGTATGCGCGGATAACTGTATGCCTTCCGATTCCAGCACACGACGAATCTCTTGAGCAAATGCTAGAGCATTCGCTCCGTCACCGTGAATACAGACCGTCTCTGCCTTAATGGAAACCCGCGTGCCATCCGTGGATACAACCACTCCGTCTTTCACCATCTGGATCACTTGAGCAATCGCTTGTCCCGACTCTTCAATGACAGCACCCGCCAGGCTTCGAGGGGTTAGCTTACCATCCGCCCCATAGGTTCGATCCGCAAACACCTCGCTCACACTGCGCATGCCGATGCGATCCGCAGCGTGGATCAGCTCACTGCCCGCCAGACCATACAAATACAGATCAGGCTGTACTTGATAGATCGCTTCCACGATGGCTTCAGCAAGCTTCGTATCTTCTGCAGCCATATTGTATAAGGCACCGTGCGGTTTCACGTGATGCATTCGCCCCCCACTTGCACGGACAAAGGCATCCAGCGCACCGATCTGATACACCACCATGTCATATGCTTCCCGTGGGGTAATGTCCATACGTCTTCTGCCAAACCCTTGCAGATCCGGCAACCCGGGGTGGGCTCCAATTGCCACCTGATGCTCCAATGCCCTCTCCACCGTTATCCGCATCGTAGCCGGGTCCCCTGCATGAAACCCGCAGGCAATATTGGCTGATGTAATCAAGGGCAGAATGGCTTCGTCCGATAACGTGCGATATATACCATAACTTTCGCCCAGATCACAATTGATATCCAAGTTTTTTGAGGTATTCATTTCGTACTCTCCATTCCTACCATTCTTCTGCGTATCAGCTTATCCATGAGTTGCATGTTGCATTCCTGTTCCATGTACAACTGCCGGGCTTGATCATGCGTAATCTGTTCAAACGAAATTTGGTTTCCCGGCCTGGCCTGAGCCAAGATTGGCATATCCACCTGTGCTACCTGCGCTATAACAGGATAACCTCCAATGGTCTGATGATCTGCCATCAAGATAATGGGCTGACCGTCTGGTGGCACCTGTACCGTGCCATAGGTAACGGCTTCAGACAGCCGATCCAGCGGCTGATTCAGCTCCAGTCTGGAGCCTTGCAAGCGATAGCCCATCCGATCGGATTGCGGAGAGATCACGTATTTTTCGGCATAGAAATGTCCCAGACTCGCCTCGCTGAACAGCGAGCTATCCTTGCTCTCCATCACACGAATAACAGATCTCCCATAATAGTCAGGTCTTTCACGTTCAGATAAGAACCACGCAGGCGCCAATATTCGGCGGTCCCACTCACTCTCTTCTACCTGCTGCTCCATACGCTTCATCCAACCTTGCGCTTCACCAGAAGGTTCACCTGTAGATAACAGGTCTGCCACATGCAGAGCTCTTCCTTCCAAACCGCCAAGACCTGTCTTGAGATTTGTACTTCGGCTGCCCATCTCTTCAGGCACAGCTATTCCGCCCGCAAACGCCAGATAACAACGCAAGCCATGACGACAAGGGCCGAACTTCAGTACACTTCCAGCCCGCACCAGCACAGGACGCCACAAAGGTACAGGCAAATGATCCACGGTTGCGGACAGATCGGCCCCACATAATGAGACTAGCTGGCTCTCCTGAAATCGGAGCTCCGGCCCCGTCATCGTCATCTCCAGCACTGCCACATTGCGGGGGTTGCCCACAAGCATATTGGCGGCTCTGGCTGCAAAGGTGTCCATGACCCCGCCAGGATGAATACCATACCTGCGATAGCCGGTTCTGCCTTCATCCTGAATGGTAGATAACAGCCCAGGACGAATCACTTCAATACTCATCGCTCGCCCTCCATCCGCTTCAACGCCAGATAGTCCTGCTTCGTAATCTGTTCAAATCGAACCCGATCACCTGCTGCCAGCAAACTCGGTACATTCTCATCCGGCCGAAACAACCGGAGTGGCGTTCGTCCAATACATTGCCATCCTCCGGGTGTGTCCACCGGATAGATTCCCGTCTGTTTGCCACCAATTCCTACTGTACCGGCCTCGACCCGAAGCCTTGGCGTTGCCCTTCTGGGCGTAGCAATCTGTTCAGACAACCCACCGAGATACGGAAAACCTGGTGCGAATCCAATCATATGTACGAGATAATCCCCGGATGTGTGAATTGCAATAACATCCTCTGAAGTCAGTCCATGCTCACTGGCAACATAGTCCAGATCTGGCCCCCATTCGCCACCGTAACATACAGGAATAGTAACCGTTCTGAACTTGTCTTGTAGGGATTCCTTCAATTGATTCAACTGCTGAAGCAGAGTACGGCATAACTCGGGGTACGGGGAGATGAACGGATCATAAAATAGTGTAACGGACGTGTATGAAGGCACCCATTCGATCATGGCTGGCAGAGTGCTTTTTTCCAGCAATGCACATACAGACATCACTCTGCGTTGCACCGCGTCAGACAAATGATCCCCGCAATCGATGATAACGGCTGTCTCACCCAGCGGAAATAAGATCTCCTCTGTCCAAGCATACGGTAATTCGCTCATGCGCCATCTCCCCTTTGTCCACACGTTTAGCGTATCGTTATTTCTCTCTCTCCAATGTCAGCAATACTAGTGAACGAACCGCCGGAAACGGCTCGTCTTCTTCTGTACGTATCGCAAGATACAGTGTCTGCAAAAACAGACGCACATTCAGGTTCCTATGACTGGTTTCCAGAAGTGATCTGTTCACTGCCATATCCCCTTGATGAAGAGAATTCATCCACAACGTAATATCTTTTTGCTCCAGCAGATTGCGACGAAGAATGGTTATTATGGCATGCGCTATTCGCTGATCTTCATCATGGAGGTAAACTTCACTTGATTCGGTTATTTTCCGACTGATTGCATGCAGAAGTTCCAGCAGATCCATTCGCTCCAGATATGGCGACTGAGCCAGGTCTTCAACCGCATCCGCCGCATGTGCGGGGGCATGCGCCCAGCCCTTATCATCGACATAGCCGCGAAGATCTTTTTCACATTCCAGATATGTAATCAACCGATGATGAATCCCTGCGATATCCTCCTCGTTCAGGAAAGGCTTCTCACGATCCACATTCAGAATTGGAGGCAGTAATAAAACGGAGAATGTCCGTGTAAACACACTGTCTGTTCCCTGCTCTCCGATGCCATAGAAAAGATGCTGATCGTCCAGCGCCAACTGCAACACATGCCTTAGCTGGTCTTCCGAAAATACACCCTGTCCAATCCAGGTTGCAAAAATAACATAGATCAATTCATCCCGCAGGACAGGGTCAGGACTGCCAATATGTTTTAACATATGCAGCGCCAATTCGTAAGGCTGTTCCTCGTTATTAATGGAACGATTAGCTGACTGGATATGCTGCAATTTTTGCTTTAACGTCAGAGCATCCATCTATTGTGAATCCTTGGACGAATTCAAATGCACGCTGCAATTGTACAGTTCGCATTGCCATGTATCATCTTTCTTAGCAATCCGCGTAATGGATGTGTTGGACAACTTCACGCTAATATCAAGTTCAGGCACCAGACCTCGTAATGTATTCCGCAGGACGGCTCCGTGACTGACGACGATTACTTTTCCATCAGGGTGCTGCTGTACAATCTCTTCAAGCACCGCACTGCCTCGAACAGCCCCTGCATCTGCAAGCTCCCGTCCCAGATCCAGGGTACTCCAGTCCGCTCCCCACTTGGCTAACCGTTCCTCTTCCGTCGTTCCTTCGACCTGTCCTCCGCCCATCTCGCGAAGTCTAGAGTCCAGATGGATCTCCTGAATGCCCAAGCGGTCACCAATGATGCGAGCGGTCTCACTTGCACGCTCCAAGTCACTCGCATAGATGGCATCCCAGGATTCCTCAGCCAGTCTCGCAGCAAGTAAAACCGCTTGTTCCCTTCCATCCTGATCCAACGGATTATCCGTCTGTCCCTGCGAACGTTTTTCCTTGTTCCACGCTGTGCTTCCATGACGAATCAATGCAATTTCAGTCATTGTAGTTCCTCACCTTTTTCAATATGAATTTCATCTTCTGTAAAATGTTTACGTGCCTTCGGCTTGGCAAATTTGCCGCCATTATATTGAGCAGACCCGTTTCTCGGGATTGAGAGACTGTCCCACGCTGTTTCTTTAAGCATTTTGGCGGCAAATACAATCTGTCCGACATGATATGGATAGTGCGCCAATTGCCGAATAATAGCCTCCATGACGGTATGTCCTTCATTGCGAATATATACGATGTGAGACAATTGTTCCGGGGTAAACGAACGAATGGATTCGAGTAGGCATGTCCAGCCTTCTTCCCATTTGGCGAGCAACTCTTCCCGGGAAGCAATATCATTCACGAATTCGGCATCTCGTTCACGCCACGGTTTCTCACCATCTGTTGTCAGTACATCGGTCCAACGGGACAGCATATTGCCCCAGAGATGTTTTACAATTACAGCGATGCTGTTCGCGTCTTCATTCCAGGATTGAAACAACTGCTCGGACTCCAATTGTGCCATGGCTTTTTCTCCGAGCTGCTTGTAATACAGAAATTGCTTCTCCGCTGTCTCCAGAAAAACCTGATTCATATCCATCCGTTAACCACCCTTCGGAAAAGTATGTTGTCCCCTGATCACGTTCAGAAATATACGTCACATGTTAATTTATTCAGGAAATGAGAATGTACCGTCTGCATTCGATTCAAATGGAATGACTTTACGAACCGCATCCAGATTCAGCTCTCCATAAATATGTGGAAATAGTTCATTCAATTCGTAGAGATCTTCATACACCAGTTCCGGCTTTAACGCCTTCTCATCAATACTGAGCAATAACAGATCCGTACGGCCTGCATAATATTGCCCGGCTACCCATGGAATCTGTTCCTTGGTGGAACAATGAATGAATCCGTCCGTCTCCAGGCTATCTGGTGCATACTCACTCCCCTTTGACACTTGCTCCCACAAAGAACGGGAAATAATACTGTAGATCATGGTTCCGCCTCCTTCAATTTCTGCGATGTACCCTATGTGTCATTGGAAGTATTATAGATCATCCCGGATACGGGAGTACAATTTTTGATCCGTAAATACACCTTTGATCTTCAACTGTTTGCGTAGCAAACCTTCGTACGACATGCCCAGCTTCTCCATGACACGTGCAGAGCCTATGTTGCCTGCATTACATTTCCCCTCCAACCGATTGCAGTCCATTTTCCGAAAGCAATAATCCACGATGGGTTGCATCGCTTCTGCTGCGAGGCCCTTACCCCATTGACTGCTGGCTATCGCGTACCCTAGTTCAGCACTCTGCATAGAATCGTTGAGATGAAAAATGCCACCCCTCCCGATCAAGGTCCCTGTTTCCTTCAAAATAAAAGCCCAGATATGTACCGTTTTCCGTTCATAATTATCCAGTACCCGCTGAATATATTGAATGGAATCCTCCACCGTCTCATGGCAGTTCCACAAGCTTTGCTGACTCACTAGCGGATCAGAGGCAAACGCATAATATTCATCAAGATCATTCATCGTAAGCCGCCTCAGCTTTAACCGCTGTGTTTCGAATTCGGGTGATTCGGCAAAAAGTTTTTCTACATTCATTCAGCACACCTCCATGATTTACTTGAGTTCAGGATTTAGCTATCTTATTTCTCAGGAAATAACGATCTATCATCACCATGCACAGAATACCGACCGAATATCGAAGCAGATCGATTACCAGAAAACCATGTCCCAGAATAAGAGCACCTAATACGGTTGAGCGTATCTCAATTAGCCAAGGCGTCTGAATCAACTGTGAGAACTCAATCATCCAGCTGAATACACAGCTCAAACACATCGCCCATACCAAGCTGCGATGAGGCCACACCATGCGTACTCCGAAATAAATCATGCCCGCCCAACATGCATCCCCGAAATGTTCATGCACCCAATCCGGCAATCGTTCACCAAAGTGTCTGGAGGCGAGTCCTGCCGCCATTGTAATCATGACTGCGAAGAAATAGATCAGTCTGTCTTTGATGAGCATGCCTTTCAATCGATCACACGCCTTCATTAAGCACTTTTAAAATAAATTGCGTTTTGGCAGCGGTGTACGATTCCCTGTCTTCCTTATTCTCCTCAGCAAGCTTCATCTTAAGGACGGCGTAAGCTTCCACCAGATCGGGGCGTTTTCTGAGCACATCCCGAAACTGCATTTGACGATTCCAACGTTCTTCTCCCGGACGCATCAGATGAAGGTGTACAGATCTCTTGCCATACTTAACCTTCACCCAGAATCGTCTATAATCCCGACCATCCAGTTCAGGCGGAACGTAGTTCCAGCCCAACGGATTCAACTGATCGGCAATCAGATCCATGTCATCCCATGACTGTACCTCTGCCATCAGATCGATAATGGGTTTGGCGGGTAACCCCGGTATGGATGTACTTCCAATATGTTCGAATTGATGGATATTAAATTGCTCCAAAAGACGTTTCAGTTGCCGAATTTCTTCCTGAGCCTGCGCATCCCAATTCGGATTGGGCGGAGCAATCTCTACCGACTCTGTCGCCCAGGCCGGCCAGTTTTCCGGTTGCATTGGATCTGTCATTCAGGTATCTCCTCTTCTCCATGACATTTTAAATGATAACCTTCTCTGTATTTTTCATAGGTGCGTTGCTTCATGCACTCAATCGTAGTACTCCTTTGGAATGTAAGTATGGAACTTAGGGATAGAAGAAGATAATTCAGGTAAGCCAACTCACTAGAGTTAGGGTGTGAGCTTATAATCGAAGCTTTCATATTCATCCCACCCATTCCCGTTATATTTTTGTTAAAACAGAACGCGATCCAGATCCCTATTTCTATATATCCAAAAAGGAGCGTATGTCTACGCCCCTAATTGTCTGATACCCTTGATCATATAATGCTATTTAACGTGATGATGTACTGAATTTATGTTTGGATTTATGCCAATCGCTTCATTATATAAAGATTTATTTTACCGTAACAGGGATGGTCACTTTTTTGTTGCCCCACTTGGCCGTTATGGATGTTTTACCTTTGCCTACAGCCACAATCTTGCCATTCGTGACTGTCGCTACGCCCGGCTTTGTGCTACTCCACACCGCACTGTCGGTCACAACAGTGGTTTTACCCGTATCATACTGGGCCATCACACTCAGCGTTGTACTTCCCTGTGGGGATAAAACCAGTTTTTTCTGACCTGTAATCAGCTTTTTGAGCAAAGGCACAACGGTAACCTCTGCCTTTATTGTCTGATTTTGATAAGTTCCTGTCAAGGTGGCTTTTCCTTCTGTCAGCGTTTTGACTGCTCCATTTTTTACGATAGCTACATTCGTATTGGAAGATGTCCATATCACTTGTTTCGAAAGGTTGATCGTTTTGCCATTTGCGTAGGTGCCGATCACCTTCAACGCTTTGGACTTCTTGATGTTCAGCTGCATTGATGCAGGTGTAACCTCGACTTTGGTAATTTCGTCCGTCACAGCAACGGGCACTTTCACAATCGTTGTTCCGTATTTGCCTTGAAGCAATACTCTGCCTGGCGTAACGCCTTTGATTTTACCGTTTTCCAGCACAGCCGAGCTACTTGATACCGACCATACAATCTCAGACGTCACATCCTCTTCCTTACCGTTTGCACGGGTAATGCTTACTTTCGGGAGGGTGTTTTCACTGCCTTTAACAAAATTGTAGGAGTTTGGTGAAGCTTTGATGCTTTTGATCTTCTCCTGAACTTGGACAATTAACTGGGCTTTAGCCCCGTCTACTTCTGCAAAAATGGTTGCTTCGCCTGCGGCCACAGCCTTGACTTTGCCTTTCACCATCGTTGCAACTGCTGCATTACTGGTGGACCAAGTCACTCCTGCGGTAACATCCTGCTTGTTATCAAAACCTTCTACCGTTGCCATCACCTGTAGCGTGCCTGTTTCGGAGACACTCATCTTCTGCGGACTGTTATTGGTTATTTCAATCGATGTCACGTCACCTGTAGCCGCCAAGGCCAACGAAGGGACAAGTATTGTTAATGCCATAATTAGAGCAAGTGTGCCTCGAAGCGCCAGTTTGATTCTACTCATTTCTATCTCCATCTCCCATAATCCAATATTTTACTTCTATTATATTATATCGGATACGATTGGCATAAAGTTGAATAACGTAAGTGGGAGTCTTGGAACAATTCATGATTTTCATTGTATAATATGGGAAGGTCGCGTAATACTGTTTTAATAAACCTAAAAGATGGGGGTGGGATATGTATGATCGAAAAGAATTTGCTTGATATGGTTTCACCCAAAAATAATCGTAAACGTATGAAAGCTATCGTCACTTCGACATCCACCAAGATTCGTCCTGAAGACGAAATGATTCTATTGATGAAAACAGCCCGCAATCGTTTCAAAAAAGCCCTTGAATCCGGACAAATTGAAATCATTAACGAGCGTGAATGGAAGCTGCGTTAAAGAATATAGGTGAACTATGGAACGTATTCAAACACCAGAAATGCAGGAAAGAATTAAATGGGCTAAACGAAAATTGAAGGAACTTGCAGCTGATGTGACCAAAAGTGATTTAAAAGAGTTTTATGTAATGGGTATTATTACTCCTATTCTTGATGAATTAGATGCAGATCCAGCCATTATTGTTGGAGGACATGCTGTTGAACTATACACTTCTGGAAGTTACAAGACAGCTGATGTTGATCTGGTCATGATTAGAGATGATTTGGCCCGAAGTTTATTTGATCATCTGGGTTTCGTCCGCGAAGGAAGACATTATTATGTCTCCGAAATGGACATCCCTATCGAAATTCCTTCTGATACACTGGAAGGTTCAAAAGATAAGATTATCAAATTATTAACACCTGAAGGCTACTGTTACGTAATTGGAATAGACGACCTTATTTTGGATCGATTGAGAGCCTCCGAGTACTGGACAGATGCCCGAAGCTTGGAGTGGGCACGTTACCTGATTTACAGTCAATTTGATACGATTGATTTAACATACATGAGAAAAGTTGCAGCCGAGGAGGATCCCAAATTGGCAGCTCGACTTGAACAAGAGTACCAGTGGGTAACAGATCATATGTTTAATTAGAAGGAACCCCGGTCAAGGGGTTCCTTTTCTGATTCTTCTTCATTTCCTAAAACATTATATATCCTCTCTACTTCACTTCATCCTGCTCTGGCAAAATCAAACTTTCGGTACCGCCCATATAGGGCCGCAGGGCTACCGGAATGCGAATGCTTCCATCCTCCTGCTGATGATTCTCAAGCAAAGGAATCAAGATACGCGGCGATGCCACCGCCGTATTATTCAGTGTGTGGCAATAGGCCAACTTACCTTCGGCATCCAGGCAACGAATATTCGAACGGCGAGCCTGAAAATCATGCAGATTCGACGACGAATGCGTTTCTCCATATGCACCACGACTTGGCATCCAGGTCTCGATGTCATACTGTTTGTACGTTTTCTGCGACATATCCCCGGTACACACGGCGACAACTCGATACGGAAGTTCAAGTAATTGCAGCAATTCCTCCGCGTGTCCCGTAATCTCTTGCAGCATGCGCTCCGATTCTTCCGCATCAGGGGCACAGAGAATGACCTGCTCGACTTTGGCAAACTGATGCACACGGTACAATCCGCGTACATCACGTCCGCCGGAGCCAACCTCACTGCGGAAACACGTCGATACCGCGGCCAGCTTCACCGGCTCTTTGACATCGACAATCTCATCCGCATAATACGACACCAGCGGCACTTCAGAAGTTCCCACCAGCCACTTGTTCTCCCCTTCGAGTTCGTAGACCTGATCTCGCCCCGTTGGGAAAAATCCGGTGTTCACCAGCGCAACCTCCCGGACCATCAACGGAACCTCCATTGGTGTAAACTCATGCTTCAACAGCAGATCCAGTGCGAGTTGCTGCACAGCCCGATGCAGCAGAAGGCCAGCGCCTTTCAATACATAGCTTCGCGTACCGCCAATCTTAACGCCACGGGGAATATCGATCAGATCATGCAATTCCCCAAGTTCCACGTGATCTTTGGTGTTATACTCAAACGTTGGCACCTCTCCCACACGTCGCAGCTCCACATTATCCGCATCCGACGTGCCTTTCGGGGTATCCGGGGATACGATATTGGGTACCAGCCATTGCAGCTTGGTTACTTCCTCCTGCACAGGGGCGAGCTTCGCTTCCACCTGTTCCAACTGTTCATTGATCTGTTTCACCTGAGCCCGCAAACCCTCGGCCTGTTCCCGATCCCCAGCTTGCATGAGTCTGCCAATGTCTGCAGATAACGTATTGCGCAATCTGCGCCCTTCTTCCGATTCCTGTAAAAGTGCTCTGCGTTCCTCATCCCGCTCCAGCAATGTGCGAATGCTGATATTAATTTTTTTCCCGTCTGCTGCCGCCTGAACCTCTTCTTCATGTGCACGAATCCACTTCATTTCCAACATGGTCACCGTCTCCTTTGGCTGTAAAAATACAAAGAGCGCCCTCATCCCTTGGGACGAGGAGCGCTCTGCTCGCGGTGCCACCCAACTTGCTGAATCAGGATATCCTGCTTCCAGCCTCTTGGTCCGCGATAACGGGCGGTTCCGGTTAACTTGGGGAAATATCGCTCCCCTGGCGAAAACGCCTCCGAGTTGGATTCTCTTCAACGGCATGGTCCGATCTGTAATTGTTGTGTCTCAGTATATATGAACGCCGGACCAAATTGCAACCTTTTGTATCGATCAGGAATTCATGGCACAACTTAACACGTCCTGTTATGATAGACTTTGTCTTTGAGATTGCGCTTTATTGTGATCGTCAATTATGTATATAAGTAGAAGGAGTTCTTTATGAAAAAATTACTTTGGATCGGATGTCTGTCCTATTTCCTGATTGGACTTGCCCACGTTGTGCTCGGTTCCATTCTGCCGGTTGCACTTGAACATTACGGCAAAGATTATAGCCAGGGCGGGACATTGATCTTTGCTCAATTTGCTGGATTCCTGGGTGGTGTATTGTTATCTCCATGGCTGAACAGACGCTTCGGTAAACGGGGAGGCCTGTTAATCGCTACAGCATTGCTCTGTATTGCGGAATTATCCTACATGCTGTTGCCACCATGGGGCTGGATGTTCGTCATCGCACCCGCTGCCGGCTTTGGATTCGGAATGGTTGAGGCTGTCATTGGTACCATTATCATCGCTGCAATCAAAGACAATACGGCCGTTGCCATGAGTCGATTGGAAGTATTATTCGGGATCGGAGCGATGGTCATGCCGCTCATAGCTAGCGGTCTGATTGCTGCCGGTTACTGGCGCCTGTCCTTTCTCGTTGTTGCGATCTGTGCAGCGCTGACCTTTGTTTTCTGGGCGAAAGGATCATTCGGTGAACTCGATAAGTTTCTGGAGCGACAGAGTTCAAATCATGCTTCCGTAAATACGCACTCTGCTGGGACATCGGGTGAGATGCATCCCGCATCTGCAAGTACACCCAATCCAACCTATCGTGGCCGTAACAGGACTCTTCTGGTATTATTCGTCCTGTTCTTCTTCCTCTATGTTGGCACAGAGATGAGTCTTGCGAATTTCATGCCAGCGATTCTGATTGAGAAAATGAACATGAAGGAAGCCGGAGCAGCGCTTAGTGTCACCTGTTTCTGGATTGCCATGTCCGTGGGACGACTCTTCGCGGGATATATCGCAGAGAAATTCCAATACCGCGTCTATGTGCTGTACAGTTGTCTCGCATCTGTTCTTTTGTTAATGGTGTTTCCATTTACAGACCAAATCTGGTCTGCATTTCTCATCATCTTACTGCTTGGACTTGCGATGTCAGGCATTTTCTCGATTGCCCTCGTCTTCGCCAGTAAACTGTTGCCTGGAACCGAAGAATCCACACCCAGCATTTTGATTGCCTCAGGTGGGGTTGGCGGTGCCATTCTGCCTTTGACCACGGGATGGAGTCTTGATCATCTGGCGGTTAATCAATCCGCATGGATGCTTGCCATCTTTGCAGTTGGCCTGCTTGTCATTAGCGTGATCACGTACCAGTGGCAGAACAAACATGTGGTCGATCCAGCGACTTAACAGCTATGGGTCCATCCTTACCTGAGAGCTAGATACCTATGATAGAGATTGAGATGTCCACCTCCATGACTTTGGCGGTGGACATTTTGTTTAGCATTATTTTGTTCTAACGAACCTAGTACACGCTACTCATCTCCATTTCCGCATATTTGAAATCTAACGAATCCTAGAGATCTTATTCTAAATAATCAGCTTCAAATGGAGGTCTCGTTGCAGTTTCTTAGCATAATAACGCCGCTGAGATTCGTTACATTTTTCATCCCCTAAAAACTGGCCGAATAAGATGTTCTCGATTCGTTACGCTCTATTCATTTGCACAAGATTGCCCAGGAAATACTTTAGGCTCATCGGAATTACACACTTTTGTTAATAGCAGGCATGACAGGCCCGTTGCTCTTGATGAATTTACCGAATACATATCGGACGAGTGGCCCCAGAATGATCAACTGATATGGAAGTGCCAGACTGAAGTTATGAGCAATTGTATGAAGGTACGTACGAAGTAAGGATGCCCCATTTAATTGGTCCGCGAGATATGCTGAAATCATTCCGTACAAAGACATGATCAGAACCATGCCAATCACCATGAAAAATGACATAGCGAGCACGCCCAAGATACTGTTGGACTTGTCAAAAGGTAAGGAAAATGCAATTTTTCTTGCTAAAGGTCCAACAATAAAGGACTCCACCAGGAACGCAATGACAAAACACAGTATGAATTGAAGCAATATATCAAGCGCGGACATCTTGCCAAGTAACCCACTGTGCCATAAATTGAAAGTCATCATGATGGCGACCATTCCTGTACACATCATTAATCCGAAAACAATCTGTTCCTTCTTGCTTATTGGCAATTCTCTCATCCTCTCTGTTTACCTTCGTAATTATAGAGATGATGAACCCCTCCACATAAGTGAACATTCCGTGAACAAATCTGGTTTTCAAGTTTAGATGAACTGGAGAAAAATTCAATCTCAAGAGAATGCGATTTTTTCTACAACATAAATTTCCAGAGAAAAGACAGTTTGGATAAAGCTGTGATTGCTATTCGTTTGAAAACAGAGCCTTTCTGATTCGTAGATTCTGCTGGATGCTCACCTTTAACCGCGAGTGTACTATGTGCACGTTTGATATCCATAGCCTCTGTTAGTTGGTTGGCGAATGCAGAACCGGAAATGACCACAGCGGATTCGGTATTTAGAAAGGCAGATCTGGGATCAAGATTATACGAACCAACCATGCTGAGGTAATCATCCATGACAAATGATTTGCCGTGTATGGAATAAGGGCCTTCGTATTCATAAATGGCCAGACTGGTATCAAGCAACCGTTCCTTAGAGCTTAAGTATCCCGCGAAAGCCAAAGGGTTAGGGGTTTGCTGGATTGAATTGGTCAGCATGACCCATTCTGCTTTTGGATTCATCGACAGATGTACTGCTTTCTCCATTTTCTTGGTAGGAATGGCATATGGCGTCTGAAGGTACACTTTCGAGTTTGCTTGATTGGCGAAATGAACAAATGTTCTCCACATGATCGGGTCTTTATACAGCCTTTTGATTGGATTGTGAATGAAAGCAACGTGGTCGGAATGAAGCGCTCCTCGAACCCATTCCTTTGGCAACACTTTAACAAAAGGATCACTCTGAGCTTGTGCTTCTTTATATAACTCTGCCAGCTGAGCCAGCTCTTTTAACCCTTTTGCATGATGCTGACGTTTTGCATGTTTTTCTGGTTTGGTGAATGGATGGTTCCATAACTGATCTATATATTGTTTCATTTCAACAACCGTGCTGTTTGTATTATCGTTTGGATTGTAAACAAGGACATCCCGATCGAAAACATAGTCTTTTGGGGGTTGCAATGCCATGTATTTATCACCAATATTTTGGCCGCCAATGATGCCATATGTGTTGTCGACAAGAAGGATCTTGTCATGCAGACGATTATGCCAGGTCCATGGCATAAATAGGTGGAGTGGTTCATAATATCTCAATTCCACATTGGGGTGAGCTGCAATGGCATCCGGAATATCACGCAATTCTCCACGCATGCTGTGAAAAATCCCGTCTAAAATGATTCGAACTTGAACACCCCGATCAGCCGCATCGAATAAAGCAGCAAAAAAGAGTTGAGATGTTTTTCCTTTTTGGATGGAGTAATACGCCAGGTCGATGCTTGTTTTTGCCTCTCGAATGGTCTGGATTCTCACCTGTCCCGATTGAAAGCCATCCTCCAAAAGCATTACGCGATCTGTTGTACTTCCTTCTGTTAACGATTTTTGCACATCTGTATTTTCAATACTTGATGGAGACGGAACCAAAAATAAAAGATAAGCTGTGAAAAAAACGTAGGCACTATAGCACAGAATCATTGCGATTATGGTTTTAAGGATCATTCAGTACTCCCCCATTTTTATGTAAAAGTATTTATTTGTATAGCAGTACTATCTCCTTTTGTATCTAAATTATGTTGTTTAAATTAATCAAGCTGCTCCGGTGTCTCCCCATCCAGTTCCTGACTGGACACGAATGGGCCTCTGGCCTATAATTACACCTAGTAATGCCCGTAACTTCATAGTTTCCCAGGGGAGTCGGAATTGGCCGGCTGAGAGTGTATCCCACCAAGATACTAACCCTTAGACCTGATCTGGATCATGCCAGCGTAGGAATCGGAGTATATCGAAATGGCACAGCCCTTTGGCTGGACGCCACCTCTCTAACGCCTGCACGCGTCCCGGATTACGGGACGCTTTTTTTTGTTTTATTTATCCAAACAAAAATAAGTCATCCAGATCCAACTGGTATAAATCTGTCGATTTATGCAAGATGATTGGATATGAAGCCAAGGAGTACCCCGTGCCACCCGGCCGGACATACCGAAGGAGAGAATCACAGATGAAATGGCGTAAAACAATGGGACTGTTGCTCTTATGTGTACTACTGGTGACTGTGGCCGCATGTGGCGGCAAAGAAGCTGCCCCAGCAGAACAGAACGGCAACACGAATACGGAAAGCAGCAACGAAGGTGGCACGGCTGCCTTGAAGGATATTAAAGTCGTGCTCGACTGGACACCAAATACGAATCATACCGGCTTGTATGCGGCTGTAGATCAAGGTTTTTATAAGGCCGAAGGCTTGAACGTGGAGATTGTTCAACCAGGTGCCGGTGGCGCAGATACGATGGTTGCATCCAATGAAGTGCCGTTCGGCGTAAGTTATCAGGAAAGTGTAACTCAAGCCCGCACACAAGGTGTTCCACTCGTCTCCATCGCAGCGGTTATTCAGCATAATACATCCGGGTTTGCTGCTCCCGCGGATCGGAATATTAAATCACCAAAAGATTTTGAAGGCAAAACCTATGGCGGCTGGGGTTCCCCTGTAGAAGAAGCGGTGATGCAATCCATTATGGAAGGCGAAGGCGCGGATGTATCCAAAGTAAAAAACATTAACATGGGTGATGCCGACTTTTTCACCGCAGTGAAACGGGATATTGATTTTGCATGGATTTTCTACGCCTGGACGGGGATTGAAGCTGAACTGCGCGGAGAACCGATCGACATGTTATATGTGAAGGATTATTCAGATGCACTGGATTACTACACGCCTGTTCTCGTAACCAACGAGCAGACGATTCAGAACGATCCTGAGCTGGTGAAAGCATTCCTGAAGGCTACTTCGGAAGGATATCAGTATGCGATTGATCATCCCGAAGACGCCGCGAACATTCTAATCAAGGCTGTACCAGATCTGGATAAGGACCTGGTACTGGCAAGCCAGAAATGGCTGAGTCCGAAGTACACAGATGACGCCCCGCGCTGGGGAGAACAAAAACAGGAAGTGTGGCAGAACTACACCGACTGGATGTTTAGCAAAAAACTGCTGGATGAACAGGTCGACGTGAGCAAAGCATATACGAACGCGTTTTTACCCCAATAAAAATTGCTTAAGTTTAACTTTTTTACACAAGAACGAAGAGTGCAGAACCCATCTGAAGAAGCGAAGCGCTCACCTAAAAGCTTTCTGAAAGAAAGCTCCTTCGGAAGCATATGCTATCCCCGGATTTCCTCCATTAGAATTCATTAAAGAAATCCGGGGATAACAGTGATCGGAAGAGGGTACTGCAATCGGAGTGATAAGTGTAAACCTGGTTCAATTCATGCAATTTATCACGAAAGGAGCCGTGATCTCTCATGGCAAGTACACTACTTAGCATTCAGGTTATTCCGAAAACGCCAAATGGCGAGAACTCTTATCCTTATGTAGATCGCGCCATTGAAGTTATTCAGCAATCTGGATTGAAATATCAGGTGAACGCGCTCGACACCACGATGGAGGGGGAACTGGAGGAACTGCTAGAGGTTGTCCGCAAAATGCACGAAGTACTCGTCGAGGCTGGCAGCCCAAGCATCATCTCCCAGATCAAGATCGCCCATAGCCCTGCTGGCTTCAGCATGGATACCCTGACGGAGAAATATCGCTAATGCATGCCTATTGGAAAAATGTATGGCCGCCCATTGTGGCGGTTATTCTCTTTATAGGGATATGGCAGGGAGCCGTCTCCCTGTTCCATATCGAGAAATGGATGCTGCCAGCACCGTCCGATATCGCCCGCGAAGCGGCATCCCAGGCTGATCGGCTTGGCATGCATGCCTCCGCAACCATTCAGTTAACCCTGATCGGATTCGCGGCCGGCACAGCGGTTGGATTACTGATTGCAATGGTGCTGCATTTAGTTCCTTTTCTCAAGTCAGCCCTGTATCCTTTACTTATTCTTAGTCAAAATATCCCGACCATCGCGCTCGCGCCGCTCCTGTTAATCTGGTTCGGGTTCGGCTTGTTGCCCAAGCTGATTACCATCATACTAGTCTGCTTTTTCCCCGTGGCGGTGGCGGCTATGGACGGCTTGACCCGTACTGACGCGGCGATGATGAACTATATGCGCATGGCTGGTGCGAAACGTCACCATATCTTCTGGAAGCTGGAATTACCCCATGCCCTGCCATCAGTGTTCTCTGGTATCAAAATCGCCGCTACCTATAGCGTGATGGGTGCTATCATCGCCGAATGGATTGGTGCAGACAAGGGTATTGGTTATTATATGATGCTGCAAAAGTCAGCTTATCGAACAGATCGCTTATTCGTGGCGATCATGATTATTGTCGCGCTCAGCTTACTGCTCTTCCTTCTCATTGCACTACTGGAGAAGTTTCTCGTGCGCTGGCGGCCACAGAAGCGGTAGCGACAAGGTCGAGCTGTTCATATCAAGAGACGATGGGAAGATAAGAAATATATGATGTAATCTGTATATTAGGAAGTGATGAGCATATGAATCAGCAACAGGACGAACACGTCCAGCCTGAACGGGGAGCACGCGCATTGGAACCAAAGCACGGTGAAAAACTTCACTCGGCTAATCCTGGTCTACCGACAAATACCACTCCTGCTCCGGTTCCGCCGGCACTGAACGTTGTTAATGTTCATGCATCATTCCGTGAACGGCGCAGCAAGCTACCGGTTCTGAACGGCCTATCCCTGACTGTGGAGCAAGGCGAGTTTGTTGCTATCGTTGGACCTTCTGGCTGTGGGAAAAGCACTCTGTTCCATATCATCGGTGGTCTGCTGAAACCTCAGGAAGGGCAAGTACTCATGAACGGTCATGATGTGACGGGCCAACGTGGTAAGATCAGTTATATGCCACAACAGCCTGCTCTTTTCCCGTGGCGCACCATTGAAGACAATGTACTGCTTGCTGGTGAAGTTGCTATAGATGCTCCTCCCCGGGCCGAAGCTCTTGCGGAGGCTCGAAAGTGGTTAAGCAGCGTGGGTCTTGCGGGATTCGAACAGGCATACCCGCATATGTTGTCGGGCGGAATGCAGCAGCGTGCTGCATTCCTGCGCGCCCTGCTCAGTCCGCAGGAGCTGATGCTGCTGGACGAACCCTTCAGCGCGCTGGATGCACTGACACGTAGTGATATGCAGCGCTGGCTGCTCGATATCTGGGAACAGAACCGCCGTTCGGTGCTGTTCATCACCCACAATATTGAAGAAGCATTGCTGCTTGCGGATCGGGTCTATGTATTATCCAACCGGCCTGCAACGGTGCTGCATGAGGTACATGTTCCTTTTGATCGCCCCAGACGGGAAGAAATTACGGAGGAATCGGCATTCCTTGAACGGAAACGGCAGATTGCACAGTGGATGAGAGAAGAACAGCAGAAAGCCCGCCTATCTTGATAGCGCGGGTTTTTAAGTTATTATTTTCCTTTTATGGGTGATCCGTCATAAGAAATCCTGCGTAACATAGTTAGAATATAAATGAACACAAGGAGGAATTCCCTCGTGCATTCTCAAGCTTTTGCACCATTAATTGATGCTCATATTCACTTCGATCAGTATACCCCTGAAGAACAACGCGAGATGCTGCTTTCTTTCCCGTCTCAGCAGGTCGAAGCAGTCATTGCGGTATCCATGAATCTGGCCTCTGCCCAGGCCAATCTGGAGCTTGCAAATCAACATCCACGCACCATATATCCGGCCTTCGGTTTTCATCCGGAACAGGAACTGCCATCCGCTGCAGAGATGGACCTGTTCTTCCAATGGATCGAGAAGCATATGGGACAAGCCACAGCCATAGGAGAAGTTGGTTTGCCCTATTACAACCGTCTGGAAGCGGAGCAAGCAGGACAGCGCTTCGATCAGAGCGGGTATATCAAGCTGCTTGAACGTTTCATCCAACTTGCCAAAAAGCATAACAAACCACTTGTCCTTCATGCGGTATACGATGATGCGGATATCGTCTGTGATCTGCTGGAGCAATATCAGTTCCGACGCGCTCATTTCCACTGGTTCAAAGGTTCTCGCCAAACCGTAAGGCGCATGGCGGACAACGGTTATTTCATCTCTTTCACGCCGGATATTCGGTATGAAGAAGAGATTCGTGAACTCGCCCGGCAATATCCATCAGAACAAGTGATGGCCGAGACCGACGGACCTTGGCCCTTCGAAGGGCCGTTCCAGGGACGAATGACACACCCTGCCATGACCAGACAAGTCATTCAGGCATGGAGTGAGATCACCGGCATGGGAACCGAACGGGCCGCCCGTCTCTTTTATCAGAATACAAAGCGTTTCTACGGCCTAACTTGATTACAGTCTGGTAGCAGCAAGCACACTCACTTGCCCTGCCAGCACAGCACAAAGAAGCCAGTCGGCTTCGCCACCGACTGACTTCTAGTCTACTATATAAATCAGTTGAACTAAATTTTTACCTTCCGTTCAACTTAACGCTTCAAAAATCCCTTGCCTTCCAGGAACGGTCTCACCTGCAAACGTGCCGGCTCAGTCAGACGCTTCGCCATCAGTTCGGACCATGGGGTCGTTCGTTCTCCATTGGTCCGTTCTTTCATGTACGCGGTTGTAGTCTCATCATACTGCTCAACACCTTTGATGCTCTGCTCGGCATTATAACGATTATGATGCAGGACTGCATCCAGCGGCAGACGTGGCCGAATTCCCGTTTCCTGATCTGCAACACCAATACACATGCCGTACACCGGATATACCCCCTCCGGCAATCCCAACAGCTCAGCGACTTCTTCTATCCGGGTACGAAGCCCGCCAATATATACGATTCCGAATCCAAGGGACTCGGCGGCAAGAGCAGCATTCTGGGAAGCCAGTGCAGCATCAATCGTGGCTACCATGAAATTCTCGGTCGAATCGGCATACGATTCCTTCTCAGGAAGATGACGTTTCGCAGCATCACTCAGCCGATAAAGGTCAGCACACCACACGAGAAACACGGGACATTCATTGACGTAGGCCTGATTGCCTGCCAGTTCAGCCAGCTTGGCTTTTTGCTGCGATTCAGTCACAGCAATCACGGTATAAGCTTGTACACTACTTGAAGAGGAAGCCATCTGCCCTGCCGATACAATGGCTGCAAGCTGCTCATCACTTACCGGGTCTGGCTTAAATTTTCGTACAGAACGGTGTTTCATCATCAACTCAATGGTCTCATTCATGGCGGTTCACTCCCAATCCTCGAAGTACGAACTCAATTGTCTGCTCCGCGAGCTCGTCTGTATTCATATGTTGATAATCAAAGCCAAATCGTGAATTCTTGGCCCGTTTGTGCGCCAAAGCCACACCCATAACCTGGAGCATTGCATAAGATACAGACTCGATTTGGAACAATCCCTGGTCTTTTCCTTCTTGCAGCAGTTCCCTCACACGTGTCCAGACGGGGTCCAGAAAACGAAATACGGTAGCTGTGCGATGTGTACGCAGTGTAATTTCAAGCTGCACAATATCGCTCATCTCCCGATCTGTCATCGTGAACTTCACAACTTCACCAATAATTCGTCGGATACCTTCCACAGGCGAGGACATGGACTCTTCAGCCAGCGAGTTCATCATATGATCGGGGAAGAAATGTTCAAATAATGCCTCGAACACCTTTTCTTTGCCGCCAAAATGATAAGACACCAGCGACACATTGGCACCTGCCTCATCACATATTTGACGAACACTCGTCCCGTCATACCCTTGCTGTGCAAAAAGCTTCTTGGCTGCAAGCAATATCCTCGTTTTGATATCCAACTCCGGTTCCGTCATTCCGTCCCGCTCCCTCTTGTCCGTTCATCTCATTCGCTCCAGCTCAAGGGCTGCAGCCAGCGATTCATCTGTCTATTATATTACACCAAGCACCCCGATGAAAATCATCGGGGTGCTTGTCCTATCCTATGATGCAATGGTATGCATCTGCTGCATTAGTTGTTTGCTTGAGCAGGGCTTGGAGCCATAGCTGGCATACGTTGTTTTTTCAACAACGTCACGACCAATGACAACGCAACGGCAACCAACAGTACAATCACGATAGAGCCCGCAGCAGACTGAACTCCTGGGCCTCCCAACTGCACGCTCAGAATACCCTGAACGGCGTATGTTGCAGGCAGATACTGCCCAATGCCGCTATAGAAGCTGTTCAGCAATTCACGCGGTACCATTGCACCGGAGGATACCAGCTGCAAGGACAGTGAGATGATGTTGAACAGACTTCCTGCCGGTCCAAAGCAGATCAGGAAGAACTGGGAGAAGAACATGAACGTACATAGGAAGAGTGCCTGGAACAACCAGAATGCAACGAATCCTTGTGCAATCTGTCCTCCCAGTGCCACGATCAGCGATGATCCCAGCAAGGAAACGACCAATGCAGAACCCACGTTAATGACGACTCTCGCGCCAAACAAAGTCAAGCGGGAATAGGTAGATGACAGCATACCCATGGCTGTCTGAAGGTTCATCCCCATGATCATGGCACCTACATAGGAAGCCAGTACCATCATCATCGGCACCATCTGATTATTCATCCCGTTAACCGGGTTGATAGACGTTGTTGTTCCTTCCACTCGGGTAGCCAGGTTCGTAGCAGCTTCAGCAGCCTGATCAGCAGGTGCACCCGAAGCGGTGAGTACCGTTTGTACCCCTTGTGCTGTAGCTTGTTTGTTAATCGTGTTTGTCACACTTTGTGATACACCTTGCATCATGCTTTTGATCGTAACCGGGTTCGCTTCATTAATGGTGTATTTAATCTCGGCAGTTGAGCCAGCCGTTTGAAGCAATTCGTTAAATCCAGCCGGGATATCCAGCACCATGTGTACTTTGTGATGATTCAGCTGATCCAACGCTTCAGCTGCACTCAGATTGGATACGGTATGGAAAGGCAGTGTTCCTGCGAGCGAATCCGCGATTCCTTTGGACATTTCGCCATCCTCGTTCACAATCGCAACCGTCAATTCTTTGGCACGGTCATTTACTCCAGAATATGCGGTCATCCAGATCACGCTAAAGATCACTTGGAACATAAGTGCTGTTACGATCCCTACAATCACTGGCGGTTTTTTAAACAATGTACGTAAAGCCTGCAACATAAAAGGTGTCCTCCATTACTCAAAATAGTTCTAATTTGATTTAAACAGTTGTTTGAATCAAACGATCGTTTAAATTTTATGTGAATATGACCATATTGTCAACTCATTTTTGAAATATTCAGAAAATATAAGCTTTATTCATGAATGCATTTAATCCATTTTCATAAAAGAGCATCATGCTAACTTTTCTCCATAGAAAAGAACATCCATATCAACGATTCAGGTCGCATCTCTCTGACAATTCAAACTGTTTTTCTCAACAAAAAACACGGCCCGCCTTTAGCGAACCGCGCATGTATTATCCTCACTTTAATACAATGAGGCTTTGAATATATCTGTAAACAAAGATCAATCAATCATTCCTCTTCAGCTTCATGCGTTGCAAACGCAGGGAATTCAGTACAACCGACACGGAGCTGAACGCCATCGCCGCCCCTGCCAGCCATGGGGCCAGGAAGCCAACTGCCGCAATGGGAATACCAATAACGTTGTATCCGAGTGCCCAGAATAAGTTTTGTTTGATGTTACCCATCGTGCGCCGGCTCATCTCAATCGCATCTGCAATGCTGTTCAGATCACCACGCATCAAGGTAATATCCGCCGCTTCCATCGCTACATCCGTTCCTGTTCCGATGGCCATCCCAATATCAGCAGTAGCAAGTGCCGGAGCATCATTAATGCCGTCACCTACCATCGCAACTTTCAGGCCACTCTCCTGAAGTTTCTTCACTTCCGTTGCTTTGCCTTCCGGCAGAACCTCAGCCAAAACTTTACCGATCCCTGCCTGTTCTGCTACAGCGCGAGCAGTCCGCTCATTGTCTCCCGTGATCATAATGACATCGATCCCCATCGCTTGAAGACGACCGATGGCTTCACGAGAAGTATCCTTGATGGTATCAGCCACAGCCACGATCCCTGCCCACTGACCATCCACCGCTACCAGCATCGCTGTACGTCCCTGCTCTTCCAGACGGTTCATCTGCTGAACGGTTTCCTCAGAGACATTCACCTGTTCATCCGCAAGCAACCGCCGTGTGCCGACCAGAATTTCCTGCCCTTTTAATGATGCTCGCACGCCGTATCCCGGTATGTTCTCGAACTTCTCTGTTGGGGTCAGCTCCAGGCCTTTGGCACGGATACCCGCAACAATCGCCTCTGCCAGCGGATGCTCGGAACTCTGTTCAGCCGCTCCCACACGCTCAAGCAGATCGGATTCCGTCCAATTCGGAGCCGTGATAACATCGGTAAGCACGGGTTTACCTTGAGTCACTGTACCTGTTTTGTCGAGCACCACGTTCTGAATCTGTTGTGCGGACTCCAGATGTTCGCCGCCTTTGAACAGAATGCCGTACTCAGCAGCACGGCCTGATCCAGCCATGATTGAGGTCGGCGTGGCCAGCCCCAGTGCACATGGACAGGCAATGACGAGCACGGCAATCGCTTTTTCAAGGGAACCAGCGAAGTCACCCGGACTTGCAAACAGATACCAAATCAAGAATGTCAATGCAGCTATGCCGACGACAATCGGAACAAATATGCCTGATATAACATCTGCAATCCGCTGAATCGGCGCTTTGGAGCCCTGTGCTTGCTCAACTACTTTGATAATCTGGGACAAAGCCGTGTCCGAGCCTACTCGTGTCGCACGAAGTCGTAATACCCCGTTTTTGTTCAACGTAGCACCTGTAACGGGATCTCCTGGTTTTTTATCCACGGGAAGGCTCTCTCCACTTAGCATGGATTCATCTACTGAGGATTGCCCTTCTTCAACGATGCCATCCACCGGAATGCTATCCCCCGGCTTCACCAGGATCAGTTCGCCCACCGCAACATATGCAGCAGGAACCAACACTTCCTGTCCGTCCCGAATGACACGAGCTTCACGTGGAGCCAGTTCAATCAGGCTTTTGATCGCCTGTGAAGAGCGACCTTTCGCCACAGCTTCCAACCATTTTCCCAGTAGAATTAACGTAATCAGAATTGCACTTGTCTCATAATAGAGTTCTACCGAAGGCATGGCGGCTGTGCCCGTTCCCATTGCACCATGATCCACCGACGCAAAAGGCAAGTACCCACTGGATAACGTCAGATACAGACTATAGAAAAACGCTGCGCTGGTACCCAGTGCGACAAGAACATCCATATTCGCGCTGCGGTTGCGAAGTGCTTTGTACGCTCCTATATAGAACTGCCACCCAATCACGAACTGTACCGGTGTTGCCAGCAGCAGTTGGAACCAAGGGTTCATGAACAGCTCGGGTACATAGATTCCGGATGTGAACGAGAAATGCCCAACCATTGCCCACAGCAAAGGAATCGATAACAATGCCGATATCATCCATTTCCACTTTTTGCGTTGCAGCTCACGTTCACGAACAGATGTGGTCTCTTCTTGGGTCAATTGGAGTTCAGCACCATAGCCCATCTGCTTGATCTTGGCAGTAATATCCGAAGGTTTCAATGAGCCCGCGGCATATTCGATATGCCCTGTCTCCAGCGCCAGATTCACATTCGCCTGAGATACCCCGGGTAGTCGGGAAAGACCTTTTTCAATCCGTGCGGAACAGGCAGCACACGTCATACCGGTGATGTTCAGATCAACTGATTCGGACACCGTACCGTAGCCAAGTGCCTCTACTTTATCCCGCAATGCATTCACGTTGGTTGTCTTCGGATCATAAGAGACGGTTGCCTGTTCAATCGCAAGGTTCACATTAGCCTGATGCACACCTTCCATGCGGGACAAGCCCTTCTCCACTCGTGTCGAACATGCGGCACACGTCATGCCCGTGATATGCAGTGTTGTCTTCAGTCCTGGTACTTCTGCCATAGGTGGCATTGGTGTGGGTTCGGATGATCTATCCATTGGTTTATTCGTTGAGTTATCCATCATGTCAGCTCCTTTCATGTCGATTCAAATTATTGTATTGTTTCAATTAATTATACCCCCAAGGGGTATGTATCAGACAGAAAATTAGGCTTAAACCTGACTCGTAGGAAAAAAAGCCACTGACCTCTTTTTACCCATGAGCATGTTCGGTTTAAGCCTGTAATACCGTTAGACTACATCGTATCCCTGATCTTCAATCGCAGCTTTGATCTGATCCACGTTCACTGTCTGCTCATCATATTCCACAGCTACCGTTCCCGCTGCCAGATCCACGTGACCACTCGCCCCAGCATTCTTCACAGCCTCTTCAACCGACTTCACACAGTGATTGCAAGACATTCCCGTAACGTTCAACGTAACATTAGACATTCAAAATTCCTCCTTGGGGTATATTAAAATGATAACTTAATTAGGTAAATACATTTGCTTACTTCATTAACTTCCGCATCGTAACCAGCAGTTCATCGACAACCTCATGTTCACCAGCCTGAATACGCTCAACGATACAGCTCTTCATATGGCCTTCAAGCAAAAGTTTGCCTACTGAATTAAGAGCAGACTGAGCCGCCGCGATCTGAGTCAGCACATCATCACAGTACGTATCCTTCTCGATCAATCCCTTGATCCCGCGAATCTGACCTTCCACACGGTTCAAACGAGAAACCAGGTTACTCTTCATCTCCTGCGAATGGTGACTCTTGCGCACATGCTTCCCATCACTGCCTTCGGCATGACAGGATACTGCTTCTTGAACTGTAGCCGAAGCATCCGTTGAATCGGACATGGAGGATTGCAAAGGTTCCTCGGGATGGCTCTGATGATCCATCATGAACACCCCTTTTCTTTCGTTCTTTTCTAAGAGTAACATACCCCATGGGGGTATTCAAGTTCATTTTGATATTTTGTTAAAAATAGATGATTGCTTGTTCGAATTATAAAGAGCAGTGCATCTTACAAGGTATATTCCATCCTGCTGCTGCGAACGACCAGACCCATCTGTTCATAGAAAGCCTGTGCACCCGAGTTAAAAGTCGACACGGATAATTCCACGCTGTCTGCCTGAAGCTCTCTTCCTAGCTCGATGAATGCCTGTATTAACTGTTTGCCCGTTCCTTGGCCCCGATGCTTGGTATCCACCACAAGTTCATGGATGTACAGCATCTTGCGATCTACCATCAATGGGTTATCCTGAATGACACTTAACTGCGCACTCCCGTAACCCAGAATCAAGCCCGGTTCTAAAGACTCGGCAACATACAGGTAACGCTTGTCCGTTTCCAGTAGTTCGGTGAACTCCTTCTCCTCCATTCTGGTCTCTAACACTCTGTATAGATCCGGCCGCGCCTCAACATGCATCTGGTGCAGCTCATCCATCAATAATGACACACCAGAGTAGTCCCTCATTTCTGCCTTTCTGATGTTAATCGTACCCGCACTCATCCCCATCACTCTTTCATCCGCTGAATTTTACATTATTATACAACCAAAAAGCAGATACCATAAGGGTACCTGCTTCGCTAAATTTATCTTCATTCCATCAAGCCCATAGAATGCTCATGTTGTTTATTTTTTCGTAGAAGCATTTCCTTCATTAAAAGCAACAGGTGATGGCTTCGCCGCCCATTCGTCCGCCTGCGGCTCAATGTCTACTCCGCTTAGAATCTTCTTTTTCTCCATCAAGGAATCCCCATCTTCATCCAACTTGTTGCGAATTTCCGCCTCGTCCTGAGGTTGATTGTTCTGTGTCATCGTAGAGTCCTCCCTTTTTCGTATTCATGGTTGATGTTCCTTTATATAACGTGCCCACTTTCTGCATTATCATTCTCTTTGAGGATCAGGCCGTCCCCCAAGTTATGTGTTATTTGAATTAAACATTAACTTTATTAGGCTAAATCCATCTCTAAACCCTTGCTCGTACATTACTGACTCTGCTGTACCCTGAAGAAGGGTTATTACATTACAATAGTCCAAAAATAAAGCCATCCCCTCTGGCTTAACATATTCACATAGCTCCATAAACAAACGATCACTTTCTTGACTCAATCTTTTATATTCTTTTGAATTATAAATCACAAGATTTCCGATACTCTCCATACGAAGAGCTTTGAACTGGTTAAATATTTCTTCGAAGTCCTCCATGTTCCCCTCCAAAAAAGTGACGTCACTATGAATATAAATATTAGAGTGACATCACTTAGATGTCAATATGATTGTATATTGAAGTATTTTGTAATGATACAATATGAACATTACTTTTTGAGGAGATTTTATTTCATGGCTACAGATAAAAGAGTCTTTACACTTAGGCTGCGAGAAAAGAATTTTGAGAAAATTAAAGTGATTGCGGACAAAAACAAACGATCTATTGCAATGCAGATTGAGTATCTTATCGAACAACATATTGAAGAATTCGAGAAAGAACAAGGTGTTATTTCTCCAGATACACATAATGACGTATAGATTTTTGCGCCCTTAGTACATGCGCATCATCCATACGTCATTTTTCATGATATATCCTGTTCTCTGTTAATCGAAATCAACCTGTTTATCCAAAATGATTTCCTCTACTTTGTATTCCAACTCTGGTATGGAGGGATTCAAGGAAAATCGAACGTTTTCCAGAGAAGTTAAAAGTGATTCGACAAAAAACTCCATTATTTGTCGATACTATATGACTTTTGCATCATATGAATTCCTTGTTTTTCAATGTTATCCTTATTAAGGAAATTAATAATAGGGAGATGTAAAAGTGAAGAATCTCAAGAAATTATTTTTAGTTGTTATGACCATGGTAGTGTTGTTAGTTGGTCCATCAAGTATTTATGCCTCTGAATTGGTAAATAATACTGCAGATCAGTCAGAGTCTAATATTGTCTCAATTAGAATCCCATTGACATTTATACCTAGTGAACAAGCCCAGGCTAATGATGGATCTATAACGACTATGGCTGTGAAGCCACTTGATGGTTACGCTGATGTAGTAGCTGAAGTAGAGAACGGTAATCATGTGTTTGTGGACTGGAGCGTATATATAACAACTCCACAGGCTAAAATTACTAGAGTAGATTTAGAGTTAGCGTATTCTGATTTAGTGAGAACACCATTTAAGTATTCAACTTTCCAAACTAAGAATTTTGAACAAAATCAAGATGATCGCATTTTTACTAAACCAGGTCAACATGCAGTAACTTTAACTGGTTCTGTCACTACTACCAAGGGAGTTTTAAAAGTTATTACTACAGGAAACGCATATTTTACAACAAAATAAGTTTCTGAGTGTAACAAAATGTCGAGAATACCTTCCGGTGTCTCGACATTTTGTTTTCCGAATAGTAATGATATAAAATGCATAAATAAAGATCTGGGAGGAAACACCTTGAATTTATTTGAAAAACTTGAGATTAAAGATGATGATGTCGCGAACTATCCTGACACCCTAGCTAGGAAAAGGAATAGGTATATCAAAGTAGATACGTCTTCTGATGGATCTGATATTCAAGATTTACATTTCAATTTATTTGAACAATTATTTATTTCCCCATTTGTATTTGTAGATCCACAAGGACTCTTAAATATTCCTACAGATAAAAGTTCAGAAGGAAATCAAATAATGCAACTGGTTCAATATTTTGAAAATGTAAAAAAATTGGAGAATAGTTCCCAGGTATCATATTATTTTCAAAATATAAAAAAAGTTTATTTGGATCGTTTTTTAGAACTTTATAAAGCAAAAAAGTGTAGTGAAATAATATATGATTTATTTCCTAATGGCAATGTAGGAGATGATTTTCATAATGTAGAGGTTGAAGAATATCTAATCAATTTAGATTTGATTGATAAATTACAAGCCAAGGAACTGAATGAATTTTGGAACAATATTAAAGAAACTTTCATTCTAGCAGGACAGGAATTCGTATTATGGGTCGATAATTGGGAATTCAACGATTTCATAAAAGATAAAGTTAGTATCCGATTGTTTGCTAATGTGTGCAATCAAATTAAGCTCTCAGTTGATAAGAATACAAATGTAATTCGATACATTTCTTTTTCTTAATGTAACGATGGTAACTGTAATTAACATGGCTACGATCAAGAATTCATATATTAAATGTTGAAGTGTTCAATCATTCCTGCTAATGACACTAGGGAGTGTCTTTAAGCTCAAAAAAGATCTCATTTTTCACATTCAGCTGGAAAATGAGGTCCTTTTTTTGTTGCAAATTCTGGCACAATTGGACATCAGGTAGTTAATTTTTAACAATACAAAATTTACTGCGGCTGTGTAATATCGCATTTTATTTAAGCTCAACTAAACAATCTTACTGAGAGCTTACATCATAGATCAGTCACCTTACATTATTCATGCTTCGATTGCTAGCGAAAAAATCCAGAATCCTTTTGAAGGAAATCTGGATTTTTTGTTAATCCATTCGTCTTACAAATTCCATATCTCTTTGAATCCACAAATACACCAAAGTCGAGGTTTAACCTTACTGCATATCCTGGCGCGCAAGCGTGACTAGCGCACGTAGCGCTGCATTAATCTCACGCTCTACCGCTTGTCCAACCGCGTCCGTATGCGGATCATACTCGGCTGCCAGATCACTGTCCGCGAATCCATCGATCGCGACAATGGCTCCGGCGCGAGCCCCACGCAAGGTGCTGACGATGTAGAGTGCCGCAATTTCCATCTCAGCCGCAAGTGCTCCAGCCTGCTTATACTTGCGGTGTGGAATCTCTTCCACGCCTGCAAAGAACGCATCCAGCGTTACGGTGATACCAACGCCCACTTTGCCTGCAAATGTTGCAGCATCCGCGCTTTCTTGCTCACGAGCAGCTTCGATCAACGCTTGTGTCACCCCAAGGTCCGCTACCGCAGGGAAACCATCCGGCACCAGTTGGCGAGTTAACCCATCCGTACGAACAGCGGCTGTACTCACAATCACGCTGCCTGCTGGATAATCGGCTGTATACGATCCCGCTGTACCTACACGAATCAGAGTTGTTACACCCGCGCGAATCAATTCCTCGAAGCAGACAGCTGCTCCAGGTGAACCCACACCATGGCTGACCACAGCGATCTGTACCCCTTCGTACAAACCAACAAACGTGCGATACTCCCGACTGAACGCCAGTTCTCTCGCCTGCTCCAGCTTCCGGGAAATCTTCTCCGCACGTGCCGGATCACCACAGACGATGGCGTATGCCGGCATGTCTTCCGAATGAATCTGCAAAATAGGCATCAACATATCAATCAAACTCCTTCTTCGTCCACTCGTCTTCCGGAATCGGCAGATCTTCACCCGAGAAGCGTTGTTCCTTGAACGGATCGGCAAAATGGTGGAACCCATTCACTTCCCAGAAGCCGTTACGGTCTTCGGTCATAAACTCCAGACCACGTATCCACTTGGCACTCTTCCAGAAGTAAAGTTGTGGCACAACCATACGCAGGGGAAAACCATGCTTGGGAGTAAGTGGCTCACCGTTATATTTGAATGCAAGCAATACGTCATCATGCATCAATTCTTCGAGCGGTACATTTGTTTCATAATCATGATCGGCATGGATCATGACGTATTTTGCCTCTGGCTTAACCCCCAGAAGTTTCACAAAATCGGAAAAGCGTATACCTTCCCACGGCGTATCGAATTTCGACCAACGGGTAACACAGTGAATATCACTCACCGTGTTCACCTGAGGCATCGCCTGCAACTCAGCCAGGGAGAACACCTTCTCTTCCTCCACTTCGCCGAATACCTTCAAGTCCCAGGTGGACAGGTCATATTCCGGCACTTCCCCTTCATGCAGAATCGGGAATTTCTCCGTCAGCATCTGTCCTGGCGGCAGCCGATCTCCGTGATCGTTACCTGTTTTGGGTGCCGGAGTTTTTCCTTTTTTCAAACGTTCAGCCTTGTTATGCATGTGGAATTCCTCCTTCTTTTACTGTCTCTAACATAGACATTCAGAATTAACGCGAGCTTCCGCCCGCTTTCAGTGCGTCCTGTGCATAGGTACGGTCTTTGAAAAAGAACATCGCGACCAGCGTCACAATATACGGCAGCATCAACGTGAAATGCGTTGGCAGGGAGAATCCTTGCAGACGAATACTCAATGCTTCCATGAAGCCAAACAGAACACTGGAGCCCATGACGCCAAGCGGATTCGCTTGCCCCAGCATCGTTGCCACCAGCGCGATAAAGCCACGACCAGCAGTCATACCTTCGGTAAACATCGTCACCTGACCAAGCGACAACTGCGCGCCAGCCAGAGCACACAATACGCCGCACATCAGAACGGCACCATACTGGATGCCCCGCACCTTAATCCCAATGCTCTGTGCTGCAATCGGGTTCTCCCCGACGGAGCGCAGGCGGAATCCGGATACACTTTTGAACAGATAGAATTGCAGTCCAATCACGAGCACAATACCGAGGTAGACCAATGGACTATGTCCCGATAATACATCGCCCACCCACGGGATGTCCTTGATTAGCGGAATATCCCACTTGGGAAGTCCCACCATGTCTTTGTCGTAGTATGCACCTTTTACATCAAAAATCGCACGCAGTGCAAAGGTCGTCACCCCCGCAGCCAGAAAATTCAGCGAGATCCCGACCACGATGGCGTTAGCCTTGAGATTAATGCTTATAAAGGCAAAGAGCGCCGAGAATAACATCACAATAATAATGGAAAAGAGTACAGCCAACAGCACATTGCCAAACAGATAATTACCGACAATGGCGGAGAACGCACCGATCAAAACCAGTCCCTCGAGACCCACGTTGAACAGACCGACACGGGAACATAAAGCCCCACCGAGCGCTGCAAGCAGGATTGGAGTCATAATCCGCAAGGTTGAGCCAAACATGGCTGCATCAAACAGTTGTTGCATTGGACTTTTTCTCCTTTCTCCGCTTCAGGAATGAATAACCGATCTGAGCTGATACAAATAACGTCAATACAGCCTGGATGACACTGCCGACTTCCAGCGGCACATCCGTATTCCGCTCCATCCCCATGGCACCTGTCTGTAACGCAGCGAGCAAAATGGCTGCCACAGCTGTACCAAGTGGATGCGAACGGGCAAGCAGCGTGGCCATAATGCCGCTCCATGCATAACTTGCCGATGACAACGAGCCATCAAGGAAACGGTACTGTGTACCGAGCACTTCCCCCGCACCTGCCAGTCCAGCAAGCCCACCACTAATGACCATGGACAGCATCATCATGCGAATGCGGCGAACACCGCCGTAGGTTGCAAAGGACGGGTTGCTGCCGAGCATGCGGATCTCGTAACCCGTCACCGTTTTGTGAGTGAACCAGTAGATCAGAATAGCTGCGACAATAGCAATGATGAAGCCGGCATGCAGTCCCATGCCTTGGAACAATTTCGGCAACCAGATACTCTGATCAATCATGGGTGTCTGAGCCATCGCTGCTGATCCAGTCCGATCCTTGAATGGGTAGGAGACCATGTATCCGCCAAAATAAATGGCAATATAGTTAAGTAGTAAGGTTGTGATCAATAGATTCATGCCGAAACGAGCATCCAGCCAACCTGCAAACAGAGACCAGAGTCCCCCGGCAATAATACCTGCTACAATCGCAGCAATACACACGAACCAGCCCGGACCTGGCAGATAAAGCGCCGTGAGCGCGGCACTGAGTCCGCCAAGAATCATCTGGCCTTCGGCTCCCATATTGAAAAATCCGGCACGGAATGCCAAGGCTACGCCAAGTCCCGCCAAGATGATCGGTGTGGAACGAGCCAACGTATTGGTGAAGAAGTAGAAGTTGCCGAAGGCCCCTTTCCACATCTCCGCATACGTATCCACCACATTACCGCCAACAATCAGAATCGCCACAGCCCCTGCAATCAGACCGATGAATACGGCAAGCAGCGGCTGTACGAGTCCGCGAAGTGTTTCTTTTACCCGATTCATATCCGCTCTTTCCCTCCTGCCATTAACAAGCTGATCTGTTCCTCAGTTGCTTCTTCTGCTCTCAGTTCTCCGGCAATTTCACCTTCATACATGACAATAATCCGATCAGATAATTGCAAAATCTCCGACAACTCCGATGAAATGAGCAGAATACCCGCACCTTCACTACGTTTGCGTAGCAATTCGGCATGAATCGTCTCCATTGCTCCGATATCCACACCACGAGTCGGTTCGGCTGCAATCAGAAACGGTGTATCCTGTGCGAATTCACGAGCGGCAATCAGCTTCTGCAAATTACCCCCGGACAGAAACTGTGCCTTGGTCTCCGCAGAACCCGTCTTGATGCTGAACTGTTTGATCCAGCTCTCTACCATCGTTTTTGCTGCTTTAGCTTTGATAATGCCCCGTGACTGCAAGCGATGATGATGTCCCATCAGCCCGTTCTCGCGAACACTCGCATCCTTAGCCGCTCCCCACATATAACGATCTTCCGGGATATGAGCAAGTCCATGCTCCCGAATGCGCCGTACAGGCCAATTGGTTGTATCCTGCCCGGAGAGCAAAACACGACCACTGTCCGCCTTACGCAGACCCGCAATCACTTGAATCAATTCAGACTGGCCGTTACCTGAGATGCCTGCTATGCCAACGACCTCACCTTTACGAACCTCCATATGGATCTCCTTGAGCGCCGAACGATCCTTCGCTCCGGACAGATTGACCCCTTCCACCTGAAGCACTGCTTCGGCAGGAACCGATGGCTGCTTGTCCATACGCACAAGTTCACGACCAACCATCAGTCGGGACAATTCCTCCACATGTGTATCCTTAGCTTCCAGCGTACCTGTCACCTGACCATCCCGAAGCACCGTGATTCGGTCAGCTACATCCATGACTTCTTGCAGCTTGTGCGTGATTAGTACAAAGGTTTTGCCCAGCTTGGCGAGTGATTTCATGTTCGCCAGCAGTTCCTTCACTTCCAGCGGTGTCAGTACCGCCGAAGGTTCATCCAATATAATGATGTCTGCGCCCTGATGCAGCACCTTGAGAATTTCAACACGCTGCTGCATGCCAAGCGGGCACTCGGACACTTTTTTCCACGGGTCAACCGGCATGCCATATTGTCTGCCAAGCTCATTCACCTGGGCCGCTGCTTTTTTACGGTCAAATGCACCTGCCTTCGCCGGTTCGCGCCCAATCACGATGTTCTCCGCCACCGTAAAGGAAGGGAACAGCATGAAATGCTGGTGCACCATGCCGATGCCACTTGCCATCGCATGGGACGGCGTAGCGAAGCTCACTTCGCGTCCACGGACTTTGATTGTTCCTGTCGTAGGCTGTTCCATACCGTACAGCATACGCATCAAGGTTGTTTTACCGGCCCCGTTCTCACCCACAAGGGCATGAATCTCTCCCTCACGCAAATTAAAACGGATGTCACGGTTAGCGGTGAAGCCGCCGTATTTCTTCGTAATGTGCTCCATCTCCAACAGCATATCTCGCGTTCGCTCCCCTCAGTTCAACTTAAAAAGGTTACACTCGCCACTACGATGACAGAACAACCTTCCGATCGCCGTTATCCCCTGATTTTTTTGATTCCCCTTTGACACGGGAAAATCCGGTGATAAATGCGAACGCGTTGCTTCCTCAGGTCATTTCTGTCCTCTTCGTTATCGTGTAAACGATAAGTTGAACATATACTGGTCATTTAATAGCAGCAAAACCGGCTGCCTGATCGGGCAGCCGGCTGATCATTTCCATCACTCATTCATTGTAAAGAACATTCAAAACTATTGTTGCAATGGATCTTTGACTACGATTTTACCGGATACGATATCATCCTTGATTGCTTTCACTTTGTCGATCACTTCTTGTCCAACAAAAGCATTCAGCGGGGATTCGCTATCACGTGTAACGTAAGTCAGGCCTACACCGTCTTCTTTCAAGCCGTAGTTCACTGCACCTGCTTTGAAATTACCTTCCACAAAATCTTTTACAGTCTCATAAGCAACCGTATCGGTTGATTTCAATTGAGACAATACGATATGTTCCGGATCTTCAACGGTACGGTCCGTATCCTGACCTGAAGTGTAGAAGCCTTTTTCTTTTGCTGCTTCGAACACACCAAGATCACCTACAGCGGATGCGCCAGCGATGAAGTCAGCGCCTTTGCCGAATTGTACGAGTGCCAATTCTTTTGCTTTGGCCGGGTCATTAAATCCACCTACATAGTTCACGAGGAATTCTGCATCCGGATTCACGGATTCCAATCCCGCTTTGAAACCTTCTGTATATTTCTTGATCAATGGTACGTCCATTGCTGCGATCATGCCGACTTTGTCTGTTTTGGTGGACAATCCAGCAGCTGCACCGAGCAGGTACGCCCCTTCATATTCACGGAAACCAACGCTACGTACGTTAGGCAGATCCACGGTTGTATCTACAATCGCAAAGGACTTGTCCGGATTTTCTGCAGCGACTTTCTTCAATGCATCTTCTGCCTGGAAAGTTGCTGTAATAATCAGATCATAATTCTCGGCAACCGCAGCACGCAGATTTTGTTCAAATGCTGCCGGGTCTGTCGATTCAATCGTCTTGGTGTCTACTTTGAATTCTTCGCCTGCTTTTTTGAAGCCTTCATCCATCTGTACAAAGAAAGGGTTAACCCCTATTTTTTCGGGAAGTACGAGGGCCATCCGAAGAGATTTCTCCGAATCACTGCCTTGGGCGGATTGTTCGTCTTTGGAAGCCGAATTCCCACAAGCTGCCAACAAAATAGCCAACATGATGATTGATAAGACGAACGATAAACCTCTTTTCATTTTGAAAATACCCCTTTTCAATATTCTTTTTTCTTATCCTAGCGGATACTGTCGATCCTTGTCAATAAATCTTTGAGCGTATACACTCAATTAGAATATATTTGATGATTTGCTTTCTACCAAGCTTTGGAAACCGCTTTATAGCAAGCTTTTTTTCCGTTGACATCCAGCGCGTCTCCGTGCTAAAGTCAATCCAATTATTCTATTCTGATAGGAATTGTCAGAATTATAACCCAAAGCTGATCATTTTCCAACCCATTTTAAGGAGGCTATTCATTTGAAAAAAATCACCCAGATCACGTTGGCGGCCCTACTCGCCGCTCCGGTAACACTCGGCAGCCTTAGCTTGCCCACTTCTGCTTCTGCAGCATCTGCAGCTCCGGCTAAACCCACCACCTCACAAAGTGTCAAAGGACCGGTAGCTCAGGCGCCAGTTGCTTACACGGAAAGCGCAGCGGATTTTGCTCAATTCTTGCAAGCGAAATACAACATTCAATTGCCGCAACAGATGACCAAAGGTGATTTCATTCAAGCCATTGCAGCCATCACGGAAACAACTCAAGCAAGTGCCACTGAAGCCAAAGCCCCTGTCTTTACCGATCTGTCTTCTGGTGATTCTTCATATGATGCTGCCGTATCCTTATACAATAATGGGGTTCTTACGGGTACAGAAGTACGCGCCAAGGATCAACTGAGCACTTATGCGGCGATCTTCATCGCGGTGAAAGCAGCCGGATTCAAGGAACTCGCTTATACATATCCCACAGAGAAAACGGCCAAAGCACTTGCCAAAGTTGGCATTAACCCGAACCGTGTTCAGGGACAAGCCGCACAAGAACTGGCTGCCGCGATCGATACAGGCCTGATTCCCGAAAATCTGTACCCCGCTCTTCTTAAGGGTGGCGTAGCAAGTAAAGATTTCGCTAATACTTTGCTTGGACGCGTACTGGTCAGTCAAGGGAAATACAAACATGAGATTGGACGTTCTGGCGATGCGGACATCTATTCCAAACTATATGCCGCATATCGCACAGCAGATCTGATCGAATCACCTGAGCTGAGAAAGATTGTGGATCAGGCCCTGCGAGATGATCTCGTCACAGGTTACAATCTGAAGGATAGCCGCTTTGATTCCAACTTTATCGATGAACTGACACTTACATACGGCCACGATAACATTCAACATGCTGTACAGTTGGTTGGTTTGCTTCGTAGCGAAGGCATTGACGCCGATGTACAATTCCAGCCGAAGACATCTGCCTTCATTTATTTGAAGGAATGGGGCGAGCCGAAGGAAACACCAGACTATAAAGTGACACAGATTGAGAACGGAAACTATATTGCTTCTGCGAAGGAATATGATATTCAGTTCGAGTTCAACAATGTGGCAGACAAAGTCCGCTTCAATGATATTGTTCTGAAATATGCCAAGAAGAACAGTGACAGTACATCTCCATTGATTCTCAGTTCCTGGTGGCAACCACTTTATTACTCACCAACGGCATTGGCCAGCTATCCGGTCATTTCCAATAATAAGATCGCGCTTGGCAATTACTATGCTCAGTCCTTCTCTCTGAAGGAAAATGCCAAATCCATCCGGGAAGGTTTCCTGAAACTCGCTCCTGATGCGGACATTACAACATATGACTTCTGGGTGGATCAGCCTTTCTTCAACTATCTGAACGGTGGTTCCGAATAAAATAAATTCCATTTCCAACCGTATTAAAGCTCGTATTTTGCCATTATAAGTAACCGTCTTTACTGAATTCATCAGGGTTTTCGACCCCTTGATTCGTAAAGACGGTTTTTTGTTCAGCATTCTGCAAATTTCTTCTAAAAAATCATTTTTCTCTTGCAGGAATTACCAATATCAGGTCGAATCATATTATGTACACAAACACGCAATCACATTGCATATCTCCGCACGAACAGGAGTTACTCATGGTATATGACGGTATTTTACTCGGCTTGATTGTTGGATTCTTTCGAGGCGGGCTGCGACATGGGCTCCATCAGTTTGCAGCACTCAAGTTGCGAAGTGGCTGGATTTTCCCTGTACTGCTGCTAATCCAGTTCTTTATTTTCTATCTGCAGGAACGATTCGAATGGGTGGCATCTATTAATGGTTATCTCTTTGCTGCCGTCTACATTACAGGACTCGCATTTTTGTGGCTCAATAGGCACCACACCGGTTTTATGCTCATCTGGATTGGTGTGTTTCTCAATTTTGCCGTGATGGCTGCCAACGGTGGTCGCATGCCAGTTTCTGTGGAAGCCTCTGCTGTATTGGGACCCTATTATGTAGACATGCTCCGGGAAGGCGGAGCAGTATCAAAGCATTTTATGATGGATGCATCTACAAATCTGCCTTTTCTCGGTGATATCATCCCACTCTCCAGCCCTTATCCACGAACTCAAGTTATCAGCATCGGTGATGTGGTCATGAACGTTGGCATATTCCTTTTTATCCAGTACATGATGGTGAACCGGGAAAAAAAGGCTGTGCAACCTGCTAAAACTTATCAGGCTTAAAGAGAATCAGGTAGACTCCAAGGAAGGGAGGTCTTCTCCATGAAAAAATTTGAAGGTGTGAAATATTCCCGCATTGTCATCAACGCAATCATCGTGGCTTCTGTCGTTGTAGCATTAACTTCGGGATACAAGCTGGGCGGCTAGTATCCATACCGCCAAACAAGACAAACAGGCTGCCAGCGGCCTGTTTTTTCTTTCTGGATTTTTGTCAGGCAAATTGGTATGTTAAACATCTATATAATATACCCCCATACAAGAACACCAATTATATACACATCAAGAGTAGACTAAACCCAAGCAGGAGATTTTTTATGAACTTTATTCGTAACCTTATCCATAAGGCAGATCGAAGCAGTCTGTATGTTATTTTGCTTAGCTGTACCGGGATCGGTGTTTTTCTGTACATGAACAAGTGGTCTTACCTTCATCTAACCACGGCGGATTGGGTCATGGTCTACACCATGCTGGGCGCGGCGTTAATCCTGGATTATTTCACATTCCAGATTCCACCCAAAGGCAATCAGCAATCCATGGATTCATCGGTATACCTTGCCTGCATATTCATGTTTGGCGGAGCTTTCAGTTTATCTGTACTGCTCCCTGTCTCCATCATCCTGTTAGTCAAAGAGCGAAAGCTCACCTGGTGGAAACACATTGTCAATTTCAGCATCTACAGTCTCATGATTACGGGAGCAGCTGCTGTGTTTGAGTGGACTGGCGGGCAATCGGGAACGCTGGACGGCTATAATCTGCTTCCTTATTTTGCAGCGCTTGCAGCCTACTTCATCATCAACACGATCACACTTGGCCTATTCTTTCATTTCTCAACGAAGGATGCATTACAGCAGATGAAGCGGGCATTCGTTACCGAATCCCTGCTGGTTTATTTATGTACGCTGATTCTGGCGCTTGTCCTGACGATCTTGGTCGTGCACAATGGCGTGCTCGGTCTGTTGTTGTATCTGAGTCTCAGTATTCTGCTCTCTCATGCATTCAAGCAGTTGTTTGTCATGTATCAGACCATTGAGGAGAAAGCTAACACGGATCAACGCACAGGTCTGTTCAACCATAGTTATTTTGAAAGTATGTTGGAAAATGAGCTGACTACCGCTCGTACGCAGGGAACACCGCTCTGTCTTGGACTGATTGATATCGATGATTTCAAAAAGTATAACGATCGGTTTGGCCACCTCCAAGGCGACAGTCTGCTGGCCCTGCTGGGGGATTTTCTGATGCGAAAGACGGAAGGTACACCTGTTACGGCCTTTCGTTATGGAGGGGAAGAGTTCACGCTGCTCATGCCAGGAATGGAATTGGACGAATCCTACAAGTTTATGAATAAGCTGCGCAAACAACTTAATGACACGCCGTTTGAAGGCGTTGAAGTGTTTCCACACGGTTGTCTCTCCTTCTCGGGTGGCGTCGCCCCCTATCAGGTGGATATGTATAACAAATCCCAACTCGTAGATCAGGCGGATAAAGCACTGTATTATGCGAAGAAACAGGGCAAAAACAACGTACACCGCCACGGAAGCAACGATGGTATGGAACACGAGATTGATCTGGTACAGGACGTTCGTGACATCGAGCAACAGCTCAATCTGTTCAGATACAAGGATATGGATACGTTTAAACATTCCAAACGGGTCTACAAATACGCACTGGATATCAGTGAATTGCTCGCTCTGGACAATGCGGAGAAACGCCGTTTCGTGCTGGGAGCACTGATTCATGACATCGGCAAACTGGAGATTCCCTGGTCGATTCTGAACAAGAAGGACAAGCTCACCGCAGAAGAATGGGAAACGATCAAGGGACATGTCACCTGGGGCAAAAAAATGGTCATCACGAACGATCGCTTCGCCGATCTGATTCCGTATATTGAACTTCACCACGAGCGCTATGATGGCAAGGGCTATCCTTACGGCCTAAAGGGTAACGAGATTCCCCGGCTGTGCCGGATGCTGACCGTGATTGACTCCTTTGATGCCATGACGACAGAGCGGCCGTATCAGGAGACCAAGAACGTCGAGGAAGCTATTCGGGAGCTGCGCGCATGTTCGGGTTCACAGTTCGATCCAGAGCTTGCCGAGTTATTCATTCGATATATTGAGAAAAGAACCGCTCAGCAACAGTTGCTGTAAGATAAATGAAGCTTTCTATGCATGCTCTTAAAAAGTCAAAGCGCTATCCCCGGTCTGATCGGAGATAGCGCCATTTTCATTTTCATGGAATGAATCGTACACCAGACATCTTCATTCTCGTGCAGATTCTACATTAAGATTTGGTATTCAGTTCATGTGAGGTCTGATGCAGCTCTTTGATCATCTGCTGCAAAAACATGTTGTCTTGGCGACTGATACCGTGCTGATTGTCTTGAACAAGCATCTGGTGAATGTTCTTTTTGAGCAATTCACTGCGACGTTCCAATACTTCTTGACTCATGTTGTTGCTTCACTCCTTAACATGTTTTGTAATGAATTCACGTTCTATATAAGTATAGAGGACCTTCTCCAATAGGGAAAACGGACTCAGCCTTCCTCAGCTGTTCACACCAACCCTCACCTAGCGTGACAACATTTCACCCCTTGTCGTTCTTAGATATCCTTCTAAATACTCCCTGATCCTCCCCAGCTTTCTCCAAAGACACAGACTAGGGTCTTGGACAAGCTTGCGTTATAATGGTCCCATCCCTGTGTAAATAAATTACCTTATTAAGCTAATCCTAGATCAAAGGAGTTCTGCATTCATGTCCTATAAACAAATCAAATGGATGATTCTGCTGATCCCCACATTCACGGTAGGCATCTGGGAATATATTCGCCATCAGTTTCTGATGCCGTACCTTTCGATGGATGCTGGAAACTGGCTAACGCCGGTCATCGTGTATCTCGTCAGTGTGACACTGCTCAGCCGATTGTTCTACATGCTCGAAGGTGCCAGGGCTGCTCTGGAGCAGGAACGCGCAGCGAAAGCAGCCCTGGAAGCTCGTGACCAATTGGCCCGGGAACTTCACGATGGCATATCTCAGTCTCTTTTCCTGCTGTCCGTGAAGACCGATAAAGCAGGTCGTAGTCTGGCAGGGAGCGGACATGAGCATGAGATCCATGAGATTCAAAAAACCGTGCATGAAGTCAATACATATGTAAGGCAAGCGATTGCCCAGTTGCGTTATGTTCCTTCCTCTACCGTATCAACAGAAACTATTTCACTGCATGCGCAGGTCGAAATGCTCGTGAAGGAAACCGTACCTGGTGCAAAGATTCATTGGGACCTGAGAGGTGTAGCGTTCTCTGCCAAGGAGCAAGTTGAACTGCTCGCCTGTATCCGGGAGGGTTTACTGAATGTACGCAAACATGCACAGGCTACCCACGTTCAGGTTCACGCGGAAGGTAACCCCATTGCCTGGTTCATTTATATTCAGGATAATGGGAACGGACTAAGTGGAGATCCTCTTCATCTGAAGGATCGGTACGGACTCCGAATTACGAAGGAACGTGCTGCCGAGATGGGTTGGTCTTTCACCCTCGATTCCAGACCGGGGCATACACGAATGACGATAGGAAAGGAGCATGCTTAATATGGAACATGTACGTGTATTGGTTGTTGATGATCATGCGCATGCGCGTGAAGCGATCTGTAGCATTTTATCCGAGGACAGCCTGTTTGAAGTGATTGGCACAGCTTCGAATGGACAGGAAGCGTTAGAGCTCACCGGACAATGGATGCCTGACCTGATCCTGATGGACGTGCAGATGCCGGAGATGGATGGGTTGGAAGCCACCCGTCAGATCAAGCTGCGATTCCCTTATGTTATTGTTGTTATGGTCACGGTATCGGATGATGTGACCTTCCTGTTCGAAGCACTGAAACAAGGTGCTCAAGGCTATTTGCTCAAAAATCTAACGCCTTCTACCTGGCTTGAATACCTGCGCGCCATCGTCAGCGACGATGCACCGCTCAGCAAGGAACTGGCCTACCGGATTTTGCAGGAATTTCCCGCACCACGCAGTGAAGATGTGCAAGATAATCCACTTACGGCGCGGGAGCTTGAGATTCTGCAATGGGTATCCGCAGGATATACCAATCGGGAGATCGCCGATCAACTCGGTATTTCAGACCAAACGGTGAAGAATCATCTTAAAAACATTTTGCAGAAGCTCCAGCTTGAAAACCGGGTACAACTCACCCGCTACGCGCTAGAGAGCGGGCTTGCGGGACGTAAGCTTCGGAAATAGCGCAGCTTCGTAGCCATATGTGAATGGTAGCATGAACGTATCGCACACCTATATGAGATTTGTAACATTAGACGAGATGGGTGCTCTGTACCATTCACATTCATGCTTTTGTCACAATTATGAAGACCAAATCGTTTTTTTATAGCCCAATGTAGTCATACGCAGTCATTTTGGACAAAGTTATAATGGAATAGATTGTGTTTAATGCGCCATGTATGACTACAAATCTATAACCTGAGGGTGATGATTTTTTGATTTTGACAAGCTTTACCCTGAAATGGGGCAAACGGCACTGGGCATTGGTCACCAGCCTGTTGCTTGTGTGCTGCCTTGTTATGCCACAGTGGGCATCTGCCCATGCTTATATTGTTAAGGCTTCGCCAGGAGAGAACGAGATACTCGTAACCGCTCCGGAGCGGTTGACGCTGGAGTTCAACGAATCCCTGCAGACGGCCTTTTATGATATTAAAATTACCGGGCCTGACGGTACTCAGGCAGATGACGAAACGGTACAGATCGATGCGAATCGACCTCATATTCTGGAGACTGGCCTGCGGGCTGAACTCGGGAACGGGACTTATGCCGTCAACTGGAAAGCTGTGTCTGCCGATGGACACCCGATTCAAGGCGCATATGTTTTCCATATCGGTGAACCATCCGGTTCTCCTGCCGGACTAAGTGATCTTACATCTGGTTCCGGTTCAACAGGTGGGCCGCTGAAATGGATCGTATCCCTGACAGACTGGATTCAGTATCTCGGATTGTCTGTCATCCTGGGGACACTTGCATTCTTGCTGCTGCGAATCGCACCGACATCCATGACAAGAGAGCCTATGGATGTTCTGGGTAGCTACAGATTGTTATGGATCAGCTATGCTGCCGCTTCCTTTGCCGCTCTGGTCAGCCTGCCACTAAATACGTTATATGAATCTGGTGTGGCTCTGAACGAACTAAGTTGGGGACTGATTGGGAGTGCACTCAAACTGACATCTTTTGGTCAGATCTGGATGTTACAGATGCTCATTATAATGCTATTGGCCGTCACGATTCTCTCCGGATATGATCGCGATCGATCCATCCGTGCTCGCATCTGGTCTTCTTACGGGTCACTCGTGCTCGTGCTTGGATGGCTGTTCACTCATGCCATGACAGGACATCCGGCTGCGGCGGATCAACGTGCTCTCGCGATTGCCATGGACTTCGTGCACCTGATCGGTGCCGCTTTCTGGATTGGTGCATTGACTGCCATGGCGATATGTCTGCCCCCACTCGCCGACAAGCTGCCTTCGAAGGTGCGAGGAGAAGTCTACTGGACTGCCATACGTAGATTCACCGCTTGGGGGATTGGCGCCGTAGCCGCTCTGGTCGCTACAGGAATATACAGCAGTCTGATTATTCTACCAGCACCTGTACTGACTTCCTTGTTCACTACAGCCTATGGCCTTGTCCTGATCGGCAAGATCGTCTTGCTGATTGTGATGGTTCTCTTAGCATGGCGTCATGCGCGACTCGCTAGAGCAGCAACGGGGAGCAGATTGTCTGGCAGCCTGAAAGCCGAGCTTGCTACTGGTGCTGTGATTCTTGCTCTTGCTGCCGTGCTGACACATCTGTCTCCAGGACAACCGACGGCAGTTGGACCGTATCAGGAGACAAAGACTACAGATGATGGCTCGGCGATCACACTTCAGGTGAGTCCCAATGTGACGGGAGAGAACCAATTTAAAGTTGATGTCAAACGTGCAGATGGCAGTATCGTTAATGATTTGGAACAGATCACGCTGTCACTCACACATCTGGACATGGATATGGGGATCTATGAGATCACCATTCCGAAAAACGACACCGGTGTGTACAAGGCTGAAGATTACATCTCCATGCCTGGACGTTGGAATATCAAGGTACACCTGTTAACCAAATCGCTGGATGCACTGGATGCCGAATTCGAGATCGACACCGCCAAGCCATAATTACACTACGTTGATATTGAAAAGTGACCCAATCTAAAATTAGTGTTTCTACAAACTGCAAATGTAGTGAAGGGAATGAAATTGATTCTGGAGAAGCGAAGCTAAAAGCTTTCTGATCTACACGAGAACGGAGAGGACAGAAATAGCGTGAAGAAGCGAAGCGTTCGCCTTTATCCCCGGATTTTACCCTTTAAGAAAAGGGAATCAAAAAAATCTGGGGATAACAGCGATCGGAAGGTTATTCTGTCATCGAAGTAGCAAGTGTAATCTGCTTTTAATCACTCGAAAGACCATTCGTAACCGAAACGGCCTTTGCAGAACGTAGACACTTATTTAAGAAAATGGGCCGAATCATATATGATAAGAACTGAGAGGGGTTATTTATTTTGAAGAAAACATCATGGATTTCCAAACTAACATCCACTATCGCAACAGGTACTGCAGCATTTATGCTATTTGCCGGATTCGCTAGCGCGCACGTTACTGTTAGCCCATCCGTTGCACAGACAAGCGCATGGCAGACGTACACGATTAAGATTCCATCCGAGAAAGATCTGCCTACAACCAAAATCACCATGAAAGTACCGGAAGGTGTGGCATTCAAGCAATATCAGCCACTGGCTGGCTGGAAAATCACCACCGAGAAGAACGACTCCAATGAAGTCACATCGATCACATGGGAAATTGAAGGAGATAACGAGGGTATTATCGCAGGACAATTCCAACAGTTCAACTTTGTTGCACAGAACCCGAAGACCGAAGCTGAAGTCGCTTGGGATGCCTTCCAATATTATAGCGATGGCAGCATCGTAGAATGGACAGGCCAACCAAGTGACGCCAACCCGCACAGTATCACGACGATTAGCGAAGATCCGGCAGCTGCCGGTAATGAGGCAGGTGGAGATCATCACAGTGCTGGTACAACAAACGACGGACATGATAGTGCAGGTACAGAAACAGGCACTGGTGATAACGCAGCTAACGACGATAGCAAAGCAAATGATGACACTACGCTGGGCGATGCACTTAATGACACCGTTACAGGTGAGCCGAATAACACAGATACAGACCCGGGTACATTGAAGCTTCAACAGGCAACATTGATTGTATCTATTCTGGCTCTGATCCTATCCTTCCTGGGAATCGCTCTGGCGACACGTCGCAAAAAACGCTAAGAACGATTGGCAGCATTCAATAACTTGAAATCGCAAAGAAGCCTATGGCGTACGGGATCAAACCCGATGGACCATAGGCTTCTTTTTGTCTATCCATGCTGATTGCCATCCGCAATATGGCATCAGCCAAACCACTCTTTAGCGTTCCTGATCCGTCTGGATCATAATTTCAATATATTGCAGCAAGCTTTTCTTCTGCTGTTCGATGGATTGAATCCGTCTGGACAGGCCCGCAAAAAACTCTTCAATCTGCTGCCTTGTATGATCAGCAGACTGCCCTTTCCAATCGTTCAGGCGACTGTATAGCGCCCTCGCTTCCTGTTCATCGGCTTGCAGACGGGCAAGCAGCTGTGTCAGTTCTTTTTCCGCAATCCGAAGATCATTCAATTCCACCAGCAATTGTCCACCCACTTGCGTTCCCTCCCCATGTACGTGATATGAACATGAACCAACCTGGTTCCTAATTAAAATGAACCGGACTTTCGTCCGCCTGCCGGAAGGCATCTGCTTTCTCATCGATAAAGTTCAGGAACTGGCTGGTATGTTTCATATGCCATGTGCTAAGTTCTTGAATCGACGCGTCCAGTTGGGTAACAATGGGCTCCAGCCTGCGACTACGGCTTGTATGCAGGTATTGAGCCATGCGGCTTCGTACCTGATTCAGCTCGGCATTGCATTGCTGTGCATTTTGCTTCCACCGGGAGGCGACACTTTTCAGTTCTTCGGGCGTTACCTGAATCAAACCGGAAGCTCCTGCCCCCAGAGCCATACCGCCGCCAGACCTGGAACCTAACGGACCGAAGTTCTTGCTGAACGGTCCCATGTGATCCATAAGGCGTGGTGAATAGCGGACTCTCTCTCCAGTAATTGGATCGTACAGGTCATTGGATATGTAACCATTTTTAAAATCATATTGATCCAGACTGTGATAGTTCTCTCCACCAAATGAGTTCTTGGCTTTATCAATAATGCCCACTCCATCGTTTGCATCCTCATAATTGGAATTAATGTAGTACGTCGATCCCACATGCCGATCATATCCGCCCAACGTTCCGCTGGCTACCAGATCACTAGGATTGGCATAGTTCACGACCTGCCCGTCAAACTCACCCGATTCAGCCCGGCGCCGCATCTCTGGCGTCAAATTCCCCATTACGGATGGTGCACTAAACGTCACGGCTGGAATTCCGGTATATGCAGATGCATACTGCGCATTTCCCCCGCCCAAGGAATGTCCGGTCATCGAGAAATTCAGATCCTTATGCTTGTTCTGCATGTGATTTGCGTAGTCTTCTGATTGATACATCTGATTGGCCCAGCCTGTAGGGGAAACGGTTTTTTCAATATCTTTTACGCGATCACCGGTCCAGTTCTCCACGTCTCTTACCCTGTCACCAGCCCAATTCTCCACTTTGGATATACCCGTAAAATCCTTGACGCCTTGGACCCCTTTGTCGAGCCAATCCGGCGTAAGATTATCAACAAAATTCCCGGCCTCCTGCTGACCCTTGCGAATCAACTCTCCGCCCCCAATACGGCCATCCATGACAAAGTCTGGTACCGAACGATCCAGGGACGCACTTCCTTCTGTACCACGATAAGCAATGACGGCTTCCTTGGTCTCGGGATTATAAAATGTTACAGCATCAAAACCGGAAAGTTTGTTACTTTCCGTCCCTTCAAGGACCTCCCATCCGGGAAGTTCCGTTAATTTGTCTCCAGCCTTTTGATCCTGATAGGCCAGATCAGACATCGTTTTATACGTTTCATCATCAATGTTGGACCCGTTACTCAATAACTACACCTCCCTTTATTTAGCGTATGGATCATGTCCCTTGGCCATCATCACTTCTTCAATCTCAGGGCTAATGACCAGGTTCTTGGTCACCTTCTTTTTGTAGTCATACGAAATGCCAAAACTCTGATCTTCGTGATCTTTCACATGGCCTTTAAGCCCGATCTGGGACACTGCCATCTCCGGCAACAACTCTTTGCTTGTAATCACAACATCCAGCTCAAACTTCTGCTTGAAGTGCTGAATTACGGTTGCCTCAGCTTCTTGGTATAGCGCTTCCTTCTCACTTGCATTCATGTTCTGACAACCTCCCAGAAATATAGTAAACACCATCATTAGTGTGAATAAACCCTTCAACCATCCTGCACGTTTAATACGGATCCCTCCTCTTGGTAGAATCGAGGCGTTCACTAGATGTGAAGTACACCCTATTCATCTGTTACCTGCATCATAGTACAAAATCAACATGAGCCATATCGGCTAACAGGATCGTTTTCATGTAACTTTCTTCCTATATGATTCATCCAGAGCACTTTGGTGTACATTACCCCGTTTCCTAATTCTTGCATCAAATACATGCGATTTTTCCCATGCACGACAAAAAGAGCCTGCTCTTTGTAAGAGCGGCCCTTCTTTTTGCCATAATTCACTGTTACTATTCAAGCACCATCCGCAGAGCGGTCAGCGCAATCCCGATAATAAATCCGGTAACGGCTCCGTTGATCCGAATCCATTGTAAATCCTGCCCCACCTTATCCTCAATCATCGAGATCAAGGAGGCATTATCCATTTTGTCTACATTTTCGCGCACGAGGTTACCGATTTTGGAGTGATTTTTCTCCAGCAGTGTTGTAACGCCATCTACGATCTTGGCATTCATGCTTGTCATCAACACGTGATCTGCCCGCAGATCAACCAATACCCGCTCAATGGCAGGCAGTGCATACGTATCTACATACTGTCCATCTTCCATCGCGGCGAGCGCCTTGTCTCTTAGTTCCGTGAGTTTGTTCAGCACCGTTTCCTCAGCGTTCCAACTCTCCAGCATATTGTTCTTCCAGCTGTTGATTCCATCTTGCATAGCCTCACTCATCGCCAGACGCACTGTCTGGGTACGTACCATATCAAGCACTTTGTACCTTAGAGCGCTGCCTTCACGTTTCATGTCCTCTACCCGATCGAAGAGATATCCTTGCAAAATGCCACCCAGACGCTCCTCGTTCATATAACCAAGGAACGCATTCATCGCAAACTGCATCAATCCGTTCATTTGAATGCCGCTGATCGCTTTCATTCCGCTTTCACCCAAAAACATCACCGTCTCGGGTTTAACCAGCCACTCCTCGGCTTGCTTCAGTCCATAGTCCAGTGCTTTGGCATCGTAACCCCGCTCTGTCATCTGATGAGCAGCCCGTTCCAGAATCGGACCCAGATCAAACGCCCCCGCCTGTGACTTGATCTCAGCTGCTACGAGTGGAGCAATCTGCTCTAACGGCAGACCAGCCAGAATTCGTTTGCAGAGCGTATCAATCATGGTCTTGATCCCGTCATTGTGAAGCTCACGTGTCAACGTATCGAGCACCGTCTCTGCTGCTTTGAAATCTGCAATTTTCTCGGTAATGCTGTCTTTGTTGAGCAGGTTATTCTCTACTGCGGAGACCAGTCCTTCCGTCATTTTATCCCGATTTTTCGGCAGCAATGCCGTATGCGGAATTGGAATACCGAGCGGGTGACGGAATAGTGCGGTAACTGCGAACCAGTCCGCAAGTCCACCCACAAGTCCCGCTTCAAACGATCCTACCAGCAACTTGCCCACGGGAACGCCCTGGAACGGCAAGGATGCAGCAAATCCCGCTCCCATCACCACGAGAGACCAGGCTGCTGCTTTTTTGGTTTGTTTAGGTTTAGCCATTGTATTCTTGCTCCTTTATCATTAAATCGCACGGCCCGGCCTGTACCCGATTCCGCACTTCGTCTGTTCTTATGTAAACTCTCCAATAGCAAAGTCTTAACTTCCATATATCGTATACTTCATCTTATCACCCACAAGCGTCAAAACCAAACCTCTGCTTGGCGAAAAAGGACATTTGTTGTGTTTACGTCGTAAAACGGACCGCTCCCTTTTCCTATACCAGGAATAATTTAGTATAATCAATCATAACGGCCCTTTGATATCGATTGGCTGCTGAACAGCAGGGTAATTACATAGTGGAACAATGAATCAATCAGAGGAGGAATTTCGGACCATGAAACACGTGCAGGACACAACCACGCTCTATAACGGAGTCAAAATGCCATGGCTAGGTTTTGGGGTATTCAAAGTTAAAGACGGAGACGAGGTCGTTCATGCTGTCAAAACGGCCATTCAAGCTGGTTATCGCAGCATCGATACAGCGAAAGCGTATAACAATGAAACGGGTGTTGCTCAGGGTATTCGTGAATCCGGAGTAGCCCGTGAAGATCTGTTCATTACTACGAAAGTATGGAATAGCGATCAGGGATATGAATCGACACTTGCCGCCTTCGAAGCAAGCATGGAACGACTCGAACTGGAGTACCTGGATCTCTATCTCATCCACTGGCCGGTCAAAGGCAAGTACAAAGATACATGGAGAGCGCTGGAAAAACTTCACAAGGAAGGACGCATCCGCGCAATCGGGGTGAGCAATTTCCAGATTCATCATCTGGAAGACCTCATGATTGATGCCACGGTCAAACCTGCAGTCAATCAGGTCGAGCTTCATCCACTTTTGATTCAATCGGAGCTTCGTGAGTATTGCAACAAACATCAGATTCAGATCGAAGCCTGGTCTCCGCTTGGACAAGGTCATCTGATGGATCATCCGTTGCTTCAGGACATCGCCGCCAAATACAGCAAGTCCCCCGCACAAGTCATTCTGCGCTGGGATCTGCAGAACGGCATCGTGACCATACCAAAATCCGTCACGCCTGAGCGTATTCGCGCGAACGCCGATCTCTACGATTTTGAGTTAACTTCGGAAGAAGTAGAGCAGATTAACGGACTGAACGAGAACAAACGCTTTGGTTCTGATCCCGACAACTTTAATTTCTAATATAAACATCTTAATTCGATTACACCCGCCTTCGATCTCAGAAGAGCGGGTGTTTTGTCATGTGATGTTATAGGCAATCTATTCGTAGTTAAGAATGGAGGCGAGGCTCGCTATCCTATTCAGTACCGAATCTGTGCCGAAAGAAAAGTTTTTTGACAGTTTAGAACTATTTGATCTCCTCATCAGTCTAACGAGTGTCAAACGAACTCAAGCACGTATATAGAATCCGGGCCTGGAACGAGTAGTGACTTGAATATTTAGGTTTATCATGGGGGGATCAGGAGTGATTAGACTGAACCATAGAAAGACAAAAGAAGAACAGTTCAGCGAAAAAATAACAGAGATACAGAATAAATTATATCGACTGGCATACTGCTATGTTAAAAATGAACAAGAAGCGCTGGATATCGTATCCGAAGCGGTCTATAAAGGGTTCATCGCTTATGGAAAGATGGAATCCATGACTTATTTCGATTCCTGGATGTCACGAATTGTGATTAACACAGCGATAGATCATATTCGACGGAATCAACGAGTGACCTATATGGAGGATCATGTACAGGAGTTTGTGGCTCCAGAACGAGGGGCATCCGTGGAAGAGAAAATGGACTTGTATGATGCACTTGATCGACTCGTGCCTGAAGATAGAGCCTATATTATATTAAAGTTTTTTGGTAATATGCGTTTTCGAGAGATCGCTGAAGTGCTCTCCCTGTCGGAGAATACCGTGAAGTCAAAATTCTATCGGATTATCAACAAATTAAAAATGGATTTAGTCGAAGGAGAGGTTGGAGATCTATGACTAGTAAAGAACGTTATGAAAACATTGAAATTCCAGCTCAACTTCCAGATGTTATTCGTCGTGCCCAGCAAAAGGCTGCCGCTCGCAAAAGCTCATCCCGTATCATTCGCTACGCTTCCAGTTTGGCAGCATGTGCCGCTTTGCTGCTCATTATCAACATTCCTACTGTCGCAAACGCCATGGTCAAAATACCTGTGGTCGGAACGATTGTTCAGGTGCTTCAATTCGGCGATGGTGGCAAGATTACGGATGGGGTAACCGTGGGTTCAGAAGCAACTGAAAATACGCTTAAAATTAATTTTAGCAACGACGAACAGGATCAGACCAATGATGCACCTTCTTATAATGTCGAACACAAAGAAGCACCGAATCGTGTCCTCTTCACGTTTAGCGGTGCACGTTACATGGATGTAGAGAAAGTCAAAGCCGACTTTATGACCCAACCTTTGGTGAAAGATGTTTATGGTTCCATGATTTTAGACGACTCCTCCGTCGGATTCGTCGTTGTTTTAAAAGAAGGGGTACAGTACGCCGTAACGGAATTCAAGAATCCCGGCTACCTGGAAGTGAAATTGACTTCGGACGGCAAACCGGTCACACCTCGGAAGGTATACTCGCTCCGCACAGAATCAATGCCCTTTGGAGAATCAATGGGTATAATTAAAGAATCCTATCCCGATGAGGACATCTCTTTCCTCAAAACGTCCACTGGTCAGTTTACAGCAGTTATTGGAGAATATCCTACCGCTGAAGAAGCTGAACAGAAGCTCAAAGAACTCGCACAGCAGCCAAATTATCATGAGAAGTTTTATGTGGATAGCTGGATGAGTAACGAGAATCCGAGGGATTAATTATTGCCAAAAGAAAAAAATCCCGATTCGGATGCCTATGCACCTGGATCGGGATTTTGTGGTACAAGTTATACTTAGCCTTTGGATACCAGCTTGAAATCATCAAAGTGGAAACCTGGCGCAACTACGCAAGTGACCAATACAGGCTCATCACCCAACGGGCGTGCTGTCTGCCATACGCCGGCAGGAACGAGCACCTGTGGTGATTGACCTGCAGCAATATCCATTCCCAGAACAAGAACTTCTTCGTTCTCCGGGTTCTCCCCGTTGCCGCCCAGCTTCAGTTCAACCGGACTGCCGCTATGCCAGAGCCAAAGTTCATCGGACAGAACGGTATGCCACTCGGAGATTTCATGTGCGTGCAGCAAGAAATACGTGGAACTTGCCGAGAATCTTGGGCCGGAATATGTATCCGGCAGAACGGACTGTGGAATCTGATAGGATGCCTTCCATTCTTCCTTATACCAACCGCCTTCAACGTGAGGTTGCATATTGAGCGCAGCAACCAATGGCGATAATTCATGTGTCGTCATAACCTGTTTCCTTCCTTCTACATCATATTGGAGACACTCCTTAACCAGAGTTTCGCCTCTCTCCCCCTACTCTAAAACATCATTCAAGTTTTGTCACCTTGACAGCTCACATGGGCCATGCCAGATTCGTTCTCACGGTATTTTACATATGATTAAAGAAATGTTTCATTTCCAATGATAGCGTTTACAAAAAGATGGATTTTCCGTTATGATATGGATATCGTTGTTAATCCGTGAAGCAGAGGGGAGCTGTACTATGAGTCTCATAGAAGATCGGATTGGACCCAAATATCGAATCGGTGAACATTCATTTACCATTGAACATATGCGCAGACATGATGGGAACGGTATGCCTAAGCCTCACGCTCATCCATTCTACGAATTGTATTATCTGCTTGAAGGTGAACGCGTTTATTCCATGAATGGTCAGATTCTGTCCGCCCGCAAGGGTGATTTTATTCTGATTAATCCTCACGATGTACATACCACCTCCAAAGGAAGTATTCCTGGCTTCGAACGGATTTTAATCGGTTTTTCGCCTGCTTTTGCAACGGGGATGGAACTTGGCATATGTGGTCTGCTGCCTTTTAATTGTTCAAGACTCCTTCGCCTGCCTGAAGCGGAACAGCCCGAGATGGAGCGTATATTGTGGCAGATGCTGCAAGAATGCAAAGAGCGACGCCCTCACTATGAGATTGCGGTCAGAAGTCTGCTTGCCCAACTTTTGATCCGTATTCATCGGGTGGAGGAGGACATCCGGCAGTCATGCCCTGGTCCTTTACATCCGATGCAGGACAAAATCAGTGAAATCGTTACATATGTGAACAGCAACTACACCCAACCACTTACGCTGGAGGGTGCAGCCAATCGTTTTTATATCAGCCCATCCTATCTGAGCCGAATGTTCAGCCGTTTTACCGGGTTTCGGTTTAGCGAATATCTGCGTGTTGTTCGTGTCCGAGAGGCACAACGAAGATTGCTGTCGACACAAGAGCGTGTACAAATGATCGCAGAGAAGGTAGGATTTGAGCACACGGCTCATTTTAACAAAACATTCAAACAAGTCACCGGTACAACACCGCTGCGCTATCGCAAGGAACACCGGTAGATCATCAGATCACATCATAAAAAAAGCCGAGTGGGTAGCCTTGCTCCAGAGATTACGTATTGCTTATATCGAAAGGCAACACGATCACTGGATCTATGGCTACGCCACTGCGGCTGAGTTGGACCCACTATAAAACCTATTACATACACTTTTTACCTGCGGATGATCACACCACTTCGTACTTCAGGACCAACAGAGATCTGACGACCGTCTGTGTCCGCATCACTTTCTCGGCACACAATGCCTGCGGATTCGTGTCCTGTTACCATCAGAAGTCGGCCATCCGCACCCTTGCCCTGAATGCTCTCTAACTCTGCCCCTTTGCACTGGTGCAAATGAACCAGCGGACCTTCAGTGATCCGGGCGTTCAATTCTGTAATCCGCAGATGCTTCGCCTGAGCACATTGAATACCGGTGCGGGCTTCTACATGATATCGTTCAACAACTACGCCATCCAAAGGCAGTTCCGGCAACCCACTCACAAGCAACGCAGTGTCAGCACCGGCACAGACCACATCCGATATGCGAATATCCCGGAACACGGGCGTCTCTTCGCTAATCTCCTGAGACAGATCACTGCCCCGGGCAGACCCTTCCTGATTCGCATAGAAAAAGGAAAACGAGATCGCTTCCATAATGATATCTTTCATATATATACGCTCGATCTGAATATCCTCAACCACTCCACCGCGTCCACGTGCGCTTTTGAAGCGAAGTCCAATATCCGTGCCGATAAACGTACAATCCGCCACTCGCACATGCCGCACACCACCAGACATCTCGCTACCAATGACAAACCCGCCATGACCATGATACACGGTGCACTCCCGAATGGTAATGTACTCCGAAGCAAGCCCCAGTTCACGCCCTTCTTCATCCTTGCCTGATTTCAGACAGATCGCATCATCACCGACATCGAATACACTCTTCTCCACCACCACATGACGGCAGGATTCAATGTCCAGCCCATCTCCATTCTGTGAAAACCACGGATTCCGCACACTCACGTTACGAATGGTTACATGCTCAGATGCCCAGGGGTGCAGATTCCATGCAGGCGAGTTCTGGAACGTTGGACCGTCCAGCAGTACCCGTGTACATCTGCGCAAGCTGACCATGTTGGGACGCAAAAAGTCTCTGGCTTGTTCATAGGCAGTGACATCACGCACCTGCTCCTTATGCAAACGATCTGCAATGATACCACCTTCAAGTGCAGATGTGGAAGGCCACCAGATTTCTTCATCCCCACCCGATTGCTCTACAACACCACCGGAAGCGACCAATTGGTTCCATTGTGGAGTGGTCATTTTGGAGCGTTTCACCGGACGCCAGGCTTCACCGCCTCCATCCCAGATCCCCTCACCGGTAATCGCAATATCCTCCAGTTGATCTCCATCGATCGGGGATTGGCAACGTACCACCTGCCAGCCTTCGAAGCTTGATGCAATTAATGGGTATTGATCAAAATCTCGGCTAAATGTAACCAGTGCCCCAGCTTCCACATGTAGTTCGATACGGCTGCGCATTACAATCGGACCTGTGAGCCATACTCCGGCAGGAATTACGATTCTTCCACCTCCTGCTTCAGCACATGAAGCGATGGCAAGTCGGAACATCTCCGTATTATCTGTTACACCGTCTCCAACAGCTCCATAGTCTGTAAGCTGAAAATCCTGAGCAGGAATGACAGGCAAATTGGCTTCATAAGCTCGAACATCAGACTGGGCACCTGCTCCTGTCGACATTGGGGAGTGATATGTATTCATCGTGCAGAATCATCCTCTCTACCTGTAATGGAAATGGAAATGGAAGCGTTATGGAATCAACATTTTGTTTCTACTTTCTTAGTTTACTTTCAGACAGATACTCTCTCGCTCCATCATATCAATGGCATGATGCACTAGGTTGAGCTTTTTTGCCATGTACGGTTAGAACTTGATGGAATTTGTTTTTATGATCAGAGTCATAAATGAAACATCATTTCTAGTATACTCTATACATCTATTCCAAAGGTTGGTAAACCACTAGGAGAATAGATTCAATTTTCTGTCAGGATTCGTCACAAGAGATTTGATAACATAACAGATATATAACACAATTACTGTCCATAGCCCTAGAAAGTCTATTACTTATGTCATGTTTTATCACAAACCAATTGCCATTAGCAGGATGAGTATGTATGATTAAATAACTAGTTTCAATTAATTCCTTATTATTCCTTTTACAAACAATCGTTGCAGAAAGGATGGGGTCTACTCTTGATTGAATTTAGGGGTGTTCAAAAGCATTTCGGTCATTTTCATGTCCTCAAGGATATCCATCTTCACATCGAAGAAGGAGAGGTTGTCGTCATCATTGGACCTTCCGGCTCCGGCAAAAGCACGTTACTCCGCTGCATTAACCGCCTGGAGACCATTACCGAAGGTGAACTTGTTGTCAGTGGGGTCCCTCTACATCAGAAAAAGGTGGATATTAACCTCTTCCGCCGTGACATCGGTATGGTATTTCAACACTTCAATCTTTATCCTCACAAAAAAGTCATTGATAACATTACCCTTGCACCCATGAAGGTGCGCAAACAGCCTAAAGAACAGGCAGCCTCAACGGCAATGAAGTATCTGACCCGGGTGGGCATTGCCGACAAAGCAGACAGTTATCCCTCCCAGTTGTCCGGTGGACAGCAACAACGGGTAGCCATCGCCAGAGGACTCGCCATGGAGCCCAAAATCATGCTTTTTGACGAACCGACCTCTGCACTCGATCCCGAGATGATCGGGGAAGTCCTCGATGTGATGCGTTCCCTTGCCCACAATGGCATGACCATGGTCGTTGTTACCCATGAGATGGGATTCGCCCGCGAAGTTGCGGACCGGGTCATCTTCATGGACGAAGGCCGAATTGTAGAAGAGGCCACCGCCGCTGAATTTTTTGACAACCCCAGAGAAGAACGAGCACAGCAATTCCTGAGCCGTCTGATTCATCATTGAGAATAATCCAATATTCCATTTTGAAAGGGGTCTTTATTCATGAAGAAATTATTGAAGTGGCCATCATTTATGCTTGTCCTTATTCTCTCGCTGGTATTGTCCGGTTGTAGTACAGGTGAGGAGAATAGCAGTAGCGGTGGTAGTGGCGGTTCTGGCGGAGATGCGGTAGCCAAAGGAACGATTGAGCAGATTAAAGAGCGCGGCAAACTTATTGCCGGCGTGAAATATGATACGAAGCTATTCGGACTGAAAGATCCCGCAAGCGGCAACGTTGAGGGGTTCGATATTGATATCGCCAAGGCACTCGCCAAACAGATCCTTGGAGATGAGACAAAGGTCGAACTGAAAGAAGTCACTTCCAAGACACGTATTCCGATGTTGCAAAACGGAGACATTGACATCATCATCGCCACGATGACGATTACGGATGAGCGTAAAGAGCAGGTGGATTTCAGTGATGTTTACTTCGAAGCAGGCCAATCCCTGCTGGTGAAAAATGATAGTCCAATTACCGGCTTGGAAAGCCTCAGCGGGGTGAAAGTACTCGCGGTGAAAGGCTCAACATCGGCTCAGAATATTCGCGAGAAAGCTCCTGATGCTGAAGTGCTCGAATTCGATAACTATCAGGATGCATTCACTGCTCTCAAAGCAGGTAAAGGCGAAGCGCTGACCACAGATAATATCATCCTTATCGGCATGCAACAGACAGATAACAGCTTCCAATTAGTTGGTGGCAATTTCACAAGTGAACCTTATGGTATGGCCATTCGCAAAGGCGACACTGCCTTCGTAGAGGAAGTCAACAAGCTGCTCAAAAGCATGAAAGACAGCGGGGAATATGACACACTACATGAGAAATGGCTGGGCTCCAAGCCCGAGTAACCCCGATTAATGATGAGCACGCGGCGAATTCGTCTGCTGGATGCAATGCATGAGCAGACGTAATCGCCGTTTCTACATCTGGAGAACGGAGGCTTTGCCTATATGGGCACATTGGATTTCAACGTACTGATGCGACACTCGGATCGTTTTCTGGAAGGATTCCTGAATACCATTCAAGTGAGCATTATAGCTCTCGTTGGCAGCTTTATCCTCGGCGCGATTCTGGCGATCTTTCGGATATCCCCTGTGAAACCGCTGAACTGGATTGGCACGGCTTTTGTGGAATTTATCCGAAACATTCCCCTGCTGTTGGTTGTGTTTTTCTTCTATCTCGGACTGCCGGCACTAGGCATCTCGCTGGACGGATTTGTCTCCGGTACTCTGGGTCTGACCATCTATACCGCCGCTTTCATTGCCGAAGCGATCCGAGCGGGTATTCAAACGGTGCCGCGTGGACAACTGGAAGCCGCAAGATCTTCTGGTTTGTCCTATGTACAGGCCATGAATCTGATTATTCTGCCTCAAGCGATCAAGATTGTCTTGCCGTCCATCGGCAACCAGTTTATTAATCTGGTCAAGAACTCATCCATTCTGGCCGTTGTTGCCGGTATGGATCTCATGTATTTTGCCGACCTCGTTAACTCGGATACGTTCCAACCGCTAAGTGTATACACCGTTGTTGCGCTGTTCTATCTGGTGCTGACACTGCCACTCAGCTTTCTGGTGCATTATATGGAGCGCAGGTTCGGACAGAGCGATGCAGAGGCGCGCAGCACCAAGGGCAAACCGAAGAAGAACAAACCGACAGGTCAGGTCACCATGTAATAGATTGGCCTATACATTCGCAGATTTTTAGGGAGATATATTGGCTATTTCAGACCTTTCGATAATTATATTGGTCCGTTATTTTGGCTAGTCCATGCTCCATCTATTGATCTTAGATATTCTATTCCTGCATACAGAAGGAGGCTAATAAAATATGGACTTTAGCGGGGCCTATGCATGGCCCAACCTTCGTTTCCTGCTTCAAGGATTCTTGATTACCCTACAGGTAGCAGGGCTATCCATTGTATTCAGCTTCATACTCGGCACCGTGCTGGGTACTGTCCGGTTTACTCGCATCCCCTTTCTGTCACAGATCGTAGCGGTAATCGTGGATACGATTCGCAATCTGCCACTGCTGCTCATCATTTTCTTCATCCACATCGTACTTCCGCAGCTCGGGATCAAAATGTCCGTCTTCTGGTCCACAGTCGTTGGACTGAGTCTATTTGAAGGCGCGATGATCGCTGAGATCGTCCGAAGCGGTCTGAAGTCCGTTGAGCGCGGCCAGGTGGAAGCCGCCCGCTCCTCGGGCCTGAGCTACATGCAGACCCTCGGTGGCATCATCATGCCACAGGCGCTACGCCGCATGTCTCCGCCGATGGTCAGCCAGTTCATCTCACTCCTGAAGGATACTTCACTGGCGATCATCATCTCTCTGCCGGAGCTGATGCACAACGTGCAGATCCTTGGCGGCCAAAGTTTCGATTACATTATCCCTGCCCTGCTGCTTGCTGCGGTATTGTATTTTGTCATCAACTACACGCTGTCCATCGTCGCAAGGCGACTTGAGGCACGCATGAATTGAATGACTGAATGAATGAAGCGCGGAGAATAAGGCATGAAATAATACGAAACATGAAGGAGCATGACGGAACCGAAACCTCGTGATTGATTAGATGCGAAGGACTAGATATGAGGGATAGAACCTAATAGATGAAAAGAATGAAAGCGCCCCAAAGACTCTAAACCCACCCATGCAGTGGATTGGAGTCTTTGGGGCTACAGTTATGCTCATACATGTATTAGCTTCCCACCAATTTCTAACGAACTGAAGGAAGCTTATTTAGCCATTTTGGGGACAGTTTCTAATCTAACGAATCGTAGACGCTCTATTCTTCCGATTCACCCCGCTTTTACCCGCTATTTCAGGTTTTTGAGTAAAATAACTTCACTGAGATTCGTTACAGTTTTCATCTCAGCTTATATCCCCAAATTAGACGTCTCAGGTTCGTTAAAACTTATGCCATCCGCGAATTAAATAAACATCCACGCCACGCCTACTATTAATGATTCATCCCGCTCCCACGACTAATACTTCGTCTAATCCGTCCCAATTTCGCCCACAATCAGCTCATCCGCTAGATTGCCGCTCCGTTGTGACGTAATTCCGCCTGTAGTAGCTCAATTGGCAGTCCCACCGGATCAAGCTTCATCTTCACGGTTAGTGCAGCCGCTGTCCCGGCGGCCTCCCCGGTAGCCATACAGCTTGGAGTCAGCCTTGTCGTTGCATGCGCCTCATGTGTGGTGGAGATGCAGCGTCCTGCCGCCAGCAGATTGCGGATATTGCGAGAGACCAGACATCGATACGGAATATCGTACGCCCCGTCTCCTTCTATAAAGGCAGCCACAACGCCTTGACCCGAAGGGTCATGAATATCAATGGGATAACCGCTTCTGGCAATCACATCGTTGAACTTCCGTCCTGCAACCACATCCGCCTGGGTCAACGCATAATGACCGATAATTCGCCTAGATTCACGGATACCAATCTGAGGTGCTACCGCTGAGATGGAAGCCCGTTCGAATCCAGGCACATCACGCTGCAAAAACTCAGCAATCATCAGCACCTGCTTCCGCCCTTCCTGTTCAGCAGAGGTCAGATCCTCGGCATCCGTCGCATCGAGTCCCTGCACCCGGGTACAATTAATCAGCACTTCATCGTCAGCCGGTCCGGTAAAAAACAGTACTTGGTCGCGATTAATCGGCACACCCGCTTTTTTCCATTGGGAATAGAAGCCGCTCACCCCGGTTAACGGAATACTGTCCAGCTCTGCAAAAGGCGTTTTCACATAGAAATCCTCCGGATGCTCCTGCATGTATTGCTTCACTCGTCCAAGATCCACACCACGCATGCGGAATTTCATGGTCATCGGCTGAGACTGGTTATCGCCATCTCTCCCCTTCGCCACCGATGCCCCTGCAAGATTAGCCAGATCCGCATCACCGCTTGCATCCACGAATACGTTCGCCTGAAACTCCTTTCGTCCAGACTTGTTTGTCACTCGCACCGCTTCCACCCGTTCGTCCCCAACAACCACTTCATCCACGAAGCTGTGCAATAACAGCCGGACACCTGCCTCCTGCAACATCTCTGCCGCAACCACCTGATAGATGGCTGGATGGTACGGCGTAACGGTATGCACAAATCCAACTGTATCGCGCAGATGCCCCGGAGAGCCGCCACGTGCCTGCAAACGATCCACAATCTCCTGTGCAATACCTTTAATGACCTGCTCACCACGCTCTGTATGGAAAGTCATCCAGGGATAGACCATAGCGGCAGTGGACATCCCACCGACGAATCCATATCGCTCCACCAGCACTGTGCGGACACCCTGTCGTGCAGCCGCAATGGCTGCCGCTATACCCGCTGGGCCCCCTCCCACAATAACGACATCTGCTTCTTCCTTTTCCATGCTCATCCGTTCACGCAAATGTTGTCCCTCCTTCCGTTCTATTGCACGTATTGCTCGCCTTTGCACGTATTTCATGGCTTACTCTTTCAGTCCCGTCATGGCAACCCCCTCAATGAAGCGCCGTTGTGCCAGGAAAAAGACAATTAACAGTGGTAAGGTCGCCATGACGGTGGCGCTCATCAGATATTGCCAGGCTGTGCCCACCTCATCTGTAAAGAGAGATAATCCAAGCGGCAGCGTCATTAGATCACGCGAGTTAATGAAAATCAACGGATCGAAGAACTCATTCCAGATCGTCACAAACGTGAAGATCGTCAGCGTAGCCATACCCGGCTTGGCAATAGGCAGCATAATTCGCGCATATATTCGGAATCGGTTGCAGCCGTCGATCATCGCCGCTTCCTCCAGTTCCGTTGGCACCGTGATGAAGAATTGCCGCATCACAAAGATGCCAAATACACCGCCCGCGCCAAAGATTGGCAGTAGTATCAGCGGAAGATGGGTATCAATCCACCCCAACTGCCGCATGAATAGAAACATCGGAATCGCAGTCACCTCATGAGGAATCATCATGGCACTCAGCAGGATGAGAAATACCACATTACGTCCCTTAAATGGAATTTTGGCGAATGCATAACCGGCGAGAGAAGCAAAAAATACGGTTCCCAGCACAACCAACGCAGAAATGTAAATACTGTTCCAATAAAAACGGTGAAACGGAATCAGTCGAAAGACATCGATGTAGTTCTGAAATCGGAATGATTCCGGTATCCACTGTGGTGGATAGGTGAATATGCTCTGGGGCTCTTTGAATGACGTCGATATCATCCAGATAAACGGAACAATCATGATTAGCGAAATCAGTGTCAGCAGCAAATACGTCCCCAGGGTACTTCCTATCTTCCTCCCCGAAGGACTAGGCATCGCCTTCATTGAATACCCACCTCTTTCGGAGCTGCCATTGCAGCAGTGTCAGGATCAGTACGATGAAGAACAGTACATAGGCAAGAGCAGAAGCATAGCCGAACTGGAATAGTTTGAATGCTTTTTCCCAGATATAATAAACTAATACCTTTGTGCTATTACTCGGCCCACCCTGTGTCATCACATAGATCTGTCCGAATACTTTGAGTGAACCAATCACGGTCATGACCACAGTCAGAAACACCGTTGGTGTAATCATAGGCAGTGTAACGTGAAAGAAGGTTCCCCTTCTGCCCGCACCGTCCAATGTTGCTGCTTCGTACAGTGAACGCGGTACCTGCTGAATGGCTGCAATGAACAGCACCATATTCAGACCTACATTTTTCAGCACACTGGTCACAATCACTGCCGGCATTGCCAAATCTTCATTGTATAGCCACGCCGGACCCTTGATGCCCGTCATCAATAGAAGTTGATTAATCAATCCTGATTCTGTTGCATACATCAGCTTCCACACGATGGCCCATACGATCAACGAGGTCATGACCGGAACAAAGATTGCTGTTCGAAAAATTCCGATCCCCCGCAGATTCCTGGATAGCAGCAACGCGAGCAGCAGGGCGAGCACAATATTAAGCGGTACAAGTCCCACTGTGAAATAAACTGTATTGGCGAGCACTTTCCAGAACATGGTGTCTGTCATAATATTCCGGTAATTCTCCAGTCCAACAAAATGATGATCCCCCAGCAGCGGCCAATCGGTCAGGCTCATGTATAACGCGAGACCCATGGGAAACAACAGCAGCAGCGTAAACCCAAGCACCATCGGCGATACAAACAGCCACCCCGCGATCTGGGCTTCTCTGGCGAGCGGCCCCCTTCTTTTGCGCTTGTGTGGATGGGTCACAATTAGCCACCCCCTTTTTATTCAAATTTCCTCCGAAGCTGAACTCTGTGACGATTCTATATAAGGTGTTGTCTCAAAAGGTATGTTCTCCCTCGCTCCAAGCGCTGACGAATCCACCGCATCTTATAAGGCAGACTTTTAAAGAATGCACCGGGTAACGAATCTCAGTCATGTTATATCTCCATAAAATGTCGCCAGAACCATGAAAATCGACCAAATGGACGAAATAACGTCTCTATGATTCCTTAAACTTTAGATCCGTACACATGGACGCGAATAACATGTGCTCGATTCGTTAGAACGACTGGATGCTAACATAGGGTGTCCCCCATGATATACCTGACTTTCCCTGATTAGTCTGGACGGCTCAGACTGTCCACCGCATTGCGGAACTCGTTCACAGCCCTCCGCAGCTGTTCCTCCGTGTTGCCTGTCACAACCGCTCCAAGCATAATCGCTTTGACCCCAGCATGGCTTAGCACCCGAACATCCTCCGGTACCAGCTTTCGCTGGGAAGGAACCAATACCGGAACCTGGGCTTGCAAGACCAGACGGCGATACTTGAGCACATCCGCGAAGCTGAGCGGTGTACCATATTCTTTGCCAGGTACAATGGATGCCTCCAGAGCAGAGAAGCCGAAGTGAGCTGCGGATTTTACGAGGGAAACATCATATTCCTCATTGATCGCAAATGTTGGGTCCAGCCCCAAGTCACTCAGCATGAAGGAGCGCAAGTGATGTGCATAGATGGAATAGAAATCAAAACCCAGTCCAGCAAGGCGCTCCACATCCTCCCTTCGTGCTCCATCTATACTGCCGGAAGGTACGACCCCAAGCGGACCACCAAACTCACTGCGGATCGCCCGAAATACCTCGGCATACCTGTCCAGTGGACCAAAATGATTCCCGCTGGCGCGATGACCGACATTATAGTGCACCTTGAGTGCATCAGCGCCCTCTTCCATAGCTGCCCGAGCCAAAGCAAGTTCATTCTCAGGCAGACTTACCACCAGGGACAGCTGTTTCCGCTCAAGTAATTCTTTGAATTTGCCCATCTTTCTCACCTCCGGTTTCGATCGAATGATTTAGGGTTGTAATACACTTTGGATCTCTTCCTGCATTTGTTTCAGGTTATCCTCAGTTGTCGCCGTCCGGGCAAACAGTCGGTCAAATCCCTGCAATACCGCATTGTCGATATCCTGCCATCGGATATGTCCGGGAATTAAGCGCGCTTTCGGCATTTCATCAATGACGGCCTGCACAATATGCTCTTTGCTTGGGTTATTCGGCTGAAGAATGAATGCATCCGAGTTCAGAACAGAAGTACGAGGAGGCACAAAATAGGTGGCTGTCGCCTGAATTCCCTGCTCACTCGCAAAATACTTCAACAGCTTCTTCGTTTCCTCTGGATGTTTGCTATCGTTGAACATGGCATATCCGGCCTGCCCTAGCATCGGTACACTGCCTTGTGAACCGGAAGGCATAGGCGCGATGCTCCATTCAAAATCCGTAATCTCCCTTGCTTTGGATACATAGCTGTAATTGTCGAAGAACATGCCCACATTACCCGCATCGAAGCTAACTTGCTCACCCGCCTTCGGATGTGATTCATCGGTGAACATCATGCGCTCCAGTAATTCAAAAGTCTGTACACCATAGGCATCGTTCCAGGTGAACTTCGTCATACCTTCGTCGAATGGACCGCTTCCATTGGACCAAGAGTAGGAGGAGAGCACCGCCCAGGTCTTCCAGTCGCGAAAAAAGTTGGCTCCATAGATTCGGTTGGTCGCCTCCTTACTTGTAATCGCCTTGGCAGACTCTTCGAACTGTTCCCATGTCCATTGTCCTTGGGTGGCAAGTGTGTTTGGATCAGTCAGGTCGGCCTTGTCGAACAGCGTTTTATTGTAAAACATGACCACAGGAGGTGTAGAGAAAGGTAGCCCCAGCAGCTGGTCTCCATCACGGAACAAATCCAATGTACTTGGAATATAATCATCCAGCTTAAACTGTGCATCATCCTTGAACTCGGATACATCGGCCAGAATGTGGTTGGACTTGAATTGTGGTACCATTCGCTCCGATACCCAGGCGAGATCGGGAAGAGAGCCTCCGGCAGCAAGCACCGAAATTTTTTGTTGGTATTCTGCGAAAGGTACGGATTCCATCGTGACTTTGATGCCTGGATTTTCCTTGGTGAAGCCATCAATCAGCTTGTTGTATACATCCATATGTGCCTGGTTGCCCCACATAATGAACTTCAGCTCCACCTCCCCATTCTCCCCGCCTGCACTGCCAGGTTCACTGCTGGAATTGGCGCTAGTGCACGCGATTGAAGCCACCATCATGAGTACAAGCATCAGTATCAGTCCTGCTTTTTTCATGGAAATCCCCCTTATGGACGTTGTGGTAACAGGTGCAACCAAAGTATAACGAAAGCTTCGTTCCCTCATAAATCACGTCAACTACAGAAATGGTATGGTTTTTCAAGAAATACTGAATCGGTCTCGGTATTCTCCCGCAGTCCATCCCACCTGCTGCTTGAACACCAGCATGAAGTGTTTGGGACTTTGATGCCCGGATAACCGTGCCACATCATAGATTTTGAGACCCGTGTTGATCAGCAACCACTTGGCCCGCTCCATACGTGCCTCCGTGATGTATTCGGAATAATTAATGCCTATTTCGTTCTTGAACAACTGGCTCAAATAAGTAGGGTTCAAGTTAACGAGATCTGCTATCGTCTGAAGTCGCAAATCTCCATCGGGATGTTGCTTGATATGCTCCTTCACATCTCGGATAATCTTCCGCGTATCTCCACCAGCGTGTTCTGCTTTCCCAGATGGCTCCGGGACCGAAAGGGTTGAAATACCATATCTGCGATCCAGCAGCAATTGAATCTTCTGTATGCATAATGCCAGTTCATAGCGATCGATTGGCTTCAACAGGTAGTTCAACACCCCGAACTCCATCGCTCTGCGCGCATATTCAAACTCGCCATAGCCGCTAATGATGAGCATGAGCAATTCAGGATACATGTCTCTGGCTTTGCTTGCCAAAGTTAATCCATCCATTTCACGCATGCGGATATCCGTGATTAACACATCCGGCACCTCACATCTCAGAAAATCCAGCGCCTCGGTACCGCTCGACGCTTCGCCCGTTACCTGAAACTGAGAAGACGCTTGTACGATCAGCTCCCTCAGTCCCTGACGGATGACCGTCTCATCCTCTACAAGCAATACTTTATACATGCGCTTCAATCCCCTTTCGGTAGAAGTTGAATGGATATGGTGACCACCAGGCCCTGCCCGGGACTTCCATCAATGCTTAGGCTGCCGCCTTCTCCATATATAAGACGGAGCCTCTGGGCGATATTGTTAAGCCCCAGACTATCCCCGGCATGGCAACGTAATGCCTCATTGGAAGGCTGTTTTGATATGGATTCGTTTAACTCGTCAATCTTAGCCTGAGTCATCCCCTTACCATTGTCTCGTACGCTAATCAGCAGCTCATGATCAAATTTCAAAGCAGATACCCAGATTACTCCTCCATTTTCCTGCCCTTCAATGCCGTGGTAGACTGCATTTTCCACCAGCGGTTGCAGTATCAGTTTCGGAATCGCACATTCCGTTATCTCTTCTTCGATGTCATAGATAATCTTTAACTTGCCGTTGTAACGTACCTGCTGAATGCGTACATAGGATTGTACAAAAGCAAGTTCTTCTCCAAGTGGAACCATCCGGTCCACCTTATCAATCGTATAGCGCAGCAGCTTGCCGAGCGCCGTCACCATGTCCGACACCTCAGCATGCTTCTGGCGAATGGCCATCATGTTAATGGACTCCAATGTGTTGTATATAAAGTGAGGATTCATCTGGCTTTGCAACGCGGACAACTCTGCCTCCCGCTCTTGAATGCCCAGCAGAAACACCTCATTGAACAGTCGATGAATCTCTTCCATCATTCGGTTAAAGCCCCTACTCATCTGTCCGAATTCATCATTGCTGAAGTGCGCTACCCGCTGGCTAAAATCTCCCTGCTCTACCCGTATCATATGGTGCTTCAGTCGAATCAGTGGCCGGGTGATACGATAGGATAACAGGAATGCAAGGATCGATATAGCCGCCATACACAATACAGCGAACCCTATTGTGAAAGTGAGCATCTCACCCGACTCCTTTTGAATCACAGCAATAGGTGTAAGACTGATCACCGAGAGCCCGGAATAGCTAGAATGGTGTTGTACATAGAGATAGGACTGCCCATCCAGAACATTTTTTTGGTTTCCTGCATAGCTTTGAAGCTGTCCATTCGTTAGCAACTGGTCGTAAGCAGACATTCCTCCGGTGGAGATCCGCTCGAACAGAAGGCGCTGCTTGCTGTCGACAATCATCAAGCTTGCATCTTGCTCAACATTCAGATTGGATAACAGTTGGCCGAAGGCTTCCAGACGGATGTCAATCAGAATGTACCCCAATCGCTGGAGCGTACCCGGATCTCGAAGCACTCTGCCCACCGATATATACGATTCTTGCTGAACGCCCGTGTAGTAGCCGGGGTCATGCGGAGGAATCAGGCGCCACGTCCCTTCCGAGTCTTCAAGCTCTGCAAACCAATCATCCTGTCTGCTGTCCCATACCGGCTTGACCGCCAGTGAATCGAGATTGGAGAACAGAATGCCGCTGTTGCTAATCAGATGAATTCCCCGAATCTCGGGTCGGTCATAAGCTTGACCAGATGTGTAAAGCTTCATTTTCAGATAATCCTCAGACCTCGCCCATGTACCCGACCCCATTGACGCGTTGTATTTCCCTAGAATGCCAAGCACCATCTGATCGTAAAGCGGCAAGAGCGACAACCGCTCAAAGTCCTTCAGCAGCCGATTCAGATTGGCGTTAATCTGGCGAACCAGTTCAATAGTGAACTGCTCGGTCTTGCGATCCATCGTCTGCGAGAAATGCTTGTAGTTCATCACTCCCTGCAAGCTTAACGGCAGCAACGTCAGCGCCAGGAACAACAGGAGCAACTTGGTGCGCAGGTTTACGTTTTTTCCGAAAAAAGTACGTACCTTGTCCATCATTTCCGTTCATCCCTCCCTCTCCCGATCATTGTATGAGCCCCCTTCACAGATCAATCTGGATATAACTGGGGTCATCATATCCAGTTTTAATGATCATTCGCTATCCTGCCAATCCTGGAATTGGTACGGAATTTCAAGTTATCCGCATAGGTTTCAAGGTGAACGCCAAAAAGCCGACTGTATCGCTACAGTCGACTACGCTATTTCTATAGAACAATAATTAGACAAAAAAACCGACTGCATTATGCAATCGGTTGTCTGTTCCTAAGATGGCTTTTATATTTGAATCGATTATATTCATTAATCAGCTCGTCCAGTACCATGGACTGTCGGAGGACTTGGTTGTCTTGCATGCCATGATTCTCCGCCAAACGACTTAACTCTTGCCTGTTCCGTTCGATTTTATCTTTGATCTGCCTCGGTTCACTCATAGCATGCACCCCCTCTTTGTATAACATTTTAGGATACATTGCCAAAAAATTCATATTATATTCCTTTGCAGAATAAAATGTTTATTTACATAGAGATACTTTCAACATCAAGCATTTTGCATAGAGATATGAAGCCCTCTCATCACTACAAGATGTGGTGAAAATATATGGAGAGCATGTCTACATATCGTATTCGAGAATTTTTCAATCCTTAACGTTAAACTGATTCATGGACATATTATGCATTTTACCCTAAGTACTTTTTGCACCTTTCTCCAGAAAGAAGTTAATAACCTTATCCGACAGCAAATTTATTCGTATAGATAATTATCATCACCATTCTGCATGCCAAAATAACGAAGTCTGTAGCCCTCTCGATAACGAGCACGCAACAGATGAATGAAAGAGTCATTCTCAAACTCAATGTAATCTGTTAAATAGAGTAGGATCAGATATTCCTCAAAACGTGGATTGCCAAGAGTCATCTCACTCTCTTCCATTCCATAAAATACTTCGATTTCAAGAACTAATAGAAGAGAAAATCCTCGCACAGTGGAATTAATGATCCATGCAAACTCCAATGGCTCATGGATATCTTCATCCTTGTTCAGGCTAATTAATTGCTTGGTTCCCCTCTCATCCTTGAATACATAAGCTGCAATCGCCTGATCAAATCCCGCATGAGGATCGTTGCGCAAGTCGGAAAACTCCTCTAAATCTACCTTCTCAGCGTAAAATTTCTGTGTTAGTCGATCATGGATCTGCTCTAAAGTGAATGGATTAGGAATGTCCAATGTTATATATTTGTCGTAAAGCTTCTGAATATCAATCTGCAATGATAAATCCTCTTTTCGTTATGTCATATCTAATAGGCAGTACAAATAAGCGCCCCATCTCCATATCCCGGAAATAAGACGCATGTTAATGAAAGAATTTAATATATCTTAGCTGTTATAGTCTTCCTTCGCCATGCGTTACAGACATTATTTGTGTAATAACATCACTATCCAGATTAGCTAATTGATTTATATTAATAATCATTATGCTAAGCAAGATTACATAGAATATCTTCTTTTTTTTCATAAGATTTCTGAACCTCCATCATGATAAGTTTGTACTGATGCTCGATTTCAGCCGTACCCATGTTTTTGTACTTCTCATACAGGGAAATACAATGAATGATATCTGTTTGATTGTTAAATCGTACAGACTCTCTCAGACAGTGCATAAGTTGCTTCAAACCCTCTGGATATTCATGGCGATTTAAGTGATAGAGAGAACGTTCCAACAAGAATGTTGCATAAATTTCATTTTTCATCTGCTCAGTGTACCCTTTTAAACAGTTAATTTCCGAGTTAATTCGATCGCTGAACCTATTCAAAATATCATCAATATTTTGATCAAACTTATTAGCTGCCTCCAAAATATTAATTATCGCAGGTAAAATTTCCTCTTCATTTTTCTCAATAAATTCCACGTATGCAGGTAAAACATTTCGATTACCCATCATTAATTTATATAAATAAGTGTTGGCTTCTGCCCAACCAGCGAATTTATCAATAAAAATTTGATCCTCTTCATCCGGTTCAGAGACTTTAGCAAGCTTGGCATAGACTTCTGTATAGAGCAAAGCTTCTTCATAACGTCCCTGCTTCTCACATGCCGATGATTTAAGCAAATTGGAATAAGCTCTATATACGAATAAAGGATAGGCAGTTAGTCTATCGCTTTTATCTATTTTCTTCTTTGTATACGATTGTAAAATTTTTGTTTTCTGATCTAATTCTTCAGCCAGATTAAAAACCTTGTCCCGATATCGAAGAGAAGCATACGCATTCGCCAGGTCTTTAATCGCATCCAGTTGTCGTTCCTCGTCCAGCCGATTAATATACGGTTCAAAATGTACGGCTGCACGAAGATTCTCATGCTGGTCCTGACCAAGAGATAGCGTGAAGATGCGATACTGGCACAGAGCGAGACGTTCCGAATGTTGATATTTCTCACACTCTGCCACACATTCGTACAACATCCGTGCAGCCTTCGTCTGTCCACGTTCCAGCATGCCTTCGGCCATCTCGAACAACTCCGAGATATACGAGCGATCATCCGTCACTTCCTGGATAACCTTCTGAATACATTCCAGCTTGTCCAATTCAGCACAGCGCTGCAGGAAAGGCTCCAGTCTTCTCCAATGAGGTGCCGATTCCACGAAACATTCAGCCCCATAAATCTCGTAGAAATACCCCTCTTCCAGCTTCATGCCTTGGGTAATCAGATCCAGTTGCGCCATAGCGATGGGTCGAGTCCCCTTAATAATTGCACTAAGCGTTCCGGCGTTAACTCCCGATATATCGGCAAAATACTGCAGGGTGTACCCCTGTTTCCTGATGTAGTCCTCAATATATGAGCGTATCGTAGTTGTAGGTTCCATGTATCCCACCTCCACAATGAAAATCCATAATTTTGAATTTATATGATAAGCACAATTTTAATCCTAAATTTTACAGCGGTCAATAAAAATCGTGGCAATTTCCTTCACATATATGCAAGGAAGCCTGAATGTTCCTGCTTATAGAAAAAATCCATTAGAAGAATCCGTGAGAACATGATACATTTAATCCAACTTACATTTCCTACTATTTCAATAGGAATATACGAGACATATAATATCAATTCAGTTCAATCAATTCAGCTCAAGGAGAAGGTCAGATGAAATTTGCCTTGTTTAGTCTCATGATGAATCTACCTAATGCCGTTACCGGGGAGGCTCTGACGACTCAGCAGAAATTCCAAAATATATTAGAGCAAGCGAAGCTGGCTGAACGACTGGGATTCGATGCCTATGGAATCGGTGAACGACATGGTGCGCCTTTTCTATCTTCCTCGCCACCTGTCGTATTAACCGCAATAGCCGCAGCAACCACACGCATTCGGTTACTAACCACCGTCACTGTTCTTAGTATACTTGATCCAGTCCGGGTTGCCGAGGATTATGCCACGTTGGATCAATTATCGGGTGGACGGCTAGAGATGATCATCGGGAAAGGCAATGACCCTCGCCACTATCCGCTGTTTGGCATACGCGAAGAGGAACAATGGGATTCACTCGATGAACGCTATCATTTGCTAAGACGGCTATGGTCTGAGGAGAATGTAACCTGGCAGGGAACGTATCGCCCTCCGCTTGAGGGAGTAACCACGTGGCCCAGGCCGCTTCAGCAAACCATCCCAATCTGGCATGGCAGCGCGTCCAGCACGGTCTCGACCGAACTCGCTGCCAAATATGGTGAGCCGCTCTTCACGTCGAATTCTTTTCACCCTCAGGCCAAATACAAAGCATTAATTGATCATTATCGGGAGCGCCTCGATTATTATGGTCATGATCCGCAGCAAGCAGTGATTGGCTCTGGTGCCGGCAGTCTGTATCTTGCTGATACGGGTGAAGAGGCCATTCGCCGCTATAAGCCATACTATGAAGCGTTCCATGCCACCGCCGCCGCACAGCATAACCAGTCGCCCTTCACCGATCTGGAGGATAACATTGCACGTGGCCCTGCGTTAATCGGCAGTCCGGAGCAGGTTATTGAGAAAATTCTGAACTATCATGCTGCTTACGGACATCAGGTGCTCAGTATCAGTGTGGATGGACTGACGCATAGCGAGCAGTTGGAGCAAGTGGAGCGTTTTGCCAAAGAAGTGGCCCCTGTTTTACGCCGCGAACTGCCCAGTTCAGTATGGAATGAACCCCCGGTGTTAACCCAGCACTCATCCTTCCTTTCCCCTAATGCTACAGATTCATGGCCCACAGCCATCTCACCTATATTCCAAGTTTAAATTTTCTCCCACGTACAATATGCCACATGTGATCCCTTCCAGGGTGATTCCTAAGAATCGCCCTCTTCCCTCATCCTCCTCTTCCTCCCGGTTGTATCACCGCTCTCCTTCTACTTATTGGACTGAATCCCTTCAAACAATGAACGGAGCAATACATCTACAAACGCATCATCCATCGCTTCCCCTGTCACTAACATGCGATAGAACACCGGTCCATAGATAAGATCAATGTACAGTCCAATGTCTATCCCACTCTTCAATTCGCCGCGCTCCACACCCTTCTCCAGAATTCCCCGTGCTTCACGCCGACGTGGCTGGATGTATCTTGTGCGGTATTCTTCTGCAAGCCCTTCATCCGATTGCCCTTCTCCGATAATCTGCGTAATCACTTTTCCTTCCCGACTGGTCAAAAAACGAACCAGATTACTCGCATGTATGCGTATATCTTCCAATACCGAGCCTGTATCCGGTACGGGTAATCTTGCCGTTGCGGCAGACATATATCCGTCCATGATGACAGCGCCTTTATTCGGCCACCATTTGTAGATAGTGGCTTTGCTCACCTGTGCACGTTCAGCAATCTTCTCGATTGTAACCGCCCCGAATCCGTGCTCCAACAACAACTCATACGATGCTGTAAGAATGGCATTCTGGGTTTCCATGTTACGTGGACGTCCTCTTTTGGCAGTCATCTTGAGCCCTCCTGGAAGTATAAAGTATATTTAATCATCAGTAATATTCATAAAAACGATACGTTCATTATACTAAAATGCATTGCGTACACACAATTCAATCTCCGCTCATTTTTACATCCTCATTTAAATCTTCATTAAAATATGTTTAGCCTATTTACAATACTAAACGTTTAGTTTATTATATGTTTGTAATTAGTGAACACAACGTTTAGCAATTAACATTTTAAATAGCACCCGTTTATCTGGAATATCAAATTTTCAATACGAATATGAAATCTGTGGAGGATGATTAAGATGGATATGAGACAACAAGTGAAGAAGGCACCTGTACCTGCCTGGATTATTTTTTTGCTGGCATCCGCTTGTGGATTGATCGTGGCAAACCTGTATTATGCTCAGACCGTTATCGGACCGATTAGCATGACCACGGGCCTTTCTTCTGCCGTTGCCGGATTGATCGTAACGTTGACTCAGATTGGTTATGTTATTGGTTTGTTATTCATCGTGCCGCTCAGTGACATTATCGAGAACCGACGCCTGGTCGTTCTTTTCCTCATCGTACTGGTTGCTGCCCTGATTGCTGCAGCTTTCTCACCCACTGCTGTTGTATTTCTGACTGCCTCTCTATTCATAGGTATAGGTTCTGTTGTCGCTCAGATTCTGGTACCCTATGCGACATATCTTACTTCCGAGGAACAACGCGGACGGGTTGTTGGCAATGTAATGAGTGGTCTGCTGCTGGGCATCATGCTAGCTCGTCCTGTCGCAAGCTTTATCACCAGCCTCTTCGGATGGCAGACGGTCTTTGTATTCTCCGCCATTGTCATAGCACTTCTAATGCTGCTCCTATCACGTGCTCTTCCTGCTCGCCAGCCTGAACCCACCTTGAAATACGGTCAATTAATCGTATCATTGGGCACACTGTTCAGAACGATGCCTCTGCTGCGCCGCCGGGCGTTCTATCAGGCCAGTTTGTTTGGTGCTTTCAGCTTGTTCTGGACCACGGTTCCACTCAGGCTCGCTAACAATTTTGGCATGTCACAGCAAGGCATTGCCTGGTTCGCACTGGCTGGTGTCGGAGGTGCTATTGCCGCTCCCATTGCCGGGAGACTGGCGGATCGCGGACTAACGCGCATTCTGACAGGGGCTGCCATGGTGATCGCTGCTGCTTCATTCGGTCTTGCTTATGTGTTCCAGAGCCACTCCACGTTTGCATTGATCCTGCTTGTGATCGTGGCGATCACACTGGATATGGCTGTCTCGGGAAATCTGGTGCTGGGTCAACGCATTATCTACTCCTTAGGAAGTGAAGCGAGAGGGCGTGTGAATGGCATATTCATGTCGATCTTTTTTGTTGGCGGTGCGATTGGTTCATCTCTTGGAAGCTGGTCTTATGCTAACGGAGGCTGGAGTCTCACAACGCTGATTGGCCTGATCATGCCGCTGCTCGCTTTGGTGTATTACTTTACGGAAAAGAAAGCGGTAGTCGTCAGCCATGAATAGAATGAACTGGTCGTTTAATCCGTACAACCAAATAAGGGCAGACTGATCCTAAGGATCAGTACTGCCCTTGATATTGTAATCAACATTTGGCTCCCTGTGACAGGAAGTTATCACTATTATTAAGATGGATACATCTGCGTATTAGGCTTTACTGTGAAGGGTAACTTGGTACCCGTCTGGGTCGGCAAATGTAAAGGTTCGCCCGAATGGTCCATCTATGGGTGCAGATGTAATCTTTACGCCTGCAGCAACAAGTTTGTCATGAATCTCTTGTGTATCCGGAGCATGAAGCCAAAGAGCGATGCCCAGTCCTGGCTGAGCACCTGAACCGAGTTCGATTCCTGGCAATAGGTCACGAAGAGCAAATGCAATAGGCTTTGTCTCAAAAACCACCGCATGAGGTGGTCCCGCCTGTGAGCGTACTAGTCCGAGATAGTTTTGATAGAATTCGGCAGAGCTCTCAAGATTGCTCACTTGAAGTGAAATGAAATCGGGTCCAATTGCTGACATAATGTAATGTCCTCCTTCGTATTTGTATACCTTGATCATACAAGGACGCTCTTGCCAACAGTATGTCAGTAGCGTTCAGTCTTTTTTGATTTTTCTTTGACTCGGTTTTCCCCTTTTACACCAACACGGGCAGATGCTTAGCTGCATCATACTCCACCAATGGCTCACCAGCATTCAATTTCTGCACCAGATCAGGGTTGGAGATAAATGGTCTGCCGAACGCAGCCAAATCTATGCTTCCCTTACCAATCGCGTGCTCTGCGGTCTGAACATCCAAATTCCCCACACCAATGATGATTCCATCCCACTGACTTCGAATCCGCTCGTGAAAGGACTGCTCCCCTGCCCACGCTTTCGCATAATGATCAGTTGAGGGATGCAAGATCGTAATTCCCGTCTCGCGGAACAAGTTCAGATATGCATCGATCATTCCAGCTTTGTCTACCCATGCATAGGATGCATCATCATCCTTTTTCTCGGAGAATCGTACCGATATGCGATCTACACTGATTTCTTTTTTTACAGCCACAATAAGATCCCGCAGGAACTGCAATCTGCCCGCAGTGTCTCCTCCGTATTCGTCTGTTCTGTGGTTGGTCTTCTCATTGATAAACTGGTCGATCAGATACCCATGCGCAGCATGAAGCTCAATTCCGTCAAAACCTGCCAGAACTGCATTGCGGGCGGCCGTCTGAAAATGCTGAATCGTATCCGCTATATCCTGTGCACTCATCGCTTTAGGAACCTGATACGGCTTATGCAGCTTATGCACTCTTCCCTCTGCCGCAAGGCTGGAAGGTGCCACTGGAGTGGTTCCGATCAGATCGGAGTGGGACAACCTGCCGACATGCCAGAGCTGAGCAATAATGGTGCCGCCATGTCTGTGAACAGCATCCGTTACCCTTTTCCAAGAAGTCGTCTGTTCATCTGTATATAAACCGGGGATGCCGTAAGTGCCTTTGCCTGCCAGATTCGGGTTGATACCCTCGGTAATGATCAGTCCCACACCATCTCGCGCACGCTGCTCATAATACGCCACCATCTCATTCGTCACGGTCCCCTCCTGATCATCAGCAAATCCCCGGGTCAACGGAGCCATCACAATTCGGTTCCTTAATTGCCACTGATGAATCGTTACCGGGCTTAATAGTGTTGAACGTGTATTCATGTTATTCATGTCATATCCCTACTCTCTTCGTCATTAAGGATATTGTACGGCGGCTCTTATATATCGTAAAATGATTGAAATATATAGTTGTATCTCTCATAGAGATACCTGACATCAACATCTGCGGAAGCAATGTAAGTTAATCCACGTTCAGGAGGATACAGCATGGAACTTTCCGATATCGATATTGTTCTCGCGGTGGCGCGTTCAGGCAAAATCTCACAGGCCGCCAAAGAACTGAATTACGCCCAATCCAATGTCACTACACGCATCAAAAAACTGGAGCAGGAATATCAAATCCAGTTGTTCAACCGATTTCCCAAAGGTGTTGTACTGACCTCCAAAGGAGAACAGTTCGTCCAGTACGCCACACAGATTCATAACCTTTTGCATGATCTGAAGCAGGATATGACCGATCCCGGTGAGCCTTCCGGCACGCTGAAAATCGGCATTGTAGAAACGGCGGCATCCAGCCGTTTTATGGAGATTCTGAATGAATATCAGATAACCTACCCGAAGGTGTCCATCTCACTCGTCAACGCCACTTCACCCAAAGTACTGCGCAAGAAAATACAGGACTATGAGATTGATGGTGCTTTTATCAGCGGGGCTTGTGTGAAAGAAGGTCTGAAGGTGGAATATGAGATGCAGGACACGGTTCATATCATCTCCAAGCGGATGGATACACCACCTGAAAGTCTGTGCCAAGTATCCTGGGTTGTTTTCCCCGAGGGCTGTCCGTATCGTGAAATGACCGAAGAATTTTTGCAGGAAGAGGGGTTGTCCGCACGTAATATCATCGAAGTGAGTACGATGGACAACCTGCTCAGCTGTGTGGAATCTGGCATTGCTTTTACCATTATGCCGTGCAACGTTATTCACAAGAAACCGGATGATTTCTCCGTATTTGATCTGGCAGATCGTTTTACCCATACCACGACAACCTTTGTCCGCGGTGAGGATCGGTATGTCAGCAGTGCGCTGGATCAATTCATGAAGCTGCTGAATCAGAAGTGCATTACGTTTTAATATTGGTAACTTCTATAAGCAGTATTATAGTATTGTTCAATCACAGCAGTCAGGAGAAGATCAGATGAAACTCACGAATCTTTTATATAGGCTCATTGATGCCCGGCGTATCGACAACAATGCTGAACAAATGTCCTTTCCATCCCGTCCACATCATACGCTGCTTATTGTGATCAAAGGGAGCTTAACCGTCAAAGTCGAAGACAAAATCATCTCCCTATTCGCTCCTCAAGTCCTTTCCGTCCCTCCTTCTCACACCTGTATCGCAACTACCGAGGTACAGCATGACTTTGAATGTGTCACCTTAACCTACAATGTCTACAACGAAGAACTGGATGGCAACATGCAGCGAGTTATTGATCCACATCTTGAATTCATTGCCACTGTTGTTCCCTCAGCTCCCGTTCTCGCCATACAAATCCATGAAGGTGGGCAGAAGGAAGATCCATGGGCTGGAATGGCACGTCAGATCCTCTTTCAGGAACTGTGTCTTGTCCTATTGAAGCAGAAGAAGCAGAAATTCCAGGAAGATACAGCAATTGAAGCGGTAAAACAGAGCCAAAAATATATCAATACACATTATCAGGAAAGCTTCACACGCGAAAAACTGGCTGAAATGGCTGGACTGAGTGTCAACCGTTATTCCAGATTGTTCAAAAAAATGATTGGACAAGGCCCCATCGAATATTTGAACGCCGTACGCATCCGGGAAGCCGGTGATCTGCTACTGGCCTCAGACAACACGATCAAACAAACAGCCCGTCAGGTCGGGTATGAAGATGAATTCTATTTCAGCCGAAAATTCAAAGCAACCACCGGATTGTCTCCCATGGTCTATATTAAAAAGCATCGCTCCGTAACACGTATCGCTTCACTTGCCCATCCATATACGGGGCATCTGCTTGCCCTTGGTATTGAGCCTTATGCGGCACTGATTAATCCGGTCCATAGAACCTCATATGAATTCAAAAATGTGATTCAAGTGGGCAGAGATCAGCCTGATCTGGAACTATTAATGAACGCACACCCAGAACTGATCATTGGGTATGAAGGAACCGATTATGAAGAGCCCAAAAAAGCCGAATTATTTCGGCATATTGCCTCCACTTGTACCATATCTTTTGCAGGAGATTGGCGTAAACAGATGTACTCCATTGCACAATCCGTGGGCAAAATAACAGCTGGTGAAGAATGGCTGGAACGTTATGATCTATCGGTCAAACAAAAAATATCCAGTATACAGCATGCCATCGATGACCGACCTGTGGCTGTGGCGCAATACGAAGATGGACAGTTCCGGGTCTACGGCAACCGTAATCTGGGGACGGTTCTCTATGATGATTTGCAGTTATCTGTACCCCAAGCTCTACACCACGTATCCCATTCCCGTTTAATGTCACTGGAACAGCTGGTTCAGTCGGATATTGAACACTTCATTCTGTTTACAAGTGGTCACGCAGAAGAGCGTACGCACACCGTAGCGTCGCTTATGCAAAATTCAATCTGGCAGCAATGGGAGGCGGTCCGTATGAATCAAGTCTATGAATTGGGCGATTCCTCCCCCTACTCCTGTTATACTTCCTTGGCTCATAATCTGTTTCTGAATCGGGTTAGTCAATTGTTCCTGAGCCAAACGTCCATGCATTAAACAGGAATATCCATGGATTACGATTGGGTATGCACCTATAATTATTTTGATAATGATAATCAAAATCAGTCAAAGGGTGTGTACAACGTGTCTTTACCTAACAAGCAAGTCTTCTCTACCTTTTTCAAATCGGGACGATTCCTTATAACCATTCTTCTTCTATGCAGCATGCTTGCAGGCTGTGGAACTTCCCAGAACAGCGGGAACTCCGCTTCACCCGAGTCCAATGGGGCAGAGCCCTCAACCGCTGAACAGGGAAGTGAGAATACACGCACCATTTCCACGATCAAAGGGGATATCGAAATTCCTGCTGAACCCAAGAAAATTGCGGGAATGCTCTACGTCTTTGCCGACCAATTGCTCGCACTGGGCATTGAACCGACAGCCATGGTTACGTATAACGATCTCGGATTCCCTGAATATCTGGCAGATCAGATGAAAGATACCACTGCCGTAGGTTCCGGCGAGTCTCCCAATTTTGAAGCATTGCTCCAGGCTGAGCCGGATCTCATTCTGGCCTCCAAAACGTTAAATGAAGCAAACTATGAGCAACTCTCCAAGATTGCTCCAACGATCCTTTTTGATAATGAAGAAAAAGGAGACTGGGAGCGATTCATGGAAACGGCAACCGTTCTTGGCAAAGAAAAAGAAGCCCAAGCGGTCAAAGACGCCTATGATGCCAAAGTCACCCAAACCCATGATGAGCTTGCCGTAAAAGCCAAAGACGAAACGGTGGCCTACATGCGCGTACAGGATAAACAGCTCCAGTTGATTAAACCTGATGATAACTTCACTCTGTTTGGTGCTCTGGGATTAACCCCTGCTTCAGTAGACAGTGTAGATTTCGAGGGATCATGGAATGTGGCAATTTCCGAGGAAATTCTGCCTGAGCTGAACCCGGATCGACTGTTTATTATTCTTCGTCCAGGAGAAGAAAACAAGGTTGTGCTTAATAACATCATGGATACTTCCATCTGGTCCAATCTGAATGCAGTCCAGAACGATCATGTATATATCGGTGATGCCAACCTGTGGTTTGCAGGATACGGTCCCATCGGTCTGAACAAAATTATTGATGAGATCGCTGCTTCCTTCGAGTAATAGAGGGACATGATGAAACCTAAAACAAGTCTTAGGCAGACCGTGATCGAAAGACGTACGATTCAGGAATTTAATGGCCTACCCATTCCCTTGGAAACGATTCATGAGATTCTGGAGGCAGCGATATGGGCACCTTTTCATTCCAAAAAGGAACCTTGGCGCTTCATTCTGTTTATGAATGATGGCAGAGAAACATTCGCGAGTGCTGTATTAAGTACACGCAATCCTGAATTTATAGCAAAGTACGGACAACAAATCAGAGCGGCCTATTGTGCACAGACACCTGTGCATCTGGTTGTGGTTATGACAGCCAACCTGCCCTCTAAAGCGTGGGAAGAGGCTTTTGCTGCAACCTCGGCACTGATTCAGAACATACAGTTGCTCGCCTGGGAACAACAGATTGGCGTCGTATGGAAGACAAGTCCTTTCAACGAAAGTCCGCTATTCTGTGAAGCCATTGGTGTGACATCAGAGGAAAAAATAGTAGGCACACTTCACATGGGGTATTTTAACGCTGAAGATCAGCCTATGCCCAAGCCTCGCACACCTCTGTCTCAACTGTTGCATCTCATTGATCACTAAATGGACTAAAGCACATTGATCGAGACCACAAAAAAGAAGGGGATGTCCTATAAGTCATGAATATGACAGAGGACATCCCTTGTTCGTGTTATTTTGTTTTAATGAACCTGAGACACGTTAGTCGCTCCCATTTGCCCAGATCTGAGATCTAACGAATCACAGAGACGTTATTTCGTCGATTCGCTCGATTTTTTAGGTTTTGACAACGTTTTTTGACGAAATAGCGTTACTGAGATTCTTTAAATCTTGCAAGCGTTGATGATCCGCCTTTTAAGGTGGGGTAGGTTCGTTAGCGCTTGGAGCGAGGCGGAATTCTTTTTGAGAGAGTCCCTTACTCCACCTTGAATCTTGCAGCCGATTCGGCCAGCCTTTGCGTCAATTGATCGATTGTATCGACCATGTTCGCCAACTGCTGCACCGTGGAAGACTGCTCCATCATGGTCGCTGTTACCTCTTCAACGGAAGCAGATACCTGCTCTCCCGAAGCTGACAAGCTATGTGCCGACTCCAGTACATCGTCCTTGTTCTGTAACATCTCCTGCATCTGTCCTGCCATCGTGGCGATCTGTTGATTGATAACCGTGACTTTCTCCAGAATCACATCAAATGCCTGACGTGTCTGCAAAACAAGCTCATCCTGTCTGGACGAGATGGTGTGAATTTCCGCAACACTATGGTTGTTCTCCGCGACATCGGCCAGATTCTGCTCGATAATGCTGGAGATTTCCTTGGACTGGCGGGAACTCTGCTCTGCCAGATTGCGGATCTCCTCGGCCACAACCGCAAATCCTCGGCCATGCTCCCCAGCCCGTGATGCTTCAATGGAAGCATTCAATGCAAGCAGATTGGTCTGCTTCGCAATCTGGCTAATCGCTTCCGTGATCTGACTAATACTGCCCGAACTCGTTTGAAGTTTGACGGTAATCTCCGAGATCTTCTCCACTTCGCGCTCGTTCACCTCATTGATACGCATCAATTCATTGACGACTTCATTGCCGTTGTGGAATACACTTTCGATCTCATCCGCTCTTGCCTTCACATCCTGTGCACTGCTGTTCATGGCAGCCACTTTATCGCCAAAGCTGTTGAATTTGCCTGCAATCTGCTCGGTATCTTCCGATTGGGCCTCCATGGCTTTTGCAATCCCCATGGACGTCGCCGATGTCTCATCAATGGATCTTGCCGTCTGTTTGGATGTCTCCTCCAATTCCTGAGTGCTGGCCTGGAGCACATGAATCGAATTATTCATATCGGTAATCAGGTTCCTGTTCTGCTCCACCATGCCATCGAAGCTCTCCGCCAGATCCTTGAATTCGCTGTTATATCTGCCATTGGCCTTAACGGTGAGATTCCCTTGAGCAAGCTGTTTGAACAGCCCGATCAAACGAATGATAGGTCTTGTAATACTACGAGAGATTAGCATTCCTACGCCAATAGCCAGAGCAACTCCAATCAAGGTCACGATAAGCATCTGGCGCTGTATATCCTCTAATGGGCGTTTGATATCATCATAATCATCAATAATGACCACGGAGAGATCTGCTCCAGGGATCTGATTGATACGATAATAGATATTATCTCGATCCATTGAAGTGATTTTCACTTTGTCGGTGGCTCTGGCTTCCATAAGTTCGGTGGCTTCCTTGTCCTCTTCCAGCGTTTGTCCCACAATGGAAGGGTCCAGTGAATCATACATAATGATGCCGCTTCGGCTCAATACTTCAACTCTGCCTTGACCATTAATCTGGATGTCCCCCAGTTGCCCTAGGAAAAAGTTGCTGTCCACCGACATGGCGAACACACCCAGAATATTGCCCTCTTCATCCATGATAGGCTCCGAGAATGCAATAATCAGCTTCTTGCTATTCTTCGACACGATGGCATCACTGATGAAGGATTTCCCCTGTATGGACTCCTTGAAATATTCCCGATCTCCCCGTGATTGTCCTATCACTTCTGGCATGGTTCCCGCCACCATGATTCCTTCCTTATCAAACACGAACAGATCTGGCTTGCTTCCTTCCGTGTCCGATATACTGTCAGTCAAGATCGTATTTGCCTTATTGAAATACGTGTTCTCATCCGAGAAAAATTCTTCATCCGTCATGTCAGTTGTATTACGCAGCTCCAAGAGTTCCTTGAAGGTATTATGTACGGATATCGCATGACTCAATTGTTGCTGAAGTTGCATCGCTGTCCAAAGCCCTTCCCCAAGGCGGTCAGCCATCACATTAATCTCATCCTTGCTTTTCCTGACCACAACATCAGATGAGATCATATAACTTGTGGTCGTTGCACCAAGCAGAACCAAAACAACCAATACACTGATCATGAAAGGCAGTTTGATTTTAAGCGACATATTTTTGATCCTATGCCCTAACCCTGTTCTTTTCCCCATTTCCCACTTCTCCCCACTTCCCTGAACCATCTGCATCTGAACGATGTACATACATTATCGGAAAAATACATAGTCGAGTTGATCAATTAGGGAGATATTGCCACTGTTTTTCTTTTAAATGCTAATCGCAACATAAAAAATGGCCTGTTAGATCGACACTATCCATCTTTGGAATGGACGTTGCCGTTATCTAACAGACCTTTTACAGATTTGGTATAGATTCAATACCGTTTACTTGCGCAATCTCCGGGAACTCAGCGCGTGGTGGCCATTCTGCAAGAATGTACTGCGCGTATTCTTCATCTGTTCGATTCGTCGCTCAGCCAGACGATCTGCGGCAACATAGGTTGCGATGCCCTCGGTACGTGAGCTTTCGAATATTTTCTCCAGAGTGGAATAGATCTCTCCGATCTTGCTCCACGCCCGATCCGCATTATAACCGTTCAGCTCATCCGCAATGTTAATTACGCCACCTGCATTGATAACATAGTCAGGCGCGTAAACGATGCCCATATCATACAACTGATCCCCATGACGGGTCTCCAGCAGCTGATTGTTGGCACAGCCCGCTACAACCTTCGCCTTGAGTGTCTTGAGTGTATCGTCATTAATCGTGCCGCCCAGTGCACATGGTGCATAGATATCGCAATCCACACTAGTGATGTCCGCGGGATCAACAGCTGTTGCGCCGAAGCGATCCACAGCCTGTTTCACCGCGTCCTTATGGATATCCGTAACGATCAGATGTGCACCTTCCTCATACAGATATTTGCACAGATGCATCGCCACATTGCCGACACCTTGGACTGCTATCGTCTTACCCTCCAGCAGATCGGTACCAAATGCTTCTTTGGCTGCTGCCTTGATCCCCCGATATACACCCCAAGCGGTTGCGGGTGATGGGTTACCGGATGAACCATAACTCGGTGAGATGCCTGTCACATAATCGGTTTCCTGATAGATCAGGTTCATGTCCTCTTCCGTTGTTCCCACATCTTCGGCCGTGATATAACGTCCGTTCAGTCCTTGAATATATCGTCCAAACGCCCGGAACATCGCTTCGTTTTTGTCACGCCGTGGATCTCCGATAATAACAGTTTTGCCGCCGCCCAGATTCAGGCCGGATACCGCATTCTTATATGTCATACCACGGGCAAGGCGCAGGGCATCTTCAATGGCTGCTTCTTCTGAAGCGTAAGTCCACATCCGTGTGCCTCCCAACGCAGGGCCGAGTGTTGTGTCATGTATGGCGATAATTGCTTTTAACCCTGAATTTCGATCCTGGCATAGAACCAGTTCCTCATAATCGTGATGCTCCATTGCTTCAAACCAACTCATGTGCTAACCGTCTCCTCCAACCATTTTTGCGATCCAATCGCATTGTTCTCTATTCATTGACCATCCTCTATTGTACCCATGAATACCCAGTTTGTGCAAAATCACATCGCAATGTTAGAGAAGCATCTAATAATCTTCTCGTATGGCAGGGTCTATTAATAGAAAAACCTCTCTTCCATAACTGGAGAAAGGTCCACTGCCCTTAGCCACAATAACATCATCGTCACGAGAAAACCCATAAGCATCAATCACATTTAAGATAGCGTCTCAACCACATTTATCGGATGCAGATCTCCATCCACAGCGAATGAAGCCTGTCCGGTCTCCTCAGAGACAACCAGTACAACCGCATCCGTCAATTCACTGAGTCCCAGTGCAGCCCGATGACGAGTGCCTATTTTTCGTTCATGCACTTCCGCTTGCGACAACGGCAGCACATTACCAGCGGATACAATCTGATTGCCACGAATCAACACGGCCCCGTCATGCAATGGTGCACCGGGAATGAACAGGGATTCCAGCAGCGCATGTGTCACTCTGGCATCCACTGCCACTCCTGAATGAATGATCGACTCCAACGGAATCTCCCGTTCAATCACAATTAACGCACCATACCTCCGGTCAGATAGATGCTGTACGCTCGATGTTAATTCGGCAAACTTCTCGGTAAAGGGCGACAGATAACAATCCAGATAAAACGAAGAGGCGAGCACCTCGATCTGCTTAATCTCCGCTCGAATCTCTGCAAATTGCCCCAGCAGACAGGCACTGTCATTGTCAAATCGGGATAACGTCAGATTCATACGTTCTGCTACACGATGGAGGTCTGCCTTAAGCTTCTGCCTCATCGAAGAACTGTCACAGTCTGCTTGTCGGTTCATCATACGTCGCCTCCTCCTTTAATTCGATTAATGCCTCGCACATATCCTGAATACCCATACCTTCCCCTCAGGAGCAAGTATATATACCATGACAGGGCGGTATGAGCTAATCATGGTCGTGATTGCAACTTGTATAAAATGAAAAAAAGGGCCTGTCCGCGAACAAACTTCCACGGTCAGGCCCTATTCGGCATGATGATTTGATATCTATTTCATTTATTGTGCTTTTCCGTATGAACCTGTCTTAAATGTAGTCGGATCATACCATTTGTATCCCGCCGCAGGTGCAGCCCATGGCTCAAGTTGCGGCTCGGTTGATGCAGCAGGTGCTTCCATTGAAAGCAGGCTTGTGGCTGTATCCAATGTCAGTCCTGGCACTTGTGCCAGACTGGTATAACTCTCTTTGACCGCGAGCCATTTCACGGTATTCACAAGGAAAGTTGCATCGTCCACTTCTTTGAATCCATCATAGGTCTTCTTGGTCGCACCGGTCTCTTCACGCAAATATTTCGGAGTAGCGTCTTCCACAGGTGAAGAGTCGCCGATAAATGCAGCTTTGCCCGCACCAACCTTGGCAATGGCGGCATAGGCCCCTTCAGCTCGTCCACCACCATTATATACGCCCTGATCGACAGCGTTGCCCCACTTGGACACACCACTTGGTACATACACCAAACCTTTGGCCTTGTTAGGGTCTATAATCGCAACGGTCGATCCCGCATGCATGGCTACAGCATTAACACCAGACGTAATGCCGAAGGATTGTGCAGGTGCAACGATATTCGATGCATTCACATCTCCAAGGGCATTGTAGCGGAAACGTACACCAAAGTTTGTCGCCAGCCAGTCTGAACTCGTCACACTCTGCATCGCTGGTGATTCGGCTTCAGCCGAAGACATGCCTTTGGCGGGATTCAGGAAGGCACCGCGGCGATAGCCGTTGAATACTTCGGAAGAATCCCAGCGGTTTTTGTTGCGATCTGCATTATAGTGGTCGGAGATGAAGAAAACACTTCCTCCGTTCTGCACGTACTGCACCAGCGCAGCCTGCTCTGTCGCTTTGAACGGCACGTTGGCTTCGCCAATGACAAAGACGTCGTAATCTTTCAATTTATTGTAGGTGATGGCTTGCTCACCGAATGTATACGGGATGCTGCGTTCCAGCTGATCCACGGCAAAGCCTGCGTTCCGCAAACCATAGGCAAAATCCGAAAATGCCCCGTCAATAATCCAGTCTGCAGCACCTGCTGTCTGGGCGTGGGTATTATCGAACAATACTTTTTTGCCGGTACCATCCGGTAATGTTGTACCTGGGTTCGGTTCTGGATCAGGGTTCGTTGTTCCGGAGGAAAATGTAATGGACGTTGGGTTTTTGACTCCTGCATAGCTGTTGTAGGCACCAAGGGTTCCGGTTACGATGATCTTCTTGCCTACAAGATTGGGATTGGTAGCCAGTCCATATTGCGAACGGAAAGAAGCGGGAATCTGCACATCCAGTAATCTGGCATTGGTTCGCTCTGACGCTGAATCCGCAATCAGAACATTAAAATCATTGGCATACGGAGATGTAAACTTCGCGGTAAGTGACCCGGTAGCATGTCCAACAATGATTCCTTCAACCGTCGCTGTTCCTCCACCGCTCTGGGCAGCGATGGCCTGAGATACCGTAAGGGGTGCTGCAGCTTGTACCGGACTTTGCGAACCCGGCCCCAGCAGTGCGGTTGCCATCATGATAAAGACCAGGAATGCCCCGATCCAATGCTGCCATAACGCCTTCTTCATATTCCCTTTCTCCTCCTCCAAATTACCTGATAATGGTTTATCCTCCTTTATTTTAATTGTTCATATGATGAATTCCTCTTTCTTTTTGTAAAATTGTTGAAAAAGTTTTGAGATGGCATCCATTTGCCCATACTGACTATCATTAGAATCCCATTTTCCGAAGGAGTAAAACGATGATGAAGTTGGTATTTTTGGTGCTATTGTTAGTTATCCCGCTAATTATGGTTTATGTTGCTCTTCGTTCCCGAATGGTTACTCGGCTATTTCATATCCTTGCGTTGCTCTGCTTCTACAGTGCCGCAACTGTCATCGCTGGTGATGTGTATGCAACGAATGCTCATATGACCACGTTCACCACCGAGATTCATCAATTCCTAATGAATGCCTGGTTCCTGTATCCGTCTGCATATCTCGGTGTGTACATTCCCTATGTGATGTGGAGGAGCCTATTTTCAGAAAAAAGTTAACTTCGTTGCGGACTTGGGATTGCATTTTGCCAGCGTTCATTGCATAATGAATATATAAACGTGATAATGATTATCATTCTTGAACTTGTCTCCATGTACCTTTCTACTGCATATGATTTTACGATTTTATAGATAAAGGGGAACGAACATCGAATGAATACAACTCTGCAAAAGGCTGATCTGCAGCTTGACGATTATTTGGATCTTCTGAACCTGGCAACCAATCTGGGTGATACGAGATGGCAAAAGGAAATCATCCGCAAGCTGGCGTATACTTATCCCGCAGTTCAATGTAAACAACCACAATAGCATTCGACATACATCATAGATCTACATTATGGCTCATGACCGATTCATTCGTTGAATCTGTTATGGGCTATTTTTGTTGTACAATGTACAGTAAAGATATTCAAACGTGAAGGAGTGAACAACGATGCAACTCGAGACCGAACGACTCATCATCAGGGATATTCTGGAGACAGACTGGGAGAGTATACATAACTACACATCCATGACAGAAGTTACTCAGCACACCGCATGGGGGCCGAATACCGAAGAGGATACACGAGAATACGTGCAGTTTGTGTTGGACATGCAGCAGACACACCCACGAGAAGGTTATGAGCTGGCAATATGTTTGAAAAAGGAGGGCATTCTGATCGGTGGTGTTGGCCTTCACATCGAAAACACGAACGCTGAGATCGGTTATGTGCTCAATCCCTTTTATCAGGGAAAAGGTTATGCTGCCGAAGCAGCCCGAGCCATGCTTGGCTTTGGCTTCAATACACTTGGCATACACCGAATTTATGCGAAATGCCGCCCGAACAACAAGGCTTCAGAGAACGTTATGCAGAAGATTGGTATGCAGCGTGAAGGTCTGATGCGAGAGCATTGGTTTTACAAAGGGGAATATCATGACTCGTATCTATATTCGATTCTTGCAAAGGAATATGCATATGAACAATTTCACGGAAACTCAAAAAGCTGACTCCCATATGGGACGCCAGCTTTTCTTTTCTTTTTCTCCGTAACGACCCCAATCGCCAATGGAGGTGAAGCCTCTGAACAAACTAATTTACAGTCGGCACAGCTCTACCGGGCAGCTTGGAAATGTGGGACATCCGCACATGCAGCGCAGTGCTGCCAGATCCCGAATCATCAGTTTGCCGTCCATCATATCCAGCGTACCTTGCTCCTTCCATGCCCCAAGCATCCGCGTTACGCTCTCCCGGGTTGCTCCGATCATCTCGGCAAGATCGGTATGGTTCAGCTTCATGTCGAGCACAATACCATCCGGCGTAACCCTGCCATACGAATTGCTGGCACGGATCAGTGTCGAAGCGAGCGCACCCGCCTTGCCATAGAGCAGCAGATCACGGAATCTCGACTGGGTGATCCGCTGTGACAATGCCATCCATTGCAAGAACTTCAAGGCAAGGTCGCCATGGTTACTGAGTATACTTTCCAGATCGCTAAGCGAGATAATGGCCAGTTCCCCTTTTTCTGCCATCTCTGCACTGTAGCTATGATTCAATCCACCGATGCCGCCGAATTCACCGATGAGATCGCCGCTTTGCTGAATGGATAAAATAATTTCCTTGCCATCCTCCGTCGACTTGGTCATTTTCACTCGTCCCGAACGAATGTAGTACAGATATCCGGCTTCATCGCCTTCGAGAAAGAGACTATACCCCGACTTCACCCGTTTGGGTTGCATTTTTGCTTCAATCAGGTCCCATTGCTCAGATGTCACAAACGAAAGGATTCCGCCTGTTTCTCGTGTCATTTTGCCCGCCTCCGTTTGTTTCTGCGCTGTTCTTTGGGTTGTTCTCTCTACAAATACTGTACCCATAACCTTCGTCCCCCTCGGTGATTCCTTATGTATCCATCATACCGCGAAAGGAGCGCCATGGTTATCGGGGGATTACCTGATCCTTAACGAGAAACTCCCTGAATTTGCTGTGAGAAAAGTCACATTTCACCGATATGCCTCATCCTTCGCATTCCTCCAATCCCTTGGTGTACCTGTTTCAGGAGTCCTCCACTGCCCAGGTTCAGTAGATTATGAAACGGAAATAGGGGTTTTCCCTGAATTACAATGTACGAGAAAGGGTCTACAATAGAATTAACATTGTAATACCCTTACTTTAAGATGAATCCTGTTCAAAGGTTAATGATAATAATTACACGTTACGTACGTTATAATCCGAAAAAAGGAAGTGTCCTCTCATGCATGATGAACTGCCATCTGGCATTCAGGAGATGATCGACGGCCTGCGCCTGAACACATCCAGCGACTTCTGTGGACTTGCCTGTCTGAACGGGACGATGCTACGCTGGAAGTATACCTCTGGGGCTAGTAATGAACGGGTGAAACGCATGGAAATGCGCCCCGGACAAGATCTGGTGGGCACCGCCCTTCGGACTGGACGCACAGCCCGATCTGATGCACAATCCTCCGGGGAGCATACACCCGGTCGTTGCCCGTTAATGCTTGCTGAGCGGCTGGTAAGTGCTATAGCGGTACCTGTATTCCAGGAAGGAAGCGTGCCTGGCGCCGTGCTGCTCGTTGGCAGCAGACTGCCCTGCACCTTTTCACCAAACATGGTCCGACAGACGGAGCAAGTCGCTCTACATCTTCAGCCGAAGGTGTTTGGATAGAAAGTTTGGAGTAGCGCGAGAAGCGATTCAGAGAATTAACCTCTGAGCCGCTTCTTTTTGTTATGATATAGATAGAACTGAGGAAGCGGACAGGGGGAAATCATGTGATTCAACTATTAGTGGTAGACGACCATGTTGTCGTGCGTTCCGGGCTGATCGCCTTACTTGAAGGAAAGAATGATATACATATCGTTGGAGATGCCGCAGATGGCGATGAAGCCATTGCCAAGGCTCAAGAGTTGAAACCAGATGTGGTCTTGATGGATTTTAGCATGCCGCCAGGCAAAGACGGTCTAACCGCTACGGCTGAATTGAAGAAATTGATGCCAGATGTCTCCATTTTGATACTAACCATGCATGACGATGAAGAATATCTGTTCCGCGCCATCCATGCGGGAGCATCCGGATATATTCTCAAAAGTGCGCCGCATGAAGAATTGCTTGCCGCAATTCGTTCCGTAGCAGAGGGTAGCGCCTATCTGTACCCCAGTGCGACCAAGCGGCTGATGAGTGAATATCTGGACAAAGCCAAACAGGAAAACGCCGGACCGTATGACACGTTATCCGAGCGGGAGAAAGAGATTTTGTCCTGGATTGCCAAAGGTTATGCCAACAAGGAAATTGCCGAACATCTGATCATCAGTGTCAAAACGGTCGAATCCCACAAAAGCAATCTGATGGAGAAACTTGGCCTGCGTACACGCCCGGAACTGGTGAAGTTCGCCATGAAAAAGGGGTTGCTGAACTTTGAGTAGTGCACGCAAGAACAGACTAAGTGGACTCGCAGACCAGCCCGTACGCCTCTTGCTGAACGAAATCGATAATCACATTACGGATAATGAATTTCGCAGCAGGTTGAAAGGTTCCCTGCATCAATTGAGTGATTTGAAATTTGCTCTGGATGAGTCCTCCATTGTTGCTCTCACAGACCGCAAAGGGAAAATCCAATATGTGAATGATAAATTCTGTGAAATCTCACAGTATGAGCGCGAGGAACTGATCGGTAAGGATCATCGAATCATTAATTCCGGATACCATGGCAAAAGCTTTATGAAAAACCTGTGGGAGACGATATCCTCAGGTAAGGTATGGAACGGGGAAATTCGCAATCGTGCCAGAGATGGCAGTCATTATTGGGTCAACACCACCATTGTGCCTTTCCTTGATAACGACGGCGAGCCATATCAATACCTGGCTGTACGTAGTGAGGTCACCAAGCTAAAATCCGTTGAAGCCGAATTGCAGAAGATGATGTCCCAGGTCATGAATATTCAGGAAGAGGAACGACGCCGAATCTCGCGTGAACTGCATGACGGGATTGGACAGAGTCTCTTCTCTCTGGTGATTCAGATGGACCGACTGCTGGCAGACCAGCCTCAACCCGGGGTTGAATCACTTCGTAAGCAGGTCACGGGTATTATGGAAGATGTACGTGGTATGGCATGGGAGCTGAGACCGTCCGTTCTGGATGACCTGGGTGTTGTTCCGGCGATTCGTACGTATATCGAGAATTACACCCGTCACTACGGGATCGAAGTTGATCTGGAATGTAATTTGCGCAAACGTCTGGAGATGAACCGGGAGATAGCCATCTACCGGATTATTCAGGAAGCCTTAACCAATGTCGCGAAGTATGCCGATGTTGCCGAGGCACGTGTTACTATAGAAGACGCTGAGGACATGACGATGGTTATTATTGAAGACCAGGGTGCCGGATTCAGCGAAGCAACTGCTGGCAATGGCGTTGGATTGTTCAGTATGGAAGAGCGTGCCCGTGGTGCAGGAGGAACGTTGAGAGTTTCTTCCGAGCCTGGCGAAGGGACTACCGTTACCCTTTTACTGCCCAAGACAGCCCGAGCATAACCGGACATGCTTCGTATCACACTTTGCGCTTCACTCCAGCTTATCTATTATTTAACGGCTGCTCGCTATTGGACTGTGCGAGTGGTCTTTTTATTTCCGATTGGTCGAAATGACAAAATGAAGGCTCAAAATCGGTTAATTTCAATAATCATGATAAATAGATTGACTCCAATTACGATTCGTCATTAAACTATGAATGCCACATACACATTGTATGTTTAGTAAAATTCCATTGTTCATTTCATATAGCGAAAGAAAAGGATGGTCAACATGTCAGAGAAACGCTCCTCCAAAGGAGGAGAAATTCCACAAATGTACAATCTCGACGAGATGGATCGCAAAATCATCGCCGCGCTTCACAAGAACAGCCGGATATCCTACACGGACCTGGGTACACAGATTGGATTGTCGCGTGTAGCTGTTCAGGCGCGCATTAATGCGTTATCCGAAAAAGGAATCATCGAACGTTTCACCGTGGTGATCAACCCTGGCAAGGTTGGGCTTCAGGTCTCGGCCTTTTTTAATGTCGATGTCGAACCGCCCTTCCTGGATGAAGTCGCTGAGAAACTGGACGAAGAGCCCGCCGTCACCAGCCTTTATCATATGACAGGCCCGAGTACTCTGCACATGCACGGTATTTTTGCGGATATGGAAGAGATGGAGCAGTTCTTGCTGGAGAAGCTCTATAAGATGCCAGGTATCGTCAAAGTGGAATCACAGCTATTGTTGAAACGTTATAAAAGCCGGATGGGCATGAGACTCTAGGAGGAAATCAGCATGGGTTGGAAAGATTACAACGGTCTCGTCATCGGAATGGTACGGACCGGAATTCTCGGATATGGCGGTGGCCCTTCGGTTATTCCGTTAATCCGTTATGAAGCCGTTACGCGTTATAAATGGGTCAGTGATGAGGAGTTCGGCGAGATTTTGGCTATCGCCAACGCCTTGCCGGGTCCCATCGCGACCAAGATGGCCGCATATCTCGGTTATAAAACCAAAGGTGTACTGGGCGCGATTGTGTCCGTACTCGCTCATATTTTACCGACAAGTATCGCCATTATTGCTCTGCTCGGTTCCATGTACGCGCTACGCGAGTCGAAAGTGGTAGCAGGTATGGTAGCCGCCGTGCGGCCGGTCATTTTTGTCATGCTGGGCATGATGGCTTATGAATTTGCCATGAAAGCCTGGAAGGGACTCGGCAAAGTTTTTGCCGCCCTATTCGGCGTAATTGCCTTTGTACTGTTGCAGCTGCTCGATATCCATCCGGGGATTGTAATCGCCGTTTTCCTTGGATATGGTGTCTTCCATCTGGAACTGGTCCAGCGCTTCAAATCCAAAGGCAACTCCGATAAGGGGGTGTCCTAAGGATGCTCCAGACATGGTGGGAATTATTTTGGGGATTTTTCGTAGCCAACATCTTGGGATATGGGGGCGGTCCAGCTTCCATTCCGCTTATGCAGGAAGAGATTGTGAACCATTATCAATGGATGACCACAGAGCAATTCGGGGATGTACTGGCGATTGGTAACGCCCTTCCCGGTCCGATTGCAACCAAAATTGCTGCATTTGTCGGGTATCACGTGGCAGGCTGGTTTGGGGCACTTATTGCAAGTTTTGCTACAATCGTGCCTTCCGCAACCGCACTAATTATATTACTTCGTCTGTTGAACAAACATCGCACGTCACCGAAAGTCAAAGGCATGACCCTACTCGTGCAGCCTGTCATCGCTGTACTCATGATTCTGCTTACATGGGAATTCGGGCAGCTATCCACTGATTCCATCGGCATCTGGCAGACGTTGATCATTGCAGGTATCTCGCTCTGGGTCATGACCAAGACCAAGCTACATCCAGCCATTCTAATCGTTATCGCTTTTGCCTATGGTGCACTGGTACTGTCTCACACGATGTAGTTATAGAACATAGTGAGTAAATTTGGCGAATGGCAAGACTATTTTCATTTTCATTTTCTAAGGAACTGAGGACGTCTTATTTGGTCTTAAGGTGCTCTTTTTAAATTGTAAGGAACATCAGACATGTTATTTACCAAAATCACCAGACAAAAGCGCTATAAAAGACTGTATTTTCCGATATAGCGTGTCTCAGATTCCTTAGATTTCTACAAACGTTCCTAATCCCTGATTAAGATGTCTCAGATTCGTTAACGCTCCATGCTCCCTTTCAATTCTAGTTTATAGACAAAAAACGGCGACCCCAGCTATCAAGCTGGGGTCACCGTTTTTTATATTACGCGTTTCACGCTCACATTAGGAAAAACAATTACTTCGCTTCAACCACTACCGTTACTTTGGTTTTTACACCTGCAAATGTCACCGTAATCGTCGCTTTACCTTTACCGTTCGCCTGAATAACGCCATCTTTCACCGATGCTGTTGCAATACGGGAAGATTTCCAGAGAGCCGGTTTGGATACATTGGCTTCACTGCCATCAGCATACGTTGCAGTTGCCGCCACAGTTACCTTTTCACCAGGTTTCATGGTCAACGTTACTTTATCCGTCTGCAAATATTTCAGTGTATCCACATCTACAGCAATCGTGACAGACTTGCTGCCGTATTTGGCTGTGATCTTGGCTTTACCTGAACCTGTAGCTTTGACTTTACCTTTGGTCACTTGAGCTACTTTGTAACTGTTGGTTTTCCACTCCGCTTTGTCCGTAACATCACGCTCGCTACCGTCGCTCAAGAAAGCAGTTACTGTCAGATCAGCTGTATCGCCTGATTTCAGGGACAGAGCCGGCTCGGAAGCTTCAATACGTGAGATGACATCCACTTCAACCTGGATCGTCACTTTTTTGGAGCCGTATTCTGCTGTGATGTTGGCTTTGCCACTGCCGTTACCCGTGATCACGCCTTTTTTCACATCCGCTACACGTGCGTTACTGGATTTCCAGGTTGCTTCGGATGTAACATCCAGCGTGTTGCCGTCCTCATCCGTTCCTGTCAGAAGGATGTTCTGTGTTTCTTTGGCAGACAATACGACGAAGTTCACATCTGCTTCCAGTCCACTAGCCATACCTACTTCAACAGGCAGAGTCAGCGTTTTGCCTTCAATCTTCGCTGTAATGGTTGCTTTACCTGTAGCAACACCTGTGATAACCCCTTTGCTATCTACCTCAGCGATTTTGTCGCTGCTGCTGCTCCAGGTTGCATCTTCGGATACATCCTTGGATGTCTCACCGTAAATCGCCAGTACTTTGGCATTGGTCGTTCCACCAACAGCTACTGATGCTTTTTTCTTATCCATTTCATACTTGTCCGGAACGTCAACATTTACTGTAAACTTAGCTGTTTTACCGCCATAAGCTACAGTGATCGTCGCAGTACCGGATTTGTATGCGATCAGATCGCCGTTGGATACATATACAACATCCGCATTGCTTGAAGTCCACGTTGCTTTGGAAGTTACAATTTCTGTGCTTCCATCAATATACTCTGCATTGGCTACCAATGTCTTGGACTTGTTATCGCCCGTAACACTCATAGCGAGTTTGTCATTTACATCTTTGATATCCAGATATCTTGCCGTATCAACATCCACAGCAATTTCTACGGTTTTGCCACTATAGGTTGCCTTGATCGTTGTTGAACCTGCGCTAATGGCTGTGATCTGTCCCTTAAACACCGTTGCAACCTTCTCGTTGCTGGATGTCCATGTTGCCTGATCCGTTACATTCACATCGCTGCTGTTTGGATAAGAAGCCGTTACAACGACATTAGCCGTTTTGGTTGTCTCACTCAAACGGAAGAAAATACTTTGTTTCTCCACACTCAACTTGCTAGTCAGATCCACATCCACGTCAACGGATACGGACTTCGTACCGTATTTGGCTGTGATCTTGGCAGAACCTGCCGAGTATCCTGTAATTTCGCCTTTAAGAACGTCTGCAACTTTCTCGTTGCTGGATGTCCACTCCGCCAGATCGGTTACATCTTTGGTTGTGCCATCTGGATACGTAGCCGTCACTTTCACACTTTCACTTTTGTTTAACAACAGGTTAACCTGCTGTTTATCTACATCTACACGTTTAACCACTTCAACGTTAACATCCACCGTCACGCTCTGGCTGCCAACTTTCGCAGTAATAACTGCCGTACCTGCGCTTTGTCCAGTTACTTTACCATTCACAACGGTAGCAACCTTCTCATCACTTGTAGACCATTCAGCGGTACTTGCTGCTGCATTATTTGTTTCATTGTCACTATACGTTGCTGTCAAAATAATTTCTTTTGTATCTCCCGTGCGCAAATCCAGACTTTGCACGTTTTTCGAAAGGGCTTTGACCTTCTTCGTTACTTTTACTTGAACGGTTTGACTTTGACCCTGGTAAGCTGCGGTAATCGTCGCTGTACCTTCCTTTTTGGCTGTAATTGCGCCATTATATACAGTTGCTATCGAAGTATCACTGGTACTCCAGGATGAACTGATCGTTACGTTTGCCGATGTATTATCAGAATATACACCTGTCACTGTAACGGAACTGGAATCACCAACTTCGAGCGACATTTCATTCTTGGAAACCACAATTTTGGACAGTTCTTTGTCTGCCGCAGCGGCCAAGCCTACGTTGGAAATACTCAGCATCAACACCAGCATCATCACCATGTACTTGGTCAATCTTGGCTTTAACATCATTTCCCCCCGATTATCATCATTTTTTTCCTTATGTTTTATGTCGGCAAGTCCTTTCCAGATGTTTAGACTTTCAGGAAATTTTCAGGGAATTCTATGGAAATTAATTTATCTTCTATTCCTGTTTCAACCGATCATACCTGCAAATATTGCGCATACCTATGTATATTGACTGTCTTGAACTTCTTTTAACAGGATTGGAGGAAACATAATGCGTCAGCCTTTTGATTACATCGGGTATTGGGAGGAAACATATCGTTCGGGTGAAACTTCCGGGAGGGGTTCATACGGGGTTTTGGCTGAATTTAAGGCCGAGGTCGTGAACGGACTGATTCAACGTGAAGGGATTCATCGTGTCATTGAGTTTGGATGTGGGGATGGCAACCAGTTGCAATACATGAATTATGAGGACTACCTGGGCGTGGATGTAGCGGCTTCTTCAGTAAAGCGTTGTGCTTCCCAATTTGCCAAGGATTCGTCCAAGAGCTTCATGCTGTATACACCAGGCCTATGGATTAACCGAGGTTTCCTGCAAGCCGATCTGACGGTCTGTCTGGATGTGTTATATCACATCACGGATGAAACAGATTTTCGCAATACCCTCTATGATATTCTGCACTCCTCAACAGCATGGGTGGTGCTTTACACCCGTTTGAAAGAAAACGGCAACCCGGGGATTGATACAATCCAGGACCGTAATCTGTTCCATTATCTCTACGACTACCCTGATTTCAAAGTACATGAGATTATTCCGCAGCGATATCCGGATCAATCTTCCGCCGACTTTGTTATCCTGAGACGCACGCCTTCGAAGTGAGACGAGTTCTTTTCAATCAAACATATTACACATCATCTGCCTGTCCGCGGCCTCCAATAGAAGGAATATTGTTCGTTCCTCGTATCGGATACAACGTGAGGCGGACAGGTGATGATGGCTTGTTATTGTTGCTACTACTAATTACATGCTAAATCGTTCTTAACTCTTTTTCTAAAATAACCCCGCACGTCCACGCAGCTTCGCCAGCGCTTCCATATAGAAATAATCGCCGTATATAATCGGCACATTCAGCCCTCGCCCTTCCGGGTAATGCACCGTTCCCTGCATGATCAGACCTTCTTCCGCTGCCGAGTCGCCGGAGCTATAGTTCTCATGCAAGCCGCGGACGATACGTTCTCCCGCGGCAGCATAGGTTTCCCCGCGTGGCGACAGCTTCGCCAGCTCTATAAGCCCGCTCGCGGCAATCGCCGCAGCGGACGAATCCCACGCCACCTGATGCTCCGCAGGTGCGCGGAAATCCCACATCGGCACGATCTCTTCGCCAAGCATGGCGAGGAAGAAATCGGCCGCACGCTCCGCTGTCTCCAGATATCGGGCTTCGCCCGTATACCGGAAAGACAGCGCAAACCCATGCAACGCCCAGGCGGTGCCTCGCGCCCAGGCGGAACCTGGAGCATGGCCCTGTCCGCCATGCTCTCGCAGCTTCTGCCCCGTGTGTGGATCGAACTCCACCACGTGGCAGATGGACCCGTCAGCGCGGATAAATTCGCGCGCGACGGTGTCCGCATGTGCTTCCGCCAGCCAGCGGAAGCGAGGATCGCCGCTCTGCTCGGATGCCCAGTAGAGCAGCGGCAGGTTCATCATGCTGTCAATGATGGCTACGCCGCGCGTATCCATTGCTGACGAGCTGAAGTTCCAGGCGCGTATGAACTCACCGCGCACATGGAACCGGGCAGCGAGCAGGTTGGCGGCGAGCATGCCGCGCCGCCGTCCATCCGTGCTGCCCGTCTGGCGGTAGTTGGCTACGCCACTAAGCAGCCAGATGAACCCCAGATCGTGATCGACCGATTCGGGATCACGTAGACAACCTTCCAGTTGCCGCTCACAACTTTCGGCAATGCGATGTAGCGGAGCGACCGCTTCATTTTCCGGCGCATCTCCATGGACCAACCATAACAGTCCAGGCCAGAAACCTGCTGTCCACCATTCCGGATCATTCCGGTCATACGTCCCTTGCGGGGCGATATGTGGAAATGTATCCTTGATCCGCTTCGCATTCCGAATCGTTTTGGCAGCTCCCTGTTGCCACGCTTCCTCCAGCCATTTTACCGACGTTGATGTGTTCATGAACATATCCCTCCTCGATTCAATACCGGACATCTTTGCTTGATGCTCCAGTTCAACCTCAACTTATTCATCCAGGAATAACACGTTTAACTATCATCGAGATGTTTCGAGGTCTAATGATCCTCGACCTAAACGCCTTCCTGTGTAACCTCGCCCAATCGGACCGTAAAGGTCAGACTACGTGCTCCGTTCACTTCAATCCTCGCTTCTTTCAGCAACCCATTACGGGAAGCCACGGCCTGATCCTCCAGATGAATAATGGCTTCCTGATCCAGCGCTGTAGATTCTACATAGGCCCCCCGATACTCCGTTCGCACGCTTTGATCCGTATGAGTAATCACCGCCTGTTCACGGCCATCATGGAACATCAACGGAATGAGTGCACCTGCCGCCGTGATCTCACCTTCGAATTCATACGTTATAGTCAGCAAGTCTGCCTGTTGCACATAATGAGTACGCAATGTTTCAATTCCAGGTAATGGACCGACCCATGTCACGGCAAAAGAATTCTCCAAGGCATTAACACCATCTTCTGATGCTCTTTCCGCCAGATGCTGCTCCACTTGGTTCCGGGTATCATGGTCCACCTTCTCATATACAATGGAACCACCTCCCTGAGCAGGATCTAATCCAACATCCCGATCATATGTACCACCCAATGGAATACCCTCTGCAAGACTGTGCCATACCCCATCTGGTGTCTTCCAGGCAGGACAATAGCTGAGCGGGCGGACCACCCCTTCGGCAAATTCCGTGAATCCGGCCTGCACATGACTGGCAGCGGAAGGACCAATCAGACCAGGTAACCCCGTCTGCTGAATCCGTACCAAACCAGGGATCGTATACGGATCATTCATCGCCGTGTGTAATACCAGTTGCTGACCAGGTATGGAAGCAATCACAGTTTCGAACCACCCATCCGTCTGCAAAACCCTACTGCCCACCTCGGAAGGAAGGTACACTTCGCCCACATCATCTCCCGGATCACTGAGACAAGCGTGGGCCAGCGCTGCTGCTGTCCACAGGTTGTAACAGGTGTGGTTGGTATAGATTTCATACCCGTGCCGATCTTCTGGCGAGTATTCATTGCGCACGATTTTCAAACGTCCATCATCCATCTTCCAGCGCTCAACAGCAGCAAAACACCGATTGGCCGCACGTGCGAATGCACCCGCCATCACCGGATCTCCCGCCTCCAGAGCCTGCGTTGCATGTGTGGAGCATACATAAGCTGCGGCAGCTTCATTCCACTGATGCTGGGAGCTACGACCACGCGGTGGAATCTCACCTAGCGGCGAGAGCGTCAGTAGCGAGCTGAAGGCACCATGGCGCAGCTGTTCACGTAACGTATCGGCAGTGGTTCCAACGTAACCAGCTTCAAGCATCACCCCAAGGTGATAACGGGTGGCAATATCATAGGAAAATGGACAATTCGGTCGATCCAGCGGTCCATCCTGATACAATCCGAGTGCTGTAAATCGGGGCACATGATAGGCTTCCAGATAACGATCCATCCACGCAGTACCCTGATTCGCCAGCTGTTCACGCCACCGCAGATACTCGCCAGAGATCATAATAGCGTTCCAGTTAATCATGCGGTTGGGATTGTTCATCTTGCTCATCGTAAATACATAATCTTGTTCAGGGTGGATCGTCTTGAGTGCCTCAGCCCAGATCTGTGCTTGTTCAGGCAGATGTGACTTCAACAACATATAGGCTCTCATCATGAGCACCGGAAAAAAATCAGGGTGATTGTCAGGTGCGCTACCATTGACTAAGGCATCAATGCTCTGTGACAGGGCTACCGCTGCGGAATCCAGCAGATCTGTACGTCCCGCATCAACCAGAACTGCCGCAGCCATCGCATAGGCCGGTGTAGAATAATATCTCTCCACACCCGAGAACGGGTCGATAATTGCACCCTGGCTGTCCTGATATGGCGTGTAAGCGCGAACCACACTCTCAACAAGTGCCAACTTGCGCTCCCTATTCCAGCCGTCTGCCGGAGGAGGGCCCGCTTGCTCTGCCAATGAACGGTAACGTTCGAGTTCATCTTTCCATGGATATGTGGACGCAGATGTATATTTACTCACGTATGCTCACCTCGGTTTCTCCCATTTTTCGGTTCAATGCTGAAGTGTACCTCACATACCGTTTCAATCAGATCAGAACTTTCTATCCGAACATCAGTCTCATTAATCACACCTGTCCATGATAGTGACGTTCGATAGAATGTGACTGGAACATTGTCATGATCGACGGTGTTCATTGCTTCCGTAAATACTTGCCAGTGGTTGGCATCATACACCATATGGACCGTTCCATGTACACCTTGCCAGCGAAGATTACCGCTCTTCACCACTTCAGGCTGCACTCTGCTCACCCATCGTTCCACAACGCTTGAATATCCTGCATCTGAATCATCCGCCGAAGAGAATGGTTCTGCCGAAGACTCCCTCCTGCTCTTCCATTGAAAACGGTCAATCAGACGCAATTCCGCTCCATCTCTACTGCCGTCAGGGTTCAATGCCCAATGGAATTGACGTGTATAACGAGCCAGTGAAGCAGCTCCAGGGTATGCGGATGTCAGATCCAATGTTGTATTCAGCTCACCGCCATCCGCTGCCAGTTTTGCCTCTAACACATGGGCTTGCGCTTGCTGGCCCGAGCTTTGCTCCTGCCCTTCAATGAGCGGAACGTTATGCCCGGATGACGAGATGTGGAACAGGCGCTCTCTGCCTGGCGCAAAATACGCTTGGGTATACAACCCTGCTCCCGGATCACACAGGATATTCTCACCACCGCAATGGATAATGAACTGACCCAGATCATTATGGTTGTGAGGTTCATCGTTATGCCCGCCTTTAACGGAAATAGCCACATGAAGGGGCGCGCCGCTGGAACGTTGATTACCCGGAGAATGAAGCACACCCTTCGCAACCATCCAGCCCAGATTTTGAAAAATAAATCCACGTTCAACCTGTCCAGAGGCTCCTTCATCACCATATACTGCCGGATCGCTCCACATCACATTCCGCACTAGATGTGCCCAGCGATGACAGGGATCATCGGTAAACAGTGGAATATGAAGCGGCAGATCTACCTGCAACCCCACCCGGGACGCGAGCAGGGAGAGTAGTCCGGAAGGAATCTCTTCCTGCTCGGCACTGTCCGAATAATTCACGAATGTGCCGCCCGACAGATGAACTCGCAGCGGGAAGGCTGCGATGGCTGCTATTTTGGAACCTGTCAGCAGATCTAGTTCACCCTCACTGTACTCACGAAGCATCTCGGCATAATAGGTGAAATAACCGAATCCATATACCCAATATCCAATGCCTTCAGCACAGCCGCCATCCTCGCCATAACCGCTCAGGAATGCGTTCATACAACCGACCGTATGGGAGATCGATTCCCTTAGCGTGGTCTCATCCTCCGACAGCAACAATGCGGCCATGCCGCAGCAGCCACCACAGACCGCCGACCAATTGTGATCCGCTGTCTGCCAGTGGAACTTCTGCTGATCTCGGTAAAGCGGGGCGAAGATTCGTCGCTCTGCTTCATACCTGATCCGTTCTATGACAAGACGATCCAGCCGATCGGCGTGAATGGTCACCATCTCTGCCAGCATATGTACTGTCTCTGCGGCGAACAGATCAATGTTTCCATTCACCTGATCGACCTCTCCCGTACCCAAATGTGCGGGCAAGCACCACGTATACTCACCACACACGTCCCACAACATTTCCTCCAGCGCTTGCAGTGCATCCGGCCTAGCTGAATCCAATGCGAGCATCGCCACAGCAGCCAACCTGCCCCTTCGATCGAAATAAGCTTGCTCATAAGCTTTCCGCTCACCCGTCTCACTGAACTGGCGGTATAGACGGAACGATAAGGAAGGCAAGGGTTCGTTCAAGGCGCGTTCACCGTAAGCCTTTAAGTCTGTGTATAACGTAGCCAATTCAGGCCGGGATAACTTCTCCAAGAGTCTGTCGGCATTTAAGGAACTCAATGCTCTGCTCTCAGTACCACGTTGGTTTATATTTTCATTTTCGACTTCGTGAATGGAATCTTCCACTGGATTCACCACTCTTCGTTAATGGATTGTCATACCTATATTATAATGTAATCGATTTCATTTCACCGGATATAATGGCATTTTTGAATAATTATCCATTAGAACACTTTCCACGATGTTACTTCCTTCTCCTTCCTGACCAAAAAAAAAACGAAGAACCTCAGTCAGGTTCTCCGTTGCATTCTGCCTGTTACCACAGGCTTTTGATAGCTATCTCATATTGTTAAGTATTCGTTTGGGTTACACAATCGCAAGCGGAGAATTCTGTACAACAGACAACCATTGGCGTGCAATCAGCTCATGGCCTGCCGCGGTTGGATGTACGCCGTCCCATAACCAGTACGCTGCATCCGCCTGCTTCAGAGCATCATTAAACGTCTGCTGCAATGGCACCCACACCGCTCCGAATTCTTCAGCAAGACCTTGAGCCAGTTTTTGATATTGACCGATATACGCCTCCCAGGCTTCCCATTTCTCAGCAGTCGCTCCGGTATTCAGGATAAAAGGTTCCATCAAAACCAGCCCCGTATCCGGCATCACTTCCCGTGTTTCTTCGAGCAAATGGCGATACGCCCGTCCGAAACGATCCGTTACCCCGCTAGCTTCACCATTCATCGTGCGCCAAGCATCATTCACCCCAATCAGGATGCTGATCAGGTCTGGTTTCAGACTAATTGTATCCTCATTCCAACGTGCGTACAGATCAGATGCCCGATCCCCGCTGATACCTCTGTTATAGAACGTCTTATCCTTGCCCGCCAGTTCCATACCCAGTTTGCTGGAGATCAGATACGCATACCCGTGACCGAGAAAATGATTCGGATCATCATTGCGTGATCTTCCCCCATCTGTAATCGAGTCTCCCTGAAACAATATAACGGATGGACTTGTACTCATGATTGAAATCGTTCCTTCCTCTTGTGCAAAATGGAAACACTGAACACCTCAGTCTCCATTTTATCCCTTTCGGCTACAATAGAAAATAGCGTTTTCATCACAAAGTGTCGCCTTCTTATGAATCCTTCGGTTCTTTCTCCACATGGCCTCCGCCCTGGAAGGCTGTCTCATCCTGTTTATCGGGCACGCCTCTAAGTTTTGCCTCTTCCCACAACTCCGCTGCATCATCCTGTGGAATGTATCCAATCTTCTTCGCCAGGTAGCCAATGTCATAGTAATTATCCGTATTCGCCGAGGTCCCATACAGATTCAAGTACTTCATATCCGAATCCGCCTCAATACAGCACTCGGCGAGCTGGACCATGTCTCTTGGTGAGATCCAGATATGAGCCGAGCGCTCCGAGTGCGGGAATGTATCACCGGAGAAGTTTCCAATCCGAATGTTGAAGGAGGACAGGTCATATTTGTCGACATAATAACGTCCCAGCAGTTCAATATAACATTTGCTAAGTCCGTAGAAGCTGTCTGGTCGGTACGGATCGTCCACTTCAATATCCTCACCTGTAGGATAGAATCCTGTCGCATGGTTGGAACTTGCAAAGATCACTCGCTGAACACCGTTCAACCGTGCTGCTTCATACACATGGTAGGCCCCGGTTACGTTGATCGGCAGAACTTTGCCCAGAAAATCTTCCTCATCCTTAGCCCATGCAATGTGCAGAACGGTGTGAACCCCTTTCATCAGTTCTTTCAGGCGTTCCCCATCTGTCACATCCATGGCTACAATGCCAGCTTCCTTGTCCTCAAGCAGATCAGCTGCAACGATGTCATACGAACCCTTGGCTCTCAGCCCCTCCAGCAGGCTGCGACCGATGACACCGGCAGCTCCCGTAATTAACAGCTTGCGCTTCAGTTCACTCATGAATCCAGCTCCCTTCGCTCAGATAGGCTATCCGCCCTTTATAGAACAGTATTAACCGATCAGGCGAAGGAATTACCGGATGTTACAATACAACCAAGCTATTATCCGATCCAGTATCGCAAGATCATCATAGCCACAATACCGACCAATACGGTTCCAAGCAGACTGCGTGTCCAGATGGCTACTGCAATCGTAGGCAGGGATGCCCACAGAGCTGCATTTTGCGTAATCGGCACCAACTGGTTGTCCGACATGAACAGTTCCTGACCAATCAATGCTGCCATGACTGCGACGGGTACATACTCCAGCCAACGTAACAACCACATTGGAATCTGTATCTTGCTGAACAGCATCAGTGGCAGTACACGCGGGATAAATGTTAACAGCGCCGACCCCATAATAATCCAGAATACATCCCATCTTACTTCCATCGTTCCATGAACACTCCCATCGTTGCCGCAATGACCGCAGCCACAATGACACTCATGCTGCCCAGTGAAGCCATGCTGGCGAAGATTACACAGACCACAGCGATGATGGCCACATTAATGTGTATTTTTTTGTTTTTACGATGCACCAACTGGAGTACAACCAGTCCAATAAACATCGCTGGCAGGGCATAATCCAGACCCAGTCGTTCCGGATTGGTGATCCAGCGTCCAAAGTACGCTCCCGCCATATTAGCCACGAACCAGTTCAGATATGCGGTAATATTCAGACCGTGCATCCACCGTTCACTGAGCCTTTCCCTGCCAATCGCACGTGTCATTGCCACACCGAAAGACTCATCCGTAAGTAATGAACCGATCCACATATTTTTAAGCGGGGTTAGATGCCGAAAATACGGTGATACAGCTGCACTCAGCAGCAAATGACGAAGATTCACAAAAAATATGGTGAACATGATAGCTACTGCTGACCCATTCGATGCGAGCATGCCCGCTGCAATGAACTGGGCCGATCCTGCATATAAAATCAGGCTGAGTAGCGCCGTTTCCGCCAGACTCAGACCTGCGGTCATCTCAATGACACCCGCTGCAAAGCCTATACTCAAATAGCCAAGCAGGGTTGGGATACAATCTTTGACCCCTTGCATGAATGTAGCATGATCCTGGACCTCTTCCATGTTCTCCTGTCCAGATATCTGTAGTGTACTTTGGTCCAACTGCGGTACAACCCCTCTCCAATTTTTGTCTCCATCAACCGATATATATGGATGTAGATCCATTCAGGTCCATTTTTCATGAAAACAACTTCTTTGTGTATTCAACATGATCAGGTACATGTCTTGTGGATTTCGAAATTTGCAAAATTTCATTTCACATTAATTCAGAAATATACCACAAGATGTGCACTAATGGAGTGACAGATTAATTTTTACAGAACAGATGTAATCCTAAATACCTATAAAACCAAAAAATATTTTCGTAAAACTCATAAATAATGTTGAATAAACTCGAATTTTGTCATACGATAGCACCAGAAACTTTTGGAAAGAATGGAACGAAATATCTTTTAACAGTTGGACTTGTCCACTAGACATGGGGATGAGTTACACAGAGGGAGAATGTGTATGAAGAAGATTAATAAACAAAGGGCCAGGAGAACGCTGCAGATGAGAGAGAAACTTATTCTGTCATTTGCCATTGTTCTACTCATTCCCACAATCAGTCTGGGCATTATCTCGTTCCAAACAGCCGAGGCCAAGGTCGAAGAGAAAATGTATGAGAACGCAATTAGCAATGTTACTGTGCTCAACCAGACCATTGATCAGATCATTGGCGCAACACGTAAGAATGTTGATTTCTTGGCAAGTCAGCTGGATGCAGGCAATGTTGGACCTAACCAAGGTGACGAGACGGATACCATACGTACCTTGCTTGACGCGTATAAGGAAACCCATGATGACGTGGAACTTGCCTCCATCGGCACGGATCAAGGCGTGTATATTAACTCCCCTGTAACAGCGGTGAACAAAGAAGGATACGACCCGCGCGAACGCCCATGGTATCAGGCTGCTACGCAGAACAAGGATGTCCCTACCGTAATCACCCCTTACATATCAAGCAATACCGGCAATGTTGTTGCTTCGGTAGCTCAGACCTCGGCAGATGGACACGGTGTCGTCTCTGTAAGTCTTTCGCTTGAGGCTCTCTCCCAGACGGTTAATTCCACAAAGATCGGTGAGAAGGGTTATGTCTATATCATTGATAATGCCAACAAAATCATTGTACATCCTACCGAAAAACCGGGAACCGAAGGAACCATGGAACCCTATAAAGATATTTTTGCACAGAAGAACGGCAGTCTGACTTATACGCTAAATGGAAGCCAGGAACACGCCTTTTTCGCCACCAATGAAACGACGGGCTGGACCGTGGTCGGTGTCATTGATAGTGGTGAAGTAACGGCATCTGTCCGGCCTATCCTGTACACCACACTTATCGTTATTGCGATTGCGATCGCTGTAAGCTCCATCATTATTTTCTGGATAGTGCAATCCATCACCAAACCGCTGAACCGCTTGGTGAAGGCATCTGACGAGATTAGTAATGGTAATCTGACCATCGAGGTTGCTGTATTGGGACAGGATGAATTCGGCAAGCTGAGCACCAGTTTCAATAAAATGAGTGAATCCTTGCGAACCGTTATTCAGGACGTGCGACACACGGCTGACGAGTTAACCGCCTCTTCCACACAGTTGGCAGTCAACTCATCGGAGACAACCAAAGCAACAGAGCAAGTTGCCCTGATCACGGAAGAATCTGCAGCTGGACTTGAGAAACAAACCAGCAGCCTGAAACATACCTCACAGCAGATGAATGAACTGGCTGGCGGTGTGGGACAGGTAACGAACAGCACACAGCAAGTATCTGAAGCTGCTATGCAAGCCAGTGAGCTTGCAGATAAAGGAAATGCCACGATGCAGACGGCCGTATCCGAGATGGATTCCGTCAGTCGCTTCGTGCAAGGTATGGCAGATACTGCTGGACGACTTGGACAGCATTCCACATCCATTGGCGAGATGGTTTCAGTCATTACAGACATTGCTGCACAGACCAATTTGCTCGCGCTTAATGCTTCCATTGAGGCAGCTCGTGCAGGTGAGCATGGACGTGGCTTCTCCGTTGTTGCCAGCGAAGTTCGCAAGCTCGCAGAACAATCCAGCCTGTCCGGCCAGAAGATTGTAGAGATGGTTGGAGCGATTCAACAGGAGATTTCATTGGCCAATCACAATGTACAGGTCGGGCAACAGGATGTTAGCAACGGTATCCGTGCCGTTCAGTTTGCAGATGAAGCTTTTGCCCAGATTAGTCAGGCCGTCGGAGTCGTCAATCATCAGCTTGAGAACATTGCGGCTGCCTCACAGCAGATGTCTGCAAGTACAGCAGAAGTGGTGCAATCGATTGATCAGATCCACGCGATATCGGAAACCAATGCCGATGGAACAGAGAACATCTCCGCTGCTACGGAGGAGCAGGTGGCGTCCATGCAGGAGATATCTTCCTCTGCTGATTCCCTTGCCCATCTGGCTCATAAGCTGCAGAAGCTGGTGGAACAATTCAAGCTGTAACCTCCGTAACACCAAAAGCCCCTTTGCCATCATATTGGCAAAGGGGCTTTTGGGTTATATTTGAGTTATAAGGAACGGGCATTCTAGAATGGAAATGTCCCTCCTATTCAGCAGATTGCTTTTTATCTCCGTGGTACCCTTGATCTCCGTAGGGCTCTAACTGTTCAAACCAACGGTTCAGACATTTGGCGAGTGCATCTTTGGGATCGTAATACGGGTTATCATCTGGCTTCAATGTCTCCAGCACTTCGATTACAAACGCATTCTCTCCATATTCATTCCACTCAGCCTGTAACCTTCGATTCAGATGGCTACCCATCTGTAGCATAAACCGTTGTCCGTTAATGGTTTTCAAGTTAAGCGTGCTGTCGATATAAACTTTGCCGTTACGTTCATTCCGAATCTGGTAGACGCCCGCTTCCGTTTTGACTTCTTTGGCCTGTTCCTGCAATTCTTTGCGACGATTCATTTTCTCCTGCTCCCCCTTTTCTTTGCGCTCCTGTTTTCCAACTTCGGCGCTCTGTTGATCTGCGCGGCTTCCCAGCCAATACTGACTGCCGTCTGGTTCACGTTCCAGCAAACCATAGTCGATGAGATACCTCCGTATTTCCACGTAATCATCATGAACTTCCTTCAGCAGCTCATTGACCTGTTTTTCGGAATATTGGCGCTCTGTCTCGAATCGTTTGGCAATTTCGGTGAGCACGATATATTTATGCTTTTGCTGCATATGAAACGTCGTCAACGGACCGCCGGTACCCTCTGGAAAATACTTGTTTAGCACCTTCTCCCGATCCTGTTCTGTAATATCAAATGAGCCAGGATGGATCGTATGTCCATGTCTTGTCACCGGCGACACCCATTCGGCTGGAGCCTGGGTATCCTTGCTTTTGAGAAGTTCCATTAATGCCAGGAATATCTTGGCCTGCCGTTCCTTCTCCTTCAATACAAACCGATGATTCCGGATTGTGGAGGCACTCCCAATACCAAGAGCTTTCTGTACTTCAGCATCCTTCTTCCCTTCATGAAACTGGGCCAGCAAGCCACGCTGGACATCGGACAATCCGGTTACGCTTTTATCCAGCTCCAGCAAAAACTCAAATACCGATCCATGGACCTTCTCAATATGCACTCGCATATAACGTGCTGCCTCATAGAGCACCCCTTCATCAGGGTAGATAATCCCCTCTTCCGTCCTGTATCCGCAGCAGACGCATGTATAGGCAGCACCCTCCTCCAGATAACCACGCTTGATCTCTTCTAATGAAGCGGTTTGCAACCAGGATTCCGATGATTTCATGGCAAAGCTCCTTTTTATCATTGTTATGGTCATTTCAACCGAATATTAATCATCTATTTTGTATTTTTGTTTGTTTATTTATAGACATAATATATTTTTGTTTATAATATGTCAACATTACTGAAAAGGATACTGTGTTTGAAAACATAACGGACACACCTGTTCAACAGAAAAAGACCGCAGGGTCGCAACCCTGCAGTCTCATCGCAGAAAGCGCATCTCAGCACCTTCCCTAAACATTTATCTTCATTCATTGACTCACTTCAATCACGATTACAACTTAAACCGTTCAATCATGCTTTGCAGATCTTCAGCCATACGCGACAATGCTGCCGAAGATGCTGCCACCTCTTCCATTGTGGCCAATTGCTCTTGAGCCGCCGCCGATCCATCTTCCGTTCCAGAGGCAATTCTGTCCGACAGAACCATTGTATCACTTACTGCTTTGTTAATATGACTCATGCCGCCATCAATCTGACGGGAAGCTGCGGATACTTCTCCAGCTTGCGCAGCCACCAACTGTACAGCAGTACGAATGTTATGGAATGCTTCGCCCGCTTCTGTAACCATCTGCGAACTCTTCACCATACCTTCTCCCGTACGGGCAAAAGTGGATTGCACCGCATTGGTTTTCTCCTGCATCTCATGCATAAGCTCATTAATCCGCTCGGCTGAAGCGCCTGAACTGTGAGCCAGTGTTTTCACTTCGTTGGCTACAACAGCGAATCCTCGCCCTTGCTCGCCAGCTCTTGAAGCTTCAATGGATGCATTCAAGGCGAGAATGTTCGTCTGTTTCGCAATGGCCGTAATCTCGGCCACAATCACCAGAATCTCTTCATTTTTCGCGCGCAGATCCTCAATGACCACAGACATGGCTTTGCTCTCGTCATTCACCTGCTGAATATGGGTAACCGCTTCTTCCACTGTCACCATACCCGCTTCCGACTTGGTGGAAGCATCAAGAGCGATACGGGCGGTGTCTTCAGCACTTGATGAGATCTCTTTGACTCCAATGGACATTTCGCCCACAAGTTGGCCTGTAGCAGCGAGACTGCTGTTTTGCAAAGTCGTTCCTGCAGCTGCATCCTGCATCAGTTCAGCCACCTGTTCTGTGGCTTTTGATGTCTGCTCGGAACTTGCCATCAGCTCTTCCGAAGATGCCGCCAGCTGGCTGGACGTATCATGTACCTCTCCAAGCACATTACGTAGTGAAGTCGTCATCGTGTCGAAGCTTTCTCCAAGCAGTCCGAACTCATCCTTGCGCTGCAAACCTACCCGAACGGTTAGATCACCGGCACTTACTTTCGATGCTGCCTGTGTTAATTGCAGTAATGGCCGATGAATGCTGCGGATAATGAAAACAAGCAGAATCAACCCGATAACCATTGCAGATGCCACAATTGTAATGGAACGAATCAAAATAGGCATTACGGCTTCAGTTGCTTCGGAAGGAACCATCTCACCAACAATTTTCCAGCCTGTCACCGGATTGGTGAAATACACAGCTTCCACTTCGTGACCATCATATGTATACTTCACGGTTCCGCTTTCTTTCGTATACATCTCATTGATGTAAGGTTCATCCGACTGTGTACCGGATTCAATATTGTAATGGAACAGGAACTTACCCCCGTTATCCAGCATGTACAGTTTTCCTTCTTTACCAATACGTATCTGATCTACAGATTCTTTCAGATGATTGAGACTGACATTGGCCCCGAATACCCCTTTGCCATCAGCTAGCTTGGCCGCCGCGGTCACAACCCATTCACCCGTTGAAGCCGATTGGAATGTATCTGAGATTACAGGTTCATCCTGAGACATGCCCATCTTATACCATGAACGCTCTCGAGGATCATAATTCTGTTCTTCGGATTCTGGAGATTTCATCCAGCTGCCATCGTCCGCACCTGCGGTGAGTACACCCAATTCCTTATGATTCTGAGACATCCGATCCATCTGCCTTTGAAGTGCAGGGGATTTATTAATGATATCGTTTGAAGTAACACCCGCAGCCATCTGCGCTGCGTTATCCTTCTCCATATCCAGCATTTGATTTATCTGCAGACTAAGCATTTCTGTTTTGGCCTGTGCGGAACGAATAATTTCCTGCTTAACCTGGTCAGCAGCTTTTTGATAAGACAACCAACCAACGGTAATGCTCGGTACAATCAGGAACAGGAGCAATGCAGCGATCAGGCGTTTTTTTACGGTTAAAGTAAACCAATTTCGAATCCTTTTCTTCATATAAATATCCCCCATCATAATCTTCACCCATCCTTTTATCGGACAATCGCTGTAAAAATATTATGTATAGATACTAAATTGGTACAAATTTAACTTAAATGATTTGATCAGATGATATGAAATATATCCGCTAATCGTTTTGACCCTCTAAGCGAGATCGTTTACAATGCTCATAAGTTGTCTATTCATGAAACGATTGGAAGGGGAGGATTCAAATCTTACGTAAGTCACACATGCAACAACCTGTTTCCACGGTATATTCATCCATGTTCCGTATCCTGTTAGCGTTCATCCTGTGCGCAGGCCCGATTCTGGGACAAGCCGGTATCACGGCAGCCGCAGCCCAGACAACGCAAGCAGTTCACATTGAAGTGAATGGTGAGCAGCAATCCTGGAAGAACGCACCACTTATCATCAAAGGCTCAACGTTTGTTCCATTGCGGGATGTAGTCACATCCGTTCAAGGCACGTTGAAATGGGATAATCGTACCAAGATAGCTACCATTACCGTTGGCAGAGACAAGCTGGTCCATCAGGCTGGCAGCAACTCCATTAAGGTAAACCAGGTTAATCTCGCTACAGGTGTGAATTCACGTACCATTAATGGTACGTTGATGGTGCCTGTCCGGGCCATGGCTAATGCAATTAAGGCAGATATCAAGGTCCAACGTACAGCTACGGGTCAGATGAGTGTGAATATGTTCACGGATCAAGTCAGCCTGCTGAACAGTGAAGTTGCCAGCGTAGATACGTATCTGCGCGAGATCAACTATCCAGGTATGGCACTGATTGCCCGCAATGGTGAAGTTCTGCTAAGACAAGGCTACGGACTTGCCGATGAACAGACGCTGAATCGCCCGGATCAGAAGACCCGAATCGCATCGCTGAGCAAATCCTTCACGGCCGCGTCCATTCTGAGTCTCGTGGAGGAAGGCAAGATTAATGTGCAAGATCCAATCTCCAAGTATATCTCCGGCATTCCGAAGGGAGATCAAATCACACTGCATATGCTGTTATCCCAGACTTCAGGTCTGCCATCCGCATTTGGTCGGAGTGAAGGAACTTCCATGGAAGAGACTGTAGAAGAGATTCGCCACAAAACGTTGAAGTTTGAACCGGGGAGTGCCTATCTATATAGCAACAGTGGGTATGTTTTGCTTGCATACGTCGTTGAACAGGTATCCGGCATGAGTTATGCCGATTACGTACAGCAAACGATCCTGAAGCCACTTGGCATGAAAGATTCGGGAGAGGCTTCCCGTAAAGTGCATACGATTAGTGGTTTTGTTCAAAAAGATAACGCCTGGGTAACTGCTCCTTATTATGTTTCTCAATCCGGATCAGGAACCATCTATTCCACAGTAGACGATATGCTGAAATGGGATCGTGCACTGTATACGGACAAGATTCTAAGCCAGGATACGATTGAACAGATGTATAAGCCTTACTCCGATAAAAACTATGGTTACGCCTGGATTCTCAAAGAGAAGGGCACAAACCGTACCGTCTTCCACAACGGTAGTGGCGGCGGGTTCGCCACAGCCTTTTCACGTAATCTGTCCGATGATATCACGATTATCCTGCTCGGTAACCACGCAGGTATGGACATGACTTCACTTTTGGATCAAGTTGAGGCCAAGACAGCCAAAGCATTGCAATTGCAATAATTTATAATTATTCGTATATATAGAGCAAAGAGACGGTCCTATGAAGGATCGTCTCTTTGCGCAGTATATGTTTTCATTTTTACGTCCCATAATTCCACTTCACTCATCCAACATTTATCTCTGTTACATCCTGCAAAAGGCGAGTAACCATATTCTCATCACTGTCTGGCAACCCTCCATCCGTTCGTTCAACATCCGTCTACTTTATCGTCACAGGAAGTTTCCCCGCAAAAGGAATGCGTCCCATCAGCGCCTGAGCGACGCTATCCATGGCAAGTGGCCGGCTCTCGTAAGCCGCTACATAGACTTGGGCATCCGGAATTGCGAGCAGATCATAGGGACTTCGCAATGCCACAACTGCCAATGGCTTGCCCAGTTGCTGCAACCAGCCGATCAGTCGACACTGTGGATCACCGGAAGGACTTCCCGCATTGTAGGTCCCTACCACAATCTGCCGAATGTCGTCCTCTTCTGCCGCTTGAAGCAGACGTGCGGAACGAATGGCAACTTCCTCGGGCGTGACCACCCGATCAACAACATCCAGACTATACTTGGATAAAGCTGAGCCCAAGGTGAACGTCTGACTCAGCTGTTCATCTGCAATCGTCGTCACGGACGTGGCAACCGTTATGACCAGCGTGCGTTCCGGCTTCAAAGGCAGCATATTCAGCTGATCGCGTACCAGTGTGATACTGTTCTCACTAATACGGCGAGCAACCTCTTGGTGTAATGAACTGTTTCGCTCAGACCCGCTGGAATGTGAAAGATCCTTTGATGAATTCAGGGAGGGTGCATTTGAGAATACACTATTCACTTCATCATCTGCACCGCCCGTTCCACTCTCCAACAAACCACGTTTCGCCTTGTACATCAGCAAACGATTCACCGACTCATCAATGCGTCTCTCGCTAATCCGCCCGCTCCTCACAGCTGCTAGCAACGCTTCAAAAGCCTCTGCCTGAAGCTTAGCCGTATGGCTAATTAACACCAGATCCGCTCCGGCCTCTACCGCCATCACAGCTGCATCGACCGTGCCATAGTTCACAGCAATAGCATCCATCTCCATGCAATCTGTCACGATCATGCCCTCATAAGCCAGTTCCTGGCGAAGTAGACCGCTTAATACGCTTTGCGATAGCGTTACGGGCAGACGCTCTGGCTCCAGTGCAGGGAAATAAATATGCGCTGACATCATGGCATCAACACCTTCGGCGATGGCAGCTCGGAATGGAATCAACTCCAGGCGCTCTACCCGATCACGATCATGAGTGATGATCGGCAGGTCCAGATGAGAATCGGTGTCCGTATCCCCATGCCCCGGGAAGTGCTTGGCTGTCGCTGCAATCCCGGCGTCCTGTATTCCCGCAATGGTTCTAGCCCCATATTCTGCAACGGATTGTGAAGATTCGCCGAATGATCGTACACCGATGACCGGATTCGCAGCGTTATTGTTCACATCCAATACTGGAGCAAAGTTCATGTTAATGCCCATGGATTTTAGCTCCAATCCACTGATATATGCCGCCTGATACGCATCGTCTATGGAACCGGCAGCGGCAATGGCCATTTGTCCCGGCATCAAGGCTATCCCTTCGGTGATTCGGGCAACCATGCCACCCTCCTGATCAATGGATATCCAGAGCGGCAGATTACCGCTGCTTCTAGCAATCTGTTGTAGCCCCGACGATAACCGCTCTACCTGCTCTGGCGACTCAACGTTGCGCGCAAAATAGATCACCCCACCAATGGGATACTTTCGGAGAAAGGATTCCACATCGCCAGCAGCTTCAGTGCCATGAAAGCCGCAAAGCAGCATTTGCCCGACTTTCTCACGCAAGGTCATCTGTCTCAGATGAGACTGGTATAACTCTTTTTGCCCACTCATTTCATGCCTCCTTCCGATGACAAACATCCGTTTATGGATATAACAAAAATGGCTTTCGCCGCTCCTTCCATTCTGCTGCCTGTACATTCCACGCTTCCATTAAACGAACGAATTCCGCCCGGTCATGAATGGTTTCCCTGACTGCCTTCCCCCCTGCCAGCAGGTCGATAAAGTACCTCGAACCCGGCTCTGGTGGCTCTAACCAGCAGAATTGCTCCGGATAGAGTGAAACCAGTTCATGCAAAAGCACTAGCCCCGTCTCTACCGCCCGGAATTTCCTGCTGTCCGTTACAAAGATCCTTACGCCACCACACAGCTCACCTGCATGTTTGGAGAATGTTGGCGACATGTACACCGGATGCACATGCACACCTTCCAGCTTGTATTCCCGAAATCGTTCCGCCAAACGCTCACCCTCAACCCAGGGTGCCCCAATCCACTCGAATGGGCGGGTCGTGCCCCTGCCCTCCGATACATTAGTGCCTTCGAACAGGCATGTGCCCGCATATACCTGCACGCTATCCAGTGTAGGCATATTGGGGGAGGGCAACATCCAGGGAAGCTGGCAATCCGTGAACCTCATGGAACGCTGCCAACCTTCCATCGCAATCACGTCCAATTCGCAAGGTACATCCATCTCGCTGTTGACCATCAGGGCGAGTTCACCTACCGTCAATCCGGTACGTACAGGGACACGCCAAGCGCCAACGAGTGATTCATACCCCGCGTTTAGTACACCGCCTTCCACAACGTTTCCACCCAGCGGATTGGGACGGTCCAGAATCAGCATACGTTTGCCTGCTCCAGCGCAGACCTCCATCATATAGAACAAGGTTGAGACATACGTGTAATAACGAACGCCCACATCCTGAATGTCGAACAGCACCGTATCGACTCCAGCCAGCATTGCAGGCGTAGGTTTCTTGTGATCTCCATACAGGCTGAACACCGGAATGTCCAGACGTGGGTGACGCATGTCTCCGAATCTGACACCCGCCTGAAGTTCTCCATCCAGTCCGTGCTCACAGGCGTAGAGCGCTGTAAGCTCGGCATTATCCAGTCCTGCGCACACATCTATAGTCGATACAAAATCCGCTGTAATTCCAGTCGGATTCGTAATTAGACCGATTCGAGCACCTGTTAACCATGGATGCGATAACCCTCTCGACAGAAGGTCAACTCCCGTTTTTACAGCCGGAATCTGCCCGCCCCCATTCAACCGACCCATTACACATTCCCCTGGCTGATCCACCCTGGATGCTGGTGATCGTTACCACCTGTTACGACAGGTTCCTCTTCAGGCTCCAGCACATTGAGAGCCACCTTATGCTGATAGATGGCAAACATGCCCGCGAACAGCGCTCCAAAGCCAACAACCGTCAGCATCAGCAAAGCAGTTAGGCACATGGCCTGAAAACAAGCGCCCATCGTATACCCCGGGTGACGGAAGAACAGCTTTACACTTTCCCCCATCGCCTGAAGGATGCCCATGTTTTTTTGTAAAACAAGCTGCCAAGTATAGAACTGTGACATCAGCGCCATGAGGACGAAGAAGGTTTGGAACATGCTCACTGCTGTACCTGTAATCCCGCCCTGTCCGCCGTAATACCACCAGGTTGACCAGAGAATGAAGCCAAGCACGGCGAAAAGTACACCTACTGATCCTCCGGGGATCATTCCCTTCACCGTTCCGAACCAGATATCCTTAAGCCCATTGCGGCGTTCCTTGCGTTCCAGCCTGTGATGTACGGCATAACTGACACCGAACAGGATGGGCATATATATCAAGGCCAGAAGCAGCACCGCGATTGGCAGTGGAGCAAACATCAGAATGGGAACCAATACGATGGAGCTAACGACACTGTACAAGGCCACCGGAATAATATCCCGATAGATTTCTGCACCTGACTTGATCAACACTTCACTCAGCTTACGCATCTTCACCCTCCCCTTTCTAACCGTTCCTTCTTCGCCAGGCCTCGTCTTTTATTCCCGTCCAATCGCAAGCTCCGTCTCTGGATCGAAAAAGTGCGCCTTACGCAAGTCCAGCACAAAATTTTTGTCCATTCCTACATACGCATGTGTTTCCGGATGAACCTTGGCCGTGACCGTACGGGCACCGGAATGGAAATACACCAAATTCTCGGAGCCCAGATGCTCTACAACCTGAACTCGCGCCTGCAGCATATGGTCTGTCGGGATATTCGGAGCGACATCGTCACCAAAAATATGCTCTGGGCGCAGTCCCATAATCACCGGCTTGCCCTGATGGCTCTGCAAACGAGCAAGTACATCGGCTGGCAAGGTGAATGAGGCTCCCTCGATGACAACCTGTGTGCCTTCAATCCGTGCATCAATAAAGTTCATCGCCGGGGAACCAATAAATCCGGCAACAAACATATTTCGCGGACTCGCATACAGTTCTTTCGGTGAAGCCACCTGCTGAATATCTCCATGATTCATGACCACGATGCGTTCTCCAAGTGTCATGGCCTCCACCTGATCATGCGTCACGTACACAATCGTGGCACCGAGACGTTTATGCAGTTCTCCCAACTCCACCCTCATCTGAACCCGCAACTTGGCATCCAGATTGGACAGTGGTTCGTCGAATAAAAACACCTGCGGATCACGGACGATCGCACGTCCTACTGCCACACGCTGGCGCTGACCACCAGACAGCTCGCGCGGTTTGCGTTCCAGCATCGCTTCCAGTCCCAGAATGGAGGCCGCATTCTGCACCTGTTCATCAATATAAGACTTTGGCTTTTTCAGATTTTTCAGGCCAAAGGATAGATTTTCACGGATGGTCATATGCGGATAGAGTGCATAGTCCTGAAACACCATCGCGATATCCCGATCCTTTGGATGCAGATCATTCACGACCCGATCCCCGATGACAATGTCGCCACTCGTCTGTTTTTCCAGACCCGCAATCATCCGCAGTGACGTCGTCTTGCCACAGCCCGAAGGACCCACAAAAACCACGAATTCCTTATCTTCTATAACAAAGTCCGAGCCGGCCACAGCCGTGAACGTTCCTTTATGATCGTCTTTGAATTCTTTGCGCACTTGGCGAAACTCCACGCGTGCCATAGGTAGATCCCCCTTTACGTTGTCGCTTGTCCTGAACTATATAAGTTCAACTTAACCTTTAACTGCACCAATCGTAATGCCCTGTAGGAAATAACGTTGCAGTGAGAAAAACAGAATGATCATCGGCAGTGCACCTATTGTTGCCCCCGCCATCATTGCGCCGAAATCGGTTGATTCGGCAAATACGAACGAAGCCAGACCCACCTGAACGGTGCGCATCTCGTTGGAGTTAGTGATCAGGAATGGCCAGAAAAATTCATTCCACGAAGCGACAAACGTGAAAATCGCCAGCACCGCGATCCCTGGCTTCGCCATCGGCAGAATCACTTTCCAGAAGATGCCGAACTCGCTGCATGCATCAATACGTGCCGCATGAATCAGTGATGTAGGCAGCGTTGACATGAACTGTTTCATCAAGAAAATGTTGCCCACACTGACCGCAGCAGGCAGAATAATGGCCGTATACGTATCCCCCAGGTCAAACACGTTGACCATCAGAATGTACAAGGGAATCAGCGTTACCTGTGCCGGAATCATCATCGTACCCAGCAGGGTCCAGAATACCGCCTGGCTTCCCGGGAATTTCAGTTTGGCGAACGCATAACCCGCCAGGGAGGCGAAGAACACATTTGTCACGGTCAGAATGACCGCGATAAGCAGCGAGTTAAATAGCCAGCGCCACGCATCGGTTTTGGCAAAAAAGCGCTCATATGGTGATAACGACAACTGCTCCGGGATCATCTGTGGTTTAAACGACGCCGACATCGCGCTATCCTGCACTGAACCGACCAGCATCCAGTACATCGGAATGACCGTCACCAGTGCCCAGACCACCAGCAGAATGGATGCAACGACAAGCAGTGTCTTTTTCTGTGTTGATTTCATGGATTTCATTCACCCCCGGATGCTTAATGCAACGTGCTCTAATAGAACGTGTTTTGAACTACCTCTAATACTCAATATCGCTGGAGAAATATTTGAACTGTATGACAGAGATGACTATGATGATAATCGCCAATACAAACGACTGAGCCGAAGCCAATCCGAACTCATAGAACTTGAATGCCGTCTCGTAGATCAGATAAGCGATCGTTGTTGTCGCAAAGTTCGGTCCACCCTGTGTCATCAGATATACCGAGATAAACACCTGGAAGGATGTAATGACACCCGTGACGAGCAGATACAGCGTCGTTGGTTTGAGTAGCGGCCATGTAATCTTGCTGAACTGGGTCCATCCGCTGGCATGATCAATATCCGCTGCTTCGTACAGCGATTTCGGAATACCGCCCATGGCTGCCAGATACAGAATAATGCCCGCTCCGTGCGATCCGAGCCAGTTCATTAGAATAAGGGAAAAGAGTGCCGTTCCCGACTGGCCCAGCCAGATCACCGGATCAAGTCCGAACAAGCTGAGAAAACGGTTGAGCAGCCCCGAATCGGTAGGATCAAAAATTGCCAGCCATACAATGGAGATGGTTACCCCGGAGGCTACCGCAGGCAGATACATCGTAGCTTTGAAAAAAGTCTGCCATTTACTTTTCATCTGATAGATGAAATAGGACAGTACAAATGTAATGAGAATATTGACCGGGACTGTGCCGACGGTGAAGATCACCGTATTTTTGATCGACTTCCAGAACGTTTCATCCTTCACCAGTCGCTCGTAGTTATCCAATCCAACCCACGTGGAATTCATAATGTTGTATTTCTGAAAGCTCATCACGAGAGCCGTCAGAACGGGATACAGTGTGAAAATGAGAAACAGCAGGACAGGCGCCAAAATAAACAAATACGCCCACCCGTAGTCTCGCCAAAACCGGGCAGCCCGGGAAGTCCGGGGCACAGACGGTTTTGGCGCAAGGGCGGTCTGCATGGCGAATCCTCCTCTCCTAATCAGTATGGTTTTGCGTTATGTTGTATGGTCCGAGTTATTGTCCAAACATCTGCTGGCCTTTGTTCTTGAAGTCTTCTGCGATCTGCTCCGGTGTCTTCTCACCCGAGAACAGCGCCTGAATGTTAGGCTTCACAACTTGTTCCTTGAATTGTTTTTGCTGTGATGCTTTGTCGATATCCAGTTCCAGTACAACCTGCATAGCGATATTCTCTGCCATGACTTTCGCAGCAGCCAGATTATCCGGTTGACCTAGTTCTTTTCCTTTAAACAGATCTACCTGGGATTGTCTTACGAATGGGAGCGCCAGTTCATTGGCCGAGTTCCCTGCTTTGGCACCACTAAGCGCCTCCATGACCAGGAACGTATTTTTGGCATGCTGCTCACCTTTGTCCTTCTTCTGTTTGAAGGCTACATACCCTTCGCCGCCCATCGTTGTTGCCGCAGATTGATCGTCATTATGCGGTACAGGCAGCAGGACAAAATCAATTTTCTCCCCTTGTACCTTGCCATCGTCAATATCCTTGTTGCGGTTCTGAATCATCACATCATAATAAGGAATCGCTTTGGAGATGATCGCTGTTTCACCCGCATAGAACATATCCGTCCGTTTGGCTGGAGCAAGCGCAGCCGTTTCTTTTGGCATATAGCCTTGATCCATCAGGTTTTTGATAAAAGAGAGAGTATCCAGAATGCGACCATCATTCCACTGGAACGTGCCAGCTTTATCGAGAACGTCAATCATTCCGTTGTTTCGGGACAGCATTTCAATGAAATCAAGCGAGGTTCCGTCGGTAACCAGTGCATATTGTTTAGCCCCGCCATCCAGCGTTTTGGTCAGCTTGGCTGCGGCAGCGTTGAATTCGGACCAGGTCCAGCCGTTTTGTTGAATGGATTTCCAGTCAATGCCCGCTTCCTCCAGAATGCGTTTGTTGCCACCCCATGCCCATTGGAATTGATACAATGGCAGTCCGTACTGTTTCCCTTGGATCTGACCTAATTCAAGCGTACCTGGCAGATAGTCATCCTTGATCTCAGGTGTCAGGTAGCTGTCCAGCTCAAGTGCCAATCCTGTATTCACATACGTGCCGTCTACACTATGAAAGTAAAGATCCGGCGGATTGCCCGCGTTCAGAGCGACATCGAATTTTTTGGGCCCTTCCGCCCAGGAGAGCATTTCAGTCTTCACGGTAATGTTCGGGTGTTCCTTATTGAAATCAACGATTAGATCCTTCAGTTCATCTTCATATGTTCCATGTACTGGATACGTCCATACGGTCACCGTATCTTCTGCATTGGGATCATCTGAAGCAGCGCCCCCGCTATTCCCGCAGGCAGTAACCATGACCATCATCAACAACATTGCCCACACTAGACCCTTCTTTTTCATGCCTTCATCTCCTTCGCGTGTCGTCTCCTGATAATTGCATTGCTTAACCATGCTACCCCTTTTGAAATCATCCATCCTTAAACGGTTAACAGACTATTGAGCGTGGCAGTAAGGAAAATGCACCTCCCTTATGGATTAGACCTGAATGTACGCAGGATTAATCTCTTAAATGCAATATAACGTCAACTTAGTTGACATTAACAGTATTAATTCCTTCCAAAATTGTAGATTGAGTTCATTATATGAGCTATGAAATAAAAATTCAACATTATTTTTTATTATAAAATTTAATTTTACTTTTTCATTTTATGCCTCTATACTATGTAAAAAGAAAACTCAAGCAATCGAGGTGAGCCACTTTGCGAGTATATGTTGGCGTAGATGGAGGCGGTACCAATACTGATGCAGCAATCATTTCTGAATCTGGCGAAATTCTCGCCCGGCTCAGCGGCGGTCCCACGAATCCTCACAGCGTACCCCTGGAACAGGCCCTTTCCGAACTGCAACGAGTGCTGGAACAGCTATTCAATCTAAAAAGTGATTTATCGACAAATTGTGAAGGTATATGCCTTGGTATGTCAGGTATAGACACAATTCAAGAACGGCAACTTATAGCCGACGCAGTAAATAACTATATGAAGAGTCGTAATCGACATGGATCAGAAAGCTGTCCTGTCTGGGTTGTATCCGAAGGAGAGATTGCCCTGATGGCCTCTCTCGGACATACTCACGGTGTATTGTGCATCTCTGGAACAGGGTCCATCGTGTACGGATTTACGCTGGAAGGAGAACGATACCGCGCAGGAGGCTGGGGTCATCTGCTCGGCGATGAAGGGAGCGGCTATCGTATTGGACAACGTGCACTCCAAGCGGTCATGCAGAGCTATGATGGTGTTCTTCCTCCAACCCGTATAACCCCGCTTCTTCTAAAGAAACTGAACCTTCGGGATATATCGGAGCTAAAGTCGCTGGTCTATCAGACGAATTGGGGCAAAAGCGAGACAGCATCCATCGCCCGCCTTGCTATAGAGGCAGCTGAATCCGGGGACGAGGCTGCCCGGGCACTAATCATCGATGAGTCTGCACAATTGGCGGATACCGCCAAGGCGCTGATTGCCCGTCATCCCGAATTTGCATCTACTCAGGTTGTCCTGTCCGGGTCGCTGTTTCGATACGCTGCACTTTTCCGAAATACATTTATCCAGAAGTTATCGGGATATTATGGAGAGTTGGAATTTGTATATCGTGAAGATGCCCCTGCTCCATCGGTAGGTGCAGCACTACTGGCAAGAAGACGCCGTTCCCTGAATGTATCATTCTAAAAGAGAGAAGGAGGCCGTACAGATGAATCACATGCTGAACTCATTATTAACGGAACAACCCAATCCACTAACGGATCATATAGATGAATTGCCATCGGCAGAAATTATGGAACTGATCAATAAGGAAGATCAACGGATTGCAGAGCTTATTCAACCCCTGATTCCGGTCATTGCCCAAGCGGCGGACCGGATCTTGGAGGCCTTTCAGTCTGGCGGCAGGCTATTCTATGTAGGTGCAGGCACCAGTGGACGATTGGGGATACTTGATGCTTCGGAATGTCCGCCTACCTATGGAACCCCTCCCTCCATGGTGCAAGGTATTATTGCAGGGGGATTCCGGGCAGTGAAGGACCCGGTTGAAGGTGCTGAAGATAGTGAGGAATTGGGAGCGGCGGACCTTGATGAACATGGATTAGACGAAAACGATGTCGTGGTTGGCATTGCAGCCAGTGGGCGAACGCCGTATGTGCTGGGCGCGATGAGACACGCCAGAGAGATCGGAGCTACGGTGATCAGCCTGAGTAACAACGCAGGTACGCCGATGACCCTTTTGGCTGATGTAAGCATCGAGGCTGTTGTCGGTCCAGAGGTTGTCATGGGTTCAACACGTATGAAGGCAGGCAGCGCCCAGAAAATGATTCTGAACATGCTCACCACTACCGCTATGATTCGTCTGGGCAAGGTTTACCGTAATTTCATGGTTGATCTGAACCCTTCGAACGAGAAGCTTGTCCATCGGGCCAAACGCATGATCCATCTGGCAACCGGAGCGAATGAAGCGGACATTGAACAGGCCTTTGCCGGTGCAGACGGTCATGTAAAAACGGCAATCGTCATGCTGATGGCTGGTGTGGACGCCGTGGAAGCACAGCGAAGACTGGATCTGGCTGACGGATTTGTCCGCAGCGCCATTGCCGGTCCTTCTTGAACCAAGCAGGGCGCATTGTCCTTGAAGTTGAAAGAGCCTGACATCAGTCTGGGCTCTTTTTGGGCTTTTTTTATCGAAAAGCGGATATCATTCGCGTCAAAAAATCCCCTCCTGTATGATAAACAGAAAGGGGATTCATATGATTCTACTTCATTTATGCTCCAGAATAGCCTGCCGGCTCTTCTCCAAATATTCCACCGACTGGTTGTAATCCCGACTGGCAATGGCCAAATACAGGATATCGATCACGTTCAACTGGGCAATCCGTGACGAAGTTGCTCCACTCCGAATATCACTTTCGGTGGACGTAATCATCAGGGGCACATCCGCCATACTGCTGAGCGTATTGCTCCCCCACTTGGTAATGCTGATTGTCGCTGCACCGCCTTCGTGAGCATGCTTCAGACAGGAGATTACATTCGATGTCTCTCCTGAATACGAGATACATACCACTGCGTCATCTTCGCGGAGCGTCGTTGCGGACGAAATCTGCATATGCGGATCGGCAAACGAAAAGCTTGTGCGATTGATTCGCATGAACTTGTAATGTGCATCCAGCGCAATCAGGTTCGAGGCCCCTACCCCATAGAAAAAAATCCGGTTTGCCCGATGAAGCACATCCACAGCCTTCTCCACCAGACGTGGGTCCAGAATATGAACCGTATCCTTCACCGACTGAATATTATTTGCGGACACATGCTGAATAATGCTCTCCATGGAGTCCTGGGGACGAATCTCCGTATAATTATATTGCTCATCCGTCTGTAAATCTCCAGCAATCTTAAGCTTCAGTTCCTGGAAACCCGCTACCCCGAGCGATTTGCAGAGACGAATAATAGCTGCCGGGCTGCCCCCGCTACGTTCGGATAACTGTGCCACCGAGGACTGGACGGTTTCTTGTGGGTGATCGAGAATATAAGCTCCGATCTTACGTTCCGATGGGGTCAGGTCATTCATTAATGCGCGTAAACGTACAAGTCCACCTTTCATGCTCTCCATTCGCTCCTCCTTTCCATACTGCATTCATGTACAAGCATTTTATCTTATAATTCCAATAGAGTCTAATTGATTAAATGCCATTGCATATCCGACTCATTCAAAAGCCTTGCTGCACTACAGGGTCAGGTTACCTGAGATTACGGCGTGTCTCGCGCCAGTTACTGCCGGGAGTGTATTGGTTCTGCCCATAAGTGCCTCATGGCCAAGTAAAGCAAATCCAATGGCTTCCCGTGCATCATCGGGTATGCCGTAATCTGTTGTTCGTTCCAAACGGATCTCCTTTGGAAGTCTATGACGGATCATCTCCATTAACGTGGCATTGGAAGTGCCACCACCGCAGGCGAGCATGGCCGATATGTGCACCTTGGGCAGGATAAAATCCTTCACTGCACGCACGATGGTCTCCGCGGTCAGACAGGTGGCAGTAGCAAGCGTATCTTCCAGTGTTAAGGAACGTGCTGCGGCCATCTCCATCAGTCTCACTGCATAAGCGGCGCCATATACTTCCCGCCCGGTACTTTTCGGCGGAAGTCGTTTGAAATACTCATCCTCCAAACACAGGTCTACCAGACCCTGATCGACCTTCCCCTGTGCTGCAATGCTTCCACTCGGATCATAATGCTGCCGCCCATCCGTTGCCTGCCGCACAATGGCGTCCATCACCATATTGCCTGGTCCCGTATCAAAAGCCGAAATACCTTCGGTAGATGACTCGGATGGAAGCACCGTAACATTTCCAATACCGCCGATATTCTGTACCAACCGCCCTTCTGTCGGGCTACGGAACATCAGAGCATCCGCATAAGGCGTAAGCGGAGCACCTTCCCCACCAGCCGCCATATCCCTGGCTCGCAGGTTGCCAATCACTGGCAGTCCTGTCCGTTCTCGAACGACAGCACATTCACCGATCTGCAATGTCGATACCACATCAATACTTGCCCCCGTTGGACCTGGAAACGCAGATGCTACAGGAGCATGCCATACCGTCTGTCCATGCATGCTAATCACATCCACCTGCTGCGTTGAGATACCGGAAGACCGCATCAGTTCCGTAACACTATGCGCATACCACTCCGATACACCAAAATGCGCGGCTGTGAGTTCGTCGACACGAGCTGTCCCCGGTGAACATAACCGGATCAGTACGTCTCTCAATCCATTCGAATACGGCACACATACGAAATCAACCAGCTCAATCTGCTGTAATGCCCCGCTCATATCGGTTTGAATACGCACCAGCGCCGCATCCGTTCCGTCCAGAGACGTCCCTGACATTAGTCCGATGACCAGATGCTCCTGCTTCAAACGATACTTCTCCCATATCGGATAGCTGCCTGTATCCATCCATTTCCAACCTCCTGCAAGACCCGATGATCACGTCATCTGCCAACATTTTACCCAGTATATGATATAAAATTTCACAAGTCAAACTTTATGTAAAATTAAATTACACCGGATAAAGGTTAACCACTCTCTATGTATCTTTTCCTACTCTTTCCGATATAAAGGCAAGAACGGTACGCCAAAACAGGCTCTCGCCCTCAGCGAAAACCTGTTCATTCTTTCCCGCTTTTAAAAGGATAACTCATCTCCTGGAGACAACGCATAGATATCAGCTTCCGCAGATGAACCTTCATCAAGCAAACCCTGTCTCAACCTTTCCGTTTCCACAAGGTCAGTATGCACAAGGACCGTATGACGTGCAGAGATCCGGCCCAACATCTGCTCGACATCCCTCCAACCCTGATGAACTTTGTAACGCAATTTCCTAACTTCACATTTGCCATACTCTTCTGGATTTTTCAATAACTCATCGGCAAAAGTTCCGGCAGCAACATGCCCGGTGAGCAGAATCAGATTTTTTTCATTAGATGCCCATTTCTCATAATACCAACGTGCAAGAGAGGACTGCATCATGCCGTCCGGCACAAACCATAGGGAAGCATGATGTTGTTCCAGCAACTGCAGACGTTCTTCCTCGGTAGATGTCTTTGCCCAACCTTCTCCGCTCAGAAAATGATCGATGCTGTCCGCAGGCGAACCTTCCCGAGTCAGTTCTCCCTTCCTGAGCCAATAGGGAACACGATGTAACTGAGTCATTCCATCCACCAGTTTCTGTTCCACAATCATGGGAATGTCCTGAAAACATTGCTGTGCCCATAGGATCATCTCCTGGCCGCGGCCCACCGCAGGCATGGGTAATAACACCTTGCCCCCCCGAGCAATCGCACTACTGATCGCGCTCTCCAGTTGTTGCAGTTTATCCGCCTGCGTATCCTGGTCCGTACCATAGGCAGCATCCACGATCGCCAGATCAAGCTTAACCTGGTATGAGTTAGACATGGATGCCATAGCTTCTATACTTTCTCTCATGTGCATTTGCTCGGTAAGGATGTTGCTGTGTATCACTGCAGATGAGCCTAGTGCTGTCTCTGATCCGGTAGATCCTGTAGCAGCAAGGGTCTGAGCATATACTGCTTGATCAGCCAGCGTCTGTCCCATAGCTTGGCCCATTACCAACTCGCTGGCCTGTTCGCTGTTCGCATCCGTTTTTGCATTGGGCGCGTTGGAGTTGGACATATCCTGAAGGCTTTGAATTGGAACAGGAGCAGCCCATACGCGGCTATGGCGATTCAGGTCTGCCCGCCGGAATCCGTCGGCCACATCGTCATTCTGTAGAAGCATAGACTCCGACGTATAATCGCCGGAGTACAGAACCCGCTTGCCCTCCATCTCAAGACCGAACCAGACCGAACCCGCCAGATGCCCGCTACGCCCCCAGACTGCCGCCACCCCAGGTATGATTTCAAACCAATGGCCTCGCTCTGCTTCGTTTTCCAGGAACCTGTATCGAATACGTAGCTCGTCAGCTTTGTCATATGGTATTACATGTCCTGCTCGTTCCATGTTGCTGCGCCATGCCCGAAAATACGTACCCAACTGCTCCCTCGTCTCCCTTGTCGTCCACACTTCACCCTGGTAGCCCATCTTATACAGCAATGGGATGGCGACTGAATGATCCTCATGGGCGTGGGACAAGAGGACCGCGTCCACTTGTGGTACAATCTCCGGATCAATCAGCGGATACTGGCCCATGCCTTCTTTTTTGACACCACAATCCAGCAAAAGGCGAAACCGGCTCCCGCTCAGAAGATAGGCGGAACGTCCATGTTCGCCTGCACCGCCCCATACGTTAAGTTTGATCATGATGCATTCCACTTTCTCTTTGAATTCAGCATTTCGATTCCAAGCAGCATGAGCACCGTCATGCCTACAGTCACAACGGCCATCGCCATTCCGAGCGACACTTGACCTTGTTCAAATTGGGCAAAAATATACGTAGCCGACGTCTGCATGGACGGCGGAAGAATCAACAACGAACCCACCAGTTCCCTTGTTGCAATCGTAAAGGTCATCATCCAGCCCGCCAGCATGCCGGGCAGAATCAATGGGATCAGGATTCGCCGCAGAATATACAGCGGCTTCCCGCCAAACACTTGACCCGCCTGGAACAATGTTCCGTCAATCTGGGTAAAGCTCGATTTTACATACTGCACGGTGTAAGGCAAGAAGAGAACAACGTACGTGAGAACAACCATGCCATAGGTGTTATACAACGTGACTGGCATCCAGGGTGAGTTCCAGAAGAGAATCAGACCCACGACCATCACGATACCTGGGACCGTATTAGGCAACAGACTGAACAAGTCAATCACACGCTGCATGAATGAAGATGATCTGCCGATCGCCAGCGCAAACCCCGTCCCGATAATAACAGCAACAGTTGAAGCCGCGAGGGATAATCCCAGACTGTTCCCGATGGCCTTCATACTCACCGATCCCCAAGATAAGAGCTCTCTGTAATGATCCAAGGTGAGATTATCAAAAGCGAGTCCCGATCCCCGCAGCTTCATGGTCGAAGCGGCAATGATGGAGAAATACGGGATACCTACCGACAGGATCAACAGGATCGCAAGATACACCCCGCACAACCATCCTGCTCCCCCACGAAGGGAATATCGCTTCGAACGTTGCCCTTTGCCACCCACCAGACGATACGTGAATTTTCGGCTCATGGCAGACTGCATATACCACATCACCAGACAGACGGACAGCAGCACCGATGCCAGTGAAGTCGCCTTGCCGAAATCAATCGGCCAACTGGAGATGTACTTATGAATTTCGGAGGTCATGACATAATAGCCAATCTTGCGCCCGAAGGTTGCCGGTGTACCGAATTCCGCAATCGTTTTGACAAAGACCAGCATGATCCCCATGCCGTAGGACGACAACAACAAGGGTAAAATAATGCGTCTGAAACGGTACCCTGCACGTGCACCGTGCACGGCTCCCGCTTCTTCCAGATTGCCACCGATGCGAATCAATGCATCCCGAAGCAGCAGGTACAAGAAGGGGAACAGGTGCAAGCTCATGATGAGCACCATACCCCAGAAGCTGAAGAACATTTCACTCCAACTTGCAGATGAGGGTATCCATTGCTGGAGGTATCCCCCTTTTTGCATAAACAGAATCCATCCCATGGAACCGATATACGGCGGAGTCATGAATGGAATCATCAGGATTACATCGACCCAGCGATGTTCGCCCATCCGGGTCTTTGCCATCATCCAGGCGAGCGGCAGTGCCAACAATGTAGTTACCGCCACCACGCAGACACCAAGCCAGACGGAATTCAGCAGTACACCCGACAGATGATGTCCCGTAATCGTGCGAATCGGGGCCATCCAGTCCCATTGTCCGTCCACATAGACACTTTGCCAGAAAATCAGCAAGAGCGGCACGCCAATACTTATGGTCAGCAGAAAGAGGGCCAGAATCACGCCCACTCTCCGAAAAATACGGTTGTTGTCCATAACAACAGGTTTCACTACGTTCACCTCACATGACTTTCCACAGACAGCAGGTATTCCTTTTGCCTAATTGTCTCTATGCTTGTTCTTCTTTCGGTGTTTGCCTATGCAAAAGTACTTACTTAAACGTCTCGGAGAAACGCGCCGCAGTCTCTTCGCCATGTTCGCTCATCCAGTTCCAATCCACTTTTAGTTGTGGAATATCCTTCACATTGGTACGGTTAGTCGCTTCAATGTCTTCGCGGCCCGGTATTAGGTAGGCATCTGTAACGAGCTTCTGTGCTTCGTCAGACAACAAGTAGTCGATGAACGCTTTGGCATTCTCTACATTCGGACTGGATTTCAGAATTGCTGCAGGTCTTGGGCTGATTACCGTGCCTTCTTCAGGATATACGATATCCAGTGGTTCACCTTTTGCCTTGGAGGAATACGCCATGTAATCCACACCTGCCGCTACGATGCTTTTGGCACCCGTAATGACCGGATCAAGTGCTTCCTGATTGGCTCCTGCCATCGCTACGCCATTGGCTTTATAGGCACTGAGCAGGTCCCATCCTTTTTCACCGTTCGCGCTCAGGTATCCTGTGATGAAGTCGAGTGCTGAACCTGATAATGTAGGGTCGGGAATGTTCACTGCATCTTTCCACACAGGCGTAGCAAGATCTGCCCAACTTGTTGGTGGGGTAGACACCAGTTTGGTGTTATACACAATACCCAGTGCGGAAGCACTGCTGCTAAAATAGTTGCCTTCTGCATCCGACCAGTCCTTGTTCAGCTTGTCCGCATTGGCTGCTTCGGGGTAAGGCATGGTCAAACCATCGGCTTTCAAAGCCTGTGCTGAAGGCAAGGAGGCCAGGATTACAACGTCTGCTACCGGATTGGACTTCTCAGCTTCCATACGAGCCAGGATTTTGCCTGTCGTTCCCTGGAACATTTCGACTTCGATCCCTGTTTTGTCTGTAAATCCACTCACGATGTTATCCGCCAGCTTCTGTGGGCCAGCACTGTACAAAACCAGCTTGCCGCCAGCCGGTTTCGTTGTTTCTGCCGCTGCTGCTGTGTTTCCTTCACCTGCAGGTTGTGCCGCGTTGCCTGTGGTTGTGTTCCCTGTACTACATCCGAACAAACTGATACTCATGACCGCTGTTAATAACAGCATTGCGCTCTTTTTCCGTGTTTTCATATTCAACATATTCGTCCATCTCCCCTGGTTTCTTATAAAATGTGTACTCCTGCTTCCAACTGCGTGCTCGTTCACCAATTTAATATGCCACTGCGATCGCTTCGTTTTGCTTCATACTCGGGTGGTCATAACCGTCCATTCGGCATATCCTCTCGGGGGCTACATGAAGCTGAACCCGCTCTCCCACACGCACTCTTTGGTTCATATAGGCTGTCCATACGCCCAGCCCTTCCATCTGCACTTGTACTTCATAACGCTCACCTACATAGCTGACACTAAGTACCGTCCCTGGATAACACAGATCATCATGACCTGTTTTGTTCCAAGTGACATGCTCTGGACGCACCATCGATTGATTAGGAGTGAGCCAGTTGGACTTTCCGATAAACGAAGCGACATAGGGATCACTTGGCGCCGAGTAGATCGTTTCCGGGCTTCCCTTTTGCAATATCCGTCCCTTCTGCATCACCACAATCTCATCCGACATCGACATCGCTTCAATCTGATCATGTGTGACGTACAGCGCAGTCAGTCCCATATCCCGTACCAAGGACATCATCTCAATCCGCATCTCTTCCCGAAGTACAGCATCCAGTGCACTTAGTGGCTCATCGAACAGGATCACACCAGGTCTGACGACTACGGCTCTGGCAAAAGCAACCCGTTGCTGCTGTCCACCAGACAGCTGATGAGGATATCGATCTTCCATGCCTTGCAGGCGAACCATACCAAGGGCTTCGTTCACCTTTTGCCGCAGATCGGATTTCTGTTTTCCGGCCTTTAGGCCAAACGCTACATTTTCATATACGGTCATATGCGGCCATAATGCAAAATCCTGAAACACCATGCCCAGATTACGCTTGTGTGTTGGTATATCAATCCGCTTCGCCGCAGAGTAGATATACTCACCATCTGCACGAATCTCCCCCGCATCCGGCTGTTCCAGCCCGGCCAACATACGGAGCAGTGTTGTTTTGCCACAGCCCGATGGGCCAAGCAGTGTCGTGAACTTACCATGTTCAAGCGTTAGATCTGTCGGCAGCAGTGCGGGTGTTTGATTAAATGATTTTTGAATTCCCGTTATCTCTAATTTCATAAGCATCCCTGCCTGTCTTCTGTTACTTGATCTCTTGCACTGTTCTCAGTCTAACGTCCGCTTTCGCGAGTTGTATGTCTTGTATGTAAAATTGGAATTAACTTTTTAGATGAATTCTGTTGATGTTCATAGATTAAATCTATAGTAGGTGAACTAAATTAATTTTCATGTTGTCGCTCCGATTACAGCACCACCTTCCGATCGCTGTTATCCCCAGATTTCTTATATTCCCTTTATAAAGGGAGAAATCCGGGGATAAAGGCGAAGAATATGCTTCCGAAGTAGCTTACTTCCAGAAAGCTTTTGGCTTCGCTTCTTCAGATTGGTTCTGTACTCTCCGTCTTTATGAAAAATATTAGATCATCTTATATATTGGGCTAGTAGAAGTGAAAGGAGTGTTGGAACATTGAATCTGATCAAATTGCAAATTGTTGAGCTGATCGACAAGCATCATCACATGACAAGCGTGGCCGAGTTACTGGGAATCAAACAACCGACCGTTACATTTCATATGAAGTCATTGGAGGAAGAGATGGGTGTGCGATTATTTGAATCGCGCAGTGGGAAGACTTTTTTAACCGAGGCCGGACAAGCCCTGCTCCACTATTCTGTCAAAATCAATGCTTTGACCCAAGAGGCAAGGCGGGTTGTGAAAGAGTATGACAGTCTCTATCGGGGCACTCTGCACATTGGGGCAAGTTATGTACCGGCTACATATCTGCTGCCCGCCATACTCAATACCTTTTCTCAGGAATTCCCTGGTATTCGCATCGTCTTATCCGTCAAACCATCACCTGTTATTCGCGAGATGTTAATTCGGCATCAGATTGATCTGGGGGTGATCTCTTCGGAACCGTTTGTCGGACCCGCGCTGCAAGCTGAGACGTTATGTGAAGATGATTTGGTATTAATCTGTTCTTTGCAGCATGGTTTGGCCCAGAAGGAACCATTGACGCCTGAGCATATTGCTCAGATCCCATTTGCCTTACATGGCAACGAATCCAGTACTCGGCGACTAACCAACCAATGGCTCGCGCAACATGACATTCGTTTACGGAGTACGGTGGAGATGGATTCCCTGGAAGCAATCAAACAGCTTGTGTTAATTGGGGGGCATGTCTCGTTCATGTCACGGATGGCTGTACAGTGGGAGGAGCAGCACGGGCTCATTCAGGTTCTCCCCATTCCGGGAGAGCAGGCACCGCGCCATATATACACCGTACATAACAAGGACCGCCACCCTTCAGTTCAGGTAAACCGCTTCAAAGAAGTGCTGCGAGAGGTGAGTCACGTTTCCCCATTTCCCATAGCTGATTACCCTGATCCTCTATAAACTATCGTTTGCCATTCATCAAATCTATGCAGGGTTAACGCAATGTGCGCTCCCCGTTAATCGCTTTCAGATACTCGGACGATAAAGTAGGATCTGTACGTTAATCCAGATTAGGAGAGTGATTGGTTTTGAAAAAGTGGAAAAAGGTAACCGCCTCATTCATGCTGAGCATAATAACATTGGGAAGTGGACTGACGTTTCTGGGAGCACCCCAGGCTTCAGCTGCTGCCAATGCCGTTCCTGCTTATGAAGTGAAGTTTCTGGCCAAGCCAAAACTCGTGCTCAATACAGATGGGACACCACGCAGTGAAGTGATTCAGACCCTCGGCCTGAGTTCCACGCCAAGAAACATTAACGCAGAGTACTTTGACACCAATGCGCTCGGACTGGATGAGCAAGGATGGAATGTTCGTTTTCGCAAGAAGGATGATAAAAACAACTACGAACTGACCTACAAAAAACGGTACCCTATCATTAATGGTGATATCAACGCAGCGCTGACACTAGCTAACCAAGAAGGATTCGATAAATCAGATGATAATTACGAGGCTGAGATTGATTGGGGATACGGCAAACAAACGCTAAGCTTCTCCAACACCAAAAAAGTCGATACCCAAGCAACAGGTGTTCAGCTTCCTTCAGAGCAAGAAGCCTTGAACATGTTACTGGACAAGCTCCCTGGCAAATTGAAAAACTGGTCTGCCTCCAACTGGGGCAAGCAACAACTGACGCAATCCCGTGCATATGGCCCTATCACATTCCAACGTTATGAAGGTACATGGAATGGTCAAGAGCTTACACTCGAAGTATGGCCGATCCGTGACGCAGCAGGTACAGGTATTGAGAATATCGTAGAGGTCTCTTTCAAAACCGATGATGCTGTAGCTGTATCCGGACTGCGTACCCAACTGCTGCAATTGCTGGAGAACAACAACTGGCTGATTCCTGCGGATGGCTTGAAGACACAGACGATTCTTGAAAGATATTAATTATTAGTCATTGAAACACGGCAAGCTCCTCTTCCTGCGTGCATCGTAGAAAGAGGAGCTTTTGTCTTTCTTGAATTTAAATACTTGTATAACTTGTATAGTAAGCTATTGTAGAGTTTAAATGCTAATACAAAAAGAGCTCCTGCAATAAGCAAGAGCTCTTTCAATAAATCTAGGAAGCGGGTGATGGGAATCGAACCCACGCTATTAGCTTGGAAGGCTAAAGTTCTACCATTGAACTACACCCGCAAAATAAAAAAATCGGGATGACACGATTTGAACATGCGACCCCCTGGTCCCAAACCAGGTGCTCTACCAAGCTGAGCTACATCCCGATACGTATGAAAATAATGGCGCGCCCTGAGAGATTCGAACTCCCGGCCTTTTGATTCGTAGTCAAACGCTCTATCCAGCTGAGCTAAGGGCGCAAATATTGGAGCGGAAGACGGGAATCGAACCCGCGACCCTCGCCTTGGCAAGGCGATGCTCTACCGCTGAGCCACTTCCGCAAAACATATGGTGCGGTCGAGAGGACTCGAACCTCCACGGGGGGTTAGCCCACACGGACCTGAACCGTGCGCGTCTGCCAATTCCGCCACGACCGCAAAATATAATGGTGAGTCATGAAGGGCTCGAACCTTCGACACCCTGATTAAAAGTCAGGTGCTCTACCAACTGAGCTAATGACTCAAAATAATGAAATGGCTGGGGATATAGGATTTGAACCTATGCATGACGGAGTCAAAGTCCGTTGCCTTACCGCTTGGCTAATCCCCATTAAAAAATCATGGGGCGATCGAGGGGAATTGAACCCCCGAATGCCGGATCCACAAACCGGTGCGTTAACCACTTCGCCACGATCGCCATAGAGTAAGCCATTCATCCACTAAGAGTATCTTAGTATTAACAACTGTATCTATAATATACATTCGATTACAAATTCAGATGTAAATACTAAAAATGGTGCCGGCGAGAGGACTTGAACCCCCAACCTACTGATTACAAGTCAGTTGCTCTACCAGTTGAGCTACACCGGCAAGGTGTATATTTAATTAAAAATGGCGGAACCGACGGGATTCGAACCCGCGATCTCCTGCGTGACAGGCAGGCATGTTAGGCCAACTACACCACGGTTCCATAGTACTTTCTCAAGGAAAGTTAATTGCGGGGGCAGGATTTGAACCTGCGGCCTTCGGGTTATGAGCCCGACGAGCTACCGGGCTGCTCCACCCCGCGTCGTTATTAAAAGTGTTATGGTGGAGGCTGAGGGGATCGAACCCCCGACCCTCTGCTTGTAAGGCAGATGCTCTCCCAGCTGAGCTAAGCCTCCATATTATGACCCGTAGGGGATACTCTTTCGAGACTGCGAAGCAGTTGCTAACGAAGTACATCCTCCGACGAACCTTTGGAATTCTCATCCCTTGTTGAAGCAATAGGTATTGCTATGACCCGTAGGGGATTCGAACCCCTGTTACCTCCGTGAAAGGGAGGTGTCTTAACCCCTTGACCAACGGGCCTTGCTAAAAAAATATCTGGCGGAGAGAGAGGGATTCGAACCCTCGAGACGCTTGTGACGCCTACACGATTTCCAATCGTGCTCCTTCGGCCAGCTCGGACACCTCTCCATATGGCTCCCCGAACAGGGCTCGAACCTGTGACAACTCGATTAACAGTCGAGTGCTCTACCAACTGAGCTATCAGGGAATGGTGGAGCCAAGCGGGATCGAACCGCTGACCTCCTGCTTGCAAGGCAGGCGCTCTCCCAGCTGAGCTATGGCCCCATACTCTGGTTTATTTCTTGTTGTGGTCTTGCTATGGGCCCTGGTGGACTCGAACCACCGGCCTCACCCTTATCAGAGGTGCGCTCTAACCAACTGAGCTAAGGGCCCTAATATATCCCTTATTCCTTGGCAAGGGGGGCAAAAAAAATACCCCAAAGGGAAATCGCTTGGCGGCGTCCTACTCTCCCAGGACCCTGCGGTCCAAGTACCATCGGCGCTAGAGGGCTTAACGGTCGTGTTCGGGATGGGTACGTGTGGAACCCCTCCGCCATCGCCACCAAACGCATAGCTGTGCTTACATTTCAGAGTTGTTCTCTGAAAACTAGATTCGAAACGAAAGTGTGCGAACTGTCACTTGCAATTGGATAAGCCCTCGACCGATTAGTACTGGTCAGCTCCATGCATTGCTGCACTTCCACCCCCAGCCTATCTACCTCGTCGTCTTCAAGGGGTCTTACATACTGGGAAATCTCATCTTGAGGGGGGCTTCACGCTTAGATGCTTTCAGCGTTTATCCCGTCCGTACATAGCTACCCAGCGGTGCTCCTGGCGGAACAACTGGTACACCAGCGGTACGTCCATCCCGGTCCTCTCGTACTAAGGACAGCTCCTCTCAAATTTCCTACGCCCACGACAGATAGGGACCGAACTGTCTCACGACGTTCTGAACCCAGCTCGCGTACCGCTTTAATGGGCGAACAGCCCAACCCTTGGGACCTACTTCAGCCCCAGGATGCGATGAGCCGACATCGAGGTGCCAAACCTCCCCGTCGATGTGGACTCTTGGGGGAGATAAGCCTGTTATCCCCAGGGTAGCTTTTATCCGTTGAGCGATGGCCCTTCCATGCGGTACCACCGGATCACTAAGCCCGACTTTCGTCCCTGCTCGACTTGTAGGTCTCGCAGTCAAGCTCCCTTATGCCTTTGCACTCTTCGAATGATTTCCAACCATTCTGAGGGAACCTTTGGGCGCCTCCGTTACTCTTTAGGAGGCGACCGCCCCAGTCAAACTGCCCACCTGACACTGTCCCCGCACCGGATTACGGTACCAGGTTAGAACCTAGATACGATCAGGGTGGTATCCCAACGTTGCCTCCACAGAAGCTTGCGCTCCTGCTTCAAAGGCTCCCACCTATCCTGTACAGATCGTACCCAAATTCAATATCAAGCTGCAGTAAAGCTCCATGGGGTCTTTCCGTCTTGTCGCGGGTAACCTGCATCTTCACAGGTATTAAAATTTCACCGGATCTCTCGTTGAGACAGCGCCCAAGTCGTTACGCCATTCGTGCGGGTCAGAATTTACCTGACAAGGAATTTCGCTACCTTAGGACCGTTATAGTTACGGCCGCCGTTTACTGGGGCTTCGGTTCACAGCTTCGGATTGCTCCTAACCACTCCCCTTAACCTTCCAGCACCGGGCAGGCGTCAGCCCGTATACTTCGCCTTACGGCTTCGCACAGACCTGTGTTTTTGCTAAACAGTCGCTTGGGCCTTTTCACTGCGGCCCCCTCGTGCTATTCACACTACCGGGGCACCCCTTCTCCCGAAGTTACGGGGTCATTTTGCCGAGTTCCTTAACGAGAGTTCTTCCGCGCGCCTTAGAATACTCTTCTCGCCTACCTGTGTCGGTTTGCGGTACGGGCACCTTCACCTGGCTAGAGGCTTTTCTTGGCAGTGTGAGATCATGACCTTCGCTACTACAATTTTCGCTCCCCATCACAGCTCAGCCTTACAATGTGCGGATTTGCCTACACATCAGCCTTACTGCTTAGACGGACATCCATCAGTCCGCGTCACTACCCTACTGCGTCCCCCCATTGCTCATAACGGCTTACGGTGGTACAGGAATTTCGACCTGTTGTCCTTCGACTACGCCTTTCGGCCTCGCCTTAGGTCCCGACTTACCCTGAGCGGACGAGCCTTCCTCAGGAACCCTTAGGCTTTCGGCGGATCAGATTCTCACTGATCTTTTCGTTACTCATACCGGCATTCTCACTTGTATAATGTCCAGCGCTCCTTACGGTACACCTTCAACCCTTATACAACGCTCCCCTACCCCTGATGCAAAGCATCAAGCCATAGCTTCGGTGGTGTGTTTAGCCCCGTTACATTTTCGGCGCAGAGTCACTCGACCAGTGAGCTATTACGCACTCTTTCAATGGTGGCTGCTTCTAAGCCAACATCCTGGTTGTCTGTGCAACTCCACATCCTTTCCCACTTAACACACACTTGGGGACCTTAGCTGATGGTCTGGGCTGTTTCCCTTTTGACAATGGATCTTAGCACTCACTGTCTGACTCCCGGAAGTAAGTCTATGGCATTCGGAGTTTGACTGAGCTTGGTAACCCTTGCGGGCCCCGCACCCAATCAGTGCTCTACCTCCACGACTCTGTTTTCCGAGGCTAGCCCTAAAGCTATTTCGGGGAGAACCAGCTATCTCCGAGTTCGATTGGAATTTCTCCGCTACCCCCACCTCATCCCCGCACTTTTCAACGTGCGTGGGTTCGGGCCTCCAGTGCGTGTTACCGCACCTTCACCCTGGACAGGGGTAGATCACCCGGTTTCGGGTCTACGTCCACGTACTACATCGCCCTATTCAGACTCGCTTTCGCTGCGGCTCCGGCTCTTCACCTTAACCTTGCACGGGAACGTAACTCGCCGGTTCATTCTACAAAAGGCACGCCATCACCCCTAAAACGGGCTCTGACTTTTTGTAAGCACACGGTTTCAGGTTCTATTTCACTCCCCTTCCGGGGTGCTTTTCACCTTTCCCTCACGGTACTGCTTCACTATCGGTCGCTAGGAAGTATTTAGCCTTGGCAGATGGTCCTGCCGGATTCATACGGGGTTTCACGTGCCCCGCACTACTCGGGATCCGTCTCGGAGGGAACAGACTTTCAACTACAGGGCTTTTACCTTCTTTGGCGGGCCTTTCCAGACCTCTTCGCTTAACCGGTTCCTTTGTAACTCCATGTGAGACGTCCCACAACCCCAAAGAGCAAGCTCTCTGGTTTGGGCTTCTCCGCGTTCGCTCGCCGCTACTGACGGAATCACTATTGTTTTCTCTTCCTCAGGGTACTTAGATGTTTCAGTTCCCCTGGTATGCCTCTACATAACCTATGTATTCAGTTATGAGTAACTGGAAATTACCCCAGCTGGGTTTCCCCATTCGGACACCCCCGGATCAAAGCTTGCTTACAGCTCCCCGAGGCAGTTTCGTTGTTCGCCACGTCCTTCATCGGCTCCTAGCGCCTAGGCATCCTCCGTGTGCTCTTAGTAGCTTAACCTCGTGCTCCGGTATTGGCTGCTCGCTTCCCTTGTTTTGCTTGCGCAAAGCCAAAAGTCGTTCCCACCCAAAACCATCGTACGTGCAATCTACCGTTTTTATTGAAACTTGTTATACACAAGTTCAGCTAAAAAGGAATGTTCTAATTCGCATTTACTTTCGTTTCGATATCTAGTTTTCAAAGAACAAGCTCCATGCAAAAGCAAGCTGTTTGAGAGTTTGAGCTCTCAAAACTGAGCAACGAGTGAGTTAAAAGCTTTACGAAGTAAAGCTCGCTTCGGAAGCATGCTTCCTGAAGACTTGTATTTGAATGTTTCCGTTACAGGAAACGATTCTCCATAGAAAGGAGGTGATCCAGCCGCACCTTCCGATACGGCTACCTTGTTACGACTTCACCCCAATCATCTATCCCACCTTCGGCGGCTGGCTCCTTGCGGTTACCCCACCGACTTCGGGTGTTATAAACTCTCGTGGTGTGACGGGCGGTGTGTACAAGACCCGGGAACGTATTCACCGCGGCATGCTGATCCGCGATTACTAGCAATTCCGACTTCATGCAGGCGAGTTGCAGCCTGCAATCCGAACTGAGACCGGCTTTTTAGGATTCGTTCCACCTCGCGGCTTCACAGCCCGTTGTACCGGCCATTGTAGTACGTGTGTAGCCCAGGTCATAAGGGGCATGATGATTTGACGTCATCCCCACCTTCCTCCGGTTTGTCACCGGCAGTCACCTTAGAGTGCCCATCCGAAATGCTGGCAACTAAGATCAAGGGTTGCGCTCGTTGCGGGACTTAACCCAACATCTCACGACACGAGCTGACGACAACCATGCACCACCTGTCTCCTCTGTCCCGAAGGAAAGATACATCTCTGCATCGATCAGAGGGATGTCAAGACCTGGTAAGGTTCTTCGCGTTGCTTCGAATTAAACCACATACTCCACTGCTTGTGCGGGTCCCCGTCAATTCCTTTGAGTTTCAGTCTTGCGACCGTACTCCCCAGGCGGAGTGCTTAATGTGTTAACTTCGGCACCAAGGGTATCGAAACCCCTAACACCTAGCACTCATCGTTTACGGCGTGGACTACCAGGGTATCTAATCCTGTTTGCTCCCCACGCTTTCGCGCCTCAGCGTCAGTTACAGCCCAGAGAGTCGCCTTCGCCACTGGTGTTCCTCCACATATCTACGCATTTCACCGCTACACGTGGAATTCCACTCTCCTCTTCTGCACTCAAGTCACCCAGTTTCCAGTGCGATCCGGGGTTGAGCCCCGGGATTAAACACCAGACTTAAATGACCGCCTGCGCGCGCTTTACGCCCAATAATTCCGGACAACGCTTGCCCCCTACGTATTACCGCGGCTGCTGGCACGTAGTTAGCCGGGGCTTTCTTCTCAGGTACCGTCACCTTGAGAGCAGTTACTCTCCCAAGCGTTCTTCCCTGGCAACAGAGCTTTACGATCCGAAAACCTTCATCACTCACGCGGCATTGCTCCGTCAGGCTTTCGCCCATTGCGGAAGATTCCCTACTGCTGCCTCCCGTAGGAGTCTGGGCCGTGTCTCAGTCCCAGTGTGGCCGATCACCCTCTCAGGTCGGCTACGCATCGTCGCCTTGGTGAGCCGTTACCCCACCAACTAGCTAATGCGCCGCAGGCCCATCCCCAAGTGACAGATTGCTCCGTCTTTCCAGTTTCCTTCAGGCGAAGAAAACAATTATTCGGTATTAGCTACCGTTTCCGGTAGTTGTCCCAAACTTGAGGGCAGGTTGCCTACGTGTTACTCACCCGTCCGCCGCTAACCATCAGAGAAGCAAGCTTCTCTTCAAGTCCGCTCGACTTGCATGTATTAGGCATGCCGCCAGCGTTCGTCCTGAGCCAGGATCAAACTCTCCAATAAAGTATTGAAAAGAGCGATAAGCTCATTTTGAATCTGACGAGATTAAAAATCTCATTTGTGCTCCAGTCGATCCAAGCCAAGGCTTGTTTCAAACTTTTGCGTTCATTCTGCAAGCAGAATGTTTACTCACTCGTTGTTCAGTTTTCAAAGATCAAACTTGTTTCGCTACCGAATGTCGTTCTCTTCAGCAACTCTTATATAATATCATGTCCGAACCAACTTTGCAAGCTCTTTTTTTAAGTTTCTTTCGAAGCTTATTTCATTCGCTTGCCGCACCGTGTAAACTGTGTTTTCTTGGCCGGAATTAGAATATACCATGTGCAGTTTTACATTGCAAGTCTTTTTTGAAAATGATAATTTTCCGTATCATCGGCACAATATGTATTCTGATGCTCCTGTACTATAGAAATGACACTCAGCATCCTCTTTAGGCTGCTTCTAATATACTAATCAATTAACATAACCAGGGAAGCCACTTTCACTGCGATTGTAGTGAACAATTGATTGTGACCAGCCCTGGTTTTTTGAGATCTCAGCTTTCTTTCCTTCTATATAAATAAGAAATTCATATCTTAGGCACTGCTTATACACCCCGCATCACTTCTCAGTACCTATAATATGCGCTTACCAAGCAGAGAAGCGATCAGTTCCACACCAAGTCGTGCCGTATGTCTATTATGATCAAACAACGGATTCACCTCAACCAGTTCCATGGACGTAACTTGATTGGTGGAAGCAAGTATCTCCAGTGCGTAATGTGCCTCTCGGTAATTCAAACCACCCGGCACTGGGGTGCCTACACCCGGAGCTTCCCGCGGATCCAGACAATCCATGTCAAAGCTGACATGAATACCATCTGTCCCTTTCCCCGCTGTAGCTATTGCTTGTTCAATAACTTGTTGTATTCCCATACGGTCAATATCATGCATCGTAAATGCCCGAATTCCCAGTCCCTTAATCTGCTCTTTCTCATACTCATCCAGATCACGCAGTCCAATATAAACCAAGTTGGACGGATCAATAAACGAGCCTGCTCCAGCAATGTGCGACAGATTGTATGCAGTATGCCCCAAGGAAGCAGCCACACTCATCCCATGCATATTACCGGACAAGCTACGTTCTTCCGTATTCAAGTCTGCATGCGCATCAAACCAGATCACACCCAAATTGGAATAGTGCGCTGTTAACCCGGCCAAAGTACCAATCGCTACACTATGATCTCCTCCCAGTACAAGTGGAAAGACCCCCTCTTCTACCGCAGTCGATACTTCATGACACACCTTCTCACTGACCTGGCGCACCTCATTTAAGTGTTTTACACGATTTCGCTCAATAGGGGCAGCAGGTTCAGAAGGACAATCAACCCTCACTTCTTTGGAAAGCACTAGCCCAAGACTCGCGATCTCCCGCTTCAGTCCAGCTGTAATCAATTCATCCGGCCCCAACTCCGCACCACCTCTTGCTCCCCCGAGTCCAAAAGGAACTTTAATGATGGTCACATTGCGCCGTGCAGTTATTTGATCCATATTAACCGTATTAATAGAAGTATCTTTTATGCCACCATGGACATCATCATCATTTTTCATGTAGGTCAGCTCCTTCATTATTGATCAGAACCTGCTCAATTCTCTCCATTGCCCATTCAATCTCGGACTCTTTAATCGTCAGCGGTGGAGCAAATCGAATGGTGGTTTCATGGGTTTCTTTACACAGTAATCCCGCAGACATCAATCGCTCACAATAAGGACGCGCTGATTCATGCAGTTCAACACCAATAAATAAACCCTTTCCCCGAATGTCCCGGATAGCCGAACTGCGAATATCACGAAGCTTTTTCATAAAATAGTTCCCCAGACGCTCCGATCGCTCCGCAAGCTTCTCATCTTCAAGAACGTTCAGTGCCGCTATAGCCACGGCGCAGGCGAGTGGGTTCCCCCCAAACGTTGAGCCATGAGAGCCCGGTTCAAACAAATCCAGTATCTCCGCATCAGCAGCGATAGCCGAGATTGGCATGACTCCTCCCCCCAGCGCTTTGCCCATAATCCAGATGTCTGGTTCAACCCCTTCCCAGTCGGAAGCAAAACGTCGCCCCGTTCTTCCAAATCCGGTCTGGATCTCATCAGCTACGGTCAACACCTTCTGGCTCTTACACAGAGCAAAGGCTTCAGCCAAATATCCATCAGGCGGGATAACAATTCCAGCTTCCCCCTGAATAGGCTCTACAAGAAAACCAGCCGTATTTGGCGTAATGGCTTTTTTCAGCGCTTCAATATCTCCATAGGGAATAATCCGGAATCCAGGTGTGAACGGTCCAAAATCTTTTTTATACTCCGCTGAAGAAGAAAATGAGGTAACCGTCAGGGTTCTTCCATGAAAGTTACCAGAGCATACGATAATTTCGGCTTGATTCTCCGTTACACCTTTACAACGATAAGCCCATCTACGTACCGCCTTTACCGCAGTCTCCACCGCTTCAGCTCCTGTATTCATGGCGAGAATCTTGGATTTCCCTGTGAATTGTGAGAGTTTCTGATAAAAAAGAGAAGCAGAACTGCTATGGAATGCCCGTGATGTCAGCGTAACCTGATCTGCCTGATCCTTGAGCGCCTGTATGATTACAGGATGTCTGTGACCATGATTCAATGCAGAGTATGCACTTAACATATCCATATAACGACGGCCTTCAGGGTCTTCCACCCATACCCCTTCCGCCTGTTCAATCACAATAGGGAGCGGATGATAATTAGGTGCAGCGTAACGCTCCGACCAATCCATTAACATTTTGGAATCTGACATACACACCCAACACCTTTCCAAAATATTGTATACAAAATACAATATCAATGTATGCGATACCACAGCCATTTACGACTACATCCCGCGATTTCCACAGTAGCCTACTCCCAACCTTTCTTCGAACCGAATCCTTTATCAATAGTTATCGAGAAGTAGACAGTCTACGTTCCAACCAAGAGAGCAAGTTGGCCAGTGTAAATGTGATTATAAAGTAGAGGCCAGCGGCAACAAGCAGCGGAGCAAGAGGCTGGAACGTAACACCTTGAATCGTTCTGGCCGTGTATATAATTTCGGCTATGCCGATCATGGAAACAAGCGAAGAATCTTTAATGATAATAATGAATTCATTACCGATAGCTGGAAGCATGTTACGAAAGGCCTGTGGAAGTATAATATAGCGAAGTGTCATACCATGCGTCATGCCAAGTGAGCGCGAAGCCTCTGTCTGCCCTTTATCAATCGCTTGAATCCCGGCCCTGAACACCTCAGCCATATAAGCCGAGCTATTCATCGTCAGAGCTACCACCCCCGACATAAATGCCGGCAAGTTCACACCTACAACCGTCAGACCATAATGAATAATAAGAATCTGTACCAGCATTGGCGTTCCTCGAATGAGCTCAATATACGCCGAAGCGACCAATTTAATTGGCCATATTCGGGATATACGCATTAATGCCATGATCACACCAAGGAATGTACCAAACAATACGCCGAAGAAGGAAAGTTCAAGCGTGACCCACGCACTTCGGGCATAATCCTGCCAATGTTCTAATAGAAAGGAAAAATCTAAATTCACGGCATACCCCTCACTCGTCCGGTTTATTCACCCAGCATCTCATTCGCTTCAACAACGAAACGTTCAATATCTCCATTCGTTTTGAGCTTTTCCAATGTAGTGTTGATCTGATCCAACAGCTCCTGATTACCTTTCTTCACTGCGATGGCCGAACCACCCTCATCTTCAGCTTGTTCAATCTCCACACCCGCAACAACAAGCCCCTTCTGGTTCTTCACATACTGCTCAGCCACCGGCTTCTCCAAAATGAGCGCATCTACGCGCCCCGTCTGCAACTCCAGGATCAGTTCAGGTATTTTAGCCAGAGAAGTGAGCTTCGCCCCTTCTATTTCCTGAGCAATCCCTTCCTGAATGGAACTCTTCTGTACGCCAACCTGCTTATCCGATAGATCATCCACTGACTCTAATGCCGCATCTTCCCCTTCTCTAACAAGTACAGCCTGCTCTGCATAATAGTAGATATCCGTAAAATCAACATTCTTCTTTCGTTCTTCGGTAGGGGTTAAGCCCGATATTACAAAATCAACCTTATCTGTACCCAGGGCCATAAGAAGACCATCAAAGTCCATGTCCTCAATCTTCAGCTCGGCCCCCAGATCAGCCGCAATTGCTTTGGCGATCTCGATGTCAAAACCTACGATAGTATCTTTACCATCAATTTTCTTATGAAACTCATAGGGTGCATAGTCCGCACTGGTCCCAAGTACAATTACTTTCTTTTCCGCAGAACTACTTCCAGAAGACGATGTAGCATCTGATCCGTTCCCTGTCGTTTTTTCCTGACCACATGCGGACATGATTACAACCACTAACAGCAGAATCATTGGCAACAAAACTTTTCTCACACAGCATACCCCTATTCTTTTTTGGACTTAGTAGCATAAAGATAAATTTGTATACAATATACATAAGACAATATATGGACTTATATGTAAGTAATACTAACAAACATTCTGAGTTATCACAATCATTTTTTAAACAATTATACGCTTATATTCCATAAAATGTGCTTTATATAACACAACACTCACATCGACTTAAGCAGGAAGTTTACTTGCCCAACTTCCCCCTCGGTGTTAAGATGATAAAAACTTGAAACTCCTGAACGGCGCACGCAGTACCGCCTCACACCCACCTAATTATTCACTATACATAGAAAGGAGGATTCGGTATGGAGGTACCCAAATACCGGTCCTTGAAAGATCACGTATACGATTACATTGCCCAGAAGATTCAGGACGGGACGCTACTTCCCAACCAGAAGATCAACGAGGCTGAAATATGCAAAAAACTGGACATCAGTCGCACGCCTACTCGGGAGGCCCTTTTCCAGCTGGCTTCAGACAATCTGCTGCAATACATCCCACGCAGGGGATTTATTGTCACTCCTTTTGATGCGGGCAAAAAATTGGAGTTCTCCCAAGCGATTGGTGTGCTGGAGGCACTTGCTGCTACTCTCGCAGCAGACCATCTCAGGCCATCTGAACTTTTGGAAATGGAAACTCTCGTTGTCCGAATGGACGAAGATATCAGCCAGCTTGATCTTGCTGCCTACAACAAGAACCAATATCAGTTCCATAACCTGTACATTCAGCGATGTGGTAACGCCACAGTAATTGAGATGTTAAACACATTGAAGAACAGCTTCATCCGGCAGTCGTATGTTAGTGATAATAAACCAAAGCTATCTGAGGTACTACTCGAAGTTAATGAAGAGCACCGACAAATTTTAAGTGCTTTTCGAGCCAAGGATAAGAACCAACTGGAAGCCCTGCTCAAACACCACTGGCGGATTATTGATAACGATATGCTTTAGTACGTTCTGCCCGAAACAAACCAAAGGCAACCCACAACTATTGTGCGAGTTGCCTTTTTCCTATTTTTCCTTTTTGATCTCCAACGGCGCCCTAGCCTGAAAAACAGCATACCCCAACTTTTTGCCGTATTTCGCGAGCAACCGATCATTGGTCTGACTCATTCGCTGCATACGTTCATCCTCAAACCAATTCATGTCGATCTCACGATGCGGATCATGATCAACGCCCCATTTTCCTATAGATCGTGAATGTTCTTTGACTTCTACCTTGGTGAAGCCACACTGTTTTAGGCGTTTTCTCCATGCCGTCGCCGTTACCAGGGTTCGTATACCGTAGAATTGTTTTAGTCTGCGATACATCAATTCGGTCTTCTGGCCGGATAAAACCATCTCCCGATCCACCAAAAGTCCACCGGGCTTCAACACTCTTCTATACTCATTAAGTGCACTCCGCCATGGTGTGAAGATCGTAACCGACTCCACGAACACCATATCAAAATCATTTTCCGGAAAAGGCAACGATGCTACATCAGCCTGAACAAATCGGACATCCACCCCTTCTCGTCTTGCTCGCCGAACTGCCTTATCCAACATATTGCGATGAAGATCAATGGCTGTTACTTGATATCCACTTTTAGCCAGGTAACAGGCCGTCCTCCCGGTGCCACATCCTATCTCAAGGATACGACTACCCGCAGGCAGAGATAAGCTATCCAATAACTTCAGTGTTGCCAAAAACCCTCCGGGGTGGGCACTTCCCTCCCCTAAACGAGCCAGCATGTCATGATAATCCACGCGACATCCCCTCCTCACTCCTCCCAGTGTATGGAACAGATTCAAAAACGGCTCCTCCCTATTCGATTTTCCGGGTACTCGTCCATACCAAATCCTCTTCTCTTTACTATGATATACAAACCGTTGAATTCAAGCGGCAACCGCATCTAATGAGGAGGATATGCATGTACAGAATTAATCCGGTATGTGAAGAAACGGTTTCTCCGCACGTTGGACGTTCCGTTTGTCTTGTTATGAAAGACGGTAAGCATATGTATGGTACACTTAGTCAATGTCGTGATGGGAAAGTTTATTTGAACGGATGTTTCGAGGGGCCAAGGCTGTGTTCAGTCAAATCCAAACAGCAGCTGGTAAAAAGCAGCAAGAAAAACGCTGTTGCATCAAAGAAAGTTAAATCTTCGGCCTACGGTCCATATGGATATGGAGGATACGGTGGAGGTTACGGCTACGGAGCAGGAATCGATCTGGCTCTGGTAGCAACATTATTTCTGCTGCCATTCCTGTTCATCTAAACTCAAGCTGGACGTGGTACAATTGTAGTCACAACAAAGACCCTTTTTGCGTATAGCGAAAAGGGTCTTTATCTTTTCATACGATTCCCATCAATTAAAGTATACTTTCTGTAAAAAAAGATACAAAAAAAGGCATTCGCTAAAACGAATGCCGGGAACTTCATATTTAATACCCTTACCTTCGCACAGGGTGTCTGTTTGATCTTAAAAAAAAACACCTCGTTAGAGGCGGGTAAGCTATGTTAAATCCGATTTCCTTTAGGCATCGTTTTCAGATTACTATTCGAATTCTCAAGCAATGGTAGCATCCTAGTCGTGCTGACCATCTCAGAAGCACATATCGGACAAGTAGGTACGTTATCAAACGCAAAATTGTCCCGCATCCATCCTTTGCACGTATCACTCGTACATTCCCAGATTGCCGCATCAGCTTGTGGAATCTCTTCCAACGGTTTTTTGCGATTATACATGACTTCTACCCCCTTTGTTATGGAAAAACATCTAACCGACGTTATTTCACAGAAGCCTACACTTAGCGGAAGTTTTACGTACCACCGAACTTCTGTCTCGACAACTATTGGGTCGACTTTTATATAACTAATCAAAAAAAAGAAGCTGCCTTTACCATTATAACATGTTAAAGGCAGCTATGCTTTAATTACAGTTTTACAACTTCTTCTGCTTGAGGACCACGGTTTCCTTGTACAATTTTAAATTGCACGCGTTGACCTTCGTCCAGCGTTTTGAAGCCTTCGCCTGTAATAGCGCTGAAGTGTACGAATACATCTTCTCCGCCTTCAACTTCGATGAAACCGAAGCCTTTATCAGCGTTGAACCATTTTACTGTTCCGTTTTGCATGTGAATTACACCTCCAAATAAAGATTAACATGTTCCTTTGTTCTTTGCAGCAAGCAAATAAAAATTCACACATTGAAAAAGGTACCAGTCATAAACCTATAAGTGATCGCCCTTTACAATATATGAATTAGGTTTTCCACTCTCTACAACTTGTTTTTATTATAACTCCAATTCAGCCAAAAAGCAAATCTTTGTATTTTCTTTTCAAACAGCTTTGGAAATACATGTTATTAACTCGCGTGGGGACAGGGTTTATCACGCTTATGTGCCTGGTCGCTTGTGTACGGTCTTATGAAAGGATATGCAGATCTAATCCATCTTATACATTTTTTATATAATATTCTGACATGCATATCCAACACAACCAATGAATCATCTCACTACAGTTTAACACATTATGTCCATGCCCACATAAATGCATCCCGATCCCAGGCGATCTGCCCACGATGAAGCTTACGGAAAGCTTTCTTCACTTCCTTGGACAATGATGTATTACCGTTCTCGTTCACAAAAATAAACTCTTCGCCAAAATGGTTCTTCACATATTCTATGGCAGCTTCCTGATGAAGTGTTCCTGTGAATTTAATCTCCTGTACCATCCATTCTGCTACGCCTTGTGCTGTCTTCTCCACTATATCACCTACTGTCTGAACCTAATGTACGGATAGGCAGACCGCGTATCATGAACATATCTGTCTTCCCGCCAGACTGAAGTATACCATGATCCCACTGCTGACGGGAAACTGTAAGATAACTACTTCCAAGCGACACCCTTAATGAACAACCGCATTGTCCTGCTCACTTGCATGGGAAGGAATAATCGAAGTGGTTCGATTGCTCCACACTAACCAGGTACAGTATACAATCAGTACTACCAGTATAAAAAGATCGTAGGGAAGTGTTCCTGTGTCCTCCATATCATTCCCGAGGAATTGAATCAGATTATGTATGAAATGAAACAAAATAAGCGGTACGATATTTCCGTTCTTCAGCATTAATAATGCCAGTGCCGCTCCCAGTAGCAGCGCATAGACCAATTGCATAATCGTATCCATCATATTTTGACCAGACAATGCATTTAGCAGATGTGTAATTGAAAACAAGATGCTGGAGGTCACGACTGCGGTCACTGCACTTTTTTGAAGCAATGTTTTGAAAATAAGTCCTCGATAGATCGTTTCCTCAACAAAAGCTACGAGCAAGGTAAAGTAGATGAAAAAGACTACCCGTGAAAAGCTTAGCTCCCCAAATCCTTTTAAGGCAAGTGTACCCAGTACAAGGAGTAGTGGAATATAATACTTTGCGTGGCCAGCTGGGATACTTCGCAAGGATCGAAATCCGGTCTCTCTCCACTTGCGCCTGAACGTCAGATAGATCATCAGAACAATTGCGATGGGTGTAAAGGAAATAAGTACAGGGGAAGTGTAGTCCAATTGTTTTATCGTCGCTATGGCTCCTGCCGCAAATACGGCTAACAAGAGAAGTAGCTCAATAATCACGACGGTGAGCACAGGTTTGCGCTCAGAAAAGGAATGTTTTGGCTTGGGTTGCGGATTAACCATACATTTGCCTACCTCATTTCGTTTACTTTTTTCGTTGTCATATGAATTTATATGCCAATATAGTTGTATCACATCCCCAGTACAATGAATATCCCTATTATGGATAAAACTATAAAAGTAACAAAAAAGAGACTTATCCTGACTGCATTTCCCCTAAAATCAGGTATGGTTTATACCTTCATCTGTCCATTATAGTATTACAATAGTTTAAAGCTGCAGGGGTGCGGCGACTCTTCAACGTCATATATCTATAAGTATGAATTAACGATAATTTCACAATGCATAATGAAATCAGGGGGATACTATGAAAGCATTCTTTCAGCGCTGGGGGCATTTACTGGCTATTCTGTGCATACCGCTCCAAGGCTCCATTTACGTATTTCTAGGCAGCAACACGGGAAGTGATGTATTCTACAATTATGCTTGGATTGACACACAGATTCCTTTTGTCAAAGAATTTATTTATCCATACATTAGCTGGATGCCCATTCTGTATCTTGGATTTCTCTATCTGGGTCTGACAAACAAGTCGCTATTCTGGCGTACGTTGATTACCTATAATATTGGTGTGATGGCTGCCAATGTCTGTTTTGCGGTGTTCCCTACCCATGTCCCACGCCCGGAAATCGGCGGAACTGATCTGAGCAGCGTGTTAGTACAGTTTATCTATTCCAATGATGCGCCCTTCAATTGTTTCCCAAGTGTTCACGTTCTGACCAGCTACTTGCTGTTTATTGTGATTAACAGACACTTGAACTTTAAACCTTTGGCACGCATCTCTTGGTCAGTATGGCTGTGGTTGATTATTGCTTCGACTGTTTTTGTAAAACAGCATTCCTTGCTGGATATCGCCGGAGGCATTTTGTTTGCTGAGGCCGCATATTGGACTGTACATGTGTTTGCTCTTCGTTTGGGGCAGGCGCGAAAAAAAAGCAAGCAACCACTTACAGCATCTAATCCAAGCAGCCATGTATAACAGCATTTATATATGTAACAGGTGGGATGATGCTCCTGTTATATAGCAAAAGAGGGCCTAAGCCCTCTTTTTTTGTGCTCATTTAATTAAACCTACTTATTATAGAAGAACTTATTAGGGTTGGGCTATGCTTTTCATACTATAGGCGGGCGTTCATGGAGCAGATCGGATGGCGGACTTCCCGTTATACGCTTAAATATGCGGTAAAAATAAGACAAATCCCGGTAGCCGAGAAATTCGGCAATTTCCTGGATGGAGAGTTGTGACTCCGTGAGCAGATATATGGCTCGTTTCATCCGTTGATCATGGACATACTGACTGATGGTCTGATTCGTCATGCTTTTGAATAATGCAGCAGCATAATTGGGAGTCTTATTGATCTCGTCCCCCAGTTCTTCCTTCGTTACTTTCTCCCGATAATGCCGCTCAATATATCGCTTCATCCGTTCAACATGATTATGCCTCTCCGGCGGAATGACTCCCCGATCTAACTCCCTGTTCATATAAATCAACACTTCCATCAATAAGGCTTGGCTCATCATGACATAATAAGACGGACGCTCCTGCCATTGTTGATAAATAGCGCTCATGCGTTGATGGATCAGTTCGTAACATCCAGGTTTATGGCGCAAAGCTTCATACCGTTCGAGCGCAGGCAGAGTTTCTGTATGATTTCGTTGCAATTGAATTACAATCTGTGTGTGCGTTACTGTTGGAATACTCTTGCCGTAATATGGGACACCACCTGGAATGAGGAGCAATTCCCCCTTTTCCATGATCTGTTTATCACCGTTCACCCAATATACACATTTTCCATAAGTAACCAAGCTAAGCCGCCAAGTTTGTTGAGATTGCACAGCTTCTTCGTACCAACCAACACCGTTAATATGTCGTACTTCAAGTGGAGTGAACATAACACACCTCATTATCGGACTATACTCTAATCATTGTACTATAGTTCATACCCTGATTCGACAGAAAACGCTACAATACACATATAAGCTTAAATATGAGGAGGAAATTAGCATGTTAAAAACAAAAATTATTTGTACCATGGGACCTGCTTGTGACTCAATCGAATTGTTGAAAGTAATGATTCAGGAAGGTATGACTGTTGCTCGTCTGAACATGGCTCATGGCGAACTGGAAGATCACGTTACACGGATTAACAATATCCGCAAAGCAGCTTCCGAACTGAACACCTATGTACCGATCATGATGGACATCAAAGGGCCGGAAGTACGTATCGGCAAACTGAAAGAAGCATCCTGCCATCTGCAAGCGGGTAAAGAGCTGATCCTGACTACCGAAGAAATTCTCGGTGACGCTGAGCGTATCTCGGTAAACTATCCAGAACTGAACCTCGTTGTGAAACCTGGCGATCGTATCCTCATCGATGATGGCCTTGTGGATCTGACTGTACTGTCTGTGGAAGGATCCGATATCCATTGTAAAATCATCAGTGGCGGCATTCTGAAACCACGCAAAGGGGTTAACTTGCCAGGAATCAAAACGACATTGCCAGGTGTAACCGAGCGTGACGTTATGCACATCGGATTCGGGATCGAAAACGATATCGAAATTATCGCAGCATCCTTTGTTCGTAAAGGTGATGACATCCGTGAAATCCGCAGCATTCTGAAAGAACGCGGTGTAGATCACGTACAGATCATCTCCAAAATCGAAAACCAGGAAGGTATGACCAACCTGGACGATATTATTGAAGCATCTGACGGCATCATGGTAGCTCGTGGAGATCTCGGGGTTGAAGTACCCATCGAAGACGTACCAATGATGCAAAAAGAAATGATCGATAAATGTAACCGCGCTGGTAAACCGGTTATCGTAGCTACACATATGCTGGAGTCCATGCAAGTAAACCCACGCCCTACTCGTTCCGAAGTTAGTGACGTAGCTAACGCTGTACTTCAAGGTGCAGACGTTGTGATGTTGTCCGGTGAATCGGCTGCTGGTAAATATCCGGTACAATCCGTGCGTACGATGGCTGCGGTTGCTCGCCGTGCTGAAACAATGATCGATTACAAAGAGCAATTCGCACAAAAATCGGCTCAACAGATCGCTGATATTACTGAAGTTATCAGTCAGGGCGCTGTAAGTTCTTCCCTCGTACTGAATGCAAAAGCAATCATCACTTCGACTGAGAGTGGATTCACAGCACGCATGATCTCCAAGTATCGTCCAAAAGCGCCAATCATCGCAGTTACACAACATGAAGAAGTATTGGCCAAAATCTGCCTGCTCTCCGGTGTCATTCCGGTTATGGGCGACAAAGTAACCACAACAGATGAAATGTTCGAATCCGCTACTCGTAACGCAATTAAAACAGGTTACATCGAAAAAGGCGACATCATTGTATTGTCCGCAGGTGTCCCTATCGGTCAATCCGGTAATACAAACCTGATCAAAGTTCAACAAGTCTAATTCAATAGCTGAAACTGAAGCTATAGAATTAGCTATATATAGAAATATAAAAATCCACCGAGAGCAGAAATGCATCCCGGTGGATTTTTTTTGTTAGATGATTTGTGCAATGATCGTGAAGTGGCAACAAATGACTTCGGAATTATAGATTCCGCGAGTAATCAACCAGATCCTGTGACATGGTGTTAATCTCATCCATTGAAGCATTTACCTGCTGTGTCAGGGCAGCCTGATTTTGCGTTAACGTGGACATATTACCGATATGTTCAAGAATCTGATCAATCAATGTTTTCATCGTCTGCATGCTATCTTCGATATTTACTGTGGCCTCTGAACTGTGATCAGCCAATTTCCGAACTTCACCTGCAACGACGCCGAACCCCAGTCCCAGCTCTCCCGCTCGTGCAGCTTCAATTGCTGCATTCAACCCCAGCAGATTGGTCTGACTGGCAATCTCTCGAATAAACACGGTGATATTCTTCGTATCATCTGCACTGCTTTTCACTTGAATGGCTGCATCGGCAGACAACTCCTGTGCAGTAACCAGATCCTGTGCCTGATCGGTAATCGAGTTGATTCCACGTACCATCTCGCCAATGGACTCGGATAATTGTTTTGTTTTCAGATTCATAGCTTCCACGATCTGTTCCTTATTCTTCTCATGGGTTACATCTCGAATGGTTCCAGCTACGCGGAGCGGTACTCCATCCTGATCCCTAATGGTCTCCCCACCCGCGTGATACCATCGGTACTCCCCGTCTTTGCGCTGGAGACGATAATCCAGATCGTACGGTGTACGACCACTGTAATCGTTCATATGTCTGGCGAATTCGTTGATCGTGCGATCATGGTCTTCCGGATGAAGTCGGCTACTCCAGCTGCTGAACACATTCGGGAAGTCCTGCTCGTCTTTAAACCCTAATTCTCTACGGAACTGGGGTGACCACCAGAATTCGTTATTCGGATTCACCACATCTCCTGCCACAACGGTCATATCCCACGGTGCCTCCACCAAGGCGCGGTTAACAAGATCATATCGGGTGACGAGTGCTTCCAGCTCATCCGACTTGCTCTTGTCCTCATGAATATCGAACATGATGCCCAGAAGTTTGATCGGAACTCCAGCCTGATTTCGGATGACATGTCCAAGGCATCGGAACCAGCGAATCTCTCCGCTTTTTGTAATCATACGGCTGATAACGTTATACGCAGTCGTTGCTCCAGTGTCATTCACATGGTTCATTATCTCTTGCACCAGCTGAGGTCTGTCATCCGGATATACCGACTTGGCCCAGCTTGCAAATGTATCGGGATAATCCTTGGCATTATGGAATCCTAACATTTGGCGGAATTCATTGGAAAACGAGACTTTATTATTGCTATCCAGTGGATCACCGGCAACAATGTCAGATTCCCATAATCCTACATTCATTGCCTGATTCAGCATTCTAAGACGCATTTCCACGGCTTCGTTTTGTGCTTTCATCATATGTACTGCTTTTTTGATGTTACTAGCTATTTCATCATTTTCCTGAAATTCAATGCCATCTTCAATCCATGCGTCATAATCGCCCTTTTCTGCATTGGCTACCAGTTTACGACTATACTCCAGTAAATTCTGATGCGCATCTATACGAATGTGCTTGGTAGATTCAGTACGTTTACGAAACATGTTCATTTCTCCTCTTAGGTCATATGATATATATTTCGACATTATCAGACATTAAATGTAGAGCAATGGTCTTAAATTTGTATAAAAAAACAAGAACCAGTGCTTAATCAGCACCGGTTCTTATATTAGTTGCCTTTATTTTTTATGATAATAAATCTCAAATGACTACCTCTTATCAGCTACCAGCCAAAATTCAATGTTTTCCCCGTTTCCACCCATGTTTTTATGCTGCTTAGAATCATCCACCAACTGCTCTGTGCATTCGCAAAGGAAGGATGGTTATCTGTAAATTGATCATTGATCAGTGTCAGCTTCGTACATTCCCCTACCGTCTCCAACTGGAAGACCACTCTGGATTGAAGCTCGGCATGATTGGCATGGTATGACGGTCCGGGATGCTCCTGATAACTAAGTCTAGACAATGGTTCAAATTCCAATATATCTCCGTACACATGTACAGTCTCCGCACCATCATTACCTGGCCCTACATAAGCAAATGGCTGACCTGGTTGGAAATTAGTGCGAAGTTCACTACCGAAAAAGCTGTTCCGTGTGCCGTCTGGTGATATTAGAGCATTCCACACATCTTCAAGTCCTGCATTGATATAGAATTCATATTTCAGTTCCATGGACTCACTCCCTTTAAGTATTGGACACGCGATCTACCCACCTTGCACTCCTATCCTACCGTTATACCCCAAAGGCCGTATTGTAAAAACGCGACAAAAGGTCACATATCGATAAAGATATTTATGACTCCCGGAATGTTTATATCATTATCCAAACGGGTTTCGCCCATATATAGTCCTTTTCCAGAAGATCAGATATACTAAACTGGAATGGCTCTATCGCCTCCTCAGTCAACCTTCAAGATGGCGCAGGCAACTCATTTTACCCCGTTTTGCTGTACGGGCATTATTGTTCAGAGAACCTAGATAATATGAGATGAGTAGGAGGGATGACTCGAATGAAACAGGTAGAACAAGGAGACAGACCAAGTATGGGCCTGCTGAACCTGAATGAAGGTGACCATAAATATCAACTGACACACCATGCGCCTTCCGAAGCACTTCGCCCTTTTATTAAACATTACTGGATCGTATCGTGGGATCTGACGGGACTTGAACCGTATCCCCAACATGTCGTGCCTAATCCCTGTGTCAATCTGGTTGTGGAACGGAACAATACGTTTTTCTTCGGACCATCTGGACGCAAATTCTCCTATCTTGTGAGCGGGAAAGGTCGTGTATTTGGCGTGAAGTTCAAACCGGGAGGGTTCTATCCCTTCCTTCGGGCTCCTGTCTCATCCTTGTACGGACAGCCGATGAATATATCCAATATTCTTGACGTCACAGCGGAATCCTTGGAAGACCGGCTTCTTGGTGCGGGGGATGATGCGGATAAAACCAGTTACATTGACCAGCTATTATCTGAACACCTTCCTCCTGAAGATGCTCAAGCAAGAATGGTTAACGATATTGTGCAACAGATTGAACAGAACCGGGAGATGCTGAGAGTAGATGATCTATCTTCCTATTGGAATATGCATACCCGAAAGCTTCAACGCCTGTTCAATCAGTATGTGGGCATCGGACCCAAAACCGTAATTAAGTTGTATCGTCTGCAAAATGCTGCGGAATTGATGGACCGCGGTCTTCACTGTGACCTGATTAAGCTATCCCAGGACCTTGGATATCATGATCAATCCCATTTCATCCGAGATTTCAAGTCTATTATTGGCAGTACACCAGAGGAGTACTTACACGCTAGACATCCGAATGGTGAGCGCCGAGGGCTGATCAATTAGAAACCTGTCCTGAAAATCAGGACAGGCGAGTGACTTTTATGGTATCCCCCGTATGGATTACACCTTCCCGTTCAACCGAGCACACAATCCCACGTTTTTTGCGAGCGGCCGGCACGAATTTTTTGCGCAACCCGTCCTGTTCGTAGAATTGTTCAATCATTTTCCCCGGATGCACACAGGGAAGGTTCTCCCCTTCACATATTAACCCTGTCCCGTTCGGAAATAAAAGCCGCGTTCCAGCAGGCAGTTCCGTCAATCGATCAATGCCTCGGACCAGTAGATTGGCACCCAACCACTCTGGACGCACTTCAGGAATGTTCATTTTCTCAGCAATAAGAGCACATTCTTCCTCAGACACAATACTGATCTGGCGGCGATTCGCAATCGGTGTACCGCGCTTGTAGATTTTCTGACGCGAGTCCGCTGGACGAAGCAAACCATAATGACGGTCACCCGGAATTCCTGCAAGCTCAATGTCGATAAAAGGTACAACTCGGGTCAAAAATGTAGATGGATCATCAGCCAACAAAACGAATTGAACCGTCCCCATAGTAATCTCCTCCCTTTCCTGAGCAATATCACTTCTTTATTGTTCATTATTACCCAATGAATGGATTGTCGACAATCGGCGTATGCTTACCTTTGTACGATTTTATTTTTTTTAACATTATAACTTACTTGGAAAATGATGAATATTTTAAATAACACACAATTAAATTGTTAAAAATTAATTTTACTCTTTCCGTTCTCGTTGCAAACATTTATACTAGGATGGACAAGTAAATAAATTACATATCAGAAAGCAAGGTGTTTCCATTGATTAGTATCATTTTTGTAGCTCTTGTAGCTGTCGAACACTTCTATATCATGGTGATGGAGATGTTTATGTGGACTCGTCCACGCACAATGAAAACCTTTAATCTCACGCCGGAATTCGCCAAATCCACCAAATCCCTCGCGGCCAATCAAGGCCTTTACAATGGATTTCTTGCGGCAGGACTGATCTGGGGACTCGTATATCCGGATGCTGCCGTTGGACAGCATATTCAGATTTTCTTCCTGGCATGTGTGATTATCGCGGCTCTCTATGGAGGAGCAACTTCTTCACGGTCGATCATTATCAAACAAGGATTGCCTGCGATCATTGCATTGTTGCTGGTCCTGTTCCTGTAATTTCCTGTCGATAGGTGCATTGCTGCGATTCATCTTATCTCCGTTATGGTAAGGTAGTTAATAGGTAGCAGTGTACAACGACCAGAATCAATCTGGGATCGGAAGGAGAACCATGTCATGGGATTGTTTGACAAGCTTCGGCGGCGCAAAAAGGAGAAGGTACCCACAGGTGGGACTGTCGAATCGACAAATTACAGTGAAACCATCGTCGGTTTTGTCCTGCTGGAGCGCAACGATTGTGATTTTGACCTCTTTATCAGGAATATGAGGAACGAATGGAATATTGAGATTAAGGAAAGCCCAGAAGAGGGCAATCTCTTTTTCGAAGTGCATGGAATGCAGGTTGTGTGTGCTCATATTGAAGCGCCTGTACCTGACCGTAAAGTTGAGGAGAATGCCAGGCTAAACATCCTTTGGCGAGAAGCGGAGCAAGTTACCTCACGGCACCAGTCTCAGATTATTGTGTCGGTTCTGAACGCAACAAATGCAATTGAGGGACATGTTCTGTTCACTCAAACAGCGAGTGCCTTGTTACAGTTGGATCACGCGCTGGCAATATACATGGCTCCCCTTGTCGTTGAAGCCAGTCAGTATGTCGAAACCAGCCGTGGGATCAAACACGATGAGTTACCCGTCTCACTCTGGATTTTCATCGGATTATTCCAAAATGCCGAAGGCGCTTCAGCTTATACTTACGGACTACGTAACTTCGGAAAAGAAGAAATGGAGATTATACAATCTGCTGAATCCTTAAGCGATGTATTTGAGATGATGTTCATGACCACAACGTATGTGGTCGAAAACGACGTCACACTGCATGATGGGGAAACACTAGGCTTCTCGGCAGAACAAAAGCTAAGCATTTCCCTTTCCAAAGGTGTAGCAACGGAAGGAAACAGTTTGAAGATTGGCTTCTAACTTACGAAGGATTTTCACTTTATCATATTACAATTATTGAAGCCATCTGGAGTTCATCCTCTGGGTGGCTTTTAGCTATTCAATCTTCCTCCCAATGACGATATGAGAACAATCCCTGAATTTAACTTCGCTAGGAAAAAGTAGTCCATAAGAACCACTATATTATGAATTCAGTTTTCATTCTCGTTATAAAAGGGTATAATTAATAGGCTTATAGTCTCATATATTACATATTATTTTATAATCGAGGAGTTGCCTACATGTCTGTTAGACGTTTGGATTCAACTAAACCTATTATTGAAATTATCTGGGAAGGTATTGTTACTCCTGAACAAGTCGAACAAGCGAATACGGAAATCCAGACAATTGCGGAACAATTGGGAAATTCGTTTGATGTGCTCGTGGACATGAGAACGATGAAGGCTTTTCCTCAGGATACCAAAGAAAAAATTGTGGAGCATCAGAAATTACTGCTAGATTGGGGTATGAAGCGGGCTAGTGTAGCCGTAGGCGGTGCGATCGCCAAAATGCAATTGAATCGAATTTCCAAGGAATCGGCGCATCAGACTGAATTCCAATGGGAAACGTATGACGAGGCTTTGGCATTTTTGTTGAAATAATATTTAGTGTCCAGGATTAAGTATAAAGAGAGCTACCAGTGCTGTACCTGGTAAAAAGAAAGAGGCGTTCCCCATGAGGAAGCGCCTTTTTCTTTTTTTGCATTTCCACTTGGCTTACTTCGTTTAGCCAGTGATACGACCACTTATCATTTGAGATTCAAGTTCACTTACACGCACCCTCGCTACCGATGTACCATTTAGGCACTCCTCCACAAATCTGAATAATCTCAATTGGGAGAGTTTATCACTTTCTCATGTATGCAGGGATGCGTATAACATCTCCCATAGAACAGGGATATCCTGTTCCTCATTGCACGTATATGATCGTTGGTCTTGGTCATGTTTGCTCCTCCTTCAATTTTTCAAAGAGGCGCTCCATCTCGTTTATATTTAACTCATTCGTAATTTCGTAATCTTGAAATGAGTCTCGTGTCTTGTGCTCACTATAGATTGAAACGGCATGATCATTATAGAATGTAAGTCCAAATCCCTCGGAAAACCGACCCTCTTTATTAATTAGAAGTCGCCACTCATAGTAATGTGAACTACTCTGAGAAGTATCGATGTCCTGTACTTTTTTAAGTTCAACATCCTTCAATAACTTCAACATATCCCTAATCTCGTTGGGATCTGTGATCGTCACTTCATCCTCATCATTATGCGGTTCTGTACTTGAAACTTTTCTAATTGTCAGTCGATCCAAGCGATCCAGCATGCTCATATGATCTGTCACCTCAGCTCGAAACGTCGTATGTTTGCTGGGGATGTACGTCGTATATTGACCAGAGGTATACATACGCACTGCAATAGCTATCACAACAATAATCATGACGATACCCATAATGATTTTAATTCTTTTAATCATAGCTCTCCCCTCCATACACCACAAAACATATATAAAATGGTAATTAATGATACTTTTCAGTATATCATCTTACTCCTTCTCTTCCATAATTATTTCTTATTCACTGCTGCTATGCAACCGATAACGTTTTGCCAAAAGTAAAATGATAGAGATGATTGAACAGTAGCGAAAAAAGCATGTTATCAGCATACTTTGTCCTTCATACCACGTTATTTTTTTAGAATTATTAGAAGTTAAATTTAAAATTCAAGTCAATAAGCCGCGTTCTCCCATAGGGCGAGCGCGGCTTATTTGTTACTTTGTTACCGTACATGTTCAGAATGTGAGGTGAAACGATATCCGTATCTCCTCACAGGAATATGACGTATATCAGCTTGGCCTCACGCCTTATTGGGTTACATCAGGAACCTAATTTTTTTCAGCGTAATACGCGGCCTGCCGAGTCTCTGATAACCAGCTCGGGCTTCAGCACAATCTTCTGCGGTTCTTTTTGCTCATCTTTTAACTCTTCAATCAACAGATCTACAGCGCGATGCCCCAGTTCTTCAATTGGCTGGGCAACAGTCGTAAGCGGTGGACTGGTTACCGAAGCCAGAATGGTATTATCAAATCCGATAATTGACACATCCTCTGGCACACGTAGCCCCAGCTCTTTGGCTGCCTGAAGAGCACCGATGGCCTGAATGTCATTACAACAGAACAAGCCTGTTGGGTGATCGTTCTCACCGAGCAGCAGTAGTGCCTCTTTTTTGGCCGAACTCAAGTCAGCTGCAGATTCTCGGATCTGAGTCGGTTCCAACGTATAACCTGCCTTAATCAGTGCTTCACGGAATCCGCGTACACGTTCCTGACTACTGCTGACTTTGGACGGTTCCGACAATACCGCTACACGGGTGTGCCCAAGTTCAAGCAGATGCTCAGCTGCGAGTGCCCCGCCGAGTATGTCGTCAATGGTGACCGTATGTACCGACAGCGTTGGCATATGACGGGCAATCAGAGCAACAGGTATCGACTGTTGCAGAAGGGGTGACAAAATGTCAGCATTATCGATCCCGGTTCCGATCATCATGCCGTCGACCCTTTTTTGCTGGAGCAGGTTCAGGTAACGCTCTACCCGCTCGTCCTTATTATCCGTACTGCAGATGACCACGCTGTAACCCAATTGACGGCTGCGATCCTCCACCGCTCTGGCGAGTTCTGCAAAATACGGGTTTGAGATGTCCGGTACGAGCAGCCCCAATGTGTACGTCTGCTTGCCTGTAAGTGCAGCTGCGATCGCACTGGGTTGATAGTGGAGGCGTTCCATGATCTCCATAATCTCAGCGCGCCGCTTCTCACTGATCTTGCCTTTGCCATTAATGACCTGCGAGACGGTTGCAATGGATACCCCCGCCTCGCGTGCTATATCGTATATGGTTGATTTCATTGTTTTTTCCCCATTTGTGCTATATATAAATTGCGATATACATGAATCAATTTCATAATACCTTTAGCCGCTTCAATCAAGGCTAAGTTACAGAAATCCATTTTTAGTGAGTTATGCAATTGATTCGCATAGATCATTGTTCTCTTCTCATTATGCAGGGGGAAGTCTGCATACGCAACTTGAAGTGAGCACAATCTGCGCAGCATGAACTGTTTTACTTTTTCATCAACCACTCATGATCAGGATCGTTATGGAATTTCCATGTCCGCGTTGGGCCAGCCATCACGTTCAGATAGTAGACCTCATACCCCGGAGGAGCACCTACCGGATGATATCCGTCCGGGACAAGCACCACTTCTCCGTTCTTCACTGCTAACGTCTCGTCCACAGAACGGTCATCCGTGTATATGCGCTGAATGGCAAACCCCTGCTCAGGCTGCACACGGAAATAATACGTTTCTTCCAGCAAAGATTCATCCGGAAGCGCGTCCCGATCATGCTTATGTGGCGGGTAACTGGACCAATGCCCATCGGGTGTGAACACCTCAACAACGAGCAAACTGTCCGCTTCCTTTTGTTCCGGCAAAATGTTATGAATCTGGCGTTCCAGATTGCCATACCCTCGTGCCTCTACCCCTACATCTTCGGGTGCAATGAGACGAGCCGGGTACGTGCCTTTACCGGGTGCAACACATATAGCGATTTCCAGTTCGGTACGTGCTGTGATCTGCACTTGATCGGAAGTTGAGACGTAGACTGAATACGGCGGAATTTTCTCGAATACACTCATTCTTTTTCCGATATTATCCCATGTGTGCTCGCGGGTACTTACATTGGCGAAACCACTGAGAAGCACCACACAGAGTTCCTGATCACCGCTCTCACGGGTTAGCGTCTCCCCTTCTGCCAACTTCGCTACCTGAAATCCAACATATTCCCACCCGGCCGACTCCGGTGTTACGTTGATAAGTGTACCGTCTCCCTCCGGGTTGACCACGGGTTTCACAATACGTTCTGACATCTTGCCATCCACTCCTTTCTGTAATCGTCCACAACAACCTGAATCTTATAAAAAAACAAAACTTGGACTATTCATGCGCTCTATTCAGAAAAAGTGACTATAATCAATCATCCACCTATGGCGTTGCCGTTTGTGATTCCAGTGACACCCCAGGGACTTCACTCAGCTTCACAGGTCTTCCCCGCTCCATGGACATTTTTGCTGCCAGCGCAATCCGTTCTGCCTGTACTGCATCGTGGCCATCTACGATAACGGGTGTATCATGGATGATTGCATCGATAAAGAGGGCTGTCTCCTGCACATAAGCTTCATTGTAGCGTTCCAAGAAAAAGTGTAACGGTTTGTCGCGCATAAGCCCGGCCGCTGTACTGATCTCAGCCGTATTCGGATGGTCATTCGCCGCTGCGGCGCTGCCCATTGAACCAAATACTTCAACACGCTGGTCATACCCATATACAGCCTGACGGCTGTTATCAATAACACCAATCGCCCCGTTAGCAAACGTCATCGTTACAATCGCTGTATCCACGTCACCATGTTCCGCAAAAACCGGATTGATCAGCACATTGCCTTGGGCGTATACTTCTTCCACTTCACTCCCGGACAGATAACGGGCCATGTCAAAATCGTGGATCATCATGTCCATGAAGATCCCGCCAGACACCCGGATATACTCCGCAGGTGGTGGAGACGGGTCGCGAGACGTAATTTTGATAATGTGCGGGTCACCAATCGTACCATCCTGTACATGTGCACGTACCCGTCTGAAGTTGTGATCGAAACGGCGATTAAACCCGATTTGCAGCTTCACGCCCGCCTTCTGAACCGCTTCTACAGCCGCTTGGGTCTGTGCCAGATTCATACTGACTGGCTTCTCGCAAAAGATATGTTTGCCTGCCTTGGCGGCCTGTTCGATCAGCGGCACATGTGTATCTGTTGAAGAACAGATCAGTACCGCGTCTACATTAGGCATCGAGATCAACTGGCTGCTATCCGTTGTTACAACAGGGATGCCACGTGTGGCGGCCCATGCCTCCAATTCAGGACCTGCAAACAAGTCACTGATTCCCACAATCTCGGCATGCGGGTTGCGCAGGAGATTGTCTGCATGAATTTTGCCGATCCGTCCAGCACCGATGATGCCAATTCTCACTTTGTCCTTGCCCATTCCGTTATCCTCCCTATGTGCGTCCATATGGGCTGGGCGTTCCCCTTAGCCCGAGTGATGCTCTGGTTGTTACCAGCGCGCCGTTACCATCTTCTTGCGAGTGTAGAATTCAACACCATCCGTACCATTGGCATGCAGATCACCATAGAAGGACTTTTTCCAACCGGAAAACGGGAAAAATGCCATTGGTGCAGGTACGCCTAGGTTAATACCCAACATGCCCGCATCAATCGTCTCACGGAATTGACGCATACTTGCCCCGCTGCGGGTGAACAGACACGCACCATTAGCAAAATCGGAACGGTTTGCCAGCTCAACGGCTTCCTCCAGCGTAGATACTCTTGCCACCGAGAGTACTGGAGCAAAGATCTCATCCTGCCAGATTTTCATATTACTCTCCACTTGGTCGAATACCGTTGGCCCTACAAAATAACCGGATTCCCCTGTCGCCTGATCCTTACGTCCATCCCGAATCAATGCCGCACCTTCCTGCTCTCCGGATTCAATGTAACCGAGTGTACGCTCTTTATGTGGTCCACGAATGACAGGACCGAGGAACACGCCCTCATCCATACCGTTACCAATGGTAATACGATCTGCTGCTTCCACCAGCTTTTGTACCAGTTCATCAGCCACGTCACCCACAGCCACAACAACCGAACATGCCATACAGCGTTCCCCTGCTGAGCCAAAGGCTGCACTGGTAATCTCTTTCACCGTCAGATCCAGATCGGCGTCCGGCATAACGATGGAGTGGTTTTTGGCACCAGCCAGTGCCTGTACCCGTTTGCCATGCTTGGATGCAGTGGTGTAGACGTATTCAGCTACAGGTTGTGATCCGACAAAGGAGATCGCTTGAACATCCTTATGTTCCAGCAGACCGTTCACGACATCATGTGCACCGTGTACGATGTTGAGTACGCCATCCGGAAGCCCTGCTTCCTTGAACAGTTCTGCCAGGCGACCAGCCAGGAGCGGTGTACGCTCGGACGGCTTCAGGACAAATGTGTTACCGCACGCAATAGCCAGCGGGAACATCCAGCACGGCACCATCATCGGAAAGTTGAACGGGGTAATTCCCCCAATAACTCCGATTGGGTAACGATACATGCCTGACTCCAGTCCTGTCGCGATATCAGGCAGTTGTTTACCCATCATCAGATTCGGAGCACCTGCCGCGAACTCGACGCACTCAATGCCACGCAGTACCTCGCCATACGCTTCGGCGTAGCTTTTGCCATTCTCCAGCGTTACCAGGCGGGCGAGCTCTTCCCAATGTTCGACCAGCAACTGTTGGTAGCGGAACAGAATACGTGCACGGCGTGGAACCGGTGTGCCGCTCCATGACTTGAACGCTTCCCGTGCTGTCTGTACAGCCAGATCTACGTCCGCTTGTTCAGACAGTGGCACATGTGCAATGACCTCTTCTGTAGCCGGATTCACAACCGGCTCCGTACGAGTTGACGCTGGGGTTACCCAGGCACCTCCGATCCAGTTTTGTACCATTGTCGCTGTTGCAGACACTTCAGAAATCCCTTTTCCCATAGCCCTGTCTCCCTTCGCTTATGTGTGATCCCTTATGTTCAACTGATATTATTGATGTTGATCTGTATGAGCGTGTTATTCAAAGTATTGCAATCTGCTTCAGAGCGCGGTAATCTCGCCCCGATTGCAACGTTCGATGTAATCATTCACCTGTTCTACCGTTGGCATCGCATCCGAACAGCTGTGGCTCGAAATAACGATACTTGCTGCGCCACTGCCGTACGCCATACTGCGCTCAATCGTCCAGCCCTGCATCAATCCATACAGGAACCCAGCTGCGTAGGAGTCGCCTGCCCCGAACGTTTTGACTACTTTTGCCGGATAGCTGTCCGCACGGTGAGAAAGTCCTTCACGCGTATAAGCAATGGACCCTTCCTTACCATGTTTAATGACAACGATGTTGGCTGAGAAATCAAACCATTTCTGTGCAGTCACCTGATCACTATGATCCGGATTGTGGTCAAATGTCTCCATCATGTCGAACTCTTCGCGTGTGCCCAGGATGATATCGCATTTCTCGGCTGCGAGGTTATAATAGACCGCTGTCTCTTCGTCCGATGTCCATGTGTATGGGCGATAGTCCAGATCAAACACAATAACTGTTCCATGTTTTTTCGCATACGTTAGTGCCTGTAATACGGCTTCACGGGATGGGCTCTGCGCGAGGGCCGTGCCTGAGATTAGCAGCACTTTGGAGTCAGCAATCAACTGCTCTTGTACCTCTTGCGCCTGTAATAACAGATCCGCTACATTGTCCCGGTACATTAAGATACTGCAATCGGTTGGGCTCTTGATTTCGGTAAAAGCAAGCCCCGTCACCGCTCCGGTGTCATCTGTAACCACATTTGATGTGTCGATGCCGTTCTTCTCCAGATAGCTATGGATGAATCGACCCATCTGGTCACCCGCGATCTTACCGATAAAAGCCGTCTCCATACCCAGTCTGGACATGCCTATCGTAATATTGGCCGGAGAGCCGCCAACATATTTCGTGAACGTCATAGTTTCTTCCATCGGGCGATTGATCTCATTGGCGTTCAAGTCGATGCACAAGCGGCCAATCGCGGTGAAATCCTTCTTCCTGGATACCGGAAAGGATACGTAAGTCATTGCATGTGAGCCCCTTTCTGTGTTGAGATTTTACATGTTATATATGGATATCTAGACTAGTTACTCATTCCAACATGAGGATTAGTGAACGTCTAGAGTAGGTCCGTTTTATTTTCCAATCGTAACGTTATACTCTTGCTGGCGTTCTTCCTTTTTCACTTTATAGGTATGGCCTCTGACCGCTGCAATGCTGAACGAATCAGCTGTGTTGATATAAGGACTCCATATAGTTCAAGGAGCGTTTGGCATACTCATACGGGTTATGAATCGCAGGGTCCTGCTCTCCTTCAAGCATCGCCCAGCCATCGTACCCTCGTGTGATCAGTTCTTGCAGAATTGGTGCAAAATCAATGCATCCATCCCCTGGTACGGTGAACACGCCTCTACGAATACAACCGACAAAGTCAGACTGCTCCGCGCGTGCTTCATCCAGCACATGCGGGCGGATATCTTTCAGATGGATATAAGCGATCCGATCATAATGTTTGCGCAGCAGCTCCAGCGGATTGGCTCCGCCATAGTAGGCATGACCTGTATCATAGAGCAGATACACGAGAGAAGGGTCCGTCAACTCCATCAGTCGATCAATCTCATCCGGTTGCTCTACCACTGTGCCTCCATGATGATGGTACGTAAGCTTCAACCCGTGTTCACGGGCGATAGCTCCTGCTTCGTTCAACCCTTCAGCAAGGATATGCCATTCAGATTCGCTGAGTCTAAGCACTTCTTTTTCATTGGGGGTTCGTCTTGGATCAAAATGAAGTGACCCACCTACCTCTGCCGTACTAATCACCTTACTGCCCATGGATTGCAGAAATTCCGCATGTCTGCGATAACTGTCCAGCTCCGACTGACGATACGCCGGGTCGGAGAAAAGTACGGATTTCCACTGAGAGACCAGCTTGATATTCCTTTTGCTCAATTCCTCACGCAATATAGCAGGATCAGTTGGATATTTACGTCCCATCTCTGTACCTGTCAGCCCAAGACGCTGAATGTCATCCAGAATCTGCGCACACGTTGTCGCATCACCATGTTCCTTCACATCTTCACCGACCCAATTGATCGGATGAATCCCAAGCTGGAATGGCAGCTTGCTCATTGCTCCACGTCTCCTTTATCGTTCAGCATTATGGTTCACTTGGAATGCAGTGCTTTTAGTTTCAATATATAGATATATACGTCCACCGATATATACCGTGGGGAGTACAAATAATGCTTTATTTTAGAAGGAATGCTCTATTAAATCCCATTAGATAAGTCTTACTTTGGCACGGTTGGCTTGCATGGTGTGATGAGCATGAACTACCTTTTCCTCGGCAGATACTTCTGGCACTCCTACATTCCACCACGACTCGTATCCATTTGCGTTGGTTCCAGGCACGACCGGAATCTCAATCAACGTACTCACTGTTTCGTTCTTCGCATCTCGGAGTGCCTGTTCGAGCTGTTCTGCTGTCTCCGCTCTATAGGATTTGGCTCCCATGCTTCTGGCGTGTGCAGCGAAGTCCATTGGCATGTAATCCCCGGTCAGTCGCCCACTCTCGGAATCCCGATAACGGAACTCATTGCCGAACCCGTCACTACCATGTTCCCGCTGCAAATTATGAATACACTGGAATCCATTGTTGTTGAATAATAGAACGGTCATCTTCTTCTGTTCCTGCAGACTGGTCACAAACTCCGAATGCAACATCAGATAACTGCCATCACCGACCATGGCGTACACTTCACGATCTGGCTCGGCAAGTGCTGCTCCGAACGCTCCACTTACCTCGTACCCCATGCAGGAGAATCCATACTCCATGTGATACGTCTTTGGTTCAGCCGCACGCCACAGACGATGCAGGTCTCCTGGCAGACTGCCTGCCGCACACACAATAACGGAGGATGGATCAATGGTCCGATTAACTACGCCAACTGCCGTTGTCTGTGCCAGCCCTGCTTCATGTTGTGCTCCATACAGCCGATCTACTTCTGCATTCCACTCAGTACGGAGATCAGCGATTTCGGATGCACCATATGCACTGCGGTATTGTCTTTGCTGCAATTCCTTCTGTAAAGCCTGCAATCCTTCGCGTGCATCTGCCAGAATGGCTTCTCCGCCTAACTTGGCGGCATCCATACCGTTCAGGTTGATGTTAATGAATGAAGCTTCCGGATGCTGAAAAGCAGAGCGGGACGCCGTCGTAAAATCGGAGAAACGAGTACCGACGCCGATCACCACATCCGCTTCTCTCGCCAGCCTGTTGGCTGCCAGAGAGCCGGTAACCCCGATGGCCCCCACATTCAGTGGGTGGTCCCAAGAGACTGCGCTCTTGCCCGCCTGCGTCTCGGCGATCGGAATGCCAAATGCCTCGGCGAACTCCACGAGCTGAGCGGATGCCTCAGAGTACAACACACCGCCGCCTGCAACGAGAAGCGGCTTTCTACCACGGGCAATCTGCTCCGTTGCCCGTTCAATGGCTGCTTGTACCGGGGGGCGACGGTCCAGATAATGCACTTTGCGGGCAAAGAACGATTCCGGGTAATCGTACGCTTCTGCCTGCACATCCTGTGGCAGTGCGAGCGTTACTGCTCCCGTTTCTGCTGGATCGGTTAGTACACGCATGGCCTGTGTAGCTGCAATCATCAACTGCTCGGGACGAACAATGCGATCCCAGTACTTGCTGACGGCTTTGAATGGATCCGTGGCTGAGATTGTATAATCACTGCTCACTTCCAACTGCTGTAGTACCGGGTCCGGTTCCCGCGTAGCAAAGTTGTCTCCAGGAAGCAATAAAACCGGAATCCGGTTCACCGTTGCAGTAGCTGCCGCCGTAATCATATTCAAAGCACCAGGTCCAATGGATGTTGTACATGCATAGATCTGTCTACGGTTCTTCTGCTTGGCATAGGCCGCTGCCGTATGCACCATACCTTGTTCGTTCTTGCCTTGCATATACCTCAGGCTTCCCGGACTGCGCTCCAGCGCTTCTCCAATGCCTGTTACGTTGCCATGTCCAAAAATACCGATGATTCCCTTCACAAACTTGGTTTCCACACCGTCAACCGAGATATATTGCTGATCCAGGTATCGAAGCAAAGCCTGAGCCATCGTCAGTCGAATTGTTTTCATGAATTGATCGCCGTCCTTTCCTTTACGGGTTAAGCGCTTAATCTACGTTAAGTTTAAGCGCCTTACCCCTAAAGGTTAAGCGCTTAATTGATATGGTATTACAGGTTAATGATTTACGCAAGCTATTTTTGTAAGCGTTTTTATGAAATGTGGTAAAGAAAAGATATTCTTTTGTTCAAACATGCGCAGACCTTCTCTATTTGAACACTTCCACAATGACTAAGAACAGACTTAAAAGAAGGGGAAATATATCGTGAGGATGGGATACATGCTAATCAGCCATATAATCCGTGATCTTTGTATACAATCTGATCAATATGCCTGTGAATGCAAAAAAAGAAAGAGACGGTGAATACCATCTCTTTCTTTTCGATATTTAAGCGGGTGATGGGAATCGAACCCACGCTATTAGCTTGGAAGGCTAAAGTTCTACCATTGAACTACACCCGCATAACAACAATCGGGATGACACGATTTGAACATGCGACCCCCTGGTCCCAAACCAGGTGCTCTACCAAGCTGAGCTACATCCCGTTATCTATACCGGCGAGAGGACTCGAACCTCCACGGTTTCCCACTCGATTTTGAGTCGAGCGCGTCTGCCATTCCGCCACGCCGGCAAAATATGAAGTTATAATGGCGCGCCCTGAGAGATTCGAACTCCCGGCCTTTTGATTCGTAGTCAAACGCTCTATCCAGCTGAGCTAAGGGCGCATAATATTGGAGCGGAAGACGGGAATCGAACCCGCGACCCTCGCCTTGGCAAGGCGATGCTCTACCGCTGAGCCACTTCCGCAAATAAAGGATGCGCGTGGAGGGACTTGAACCCCCACGTCAAAGACGCTAGATCCTAAGTCTAGTGCGTCTGCCAATTCCGCCACACGCGCATATAATGGTGAGTCATGAAGGGCTCGAACCTTCGACACCCTGATTAAAAGTCAGGTGCTCTACCAACTGAGCTAATGACTCATAGAAAAACTGGTGGAGGATGATGGATTCGAACCACCGAACCCGTAAGGGAGCAGATTTACAGTCTGATGCGTTTGGCCGCTTCGCTAATCCTCCAGGATTACATGGTGCCGGCGAGAGGACTTGAACCCCCAACCTACTGATTACAAGTCAGTTGCTCTACCAGTTGAGCTACACCGGCGTATTACATGGTGTGAAAAATGGTGGCTCGGGACGGAATCGAACCGCCGACACGAGGATTTTCAGTCCTCTGCTCTACCGACTGAGCTACCGAGCCTTATAAAATTAAAATGGCGGAACCGACGGGATTCGAACCCGCGATCTCCTGCGTGACAGGCAGGCATGTTAGGCCAACTACACCACGGTTCCATAATACTTTCTCAAGGAAAGTTAATTGCGGGGGCAGGATTTGAACCTGCGGCCTTCGGGTTATGAGCCCGACGAGCTACCGGGCTGCTCCACCCCGCGTCGTTATAAAAAGTCTTATGGTGGAGGCTGAGGGGATCGAACCCCCGACCCTCTGCTTGTAAGGCAGATGCTCTCCCAGCTGAGCTAAGCCTCCATATTATGACCCGTAGGGGATACTCTCACTTCGTTCGAGACTGCGAAGCCGTTGCTAACGAAGTACATCCTCCGACGAACCTTTGGGATTCTCATCCCTTGTTGAAGCAATAGATATTGCTATGACCCGTAGGGGATTCGAACCCCTGTTACCTCCGTGAAAGGGAGGTGTCTTAACCCCTTGACCAACGGGCCTTAATGGCTCCCCGAACAGGACTCGAACCTGTGACAACTCGATTAACAGTCGAGTGCTCTACCAACTGAGCTATCAGGGAATGGTGGAGCCAAGCGGGATCGAACCGCTGACCTCCTGCTTGCAAGGCAGGCGCTCTCCCAGCTGAGCTATGGCCCCATACTCTGGTGTATTCTTGTTGTGGTCTTGCTATGGGCCCTGGTGGACTCGAACCACCGGCCTCACCCTTATCAGAGGTGCGCTCTAACCAACTGAGCTAAGGGCCCTTATCAATTTTCGAAAAAAAATACCCCAATGGGGTTTCGCTTGGCGGCGTCCTACTCTCCCAGGACCCTGCGGTCCAAGTACCATCGGCGCTAGAGGGCTTAACGGTCGTGTTCGGGATGGGTACGTGTGGAACCCCTCCGCCATCGCCACCAAACGAGCATTTGTGTAACAAATGCGTTCGCGTTCCATTCGGTCCTACACGGCTGTGTGGATGAATGGTTCAGCGCATATTCAGAGATCGTTCTCTGAAAACTAGATTCGAAACGAAAGTGTGCGAACTATCACTTGCAAATTGGATAAGCCCTCGACCGATTAGTACTGGTCAGCTCCATGCATTGCTGCACTTCCACCCCCAGCCTATCTACCTCGTCGTCTTCAAGGGGTCTTACATACTGGGAAATCTCATCTTGAGGGGGGCTTCACGCTTAGATGCTTTCAGCGTTTATCCCGTCCGTACATAGCTACCCAGCGGTGCTCCTGGCGGAACAACTGGTACACCAGCGGTACGTCCATCCCGGTCCTCTCGTACTAAGGACAGCTCCTCTCAAATTTCCTACGCCCACGACAGATAGGGACCGAACTGTCTCACGACGTTCTGAACCCAGCTCGCGTACCGCTTTAATGGGCGAACAGCCCAACCCTTGGGACCTACTTCAGCCCCAGGATGCGATGAGCCGACATCGAGGTGCCAAACCTCCCCGTCGATGTGGACTCTTGGGGGAGATAAGCCTGTTATCCCCAGGGTAGCTTTTATCCGTTGAGCGATGGCCCTTCCATGCGGTACCACCGGATCACTAAGCCCGACTTTCGTCCCTGCTCGACTTGTAGGTCTCGCAGTCAAGCTCCCTTATGCCTTTGCACTCTTCGAATGATTTCCAACCATTCTGAGGGAACCTTTGGGCGCCTCCGTTACTCTTTAGGAGGCGACCGCCCCAGTCAAACTGCCCACCTGACACTGTCCCCGCACCGGATTACGGTACCAGGTTAGAACCTAGATACGATCAGGGTGGTATCCCAACGTTGCCTCCACAGAAGCTTGCGCTCCTGCTTCAAAGGCTCCCACCTATCCTGTACAGATCGTACCCAAATTCAATATCAAGCTGCAGTAAAGCTCCATGGGGTCTTTCCGTCTTGTCGCGGGTAACCTGCATCTTCACAGGTATTAAAATTTCACCGGATCTCTCGTTGAGACAGCGCCCAAGTCGTTACGCCATTCGTGCGGGTCAGAATTTACCTGACAAGGAATTTCGCTACCTTAGGACCGTTATAGTTACGGCCGCCGTTTACTGGGGCTTCGGTTCACAGCTTCGGATTGCTCCTAACCACTCCCCTTAACCTTCCAGCACCGGGCAGGCGTCAGCCCGTATACTTCGCCTTACGGCTTCGCACAGACCTGTGTTTTTGCTAAACAGTCGCTTGGGCCTTTTCACTGCGGCCCCCTCGTGCTATTCACACTACCGGGGCACCCCTTCTCCCGAAGTTACGGGGTCATTTTGCCGAGTTCCTTAACGAGAGTTCTTCCGCGCGCCTTAGAATACTCTTCTCGCCTACCTGTGTCGGTTTGCGGTACGGGCACCTTCACCTGGCTAGAGGCTTTTCTTGGCAGTGTGAGATCATGACCTTCGCTACTACAATTTTCGCTCCCCATCACAGCTCAGCCTTACGATGTGCGGATTTGCCTACACATCAGCCTCACTGCTTAGACGGACATCCATCAGTCCGCGTCACTACCCTACTGCGTCCCCCCATTGCTCATAACGGCTTACGGTGGTACAGGAATTTCGACCTGTTGTCCTTCGACTACGCCTTTCGGCCTCGCCTTAGGTCCCGACTTACCCTGAGCGGACGAGCCTTCCTCAGGAACCCTTAGGCTTTCGGCGGATCAGATTCTCACTGATCTTTTCGTTACTCATACCGGCATTCTCACTTGTATAATGTCCAGCGCTCCTTACGGTACACCTTCAACCCTTATACAACGCTCCCCTACCCCTGATGCAAAGCATCAAGCCATAGCTTCGGTGGTGTGTTTAGCCCCGTTACATTTTCGGCGCAGAGTCACTCGACCAGTGAGCTATTACGCACTCTTTCAATGGTGGCTGCTTCTAAGCCAACATCCTGGTTGTCTGTGCAACTCCACATCCTTTCCCACTTAACACACACTTGGGGACCTTAGCTGATGGTCTGGGCTGTTTCCCTTTTGACAATGGATCTTAGCACTCACTGTCTGACTCCCGGAAGTAAGTCTATGGCATTCGGAGTTTGACTGAGCTTGGTAACCCTTGCGGGCCCCGCACCCAATCAGTGCTCTACCTCCACGACTCTGTTTTCCGAGGCTAGCCCTAAAGCTATTTCGGGGAGAACCAGCTATCTCCGAGTTCGATTGGAATTTCTCCGCTACCCCCACCTCATCCCCGCACTTTTCAACGTGCGTGGGTTCGGGCCTCCAGTGCGTGTTACCGCACCTTCACCCTGGACAGGGGTAGATCACCCGGTTTCGGGTCTACGTCCACGTACTACATCGCCCTATTCAGACTCGCTTTCGCTGCGGCTCCGGCTCTTCACCTTAACCTTGCACGGGAACGTAACTCGCCGGTTCATTCTACAAAAGGCACGCCATCACCCCTAAAACGGGCTCTGACTTTTTGTAAGCACACGGTTTCAGGTTCTATTTCACTCCCCTTCCGGGGTGCTTTTCACCTTTCCCTCACGGTACTGCTTCACTATCGGTCGCTAGGAAGTATTTAGCCTTGGCAGATGGTCCTGCCGGATTCATACGGGGTTTCACGTGCCCCGCACTACTCGGGATCCGTCTCGGAGGGAACAGACTTTCAACTACAGGGCTTTTACCTTCTTTGGCGGGCCTTTCCAGACCTCTTCGCTTAACCGGTTCCTTTGTAACTCCATGTGAGACGTCCCACAACCCCAAAGAGCAAGCTCTCTGGTTTGGGCTTCTCCGCGTTCGCTCGCCGCTACTGACGGAATCACTATTGTTTTCTCTTCCTCAGGGTACTTAGATGTTTCAGTTCCCCTGGTATGCCTCTACATAACCTATGTATTCAGTTATGAGTAACTGGAAATTACCCCAGCTGGGTTTCCCCATTCGGACACCCCCGGATCAAAGCTTGCTTACAGCTCCCCGAGGCAGTTTCGTTGTTCGCCACGTCCTTCATCGGCTCCTAGCGCCTAGGCATCCTCCGTGTGCTCTTAGTAGCTTAACCAAATTGCTCCGGTTTCGATCGCTCGCTTCCCTTGTTTTGGACTACGTCCAAAGCCAAAAGTCGCTCCCACTCGATACCATCGCAAAAGCAATTATCTACCTTATAAACACTTCACTTGTTTGCACAAGTTCAGCTTAAAGGAATGTTCTAATTCGCATTTACTTTCGTTTCGATATCTAGTTTTCAAAGAACAAGCTCCATGCAAAAGCAAGCTTTTTGAGAGTTTGAGCTCTCAAAACTGAGCAACGAGTGAGTTAAAAGCTTTACGAAGTAAAGCTCGCTTCGGAAGCATGCTTCCTGAAGACTTATATTTGAATGTTTCCGTTGCAGGAAACGATTCTCCATAGAAAGGAGGTGATCCAGCCGCACCTTCCGATACGGCTACCTTGTTACGACTTCACCCCAATCATCTATCCCACCTTCGGCGGCTGGCTCCTTGCGGTTACCCCACCGACTTCGGGTGTTATAAACTCTCGTGGTGTGACGGGCGGTGTGTACAAGACCCGGGAACGTATTCACCGCGGCATGCTGATCCGCGATTACTAGCAATTCCGACTTCATGCAGGCGAGTTGCAGCCTGCAATCCGAACTGAGACCGGCTTTTTAGGATTCGTTCCACCTCGCGGCTTCACAGCCCGTTGTACCGGCCATTGTAGTACGTGTGTAGCCCAGGTCATAAGGGGCATGATGATTTGACGTCATCCCCACCTTCCTCCGGTTTGTCACCGGCAGTCACCTTAGAGTGCCCATCCGAAATGCTGGCAACTAAGATCAAGGGTTGCGCTCGTTGCGGGACTTAACCCAACATCTCACGACACGAGCTGACGACAACCATGCACCACCTGTCTCCTCTGTCCCGAAGGAAAGGTACATCTCTGTACCGGTCAGAGGGATGTCAAGACCTGGTAAGGTTCTTCGCGTTGCTTCGAATTAAACCACATACTCCACTGCTTGTGCGGGTCCCCGTCAATTCCTTTGAGTTTCAGTCTTGCGACCGTACTCCCCAGGCGGAGTGCTTAATGTGTTAACTTCGGCACCAAGGGTATCGAAACCCCTAACACCTAGCACTCATCGTTTACGGCGTGGACTACCAGGGTATCTAATCCTGTTTGCTCCCCACGCTTTCGCGCCTCAGCGTCAGTTACAGCCCAGAGAGTCGCCTTCGCCACTGGTGTTCCTCCACATATCTACGCATTTCACCGCTACACGTGGAATTCCACTCTCCTCTTCTGCACTCAAGTCACCCAGTTTCCAGTGCGATCCGGGGTTGAGCCCCGGGATTAAACACCAGACTTAAATGACCGCCTGCGCGCGCTTTACGCCCAATAATTCCGGACAACGCTTGCCCCCTACGTATTACCGCGGCTGCTGGCACGTAGTTAGCCGGGGCTTTCTTCTCAGGTACCGTCACCTTGAGAGCAGTTACTCTCCCAAGCGTTCTTCCCTGGCAACAGAGCTTTACGATCCGAAAACCTTCATCACTCACGCGGCATTGCTCCGTCAGGCTTTCGCCCATTGCGGAAGATTCCCTACTGCTGCCTCCCGTAGGAGTCTGGGCCGTGTCTCAGTCCCAGTGTGGCCGATCACCCTCTCAGGTCGGCTACGCATCGTCGCCTTGGTGAGCCGTTACCCCACCAACTAGCTAATGCGCCGCAGGCCCATCCCCAAGTGACAGATTGCTCCGTCTTTCCAGTTTCCTTCAGGCGAAGAAAACAATTATTCGGTATTAGCTACCGTTTCCGGTAGTTGTCCCAAACTTGAGGGCAGGTTGCCTACGTGTTACTCACCCGTCCGCCGCTAACTATCAGAGAAGCAAGCTTCTCTTCAAGTCCGCTCGACTTGCATGTATTAGGCATGCCGCCAGCGTTCGTCCTGAGCCAGGATCAAACTCTCCAATAAAGTATTGAAAAGAGCGATAAGCTCATTTTGAATCTGACGAGATTAAAAATCTCATTTGTGCTCCAGTCGATTCAAACCAAGGCTTGTTTCGAACTTTCGCGTTCATTCTGCAAGCAGAATGTTTACTCACTCGTTGTTCAGTTTTCAAAGATCAAACTTGTTTCGTTACCGAGTGTTGTTCTCCTCAGCAACTTTTATATCATAACACTTCCGATCCAACTTAGCAAGCTCTTTTTTTAAGTTTCTTTCGAAGCTTATTTGTTTTGCCTGCGGCACTTTGTTTCTCGTGTTTTTTTGGCCGGAAATAGAATATATCATATACACAACACAATTACTACTTGTAAAATATCCCATAGGCAAATTAGATATATATGATTCAATCTCTTCATAATTTCTTTTTCCAATGGCGATATCCTCATACTATACCCTATATACACTCACCGGTCTAATCTATCTCAATATAGGTTGTGAACAGACTCAATCAGCATCATTACTTTGTTCTATAAAATATGAAACACAATACCTCTATTCAATGATACTGCTTTCTATTATCTCGACACCGAATCTAATATTCGAACTCCATAGGCTGCAGGCTTATATAGATTGTGATCTTCACTTTTTAATTATTAGTCTTTAAACCTGCCCATCACTATCGTGTCGTGATACTGTCCATCCGCGTGTCGCCGATCCTTTTTCAGGATACCTTCGATCTCGAAGCCACTCATTTGGTATAACTCAATTGCCTTTTCGTTGGATGCCAGTACGTTCAATGTCATCTTTTCTACACCAGTCTGGTCTGCCCATTCTATCGACTGCACTAACAAGTTCTTGCCAATCCCATGTCCCCAGTACGCTCTGGCTACACACACGCCGAACTCAACCTTATGCCAAAAGCGCTTCAACTCTATGCCTTCACATCGGGAATACCCCACAATCTCGCCCGCTACTACAGCAACAAGGAACAGATGCCGTGACTTCTCCGTGTCCTTATGGATGATCCGCCTAAACCCGGCTGCGTCGATATACGCCTCACCATCTTCACGATCCATGTTCTCGGTTTCCCGTCCATTTGTACACGAAGTGAAGACAAGGCCTCAGCATCTCTTTCCTCTGCCGATCTAATTGAGTAAGATAAGCCTTTAATGTAATATTCCTGCTGATCGATAATCATAAGAACCATTCCGCCTCTTCCACTTTATTTAAAATACTTTACCTGTATCGCTTTACCCCACCTCAGACGGACTCTTGCCCGTAAGCATTTTGAACACCTGACTGAAATACGTCGCATTACGGAACCCCGTCATCTCGCTCACCTCATATACCATGTAATGACCCGACTGCAACAGTTCCAACGCTCTCTGAATTCGGTACCCGTTCAAATAACTCACGAAATTCTCGCCCGTCACCCTTTTGAACAGTTGACTCAAATACTTCGGATGTACGAATAGTCCCTTGGCTATCGCTTCAAAACTAATCTCTTCGGTGTAATGCAGCTCCACATACTGTTTCACCTGCTCGATAAGTTTATTGCTTTTTTTCTCGCCCATCTCCTTGCGTATCTGTTCTAACCAGTTGCAGATAATACGGTCCATCCAGCTTACCAGATCATGCAACGCATACTTCGATTGAATTTCACGCAAAAAATCACTCATCGCCAGTGGCGGTGTTAACATGGGATGAAGTCGGTTCCAGCTATGAATCAACGTGTCAAACAGACTGACGGCCACCACCTGTACATCCTGTATCCCAACACAGTTCCCCTCTCTCAGCAAAAGGTGAATGTCCTGCCATAGCTCTTCCGCCAGATCAGGTCGAATATCCGCCCAAGCCTCATTCCATTGACGAAGCAATAATGAGTAATCGGTCACACTTGCTTCTGTATCCTCAGATGCCTCGTAGTGGTAGATACGACTTCCACCCTGAAACTCTGCTGTTTCCACCGCTTCCCTGCTCTCGAGATAAGAATCTATCGCCTCACATGGGTGACTTTTGGATCTTCCGATTCCAGCACTCACTTCAATTTTCAGATACGTAAAGATCTGATCGATCATCCGCTCTATGAGTGGCAGACATTCCTCCAATAGATCTTTATCTCCTAATAGAAGCAACACAAATACCTGATCCGAATAATCAACAATCTCTACCTGACCATTCATGCGCGCCGCCTGTTCCTTCACCGTCTCCTGAATAATATCAGCCGCCCCATAGCGGAGAAGCTGCCAATCCCGTTCTTTCATCCGTGTCAAAAATACGGGGCGATTCAGCTGCAGACTAATGGCGCGTGTCTGTGAGGACATATGAATGCCTATATAGTCCATGCGTTCTTTAGGCAGTTCATCTGCCCGATACCGTGTAGTCAGCAGTTCGTGAAGAAATTGTTTGCGCAAATACGGAAGTACCCGTCCGACCTCCTGCTTATACGTCCGCTCCAGCCGCTCATGCCGCTCTCGCACATCTTGTTCCAGTAGCACCTCCCGCAACACAGACTCAATCTCCTCAACCTCCGCCGGCTTCAGCAAAAAGTGATTCACCCCCCAGCGCATAGCTGCCCGGGCGTTCTCGAATTCGTCATATCCACTAAGAATGATAATCGGCAGGTGGGGATGATCACGTCGCAACGTCTGGGTGATCTCAAGCCCCGTCATCCCAGGTAGATAGACATCAGTCATAACGACATCCGGATGCATACGGTGAAACAGCTCCAACGCATCCAAGCCATTTGAAGCAGTGCCTGCAATGCTGAGGCCCAGAGAAGGCCAGTCGATATGATCTGTTAATGCCTTTACAATATGAGGATCGTCATCAACAAGCATAATGGTCTTCATCATTTTTCACCGTCCAGCCATAGATTTAATTGCTCGTCGGTCTCAATACGCGGCAGCGTAATGGTTACTTCCACGCCACCTGATTCTCTATTGTTCAGTTGAACGCCATACCTCTTCCCGCAATACAACTGAATCCGTTGATGCACATTCCGTACACCGATGCCATATGTCTCTTCGAGTTTCCATCCCTCCGGCAAACCTTGCCCATTATCCGTAATGCGAATGACGATATCCTCATGCGGGCCAACCTCTTCGTGCATATGCACTTGAATTCGAAGTGTCCCCTCTTCAGGATGCCCGTGCATAACGGTATTTTCGATAAAGGGCTGCAGAATGATCTTGGGAATGTGACAACCGCGAATACGCGGATCGATCTGCTCCTGATATTGAATGGAGAACGGTAGCCGCTCTGACTGTATATTAACGTAGCAACGGGCATGCTCCAACTCATCTCGAACCCGAATAAACAACCTCCCTCCACTCAGTCCGATCCGTAACAGCTTGCTAAGCTGCACAATCATGCGACTGATATCCTTGGCTTCATAATCGAGTGCGCGCCAGTGGATCATGTCGAGGGTATTGTATAGAAAATGGGGTTTGATCTGGGCCTCAAGCAAGCCCGTCTGGGCTTCACGCTTGGCCCGGCTCTCCTCCTTCACCTGTTCCATCAGCGTTGTGAGTTGTGAAGCCATATGATTAAAGCCATAAGCCAAGTGGGCGTACTCCTCCGTAAACGAAAGTTGCACCCGGGTATCGAAGTCCCCTTTCTCCAGTTGTCTCATTCGCTTGATCAATTGTCTCAGTGGGCGGATAATCTGCCTTACGAACAGGTACGCAAGCACAGCGGAGCATAATAGTCCCAGTATGGCAATGCCGAGAATCTGCCAGCCCGCATGCCTGACCGGAGATAACAGTGTGTACACCGGAATAGTCTGTACGAGGCGCCACTGAAGCATGGCTGGTCTGGAGTAGAGCACCAATTGGGCACCTCCGGATTGGCCGGAAACGACTTCGTATCCGTCTGCGCCAGGCTGGACATGTTCCTGAATCCATGCACTATCTATAATAGAAGAAGATGCGTTTAAGGCATCACCCGTTTCTGGAACTGTACTCACTTCATTACTTCTATTCGCTCGTTCCTGTTGTTCCAATGTATCACCTTCAGCATGATCGGATTGTACATTCTCCCCTGCTGGATCAGCTTTCCCCATCTCCATTACGACATTACCAGCCGTATCTACCAACAGGACTTTTCCATCAAGCACCATGGGTACATCAGCAAACCTGCGTACAATGTCCTCTCTACTCAGCCGAATGAGCACATAGGCAACCGTTCCGCCATGACTGTCGAAAATCCGTTGGGCATATCCGACCAAAGATTGGCCAGATTCGTTCTCACGCAGCGGCACCCAAGCCGCATCAGCCTTTTCCAGCGTTGCAAACCAAGAGTCGTGTGTGATGGTGTCCACAGGAAATATGCGATCAGCCATCGTCACTGTCACTTCATTAAAGACATCCGTATACAGTTCGATGGAGGTGATGCCTTCACTCACGACCATGGTATGATCCAGGATTCGAGAGACCTCTCTCCGTTGGTGAATCTGTGCAAGCCTGCCCGTATCGGCCGTTTCGAGCAGATTGGACAGTTCCCGATTGCTTGCCAAACCGTAGGCGGTTCCTGTTACCCCTGTGATGAAATCAAATCCCCGACGTGTGCTCTCGTTCAGAAGAGCCAGACGTGCTTTGCTAATCTCGGCAAATGTGACCGCGGAGAAAGACTGATATGCCAGCCAGACAACAACCGAGACGAGCAACAGGTTAAACGCAATAAAGCAAGTCACCATCAACGTGGAGAGCTTGCTTTGTTGCAGCTTTTGATTAATGAATGAAGACCAGCTTCCTTTCCCCATGGAAAAATCAACTCGTTTCGTCTTGGAATTACCCTTTGAGCCCAGAGGTCGCGATTCCTTCCACGAAGTACTTTTGACACACGATAAATACAATGAAACATGGCACCAATGACAACACCGACATGGCAAACATCGGACCCCAATCGGATTGAGAACTCGAATCAAGGAACAGACGCAGACCTAGCGGCACGGTGTATTTGCTAACATCACTCAAGTAGATCAACTGACTGAAGAAGTCGTCCCATGTCCACAAGAACGTAAAGATCATCGTGGTAACCAGCGCTGGAAAAGCAAGTGGAATGATGATTTTGGTGTATATTTTCACAGGACCGCATCCATCAATAGTTGCCGCCTCATCCAGCTCTTTGGGCAATCCCCGGAAGAACTGTACCATGAGAAAAATGAAGAAGGCATCGGTCGCCAGCCATTTTGGCACCACAAGCGGAAGATACGTGTTCACCCACTCCAGGTGGTTGAAGAGAATATACTGCGGGATCAGCGTTACATGATGCGGCAGCATAATCGTCATGAGCATCAGGCCGAAACAGATGGCTTTGAATCGAAAATTCAGTCGCGCGAAGGCATATGCCGCCATAGAGCAGGAGATGACATTGCCCAGCACGGCACCAAGCGACAGGATGACAGAGTTGGTCAGGAACCGGGAGAATGGATTCCCCTGAATTCCAGACCAGCCATTCATGTAATTTTGCCAATTCCATTCCTGTGGCCAGAACCAGGTCTCTGTAAAGATCATATGTCCCGGTTTGAATGAGCTCCCCAGCATCCAGAGGATCGGGTAGAGCATGACAAAGGCGATGCCTGAGATCAACACATGTTTGCTGACGACCCATGCTGTAGAGTTTCGTTGTCCAATCATGATTTCCCACCATCCTCATAATGCACCCACAGCTTGCTGCTGCGGAATACGAGCAATGTAAATACGCCAATCAGGATGACCAGCACCCAGGCCATCGCGGAAGCATAACCCATCTGAAAGAATGAGAATCCTTTTTTGTACAGATACAGAGAGTACATTAAGGTTGAATTCACTGGTCCTCCGCTACCATTACTGATGACAAAAGCCTGTGTGAACGATTGAAAGGACGTAATCAGTTGCATCACGAGATTGAAAAAGATGACGGGTGACAGAATCGGCAACGTTATATAGAAGAATCTCCGCAGAGGGCCTGCACCATCTACCGCTGAGGCTTCATCATATTCAGGTGGAATCTGCTTCAAGCCTGCCAGGAAAATAATCATCGATGATCCAAATTGCCATACGGATAACAGCACGATGGAATATAGGGCATACTTCGGATTGGCAACCCAATCAGGCGCCTTAATACCTACCATGGCAAGCACACTATTGAGTAACCCGTCACCGCCCAGCATTTTACGCCACAACATTGCAATTGCAACGCTACCTCCAAGCAATGTCGGAATGTAATACACGGTCCGGTAAATACCAAGCCCTCGAATCCCTTTGTTGAGCAACATCGCTACAAGCAGCGCAAAGATCAACTTGACCGGTACGGATACAGCGACATACGTGAAGGTGACTTTGAGCGACTGGGTGAACAGTTTATCCGATGTGAACATCGTTGTGTAGTTATCCAGACCGACCCAAGAAGGGGTGGCCAGGATACTGTAATCGGTGAACGAGATGTATAACGATACCAACATTGGACCTAAGGTGAGAAATAACAATCCGACAAGCCATGGGGCGAGGAACAGAAGCGCGGCTCCATTATGCGCATATCTCCGTTTGACCCGCCGGGTAGCTACACGCTCGATTCGGGCTTGACTGATCTGTGATGTGTTCATCTTCGCAACCTCCCCGCAGAATTAGAAGTCTGAGACAGTTTCAATTATTATTGACTCGATCCAAGCGTAGCCTTGGCTCCTTCAATAAACTGAGCAATGACATCTGGAGTATTGCCTTGACCGAAGGCGATCTGCTCGCTTGCGCTCTTGAAACTTGTGTCCACTTCAGCAAATCCTTGCGGGTATGGTGGATCAATTTCACTGGAATGCTTCGATACGGTATCGATAAATTGGAAAATGACTTGTTCCGCTTCCGGCAGCGTTGGCTGCATCTGCTCGCGAATGCTTGAGTTAACCGGCACACCACGTTCAGAACCAAGAATAGCGGTTGCTTCTGGATCATTGACCATGAAATCAATGAACATGGCAACTTCCTTCGGATGTTTCGTTTTGCCATAACCGGAGAGGAACTGGCCTGGTTTCAGGTATTCGCCAATTTGTTGCTCGTTAACACCATGCGGGAGCACCTGTATGCCAAGCTTATGATCCTGGTTTTTGTTCACCTGCTGGAATGTCAGCAATTGATTGGACCATGCAAAATCCATGGCAGCTGTACCCAGTGAGATCGGGCGTGTCTCCAGTGCATTGGTGGTGGATGCCGTGATCTCCGCTGTGGTCACTCCACCATTCTCGCGTAGTGCGCCCCACATATCGAACCATTGCTGAAGCTCTTCGCTGGTAGCGGTCATTGTGCCACCGTCGAACAAACCTTTCCCGGATTGTCGGATAAACACTTCGAACATGTTGGTTGTACCGGAAATGTCTGCAGATCCATAGAAACCATCACCTTTGGCTGCGGCAATCTTGGTCGCCATATCCCCAAAATCCTTCCATGTCCAGCTCTCTTGCGGTTCTTCAATACCTAATTCCTGAAATACGGTGGCGTCATAAATGACACCTGGTGCGTTTACTCCGAGGGTAATCGCATATAATTTATCGTCAATCGAACCGGCTGTAATCATGCTCTGATCATGGTCCTCTGTCCGCAGCTCTTTGCTCTCTGCAAATGGGGTCAGATCAAGCAAGGCCCCACGGCGGGCAAAGTCAGTCAGAAATGCGTAATCCATCTGAATGATATCTGGTGCATTTGAACCGGCTACCTGTGTCGTTAATTTGTCAAAATAACCATCCCAACCAGAGTATTCAGGTTTAATGGTGATTCCCGGATGTTTCTCTTCAAATAGTTGGATGACTTTGGTCGTCAGATCATGCCTGGTCTGTGATCCCCACCAGGTCATGCGCAGTTCAATCTTGCCTGAAGAGTCTCCTTCACTTCCACTTGCTTCGCCAGAAGAAGCTGGCTTATCCGTGGCTCCTCCCGAACAGGCTGTAGCGAACAATAACAGGGACAGGCAGAACAGGGTTACCCACTTTTTGGTGATCATCATAAATGAATTTCCTCCCCTTTTACTTCTATGGAATCGCTTACAAAACCTATTGTATAGGTCCATTGCTGGACATGACATAAACAAAAGTAAGCTTTCCTGTCAAAAAAGTAAGGAGTTAAAGGAATCAAAAACCACCGGGAATAACATTCCCGGCGGTGGTGTACCCGTCTCAGTTATGATCTATCAGGAATGTGATACTGCAGGTGAAGACACCCTGTGCTCGGCCAGATGTTTCTTCATTTTTGCCACTTCGGTCCCTGCCAGCATCATAATGCCTATTCCGTGATTGTCATTGGTGACGGTACGCAAGTCCTGATCATAATACTCTGCCGTAAACGCATATCGCGATCCACTGCACACGCCATGGACATTCCCTTGACGATCAATCGCTTTGCAGATGAGTCCCCTCCAAGCTTGCTCGGCTGCCGTGACGTAAACTTCAGGGTCTTTGAACCAGCCAAAACGTACACCTCTCGCAAAACCATAAGCAAACATCGCCGTGCAGGAGGCTTCTTCATACGTCTGCGGTTCGTTCAACACCTGATGCCACAACCCACTTTCTCCTTGAAGGGCCGCATACCCTTCACACAGTTCGTTGAAGAAATTAATTAGAGCCGGGCGCTCGGGATGCTCTGCCGGCAAAGCTTCCAATACCTCCGTCAAGGAGAATAGTGTCCAGCCATTGCCACGTCCCCATGGAATCTGCGTTGCCTGTCCGTATTTGAAATCATACACATGAGACATGATCTTGAACTCAGGCATGAACAGATATTTCCGATACAGTGAAAATTGTCTGGCGGCTTCATCCAATGCGGCTGAGTTGCCTGTCACTCGTTCATAACGAACGAGAAACGGCGTACTCATATATAGATCATCTGCCCACATGGTATTCTCGGCATACTCGCCTACACATGTGCGATAAAATGCCCCATCCTCCTGCCTTTCCAGGCGGGAAAGCATGAAATCTGCAATCCGTTCAGCAATCGGAAGAAACGTTGGTTCATGACACTCTGAATACGCTTCCAGCATGGCCGAACCAAATGAACCGCAATTATCCAACATTTTCAGCATGACCAATTGTTGATTGACAGCCGGGAAACCATACTGCTCCCGATCCCATAATGAGTATTCATACATCTGGGTACATGCCTGCACATGCTCAGCCGCATAACGTGTAATGTCCGGTCTCTGCAAATAACGCCCAGTCCGTAATAGACCATATACAGTGACACCCAATGGATAATCCCAGCGACCATAGTTGGTTACACTGCCCACTGTCCATTTATTGCTTAACATGGCGTTTTCATAATAGGGTCTAATCCAAGCATCCGGTCGATCCAAGCGCCAATATGTCTGTTCTCCCCCGGTTTGGTACACTCGGTCTGTTCGGGTAAGATCCTGCACATCCGGTTCAACCTTCGACTCAAAGGGGCCGACATATAACCATGACTCTCCGGAAGCACCGTGGACACGCTGAGGAAGTTCAAGTAGAAGCGGCTTACCCGAAACGGTTGCGTTCAAATTAAAATGCCACGGTCCTGCCGCATCATCGCATTCACTTCGGACAAGCAGGTCACTCCGCCCAAAAGAGGCTGCTACATCCACCTCGAACGGACCTGCCTCCCTCACTTGCGCCACAGGCTTGCCGCTAATCCATATACTTAAAGAACCCGAGGATTGACCTGACAATCGTACCTGACTCCCGGTTGAATCGGTATTGTTCAAATGTGTCCAAGCATACACATGCCGTCCAGGAAGATGCCCGTATATTCGTTCGAGGGTTGGCTTGGTTTTATCTTCATCAGACCAGCCTGTCTCAGGCAGCCATTTCAAACTGTAATCTGCTTCTTGTCCAAGCAAGTCTGGTTGCTTACTCACAGCAAGGTTCGGTTGGGAGAACACCCAACCCGCTTGTCCCTGTCTCTCCTGAAACGGCGCAAATACGTTCAGAATACGCACTTTACCTTCATCAGAGCCAAACTGGCAGCCAAATCCGGCAGGGGTATTCTTCATTTCCAGCCAAATGGTGTTCCAACCGGGCTTGATATCGATGCTGAGCTTCACCGTTGCATCAGGACTGATCTCATCCATTACGGTAGAGCGATAGACCAACTGCTCATTGAAATAAAAGCGAACAGGTCCATAACAGCGGACCAACACATCCAGATTCCGGTCCTCGTCTCCCCAGACCAGCGCAGCTGCGTAGGATATATAATCTTTGGGAGCATCAGGAAAGCGTTTACCTAAATTCAGATCATAAAGCCCTTTCTCATTTTGCAAAATACCAGACTTCTGGAATACCCGATATACAAAATCAGCCTGCGCATTGGCCCCAATATACCTCTCGGCCAGCACCTTCAGCACCTGATCCTGATCTTCTCCAAATCGGTAATACATGCTCTGCGGTTCACTGAAATAGGTCGTCATTGATCGCACACATCCCTCTCACATTGAAATAAAATCGTATCCGAAATAAAACGTCCAGCCGAGCAGCTCAGACCCCTATTCTGCTGTGACAGGATCTAGAGATATAGCGCTTAACCTTCGTAAGGAACGCCCTTGCCCTGAACGTTAATATCTTCTAGTTTACTCAGGCACCAATTAATAATCCCAGTATAACTGACATGTTCTATGGTGGCTATAGATTTTTGTTTACGCTTACAAAAAATCAGGAAATTCGGTTTTTCCTTCGCCAATTACACCTTCATTAGGACATTAATTTAAAAAAACGGAAAATGTTACCGATATAGAGACTATATAAGTTGAACTAATCATTTACACAGAAACGTAGAGGACAGAAAAAACCTGAAAAAGCGAAGCGTTCGCCTTTATCACCGGATTTTTCCCTTGAGAAAAGGGAATCAAAAAAATCTGGAGATAACAGCGATTGGAAGGTTATTCTGTCATCGGAGTGTACGTGTGAATATATCTTTAGTTCAACTTAAATAGATTGAAAAATTCCACTTTTTGTATTGGGAAGGAAAGATGCACATTGAATACTCTTGAATCTCTGGTAAATGCTATGCCTTTTGTTAGCCAAATGTTCCGTGACGACATATCCATATCCATTAATGATCATGAGAAAGTTTTGTATTTTTCCGAAGCAAAAAGTCTGGAAATTGGCGTGAAGGTTGGAGATGAGCTGCATGACGATTATAAAAATTTCAAAATGCTCACCAACAAGGATACGCGTACCGTGGCTCGCATGCCTGGTGATCTGCAAGGCAGACCTTTCGACGCCATCCTAATTCCCATTAAGGAAAACGATCAGGTCGTGGGCATATTGGGTGTGAACTACGCACTGGATAGCCACATGACACTGGAGACGCTGATCCGTGAAAATGAAACAACCATTCATGCGCTCGTCGGCGGCATTCAGCAGATTGCGGCACATTCCGAAGAACTCTCTGCAACCTCCGAAGAGATTCTGCGCAACTCCAAAAAAGCTTCAGAGAACTCCGTTAGTGTGTCTAAAGTAACAAACGTCATTCGTGAAGTATCAGAACAAACCAATTTGCTTGGACTGAACGCCATGATCGAGGCAGCTCGTGTGGGCGATCAGGGAGCCGGATTCGGTGTCGTTGCCAGTGAAGTACGCAAGCTGTCCGATCATACGAAACAAGCAGCGGCTGATATCGAAACCTCCCTCGGTAGTGTACAGGATTCCATGAAACATATGGAGCAGGAGATCGGTCAGATTACAACCGCAACGATGGATCAGGCCAAGCTTGTATCCGAGTTCATGGAAAGCATCGAACAGCTTAGCGAGACAAGCGAGAATCTGAAAAAGTTCGTACATCAGATGCTGGCGCTCGAGTAACCATCCAGTTCCACAGCAGAAATAACGAACGCTATGAAATGTACATAGGAAATGATGTAGAATGTGAAAAGCCTCCGGCTAACTTCCCTTAACAGGAAGTCAGCGGAGGCTTTGTTTTGTATTTGAGTTGATATCCCATTTATAGTCGCACAGCTGTTATATCTCTACAGCAACGCCAAAATGGTCGGACACGACCGGCCCGTTTTTACCGTTCAAGACCACAGTGGAAGACTTGGCCTGAATGGGACGATTGGAGAAAATATAGTCGATTCGCAAATCGCGTTTGTTGTCTGCCCAGCCCGCAATGGCCTTCACCACGGTTGCTCCTTCATCCTTTTGCAATGCTGTGGTGTACAGGTCATTCCAGCCTTTGCTCATCATATAATCATAGCCTTCTCCACGCACTTCCGCGACATTGTTGAAATCACCCATTATATATAACGGCTGATCCATGTAGGGGGCAAGCTTGCTCTCCGTCAACTCCCACTGTCCCTTGAAAGGTTCCTGCGCATCATCCCACCAGTTGTAGTGTCCGTTCACGAACCAGGTTGCTTCACCTTGGACGACCGTCTGAATTCCCACAATCTTGCGTGTACGGTAATTGTTATAATCCCGCATGTGGGACACGTATTCCCCAAAAGCCTGCTTAATCGGCGTCCGGCTAATGATCGCGAGTCCTTCATCGTACTTTTGGAACCCGACATGCGCGGGAATCCACGTCCAGTAATACTGCTCTGTCAGCTGTTGAAGCAGGACGTAGGCATAGTTGTCTTTTTTAATCACAGCGTCGGATTCAGTAACATAATACATCTTCAAGTCTTCTTCAGAAAGCGCCGCTTCCTGCATGGACTGGTTAACCTCCTGCATGGAGATTACATCAAATTGATGTGTATTTATAAAATCAGCCAGCTGACTGATCTTGTTCAGTTGATCCTCTTCCGCCCAAGCGTGTGTGTTTAACGTAAGTATTTTCATATGCTCTCTCCTGTTGTTTGAAATATGACCGTTTTCCCGGCCTGCATCGTTCCTGAAAGGAATACATACGATAAGCATACACAATATGAGGCAATCATGCATGCCACTCGCTCACGGCACCTGCGCATTCATCTTGATTTATGTTTGTCCAAAAAGAACTTCATATTCTTATAACCCATGCACGGATCGGCTCATAACTGATATGATGGATACAACAAATTGACAACATCACGTCATAGACGTGGTGATTACTGAACCTATGTTTACCCCAGGAGATGGAATGATGAACATACCCAATAACATGAGGATGGATGATGCGCAGTGGCAACAATTAATTCGGGAAGTTGCAGAGCATTTTAACAACCTGACGATCATGCGCGGATTCCAATATTATAAACAAAAACGTGTCGGACCATTAACCTATTCAGAACAACAAGGGATTTCGGCCGTTGTACAAGGATCGGAAGAGTACGAAGTAACATTGAGCATGCAATCCCTTACTACAAGTCATTGTACCTGCCCGGTGAGTTCCGTATGCAAACATATGACGGCTGTCTTGCTGAGTTATGCCGAGCAACTGGAGCGACCTGTGCATGCGATTGTGAATGCACACTCCAGTACTGCGCTCAAACAAACGACCAAACCTGTCGGGGCCATGTCCGCAGGACTATCCAGCTATACAGATGCCGATGAACAACAGGATATGGACTTTCCCGACAACCAATACAGCCAGATCAAGGAGCGTGCAACAGAGCTTGCCGATCTCGAAATCTCGGAATGGCATGAGTTATTCCACTCCTGTCTGAGACGGCTGGGTACCGGCACAGCAAGCACATCCTACGTACAGGAAGCAACGGACGAGTTATATGCCATTAAACCAAGGCTGACCGCTGCGATGGACCAACTTTTTGAACTTCATGTGCAGCTGCACCTCATCCGATTCTGCATACCGCCGGCTCGTAACTCCATTACGCATACCCCCGTGTACTTGAGTTACCCTGCCCAACTCGCGGTGGATGCACTTCTGAAAGACATTGAACGGATCTTTAGCCATCCGCTAGACTTGTCCGGTCTAAAGGGAAACAAGCTTGAACAACTTTGGAACAGATTATCTGAAACCTCAGCTTATTTACGCAAACAGATGATGCCTGAGACAGCCAGCATGATGTTCTTCACTCCGATCTATCGACAACTGTGGTTAAACTGGATCGTACCTGAGCTTCAGGGGTCGCGGGACATGTTAGCGTCGGAACAGGATATCTTAAATGATATAGAGCGCAATATAACCGCCGCTTCGACACCTTCCCAGTCAGGTGGAAGTGTCTTGGGTAGCGCTCAGAGTAATAGTAGTGATAGACCAGGCAAAGCCGTAACACTGCCTTTACCACTCGTACTCGCGCAGAGCTGGATGTACTTCCATGTAGGGCAAGACGATCAGGCATGGCAGCGACTCATCCATGGAAGCTCGGCCTATGGTATCCCGCCAGAACATCTGTTGCATTTTCTCCACGTGCTCGCAGATGCAGCTGAATGGAAGCGGCTCGGAGATTGGTTGGTACAACTTGGTCCCCTGCTGGCGAATCGGCGTAACACGCCTTTGAATGATTACATGCATCTGTGGGACACGGCCATTCAACATCTGCCGGATACAGAGAACCGCATGTGGGACACACTTGTCAGCATGCTCCCCCACTCTCGCCCAGCCTATGAGGATGCCATGCATTCTCGTGGTCAGTGGCGCAGGTGGATTGATTTTCAGCTAAGTACAGGGACGGAGCCTCTCGAATTCCGCGTAGCGGTGCTGCAACCGATTGAAAAAGATGCACCTGAACTGCTGCTCCCCTTCTATCATCAGGCGGTGGAGCGTTATATCGGACATAAGAACAGGGACGGATACAAGGCTGCGGTGAAGCTGCTGAAACGCCTGTCCAAAATCTATAAAAAGTTGAAGCAAGAAGCGCACTGGGAGCAATTCATCACCACACTTGCCGTTCGTAACAGTCGGCTGCGCGCCCTGCAGGAAGAGCTTCGGAAAGGTAAACTGATCTCATGAGCTTAATTCATCCATACACTGAAACGATTGAGGTTCACGTCGCTTTAACCGGATATGGTGATGCTTTGTTTTACGGAGCACTCAACACACACCACTTTGTATCGGGACAGTCGCTTAAGCAGCGATTGTTCGCTTGGCATGCGCCTTCCTTCTACGGTACCGAATTGGAAGTTCGGCAGATTGAAGAGATTGAGCTGGTTGTTCTGCCTGCGGAAGAAGTCATTCCCTTCTTTGCCGAGATGCATACGCTGCTTCATATTGAATGGAAATGGGACGAGCAAGCGGAACATCTGATTCGACTGGCTCCGGCATTCGCAGCATCTGTCGAGAAACGCAAATACGTACCCAGCTTTGAGGCTTATCGCGCAGGACAACTTCAGTGGACCTGGGACCCGGACAGCTTGAAAAAGCAGGATCGGGCATCGCTTACCAAAGCGATTCAACAGACGGACGAGAGCTACGCCGAAGGGCTTGGGGCGGCCTACTCTGCCTTCGTATTCCAACGATGGTACAGTTCCGAGGAAGCTGCGACCGATCTGCGGCGTGAATTCCCGCAGTTGTTCCCAGAGCGCGGTACTCTACCCAAGACAGCCGGAATGGATGCTCAGTCCTGGCTCGTATCCATTGGCTGGAAAGCGGATGCTGCACCATTCAGACCTATGCTGCAATTGCAGGAGCCGGACGAGGACGAGCCATCTTGGCGGCTGCGACTGGTGTTGCAGAACAAGCTGGATGCCGCCATCTTGGTGCCCGTCATGCTGGATTCACGCGGCAGACTTGAAGGCGAATGGCCAGAAGTATGGACACCGTTCATTCTGGATCGCTCCGCCGGATGGCTGGATCAGCTTCGCGCACATCTGCCACGTCTTGCAAGCTCTATTAGCGGCAGACGGGATGTGCTGAGTGATCCTTTGGGAGATCAGGAAGCCTGGCAGTTCCTTACACAGGATAGCGGCAGATTGCTGGCAGCGGGTTGGCAAGTCTTGCTCCCGGGTTGGTGGGAAGCAGCCCGGAAGAAGAAGCCTAAGCTGCGCGCCAAGGTGAAGCCAGAGGAAGGCAGTGAGCGGGGACAGTCCTTCTTCGGACTGGATTCAATTATTCATTTTGACTGGCGAATTGCAATTGGTGACACGGATCTCAGCGAAGATGAGTTCGCCGATCTTGTGGCCCGTAATGAACGATTGGTTCGCTTCCGTGGAGAATGGGTTCCTCTCGACCCTGACCTGCTGGAACAGATACGTCGTGCCATGGGCGGTGTAGATCGGGAACAGGGACTCTCATTCCAGGATATTCTGCACCTGCATCTGCTGCATAATGAGCAACGGGAATATCGCAACCAGAAATGGAAGGAAGGACAACAGGCCGAGGAGGAAGAGCAACCACAGGCTAGTGAAAATATTCGACTGGAGGTAGAGCTGAACGAGCACCTGAATCGGGTCATTGCACAACTGGGAGGCGGACAAGGCGGTGCGCCTTCCCTGCCCATTCCTACAGGGCTTCATGCCGAGCTGCGATCGTATCAGAAGGAAGGTTTTGCATGGCTTGGTTTCCTGCGCAGATTCGGCCTTGGGGCATGTCTTGCCGATGATATGGGTCTCGGGAAAACCATACAGTTCATTACGTATCTATTACACATCAAAGAACATGAACCACGTAAGCCGGGACAGGCTCCGGCACTTCTGATCTGTCCAACTTCTGTATTGGGCAACTGGCAAAAGGAGATTAGCCGCTTCGCACCCTCCATTAATGTCAGTCTGCATTACGGGGCACGCCGATTAAGTGGGGAAGAATTCCGGGAGCAGACGGAACAGGTGGACATCATCATCACGTCCTTTGCTACGGCTACACTGGATCAGGAAATGTTGCAGACTTACACGTGGGCGTGCATCTGTCTTGATGAAGCGCAGAATATCAAAAACGCCCAGACCAAACAGTCCCTGGCCGTCCGCAGCTTCCCGGCAAAACACCGCATTGCCATGACAGGCACACCAATCGAGAATCGGTTGTCCGAGCTGTGGTCGATCTATGATTTTACCAATCCAGGATACCTGGGTAGTGCCCGAGCATTCCAGACTCGCTTTATCAGTGCCATAGAGAAAGATAAGGATGAGCAGCGGATGCAGGACCTGCAACAGCTCGTGAAACCATTCATGCTGCGCCGTAAGAAAAAAGATCCGAATATCCAGCTTGATCTGCCGGACAAAAACGAGATGAAAACATACATTCACCTTACGGGCGAACAAAGTGCATTATATGACCAGTCCGTGCAGGCCCTGATGGATAAAATGAAAGAGCTTGAAGGTATCAAACGCAAAGGTGCGATTCTGTCGGCACTAACTCAGCTTAAACAATTGTGTGACCACCCTCTGCTGCTGACAAAAGAAGCTTTGCCGGAGGAACTGCCCGAGGACGGCACATTAACATCTTCTTATGATGTGTACAGCCCGCAGGATATGGCGATGCTGATCAGCCGTTCCGCGAAGCTGGAACGACTGATGGAGCTTGTCCGTGAATTGCGGGATGAGGGCGAGCGATGCCTGATTTTCACCCAATACATCGGTATGGGACAGATGCTGCAACAGGTACTCCGTCAGGAGTTGCAGGAACCTGTGCTGTATCTGCACGGGGGTACCTCCAAGACGGCAAGGGATCGCATGATTGAGGAATTCCAATCCCGAACACTGCCTGAGGACAAGCAGCCGTCCGTCTTCATCCTGTCCATCAAGGCAGGCGGTGTGGGATTGAATCTGACCGCAGCCAATCATGTCTTCCACTTTGACCGCTGGTGGAACCCTGCTGTTGAGAATCAAGCCACCGACCGGGCTTACCGGATGGGTCAGACCAAAGATGTACAGGTGCATAAGTTCATCTCTCTCGGTACACTAGAGGAGCGGATCGACGAGATGTTGGAGAGCAAACAGCAGCTAAGCGATAACATCATCACAAGCTCCGAGAACTGGATTACGGAATTGTCAACGGACGAGCTGAAAGATCTGTTCACTCGGCGTCGTGACTGGTCGGGCTAACTTGGATTGAAGAATGCAGTAGAAGACGGGACTTCCGTCCCCGTTTAAGATAAGTTATATAATTAAAAAGAGAAACACAAAAAGAGCGAAGTTTCGGAATTAAAATTCCGGCTCCGCTCTTTTTGTATTGTTACAGTTAATCATCCGTTCTTAACGCATGTTACCGATGATAGATGATCTTGATTCCTGCATTTTTTTGACAAAGTTTGTCATTACATCAAATGCTTCATTACGCTTGTTGGACATGGACTGCAGACGAAGCATGTCCATCTGCTGGGAATTGCTCGCAGCATCAATTTGGCCTTTCAGCTTCTGAACAGCTGCTTCATCCCCGTTTTGCTGGGCAACCTGCAATTGAGAGTTCAACTCCGCGATCTGTTGATTACGGTTCTGTACCTCCTGGATTTGCGTTTGCAATTGTGCATCCAGTAATTTGGTACGTTCTTGTTGGACCATCATCAAAGCCGTTTCGATATCCATACTGCTAATGTTGATAGGTGTTACGCCGGAGATGTTGGAGACGGAAACTGTGCTTGCTGAAGCTGAAGAGACGATAGATACTGCAGCGACAGCAGCAACTACGGATGAAGCGAAAAATTTACCTGAACGTTTCATGACTGTTCCTCCGAGTCCATATGTAATATGTACCAGTTTTTTGTTGGCATCTTCCGTCATTCTAAATCAAAAGTACTAGTTGTTCAATCAAATTAACATCAAATTTGAAATAATTTTGATATCGCTTACACACGCCTACCTCCGCTTACAATTTGAGTAAATTAAACAGGGCATTATAAGTAAAAGTGCATTCTTAAGGGTATATTTACTACGACTAAATTGTTCTTACTCCTACGCTTGAAAGTAACAATGGAGATCGAAGATACGTTCATGATTTTACTTTAGAACATGGTTATGTTATGTTTAATAATATATTTTACACAATTTAATTTTGTAATATTTAATATAAATGAATGTTATACACTTTACGGGAGGTTTTTATATGAAAAAGATACTGGTTGTTCTAACAAATGTAGATAAATACGCAACAAAGGACGAACCTACCGGCTTGTGGCTGAGCGAAGCAACTCACTTTATTGAAGAGTTTGACCATAATGACAATGTTCAGATCGATCTGGTTAGCCCTAAAGGTGGTAACGTACCTCTTGATCCAAAAAGTCTGGGTGACTCCCTCGATGAGAGCACCAAAGCCTATTTCGAGAACGAAACGTTCATGAACCAATTAAAAAATACGCTGAAACCTAGCGAAGTAAACGCGAGTGACTACGATGCAATCTACTTCACAGGCGGTCACGGTACGATGTGGGATTTCCCGGACAATGCCGAACTTCAAGAGCTTTCTCGTGATATCTATGAAAAAGGCGGCGTTGTATCCGGCGTGTGCCACGGGGTTACAGCTCTGCTGAATGTGAAGCTGTCCAACGGCCTGCTTTTGATCAACGACAAAACCGTTTCCGGCTTCACAAATGAAGAAGAAACATTGGCTCAACAAACCGAGTATGTTCCTTTCCTGCTGGAAGATGCTTTGAGAGAACGTGCTGCACATTACGATAAAGCTGCTGCCTTCAGTTCCTATGTCACAACAGATGGCCGCGTGGTCACAGGGCAGAATCCGCAATCCAGCAAAGCGGTAGCTGAAAGTGTTAAACAATTGCTTGGTCTGTAAAATAAACCGATTCATTCCTCTCCTCCCCCAGGAGATCATATAGATGTACAAAGCAAAACAGCATGTGATCCGTCATGACCTGACAGAACACATGCTGTTTTTTTATTGATTTGTTGATGCAGAAGCTTCCGTCGTTGTTCCTCCAGCCAGACGTTTCACGATATAAGGCACGGTCACCGACGTCAGGATCACGGCAAAGGCAATCTGAGCGATAGCTGTGTCCACATAAGGCGCATACGCCGGATTGAACCCGGCAGCCATCGAAGGCACCACCATGGATAATCCAGCAACCGAACATGTCGCAGCCGCTGCATAACCGGGCCGTCCTAATATCTTCCGATCAATTCCCATGAGCGGCAGCATGCAGATCAGCAAAAATAACACCGTGACCAGCAAACCGGATAGACTGGATTGAAATGCAATACGCAGATCAATATTCGACCCGAAGCTGGTGCCTAGAAAAGGCAGCAGAATCAGTGTTCCCGGAGCGAACATCTTCTGGATGTTGTTATCCAGGTTACCAAGAAGTATGCCGATGAAAAAAGGTACTAGTGTAGCAAGTACGCTAAGGTAATCGATACCAACACCGCTCGCGGAATTCAATATCATAACCGGAATAACCGGTACGGCAATCAGATTCAAAATGCCAAACGCAGCACGATCCACATCATCTCCGTACGTGTTCATCAGGGCAAGATATAAGCCCGGATTACAACTGGTCAGAACGGCGATGAAAGCTACCGCTGACACTCCTCCGACCCCACTTATGCCAAAAAAGTGTACAAATGCCCAGCCGAACAGGCAGCTGATGAGAATACGTGAAATACAGAGTACTCCTGCTCTCTTCAAGGTCACCAGAAGCTGTGACAAGTTCAGTTGTGTCCCTGAAACCAGCAAAATCATGCCAATCAGCACCATGGTGCCTTTCGATGTGAATAGTGCTGTCGTTGGATCTCCGACCTGAAAAAACGATGGAAACACCGTGTTGATGACCGCAGCGGCCAGCATGGGAACGATCAGCAAGCCGCCGGGGATTTTTTTGATACGACCCAGAATATTCATGCTCTGTTACAGTTCTGCTCCGTTGGAACGGATCACATTCTGATACCAGAAGAACGAATCCTTCCGATATCTTTGCAGCGTACCATTGCCATAGTCATCCTGATCGACGTAGATAAATCCGTACCGTTTGCTCATTTCGGAAGTACCTGAACTGATCATGTCGATTGGCCCCCACATCGTGTATCCCAACACTTCGACCCCATCCGCAATGGCGAGTCCCATCTGTTCGATATGTTTGCTCAGGAAATCAATCCGGTATGGATCGTTGATCGTTCCATCTTCATTCAGCTTATCGTAGAAGCCTGAGCTGTTCTCCAGAATGAAGACAGGCTTTTGATACCGATCATAGACGAGATTAAGCGTATAACGCAGGCCAATCGGATCAATCTGCCAACCCCACTCGTTAGCGGGCAGATGCGGGTTTTTATATACACTGTGTACATTACCTGCCGTTAGTTCGAGCTGCTCCGTATCACTGCTGGAAATCATCGAGTTGTAATACGACATCCCCACAAAGTCAGCCGTATGTGCGCGAATGTTATCCAGATCGCCATCCTCGATATTCAGCTGGATCTCCTTGTTTTTGAAATACGTTTTACTATAGTAAGGGTACTCGCCTTCATTGAGCACATCCAAGTAGAATTGATTTTTCATCTGATCATCCTGCTGCATCTGAAGTGCATCCTCCGGCTTGCATGTGTATGGATACGTTGTAAAATAAGCGACCATGCTTCCAATCTGATTGTTTGTATCAATCTCATGAGCCATCTTGGTTGCTCTGGACGCAGCTACAAATTGATGATGCAGCCCCTGGAACAGCATTTCTTCATAATTCGGAGCATCATAATCAATGATTCCCAGCGTCTTCGCCGATGCTTTCACGCTCATGTTGATCTCGTTGAACGTCACCCAATATTTCACTTTGCCCTTGTAGCGATTGAACAGCACATTACAATAGTTCACATACAGATCGATCAGCTTGCGGTTATACCATCCTCCGAACTTGTCCATCAGTACAATTGGCGTATCAAAGTGACTGATGGTGATCAGAGGCTCCATACCATGTTTAAGACATTCATCAATCACCTGATCATAGAACTCTAGTGCCTTTTCGTTCGGAGCGGCATCGTCGCCACCTGGAAATACTCTGGCCCATGAAATGGAATAACGAAATACTTTGAATCCCATCTCGGCGAACAAGGCGATATCCTCACGGAAGTTATGATAAAAATCGATCCCCCGGCGCTTCGGATATTTCACGGTATCCGGGTCATTCCTCGCCTCTTCAATCATCTCCCAATTTACCCTGATCTGCTTGGTCACCTTGCGGTCGTTCTTCTCGTTAAACTTCATCACTTCTGGAATGGTCAGGCTCTTGCCATCCACATTATAAGCACCTTCAGCCTGACAGGCAGACAGTGCACCGCCCCACAGAAAATCTTTTGGAAAATTGGAATTCGTCATTTTAGTTTCCTCCTGTTATTACGTGTTATTTAAATGGCTTATTTAAGGTTTCAGGGGATTAGCTTGATCAGCGCTTCACTCTCCCGGATCGGGCCGCTGGTCGCTGTAGTCAGTACGTCCCCATACTGTTGCATGTTGGTAACGACAATGGACGTGATGGTGTTGTAGCCCGCTGACGTAATACCCTCCGGATCAAACTCCACCAATAAATCGCCAGCCTTGATGGTCTGTCCCTGTTCGATATGGGCGTTAAAATATTTCCCTTTCAGACTGACGGTATCCACCCCGATATGGATCAGGATCTCGACACCATTCGCTGCCTTTAGTCCAATGGCGTGTTTGGTGCGATAAAGTGCTTCGACTACCCCATCAAATGGAGCGTATACCTTGCCATCTGTCGGAACAATTGCAATACCTTTACCCATTAACTCTTGGGCAAATGCCTGATCTTCTACCTCAGAGATGGGTTTGATCTCCCCTGTCATTGGACTAACAATAAGCATGTCAGAAGATGTGGATGTCTGTGATGGCACTGACTCTGGAGTAGTGTCCGTTGCAACTGCCGCCTGATTGCTATTTACTTTATTCGTAGCTTGCTGCTTTGATTTATTTCCATCTGTATCTTCCTTGATGCCCGCCAACAGCGTGAACACAAACCCGAGTACAACTGCAGCAATACAACCAATAACGACATACATGTAACGATCCGATGAATACGTGCCAATTGCCAATACACCTGGAAGTGAAATAGCATTCGCTGTTGTATGCACCAAGCTGTAGAATCCACCGACTACTCCACCTGCCAGACAACCTGCAAAGAAGGGACGTTTGTATTTCAGCGTTACCCCATAGATCGCCGGCTCGGTAATTCCGAACAAGGCGGTGAATCCACTCGAAGCAGCCGCTGATTTCATCGTTTTACTCTTCGTTAGGACAAACACACCAAATGCTGCTCCAGCCTGAGCCAAATTCGCCGCCAGTGCCGTTGGTAACAGCACGGTTGCACCCAGTGTAGCCACTTGTTGAACCTGAATAGGCATGATCGCATAGTGCATACCAAACATGACCATGATCGGTTTGAAAAATCCAAGAATTGCACCAGCAAGAACACCTGCAGTGGAGAACAATGAGTTAATACCATTAGTCAACCAGTCACCGATATATGATCCTACTGGGCCGAGCACAATCAGTTCCACTGGAATCATAATGAACAAAACAATCATTGGGGTAAGCAGGACCTGTAGAAACTTGGGAATCACTCGATTGACGATTGGATACACATAACTCATAATCCACACCGCCAGAATGATTGGTATGACGGAAGAAGAATATTTCATCAACAGAATTGGCATGCCAAGAAAATCGATACTATTTACACCCGTCTCAGCAATCTGAGCCGCAGCGTTCAAAATGGTTGGATGCATGAGTCCCGCAGCAAGAGCTACCGCCAAGTAGGGATTGGTTTTGAAACGGTTTGCTGCACTAACAGCCAGGAAGAATGGCATGAAATAGAAAATGCAGTCCCCGATCATGTTAATGATCGTCAGGAAACCGGAGCCTTCCAGGTAACCCATGGCAGTTATAACGGTAGCCAAACATTTGATCATCCCGCAACCAACAAGTGCTGGCAGAACAGGGGTGAATATACCTGCGATGGTTTCAAGCACTACGTTGACGGGATTACGTCTCTTTTTCGGTCCACTGTCTGTAGACTCCGTAAGCTCGCCAATCTTGCCAGAAGTTAAATTCTTCACTTCACTGTATACCGCGTCTACTTTGGCACCGATAACAACCTGAACCTGTCCACCGGAATTTTGTGCCTTGAGCACACCTTCGAGCTGATCCAGCGCCTTGAGGTCTGCTTTGTGATCATCCTTCAATACGAATCTCAAACGGGTTGCACAGTGCGTCAGACCCGATATATTTTGCTCGCCGCCAACGAGATCAAGTACGTTTTTAGCCAAGTCTTTGTTGTTCATGACCCTTCTCCTCTACATGAATAAATTGGATATATAAAAAATGACCAAGCCGGGGAATCGTCATTCCCTACGCTTGGTCATGCCTGATCGAATCAGTAACAGTCCAATATGGATTATTCGGTTAGTTTCTTCACTAGTTCATTCATTCCGTTGGTTCATTCTAAATCAATCGTTGGATATGCAGAATCAGATATAACTTTTCATCATCCGAACAGGTCCAGCCATAGTTATTTTTCAGAAAGTCCGCAATCTTCTCCACACAAGCGAGTTCTTTCGGAAACTTCTCCTTCACCATCAGGAAAAGCGATTCATTCTCGTCTTTGAGCGATTTACCGCTCATCTGCCTCAGAATGAAATACCGAATATGTGTGGCAAAGCGCATGAAATGGATGGAATCCTCTTGAAAGTCAATTTTGAGAGCATATTTGATCACGGACAGGATCTCGCCCGTAACTGTGGTTACCTTGGTGGTATCACTCATCTCTCCAGAGCCCACCTGTGCATTAACAAAATGCAGAGCAATCAGTGTTGTTTCGGCTGTCGGCAGAGCGATATCCGTTTTTTCCTGAATCAGTTTCAGGGCAGCCTCCCCCACCCGGGTCTCGTCCGGATAGAGTGTCCGCACTTCCCATTCCAGCGGATTTTTGATACGGATGCCTTCTTTGGTTCGGGTTAATGCAAAACTGATATGGTCAGACAGGGTGAGAAGCAGATTCGGGTTAAATGTTTTATTCAGGATCTGACTGCCCAGCTTGATGACTTCCTCCGCGAGATAAATATCCTCAATCGGAATACTGTTCAGCAGGTCATACATACGGATGTTCTTTGGTGCTACGAATATTTTCTCTACCAAGTCCGTCTCCGTCAGCTCATAGGGCGTTTTCAGAAATCCTACACCCTTGCCTACGACAAATACCTCTTCGTTATGTTCATTAATAGCGATGGCTACGTTATTGTTTACTTTCTTGATAACCTTCAATGTTCTCACCCCCCAACAAAAATAAAAAAAGACCGAAAGCGATTACAGTAAAGCAATCGAATTCGGTCATGCCTGGTTTCCCCAGTAACAGTCCGTGTTATGAATATAAGTTTATTATAGTGCTGTTTTCGAAAAAGTCAATCATCCAATCTTCAGGAAAAATCAACCTTTCTTAGCATTGAAGGGATCATAGAGAACCGATACGTCATATATAACAACGCTCTTTTTTTTAAAAATTATAAAAATAAATGTGACCATATGCCCTACCCGCCAGTCTAATTCATATCAAAACCAGCCAAGTGCTGGCTTCATCCCTCCAATACGAAAGGAGCTGTTATCCATGGATTCAACCGATCTCGTTAACCAGGCCATCCAAGGAGATCGTGAAGCCTTTATCCGGCTTATTCGAGACATTGAAAACTCTTTGTACAATACGGCAAAATCCATGCTGCGAAAAGAGGAGGATGTGGCCGATGCCATTCAGGAGACCATTCTGAACGCATATAAATCGGTGCATACACTCCGGGAACCCCGGTATTTCAAAACCTGGCTGTATCGCATCCTCATCAATGAATGCAACACGATGCTGTCTCGCCGCTCTCTCTCCACCGCTTATGCGGAAGTACCTTCAGAAAAGCGGGAGCATTCCAGTCCCTACGATGAGGTTGATATGCGAGAAGCGGTAGACCGTCTGGAGGAATCGAAACGAATTGTAGTCGTTTTGCATTATTTTGAGGACCTATCCCTGCGTCAAGTCGCCGATACGCTGAATATTTCCGAAAGTGCAGTGAAAATGAGACTTACTCGGGCAAGGCAGGAGTTATATCAGAAATTCAAAAATTTTCGGGAGGTAAACTTACATGTCAAACCCGTTTAATATCGATCAGGAATTAAAAAACCAAGCAAAGGAGCGTCCTCTGATGTCTGAACTCGTTCGTAACCGGATTGATGCCACACTTGATTCTCTGCCGGCGTCCCCAAACCCATTGAAAAGCGAACAGATTATGCGCTCCAGTCGCCGGAACAAGCGATGGCACAAGGCTGCAGCTGCAACGATCGCAGCCGGAGTATTGGGCGTGACCGTATTTGCATCCGGCTTTGTATCACCGGCCATGGCTGCCTCCTTGCGCAATATCCCACTCGTAGGAAGCCTCTTCAGCTCAATTGAAGCCGATATGGGTCTGCGAACGGCGGGCAACGACGGCTTGACTACCCCTGTTAACAGCAAGATCGCTTACCAGGATGTGAAACTGGAAGTCCTTGAAACAGTTTATGACGGTACCCGTGCTGCGTTTCTGGTTCATTTCACTGCGCCTAATCTGAATCAAGGCGAATATGACAATGGCAAGGACATCGTAAAACTGAGCAGCGGAATTGAGAATGTCTTTTTCAAAGTCGACGGGTCCCTTTCGGATAGCGGACTGTTCTATAGTTCGGTAGGAGAAACGCAGCCAAATACACTGCTCTTTGAGCAGGTCATTTCCTCCGATCAGGGAGCGGCACAATTGCCGGATCAGTTCGACGCCAAGGTTCAATTGACGTTGCAGGGCATCGATCATGAGTTCGAGTTGACGGTTCCTTTTGCCAAATCAACAGAAAACATTCATCAGGTTCTGCCTAACACAGCCATGACCAACGATCTGTATACGGCCGCTGTTACGGAGGCTGAGGTTACCCCTGTCACTACCCGCCTAACTACTGTTATCAGATTGAACGATAAGAGTACTCTTACGGCAAAAGAGCAGGAGCAGCTGAGTCACATCGGATTTGCCGTCTATGATGATCAAGGGCGGCAACTGACCTCACTTAGCGGCGAGGGCACCTATAAGGGAACCCAATTAACATCCGAACACATATATGCCACAACTGCCAAGGATGTAAAATATCTGATAGTGAAACCTTTCGAGATCAAGGATGATTTTACGGAAGAGGTTAAAGACACTCAATTCATCAAGGGAATGGAAATGAAGATTCCGCTTCAATAGCCTGATCTCATTTCCTTGTGGAGGAGCCATCCCATGTCCATCCAATATTCAATCTCATCTCCCATCGTACTTGGTCCATTATTCGTTCTGGTCCTGCTCGCCCTGATGCTCCATGTCAGGGTGAGCAAAACCAGGTATACGGTCAGACATTATGTGTCGATACTCGCATTTGTCATATATTTGTTGGGCGTTATGCACTTTGTATTTTTCCCTATCGACGTGAACATCGGAATCTATGCCAATCAGACCCCATGGTATCAAAGTATTCAATGGATTCCGCTTCTGACTGCAGATGCAGCAAGCTTTCTCCTCAACATTGTGCTGTTTATGCCACTGGGGTTCATGCTTCCTTTCATCAAGCCTTGGATTCACTCGATACGAACAGCAGCATTCGCAGGATTGAGCGTAAGTTTCCTCATTGAAATAACACAGTTGCTACTTCGAGCAACCTTAGGCAACGGTCGCAGTACCGATCTGAACGATCTGATAGCCAATACAACAGGATGTGTCCTTGGTTATGTCATCCTGAATATGTTCACAAAAAGTTCCATCGGACAGCGCCTGCTGGCCCTATGGGAGTCACCGCGGGGAGTATCATCCAAAGATATCCAGTAAAATGAATATGAACAAGTAAGCATAAAGCCCCTGAAGGCAAAACATGGTCCATACACCAAGATGAAAAAAGCCGTCTGCTATGGTACAATGAAGGAATTGTGTATTCAGAGACAGACATGTGGATAAAGGCTATGAACGAAGGATTTCTGATGCGCTTTTATCCATTCATCATGCTGCCATTTTAGGGAGGCTTATGGAACAACCATGCTCATTATTGGTATCGCCGGAGGAACCGGCTCCGGTAAAACGACGGTAGCTCGCTCCGTCATAGACCGTCTGGGATCAGGTAAAGTCACGTTTATATCCCAAGACAATTATTACAAAGACCAGTCGCAGCTCACACCTGAGCAACGCCGACTCACCAATTACGATCACCCGTTTGCATTCGACAATGATCTGTTGATTGAGCATCTCACTTTGTTGAAAAAAGGCCAAGCGGCGTATGCTCCCGTATATGACTTCACCATAGATAATCGTGCTGCCAATGAGACGGTTGAACTGGCACCGAACCATATTGTCATTGTAGAAGGATTGCATGTGTTGATTGACGAACATCTTCGCAGTCTGATGGACATCAAAGTATTTGTTGATACCGACTCCGATGTGCGAATTCTGCGCAGAGTACTACGGGACATTGAAGAACGCGGACGCACGATCCAATCCGTGTACAAACAATATCTCGAAACGGTAAAACCGATGCACGATGCTTTTATCGAGCCATCCAAAAAGTATGCCGATATCATTATTCCAGAAGGCGGACATAATGAAGTAGGTATTCAGATGTTATCCATCCTCACCGAGAAATATCTCACCGGGGAAAATTGGAACGGCGCTTAATATGCTGCAAAGCAATAGAACAGAAATCCAGGTTACGATACCGCGTAATCTGGATTTTTTGTTGATTCTTCATTTATAATAATCCCATAATTGAAAGGAGATCTCTCCCTATGGCTACTTTTGAAGAGTTCATGCAGCATGATATCCGGGTTGGTACAGTGGTGGAAGCCGAACCCTTCCCCAAGGCTCGCATACCCGCTATTAAAATGACGATCGACTTCGGACCACTTGGTCTTAAACGCTCTAGTGCTCAGATTACCCAACGATACACGCCTGACATGATCATCGGCAAACAGGTCGTTGCGGTAGTTAATTTTCCACCCCGGCGGATTGCCGGTTTTGTCTCTGAAGTACTCGTGCTAGGCGGTGTGCCTGGTGAAGGCGATGTTGTCTTGCTTACACCGGATAGCCCATTGCCTAATGGAACACCGATAGCCTGACTTTATGTTGAGTAAAAAGAATATGGGCTTTTCAAATGTTTGGAAATCGAGTATTCTTGATGTATTGATTATTGATGAAGGAACTACATATGTTGGAGACCTTAAAGCATAAGGCTATGAATCTGCGGATTCGTGGCCTTTTTTTGTGTTTTTTTGAGGGAATATAGGTCTAGAGAATTAGTGAGAGTTGTGTGGAGAGGAGAAAACATATTGATAAATCATACCAACAGCCTAGTATTACATGGTAGAATATTCATTAATATTACAAATTTAGTATCTAGTAACCTAACTCGTACATATCAAAAACAACAAACTACAATGGAGAGGAGTAAGATTCATGAAAAAAATGATGATTTCCGGCGCAACGGCATTGGCTATATTAACAGGGGGGATCGTAGGTTTTGGAGGCATTGGCAATCCTGTAGAAGCTGCACAAGCTACAACTAAATTCAAAGACGTTCCGGCTACACACTGGGCATCCTCAGCAATTAATTTGGCCGTGGAACAAGGTTATTTCAAGGGGTATGCTGACGGGACATTTAAACCAAGTTCACCGGTTACCAAAGCTGAAATGGCAAGTATCCTTGGCCGTTTAACCGACCAGCCTAATGCATCGACACAGGAACAAAATAATTTCACGGACATACCTGAGTGGGCAAAAAGTGGTGTCTCTACTGCTATTGCAAAAGGTTTTATCAGCCCTTCTAATTACAAGGGAAAATTGGATGCACAAGGTGCTCTTCAACGAGGGGAGATGGCTACTTGGCTGACGCAAGGGCTAACCGTGGTTGATCCTGAGTACAAACAAGCACTCTCTGATGTAACCAACACCGTTGTGCCTGCAAAGGAATATTTCACAGGTAAGCTCGCAAGCACTCAAAAAAATGCAGTCGCTGTTGCCCTGGGAACGGGACTGATGAGTGTAGCCAACGATAAAACATTTGGTGTAGATCGTAGGACAACACGAGCTGAAGTAGCTGTATTGATCGCCCGTTATGCAGCAGTTGCCAAGACAAAACCTGCTGATTTTCAGGGGCTGAATGAGCTGCGAGCGGTGGGTTTGACGGGGACGAATTTGAGTATTATTGCGCCATCGTACAAAAAAACACCAGAAAGAAAAATTATTCTATCTGGCAATCAGAAGTACGATGAAGTTGTGACTAATGACTTTTCGAAAGTTAGAAACAAAGAAATCGTTACAGATACTAATTATGCTGATCTTAAAGTTTTGAATTGGATTATTGTAGATACTAATGTTGCTAGCAATAACCGTAGTATTTATTATCCCGTTTTTGTAGATGAAGGAGTAAAGCTGCAAAATGATAGATACTTTTCTTTCGTTGAGTTTGCTTTAAATATTAAATCGGCATCCATGAACCAACCACAAGCCGGAAGTCTCCTTAATTCAGCTACCTTTAATCCTATGACTTCCCCTCAATCAAAATCATTTTTGTCATACGAAGCTCCAAAAACAGGAGATTACACTTTGAACAGAGGAGTTTTTGGAGTTACAAATCCTGTATATTGGGCACAAGGAATGTTACATTTTAATCAATCTGTGACAAGAGCTGTAACCTTAGAAACCAAAGAGGGGGCAATCTTTAGTGTCATCGATACAAAATAAGATAAAAGATTTAAGGTTGAAGCCAGCTATCAGTAAATTACTGATAGCCTTTCTAACCATCTGCTCTTTATTAACACCTTATTCTTTTGTGCACGCCGGTGGCGGACCTGGTACTAAACCTGTAATAAAGCCTCAATATATGGTGCCTGAAACACCGGCGAAATCTCAACTTAAAGTTATACCTGTTGAAGGACAGAAGATGACCAATCTCGGTATTTATATTTATCAAATTGATGATTTAAGATGGAGTGTTGATGGCGGATGTAGTGGGCCTAATGATCATATTTTGCTAACTAACGACCCCTCAACGAATCGTCCTGTTTCTTCGACAGTTTGTGTGGATCTTGATCTTGATAAGGAAGTATACAAACCTGCAGTATACATGGATAAAAACAGCGATCCTTATCCACGTTCAGAATTAACCGAGGTTTCCCTAACGCCTCATTATATGGACGACAACCAATATTACAATGCAGATTTAAATATGCCTAAACTTGTTTCTGTTGAATCCTTCAATGGTAGAAGAACAAAGTTTACAATGAAAATAGGCGGCGTTATTAATGCAACAGATGCTAGAGAATATAACTCCCCTAAATGGTCCGCAGATTACATCTTCAACACAGATCTTTACTGGAAAGGTCTCGTTGAAATAACCAAAGAGATCAACCTTACCGCTGGCGGGCAACTTAGCTTGAACCAGTCCAAACAATTGAATGCAACGGTCAAAACGAAAAATGGAGATGGGAACTTTGGAGCGGAGACCAATGTAAACACTGGCAGCGGGGGTACAACGACATGGGAATCTTCCAATCCTGGTGTCGCTACCGTGAGTAACTCCGGAGTAGTTCAAGCCGTTAGCAGAGGAACCACAACCATCACCGTATTATGGAAGAAGGATGATTTTGAGCTAACTACCACAACAAACATCGGTGTCGAAGAGAGCCCAGGTACTGGCGAGGGCGACGGTAACGGAGGCGGTGGAGGTTGCACACCAACGATTGGACCACCTTCTGCTGGAACCATCATGAGCATGAATGATCTGGATCCAAATACCAACGGTGTTATCAAGTCAGATAACAGGGACAATGAGACATTCAATGTGTTAAAAGGAATACCTACTTCCGAATCACTCTACACAAATGCCTTTGCTGACAATTATCTGTTTAAACAAGCCTGGGCGAAAATGAGCGGTAAAGTTACATACAACTGTAATGTTACAATCTCGTACGACAGAGAGTGGACAGTACCTGGACCAGAGGAATGTGATGAAGATGGTTGTAGACCAGGGACACCTGTACCTGCGAACGACACGGTACCCAAGCCATACAACTTCCAAATCACAAGAGACTACTCCTACTGGAAAATTAATAACCTGGAAGTATATAAGATCGCTAAAGCAACCATGAACAATTACGCTTTGCCCGGTGAGACCGTTACGATGAATCCATCAGGATACACACCACCAACACTGGAGTCTAAAAATGATGAATCCGTAGAAAGCCATGTACGACCAGGGCAAACCACTTCAATCTCATATACTCCACCCAAATTAACAGGTGGTTTGAACCAACCTCCCAGTGTGCCTGATGATACATCACGGTTAAAAGGGATGGCTGAATCCAACACACCTCAAAGTAAAGTGAATAATGATCTAGTGAAATTTAACAACACAACCATTATGAATGATGTAGAAGCAACCAAAGATGGCCCAACACCATCCAACATCCCTAATCCAACGACGATCGGTCGCGATGTGCTGTACAAACCGGGTAATATGATCAGCAATTCCCTGCTGAATAAAGCAAACACCACAAGCTCTGGTGAGATCTATTATGATTTGCTACCAGGCAACGTGAATGGCGGCGCCAATAAGCTATTACCGATTAACGGCATCAACACCGTCACGGTACATACCCCTGTCGTCAATTACGCCTGGGTATCGGATGATCAGCGGCATAATCAGAAAACCGTGCCGGACCCAACAAGCGCTGCACTTATTCTGGAACGTCCGTTCATTGTACGAATCCCCACATCGGGACAGCACTTGGACGCAGCAAGTTATCCTGGATATGGGAGTCGGGACTATGCCAAATATTTTCGAACCAAACAGGTGCAATTCCCGTTTGATGTCTACAACGCAGACCGGAGTCAGTTTATCCCTGCCAAGACATGGGTCGATATTCCGGTCAATCAACTGGATACCACATTTTATCTCCCTGTATGGGTAGACGAGGGGAAATACCATATTACATTCCGCAATATTGCAGAGAATGCACCTGCAAACTATACCGAGCAACAGGACGCCAATACCAATCTGGCCCATCATGTTGCAGCAGACACCGTACCGATAGATGTCATCGGAAGGTTATATGATTTTCACGTCACGGATATCTCTGATTACAACTGGGAAAATGTATTTCGCAAACGGCTGGGCAGTCCCGAACCAACGGGCCTTAGCTACTGGGCTGGAATGAATAGCATCGATAGTGATCCACGGGGTAATCTGGCTCCATTTGTATTACCCATTCGACCAGGAAGCCATCCGGTGCAGGGATTCGCTAACGCGACTGTAAAGACAGGGTACCATTTCAAGTTTGATCTGAAGACCAAGGGCAATATGTTTGGCAAACAGGATGGTATTCGAATTACACCCACTTTTGCTTTTGTGAGTAACGACGGTTCTTCCCGGCAAGAAGTAGATCTGTACTACCATCGAGGCCAGGAACGCCTGATTCGCATCGGATCGGTGCAGGATCTGGAGAAACGATTTGTTGTCCTGAACTCACGCCTTCGGAATATACCAGGCACAGAGTTAGGCGATACCGCGCGTTATCAGTATACTTATGAACTGTCAGCGGAAGAACGCAACCAACGTACGTTGGCGGAACATATGGTTCGCCTGGTCGATCAGACTTCCCATCAAAAAACATGGGTGGGTCGTTATGATTGGATGATCCTGTCTGCTCCGATTCGGACACTCATTGGACCCAAAACGGGCATTCCTTCCGGGGTCAATGTAGACCGGGCTAATGCAGCAATCCAGCGCTGGTACGGGGAGTACAGCTTGCCTGCGGATGTATATGCCGTACCAAAAGGTACGGATCTAGTGCCCCTCGCCCGACAGAATCAGCTGGATGAGAAATCGAATATTTTTCTGAAGAATGGTTACATCGTGGTGAACTTCAATATGGAGAGCTTGCGGAATGGAAATACAGAGACACCCCATCTGCAATACATTCATGCACCATTGATGAATCAATGGCAGATGGAAGGTTTCAACAAAACGCCATCAGACGTCCAGGGCAGAACCTGGCCTCTGAAGGATGGTGATATTGTCTTTTACCATGCCGATCAGTCCAGCAGGAACGATTTCCAATCCCAGGTACCACACTAGTACTACACTGCTCATGTCAATGAACTGGCTAAGCAGAGGTAGACAACTACATGTGGACAGAAGATCTATGTAGAGAGTTAATCTCCAAATTAGACCGACTGTGCATATAGAGATAACACCCAATTAAACAACAATTATCGATGCTGATGAAATAAGTATGAAATACGAGACAAAGTACTATCCGGCCTAAGCAAAACTATGATGAACTGAATGACATACGATGAGGCATTAATAAGCCCCTCCGGTATTACGGCCCAGCTACACACAACATACGTGTCATACAACATACCTGTTATCAACAAAAAGGTTACCCTGAAAGTCATCTATAGACTTCCGGGGAAACCCTTTTTTGTGTCTTTCTATTGGTATAATCTGCCCATAACGAAAAGCCGCCATCGGTTTCATCCTGACAGACTTTCCTGAAAAACCTCCACCTGCTCTTGTTCTTGCTCCTGCTCCCGCTGCTGCATCTTATGTTTCATTTCTCTCACGGACAACACCGAGGCCATCAGGCTCCGGGTATAGGGATGATTCGCTGAACTTGTCAGCTGTGAACTCTCCACAACCTCAACCACTTCACCCTGGTACATCACGGCAATCCGATCACTGATCTGTTGCACTACTGCAAGATCATGCGATATGAAAATAGATGAGATCCCTGTTTCTTTTCTCAACTCCACCAACAGATCCAGGATCTGCTGCTGAATGGAAACATCCAATGCGGAGGTGGCCTCATCGAACAGGATGATGTCTGGCTCTACTCCAATCGCACGAGCAATGACTGCTCTTTGCTGCTCTCCCCCGCTCAGTTCATGCGGATATTTATCCGCCGTAGCGGCAGACAATCCTACCCGTTCCAACAGCCTCAGCACTTCCCGATCCGCTTGTTGGCCCTTCATTACTTTATAATTAATGAGTGGCTCCCGAATAAAAGCTCCAATCTTCATTCGCGGATTAAAGATAGCCGAAGGCTCCTGAAAGACCATCTGAATCTGCTTTCGTTGCTGGCGTAGCGCCTTCCCATGCAATCGGGTAATATCCTGCTGACGATATCGAATCTTTCCTGAAGTCACTCGATCCAAATGGGTTACACATCTGGCCAGTGTGCTCTTTCCGCTACCACTCTCACCGACAATCCCCAGACATTCTCCCGGATATAGCTCCAAATGAACAGCTTTCAGTGCATCCACTGCCCTGTGCCCCTTTAACTCATAGGTTTTGCACAGATTTCTCAGTTCCAGAATGGGTAACCCCTCAAGAGCCATGATCATTTCCCTCCAATTCAGGTACAGCACTCAGTAGCTTGCGTGTGTACTCATGCTGAGGATCGGATATGACGCGGAAAGTATCTCCCATCTCAACCAATGTACCATTCTGCATCACACCAATTCGGTCTGCCATATGAGCTGCAACGGCAATGTTGTGCGTTACGATAATCATGCCTGTCCCTTGACGGGAACGAAGCTCGCTCAATCGGTTCATCACTTCATTCTGTGTCGTCACATCCAGCGAACTCGTCGGCTCGTCCGCAAGCAGAAGCTCTGGTTCCATCGTAACCGCCATGGCAATCGCTGTTCGCTGTTTCATGCCGCCACTGAGCTGCGAGGGGTAGGAACGCATAATTCGTTCGGGATCATCCAGTCCCATGTCCGTGAGCATATTCACAGCCATAGCTTGAGCTACTTTTCTGGACACGTTGAAATGAGTACGAATCGCTTCAATATACTGACTACCGATGCTGCGAATCGGATTAAGATACGATCCACTGTCTTGAAACACCATGGCGATCCGCTTCCCGCGCACTCCAGCCCAATCCAACCGCGACTCACGTAGAAGCCCTTTTTCCTGAAAAGAAATCTCTCCCCCCGTGTATTGACCACCTTCTGGTAACAGGCCAAGCAAAGCCCGAATAAGGGTCGACTTTCCGCTGCCACTTTCACCTACAATCCCGATAATCTCTCCCTTATTCATGGAGAAGGACAAGTCCCGTAGAGCCAGAGAATGCCCCTTGTAGGTTACGGACAGATGATTGACACGAAGCAAGGGCTTCATTACTGCCCAACCTTAATATTACGATCCAGCAGGTAGAAGTCGATGGGATACATCGTCGCGCCTTGCACGGTACTTTTACTTACGATATTAATCGGGGTATAGGTCAAAAACATATAGGCTGCGTCATCCAGAATCATCTGCTGGGCCTCTGCTGCAAGGGCATATCTTTTCTCCACGTCAAACTCGGAATGAAGGCGAGTAATTACCTCATCCAGCTTCGGATTGCTATATCCGCCCACATTCCATTCCGCACCCGTCATAAAGTAGAAATCCAGAATATACTGCGGGTCACCCGTGATGCCTGTATTAATACTTGTTAAAGCGAGGTCGTAATTTCCGCTCTTCTGATGATCGGTTAGATCCTCATAGGAGGTCATCTCCACTTGAACGCCAATCTCTTTAAGCTGGGACTGCATTGCAGCAGCCACAATCGAATCAGACTCGTAAGCGGAGTTGAGAATCAGCTGTAGCGACAGCTTCTTGCCGTCTTTTTCGCGAATGCCATCTCCATCTGCATCCTTGTAGCCAGCCCCATCCAGCAGCTGTTTGGCTTTCTCCGGTTCGTAATCATATCCTTTGATCTTGTCATAGCCGAAAGGCAGAGCTGATGTGAATGGTCCTTTGGCAGCCTGACCGCCCACCAGTGTATTGGCATACATCTCACGGTCAATACCATAAGAGATCGCCCGGCGAACCTCCGGATCACTCAGCAGCGGATTGGTCGTGTTAAACCACACGAACTGGGTACGCAGGCTAGGAATTTCATCTATGGTGTATTGACTCTTGTCCTGGAATAACGTCAAATTGCTACGTCCCACGTTACTGGCTACATCAATCTCTCCAGACTGCAGGGCAAGGGCACGTGTGCTATCATCCTTGATATATTTCAACGTCAATGTGTCTACATCTGCCGCGCTGCCCCAGTACCCGTCATACTTTTTCACCTGGATCTCCTGATCCGGCGTATAACCTGTCACCATAAATGGTCCCGTAGCGATAGGCTCGCTCTTGAATTTGGATGTATCTGCACTCGTATCCACAATGACAAACAGTGGCTCGGCAATATTACCAAGCAGGGACGCATAAGGCTCTGTCGTCTTAATCGTCAGATCTTGTCCTTCAGCAGTCATCGAGGCTACGGGTACAGTCGCTTGTCCTCTCTCGTTTAACTCAATGGAGCGTTCAATCGATTTTTTCACCGCATCTGCGGTTACTTTGTTTCCGTTATGGAAAGTTACACCTTCCCGAATATGAAAGTGCCAAGTCGTGTCATCCACTCGTTTCCAAGAATCTGCAATTTTAGGGACCAGCTTCATATCCTCGTCAAACTGGATCAGTGTCTCACCAATCGCTGCACGCGTCAGCGTCCAGCCATTCCATTCTTCTGCCGGGTCCAGACTGCTGCCAAGCCAGAACAGGGCCACATTCAGATGAGTTGGTACACTTGTCGTGCCCTTGTCCGCACCCGCCGACTTCTCCGTTGCATCAGACGAGGTCGATGGATTATTGGCAGTGCCACAAGCTGCAAGCAAGAACACAACCAACATGGATATGAGGGTGAGCAGCATTGATTTTTGAAAATTCCTCTTCATTCTGGTTCCTCCAGTTAAGCTGTATTTTTCTTGGGATCAAGCACATCTCGCAGGCTGTCTCCCAGTAAATTAAAAATAATGACGGTGCTAAATATCGCCAAGCCCGGATATATCAACAGCCATGGTGCAGTCTGCAGATATCTTCTGCCTTCATTTAACATGGCCCCCCACTCGGGGTTCGGAGGCTGCGCGCCAAGCCCAAGAAAGGACAACCCCGAGATGGACAGCATCATACCACCCACATCCATCATCGCCATGACGATGATTGGAGACATCATATTGGGCAGGATCGTCCTGCCGATAATCTGTAACTTACGTGCTCCGCTGAAAGCAGCGGCAGCGACATATTCCTTTTGCTGAAGGGAAATCACCAGGCTTCTCGCCATCCGTGCATACTTCGCCCACCAGACAACCGACAGTGCCAGCACCGTATTGAACAATCCCGGCCCCAGCATCCCCACCACAGCGATCGCAAAAATCAGGCCCGGAAATGCCATTAATGTATCAGACAGGCGCATGAGCACCATATCCGTCACACCCCGAGCAAAACCGGCGATGACTCCAATCGCTATACCTAGCACAAACACGATGCCAATCATCATAAAAGTGAGCAGCAGCGAGGTACGTGCACCGTACAGAAGACGAGATAATACACAGCGGCCTAGTTGATCGGTTCCAAGAGGATACTCGGCGCTGGATGGCTGCAACACTTTGGCAAAGTTCGTTGCAAGTGGATCGTGTGGTGCAAGCAGCGGTGCAACCATGGCAAGAATAATCCAGAAGGCGGTCAGAGACAGCAGGAAGGTGAACCAGCGATTCTGCAGTAATACAAGTCTGAAGGCTCTCATCTATATATCCACTTCCAGTCGGATTCGGGGATCACGAAGATGAGTCCATATATCCACCAGCAGATTCAGGGTGACATATATGATCGCCATCCAGATGACATACCCCTGAATCAGAGGATAATCCCTTGTGAAAATCGCATCTACAGCCATCTGTCCAACGCCCGGCCACACAAATAAACTTTCCACAATCGCTGCACCACCTAACAAAGCACCTGTTGTCATGCCCATAAGGGTAACGATCGGCAGCAGGGCATTCGGGAGAATATGACGCAAAATAATGATCGACTCCTTCACACCTCTGGATCTGGCTCCGATCACATAGTTCTGGCTTGTCTCCTCAAGCAGGACCGCACGAATCTGTCTGCTGTACTGGGCAACAAGTGGAATCGCGAGTGTACATGCAGGCAGAATCAGGCTATACCAACCGGAATTACCCATTACCGGCAGCAGCTTCAGCTGTACACCGAAGACCAACATGAGCAGCATACCCAACCAGAAGCTGGGCATCGATAATCCGGCAAAAGAGAACAGACGAATGACGTGATCAAGCCATTGGTTACGATAGACAGCCGACAGCATCCCCAGTGGAAAGGAAATCAGAATAACCAGAAGCATGGCACTTCCTGTTAGCAAAAGCGTTGCCGGGAGCCGTGCCATCAACACGTCCAGTACTGGACGATTGTATTTATATGATGTACCGAAGTCTCCAGTCACCACCTGTCCCAACCATGTCCCGTATCGGTAGAGAAAGGGCTCGTCCAACCCAAGCTCCGACCTCACCTGCCTGACCAGCTCATCGGATGGCGTTACCCCTGTAGACATAAGCATAAGTCTGGCTGGATCTCCAGGAGACAGATAGGTTAGCAGGAACGTCAGGAACGTGATGCCGAACAATACGACTACCAGTTGTATTAATCGTTTAACGATATATCTGCTCAAGTGCTCTAACGTCCTTCCCCAAAACTCTATGTATGTGTCATGATGTTCTTCGTCCATAACAAAAAAAGCGTCCCTCTCCGTGTACTGGATGAGGACGCCTTAAATAAACAGATTTTCAGAAAAAATCATGCTCTCTAAACACCTTCCTATCTCCCGTAGGGTACTACTGTGTTTGTTAAACCTGGCAGGTCTCCTGGCTCCAGAATCATCGTCACTTGCAGCTCCTTCCCGGCTTAAACCAGTGGATTATCGCTACCTGACTCCTCTGTTACAGTGGCGGGACCGCGCCGGTATTACACCGGACTTCCCTATTAAGCTTCCACCCTGACGGGCAAAGCACCAAGTTCCACATATTCAATTACACTTCTGTATCAGTATAGCGGGACAACGTTTAATGATCAAAACTTTTCTTTTAAATTTGAAACACCAGGTGCGTCTAATCGCGAATTCTCGACCCCTTCGGAGATACGCCCGTCACACGCTTAAACATCTTGGAAAACAATAATGGGTCCGTATAACCGACAGAATGGGCCACTTCACTGACCGACAGCCCTGGATTCTGAAGAAGTTCGGCAGCACGATTCATACGGTACTCCAGAAAAAATGACTGTAGCGACATGCCATATCGCTCTTTGAACAATCCCGATAGATACGTACGATCCAGCCCCACAGCTTGGGCAATATCCAGAATGGAAGTTCGCTGACTGTACCTGTTCTCCATAAACTGCACCGCCTGCCGGATGTACGTTTCTTTGTTCGAAAGGAGCTGCCCTATCTCTTCCTCCACAGGTGAAGAAGAGATTAGTTCTGCCATCAAGCGGTACAATAGACTCTGGTTCAACACATCGCCTTCCGGTCGCGTGGAAGCTTGGACCATCTCCGTATACAACCGTTCCATCGAAATCGTATCATGGGCATCATATATCGGGCGCTCCGGGCTCAGTTGGGCACGTTGCATGAATGCTTTGGCTTGTACACCTTTGAAGCCGAACCACGAATACGTCCAGGGTTCCTTCGGATCTGCCTCATAATGAATAAGCGTGTCCGGGAAAATGATAAAACCCTGTCCCTCGCTAAGCTTGTATTCCTGATCCCCCATGTACACGATGCCCCGTCCTTCATGGATGTAATGCACAATATAGGAATCACGTACACCCGGTCCCCAGTAATGGGCGGGTTCACACGCCTCCCACCCGAAGAACAACAAGACCAGTTCCATCTGTGTCCAGTCCGTGGGAACCACATTCATCTCTATTTTTCTCATTTTATGCCCTCCCTCCTTGTTTCCTTCCGAGGTTCACCATCTGTATGTCTAATTAAATTATAACAGCTAAAGCACAACATTATTAGTTGAAAACGGAAACAAAAATGGGATTATGCCATGTTTGAGAGGGGTTGAGCCATAGTTATATGTGCCGAATCGGCCTATAGTTGGGGTACAACATTTTTCAGGGAGGCTGAAGTTAAGATGAACAAAATTACGTTTCTCGGTGCAGGAAGCACCGTCTTTGTCAAAAATGTATTGGGTGATGTCATGATGACCGAAGCACTGCAGGATTTTGAGCTGGCATTGTTTGATATCGATGCTGAACGTTTGAGCGATTCAGAGCGTTTGCTGACCAGTCTGGCCCGTTCACTCGGAAGTCGTTGCGTCGTGAACGTATATCAGGACCGCAAAGAAGCGCTGCGCGGGGCCAAATATGTCATCAACGCCATCCAGGTCGGTGGATATGATCCATGTACCATTACGGACTTCGAGATTCCGAAGAAATACGGACTACGTCAAACGATTGCAGATACCCTAGGTATCGGTGGAATTTTCCGTAATTTGCGGACGATTCCGGTTATGCTGGATTTTGCCCGGGATATGCAGGAAGTGTGTCCGGATGCATGGTTCCTGAACTACACCAACCCGATGGCCGTGCTTACCAACGTCATGAATGTGCATGGTGGGATCAAAACCGTAGGTTTGTGTCATAGTGTACAGGTATGTGTACCACATCTGTTCGATGCACTGGGGATCGATCAGACAGGTGTTGTCGCTAAAATTGCAGGGATCAACCACATGGCGTGGCTGCTCGAAGTTACAAAAGACGGGCAGGATCTGTACCCCGAGATTAAACGTCTGGCGAAGGAAAAGCAGAAAGAACAGCATGACGACATGGTCCGTTTTGAGTTGATGCAGCGATTTGGCTATTATGTAACGGAATCGTCCGAGCATAATGCCGAGTACCACCCTTACTTCATCAAGCGGAATTACCCGGAGCTGATTGAACGCTTCAACATTCCACTGGATGAGTATCCACGCCGCTGTGTGAACCAGATTGAAGGCTGGAAAGAAATGCGTACCAAGCTGTTTGCCAGCGAAAATATTGAACATACCCGCAGCCGTGAATACGCATCGCATATTATTGAAGCGATGGAGACGAATAACCCGTACAAGATTGGCGGAAACGTTATGAACAACGGACTGATCACCAACCTGCCTCGCGAGGCTTGTGTTGAGGTACCTTGTTTGGTGGATGGATCAGGAATCAGCCCTACGTACATCGGGGATCTGCCTCCACAACTCGCAGCACTGAACCGGACAAACATCAATACGCAACTGCTGACAATTGAAGCGGCAATTACCGGCAAAAAAGAACATATCTATCACGCGGCCATGCTTGATCCACACACGGCTGCCGAGCTGTCTATCGATGACATCGTAGCGATGTGTGATGAGTTGATTGAGGCTCACGGCGACTGGTTGCCAAAATACACGTCATAATACAAAAGCACCGTTCCTTTGCAGCCAAAGGGGACGGTGTTTTGCTCTTCAATAACGCTCACCCGCTGAGGCGTGCATCACATCACTATTAAGAAATGTCTCGCTGCTCCCTTAAACCTTATTCGGCAGGGAGCAAAAAGCGATAACCAATGCCAGGCTCCGTCTGAATATATCGTGGCTTGGTTGGATCTTCATTTAATTTCTTGCGCAGATGTCCCACATATACCCGAAGATAATGGCTGTCGGACTCATGATGATGCCCTCCCCATACTTGCTGCAAAAGCTGACGCTGGGTGATGATCTTACCCGCATTCGAGGCGAGCACCTTCAGCATCTCATATTCCGTTGGGGTTAATTTGACCAAATTCCCCTCCAGTTCGACCTGCCTTTGGGCCAGATCAACCGTCAGTGCTCCGAAGCGCAGTATTGGCTCATCCGTCGTTTTGGCTACATGACGCAGCGCCACCCGAATACGGGCGACCAACTCACCCATTCCGAATGGTTTGGTCACATAATCATCTGCACCACCATCCAATGCGGCAATTTTGTCTCCCTCCTGATCCTTCGCTGTCAGCACAATGATCGGGACTTGCGACCATTCGCGAATGCGGCGAAGTACCTCCATGCCAGACATGCCTGGCAAACCAAGATCAAGGATGATCAGATCCGGATGTACAATACTCGCCTGAATAACACCCTCTTCGCCCTCTCCACACTCGTGGAGTTCGAATTGGTGTGCCTGAAGAGTGACCTTGAGCAATTTGCGAATCTGCGGCTCATCATCGATCACCAGTATACGAGCCCCTAGTGGTGCGTTCATGTTATTCTTCAACCTCTCCTTGTTCTGAATAGGGAAACCGCGATCCGTGAGCCTCCATGGGGAGTTCTATGCGCATTCTCGTTCCCCCGCCCGGATTCGACTCTGCCACAATGGTACCTCTGTGGACTTCCACAATGCCTTTGCAGATCGCCAGACCAAGCCCTGTTCCTGTGACATGCTGAGTAGACTCTGAGCGATAGAACTTATCAAATATACGCAATCTTTCCGCTTCCGGTATACCGACACCTTGATCAGCTACCCAGATGGTCAATTGACTTGGACTCTTATTACTCGTCACAGTGATGACAATCTGGCTCTCATCAGACGAATATTTGATGGCGTTGCTGACGATATTGACCAGCACCTGCTCCAGCAATACTTCATCTCCGTAGATGAAGGCCGGATCATCAGGCAGTTCAACTTGAACTTTGCGATGCGGACTGAATTCCCGAACTTGTGTCAGTACAGCGCTAATTATGTCTCCCACGTCACACCATTTCCGGTTCAGTTGCAACATGCCGCTCTCCAGCCGAACCATGCCCAACAGATTTGTGACGAGACGATTCATGCGCAAGGCTCCATCCCGAATATTGCCTGTTAATTCTCTCCGATCCTCGGGTGTAAAAAGAGTATCATTCTCCAACAATCCCGTAGCCGAGCCGATAATGGCAGTTAGGGGCGTACGCAATTCATGAGAGACAGAGTCCAGCAGCGCTGTGCGTATACGCTCTGATTCAGCAGTGATCTGCGCCAATCGTGCCTTCTCCGCCAGCTTGACTCGTGCAATGGCACCTGCCGCCAGTCCACCACATGCCTCCAACAGACGAAGCTGTTCTTGCTGCTCATGAGACTCGCCAGCGTCCATACTCACGGCAAGCACGCCATGTATCTGCTCCTCTGTGCGCAGCGGCACATATAGTCCGGGAGATTCCCGTAAAGCGGATGATCCCTTACCTGCGATCTGTCCGTGATGATACACCCATTTGGCAATGGCAATCTCCGACTCTCCATTCCCCCAGTTATCCTTTTCCCCTTCTGATGCGGGTGAAGAAGAGCTTGTAACCAGTAGATCCCCCTGACCATCGGGAAGATACACCGCTGCTGGTTTGCCCAAGGTGAGCGAAACCTGGGTTGCAATGTTAACCAGCAACGTATTCAGATCCGTAATGGCTGTCATCTGACGACTCAATGCGTACAGGGAGTTAGTTGTGGCTTCACGTGCTTTTACCATCTCCAGTTGTTGTCGCAACCGACCTGCAAGACTTGCTGTCAGGATTGCCACCGCAAGATACACAACAAAGGAGATGAGATATCTCAAATCCTCAACCGTAAAGCTCAGATATGGCGGTACAAAAAAGAAGTCAAACATAATGACACTAAAACTCGCGGCATATACAGCTGGACCCATTCCCCAATACACAGCACTCACCAGAACGGGAAACAGGTATACAAGCGCTACGTTAACCTGATCACCACTCATGCCAATAGCATGAAGCAGCAAAGTTAGCAGCGTCACCCCAAGCGTCACCCACACATATGACGGAACCCGTTTCCCGTGGGATGCCCGCGTTTCTTTTTTTATTCGTTCAGACAACATCCATTCACATCCCGCTCAGTTCATAATCGTAATCTGCAACGATCAATATATCCAGATGCCGCGACAAGCGTACAAGTCGGTTGACCACCGACCCTGAGCCGCGGTAGCCATTCAGCCACCACACCCGTTTTGCCTGCCCGACCACCAACTGGGTTGCTCTCGCCTCCGATGCTTTTCTTGCCAAAATTTCAGGTACATCGCGCAGCCTTGGACTATGATGAATATGAAATTGACCACCAAGCCGAATCGTCAGCTGCTCCAATACTTCCAGATGACACTTCACTTCGTCACTCATGGACTCACCGATGTGGATATGATGTACGTGCCAGATGGCTTTTAGACGGAAAGCCATGCGGAATCCCCGCCGGATCAGCCGCTCGGCATGACGATCACTGCTTACACATACAAAGACCGCTTCCTGTCTGCGCCAAGGTCCTCGAAGTGTAATTTTAGCCTGCTGTGTTTCAAGCCGTTCATCGACATCGTCCGCCAGTTCGCGCAGGGCAAGTTCTCGCAAGGCAATCAGATTACCGATTTTGAAGAAATTCGCAAGGGCTTGCTCGACCTTGGCAGTTGCATAGATTTTACCCTCCCTCATGCGCTGCCGCAAGGCCTGGGGCGCCACATCAATCAGCTGCACCTCATCCGCCATCTGAATGATCCGATCGGGTACGGTCTCGCGGACACGAACACCTGTAATATGTTCAACGGCATCATTCAGACTTTCGAGATGCTGTACATTCATTGTGGTAATCACCGAGATGCCTGCATTCAGCAGTAGCAGAACATCTTCATAACGCTTTTGCCGAACACTCCCGGGTACATTCGTATGCGCCAGCTCATCCACAAGCACCACTTCCGGACAAAGATGCAGAATGGCCTCCGTGTCCATCTCTTCCAGACGAGTTCCCTGATAAACGCGTTGTGCGCGAGGGATCACAGAGAGGTGGCCAATCTGCTCCACGGTTTCCGCCCGCCCATGGGTCTCCAGCAAGCCGATCTGCACATCAATGCCCTTACGGAGCAAATCATTGCCTTCCCGCAGCATCATGTAGGTTTTGCCTACACCTGGTGCGGCTCCGATATATATTTTGAATGTGCCGCGCTGAATCTGACCAATCTGTTCCTTCATTTCCTGCTCGCTTAGTCTGCGGTATGTCAGCGACTCCACATCGTTTACCTTGGCCGGAACCACTTGTTTACCTTCCCGGGCCGCTCGATCAGCAACCAGAAACAGATCAACACCACGTAATCTGCGTAGCAGCGAGTTCACAACGGACCCTTGCCACAATTCCTGCCAGCGCGTACGCCGGGAGTGTCCCATCACAATCCGGGTAATCTGATGCTCCATGGCGTAACGCGCCAGTGTAGACGGGATGTTGCGACGGTGTAATATAGACAGCTCCTCCATATGGCCGCCAAACTTCTCTACCAACTTGATCATATTGCGCCGAAATACGGTTGCCTCCTTGGTTAACGGTTGCTTCATATTCCGAAAAACCACGGCGCACAAATCACCATTCAGCCGTTTGGCAATCTGTTGTCCGCGCCGGATATAGATCGAGCCGTTCCAATGATATTGCGTGGACACCAGAATTCGTTCCATGATGCCTGTTGTGACGGTAATTCCCATCTCCTCCCGATGCTCACGCAGGGATTCATTCACCCCTTCTGCAACCAATCTCAGGGCCAGTTCGCGCAGAATACCCAGATTGCCTTGACGAAATACTGCTTCTCCCTCATGCCCCTTCAGATGACCTTCTGCCAGACGGCTCAGTATAGTTTCCGGCGTGACGTCAATCAGCTTGACTTCATCCGCAAGTTCCAGTGTATCCGCAGGTACCGTATGTTCTGCTGCGATACCGGTGAGCTGCCGTGCCAGCTCGGTATAGCCTTCCAGCTCATACACATTCACCGTTGTCATGACACTGATGTTGTTTCGGAGCAAAAACTGAATGTCCTCCAGCCGGGTAGCATACCGAGCACCTTCTCTGTTGCGATGTGCCAAACCATCCACCAGCACAACCTCCGGATTACGCGCCAGCAGCGCATCCAAGTTCAGATCTTTCATCTCTGCATCATCACTCTCGCGTAACCAGTGAATACTTGGGATCCGTTCGAGTGCGCCAAGCTGTTCCACCGTTTCCGGTCTGCGCATTGTGGAGACGGCGCAGATGACCACATCAATGCCCTGCTCGCGCAACGTATTCCCTTCTCGTAACATGTGATACGTTTTGCCTGATCCGCTGACTGGGCCGATGTAGATTTTGAGCGTACCCTGCTGCAGCTTCGTAATCATCTTCAGCATCTCTTCCGGTGACTTACGCTTGAAGCTGTCTTCCATCCGTCCCTCTCCCCCTTTCCTTTAAAAATAGGATGAAACAAATGGAGAAAGCCCCTCCCGATATATCGTGAGCAGGCTAATATGTTCGTTCGTTAGTTCATTTCTGCTGTCAGCGCCAGATTCAGAGCCGTTACATTCACACGTGGTTCCCCGAATATACCCATCTGACGACCTTCCGTATGCTCATTTACAAGTTGCACAAGCTGCTGTTCACTAAGCCCCGTAGCTTCGCTAATGCGTGGGATCTGTGCCTCAGCGGCTTCTGGAGAGAGATCCGGATCAAGTCCAGAGCCTGAACCCGTCACGAGATCAGCAGGGATCTGCTTCAATCCCGGATTTTCCTGCTGGAGCTGAGCAATCTTTTCCTTCATCTCGCTGATATACTCATCCGAAGCTACGGCACGATTCGAACCGGCTGAAGCCGTTGGGTCATAACCGGCATTGGATGCCCGGGGCTGGAACAGCCCCGGCGATTGAATTTCCTGCGCCAGCAGTGACGAGCCGATGATTTTCTCATCTTGCGTAATCAGACTGCCATTCGCCTGCGCAGGGAAGAGAAGTTGGGCTACGCCAGTCGTTACAAGCGGGTAGATTAAACCGCATATCAGCATAAGCACAACGGATAGCCTTACGGCGGGTAAGAACATGTTCATACAGATCACTTCCTGAATTCATTAGGATAAAAGGACAATTTCACTAAACGTTGCAGTCTATCACGCTTTAGTTCAAAGTTTCGAGATCACATCGTTTTCTCAAAGAATCCCCGACAGAACCATATCAATGAGCTTAATGCCGATAAAAGGTACCATCACACCACCTACGCCATAGATGAACACATTGCGCCCAAGCAGCCGTTCGGCTGACATCGCCCGATACTTGACCCCTTTCATTGCGATAGGAATGAGTAGCGGAATGATAATGGCGTTGAAGATGAGCGCCGACAGGATCGCAGACTGCGGTGAAGCCAGATTCATAATATTCAGCGCCTGAAGTTGCGGCATGGCGAGGATAAACATGGCTGGGATGATGGCAAAATATTTCGCGATATCATTGGATATCGAAAAGGTTGTGAGCGCACCGCGTGTAATCAGCAGCTGTTTGCCAATGGAGACGACCGACAATAGCTTGGTCGGGTCGGAATCCAAGTCAATCATGTTGGCCGCTTCCTTGGCCGCCATGGTGCCCGAATTCATCGCCAGGCCCACATCGGCCTGTGCCAGAGCAGGAGCATCGTTGGTACCGTCGCCCGTCATAGCGACGAGTTTGCCCTCCTGCTGCTCTTTTTTGATCGCCGCAATCTTGTCCTCGGGCTTCGCTTCGGCAATAAAATCATCCACGCCCGCTTCCAGCGCGATGGTCGCTGCGGTTAACGGATTGTCGCCTGTACACATAATGGTCTTGATACCCATGGCGCGCATCTCAGCGAACTTCTCTTTCAGCCCTGGCTTCACAGTGTCTTTCAGATAGATCACACCGTAGATGCGTTCATCGATAGCTACAGCAAGCGGCGTACCCCCAGCCTTTGCAATTCGATTTGCGATCTCATCCAGATCCCCCGGTATACGGCCTCCTTCGGAAGCGATATATCTTTTGATCGCATCTACCGCACCTTTGCGGATCTTCATTCCGCTGCTCAGATTGAGACCGGACATCCGGGTCTCTGCCGTGAATTCCACATTTTCCGCATGTGCATACTCCCTCTCAGCCCAGCTCTGACCTTGTTTGCCTGCCAGTTCCACCACAGAACGCCCTTCCGGGGTCTCATCTCGCACAGAAGCCTGTAAAGCAGCTTGCGTCATCTCTGACGAAGTAATGCCCTGAACGGGAATAAACTCAGATGCCATGCGGTTTCCGTATGTGATCGTTCCTGTTTTGTCCAGAATCAACGTGTCGATATCCCCGGCTGCTTCCACCGCTTTACCTGACATGGCGAGCACATTGAACTGCGTAACACGGTCCATCCCGGCAATACCAATGGCAGACAGTAATCCACCAATGGTGGTTGGGATCAGGCAGACGAGCAGTGCGATCAGGGTCGCCAGATCCAGTCGAATACCCAGGTAATTCGCCATCGGAACCATCGTGAGTATGACGATCAGAAAGATCAGCGTTAATACGGCGAGAAGGGTTGTCAGTGCTATTTCATTGGGTGTTTTCTGGCGCTGTGCACCCTCAACCAGAGAGATCATCCGGTCAAGGAATGACTCCCCCGGATCGGTCTGTACACGCATGACGATATAATCGGACACGACGCGTGTGCCCCCGGTAACCGATGAAAAATCGCCTCCCGCTTCCTTGATGACCGGGGCAGATTCTCCCGTAATGGCCGATTCATCAATAGAGGCCAAGCCTTCTATAATCTCACCGTCCGTTGGGATCAGTTCACCAACTTCCACACGTACCATATCGCCTTTTTTCAATTGGGTCGAAGACACGTGTCGGATTATTCCGTCCTTCTGTACCAGATTGGCCATGGTGTCTGACTTCGTCTTGCGTAACGTATCCGCCTGCGCTTTACCTCTACCTTCTGCAAGTGCCTCCGCGAAGTTGGCAAATAGCAGCGTGAACAGCAAAATGAAAAACACGGCAATGTTGTACCCGCGCCCAGCTTCCGATGCGGTGAAAAGATCTGGATTGATGCACAGTAAAAGCGTAATGAATGTTCCTACCTCGACAATAAACATGACCGGATTTTTGATCATGACCACTGGATTAAGCTTCTTGAACGCATCCAGTGAAGCCTGAAGTATCATATCCTTGCTTAACGACCTTTTCGATCCGGGATCACGTTGAATATAACCTCGATTGTTATCCGGCTCATTGCCCTTCGTTCTAAACATTTCTGTATCCATGTGTTGCATCGGCTGCTCCTTCTTTCGTTCGACTGCATTCATCGTGCACTGCCACCTCCATACGTTACGTCGATACACCAATTACCCTGTAGAGCCCCTGTCGTATCCCTCATTGAATCATTGCCAAGTGTTCTGCGATCGGTCCAAGGGCAAGTGAAGGGAAGAATGTAAGTGCGCCGACAACAACAATCATCATGACCAGAATGCCAGCAAAGAGAGGTGTGTGTGTCCGCAATGTACCTGTGGTTACAGGTACAACCCGTTTCGTAGCAAGTGAACCCGCGATAGCGAGCATGGCGATCATGGAAACGTACCTTCCCAGCAGCATAACGATACCAATCGCGATGTTGTAAAAGTCTGTATTGGCATTCAGTCCGGCAAAGGCCGATCCATTATTGGCTGCACCCGAAGCAAAAGCATAGAGAACTTCGGTCAGGCCATGCATGCCCCCGTTCGAAATGGACGCAACTGCTTCAGGCCGCATAAGTGCGAGTGCCGTTGGCGCAAGAATAATCAAAGGATGAATGAGCAAGGCGATGGATGCGAGCTTCACTTCTTTGCCCTCGATTTTTTTGCCCAGGAACTCAGGTGTTCGTCCCACCATCAATCCACAGATAAACACAGCCAGAATCACATACAACAGTCCGTTGATCAGCCCTACCCCTTTGCCACCAAACACATTATTGAGCATCATCTGGGCCAGTGATACCATGCCTCCAAGTGGAGTGAGCGACTCGTGCATATTGTTGACTGAACCTGTTGTGGCTGCCGTCGTGACTGCTGTGAATAAAGCAGACTCGGGTATGCCGAACCTGACCTCTTTCCCTTCCATATTGCCCTGCAGACCTGCTGCATCCAGCGCAGGTACACCGCGATATTCGGAGACAAATACCGTGGTCAACATCACAAGGAAAAGAAAACTCATCGCTGCGAACAAGGCCCAACCTTGCTTCCGGTTATTGACCATCAAGCCGAAGGCGTAGACTAACGCAGTTGGCAACAGCATCATGCAGACGATATGCACCAGATTGCTCAGGGCTGTTGGATTCTCGAATGGATGTGCAGCATTGGTTCCAAACCAGCCACCACCGTTGGTGCCAATGTGTTTGATCGACTCCAGTGAGGCGACCAATCCACGTGTAATGGTCTGCTGCGCGCCTTCGAGCGTCGTTGCGTTAACCGCTCCCGCGAGCGTCTGAGGCACACCCTGGAACACGAGGAACAGGGCCACGATGAAGCTCAGCGGTAAAAAAATCCTCGTAATCGACCGTACAAGGTCGACGTAAAAGTTCCCCAGTTCATCCCGGCGGCCTATCAGCCCGCGAATGAACGCAATGGCTACCGCGAACCCCGTCGCTGCCGACGTAAACATCGGGAATGTCACTGCCAGCATCTGTGACAGGTACGACAGGGCGTTCTCGCCCGTATAAGACTGCCAGTTTGTATTGGTCATGAACGAAACAGCCGTATTAAATGCCTGCGCCGCTGGCATATTGTCAATCCCATCCGGATTGAGCGGTAAATATTTTTGCAGTCGCAGCACCAGAAACATCAATACCAACATTACAAAGTTCGAGAGGAGAACCGCCGTGAGGTACTTTTTCCACCCCATGGATTCATTCTCGCGTACGCCCATTACTCGATAGAGCAGTCGCTCCGGTCCGCCAAAAATCCGATTCAGCCCCGTTCGCTGTCCATCGAACACGTTCACTACATATTTCCCCACCGGTTTCACCAGCAGCAGGATGATAAGCAGCGTCACCGCTACTTGCACTACACCGATACCCATATCCGCATTGCCTCCCTATTCGACTTTCCCTTGTTCCCGCATTACGCACATCGTCAGCATCAGAATTTCTCCGGCTTCACCAGCACATAACCGAGATAAATCACCAGTGCGAGTACAATCATGCCGATGGCAATCATTCCGCTCCCCCTCTCTACCCTCAAGCCTTTTCGCAGAATTTCACAAATCCCCAAAACACCGCAAACAGCAGCACAACCAATCCAATCATCGTGGTATCATTCACCATGCGCCCTTCCTCCCTCTCTCTACCGTTCTCTGCACCTGCTACATGTAAAATCGTAATATGAAACGCTGTAAAAAAGGGGTAAAGAAATGCCACCACAGGTGTAAAAAAAGCGTAAAAAAGACCTGTTTTCCTCAGCCATGGGCTGAAAAAAACAGGTCTATAATCGTTTTATACGGAGCAATCCTTTACCTACCAGTAATTTCAAGAACTACGTGTAGGCATTTCCCTAACATTTTGAATGCTAGTTTCAGGCTTCTTCGTCATGTACTTGTTAAAAAAGTCCGTGTTTATTCCTGTCATATGATGAAAGAAGGAAGTTTCCACTTTCCAATCCTCCTCAATCATATAACGGATATCCACAAGACCTTTATTGGAAAGCAGGTCAATAATGGTTTTAATTCGCATCGGCTTTTGAAGTGGAATCTCCCTGTCGAAAGGCTCCTTTTCCAGATATCCTCTTCGGTGCATCGCCGCATAGAAATTACGATGATCCTTAGCTTCCATCATTCCTAGATGTGCTGCTCTGTATCCCAACACTTGTAGGGAAGTCTTCCATTTATTTTTCAAATCAAGATATTGATCGGGATTCGTCTTATAAGTGATTTCATTCATGTCCGATGAAAACTCTTCTTCGGGCAATAAAAATGCACCCGCAAACAGATTAGCTTCATTTTCAATCAATTTGTGTTCTTTTCGGTCCAGATTGACAAATTCAAGACGATAATGAAGCAACAAATGACCAAGCTCATGTGCAATATCGAAATTCCTACGAACCGCAGAACGTTTGATGTTGCCCAGTATGATAAACGGACGATCATTTCTTGTCCAAAGGCTGTACGCATCAATTTCTTCACCAATCGCTTTTTCAAAAACATATACACCACTTTTTTCAATCCGGAACATCAGGTTCTCATTCGTGGATGGCTCCATATTCAGCCGTTGTCTCGCAAGATGGGCAACATAATGGATCTGAGTCGTACGGTCATCGTCTGTATGGTTCATATACTCAATTGCCTCTTCCCGCAATTGGATAATATTCAGTGTGGGGAGGCTGATCTGAGCGGTAATATAATTAATGAACGTGTCCAGATATTCTACATGCTTTGCTTCTGTCTGTGTCTTGGATATCACATTCATCACTTTCGAACGATAGGCAATGTTCATAACATCAATGTTGGCTGCATTATTACGCTGTGTAAGCATATCTTTCGTATAAAAATACTTGCTTTTCACACTGAAAATGCGTTTCAACTCATTCACGATTGGAACTTTGGGAGAGGTATAAGCATTTTCATATTGCCAGACTGCTTGTTCTGTCACACCTAATTGTTCGGAGAGTTGCTTTCTCGAATACCCATGCATGATCCGTAAATTGGTCAAATTTTCACCAACGAACATGCTGCTCCCTCCTTACTGGACTGCGAACTACCAAGGAATCAACCCCGCTGTTCTTCTTCCAAAATCTCAATATCATAAGCCGCCGGATCAACGATATCTTCCATATCTGGTGCAAGTACCTCACGGTCACTCTCATTTAACTCAGCACCTGAGATCAGATCCGACAAATCTTCTATAAAATAAGCTATATTATCATGCGGATTGGGCAGATAATGCTGAACCTTCGAAATTTGGTATGCATCATCAATGGCATAAGTGAGTATATGAAATTCATTATACGTAGATGCAAGATGTTCAAGTTCTTCTTTCACACGACTAACCTGACTCTCTGAGAGGGGAAAAGACAGTTGCTCAACCCTCTCCAACTCACCATGTTCATTACGGCGTTGTTGAATCAAAGAAAATTCCAGATCGTTATTAATCTTAGAGAGATCGTGTAAATAGGTACGGAAAGCACCTTTGTTGTCAACGCCCGTAGGTAGCTTGGCACTGGAAAAACTATTCTCATTAAAGTAGGCTGCGTTCTTGATCAGAAACAGAACTTTTGATTCTTCATGTGTGAACTGGAGATAATCCCATGTTAAACCTGCTTTGGATTTCTTGTGAGTGAATCCTTGTTCACCGCAATAATCTGCGATTTTGCTCTCAATAAAATTACCCTTAGTCCAGGCAAAGGCTGAACTAATCTTCATGTTTCTCTTCCGATCTTTACGGTGATCAATATATTCGCGGTATCCTTCAACAATAGCATCAACAAGCATCTGACTATGTTCCGACTTGAACTTATATTGTTCCATATAGATCACTCCGATTCATAAATATGAAGACAAGTTATATTTTAATCGAAGTTCGTGTGCAAAGATATGATTTTTTTTGATATTTTTAAAGTAAACCTATCTCATACACTTCATCCAAACGGATGCTGTGCCCACTGCAATAATCTCTTTTTCGTGATTTTGCCATGGGAGGTATGTTTGACAACTTGCCCCTGATCGAGCAGAAGTACCTGTGGTGACTCATGGTGAATCTCTGTCTCTTCCGCAATATGGCGGGACAAAGAGCGATTTTCAATCACTTTGACGATGCGGTAATCCATGGGATGTTTCGAATCGGAAGCATTGGTACCTACAAACGCGATAAACTCTCTGTAGGCTCTCGCACTTATCGGACACGTTGTGCTGTGCTTCAGGATAAGCACCGGATGATCCTGTGAGCGTTGAAGCGCGTCTTCCCAGTCACCCGTTTTGTGCAATTCATGGACATGTTCGCTGAGCATATGTTCCGAGTCTGAACCCGTACGTTTACTAACCACCGAACCAATGACAATGCCAAGCGCCAAGCCAAAAGCAATCCCGAGTCCAAGTTGCTGTGTAGCTGCGCCAATACTGACCCCCATGGCAACACCTATAGCCAGCCATACGGCTTGATGATTCACCTTTTTTTCCATACAGATCTTCCCTTCCTGAAATATGTATATCCATGCTATATAACAACTTCTACCCTTATATTCTGATCAAATTATAGCACAGGCCTCTGTGAGCAAGCTTTGATAATCTTCATCTCCGAGTACAGATTTCAGTGATTGGATTTAAGCAAAATGCCCATTTGTGATACACTGGTTGTAATTTGGAAACGATGAACATGAAGAATGGATTGGAAGGGCGGAAATTCCATATGACATACGCGTTTATGATTGAACCACAGGATTTTATTACGCTGGATAACGAAGATGAGCTGATTGAGAAATGTCAGGAGTGGGGCCTGCTTTCTGGTAAAGCGACCAAACTCAAAACGTTCTATTATAAAGGAAACGGATTAAACATGCCGTGCACCATCATTGGATATGTCGATCACATGGCGGCCGTTATTCAACTGGATAATGGACAAAAACATTGCATTCACCCGTCGTATCTGAAGGAAATGCAAGCGTCCAGTTACAGCGCCAGAAGCATAAGTAATGCGGGGCCAGATCGCAGCACAGAATCGTCAACTTCGGATACAGTCGCACCAGTCTCTGCTGATGTTACGCCAACTCCAGATGCCCTGGTTAACCCGGATGAAATTCCGGCGGATCTGGATGATTCAGACGACACGGACACAGATGAATTCTCCTCGGGGATGAAGGGTGATCCGGATGGGCTAGTAGAAGCGTATGTTGGACCTCAGTCCGGGGCAGCCAGTGAAGCCAAACCCAAAGCCAAAACAGCGAGCAAGGCCAAGGCCGTTAAGATTGATCTGCCAGAAGGCAAAGTGAAGATGAGCGCCGTTGTCAAAGAGTTCACTACCGTACCGAATCACTTCTCTGACAATGACGATGAAGTCATCATCTATGAAGCAGTTACCATCACGGAGCCAGACGTCATCGACGTTGGGGAAGCGTGGTCGAGCCACAGTGCTACTGTTAAGAAACAAGAACTGGAAGTGGGAGACGTTATCACGTTTGAAGCCAAAATCATCAAGAAGAAGCTGACACGTAACCCGGTTCCTTATAAAATCAACAACCCTTCCAAGATTCAGAAGGAAGGGTAATCCCACGCCGTATAGGGAAAAACAAAAAACCTCCAGAACTGCTCAAAGCAGATCGTGGAGGTTTTGCCGTTTGTAGGCTATATTAGCGAAGAGTACGCTCTTAAGCTTGTCCCGGTTTAGCACTGATCTGAAAATGTACGCCGAATTTGTCGACTACCGAGCCGTAGGCTGGACTCCAGAACGTCTCTTGTATCGCCATTTCCACTACGCCGCCATCTTCCAGTTGGCTGAAAATAGCTTTGGCTTCATCGACAGTATCCGTGTTCACAGTAATACTAACATGATTACCTATGGTGTACGGCATGCCTGGAAATGTGTCGGACAACATTAATACCGAGCTGCCAATCTGCAAAGAAGCATGCATAATACGGTCTTTCGCTTCTGGCGGGATGGGATGATTCGGGTCAGATGGACCGTCACCAAATGTTTGAAGCGCGAGCACTTCCGCTCCAAATGCCTTTTGATAAAAATCTACCGCTTCACGTCCATTACCGTCTGTTATCAGATACACATTCAAGCTGATCGACATGCATTCTTCATCTCCTTGGGCTCATGTAATTATACGATTCACGCCACTTGCGACATGAGTATATATGAACAGGTTGTCCTTTGACAAGCATATATTTCTGCACTCATCTCTGCGGACTTTTACACGATTAGGGTTACCAACATATTCTCAATCCATCCCTCTCTCCACTAGTTCTTTCGCTTGCGTATATCGTAGAGAATACTGATCAGAACACCCGGAACCAGTGCTGCAAAACTGGCATAGATCAGACACCATTTCAACAAGGTAAATATCGGAGTGAGTTCAGCAAGCACAGGCGTACGTTCAGGATAACGATACATGATCAGAGACGCGGCAGTATAAATGCAATAAAACATGCAAATACAATAACCGCAGCTACAACCCATCTCCAATTTACCCTTTGATAGAACCAGTCTGACGCTTTATTCAGCACGTTCTGTCCCCTTTCCGATAAAAAAAAGACCACTCTCCCGAATCCTGTCGGTCAAATGGTTGTGTTCAATCCTATGAAGTTATCGAGCTTGAACGATGTTATCTATTTCACTTTTCAATAAGAGGTATCGGTGAACACTTCTCATGATCGGGACCTTCGTTAGTTTGTTCTTGTCCACGTACAGTTTCATCTGGTCTTTGGTCAAACCAAGCAAACTTCCAGCTTCCGATACCGTCAACACTACCTCTGGGTTCGTAGCATTAAACGTCTTCTTTACTTTCTGATTCCAGTCCTCGAATACCTGCATAGATCAGTGACATCTCCTATCCATAGCCAGTTATTATCAGGCTGAATATATCCATTATACCACACTTGTGATGCTCGTAACTTAATCCTTGCACAGAACCATATTCTGATAGGCTTTTTCGCTTGCTGTAGTATGAGAAAAAGAGCCACGTCTGGACGCGGCCCTTAATTATCTCCCCATGATGTTCGTTACGCTTCTTCCCAGAAGCGGCGCAGGTTATCCATGGCGATTTTGGATGCGGATTTGCATTCCTCCATGCCTTCGAACTCCACTGTAATGTGACCATCATAGCCGGAGTCTTTGATCAGCTTTACAATTTTACGGATCGGAATATCCCCTTGCCCAACGATGGCCCCACGCAGGAAGTTGCCGTAGGCCGTCGTAAACCATTCACCCTCACCTGGGTGCTCATCATAAGGACGGAAGTAGAAATCTTTGAAGTGGACCAGAGAAGCGTACGGCAGACTTTTCATGACGCCAATGATCGGATTCTCATCCACGCACATGAAGTTGCCAATATCGAGTGTTGTTCTGAAGTTAGGACGATCCACAGCATGCAGCACACGTTGCACCCGGTCACTCGCCTGCACACTGAAGCCGTGATTTTCAATGGTTGTCGTGATGCCAAACTGCGCAGCATAGTCCGCAATGATCTGGCTTCCCCGTACCATTAGAGGCAGATGTTCCTCGAACCAAGCGATGGTCATCTTCTCCTTTGGCAGGGTAAACGCCGTGACGTCATGACGCATATGTTTTACACCCATAAGGTGTACCACATCCACATGTCTTTTGACCCGGGCCATCTCTTCTTCAAACGCCTCTTCCGTCTCCTGTACGAAATTGGCTGGCATCGAATAGTTGGACAGTTCAATACCCGCAGACGCTGCCCGTTCCCGAATCTCATCCGCCAGATCGTGATTATCCTCCACGGTATAGCCGTAAGGTACCATCTCCATATGCTCACCGCCGTTTGCCGCAATCCAGTCGATTACATCCAGCACCGTCATCTCACCGGAATTCAAATCGTTCAACAAACTATACGTACTCAGGCCCACTTTCATCTGCTCAGCTCCCTATCGATATTGTTGAATGAATCGAACTGCCTTGCGAATATCCTCCTCCGGCTGATGACCAACCTCGCGTTCAATCGTCAGATAACCGGTGTAGCCAATCTCCTGAAGCGCTGCAAAGTATCCGTCAAAATCAACACCACCTTCGCCCAGTGGCACCTCACGAAAGAACGTTCCGGACGAGACCATCTCGGCAATTTTTTCGTGATCCATAGGCGCATAACCGACCGCTCCGTATACGTCTCGTGGGTCGACTTCCTTCAACCGCACACCATCCTTCACATGGGTATGTACGATGTAATCCTTAAGCAGACGAACGCCCTGCGCCGGATCATCTCCAGTCACCATCACCATATTTGCCGGGTCAAAATTCACCGATACCCCGTTGGTCGACAGTGTATCCAGGAATCCTTTCAATTCAGCTGCCGTTTCCGGTCCTGTCTCAATGGCAAAATATGCGCCAACACTTTTGGCGTATTGGCCCAGTTCCTCACAAGAAGCATGCAACGTGGCATAAACCTCCGATGAAGGGTCATGTGGAACAATGCCGATATGTGTTGTGACGATGTTGGTACCCAGATCAAGGGCCAGATCCACAATCCGCTTCGATTTCTCCACTTTCCACGGATTATCTTCCTTGACCTGAAAACCATGTCCGCCAAGGTCACCAACCAGTGCTGAAATTTCGAGACCCAGCGAATCGATGTAACTCTTCAGCTCCTTGCGCGCCGCAGGTGACAAATTTTCAGGGTCCATCTCTCCCTTGACGGCGTATATCTGCACACCTTCTGCACCTACGTCCTTCGCCTTGTTTAACCCTTCCCGCACACCTACGCCAAAGCTATCCACGATGACACCGATCTTATTCGTTAATTTCATGTCATACCTCCTGAAGATTACGTATTTGGATTCACTGGAACAAGTTTCACTGACTTAATTTCATACGGTTTGAATGTCAGTTCGAATGTGCCGTTCGGACAAGCCAACGGATGGATCTCATCCTCCAGCAGATTAATGACAGACGCCTTGATTTCCTTTTTAACCCATTCGACATGTACCGTTTCCCGACCTCCTGAAGATTCGTAGAAACGCAGCACCGTTCCCGAGCCATCTTCCGCGGGCTTGATTGCATCCAGAATGACATGCTCACTATGGAACTGAACCCAAGCGTGTTCAGATGGCAAGTGCCCCGAAGATGGACTCGCTGTTACAACCTCCACCGGATGATTAAGCTCCATCGCGCGGCGAACGACAGCTGCTTGTCGCCAATCTCCCTGATGTGGCAGGAACGAATATGTGAATTCATGGTCGCCCTGATCGGCATGTTCATCCGGCCATTTCGGGGCGCGAAGCAGGGACAGGCGGATCGTCCGATCCTTGATGTCATACCCGTATTTGCAATCATTCAGCAAACTCACACCACTGTTACCCTCTGAGATATTCGCCCAGCGATGCCCACAGACCTCGAACTGCGCCTGTTCCCAACTGGTATTGTTATGGGTTGGACGCTCCAACGCTCCAAACGGGATTTCATAGGCTGCTTTGGCTGCCACCAGATCCACCGGAAATGCCACCTTGAGTAGCTTATGACTCTCATTCCAGTTCACTTTCGTATGGAAATCAACACGCCGCTGGTGGTGATGCAAAATGATATCCTGGCTGATCTCCGATTGATTCAGCTTCCACACATAACGCAGCACATCTCGCGTAGCTCCGCGCTGTACAACCTCTCTGGAGACCAACTGCACCGCACCTGCCCGCTGGGATTCAAACCGTGGATCGATATCCCAGGCATCCCAGTACGTCGGTTTGTCATGGAAAAACTGCCACTCATTCGCCCGATCACCGGGCTTCAGCCAGTCGCGTCCTACCGTTTTGTCATACCACTTGGTGATCTCTCCCAAGTCATTGAACTCAAGCGTGTAAAATTCGGTTTCCCATGTGGAAGGGAAAGATTCTTCTTCCCTTACTGGAAGGTTAACATCCGATGCCTCGCGTAGCCATATGGTTGTATACCCAAAAGCAGGAATCGATGGAACATGCACAAGCAGCGTACACTTGTCTTCCTTTTGCTCCAGGTCAATAGCCAGACGGTTTCCTTGACGATCGAATGCAGCCATCCCGGCGAGGTGGGCCCCTCCTGTAATGGTGATATTTTCTCCACGTTCCCAGCCGAGGCTGTTAAATATAATGTAGGGAAGACCATCAACATCATCGGTTGCAATGTTCTCCGCAAGGATATGCAGCGTTTCCCGCAGTGCGGATGTACCTAATGTAAATACCTTCGTGTACTCCTCCGTGGACGTTACGTATACTTCAGGAATCGATGTTCCCGGAATAATGTCATGGAATTGGTTGAGCATGATCAGCTTCCAGCCTTCATCCAGATCATTCTTCGTGTGTGCAGCACAAGCTCCGGCAAATTGCCCCCAGATCTCCGCTTCCCGGTACAATACCTCTGCCTTTCGATTACTACGTTTGTTCCTCGCATGAGTCGTATAGGTTCCCCGGTGTAACTCCAGGTACAAGTCCCCGTGCCACTTTGGCAACGTTGAATTATTGGACGATATGTCTTCAAAAAAAGCGCCTGCCGTGCTGAATTTGCTGATTGGCTGCCCCACCATCAAGTGAGATCGCTCTGCAAACTCCACCATCTCATTCGTCACACCGCCACCACCATCGCCGTGTCCGTAGAGCAACATCTGCTCGGGATGCACATCCTTCTGTTTGTACGATTGCCAATGTTCATCCACATCTTTGGGCCGCGTATGCTCATTCACCCCATGATTCAGATACGCCAGCACTGAAGTACCGTCAATGCCTACCCAGTCGAAGAGGTCATAAGGAAACGCGTTGGTGTCATTCCAATTCAGCTTGGTGGTCACAAAATAAGGAATATTCGCAAGCTTCAGCATCTGCGGCAAGGAAGCACAGTAGCCGAAGGTATCGGGCAGCCACTCGATATTGGAGCGTTTGCCAAACTCTGCCTGGTAGAAGTTCTGTCCATACAGAATCTGCCGGACCAAAGACTCGCCACTCGGAATATTCAGATCTGGCTCCACCCACATGCCCCCGACCAACTCCCAGCGCCCTTCAGTAATGCGTGCTTTAACTCGCTCGTACAGCTCCGGGTAATGCTCTTTCACGAAGGCATACAGCTGCGGCTGGCTCTGGGAATACACAAAATCCGGATACGTATCCATCAGGGTACACATGGTCGAGAACGTGCGACTGGACTTGCGCACCGTCTCTCGCACAGGCCACAGCCAGGCAATATCAATGTGGGATTGTCCAACCAGATGCATGAAGCCACTTCGATATTCCTCCGGGTCTTCCTGCTGCACTGACTGTACCAGTCCATGTTCAAAATTCTGTATCCATGCTGCATCCGTCCAGCGGTCCGGATTATTGTACATCTCATCCATCACCTGGTGAATGGCCTGAACAAGTGCCATCCGCTTGGGCTCCTTCTCGTTATATGCCCGGAGCGACTCGGCGAGTACCGTCACGCTGTACATCAGGCTCTGCAAAGGCTGATTGATATGAACCAATGCTGCCCGAATGCCCTGAATAGGCGGCTGAATAACAGCTTGTCGGTTGAGTGGGTCATGCGGCTCCGGGATCGGGTCGTAGAGTTCAATCTCCAACTGCGGCGCATTGCCTACTCGACTTCTCGGAAGAGGTACGAATCCGTGATTCCGATCCAGTCCGTGATAAGGCACGCCATTCACCTTCAGCAGCCCTTCTCCTCCAGTCTCAAAAATTAACCCAATGGCTTGATCCTGCCAACTGTCCGGAATCTCCACACGTTTACTCAGAAAATACGTCGTTCCGTGTACACTGTTCAGCGGATTCAAGCTTTGCATTGCCTTGTCCGCCTGCTCATACTCGTATTCCCCTGGCCGAATGTATCTGGCCTTCTGCATCTCCCACGCTGGAAGCTCGATCGTATCCAGCCACTGCGACCGGTTCATATCCTCAATGAATCGTTGAATTCGAATCATACCTCCACCCCCACCTTCTGAATGTGCAGACTGCAAGCGGTCCAGTCAGCAGAATTGCGGCCAACCATGAGTATGAATTCACCTGGTTCCACAACAGACTGGAGACGGGAGTCGATCAGTGCGAGGTGTTCTTTTTGCACAGGGAATGTAACGGTCTGGGTCTCTCCTGGCTCCAGATGGATTTTACGAAAACCCTTCAAAGACATTTCAGCCCGGGTGACTGAAGCCGACACATCCGTGATGTACAACTGCACAACTTCACTTCCCGCAACCGCTCCAGTATTCGTGACTTCAACCATCACCTGCGCTTCATCTTCTGGCCCGATCACTTTCGGTACTACCTTTACATTCTCGTATTTGAATTCGGTGTAGCTCAGTCCATAGCCGAACGGATACTGCGGCGCAAGATCCATCTCCAGATACCGCTTGCCACGCGTACGCTTGGCATGATAGTAGACGGGAAGTTGCCCAACATGCTTGGGAATGGAAACGGTCAGACGACCGGATGGATTCACGTCGCCAAACAGAATATCTGCGATGGCGTTACCACCTTCCTGCCCTGGGTACCACGCCTCCACAATGGCCTGAACATGCTCATCAATCCAAGGTTCGGCAATGGGACGGCCATTAATATAGACCACGATAACCGGTTTACCCAGCTTATGTAGCTCCTGCACCAGCTCCAATTGAACACCCATGAGATTCAGGGAAGCCCGGTCAATACCCTCGCCGCACTCCATATCATTCCATGGGTCATCGGTTACCACAGACGCTCCTGTCCGCAAGTCGATCGTGCCTACACCAAAATCGCGGGCGCTGGAACCACCCATCACCATCACGATGACATCGGCCTGTTCCGCACAGGCGAGCGCTTGCGCAAAGCCCTCTCTGGAATCGCCTTTAATCCGGCAACCAGGTGCGTACAATACCTGACCCGAATCCACGCCAAGCTTGCGCGTAATACCATCCAGTACGGTGACGATCTGTTCTCGCGGCTGTGGCGAGGTATAGTCCCCGAGCTGGTTATAGATATGGTTCGCATTCGGACCAATGACAGCTAACTTCGTACCTGTTTTGGCAAGCGGAAGAGTATTCCCCTCATTTTTCAGTAAAATAATCCCCTCCTGTGCAACTTCTCTCGCCAGCTGCATATGATCTACACATCCGATGACCTGCTCTGCAAAGTCAGGATCAACGAAGGGTTGCTCGAATAACCCCAGTCTGAATTTCATCTCCAGCACCCGCGACACAGCCAAGTCCAGATCTTTCTCTTCAATCAGCCCCTGTTCAAGTGCCTGACCGAGATGTTTGCGATACATGTACCCGGACATCTCCATGTCTACTCCTGCCTGAAGAGACTGCGCTACGGCCTGCTCCCCGTTCTCCGCGGTGTTATGTCCATGAACGAGCATCTGAATGGCGCCAAAATCAGTAATCACAAACCCATCAAATCCCCACTGCTCGCGCAGCAGGTCATTCAGCAGATACGTACTGGACGTACACGGTACGCCATCAATCTCGTTATAAGCAGTCATCACGGAACAAGCCCCGGCTTCCACTGCTTTTTTGAACGGCAACAGATCTATTTCATGCAATTCACGTAATCCCATATGCACAGGTGCAGCATTGCGCCCACCCTCCGAACTGCCATAAGCTGCAAAATGCTTGAGTGTCGCCACAATTGTCTGGTTGGAATCAAGGTGGTCACCCTGTAGTCCCTTCATGGCTTCTACTGCGAATTCACTAATTAGGTATGGATCTTCGGCAAAACATTCCTCCGTTCGCCCCCATCTCGGGTCACGCACGACATCAAGCACCGGGGAATATGTTGCCGCTCCCCCCTGGCTCCGGGTCTCCACAGCGATGGCTTCACACATCTTGCGGTATAATTCCATATTCCACGTGCTGCCCACCGTTAACGGAACGGGAAATACAGTCGCCCCAATCGCCATATGACCGTGGGAGCACTCTTCCCCGAACAAAATGGGAATGCCCAGCCGGGAATGCTCCATGGCATACTGCTGAATGACATTTGTGGCAACGGCTCCCTGCCGTGGTGTCAGACCTGTCTCCAGCGTTACTTCAGTCCATGGATCGGCCCGAAGCACACCATACAGAGAACCGACACCGCCCTGTTCCATGTCCGCTTTGAACTCTTCCGTCACCCGTACTGTACCATCAGCTGCTTTATCATACGTCTTCCAGCCCATCGGCTGGATGAGTTGTCCAATCTTCTCGGCTGTTGTCATCCGTCCGATCAGATCCTGAACCCGCTCCTGAATGGGAAGCGAAGCATCTTTATAGTCCATATGCACATTCTCCTTATACGTTCGGAATTAGTTAGGCTCGTGCACTTACATCACATGGCCTTACGGTAGTCACTTGGCGCTACACCCACCACGTTCTTGAAAGCCCGATTGAAGGAATTATAGTTGGTATATCCCACTTCTTCACTGATCTCCTGAATGGCCTTATCCGTCTCCTGCATGAGCAGTTTGGCTTTTTCGATGCGATGACTAATGAGCAGATCCACAAACTTCTCCCCAATCTCATCCTTGAAAAGCTTGCTCAGATACTTCGGATTAATATCGAATCGATCACTAAGGTAGTTCAGCGACAGATCGGGATTATTGTAATGCTCTTCGATGTATTTTCGAATCTCTAGAATATGAGATCTGTGTTTACGCGAACATTGCAGCGTCTTCATCTGCAGGGCCAGTTCCCGGAAACCTTCCCAGCACAGCTCACGCAGATCATCCAACGTCTCCCAGCCCTCAAGCCTTGGGAGAAGCGGGGTGAATATCGCAGCCCACGAATCCTGGTACTCACGTGGAAGTTCGGCAAATTCGCGATTGTAATGTTGAAATAACAATTGGATCGTATTCATAATCTCCTGACGGGACAGGACGGACTCACTGATTTGTTCAAACAGTCTCTCAAAATGCTTTTCCCAGACATCGTCCGATAAACGCATCGCCTGTACCAGCAGTGAGATGGTCTTCAGGAACTCATACACATCATTGGTCGAATTCGGTACATCGCTACACGGAATGATGCGATTTATCCCCAGTACAGCCTTGTACTCCAGCGCATGCACAGCTTCTTTCAATGAAGCTCTCAGCCCCCGAATATCGACAGCAACCCGACCCACACCAATGGTCACGGTGAAGTTCAGATACTGATCGATCCTGTCCAGATAACCAGCCAGCAATCGATGCTCCGTCTCCTCGGCCTGTTCCATGTCCGGCATCCAGAGGATGGCGTATAGACGCTGATCGGAGATCCATTCAGCCCATACTTCCGTTCCTTCATGACGCGCACTCTCCTGCAGAATACTGGATAACACGAATTTCAGGAGGGATTGGTCCTGATGATGATACTCCGTCACAAATGCATCATACCGATCCATTTCAATTACCATGACGGCCCAACGATGCTCCAGCTCAGGCAGTTTGAACTTCTTCATCTCTGCTGTCAGCTCCGTGCTCGTAAAGTCTCGTGTGCCTTCAAGCAATTCCTGAAAGAACATTCTTTTCTGCAAAATCAGATTCTCTTCATGCTCCTCCTGATATTGTCTCGTCTGATCAATCATGCGTTCCAGCGTGGTATGGATGAAACGGAACTCATTCTCTTTGCCATAGTTCAGTCCGGATTGCTTCTGCGAGGAGACGGTCTGAATTAACGTAACAATCTGCTGAATCGGCTTGTAGTTTCTGCGGGTCACATAGATCACCCACACCACGCCAATCAGCACAACCACCACAGCAAAGGCAAACCAGATATTATAAAATTGCAGAGCCCATTTGACGATTTTGCCGTTATTGAGACCTGTCTGCACCTTCCAACCGCTATAACTCGACGTAAATTCAGAGAAAACTTCTCCCGACGTAGTTTTAGTGGAGGCTGTAACCCCTTCGGGCATACTGCTATCCCACAGATTACCGCCTGAACGGTTGAAGATGTTCACAAACGTGAATTCCGGATCATACATCTGCATGATGGACTTCCTCAGGGTACTCAGGTCTACGTTCGTGACTACAAGTCCCTTGCCGTTCCCTACACTTCGCACAATTGTAATTACCTGCTCCGTTGCTTGTGAAGGGAAAGCCCGGAATGCTCGTGCCCCTGCCCACTTTTGTTCATCCCTCGTCCGGCTATCTGCAATAAAGTCTGCATCCGGGAACTCTTCAATCGGAACAGCCTTCCCGTTACTGAAGACCGTGCCATCTCCATATCGAACGAGATATATCGAATCGATCAGCGGATACTCTATTTTCAATTCATCAACCACCTGGACCGCCTGAATGCCGGCATACACATCATCGCTGCCAGATACCGAGAAATAATTCTTCAAGTTAGGGTTGGTCAAAATCTCACGCAGTACCTTGAAGTCAATGGAACGCAAAGAGTTGTCCAGATATTGCGTGACCTGTGAGGCCAGGAATTCATTGGCCTTAAGCGCTTCTCTACGGTTCTGTTCATTGAAGACCTGGAAAAAAATAAAGAATAGAATGGTCGTCACAATAAAGAAAACAGGCAGATACGATAACAGCAAACGTCTAAACCAATTGTTGTTCATCTCCGAGATCCCCCCACCGTTACTGTTCATGCTGAATGACGACAAACATTTGTGCTGATCACTAATTTTCCATAAATATTCAGTACATTATATCGGATGACGTGGGGTTGTCATAGGAGAAGACCGTCCCGGTCACGGGTGACAGACGGGACAGCCTCTATATGGAATCCTTCAATTATTGATTCTTCTCAATGGCACGCTGGTAGATCTCAAGGTAATTACTCAACCCCAGACCATCAAAGCCTTTAACATACGAATCCCATTCCTTATCAATGCTCTTGCTACCAATAATGAACTGCGCCATATTCGTCTGCACATAATCCTTGATGGCAGTAGTCAATTGTGCAGCTGATTCCGTATCCTCTGGACGGATAAACACGTTCGCAGGATATACTTCTTTTGGTGCATAGGGTTCATACACATTGGTCGCTTGAGCCAGACGTGTACCATAACCCTCTGCTTCCAAAGGGTTCTGCCCTTCGGCAAACAGATTACGGAATGTGTTGGACAAGTCATGCGCTCCGATCTGTGACCAGCTCTCATTCACAACAACGTTCGGATCACGCTCAGGCAGGTTGTAGTAACTGTATTTGGCAGGCTCGCCATTGATGTTTTTCTCATCGGCATCTGCCTTTTTCCAGCCCTTGCCTTCGGTTGGTCCATACTCCGCGTACAGTGCACCTTCTTCACTGAACATGTAGTCGACAATTTTGATGGCGGCAATCTGCTGTGCTTCTGTCGCTTTGTTGGTAATGGCAAACTCAAACTCACCGACGCTCTGTGTGGCACCTGTTGTCTGCACGCCATCCGGCCCTTTCAATGGAGGGACAATATCCCAGTGTTGGTGACGAGTGATGTCTTTGTCATAGGTATTTACGAGATAACTGACCAGCGCCGTTGTAATGGAGCCAACCACTTCATCGCCTTCTTTGTTCCCCAGTTGTCCAATCGCCTGATCGTTCTGCGTGAAGGAAGCTGGATCAATCAAGCCATCTGCATAGAGCTTGTTCATGTACTCCAGCCCTTTCTTCCAGCCTTCCTGATTGGCGGCAAAACTCACCTTGCCATCGTTCACAATCAGGTATTTGTCGTTATCATTGTATATAAAACTATTCATCAGGTAGGCATCAATGTTGCCATTCCATACATACTTGTTCGGTGCGCCCGTAAGTGGAATCTCGTCGGCTTTCCCGTTACCGTTTGGATCTTGTGTCTTAAACGCCTTCAGAACGGTATACAGTTCATCAGTTGTGGTTGGCATTTTCAGACCCAGATTATCGAGCCACTCTGTGTTGATCCAGTATTTCTGTGCATACGTGCAGTGGTAACATTCATTGAAGATCGGCAGTGCATAGATGTTGCCATCCGGTGCCGTAATGGCTTCTTTGAAGTATGGCTTCTCTTCCATAATCTTGGTCAGGTTCGGACCATACTCCTTAATCAGATCTTGTAGCGGAAGGAACACGCCCTGTTTTCCATAGGTTTGAAGGTCTGAAGTGGTGAACTTGCCGTGAAGAAACACTTCCGGATAATCACCACTGGCCAGCAGCAATTGTCTGCGATCCTGCAAGGCATCCGTTGGGGCCAGATCCCATTTCAGGGTAACGTCGAACTTGTCTTCGATAAATTGGGTAAATTCATTCTCTTCCATGGACGCTTTGCCTTGCGGAGCAAAGAAGGTCATAGTTACAGGACCACCGCTCTCCCCGCTACCGTCGCTACTTCCACCCGACTCCTCGGATGAACTGCATGCGGACAACAAAGCCATCGAAGCAAAGACCAGAAACAACATCGAAATCCAAGATTTTCTCAATCTGACTCCTCCTTTTGTTCATAACGGCAAATTATTGAGTTGTACAGCACGTATATAAAATCGATCCCGGAAGCCGGCGTGTTCCTTCCACCTCCTCTCAAGAGGCATCCGGGCTTAATTCACAAGGATTAACCTTTGAGGGAACCCACCATGACCCCTTTGACAAAATGCTTCTGTACAAATGGATACATGATCAGAATTGGAATACTCGCTACAACGATCAGCGCATATTTCAACACCTGCTCGAACCCTTGGTCCCGCATCTGTTGGCTGGTATTGGCAAGCATCGCCGGATCAGCCGCGTTCAGGATGAGCAGATTGCGAAGCACGTATTGCAGAGGGAACAATTTCTCAGAGCGCAGGTAGATCAGTGCATCAAAGTACGCATTCCAATGACCTACGGCATACATGAGTGTCATAACCGCCAGAATGGGCTTTGATAAGGGAAGAACCACGCTGATCAGATACCGGATATCCCGGCAACCATCCATCTCTGCGGCCTCTCCAAGCTCTTCCGGGATGGAAGATTGGAAGAAAGTCCTTGCCACGATGACTTGGAACACCGCGAGCGCCCCGGGCAACCACATCGCCCAACGTGTATCCAGCAGGTGTAAATCCTTCATCAGGAGGTAGGTGGGTATCAGACCGCCATCAAAGAACATCGTGATCATCATGAAAATGATAATGGCTCCTCGTCCATAGAACGACTTGCGTGACAAGGGATACGCCAGCATGACAGTCAGTGCCACGTTAATGAACGTGCCCACCACGGTGTAAATGATCGTGTTATAGAAACCGAGCATAAGCTGTTGGCTTTTGAATATGGAGATATAAGCCTTGATGTTAAAATCGACCGGGAACAGCCACACCTGACCGGATGTGACGGCACGGGAAGAGCTGAACGAAGAACTGATGATATACAAGAGCGGGTAAAACACCGTTAGCAGTATGGCAAACAGAAAGATATAGTTAAATGTCATGAAAATGCGATCACCGAGCGGGTCCTTGATCCGGTTACGATTAATCAGGTTGAACATGGATAAGCTCCTCCTTTACCACAAGCTGTTCTGGGATACTTTGCGGGATATGCCGTTGACGATAACCAGCAGGATCAGGTTGATAATGGAGTTGAATAACCCTACTGCCGAGGAGAAACTGAAATTCGCACCAATCAGACCCACCTTGTACACATACGTGGAGATAACTTCCGAAGCGCTTGTGTTCAGCGGATTCTGCATTAGGTATATTTTTTCGAAGCCCACGCCCATAATGCTGCCCAGACTCAGAATCAGCATGATGACGGTGACTGGAACGAGTGTTGGAAGGTCAATGTGCCAGATTTTCCGTAGTCGTGATGCGCCGTCCATCTTCGCTGCCTCATACAGGGATGGGTCAACACCAGCAAGAGCTGCGATATATATGATGGATGAATATCCCATGCCCTGCCACACACCTGACCAGACATAGATCGATTTGAAATATTCCGGAATGCCCATGAAGTTGGTCATTGGGAAGCCGAGCAGTGTGAACAGCTTGTCTACCACGCCCACATGTGGGGAGAGCATCAGAATGATAATGGATACCATGACAACGGTGGAGATAAAATGCGGAGCGTAAGTGACCATCTGCACGGTCTTCTTGAAGTAACCCGTTCGAATCTCATTCAGCGCCAGCGCCAGCAGGATGGGAATGGGGAAACCCGCAATTAAGGAATAGAAGCTTATGCCTATCGTGTTTTTGATTAACAGCCAGAAATTTGGAGATTGGAAGAAGGCTTCAAAGTGTTTGAATCCGACCCACGGGCTTCCCCAGATTCCTTTAACCACACTGAAGTCCTTGAAGGCGATCTGAACACCCACCATAGGAATGTACTTGAAGATCAACAGATACAACACCGGGGGCAGCACGAGCAGGTAGAGCTCCCAGTGCTTCTTGAGGCTTCTGATGAATGGATGCTGCCGCTTGGGCTCCACATGTTTCCTCTGCTGGAGTTCCATCTTGGCGGGTATGCTTTCCGTAGCTCGACTCATTTGCGTCACTCCTTCTACACCTCAAGTGTAATAATACATTACATTTACATCCCTTAAACAACCTTTTTCCGGTTTCATTTTGCTTGTGAATCATAAATGATGTAAACATTCATATCAGGTAGCGCTTTCTTGATTTGATAGTACATCGCACGGTAAACTTTTTTCAATTTGCAATTTTCTCCGACTTCTCTTTATTCCATAAACCCTTGTGTGGCAAGCGATTACGAGCTGTTTTTGGTGGGAATTTTGTTCCTTATGTATGAATAAAAAAATCCCGGAGGCGGTTATACCTCCCCCGGAATTGACATGGCGTTCTATGCATGCATGTTCAAAAAGTTAACGATTCAGCACCGAGAAGGGGAACACACTGGAACAATCTCTATGCGCTTGTGATCAATCTGAACGTATGTGTGATGGGTAATGCACTGGTTGTAACCGATTGTGGAAGTTCCACGAGAAGTCCATCTTCCGTATGCTGATACGTAAGTACGTCATCGCTACCGATGAGTTCGACCCGCTCTACCTTTTCCAGATAAGGAATGACTAACTGTGGTTGTACGCTCTCATGTTCGTTTCGGTATAAACGGAAGGCATATACGGTGTTGATCTCTTCCTTCTGCGTGAAGGCCCAATCTTTCGTAAAATATGGCCCGCAGATCCGGGTTCCATAGACCCCTTCTCCATGAATACCCAGCCATTCACCGAGGCCCTTGATGCCTCGAATTGCCCCTTTGGGCAGACGCCCATCGGGTTGTGGTCCTACATTCAGCGCCAGGTTACCACCCTTGGACACCACTTCGAGTAGAATATGTGCCAGCTGTCTTCCCGTTTTATACTGATCATCGAATCCGAAGGCAAAGGAGTTCCCCACGGTAATACAGCTCTCCCATGGAATGTTCATCGGATGTTCCGGTATGGTCTGCTCGGGGGTAACGATATTCTCATACGGCCCACCGACGGTACGATCTGCGGACAGGAGCCAAGGTTGTGTGGTCTGACGCGCCCGTTCCACAACTTCTCCGAGCCTGATATCCTGACCATGGCGACCTTCGCGCACCCAGCCGGCATCCAGCCACAGACATTCGATCCGTCCGTAATTCGTCAGCAGCTCCATGATCTGCTCATGTGTGAACTCTACGAATTGCTCCCACAGCCATGGATACTTATGGGGATCATACGAGGGCCCGCGCCACATATGGCGTCCACGCTCCATACCGGGTGCCCAATAATACGGGGTATGCCAGTCCGCTTTGGAGAAATACGCCGAGATGCCCAGTCCTTTAGCCCGAAAAGCGTCAAATAGTGCTCGACAGATGTCCGCATACTTATGGGTATGAAAAGGGGTATCCTTGCCCGTAATCCGGTAATCCGTCGTCTTGGTATCCCACATGCAGAAACCGTCATGGTGCTTGGTGGTGAACAGGAAATATTTGAATCCGTTATCTGCCGCCATCTGCGCCCACTCCTCGGGCTGGAAACGAATCGGATTGAAGGTTTTGTTGAGATCGAAATATTCCCGTTTGAAGTCTTCCATGTCATCCGTCCAGTCGATGTCATCACGCGACCAATCGCCATCCTCGTCGCTCAGCGCCCAGGACTCCACGAGGCCAAGCTGGGAGTACGGCCCCCAGTGCATCATCAGCCCCAGCTTCTGGTCCTTGAACCACTCCAGCCGTTCATTCAGCAGCGGGTTCTCCGGTCTGATCCACTCTTCCTCTTTGCTAAAATTGTGCACCCCGGCTTCGACAATCTGCTCTTCCTGCTCCAGTACGGTTTCTTTGGTTTCGCTCATCCTGATTCATCTCCTCGGATTAGAATAAAAGATAAACCTTTCATGTTACGCCTGGTCACTCCGAGTGCAGTACCATCTTTCGATCGCTGTTATCCCCAGATTTTTTGATTATTGTCCTAAAGGGAAAATCCGGGGATAAAGGCGAGCGCTTCGCTTCTTCAGATTGGTTCTGCACTCTCCGTTTTGGCGTAAACGGTATGTTTAACTATTATGGGGCGTAGTAACTTTGTTATTTTGATTGCGGTGCCATCTCCAATTCCTATGAAACCCTTATTTCCTCCTTTTTCCTCTGGAAAATCGGGAGGAGAAGAATGAGTTCTTCGCTGCTTCGGATTGGTTCTGCACTCTCCGTTTTGGCGTAAACGGTAAGTTTATCTATTAAGGGGCGTAGTAACTTTGTTATTTTGATTGCGGTGGCATCTTCAATCACTATGAACACCTTATTTCCCCCTCATTTCTATAGGGAAATCCAATGGCGGAAGGGGCAAGCTTTGCTGCTTCGGACTTGGCTTTGTGTTCTCCGTTTTGCTGTAAACGGTAAGTTCCGACATATAAAGGGCGTAGTCCGTCCATCGGTCCGATTATTTTGCCGGCTCCAATTACTATGAGTCCCACATTCTCCTCTTGCCTCTAGGGGAATGTAAACTGGCTGATCCTGGCGAATGGAAAGAAAATTTTCTAAGGAACTCAGGGCGTCTTATTTAGCCTTTTGGTCCTCTTTTTAAATTGTAAGGAACAACAGACAACTTATTTCCCGAAATTAGCTGTTAATAACGCTGTAAACTGCTGTTTATTCTCATATAGCGTGTGTCAGGTTCCTTAGATTTCTGCTAGCGCTTCGAATCCTTCAATAAGACGCCTCAGATTCGTTAGCGCTCGCTCCATGCTCTGCTCCGACCGCAAGGCGGGAAGGACGACTCCAAATCCCGCCTGAAGCGGAGCTTTTCATTGAAAAGGAACGAAGTGCTCATAACTTTTAATGCCACGGTAGTCGTAAAATATCAACGTAGTGTATCAACGCCATACAATTCTACCTTTACAGTGTGATTTCGCGGCCCTGACGGGCTGATTCGTAGATGGCACAGAGCATTTTCATTACTTCGACACCATCTTCGACGGGGCTAAGTGTTTCTTTGCGGCCCTGTGTACTATCGATAAAATGGTTGATTTCATTGCGGAACGAGCCCATAAAGTCGAATGATTTGAAATCCACCTGTGGGGTCATGTTCAAAATAGTGTTGAATTTCTCACCAATGATCGAAATTTCCGGCTCCAGCTCGGCTCCGCCTTTGTCGCCATATAGTTTGACTGAAGTCTCATCCGCTTTGGCATGAAGCGTGAAACTGACATCCACGAGTAGGCTCGCGCCGTTCTCAAAACGAATCAAGGCATTTGCCATATCCTCAACGGTGTTCTGATCTGCGTCATAGTCTGCTGCTTTGTAGAATGACAGGTTGTTAATGTTCGAGCGGTTCCCCAATCGGTTAGACACTTTGGCGGAGACGGATTTCACCTTCGGTCTGCCCATCAGATACCAACAAATGTCGATCACATGCACCCCGATATCGATCAGCGGACCGCCGCCGGAGCGGTTGATATCGGAGAACCAGCCACCCGGATTGCCCAGACGACGCAGACTGGAGGCTTTGGCATAATAGATCTCACCCAGTTCACCCTCATCGATAAACTTCTTCAGAATCTGTGCATTGTCACTATAGCGGCGAACAAAACCAACCTGCAGCAGCTTCCCACTGCGATGAACGGCCTTCTCTACCTCGAGCGCATCCTCCACCGTTTGGCAAAGTGGTTTCTCACATAACACGTTTTTGCCTGCGTCCAGCGCAGCAATGCTAATCTCGGCATGAGAATCGTTCCATGTACAGATGCTGACGGAGTGAATCTCGGGCATTGCGAGAAGTTCTTTGTAATCGGTAAACACATGAGGTGCATTATATTGCTTCGCCACTTCTGTGGCACGTTCTGCATTCAGGTCGCAGATGGCATATATTTCAACGTCCGGGTTACTGGCATAGGCTTGCAAATGGCAATCGGATATGGATCCGGCACCGATGACGGCGACTTTCAATTTGGACATAGTGCTGATTCCTCCATAAATAAAATAAATAAAGTTCTGCAGAGTAGACGTTACGGTTGCGAATCGTTCTTCCGATCGCTCTTATCCCCAGATTTCTTCAATTCCCTTCTTCCAAAGGGGAAATCCGGTGATAAAGGCGAACACTTCGTTTCTTCAGAATCGATTTCGCCCCCTCCACTACTTTTTCTGACTGAACTAACTTTCTGTTTGAGCCATACATAACAAGTCATATTTCATTTAAAACAAGCACTCAGCCCTATGCCTCTTCCCATAGGCGGCGGACGTTATCCATAGCAATGCGTGAGGCGGTTTTGCAATCCTCCATGCCTTCAAATTCAACCGAGATATATCCGTCATACCCGGATTGTTTCAACACCCGGAATACCTCAGGCATGTCGATATCGCCTTGGCCCACAATGGCACCGCGCAGGTAGTTGCCATGCGAGGTTTGGAACCAGCCTTCACCGGGGTTCCGGTAGGAAGGTCTCCAGTAGAAGTCTTTGGCGTGCACGATCGACGCGTGCGAAATATTATTTTTCACAGCACTCACCGGGTCTTCGTCCACACAAAGGAAATTGCCGACATCCAGCGTGGTCTTGAAGTTATTCCGCGCCGTTTCGTGTAACAAACGCTGAATTCGCTCACTCGACTGCACGTAGTACCCATGGTTCTCCACGCTTGTTGTAATTCCAAAATCGGCTGCATAATCGGCTATCCGCTGACAAGCCTTCACCAGTACCGGCAGGTCGATCTCGAACTGTGCTACTGTTCCTTCTGGTGCAGGCCGGAAAGCCACGTCATGACGCATCAGCTTAACACCCAGTGCAGCAGCCACATCCACATGTCGCATCACATTCTGGATCTCTTGCTCCAACGCTTCGGCGTCCTCCTGCACAGCAAAGTTAGTGCCGATGGCATAATTGGAAATATCGATTCCGACCTCTTTTGCCACAGCTTTAATCTCATCAATCAACTCCGGATGTTCGATCAGACTGAATCCCATCGGCACAATCTCCACATGTTCCCCGCCCTGATCAGCAATCCAGCGAATGGCATCTGGTACGGTTAATTCTTTGCGATCCAATGCTTGTTGCAGACTGTAGGTGCTGAGTCCAACTTTCATTTTTCCTCATCCTCTCCTGTAGTCAGTCAATGTCCATACCCAACGTATACCTTTTTCCAGCGGACACGACAATTGCCAATAATCGTTTGGCTCACCTATTTTCCTTTTCCTAGCCCAAATCCGGTGTATCCACCAACGTTACGGCCAGTTCAGACGTCTGATGAAGCTCAAATACCATGATTTCATTATCACCTTCATGAAGGAGCGGGGCAGGCACATACCATGTTTTTTGCGGTCCTTTATTCCAGTAGCGCCCCAGATTGAATCCGTTTACAAATGCAACCCCCTTGGTCCAGCTATCCAGACGCAGAAAAGTATCTCTGACATCCGTGATCTGAAGATTTCCCCTATAAAAAGCAGGCCCCTGTGCTTCGCTAATCGCATTGCTAAATTGTAAACCCGACAGATCGGTTAATGGCAGACAATGAATCGTCCAATCGAATAAAAATTGAAAGCCATGTCGCACCCCCTCCGTAATGCCCTTTGGATCTCTCAGGTACGGACCATAGTTGATTCGCCCCATATTTTCAACAAGGATCAATAGATCTGCGCCCTCTGGCGGTACTTCAAACGAAATCGATACTGCTGTATTCCCCCGTTCCAACACGCCCTGAAATTGACCATCAACAAACACAAGCGCACGGTCACGCACCTCCTGAACCACCAGTTCCTGTCGCTCCCTTGGCCCGGATATCCGGGATTGATAACAAATAAATCCATAATCCTGACCCAGCTTCTCCATCGTTTCTGGATTCGTACGTTGCACCGGAGCTGATATCAAGTCCAATTGTGTAAGTAATGACGCCTGCTGGTTCAACTCCACTCGCCCATAGGCGACGGTCCCCTTCGATTCTGGCAGCACAAGCTCACCCAGATCTTCATCGCTATGGCGAGCAATAAGATCACGTACGGCATGAAATTTTGCTGTTGGCTCCCCGGATTCACTGAGCAGTGAATCGTAGTCGTAACTTGTAATGGTGGGTTCGTATTGATCCTTCTGCTGACAGTTCGCTCCGTTGTAAAATCCAAAGTTCGTTCCCCCATGGAACATATAAAAGTTAACCGAAGCTCCTAACCGAAGCATCTCCTCAAACACACCAGCCACATCTGCGGCTTCCCGGGTATGATGCGACTCACCCCAGTGATCGAACCAGCCGTTCCAATATTCCATGCACATCAAAGGTTCTTCTGCCTGATACTCACGCAGCTTGGTGAACGATCCTTGCGTCCCTGATCCAAAATTGACTGTAGCCAGATGCCTTGGTACCGATCCTGCCTGTAGCATGTGATCTGTCGGTCCATCCGAAGTAAACAGAAGCACATCCACACCCCGCTCTACCATGCCATCCCGTAAATATTGCAGGTAACTCGCGTCATTGCCGAAACTGCCGTACTCATTTTCAATCTGCATCGCGATGATCGGCCCACCATGCGTGCTAAGAAGGGGTTTCAATTTGGGCAAAAGCACATCGTAATAACGATCCACATTCGCCAGAAATGTTGCATCATTACACCGAAGACGGATATCATCAGCTGCAAGCAGCCAGGAAGGCAATCCGCCAAACTCCCACTCCGCACATATATAAGGACTTGGGCGTACAATCACATGCAGACCCACATCATCCGCAATGCGAATAAAACGTTCCAGATCAGCCATGCCTTCAAAACAGTACTGCCCCGGCTGCGGCTCATGGACATTCCACGGCACATACGTTTCCACTGTATTGAAACCGCAGGCTTTCAGCTTGAGTAACCGATCCTCCCAATATTCGGGGACCACTCTGAAATAATGGATGGCACCCGACAGAATCCGAATGGGCTCGCCATCATACATGAATTGTGAACCTTTATACGTTAGCAACGCCATTTTACAACCCTCCCCGCTCGCTCAGATATATGCCTAACCCCGACAACGTAGGATACCATCTGGATTCATGAATGGTTAATCGCATCCTTCTCGATGTGACCTGGGGGAAATAGCAAATTCGTTTATACCCCACCACCGTCCCTGTGTAGAATTCTTTCCAACCCCCATCTGCCCTCTGTGACTCCAGTGTAAATCGCTCAATCCGTTGGCCTATCTCGATATGTTCCATCAGCACCACCCGGTCAAATGATCGTTCTTCCTGTAAATCCAGCTCGATCCAAGCCTGCTCCGTTCCTTCGTGAGGACACCAATACGTATCCCGTCGTTCCGTCAGCACCTCCAATACGGTATGCTGTTCATCCATCGTCTCCGATGCTGTTACCAGCGCCTGCAAGGCCAAATTTTCCTGGAAAATAGCACGAAGCGAATCTCCCAATTCCTGTAGTCGCTCCACATCCCGTTCGTGAATGAGACCACGCGTATCCGGTGGCAGATTGAGCAAAAAGGTGGCATTGCCCCCTACTGCACCGTAATAGACGGCGAGCAGTTCTTCCAATGTTTTGACCTGATCATCCTCACTGGCATGATAAAACCATCCCGGACGAATTGAGGTATTCACCTCGGCAGGGTACCAGATCAATTGCTCACCTTGGGAACGAATGACCTCTCGGCTTCCCAAATCACGGTCCTGCGTATTAATCCTTGTGGCAAACTCGCCATCATCCACCTGCTGCGATTGCTCCTGAATCTTCTCATTATCCTGCATATGCGCGGGCACAACGCTCCATTCCGATTCCCGCGTATGCCCCGCTTCATTGCCACACCAGCGAACATCCGGGCCACATACCGAGATAACAGCTTCGGGCTGGAGTTCACGAATAAGCGCATAATAGGCGTCCCAGTCATAGATCTGTCTTTTGCCATTCGGACCCTCACCACACGCGCCGTCAAACCATACACAGAAGATGTCGCCATAATTCGTAAGCAGCTCGCGTAACTGATGGAGGAAAAACTCGTTATACCTCTCGGAATCTCCATAAGTGGCTTCATGCCGATCCCAAGGAGACAGGTACACGCCAAACTTTAATCCGCCCTCACGGCAGGCATCGGCGACTTCCTGCACCAAATCCCCCGCACCGTTCCTCCATGGACTGGCCGCGACCGTATGCGCTGTAAACTGGCTTGGCCACAAACAAAATCCATCATGATGCTTACACGTCAAAATCAGCCCCTTCATCCCCGCAGCCTTGCACGCCTGCACCCATTGTACTGCGCTCAGTTCAGAAGGATTGAAGATCGACGGGTCTTCCTCTCCAGTACCCCATTCTCGATCCGTGAATGTATTTACCGTAAAATGAATAAACCCGTAAAACTCCATCTCCTGCCATCTCAACTGGCGTTCGGATGGGCGGATCTGCGCTGCGGTTGTAATCCATTCGGCTGATTGCAGTTCATGATTCATGGTGTTATCCCTCCTTTTATTTCGTGCATTCCTATGTCACTGGACCACCCTTGCTTGGACCGCTACTCAGTGCACTACTGTCCATGAAATGGCTGTGATGCAAGCAATAACTGCTGCTTGGCTTCTTCAACCAAATGTGGATCAATGGGATATTTAAAGCTGCCTTCGTACCTCACGCCTGATCCCATATGGATTTCCGTGATACCTGTCTGACTCACTAGCGTTTGAATTCCCTCTATGGTGACCCCCGACCCTGCCATGACAGCGATGTTCAAGGTTTGCCCCAATTGCTGAAGCTGTTTCAGTTCCAGTATGCCTTCAGGCGCTGTCTGTTTCCCTCCCGATGTAAGCACACGCTCCACGTTGCCCAATGTGTTAATGGCCTTGAGCGCCTCAGTCAGGCTTGTGCTCACATCAATTGCACGATGAAACGTAACACCCAAACCCTGAGATTCGGTCATACATGATTGCAAGGATATGAGATCGACTTCACCATTTCCGGTGAGGGCGCCGATCACGATGCCAGCGGCTCCAAGTTCCTTCGCCACGCGAATATCACGGGTCATGGCGTGGATGTCCTCTGTGCTATAGCGAAACGAGCGGCTATGGGGACGAATCATGACATAGACCGGGATGGAGACTTGGGATACTACTTGCTCCATGACACCATAACTGGGGGTAAGGCCACCCTCGATCATCGCAGATACCAGCTCAATCCGATCGGCCCCTCCCTCCTCAGCTGCCTTGGCATCTTCCACATCCACAGCAATGACTTCCAATACAGGCTGTCTTTCCATAAGGATCGCTCCCTTCACTTCATCGTAGATTATTCCAGCACCGTTAACCCGTATCGATACCCATCACTCGAACTTCACACAGCCTGATCCATGACATAAAGGACCGACTGAACGCTGCATCAGCGCTCCTGCGGTCCTTCTTCATCATTGTGGGCAACGGTCAGCTTCCAGAACGCAATCCGAAAAGGCTGACCTTCCTGAAAGATATATTGTTTGTCGGCAATGATCTTCATGAATGGATTCTCCTTTGGGGACCGGAATGGGCTAGCAAATAGAGAGTGCAACGTGTTTTATGTGCTTTGTTGAATCATTTTGTTATTTTTGTTATCTACAATGTTATCATCAATTAGCAATAGTCTAAAACGTTAGGTTCAGAACGTCAATACAAAAAAAGACACCCTAAGGGTGTCTTCATGTCTCGGATAAACTTAAGATTATCCGAGCTTTTTCTATTTTCTACGCCGAGCCTTCGTCATTCGATTAAACATAATCAGTGCCGCAATGATCATGGCAATCATGGCAATATTACTTGCCACTTCTTGTGATAAGCCAAAAAGAACTCCCAGGTTAGTCACCAGACCTCTTACAATCAGCGCCACCACAACCAGCAGGATTGGACTCATAAAATTATAATTTCTCATTCTTCGCAACACCCCTGACCCCATTGTTCAGAACTCCAAAATCCCATAACACTATCATAACAGCAGCTATTCCGTGTTACAACAAAGGACACCCGCAAACAGTGTCCTTTGTCATGTACCCACGTATTCTACTTTTGATGAAGAACAACCTTATGATTGCTGCTATCACAAAATATTTCTGATTATCTCTACACCTGCTTGAATTCGATCCAATCAATCTGGAGACCTGGTTTGGTGAAGTCCAGTTTCACTTCATACAGTCCTGCTTCAAGGTCTACTTTGACAAGCTTCTGTCTGATCCATTTGCCTTCCGTACCATTCGTTTGAATGGTGGTTACCAACTGGTCATTCAGGAGCAGGTTACATGCACTTTGAGCCAGTTCCGGCTCAGGGGACATGATCTGTACAATAATTCGATAATGGCCAGCCTCGTCCACTTTCATGTAAACAGGTTCAGCTACCGCAGGTTTCACCTGTGCATTCTCAACCAGAACCTGGGCCTGTTCAGCCGATAGGGATGCATTCGCATGGAACGAAGCTACGTTCTCCACGATCTCGTGTTTTCTACCGGACACCGGTGCATTCATGATGAACTTGCAGATGTTGATTGCAGAGCGTTGCAGCTCTCCGCGAGTCAATGTTCCATTTTCCAAGGATTCAATCGTGTTGTCGTCCCAGCCATTGATCTCTGCGCCGTAGTTCGGTACAACCATGTAGAGATCATTCTGTGCACGAATCATCCAGTTCGTGTATTTGCGATCCGCCTCTCCACCTTCGGTGACATCGTTCATAATTGCCCACCAGTCGGTCATGACGATACCCTCGAAATTCCATTCACCGCGCAAAATTGTGGTGTTCAGGTCGTAGTTGGATGCCGCCCAGTGTCCGTTAATCGGGTTGTAGGAGGTCATGATGGAGTTCGCTCCGCCTTCTTTTACAGCGATTTCGAACCCTTTCAGGTAAATTTCACGCAGTGCACGCTCAGAGACAACAGCATCTACTTTACTGCGGTGTTTCTCTTGGTTGTTGCAGGCAAAGTGTTTCAGTGTGGCATTGGAACCACCCTTCATAATGCCTTTCGTACATGCTGCCGCAAATACACCCGAGATCAGTGGATCTTCAGAGAAGTACTCAAAGTTCCGGCCATTAAGCGGGCTCCGGCGGATATTCAGTCCAGGTCCGAGCAGGGTATCTACCTGATTTCTCAACAGTTCCTGTCCTTCCATCACATACAGCTCTTCTACGAGATCTTGGTTCCATGTTGCGGCAAGCAACGTTCCGATGGATACCTGTGTTGCTTTCTCTCCACTATCCATACGAATACCCGACGGGCCATCTGCCGTACAAGCTACCGGAATACCATAGTTGAACAGGCTATCGCTGACACCCCCAAATGCAGATGCCGTTCCCGAAGTAACGAGTGGACTGCTCATGCCTTCGCCACGGACAATTGCCGCCAGATCCTGATCACTCAGTTGAGCGATGAAGGCTTCCAGACTCACTTTGCCAGCTTTAACGTCACTCAGCTTGTAGCCCTGGTTCCCCGTCTGCTCCAGCGTTTGCGGGAGATTCTGCTCAATCCGGTTCGCCATGGATATCTTACGTTTCGGCACTTCTGCATAAGTCAGTTCATAAGATCCATCTTCCTTGCGCGTACCTGGTTTCATCCGTGTAAAATCTTCCGTTGGAGCCATCGCTTCTTGCAGTTGCTCCACCAATTGAAGAGATTCAATAATATAGCCATCCTGGCCATCAACACTGATGTGCTGCACTTGTTTCACACTGGTTCCTACATGCAGTCGGTATGTGCCTTCTTCCAGAACGTATGCGGAAGTATGGCCCGTAACACCTGCATCATCGTAAGATGCCATGGCATGGATCGGGAAACTGATCGTCAGAAGTTCTGACTCGCCCGGCTGCAACAATCCTGTTTTGCCAAAAGCCACCAAAGCCTTCACCGGTTGTCCCAGTTTGCCTTGCGGGGCTTCATAATAGACTTGCACAACCTCTTTGCCCGCATATGTTGTACCTGAGTTGGTCACATTGACACGAACTTCGATGTAGGTTTCGCCGTCTTTGGATACAGATTTCGCTTCTTCATGCTGGGCCAAAAACGTCGTATAAGACAGGCCATAACCGAATTCAAACTGAACACGCTCAGGTCGAAACGTTTCGAAATAACGATAACCTACATAGATATCTTCCTGATACAGGTTCTTGAACTCATTGCCGTAGTTGCTTGTCGAAGGATAATCTTCGATGGAATATGCAATCGTATCTGTCAGTTTACCGCTTGGTGTAACGTCTCCCGCCAGCACATCAGCAATCGCGTTGCCACCCTCCATACCGCCATGCCAGGAGTAAATCACACCTTGAATTGGATGTAGATACGTTTCGTTTAACCAGCTCATGTCGATGATATTCGAGACATTCAGTACTACGATTGTGTGTTCAAACTGCGCAGTGACTTTCTTCAGCATCGCTTTCTCATCTTCTGTCAGTTGGTAACTTCCTGGCGCATCCGCATTATCCTGATCTTCTCCTGCTGTACGTCCAATCACGATAATGGCTTTGCTGGATTTGCTTCTAGCCTGTGCAACCAGTTCATCTGTCAAAGGCATTTCTTTCTGATTCCATGGCTCGGCCGCCCATACTTTTCCGCCATCATCAAATGGATTTTCTTCAATCCACTTCTCATAGACAGCTGCCAGTTCTTCGTTCACCGTTATATTCTTTTTGCTGCGCAGACCATCGAGCAGATTCGTTGTGTAGGCTACATGAACACTACCGCCCGAACCCGTGCCGCTGCGATAATAATTCACTTGAATCCGTCCAAAAACTGAAACGTTTTCGTTTTCACGAAGTGGAAGCACTTGGCCTTCATTTCTGACTAAAACGGCTCCTTCAGCGGCAACCGTACGACTAAACTCTGCAAACCCTTCCAATGGAACTCCGATTTGATGTGTGCTCAATGATTTCCCTCCTGATTGTCATCCCCATACCTACGAATCGCTATATATAAAATGAACTAACAAAACGTACACTCGGCCACTACTATGACAGAACAACCCTTCGATCACTCTTATCCCCCGATTTCTTGATTCCCTTTTCCTAAGGGAGAAATCCGTTGATAAAGGCGAACGCTTATGCTTCTTCAGGTTATTTCTGTCCTCTCCGTTTTCATGTTTGTTTCTTACGCTCATTTTATAAAAAGATATTCTATGATCTGGTAGATTCACTTGTACATAGTCTCATATTAACAGATTCTATAGAAGAAATTAAATTAGATTTGTGCTTTATTTATATTATTAAGTCTTGTCCAGAATTTGCTGCATAATAAAAAGCCACGGACGCCTGTTGTCCGTGACTTTTCTTCATTTGAGATGACTCGTATCAAGTCGTAAGTTTCGCATACACCAGGAAGAATAACATGTCTTCGCCCATGATGACATAACCCGGAACCTGGTAAACCAGATCCACAAGGACAAATGCAACCAGTAACCCTACCATGAACGCCAGATGGCGCGGACCCAGTCGCAGATGTGCGTGTCTGTAACGATGAAACACAAGTGAAGTCGACAAGAAATACAGTAGCGCCGATCCAAACACAAACCCTAGCATGAACACATAGTTTAACTGATTCTGATATAACAGCTGAATGGAAGCCGCAATCATACTCATGGAGATGTAGATGAACAGATGGCCGTATATGATCGCTTGTCCGGCAGTCTGAATCTCTTTGCTGACCTTTTTCTCCACGTTGTCGAAGTACTGCCACCACATCGCAATGACAAAGATGGACGTAAATGCGGCAAACAGGATGGATTTCATATCCCATTGATCGGCTTGCAGTACAGCGATAATACTAACTACCGATTCGCCCAGCAGGATGAGTGTAAATAACGCAAAACGTTCCAACAAATGATGAGTCTGAACCGGTACTTTCACCAGATTTTTACGTCCGATCAACGGAAGCACGATGTCCACCGCAATTCCTGCATACAAAATCAAGTAGCGCAGCCAGGAATCGAAGAATAGTGAACCTGATGAGATCAATATACCAATGAGGAAACAGGTGCCCAAGTAACGGGCCGCTTGCTGTTGATGCTCACTTTTTGACTTATGAACCGTCAGATACTGTATCGCCGTAAATGCCCGTGAACCGATATAACCCACGAAGAAGGACAGGTAGTATTGGTCAAAATGGGTAGAGAGGCTCGCCGTCATGACCATCACGGACAGGAGCTGAAGGATGAGAAATATTCTATGGATCAGGATGTCTTGACCATAGCGGTTAATAAACAAGGTCTGACCAACCCATGCCCACCAAACAGGGATGAAAATAAGCACAAACTTCATTAAGTATTCAAACGTAATTACTCCGTGTTCGGCATGTAACAAGACATGACCTGCTTTGGAAACCGCTGCTACGAAGAGTAGATCGTAAAATAGCTCCAGCCAGGTAACCTTTTTCTCCATCATCCTTCGTTGCTCCTTTGATTTTATAGTAATAGTACTCCTTATTTCGCAGTTGTAGCAGGTTCGAGTGTTCTTACCACGATTGGTTGCAGATTGTCCTCAATTTGAGGGCGGTATTTCTCAAACCACTCTGGCAGCATCAATTTTTGTCCGAGCGAATCCGCAGGTTCATCTTTGGCAAAGCCCGGAGGATCGGTAGCAATCTCAAACAGAATGCCGCCAGCTTCTCTGAAGTAAATTGCGTTAAAGTACTGACGATCCCGAACTGGAGTCGGTTGATACCCGTAATCACGTACAGCTTCGCTCCATTGTGCATGTTCCACGTCATCTGTGGCGCGCCATGCAATATGATGCACCGTTCCAGCTCCACCCATGCCCAGAGGTATACGGGTTACCGGAACATCCACAACATTACCGATGTCTCCACTCGACCGGAAACGGGCATACTCTTCATTTTCACCCACTTTGACAAATCCCAAAATTTTCTCAAGCGCATCCATCGTTCTTTGCGGATTAACACTGAACAGGACAGCACCACCGAAGCCTTTGATCGCTTGATCTGTTGGAATTCCTTCGTGTGCCCAAGTACTGGTTGCTCCCTCTTCCCGTTCCACAAGCTCAAGCCGCAAGCCTTCGCTATCTTCGAATTGAAGCAGCTCTTCATTGAAGCGACTTGTGTGAGTTACATCAATATTATACTGCTCCAGACGATTCTGCCAGAAGCCAATCGACCCAGGAGGAATGACATAGGAAGTGATGCCGACCTGACCTCCGCCAATTTTGCCCCGTGGTGATCCAGCGGATGGGAAGAAGGTAATGATGGTACCTGGGCTTCCGTGTTCGTCTCCAAAATACAGGTGGTATACATCAGGTGCATCGAAATTGATTGTTTTTTTCACGAGACGCAATCCCAGAACTCCGGCATAAAAGTCAACGTTGGCCTGTGGATCTCCTGCGAAAGCTGTAATATGGTGGATACCTGCTGTTTGAATAGTCATGATTAATTCCTCCTTGGTTTGGTAAGCATGTTTTGGATTTGATAGGTGTTTACAAAATTCAGTAACGTGATTTATATAAATTTGTTTTATCTTTAAATTAAGATATATGGTGTGGTGAATGATATTCTAGTTGTTGTTTTGATTGGCTTGTTCTTGTTTCAATTTATCAGGAGTCACGTCATCGCCGTTCGGATCATAGATGGTTGCATTCAAGAGAATGTCGTTGACCGAACCGCGAAAAGTTTGCAGATATTCCTGGCGAAGATTAACCCGTTCCTCTTTCTCCATCTCCGTCAATCCGCCCTCTTTGGCTTTTCTTGCAAGTTCATTAATTCTGGTCAATGTTGGGATCATCATCTTGATCTCTCCTCATGTTAATGGATTAAAGATATTTGTTTTGGTTGTTATTTATATTCAGATTAAATATCTTAATTTAAAGATAAATGATTTACGATCGGTTGTCAACACTTTTATCAAAACTAAAATAAAATGAACCCTCTTCCTAACTTACGTCATGTTGGTTTGCGTATGAATCCAAATAAAAAAGGGCTAGCCCCGTGATATCTAAACCACTGGACTAGCCCTCATGTATTCATTTTATTAGCCTAGCTTTTGACCACAGTTCGGACAGAAGTTGGCTCCTTCATTTTTGGCTCCACAGTTCGGGCAGAAGTTTGGCTTCTTGTTGCCTTCTGTTGAAGATGGATTAGAATCACCGTTGCTATTACCTGCTGGCTTCTGGTCGGCATTCTGATTCTGAGACGAATTGGCATTGTTATTGTTGTTCTGGTTTTGGTTCTGATTCATGTTCTTCATCATTTCATTGGCCATGTTCATACCCATCATCATGCCTGCCATATCCGAGGCCGCGCCGCCGCCCTGTACTTTACCGGATGAGATACCGTCTGTCATGCTGACCTGCTGATACTTTTGCAGATTACCAATCATCTCATGTGAAGCGGTCTTTGTAATCATATCCTGAATTTCCTTAGGATAATTGAAGCTCATCACCTGGAAACCGGTAATCCCAATGCCGATGTCCATCATCTGCATATCCAGATCTTCCTGAATCCCCTTGGCAATATCCGACGCATTGGCCTGCAGGTTGAACATATCCTTCCCTTCACGGCTAATCCACTTCATTAGAAGCTGATCCAGCACGGAAGTGATACGGATTTTGACATCCTCGACCAAATAGCTCTGCTTGATACCCGCGATTTTATCAATCAGAGTCACGTAGTCACTCACTTTGAAATTAAATGTTCCGTTGGCCCGAATCGGCATTCCGCCCGGGAGTTGTGGTGTCGGAATCAATACCGGGCTTTGTGTGCCCCAGCGCACGGTGAACTCTTTGGTATTTACAAATAGTACTTCGACCCGCATGCCGCTGTTGAATCCGAATTTGAACCCTTTTAAGGTAGAAAGAAACGGAATAATCTCGGAATCGATATTAAATGATCCTTCGTCCTCGAAAATCCCTTCCACTTTCCCGTTATTCAGGAAAATGGCGTCCTGACCCGAACGGATGATAAGTTTACTCCCCTTCTTGATCTCCCGGTTGCTCCACTTCCAAAATATCATGTCATCTCTGAACTCTTCCCATTCCACCACATTCGAAAACTGATTTCTGAAAAATCCCATACTCGTTCCCATCCCTTCTATTAGAAAATCCGTATACTCAGTAGTTATTAAAATGATCCTCTACTTCCACTATGTGAGTGGCCACCTCGCGATGTACCTCCTCCGCCGCCTCCGCCACCGTTGTTATTGTTCTTCTCGATTTTGCGCTTGGTTACGGTTGTACGGATATAACGATCCTGACGATCTATTACACTGGAATTGCTTGAATCCTCATAAGTCGCACGATTGACTGTGACACGTCCGCCGGAACGATAGGTCATAATACCAACAACAATCCCCCCAAGAACGACCGAGACTCCTAACTGAAACCATCCGTTAAACAAAATATTGTTCGGATTTACACCAGGTTCATACCCCATATATTCGTAAGAAAGCTCAATATATTTCTCAAATGCAAGTTTATAATCCCCACTGGACAACTCGGAGGTAATACGGTTACGGATAGAATCCAGCCGCTGATCACTCAAATATTCTTTTGCCTTATAAAATCCAGCCAGATACACTTCGCGATTATTCATATCCATCGTCAATATGACAGCATTGCCAAATTTCTTGTCGTACCCTAGCCCCTGCTTATCATAAAAATCTTCTGTTAAAAGCATAACATCCTGATTCTCTATATTATTTGTTGTCAAAATAACAAAGTCCGTCTGCCGTTCCGCGCCATACTGATTCGCAAGTGCATTCAGCTCAACCTTATCCTGCTCACTCAGCAGGTTGGCCTCATCGTAGATGAGATTTTTGTTCTCCGCTGCGGATGCCGAAGACATTGGAACTAACGGAGCAACAAGCGTTATCATTAGTAAAATGAGCGTAGCCATCACGACAACAAGAGGGGTTCTTTTTCTCATAAGAATCCACCTCCCATCATCCAGGAAACCAGCTTCAGTGACAGCAACGAGACGGCAGATACTCCTGCGAACCATCCGGCCACTTTGGCTTTGCTGATCGGCGGTTTGCCGACCACTTTCCCTGTCTGACCATTCATGGCAAAGGTATACTGTGCCCGATTGTAGTCATAGTTGACCATCCACACCGGGAGCAGCACATAGTCCGCATTTTTGAGCGTGGTATCGATCTGTTTATCCGTGTAACTCACGCTGCTATATCCGGATACGGTTGAAGCAATATAAGAATCAATGTAAGATTTCGTCTTTTCCTTGGCCCGTGGAAAAAGTTCTTCGTCCGTGTAACTGTATTTTTCCGCAATGTACCCCGCCAGATACGGGGTCTTGAACAATTTCAGCTGATTATATGGAAAAGGCTCCAGCTTATCCATCAGTTCATCCTTCATTTTCTCCGATGCATCGATGGGCAGATTCACGTAATTCAGCCGAATTCTGCGATATATATCGAAATGCTGAGTTTCCGTGTAATGGTAGTCTCCCTGAGTGTAAGATCTGACCTTGGTACCACGGCCATGCACTTCAATTTTGTTATGTAACTCGTACAACCAGAACGGTACGTACATGCCGGTAATGCTCTGGATTCGATCGGCGGACATGAAGCCACTTGGCGTTAACAGGCCGTTTTTGCACCACTTTTTGAAAGCCTGTTTGGCTTGATCCTTGTTGATCGAAAAGGGAATCACCATCGCGGGGGCAAGATTGCCCGTCAGCCGATCACTGAGTACAACCGCTGCACCGCAGAAACTGCATGTCGTCGCACTGGTCTCCGGCTCCGTCACAATGTCAGCTCCGCAGCTGTTACAGTGGTATTCCTTGACCTCATTTTCGGTGAATACTTGTCTCTTCAAGGGATCGGGGATCTGCTCTATGTTGTCCTGGCGGCCGCAGCTGGGACAGGATAGTGCACCTGACACACTGTCAAAGATCATACCACTGCCGCAGTTTGGACATTTATATTCAATAACCGGCATCTGCTCACCTCAATGTTAACGAAATGGTGTAACGTATTATTTATTCTTTAGTTTCTCCTGGATCGCTGCGAGTTCTTCATCCGCACTTGGCGACGCATGTTCATTATTACCCGCATCCGCGTTCATGTCCCTCTCAAGCTGGGCAATTAATTCGTCCAGATCATCTTCCTGTGCTCCGGCACGCAGTTCTGCTAAAGCTTCTGCTTCGTTCAATGCCTGATTGGCCTTGTCTTCCATGGCCTTCAATGCAGATTCAGCTCTGCCCGCAGATGCATTCCGTTCATTGGCCTGTTGCTGCGCCTTCGCATCTGCCATGCGACCTTTCAGTTCTGCATACCGCGCTTCCAGTTGCCCCAGATCTGCAACCAGTTTATCGTTCATATGCTTCATCATCTTGGCTTTGGCAGAAGCACGTTCATAGGCAGCCTGTAATTCGTTCAATTTGTCAGCCAGCTTCACTTTCTTCTCCAGAAAATTACGTGCCTTGTCTTCGTCTCCGGACTCCGCCGATTTCTCTGCGTACCGCTGTAACTTCTTGACCTCGGCGCTGCACTCATCCAATGCTCGCTTCGCCCGGCTCTCGTCCGACAACACCGCCGTCGTCTCTGCTTTTACCTGACCCAGATCACTGCTCAGGTTGCGCATATACTCATTCACGCTCTTCTCCGGGTCTTCCGCCCGAGACAGCATGTGGTTCACATTGGCCTTCATCACGTCTCTAAACCTCGATAAGATTCCCATTACGTGTTCCTCCTCCGAAAAGTTCATATGTATACTATAATACATGAATACGCCCACATACGTTTCACATTTCACGATGGCAACTGGTGCCTTTTCGTTCCAAAGTCAGATAGTAATGGAATAATAAAAGAAAAGACGAACACCTATAGTGTCGCCTTATGACCCTGTATAAACACAAAAAACTTAAGTACTAGCCCTTTGCCCGCAATCCCCAAATCCCTACCTAAATCTATGGCTCAACCGGAAGGCTCTCCACCGCTGTGAAGAACACATCCAACAGCTCAACATTGTACACTGTGCGGACGTATTCTTCGATCTGGGTTAACTCTTCTTCCCGCTGATACTCCAGACATGGACGGCCCTCACTCCACAGCACCCTGCACGGGAACTTTCCGACAACATCCTTAATGATGTGATCGGGCTCAGCTACTTTATGAATGTCTCCCATATAAAACTCCTCATTTCTCTATACTTAACGTGTGCAATTATGTATTAATTTTGAAATAGTTAAGGATTCTTTTCAGTGCACTTCATCACATTCCACTCGGAGAGTTATGGCGACATACTACATAAGCATTCTGCACACATAACAGTGACCTGTCCACCCATAGGTGCCATTCCTTCGCAAGTTGGCTATAATAAGGGGATCAAAGTTTTCTATAAAGGCAGGAAAATTATGCGTACACGAGTTCACTTTATTGCTCCCTACGAATCGATGATTCCTATTATACAAGAGTGCATTCCCCGCTTTCCCCAGTTAACCATTCAGACAGACGTGGGCGACTTGGCGAACGGTGTGGAATTAGCAACTCAAGCTGAGAAAAACGGGGCAGAAATTATCATCAGCCGCGGCGGAACCGCCCAATTGATTAAAAAAGTAGTGACCATTCCTGTTATTGATGTGCAGTTATCGGGTTATGATATGATTCGTTCACTTACCCTGGCAAGCCAGTTTAACGGTCAAACGGCCATCGTTGGTTTCTCCAACATCACCTCTGGTGCACAATCGATAATTGATCTGATGGATCTGCCTCTCAAAGTCTATACCATACATAGCTCGGAAGGTGTGGCACGGTTGCTCTTGGAGTTGAAAGCTTCCGGGTACCGCCAGATTGTCGGAGATGTGATCACCGTCAACACCGCGAAGACTTATGGTCTGGAGGGATTGTTAATCCAATCCGGTCAGGAATCCATCCTTAGAGCGATGGAAGATGCGCAGTTGGTCTACCGTTATTTGAGCAAAAATCATGCGATATCCATCATACTGAATGACCTGGTTACACGGGAACATCCGAATCTACTTATTTTAAATGAACGGAATGAAGTCGTATTCGAGAACCTGACCGATTTTGAGAAAAATCCACTGACCGATAATCACATGTATCTGACCAACACCAGCCTGGAATTCCATCAATCCCAGATCCAGAATGTGTTCATGGTAGACGATTATCAGCTTACGGTCAACGCCTATGAAACGACTCTGGACAACAAAAACTACAAGGTATATATGCTGGAAAAAGGACAACCCTATGCCTTTGCACAATTCGGCATAACCACGTTCACGGACGCATCGATGGAGCCCATCGTTGCCGAGTCTCCTGCCATGCAGGCGGTATTGAAGAACATTCGGGCACTTTACGAGAATCATGAACCGATCTATCTGCTCGGTGAAGCGGATTCCGGTAAATCATTTCTGGTCAAACATATTCATCAGATGTACTCCGGTGGCGGACTGTTATTACAGATCGATCTCTCGCAAGTTCCGTCCGGCCATTTGCACAAGATACCACTCGCCAAAGTTCGAAATGTAGAAATTAACCACATGGAGACACGTATGGAAGATCCGGAGTTGCTCTCTTTTATCCAGAGCTGCCTTCAAAACCGGATTGGGGTGTTTATACTCGGGGAGCAGGCATTGAACCCACATTGGTCACTCGATTTGGAGCTTAATACAATCATGATGCCAAATCTTGCGGATAGACCAGAAGATCTGGCTCCACTGATGCAGCATTTCCTTACAGGTTACTACCAGAAGTACGGAACTACTGCGGTGAGAATAAAAGAAGATGCGCTACAGCTGATCCAAGAACAGATCACAGATATGAATGTCAACCAGTTGAAACATCTGATCAAGCAGGCTGCACTTAATGAACAGGAGTATGTAATCACCACCGCTACCTTATCCCGCTTGCTGGATCAGCAACCTTCTTCTAGCCCAATGAAGTTGAACGGCACGCTGAAGGAGATCGAAAAGGAAGTTATTCAAATCGTGCTTCAGGAGGAAAATAACAATCAATCGAAGGCGGCAGAGCGTCTGGGGATTAACCGGGCCACATTATGGCGTAAACTTAAAGATTAACTTTAAGTTTGCGTCTTTTTTATCGCCTTAATGTGTTGCATTTTTAAACAATTAATTACGTATTTAAAATTTACAATAAATTATTGTTGCTATATTAAACGATATGGGATAATATAATCCCTGCAAGCGCTTCATAAAAACGATTACTTCATAAGGAGCTAACTACTATGAACATTAAAGCAACTTTAGATCGTATCCCTGGCGGTATGATGGTTGTCCCCCTGTTGCTTGGTGCAACTATCAATACATTCTTCCCGAGTGCCCTGCGCATTGGCGGATTCACGGAAGCCCTCTTCGTTAACAGTGCGAGTACGTTGATTGCGCTGTTCCTGTTAATTGCGGGTACACAGATTACGTTCAAAACGGCGGGTTCATCTGTCGGCAAAGGTTTAACCTTGCTTACGTTCAAATGGGTGATTGGTGCAGGCCTTGGTTTTATCGCTATTTTGTTTGCGGATTCAAGCGGTTTATTCCTGGGTCTGGCCCCACTTGCCATTATCGCTGCGATGACCAACTCCAACGGTGGTCTGTACATCGCACTCGCTGGTCAATACGGTAAAGAAGATGACAAGGCAGCTTACCCGTTCCTCGCGCTTAGCGATGGTCCGTTCCTGACCATGGTAGCGCTCTCGATCTTTGGTGCAATGGGCTTTGCGAACGGCATGTTCTCCCCGATGGCATTCGTTGCTGTATTGCTTCCGCTCATCGTTGGTGTCATTATTGGTAATCTGGACCGTAATCTGGGGGATTGGCTGTACAAAGGCAGTGACAAACTCGTTCCGTTCTTTGCATTCTCCCTGGGTATGGGAATCAACTTCTCCTCCATCATCCAAGGTGGTCTAGGTGGCATTCTGCTCGGTGTTCTGACCGTGCTTCTCACAGGCGGAATCGGATACCTGTTGTTCAAAGCCATTGGCTGGAACCCCATCGTTGGTGCATCCGAAGGTTCAACAGCCGGGAATGCGGTAGGTACACCTGCTGCCATCGTGGCTGCTAATGCTTCATTTGGCCCGATTGCGGAGATTGCTACTGTGCAAATTGCGGCGAGCGTTGTAACGACAGCTATCCTGTTACCGATCTTCATCGGGTTCCTCTCCAAACGACTGGAGAAATCAGGTGGCGTCGAGAAATACAATCAACGACCAACCACATAAATGGTTATCACCTGATCCGATATGCTTAATCTGTGTTAATTGATAATCTGAGGAACTTATTATGAAATTTTGCTTACAAGGAGGGATGACTGCATGAAATTAGCTATTATTGCAGATGATTTGACCGGTGCCAATGACAGCGGGGTGCAGCTTGCCCGTCATGGCTTGAAGACCAGTGTTCTTTTTAATATGAATGAAGAACCTCTTACACATTACGATGCTGTCGTCTTTGATACAGATAGTCGTTCCATATCCCTGCAGGAAGCGTATGACCGTGTATATCAGGCTGCTGAATTGCTGACGAACAATGGATTTGAGACGATTTTCAAAAAGATGGACTCCACCATGCGCGGTAATATCGGCAGCGAGATTGATGCTGTGTATGATGTAGTTAAGCCGGACTTTATGATGATTGCTCCAGGATATCCGAAAAATAACCGCACTATTCTGAACGGAATTCATTACCTGAACGGCGTTCCGCTGGCAGATACTGAAATTGCCCATGATCCGAAGACACCTGTAACGATTTCCTACCTTCCGGACTTATTGAAACAACAGACCAAGTACGAAGTTGGCGAGATCACCGTCGCCGATCTGGAAGCCGGGCAGAATCATATTCGCACCAAACTGGAGCAGTTGAAAACAAATAACATCCCGTATGTGATGGTGGACTCCACTGAAGAACGCCATCTGGAACTGATCCTGCAAATGACTCGTGAGTTGGATTATACCTTTACTTGGGCAGGTTCGGCGGGCATTGCCGATTACCTCCCCGCGCATTACGAGTTGGAATCCAGGGCTGCTTCACTTGATATCCCGGAGAATTCCGGTCCAATCTTAACGGTAGTCGGCAGTGTGAACAAAAACTCTCGCGAGCAGCTGCATCGCTTGATGCGCAAGTCCCGCGTGGCTTCTGTCTCCTTCCACTCCTTCAAAGCGGTATCCGCAACCGCAGACCGTACGGAAGAGATGGAACGTGTCTATAACGAGGTCCGAGACAAAGCGCTGGAAGGACAAGATGTCGTTCTTTACTCCACCGCTGAACAGATTGATATTGAACTGGCCCGTGCAACAGGCGAAATTCGGGGGCTTAATCACACCGAAGTCAGCAATGAAATAGTACTCGCGATGGGTGAGATCTGTGCCAGACTGCTGGAAGAAGGACTGTTCAAAGGGGTATCCATGACTGGCGGCGATACGGCAAAACAGATCTGTCTGAAATGGAACATTAGCGGATTCGAGCTGCTGGATGAGCTTGAAATCGGCGTGCCGATCTCCAAGTTCATAGGCATTGATGATCTGCATGTGATTACCAAAGCAGGCGGATTCGGTAAACCTGATGTCTTTATCCATGCGATTCAAAAATTAAAAGGGGGTATTCTCGTATGAAACCTACAATTGGAATTACGATGGGCGACGCAGCAGGTATTGGACCGGAGATTATTATGAAAGCACTGGGTCATCAAGAGATGTACGATCAGTGCAATCCACTCGTGATCGGTGATGCGAAGATTCTGGAGCGTGTACTGCCAGTCATCGGCTCAAGTCTGAACGTTAACGCGATTCAAGAACCTTCCGAAGCCAAGTATGAATTCGGTACTGTAGATGTGATTGATTTGAACCTTGTCCCGGCGGACTTGGAATACGGCAAAGTATCTGCCGTGGCTGGGGATGCAGCATTCCAGTTTCTCGCCAAAGCCATTGATCTCGCCAAAAAACACCAGATTCAATCCATCTGTACAGCACCTTTGAACAAAGAAGCTTTGCATCAAGGGGGGCACCTGTATCCAGGGCACACCGAAATTCTGGCTGACCTGACGGATACACAGGACTTCTCGATGATGCTGACAACGCCTAATCTGAGAGTCATTCACCTGACGACACACATGGGTCTGATTGATGCCATTGCGAGTATCAACCCGGAAAGAACCTACACCGTTGTGAAGCTTGCCCATGATACGCTGAAAAAAGCAGGCTTTGAGAATCCGCGCGTAGCCGTATGCGGAATCAACCCTCATGCCGGAGAGAACGGACTGTTCGGCAACGGGGAAGAAGAAGAAAAACTGCAGCCCGGCATTGAGCGTGCGCAGCAGGAAGGCATTAACGTCGTTGGTCCACTCCCGGCGGACACACTCTTCTTCCGCGCTGGCCGCGGCGACTTCGATATCGTTGTAGCTTGCTACCACGACCAAGGCCATGCGCCAATTAAGGTAATGGGCATCGAGGAAGGCGTGAACATCACCGTTGGTCTGAAGGGCGGCATCATTCGTACGTCGGTTGATCATGGTACAGCCTTCGATATCGCTGGCAAGAACATCGCCGATGACAAAAGCATGCTGGCAGCCATCCGCTCCGCCATTGAGCTGGCACCAAAGGATCAGGGATAACACCAAGATTCATCCGGTACATGCGTGAGTCTGATCGTAAGATCAATTATAGACGTATCGGTATATCGTCGGTATTCGATAAATAGATGGAAAAAGGCAAACCCATGTAAGTTCAAGGGTTTGCCTTTTTGTATATCGTCCACCCATTTATTCAGACCAATCGTCCTGGTTGGTATTATGGCCATCAAACATATGCTAAACTGATCATAATAAACAAGGGAAGTGCAGAACTCCTGTAGACTTGCAGTACACATCGATTACGTGAAGTTCACACCGACTTTAAATGAGAATGAAAAAGGAAGAGATTCAATGGGAAGAAAACAATCTTTTACCGAAACAGAGCTACTGGATACGACCAAGAAATTAATTCTTGAGCATGGCTACGACGGTTTTCATCTCAAGCTGCTCTCACAGCATCTGTCCGGAGCCCGGAGCACGATATATCAATATTACGCGAATAAAGAAGAGATTGTTGCTGCTTGTATGAAGCGTGTAATAGCAACCGTGTTGGAGAATTCATTAGCCGTTGATGAGACTGATCCCATGGATGCTCTTGAGCAACTGCTTCTGATCTACGCAGAAGAATCGACGCTCCATCAACTTCTGGGAGATGCCAGTAAAATTAATACGACTAATTCTGCTGCGGCAGCGAGAGATCTTGAATATATTGAGGAAGCACATAAGACCCTCAAAATTCAATTATCACGCTTATTTGAACGCGCACAGCAGGATCACGCCCTCCGGCAAGATATCCCTCTACCTGTACTTATTGGTGTTTTCTTCAACTTGATTAATACACCTAACATGATGAATATCCCTACGCCTGATTGGGGAAAGCTGCTGTTCCAAATGTGGATCGGAGGAGCCAAGAGCTAACTTTGTTCTTGGATTTAATTTGACACAAGTGTCATTTATGTCGTTTAATGATGAAGACCACGTGTCCGCGCATCTAATTTGACACAAGTGTCAAAAAAGAGAGAAGGAGTTGAGCAGATCATGTTTTTAGCGATGAAGGAGTTAATGCATAGTAAAATGAAGTTTTTGATGATTATCATTATCTTCGTACTAATGGCTTGGTTGGTATTTATTTTATCCGGTCTGGGGAATGGATTGTCTACGCTAGCCGCATCAACATTCAAGACCATGAAGGCTGATTATGTCATCTTTGAAGAAGGAGCTCAGTCTTCCATGAGCAAGTCACTGCTGTCAGATCAACTGGTGGCGAAGGCGGAACAACTTCCTAATGTGGATGCTGCATCACCTATGGGAAGTACGATGGCAACAGCAATGAAAGAGGCGAGTACCAAGAATGAAGATAAAGTCGATATAGCGATTATAGGAATTAACCCAGGAAGCTTTCTGGAACCAGCTATAGTAGAAGGTGAAAACCTCTCTTCTGAGAATCCTACCGGGGTGGTTGTGAATTCGACCCTAAAAGATGAGGGCTATAACATCGGGGACACCTTTCAACTGGATGGCACGACGGAATCATTGACAATTATTGGATTCGTGGAGAATCAGACCTATAACCACGTTGCATCCGTATTTACCCCAATGGCTGAATGGCGGAAGATTGCCTTTGCGGCTCCAAGTTCAGATAAAGGAATTGCCGAACCGGTTAATGCGATCATGTTACAAGGCGAGAATATTGATCCAGAAGCTATAAATAAAGAGTTATCCAGTACGGATACAGTTACCCGGGCGAAAGCTGTGCAAGGGATGCCAGGGTACAAAGAAGAGAACGGAACGATTCTGATGATGCTTGCATTTCTACTCGCGATCTCTGCATTTGTACTTGGGGTATTCTTCTATGTCATTACGATGCAAAAAACCAACCAGTTTGGCATTATGAAAGCGATAGGCGCTAGTAACCGTTTCTTGGGAAAAGCCATTATCTCGCAAGTGTTTGTACTTTCGCTGACTAGCATTGTTGTTGGAATCTTGCTGACTTATGGGACAGCAGCAATTATGCCAAAAGGAATGCCATTTAAGCTGGAAACCAGTCTTGTCTTCAATTATTCTATTATCTTGCTGGTTATCGCTATGTTAAGTTCATTGGTATCTGTTCGCAAAATTACAAAGATTGATCCGCTTAAGGCGCTCGGGAGGGTTGAATAATGAGTAAGGGATTGCACATGCGAGAAGTCACCATGTATTATGCCGAAGGAAACAATCGGATCACCGCGCTCGATCATGTATCCATATCCGTGGAGCCGGGGGAGTTTGTTGCTGTAGTTGGACCTTCTGGTTCTGGTAAAAGTACATTCTTATCTATTGCTGGGGCCATGCTGAAAGCCTCCGAAGGAGATATTCAACTAAACGGAAATCATATTTCGAAGCTTACGGAGAAAGAGCTATCTAATATTCGTCTGCAAGAAGTGGGATTTATTATGCAATCTTCAAATCTAGTTCCCTATCTAAATGTTCTCGATCAACTGCTAGTTGTAAAAAGAATGGCGGGAACGGTAAAAAAAGAGGATAAGGCATTTGCCACCAAGCTGCTGGAAGAACTGGGGCTCGGTTTGAAGTTAAAAAGTTTTCCCGAAGAGTTATCCGGTGGTGAGAAACAACGGACAGCCATTGCGCGTTCTTTAATGAATAATCCCAACATCATCTTAGCCGATGAACCAACCGCCAGTTTGGACACCAAACGAGCCCATGAAGTGGTTAGTCTAATCGCGCAAGAAGTGAAATCACGCCAAAAAGCAGCCATTATGGTTACCCATGATGAGCGTATGCTTGAATATTGTGACAAGGTATATCGGATGTATGATGGCGGGATGTCCCTAGCTACATCATAAATAGATGGACCCAACCCTATACCATGTCCTTAGCTATTATTTTCATATAAATCTCCTGTCCAGAAAAATAGCCCGTTAACTAGCAATTTAAGCCTGTCCATCACTCCGCTTGTTATCTTACGCTGGGCGCTAACGTCACTCGGGTCTTTCGCCCACAAGCATCATTTCATGTTTGCTCTGCGATGGTCTGCTCCGTCGATAGGCACTTGGTGACATGCCGCTCTGTTTGTTGAAGATGCGATTAAACTGGGAAAAGCTGGCGAACCCACACTGTGCAGCAATGTCCGTAATTTTTTCACTCGAATTCAGCAGCAATTGCTGGGCATTTCGAATACGGGTCATCTGCACATACTCCGTGAAGGTAAAACCAGTGACCCTGTTAAATTGGCGGGACAAGTGGTGGGCACTTACATAAAACCGCCTGGACACCTCGTCCAAAGATAAATCCTGCTGATAATGGCTGTGAATGTAGGATGCAATGGCATACATGCGTCGGGACATCGATGATCCTGTCTCTTCTCGCACATACCCGTTCTCTGCCGCGTAACGATGAATGGCACACAGAAATTCTACAAATTTATGATGGATCACAACCGGTTGAAGCGTAGAGCGCTGCTGGGATATGGCAAAAATGTCATTGATGGGCGCGAGGATTTCTTTGCGCCGTTCTTCCGGGAAGCGGAAAATCGGAACCTCTTCATCAAAAATGGAGAATAGTTCATTGTAACCGCTCTCAAGTCCTGGCATATAGCGAGGCATCGCAAAATTAATCATCAAGCGTTTTGGCGGTGTACCTTTCGGATACTGCGTCTTATGCAGCAAAGAAGGTCGCAGCAGCACGATATCCAATGGCTGAATCTCATATAAACTGCCTTCAATAATATGCGCAGCCGTACGATCCAGAAGAATACAGACTTCATAAAAATCATGAAAGTGCTGAAACTCCATATTCAAGTCATGGGAGCGTTCGTCATAGTCCAGATGATAAAAAAGTTCGTCTCCAGGCTGATTGACATGGATTACATATCCCTGCTCGTATGTCAAAACGGATGTTGTCATGGACATGCCCCCTATCCCGATACTAATGATTTTATTTTAGCATGAAATGCAATAAAAAGGCGCCTTTTTCAGCATACATTACGTAGTTTGCTCCCTTTCCCCTTTGTTATGATAGAGTTGATATGTTAGCGCTTGCAGTATTCTTGCTCCAACGACGACTACAGCCTGTACTTACTACAAACCAAGGTGGGAAACCAACATGAAAATGAATTCCTTGTATACTCGGATCCATACCATAGTTAAACACTTGGAACGTGCACGACTGACCTCAAAGACATATATACCGGAGCTTTATCATAAAGAAAGTGGTTACCACTCCTGGGAACTGGTGCATGAGGACCCTTCCTCCTGGAACGTATTTCGTAAGGGTGATGGCTGGGGCGGTAAAGATGTACACAGCTGCTTCAAAACCCGGATTCGCATCCCGGATCATATGGAAGGAAAAAAAGTCGTATGTACCATTGTCACCGGTGCAGATGATATCTGGAATTATGATAATCCACAATTCCTGGCATTCCTCAATGGAGAATTGATCTGCGGTCTGGATGTGAATCATACGGAAATTGACCTGACACCTGCTGCGGCAAAAGGGGAAGAATTCGAACTGGCTTTATATGCGTACTGTAGTACTTCGGCAGCCGATGTCTTTCTCAATGTCTATGTAGCTGAGCATCATCAGCCTGTCACAGATCTATATTACGATCTTAAGGCCGCGCTCGATGCAGCGGATCTGCTGCGTGAGGATGATCTGGAGCGGCTGAATTTGGTCGAACATCTGAATAAAGCCGTGAATCTGCTGGATTTGCGTCAGGAGAACAGCGCAGAATTCCATGCGTCGGTACCGGAAGCGCGCCAATATCTACAAGATCATGTCTATGGTGATATCCGACCTGCTGGTGATCACATCCCAACCGTTCACTGTATCGGACACACGCATATCGATGTGGCATGGCTATGGACATTGGATCAGACCCGAGAGAAGGTCATTCGCAGCTTCGCGAGTGTATTGTATCTAATGGACAAGTTTCCAGAATACACGTTCATGTCCTCGCAACCCCAGTTATATGCGTACCTGAAAGCAGACTACCCGTCTCTCTATGAAAAAATCAAGGAAAAGGTAGCCGAAGGCCGCTGGGAAGCCGAAGGTTCGATGTGGCTGGAAGCCGATTGTAACCTGATTTCGGGTGAATCCATGATCCGTCAAATTATCTACGGGAAGCGTTTCTTCAAGGAAGAGTTCGGCGTAGAGAACCGTGTGCTCTGGTTGCCGGATGTATTTGGTTATAGTGCAGCGATGCCGCAGATTATGCGCAAGAGCGGCATTGATTATTTTATGACAACCAAAATTGCCTGGAATGATACAAACCAGATTCCAAACGACACGATGTACTGGCGAGGGATCGATGGATCAGAGGTCCTGACCCATTTCATCACAGCAACAGACTATGACAAACATCCTGATTTCAGGCAGCGTCGCTTCGAGACGACTTATAATGGAAGATTCAACGCCTCTCAAGTCAAAGGCACGTGGCAGCGATACCAGAACAAAAACATCAATGCAGATGTTCTGCAATGTTTCGGATTCGGGGATGGCGGCGGTGGACCAACCGAAGAGATGCTGGAGCATGGCAGACGACTTGATGTTGGATTGCCGGGTGTGCCTGCGGTGAAACGTACCTTTGTACGTGAGTTTTTCGAGAAGCTGGAGCAAAATCTGGTGGATGTTCCTTCCGTTCCCCGCTGGTCGGGTGAGCTGTATCTAGAGTATCACCGGGGTACCTACACGTCCATGGCGCGCAACAAACGGTATAACCGTCATAGCGAATTTGCGTTGGCCGATGCCGAGCTGTATGCCATGATTCATCGTGAGGCGGATGCACAAGCCGCCTATCCAACCGATGCACTGGAGCATGCATGGAAGCTGACGATGCTGAATCAGTTCCATGATATTCTGCCGGGCAGCTCCATTGAGCAGGTATATGTGGATTCCAAAGAGCAATATGAAGAAGTGCTGCGTGTCACGGATGAGTTGAAAGACAGCGCACTGAACGGCATTGCGAGTCGGATTACATCTGATGGCGAAGCCATTGTAGTATTCAACACCACCGGATTTGTGCGAACGGATGTGGTTGAACTGCCTGCTTTTGCGAGAAAAGTGACCGTTCATGATGGAGATCGCCCTGTACCAAGCCAGCGAACTCCCGAAGGCGGACTTGTGTTCCTTGCAGAGAACGTGCCTGCATCCGGGTATAAATCCTTCCGAATCACACCGGATCTGACAAGCGAACTTGTCGCGGGCGTTTCGGTTGCACAGTGGGAAGCAGATCAGCGTCACATCCATACACCTTGGTACGATATTCACCTGAATGAAAGTGCCGAGTTCATATCCGTATGGGACAAGCTGGAGGGTCGTGAGTTGCTTCAGTCTGGCAAGCGTGGTAATGTGCTGCAAGTGTTCGAGGATCGACCTGCGGAATATGAGGCATGGAACATTGACGACTATTATGAACAGCATATGTGGGAGATTAACGACCTGCAGTCGCTGGAGTGGGTTGAAAGCGGGCCGGTGCGTTCCGTGCTTCAAGTGAAGCGACAGTTCCTGGACTCGGTCGTTGAGCAAACGATCATCTTCTACGCGCATACGCGCCGGATTGATTTCCGTACGTTTGTGGACTGGAAGCAGGAGCATTTGCTGCTGAAAGCCGCCTTCCCGCTCGATATCTGGAGTGAGAAAGCAGTCTACGAAATCCAGTACGGCAACGTTGAGCGTGCTACCCACCGTAATACTAGCTGGGATCAGGCACGGTTTGAAGTATGCGGACAAAAGTGGGCTGATCTGGCGGAAAACGGGTACGGTGCGGCGCTGCTGAACGACTGCAAGTATGGATATGATATTCATAACTCCGTGATGCGTTTGTCACTGATCAAGAGCGCAACGTATCCGAATGAAAATGCCGACAAAGAGCAGCACGTATTCACCTATGCACTCTATCCGCATCAGGGCGACTTCCGCGAAGGACGTGTCATCCAAGCCGCTTATGATCTCAACCGTCCGCTGGTTGCACGTGAGATTGCATCGCAAACCGGCACGTTACCTGGGTTGTGGTCACTCGCATCGGTCGATCAGGATAATGTCGTGCTGGAGGTTATCAAAAAAGCCGAGAACAACGATGATATGATCATCCGTCTCTATGAAGCACATGGCCGCCGCAGCCGTGCTTCCCTGCAATTGCCTGAGAGAGCAGGTGCTACGGCGTACGCGTGTGATTTGCTCGAGAATAACGAAGCGGAATGCGCCGTGGAAAATGGTCGAGTTTCTTTTGATATCAAACCGTATGAGATTCTAACTTTCCGTATCCCTGCGGGACACTAGCAGAACTTACGCAACAAGGAAAACTGCAACAATGCTTTTTGCTCCAATAAGGAAGGGCTGCCTCCTGTCATATCTGACATGGGAGCAGCCCTTCACTTGTCCTTCTTTAAAATTCTTCGTACTCGCTTGGGTCCTGATCCCACAACCGTCCATCCGTACGATTAAATGCAGAGATGAGCTGCATCTCTTCTGTGCTCAACTCAAAATCGAATATATCGATATTTTCTTGCTGATGCTGCAAGGAGCCGGCTTTCGGAATTGGAATGGAACCCAGCTGAACATGCCAGCGCAGAATGATCTGGGTTGGCGTTTTGCCATGTGTTTCCGCGATTCGAAGAATGTTCTCATCCTTGAGAATATCCTGTACGGCATCATTGCCACGTCCGATCGGACTCCAGGACTCGTTCACGATGCCATGCTTCGCATCCTGTTCCCGCTGACCAGCTTGGTCAAAGAACGGATGTAGCTCAATCTGATTCAGACTCGGCGCTATCCCCGTTTCCTTGATCAGGCGTTCATTGTGCTCGGGCAGGAAGTTGCTGACGCCGATGGATCGGATATATCCACGCTTTTTGGCTTCGATCAGCGCTTGCCATGCCTCGACATACATGTCCTTCTTCGGATTAGGCCAGTGGATCAGATACAGGTCGTAATAATCCAGATCTGCTCTGTACAATGATTCCTGAATCGCCACGAGTGCTTTATCATGAGCGTGATAACGCCCCGGCAACTTCGAGGAAATGAGCAGTTCTTCTCTGGCGATGGAGCTTTGCTTAATTGCTCTGCCCACCGTTGCCTCATTCTCATAGTTGTACGCCGTATCAATTAATCGATAACCCGCATCCATGGCAGACGCGATCGATTTAACGCCTTCTTCACCCTTCAAACTATAGGTACCAAATCCAATTGCAGGTACTTTCAAGCCATCGTTCAATGTATATTCCGGAATCTGATGGTTCATGTGAGACCTCTCCTTTGCCAAAAGGTTAGATTTTCGTTCCGAGATTAGACTGTTAGAAATTGATCGTCCTCTCGTTATTCTACCCCTCCCAGGGGGCTTGAATCAATTTGGCATAAGAGAATATACAGGGTGTTGGACGTTCTATTGGTTCTTTTCGACCAGTATGTCCACAATGATATCCAGCTGTTGCTCAACCGAAATAGGGTCACTGAATAGAAACTCGTCAAAATCGATATTGTAGACCTTGTCTGCTTTCCCTGCTGGCGATTGCTCAATCAGCTTCTGCACATCCTTGAGTTTATCCTCCGCTCCTTCATTCACAGCAAGGAATAATCGGTCACCAATAAAATCAGGAATCACCTCAGAAGAAATTTCCCACGTCTCACCTTTGATCACGTCTGTCTCGATCTTGGAGGTTGGCTTCAACCCGAGATACTTGTAGATGATATTTCCTCCCATATTTGTATCCCCGTATACAAAAAGTGCATCTGGACGCACGTTTAGTATGGAAAACGTTTCGTCGGCACCTACATAAGGACTTATCTTCTCTTTGTACTCCGCGATTTTGGCCTTGAATTGCTCATTCCATAACCGTGCTTCCTCTTGTTTCCCAAGAATATCGCCAAACATCTCCACATCTTTAATCGGGTCATTATGCTGCTCGACAACAATGGTTGGAGCAATCTGACTCAGTGCATCATACCCGCCTTCCACAGCTTCTGCGAATGCTGCCGTTGTAACAATCAGATCTGGCTCCAGTGACAGGATTTTCTCGGCATCTGGCGGAACGCCCACATCTGAAATACCGGAAGTATCAACTATAAGTGGATTATCTAAAATATATGTCGTTGTGCCAACCGGCTTCACCCCCAGCGCCATCAACTCGCCCAAGTGATAGAAGCTGACGACTCGCTGTGGATTCACAGGAATCTCGGTTTCGCCTTTCAGATGTTTATATATCCGCGTTTCCACAGCGGCGCTGTCTGTAGCTACAGCAGTAGTCGTATCTGATGAAGCTGGCTGGGAAGCCGCTGCTCCTGGAGTACTGCTGGTCTGGCATGCACTTAGAAGCAAGGATGTACATAATAACATCATCGCTCCAAAGGCCGGTCTTGAAAATCTAAACATGGATGTGTCCCCTTCCCCAATTCGTTGATAATAAGTCTCATTCTCATTATGAGAACCGGAGTTAGGGGTTACAATAGACGATTCTAACCCACGTAATGGATTATACTGAACCTGAATCTGCTGCCGATGTTCCGCACGAAACTGAAGTGGCGATAAGCCGGTATGCTTTTTGAACAAACGACTGAAATAATACATATCCGCATACCCCACGTTGCTCGCGATCTCCTGGATACGGGCTTCGGACCTGAGAAGGTACTGCTTGGATCTGTGAACCCGCACATGAATGAGATATTCGATGGGTCCCAATCCAATCTGGTTCTTGAACAAACGGGATAAATAGCTGGCGCTGCAATGGTATCTCTGGGCCAATTCTTCAGCTGTAATTGGTTCGCTATAGTGTTCGTGAATGTAGTGGATTGCCTCAGTGACGATATTGGGTTTGCTGCTTTCCTTTTTGGACAATGTCTGAATCTGTTGCCGCATGATCTCGTACACCAATGGGAGAAAGGTCGACTGTGCCTGTAGCTTGTCTATGGAGGCGGGTTCTTGCCACAGACGACTCATGGCTTCACACTTTTCCTGAATAGGGAGTAACGCATACGGAGCAAATCCATACGTCACTTGGAAGCTCTTCCGATCTTCCGGCGATGCACACTCGGCTGTATAAAAAATTAAATAACAGGCAAAATCGTGATCCAACGGTATAATACTCAGCTCAGCATCTGCTCCCCCATGCAATATGTGAGGTGAATGGGTCTGATAGACCTCGCCTGATATGCTTATCCTAGCCTCTCCATGCGTAGTAATTAAGAAAAAGCCATTTTGCGCCACATCGTGATGAGGGACCGTTCCTTGCTCGGCACGATAATACCGAATATCCAGTAATCTAACGGCCGTTCGGCTCCATTGTTCGATATGAGCTTCCCAATCCATACACGTTTCCTCCTACTTCTACGTTCGTAAAATATGCCTATTATATCACAGATAAAAAGCCATCAACCTAGATAGGTTAATGGCTTACGAATTGAAATAGTATATTGGAAAAGGTAGAGCTATTATGAGTTCATAGCTATTATGAGTTCATAGCTATCATGATTAATCACTATGAAATAATTTTATCGCATCACTTTTCGAAAAAAATTCTAGTACTCTCGCACCAATTGCTTATCCTCTTTCAGTTGCACAATGTCATGTCCGGTTGGATTCTGGAAGGCCCGCAGTCCAAATGTTGACGCCACCGCGAAGATATGATCAAAGATATCCGCCTGAACGTTCTCATATACACCCCAGTTGATATCATTACTGAATGCATAGATTTCCAGAGGCAGCCCGCGATCTTCCGGTGCTAATTGTCGCACAATCATCGTCATATCTTTATTGATTTTTGGATGATTCCTCAAATATTGATGGATATATTCCCGGAATACACCGACGTTTGTCAGCTGTCTGCCGTTCACGTTGCTTTCAGTATTCACCTGGTGCTCCATGTTGTACGCTTGAATTTCTTTAAGTTTGGAAGTGACATAATCCGTCAGGTAATGAATCTTCTCAAATTCCGCCACCATCTCTTCCGTACAAAAACGAATACTGCTGATGTCGATATAAATACTCCGCTTAATTCTTCTGCCGCCGGACACCTGCATGCCTCTCCAGTTACGGAACGAGTCCGATATAAGGGCATAGCTTGGAATCATCGTAATCGTTTTATCAAAATTCATCACTTTCACTGTGTTCAATGTAATGTCGATGACGTCGCCGTCCGCATTATACTTAGGCATCTCGATCCAGTCTCCCACGCGCACCATATCGTTTGACGATAGCTGTACACCAGCCACGAGGCCAAGGATCGAGTCTTTGAACACGAGCATTAATACCGCCGATAATGCCCCAAGTCCACTGAGGATAATGAGCGGATTTTGTCCGATCAGGCTGGAGATGACGATAATACCCCCGATAATGAACAGGACGATCTTGGCTACCTGAATGTAGCTCTTGATTGGGCGAATCTTCGACACCTCATAGGTACGATAGATATCATCAAATACATTAAGCAAAGCATTCAATACCGTGATCATGATGACAATCATGTAGGTCATTGCTGCTTTTTCAATTATGGCCTGATAGGGCGAGAAAATATAAGCCGAATAATAGATAATAATGGCCGGCACGAGATGCGACAGCTTTTGAAATAAATTTTTCTGAACCACGATGTGGCCCCACTTGAAACGGTTGTTACTTACAATACGATGCACCGTCTTCAGTACCACTCGCTTGGCAATCACATTTGCCAATATCGAGATCACTGCTATAAAAATAATCATAATGATGTTTGAAAGATAACCAATGGAGGGTCCACTCATGCCGAGTTCTTCTAGTTGATTTTTGATAAAGTCCATTGTTTCCTCCTGACATAATCTAGTTTAGCCTATTATTATAAAGTAGTTTGAGAGGGCAAGCAAAGTTTGTGCTATCACTCCGTTCTCCCTATATAAATTATATATAAAAAGGACCCAGTCATTCAAAGAATGATGGGTCCACTTGATTATGTTATCTTTTCACCCTGCTCACGTGAAATGTCCAATAACTCACTCACCGTGACCATACGGTACCCTTCCGCGACCAGTTCATCCACCAGCACACGAACCGCCTCCACCGTCTGGGAACGCTCCCCGTACCCGTCATGGAATATCAGCACGCTGCCAGGTTTCACCACAGACCGGGTATGCTCCAGAATATGCTCAACGCCGGGATTATCCCAATCTTTCGCATCACCGTTGACCGCACCAATCGTGCGATATCCACGCTCCGCTGCCAGAGACAGTATATCATCGTTTACGCCAAAATACGGCGGTCGGAAGCTGCGGGCAGGTTGCCCCGTAACTTCTTGAACAAGATGTTCTGCGCGTTGCAACTCTTCCCCGGCTTCCTCCAGCGTCAGCTTGGTCAGGTCGGGATGCGTGTATGTATGGTTTGCGATCTCATGCCCTTCACGGTGTACCGCCGCCGCAATATCCGGATGAGCCTCTATCTCTTTCCCAATCATGAAAAACGTCGCCTGCCCACCAGCACGACGGAATATCTCAAGTACTTGAGGTGTATACACCGGATGCGGCCCATCATCAAACGTAAACGCCACAACCTTTTCCCGAACAGACTCCTGCTCTACCATCGCGATTTTGACCATATCATAATGACCCCTCTCTGCAACTGACTAGCTACATCCCCCTTATTATTCCATGTTCATAGACTGCGGTCTAGTCCACAGATCACACCTTGCGAAATCCTGAATCAAGCCGATATCTACCAGAAAGAGAGTACAGTGAGCGAACAGCAAGCGCTTCTACCGCCACGCCCTCCAGTCCAGCCTCCAACTAACCTTTGATCGCACCTGCGATCATGCTCTTCTGCACCTGTTTGTTCAACAGCAGATAGATGATCACCGTTGGCACCGTCGTAATCATCAGTCCCGCACCAATGATGCCCCATTGCGTAATGTACGTTCCCACCATCGACATCATGCCCACCGTCAATGTCTGATAAGCCGTGTTATTGATAAACGTGACCGCAAACATCAGCTCATTCCAGCATGACAAAAACGTGAAAATGGCTACCGTTGATATAGCCGGGGTTACCAGAGGCAGAATAATAGAGAAAAACGTCCGGTAGATGCCGCAGCCATCGATCACCGCCGACTCTTCCATCTCTCGCGGGATACCTTTGAAAAAACTGCCCAGAATGAATACCGCCATCGGAATGCCAAATGCCACATAGGGAATGATCAGAGACCAGTAACTGTTGAGCAGGCTCAGATTCTTCAAAATAATAAACAATGGCAGCAGCGTCGCATGAATCGGCACCATCATGCCCAGCAAAATAATCGTCATCGTGAGCCCACTGAGCTTCCAGTTCATTCTTGTAATTGCGTATCCCGTCATCGAAGACAAGATCAGTACCAAGACAATGGAGGCAGCTGTGACCAGCACGCTATTCATAAAATAGGTCAGCACATGGCCATCGGACATGGCTTTGGTGTAGTTGCTCCACAGAAACGCCTTCGGCAATCCAGCAACATCGCCGCTAAAGATTTCACTGTTATCCTTCAAGGAAAACAGCGCCAGCCAGATGAGCGGGTAGATCTGCACAATTGCGACGAGGATCAGAAACGCTTGCAGGAACACTTTCCCGATTGGTCCGGAGATGGACCTTGGCTTGGGCTTTTTTTGCAACATGACTTCTACGGTACTCATGCCTCATGCCTCCTTCTATTCCGTTTTGAACAATGAATTAATGAGGATCGTACATACCAGACACTCCACAATGATAAATACCGAGATCGCACTGCCATATCCGTACCGGAACGTATCAAAAATGGTGGCGTACATCAGCGTGCTCGGCACTTCAGTGGTATAGAACGGCCCGCCGCCCGTCAGCACATAGATCAGGTCAAACACCTTGAATGCGCCAATAACCGAAAATACAAGGCTTACCTTCAGGATCGGCTTCATTAAAGGGATCATAATGGACCAAGCCGTGCGAAGACGTGAAGCACCATCCATTCTTGCAGCTTCAAGCACATCCTGCGAGACGGATTTCGCTCCTGCGTACATCAACAGCATGTGATACCCCACGTACTGCCATAGGGTTGGGATAAAAGAAGCCGCAAGTGCCGTGTGCTTCTGACCTAGCCAATCTTGCGCCCAATGGGATAAGCCGATATTTTGCAGCAGCACGTTCAGCAGGCCATAATCCGCATTGTAGATTTTTGACCACAACTGGGCAATAACCACCGTTGAGATCAATACTGGGATGAAATACACGGTCCGGTAGAACCCTTCCCCCTTGACGTTGGACGCCAGAATCAGTGCAAGCACCAGCGAGATCGGCAGTTGAATGAACACCGAAGCTCCCGCGAATAACAGGGAGTTTTTGATCGAATTCAGTACACGCGTATCCTTAAACATCTCCACATAGTTGTCCAGACCGATAAATGTCCCCCTGCCTACGCCGTTCCAGTCCAACAGACTGTAATAACTGGAGACAAAGATTGGAATAAGCACAATCCCGCAGAACAGAATCAGTGTGGGCAGTACGAAGACAGCTATGGTGCCTTTATTGGAAAATACAGAGTTCATTGTTGTTCTCCTCTCAAAGGCGTGACCGGGGTATGCCGGACCACGCCTTGTTTGGGTTCATCTTCATGGTTAGAAGCGGTAGCCGTGCAAGCTCACAAGGTCTATACGTAAGATATTCAAAGGGAATAGTCAAAGACTTGTAGTGTAAGGACCTTCTAGGGCCTGTAAGCATTTAAGCTTGTAAGCTTGCACGCACGCATACCGTATTCGCTGGATTTGGTTTCTCATAGTGGCGCTCGTGGAAGATATGCACGCCTACTTGTTTCTTATAGACTTAGCTCTGTTGGTTTGAGTTGTGCCATCTGTTTGCAGAACTCCTCAGGTGTTATATCGCCGGCAAGCAGCTGGGCAATCAGGTTTTTGTGCGCTTCGGCAGACTCCGCTGGCAGAATGTTATCCCACCACGCGATGAATGAGGTCGCCGTTATCATAATGTCTGCCGCAGACAGATCCAAGGAGGACAGACTGGACGTGTCGAGTGCATCTGTTTTCCAACTTGGCAGACCGGCTCCGGCCAGGAAACCTTGCGTACCCAGCTGTTCGCTCAGATACTTGAGGAATTCCACCGCTTCTTTCGGATGCTTGGTATTCTGGTTAATGTAGAAACCATCGACGGCTCCGCCGAAGATTTCGGTATTGGTGCCTTTACCATCCTCAAAGACCGGGAACGGAATCACTTTCACTTTGCCTTTGACTGCCGAAGACGGGTCCTCAATTCCTGCATTCACCCAGTTGGCCTGGAACATCATCGCGCCGTTGCCTGCATTAAATGCCCCGAGCATCTCGTCATAACTCATGCTGAACATGCTGCTGTTGAATGCTCCTGCTTGTGCAAGCTGCTGCATTTTGGTCGCGGCGGCAACAAATTCGGGCGAATCCCACTTCGACGGATCTTTGAAGGCTTCCATCACCGCAGCATTGCCTGCCTGACGCATCGCAATAATGTCGTACCAGTACATGCCCGGCCAGCGATCCTTTTCCCCAATCACAGCCGGGGTGATTCCTGCCGCTTTCAGCTTGGTGACTGCATCCAGCAGTTCGTTATATGTGGTCGGAATCTTGGCACCCGCCTGCTCGAACAATTCCGTATTCACGTAAAGGTTGGCGATATGGGTGTACACGGGCAACGTGTAGATTTTGCCGTCCATATTGATCGCCTCAGCCATACCCGGGCCCATCCGTTCTTTGATATCGTCCGTCAGGTAACTTGAGATTTCCAGCACATTACCGGATTTGATGTAAGGCTGCATGAAGCTGCCGCCGCCCATGCCATAGAACAGGTCTGGCGCTTCACCAGCTGCAATCGATGTTTTGACTTTGGTTTTGTACTGTTCTCCTGTTGTGCCCGTACGTTCAACCTGAATGTCTGGATGCTCGCTGTTCCATTTCTCCACAATCTCGGGTAGCAGCTTGGCCGAAGGATCGGTATTGCCGACCGATTGATCCCACAGCGTCAGTTTGATCTTGCCATTACTTTCCCCCTGTGAACTGCCGGACGAACCGGATGAACATGCCGCCAGACTACTTACAATGCCCAGCATCAGAATTAGACTTGCTGATTTTTTTAATAGCGCTTTCATATCTACGGACCTCCCTATGTTTTTTTCGTTGGTTCTAGCCATATTTTAGGCAAACTGTGCTTTGTTCTCCATTTAGAAAACAGGCATCGATTTGTAATTTTCGAACATATGTGGAATTGGAACCGGAAGTGGGTTTACGCTCAAACCTTCTCCGCACTCCCCAACACTTCCGACTGCATTCTCGTTTTTCATGTTTTTACATTTCGATATTCGTTCATGGATCGGCCGATATGTTTTTTGAACAAGACGCTGAAATAGTGTGGGTCCGGTATGCCTACCTGCTCCCCAATCTCATAACCTTTCATATCCGTCTGTTTCAGCAGCAGTTCAGCCTTCTTCATGCGGAGTTGGGTCAGATATTCCACAAATGTCTGCCCGGTTTCTTTTTTCATCAGCCGCCCCAAATGGCCCGAACTTACGTAAAAAGCAGCCGCGGTGCTGGAAAGCCCCACTTCGGCATTGCCCATATTCTCTTCAAGATAAGCCATCACCCGATCGATCAGGTTGCCTTCCTTGGCCTGTCGCTTGGCTTGTATGACATCCGATACGGTGCGGACATGCTGCTCCAGCATACTTTTTAGTTCGGGCAGATGATTTGCTGTAAAAATGGCCGCAACGGCCTCTTTGTTCAATGCGTGCTCTCCCTCAAGCTGCTGCTCTATAGCAGCACGCTGGCACTCCGTAACCACATCCAAGGCTGCCATCCGAAACTGTGAAACGTCCGAGAATGGCACAGACAGCACACGCTCCAGCAATAATACCGCTTCTTCCCCCGCACCAACACTGACGTTAAATTGCAGTTGTTGGAGCAGCTGAGCATCCGAGTGGTAGGGCTTTTTCCCGCTTTCGATGACCAGATCTTCGAAGCAAATGACCTGATTTTTCCCTACAAACGCCTGATAATCGAGTGCACGACAAGCTTCCCGGTAGCCCACACAAGCCTTTCCCCATCTTGATTGCCATTGCCCAATCCCTACGGTCACATTAACTTCATATTCTTCAAGTTTAAGCGTATGTTGAAGTTCTTCCTGAAGCTGCTGTACCTGACTGGTGAATTCCGTATCCCCACCAAGTGAGAGCACAACGATCCGGTTATGCGGGTCCATGACAATAATGGTTTGCGAATCCTGCGGATAAAAAGCCTGCACCTGCTTCACGCCTACCATTCGCAGCAGTATATGTATTTCCTCAGCGGGTTGTGGATGGGCTTCTGTCTGATGCCGGCTTATATGGGTTTGATCGTGTTGAGGCTCTCGTTGAATTTGGCTGAGTTGGTGGGGTTGACTGGCTTGATGAGCTTGATGAGATGTCTCGGGCAAATGTGGATATACCTCTGGCGTAGCTATCTTCACTTGCGGGACAGCAACCTCCACCTCCATTACTGCGATGCGTAATCCTGTTTCACTAGACGAGATAGGAATGCCGAAGAATCGCGCCTTCTCGTGTAGTTCATCCTCAGGCACTACATGACTTAACCATTGATTCACAAATCGCTCCCTGAGATAAGGCAAGCTCTGCTTCATTTCCTCCCGCAGCTTCATCAGCTCATACTCGCGTCCAATCTCCTGCTCAATCGCCGCTCGCAGTTTCGTCGTAACCTGTAATAACTCAGAAGCACGAATGGGTTTCAAAATAAAATCGGATATGCCCAGTTTCACACTCTGACGAGCATACTCAAATTCATCATGTCCCGTCACAACCACGATTTTCAGGCTCGGGTAACGCTCCATGAGGATACGGCTCAGTTCAATGCCATCCATCTTTGGCATGTATATGTCCGTGAATACGATGTCTGGACGCAACAGCTCCACCTGATCCAAAGCCTCTTGTGCATCGGAGGCCTCACCAACGATAGACATGCCTTGCTGTTCCCAATCGATACGCATACGCAGCAGATTTCGGATGAGGTATTCGTCGTCCACAATCAATACCTTGAATGGTTTCATAGTTAATTCCATGATTCATCGGCTCCCTTCGGGATCGTTATGATAATGGTGGTTCCTTTTCCAACCTCGCTCTCCAGCTTGAGTCCATCCTCTCTTTCGTAGAAAATACGAAGCCGCTCCATCGTTCCCCATAAGCCAAAGCTTGGATTGTGTTTAGAGTTATAGTTAATCTTAGAAAGATTAGAAAGATTAGTTGAATTAGAGGGGTTAGATGAGTTAGTTGAGTCAAAACAGTTAGAACGGTTTATTTCTTTGCGTTGAACCTGCTGTATCTCTTCCTCGGACATGCCAACTCCGTCGTCAGTAATCGTTAGAAGTACCCCTTCCTTGAATCGACGTGCTTGAATGAGGATGGTGCCTGGGCTGCCTTTGGGACGAATGCCATGATACAGACAATTTTCCACCAGCGGCTGAATTACGAGCTTGGGAATCATCACCCGCTCACAATCTGGAGCAATATCGTACTGCACCTCAAACACACCGGGGTAGCGCACCTGCTGGATCGTCAGATAATTGCGTACAATCTCTACCTCCTCGTGCAGTGTAATCAGTTCACGGCCTTTGCTGACACTCAGTCGATAGTAACTTCCGAGCGCTTCTAACAACTCACATACCTTATCGTTCATGCCCGACATGGCCAGGGAGGTGATGGAATCCAGTGTGTTGTATAAAAAATGCGGCTTGATCTGCGCCTGAAGTGTATTCAGCTCTGCACGGCGGATCGTCTGCTGCTCCTGAATGATGCGTTTCAGCATCTGCTCAATCTGCTCAATCATTTGATTGTATCCTCCATATAGCTGTGCGAACTCGTAGCTGTTCAGCTCAACCGTCACTTTGCGGAAGTTGCCACTTGGCGCTTTCTGCATGGCACGAAGCAGCTTGTGAATCGGCTTGATGACACTGCGCGAGATGATGAACGAACTGACAAAGAAGACAGTTCCATTCACCGCCAGTAGGATCAATGCGAGCAGCACCATGGATTTATTACGGGTATCGGTAGCCCGGTAAGGACTCATGCTGATGAATTTCCACTGATCATCACCAGCCGAACGATAGGTAACCGCATATTCCTGACCACCCGACTGCAAGGTGATGAAGCCAGAGGGCTGCTCTCGAAAGGTTTGTTTTAACTTGGCCTGATTGGCCTCTAACATCTCGTACATCCCTTCCTGTCCAGAAGCCGCAGACATGGATGCGTCGGATACAGCAGGCACGACCTTCTTTCCATCGGTTGCGTTGGTTGCGATCACCCGTTGATGCTCATCCAGAATGGCCACCTGAAATGAATCCGGTGCAGACAGGTTGGCGTAGGCTTGAGCGATGGATGCCCCCTTGATGTTCATAACCAGAAATCCAAGCGGAGACGTATCATCCAGATCCCGAATGAGACGTATAAACGAGACCACCTCTTGCCCATCATTCTCCCCCATGGCCGAGACTCCGCTATCGTTGTTGCCACCATTCAGCCTGAGCAGATATCGTCCGTTGTGCTTCAAGGCCTCTTCATACCACAGCGCTTCCTTCACATTTGCTTCCATAAACGTAGGCCATTCCTGTGTACCAACCGAGAATCGGTGTCCCGAATTATCGTAAATATAGACTGAATCAATAATTGGAACCGCTTGCATAATATTGGTTAAATACGCGCTGACCTTGGACTGTGTCTGTAAATTGGAGTACACATTGCCCTGCCGCAGCAGGTTCTGCAAGTTGGGATCGGAGAAGATCATTTTCGAATAATTGTTCACGTTTTCGATCATCAGATTAACGTTGGTCTCAATGGATGTAATTGTCTGCAATGATGCTTCATTAATCTTTCGTTGCGCATCACTTTCCGAGATTTGATTCAACACCAACGCACTGAACGCCACCGTTAGCAGAATAATGACAAAGTAGGCAAACGGGATTTTAAAAGCCAATGTCCTGGGCTTGCGTTGAATGAACTCTTTGAAACGGGGAGTCCACTTCTTCTTCATTGCACTGGAGTTTGCTCTTGTGTTTGCTTTCATATTATCGTTTGCTTCTGCATTGGTCTCGACATCTGATGATGTTGCTGTCGCTTTCGCTTCAATTGTTGCATCTCCTTCTGTTGTTGCTCCTGCATCTGTTGTTGCATCCTTTGCTCTGTTTTTCACTCTGACCCTCCTTTGGTTCCGAAGTGTGATGGGTTTAACGGTTGGGATCGGATGACCTGTTGTGATATCCACCACTCTCTTGGATTGTATACAATTGTATATTATAGGACGGTGTATGGAGGAGGCTCAATTCTTTTTATCGCTTGGGGATGATATGACTGCGTGAAGTAGAATGAGGATTTGGGGAGCAGATTGTTGTGAATACTTCGGGTATGGGGCCCCCTGACTTTAAACCGCAAGGAGCACTGCTTTATAAGATTTTGGAGGTACAGATAATAAGTTGTGGTTTGTGCCGGATGGAGAGTGATGCAGGGGACGCGGAAGATCTTAATGTTAAGAGACGCTGATGAATATCTACCTTGAAATGCATACTTTTGAGCAGAATTACGATATGTACGAGCATATTTCTTGCAACTGACGGTGTGTTGATCGAGTGGTTAAGTTTGGGGAGTTCAATCATCATTTTCTCTTATAATGAAATTAAGTGGGGAAATTTTCGGAGGCAAACCGCCCTCGGGCAGGATAAGTACAGAGTCCGTTATGGTAAGAAACAACGATTCGTGATCAAAGCGAGAATTCGGTAACTCCTTTTTTGGAGGCATATTTCAGCGTGTAGGTTCCTTCTATGCCATATGGCATCGTAGCGATTTGGATGCGGGTGTAATCCAGCCGACTCTCTCTCAGCACTTTTTTAATTAGAGCTATGCTCCGATCTTCGTCCGTTACCACACAGAAAATGTTCATTACATATTCCTTTGGATCAGCCACACGGCTACCCAGATCACATCCATCCACCTCTCCCAACTCAGCCTGGGTCAGAACATTTTCCAGATATTCCATCACCTTTTCCTTCAACCAATGATCTCGTTTGCTGCCCTGCGCACTCTTCAGCGGATATTGCACCACAAGCCAGTATTTTTCACTCATTTAGCTTCACCAACCAATCTTGTAGGATAGATATTACTTTATGTGTGAGCACTTAAACGATATGAAATGCACATGTTAGCCTTATATTTCTCCAGTTCCAAATGGGCTAGATTATTGACCTTACTGCTTTTTGGAATTGTACTGCTCTTCCGTTTGCAGGATGGGGAACATGGTGATGTTTAATGAGATGGGAGCTTAACGTGTCTGCTGACTTTCTGCCAATAGCCACGATCTGAGCATCAGGATTCAGTTGCATAAGCTGTCTTGCGAATAACACACCATCCTCCAACTCTGCCAAAGTCGGCGTTCGATTCGTCATCCTGTTCTCAGAAGATTGATAGGGATGAAAGGGATAGATGTTCCAAAATATAAAGTCCATTGGTTTCCACCTTGCACTGGATAACACTTCGCCCCATATGATGGATGCTGTCGGTTCTGCGAATCCATACAATGCCTGACTCCGGTTAGGTTTGGCGATATTAGGCAGGCTTGTTCGGACACCCGGCTCACCTGGAAAAATCATCTGGTGATCCACCAACGAGTGATTCCCCGTAACCATTCGCTCAGACGTCAAGGGTACGCCGGAGAACCTCGCTCCTTGATATCCCACAGCTTCCGCAATAAATATGTACCGAGCCCTGCACATTCTTGGTTCCAAATACCTGACCAAATGTTCCGAACGAATATTTACCGCTTCGGGGCCGATATCATAGCCCGTCACATAATCTCTCCAAGGATTAATTACATTTACTGGCGACACATATGCTTGTACCCCCGCAACAAACTCGCGGATCTGTTGCTGCGTTTGGCTCATGCTTTTTTTCCTCCTTTGGGAGATTACAGAGTATATCGGGCTGGCATCGGCCTATTTTACAAAGATTATAGCATAAACAGAAAAACCACCAACCAGAACGCCGGTTGGTGGTTTCTTGACTCTAATGGAGGCGAGGGGAGTCGAACCCCTGTCCGAAGATAACGACACATAGGCTTCTACGGGTGTAGTCACAGTTTTGATGTCACCCGAGTATCAGTAACCCACAAGAACAGGATTAGCCCAAGCAGGTATGGACTCAACACAATAGAGCAAATCACTCTGCATGATTTCCGCAACAATTAAAGGCTCGTATGTATTATCAATAATAGTAACCCGATCTGCGATGGCTAGAGCCGGTTTAAGGTTCTTCAATGACTGACCATATCGATAACGAATGTCTTCTTCTGCAATCCAATGTCCACCTTGTTCAACCCTAGAGGCCACACGATCTATATGCATTTGAACATCCTCAAGGCCGATATAATAAACGACAATTTCATAATTGTTTTCTTTAGCAATTTCCATATGTTTTAAAACGAATGATCCGGACAATGTCGTTTCAATAGCGAAGTTAACACCGCTTTTAATGAGAGATCGGATTCTTTTTACAGCTTCCCTGCCAGCAGACAGGTCAGCACTGCGCGGATTCTCTGGCTTCAACTCTCTTGCAATTTGATCCGGATCAACCAGTTCACCAAGCCACTCTCTCATTTGCATACTGAGTGTACTTTTCCCTGCTCCATTGGTTCCAGCAAACACCGTCATGACTGGTCTGGTTTCACTCATGATACTCAAACTCCTGGCGTTTCCCAGTAGCATCAAATATAATTTCGAATTTATTACCCGCAGCATCCTCACGAACGCGTTTGTTGTTCTTTATATAATAAATAGAGGCACCTGATTCTTTAGCTTGTTTCCGTGCATGTTGATTGGCTTTATTTAAAATTTCTTGGAGCTGTTCTCGATTTTCCAGCATCTTGAGTCCCCCAATCTAAATTTATGCTTATTATATCATAAACAGAAAAACCACCAACCAGATTACTGGTTGATGGTTTCTTGACTCTAATGGAGGCGAGGGGAGTCGAACCCCTGTCCGAAGATAACGACACATAAGCTTCTACGGGTGTAGTCACAGTTTTGATGTCACCCGAGTATCGCCCCGTAACCGGCTATACGTTGGGTCAGCCTGATTGTCTTCTTCAGCACACCCCAGGCGGAGATGTGACAGCGTATCCCACTACTTGTTAGCCCCTAATCCTGTCACATGGGCGATGCAGGTTAGAAGCACGCACACAGTTTCTTAGGCTGCGAAAGCGTAGTTTGTTTGTTGTTTGCCGTTTAATAGGCTTTAGCGTTGATGAAGCGGACGCGTCCCCACTACCCGCTACCCATGCTCGAACTATCCCCGTCGAATCCATAAACGCCCCCTCATATAAGAAGGGCTCCAGGATTAATCCGTGAATACGGAGCAAAGGTGCTGCACATCTTTTTCCTCCAAGGTAAAAAGATGCTTCTTTCAAACTCGGCATTCCTGTCTGCTACATGAGTAATCATAACATAGAGCAGCAAGCCGAAATAGTACAGATTGCTGGAAGACATTCCAGCAGGCTGAGCATGTGTACAAAGTTATCCAATACAACAGGCTCAATCGTCTACATATTATACCGCGTCACCATTCGGAAGTAAAGTTTACCCAGATCGGATCACGAACAACGGCACCTAAGTATTTTACCCACGATTCAGGCAAACTACGCAAGAGCGAGTAATTTTGATTCATCACTACGCCATATTCCATGCTCCTACTTACTTCTTCTACACATATCACAAAAATTCAGTTCACAGCACACTTCAACAACCTCATCTAATTACCTTCGCTAATACAAATAAAAAGCCTCAATCTTGCCCATTACAGGACAAACACTGAGACTCCTTAACTCGAACAGCAACCTTCCTAACTCCATCACGAAAAAACTAACTTATACACCTAAAATGGAGCTTCACGCCCAGCGCTCCACTTAACGTGCAACCTTCTGTTTCTCGCGCAGTACCCGTTGGATATCACGTTGTGCATCCCGCTTGGCTGCAGTCTCCCGTTTATCAAACTGCTTCTTACCTTTACCCAGTCCAAGCAAAAGCTTCGCATAGCCGTTGCGGATATAAATTTTCAGCGGCACAATGCTGTACCCATCCTGTTTCGACAGCCCGAGCAGCTTGTGAATCTGCACTTTATGCATTAACAACTTGCGCGTACGTGTCGGATCGAGCGGATTATTTCGGTTTCCTTGTTCAAAAGGACTAATATGCATATTATGAATATGAATCTCACCGTTTCGAATCGTGGCAAATGCATCACCAATATTCGCACGGCCGTTACGAAGAGATTTGATCTCCGTTCCGGTAAGCACCATGCCCGCTTCATACGTATCTTCAATGAAGTAGTCATGGGAAGCCTTTTTATTCTGTGCGAGCACTTTACTCTGTCCATCATTCTTGCCCATGTCCTCACTCCTTCTCCGTAAAATAAGCCGGTACCATGCTCTATAGCAGCGCACCCATTGTTGCACCAAGGTACCACGTGCCAGACCTTAATTGTAGCAAGTACGGCTGTTAAAATCAAGAAAGAGGCGACCTCTGCCGCCCCTCCTCATTACACCACTTTCAGACTGTGCGAAACAACACACAACGGAAGTGATTATTTTCTAAAGCATAACCTAGAGGAAGAATGTAATCCAACTCTCCAAGTTACGTTAGCTTTATTTTTTCTTTTTCCGTACAAAAGCTGCCGTGCCGTTACCAGCAGCACCTTTACTCTTCTTCCGCTTGCGTCGTGGTGCTCCGCCTTCCTGAGCGCCACCAGGAGTTGCATTCTCTCCAATAAATACGCCGCTCGGCGAAGTGTTCTTACGTCCACTTCCGCCTTTGCCACCTTTACCGCCGCCCTTGCCGGACTTAAAGCTTCCTTCACCGCGACCGCTGCCGCTGTTCAGGCCACTTCCTTGTCCACCAGTTGGACCACTTTCCGATCCACCCGATGTAGAGCTATAACCGCCTTTACCCGAGCCAAAACCAAAGCTCACCGCGCCTTTGCCCCGGCCAGTTGATCCGCCAGCATCACCAGCACGACGCTCACCTTTCGGTTTGCCGCCGCCTTTACCTGCGTAGCCACCGGATGAGCCTGCGCCCGTACCTGTACTCGCTGCTCCGCTGCGACCGCCACGTCCACCTTTGCTGCTCTCTTCCGTTGATCGGCCACCACGGTTGCCTCCAGCACTGGCTGAGCTGCCTTTGCCGCCACGCGAACCGCTGAAACCGCCCGGTCCACCCTTGGCACCGCCGCGTCCTCCTCCGCTACCAGGACGTCCACCTTTACCGCCACGTCCGCCACCGAAGCCGCCAGGACGTTCACCGCGAGGTTTCATATCCACCATTTCAAAATCAATCGTATACTCTTCCATACTTACACGTGCCACACGAATCTTCACTTCATCCCCGATGCGGAAGACTTTCGAGGTACGTTCACCAATCAGAGCCATATGCTGATCATCAAAATGGTAATAGTCGTCCGTGAGCGCACTCAGACGAATCAGGCCTTCAACCGTGTTCTCCAGTTCAATGAACATACCAAAGCTGGTCACACTGCTGATCATGCCTTCGAACTCTTCGCCTACTTTATCGAGCATGTACTCGGCTTTCTTCATTTTCTCCGTATCCCGCTCAGCTTCTACCGCAACACGTTCACGTTCCGAAGACTGCTGTGCAATATCAGACATGCGAGCCGCCAAATACTCCTGACGATTCTCTGGCAAAGCACCATTATTTTCAATGACTTCGCGAATCACCCGGTGAATGACGAGATCGGGATAACGACGAATTGGAGACGTAAAGTGACTATAGAATTCTGCCGCGAGGCCAAAGTGACCTGACATTTCAGAATCATACTTCGCCTGTTTCATAGAACGAAGCATCATCGTACTGATCACGGTTTGTTCTTTTGTTTCTTTGATATCCTCAAGCAACGATTGAAGGGCCCGTGGATGAATTGCATTGCCACGTCCTTTGACCTGGTGTCCGAAATTCGCCGCAAAGGCGAGGAAATTTTGCAGTTTTTCCTGATCTGGATCTTCATGCACACGATAGATGAATGGAACCTTCAACCAGTGGAAGTGCTCTGCTACCGTCTCATTGGCTGCAAGCATGAACTCTTCAATGATTTGCTCCGCAATTGAACGCTCCCGTTTCACGATATCGATCGGTTTGCACTCTGCGTCCACAATGATTTTGGATTCTTCAAAATCAAAGTCAACCGCCCCACGGCGCATACGCATCGCACGCAGTTTCAAAGCAATCTCTTTCATCAGATGAAAATCATCCACCAGATCCTTATAACGCTCGAGCAATTCCGGCTCTTCACCTTCAAGGATTTTACGAACGTTGGAATACGTCATCCGCTCTTTGGTTTTGATTACACTCGTGAAAATGTCGTGTTTGACAACCTTCATCTGATCGTTGAATTCCATCTCACAAGACAGGGTCAAGCGATCTACCTGCGGGTTCAAACTACAGATTCCGTTGGACAGACGCTGTGGCAGCATCGGAATAACCCGGTCCACCAGATACACACTGCATCCGCGGTTATAGGCTTCCTGATCCAACTTGGAATTCTCCTGTACATAATAACCAACGTCGGCAATGTGAACGCCCAGACGGTAATTACCATTAGGCAGTTTCTCTACATTTACAGCATCGTCCAGATCCTTGGCATCTTCACCATCAATCGTGACAATGTTGAGTCCGCGCAGATCACGGCGACCCTGTTGTACAATCTCTTCATCCGTGATGGAGTCGGGTGCTTTCTCCGCTTCTTCTACAACTTCATCCGGGAAAGCTTCTGGCAGCTGATGCTTGCGAATGACGGACAAAATATCAATACCCGGCTCATCCTTATGACCGAGAATCTCGATCACTTCACCCTCAGCTGCCGCACGGCCTTCTGGATAGCTGACGATCTTGGCTACGACCTTCTGTCCATCAACCGCCCCTGCAAAGTTGGTACGCGGGATGAAAATATCGCGATTAATCCGTTTATCATCCGGAATAACGAAGCCGTACACCTCATGGCTTTGGAACACCCCTACAACTTGTGTCACAGCACGAGTAACAATACGGACGATCTCACCTTCCAGGCGACCGCCAGAAGGGCCTTGGGACGTGACTTTAACCAATACCGTGTCACCATTCATCGCACTCTTCATATCATTGGCGTGAATGTACACATCCGGGTGCTCCCGATCCTCAGGAATGAGGAAAGCAAAACCTTTGGCGTGAGCCTGTAAACGTCCACGTACCAAATCCATGCGCTCTGGCATGCCATAGCGATTGTTGCGAGTCAGCAAAACTTTGCCGGATTCCTCCAGCGTATTTAGCATAATCAAAAAGGCTTTGAAATCAGCTGCGTCTTCGATCGCGAAGTGCTGTTCCAACTCCTGATAAGTCATCGGTTTATAAGCGGTCTCCCGCATGAAGTCGAGCAATTGTTGTTCTGTTATCATTAATATATTCACCTCGGGAAACATAAAAGTGTAATCGGATCTCATCTGTTTATGTATCGGAATTCTTACCATTTTCATGCAATCATATCACTGTCGTGAAGAGTATAGTCGCGCATCCATACTATCTCATACCCTAGTATACACGAATTCAATCCAGCCCATCCGTACCTCGCAAAAAAACCACAGTTGCCTGGCGCTCCTCTAAAATCACGCTTTCACGTACCTCTACAGACATTTTATGCGATACACGTGCTGCACGCATCTGGCAAAGGACTACATCCGAAAATTTTCTGTACACATGACATTCATTATAGGGAGTGAGTTCGCGCGTAACGAATAAGCGAGGGACATATCCATACATGATAGGGGTTGTGTTGCATGTTAAGGAAGGAAAACCGAACAGAAGTGAGAAGAAGACCGAAATCATGGAGTCTATAGATTAGATTAGATTAGATTAGATTATTTTTGGGAAAGTTTGGACACGTAAGAATTTATTAAAAAACCCCCGTTTCTCCACGAAACGAAGGTTCATCAATTAAGCCATTAGCTTAAGCTATTCATTGCCCAGCAGTTCCAATTTTACTTGGAAACCACCGTAACAATAATAGACAAAATCATAAATCCTGCACCCAGTACCACCGTTGCACGTTGCAGGAAGAGATCCAATCCGCGCGCTTTCGTTTTACCGAAAAGATGTTCCGCACCACCGGAGATGGCACCCGCCAAACCAGCGCTTTTCCCGTGCTGCAGCAATACTACAGTGATTAGACCGATCGAGAAGACAACGAGCAGCAATTTCAAAGCAATATCCATTCTTTCCACCTCCTACCCATGTGGGCATAACATCTCACCATAAAAACAGTTACTTTAATTGTAACATAGCTATTGTTGTGATACAAGTAGTGCAGTTCATACAATGCCCTAAATTTCACCATCTACGTGATCGGTACGTTGTATCATTACACCGTTTCAATAAAAAAGACAAGCCGGTTACCCGACTTGCCCGTAAAAGCTGGATATCCAGCTTATTTTTTAAGGTTGTAGAATCCTTTAAGACCATTGTATTGAGCCAGTTCACCCAGTTGATCCTCAATGCGGAGCAATTGGTTGTACTTCGCGATACGGTCTGTACGGGAAGGAGCACCCGTTTTGATTTGACCAGCGTTTGTTGCAACAGCGATATCAGCAATTGTGCTGTCTTCGGACTCACCGGAACGGTGGGAGATTACAGCTGTGTATCCTGCACGTTTAGCCATTTCGATTGCATCAAATGTTTCAGTCAATGTACCGATTTGGTTAACTTTGATCAGGATGGAGTTACCGATACCTTCTTCGATACCTCTGCCCAGACGCTCAGTGTTTGTTACGAACAGGTCATCACCAACGAGTTGTACTTTGTCTCCCAATTTCTCAGTGAGCAATTTCCAACCATCCCAGTCATCTTCGGACATACCGTCTTCGATTGTGATGATTGGGTATTTCTCAACCCATGAAGCCAGAAGGTCAACATACTCAGCGGAAGTGTAAGATTTACCTTCGCCAGCAAGTGTGTACTTACCATCTTTGTAGAACTCAGTGGAAGCAACGTCCATACCCAGGAATACGTCAACGCCTGGTTTGTAACCAGCTTTTTCAATCGCTTCGATGATTGTAGTGATTGCTTCTTCGTTCGAACCAAGGTTCGGTGCGAAACCACCTTCGTCACCTACTGCTGTGTTCAAGCCTTTGGAGCTCAATACGGATTTCAGGTTGTGGAAGATTTCCGCACCTACGCGAAGAGCTTCTTTGAAGCTTGGTGCTCCAACTGGAAGAACCATGAACTCTTGAACGTCGATGTTGTTGTCCGCATGCTCACCACCGTTGATGATGTTCATCATTGGAACTGGCAATGCTTTAGCGTTGAATCCGCCCAGGTAAACGTACAATGGCAGGTCCAGAGCGTCAGCAGCTGCGCGAGCTACTGCCATGGATACAGCCAGGATTGCGTTAGCACCCAGTTTACCTTTGTTTGGCGTACCATCCAAAGTGATCATCAATTTGTCGATACCCAGTTGATCCAATGCATCCATACCGATAACTTCTGGAGCGATTGTTTCGTTTACGTTTTTAACAGCTTGCAGAACGCCTTTACCGAGGTAACGGGATTTGTCGCCATCGCGAAGCTCAACTGCTTCGTGGGCACCAGTGGATGCACCAGATGGAACGATTGCGCGTCCGATTGCGCCGGACTCCAGGTATACTTCAACTTCTACTGTAGGGTTACCGCGGGAGTCGAGGACTTCGCGAGCGTACACGTCAGAAATAATAGTCATTTGTGATAATCTCCTTTAAATTTGAATTTATTTTTAATACGTTCAGAATAGTTCAGTTTCACCAGGCCACTCCGCACGCAGTACCATCTTCCGATCGCTGTTATCCCCTGATTCCTTTGAACTTATTTTTATAAGTTGGAATCATGTGATAAAGGCGAACGCTAACGCTTCTTCAGATTGGTTCTGCCCGCTTCGTTTCAGGTTCCACTCTGTCTTATTCGACAACCTATTAAAACGAATTATTTACGGGTAGCGATGACAGATGTACCTGTCATTTCTTCCGGTTTAGGCAACTGCATCAGGTCAAGGATCGTTGGCGCGATATCCGCCAGGATTCCGCCTTCACGCAGGGTTACATTGGCATCTGTAACGATGAATGGAACCGGGTTCGTTGTATGAGCTGTGAACGGACGTCCTTGCTCATCGAACACCATATCCGCGTTACCATGATCCGCAGTGATCAGTACAACGCCGCCTTTGGCAAGTACTGCATCCACAACACGGCCCATGCATTCATCTGTTACTTCAACCGCTTTGATGGTAGGCTCCAGCATACCGGAGTGACCAACCATGTCAGGGTTTGCGAAGTTCAGAATGATGGCGTCATGTTTGTCTGCTTCGATCTCGCGAACACATGCGTCAGCCACTTCATACGCGCTCATCTCTGGTTGCAGATCATATGTTGCAACTTTTGGTGAGTTGATCAGTACGCGAGTTTCGCCCGGAAGCTCCACATCACGACCGCCGCTGAAGAAGAAGGTAACGTGCGGGTATTTCTCCGTTTCTGCAATACGCAGTTGTTTCTTATTGTTTTGTACCAGAACTTCACCCAGGGTGTTGTCGAGGTTCTTCGGCGAATAAGCCACATAACCTTCAACCGTTTCACTGAACAAAGTCAAGCAAACAAAGTGCAAGCCCACAGGGAACTTCGGACCACGATCGAAACCGCGGAAGTCCTGGTTCGTGAATACTTGCGACAGCTGGATTGCACGGTCAGGACGGAAGTTAAGGAAGATAACGGAATCGCCGCTCTCTACCAAACCTACCGGCTCACCATCCGCTTTGACGATAACCGTTGGTTCAACGAATTCATCAAATACGGATTTCTCATACGATTCTTCAACCGCTTTGAGTGGGTCAGTGTATTTCGGTCCATCTCCATAAACGATGGCGCGGTATGATTTCTCCACCCGTTCCCAACGTTTGTCACGGTCCATCGCGTAATAGCGACCTTGAACCGTTGCGATTTGTCCTACACCGACTTCTTCAATCTTGGCGATCAGCTTCTGCATGAAGTCTTTACCACTGTCTGGCATAACATCACGGCCATCCATGAAAGCATGAATATATACATCATTCATTCCTTCTTTTTTGGCTAGATCCAGCATAGCGAACAGGTGGTCGATGTGACTATGTACGCCGCCATCGGACAACAAGCCGTAGAGATGAAGCTTTTTACCGTTTTGTTTCGCTTCGCGAACCGCTTTGACAAGTGTCTCATTGTCGTAGAATTCGCCGTCACGAATGGATTTGGAGATACGGGTCAAATCCTGGTATACGATCCGGCCGGCACCAATGTTCAGGTGACCTACCTCGGAATTTCCCATTTGCCCTTCTGGCAAACCTACAGCTTCACCGCAAGCAGTGAGCGTTGTATGTGGGAATTGGCTCATAAAACGGTCATAGTTCGGTTTCTTGGCTTGCGCTACCGCGTTGCCTTCCACCGTGTTACGCAGACCGAAGCCATCCATGATGATCAGTGCTACAGGTTTTGGAGCTGTCATCTTACTTCGCCCCCTCAACAAGCGCGATGAACGAAGCCGGCTGCAAGCTGGCACCGCCAACAAGCGCGCCGTCGATGTCGCTTTGTCCGAGGTATTCTGTTACGTTCTCCGGTTTAACACTGCCGCCGTATTGAATACGAACTGCACTCGCAACCGTCTCGTTGTACAGATCCTTCACCAATGTACGGATGTAAGCAATAACTTCATTCGCATCTTGGGAAGTGGAGGATTTGCCTGTGCCAATCGCCCAGATTGGCTCATAAGCGATAACAACTTGTGCCGCTTGTTCTGCAGACAGACCTGCCAAAGCAGCTTCTGTTTGCACTTTGCATACGTCTTTTGTTTGGTTCGCTTCACGCTCTTCAAGCGTCTCACCGAGGCAGAAGATTGGAGTCAAACCATGACGGAATGCTGCATGCAACTTTTTATTGACAGTCTCATCGGTTTCCGCAAAATATTGACGGCGCTCCGAGTGACCAACGATGACATAATCCACACCCAGGTCTTTCAGCATTACACCGCTGATTTCGCCTGTGAATGCACCATTATCTTCAAAATGAAGATTTTGTGCACCAATTTTGATGTTTGTGCCTTTAACGGCTTCTACCAGGGATGGCAGATTTGTAAACGGTGCGCAGATTACAGTTTCCACGCCTTCAACTTCCGCTTTTCCTTTAACTTCCTGAATGAAGTCATTGGATTCGGAAACCGTTTTGAACATTTTCCAGTTACCTGCGATAATCGGTGTTCTCATGGGTTTCAACTCCTTCATGCTATAGACTACTAGAACTTACTTGTCGTTCAATGCCACTACGCCTGGAAGTACTTTACCTTCCATGAACTCGAGCGATGCTCCGCCACCTGTAGAGATGTGGTTCATCTTGTCAGCCAATTTAAACTTCTCAGCTGCTGCTGCGGAGTCACCGCCACCAATTACAGTGTAAGCTTCTGTCTCAGCGCAAGCTTCCGCTACTGCACGAGTACCGTGGGAGAATGGCTCGATTTCAAATACGCCCATTGGTCCATTCCATACAACCAATTTGGAGTTTTTGATTACGTCAGCATAGATCTCACGTGTTTTAGGACCGATGTCGATTCCTTCCCAATCTGCTGGGATACCATCGATATCAACGATTTGTGTGTTGGCTTTTGCGCTGAAATCGTCAGACACTACGATATCTACCGGCAGGTAGAAGTTTTTGCCCAATTTTTTCGCTTTTTCGATGAAACCGAGAGCAACATCAAGTTTGGAGTCATCCAGCAAGGACTGTCCAATTTCATGTCCTTGTGCTTTGAGGAACGTGTAAGTCAGACCACCACCGATGATCACGTTGTCTGCAATGTTCAGCAAGTTGTCGATTACATCGATTTTGTCTTTAACTTTGGATCCGCCAATGATTGCTGTGAAAGGACGCTCAGGGTTGGAGATTGCTTTACCCAACACTTCAAGTTCTTTTTCCATCAACAAACCAGACACTGCTGGAAGCAAGTGAGCGATTCCTTCAGTCGAAGCGTGTGCTCTGTGAGCCGCGCCAAACGCATCGTTAACGAAAACGTCAGCCAGTTCAGCAAATTGTTTTGCCAGTTCCGGATCGTTTTTCTCTTCGCCTGCGTGGAAACGAACGTTTTCAAGCAACAGTACGTCGCCGTTGTTCAGTTCAGCGATTTGAGCTTTAACAGCGTCACCAACAGAATCGTCAGCTTTCACGACTGTTTTACCCAACAATTCAGACAAACGCTCCGCTGCTGGAGTCAAACGCAAGGATTCAACCACTTCGCCGTTAGGACGACCCATGTGGCTTGCCAAAATGACTTTAGCGCCTTTTTCAATCAAGAAGTTGATTGTAGGAAGCGTTGCACGAATACGTTTGTCATCTGTAATTTTACCATCTTCGAGCGGCACATTAAAATCTACACGTACAAAAGCCCGTTTTCCTGTCAATTCGATATCGCGTACACTTTTTTTGTTCATCTGTATTTCCTCCGCACCCATGTATTTGGTGGACCGATCAAGGGCTAAAATCCCTTGTCAATCCTGGTGTTTTTGAGAAATTTGCAAAATATTGATATATAAAGAGCGGAAACAATATAGCATCTGTTTCCGCTCTATGTTATTGCAGATATTACTTAATCATTTTTGCAAAGTGCTCCAAAGTGCGAACCAATTGTGCAGTGTAGGACATTTCATTGTCATACCAAGCTACAGTTTTAACCAATTGTTGGTCGCCAACAGTCAGAACTTTAGTTTGAGTTGCATCAAACAGGGAACCGAAAGTGATACCTTGGATGTCAGAAGATACGATTTCGTCTTCAGTGTATCCGAAAGTTTGTGGGTCGGAAGCTTCTTTCATTACTGCGTTAACTTCTTCAGCAGTAACTTTTTTACCCAGAACAGTTACGAGCTCAGTCAGGGAACCAGTAGCTACTGGTACACGTTGAGCTGCACCATCCAATTTGCCTTGCAGTTCTGGAATTACCAGACCGATTGCTTTAGCAGCACCCGTTGTGTTAGGGATGATGTTTTCAGCTGCTGCGCGAGCACGACGGAAGTCACCTTTAGGGTGTGGAGCATCCAATGTGTTTTGGTCGCCAGTGTAAGCGTGAATTGTAGTCATCAAACCTTGAACGATTCCGAATTTGTCTTGCAGTGTTTTTGCCATAGGTGCCAGGCAGTTCGTTGTGCAAGATGCGCCGGAGATTACAGTTTCAGTACCGTCGAGGATTTCATGGTTTACGTTGTAAACGATGGTTTTCATGTCGCCAGTAGCTGGTGCGGAGATAACAACTTTCTTAGCTCCACCTTTCAAGTGTTTCTCAGCTGCTTCTTTAGTTGTGAAGAAACCAGTACATTCCAGAACGATATCTACGCCCAGGTCGCCCCAAGGAAGTTCTTCCGGGTTACGGTTAGCCAATACTTTAACTTCTTTGCCGTTCACTTTGAAGAAGCCATCATGTACTTCAACATCGCCATCGAAGCGACCTTGAGTTGTATCATATTTGAGCAAATGAGCCAGCATTTTAGCGTCAGTCAAGTCGTTGATTGCTACTACTTCAATGCCCTCTACATTTTGAATACGGCGGAATGCCAAGCGTCCAATACGTCCAAAACCGTTAATACCTACTTTAATCATGAGTAAGTTCCTCCCAAGTTTTGATTAATTTTTTTATGAAACTTATATATTCAAGACAGACGGTGAAGTCCGTCAAGACAACAATAGTTGTGTTGCAAAGTAAGCGAAGTAAAACCTTATTCCATTTCAGCAACGATGACTTCGGCAGCAGCCTCATCAATAATCAGAATATCTTCCTGACCAAATCGCAACACGGAATGTATAGCAGCAGCTTTGCTTTTGCCACCTGCGATTCCAATCACTACATCGGTTCGTTCAATATCCTGAAGTCGCATCCCCAGTGTAAGCATGGTATGTACCACCTTACCCTGATCGTTAAAGTAATAACCGAAAGATTCAGATACGGCTCCCTGCTCCTGAAGTTCATCTATGATCTCTGTAGCAAGTTTACGTCGTGTCGCCATCTCCACGGCATCACCAATTCCATGAATAACAATCCGCGATTTTCGAATCAGCTGCAGAATCTCCTGAACACTGGGGTCCTGGATTAATGATTCATAGGCATGATCACTAAGCAAATCCGGTACATGCAGGAGTTTATATTGCGCTCCTACCCGTTTTGCCATCGTAGATGCAATCGTATTTGCCTGAATTTCAAGGCTTTCTCCAAGTCCACCGCGTGCCGGTACGAACCAGACACCTTTGAGCGATGTTGGCGGAGTCAGTTGCTCTGCGACTTCGGCCGTTGTTGATCCGCCAGTAACGGCGACAACGTCGTTGTCACTCATGATATTGCCGAGAGCCTTCGCTCCGGCTCTGCCCAGTTCCCTTTTGGCAAATGGAGATACGTCCGAATCGCCAGGAACCACAACTACCTTTTGCAGACCGTAGGCTTGCTTGATGCGCTCTTCCAGCTCGGATAATCCGAACAACTCTTTGGCTACGGGCTCTAACTGCTGCAGCAAATCATACCCTGCCTCGCTGATCTTCATTCCTGCACTGTCAATTTCAATAAGTCCCTGAGCCTTTAACAGATCGGTCTCAGCCCTCAGAACCCGCTCGGTCATCTGCATGGAATTAGCTAACGTTCTCCGTCCGATCACATCCGATAACATGATCTGCTGCAGAATCGTATACCTCTTTTTCAAGACATCCATGAGATCAGGCAGAAGCTGCTTTTGTACTTCTAAAATCGTTCGCATGCTTTCCACTCCCGCAAGTTCTCGTTCCAAGCTCTCTTTCGTGGCCCTAAAACGTCCCGGGTTAACTTTTTAAGTCCCACGTCTATTCTACCTAAAACTGACGTGACATGCAAGTGTTTCAACGTGTTATTTCGACACACATTCAGCGTTTGTACGCGCCTATTTTCACAATCCTAGACTTCCATGATCAAGGACTAGCTCACGCATACCATATATAGAAGAAACAAATGAATCCCGTCTACATATCGCTCAGAATACATTTCATCCGGCATGTCCAAAACCTCTAATAGCATTTACTTAAATGCACTCTTTATCCACTCTTCTTCATCATGATCATTTTTAGGTTAATCCAAACCAATACACATCACGAATTGCTTGCAATTAAATATTTCATGAGCTATAATCATTATTGCTGTCACATAATGTGCGCCCGTGGTCCAATGGATATGACGTAGGCCTCCGAAGCCTGAGATCCAAGTTCGATTCTTGGCGGGCGCGCCACTTTTATTTAACAGCTCATAACCCTTTTAACCAATGAAACCGGAAAGGTTTCTTTTTTTTGCAAGTTAGTTTGACTTTCTTTGACTTTTTGTTTGGAATTGTTTATTATGTGGGTAATACGGTAACAGTTTAAATATAAACACCAATAACATTTACATTCCGAGGAGGTTTTTCACGTGAGTTTTATTCCAATGGTCGTTGAACAGAGCAACCGGGGTGAGCGCGCCTATGACATCTACTCCAGATTGCTGAAGGATCGTATTATTTTCCTTGGTAGCGATGTTAATGATGTAGTGGCTAATGCCATTATGGCACAGATGTTGTTCCTGGCTGCGGAAGATCCGGAGAAAGACATTCACTTATACATCAACAGCCCAGGCGGATCGATTACAGCCGGTATGGCCATTTACGATACAATGCAATTCATCAAACCGGATGTATCTACCATCTGTGTAGGTATGGCGGCTTCCATGGGTGCATTCTTGCTGAACGCTGGTGCAAAAGGGAAACGTTTTGCGTTGCCTAACAGTGAAATCATGATTCACCAACCGCTTGGTGGTGCTCAAGGTCAAGCTTCGGACATCGAAATTCGTGCTCGCCGCATCCTGAAAATGCGTGATACCTTGAACCGCATCATCTCTGAGCGTTCAGGTCAACCTCTGGAGCGGATCGAGAAAGATACAGATCGTGACTACTTCATGAGTGCTGCTGAAGCTGCCGATTACGGTATCATTGATAAAGTTATTGAAAACGTAGGTTCCCAAGGCATCTAAGTGTGATGTAGACCCCGGTCTACGCGTTAACATATCAATACCTAACGTAATCAGCAACACCTCATTGTGTTGTCTAACGAGAAGAAGCCCTCATCATAATTATGATGAGGGCTCTTTTTTTCATTTTATAAGAAGGATAACCGAAGAGTGCACAATAATAGTTCGTTATTTGGTTCCAGTTACATTACTGAAAGGTTCTGTGCCTTTAGGGAGAAGCTCTTTATACGTGAATGGCATTTCAGGGAAGCCTTCTGCGTACGCCGTATATTCATACAACTGGAAGAACACAACTACCCCTGTTGGTGTCACATAGAAATCCTGGTCCTTATTCAACCCTTTGTAACCTTCCAGGTATCCACCGCGGGCTTTCAGTTGCTCGCCCACTTTTTTACCCAACGTCTCGCGCATGGTTTTGTTATTTTGCAGCACATCATCTAATGTAAGCTCCTTGCCTGTGTCCAGTGCAAAGGTGTGGCCGGTACGGGTTGTCATGCCATGTGCTCCTGCATAGTCCTCATAACGTTGAGTGATCAAACCTAGCACGCCGTTCTCATTGTAGGTCACGACATACGAAGTTTCAAAAGCATATGGACGTTTTGCGGTTGCCCCGCCAAATTCAGTGGTTTGTTTTTTGAAAGCAGCAACAGCCGTGTCCACTTCATCTTTGAGCACTTTGTTGATGGCCGCTTCAGCTTCTTTGCTGGCAAGTCCACTTACCTGCGGATATTGAACATCTACTTCAGCGTTTTTCACAGTGACATTAACTGTGGCCGCCTTAACTTTCACGCTATTTTGTTTCACCTTGCTGAGTGTTAACGTTTTGGTTTTGCCATCCCAATTTCCCTGTACACCCAGATAATCTCTCATTGCCGAGAATGGAATATATAATCGACCTTGAATCAATTTCGCTTCCACCTGAGGGTAATAACCGTTAATGTAAACGTTTGGCTGTCCATCCATCAAGCTAACAGTCATCGCATTGTTGGCTGCTGTTACCGTATATGACTTGGTTTTGGCATCATATTTCAACGTACCGCCCGCTACATCTTTGACCGCTGTCAGCGAGACCCAAGTCGATCCACCTTGAAGAAGTCCTTTTTGAGTCAGTGTTTTCCCACCCGATTTCAGAGTTACCTCAGCCGGGGTTGTCACTTTCGAGGATACAGACGCCGCCTGTACCGAACTATCCTGCCATACCGAACCACTACCTACAATAATTCCTGCTGCAAGCAACGCACTTGTCCATTTTTTCCATGATGTCATATATAAAACTCCTCTCTGAATTCACAATTAGGTATCATTGCGTATGTAATCCTGACCTGATCGCATATCTCATACGCTCACCTCTTTATTATAATTAACCCAATTTCGGAAAGGTTTACAGCTCGAGTTACAATGTTGATGAATATCAGACGGAAAATATAAGGGGATATGACCTTTTTGTCACGAACAACTATACAAAAAAGATACCAATATACAGCATTTCATGTTGCTTCAAAAAGGGTTCCCTCCTATCAAACTTCATTAAAGTTTGCTTTTGCAACAAAAAAAGACTCTGTCCACAGGACAAAGTCTTTGTCATTATTTCGTTGTACCCTTCAAATGAAACTTGTAAAGGTTACTTGAGCTTACAATCCTGGTTCACTCTTGTTTATTTCATTTCATACGTAATATTCAGGATTGTACTTACTTTAACCTGGCCTGTTTCAATCTCCGTGCCACCTGCTGTATCTTGGGCTTTGGACATTAACGCCTCGCTTGCATAGAATACAGGCACATTGGCGTCACCTTGGCTCACGGAAAGAACAGCACCCAGTTGACGTTTAACTGCTTTTGCAATGGCGCCAGCTTTCACATCTGCATTGGCAACAGCCTTCTCAATCACTTGGGACTCATAAGTTTCCGGATTTTCTACAGTAAAGCGTACATTCTCAATATTGTTGGCACCTGCCCCTGAAGCAGCATCGAGCAACTCGCCGATCTTGTCCATCTGACGATACGTGACTGTCAGTGTATGATGCGCTGTGTATCCTTTAATTTGTTGTCCGTCTTTTTCGCTATACGTATAGTTGGGTTGTACAGAGAACTGGCTGGTTTGAATGTCGTCTGCACTGATTTTCCACGTATTCTTCAGCAAGTTGGATACTTTTTGAACTTTGGCAGCATTCGCTTTTTGAGCAGATGCAGCTGTTTCTGCAGTACTGTTCACACCAATGGACAGATAAGCAATATCAGGCTTCACCTGAATCTCACCTTTACCCACGACATTAATCACATTCTGTTGTACGCCTTGAACCTCTGCAGCATAAGCATAGTTTCCTGGTGCAACCCATGCGGTTCCTCCTACAAGCAACGTACTTGCCACCAGCACTGCACCAAACGGTTTCATCCATTGTTTACCCATCACGATAGCCTCCTTATGTGTTAACATCTCAAACTTTAATCGATTTGATACCTTAACAGACGGGACAAATTCCATAATGTTGCACTTGACGATAGCAAATACGTCAATAACGCAAAAAAGCCCCTTTCGGGACTTCTTCATTGGATTGATCATATCTTATTGGTTTTCGAGCTCTTCCTTGCTTACCAGACTAACTAAAGCGTTTACAGCCTGTTCGGCATCCGCGCCTTCTGCACTAATCTGGATTTCCGTACCTGTGCTAATCGCAAGGCTCATGATCCCCATAATACTTTTTGCATTAACTTTTTTGTCGTCCTTCTCGACGAACACTTCAGACGAGTACTTATTCGCTTCTTGAACGAACAGTGCCGCAGGTCTGGCATGGAGACCCGTTTTCAAACGGACAACTACCGGGTGCTTTGTCATGGAAACTTACCCCCTATTATGAAATCTGGACATTAAATACACAATTATATTTATACAACATTATACCATTAACCCGTGCAGGACACTAGAAGAAAAAACTCAGGGTCCTTTGAAGGACATTATCTTGCCCTATTTCATCTTTTGCAGAGCGCATCCAATGACCTAAGTGAGTCTCCCAGATCCTTAACGGCTAACTTTCCCGACCGTTTCTGTTCAGCAGAAACAGCCGACCTTGTTACTTTACCCTACGACGTCTTAACCATAACGTTCTGTGCGCACTTTCTCAGCCAACTCATCAATTTTACGAAGCCGATGGTTCACTCCCGACTTGCTAACTGTACCTTTAAGGAGTTCGCCCACTTCCTTCAGATTGATATCTGGATGAGCCAGTCGAACCTCCGCCACCTCGCGAAGTTTCTCAGGCAGCGATTCCAGACCAACTTCTTTTTGCAACAAACGGATATTATCGATTTGTCTTACCGCCGCTCCAATTGTTTTATTCAGGTTGGCAGTCTCACAATTGACAATCCGGTTAACGGAGTTACGCATGTCTCGCATAATCCGTACATCTTCAAACTTGAACAAGGCCTGATGAGCACCAATGATACTGAGCAGCTCAATGATTTTCTCGCCTTCCTTAATGTATAGGATGAATCCTTTTTTCCGTTCTATACACCGGGCATTCAGATGAAATTCATTGGCCAGATCAACCAGCGCCTGACAATGCTCCTCATACATGGACGCAATCTCCAGATGGTACGAGGAACCTTCCGGATTATTAACCGATCCACCGGCCAGAAATGCACCGCGAAGATAGGCCCGTTTACAACAGTTCTGTTGAAATAACTCCGTATTAATTCCTGGCGTAAACAGAAAACCTTCCGATACAATATGAAGACTCTTGAGAATCTCCTGTACCATAGTTGGAATACGAACAATATATACATTGTTCTTTTTCAGCCGCATTTTTTTGCGGACCAGTAATTCCGTATGAACTTGAAAATGCTTTTTAAGCAGAGAGTATGCCCGTCTTGCAATGGCGGCATTCTCCGTCGAAATATCCAAGATTACTTTTTTATTCGATAACTGCACTGCACCAAGCATACGGATGAGGGCTGAAAGTTCCGCCTTTTCGCAGCACGGTTCGCTCTCGATCATGGTTAACTCTTTTTTGGTCTGTGCTGCAAACGACATGGGACTTCACCTCTTCCGTAACATCCAATTTTGTACCAGCTGGTAGATGTGATGACTTAACTTGTCGGCATCATGACGCAGATAAGTCTTGAACAGAACAAGAGTATCTGCAACCACCTGATAGCCGGCACTTTCGAGTACATTCATATCCAGTACAACCGGTTTTGCTCCTTTTTCCGCATACTTATTCTGCACTTGCAGCGGAATATCCCCATTATTTACGATAACATAGTCGAAGAGCTGATGACCTATATGCTCGTGTACCGCCTTAAGGTGGTCACTTACCGTATAGTTATCCGTTTCTCCCGGCTGTGTCATAACATTACAGATAAACATCTTCACCGCATCAGCCTCTACCACAGCTTCTGCAAGCTTAGGTACAAGCAGATTGGGAAGGATGCTTGTATATAGGCTGCCTGGCCCGATCAGAATGGCGTCAGCTTGACGAATAGCCTCTACCGCCTCTGGCAACGGCTCCACGTGATCCGGTTCAAGGAAAACACGTTTGATGCGTCCACCTGCCTCGGGGATTTTGGATTCACCTGTAATAATTGTGCCATCTTCCATCTCGGCATGCAACACAACGGCCTGCCCAGCTGCTGGCAATACCTCACCTCGAACGGCAAACACGCGGCTAAGCTCCCGCACTGCGGTCACAAAGTCGCCCGAAATATCCGTCATTGCAGCCAAAATCAAATTTCCCAAGCTGTGGCCTGCAAGCCCCGCGCCTGTATTGAAACGGTACTTCAACATATCTGAAAGCAATGGTTCTACATCAGCCAGTGCCGTAAGCACGTTTCGAATGTCGCCCGGAGGCGGCATCTGTAGCTCATTGCGCAGGATGCCTGAACTTCCACCGTCATCTGCAACCGTGACGATGGCCGTGATATCCAGCGGCTTCTCTTTCAAACCGCGTAACATCACGGATAATCCGGTTCCGCCGCCCATTACAACTATTCTCGGACGTTCTCTTCGTGGTCCGGCCTCTTTCATCCCTTCACCCTCTTCAATGACGGTCCCGGTCAGCGTCGCGATGGCTTACGGTGACAGCTTCTGTCTCGCTGCTTCCCAACATCTTGCCCAAATATTCCGATATTGCTACCGAACGATGCTTGCCTCCGGTACAGCCGATTCCAATAATAACCTGGCTTTTGCCTTCCTTCCGGTATTGCGGAATCAGGAAATGCAGCATATCCAGCAGCTTGGTCAGAAACGCCTGTGTCTCTGGCCACTTCATAACATATTCGTACACATCACTATTCTGTCCCGTATTCGGTCGTAAATGATCAATATAATGCGGATTCGGTAAAAAACGTACATCAAACACCAGATCAGCATCAATTGGAATGCCATATTTGAATCCGAACGACGTAATATTCACTGACAGCATTTGGCTTTCCAGATGAGAGAAGCGGGAAATGATGCGTTCTTTCAGTTGGGCAGGCTTCATTGTACTTGTATTCAGTACCTGAGTAGCGGAGTTTTTGAGTTCCTCCAACATCTTGCGTTCCAGTCGGATGCCGTCCAGCGGCATGCCCTCAGGAGCCAGAGGATGTCTGCGCCTGCTTTCTTTGTAACGCTGAACAAGTACAGAATCTGTAGCATCCAGGAATAAAATTTCGCAATGAATGGTAAAATGATCTTTAATATAGTTCAAAGACTCGGACAGAGCCGTAAAGAATTCACGCCCGCGCAGATCGATAACCAATGCAACCTTACCAATCTTGCCGTTTGACTGTTCAATTAGTTCCGCAAATTTTGGAATCAATACCGGTGGCAGATTATCCACACAGAAGAAACCCAGATCCTCCAGGCTTTGTACTGCAATGGTTTTACCTGCCCCCGACATGCCCGTAATGATAATGAGCGTGGCGCCTGTGCCTGGTGAGCCTTCACCTTCAAGCATAAATGTCCCCTCCTTATCATATTGCTGTCTTCATATATTGTTACGAGGTTACTAGGAACGCAAGAGAAGACCTGCCGCACCCACAATACCTGCATTATTACCAAGTGTAGCTTCCAGAATCTGAACCCCATCTTGCAACGGTTCCGGTGTCAGCTTGGCAAATACGGTACGTATTTCATCGAACAAGAAATTGCCCGCTTTGGATACGCCACCACCAATGATGAACATCTCTGGGTTAATGACAGCCGCTACAGTAGCCATGGACTTGCCCAGGTAAAAGGCCGCACGGTTTACAATACGCTGTGCCACTTCATCGCCTGCCTTGGCAGCATCGAATACTTCTTTGGCTGCAATCTTGTCGACGAGTGCCAGTGACGTATGATCACCGCGTTCTACCGCATCCTTCGCCATACGAATAATACCCGTTGCAGACGATACAGTTTCTACACACCCCATTTTACCACAGCCGCACTTGATGGCCTCCAGATCAGGTACAACACTAATATGACCCAGCTCTCCCGCCATACCCGAGAAGCCTTGATAGATGTTCCCATTCAAGATCAAGCCTCCGCCAACGCCAGTACCGAGCGTATAACATACGCAATTGTCTACGCCTTTGCCGGCACCTGCCCATACTTCACCCAGTGCAGCCACGTTTGCATCGTTATCTATTTTGATTGGCTTGCCCAGACGTTCTTCCAGAATCGAACGAATGGCCACATTCCGAAATCCGATGTTAGGGGCATGAACGATAATTCCCTCGCGTACATTCGTGAAACCGGCCACTCCAGCGCCTACACCCTCAAGCTGTTCCCAACTGTAAGGTGATTCGGCTACGATATGTCGGACATACTTCTCGATGTTGGCGATGACCGTGTCTACGCCCTTATCCACTTCAGTCGGTCCTTCATACGTATGCATTAGCTGACCATGTTCATCGCATATACCGACTTTGATTGCTGTTCCGCCGAGATCGACCCCAACGTAGATTTTCTCAGACATGCTGCAAGCCACCTTTATCTATCTAAAATAGTTTAAGTCCTACGTACCAACTATAATTGAAGGATACGCCTGGGTCAAGACGATAAGACCTCGGATACACCATGCTCCGTTAGGGTTGTGAACCACATCACATAGCATTTATGAATACGTATACAATCTTATTACCTTCATTTATAAACGCACGCTTCATTCCTTCCTCCATAACAGAGGAAGCCTCAACTCATGATATTGCATCTTCACTCGTTCCATTCATAAAAGATGATCATCGTCCCCTCATAACGGTGACTCGTCTTATGCACCCGCTCACCTGTCATTCCCATGCAGAAAGCGATCTATTGACGGTATTGCCAACAAAAAAGCGCCTTCCATGGTTGGAAGGCACCTTACTTTTCACAAATATCTGAAGTTGTTCAATTGGATTGAACTCAGCCATTCTTCAGCTATACGTCACAACTTCGTTTCCAAACGTACCGGCTCTTCTGTTTTCTCCATCTTATTCACATCCAGAATATCAAGCAGGAAGACGAAAATCGGAATACCAATGATCAGCCCCCAGATCCCCAGGAAGTGTTGCGACAGAATCAGTACGATAAAGGTGTAGAACATCGGCAGTTTGGTCTTATGTGCCATCAGTTTTGGATTCAGGAAATACGTCTCCAAGGCATGAATTACAATAATCATGATGATCACAATAATACTTAATTTCAGTCCACCCATCTGATACCCAATCAGACAGAGTGGTACCAGTGAGATGATAACCCCCGCCACGGGCACCAGACTGAGCAGGAACACCAGAATGGTCAGAGCGAACAGATATGGGAAACCCAGAATCCATAAACCCAAGATCGTCAGCACTGTATTGAACACCGCAATCAGAAGCTGTGCCTCAATGACTTTACCAAAAGAAGATACGAATTTGTCTCCCAGATAAGCTACTTCATTATAGAACCATCCAATTTTACTTGTTTTGAACTTGGACGTAAACTTGGATATCTCCTGCTTCTGCAACAAGAAGAACAAACTCAGAATGATAACGAGCAGAATAAACTCCAGCCATTTGCTCAAAGCGAAAATATATTTCAATGCATCATTGGTGTAATTTTTAATATCGAAGGATTGAAGATAACCCGCAATTTTGGATGCAAAATTATCACCGTCTGCACTATCCAGAAATTTCATAATCTCGTTCGTTAACTGAACGACCTGATCCACGATCCGCGGTGAATATCTGGAAATGCCAAGTACAATTACTGCGATAACAATCATATAGAGCAGGATGACCACAACTTTATAATTGATCGGAAACAACCGATTCAAACCACCTGTAATGAAATGCTGTAACCTGTTCATGACATACGTCACCAGGAACAACAGCAGAATCATGTGCAGCATACTCCCCATACTGAACAAAACTAAACAGAACAAGAGCAGGATCAAAAATCGTCTCACTGTCGCATTCTGTAGCCAATCTTTTATCATTTCCCCCAAAATCTTCACCTCACAGCTAATATGCCCCATATGTATACGAACTCATGCCCACTGTAGTTTCAAAAAAAGAGAAGCCTTCCGGCTTCTCTCATTACATGAGACTTCCCGTTGTCTCTTATTCCTAGCATATGCCTAACCTCACGCATGTCATGCTTATTTATCCAACGTTTCGCTCCAATCATGGACAATGCTTCCTTCAAGGAACTTCTCACAATCCATCGCGGCCATACAACCGGATCCTGCAGCCGTAATAGCTTGACGATACTTCGTATCCTGAACATCACCACAGGCAAATACACCCGGTATATTGGTCTCCGTCGTTCCTGGTTTAACCACAACATAGCCATGTTCGTCCAGTGTGATCGCATTACCCAAAAATCCGGTATTTGGTGTGTGACCAATGGCAACGAATACGCCATCTGCTTCAAGCAACTCTTCCTGCCCCGTCTCGTTGTTGCGTACCTTCAGGCCTTTGACACCCATAGCTTCAGGTACGACCTCGAGGGGAGTGCGGTTCAGCGCCCACTTCACCTTCTCATTGCTGCGAGCCCGATCCTGCATAATCTTGGATGCACGCAATTCATCCCGGCGGTGAACTAATGTAACGTCTGTTGCAAAACGAGTCAGGAAGCTCGCTTCCTCCATGGCGGAGTCACCACCGCCCACAACTACGATCTTTTTGCCTCGGAAGAAGAAGCCGTCACATGTCGCGCATGTACTTACACCACGTCCCACATTTTCCTGTTCACCCGGAATACCGAGATAACGAGCGGATGCACCTGTGGAGATAATGATCGATTCAGCTTCCAGTTCACCGATTCCTCCAACTTTGACCTTGAAGGGCGGTTTGCTGAAATCCACTTCTTCCACCCAACCGTTTTTGAATTCCGCTCCAAAACGTTCAGCTTGCTTACGCATGTTATCCATAAGTTCTGGACCCATGATACCTTGCGGGAAACCGGGGAAATTCTCAACTTCCGTTGTCGTTGTCAATTGACCACCCGGCTGAAGACCTTCGATAACCAGTGGTTTCAGATTAGCACGAGCCAGATATATCGCTGCTGTCAGACCCGCAGGTCCCGTTCCGATCACAATCGTTCTGTATTTAGACATATAGATACAGCCTCCTTAATTAAGGTGAGAATGTGTTGTACTAGCGATGAACTTGCCAAGATGATATCCTACAGGCATTTACGAGGCCCATTCGTTAAGTTTACCCGTTTTCCCGGTTGTTGTATCCTTCACCTCATGATGTCTTTCTGAAAACAAGTGAGGGCCAACTTTCTATACAAGTGGTGGATTGCTGTTACACACCGAATGAATCTGTTTCGCATATTTGCTAACCGTTGATGCCGATATCCCATACCGCTCAGCAATACTTTGATAGGTAACGGGCCGACTGTGATTCTTCGCTGCTAAATATTCAAGTCCTGCAGCCCAACCCTCAATCTGCTTCGTACCCGGAACCTCCGGATGTACCCGGGATACATAATCCGTCCAGAGCCGTTCCATCTCTTGCTGTAACTCAGCCTTCGCTTCAGACATCTGTAACGCACGATCAACAACAGCCTGCCAATGGGAGGTCGAGCCAGTGTCCGATTGTTCTGATGTGGATTGAACCTTCCCAATGGACTTCAAGGCAACAGGAGAAAAGGGACGAACCACCTGAGTATTCCTATCCTCATGTTCAGCGGATTCCAATCCGCTCAGTACAGCTTGTGCTGCCTCAAGCAGATCCTGTTCTTCTCCCGGCTCTTCAATAAAGGATTGCAGAGCCTGCTGCACCTCATAATCACCGATCATTCCAAGCGCATGAATAACCTGTAGCTTGGTTGACCGATCACCATGCCGCAATGCCCAGAAGAACGATGAACGAATTAATGGATCATTCTTCATTTCTTCAGGAATGCCGTTACCATAGTTTTCCCACTGTCTGAATTGCTCGTCAAATGGCAGATGATAGTGATAACTTAGCTTCTCTGGCTCTTGCTCGCCTTGTCTTACAGCTTCAAGACCTGACAGATAGTACCGAGATACTTCGGAACCCGGATCAAGCTTGGATACATGATGCCATAAACGCTCAGCAGCATCATAACGTTCTGTATTATAAGCCGCCACTGCTGCATAATGAGCAAGTGCCGGATCAGCAGCTGTCTCTTCATCCTTGAGCAAACGCCGGAAGTGAACATAAGCCGTATCGTGTTGGCCCAGTATTCCCATCGTTGTCGCCAGTTTGTAGACTTGTTCGTGCTGGAACGGCACGATGACCCGCAATTTTTTGATCAGAAGCAGCACTTGATCAGCCCGGTTCTCATTTTGATGGAAAATGGCCAGATTACAGAGTGCATGCAGATTACCTGGTTCCTGTTCAAGCACTTCGGCAATGGTCTCTTTCGCTTTGGAAAACAGACCCATATAATAGTAGGCGAGTGCCAGATTGTTACGGGCAGCCAAGTAATCAGGATAATCAGAAGACATGCCTTCGAGCAATTCAGCAGCCTGTGCAAATTTCCCTTCTTCCAATAGTTCCCGTGCCTGATCGTGCTCCACTACACCTTTGCGTGATTTGATTCGATTCAGTTTGGTCGGACGATCCAGCTCATAGTACAGAAGCTCCATCATCTCTTCGGCCTCCGTCATGAACTGACCCTGGGTGTCCTCCTCCAGATAGGTAACAAGTGCTTGCTCGGCTTCCTCAAACCGATCCATATTTGCATAATTGTTCGCCATATAGAAATAACATTCCGTCATCGACGGATCTACCACTTCCAGCACGTTAGCCAGAATGGCATTGGAGGCTTCGTAATCCCCCTTCTCCGATAATATACCCGCCATATTACAATGATTTACCGGATTTTCCGGTTCGTATTCAACAGCTTTGCGAAAATATTTTAATGCCTTGTCAACATGATTACGGTCCAGCGAGCGGACAGCTCTTTCAAAAAAGAAAGAAGCATCCAAGTGAATCGGTATAATATTGGCAAGGTGTCCCTCAGCCCGCACTAGCTTGCCCTTCATCTTCCAAGGCACCTCCTCTTTGCATTTCATTCATACTCTCCAGTATACCACATCTTAAGGCCCACTTCTCAATATGTAGTTTCATGTCGTTTATGAAAAAAATGCAAAAGAAAGTGATATTCCATTTTGTAGGAAACATATCACCTTGGAGCGTTGTTTATTAAAAGGATACCCTTTTTTGCCTAGAGATTCCGACACCACTTGCCACAGGATCTCTTTGCAGTATTGCATTAGTCTAATCCCGTCGGTTACGGGATGTCGTATGTAATTATAAAAATGAAGGTACATCATTATTGTTTTAAGGAGATGTTATATTGATGATCTCGAAAATAACACCACGTATATTCATCTTAATCTGCTTGTTTGCTTTGAATGGATGTTCAGAAGATATAAAAAATGATGAAAATCAATTTACACTTGATGAAGTAGTAACAGTGCTCGAGTCTCAAAACTTGAATTTAGTGTCCTTTGGTATAACGGGGTATCCGTTGAAATTAAATGATGTTGTACCTGAGGTGTACTCCGTTGAAGTGCCAGTGGAAGAAGATCCGTATAACCCTGAATTTATGCATTTCTATATTTTCAATTCTGAAAAGGATCGTAGTAGCGGGACCAAAGAATTCAATAAACACATGGAAAGTGCCCATTTCACAACGTTCCCTTTTCTATATGAGAAAGGAAATGTTCTTATCGTCTACTGGAGCAATACCAAAGATAATCCTCTGTTCACTAAACCAATCGAAACTGCGTTGGAGCAACTGAAATGATAGTTCACAGTATGAGACGTATCCTGAAATATCAAAATCCATTAAGTTGCATGGATTGAGCACATCATTGGGGATGTAGTGAAATCTTCGCCGTAATCATTCGTAAAAAAGAAGACCAAGCCCGCAGGCTCGGTCTTCTAAAGTTATGACTCAATATTCAACGCTATCGAAGGCGATAGTGAAATATGAATGGTTTTATCAAATGGTGTCATGAAATTGACCAGCACAACCTTGCATTTGTCCGGTAATTTTGCCTCCCGTACCGTTGCCGCCAGATGCCCAAGCTCGCCCCCGGTGATCTCCAGCCAGTCTTCTCCGCAGGTATAGCGTAATGTACCGCTTTTCCACAGATAGTGACCCTCACTCGTTTCCATCGCGTCCTCACAGGTCAGCTCACCTTCGCTTCCAAACACAAAGGACAATTGCATCATCGTATCCTCCGGTTCATTCCCTGTGAGATGCATCGTCCAGCCATTTTCCGTATGCAGAACTTCTGCCCCTACGCGCAATGTCTGCTCATGAGTAAGTTGACGACTCTGATGGGGTAACAAATACCACGGACTTATTGTTGATGCAGCAGATTCCGGCAGGAGTTCCGTAGGAATCGGACCGTAGTACCCTTTCTTCTGTTCACCCGTCAGATGATATCCCTCGGGCAGCTTCGTCATGTTTTGCATGGGTATATATCCTGGATTAAAATAAGAAGCCAGTTGCACAGCAAGCAGACGTACCTTACCGTGTCGGAGTGCAAAGAAAGGTGGAACTTCTGTCATGACAGTTACGCTTGTCTCACCCTCACGGATTCGGACCACAGGAGCACCAAAGTCCGTGTGCATCCGACTGTGAGAGATTCGTCCATGATGTCCAGTCGAACCCATCTGCCCCAGATATTGCTCGCGTACAAAGTGTTCATTCAGCATCAACTCGTAATTTTCCGGGAGCGAATTCTTCGTACCACTGGTTTGTTGAAGATCAGGTTCCAGCAACAATCTAACAAGAGCGTTGACCGAGCATACGCCCGGGTCCGTTAATGTACTATCTGCCCATGTTGCCATGCCCGCAAAAATGGAGTCACCATCTATCTTCGCCAAGATCGCATATGGTAGATAATACGACGACAAGTCGTGAATGCTTCCCAGATCCTGCCGACCAGAATAATCTGTCACAATCTCACCCGTGGGATGCACCAGATACACCATCATACGAAGATTTAGACGCACCGGCTCCAGCAACTCTGGGCGCTTGAGCAGACGTGCCGCATGAATGAGCATAATGTCGCTTACCGCATTATAGATTCCGTTGCTTCGTTCGGTCCACTCCCCATCGGGTGTAATATCCATGCCTTCCGCCAGCCACTGCTCTGCGCGCTGCACAGCTTCCTCCACACCAAAAATTTCATGCAAGAAACCGAGCGCCGCGCATAGCACCCAGCGATGATTAGGCGTATGACAGCCTCCTGTAAGCATGGTTGGAATCGTGCGTTCCAGAAACAGCCTCATGTTGGTCAGTACAGGTTGCAATGGTTCCCATTCCTGTTGCTGAAGTAGCTGATACAACTGTGAATATCCCACAACGACAAATGCAGTGTCTGGAGGGGAGTGGTAATTAGTCCAACCCGGAGATATTGAACCATCTTCATGCTGGAAGCGGAGTACATATTCCGTAGCTATCAGCAGTCGATCTAACAACACCTCATCCCGATAATAGATGGAGTCCGGATTGGAGATCGCAGCCCCCCAGTAACACATATCCGTGGGCGTGCCAGTTGTGTGGTTGACCCAGGCAACACCTGTATAGGGATCGATGGTGCCTCCATAATAACGGCTTTCAGGGTCAAGCATCTGCCGGGATATGCCTCTTTCTACCGCTCTGTCATTACTCTCCACCAGTTGTTTGTACATGTGCAGTCCCTCCATACCAATGCATTCTCCCGATGTGCGGAGTATGTTGCTTCAGCGCCTTCAATTCAGAACGGAAGCATACTCATACCGCCCGTAGGTGAGTTCATTTTTCTCGTCAGTATATACCATATACCGACAAAAGTCGCTAGAAAATACGTGCTTGTTTACTTCATATTTACGGGTCTTTGTCACTGAGGAAACAGTCGTTGAACACACGCTGTGAACACGCCAACTGTTTCCCCATCACCGCGCCTACTCTGTCTTACTCTGTCACTCCAAGCTTCTTCATAAGCAAGTCATGACTCTCGTGAATCTCTTCTGCCTTACAGGCAGACTTCAACTCATACACCTTCACTTGTGCCCGGCGGATCATCGGCAGATAGGCATCATAGAAGTTCATATCCTTACTGTGAACATACGGGCACCAGTGATCAGAGAGACCGAGTGTCTCATGAATATGCACCCCTACGATATCATCCATCAGCCCCTGCATTTCTCCCACACTGTCATAAAGGCCCATTCGGTCCATCATGATGGCATGACCCGTATCGTACCAGATACCAACCGGTGCCCCTTTGAGGGCCGTAATAATGGTCTTGGCTTCGGCAAGGGTAGGAATCTGTTGTGGTCTGGATCTCGTCTCAATGCCAAAACGAACATCCAGACCTTTAGCTGCCGCCCGATTGCATACTTCATCCAGACTGGCGATAATTTTCTCCACATACCCTGAACTGAGAGCTTGCCGCCGCTCCATCAATTCCGCCCATTTGCTGCGATACTTCGGTGAATCCGGGCCTTCCTCGTTATAGATCTTTCCAAGATCTTTGCTGATATCCTCTGGGAAAGGTACCTCTCCGGGGTGCACAACAACAGCTTCTCCCCCATAACGCTGCGCATATTCAGCCGACTCTACCAGCAATTCGATCGCCCGCTTACGTTTCACTTCATCTTCGAAGCCGAGCAAAATGGAATCTGTACCATAATCGGGATCAGGGTCATGTGGAAAGGTATTGTGGACACTAGAAATTCCGATCTCTCCACGCTCAATCATGGGCTCAATCGTCGTGAGCATCTCCTTCGTCACATTATAATTGAGCTCCACCCGGCGAAAGCCGAGATCTGCAATCTCCCGAATCATATCTTCCCCGACATCATGTTTTCGGATATTCCAGCATGTGGAGAACGAATATATCCCCTTATCTATGTGCTGCATCTGTTTTCCTTCTCCTCCCTCTGGCTAAACTTTTTACACCAGCCTTAACTCAACCTTTTACCGCGCCAAGCATCGCACCGCTGACAAAATACTTTTGCAGCCACGGATAGACGAGCAGAATCGGAACGGTTGCGAAAATAACGGTCGCGGCCTTGAGACTCTCGGGAGTCAATGGCGTACGGTTAGCACCCTCCATCTGAGTAAGCTCGCTGACCATATTGTTCTGTACCATTTGGAATAACTTCAGTTGAAGCGGGTACAACTTCGGATCGTTAATATACATCAGGGAATCCTGGAACCCATTCCAGCGTCCAACCGCATAGAAAAGAGCTAATGTAGCCAGTACTGGCATGGATAATGGCAGTATGATTTTAAATAACGTGTGTACATGTGAGCTGCCGTCAATTTCTGCTGATTCTTCCAGACTTTCAGGAATACCTCTGAAGAATGAGATCAGGATAATCAGGTTAAACGGACTGACCAGTCCAGGCAGAATCAGTGCCCACACTGAATTAAGCAAGTTCAGGTCACGAATGAGCAAGTACTCAGGGATGATCCCGCCACTGAAGAACATCGTAATGATGATGACATACATGAAGAGCTTGCGCCCTTTCAATTTTTTCTTGGTTAACGGGTATGCAGCTGCCAGTGTGAACATCATGCACAAGACAGTAGTAGCAATTGTCAGAACCGTCGTGTATCCCAGTGAATAGATCATCGACTGATCAGAGAACACCTGAATATACGCATCCCAATTGAATTCTTTAGGGAATATGGTTACTTCACCTGACGTAATCGCACGGTTAGAGCTGAATGATATCGCAATCGTGTGCAGAAATGGAGCCAGACAGAATATAACAAACAAGGTGATAAAGGAGATATTAACGATATCAAAAATCCGGTTTGAGGTGCGTTCACTCATATGCGCACAGCTCCTTTACTGATGGTCTATACAAACAAGCCGATTGGTGCCTCTTCCGTTCATCACAACCTACAAAATACCTTCACCGGTTGTTTTCTTCGAAATATAGTTGGAGCCTAGTACGAATACAAGTCCTACTACTGCCTGGAACAATCCGACGACAGTTGCCAGCGTGTATTGTCCTGATTCAAGACCAACTCTGTATACAAAGGTACTGAGTACATCGGAATATTCACGCACAGCCGTATTACCAATGATATAAGGCCGATCAAAACCGATGCTGACCATATGTCCAAGATTAAGAATGAGTAGGGTCACAATGGTTGGTTTAATGCTTGGCAATGTAATATGCCAGATTCTCTTCAGCCGCGATGCTCCATCAATTTCAGCTGCTTCGAACAATTCCTTGTTGACGCCGGTTAATGCTGCCAGATATAGAATGGTTCCCCATCCTGCACTTTGCCAGACACCTGTGAACAGGTATGTCACAAGCCATGGATTTTTTTCTGTCAAAAATGGTATTGAATTTAAACCCATACTCTCCAGTACACCGTTAACCATACCGGATTGATTACCGAACAATTGGTATACAATTCCCCCGATGATTACCCATGAGATAAAGTGAGGAATGTACAGAATGGTCTGTGATATTTTTTTAAACCATTTGAATCGAACTTCATAGAGCATGATCGCCAAAATAATAGGAGCTGGAAATGAAACGATCAAATCCAGAAAATTCAGCATAAAGGTGTTACGCAATGTGGTGTAGAAGTCCCGCATTCCAAACACTTCACGAAATGCATCAAAACCGATCCACTCACTTCCACTGATTCCCTGGAACAAGTTAAAGTCCTTAAAGGCGATCTGTACACCGTACATCGGTCCATAACGAAAGATTAAAAAGTAGATAATAGGCAGTGAAATTAGCGCGTACAATTGCCAATATCTCTTCAAGTATGTGGTAGTCAAGTCGGTTTCCTCCTATCAACTAAGAAACGGCTGTGCCGCCAAGCCGGCGGCACACGTCCCTTCCAAAGTTATACGGTAACATGCATATCTGTCTTTGATCTTAAAGTGTAGAGCTAGTTAGTTTGCAGGGAGTGCTTGAACTGCTTCTTCAAGTTCTTTTTTCAGTTCAGTACCACCGAGCGACATGAAATCAGCCATTTCTTTCTCATACACCGCATCGAAATCTGCTGGCTTAGCCATCGCTGTTTTTACAATAATGACGTTCAATTTATCTTTGAGAGCTGTGCTGTACTTCATCTCTGCTTCAATCGGTTTATCGAAGATAATCGGTCCCACTGTGTCGGTGTTGGCAATATCAATGGATTGTTTCAGGAGCTCCTGGTTATTCTGCGGGAAGCCCAGAATCCATGCTTTTTCATTCGTTGCCTGATCACCGATGTTTTTACCGTTGGAGATAATTGCTGTATCCCCTGCATTGAACAGGCGATCCTGCGCTTCTTGGGATGCATCTTCCTTCACAACTGGAATGCCGTCTACCAGATCATAGTTCTCGCCTTCCACACCACTGTAGATATCAATCAGATTGTTGTCAGATGCCATCCAGTCGAGATATTTGATCGCTTCGACAGAACGTTTGCTGCTCTTCGGAATCATAATGTACATACCATTTGTTCCGTAGCGTGACTTGATGTGTTTGTTGTCTGCATTTGGATTAGTGTATACATCCACCGGCAACACTTTGCTGCCACTTACGTTCTTCGTTAAATTATCCAGTGTCCCATCTCCGTAGAACATGGCATCCACATCTTCAGACCAGTAACCTACGTTACCGTTTTGAATGTCTTTACCTAATTGCGTTTTGTCTTCATCCAAACTGAAATCTTTGCTGATCAAACCTTCGTTGTACAATTTGTTCAGGAACTGCATCGATTCTTTGAATCCTTCATGCAGCGGCAACTCATACCGTTGACCGTAAGTCAGGTCGCCACTAACAGGCTTGATGAATGAATAGATGAGCGTTTCGAATTGAGCCGGTGCAAGAGCCATACCCATTGGGATGTTTTTGCTTCCGAGACCACCAGGATCTTTATCCTTGAACGCTTTCAAAGTTGTATATAATTCATCCGTGGTCTTCGGTGCTGGCAATCCCAGCTTATCGAGCCAATCCTGACGAATGTAAGAGCTGTATCGGCCTGTGATAGCACGTTTACCCGGAACAGCAAACTGTTGTCCTTCTACTTGCCCGAACTTCAAAGTATCTTCGCCCAGGAACTTCTTCAGGTTTGGACCGTACTGATCAATCAACTCTCCAACATCAGTCAGTCCACCTTGTTGGGCATACCGATAAAACACGCTTGAGTCATAAACAAAGACAATATCAGGGACATCCGTATTACTAGCCATCAGGACATTCAGCTTGGTAACTTCCTCAGAACGCTGAACGGGTACAAACTGTACATCAATATTGTTGGGATCACCGAACTTCTCCTGAATCATTTTAGATAGATAGTTGTTCGTAATTGTGTACGGCGAAGGACTGTTACCACGGTCGAAAATCTCCACCTTTAAGGTAACGCGCTCACCATTGCCTGATGTTCCGCCTTCAGCTGATTCTTCTGATGCTGATGAGCATCCCGCAAGTAAAGAAACGCCCATTACCATCGTAAGCGCCAAACCCATCCATTTCTTCAGACTCCCTTTGGTTGCTTTTCTTGTCATTTTGTCATCCCCTTTGGCTTTGCGTGAATGTTTAAAGCTTGCCCAGAGTATTTCACATTTTTCCGTTGTCCTGCAATAAACCAGTTTCGGAAGCGCTTACAAGCGGATTATGGTTTATATGCTAAGCCCATTTTCGCAGACTGATTATTTTCCCAAAGCCGCGCTGCCCTAGGTTGTGATGGCTCTCAACGCCTCACGACTCGGAACTGCCTGTCCCCATTCGGATAAACCATTTTCACACACTGCCTATATTCGCATACGGGGAAAAACAGGGATATTAGCTTGTTATCCTGCGAAAACAGTTGCATCGATCTCACGTAGCAGAGAACTGTTCAACCAAAAACAGGGCGAACCTCTGCAAGCCTGCTCTCCTGGTGGAAAGTGACTGCATGAAATTCACCCTGTGCTATCCTGATGTACAGATCTCAGAATATGGTCATCATTGTGTTACTCTTCGGGTTCTCGATGTTCTCGTTTCAAACGACGATAATCTCCTGGTGTAATGCCCGTTACCCGTTTAAATACACGTCCCAACGTAATTCCATTTGCATACCCAACCTTCAGGGCAATATCCTGCAGAGAGTAATCCGTATTGAGCAGAAGCTGCTCCGTCTCCTTCATGCGAAGCTCCGTAACAAAATCAACAAACTTCATGTTGAATTCTGTCTTGAACAAATAACTCGCATGTTTGCCCGTAATCTGGAATCGGTCGCTGAGATGTTTCAATGAAAGATCAGGATTCGCAAACTGTTCTTCGATATAATTTTTCATTTCGTTAACCATGGCTTTGTAACTCTTGGTTTCCGTTACCGCCACATACGTTCTGAATAGGTCCGTCAGACCATCGAACAAAAGACTCTTCACATCCGTAAGCGTCTCTGCCTCTTCCACAGCACTCAACCATCTATTGATGTTGTCTTCGGACAGCTCTTCCTGGAGTCCTTCCGACATCATGGCCACCTCTCGGCTAAGCATCTGCAACATGGCCTGAATCAGAGAACGAATCTCGTCATCTGGCAGTTTGTTCTGTTCAAATGCTGTAAAGATCTCCTCCAACTGTTCCCGCCACTGTCCACTCGACATCCGGAACCGCTTAACAAAGTCCGCAATCATCTGTAGATAAGTATAGGTATCCAGCAAAGGATGCTGTGGTTCACCGCAGTCGGCTTGGCCGACATCTCCATTCATCAATAGTTTGCGTTGCATTACCGCTTCTGCTGCCGCATAGGAATTGCGTATCGCACCGATTCCCTGAGCAATAGGTCCAATACCAAAGCTTAAGGAAATGCGTAGATTTTGTTCCACCCAAGATTTGCATTCCTCAGCTACAACACGAATCTGACCAGACATATCCAAGTTGTTATCACTCTGTTCTTTGAACACGAAAAGGATTGCAATCTGATCTACACTAATCCATTCCGTCCAGCATTGTACTCCAGTATTACGTGACAGTTCTTGCAAAACGTTCATCAAGGCAAACTTCAGCGTATTTTGTTCACCTCTTGTGTACCTCTCCTGAAACCCCTTCTCATAACGGTTAATCTCTCCAACGACAACGACAAAGCGCGAGGAGTCATGCACGTCATTCAGTGGAGAGAGCTCTGTTAATTGCTCTGCTGCATTTTCGATGTGTTCACCATGCAATAGGGCATTGAACAACTTGCTACGCTGCATGAGTACATTTTCCCTGCTTTTCTTGTCATAATCCATCATGTGATTAATCAGATTCTCAAGCACACCGTCAATCATCTTCATCTCATCCGTGCGAGCACCCGAGTGCTCAAACGCCCGAATCTGATGAGACTCGATCCGGTTCATGATAATCTGAATGGGTTTATAGTTACGACGAGTAATATACACGATATACACAATCGCACAGATGACAGTCACAATGGCAATGATTACCCATACATATGACACGACAGATACCCAGCCAAATAAGTTGCCGGCCTTGATTCCACTGGATATTGTCCAGCCTAGTCTTTCTAGTGGCAGCCTGTTCAGTTCCTGACCATCTATCGAGCCTTCTTGGTCCGAGTGTGCATTATACACAACCTTACCGTCCCGATCCGTAATCGTCAGGAATGAGAGCTGACCATTAACCATACTATCTACACTTTGTTCAATACTGCTCATCTTGATATTAATGACCAATGTGCCCTGAGAGCCAAAAGGCAAAGGCATGTCCTTATTCACGGTCAATACACGAATAGGGGTACGTTGAACAGAGCCCGTATCGAATTCCCGAACTGGCTGCCAGCCTGAACCGATAGATCCGGTAGCCATCTGATCAATCCATGCCTTATCCGAGAAACTTTCTGCTTCTCTGGAACCACTTATGGTCAGAACATGTTTATTTCGCTTGTCATATAGATAGATGGATTGAATCCATGAGGACGAATTGGTTAGCTCACGTAAATTCTGCGCTATTGCATACACCGTGTCCGGGCTGGCCAGGTTGGTATTATTAAAATAGAGTTTGTATGCCTGCTGACTCTGTACCGTTTCCAGGATGGATAGTTCAATATCCCTGATTGTGCGATCCACCGTGTCTATCATATAACTGGAGGAGATCCGGTCTGCTTTTTTTGTTTCCTCTTTAGATATGTCATTGATGAAAACAAACGCGATGAAAATGAGTATGGTCACCGTAAGAAAAAAAATTGGGAAATACGAGAACAGTAACCGGTAGTACCAATTACGAGACAATAGACCCCACTCCTCACTCCACGATGCCAATGTTCTCAGCCGTGGTTCTACTGTTCAGCATCCATCTCACCTTAGGGGCTGAATACTATATGATAACGTTATCATGACTGATTTTATGTTATTATAGCACAAGCCTCTGAGCAGCAATGCAAGAATTGAATTCCAAGAGCCAAAACAAAAAAACCGTGCTGAGCAGACAACAACTCAGACACGGAACAGTTCATCTGGCCACACACCGTTATATCCTCGATGCTCTAAATGCCAGAATCCTTAAACAATGTGGCCATGGAGCCACCATCCACAATAATGCGCACGGCGCGAGCCAGCATTGGCGCAACAGGTAACACTTTGAAGCATTCAGGGTGGTCATCTGGCAGTGCGATCGAGTCCGTAACTACCACCTCTTCAATTGACGGGTGATTCAATTTACTTACTGCCCCATCTGAGAACAATCCGTGTGTTGCACATACATATACATTTTTGGACCCGCGTTCCTTCAACCCTTCCACCACATTCAGAATGGTTGTTCCGGTGTCGATCAGATCCTCAATAATAATCGGTGTCCGTCCTTCTACATCACCAATGACATGGGTAATTACCGATTCATTATGGCTTGGACGTTTCTTGATCATAATGGCAAATGGGGAATCCAGACGATTAGCCAACTTCTCTGCCATCGATGCTCGTCCCGCATCAGGGGAGACCACGACAGGGTTCTCGATTCCTTTGCTTAACAGATAATCACTAATCAGATCGAGCGATGTCATGTGATCAACTGGAATGTTGAAAAATCCCTGAATGGCCGCTGCGTGCAGGTCAATCGTTACCACTCGATTGGCGCCAGCCGTAGTTAATACATCTGCGACCATCTTGGCCGAGATCGGTTCCCGTGGAGCGGATTTGCGCTCTTGACGAGCATAGCCATAATACGGAACAATGATGTTCACAGTGCGTGCTGAAGCCCTCTTTGCGGCATCAATCATCACCAACAGCTCGACAAACAGCTCATTGATCGGATGAGACAACGACTGTACCAGAAACACATCACAATTACGGATCGTTTCTTCATAATGAACGTATATTTCTCCGCTCTTGAACCTGGACAGCTTGATCTTGCCCAGTTGTACTCCCAGCTTGTCACATACCTGTTCTGCCAGCTTAGGGTTCGATGAACCGGAAAAAATACGTAACGAATGCTGCATAATGCCCTCCCGAGGGTTGAAGTCCCTATATAATCCCTTATCTAAAAGCGAGTGTTCAAAAAGTCCGGTTTTCAGTACCGAGAAGATGGGATAAAGCTAGAAATGGAGTAGCGGAGCGTAGGCAAAACTACGTGAGCAACCACAATGTTTCCAGAGGAAACATACTTCGTAAGCATCCACCTATTTCGGCTGAATTCCAGCTTCGATGCTGAAGATGCCATTAGGCATCCTTCGTAATCAAAGGCGGACTTTTTGAACTACCTCTAAAAGGTTATTTCCTACCCTCATTATACTCCACTGGCTTATACATTTAAAGGAATGAACGAGCGCTGACGGCCTTCAAAAACAGCGACTTCCGTACAGCCCAACTCATGTAAAAGTGCTTCAGCTTCCGGCAAATAATCCCCCAACTTCAGTGGGTCATGTGCATCAGAACCCATGGTTAATGGAATGCCCAATCGAATGGCTTCCGTCAGCATTCTGCGACTAGGAAACATCTCGGCACACGGCTTCGATAATCCGGAAGCATTCAGCTCCATGGTGCAGCCGCTTTTGGCAATTGCCTGTAGCGCTGCGTTCTCCAGTGAGATACGTTCGTCTGTCTGCTCCTCTGAAGGAACATAGCCAAACCGTTTAATGACATCCGTATGGCCCATAATATCGTACATGCCCGTCGCAGCTGCCTTGCTTACAGCATCATAGTACTGACGATATACGTCAAGGATGTCTTTGCCCTCCCAGTGATGGGTCTGGCGGAAATCCGTAATGTCCCATTCCCCGAGGAAATGAACGGAGCCAATCACATAGTCCCAAGGATAACGCTCAATGATCGCACGAATCTCTGTTTCCCAGCCTTCAATATAGTCACCTTCCAGACCAACACGTACGTCAATCTGCCCACGGTAACGTTCTTTCAGGGAGAAACACTCCTCTACATAACGCGGCAACTCATCCATAGGCATCGCCATTTCCGGATAATATTGAGCCGGATCGACATGCAACAATGGCATGTGATCGGACAATCCAATCTGGGATAGTCCGATCTCCACACCACGCTGCACGTACTCTTCCAGTTTGCCAACGGCATGTCCACACCGCTCATGGTGTGTATGATAGTCTATACGCACGAAACTCGCCTCCTAATCTCGGCGAGGCCGTTCATGACGGCGGCTCAGCTCTGACATAATGTCGTCCAGTGGCAGCTTGCGCTCTTGTAACAGGACGAGCAGGTGATACATCAGGTCACTGACTTCCAGACGAAGCTCGCCATTATCTTTATTTTTGGCGGCGATGATCGTTTCGGACGCTTCTTCACCGATTTTTTTCAGTATTTTGTCTACACCTTTATCAAACAGATACGTTGTGTATGCACCCTCAGGACGCTCACGTTCACGCTCTGCAATAACGGATTCCAGTTCAGCCAATACCTCAAAGCGACTTTCGGAACCGGAACTTGCAGAAGCAGATGCCGCACCCGCTTCATCCGGAGCCTTGTCTGTCGAATTCTCTGGCAATCCAATGATCTCATTATGGAAACAAGTTACCGCCCCTGTATGGCAAGCGGGACCGTTCGGTTTGACCTCAACCAACAAGGTATCACCGTCGCAATCATATTTTAGGGAAGTAATGGTCTGCACGTTGCCAGATGTTGCCCCTTTATGCCACAGCTCTTGGCGCGAGCGTGACCAGAACCAGGTTTCACCGGATTCAAGCGACAACTTCAGAGATTCGCGATTCATATAAGCCATCATTAAGACTTCCCGAGTATCCACGTCCTGCACAATGGCAGGAACCAAACCATCACTCCAACGAATGTGTTCCACAACCTGTTCCAAGGACAACTGTTCCTTGATTTCATCGCTCACTTTAGTCACGGATCTCCACCCCTTGTTCTCTCAAATGTTGTTTTAACGCCGGTACGGCGATTTCTTTGTAATGGAAAATCGTTGCGGCCAGACCTGCATCTGCTTTGCCTGTGGTGAATACATCATAGAAATGTGATTCCTTGCCCGCACCGCCCGATGCGATGACCGGAATACGCACAGATTCGGATACAGCTGCCGTCAGCTTCAGATCGAAGCCGTCTTTTGTTCCGTCTGCGTCCATACTGGTTAGCAGAATCTCTCCCGCGCCTAAGCTCTCAGCCTGTTTAACCCATTCCAGCGCCTTGATGCCGGAGGGTTTCCGTCCACCATGTGTATAGACCTCCCACTCGCCCCAAGCATCGTTATACTTGGCATCGATCGCTACCACGATACACTGCGAGCCAAAGCGACGTGCACCATCGGCAATCAACTGCGGATTAAGTACCGCGGCTGTATTCACTGCAATTTTATCCGCTCCTGCACGGAGAATCCGCTTCATGTCCTCCACCTTGGAGATGCCACCACCTACCGTAAAGGGAATAGCAATCTCGCCAGCCGTCTGCCGCACGACTTCTTCCATCGTTTCGCGACCTTCTACCGAAGCAGAGATATCGAGAAATACCAATTCGTCCGCGCCCTCGCGGTCATATAGCGCCGCCAGCTCTACCGGATCACCCGCATCGCGGAGATTGACGAAGTTGACGCCTTTGACGACCCGGCCGTCCTTCACGTCCAGACAGGGGATGATTCTTTTTGCCAGCATGCTACCTCTTCCTCTCTACCCGAATATCCCTTACTTATTAACCGCACGTACCGCTTCAGACAGATCGATGCTTCCCGTATACAGTGCTTTACCCACGATTGCTCCACCAACACCATCATCGGCGTGACGACTCAGACGAAGCAGATCATCCATTACACTCACACCACCGGAAGCAATAACCGTCCGTCCGCTTGCCTTGGCCAGAGATACAATCGCTTCAACATTAGGACCCTGCATCATACCATCACGGGAAATATCCGTAAAGATAAACGTTTCTGCCCCATACGCCGCCAATTCCTTCGCGAGTACCTCTGCCTGTACTTCCGATGTTTCAAGCCATCCGCGGGTTGCCACATAACCATTACGAGCGTCGATGCCAATTGCCACTTTGTCGCTGTAACGTCCCAGTACTTCCTCTGTAAAAGTACGATCCTCAATGGCTGCTGTTCCAATGATCAGCCGGCTAACACCCAGACCCAGCAAACGCTCTACATCCGCTACTGTACGAAGTCCGCCGCCCACCTGAACAGGTACGTTCACAGCCGAGGCAATCCGCCCGATCAGCTCATCGTTAACAGGATGACCTGCTTTGGCACCATCCAGATCCACCAGATGCACGTATGTACCGCCTTGCTTCTCCCAGGAAAGAGCTACTTGAACCGGGTCATCGTTATACACAGTCTCCTGATTATAATCTCCCTGCACCAGTCTTACACATTTGCCGTCCCGGATATCAATCGCCGGATATAGGATAAAAGATGACATACAAGGCCTCCTGAATATGAATTAGATTTGTACGCTTTCTATAGTTAAGAAGAGATGATGTTTTACCTTTGTACAGGTGCTCCTGTCAGAGCCAAAAAGTTGCCGAGCAGCTTCATACCGAGCTCTCCACTTTTCTCCGGGTGGAATTGCATGCCGAAGTTGGATCCTCTGCCTACAATGGCTGTCACCGGATGTCCGTAATCCGTTACCGCCAGCAGATCGTCCCTGTTTTCAGTAAGCGCATGATAGGAATGGACAAAATAGACATGACCTGCCTCAAGACCCGTAAATAGCGGGTTTTCCGCGTGCAGGAATTCCAAACGGTTCCATCCCATATGAGGAACCTTCAGTTCTCCTGGTGCAAATCGCACCACTTTACCTGGCAAAATATCCAGTCCCTCATGTTCGCCATGCTCTTCACTTGAGCTGAACAACAACTGCATCCCCAGACAGATACCGAGCAGTGGTTTGGACCCGGCAGCGGCTTCTTTCACCACCGTATCCAGTCCACTCTCCCGCAAATGAACCATTGCATCACCAAAAGCACCTACGCCTGGCAGAATGACACCATCTGCGCCAAGAATCTCTTCCCGGTCACCCGTGACCAGCGCTTCGTAGCCAAGACGTTCGACCGCTTTGCCGACGCTGTGCAGGTTACCCATACCGTAATCGACAATTGCAATCGCCATCGTCTACAGCACTCCCTTCGTGGAAGGCACACCCGTTACACGTGGATCAATCATCGTTGCTTCATCCAGAGCACGTCCCAATGCCTTAAAGATCGCTTCAATCATGTGGTGGGTGTTCTGACCATAGTGCACAATGACATGTAACGTAATCCGAGCTTCCAGCGCTAATTTCCACAGGAATTCATGTACCAGCTCCGTGGAGAAACTGCCAACCTGTTGGGAAGGGTATTCTGCACGGTATTCAAAGTGAGGTCGGTTGCTCACATCAATAATGACCTGAGCGAGTGCCTCGTCCATCGGTACAAAAACACTGGCGTAACGCTTGATACCACGTTTGTCACCCAATGCTTCTCGCAACGTCTGTCCCAGACAGATGCCGATGTCTTCAACCGTGTGATGATCGTCGATATCAATATCTCCACGGGCCTGCACGTTCAGGTCGAATTGTCCGTGCTTCGTGAACAGATCCAGCATATGATTCAGGAAAGGTACATCCGTTTCAATCGTGGATTGTCCTGTTCCATCTACAGTAAAGGCCAATTGGATATTGGTCTCGTTTGTTTTGCGGTCAACCTCTGCTTGGCGCACTGCACCTTTGTTTTCAAGTTCCACACCATTATTTTGCTTATCCATTATCCGATTCCGCCTTTCCTTCCTGTTCTAACCGTACAGCAATTGCACGGGCATGCCCTTCAAGACCCTCATGGCGGGCCAACTCTATAATAGCCGCTCCGTTCTGCAGCAGTGCTTCTTTACTATAATAAATCAGACTCGATTTCTTGATAAAATCATCCACGTCCACTGGTGAACTGAATCGCGCAGTTCCATTGGTCGGAATAATGTGATTGGGTCCTGCAAAATAATCCCCCACCGGCTCCGAGCTGTACGGGCCGAGGAAAATCGCGCCGGCATTTTCGATCCGGCCAGCGTAAGCCATCGGCTCCTGCACCATGATCTCCAGATGCTCCGGTGCGAGCCGGTTCACCACGTCGATTCCCTCATCGATGGAATCGACCACAATAATCGCGCCATACTGCTCCACCGAAGCAGCAGCGATATCACGCCGCGGCAGCACTTCAAGCTGCCGCTGCACTTCGCCCTGCACGGCTTCCGCCAGCGTGGCCGAATTCGTGACGAGAATGGCCGATGCCATCTCGTCATGTTCCGCCTGCGACAACAGGTCCGCGGCGACATACACCGGATTCGCCGTATCATCGGCGAGTACCACAATCTCACTCGGCCCGGCGATACTGTCGATATCGACCGCACCGTACACCTCGCGCTTCGCGAGCGCCACGTAAATATTGCCCGGTCCACAGATCTTGTCGACCGGTGCAATACTCTCCGTGCCGTAAGCCAGGGCGGCGATGGCTTGAGCGCCGCCAACCCGGTACATCTCGCTTACGCCTGCTTCCGCAGCAGCAACGAGAATGTACGGGTTAATGCCTTCGCCGCCGTTCGTAGACGGCGGCGTCACAAGAACGATCTCCGGCACGCCTGCCACCTGTGCCGGAATCACATTCATCAGCACAGACGATGGATACGCTGCTTTACCGCCAGGTACATAGACCCCGACCCGCTTCAGCGGTCGGATGACCTGGCCCAGCAGGCTGCCGTCCGGCTGCCAATCCATCCACGAGTTGCGTTTCTGTTTCTCATGAAACGCACGAATGTTGGCGGCGGCTTGGCGAATCGCCGTCACAAAGGATGGCTCCACGGCTGCATAAGCCGCCTGCAGCTCTTCCTGCGGCACGCGCAATTCCGCGGCCGTCAGCTTTGTGCGGTCCAGCTGCTCCGTGTAACGCAGCAGTGCCGCATCACCCTCACGGCGAATGTCGCTGACAATACGCCGTACCGTTTCATTTTGCTCTGGCGTGCCATACTCCACTTCCCGCTTCAGATCAAATTCACGTGCAGGTACAATTTTCATACGTACAACCTCCTCATCCTCTGTAATGCCTGCCTTTATATGGCCAATTCGATTCTGATTTTTCACGTTTCTTGCTTCTATCGTTTCATTCTTTTGTTATTTCCGTTACTTTATTTCTCGTTCTTGCTACCTTGCAGTCCCTGCATATCAGTAATTTATCCCCGAAGGCTTCCCGCCGATATCTCATTCGATGCCGGAATAACCTGCTGAAGTGCATCACACAAAGCCTGGATTCGTGCATTTTTCATCCGATAACTTACCCGATTGGCGATAAGACGGCTGGTGATGTCCAGAATGCCTGTCATCTCCACCAATCCGTTCTCGCGCAGCGTCTGACCAGTCTCCACCAGGTCGACGATCCGGTCTGCCAGGCCAATCAGGGGTGCAAGCTCAATGGAACCATTCAACTTGATCACCTCGACCTGCTGCCCCTGCTCCCGGAAGTACTGCGAAGCAATCCTCGGGTACTTCGTTGCAACACGTTGCTGAATGCCTGGCTTCCAGTCGGGAAGTCCAATCACAGACATACGGCACTGGGCGATTCCCAGATTCAACAGTTCGTACACGTCCCGATCTTCCTCCAGCAGCACGTCTTTTCCAACAATTCCGATATCAGCAACACCGTACTCCACATACGTTGGAACATCTACTGGCTTAGCCATGATGAATTCCATTCCAGCTTCCGGCACTTCAATGACCAATCTGCGTGTATCGTCTACGTCTTCTGGAATATCCAGCCCCGCTTCACGAAACAATTTGGAGGCTTTTTTATAGATTCGGCCCTTCGGCATGGCCACCTTCAGAATATCCGACATCTCAGCGTCCTCCTTCTTCAGATCCGTAAGTAATAACCTGCTCAGCCTGAGCGGTTCTTGCTTCAACCGACACGGCACTTGCCCCAGCCCCGTCTTCAGGAAGAAGGAGTGTCACTACATTTTGTCCCATACTGCGTAATCTTGCCGCTTCTGTTAATGCCTCAGCCCGACGTTTCGGGGTATATTGGATAAGTACCGGTTTTTTCTCTTCAATGGTAATGCCATGAACACCATCAATAATACGGTTCGTTTTCAGTGCAAATCCTGTAGCTGGCAATGAACGACCAAACTGTTGTAACAGATTATCATACCGTCCACCGCTACATACCGGAGATCCTAGTTCGGCTGCATACCCTTCAAAGGTCATGCCCGTATAATAGGAGAAATCACCGATCATCGTCAGATCAATCAGCACATGTTCGGATACACCGTACGCTTCCAACACTTCGAATACCGCACACAGATGTGCAATCGACTTTGCTGCTTCAGCGCTTGAACTTAGCTCTACCGCATGTGTGCATACTTCCTTGCCACCGCGCAGACGCAGGATCGCTTCGAGCTGTTCTTTCAACTTGGGTTCCAGGTTCAATGCTTCGATGGACTGGCGATAGCCGACATAATCACGTCCGAGCAGCCCTTCCTTTAATTGCTCCTGTTCCGTTGTCTGGCCTGGAATCACTTCCTCCAGTAATCCGTTCAGGAATCCCATATGACCCATCGCTATTTTAAAAGAAGACACGCCCGCTGCCTGCAAAGAGGCAATCGCAAGCGCAACAACTTCTGCATCCGCCTCAGGTGAGTCATCTCCAACCAGCTCCACCCCTGTCTGGAAGAACTCCGCCTCGCGTCCAGCTTCCTCTTCAATCGAACGAAATACGTTCGCATGATAGGACAGACGCAGTGGCAATTGCTCATCTTTGAGCATGGACGAAACGACACGTGCAATCGGAGCCGTTAGATCCGATCGGAGCACCAGGGTGGTTCCCCGGCTGTTCAATAATTTAAACAATTTGCGATCCGATGTAGAGCTGGCTACACCTACCGTGTCGTAATATTCAATCGTTGGTGTGATGATCTGACGGTAACCCCAACGTTCCATACATTCTAGTACATTCCGCTCAATCGTACGCAGCTTGGATACAACATGTGGTGTATAGTCGCGAAATCCGGTCGGTTTTTCAAATCCTTTTGGTTTGGACATTGGTATTATTCACCCCGAGTCAGTAATTTAAGAGTGGTGCTCATTCTATTTCAACAGGATTTATGTAGTGTAAATCCCCATTCTATCTTGTAACCCTGAATCAACGTATTGCTGCACAAGCTTTTAACTATTGGTTTAGTTCAACCTTTATCACGTTTAATTTCTCCAACAATACTTTCACATGGTAAAGTGCTAACAAACTAAAGGATATGGGATATGATAACATGAAATCCGCACTACCGTCAACAATACCGAAGCTTGATTGCCCTTGGATAGGCATATCGTTTTATATACACACCGTTACCCTCGCCAATCGGTATTTATATACGAAAAAAGCTGCCATAAGCAGCTTTTTACTTCAACCCATCTTCTTTCATTACGTTATGGACTTAATGCACACTACCCTGAGAGGAATCATCCGTGTTAAACACAGTCTCTTCCGTAGAAGCTGCCGCACGGGATAAATCACGCAGTGGATTACCTCCAACAAAAGCTCCTGGTGCAACATCCTTATGTACGACTGCTCCAGCAGCTACAACCGCTCCATCTCCTATGGTTACCCCAGGCAGAATCGTTGTATTGGCACCAATCAGTACATTTTCCCCGATAATGACCTCGCCGAGCCTGTACTCCTTAATGAGATACTCATGAGCGAGAATTGTTGTGTTGTAACCGATGACCGAGTTTTCGCCGACCGTTATTTTCTCCGGAAAAAACACATCCACCATCACCATCAGGCCAAAGGCTGTGTGTTTTCCCACCTTCATGCCCAGCATTCGGCGATAAATCCAGTTCTTCACCGATAGGATTGGACAGTAGCGTGACAACTGGATCCAGATAAAATTACGAACGCCCTTCCACGGACTCACTGTCTTGTAGATATGCCAAAGTGCATTCTGGTCCTCTACCGGATAGCGGGTTACTTTTCTCATGAACGTCCCGTTTCAACACGGATGAGTTTCAACAAGTCTCTCATATCATGCAGCATATGATCGGGTCCATATCCATTCAGGATTGTTTCCCCTTTAAGAGACCATGCAACCCCCGCCGAGAGTGCGCCCGCATTTTGTGCCGATTGGATATCCACCGGACTGTCACCTACCATTAACGTTTTAGCAGGATCTGCACCCAGTTCCGTCATGGCTTTCAGTACCGGTTCAGCATGTGGCTTCGGATTCGTCACATCGGTCACGGTTACAATCGTCTTCATATATTTCAGTAGGTCAAAACGTTCTAGCACCTTTAATGTAGATGGACGAATTTTGGTTGTGACTACACCCATCACAATGCCAGCCTGATGAAGCGCCTCTACTACCTCAATGACATGTGGAAAAGGTCTAACCATCGCTTCATGATGGATATCATTATAAGCACGGTAACCTTTCACGTACTCGGAGACTTCCTCCTGGCCAGAGAAGGTACGCATTTGCTGCTCCAGTGTGCCACCCATATGCGGAATGATCTGTTCCCGTGTCCATGGAGCTGAATGTTCCCATCCCCCCATGACATGCTGGAATGAGCTGATAATCAGCTCATTGGTATCAATAATCGTTCCGTCCAGATCAAACAATACCGTGTCAATCATGTTGCATTACTCCTTTTTATCATCAACTTGCTTCGGATCATCTTTGGCTGGAGGTGTTACCTTGCTCTCTTTGCCAACAACTGTTCCCGTATGTTCCATATCATCTGAGGTAACTTTGGACGATACAATCGGATCACTATAACGAACATCTGCTGTACCTGTCACTCTTCTCACCACAATGAATACAACAGCAACAATAATGATGCCAATAGCGAGCAGTTGCGAGATTCTTACGTTACCATAGGCAGGATCAAGATAGCCTTGTTCAAAGCCCATTGCAGTCATTGGAGACCACAGCCCGTTCACTAATGAAGCAACCCATTGCGGAGCCTGGAAGCCAAGACTGTCCGTACGCAAAGCTTCAATGAAGAAACGACCGATAGAATACCAGATGAAATAAGACATAAACAGTTCACCTGAACGCAGGAACTTCTGACGACGCAGAACCAGCAGCAAGATCAGGCCAACGAGGCTCCACATCGATTCATACAAAAACGCAGGATGATGGAATACGCCATCTACGTTCATTTGATTCACAATAAAGTCCGGCAGATGAAGCTTGTCTCTCAAAAATGATTCTTCCACAGGACCGCCGTAGGCTTCCTGATTCACAAAGTTCCCCCAACGTCCGATCATCTGTCCAACAATTAGCCCAGGCGCACAGATATCGGCCATACGCCAGAAGTTATACCCTTTACGACGGAAGAAAATAACTGCACAGATGATTGCACCAATAAGGGCACCATAGATGGCAATACCACCATTCCATATTTTAAAGACATCCCAGAAATTATCCTTATAATCTTCCCACTTAAATGCAACATAGTAGATGCGGGCACCAATGATGGCAGAAGGCACGCCCAGCAGGACCATGTCCATGAACACTTCCTGGGGAATGCTGTAGCGTTTGCCCTCCCGGATCACGAGCAGAAGTCCTATAAGTGCCGCGGCACCAAGAATAAGCCCGTACCAGTGAACCTTTAACGCTCCAATAGAGAACGCAATCGGGTTCAACAGTAATAATGTATCCATTCATTCACACTCCTATTTATTCGATCAATCGCACGCATGACGAATGGTTGGCATGCCCTGCGCCTTCAGAGAAGCAGAACATGTCAACCATTTATCTTCATTTCCTTATATCAAATATTTCTTAATCCATGTCTTCCATATCTTCCGAGATGGTTGCTGTCAGCTTGTTCGTAAATTGCAGTGCAGCATTAAGACCCATCTGTTTCAGACGATAGTTCATACCGGCTACTTCAATAATAACCGCCAAGTTCCGTCCCGGACGAACAGGAATCGTAACGAGAGGCACATCTGTATCAATGATACGTGTAGTCTCTTCATCCAGACCCAGACGATCGTATTGTTTATCCTGCTGCCATGCTTCCAGACGTACAACCAGGGTAATCCGTTTGTTATTCCTAACGGCACCGGCTCCGAACAATGTCATGACGTTGATAATACCGACACCTCGAATTTCGAGCAAGTGGCGGATCAATTCAGGTGCAGTACCGTGGAGCTGAAAATCTGACGTTTGGCGGATCTCTACCGCATCATCGGCAATCAGTCGGTGTCCACGTTTAACCAGTTCAAGTGCTGTTTCACTCTTACCAATACCGCTACTACCTGTGATCAGCATACCTACGCCATAGACATCACAAAGTACACCGTGAATGGTTGCTGTTGGTGCTAATTTGCCCTCCAAAAATCCGGTGATCCGGCTGGACAGAATCGTTGTTGCCATATTACTGCGCAGTACAGCCAGATCCCGTTCTTCACTGATATCAATCAGCTCTTGCGGGACTTCAAGTCCGCGCGTTACAACGATACACGGGGTCTCTTCCGTACAAAGACGTTGCATGCGATCACGTCGCTCTTGCTCGGGTAACATTGCAAAAAAGGCAAGTTCCGTTCTTCCAAGCAACTGAACGCGTTCTTGAGGATGGTATTCAAAATAACCGGCCATTTCCAGACCAGGACGGTTCAGATCATCTACCGTAATGACTCTTTTCAATCCGTGAGATCCAGAAACAACCTCCAACTGAAACTGCTGTACCAATTCGGATACTTTCACTTTTTTCGCCATTTGTCTCTTCCTTTCAGCATTCGCTGTACCTCTATGTAATTCAGATCGTGTATCAGTTCTTTCCATTATTAGCGCATTCACAACATGGGGTACAGAATGCATACCCTTCCAACAGTCGGTTCTCTCAAATATATGAAGACAGACCTTCAAATAATCTTAAATGAATTCCGGGATGAATGCAATCGTAGCCTCCGACAACTATTAGTAAGAAAAACCTTCTGATCGAGCACCCATCGGGAATACTACATGGATGGTTTAGCGGTTGTCTATCTGGTAATTATGAATCCTAGCCACGCTGAATATTATAGAATTCATTAATTTTAAAAAAAGCCCCTTCCAGCAATAACGGAAGGGGCTCTCATTACAATGTATAATTGCGTTAACTGTCAGATTCCATCGTCACCGAGGAATCCCAGTAATATTAGTCTTGAAGAAGTACGTTCACTTCAGTCTCTTTGTCAAAGATATGAACTTTGTTCATGTCGATGGCCATTTTAACTGTGGAACCATCACGAGTGTTAGAACGTCCATCTACACGTGCGATTGTTGTATCGTTACCTACACCACTCAAGTAGAGGAGCATTTCGTGACCGAGGTTCTCTGTTACATCTACGTGAGTAGAGAATACAGAGTTCGGGGATGCTTCCAGGAATACTGGCTCTTCGTGAATGTCTTCTGGACGAACACCCAGAATGACTTCTTTGCCAATGTATCCTCTAGATTTCAACACTTGTGCTTTACCTTGCGGGATTTCAACGTCCACGCCTGGAGCTACGAAGTGCAGGTTAGCACCTTGCTCAGCCAATTTACCCGAGATAAAGTTCATTGTCGGGGAACCGATGAAACCAGCCACGAACAGGTTAGCCGGCAGGTTATACAACTCTTCCGGAGAAGCTGCTTGTTGGATGATACCATCCTTCATAACTACGATCCGGTCACCCATCGTCATTGCTTCGATCTGGTCATGCGTTACGTAGATAACTGTTGTTTCCAAACGTTTAGCCAGTTTAGTGATTTCCGCACGCATCTGACCACGAAGTTTAGCATCCAAGTTGGAGAGAGGCTCATCCATCAAGAAGACTTGTGGATCACGGACAATCGCACGTCCTAGAGCGACACGCTGACGTTGACCACCGGACAATGCCTTAGGTTTACGCTCAAGCAAATGTTCGATATCCAGGATTTTAGCTGCTTCACGTACACGTTTGTCGATCTCGTCTTTTTTAACCTTACGCAATTTCAAACCAAACGCCATGTTTTGATATACGCTCATATGCGGATACAAGGCATAGGATTGGAATACCATCGCGATATCGCGGTCTTTAGGTGCAACATCATTAACGACACGGTCACCGATATAGAGTTTACCTTCAGAAATTTCCTCAAGGCCTGCGATCATACGCAGTGTTGTTGATTTACCACAACCGGACGGGCCTACCAATACGAGAAATTCTTTATCTTTAATGTCCAGGTTAATGTCAACTACAGTTGCTTTATCAGAACCCGGGTATTTTTTGAAAATATGCTCTAAACGTACTCCAGCCATGATTGTTGCCTCCTCAGAGATCATTTTGTAATCGAATACAATTTGTATTTTTATAATACCCTATCACCGTGAGGTTTGACTATTCGCAAACTGCACAAAAATATCAATGCTTTTTCGTCACTTTGTACATAAGCAGCAAAAACTGCACTAGAACAGCACTTTCGAAGTGCCTTACATCGTAACCAATCTCTTGTTTGATCTTGTCCAGACGATAAACCAACGTATTACGATGAATGAAAAGCCGTTTGGCTGTCTCGCTCACATTACAGTCCAGGCTAAAAAAGGTCTCCAGCGTAGCAAGAGTCTCACTGTCATTGAAGATTAACGTGTCTTTGCCTGTTTCCTGTATAAACCGTATCCGTTGTGCATCTGGAATACTCGCTACCAATCGTTCCAGATGCAGATCCCATGGGAGATGAATATGCTGCGTAACATGGAATGCTCTCCCCAAGTGAACACTTTCTTTAAGAAGAGCCGTGACTGCTACTAGTTGTTGTGCGGGTATGCATGGCAGGGATGCAGACAGATGGAACACCCCAGCCCACTCACTGGCAACCAGTTCATGTAACCCAAGACAAAAAGCGTTCAGTGAATCCTTTTTGGCTTCCGTTGTATCTTCTTCAGCTTCTTCTGTAACAATTTCTTTATCACCCATGAAAACCCACTCTTGCTCCCTTAAGGGAATCAATACAATCTCCTCGCCAAAATAACTCTCAAGCAGCTTGTTGAGTTCCTTGGATCGTAAACGATGTGCATCCGGCGTATCTCCTTGCAGCAAGAACAGAATTTTCTCAGTATTCAAATCTGCAGGTACCACAAAGCGATCAGGAACCGCTTCAGATTCCTGCTTGGCTGGTTCTTCGATCTGCTCTCTAAGCCAGAGACCCAATTCAGTCAAATACTGCTCCCTATCATTCTCATATACAACAGGCTGTGTCTCATTGGGTAATCCTGTGTTGGAACGGATCAAAAGCTCAATAAATCTCCGTCTCTCCACAGTGATAGATCTTGCAGCGCATCCCCAACATACAACGGTCTCATCTATCTCATTCATCCGAACCTTAAAAAATATACGCTCTCCCGTATTCAAACTGATCACACTGGATGAGTTTGGAGATGTAGATTGTTCAGATAGCTCCAGACTCTCACCTTCATCACCAAAGATCTCTGAATTTTCATGAAGACCCACCAGATTCGCAACGGATTGCGTCCATTCTTCTATTGTAATTTCATATTCGTCCAAAGTTGTGCCTATAATGACTTCAATTTGCTGTTTTAGATCAGGTATGAACTTCATATAATGAACGTCACCACTCTGCATGTTTTCTATTAGTTTATCATATCTTGCGCAGCATTAATAAATATCCATATTCCGTTATAATTACATAACAAAAAAGAGCGACTAATCAAATTAATGATTAATCACTCTTTTTTTAAAGATGAGTCATGAAGGGCTCGAACCTTCGACACCCTGATTAAAAGTCAGGTGCTCTACCAACTGAGCTAATGACTCATAAAACTGGTGGAGGATGATGGATTCGAACCACCGAACCCGTACGGGAGCAGATTTACAGTCTGATGCGTTTGGCCACTTCGCTAATCCTCCAGGGATTAAAGGTGGCTCGGGACGGAATCGAACCGCCGACACGAGGATTTTCAGTCCTCTGCTCTACCGACTGAGCTACCGAGCCATATTTAATTTTTAGGATTAATGGCGGAACCGACGGGATTCGAACCCGCGATCTCCTGCGTGACAGGCAGGCATGTTAGGCCAACTACACCACGGTTCCAGGCATTAATGGTGCCGGCGAGAGGACTTGAACCCCCAACCTACTGATTACAAGTCAGTTGCTCTACCAGTTGAGCTACACCGGCGTATATGGTGGAGGCTGAGGGGATCGAACCCCCGACCCTCTGCTTGTAAGGCAGATGCTCTCCCAGCTGAGCTAAGCCTCCTGGGTAATATGGTAGCGGCGGAGGGGATCGAACCCCCGACCTTACGGGTATGAACCGTACGCTCTAGCCAGCTGAGCTACACCGCCATATTAATTGTGTCTCGATTGCTTGTCCATCTTAAGGTAAAGATGGCGGAGAGAGAGGGATTCGAACCCTCGCACCGCTTACGCAGTCTAACCCCTTAGCAGAGGGTCCCCTTATAGCCACTTGGGTATCTCTCCAAATAACAATCTTCAACTTCATTCAAGGATTGCTCCCTGAAAACTAGATTCGAAACGAAAGATGCGAATTATCACTTGCAATTGGATAAGCCCTCGACCGATTAGTACTGGTCAGCTCCATGCATTGCTGCACTTCCACCCCCAGCCTATCTACCTCGTCGTCTTCAAGGGGTCTTACATACTGGGAAATCTCATCTTGAGGGGGGCTTCACGCTTAGATGCTTTCAGCGTTTATCCCGTCCGTACATAGCTACCCAGCGGTGCTCCTGGCGGAACAACTGGTACACCAGCGGTACGTCCATCCCGGTCCTCTCGTACTAAGGACAGCTCCTCTCAAATTTCCTACGCCCACGACAGATAGGGACCGAACTGTCTCACGACGTTCTGAACCCAGCTCGCGTACCGCTTTAATGGGCGAACAGCCCAACCCTTGGGACCTACTTCAGCCCCAGGATGCGATGAGCCGACATCGAGGTGCCAAACCTCCCCGTCGATGTGGACTCTTGGGGGAGATAAGCCTGTTATCCCCAGGGTAGCTTTTATCCGTTGAGCGATGGCCCTTCCATGCGGTACCACCGGATCACTAAGCCCGACTTTCGTCCCTGCTCGACTTGTAGGTCTCGCAGTCAAGCTCCCTTATGCCTTTGCACTCTTCGAATGATTTCCAACCATTCTGAGGGAACCTTTGGGCGCCTCCGTTACTCTTTAGGAGGCGACCGCCCCAGTCAAACTGCCCACCTGACACTGTCCCCGCACCGGATTACGGTACCAGGTTAGAACCTAGATACGATCAGGGTGGTATCCCAACGTTGCCTCCACAGAAGCTTGCGCTCCTGCTTCAAAGGCTCCCACCTATCCTGTACAGATCGTACCCAAATTCAATATCAAGCTGCAGTAAAGCTCCATGGGGTCTTTCCGTCTTGTCGCGGGTAACCTGCATCTTCACAGGTATTAAAATTTCACCGGATCTCTCGTTGAGACAGCGCCCAAGTCGTTACGCCATTCGTGCGGGTCAGAATTTACCTGACAAGGAATTTCGCTACCTTAGGACCGTTATAGTTACGGCCGCCGTTTACTGGGGCTTCGGTTCACAGCTTCGGATTGCTCCTAACCACTCCCCTTAACCTTCCAGCACCGGGCAGGCGTCAGCCCGTATACTTCGCCTTACGGCTTCGCACAGACCTGTGTTTTTGCTAAACAGTCGCTTGGGCCTTTTCACTGCGGCCCCCTCGTGCTATTCACACTACCGGGGCACCCCTTCTCCCGAAGTTACGGGGTCATTTTGCCGAGTTCCTTAACGAGAGTTCTTCCGCGCGCCTTAGAATACTCTTCTCGCCTACCTGTGTCGGTTTGCGGTACGGGCACCTTCACCTGGCTAGAGGCTTTTCTTGGCAGTGTGAGATCATGACCTTCGCTACTACAATTTTCGCTCCCCATCACAGCTCAGCCTTATTGATGTGCGGATTTGCCTACACATCAGCCTCACTGCTTAGACGGACATCCATCAGTCCGCGTCACTACCCTACTGCGTCCCCCCATTGCTCATAACGGCTTACGGTGGTACAGGAATTTCGACCTGTTGTCCTTCGACTACGCCTTTCGGCCTCGCCTTAGGTCCCGACTTACCCTGAGCGGACGAGCCTTCCTCAGGAACCCTTAGGCTTTCGGCGGATCAGATTCTCACTGATCTTTTCGTTACTCATACCGGCATTCTCACTTGTATAATGTCCAGCGCTCCTTACGGTACACCTTCAACCCTTATACAACGCTCCCCTACCCCTGATGCAAGCATCAAGCCATAGCTTCGGTGGTGTGTTTAGCCCCGTTACATTTTCGGCGCAGAGTCACTCGACCAGTGAGCTATTACGCACTCTTTCAATGGTGGCTGCTTCTAAGCCAACATCCTGGTTGTCTGTGCAACTCCACATCCTTTCCCACTTAACACACACTTGGGGACCTTAGCTGATGGTCTGGGCTGTTTCCCTTTTGACAATGGATCTTAGCACTCACTGTCTGACTCCCGGAAGTAAGTCTATGGCATTCGGAGTTTGACTGAGCTTGGTAACCCTTGCGGGCCCCGCACCCAATCAGTGCTCTACCTCCACGACTCTGTTTTCCGAGGCTAGCCCTAAAGCTATTTCGGGGAGAACCAGCTATCTCCGAGTTCGATTGGAATTTCTCCGCTACCCCCACCTCATCCCCGCACTTTTCAACGTGCGTGGGTTCGGGCCTCCAGTGCGTGTTACCGCACCTTCACCCTGGACAGGGGTAGATCACCCGGTTTCGGGTCTACGTCCACGTACTATGTCGCCCTATTCAGACTCGCTTTCGCTGCGGCTCCGGCTCTTCACCTTAACCTTGCACGGGAACGTAACTCGCCGGTTCATTCTACAAAAGGCACGCCATCACCCCTAAAACGGGCTCTGACTTTTTGTAAGCACACGGTTTCAGGTTCTATTTCACTCCCCTTCCGGGGTGCTTTTCACCTTTCCCTCACGGTACTGCTTCACTATCGGTCGCTAGGAAGTATTTAGCCTTGGCAGATGGTCCTGCCGGATTCATACGGGGTTTCACGTGCCCCGCACTACTCGGGATCCGTCTCGGAGAGAATCAACTTTCAATTACAGGGCTTTTACCTTCTTTGGCGGGCCTTTCCAGACCTCTTCGTTTAACTGACTCCTTTGTAACTCCATGTGAGACGTCCCACAACCCCAAAGAGCAAGCTCTCTGGTTTGGGCTTCTCCGCGTTCGCTCGCCGCTACTGACGGAATCACTATTGTTTTCTCTTCCTCAGGGTACTTAGATGTTTCAGTTCCCCTGGTATGCCTCACACTAACCTATGTATTCAGTTAGGTGTAACTGGAAATTACCCCAGCTGGGTTTCCCCATTCGGACACCCCCGGATCAAAGCTTGCTTACAGCTCCCCGAGGCAGTTTCGTTGTTCGCCACGTCCTTCATCGGCTCCTAGCGCCTAGGCATCCTCCGTGTGCTCTTAGTAGCTTAACCATATTGCTCCGGTTTTGACTGCTCGCTTCCCTTGTTTTGGACTACGTCCAAAGCCAAAAGTCGCTCCCACCCAATACCATCGCAAAAGCAATTAAGTACCAATTTATTAAACTTGTTGAACACAAGTTCAGCTAAAAAGGAATGTTCTAATTCGCATTTACTTTCGTTTCGATATCTAGTTTTCAAAGAACAAACTTGTAAATCATTTTTGGTGGAGCCAAGCGGGATCGAACCGCTGACCTCCTGCTTGCAAGGCAGGCGCTCTCCCAGCTGAGCTATGGCCCCATATGAAATTTAAAGGTATAGATGGTGGGCCCTGGTGGACTCGAACCACCGGCCTCACCCTTATCAGAGGTGCGCTCTAACCAACTGAGCTAAGGGCCCACATTATATATACTATTTGAACCCAAAATGGGTTACGCTTGGCGGCGTTCTACTCTCCCAGGACCCTGCGGTCCAAGTACCATTGACGCTGAAGGGCTTAACGGTCGTGTTCGGGATGGGAACGTGTGGAACCCCTTCGCTATCGCCACCAAACGTTTGAGAGTTTGAGCTCTCAAAACTGAGCAACGAGTGAGTAACTAGCCGACCTGGCTAGATTTTGTATTTGAATGTTTCCACGCGGGAAACGATTCTCCATAGAAAGGAGGTGATCCAGCCGCACCTTCCGATACGGCTACCTTGTTACGACTTCACCCCAATCATCTATCCCACCTTCGGCGGCTGGCTCCTTGCGGTTACCCCACCGACTTCGGGTGTTATAAACTCTCGTGGTGTGACGGGCGGTGTGTACAAGACCCGGGAACGTATTCACCGCGGCATGCTGATCCGCGATTACTAGCAATTCCGACTTCATGCAGGCGAGTTGCAGCCTGCAATCCGAACTGAGACCGGCTTTTTAGGATTCGTTCCACCTCGCGGCTTCACAGCCCGTTGTACCGGCCATTGTAGTACGTGTGTAGCCCAGGTCATAAGGGGCATGATGATTTGACGTCATCCCCACCTTCCTCCGGTTTGTCACCGGCAGTCACCTTAGAGTGCCCACCCGAAGTGCTGGCAACTAAGATCAAGGGTTGCGCTCGTTGCGGGACTTAACCCAACATCTCACGACACGAGCTGACGACAACCATGCACCACCTGTCTCCTCTGTCCCGAAGGAAAGATACATCTCTGTACCGGTCAGAGGGATGTCAAGACCTGGTAAGGTTCTTCGCGTTGCTTCGAATTAAACCACATACTCCACTGCTTGTGCGGGTCCCCGTCAATTCCTTTGAGTTTCAGTCTTGCGACCGTACTCCCCAGGCGGAGTGCTTAATGTGTTAACTTCGGCACCAAGGGTATCGAAACCCCTAACACCTAGCACTCATCGTTTACGGCGTGGACTACCAGGGTATCTAATCCTGTTTGCTCCCCACGCTTTCGCGCCTCAGCGTCAGTTACAGCCCAGAGAGTCGCCTTCGCCACTGGTGTTCCTCCACATATCTACGCATTTCACCGCTACACGTGGAATTCCACTCTCCTCTTCTGCACTCAAGTCACCCAGTTTCCAGTGCGATCCGGGGTTGAGCCCCGGGATTAAACACCAGACTTAAATGACCGCCTGCGCGCGCTTTACGCCCAATAATTCCGGACAACGCTTGCCCCCTACGTATTACCGCGGCTGCTGGCACGTAGTTAGCCGGGGCTTTCTTCTCAGGTACCGTCACCTTGAGAGCAGTTACTCTCCCAAGCGTTCTTCCCTGGCAACAGAGCTTTACGATCCGAAAACCTTCATCACTCACGCGGCATTGCTCCGTCAGGCTTTCGCCCATTGCGGAAGATTCCCTACTGCTGCCTCCCGTAGGAGTCTGGGCCGTGTCTCAGTCCCAGTGTGGCCGATCACCCTCTCAGGTCGGCTACGCATCGTCGCCTTGGTGAGCCGTTACCCCACCAACTAGCTAATGCGCCGCAGGCCCATCCCCAAGTGACAGATTGCTCCGTCTTTCCAGTTTCCTTCAGGCGAAGAAAACAACTATTCGGTATTAGCTACCGTTTCCGGTAGTTGTCCCAAACTTGAGGGCAGGTTGCCTACGTGTTACTCACCCGTCCGCCGCTAACCATCAGAGAAGCAAGCTTCTCATCAAGTCCGCTCGACTTGCATGTATTAGGCATGCCGCCAGCGTTCGTCCTGAGCCAGGATCAAACTCTCCAATAAAGTATTGAAAAGAGCGATAAGCTCATTTTGAATCTGACGAGATTAAAATCTCAATTGTGCTCCAGTCGATCCAAGCCAAGGCTTGTTTCAAACTTTTGCGTTCATTCTGCAAGCAGAATATTTACTCACTCGTTGTTCAGTTTTCAAAGATCAAACTTGTTTTTTGTCACCATTTTCTCTCAGCGGCGACTTTTATAATATACCACACTTCGTTTGTTTTGGTCAAGTGTTTTTTTGAAATTCTTTTTCGAAGCTCGTAATGAACTTCTTCATTTCATCTAAGCATATAACCAAGCAAGCAAAGCAACGAGATATAATGTACCATATAAATATCCTGTGAGTCAACTATCCAAACAAAGAAATTTTCAACCCCAATAATAGCCCCACACCTGGCAATCCCAAAACAGCTACAGTCCCTATCGTTGCAGGGTTCAGTGGGATGTAGGTTCCTATAATCCAGCCGGAATAATTCACGATGTATATCCCAACTGCAGCAAGCACCAGATGAATTCCGAATGACGTGAAAACCGATAACCCTAACCGCTTTCTGAATAAAACCACGATAAGTCCCAGTAACGATACAACCAATACACTCCCCAATATAATACTCTTCATATGGTACACCTCCATGTTTAATGTAAACCCGACTCTACATACTCATTCCTCGCTGTGATGCAACATCATCATTAGCTCTGGCTCGCTTTGCTCTCCTCAAATGAATCTGGTACTTCCGCTCAGCTGCCTCCAATACATAAATGGCATAATCAATTTCATCCTGCCCCTGTGCATCTTCAAACTGTCTCATAGCCCGTTCCCATTCCTGCTTAGCCATCTGAATATCTGCATAGATCTGATCCTCCTCAAGCTCCTTCAACACTCTGTTGTGTTTCTCTATTGAGTTCCGTGTATTTCGCCACAAAAACATAATCTCTCCTCCTCCTGATCAGCACAGCATATTCTCATACTTATCAGGGAAAGGACAAACTTAGAACTCGAGCATTCATTTTCTCCACAAAAAAAAGAGAGCCCAAGGGCTCTCTTTGCACATCGAAACTTATTTAGCATTCGAAGTTTCCAAGGAAGTGCATTGCATAATACAAATTGAAAACACTAACGCATCTCCCTGCGCCCTTCTAACGCTTTGGAAAGGGTCACTTCATCCGCATACTCAAGATCGCCACCTACAGGCAATCCATGCGCAATCCGGGTCACACTGATCTCAAACGGACGTACCAAGCGGGAGATGTACATCGCTGTAGCCTCGCCCTCAATATTGGGGTTTGTCGCCAAGATGATCTCTTTAATACGTTCATCACTTAATCGAATCAGGAGTTCCTTCAAACGAATATCGTCTGGTCCGATTCCCTCCATAGGTGAAATCGCACCTTGTAACACATGATAGTATCCGTCGAATTCCTTGGTGCGCTCCATGGCCACCAGATCTTTCGAATCCTGAACTACACAGATTACAGAGACATCCCTGGACTTATCCTGACAGATGCGACACGGGTCCGTATCGGTAATATTACAACATACAGAACAGTAATGAAGATTACGCTTCACACTTACAAGTGCCTTGGCAAAATCAATAACGTCATCTTCCTTCATGTTAAGCACATGAAAAGCTAAACGCGCTGCCGTCTTGGGACCCACACCCGGCAATCGGGTGAAGGCATCAATCAGCTTGGCTATTGGTTCGGGATAATACAATCGATTGTGTCTCCTTTGACAGGATCAATTTTTAATTAAAATAATCCCGGAATATTCATGCCGCCTGTGAACTTGCCCATATCCTTGTTGGCAATCTCATCGGCTTTGGCCATCGCATCATTAACAGCTGTCATAACGAGATCCTGCAACATTTCAACATCTTCCGGATCTACCGCTTCAGGTTTGATCGTGATAGCAAGCAATTTCTTGTGTCCGTTAACTTCAGCCGTCACTACACCGCCACCGGATGTACCTTGGACTGTTTTGTCCGCCAATTCCTCTTGTGCTTTCAGCATTTGCTCCTGCATTTTCTTCACTTGTTTCATCATTTGGTTCATGTTGTTCATAATTGTTCATCTCCTTCGTTATGGTTATCGCGCTATGCGCATTATTCTTTGATCACTACAAGGTCCTCACCAAAGAGCTGGATGGCTTCATCAATCCATGGCTGCTTGTTGCTTGAACCGCCGTCTTCATGCTCAGGTTCAAGCTTAAAGTCCTCCTTTGGCGTTTCAGAAGCTCCCTCCGTTGCTCCGGTCCAATCTTTGAGCATCATCGTCACCAATCGCGCAGGACGCCCAAGCTGTTCGGACAACACCCTCTCAATAACTTCACGATTAGCCTGTTTCTCCGTTGTTTCACGGTGAATGTTGTTTTTAAAAGCAACCAACACATTGTCTTCAAGCAATGATACCGGCTCACCATCCACGAACCAGGCGTGAACAGTAACCCTCTCTTCCTTCACCCTTTGCAGGATCTGACTCCATTTTTTGCTGATCTCTGCGAACTCAGGGGCTCCCTTGCGCGCAACATACTGATCCAACTGTGCAGGAAGCTTCGCAGGCGAGTTGCCTCTCGATACAGGAGCTCGTGTTGTCGGACGCGATGGAGCGCTCGATGCACCTTCTCCACCAGACAACCCACTCTTTAGTGCACGATCCAACTTCTTCTCCAACTCAGCAAGTTGCTGCTTCAAGCGGTTGATCTCTCCCCCATCAGCAGGTGCTGCATGAGCTGAAGTTCCCACCTGAACAGAAGCCTCGCCTTGAGCTGGAATACTACACAGTTTAAGCAATGCAACTTCAAATAATGTCTGTGGCTGTACTGCATACTTCATTTCGCTCTGGTACCGATTAAGGGTATCAATCATGTGGAACAGTTGTTCCCTGGTGAATGACTCCGCCATATCACGGAAAGATTCCGGATTAAGTACCCGGTCCGTCAGTTTATCTGCATCAGGTACCATCTTAATCATAAGCAAATCACGGAAATAATACAGCAAATTCTCCATGCACTTGTCTGCACTCTTTCCTTCATGCATGAAACCTTCGATCATCTGCAGAATATGACCAACATCACCCTTGAGCAACGAAGCAGCCAGTTTGGCAAATTGCTCTGAAGCAATTCCCCCCGTCATGTCCATGACCTGCTGATACGTTACTCGCCCATCCGTAAATGAAGAGATCTGATCCAGCACACTAAGTGCATCCCTCATTCCACCGTCTGATAAACGGGCAATGTATTGGAGCGCATCCTGGTCCGCTTCCATGCCTTCCTGTTCACAGATCAGGGTAAGTCTTGCTGTCTGCTCTTCCAGAGAAACCCGGCGAAAATCAAATCGCTGACAGCGCGATATAATGGTAGCTGGGAGGCGGTGCGGTTCTGTTGTTGCCAAAATAAACATCACATGTGGAGGTGGCTCTTCCAATGTTTTGAGCAAAGCATTGAATGCCTCCGTCGTCAGCATGTGCACTTCATCAATAATATAGACTTTCTGCCGGACTTCGGTTGGCGCATATTTAACCTTTTCCCGAAGATCACGGATTTCTTCAACGCCCCGATTGGACGCAGCGTCAATCTCCTGCACATCCATCACAGCGCCAGTCGTAATCCTGCGGCAAGCTTCACACTCGTTACAAGGTTCAGGCGCAGGCCCACGTTCGCAGTTCACAGCTTTGGCCAAAATCTTGGCGGCACTTGTCTTCCCCGTTCCTCTGGGCCCGCTAAATAAGTAGGCATGGGAAGTCCGCTGTTCACGAATCGCGTTCTGCAAGGTCTGAATAATATGCTGTTGCCCCACCATATCTTGAAACGACTGGGGACGCCAAGCCCGGTATAACGCGATATGCTCCATGATGCGTTACCTTCCTTCCACTTCGCATTCGAGTCCTTTGTCGTTCCCCCATTATACTATATTCCAGGGTGAATCCAAACTTTATCTGACTCATTCATGCGTGGTTTTTTAAGACATATCAAAAAGACCTCTGCATACATACAACTGCAAAGGTCTCTACATTTAAATGGTAAGCCGTGCACCTGCTATCGATATTCGCGATCCAAGTGGCACCCCTGAACAATAGCTCGGGCTAGGCAACCCTCCGGCACAAGAGTGATCTCACTTATGGCTGCTTCCTTCCGGACCTGACCAGGTTCATGAGTACTCATTGCGGAGGACCCAACCGTCAACACCACGTTCAGGGACCAAACCTCACATCGACAAAACCTCTAGCAGGAATTCAACCTCGCTATAGCGGATTGCGAGTTACAGGGCACCGCTACCTCCCCATCTAGCACGGTAAGAAATAGTATAACGTAAGGTCATCCAAATTGCAACCAGAGGAAAGCGGAAGCAACTATGCTTACATATAACATATAAAAACCCCTGCCAGATCAGCAGGGGTGTGTTGGATGCAATTAGCAGACAACTCCAAGAATTGTCCTATTAGATTCCGTATTTCTTCTTGAAACGATCAACACGGCCGCCAGCATCGATAAACTTCTGTTTACCTGTGAAGAACGGGTGGCACGCGGAGCAAATCTCTACACGAAGTCCGTCTTTAACCGAACCTGTCTCAAAAGTATTCCCGCAAGCGCAAGATACTTGACCAATCGTGTAATTAGGATGAATTGCTTCTTTCATTACCTTTCACCTCTTTCCGCCCTGAGCCTCAAGCGGACCCAGAGTAAATGGCACAACTCTGAGATTATAACACGGCCTTGTGCCCTGTTGCAATCCATTATTGTTAAGAGGTAATCAACCGTTTTGGACGTGCCATTCCAGCTGGTGGAACATGGGTATACGATCCGATCACAACATCAGGCAACTCGTCTTCAAAGATCTCAATCATCTGCTTCATGCCCAAGATATCGCCTTGAGCAGGAGGAATTAATTCCAGATAACTCTCCGGATCAATATTGAGGTTACGCATCTGAATCAAGCGTAGATCGGTTCTTCTCGCAAACTCAATCATCGCCTCAATCTCTTCTTCACGATCCGTTACACCCGGGAAGATCAAATAGTTAATCGAGGTGTATACACCCTGCTGCGCCGCGTATTTCATCGACTTTTCAACATTGGCTAAGGTATAACCACGCGGTTTATAGTAGGCGTTATAGTGGTCATCCCGTGCGCTAATTGTACTTACGCGCATCAGATCCAATCCAGCATCTACAATACCTCTAATATGATCGTTCAGACCGGCATTGGTATTAATGTTGATATACCCCATGTCCGTTACAGAACGTACTTCGCGAATCGCTTCAATAATCAGCTTAGCCTGCGTAGAAGGCTCCCCTTCACAACCTTGTCCAAAGCTAATGATGGACTCCGGCGTCTTCAGGTGTTCCAGCATAACCTCCACAATCTCATCCACACGTGGTCGGAAGTTCATACGTGTCTGCGGGGAAACAAAGCCGCTATCATCCGGTTGCTCGGAGATACACCCGAAACAACCTGCATTGCAAGAATAGGATACTGGTACTCCACCTTCCCAACGGTTCAGGAACGTGTTCGATGAAGTTAAACATTCATATCCAAGAGCACAGTTGGATAGATGGGTGTAGAGACGGTTCTCGGGGTATTGCTCTGTCAATCGTTTAACCCCGGAACGCACATCGTCACGGTCACAGTTGAGCGGATTCCATTTGTCAGGACTATCCGACTTCGAAGCGGTGACATAGAAACCACCATCTTTCCATACTACTGCGGAATAACCGAACAACGGCAACTTATACTCCTTATCCGTCTTCACATATCCCGGGAGGCACAAACGAGTAAATCCTTGCGGAAGCAAAGCACCTACAGCCTGTGTGTCCGTTGGCATTGGCAGCATCTCACCGGTGTCCGGGTCCATACCAATGGGCCGGGTGCTCGGGAGTCCAACCAACGTTGCGCCCTCTGGCAAAGGGATAAGTTCGTCTTCCATAATCTCCACGATCATATCTCCACTGCGGGCAAGCCCGTACAGGGAAGGATGATCAAATACATTACCTTTTTCATCTGCGTATACTAAATACATGATGTTCTCCTCACATCTAATGGGTTAAACCTAACGACGAGTGTATTGTAACATTCACAGCAGTGCTGCAAAAAGAAAGTGATTAGTCGAACGACACTTACGTCGAAGTACCTGACGTAGCTGTCTGTCTAGGTGAGCGACGGGTGGTTGTTGTCCCGGAATTGCTTGTCGGGCTATTACCAGCCGAATCAAATGCCGCCAAAAACTCTGCATTTGTCTTGCTGTTACGAAGTTTCTTCAGGAATCCTTCGACAAAGTCATGGGAATCATTCATGTTTTTACGAATTGCCCAGATTGTATCCAACTCTTCCTTGCTGAGCAACACTTCTTCACGGCGTGTGCCGGAACGACGAATGTCGATTGCCGGGAATATGCGGCGCTCTGCCAGACGACGGTCCAGATGAAGTTCCATATTACCCGTACCCTTAAATTCTTCATAAATGACGTCATCCATACGTGATCCGGTATCAATCAATGCAGTTGCCAGGATGGTCAAGCTTCCGCCTTCTTCCACATTCCGGGCAGAACCGAAGAAACGTTTCGGACGATGGAATGCAGCCGGATCAATACCACCACTAAGTGTACGACCGGATGGTGGAATAACCAGGTTATATGCACGGGCAAGACGCGTAATGCTATCCAGCAGGATAACAACATCCTTTTTGGCCTCAACGAGACGAAGCGCACGCTCAAGTACCAATTCCGCCACTTTAATATGATTCTCAGGCAGTTCATCAAATGTCGAAGCCACAACTTCCCCTTTTACCGAACGCGACATATCCGTTACTTCCTCTGGACGTTCATCAATCAACAGGACAAACAGTTCAATTTCAGGATTGTTAGTTGAGATGCTGTTGGCAATTTCTTTGAGGAGAAGCGTTTTACCCGCTTTGGGAGGTGCTACGATCAATCCGCGCTGTCCCAATCCTACCGGGGCGAGCACATCCATAATGCGTGTGGACAAATGGTTGGGGGATGTTTCGAGAACCAGTTTTTTCTGCGGATACAGTGGGGTTAGTGCCGGGAAGTGAAGTCGCTCTGCAGCCGCCGATGGATTCTCACCATTTACAGCGTTGACTTGCAACAAACCGAAGTATCTCTCGTTTTCCTTAGGCGTTCTACATTTACCTGATACGAGGTCGCCTGTTCTTAGGTCAAACTTGCGAATCTGAGAAGCCGAGATGTAGATGTCTTCCGTACTTGGCAAGTAGTTAATCGGCCGAAGAAATCCGTAACCTTCAGGTAAAATCTCTAGTACGCCTTGCATGAACATCAGACCGCTCTGTTCGGCTTGTGCGCGCAGTATAGCAAAGATTAATTCTTTCTTTTTTAACGTACCATAGTAAGGTATCTGATATTTTTTGGCCAGTTTGTAGAGGTCCGTTAGTTTCATTTCTTCCAAATCGGAAATTTGTAGATCCATATAATAACCACCTATTCAATTAATAAGTCCGTGTGAAATGGATAGTTTCGCTAGATGTTCCGGCTATAGAGCGCAGCATCTGCCACAATCTCTTCTGTCCATTGTACGGAATGTAACCGTTATAATGCAAATACTTGTCTTTGAGTGTAAGTTTCCGGGTGGGATGGCCAATATTCGGCATGATCCGCTATTGAGTGAACGATGCATTGAGGCGATCAATCCGGATAGACCGGCTATGGAGCGCAGTTCAAACAAAACCGGGGGTTGGGGATGAAAAATGATGTTCTTACAGCCATATGAAGTTTAATTCAAAAAAAGACCCTCCGGTAAAGGAAACAGTAACATTTCGTCTTATGCCGGAGAGACTGAGAACTCTATTAAAACAGGTTTACCTAATCATCGAAAAGATATGCAGTTCAGCTAAAATAAACATGTGTATGACTGAATCACGCATAATGCTTACCATTAATCCGTTTCCCGCCACACATCTGCACCGAGCAAGCGCAGGTTAGTCACCAGATGATCATAACCACGGTCGATATATTCGACCCCAGTTACTTCAGTCACACCCTCACTGACGGTGAGACCTGCAATCACCAGCGCTGCTCCAGCGCGAAGATCGGATGCTTTTACTTTGGCCGCGTTTAATGCACTGCCTTCAATAATCGCTGACCGTCCTTCTACTCGAATCTTTGCGCCCATCCGTACCAATTCAGGCACATGCTTAAACCGATTGCTGTATACAAAGTCGCTCAGGACACTTACACCGGTTGCCTGTGTTAAAACACTGGTCATTGGTGACTGTAGATCCGTCGGAAAACCAGGATACACAAGTGCCTTCACGTCGACATGATTATAGTTCGGTTTGCCAATAACACGTATACTTTCATCCAATTCTTCAATGCCAACACCCATCTCCAACAGCTTTGCCGTTAAAGCTTCCAGATGTTTGGGAATCACATTGTCAATCAGAACATCTCCACGCGTCGCTGCTGCAGCGATCATATACGTTCCCGCTTGTATACGGTCCGGAATGATGGAATGACGGCAGCCTTTAAGCTCCGAGACCCCTTCAATACGGATCGTTTCGGTACCAGCACCCTTGATGCTGGCACCCATGGAATTTAGAAGTGTTGCTACATCTATAATCTCAGGCTCTTTAGCCGCGTTTTCGATAATTGTAGAGCCTTTGGCACGAGTAGCCGCCAGCATGATATTAATGGTTGCGCCGACACTGCTTACATCAAGATAAATTTTTGCTCCGCGCAGCTCTTTGGCATGCAAATGAATGGAGCCATGTTCGTTCGTTACGGTTGCGCCAAGCGCTTCAAATCCTTTGATATGTTGATCAATTGGACGAGGCTCAAAATTACAGCCCCCTGGTAAACCTATGGTTGCTTCTTTGAAACGTCCTAGCAATGCACCCATCATGTAATACGAAGCACGAAGCTTCTTCACGGGACCATTCGGCATAGGAATCGATTTGATATCAGAAGGGTCAATTTTCATCTGACTGCCTTCCCAAGTCACATGTGCTCCGAGTTCCTCCAAAATTTCTGCATAAACCGCCACATCACTCAAAAGCGGCAGGTTGTCCAACACGACTTCTGACTCGGCAAGCAATGCTGCAGGAATAAGCGCAATGGCGCTGTTCTTGGCGCCGCTTATAGTTACAGTTCCCTGTAACGGACGTCCGCCACTAATCATCAATTTTTCCATAAAGCTTAATGTCCCCCTACGTGTTTTGCAGCCGATGAACGGCAATACGTGCTGATGGCTTCCGATGTAGAAATAAGGTGTGAAAATGGAAAGACACCGGCTAGGCGGTGTTCTTCCATTTCACAGTATGGAACTGGCAAAGATAATTTACGCTTTGTTGTTAGAACCAAACTCGCGGATTTTACCTTTAACGGTTTCTTTGATTGCATCACGGCCTGGTACGATGAATGTACGTGGATCGTAAGCATCTGGTTTAGCTGCAAGCACTTCACGAACCACTTTTGAGAAAGCAATTTGGTTCTCTGTGTTTACGTTAATTTTGGAAGTACCCAGGGAAATGGCTTTGTCGATGTCGTGTTTAGGAATACCTGTACCACCGTGCAATACGAGTGGAACTTGTACCGCGTCACGAACTTCTTCCATCTCTTTGAAGCCCAGGTTAGGCTCGCCATGGTAAGGACCGTGTACGGAACCAAGAGCCGGTGCCAATGTGTCGATACCTGTTTCTTTAACGATACGGATACACTCGTTCAGGTCAGCGTACATGATTCCGCCGATAACGTCGTCTTCTTGTCCGCCTACAGTACCTACTTCAGCTTCTACAGAAACGCCTTTAGCGTGTGCATATTCAACAACTTTTTTAGTCATTTCGATATTTTCATCGATAGAGTGGTGGGAACCGTCGATCATAACGGATGTAAATCCAGCATCGATCGCTTCTTTACACTTGTCGAAGCTTGAACCGTGGTCCAGGTGGATCGCAACTGGTACGGAGATTTTCATGTCGTGAATGAGTCCTTCTACCATTTTAACTACTGTGTAGAAGCCGCCCATGTGACGTGCTGCGCCTTCGGATACACCCAGGATTACTGGGGATTTTTCTTCTTCAGCTGCACCAAGAATCGCTTGAGTCCACTCAAGGTTATTGATGTTGTATTGACCAACTGCATATTTTCCTTCAAGTGCTTTGTTCAACATGTCTGTCATAGATACTAATGGCATGGTTTCAATCCTCCTAGGGGTTTGGGTTGTGTCTATGGTTTTTAGCCGAAATCACATACGGCCTTATTATACCACATCCCATGTCAAATACTAAACAAGCATTTGCAAAAATGCTGTGCTTTGCAGCACAGTTTTCATAGACACCGCTTTATAACTTGCCCATTCCCAATATTCCCCGGATAAAGCGGTGAAATACCCCATTCTCCCCACCAAGTACCATCTATGTTCTCCACACGCAAAAAAATCCTGTATCAACAGGATTCAGCTGCATTTATTGGCAGTACCATTGCGCAGTTGCATATTAACAGCCACTCGCATCTCGTCGATATCAAACGGTTTCGTAAAGTGCATGAGCGCTCCGAGATCCGTGGCTTCCTTAATCATGTCCAGTTCACCATATGCGGTCATCATAATCACCTTGATACCCGGATCAATTTCTTTAATATGCTTCAGGATTTCCAGACCGTCCATCCCAGGAATCTTCATATCGAGCAATACCAGGTCAGGCTTGTCATTATTTACAATCTCCAGAGCAACCTTGCCGTTGGGTGCTTGAAAGGTGTTATACCCTTCACTGCTGAACACTTCCATTAACAGGATTCGGATTCCATTCTGGTCATCAACAATCAAAACTTTTTTATCTTCCACTCTGTAACCCCCTAGAATTAGGAAAGCATATACGTCTTCGAATCTGGATAACTATCCCATAGTCGTCATGATAAGTATTCTACCTCTTCCATTAAAATCCTGCTACTTTCACAAAATGACAAAAAGCAATTCAGACTGCTTTTTACGCAAAAAAAAGGGATGTTCAAGGCATCCGCTTCGGTTGCCTTGAACATCCCAATATCTATTACGTCAACACTAAAACATTATTATTTCTTTACATTCTCCAATGAAGCTTTCACGAATTCACGGAACAATGGTTGCGGACGGTTCGGACGGGAAGTGAATTCCGGATGGAATTGTACCGCCAGGAACCATGGGTGTCCTGGAAGTTCCACGATCTCAACCAGACGTCCATCCGGGGATGTACCCGAGATAACCAGTCCTGCTTTTTCGATTGCTTCACGGTATTCGTTGTTGAACTCATACCGGTGACGGTGTCTCTCATATACCAGCTCGTCATCATAACAAGCCATCGCCAAAGAACCTTCCTGAAGCTTACAAGGATACAGACCCAGACGCATCGTACCACCCAGATTTTCGATATCTTTTTGCTCAGGCAACAGATCAATCACAGGGAATTCGGTAGCCGGATTAATCTCGGAGCTGTTCGCACCATTCAAACCAACGATGGAACGTGCATATTCAATAACGGAAACCTGCATACCCAGGCAAATACCGAAGAACGGAATTTGTTTCTCACGAGCATAACGGATTGCCGATACTTTACCTTCAATACCACGATCTCCGAATCCGCCAGGAACAAGGATACCGCCAATACCATGTAACAAATCGCCTACATTCTCATCCGTAATATCTTCAGAAGGAACCCAGCGAATTTTGACATCGGCATTTGATGCAAATCCTGCGTGAGACAACGACTCAACAACACTCAGGTATGCATCATGCAACGCTACATATTTACCAACAATAGCGATCTCAACCGTATGCTCCAACTTGTTAATCCGGTCAACCAGCCCTTCCCACTCGCTCATATCCGGTGCAGGAGTAGTCAGTTTCAGGTGATTTACCACGATCTCATCCAAGCCTTCTTCACGCAGGTTCAAAGGTACTTGATACAAGGTGTCTGCATCGCGACATTCAACCACGGCATTCTCATCAATGTCGCAGAAGAGAGCAATCTTGGCTTTCATGTCGTCAGACAATTCATACTCCGTACGGCATACAATCACATTCGGCTGAATACCGATGCTGCGCAATTCCTTAACACTATGCTGCGTTGGTTTTGTTTTCACTTCACCCGCTGCTTTGATATAAGGAATAAGTGTTACGTGGATGTACATCACATTGTCGCGACCTACATCACTCTTGATCTGACGAATGGCTTCCAGGAAAGGCAAACTCTCGATGTCGCCCACTGTTCCACCAATTTCCGTAATAACCACATCCGAACCTGCTTCACGTCCAGCGCGGAATACACGCTCTTTGATCTCGTTCGTAATGTGTGGAATAACTTGTACCGTTCCGCCCAGATATTCCCCGCGTCGCTCTTTGCTGATGACGGAAGAGTATACTTTACCAGTCGTGACGTTGCTGTTTTTGGAGAGATTGATATCAATAAAACGTTCATAGTGGCCAAGATCCAGATCCGTTTCCGCGCCATCATCCGTTACAAAAACCTCGCCGTGCTGATAAGGACTCATTGTCCCCGGGTCGATGTTGATATATGGATCAAATTTCTGGATCGTTACTTTAAGCCCTCTGTTTTTCAGCAATCTGCCCAGCGAAGCAGCCGTAATCCCTTTGCCCAGGGAGGACACAACTCCGCCTGTCACGAAAATATACTTTGTCACTGTTATTACCCTCCTAATATAAGTACAGAAATTCAGGCGATATATGGTGTTATCGTAACCTGTTTCCCAGGTAATCATCGTTAAAAAGAGCAATGGCAGAAATTCCCTGCATCTGCGAACTGCTCTTTCTGCGAAGACGGTTTAAATACACGTTGTTCTACAGCAAAAAATGGTGCAAATATTCCGGTAGCCTCCATTTCATTTTGTGTTTTTGATATACAAAAACGGGCCACGAAATGTTGGCCGGGAGCATACGGAAAAGAAATCATTTTGCAAAATTATGCCTCTAAAAATACAAAAAAAAGTACTCCCGCAGGACGGGGCACCTTCTATAAAAAACATAAATATATTGTCGCTCATTCATAAGCCCATGCAATAGTTTACCCGTTACCCCGTCTGCTGTCAAGGCTGACTATTCCGGGGAAACGGGTAAATTATAGACGTCAAAAATGACTACCGATTATCAGAATCGTCGTCAAATTCATCCTCGTTTTCGGACTCTTCTTCGTCTTCTTCGAGGTCTTCATCTTCCAGATCGTCATCTTCAACCAGCACTTCTTCTTCGCTGTCTTCTTCATCAAAGATGTCGTCTTCGTCTTCATCTTCTTCGTCTTCATCTTCGTCTTTGTCCGGGCTGTCGAAGTCTTCATCGCTGTTATAGCTATCTTCTTCTTCACCGAAGTCTTCATCTTCCAGATCATCATCTTCATCGTTGATGATACGCGGACGCTTCGCACCCGTCATGGAATCTTCTGTTCCAGCTACCGGATACCAGCGCTTCAAGCCCCACAGACTTGTACCGACGCAAGCAAAACGGCCATCGATATTAATCTCGGTATATAGCTGGGCGATAAACTCGTTGATTTCTTCATCAGTCATTCCGCGCTGCTTCGCTACCTCATTCATCAAGTCACGATAGTAATACGGCGTATTAGCCGCTTTCAGCACCATAAAGGCAAGGTCCACCAAAGGGATCTCTTTTACCTTTTCTTTATCAATTTTCAAATTGAGCGAGGTACTCACTGCAGACACTTCCTCTCACACAAAATTCACTTTTTAACCCCTACGAACTGGACTGTTACGTATAACATATCCATTAACAAACCTAAGTAAAACCTATTTAGCGTTAAAAAGCAAGTTTTTATGTACGGATGTGACGCAAATGCGGAGAGCAGCTCCAATCCGTCCAATATATTCAACGCGATGCGACAATAAACTCACACCTATCCTTCATTGCAAAAGAGACAACTCCATAATAAATAAAAAAGACGGAGTCCCCTCCGCCTTTTGACTGTATACCCTTGAAGGATTGCTCCTCACCAGGTTCCCCGCAAGAGCCCTATAGCTCTCCATCCATCATATGTCCCTGCGCCCGTTTTGACACGAAGTGAATGTGTTTTTGTAAAAAAAGGGCAAGTTCCCCATGCGGCGGGATGAACGCATTCATAGAATACCTCAGCATGTTCATCCCGAAGGGGGCTGCCCATTATGGACTATACTGGTTTATTGCATCAATTGATTGACGGAATGCGACGCCCTGAACCAGAACAGGGAGGGCGATATTTGATCCGATTTGCCAAACCGCAGCAGTACGAGGCCTGCCTCGTGGAATTATCCCGAATGCGGAATGAATTTACCGACCTTGGGGCCGTCCGCTCCTCGCGACTAGCTCGTTCCCTTATCGCTACAGTACAACGCCCGGAGGACCTATCCCGCTATGGGGATGAGATTACAATTGAAGAAGACACACCTATCTCCCTTCATGCCACCGCACTCCACAGCAAACCGAGCAATGCCCAAGGCATACCCTGGGGAGTAAAGCAGATTCGGGCGCCCAAAGTATGGTCTGTGTCTACCGGACACCGGATTAAAATCGGTGTAATTGATACAGGTGCTGATTACCACCATCCTGATCTTCGATATTCCCTGGCACGCGGAATCAATCTGTTAAACCGCAGCCTGCTCCCACACGATGATAACGGACACGGTACCCACATTGCGGGAACTATCGCCGCAGCCAACAGCACCGCAGGCATGATTGGTGTAGCTCCACGCGCCCTGATCTATCCCGTGAAGGCATTCGATCACAACGGATCAGCTTATGTATCTGACATTGTGCTTGGCATCGATTGGTGTGTGCGTAACAGGGTCGATATCATCAATATGAGCTTTGGCATGAAAACACGCAGCAAGGCGCTTCTTGACGTTGTCAACCGTGCGTACCATGCCGGAATCGTCATTGTTGCTTCGTCAGGAAATGATGGCAAACGCCGCAGTATTGATTATCCAGCACGTTATCCGCAGACCATATCCGTCGGAGCAACCGACAAAAACAGACGTATCGCGTCCTTCAGTAATCGTGGTGCATATGTGGATGTCTATGCACCCGGTGATAAGATTGTCTCCTCTTGGGTACAAGGCAAGCATCACGAGATGAGCGGCACCTCCATGGCGACCTCCCATGTGAGCGGTGCTATCGCTTTGCTGCTCGCAAAACATCCAGGGTTATCCCCCAGCGAAATCAAGACCCTCGTCAAACGTTCTACGATCCCGCTGCGAGCCCGCAAGACCACCACAGCGAAAAGCAAAATACGTGGTGGTGAAATTGACGCCCTGAAGCTAATGCAGGAGGGCGGGGAGTGAGTCGGCTATGCCACCGTCAGCAGAACTCGCTTGGTGCTTGGCGAATCACATTAACCCGCCCCTGACTGGTACGCGCGAAGGGATATGACGTAGCGGCAAAACTCTCAGGTGGCGCCCGCCGTGATGTCTGGGCAAGCTAGCGTACCTTAGACAGGGCAATTCGTTTTCTTCAACTCCAGGTACACAACAAAAAAAGTCTCCATGCACCACGTTGAAGACGCAACGTGGACATGGAGACTTTTTGCTTGAGGCAGAGGGCCAGCAGGCCGCGAGCCTGGAAGTTACATTTTATCTGGTGCGGTTACGCCTACCAGACGAAGCGCCGTTGCGATAACTGTGCGCACAGCACCGATCAGTGCAAGACGTGCCTGAGTTTGCTGCGCATCTTCCGTAATAACACGTTCTGCACGGTAATAGCTGTGGAACAGGGATGCCAGCTCGTAAACATAACGGATGATACGATGAGGCGCATATCCTGTTGCCGCTGCCGAGATTTCTTCAGGCAGTTCTCCCATTTTGCGAAGAAGGTCATACTCGTGCTCTGTAGTCAGCTTGGACAGGTCGATCTGTGCCAGTGGCAGCAGTTCAATACCCTGTTCTTCAGCCTGACGGTATACACTGCATACACGTGCATGCGCGTATTGTACGTAGAATACCGGATTCTCATTGGATGTCGAAATAGCAAGGTCCATGTCAAAGTCCAGATGGGAGTCCATGCTGCGCATTGTGAAGAAGTAACGAATGGCATCAATGCCGACTTCATCCATCAGGTCTTCCATCGTTACAGCTTTACCTGTACGTTTGGACATCTTCACTTTTTCACCGTTCTGGAACAAGCTCACCATCTGTGCAATCAAGACTACCAGTTTCTCAGGGTCATTACCCAGTGCTTGCATTGCGGCTTTCATCCGTGGAATATATCCGTGATGATCTGCACCCCAGATGTTGATCATCGTGTCGTATCCACGCGCATATTTGTCGCGGTGATAAGCAATATCTGGCGTCAGGTAAGTATACGTGCCATCGTTCTTGATCAACACACGTTCTTTGTCGTCACCATATTGCATCGTTTTCAACCAAGTTGCCCCATCTTGCTCATAGATCTCATTGCGGTCACGCAATTCATCAAGCACTCGCAGCACCTCTCCGTTGTCATACAGGGAAGTTTCGCTGAACCAGATGTCAAAGTTAACACGGAAGCGATTCAAGTCACGTTTGATCTTGTCCAGTTCCTTCTCCAGGCCAAAGTCACGGAAATAAGCCGCACGGTCCCCCGGATGCATGGACAGCAATTCATCACCCTTTTCAGCAACAAGCTGCTTGGCAAATCCTTTAATATCCTCACCGTGATAACCGTCCTCAGGCATCTCAGCATCCTGACCCAGCTCTTGCAGATAACGAGCTTCAATGGAACGCGCCAAATTAAACACCTGATTACCTGCATCATTGATGTAGTATTCACGGGTTACTTCATATCCAGCGTAGTCAAGGATGTTACATAGAGCATCACCTACAGCTGCTCCACGGGCATGACCCAGATGCAAACTGCCTGTCGGGTTGGCACTGACGAATTCCATCTCAACTTTGCGGCCTTCTCCGATTTTAATTCTTCCGTAATCTTCACCCTGCTCCTGCACAAGCGCAAGTACTGGGTAAAGGTAACTCTTGTCCAATTTGAAGTTAATGAATCCTGGACCCGCAATCTCAGCCTTCTCGATTCCTGCTTCAGCCAGATTCAGATTGGCAATAATCTCTTCAGCAATCTGACGTGGATTGCGCTTGGCAATCTTGGTCAGCTGCATAGCAGCATTGGTAGCCAGATCTCCGTGTGTCTTCTCACGCGGCACTTCCAATGTGATGGCTGGCAATTCGTCCTGCGTAACAATTCCGGCCGCCACAATGGCGTTGCCGATGGCCGTGCTTACCCGTTCGTTAATCGTATCTAGTGGATTACGTGTCATGAAATTGGTTCCTCCTGTATATGCAAACTAATCGCGAAATGTCCGGATTCTTCATCAAAGCGGTAAAAGTCGTAGCTCCACGCTGCGCGTGCGCTCAATCCCTGAATGGAAAGTTCCAGCTTCTGTGTATGCGTGGACAGGGCAAACGACATGTATGGTGATCGGTAGAAACCAGGAAGCTTCCGATTCAATTCAAAAGTCTGCTCCGATTCCACTTCACCATGACGTATAATCTTGATGGATTGTCCACCCAGCTTCAATGTGGTACGAGTTGTGCCTCCCTCGGGTCCAACCTGCGGTTCTTCATAACGAACATAAAGAACAGACCCTTTTAACACGGCTTCACCCTGCATTTCCTGCAGCACATCTTCACCTTCATAACGGCTGTGCAGCCGGATGTGTACCGGTCGCATGTTCGACATGAATGTTAACCTCCATTATATTCGAGGCGACGCAAAATCAGGCACGGCCGGTGAGAACAGCCCTTCCCGTATTGTTGTGTCGCTATACGCGCTCATATTCCAGGATAGCTCGCTATCCTACACTCTACTGTATAACTATATCCAGTTCCCTCGCTCAATTCAAATCCAAATTCAGAGTTTTTTCCTCATCAAGCCAAAAAAGAAGAGCCACACCTGTAAAGTGCAACTCCCTTTTGCTTCATTATAATAAGATTCATTCATCCGATCAGGCCCATTGTGATTCATAAGGAAAAGGACATGTCGACTCGCTCAACTTCGCTCGCACCTGTACGAGACAGCCACAGTGCCGACAAGTTGTGCCATATTGCAATCCCGGACAGGCAGAGCAGATGGATAGCCGCCGCTCATATTCCTCATCCTGTACCGTGGGACGCGAGCGTGAAGCAATATCAACAAGTCTGGCCATTTTGGCATCGCTAATCTTCACATCATACTGATCATTGCAACCCTTGCAAGGTTCCTGCCTTTTCATCATTAACCCTCTACAGCGATAACCCCAACCGATGCTGGAGGAAGAACAAAACGCAAGGTGTTATTCTCCAGTGTGAGTCCCTCCCACGCCACAGGCTGAACATGATTCGGTTGTTCAAAGGTATTGAATGCACCAAAATCAGTATGGTGCAGAATCTGCCCGGATACTTTAGCCGCTTGAGCTGCGTCCAGCTGACACACGACTTCCAACTCATCGATGTGGCTCAGATTACAAGCTGTCACATGAATGACCCCATCTTTGTTGCGGGACGCTGATAAGCTGAGCTGAGGAATGGTGTCTTCTCCGAAGGTATACCCAGGGCTATCATAATTCAAATCCAGTCGCTGCGCATCCATATGAACCTGATACATATCAAATACATGATACGTAGGTGTCAGGAGCATTTTGTCCCCTTCCGTGAGCACAAGCGATTGAAGCACGTTCACGATCTGAGCCAAATTGGCCATCTGTACCCGTTTATTATGCTGATTGAAAATGTTAAGGTTCACCGCTGCAAGAACTGCATCCCGCATCGTATTTTGTTGGTAGAGGAAGCCGGGATTGGTTCCCGGCTCAACGTTATACCACGTTCCCCACTCGTCTACAATGATACCGACCCGGCCATCTGGATCATATTTATCCATAATTTCGGAGTGCTTCACAAGCAATTCATCCATAAACAGCGTTTTCTTCAACGTGGTAAACCATTCACCCTCTCCAAAACCGGTAGCGTTCCCCTTGTCTTCCCACACACCTGTCGGAATTGTATAATAATGAAGACTGATGCCATCCATGAAACGGGCAGCTTCCCGCATCAACACTTCCATCCACTCATAGTTACTGTCGTTCGGGCCACATGCAATTTTATAAATCTCGTTCCCGGAATAGTTCCGTACATATGTAGCATAGCGGCGATATTCATCCGCATAATATTCAGGACGCATATTTCCGCCGCATCCCCAGTTCTCATTTCCCACGCCAAAATACTTCAGTTTCCAAGGTTCTTCCCTACCGTTACTCTTACGCCAGTTCGCCATCGGGGATTCGCCATCAAATGTGATGTACTCCACCCATTCCTGCATCTCCTGCACTGTACCGCTACCCAGGTTGCCACTGATATATGGCTCGGTGCCGAGCAATTCACATAATCTCAAGAATTCATGCGTACCAAAGTGATTGTTCTCTTCCACACCGCCCCAGTGCGTATTGATCATACGAGCACGCTCACTCTTCGGACCCACACCATCTTTCCAGTGATATTCATCGGCAAAACAGCCACCCGGCCAGCGAAGTACTGGAATATTAAGCTTCTGCAAGGCCGTCAATACATCATTTCGAATCCCATCCGTATTCGGAATAGGTGAATCCTCTCCTACCCACAGCCCCTCATAAATACAACGTCCCAAGTGTTCGGAAAAGTGACCATATATATTGCGATTTATTAATCCTTGGTCTGAATCTACCTTTAGAATAACATCAACCATGATTTCAACCTCCATATAATGTATTGTTATCGCTTACAATAACTTGTTTTAAAGCAGGTTTCAACCGTTTTTATTTCTACACAAATAAGCCCCCTCCCACATCATAAGCCAGGAAGGGGCTTGTTCATTATAGATATCCATGCAGAGACTTACCAAATTGATTTTTATTCATTTCTAATTTGGATTTGCCCGGTTATTATTTCAGTATAACAGGCTACTTAATCCTGCTCTGAAGGCAACAACATTTTTTGTGTCCACGTCGTTCCGCCATCTGTAGTCTGATAGATCGCAGGAGAGTTATCACTTGTTACGACGAGCCAACCCGTCTTGGCCGATGGGAAAGAGATACGGGAACTGTACCCCGGATCTTTCAAGTCAACGTTTTTCCACGTGGAACCTGTATCATAAGAACGTCCAATACCCACTTTGCCAGCTGCTGGTGAACCCGCAGACAGATAAGCCGTCTGATTACCAATCAAAGCCATGTTGCCGGGATGACCACCTGGGTTGGCAGGTCCCGTTCCTTTGCCCGTACTGTTTGTACCTGGCGCTAGACCTCCTCCTGCTGTGGATTGCGCAAATACTTGGGTCCAGTTCTTACCTTGATTGCCGCTCGCATAGAGGGAGTAGGATTGTTGGGACATGCCTGCATCACCATACAGAAGGGCCCACACTTGCTGACCATGTGCATAGAGGTCCGCTCCACTCCATGTGTCTGAGACAACTCGAAGAGAGGTTGTCCAGTTCTTGCCGCCATCACTCGTTTGCTTCAAATGATATCCCGATCCGGGTACAACCACCACGGCATATCCTTGCTTTTCTGTGGCAAAGGCAGCTGCACGCGTGTTGGCAGGTGTATTCATTTTGCTCCAGGTTACCCCGCCATCCTTCGTCTGATATGCACCATTATAGGTGTAACCATAACCTACATCTTTATTGCGAAAATCGATTCGCTTGAATTGAATGCCCGGAGTATCGAGCCGCGTCCAGTGCGATCCCCCATCATGGGTACGGATCAGATAGGTTGCAGGTGAATTTCTCACTTGTGCCAACGCATATCCATTCACATTATTCGGAAAATCCAGCTGTGTGAATTGCCACTGCCCGGTATATATGGACTGCCACGTACATCCTGCATTTGAGGTCCCGATCAGGAAGCCTTCACCCCCAGCTCGTCCAGTCGTATCATTAAGAAAATCAATGTCTGTAAATTGCAGGTGTTGCTCTTCCACACCACTACCTTTTTTCAGTGTAGTAGCTAGTCCGTGATCTCCCTTTCCACACGCCTGCGAGGATGCAGCGTTAGCGCCTGAAAGCATATGTACCGGCCCCATCCCCCAAGCCAGCGTTAACGATAATGCGAGTGCACCAATCCGTTTCCATGTCATTGTACTCTTGGTTGTCATCGTAACACCTCCTTCTATGGTTTTACCCAAATTTGATGATTATAACGTAACAATCGGATGAACCCCTATGACAATTTTGCAAGAAAAAAACCACCTTCACCCATGATTGGATCATGTAGGCAAGGGTGGTGCATCAACAATCGTTGTGTACTCTAAGTTAAATGGGATACGTCCCCACAGCAAGGATAACAAAACTGATACTTAAGAAAAGGCATAAATATTAAGATGGAGTCATGCCAAGGCAAGATATCTGCATATGCGAGCCTATACTGATACAAGCAATAAATGGTAGAGACATAGGAACATACGTGCTATAATTGATTTTATGGACTCTTGAATAACGGTGGATGTTTTCCAGATCACGGCGCAGCTTCCCGAGAGGGGGTGACGTCGATGGTCAAACTTGTGGCGTTGCTTGATGTGATCCGATGGATTGCTGCGATCCTCAGTATTGTACTGAGCGGACGAAAGCTTTACCGTTGGTTACGCAAAAAGTTTCGTAGCAAGCGAAAACCCACCTCATAAGGTTTGGACGCCTGACGGTGGGTTTCGCTTGAATAACAGTATTTAGTTCATGCGCGCCGTGGCAATCCACAGCCTTTCGGGTCCTAAGAGTCTTTACCGTTGGTAGCGGTGAAGGCTCTTTTTAGTATATGACCGAACCCGATCACCATATACTTCACGAATGTAATATATCAATTAATATACTACTGAAAACTTATGTAGTCAGTATAGCACAGCTCTGTACAAAAGTTAAATTAAGCTAAGTTAACCTAACTTAATTTTACTTCGTTATTTTGTTTGGCAGCATAGTTCAACATCTATCACCCAGTCCGTTCGAGGATAGCAAATAAATGTGAACAAAAAAACGCCCTGCCTGCGCTAATTTGAAAAGGCGCAGACAGAGAGCGTTATCTCTATCAATTATTCTATGTTATTTCACGAATCCTAGCAGCATTTCACGGATCAGCTTCGCAGCTACAATCTGTGTCTGTTGTGTGGGATCATAGATTGGTGCTACTTCAACCAAGTCACAACCAACTACATTTACATCAGATCCAGCGATCATATGGATGGCTTCCAGCAGTTCTTTGGACGTAATGCCGCCCGCTTCTGCTGTACCTGTTCCTGGAGCTGCTGACGGATCAAGCACATCGATGTCGATGGTCACATACACCGGACGGTTGCCCATCTTCGGTAGAGCTTCCTTCATCGGAGCTGACACTTCAAATGGGTAGAAGTTGATGTTCTCGCGACCATACTGGAACTCCTCACGGGAACCAGAACGGATACCGAACTGATAGATGTTTTGGCCACCCATCAACTCAGCTGCTTTACGTACTGGCGTGGAGTGGGACAATGGCTCGCCTTCATAGTTTTCACGAAGGTCTGCGTGTGCATCAATATGAATCAGGATAAGATCCGGGTATTTCTTGTACATTTGTTGGATGACTGGCCAAGTAACCAGATGCTCACCACCGAGACCAACTGGGAACTTGTCATCAGCGAGCAGACTGCCGATGTATTCATGAATTACATCAAGGCTACGACCTGCGTTACCGAAAGGCAGTAGCAAGTCTCCAGCGTCAAAGTACGTCATGTCTACGATGCTTTTGTCCAGATATGGGCTGTACTCTTCGAGTCCAACCGATGCTTGACGGATATGAGATGGGCCAAAACGGGAACCCGGACGGAAGCTGACAGTATAATCCATTGGCATACCATAGATAACCGCTTTCGAGTTCTCATAATCCTCAGAGCTGCAAATAAATACGTTTCCTGAATAAGCTTGATCCAGTTTCATTAATGATTTCCCCTTTATTTCGTTAAATCTTCCACGAATTTAGGAAGTACAAATGCTGCTTTATGCAGACGCGGAGAGTAATACTTGGTATCCATCTCCGGGATTTGAGTCTCATCCACTTCAAGCGGGTCATGTTTCTTGCTGCCCATAGTGAATGTCCACAAACCACTTGGATATGTTGGAATATTACAGCCGTACACATGTACGATCGGGAAGATTTCTTTGACGTCTTTGTTCACCTTCTGGATCAGATCCGCCTTAAACCACGGGTTGTCCGTTTGAGCAACAAAGATTCCGTCTTCTTTTAACGCTTCGTAGATACCTTGGTAGAACCCGCGCTCAAACAATGGAGCAGCCGGACCTACAGGCTCTGTAGAGTCTACGATGATCACATCGTATTCATTTTTATGTTCAATAATATGCATATAGCCGTCGTTTACAAGCACTTCAACATTAGGCTCGTCCAACTTGCCGGCGATTTCAGGCAAATATTTTTTGGAGTATTCAATGACTTTACCGTCGATCTCGACGAGAACTGCTTTTTCTACAGCAGCATGCTTAATCACTTCACGAATGACTCCACCATCACCGCCACCGACAACCAGAACTTTTTTCGGATTCGGGTGAGTGTTCAGCGCAGGATGTGCCGCCATTTCGTGATATACGAATTCGTCTTTTACGGTAGTCATCACCATGCCATCAAGAAGCAGCATGTTACCGAATTCCTCGGTTTCTACCATGGCTAAATCTTGAAAATCGGTTTTCTCTGTAACATAGGTCTGCTTAATCTTCGCGGTGATCCCGAATACCGGGGTCTGTTTCTCCGTAAACCACAATTCCATAATCTCTACCTTCTTTCCGTAAAGTTAATGATCAGCCATACCCGACCAAGTGCGGTACACTATAATCGGTTCGCTCAAGCACGTCCAGCGTTCGGTGCCATATCACGTTATGATTGCTGGCCTGCGGGAAATGTCCGCGGTTCACTTCATTATATAGATTAAATTGACCAGTGCGTGCAGAGCGTCTGACTAATCGATGAATCAATGACCACTCGTCTGTTCGTCCTTACGCGCTTTAGTATCTTGTACCGAATCTTACCTTTTCATTACCCTTTTGCATTATACGCGATTGACGTTTATACTGCAAAACGGTTTTTGCGGCGAAAACGCTACATTTTGTCTGCTTACGCACCCGATTGAATATCCCTGCCAATGAAGTCCCATACTGGAAGAAAAGAGAGGAGCCCGTTCCATGACCAAGCCAAATCAGAAGACCCGCAAACGCGGGTTCCGTGTACGTAAATTCATTAAAAACCTGTCTCTGCTCGCCGTGCTCGCTATGCTTGCTACTGCCGCGGGATTGGTGTACCTATACGCAACCAGCCTGCCCCTCGCAGACTCTGATCGGAATTCCCGATTGCTGGACAGTCAAGGTGAAGTGATCGCTACCTTCTCCGCAGGTGGCAAAGACTCTGTTCCCGTTCAACTGGAGGATATCGCTCCGGATCTCGTCAACGCCACTTTAGCTGTAGAGGACCGCAAATTCTATAATCACTACGGTTTCGATGTTCAAGGGATGGGACGAGCTGTACTTGTTAACCTGGAGCACATGCAGATGTCTCAGGGCGCGAGTACATTGACCCAACAGCTGGCGCGCAACCTATATCTATCTCATGAGAAAACATGGACTCGTAAAGCCAAGGAAGCCATGTACACGGCTCAATTGGAGATGAAATACAGCAAGGATGAAATTTTGCAGATGTATCTGAATGAAATCTATTATGGACATGGTGCTTACGGAATCGAAGCAGCTTCACGAATGTATTTTGGCAAATCAGCCAAACAGCTGGATCTCGCTGAGAGCGCTATGCTGGCAGGAATCCCAAAAGGACCGACCTACTATTCACCCTATAACCATATGAAAAACGCCAAAGACCGGCAGAAGATTGTGCTGAATGCCATGGCTGATATCGGCAAGATCACCCAAGCCGAAGCGGATAAAGCTTATGAGCAAATGCTAGCGTTCAAACCCGAAAGTGATCGTAAAACGGTGGAAAGTGCCCCGTATTTCCGCGACTATATCCGGAATCTGGCCATCAAAGAACTGGGAATCAGTGAAGCGATGCTGGATCATGGAGGATTGAATATCTACACTACCCTGGATCTGCGTGTACAAAAAGCAGCTGAAGACGCTATAGCGAAGGGTATGGATGCCAAAAGCGAGCTGGAGACAGCTCTGGTGTCCATCGACCCTCGGACGGGCTACATTAAAGCCATGGTGGGCGGCAAGAATTACCGCACCAATCAGATTAACCATGTACTGGCGACAACGCGCCAGCCAGGTTCGGCGTTTAAACCCATTATGTATCTGGCAGCCTTGGAATCCAAGCAGCTTACTAGTGCATCCATGTTTAAAAGTGAACCTACCCTGTTTCACTACGACAATGACCGCAAAACCTATAAACCCGGCAACTTCGGAGACAAGTATCTGGGTGAGATTGATCTAAGACAGGCGATCGCCGCTTCAGACAACATCTATGCGGTCAACACCATTATGCAGATCGGTCCTGAGCAGGTTGTGAGTATGGCGAAAAACCTCGGTATTACAAGCAACCTGAGCGCCGTACCTTCTCTTGCACTGGGAACATCACCTGTCAGCCCGCTGGAGATGGCATCGGCCTTTTCCGTCATTGCTGCTGGTGGACAACGGACGCCGCCTGTCGCCATTCTGCAAGTGACGGATGCAGCAGGACGTGTACTCTATGAATCGCCTCAAACCAAGGCTGAGAACGTTGTAGAACCTGCGGCAGCTTATGTACTAACTCGATTAATGGAAAGTGTATTCGAAAATGGGGGAACGGGTAACAGGGTATCTGCCGCGATCAAACGCCCGGTTGCCGGAAAGACAGGGACGACCAATACGGATGCCTGGCTCGTTGGATTCACACCAGAGCTTTCCACTGCCGTATGGGTTGGATACGACCAAGGCAAAGCCATATCGACTTCGGATGGCCGCCGGGCTGCGCCGATTTTTGCCCAGTTCACAGAGCAGGCGCTTGCGAGCGTACCACCCAAAATTTTCACCGTGCCTGATCATGTCGTAAGTGTCTATATCGACCCGGAATCCGGCAAGCTGGCAGGCAACGGTTGTGAAGAGAAAAGGCTGGAAGTTTTTATTGATGGTACTGAACCGACAGAGGTCTGCCATGGGACGACAGATGATTCGGATTCAGGAGAAGATGAAAAGACACGTCAGGTACAGAATCAACAAGGCATACAGGAAGAGAAACATTCCTGGTGGGGTGATTTCAAACGTTGGTGGGTAGAATGACGCAAATGCGCGATGACTTAATTGCGTCACCTGTACCCTCTGGTTACATTGGGCATTTGGAAATTCACTTTGGATGAAAACTCATAATTATTCAGATCAATGAATACAGTTCATGCACAAGCAAAAGACCCCAAACCGAACTTTACGGTCAAGGGTCCTTTTGCTTTTTTAATTTTATACGGTGTTGAATGATTTGCCTTAGGCGAGTGCTTCTTTCAATTCATCTGGAGAAGCATTCCACCATTCTTCGTTGTGTGAGATCAGCAGCTTCTTAAGTGCAGCCCGATCTTCCGGCCCCAGCTCATCCAGCATGAAACGGCGCTTCATGGCATAATCCATGCGATTCACATGTTCAGCCAGCAGTTTCCAGCCACGTCTCGCTTCTGTATCGATCCACATCTCACATGCCGTTGCTCCACCATACAGTTGCCCCTCTTCCGTGCGATCTACAGCTACCCACACCAGCCATACTTGGCGTCCGTTGGGTACATCCTCACGATTCGTCGAGAACTTGATATTGCGCTCCACTTTACTCTTCGCATGCATCGCACCAATATCAATTTTGGCTTCGCCATTGTCAATAATGACCGGAGATAGGTTATTCAGATCAATGGAGCCTGCACCGAAGCCCTTATGCTTGCTTTTTGCACTAACGATATTCAAGGCAATCTGTTTTTTGCCGTTTTGCTCGTTTTGGTCCATGTTTATAGCCTCCAAGGGTTGATACAAATATTTTAACTAATAATTGGCCCATTGCAAACATATACATGCTGTAGATGCTTGTCAACGGGAGGTATTTAACGATGATTCCACGACGCGCCAAGAGCTGGCTCACCGCATCCCTGGCCCTATGTGTGCTGGCCGGAGGGATATGGATCACTCTGGGTTATACTCACTCAACACATTCCGAATTGCCCACACTTGCCCCGGAATCGGGCAAGCCTAAGGCAAAAGCCCCAACGCCAGCACCTCCAGAAAGTGTACAGACCCCCACTGCCGAAGTGTACAGCAACCGTGTTGTGGAATATCACATGGATGTAAAACTGATCGAAGGGAACGTACTGGAAGGGACTCAGACGATTACCTGGACACATCCAGGTAAAAAAACCGTCAACGAGCTTTACTTTCATATGTATCCCAACGCCTTTTCTTCTGCTGACACCACCTTTATGAAGGAATCCGGTGGAAAGCTTCGGGGTGATGTCATGCCTACCAACGGTTATGGCTCCATGAACATTACCGAAATGAAAACGGAGGACGGGCTCTCTCTGCTGCACCGGATGCAGTATGTACAACCAGATGACGGAAATATCAAGGACACTACCCTCATTAAAGTACGCTTACCCAAACCCGTCAAAGGCGGAGAAAGCATTACACTCCACACCCGATTCCAAGTGAATCTGCCAAAGATTTTTGCCCGGATGGGAACTGCTGATGATTTTGTCATGGCAGGTCAATGGTTTCCCAAATTAAGTGCCTATGAACCTGTGGGCAGGCGCGGACGGACAACGGAAGGCTGGAATCTGCACCAATACCATGGCAATTCAGAGTTTTACGCCGACTTCGGTATATATAGTGTGCGTATTCGAGTGCCTGAAACATACAAAGTTGCTGCTACCGGATTTCCAACGCAACAAGCCGTGGTGAAGAACGGAGAAAAAGTCTATCAATTCTATGCCGATGATGTGCATGATTTCGCCTGGGCAGCTTCGCCGGATTTTGTCTACGCCGAGGAACCCTTCTCTGCACCCAATGTGCCTGGTGTACGAATCAAGTTATATTTAGATCCTGCTCATCAGGATCTGAAAGAACGTTATTTCTACGCCGCGAAGGCCGCACTAGCCAATTATAGCAAATGGTTTGGCCCCTATCCTTACGCTACCTTATCCATCGTTGTTCCACCCAAAGCGGGGAACGGTGCTGGAGGTATGGAATACCCTACGCTAGTTACGGCCTTTGGAGCTGATGACACTACTCCAGGTTATGACTTGGAACGTACCGTAGTCCACGAGATCGGACACCAGTACTTCTACGGCATGGTTGCCAGCAACGAATTTGAGGAAGCCTGGCTGGATGAGGGGTTCACCTCTTATGCAGAAGACAAACTGATGGAGCAGGAATACGGATTGATTCCGAATCTGCCGGTACAATCGGGACTGATTACGTCTCCTTCATCCTTAACGCAAGAATCCTGGAAGTTCGATTCACAGAATGAGTATGCAGCCAATGTCTACACACGTGGCAAGCTTGTATTGCTTGGTATTGAACATCAAGTCGGCACAAAAAAGATGGAACGCATTCTCTCTACCTATGTAAAGAAGTACCGCTTCAAACATCCCACTTCAGCTGATTTTCAGAACGTTGTGGAACAAGTGACCCGCACTTCCTGGTCTGATTATTTTGACCAATACGTCTATGGTAATGGAATGGCTGACTTTGCTGTAGAGAAGATTCGTGTTACGCCTGTACAGAAAGACGGTCAAACATTGTACGAGTCATCCGTGACGATCGCCAAAAAAGGCAGTGATTACAACGCCGTTCCTGTTCGAATTGCTTTTGAAGACGGACATATCCTCACCAAGCAATGGGATGGCAAAGAAGATCGCATTACCTATAAATTAACGCACACATCCCCCGTATCCTGGGCCATGACCGATCCCCTATACACGATCGTGCTGGAGAACCGCCATATGAACAATTTCCTGAAATCCGGACTGGATGAGCAGGCAAAATCCCGCTGGAGCATGAGTGTAACCAAACTAATAGAAGCTATATTCGGAGGTCTGTCATGGTGAGGTGGAAACGGTGAAAGCGAAAATACGTGAAGGCTGGTTTCTCGTCCGTCAGCATATGTTCATTGCCGCACTCTTATTTCTTTATCAACTCATTTGGGGATATTTCTTCTATCGAATGGTACAATCAGCAGTCGTCCCGCTACTCCTGCGCTATCCAGATTCTGATGCTGGGGAGCTGAGTACACTTTTGTTCAAAATGGAAAGTCAACTTAACTTGTCTACCCATCCGGAGGTTCATCGTTATCTATGGATCCTGGGGGGCATGCTGCTGGTTCGCATGTTGATCAGCCCCCTCATTCAGGCAGGACTGCTCTACTCACTTCAGCACTTTAATTCTACAGAAGAGCGCATCCCATTCGTCCGGGGAATCAAAAAACTCTGGAAACCGATGATGCTGCTGCACACCATACGTACATTATTGATACTTCTACCCGCCTACTGGCTTATACCGAAGCTCTACTCGATTCTCATGGACGGATTTCATTCCCTTCAATTACTTTTGCCTGGTATACCTTATGTTGCTGCCTGGATTGTATATAGTTGGATTATCCACCATGCCATCCTCTACATGCAGTTCGGTGTGTCGGCACCAGAAGGAGAAGGCGGGGCTCACGGCACCCTCAAAGCACTCTGGATTGCACTGCGTCATCTTATCGCCGTTATCGGCATTGCACTCCTGCTGGGCGGAATCCACCTGCTCGTCTTTGGGGCATTCACTTCAGGCTCATGGTTATTAACGGGACTTACCGGACTTATACTACAACAGACGTATCCACTTGCCAGATGTCTATTGAATCTGTGGAAAATATGCAGCCATTTCCGATTATGGCAGTCCAAAATATCCAAAGGTGAGAGCACATAGTTTAAAAATTGTTACCATCACATGTTAAACTCATGGCCTAATATGTACTTATAAATAGGCAAACCTCAACCTTTCCCCGTCAAAGGTCGAGGTTTTTTTTGCTAAATTTGTTGCTAAACGTTGCCAAAGCCGTACTCCTCTGTTACAATAATCGCAGTGAGTTTTTAGTAACAACTTTGTAATCTTTACATTCATATTTGTAACTACTTAAAATTAAATCGTCATTTCTTGATTTCGCAGGTGCATAACTAGCATAGCCAAATTCCTGGCACCTGGGAAGCGGGGGAACCAGTTATGGGTGAATTGATCTTGCTACAGAGGGATCATAGGGGACCTTCAACCGAATCCTTAAGCTAACCTCGCAGGCGTTGGAAGGGGAATATCTCTTGTTCAAGAAGAAATTAACCGCAGCTGTACTTAGCATCACATTTGCATTATCGCTTGGTGCAGGTAGCGCATTCGCAGATTCAAAAATGGATAAAGTAATTGATTCAGCAATGGGAACTACATACAAAAGTGGGGGAACAACGCTTAACGGCTTTGACTGCTCCGGATTTACACGGTATGTATTCGACAAGTTGGGTATTGATTTGGCACGCCAATCCAGTTCCCAATTCGACATGGGTGATTCCGTATCCCGCATGGAAATGAGAGCTGGCGATCTGGTATTCTTTAATACAACAGGCAAAGGCGTATCACATGTAGGAATCTTTGTAGGGGATGGAAAGTTCGCACACTCCTCTTCTTCCAAAGGCGTTACGATCAGTGCATTGAGTGAAAACTACTGGGCCAATCGTTATGTTGGCGCTAAACGGATTATGAGCACGGACGCATATGAATCACTGGCCCTTGACTAGGGACAAGCTGAGCAACATGATGCTGTAACCATTAACCATACTGGAACGAAGCAAGAAGCATAACAGAACCGCCCGGTACATTCTCCGCAGGAATGTATCCGGCGGTTTTTTTGTGCTTCCATCCTGATTCATCTTGCAAGTTACCCTCGGGGCTATCCTGCGACATAACAGGCTCATTTTGCGTTCGTTCGTCCGTGCCCTTATGATGTTTTTACCCATCCTGTTATAATATAAACGAAATTAACGGAACTTTTGTTTCATTTTTTTCCTGGTAAGGGTGACTTGCTAAATGAACTGCTCTTTTGTAGAGTGGACAAAGAGTTCTGTTTCAATGAAAGGAGCATGCAAGTGTATGAAGGAAGCCCCTGTGACGTTCCACGTTGTACCCATGCGAGAAGAACATGCGGAGCTTATCTGCAGTTGGCAGTATGATCCGCCTTATAATATCTACAGCTGGCTTCCCTGGGAGCAGATGAAAGCACTGGAAGTGGAATTCGGAGATGCACAGCTGCGGCAAGAGCAATATGCGACCGTCCTGGATCAGAACGATCGTATATGTGGATTTGCTCAATACTTCCCACTTCAAGGGGTAACTCGGATTGGCCTCGGCATGCATCCAGAGCTGTGTGGTCAGGGTCAAGGGACAGCTTTTGTCACGGCCATTGTACAGGAAGCCATTCGCCGAAATCCGAAGAATGAGATCGATCTGGAAGTGCTCACTTGGAATGCTCGTGCCATTCAAGTCTATCTCAAAAGTGGATTTGTCACTCAGGATACATACGAACGACAGACCCCGAGCGGCTTAAAGCCCTTTCACTGTATGGTTTATGAAGGGCCTCGTGATTAAAATCGATTGCAAAACAACCTAATTTGCGCCTTGTTATGTGATTAGTTCAAAAATTTCCCACAAAATGCTATGATGTCAGTACAGGTTCCGTTATAATGATATGGATAGTTTCAGGTTAGATGATCTTTCATTCTGGAGGGGACATAAGGGATGCACAAATGGATCATGAGCGGAGTATTTTTTGCAGCATGCGCTTTAGCTATTGTTTTAATGTTTACGCTTCCAGGGAAAGAAGAAGTGGCTGAAGAAGCCAAGCCAACCATGCCGGAAGTCACATTGGATGCCGGACAGGCTGAAGCACTGGTGAAAGCCAATTGTATCTCCTGTCACGGGGATCAGCTTCAGGGTGGCGTAGGACCCGCTCTGGCTAACATCGGTAGCCAGGATGATCTGGAGAAGATCTACACTACGATTGTCAAAGGTAAAGGTGGTAGTATGCCTTCCTTCAAGGGCAAACTGCAGGATGAAGAGATTGCCAATATCGCCATGTGGCTGTCAGAGAAGAAATAATCTCTGCATGCACATAACAAAGAGGCTCTTAATTCCCTTTGGGAGAATAGGAGCCTCTTTGTTATGCCAATTATTCGGCGTCTGCCGCATGCTCGGCCAGAAAGGCCTCCACTTCACGTGCGGATGGCATCCCGGACTGGGCGCCGAGCTTCGTCACGGATAACGCGGCCGCACCCATGGCGAAGCCTACGGCCGCGTCCAACGTCTCACCGCGCGCGAGGGCTACCGCCAACGCGCCGTTGAAGCAATCGCCAGCGCCGGTCGTATCGACGGCGCTTACGGCGTAGCCGGGCGCACGGCATGCGCCGGCACGCCCTGCCTGTACGCGGCCACCAGGCGCCGCCGCGTACACAGCCCCCTCGGGGCCGAGCGTCGTGACGACAGCGGCCCCGAGGGATGCGGCGAGCTCTGCGACCGCCGCATCCAGGTCTTCCGGCCGGAGATGATCTCGGCCGGTAAGCACGGCAAGCTCACTGCGGTTCGGCGTGACAACGTCGACGCACCGCAGGAGCTCCTGGGGCAGACCCGGCACCGCGGGAGCCGGGTTGAGCACCACCAGTGCGCTGCCTTCAGCCGCCAGTTGGGCGGCGCGGGTAACCGCTGGCAGCGGGATCTCCAGCTGCAGCAGCACCGCTGCGGCTGCAGTCAGGCTTTTTACCGTATCCGCCTCTTCCAGCATCTCAGGCACGACTTGCCCATTCGCACCAGGAATAACGATAATCCGGTTGTCTCCCCGAGAGAGCCAGATGGAAGCTGTCCCTGTAACCGTGTCTTCCAATATGCGAACCTGCGAGGCATCTGCACCACTTTCCGTCAGACTGTGCAGCAGACTTTCGCCAAAACCGTCCGATCCTACCGCACCAATCATTGTGGTCTGTCCACCCAGACGTGCAGCAGCGACAGCTTGATTTGCACCTTTGCCGCCAGCGAGATAATGCAGTTCCTCACCGCTCACCGTCTCTCCCTCTTCCGGTATCGTATCTGTCTTCACCACGAGATCCATATTGAGACTGCCTACGACAGCAATAAGAGGTTGTTCCTGATTATAGTCTGACATGTATGGGTTCACTCACTTTCGGGCGTGCGATAATAACCAACCTCGTTATTCCGACCTCATTTTGTCATAAGCTTCGTTGTATTGCCCTGCTTCCTTAATATCCACAGATGTAATACCGCCTGCATCCCATGACGTGAGACGCAGCGTAACCGTTGTATAGTCAATCGTAATAAAAGGATGATGATTGAATGCTTCCGAGATCGCAGCGACCTCATCCACAAATGCAATCCCTTTCATGTAGTTGGAGAACACGAATTTACGTACAATCCACCGTCCCTCTTCCAGTTCCCAGCCTTCCAGCCTTCCCAGATGAGCTTCGACTTCCTCTTGCGAAAAAACCATGCGTTATCTTCCTCCCCATAGGATGGTACATTACAGACGTGCGTCCGTATAACCACCAACACCTTCGGCGCTATCGACAGCATCCTCAAAGGCCAGGCTCACCGCCATGCGGTTGGCCCATTTCACGACTAACATCTTACCACGGACAAGCTTCTAAATTCAATCAACTTAAAAGGGCATAGAACCACTAACCATAAGGCTTTGAGGAAAATTATAGTGCCATTTATACCCCTGAAAATGCATGTAAACACACTAAATTAAAGGTACAAATGTTAACTCTTCTTCCCCGATCAAAATATGAATGCGGTGCTGCTCCTTATCATGGATGACCACGCCACTTCCAACCGGAATCACAGACTCCTCGCCCAGCGCATAGAACAAATCCTCCGCCAACGCCTCATCCACTTCAAGTTGCTCCGGTGCAGCCAGTCTCTCCCACTCTTCCGCGTCCATTTCAAAGAAAACATACCGATCTGGTATGCGTCCAATTGCCGTTGTCAGATCTGTCAAAATTCCTTCATAATCCCGTCCATGCTTTACGCCCATTGGCTTTTCACTCCTATTCGGCCCCTAAGGAGCGGATTTGATCTTATTATACCTGAAAATAGCCCTTAAAAAAAAAGGCCTTCTGGTCGATAAATACATATATGACCGTTTTAACTGTTTTAGCAACCGTAAGGAATGCCTAACATTGAACGGATTGCGGCCAAAAATTCGTCCGGAAGCCCGAATACAGCCGCTTGAAAGGATTCAATTTTATCTCATGGATGAGGTGTATGATGAACATTTCAACGATTATTGGACTCGTTTTTGGACTGGTCTCCCTTGTACTCGGTATGTTCCTGAAGGGTGCGCCCTTAATCAACCTGGTTAACAATCCGGCAGCCTACGTTATTATCTTTGTTGGTACGGCAGGAACTATCTTTATCGCATTTCCAATGTCTGAAGTTAAGAAAATCCCTAAGCTTTTCGGGATTATTTTCAAAAATCAAGTACTTATTGATCGAGTGTCTCTGATCGGCACGTTTATGGATTGGGCTTCCACTACCCGTCGTGAAGGTTTGCTTGCACTGGAATCAAAAGTAGAAGAGATTGACGATCAGTTCCTTCGTGGCGGTATGCGTATGATTATCGACGGCAACGATCAGGAATTTGTAAGTGATGTACTGATGGAAGATATTCATGCTACAGAGGAGCGCCACCGCGGCGGTGCCTTGATCTTCGCTCAGGCGGGGATGTACGCGCCAACGCTCGGGGTTCTCGGGGCCGTTGTAGGTCTCATCGCAGCACTTGCCGATCTCAGTGACATGGAGAAACTCTCCCATGCGATTGCGGCAGCATTTATCGCAACACTCCTTGGTATATTTAGTGGTTACGTGTTATGGCACCCGATGTCTAACAAGCTGAAGCGGATGTCCAAGCAAGAAATGGAGATCAAGCTGATGATGGTTGAAGGATTGTTATCCATACAATCCGGTGTATCCACCATTGCCATCAACCAAAAGTTATCCGTATTCCTGACACCTTCCGAACGCAAACAACTGGAAGAGAAGGAGGGATCATCAGGTGAAAAAGGCTAAAAAGCACGAACCACATGAAGAACATATAGACGAGAGCTGGTTGCTTCCCTATTCTGACTTAATGACCTTGTTGCTTGCCCTGTTTATCACGTTGTTCTCCATGAGTTCACTCGATGCGGCCAAGTTCGAGCAGATGGCTTCCGCACTAAGCAGTGCATTGAATGGAGGCTCCGGTATTCTGGATCATACGTCCATGAATCCGGATACGCCAGGTGCCGATCTGGGCAAGAACAAACAGGAACCTACAGAAATCACCAAGAAAACACCAGCTCAAATTACGGATGCACAGATGGCTCAGAAAGAACAGGAAGATCTGGAGAAGCTCAAGAAACGGCTTGACCAGTATATCTCGAAGAACGGGCTTTCAGACCAGCTGAACACCAAGCTGAATCAGTCTGAATTGAAGATCACCATCAGTGATAACGCCCTGTTCTCCTCAGGCCGAGCAGATGTGAAGCCTGAATCACGGTCTCTGGCCAAAGCCATTTCAAGCATGCTGCAAGAGTTCCCTGAATACGAAGTGGTTGTATCCGGTCATACCGATAATATTCCCATTTCGAACAACCAATATAAGGATAACTGGGATCTGAGTGCAGATCGTGCGCTCAACTTCCTGAAAATCCTGTTGCTGAACACGCAATTGGACCCTTCCAAATTCACACCAAGTGGTTATGGAGAGTATCACCCGATTGCCAGCAATGACACCAATACCGGACGGGCACAGAATCGCCGTGTAGAGGTATCTATCATTCGGAAGTATCAAAGTAACAATACCAATGTAAAAGCCGTTGGCGAAGGAAACTAGAGGCCTGCTGCGATGCATTAACAAAAGACCGTTCTCCAGATACAAGGAGAACGGTCTTTTCGTGTATATATCTTTATGTTTGGTATATCTATACATTTATCTCTACATCGTTTAAATCAGCCAAAGTCGAATCGACTATTCCAGTGAATAATCCAACAGTCCGCCCAGCTCCGCTTTTTCAGCAGCGCTAAGCTCTCTCCAAGAACCTGTTGCCATTTCTCCAAGATGGATGTTCATGATCCGAATCCGCTTGAGCTTACGAACTTCGTAGCCAAAGGCACTACACATCCGCCGAATCTGACGGTTCTTTCCTTCGGTCAAGATAATACGGAATACACGATCCGTCATCCGGGTCACTGTACAAGGCAGTGTCATTTCACCCAAAATCTTAACTCCGGTACTCATCCCTCTAAGGAAACTCGGTGTTACCGTTCGATCAACAGTGACGATATACTCTTTCTCATGGCGCCCTTCTGCTCTAAGAATCCGGTTAACGATATCTCCGTCATTGGTCATCAGAATCAAACCTTCCGAGTCCTTATCTAGACGTCCAATTGGAAAGATACGTTCATCGTGTCCGACAAAATCAACAATATTCCCCTGAATATGCTGCTCGGTTGTACTTGTGATTCCAATCGGTTTATTCAGCGCAATGTATACATGTTTTCTCTTTTCATTGATCGGTTTTCCATTAATTCGTACATCGTCGCCTTCTTCTGCCTGACTGCCCAGTTCAGCCTTAACTCCATTAATGGTTACCAGCCCACGATCCACCAACTTGTCGGCTTCACGCCGGGAGCAATAACCTGTTTCACTAATAAATTTATTAATACGCAAAAGGTAATCTCACCTCATCTATTTCTCTTCATCTGTAATTGGTTCATCCGTTACAGTTACCTGATCTACCTCAATAACCTCCGGTTGTTGCTCGGATGCAGGCAGTTCAATGATAACCGTCGTCCCCTTGTTCATGACGCTTTTAATATCCATCATGCCCTTATGTGATTGAATAATTCGCTGACTGACCATCAGACCAAGCCCTGTCCCAGACTCCTTATTCGTAAAAAAAGGCTCCCCAAGCTTGGGCATCATCTCTTCCGGGATACCAATGCCTTCATCCCTGATCTCAATTCTGACGCGTTTCGACTGCTCGTCATGCTTGAGCTTGATATGAATGCTTCCTCCATTTGGCATGGCCTCCATACCGTTTTTCAGCAAATTGATGAATACCTGCTTCAACTGGTTCTCTTCACAGTGTACCATAGCCGAATCGGATGAGGCACGCAGTACAAATTCTACACCATGCAGATGCGCCTGACTATCCAGTAACGAGATGACATCGCCGAGAATAAAACGAATATCCCGATTCTGAAAATGAACCGCCTGCGGTTTGGCCAAGATCAGGAATTCACCAACAATAAGGTTGATGCGATCCAGCTCCGATAACATCAGATCCAGATGACGATGGTTCAGCTTGTTGCTCTCTTGCTGTAACTGTAGGAATCCGCGCAGCGTGGTCAGTGGATTACGTATCTCATGTGCCACACCTGCGGCAAGCTGCCCCACGGTCGTTAGCTTCTCAGAGCGTCTGAGCAGCTCTTCCATCCGATTACGGCTCGTAATATCCCTGGAGACACTAATGAGCGCGGTTATCTCTCCAGCTTCGTCTCGTACCGGAGCCGTACTGACACTGACTTCCACCCGAGTCCCATCTTTCTTCATCCAGGTGGTTTCATTGGACGTAATAGACATTCCCTCAACGAGTTGGGCATGCTGACGTTTCATTTCTTCTTCTGCCTCTGGCGGGATGATCTTCAGATTACGACCTTCCACCTCGCGACTTCGAAAGCCATATAATTGTTCAAATGCCCGGTTAACCCGCAGCACTTTCCCTTCAAGATCCGTAATATGAATGGCATCCGCTGTCTGATTGATAATGGACTCCAGATGCTCTTTTACCGCGCGATTTTCTTCATACATCTGTTTCAGACGACTCGTATAATGGCCCAGATTACGAATCATGGCATTAATCCGATTGGCCAGTTGGCCGAGTTCATCCTTCCTCCGTACTTTCAGACGGAAGTCAAAGTGTCCATCCGCTACATCATTCACTTTGCCCAGTATGGATTGGATCGGACGCGTAATATAACCTGCGAGCAGATAGCTACCAAAGATCACGATCTCCAGCAACACCAACGATATTGAGGCATGGCTCACCAGTTGCTCAGACACCATGGAGGATATTTGCTTATAGTCCATGACAATACTGATGACATATGAAGACTGATTAGGTGTGAAAATGGGAATAAAACTCTTCAGTACCTTCTGTTCGTGCGTTTCACTGACAAAAGATACATTCTGTCCTGTTCGAATGGCGCGCACCACAGCACGATGATCTTCATCTGTAGATCCATACTGGTACGTCCCGAACCGAATAGGTCTGTTATTCAACTTGCTAAAATTCGAATCTCTTCCGTCATCACCCATGTTCGGGCTGCCAAAAGTCAATGGATTGATGCCTGTAATCTCCAGAATGGAGGGATTGACCTCACGGATCTTATTCAAAATCTCATCCGGACTAGAGATTTTCACATAGTCATCAACTTCCGTATTATTATAGAAGGGATTGATTATGTAGTTTCTCTTTCCATCATGGTAGTAACCCCAGATATCAATATCCGAGGGACTGGATGTCGAATACTCGAAACCATCGGACCAGAAATGCTCTAGCTTCTGCCCTTGAGGAATGGTTACCTGTTGTTTTTCAAATAATTGTTTAAACGCCTGATACCAATAGGTCATGGATTTGGTGGATAGCCCGATCTCTCTTGGATCTGAAGAGCGGCTTACCACAATATCATCATCCGTCTGTTCCATCAACGAAATATGCGAGACGCCAACCTTTTGACTCAAGCGAACAAGTTCTTCATTTGTGATATTATTAATATCCGGGTCCAATTCTCCCGCTGCCATGACAGCAGCAAGCCACAGATTGTTTCCAATCTGCCTTTTTACATAATCCGAACTGTATTGATTCTGTTCGACAGCAATTGCAATCTGCTTTGCAGTGAGTACCATCTTGGTTTCACTGTCCTGCCTCAGATTCTCTTCTGTAGTATAATAACTCAGTGCGATATTCAACACTAAAATAACGAGCACTGAGCAGGACATAATCATGGATAATTTCGTTTTAATAGACAAGTTTTTTTGTTCACCTCTCGGCTTGTACCCTCTGGCGATATATGGCAAAACCTATCTCCATCATAACGCTTGTATGTCTTTTTGAAAAGGATAATTGACCTGTGTCCAAAAGTTACCGAATGACATAAAAGCTCGAAATTCGTTGTTTTTTGCATTTTCGAACTCTACAATGAAATTAATCACTATATTTGTCCACATACCCACAGGCTTGTGGATAGTTTGTTTATAACTATGTGAGCAACTCCATGGTTATCCACATTTCTATACACAACATGTTAACAACCCGAATACTTGTTCGCTGAATAAATGCTTTTTGGAAGGAGTTATATTGTAATGAATGACCATTCTCTCCAGCCCGACCTTTCTCCATTATCCGAGGAAGCCCAGCATGAGCATTGGATGCGAGAGGCCATTGCCGAGGCATACAAAGCCGAGGCCCTTGGGGAAGTGCCGATTGGAGCTGTAATTGTACAAAATAACCAAATTATTGGCCGAGGATACAATCTGCGTGAAACTACACTGGATTCTACCGCCCATGCAGAGATGGTGGCTATTCGTCAGGCCAGCGAGACCATCGGAGCTTGGCGTTTGTTGGATTGTTCTCTGTACGTCACACTGGAACCTTGTCCGATGTGTGCAGGCGCAATTGTACAATCTAGGGTCCCCCGCGTAATCTTTGGTACGGCTGATCCCAAGGCAGGCTGTGCAGGTACACTGATGAACCTGCTACAGGAGCCTCGATTTAACCATCGCACCGAGGTGATCCCGGATATCCTGCAGCCTGAATGCTCTACTATGCTAACTCAATTTTTCAGAAATCTGCGCCAAAAGTTAAAATAATCACCGACTACAAACATCCCAATTGGAAAGGAAGTGTGCTGTAATGGCTCTAACACTCTATGATACAGCCAATGGCATAAGCCTTCGGTTGCTCACACCCCAGGATACACAATCCTATCTGGACCTGATTCAGATTACACGAATCCCATACCAGTCTGTAGAGCCCGTGCGAGAAGATGATTTCTATACATTGGATGTTCAGACTCGTCGGATTGAGGATCGGGTCAAGGCAGCAGAAGAAGGTACAGGATATCAATTTGGAATCTACACCATTAAAGACAGCCTGTTGATCGGACAAGTAAGTCTTAACAATGTCGTATTAGGCGTTGCCAATTATGCTGATATGGGCTACTTTATCCATCCAGATTATCAGGGCGGCGGGCGAATGACAGCAGCGGTTAAACTGGCCGTAGCCTATGGCTTCCTTGCGCTGAAGTTAAATCGGGTTCAGGCTGCGGTATTGGCGTCTAACAAGGGTTCGCAGCGCGTATTGGAGAAGAACGGATTCCAGTTTGAAGGTACGGCTCGCAAATACCTCAAGATCAATGGCAAATATCAGGATCATCAGATCTATGCTGTACTTGCTGAGGACTTGGATGAACTTGCGGATTAATTAATTTAGAAGCTCCACCACAAAGCTGTCTGTATCCCCAATTCAAGATGATACAAATTCAATATTCAAAACCGCACAACCCTATTCATGTAGGAGAGAGTGCGGTTTTATTTGTATGTATTCCCAGCCAAAATTCAAAATCAAAGATCAATCATTCTGCGGATATCCCCTCTTACGCTGTCTAACATAAAAAAACCGCCTGTATCCAAGCGGAAGGAGATTATCCTTCACTTGAATCACAGACGGTTTGAACTCAGCGAGATTAGTATCCGTATGAAGCGCTCATCAGTTCTTCGAACTCTTGCATAGTAATTACGTCATCGCCAGTAGGGATGTTAATTTTGAATGCTGCTTTTTCGTTAATCTTGGTGTACGTATTGGAACCGGTAAATGCCAGTTTCACTTCGTCTTTCGTATCTTCTGGCTTGATCAGCACATCAGCGACCATCTTCTGATATACAGGGAAGTCGTTTTTGTCCAATGCGAAATCGATGTTGAATTGGTTAATTGTCAGAACATCTTTCAATTTATCCAAGTCTTTAGCCATTTCAGCCTGATCTGCTTCAGTGATTTTCAAATCTTCTTTAGCTTTGTCGATATCAGCCTGATCCATTTGAAGCATTTCACGATATTCCTCTTTGGAAAGAATATCCAATACTTTAGGCATAGCTTTTGTTACCAGTACAGTAACTGCTTCTTTAACATTGTCATTATTCACCGAGAATTGTACAACCTGCTTCGCATCTACACCTTCAGGAAGTTGTGCATCTTTGGTGTCTAGATTTTTGAAGAATTTAGCTTGATCGTATTCGCTCAGCACTGCGTCCATGACTTCGTTGCTCAGCTTTTGAGTTTTGGCTGCGTCCATAGCATCCGGGTTCCATTCTGTACCCTCTTGCTCAGCCAGCTCTTTCAGATCAAGTTCTAGGAATTTGCCAACAACGTTCTCCGGAATTGGGAAAAACGGAATATTCGGCACTTTCACATAGAGTTTCTCAGCTGTCATCACCATTGGAATGGTAAAGGTCATACCCATGTCGCCTTTAAGTTCAATGCCAAGAGTCATCTCTGTCTGCATTGGCTCACTTTGGTATACACCTGTTACATTCAACTGAGCATCCTTCAACATGCTCATAAACTGAGTCATGGTCGGATCCGTTTGAGATGCATCCCCAGGTTTATAGCTCAATTCATTAATAGTGAAGTTGGAACTCATTTCATACGAAGTTAATTTGGAAGCATTGGCCGCAGCCGTCTTCAATGCCTCTTTTGGTTCCTGCTTACTGCTACATGCTGTCAAGGCCATGGATACGGTCAACAGCAACGTAAGAAGAAGCGCCCCCATACGTTTAGTCATTTGTTTCTCTCCTCTCGTGATAACCCCAAAAAAAGTAATTCAATATCAATGATATACCATATCACCAGATACTGAAACCTAATTTGGGAAAAATGTGATCTTTCCTCTTTAAAATGGCTACAAAGACCTATGTGAGGTTTGGGAATAACCATGTGCCTGTCTTTATATATGTATGAATACGCAAAAGCCCCCTGTTAGGTAACAAGGGACTTTTGCGTAAATCTTCTTCTAAGTTAACCTTGAGGATTCAGATGATCCACATGATTTTGATTTTTCACTTTTTTGGAACCGGATAATGGTTCCTGCATGGAAGAACGTTTGGATGAATGATGATGCTGTTCGGCAGCTTGCGCTTCCGGTACAGGAATTGTTTTTGGTTTGCTCATAATGTTGCCCCCTCATCAATGTTAGGAATGGGATGGGTCCCTATCTTCCGTTTTATCATGATTTAGTGCATCTTGATGACGGCGATCATTGATATCTTGCTGAATTTGCTGAGCATGGTGACTGTTTACGGCTGGCTGCTCCAGATCATCGACTACATTTTGCAGGTTTTTGTCTACTCCCGCTTTGGCTTTAGTCAATTGAGTTCACTCCTTCAGATTTCAGGCTATTGTCTCGTCTGGGATTGTAACGACTGGGCGCATTCGTGAATATGCCGCGTATAATCGTGAGCCAGTTCCTGAATTGGCTCTGTACGCTCATCTGTCGTTCGTCCATCCCGTTCCACATCAATCAGTTGTACACTGACTTCACGGGAATCCACATACTCACACTTGAAATCAAAAGAGTACATCTCATGACCTGCTGTCGCAATGTGTATGCGGATGGCCTGTTGATCGGCTTCATCCGCCATTACTTGAGCCTGATCGCCAACATTCAAGACTTGAGGCAAACGCTCTTGCCAAGCCCCTACAAGCTCTGTCTGATCGATGTTTAACTCGCGATTCATCTTACCACCTCCACTCCTATAAAGTGCGGCGATGAAGATGTTTTTATACATATTTGAATTACTCAAAATATAACGTTGTACTGAGCAACGTATACACCGGTCATCAACCTGTATGCTCACTACGTTGAACAAACCCAAAACGCAAAAAAGGACCCGAGCGAGATCGCTCGAATCCTTGTTATAAGTGTAGTATGGCGGAGAGGGTGGGATTCGAACCCACGTGGAGTTGCCCCCTAACGGTTTTCAAGACCGCCCCGTTATGACCGCTTCGGTACCTCTCCAGGGAATTAACTTTTATAAACTTGCCACGAAAATTATCATACCACATCTCGACATCATAATGCAACCTTTTTATATTAAAATTGATAATCCGTATCAGACGTATGCCTCAGTGATACAAAACACTCCAATCCGCCATTCCTAAATGACGGATTGAATTTGTATTCCTTTTGATGAGGATGTTTAACTCTCGCTTAAGAGCGACGTGCAATCACACTTGCGCCGCCCATATAAGGACGCAATGCTTCAGGAATAACAACCGTACCATCTTCCTGTTGATAGTTCTCCAGGATAGCGGCTACCGTCCGTCCAACGGCCAATCCTGACCCGTTCAATGTATGCACAAATTCCGGTTTGGCTTTTGGTTCTCTGCGGAAACGGATATTGGCACGGCGTGCCTGGAAGTCCTCACAGTTAGAGCAGGAAGAAATCTCACGATAGGTGTTGCTCTCAGGTAACCATACTTCGATATCATACGTTTTAGCTGAAGTGAAGCCCATATCTGCGGTACATAATGTCAGAACGCGATACGGCAATCCCAATAATTGAAGCACACGCTCCGCATTTTGAGTCATCTGCTCCAACTCTTCATACGAAGTCTCCGGAGTAGAGAGCTTGAGCAGCTCTACTTTGTTAAACTGATGCTGACGAATCAAACCGCGTGTATCCCGTCCAGCCGAACCGGCTTCAGAACGGAAACAAGAGCTGTATGCCACAAAATGCTTAGGCAATTGATCTACATTCAGAATCTCTTCGCGATGATAGTTCGTTACCGGAACTTCAGCAGTAGGGATCAGATAATATTCGGTATCTTTCAACTTGAACAGATCTTCTTCGAACTTCGGCAGTTGACCTGTTCCAAACAAGCTATCCCGATTAACGATGTATGGAGGCAGAATCTCTTCATATCCATGTTGATCGCTGTGCAGATCCATCATAAAGTTAATCAATGCACGTTCCAGACGGGCACCCAACCCTTTATAAAAGGTAAAACGAGATCCTGTTACTTTGGCAGCAGCTTCAAAATCCAGGATATCGAGATCCTGAGCAATTTCCCAGTGGGCTTTTGGTGCAAAAGTAAATGACTTTGGCTCTTCCCAACGACGAATCTCAACATTGTCGTCTTCAGAAGCTCCAACAGGTACACTTTCGTTAGGAATGTTCGGAATTGCCATGGTGAGATCATTGATCTTCACTTCCAGTTCACGAACTTCTTCGTCCATGGCTTTGATTCGATCAGAGACTTCGCGCATCTCCACAATCAGATCATCAGCATTCTCGCGGTTCTTCTTCAGTCTAGCAACTTCCGCAGAGACCGTATTCCGACGGCTCTTCAGCGTCTCACTCTCTTGAAGCAATTCCCGACGTTTGGTATCCATATCGGTAAACCCAGCGATAAGATCCAGCGATTTGCCTCGTTTAGTCAATGCTTCTTCTACACGTGCATACTCATTCCGCAATATTTTCACATCAAGCACGATATACCCCTCCTAAATAACCCCACGAAGTGAAGCCTTATGTTAATTCAATTCTCAAAACTCTACTGTGTATACCTTACTATATACTTATCGGAATCTGTAACCACAAAACAACCTATGTCCCCGGTGTGACCCTGCGCTGCGATTCCCGCTATGAAGCAGATACAGGCAACATCAGGCATCCGTTCAGATGCAACTGCCAATCAGCGGCCTTACAAGGCTGCTGGGGAAGTGATCCGATGACCGGGAGATCATAGGTTGTACATCATACACTATTTAGGGTCTACCGCGTGTTTGTAGGACTTGGCCATGTCTACAAAATAAGCATGCAGACGATAGTCATCCGTTAACTCCGGATGATACGAGCAAGCCAGTAAATGTCCCTGACGAGCTGTAACAATCTCATCATTGTAAGTAGAGAGAACCTCTACCTGGTCTCCCACACTCTCAATCAAGGGAGCCCGGATAAACACAGCTCTCACCGTTTCCTCAATGCCTTTGACCGGCAAGTCTGTTTCGAAACTTTCTCTCTGCCGTCCAAATGCATTTCGGGATACAGTCATATCCATTAGCTCCAAATGAGCCTCTTCCTGTCCTGTGATGTGCTTAGCCATAACGATTAAACCAGCACAGGTACCAAATACCGGTTTGCCCTCGGCAGCAAAGGCTCGAATGGCATCCATAAACCCATACTTACGCATCAGTTTGCCAATCGTTGTACTTTCCCCGCCAGGAAGGATAAGACCATCCAGATCATCCAATTGCTGAACCTGTTTGATAGCCACACCTTCTGCTCCAGCGCGTTCAATACTCCGTATATGCTCTGTGACAGCCCCTTGAAGTGCTAATACGCCGATCTTCATTTGCACATTCCCCTTCTCATACCAGCCGCGATCTTGCATACGCTCGGAAGGTGCAAGTTTGGATATCTCTATGCCCTTCATCGGTGCTCCAAGATACTTGGACACTTCGGCCCGTAATATATATGTCGTTCATTGCCTAAGATAGAGCAGTTAACCCGCTCCACCAGGTAAAAAAACATTGGAGTTTTTTGCTTCATTATACGTGAATTCTAACTTGATATTTTACCGGAAAAATTGTAAATATACAATCCATCCAGTCGGAATAACTTGTATTTTCTCAATGATATGACCTTATATCATCAAATTCATGATCATACTCTTTTAGAGAAGTACGCTATAGGCTAAAACAGGTTTTTGATCCCGTCAAAGAGATCCACGAAGAAATCTTTAACAGCACGGAAGAACAGACGGAACCATCCGCCTTTATCGGCCTCTTCGGCTGTAATCAAGTTCACTGTTTTTTCCTGAGGCTCAATTCCATCTGCTTTATACGTGTACGTTACTGTACCAACCTTCGTACCTGCTTTGATTGGTGCTACCAGCTTGTCCGCCTCAGTTACGTTGGCTTTAAACGTCACATCCAGGTTCTGAGTACCTTTGGGTACAACGAAACTAACCGCATTATCTGTTACGACAGGAACGGTTGTTTCTTTACCTTTTTTCAAAGGTACAGCTTCCCAGCCCGTCACTTTGGTCTTGCCTGCGACAGCCTGCTTCACTTCAAAGTTGTTAAATCCAAAGTCCAACACCTTTTTAGTTTCTCTGAAACGTGCGGATTCCGAATCTGTGCCCATAACAACACTAATTAGACGCATACCGTTACGTTCCGCTGTACCTGTAAAATTATTACCTGCATTCGTGGTATGGCCTGTTTTCATTCCATCCAGACCTTCATAGGCATAGCTTTTGAAGTTGGTTATATTTTTATTCGCTTCCAGCATCCAGTTGTAATTAATAATTGGCGCTTTATCGTTTGGACGGAACTTATAAGATTGAATGGTTGTAAAATCTTTGTAGTCTGGGTGATCCATGATGATATATCTGCACAGAATTGCAGCATCCAGTGCGGACATGACTGTTTCTTTGTCTTCAGCTGGACGGAAGTCGGCAGGCATATCTGCTCGATCGAGACCGGAAGAGTTGATGAAGAACGTATCCTTCATACCCATACGCTTCGCTTCATCATTCATCATTTTCACGAAATCTTCTTCCGAACCTGCAACATGTTCAGCCAAAGCAACCGTAGCATCATTGGCAGAGCCAACAGCCATGGCAATATAGAGATCCTTAACTGTGTGCTGGTCACCTTCCGCGAGGAAAATACGCGATCCGACACTTTGTGCAGCATTCTTTTTAACAGTTACAATATCGTCCCAGCTGAGTTTGCCTTGTTTGACTTGTTCAGCGACAATGTACTCTGTCATCATTTTAGTCATACTGGCAGGTGGCATGGCTTTATCTGCATCGACATTGAGCAAAATTTGACCCGTTGATGCCTCCATAAGAACCGCTGACCTAACCTCAAGCCCAAGTGAGTCTACCCCAGGAACCTGTACCGCTTTCTCCGTCTTCGTTGTTGTTGCTGCTGCAGTCAGGACCTGCCCAGAGTCGTTCGCAGCAGCCATGACTGGCATTACTGCAGACATGCAAAGCATGTTAATTAGCATTACCGAGGCTACGCTCTTTTTGAGCATTTGGCGTTTCTTCTTATTCATGTGTTTGGCTTTCAATGATGAATACTCCCTTCGATCCAAAGCATTGTTAATTGCTTCAGTGCAGCTTATGCTGCGATTTTCTTGTTCCCTAACCTGCGTGTTTGATGTGTGAGATGTGTGCTATATGCGCTGTATCGAACGAGCAATATTATTGCTCCTAAAGTTCGTTATCGATTGTCACTTAGTCCGCATTTTGCGAATGCTTATGTAAAAGGACGTCCGCGCTTCTGTTTAGCTGGCAGCCTTTTCTTGCACTGCAATTTGCTTTTCAAAACCATATTCATAGATTCACGTCAAATAGCCGCCGCAACGCCTTAATCCATCCATGGATCGTCACCGCTTGTTCTATTCTATCACAGGGGTATCTGCAAAAAAAGACAGACCCGGTGAAAATCACCGAGCCTGTCCTGGAAATGATTAACTCTCTTCCGATTACAACGAGTAGTTAGGTGCTTCTTTTGTGATCTGTACATCATGCGGATGACTTTCGCGCAGTCCCGCACCTGTAATGCGAATAAAGCCAGTATCGTTCCGAAGTTGCTCCAGGTTGCTTGTACCGCAGTAACCCATACCGGAACGCAGACCACCAATCAGTTGGTGAATCGTATCGGACAATGGACCTTTGTAAGCGACACGACCCTCAATTCCTTCTGGAACCAGTTTCTTGTCGTCATCCTGGAAATAACGATCTTTACTACCTTGTTTCATTGCAGCCATTGATCCCATACCGCGATAAACTTTGTAGCTACGTCCTTGGAAAATCTCAGTTTCCCCCGGGCTTTCCGCTGTACCGGCAAACAAGCTTCCCAGCATAACCGCGTGTGCACCTGCAGCCAGTGCCTTCGTAATTTCACCGGAATACTTAATTCCGCCGTCCGCAATAATCGGAACTCCATATTCACGTGCCACTGTTGCACAATCGTAAACTGCAGTTACTTGAGGTACACCAATACCAGCGATTACACGTGTTGTACAAATCGAACCTGGACCAATACCCACTTTGACTACCGAAGCCCCTGCTTCGATCAGGTCACGAGTGGCTTCACCAGTAGCAACGTTACCTGCAACGATGGTCAGGCTAGGGAAACGTTCACGAAGCTGACGTACCGCTTCAATGATATTAATGTGGTGTCCGTGAGCCGAGTCTACCGTGATCAAGTCAACACCAGCTTGTACCAAAGCATCTGCACGTTCAAATGTATCTTTGGAAATACCAATCGCTGCACCAACTAACAAACGACCTTGAGCATCTTTGGCTGCATGAGGGAATTGAATGGCTTTCTCGATATCTTTAATAGTGATAAGACCTTTCAACGTGTTCGTCTCATCAACTAATGGAAGTTTCTCAATCTTGTGTTTCTGAAGGATACCTTCAGCTTCTTGCAGTGTAGTACCTACAGGAGCGGTAACCAGATTCTCACGAGTCATGACTTCGCTAATTTTGATGCCGTAATCATGGATAAAACGCAAATCACGGTTGGTCAAAATACCAACCAGCTTCTGATCTCCTTCAATAATAGGCACGCCGGAGATCCGATATTTTGCCATAACTTCTTCTGCATCAGATACCAGATGGTCTGCTGTGAGTGAGAATGGATTCGTAATTACACCACTCTCTGAACGTTTAACCCGATCTACTTCTTCAGCCTGTTGTTCAACAGACATATTTTTATGAATGATACCGATACCGCCTTCGCGTGCAATGGCAATAGCCAATGTCGCTTCAGTTACCGTATCCATTCCTGCACTAATCAAAGGAATATTTAACTTCACAGTGTCGCTTAAACGAACAGATACATCTACTTCTTTAGGCAGTGTCTCGGATTTCCGTGGCACTAGCAATACATCATCAAAGGTGAGGCCTTCCTTACCAAATTTATCTTCCCACACGCAAGTGTTCCTCCTTATGGTTGCTCAGCTTTACGGTCCAAAACCCGAAGATTCCAGGCTGTATTTTACGCCGAAAATACGTTTTCTGAAAAATTTATTATTGCCATCTTAGCAAAGCGATATTTAGACTGTCAAGGAAAAGTACTTGGTTATATTAGGTGTGTTGCCTGATGAATACAACTGTTTTTCTCAAGCGGACAAGTTGAATCAATATAACATATAAACGTCTGCTCAAATCAACCAACATTTATTTCTATCGAACCATTTAGGATACAAAGTTTCCGTTTTCAGGCTTTTTTTATACCTCACTATTCATTTATATACAAATAAAAACCACCACCGAATAACATCGGCAGTGGTTCTTTGCTTGGCGGCATCCTACTCTCCCAGGACCCTGCGGTCCAAGTACCATCGGCGCTAGAGGGCTTAACGGTCGTGTTCGGGATGGGTACGTGTGGAACCCCTCCGCCATCGCCACCAAACGCATAGCTCAGCTTACATTTCAGAGTTGTTGTTCTCTGAAAACTAGATTCGAAACGAAAGATGCGAATTATCACTTGCAATTGGATAAGCCCTCGACCGATTAGTACTGGTCAGCTCCATGCATTGCTGCACTTCCACCCCCAGCCTATCTACCTCGTCGTCTTCAAGGGGTCTTACATACTGGGAAATCTCATCTTGAGGGGGGCTTCACGCTTAGATGCTTTCAGCGTTTATCCCGTCCGTACATAGCTACCCAGCGGTGCTCCTGGCGGAACAACTGGTACACCAGCGGTACGTCCATCCCGGTCCTCTCGTACTAAGGACAGCTCCTCTCAAATTTCCTACGCCCACGACAGATAGGGACCGAACTGTCTCACGACGTTCTGAACCCAGCTCGCGTACCGCTTTAATGGGCGAACAGCCCAACCCTTGGGACCTACTTCAGCCCCAGGATGCGATGAGCCGACATCGAGGTGCCAAACCTCCCCGTCGATGTGGACTCTTGGGGGAGATAAGCCTGTTATCCCCAGGGTAGCTTTTATCCGTTGAGCGATGGCCCTTCCATGCGGTACCACCGGATCACTAAGCCCGACTTTCGTCCCTGCTCGACTTGTAGGTCTCGCAGTCAAGCTCCCTTATGCCTTTGCACTCTTCGAATGATTTCCAACCATTCTGAGGGAACCTTTGGGCGCCTCCGTTACTCTTTAGGAGGCGACCGCCCCAGTCAAACTGCCCACCTGACACTGTCCCCGCACCGGATTACGGTACCAGGTTAGAACCTAGATACGATCAGGGTGGTATCCCAACGTTGCCTCCACAGAAGCTTGCGCTCCTGCTTCAAAGGCTCCCACCTATCCTGTACAGATCGTACCCAAATTCAATATCAAGCTGCAGTAAAGCTCCATGGGGTCTTTCCGTCTTGTCGCGGGTAACCTGCATCTTCACAGGTATTAAAATTTCACCGGATCTCTCGTTGAGACAGCGCCCAAGTCGTTACGCCATTCGTGCGGGTCAGAATTTACCTGACAAGGAATTTCGCTACCTTAGGACCGTTATAGTTACGGCCGCCGTTTACTGGGGCTTCGGTTCACAGCTTCGGATTGCTCCTAACCACTCCCCTTAACCTTCCAGCACCGGGCAGGCGTCAGCCCGTATACTTCGCCTTACGGCTTCGCACAGACCTGTGTTTTTGCTAAACAGTCGCTTGGGCCTTTTCACTGCGGCCCCCTCGTGCTATTCACACTACCGGGGCACCCCTTCTCCCGAAGTTACGGGGTCATTTTGCCGAGTTCCTTAACGAGAGTTCTTCCGCGCGCCTTAGAATACTCTTCTCGCCTACCTGTGTCGGTTTGCGGTACGGGCACCTTCACCTGGCTAGAGGCTTTTCTTGGCAGTGTGAGATCATGACCTTCGCTACTACAATTTTCGCTCCCCATCACAGCTCAGCCTTACAATGTGCGGATTTGCCTACACATCAGCCTTACTGCTTAGACGGACATCCATCAGTCCGCGTCACTACCCTACTGCGTCCCCCCATTGCTCATAACGGCTTACGGTGGTACAGGAATTTCGACCTGTTGTCCTTCGACTACGCCTTTCGGCCTCGCCTTAGGTCCCGACTTACCCTGAGCGGACGAGCCTTCCTCAGGAACCCTTAGGCTTTCGGCGGATCAGATTCTCACTGATCTTTTCGTTACTCATACCGGCATTCTCACTTGTATAATGTCCAGCGCTCCTTACGGTACACCTTCAACCCTTATACAACGCTCCCCTACCCCTGATGCAAAGCATCAAGCCATAGCTTCGGTGGTGTGTTTAGCCCCGTTACATTTTCGGCGCAGAGTCACTCGACCAGTGAGCTATTACGCACTCTTTCAATGGTGGCTGCTTCTAAGCCAACATCCTGGTTGTCTGTGCAACTCCACATCCTTTCCCACTTAACACACACTTGGGGACCTTAGCTGATGGTCTGGGCTGTTTCCCTTTTGACAATGGATCTTAGCACTCACTGTCTGACTCCCGGAAGTAAGTCTATGGCATTCGGAGTTTGACTGAGCTTGGTAACCCTTGCGGGCCCCGCACCCAATCAGTGCTCTACCTCCACGACTCTGTTTTCCGAGGCTAGCCCTAAAGCTATTTCGGGGAGAACCAGCTATCTCCGAGTTCGATTGGAATTTCTCCGCTACCCCCACCTCATCCCCGCACTTTTCAACGTGCGTGGGTTCGGGCCTCCAGTGCGTGTTACCGCACCTTCACCCTGGACAGGGGTAGATCACCCGGTTTCGGGTCTACGTCCACGTACTACATCGCCCTATTCAGACTCGCTTTCGCTGCGGCTCCGGCTCTTCACCTTAACCTTGCACGGGAACGTAACTCGCCGGTTCATTCTACAAAAGGCACGCCATCACCCCTAAAACGGGCTCTGACTTTTTGTAAGCACACGGTTTCAGGTTCTATTTCACTCCCCTTCCGGGGTGCTTTTCACCTTTCCCTCACGGTACTGCTTCACTATCGGTCGCTAGGAAGTATTTAGCCTTGGCAGATGGTCCTGCCGGATTCATACGGGGTTTCACGTGCCCCGCACTACTCGGGATCCGTCTCGGAGGGAACAGACTTTCAACTACAGGGCTTTTACCTTCTTTGGCGGGCCTTTCCAGACCTCTTCGCTTAACCGGTTCCTTTGTAACTCCATGTGAGACGTCCCACAACCCCAAAGAGCAAGCTCTCTGGTTTGGGCTTCTCCGCGTTCGCTCGCCGCTACTGACGGAATCACTATTGTTTTCTCTTCCTCAGGGTACTTAGATGTTTCAGTTCCCCTGGTATGCCTCTACATAACCTATGTATTCAGTTATGAGTAACTGGAAATTACCCCAGCTGGGTTTCCCCATTCGGACACCCCCGGATCAAAGCTTGCTTACAGCTCCCCGAGGCAGTTTCGTTGTTCGCCACGTCCTTCATCGGCTCCTAGCGCCTAGGCATCCTCCGTGTGCTCTTAGTAGCTTAACCAAATTGCTCCGGTTTCGATCGCTCGCTTCCCTTGTTTTGGACTACGTCCAAAGCCAAAAGTCGCTCCCACTCGATACCATCGCAAAAGCAATTATCTACCTTATAAACACTTCACTTGTTTGCACAAGATCAGCTTAAAGGAATGTTCTAATTCGCATTTACTTTCGTTTCGATATCTAGTTTTCAAAGAACAAGCTCCATGCAAAAGCAAGCTGTTTGAGAGTTTGAGCTCTCAAAACTGAGCAACGAGTGAGTAACTAGCCGACCTGGCTAGATTTTATTTGAATGTTTCCGTTACAGGAAACGATTCTCCATAGAAAGGAGGTGATCCAGCCGCACCTTCCGATACGGCTACCTTGTTACGACTTCACCCCAATCATCTATCCCACCTTCGGCGGCTGGCTCCTTGCGGTTACCCCACCGACTTCGGGTGTTATAAACTCTCGTGGTGTGACGGGCGGTGTGTACAAGACCCGGGAACGTATTCACCGCGGCATGCTGATCCGCGATTACTAGCAATTCCGACTTCATGCAGGCGAGTTGCAGCCTGCAATCCGAACTGAGACCGGCTTTGTTGGGATTCGTTCCACCTCGCGGCTTCACAGCCCGTTGTACCGGCCATTGTAGTACGTGTGTAGCCCAGGTCATAAGGGGCATGATGATTTGACGTCATCCCCACCTTCCTCCGGTTTGTCACCGGCAGTCACCTTAGAGTGCCCACCCGAAGTGCTGGCAACTAAGATCAAGGGTTGCGCTCGTTGCGGGACTTAACCCAACATCTCACGACACGAGCTGACGACAACCATGCACCACCTGTCTCCTCTGTCCCGAAGGAAAGGTACATCTCTGTACCGGTCAGAGGGATGTCAAGACCTGGTAAGGTTCTTCGCGTTGCTTCGAATTAAACCACATACTCCACTGCTTGTGCGGGTCCCCGTCAATTCCTTTGAGTTTCAGTCTTGCGACCGTACTCCCCAGGCGGAGTGCTTAATGTGTTAACTTCGGCACCAAGGGTATCGAAACCCCTAACACCTAGCACTCATCGTTTACGGCGTGGACTACCAGGGTATCTAATCCTGTTTGCTCCCCACGCTTTCGCGCCTCAGCGTCAGTTACAGCCCAGAGAGTCGCCTTCGCCACTGGTGTTCCTCCACATATCTACGCATTTCACCGCTACACGTGGAATTCCACTCTCCTCTTCTGCACTCAAGTCACCCAGTTTCCAGTGCGATCCGGGGTTGAGCCCCGGGATTAAACACCAGACTTAAATGACCGCCTGCGCGCGCTTTACGCCCAATAATTCCGGACAACGCTTGCCCCCTACGTATTACCGCGGCTGCTGGCACGTAGTTAGCCGGGGCTTTCTTCTCAGGTACCGTCACCTTGAGAGCAGTTACTCTCCCAAGCGTTCTTCCCTGGCAACAGAGCTTTACGATCCGAAAACCTTCATCACTCACGCGGCATTGCTCCGTCAGGCTTTCGCCCATTGCGGAAGATTCCCTACTGCTGCCTCCCGTAGGAGTCTGGGCCGTGTCTCAGTCCCAGTGTGGCCGATCACCCTCTCAGGTCGGCTACGCATCGTCGCCTTGGTGAGCCGTTACCCCACCAACTAGCTAATGCGCCGCAGGCCCATCCCCAAGTGACAGATTGCTCCGTCTTTCCAGTTTCCTTCAGGCGAAGAAAACAATTATTCGGTATTAGCTACCGTTTCCGGTAGTTGTCCCAAACTTGAGGGCAGGTTGCCTACGTGTTACTCACCCGTCCGCCGCTAACCATCAGAGAAGCAAGCTTCTCTTCAAGTCCGCTCGACTTGCATGTATTAGGCATGCCGCCAGCGTTCGTCCTGAGCCAGGATCAAACTCTCCAATAAAGTATTGAAAAGAGCGATAAGCTCATTTTGAATCTGACGAGATTAAAAATCTCAATTGTGTGCTCCAGTCGATCCAAGCCAAGGCTTGTTTCAAACTTTCGCGTTCATTCTGCAAGCAGAATGTTTTACTCACTCGTTGTTCAGTTTTCAAAGATCAAACTCATTTCGCTACCGAATGTCGCTCTCTTCAGCAACTTTTATATCTTATCACATCCGAACCAACTTTGCAAGCTCTTTTTTTCAAGTTTCTTTCGAAGCTTATTTCATTCGCTTGCCGCACCGTGTAACTGTGTTTTCTTGGCCGGAATTAGAATATACCATGTACATATTTTGATTGCAAGTCTTTTTTTCAAATATTATCAATCATTAAAACGATACGTTTAGAACGTATATAGGGTATTCTCCCTTTTTAGCAAATTCGTATGCACATCCATTTGAATTTTATTGTTTAACATTCCTAGCAGGAACTTTTCTTGGCCATAAACTATAGCTAAAGCTTATCAGAAAATCGATTCCGATTATGATTCCCCACATTTTAATCAGATTATAGAAGACGGCTGTACGTTCAGCATTCCCAATCCACCATATCATGGCGAATAGAAATGCACTGCCTATTGTCCATGCCAAAAGATGTCTAAACCATCCACTACGCTCACGACTCGCATGTTCTCTGCCATATAACTTGTTGCTACGAGGATTCTCTCCGCCTTTGAACCAATATAGGAAGTATCGATCCGCCCAAGCGATCATCTGATGACCATAGGCGATACTTACTCCGATATACACCGCAGCAATACCATGAATCATGCTCGCTGTAGCTCCACGCTGAAGATCTATCACAGTGGCCACCAGCAACAACAGATCCACTATTGGTGTTGCCATCAGTAGACCAATGCCTAACCTTTTCATGCCAAGAAGATACCTGACACTTAGACCCGCAAACACAAACACCCAAAAGGCAATCTCACATCCTATAATGAAATAACCAATCATCTGTTAACCCCCCTTTTTATAATACGAATGTATTAAATACAATTTAGCACATTTGTATCATAATAATCAACAATGATATAATGTTCATATGCCTAAAATTGTTGATCATGATAAACAGCGTGTGCTCGTGGCCGAGGCAGCTTGGCGTATTATACGAAGAGATGGCATGGAACAAGCCTCTGTTCGAAATATCGCTGAAGAAGCAGGAATTTCGGTCGGTTCAATGCGTCACTACTTTTCCACTCAGTCGGAACTACTACTATATGCCATGAATCTGGTATCCGAACGGGTATCCAAACGAATCCAACACATGTCCTTCTCCGGATCTCCCGTGGATAATATGAAATGCTTATTACTCGAGTTATTACCAAACACAGATGAAAAACTGGCCGAAATGGAGGTGTGGTACGCTTTTACAGCCAGATCCAAAACCGATTCTACGCTCAAAGAACTTGCCGATACAGTGTATGATGAACTCAGACAGGCTGTAGGCTATGTTATCACTCACCTGATCGAACAAGATCTTACCAGACCAGATCTTGATATTAAACTTGAGATTGAAAGATTGTATGCACTCGTGGATGGCTTGGGTATCCATACTGTGCTTAGACCTGATCAGATGAATGCCAAGCTCATGGATGATATTCTCAGCTTGCATCTTGCTTCCTTGTGCCGTTAAACCAAAAAAAACCGCAGTACATTCGTTATGACTAAACCCTGTTACGATAACAGTAGAGTTAGTTCTGAATGTCTGACGGTTTTTCTTTTTATCCGATAATGATCCGGCCCTCGGGATGACGATACAGTTTTTTCTCTTTGCGCGGACGAAGGGCGTACGCGATGGTTAGTGGCCCAATCCGACCTACAAACATGGTAAAGGTAATAATGATTTTTCCCCAATTGGTCAACTCATCCGTCACGCCCACGGAAAGCCCCACGGTACCGATTGCAGATGCAGCTTCAAACATCAGTGAGAGGAATGGTGCATCCTCGGTCGTAAGTAGAAGCATTACCACAATCATGAATATGATCAGCGAAACCATAATAATGGTCAATGCTCTCATCAGCAGCTCCTTCGGAACACGTTGGCGGAAAAACACGATATCCTTATTCCCACGAATCATGGCATACACTGCACCAATCATGATCAGGAATGTAGTCGTCTTGATTCCGCCCCCGGTCGATCCCGGGGATGCCCCAATAAACATCAGCAGGATGAAGAAGAATTGGGTAGCCTGCCTCATCTCCGTAATATCAATGGTACTCGTCCCAGACGAACGTGTAGAGACCGACTGGAAGAAGGACGCATAGATCTTCTCGCTCCAGGTGAGTGAAGCCAGTGTATGTCCATTGGTAAATTCGAAAACAAACAACACAACCGCTCCTATACCAATCAGCGCTCCCGACACAGACAGCACCAGTTTCGACTGTAGGGATAGACGACGGCGTTTGCGATACTCAAACAGATCATTTAACACAACAAAACCTAGTCCACCAGAGATAACGAGCACGGAAGCAGTCAAGTTGAATATCCAGTCTCCGGTATAGTATTGAAAGCTGTTGCCGAACAGATCAAATCCGCCATTATTAAACAATGAAACGGAATGAAATATCCCATAGTATACAGCCTGACCCAATGGCATCTCTGTTGCCCAACGCAGCGCCAGTATGAAAGCAGCCACCCCTTCAATGGTAAAGGAGAAAATCAGCACCTTGCGGATAATACGTACGATCCCTTCCATACTGTCTGCATTAATGGCCTCTTTGAGTAATAGCCTGTCCTTAAGTGAGATTCGCTTGCCCAAAACTAGCGCAAAGAGAGTAGCCATGGTCATGAAGCCGAGTCCACCGAGCTGCATTAATACCATAATGACGATCTGACCAAACAAATTAAAGGTGGTCCCTACATCCACAACGACAAGTCCTGTCACACATGCGGCAGAGGTTGATGTAAAGAGCGCGTCAATAAACGCCAGATGCTCACCACTTTGGTTGGAGATTGGCAACATGAGAAGCACTGTTCCAATCGCAATAATAAGCAGAAAACCACCGACCAGGATTAACGGGGGAGATAAGAATTTGGCAAAGTGAAGCCTGAACTTCATGAAGGGCACCTCTTTTAACAAAATACGAACAGGTTGGTCTAACTTAAATCACAGACGCAGTTCCACCATAATGGCGTGCTGAGAACACGGCGTTCTGACAAACTTTATTTTAGCGCCTATGTAAACCTAAAGAGGAACTTGCCCCAGCATGATACTGAACGGCAGGTTCCTCTTCTATTATGAACGTATGATACGTTCCTTATTTAATCTTGCGTACGAGGACGCATGTGCGGGAAGAGCAGTACGTCACGAATCGAAGGGGAGTTGGTAAGCAACATGATCAGACGATCAACCCCGATTCCCAATCCGCCTGTTGGTGGCATACCATATTCGAGCGCACGGATGAAGTCGTCATCCATCTCATGAGCTTCGTCGTTCCCATGTTCTTTCTCCAGCATCTGTGCTTCAAAGCGCTGACGTTGATCGATTGGATCATTCAGCTCTGTGAACGCATTGGCGTGCTCGCGTCCAACGATGAACAATTCGAAGCGATCCGTGAAGCGCGGGTCTACATCGTTTTTCTTCGCCAGCGGTGAGATTTCAAGAGGGTGTCCCGTGATGAATGTCGGTTGAATCAACGTCTCTTCCACAAATTCCTCAAAGAACGCGTTCAGAATATGACCAAATGTCATATGTTTTTCAACCGGAACCTTATGTTCCTTCGCCAAGCTATGTGCTTCCTCATCCGTCATATGTACGGAGAAGTCTACGCCCACAACTTCCTTAACTGCATCCACCATCGTAACACGACGCCACTGCGGCGTAAGATCTACTTCATGGTCTCCATACTGGATCACTTGCGTACCCAGCACTTCCTGTGCAATATGAGCTACCAGGTTCTCCGTCAATTGCATAATATCCTTGTAGTCTGCATATGCCTCATACAACTCAATCATTGTAAATTCTGGATTGTGACGTGTGGACATGCCTTCGTTCCGATATACACGGCCGATCTCATATACCTTCTCCAGTCCGCCAACAATCAGACGTTTCAGGTGAAGCTCAATCGCAATCCGCATGTACAATTCCATATCCAGCGCATTGTGGTGCGTGATGAACGGACGTGCTGCAGCTCCTCCTGCGATGGTATGCAACGTAGGTGTCTCCACTTCCAGATATCCAAGGGAATCCAGGTAACGACGCATCGATTGAATGATTTTGGAACGTGCGATAAAGGTCTGTTGTACGTCCGGGCTCATAATCAGGTCAACATAACGCTGGCGGTAACGCAGCTCTACGTCAGTGAGACCATGGAATTTGTCCGGAAGCGGATAAAGCGATTTGGACAGCACTTCAAGGTCTTTAACTTTGACAGAAGTTTCACCTGTTTTGGTCTTAAAGATCACGCCAGTTACCCCAACGATATCGCCAAGGTCCAGCAGGCTGAATGCCGCATACTTGTCCTCAGGCACGGTATCCTGACGAACATAGATCTGGATTCTGCCGCTCAGGTCCTGAATATGTGCAAAGCTTGCTTTACCCATTCCCCGCTTCGCCATAATTCGTCCGGCAATACTGACTTCGATGTGCTTCTCTTCCAGCTCTTCCTTGGTCAGTTCTTCATACTTTTTCAGAATGGAGCCGGCTTCTTCGTTACGTACGTATTTTTGGCCAAAAGGATCGATTCCCAATTTGCGGAGCTCGTCCAATTTGTCACGGCGAATTTGTAAAAGCTCGCTAAGTTCGGTTTCCTGATTCAAGACTTCATCCGTCATGATCTATATTCATCTCCTTATTTACATTGCAGGCATCGCTTGAGGACACTCTTCCTCAAATGTTGAAAAAGCTTCCCTAAGGAAGCTTTTGTTTACCGTGCCCAACTGCTTCGTTACTATAGCTTTTTAATATCTACAATTTTATATTGAATTACGCCAGCAGGCACACTTACATCAACAACTGTACCATTTTTCTTGCCCAAGATCGCTTTACCGACAGGGCTTTCGTTGGAAATCTTGTTCTGAAGCGGGTTTGATTCAGCAGAACCTACAATTGTATATTCTGTGATGTCGCCGAATTCCAAATCTTCCACAGTAACTGTTGCACCTACACTCACGACATCGGTGTCAATCTCATCACTGTTAATAATGCGTGCGTTCCGAAGCATTTTCTCCAAAGTAATAATACGACCTTCAATGAAAGCCTGTTCGTTCTTGGCATCTTCGTATTCAGAGTTCTCACTGATATCTCCATACCCGATGGCTACCTTAATCCGTTCAGCCACTTCGCGGCGCTTCACTGATTTCAATGTTTCCAGTTCTTCTTCCAGCTTCTTAAGTCCCTCTGGTGTAAGGATAACTTCCTTGTCGCTCATCTCAACCGATTCTCCTGTCATGGGAATAATTTGATTGTACGGCAACGGAATCAGTGGTAATTACATAGCTCCGCCCGCATACATCTTCAAAACTATATGAAGTTCTCCAGAGAAATAGAATATTCCTCCTGATGACTAGCCTTTAATTAACGCACATGGCGAATTTATACTGTGAAAGTATAGGGGAACGATCTCGAAAAGTCAATGTTACGTCATCTGTAGCTGTAAACGTTTTAAGCCAACCTTAATTACGATGCACTTCCGGCAACTACCGGTTCTGACTCCAGATTACCTTCGCTTTTCAGCTGACTCACAAAGTTCTCCAGAATCTGTACCATCTCATCCCGCTTGGTGCCTTCCATAATAACATCCTTGATACGGGCAGATCCTTTCAAGCCTTTCAGATACCAAGCCAGATGTTTACGCATCTCGCGTACGGCAACCGTCTCATTCTTCAATGCAATCAGGCGATCCATATGCAGGATGGCAACACGGATCTTCTCTTCGCCATTCGGGTCTGGAAGCAATTCACCCGTGCTTAAGTATTGAATGGTACGATACAGCATCCAGGGGTTACCCAGGGCGGCACGACCAATCATAACTCCGTCACAACCCGTTTCATCCAGCATACGGCGTGCATCCTCTGGTGTATGGACATCACCGTTTCCGATCACTGGAATAGAGACAGCTTCTTTTACATCTTTGATGTGTGACCAATCAGCTGTGCCTGTATAGAGTTGCTCACGCGTACGGCCGTGCACACTTACCGCCTGTCCGCCCGCACGTTCAACCGCGAGCGCATTCTCAACCGCGAAGATATGCTCATTATCCCAGCCGATACGCATCTTGACCGTCACAGGCTTCTCAACCGCATCGACTACAGCAGATACCATCTCATAGATCTTGTTCGGATCTAGCAACCAACGTGCACCTGCATCACATTTCGTTACCTTTGGCACAGGGCATCCCATGTTAATGTCGATGATGTCTGCATTGGTTTCTTTGTCTACAATTTTGGCTGCTTCTACGAGTGAGTCACGATCACCACCGAAGATCTGAAGGCTCAGCGGTTTCTCACGCTCATCTACAAACAACATCTCCCGTGTACGCTGGTTGCCATGGACAATGGCTTTGCCACTTACCATCTCCGCACATACGAGGCCTGTTCCGAATTCTTTTGCGATTAATCGAAAAGCCGGATTACATACGCCAGCCATCGGCGCAAGTACGACCTGATTTTTCATTTCAATGCCACCAATGTTAAGCACGGTAGTCGTTTCACTCCTTTTACAATTCTATATAAATCAACGATTATGGTTCGATCGATATCTCTATTGTTATAGCATGACAAAACCGAAACGGTCCTAGTTACCCTGTAACTCCTCGACACTGATTGCCAGCACACCAGCAATTCGATCCAGCTCTTGCTGTGATACCTTACGGTTCCCCCGCTCAATAGTTCCCAGAATGGCCAGCGAGATGCCGGTCTCGGCAGCAAGTTCATGTTGTGTTAAACCTTTCAGCTTCCGGAATGCCCGGATTCGATTGGCCAATTGCATGTTTTCCAAAGCTGTATTCCATCCTTTCCATCCAGTACAGACAACGATGAGTGTACAAAGGTATACAAACCTGAAACCTCGTCCTCCGGTACGATATCCGACAGTGGCACCAGTACAAAAGCCCGCTCTCCCATACGGGGATGAGGCAGTTGAAGCAATTCGGTATCTCGCGTCTCACCCTGCATCCAGAGCAGATCCAGATCAACAGTGCGCGGTCCCCAGCGAATATCACGAACACGGCCAAGCCGGTTCTCGATATCCAGTAATTCCGTAAGCAACTGCTCCGGTGTCAGCATCACCTGTACGGCGACTGCCATATTCAGAAACGCAGGCTGATCTACATATCCTACAGGTTCCGTCTCATATAGCGCTGAACAACGCAGAACGGATATATGAGGGTGTTCATCGAGCAAAGACAACGCTTCAAGCAACGTCTGTTCCCGGTCACCCAAATTGGCCCCTAAAGCAATATAAGCCTCTGAAGATTCAGAGGTCGAATGTGCAATCATGATCGGTTCTCACTTTCTTGTGCGGCGAAGCTCTACCGTTACGCCCTCAAAATGAATATCGAATGGCGGATGTGGCTTCGTCACCTTGACTGTCAATGCATTGATAATAGTATAAGTGTCTAGTAAAGAAGATGCAATATGTTCGCCCAAAGCTTCAATTAACTGGAATGATTTATTCTCTACAATCTGTTTTACCAGCTCATGGATCTCCGCATAATTGATCGTTTTGGTCAGATCATCGTTACGTCCAGCCTCACCGAGGTCCATGTCAATCTCCAGATCAATATAATAACGTGCCCCTAGCTTCCGCTCCTCGGCAAATACACCGTGATATCCGTAATACTCCATTCGATGCATGACCATTCTATCCATACGATCCGCCTGCCCTCTATATATATTGAAATCCTAATCTATTTGAAGTTATCCCTTCGCTTCGCCTTTTGAAAAACGCTGCGCTTCCACTGACGGGTCACTTGGACCCGTCAGAATTATTTCCTCCGTATACCCGGAGAAGCATATAACATGGCATCACACATGTCTGCCGTCCGCCGAATCGACTTCACATCATGAACCCGAACCATCTGGCAGCCTTGGGCAATGCCAAAGGCAACGGTCGCTGCCGTTCCTTCCAACGCATCATCGGCACCAACATCCAGAGTGTTCTGGATGAATCTTTTGCGTGAGGTGGCTAGCAGAACCGGATAACCCATTTCATTGAGTAAACCGAGCGATGACATGAGAGTCAGATTTTCTGCGAGATCCTTCACAAATCCAATGCCTGGGTCCAGGATAATCTGATCTGCTTTCACGCCGGCTCCCAGCGCAATTTGAATGCTCTCCTGCAAATCGCTCACCACATCACTCAAATAATCGGTATAGTCTCGCTCCTGCCGATTATGCATCAGAATAAGGGGACACCCCAGCTCTGCTGCCGTGCGTGCCATATCTGGATCTGCCTTGGCACCCCACACATCATTAATGATATGGGCACCGGCTAGAATAGCTTGACGCGCAACATCGGCCTTATACGTGTCTACCGATATTGGAATGTGCGGGGCTTGCTGATGCAATGCTTCAATAACCGGAATGATCCGGCTCAGCTCTTCATCGGCGCCCACTACCTTTGAACCTGGCCGAGTGGACTCCCCGCCGATATCAATCAAGTCCGCCCCGTCCTCCATCATCTGCATGGCATGTGCAACCGCCCGCTCCACGTTGGTATACCGTCCACCATCCGAGAATGAGTCAGGCGTGACGTTAAGGATGCCCATAACCTGTGTTCTTGCACCCAGCTTCAACTCAGCTGGCCCCCATGCATAGTTCCGTTCATAGATGACAGGTGTAAGTGTCATGAAGTATACCCCGCTTTCTGCCGGTACATACCCAGAAGGACTGTTGTAACCGGGCCTATATGTCCGTTGCTGATTATCGTTTCGAATCCATCCTGATCCCGCAGAGTCGTAACCGGAACCAGTTCGGCAACTGAGCCTGTTAGAAATATTTCATCTGCTTGCAGGAGGTCCTCCCAAGCAGCTAACGTTTCTATGCAAGGAATTCCTTGCTGCGTGGCAATTTCAAGTACCACGGCTCTCGTGATGCCCGGCAGAATGCCGGTTGAGAGTGCTGGCGTGTAGAGCACATTTTCCCGTATCCAAAATACATTGCTGACAATACCCTCAGCGACATGCCCATCACGGGTTAATTGTAGACCTTCTGCACCCTGCACATCCTGCCCATACCCGTTGAGCTCCCGTTTCGCCAGAATGCTGTTCATGTAATGCAGTGACTTGAACCGGATTTCACCTTCGGGCGTGTTGCGTGGCGTAGACAACCGTTGAAGCATTTTGCCACTTTCATATAAAGACGGAGTGGGTTCAGGTAATGCTTTTGCCAGTAAAATATGATTTGGCTTCGAATAATCACCAGAAGGTAAACCTAGCGGCGCTTCACCCGCGGATACCGTATATCGCACGTACGCATCTTGAAGTCCGTTCGCCTGCATCAAACGTTGAATCCAATCTGTCACCTCTGCCGCGGTCGTTGTAAAAGGAATGCCAAGTTCCTTACACCCCGAGGCCATGCGCTCCAGATGCCGTTCCAAAAGAAATGGGACACCCTGATAGGTGCGAAACGTCTCGAACAATCCAAGTCCGTACAAAAAGCCGTGATCCGTTACAGGAACCACGGCTGCCGCCATATTGACCAACTCTCCGTTTATCGCGGCATATTGCATATTATACCTTCACCTGTTGGGACAGGAAGTTGCGAAGCATCTGATGACCATGGTCTGTAATAATGGATTCCGGGTGGAATTGAACCCCTTCAATCGCATATTCTTTGTGGCGCAAACCCATAATTTCACCTTCAGCTGTCTCCGCTGTAATCTCCAGGCAGTCGGGCAGGCTGCTGCGCTCTACAATGAGGGAGTGATAACGGGTAGCTGTAAATGGGGATGGCAATCCGGCAAATACGGATGTTCCATTATGGTGCATCTCGGATGTTTTGCCGTGCATCATGCGCTCTGCACGAATGACATTGCCGCCAAACGCTTGTCCAATGGACTGATGCCCCAGACAAACACCAAAGATCGGAATGCTTCCCTTGAAATGCTCGATGACCGCCAGGCTAATGCCCGCTTCATTTGGTGTACAAGGACCCGGAGAGATCAGAATATGATCAGGTGCCAGTGCCTCTATGCCTGCCAAATCAATCTCGTCGTTGCGGCGAACTTCCACCGTCTCGCCCAGTTCACCAAGATATTGAACCAGGTTGTACGTGAAGGAATCGTAATTATCGATAACCAGTATCATATGCCTGCTCCTCCTCATCTTCCGTCAATGCAAATGACGGTTGCTTCGTTTTATTTTTTAATCGCTTCTGTTCGCTCCGCTTGTTCTTGTTCAATAGCTCTGCTTGCTTCTGCCTCTTCGCTGTAATTCACAGCTCTCATCATCGCTCTTGCCTTGTTGCGGCATTCCTTGTATTCCCGATATGGATCGGAATCAATGACAATGCCTGCACCGGCTTGTACATAACCAATACCATCCTTAATGGCAAGGGTACGAATGACGATGTTCAATTCCATATTTCCACTGTAATCTATCCACCCGATGGAACCCGTATAAGGTCCACGACGCACAGGCTCAAGCTCCTCAATAATCTCCATGGTGCGGACTTTGGGCGCTCCTGTAATCGTTCCACCCGGGAATGTCGCAGCAATCACATCAAATACGGATAACCCTTCTGCCAGTCTGCCTTCCACCTGGGAAACGAGATGCATGACATGGGAATACTTCTCGATGGTCATCAATTCAGGCACATGAACCGAACCGTAGGCTGCAATCCGTCCGATATCGTTACGTTCCAGATCGACGAGCATAATATGCTCCGCCCGTTCCTTCTCACTACCCAGCAGTTCATCCGCCATAGCCTTATCCTCTGCCTCATCACGGCCCCTTCTTCGGGTCCCCGCGATGGGACGTGCACTGACTTTACCGTTCTCCACTTTGACCAGAAGTTCGGGAGATCCGCTTACCAGTTGAAAGTCTGGACTACGAAGCATACCCATATACGGTGATGGATTCACGAGGCGCAACCATTCATAAATATGCTCAGCGCTCGAATGAAGCCGCTTTTCCTGTCTCAAGGACAGATTCACCTGGAACACATCGCCCTGTCTGATATATTCCTGTACTGTGCGTACAGCCTGTTCAAAGTCCTCCTGTGGGAAGGAGGTCGCCCACCCTTCGGATTCCCTTGCCGCATCTTCAGGCTGCGGTGTACGATTGACCTGCTTGTTGCGGCGTTCCAGTGCCTGCATTTGTTCCTCGGCCTGTGCAACCCCCATAATATGAAGCCATCGTTGCTGCATCGCTATCGCCCGTGCCTCGGCTACTGCATATAGACCACGGACATCGGTTTCGTTCAGATTAGGTTCTATAGCCAGGTGAACCATGCAGAAAAGTGCCTCTTGCTGATGGTCATACGCCCATATTTCTTCAAAACGCATCCACCAATAATCCGGCAGAGCCGGGTTATCTTCAGCCAAGGCTGGAAGCTTCTCCAACGATCTCGCCACATCATAGCTGAGATAACCTGCGTATCCACCCCCAAAGTCTGGAGCTCCAGTAACTTTAGGTGCACGATAAGGGGCTGTCCATCTCTTCAATACATCAAGCGGCTTGCCGCTGTCCGTCGAGGTGGTCCCTTCCGGAACATTGCGAATAACCGCTTCCTGACCCTTCCCGGAAATAACGGATACGGGGTCTAGTCCCAGAAATGTATATCTTCCGCCTTTGCCATTCTCCAACACCATTGCGTATGGTGACGCCTGTTCCCAGGCTGCCTCCCACGATAACGGTAAACCGCCATGATACGGCCCCTCATCCGACTTGGTGATATAGGGCAACATGGTCCAGCCTTGCTCAGCCCACTCCATCCAGTCGGCGTATGTTGTCATCAGGTGTGTCATTGCGGTGTGCCGCCCTCCATCTGTCGCTAGTTCTATTGTCTGATAGTATACTAAAGCGCCGCTCCTTTTAAAAGCATTACGCCAAAAATCCTCCATACCCGTCAGCGGGCAAGGAGGATTGGTTTTGTCATTTGTAGGCTTAGCCTTCGAAGTTGTAAAGCGGTGTGCTGAGGTAACGTTCGCCGTTACTTGGCACGATTACAACAACGCGTTTGCCCGCGCCCAATTGTTTCGCAACCTGAAGACCTGCACGGATCGCTGCACCGGAAGAAATACCGGATAGGATACCCTCTTCCTTCGCTACCTGACGAGCCGTCTCGAATGCATCATCATTCTCAATGTGGATGATCTCATCATAAATTTCCTGGTCGAGGATCTCAGGAATAAAGTTGGCACCAATTCCTTGAATCTTATGAGGTCCTGGTTTGCCGCCTGCGAGAATTGGCGAAGCAGCTGGTTCAACTGCAACAATTTTAATACCAGGGAAAGCTTCTTTCAGCACTTCGCCTGTACCTGTAATTGTTCCGCCTGTACCAATTCCTGCAACGAAAGCATCCAACGTACCACCCACAGATTGAATTGCTTCAACAATCTCAGGGCCAGTCGTTTCACGGTGGATCTTCACGTTGGCTTTATTTTTAAATTGCTCAGCCATGAAATAAGATGGGTTTTCTTTCAGCAGTTCTTCGGCTTTTTTAACAGCACCGTTCATACCTTCAGCTCCAGGTGTAAGCACAAGCTCAGCACCATACGCACGAAGCAAGTTGCGACGCTCCAAGCTCATCGTCTCAGGCATTACAATAACGGACTTGTAGCCTTTGGCTGCAGCCACCATCGCGAGTCCGATTCCCGTGTTACCACTTGTTGCTTCGATAATGGTATCACCTGGTTTCAGCTTGCCTTCTTTTTCCGCTTCTTCCACAATGCTAATTGCGATACGGTCTTTCACGCTTGAACCTGGATTCTGATACTCCAGCTTCACGAATACTTCAGCACTGCCTTCAGGTACGATACGGTTCAGACGAACAAGCGGAGTACCTCCGATGAGTTCTGTTACGTTATTAACTACTTTAGCCATATGAATGCCCTCCTTAGTGGATGAATAAAACTTGAGTCCTGTTAACCTATACTGTGCGGCCGATAGCCTCTGGGATGTTATAGAAGAACTGCGGAAATCCTATTGCTCCCATCCCTTACTGCTAAGATTTCTAGACAGGGTGAAGGTTTCCGAAAGTTTCTTTGTTCATAAGTAAAGCTTTTATATCCGAGTAAACGAGTAGGTATTTATTATTTTCATCTTATCAACGTTAACCCTTATTGTCAATATGAGTACTCAAAAAAATACTCTGCCTTCGGCCCTAAGACCGCAGACAGAGTATTTTTATCAAGATGCAGCAGCGTGATACAATCTTTTCCATTGAAATCAGGAGGCAGGAATCTCGGACAGGATTACGGCTTCATACTTGTTACGCAGCATTTGCTCCACCTGTGGCAAGGGATCTGCCTGACTCAGAGCCAGCTGCATTCGAATCTCCTCACGGACCTCTTCGGCCGATTGCACCTGTTGGTCTTCTTTATCATTGAGTCTGATAATTGCATAACCTTCTTCCACTCGAACCGGACCGGCAATATCGCCTACATCCAGCCCGGCAGCGAGTTGAAGGAGTTCTTTTGGCTGGAATGGATCATTCCGCTCAATCCAGCCCAGCCTGCCACCAGCATCACGAGAGAAGCTGTCTGTCGATTGCCTGCGGGCAGCTTCTTCAAAGTCTTCCCCCTTCTCCAACGCATCCAGTAAGGAATCGGCTTCCTCTTCTTCCTTCACTACGATGATGGACAAGTCATATTTCTCAGGGGAAACGTAATCCTCACGGTGTTCAGTCCAGTAATGCTCAATATCTGCATCCTTGATCTGTATGCCGATCGTTGCGATTTTCTCCAGCAGCAGTCTATAGCCGGCTTCCAATTCAAGTTCCTGTTTCGACAGGCCCAATTGAGACTTCATTTCGTCATAATACGCTTTCTCTGAATCGTACCCATCCATCGCGGCCGCAAGTTCTCTTGCAATCTCTTGGGGAGTGACGATCAGCTTGCGTTCAATTGCTTCGGCGTATACTGCTTTACGGTTTAACATCTGAAGTAATAACTCACTGCCGTAACGTCGTTTTAGCGCATCGGTCCACTCTTTATCCGTGATCACTTCTCCGTTGATCGTCGCTACGGTGCTTCCTTCTTCCGTATTGGCATCATGGGATGCATCTGCCTCGTCTTTGCCCTGTCTGAGACCATGCATAGCCATCACCGTACCCATGACCAGCATGCCCAGCGTCAAGACAATGACAGCCGTCCACAACCCTTTTTCCTGTCTTGTCATTCCGCATCCCGTCCCCGCATAGATCAGTTCTTGGCTTGCTCTAGGATGGTCTCAAGTTGTTCTTTGTTAAAGTCATAGGCTTCATTACAGAATTGGCAAACGACTTCAGCTCGGCCCTCTTCTTCAATTAATTGCTCCATCTCCGTTTGGCCCAGACTGATTAGCGTCTTCTCTACCCGCTCACGTGAACACTCACAGCTAAAATGAATATCCAATCCTTCCATCACTTGTACATCTGGCAACAATCGGCGAAGCAACTCTTCCAATTCAAGCCCCTGCTCCAGTAACGTCGTCACTGGCGGCAACGTACTGATGGCGTTTTCGATCGCCGTGATCTCTTGATCTGTCAATCCCGGCAACAGTTGCATAATGAATCCGCCTGCGACAATAACTGAATTATCTGTATCAACGAGCACACCAACGCCTACAGCAGAAGGTGTTTGCTCCGATTGAGCAAAGTAGTACGTGAAGTCTTCACCCAGTTCTCCTGAAATAATAGGCACACTGCCACGATATGGCTCTTTCAATCCCAGATCCTTCGTTATGTTAATGAAACCTTCCGTTCCAACCGCGCCGGCAACGTCCAGTTTCCCCACACTATTGCTTGGCAGATGTACATGCGGATTAGAAACATATCCTCGTACTTCGCCTTTGGCATTGGCATCGGCTACAATCTGTCCGATTGGCCCATCGCCGTTGACTTGTACCGTTAACTTCTCTTCACCTTTGAGCATTGCACCCATAATGGCTGCTGTTGTAACCGTACGCCCCATGGCAGCTGTAGCCGTGGGAAACGTATCATGTCTTCTGCGTAGTTCCTCAACCAGTTCTGTAGTTTGGACAGCAAAGGCTCTTACCTTTCCATTCATTGCTGTACCACGAATTAACCGGTCATGCTTGTTGTTGTTTTCCAAGTCATTCAGCCTCCTTTGGCGTATCGCCATAATAGTCGTAACACAGAAAAAACGGCACAACACTTAAGCTGTAATCTCAGCCCGCTGTATGCCGTCTCTATGCTCACCTTTCCCGGTTCCGCTCATATATAATACGCAGCCCTTCAAGCGTAAGCAGCGGATCAACTTCCTCTATACTACGGGTTTCTTCTGCGATAAGTGTAGCGAGACCACCCGTCGCGATAACTCTGGGCTTCGCACCCATCTCCTCGCGAATGCGTTCTACAATACCGTCTACCTGCCCTGCATAGCCAAATATAATACCTGCTTGCATGGCATGAATAGTATTACGGCCAATGACCTTTTTAGGTTTCTCCAGCTCTATACGCGGCAGCTTGGATGCCCGCTCATAGAGCGCTTCAGTGGCGATCTGAATGCCAGGTACAATAGCTCCCCCCAGGTAGTGACCTTTCTCGTCAATACAGTCAAAAGTCGTTGCGGTACCGAAATCGACCACAACGAGAGGGCCGCCATATTTCTCAACGGCTGCCACTGCATTAACAATACGATCTGCACCCACTTCACGAGGGTTCTCGTATCGCAGGTTCAAGCCAGTTTTGATGCCAGGCCCGACGAGTAAAGCTTTTTTGCCTACATATTTCTCACACATCGCTTCGATGACATTCACCAGTGGCGGAACCACAGATGAGATGATGACACCTTCGATGTCACTTGCCCTGATGCCGGACATATGAAATAAATTATAAATCAATACGCCGTATTCATCCACTGTTGACTGACGGGATGTACTCAGACGAAAGTGGTGCAGCAATTCCCGGCCTTGATATACACCGAGCACCATATTGCTGTTCCCCACGTCTACAACTAGAATCAAAGGGGTTCACCCCTCTTTCTTTTCATTTAAATCCAGGCTGATATCCAGGCTCTCAAAAGAATAGGTTAACCTGCCAACCGAAATTACATCCACACCACTCTCTGCAATACCACGAATGGTCTGGAGGGATACGTTACCGGATGCTTCAACCTTCACATGAGGAGCCTGTTCACGTATAAGCTCAACCGCTTCACGCATCCGCTCTGGATGCATGTTATCCAGCATAATGATATCTGCCCCGGCTTGCAAGGCTTCTCTCACCTGCTCCAGATTTTCAGTCTCCACTTCAATTGTCATCGTATGTGGAATAACAGTTCTGGCACGCTGTACCGCCTCGGTGATTCCGCCTGCACCCTTGATGTGGTTATCCTTAATCATAACAGCATCGTACAGTCCAAATCGATGATTCGCTCCGCCACCCACGCGCACTGCGTATTTCTCAAGTAATCGGTGACCCGGCGTTGTCTTACGTGTATCCACGAGCCTGGTCTCAAGACCATCCAGCACATCTACGTAGGCACGCGTACGCGTAGCAATTCCGGACATACGTTGCAGCAAATTGAGTGCCAAACGTTCCCCCGTAAGCAGTGAATGTGTACTTCCCTCTACCTCGGCCAAAATCGTGCCGTGGGTAACCTTGTCTCCGTCTGTTACCTTGGGTGTAAATACAAGATCGGGATCAACGACCTGAAATACCAGCTCAGCCACAGTCATGCCTGCAATAATACCATTGTCTTTGGCGTGTATAATGGCCTTGGATTGGTTGCCTGCTGGGATCGTCACACTCGTTGTAACGTCGCCTGCACCAACATCTTCACGAAGCCAGTTTTTGATTGATTCGATAAGCCCTTCATTATATCCGTTCAGTATCATGACATCAATTCCTCCACAATCGCTTGTTCTCGCTGCTGCAGACTATGCTTCTGCCACACGTTATCATCACGTGCCGGGAAATCCTCACGATAGTGAGCCCCCCGACTCTCCTCGCGGTGTAATGCTCCGCTTGTAACTAACCAGGCACAGGTCAGAAGATTGGCATACTCCAGCTCTTCCTTATGAGTGAGTGTCTGATCAAAAAATTGCAATTCCTGTTGCAACTTGTCCATGGCCTTCTGCAGGTCCTCACCTTTCCGGCGCAAGCCTACCTGACGAACCATCATTTTCTGTAATCGTAAGCGTCTTTCGGATATCGGCTTTTGCTCTTCCATGATCTTGTTGATCTTGCTATTCATGGTTCCAGATGAAGGCGCACCCGCTCTTACTTGTAATGAACCAAGCTGAGGAAGAGATTGAATACGATCAACAATTCTCCGCCCAAATACAATCGCTTCTGATAAAGAGTTGCTTGCCAGGCGGTTAGCTCCATGTACTCCTGTAGAAGACACCTCGCCACAAGCAAATAATCGAGAGATGCTGCTCTCTCCACTCAAATCCGTTTTCACTCCACCCATCATGTAATGGGCAGCAGGTGCAACGGGAATCCAGTCCGTTGTCATGTCTAATCCATAACGCATACAAGTCTCATATATGGTAGGGAACCGATGCTTGATCATCTCTGGCTGTTCATGCGTAATGTCCAAATACACAAAGGTACTGTTGGTGGACTCCATCTCACTAACAATCGCTCGTGCCACGATATCGCGTGGTGCTAGTTCAAGCTGGGCATGATAACGATCCATGAAGCGTTCGCCCTTCACATTGCGCAGATATGCTCCTTCGCCGCGTACTGCTTCTGACACAAGAAAACGCGGGGCCCCCGGGTAACAAAGAGAGGTGGGATGAAATTGGATGAATTCCATGTCACGCACGATAGCACCAGCCCGATAAGCCATCGCTACACCATCGGCAGTAGCTACGTCGGGGTTCGTTGTGTATCGGTATAATTGTCCTGCCCCACCAGAGCAAAGAACGGTTGCCTGTGCCTTCACGAATACTTGCGATCCGTCATCCTTCTGAACCAGTGCGCCAATGCATTCCCCTCGCTCTGTAATCAGGTCAACAACAAAATGCTCATCCCATACTTCAATCCCAGGATGCTCATTCACTTCGACAGCAAGTGCACGTACAATCTCATATCCCGTGGCATCCCCGTTGGCATGCAAAATACGGCGGTGGCTATGCGCACCTTCCTGCGTCAATGCCAACTCGCCGTTCTCCAGATCAAACAAAGTACCTAAACGAATCAGTTCCTTCACTCCGTCCGGACCCTCATTCACCAATACCTCTACCGCCTCGGAGCGGCATAAGCCCGCTCCTGCAACAAGTGTGTCCTGCAAGTGGTATGCAGGTGAATCATCCTCAGCAATAACCGCAGCGATTCCTCCCTGCGCATATCTGGTGTTACTTTCAAGTAATGACTTCTTCGTGATCATTAATACACGTTGTTGTTCACTTGCCTTAATGGCAGTAAACAAACCAGCAATCCCTGAGCCTATAACCAATACATCCGTCTCTACCATGGGTAGCGCAGACAGATCAAAATCAACTAAATATTGCGGTATCATGTTATTCACCTGTCTTGGAGCAAGAGTAGCGCATCCTATTTTACCAACAACATGCGCTCTAGTGATTCTCTGGCTTTGTCGGCAACAGCCGGTGGCACGTAGATTTGCGGCTTCATCGTTTCCAGGCATTTCACCAGTTTCTTCAAGTTGTTCACCTTCATATTGGGACATACAAGAAACTTGGTAGCAAAGTGGAACTGTTTATCCGGACTATCCAGACGAAGCTGATATCCTGTACCATCTTCGGTACCTACGATAAATTCCTTCGCTGATGAATTTTTGCAATACTCCAGAATAGCTGTTGTGCTACCTACAAAATCACCCATCTCTACAACCTCAGGTCGACACTCTGGATGAACAACAAACTCTGCATTTGGATGCTTGGCTCGCATTTCCACCACATCTTTGACTGTGAGCATATCATGCGTGTTGCAGTAACCTTCCCAGATAATCATTTTCTTGTCTGTATGCTGCTGCACATAATGTCCCAAATTTTTATCAGGTACCCAGATAATTTCGTCGGAATCCACTGATTGAATAACCCGAACCGCATTCGCTGAAGTACAACAGATGTCAGTCTCAGCCTTAATCTCAGCCGAGGAATTGATATAAGTAACAACCTTGGCGTTAGGGTGTTGTGCTTTCAATCTGCGTAGTCCATCCACGTTCACCATATCTGCCATCGGGCAGCCCGCACGTTCATCCGGAATAATAACTGTTTTGTTCGGCGCCAAAATTTTAGCGCTTTCACCCATAAAATGAACACCACAGAAAACAATCACATCGGCATCTGTTTGTGCTGCCTTCTGGGCTAACAGAAACGAATCTCCGCGGAAGTCAGCAACCTCCTGTACTTCATCACGTTGATAATAATGGGCAAGAATAATGGCATTACGTTCCTTCTTCAATTCCATCAGCCGCTCACGCAGCTCGCGGTTCATCTCAGCCTTGCGCTCTAAAGCCAGAGCTTCCACCTGTGATCCTCTCCTTTATCGGGACAGCGTCATGCGCTGTTTCGTAGGGCTAACCTAAGTCGTTAACTTCGCTTGAGAAACGAATCACAAGCGGTTTAACAACTAATTTACACAACGTTCACGACTCTGTCAATAAATGAAAAAGGCCCAGTACTGCGCCTTAACCACCTGTTTGCTAACTGGTTCGCCATCTAACTCCCGTTTATCTTTATCTATCCTCTTTTAAAATAATGGACAAAAAAAGAGAGCCCGAGGGCTCTCCTGATTTCACCTGCTGTCCTAGCCAGATGTATTATGCATTAAGACGTTGGCTTCGTTCCGCCATCATCCGGGTTATTGTTATTACCTTTTTCCAGATTCGGAGCTTCGTTTGGAATATCTCCGGCTGGTGGCTCAGGCGTTTCATCTTTACCTTGAATACGGACACGCACATCACCGATGTTGTCGATGATTGGCTCTCCGCCTTCAGTTGGTGTGCCTTCACCATCATTGTCGTTCTCTGCTTTTGGAGTTAAGGAACCAGTTTCGATCAATTGCTTGATCTGATCCATTTCCAAAGTCTCTACCTCAAGCAAAGTTTGAGCGATCAGATGCATCTCTTTTGAATGTTTAACAAGCAAGTCCTTACATTTCTCATAACATTCATTGATAAAGCGTTGCATTTCCTGATCAATCTCATACGCAATGGAATCCGAGTAATTCTGTTCATGACCGATATCCCGACCAAGGAATACCTGGCCTTGTGAACTTCCGAATTGCATAGGTCCCAATTTCTCACTCATACCGTATTCCATAACCATGCTGCGAACAATACCTGTCGCTTGCTGGAAGTCACTGTATGCACCAGTACCAATCTCTCCGATGAACAATTCTTCAGCTACACGACCTCCGAGAAGTCCGGTTACTTTATCCAACAGTTCCTGCTTGGTAACCAGCATACGGTCTTCTTTTGGCAACATGATTACATATCCACCCGCACGTCCACGCGGGATAATGGTCACTTTATGTACCATATCAGCATGTTCCAGGAAGTATCCTACAATGGTATGGCCTGCTTCGTGATAAGCAACGATTCGTTTCTCACGATCACTGATGACACGGCTTTTCTTCTCCGTACCAACGATGACACGGTCAATCGCTTCGTCAACTTCTTTCATGGAAATATCTTTACGATTACGACGTGCTGCTAGCAATGCCGCTTCGTTCAAGAGATTCTCCAAATCTGCACCAGAGAAACCTGTTGTACGCTTCGCGATAATATCCATCTTCACATCTTTAGTCAGTGGTTTATTACGGGAATGTACTTTCAGGACAGCTTCACGACCTCTTACATCAGGGCGGTCAACCGTAATTTGACGGTCAAAACGTCCTGGACGCAGCAAGGCAGGGTCCAAAATATCTGCACGGTTCGTTGCAGCTACGATGATAATACCTTCGTTAGCTCCGAAACCGTCCATTTCAACGAGCAACTGGTTGAGTGTTTGCTCACGCTCATCGTGACCACCACCAAGACCAGCACCACGCTGACGTCCTACAGCATCAATCTCATCGATAAAGATGATACATGGCGCATTTTTCTTCGCATTTTCAAACAAATCACGTACACGTGATGCACCGACACCGACAAACATTTCAACGAAGTCGGAACCTGAAATACTAAAGAATGGTACACCCGCTTCACCGGCTACGGCACGAGCGAGCAACGTTTTACCTGTACCTGGAGGACCTACGAGCAATACGCCCTTAGGAATCCGTGCACCTACTGCTGCGAATTTACGAGGGTCCTTGAGGAAGTCTACAACCTCAACAAGTTCCTGTTTCTCTTCGTCAGCACCCGCAACATCTTCAAATGTAACCCGCTTCTTCTCTTCGTTATAGAGACGAGCACGGCTTTTACCAAAGTTCATTACTTTACCGCCGCCGCCTTGAGCCTGATTAAACAGGAAGAAGAACAGCAGGAACATAATGATCAAAGGAATAAAGGAAGTCAGCAACGTCAACCAGATGCTGTCACCTTTCATTGGCTCCTGATGATATTGGAAATTGTTAGTTTCACTTGCAGCTACAAGCTCACTAATTGCCTCATCCGTAGGAGGAATATACGTTGAGAAATTTTCTGATTTGGCGCCATCAGGTGCCTTCTTGTATTGACCGGTCACGAGATACGTTTGACCGTTGAATTGAACCGTCAATTCAGAGACATTGTTGGCTTTGATCGCTGCACGCAACTGATCATATCTAGGATTATCGGTGGCTTCGCCGCCATTGCTGACGAACTGGACTATCCCCACCACAACTAAAAAAAGAATCAAATAAAAACCAGAATTCCGGATGAACCGATTCATCCCCTACCTCCTCTCGAGACACTTTAATTATTTTAACATAGCCCGACATGGCTTCTCAACAGAAGCCATGAACAGCTCAAGGCTTGGGTCGGGCAGGATATTAGCTACTATAGACTTCCGGCTTCAAAATCCCGATATAGGGCAGGTTCCGGTACTTCTCCGCAAAATCCAAACCGTAACCAACGATGAACGCGTCAGGAATGTCAAAGCCTGTGTAATGAGCTTCCAACTCAACTTTACGGCCTGAAGGCTTGTCGAACAGCGTAACCACACGCACCGACTCGGCACCACGGTTTTCTAACAGTTCAATCAGATAGCTGAGTGTAAGTCCGCTGTCGATAATATCTTCGACAATCAGAACTTCCCGTCCTTCAACGGCTACATCCAGATCCTTAATGATTTTGACAACACCTGATGACTTGGTGGAAGCGCCGTAACTGGATACCGCCATAAAATCCATTTCAACAGGTACCGTTATGTTTTTAACCAAATCAGCCATAAATATAAACGCACCCTTGAGCACACAAATGACCAAAGGATTGCGGTCTGCATATTCGGCACTTAGTGTTGCGCCTAATTCCTTGACTTTACTCTGAATTTCTTCTTCACTGATCAATACTTCCTGAATGTCGTTCTGCAACTGTGCGAACCTCCTAAGTTATACTATGAAAGCCTTACCTGAACCATAACCACTACCCCTGAATCGCTGAATCGCCTACAGTCATGTACAGGATTGCGGAAGTGCCCTCCCTGACAGGAGCCACACTGGACCGTCGAACACCCGGTAACCAGATGATATGACCTGCTCCATCACATACCACAGGAATACGTGGACGGACAGATGGGGGGATTTTCTCATCGATGAAAATATTTTTCACCTTTTTGCTTCCGTTTAATCCCATTACTTTCATGGTATCTCCAGGTAACCGTGAACGCACAACCAGCGGCATAAGCAGTTGATCCGCATCAAACGCGGCTTGATCCGCCGATTCCGGTACATGATAGTCCTCGGGACTCACCGTCATCAACCGAATATATCGATTAATTGGGGTGAGTGAAAGCTCATAAGTTCCACTCCATTGCGCAAGACGATACTCGTAAGATTGATCCTGTACGTCCGTCCGTATGCCAAAAGAAATCAGATTATACTCCCGAGTGCAGGCGAGTGTCTGTCCTATATCCAGGCTCCAGGTCGTCACATGGGTCTCCATGACCTTGCGTCGAATGGTTTCTATACGGGTAAAGTCGACAAAATCACTGTCCAAAGGCAGATAATTCAATATTAGTTTAATCAACCTTCGTTGTAAAGCGACATGTAACTTCAAGAAGGAAGGCACCTCAAAGGTTTGCCTTCCGCCGTTCACCTGCACTAGACACCTGTATGTGTCATATGCACTCTGCTCCATGAAATCGTCTTCATCACCCACAATTTCGGCAAGCCGATTCAATGACGGCGTGAGTTGTCCATTATACTGCCCCAAAAAAGGAAGCACATCCAAGCGAATGGCATTACGCCGATATTTACGCAAGGCGTTGCTTTCATCATTGAAATACATAAAACCCTGGGTATTACAAGCTTCTACAAGGTCTGTCTTGTTTATACGAAGGCATGGACGAATAAGTTCCACATTTTTTTCTCGCCTTTTAAACTTCATTCCTGAGAGTCCCGACAAGCCGGTTCCACGAAGCAAATGAAGCATGACTGTCTCCGCCTGATCATCCGCATGATGTGCCAAAGCGATGCTTGCGGCATTATATTTGGTAGCTACTTCATGTAGAAAAGCATACCGCTTGTTGCGGGCCGCTTCCTGTGGTCCTTGACCCGTCAGCTCCATATATGAAGGAACATCGGCCTTGGTCCATTCAAATGCAATGCCAAGCTGCTGTGCCAGTTCCATCATTTTCTCCGCTTCATCATCAGATTCGGGACGGAAACCATGATGCACATGCGCACAGATCAATTCAAGCGGGACATGCCGCTTGCTGATCTCGTGCATGATATGCAAAAAAGCCACCGAGTCCGGCCCGCCCGACACTGCGACGATAATCCGATCCCCGGGAACCCATAACTGATGCTCTTCCGCTGCATCCAGCACGTTCTTCACCAGCATGTTCCAGCGTAAAGCCTCCATACCTGTTCCTCATTCCTTGCGTTATGTATATGCACTCTCACAGATCAGAAACGTAGTGCATAGATGAGCACTCCAATAAGTAAAATCACAGATACAGCGAATGCGTTCTTAAGCCAGCGCGGTGTTGTACTTTTGGAACGACGGCGAAGTGGCGTGGGACGAGCCATCATTTCCTTCCACGCTTGTGCCGCATGACCTGCATCACGAAACTGACCTCGTAGTGCCTGAATCGTCCAATTGCGAAAAGGACCCAGTCGTTCACTGCGCTCCACCAGCGCTACGAGCTGATTCACACTTCGCAGTTGCGGTAATCCTTCTGCTGCCAGTGCCTTGAGCGCGTCTGCTTCAAGTACATGAATCAACAATAATGCAAATGCAAACACATCATAGGTACCATCTGCTGTACGGCTGCCTGCATTCCAGAAGCCCCGATCATACCATTCGGTGAACTGCTTAACGCTTCGACCAATAGACGTAACTCCGCCGTAGTCGATCAATTCCACCTGCCCATAATCGGATACCAGCACATTCTGAGGTTTAAGATCACCAAACACCCATCCCGCCTGATGCAATTGTGCCAGCTTCTGCAAGAGCCTAAGTCCAACCAGAAGTGTCCAGTCTGTCCCCTGACGCCGAATGAAGTGATGAAGAGCCTCACCTCTAACGTAACGCATCACATAAAAGGGAATATCCCGGCCACGAACGGCATAATCATCCACATCTTTAAGATAGGAAGGAATGCCGCTCTGCCGAAGGGCTTCATGATTACGCTGTAGTTGAAAAGATTTGAGCACATTGACTTCCGATTGCAGATCTACCGGATCAAACCCCATTTTTAGCGCGTAGTGTTTGCCATTTTCACCCCGTTGGACAAGAAAAACGATGCCATTGGCTCCTTTGCCCAGTAGCTTCCGAATCGTGTAACGACTGCGATTCCATTTCCCTGTAACCACTGTTCCTGGCGGGAAAGAGGCGTCAGACAACGTTGTCACCGAGCATCCCTTCTCTTTCAATGCGATAGTTCCCTTCTATTTCCTGCTGTTTCTCCAGTGTACCATAACGGTAAAAATCAATCACCTTCTGAATTGCAGGACCTGTCGGTGTTGCACCCTTCATCTGCAACCTTCCAAACAGGGACCGAACACGGCCTGGATCCGTTGTCCAGTCAATATCCATTACCGCATCTTCTCCACTGTGTCGTCCCGGGAAATGAAATACGGAAAGCTTGCTCTGACCTACACGCGCCTGCAAACTCAACATTAAATCGCGAATGCCTTCTTCTACCGCAGCCAGTTTGGGCTTCATGCTGGCACTGACGTCTATTAGCAATATCACCTGTAAGGCTGTAGTTTCAGCCATGTCATCCATCACTTCCACGACCCGGGCGCGTTGTGCAGGTTCCAGATCGGTTACGGTTTTGGGCTCCTTCTCTCCCAAAATTTGTGTTAACTCTCTATTAACCGCCTGCTGAATCGTCTGAACCACCGTTTTCCTTGTCATCATCTGCATGGTATGAGCAAGCTGCCGTGTACCTACAATTTGGCTGATTCCACCTCCGGCTCTGGCAATATCCTCAATTTCCCGGCTACCCAGCTCACCAATGGTTCCATAATCAATCACGCCAACCACATTAACCGTAATCCCCTCTTCCTGTGCTTCGCCCGCTGCCAGCACCGGACTTGGTCCAACATTGGAACAACCGTCGGTGATCAATAAGATTTGCTTCATCCGATATCCCTCCGTTATTCGTTACTCTCCAACTCTATGACTAGCATTGCCAGAATGAAGAGACTTCAAACAGAAGAATATGCAATTAGCTGACGGTCCGTGGTCGTTCCATCCGGTTGATGCCAGGCACACGCAGTGTGGCCCATTCAGGACGGAAATGCTCTACTTTTCCAACAACGACGGTCATATCATCCAAAATTTCATGCTGCTGATATCTTATGACACTTTCAAGCAGGCAATCGGCCAAATCTTGTGGATCATCGGTATCAATCTCTTGAATGAGCCGTTTCATCCATAACTCTTTGTTCACAGCATACCCCGGTGCATCATAGATGCCATCCGTCATCATAATGAGGATATCACCTGGTTGTAGCTGTACCGTCACCAAATCCACTTCAATATCTTTAATAATACCGATTGGCAAATTGCTGGCTGAAACTTGAATAACCTCCTGTCCACGTTTGATAAAGCTTGGCGTCGATCCGATTTTCATAAACGTTGTCTCTGCCGTATATTCATCAATCAGCGCCATATCGACTGTGGCATACATCTCTTCAGGGGAGCGCAGCATCAGAACGGAGTTCACGGATTTGATCGCCAGTTTCTCGTCCATGCCGGACTGTAACAACTGCTCCAGTATGTTCAACGCCGCGCTGCTCTCCATGCGTGCCCGTTCTCCATTACCCATTCCATCACTGAGCGCGACCGCGAATGTACCGTTTCCTAACTCAACCGTGCTAAAGCTGTCGCCTGACATCACATCTCCCCCTTTGGCAGCAGCAGCAACACCGGTGGTTACCTCGAACGTTTTGGCTGAACCAAACGTAACTGTCGCCAGTCCCTGGCGAGGGTCGGTCATCGTCTCATGCAAGACGGCGATATGTTCGTCCAGTACATCCGAGATCAGCGGAGCGATCATTTTCCGGCACTCATCGAATCCCCGTGTATATGCATGTACGATCTCAATTTCCACATTGCCCGCTTCCAGATTGATTATCTCAATAGAGTGAATGGACAGGCCCAGTGACTCCAGTGCATCCCGAATCTGTTCCTCCTGTTGTACCATCTCCTCACTTTCCCGCTGAATTTCTTTGGCCAGGTCCTCCATGACCTGAGATACACCGGACAATTGCTCTGCAACCAGCTGCCGGCTATCAATAATCTGGCGTTTCCACTGCATGTTATGTTGATGCAACCCGTACTGGGCACGCATGACTTCAAGTACCTCTTCCGGCTTCGCACATACCCTGTTCCATTCCACTGGAATCTGCTTGCCTGAAATCTCCGGGTTCCCTTCAATGGTACTCATCACATCGGTCATGTATTTGTAGGTCTGAATAAACTTGGCATCCCAACATTGTGTACGCTTGAAGCAGCTTGCACATGTGCCTTCGGCAACCGCATTCATGAAATGATCCATTCCACCTTCTTTCTGTACTGGCTCGCCCGCACCGGACATCTGATCAAAGCTGCGTGACAATTGACGGAATACCTGCGAGAAGCGAGTTACCCGTTCTGCCGTGATATCCCTTATCCGTTTGGCATACTCATGCTGGGATTTTGTATGGTCCTGCGTACCTGGTACATATTTGGATATCGCTGTCATCAGGCTCTTAGGTGTCAACATAAACAGAACGATAGCCGCACATGTCTCCCATAATGAATTCATCACATCACCTGGACCACCCAAGTATATGGATAGAATGGACGAACCCAGCAGCATGCCCAGTGCCACTGCCGCACGTTTGCCCTCTCGAAGCATCCCTGCCAGCATCCCGGCAAAAGCAAGCAGGCTCATCTGATACACCGCTGACATGTCAGCCAGACTCAGAATCAAGCCGGTAATGACCCCAACTGAGGCTCCGAGGGGGGCTCCGCCCACCAGCGCAAAGATTAATATGAGATAACGGGAGAGCATATGCTCGACAGATAAGGACTGAATAGTCCACCCTACGGCTCCCGTCATAACGGAAGCAAGCAATATAATCAGGCAGAGGATCTCCTCGTTCTTTAGGCTGAACTTTTTTTTGCGGTAGGTGAAGATCGGTATGGCTTGTATGAAAACAAGGGTGAGCACAAAGCTTAATATGGAATCCATCGTGAGCATCAGCATGGCGTACCAGCTGAAGGATGGCCCGATCACGACCGCGAATAATTTGACCATAAATGTAGTGGTAAACACCATCGTCGGCGCATAAGATAATTCAGCACGATCATATGACTCCAGACCCCGGAAGAGCAGATAAAAGATGGCGATCTCCGATGCAACAATAAGTGGTACGGGAAACGGTGCAAACAGACTACCTGCGAGTAGAGCGGCGCCTACCGGAATGATGTAATCCCTGCGCATGAAAGCAATTACGGCGAAGTACGCAATGGCAAAAGGAGATAACTCATTTAGGATCATCGCCTTTCCGAGCAGAAATCCCATAAACGTAAGCAGCAGTACCCATTTACGGGAAGCTACCATTTGGACAGCCTTGCGGGAGCCAAGCCAATGTTTCAGACGTACAGACAGCTCCTCCCGAGCTTCCGTACCACCTTTACCTGCTTTCATTCCCGGAAATTGAATGACATTCCACTTTTCCATCATCCTCAAGGCACCCCATTCGATTAATTTGAATTTTCGTGTTTCGTTCTCGATGGTTCTGATTATAGATAGATTAGAAGACGTAGTTTGTCAGAATAGGTGGGCAGGGTCCAAAAAGTTTACGACAAAAGAAATGAGTCTGGCGCGGTGGAGCAAACCCCCCGGCCTTATTGAGGTTTCTGTCCTTTCCTTACTTGATTCCGACAAAGGCGATGTCTGATTTTGAACCGACGATGCTTTGGTCTCGCCATCATTTGAGCAGGATAGCTGTGGAATGCCACGGAAACCTGTCGGTAAAAAATGGTAGACGACAAATGTTCTTATGGTTCCATTTTGTCGTGCAGAAAAACTGGGGATATGGAGATTCACTTTACAAAAAAAGCTATTCCACCACTTATCTGTGAAAAGTCATCTGTGAAAGAAATGCAAAAAAACCGTTAGCCCAGGGGCTAACGGTTTCTCTTATATGTTTAGATCAGGTTGTGACAGATTACACACGCTTGGCTCCGCGGCCTCCACGTTTGCCTTCTGTGTTCTTCTTAAGCGAAGAGATCCGCTCTTCACTATCTTTCAGGAAGCGTGACATTTTATCCTCAAATGAAGGTTTGCCTGCTGCGGGCTTGAAAGAACGGCCTCCGCGGTCACCACGGTTAAATCCACCGCCGCCGCCACCACGACCTTGGCCACCACTTGGGCCTCCGCCGCTGAATCGTTCGCGATCTCCTCCACTGCGTTCCGGTCTAGGAGCTCTCGGGGGTCTGGATTGTGTTTGTTGCTCAACCGGTTTGTCAACAGCTTGCTTAATGGAAAGTCCGATCTTGCCATCCTTGTCAACGTTGATAACCTTCACTGTAACGAGGTCATTCAGCTTCAGGTGGTCGTTGACATCTTTGACGTAATTGTCGGCGATTTCCGAGATGTGAACGAGACCCGTGACACCTCCTGACAGATCCACAAATGCTCCAAAATGCGTGATTCCTGTCACCTTGCCCTCTAACTTGGTGCCCACTTCAATTGCCATAGAATAAAATGATCCTCCCTTAAAAATATACAACCCGATTTTTTGAATGCCAAAATCAATGCTGCGCTAATGTAATTATACCTTATGCCGTAAACCAAGGTCAACTGAACACTACCCCATCAGAGAGCCTATTTTTTCCGGTTTAACGGCTTCAGACACACGGATAACAAACCTAGCTCGGTAATGGACCGAATTCCATCAGTTCCCTGACTCTTCAACCTGGATCGGCGTTTCCTCAGGAAGATAATATCCCTTTTTCCGCGCCAGCTGTCCTATGTATTCAGGGTCATTCAACCGGCTGACTTCGTACTTCAACTGTTCCAGCTTCTTCAACGTATCTTCCTTTGAAGCTTGCTGAGTGGCCAGATGAGAACTCTTGTCCGAAATTTGTGCATTCTGCACAAGGAATGTATATCCTGCCCATATTACAAATACAATCATAAACGTCATCCAAAGCATGAGGCGCCTTTTTGCACCGGCAGATTTTCCTTGGTTAGTTGGAGCCTTTGATCTGCCCACAGGTGTTTTACCCATTACGGACCTCCTTAAAACCAGCGTTTCCATATCGCTGCAATTCTTGTACCCACACGGATCATGAAGCGTGGCGTTACCCAATATTTCAGGAGCGGCCTAAACATCCAGCGGAACAACTTGCCGAAAGGTACCAAAAATTGCAGTACCAGCCTGCCCAGGAATAATAGTATCGCAATTACAAAACCGAATAATACGCGAATGAACTTATAAATTCCTTTAACCGGCATAACGATCAGGATGTTAAGGATATGTCCACACCAATGAATCAGCGTTCTTGCGAGTTTAATTAACATTACCACAAAACGCTGGGTTGTAACACTTAAAAGCCAAAAATAGAAGCAAACCCCTATAATCAGCCCCAAAAAGACATAAAACCGCAACTGTCCGTGGTTTCCGGCGTATAGCATCCGAAAAACGAACAGCGCGGAAGCAACCCAGTACAACAGATCGAGCGTGTGAATACTCCATCTCGGAAACCGCAGCTGTCCGGACAGTACCCGGTAACTGTCGTAGGCCATTCCCATCACGACCCCCGAAGTAAGCATCCACATCAATGTGATCCATTGAGTATCCGGACTCATCGGAACATCTTGCCGAACAGGCCTTTACTATTCTTGTTCTGGGAACCGGGGTCCAGATATTGCAGAGAACTGACAGTGCCTTCAATGGATAAGAGGCCTTCCTCCAGGCTCAGGTTTTTGATATGTAAATTGTGCCCCCGGATGGTCAGATGCCCAAGTTCAGTCTGCAGCAAAAATTCCTCACTGTCGAAGCTCTCCACGTTGGTGACACCCGTCAGATCCAGCAGTTTCCGATTCTGCATGCTCAGATGATGCTGTTTGGCCTTACCGTGCTCAACCATGGCATGTACCCCTCCTTCTTACACCTAGCTTATGGATGTGGAGGTTGGATTAGAACCAGCGTTGTTGAACAAATAACCCGGCATCCAGTAAAAACAAAAACGCCCTCCCTTGTTACAGGAGGACGTTTCGATTCAACTTGCATTGAATGAATATTCAATACCAGATGTACTGTTACCAGTTCATCCCGTTATCCTTGGCGATCGGCTCTTCCTTCACCAAGGTGTAGAGGCTGCTCGCCTCATCCTTCTTGGTACTCTCGGCAATTCGTTCCACCTTCACGGTGACCAGTTTCTGACCGAACTGAACCGTCAACTCATCGCCTACTTTGACATTGGCGCTGGGCTTCGCTTCACGTCCGTTCACCAGAACACGTCCCTGTTCAGAGACGTCCTTGGCCACAGTGCGGCGTTTGATTAGCCGGGAGACCTTCAGGAATTTATCAAGACGCATTATTTTACGGCTTCTTTAAGTTTGTTGCCTGCTTTGAATGCAGGAACAGTGGACTCAGGAATCACGATTTCATTCCCTGTTTGTGGGTTACGTCCGGTACGACCGGAACGTTTGCGGGTCTCAAAAGTGCCAAAGCCGATCAATTGTACTTTGTCTCCGCTGGCAAGTGCATCTGTAATTTCTCCCAAAAAGCCGTTCAATACGGACTCAACGTCTTTTTTAGTCAAACCACTTTTGGTTGAAATGTTGTTAATCAGATCTGTTTTGTTCATTTTTAAAAGCCTCCCAAATTGAAAAAAAAGTATCTGCGATCCATGACAATACATTGATTGCCGCTGATTCGCGTTAGGTCACTACACATGTATTCTGGCTTGGCATCTGAAATCCTGCCTTGGTCCGCGACTTTTTTTAGCTTTTTGTCGATGGTCCGCAGGCAACAGTCTAAGACCAGTACCCGAAACCATCTGTCGCTAAACACCAACCCCAATTAATTCAGATGAACACATGTTCGTATATCATAACACACTGCATAGTATGATGGAATAAGGCTAATCGGTATTTTCCAGAAAATTGAACCGGTTATAATCCTGCCTTCTTCGCATCCTGCCAGAACTGCTCCATCTCTTCTACATTGCTATCTGCTGGTGTTCTTCCCTGTTCACGAAGACGCTCCTCAATGTACTGGAAACGCCCAATGAATTTGCGGTTCGTCGCAGCAAGTGCCTCTTCCGGGTCCGTATCGATGAATCTTGCAACGTTCGCGGCTGCGAATAATAAATCCCCCAGTTCCAGCTTCCGTTCTTCCGCAGACTGGCCTTGTTGCACTGCTTCTTTCAACTCCGCCAGTTCTTCCTCGATCTTGGCAAACACACCTTCAACATCATCCCAGTCAAAGCCAACTTTGGCTGCTTTCTTCTGTAACTTGTATCCCTTCATCAATGCAGGCAAGTCACGCGGTATACCATCCAGCACGGAAACCTTCTGCTGATCCTGGCCCTTACGCTTCTTCTCCTCTGCCTTCATCTGTTCCCAGTTCTGAAGAGCTTCATTCGCATCTGCTGCCTGATTATCGCCAAAAACATGTGGATGGCGGAAGATCAGCTTATCATTCAACCCTTCGATGACATCATACACATTAAATGTGCCCACTTCTTCTTCCATCTGGGAATGCAATAAAATCTGCAGCAACAGATCACCCAGCTCTTCTTTCATATGGTCAGGGTCATCCTCATCGATTGTCTCAATGACTTCATACGTCTCTTCAATCAGGTTTTTGCGAATGGACTGATGCGTCTGCTCCTGATCCCATGGACAGCCACCCGGGCTGCGAAGAATATTCACGATCTCATGCAAACGTGCGAAGGATCGGCGACGCAGGGCATCATCGGTGTTCTTCGGTACATAGATCAGTGACAGATTGCCGTACCCTTCGATCCGATCCAGTTCGTGTAGCGGAATTTTGTGAATGATCTCCTGGCCCTGTACACCCAGTGCATGACCGACAAATACGGGATAATCATCCGGGTAAACTTCCATCAGGCACAGCTTCACGTCCGAAGCAGTGAACACATCGTAGACTTGTCCGATCAACGTATGTAGCTGTGGTTGTACCAGTTCTGTATTCAGGCTGCTGGCATCCAGGAGTTGAAAGCCTTCAATTGGATCGAATCCAAGTCGGATAAAGGCTTCGTCCAAAAAGCTTTCCCCACCCATTACACGTAGTGAGATGCCCATTTGCGGGCAGCGTTCTTTGAGCAGTCGCACACTTGCTTCTGCCACCATGGGATGACCGGGTACGGCATACACAATCTCCGTTCCAGCCTCACCCTTGCGAGCAGCCTCGATCAGTTGGTTCGCAATCTCATCATACACCTCGGGGAAGGAGGACTTTGCCTCATAGATGGCATCAAATGAGGTCATCTCCAGTCCCTCTTGCTTCAGATCATTCAATACGGGATGATCCATGGTACGTACATACAGTGTAGCTGCATGTTTCATTTTTTTGATAATACCTACGGTCAGTTGGTCTGCATCTCCTGATCCAAGACCCACTATGGTTAAAGCTGCACTCATTACGTAAACCTCCATCCGGACTATCCTGGTCAGGCTCACTCATTCAGCGTGCCTGAACAGGACTAATTACACGTATTATAACAGAATCATTCGATATCCTATAATTGCATATTGGGTGTGCAGATGCAGAAGCACTATGAGCATGAAGCTAACGCAGCACACGCAGTCTGCGCAGCAGCTTGGCGAGGCGAGGCCCCAACTTGGGTACTGCCGCCAGCTCTGCAGCGGTCAGCAGCCCTGTCCGGGCCGCCGCCAGCAAGAACACGGCCGAGCCTGCGGCAATGCCCAGCAGGCTCACGCCCATCGCGGCCAGCCTGCTGTCGGCCGCGATACCCATGCCGCCGAGTACCGCTTCGGCGGCCCAGGCCGTGCCTACCGCCGCCAGACTCATGGCGGCGATCACCAGCGCCGGCTTCGCCAGGACGGCGCCAGGGGCAGGGCGCAGGGCGACAAGTCGCGCCAGCAGCGCCACATTCAGGCCAGCCGCCAGCATGTAGGCGACTGCGCCTGCCAGAGCCGCGCCGCTGATGCCCAGCGCCGGCACAAGCATAACGTTCAGCAGCGCCTTGACGCCTGCGGCGGCCAGCATGCTGAACGCGGGTGCGCGCACGGCGCCGAGGCCTTGCAGCAGCGCCGCCGCAATAATGCTGACGGTGCTGCCCGCAGCCGTCAGTGCCATGTACCGCAGTGCTTCGGTGCCTGCGGCATCTCCGTACAGCATGCGGTTAATCGGCTCCGCCAGCACCGCGAGACCCGCGGATGCCGCCAGGCCGATCAACCAGAACCAGCGCAGCGCGAGGCCTGCTTGCTGCCGGACGGCTTCTGGCCCGCCCTTTAACCGGGCTTCCGCCATCGCCGGAATAAACAGCACAGACAGTGACGTAGCCAGCATCGTCACCAGTTGAACCAGTGGCAATCCACGGTTGTAGATGCCGAAGGAAACCATCGACTGGAGCTCATCCAGTCCTTCTCCCCGCAGCAATCGGGGCACGGTGAAGGTATCTACCAGATTCATCAGCGGTACAGCCAGCGACCCGAGACAGACGGGAATGGCGTACATGAGCAGCGTCTTGATCCACTCACCATTGGATCGTGATCGTTCTGCCAGAGCGGGGCTAACAGCACTCACCATTTTCCTCTGTGGCGTAGCCGGTCTATGCTCTTGATGCTCTTGATGCTCCTGACGTTCTGATCCAACCTCCCCGCCTCTACTGCTCCATTCCGAATCCAATTGCCCGGTTCGCTCTTCCTTGCCTTTTCGCCGATGACGGACCATGTACCCTAACATGGTAAGCAGCCCAACCATTCCGCCGGCAACGGAGCCCATCATGGCACCAGCGGCAATCGTCTCAAGCGAAGCGTCCCGTCTCATCAACCATAGAAGCAGAACAATCATGACGGTGACACGTATCGTCTGCTCCACCACTTGGGATACCGCTGTTGGCACCATCTGCTGTAATCCCTGAAAATACCCACGCAGCCCTGTCATCACCGGAACAAACAACAAAGCCCATGAAGCAGCACGAATTGATGGAACCACATGACGGTTGCCAATCATGTCAGCGATCAGCGGCGCACCTGCATACATCAAGAGCGCCATAATAAGTCCAATTCCTCCAAGCAGCATTGAGGATAACCGAATAATCCTTCTGCTCTCGTCCGGTCTTCCAAGTGTATTCTGCTCTGCTACGAATTTGGATACGGCCAGAGGCAGCCCAGCAGCAGCAAGCGTAACAATGAGCATATATAACGGATACACCGTATTGTAAATGCCAAAAACACCGTCTCCCCCCAGATTCTGCAACGGAATTTTTTGAAAAGCACCAATGATTTTGGAGATAATGGCGGCAAGCCCAAGAACAAATGCACCCTGTAGCAGCCTTGAGCCTGTAGACGGCTGTTTCATAAGTCCCTCCTGCGTAATCCTTTTAAGCATACCTTGTTATTATACCTGCCTGAGGGCATACAGACTAACTCTGTACCATGACACCCGTCTGGATCAACTCCTTTCCCTTAAAACGCAAAAACTCCCGTATGCCCGAATCAGGGCACCAGGAGTTGATTTGCTATCTATTGCTCCATTTGCTTGCCAAGGAAACCAGCAGCTGTCTCGGACATCTTCACTTCCATCTGAGACATCTTCACCGATTCATCCTTATTGAACAGGATAACCGTTCCGATGGGGTCACCACCTGAAATAATCGGCGCAATAACAAATGATGATAACGTCTCGTCATGATCTTTGCTAAGCTCATAAGAACCGTTGTTTGTTTCCAAAATGGTCTTTCTGTTTTCCATACAGCCCTCTAACAGTTGACCTACCTGCTTGTCCAAATACTCTTTCTTGGAGCCTCCTGCCACCGTGATGATGGTATCCCGGTCGGAAATCATCGTTACATGACCCGTACTCTCATACAGGGATTCTGCATATTCTTTGGCAAAATCACCAAGTTCGCCAATTGGCGAATATTTTTTAAGGATAACTTCTCCATCACGATCCACGAAAATTTCCAGCGGATCACCTTCACGAATACGTAACGTACGGCGGATTTCTTTTGGAATGACCACACGACCAAGGTCATCTATACGGCGGACAATACCAGTAGCTTTCATTTCACATGTTGCCCCACTTTCTCGAGAAGATTTTTCAACTACTGTTCCTTAATGGGTAGAGGAAAGTCCCAGAACGTTTAGTGTGATATCTTGACCATAGTATTCATCTGTTCCCATTTCCTTATACATGCTTCGGAGAATATAGTTGTGTAACTTTTGAAGAAGGCGACCATGTACCCATACAGCTTGAATATATACAAGAAGAAGCAAGAAGGAGGTCCTAAGTCCTCCCCTTGCTTCTCTGTATGGTTGTCCATAATTACGTAGTACAAGGCATTCATTCGGGCGGATTTAACCCTGAACGTATGCTAACACAGCATGATTTACTAACTTACTTACTGCTTGTACCTTCATCTGTAGTTGCATCTTTGTCTGTTCCAGTCGTACCTTGGTCAGTCTTGGTATCCGTACCTTTGGAGTCATCCGTTTTTGGTTCGGTTGTTTTCTCTCCTTCAGTTCCTGTACCCGTTGTACCCTCAGTTGTACCTTCAGTCGTGCCTTCTTCAGCTTTTTCTGTTTTTGGCAGTTTGACTTCTTTTACGATTTTGTCCAATTCATTTTGCATGAACGTATCAATCTCAGCAGCTGCCAATTGGCTCTTCAGACTTTCTTTTTGCTCAGCTGTCAATTTGGTGAAGTCCGCTTCAGTACGAGCTTCCACTTTCATGATGTGGTAACCATACTCCGTCTCAACCGGATCACTGATTTTGTTCAGTGGCAATGTTTTTGCAGCTTCCTTGAATGCCTCTACCCAGCTGCCTACAGGTGTTTCTTCGTACAATCCACCTTTTTCAGCAGAACCTGGATCTTCGGAATATTCTTTTGCAATTTTAGCAAAATCAGCTCCGCCATCCAATTTCGTTTTTACTTCTTTTGCGATTTTCAGTGCATCTTCTTTTTTACGCTCTTTTTGCGTTTTTGGATCTGTGAAGTTAATCAGCACGTGACGAACGGAAGCCGTAGTGAACTGATCTTTGTTTTTCTCAAACTCAGCCTTGACTGCATCTTCCGTAACGCCTGTTTCTTTGTCTTTAATAACTGTCATAATCCGAGTCATGTAGTTTTTAATGTTATCGTCTGTCAGGTTCTGAGCTTTGAGCATTTCTGTCCATTGATCCGCCTGAACAGATGCTTTCATTTTATCGAATTGCTCAGTTGCCGCTTTGGAACCCGCTGTTTTGGCTTCTTCACTTGCTTTGCCACTCAGATATTCATAAGCAACTTCCTGTTTTACCAGATACTCTTTGAAATCATCCATATCCATCATTTGTGCATACTCCGGATAGAGGAATTTCATGACACGTTGCTCCATGTCGAATTCATTGGCTGTAATGGTACCACCATCATACGTAGCGACTACAGCACTCGTATCTGTCGATTCCGGTGTTTTTGCTTCTTCCTTCTTGCCACATGCAGCAAGCAGTGATAGGGATAGTACTGCGACCATGCTCACAGACAGTACTTTTCCTACTTTTTTATACTTTGGTAACATCTTTTAGTTCCCCCTTTGATTTAAAAGCCGTCTTCATGGACTCCAGAATTTTCTCTACCAGCTCCATTAGTTGCTTATCCCCAAGCCCCTTGCCTTTAGCGTGAATCAGCATATGGGGTCCTTGTTCAAATTGTACACGTCTTTCGAACTGATTTCCAATGTGCGCGATTTTCGAGAGTTCAAAGGCATGTTCACGCCCTTCATAAAACTTCACGGTAATGTCCTCACCACGTTGGGAAATGGACTCAATACCGTAAATTTTGCCGTATACTTTCATCCGCGCAACAGCCAGCAAGTTAATGACAGCTTCCGGAAGATCACCGAACCGGTCAACCAATTCGTCTTCCAACTCCATCGCATCGTCGAAGGATGCAATGACCGCCACTTTTTTGTAGATCTCAATCTTCTGAATACTGTCATAAATATAGTCGGACGGCAAGTAGGCATCGATACTGAGATCCAGCGTTGTGTTCCACTGGTCGGAAGGTACCGGCTCTTCGCCAAGCATCGTAACTTTGCGTTTGTTGATCTCCTCCGCAAGCATCTGGGAATACAGATCAAACCCGACGGAAGCGATGAAGCCATGCTGCTCTGCTCCCAGCAGATTTCCTGCACCACGGATCGACAAGTCACGCATGGCAATTTTGAATCCTGAACCCAGTTCGGTAAATTCTTTGATTGATTGCAGACGCTTCTCAGCAACTTCAGTAAGCACTTTATCCCGTTGGTACGTAAAATAGGCATACGCAATACGGTTGGAACGACCCACACGTCCGCGCAGCTGATACAGCTGGGAGAGCCCCATTTTATCCGCATCATGTACGATCAGTGTATTTACGTTGGGAATATCTACCCCGGTCTCAATGATACTTGTGCTCACAAGCACGTCATATTCACCATCCAGGAAGTCCAGAATCGTCTTCTCCAGCTCGGTTTCCGACATCTGACCATGTCCCACACCAACCTTGGCTTCAGGCACAAGTTCAGAAATTTCGGCAGCCATCTCCTGAATTCCCTGAACACGGTTGTAGAGGTAATACACTTGCCCACCACGAGCAAGCTCACGTTCAATGGCTTCGCGAACAAGCGCCTGGCTGTGTTCAACCACATAGGTCTGTACCGGGAAACGATTCTCTGGCGGAGTCTCAATAACGGACAGATCACGAACACCCAACATCGACATATGAAGCGTACGCGGAATCGGCGTTGCCGTCAGCGTAAGCACGTCCACATTGGTTTTCAGCTTCTTCAGTTTCTCCTTATGGGTTACTCCGAAGCGCTGTTCTTCATCAACAATGAGCAGTCCCAGGTCCTTGAACACCAGATCCTGCGACAGCAATCGATGCGTCCCGATGACAATATCTACTGTGCCTGCCTTGATGCCTTTGGCTGTTTCATTCTGCTCTTTACGGGAGCGGAACCGGCTAAGCACATGGATGTTGAACGGATAACCGGAGAACCGCTCACGGAACGTCTCAAAATGCTGCTGTGCCAAAATGGTTGTCGGAACCAGTACAGCCACCTGTTTGCCTTCAATCGCTGCTTTAAATGCAGCCCGAATAGCCACCTCGGTTTTGCCGTAACCTACATCCCCACACAATAAACGGTCCATTGGACGGTTTTGTTCCATGTCCTTCTTGATTTCTTCGATCGCACGCACCTGATCACGTGTCTCATCGTAAGGGAACATGTCCTCAAACTCCTGCTGCTCCGCAGAATCCTTGTCGAATCCAAACCCTTTGGAGGTCTGACGCTCTGCATACAACTTGATCAGATCATCAGCAATATCCTGTACGGATGTGCGGACTTTATTTTTAACCCGTGTCCACTCATTGCCGCCCAGCTTATATATTTTCGGTTCTTTTTCTTCGGAACCCACATACTTCTGAATCAGATCGATCTGCTCAATAGGTACAGACAGTTTGTCTCCACCTGCATAGAGAATATGCATGTAGTCCTTATGAATGCCGCCAACCTCGAGGGTGCCGATCCCAAGGTACTTACCAATCCCGTGGTTCTGGTGAACGACATAGTCGCCCACTTTTAGCTCACTATAGGATTTGATCCGTTCAGCATTATCTACATTTCGAATCGGTTTGCGTACTTTACGCTGTTTTTGCGAGAACATCTCGCCCTCGGTGACAACAGCCAAATGAATGGACGGCATTTCAAATCCCGTTTGCAAGTTACCGATCATCATCTCTGGCTCTGGAATATCATAGTCCATCAGTACCCGGCGCATCCGCTCAAGTCGCTCCTCACCGTTCGCCAGCATGAGCACTTGAACTCCGGCCTTCTGCCAGCGCTCCATCTCTGCCTTCAGTACGTTCATCTGTCCATGGAAATCCTGCATGCCACGACTGATGAAGTTCAGAATGTTCTGTGGTTGGGTGTGTGGAACTTGGCGCAAAAAGATCGACATAAACAGCGTCTGGAATGGACGCTCATACAAGAGTTCATCACCGTCTGCGGATAATGGAAGATCCGGAAGTGTTTTTCCGTTTTGCATCAAATGCAGGTTCCACTCCGATTCATCACGGTCCAGCTGTTTCGATGTCTCCGATAATCTGGCAGGCTCATCAAGGACCAGCAGGGTATCTTCTGGCATATAGTCGTAAATCGTTTTATTCTCCGGATAGAGCGGAGAGATATATTTATACATTTCAGAGAAATACACGTGCTCCCGCAAAAGCTCAATCTCCCGATGAATTTCTTCACGAAGACGCAGCTTCGCCTGCCGGTCCGTCATTTTCTCCAGCTGTTGTTCGAGCAAAAGAGCAGCCGCATCGGCAGCCTGTTCCATTCGTTCACGATCTGCAATTAACTCCTTGCATGGCAAAACCGTAATCTCTTCAATTCGTTCAATTGAACGCTGATCGGCTGGGTCAAATGTCCGAATGGAATCGATTTCGTCATCAAATAACTCCACTCGATATGCGATCGATGAAGTAACCGGATAGAAGTCGATAATACCTCCGCGAACACTCATCTCACCACGAGATTCTACGCGCTCTACACGCTCATATCCGAGCTTAACCATCTCAAGCAGGAAGGAGTCCAGTTGGAGTGTGTTGCCCTGTTTAATTAAAATTCGAGCATTGGCCATCACTTCCGGAAGCGGAACATAACGTCTTACCCCGGAAAAAGGAATCACAACAACGCCCCTGAATCCCTGGGCGCAGCGGACCAACACATCAATACGCTGACCCAATGTTTCCGGGCTGGAAACAGCGGCTTCAGCAGCGACAAGTTCGTTGGCAGGATAGATCAACACCTGATCGGGTGAAAGCGCTTCCTGTAAATCTTCTGCAATTTTTTGAGCTGAAAACATATTGTGCGTTACTACGAGCAATGGTCGGTTCATTTCCTGATGCAGAGCTGCCAGCATAATCTGACGCGCCGAGCCGGATAGACCCGAAACCAATTGTTCCTTCATGCCGGACTTGATTCCGGCTGTAATGGACCCGAAGTCCGGATCTTTGGAAAAAGCCTGTATAAGTGCTTGTAACAAAAGGGGCACCTCTCTTATAACTTACTTGATTATCTCACGCATACGCGTAGCATCACTATTAAAATGGATACAAATTCCTTTTTCTCCTGTTTCATCATAAAGGATTACTCGCAACATTGCCACATCTGTTGATGTGGCGGGACCTGATTTGGATATAGCAGTGGCTTTCATGCCAACTGAAAAGAAGCCTCAGCAGGCTGCCAAGGCTATAAAAGGTGGAGCGTTATTACGCAACCGCCCTCAACTGTCATTCGATCCTGCTACAGCGATGTCTATTGAAGCGGACTCGCGAGCAGGCTGAGCTCCGGATTGTGCTCCAGGGCTTCCTTACAATAATCACATGTAATCCGAACGGTAATGTCACCACCGGAATTATACGCTATTATATCCCTCCGCTCGTCGGGGGTCAAGAAATGAAAGCCGAGCTCTGCTTCCGTTATCCGGGCAGAATCGATTCGTCCGATAAAGGTACGGCAATGCCTACATACGTAATTCACTGACATGTTTATGCCTCCTGAACATGGTTTATACGTCCAGTATGTCCAGTATGGCTGAATCGAACCCGTCTTTTTGATCATTTTACCAAGTTGTTTTACAACATTATCCGTTAAACTTCGCCATTGTTTGTTCAAACGTATGAGTCAAGCTATGCTCCAGGGCATCACATGTTTGCTCAATGGTCTGATCAAGGGCTTCCTTTTCTTTCTTCATGAATGTCGACAGTACATAATCGACAATGGCATGTCCTGGCTCAGGACGGGATATTCCCATGCGTACCCGGTTAAACTGCTGTGTACCGGTGTGCTGAATGATGGACTTGATCCCATTATGCCCGCCTGCACTGCCTTGGTAACGCAATCTGACTTTGCCAATCTCAGTATCCATGTCGTCGTACACAACAATCAGATCTTCAAGACTAACTTTATAAAAATCCATATACGCTCGAACTGATTCGCCAGATAAGTTCATATAAGTCATAGGTTTAATCAGCACTGTTTTCACACCGCCAATATGACCTTCTCCAATCAGCGCCTTACATTTACTCTGTGTAATGGAGATACTATGACGATCAGCCAACCGATCGAGTGCCATAAAACCGATATTATGACGAGTTTTGGCATAGTTCGAGCCTGGATTTCCAAGTCCGACAATCCACTTCATCTTGTTCCCTCCTTCGGATTAGCCTGAGGTGAGGCATAGACTTCGAATGTTATATTTCATATAATATCAGGAAAGTAAAGTTCCGATTTACTGTAGTATTCACAGTTAATATTTTATCAACCCAGGAAGGTGAGCGGGTTTTGCGCGAAGACAACGGACAACTGACTCAACATAGCGATTTTATCTATCATCTCGAATATCACGTACCTGTACAGGTATACGACCGCGACACCCATATTGAGATTGGACTCATCACCCGTTTTGATAATCAATTTGTCGAAATTGCCGATACACTTTTTCATCGGCGGCGTTTCCGATTTATCTCCCGCCCCGGGTATTAACCATATAAGATGAACGAACCATTTTACACTGGATCACTGCGCGTGCAGAAACATCTTCTGGTGTAAATGAGTAGTTCAACTTATATGGACTGACCAGGGTCTGTTTCACTTTTAATAAAACGGCACGCCGACAGGGGTTACATTTTCCATTGAACCGGAAAACGTAACCCCTCTACTACTTTATGCAGACATCCTTATTCAATTTCAAACAGCTTGCTGATTGACAATTCCTCATGAACCCGGATAATCGCTTCTCCGAGCAAAGGCGCTACAGACAACACTTTGAGTTTGCTAGTCGGATTAGCATGCGTAATTGGAATGGTATCCGTTACGATGACTTCCTTCAATGGTGCATTCTCCAAACGTTCCATCGCTGGTCCAGACAATACCGGGTGAGTACAGCACGCGTATACTTCTTTTACGCCGCCTTCCATCAGAGCATTCGCTCCCAGTACAATCGTTCCCGCCGTGTCAATAATGTCATCGATCAGAATGGCTGTTTTGCCCTCAATGTTACCGATAATGTTCATCACTTCGCTCACATTTGGCTCAGGACGACGTTTATCGATAATCGCCAGGGGTGCATTCAGGAAATCAGCCAGTTTACGTGCACGCACTACGCCGCCGTGGTCAGGCGACACAACAACCGGATTTTCGATCTGTTTCGACCGGAAATATTGAGCCAGAATCGGCACGCCGAGCAAATGGTCAACCGGAATGTCGAAGAATCCCTGAATCTGCATTGCATGCAAGTCCATCGCGATGACACGCGTTGCACCTGCTTTTTCAATCAAGTTAGCAACCAGTTTCGCTGTAATCGGGTCACGCGAACGTGCCTTGCGATCCTGTCTTGCATAGCCGTAGTAAGGTATAACAACGTTAATCGTCTTGGCAGATGCCCGTTTGAGTGCATCAATCATCACGAGCATTTCCATCAGGTTATCATTAACCGGCAAGCAAGTGGACTGCACGATGTAAACGTGACAGCCCCGAACACTCTCGGAGAGTTTCACTTGAATCTCGCCATCACTAAAGCTGGTTGTGTGGGATTCACCCATAGGGATCCCGATATAATCAGCAATTTGATGGGCAAGCTTGGGGTTAGAATTGCAAGTAAATATTTTTAATTTCGAATCAAAATAAGTCATAAAATAAAAACCCTCCGTGCTGGTTCATTGGAATCTATAAGCGTCTGCGACATGTCGGCACCTCCCGGATCTTCGGGAGGCAATCTTGTTATCAAAACCCCTTATTGGGGTTTGGCATTTTGTTTCTTGGCTTTGGCACGTCCGCGAATCTTCTCCGCATAACCAGGTTTATTCTCCTGACGTGGACGAGCAATGGCCAGATCATTCTCGGGAACGGAATGGGTAACGGTAGAGCCAGCAACCACATAAGCGCCTTTTCCTACCGTAATCGGTGCAATCAGATTGACGTTGCTGCCTACAAAAGCATCATCTTCAATCGTCGTCACAGCCTTATTATAACCATCATAATTGACAGTTATTGCCCCGCATCCAACATTTACGTTTTTCCCTACTTTGGCATCCCCAATATAGCTGAGATGAGATACTTTGGAACCTTCGTCAATTGTAGCATTTTTCACTTCAACAAAGTCACCAATTTTTACGTTGCGACCCAATTTAGTCCCTGGACGCAAATTAGCAAATGGACCAACCGTTGCATCAGAACCCACTTCGGCATTGGACAACACCGAGTGTTTAATTGTAACTCCGTCCTGAATAACGCTGTCTTCCACATCTGCCTGAGGACCAATATGACATGCTTCACCGATCGAAGTTGTGCCTTTGAGAATTGTCCCCGGATACAATACTGTATCTGCTCCAATCGTAACATCCGCTCCGATATATGTCGATGACGGATCAATGATTGTTACACCGTTCAACATATGACGTACAGCGAGACGTTCACGCATGAAGGCTTCTGCTTGCGAAAGTGCCAATCGATCGTTAACCCCGATGGATTCCGCGATGTCATCCGACATGTAAGCCTCAACCACATCTCCATCATTACGCAAAATGCCGATTACGTCTGTGAGATAATATTCTCCCTGAGCGTTCTGGTTCGTTACTTTATCCAGCGCAGCGAACAATTTTGCATTATCGAAACAGTATGTGCCTGTGTTAATCTCATTCACAGCATCTTCCTGTTCGTTGCAATCCTTCTGTTCTACGATCCGCTGTACAGAACCATCTTCTCCACGTATTACTCGGCCGTAACCTTTGGGATTGTCCAACTGAGCCGTAAGTACTGTCGCTGCCGCCCCGCGACTCTCATTGTGATTCATCAGACCTTCCAATGTCTCACGAGTCACGAGCGGTGTATCTCCACAGACCACAATTGTGGATCCTGCTTCGCCGCCAAGCAAGGATTTAACTTGCTGTACTGCATGACCTGTGCCCAGCTGTTCCGCCTGGAGTGCATACTCCGCCTTGGAACCTAAAAATGACTGCACCGCTTCGGCACCATGGCCGACGACAACCACACTGCGTTCAACGCCTGCGCTGAGTGCTGCATCCAGCACATGTCCAACCATAGGTTTACCGCATACGGGATGCAGTACTTTGTACAATTTTGATTTCATTCGTTTGCCTTGCCCTGCGGCAAGAACGATTGCCATTCGTTTCAAAATTAACGACCTCCTGTTCTGAAAAACCCATTGAAATGAATTGCTTATCTATATCCAATGAGTATCGTTCAGCCGGCTTCAAGCCGGTCCTGTTCATCGCCTGCTGTCTCTGTAATCACACGTAACAACGCGGACACCAACGAATCGTGACCTATATGTATACGCCGTGTACCTGCGAGCTTAACCGAATCCCAATGATTCCTAAGATGCCGCCCTGCCACCAAGCGCACGATGCGCTTTTTGTTCTCTGCTAATAAACTCAATACTGAATATATCTTATTCCGGTCAAAAAGAAAAGAGAGCCATAAGACATGGCTCTCTTTTCCTTCGAACCCCAATAATGTTCTCAGGCACCTTCTTCAATGACTTCTTCCTCAGTTGCTGCACGATCATATTCAGTCAAAACTGCTGCCTGAATCTTCTCACGCGTACCGGAAGAGATCGGGTGGGCGATATCACGGAACTCTCCATCAGGAGTACGCTTGCTCGGCATAGCAACAAACATTCCGTTGTTACCATCAATGACACGAATGTCATGAACGACGAATTCGTTATCGATGGTAATGGATGCGATAGCCTTCATTCTCCCCTCCGAGTTAACACGGCGGAGTCTGACATCCGTAATTTGCATGTGTGTGTTCACCACCTTTTTCCATCAGAACTTGGTGTATAATTCCACACGGCATATACGAACTCCTTCTTTTTATAACCATAAAAATTTCCTAATTTCAGGAATTTTTTTATTTAATACACAATTCGACAACGTTAGTGCCAGGTCGATGGAAAAGACCCTTTAACGACATAACTTTCGTCATCTTTCTACAGGTCAAAATAGTTGCCAGGCTTGACGGAAATCTGTCTGCTCTTGGCATCAACCGCTGTCAGCTTCGCCAGAGATACGTAATCGGTTAACAGCCGTTCTTCTGAATCTACAGAACCAGATTCCACCAGTACCCCTACCCCGGCAACTGTAGCATTAAACTCGGCCAAAAGATCGATCATTCCCTGCACCGTACCCCCAGCCTTCATGAAATCATCCACAATAAGTACTCTGGAATGCTCACGCATCGCCCTACGAGACAAGGACATGGTATGCAGACTTTTATGGGACCCGGATACATAATTGATACTTACGGCCGATCCTTCTGTAGCCTGATGGTCCCTGCGTACGAGCACGACAGGCAGGTTGAGCTGGGCTCCAGTCGCATAAGCCAGTGGAATTCCTTTGGTTTCTACCGTCATAACCACATCAATATTCATATTGCCAAAGGCCGTTGCAAAGATCTTGCCGGCTTCATTCATCAATGCGGGCTGACCAAGCAAGTCGGACATGTACAGGTATTCTCCAGGCAAGATCCGATCAGGTTGCGCGAGCTGGGTCGAGAGCCGTTCCGCAAATGCCAGTGCCAGTTCTCGGGATACCTTCGGAATCCATCTTACTCCCCCGGCTGCTCCAGCCAGTGTATGCAGTTCTCCTGACCCACCTTCTTCGAACACTTCCTTGATAATCGCCAAATCTTCACTAATTGAAGACTTTGCGGCACCATAACGTTCGGCAAATGTGGTCAACGGAATAACCGTATGCGGTCTGGACAATAAATATTGCGTCATTTCAACCAGCCTTGCGCTTCGTTTTAACTTCTTCACAGAGATCCATCCTCACGATCACGGAAACATCTAAATCCGAATAATTATTTAAAAATATACCACCTTTATACGTGTTTGTACATTATAAAAGCGAATTTTACGTTAACATGCGTACAGCGTACACTTCTTTACAGAAACCACGCAGGCCATTGTATATCCGGGCAACCTTGGATTCTTTGGAGACAAGTCCAAATACCGTTGGACCACTACCGGACATCAACACACCGTCTGCGCCCAACCGAATCATGGCATCCTTCAGATGCTGAACTTCCGGATACAGCTTCAACGTTACATCTTCAAGCACATTGCCCATCTGGTCACAGACTTCCGTGAATGATTGGTTTCGAATAGCCTGTTCCATTTTAGCCGCACTCGGATGACGAACAATCTTGTCACTGCGGAACCTTCCGTATACATCGGCTGTAGACACATTGATTGGAGGCTTGGCCAGAATTACCCAACATTGCGGCGGATTAGGAATAGGAGTCAACTTCTCACCACGGCCTGTAGCGAGTGCAGTCCCTCCTGTGATACAGAATGGAACATCCGAACCGAGTTCAGCTCCAAGCTCCTGCAGTTCGTGATCCGGTATATTCAATCGCCACAGACGGTTCAATCCACGCAGAGCTGCTGCTGCATCACTGCTGCCTCCGGCAAGTCCGGCTGCAACTGGAATCTTTTTATCCAGATGAATGTGGACGCCCGTGCGCACGTTATAGCGCTCCTTAATCAGTCTGGCTGCTTGGAAAGCCAGATTCTTCTCGTCGAGCGGGATATAACCCGCCTGACTGGAGATGAAAATGGTATCTCGCGGCAACTCGGACATTTCCAGCCGATCAGCCAGATCGACCATGGTCATGATCATTTCAACTTCATGGAATCCATCGCTTCTTTTATGTAAAACGTCCAGCATCAAATTAATTTTAGCAGGCGCTTTTTCGTAAATTTTCAAGGCGTTCACCCGTCCTCACCTTTTCCCTAAGACAACTTAACATATTATATCAAAATGGGGCTGTCAAGTCATTTCTATTCCGCATCTAAGGGGAAAAAGCGGGGTTGTCCCTGACGGATTTCCCCGCTTTTCAATCTGCTTGAACCGGATTAAGATTTGCGGGCAGCCTGCTCAGCAAGTTGAATGGCTCTTTTCACCATGTTTCCTGCATCCTTGGCTTTGATTCCACCCCAACCTTCCTGTTGGACCGTATCATAGAAGCCCAGGTCTTTCGCAAGCTCATTCTTCAGATCCTCGGACATGACACTTCTTCTTCTGCGACTCATGAACCATCCTCCTCCAAAGTACCTTCATAATGTGATGAGTTCGTTCACGTTTTGGACATCTTGTCATCAGGCCAAATGAAGTTTCCTCCATTGCATAAGAAACTGTCTCTTCGCCTGTCCATATAGTATGCCGCGACCGTTCCTTACTCATTCCTGCGTATGTATGGTTACCTTAAGAGTTAAATTGGTGATTTTATAGAACATAAAAAAGCGATCCACCCGTGGGGCGAATCGCCTGTACAACGATACTTACGTCTCCATATAGGAGCTATGCGTCTGGCTGCCCGGATCAAAAACCATGACTTCCACCGATTCCGTAAGTATATCCGCATAACTATAAGATACTCGCTTGAAGGTTTCTTGCTCCTCATCAAGCTTAACAATAAAAACAGAAGGGTACGTTTCTTCCAATACACCCGTACGCTCAATGGTCTTACGGCGGCCACCATTAGCCCGCAACATAATTTTCTGACCAATATGTGCATCGAGATTGCGTTTGATATCCAACAGCGTGTTTTTAGCCATTGTCGACGACCACCTCTTTTCTTGTCCATTATACCGGATTTTACAGTCATTGTCAAATCAAAACTAATTATTATATCAGCATCAAAAAGTTGTTGTCAATGAATTTTTTTGCAAACAAAAAAAGCCCCAAATCGGGACTTTAAATGGCCTACATCAGACTGCCGACGGGTTCACTTTTAGCGTGGATAAATCATTCAGCCCCGGCAGACCTACCCGGTAGCTCCCCCGTGTCTCGACACCACCCACACCTTGGCTACCACTGATTGTGTTATGCAGAACATCACTCATGTTGACCGTATCCCGTACAGATGTGAAGGAGGCCTTAGCTGCCACATAGACCGGGTCAAGTGCGTGAATAAGTATTCTGCCTGGAGAACTGGCAAAGTTCGCTCCAGCGCGCAGCAGTGCCTCAAAATGGGACTGGCAGGCCCCTGCCACAATAGTGAGTGCGTCCAGATGGCGTTCATATTGTCTCGCCACCTGAATGGCCGCCACAAAATTTTGCGAGTTCTTATAGCTACCAAGACTATATAAGTCATAGGGCTGACGTGTCTTTAACACCCCATCATGACCCGTAATGACCACGATATCTGGACGTACTTTGGGTAATAAACGGTATAAGGTATCTGCCATTGCCGATTCATGAACATATTGTCCCTCTGCGGGAACACGAAGTTGCTCATAGAGATCCATACTTTTTTTCAAATAGTTCGGATCTCCATCCAAATGAAGCACCTTTCCAGGCATCTCAAAATAAGCCGGTTCCTGCTGAGCAGACCAATCCTGTACCAGACCTTCGCGATTCCGCTCAGCCTGTTCCATACGATTCTGCTGCAGGCGGGATAAGGTCTGATGTGCTTTAACATGCGCCTGTCTGGTCTTAGCGCTTTGCGGTTCATAGGGAACCTGTATCAAATCGTCCACTGGGGAATCGGCAAGCAGCCGGAACTCAGTCCCTTTAATGACCGCAGCATCCAACTGGAGGCCTTCCACCCGAAAAGTCACATCGCCGCCGTATGACTTCCGAACGACCAAGTCTCCGATATTCATCAACGTAATCACCTCTACCCCATCGTATGGGCAGAGACCCGGTTTGGTTCATTCGAATTTTATAACGCTGCGCGTACCCCAGCTTCCCACATTACGGTGCTGAGTGTAGCATACTCCTGCAGACTTAACGTCTCTCCACGTCGGGATGGTTGGATACCTGCCTGCTCCAGCAGAATGTCTGCCTGTTCCCGGTTCTCCTTTGTGAAGAAACGTGCCTTCAGGTTGTTCGAGATTGTTTTTCTCCGCTGGGCAAAAGAAGCCTGTACCACTTCGAAGTAGTGTGCTTCATCCGGAATCTCAACTGGTGGTTGCTCACGCACTTTCAGCTTAATGACAGCTGATTCCACATTAGGTTGGGGAATGAAGACCGTAGGTGGCACAATACACACAAGCTCCGGCATACTGTAGTACTGAACTGCGATGCTCAGACTGCCGTAGTCTTTCGATCCCGGTGCAGCAGCCATACGTTCAGCCACTTCTTTTTGGATCATGACAACAATGCTGTCCACTGGCAGCTTCTCTTCCAACAGTTTCATCATAATTGGAGTCGTTACATAATAAGGCAGGTTAGCCACAACACTGACTTTGTCCACCGATGCAAAATCAGTATGGAACAGTTCAGCCAGATCAAGCTTCAGCACATCGCCATGATGCACTCGTACATTGGAATAAGGCTGCATCACTTCTCCCAGGATGGGAATCAAGCGCTGATCAATCTCTACAGCTGTGACAGGACCGGCTACCCGGGCCAGTCGTTCCGTAAGAGCCCCGATACCCGGGCCGATCTCTAGAGCGCCCTTGGACTCGTCCAAATCGGCTGCATTAACAATTTTGTTCAGTATATTTTGATCGATCAGAAAGTTCTGACCTAGACTTTTCTTAAATGAGAATCCGTGTCTTTGAATAATTTCTTTGGTTCGTTTGGGCGTTGCAATTTCTATCGTCTCTTCCATATCCTTCATATGCTCACAATCCTTCACGTTCAATTTGCGCTAATGCTGTAGAGAACTCTTCCCGTGTAATCTGAAATACACTGAGACGTTTGTGGAACTGCTTACCGTTACAATATCCGATACCCAGCAGATTGCCCATCTCCATGCGACGTGCAGCAGCCTGCGGATGCACAATAAGTCCTGCCGCGATCAGGTCCTCCCAATCGATCAGGCTAGGAGCGCCTTCGTATGAAGTATGTACACGTGCCAGAGCATGACGGATCGCCTCCGGTGAGGCATTCTCCACCCCAATGTCCCCTTTGCGCGTTGCATCGGCTTCCGGAATGAAAGCATGCTTGCAACCAGGCACCTTATTCGCAATAATTTTACGAATACGTTCGCCGGCATGATCTGGATCTGTCAGTACAATGACTCCCCGTCTCTCCTGAGCAAGCGCAATCCGCTTCAGAATGCGTTGGTTGATGGCTGATCCGCCTGTTTCTATTGTATCGGCTTCCACGGCCCGACGGATGGCTACCGTATCATCACGGCCTTCCACCACAATGACTTCTTTTATCATGTTCCATTTCTTCCTTTCTAACGCAAAAAGAAGAGGAATATCCTCTTCTCTGCCAAACGGCGGGGGAGACTGAATTCAGACCCCTCCGCCGCATATTCCGCATGAATCATTCATGCAACTATTTTATAGCATTCCCATTTCAAAGTAAAACGATTTTAGTTCGCTTCCGGCTTCACCGGACCGATCACGTAGACCGTCTTGCCTTTCTTGCGTCCAAAATTCAGGGCATGCTTCACACTGTCATAATATACGTCAATCTTGTTGCCTTTAATGGCACCGCCTGTATCTTCCGCACGACGGAATCCCAGACCTTCGATATATACCCACCAGCCAATTGGAATGACTTTGGGATCAACCGCAATGGTGCGTCCTTCCGTTACACGAGTACCAGAAGCAGTTTTAGTTCCAATGCCAGGCTCTTCGGAAGAGTAGGCCGTCATGGATACGTTTTTAAGTACTTTGGAGTATTTAAAAGAAGTCCCGGATACGGTAATCACTTTGCTGCCCGAGGCAGATGTTTTCTTCGAGTTCGTTGTTGTAGCCTTCTTGGTTGTTGAAGTCTGAGCCGATACGGTTTGAATCTCTGGTTTTTTCACGACCGGTTTTGCTTTGGTTCCGACAGCAATTACTTTATCTACACGATTATTCGCGACAGATTTGCCGACCATTTTTTTGGAGACCAATTCTCCATCCTGAAATACCTTTTCGATGTGCTGTACAAGTTTGCCTTCTTTGCCGTTCACAACGACACGGTTATCCCCTTTGTACAAGCTAGGGTCAGCCGTTTTAATTACTTTGTAAGCAATCGGATGTTCTACATCCACTGTACGCTTTGTTACGCGCACTACACGAATCTTCATATCTGCTTTGATCGAAGTTCCAAGCGCCGGATACACTTTATCATTACTTTCAACTTGAATACCTGATTTTTGAATTGCATCTTCTACCGATGAATCCGTTGTATACAGAGTCTTGGTGTCTCCGTCTGCCGTAATGTTAACTGGAACGGCCCGCTCAATAACAATTCGGTCTCCATCTGTAATCGCCCCGTTCATGGACATGGATACCTTATCGTGAGGGCTGACTGTGATCGACTGCTCCTCCAGCATTTCCTGAAGCATTCCTGTACGAGTCTCTACCACCTGAGCTTTGCCATCAATAACCAGTGAAATTTGTTTCCCGGCCTGACCGTAAACGACTAACAAGATCATGATTGTAAGCGCAATTGAGAAAATCGCGATCAATGCCATTTGACGCATGTTCTCATGCTTCCACCGCAACGCGAAAGACTTACTGGATGATCGTGACTCATGGGTCTCTTCTGGTTGGAATGTGCCCACTTCTCCGTCCTCCTTCATAGCCTCGCCGTCTAAAGTAACGCATGATGTCTTTGACGTGACTATACCAAATTTTCTACAGAACACAGATCGGACCAACTGATCGGTTCTGCACCATGAATCAATCTTCGCAACATGATGTCATCCTCCTGAATACCTACCGTATGATGACAACATTTCTTTTATTCAAAAACAAAAAAGCCAAAGAAAGAGTGTAAGAGGAACTCTTTCGTGGCTTCCGAATGATTTTGAATATCGGAAATTCATGCACGAGGTTGCCTCTCTTTTTCCGCTTGCGAGGTTAGCTGTCGGGTTCGGGCGAAAGAGAGCCGCCCTATCTTGGGTCACCCGCTCATGGCGGACGCCCTTGAATTCACCCCGAGACCCAAAGAAGAAATCAAATACGGCTTCGCAGTTCCCTTCGCTGCTTTTGGGTCAGCGAACGTTGCGCATCGGCCAAATACACCGATGTTTAAGCCCTATTGGTTCCCCCGCTCTCCGTTAACGGAGACTCAGCGAGACTGATTCATGAAAGTAATGTTGTTTCATCGGAAAGTGTCCCTTTGTTCATCCCCCGAACATCTGTCCAATTTTCCGCACAACAATTCACTGAAAAGATGATATCCTGTTTTGATGCATGTTGTAAAGCGTTGATCAAGTACGTTTTTCTGAATATTTGGTTAAAATATTGTAATATTCTTGATTTATTTGGATCAAAGGGCAAATTAACTCCGCTTACCTGCCTTTTTCACCTCATTTGCTCGTTTTTTTAACGAATTCCAAATCGTTCCATGGCATTTTTGGTTGTTATTGCAGCAATTTCCTCCACCGAAATGCCTTTAATTTCCGCAGCTGCCTCTGCAACCAGACGTACATGCGCTGTCTCATTTCGTTTCCCACGATAAGGGTGAGGTGTCAAATATGGAGCATCGGTTTCGATGAAAAATCGGTCCATAGGAACCTTCTCAAGTACCTCTTTGGGTTGCTTTGCATTTTTGAATGTGATCGGTCCTCCAAAGGAGAGATGGAAACCCATATCGAGACAATTTTTCGCTGTTTCCCAGCTTCCCGAGAACGAGTGCATCACACCACCAACTTCACCCGCTTTCTCTTCACGCAAAATTCGTATGATATCCTCATGTGCATCCCGATTATGGATGACAATCGGCATATTCACTTCACGCGCCAAAGCAATTTGTTGTCGTAATACGCGATGTTGTACTTCCTTCGGAGAAGTGTCCCAATGATAATCCAATCCAATCTCACCGATGGCTACCACTTTTTCATGCTTGCATAAAGATGCAATCCACTCCAGATCACCATCCTGCATCGTGATCGCATCTACGGGATGCCACCCTACAGCTGCATATATAAAGTCATACGTTTCAGCGAGTTTCATTGTGGTTGGAATCGTCTCCCGGTTAAAGCCAATGTTGATCATGCGACCAACTCCTGCATCCAGAGCACGCTGAATCATGTCCTCGCGGTCCTCGTCGAATTGTGGTGCATCCAGATGTGTGTGTGTGTCGAACAGCATCATGTTTATTTCTCCCTTCATGTCGAATAACGACTTTCTTCTTTTAATAATCCAATTTGTGAATCTCAATATTTCATTGACTCATACATAAAACATTTTGAGTCATCTTTGTGTTACATCATTACGTTTGTTTCTTCACAACTACTATATATAGAAGATATACGGATAATCTGATCTACATATTGCTGAATGTGCTATTTTTACCTACTTACATTTACAAAATTATGTCGATCTACATATACTCCCCATTAAAGCAGATTACTGTATCATGAAAAATATCTCTTTTAGAAAGTCTTTTGATATCGAAATTCTTCATTGGATTATACCCACACGATTACAAGAAATAGGGGCGTATATGTGACGGTAATTCGTGAATAATCGCATCCACCTTGTTTTGCGGGTAATACAAATGATGTTTCCCTCGGTGAAGCCCGCTGATGGAACGGACAATGTCAGAGACTTCTGACAACTCACGTAAATTGTCCTGTCGATCGAGAAGAAGAATCTGCTTATCCGTGGATTCATCTGGACGAAAAACATCATACGGATTATCCGAAGGAAAATCAATTTCAAGATCATATTCGGGATCGAGGCCTGCCTGTACAAAAGCTTCCCGAATCTCTTCCATCATTGTCAAGTCGACCTGTTCGAGCTCTACATACTTATATAACTTGCGATCCATAAAACGTTCGCATAACTCACTCAGAACAGTATCGTCCTCCTTGCGCCACTGCGTAAATGCCGTCTGAATTAAGGCTTCATCCAACTGCAAATATTCATCTACGGATAATTCTCCTCCAAATAATTGAGGGAGTGGATCTATCATGAAGCGAAATTGAAAACCATGCTGTATGAGTGTTTTTGCTCGCTTGAATATTTGCCGTAATAGAATTTCAGAACTACGGGTTACCGGATGGAAGTAAATCTGCCAATACATCTGGTACCGAGACATTAAGTAATCCTCCACAGCATGCATACCTGACTCCTTGACTACAATCCGTCCATGATAGGGACGCAGCATCCGAAGGATGCGATCAAGGTCAATCGTGCCGTAATTTACACCTGTAAAATAAGCATCCCTGAGCAAATAGTCCATTCGGTCTGCATCAAGCGGGCTGGTCACCAAGTTCACCACAATCGGCTTTTCGTACGTCTTTTGAATGACAGATGCGACCTTCTCAGGAAAATCAGGAGCATACCGTCTTAAGATCGCCCCTACTTCGGTATCACCTGTAATGATGCGACAAGTCCAATCTTCGTGATTCATGTCAAAAGCTTCCTCGATGGAGTGAGAGAATGGCCCATGCCCGAGATCATGAAGTAGAGCTGCACACAGAGCTACAATCTTTTCTTCCTTCGGCCAATCCGAATAATGACTTCTTTCAAATTGAGAGATAATCTTGCGTGTAATCTCATAAACACCTAGTGAATGTGAGAACCGACTATGCTCTGCTCCGTGAAAGGTAAGGTAAGAAGTACCCAGTTGACGAATCCGGCGTAAACGCTGAAATTCCGGTGTGTTAATTAATTGCCATATAACCGGATCTTGCACGTGGATATAATTATGTACCGGATCTTTGAATACTTTCTCTTCCGTTAAACGTTGTTCCATGTCGACTCACTCCTTTAATTTCTTTTATATTAACGCTTTAAGCTTTACGGTTCATCTAAGATTCGACACGACATGACGAACTTTGTCGAATAACGTAGTTTTGTCGTTTTCCAAATCGACAAACTTAACATTGTTGTCTAAATGCGAAAAACGGCTGCCAATCCCTTACCACCAGTAACCTTGTGAAAAACAGCCTTAATTTTAAGCTAATTTTAAGGTTGACTGTTTTGGGAATCGTTGGTATGATGAGTATCATAAAACATAAAATAATGTCGAATAATGACAATGATAGTTAGCTGAGAGGAGCACTGATTATAATGATGAAATCAACAGGTATTGTAAGAAAAGTGGACGAACTGGGACGGGTAGTTATTCCAATCGAATTGCGCCGTACGCTCGGTATTGGTGAAAAAGATGCTCTGGAAATCTATGTTGACGGCGAGCGCATCATGTTGAAAAAATATGAGCCTGCTTGTATCTTCTGTGGTAATGCAGAGAACGTTACTTACTTCAAAGGTAAAATTGTTTGTAACGAATGTATTTCCGAGATCCCTGCACCTGTGACAAAATAAGAAAAACCAGGTATACTGGACTTATCTAAATTGTTATTTCTAACCTTTTTAATATTCCTTAATGGCCTTCCCGGTGTGAACCCCACCGCGGAAGGTATTTTTTTGCCCTGTTATGGGTTCCATTACCCAAAAACTACATTAACGTTGAGTATAAGGTTCCTTTCAGGTTTTGTTCCCCATAACAGAAGATATTTGGTTAGATTAGCTACTCGATTAACGCATTATATACATCCCGCTTCGTCAGACCACGATCCGTTGCCGTTTTTTTCATCGCATCTTTGCGGTTATATCCTTCACCCTCATAATGGCTGACATGATCCGCGAGTGACATCAGCTGCCACCATGCTTCGCGCTCAGCCTTACGCTCCTCTTCCTTAATACCTTCGACTAGCAAACAGTACTCGCCAAGAGGTGGATGCTCTTCAAGCCAGTCTATACATTCCTTCACAGTGCCCCTTGCGAATTCCTCATGACGCTTGGTTAGTTCACGAGCCAGCACAATCGAGCGATCACCCAGAATTTCTTCGAGGTGGACTAATGTTTTTCGAATACGGTGAGGTGATTCATAAAATAACAAAGTCCCGTTGGATTCGTCAAAAGCCTCCAGCACTTTTCGCATGTCCTTTTTCTCCCGCGGCAAAAAACCGCCGAATGTAAAACGCTCCGTCGGTAATCCGGACACGATCAGAGCAGACAATGCAGCATTGGGTCCAGGTATGGGAATGACTGTTATTCCGGCTTCCAGTGCAAGCTGTACAAGGTCGGAACCCGGGTCCGAAATAGCTGGCAGACCGGCATCACTGACGAGTGCCAAATTTTTTCCTTCTATTATATAGCGTATCAGTTCAGGTCCACTTGCCCCCTTGTTATGCTCATGATAACTAAACAGCATCGAAGGTGTAATTTCAAAATGAGTGAGCAGCTTCCGGGTCTGTCGTGTGTCTTCTGCTGCAATGATGTCACAACTCTGCAATGTCTTGATGGCTCGGAAGGTCATATCCTCCAGATTACCAATGGGTGTTCCAACCAGATATAGCTTGCCTGATCCTTCAAGCTGCTCCGCATAGCTTTTCTGAATATGCAAAGTCATCTATAGTCCTCCTTTCGTAGTACGCTCAGCATGTTGCTGGCCATAGTAAATATCCATAATCTCTTCGCAGTATTTCCCCTCTTCATTGTAAACAATGAGTGGAGGAAGCATCCTTACTTCAGGTTTACCATCTTTCATGCCTTCAATTAATACCATGTTGGCTTCCAGATGAGCACGGGGATGTACCATCCGAATTCGTTTGGGCTCCAGCTTATACTCACGCATGAGCGAGATAATCTCTGCAAGTCGCTGTGGACGATGAACCATCGATACTTTACCGCCATTACGTACAAGTCGACTGCAAGCCTGAATCACTTCTTCCAGTGTACACCCGATCTCATGACGTGCCATTGCCTGATGTGTGTTCATTTTGAGGTCACTGCCATTCAGGGGCATATAAGGCGGGTTGACCGTTATTGCATCGTATACAGCATGTCCCGTTTCTTTCACCAGTTCTCGCAAATCACCTTCACGAATCATAATCGATTCATCCAGTGCATTTAATTGTACGCTGCGACGAGCCATATCCGCCAAACGAGGCTGAATTTCAATTCCCTCCAGACTAGCCAGCGTACGCGTTGTAAGCAAAATGGGAACCACTCCGTTACCTGTACACAAATCAAGTACACGACCGCGTTTAGGTACGGAAGCAAATCGGGCTAATAATACCGCATCCATCGAAAAACTGAACACTTCATCACTTTGAATGATTCTTAAATCATGAGAAAGCAGATCATCAATCCGCTCTGACTCATGTAACACGACTTCATTTGCTTTCATATGGTACGCTCATCCTCCGGTACTCTATATCTCATGATTGTTAAGTTAAGGTTTGTAACCTTGAAAAAAAACCGTAGGGGATCCCTACGGTCACTTCATTTATTCAAAAAAGACAGGCAGAACAGACAATCGCCTTCCGTCCGCAGATGTCCATAATAGACGTTGCAGATATGGAAGCCTTCGTGATACAACCGAGCCAGGTTATCATACCCTTCACCCACAACGTCTTCACCTGTAGCCGGACCTGCTGGTCTTGCTACGGGAGCGAGTGCTGAGGAGAGTGGCAGATCTGCCGGAGCCTCACGTTTGAGCAGTTTGCGTAACTGCTCATTCTCGATGGTAAGCCGCTGATTATCCTCAAGCAGCTCCTTCACAATCATTTTTAACTCTCCTAAATCACCGTGCAACTGACCCAGTTGGGTTTCCATTTCATGAATGTGCGTAAACAGATTTTTCTTTTCCAAGTTTCCACCCCGAAGCAACCTTTATGGTTTACTTGATAACGACGTCATCCAGCGGAAGTTCTTTGACTTTACTGATGTCGAACAGTTGAACATGGACTGTGCGGCTACCGGCATTAATTCCGACAACTTTTCCTTCACCCAATGAGGTGACGACCAATTTGCCTACAGCTGGCAGTTCTTCTCTCACACTTTCATAGTTATCATGCTCAAATTTCAGACAGCACATGAGTCTTCCGCACAACCCTGAAATTTTCGTCGGATTCAGTGACAGGCTCTGATCTTTAGCCATCTTGATTGATACCGGCTCAAAGTCTCCCAGCCAGGAAGAACAACACAACACACGGCCGCAAGGTCCGATACCGCCAAGCATCTTCGCTTCATCACGTACACCAATCTGTCTCAGCTCGATTCGTGTCCGGAATATGCTTGCCAGATCCTTGACCAGCTCCCGGAAATCGACTCTTCCTTCAGCTGTAAAATAAAATATAATTTTATTGCGATCAAACGTAAATTCCACATCGACCAGCTTCATTTTGAGGCCATGGTCTTTGATTTTATTTAAACAAGTACCGAATGCTTCCTTCGCTGCACGCTTGTTCTCATCAACCACACGGGCATCGGTCTCGCCCGCAACTCGGATGACTTTCTTCAGCGGCAACACCACATCGGACTCGCCCACTTCCTTCTTACCAACGACAACCTTACCGTACTCTACCCCCCGCGCTGTCTCCACGATAACGCAGTTTTCTTTCTCAATGGGAAGGTCCAGGGGATCGAAGTAATAAATTTTGCCCGCTTTTTTGAAACGGACACCCACTACACTGTACAAAAAATTAACCCCCTTGTAAGCCAACCCCACTTCGTCTGAAGCCCCGTCTTCTTAGGGAACCGGCCGAAGTTATAACCGTTTGCATATGATTGGAACTAACTTATCCCTCTCCCAGTCTTATGCCAAACCGATCAAAAATTGCTCCAGACAAAGCTGGCCATTGACGTTAAAACGCAATTTTTTTCTGCATGCTGCGGCCATATCCATATAGGAGACCCACTGCTCTGTGCTGCGGGTATGTGCCAACTGAGATAGCATGTCTAACTGATCTATAAAAACGATATGTTCATGCCTATCGTACTGAACATACAGCATGTCCCTAAACCATAGATGGAACAAACTGAGTAACATGTCCAGGTGTTCAGAGAGTCCGGTTTTAAAAAGCTTCTGCTGTGCAGAGATCAATGATGTACTTCCTCTACCCAGGGACTCCTTCCCTAATTGTAACATTACGTTTCTAATTTCTGCAAACCAATTCTGCTGGAGAATTTCTCTACATGCTTCCAATCCTGACGCTAAATGGACGGCAGAGCGAGCCAGATTGGCAGGGTGCCCTTCCTCAATTAGTGATTGTAGCATCTCTTCCGGATTCAGTGCGCTGAACGGTACCAATTGGGAGCGTGAACGAATCGTAGGCAACATGGCCTGTCCATTATCTGTAATCAGGATGCCAACTGCCGGTACCTGCGGTTCCTCCAGAAATTTCAACAAACTGTTTGCTGCCTGCACCGTCATTTTCTCGGCTTGTTCTATAATATATACTTTGGGATGACCTGCCTCTGATCGGTATGAAAAGATACGCTGCAGATCCCGGATTTGATCTATTTTAATGTTGTTTCCATCTGGTGCAAGCATGGTTAGATCTGGATGGTTACCATGATCCACCTTACGGCATTCAAGACACTGCCCGCACGCGTCATCTTCAAGCTCTGTACAGAATATTGCCTTGGCAAAGGTAATTGCCGTCTTCCGTTGCCCGCTACCAGCTGGACCGCTAAACAAATAAGCGTGGCTTATTGCCTGACGTCTCAAACTGCTTTGTAACATTTGCTTGGCCGCTTGTTGACCCATTATCTGTTGAAAGGACATACTTCCTCCTCAGAAGCTTAAATTAATAAGCATCCCCCGAATTTCGCCTACTTGTTGTAATAGAGAGATTTTTCCTTCTTCTGTATCCAGCAATTCATCAGCCATGGATAACAGAGCGGAGTCAATTTCATCAATCAGCTTATAACGCTTGCCTCTGCCACGACGATCCCAACCCCTTGTCTCTTTCATGGATACACCGCGACGAACGGTCTCTTCCAGGAACCTTTTAACAAGTTGCTTATACGCCTTCAGTTCACGAATCGTCATGGAACGTGCCAGGCGATCGCCCTGAAGCTGGATTTCACTAAACCGGCGATTCAGTTCAGCTTGTGAGGCCCGTTCCCCCTGGTGGTTCATCATATCAGAGAAATTTTTGGATTGAACCGGTTTGGAACCTGAATCAGTAGAACTGATCCCGCTCTGAATCGGTCTGAATCCAGGATTGATTTTCATGGATACGCCCGCTTTCTATCAAAGTTAGCTAATCGCCCATCAGCACAGTGCGCGCTGCGCCTGTGCGTGAGGATGAGGCTTTTATATATGCTGATCACACTCTATATATAATGGTAGATACACATCACCATCAAGGACTTGTTGTTTGTAGTCAACCTCTTTCCGGATGAGCATTCCCCAGCTAGGAAATGCTCATCCGGAAAGAGTGTGCCAATTCTTCTGATTCGTGAAAGGCAGTTCCATAAGTGGCACGCACGAACTTCATTTAAATCTGCTTGCATCCATCGTTTCCAACATGCTATTGATCATGAAAGACCCCCATGGGTTCCATGCAACGTGTAAATTAGAAATGTTCGAAGCGATCTACCGGGAGAACAAATACAGTAGCTCCACCTACTTGAACTTCAACAGGTAGCGGCAGGTAAGAGTCGGTTGTTCCACTCATCGGTGTGACCGGAGTCACGAGCTGTTCACGAACCTTACAGCTGCTGCGAATGACGTTCATTACGGACTCGACTTGACCATCATCGACACCGATCATAAACGTCGTGTTGCCTGCCTTCAAAAATCCACCCGTACTGGCCAACTTCGTTGCCCGAAAGTTTGCTTTGACCAATGCGCTGGATAATCGGTTGCTGTCTTTATCCTGTATAATCGCAACAATCAGTTTCATCCTGCATAACCTCCTTCAGAATAAGCACCTTTATTAAATGCCCTGTCTATATATTAGACAATTACTCGTCAAAATCCTTCAAAATCCCTGTCTCCAGCGACAAAATCATCGCTGCCAAGACATCCTCCTGTTTCATGGAAGCATCGATAACTCTGATTCGTTCCGGGAACTGCTCTTTTAATAGGAAGTAACCCTCTCGCACTTTACGGTGAAACTCCAGATTCTCCAGATCCAGACGGTTCACTTCGCGGCCGTCATGAGCGTCGATCCGTGCAAGCCCCAATTCAGGCTCGATGTCCAGATATAAGGTCACATCCGGCATAAGATCACCGATTGCAAAGCGATTAATAGCCCATACATTCTCTATCCCGAGTCCACGGGCATATCCTTGATAGACCAGACTGCTATCGACAAATCGGTCACAGATGACTGCTTTTCCAGCTTTCAGCGCAGGCTCTACCTTCTCCGCCAGATGCTGGCTGCGTGCAGCTGCATACAATAGCGCTTCGGTTCGAGCATCCATTGCCGTATGAAGAGGGTCCAGGATAATTGAACGTATTTTCTCCGCAATCTCAATTCCGCCAGGCTCTCGCGTAACTACGTAAGGTATACCCCGTTCTTCAAAATAAGAACCTATTCTACCAATCATCGTTGTTTTACCGGAACCCTCTCCCCCTTCCAGCGTGATGAATTTACCTCTGCCCTGCATATGCTTCCCTGCTTTCTATGTCGATAATTGCATCTATTGCTGCTGTAATTGAAAATGCTTAGACCCTCTTGCTACAGGATATGATATACCCCGCCCAGAGGTGTATAGCTACAGCTATATCGGTACGTAATAATAACACCAAGATCATACAAGCTTGTTTCTTTCTATAATACTATAGGTCAGCAGTTACTCCAACATGAACAACAAAGTAAAGCGTTCAACCGTAGATGATCCATACCCATAATGGAAGCATAATTGATCCGGCAATGGCACTGACAATCATGGATACCGAACTGAGGGCTACTGCATTCTCTCCATATTCAAAAGACCTTGCCATGCCGAGGGCATGAGATGCTGAACCCAATCCAATGCCGTAGGCATGTTTACTGCGGACTTTGGCCCATTTCAGAAGCATCGGCCCTAGTAATATCCCTGAGAAACCTGCGATCATCACAAACAGCGATGTGAATGAGGCATTCCCTCCAACCTGATTAGCAAGTTGAATAGCAACAGGAGTCGTCACGGATTTTGGCAATAAAGCAATGACCATCTCTTGAGGATACCCCAGAAGAATGGCGATTAAAGCACCTGTGGACACACCTGTAATACTGCCTCCGATCGTTCCGCCTACAATTGGAATGATATTTTGCTTCAGCACATGCAGATGTCTGGACAAGGGAAACGCGAGAGATACAACTGCTGGGCCCAAGAGTTCCTGTATCCATTTGCCACCTAGCATATACGTTTCCAGCTTGATACCGGAAATCACCAAGATCAGGATCAGGATGGCAGTCGTTGTGAGTACAGGCATAAGTATCGGCCATTTCAGCCTTTTATATAGACGAGTGGCGGGAATATATACAGCGATAGTTAGCGCGATCATTCCAATTCCGAGGATGAATGCTGACAAGTGATCGCCTCCTTTTTACCTGAATGAGACGATCTCCATGTCATGAGCCACTCACTTAATTTGGCAGATATCAGACATGTGATTAATGTGCTAACGATCAAACCAAGAACTAATAATAATGTGTTAGCTCTAAAAAAATCAAAATGATTAATAATGCCCACAGTAGGTGGAATGAACAATAATTGCAAATGGGATTGAAGCCACGTTGACCCTTCTTCTCCCCAGCTCATTTTGACCCATCCCAGTTGAATGGCAATGAACAAAACCAGCATACCCACAATACTTCCTGTTAACGGCAGATGTAATAGATTTTGAATGAGGTTGCCAATCCAGTAAAAACCGTACATTAACAAAACTTGCAGGACTATTCCTGTATATTTTTTTAGCGGAATACCCAAAGTGTTCCCTTCTTTCTTATGTCTATCTGTATAAGCTGAACTAAAGCGTGTCTCCATACCTGCCGAAAGCCGGAACGTAACTGAACGTGTCTGGAGCAGAGCACGGAGCGGGAGCGCTAACGACCCTATGAAGTCTTATTCAGCGATTTGAAGCGTCCGCAGCAATCTAAGGAATCCGAAACACGCTATATTGGAATAATCAGCCGTTTACAGCGTGTTTGTTAGGTGAATTTGGTTAATAACATGTCTCAGGTTCCTTTCAAAGGAAAAGGAGGACCCGAAGGCTAAATAAGACGTCCTCGGTTCCTTAGAAAATCGTCTGGACATTCGCCAGGATTAGCAATCCTTGACTTCAAGATGTTGGACCCTGACATCCTTCAACGTATTGCATGCCTGAGTTTGAAGATAACAATTAGATTAATGACCAAGAGACCCGCACATGTGTAGGGTCCGGTATCGGTATTGGTCATATAGTCTCCTATTGGTGAGTGCATTCAAAGATTTCATATGTTCCTTTCAATCCTTCATGACCTTTAATACCTGTAGCGATGCATCTGATACTCCGTGAAACTTCGCTCCCTCATCACGCAGGAGTAGTATACGTTCCACCATCGATGGACTTAGGCGTTCACCCGGATAGACAAGCGGAATCCCTGGAGGGTAAGGAATAACCATCTCGGCTGATCGACAGCCCGCACTGTCTTCTATCGGAACATTGATCGTATCCGTCTCCACAATTGGTTGCAGGGTGAAGGAGATCGGTTCGGAGTAGCCAGTGTTTCCTTGTAAATTGTTCCACGTGGAAATATAATGCGCAGAATCTTTCGCGAGCTGATGTGATGTCTCTGCATTAGATTGGACCTGCTCATGCCCATCGGCAGAGCTGATATGGTGTAAAGCCTGCAACAGGTGCTGAGCATCTTGCACCGTTGAGCCCAGGCTGAAGAGCAAGACGACGTATCGTTCGTCGCTCATCTCGGGCACACAGCCGCATGCTTCCAGCTGCTGCTGTAGCCCATAACCGCTCAGCACCCCTGCGCCGTCATAGATGACGGCCTTGAATGGGTCCTGAGCGGTATACCCCGCGGCAGAAGGCATCGCCGCCGCGGTCAGGCCCTCCCGTGTCTGCTGCGCAGCGGACACGGACATACCAGCCGGCTTCGCTGTTCCGGCTGGCGGCTCTGGCTGCAGCGGCTGTGCAGGCTGCAGCAACTGGAAGCGCTGCAGCTCCGCGAGGCCGCGCTTAAAGGCGTTCACGGCGGCAAGCCCCGCCGTGAACGTGTCCGCGCCCTGCACGTGCAGCAGCCGGCGCGCAAGATCAAGCGAAGCCATCACCGGGTATGATGGGCTTGAGCTTTGCACCATGGCCAGGCGTTGCCTTAACAGGGACCGGTTTAACCGCGGTCCCTGAATGTGCAGCATCGCACCCATGGTGAAGGCCGTCAGCATCTTATGCGTCGACTGCACAACACCGTCTGCTCCGCAAGACAGTGCAGAGACAGGCAGCTCCGGATGCTGCCCATAATGCGCGCCATGCGCTTCATCCACGAGCAATGGCATGCCAGCTGCGTGGCATACCTCGGCGATGGGCGTCAGATCAGCGCCCATGCCATAGTAATTGGGCAAAGTGACAAGTACTCCCTTTGCCTCAGGATAGGACTGGACAGCAGCCTGAACCGTCTCTACCGACGGCATGACCGCAAGTCCAGACGCAGGATCGACCCACGGCTCCAGAAAAACAGCTCTTGCGCCGGCCAGCATTAACCCGTGAATAACGGATTTATGTACATTCCGCTGCACCAGCACAATACTATTCGGCTCATCACACACGGTAAGAAGTAAGGATAGATTACCAGCCGTACTTCCCCCCACAAGGAAGAAACTCTCCTCTGCCCCAAAACAATCTGCCGCAAGCTCCTGTGCTTCTTGGATCACACCTTCCGGATGATGCAAATCGTCCGTGCCCGTAATCTCTGTAACATCCATCTCCATCATCTCCAGGAATGAACGATCCGGTGCCAATCCTATTTCCGAATGAGTCGCTTCATCGCTGAGTCGTTCCCCACTCCCTATAGCATCACCATGTTTCTCCACTGAACTAAATCGCTCTATCCTTCTGTTTACATTTCTTCCCGCTTCGCTCTGAATATCTCCGTTGTGCTGGTGTTCCTCATTAACAATATCCTTAACGGGGGATTGTCCTGCTTCTGCTTGTTTCAGCAAATGTCGGTAAGCTTGTCCATTCTTATGCCCAGGCACATGAAAAGAACGCTGCTTTGATTCACGATACGCAAGCAACGCTTCATATAAAGGGGCTCTACTTGATTTAGTTTTATGATCCATGAAATAACCATCCTGTACATATATAATGTGCGCCCGGTGCGCTCCCAAATACTTTCAAATACTAAGGAACCCCATTCTTCCCCATCTCCACACGCGCTGCTGCAAATTTTCTATATCATTATATCAGCATACGCCTTCCTTAAATGGCAGACAAGACTCTCTCTCGTAAAAACAGAAAAAGGCCCATTGGGCCTCTATACACATCAGCATCTTTACAACGTGATGTTTCACTTCTACTTCTATTAGCAATATGCATTATGCGTTTTTTTGTACCCAAATTTGCTTCATTTGATGAATAAAATAATTGTACTTGGCATCCTGCGCATCGGTATGAACCATTTCTGCTTCACAAGTGTCACATATGAATTCAGATACAATAAAAATGCCTTCTCTTTTTCTTTGCTCGCAGATAATGCATGTGTGTTCGGCATGTTCTTCCATGAACCATCCCACCTTGTTTTACGTTTACTATCAGTATTGCACAGTTTCTATTATTTTATACATTTTCATAGTGCTTTCTTTCTATAAAATATATATATTCGCCCACCCCCTTTGGGGTGTCTGTACCGAAAAATACATTCATCTTCTGATCAAGAGCATTCATCTACTCCTATCTACACTGTTATCCTGCAACCATCGCATTTCCCTCAAAATCGCGTATCCCTTAGTCTGGCTCAAAACTTATATTCAAATTTCTTAAAAAAACTTGGAATCCCAGCCGATATATAATACATGATAACGATATCAAAGCCTGACAGTCCATGCATTCGAGAGTATACTGAGATAAGCACAGTCGAATCTCAATATCTTGTACAATCGTCATGGCGTGATAGACAAGGTTCATATATACATACATAATGCATTCCCTTTTACACGTATAAGAAAACAAATACCTATCCCACACAAACGTGAATTTGAAGGAGGATATATAATCGTATGATCGCCGAACCGGAGAATAAAGCAACATTTTATCAATACCGGCTTCTGAAAAAAAAGGCTATCGCCCGCAGTGTCATCTATAGTTATCTGTGCCTGCCGGTCATCATGCTTTTATTCAATCTACTTGCATTCTCTTGGACTGGCCTCTTCTTTTTTGTACTGGCAGGCCCAATCACCATTTGGATTCATTATGTCATCGCCAGAACGATATTACTTCTGGTACGTACCTCTTACGCCAAACGGTGGCGCTGGAATCTGCGTATGCCTTGGTTGGGTTATATCCCTGATCAGCATTTCAGCTTCCGTATGTTTGTCCGGGTACACCTTAACATGAGCTGGATTGGACTATGTATCATTACCGTATGTTTGATATGGTCCCCGTTATCCTTCACCCTCTCGCTGATCTTCTGGCATTTGTGGTTACTGGGTCCTCGCTTATATGTTGTCATGGTGCTCTCCCGCGAGCGCAAAGATGGACTCATCAAATTAAATGAACAAGATGTCTCATATTATCTGCAATAATGCCCTTCGTTCATCCATTAGTACATGTATCTCATTTACCCGTAATACATAATGGCCTGAGCCCCTCGGATATTTGTTAAAAAAAAGATCTCGTATCGTCCAGCTGGCTCAGCCTCACATGATTAAATAAAGGTTATCCACTGTGGATAACCTTTATTTTTGTTTCCCTTCTTATTCCTTATCCACAGTATGGGTATAGTTAAATTAGTTATCCCCACGACAGACTCCGTTCTTCTTCTCTTTTCATCTGCTGTACCATATCTCTTAACTCCAGATATCTCGTATACTTTACTCCTATGAGCGATCTCTTGCTCTGTCTCTGCTCTATCTCCTTTCCCACCTTGCCTTCCATCAACCATTCAATCTACCCCTTACCTTTATATAACTCTATATCTTTCGTCCTCTACCTTTAAAGCTCAGCACGCCCCTATAATAGTTCAAGCGCATATGCTCACCTTTCTGTACGACAATATCTACTCCTAATCTTCTGTACCTTTATGGCCTCTCCAGCATTACACCATAGGTATCCCATCACGACTAAAGCCTTCTTCGTAAAATAACAAAAAGCCCCCGATCAAGTACACGGGAGCTTTACTATATAAGGAACATCACAGCGTTAATTTTCATATCCAATCTTACACGCAGCAGCTCAATCGTCTTCAGCCAATGATTTAACTGTCGTTTGAGTAGCATCATTTCTAGGAACCATTAGTGTAAAGGATCCATCATGTACTGCTAAATGCACAGTATGTCCTTCCTTTGCAAATACACGCAAGGTACTGGATTCATTGGATGTACCCTTGGCTTGCCTCTCTGTCCAACCCCAGCTTTTAATCTCGTCTAGATATACCTCAGGCAAGCTAGTACTCTCACTAATACCAGACAGCGTATATCGAACATAATCCATATCCGAATTGTTCTCGGACTGGTCAGATTTATTCGCTACTTTAGGCACCGGAAAACTCTTCTCGTTCACCGCACCTTCATATGAAGTCCATACAGATCCTGAAGCTTCACCGCATCCTGCCAGAACAACGGTCAAACAAAGCAACAGAATTGATTGTAGTCCAAGTCTCCGCCAACTTAACACACACACCCTCCTTTTCACAGCTGCACATTCCAGCTCTGTGGTCAGGTACTTTTAGCATATTTAACATAGTCCTATTATACTGGTTTTGCCCCTGTTATCCGTAACAAAAATGTTACCTTCATTTAACGATCATGTTAGAGCTTCCGCCCATCATCTCTAATCCTTATAAAAAAATAAAAACCACCACCGAATGACATCGGCAGTGGTTCTTTGCTTGGCGGCGTCCTACTCTCCCAGGACCCTGCGGTCCAAGTACCATCGGCGCTAGAGGGCTTAACGGTCGTGTTCGGGATGGGTACGTGTGGAACCCCTCCGCCATCGCCACCAAACGCATAGCTGTGCTTACATTTCAGAGTTGTTGTTCTCTGAAAACTAGATTCGAAACGAAAGATGTGAATTATCACTTGCAATTGGATAAGCCCTCGACCGATTAGTACTGGTCAGCTCCATGCATTGCTGCACTTCCACCCCCAGCCTATCTACCTCGTCGTCTTCAAGGGGTCTTACATACTGGGAAATCTCATCTTGAGGGGGGCTTCACGCTTAGATGCTTTCAGCGTTTATCCCGTCCGTACATAGCTACCCAGCGGTGCTCCTGGCGGAACAACTGGTACACCAGCGGTACGTCCATCCCGGTCCTCTCGTACTAAGGACAGCTCCTCTCAAATTTCCTACGCCCACGACAGATAGGGACCGAACTGTCTCACGACGTTCTGAACCCAGCTCGCGTACCGCTTTAATGGGCGAACAGCCCAACCCTTGGGACCTACTTCAGCCCCAGGATGCGATGAGCCGACATCGAGGTGCCAAACCTCCCCGTCGATGTGGACTCTTGGGGGAGATAAGCCTGTTATCCCCAGGGTAGCTTTTATCCGTTGAGCGATGGCCCTTCCATGCGGTACCACCGGATCACTAAGCCCGACTTTCGTCCCTGCTCGACTTGTAGGTCTCGCAGTCAAGCTCCCTTATGCCTTTGCACTCTTCGAATGATTTCCAACCATTCTGAGGGAACCTTTGGGCGCCTCCGTTACTCTTTAGGAGGCGACCGCCCCAGTCAAACTGCCCACCTGACACTGTCCCCGCACCGGATTACGGTACCAGGTTAGAACCTAGATACGATCAGGGTGGTATCCCAACGTTGCCTCCACAGAAGCTTGCGCTCCTGCTTCAAAGGCTCCCACCTATCCTGTACAGATCGTACCCAAATTCAATATCAAGCTGCAGTAAAGCTCCATGGGGTCTTTCCGTCTTGTCGCGGGTAACCTGCATCTTCACAGGTATTAAAATTTCACCGGATCTCTCGTTGAGACAGCGCCCAAGTCGTTACGCCATTCGTGCGGGTCAGAATTTACCTGACAAGGAATTTCGCTACCTTAGGACCGTTATAGTTACGGCCGCCGTTTACTGGGGCTTCGGTTCACAGCTTCGGATTGCTCCTAACCACTCCCCTTAACCTTCCAGCACCGGGCAGGCGTCAGCCCGTATACTTCGCCTTACGGCTTCGCACAGACCTGTGTTTTTGCTAAACAGTCGCTTGGGCCTTTTCACTGCGGCCCCCTCGTGCTATTCACACTACCGGGGCACCCCTTCTCCCGAAGTTACGGGGTCATTTTGCCGAGTTCCTTAACGAGAGTTCTTCCGCGCGCCTTAGAATACTCTTCTCGCCTACCTGTGTCGGTTTGCGGTACGGGCACCTTCACCTGGCTAGAGGCTTTTCTTGGCAGTGTGAGATCATGACCTTCGCTACTACAATTTTCGCTCCCCATCACAGCTCAGCCTTACGATGTGCGGATTTGCCTACACATCAGCCTCACTGCTTAGACGGACATCCATCAGTCCGCGTCACTACCCTACTGCGTCCCCCCATTGCTCATAACGGCTTACGGTGGTACAGGAATTTCGACCTGTTGTCCTTCGACTACGCCTTTCGGCCTCGCCTTAGGTCCCGACTTACCCTGAGCGGACGAGCCTTCCTCAGGAACCCTTAGGCTTTCGGCGGATCAGATTCTCACTGATCTTTTCGTTACTCATACCGGCATTCTCACTTGTATAATGTCCAGCGCTCCTTACGGTACACCTTCAACCCTTATACAACGCTCCCCTACCCCTGATGCAAAGCATCAAGCCATAGCTTCGGTGGTGTGTTTAGCCCCGTTACATTTTCGGCGCAGAGTCACTCGACCAGTGAGCTATTACGCACTCTTTCAATGGTGGCTGCTTCTAAGCCAACATCCTGGTTGTCTGTGCAACTCCACATCCTTTCCCACTTAACACACACTTGGGGACCTTAGCTGATGGTCTGGGCTGTTTCCCTTTTGACAATGGATCTTAGCACTCACTGTCTGACTCCCGGAAGTAAGTCTATGGCATTCGGAGTTTGACTGAGCTTGGTAACCCTTGCGGGCCCCGCACCCAATCAGTGCTCTACCTCCACGACTCTGTTTTCCGAGGCTAGCCCTAAAGCTATTTCGGGGAGAACCAGCTATCTCCGAGTTCGATTGGAATTTCTCCGCTACCCCCACCTCATCCCCGCACTTTTCAACGTGCGTGGGTTCGGGCCTCCAGTGCGTGTTACCGCACCTTCACCCTGGACAGGGGTAGATCACCCGGTTTCGGGTCTACGTCCACGTACTACATCGCCCTATTCAGACTCGCTTTCGCTGCGGCTCCGGCTCTTCACCTTAACCTTGCACGGGAACGTAACTCGCCGGTTCATTCTACAAAAGGCACGCCATCACCCCTAAAACGGGCTCTGACTTTTTGTAAGCACACGGTTTCAGGTTCTATTTCACTCCCCTTCCGGGGTGCTTTTCACCTTTCCCTCACGGTACTGCTTCACTATCGGTCGCTAGGAAGTATTTAGCCTTGGCAGATGGTCCTGCCGGATTCATACGGGGTTTCACGTGCCCCGCACTACTCGGGATCCGTCTCGGAGGGAACAGACTTTCAACTACAGGGCTTTTACCTTCTTTGGCGGGCCTTTCCAGACCTCTTCGCTTAACCGGTTCCTTTGTAACTCCATGTGAGACGTCCCACAACCCCAAAGAGCAAGCTCTCTGGTTTGGGCTTCTCCGCGTTCGCTCGCCGCTACTGACGGAATCACTATTGTTTTCTCTTCCTCAGGGTACTTAGATGTTTCAGTTCCCCTGGTATGCCTCTACATAACCTATGTATTCAGTTATGAGTAACTGGAAATTACCCCAGCTGGGTTTCCCCATTCGGACACCCCCGGATCAAAGCTTGCTTACAGCTCCCCGAGGCAGTTTCGTTGTTCGCCACGTCCTTCATCGGCTCCTAGCGCCTAGGCATCCTCCGTGTGCTCTTAGTAGCTTAACCTCGTGCTCCGGTATTGGCTGCTCGCTTCCCTTGTTTTGCTTGCGCAAAGCCAAAAGTTGCTCCCACCCAAAACCATCGTACGTGCAATCTACCGTTTTTATTGAAACTTGTTTAACACAAGTTCAGCTAAAAAGGAATGTTCTAATTCGCATTTACTTTCGTTTCGATATCTAGTTTTCAAAGAACAAGCTCCATGCAAAAGCAAGCTGTTTGAGAGTTTGAGCTCTCAAAACTGAGCAACGAGTGAGTGTTTTGCAGCTAAGCTGCATATTTGAATGTTTCCACGCGGGAAACGATTCTCCATAGAAAGGAGGTGATCCAGCCGCACCTTCCGATACGGCTACCTTGTTACGACTTCACCCCAATCATCTATCCCACCTTCGGCGGCTGGCTCCTTGCGGTTACCCCACCGACTTCGGGTGTTATAAACTCTCGTGGTGTGACGGGCGGTGTGTACAAGACCCGGGAACGTATTCACCGCGGCATGCTGATCCGCGATTACTAGCAATTCCGACTTCATGCAGGCGAGTTGCAGCCTGCAATCCGAACTGAGACCGGCTTTTTAGGATTCGTTCCACCTCGCGGCTTCACAGCCCGTTGTACCGGCCATTGTAGTACGTGTGTAGCCCAGGTCATAAGGGGCATGATGATTTGACGTCATCCCCACCTTCCTCCGGTTTGTCACCGGCAGTCACCTTAGAGTGCCCATCCGAAATGCTGGCAACTAAGATCAAGGGTTGCGCTCGTTGCGGGACTTAACCCAACATCTCACGACACGAGCTGACGACAACCATGCACCACCTGTCTCCTCTGTCCCGAAGGAAAGATACATCTCTGCATCGATCAGAGGGATGTCAAGACCTGGTAAGGTTCTTCGCGTTGCTTCGAATTAAACCACATACTCCACTGCTTGTGCGGGTCCCCGTCAATTCCTTTGAGTTTCAGTCTTGCGACCGTACTCCCCAGGCGGAGTGCTTAATGTGTTAACTTCGGCACCAAGGGTATCGAAACCCCTAACACCTAGCACTCATCGTTTACGGCGTGGACTACCAGGGTATCTAATCCTGTTTGCTCCCCACGCTTTCGCGCCTCAGCGTCAGTTACAGCCCAGAGAGTCGCCTTCGCCACTGGTGTTCCTCCACATATCTACGCATTTCACCGCTACACGTGGAATTCCACTCTCCTCTTCTGCACTCAAGTCACCCAGTTTCCAGTGCGATCCGGGGTTGAGCCCCGGGATTAAACACCAGACTTAAATGACCGCCTGCGCGCGCTTTACGCCCAATAATTCCGGACAACGCTTGCCCCCTACGTATTACCGCGGCTGCTGGCACGTAGTTAGCCGGGGCTTTCTTCTCAGGTACCGTCACCTTGAGAGCAGTTACTCTCCCAAGCGTTCTTCCCTGGCAACAGAGCTTTACGATCCGAAAACCTTCATCACTCACGCGGCATTGCTCCGTCAGGCTTTCGCCCATTGCGGAAGATTCCCTACTGCTGCCTCCCGTAGGAGTCTGGGCCGTGTCTCAGTCCCAGTGTGGCCGATCACCCTCTCAGGTCGGCTACGCATCGTCGCCTTGGTGAGCCGTTACCCCACCAACTAGCTAATGCGCCGCAGGCCCATCCCCAAGTGACAGATTGCTCCGTCTTTCCAGTTTCCTTCAGGCGAAGAAAACAACTATTCGGTATTAGCTACCGTTTCCGGTAGTTGTCCCAAACTTGAGGGCAGGTTGCCTACGTGTTACTCACCCGTCCGCCGCTAACCATCAGAGAAGCAAGCTTCTCATCAAGTCCGCTCGACTTGCATGTATTAGGCATGCCGCCAGCGTTCGTCCTGAGCCAGGATCAAACTCTCCAATAAAGTATTGAAAAGAGCGATAAGCTCATTTTGAATCTGACGAGATTAAAATCTCATTTTGTGCTCCAGTCGATTCAAGCCAAGGCTTGTTTCAAACTTTTGCGTTCATTCTGCAAGCAGAATGTTTACTCACTCGTTGTTCAGTTTTCAAAGATCAAACTTGTTTCGCTACCGAATGTCGTTCTCTTCAGCAACTTTTATATCTTATCACATCCGAACCAACTTTGCAAGCTCTTTTTTTAAGTTTCTTTCGAAGCTTATTTGATTGGCTTGCCGCACCGTGTAAATCGTGTTTTCTTGGCCGGACTTAGAATATACCATGTAGAGTTTTTAAATGCAAGTCTTTTTTGAGTAATTATATATCTTTCTATAATCTTTCTGTTTTTTTCTGCATTCCCACATCTATCTCACTTAAAAAGCCTCTCTATAAAAGAAAGGCCCTCTCATCAAGTTGCTCTAATATCTATAGTTAACCGATAACCTCTTGGATGTGAAGCTGCCTTTGCTGCATTAGGTTAATGATGGTTCCTTCTACTGACACCATAGGCCGTGTAGGATGATCTCGATCAGAGAATACGATCTCTCCAATCTGGTTATTACTGAGTTTTACTCGGATACCATTATGGATCTGGGTTGATCGTTGAACAAATACACGTACAATTGCAGGATCCAATTTTCCAAATGCCTCACTCTGGATCTGCTCTAGAACTAGATACGGTGATTGTGCCTTACGGTAAATCTTCTCCAACGTCATAGCGTGGAAAATATCAGCGATAGCTACGATTTTAGCGTAAATATGAATCTGCGTCCCACTAAGCTGCAACGGATAACCTGATCCGTCAACTTTTTCATGATGCTGCAAAGCAGCAAGTCTGGCGCCCTCATTAATGGCCTTTGCCTGTTTAAGAATCTGGTAACCATATTTGGTGTGCTGCCGGATCTCATCCTGCTCTGTAACGGTCAATGTAGAAGGCTTATGGAGAATTTGCGGATCTACTTTGTTATTACCAATATCATGGAACAAGCCTGCAAACGCAACTTGCATCCAATCCTTGGAGGGGAGATCTATCCACTGGGCCAGTTGATAGGAAGTAATTGCACTCAGTACAGCATGATGATACACATAATCATGTTCTTGCATTACTCGTGGACTGAAGGTAAGCACATTATATTGTTTGAGATATGCAAACACAGCCTCTAACTGTGTACGCAATTCATATACAGGCAATTCAGCCGCTAGAGAGGACATGAATGCATTTTTGGTTAGTCCAACCATCTTCTCATACTCATCCTGTAGAGACGTTGCTACTGGGGCTGTGGTGACGTTACCTGTCTTCCCTGTCCGTTCGCCATTCTTCTCGTTTGCTGTACTTCCTGCGGACGCAGATGCACCTTTGGTTCCTGTATTACTCGACCCCACTTTCTCTTGCTCAATGTCTACCTGGTGAATCATAAAGGCTTTGAGTACTTCCATATCTTTGGGTAAAATGACTTTGCCCTTCTGAAGCAAAACGTTGCCACGAAGCGTTTGCACATCACTCCCAAGTTTGAGTCCTGGTTTGACTTCTGACAGGGTGATAAGTCCCATGTATATTCCCCTCACTCATCGTTCTTCTATGTTAATAACCAACAAGACCATAGTCCCGGTTTTTCATGATATTTCCCATTATATTACTCAGAAATGAGGCTGTACATCCTAGATTCGAAAGAATAGAAGAAGAGATCCCTTTATACAACAAAAGGGCTCCCAGTGGGAGCCCTCGCAATCTTTTTCCAATCTCCAAGAGATCGGTTTGTATAACATTCTAGGTTTATGCTTCCGAACCGGAATCGTCGCCCTCAACTTCATCCTCTGCATCCGCGTCCGCGTCAGAAACGGTTCCTTCTTCCAGGCTTACTGCCGGAGCTTGGGTTTCCCCGCCTTCCATGCCTTCAAGTGACTCATCGTCTGGTTCTTCTTCATTTTTGTCAATTCGGCTGACAGTAGCTACTGAATCTTCGTCACGAATATGAATCAGCTTCACACCCTGCGTGTATCGACCCATCGTGGATATGCCTTCCATGCTCATCCGGATCAACGTACCGCTAGACGTGATAATCATCAGATCCTCTTCGGTTTTAACCATCTTGAGGCTGACTACTGCGCCGTTCTTCTCTGTGACATTAATCGTCTTGATCCCTTTACCACCACGAGTCTGCATTCGATAGTCACTCACAGGTGTACGTTTACCGTATCCTTTGGCTGTAACGATCAAAACATCGAGATCTTTATCGACTACATCCATGCCAATAACGGCATCCTGTTCATCCAATGTGATCCCTTTAACCCCGGTTGCACTACGTCCCATGGAACGTACATTACCTTCGGAGAATCGAATAGACATTCCGTGAGCTGTACCCATAATGATCTCTTGCTGTCCATCGGTCAGCTTAACATCAATTAGAATGTCATCATCACGCAAGGAAATACCGATCAAGCCGCCTTTGCGGATATTGGTGTAATCCTCAAGTGGCGTTTTCTTCACGACCCCTTGACGGGTAGCAAAGAACAAGAATCTGTCACTTTCAAATTCCTGAACCGGAATCACGGCATTAACCGATTCACCCTGCTCAATCTGGATCAGGTTGATAATCGGTGTTCCCCGTGCAGTACGTCCAAGCTCTGGAATCTCGTACGCTTTGAGACGATACACCTTACCTTTGTCGGTGAAGAACATGAGGTAATTGTGAGAGTTGGTCACGAACAGATGCTCAACAAAGTCGGTATCCTTCGTATCCATACCCACGACCCCACGTCCACCACGTTTCTGGCTGCGGTATGTGGATACCGGCAGACGTTTCACGTAGCCTGTATGGGTAATCGTAATGATAACCTCTTCACGTGGAATCAGGTCCTCATCCAGAATACTCTCTTCACCTACAGTGATCTCTGTACGACGATCATCGCTAAAGCGGTCGCGAATCTCTTGCAGCTCTGTGCTGATAATTTCAAGCACCAAATGTTCATTGGCCAGAATTTCACGATACTCTCTGATTTTGACCATCAGTTCGTTATATTCATTCTCAATACGTTCGCGTTCCAGACCTGTGAGGCGTTGCAAACGCATATCGAGAATCGCTTGAGCCTGATCATGACTGAGTGAAAAACGCTCAATCAAACCTTCTCTGGCTGCATCTGCATTACTGGAAGAACGAATCAATGTAATAATCTCGTCGATATGATCCAGCGCAATGCGTAAGCCTTCTAAAATATGTGCACGAGCTTCAGCCTTCTTCAGTTCAAACTGCGTACGTCTGCGAATAACCTCAATCTGATGCTGCAGGTAGTGATACAACACTTCACGCAGGTTCAGGATTTTAGGTTCTTTATTCACAATCGCAAGCATGTTAATTCCGAAAGTGGATTGCATCGATGTGTGTTTGTAAAGGTTGTTCAGAACAACACCCGGATTCACGTCTCTGCGAAGCTCAATTACAACCCGCATACCATTACGGTCAGACTCATCACGAAGGTCGGTAATACCATCAATCTTTTTATCACGTACCAACTCGGCGATTTTCTCAACGAGTCTCGCCTTGTTCACCTGATAAGGCAGCTCCGTAACGATAATTCGCGCCTTGTTGTTATTCTCTTCGATGTTGGTTTTGGCCCGCATCGTTACTGAACCACGTCCGGTCTGATACGCCTGGCGAATGCCTGAGCGTCCCAAAATGTAGCCGGATGTAGGGAAGTCTGGTCCTTGAATGTAATCCATGAGTTCCATGGATGTAATATCCGGATTTTGAATCATGGCCTGTACACCATCAATGACCTCGCCCAGATTATGAGGAGGAATATTGGTGGCCATACCTACCGCGATCCCGCCGACCCCATTGACAAGCAAGTTAGGAAAACGAGCAGGCAAAACGATTGGTTCATGTTCTTCACCGTCATAGTTCGGCTGGAAATCAATCGTATCCTTGTTGATATCTCTAAGCATTTCCATAGCAATCTTGGATAAACGAGCTTCCGTATAACGCATGGCTGCTGCCATATCGCCATCGACCGATCCAAAGTTACCATGTCCATCTACATGCATATAGCGCAGGGAGAAATCCTGTGCCATCCGTACCATCGTCTCGTAAACAGCAGAGTCACCGTGTGGGTGATACTTACCGATAACTTCGCCGACGATTCTGGCTGATTTTTTATGTGGTTTATCGGGGGTCATACCGAGCTCTGACATTGCGTACAGAATACGCCGGTGAACCGGCTTCAATCCATCACGTACGTCAGGTAAGGCACGGCTAACAATGATGCTCATCGCATAATCCATAAACGATTCACGCATCTCCACGCCTATATCCCGATCTGTAATCTGAGAGTTCATTTCTTCCGCCATGCTGGACCTCCTTCTTGTCCTTCAACAAACGTTCCAATTCCGTCATGCAAGAAAATTGATTATATGTGAAAAGCCTAACAAGGCTAAAACCGCGCAAGAACGCTACTCTTTATTATATTACTTTCACAAAAGTTACACAATTAAACGTCCGCTGGGCAATAGCCTTTCTTCCGGGAACTTCTGCGTCTCTGGGGATACGCCCTGCCTTCCTCCCCAATTGCACATACAATGCTAGAAATACGGCATATGTACTGTGCCCATCGAGGCTAAAGCCATTCCCGTCCTACGATCAAACTGCAAATTGTGCAGCTCATCGCACAAAACGCCATATTTCTCTATTATACCACTGAAATCGTCTCTTGTCCTTTGATTTCTCCGTGTATTTCCCTCTTTGGAAATGAGCAAAACATGAAAGGACTGATGGATCTTGGGTATCCAACGCGTCTCCAGCAAATGGGCCAAAACAGCTGTGTTACAACGCAGTCGCATGGTGAATGAATATATCCCAGTCACCCGAAAATATAGCCGTCAAACTCTGGAACGAATGACTGAATTATTTGAGTCCAACTATATCAAACCGGACCGTGGTACTTACGGTAATGGAGTCATGCGGGTGAAAACAACCCGTTTATACGTACCTGTCGTTAATTCCGAAGATCCCACCACAGAAGCAGAGGTTCCAGAAGAACCCAATGATGGGAACCCACCTGATGAACTCGAAGCAAGTGGTATTACCTCCAGAGCTACCGAGCTCACAACAACATATCAACTCCAATACGGTACAGAGGAGAGATCATTTCATTCCCTGGATGAACTCGAACGAGCACTGAATGATCGCATTCAGGAACGTGAGTATATCATTCAACAGGGAATCTCGCTGATGAAGCATGGAGATTTGCCTTTTGATTTGCGTGTGTTGACTCAGAAAAATCTGCAACACAACTGGGAAACAACAGGTATTCTGGGACGTGTTGCTGCACCGGGCAAAATTATCACCAACATTCATGGTGGTGGGCGATTGGCCACGTTTGAAGAACTCGTACTCCCCCATCTTCACCAGGATGGCTTCAAAAAACTTCGCAATGAGCTGTACCGCTTAGGTATCCATACTGCTGTGCAATTGCAAACATCATTTCCAAGGCTCAAAGAGATTGGTATTGATATTGCGCTAGACGAAGAAGGACGCCCCTGGATTCTTGAAGTTAACACACTGCCGGGCATTTATGCTTTTGGTTTACTACCGGACAAGGGGACGTACCGAAAGATCAAACGCTATGCAATTGCATACGGTCGTTTACCCTCCAAAAAGAATAAGAGTTCTCGTCCAGCCCCCAAAGCACAGGCCTCTTCTGCCAAAAAACGTGTACGTCGCTAACAATGGGATACGGAAGTCTAATACTTCCTATTCCGTGATTCTAATAATATAAAAAGGCGCCCTCACAGGCGCCTCTTCGAATATCGTTAAATGTCGAGGTTTTTCACGTATTTCGCATTTTCCTGGATAAAGTCACGACGCGGTTCAACGTTATCTCCCATCAGGGTATCAAACATCGCATCAGCAAGTATGGCATCATTGATCGATACTTGCATCATGGTCCGGCTCTCCGGATCCATCGTCGTTTCCCACAATTGTCCGGCATTCATCTCGCCAAGACCTTTGTAACGCTGAACGTTAAATTTCGCATTTTCTCCGAAGGTCGCAATAATTTCATCGCGCTCTTTCTCGGAACCGGCATAACGAATCACTTTGTTACGCTCAATCTTGAACAATGGCGGTTGTGCAATATATACGTAACCTGCCTCAATGATTTTACGCATGTACCGATACAGGAATGTCAGCAATAGTGTTCGGATATGAGCACCATCGACATCGGCATCAGTCATCAAAATGATTTTGTGATAGCGGGCTTTGGCAATATCGAAGTCATCACCAATACCAGTACCCATCGCCGTAATAATAGCCCTGATCTCCGCATTACCCAAGATCCGGTCGAGACGAGCTTTTTCCACGTTCAGAATCTTACCACGCAGCGGCAAAATCGCTTGGAAATGACGATCACGGCCTTGCTTCGCTGATCCGCCGGCAGAGTCACCTTCGACGATGTACAATTCGCTGATTGAAGCATCCTTGGATGAACAGTCGGCCAGTTTACCCGGAAGTGAGCTTACTTCGAGTGCACCTTTACGACGTGTCAGCTCTCGGGCTTTACGGGCTGCTTCACGCGCACGGGCTGCTTGCAGTCCTTTTTCCAAAATGCGACGGGATACGGAAGGATTCTCTTCCAGGAACTCCTGCAGTTTCTCGGCAAACAAGGATTCGACAATCCCACGAACTTCACTGTTACCCAGCTTGGTCTTTGTCTGTCCTTCGAATTGCGGTTCCGGAATCTTGACCGAAATAATAGCGGTCAAGCCTTCACGCACGTCATCCCCCGAAAGGTTACCCGTGCTGTCCTTGATTACTCCCGCTTTACGGGCGTAGTCATTGATAATCCGCGTAAGGGCACTCTTGAAACCTGATTCATGGGTTCCGCCCTCATGCGTGTTGATATTGTTGGCGAAGGAATAGATATTCTCGGTGTAGTTGTCATTGTATTGCAGGGCAACTTCCACCTGGATATTATCTCTGGAACCTTCGACGTAAATTGGATTTTCATGCAGTACTTCGCGCTTCTGGTTGAGGAAGGAGACGTATTCGATAATGCCACCTTCATACAGGAACGAGTTGGTTGCACCTGTACGCTCATCCGTCAGTGTAAGACCAATTCCCTTGTTCAGGAATGCCAGCTCACGAATACGGGCAAGCAAGATGTCATAATCATAAACTCTCGTTTCTGTGAAAATTTCAGGGTCTGGGTGGAACCTAACCGTTGTTCCCGTTTCTTCCGTTGTTCCAATTACTTTCAGGTCATACTGTGGAGCCCCACGGCGGTATTCCTGTTGATAGACATGCCCGTCAACCTTAACTGTGACAACAACTTTTTCGGATAGTGCGTTAACTACGGATACACCTACACCGTGCAGACCACCGGATACTTTGTACCCGCCGCCACCAAACTTACCGCCTGCATGGAGGACGGTCATAACAACCTCAAGCGCAGGACGTTTCATTTTGGCATGTTCACCGACAGGAATCCCACGTCCGTTATCGACAACAGTGACACTGTTGTCTTCATGGATAGTAACCTCGATATGGTCACAGTAACCTGCGAGCGCTTCATCGATACTGTTGTCCACTACTTCCCAGACCAGATGATGCAGACCTTTGGAACTGGTTGAACCAATATACATCCCCGGACGTTTCCGTACGGCTTCCAGTCCTTCAAGAACCTGAATTTCATCTGCACCATATGACGGTTGATTCATAGACATGCTTTCACCTACTTCTATAGATTCAATATCGTAAATATGCGTTAACTAATAATGTTTGCTGAAATAGGCAACGTCCTTCATTTCAGCCAGTTGTCCACATAAAGACAAGCAGCAAAAGACACACCCTTATGCCAATTAACGACTAGAGATCAGGGAAAATGTGAGCCCGCTTCTTCAGCGTGGCTGAGGAAATCGGCGAGTAGTACACAATGTTTTTGGTCACCACAATGGACTTGGCTTCCTCCTCACCGATATGTTCCACGGTTTTTTCCTGCTCGGCATGTGTGACATATTGCTTGGAGATCTTTGAGGATTTTTCAATCGATATATCGAAAATAGCGACCAATTCGGAAGAACGGATGATCTTCTCACCGCCCAGATGAATGTACATAAGCCCTCACTCCTTAGCGTTCAACCTGTCCGGCATGAACGTGATAAATACTGGCATCTTTGAGCTTGTCAACGTTCAGGCTCTCGATCCCCGTAGCTGTAATAAAGGTTTGCACCTTGCTCTGGAACGTTTCGATCAGCTGCGTCTGGCGAAAAGGGTCCAGCTCTGACAGAACATCATCCAGCAGCAGGACCGGATATTCTCCGATTTCTTCGTGAATCAGTTCGATTTCCGCAAGTTTAAGGGACAACGCCGTTGTGCGCTGCTGCCCCTGGGAGCCATATGTTTGTACTTCCCGATCGTTAATGAAAAAGGACAGGTCATCCCGATGCGGCCCACTAAGGGTTGTGCCTCGGCGAATCTCCTGCTCTTTCATTTGTGATAATTTTATCATAAATTGGTCCATTAAGACAGCTTCATCTTCCTCAGCGGCTTCGCTGAAGGACGGAAGGTAGGCCAGCCGCAAGACTTCACCGCCTCCGGTGATCCCCTGATGAATCGTTTCTGCCCACTTTTGCAGTTTCTTTATGAATTGTTTCCTTTTTTTGACGATCTTAACACCATGCTCGACCAGTTGTTCGTTCCATACCTCAAGCATGGTCTGGGCTGATGCCCCTTTTCCCCAAAGCTGCTTAAGCAAATTGTTTCGTTGGACGAGCACTTTTTGGTATTGCTGCAGGTGATACAGGTAACCTGGTGCAACCTGTCCGATCTCCATGTCAAGAAACCGGCGGCGGACCCCCGGTGTGCCTTTTACAATCTCCAGATCCTCCGGTGCAAACATCACGACATTGAGCGCTCCAACAAAATCACTTAACTTGCGCTGCTCGAGGCCGTTAATCTTTGCTTTTTTGCCTTGTTGCGACAAAGATAGCTCAAGCTTGACCGATCCGTACTTTTTGTCGACCTCTGCTGCAAGTCTGGCACGTTCCTCACCGAAACGAATCAGCTCCTTGTCACGGGATGTGCGGTGGCTCTTGGTGAGTGCAAGTACAAAAATCGCCTCTGCAAGATTGGTCTTGCCTTGGGCATTTTGCCCGATCAACAAGTTTACAGGACCAAAAGAGTCCAGTCTCAGATGTTCATAATTGCGGAAATTCTGCAGATCAATGCTGTTCACAAACACGCGGTAACCTCCCTTTTATCCCGTCCGTCAGGAGGCAGCAGGATCGAACTGGTCTTCTTATTCTGCAGCAACTTCGAATGTGCCTTCTCCGTCCACTTCAACGATATCCCCAGGGTATAACTTACGTCCCCGGCGTTCCTCAGGCTCTTTATTCACACGTACAAGTCCTTCCTGAAGCAGAGCTTTGGCCATACCCCCAGTTGGGATGCAATCAGCCAGTTTCAAAAATTGATCAAGCTTAATATATTCCGTACGAATCGTAACTTGGTTCACTGTGATCTTCCTTTCGTTAGTTGGTCGTCCGGTATGGCAATATCACATAAAGGCTATGACTGTCATCCAGTGGTTTCAAGATGATTGGACTCATGACTCCTGTAAAAGCGATCATCAGCTGCTCACTTTCAACGACTTTCAGCACATCCAGCATGTATTTGGAGTTGAATGAGATTTTTAACGGATCTCCTGTAAACTCGGCAGGTTCGATTTCTTCTCTTACTTTACCTAGCTCGGAAGAGCTTGAAGAAATCTCAACGGATCCTGAATCCATCGTTTGCATACGCACAATGTTTGTTTTCTCTTCACGCGACAGCAAATAAGCCCGGTCAATGGATTCACTTAATTTTTTTGTATCTAAAACAAGTTCTGTTTTGTATGACGTTGGAATAATTCTAGAAGTATCGGGATATGTTCCGTCCAGAATACGGGAGTAGAACAATACACGATCGATTTTGAACAGAACCTGATTGTCTGCAACAACGATATCCACAAGCGTATTTTGATCCGGAACAATTTTGCTGAGCTCGTTCAGCGTTTTACCGGAAATGACCACGTTGTTGAAGCGGATACCTTCTGCATTATCCAGCATTGCTGAACGAGTAGCAAGACGGTGGCGGTCTGTTGCCACAAATTTCAATTCGTTGTCACCCAAACTCCAGAGTACACCTGTCAGGATTGGAGTTGTCTCATGTGTGGAAATGGAGAAGACGGTTTGTTTGATCATATTTTTCAGTAAATCTCCTGGAATGGAGACCGTTTGGTTTTCTTCGATGCTTGGCAGTACCGGGAATTCTTCCGGATCAAGACCTACCAGTTGAATCTCGGTAGCACCTGCGGAGATAAAGGTGTTGAAGTTTTCTTTGACTTCCATGTGGACTTCTTGGGATGGCAGCTTCTTGATGATCTCCACGAAAAACTTGGCTGGCAGAACTACACTTCCCGGTTGATCTACCTGAACTACGCTTTTATCTCCATCTTCAAGCGGGATGAAGGATTGAATGGATATATCGGTGTCGCTTGCTGTCAACGTTACACCCTGATGATTCACGTCGAATTTGATACCGCTCAGAATCGGAATCGTTGTACGGCTCGAGATTGCTTTGGATACTTGCTGTATGGAATCGTTTAAGTAGTTTTTCATTATGCTGATTTTCATGGTTTCACTCCTAGCTGATTTTTTGGGTGTTGGGGTGTTGAAAGGTGTTTTTCAAAGGCCGAAGGCTAAGCTCCGAAATGGCTATTTTGGAGATGATATCTTTAAGATCTTTTTAGTAATAATAGTAATAGGGGCACTGAATATGTGGATAAGTGGGTATAAACCCGTACACCCAAGCCTATCCACATGTGTATACGTTGTGCATAGGCTTGGGACTTGTTCAGGTTGGATTCTTAATTTTTTCGGTTAAGTTGTTGATAACTTTATAGAGATCCTGATCGTTTTTAATCGCTTGGGAGATTTTTTCGTGAGCATGTATGACAGTGGTGTGATCTCGTCCTCCGAATGCTTCCCCGATCTTGGGCAGAGAAAAGTCTGTCAGTTCACGAGAGAGATACATGGCAATCTGTCTTGGGAAAGCAACTGCCTTGGTCCGTTTCCGTGCTTTGAAATCTTCAAGCTTAAGGCTATAGTACTCGCCGACCTTTTGTTGGATGTCATGAATAGTGATCATTTTGGGACGACTGGAAGGAATAATATCCTTCAGTGCTTCAGCTGCCAGATGAGTGGTTACATCTTGATTAGTCAGTGAAGAATAAGCAACGACCCGAATCAGGGCGCCTTCCAGTTCACGGATGTTGGTGTCAATCTGGTTGGCAATGTACATCATCGCTTCATTCGGAATATCCAAGTTTTCCGCACGTGCCTTTTTCCGCAAGATTGCGATCCTTGTCTCCAAATCTGGAGGCTGGATATCCGTAATTAACCCCCATTCAAATCGAGAACGAAGTCGTTCTTCCAGTGTCGGAATTTCCTTTGGTGGTCTGTCGCTGGAGATGATGATCTGCTTCCGTTCCTCATGCAGCGCATTAAACGTATGGAAAAATTCCTCTTGTGTTGATTCTTTTCCCGCCAAGAACTGAATATCATCAATGAGCAAAATGTCGACGCTCCGGTATTTGTTACGGAAGCTCTCCCCGCGGTTGTCACGGATCGAGTTAATGAATTCGTTCGTGAATTTCTCAGACGACAAATAAACGACTTTGCTGCCCGGATCATGCTCCAGAACGTAATGTCCGATCGCATGCATCAAGTGAGTTTTACCGAGACCTACCCCTCCATACAGAAAGAGAGGGTTGTAAGCTTTGGCGGGCGCTTCAGCGACCGCCAGCGATGCGGCATGGGCAAAACGGTTGCCCGGTCCGATGACAAATGTATCGAACGTATATTTCGGATTCAGCATGCTAAGTACCGCTTCTTCCTGTACAACTGTAGGCGTTGGTGCCGGCAGTTGCGGGTCCGGTTCAGCAGGCTTGTTCTCTTCAATGACAAATTTCACATCGACTTGTTTGCCAAGCAGTTCGTATACCGTCGATCCAACCAATTTGGTGTAACGGCTCTCCAGCCATTCGACGGCAAACGTAGTTGGTGCGGAAATGACGATGGAGCGGTCATTCAGTTTAGTAGCCTTGGTTGCTTTGAACCAGGTATCAAAACTGGGTTTGCTGAGTTTGTTTTGTATGATTGATAAAATTTGCTGCCATAAATCAGAAGTATGGCTGTCCAC